>NZ_OZ257252.1:2462500-4467500 GCF_965279615.1 Runella sp. | reverse complement strand
GCCGGGGTGCTAAGGTCACGGTCCGAGAGGGGAACAACCCAGAGCAACCGCTAAGGTCCCTAAGTATATACTAAGTTGAACAAAGGAAGTCCGACTGCCGAGACAGCCAGGATGTTAGCTTGGAAGCAGCTATACATTTAAAGAGTGCGTAACAGCTCACTGGTCGAGCGGGGCGGGCGTCGATAATAAACGGGCATCAAGTATATCACCGAAGCGATGCGATAGTAATATCGGTAGGGGAGCATTCTGTTTGCAGCGAAGCTGTAGCGTGAGCTATGGTGGAGCGGATAGAAAAGCAAATGTAGGCATAAGTAACGACAATGTATGTGAGAACCATACACACCGTAAAGCTAAGGATTCCTCAGCTATGTCAATCAACTGAGGGTTAGTCGGGGCCTAAGGGGAAGGCGAAGGCCGCACCTGACGGACAGCAGGTTAATATTCCTGCACCTGATGCAAGTGTGAAGCGCACGGGGTGGAAGAGACGCTACGAAGTGACGGAAGTCTTCGTTGAGCAGAGTCTACGGACGAAGCGAAGTGTTGAATCTGCCTCCAAGAAAAACCGCTGAAACATCAGCTTGCATGAGCCCGTACCGTAAACCGACACAGGTAGCTGGGTAGAATATACCAAGGTGCTCAAGTGAATCACGGTTAAGGAACTCGGCAAATTAGTCCTGTAACTTCGGGAAAAGGGACACTCGAGTAAAATTGAGTCGCAGAGAAATGGCCCAGGCGACTGTTTAACAAAAACACAGGGCAACGCAAAGTGGAGACACGACGTATGTTGCCTGACACCTGCCCGGTGCCGGAAGGTTAAGAGGGGAAGTCATCGCAAGAGAAGCTTTGAATCGAAGCCCCGGTAAACGGCGGCCGTAACTATAACGGTCCTAAGGTAGCGAAATTCCTTGTCGGGTAAGTTCCGACCTGCACGAATGGTGTAACGATCTGGGCACTGTCTCAACCGTGAGCTTGGTGAAATTGTAGTAGCGGTGAAGATGCCGCTTACCCGTCACGGGACGGAAAGACCCCGTGCACCTTTACTACAACTTTGCGTTGAACATGGGATATGAATGTGTAGGATAGGTGGGAGGCTGTGAACCGGGTTCGTCAGGATTCGGGGAGCCAACGTTGAAATACCACCCTTTTGTATTCTGTGTTCTAATTCAGTTATGAAGACCGCGCATGGTGGGTAGTTTGACTGGGGTGGTCGCCTCCAAAAGAGTAACGGAGGCTTCCAAAGGTCGGCTCAGCACGCTTGGTAACCGTGCGGGGAGTGCAAAAGCACAAGCCGGCTTGACTGTGAGACCGACGGGTCGATCAGGTGGGAAACCAGGGTTTAGTGATCCGGTGGTTGCGCATGGGTGTGCCATCGCTCAAAGGATAAAAGGTACGCCGGGGATAACAGGCTGATCATCCCCAAGAGCTCACATCGACGGGATGGTTTGGCACCTCGATGTCGGCTCGTCACATCCTGGGGCTGGAGAAGGTCCCAAGGGTTCGGCTGTTCGCCGATTAAAGTGGCACGCGAGCTGGGTTCAGAACGTCGTGAGACAGTTCGGTCCCTATCTGTGATGGGCGTAGGAAATTTGACGGGGGCTGACCTTAGTACGAGAGGACCGGGTTGGACTCACCGCTGGTGAATCGGTTGTAACGCCAGTTGCACGGCCGAGTAGCTACGTGGGCAACGGATAAGCGCTGAAAGCATCTAAGTGCGAAACCGGCCTGAAGATGAGATTTCCAAACAAGGGACGTTATAGACGATGACGTTGATAGGCTGCAGGTGTAAAGGTGGTGACATCAAAGCCGAGCAGTACTAATTGCCCAATAGCTTCTATATATACTGCTTATTTATTTTTCTTTCCAATGTCAATTAATGTATAAGACCCTATAGTCTGAAAAGACCTGATAAGAATTGAGAGGCGACAGATGTCCCTGATTAACTCGAATCAAAAAGCCTTAAAGATAGGTTAGCAAGACAGGATGGTGCGGTAATTAATTTTACTGATGTCAGTTCTGAAACGCTAAAACGACCTTGATGGTGGTTACAGGTTGGGACGGTGCGACGGTTCGCTTCACCTGTTCTCCTTCCGAAAACCCCAAAACGACCTTGATGGTGGTTACAGGTTGGGACGGTGCGACGGTTCGCTTCACCTGTTCTCCTTCCTAAAACCCCAAAACGACCTTGATGGTGGTTACAGGTTGGGTGTTCACCTCTTCCCATTCCGAACAGAGAAGTTAAGCCCCAATCCGCCGATGATACTGGGATAAAACCTGGAAAAGTAGGTAGCCGCCACAATATTAAAAGAAAAGCTCACTATATGTGAGCTTTTTCTGTTTCTAATCATACCTATTAAAAAAAAGCCCATTTACTGGGCTTTTTTTGTTTTTTTAATATTCATCTTCGTTAAAGAAGAAATCGTCTTTGGTTGGATAATCAGGCCATATTTCCTCAATACTTTCATAAGGTTGACCATCATCTTCCAACTCCTGAAGGTTTTCGACGACTTCCAGAGGAGCTCCCGTGCGAATAGCAAAATCAATTAATTCGTCCTTTGTGGCGGGCCAAGGCGCGTCCTCCAAATAAGAGGCTAATTCCAGTGTCCAATACATACTCAATTCCTTTTATTAGTTCTAAAATAAGGTTTAAAAACCAAGCAAACTTGCCAATCCAACGCTTTTTTAGCTGAATTTGTTGCGAAGGATAGCATTTTTTTTGATTATGTCAAGAAAAATTTTCAACTCATTGATTACTAGTATTTTACTTTTATTCCGTGGTAGGAGTCCTGTTCTTCGTAATCTTTTCTTAATGGGTATCCTTCCCAGTCTTTAGGAAGTAGTATACGACGCAAATCAGGATGGTTTTCAAAGGAAATTCCAATTAGATCAAACGTTTCGCGTTCATGCCAATTAGCGGTTTGCCAAATACCGCTTACACTTGGAGCTGAAGGTAACAAACTGCCTGTTTGCCTTGGTATCACAATTTTGAGAACTAAATTTCTTTGGTATGGAATTGACGTTAAATGATAAATTATTTCAACAGTACCTTTGTCAGGGCCATTATCAATACCGGTAACGCAAGCCAAAAAGTCAAAAAATAATAGTTCGTCATCGTGCAAAAATTGACAAGTGCTGATAAGCAACTCAACCGGTATTTGCAGAATAGGTTGTGTTGACCTTTCGTTCACAACTATTATCGACTCTGTTGCAAACACATCAATTAACCGCTGTTGTATATCTTTTGTAGTCATAAGGCTAGGCGGGCTGATTTTCAATTTCTAATAGTAACGTTGGAGCAATCGGATGTTCCTGTCGAATTTTTTCCTGTAATTTCAGAAAACCTCCAATTAATGCTTCGGGGCGGGGCGGGCAACCGGGCACATACACATCTACAGGAATAATTCTATCTACTCCTTTTACAACATGATAGCCATGCTCCCAATACGGCCCTCCGCAGTTTGAACAGCTTCCCATAGAGATCACATAACGCGGCTCCGGCATTTGCTCATACAAACGCCGAATGCGGTCGGCCATTTTGAAAGTAACAGTTCCTGCAACAATCATTACATCAGATTGACGTGGAGAAGGCCTTGGAAAGATCCCAAAGCGTTCGAGATCATAATTAGAAGCATACGAAGCCATCATTTCTATGGCGCAACATGCCAGTCCAAATCCCATAGGCCAAAGAGACGATAATCTTGACCAGTTGAGTAAATCTTCCACACTGGTAAGAATTATTCCCCCTTCGCCTGTTTTTAATCTATTTTCCTGAAAATTTATGGATTGTGACATTACGATAAATACTACAGAGTTTGCAATTCAAATTTCCCCTCAGCCAACGTAAAAAATGAACTTTCAATCATTTGACGTTCAGAGAGGTATTGGTCATATTCAGGATAAAAACGTAGCCTTTTTGTAATTGTTTGATCATGTATTTGGTCAACTCCCAATAAGAGTTCACATCCTTCTCTGACGGCAAAAGCGCCGCCTACCTGACCGGTAATATAGTCAACAAGATTATTGTCGACAACGTATTTTTGAAATAAAGGATTTCCATTATGTCGTATCATGATACGAATACCGCATTGTTCTGCGATTGATAGATCTAAAGCATCATCAAAAAAGAACGCTATTTCCTCCGATTTAAGACCGTATATATTCATGAAGTGTTCCAGGGCGGCAATCTTATGTTTGATACGAAAATAACAGGATTCGTAATGCTCACGCTGAACCAACTGAAAAGACATAACATTCCGTTCGCCTGAAATAATAGCAGTATGGGGCATTTTTGAATGAGATAACCACCAACCAAACCGCAGTAAATTGATTCCCATTGAATCAACCTCACTGAAATTACTGGTTCCCTGTTCGTTTTTAGTGCCATCATTAAAAACGCCGTCCCAGTCAAAAATGAAGGCCTTTATCTTTTTTACTTTTTCGGCAAATATGTCTGTTGGAATGATGAATTCTCCGCCAAGTGTACTGAAAATTTTTGCTGTATCATTGATAGTATGGGGCATTTCGTCTTTTATTGATTGACGTAAAAATAGGAAAAAGCCACCAAGGAAGAGGAGAATAGAAAAGATAATTAGCTTTAAATTAAAATGACTGCTCTCAGGCAGCCATTTTAATTTAAAATAGGGCAAGTTTACTGAATTTCTTATTAAGGATATTGCCGGAATCGGTATGTAACCAATCATCCAATAAGGTTGCATAGATTTCCCTAAAATCAATTTTGTATTTTAGATCACCATTGTCTAAATCTGTTAAGTCAGGCGCTTCGCTGACAATAGGTTTTGTACGTTTAGGCCCGCCAATCAAAAATACATTATTGGCAGTACCGTGGTCAGTGCCGTTACTGGCGTTTTGTTTTACCCGCCGGCCAAATTCACTAAAGGTTAAGATCATAACATCGTCAAGTCGACTATTGGATTTCATATCATTCACAAAAACATTGACCGCTTCAGAGTATTGACGTAAAAGACGGTCTTGCTGGTCGTTTTGGCGAATATGCGTATCAAAACCGGACAATGAAACGTAATAAACACTTGTGCTTACACCGGCAGTAATAAGTTCGGCAATTGTATTAAGGCTTTTTCCGAGTTCGGTTGTTGGGTACAACAACCGAGATTTGTTGACCTTTGCCTTGGAATGAACATAATCAGCAGAAGATATGGTTTCGGCTAATGTTTTATAGAGATAGCCTACATTTTCATGCGTATCAGCAGCCGGAGTGTTATCCAAGGTCTTAACAAATGCACTTTGAGTTTGCTTATAGAGCTTTTCAGGGTTTTGTAATGAAAGTCCATTCACCTGTTGACCCTTTAACGCTAAGCTCAATGTATCATCAATTTCAAGCGCCTGATGCGGTAAACACGAATGCCCGATGCATTGTGCGTCCAAATAACGCCCGATCCAACCCGTAGAAAGATAATCTTCCGAGCCGCTTCCTGTTTGCCAAATATCCATCGAACGGAAATGAGAACGGTCGGGGTTTGGATAACCTACATTATTAACAATGGATACCAAACCGTTATCATACAGTTCTTTTATTTTTTCCAACGCCGGATTTAGCCCAATTTCGTCATTTAATCGCAGAATATTATTTTGATTAATGGAAATCGAAGGCCGTTCGCGGTAATAAATATCGTTCCTGAACGGAACTACCGTGTTCAGTCCATCATTGCCACCGGAGAGCTGAATAATAACAAGAATTTTATCGTTCAACGGTTTTTGCCCAAGGTGTTTTTGCTCATACGCTTTTAAAAATTGTGGAATTAAAAGTGAGCCGGCCGTGGTGAAAGCAGTGTTTTTAAGGAAGTTGCGACGTTTCATAAGTTAAATAGATAGTATTTGAAGGCCGGAGGTTTAGCAAACTTGGTATTCGAGTGTACTCATTAAAGCAATGCTGAGTTGTTTGATAACGTCAGGTCGCTCTTTTGTAGAAACCTTATTTTCAATGCGTTTCATCAACTCATCACTAATCGGGACCTGTAACAAATAAGATGCCAAGGTTTTACAAAGTTCAGCATCCGAAACCGATTTGAAGGATTGGGCAAAGGCCTGCCAATCCATGTTGGTTTCAAACCTGTTTTTGTGTTTTAAGGATTCTTCATTTGCGTCTCCGCTCTCTTTTACGCTGACATTGATAACTTCGTTGCGAAAAAATATGTTTGGCATTTGTAAACGTGAAAGCAGACTTGAACTGTCGATCCATGCTTTTCCGCCGGGCCAGCCGGCCACATTAGGTGGATTGAAAAGCACTTGTCCCAGAATTTTTTGGGTGTATAATACGGGTGCTTTATCAACGAAATCCAAATTCAGCGTTCGCTGCAACCCGGCAATGTATTCGACCGGTGATTTGATTTGAGCGCCAACATTCGTTGAATTATAAAACCAATCGGACATAAAAACGAATTCCATTAAATCGGCAATGTCGTAATTGGTATTATAAAAACGCTTCGACATGGCATCAACGTGGGCTTGAACTATTTTTTCATTCACAAAATGTCGATATATTTTCGTTGAAATATGTCGTGCAGTCATAGGGTTGGATAAAAGCATTTCGATCACATCCTCACCGGTATAATTGCCTGATCTGCCAAAGATGGTTTTGGTGCCGTCATCGTGGAAAATTTCCCGAAATACGAAATCACCATTGATCGTAAATCCCCAGCCTGTAAATGCCCGGGCGGCTTCTTTAATATCCTGCTCGGTATATTGGCCTCGACCAACGGTAAATAGCTCCATGACTTCACGGGCAAAGTTTTCGTTAGGGCTTTTTTTGCGATTTTGCTGATTGTTCAAAAATTGCAGCATGGCCGCATCTTTGGAAATCGCCATCAGTAAATCACCGAACTTCCCAAAAGCATGGGTACGAATAGTATTATTTTGTTGTTGAATAAACGCACCTATTCTACTGCGACAGGCAAAATGATTATGCCAAAAAAGGGTCATTTTTTCACGCAATGCATAATCGGGATTTCCCATTTTGGCAACCCACGCATCATTAAGGCTTCCGATGGTTTCGCGGCGTTGCTGCGCAATGTCCTTTAATCGGTCTCTCATTTCTTCGCGTGAACTGCCGGCGTTTTGTTTCGCTGCTTTTTTAAGATTTTTTAAGTCCTGATAAGGCGCATCTGATACTTGAGCAAGCAACTCCAGGCCTCTTCCATTCTTGAATAAATCTTTTACAAGCTGATGCCTGGACTTAGACATTGCTTTTTGCACTTCCATTGGGGACGCTCCGAAGCCTGCCCGCCAAAATAAGTGTTGAATGTTGCGTTGGTGTTGGATAATGTCCATAGTGGATTGATTAACAGCGTTGAGTAATTTTTAGAAAATTTCAAACGGCATTGAAGCTTAGAGAGATAAACAACCCGGAAAGTTTAATGAAGAGCAAAAAAATACCCCTATCAGTACCGGTACCGATAGGGGTAAACAATCTATTGAGTAAAGTCGACTACCAGAATACAGTATAAAGTATTGTAATTATAGTACAGATAATAACCGTCCCGATGGCGAATGTACCTTTAATTTTAAACATAGACGCGTCAATTTTGAGCCCTTTGTCGCTTGGTTGCCAAAGACCCAGTGCAATCATAACAGCTACACAAATCAAGAATACAATGCCCATCCGATCCAGAAAAGGAACGGCTGTCCAATCAGTACCCGGAAGCCAGTTGTTGTGCATGGAAAAGGCAAGTAAGAAGCCACCTACAATGGCAAAAAGAGCGCCTGCGGAATTGGTCTTTTTCCAGAAAAAGCCCAAAATAAACGCTGCGAATACACCCGGAGAAACAAGGCCTGTCATCTCTTGGATAAATTGGAACCCACCTTTTTTGTCAATGCCCATATACGGAGAAATCACAATCGCCAAAATCATGGCAATAACAATAGTCACCCGACCAACCCAAACCAATTTCTTTTCATCGGCATTTTGCTCGATGTATTTTTTATAAATATCAAGGGTGAAGATCGTAGAGATACTGTTTGCCTTTCCGGCCAATGAAGCTACAATTGCGGCAGTTAGTGCGGCGAATGAAAGCCCTTTCAAACCTACCGGAAGTAAGTTAAGCAATACGGGATAAGCACGATCTTGGTTTAATTCGCCACCCTCAAGCATTTCCATTTGAAATAAGCCTTTTTGGTAAAGAGTATAAGCGGCAATTCCCGGTAATACAACGATAACGGGCATCAATATTTTTAAGAAAGCAGCAAACAGGATTCCTTCACGCGCTGTCTTAAGATCAGCCCCCAATGCCCGTTGCGTAATATATTGATTACAACCCCAATAGTTAAGATTCACAATCCACATTCCTCCGATCAATACCGTTAAACCCGGTAAGGCCATATAGTTTGGATTGCCTTCGTGGAATATCATATGAAAATGGTCGGCTGATTTATCAAGCATTGTACCGAAAGCACTTGTGATTCCCTCAACCCCAAACTCTTGCGAAACCAGATCCATGGCGAGATAAGTCGTAGCCAATCCACCTAAGATAAGAAAGAAGACCTGAATCACGTCGGTGTAACCAATTACCTTCATACCCCCTACGGTAATGATTACGGCAAAAATGGCTAAGCCGATCATACAAACGGTAAAATCAATGCCTGAAATGGTTGAAACAGCCAGCGCACCTAAAAACAAAATAGATGTCAAATTCACCAAAACGTATAAAAACAACCAAAAAACGGCCATAATAAGGCTGACAGTTGTGTTATAACGTTGGTTTAAGAACTGGGGCATCGTGAAAATGCGATTCTTTAAATAGATGGGCATAAAGAAAATACCTACCACCAAAAGAGTCGCTGCGGCCATCCATTCGTAAGTGGCAATGGCTAGCCCCATTGAAAAACCGTTTCCTGACATTCCGATAAATTGCTCAGCCGAAATATTCGAAGCAATTAAAGAAGCGCCGATCGCCCACCAGGTAAGAGAGCCTTCGGCTAAAAAGAAATCAGTTGTACTGGCTTCTTTGGTTTTTTTTCGTTGATAAATCCAATAACCGTAACCGGCCACTACTATGAAATAAAAAAGAAAGACCAGATAGTCTAAGGATTGAAGTTTTTGCATGTCTTCCAAAAGGTTAGTTATAGGGTTAAAAACGGGTTGCAAGATACTTAAACCTAAACAACAATTACAGAAAATTAGATTTTAAGTTGATTTTGTTGTAGAGAACTTCTCTCAAATAGATAGAAGGACTTAATTGCCTAAAAACCGGTAAAAGCGCTCACTGAAAAATGACTTATAATATGATTGTTCGATTTCCGTGAATGAATACGCGGTCATTGAATACCAACTTCAACGCTTTTGACAGTACCGATTTCTCAGTATCTTTCCCTAACGTTGCCATGTCGGCAGCCGTTAGGCGGTGATCCGCTTCTTTTACGTCCTGAGCAATTATTGGCCCTTCATCCAGGTTATCATTAACAAAATGAGCCGTAGCACCAATGATTTTTACACCGCGCTCATACGCCTGACGATAAGGATTGGCCCCAATAAAAGCCGGTAAAAAGGAATGATGAATGTTGACGATTCGGTTGGCATAATGTTTAACAAAATCGCTTGTAAGCACGCGCATGTATTTGGCCAATACTAAATATTCGGGATGGTAAATATCCAACGTTCTTAAAATAGCTTCTTCGTGTTCCTGACGGGTTTTATGTTCATGAGAAATATAGTGAAAAGGAATTCCGAATTTGCTCACTAAAGGTTGCAGAATATTATAATTGCTGATCACGGCCTGAATGGTAGCATCCAGTTCGTCGAAGGCATATCGAATAAGCAGCTCACCCAAACAGTCATGTTCTTTGGTGACGAATACAACAATGTCTTTCTTTTTTTTAGGATTAAGACGAAGATTAATTCCTGAGGGTAAAGTGCTATAAAGATCATCCATGATTTTTGCCACATCGCCTTCGCCTTCAAATTCCGTCCGCATGAAAAACTGTTTGGAAGGACTTACGTATTCGTCTTGACTGATAATGTTTTGGTTGTGATTATACAATACGTGGGTTACGTGATAAATAAGCCCTTTGTGGTCAGGGCCGTCCATAAGAAGGATATGTTTCATTGAACAAAAAATCAAGTTAATGCTTTACCAACCTCAAAGAAAAATAAGAGATTGCATCGAAAAAACAATTGAATGCGTAAAGTAAAAGAACTTCCGATTAATATAAAGAGTACTGATTTTTAAAAGCCTGATTTGACATCCTTATGAATATACTAAAGGTATTAGCTCTATTTATTCTCCTTACCATTGCATTTGCCTGCAAAGATAAAGAGATTGTTGCTACCGATGATGGAAGTGGGGCAGGTTTGGCAGATTGGACAACAGAAACACACAGTAAAGACGGTGTACCTAATTATGACATTGTTTTTCCACAAAATCAGGTAAATACCCTTGAAATTCGTATGAAAACGACGGATTGGAGTGCTATCCGTACAGATATGAAAGCCTTGAAAGGCAGTGATTTCGGCGTAGCGGGAGGTGGTGCCGGCGGAGGCGTTAATACGTCTGACGAACCTAATTATGTAGCAGTATCAATGAAGTTCAACGGCAAAGAATGGTATAAGGTAGGTTTTCGTCTAAAAGGCAATTCCAGCTTATCGTCTATATGGCGGGCAGGTATTTATAAACTTCCCTTCCGTCTGAAAATGGATGAATTTGAAGATCAATATCCTGAAATAAATGATCAGCGTTTTTATGGGTTTAAAGAATTTTCGCTGTCACCGGCCTTTAAAGATAATTCCCTTATCAGAGAAAAAGTTACGGCGGATATTTTTCGAATGGCAGGAATTCCCGCAGCACAAACATCTTTCTATAAAATTTATATTGATTTTGGCGACGGCCTGAAATATTGCGGTGTTTATACGCTATTGGAAACGATAGAAGATGAAATGCTGAAATCACAGTTTGGGGAGAAAAAAGGGAATGTCTACAAACCGGAATCTACTTTTCAATCTTTTTCTCAAAGCCAATTTGAGAAAAAGAACAACGAAGATGTTGCCGATTGGAGTGATGCAAAAGCGTTTATTACAGCATTGAATGATCCTATTCGCACGACGAATGCATCGCTATGGAGAGAGAATCTTGAAAAGATATTTAACATAGACCACTTTATTAAGTGGCTGGCAGTGAATACAACGATGGTCAATTGGGATACCTATGGAGCTATGGCCCATAATCACTATCTATACAACCATTCTGCCAAGAAGCTTACATGGATTCCGTGGGATAATAACGAAGCTTTAACAAGTAATGCCCGTGTGCAACTCTCATTGGCAGGTGTTGCAGGCAGTTGGCCGCTCATTCGGTACGTGGCAGATGACGCCGTTTATTACGCTAAGTACAAGACCTATGTAAAAGAATTTAACAACACGGTTTTTACGACGGCCAAAATGAATGAGCTTTTTGATAAAAACACAACGCTGATTTCCCCTTTCGTAAATGGAACGGAAAAAGAGCAGACACCTTACTCCAACTTAGCTAATCTCTCCAATTTTACAAGTGCATTGCCTGTCTTGAAGCAGCAGGTTGTGAGTCGAAATCAAGCAGTTACTGATTTCTTAAAATAAAAGACTGATTTAGTTGTGCTTAATAATAGCATCTCAACTTGCGGCGTTCGGCGCGTCTTGCCTGAGTGCCGATCAGGTATTCGGCCCGAAATGAAAGAAACCCATATGAATCTTTCACTTTAGGATTTCCACGTTGGTTCCCCGGTTCATTCCGTGGGGAATACCCGGAAGGCAGATTCGTTAATTCCGACCTTCTGTCAGATAGAGCTAAGGCCAACTCAGACATTCCTGTCGGATTTGGATAATTGGTACTGACATCGTCTAAGTAATCTGAACCAGCAAAGTTGTCAGTAAGTTCTACTGCAAAATTCCAACGATCATCGTATTTCCAAGAGACTCCAAAGCCAATAACGGCAATGCGTACGTTACGTTTATAAGCTACCCCTTCAGTCATTAGCGGAGGCAAACTATACCAATTGCCTTGATAATTAGCTTTGGGATTAATTCTTGTTATTCCTATTCCACCCAACAAATAGGGCTTCAAAAAGCGTTCATCATTATAGCGAAAAGCATCAATTTGTAATCCGATATAGCCCGCAGGATTATCAGAACGAAATGACAGGTTATTGTACCAAATAGGACCCCCTTCCTGCTTTCCTGAAATACGATACAGATCAAATTCTCCTCTTAAAGCAAAACGTTCAGCCAATCGATAACTGATTCCTAAAGCTAAATGGGGCTGAAGAAACCGTAAGTCAGTCTTTGCGCGCATATCTCCCATATAATAAGATATGCCCGTACCGGCATAGACCTTCAAAACTCCAAAAGCGGGAACATTACGATAAATAGGGCGATTGCGCCGTGACTGAGCGCTGAGATCAAAACAGGAAATGATTGCTAACAGAGTGATTATCACTCTAATACATACGTTTTTCATAGTTTACGGGTATTCCTCTGTATTGTCTACTAACGAAAATAGTGTCAATAGTTGTACAACCGTTTAATCAATATTCGGTATGCGGGATGGAGAGAAAGTTGTCAAAAATAGCCGAATAAAATTATTTTATAAAATTTTTCAGAATTACGCTTGCTTTTAAAGAGGAAAATGCAGACCTTTGCGAGCCTTTTACAAAAAGACACTTTCAAAATTTCAATCGACATAGATTGGATGAAGGTCCGAAAGGAAACCGCATCTGAATTCATAACTAGGTTAAGTAGCTTTTGCTTTCCCACAGTAAAATGAGGTCAGATGTTTATCATCTGACCTTTTTTTATGGAAGAAAAATAATAAAAGAAGTAAAAGATTTGGATTGCTGAATTTAATTTCAGACTTTTGCAGTCCGTTTTACAAAATAAATTTTATAACCTGCTGTAAATCAAAAAGATGTCTGGTTTAATAGGAAAAAAAATCGGGATGACCAGCGTGTACAGTGCGGACGGGCAGGCTCTGGCATGTACGGTAATTGAAGCTGGTCCTTGTGTTGTTACACAAGTTAAAACCGACGAAACAGATGGATACAAAGCTGTCCAACTCGGTTTCGGGGAAAAAAAAGAAAAGCATACGACTCAGCCGCTCGTGGGTCATTTTAAGAAAGCAGGTACTACGCCAAAACGTAAATTGGTAGAGTTCAAAGAGTTCGAACAGGAACTTGATCTCGGCCAGGCACTGTCAGTAGCAGATGTATTTGGAGAAGGCGACTTCGTTGATGTTGTAGGTACTGCCAAAGGACGTGGTTTCCAAGGCGTAGTAAAACGTCATGGTTTCGCAGGGGTAGGTGGCCAAACACACGGTCAGCACAACCGCCAACGTCACCCGGGTTCAATTGGTGCATGTTCATTCCCTTCTCGTGTATTCAAAGGGATTCGTATGGCAGGACGCATGGGGAACAATCGCGTTAAGGTTCAAAACCTTAAAGTGTTGAAAGTAATTCCTGAGCAGAATCTGGTTGTTATCAGTGGTTCGGTGCCGGGTGCGAAAAATTCGTTTGTAATCATCGAGAAGTAGTTAATCGCTAACGCGAACCGTTCAATCCGATCAAGACAATGGAACTTTCAGTATTAGATATAAAAGGACAAGATACGGGCAAAAAAGTAGCCCTTGCCGAAACGGTTTTCGGTATTGAGCCAAATCAGCACGTAGTGTATTTAGACGTAAAGCAATATCTTGCCAATCAACGTCAGGGTACACACAAATCAAAAGAGCGCGCCGAAGTTTCTTACTCTACAAGAAAAATCAAGCGTCAAAAAGGAACAGGAGGCGCACGTGCCGGGTCAATTAAATCACCTTTGTTTGTAGGTGGTGGCCGCGTATTCGGACCAAGACCGCGCGACTATAGTTTCAAACTTAACAAGAAAGTGAAAGTATTGGCTCGTAAGTCAGTTCTTTCAGCCAAAGCGAAAGCAAACGGTATTTCGATTGTAGAAGATTTTACCTTCGACGGTCCTAAGACCAAACAATATCTTTCTTTCCTGAGTGCTTTCTCTTTAACAAATAAGAAAACACTTCTTATTCTGCCTAACCACGACGATAACGTATTTTTGTCAGGGCGCAATATTCCAAAGGTAAACATCACTACTGCTGATTCTGTAAACACCTACGATCTTATCAATGCGGAAGTATTGTTGATCAGCGAGGCTGCAGTGTCGAAGTTAGAAAATCTCTTGAACAAGTAAGACAATGAGTGTACTCAAGCGACCGATATTGACCGAAAAAGCTACTGCGCTCAGCAACTTGGGCAAGTATGTATTTGAAGTGTCTAAAACTGCCAATAAAATTGAGATCGCAAACGCCATCGAAAAAGTCTATGGCGTTAAGGTAGCCAGCGTGGATACCATGCGTTCAATCGGTAGAAAAAAATCAAGAATGTCACGAGGTAAAGCAATTAGTGGTATTACTTCAACGTACAAGAAAGCCATCGTGACACTAAAAGCAGGCGAAATAATTGATATTTATTCTGATATCGCCTAACTAAATCGTTGAAGTAGCAAATAACTGAAAAAAACAATGGCAGTCATTAAGCTAAAACCAACAACTCCCGGTCAGCGCTTTCGTACGGCTCCGTCGTTTGATGAGATCACAACCGACACGCCTGAAAAAAGCTTGTTGGCTCCGATTAGAAAGACAGGTGGACGTAACAACCAAGGTCGTCGTACTGCTCGTTATATTGGTGGTGGTCACAAACGCATGTACCGTATTATTGACTTCAAACGTAACAAGTTTGATGTTCCGGCAACAGTAGTATCCGTTGAATACGATCCCAACCGTTCTGCCCGTATTGCTTTGGTAGAATATCAGGATGGTGAGAAACGGTATATTCTTGCTCCGCAAGGTATTAAAGTAGGACAAACGATTGTGTCCGGAGCGGGTGTAGCACCTGAAGTAGGTAACGCCCTCCCATTAAGTTCAATGCCAATCGGTACAATTGTTCACAACGTTGAGTTGCATCCCGGTAAGGGAGGACAATTGGTACGTAGCGCAGGTACTTATGCACAATTAGTAGCTCGTGACGGCAAATATGCAGTATTGCGTATGCCATCAAGTGAAATGCGCATGATACTTTCTACGTGTATCGCAACGGTGGGTTCAATATCCAACGCCGATCACATGAACGTAAGTCTTGGAAAAGCAGGACGTAAGCGTTGGTTGGGTGTTCGTCCACGAGTTCGTGGGGTTGCGATGAACCCGGTCGATCACCCTATGGGTGGTGGTGAGGGCCGTGCCTCAGGAGGTCACCCTCGTTCACGCACAGGTTTGTATGCGAAAGGTAAAAAGACCCGCACGCCGAAAAAGTATTCTAACCGTTTGATTATCAGCAAACGTAAAAAATAATCGAAGATAAATGGGACGTTCGATAAAAAAAGGACCGTACATTGATTTCCGCCTTCAGACCAAAATTGATGTAATGAATGGTGCCGGCAAGAAATCAGTTATCAAGACTTGGTCAAGACGCAGTACAATCTCTCCGGATTTTATTGGTCATACTTTTGCAGTACACAATGGCAATAAGTTCATTCCTGTGTACGTAACCGAAAACATGGTCGGACATAAATTGGGTGAGTTTTCCCCAACACGTAATTTCCGCGGACACATTGCCAAAAAAGATAAAGGCAAAAGATAGAATAGTCAATAGTTGTTCAGTCAATAGCCATTTGACCAGATGACTGACACTAACCACTAACGACGCACAAAAGAAAATGGAAGCAAGAGCTATATTAAGAAACGTACCTACTTCACCTCGTAAGATGCGGCTTGTAGCTGATATGATTAGAGGACAGAAAGTTAGTCGTGCGCTGGCAATTTTGCAATATCAACCGCAAGGTGCCGCTCCGGTTTTGAAAAAAGTATTGATGTCGGCTGTCGCCAACTGGCAACAACGCAACGAAGATGCTAAACTTGAAGATGCTGAATTATACGTAAAAACAATTTTTGTTGATTGTGGCGCAATGTTAAAGCGTCTGCGTCCGGCACCCCAAGGTCGTGCTTACCGAGTTCGTAAACGCTCTAACCACATTACCATTGTGGTAGATGACGCAGCAGAAGTAATCCAACAAGAAGCCTAAATTTCAATAACGAATGGGACAGAAAGTTAATCCTATAGGTCTGCGACTCGGTATCGTCCGTGGTTGGGAATCAAGCTGGTACGGAGGACGTGAGTTTGCCGACAAGCTGATTGAAGACGAGCAGATCCGCAAATATATTTCAGCTCGTATTCCTAAAGGTGCAATCTCCAAAGTAGTCATTGAACGTACTTTGAAGCGGATCACCCTTACTATTCACACGGCCCGTCCGGGAATAGTGATCGGTAAAGGCGGAAACGAGGTCGACAAGATCAAAGAAGAGCTCAAGAAGATTACGGGTAAAGATATCCAGATCAACATCTACGAAATTAAGCGTCCTGAAATTGATGCTAAATTGGTGGGAGAGTCAATCGCTCAGCAATTGGAAAATCGTATCTCTTATCGTCGTGCTATGAAGCAAGCGATATCATCAGCGATGCGTGTAGGTGCCCAAGGAATCAAAGTTCGTGTTTCGGGTCGTCTGGGTGGTGCTGAAATGGCCCGTACAGAAGAATACAAAGAAGGACGTGTGCCTTTGCATACACTCCGCGCTGATATCGATTATGCAATTTCAGAAGCACTTACCGTATATGGTAAGATCGGTATCAAAGTTTGGGTATTCAAAGGTGAAATCTTCGGAAAACGCGATTTATCACCAATAAGCGGTGGTGCTGCTTCAGCAGAACGTGCCGGTGGCAATGAGCGTGGCGGAGATCGCGGAGATCGTCGCAGAGGTGGCGGAGACCGTGATGGAGATCGTCGCAGAGGCGGTGGCGGAGACCGTGACGGTGGAGATCGTCGTGGAGCTGGTAACGGTCCGGGAGCCGGCAACGGTCCGGGCAAAGGCCGCAACAATAATAACCGTAATAAGAAAAAGTAATTATCGAAAGCAACGGGTCTTTATTGACACCGAATAATACTGCTGAACCATGTTACAACCGAAAAGAACCAAGTTCCGCAAACAACAAAAAAGCAAAGGGTCTGAACAAGGTATGGCCACTCGTGGCCACCAGATCGCTTTCGGTACGTTTGCCATCAAATCGCTTGAACCCGGCTGGATTACAGCTCGTCAGATTGAAGCGGCTCGTATTTCTGTAACACGTGCTATGAAGCGTGAAGGTCAGGTATGGATTCGAATATTTCCTGATAAGCCTATTACCAAAAAACCTCTTGAGGTTCGTATGGGTAAAGGTAAAGGTGCCCCTGAATATTGGGTAGCCCCTGTTAAAGCAGGAACCATTCTATTTGAAGCAACAGGAGTTTCACTTGAATTAGCAAGTGAAGCCCTTCGGTTAGCCGCTCAAAAGTTACCTGTGAAGACTAAATTCGTAGTTCGTCGCGATCATCAAGAAGAAGCAGAATAAGCATTAGTCAAATGAAAAATAGTGAAATCAAAGCGCTGACGGTAGAGCAATTGAAGCAAACCCTCGTCGAGGAGCAAGATCGTCTACTCAAGTTGAAGTTTGCTCACGCCGTATCTCCGATTGAGAATCCGATGCGTATTCGTAATACGCGCCGTCTGATTGCCAGATTGATGACGGAGTTGTCGGCTAAGGATAAAGCCGCAAGCGCGTAATAATGGTCAGGAGACCCCAATTGCAAAATAACCGACACAATGGAGGCAGCAGCACAAACAACTACAACTGTAGAAAGAAATTTACGCAAAGTCAGAGTTGGCCGCGTGGTAAGCAGCAAGATGGACAAATCTTGTGTTGTCGCGGTAGAGCGTAAAGTTAAGCACCCTAAATATGGTAAGTTTATGAAAAAAACGACCAAACTAATGGTGCATGACGAAAACAATGAGTGTGGAATCGGTGATACCATTCGCGTAATGGAAACCCGCCCACTCAGTAAGAACAAGCGTTGGAGATTAGTCGAAATCATTGAAAAAGCGAAATAACAATGGTACAGCAAGAATCAAGACTGTCTGTGGCCGATAACAGTGGCGCAAAAGAAGTACTGGTAATCCGTGTATTAGGCGGAACCGGGAAACGATACGCTTCTATCGGAGACAAAGTAGTAGTGACAGTTAAGCAGGCAATTCCTTCAGGTAACGTAAAGAAAGGTACAGTTTCTAAAGCTGTAGTTGTTCGTACCAAAAAAGAAATCCGTCGTAAGGATGGCTCTTATATTCGGTTTGAAGACAATGCCGTCGTATTACTCAACAACCAGGATGAACCTCGCGGTACTCGTATCTTCGGACCTGTTGCTCGTGAATTGCGCGAGAAAAATTTTATGAAAATTGTTTCATTGGCACCTGAAGTATTGTAGAAGCAATGGAAAGAAAATACAACAAACAGCCCAAATTACACATTCGTACGGGAGATTCCGTGAAGGTAATTGCCGGTAACTCAAAAGGCCAGTCGGGTAAAGTCACTAAAGTTTTGGTAGAAAAACAACGTGCTATTGTGGAGGGTGTGAATTTGATCACCAAACACATCAAGCCAACAGCCGCCAATCCTCAGGGTGAACTCAAGAAAACAGAAGGTTCAATTCATATCAGCAATTTGATGGTGATTGACCCTGCAACCGGACAAGCTACTCGTATTGGCCGTAAAGCCAACGAAGCAGGTAAGTTGCAACGTTACTCAAAAGAATCGGGTAAGTTTATCCCTGATCCTTCAAAGTAAGTGGTTTGGTGAATGGTTGAGCCATTTGCTGTAAACTCAAATTAACAACTGTGGGTCGGAAATCCACAAAACAATTCAAAAAATGGCAACTCCGAGATTAAAAGAAAAATACTCAAAGGACGTAGTTAAGCATTTGCAAGACAAGTTCCAGTATAAATCGGTAATGCAAGTACCTCGTTTGTCGAAAATTGTTATCAACAAAGGAATTGGTGCAGCGGTAGCTGATAAGAAGTTGATTGACCAAGGGCTTGAAGAGATCACGATTATTGCCGGTCAAAAGGCAGTACCTACCATCTCTAAGAAAGCAATTTCAAACTTTAAGTTGCGTGAGAAAATGCCGATCGGTGTTAAAGTTACTCTTCGCGGCAACCGTATGTTTGAATTCCTGGATCGTTTAACTTCGATTGCTCTACCTCGTGTACGTGATTTCCAAGGTATCAGCGATAAAGGTTTTGATGGACGTGGCAACTATACATTTGGCGTGAAAGAACAAATCATCTTCCCCGAAATTCAGTTTGACAAAATCAACAAGATTTCAGGAATGGATATTACGTTCGTAACCACGGCCAATACTGACGAAGAAAGCTATGAATTGCTTAAATCGCTTGGTATGCCCTTTACTAAAGGTAAGAAATAAGAATCCCTTTTTCAACGAAATAAGGAAATGGCTAAAGAATCCGTAAAAGCAAGAGAATTGAAAAAACAAAAGCTGGTTGCTAAATATGCCTCCAAAAGAGCTGCATTGAAAGAAGCTGGCGATTGGGAAGGTTTAGACAAGCTGCCACGTAGTTCATCAGCAGTTCGTTTGCACAACCGTTGCCGTTTAACCGGACGTCCCCGTGGATACATGCGTAAGTTTGGTATTTGCCGGGTGGTATTCCGCGAAATGGCTTCGGCAGGGAAAATTCCCGGTGTTACCAAAGCCAGCTGGTAAATCTCTTTTGTTTTTTAAAATCAATTCCGTAACTTTGCAGCCCTTTTACGGAAGGGCCGCAACAAATCAGTAGAGAAATGTTAACCGATCCCATAGCAGATTATCTGACGAGAATCAGAAACGCCATAAAGGCGAAGCACCGGGTTGTGGAGATACCTGCTTCTAATATTAAGAAGGAGATCACCAAGGTACTCTACGATAAAGGCTTTATCCAAAACTACAAGTTTGAAGATAACGGCCCGCAGGGTATTATTAAGATTGCTTTAAAGTACAACCCGGTAACAAAGCAATCAGCAATTGTTGACTTGCAACGTGTAAGCCGTCCGGGGTTGCGTAAATATTCGGGTTCTGCCGATATTCCACGCATTCTCAATGGACTTGGTGTAGCGATTGTATCTACCTCAAAAGGGGTAATGACCGACAAAGAAGCGCGCGTACTTAACGTGGGCGGAGAAGTATTGTGTTACGTTTACTGATAAAATTCACAGAAAGAACATGTCACGTATAGGAAAAAAGCCGATTACGCTACCGGCAAACGTCACAATAAGTGTCTCTGACGATAACGTTGTGACTGTGAAAGGTCCAAAAGGAACGTTGTCTCGTCCCATTGACCGCGATATCAAGGTAGAAGTAGAAGGAAGCGAATTGACAGTCGTACGTCCGACTGAGCAAAAACGCCATAAAGCATTGCACGGCCTTTACCGTTCTCTTATCAATAATATGGTAACAGGAGTAAATGAAGGCTACAAAGCTCAACTGGAAATAGTAGGGGTAGGTTATAAGGCATCAGTGAATAATAATATTCTTGAAATGAGCCTTGGCTACTCACACGGAATCTACTTTGCTGTTCCTTCAGAAGTGAAGGTTACGGCAACGATGGAGAAAGGACAAAATCCAAAAGTTTTTTTAGAGTGTATTGATAAAGAACTTTTGGGTCAAATTGCCGCTAAAATCCGTTCTTTCCGTAAAGTAGAACCTTACAAAGGTAAAGGTATCCGCTTCATCGGTGAGCAAATCAGACGTAAGGCCGGTAAAGCAGCAGCTAAGAAGTAATCAGTAATCTGAAAATTGTAATCAATCATGGCTTTAGCAAGAAGCGACAGAAGACAGCGCATCAAGTACCGGATTCGGAAGAAAGTAGCCGGAACAACAGAAAAGCCTCGCCTTTCAGTATTTCGTTCAAATGCCCGCATTTATGCACAGGTAATTGACGATACAAAAGGAGAAACGTTGGTCTCTGCTTCATCTATTGAACTTGATACTACCGGTAAAGCAAGTGTCAACGCAGAAGATGCGAAACAAGTAGGCATTAAATTGGCTGAAAAAGCAATTGCAGCCGGTGTAAGTTCAGTTGTATTTGACCGAAACGGTTATTTGTATCACGGCAAAGTAAAAGCATTGGCAGACGGCGCTCGCGAAGGGGGTCTCAAATTCTAATAAGATATGTCAAACAGTATCAAACCTCTTAAATACAACGAGGCAGACCTGAAAGAAAAGGTTGTGGCTATAAACCGCGTTGCCAAAGTAGTAAAAGGTGGTCGTCGTTTTAGTTTCTCGGCAATCGTAGTCGTAGGTGACGGCAAAGGAGTAGTAGGTTATGGATTAGGTAAAGCTAATGAAGTAACTGATGCTATTGCAAAAGGAATCGAGGATGCAAAGAAAAACCTCGTACAGGTTCCTCTCTTAAAAGGAACAGTTCCTCATGAGATGCACGGTAAATTTAGTGGAGGTCTGGTTTTTGTTAAGCCCGCCGCCCCTGGTACAGGTGTAATTGCAGGAGGTGCTATGCGTGCTGTTCTTGAAGCCGCAGGTGTACACGACGTGTTAGCAAAATCAAAAGGATCATCAAACCCTCACAATGTAGTGAAGGCAACCATTGATGCACTTCTTAAGATGAGAGCTCCTCACCAAGTTGCATTCCAACGTGGAGTAAAGTTGGCCAAAGTATTTAATGGATAATCTTTTGGGAACATGGCAAAGGTAAGAGTAACACAGGTTAGAAGTAAGATTGGACGTCCTGAAGACCAAAAGCGCACTTTAGCTGCTTTAGGTTTAGGAAAAATCAGTCGCAGTATAGAGATTGAAATCAATCCTGCCATTTCCGGCATGATTCAGAAAGTAAATCATTTGGTGAAAGTCGAAGAGATCTAATTGGCATACGACAATGAATCTTAGCTCATTAAAACCGGCTTCGGGCTCGGTTAAAACAAAAAAACGCCTAGGTAGAGGGCATGGCTCAGGAATGGGCGGTACATCTACGCGTGGACACAAAGGTGCGCAATCACGTTCAGGCTATAGCCAAAAAAGTCACTTCGAAGGAGGGCAGATGCCACTTCAAAGACGTGTACCTAAATTTGGTTTCAAAAACATTAATCGCGTAGAATACAAAGCGCTCAATCTTGATTCAATTCAGGCATTGGTTGAAAAAACGAATGTAACTGTCATCGACATTGAAGTATTGTACAGCAACGGTTTAGTTTCAAAAACTGACTTAGTAAAGATTCTTAGCCGCGGTGAATTAAAAGCTGCTGTTGAGCTGAAAGCACATGCTTTCTCAAAAGCAGCAGCAGAGGCCATCGAAAAAGCAGGCGGTAAAGCGGTTACTTTGTAATCTTACCAAAGATTTTTTGTAACTTTGCCTGATTTTTTCACGGGTAAATCTAACAAACGCATGAAACGGTTTATACAGACCTTAAAAAATATCTTTTCAATCGAAGAGTTAAAGAACAGAATCCTTTACACTCTTCTTTTGATTGCGGTTTATCGGCTTGGTTACTATATCGTCCTTCCGGGAGTAGATAGCAGTAAACTCAATATCGATACATCAGGCTTACTAGGCTTGTTAGATACATTTTTGGGAGGCGCCTTCAGTAAGGCTTCTATCTTCGCGTTGGGTATCATGCCCTACATTTCTGCTTCAATTGCCATTCAGTTATTAACAATGGCGCTTCCGTATTTCCAGAAAATGCAGAAGGAAGGAGAATCGGGTCGTAAGAAGTTAAACCAAATCACACGCGTCTTAACCATCTTTGTTACCATTGCTCAGTCGATAAGTTATTTACAAACTACTATTTCGACGGATGCTCTTTTGATCAGCCGTACTGCCTTTACAATATCTTCAGTATTTATTCTGACAGCCGGTACGATTTTTTGTATGTGGTTGGGAGAAAGAATTACGGATCGCGGTATTGGCAACGGAACATCAATGTTGATCATGATCGGGATTGTATCACGTTTTCCAAGAGCAATTTATCAGGAAGCAGTTTCGAGAGGAACAGGAGAAGCGTTGATTTTTGTACTTGAAATTGTAGCATTGTTCTTAGTTGTAATGTTTGCAGTAGCATTGACGCAGGCAGTTCGTCGAGTACCGATTCAATATGCAAAGCAAGTTGTGGGGAATAAGGTAATGGGCGGTCAGAGACAATATTTGCCTCTAAAACTTAATACCTCAGGCGTAATGCCAATCATTTTTGCGCAGGCTCTAATGTTTATTCCATCGCTTATTGCCGGATTGTTCGCTGAGAAAAGTGATTTTGCAAGCTCTATTGCAAGTACTTTTAATGACTATACCACTTGGCAATATAATGGACTTTTTGCTACCTTAATCATTGTCTTTACATTTTTCTATACTGCAATCGCGATCAGTCCGCAGCAAATTGCAGATGATATGAAGAGAGGAGGAGGATTTATTCCGGGAGTTAAGCCGGGCCTTTCTACTTCCGATTTTATCGCTACAGTATTGGATCGGATTACGTTACCCGGTGGGATTCTTTTAGCAGTGGTAGCTATTCTGCCATCGCTGGCAAGTATGACCGGTATGACGAGAGAGTTTGCTCAGTTCTTTGGAGGTACATCTTTGCTGATTTTGGTAGGTGTTGTACTTGATACATTGCAACAGGTCGAAAGCTATCTCCTCATGAAACGCTATGAAGGCTTAATGAAGTCGGGTCGTGTAAAAGGACGCACTGAAACGGTAGCGGTATAATGACAAAAATGATTTTTCTTAAATCAGAAGAAGAAGTTTTACTGATTAAAGAAAGTGCGCAAGTCTTGGGGAAAGCCCATGCAGAGGTGGCAAAGTGGATAAAACCCGGAGTAACTACGAAGCAATTAGATAAAGTAGCTGAAGAGTTTATCAAGGACCATAAAGGATTGCCTTCTTTCAAAGGATATAACGGTTTTCCTGCTGCGCTTTGTATTTCGTTAAACGATATTGTGGTACATGGTTTTCCAAGCCAATATCAATTGCGGGAAGGAGATATTATCTCAATTGATTGCGGAGTAAAATTAAACGGATTTCATAGTGACAGCGCTTATACCTACCCTGTAGGAAATATAAGTCCGGAAGTAATGAATCTTCTGAAACGTACCAAACAATCACTTTATTTAGGGATTGAGCAAGCCACAGAGGGGAAGAGAGTAGGAGATATCGGCTATGCAATTCAATCTTATGTTGAAAGGTTTGGATACGGTGTAGTAAGAGAACTGGTAGGACACGGTGTTGGACGTAATTTACATGAAAGTCCGGAAGTACCAAACTATGGTAAAAGAGGTCAGGGGCCTAAGTTAAGAGAAGGAATCGTGATTGCAATAGAGCCCATGATCACCTTAGGAAAAAGAGCCGTAGTGCAGGAAAAAGATGGATGGACCATTCGTACTACTGACCGTAAACCTGCCGCTCACTTTGAGCACACGGTATTGGTTAGGAAGGGTAAAGCAGAAATTTTAACGACGTTTAAGTACATAGAAGAAGTAACCGAAAATACGACGTTAATGGTAAGCGTCTAATTCACTTACCGAAAAGCAGTATATGGCAAAACAAGGACTCATCGAAGTAGACGGAATTATAGTAGAAGCGCTCTCTAACGCTATGTTTCGAGTACAACTGGAAAACAAACATGAGGTTATTGCTCATATCTCCGGTAAGATGCGAATGAACTATATTAAGATTTTGCAAGGTGACAGAGTAAAATTAGAGATGTCGCCGTATGATTTGTCAAAAGCACGGATTATTTACCGATACAAATAATAGTCACTTGATTATAGATTATTGGTTATAAAGACCGAACATCTTAAATCCAAAATAAATACGACAATGAAAGTAAAAGCGTCTATTAAAAAGCGCAGTGTTGACTGTAAAGTGATTCGCCGCAAAGGCAAACTTTATGTTATCAACAAGAAAAATCCAAAGTACAAACAAAGACAAGGATAATCATAAGATATGGCACGTATTGCAGGTGTTGACATTCCGGACAAAAAACGTGGAGAAATCTCGTTGACTTACATCTACGGGATTGGCCGTAGCTCTGCTCGCAAAATTTTGGAGAAAGCCGGAATCAATTTTGACAAAAAAGTAGCTGAATGGTCTGACGAAGAGTCTAACGCTGTTCGTGGAATCATTAACGGTGAATTTAATACTGAAGGTGCGCTTCGTTCTGAAGTTCAGCTGAGTATCAAACGGTTAATGGATATTGGTTGTTATCGTGGTTTGCGTCACCGTAAAGGGTTGCCTGTACGTGGACAAAGAACTAAAAATAATAGCCGTACTCGTAAAGGCAAGCGTAAGACTGTAGCCAATAAGAAGAAAGCTACTAAGTAGTAAGTAAAGTTATCCGTTATCTGTTAATGGTTAATTGGGAACATTTGTAACAGATAACTATTAACAGACGGTTCGCCGCAGCGATAACAACTAACGATTAACATTACAAAAAAATGGCTCAAAATAAGCGTAAAGATAAAGCTAAAAAGCGCGTTGTACAGGTGGAGCAAGTGGGTCAAATTCACATCAGAGCTTCATTTAACAACATTATTATCTCGGTTACCAACTTGTCCGGACAAGTAATTTCCTGGGCATCAGCGGGTAAAATGGGTTTTAAAGGATCAAAGAAAAATACTCCTTATGCTGCTCAAACAGCAGCCCAAAGCTGTGCACAGGTTGCATACGACCTTGGAATGCGTAAAGCAGAAGTCTTTGTAAAAGGACCGGGTTCAGGTCGCGAATCAGCTATCCGTACCGTACAGAATGTAGGAATTGAAGTTACTACAATCAAAGACATTACTCCGCTACCTCACAATGGTTGCCGTCCACCCAAACGTAGAAGAGTTTAGTTTTTAAATTTTTATAAGGCCGTAAGGACAATCCGCAATTTGGACACTGGGGTTGCTGGATTGTTCCTACGGTAATTTTTGTGTTTAAATAAATCAAAATCAAATGGCACGGTATACAGGTCCAAAGTCAAAGATTTCGCGTCGTTTTGGTGAGGCCATCATGGGTCCCAGCAAGGCGCTTAACAAAAAGAATTATCCTCCCGGTCAACATGGCCGTGGACGTCGTAGCAAGAAGTCAGAATATGCACTTCAATTGCAGGAAAAGCAAAAGGTAAAATATACCTACGGAATCTTGGAACGTCAATTCCGTAACCTATTTCATCGTGCAGCGGTTCGTGAAGGAATTACAGGGGTAAACCTTTTAAAACTTTGTGAAGCTCGCCTTGACAATACTGTTTACCGTTTAGGAATTGCTCCTACTCGTCGGGCGGCTCGTCAATTGGTAAGCCATAAGCACATTACGATCGACGGTGAAGTAGTAAACGTTCCTTCTTTCTCGTTACGTCCGGGTCAAACCGTAGGCGTTCGTGAAAAATCGAAGTCGCTCGAAGCAATTACTGATAGCTTGGCGGCACGTACAGCTACTACAAAACGTTTCAATTGGCTTGAATGGGATAGCAATTTATTGGTTGGTAAGTTTGTTCAATATCCGGAACGCGATCAGATCCCGGAAAATGTGAACGAGCAGGCAATCGTCGAGTTGTACTCTAAATAGTCTTAAATTATTACAAAACCCATTTGATGTGGTGTTTCCATATCAGGGGTTTTGTTTTTGTGTGTTTGGTAAAACATACTTTTTTGCGGTTAATTACCGCCCTTCGGACTCTAAAAAAACTGCTAATCCTATGTCTATTTTAGCATTCCAAATGCCCGACAAAGTCGTAATGGAAAAAGCCGACGATTTTCACGGGTTGTTTGAGTTCAAGCCACTGGAAAAAGGCTTCGGTGTAACCATTGGAAATGCGTTGCGTCGTATCCTGCTTTCATCGTTGGAAGGCTATGCCATCACCAGCGTGAGATTCCCCAGTGTGCTCCACGAATTCTCTTCGATCGAAGGGGTTGTGGAAGATGTTACCGAAATCGTGCTGAACCTTAAGATGGTTCGCTTTAAAAAGATTTCGGAAATGGTTGATAACAAAATCACAGTAAGTGTTAAGAACCAATCAGTGGTGACGGCCGGCGATATCGCCAAGTTTACGTCTTCATTCCAAGTTTTAAACCCTGATTTAGTTATTTGCCATATTGACGACCAAATGACTTTCGAGATGGAAATCCTGATTGAAAAAGGTCGTGGTTATGTACCCGCTGATGAACCGCGTAATCAGGAATTGCCCATTGGCCATATTCCCATTGACGCGATTTACACACCCATCAAAAATGTTAAGTACAGCGTTGAAAATACGCGCGTTGAGCAGAAAACTGACTACGAAAAACTGTTAATTGAAGTGACAACCGACGGGTCAATCCACCCGGAAGAAGCACTGAAAGGGTCAGCTTACATTTTGATTCAGCACTTTATGTTGTTCTCAGATCAAACCATGACGTTTGAAACTCAGAAAAACGACGAAGTAAGCGAAGTAGATGAAGAAATGTTGCGTATGCGCAAACTTTTGAAAACGCCTCTTGCTGACCTTGATCTGTCAGTTCGTGCTTACAACTGTCTTAAATCAGCCGACATCAAGACCTTGGGAGACCTTGTGAAACTTGAAGTTGCCGATATGATGAAGTTCCGCAATTTCGGTAAGAAATCACTCACTGAATTGGAACAACTTGTCGCTGAGAAAAATCTGGTATTCGGTATGGATGTTGTGAAGTACCGTTTGGATGAGGACTAAGTAATTATGGGCTTCGAAAGCCTGATCTGAAAATAGATCAGGTTCTTTCGAAGCCTAAATTTTAAGTAAATGTTTCACCGGTTAGTATTCTGAAGCGCGTGAACCGCAGCTCGAAGCTAATCACAAACTCAAACCAATGAGACACGGTAAGAAAGACAATCATTTAGGACGTACCTCCTCGCACCGCAGTGCATTACTGCGTAACATGGCGTCGTCTTTGATCTTACACAAGCGCATTCAGACAACATTGGCAAAAGCCAAAGAGCTTAAAAAGTACATTGAGCCAATTTTGACAAGAGCGAAAGAAGATAATACGCATAATCGTCGTATCGTTTTCTCTTACATCCCTGAGAAGGATGTAGTAAAAGAACTTTTCAGTACAGTATCTGACAAAATCGCTGACCGCCCGGGTGGTTATACCCGTATCATCAAATTAGGTACTCGTCAGGGAGATGCCGCTGAAATTTGCTTGATAGAGTTGGTTGATTTCAACGAAACGTTATTGACTGCTGCTGAAGAAAAAACAACTAAAACACGCCGTAGCCGTCGTGGAGGTAAAAAAAGCGCCGATGCTGAAACTTCTGCCGTAGAAGTAAAAGAAGCAAAAGCTGCGCCGGTAGTTGTTGAAGAAGCACCTATCATAGAAGCTGAAGCTACTCCTGCGGGTGCAGACGATCTTGAAATTGTGGAAGGAATTGGGCCAAAAATCGCAGAAGCGCTTGCCGAAGCAGGTGTAACTACCTTTGCTCAGTTGGCTGATATGACCCCTGAAGCTATTCAGGAAATCGTATCTGCAGCAGGTATTGGTTCAAAAAGCCCCGCAACATGGCCGCAACAAGCTGCCCTTGCTCGTGATGGCAAGTTTGATGAATTGAAAACTTGGCAAGACGAATTAAACGGAGGCCAAGAATAACTTTTATCATTGATACTTTTAAGAAATGAAGAAAAGTTAAAATATTAAAAAAGGGGGTTAAACGAAAGTTTAGCCCCCTTTTTTTGAAATTTGCAAAATCAAACCCGGTTGGACGTAGACGGCTAGGAACAAATATGATACTCCGCTCGTTTATTAAGACCATTAACTATACAATACCAATCAAAAAATGAGTTCTCAACAACCGGCACTCTTACTTCTTGAAGACGGAACAGCACTGAGAGGTTTAGCTCTTGGTAAAATCGGCACCATGGGTGGTGAAATTTGTTTTAATACCGGTATGACGGGTTATCAGGAGATTTATACAGACCCCTCTTACTTTGGACAAATTGTAGTTAACACAAATTCTCACATTGGCAATTACGGTGTACAGTTGGAAAACGAGGAAGAATCAAACTCGATCAAAATAAGCGGGATGGTTTGTAACTCATTTTCGCAAATTTACTCGCGAAAAACGGCCGACTTTTCACTTCAAAACTATTTTGAAAAAGCCAATATCGTTGGGATCAGCGAAGTTGATACCCGCCAATTGGTACGGCATGTAAGGGAAAAAGGAGTAATGAACGCCATTATCTCATCCGAAATTTTGGATGAGAAAAAATTGATGGAATACCTGAAAGAGGTTCCGAACATGGATGGATTGGAATTATCCTCAGTTGTAAGCACGAAAGAGCCCTATTTTATGGGCGATGAATCAACGGCTCGCTACCGCATAGCCGTTATGGACTACGGTATTAAAAAAAGCATTTTATTGAACTTGACTCGTCGTGGATGTTTCTGCAAAGTATTTCCGGCTAAAACGCCTGTTGAGGAAGTATTGGCGTGGAATCCTGATGGCTTTTTCATTTCAAACGGCCCGGGCGACCCTTCGGCAATGCCATACGCAGTGAAAACAGTACAGGAATTTTTGGAAACCAACAAACCACTCTTCGGTATCTGCTTAGGACACCAGATATTGGGCTTAGCCAGTGGAATTTCTACTTTCAAAATGCACCATGGTCACCGGGGATTAAATCACCCGGTTAAAAATTTCCGAACAGGATTGTGTGAAATTACCTCCCAAAATCACGGTTTTGCGGTCAGTCCGGCCGAAATTGAAGCCCATCCGGATGTAGAAGTAACGCACATCAATCTGAATGATAAGACAATTGAGGGCATCAAAAGAAAAGACAAACCCGCGTTTTCGGTGCAATACCACCCGGAAGCTTCTCCCGGCCCTCATGATTCACGTTACCTTTTTGATGATTTTGTAAAATTATTTGAAGCATAAAATTTCAATATATTGTTTTCAAAAAGCTCCTTACCAATGGCAAGGAGCTTTTTGATTTTAACAGTAAAGTAAGTATAATAGCTTTGCATTCCGCATGACAGTAATTTTGAGGGTAGCCCTGCTTTTGTGAGGGCAGCTTTTTCCATTTAGTCCTTATTCATTAAGGCGATTTGCGGAAATTGCGTATTGCCACTTACTAAGCCTTTAAACCGAAAAATGAAAAATTACCTGTACACTTTTTCAATCATCGTTGCGGTGATCATTGCCTACAATTTCCCTCAGTATTTTATTGAAATCAATGGATTCAAATTAAAAGGGTTGATCGTGCCTTTACTCCAAATCATTATGTTTGGAATGGGAACAACCATGAGTTTTGAGGATTTTATCGGAGTGGTTAAAACACCAAAAGCAGTATTTATCGGTATTATCGGGCATTATATGATCATGCCCACACTGGGATACATCATTGCCAATTCCTTTGACTTTGAACCCGAAATTGCGGCCGGGATTATTTTAGTAGGATGTTCGCCCAGTGGTTTGGCGTCCAATGTTATTTCATTTATTGCCAAAGCCAATGTCGCACTTTCTATTACAGTTACTGCCGTTTCGACACTTTTGGCTCCGTTACTTACGCCATTGTTGATGAAATTACTGGGGGGACAGTTTATTGAAGTCAATTTTTTGGATATGGTATGGGAGATTTTCAAAATTATTATTATTCCGGTAAGCATTGGCTTCCTGATTAACAAACTTACCAAAGGGCGTGCTGAATGGCTTCAAAAAGTATTGCCGATTATTTCAATGGTGGGAATTGCGCTGATCATTGTGGTCATTACTGCCGCCGGCCAAAAAGACCTGCAAAAAGTAGGTTTTCTGTTGATCATATGTTCTTTGATCCATAATTGCTTCGGATATTTTTTTGGGTATTGGGCAGGAAGAGCTATCGGCTTAAATGAACAGGACAGTCGGACAACCGCCATTGAAGTAGGCCTGCAAAATGCCGGTTTAGCTTCAGGGTTAGCAAATCAAATGGGTAAATTGGCTACCGTAGGACTTGCTCCCGCACTTTTTGGTCCTATTATGAACATAACAGGTTCATTGTTGGCAAGCTGGTGGAGTAAGAAACCGATTGAAAATGTTGCTTCAAAATAAAGACACAAATTATCAGTAAAAGAATTAATGACGCAATTTAAAAATCAGGTGGCAATCGTAACGGGTGCCGGACAAGGCATTGGCTTGGAAATTGCCCGACAGTTGGCCGAACAGGGAGCCGCAGTACTTCTCAATGACCTTGATGATGAACTTGCCGATACGGCAGCCGCATCTATCCAAAAAGTAGGTGGAAAGTGTATGGCCTACAGTGGTAACGCGGCAGATGTGGACTTTGTACGGGAAATAGTAGACGAAGCGGTAAATGTATTTGGTAAACTTACCATCATTGTTGCCAATGCCGGTATAACAACTTTTGGCGATTTCTTTGATTATACGCCCGAGTCTTTGCAAAAATTACTGGATCTAAACCTTCGGGGAAGTTTTTTCTTAACGCAGGCAGCGGCTCGTCAGATGCGTTTGCAGGGAGAAGGAGGACGTGTTTTATTGATGTCGTCTGTAACCGGGCATCAGGCACACCAATTTTTGGCGGCGTATGGTATGACCAAAGCAGCACTCGAAATGCTGGCAAAAAGTTTGGTTGTTGAACTTTCCCCTTTTGGTATCACCATTAATGCCGTAGCCCCGGGCGCAACCATGACCGAACGCACTGCCGAAGACCCCGAATATGAAAAGACCTGGGGCCGCATTACACCGATTGGCCGCCCTGCAAAAGTGCAGGATATTGCCCATGCGGCCTTATTTCTGGTTTCGCCGCAGGCAGGTCATATCACAGGGCAATCGTTGGTCGTTGACGGTGGATGGACAGCGGTAAGTCCTTCGCCTTATAATGGGTAATTGATAATGGAAAAAGCAATTATCATTTTCTTGGTTACGGCAGGAATTAGTTTTACGGGATCATTACAAATAGGCCCCTTAAGTCTAACGGTGGTTCAAACGGTGTTGCAACGGCACCTAAGGGCCGGTTTGTTGGTCGCATTGGGAGGCTGTATACCGGAATTTATATATGCCACTGCCGCAGTTAGAGTAGGGATGTGGTTGGAAAAAAATCCTGAAATCTGGCGAATGATGGAGTGGGCATCCATCCCGATCCTGATCCTGATAGGAGTTATGTTGCTGCGTAGTCCCGGTCAACCTTTAAAAGTAACGGCATCGAATAAGTCTCATTCCGATGTATTGAAAGGCTTTACATTGGCAATGTTGAATCCTCAGCTTTTTCCGTATTGGTTGTTTATTTTGGTCCAATTTCAGGGATATAAGCAATTAAATGTTGAACAGCCGGCCGAACAGATCGCATATGCAGCAGGGGCCTCATTGGGGGCGGCAGGTTTATTGAGCGGAGTAGCTTATTTTACAAATCGTTATCGGGAAAGACTGCTTAACAGATTAGGCAAAATAAACCTTAATAAGGTGTTGGGCGGGATATTTATAGCACTTGCGGTCGTCCAGTTTATTAAACTGATGCGCTAAAAAAAGCGGTAAGCTGTCTCAGACAGCTTACCGCTTTTTTACTTCGATTTGCAATTAAATCAAAAAGTAACGGAGAATTATTTCTTGCCGTATTTTTTGAAGAATTTATCAACACGACCTGTAGTATCGATCAAAGTGTTTTTGCCGGTGTAGAATGGGTGAGATTCTGAACTAACTTCCACTTTGTAAACAGGATATGTTTTTCCTTCGAAATCAACTGTTTCTTTGGTAGGTGCGCATGAACGCGTAATGAATTTGTGATCGCTCGACAAATCCCAAAAAACTACCTCTCTGTAATCCGGATGAATGCCCTTTTTCATTTCTGTATCAACTATTTATGATGTTACTGTGCTTTTTCTAAAACGGGACGCAAAGATAGTAACTTTTTGAAAATCAAAAAAATATCTAAAAAAAGAAGTTATAAACGGAAAGTGCCGAAAAAAATCAAAGTGCTTATTTACAGCATATTATATATTTATTGGTTTTTAACTTTCCTATCCGGAAACTGCATTCGAAAAATTGATAAATTGCATCAAACTAGTTAAAAATATGACTAACCCCAGTGTTCATTATCGGGCGTGCAATTTATGTGAAGCTATTTGCGGATTAGAGATCACTTACGTTGACAATCAGGTTGTGTCAATAATCGGGGATAAAAAAGATTCGTTCAGTCGTGGTCATATTTGTCCTAAAGCATTGGCATTGAAAGATATATATGAAGATCCTAACCGCCTCAAGCTTCCGTTAAAGCGATCTGAAAACGGTTGGAAAACAATTTCTTGGGAAAATGCCTTTGATGAAATAACCAACAAGATTAAAGCCGTTCAAATACGCAATGGAAACAACGCCGTAGCCATGTATGCAGGCAATCCATCGGTGCACAATTCCGGTACTTTTCTGTCCGGAACGAGTCTCATGCGTGTTTTGAAAACCCGAAATATTTATTCAGCTACTTCCGTTGATCAATTGCCGCATCATTTTGCGGCTTGGCAAATGTTTGGGCATCCTTTTCTGCTGCCCATTCCCGACATTGACCGAACGGATTTTTGGCTGATCATGGGCGGTAATCCCATCGCTTCAAACGGAAGTCTGATGACGGTTCCCGACGTGGGCAATCGCTTAAAAGCAATTCAACAAAGAGGCGGCAAAGTAGTCGTGATAGATCCGCGTTTTACCGAAACGGCCACTAAAGCCGACGAGCACCATTTCATCCGACCGGGCACGGATGTCTTTTTATTGTTAGCCATGTTGCAGGTCATTTTTGCAGAGGGGTTAGATAAAACGCCCGATTTTGTCACAGGATTGGAAGAATTAAAACATATCGTAGTGGAGTTTTTACCCGAAAAAGTAGAAGCTCAGACAGGCATTGCGGCAGATTCAATCCGAAGTTTGACCAGAGCTTTTGCCAATGCGCCCTCAGCCGTAGCTTATGGGCGTGTAGGGCTTTCGATGCAGGCATTTGGAGGAGCGTGTCAATGGTTGTTAAACGCACTGAATATAGTAACTGGGAATATTGACCGAGCGGGCACAGCTATGTTTACACATCCTGCCGTAGACATATTGGCTAACCCTAAAGGTTTGTATGATAAGTACAATCGTTACCAAAGTCGGGTGCGCGGTTTGCCGGAGTTTATGGGAGAACTTCCCGTTTCGGTATTGGCGGAAGAAATCTTGACCGAAGGAGAAGGACAAATCAAAGCCTTGATAACCAGTTGCGGTAACCCTATTCTATCAACGCCCAATGGTCGTCAATTAGATAAAGCATTGGAAAGTCTGGAGTTGATGGTTGCAATTGATATTTACGTTAACGAAACAACGCGCCATGCCGATTATATTCTGCCACCGGCTACGGGCTTAGAAGTAGCTCATTATGATTTGACCTTTAATGCCTTAGCGATTAGAAATGTTACGCGTTTTTCGGAGCCGTTGTTTCCAAAGGCAGAAAATGCTAAATACGACTGGGAGATTTTTCAGGAATTAGCGGCGCGGCTATCAGGAGATTATTCCGCAAAAACGGCTTCTGCACCGCAAGATCCGCATAGTAAAGTAGACATGGGGTTGCGTTTTGGAGGTTATCAATTAAGTTTGGAACAACTTCGTCAACAACCTCACGGGATGGATCTGGGGCCGCTTCGACCGGATTTGCCGAATCGTTTGCAGACGCAGGATAAAAAGATTCATCTTGCGCCTGAACTTTTGAGAAAAGACGTGGCCCGTATCAAAAAAGTGTTGGAGCAAAGCCTTTCAAATTCAGACTTTGACTTATTGCTGACCAATCGTCGGCATTTGCGGGATAATAATTCTTGGTTGCACAACTCACAGCGTCTCGTAAAAGGACGTAATCGTTGCACATTAATGATGCATCCTGATGATGCTATGCAGCGCAACATTGCCGAAATAGATGTCGTAAAGATCAGCTCCCGCGTGGGAGAAGTGGAAGTTCCGGTGGAAATTACGGATAAAGTAATGAAGGGAACGGTGAGTTTACCGCACGGGTATGGACACGGTCGCGAAGGTGTACAACTTTCTGTGGCGCAATCACACGCCGGAGTGAGTGTTAATGATTTGACCGACGACTTGGTTATTGATGAATTGACGGGTAATGCCGTTTTTGTCGGAGTGCCTGTGCGTGTTGAAGTTGTCGAGGTGGTTGGAAATACTGTCTGATAAGACTAATTTTGCCGCTTCGCATTTCATAAAACGTTGAGTTGCGAAAGCTGATGTATGTATAAAAACAAAAAAGTAATCATTGTGATGCCGGCCTATAAGGCATCACTTACCCTCGAAAAAACGTATCTTGAAATACCTTTTGATCTGGTCGATGAGGTGATTTTGGTCGATGATGCCAGTCCGGACAATACCATAGAAGTAGCAGAGCGTTTAGGCATTAAACATGTGATTCGCCACGATAAGAATAAAGGCTATGGCGGCAATCAGAAGACCTGTTATTCGAAAGCACTTGAACTTGGAGGCGATATTGTGATTATGCTTCACCCTGATTATCAATATACTCCGTTGTTGCTTACGGCCATGATTTCCATCATTGGCAATGGATTATATCAAGTTGTATTCGGATCACGCATTTTGGGAAAAGGGGCGCTTAAAGGTGGAATGCCGATGTACAAATACATTGCCAATCGGTTTTTGACCCTCGCACAAAATATCTTAATGAATCAAAAGCTCTCGGAATATCATACAGGATACCGAGCATTCTCCGGAGAAGTATTGCGAAATGTTCCTTTTCATAAATGCGATGATGATTTTGTGTTCGACAATGAGATGATTGCGCAGATTTTTTGGAAAGGGTACGAAATCGCCGAAGTAACGTGCCCGACAAAGTATTTTGACGAAGCCTCTTCCATTAACTTTACACGAAGCATGAAGTATGGTTTGGGCGTTTTAGGCGTATCAAGCCGTTATTGTTTGGCAAAACTGGGTCTTTGGAAATGGAACTTGCTGGAAAACCAATAAAAAAAGCCCAACGTCAATTGGGCTTTCTCTTTATAATATTTAGGTGATGGCTGCTTACGCATCTTTCCATCCAATGGCGCAGCCAACCGCTTTGGTTTGCGTTGCTACTACCGGTTTGCCGCTTAAGATATTTGAAACGGCATCTTCTACGTATCTTTTGGTTACACCACTTGGGTCCTGATAATTGTCGTCAATGGTTCCAATGTATTGAACGGTGAATTTGCCGCCGTCATTACGCAACACAAAAACGTGAGGAGTGCGGGTAGCGCCAAATGCTTTTGCGATGGCTTGCGTATCATCCTGTAAATACGGGAATGTATACCCTTTTTCCTGCGAACGTTTTTTCATGTTATCAAACGAATCTTCTTCGTAATCACCGGCATCGTTTGAATTTATGGCTACCAAGGGAAAACCCTGCGAAGCGTATTTTTTATCCAAACCCATGATGCGTTCTTCGTAGGCTTTTGCAAATGGGCAGTGATTGCAGGTAAATACCACGATTACTCCTTTTTTATCTTTGTAGTTGGACAAAGCAACAACGTTACCGTCCACGTTTTTAAGCTTAAAATCAGCGACGGTTCCTCCTATCGGATAGCCCGTAGGAGAGGCTTGGGCGCGCTCTTGTCGGAGCACCAGACTGACCAGTATACCTAAGGTCAGTGTTATGATGAATGAGATCCAAAATTTCTTTTTCATGCTAGTTCAGGTAAGTACCGTTTTGACATTATTCTATTTAAAAGTCACAGAAAATCAGAGAGTTCCTTCACCAAACGGTCATATTCCAGTTTTTGTTCAAAAAAGACCTTTTTCTTCTTTTGGTTGTTTACAATCAATGTTGCCGGAATCGCTCCCGACCATTCTGCGCTTACTTTATCAATCCAACTGTTGGCATCAGGTTCGTTCAATACCCAAACCTTGCTTATCAACTGACGTTTATTCACAAACGGAATGACCCGCGTTGTTAAATCCTTTGCAAAATCCATGCTAACCAATACTACTTTGACATTTTTGTCTTTAAAATTTCGCTGAACCTCTTCAAAATAAGGGATTTCCGTCACACAGGGCTTACACCAAGTAGCCCAGAAATTAATAACAAAGGTTGTGTCGGAAGACTGTGACAAAATGTCTTGAATTTCTTTCCATTTTACCACTGTCACTTCTTGAGCCTGAACTGATTGCAAACCAATAAACAACACTATTCCGCACACACCAATGATTTTTCTCATTACCCTGTCGTGATTTACTAACATAAATTTAACTCATTAAACGATATGTTGTAACTTTCGGTGCTTATTAAAGACCAAAAGTTATAAATTGATTTAAAAGAGTTGTGATTGCCGAGGCCCCAACTTATTTAAATTTTTACAATCCCATGACTTACAATGCCTTCTATCAAAAAAATTCTTGTTGCCAACCGTGGTGAAATTGCCTTACGGGTAATGCGTACCGCCCGTGAAATGGGTATTAAAACAGTCGCCGTTTATAGCGAGGCTGATCGCACGGCGCTGCACGTCAGATACGCCGATGAGTCGGTGTGCATTGGCCCGGCGGCTTCTTCCGAATCCTATTTGCGGGGAGATAAGATCATTGAAGTGTGCAAACAGTTGGGAGTAGATGCGATTCACCCCGGTTATGGATTTCTTTCCGAGAATGCCGGGTTTTCTCAAATGGTCAAAGACGCCGGACTGATTTTCATTGGACCTTCGGCCGAGAGCATTGAGATCATGGGCGATAAATTATCGGCTAAACGGACCGTGGCAAAATACAATATTCCGATGGTTCCGGGCACGCCTGATGCCGTTGAAGATCGTGCCGAAGCAAAAAAAATAGCGAGTCAAATCGGTTACCCGGTCTTGATCAAAGCAAGTGCAGGCGGAGGAGGTAAGGGAATGCGTATCGTTGAAAATGAAGAAGAGTTTGATGAGCAAATGGAACGTGCTGTCAGTGAAGCTATTTCTTCGTTTGGGAACGGATCCGTTTTTGTGGAAAAATACGTAGCTTCTCCCCGTCACGTAGAAATTCAGGTGTTAGGAGATCAACACGGTAATATCATCCATTTGTTTGAGCGGGAGTGTTCTGTCCAGCGTCGCCATCAAAAAGTAGTTGAAGAAGCACCTTCTTCGTGCCTGACGCCCGAAATTCGCGAAGCAATGGGTAAATGTGCCGTAGATGTGGCGCGTTCGTGTGGGTATTATGGGGCAGGAACGGTGGAATTTATTGTTGATGAAAAGTTGAATTTCTATTTTCTGGAGATGAACACGCGTTTGCAGGTAGAACACCCGGTATCGGAAATGATCACAGGTGTGGACTTGGTACGGCAAATGATCTATATCGCCGAAGGAAAAACGTTGGAAATAAAGCAGGAAGATCTGAAAATAAACGGACATGCAATGGAAATCCGCGTCTATGCCGAAGATCCAGCCAATAACTTTTTACCTGATGTGGGAACGCTGCAAACCTACGTTCGTCCACAGGGAAATGGAGTAAGGGTAGACGATGGATTTGAACAGGGCATGGCCATTCCGATTTACTATGACCCCATGATTGCCAAACTGATCACCTATGCTTCCACGCGCCAGGAATCCATTGACAAAATGGTTCGGGCTATTGATGAATACAACATCTCAGGAGTACAGACCACATTAAGTTTTTGCCGCTTTGTAATGCTGCATGAGGCTTTTACTTCCGGCAATTTTGATACACATTTTGTGAAACATTATTTTACGCCCGAAGTACTTAAACACGCAACGGACGAAAACGAAGCGCAGATCGTAGCGGCGTTAGTAGGATATTTAATGGAACAGACAAAAAAAACCACAAATGTGGCGGAAACAGTATCCGTAAAAAGTAAGTGGAAAGCTAATCGCATGCATTAAATAAGACTTTCCAAGTTTTAGCTATCAAGCCATTTATAATCAACAGCGTCAAAACTTGGAAAGTCTATATTAGGTCTTTTCTTTAGCGACTTTCTTTTAAGCAGCGTATAGCACGAATCCTGCCATAGTCATCAGAAAATAAGGAACCAGTGTAGCCGCGCCTGCGTAATCTCGGGCGACACGTTGCCCGAAAAATAAACAGATCAGAGAAATGCTTCCCAAGCCCATTCCTGAAGCCGCAACGGTAGAGCCTGCATCATTTCCACTCAAAAGCAACAGTAATCCCAGTAAAGAAGCCAACCCCGCCGATGTTTCAAGCAAGGTAATAACCGGCATCAACAAACCTACGGTAGAAGCAAGGGGAGACTTTTTGAAATGGTCTTTAAAATAATCCAAATTTCCTTGGTAATGAAAGACTTTATCCAACCCTGACTGGGTAAAAAGGATTCCGTTGAAAGCCGCAAAAAATAGTTTGGAAAGGAATAATACAGAAAATCCAAAAAGTTCCATAGATAGTAATGTTGTAGGTTTTAGGCGTGTACAAATTTCGCGGTTTTCGGCAATTATTTCGTGCATTTAAACTTTTTATCAAATAACGTAGTTAAATTTACGAAACAACAACTCCTTCATGCTCTTCAGCCGGCGCATACGACAAACCATCGCTAACAGTATCTTGGTCCTTTTTACCTTGATGTTGTTGAATGGTATTGTATTCCGACACGCGCACAAGCTGTCAAGCGGTAAAATAATTACCCACGCTCACCCTTATAAGTCCTCTAATTCCAATTCGCCTTTTCAGCCCAACGATCACACGAGCAATGAGCTTTTTTTGTTGGATTCCGTTACCAATGCGGTATTTGTTGGATTGACGCTGACGATTGTATTAGCGAGCGTAAAAATTATTGAGATCATCTTTTCTCAATATTTCTCTTCCTACGTATTAACAGCCTATCGTAAGCCATTCTTTGGCGATTTCTCCCATCGAGGTCCCCCCGCACATCAGTGTTAATGATTTTAATTGCTTTAGTGAATTTTTCGTGTCAAAACCAATGACAGGGATTGACGTGAAGGTATCACATCATTATTTATTTACACTGATTATCAATGAACAAAATATACGTATTGCTGGCATTTTTGCTGGTACAACTTTCTGTGTATGCCCAAACAGGAAGTATTAGGGGAACTGTCACCGTGAAAGGAAAACCGCTCGAATTTGGAACGGCAGCTTTAAAAGGAACCCAATATGGTACAACCACCAACGAGCAGGGTGTTTTTGAGCTTAAAAATGTAAAATATGGTACCTATCAGTTAGTAATTTCGTCCATTGGTTACCGCAACATTACCAAGGCAATCACCATTTCAGAGTCTAAATTTTTTCAGGAGTTGACTTTCCAAACCGAAGAATTGGAAAATTCACTGAATGAAGTGGTGGTCACGGGTACGATGAAAGAAGTGTCAAAATTGGATAGCCCCGTTCCGGTTGAAATTTATACTCCCGTTTTCTTTAAGCGAAATCCTGTTCCCAATCTTTTTGAATCACTTCAAAACATCAACGGAATTCGTCCGCAATTGAACTGTAACGTTTGTAATACCGGCGATATTCACATTAATGGTTTAGAAGGACCTTATACCATGATCATGATCGATGGGATGCCCATCGTTTCGGGCCTTTCGACAGTATATGGTTTGAGTGGTATTCCGAGCGCATTGATTGAACGGGTGGAAATCGTAAAAGGCCCTGCTTCTACGCTATACGGCTCTGAGGCAGTTGGAGGTCTGATCAACGTAATTACGAAAAAACCTTCTACGGCTCCTTTAGTCTCGGCCGATGTTATGGGGACTTCCTGGTCAGAGTTTAATACTGATTTAGGGGTTAAGTATAGATTAGGTGAAAAAGTGCAGTCTTTGTTTGGGTTAAATTACTTTAATTTTCAAAAACCTACTGACAAAAACGGCGATGGTTTTACGGACATTACGCTTCAGAATCGAATCTCATTATTCAATAAAATCAGCGTTGAACGAAAAGACAATCGCATATTTACGATCGGTGCGCGCTATGTGTACGAAAATCGTTGGGGCGGACAAACGCAATGGACGCCTAAATACCGAGGCAGCAATGAATTGTATGCCGAAAGTATCTATACCAAGCGTTGGGAAGTAATAGGGGCCTACCAATTACCGATCAAGGAAAAGATTACCTTCCAGTTTTCTGCCAACGGCCATAATCAAAATTCTTTTTATGGTACTACTCCCTTCAACGCGCAGCAAACCATTGCTTTTGGGCAATTTACGTGGGATAAGAAAGCGGGCGAAAATCATGACCTGCTCATAGGAACGGCACTGCGTTATACCCATTATGACGACAATACCACCGCTACGAGTCTTGATGGTCGCAATGCACCTTCAAAAGTGGCGTTGCCCGGTATCTTTGCTCAGGATGAAATTACGCTAAACACCAACAATAAACTGTTATTGGGACTTCGCTATGATTACAATTCCATTCATGGAAACATTCTGACGCCCCGTTTGAATTACAAATGGACATCAACGGATAAAAAGAATGTTTTCAGAGCCAGTTTTGGAAATGGTTATCGTGTAGCCAACGTATTTACCGAAGATCACGCGGCGCTGACGGGCGCGCGGCAGGTAGTGTTTACCGAAGCACTTAAGCCGGAACGTTCCTGGAACGGAAATTTAAATTATGTGCGTAAATTCTTCCTTTCAAACGGGAGCTTTATTGGCTTGGATGGGACTGTATTTTATACTTACTTCAACAATCGCATTATTCCTGATTATTTAACTGATCCAAACAAGATCATTTACAGCAATTTAGCAGGCAATGCCGTTTCGCGGGGAATTTCATTGAATGTGGATTTCTCGTTTGCCAACGGTCTCAAAGCGATGGCGGGTGCAACGGCGATGAATGTATTCCAACGGCAAGAAAATGCTGCGGGTAAACTGGTGAAAAAGACACAATTACTTACTGAGAAATTCACGGGAGTGTGGTCGATTTCGTATTCTTTCCAACGCATCGGTTTGTCGATTGATTATACAGGAAATCTATATGGTCCCATGAAATTGCCGATTTTAGGCCCATTAGACCCGCGTCCGGAATATTCGCCTTGGTGGAGCCTGCAAAACATTCAGTTGACCAAGAAATTTAACAGCGGTCTGGAAATTTATGGCGGTGTAAAGAACCTGCTCAATTTCACGCCAACCGCTGCCGCTATTGCCCGAGCGTTTGATCCTTTTGATAAGCAGGTAACATTTGGCCCTGACGGACAGGTAGTTCCAACGGCTAATAACCCTTATGCCTTAACGTTTGATCCATCGTATGTGTACGCACCCAATCAGGGCATTCGTACATTTTTGGGCGTCAGATATAATTTCTTCAAATGAAAAAAGGCATTCTCATCCTGTTTATGGCTTGGTTTGGGCTTACTGCCGTTCAGGTAAAAGCCCAAACCCTGCAATGGACTTCCTTTGAGCATTTAAACGACAGCTTACGTAAAGAACGGCGCCCTTTGTTGATCTTTATCCATACGGATTGGTGCAAATACTGCAAAATGATGGAGGTGAAGACCTTTACCAATCCTGAATTGATCAAGCAATTGAACAAACATTTTTACTGTCTTGACCTCAATGCCGAACAGGCGAAAACCATTCCTTTTTTAAATCGAAACTATAAGTTTAAGCCGAGTGGCGTCAATACCGGAATCCATGAATTGGCCGAGTTGTTGGGAACTGAAAAAGGTAGATTGACGTATCCCACTACGGTTTTTTTTGACGAAAATTTACAGCTTCAAAGCCGATTGGTGGGAGCGTTGGAAGCAAAACAATTGCTTCAATTATGCGAATAAGATAACAATTTACCCTGATTTTTATCATTACATTCAATGAAGTCCGGCACCTATCTTGCCGGACTTTTGTTTTCCCGCTATGCCAAAATTACTCGAAACCCGCGAAGACGTTGAACTGATGGTCAATCAGTTTTACCAAAAAATCCGACAAGAGCCGGAACTTGGGCACATATTTGAAGACGTTGCTCAGATCAATTGGGAATTGCACTTGCCGAAAATGTATGACTTTTGGGAAGGTATTTTGTTGGGAACCGCCAATTATGCCGGTCGTCCGATGCCACCGCATTTTCGCCTGACTACAAAATATACCCTGACGCCTGAGCATTTTGATCGTTGGCTGCATCTGTTCTTTGAAAATGTGGACGAATTGTTTGAAGGCGATATCGCTGCCGAAGCTAAGTATCGTGCTTACAGCATTGCGACCATTATGAACCAACGTGTGCAGCAGGTAAATGCGCAGATTTCTTCAGAAAATTGATTGTGAAGTAATTAGCCCGGCATAGTTTTTTGGATGTTTTTTGTAACGATGAAGTTTTTAATTGTACAATTAAAAGAATGTTAATGTATAACTAATTGGTATTCATTGACTTTAATTGGATTTATTTTATACCTTTGTGTCGCAAACCAAAACCAACAAAAACACTATGGCTATTGCAAAGCAATTTTTGAAAAGCAAACCTGTCTGCAAAGTAACGTTCTCACTTTCTTCTGACGTAGTAGCAGATGCGAAAGATGTAGCAGTATTGGGCGAGTTTAACGACTGGGCTACCGAAGCCGCTACCAAATTGAAAAAACAAAAAGATGGTTCATATAAAGCAACGGTCGAATTGGAAACAGGAAAAGAGTATGCTTTCCGTTATTTGATCGATGGCGCTACCTGGACCAACGACGAAGCCGCTGACAAATATATCCCAAGCGGAGTATCTTACGAAGAGAATTCAGTGATCGTTCTGTAAGAAAAAGAATTTCACAAACGCCTCTTCCTTGTTCAGGGAAGAGGCGTTTTGCTTTTAAAGCGTAATGATCGCCATTGTCAAACGACTTATACAGACCAATTTGCCTTCTTCATTAGTGATTTTTATTTCCCACACATGCGTTGTGCGCCCAATATGAATAGGCGTAGATTTGCCGTATACCCAGCCGCTTTTTACCGCTCGAATGTGATTGGCATTGATGTCAAGTCCAACGGCCTGTTGCTTAGTAACATCGGGTAGCAGTAGGAAAGAAGAAAGACTGCCGAGGGTTTCGGCCAATACGACCGAAGCGCCGCCGTGCAAAATACCGAAAGGCTGATGTGTACGGCGATCAACGGGCATACGTGCAGTAAGAGAATCTTCACCGATTTCCAGGTATTCGATGCCTAATTGTTCGCCGATGGTGTTTTTGTTCCACTGTTGGACTTGTTCGAGTGCAATATTTTTGTTGAACATCGGGAAAAGGGGTATTTTTGTAAACAGAGTTAAAACTCAGGATAATTTCGTTTGATTTTGGAAAGTTTTATGAAATAACTTCCTGCGCAAAACTACAAAGCCTAACATACATTAAACTTAAAATTACCCACAAATTGTCTTCTAAAACTATTTATTTGATTCGTCACGGCGAAACAGATTATAATCGTCGCGGTGTGGTGCAGGGAAGCGGTATTGATGCACATCTTAACGATCTTGGCGTAGCGCAGGCTAACGCTTTTTTTGAAGTTTATCAAAACATACCCTTTGATAAAGTATATACATCAAAGTTGATACGAACGTTACAAAGCGTACGCGGATTTTTAGATAAAGGACTGCCTCATGAAGCCTATGAAGGGCTCAATGAGATCAGTTGGGGAATCAGGGAAGGACGCACACCCAACAGCATGGACAATGACTATTATCGATGGCTGATTACAAGTTGGCAGGAAGGCAAAACCGACCTGCAGGCCGAAGGAGGAGAAAGCCCCGAAGACGTTCAAAAAAGGCAATTGCCCGTCATGGAACTGATCCTTTCCCGCCCTGAAGAAAAAACAGTGTTGGTGGCAATGCACGGAAGAGCAATGAGAGTACTGTTGGCTACTATTTTTAATCGACCTTTGCACCTGATGGATGAGTTTCTGCACACCAATCTGGGCTTATATTTGTTGCAGTACGATTATAATTCAAAAAGCTTTTCCATGCAAAAGGAAAACGATATTGCTCACTTACTATCGCTCGAAACCCTTTGATTATGAATCGTACTCAACTGATTGAACAAATAAAACGAAAAAAATCTTTCCTCTGCGTAGGCCTTGATCCTGATTTAAGAAAACTTCCCAAACATATTCTCAAAGAGCCGGATGCCATTTTTGAATTCAACAAACGGCTTATTGATGCCACAGCGCAATATGCGGTAGCCTATAAACCCAACATTGCCTTTTATGAAGCTTTGGGGCCGCGCGGCTGGAACAGCTTACAGCGCACGTTAGGATACATTCCCAAAGATTGTTTTACAATTGCCGACGCCAAACGCGGTGATATTGGCAATACATCTTCCTTATACGCTCAGGCTTTTTTTGACAAAAGCTCGTCCGGAATGTCGTTTGACAGTATCACGGTAGCGCCCTATATGGGACGTGATTCGGTCACGCCTTTTCTGGAATTCAAAGATAAATGGGTGATATTGTTGGCCTTAACTTCCAATGAAGGAAGTGCGGATTTCCAAACGATGATGATGAATCCGAAACTGTCTCGCAGCGACGATGATGATTTTGGACTTTCAAACAGTCAGGTAGTATTGGATAATGAAAATGAGTATTTGTTTGAACGAGTTATTCGCGTATCACAGGAATGGGGCGGTTCAGATCGTCTTATGTACGTAGTAGGAGCTACGCAGGCGCATATGTTGAGTCAAATTCGTAAGATCGCTCCGTCGCATTTTTTACTGATTCCGGGCGTTGGTGCGCAGGGCGGGAGTTTGGAAGAGGTTTGTAAATATGGCATGAACAAAGACTGCGGATTATTGGTCAATGCTTCGCGCAGCATTATTTATGCTTCTTCCGGAATAGATTTTGCCCAAAAAGCGACCGAAGAAGCAAAACGAATGCAGCAGGAAATGGAACAGCAACTGCGCTCATTTAAGATAATATAAATGAGTCGCTAACTTTTGATTCTTAGTTTCTTAAACAACCAGGCCTTTTCAACCTCAACCACTTCGGCGGGTTGCAAGGACTCCAATTTAATGTCTTCAATGGCCCATCGCACTAATCGTAACGTAGGAAACCCCACGGCAGCCGTCATTCTGCGCACCTGACGATTTTTGCCTTCATGAAGTGTCAGCGCTATCCAACTTGTAGGGATGTTTTGACGGACACGAATAGGAGGGTTGCGGGGGGGGAATGGTGGTTCATTGACCAACATCATTACTTTGGCCGGAAGTGTTTGGTGAGGTTTACCGTCAATCGAAATTTTCACTCCTTTTTGAAGTTCTTCACAAGCTGTATCGGTAATTTGTCCATCTACCTGTACAAAATAAGTACGTTGGTGCCTGAATTTTGGATTAAGCAAGCGGTTATTCAGAAAAGAATCATTGGTCAATAAAAGCAATCCTTCACTATCCGCATCTAAACGGCCGACGGGATACACATCTTTTGAAAAATCAAATGACAGATCGGCCAACGTGGGCTTATCTCCCTCACGTGAAAACTGTGAGAGCATCCCAAACGGTTTGTAAATAAGGAAATAACGATGTTGCACGTTTAAAAATATAAAATTGCCGAATCCGGGATTTAATATTTCCCGGGTTCAGTAACGAATAATTTAAGGCTGATTTCAGATCTTTTCAATAACGATTGCCGAAGCGCCACCGCCGCCGTTACAAATCGCCGCAAGGCCGTATTTTCCTCCTTTTTGAGTTAATACATTTTGAAGGGTGACAATGATTCGTGCTCCCGAACAGCCCAAAGGATGCCCCAACGAAACGCCGCCGCCAAATACGTTGACCTGTTCGTGCGAAACGCCCATCTCTTTCATAAAAGCCATTGTAACCACCGCAAACGCTTCGTTGACTTCAAAATAATCAATTTGATTGGTTGCAAGACCTGCTCTTTTGAGGGCTTTGGGAGCTGCTACGGTAGGTGCCGTCGTAAACCATTCCGGTTCATGCTCGGCGTCGGCAAATGATACGATACGGGCCAAGGGCGTAATACCCAATTCTTTTACTTTGCGTTCGCTCATTAAGATCAACGCCGCCGCTCCGTCGTTGATGGTGGAAGCGTTTGCGGCTGTTACAGTGCCGTCTTTGCCAAAGGCAGGTCGCAACGTGGGAATTTTATCAAACTTAACGTTCTTATATTCTTCATCCTGCGTCACCACAATGGCATCGCCTTTTCGTTGAGGTACTTCTACTGAAATGACTTCTTTGTCAAAATAACCGGCGTTCCATGCTTCGGCGCTGCGTTGGTACGAAGCAATGGCAAAAGCGTCCTGCTCTTCGCGCGAAAAGCCGTATTTGGTGGCAGTAGCATCGGCACATACACCCATTGCCATACCGCCGTAAGCATCTACCAATCCATCTTTTGCCAAGCCGTCGATAAATGTACCATTGCCGTAGCCATAGCCGCCAAAACGGGCTTTATCTAAATAAAAAGGAACGTTTGACATGCTTTCCATTCCTCCCGCCACCACAATATCGGCGTGACCCAGTAAGATGTCCTGAGCGCCCATCATGACGGATTTCATGCCCGAAGCGCATACTTTATTGACGGTAGTGCAGGTGGCGTATCTACTGAGTCCGCCAAAAATAGCCGCTTGGCGCGCAGGTGCCTGACCTAAATTGGCAGAAAGCACATTGCCCATGTAAACAGCTTCTACCAATTGCGGGTCGAGGGGTAAAGTAGCCAGCGCGCCGCGAATGGCAGCGGCTCCTAATTGAGTTGCTGAAAGTCCTGATAAAGCGCCGCCAAAACTACCGATGGGTGTTCGAACAGCAGAAACTATATAAACGGATTGCATTAGTGTTGATGCGTTGAAGCGATTTTGGAATGATTATTACTGCCTGATTTTTGAAAACGAAGAACCAAAGGTAAAGGTTTTTCAGTTTAATCAATATGTCTAAAACTTACTATTGGCTGGGCGTCTTTTTTGTTTTTTTTGCGGCATTTTGCTTTGCACTCAAGGGAATATTTATCAAACTGGCGTATCGCTACGAGATAGATACTATTTCGCTCCTTACGCTTCGGATGGGAATTGCGCTTCCGTTTTACCTGTTTTTTGCTTTTCGCGTTTCTTCCAAAGAAAACAATGTTCGATTGAATATGCGTGAGTGGGCGTGGGTAGCGGGTTTGGGAGTTATCGGCTATTATATCTCCAGCTATTTTAATTTTTTTGGACTCAACTACATAAGCGCGGGCCTGGAACGTATTCTGCTTTTCATTTATCCCACATTTGTTTTGCTCATCAACGCCGTTTTTTTGAAAAAAAAGGTGACGAAAGTGCAGCTAATGGCGTTAGGATTGACTTATTCGGGTATTTTGTTGGCGTTCCTGCAAAACATTGAGCCGGGACAGCAGAAAAACGTAGCATTGGGCGCTTTTTGGGTCATTCTGAGCGGACTAACGTATTCGTTATTTTTGGTAGGAGGCGACAGAGTTATTCCGAAGGTAGGAACGCAGAAATTTACCGTTTACGCGATGATCGCTGCCACAATTCCCATTGTCATTCATTGCTTTGCGGTTAATCGATTACAGATTTGGCAGTACCCACCTCAAGTATATTGGATCGGACTTTGCATGGCGATTTTCGTAACCGTTTTACCCACTTTTGCCATCACCGAAGGAATTAAACGAGTAGGTTCAGGCAATGCTTCCATTATTGCCGGTATTGGCCCCATTTTCACCATTTTTCTGGCAACGGGTATTTTAGGGGAAACTATTGCCCCACTTCAAATTCTCGGAACACTTCTGGTGTTGTTGGGTGTATTTTTAATTAGCTGGAAAGGAAAGAAATAACAAGTCGATTAGGTATAAATAAGCTATAAGAATTATTTGTCGGCTGTTTGACCCCATCCGGGGTCACATGTTTGTAGAAATCGGGTTATTATTTATAAGCATATGACCCCGGATGGGGTCAAACAGCCGACAAATAATTTAAACTAATTTTGAGCAGGTACTTAAATGCCATAGGCCGAAACATAGTTTCGGCCTATGGCATTTATAATTTTTGTCAATTTATTTACTGGCTCCAACTTGTCGGTGTACGATCCCAGCGGTGCCCTTTCAGGCTTTCAATCAAGGCGGAATCCAACGCTTTGCCGTCGGAAGAAGCCATGTTTGCTTCTACATTCCGAATCTTACGCATGCCCGGAATGGTTGTTGCCACGTCGGGATTATTCAGAATGAACCGCAGCGCCATTTCAGGCATGTTCATTCCTGATGGAATCAGTGGCCGAAGCGCGTCAGCGTGTTCAACACTCGAATTGAGGTTTTCGGGTACAAAGTACGTAGCGCGCCAATCGTTCGACGGGAAGGTGGTTTCTTTGGTCAACGTTCCGGTCAGGGTGCCTTCATCGAACGGAACGCGGGCAATGACTGCCACATCCAACTCACGGCACAGCGGAAACAAGTTATCTTCCGGTGCTTGGTCAAAAATATTATAAATAACCTGTACGGCTGAAATAAGACCTGTTTTGAGCGTATTCAACACATTATCCGGTTCCCAACGATTTACGCTTATACCCCAATGCTGCACTTTTCCGTCGCGGGTGAGTTGTTCAATCGCTTTTTGCCATTCTTCGTGTTGTGCCCAATCGTCTTCCCAAACGTGAAACTGTTGTAGATCAATGGTTTCTACACCCAAATTATGGAGGCTTTTTTCTGTATACTCAATAATATGCGATGCCGGGAAGCATTCTTCCAAAGGATATTCAGGTTTAGACGGCCATTTGAAGTTTTTTGGCGGAATTTTGGTAGCGATGTATAAACGTTTGCCGGAATTGCGTTTTACCAATTCTCCAAGGGTGCGCTCGCTTTGTCCGGCGCCATATCCCCAGGCGGTATCAAAGAAATTACAGCCAAGTTCAACCGAACGGTCAAGGGCGGCATTGTATTCATTTTCTTCGGAGCCGGTCCATCCTGCCAGCCCCCACATTCCATAACCGATTTCGCTAACCTGCCAATCAGTTCTTCCAAATCTTCTATATTGCATTGTGTTGGTATGATATTTTTACAGATAAAAGTACTGTATATTGTGGTATTACTTTGATAAGCATGTTGTTTTCCAAAATAATTAAAATAGCCCTTTACATATTCGGCGCATTGGTGGTTCTGATGGGAGGTGTATTGGTTTGGGCTTATCAATACCGCGACGATGCTTTTCAGTACATTTTGAAACAGGCAAATCAAAACGTAAATGGCCAATTTACGGCCAAAGATTTTGGTTTTACTCCTTTTGCCAACGGATTTGGATTCACTTTCTCCCTTTTTGATGTTCATTTGCAGGATACCGCCTATGCTCGCCATCATACAGAACTTCTTTCGCTCCAAAAACTTACGATTCAAATAGACGCAAAAAGCCTTTTTAAAAAAGAATTTCAGGTCAAATCGGTCTGTTTTACCGAGGGTAAGATTGATATTTTCGTTGATAAAAATGGGTACAGCAATCTCAGTATTTTTCAGTCGCGGGATACGTCAACTGCAAATAAGAAGAAAGACCCCACTGCTATCAATAATTTATTGAGAAACCTACACGATGTATGTATAAAAAATGTGTCTTTTTCACTGCAAAATTTCCCCAAAAATCAGCGTATTGCCTTTAAGGCAGAAGAGTTGACCAATAATGTACATTTGAGAGATACGCTTTGGGAAATGGACCTGGAAGGAGAAGTTTATTTTGAAGGATTGGCATTTAATAAAAAGCGCGGTGCGTTTCTGGAAAATAAGCCGGCTGAGCTGGATATGAATCTGACGTTTAGTTCCCAAACATCTTTTCTGCGGGTGTTTCCTTCCAAGGTCAAAGTAGATGATGATACCTTTGAACTTAAAGGCAGTTTTGATTTAGCTCCTGAAGGGCATGCACGCCTTGAGATCAAAACCGACACCATCAATGCTGCACGCGCACTTACGATCGTTCCCAAACGATTAGCTGACAGAATCAGCCAATTCAAGATTTTACCCGTTGTCACGGCCACCGTTCGGATGGATGCACCGTTATTTCGGCGTGCAGACCCTGCGGTTTCCATTGATTTTCAGACCAAAGCATTTAATTATGAAAGCCCCATCGGACCTATCACAGATGTAATGGCAACAGGTCATTTTACGAATCAGGCAAATCCGGATTTACCCACAAGCGATAAAAATTCGCGGATTTCAGCCAAGGAGATCACCGGTCTATTTTATGGAAGTGTACCGTTAAACACCGTTTTTACCGTTACTGATTTTGAGGAACCTTTCCTTTCCATGGAAGGAAATTTTAAGGCCCAACTGGTTCAGTTGAATGGCTTGTTTGACGAAAACCATTTTAAGTTAAATGCCGGAAAAGCGGTTGTCAGTTATTGCTATAACGGTAAGATGAATCCCATCTTTAATGATAAAACGAATAAACTCAACGGCAAACTTGATGGTCATGCTAAGCTTGAAAATGCTGCATTTACCTACTTTCCGCAAAAAATGACCTTCAATCGTATGTACAGTTCTATACGGTTCAATGAAAAAAATGTGGATGTATCTTACCTGCATTTCAACCACCGCCGCAATCAGATCCGTATCAGTGGAAAAGTAACGGGACTCTTGCCTTACGCTTTTAATTCTTCGGAAAAGGTGGATGGATACATTGCTTTATATACTCCCGATTGGGGGTTGGACTGGATTCGTGACTATCATAGACCATCAACTCAAAAAAATCAAAAATTCTTCACTAAGCTGATCGCTAAAATCGCGGCGCAACTTGAACTTGATGCGGTAGTAATTGCTAAAAAGGTTCACTACCGTAAGTTTGAAGCTGAGAATGTAAAAGGAAGAATTCATTTCAGCGACCGGGCCATAAAATGTGAGGACGTTAAAATGCATGCATTTGGAGGTGACTTTTTGGTAACGGGCGGTATTGATAATTTTGATCAACCTGTTCATCGTTTATATGCCAAGGGCAAGGTAACTCATGCCGATGTCAAAAAAGTTTTTTATGCCTTTGAGAATTTTGGCCAAAACACAATTTCAGACCGTAATCTAAGCGGAGAGATCAGCACAGATTTTGCCTACAGCAGCCAACTGACTTCAGCCTTTAAACTTGTTCCTGCCAGCATGACCGGACGCCTTGCGTTTGAACTGTCGAAAGGAGAGTTGAATCATTTTGAACCGATCAAACGAATTCAGCGCATATTTTTCCGAAGAAGAGACTTTGACAATGTGCGATTTGAGAATTTAAAAAATCAATTTGTGCTTCAGGGCGAGGAGTTAAACATGGAACAAATGAAAGTGGCTTCCAGCGTTTTGACCTTTTTTGTGGGGGGTACTTATAGTTTCAGAGACAAAACTGATTTGTTGGTGCAGGTACCGCTCAGCAATCTTAAACGAGACGTCAATGATACTGTAAATCATAACTTGAGTGGAAATAATCTGGTTATCAGAGCTCTGGATGAAAAAGGAGAGATAAAACTGAAATACCAACTCGACTGGCGTAAAAAGACAAGACGTAATAATCGCTCCGATTCATTACTTGTAAATTAAGTCAAATCTCATTTGCTCATTATTTGGCTTATTTAGGAGAATTGTGTTAACAATTTCTTAACATACACCTCAAAAGTTTACTTTACCTTTGCCTCCAAAACCTAACTTAGTAATCCTAAAAAGTAGGTAGTTCACGTTGATATAACCCTTTAAGTACCAAAACGGAAGGTGAAAACGGTGAACGGTAAACTATAAACTACGAACTCCTCATGTTTGGCTTAGAAACAGACATTTTTATTCTTCTCTGTATTTGCATTTTATGCGCCTGTGCTTTCGAATTTGTCAATGGTTTTCACGATACCGCCAATGCCGTAGCAACGGTTATCTACACTAATTCTCTTAACCCTACTACTGCCGTAATTTGGTCGGGTTTTTGTAATTTTTTAGGTGTGATCTTGGGCGGAATTGCCGTAGCGATGGGAATTGTCAACCTTTTACCCGTTGAATTGCTTATTGATCAGAACGTATATCACAGTATTGCAATGGTGCTTTCTTTACTGCTTAGCGCCATCATCTGGAACTTTGGAACGTGGTATTTTGGATTACCCTCGTCCAGTTCGCATACGTTGATCGGCTCTATTCTAGGTGTTGGATTGGCATTCTCAATGATGCCGGAAGCAACAGACGGCGCAGGAGTCAACTGGAGCAAAGCCACTGAAATTTTTGGTTCTTTGTTGTTGTCACCATTGGTAGGATTCAGTTTGGCGGTTACGCTCATGTTTGTTTTACGACGTGCTTTGAGCAAAGAAGCACGCGAGCAGGTATTCAGCGAACCCAAAAAGAATCAGAAACCGCCCATGTGGATTCGGGCCATTTTGATCTTAACCTGTACGGGCGTAAGCTTCTTTCATGGCAACAACGATGGTCAAAAGGGAGTGGGTTTGGTGATGCTGATTTTGATCGGAATTGTGCCGACTTATTTTGCCCTTAATACGCAGTTTGAACCACAATCCTTGAAGCAAAATCTGACAGCTATTGAGCAAACAATTGCCAAAATAGACACCACACTTTTGGGAATTGATGAGAAAAAACAAATCCTTGCCATCAGAAACAGCAGCAAAGACTTGAATACGTTGGCTCAACACAGCACGCAGGGGAAAATAAAGCAAGATGAAAGATTAAATGCTCGTCGTGATATTTTGTTGATCAATAACAACTTAAAAAAATTGACATCAAGTGGCTCGGTAAACTTAAGTGACCAAGACAAAGCAGCCATCAAAGAAAACACAGACGATAAAAAAGGTCTTCGCCGTTTCACGGATTATGCACCTTTTTGGGTTGTTCTCATGATCTCTCTTTCATTAGGTTTGGGTACGATGGTAGGTTGGAAACGAATTGTGGTAACGGTAGGTGAAAAGATCGGCAAATCTCACCTTACCTATGCACAGGGAGCATCGGCCGAGTTGGTAGCCGCCAGTACCATTGGCTTAGCTTCCGGGTTTGGACTTCCTGTAAGTACTACGCACATGCTTTCGTCAGGAATTGCGGGTACGATGGTGGCGAGCAAAGGAATCAAAAACCTTCAGGCCAAAACAGTTCGGAATATTTTACTCGCCTGGGTTTTAACCTTACCGGTATCTATCTTCTTGTCGTTTACCTTATATGTATTCTTTCGCTGGATATTGTAAATCTAAAGCGTTACTATAAACTTCATTTCAGCACCTGATGGAATTTCGACTCCATCAGGTTTTTTTATGCAACATTTGAACACTATTTAGCGTTAAAGTTTAGCAGAAATTAATCATTTTGCTAACTTAGCCGCTTACGCATCGCACCCGACTTATTATGCAAAAGCATACATTCATATCCGGCTTGGCCTTTGTGGGCTTATTGGCCGTTTTAACCGCGTGTAATTCTACACAAGCTATTTTTAAACAGGGAGTTCGCAAGTTTGATAACGGCGAATACAGCCTGGCGATCAAAGATTTACAGACGGCTGCTGCTGCCGGTTATGAGCCCGGCCGTTCCAATTACCTCATTGCTGAATCGTTCCGAATGTCGAATCGGTTTCAGTTAGCCGTTCCGTATTATCAAAAAGCCCTTGAGAATGGTGTAACCAATCCGGAAGCGCCCTTTAACTACGCTTTTGCGCTCAAGGCTGCCGGTCAATATGCTGAAGCGGCTACTCAACTCGAAAAATACATTGCAAGCAACCCGACCAATAAAGTGGCGACGGAGAAAGCTAACCGTGAATTGTACACGCTGAAAGCAATTGACATTATTCAGCAAAAAAAGACCTTTTATTTGGTCAAAAATCTGGGTAAACTTAATACCGCAGGGGCAGAGTTTTCGCCTTTTGTCAAAGATGAAGACCTGATTTTTGCCGCCACCCGCAAAGAAACCCAGTACAAAAACAACGGGATGCCGATGACGGGAATTTATAAAGTAAAATTGGCCGAAAATTACGACGAAACGGGTGGCGAGCCGGAGATTTTCAGCCCGTCCCTGTTTTTAGAAGGGGTGAATGAAGCTAACGTTACGTTTACCAAAGACGGAAAAACCGTTGTGTTTGCTCGTGGAAATACGGGTAAAAAGAAAGGAACAGCTGATGTGGATTTGTACCTGAGCCGTTTTGCAAGCAATAAATGGACCGCGCCGCGCCTGATTCCCGTGAGTGATTCAGCTTCTTGGGACGGCAGCCCTGCTTTCTCTCGCGACGGACGTACGCTTTATTTCTGCTCTAATCGCCCCGGCGGAGTGGGAGGAATAGATATTTATCGGGCCAACATGGATGCCTCGGGGCGTTTCAGCAAGCCTGTAAATATGGGTAAAGACATCAATACGCCAGGCGATGAGATGTTTCCGTATGTAGGACCCGATGCTAAGTTATACTTTGCTTCCGATGGTCATCCGGGTTTAGGGAAATTAGATTTATTTGTTGCTACACGTTCACAGGGTGTTATTAGTATTGAGAATCTTGGCGCTCCCATCAACTCCCGCTTTGATGATTTCGGATTGGTATATGCCGACGATGATATGAAATACGGTTTCTTCTCTTCCAATCGGGAAGGAGGAAAAGGCGATGACGATATTTACACGTTTGAAGATGAAAGCGTAGGCTTGGATTCTACCCAAATTGCAGAACTTGAGAAGTTGCCTTTGGATGACCCACGCCGCAAAACTGTTGGCAAGCCAGAGCCGCCCAAAATCGTAAATTACTATTTGGGAGGTACTGTGGCATCCAATGAAACACCGTCAGCTTTGCTCGACTCTGCCATTGTGAAAATATACGAAGTCAGTGCCGATAGTTTGGTAGGACAGGGAGTATCGAAAGGCGGTGGTATTTTTGGAACATTCCCGTTGGAAGAAGGAAAAGATTATGCGCTTTTGGTTGAAAAGAAGGGATATATCACCAAACGAGAGTCGTTTACGATGGCAGGTAAAGGAATTCCGCAGATTTTCCGTAAAAAGCTGACAATGGATACTACCTTCTACGTAGCGCTTAAATTAGATCGTCTGGCGTTGAACAAAACGTTTGTGTTGGAAAACATTTATTATGACCTTAACAAGTTTAATATCAGACCTGATGCAGCGGTTGAATTGGATAAGTTAGTACAGATTCTAACTGATAATCCAACCGTAAATATTGAGCTAAGTTCTCACACGGATGCTCGCGATACCGACTCTTATAACAAGAAACTTTCTCAAAATCGGGCGCAGTCGGCGGTAGATTATATTGCTTCCAAAGGAATAGCCCGCGAGCGAATGGTCGCCAAAGGATATGGTGAAACACAGTTGGTGATCAAAGACGCCAAAACAGAAGAAGAGCACCAGAAAAACCGCCGTACTGAATTTACGATTTTGAGCTATTAGTGCCGGTTGGTTTGTAGCAAAACTTCAGATTTATAGTTGTAGAGACGCATCATGATGCGTCTCTACGTTTTTTTACGCTTTTCAAACATGATCTTGGCAAAAGTTTTTTCAGGATGTATTTCGTTAAATAGGATGGCTTCCTGTACTATCTCTAAAAAACCTTCTTCAATTTCTTTAAACTCCTGAAGGTTACGAACCGTAATTCCCCGAATCAGTTTCCGGCCTTTATCTTCCAAAAGACCTTGCTCATTTGACAATACAAACCCCTTCACAAAGCAAATCTCAACCCCCTTCGTTTTGTGTATTTTGCCGAAATAGCATACATAATCTTGGCACATATAAAAAGGAAGGCTGTTGTACATGAACCGTTCACGCATTTTCGGATCAGCTACAAGCAACAATTGTCGTACATATTGTAGCAATTGCCTGATCTCAGGGGTTTGATGAGCGAAAAAATCGTCGATGTCTGAATACTGAACCATGACGTTAGAAGACTTTTTTGGATTGAATTCGGTAAGCGTTAAGAATAGCCAGTAACGCTACGCCCACGTCGGCAAAAACGGCTTCCCAAAGATTTGCAACACCGCCTGCGCCCAGCGCCATTACCGCTATTTTGACGCCCATTGCTAAAATAATATTTTGCCAAACAACTTGCTTTGTGAGTTTGCCGATTTTGATAGCAGCAACGATTTTGGAAGGTTGGTCATTCTGAATCACAATATCGGCAGTTTCGATAGTAGCATCTGAGCCTAAACCGCCCATCGCAATGCCGGCATCGGCCAGAGCAACAACGGGCGCATCATTTACGCCATCGCCAACAAACGCGATTTTTTTACCTGCGTTTTTAAGCTCCTGCACTTTTTGTACTTTATCCTCAGGAAGTAAGTCACCATAAGCTTTTGAAATATGAAGTTGATCGGCGACTTTCTGAACCACCGCTGACTTATCGCCCGATAACATGACCGTTTCGATACCCAATGCTTTTAAATCAGCAATGGCTTTGGCAGCGTCTTCTTTTACTTCGTCGGCAATGGTGAGATAGCCGGCGTATTTATTGTCAATCGCCACGACTACGATGGTATCTATGATCTGTTCGAGTTCGGCAGGATACGGAATGTTGAATTTTCGGAGCAATTTTAAATTGCCGCACAAAACGGTTTTTCCATTCACAATTCCTTTTAAACCGTGCCCGGCAATCTCTTCTGCCTTTTCTGCTTTGGTCTCAGATGTTTTGCCTATTTGCGCTTGGGCATAGTCCACTACGGCTTTGGCAATAGGGTGCGTTGAGGCGCTTTCGATAGCCGCGACTATTTGAATAAATTCTTTTTTGTCAAGGCTTGTGTTTACCTCCTGAACTTTAAAAACACCTTTGGTGAGGGTGCCTGTTTTATCCGAAACGACGGTGTTTAATCCTGTCATTACATCCAAAAAATTGGAGCCCTTCACTAAGATTCCGTGACGGGAAGCCAACCCGATTCCTCCAAAATAACCCAGCGGTATCGAAACTGTCAACGCGCACGGACACGCAATCACCAGAAAGACCATGCCCCGATACAGCCACTCGTTGAATTGATAAGAATCAACAAAAAAGTACGGCAGAAAGATGACCGCCAATGCCAGAAAAAATACAATGGGTGTATATATCTTGGCGAAACGACTGATAAACAATTGCGTAGGTGCTTTACGAGCCGTAGCATCCTGCACCATTGCGAGAATACGCGACAATTTAGAGTCTTTGAACGCCGTTGAAACTTTCATCTCAATGACTGTATCCAGGTTGATCATTCCTGCCAGCACTATGTCGTCGGCACGTTTGGTGTCAGGTCTGGATTCTCCCGTTAATGCGGCGGTATTAAAGCTTGCTTTTTCGGTTAAAAGCGTACCGTCAAGCGCTATTTTTTCACCCGATTTTACCACAATCGTTTCTCCAATGGCTACTTTTGAAGGATGAACAACCTGTTGATTTCCATTGCGTAAAACGGTCACAGCATCGGGACGAACGTCCAACAATGCTTTAATGGAGCGTTTGGAGCGATTGACGGCCAAGTCTTGGAATAACTCACCGATCTCATAAAAAATCATCACGGCGACGCCTTCGCTGTATTCACCAATGTAAAAAGCACCCAACGTGGCAATAGACATTAACGTAAATTCATTAAAAAAATCACCGCGCCGCACTGAGCGAAAAGCCCGTTCGAGGGTAGGATAACCCGCTAACAGATAAGCAACCAACATCAATCCTATCTCAATAGGTTTGATCACTTTGATAGAAAATACATAAACGGTTACTATAAATCCAATCAGGATCGTTAGGCTCAGCCATAATCGCCAACGGCTTTTCAGAAGGCTTTTTTCTACAGAATGTGGGTGGCTATGTTCGTGGTCATGTTCATGTTCATGACCGACATTTGTTTTGTCAGCAACATCTTGAGAAATATGGGTATGACCTGCTTCGGTATTTTTCATAATTAACGTCGATTTCAAAACTCAATAAAGAAATTCAGAATGGCCAATCCGATGAGTGTCAATCCCGTGATGAGATTTTCGTTGTGTTCAAACCAATGAGCATTCACTAATCGTAATCCGCGACCTGCCACGGTCACCATCAAGAGCATTCCGGCAAGGGTGATCACATTATAGATCAACGCCACTAAGCTCAATGCCTGCCATCCCAACGCTCCTGCACTCAGAAAATAAGCATTGATTTCCATGCAGGGGGATAAAAACATACCAATGCATAGCGAAAACAAGAGCGTAGTGAAGGATTTTCCCTGTTGCTTTTGTGCGTCAATGTGTTCGTGAGAATGTTGATGACGCAAATGCTGCATAAGATACCACAGACCCAACATCAGCAATACGGCAGGAATGACGCTTTCGGCCAATTCGTGGTAGTTTTCGGAGAGTTGGTAGCCGGCCATGCCCACGATTAGACCCAAAATGGTCGTGCTGACTGTATGAGCCAATCCCGCCAGACCCGTAACCATCAACGTGCGACTTTCGGGCCAACGCTCGGTTTTGCCAATCGTGACAAAAGGCAGCCAATGGCTGGGAATCAGCGCGTGTAAAATGCTCAGGATCAGGGAGCCGATAATAATTTGATTCATAATTGTTATGTTTTTTCAGATGTAAAGCTTACGATTATATTCAATGGCCTTTACTGTTTAATATAAAGCTGTTTCCGACTAATAGTTAGTTGTATATACTGAATGTGAGTGTTTAAGAGAAATATTGAAAATGAGCTTTTTTGAATGAAGGAATTGAATTGAAATTTTGATTTTGCATATTTAATTTTGTTTTGTGTATTTTTGTGTCTTAAAACAGAATTAAACGTTGATTATTATTTCTAAGTCAATCATCCGGGAATTTGGGTTAAAACATGCTGATGCACACGATGCTTTGAATGATTGGTACGATATTGTATCCGGAGCAGATTGGTCAAATCTGAATGACATAAAACAAACTTTTAATTCAGTTGACTATGTGGGTAATGAGCGTTATGTTTTTAATATCAAAGGCAATCGCTATCGACTTATTACGATGATTTTTTTAGATATTCGCACCATTTTTATTCGTTTTATAGGGACTCATGCTGAATATAACAAAATTGATGCAACTACCATTTAAGTTATGATAACGACATTAAAAACTGAATCAGAGTATCAACAAGTCATGTCTGAGATTGAGGTTTTATTAAAAAAAGCTACCCATAACGGTGGTTTTGAAAGCCTGACACCGGTTGAAACCGAACATTTACGAATACTGTCTTTACAAGCAGAAGCTTACGAAGATGCTATTCCAATTATGCCTATACAAATACCCAAACCTCAAACGCTTTCTGAAATGTTGAATCTTAAAATGTTTCAGTTAAAACTTAAACAAAAAGAGTTAGCGGCTTTGCTTGATATTACACCTACCAGGCTCTCTGAAGTCATGACAGGGAAGCGAAAAGTCAATATGGATTTAGCAAAACGCCTGTATCAAAAGTTAGCCATTGATCCTACTTTTATTTTGGAACATGCTTAAAACTCTTCTCGTTTTTTTATAGTCTCAAAATAGGTATGTAACGCTTTTTTACCAAAAGTATAAAACACAACGGGCGTTACAATAATATCCAACAACGTACTCGAGAGCAGGCCGCCCAAAATGACCGTTGCCACGGGATAAAGTATCTCTTTGCCTGCGGCTTGCGGATCAAGTGTAAGAGGAATGAGCGCCAACGCCGCCACCAACGCCGTCATTAATACCGGAACGAGCCGTTCGAGCGAACCTCGGATGATCATAGACGCGCCGAATTCTTCGCCTTCTTTTTCCACCAAATGAATGTAGTGCGAGATCATCATGATTCCGTTTCGACTGGCAATCCCCGTCAGCGTAATAAAACCAACCAGCGTAGCGACCGAAAAAGTGCCCCCCGTAAGCATGACCGCCACCACGCTTCCGATCAATGCCAATGGAATATTGAGCATGATCTGCAATACCATGCGGACAGATTTGAAATGCGTATAAAGCACCAGAAAAATGGATAAAACCGAAAAAATAGCCAAAAAGATAATCAGTTGAGAAGCAGATTCCTGGCTCTCAATTAAGCCCGAATACACAATAAAATACCCTTGAGGCAACTGCACCTTGTTCATTTTTTGCTTGATCTCTTCAACGGTACTGCCCAAATCGCGACCCGCTACATTGGCTGAAACCACCATGCGCCGTTGGGTATTTTCGTGTACCACTTGGTTGACCGTAACGGTTTGTTCGATGTCGGCAATTTGGTGCAACGGGATCAACTCACCTTCGGGCGTAGCGATCTGTGTATTTCGGATGGCTTCCAAGTTGCTGCGTTCGCGCTCGTTGGTGCGAATCAGAATATCAAACGATTTTTGGCCTTCGTAGATTTGCCCGGTTATTTTTCCATTATAAAATACTTCCAATTCTTCTGCGACCTTACCGGCCTGTAAGCCAAAACGTTGGAGATCATTGCGTCGAATCCGAATCAATAATTGAGGAACGAGCGTTTGTCGTTCAATGGCAAGGTCTGTAATGCCTTGGATGCCTTGCATATTCGCCTGCACTTTCTGCGCGGTGTTGCGTAATTCGGTCAAATCATTGCCGTAAATCTTCAGCACGACCTGCGCCTGTACGCCCGATAACAAGTGCTCAATACGGTGAGAAATCGGCTGACCGACACCAACAGAAACGCCTTTTAGAACGCTTAGTTTTTTACGAATATCGGCAATGATCTCGTTGCGGGTACGCTCAACATTGGGTTTTATCGTAACGTCAATTTCAGACCGACTTACAGGCTCAACGTGCTCATCCAGTTCGGCGCGGCCCGTTCGGCGACTGGCGTACTCCACTTCGGGAATTTGCAGCATCAATTTTTCGGCCAGTGTTCCGATCTTATTGGATTCCTGAAGCGACGTGCCCGTTGGCGCAATTAAATTGACCGTAAAAGCGCCTTCATTAAAAGGAGGCAGAAATTCGGTTCCGAAAAAAGGAATGGTGCCTAATGAAATCAAAATCAATACAATAGCTGAACCGATAATGGCCTTTGGGCGATTGAGCGACCAATGAAGCAATTGTGTATCTTTCTTTTTTAACCATTTGACGAGTGATGTGTCGGTCTCCGAAGCAGTTAAATTGGAGGAAAAGAAACCGGTAATGCTTTCCCAAAAACCTTTTTGCTCTTTTTCGACTTGCTGACTTCCGGTATTTAGTTTTAAAAAATAACTGCACAGTACGGGCGTAAGCGTAAGAGAAACAAACAAAGAAGCAGTAATGGACGTAATATAAGCAATGCCCAACGGCGCAAAAATGCGGCCTTCGATGCCTTCCATGTAAAACAACGGTATAAAAACCAACACCACAATAACCGTTGCGTAAACGATGGAATTACGAACTTCAGAACTTGCTTCGTAAACTATTCTTAAAGTAGGTTTGGGGTTTTCAAGTTGTTGATTTTCGCGCAATCGACGAAAGACGTTCTCCACATCCACTATGGCATCATCCACCAATTCACCAATCGCAATGGCCAAGCCTCCCAATGTCAGGGTATTAATGGACAGATCAAATGCTTTGAAGATCAGAGCGGTAATAACCAACGAGACCGGAATGGCCGTTAAGGTAATCAGGGTAGTGCGGAGATTCATTAAGAATAAAAACAGCACAATAACAACCAAAATAAATCCATCACGCAGCGCTTCTACCACGTTGTCGATGGATGTTTGGATGAACTTGCTTTGCTGGAAAATATACGGATTGATCTTAATGTCTTTGGGCAATGATTTTTGAAGTTCACTGCATGCTTCCTCAACTTGTTTTGTCAGCCCAACGGTATTAGCGCCGGGTTGTTTTTCTACGGCCATGATTACGGCGGGTTTTCCATTGATGCTGCCGTCACCTCTTTTAAAGGCGGCACCAAATTTCACTTCCGCCACTTGCGACAATAGAATTGGCACACCTCCCTGACTTGTTACGACGGTATTGGCCAGATCTTCCAACGATTGGGCACGACCAATATTACGGATCAAAATCTCACTTCCGTATTCATAATAGAAGTTGCCCGACGTATTTTGCGAAGCTTTCGACAACGCATTTTCCACTTGGTCTAAACTTACATTGTACTGTTTGAGGCGTTGGCTCGAAACCTGTACTTGATATTGACGGCGCTCACCGCCGATCGGAATGACCTGAGATACTCCTTTGATACTTAAAAGCCTGCGCCGAATGCTGAAATCTGCCAACGTTCGAAGGTCAGCGGGATTAGTGGTGTCGGCGCTGACGCCCACGTACATGATTTGGCCCATGACCGAACTTATCGGCCCCATAATGGGCGTAATGCCGTTGGGCAATTGTACGGTTTGCAGCTTTTCGGCTACCAACTGCCGGGCTTTGTAAATTTCAATATCCCAACCAAATTCCACAAAAACCATCCCCAAGCCGATGGCCGAAGTACTTCTGACAATCTCTACCCCCGGGGCGCCGTTGAGAGCCGTTTCGACCGGCAATACTACCTGCGTTTCTATTTCTTCGGGAGCTAATCCGTTGGATTCCAAAAAAATAGTAACGCGTGGACGATTCAAATCGGGCAAAACGTCGATGGGAAGGTGAAGGCTTACATACACTCCGTACACCAATAGCATCGCCGATAATGCAATGACCAATAGGCGGTTACGAAGTGAGAATTTTATTATTTTATCAAGCATTTTTTATTTATCTAATCATGAAGACTGTTTTTTAATTAGACGCAAGAAGGGCAGACGCAAGGCCTGCCCCTACGGCCGAATGTCAAATCACTGTAGGGGCAGGCCTTGCGTCTGCCCTACTGATTCAGAAAGATCATTTTTAATTGGTACGCCGAGGCCACTACTACTTTATCGCCGTTGTTGATACCTTTGAGAATGGTGGTAAAATCGCCGTTGTTGTGCCCCGTGGCTACGTATTCAATTCGATAGATTTCGGGAGATTGTTTTATAAATACACACGGTTTTCCATTGTGCTGACTTAAGGCTGAATTAGGCAAAGCCAATGTGTTTCCATTCGATTTTCCCTGCACGCGTATTGTTACAAACTCGCCGATCTTAAAATCTCCATCGGGGTTTTCAACTTCAAAAAGCGCTTTTTGGGACTGATTGGCATTGACGGATTGAGCCGCTGAAAGAAGCCGAACGCGCGTTGTACGATGCTGCCCTGCTTCGCGTTGGCATATTACCTCATAGCCATTGGCCGAAAGCAGGCTTTCTGCATCTCGCTCAAACACCTGAGCTTCCACGTATACTTTAGACAGGTTCGTGAGTTGGAAAACGGTGTCGCCCGTGCCGACCGTAGTGCCAATGGCAACGGTGAAGGGTGATACCAAACCGCTGATGGGCGCAACGAGGGGAAAACGACGGTGAGTGCCTTTGCCGCCTTGCGCAATGTCATTGAACACTTTAAGGTTTTCTTCGGCTTTTTGCAGTCTGGCTTCGGCTTCTGATACATCTCTTTTGGCGGCAATGTCTTCAATTTTTTTGAGGCGGTCGTAGTCTTTACGAGCCACGGAAAGCTCGGCTTCGAGCGTGTTGCGTTCGGCTTGGAGGCTGACCAACGCCGTTGCATCAAGCGTTTGCTCAACAACAGCTAATGTCTGCCCTTTTGATACTTTTTGTCCAACCCGAACATTCAAGGATACAATTCGCCCTGATTGAGGAGGCTGTACTACCGCAAGGCCGGTAGAAGAAGGGATAACAGTGCCGTTGAGCTGTGTAGTAGGCAGAAAACCGCCCGCATTTACTTGCTGAGTCAATACTTCAAATAAGAATTGGGTTTCTTTGGGAACCTCAAATTCGTCGGTTAACGTCGCTTTCGCTTGGCTTTTATTTTCTCCTTCATGGTCGTGATCATGGTCATGTTGCGCCACGACAGGTTGATAATGAGCCAAAGGCAAAAGACAGAATCCCATAATTAAAATGATCAGTAACGTACGGTTGCGGCTTTTCAATACCAGAAACATCACCAATAAACCGACCAAAAGCCCTCCGCCAAAAATAGCCCATGTTTGCCAATTTCCTAAGGCAGTTTTCCAACTGCTCTCTTCCTCGTGCGCGTGTTCTTCTTCGTCATGTCCTACTTTGATGCCTTTCAAAAGCAGTATGTCATCGCCATTACTTCCTTTGATTTCCAGCGTCAATGAAAAGGTTCGTTCCCGCGAAAAAGTGGTTAAAACCTCATATATTCCCGCTTCTTTGGCTGTGAAGGCAAATTTGGCTTTACTGTCCAATGACGTAGACAGCTTTAAAACAGCACCCGCAATGGCTCGATTTGTGGTAGGGTCGGCCAAATAAACAGTCATCTTTTCGGGCTCGTTGGCATGAAGATGTTCGTATTTCAACACTACTTCATATTTGTCGGAAACAGCCTCGGATTTCTGCATTTTTACTTCTTCTGTCGCCGCCGCTTCTTCGCCATGACTATGGCCGTGGTCATGATCGTGGTCGTGTTGAGCATAAGCGGAAGGAGTTAGGGAAAATGAAGCAATTGCAGTTGCGATAACGAGTATCAGTAAAAAAATGCCTCGTTGTCCCTTATGTCTTGCCTCCTCCACTTTAAAATGGTTAATTTTCATAGTGTTCCCGTTAAATAATTGATGGTCAGAATAGATTGATGATAATTTCGCAGGGTTTCCAGGTAGCGCAGTCGGATACCGTAAGCGTCGTTGGTGGTTCTAAGAAAATTGATGTAGTCGGTTTGGCCGCTTTCAAAAAAACGCCGTGCGGTAGTTATAATATCGTTGGCTTGCTGTAAGGCAACGGTTTCGTAAAAATTGAGTGAATTTTTAAACTTAACGGCATCGCCTTGGCTTGCCTGCAAATCGACCGAAAGCGCGTTGGTTTGCGCTTCGGTGCGTTGACGAGCTACTTCCTGCCCCGTTTGGGCGGCAGCAATGCGACTTTTGTATTGTCCTGCCCACAGCGGAATACTTACACCTGCTCGCCAGCGAAGTCCCAAATTGGTTTCTTGGGTGCCTTGGTTGTAATAGCCTACCATAAATCCGGGCAGGGCATTGGCTTTTTCTACATCGAGTACTTTTCGGTTTATGATTTCCTGTTGTTTGGCCGTTTCGATCAAAGGGTTTTGCGAAATAGCTTCCGGTTGCAAATCAGGGCGTGGCAAGCCGGTAAGTGGTAAAACGGCAAAACCTGTTTCTTGTCCTTTGCTCATTAATAGTGCCAATTGACTTTTACGTATTGTCAGTTCCTGCGAAGCAACAGCTACTTGATTTCTTAAATCAGCGGATTGGGTTTCGGCAAAAATCAGGGCCAGTTTATCAATGGTACCGGCCTCAAAATTACGTTTGGCCGCTTGGCTGATTTGTGCATAAACACTGTCTTGGCTTTGTAATTGTCGGAGATATATTTCCGTAAACTGTATGGCCAAATACGCTGTTCGAACGCTGAATTTAAGGTCGTTTTCGGTAACGGTTTTTTCCTTTTGAGCCAATACAACTTGCTGTCGTTGCAGTTTGGCCTGTTGGGTATAAACTGTAGGAAAACGAAAACTTTGCTGAACGCCTAAAGTGTAAAAATTACCGGTAGGGCTATCCAACGTAATATCAGGATTCGGAATATTGCGGGCTGAGCGCACCAATTGTTCATTTTGCCGCACCACCAAGCCCGAAGCTTTCACCGCAGGACTGTTTTTGAGGGCAGCGTCTACCGCTTCATTGGCGGTAAGAATAGTTTGGGCAAAAGCCGAAAAAGCAGGTATGGAAAACAATGCCCATGCCAAACCCCAAAGGATTTTCTTTTGCATGATTGAATGGGTAAATGATAAAATAGGAAAAGCGTTCCGGTAAGCACAGAACGTAGATTGTCATTGAAGGTCAATGAATTGGAAGGAGTTTTAAATCAAAAAAGATTGTACCCAAGCCAAAAGGGAGCGCCCCAACGTTCGTCGAAATACGCTTGTTGGTAAAGGAGAAATGTGAATTTCCGAAGAAAAGCCGGTCGCTTTAAAAAGAAACGAGTATGGTAAAGCAACTTGAAGAAACGGAGTAATTACGACCGAAATAACCGAAGTTTTTTGTGGGGTTTCGGCGTAGAAATGAATAAAACTTGCTTGTTCTTCTGAGTGTGAAGTATGAAAACCCGAATCGGTGTGTTGGTGTTCGTGCGATTCGGGATCTTGATGATGATCGTGTTCGCAGGAAGTATTAATCCAATTGGTGAGAATGTGTTGGTGCTTTCCGTGTTCCTCGCATGAATGTTCCAGCACTCCATAGCCATTGCCCGCCCAAAGAACGAGAGCTGCCATAGTAAATGCCAAAAATTGTTTGAAGGTTTTCTTCACCGGTGCATTAAACAGTTTTAGCAAAAGTAACCTAAAATACGATGCAACAGGGAGTCAAAAAGAAAAAATCACTTTACGGCCACGATAACCATGAATGAAACCGAGTCGATGATTGTCTAAATGATTTTATAGTTTCGGTATTCGCCGATGTACCAACCGGTCAATTGAGCTACCCACATCTTAAGTCGGTATTTCAGGCTTAGATTTTTATGAGAGAGATCATGACTGAACTGCCAATTTTGATGTTTCAGTCGTTCGTGCATTACGCTTGGGTGCGTACTCTTAAACTTTGCCAACGAATCAATTTGTGAATAATCAAATCCTTCAGAAGAGATATCCACGGGTTGTTCGTGTTCGCTCTCATGCCAATATTTATGAATATGCAGGTGTTTTTCCTGCATTACGCGTGGATCTTTTACCCACCCATAATGATAAATACTCGCCTCAATGGGCTTAACACGTAATTTTTGATTATCGTCTTTGCGGAATCCCTGAGCGTCGCGGTAAGAATAAATGCCCTTCTTGTTCTTAACTACTCGGATCTCATTTCGGTACCATTTAGGCGAATCGCCTACGTAGTCATAAGAGCCGTAAAAATGAATGTAATTGAACAACAACCCATCTACTGCGTTATCGTCTTTCCAACGTTGCATAGCTGCTTTAATGGTTGGGAGGTCTTTTTCGTGAATTACTTCGTCTCCCTGAATGTAAAATGCCCAGTCTGATTTGGCCGAAATTGCCTGAAATGCCTTGTCTGTTTCTTTGGCATATACCGTTCCACCTTCTCGCAATGACTCGTCCCATACAGTTTCGATGATACGGATTTTGTTGGGGTCTATCCGGCGAATAAGTTCGAGCGTTTCATCTTCACTTTTTCCAACGGCCACCACAAAATCATCGCAAATAGGTAAAATTGAGGTGATTGCCTCAACAATCGGAAAGTCAAATTTGACAGCATTGCGGATGAAAGTGAAGCCTGTTATGTGCATAGTATTTCTGTTATTGCCACAAAGGTAAGGGCTTTCTTCCGCTTTATGGCCTTTTTCGTCCGTTTCAAAAACCTTCACTTTGACATTTGTCATAGGTAGAGTTGTTTTGAATCGTAATCATTGCCAATACAATAGGTACTTAGTCCATACAGCGTAATGAAAATAGCCCTTTTTATCTCTATCCTTGTTCTCTCATTTACCGATGGGCTTTTCAGCCAGATAGTTATCAAGGATGTAAATGAAGCAATTGAATTGGCCCGTAAAAATAACCTCGACCTTCAGATCTCGCGTCAAAACTCCCAAGTGCAGCAATGGAATGTAACAACCGCCAAAGGCACTCGATTGCCGCAATTGAAATTTACGACCGCTTTTGACTATAATTTTCTTTTACCTACTCAATTGATTCCCGCGCAGTTTTTCGGCGGCAAAGAAGGAGAGTTTCGCAGTATACAATTTGGGGTTCCGTACAATCTTACGGCGGGTTTGGAAGGAAACATACCTATTTGGAATGCAGGACTGAAACAGGATGTGGAGATCGCCAAAGCCAACCAAAAAATAGGGAATATACAAACGTTGGTATTGCAGGATGATATTAGTACCCAAACTGCACGCCTCTATTTTGCAACGATATTTACAAAGCTATACATTGATATTACTCAACAAAATCTCACCAATACCGACAGCATTGTCCGCATAGCCTCCGAGCGCAAAGAAAAAGGATTGATCGATCAATTGGAATACAACCGCGTACGCTCCACTCGTCTGACCATAGAAGATGTACTTCATCAAAATGAAATGGCGTACCGGAAAAACTTGAATCAGTTAAGGTTAATCGTTGGCGATTCAACGGCTTCTGTGATAACCTCACCCCCGGCCCCTCTCCTTAAACAAGGAGAAGGGAGCTATAAGGGAGATGAACTCCCTTCTCCTTATGCAAGGAAAAGGGCCGGGGGTGAGGTTCCCCGACTCCAACTTCGTGCTGCCCAGTTTTCATTGGCGAAAGAGCAACTTAAAAAAGAACAAAAGCTCAGGTTACCAACGCTTTCGGGGTATGCGCGCTATTCGGAACAGGCGCAGCGAAATCAGCTGAATTTTTTGAACTTCAATGAGAAATGGTTCGGAATAGGGGTAGCTGGGCTGCGATTTGAAGCGCCGATCTACAGCGGCCGCATTCGTGAAAGCGGTATAGCGCGTGCCCGTGTCAACGCCGAAGTCGCTCAAATGCAGCTGGACAATGAACACCGCAAGTACGATTCCGAAACGCAGGATTTGCTCATCACCTACGATCAATCACTGAACTCGCTCAAGATCAACCGAGAGGCCTATCAATTGAATGAAGAAAATATGAAATTGGTGCTCATCAAATACAAAGGAGGCATCTTGAGTTATGATCAATACCTCAATGTTTTCAACGAAGTACTCAATGCCCAAAACAAATACCTGCGCACGTTGGCGGATGTGATGATCAATGGTAAGTTGTTAGAAATAAGGGCTTCCTATTAGCAGTAATATTTGATATTAGATGTTAGAATTGACTATAAAATGAAAAAGATACCGGTTTTCCGCTTCGTAAAGGCCTATTGTACAGCAGGGATATTGTTGACTATGTGTTTCTTTCTCACTTCCTGCAATCAGAAAGCCGAAATTGCATCGCCAACCTACAAAGACCTTACAGAAGCGGTATATGCTTCCGGGAATGTATTTCCTAAAAACGAGTACAAAGCCGTTGCCAATGCTGATGGTTATTTACAGCAACAGTTGGTCAACGAAGGCGATGTGGTAAAAGAGAATCAGTTGATGTTTTCGCTCGAAAGCCTTTCTCAGGATGCTCGTGGCGAAGCGGCAGCCAATATCTACCGACAGGCCGAAGCCAATTATGCTGATAATTCCCCCGTTTTGGCCGAATTGGAAGCGGCACTGCGCAATGCCCGTACAAAGCTTGAAAATGATTCAGTGAATTACGTGCGCTATAAAGCATTATATGACCAAAATGCAACGGCTAAAGCCGACCTTGAACGCGTAGAATTGGCCTATCGTACGTCCAAAAATGATGTGTCGGCGCGCCAAAAAGCGTTGGCACGAACTAAAAGCCAATTGTACGTGGATCTGCAAAATACGCGTTCCAATTTTCGGGTCAATGTCCGGGAAGCAGATAACTATCGTATTCGCAGCATTGAGCCGGCACGGGTATACGAAATATATAAAAAAGTAGGCGAGTTGGTTCGGAAAGGCGAAGCCATTGCGCTGCTGGGAAATCCAAACGCGGTGTATTTGCAATTGGCCGTGGACGAGACCGATTTTTCCAAACTTAAAGAAGGTCAAGAGGTATTGATCAAAATGGACGCTTACGGCGACAAAGTGTTTAAAGCTAAAGTCATCAAGATATATCCAAAGCTTAATAAAGTAGATCAATCGTTTCGGGTAGATGCCGATTTCATAGGTGAAAGCCCCTCCGCTTATTATGGTCTGACGGTCGAAGCCAATATTATTATTTCCCAAAATCCTAAAGCATTGACCATTCCTAAGGCGTATTTAGTAGGTAATGACAGTGTATGGATTGAAGAAGGAAAAGAAAAGAAAAAAATAAAAGTGCAAAAAGGCGCCGAGAATTTTGAACTGGTAGAAATAAAAGGCGGCCTAACGGAGAAAAGCGTTTTGGTAAAAGAGTAACATGAAAATGAAGCAAGAGCCACTTTAAAGAGAACAGATAGATTATTTCAGCATGATAAACTAAAATTTCAATGCCTGACTATACTCAAATATTCGACGGAGAACAGCCAATCACCAAACATGAGTTTGAAGATTGGCACAAAAAAACTGTCCTTGAAATGATCATTAAAAAACCGACATCATCTGTTGGGTGGGCTGCAAAAGCCCTGAATTATTTTTTAAAAACAACGGTCAACATCGCAGGTTTTGGACGTCCCGATTTGGTAAAATGGATTCATCCACTGATCGACAGAGGCTTGTGGGAAGGAATCGAAGATGCTTATAAAGACCGACTTGATATTTTGGAAAAAACCCATTATCGTCAAAAAGAGAAAGACATTGTGACTTACAACGATTACAGAATCATCATTGAAGGCATGGAAATCATTGCCAAAGAACGTGGGTATTTACTGATCGGGGTAGAAGAGTTTCGGGAAGAAAGATGCAATGGAAAATTTGAGATACTATGAACCTGAATCTGTCTTTCCAAATCGCTAAAACCCACCTTTTAGCCAAAAAACGCCAAACGTTGGTAGCCATGTTGGGTGTCACGTTTGGAATAGCGATGTTTATCGTGATGATAAGTTTTATGCAGGGTGTTAACCAATTTTTGGAAGACTCTGCATTGGATGCCAGCCCGCACGTTCGTATCTACAACGAAGTTAATACCCAACGCGAAAGCATTCTTGATGCCGCCGATAAAAAAAACGGCCATATAAATATCGTTTATCACCAAAAGCCAAAACAACAGTTGGCCCGCATTAAGAACGGCCTTCAAATGGTCAATATGATTGAGCAAATGCCCGGCGTATTAGGTGTATCGCCCGAAGTGAGTTCTCAGGCTTTTTTTAATAACGGTCCCATTCAGATTTCAGGGGTGATTGCGGGTATTGATTACCCGCGTGAAAATCGCCTTTATAACCTTGACAACAGGATAAAAACGGGCAGTTTCAAATCGCTTTTGGCCAATCCCAACGGCATTGTCGTTGGAGCTACTCTGGCTCGTAAACTGAACGTAGGTGTAGGCGACAAAGTCAGCGTAACCACACCGCTCGGCGGGAATCTTACGTTAAGAGTAGTCGGTACTTTCGGCTTTGGGATTGGTACGGTCGATAATATCCGTTGTTACACAAGCATCAGTACGGTTCAGGAGATATTGGGCAAAGATGCGAGCTACATCACCGACATTCATATCAAAATGAATGATCCGTTGCAGGCCATTACTTTTGGCAAATCGCTGAGCAAACAATTTAATACTTATACCGAAGATTGGTCTACGGCCAATCAGGCTATTTTAGCGGGTGAAAAAATCCGTAACGTAATGACGTTTGTGGTCTCGATGACGCTATTGGTAGTGGCCGGATTTGGGATCTATAATATCATGAACATGAACGTTATCAATAAACTCAAAGACATTGCTATTCTGAAAGCGACCGGTTTCGGCGGGAAAGATGTAGTGGCGGTGTTTTTATTGCAGGCCATCATCATTGGCTTGGCGGGAGGATTGTTGGGTTTGGGAATAGGATTTGGTATCAGTTATCTTTTATCCATAACTCCCTTTAATACCGGCGATATGATCAGTCTCAAAACATTTCCCGTCATTTTTCGAGCCGAATATTATGTGATGGGGTTGGCCTTTGGGTTGATTACCACGGTGTTGGCGGGCTATTTTCCTTCCAAAAAAGCTGCTAAAATTGATCCCGTAGCGATATTAAGAGGCTAAATAGCGTAATGATTACGGAAAGTATTTATAAATATCTTTTCGATGGTCAAATGTTACAAAGTATACGGTATTGTCAACAACATTTAAACCGATACGATAATCACCGACCCGAACGCGATAATACGTGGTATAGCCCGTCAATTTTTTGATTTTGGGAATGTCCTCTATGGTTTCAGCATTTTCCACAGAGATAATAACCTTATAGATGGAATCCTGTAAAGCTTTATCCTTCAGCTTTTGAAGTTGTTTCAGAAAACTTGCTTTAAATTCAACGGTCATTTACCCAGTGCTTTCATGATTTCATCACGGCTTACGTTGGAGGATTTCATTCCTTCAGAAATATTGTGAGCAATAACATGCTCCTCAAATTCTTTAGAACTCAAATAACGAGCGCGGATGCCTAATTTTTTGGCAAGTTCCATAAGAATTTTCAAATCATTTTTTGATTCACTTTCGAAGAGTGCCGCTGTCATACGTATCTGTTTTTGCAAAAATAATCAAAAGTTAAACACTAACTATGAGTACTGTTCTTCAAGCCGGCCATATCAACAAATACTTCTACGAGCCTGAAAAGTTTCAGGTGTTGCAAAACGTAAATTTTGAGGTAAAAAAGGGAGAGTTCTTATCTATTATCGGCAAATCCGGCTGCGGTAAATCCACCTTACTCTATATTCTCTCCACCATGGACACCGACTATGAAGGCAACTTAGAAGTAAACGGCAGTCGCCTCACAGGACTGAGTCAAGATCGCTTGGCTGATTTTCGCAATGAACATTTGGGGTTTGTATTTCAGTTTCACTTTTTATTGCCTGAGTTTACGGTATTGCAAAACGTGATGTTGCCTGCGCAGAAATTGGGAAAATACAGCACCAAAGAAATTGAAGCACGTGCCTACGAAAAATTAAAGCTGGTCAATATGGAAGAGTACGCCCGTAAACAATCGTCGAAGCTGTCAGGTGGACAACAACAGCGTGTAGCCATCGCCCGTGCGCTTATTAACGACCCCACCATCATTATGGGAGACGAGCCGACGGGCAACCTCGACAAAGCAAATTCGAATTTAGTGTTTGATATTTTTCGCAAAATTTCTCACGAAAACCACCAAACCATTATCACCGTCACCCACGATCCCGACTTCGCCAAAGGCGGTGACAGAATCATTGAAATGTCAGATGGAAAAATTGTGAGCGGATGGTAAGTAAATGCATGATTTTCAGTTTATTATTCCACCAAATGTCCCACAAACTGTGCAGTATTGTCAATGATTTTCCCACCTCGGCGGTAACCTAAACCGCAGGCGTCGCCGGCCCAAAATACGCCTGCCTGATAGCGTTGGCCTAACGCATCACGCGGGAATTCTACGTATTCCTGGTATACTTTTTCGTAATCACCATAGTCACCATCAGCGGCGGTGATCACGGTGCCATTGGTTTCCAGAATACGCACATTGGCACCTTCCCGGCCAAAGAGCACTTTTTCCACACTTATTTTATTGGAAAGAGGCTGCGAAGTGGTTGGCAATAACAACGGGTGATTTGGATATAAGTCCCACAGTAATTTCAGAATGTATTTCGATTGAAACAGCAATGTATAGGCAGGATTGATGATCATTGCTTTGCCGTTTTTAACGATGCTTGTCAGCAACTCGGCCAATTCGGGTTCTTCGTAGCCGATGTATTCCCACGGTACTAATTTAAACCAGAAATCAAATTGCTCAAATTGACCGTTTCGGGGATTTTGCTTGAAAATGCCTTCCGTTGGAGTAAATTCGACTTCATCCATGTAGCTGAATTCCACATCAAAACCCGCCTCGCGTGCAGCTTCACCCAGTACCGCCACGTTGGTGTCATCTTCAGGGGCGTCGCGCATGGTCGAAAACAACAGCGTGGGCGCAAGGTGCATATTGCGGCGACGTAATTCGGCAAACTGCGCTTTCAACGCTTCGTAAACGTTGTTGAACTGCTTGCTTTCATCCATAGTGTTGGCCTTGAGGTGCGCCCATTGAACTACGGCCGTTTCAGGAATACACGTAGCGGTATCAGCGTTGAACTCAATAAGTTTGATGGGTTCTCTGCTCACGCCACCGGCTAAGTCAAAGCGCCCATAGATATGCCAATGGCGGTCGTCTTCCCAAGAAATTTTGATCAATTCAATAAGGCTTTCGGGAATACCCATTTCTTTCCAAAGATTACGATCAATCGCGTGTTGAGCGGCCTCTGCGTAAATTTCGTACAGCTCATTGGCGGCATTGTAATATGCTTCGGCCTCATACGATTTAACGGTAACGACTTCATTGGTCAGATAAGGCAATGTATCTGCTCCCAGCATCCAATCCCAGCCAACATTGCGTAATTGAGCTTCAGGACTATTATTTAAATATCGTGTATTTATCATTTGTATATCAATTGTAAATTTGCCGAAGGAGAAATTGCTTTGCGACTTTGCCCCTCATGCCTCTCTGCGTAAAAAAACTACCCGCCAAAACTCCGTCCGCTGCGGCTGAAAAATCCACTGCGACTGCGACTTGGACGTGCCGCTACGCTTTTGCGATGGCTATGATAACTTTCGTGAATCCCTGCTGAACGCTGATAAACAGCAGAATTGGCATAGGCTCCTGAACTATAACCGCGCTCACGACCTTCATTATAAAATTGAGAATTGTTGTTCCGTCCCAACATATAGCCCATTCCTCCCCAAAGCAATGCATTTGACAAAGAACTGCTGTGGTGATGATGCGAATGATAATGATTAGGGTTGCTATAATACTCGCGGGTTGTGGAATCGGTTTTAACCAGATTTTTCGCCTCGTTGACGGTCAATGTATCGCGCCGCCCGTCGTAATAACGCACAATGGCGCCCGCTTCCGCATCGCTGTTGACGGCTACCTCGTCCGTAATTTTAAATTCTCCCGGCTTTAATTCTGTAATATATGTTTTTACCGGGCGTCCTTTGTAAGGCGTTTCCTGTTGGTCGTTGTCGTCGGATGAACTGCTGCAACTTTGAAGCATCATGCCTCCGTTTAATAATGCCACCGTCAGGGCAGCGCCGATTGTAATTTCTTTGACAGTCTTAACGACCGCTCCTTTGCGTTTAGGTGTCATGTTTGAAAAGATTGGGTGATAATCAATGTAAAGTTAGTGTTTCGTGGCTGAAAAGGGAGAACAAAGATAAGGCATTGATTTAAAGGCCTGCAACCGAAATCGGATGAGCAGTCTTTTTCAGGAAAGACGCTCTTGTAAACAGTGGATGAACGGTAGTTGTCGCTATGCATGTGACGGTTTGAACGGGGTGTCCTGCCCGTCGGACGCATAACCATTACCAACCATTCCTGTGCATGTTCGGAGAAAATCGTTCAAAAGAAATGATTATTAATAATCAGATAGGCAAAAACGAATAAATAGCCTTTCCTTACCATTTTTAGCATTAAAAATACCGTTGAGAGTAGCTTTAAAAGGTTTTCACCCTATCTTTACGCCTGGTTTTAAAAAAACGTTAATTCACTAATAAATTCATAATCCCAATGAAAATTACCGTAGTAGGAGCAGGAGCAGTAGGCGCAACCTGCGCTGACAACATCGCTCGCCGTCAGTTGGCTCAGGAAGTGGTATTGCTCGACATCAAAGAAGGCTTATCGGAAGGAAAAGCTTTGGATATGTTTCAAACAGCTACTTTGAACGGATTTGATACTAAAATCACCGGTTCGACCAACGACTACGAAAAAACCAAAGGTTCGGAAGTAGTTGTAATTACTTCAGGAATTCCCCGTAAGCCGGGCATGACGCGCGAAGACCTTATCGGTATCAACGCAGGTATTGTAAAAGGAGTGGCCGAAAATATTTTGAAATACTCTCCTAAAGCCATCATTATCATTGTTTCCAATCCAATGGATACCATGACCTATTTGGCATTTAAAGAATTGGGATTACCTAAAAAACGCATCATCGGAATGGGTGGTATTTTGGACAGCGCACGTTTCAAAACGTATTTGTCGCTGGCCATGAATGTCTCTCCTAACGACCTTCACGGAATGGTAATTGGTGGACACGGTGACACAACCATGATTCCGTTGACTCGTCTGGCTACTTATAACGGTATTCCGGTAAGTCGTTTCTTATCCGAAGAAAAACTGCAACAGGTAGCTGCTGATACAATGGTAGGCGGCGCCACATTAACCAAAATGATCGGTACTTCAGCTTGGTATGCACCGGGTGCAGCCGTAGCGACATTGGTAGAAAGCATCGTGCGCGACCAAAAACGCATTTTCCCTTGTTCAGTATTTCTTAATGGAGAATACGGCCAAAAAGACATTTGCTTGGGCGTACCTGTAGTGATCGGTGCCGGCGGTTGGGAAAAAATCGTTAGCCTGCGTTTGAGCGAGTCTGAAAAAGCAACATTTGCTAAATCAGCGGATGCCGTTCGTACTATGAATAATGTACTTTCGACCATATAATTGGCGTTATACAAATAGCAAAAGAAAGCGGGGTGCCTGATGTACCTCGCTTTTCTTTTGGGTAAAAACAGGGTTAAGTGGTCTTTATTACTAAAAAATAAGGTTGCTGTTCATGAAAAAAATCATCTTATATTCACTCCTTTTGTCGTTCACTTCCTCATTCGTGGGACAAGCGCAAAGCCGCCCCATGACCGAAGAAGATTATTATCGAATCGTTACACTTCCTGTTCCCGAAAATATTCAACTCGAAATAGGCGGCTTGTCGGTATTGCCCGATGGGCGCTTGGCGGCATCTACCCGCCGAGGTGAAGTATGGATGATCAATAATCCTTACCTTAAAGGTTCCGGACAACCAACGTATAAGCGATTTGCACACGGCTTGCATGAACCACTGGGACTTCTATATCGTCCTGACGGCTCCTTTTTACTTTCACAGCGTGGAGAAATTACGCATTTGGTGGATTCAGACGGAGATGGTGTAGCGGATGTATACGAGTCGTTTTACAAATGGCCTTTGTCGGGCAATTACCACGAATATTCATACGGGCCTGTTTTGGCTCCTAACGGAGATTTGCTTGTTACGCTCAATCTGGGTTGGATCGGCCACGGTGCGAGCTTGGCAAAATGGCGCGGTTGGTTGCTGAAATTCGACGATAAAGCCAACATGAAACCCATCGCAACGGGTCTGCGCTCGCCGGCAGGGTATCTTGCACTGAAAAGTGGAGACATATTTTATACCGAAAACCAAGGCGACTGGGTAGGCTCCGGCCGCATGACTCATTTGGAACCGGGAGACTTTGCCGGTAACGCTGAAGGACTTGTTTGGAGTCAACAACCGGAATCACCGGTTAAATTAAAACCGTCCGATATTCCGGATACGGGAGAACCTTTGTACGAAGTAGCTAAACGGGTACCGGGATTGAAAGTGCCTGCGGTGTGGTTTCCGCATACGTTAATGGGAATTTCTACATCAGACATTGCCGAAGACTTAACAAAAGGCGCTTTCGGGCCTTTTGAAGGGCAGTTGTTTGTGGGCGACCAAGGGCACAGTAAGATCATGCGGGTAATGCTCGAAAAAGTAAAAGGCCGTTGGCAGGGGATTTGCTTTCCTTTCCGTGAAGGATTTCAATCGGGTATTTTGCGCATGGTTTGGGGATTGGACGGTTCGATGTTTGTCGGTCAAACCAGTCGCGGTTGGTCTGCTACGGGCAAAGACCCTTTTGGAGTTCAGCGATTGGTATGGACAGGTCAAACGCCTTTTGAAATGAAAACGGTACGTTCTATGCCGGACGGTTTTGAGGTAGAATTTACGTTGCCTGTTAATAAAAAAACAGCTCAAGATCCTGCCTCCTATCAATTCAATTCATTTACCTATAAATACCACCACATATACGGAAGCCCTATTATCAATGCTTCTGAGCGGGCCGTGCGTCACATTATTGTGTCGGAAAACGGAATGAAAGCCAGAGTTGTGTTGGATAGTTTAAAATTAGGTTATATCCATGAGATCAAAGCTGAAGGAATTCGTTCGGCAGCGGGTTTGCCATTATTGCATAACGTGGGTTACTATACTCTGAACGAAATAGCAGATGGTGATAAGATTCCGGCGTCTCAGTGGACTGCCAATGTACAAAAACCCGCAGCAGAAATCGCAACGGCTCATAGTGGTCATACCATGCCTGCCGTCTCACCAAGTGCATCCACATCAAAAACGCCTAGCACCGCCAAACGGAATGTTGATCAACCTGCCGACTGGACAAATGGCCCGGATCAAGTAGTAACACTCGGTACAGTACCGGGGTTGAAATTTGATGTAACGCAGGTACAGGTAAAAGCAGGCAGTAAAATAAAATGGGTGTTTAATAACAACGACGATATGCTTCACAATTGCGTGATCGTAAAGCCGGGCATGGCTAATCCTGTAGGAGAAGCCGCTATCAAATTAGGGTTGAAAGGCTCTGATATGCAATATGTTCCGAAGTCAACCGGCGTTATTTTTCATACAAATATCCTGCAACCCGAAACAAGCGAAGCGATTTACTTCGTAGCTCCTAATGAACCGGGCGACTATACTTTCTTATGTACGTTTCCGGGGCATCATACATTGATGCAGGGTAAATTGAAGGTGACGAAATAAAGTGCAACCGTCTGTTGGGTTTCGGAAGAAACGGTAACCCGACTGACGTGTGATAGAAGAATTAACTAAAAACGTCAGTTAAGTAATCTTAGCTGACGTTTTTAGTTACCGAAAGGAAGATTTTATTGACGTGTACGATTCTGCACCTCTAAAGGAGTAAAATCCTTGAATGCGCGGCCGATGGCCTTATCGGTGGCTTCTTTTTTATTTTCCCAACCCGCATCCAAGTCAAGTGTAACCAGTCCTTTTATGGAAAGCGCTGCTTTGAATTCGTCTCGTTTTCTGGCATAATCAACTTGACGGCGAGCGGCTTTGAGAGCGTATTCCCGGGCAAAAACGTCGCCTTTGTTCTGGATCTCAATTTTTTTCTCCAGTACATAATTATACCGATCCAACAGATCGCGCAGAGGCTTTCCAATGACTTCGGCAGCTTCTAACGCCCCAATGGTCACAATGGTGGTACCACCCACGGCCGATACAATGGATTTGGTTTGCGCCTCTTTGATAATAGCCGGTGAAAGCCCTGTGGTGGCTCCCAATCCTGCATTGAGCATGGAGCGGTTTTTTTTTCCTTTCTTTGCTTTCAGATACGATTTTTTCAATTCCTGCTCTTTTTCACTGAGTTGCGTTACCAAGTTCCAGGCTTCTACCAATGCCGCTCGGTACAGGTCATAGTATTGACGGTCTTTTTCAGCTTCATTGATGGCGTTAAGAATCGTGAACCTAACTTTACGCTCATCCCGATTTTGCTCTTTATCAATGACGAAAAACGTGATCTGAAACGATAACGAATCATAAGGATCTTTGACAAAATCGTAATTAGGCGTCCAAATGAATTCGTATTGATTGGGAGTATTGCGTACCAATGTACTGCCGGGAACTTCGGGATTGTCTGTTACCAGATCGAAAGCCGCAATATCATCGTCGCCGTTAGGATCAGATAAGAAGAACTTAAGGTTAATGGTAGAATTTTCCTTCGACTTAAAATAATCCCCCTTCGGAACTTGGATAATGCTTGGCGGCAAATCCATCTGAGTCGCTTCTATTTTGAGTCGTCCTTTGGCGCGCGCTTTGCCGGGTTGATCTTCCACAAAGAAATCCACAAAAATAGGATTGGCTTTCAGGTTGTTAAATTGCGTAAGCGAAGGTTGCCATGTTAACTCTCCCGCTGAAGTAAGTTTTGCTCCTTCCGGTAAAGTCTCAGTAACGGGAATAATGACCAATGGATCGCTGTCGTCATCTTTAAGGGCATTTGCATCTATTTTATAGACATTCTGCGTGCGATTTTGTACATAGAAAGGTTTTAGATCTTCGACTCGCGGCGGGCGGTTGACGTGAAAAACCTTTAACTCCACCGAGCGCGTAGTGGTTTCGTTTTGATTGTTGCGTGCTTCAAAAATAACCTGAATGGATTTCTGGGTATTGGTGCGGTCGGCCAAATCGTAGGAAGGAACCCATTCAAAGCGCCCGGTTGAATCAAAGAGCATTCCTTCAATTTTGCCTTGCATGATGATAAACGTCGTGGAGTCACCTTTGCCTCCCGACGTCTTTAACTTAAATTCTAAACGACTTCCTTCCGATACCCAATTCCAGTTAGGTTCGGTTGGGATTTCGATTTGAAAATTGGAACGATTGTCCTGTGCTCGGAGTAATGTGTTAGAGAAAAGAAACAGCAGGACAAGGAAATGAACTGAGTATTTCATAATAGCAGCTAAATTCTCATCTGATTTAATTAAACGCAAAATTAAGCCTTTGATTTTACGCCACCCTAAAAAATTGCTTTATTTCTGCATTAATCTAAGCGTGAATTTAAAAATGACGGTGATTAATTGTATAATTTTAAGAACGATTTTAAAATCATGCGATCTTCTTAGGCTTCTTATTCTAAATACTCGATATTTAACAGATAAGACCTTTTTCTAAATAAACAGCGTAAAGAAATGAGACATTGTATTGGACCGGTGATACTGTTGTTGATTGGAGTTCAGTTTTCTTCTTTTGCTCAGAACAAACGGTTGCGCGAATTGGGAGTGAAAATAGGCGTATTGCCAACGGGTAAATTAAATGCCATTACGGATGTCAGGGGCGTAAAAGTAGGTCAGACAACACTTGTAAATGCCGACAGTATCCGAACAGGAGTGACCGCTGTTTTGCCCCACGAAGGTAATGTATTTCAACAAAAAGTGCCCGCAGCAATTGAATTGGGCAATGGTTTTGGAAAACTGGCCGGCTATAGCCAAGTTGCCGAACTGGGAAATTTGGAAACTCCTATCGTATTAACGAATACGTTGAATGTTTCAACCGCGGCGGCAGCTTTGGTTGATTGGACGTTGCTTCAAAAAGGAAATGAAAATGTACGCTCAGTCAACCCGATTGTGGGAGAAACCAATGATAGCTATTTAAATGATATTCGAGGAAGACACGTCAAGCAGAATGATATTGTAAAAGCATTACAATCAGCAACTTCAGGAAGTGTGGAAGAAGGAAACGTAGGTGCAGGTACCGGAACGGTATGCTTTGGATGGAAAGGCGGCATTGGTACATCTTCACGAAAACTCCCTGCTGCATTGGGTGGATATACGGTAGGCGTTTTGGTTCAAACTAATTTTGGCGGAGTGTTGGAAGTAGCTGGCGCACCTGTGGGAGTTGATTTAGGTAAGTATTCTTTTAAAGAAACATTAGATAAATCGGGCGATGGCTCATGCATGATCGTAGTGGCAACCGACGCACCTTTGGATGCCCGAAACCTGAAACGATTGGCCAAAAGAGCGCTCGTCGGACTTGGTAAAACAGGAGGCATTATGGCCAATGGAAGCGGAGATTACGTGATTGCGTTTTCAACGGCTTATACGATTCCGCACGAATCTAAATCTCCCTTTGAAGAACAAAAACTGCTTCGCAATGACGATACTTCACCGTTGTTTTTGGCAGTGATCGAAGCGACCGAAGAAGCGATTCTTAATTCGTTATTTATGGCAAAAACAACCAAGGGCTATCAGGGCCACACGATAGAATCACTTCCGGTGCCGAAAGTGGTCGAAATCCTTAAAAAGTACGGAAAAATAAAATAGGGGGCGATTATTTGCGCTCAGGCTGTTGTTGCTCCAGATTGAACAGGTCATTCAGTACGTCAATAAGCGTTTCGGCTTCTCCGCGCTTACAGGCTGCTTTAAGTTGCAAAACAGGCAGTTTAAGGATTTTCTGCATCATGCCTGAAGTGATCTTGTCAATTTTTGCCGCTTCTTCCGCATTCATTGATTTCATATAACGAGCTAATTCTTCCTGACGAATCTGCTCCAGCGCATTTTTCAGTTTTTGGATGGTGGGAGAGACAACCATCTCTTTCGACCAATCACCAAATTCTTCCAATGCCTGTGTAATGATTGATTCAACATGCGGCACAGAAGCCAAACGACGGCTAAGTGCTTCGTTGGCGCGCTGCTGAATATTGTCAATGTTATAGACGATCACGCCGGGAACCTGTTCGGCATCTGCCGCTACGCTACGCGGTACCGATAAGTCAATCAGGTATTTGAACGAATAGAGCGATTTTTTTCGAAGAAGGTCTTTTGTAATGAAAGGCTCATCTCGTTGAATAGAAGAAATAATAACATCTGCTTTGCGAATTTCTTCTTCTACATTTTCGAAACTACCTACTTCAAAGCCCAATTCGAGGGCTAATGCCTCAGCTTTGGCATAGGTACGATTGATAACCTTTATATTGGTGTATTTCTTTTCTTTAAGATTACGGCACACGTCGGTTCCTATTTCTCCAACCCCCAATACCAAGATCGAAAGGTTTTCTTTCAGAGTAGTTACGTGGTCAATCAGTTCCACTGCTACGTAAGAGGTAGAAGCGGCACCGTCGCGGAAAGAAGTTTCCTGCGCAACACGTTTATTGGCAAAGAAAATAGTGTGTAACAAACGGTGCAGAAATGGACCTGCCATGCCCAAATCAACCGACCACTGATACGCGTGTTTGACTTGATTAGGGATTTGCATATCGCCCACCACTTGAGAGTGCAAACCCGTCGCTACTTCAAATAAATGACGTGAGGCAGATTCCTGAGTGGGATAATGCGTAAAATAGGAAAGATACGCTTCGGTATTGATTAAGCCTTTTTCAATGAGAAGTAACTTGGCAATAGCCAAGTTGAAATCCTGAGGCGCGTTATAATAAATTTCAGTGCGGTTGCAGGTTGAAACCACTAAAATGTCAGATCCTCCAAAAAATTCCTGCACTTTCAGCATTAAAGCTTTCGCTTCTTCTTCGTTTAATGCAATTTGCTCCCGGATTTCCAGCGGAGCGGTTTTATACGAAATGCCTATACTTCTAAACTGTAATGATTCCATGTCACTTGCCTAACAAAAAGTCCACAAAGTTATTTCAAAAACCTATTTCATGGAATTAAAATGCGCCTATAAAGTAATTTAGAATTAATATAAATTACAGGGTTTTATTCCAACGCAATATGCCTATACTTCAGAACACCTAAGATGACCTTTGAAAGCTTATTATATGATTAAAATCATATTTTTCAGAGAATAGGAGCGTGTTCATAAGGCTTTGGTTAATCAAACGATAGTCTGTACTTTTAATTTCAACCTATCGTTTAATTGTACGTACGTACTTCCTGAAAGATTAGCTGCGTAGTGGCAGATATAAACACGATTTGTGATCTTTCTTTGGTAAAATGAGGAGTTTACAACCATTTTCAACGTATTTTTCAAAACACCTTTGCTAGTAATCAATCCTATGAAGCTTCCGGCAATAGACATTTACGGTCAAAAAAATCTCTATCAAATTTTTATCGGAATAAACCTGGCTCTGATCGGCATCGCGTCCATTATCTATACCTACAACATTGTTGAAAATATAGATGCCCGCGAAAAGAGACAATTGAAGTTATATGCCCAATTGATCGAATATTCAGCCAATCACCCGATTGCTGAAGACAACACTTTTTTGTTTGAAGTGGTGAAAGACAATATCTTTCAAAGCCGTATTCCAACCATTTGGGTAGGTGAAGACAATGTGCCTATTGACGGAACAAACCTTGACTTGCCCACCCACAACCCATCAGAAAAGCAAAAATTGCTTAACGAAGCCTTTGATGAAATGAAGGATGAACATCCTCCCATTGAGGTGGATGTAGCAGGAACCAAGCAATACATTTTTTTTAGTGATTCTTCTCTTTTGGTACAGATGAGGTATTATCCTTATGTACAACTTTTGAGTTTGATCGTTTTGGCGTTTCTTGCTTATTTGGTTTTCAGCGCTTCCCGGACGGCCGAACAAAATCGGGTTTGGGTAGGATTGGCAAAAGAAACCGCACATCAACTGGGAACGCCCATTGCTTCGTTGATGGGTTGGGTAGAATTTTTCCGAACAGATCCCGACCGCTACCCCGATGAATATACCGGCGAGATCGAGAAAGATGTAAAGCGTCTGGAAATGATCACAACGCGTTTTTCCAGCATCGGTTCGACCCCGGCCATGAAAAATGAAAATTTGGCAGAAGTGGTTTCCACCTTTTTAGATTACCTTAAACGGCGAATTTCAACCAAAGTAAAGGTCACGTTTGTGAATGACCTACCGGAAGAACGTCAAATGAACATTAATCGTAACCTTTTTGAATGGGTAATTGAAAATATTTCCAAAAATGCCGTAGATGCCATGACAGGTGTAGGTGCTCTGAAGGTTAGAATATTTATGCTCAACAAACATGAACTTGCCATTGATATTACAGATACCGGCAAAGGCATCTCAAGAGGAAACTGGCAAAAAGTATTTAAACCGGGCATAAGTACCAAAAAACGCGGTTGGGGCTTGGGTCTAACGCTGGCCAAGCGAATTATTGAAGAATACCACGGAGGAAAGCTATTTGTTAAAAATTCGGAAGTTGGCAAAGGCACTACCTTCAGAATCGTTCTGAAACAACTGCCCGTTGAAGTAAAAGCAATGCCATCGGGCGTTGATTGATCTGGCGTTTTTTGGGCAAGCTGAATTTTGTAAAACTCGTTTTTGCACAAGGTTTATTGAAAAATAATGGCATTTATATAGAAAATATCCAAAATACCCGTCAAGTGTTTTGGCTTTAATAAAACAAACGACTAATTTTGCGGCCTGAAACTTAAACAGTTAATAGTCAACAGCAATCAGGTAAGCCTAATTGATACAACTAACTTACTACTGTTAACGAATAACTACTAACGAATAACACTATAACATATACAATGGCAAACACAACAAACATAGGCAAAGTAACGCAGGTGATTGGCCCAGTTGTGGACGTGAGTTTTGAGGGGGAAGGCAAACGCCTACCATCTATCCTTGACGCTTTGGAACTAACCAAGCCCAACGGACAGAAGGTAATTCTGGAATGTCAGCAACACCTCGGTGAAGACCGCGTGCGCACCATCGCAATGGAAGGTACTGAAGGAATTCAGCGCGGGATGGACGTATTTGACTTGGGAAGCCCCATCACAATGCCCATCGGTGAAGACATCAAAGGTCGTCTGTTTAACGTAGTAGGCGATGCCATCGATGGAATGAAGCAGGTAAGCAAAGTAAACGGCTTATCCATTCACCGTTCTGCTCCAAAATTCGAAGATCTGGCCACTGCTACTGAAGTTCTCTTTACCGGTATTAAAGTAATTGACCTTTTGGCTCCTTACGTAAAAGGTGGTAAAATCGGTTTGTTTGGTGGTGCCGGCGTAGGTAAGACCGTATTGATTCAAGAGTTGATCAACAATATTGCCAAAGCATATGCCGGTCTTTCGGTATTTGCCGGCGTAGGCGAGCGTACTCGTGAAGGAAATGACCTGATGCGTGAAATGATCGAAGCAGGGATCATCAAATACGGCGATGCGTTCAAACACAGCATGGAAGAAGGCGGTTGGGACTTGTCGAAAGTAGATTATGAAGAACTCAAAAATTCACAGGCTACTTTCGTGTTTGGTCAGATGAACGAACCTCCGGGCGCACGTGCTCGTGTGGCATTGTCAGGTTTGACGATTGCTGAATATTTCCGTGATGGAGACGGTACAGGCCAAGGTCGTGATATCCTTTTCTTTATTGATAATATCTTCCGTTTTACACAGGCAGGTTCTGAGGTATCGGCCCTTTTAGGTCGTATGCCATCAGCCGTAGGTTACCAGCCTACACTCGCTACCGAAATGGGTGCGATGCAAGAGCGTATTACATCTACAAAACGTGGTTCTATCACTTCGGTACAGGCCGTCTACGTACCTGCCGATGACTTGACTGACCCTGCTCCTGCTACAACGTTTGCCCACTTGGACGCTACGACCGTATTAAGCCGTAAAATCGCTGAGTTGGGTATTTATCCTGCCGTGGATCCACTTGATTCTTCAAGCCGTATCCTTAGTGCTGAAAACCTTGGAGATGCGCATTATGACTGTGCTCAGCGTGTAAAACAAATCCTGCAACGTTACAAAGAATTGCAGGATATTATTGCCATCTTGGGTATGGAAGAATTGTCGGAAGAAGATAAGTTGACGGTAAACCGCGCTCGTCGTGTACAACGTTTCTTATCACAACCATTCTTCGTAGCGGAAGCATTTACGGGTTTGAAAGGCGTTTTGGTTGACATCAATGATACCATCAAAGGTTTTAACCAAATCATGGACGGTGAGTTTGACCACTTGCCTGAATCTGCTTTCAACCTTGTGGGAACCATCGAAGATGCGATCGAAAAAGGAGAGCGTTTGTTGAAAGAAGCTGCGGGCAGATAATTAAATCGAATTTCCGATATGAATTTAGAGATCATCACTCCCGATAAAAAAATATTCTCCGGTGAAGTTTCTGCCGTCACTTTCCCGGGTACGGAAGGACAGTTTCAGGTGTTGAACAACCACGCTGCGCTTGTAAGTACTCTTGGAAAAGGAGACATCATTGTAGAAGGCGCTCATAAAGAGACCTTTTTGGTAGATGGCGGCGTAGTGGAAGTACTCAATAATCGAGTATTGGTACTGGCAGAATCTATTCTGTAAGGAGTTTTTCAATATGAAATAAAAGCGCGGAGCTCACAAGGCTTCGCGCTTTTATTTTTGTTCGTGCTTCCTCAATTCTACAAAGGTTGCGCTTCTCCGAAGCTTTTTTGTTATTCGTGTCTTCTTAATTCTACACAGGTTGCGCTTCTTCGAAGCTTTTTTTGTTATTCGTGTCTTCTTAATTCTACACAGGTTGCGCTTCTCCGAAGCTTTTTTGTTATTCGTGTCTTCTTAATTCTACACAGGTTGCGCTTCTTCGAAGCTTTTTTTGTTATTCGTGTCTTCTTAATTCTACAAAGGTTGCGCCTCTCCGAGGCTTGATTGTTGCTATGCAATATGTATTTGTAAAAATTGATTGATAAACCCAAAAGCCTCAGAGAGGCACACCTTTGTAGAAATTGGCGACCAAGCAGACAAATCCCAAGAGCCTCGGAGAGGCGCAACCTTTGTAGAAATTGGCGACCAAGCAGACAAATCCCAAGAGCCTCGGAGAGGCGCAACCTTTGTAGAAATTGGCGACCAAGCAGACAAATCCCAAGAGCCTCGGAGAGGCGCAACCTTTGTAGAAATTGGCGACCAAGCAGACAAATCCCAAGAGCCTCGGAGAGGCGCAACCTTTGTAGAATTAAAATTAGAACCCGTAACGTAGTCCGGCGCCAATACCGAATAATTGAGGTTTGGCTTCGAAGAGCGCATTAGAGCGGGTGTTGGAGCCTAAAGAGTGTTGGTAGTTGCCTGAAACCAAGGTTGTCCAGCGTTTGCTCATTTTGTATTGGACGCGCATTCCTGTACCTGCCGATAATGAAAGTGTTTTGTAAGGATTATCGGCACCGCTGACAGAAACAATGCGTTGCTGTCCGGAATCAAAACTGTTTCTTAAGAAAATATTATTAATGATTCCACCCAGTAACCAAAGGGAAAGCTTCCGTTTGGGTTTCAACAATGCGAAACCCGCCTGTACAGGTACCTGTAAATATTGGTAAGAATTTGAAATATTTTGATCAGTAGCAAACGACTGAATCTGTGATTTGTCAGCACCTGCACTGACAAAATCATACTGCTTTGTCATGTTATTACTCAAGTTGACAGCTGCTTCGAGATTATTGACATAACTGTTAGTATAGACATTAAAGCCGTTTGTGCCTTCAAAAACGGAGTTCCCCTGCAAATAATTAACACCCGTTTCAATCGACCAACGTTGGTTCAGTTGCAAACCTCCCTGCCATTGTACCGCATAGGAAAGAGCCGAACGATTCGTGCCGGCATTGGTGGAATTGGAAGTATTTGCCAATGCATTTTGACCCGCACTGGCAAATGCCCGTCCCGCTGTGCTGCCGCCAATAGCGACGCCCGCATTGTAGCTGGCAGGCATGATGCCTACCGAAGCCCAATACTCTTTAGTCGATGCTTTTTTGGATGCCGGTACCTCATTTTCCGGTGCCTGATAGGCTACCCAAGGTTGTTTTTTGGATAAGCCCAACAGACTGCGGAGATTTTTACCATCCAGCGAATTAATTTCTAATGATGATGCCGAAGCAAGAGTTGGTGTGGATATAGTTAATGGATCAGTATTTACAGTAGTTGATTGAACACTTTCTTTCAATACTGAATTTGATTTCTCGGAAATCAATGAGCCGGGAGTTTTGGCAGTATGTATTTGAGTAACCTCATTGCTTTCTTTTATCCCAAATCCTTTTTGGGGGTTTGATGGAACAGTCACGTTTGTTGCCTTATCTCTTGATTTAGTTTTTGAATTGTTAGTTTGAATTTGTGCGATGGTTTTTTCTTTAGAGATTTCCAGCGGATTTAAATCAATTTTTTCAACTTCCTTTTCCTCACTCTCGCTGCTTGATTGATTGATTTGTGGAGAAGTAGCGACTTTCGGTTCTGATTTTTTTCCGGGCAATGTTGCAGTTTTCTCCGTTTTTTGGATTAGTATTTTTGATTGATTATGAGCTAAATTACCGTGTAGTGAGCCTGAGCCGGAATTTTGGCTCAACCACCAACCTCCTAACGAAATAGCCAACAACGCCACACCTGCCGCAGCTACCCAATGCATTCCCTGCCACCGGCGCCACAACGGCAAAACAACGACGCGCTCATTCTCCTCATCGTCCAAACGCTCCTCTATCCGCGCCCACACCGAATCGGGGGGCGTGTCAGAAGCGTCGTCAAACGCTTTGCGCCAATTATCCTCAAAATTATTTTGTTCCGACGTATCCATTCTTTCCTAACTAAAACCTCTTTCCTGACTGAAACCACTTAAAAACTTTCCAACATCTTTGCCTGTAATAACTGTTTGGCCCGCGCGTATTGCGATTTGGAGGTGCCTTCTGAAATTCCCAGCATTTCGGCGATCTCATTGTGCTGATAGCCTTCTATTGCGTACAAATTAAAGACCGACTGGCAGCCCGGCGGCAATTCACGAACCAACGCTAATAATTGCTGATACTGAATTCCTGACAGGGCTGTTTCGCTTTCTGCAACTGCTTCGGTGTGATTCTCAATATCTGCCTGATCCAAATAAGCCTTCTCTTTACGCAGATACGAAATGGCGGTATTGATTACCACTCGTTTGATCCACGCTTCCAACGGGCAATCATTTCTGAACGTATGTATTTGGGAAAAAACCTTGATAAACGCTTCCTGAAGAACATCTTCAGCCTCAAAACGGCTGCGCGTATAGCGTTGACAAACGGCAAACATCCTCCCCGCAAAACGCTCATAGAGCGTTCGCTGGGCAATGCGGTCTTTATTTCGACACCCTTCTACTAACGTTCGTTCATCTTTCATGTATGCCGGTATGTTCAAATGACGCGGGCAAGCCAAAAAAGGTTGGAATAAGCTCAAAAAAGTTTATAATCAACACCATCGTCAGTCAATAGATTCCTGATTTTCGAGGATTTTAGCGGCGAGTTATATCGTTTGGAACACATTATGACAAGAAAAACGAGCCATTGAGGAAGCCGAATTTGGAGGAATAAAAGATGATTTGTGTTTTTTTGAACAATTTAGCGTTGGTTTTTAGTTATTTGAGATAATAACTATTCTTTATCAGGAATGATCACAATTGTAGTCGGTACCAATCGGCGAAACTCAAAATCAAAACAAGTGGCTTTGTTTTACCAAAAGTTACTTACCGAATTACACGCCGAAAGCCAACTATTGGACATTGCGGAGCTCCCCGACGATTTTATAAGAACGGCTTTGTACGAAAATAACGGCAAAAATGAAGTTTTTAATGTGTACCGTAAGTTGATGAGGGACTCGGAAAAATTCGTTTTTATTGTTCCCGAATACAATGGTTCGTATCCCGGTGCGTTAAAAGTTTTTATTGACGGTCTGGGATACCCAAGTGAACTGAAACACAAAAAAGCAGCATTGGTAGGAATATCAGATGGCGTACAGGGTTCGGCGTTGGCATTGAGTCACCTGATAGATGTATTTCATTACTTGGGATTGAATATTTTAGCCCAACGGGTAAAGATACCGTTTATGAAGAAAAACTTTATTGAAGGCGTAATTCAAGACAATCTTATCAATCAACTTATTCGGGAGCAGGCAGAATTGCTGGTAAATTTTTAACTTGGCGACCAAACAGGTCCATTTATTAAACGATTAAAGGTATGGCACATCATTTTGATATTCCGTTTGAAGGAACCGCAGAAACAATTTTAGCAAAAGCAAAGAAGGCTATTGAATCAGGAAATGGCACTATGAACGGTGACAACGCCGCAGGTTCGTTTTCGCTTCCTGCCGGAATCAGCAAAGTAAAGGGTAATTACCTGGTAGAAGGTAACAAACTCAAACTAACCATTACCGACAAGCCGATCTACGTAAGTGGGGATATGATTGAAAATATTCTCAAAAAGCACTTGGCTTAACCAAAATGCCCTCGAAGTTTTTAGTTTCGAGGGCATTTCAATTTATTTCAAGAAGTCTAAAGCTCGCCGCTCAGACCAGGTAAACTCGTCATTTTTGACTAAAAAACCCACGTGTCCGCCCGTTTTCGGAGTTTCTACAAAAATCAGCGGATGTTTTTCGGCTAATTCCTTTGGGGCGCAATCCTCATTTAAAATGGGGTCGTTTTGGGCATTACAGATCAATGCGGGTATTTTTACTTCTTTAATGAAATTAACGGCCGATGCCTGTTCGTAAAAGTCCTCTGCATCGCGGTACCCATTGACGGGGGCGGAAAAGAAGTCATCAAAATCCTTCCATACTTTAACGTTTTTCAATTTGGCCAGATCCAACTTTCCCGGGTATAATTCAGATTTTGCAGTTATCTTCTTTGTCAGCTTTTTCATAAATCGGTCTCGATAAAGCCGGTTTTTGGGTAGATCAAGCAGTTGTGCGCTTGTTTTCAAGTTTGTTGGAGCGGAAAAAGCAACTACTCCCTGCACAGCATCAGGAAGTTCTCGGCCCTTTACTCCTGCGTACTTTAAAGAAATATTGCCACCCATGCTGTAACCTACCAATACCACTTTTTCGTAGTGCTTTGTACGAAGCGCGTGGTTGATTAGTTCGCTTATGTCGCCGATCTCGCCGTGATTATATAGCCGAAATGCTCTATTCATTTCACCGCTGCACGAACGACAATTCCAAGCCAATACATCCCAACCGTTTTGGGCAAATAATTTGGCAGTACCTTTAATATAATGGCGTCCCGAATCACCTTCTAAACCGTGTGTCAAAACGACCAATTTTTTGCTGCTTGAATCGAGCCAATCAACGTCTACAAAATCACCGTCTGAAAGCATGAATCGTTCGCGTTCATAGTCTACGCCTTCGATCTTTCGAAAAACACTGGGAACAATGGTTTGCAAATGCCCATTGAACAGATAACGAGGTGAACCGGGATACGTTGATTGACGAATGACAGGCATACAATTGTATTTTCTTACAAAATTGACGGTAATTTTCTAAAAATCGCCAAAATTTCTACCAAACATTCTTTGGAATTATTTCTGAAAATTGACTACTCCGTCGACTCGATAGGTTGATAGAGTAGAACTTTCAGTGTATTTTTGCAGTTAATAAATTTTTGGTGCCTAAAAACACTTCAACAACTACTAAAAACACTCCCATGATTCGCTCCGTAGCTGACCGCGTTTATTTGGACAATGCCGCCACCACTCGTATCTCTCCCGAAGTAATTGAAGCGATGCTGCCTTGGATGACCGAGCAGTACGGCAATCCGTCGTCTATTCACGGACACGGGCGCGTGGTCAAATCGGCCATTGAACAAGCGCGCAAAACAGTTGCGAATCTATTAAATACCTCTCCGGCGCAGATATTTTTTACATCGGGTGGTACAGAAGCCGATAATACAGCCATTACGTGCAGCATTGAGAATTACGGACTTACGCACGCCATTACTTCGCCATTGGAGCATCATGCCGTACTTCATACCTTGGAATATTTGGCTAAAGCAGGGAAAATTAAACTAAGCCTTGTCAATATTGACGAAAAAGGCCACGTAGATTTGAATCATTTGGAAGAATTGCTTCGCACCAATCCTCGGTCGCTGGTATCATTGATGCATGGTAATAATGAAATCGGTAATTTACTGGATCTAAATGTTGTGGGCGATCTGTGCGTGCAATACAACGCTATTTTTCACAGTGATACTGTACAAACCGTCGGGCATTTGCGTCATGATCTGAAACAACTCAAAACGCATTTTATCGTAGGTGCTGCTCATAAATTTAATGGCCCCAAAGGTGTAGGCTTTTTGTACGTCAGTGGTGATGCCAAAATTCATCCTTACATTCACGGCGGAGCGCAGGAACGTAATATGCGTGGCGGAACAGAAAATGTATACGGAATTGTGGGATTGGGGAAAGCCTTGGAAATCGCGTATCGTGACATGGACAGCCATCGCACACACATCGAAATTTTGAAAAAACGCATGATTGCAGGCTTCAAAGAAAAAATGGATGATGTTCGTTTCAACGGCGATTGTGAAAACCTGGAGCGTAGTAACTATACCGTTCTGAACGTCAGCCTTCCGCCTTCTGACATCAGCGATATGTTGCTTTTCAATTTGGATATTGCCAAAATTTCAGCCTCCGGTGGAAGTGCCTGTTCTAGTGGCTCGGAAGTTGGCTCGCACGTTTTGGGAGCGCTCGGTGTATCTCCTGATCGTGGAAATGTGCGTTTCTCATTTGGTAAATACAATACCGAAGCAGATATTGATTATGCCGTTAATACGGTCGTTGAGATGTATAAAACGGTGACAGTGTAATAATTAATTACCACGTTACGCGCACGTCACTTGTAAGCGGATGTGCCATACATGTCAGCACTCGGCCGAGGGTTACTTCTTCGTCGGTCAGGATTTCATTGTATTCCATTTCAACCACTCCTTTTGAGCATTGGGCAATGCAGGAGCCGCATTGACCTGAGCGGCAATTGTAGGGCAACGGCAAGCCTGCTTTTACGCCTGCATCCAGAATCGTTAAATTGTTAGACACTTCAACAATTGTAGATACTCCTTTGAATTCCAATGTAACAGACTGCGGTTCGTACTGTTTTGGAGTAGGAGGTTTAGTGTCGACCGTATAAAATTCACGGTGAATGTTTTCTTTGTCAAAACCCATCGTGAGAAGCGTAATTTGCACCATAAGCATAAAATGCAGCGGCCCGCAGGTATAAAATAACGCATCGTCTTTAGATGAGATCAAATGCTGCCTGACGATCTCCTCCAACAAAGAATTATTAAGCCGCGCTTGGCGTAGATTTTTAGCATTTCCCCAGAAAAAAACTACTTTCAGGCGTTCAGGATACGCTTTTTGCAATTTCTGAAGTTGCTCGTAAAAAATGGTCGATTCAATGGTTCTGTTGCTGTAAAGAAGTGTAATGTATGTTTGTGATTCAGCGTAAAGAAGTTGTTTTAACAAAGAAAAAAGGGGTGTAATGCCACTACCTGCGCCAATCAAAAACACATGACGAGGCACTGCTTGAGCAGGAATAACAAAACGCCCCGACGGTTCTAAAGAAGTAAGCACGTCACCTTCTTTAGCATAATCAAGTAAACGTCTCGAAATCAGGCCGTTGGCTACACGTTTAATGGTAATAGCCGGTAGTTTATCACTGCCCGGAGCGGTTGAAAAAGAAAACGAGCGCCTGACCTCATGGCCGTATTCCTCAAAAAGTAACGTCAGAAACTGCCCTGCCTGATACTCAAAAGGGGCATCATCAACGGGTTGTAAGACAAACGTTTTTGTATCGAAAGTTTCGGGAATGATTTGCGCAATACGCAAGGTGCGAGTGGTCAGTTCCATGGTCAGAAAGAAGGCGAGGGGTTGCCTCGCCTGATGGTCTGTTTATTTTATCCAGCTTTCTACGTCTTCTTTTTTAGGCATGGGAGCCTCAATTTTCAGCTTTTTGCGCAGTCCGCCCAAATCATTGAATATCTTATTGGGGTTGGCGGCTTTGAGCGCTTCGATGGTCAAAAAGCCCATTTTCTGCAAGGCCGGAATCCAAATGGTCGGAACGCCCTGTTGCATGTAATCATTTTCAGAGGCCATTTCCACTTTCTTTTCGGGGCGCATTTGCGGGAAGAACAATACTTCCTGAATGCTGGTTTGATCGTTCATCATCATCGTGAGGCGATCAATACCGATTCCAATTCCCGACGTAGTCGGCATTCCGTATTCCAACGAGCGAATGAAATCTTCGTCCATTGCCATCGCTTCCTCGTCGCCGCGTTCGGAAAGACGAAGTTGCTCTTCAAAACGTTCACGTTGGTCAATTGGATCATTCAATTCCGAATAAGCATTGGCAACTTCTTTTCCGTTGATAAATAATTCAAAACGTTCTACCAAACCGGGTTTGCTGCGGTGTTTTTTGGTCAACGGCGACATTTCAACGGGATAATCAATGATGAATGTTGGTTGAATCAGATTGGCTTCGACCTTCGCACCAAAAATTTCATCGATCAACTTTGCCACGCCCATCGTGTTGTTAGTTTCGATGCCCCATTCTTTACAATGTGCGATCAATTCCGCCTCTGTTTTTCCTTCAACGTTAACGCCTGTGTATTTTTCGATGGCTTCAAAAATGCTTAATCGCTCGTATGGCCCGGCGAATTCAATTTCATTGCCCCATGATTGCACTTTGGTTTGACCGTTTACCGCCAAGGCTACTTTTTCCAGAATCTCTTCGGTAATGCCCATCATCCAATTATAATCTTTATACGCCACATAGAATTCCAGCGCTGTGTATTCAGGGTTGTGCGTGCGGTCCATTCCTTCGTTGCGGAACATTTTTCCGAACTCGTACACTCCGTCAAAACCACCTACAATGAGGCGTTTGAGGTACAATTCGTTGGCAATACGCATATACAAAGGCATATCAAGCGTATTGTGGTGCGTTTTGAAAGGCCGAGCCGTGGCACCGCCGTGAATAGGCTGCAAAATAGGCGTTTCAACTTCCAGCCAACCTTTGTCATCAAAAATACGGCGCATGGTGCTGATGATTTTGGCGCGCTTGATGAAAATGTCTTTGACGTGCGGATTTACGATCAGATCCACATACCGCTGACGATAGCGCAGTTCGGGATCAGTAAAGCCATCATAGGTTTTGCCATCAGCTTCTTTGACAACGGGTAGCGGCTTCAGCGATTTGTTCAGGATCTTAAATTCCTGTACGTGAATTGAGACCTCGTTGGTTTGTGTCGTAAACACAAACCCTTTGACGCCGATAATGTCACCGATATCGAGGAGTTTTTTGAAAACAGTATTATAAAGCGTTTTGTCTTCGTCCGGACAAAGGTCATCGCGACGGAAGTATAACTGAATACGTCCGGTGCTGTCCTGCAACTCCACGAACGAGGCGCTTCCCATGATACGGAAGCTCATTAAACGGCCGGCAATGGAGATGTTTTTATAATTTAGCTTATCATTTTCGTAGTTTTTATGGATGTCGGCTGCGGTGACGTTTACGTCAAAGGCTTCGGCAGGGTAGGGGTCTATCCCCAGTTTCATCAATTCTTCGCGCTTTTGGCGGCGCAATAGTTCTTGTTCGCTTAGCATTGTATTCGACAGTTTGCGGTTGTTCAATCCCGCTTTTGACTTATTATGAGGGCGCAAAATTAAAAAAAATAACGGTTAATCTGTGTTTTTACCGACTCTTCCAATTGATTTTGAGTGCTTTCTTCCTGAAATTGAGTAAATGATGTTTGGTTTAGCCATTCATAAATTAATTCAACCTTTTATCATTGTCATGAAAACTGTTTAATTAAAAATAGATAGTATTGTGATATCATTTTAATATCATATTTCTCATGAAAGAAAAAGAACTTACCTCTACCTCAGGTTATACATTTATTGCCGGAGGGCTGGTCCTGTGGATTTTTGGAATAATTGTGGCTGCCGCTTCTAATGCAGGCTTATTGGCCGGTATTTTATTCTTTGCCGGAACAGTTCTGTCGATGGGACTGACAGTAATCAACCCCAACGAAGCCGCTGTTGCTACCTTTTTTGGCGAATACGTCGGCACCATCAGAGAGAATGGATTGCGCTGGGTCAATCCGCTGTATCGTCGCCGTAAGATCAGTTTGCGGGCGCGTAACCTCAACGGACAAAAGTTGAAAGTAAACGACAAAATGGGGAATCCTATCGAAATTGCCGCCGTTGTGGTGTGGCACGTCAATGATACCGCCCAAGCTTCGTTTGAAGTGGATAATTACCAAAAATTCGTCGAAATCCAGTCAGAGGCTGCTATACGAAAGTTGGCAGGAATGTATTGTTATGATACAATAGAAGATGAAGATGCCACTATTACCTTGCGTGACGGTTCAGGAAAGATCAATGAAATGCTCGAACACGAATTGACCGAGCGCTTAGTTCGGGCAGGTGTGGCTATCCATGAAGCACGCATCAGCCACTTGGCCTATTCGCCCGAAATTGCAGGGGCTATGCTTCAACGTCAACAGGCATCAGCCGTGGTAGCTGCTCGTAAGCAAATTGTAGATGGTGCGGTTGGAATGGTGGAAATGGCGTTGGCAAAACTCTCTGAAAAGGGAATCGTGCACCTTGACGAAGAGCGTAAAGCCGCAATGGTCAGCAATTTGCTGGTGGTGCTGTGTGGTGAAAAATCCGTAAGCCCTGTTATAAATGCGGGTACTTTGTATAACTAATGACTTCGCTTAAATTTTTACTTTTGGGAATGTTTAGACGGATCAATGTCTGAACATTCCCGATTGTGTTAGTTATCAACTTCATTTTCAAATCAATGGCCAACGAAAAAAAGGCGTTTGTACTTCGAATCAGTGCTGAAATGCTCAAAGACTTGGAGCGATGGGCGCAGGAAGAATTCAGAAGTACGAATGGCCAAATCGAATTTCTTCTGAGCGATGCGCTGAAAAAACGACGAAAGCCGTCCGGGAAAGTGCCGCCGCCTGCTGAAGAGTAGAACAAGGTTGTTCAAGCATCAAGCACAAAAGTGTCTATCCATATGCAATTGCTTAAAGTTTGCTATTTTTACCGAGAAATGAGCGTATTGCTCACTTATTAAACACTAAGCGGGCCTTTTATGAAAATCTGCAAAATCATTATTAAAGATTTTCACCAATTCAAAGATTTTGAACTTGACCTGACTCATCCCGAAACAGGAGAGCCATTGGATAAAGTATGTTTCATAGGAAGTAATGGAACGGGAAAGACCAAAACGCTAAAAATAATTGACACGTTATTAAATCCTACAGGTAAAAGCAAGTATCTATTATACTGTAAAGTAATAACAGTAGATAGAGAACTATTTTGGATTGTACTTAGTAAAGACAATAGATTTATATTTAGTAGTGAAATTGAGAAGTTAGAAGATTGGCAAACAAGAATTTCAAGAGACGTTGAATATACTGAAACTTTAATTTACAAGTCAAATGTACTAGATCCTGCTTTAGTTAAATATTTGATTTTGGATAAAAATATCATTGAGCAAGTGTCTCCTGACTTGCAAATATATGTTCCTTCTGAAACAGAGAATAATCAATTCATTGAACTTTCTGATGTTCCTATAACGAATGTTGATGAGGCACTACGAATGTTTCAGGATTTCCCGGTTTACAATATTGTTTCTAACGAAACAATCTCTGATTTTTGGAAAACCCTAATATATTATCTAAAAAAACGTGAAAATGATTTTCAAAATTTTCAAAATCTGGAAGAAAATCAGAGCCAAACAGTGAGAATGGTTAGGTTGAAATTTAATCAACAAAACCCTGATATATTAAAAGAAATAGCAATAGTATGGGACTCTATTTTATCTAAAGCGGGTTTAGAGTTTGATGTGTCAGGGGCGAGCAACCCCATTCAATTGACAGATAATCTTAAAGCATATATTAAACTTAAATCTACAGGTAAGCATATTAATTACAGTGAATTAAGTACAGGGATTCGTAATTTTATATTCAAAGTAGGTCACATTTATTCCTTATATTTTACTCGTGATATTACTCGTGGTTTATTATTGATTGATGAACCGGAAAACAGTCTTTTTCCGGATTTCCTATACGAGCTAGTAGATATTTATAAAAGTATCATATTCGATACCCAAATTTTTATGGCTACGCATAATCCAATTATTGCGGCGCAATTTGAGCCCTATGAGCGGTTTATTCTGGAATTTGATGATCATGGATATGTAAAAGCGAGACGTGGTACAGTGCCTGTAGGAGATGACCCTAATGATATTTTATCTAAAGATTTTGGGGTACGCAGCTTATTAGGAAAAGAAGGAGTGAAAAAATGGGAAAGGTACATTGAGCTTCGCACATTGATACGTCTTACACAGGATGCTGAAGAAAAAAGTAGATTGTTGGATGAGTTTATAAAAATTGGCAACGAATATAATTTCTCCAATGCGCTATCTTAGAAAAAACACTTTCTTGCCACTGATTGGATTAAGCTATGATAGACAATCTGACCGAACCAAAATTCGAGCTAAGCTTTTGGTGGAGCAAAAAGGTTTCTGTGCATATTCTGAACGTTTTATTAGATATACCGACGAAACTCATATTGAACATTTCGATCCGCGTCTGAAAGAAACTCTTCAAGATGATTATTTCAATTGGTATGCTGTTTTACCATGGTTCAACTCACATAAGTCTAAGCAAATTGAACCCTTTCTGCCAATCCTTTCGCCTAATTCCCCCGATTTATTCGATAGAATTGCCTATCAAAAAGGCGTTGGTATTTTCCAAGCGGTAAATTTCGAAGATGTTGAAGCTAAAAATCTAGTGCATTTTTTAAAATGGGATAGTTTTGAATTGTACCAAGATTGCCAAAAACATATACAACGAATCCGAGACCTATTTGAATTATGCGGCGATGAATTCCTTTTTAGAAGCAAACTCATATCTGATAAAGACAATCTTAGTTTTGCAACGGCGTTAAAGGCTGAACTGGGAATAGATGTTGAAGAATTGTTGGAAGGAAAAAACTAAGTACACTATTTTACTGTCTAACAGTCACCTCATCCAATGAAATTTACGAGTCTTCTTTTTGCTTTTTACATGAGTTGTTGCGCAACTGCCTTCGCGCAGGCGGGAGGAGCAACGGCAGAAGAATATTATGTTTTGATTGATGCCAATCATATTGATACAAAACAGCCTGTTTCAATCGCTAAATTTTACGTGAGCGACGAAACCGGAAAGCGCATATTTGAATTGCAAGCCGATGCCGCAGGCAAAGCTTCTGCCAAACTGCCGCGCAAAGCCAACTACTTGGTGGAGTGTATTGCCGAAGGTTTTCTGACGCTTGTTCTGCCTGTTCGAGATTTGCGGCCGCAAAACGTGGTACAGTTTAAAATGATACCAACGCCACCAAAAAAGGAAATTGAGGCCTTTAATAAATTGGAAAAAGGGAAGGCGATTGTTTTGAATAATATTTACTTCGACCGAAGCAGTCCTGTACTTCGCCCCGACTCTTACCCTGAATTGGACGCCTTGGCTGAAGCATTGAACAAAGATGCTGCCATTCGCATTGAAATTCGCGGCCATACCGACAACGCCGGCGATTTTGATCTGAATGTAAAACTCTCAAAAGATCGCTGCCGGGCGGTTGAAGATTATTTGATCAAAAAAGGAATTCGCCAAGATCGTCTTCAAACTTTGGGTCGAGGCAGTCTTGATCCTATTGCACCTAACACGTCGGAGGAAAATAGAAAAAAAAATCGCCGCGTAGAGTTTGTGGTGTTATGATGGAAGGGTTTTGTGTAATTTTGTACAATGCATTTGTACCTTCACATTCCCTTTTGTAAGCAAGCCTGTCATTACTGCGATTTTCATTTCAGCACCAATCTGAAATCGAAAACAGACTTAGTAGCGGCTATTTGCCGCGAAATAGAGCTTCAAAAAGAGTATTTACCAACACGCACGCTTGAAACCATTTACTTTGGCGGTGGTACCCCTTCATTGTTGAGCGAGGCAGAATTAGGGCAGATTTTTGAAACCATTCACCAAATTTACCAAGTTAGCCCGTCGGCAGAAATCACCTTAGAAGCCAATCCCGATGATTTGACCAAGGAAAAACTGGTTTCTCTAAAGCCCTTTATCAATCGACTCAGCATTGGCTTACAGACGTTTCATGAACCTTATCTGCGTTTTATGAATCGGGCTCATAATGCCGCCCAATCAGAAGCTTCCGTAAAATTGGCACAGGACAATGGCTTTGAAAACCTGACCATTGACCTGATGTATGGCATGAGTGAAAGATTGTTAGGAATTGAAAATTCGAATGATTCTTCTGACGAACAGTTATGGCAAAAAGATATGGAAAAGGCCGTTGCTTTGAATACGCCCCATATTTCTGCTTATAATCTAACAATAGAGCCCAAAACTGCTTTGGGGAATTGGCTCAAAAAAGGAAAGATAAAAGCCGTGGATGAAGAGCTTTCTGCGCGTCATTTTGAGCAGATGACGGCGTATCTTATGGCAAATACGTATGAACAATATGAAATCTCTAATTTTGCCCGAAACGGTCAATATGCCCGTCACAACAGCAGTTATTGGAAGCGAAAGCCCTATTTAGGCGTTGGGCCAAGTGCCCATTCATTCAACGGAAAATCACGACAATACAACGTTGCCAACAATACATTTTACGTTCAATCGCTCGAAGAAAAAAAAATACCGTTTGAGATAGAATTTTTGACTTCTTGCGATCAGGTAAATGATTACCTTTTGACCGGTTTACGGACCATGTGGGGCTGTGATCTGGGAATTATAAAAGAGTTGGCAGGGATTGATTTAAAAGAGATACACAACAACTACCTCACTGCGTTTATGAATAACGGTTGGGTATTTATTGAAAACAACATTTTGTATCTTACTCCCAAGGGCAAATTATTTGCCGACCGAATTGCGTCAGACTTATTCATTGTTTGAGAAATTGCCGCAATTTTGTGATTTTTGCAGGAGTATCTTTTAATTCATTTGATGTATTTTCAATACATTTAACAGCCCAACAAAGACATTTTATATGGCGCCTAATCGCATTCGTCCTGCTGCTGCCACTGTATCAAAGCCTGCTTCTGACAATTGGCGTACGGTGGTAGTGAGATATGTTTTAAAAACGATTCTTTATTTTTTGATCGGTTCAGTTATTTGGGTAACGGTTTTGAAATTTGTTCCTGTGTGGTTTACACCATATATGATTGTTCGAAAATTTGAAGCGATATCAGAGGGACGCAGCAGTAAAATTTATTCGGATTGGGCACCCATGAGTAAGATGTCCAAAGAAGCGCCTTTATCGGTGGTTGCATCCGAAGATCAGCTGTTTCCTACTCATTGGGGATTTGATTTCAAAGCGATGGGTAATGCCTTTAAGCATAATTTCCGAGGCAAAAAAATCAGAGGTGCCAGTACAATTTCGCAACAAGTAGCTAAAAACGTATTTCTTTGGCAGGGGCGCAGTTACATTCGTAAGGGGTTAGAGGTTTATTTTACATTACTTATTGAACTGATTTGGGGAAAAGAACGAATACTGGAAGTTTATTTGAACATAGCTGAAACAGGGAGTATGACTTTTGGGTATAATGCGGCAGCACAACGTTTTTTTTACAAATCTGCGGCATCTCTTACCCGAAATGAAGCTGCAAGGATAGCGGCAGTATTGCCCAGTCCCATCCGTTTTTCGGCCAAGAACCCATCTGCGTATGTACAGCGACGAACAGCACAAATAGCGCGCCAAATGCGAATGTTAGGCCGTGATCATATTCTTAATTTGTAACTTTACTAAGTGTTTTTGCTTATTTTTCGAAGAATAAGTTAAAAATGAGCCTTATTGAATTTGTTGAGTTTACTAAGTCGGTTATTCTACAGAGAAGACCAAATTTGGCATATTAATTGCCTTATTATGGTTATTGCCCTACTGCTTTAAAGATAAATTGATTTACATTCCTGTAAGTCTAAAAATGTGATTTTTTTTATACCTAAAAGTTAACTGTTAGGTGTAATTTGAGAAAGAGTAGGGTATGAAATTAAACGATTTACGTTTTTTTATTTGTATAACCGCATTAGGTTGGTTGTTGCTTTTCAACAAAGCGACAGCACAACTTGTGCCATGTGCCAACCCTCATGAATCTCATGACAGCATCATGGCTCGTGAGAAAAGACTTCTGAAATTAAAGACTCAATTTGTTAAAAATGCCCGGACTTCAGCATTGCAGGCCGTTCAATACCTGCCTATAAAAGCGCATATTCTTCGTAAAACAGACGGGACAGGAGGCCTAAGTTTAGCAGATATAAATACCGCACTTGTTCAGATAAATCGTTATTATCAAAACGTTGGCTCAGGATTGCAGTTTTACTTTTGCGGCTCTCCTAACTTTATTAATAACACAACCTACTACGATTTCGATAATACAGAAGAAACGGCATTGTGCAATGGGAACGATGTGACGAATGCCATAAATATCTATTTCCCCAATACTATTCAATTCAGTTCACAGGCGGTTGCCGGATATGCGTATTTTCCAAGTACAGTAAGTAACTCGAATCGCATTTTTGTGCAAGCGCAATACGCTTCTGATAACCGTACATTGGCACACGAATTGGGGCATTATTTTAATTTGCTTCATACGTTTCAAAACAGCACTAACGCAAATAATACTGAAAGAGAATTCGTAACCCGTAGTGCAGGAGCCAACTGCACCACTAAAGGCGACTTGCTTTGCGATACTCCCGCCGATCCTTACGGGCGCGATTCGGTAAGTATTCAGGGATGTACCTATACAGGAACCGCACGTGATCCTAAAGGGAATTTATACACACCCTCTCTGTCAAATATAATGTCTTATTACTCGGTCAGTTGTGGCAGTGATTTTACAGCAGGCCAGTACGCAAGAATGACCGACGGACTTTTGTTGCGTACCGACCCTTCCAATCAATATACTTTTTCCTGCGGTCCAACCGTAACGGGAGGTGCGGTGCCTAACAACCTTGCCGGAACGGTTATTTCCACGGGCCTGTCACTGACATTTACCGATAACTCTTCCAATGAATCCGGGTTTATTATTGAGCGTTCCACTACTTCTGCAACCGAGGGTTTTGTCGCCATTGGAGGGTTGCCGCCCAATACAACGACCTATATCGACCAGTCAACTACGGCTTATACAACCTATTATTATCGGGTAAAAGCGTCTAACTCGTCTACGCAATATAGCCCCGTTTTCACCATTACTACAGCACTTAATTATTGTGTTCCTACGTATAGCAACTCTTGCAGCAGCGTGGCGGTAGTGATAGATGATTTTATTTTAAAGCAGGGCTCAACAACGATCATAAACAACATAAATTCAAATTGCTCACCAGGCAATTACGGAGATTTCACGGGAACAGTTTATAATGTAACAGCAGGAAGTACTTATGCCTTTACTGCAAGAGCTGTATCCGGAGGCTCAGGCAGTTATTATGATCAACACCTTTCGGTCTGGGCAGATTTTGATCAGGATGGCTTCTTTGAATTGGATGAAAGAGTCTATCGGAGTGACAGTCTGGGTTCGATGCCTCGCATGAATCCTACTGCATCAGGTACGTTTGTTATACCCAATACAGTAAGCGGCTTTGTACGAATCAGGGTTCGGTCCGGTTTTAATTTTGGCTCCGGAAGTGCGGTTGTTGATCCATGCGGACAACTTACATTTGGCGAAACGGAAGACTATCTGTTTCAGGTAACTTCTGCTTCACCACCAACGATCACAACGAATTCAGTAACGCCGAGTCCGGTATGTGCAGGCCAAACGATCAGCGTAAGTTTTACAGTCAGCAATTTTGCCTCTACTTCTTATGTTGTACAACTTTCGGATGCCGGCGGCGCTAATTTTGCCAATATTTCTACAACCGGTACAAGTAGCCCATTAATTGCTGTGATCCCGGGAAATACAGCGACAGGAGCAAATTATAAAGTGAGGGTTGTATCCACTTCTCCAAGTCTAACAGGTTCTGCAAGTAATGTTTTTACCATTAATGCTGTTCCTGCTGCGCCTACAGCTACGACACCGATCAATTACTGTCAAAACCAACCGGCGATAGCATTGGCAGCAGGTGGCAGTAATCTGAAATGGTATGATGCGGCCGTCGGTGGCACGGTTACAACAACTGCTCCCACACCTTCCACAAGCACTGCCGGCACGGTAAGTTACTGGGTTTCCCAAACAGTAAATAACTGCGAAAGCAGTCGCACAAAAATCGATGTAATCGTGACGGCAACACCTGCTGCTCCCACCGTTACAACACCAATTAATTACTGCCAAAATCAACCGGCGATAGCATTGGCTGCAGGTGGCAGCAATCTGAAATGGTATGATGCGGCCAGTGGTGGCACGATGGCAACAACTGCTCCCACACCTTCCACAAGCACTGCCGGCACGGTAAGTTACTGGGTTTCCCAAACGGTAAATAATTGTGAAAGCAGTCGATCAAAAATAGATATTGTTGTAACGGCGACGCCCGGCATACCTACTGTTACGACACCGATTAGCTATTCGCAAGGTCAAACGGCCGGGCCTTTAAGTGCAGGAGGTTCAAATTTGAAATGGTATATTTCTTCTTCGGGAGGTGGAGGAAATACGACTGCTCCGACGCCCTCTACTTCTGCGGTAGGCAGTACGAATTATTATGTTTCTCAAACGGTAAATGGTTGTGAAAGCAGTCGAGCGGTCATTCAGGTAAATGTTACATCGCCGGCAACGGCCGTCGTTTGCTTAAACGTGGCATTATTTTTGGAGGGGCCTTATACAGGCAGTCAGACCATGCTGACCAAGCTAAATCAGCAGGGTCTTTTGCCCGGACAAACACCTACCAGCTCGTTGGGTACACCAACTCCTGCGGGTCAACCGTATTCGGGAACACCTTGGAATTATAGTGGCTCCGAAACAGTAGCTTCCTATACATCCAATGTCGTTGATTGGGTTTTGGTCTCATTGCGTACCGGCCCGCAAAATCCTGCCACTACTGTTTTTCGTACAGCAGCATTGTTACTTTCCAATGGAAATGTCTCATTTATAAGCTCATGCCCTGTATTACAGGTTGATCAGTCGTATTATATTGCTGTTGAGCACCGTAATCATATTGGGGCCGTATCTCACCAAGCGATTGCCGTAAGTAATAATACCATCAATTATAATTTTTCTGCTCAACAATCATACATTCCCGTAGGCTCACCTGCCAATGGGCAAAAACAACTGGCTACAGGCGTGTTTGGACTTTATGCAGCAGACTGCACCAAGAATTCACTTTCGCAAATTGACGCAAATGATACAAGTAAGTGGCGTACTGACAATGGAAAAGTTGCACGCTACTTATCGACGGATTTTAATATGGACGGCGCTCCCGATGCCAATGACAATACCATGTGGCGTTTGAATAACGGTAAATTTTCCGGCGTGAATTTTTAAATATGGCACGTTTGTTGTGACTGATTATTAACCACATAAGCAGACCTTAAAAAAGGTATATAAAAAGAATATAATTCGGTATAGATTATATTTTTTTGGCAGCGCTTGGTTTTTTTGATTGCTCAAACAAATAAGAGATAACGCTTACATAAACCGTAAGGTTTATTGAAATGGGCTCAAAAAGTTTATTGCTATGACTATCTCATAAATTAGAAAATATAAACAGGTTCATGTATGAAAAGTGCAGTCATTGGTAGTTGGCTAATTTTTATTGGATTGCTGGCACTACATTCAAATACCGGCTTTGCGCAGGGTCGTTTTACATTGCGACTCGTTCCAAAAACGATTGATTGCGTTAATAATAAAGTAGAAGCTTGTGTTGAAATCAGGGCGGTTAGCAAAGACAGCGCTTTCGTAATGGGTAATGCTAACTTGAGGATTTTTTATAAAAGTGCTCAATTGACAAGCCCTACAATTAAAAGCCGTAATAATTTTACTTCGGCTACGTCAGGTGATTATTCAACAATGGGTTTTTTGCCAAATCCCGGACTTGATACTTCCATCGTTACTCTCAATATACTTTACAATGGGGAGAATGGACAAGGGACAACCGTGGATACTACTTGGCTGTCGGTTGCGTGTCTTGAGTTTTCGATAGCCGGCACAAATGCCACAAAATGCTATGATTTGTTCTCACTTCCTAAAGATTTTTCATTGGCATTACCTAATACGGTAGTAACTCGAGCCTATCATTCTCCAACAAACGATGATCCTACGCGTACATTGACCACAGAGGTAAACGGAACATTTATTAATATTGCCAATCAGTGCTCATTACCGATTGTTGCTATTGCGGGAGATACTACCATTAATAACGGTGGAACAGCAACGCTTACCCTTACATCACAAAACAATATATTCCCTGCCACTATCACCTTAACCGGTGGAGCATCTGTGCAACTAACACAGGCAACTCCCGTAAAGACAGTAACCGTATCGCCAACAACACAGACTACCTACCAAATTTTAACGGTAACAGGCGCCTGTGGTGCGGGATCAGCGGCTTCCGGAAAAAGCCAGGTTGTAGTTCAGGTAAATCAACCGCAAAATTGCCCGCCGGCCAAATGTATACCTTTGACATTCAGGATTGTAAAGTAAGAGATTACGAACGAAATAGATTCAGCAGAAAAGTGGCGGCTCTCATAGGCAGCCATTTTTCGTTTTGAACCAGCAGTTCTATTTTCTGTAATTGTTGGGAAACCTCTGTATTTTGATAGAAACGCTCTTCCAGCGTCTGGCGAATAAGGGAATGCATCCATTCCAAGTTTTGCTGTTGGCGATTTTTAAGGTGAAACCCATCGGCCTTTGTTTGTGAATCAAATTGCTGAATTCGACTCCATATTTCGCTTAAACCTTGTTTTTCCAATGCTGAGCACGTCAGCACGGGTGGGAACCAACCACTGACATTTGGTGGAAATAAATGAAGCGCATTTTGGTATTCCACTACAGCTCGGTGTGCCGCAGATGTGTTGGTGCCGTCGGCTTTGGTAATTACTACCGCATCGGCCATTTCCATGATGCCTTTTTTGATTCCCTGAAGTTCATCTCCTGCGCCGGCGAGCATCAACAACAGAAAGAAATCAACCATTCCTTTTACGACGGTTTCAGATTGACCTACGCCTACGGTTTCAACTACTATTATTTCAAAGCCTGCCGCTTCACAAAGCAGCATGGTCTCGCGGGTTTTGTTGGCTACACCACCCAATGAACCGCTTGACGGTGACGGGCGAATGTAGGCCAACGGATCATGGGAGAGTTCTTCCATCCGTGTCTTATCGCCCATGATGCTTCCTTTTGAGCGTTGACTGGTGGGGTCAATGGCTAACACCGCCAATTTTTTGCCGGCAGTAGTCAATTCTTTGCCAAAAGCTTCAATAAAAGTGCTTTTACCAACACCCGGCACTCCCGTAATTCCGATGCGAATAGCCGAGCCGGTATGAGGTAAAAGTTGTTCCAAAACCGCCTGAGCTAAAACCCTGTCGGATAAGAGTTGGCTTTCGATCAACGTAATGGCTCGGCTGAGTATCAGCCGATCTCCCGACAATACACCTTCAAGATACGCTTCGACAGAGAGACGATTTTGCAAAACAACGGATAATTATAGATAGTAAGCACTTCCTTGGAAATCTTGGTAAAAATAGAATTTTGAAAGATATTTTACCGATTTACGACCCTTATTTTGCTTGAGGACTCGCAAAGGCTTCGGCCCATAATAAATCTTCCGGAGTGGTTATTTTGATGTTTTCGTAGCCTCCTTCGATGAGTGTGATGGGATGGCCCGCGTACTCTAAAACACTGGCACAGTCGGTAAAGAATGGTTGCTCGGGAGTATCAAAGGCTGCCCGCATCCAATCCAAACGAAATGTTTGAGGAGTTTGTACCAAACGATAAGCCGCGCGGTCAACGGATTGATTTGTGCCGTCCGCATCTAAAAAACGGATAGAATCTTTAAGGGAAACAGCAGTGATTGCGGTGCCTTTCTGCGCGGCTACTTCAAAACTTTCGGCAATAATGCGAGGAGAAACAAAGGGGCGAACTCCGTCGTGAACAGCTACCAATCCTTCTTTGGCGCTGATTCGTTTCAGGCCATTTTTAACAGATTGAAAGCGGCTATTACCTCCTGAAACGGTGACAATAGCGGGATAAAACTGGTATTTGTCGCAGAGTGCATACCATGCTTTCATCTCATTGGCAGGGAGAACCAATAAAATTTGGAGCGAAAAATCATAAGCGATAAACTTTTCAATGGTTTGCATTAAAATAGGTTTACCTGCTACGGGTATAAATTGTTTGGGTGTTTTACTTCCCATTCGAGTGCCGTTTCCACCGGCGACGATGATGGCAAATTTGGTCATAAAAAAATCGTTAGTAAACAGTCGTTAGCCGTCAGCATCAATACAAAACGCCACGAGAGACTGTCTACTAACGACTGTATAAGTGTTTAGTAGCTTACTTAAATAATGAGCATGGCATCGCCATAGCTAAAGAACTTGTACTTTTCTTTGATCGCTTCTTCGTAAGCTTCCATCACAAGATCGTGGCCGCCAAAAGCGCAAGTCATCATCAACAGGATGGACTCCGGCAAGTGAAGGTTGGTGAGCAACGAATTGGAAATCTTAAAGTCGTAAGGAGGGAAAATGAATTTGTCAGTCCAGCCTTCAAAAGGTTTTACGCGGTTGTTGGCGGATACCGATGATTCAAGCGCTTTAAGGGAGGTTGTCCCGATGGCACATACACGCTTACCTTTATCCAATGCTTCGTTGATCACATTAGAGGAGGCTTCAGTAATAGCGAAGTTTTCTGAATCAGTTTTGTGTTTTGTCAAATCCTCAACATCAACCTGTCGGAAAGTACCTACACCTACGTGCAATGTGATAGGGGTAAAGTTAATGCCTTTGATTTCCATCCGGCGTTGAATCACTTTCGTAAAGTGCATTCCTGCGGTTGGCGCGGCTACGGCTCCAACGTGTTGAGCGAAGATGGTTTGATAACGTTCACGGTCGGCATCTTCCACTTTCCGCTTAATGTCGCGGGGAAGGGGAGTTTCGCCCAATTCGTCGATGGCACGCATCAATTCATCGTGATTGCCATCGTACAGGAATCGAATAGTCCGTCCGCGAGAGGTGGTATTGTCAATGACTTCAGCAACAAGATCACTATCACCAAAATACAATTTATTACCAACCCGAATTTTACGGGCAGGGTCTACCAATACGTCCCAAAGCCGCATTTCACGGTTGAGCTCACGAAGTAAAAAAACTTCAATTTTCGCACCTGTTTTTTCCTTTTGTCCATATAAACGTGCCGGAAAAACTTTGGTATCGTTGACGACCATTGTGTCGCCTTCTTCGAAGTATTCTATAATTTCGGAGAATTTTTTGTGTTCAATCTTTTTGGTTTGACGATTTACTACCATTAGACGGGACTCGCCGCGGTCTGCAGGATAGAGAGCGATCAAGCTCTGAGGAAGGTCAAACTTAAACTCGGAAAGTTTCATATATCTTTTAGCTCAAAGACACCTAAAAAAAAAATAAGACCGCAAAAGTAGCAATAAACCGGCTATTATCAGCTACTTTACTCTTTTTTTTTACTATACGGTCGCTATTCAACCACATTTGGTGTGCCTTGGATTGAAAGATATCTTTAGGGAGCGATTGAAACGTCAAAGGTTATATTTACATCATCGCTGCCGGGCGTCACGGTACCATTTTTTACAGGCTGGCCATTGACGGGCGGTTGGTGCCGCAACTGTACCCGAAGAGTGCCCTGATTGGCGTTGCCGGTCACGGTATTTCCGGTTAAACCGATTGGGAAATTACGGCTGTCTTTATCGCCGGCGGTATAGGTAAGCAGTGAAGAGGGAGTAGGAGAAAATACCACTAAATGCTCATCCTGTTTGGCTTTTACTTCAGCGGTTATGTTATCGGCGGGAGTTTTGCTTTCATCCAAAAATTCAATTTCCAATTTATACGTACGGTTCGCTTTTAACGTAACTTTTGAAATTGCGGGAGCATTGCCGCCGTCGCCGTCTATGTCTTTCCATTCAAACTTTTGGACAGTTGTGGTGCCGTTTTCTGTAAAATTCAATCGTACGGTTGTGATCAATTCATTTTCATCTTCGGGTGCGGGTTCTTCCTTTGTGCCGCAGCTCCAGAAAAAAACAGTGAGCATAAATACCAAAGAAACGGTTAATAATGAGTGTGTTGATTTCATAAGTATAAGTTGTTAAAAATTCCATTTTAAACGTAATGAGCTGTTACGACCCTGTTCCAATGAATAATATCGGAATCGGTTGAGGTAATCGCGATAGGCGACATCAAATAGATTTTGGACGGTGATTCCCCAGCTTATCTTTTGCTTCTCTGTTAGAGGGATCTCGCCTCCCAATTGAATTGACCACAAATGATAGGCGGCGGGCGGCGGTATAAAATCGCTGTTGGGCGGTACACATTTTTGACTGTCAACCCATAAATGCCCGACAGAAACGAAGGAATCGTGCGAAAGGCCGGCTTTTCCTATTTTGTAGCGTAACCCATTTTCAAGTCGATTGGCAGGAATACCAACCAAATAGTTGTTGGCTGCTTGGTCATAGGCCCTTAGATAAGATAATTTACCGGTATGTTCCCAACGAGGAGTAATGTCCCACGAGGTTGTAATGTCTGCTCCGGAGAAGGTGGCGTCTGTCTGAACATATTTAAAATAGGGGAAAGCTCCGCGAATGGTCAGAATTGGTTCAGCCTGTGGTTTTAGGTAAATAAAATTTTGAATGAAATTGTGATAAAGTCCTATTTCTGCCCTAAACCGCTCGGAAGAGTATTCTGCATTGCCCATCAAATTATAAGCAGTTTCGGGGCGCATGGTTTCATCACCTTCTTCATACGCTGCGGCACCGTGATGCACGCCTTTGCTGTACAATTCATTGACGCTTGGCGGACGCCAGCCTGTGCCGAAATTCGCTCTGAGAGAAAGGTGTGAACTGGCATTAAACACGCTGCCAATCGTACCTGACCAACTGTTAAATTGGTGATTACGCTGATCCAAAGTTTGTCCGATGAATCGATATACATGCAGCCAACGCATATCGTACCGAAGTCCGGCTTCCCACTCCCATTTTTGCCGAATCCAACGTTCAATAATAAATGCACCTGCGTTAGATTGTTCGAAATCAGGAATTAAAGGTCGTCCATCCGTAAAGTTGTATTGGTGCAGGCCGCTGAAACCGATTTGCCCCGTGATCTCTTTGGCAATGGGTTTGTGTTCCAGAATCAGGTCGCTCGTTAAGGTCGTAATTCGAAAAAGCAAAGCGGGTTTAACGGTTGCCTGTGGTCCGTGCAGATCATACTCAGCCCGTTGGTTATACTGTCTGCCGAAAGTAAGCGAAAGTCGATTTCCTGAATACTGATAATTTGTTTTTACTTTCAACAGATCGTGGTCTACAAGTTGATTTGGACGCTCTATGGTGCGATTAAAACCTGTTTTGATAAATGGCTCTCCGTTTTTGATAACGTTGAGTAAGTCGGAGGTGCTTCCGATGTGTGAACCGGAAAAGATGCCCAGATCCGTGTGAAATTGGCTATAGAAAACTTCTGCCCCGAATTTGACAGAGCGATAACCCGCCGATGCCGAAAAATTCTGCTCACGAACACCTGTATTGGCTAAAAAATAATCAGGTGTTCGAATATTGCCGCCGTTTTTTAGCGTGCCTTGTACGCGCCACCCGAATCCTTTCCGGTTGTTCAGACCGCCTTCCAATGTTCCTGATAAAACACCTGTGCGGCCGTTGGTAAAGCCAACCGTATTTATTTCTCCGCGAATGGATTTGAATGTATGAGGTAATTCTTCCGGTTCCACCAGAATGACACCCCCAATGGCGTCTGAGCCGTAGCGCACACCCGATGCGCCTTTGACCACGGTCAATCGTTTGGCAATGAAAGGGTCTATTTCGGGCGCATGTTCTGAGCCCCATTGTTGCCCTTCCTGCCGTATGCCGTTATTGATGATAAGAATTCGGTTGCTGTGCAATCCATGAATGACGGGTTTGGCAATGGATGCGCCCGTTTGGAGCATGGTTACACCCACAATTTTTTGAAGTGCTTCGGCCAGGGTTTGACCGCGCGTTTGTTCCAGCGACTGATTTTGTAAGGAGGTTGAAGATTGCGTCAGAGAATTTACGCGTTTGGCCACAATTTCCACATCCTGAAGGTGGACTTCTTCTTCGCTGAGGTTTAAGTTTTCTTCCGCGCTGTGTTGGAGAGAAATCGTGGTTTGTGTTGTTTTATACCCAATGATCTTACATTCCAAGACATAAGTACCTTGGCACAAATGATCTATTTTATATTGACCTTCAGCATCGGTAGTTGTTACTTTAGAAGTGTTTTTGATGCTTAGTAAGGCACCGACAATTGGGCTTCCTGTCTCACGATCTTTGACCACACCTTTTACGAAGCAATCGCAATCCGGTGCAACTTGAGCAGATAGGTTAGTAACGCCAAGTAATGCAAAAAAGAGTAATATACTAAACAGACGAAGCACCCTTTGTGAAGTTTTTTCACAAAAGTATATTAAATGCAACTATGTTGCAAATATTAATTTTCAGATTCTTCGGCGGGAGTTTGGTCTTTGGGACGTTCGTAGATAAGTTTTCCTTTATCGTCCCACTCACTTATCAACATTCCTTCGCCGTCTTCGTACCAATAACGTGGATAACGGGTAATTTTTTTACGCTGCCGGCGATATTGGTAGTATTCATTCCAAGTACCAATCGGCAGGTCATTGTCATATTGGCCTTTGACCATGAGTTGGCCGCCATCGTAATATTTGAGATAATCACCTTTCCGTTTGCCGTAATGCACCGGAATCACTTCCAATACTTTGGTGTGAGCGGAGTCATAATAACTGACAATGGCATCAGCAGGGAATCCGCGTGACCATTTTGTTTTGTCCAACAAACGATAGTTGGCATCATAACTTTCCCAGCGACCATCTTTGGTGCCTACGTAATAATTGCCTTCTTCCGTTAAATTACCCGACACGTAGCGTTTATAAGGGCCGTGAAGAATAAGCGCCGATTCTTTGTCTTTAATGGCAGCTTTTGAAATGATTCGATTGCGGGAGTCGTACCAAAATACATCCAAGCCGTCGTACATCCGTGGGGAACGAGAATCTTTCAATACGTGAAATTCTTCCTGTGTAATTCGATCACCACTGCCCCGACTTATCGTCATGCGCACAATGGACAAGCCTTCATAGTCAGTATGAAATTTCTTCTTTTTCTTACGTTTTGCTTTTTCTGCTTTGCGGTATTCTTTGATCTTGAGACCTAAATCAGGAAGAGTTTCGGTAAAGAAACCAACAGCATCAGCAGGCTTTACGGGCTTGCCTCCGATGGTTGCACTACCTACGTCGGGTGTTGAAAGCCCCGCTTTTTGAAGCAAACTGTCTGCCTTTGCTTTTCTTTCCTGTAGCTTTTTGGTCTTTTTGTCGATTTTTTCCGACGCAGTTTGACCATAAGAAAGCTGAAAAGAAAACAACAGGGCAGCGAGAGCTATTGCCGGGAAGTAATTTTTCATAGTATAAGCTAACTGCTACAATTTCTCTTTAAGAATGATGATTCAAAACCACCAAAACTGTACCAACTTTTAACGCTGAATTTTGTAATTTGTTATAAGTGGGATAAATGTAGTGAAATACAACGATTTGAAGCAAGTATTTTCAATGCAGAGTATGCATAAGCAAGGTGAATTTTACGCATTTACATTTTTACCAATCGAATCACTTTTTGCCCCGCGTCGCAGCGCAAAGAGCATAAATAATAACCCGGCGACCATTGGATTCCGTTGATGGGAAGGGTATAACTTCCGCTTTGTGTCGTTCCTTCGCGTAAAACTTCCAGTTCTTTGCCCATTAGATCGTACAAGGCTAATTTTACATACATTGGCTTATTGACGGTGTACGTAATGCGTGTAAGGTCTATGAAAGGATTGGGGTAGTTTTGTTCTAAATTGAAATCAGGATTGCCGGCTTGCGTTGTAATTGGCAGAGGTTTGAAAATAGGCACAGTAGAGAATTCCTTATTACCCATGACACTGCGCGTCATCTTATTATCCAGTCCAAGATAATCCTGCAATACACTTGTATATATTTGACGGAAATCAAATTCGTATTTGATATCACCGTTGCTGTCTACATCGCTTAAAACGGGATTTTTTCCAATTAACCCTCCTAATACTGAATTGCCGATAACAAATAAAGGTGCTGCTGAACCATGATCGGTTCCCATGGTTCCGTTTTGGGTTACTCTTCGACCAAATTCAGAAAAGGTCATAACGACGACTTTGTCGCCTAAACCCCGTTTTTCCATGTCTTTTTGAAAAGCGGCCACTGCGTCAGAAACCGTTTTGAGCAAATTGGCGTGGGTTCCGGTAGTGGTGGCATTAGCCACTACTTGATTGGCATGAGTGTCAAAACCACCGATATTGGCCAAATAAAAAGGTGTTTGAAGCCCGCCGGCGATGAGTTCTCCGACAATTTTTAACTGAGTTCCAAGATTAGTTGTCGGGAAACCGGTTACGTTTTTGGCTGCACTGTCCCATTTTCTCTTTATAATATCAGAGTACGCAATGGATTGAGTGGCAATCTGCCGCATAAATTTTAATTCTTCTCCTGCAAGTGTATTGGGAATGGGGTCATTGTCGGCTGTAGAACCTTTGACCAAATTATAAAAATTATTGGGATCATTGAATACGACACCCGTTGAGCCCAAATCCGATTGAATCAAAAGCGATTCCACCGCGCCTAACTGAATAGCCATAGGTTGCTCAGGCATTTGGAGTGGAAACCCCGGATAAAGCTGTGTCAGATACCGACCGACCCAGCCTTCATCCAACACTTCATTGGCATCGGAAGCTGTTAGCCATATATCAGTAGAACGAAAATGCGAGCGACTGGGACTTGGGTATCCTACATTTTGGACAATGCTCATTTTGCCGTTGTCGTACAGTTCTTTGAAAGCCGTCATTGCCGGGTTTAAACCCATTTGACTTGTAAGCGGCAATACATTTTCTTTTTTTATGGCAATGTTTGCGCGTTTGCTGTAATAAAGCGGATTTTCGTAGGGAACCACGGTATTGAGGCCATCATTGCCTCCTGACAATTGGACCAAAACAAAGATTTTGCCATTGGTAGATTCTAAATTAATGGCAAACGGATTGTGCGAAAATGCCTTTACCGGAATGCCATTCATACCAAACGCAACTCCCCCCGAAATAAGGCTCAGTTGTTGTAGAAACTCCTTGCGGTTCATAGATTTTTACGTTTTGGATGAAGAACTAAGTAAGCTGGAATTCAGGTAACCGCATGATCGCCTTGAAAAAACCTTTAAGCTGCAAATCGGCGCCGGGCGTTCCGGTTGTCCAGTTGGCCAAAATAGTGCCTCCCAGCAACGTTTTCAGGAGTGAATCTCTTTTTTGAGTACTTATCGGGAATTGTAAAAAAAGAGTTATAATATCATCCACAAACCTGTCGGCCTGTTCAGACGTTTTGTACGTACGGGCATAATCTACGGGCGCGCTTATATTTTTGAATTGAACCGCTCTTGTATTGCCCATCATATTGGTAATGTTGTCAGAAAAGCTTCCTCGTGTTACAAAAGTGGTTGAATTGATCCATTCGCGTTGCCCAACCCAACCTTGGACATTTGGTGGAAAAAACAGCAATTGTTGCAGCGCCTGCGATTGCGAATATACATACGCCCAATCAGCAGTAGGATTGATTTGGGTAGTGGTCATATCAAAGGCCTTCAAAATTCCAATAGTTGTTTCCATTGGGCTTTTGATTTTTGCGCCTTTGTATTCGGTGTTATAAAATTCATTGGAGGTAAGCATAAAAGACAGGACAGGGCGAATTTCGTAGCTGTTTTTACGAAAAACGTCGGCCATTTGCTTTACGAATGTTTCGTTTGGCTTATAAAAAATGAATTCTTTGTAGAGCTTACGGCAGATGAATTCAGCAGCTTGCGGCTTTTCCAGAATAATATCGACAATATCGTTATACTTGAAATTGCCGGTTTTTCCAAAAAATGTTTTTGTTGTATTGGCAAAGCGATTTTGATTGAATACAGCAGTTAGGCCACTTACCTGCCAACCTGTAAAAGCCAAAGCGGCTTGTTTGATGTCAGTTTCGGTATAATTGCCGATTCCCAATGTAAACAATTCCATCAATTCACGCGCGTAGTTTTCATTAGGAGTTGTTCCGTTGCTTGATCGCCCGTCTAAATAATAAAGCATTGCGGGATCAATCGTAACATCTTTGGTAAGTTGTCGAAAATTTCCCCAGGCATTCTGCCTGAAAAGTGTATTTTGTATGTACATGTGCTGGGGATACGTGACCTTATCGCGGGCGGATACAAAATGGTTATGCCAGAACAACACCATTTTTTCCCGCATACTTACACCTTGTCCCAACAGTTGATTGTACCACCAATAAGTCATGCTGCGATAGCGGTCGCCGTTGGCAGCGGCAGTATTAGGAGCTTCAGTGATCCAGTCGCCCGGAGGAGCAGGGAGCGGGAAAGAAGCAAGAAGTTCTTTTTCAACAAAATCCTCTACTGTTGAGTAAGAAAGGGCTTTTTCTAAATCTTTGCGCGAATATCCAAACAAACACCGCGAAAGTAAATGCTTCGCGTTAGATAAATCCCAGGTTGGCATAGTGATAGATGTTGACGATTTGACTTAGGGAACACTATTCCCATTGACAAATTTGGATAAAAAAGGTTTAATATGCTAACCTATTAAATTGTTGATTATCAGACACTCAATTCCGGCCAAAGAAATAATTTTCTTGGGTATGTCTATTCAGTATCTTTGTTTTGAAGTTAAAACCGTATAGTTTTCTTTTTTGTGTTCCCTTTTTTACTTTAAAAAGTTAATCATGCAAATTGAAGTTTGTGCTTTTTCCATTGAATCCTGTTTAAATGCCCAGCGAGCGGGGGCCTATCGTATAGAGTTGTGTGGAGGTGTATATGAAGGTGGTACTACGCCAAGCTATGGCTTGATCCAACGCGCCCGATCTGTACTTTCCATTCAATTGTACGTTATGATTCGGCCACGGGGAGGAGATTTTTGTTATGATGATGAAGAATTGAATGTAATGCGTTTAGACATTCAGGCAGCCAAAAAAAGCGGAGCGGATGGCGTTGTATTGGGATTATTAAAACCCGACGGTAAAGTAGATATCGAACGTACCAAGGAGTTGGTTGATCTGGCAAAACCGATGGGTGTTACCTTCCACCGTGCTATTGATGTAGCCTCTGATCCTTTCGAAGCATTGGAAGCAATCATTCAAACCGGTGCCGAACGGATACTGACCTCCGGACAGCAAAATACGGCGGTTGAAGGAAAAGAATTACTACAGCAACTCGTGGAAAAGTCAGGGGGAAGAATAGAAATAATGGCAGGAAGTGGCGTAAATGCCGACAATGCATTGCTTTTAGCTGAAACAGGGGTGAATGCATTGCATTTAACCGGCAAATCAGTCAGGAGAGGAGCGATGATTTACCGGAAAGAAGACGTAAGCATGGCGTCTGTTTTACCGGCTGACGAATACGAAATTATCTATACTAATGAAGCGAATATTAAGAGATTAATAAAAAAGCTGGAAGGCGAAGCGATGAATTTTTAAATTTTTTTATTAATTTAACTCGCTAATTATCTTACAAGTAGCTACCTTTGAGCGCAAAAATTCACATTTTTTCTTGATCATGATTACTGAACCTTTAATGATTCAAGCCCAAACTGCACACAGCGGTATTGTAGGACAGGCCATTACCTACGAAAAGATTCCGACTCAGATTTATGCCGATGCCAAAGATGCATCAAGAGGCGTAGCGCAAGAGATTGCTGATTTGATTCGCAGCAAACAAAAAGAGGGAAAACCCTGCGTTTTGGGATTGGCAACCGGCTCTTCACCCAAAACGGTTTATGCCCAACTCATCAAAATGCACCGCGAAGAAGGCCTAAGTTTTAAGAACGTAATTTCGTTCAACTTAGACGAATATTATCCCATGCAACCGGATTCTATTCATAGTTATGTTCGCTTCATGCGTGAGCAACTTTTTGACCACGTTGATATTCCTCAGGAAAATTATTTTATTCCCGACGGTACCATTCCGCCGGCAATGATTACTGATTTTGCGCAACGTTATGATAATAAAATTAACGCAATGGGAGGCATTGACTTCCAATTGCTCGGGATCGGGGGAAATGGTCACATCGGTTTCAACGAACCGGGTTCATTGATCAATTCGCGCACTCGCCTGATGACGCTTGACCATTCTACGCGTGCGGCGGCGGCCATGGAATTTGGAGGTTTACATCAAGTTCCGAAAAAAGCCATCACCATGGGAGTAGCTTCTATCATCAATGCCAAACGAGTGGTGTTGTTGGCTTGGGGTGAGCGCAAAGCACCTATGATCAAGGCAGCAGTTGAAGGTCCGGTAACGGAATTGGTGCCGGCATCTTATTTACAGGCCCACCCCAATGTGGCTTTCTTTGTTGATGAACGTGCCGCGAATGATTTGACCCGCGTAAAAACTCCGTGGTTGGTTGATACCGTAGAGTGGGATAATTCGATGATCAAGAAAGCCGTAACGCATTTGTCGTTTACTCTTCAAAAGCCTATTCTGAAACTTACCACTAAAGATTATAACGATAATGGAATGAGCGATATGTTGGCCGCACATGGCTCAGCATACGATATTAATATTAACGTTTTCAACCAATTACAACATACCATTACCGGGTGGCCGGGCGGTAAACCCAATGCCGACGATACTCACCGCCCTGAACGGGCACTTCCTGCCAAAAAACGGGTGATCATTTTCAGCCCGCATCCGGACGATGATATCATTTCAATGGGTGGAACGTTCCAACGGTTGGTAGATCAGGGGCATGAAGTGCATGTAGCTTACCAAACGTCGGGCAATATTGCCGTAGCCGATGATGAAGCATTCCGTTTTATTGATTTTGTAGTAGACTATAACCACAAGTTTGGCATTGAAAGCCAAGCTGCGATGCAGATATTCAACGATGCGAAGGCATTTTTGAAACAGAAAAAAGACAGCGAAATAGATACGTCGGAAGTACGCTATGTAAAAGGATTGATTCGCAGAGGAGAAGCAAAAGCAACGTGTCGGTTTGTTGGAACAGATCATTTTCACTTTCTGGATATGCCTTTCTACGAAACCGGCACCATTCAGAAAAAAGGCATCAGCGATGCCGACATTAAAATTATTGCCAATTTGATCGAAGAAGTAAAACCGCATCAAATCTACGCAGCAGGTGATTTTGCCGACCCACATGGTACGCACAAAGTTTGTTGGGATGCCATTGAAGCGGCGCTCAAACAACTCAAACACAAAAACTTCATGAAGGATTGTTGGGTGTGGTTGTATCGCGGTGCCTGGGCAGAGTGGGATATTCACGAGATCGAAATGGCCGTTCCGATGAGCCCCGATCAGGTTGTCAAAAAACGCTACGGCATCTTCAAACACCAGTCACAAAAAGATGGTGTCGTGTTTCAGGGCGAAGACTCGCGTGAGTTTTGGCAACGTGCCGAAGAACGCAACAGCGGAACTGCGCTGCTTTATGACCAACTGGGCTTAGCGGAGTACGAAGCAATGGAAGCGTTTGTACGTTGGCATTTTTAGAGAGTAACTTCATAAAATTTTACACAGCGAAAAGCGTTAGTTGGTCAGAAAATCAGCTAACGCTTTTTCTTTAACTGTATCTTTGCCCTAACATCTCTTTTATTGTTTAGTATGCGCACCACATTATTACTGTTATTATCAAACCTGTTTATGACCACGGCTTGGTATTGGCATTTGAAATACAAAGAAACGTCTCTTTGGCAAGTAATTTTGATCAGTTGGCTCATTGCTTTTTTTGAATACTGTATCGCCGTTCCCGCCAACCGAATCGGCTCCTATGAATTCAATGCATTTGAACTTAAAACCATTCAGGAGGTTGTCAGTTTAGCAGTTTTTGTAGCTTTTGCCGTTATTTACCTCAAAGAAGAAGTTAAATGGAATTACCTGGTAGGTTTTGCCTTCATTATTTTGGCCGTCTTTTTTATTTTTAAAAAATGGTAAAACCGCCTTTAGGTTTTATAACTAATTAATCATCAATTGTTTATTCGCTTCTGAATGAAACAACGAATCATCAAAGTCGCTATTTTTCTGATGGCTGTTATTGGGCTGAATGTGTTAGCCTCTTTTGTCTTTTTTCGATGGGATCTAACGCAGGAAAAACGGTATTCAATTTCCGATGCCACCAAACGTTTACTCAAAAACCTGGACGGCCAGGTAGTAGTAAAGGTGTATCTAACGGGCGATTTTCCCGCCGGATTTGAGCGACTTGAACGAGCCGTTCAGGAGACATTGGAGTCATTTTCTGATTATGCCGGTGGCAACATTGCCTATCGTTTTATAGAGCCTAATGATCCAAAATTACAGGAAGAACTAACGCAAAAAGGGCTTATTCCAACCAATTTGTTTGCCAATGAAGACGGTAAACGTACTGAGCGATTGGTATTTCCCGGAGTAATGTTGGTATATGAAGGAAAAGAATATCCTGTACAATTGTTGAAAGGTAATAAGGCTGCTTCCCCCGAAGAGCAATTAAATCAATCGTATGAGGGTGTAGAGTTTGAACTTGCTTCTGCCATACGCCGGATAACGCTTAAAGAACACAAACGTATCGGTATTTTGGTTGGACATACCAAAGTGCCGCCGCCACGTTTTTCGGATCTGTTGGCCTCTCTTCAGCAGAACTACGATTTATATTTTGATATTCAGAATCCTGATTCGTGGGAAAAAGGTGATTTGCTCATCATTCCCAAACCGGACTTGCCTTTTACGGAAGATGAGAAATACAGACTGGACCAATTTGTAATGCGTGGCGGAAAATTACTCGTTTTTGCCGACGGGGCGCGGGTTGACAGTGTCAGTTTGCAAGGAACATTTGCACAACCTTCGGCGCTGAATTTAGATGATCTGTTTTTTAAGTATGGATGCCGCATCAATCAAAACCTGGTAAAAGACCTCAGTTGTGCGATGCTTCCGCTCAATGTGGGCAACATGGGAGATAAGCCACAGATAAAGCCCATGCCGTGGCGATTTTTTCCATTGATCAACAACTTTGGCAAACACCCCATTGTCAGAAATTTGGATGCAGTTTATACACGTTTTCCGAGTACCATTGATACCGTAGAAGCGCCGGGTATTACAAAAACGCCGCTCTTGCTTACCTCGCAATATACCAAACTCCTCAAAGCGCCGGTTTTGGTGGCTTACAATGAAGCACGACAACAACCCGATCCAAGAGAGTACAATGCAGGAGTAAAAAGTGTAGCTACCTTGTTGGAAGGTTCGTTTTCTTCCCTCTACAATAATCGTTTATTGCCAAACGACCCACGAATGAGTTCGTTTGTGGGTCAGGGAAAACCTGCAAAAGTGTTGGTCGTTTCGGACGGCGACTTGTTGGTCAATGACATTGATTATTCGCGAGATGCCCCTTTCCCTTTAGGATACGATCGTTTATCGGGCAGAACTTTTGCTAACAAAGACTTTGTACTATATGCCATTGATTACCTGATAGATTCAGAAGGATTGATCACGGCGCGTAATAAACAGGTAACATTGCGACCGCTTGACAAGATCAGGTTGAAAGAAGAACGTACCCAATGGCAGTTAATTAATCTGCTGCTGCCGCTGGTTTTAATAGGTCTTTTAGGAGGGGTATGGCAGTGGATACGGCAACGTAAATATGCCACAGGATAAGAAAGATACAGGAAAGGCGAGGCAATCCTCGCCTTTCCTGTGAATAACTAAGGTAGTCAGGCCGCAGCTATTACCGCTGCCGGTGCTTCTTCCACGATGTCTTTTTCTACGCGCAAATTATCAATGATAAAGCGTTGACGGTCGGGCGTATTTTTACCCATGTAATAGCTCAGCAATTTGGGAATTGTTGCCTCTTTGTCCAAAATGACGGGTTCAATACGCATATTTTCCCCAATAAATCTTCCAAATTCATCAGGAGAAATCTCGCCTAAACCTTTGAAACGTGTAATTTCCACCTTTTTGCCGCCGCCGAGTTTTTTGATGGCTTTCAAACGCTCTTCATCGCTGTAGCAATAAATGGTTTCTTTGTGGTTTCTTGGGTTGCGTACCCGAAACAATGGCGTTTGCAAAATGTATACATGTCCATTACGCACCAGATCCGGGAAAAATTGCAGAAAGAACGTCAACATCAACAAGCGAATGTGCATTCCGTCTACGTCGGCATCGGTCGCGATCACAATACGATTATAACGTAAATTATCAAGGCCTTCTTCAATGTCAAGTGCGTGTTGCAGAAGATTGAATTCTTCATTTTCATACACCACTTTCTTGGTCATACCGAAGCAATTGAGTGGTTTCCCGCGCAAGCTGAACACGGCCTGTGTTTGTACATTTCGAGATTTGGTGATTGAGCCGCTTGCCGAGTCTCCTTCTGTAATAAAGAGAGTGGTTTCGTAGCGGTCTTCCGATTTTGCATCCGGAAGGTGATTGCGACAATCGCGAAGTTTTTTGTTGTGTAAATTGGCTTTTTTGGCGCGCTCATTGGCCAACTTCTTAATGCCTGCCAATTCTTTACGTTCCCGTTCCGATTGCTCGATCCGCTTCTTCAACGCTTCTCTCACCGATGGGTTCATGTGAAGAAAATTATCCAACTTCGCTTTCAAAAAGTCGTTGACAAACGTACGAATGGTCGTACTGTTTGTATCGGGCGAAATGTTGTTTGAACCCAGTTTGGTCTTGGTTTGGGATTCAAATACCGGTTCCTGCACTCTTACGCTGACGGCCGCAATAATGGAGGCACGGACATCTTCAACCGCATAATCTTTGTTAAAGTGTTCACGAACGGTATCGACCAACGACTGCCTGAAAGCGGCCAAATGCGTTCCTCCCTGAGTTGTATACTGACCGTTCACAAACGAATAATATTCTTCTCCGTATTGATTACCATGCGTAAGTGCGATCTCAATGTCATTGCCTTTCAGATGAATAATGGGATAGCGAATAGCGTCTTCGTCGGTTTTGTTTCGTAATAGGTCTAATAACCCATTTTGGGAAACAAATTTTTGACCGTTAAAATTGATGGTTAATCCCGCATTCAAATAGCAATAATTCCAGATCAGGTTATCAAGAAATTGGGGTATGTAGTGATAATGTTTAAAAATGGAATTGTCCGGCTCAAAAATCATGAATGTACCATTGCGTTGATTTGTGGTTTCCTCCTCTGATTCGGTCGTAATTTCGCCTTTGCGGAATTCCACCCACCGGGTTTTGCCATCTCGAAACGATTGTACTTTAAAATAAGTGGAAAGAGCATTTACGGCTTTGGTACCAACCCCATTAAGTCCGACTGATTTTTGAAAAGCGCCCGAGTCGTATTTTCCACCCGTATTGATCTTGGAAACGCAATCCACTAATTTTCCCAAAGGAATACCCCGGCCGTAGTCGCGGACTTCGACGCGATGCTCCATGATTTTTATTTCTATTGCCTTTCCATAGCCCATGGTATGTTCGTCAATAGAGTTATCAATGATTTCTTTAACCAATACATATATTCCGTCATCTGCGGCGGAACCATCCCCAAGTTTACCAATATACATTCCCGGACGGAGTCGAATGTGCTCTTTCCAGTCAAGCGACCGGATACTGCTTTCGTCGTATTTTACTTCTTCTGCCATTAGTTTAGTTATGAATTATAAAACGCTTGTATCATGCACTGCGGTTACAAATTACGATTTTTAATGCAGCAAATACAACGTTTGAAAAGTGAAAAAGAGTGTTTGCAAAATATTTATGTCCAAAAATTTGCAAGGTTTAGGAAAATCTGACTTACTTTGTAAGACAAAGTTCTTTTTGATCTGTATTTCTTCTTCCTAATATACTGAGTATTAAGAATCTAAAAAAGGAAAAATCATCTGTTTACAAACATGAAAATATCGGAAAAATTATACATTAAGCCGCGAAAATGGCCGTAAAAAAGAAAAAAGTTTAAAAAACACAAAAAGTTGCGTTACTTTGTCGGCCGATTTCGTTCTTAAATACGAATGGCCTAATGAAAACGTTAAGATATTGTTAATCAGAATCTAAGAATTTTGTTTTGAACATAATTTCATGAAGAAGTTTTTTGGAAGTTTCTCTGTTTCAAGCGCCCAACGCGCCATTTTCCACGTTTGCCTAATAAGTTTTGTTACCATTATTATTGCAAAAGCTCAAACCCCTACGGGTACAGGCACGGGATCAACAAGCTCAGGCTCAACGAGTGCTCCTGCTCAAGGGCAACCTACCGCACCTTCTACAACGGCGCAACCTGCAAAAACGGGAGCTCCGACTACGACAACTGCTACTCAGCAAGGTACTGATAAAGGAACCGATGTAAAAAAATCTGCCGACCCTAAAGCGGTATTAACTCAGGAAGAAAAAGCGAAGGAAATAAAGGATGAAAAGGCCGGTACAGAAGATGCCGAAGAGGCGTATCGTCAGGCAGAACTAACAAAAATGCGTCGTAAAATCTTTGGGAATCAGCTTTTTAATAACCCAAAAGTAGATTTTACCCCTTCTGAAAATATCGCAACGCCCCGTGACTATACCATCGGGCCGGGCGATGAGCTGACTGCTTATATCTATGGGTATTCTCAATCACAAATTGAGATGGTCGTTAATTCGGACGGGTTTGCTTTCATAAAACCTGTCGGAACGGTACAATTGAGTGGCCGTACTATAGAGCAGGCTCAAAAAGAGTTAATTACGCGGTTGTCACCGTATTATAATAATTTGGGCGCACCGGGAAGTAGCGCAAGCACCTATCTTCAAATTCGCTTGAGTCGTATTCGTACCATCCGTGTCACAGTACTTGGAGAGGTAGTTACGCCGGGCACATACAATGTATCTTCGTTGTCTTCAGCGCTTAATGCACTTTATCTGACGGGCGGCCCTAATGAACTCGGTTCTTTCCGCCAAATTCAGGTGATTCGCAGAAACAAAGTTGCAGCTACGCTTGACTTGTACGAACTGTTAATGAACGGCACACTGAACAGCGATATTCGCCTTCAGGATAACGACGTAATTCAAGTGGGCGTTTATGCTAAACGTGTTGAGATCAAAGGGAATGTAAAACGTCCCGGTCTTTATGAATTATTGCCGACAGAGACCATGGATAAAGTGTTGACGTATGCCGGCGGTTTTACGGATAATGCTTATACAGAACGTATGAAAGTGCTTGGCCTCACCACAAAAGAGCGCCGAATCATTGATGTAAGAACGGGCGATTATGCTAAATATGTACCAAACAACGGAGATGAAATTACGGCCGAAATGTTGCTCCCCCGTTTTGAGAACATGGTTACCATTACCGGTCCCGTGTTTCGTCCGGGCCAATATTCGTTAGATCAAAATAAAACATTGCTTCAACTTTTAAAAAGTGCGGAAGGCATAACCGGTGAGGCTTTTACGGGTCGTATCAATGTGATTCGAACACGAGAAGATTTATCGGTAGAGAATATTTCGATCAATTTAGCAGATATGATGGCCGGTAAAACCGATGATCTGATATTACAGAGAGAAGATCAGATCATTATTCCGTCAAAATTTGAGTTGCGGGAGGCCGCATTTATCAAAGTTATTGGAGAAGTAAATAACGGGCCTGAGGTAAACTTGGACTATACTTCGAACTTAACAATAGAAGATGCCATCATCAGAGCCGGAGGGTTTAAAGAATCAGCCGCTAATTCACAGGTTGAGATCGTCCGTCGTAAGCGGGATGTCAATGTAAAATCTGCTTCTGCACAAGTTGCTGATATATTTAACTTCGACGTCAATCGTGATCTGACAATTGATGGAAACGATACCCGTTTTGTATTGGAGCCTTACGATGAAATATTGGTGAGAGCAGCCTCTAATTACCAACCCCAAACCTTTGTTACTTTTCAGGGTGAAGTGGTAAATCCGGGTATTCACGGAATCAAGAGCAAAGACGAAAAACTGTCTGATCTGTTGGTACGTGCCGGTGGTTTAACGGCACAGGCGTATGTAAACGGAGCTACCTTGTTGCGGAAAGTAACACTTTCAGATGAAGAGATTCAACAACGTAATAAAGCGGTTGCTGAAATTTCTGATGATGCCAAGAAAGGGCAATTTGTAGGTACGGAAATTGATAAAAATAAGCAGGAAGCAATTGGAATCGACTTGGGTCGTATCTTGAAAAACCCGGGTGGACGCGAAGATATTATTTTGCAGGACGGTGATATTATTGATATTCCCAAACGATTGGAAACGGTTCGTTTGCAGGGAGAATTATTGTTCCCTACTACCGTCAAATTTAGGACCGGAAATTCTTTCATGGATTATGTATCGCAAGGAGGTGGATTTACACGGATGTCTTTAAAAAGAAAATCCTATGTGATCTATCCGAATGGCTCTGTAGATAGAACTCGCAAATTCTTATTCTTCAATATTTATCCTAAAGTAGAACCCGGTTCGGAGATACACGTCCCACAACGTACGCAATCTGATTTGGTCGAAGCACAACGCGCGTTACAATCGGTTATTGGTATATCTTCAACTGTAATGACTTTGATTACGACGGTAATAGCTTTTAAATTTTTGGGCAATCAATAATAGGATGTAAAAAAGTAGAAGCTATTAAGGTTTAAACGCATCATGGAACAACAAGAACAAGTAACACTTTCTCCCAAGCTTATATTTCAAAAATTGATTCAGACCAAAGATTTGGTGCTGAAAAACTGGTGGCTTATTTTAATTTTGATCGGAATTGGTACGGCAATAGGTTATTACGTTGATTCTGAAAAAAATAAGCGTGTTCAGTATGTCTCTAAAATAACGTTTAACGTCACCGGTTCCAATGCAACTCAAAACTTAGGAGGCTTTGGAAACCTGCTTGGAATGAGCGGTGGTAGTGGAGACGCGGGTCTATTTACGGGCGAAAATCTCTTTTATGTTATCAAAACGCGCCCGGTATTAGAGAGAGCTTTGCTGACAACGGTGACGTTGGCAAATGGGAAGAAAGATTTTTTTATCAACTATTATCTTGATTCTACTTTTATCCGTCAGGATGATTGGGGTGATTTTTTGAAAGAATGGTTACCTGTTCGTATTCAACACAGTAAGCGGGATTCTATGTCGACGTTGGAAAGACAGGTATTTGATGGCGTATTGACGAAAGTTCGCGATCGTGAAATTACCATCGGGCAACCCAATCTAAAAACGGCGTTTTACGATCTGACCATTTCAATGGAAAATGAAATGGTGTCTAAAACATTTTCGGATCTGTTGCTTACAACCGTGGAACGCGTCTATCAGGAAACCCAAACCCGGAAGTCTCGTGAAATGCTGAAAATAATGAAGAATCGAGTGGATTCTTTGGGCAGAGTACTCAACCGGACAGAAAGCAGACTTGCGCAAACGACCGTCATTAATACGGAAGCGGTGGCTCCTACGGCAAAAGTGGAAGAGGGAAGATTGACCCGAAATACTACTTTTGTCACGTCACTCTATTTAGAAGCTTCAAGAAGCCTTGAAAGCCTTCAAATGTCGATTGTTAAAGAGTCACCTCTATTTACGATCATTGAACCGGCTACTTTGCCATTAGAGACAAAACTTTTTACTCGTGAGAATACAAAGTTCGGCGCAATTATTGGCTTTATTCTTGCTATAATTTTTGTGTTAGCCAAACAAACCTACTCGGAAGCATTGAAGGATATGAAGAAAAAATGAGTTAGTGCTGCTTAATTTTATTTAGCTTTTAACTCTTAATTCGTACTATAAATGGCATTTATGAATGAAATAGTCATTGAGGCCGGTCACGGTGCCAAAAACTATTGGAAAGATTTATGGAAGAACCGGGAGTTGCTGTGGATTCTGGCACGGCGCGATTTATCGGTTCGGTACAAACAAACAGCTATCGGAGCAGCATGGGCCGTGGTACGGCCTTTGGCTACGATGGCTGTTATGGTTTTTGTGTTTGAGATGGTTGGTAAATTTGAAGGGGATGCAGGTGTACCTTATCCCTTGATGGTATTGGCCGGTATTACGATTTGGACGTTTTTTGCCAATACCTTTACGCAGATCAGCCACAGTATTCTGTTGAATTCCAATTTAGTGACCAAAACGTATTTCCCTCGGTTGATCATGCCGTTGAGTTCAGTTTTGGTCGGATTTATTGATTTTGCTATTTCACTTGCGTTGTATTTACTGATTGCACTTTATAAGCAGCATTTGCCGGGGTTTGAGATCATTTTCCTGCCGCTGTTTGTACTGCTGATGTTATTTGCCTCATTGGCATTTGGATTGTTCTTTTCAGTTCTGAACGTCCGTTTTCGCGATATAGCTCAGTTGATTCCTTTCATGGTTCAGATCGGGTTTTATGTTTGCCCTATTGCCTATAGCAGTTCAATGGTCGAGAAAAGTCAGGGATCATGGTGGTATGATCTGTATTATCTCAATCCCATGGTCAGTATCATTGACGGTTTTAAGTGGTGCTTATTGGGCAATAATGCGTTCTTTAAAGTGAGTAGTTTATACAGTACAGTGGGCCTGATAGGAGTAATGATGCTGATTTCCGTTTACTATTTTCGTAAGGAAGAAAATTCATTTGTTGACTACATTTGATTACTTTTGAACCTATATAAACTTTGGGGCGCTCAATGCAGGTAATTGTAGCAGAAGATATAAGCAAAAAATACATCATCGATCACCAAAAGGCGATGCGTAAAAGTTCTACTTTACGCGATACGTTTTCGGAGAAATTTAAACACTTTTTTGGAAAAGGTGAGCAGGATGAGGTGGAGAAAGAAGAGTTTTGGGCCCTTCGTGATGTAAATTTTTCCGTTGAACAAGGCGATAGAGTAGGAATAATAGGCCATAACGGTGCCGGCAAATCTACTTTATTGAAAATTCTCAGTAAGATCACAGAACCCAGCAGTGGAAGAGTTACCATTAAAGGGCGTGTAGCCAGTTTACTGGAAGTGGGAACCGGTTTTCACCCGGAATTGACAGGGCGCGAGAATATTTTCTTAAACGGTGCGATTCTGGGGATGAAACGCCAGGAAATCAAAGAGGCTTTTGAAAGTATTGTCGATTTTGCAGGAGTTGAAAAATTTCTGGATACTCCCGTAAAGCGTTATTCGTCAGGAATGTATGTGCGACTTGGTTTTGCCATTTCTGCCCATTTAAGCCCCGAAATTCTTATTATTGACGAAGTGCTCGCCGTAGGAGATGCTGATTTTCAGAAAAAATGCCTCGGCAAAATGCGCGACGTGTCTGAAAGCGGTCGTACTATTTTATTCGTAAGTCATAATTTAGCGGCTGTGCAGTCGCTGTGCAATCGCGCCTTCTACTTCGAGCATGGTCGCCTGAAAATGCAGGGAGATACCACGCACGTAGTAAACAATTACCTCAGCCATGTTGCCAAAACCAATCTGGAACACTTTTGGGAAACCCCTGAAGAGGCTCCCGGGAGCGATGAGGTACGTTTTCGTATTGTACGTATAGACCCTGAGTATCAGGATGGAAAACTTTACATAGATGTAACGACGCCGGTCCGTGTTCACATTGAATTTTGGAACATGGCCGATCGTGCTGATCTGAATTTAAGCCTGCATTTATACGCCTTTACCGGTGAATGTATTTTTAATGTGGGAACTACTTCTCAATCCTTTGAGAAAGGATTGGTGGCGGCCACGTTGGAAATTCCCGGCAATTTCCTGAATGATGGCTCCTATGTAATATCAATTATGGTGGTAAAAGATACTTCAACGGTATTATTTCAACTGCCTGATGCACTCTCCTTTGAAGTGGAAGACCACCGTGAAGGGGTAACATGGTATGGTAAGTGGCCCGGATATGTGCGTCCTCAATTAAATTTTCAAATCAGCCAATCAGAAGTGCTGGTCTAAACGGTTGGAGCGCCGAAGCGAATGATTAACGTTACTAAAACATACCTTCCCGATTTTGACCAATATGTTTCTTATTTAAGAAAAATCTGGGACAAAGCCATACTTACCAATAATGGGCCGCTGGCGCAGGAATTGGAACAGGGTCTTAAAGAATATTTGGGTGTAGACCATCTCTACTTTTGCGGTAATGGGACAATTGTACTTCAAATGGCGCTCAAGCTTCTTGACGAGCCGGGAGAAATTATCACAACGCCTTTTTCGTACGTGGCTACGACCAATGTTATCTTATGGGAGAACAGTACTCCTGTGTTTGTTGACATTGACCCCAAAACATATTGCATCAATCCTGAACTTATTGAGGCTGCTGTTACCGAACGCACGCGGGCAATTCTGGCCACGCACGTTTATGGTAATGCCTGTGATGTAGAAGCAATTGAGAAAATCGCGAAGAAGCACAACCTCATTGTCATTTATGACGGTGCTCATGCCTTTGGGGCTACTTTTAATGGGCGTTCGCTCCTTGCTTACGGCGATTTTTCTACGTGCAGTTTTCACGCTACCAAACTGTTTCATACGGTAGAGGGAGGTGCTATTATAGCTAATGATGCTAAATGGCACGAAAAATTACACCTGTTACGTGCATTTGGGCATCGCGGGGATGATTATTATTTTGTTGGGATCAACGGTAAAAACTCTGAAGTGCATGCAGCAATGGGACTTTGTAACCTTCCGCTTGTTCCTGATCTGATTCAAGCCCGTAAAGCCGTTTGTGACTTATATACTGAACTTTTGGATTGGAATCATCTTGAAGCTCCGCACTGGGTAGAGGGCTTGGTGCGTAACTATGCTTATTATCCGGTTGTTTTTGAATCTGAAAGCAAAATGTTAGACATACGCGATGAACTTGTCAAAAACGACATTATTCCGCGACGTTATTTTTATCCTTCACTCAACAAACTTCCTTTTTTAAAGGATGCCGAGTCCTGCCCCGTTTCCGAAGATATTTCATTACGGGTGCTTTGTTTGCCTTTGCATGCCGAATTGCCTCACGAAGATGTAAGGCGAATTGTAGAGTTGATCAACCAAAATTTGTAAGTATGGCGCTGATTAGCTTACTAAGTTTTGGTGCTTTTGTATGGTACATCGGACGGACAGCGGCCCGTATTTGTCGTCCTTCCCTGATAGAGTGGCTGATTACCTCTTTTATCCTGTTTGCGGGCAGCATTATTATCACAGGATTCTGCCTGTCAGCTCTGAACCTCACAGGAACTGCATGGGCCTGGGCGATTGCCGTTTTTATCCCTCCTACGCTATTTGCCGTTGTCTTTAGCAAACTGGCTCCTCAAGCAACGAATTTTTCCCCGCTCAAAATGGCAATAAGTCGTTGGCATGCTGCCCAACGATGGTACGTCAGCGGAAGCGTTTATTTGCGATTTTTGTTTGGAATAATGATTATTACTCTCGCAATTATCGGCATAACAAATCTGCTTTTAGTATTCTTCACTGTGCCCAATGAATGGGACAGTATGACCGGGCACCTGAATCGCGTGATACAATACATTCAACGCGGTACAATGGCGCATTTTGGCGGAACAAACTGGAACATTGATACCTATCCCAAAAGTGTCTGTACCATTCAGATCTATTCGTATTTAATGACGGGAAGGTTTGAAAATGCATTCAAACTGATTCACCATCTTTCCTATTGGATCACGCTTGTATCTGTCTTTGGAATAGCGCAGCGAATCACCAAAAACCTTCTTAATGCAAGTTTCTTCTGCGCGTTGGCCTTTGCTTTTTTTCTGGATTTTTTGATGCAGGCCGTTACGACCGAAACAGACATCGTATTAGCAGCGTATTTAAGTTGTTTGCTTTACTTCCTGTTTACTTACCGAGTTACGGGCGAAAACCGCTATTTGTATTTAGCGGCACTGAGTTTCGGCATTGTTTATGGGCATAAGGTTACATTTACACTGCTGTTGCCATCGGTTTTTGTGGTGATGATTTATACCGTGTTTTTACAGGGAGCAAAAGGTAAAGGGCAAAAGAAAGAGAATGTAACATTACGTATCAATTGGCCGGCTATTTTCAGATTAAGTATCGCCATCGTGATTTGCTTCTGTTTATGGACATTGCCAACGGGCTACGTCAAAAATATACAACAGTTCGGTCATCCGATTGGGCCGCCTACTTCCCTTAAACATCAATCCATTGAACGTGCTACCTCAAACGGAGGGTATCGTAATCTGTTTGAGCAAGGCTCCCGGAATGTGGTAAGGTATGCGTATGATTTTGTTAATTTGGACGGATTGCGTAATGTAGAGATAGGGCAGGATATCAATCGGAGAATGCGTTTACCGCTGGTTTGGTTGGAAGATAAACTTCGAATGCGTTTGGACGAAGAAACAGAATTTTCCATCATTCCTTTTACGTTTGAACGTCGATTTGAATTTTTCAATGGAAACCCTTATTGGGGTATATTTGGTTTTGCACTGGTATTTCCGCTGCTGTTTTTAGTGTTTTTCGGAGTTGTCCGCTCACCGGCGCATTGGTTTTTGGCGGTTGCAGTATTGCTGCATTTTGCAGCGCTCTCTTATTCAGCCCCTTATGATCCTTGGAAAGGGCGCTATTTTCAGGAAACGGGAGTTTTTGGGGTACTTTTTCTGACGTTACTGTTTACCCATAAATACAGCCTTGAAAAATCAGGCTATTCCGGTGCTTTAAAAACATACGTTGGCGTTGTAACCGTAACAGCCTGCGTGTCTGCGTTGCTGGCGGTATTCCTTAACGTACGTTGTTTACCTGTTTCGGTTTTAGGGAAGCCATCGGCCTTCAATATAGAACGCATTGCCATGATGACCTTTGCTCGTCCTGATATTACAAAGGCTTATCAAACCTTTGACCGACTGGTGCCGGATTCTGTCACGGTAGCATTAGGAACCATCAATGATGATTTTGAGTACCCGCTTTACGGCAAACACCTTACCAGAAGATTGATTCCCATTCGACCTTTTGAGCAACCTTTGCGCCCGATTCCTGCGGGGACTGACTATTTGATGTATGCTAAGAGTGATACCATTGCCCTCTTCAGGCCTCTTCCAACGGATATCCGATTAGGAACGGATACAACGATGAAGGGGGTGATTGTGAAGGGCGAAGATTATTATTTAAGAAAACTGAAATAACTTTGCCCTTTACCCTTATAACGTTCGTATAACTTATACGGACGATTTTTTGTAAAATACACTAACATCTTCCGTTTTATGCGCCTTGCTATCATGCAACCCTATTTTTTGCCTTACATTGGGTATTTGCAACTGTTGAACGGGGTAGATAAGTTTGTGCTGTACGATGATGTTAATTACATCAATAAAGGCTGGATCAATCGTAATCGAGTGCTTGTGAATGGACAGGAATACCTGTTTACGATTCCTCTCAAAGATGCCAGTCAAAATAAGCTCATCAACGAAATTTATCTCAGTAACGACCCTAAATGGCGTGGGAAATTGCTGAAAACCCTTGAACAAGCCTATAAAAAAGCCCCCTTTTATTTTACGGCGTTTGCAGTAACCGAAAAAATTATCAACTTAGATGCCGAAAAACTGAGCGATTGGATCGCCGCAGGTTTTAGCATTTTGAACGATTATTTGGGGATTGAAACTGAAATTGTAGCAAGTTCAAGTATTTATCAAAATACCCATCTAAAGGCGCAGGAACGAATTTTGGATATTTGCCGGCAGGAAAAAGCTGACCATTATATCAATCCGATCGGTGGCGTTGAATTGTATGATAAAACGGCCTTTGAGCAAAACGACATCCGTTTAAATTTCATTAAATCAAAGCCTGTTGTATACCCTCAATTCAAGAATGAATTTGTGCCTTGGCTGTCGATTGTGGATGGTATGATGTTTAATGATGTGCCCAAGATCAAGGAGTTTTTGAATGAATATGAATTAGTTTAATATGTAATGAGCAGTTGATAAGATGTTTTTACTGCTCATTACCGATACCACTACTAAGAAATGGCTAAAGTTGTAATTTTTGGAGTGCTTGACACGGCGGAGCTGGCGCACTTTTATTTAACCCATGACTCCGACCATGAAGTAGTTGCTTTTACGGTCAACCGGGAATATTTAAAAGAAACCACTTTTTGGGGATTACCTGTTGTGGCTTTTGAAGATGTAGAAACCCTTTTTCCGCCCTCAGAATACAAATTCTTTGCTCCCATGACGGGGCGGAAAATGAATAAAAACCGCGAGAAAGTATATCTCGAAGCCAAAGCCAAAGGCTACGAATTTATCAGCTATATCAGCTCAAAAGCTACTTGGTTTGGCAATGAAATCGGAGAGAACTGCTTTATCTTAGAAGATAATACCATTCAGCCTTTCACCAAAATAGGGAATAACTGTGTATTGTGGAGCGGCAACCATATCGGTCATCACGGCGTGATTAAAGATCACGTTTTTTTTACTTCCCAAGTGGTCTTGTCGGGGCATTGTGTGGTGGAATCTTATTGTTTTTTCGGAGTCAATGCCACCATCCGGGATTATACAACGATTGCCGAAGGAACACTTGTCGCTATGGCGGCATCGATCACTAAAAATACCGAAGCTTGGGGAGTATACATGGGCAGCCCGGCCGAAAAAAGGCCAACTCCAAGTTATAAAGTTTACTAATTCATTTACCGTTAAACATTTATCATTTACCAATAATGACTTTGGTATGGCTGGTAAATGTTAATTGATAAATGATAACTATTTTTTGAATGGACGTTTCGATTATCATCATTCATTATAAAACCCTCAAATTAACGACTGATTGTATCCGCTCGATTTATGCGTATACAAAAGGAGTTAGTTTTGAAATTATTGTTGTCGATAATGATTCACAAGATGGTGCCGGAGAGATCATAACGAAAGAATTCAGCGAAGTGCAATGGCTCAACATGGGTTATAATGCCGGATTTTCAAGAGCTAATAACACAGGAATCCGGGCAGCGAAAGGAAGGTATTATTTGTTGCTTAACTCTGATACTGAGCTTATTGATGATATTATTACACGTTGTGTTCAGCGCCTGGATGCGCAGCCTGAAACAGCCGCTGCAGGCGGCATTCAGCTTTTTTCGGACAGGACTCCCCGTCCTTTTTACCGCAGTTTAGCCATTTTCAAGCGTACATTGTATGTTTTACCTCCGGGACAAATTTTTAAAACAGTGCTCGAAAAATTAATTCCCGAAACGCATTACGACGATCCGGATCAAGTGGATTGGATTCCGGCGGCATTTTTATTGGCCAAACGGGAAGCTGTAGCAAAAGCAGGGCTATTGGACGAAGATTTCTTTTTATACGGCGAAGATGTGGAGTGGAACTGTCGGTTAGGTCGTGTGGGTAAATTGAAGGTATTTGAAGACTGTGGATATATACATCATGAATGGGGCAGTAATCCGAAACGAAAAGACGTACTGATTACAATAATAAATCGTTTTTACCCTCAAATTCAACTGTCAAATTTGGTTTGGGTCAGAAAAGAATTTGGTATCGGGCGTTATTTGGGCCTGATGCTGAATTACTATTTAATGATTCCCATTTATTTTGGTTGGAAAATTGTGCTCAATGCGACCAAATTTCGTAATCCATTTGGTGAATTGGAGCAACAAAAAGACTTCGCCCGCAAAGTTTGGTTGTTTTCTACCTATTTTTGGAAAATCATTCGTAACAAGCCATATTTTTATAAGCTCGATCCAAAGAGCCATGTCTAACGCATGAAGATTTTATTTTTTACCCCTACCGGCGCGCGGACAGGTTCAGAAATGGTACTTTGGTATCTCATAAAGCATCTGGCAGGAAGCGATATAAAAACAGCCGTTTATTCGCGTCAGGCAGGAGAACTGTTTGCCAAGAATTCGCCCGCCGATGCTACCTATATTCATAAATTTCACCGCGGTCTACCGTATTATTCCGTAGAAGCTGTTTACCATCGTGTGTTTGGACTGACGCCTGAAGAGAGTTATATCAAACGCATTCATCAGGAATTTAAACCTGATATTTGGTACTTCAATACGATCACGATGCCGCAATTTGCCCGATTGGCACGCAAACTCAATGTTCCCTACGTAGTGCATGTCCATGAATTGTTGGAAACCTTTGATACGCTACGGGCCGATTCTTTTTCGGAGATGCTCACTTATGCCAAGACGACGCTGGGTTGCTCGCAAATTGTGGTAGACCAACTTCAAAAAATGGGTGTGCCCAATCTTCATCTTTTGCACTCGTTTATTGATACCCAAAAAATCAATTTACAGAAAGACAGAGCCGCTTTACGGCAAACCTTGGGGTTGCCGGCTGATGCTTTTGTGTGGTTGATGTCCGGGACAATGTGCATGCGCAAAGGATATGACATGGTTCCTGATTTGCTGCAACACCTTCCCAAAAATGCCTATTTGGTGTGGTTGGGAAGCGGAAGCGAATACGGTGTTTCGTATTATTTGGAAGAAAGAGTAAAAAGAGAAGGGTTAAATTTCATTGCTTTGGGTGCCAAAGGTGGGCAGGATTATTATGATTACCTCAACATTTGCGATGGCTTTGTGCTCACTTCTCGCGAAGATCCCTTTCCATTGGTGATGATTGAGTCGGCTTATTTACAAAAACCGGTGGTAGGATTTAACTCAGGAGGAATCAGTGAGTTTGTACAATCCGGCATGGGTGAAGTAGCGCCTGCGTTTGATATTCCAAAATTGGCCGAGATTATGCAAAAGGTCATGAATGGAACCATTGCTATTGATAAAAATGTGCTGCGTGAACGAGCGTTAACGTTTGATGTGAATCGTCAATTGGATAATTGGCAAAAACTATTGGCGAAATTTTAATGAAAAAAATCCTCTTCATAAGCCACGATGCCAATCGTGCCGGCGGACAGATCGTATTGTTGCAATTGCTTCGACAACTCAAACAACATAATCTACCGATGCACCTGCTTCTTTGCAGCGATGGGCCATTGGAAGAGGAATTCAAAGCGTTGGTTCCCACTACTCGTCTGCCTCGATTGGGCGATGTACGTTTTAAGCCATTTACTGAAAAGCTTCTGTCTTTCTTTTCCTTAACTAAATGGGCAAAAAGAAAGGTATTGGATAGGCGTTGGAAGCGTTTTACTGCCTTATTTACAGCCCAGGACTTCGGACTTATTTTTGCCAATACGATCGGAGCCGCCGCCGCTTATCGGCAATTGGATTTTATACCGGCACCAACGGTGCTTTTTGCGCACGAATTGGAAATGTCGATCAGAAAATACAGTGATCCCGCCGACATGGAGTATTTAATGAGCCGTACTAATCACCTGATCGTTGTTTCCAAAGCGGTGGCTTCTTATTTTCAGAAAACGTATCATTATCCTGAAAGCCAAATAAGTACTTTTCAAATCATAGACACGCCGCTGATTCTCAAAAAGATAGCAGAAGGAAAAAAGGTAAATATTCGTCAAAAGATGGGATTGCCGGCCGATGCTGTTTTGATCGGCGGTTGTGGGCATGCCGAATGGCGCAAGGGCAATGATATTTTTATGATGGTGGCTCAACAGGTGATAGCGCATTTTGATGCTAAACCTGTTTACTTTGTATGGGTAGGGATGCGTGATGATTCTGAACTATACGAAGTACAACGCTTTGATGCAGAGAGAATGGGTCTTTCAGAGCGTATTATCCATGTGGGACTTACGTCGGAGGTATTTGATTATTTGAGTCAATTTGACGTTTTTGCGCTTACTTCACGCGAAGATCCTTACCCATTGGTGGTGTTGGAGGCTGCATTGGCCGAAAAACCGATCGTGTGTTTTGAAAAATCGGGCGGTGCCCCTGAGCTTGTAGAAGAAGATGCCGGGTTTGTTGTTCCATACCTTGATAGCGTTGAAATGAGTAAACGCATCATTGAACTGATCGAAAGTGATACGGTACGATCAACAATGGGACAAAATGCGAAGCGCAAAGTTTTGGAACGGCATCCTACCGCTGAAAGTGTGGAAAAAGTAGTGCATATCATAAAAACTCTATGCGAGTAACATTATTGAAAACGCTGGTTACTCTGGCAGTATTGGTCTGTATCTCAACGGAATTACTTTCAATTTTCAATGCGATTACTCCATTATTTCTAGGGTTATTTTGGCTCTTGGTTGCAGGGGTCAGCTCCTATTTGCTATGGATTAAGAGGCCATACAAAATTTTATGGGGCAATGAGTCGCAGCACCTTTCGGGCGGTTACCTGATTTTGCTCTTGGTATCCTTGGCTATGATCGTTTTGCCCCTGTTGTTCTTAGCCATTTATGTTTCTCCCAATAATGTTGATTCTAATAATTACCATCTCACGCGAGTTGTATATTGGTTACAAAATCATAACATAAATCATTATCCTACCATTCATGTTCAGCAACTGTATCACAATGTGATGTCGGAGTACATGCTGCTTCATGTATTGGCATTGAGTGGTCATGATTATTTTGTGAATGTCGTTCAGTGGGGGGCTATGTTGGGGACGGTGGCTGGCGTTGGAGCAATTGCTAAACAATTGGGATTAGCTCCGGGTGTACAGATAATGGTGAGCATTTTGCAACTGACACTTCCCATTGGAATTTTAGAAGCTACTACGACCCAAAATGACTATGTGGCAGATTTCTTTTTTACCTGCTTCCTGTATTTTGGGTTAAAACTGCTGAAAGAATTCAAATGGGAAAATGTTTGGTGGACGAGCATCAGTTTGGCGCTGGGCGGTTTTACAAAATATCCTGTTTTCTTTTATGCTTTTCCGTATTGTATTTGGATAGGAGTGCAAGTGCTCCGGAAACAGGGCTTTAAGACCGCTATCTCTACCTTTGGAGTTACTTTAGGTACTTTGTTGCTCGTTTTCGGACCTTTTTTCAGTCGTAATTATGCATTGTTCGGGTCGATATTAAGCCCTCAAAAAGGCAGTGCATTATTTGTTGAAAATATCGCCACTGAAAAATATTGTTTAACCTGCACAATGAGCAATGTTGCCAAAAACGTTGGACTGCATCTTGGACTTCCCAGCGCGGGGTATAATGCAAAAGTGGACGCAGTAATTACGAAATTTCATACGTTTATCGGGCAAGACATTTTCGACCCAAAGTTGTCGCTTGACAATTACCGTACCCAATTTGTAATTCAGGAAGATATGGCCGGCAATTTATTGCTGTTTTCGGCGATTTTATTGGCCTCCATTTGGCTGCTTTTTCAGAAAAAAAAGTATGTATTTAAAGGAATATTAGTCTGCGCGTTGGTCGGTTTTGTGATTTTTTGCAGTGCCGCTAAATTTCAGTTTTGGAGTTCAAGAACACACATGCCTTTCTTTGCGCAGGGAATTGTTCTGGTTGGGCTTTTTATCTCAGGTTGGCCGGATAAATGGAAAATTGCTTTTGGCTATTTCTTTCTTTTGACCGCGATTCCTTACGTTGTAGATAATTTTAACAAACCACTTTTTCCGATTCGGTACGCATCAAAATACTGGTTGGGGTATATTCCCCGTCACCTTTGTGTACCCGTGGGAGCAAATGAAAGTCGATACCAACAAGTGTTGGGAAGTTATTATAATTTTTCAAAGCCTGAGCCCTGTTATCCGTTAAAACAAGACCTTCCTTTTATAAAAAGACAGGAAATAGTAACGACCTTGAATGGGTTGGGTTATTACGAACAGGAAAGTGAACATATATTTAAGTACGAAAGAGATCACTACTTTTTTATAACGGATAATGAGTACCCGGCAACGTATTACGAGTTCAAAGCGCTGACTAAGCACATTGATAAAAATTCAAAAGGAGCAGGGATACTTTTTGAAAAAAGTATGGGTTTTTATCGCTATTGGAGCATCTTACGGCCCCAAATGCCCAACGATTGGCAGATGCGATATGTCATTTATGGGAACGAATATTTGGTATTACCCAATGCCCGTTACATATTTGCATACGATTATGTGTTTTGCGACAATGAAAAATACGTTGAAAAATACCTGCCCAAAGCCCAAATCGACAAAATTTATCGGACTCACTCGCTCATATTAGTAAAATTGAAGAAACCATCGGTTGAGATATATCATTACTGAATTCATCTCTTCTGTATCTAAGATTGATTAAGCAGCAGAGTGAGCTCCGAACCGTAACGTATACCAAACGAATGACTTTAGCCTTTACGCTTTGCTCTATCAATTATCTTGCTCAGGCCCGTACACTCGGGGATTCGCTAAAGCGTACCAATCCGCATATCCGATTTGTCATTGGTCTGGTAGACCGATTGGATACCGCTCATGTTCCGGCCAACAAACTCCCTGAATTTGAATTGTTGGAATTACACCGTATCGGTATCGACGGACTGGATGAGATGTGTGAGCATTATAACATCACTGAACTCAATACGGCCGTTAAACCCTATTTTTTCAGGTATTTTTTTGATAAAATCCCTCAAATCAAAAATGTTATTTATTTCGACCCTGATATTATTGTTTACCAACCTCTTACAGCATTAGAAGCGTTGCTCGAAAAAAATGACTTTGTATTAACCCCGCATTTAACGACGCCGATTGATGATCAATTGACACCCAATGAATTACACCATCTCAACACAGGCGTTTATAATCTTGGCTTTATTGCCTTAAATAAAAGCCCTGAAGCGTTGGATTTTGTGAAGTGGTGGGAAGAGAAGCTGTTTGACGAATGTAAAATAGACCTTTGCAACGGTCTTTTTGTAGATCAACATTGGGTGAATTTTGCGCCTGTTTTTTGGAACAATGTTCATGTAGAAAAACATCCGGGCTGGAATGCTGCTTACTGGAACCTGCACGAGCGGGCATTTACAAACAATGCAAATACGCATCTGGTCAATGGCCTTCCGGTAGTTTTTTTTCATTACAGCGGCTATGATCCGGCCAAGCCCTCTATTATCTCTAAATATCAAAATCGCTTTACATTTGAACAACGTCCGGATCTGAATCCGCTGTTTGATTATTATCGGGACGAATTATTACGTAATCATAATGCTTATTATCGGCAGTTTCCGTGCTATTATATCAAGTCAGAGCCACTTTATAAGTACCAACGGATAAGAACTCTTTTGAAAAAACCGTTTGAAAAATGGCTGGAAAGACTTTAGTATTTACCATTTGCACGGCTGAGCAATATCCATTTGCGCAAGTATTGGCCGATAGCCTTCCCAAAACAATACCTTTTAAAATAGGCATCGTTGGACGATCTGAAATAAAGGACTCGCGTGTCGTTAACTTTGAGCAATTGCCTTTTGCGGAAATTGCTCAAATGCAGCAACATTATGACCTGAATACCCTCGTTGCAGCTTCAAAACCCTTTTTTGCAGATTATTTCCTAAAGCAGGAAGACATTAACTATGTCATTTATTTTGACCCGACAGTACTGCTATTCAGCGATTTTGAGGCTATTGAGCAAAAAGTCGCAATCCATGATATTACTCTGACGCCTCGACTGACACGAAAATTTGGAAAATCGCTGTACGGAGATGAAAAAATGTTTCTCAATACCGGAATGTACGACAATGGCTTTTTTGCCGTCAACAAAAGCCAAAATACATCACGCTTTTTAACATGGTGGCAACAACGGCTGACTGATAGAGCTTACTTTGATGTGTGTAATGGAATGAACCACGATCAACTTTGGCTTAACTACGTTCCCATTTTATTTGAAAATATTTGTATTAATAAAAATATCGGTTGGAATGTAGGTTTACAAAATCTTCATGAGCGTGTACTTACTTATAAAAATAAGCAATGGCTTGTAAATCAAGGTGCAGCCTTGGCTTTTTTTAATTTTAAAGAGGTATTAGGAGATAGTCCGGAAGTAAAAAAAATGATAAAAGAGGCAGGAGCTGAGGTATTGGTGAATGATTATAAAGCAAGAATAAAACAATATACTTCCGTTGTACCAACCGTTTTTTCGCTTCGCGAAGCCCTCAATCCTTATAGTTCTGCATTGAAACAAGGCCTAAAAAAGAACCTAAAGTCTATTGTTGATACCATCACTTACTTTCCTATTTACCATAAAATAACTAAATAGCTCATTCAAATACAGTTTTTTTGTACTTTTACGGGAAATAACCGCAAATAGCGGCAGATTTGTTATCTTTAATAAGGCTGCATGAAAGTTCTTTATGACCACCAGACCTTTACCGGTACACAGTATGGCGGTATTTCCCGGTATTTCTATGAGTTAATGAATGCGTTTGCGGGACGTCGGGATATCGAATTTGAATTGGCGCTGAAATTCTCTAACAGTGAATACCTACGGGATGTAAACTATTCTCATCCCGTTCGTTATCAACAGTTTGCCAACAATCCTCGCGCAAATCAAGTGTTTTCGCGACTAAATCGCCTCTATAGTTCTACAAAATTAGGCAAAGGGAATTTCGATATTTTTCATCCTACCTATTATCATTCCTATTTCTTGGATAAAGTGGGAAAGAAGCCAATGGTGCTGACATTTCATGATGTGCTGAGTGAAAAATACGGTAAAATGTTTCCGGTGTTGGGAGAAGGACTTTCTGAATTAAAGCAAAAATTACTCAAACGAGCCGATATCGTCATTTCAGTTTCGGAAGCAACAAAGCGAGGTATTTTGGAATATTTTGATATTGATGAAGCCAAAATAAAAGTAATTCCCCTCGGAAATTATCTTGATAAACCTACGCTTATCGGACAAACGACGTTAAACCTTCCTGAACGCTACGTGTTGTTTGTCGGGAAACGGGATTATTACAAAAACTTCGTTACTTTTTTGGAAGCAATGACGGCTATTCTTCTCAAGGATAGCGATTTGAGGCTTGTGTGTGGAGGAGGAGGAACATTTTCGAATGAAGAAAAGCGCTTAATAAGTGAAGCCGGTATCCAAGATCAAGTGCTTTATCACCCGATTTTTGACGATACTACACTTGTTGAGCTTTATGAACGAGCACAGGTATTTGTATTTCCATCCTTAATGGAAGGATTTGGGTTGCCCGTATTGGAAGCCATGAGTTGCGGCTGCCCGGTGGCTGTGACAACCGGCACTTCTTTTGATGAAATTGCAGATGAGGCCGGGGTTTATTTTGAAGCCGAGAGCAAAGATTCCATCAAAGATGCTGTCGAAAAAGTCATTTATAATCAAACACTTCAAGACCAAATGCGTCGACTTGGTTATGAACGGGTTCCACTCTTTAAAGCGGAAACCACGGCCCAAAAAACGCTGGAAGTATACAAAGAATTGGCAAATGCATGATGCAAATCCCTGAACGCACCCTTATATATGATCGCGATATCAGCGGGCATCATTTAGATTACCTGCAGTTTTTGGTGGAGTATTTAAAAAAGATGCCTGATGAGATTCGAAGCCGATTTGTGTTTGTGCTGCACGAAGGCGCTCGCGCCCGGTTTCAAGCCGATGAATCGTTGGTTCAATTTCATTACATTGACTCCAGGCAATTAGCGTCGTTTTTGGAGCTTACGAGTGTATTGCGGCGGGCAGCGGCAGAAATGCGCTATTTAATCGCTTTAATTCAAAAGTATGAGGTCGAACGTTTGATCTTTATGCACATTGATGCATTTCAATATGAATTAGGCAGGTCTTCTATAAGTCGGCTGGGCGTGAAATTCTCAGGGCTTCTATTCTTGCCTTTCCGTAAATATTATGAAGATGATACCACGCTTACAGACAAAATTCGACGTGAATGGCGTGGGTGGCGGAAAGGATGGCAAATGCGATGGATGCTTCGTAATCCAAGATTGGAACGTATCTATTTTCTGAACGATAAACAGGGTGTAGAAGATTACAATGTTCGTTTTGGCCCCAGATTTGAACATTTACCCGATCCCATTGACGTTTCTGAAGTGCCTACACTGCCTATTGAAGATTTAAAGAAAATCTATGGAGTAGCGTCGGGACGCAGGGTGTTTTTGGTATATGGCCATCTTTCTTCCCGTAAAAATGTCCCAACCATCTTGGCAGCTTTGCAGCGATTGACCACTAAACAGCGTAGTGGGTTATGTATATTGATCTGTGGCGAGCCTGAAAAAGGATTTGATACAACGCTTTTTGCCGCTATCAATGAAGCTGAAAAGAACTATCCCGAAGTTTCATTTGTCAAACATTTCCGTTTTTTCGACCCTAAAGCGACCAATGAAGTATTTAAAATAGCTGATATAGTGTTGGTTCCTTATATTAATTTTTTCAGTTCCAGCAATATTCTCGGCTTGGCAGCTAAGTATAATAAGCCGCTTATTGCGTCTAAATTGGGCGTAATGGGCGTATTAGTAAATCAATACCACTTGGGAATGCCCGTTGCGCCGCATCGGGCTGAAGCAATCGCAGAAGCTATGAATTATTATTTATCACAAAAAGAACCCAAGATCGATGGCAGTCAATACCTTCAGGATTATCGTTCAGAGGTATTTTGTCAAAAATTATTGTTTTCAAAAGATTAGTTTTCAGAAAATTAAATTTCACTTTGAAATACAAAGTAAAAAAATCAACTTTGTAACACAAAGTGAATTGTACCGTTGATCAATTATGTCTGATAAGAAACAGCGCTTAGCTACATTAGATACATTTAGGGGCATTGCAGCGTTGGCGGTAGTACTTTTCCACTTAACATTACACCGGGCAGAAGCGCCGGTTCATTTTTCTTGGGGAGTTACCGGAGTTGATCTGTTTTTTATTATCAGTGGGTTTGTTATTTATATGACACTCAATAAAACAACCAAGGCCATTGATTTTGTAGTGGCTCGTTTTTCAAGGTTATATCCTGTGTATTGGACGGCAGTGACGTTGACCGCGATCTGGATGTTTATTGGCAAACAATTAGGTTACAGTGACATCTCTTGGGCAGAATACTTGGCAAATATGACCATGTTTCAGCATTATTTTGGTGTGAGAGATTTGGATGAATCTTACTGGACGTTGATCGTTGAAATGCTTTTTTATGGGTTAATGCTGTTGGCTTTTCTTTTTAAGAAAATCAAAAACCTTGAATGGTACGGATTTGCGTTGGTCATCCTGCAAGCGTTGGTTCATACATGGCTGAGTGTTTCGTCTCCCGGATTATATGATTCTATTCGCGACGGATTTCCGCTGATAAATCATTTTCAACTTTTTTGGGCGGGCATTCTTTACTACAAAATTTATACAGAAGGCTATAAGCCGTTGCGTGTTTTAGGAATCATAGTTGCTTATTTCCTTACATTGTTATTGTTTGAAAAAACCGGACGAAGCAATCTATTTTTAAGTCAGGCCGAATACATTACTGTCAACACTCTTTATTTCGGTGTGTTTTTTTTGTTCGTGAGTCGACGTTTGGAGTGGATAAATAACCGTGTAACGTTGTTTTTAGGAACAATTTCATACAGCCTTTATGTGATTCATCATTATTTTATGAATGGAGTTGTAACTTTACTGCGCGACAAACTGGGCTGGCAATTTATGCCGGCAGCTTTAGTAGCCTTAACAGGAGCTTTATTGTTAGCGGTAGGTATTACGTATCTGGTTGAGAAACCGGCCTTAAAATATTTACGCGTATGGTATCGCTCTTAAAATTTGAGCGATTATATTGTTTAGAATGTGACGACACCATTTAAACCGGTACAGCAATACTTAAAATAATTTATCGTGAGTTTAAAACTTAGCATAGTAATTCCGGCTTATAACGAAGGGAAAACGATCCAGACTGTTTTGAAAGCAGTAGCCGATGTGGAGTTGATCGGCGGTTTTGAGAAAGAGATCATCGTTGTCAATGACTGTTCGAAAGATGAGACGGAAGCTCAGATCTTTGCTTTTAAAGCAATGAATCCCGGCACCGAAATCGCTTATTTCAAACATGAAGTCAATCAGGGAAAAGGAGCGGCGTTGCATACCGGGATTCGTCAGGCAAAAGGTAATTATGTTGTCATTCAGGATGCAGACTTGGAATACGACCCCAAAGAATTCAATATTTTATTGCAGCCTGTGGTAGACGGCCATGCTGATGTAGTATACGGCTCGCGTTTTATGGGTGGCAAAGCCCACCGTATTTTGTTTTTCTGGCATTCAATAGGAAACAAAATTCTAACGTTTTTAAGCAACATGTTCAGCAACCTTAATTTGACGGACATGGAAACCTGTTATAAACTTTTTAGGGTTGACCTGATTCAGGGGCTTGAATTAAAAGAAAATCGCTTTGGGTTTGAGCCGGAAGTAACCGCTAAAATTTCGAAAATACCTAATATACGGATTTACGAAGTGGGTGTTTCGTATTATGGCCGAACTTATGCGGAAGGAAAAAAAATCAACTGGAAAGATGGCTTTCGGGCTGTTTATTGCATTTTTAGATACGGATTATTCAAATAGTTGACGGAACATGTGGGAGGACTTAAAATACTATCGTCAGGCACTTGGGATTAACATGCTTTGGAATGCTTATCCGATTGTTTTTATCGTTCGGGATGGCTTCGGCGTTGGGCCTCAGGGAAGTACATTTACTATATTGTATTGGGCAGTAGGACTGCTGTTGCTGATTCCTATAAACGTTTTTCGAAATATTTATATACCGAATCAAACGCTTTTTGCCTGCTGGTTTAGTTTTTTAGTGTTGGGATGGGTGTATTGGAAATATTATCCAAGTCCAAGCAGCTTTCCGGACCCTCTTCGTGAAACGCTCACCTATATTATTCCGATTGTATTTCTTTTTGGTACTATGTATTATCCAAATGATAAAACAAACATTATCCTGAAGGTAATGGTGTTTTATTCGTTAATCGCCAGTATCGGTCTTTTATACAGTTTGACCAAAGACCCTCACTGGACATTTGGAGAGCGTGCGGCCATTAAATTTGCGGCCAATACCCAAAACAGTAACCCGCACGCCTACGCCAACAATGCCTTGTGTACTGTTCTGTCAGCTTTACTCACGGCGGGGCGCACTAAGAATTTGCTTTTCAAAATCGGTTATTATCTTATTACGATTTTCTCGCTGGGTGTATTGATCTTAGCGCGTACCAACATGAGTCTGATTGGTTTAGGATTAATGACTGTTATCTATCTTACGTTGCATGGCCGCAGTGTGATATCATCCATATTCAGTCCTCGTGTTTTGGCGATTGTAGCGGTGGTTTATGGTATTGTGGCATTTTTGCTTTCTCAGTTTCAGTTTGCGTCTTATGCGCTTGGCGTGTATTTAAATACATTTATATCGCGCTTTGGCAAGGTTATTTATACGGTTACGGGCGTTGAAGTAGATCAAAAATCGGCCGAGATCGATTATTCTTCCGTCAACCGTGTGTTCAGTTTTAAATATGTTTTTGAGGTGTTTTTGGGTGAAGGGTCACTCGGAACCATTTTGTTTGGGGAAGGCTATAAAGCACAGTTTTTTGATGTACCGGCATTGGAAGCTCTTGTAAATCAAGGTATAATAGGTTTTGTGCTGTTTAATAGCTTCTTTGTGGTCATGGGATTTACGGCTTTGCAACAGTTTTTTAAACCGGCCAATGATCTATCTATATTTCTGGCCTATTTTTCGCTCATTGTACTGATTGCGTTGTTTTCAGGAGCTCGCCCTCAAGACCTCAGTATGTGGTTGGTGTATGTATTGTTTATCCGTTTCTTTGGCGTTTATTCAACCCAAAAATCCAAAAGTAATTTACAGCCGCAACTGGCATAAGCAGAAGATTATTGCATGGATTTAACGGAGAAAATACTTACTCGTCGTTCTTTAGTAATCGGGATTTTATTTTTACTGACGGCTGCCGGGTATTGGGTGCCGTTGGTGTTGGGTGAAGATCCCGGCTTTGGCTTATCCGTTTGGATTGATATGTTGAAGACCGGCTCATTCAACACACTTTTTATTCCGGCTTCTACAAATATTGCGGAAAATCACGCCTTATTTTTGACTTGGTGGAGTCCCGGCCAATACATGGTTCCCGGGGTAATAAGCCAAGTGCTGAACATGTCGCTCGGAATGGCCGGATTGTGGGCAACGCTTCTTTTTTCAATCGCAGGGTTGCTGGGTTGGTACTATGTTTACCGGCAATTTGAATTTGATAAAACTACAATTGCTCTTTGTATTTTCTTTATTGCTACTTCCAGATTATTTACCATCAATTTCCTTAATTATACCGGTGGAGAATTACTCCTGTTTGGAAGTCAACCCTGGACCATTTGGTATTTCCTGAAATATCGCCACCGCCCATTGAGCCTTTTTGCGGGGCTGTTGTTGCTTTCTTTATTCTCTTTTCTGTTAAAAAGTGCTTATACGATCGGTTTTGCGGCCCTGTGTGGCTGTGCAGGAATTGCCTTTTTGAGAGATTTTTCTAAAAAAAGGAAACTCATTATTCCGTCCTTTGGGACTGCTTTGGCCGTTGGAATGTGCATGGTATGTTATTTGGGAATTACCCAATTAGGGTTTATTAATCTGGGTACCAGTCCTATTACGAGTACGAGTCAGCCTTTTAAACTATCTTGGTCGTCATTTGAAACACTTACCTATCCGCTTACGCATTGGTTCAGCATTGCTGAAATATATCCACAATTGTTGCTTCGGATGGATTTTCCCGGATGGGGCCACGTCATTTATTATGTGTTGATGGCAATAGGCCTGCTTGGCCTGATCCGGGTTATGATGAAGACAGGATATGAAGAAGCACGTTGGATTTTCATGGGCTTTTACTTGGTTTATTGTGGGATATTTTTGTTGCTTTATAACAAAGGAGCCGAAATTTCGGTGGAGTACCGCCATACCAAAGTCGTCGCTTATTTGTTTTTGCCCTTGTTACTGGTCACCCTTCGTAAGTGGCAGCCGACCGGCAAGTGGGTGTTTTTTCTGCTGATCATTTTAAATACTGGCTATGGCTTAGCCACGTTTGTGATCAAGAAATTTGAAATTAAAAATGAATCTGCTGCGGGTATTTCAGGCTTTTCCCTAAGGCACGCAAGCGTTGAAGATCTGACGTTTATCCATGCCGTAGACCAACCCGAAAATATACTTTACTTCACTTCCGGCTCCCTTAATGTAGATGCAACCAAGGCGCGTAAGTTGGTGGGAAGCATTGACTTCAAATTTGCCAAAGGGTGTGGGTTTTTGGATGATAAATATGATGGCAAAGCAGGTAAGATCTATGCCTTTGTTCATGAAGCCTATGAACAACTTCCCGGCAATCCTTCTTTAGAAGCTCAGTTTCCTGATTATCGCTTTCGGCTTGTAAAGCAGACTGAAAAATTTAAAATTTACGAAGGAAGATAATCTGTTATTGGAAAGACTGCTGATCTCGACAAGATCGACGGCATTGTCTTAGAAATAATAACACTTCATGGAATTAATGGCTGAAATGGCTATTTTTTGCTGCGTTACTATATGTCTTATAGGGTTTTAAAAGGAAAAACAGTATAACATAGTTTAACGATTTCCGTTTACTATATAGAGTTCGTATTCAATTTGTAGTTTGAACTCTTCCTACATACTTACCCTCTTTGGTCTTTTTTAAAAATTGTTTTACACTTTTAAAAAGAACCGAAAGACATGAAAAAAGCACTTTCAGCCCTTCACATCTTCCTTCTCTTCTTAAGTTATTCAGGATATGGGCAAGATAACAATCGTTATTTGGCGATGCTGGTTCTTAATATTCAGGAAGATAATTTGTATGAGTCGTATGCAAATATGGTTCCTGCGGCTAAGGCAATGGGATGCAATTCAGTGTATATAGCCGTGCGATGGGATATTACCAAATGTCCGTCGTTTCAGTGTATATCCGATCCAAATGTTGCTTCAGAGTGGCGTCCGGTAGACAATGTTATTAATAAAGCACTCCAATCAGGCATTCAGAAAATTGCTTTAAGGATTCATTTGGGAGCTAACAATGCCTATGGAATCAACCGCTCCGGTTTTATTTGGGGAGGGGAAGCCAATGAAGCAAGAGATATGGCGGGCAATGTATATACCGATGGCTACAATGACAAAATGTTTAGTCTTGCGCATCAACCCTCCGTTGAAAAGGCTAAGAACTTTGTGACTGAAGTAACGCAGCGTTATAAATACCTTCAAGATCAGGGAAAGTTATTATTTATCAGCGTTTCCATTACTTCAAATCAGGAAGGCGAATACCCACATTGGGGTATTTTTGACTATTCTTCTTACATGAAAGAGAGCTATAGTAACTGGCATTTGGCACAGTATGGCTCTACTGCTCTACCGCCAAGTAACCTTAATAATGAGGCAGGAAAACGTTGGTATACGTTCAGGCATTTAAAATTGAAAGAATTTCTTGACCAAATGGGCAGCGCGGTTAAAGCGGTTGATTCCAATATAAAATTTGTGTTGGATATGGGTTCTGTGTATGACGGCGCTTCCAAAAACCGGGGAACATTAGGGTTTGAAAAATTGAGTTGTCGAGCGGATGGCGTAAAGATCAATGATGATATATCGTATAACCATCGTTTTTCGATGGATTTATTGAGAACCAATGCCCCTAATAAATGGATCATGAATGAGTTGTTCCCTCAGGGAAGTACTTCGGAGAAAGTTAATTTTTTAAAAGAATCCTATCAGCACGGAGCTAAATTAGTGTCATTAGTGATAGGTTCGCAAGGTTCGATTGATGAATTTGCGCCGGCTGTCCAAAGTCCGGAGGTACAGCAATACTTAACTACTCCTATGTCTCCGATCACAACGACAACGACAACCACGTATTTGTTGTCTAATATTCTCAATAATTCCGGCTTTAATTTATCCGGCTACTCGCAACCGCAAAAAATCATCTTAAACGACGATGTGCTTCCACAATGCTCTCCCAATACCTGCAATTTCAATTTGGGAATAATGAACAGCAACCCTAATCCTTCCTGCGGCGATGCTATTACCCTTACGGCAAACTGCACGGGAGGCAATTGCGACGGAGTATCTTATACTTGGACAGGGAAGGGAATCAGCAGCAGTGGAAATTTTCTGAACATTAGCGTTCCCAAAGCCAAAGGTAACTATATGTATACACTAAGTGCTTCTAAGTCAGGATGCGATAGTAAAGTCAGTACCGGTATAATCGTTAAGGAATGTGAAGGAAATGAATTGTGTGCGGTTAATAGAGTACGTCTTAAATTTCGAAAAGATTGCTGCCTGAACCATTTGGCAGGAGCTCAGATTCAGGGTTCGACCAACGGTGTTACGTGGGATAGTTTATATACTGTTTCTCAAAATGCGACCGGTACCTGGCAGGAATTTAATTTCAATAATCTTGCGCTTTATCCTCAAATACGGTTTGTTTCCGGCTCAACTGCGAACGGCGAACTGCTGGAAATAGAATTTTATCAGGGAGCCAAAAAGCTGTACGGTACATTATTTGGGACAGGCGGAAATTATGCAAATGCAATGGACGGAGATGAAACCACCCTTTGGACCGGACAGACAGCCGGAAAAACGAACTTTATTGGCTTGGTGTTAAAAGGGTGCGGAGACGGTAGTTAAGAGAGGTACGTTCGTAAGCCTTGGGTTGTTGCTTCGCAAAAGATAATTACGAAAATAAAGGTATCGGCAATTTTTGTCGCACTCTTATTTTTTGGGCTGCTAATAGATTTGTAGGTTTGTAAATTGTTTACCCTGCCAAAAGACGGAACAGTAGTGAAAATAAGAATGAAAAAATGGCGTAAAATACTCATTGTCATAGTTGTATTACTTTCAACAACTGAGTTACTGTTGCGCTTCGTGTTTGGATTTTGTAATGCACCGCTTTATATAGAAGATCCTGATTTTGAATATGTCTTTGCTCCTGATCAGTATCGGATTCGGTTTAGGAATGTAGTGCGCACCAATGCGTTTTCGATGCGCAGTGATCCCATTAATCCTACCGATACTACGGTTGTTTTATTGGTGGGCGATTCAGTCATTAATGGAGGAAACCCAACAGACCACGACGATCTGGCTTCTACGATCCTCGAAAAGCAATTTACGGAACATTATCGTCAACCTGTGCGGGTACTCAATGTGTCGGCGGGTTCGTGGGGCCCTGATAATGTATTTGCATTTTTGAAAAAGAAAGGCTTCTTCGGCGCCGATGTCATGTGTTTGGTGACCAGTAGCCACGACGCTTACGACAACATGAGTCATCATAAACTCGTAGGCATCAATCCCAACTATCCCGACAAACAATATCAGGTGGCATTGTATGAGTTTTGGCACCGTTATATTTATACATTATTTGTGTATCACTATGTAGAAGTGCCTTTAAAAGAGTTCTTTGCACCTGCCGCCCAACACGCTCCCAATGACGTTATTCATAAATTCGGAACGGTTTTCAACCCCGGCTTTCAACATTTGGCCGATACTGCAAAGGCGATGCATATTCCTTTCTTCATGTATTTACACCCTGAACTGCCGGAGATCGCTCAAAATCGTTACGATAGTCAGGGAGAAGAAATATTGGCATTTGCCCGTAAAAACAGAATCCCGGTCATTGATGAATTGAAATTGCATCGAAGCGGATTTCCGTTGACCAATGATCTCTTTCGCAATCCTGATTTTGACAGTATTCATTACAATGCCAAAGGTCAGGCCTACATGGCGAAACATTTATACCCTATATTGAAACAATACCTTGACGCTTATTTTGCCCGCCATGCGCGTACTCATCGTCCATAATCAGCTTTGGGCGCATTATAAGTCCAAATTATTCAGCGAATTGCATCGACTGGCTCCACAATACGGCGTCGAAATTCACGTAGCACAAATTGCCCTTTCCGAAAAAAGTCGCGACAACATGGGTACCGCCGAAGCTTTTCGGTACGACTACGACTACGAAGTTCTTTTTAATACCTCGCTGGATCAGATAAAACTGTGGCCACGCACCAAAGCGTTGCTGAAAAAGATACGTACTTATCGCCCCGACGTGCTGAATCTAACAGGTTGGTACGACCCTGCCCAATGGGTTTTATTGTTTTATGCCAAGCTGGTGGGTATTAAGGTCGTAATATCCAATGAATCCAATGTGCGTGACCACGTGCGCATGGGAGCGAAGGAACGTTTCAAGCAGTTTTTGTTAAAGCAGGCAAATGGCTTTTTTTGCTTCGGCCAATCATCAGCAGCGTATTTGGAAAAACTCGGTGTTAATCCTTCTCAAATTCTTACCCGTAAAGCAGCAGTCGTAGATAATGATGTGATTTTGGAGCATTATCAAAAAGCAATTCCGGAACGTGAAAAACGCAAGCAACAAAAAGGGTGGGTTACCTATAATTTCATTTTTGTAGGACGGCTGATTCCACCCAAAAATTTAGTCATGCTCTTGGAAGCGTTCGCCGAGATCAGTAAGGAAAATGAAGATTGGGGATTGGTATTATTGGGAGAAGGAGAACAAAAATCGAAGTTGCAACAACTGGCCCAAAACATAAAAAATGTCCGCTTCGAAGCAGGTGTTCCGTGGTACGAGGTGGCCGAATATTTGGCCTTGGCCAATGTGTTGGTCTTGCCCAGCGAATCAGAGCCTTGGGGCTTGGTGGTCAATGAGGCTATGATCTGTGGCTTACCGGTATTGGTCTCGGAGCCTTCGGGCTGTGTGGAAGATCTGGTTCGTGTCGGACAAAATGGCTTTACGTTTGACCCGCGTCAAAAACAGGATTTGGTGGCTAAAATGCACTATTTTGTTGAAAATGCCGCATCATTATCACGCATGGGCGAAGCATCAAGGCAAATAGTTGCGTCTTTTGCGCCCGAAAAAGTAGCCCATGAAATGCTGCGCGGTATGGTAAATCTATAAACCTATAAGGTCTGTTTTCTTTGTCAATCAGACCTTATAGGTTTGGTTTAGTAATAGTGATCAGCGGCTAATGCGTTGATTCCAATAGATCAACACGTTGAGGGTAGCGCGGCCTGCGGCAATAATGTCTAAATCGCCATCACCATCCAAATCAGCAGCCTGAAGGTCCTCGCAAGCCATCATAACGCTTTCATCCAACACGAATTCTTCCCAATTCTCACCCGTAGCGTCTTTTGGAACAAAAAGTCGTACGCCCACTTTTTTGTCCGGATTGGGATTACGCCATCCCACGGCTATTTGTGAATAGCCCAAACCAAGAAAATCTCCACACGCCAGCGCATGGCCTTGACTGAGGCGGTCGGTCAGGATTTTCTTGGTGTTGGTTTTTGGATTTAAAACAACCAATTGATTGCCATGCCAAGGAGCCACCGCTGCTACAAATTCCTCTTTATTAGGCAAGTTGCCACGTCGAACTTCGCCAACGCCCAACCCTTCACCGATCCATTGTCCCGTTGGTTGCCATTGATTTTTTTGATAAGCGACAACTTTACCGCCTTCTTTGCTGCCGATCAGCACTTTGGTAGCGTTGGTATCTTCCCAAATCTCGAAGTTATGCGTGATGTGTAACGTCGAATCTATGAGTTGGTAAGGCCACGGTTGTTTTGGATTTTTCGGAACATCATACGCGAGTATCTTAACGCCCGTTCCTGCTCCGTTGGTGTTTCCCAAACCGTGCAGCGGCACTACGATCAATTGATATTTATTCTTGCTCACCTGCGCCCAACGCATCCGGTGCGTCGTGATCTCGTGGTGAAGTTGTACAGCTTCCCAGCGTTGGGTTGGATCTTGTGGCCGGATCAAATAAAAAACGGCTCCCGATTGGGTTATATCTTTTGTTTCGGCAGGGTTCCACATGGCCCCGATAGCTACTTCCACCTTGCCATCGCCGTCAATGTCGCGGGCGGCGATACAGACGTTGTCTTTGGAGGTTATGTTCGAAACCATCACATATCTTTTCCATGATTCACCGCTTTTGGTGCCTTCATTTTTATACCAAACAATGTCTTTTTGGTCGGCCAATAAAATATCCAATCGCTTATCGCCATCTACATCGCCAATAGCAAGTCCGTAACCAATACTGATTTGGTTATCAACTACTTGTATTTTGAAATTGGGGGTAGGTGTTTGAGCAAAGATCGGATAAGAAACCAATGAAAGAAGGGATAAAAACAGCTTTTTCATCATTATTAGATTTAGATGATGTGACGCCCGTAATTAGGTCAGCGTCTAATGGTTTAAAAAGCAATTAAAAAGCACAATCTTTTCCTTAATTCTGAAAATTTACAATACTTTTGAAACAAACCATCAATAATTAACTTAATCCTTTACCAAAATGAAAAACCTGTTTGTTTTATTGATCACATTAATTTGCATGGGCGTTGTTGTTGATACGTTAGCCCAAGACGATGCCAAAGCTAAAAAAGAGAAGAAAGAAGCTAAAGCGAAAGACAAAAAAGAGGATAAAAAGGACGACAAGAAAGAGAAAAAAGATAAAGCTGATAAGAAAGAGGACAAGGCTGACAAAGAAGACGGTAAGAAAAGCAAAGGCAGCAAAGGCAAAAAGCCTGAGGTAGAAGATAAAGCTGACAAAAAAGAAGAAAAGGCGGATAAGAAAGCTGATAAAAAAGAGAAAAAAGAAACCGCAACAACAGACACTAAGGCTGATAAAAAAGAGGACAAAGCCGCCACAAAAACAACTGCGACCAAAACCAAAGTAACTCCAAAGAACGACGACGGAAAAGAAGCAGATACCGGAACGCGTAAGAAAGTAGCCGGTGCGGATAAAACAATCGGTAAAGACGATAAAGGTCGCACGATCTACCAAGGACCCAAAGGCGGACAATATTACATCAACTCAAACGGCAATAAAACGTATTTGAAAGCCGACGATAAGCTGTAATTCTCGGTGATTTATTGCTCTTTTAAGAATCTTGCGGAACTTCCGCAAGATTTTTTTTGCCAATGAAAATTCGGTATCTTTAACAAACAATACTAATGGATAATGGTAGAATCCCTGAAAATACCGACAACACTCGCCGAATTGGAAGCGCTTGGAGAAGACATACAACTACGCCTTCCTGCCTCATTTGAGGAGTATTTGGAATGGGTCGAAAAATGTCAGTTTACGATAGAGTATTTCAACAATGAGATTGTTATTATGGGGAATGCGAGTTTTTATCATGAGAAATTAGTAGCTGAGATTATTTTCTGCCTGAAAACGATTTTCAATAAAATTGCAGGGTTTTCAGTATTAGGCAGTAATATCAAGATTCATATAGCTGACTTGCTTTCCCCAACGGATTTTAATGCCGATGTATCTGTAGTACAGGGTAACCCTGAATTTTTGACATTGCCTTCCGGTAAAAAATCCACCGGTACAATCAGCAATCCGGTTTTGGTGGTAGAAGTAACTTCTAAAAGCACCATCGCCCACGATTTCGGCGATAAACTGCTGGCTTACAAAAAAATAGAATCACTACAGTACGCCATTTTTGTGAGCCAATACCAACCGTTTGTGACAGTCTATGAGCGCAAAGGTGTCAATCACTGGGAGTTGCATGATTATACCCAACTGGAAGATTCATTCTTTATCATGGGGCAACAGCTCACATTGGCTGAGATTTATAAGGAAATTCAATTTGAAAAATAGCCTAAACAAAAATCCCCGTTGAAACTTCAGCGGGGATTTTTGTTTAGGCTATTTACTTATCTTACAACTCTACTTTCGCTTCGGTCATATTCTCAAAAACGACTTCGCCTTTTTCATCAAGCTCCATCATAATGATGGAATCTTTAGTGATCTTGCCGCTCAAAATTTGTTTTGACAGCTCGTTCAGAATACGGCGTTGCAATACACGTTTCAGCGGTCGGGCACCAAAGGCCGGTTCGTAGCCTTCTTCTGAAAGTTTCAGTAAAGCCTCATCGGTAGCATCTATGGTTACGCCCTGCTCGGCCAATAAGCCTTTGATATGATTGAATTGAATCCGTACAATTTGTTTAAGATTATCCTGACTAAGCGGATCAAAAAGCACGATTTCGTCAATACGGTTCAAAAATTCAGGTCGAACGGTTTGTTTCAGCAGACTCAATACATCGTTTTTGGCTTCTTCTTTGAAGTAAAGCTTCCAACCTTTTTCAAGTTTATTGCCGGCTTCTTTGAATTTCTCCATGATGATGTCGCTGCCAATATTGGACGTCATGATAATGATGGTATTCTTGAAATTAGCCATCCGCCCTTTGTTGTCGGTCAGGCGGCCATCGTCCAAGACCTGCAACATGATGTTCCAAACATCAGGGTGCGCTTTTTCAATTTCGTCCAACAAGATCACGCTGTACGGTTTACGTCTGACGGCTTCGGTCAATTGACCGCCTTCATCATAACCAACATAGCCGGGAGGCGCTCCCACTAAGCGACTGACAGCGTGACGCTCCTGGTACTCACTCATATCGATACGCACCATGGCGTTTTCGTCATTAAAGAGGTAATTGGCTAAAGTTTTGGCCAATTCAGTTTTCCCTACCCCCGTAGGCCCCAAAAAGAGGAAGCTGCCAATAGGGCGTTTGGGGTCTTGCAATCCTGCCCGCGAACGACGTACAGCATCGGCCACCGCCTCAATCGCTTCTTCCTGCCCGGCTACTCGTTTTTGAAGTTCAGACTCCAAACTGAGCAATTTCTCGCGCTCACTTTGCAGCATTTTGCTGACCGGGATACCCGTCCATTTGGCTACAACTTCAGCAATGTGTTCGGGCGTAACCTCTTCGTTAAGCAGTGAATGGGCCTGACCTTGTGGATTGGCCGTATCGCTTTTTAATTTTTGCTCAATTTCCGGTATTTTGCCGTAACGAAGCTCGGCCACTTTTCCATAATCGCCGGCACGCTCGGCTTGTTCTGCTTCTAAGCGAACTTGCTCCAATTGCTCTTTCAGAGCGCGTATCTCGGTGATCTTCCCTTTTTCCAACTCCCATTGAGCTTTAAGAGCATTGCGATCTTCGCTCAGATCGGCAATCTCTTTGTTCAAGCGGGTTTCTTTTTCTTTGTCATTTTCGCGACGAATGGCTTCCCGCTCAATTTCCAGTTGCATGATACGACGGTTGAGGTCGTCCAATTCTTCGGGAACAGAATCCATTTCCAAGCGCAACTTAGCCGCAGCTTCATCCATTAAGTCAATGGCTTTATCGGGCAAAAAACGATCTGAAATATAGCGACTTGATAGCTCTACGGCAGCAATGACGGAGTCATCTTGGATACGCACCCCATGGTGAAGTTCGTATTTGTCTTTGATCCCGCGCAAAATACTGATGGCATCGGCTTCGTCCGGTTCATCGACCACTACTACCTGAAAGCGGCGTTCGAGCGCTTTATCTTTCTCAATGTATTTTTGATACTCTTTGGTGGTGGTGGCCCCAATGGTATGGAGTTCGCCCCGCGCGAGGGCCGGTTTGAGTAAGTTGGCGGCATCCATGGCGCCCTCACCTCCGGCCCCCGCCCCGATGAGCGTGTGGATTTCATCAATGAACAAAATTACTTCGCCTTCAGAATCGGTTACTTCTTTGATAACCGCCTTGAGGCGTTCTTCAAACTCTCCTTTGTACTTGGCACCTGCAATGAGCAGACCCATATCCAATGACACTATTTCTTTGGTTTTCAACTGTTCAGGTACGTCTCCCTGTACAATACGTTGGGCGAGTCCTTCTACAATGGCGGTTTTTCCTACCCCCGGCTCACCGAGCAACATGGGGTTGTTTTTGGTACGGCGCGCCAAAATCTGCAATACCCGACGAATTTCATCGTCGCGCCCGATCACAGGGTCAATTTTCCCCGCACGGGCTAATTCATTTAAATTTTTGCTGTAACGTTCCAGCGAACGGTATTTCGCTTCGGCATTTTGGTCTTTCACGGGATTATTTTTTCCTCTTAATTCTTTGATAGCAGCTAATAATTCTTTTTCCTTAAAACCTACTTCCCGCATGAGTTGGGCAGTGGAATCTTTGCCCGTTGCCAATCCGAGGAAGAGCATTTCGACACTTACAAATTCGTCCTGAAATTCTTTCAAATAGCTTTGGGCTTTTTGAAAGGCCGTATTTAAGTCATTACTTATGTATTCGGTGGCAGCCGTGCCGGCAATTTTAGGATACTTGCTAACAGCTGCCTGAATTTTTGTTTGGAGCAGTTGTGGCTGTACATTCAGTTTTTTCATCAAAAACTGCGATGTGTTAGGGTCGTCTTCCAAAATAGCCTGTAAAACGTGTCCTGTCTCAACCGCTTGCTGTTGGTTTCCCTGCGCAATTTGTACCGCACGCTGGATGATCTCCTGCGCTTTGATGGTATATTGGTTAAAATTCATGGCGGCTTTTCTGTTAATGATTTAGTGAATTTGATTTAGATAACTAATTCAGTACAAGGACTATGCCTAATGAAAAAAACGGAAATTTTGGCACATTTTTTTTGTTTTTTGAAGAAGAGTGTAGACAAAATGACGTTGTTTTTGCTATTTTTGGCACTATGTCAACACCTGTTACTATTGAAACCCAAGAGGCGTTCGAAAAAGTGGTTAAACATCTAAGCGGTTTGGAGGCGTTTGCTATTGATACCGAATTTGATCATAACCATTACGCCTACGGCTTTACACTTTGTCTTATTCAAATTGCTACTCCCGATACTTGCTATTTGATCGATCCTTTTACTGTTCAGGACTTAACTCCGCTTTGGCGTGTTTTGGAAGATGAAAGATCTGAAAAGATATTTCATGATTGCGGCGAAGACCTGCGTTTATTGCATTTGCACGGTTGTTCACCCCGTAATATTTTTGATACGAGCGTAGCGGCAAAAATGCTGAGTTTGGAAAAAATCGGCCTCAGTAGCGTATTGAATGAGTTGTTGGGCGTAGAGTCAAGTAAAAAGAAGCAACAAAGCAATTGGCTGAAGCGCCCGCTTTTACCGCTGCAATTGGAATACGCCGCCAACGACGTTATTCACTTATTGGCATTGCGAAAAATATTTGCAGAACGCCTGCAGTCACAGAATCGTTGGGAGTGGTTTGAGCAAATGATGCGATTTGTAGAGCAAAAAGATTATTCTCCCAAGCCTAAAGAAACGTTTTTAAGCCCGAAAGAGCAACGTGAGTTCAATCCCTTTCAACAATATATACTAAACGAATTGTATCGATTTCGGGACGAGCAGGCCAAACGTATTAATAAACCTCATTATCAGGTATTTCCCGAATCAATTGTTCATCAGGTACTGTTTGAGCCGGTGATATTAAATGATTGGATGAATTTAAAGGGAATTCATTATCGTATTCAGAATCAATCCATTGCAGAGCAGTTTAGAGCGGTTTTGCAACAAGCTGAAGCAGAAGCGAAAGAGCAGGTATTGTCGACGCAAAAACGCACATTGAGCAATCCGGACCAAGCTGATTGGCAACGCAAAGCCGCGCGGTACAACAGGCTTCGAGAACACGTTTTTTTGCCTATTAAAAGATGGATAGAAGAAAACTACGGAACGCATTTTGCTCCTTACGTATTGAGTAATGAAACGATGAGCACCTTAATTTCAGGAGATGTAAAACTATCGGAAATCAGCCCTGCCTTTCAACAAAGTATTATCAGAGCAGCTGCGTTTGCGTTAAATATAGATATTTCGGCGTTTGAATAACAGAATTTGCCCCAACAATGAGTTATCTTTGAATATAATGACATTGCCGTCTGCTTGGCAAAAACGAACGTAGAATTGGACTAATGCCCTTACGTCGCCTTTTTTTGTGGATCTTGTTGGGAAGTGTTGCTTTCGTTGTGAGTTACTTCGTCTTATTTCCGCACGTATTTCGCTGTTTATCCATCCGTTATTCTGATTTTAGACTTGCTGCGGAGCACTTATATGTTAGCCCGGAGCTTTCGCCGCGTGTTCAGACCCATGCCAATAAACTTATTCATGAATCTCGGAAACGGATTGAGACGTTTTGGGGGAGTAGAGTGGGTAAGCCTACCATTATTCTTTGTCAACGCGCTGACCAATACCGCCAATACTGTAACAGCGGAGACGGTGCCGGATGCAGCATTGGTACACCTTGGGGAACTTCTTATATTGTACTTAACATGGATGGCCTCAATACCGATGTAATAGCCCACGAAATGTGTCATGATGAACTTTTTACCCGTTTGGGTTGGTGGAAAACCACCCGTGAGATTCCCCAATGGTTCAATGAAGGCTTGGCCTTGATGGTTGATTATCGGTTTGTTCCCAAAACCGACAGTATTCAACGTTACGTTGATTATAAAGATGAATATTTATACCTTTCCCGAGGGGGCCAAGTGGCGTTGGATTTAGATGATATTGCTTCGATGCGCGGTTTTTTCAATGGTCAGGAAAGTCACGTGATGTTGGCGTATATGACTTCGGGAATGGAAGTGTCGCGTTGGTTGGCTTTAACGGGCGAAAAAAAAATCCCTTTACTGATTCAACATGTGGCGCAAGGAAAAGCCTTCGAAGCAGTGTATCAAGAATTGGAGCAGGAAAATAAGCGACGATAAATTGTAGAAATACAATGCAATATACTACTAACTAAACACTCTTCTACTATGGAAACTTTTGAGCGCATTTTTGAAAACAACGAACATTGGGTGGCCGAAAAACTCAGCCATGATCCTGCTTATTTTGAAAAACTTTCGCAAGGCCAACATCCTGATTTTCTATACATTGGCTGTTCGGATAGTCGTGTAACGGCTGAAGACCTGATGGGCGTGCAGCCCGGAGAAGTGTTTATTCACCGCAACATTGCCAACATGGTAGTAAGCATAGACCTGAACGTAATGAGTGTTATCAATTATGCCGTCAGGCACCTGAAAGTCAAGCACATTATTGTGTGCGGCCATTATTCGTGCGGGGGTATAAAAGCGGCGATGCAACATGCCGATCTGGGCATCCTGAATCCTTGGCTGCGGAATATTCGTGATGTGTATCGTATGCATAAAAATGAGTTGAATGCCATAGAAGACGAATCAGCACGTTATGATCGTTTGGTAGAGTTGAATGTGCAGGAGCAATGTATCAATGTCATAAAATTGGCGGCTATTCAGGAGGCACATCGTGAGCGCGGAATTACGGTTCATGGTTGGGTATTTGATATTCATACGGGTAAATTGATCGACCTGAAAATTGACTTCCCCAAAATATTGGAAGATATCATGGAAATCTATCGGTTGGATTAACGTCAAATAGGATGTTTTCAAGGACAAAAAACGGTAAGGAGATATATCTTAAAAAGTGGGCTTTTGAAAATTTGGAAGCCCTGACCGAATATCTTGTCGAATTGAACCATGAAACTAAAAAACGCTTTGCGCCCCATGCCTTTGATATAGAAACACTAAAAACCCTTTTTCAAAAATCGGAGGAATATAGCGGATACATTGCTACAGAACCTCTTGAAAATAAAGTCATTGCGTATTGCATTGTTAAAAGCGGCATCTTACCCAAAGATGCCGCTCGTTTAGAGCAATTAGGTTTGATCTTTGACCAAGATTCCGATTTGACAATTGCTCCGTCGGTAGCAGATGCCTGGCAAAGCGAAGGTGTTGGCAGTTTGCTTATGCACTTTATTGTTTCGGATATTCGTTTAACATTGGCTGCGCGTATGGTACTTTGGGGAGGTGTGCAAAGAGACAACCAAAAAGCTATCCGGTTTTATCTAAAACACGGTTTTAAGATTGTCGGTCAATTTGAGCGTAAGGGGCTTAACTATGACATGGTGTTGGATCTGTGACGCCGCTTGAAGAATATTTTCAATAGTTTTTCAGTACATTTACTAATACGCCAACTTTTTATAATAAGTGGTTTTGTTAACCCTATCTGTATTGTAAAATGAAAAAGTGTGTTTTTCGTAATTGGAGTATCGGGGTCATAGTGGCAGCAATAGCAAGTGCGTGCGGAGGTAGTGTGGAGATTCCTCAAGATGTTGAAAAAGCGGCGGCCAATTTACCGGAGAAATTGGATTATAATCTGCACGTAAAGCCTATTTTGTCGGATCGTTGTTTTGCATGCCACGGTCCCGATAAAAATAAACAAAAAGCCGATCTGCGCTTGGATATTGCCGACGCCGCTTACGACAAAGAATGCGAAAGCGGTCTGAAAGCGATTGTTGCCGGCAATCCTGCTAAAAGCGATGTTGTGCACCGTATTCTATCGGAAGATCCTGAATACGTGATGCCGGAGCCTTCGACTCACCTCACACTTTCGGTGGAAGAGAAAGCCATTCTTATCAAATGGATTGAGCAGGGGGCGGAATATAAACCGCATTGGTCGTTTGTGGCTCCCGTTAAACCTGCCTTGCCCAAGGTCAAAAATGAAGCTTGGGTTAAAAATGATATTGACCGTTTTATCCTGAAAAAATTAGAAGATAAAAAGTTGACCGGAAGCGCCGAAGCCCCCAAAACTACGTTGCTCCGCCGTGTTTACCTTGATCTGATCGGATTACCTCCAACCACGGATCAGATTGAATCGTTTCTAAAAGATACTTCTCCCGATGCCTACGAAAAAGTAGTGAACCAACTGCTGAAAAATCCTCATTTTGGGGAACATCAGGCTGTAGATTGGCTGGATATAGCGCGTTATGCCGATACACACGGCTACCAAGATGATGGCCTGCGCACGGTGTGGCCTTACCGCGATTGGGTCATTAAGTCGTTTAATCGCAATCTGAGTTTTGATCGCTTTGTTACGTGGCAATTGGCGGGAGATATGCTACCCAATCCCCAAAAAGAGCAATTGATCGCCACTGCTTTCAACCGTAATCATCAGCAAAGCCAGGAAGGGGGCATTGTGCCGCAGGAATATTTTGTGGAATACGTGGCCGACCGTACCAACACGTTTGGAAAAGCATTTTTGGGATTAACCGTAGAATGTGCCCGTTGCCATGACCATAAATACGACCCCATCAGTCAGAAAGATTATTATTCTCTGTTTGCGTTTTTCAACAATAACAATGAATACGGCCAAATCCCTTACAACGGAGAGCCAAGTCCGTCGATTACACTACCTAAACCTGAGGTGGAGACGCAATTACGCTTTATCAAAGAACAATTATCGACGATTGGAAAAGATCAACTGAAAGATGCTTCTGCCTTACGGCAGCGGTTTGCACAATGGCTCGCCAAAGCCGATAAAGCGCCTGTTATTGCACCCCGTTCTGCTTTGATGATAGATGTGCCGTTTGACTCCTCCTACATTCGGATGGCGGGAGAAAAGAAAGATAAAATACGGCCTATTTTCAAAAATTTGGCCAATGACACCATGAACTTTGAAACCAACGGCGATTTGGATTTTCCACCTGTTCGCATCAAAAGTCCACGAGGAAAAGGTGTGCGACTGGTCGGGGAAAGTTATATGCAAATGCGCGGTATCAACGGTTGGGCGCAATACAAAGAGGTGCCGACTATTTCAGGCTTTTTTGAACGGAATCAGCCTTTTACGGTGAGTTTATGGGTAGGGGTAACAGATCCGAAATTCAAAGGGCCTTTGTTTAATCGCAACTTAGGACCGTTCAATGGTTTCAGAGGATATGAATGCGAGCGGCTGGAAGACGGGCGACTGGCCTTTCGATTAAGTAATGTTTGGCCGGATAATGCCATAGATTTTGAGACCGATTATGTACTCAAAGCCAATCGTTGGGCACATTTGACAATGACCTACGACGGTTCAAGCAAAGCCAACGGCCTGAAAGTTTACATCAACGGCCACCGTGCATCGGGACGAACGGTATCGGATGGACTGCGGGAAAGTATGCTTTGGGGTAAAAACCATACGAACTGGGGAGCAGGCGCGCCTAATTTTTCCATTGGTCAGCGCCACGATTATAACTTCAAAGGCTATGCAGTGGATGAACTGAAGGTTTTTGCGCGTGAATTAACGCCCTTGGAAGTTCAAGGGGTTATCGGTCAAAAGGATTTTGTTGGAATTGCTCTTAAAACGCCTGTTGGTAAGCGCACAGAAATTCAGAAAGAAGGCCTGTTTGACTATTTTGTGACAAACATAGATGCTGAGAATCAAAAGCTATTTGCCGAGCGGAAGAAATTACTGGCGGAAGAAACAGAGTTATTAAACAAAGAGATTGATATAATGGTAATGCGCGAGCGCAAATATCCACGTAAGGCACACATCCTCAAGCGCGGTGCCTACGATGCTCTTGACCAAGAAGTAGAAGCAGATACGCCCGATCAATTTTTTAAAATTCCTAAAGAACTGCCGCGCAATCGCCTTGGTTTGGCCCAATGGCTTATTCACAAAGAAAATCCACTCTTCGCGCGAGTAATGGTGAATCGAATGTGGCAGCGTTATTTCGGAAAAGGATTGGTTGTCTCAGCCGAAGACTTTGGAAATCAGGGTGATCTGCCAACGCATCTTGAGTTGTTGGATTATTTGGCGGTTAAATTCAGAGAATCGGGCGGCCCGTCGCAGGGGTGGAATTACAAACTGTTGCAAAAGTACATTGTCATGTCAGCGACGTATCGACAATCTTCCGTCGTGAAGCCCGAATTATTAGAAACAGACCCTAACAATTTACTTTACGCTCGTGGACCAAGTTATCGTATTTCGGCTGAGCAAGTGCGAGATGCTGCATTGGCCGCAAGCGGACTTTTGAGCAATAAAATTGGTGGACCCAGTGTACGTCCTTACCAACCCGACGGTATTTGGGAAGCATTGGCAACTCGAAATGCGGTGCAATATGTTCAAAATCATGGTGATACACTCTATCGTCGAAGTATGTATACCATTTGGAAACGCAGCTCGCCGCCGCCAATGATGCTCAATTTTGATGCTTCTGAGCGGCATTTTTGTAGCGTCAGACGTCAAAAAACCAGTACACCGCTGCAAGCGTTAGTCATGCTGAATGATCCTCAGTTTGTAGAAGCCGCAAGGGTATTGGCGCAAAAAGCGTTGACTATAAATGAAGGGACAAATAAGACTCCGTCTTCGGGTATTGTTTATGCTTTTACGTCTCTAATGTCGCGCCCGCCACGGCAAAGTGAAACAGAAGCTATGACGCAATTGTATCAGGAAGAATACCTTGATTTTCTGAAAAACCCAAAACGGGCTGATGAGCTGTTGAAAGTTGGTGAATATCCTGTGGATAAGTCACTTAACAAAGCAGGCTTGGCAGCCATGACGATAGTGGCGAGTACAATGATGAATTTTGATGAGTTTGTGATAAAGAGATGAAAAACGCATTTGAAGAAATAGAACAACATACCCACGAACAACTCAGTCGACGGAATTTTTTGTCGCAGACGAGCATGGGTTTAGGTGCAGCAGCCCTATCATCGCTATTGGGAAATACTACGGCGCAGGTTGCCAACAGCACCGGTGGCGTGTTGGGAAAACCTCATTTCCCGCCAAAAGTAAAACGCGTGATCTATTTGCACCAAAGTGGCGCGCCTTCGCAGTTAGAACTGTTTGATTATAAGCCCAAACTGGAGCAAATGTGGGGGCAGGACTTGCCCGAATCGGTTCGGAAAGGTCAGCGTCTTACGGGAATGACGGCAGGGCAAAGCAGCTTTCCGTTGGCGGCCTCTTACTACAAATTTGCGCAGCATGGTCAAAGCAAAATGTGGGTCAGTGAATTGTTGCCTTACATTTCAAAGATCACCGACGATGCCACGTTCATTCGCTCGATGCATACCGAAGCCATCAACCATGATCCGGCTATCACGTTTTTTCAAACGGGCAGCCAACAGGGAGGAAGACCTTCTTTTGGCTCATGGGTAAGTTATGGTTTGGGCTCTGACAACCAAAATTTGCCTTCTTTCGTGGTGTTGCTTTCCAAAGGGCGCGGTGGCGACCAACCTTTGTATGCTAAACTATGGTCGAATGGTTTCTTGCCATCCGTGCATCAGGGAGTGGTATTTCGTTCGGGGCCTGACCCCGTTTTTTACCTGAACAATCCTGCGGGCATTGATCGTACGAGCCGTCGTCGTATGTTGGATTATCTGGCCAAAATGCATCAGGAGCAATTCAAACAAGTACTTGATCCTGAAATAAACAGCCGTATGGCGCAGTACGAGATGGCCTACCGAATGCAAACCGCCGTGCCCGAAACGCTGGATATTTCCAAAGAACCGGACTATATTTTTGACATGTACGGCCCCGAAGCCAAGAAAGCCGGGACATTTGCCGCCAACTGCTTATTGGCAAGAAAATTAGCGGAAAAAGGCGTGAAATTCATTCAACTTTACCATCAGGGATGGGATCAGCACGGCAATCTTCCCAATGATATTAAAACAATGGCTAAGTCCGTAGACCAACCTTCGGCGGCGTTGGTGATGGATTTGAAACAAAGAGGCTTATTGGACGATACGCTCATTATTTGGGGCGGCGAGTTTGGTCGTGGTTCTTATTCGCAGGGTAAACTCACCAAAGAAAATTATGGTCGCGATCACCACCCACGTTGTTTTACGGTTTGGATGGCCGGGGCAGGTGTGAAGAAAGGCTACATACATGGCGAAACCGACGACTTTAGCTACAATATTGTTCGCGATCCGGTACACGTTCACGATTTTCAAGCCACGGTCATGCACTTATTAGGCATTGACCACGAGCAACTTACCTTTAAATTTCAGGGCCGTCGCTATCGTTTGACCGATGTTCACGGAAAAGTAGTAAAACCTGTACTGGCTTAACTGTCTCGAAGTCAATTAATGAAAAGCGCAGAAGATAATTTTGCGCTTTTTTAACATCTTTTTAGCCTTTTATAAATCAATATTTTTGAAAGAAAGACGTTGTTAGAATGACATTATTCACTCTAACTTCTTACGCCATGAAACAACTCTTTACTTTTGTCTCCCTATTGTTTTCCCTCCACGTTTTTAGTCAAACAGAAAAAGGCAATTCTTTTATTTCGGGGAATATTTCAACGCGTTATTCTGTCTACACTCCACCTAATGGTTCTACCGCGAAGTCAAATACGTTCTCTATTTCTACAGGGATTTCCTATGGAAAATTTGTGCGAGATAATATTGTTTGGCGAACAGACATCTCAGAATCTTTCGATCGTATTTATGGAAAAAACGGTTCCGGATCAAATCAAACGATTACTACATCCATTCCTAACACAAATATTTCTCTCAGCTCAGTAGGACTTTATTATTTTGGTAAAGAACGTTGGCGGGGATTTGTTGGAGGAGGAGTCAGCGCACATGGCTATTTCAGTAATATAGAAACAACCACTAACGGTGTTAACAGTAGACAAAAAAGGTCAGAGTTTTCAGTAACGCCGGTTTTTGAAGCCGGCGCAGTGTACTTCTTAAACAAGCATTTGGCATTACAACTTGCCGCCGCTACAAATTACTTTCCAATAAACATATCCGGGTTTTCGTCAGGGCTTCTTTATTGGATCAAGCCCACTACTTTTGAGATTGATCCTAACGAATTTACCACGTTACAAAAAGGGCGTTGGATGTTGGGGGCGGGTTTTGGTATCAATACGGAACGTTATAAAAATAATAATCCGTATTATTCATCAACAAATGAAGAACGGACACAACGTAACAGCATAGGTATTGAAATAGGGAAATTTATAAAAGACAGAACATTGGTGGGGTTGCAATTGGGCTATTCGACGAGCAAAAATGTATATGTGTATAATAATAATTTGATTCCAAATCAGGAGGGTAAAGGAATGACGTTTAGCGGAGGCATTTTCCTGAAAAAATACCTTATTCCTGCACGCTTTACTCCTTATTTTGGAATAGGGGTTAATTATATGAGAACAAAAAGCACCTATTCGTCCGGCAACTCCATAGACGGTTCTTCCTATGCTAATATTTATGAATTGAATCCTAACATAGGGTTGGCTTATGTCATCAGCAATCATTTTTTAGTAGAAGCTCAGCTCGCTTCATTGTATTTGAATTATACGCCTGAAGCAAGAACAGTAAGCGTAAACATAAGCGGGGGCCTCCGCCCCGGTTTTACCTTGTCTTACGTATTCTAACCAAAAGAGCCGACACTCATAAAAAAAGTGCCGGCTCTTTTGGTATTATTGATAAATGTTGGCTTTTATGGAACGAAATCATCGAACCGGTAGCATTGTAATGATTTTGGTAGGCTTACTGGCAATAATCGTTGCCTATGAAATCCACGAGATCGACGAGAAAAAAGCTTATGTTCAGCAGCATAGCCCGGCGATCAGTATGCCGATCGTTAGCCGAATAAAAGGAATGGGAACCGTCAGATCGCCTAATAAAATCTATGTATGGCACAACGGACAACGATATACCATTGAAACCGGTAACCGATATTTTAGAAAAATGGCAAAGGCTGACTCGGTCAAAGTTAACTTTGATCCTGTCCAAAACATCGCAGTCCTTGCGGAGGCCAAAGTAAAAACGCCGTATTTTCTGCTGGGCCTCATTTTGGTGACCGGCGTGTTTTTGGTCGGATTTGGAGCTTGGCAACTAACAAAAAAGGAAACGATGTGATACTTATTTTTTGAACAAAGAATCCACAAATTGAACACGGTCAAAAACCTGTAGATCATCCATTTTTTCACCGACACCGATGTATTTGACAGGGATTTTGAATTCGTCAGAGATTCCGATCACTACACCGCCTTTTGCGGTACCGTCCAGTTTAGTGATGGCCAAGGCGGTTACGTCGGTGGCTTTTGTAAATTCACGGGCTTGGATAACGGCATTTTGACCGGTACTTCCATCCAGCACCAATAACACTTCGTGTGGAGCTTCGGGAAGGAATTTTTGCATGACCCGTTTGATCTTCGATAATTCATTCATCAAATTTACTTTGGTATGCAAGCGTCCGGCAGTGTCAATAATTACTACGTCGGCGTTTATTTCTACCCCTTTTTTAACGGCATCGTGCGCTACGGCGGCAGGGTCGGTATTCATGCCGTGGTCGATGACAAGTACGCCTGCGCGTTGGCCCCAGGTTTTGAGTTGGTCAACGGCGGCGGCACGGAATGTATCTCCGGCACCCAGTACGACCTTTTTACCGCGTTTCGTAAATTGATGGGCGAGCTTTCCGATGGTCGTGGTTTTGCCGGCACCATTTACTCCTACCACCATAATAACGTATGGTTTGGGTAAATTTTCAGTTTCAAAGCTGTCTTTAAAATCCAGTGATTTGTTTTCTGTCAGTAAAGTGGCGATTTCGTCGCGCAAAATGCTGTCCAGTTCTGAAGTGCCGGTATATTTATCACGCGCTACGCGCTCTTCAATTCGTTTAATGATTTTGACCGTTGTTCCAACACCTACATCAGAACTGATCAGAATATCTTCCAATTCATCCAATACATCTTCATCAACGGTAGATTTTCCTACGATTGCTCGGCTGATTTTTCCGAAAATACTCTCTTTTGATTTTTCGAGGCCCTTATCAAGCGATTCTTTTTTCTCTTTGGAGAAGAAATCAAATAAACCCATAGTACAGGAGGCAGTTTACAGTTTACGGTAAGCAACAATAAGCAGAATAAATTAATTCTGTGGCCAATGTTGCCGGAGAACACACAAATGGAAAACGCACAAATATAAAAACAAAAAAAGTCCCTTATCGGGACTTTTTCAAATATCGTTATGGTAACAGAGTTTGCGGATTAGTTTTTCAACGCAGCCTGTACTTCGTCGGTAGGAACGATAACCTCCTTAAATGTGTAAGCGCCTGTCTTAGGTGATTTCACTGCCTGAATCACTTTGGCGTAAGTCTTACCACCTTCTTTTTTCAGGGTTGCAACTACTTTCTTTGCCATTGTCGTATAATTTAGAATTGTTAATTGTTAACAGTCAATCGTTTAACAGTACCAATTAACTATTAACGATTAACAAATAACGAATTATTTAATTTCTTTATGAACCGTTACTTTTTTCAAATACGGATTGTATTTCTTAAGCTCCATACGACCCGGCGTATTTTTACGGTTCTTAGTCGTGATGTAACGTGACATCCCCGGAACGCCCGATCCTTTCTGCGCTGTGCATTCCAAAATTACTTGTATTCTGTTACCTTTCTTTGCCATTGCTTTAGTCAAATTTCAAAACGGAGTGCAAAGTTACAGATAGTCAAGCACAAGACAAAATAATTTCTTAAAATTTCGACAAAAATATTTATCTACCTTTGCTGTCGAAATCAACCACCTTATGCGAATCAATCCGCGCATCATCGCTTTATTGCTGGCATTTGTTATTTCCGCCATTACCGTTACCTTCCTTTCGTTTGTAAACGGCACTACCCAAAGCATGCTTTTTGTGGTAGGCGTTGCCGGATTTTTAGGGTCATTTTTCCTGATTTTATACACTATTGAGATTTTAGTGTACCGAGAAGTGACCAAAATGCACCAGACCATCCAACGTCTTAAACTGAAAGATTTCAATTTTCCCCGTAATGCCATCATCAGTGACCCAAACCCGCTGAAAAAACTTAATCAGGAAATTTTTGTCTATGTAGCCAGAAAACAGCAGGAAATTGATGAACTGAAAAAAATGGAGGTTTTCAGGAGAGAGTTTCTTGCGGATGTTTCACACGAATTGAAAACACCGATTTTTGCCGCACAGGGCTTTATTCATACGTTATTGGACGGAGCCATGGACGATGAAAAAGTGCGCGATAAATTTCTCCAAAAAGCGGCCAAAAGTCTGGATGGCTTGGATGCCTTGGTGAAAGACCTGGTAGCGCTTTCGCAAATGGAAACGGGCGAGATCAGGATGCGCAAAGAACGTGTCGATTTACGAATGCTTACCTTAGAAGTATGCGAACAACTTGAAAATAAGGCCAATCAACGAAATACGACCCTTAAAATAAAACCGGATCGAATGCTGCACGTTTGGGTAAAAGCCGATCCTCAACGTATAAGTCAGGTAATGACAAATCTTGTCGAAAATGCCATAAAATACGGCAATGATAACGGCAAGGTAATTGTACATTTTGAGGAAGATAAAAAACATTTTTTTGTAACGGTACGCGACAATGGCCCCGGTATTCCGCCGGAGCATTTATCCCGTATATTTGAGCGTTTTTATAGGGTAGACAAAAGTCGCTCCAAAGAAAAAGGCGGAACGGGCCTTGGGTTAGCCATTGTAAAGCATATAATAAATGCCCACGGTTCAAAAATTACCGTTACAAGTAAGATAGATAAAGGAACGACGTTTACCTTTAAGTTAGATAAAGCAGATTGATTTAAAGCCATCGTGACTTCTGTTCAAAAACGCAGTCTTTAAATCAATGACTTATTTTACGGATTAGGCTGATTGAACTTTTTTGACTTATTTTACGCCCTCAATTCCAGAAAAATAGAAATTTTCCAATATTAATCACACTTCAAAAAGACGATTCTCGTATGAATATTGCACTTGTCACCGGTTCGGCCGGATTGATTGGGAGCGAATCTGTCGCTTTTTTTGCTGATAAATTTGACCTCGTGATTGGGGTAGATAACAATTTACGTCAATATTTCTTTGGACAGGACGGAAATACCGAATGGAACCGCAATCGTCTTCAGGAAGGTTTTACCAATTATAAACACTACAGCGCTGATATTCGTGAAGTAAGCCAGTTAGAACCTATTTTTAAAGAATACGGAACGGATATTAAGCTCATTGTACACGCTGCGGCTCAACCAAGCCACGACTGGGCAGCCCGTGAGCCTTTTACTGATTTTGGAGTAAATGCCGTAGGGACACTCAATATGCTTGAAATGACCCGTTTGCATTGCCCTGACTCGGTATTTATCTTTACTTCTACTAATAAAGTATACGGCGATAACCCTAATTATTTGCCATTGGTGGAATTGGAAACGCGTTGGGAAATCTCAGAAGATCACGTTTATTACAAAAACGGGATTGATGAGCACCACAGCCTTGACCATACAAAGCACTCTATTTTCGGCGCGTCTAAAGTAGCTGCTGATATTATGTGTCAGGAATACGGTCGTTATTTCGGCATGAAAGTAGGAGTATTCCGTGGCGGTTGTTTAACAGGCCCTAATCACTCAGGTGCTCAGCTACACGGCTTTTTGGCGTACCTTATGAAATGTACCATTACGGGCAATCCTTATACCATTTTCGGATATAAAGGAAAGCAGGTACGTGACAATATCCACAGCTATGACTTGGTGAATATGTTCTGGCATTTCTATCAGAACCCACGCCCGGGCGAAGCGTACAATGCGGGCGGCGGACGTCATGCCAACTGCTCTATGTTGGAAGCCATTGCCATTTGTGAACAAATCGCCGGTAAAAAACTGACCTACCACTATTCAGAAACCAACCGCATCGGTGACCATATCTGGTACGTGAGCGATTTGACCAAATTTAAAAGCCATTATCCCGGTTGGGATTGGAGTTACAATCTTGAACAAACATTGGTTCAAATTCATGACGGTATTGCCGCTCGTTTGGCTTTACCTGCGTAATTATTATCTATTGCCTGCAACTAAGTTAAGGGTTTGTAGATAATTGATAATGAAGCACATGGCTCCTAAATACGTCATACTTATACCACAATACAACGATTGGGAAGCACTTAATCTGCTAATCCAACGAATTAACCAAGACGTAGCGACCGATACACTGGCCGCTACGTCTTTGGTTATAGTGGATGACTGTTCGAGTCAGGAGGCAGGTAAGATAGAATCCTTTAAAGGTCAAAGAGTCCAAATTGTACGCCTATACCGCAATTTGGGGCACCAACGGGCCATTGCCATCGGGTTGTCATATATCGCCAAAGAATTGCCCTGCGAAAAAGTTATCGTCATGGATGCCGATGGCGAGGATGCTCCCAAAGACATCAATGCCTTAGTGGATGCTTCTGAAAAATGGCCTGATAAGGTCATTTTTGCCCAACGAACCAAGCGTCAGGAGAGCATTGTTTTTCGGGTGTTTTACGGTATTTACAAATTCATTTTCAGACAACTGACGGGAAAGGTTATCACTTTTGGTAATTTTTCACTCGTACCACAGCGACGTTTGCAGAACTTGGTGCGAGTCTCCGAAATATGGAATAACTTTCCGGGCGGTATCATTCGCTCACGAATTCCGTATGAAGCAATACCCACCGAACGTGGTAAACGTCTGGCCGGTGAAAGCAAAATGAACTTTGTTTCGCTGGTATTGCACGGATTGAGTACAGTGTCGGTGTTGATCGATGTGGCAGCGGTGCGGATACTGATTTTCTCCATTGGAATGTCTTTGGTTGCGCTATTCATCATTTTTGTGGTATTATTTTTGAAATGGATGAACGATGCCACTCCCGGTTGGGCTTCTACGCTGAGTTCAGCATTGCTGATCGTGGTGTTGCAATCATTTTTGATTTCATTGTTTTTAGTTTTTATGGTATTGCAATACCGTACCCAACAACAATTCATTCCCGTACTTCAATACCGCGACTTTATTGAAAAAGTGGAGGAATTGTAAAAAAAATACAAAACCTAATTAGGCAAAACAGTAAGTGATAAGCTTCGATGATTTCCCTGTAGTTTATTTTGCACTGGGCTATGCATTGTCCGTTGGAGTTGTATTGCTGTTTTTTCTTCGTAAGAATATTCCTTATTTTCCTAAAATAATTTTGGGGATCTGCGTGATTTCGGTGGTAATGATGCGTTTACCAATGGTGGTTTTTAATCAGGAAATCAATCCGGATGAGAGCCAGATGATTGCTCATGCGCTTACTTTGAGTCATTACCCCACCTATTGGGAATCAGTGGATGGTACTACCATTGGGCCGGTCAATAATTACATGTTATTGATTCCTGCCGCTTTTGGATTGGGTTTTGATTACACCGCCATGCGATTATTGGGACTGGTATGGGTAATCGGTAGTTTGTTTTTTTTCTATCACAGCGTCAAGAACTTTTTTGACGCCCCTACGGCCCAATTAAGCCTGTTGCCTCCTTTATTCTTTTTGGCTTTTACCCAAGATCCTGATTTTGTTCATTATTCGAGTGAGCAATTACCGCTCTTTTTGTTGAATGCGGCATTATGGAGATTGTCGAAATTGAGTTCTACAGATCTTAATAGCTTTGCAGGAATCTTTTGGTTAGGTTTATTATTAGGTATAAACCCCTTTGCCAAGATACAGGTAGTACCACAGGTGGCGATTATTGGCCTTTTTGTGCTGATAATTCTTTATCAACATAGGCAATTTTGGAAATCAGTTTTATGCCTGATTGCCGGCGGTTTAGTATTCCCTTTTCTCATTGTTGTTGCCTCCACAATTGCCGGAGTTCTGGACGATCTATGGGATTATTATGTGCTCGGGAATCTCATTTATGCAGGCGGTAGTTCATTGCTTGATGCTATTGTACGATTGCCCTCCTTTTTCGCCAAAAGCATGGATTTCCTGTTGTATTTGGGAAGCATCAGTCTGTTTATATTGTTTGGTATTTTTCAGCGAGATAAACAACGGGTTTTTAAATTCAATTGGCTGAGTGTATTTGTGTTTTTGTGGTTGATTGCGGCTTTGTATGCTGCTACAAAGACCGGAAATGATTTTGGCCATTATCTTAATCTCTGTATTTATCCTTTTGCATTGCTGGGTGCTTTGTTTATTTATAAAATTCAAAAAAGCACGTCTCTTGTTCCAATGGCGGCTTTAGCGGCATTGCTTCCTTTTATGGTTAGTTTTGGGGTTAAAACGATCCAACATCGTTCGCTCAATGCGTATATTTCGGGTAGCGATCATCAGGTTCCGATCAGCAATGTCTCTAAGTTGATTTTAAAATACGCTCAAACACCCGACCGTTTGGTGATCTGGGGATGGATGTGCCGTTACCATGTCGAAACGCAGTTGCCGCAAGGTACTGCGGAGAATCATTCCGAACGCTGTATTTATCCGCATCCTTTGCGTGAAAAGTATTACCGACGTTATCTGGATGATTTAAGGAAAAATCGTCCGAAAGTATTTGCAGATGCCGTAGGTAACAGTTTGTGGCTGAATGACCGTACCACTCAGGCGCATGAAGTATTTCCTGAACTGAACGATTTTATTGAAAAAAATTACCGTTTAGTAGGTGAAACAGACCGTACGCGCGTCTACATACTGAATACCGTACACTAACTTTGAAAATGTTAAACCTATAAACAGCGCTGAACTTTATGAAAGTTACGCTAATTTTGAATCCTGAATATTGATACATAATGACACATAATCAATTCCTCGAATCGCTGGTTTGTCCAAAAACAGGACAACCGTTACAAGTTGCCGAAAATGGCTTATCTCTTACCTCTCCTGACGGTACTATTTATCCGGTATTAGATTCGGGAATTGTAGATATGGTTCATCCCCGGGAATTGTTTGAAGACGACGCCCGTGAGCAATACCTTTATGACCAAGCCTATCAGCGCTACGACCGAGGCGTATCGTGGGTTTTTGAAACACTCAATCACTCTGACGAAGCCGCTACCCGTCAATTTATGATCGGTTTGATGGGACTTAAGCCCGGACAAACGGTATTGGAAGTTGGTGCAGGGACAGGAAAAGATTCAGCTTTGATCATTGATCAGATCAGCCCCGGAGGTACGGCAGTACTTTCGGACCTATCGCCGAATATGCTGCGTTTGGCTACGCAAAAACTCCAACCGAAAGAAGTCGATGTGCATTACTTCTTAGGAAACGGCTCTTATTTGCCTTTTGCCGATGGAACATTTGACTCGGTATTTCACTTCGGAGGTATCAATACTTTTTCAGAACGTAAAAAAGCGTTTGCCGAATTGACCCGCGTAGTAAAAGTAGGCGGAAAAGTTGTGATCGGTGACGAAAGCATGGCGCCTTGGTTACGTAAAGAACCAACATATGCGACTCTTTGGAAAGCAAATCCACTCTTCCGCGCTGAAGTGCCGTTTGAAGATCTGCCTGCTACGGTCGAAAACTTTAAACTCCATTACATTTTTGGAAATTGCTTCTATGTCATGGAATACACAGTTGCGGCAAAAGCGCCTGAAATTGATGTTGAGCTACCTATTCCGGGGAAAGATTTTGTAGATAACTGGCGTATTCGCGCTGAAAAAAGTAATTAGTGTTTTGACAGGATTTCAGGATTAACAAGATGTATGATTCCTGTTAATCCTGAAATCCTGTCAGCAAATAAGAGTTGATATGTGGCAAAAAAAAGGATTGATCTATAAACCTGACGGCTCGTTGGCACACAGTCGTTCGCACGCGCAGGTGCCTTTTGCGTATAAACATCCCGAATTTTTACGCGTTTATTTTTCCTCGCGTGATGATAGCGGGTATTCACGTCCAACGTTCATTGACGTTGATTACGACGATCCTACCAAGATTTTATACATTCATGACCGCCCTGTATTAGAGCTTGGCGGTCCCGGTGAATATGATGAAACAGGAGCCATGCCGGCGTGGTTTGTAGATATGCCCAACGGCGATATTTGGCTGTATTACACCGGTTGGAACCGTACCTGGAATTCGTATCGACTTTCTATGGGACTTTCTGTTAGTCACGATGGAGGAATCACGTTTACAAAAATGTTCAGAGGCCCGATCATGGACCGCAGCATTGAAAATCCTTTATGGGCCGCTCAGCCATCGGTTATGCGTGAAGAAGACGGTACGTGGCGCATGTGGTACATTTCCGGTCATAAATGCGAGTACATTCATGGGTATCCGGAACCTTATTACCGTGGTCAATCGGCAACGTCTACCGACGGTATCCACTGGAAAATCAGTGATGTGCCTACCTTAGATTTTGACGATTTTTTACACGCTGTAGGCCGCCCGAGCGTTTTTAAAGAGGATGGTATCTATAAAATGTACTATTCATACCGTCATACCCGCGACTATCGTACCGATCGTAACCAAAGTTATCGCCTTGGATACGCAGAGTCAGTAGATGGAGAGCATTGGGAACGCAAAGATAATTTAGTAGGTATTCATAAATCTGATAACCCGGAAGACTTTGATTACCAAATGATTGATTATGCCAATTGTTACCAACACAACGGTAAAAAGTATTTGTTATACAACGGTAACGGATTTGGTGCAGCGGGCTTTGCCTATGCTGTTTGGGAAGATTAAAAAAATTGGAACGTTTGTTGTAATTTAACCTTTTGATTTTGACCAATGTCATTCTTTCAGAAGGGGTCGTGTGTTAGAATTGGGTGTTAAACCAAACAAATCAGTAAAATGGCAACATTAACAGAGCAGTTTCGCCAAGACGGCTTTTTGCTCCTCCGTAATTTTTTGGATAAAAGCGTGGTAGAAACTATTTATCGCGAAGCACGTGAGATATTTGCTGTTCAAATTAAGCACGTAACGGGCCGTGTCGTTGATATTAACAATCGTGATGAATTTGAAAGTGCGATGTTTGAGTTTTTTGAGAAAGACTTTACCGCATTTCGCAATACCGGTCTTACGGTACAACACAGCCTCTCACTTCACCGTTTTGGGGTCAGTGAAGAAATTATCAATCTATTGAAAGAAGTCGGCTTGGAGCAACCTGTTATCGGCGCGCGTCCGGCGATGCAATTTAACAGCCGCTTTCTATCAAAAGATGGCAGCAAACACTGGAAACTTGATGCCCACCAAGATTGGAGAACAGGGCAAGGCTCGTTGGACAGTACCGTTATTTGGTTTCCTTTGGTGGATGCCGGGGCTGATCTGGGCGCTTTGCAGGTGATTCCGAGAAGTCATAAAACAGGATTGTTGGCTTCAAGTACATCCGGATATCAGGGAGGAATTACCGCTGAATTGAAAGACGAAGATTTTATTCAGACAGAGTTTCAGGTAGGTGATTTGTTGATTTTTTCCGCCTTTTTGGTACATCAGTCGGGCAATAATATTACGCGTAATATCCGTTGGTCAGTACAGTTACGTTTCAACAATTTGGCCGAACCTACCTTTATTGAAAGAGGCTACCCAATGGCTTACATCTATAAACCGGAAGCAGAATTGGTAACCCCCAACTTTCCGACAGTTGAGCAATTGGAAACTGTTTTTGCTTCACCAGTCCCGGCAGTATAATGAAAGTAAGCGTCGTCATTCTTACGTACAACCAGAAGGATTTCATCGGCAAGGCCATTGAAAGTGCTCTTGACCAACAAACTAATTTCGATTTTGAGATTTTGGTGGGTGATGACTGCTCAACGGATGGTGCGCAGGAAGTAATCCAATCATACCAAGATAATTATCCGAACAAAGTAAAGGCTGTTTTGCACCCAAGGAACTTGGGCCAAAACGGCCTTTTCAATACGATAGAAACGCTCAAACTTGCCCAAGGAACCTATATTGCTCCGATGGACGGCGACGATTATTGGACGGATTCATCTAAGCTTCAAAAGCAAGTTGATTTTATGGAAGCGCATCCCGAATTTTCGGCCTGCTTTCATAATGCGTTGATTACTTATGAAGACGGCAGCTCATCACACGTACTGAATTCACCCGATCAAAAACCGGTCATCACCGTAGAGGATTTAGTGGGTGAGGATGAGATATGGTTTATGGCTACTTCAGCCGTCATGTTCAAAAATGGAATAATGCATTATCCCGACTGGTTTTTGCAATCCACCAGTGGCGATATACCGCGTTACGTGATTTTGGCCAAACAAGGCCCTATCGGCTACGTGCCGGGGGTAATGTCGGTATACCGTAAAAATAGGGGAGGCGCCAGTTTCAGAGATCATTATAAAGATGCGCGTTTTTTGTACAATCGCATTCGGATGTATGAAGGAATCAACAAAGAACTTGGCCATGCTTATGATGCCTTGCTGAGACGAAACATAGCGCGTTATTATCGTATGTTGTTGGATGCACGCCAGTATCAAAAAAGTTATTTCCGTCGTACCGGCTTGGCGTTGAAATACTTATATCTGGGAAAACCCGACAAAGAAACCACCAAAGAAACCATTCGTGACTATGTGTTGCCCAAGTGGATGTTGCAGGTATATAGCTTCTTTGCCTTGTTGCCTCACCGTTTGAAAGAATCTTCCCGATGAAAGTAAGCGTTTGTGTTCCTACCTACAATCACGAAAAATACATTGCACAAATGCTCGACGGTGCGCTGATGCAGCAGACCGATTTTGCTTTTGAAATTGTGATCGGAGATGATGGTTCCACTGATTCAGCCCCCGCCATTATTCAGGAATATGCCCAACGTTTTCCGGATAAAATTCGAGCCTACCTTCATCCGCAAAATTTAGGACCTAAAGAGCCGAAAGAATTTGGAGGACGTAACAACGTTCTTTTTTTATTAAAAGCCTGCCAAGGTGAATATGTAGCACTATGTGAAGGGGATGATTACTGGACCGACCCGCTTAAACTTCAAAAACAGGTTGATTTTCTGGAAAAACACCCCGATTTTTCTATTTCTCACCACAATTTAGAGGTCATTTACGAAGATAACTCACCGAGTCATTCCTTTAATGCCATAGATCAAAAGGCTGTTTCGAGCATTGAAGACCTATTGGAGGATCGTTGGTTTGTTGGTACAGCGAGCCTGATGTATCGCAACTTTTTCCTGACAGAAGATTTTGCTTCGTGGCATCATCGTGCTGCAGCGGGCGATTGGGCGTTGGTAATCCAGTTGGCTGCGCGTGGCAAAATCGGTTATTTACCCGAAGTAATGGGAAAATACCGTAAGCATCGTGGCGGATTAAGTAATGTTCATGCCGTTACTAACGCTTATTTTCTTCGAAATCGTCGCCAAATGTTTATGGATGTAGATCAGTGGCTGGGTCATCAATACAAATCTACCGTTGAAAAAACGGTGCAGAAATACGACCGACTACTGGAAGAAATTGGAAATTAAAGCAAAACAAACCAATTTTGTCTTTACAGTCATTGTTTAATTATTCCCTAATCGTACCGGTATTCCGGCCATTCCGTCACTAAATGAAGCTTAGCGTTGTCATCCCCGCATATAACGAACAGGAGTCTTTACCGCAAACGTTGCAAACATTGTATGCAACTTTGTCAAAACACGGCATTCCCCACGAAATTTGGGTGACAAACGACAACTCTAAAGACAATACACTGGAAGTTCTGGAAAATTTGTCAAAAGAAATTCCAACGCTGGTTTACGAAACCAATAAAGGGCCTAATGGTTTTGGCTATGCCGTACGTTATGGTTTGGAACGTTTCTCCGGCGATTGCGTAGCGGTTTTTATGGCTGACCTATCAGACGACCCCGAAGACTTGGTGAAGTTTTATAAGAAAATGCTGGAGGGGAATTACGATGCTGTTTTCGGAACCCGTTGGGGTAAAGGAGGCAAAGTATATGATTATCCCGCTGTAAAGAAAGTGATCAACCGCATGGCTAACTTCGTCATTCGGGTGTTTATGGGCGTGAAATACAACGACACAACTAACGCCTTTAAACTTTATAAAAGAGAAACAATGGAAGGACTGAAACCCTTTCTTTCCGCTCATTTCAACTTAACGGTAGAGTTGCCGCTCAAAACGATTGTAAGAGGCTACTCATTTGCCATCGTTCCCAATAGCTGGACCAACCGAAAGTACGGAGAATCAAAGCTTAAAATCAAAGAAATGGGCAGCCGCTACTTCTTTATTCTGATGTATTGCTTCATTGAAAAGACATTTTCTCGCGGTGATTATCGCAAGAAATAAAGTTATAATTATCTTTTCTCAGTTTGTTTCTACTCGAATAGTCGCAGGAATAGTATCGGTCGTACCTGTTCCGCAGGTATTATTCACCATTACTACTTTGTATTCTGTTGTTGTGCGGGGATTCACCGTAATTTGATACGGGTTAATGAACGTGCCATTAATCGTGGTGCCATCAGAAAGCACAAATGACCATGGCGGAAGGCCGTTTTTGAACGATACACGCAAACGGGCAGAGCCGCCCGGACGAATGACACCGACGCCTGTCACCGAGGCTTGAGCAGCATTAGGCATCATTACCTGAATGGTTGTGGGAGTTCCTTCTACAAGCGGATCGGTAGAAATAACGCGCAACTGTTGCGTAGAGAGTGTATCTTTTAGGAAAGGCGGTAAAATCTTGGCTCTGAGCGAACTGGTACCGCCAATGGTAGGTAAGTATACCCAACGCCCGCTGGTATCTTTGATTTGTACCAAAAATTTATTGGCATTGTTGAAACGACCGGTGGTAGTGAACGGAACGGTAATTTCGGTGCCTGAACAAATGATTTTATCGGCTAAACTGCCTGTTGCAATGGTTGGAGGCGGTATTTTTACGTTGACAAAAGCACTTCCCGACATATCACCTACGCCGCAAAATCCGCCGGATGAGCTGATGGTATAGGTAGTTGGGTTGAGAGGAGAAACTTTTACGGAATAAGGCGTTGTGCGGATGTCATTTTGATAAGTACCATCGGAAAGCAAGACAAACCACGGCCCACCGCCGCTAAAATCCAAGGTTATGTTGGTGGATTCTCCCTCAGCAATTTGAAGGGTATCGCGACGTAAAACGGTCTTGGCAGGCGCCGAAATGGCCACGTCGACCGTATCACTCATGATGGTGGGAAAGGTAGAAACGACGCGCAATTTGTAAATCCCCGGCACTAACCCCGAAGGCGTTTTGGCCATGATGGGACTTTGAGGAATAAGTTCAGAGACATTTTTGAAATTCTGACCCGTACTGTCGCTCAATTGAACGATGAATCCATTCCCTGCTTCGTATTTTCCCGTTGCGCTGAAATTGATCTGGAAAGGAGTGGCGGTACAAAGCCGAAAACCAACGCGGGGAATGGCCTTGAGGGCAATGACCGGTAAGGTATCCTGACTTACCTGAACCACTACTTCTCCCGAAGTCGTGCCGCTTCCGCAGGTATTATTGACACTTGTTACTTTAAATGAACTCGTTTGGCTTGGCGCTACCTGAGCCGTAAAAGGATTGACCAATGTATTGGTAACAGTCGTTCCGTCAGAAACGGTAAATGACCAAGGAGCAGCGCCTGTCAGCATAACGCGATAAGAGGCCATTTGTCCCGGACCAATTTTGGTATTTGTACTGCCGTCAATCAGCTCCATACGGGCATGAGGTAACGGCAAAATGGTGAGCCTTGTCGATTTGCCGATCACTTCCGGACTGGTGGATATTACTCGAACCAATACACTGCCCGAACGATTGGCCGGTAAGGTTACGGCAACGGGACCTTCTTTCACAGCCTCCGAAAGATTGACGAATTTGCCGGAAGCATTCGAGATCTGAACAATGAATTTATTATCTTCTTTAAAGGCACCTTGAGTCGTAAATGGAATAAGAACAGGGCTTCCCGGACAAACAGATAAGTAGGAAAGATCACTTATTCGAACTTCCGGTACAACGACCGTATCGGGACGAAAAGTAGTATCGCGCTGTAAGCCAATGACTTTAGGCTTAAGCGTATCTTTACCGGTAATCTCTGTGTGTAATACGTTTTGTCCGTAAGAAAATTGGCCAACATTTACATTCCCAAACCACAATCCCAGACTCGCCAGAGTCACTACAAAACAACTAATAATGAATTTCTGATACATACCTCTTCCAATTGACCCGCAAAGTTAAGACAATCTCTTATAAATTCCCCACAGCCTGATGGATGCGAGCCGCCTGTTTAGGTTCAAATACTACGCAGGGGAATCCAAACAAACACTTGTCTTTGATCATTTGAGCAACTTCTACCGGAACTTTGTCTTCCCAGCCCGGCTCGCCGCGTTTGATCAACTCCAGCACCCGATCGGTTGATATTCGAAGATTGTCTTCGTTATAATCACGAATATCTTCTATTTTATCATTGCAAAGCAAAAAGTTAAAAAGCGGTTGCAGGTTAGCGGGTAACACAAAGTTCTGACAAGTGCATATCTTTCCATCTTTAAACGTAGGATATACGAATAGCTTTACATTTCGGCTGAACAATGTTGAAAAAGATTCTAAAATGCCGCCGGGAAGATTTTGGTAATAGCTCTCTTCGAAGATGTATTCAAGGTTGGGAATACCCAACACCAAGCCAATTTTCAGTCGAGTGGTTTTTGCCAGAAAAGCTACCAAACGATGGTATTCATGATAATTTGAGATCATTACGGTTTGTCCTAATGAAATCAAAATATCGACGCGGTCAAGAAAGTCTTTTTCGTTAATGTCCTGATCACCGCCCCGTAAATTTTGCAGCGTAAGCTCGGCCACCATGACCACTTTTTTCTCATCGACATCAGGCTCAGCCTTGAATTGCTTCAGACCGTTGCGAAGCATATCGACATGGACATTCGTAATTGGCCGTAAACGACCGCGCAGAAGGAGAATATTCTTTTTATATAGTGCTTCCGAAGGTTGTAAAACGTGCCCATCGGGACCGAACATAGCTATTTCTGCAAAGCCATATTTAACGAGATAAAGGCTCATCAACCGATTATCAACATTGGCAAAATCGGGGCCTTGAAGCCGAATCATGTCAATTTGAATACGGTCAGGACTGAGATCGTCCATCAGGGAAGCCAAAAGTATTTCAGGGGATCTGTAGTAAAAGAAACAACCATAAATCAGATTAACCCCAATAATCCCCAGCGCCTGTTGTTGCAGAATGCTGTCATTATCAAGCATTTTGATGTGAATAACCACATCATTGTAAGGCGCGCGCGGAGTAAGTTGAAACCGCAAACCAAGCCAACCGTGGCCTTCGTTGCTTTTTTGATAATTGAGCGCTACGACCGTGTTGGCAAAGGCAAAAAATAGACTGTCGGCACCGCGTTTTTCGGCCAATCGTTGCTCTACAAGGTCGTATTCATGTTGAATCATTTTCATCAACCGCGACTCAACCACGTAGCGCCCACTGGGTTCAGGGCCATAAATTTCATCACTGAATTTCATGTCATACGCCGACATGGTTTTTGCGATGGTTCCCGACGCGCCGCCCGCTTTAAAAAAATTGGCAGCTGTATCCTGCCCCGCACCGATTTCTGCGAAAGAGCCATAAATACGCCGATCTAAATTGACGCGCAGAGCTTTTTGTTTGGTACCGAGATTTTTATCGTGTAAAATGTTCATGAAAAAGTCGTTTGTTGAGGTGGTGGGTTTAAACTTTCCAAGTTTTTTTGTAACGATAACCTGAAAACGAAAATAGTTGCCGGGTATTTACAAAAATACGATAAACAACGTAATACCCACGCGGCAAATGGACATAAACTACTCTTTGCTTGTGTAAGATACCCCTGTCGCAATACTATAAAAAATAGAAAGAAAAAGGGGCAGTTTTCAACTGAAATTAGTACTTATCTACCCAAAGTGTGGATAAAGTCCTAATTTTGTAAAAAAATAAGCAATGCAGATCGACAAAGCCACCCTCCATAAGATTGCAAACCTGGCGCGTTTGGAAATCGCACCCGAAGAAGAAGCACCATTGCTTCAAAGCTTGGAAAATGTTCTTTCTTGGATGGAACAACTCAACGAACTTGATACCGACAACGTAGCACCGTTGACGCACATTTCTTCCGAAATTAATGTGATGCGTGAAGATGTGGTCGGAAATCACTTGCCGCGCGAACAGGGATTATACAATGCGCCTTCACAGGATGGCACATATTTCAGAGTGCCTAAGGTGATCGAATAATATAGCTTGGGAAGTTTATAACATTAAAACAGTTTATCATGAAACAAATCACGTTAAGCGTCCCCGACCGAGAATACACCTTTTTTATCAAGGTGATCAAAGCATTTAGTTTTGTGAAAATTGAAAAAACAAAAACCGTAAAAGAATTTGTGCCGACTCCTGAGCAATTGGAATGGGTGGAAGGACTAAAATCTTCATTGGAAGAAGTGGAAGAGCATCAGCAAGGGAAAAAAAAGCTTCAATCTGCCAGAGAATTTTTAAGGGAACTTAAAGAAGAACAGGCATGAATATTATCATCTCTGAAAAATGTAAAAAGGAAATCAGACAACTCTCTAAAAAATACCGGTCTATTATCAATGACTTTGAAACATTGGTAGAATCGCTTGAACAAGACCCATTTCAGGGCTCACCGCTTGGCAAAAACTGTTATAAGGTTCGAATGAGTATTGCTTCCAAAAATCAAGGAAAGTCAGGCGGCGCTCGGGTTATTACCTGTGTTAAAATTGTGAATGATGTATTGTATCTTCTTTCAGTGTATGATAAAAGCGAAAAAGAGACGCTTGATGAAAAAGAGTTAGATGTATTGATCAAAATGGCGGGAATTTGAGTTGTATATCTACAACAACTTAAATTTTCCTCTGCGCCATGCCGGAACTTCCCGAAGTTGAAACCTATCGACGCTACTTTGAGGCTACTTCACTCCATCAACCTATCGAAGCGATTGAAGTGGAAGACCGTAAACTCCTCACCACCGACTACGCTACCTTGACCGAAATACTTATTGGTCAGACATTTGTCAGTACCAAGCGTGTTGGTAAGAACCTATTTATCCACACAAACGGCGGCACAACGGTCCATATGCACTTTGGCATGACGGGCGATTTGGAATATTATCATTCTTCGCTCGACCGCCCTCGCCATGCGCGCATCGTGTTTGTTTTTAGGTCAGGTTTCAATTTAGGCTTTATTTGCCCCCGCAAGTTTGAGCGTATCGGGCTTATTGAAAGCATAGACAGTTATCTCAAAAAGAAAGAAATCGCTCCGGATGCGCTTGATATAAGTTTGGAAGAATTAACGAAGAACATCCGTAAACGCAAAAGTTTTATCAAGCCTGTTTTGTTAGACCAAAGCACTCTGGCCGGAATTGGGAATTGGATTGTGGATGATGTTCTGTTTCAAGCCCAAATTCACCCTGAAAAATTAGGCCACAAACTTACCGATGCAGAAATAGAGCGTATTTTTAACGCAACGCGTTATGTATTGGGAACCGCCATTGAGCATGAAGCTAACTACGGCCGTTTTCCCACTCATTTTCTGATTCACGCCCGAGAATGGGACATTTCTCCCTATGAAGAACCCACCGGACACAAACATTGCCCGCGCTGTGGAACCGAAATCGCTCAAATGGAGGTAGGCGGTAGAACCACCTATTACTGTCCTGTGTGTCAGATTTTGGATTAAAGTGGCTAAAATGAAGGCTTTGGGTGGATATTTTTTTTAAATAGCTTGGTAATTTTTTTCAAAACCGCTATTTTTGCACTCCATTTTTGGAAAAAACTGTTTTAATCGAAATAATCATGTACGCAATCGTAGAAATCGCGGGACAGCAATTTAAAGTTGAAGAGGGCCAACAAATCTTTACCAATCGTTTGGAAGGTGATGTGGACGCTGCGCTCGTATTTGAAAAAGTATTGTTGGTGGACAACGAAGGAACCATCAGCATTGGCGCACCGACGGTAACCGGTGCCACCGTAAAAGCCACTATCGTTGAACACCTTAAAGGTGAGAAAGTGATCGTTTTCAAGAAAAAACGTCGCAAAGGCTACGTGAAGAAAAACGGACACCGTCAATCATTGACAAAAGTTAAAATTGACGCAATCGTCGGCTAATTTCCTAACAAATCGCATTTTAAAATCTTTAAATACCCAAAGAAATGGCACACAAGAAAGGTGTAGGTAGTTCTAAAAACGGCCGTGAATCGGAAAGTAAGCGCCTTGGCGTTAAAATCTACGGCGGCCAGCCTGCTACAGCCGGTAACATTATCGTGCGTCAGCGTGGCACTAAATACCATCCGGGCCGTAACGTAGGTGTTGGCCGTGACTATACGTTGTTTGCATTGGCAAATGGTACAGTGAAATTCTCTCGTGGACGTGACAACAAGTCATTCGTTCATATTGAATTGCCTGAAGTAGCCGAAGCATAAGCATTTTTACAGAAGAAACTTGGCATAAACCCGTCTGAACAATTTCAGGCGGGTTTTTTGCTACCAAAACATAAACTTCTCAAAAGTGACTTTCTAAGAGAAGCTTAAATCAATGCAACTTCGCGTCGCTCCTGAAAATCCGTTGGAATGGTTAGCACTGAAAACCAATCAGGTGCCCATTCCGCTGTTGCACGTGCAGATGTATTTCATCATGGCTAAGGCAGTAATGGAAGCTGCTGACGCAGGAGTATTTGATGCAATCCATCAGGGAAAAAATACAGCTGAAACCATTGCAGAAGCGTGTAGTTTACATCTAAGACCTACGGCGCAATTATTAACGCTGTTGGTATCAATGGAGTATTTGGTCTTTGAAGATGCTCAATTTCGACTGACAGCAATGGCTCAGAAATGGATCGTGTCGGAAAGTCCGCACTCAGTACATGCGATTGCCGTTTATAATAATCGGGTTGCGTGGGACTGGGTGAGTAACTTAGGGCAATACCTCCGAAGCGGAAAAGGAATGGAGTCGCATGAGGTGTTTGATGAAAAGCAATGGCAACTGTATCAGGACGCCATGCAATCGGTAGCTAAGTCGGAAGTAAGAGAATTTGAAAAAAGAGTACCTATCTCTAAAAAAGCAACTCGTTTGTTGGACATTGGTGGTGCCAACGGACAATATGCGGCGGCGCTTTGTCGGAAACTCCCCAACCTTAAAGCAACTATTCTGGATCTGCCCGAAGCCATTGGAAAGTCGTCATTACCTTCTGATGTTCTTAGCCAAATAAGCTATCAGGCAGGGAATGCATTAACAGATGATTTAGGTGAGAATCAATACGATGCTGTACTTTTATCCAACGTAGCGCATCATTTTACGGAGTCACAAAATCAGGAATTAACGGTAAGGATAGCCCGAAGCTTGCGAAAAGACGGAGTTTTTATCGTCAATGAATTTATTCGGCCTGCGTTAAATAATAAACCCGAATTGGTGGGTAGCTCAAGCAGCTTGTTTTTTGGATTGACCAGCACATCAGGAAATTGGACTGTGCAGGAGATTCAGGCGTGGCAACGGGCCGCAGGGTTAAAAATATACAAAACGATCCGGTATTTTACCATTCCCGGAATGGCGATGGTCATTGCAAAAAAATAGAATAACATGGCATTTGAAAGAAGCGAATATCCTAAAAAACGGACAATTCATACTACTAAGCCCGTTGATAAAACGCGGGAAAAAGAACTGGCTTTCGGGACTCAACCCGTCATAGAAGCACTGAAAGCAGGACAGGAAATTGACAAAATAATTGTTTTTCGGGAGCAAAGTTTTGCGGAAATTCTGCAAATGGCCATCGAACGTGATATTCCCGTTCAGCGCGTTCCGATGGAAAAACTGAACCAGATTACCCGTAAAAACCATCAGGGAGTTATTGCCTTTATGTCGGCGATTCGTTACGTGTCGTTGCATAATGTGCTGGCGGGAATTTTCGAAAAAGGCGAAGTGCCACTGTTACTGATGCTTGATCGGATTACGGATGTACGCAATTTTGGAGCCATTGCCCGGTCGGCAGAGTGTATGGGCGTACACGCCATTGTTGTACCCATGCGCGGGGCGGCTCAAATCAACAGCGATGCGCTCAAAACTTCTTCGGGAGCGTTGAGTCATATACCTGTTTGCCGGGAAAATAACTTAGTAGATACAGTGCAGTATTTACAGGACAGTGGCGTGCAGGTAATTGTTTGTACCGAAAAAGCGGCTCAAATTTTGACCAATGTTGATTTTACAACACCTACGGCTATTATCATGGGGTCGGAAGAAGATGGAGTAGCGCCTGAACTCATTCGTCGTGCCAATATGGCTATCAAAATTCCGATGAAAGGCAAAGTAGCTTCGCTGAATGTATCGGTAGCAGCCGGGATGGTCATCTATGAAGCGGCGCGGCAGAGAGGGTAAATAAAATCCCCTTTGTCAATAATCTAACATTTATTGACAAAGGGGAAGAAAATGTCTATTCGTAATAATTCAGCGGACGGTGCCCTTCACGCTCCAAAATTTGGTCGCGTTTGAATATATCCAAGTCTGATTCGATCATTTCTTTTACCAGCGCAGGCAAATCATATTTAGGGATCCAACCTAATTTGGTATTGGCCTTGGTAGGGTCGCCGATCAGCAATTCCACTTCGGTAGGGCGGAAATAACGTGGATCAATGCCAACGACTTCTTTGCCGATCGGCAGTTGATAATCATCGTTATTGCATTTTGAAACAATTGCTTTTTCTTCAACGCCTTCTCCTGTAAATTCGAGTTCGATACCTACTTCTTCAAAGGCCATGCGTACAAAATCGCGAATGCGCGTTGTAACGCCCGTAGCGATAACAAAGTCTTCAGGGGTATCCTGTTGCAGCATAAGCCACATGGCTTCTATGTAGTCTTTGGCATGGCCCCAATCGCGTTGCGCGTCCAAATTGCCCAAAAAGACCTTTTCCTGTAAGCCTAATGCAATCCGGGCAACGGCTCGGGTAATTTTGCGGGTAACAAATGTTTCACCGCGCAGAGGCGATTCATGATTGAACAATATACCGTTAACGGCGTACATATTATACGCTTCGCGGTAATTGACCGTAATCCAATAGCCGTATAATTTAGCAACCGCGTACGGAGAACGGGGGTAAAAAGGAGTAGTTTCAGATTGTGGAACCGCTTGTACCAAACCGTATAATTCGGAAGTAGATGCCTGATAAATCCGTGTTTTTTGCGTCATTCCCAGCAAACGAACGGCTTCCAGGATACGCATTGTGCCCAGTCCATCTACTTGAGCAGTGTATTCCGGTTCTTCAAAGCTGACCCGTACGTGCGATTGAGCGCCGAGGTTATAAATTTCGCCGGGTTGAATTTCCTGGATCAAACGAATAATGTTGGTAGAATCGGAAAGGTCACCATAGTGAAGAAAAAGACGGACGTCAGTTTCGTGAGGATCAGAATACAGGTGATCGATCCGCTGGGTATTGAATAAAGAACTGCGGCGCTTGATGCCGTGCACTTCATATCCTTTTTTTAATAAAAATTCGGCCAGATAAGCACCATCTTGGCCCGTAATCCCTGTAATCAGTGCGCGTTTTCTCATATATAACTGTTAAACTACTAAAAACTAACGAGGCTATTTTACCAATAGGCTCTTCTTTAAATCGATTTTTTCGGGCAAAATGACCGCACTTTCGTATCGACTGCGTACTTGTTGAAGATAGCGTTCGGCTTCCAGACGAGTCATAAAATCACCGATCCTGACGCGGTAGGTGGGTTGATTATATACCAAATAGGGATTCAACTCCGGAAAGGTTTGATACGAAAACAAACGGGCATCGTCAGCGTCTTTTCTAATGTTGCCGACATAGATTTGAATGCGGTACCCCGACGCAAAACGAATAGCGCGATTTTTGGAAGCGATGGTATCTACCGCGGCATCCAATCTTCTATTTACGTGCAATGGTTGATCAGACAATACCCGTTTTACTTCAGGCTTTTTGGCGGCTTCAGCGGGCGTTAACTCCTTGTACTTGGGTCGTACTGCTGACAGATCTTCGTCATAATTGCTGTAAGCATCTGTAGTAGTGGGACGTACGGGCTTGGAAGAAGCGCAGCCAACAAATACAGAAGCTGAAATAAGCAAAAAAACGAAAGATTTCAAATTCATTTTAAGTTGGGTAGAAGTGAACAATGTTTAGGCCCAAAAATCACACACAATGCTGTACGTCAATTTGAAAACAAAGTTATAGATTCCTGACGATTCTTTTAGCTTTTCTCTAACAACAGTGTCACTTTGTTGAAGTCTGCTGCGGCATTAATGATCTTTTGGAAAGAATCGTAGGTATTGATGGGTTGCAAAACCTGTTTATAATACTCATCAATTGTAACGGTCAATAAGCTTCCTTCCAATTTATAATCCGAGACGAAGCCTAAAATAGAATCTGTTTTTCCATCTGTGATACTGCGTTTCAGACTCTCCAGTCCACTCACTTTATAACCTACAGGAATATGAATTTTAATGACACGCTTATAAGAGTGAGCATTGCCCATATCAATCCCGAACTGACGGGCTCCTTCATTGTACATTTCAACCTGTGGCCCGATCAACTCTCCAACTTTAAACAGGTACTTTTTACCCGCACGCTCCACGACGCTTTTCAACACAATATCGGCAGTTAAAATGAACGGCTTAAATACGTCGTCGCTGTTGAGATTGGTGTTTTTGACCAGAACGTTCGTGTACGTTACATCTGGCTTAAGCGTCGACTTAATGACTTCGTTGGTAAGCCCTTTGCGTTCCTCTTCTGCTTTAACGAAATGATAATAAGGGCGTAACTGCGCAGCCTGATGCCCCGTCATTTGACGTGTGACCTTACCTTGTATTTGATCCATAGCCGGAGAAAAAGAGACTTCCATGGCCAAGTCATCGTGATTGTCGGCAATGGTTGAGAAAGGAATAAGCCGAATCTCACCTTCCGGAATGGTTTCTGTACCTGCTTTCTTCTTCTTAACGAAAAGAGCATAATTCCCTTCCATAAATTGGTCGATCATGCCATAGCGAAGAATAGGACTGGCAGGATCAAGAAATTTCTTGGTTGTTGGGAAGTAAAGTAAATATTCGTCCAGAAAGCTCCATGAATCAAATTCTTTGTCAAAAACCGCACTGGAACGGCTGGTTCCAACGACAATTTCGTACGGAATATTGAGCGACTCCAATGCCGTAATGTACAGGCGCATCATGCCGGCTTTGGAGGCATATTGCTTTTTCAGGATTTCCGAAGCGGTTTCGGCGTCTTCCTCTTCTTTGACCGCAATGTTTGTTTTGGCGTAATTCTCAAATTTTTTAATGGCCAATTCAGGCAAAAGTCCTTTGATCTTTTCTTTGACCAATAAAGCATTTACGTCTTTTTTAGATTCTTCCAGACCGGTTCTTAAATAATCGTAAAAGGTTTCGGCGGCACTTTGCCAAGTGTACAATCGGTCTTCGCCACGGCTGAGGTTGTACGATAATTTATAATCAGCCCGTACCAGATTCGCTTTTATATTGGCATATTTCTCTTCATGGATCGGCTTCAAATCTTTAGTCAAAACCGTTATGGTTCGTTTCTCATTTAGTGTGTCTATCTGAATAGAAGCAGGAGCGTTATAAACTTTAGCTTCGAATTGGAGGTAAGCCGGAGTGATTATTTTCAGTTCAGAATTACGAACAGGAATATCGCTTTGCAGGATTTCGGAGCCAAAAAGCGTGCTGTTGCGTCTGAACAAACTGATATATTCCAATTCTCCTCCCGTTTCAAGGCCTTCAACTGCCAAAATTTTATACACTCTACCCTGTTCTTCCAATTCCTTAACAGCTTCCAAACCTACTTCTTTTATCGTACCGTTTTTGCTGATACTTCGGGCTTTTAAGTATAGAAGATCGTTTGTGTTGGGGACGGGAAGCACAATTTTATTGTACATTTCAATGGCTTTGGAATCATTGATCCGAATTCGCTTATAAATTCCCTGAATACAGGCAAATTGACCCAGCGAATCAAAGGTATATTCAATAAAAAGTTGGTTCTTAAGCAACACTCCGGACTCATTTTGTTCGGCATCCGTTAAGGTAGCAAGTGTAGGATCAACTTTTTGATTTTCAATGATCTTTTTGAAAGCAACGTCTTGGGCGTATGATGTGGCGGAGATAAGGATAATGGCTATCCAAAGAAAATGTTTCATAAATGAGGTTGAACGGTACTTTTGTTCTATTTTTTTACCAATCTTACTATCTTTCTTGCAACTATCCAACCCAAACGAATGATTTGCTGACTTATTGTTTTTGTTAAAAACGCGATTTTAGCTAAAGTAAAGACTTGTTTAGCCGTTACTGTGGGCAATAAGCGAGGGGTAGAGGTTTATATAGTGTTGTTTAAATATACCCGAAATGTCATTAAAAAATGGCGTTTCGTCAGCAGGAAAGCAGTGATAAGAGTGGTGCCTTAAGCCTTAATTATCGCGTTTTTATACTAATTCTCCTTTAAAGGGAAATGGCTGTATTTACCCCATAAAATCAGTTTTTGCAGAAATTTCTCGTAATAATTCCTATTTTTACCCACATTAATAGTAAGCTAAACCCTAAACAACACTTCCAATGAACAACTCCCTTTTTCGAAAAAAATCATTAGAGCAAATTCTGAAAAATGCCGAAGCCGAAAGCCACGCCAACGGGGGAATGGCAAAAATTCTTGGAGTTCGCGATTTGGTATCAATGGGAATTGCGGCGGTGATTGGAGCAGGGATTTTTTCTACGATAGGTGCCGCCGCGTATGATGGTGGTCCGGGCGTTATTTTTCTATTTATCATTACAGCAATTACGTGCGGATTTACCGCCCTCTGCTATGCTGAGTTCGCTTCCCGTGTGCCCGTATCCGGAAGTGCGTATACCTATTCGTATGTTACGTTTGGAGAAGTGGTAGCATGGATTATCGGTTGGGCGCTGATTTTGGAATATGCCATTGGCAACATCGTGGTAGCAATTTCCTGGAGCAGTTATTTCGATAATATCTTACAGGGTGTAGGAATCATTTTGCCGCGCTGGATGGTCACCGATACAACCACGGCCTTTAAGTTGTATGAAGCTGCTCAGGCCGCCGGCAAACCGCTCGAAAGCCTTGCCTGGACTGCAGCGCCTATGTTGGGAGATACAAGGCTGATTTTCAATCTGCCCGCTTTTATTATTGTGATTTTGGTAACGATTCTGGCTTATATTGGCATTCAGGAAAGTAAGAAAAGCGCCAATGCAATGGTTGGATTGAAACTGATCGTATTGCTTGTGGTAGTGGTAGTTGGCGTATTTTTTATCAATACCGACAATTGGACGCCATTCTTTCCGAATGAGTTCAGTGGTGTATTAAAAGGGGTATCAGCGGTATTTTTTGCTTATATCGGTTTTGATGCTATCTCAACGACGGCCGAAGAGTGCGCCAATCCACAGCGTGATCTGCCCAAAGGAATGATCTATTCTTTGATTATTTGTACCATAATTTATATAGTAATTGCCTTGGTTATCACAGGCATGGTCAATTATTCCGAATTTCAGGGAGTGGCCGATCCGTTAGCGTATGTGTTTGACAAAATCGGGCAGCCCAAGGTTGGCTACTTTATTTCGATCAGTGCAGTGGTGGCAGCTACGAGTGTATTGTTGGTCTTTCAGATTGGCCAACCTCGTATTTGGATGAGCATGAGCCGCGATGGATTATTGCCAAAAGCGTTCAGTAAAATTCACCCCAAATACAGCACTCCTTCCTTTGCGACTATTATGACGGGCGTTTTGGTGGCGATTCCCGCGCTGTTCATGGATGCTTCTTTGGTTACGGACCTGACAAGTATCGGTACGCTGTTTGCGTTTGTGTTGGTGTGCGGCGGAGTATTGGTGTTACCGCGGGAAAATAATACTGTTAAAAAGTCATTTAGCTTGCCCTATATCAACGGTCAATTCATTGTTCCTGTTTTATGGATTGTTTTTGCCTTTTTCTCGCGCGAAAGAATCAGTGGCGCTTTCTCGCATTTTGGCAATGAACAACATCAGGAATACCTGTTTTTGATCTTTGTATTCCTTTCGTTTGGATTTTCAGTATTCAGCTTTCTGAGAAAATGGTCTTTGATTCCCGTCTTGGGAGTGCTTTGTTGCAGTTACTTAATGATTGAAATTCCCATTAATTCCTGGTTTGTCTTTTTTGCCTGGATGGCCGCCGGACTACTGATTTATTTCGGCTACGGGTACCGCAGAAGCAAAATAGCATAGCAATTGGCATGAACTGTAAGATTTATTCTAAAGCCTGTCGGAGAATATTTTTAAGGTAAAAGCAGGCGTTTTTTGCGATTACGGAACAAATTTGGGATTACCTAAGTTATTAGAAGTATGACCAGGTATTTTGATTCTGGAATATTTCAGAGAAAAATATAATGGTAGAGGTTTAGGTAGTATATGATCCATCATCCTTGCTGAGGATGATGGATTTTAGTTTATCAGAAGTTGGCAATCGTAAAATGGTCAACCATTTCGTCCGGATGTACTTCGAGCACATTGGCCAGTACCAACAGAACGAGGGTTTTAGAGGCCATGTTACGGGGAATATCAGCAATAGAAGCAAAGGTATCGACCGTTACGCTTTGGTGCTGATCTAAATGCTGCATGAGTTTGCGCTCTTTTTCTCCGTACCTGAATTGAACATTCCGGTCGTCGCTTTTCCTGCGTAAGATTTCCCTCATTTCCCAACTTGCCTGAATGGATTTATCAGCAACGCGCACGTACGTCTTGCGTACAATGGTACTGTTTTTCTGAGGAACGTATTTTTTTCGAACAAACGTAGTGTTCACGCGTTGATTATCAGCTTCCTGCAATACATAATGCGGGCGGCCTTTGCTGGGGTAAATCGTAAACACAAGCACATCGCGCTCGTCGCTGATCGGAATGCGGTCAATGGAATATTCGATACCGGGAGAGCAGTATTTTTCGATGGCGCGCGTCAGCAGGTATTCGTCCTCGTCTACGTATTTGAGGCCCTTGATGCTGCGGTCATCGCCGATACCGATGAGGAGACGTCCGCCGTCAGTGTTGGCAAAAGCCACTACTTCTCGGACGATTTTTTCGGGGTGGTTGGTCTTGAGTTTGAACTCTAAATACTTACCTTCACCCTGTCTGACCAATTCTCTTAGTGCCTTGTAGTCCATTGGACCGGTCGTGAAATTGGAGGGACGCTTTAGACTGCCTGAGCAGTTGATAAAGCTACTATTTTCCTTTGAAACGCCAAAGAATCCAAGATTATTTTTTTGTTGTGACGGAAAATCGGCCATTTTTTTAAATATTGCGCTAATTGGAAAACAAAAAAGAGACGAATATGATTCTGCACAGCGTTACGGTAAACATAGATAAGACCATAGAATTGGAATGGCTGCAATGGATGAAAAATGTGCATATTCCTGAGATCATGGCGACGGGTTTGCTAATGGGAAATAAGGTATTAAGGCTGTTGACCGAAATAGACAACGAAGGCACAACCTTCTCCTGTCAATATTATTTCCGGACCATGGAGGATTATTTTACGTACGACCAACTGCACGCTAAAGTATTTCAGGATAAACATCATGTGCGTTTTCTAAACAGATACGTATCCTTCCGAACGTTGTTGGAAGAGGTGTGATCTTATTGTTGATATAACCCTGCTGAAAAAAGTACGTTTATGGAAGAATGGAGCCGAAAATCATTGATCATCTTAAAAAAATGGCTTCATTCTGCGCGCTTTTGGCTTTTGATAAGTCCTTTTCTTGTTTTCATAACCTTGGATCTGGCACTTCCTTTTAAGGTTAACCCACGTTATTCAACCCTTATTACAGCGTCAGACGGTACGATTCTTCATGCTTTTCTGAATGATGATGACAAATGGCGGCTTTATACGGAACCGGATGAAATTACGCCGTTACTTCGGCAAACCATTCTTCAAAAAGAAGATCGTTATTTTTATTATCACCCGGGTTTTAATCCGTTTGCTTTAGGCAGAGCTTTTGTGAAAAATATACTAACCGGGCGGCGGAGTTCGGGGGCTTCTACCATTACGATGCAGGTGGTGCGTTTATTGGAGCCTCGCAAACGTACCTACTTGAGCAAAGGCATCGAATTGTTCAGGGCAATGCAATTGGAGTTGCATTATTCTAAAGACGAGATACTGCAACTGTATCTTAACCTGATTCCTTACGGCAGCAATATTGAAGGGATGAAATCGGCGTCGTTGCTGTATTTTGGGAAACTGCCGCAGTTGCTGAGTTTGGCCGAAATCACTACGTTGACCATTATTCCCAACCGTCCTTCGAGTTTGCGTTTGGGTCGGAAAAATGCGTATATCGTTCAGGAACGTAACAAATGGCTCAAACGATTTGAACAGGCAGCATTGTTTGATAAACAAGTCATTGAAGACGCCATTGATGAACCGTTGAATGCCTATCGCCGCGAAGCGCCAAAGTTGGCCCCTCATTTATCGTTTCGTCTGAAAAAAGAGTATAAGAATGCGCCGATCATACGAACGGCAATTCTGCCGACCCGACAGGCACAGGTAGAGCAAATGACCCGCAATTATGTCAATCGACTGCAAAGCATGAACATTCACAATGCTGCGGTCATTGTGGTGAACAACGAAACCATGCAGGTAGAAACCTACGTGGGCTCGGCAGATTTTAACAATCCGTATGATGGCGGTCAGGTGGATGGCATTAAAGCAATACGTTCGCCCGGCAGTACCTTAAAGCCGCTGCTTTACGCCATTGCTTTTGATAAAGGACTACTCACGCCAAAATCGGCCATTAATGATGTGCCAACCAATTTCGGTGGATTTGAGCCTGAAAATTTTGATCGTCACTTTAATGGAAAAGTAACCCTTGAATTTGCTTTGGCCAATTCTCTCAATATTCCTGCCGTTAAAGTGTTAAAAGAACTGACCCCAAGCGTTCTGATAAATTACCTGACAAAGGCTGATTTTCAAACGGTTAAAAAGCAATCCAAAGACTTGGGGTTATCTATGATCTTAGGCGGTTGCGGAGTAACGTTGGAAGAACTGACGCGTCTTTTTTCGTCATTTGCCAATGAAGGGCGATGGCAGGGACTGCGTTATACCGCCGATTACAAATCGGCAAATTCTTCGTTCAGGATTACAGATACTGAACAGTTTAAAGCTGAAAAATCAAAAGGAGAATTGCTGATCTCGCCCGAATCAGCGTATATGATCAACAATATCCTAACCCAAATTACACGGCCGGACTTGCCTAATAATTTTGATAATACCTATCATTTGCCCCGTATTGCTTGGAAAACGGGTACTTCTTACGGTAAAAAAGACGCTTGGAGCATCGGCTATAATCGTCGTTATACCGTTGGCGTTTGGGTGGGTAATTTTTCAGGAATGGGGGTACCGGAACTCAATGGAGCTAATATCGCTACGCCATTGTTGTTTGACGTTTTTAATGCCATTGATTATAATTCCCCTACGGGCTGGTTCAAACCGACGGCCGACATTACCCGCCGAAAAGTGTGCGCTGAAAGCGGAGATCTGCCAAGTGATTTTTGTGAGCATCAAGTGTTGGATTATGCCATTATGGGGATATCGCCCACGCGCAGATGTCAACATTTGAAATGGGTATTGACGGATAAAGCCTCCCAAATAACATACTGTACGCAGTGCCTTCCCGACACCGGTTATGTGCGGAAGTTATATCCTAATATGGCCCCTGAACTCATTGCGTACAATGAATCAAATCGTATTCCCTACCAACGCATTCCACCGCATAATCCTGCCTGTACGCGCGTATTTGAAGTAGGAGCGCCCGTGATTACCAGTCCTAATGATGGCAGTGAGTACTTTTTGGAAGGGCAGCAACTGCAATTGGCATGTCAGGCAGGGAATGATGTAAAAGAAGTGTATTGGTATATAAATGACCAATTATTGCAAAAAGCAAACCCACAGACAGCTTTGTTTGTGAAGCTGCCTATGGGTAAGGTAAAAATATCCTGTAGTGACGATAAAGGTCGAAACGTAGATATATTTATAAAAGTGATAAGTCAGTAGCGGTATTACTCTTCTGCGATTTCTGCGCCTTCGATATTATAATTCAATTCGTAAATATTGTCGGCATTGAGTTTCATCATTCCGCGCAATGTATGGCGTTCGTCGGTTTTGAACTTACGCCCGTTTTTCTTGAATTTCAAGCCAACCACAGATTCCGGGCCGGCACCGCCGCAGAAGAAACAGGCGCTGAATGGAAAAGCCGAAAGTGCGTATAAGTTTGATTCCACATCGATCGGTAATATATAGCCCGTTAGCAGGACTTCTTTGCCATTGAGTTTATTTACATTAGGTCCAAACGTAGGGTAAAGCATGTATACTGACTCCTCAGGATACCATTTTTTCTTGAAAGTAACATCGCGTAATGTTTCCCACGAGATCTTTACGGGGTTGTTTCCGGTAAGCGCCCGGTAGCGAAATTTATTCCCCGGTTCGGATGTTTGTTCAGATTTTATGAATCCTGTAAGTACAACAGAAAACAGGACAAGAGCAGCGACTAAACTTTTCATGCGTTTATTGATTGAGTGACAACAAGTTTAATACAATTTTCGGAACAATTATGTTCCCGATTTAGGGATACAAAACACGGTCGATCACGTAAATTACTCCGTTAGTTGCCGTAACATCCGCTTTTGTGACAACCGCCGGGGTGGTGGGAGCGCCTCGACCCGTAATTTTTATTCCTCCGGTAGCCTTATCAATAACCGTTGTATAGGAGGCATCAAGCATATTAAAGTTACCGGAAGGGAGATTGGGTGAAAAAAACCTGCTTATGGCAATATGATAAGATACTAAAGTGGCCAGTGAAGCAGAAGAGACAGTGGAAGAATTGATCTTAGCCAACGTTAGTCCGGCCGCTTCCATGGCTTGGTTTCTTGGTACAAAGATCGTATAAGAAGGATCAAGCGGGCTGGCACCTGTGGAATCAGCAAACACTTTTAGGCGGGTATCGCTCGGAATAGCTTTCAAAAGTGCCGCACGAAACAGACTGAATTCAGCCGTATTTTTAAGGAGCTGCCCCAAACTTTGCTGTGGTATCGGAACCAATCCATTGATAACGTGAATGGTGCCGTTGGTGGCAGTCAGGTCCAATTTGCTGGCCTTGGCCTGATTTAAGTACACCGTGCCATCATTAAGGCTCACATACAATCGGGCCTTTGACATCATGATGACGGGATTCTGGGCGCCGAGTTTCATGCTTGTCGAAGGGTAATTGCTCGTAATGACATGGTTTGTGATCAATGCCCGGACCTGTTCGGCCGGTAAAGCCGTGATGGCTGAAGCATCTGCGTAGCCGGCGGCTTTAAAGCCCTCATCCGTTGGCGCAAATAGCGTTACAGTACTGGTTTTAAAAGCATCCTGCAAACCGGCGTGTGTAATAGCCGCCCGTAGTATACTGAGATTATCTTCTTCCAATAAAAGATCTGAGATGCTTTTAGGCTGTGGCTCATCCTGACGACAACCGGATAAGGCAAAAACGACTATAAAAAAACAACCAATGAATTTTTTCATTACGTAAAAACAATGCTTAGGTGTTATAACAAATAGGCTAAGGTTAAAAAGATAAATGAATGTACCCTTTTAACCTTAACAAATGTCTAAACGCTTAGAAAAGCCGAAAATTGTTGCAGTTTACGCGCGTAACAGCGCAAATTCTTTGGCAAAATACGTAAGAATTATTTTAGCCCCCGCTCTCCGGATGGAAAGCAACGTTTCCAGCATGGCACGGTCACCATCCAACCAACCGTTTTGAGCGGCCGCTTTGATCATTGCGTACTCGCCCGAAACATTATAAGCCGCAATCGGCAGGTCAAAATTTTGATTCAAGGTCTTGATGACATCCAAATAAGCCAGAGCAGGTTTAACCATCAGAAAATCAGCTCCTTCTTCATAGTCCAACGCCGCTTCGATAAGAGCCTCGCGTACATTGGCGGGGTTCATCTGATAGGTTTTTTTGTCGCCAAAACGCGGGGCCGAATCAAGCGCGTCGCGAAAAGGGCCGTAAAAAGCGCTGGCAAATTTGGCCGAGTAAGACATAATGCTGACGTTGGTAAAACCTTCGGCATCCAATGCCTGACGAATATAGCCTACGCGTCCGTCCATCATATCGCTTGGCCCCAGAATATCAGCCCCGGCGCGCGCCTGTGCCACGGCCATTTTCCCAAGAATTTCGAGCGTTTCGTCGTTCAGAATTTTTCCGTTTTCAACCAAACCGTCATGACCGTCGCTGCTGTAAGGATCCATTGCAACGTCAGTCATTAGGGCCAATTCCGGAAATTTATCTTTTACCGCCTTTAGGGCATCCAAATAAAAGGTGCCTTCCCGGTGGCTTTCGGTGGCAAATCTATCTTTTTTGTCTTCTGAATAATTGGGAAACAGATCAATACACTTAATGCCCAGATCCGTTACTTCTTTTAACTCTTCCAACAGCGTATCAATAGAGTAGCGATAAATGCCGGGCATTGATTTTACTTCACTCTTAATGCCTTGCCCATCCATGAGAAACATGGGATAAATAAGGTCATTGACAGATACGGTCGTTTCCTGTACTAAGGCTCGAATGGCCTCCGACTGTCTATTGCGACGCGGACGGCGAATGATGGGATAATTCATAACTTTCGAACGTTTAATGTAAAATTTCACAAGCCTGATTTCAGTTAGGCTTGTGAAAGGGGATGTCTTAAATCTGAAAATGGGCCAATTGCACAAATTCCTGCACACGAGCAGAGATTTCTTCTTGGGTCAGGCCAACGATGCGTTCAGAACCAAATTTTTCTACACAGAAAGAAGCCATTGCAGAACCATACACGATGGCCCGTTTCATGTTGTCAAAGCTAATATCGTCGGTGCTGGCAAGGTAACCGATAAAGCCACCCGCAAAGGTATCGCCGGCACCGGTAGGATCAAACACTTCTTCCAACGGCAGAGCAGGGCAGAAAAATACCTGATCGCCCTGAAATAAAAGCGCGCCGTGTTCACCTTTCTTGATGATCAACGTCTTTGGTCCCATGGCCATGATGGTTTTGGCCGCGCGGCGTAAAGAATAATCGCCCGACAAAATACGTGCTTCTTCGTCGTTGATGGTCAGTACGTCTATCAACTTCAATACCGATTTAAGGTCATCCATGGCAATGTCCATCCAGAAGTTCATGGTATCAAGCATGACCAGTTTTGGGCGCTTGGTGATACGCTCCAGTACCATTTGTTGAATGGCCGGTGCTGTATTTCCCAACATCAGGTATTGACAGTCTTGGTAAGAATCAGGGATAACCGGATCAAATTTCTCCATTACGTTGAGCTGTACTTCAACAGTATCGCGGCTGTTCATATCATTATGGTATTTGCCCGACCAGAAAAAGGTTTTTTCGCCTTCTTTGATCTCTAATCCTTCGGTGTTAACGCCATGCTCTTGGAGCAAACGGATCATTTCTTCAGGAAAATCATCACCAACGACGGCAACCAGGTTGTTATCTGCCGTAAAATAGGAAGCTGAAAGCGTGATATAGGTAGCGGCTCCACCAATAATTTTATCTGTTTTGCCAAAAGGAGTTTCAAGTGCATCAAAAGCAACGGAACCAACCGTAAGTAAACTCATGAGATGTTGGGGTGTTAAATGTGGGACAAAGTGTATTGAAAAAGCAAAAGGGATAAAACTAATGAGTCTTATCCCTTACTATCTTAATCCATAATTAAAATATTATTCGGCAGCACTTTCGAGCAAGCCCTTAAATTTCTTAGCGTTAAGAACTTCCGACGATTGCGGGTATTTTTCGATGAGGGTACTGTATACTTCAATAGCCTCCGTGTTTTTCTTTGCTTTTTCGTACGCAATTCCTAATTTGATCATGTACGAAGGTGTAAAATACGCATTTGGCTTATAATCAACGGCTTTCTGATAGTAGCTGATGGCTTCTTCAGCAACGTTTTTTTCCAGATAAGCATCACCAATGAGCGAATAAGCACGTGCCTGCACAAGCAGATCGGAAGAACTGAACGATTTTAAACGGTCAATGGCTTCGTCAAATTTACCTTGTTTCAAAAGAGCAGTACCTGCATAAAAACTGGCCAAATTTCCGGCTGGAGTAGCGCCATATTCGTCAGCAATTGCGGTTAAACCGGGATTTCCTCCACTGCCTTTAAGTGCTTTATTCAAAGAATCGGCTTCTATGGCAAAAACAGGATTAAACAAAACAGCCTGTGCCTGCTCATCCTGACTGTTTACATACCAGTGATATCCAAACCACCCTGCCAAAGCTACAACTATTACACCACCTGCTATAAAGAAGATATTACGATTTTTTTCGAGGTTCTTCTCGAATTTGGTTAACTCACCCGCTAAGCCCTCAGGGCTCTCCAAGAACTCTAAACCAGGATCTTTGTCTTTGTTGCTCATTACATTGATTTCAAATTGGACTGCAAAATTAGGAAAACTGTTGGAAGTCAAAAAGAACTATTTATTTTTTTCCTAAAATCTATCCATTTATCATTAAAAATTTTAACTCTTTTGTTAACTGCTTATTGCTAAGTAGATAGGCTTGGTTGTTGTCAATTACTCGATATATTGTATTTAATGGGCAAAAATCCCTGAATTATGCCCTTGATTCTTTTATTTTCAGCGCCATTATTGGTATTTCTTCGGGGATGATGGAAACTGCGCAACAACAATGCCAAAACAAATAAGCAGTAAGATTTATAGTCAGTAAGGCAATGTTTACGACTTTAAAATGATTTTTTTAAATGTAAAGCGGGTTTCTCTATCCATTTCCATGAAATCACACTCACCAAATACGTGATTATTATAACTGCCAAATAATAGGAGACGTGTCTTAAGAGCCCCAATTCAAAAAATATATTTACAACAACCATGTGGTAAATATAGACACCATAGGATACGTCTTCTTCTCCCAAAAGAAGTTTGGATAGATTTCGATAACTGAAAGCAAAGCTGATGGTCACGCAGGAAAGGAGAATGTTGGCGATCATTCCCCAGATGTTCGGTGTGTAACTTGTAATGTAAAAACCCAATTCGTAGAAAAAAATACCGATGTAGACTACGTAGGCAATCAACCATATGAGGAATCGGTCTTTGAACCAAGGACCAAGCCGACGATGATACACAAAAAACAACATCCCAAATCCAAAGTTGTATAAATAAGGAAAGACGCTGACTTTGGCCAGTTGATGAAGTAGTGAGGTTGACGGAACAAAAGCATTAAGAATGCTGTAAAATGCAACGGAAAATCCCACAACAACCCACACCGCTAAATTTCCCCATCGGCGCCAACTGTACCAAATAAAAGGAATCAATATATAAAACTGAATTTCAACGGGTATTGTCCAAAGTGCTCCGTTGGGTATGCCAACGCCGAAATCATGCAGAAAAGCGGCTGTATAAAACTGAAAAACAGTCAATTGTCCTATCAACCATTGAGCAAAACCGAAGAGATTCCGCTCAAAAGGTTTTACACCTAAAAAATAAATCAATACAAAAAGGGTTACCAATAAGCATACATACAATCCGGGAAAAATGCGCAAGACGCGATTTCTGGCGTAATTGAGCCATTGCGAAGGATGACGATCAAAACTCCAAAGAATCAAAAAACCGCTGACGGTAAAAAAAATAGGCACGCCGCTGAAATGCTTTAAAAAGTCAACACTTGCTTCTAAGGCAGGGGGCAGGCCAATGTTTAAATGATACCGTGCGTGCAAAAGCAAAACCTGTGTGGCGGCAAACAGGCGAATCAAATGAAAATTATTGGGTTTGGTAAGCATTTATGTACGGCTGAATAACTTTCTCACCCATTTCCCGGCTCTTTTCAGAATAGAGGTATTCTTTGCACCTTCCTCCGTATAATAGCTATTAGACTTTCCGTAGTAATCATAGGTATACTTGTAGCTGTACCCGTAGCCTTTCGACGCATAATAAGAAGCCGAAGCGAGCGAAGCATAAAGGTCATCTCGGTAAAAATCATTTACAATGACTCCCACTGATTTAAGTTCAAGTTCGTCCGCTATTTGGTCGGCGAGCAGGTAGGATTCTTCGTTTGAATACAACCAACGGATGATAAAAATAACCAGATCACTTTTGCGCAACAGCGGAATATTATCGGAAACCAAACCGATCGGAGCCGTATCGATCAGGACAAAGTCATATTCCTGTTGACACGCCTCGATCATATTTTCGAAGCGCTCGTTTTGAATAAGTTCAGTAGGATTAAAAGGCACAGGACCCGCCGGAATATAGTCCATACCTTCAATGACAGAATGTTGAATTACTTTGTGGTATTCATCTGCTTTGCCCGTAAGAAATGTGCTGAGTCCTACTTTGTTATTGTTATTGAAAAAGCGGTGTAGCTTGGAGCGGCGTAAGTCTGAAACAATGATCAATACTTTCTTGCCGACTTTGGTAAGTGATGTCGCCAAATTGATCGTCACAAAAGACTTGCCTTCTCCGGACACTTCAGAGGTAATGACCAGCAGTTTGCCTCTTTTATCCTGACTCGTGGTGAGGAAGTTTAAATTGGTACGTACGCTGTTGACCGATTCGGCAAAAAGCGAGCGATTATCAAGAAAGTGTAAAAGATCTTTTTCGTTGTTTTGAACCTTGTCATGGTAGCGGTGAATGGTGCCCAATAAATTTACATGACTATTTTGTCCAATTTTCGGGATCTCGGTAAATTTTCCGTTAAGATAACGTGCCAGGAAGATAGAACCCATGCCGATCAATAAACCAAGCAGTATCGATACTGACAATAATCGAGCGCCTCTTGGATATACTTTGTACGAATCGGTGCGGGTCAATATCGTAAAAGAGGGAAGCATTCCGGCCTTTACAATGGAGGCTTCTATCTCTTTATTGATAAGAAGCAGGTAAATCTTTTCGTTGACGTCGCGGTCGTTTTGGAGATAACTCAATTCCCGTTCGACAGAAGGCAATGCGTTCATACGACTTTCGAGAATGGATAGGTTCTCGTTAATGATCTGGAGCGTTCCTTCGTTTTTTTGGCGTTGTACTTTGATGTTACTCAGGATTTGATCCCGTAAGTGCTCGATCTCGTCGTCAGTAGCTTTGACAACGGGGTTGTTTACGCTCAGATTTTTGCCGATGGTAAGCCCTTTTCGGTCCAAAATAAGCTTGTTTAACTCCGTAACCAGCCGTACCAATACTCCGTCACTGTTATTATCAAGCCCAATGTTGCCGATATTGATCGGTTCAAAACGGTTGGACAGGCTTTGTTCGAGCAGATTAATGTAAGACTTCTGGATTTCGAGCATATTCTTTTGGGTTTTGAAACCCGTGATCTGCCCCATTACGTCAGACATAGACACCTGTAAGTTGGGAACAGATTTGCCCTGTTTATACTTTTCCAGTTCAGAGGAAGATTTTCGCAGCGCATCAAAGTATATCTTGATCTGTTCCCGAATAAAATCAATGGTTAAATTGGAAGAGCGTTTCTTTTGTTCAAGGTTGTATTTTTGGTACGATTCGATCAGTTTTTGTAAAAAATCCTGCGTGAATTTTTGATTATTATAGGTAAAGGAAATGTTCAGAATGGGCATATTCTGTTCTGCTTCATCTACATAGATCAGGTTGTCCATACGCTCTCGCATGGCATTGATTTCGTTGTAGGTAAACAGGTAATCCTGCGAAAATGTAGCTACTGAACTGACCTTAAACGACAGCCCTTTGACGGCGATAAGCGTATCTTTCGCCAAGTCAAAGCGCCGAATCTCTTCGCTGTATTCTGTCTTATACGTAATGATTCCGCTGGGCTGGATTTCAAATGTTCCATACTCATATTCTCCCGAATCGTACGAAACAATATCGGCGGTAAAAGGCTTAAAAGGATAAACGTCTTCGGTCTGGAAAGTAGATTCGCTGTAAAAAGTAAAAGGATATTTCAGGCTTTCGACCGCCCCATTGATCACCTCTTCAGATTTGATGACGTATTTTTCGGTAAGGTAATCCTGCTGATTGGCTTCGGGTGCCACGAGTCGGTTCAGTTCATCTATTTCCGTTTGTTTTTCATTGTATCTCAGAAGCACCTCCGCTACGTAGCGTTCTTTGGCGATTTGTAAAAAGATAAGACACCCTACCGTAGTAATTGTCAAGGCTCCCAATACCCAATACCAGCGACTCCAAAGGACTCGCATGATCCGTTTCACATCAATGTCTGCGGATACTTCTGTGTACCTGTCCCGCACTTTATTCTCATTCTGCATAGAGGCGTCGCCAAAACTTTTTAGCCCAACCGGTTGAGCAAAGGTAATTGTTGTATGTTCTCAAAGAGAGGATTATGTACCAATTCACTTAATTTTTGTAAATGCCGAAGTCCGTGCGCGTCTGTTCCGACGGCATCAATGTAATCAGCTTCCAACAATTGTTCGGCAGCACGACGTTCAGCCGCGCCGTAATAACCTGTCAGCGACAAAAGATTGAGTTGAAAACAGACTCCGTTATTTTTCCAAACATTACGGTCTTGCGGTTTATTGTGCCAGTAGCGATAGCGTTCCGGATGCGCTAAGAGCGGGGTAAAGCCTTTTTTCTGAATCATCTCAACCAGTTTGATACCCCACAAACTTGGATTTTGCATGGGTAATTCAAAAAGAATGTATTGGTTATCAATCGGTAATAGCTGATTGTCCGTGATAAGTTGAAAAAAGTTTTCATCTGCATAATATTCAGCAGATGTTTCTAAGACTAACGGCAGATCATGCGTTTGGATTAAGTTCCGGACTTTTTGAGAAGCAACTGAAATGGTCTCGTTGGTATTTTTGTAAAAATCGGCTCGTACATGAGGAGTTGCCACTATCTTTTTGAGTCCCATCTGTACATAATACAGCAGCATCTCCAGACTTTGTTCTTCGTTTTGACAACCATCATCAATGCCCGGTAATACATGGCAATGCCAATCGCTTTCGACAGAAGCCAACGATAGCGGCTGCGAAGATGTGCTTTTGGTGCCTTTTAAAAACGAAAACAATGCCATGGTGATTAATTCCTGCTGATGGTTATGTAAAGCCCTAATAATATAGCTATGGCATTAAGGGTCAATGCGACAGGTTGTACGATGCTGGAGAATTTTTGATTTTTTATGATCCGTAAGCTGCTTTTCGATGGAGGGATGAATACATAATCTCCGTCAAAGATCGGAATGTTTGCCACCACCGGATCACTTAAGTTCCGAACATCATAACTTATTTCCTGTTGTAGTCCTGAACGTGTACGAATCAGCTTAATGGTACGGTCGGCAGTCGTAAAATCAATGCCGCCCGAGAGGGCAATGACTTCCCCAAGGGTCATCTTCTCTTCTTCCAACGTAATGACTCCCTGCTTGGCAACTGCTCCCAAAACCTTAATGCGAAGGTTAGCGATTTCCACGTCAAAGACAGGGTTTGTGATCAAATCCTGATACCGTCTTTCTATTTCGGTTCCTGCTTCGGCTTTGGTTAATCCCGCTACTTTAATTCTTCCTATCTGAGGCAGGATAATTTGACCCTTTAAGTCTACCGTTGCCATATAAGGAGGGATGCTCCCAAGCTGTCCGTTGGTCATGGTAGAAGCCCCTACCGAAAGGTTCCCGCCTTGGGGATAAATGATTTCGAGGGCGTTTAAATTTCGAATGCGTAGTTTATCCGCAATTTTAATACGATACACCGTGGTATCTATCGGAGTTGCAAAGTGGCTTGTAATGATGGTTCCGTTTGTTTTTAGGGTATCGGCGGCACTTTTTTGGGCCAAAACCTGAAAACACAACAGTATGAATAACAATGTTAAACGCATGGCAAAAAAAGGAGAGGAGATATAACCTCGAAACAAAATTAAGTAAATTGCCCGCCGTACCAAAATTGCCAACAACCGGCAAGGCGTAACATTGGATTACATACGTCTGATTTGAGGTAACGTCGGTGTTTATAAACGTTTTATTTTCTGAAAACAACATGCTTAAACCTTTTTATCACCCGCATCTCATCGAAGCAGGACTCGACGAAGTAGGTCGTGGATGTTTGGCGGGGCCTGTGGTAGCAGCAGCCGTTGTTTTACCCAAAGACTATACCAATGCGTTGCTCAATGACTCTAAACAGCTGACCAAAGCACAACGAAATGAATTGCGCAGCGAGATCGTTGACGTAGCTTTGGCGTGGGCTGTTGCCGAAGTGTCCAATAAGGAAATTGACCAAATCAATATTTTGAAAGCCAGCTTTTTGGCCATGCACCGAGCAGTGGACCGGTTAACAGTTCGTCCGGAACATTTATTGGTGGATGGAAATCGTTTTACACCCTATCCATTTTTGCCTCATACGTGTATTGTGAAAGGTGATTCAAAATTCATGAGCATTGCCGCCGCATCCATTCTTGCCAAAACCTACCGGGATGAGTTGATGGAACAGCTTGCTGAAGAATTTCCACAGTATGGTTGGGAGCGAAATGTGGGGTATCCCACGCCCATTCATCGGCGAGCCATTGAGGAGTTCGGGCCTTGTCATCATCATCGAATGTCCTTTAAGTTGATATGAATTTCAAAGGTTTACAGAATAACGCTGTAAGTTTTAACGCGTCTTTGTACCTTTGCTGAAATATTTCCCCATTTTGTATTTCGTAAATCCCAAATTGTAAATCCAATGGTTGCTACGACAACAGGGCGCGACACCCAAATATTTGATCTGATCGCTAAAGAACACCACCGTCAAGAGTCGGGTATTGAACTTATTGCTTCTGAAAACTTTACTTCTAAACAGGTGATGGAAGCGCAGGGAAGCGTGTTGACCAATAAATACGCCGAGGGCTTGCCCGGCAAACGTTACTACGGAGGCTGCGAAGTAGTGGATCAGATTGAGCAGATAGCTATTGATCGTCTCAAAGAATTGTTTGGTGCGTCTTGGGCTAACGTACAGCCTCACTCAGGGGCGCAGGCCAACACGGCAGTGTTTTTGGCTTGTCTGCAACCCGGCGATAAAATCTTAGGTTTTAACTTATCACACGGCGGTCACTTGACGCACGGTTCGCCCGTTAACATTTCGGGTAAATATTTCCAACCGTTTTTCTACGGTGTGGAGCAGGAAAGCGGGCTTATTGATTGGAATAAAGTAGAAGCTACGGCGCTTAAAGAACGTCCCAAAATGATTATTTGCGGGGCATCTGCGTATAGCCGTGATTGGGATTATGTACGTCTTCGGGCCATTGCCGACCAAATTGGCGCGGTACTTTTGGCCGATATTTCACACCCTGCGGGCTTGATCGCCAAAGGATTATTGAACGATCCGTTGGAGCATTGCCATATTGTAACCACCACAACGCACAAAACCTTGCGCGGGCCGCGCGGTGGAGTTATTATGTTGCGTAATGATTTTCCAAACCCGTTTGGTATTACTACCCCCAAAGGAGACATTCGTATGATGTCATCTTTGCTTGATTCGGGTGTATTTCCCGGTACGCAGGGCGGGCCTCTTGAGCACGTGATCGCGGCAAAAGCCGTCGCATTTGGCGAAGCTTTGAGCGATGATTATACTGAGTATGCCGTTCAGGTTCGTAAAAACGCGCAGGCGATGGCAACAGCGTTTGTGGAAAAAGGCTACAAGATCATTTCAGGAGGTACTGACAATCACCTGATGTTGATTGATTTGAGTTCTAAAGGACTAACCGGTAAATTGGCAGAAAATACGCTTATCAAAGCAGATATTACAGTCAATAAAAACATGGTGCCGTTTGATACAAAATCACCGATGGTAACATCGGGAATGCGCGTAGGGACTCCGGCCATGACAACACGCGGCCTCAAAGAAGCCGATATGGAGCGCATCGTTGATCTAATGGATACCGTCCTGATGAATGCCGAAGATGATGCAAAGATCGAAGCGGTAAAACAGGAAGTAAATACCTGGATGGCACAAGTGCCGTTGTATCTATAAGATATACTCTCTCAAAATTTGCAAAAGGCAGCCATCACCGGCTGCCTTTTGTTTTTTAACTGTTTTTCTCCAACAACTTCACCAATACCGCAAAATCTTTGGGATAAGGTGCTTCTACTTTGATGGTTTCGCCATTCATCAGCTGAAATGAAAGCGAGAAGGCATGCAACGCTACCCGATGCATAATGGGCTGTTCCAACGTTTCCTGCTTTAATTTATAATCCTTTTTTAAAGTGGAAAGAAGGATATTGGCTCCCCCGTAGGTTGGGTCGCAAACAATTGGCGCTTTGAGGCATTGCAAGTGAATACGGATCTGGTGCATCCGTCCCGTGATCGGAATACACTCAACCAACGTATGTCTGCGGAATGCTTTGAGCGTAAAGAACACCGTTTCGGCCGGCTTTCCTTTTTGACGATCTATCTTGACCGCCGTGCCGTCTTTGAGGGGAGCAATAGGTAAGAATACCGAAATACTGTCAAAATCGTGGAGACCATTGGCTACGGCATGGTAGCGCTTGGTGACTTCACGGTGCTCAAATTGCATGGCTAAGTGCCGATACGCTTCGGGGTTTTTGGCAATGGCCAATGCGCCCGAGGTTTCTTTATCCAAGCGGTGACCAACCTGCGCATCAAAACTATATTCTTTGGCCATGCGCAGAATACTCACCGATTTGTCGGCGGTGCGTTCGTTGATGGTTGCTACGTGCGGTGGTTTATTGATAACGATATAATCTTCGTTTTCAAATAATATCAAATCTTTAAAATCAAATTTCGTCATTTACAGAGGAGTACCGGCTATGGTGGAAGAATAAAAGTTAAACCAAAAGACGAGGCCGGAAATTCCGGGCACGTCTAAGATGGAGTATTATTTAATTAACAGCCACAAAATTAGCCTTTTATTTTGCCACTTACCAATAACGCGTATTTTTAACCCCTATTCCCAACCCTTTGCGGTTCGCCGCATCGCCCTGTAGGGAAAGGGAGCTTTTATTCCCCTCCCTCACTGGGGAGGGGTCAGGGGTGGGGTTTTAAAAGGCAAATCAAGAACAACCTGTTTCAGAGGAAGATTCTGAAGTGATAAGGCAGCTTTATTCCCGTAAAGCAGCTTCAGTTTATTTTGAATACTTTGTAAGCCATAGCCGCCGCTGATAGGTTCAGGAAAAGATGGACCATTATCGTGTACCGTAATTCGCAGGAGATTTTGTTCCTGTGTTACCCGCACTTCAATAACACCTCGATCAGCTATACGCGCAATTCCGTGTTTGATCGCATTTTCAACAACGGGTTGAATCAAAAAACGCGGAACCGGCACATTTTTAAGGGCTTCGTCGCGGACAATGATTTTAAAAGAAAGACGATCTCCAAAACGTACCTGCTCAATTTCGAGATAAGTGGCTACCATTTCCAACTCGTTGTTCAGCGTGTCAAAATAATCGGCGTTTTTGTTGGTAACGTAGCGGAATAATTTTGAAAGGAGTAGTGTCATTTGTTCGGCCTTATCGGGGTCAATATGGACCAAACTGGCAATGCTGTTGAGAGAATTGTACAGAAAATGCGGGTTGATCTTGGCCTGAAGCGCTTCCAATTCTGCTTTGGTTTTTGATTTTTCCAATTCAGAAAGCTGAAGTTCCTGCTCGGTGATCTTGAGGGTAAGTTGTTTGCCCTGTTTCTGGAAATAATGAAAAACATTGGCAACAAAAATAGGACACAGCACATATATATACCAAGGAGCGCTACTGGTCACCTGATTGGGAAATTTCGCCAAAACTTCGGTAATGATTTCATGGCCGAATTGAAAATAGGAAAAGGTAGTTAAGCCCAAATAACCTATCCCTACGATCAATGACAACACCAAATGCTGTACCCATGTAGTTTTGAAATACCGTTCCAATGGGCTTGAAAGCCAGTTGGTGATGAGTACCGTTATGACTCCTCCCGAAATATTATTCCCGACAATGTATTGATTAAGTGTTGCCAATAAAGGATCGGAAGCGGTAAATATCTGGTGCGTGAAATATATGACTGCGCTGACGCCATAGAAAATAAACGCCCCGATAAAAATACCGATCATGTTTCCAAACCAACCTGTTCGGTACAAAAAGTGGGTTAGCGAGGCAAAACGGTCGGACGGATTTCGTTTATTGATGCCTGAAAAGTTAAAACTTGCTCCGACAATTTTGGCGTTGGTCAGGTTGGCCCCGACCATTGACGAAAAACTCAGGTTGGCATCGGTCAGGTCAGCGTTTTCGAAATTAGTATCATCAAGGTTAGAAAAGCTGAGATTTGTTTTTTTTAAAACGGCATTGCTGAAATTAACACCTGATAGATCTGAAAATCGAAAATCGGCTCCTGATAGATCCAAACCACTCAAATCCGCGCTTTCCAAATCAATCCGCCGAAAGTTGGAACGAGCGTTCTTACTATCTTCATAAATTTGGTCGCGAGAAGCCAATTTCATTTTCAAATGATGGTTTGAAATGATAAATACGGCAGAAAGCCAAGCATAAACTTCTAAAGCAAAAGCAAGGAATAATACCTTTTTTCGACAAAATAAAGAATCCAAAGCGTGAAATACGCTAATCTTTGGATGGATTTTCTACGGTTGCTTTGTTAGAAATCTTCTTCTCTTCGGTCAATTCTGGGCGTATCATTTTTGCCGATATCATCAATGGCACCTAATATACCTGAACCATCCCGGCGTTCGACTAAATTATAATATTGAAAACCAATGGCCACAAGCACCAATGATCGAACAAGCACTGAGCCGACGGTTCCTATTATACTGCTTATGGTAGTCCAGACGTCATTGACACCGTCGCCAATTTGAAGCATAGAAGAAAACGTAATGATCATCGTTGGAATCTGAAATACATAGCCAAGAATACCGGCAATAAATCCCACAATAACCAGAAGGCCGAAGGTAGACCACCATTTATCATTGATCAAATAAAAACATCTTCGGAAAGTAGCTTCCAAACCTAGGTTTTCGCGCATCATCACCATGTACATCAGTGATAATGTGACACCGACATAGATGCCCGGAATAAGAAAGAACAGCGTAGCAATCATTACAAATACGACCATTACGATACTGAAGCCGATTCCTTTGCCAATATATTCTTTGACACGATTCCAGATGATCTCGGGTGTAATGGCTCGATTCCCTTTTTCGTATTCGATCAGGTAAGCATTAACAACCAACGTAGCGGCCAGGCCGGCAGCTCCCAGAAAAATGACCAAGAGCAATATGGAAGATCCCATTGAATAAAAACTTGACAAATAATCGCCTGCGTCACCGGAACCCAAAATACGTTTTTGAATAACAAGCATATTAGACTGATAAGCACCCATAAAAAAACCACCGATCAACGCCGGCGGACCTGCGATATACAAAACAGAAAGCATCAACGGCTTGAAATTCTGAATCATAAACTCAAAGGTTACATTGATTTTTTGCCCGAAATCTCGTTCCTGTTGTAATACGATAGGTGGTTTCATGGATTGGAAATTTAAGAGGTTGGTAGTTAAGAGATTAAGAATTTATCATTTCTTGGTAGACCTTTCGGGGATAAAGCACAAAGTACCACACAATAAATACGGCTGAAACAATAATAATACTACCGCTGACCACGGGATGCAGTGTAAGACGTGTAATGAAACTTTCTAAAAAACCGGCTGTAATAAAAACAGGAACCAAGCCAATGACGATTTTCATACCCTTTTTTGCGCCTTGCTTAAAGGATTCCAATCGGCTGAACGTTGCCGGAAAAAGTAAGCTGTGGCCCATGACCAATCCTGCCGCCCCGGCAATCACAATAGCGGAGATTTCGAGTGTACCATGGATCCATATTTTTAACACTGAAGCCAACAATAAATCACGCTCAAAGAAAAAATACTGAAAAGAACCCAACATAACGCCGTTTTGAAAGAGAATGGCAATTGTTCCAAAGGAGAAGAAAGAACCCAAAACAAAAGCTACAAACGATACTTTGATATTGTTGACGGTGATCTGCATAAACATATCAGCCTGACCTGTGCCACCATAAATGGCTAAAGGATTGCCGTTTTTAATGTTTTCGAGTGTTTGGTTGACGTATGCATCTCCCATGATAAGTCTTACGTAAGTATCATCGTGGGCCGCCGACATCCAACCCAACAGGCAGGCACCGAAAAAAAACAAAAATGCATACAGAAGCTTAAAACGGGATTCAAACATCAAAATCGGGAGTTCGTATTTCCAGAAAGCTGCAATACGATTTCGGTCTTCGCGGCGATTTGCGTAGAGTTTTTGGTGAAACTGCGAAGCTACTCCGTTGAGATAACGCGTTACGGTAGCGTTTGGGTAAAATGTTCGAGCGTAGGAAAGATCATCGGTCAATTCAATAAATCGCTCCGTAAGTCGGTCGGGATCGTGCGCAGGGGTAGATTCAAATTCCTCCCACTTTTCCGTATTTCGTTTGACAAAAACAGCTTCTTTCATTAAAATTGAACAAATGATAGAATGAGTAAACGGACGAATTGTCTATTTTGCGGAAAAGTTATAAAAAACTATTCACTCATTCACGAATTCACTCTTTTCCACCCAAAAAAATGTCTGTCCGTATCCAAACTTCACAAAATGTTGAATTAGAATATGAACCTGCCAGCCTTGGTGATCGTATTTTGGCTACGATCATAGACCGCTTGATTTATCTGGGATGGGCTATTGCGTGGTTTGGGTTATTTTCACTTCTCAAATTAGGCGAGAATCAATCCATCTTTTTTATTGTCTTGACTATTGTCCTACCTGTTTTGCTTTATCCTTTACTTGCAGAGTATTTTCTGAATGGACAAACGTTGGGCAAACGGGCGATGAATATTCGAGTGGTACGATTGGATGGAAACAAACCAACCTTAAGTGCTTATCTGCTGCGTTGGTTGATGATTATCGTTGATACCGGTATTTTTACGCCTCTTGTAGCCATTATTGCGATAGCGGCGAATGGAAAAGGACAGCGGATTGGAGACATTGCCGCAGGAACGTCGGTCATAAAAACAATTAAACGGGTGAAGCTCAGTCAGGTTGTATATCAGCAACTCCCTGAGGACTATAAAGTTACGTATCCGCAAGCTTCTCAGCTAAATGACCGAGACATAGAAACTATTCGACAGGTACTTAGAAAAAGAAACGAAGAGCTGAGCATTCAAACCGCCGAGAAAGTATCAAACGTGCTTAACATTGAAAATACCAATCAGCCACGCACTTTTTTGCTGACCATCGTCAATGATTATACGCATTTGGCAGCACAGGAAAACAGTTGAGTAGAACAGAAAAACCGAAAAATTTCAAACTGAAAAATAAAATTTAATACTTGAGTAAAAAAAACGTCGGCGAGGTTTTGAACCTCGCCGACGTTTGACGCCGCCGTTAAAATTCCTCGCCGAGCGTTTGTATTATCTATCGTTTTCCGGTTGATTTATTATAAAGTGCCACTGCATCCGGCATCAACTTCTGAAGGTTGGATACGCGAGTGTTATCGGCAGGGTGAGTGGAAAGCCATTGTGGTGGTTTTTGACCATTGCTTGCCTGAGCCATACGTTGCCAGAAATCAACGGCTGCGCGCGGATCATATCCCGCCATAGCCATAAACGTAAGCCCCAAACGGTCAGCTTCACTTTCCTGATTACGACTGTTGGGGAGAATATACCCCACGCTTGCGGCGGCCGGTGCAGCCATACCGTAAAGACCCATCCAAATGTTTTGGGTTTCCGCAGGTTTATTAGCCATCGCAACACCCAATCCTACCTGTCCGGCGGTCAATGCTCCCTGTGCCAATAATCCCTGACTCATGCGCTCCGCTCCGTGGCTGGCAATGGCGTGCGATACCTCATGGCCCATGACCACCGCTATTCCCGTTTCATCACGGCAAATGGGCAAAATTCCTGTATAGAACACTACTTTTCCGCCCGGCATGCACCAAGCATTGACTGTTTTGCTGTCAATAACATTGAATTCCCACTGAAAACCGTCCAATACTTGGCGGTAGTTATTGGCTGTTAAGTAATCTTCTACGGATTTTTTGATACGCTGTCCTACGCGTTTTACCATCTCTACCTGATTCCCGCTTCTGAGTACATTGCTGGTATCAAGCACTTCTTTGTAGCTTGTGAAGCTCATGGGTAAAAGCTCTTTGCTGTTGACCAACATTAATTGATTGCGGCCGGTAATGGGTACTTTTTGACAGGCAACCACCAATGCCAATGAAGCTATAGAAGCAACTATGAATTGTTTCATTTTGATTTAGAGATTAAGTAATTTTGAATAATGTTAAGAAACAGACTGTACTATTGACCTAGTAACTAAAAAAGCGTGCCGGCCGGTGTGCAAAGTGTAGAATTTTTTGCACATATATCCTTTTTCTTCCATTAATAAATCCTGTTAACTTCGTGGGTAAAAATGAACGGCTCATCCTTTCTTTAAAAGTAACCGATACTTTATGTATTTGAATATCAACACCCAAAAACAAAACACCTACGACGCTATCGTGATCGGTTCGGGTATTTCCGGTGGTTGGGCGGCCAAAGAGTTGTGTGAAAAAGGATTGCGCACGTTGGTATTGGAGCGTGGGCGAGACGTTAATCATATTACAGATTACCCCACTGCAATGAAAAATCCGTGGGATTTTGAGCACCATAACCGTTTGCCGCCGTCATTCAGGGCAGAAAATCCCATTGCCAGCAAATGCTACGCGTTGGACGAAGCCACACAGCAGTTTTTTACCAAAGATGCTGAACAGCCTTATATTCAGGAAAAACCGTTTGATTGGATTCGAGCGTATCAAGTGGGTGGCAAATCACTTTTGTGGGCGCGGCAGGTGCAGCGTTGGAGTAAATTTGACTTTGAAGGTCCTGCGCGTGATGGCTTTGCCGTTCCGTGGCCAGTTACGTACGACGAATTGGCTCCCTGGTACAGTTATGTGGAACGATTTGCGGGCATTAGTGGAAATAAAGACGGACTCGAAGGACTGCCTGATGGGGAATTTCTGCCTCCCTGGGAATTGAACTGTGTTGAAAAACACCTTCAAAAATCGTTGAATGCAAACTATACGGATCGGCACCTGATCATCGGTCGGTGTGCGCATTTGACCAAGCCGCAACCTTGGCATATAGCCCTTGGTCGCGGGCAGTGTCAAGCGCGGCATTTATGCTATCGTGGGTGTCCTTACGGCGCTTATTTCAGTTCGCAATCGGCTACCTTACCTGCGGCACGCAAAACCGGAAAACTTACCTTGCGACCACATTCGGTAGTTCATTCGATTATTTATGATGAAAAACTCGGCAAAGCTTCAGGGGTTCGTATCATTGATGCCAACACGAAAGAAGTTATTGAGTATTACGCAAAGATCATCTTTTTGAATGCTTCGTGTTTGGCGAGCAACCAGATCTTACTCAATTCTACGTCTAATCGCTTTCCCACAGGACTGGCAAATGATAATGGTTTATTAGGCCATTTTGTGGCATTTCATAATTATCGGGGCATTGTTTACGCAGATATTGACGGATTTGAAGACCAATATTATTTTGGACGGCGGCCAACTTCGGGGTTTATGCCGCGTTACCAGAATGTTCATAAACAGGAAACGGATTTTCTGCGTGGTTATCTTGTGGCCATGAGCGCCGGTCGTGCGGGTTGGGGACATGCGGCGTCACAGGAAGGTTTTGGGGCAGACTGGAAAGAACAAAACAGTCGGCCCGGACCGTGGAATTTGTACGTACAAATTCAGGCAGAAACCATTCCGAAATTTGAAAACCACTTACGACTAAGTCCGGACCAAAAAGATAAATACGGAATTCCGCAATTGATCACCTCTGTGGGTTATGACGATAATGATGTGAAGATCATCAAGCATTTTCACACCTCAGTGGCGGAGATGTTGGACAAAGCAAGTTTTAAAAACATTCGTTTGGTAGATGATAAACGTAATCCGGGCCTGGATATTCACGAGATGGGCGGCGTACGAATGGGAGCAGATCCCAAAACCTCGTTGGTCAATAAATGGAATCAATTGCACACGTGCAAAAATGTGTTTGTCACCGACGGCGCGGCCATGACATCCATTGGTACTCAAAATCCATCATTGACATTTATGGCGTTTACGGCCCGCGCGGCCAACCATGCCGTGCAGGAAATGAAAAAAAAGAATTTGTAGATTTGTGAAATGTTTTCCATTAATTTTATTGCATATGAAAAATTTGTCAAGAATAACGCTCATCGGAGCCATCTTACTGGTTTGGGTATTTAAAAGTTATGTAGCATTGTCTCAAACCTCCGACGAGACCGTAGTGGCTGATACAGAAAAAAAACGTTTTGCTGCATTGGTGAGCAAAGATTATGCGTATCTGGATAAAGTACTGGGCGAAGACCTGATTTACTGTCATTCCAACGCATTGGTTGATAACAAAAGCGCATTCATTCAGTCCATTAAAGATGGAAAGTTATCCTACAATGAAATGACGCCTGAAGAATTGAAAGTGCGTATTTATGATAAAACGGCCATTATTACGGGCGTTTGCGCGGCCAAAGTGATGAGCAACGGCCAGCCGCTCAATACGCGTTTTCGTTTTACGGATGTATATATTAAGCGTAAAGAAGGTTGGCAAATGGTATCTTGGCAATCGCTTCGTTTGCCGGAAAAATAATTAAAAGTTAAAAAGGAATTATTGATGCAACCGGCCAACTCCTTTTTTCGTCTTAGATAAATAAGCGTTAAATAATCATTTGAGTAGGTTTACCGTTTAAAGCTTGCAAGTTTTTTGAAAAAAACTGATATTCGAGCGCAATATTAAACCTTTGGCGTGGGTTTTGTATAGTGAGATAATTGTGGAGAATCAATTTTACTTAAAATAGTAACTATTTATGAAACGTATTTTTACGGTTTTGGTAATGATTGCAGTTGCAGGCACCGTTATGGTCTCAAGCTGTAAAAAGAAACCTAAACCTTTGAGCGAAGTTATTGGGCGAGTGTGGAGTGCGCAATTAATTAAGCATGGTTCAAGCGTCGTTTATACAAAAGGTGTCACAACCAGTCCTACACCGGGGTATGTTAATTTTCGATTAGACCTGAGCAGCCCTACTTCTGCTACTCTCAAAGATTTTGACGGGAATACCTTTACGGGCCAATGGGAAGTACAGGAAACCGCTTCGGGCAACAGCTTGATATTGAAAAATTTAACTCCTCAACCTACAGGCACTAACGGAACTATCCAGTTTACGATAAATTCGGCAAGTGAAACAGAATTTGTAATTACCCGTACAACAGGAAGTCAGAAAACAGGAGGAACCATTAATAATTACACATTGGTATCACCTTAGAACTCGTGTTGAAATACTATTTTTGAATGTCGTTCTCTGACAAGAGGGCGACATTTTTTATTTTTGCCAAACACTTTATCAAACGCACATCTTTTATGCTGAAATCCTTTATTATTCTCGCTCTTTTATCCGTTACGGCTCACGCACAAATGAATTATCCCGCCACTCGAAAAGTAGATCACACCGACGACTATCATGGTACAAAAGTAGCCGATCCTTACCGTTGGCTGGAAGACGACAACGCCGCCGATACCAAAGCTTGGGTATTGGAACAAAATAAGGTCAGTTTTGGCTATTTGGAAAAAATCCCTTACCGAAGTCTTATCAAACAACAATTGGAGAAAGTCTATAACTATCCCAAATATTCGGCGCCTCGTCGCAAAGGAGAGTATTTTTATTTTTACAAGAACGATGGATTACAGAATCAATCGGTGCTTTATCGTCAGAAAGGCACAACCGGTGCTCCCGAAGTAGTACTTGATCCGAACAAACTTTCGACCGATGGCACCACGCGCTTAACGGTGTTTAGTCTGTCGAAAAAAGGTGATTATGCTGTTTGCGGATTTTCCAAAGGCGGTTCTGATTGGCAGGAATATCAGCTTATGGACATGAAAACCCTGCAAATGCTCTCTGATAAGATCGAATGGGTAAAAGTATCGGGTGCTTCGTGGCAGGGAAATGGCTTTTATTACAGCCGTTACCCAAAACCGGAAGGCAGTGCATTAGCAGCTAAAAATGAAAATCACCAAGTATTCTTTCATAAAGTGGGCACAGCTCAGTCGGCTGATGAATTGGTGTATGAAGACAAAGCCAACCCGCAACGTTTTCATGGAGTGTATGTCAGTGAAGACGAGCGTTTTTCGTTTTTAAATATTTCAGACCGAGGCAAAGGCAAAGATGGTAATGCGCTTTTTTATCGTGAGATTGGCCAAAAAGAATTTAAGCCAATCGTAGCAGATATTACAGACAGTCAGTTTTCTATTGTAGATAATGTGGGCAATAAATTTTTGTTGCGTACCAACAAAAATGCCAAAAACGATCGCGTTGTACTTTTCGATCCGGCGAATCCTGACGAAAAAAATTGGAAAGAAATTCTTCCTGAAAAACCTGAACCGCTGCAAGGCGCAGGCACGGCGGGTGGAAAACTGTTTGTAACGTATTTGAAAGATGTTACAACGCGCGCTTATGTATATGATTTGAACGGTAAATTAGAAAATGAAGTACCGCTTCCGGGCTTAGGCTCAGCCGGCGGATTTGGTGGCGAAAAAGATGATAAATCTGTATTTTACACGTTCTCTTCGTTCAACTATCCACCGACTATTTTCAGTTATGACATCGCTACGCGCAAAAGTGCCGTTTTTCGTAACCCCGAAGTAGCCTTTAAACCAACGGATTATGAAACAAAACAAGTGTTTTATCCAAGCAAAGACGGCACTAAAATTCCGATGTTTATTGTCTATAAAAAAGGGTTGAAATTAGACGGAGCCAACCCAACCATTTTATATGGTTACGGTGGCTTTAACATCAGCATGACAGCAAGCTTCAGCCCCGTGCTTATTCCTTTTTTGGATAATGGTGGCGTCTATGCCCAAGCCAATTTGCGCGGCGGTGCTGAATATGGCGACAAATGGCACGAAGCCGGAATGCGGCTTCAAAAGCAGAATGTATTTGATGATTTCATTGCGGCAGGTGAATATTTGATCAAAGAAAAATATACTTCCAATGCGCGTTTGGCATTACGTGGTGGTTCCAACGGTGGTTTGTTGGTAGGTACCGTGATGAACCAACGTCCTGACTTAGCCAAAGTGGCTTTTCCACAAGTGGGTGTAATGGACATGCTTCGTTTCCATAAATTTACGATTGGTTGGAACTGGATCGCCGATTATGGCAGCAGCGATAATGCTACTGATTTCAAAAACCTGTACGCGTATTCGCCGTTACATAATATCAAAGAAGGCATTAACTATCCGGCCACGTTGGTCACTACCGCTGACCATGACGACCGCGTAGTACCGGCGCACTCATTCAAGTACATTGCTGCATTGCAGGAAAAAGCCGCCAAAACCACAAAAAATCCTCTTTTGATTCGCGTTGATGTAAATAGTGGTCATGGTGCAAGCAATACGGCTAAGTCATTGGAACAAACGGCGGACATTTACGCTTTTATGTTTTATAACATGGGTCTTACCTGGAAGTAACATTTCATCCAAAAATCAACAAACAATACATTATGGCTACCGGATTTTTCAACGTACCCGTTCCAAAAAACGAACCCGTCAAATCATACGCTCCGAATTCGCCCGAACGTGCGGCCCTAAAAGCAGCTCTTGCCGAAGCACGCAGTAAGCAAATTGAGATTCCAATGTACATTGGCAGCGAGGAAATTATGACGGGTGATAAATATGCCGTTACTCCTCCGCACGATCATCAGCACGTATTAGGGTATTATTCATTGGGCGATGCTTCGCACGTAACAAAGGCCATTGAGGCAGCGTTGGCGTCACGTGAGAACTGGGCAAATTTGAGTTGGGAACACCGCGCCGCCATTTTCCTGAAAGCAGCAGATTTGTTAGCGGGCCCGTATCGTGCTGAGATCAATGCCGCTACAATGCTCGGACAATCCAAAAATGCCTATCAGGCCGAAATTGATGCGGCTTGTGAAATGATTGACTTTCTGCGCTTTAACGTGCATTATGCGTCTCAGATATACCGCGAACAACCTCAATCTTCGGATGGTGTTTGGAACCGCTTGGAGCATCGTCCGTTGGAAGGGTTTGTGTTTGCCTTAACTCCTTTCAATTTTACTGCCATTGCCGGCAACTTGCCTACTTCGGCGGCGTTGATGGGCAATGTTTGCGTATGGAAACCTGCTTTAACGCAAGTGTACGCGGCCAATGTATTAATGAACGTATTTAAAGAAGCAGGGGTACCCGATGGTGTTATTAACCTGATTTATGTAGATGGTCCGGTAGCCGGTGATATTATTTTAAGCCATCCTGATTTTGCAGGAATTCACTTTACGGGAAGCACAAAAGTGTTTCAACATATCTGGAAAACGATTGGTGATAATCTTTCGATGTACAAATCCTTTCCACGTATTGTGGGCGAAACGGGTGGCAAAGACTTCGTCGTGGCACATTCCTCGGCCGATGCTAAAGCGTTGGCGGTGGGATTGGTGCGCGGAGCCTTTGAATATCAGGGACAAAAATGTTCGGCCGCTTCAAGAGCCTACGTTCCGGCCAATTTGTGGGAAGAGGTAAAAGGATATATGGTAGAAGACTTGGCAAGCATGAAAATGGGTGTCACGGAAGATTTTTCCAATTTCATTAATGCCGTTATTGATGAAAAATCCTTTGATAAAATTGCCAATTACATTGACAATGCCAAAAAAGACCCACGTGTGACCATAATAGCCGGTGGAAACTACGATAAATCAACGGGCTATTTCATCGAACCAACGGTACTTCTCACCACTGATCCATTGTACACCACCATGTGTGAAGAAATCTTCGGACCGGTGTTGTCTATTTACGTTTACGAGCCGGATAAATTTGAAGAAACACTTGATTTGGTGGATAAAACATCGCCTTATGCGTTGACCGGTTCTATTTTTGCCCAAGACCGTTATGTGATTGAGCAGGCAAGTAAAAAGCTGGTCAATGCTGCCGGAAATTTTTATATCAACGATAAACCTACCGGCGCGGTTGTAGGCCAACAACCTTTCGGAGGCGCTCGGGCTTCGGGAACAAATGATAAGGCCGGCTCTATCCTTAATCTATTGCGTTGGGTCTCACCGCGAACAATCAAAGAAACCTTCGTTTCTCCCGTAGACTACCGATATCCGTTTTTGTCGGAAGAATAACTGGAAAGCCCCGTCAGATTTTTACTTTCTGACGGGGCTTTTTGAATTTAGGGCTTTGCCAATCGATCACGTACTTCCATTAAAGCAAATCCCAATAGATTCAATCCCGGCCATTTTTCGGGATACAAAACGTCAACATGATCAGCGGCCAGGCCAATTCCCCAAATAGCATCTACCGGGCTGGCTTCTGCCAAAACGCGTTGCTGTGTTTGCAATAAAAATTCTTTAAGTGCTTTGTTTTGATTGAACTTGTGGAAATTGCCTTCTACAACAATTTTTTCTCGTTCCGAAAGCCACGCATTTTCGTCGAAATTACGAATTTGGCGTCCCAATTTCTTAGCTTCAGCGGGAGATTTGGCGTCCAAAATCTGTTCAAAAACGTCTTCATCTCCAAATAGCTTAGCCTTCTGTGCCATCATCCAATGTTCTGCCGTTGGGTAAACAACTCCTTCCACTTCAAAAGAGCTTTCCCACCACTGACTCAGACAGGTCTTGGTAATGTTGCCGTCTTTGCTTGGTTGATGCCCCCAAAAAAATAAGTATTTCAGTGGCTTGTCCTGTTGTTCGATAAGCCGGTTTAAGTTGTATTTCATTTCTTTTATGACCTCATATGCCTTACATGGTATAAAAAATTTGAACCATATAATGCATATGAGAAAATATAAGGTTTTAGTCTTTTAGAGAACGATAGTATTCATTCACATAGGTTCGCTGTTTTATGCTGTTCGGGATTTGCAATCGCGCGGCGAACCGTCCCGAACGTATCTGACAAGGATTTTTAATCCGAAAATCTTAAATAACAACTACATCTATCAATCCTTTTTTGCCCACATAATCACGGGCTGAACTATAAAGATATTCTTCAGGGTACTCTACAATAGTTGCCCTGACCGGATTATCGTGGATGTAATGCAACTTTTGGAACAAAAAATCATTGGTATGAATCTCTTTAGCCTCATTACCGTCTTGCCAAAACTTAAAGTGTTGGTTTTTAGGATGCCAAAAGCCGTGATAATTAAAACGATACAACATCCATTGTTTACGACTTTCCGGTTCATTGGAAATAGTTTCAACTATTTTCTTTGAAGTAAATTTCTTAAAATCGCGGAGAATATCTGAAAGATGATACCCTTCTTTTGCAGAGGCTAATAAATGTAAATGATTGGTCATTAGCACCCAAGCATAGACTTCCAGGCCTTTTTCTTTTTGACAATATAGAAGTGAGTTTACTATAATATTTTTGTAAACAGGTCGGGTGAAAACGTCTACCCAATCCACAACTGTCATCGTTAAAAAATAGACATATCCTTCACTGATTTTATTTTTTAAGCCCATGAGTTTTATCTTTTAAGACGGCCGTTATTTTGAACAGTCATCTTTTCGCTCCTGGATTTTTTTAGGATTACAAATCCTTTGCAGTTTTTGTCGGGATTGCAAATCCCGACAGGCTTTTCGGTATTTATGCTTCAAAAATATTTATTATATAAACGGTTTGCCAATTGTAGTATATCCTCTTTTCTGGAAATTTGATCCAACCAATTTTCAGGAATGGTTTCTATCCCATAATATAAGCCGGCTAAGCCTCCTGCTACAGCCCCCGTTGTATCAGTGTCGCTACCTAAATTAATTGCTTTTAAGACAGCCTCTGAAAAAGTATCTGTTGTTAAAAAAGCCCAAAAGCTAGCCTCCAGCGTGTGTAAAACATACCCTGAAGATTGAATTTGGTTTTCAGTATATTTGTAAATAGGCTTAATTTCTGAGTTGCCAACGGCTGTTTCTAAAAGCCGATGAAAATGAGTTAACTCGTTTCCTAATCTAAAATCAAATTCAGTAAAAAATTGATTTACACTTATTTGCGTTTGCCTGAGAGCTTCATATTTATCAAGCCCCTTTAATAAGTTTAATGCATATTCTAAATAGATAAAGCAAGAAATGACAGATCGAATATGAGAATGAGTAATAGATGATACATCGTTTATATGTTCAAATCTTTTTACAATAGGCATGTCTTTAATATAAAAAATCAAAGGGAGCACTCGCATCAAAGAACCATTACCATTACTGTATTCATCATTCATACCAGCTAAAACAGGGCTTTTTCCTTTTTCGAGTTGAAGAATTGCATTTGCTGTAGTTATGCCTATGTCAAAAACCTCTCCATGTGGTGTCCAATAATTATGCTCTCTCCAATTAATAAACTTAATAGCTAAAGCTTTTAATGAATACATATCACAAAGTGTTTCGGCTAAGCAAAAAGCAAGAGAACTATCATCCGACCATGTTCCCGGTGGCTGATTATGTGTCCCATAACCAATCATATCTTTAAGAGGGTTTGCTTTAAGATATTCTCTTGACCGAAATTCAACGGGTACTCCCAAGGCGTCACCAACTGCCAAGCCGAAAATTGCTCCTTGTACCTTATTCATCTTTTTTATTATTTTCAATGTATTCTACCACGATCAATTCCTCCAGCTCCCTGCAAACCTCCTTCAAAATTTCCTCTATTCGCGTCCAATCACCGCCTGCCAAGCCTGCTCCGATCTTTGGAATACCGACTTTTTTGCCTGAAAATGCGTCGTTTATTTTAGCAAAGCAGCTTTGTAAAGCATCATAATCCAGCGGAATTCCAAAGGGTCCGGGCTCGGTCCAATGGTATTGAGTGTAGGCATTTACGGCAATCAATTCTTTGCCTGAAGGTAAAATCACAGATTGATAATCAATTTGACCCAATTTGGTTTTATCACCCTCAAAAGCAACAGTTTCTAAAGGGAAGTGATCGCATCCAAAAGCTTTCGCCATCTGAGGAGCAATGCCACGTTTCATTCGACAAAAACAATTACAGCCGTGAACCACTACATCAAAAGCTCCTTGCTTTGCGAGCGCAATCAAATCTCCTTTTTGGTAAGTTATCATTTCGCAAACCCTGTTTTAACCCTTTCTCGCACCTCTTCCAATGTCCAGTCGACCAATAAATTGCCGTCTCTGAAAACCGTTTTGAGCTCACCTTTGGCTTCCTGCTCCCACGTGCATTGATCTTGCAAAACGTACTTATTTGTGGCGGGGTCGATGTGAATTGCCATTAAACCTTTGGCTGATTTTTTGGTGCCATCGTCCGTTTTAGGGTCTTTGAAAATATCGCGTCCTTCGTGGTTAACTTCGCCATAGGTGGCTTTCATAGCGAAGCCAAAGGTGTCGCGGGTTACGTATTCGTAGGTGTAAGAACCGATGCCAAGTACCACGTTATAGCTTGCGAAACCTTTCAGTTTTAAGCCTTCCAAAATGGCGATCTGACGGGTAGTGGTGATGCTGTCACCGTAGATCAGACCGATGTGTCCATCCAATAATTTGAAACCTTGAGCCGTAATTGTTCCGCCAAAGGTCTCCCACATGCATTCTATGGCACCTTTATACGCAGGACTTCCTTCGGGGGCGTCGGAATCACCGATGATAATTTTGACAGGGTCGCCGCTATCGGGGCGAATGACCACTTTGCCATCACGGGCCAATATTTGTGATTTGAGCTGCGGTAAAATGTCAGTTATTACCTGCCAAAAGTCAAATGTATCTGCCACCAGCGATACAATCCCTTTTGGGCAAACATCACTTATTAATCGTTTGACATACAACATTTCACCATATGCCTGTTTTTCGGTTTGGCTTAATAGTCTCGTTCTTTTCATGGCTCGTATTTTTTTGATTTTAATAAATTATCTTTCCACCAAAGCGGTCTTAAATTTGTATAATGAAAGCAAAATTTCTGCTGTTCCGCTATTCGCAAATCGAAAGCGCAACAGGGCTTAATATGATCTACGTGCCACCCGAATTGGCCATAGTTATCCCAGTTCATACGGCTATCGAACATAGATTCAAGATGTGTCATAAAAAATTCGATAGTACATCCAAGCAAATTCATGGATGAATCTGACTTACTCTCTCCTTTAAGTACGTGAATGATTCTCCTGCGCAGGTTTTGCTTAATCCGTACCTCAATCTTTTGGCGGTATTTTTCTTCCCAAGACTTTTTATATTCCTGAATTCGTTCTTTGTTAATTATCCGATAATGGGCATCATACTGTTTTTTTGAAAGCGTATTTTTTACGTAATAATCTCTTTTTTCAAGGTTCGCTTGGTAATATTTCTTCCTTGATTCCTTTAAAAGATTATAGTTGTTCAGCCTGTATTCCCTATTTATTTCATTTCTACAGGTTTTACAGAGGAGATCATACCCATCTCTGTTTCTCTTATTTCTTGGGAAGAAATCTAAGGATAAAATCAATTCACATTTTTTACACCGTTTCTCCATGGCGAATAAAGCGTTTTATTTCCCAGCATTGGTTCTCTTCATTCCACTCCTCTTCTACAGAATCGACTAATTCAGCATAAGAAAGAATACATAGTGATGAAACACTGTGTTCAGTGGCCGGTACAGAACCGCCAATCAATTCTTTTTCGCAGTCGGCGTTGTAATATTGCTCCAAAAAATCAATCGCGGGAATGGTATCAGTTCCTGCAAAAGATAACAGGTGTCCGGCACCGCTCATGACGGCATCTTCTACGCCTGACATACCGCGAAATGAGAAATCGTGGCCTTGCCAAGGAACAAAACTCAAGTCTTCGCCTACGGTTTCTTGGGCATAGCGTGTAAACGTTTCCAGATATTCAAAGGCTGTAGTGGCCGACGTGGCAGGTTTCCACAAAATGGCGCTCATTAGGGTTTCGAGCATGTTGGTCACCCAAAAGAACTCCGGTTTTGTATTCCATATTGTTAACACCGGTACGCGCATCGGTACGCGGCTTCCTTCGGGTAATGCCTTGATTTCGAGTGGTAAATAGCCTAAGTCGTGCAATGCTTCGATATGGTCGTAGGTAATGCTGTCTTTCCCTAAATAGTTATCGATCCGACGTTTGTATAAACGCATCACTTCTTCTTTGGGCTGCTGAAAAAAGTTCTCGTCAAATTGCCGAATCAGGTATTCTTTGATGAAATATTGCAATCCGAAAAACACGATTTCGTTCAAATCAGCATTGCGTGCTTTACGAGGTGTGAAGTTGGAATACACCAGTGTTGTGCCTTCGGGATATTGAAATTTGTGGCCTACTTTGTAGCCGTCTTTTAAGAGAATGGGGAGTGTTTTCATGACTGTTTTGTTGTAAACCATATAAGTTATACAAGAGAAATCTTATATTTACTTATATGCCTTATATGGTTCAGATTACTGTTTAAATTTTAAAGTGAAATCCTTCTGTTAATAATTGTTCGTAACGTGTTTTGTCAAAAGTGAATAACTCAGCGGGACGGCTCTTTAGCCCTGTACGGCGCGCACCGGTACTTTTCAAAATCTCCGACGCCATGATTTTCTTGTAGAAATTACGGCGGTCGAGCGATTCTCCCAGAATACGTTCGTACAGATCCTGCAACTCAGTTATGGTAAATTGCTCGTTCAATAACTCAAATCCTACAGGTTGGTACGTCACTTTAGCGGCTAACCGACGACGGGCAATGTCGATAATATGATTGTGGTCAAAACCCAAGGCAGGCAAAGCATCAATGGAACACCAACGCAGGTCGTTGGCCATGGTGCCAACCACTAATTCAAACTGATGCGGATTAACCAAGGCATAGTATGAAACTGAAAGCACCCGTCCGCGCGGGTCGCGATCAAGGCCACCAAACGTGTAAAGCTGTTCAAGATACAGACCTGTCAGACCTGCTTTTTGAGACAGAATACGCTCTGCCGCTGTTTCAAAGGTTTCTTCTAAATTCAAAAAACCGCCTAACAGCGTCCAATGATTGGCAAAAGGCGCTTCTTTCCGATTGAGCAGCAAAACCGATAGATGCTCTCCGTCATAACCAAACACTACGCAGTCAACCGTAACTGACGGACGAGGATACTGTGAAAGGTCATTGTTCATTATACTTTGCGTTTTATTGACACAAAGTAAATGAATCAAAATTCAAGTAGCAAATATTTTGCGTATTTTTTACACTAAGTTTATTTTACGGTCATTTCAGGAGTAATTCGGGGCGATATTCGAAGTGCATCGTATCATAGTGGTACCATTTGCCGCCCCAGATGAAGCCGTGTTTTTCAAAGATTTCAACGACTTTGTCGGCAATAAGGTTGCGATACGTTAGTGGAACGGCTTCGTCTTTGCAGCGACAATCCCATTGCCAATAGTGCGAAAGGTCGAGATTGATGTCAATCGCCACGCCGTAGCTGTGCATACTGAGTCGGTTGGTGCCGCTGATGACGCGCCACGAAAATGTTCCGGCGGGATTATTGACGTATTTCATTAGCTCCGGGTGTTGTTCCAGTTCATCCGATAGGGCCTGAAAATATTTGTCTACGCTGTTGATCTTTGTGACCAACAGCTTCTTTTTCAGCGTTTTCGGTAGCCAGATGATCTCTGTCAGATTCTTTCGTACTTCTTCCTGCGTATTTCCGTACATCTTTCGAAAAAAAGGTTCGTAGCGAAAACGGCCGGGATCTTGATTGATGGCGGGGGATTGATGAATGGTAGTTAGCGGATATTTTTGAATTAACTGATCTTCCAGATCGGCGTTCTGAAGAAGTTCGGCAAACATCTTTTTTTGTCCATCGTCAAAGGGCATTACCGTGGAGTCTTTCCAGATAATTTGGTTTTTTGTTACCCGAACAATGTGGTCGGGATAAGCTTTGAGATAGGCAGTTGATTGAGAAAAACCGCTAAAACCGACGCAGATCAGCAGGCTCAAAAGTCCATTCAGGTGTTTTAAGTGTTTCATTTTTAAGTTCATACCAAGGACTGAAAGAAGCATTGTTTGGATTGATCAATAGCTGAATTTCTTGGGCCGGCATATAGCTTTGAGCCAATAAATATACTTTTTGGCCCGTAGCCGGATTTTGGGCCATGTCGACCACAATCACTGCATGTCCAAACGGAATGCCTTTTTGAATAAAAACATCGCCGATCTGCATTTTCTGCATTGGCGCAGATTTTAATTCATTATGAAGTGAACGCGTGTTGGCAGAGGTAAAAATGTACTCCATGTATTTCCAAAATTTGGCATAAGTATAATCTCCCTGTGCGTAATTTTTGAAATAACGCGGCTTGCCGTCCGATACAAAATTAAAATGAATCTCATCAAATCGACGATTGGCGTACAGATATTCTGCCCGCAGGCGCATTACGGCATCGGCGCATTGATGAAGATCTCTTTTGCCGATCTTTAAATCTACCACCGAAAGGTATACATCAGGCGTGTTTTTGGAGCGTCCGTCAAAATACAGCACTTTGCTGTTCCAAGGTTTCAAGGGCAGATTTCTAAGATACGTTGAAAAAGAAGCAGGTTCATTGGTAACGCGTTCAAAACCGACAGGCGGCGCAAAACGTGTTGCAATGGTTGCGGCTGATTTATTGATTGTTATCTGCGCAACGCCGGGAAGGGAAAACAAAAGGAATAAAAAGAGGGTTTTCGGCATTAATTCAATTAGTTATAAGTAGCACGTAAAATGAACGCTACAATGGGAGAGGGGTCTTTCAAGCTGTGCGGATGATGCTTCACGCCGGGCTTATGAATTACGGTGATGTTGCCGCCCAGTGCTTTGACGCGTTGCTCAAATAAAGTGGTATTTTCTTCAATGGGTACGGCTTCATCATCATCGCCGCATACGTGCAGCATTGGAAAACCGCCTTTTACGATTTTATCTACATTATCAAGTGGGTTTCCTTTGAATTGCATGGCTTCTTCTTCCGTTTTAAGGTTGAAATCCTGCTTGAAGATTTCCCAATCTTTAGGACTGCCCGCGCTGCGCCCTTTACCACCCGGCCAACTTTTCATGTCAAGCACCGGTGCATCAGCGTAAACGCAGGATACTTTTTCAGGATTGACAATGGCCCAATTGTAAACGTATATTCCGCCGCGACTGAATCCTTCAAGCGCAACTTTGGAAGAAAGGCCTGCTTTGTGAAGGAAGGCGTAAAAGTGATTCCAAATTTCAATGGCGTGTGCATTGCCGTAGAGTTCGGCCACATCACAATAAACTACGTGAAATCCACGCGCCAGTAACGCACTGTCTGCCTGCGGCTCATGCGCCCAAAAACGCGCCCGCCACACCCACGGTGCACCTTGAGCCACTTTTCGGGGTTTGACGACCTTCGCCTGTCGCCCGATAAAACTAAAAGTAGCACACGAAAATCCGCCGAAAGTGCTGAGTTGTTTGTCTTGGGGAAGTACTTGAAAAATATCCGTGTCAGCCGTTGCCGGATTTTGAGCGAGGGAAATGGCCAACAGGCAAAGTAATAAGCACAAAAAAAGAGGTATAATTTTAAAAAAAGTCATGGAGAAAAGTGAAAAAGAGTTTTCTACGAAAGCAAGAACGAATCAAAATCTATTTCATTTTTGAGGAATCACTTATTCTTTGGTAACATTGCTTTTCGAAAACAATGAAACGCCCTTTTTACCTTCTTCCGCTGGTTGTGACAGCGCAGTTTGCCGGTACGTCGCTTTGGTTTGCGGTCAATGCCGTTATGCAAACATTGCAAACTTTTCATCTTCAGGCCACCGCTTTTATGCCCACCATGACCACGGCTGTGCAACTGGGATTTGTATTCGGAACACTTTTGTATTCTTACTTTTCCATTGCCGACCGTTTTTCGCCCGTACGGGTTTTTATGGTTTCGTCCGGGTTAGCGGCGGCCTGTAATTTGTTGGTATTGGTAAGTTATCAATCGTTGGAAGGTTTGTTTATTACACGGTTGGGCGTCGGATTTTTTCTGGCGGGTGTATATCCTGTGGGTATGAAAATTTGCAGTGATTGGTACGAGACGGGCCTTGGAAAAGCCTTGGGTTATTTGGTGGGAGCGTTGGTATTAGGAACTGCTTTTCCGTATGTGCTAAAGTCATTGTCGTTAACCTTGCCCTGGCAATACGTCATTGTAGCCACGGCTGCTTTGGCAGTTTCGGGGGGTGTTACTGTTGGATTGTTTGTAAAAGACGGGCCTTTTCGTCGCATGGCAGGGCGTTTCAATCCGTCGGTTTTACGAAATGTATTTAAAGATACTGCCTTTCGTCGCTCCGCGTTTGGGTATTTCGGGCACATGTTTGAATTGTATACCTTCTGGGCTTTCGTTCCTGTGATCATTACTGCATACAATCAACTTACCCAACAGACGCTCAACGTCCCTCTCTTTTCCTTTGTCGTTATCGCCTCAGGAGCATTGGGTTGTGTACTGACCGGCGAGCTTTCACTGCGTTGGGGAAGCCACCGTACGGCGTGGTTTGCTCTTTTGATTTCGTGCATTTGTTGTATTTTAAGCCTTTTTCTTCCTGCTTTTTCCGGTACATTTTTCCTTGTTTTCATGCTCGTTTGGGGAATTAGCGTGGTGGGAGATTCGCCGCAATTTTCGACTTTAGTTTCCCAAAGTGCTCCGGCGAATTATAGAGCCACCGCCCTTACGTTGGTCACTTCCATTGGTTTTTTTATTACCATTCCGAGCCTGTATCTTACCCAATGGCTTTTTAATCTCTATGGCTATAAGGCGTTGTTGATTTTGGCCTTAGGAGGCATTGTCGGACTCATGACTTCACGACGGATCTAATCCATCTATAAAATCAGCAGAAAAACAGAGAATTATTTGAGAGGTTTTCTTTTTTCATTCTTCTCTTTCTAAAATTAAAAGCCGTAATTTTGCGGCTTCATTTTTTATCAGTGATATAATCAATTGTTATTTAACCGCTTTTGTCGCACTAACGATTTGGTAATCAAGATAATCAATTCATACCTCTGCGATTAGCAATCACCAATGCGGAAGCACTTAATTCAATGAAAAAAATCCAATCGGCTTTACTTTCGGTCTATTACAAAGACGGTCTCGAACCTATTGTCAAACTTCTCCACCAAAACGGCGTTAAACTGTATTCTACGGGTGGTACGCAGACCTTCATCGAAAACATGGGCATTCCCGTGACAGCGGTGGAAGACCTCACGGGCTATCCTTCTATTTTTGGTGGACGTGTCAAAACCCTTCATCCTGCCGTTTTTGGAGGTATTTTGTACCGCCGCGACGATGCAGGTGACTTGGCGCAGGCGGCTCAATTCAATATCCCTGCCATTGATTTGGTGGTAGTTGATCTATATCCATTTGAAGAAACGGTGGCGTCAGGAGCAAGCGATGAAGACATTATCGAAAAAATCGACATTGGCGGAATTTCATTGATTCGGGCAGGAGCCAAAAATTTTCAGGATTCTCTGATTGTTTCGTCACGCACTCAATATGCTGATATTTTAAACATTTTAACCGAAAAACACTGCTCAACCGAACTTTCTGATCGCCGCCGTTATGCGTTGGAAGCTTTTGGAACTACGAGCCATTACGATACGGCTATCAATCAGTGGTTTATCAATCAGTCAGGTGGTACGCCGGCATTATCATCCAATATTTATGCGTTTACCGAATTGCAGCAAAATTCACTGCGTTACGGTGAAAACCCTCACCAAGCGGCTACTTTCTACGGAGACTTGGACGCGATGTTCGATAAATTGCATGGTAAAGAATTGTCTTACAACAATTTGGTAGATGTAGATGCGTGTGTGGCGCTGATTGACGAATTCGGAACAGAGCCCACATTTGCGATCATTAAACACACTAATGCGTGCGGTGTAGCCACGGCCGCTACTGCCAAGGAAGCGTATCTTACCGCCTTGGCCTGCGATCCTGTTTCTGCCTTTGGTGGAGTAATCATTACCAATGCCACTGTTGATTTGGCTACGGCAGAAGAATTGAACAAATTGTTCATGGAAATTCTGATCGCTCCTGCGTATGAGCCTGAAGCGTTGGCGTTGTTACAATCAAAGAAAAACCGCATTCTCCTTCAGCGTAAAACCGTTGGCTTACCCCTAAAAATGTTCAAAACCATTCTCAACGGAGTTCTTGAGCAAGACAAAGACATTGTGGTTGAAACAGCTTCTCAATTCAAAACAGTCACCACCAAAGCGCCCACAGAAGCAGAAGTACGGGCTTTGGAGTTTGCATTGAAAGTGTGTAAACATACCAAATCAAATACGATTGTGTTGGCAACGGAAAACCGTCTTATTGCCAGCGGAACGGGCCAAACCTCAAGGGTAGATGCGCTGCGTCAGGCCATTGATAAATCGTTGGCCTTCGGATTTGAGTTGAAAGGAGCAGTGATGGCGTCTGATGCTTTCTTCCCCTTTGCAGATTGCGTGGAAATTGCCCACTTGGCCGGTATAACGGCTGTGGTACAGCCGGGCGGCTCTATCCGTGATCAGGAATCTATCACTTATTGTGATGCCAACGACATGGCAATGGTTACCACCGGCGTGCGGCATTTTAAGCATTAGTAATAAAAAATCACATAATAGGTCCCTCTTCTGTATTCAGGAGAGGGATTTTTTTATTCAAAAATTTTCTCGTTGCCTTCGAGAAGCCGGGCATTACACTCCATTTCAAACATCAAGGCTGCATCAGCGCTACTACTGGTACGGACAGGATAGCTATCCTTACTTGCAAAACTGATAATGGCCTCAATAGCAGTGACATCTTGAAATATCTCTTTGTCTCTAAATAACAGTATGGTCGCTTTAAGTTGCTGATAGGCTTTGCGTCGATGCTCCTTTCGCGTTCTCTTTCCTGCGTCTTTCAATTCGATAAAGCAAAACGTTTGTTCGTCGAATAATGCACAATCGCAGTGCGTTTCAGCATCATCATTAAGCAAACATTTGTCTATTGCCAAAAAATGAATGGGCTTTTGGGAGGGATTTCTAACCAAAAAATGCCTTTCCTGCTCATGATTACGTCTGATAAAGCACCTTTGAGGAGGAATTGGACTGTCAAACAATTCAAAACCCGGGGCAGTTTCTACTTCTAAACACTTACCTGTTATGACGTGTGGAAAGGCATTCTCAATGGACTTTCTCATTCTTTGCATTACGGTAAATGTCCATTAAACTATCGAATTCATCTCCAATTTCATCTGAAACGTTATCCAGTTCATTTTCGGAAATTAAGCCGGTTTTAGGGTTAATGATGGAACGCACTGTGCCATCAGCAACAAAATAAGCTGCAAACTCATCCGGATTTAGCCAAGATGCTCTCGGAATCACTTTTTCTACTTCAGCTGCTTTTTCAGGATGGTTGTGTGCTACTTTGTAGGCAAAAATTAAGTTGTTAAGCGCTGCAAGTACATAAGGACTGTGAGTGGTCATCATCAACTCGTTTTCGCTTTTAGTGCAGCGATCAGCTAAATAATAGACTAAGTTTTTTTGAGTAGTAGGATATAAATTTAGTTCAGGTTCTTCAATGATAAAACTTAGAATGCCTTCTTCAAAAAAACCCTCTACTACCATTTGTAAAGGAATCAGAGCTTGAAATCCGCTTGCACTTTCAGCCAAGTTGATTGTAATATTATCATCTACAATTATTACATCTTTGCCATTTTCAAATTTATAAACGACATTTTGAAGAACAGACCTGAATTCTGTTAGTTTTTGACGTGCACCTTCAAATTTTGAACCAAATTGGGCAATAGACTCAGGTAAAGGAATTTTATTAACCGCAATACTAAAAAACGATTGAGAAATAAGGGCAAATAAAATTCTTTCAGCAGGAACATAAATGGGTCTTTGCAGAAGATTCATTAGTTCAAAAACTTTATTTGAATACAAAATGTCGCTCTTCGCTTTTATTACTTTTATTACTTCCTGTTCCGGATAATTTTCATTGGGACTTCTTCGAGTCACCTTATGCTGATATACGTGATTAAAATATTTGGCATTAAATGAGTAATAGGAAGGTTCTGTGATATAGTTTTGAATACCATAATCCAATAAATTAATGGGACTGCTTTTTTCCATAATTAGATCCATCCAATCCTTATCTCTGCACAACGCCACCAATTTTGCCAGTGTACTCTTCCCGCTTCCCTGCGGTCCAATGAGCACAGTGGTTTTCTTAATGTCCATTTCGGCTTCTCGAATAGGCCCAAAATCTTTTACAATAAGCTTGTCTGCCATCGCTTTCTACATTTTTTACAATATTACAAAGAATTTGCACATGCCTCCCCGCCGCTTCTGTGTTCAGTGCTGTGTGAATATGGATAATAGATTTCTAAAAGTCACTATGTCTGCCAATTGTGCCTTTTTTGCCTGAAAATTGCGTTTATGTCGTGGCTGTTTCTATCTTTACCTCACTTTCATAAAAATAATCGAACGCTCAGAGACGATTGGCAAGGTTTTAGCCGTTAAGGATTTGAGTACCCAGACCGCTGAAGAATCGTGGGAATTATTATAAAAAAGCTCTACCTTATTTCTACTACATCATATCTTATCATCGGGCTGACCTCAGTTCTGTGGTTAACTATGCATGTGGGCGTTGCCCAACAACCGGCCAATCGCCGGCAGCCTGCCCCGGATACCAGCCGAAATGACCGCCAAAGTCGGCGGTTGTTGTATTCACGTTGGAATGATCGCATCGGCAACCGATTTATCTACACCCCTTCCCGTTCATCGCTTTTTCTGAAAGAGCCCAAAGGTCTTTCCAACGATTTTCGGTTGGATACTACCCGCCGTATTTCGGTGTATGAGCGCATTGGCGATACAAAGTTGCCAACGCTCAACTATCGTAACCCCATGACCATGAGTTATGAAGACTTTCAGAAGCTTCAGGACAAGCGGGTGTTCAACTACCTTTGGCGCGATTATTCTTCCAAGCAGGATGGCAAAGGCGCACTTGGTGCGCGTGGATTGTTGCCCAAATTGGATTTACCTCCGGGCCTTGACCGTATTTTCGGGAGCAACCTTGTTGACTTTAAGCCCAATGGTTTTGTACTGTTGGACTTTGGCGTGTTACATCAAAACATTGATAATCCTCAAATACCGATTCGTCAGCGGAAATCCACGAACTTTCTCTTCAATGAGCAAATAAATATCAACTTCAACGGAAAGATCGGCGACAAGCTGGGAATGCTGACCAACTTTGACACAAAGTCGAGTTTCAATTTTGAGAACCAATTCAAATTAGATTATCGTCCGGGCAACCTTCCCACCAATACTTCAAATCTGCCCAACGCTTCCAATCTCCCTAATGCTTCGGGCTTGGGCCAAAGCGGTGCTTTAGGGCAAAATGGCAGTTTGGGCCAAAATCCGTTTAGCGGGGTTGGTCCGCAGCAAAACTATATTCCCGAGAACGAAAGTATTATTCAGGGCATTCAGGCGGGAAATATCAATTGGCAACTTCCGTCGCAGTTGATTCCGGGCGTTCAAAACCTGTTCGGTGCTAAGGTGGATCTACGTTTCGGACGTTTGACAACCACGGTTGTGGCTTCACAGCAACGTTCTAAACAGCAGTGTATTACGCTTAGGGGAGGTGTACAAAATCGTCCGTTTGAAATTCGTGCGGATGCGTACGACGAAAATCGACACTTCTTTTTATCTTACTTCTTTCGAAACAATTACGAACGTTGGCTGGGCAATATTCCGATGATCATGTCGGGCGTAACCATTACCCGTTTGGAAGTGTACGTAACCAACCGTACCAATAACACCGAAACCCTGCGCAACATCGTAGGTTTTTCTGATTTGGGAGAGCCTGCACCTGTCAACAGTGCGAACCCTAACCTGTCCCCAATTGTCGCCAATCAGCCTGCCAATAACAAAAGCAACGGTCTGTTTCAAAAAGTAACGGTCGATGCTGAACTTCGCGAAGCCGACAAAACAAGCTTTGCACTTGACAGCCGTTACAACTTACGCCGTGGCGATGACTACGATCTTTTGCGAGGCGCGCGCAAGCTGAACGAACGGGAATACAAATTCCAGTCTGAATTGGGTTATATTTCATTGTTGACACCGCTTCGCAACGATGAGATCTTAGCCGTAGCCTACGAATATACCCTCAACGGGCAAAAATATAAAGTTGGAGAACTTACGGAAGACTATCAGGCTCGCCGCGATGATGAAGTATTGATCCTGAAATTGCTGAAATCATCAACGATTCGTAACAATACGAGCCACCCGATGTGGAATTTAATGATGAAAAACATTTATTCATTGAATACCACGCAGGTAGGAAGACAAAATTTTCAACTTCGCGTTATTTACAAAGATGACTTGACCGGGATTGATAACCCTAACCTTCAGGAAGGCCCTATCGCTAATGTCCCTTTGCTGAGAGTCATGGGCCTTGATAAGTTGAATCCAATCAATGATCCCGTTTTGGATAATTCCGGTAAGGCCATTGGTGATGGTAACTTTGATTTTGTTGACGGAGTTACTGTTGACAGTCGTACCGGTCGCATTATTTTTCCGGTTTTGGAGCCATTTGGTTCAAATTTGGCAAAGCAATTCACCAATGACCAGGTATTAGCCAATAAGTACGTCTTCAACGAACTGTATCGCACCACTCAAATTGATGCTCAGCAGATAACGGAGAAAAATAAGTTTTTCCTGAAAGGAACATTTCAGGGTTCGTCAGGTGGAGCGGCGGTTCAATTGCCGTTTGGAGTGTCGGAAAAATCAGTCACGGTAAGGGCGGGCGGAGTTCAGCTGCAATCGGGCATTGATTACGCCGTAGAAGGCCAATCGGGTTCGGTACGTTTGATCAACGAAAGCGTAGTGAATTCAGGTCGCGACATTGAGATTTGTTATGAACAGCCTGATCTGTTTCAAAATCAGATCCGTCGTTTGTTCGGAACTCGCCTCAATTACGTTGTTAACCGCGATATGCAGATAGGACTTACGGCCATGAATATGCGTGAAACGCCGCCGGGATTCCTGACCCGCGCCGCATTGGGCAATGACCCCGTTAACAACAGCATTATCGGTGCCGATCTTACCTTCCGAAAAGAGTCGCGCTTTCTGACAAAGATGCTGGATAAGTTGCCTTTTCTGCAAACCAAAGAGATTTCCGGTATTCAGTTTCAGGGAGAAATTGCGCAGTCGTTTGCCGGACTGCACCCGCAGGTCAGAAATCGAATTATGGTGGATGATTTCGAGGCGGCCCGTACGCAGTTTGACTTGACACGTCAGCCGACGCGTTGGCGGATGGGTGGCACACCGCAGCAATTCCCGCAGGGCACACCAACCAATCCCTTGCAATATGCCTATAACCGCGCTAAAATATCGGCCTATACGATTGATATTACGTTTTCTCCCCAAGCGCAGGCGGGATTGAGTTTCCGCCCAAATATTACGGAGCAGGATTTTAATAATTTCTACGAACGGCTTTTTACGCCTCAGGATATTTTTAAAGGTCGTGGTCAGTATTTGGTCAACTTGCCTGAAAATATTTTGGATGTTGCCTATTTCCCACGGGAGCGGGGAATGTACAATTATAATACCGACCTTGATCCTGATGGAAAGCTCAGAAATCCAAAGAATAACTTCGGTGCCATTACCCGGGCCATTGGTTCAGACGTTGATTTTGACAATGCCAACGTGGAAATCATGGAATTTTGGTTGATGGATCCTTTCAAGGAAGGCCCAAATGGCGTAGTACGCGACGGATTTACCAATACAAACAATACCACAGGCGGAAAACTGTATTTTAACTTAGGGGAGATTTCGGAAGATGTTGTTAAAAACGGGCGGTATGATTTTGAGAACGGATTGCCATTAGACGATAAAAGAACTACAACCGTAGGGGATCTTACTCCAAACGTCGCTGCAACAGCTTGGGGCTATTCGACGCGCCAGCAATACATTATCAATGCATTTACCAATGAGCCAAACGCGCGCGCTAAGCAGGACGTTGGATTGGACGGATTAAGCAATGCCGAAGAACGTACCTTCTTCCAAAATTATATTCAAAACCTTCCGCCAACCTTAAAAACAGAAGCTCGGAATCAAATTGTAACGGATCCCTCAGGCGATGACTTTGAATATTATTTCAGCACAAAAGCAGATAGTGCCAATAAGAAAATCGTAGAACGCTATAAAAACTACATGGGGATGGAAAACAACACCCCCGAGTTTCAGAGCGGCAGCGAAATAACGCCTGCTGCCACAAATTTGCCTGATATTGAAGACCTTAATACGGATAATACCATCAACGACCAAGAGGCTTACTACGAATACGAAGTAGACCTCAAGCCCGGACAATTGGACGTTGGGAAACCGTATATTGTAGATAAAGTAACCGCTCCTAACAGTGCCGGAGAAACTGTAAACTGGTATTTATTCCGTATTCCCGTAAGAGAATTTACGCGTAAAGTCGGAAATATCAATGGTTTCAAATCCATTCGGTTTGTACGAATGTACATGACCGACTGGGAACAACCCGTTGTGCTGCGTTTTGCGCAATTACAAATGGTGGCAACCCAATACCGTAAATATACCGGTGACCTCAACGCGCGCGGCTTGCAGGAAGTGCCTGAGCCTTACGATGCCCAATTCAAAATAGCAACCGTGAGTGTTGAAGAAAACAGCGCGCCGGCTACAACAGGAGGACAGGGCCGTAATATTTATGCAGTGCCTCCGGGATGGCAACGGGATGTGGATTATACTACGCCCAACCAACGGCCGTTGAACGAGCAATCTATGAGTCTGTGCGTTACCAACCTGCGGGACGGCGATTCGAGAGCGGCTTTTAAGAATGTTACGAGCCAAAACCTGCTTTTTCGCGAACGTCTGAAAATGTTTGTTCACATGCAAAATGACTTGAACGAAAACGGTCAGGTATCGGCGTTTATGCGTTTGGGAACAGATGTTTCGGAACACTATTATGAAATTGAGGTTACTAATTTACAGGCTACGCCGCCTAACGTGGCAGAACCTGACCGTGTTTGGCCTCAACAGAACGAAATTGATATTGAAGTGCCTTGGCTGATAGAAGCAAAATCAGAACGCGACCTTCAGGCGAGTGGGTCAATTTCAGCACCTTATACAGTAACTAAAACCGACCCACTGGGGCGGGTGTACCGGATCACCGTCGTGGGTCGTCCTGATTTGAGCAATGTGATGATCATTATGATTGGGCTGAGAAACCCGCGTTCACCTGACCAACAACCCAAGAGTTTTTGTATTTGGGTAGATGAAATGCACGTACAAGGGTTTGATAACCAATCCGGAACGGCGGCAATTGCGCGCGCAGATATTAAATTGGCTGATTTGGGAACGTTACAGGTAGCAGGGAAATATACAACGTTTGGTTTTGGTGGTGTTCAACAAAAACTCACCGACCGCTCACGTGATGATACCCGTGAATTTAGCCTTTCGACAGCATTGGCGTTGGATAAGTTTTTGCCGGAGAAATGGGGCTTTAAAATTCCGTTGTACGTAAACTACGATATTCGTGACGTAAAACCTCATTTCAACCCTTACGATCCGGATACACCTTTGGCGATGTCGTTGGCGAACTACGCCGAAAACGACCCCCGACGAGCGCAACTCGAAAATGCCACCACAGAACGGGCCGAGCGGCGTGGATTTAACTTTTCGAACGTTCGTAAAACCAAAACCGGTCCCAACGCCAAGCGGCATTTCTGGGACTTTGAAAATTTATCGTTTACCTACGCTTTCAATGAGCAAACCCGTCGAAGCAGCACCATTGCCGATTATGCCCAACGGCAGTACCGCGGAGGTATTGTGTATCAATACGGCTTTCCGCAACGCTCATGGGAGCCTTTAAAGAATGTCAAAAGTTTCGAGCGGCCTTACCTGGAACTCCTGAAGGATTTCAATCTTTCGTTGCTTCCAACCCAGATAGCGTTGCGTTTTGATGCAGACCGAAGTTTTGTGCGCACGTTGTATCGGAGTGCCGACCTGACCGATGCCAATCAGGCGCCGTTGTTTGAAAAGTATTTTCTGTTCAATCGTGCGTATGACCTTTCCTGGAATTTGACCAAGAACGTAGTGCTGACCTATAGCGCCTTGGCCAATGCCATTATTGATGAACCGGAAGGAGATATCAACACACAGAGCAAACAGCAGGAAGTATGGCGTAATGTGAAAAATTTTGGGCGGATGAAGAACTTTGACCAAAAGATAAAGATAACATATCGCCTGCCGCTGGAAAAAATTCCCTTGCTTGACTGGATGACGGCTGATTATAATCACAACATTATGTATCAGTTTTCGCCAATAACTTCGTATTACTCTTCATCTTCTTATTCATCTTCCGGGTTATCAAATACTTCGGGGTTATCAAATACGTCGACATATGGAAGCAGCTATGGTACGGGAACCACAGGCAGTTATGGTTCAAACCAAAATCCGGCGTTTCAGGCCGGAGGGTATCGCCTTACTGACTCTGACAATTTCCTTTTAGGAAACATCATTCGTAACGGCAGAGAGCAGGGGATTCGGGGAAAGGTGGACTTGATCAAGTTATACAATAAGATTCGTTATCTGCGCTTCGCCAATAACCCATCTCCTCCGCGTAAAAACTTTGCCCGCAGTCCCGGTGACGATGAAGACATCAGCCGCGAACCCAATAAAGTGCTAAAAAACCTAACTCGGTTATTGATGACCGTGCGTGGAATTGATGTTGATTATACTCGAATAGTTACCACTACTTTACCCGGTTTTTTACCTTCCAATCCTAGTTTTTGGGGAATGGACGGTACTCAGCCGACTTCATTGACAAAATTCATATTGGGTAGCCAAAGCACGAAAGTACTTTATGATGCCGCCGGGAAAGGCGATCTGACAAAAAGTACCATGCTGAATGTACCTTTCGTCCAATCCGACAATCGGACTTTTAGGATCAATACCCGTTTGGAGCCATTTAAAGATTTCAAGATTCAAATCAGTGCGCAACTCACGCGCGGAGATGAATACCGGATGTTTTACCGCGTCGTTGATTCAACCAATCGGAACAGTTATCAAATACAGAGCCCGGTCAGGAGCGGAAACTTTCAAATGTCTTTCATGTCATTCCGAACGGCTTTTGCCAAAATCAATGACGACAACAGTTCGCCTATTTTTGACCGATTTAAAGCCTATCGGGCAGATTTTGTCACATTACTCTCGGCAAAACAACGAGCCAATCCTGAATACAAAGGAGGAGAATATAATCTTAATTCGCAGGATGTCCTGATTGCGGCTTTTTTTGCTGCTTACAACGGCCGTGATCCTAAAAAAGACCCCGCCAAAGCACGCGCCAATCCATTTCTGGGCTTTCCGTTGCCCAACTGGCGAGTGGATTATAACGGGCTTTCGCAATTGCCCGGATTCAAGAAGATCTTTAGCTCGTTTACGTTGGAACACAGTTATCAGTCTACCTACAGTGTAGGAAACTTCACCTCTTCGCTGGATTACAATGACCTGTATACCAAATACCTGACACTTGATAATCGCGACTACCAACTTTCGCTGGTGTCGGGTGAAAATGGAGGTGCAGTTCCTATTTTTGTAATGAGTACGATCTCGCTATCAGAGAAATTCTCGCCTCTGATCGCCATTCGGGCCCGAACCCAGAACAAGATCGATATGCGCTTTGCATACAACCAAGACAGAAATATATCGCTCAATCTTTCAAATTCACAGGTCGCGGAGTTGTTCAACCGTGACGTGACCATTACGTTGGGCTTTACCCGAAATAATGTACGCATTCCGTTTAGGATCAATGGAGAGTTCAAAAAGCTTAAAAACGATCTGCAATTCTCCTGCAACTTTACGATTCGAGACACGCGCGCCATTCAACGCCGTTTTGACGAGCCCCCAACGGCCATTGCGGGAAATTATAACTTCCAGTTGCGGCCACAACTTAATTATACCGTAAGCAAATTATGGAGTCTCCAATTCTATTTCGACCGGACATTCAATAATCCTTACGTACTTAATTCATTCAGAAGAGCTACTACTGCGGGAGGAATACAGGTACGGTTTAACGTAGCAGAGCTTTAACCTCACGGCAGCGGCCGCCCGCCCCTTCCCCTCTCCTTAAACAACGAGAGGGGTAATCCAATGAAATATTAAACTCTTATTGTTCTTTCAGAGCTTCAGAGAACCGGTTCCCCTCTCCTTAAACAAGGAGAGGGGGTGCCGAAGGCGGGGGTGAGGTTACGGCGCTAACTCAAATATCACTTCAATTTCAATGGCACACATGCGAGGCAGGGAGCCCATGCCTACGGCGCTGCGAGCACCTACGCCTTTTTCATCGCCCCAGATCTCGGCAAATAATTCACTGCACCCGTTCATGACAAAGGCATGTTGTTCGAATTCAGGAACGGCATTTATCATGCCTAGTATCTTAACTACTTTGTTGATTTTGTCGAGGCTGCCGAAATAAGAACGCAGCGTTGCGAGCAATAAATAGCCCGTTTTGCGCGCGGCCACTTTGGCTTCTTCGGCGGTAAGGTCTTTTCCTACTTTCCCGGCAATCACGGTGCCGTCAAGGTCTAAGGAAATATGGCCTGAAATGTAAGCTAAATTGCCGGTGACAACAACCGGCGTATAAACACCTCCTTTGGCCGGAGGAGCAGGAAGGGTAATGCCCAAATTAGCAAGATTTTGTTCGGGAGTCATGGGTTTTAGTGTTATGGAAAAATAGGGATTGTGGAAAATGGATAACGGAGATTCATACTAACCAAGGGTAAGTTTGGTGCCGGCGGTTTTTTTGGTTACTGCCTGACGTAGTTGGTCGGCGTGGCAAATCGTTACTTCGGCTACGCCATTGCGTAGGGCGGCAAAGGCATTGTCCAGTTTTGGAATCATTCCTTTGTAAATGGCACCCGCTGTTTTGCAGGTGGCGTACAGCTCGGGAGTTAACACAGGAATAACGGTATCGTCATTTTCGGCATCTAATAAGACACCGTTTTTCTCAAAACAATACACCAGATTAACGTCGTAAAACTCCGATAATCCTACGGCTACGGCCGAAGCCATGGTATCGGCATTGGTATTGAGCATTACGCCCAAGGAAGGATCAAACGTTAAAGGTGCAATGATTGGAAGTAATTTGCTTTTTAAAAATGAAGTTAATTGTTTACCGTTTACGGCATCAATATCACCCACAAAACCGTAATCAATGACAGGCTCTACATTGTCATTAACGGGACGTCTATGTGCCCGAATAAGGCCGGCATCGGCGCCCGTAAGCCCAATCGCGTTAGTGCCTAATGATTGGAGCGTAGCCACCATGTTTTTGTTTACCAATCCTCCGTATACCATTGTCACGACATCAAGCATGGCATGATCGGTAATGCGACGCCCTTCGACCATTTCGGTGGGAATACCCAGTTTTTCGGCCACTTGGGTAGCGATCTTACCGCCTCCATGAAGCAAAATCCTGTTGCCTTTTAAGGCCGCGAAAGAAGTCAGAAATGAACGAAGCGCGTCAGGATTGTCGATTATATTTCCGCCAATCTTGACAACGTAGAGCTTTGGTTTCATAAGAATCTGTACATTTTATGTTATTTTCGCTTCAAAGTTACACTCATGCTCCACAAAACACGCGGTATTGTCCTCAATTATATTCGCTACCGCGAAACTTCCATTATTGTTAAGATTTACACGGAAGATTTTGGTATTCAAAGCTACATTGTCAATGGCGTTCGCAGTGCTAAATCCAAGACCAATCGCATTGCGCTTTTTCAACCGCTTACTTTATTGGATCTGGTAGTGTACCACAAAAATAAAGAGCAGACCATTCACCGTCTTTCGGAAGTAAAATGCAGCTTGCCGTTTCGAAGTTTGCCTTTTGACTTTATTAAATCAAGCATTGCGTTGTTTGTAACGGAGATGCTGGTCAAGACACTGCGCGAAGAAGAAGCCAATCCGCCGCTGTTTCATTTTCTGATGGAAGGTATTATCTATCTGGAAGAGGCCGAAGAACATTTCGAGAATTTTCATTTACAATTCCTGGCCAAATTTGCCTTTTACCTGGGATTCGGCGCTGAAACTGTTCGTGAAATGGAGCAGCAACTCAAAGAAAGCCTTTATCCGCATACCTTAGATGCTCACGCTCGCGAAATCATGCAAAATTTCATTTTGATGCCGTTTGAATATCCTGCTTTTTTAGACCGACAACGGCGCAACCAACTGTTGGATACACTTCTTTTTTACTTCAAAATTCACTTGGAAGGATTGGGTGAGATAAAATCATTGGAAGTGCTGCGGGAGTTGATGAGATAAATTCCGCGATGATTATTAACCATACAAGGCATTTAAGGAAATATAAGATTTAAATATCAATGACCGTAAAAATGACGCTGGTGGAATAACTGCTTGCGGGAATCAATACCGATAGCCCTCGTATTTCATATTGAATCGGGACGTTGAAACGATTGGAAAAACCGGTGAAAATTTCCTGATTGGTGGCTGTTAATTGTATAAAACTTGTGGCGCCGTTGGGTGAAATCGTACCTAAAACGGGCGTTAGGATACCGGTTCCGTCCCCCGTCTTTCGTACCCATACCGTTAAATTTGAATTCCAGGTGGCATCCTGCTTTTTGACAAACACTTTCCAATTCGTCAGCAAAGCCAAACCGACCGAGATCGTAAGCGTTGTTTGATTGGCGGCGCTTGTGATATTGGAAGAATAATTACTGCCCGCTTCGGTGATCGTTGTTACTGATGCATTCCAAGTTGTACCCGTAGCTGAGATCGTTTGTCCGAATGCTGACCGAGTAATGAAGAAAATTAGCAGCAAAAAAAATAGACGGGATGATTTTTTCATTGCGTAGGTCAGTTATCCATTAAGGTATACGTAATGGTCAGCGTGGCAGAAGCATTGTAGCGCAGTTGGCTGTAGTTATTGATTTCCAAGCCATACGTCAAATTATAGCCGTTGTTGCTTCCATTGCCCGTGTAAGCACCACCGATACCGGTGACGATGTTTTGTGCTGCCGCACTTAAATAAATACTTGTAACCGGCGAGCCGAGTGAACCTGCTCCGGTGCCCGTATAACTTGAAAGGCTGAGTTTCAGGCGCAATCCGTTGGGAATAGTACCGGAAGTTACCTGAGCTGTGATTTTTCGACTTCCTCCCACCGCAACAGCAGATGTAAAATTGAGCCATTTTGTAGAATTATCAGAAGGAACCGTTACCGGAAATCCCGCTTCGATCGGTGTTTGCAGCGCCAGAGCAATGGCAGCCGTGCTTGGCTCAATATCCAGCAACGTTACCGTAGGTAAACTTACATTGACCGCTACAGAACTTTGTGCGTTACAAACCAAACCGGCGAACAGCAGAACGATAATAGTCAAGTAGTTCATTCTTTTGCCCCCAGATAGAAATTGTTCTCTGTAAAATGAATTTTTCGCTCTACTGCTTTTATCGTAAACGTTAATTCATGCGAGGATTTTTCTTTGACTTCAATTGTGCTGTTGCTGTTATCAATGACGTAGGTTTTTGGGTTGCCGGGTATCCAAAGCATCACGTTCCAACTCCCGGGTTTTACCTCTTTAAATGAAAATATTCCATCAGAATTGACCTTTGTTGTATAACTTTCACGCTCGTTGTACAGCTTAACAAGAATATCGGGCAGGGCATTATTCACTTGCTCGTTTCGGATTTGAGCGGCTTTTTCAAGGAGAACTTTACCAACAATCCTGCCTGATTTAGCAAAAGGTATCTTTACAATATAATTGCTGTTGGCTCTTACATCGACTTCGATAGGAATGGAACGAACGGGAATATCGCCTTCCTGCATCGACGAACGAACTAAAGTGATGTAATATTTATTGGGAACCAAGCTGTTAAACATGAAAAAACCGTTCTTGTCACTGACAAATTTCTGATCGCCGATCTGAAGCAAAACTCCCGCTTTCCGAACGTTGGATGCGCCCGTAATTTGTCCTTTGATGCTTCCAAGGTTACGACTTTTGGCAATGGGCAAATTGATGTTCAGGCTATATTTTACCCCAAAATACAGCGTGTTTTGTTCGGTAAGAATAGGGTAATACGCCTGACTGCCCACTAAACTCAATTGATGGTGATTAAATCTTAGATTGGCTTGTACATCAAAGAACATCCGTTTTTCGGTCAATTCATCAATGGTATAATTGTTTCGGTACATCACCGATAAATCAAAATATTTTTTCAACTGAACCCGCAATGTACCGCCGTAAAATACAAAATCCTGTAGTTCATTTTGGGGAGAATACCGATTGGTTCGCAGGTATTCAATGTTTGGCCCAAGCGTCAAACCTCGCACAATCGTCACCTGCATTTGCATCAGATTACGAATCGAAAGGCGTCGGGAGGAGGCATCCGGTGAGACCAAAAGATTTTGGCTGTAGCCATAATTGCCGTCGAGCCAAAGATTAAAGCGATTGGTGTTCAAAAAATAGGCGTAGCGCAGAAAATCTTCTTTAAAATCAAATCGCTTCGTATTGGCGCGGTCTTCGCGGTGCAATTGATTATAACTCAAAACAATGCGATTTTTGTTGTTGGGCCGAAGCGTAAGTTCCGCCACGTTACTCATGAAATAGGGCGATTGGCTATAGATCGTTGAGTCCAGACCGGGATTTACGCGGCTGTAATTCATTACTCCGCCAAGCGTTATTTTGGGCGTAATGGCATAATACAAAGAGGTATTAAACAACCGACTATTGGTATAAAAACCGTAGAACCGGTTGCCGGCAAAAACAATATTATTATAAAATCGTATGCGTTTTCTGAAAAAATTCAAGCTGCTGAACGCCCCGAAACCAAGCTTGGAAGAAGTATGGCTCGCGGCCAATTCAGCATCCCACCACAAATATTCATTGCGAACCTGCAGCGATGTACTCAACAGCTCAGTTTGTAGCGGGCGATTGTTATATATGTGATTTTTATGGAGCAAATTAACCCCTAAAGTGGTTGTTGGTAAGGGTTTAAAGGTGTAACTCCCGCCGATATTTTGCTTGGTATCCCGATAAAATCGCGGCTCCTGATAAAAAACGCTCATTCCCGAACGACCAAATTGGTGGTCTATTTTTACACCCCGCCCGAAGCGATTTAATTCTATAAGGTGAGAGAACATCAAATTATAGTCGCCCAAAGCGATGGATGAAATACGGTCATTTTCGCGTTTGTAGGCATAATTAAAGGAATATTGCTCGTAAGCGCCAATGGCCGCGTAACCGAACTGATTGGCATTTCGAGCAATAAAATCAATGGAATGCTTTCGCTCAAAATCAAGGTTGCCGGCTCCTTTCAACTCATACTGAAATCCTTGACGCACAGAGGCCGCACTCCGAAATGTATGGTAGATGATGCCGCCTTCAACGGGGAAACGAAGATAAGGGTCGCTTTTTTTGTTTTTGGTGGCGTAGGCAGGAATCGTCAGTAAGTGATGCACCGGTTGACTTGTGTCGCCAAAACTTACCTTTAAATCGGTATTGACCAACCACATATTCTCTTCAGAGGTGGCAATGAGTTGGGTTACCTCAACTTTTATCGACTCGTTTTTTTCTAATACAATTGCGCTTTTCGGACCGGCTATTTTTCCTCTCGAACTGTGTAATTCTATGTTCTCTTTTCCATTTCCTGCATTTTGTACCAAATATTCCACCTTCAATGTTTCTCCTTCCCTCAAATACTCCGGATAGTCCAAGGGCGTTATTTCTACTTTTCGTACTTTTTCTACCTGCAATTTGACATCTTTACTTGCTTTTGAAAGCCCTTTTTCCCATGCTTTTAAAGCAATTACGTATTCTCCGGCCGACGCCATTCGCGGTACCGCTATCGTATATACGTATTTTTGATTGCCGGCATTTTTATTGATATCCGGTTGGTTTTTTGCCAGTACCTGCCAATGTTCAGGCAGCGCCATCGAGGTTGAAAAGGTCGGATCTACTACATAATTGCTTTTTATCTCGATGAATAACGTAAAATACTCACCGGGCTTTATGTGCTGAGGCGCGTTCAAAATCTCAATGGAAATCTCATCCGAAGCAAATCCCAAGCGAGGCAGGAGAAAGAACAATATGGCGAGAAAGTAATTTTTCACGGTAGCGGTTTTCTCCTGCAAAAGCTTGCCGGACTCTATTCAATGTCGATGACCAAGTTTGTTCCAAAGAGATCCTGTCCATAATCGGCTACTAAAACGGCGTCGTATTTTCCACCGACCAATCCGCTGATCTCTATTGCAAAATCTTTACAGGTAAAGGGATAAATTTTCTGATAAGTCGATTCAAAAGTTTTTATTTTTTGGCCATCTTTCGAATATATTTCCAAGGTTAATTTAGGAACTGCCATAAATTTTCCAAGATTTTTAAGCTTGGCCCGAACTGCCTTATTGCCCGATTCAGCTTGTTTTAGGTCTACTTTTTCAAAATTCAATTTGGGGTTTTCCGGCGTACCAATGTCTGCAATGATTTGAACGGCATACCGGATTTTAGAACCTACTGTAAATTGACTGTTAAGTGCTTTATTGACCGGTTCAGCACCTTCTATCATCAACAGCGACCAGTAAGAACCGCTCAATGAAGTATCTTGCGGAACGTTGATAGTATATTGAATTTCATACGTTTCCCCGGCTTGGATAACCGTCTCGTCTACATTGGTTTCTAGCCATTTCCCAAGCCCTCTCACTTGGCCTTCGACCGGAACAAAATCGTTTCTCTCATCGCATGTTTGTAAAAGGCCGTTTTGGTAGATCAGAATTTTTTCGGTCGTTGCACCTACATTCTTTACCTGAATCTTCCCCTTTAGTAATTGCCCCTGCCTACCGGCATGAACATGTGTCAAACCATTGATAACCATTACCTTGGCAAACGTCCAATGACAAACAAGTACCAACAGGCCGGCAGCCTGCAAACAACGCGTAAACATTTCGTGAGTTCGTTAAAAAAATGAAAGAATCACCCTCAATTCAGAAGGTGATTCTTGTCCGGAATTAATTATCTGCAATAGTGTAGGTAACTGTAACAGTTGTACTGGCATCCGACTTTAAATTGGCATAGCCTCCCGAAGCAAGGGCCAAATTATACGTCAATTGATGGCCATTGTTGGCACCGTTGCCCGTGTAAGCGCTGCCAATACCGGTAAGCAAAGATTGGTCGGTGGTCGTAAGCGTGATAACCGAAGAACCTGTTGCTACGACATCTCCACCACCCGAGCCGGAGGCCGCCGCCGCCTGTACGGTCAAATTAGTACCCGGAGGAATGGTACCGCTTGATACTTTAACGTTAATTCTTCGGGAAGTAACGCCGGTAGTAGCTACAATCGAAGAATAGTTAAGCCATAACGTTGTATTGGCAGTTGGAGCGGTAATGGGGTTCCCTGCTTCGGTAGGGGCGGCAAAAGCTAAGGCGATGTCTTTAGAACCGCTTGGCTCAATGTCTACAAGGGCTACACTGGGAATTGTGATCTGTACTGTGTGCGCATCGGTTCCGGCATCCGACTGTGCTTGGGAAAGTGTGCTTATTCCCACAAAAGCAAATAGAGCAAGGTAATTGGTTTTAATCATTGTGTTTGAGTAGTTAAAAAATTGAATAAAAGAGGTAAAGAAAGCGCACGTTTTGGTTAAGCATGGTTGTAAACAGACTTTAGAAAAAATGCCCCAACGCCTCTTTCCATTCCTCTGATTTTATTCTCTGATTCTCACAATTAGGTTTTCGTGATCTGCTCTACAAACCGGTAACCATACTGAACCAACTTTAAGGCCATACCTTAAAAAATACCGTTTAAAATGCACGATTGGAATGTTCTATAATCTTATAAGAAAAAAGCAGACAGGTTGCCTGTCTGCTTTTTATACGAAATAATTATTCGAAAAAACGCAACGTCTAATAGCAAAAACTATACCGGTTAATTGGGTTTTTTAGGTGACATATACTTATCATCCTTAAACAGTACGTTGGCCGGCGCAGAAAAATGAGCCGTTACACAAACGCTATGACCTTTTTTACATTGAAATTTTCGGGTAACTCAGAGAAAGTTCGATACGAGTCAGTGGTATAAATATGGTCAATCCCTGAGATAGAGAGGCCTTTACTGAAAATTCCATGACTTACAACCAACACAACAGCGCCCGCATTACGGCTTTTCAGTAAAGAAGCTATTCCGGCAAAAGTGCCGCCGCCGTCGCACAGGTCATCGACAATAAAACATGTTTTTTGATTAAAATTTTCCTCAAATGTTTTGAAACCGGAAAGATGCCCCGTTTTTACGTCACGGTGTTTTATGAATTCCGCTACATCGTCTATTCCCAATTGCTGAGCTACTTTATATACCTTTTTTAAAGCCCCTGAGTCAGGAGAAATCAGGCAATGTCCGAGCGCTATTTGTTCCGGGAAACGTTGAGAGAAATCCTCAACCGCCGCTTTTACCAACAATGAATTGTCAATAGCCGTAGAACGATTAATTAGGGCCGTCGATACATCTGAATGCGGGTCAAAAATAGTGACGCGCTTGAATCCTCCCAAATTGAGAATATCCGCCACGATCTTCAATGAAAACGGTTCGCCGTCAGTCATAACGCGGTCCATCCGTGCCGCCATAAGGTAAGAAACGGTCAGTTCGATTTGTTCTACTCCTGCGTATTCAAGGGCATTTTTGGCAGCAAGCGCCAAAAATACATCGTTCATACTCGCCAACCGCGTTAGGATTTTACAGGATTCAACGCCTTCTAACGAACTGACGTCGATTTTAATGTGAGGCTGCCCGTCGGGAAAATTGAAGCTTTTGAATTGAATGTCTGAATTTTCGGATGTAATGAGATCAAGTGTTTTCATGAATTGCTGTGTATGTTATAATTTATTAGTAATGATTTCGTCCTTTTTCGTTGGGGTATAAACGTTGGACCACATCGCTTTGCCAAAACTGCTTTGTGTCGATGTCTATGATGCTGAGTTTTCCGTGAAAAGCAGCGCCGGTATCAACATTCCAAACATTACAGGCATTCATTGGAATATCCGTGTTATAATTGAGCGTCGGCGTATGGCCGATAAATATTTCTTTAAACAGTTTCAGGCGTTTGGGCATCATGCTGTCGTCTTTTTGGCTTCTGCGTTGCATCGTCAGCGCAGTTTCCCAAAGTGTTCTGTCCCACAAAAAATTGCTGTCATCATACTCATCCTCAGGACCGTGAATAGACGCAAACCCCGCGTGCACAAACAGGCGATTCTCGGAGTCGATGTGGTAGCTTTTCAATTGATTAAAAAAAGCCAAATGCTCCTGCCGTTGTTTTTTATCAAAGTGTCTATAGCTTTCCGCCGTGCTGCTTCCGCCGTGCATGAGCCAAACATGGGGTGCAATGCCGCTGTCGAGCCAATTTTCGCACCACATATCATGGTTCCCTTTCATAAATAGGCAAGAATGTTGTGTGGCTAATTGGATGAGAAATTCAATGACCTGAGCAGACTCACCCCAACCGTCGACATAATCACCCAAGAAAATAAGTATATCGTCGCGCTGCACCTTAGCCCGCTCAAGTACTTGCCGCAGCGCCTTCAATCCACCGTGTATATCACCTATTGCTAATGTTCTTTTCATCCTTTTTGAGCAATCCGCCGCTTTTTCAAGAAGGCTGTTTAAGAGATACAAATGTTGGCTAAATGATTAGCAAATGCAACTTCTTCTTATTTTTCGTCATTTTCGACCCTTTTTCAGTCATTAATTTCGGGAAAATACAAAAATGCGGGATGAATTTAACGTTTAAAGTTAAACCCATCCCGCAATAAAATTCTTAAATCAACGAATGATCGTCAGCAAAATCAAGCTTTGTTTTCCTCACGAATCAACTTCCTGTATTCGTCTTCCGTAGCTTTCCGCTCGTCGAAAACAAAACCGTACGCTACTATACCATGAATACCTAATCCTATACCCCACGCCCACCACAGGTCAACGGGAACTTTGCCGCCTTCGATCAGACAGAGTAAAGAAATAACCGAACAAACGATAAAATAAACAATGGCATGTTTTTGAAAACGTACGCGGCGATAAGCGATTTTCATCAAATACTCGTTGCGTTCGGGAGTAGGATCGGAGGTGAATGTTGTGTTCATGGTTGTATTTGTTTTAGGTTATTAGTTTAAATACTATTTGTCTTTGGCTGTTTGTTGAATCAAAAGTAGAAGGTAATTGCGGCGCTCAACAGCAAATTCCGACGAAGTGTAGTGAACGGCATACCAAATTTAGAATGGGTAGAGTGAAATGTTACTGCCCGTCAGGTCTGTAATCGCGGAGTGAATTACTGCTTGTCAGGATTTGCAATCCTGACATAATCTGTCGCGGATTTATAATCCGCATTCCCCCAAAAATTTTGTATTTTTGCACCATCTTTCACAGAAACTTTCAATTCATTAATGATAACGGTATCAAACGTGTCGTTGCGCTACGGTAAACGGGTGCTTTTCGACGAAGTAAATATTAAATTTAATCCGGGCAACTGCTACGGCGTTATTGGGGCGAACGGCGCGGGGAAATCTACTTTCTTAAAAATCTTATCGGGCGAAATCGACCCGCAAACCGGTACCGTAGCCATTACACCGGGCCAACGGATGGCAGTATTGAAGCAAAATCAGTTTGAATTTGATGAGTTTCAAGTCTTGCAAACGGTTATTATGGGCCACAAACGCCTGTATGACATCATGATAGAAAAAGATGCCATCTACGCCAAAGAAGATTTTACCGAAGCTGATGGTGAAAAGGCAGCCGACTTGGAAGCCGAATTCGCCGAGCTTGATGGCTGGGAAGCCGAGCCGGAAGCGGCTTCATTATTGAGCGGTTTGGGCATCAAAGAAGATTTGCATTATGCCCAAATGACTGACCTTGACCCGAGCCAAAAAGTGCGGGTACTGTTGGCTCAAACACTTTTCGGTAATCCTGATATTTTGTTATTGGATGAGCCTACCAACAACTTGGACGTAGAAACGGTCATGTGGTTGGAAAACTTTTTGAACAACTTCAAAAACATCGTCATTGTAGTTTCCCACGACCGTCACTTCCTTGACCAAGTGTGTACGCACGTGGTGGATATTGATTTCAGCAAAGTACAGATGTACGGCGGTAACTATACTTTCTGGTACGAATCAAGCCAATTGGCATTGAAGCAACGCGCCGATCAAAACAAGAAGTCGGACGAAAAACGGAAGGAATTGGAGGAGTTCATTCGTCGTTTCAGTGCCAACGTAGCCAAGTCAAAACAGGCAACGGCGCGTCAGAAGATGTTGGAAAAACTCAACGTGGACGAGATCAAACCATCGTCGCGTAAATATCCTTATATTAACTTCAAACCTGAACGCGAAATCGGTGATCAGGTATTGAATGTGGAAGGTCTTTCCAAAACCGCAGAAGACGGCACCAAATTATTTGAAAATGTATCTTTCCGTCTTAACCGCGAAGATAAAGTAGCATTCATCGGCCGCAATACCTTGGCGATCACGGCATTGTTTGAAATCCTTCAGGAACAGATCAAACCTGATTCGGGTAGTTTCAAATGGGGTGTAACGGTGACAAACGCGTATTTTCCAAAAGACAGCGATCATTATTTCCAAACGGAAGACAACCTGGTAGATTGGCTTCGTCAGTTTTCGAAAGAAAAAGACGAGAGCTTTATTCGGGGTTTCTTAGGCCGGATGCTGTTTTCGGGAGAAGAATCGCTAAAAAAAGCAAGTGTGCTTTCCGGAGGTGAAAAGGTACGTTGTATGCTCTCAAAAATGATGCTTTCAGGTTCTAACTTCCTGACACTTGACGATCCAACCAACCACTTGGACTTGGAATCAATTACAGCATTAAACAATGGTCTGATCGAATTTAAAGGGGCGATGCTGTTTTATTCACATGACCACCAATTTATTCAAACGGTAGCCAATCGCATCATCGAAATCACGCCAAACGGTATCATTGATAAACTCATGACCTACGACGAATACATTACCGACGCCCGCGTAAAAGCACAGCGTGAGGCGTTGTATGGTGAATTGGTATAGAAAATAATTAATGAATCAGTTGAAAACCATGGCTTTTGATCGGGCCATGGTTTTTTATTGGTCAATGCCAATGGCACAATTGTGCTATTGACAAACGACGACCATGCTGATAGCTTTGCCCTGTCAATGTAAACTCTAAATTCATGAAAAATCTTGTTTTCAGTTTCTTATTCACAGTTACATTTTTGGTAAGCGGCTTTGCGCAAAATACCAAAATGCATGTAAAACTTACGGGTGGAGCAAACGCCGGTACATATGATTTCAGTTCGCCCACGACTACGTGTAGTTGCAACATCATCAAAGAGATCGCTTTCGGAAATCAATTTTCGTTGGCCGACGGAAAAGGCGTAACCAGTCTGCAACTTATTGCTCCCGACCGAGCCAAAGCAATGGCGGGAACCGATGTTTTTTACGTCAAAGTAGCGTTTGGCAAACGATTGGTTGGAACAAGATACGAGATCGGAAAAGAAGCCATAAAAGTGACCGAAAAAGCAAACGGTCAATTGAAACTGTCTGAAACGGCCAACTCGACCGTGGCTACCGTCTCCGGCTCAACCAAAGACGGAGTCAAAATGGAAATAAAACTGGAGTGTTTTAAAATGATAAACAACAAAGGCGAAGAGGTCACAAAATGCCGTTGAGTTTGTCTTGATCATTTTGCAAAAACCGCCAAACGCTTGGCGGTTTTTGTGTTTTTATCTCAATAGTAACTGTCCTACTTTTTCACGATACAATTCTCCAATCGGTACTACTCCCTTGTCCAAGGTAAGCTGATGCCGTTCTATTTTTTGAATGGATTCTACCGCTACAATATATGATTTATGCACACGCAGAAATCGTTCGGGCGGTAATAAACTCAGCATTTCGGTCATGGTCATGCGTGTGATGATGCGACGATTTCGCTCATAAATGAAAAGTAAATTGGTGTCTGATTGGATGTATTGCACTTCATTGAGTTGAATCCGTACCCAATCGTAACCTTCCTTCACAAAAATAGAACTTTGTCCTTCTACACGCTGACTCAGGTGCGCATGAACCCGATTGGCAGTTTGCAAAAAACGGTCAAATTCTATTGGTTTGAGTAGATAATCAAGGGCTTGTACTTCAAAGCCTTGTAGGGCGTATTCTGAATAGGCCGTTATAAAAATGATTTGTGTTTGCCCTTTGAGAATTCGTGCTAACTCTGTGCCGAGCAGATCCGGCATTTTTATGTCCAGAAATACGCAGTCTACCCGTTCGGTTTTAAGAAAAGTCAATGCCTCTTTTACGCTCACGAAGGTTCGCTTTAAGGCTAAAAAAGGCACCAGTTCAGCGTATTGTTCAATCACCGCCAAAGAAGCCGGTTCGTCGTCGAGGGCAATGCAGGAGATTTTCATGGTTTAGAGCTGAATTGTCAAATCTACTTCAAAGGTATTTTTCTGTTGCCCGTATTTTAAAGTGTATCGGTCAGTATAGAGCAATTGTAACCGTTTTTCGGCATTTTTCAGCCCTGTTCCCGCACCTTTCTTCTCGTCCTGATTATGCGTAATGCTGTTTTCTACTTTTAGCCCTACTTTTTTATCTTCCACCTGCAAATTTATACTCACAAAACTCGGTTCATCAATGCTGATTCCGTACTGAAACGCATTTTCAATGAACGGAATCAGCAACAATGGAGCAATTTCGGCAGACTCCTGATCCCAAAAAAGCTGAGATTGAATAGATATATTGGAATGCTCGGGCAAGCGAGCGTTTTGGAGGGCAATGTATTTTTCGACAAATGCCAGCTCTTTCTGAATGGTGGTTTTCTCGTGCTGAACCTCTTCAACGCTGTGCCGCAAAATCCCCGATAGTTGTTGGACCAACTGCGCCGTAGGATTATCTTTTTCAATAAGCGCCGAACTGTAAATGGTATTGAGCGAATTGAACAAAAAATGTGGGTTTAACTGTGCTTTCAGTGATTGGATCTCCGTTTCGCGTTGCAGTTTTTCAAGTTCTGCTTCCCGCTTGCGGCTTTGCCAAACGTACATAATTAGGGTGAAAAAGGCGGTGTATAAGAGATAGAAGGTATTATCTTCAACTCCAAACATAAGCATCATATTCACAAGTCCATTGTGAGTAAGAATGTTAAAAGAATCTACTAAAAGAGCTCCAAAAGGGCGAAACAAATTTCCATTCTCAAGTTGTATTTTTATCCATTTGTCACTTTGAGTATGACTATAGGTATAATTAAAAAGAAGCCAATCGTAAAAAGCCCAAAGAAATATACGTAGAGTGCATAGGAGTACAATAAATAAGAAAAATTTGCCAATAAATTTTTTGTATTTTTTTTGAATCAAATCCTGAAAAATATACAAGTAAAAAGAGGAAGCAAATAGTGTAAGCAGCAAAGCATTTAACACGGGAGCATCTTTCTCTAAAAATAAAGTACTAACAATTGAAGGCCAAATAAATGAAATCCAATCAATCCAGTGCCCACCATCAAAGGTATATCTGTGAGTAACCGTAAATGTCCAAAAAAGCAGGACGGTTAAAACGAAAGCATAATGAAGCCCGAAAAGTCGCCGTTTATTGATTTGCATGGTTGTAAAGATAAGGATGATGATGCAAAGCAAAAACGATAGAATCAAGCGTAAAAATAAAGATGGTAAACTTCCTAAATGACGTGGTGTAACGGCAGAAATCAAGTGGCGAAGCATTCTTAAAGGCCGTCAAATAAATGCGCGGCGCTTTTGTTGTTGACTGACAACAATTTCTCGTACTTTCACCGTTAATACGCTTAAATTCTAAACCTCGTACACTAATGCGCTCCTTTTTTAGCAGTCGCTTCCAGGCCTACTTTGTCACCCTGAAAGGGTCTGAAAACAGTTTCTTTCAGAATGACAAAGACGCTCATCATCCTAACATGAAATTCGTTCGCCTTTTTCTTTTTACTGCTGTCTTTTCCACACTTTTCTTAACTCAATGTGGAAAACTCAACGAAATTCGAGTCGTTGGGCGAAATTTTGAAGATGAGATTAATCTGGCGCAAAACTTAGTTTTTACGTTCAACAAAGACATCGTTTCTGCTTCGGACCTGAACAGTTGGGAGTCAACCAAATTTGTGGAATTTATTCCTGCTGTGGCAGGTAAATTTAAATGGACGGCTCCTAATGAGCTGATTTTCTCGCCCGCCAGCGGTTTTGAACCCGCCACCGAATACCGTGCCGAACTCAGTAAAGAGTTAGCCAAGAAAACCATCGAAAAACGTTATGATGTATCGAGCGAGGAAATGGCTTTTCATACGCCCTATTTACAACTCACCGAAGCCGAAACCTACTGGACCAAATCGAGGGAAACGGGCAAGGCATTGGCCAAAGCCAAATTGCATTTTAATTACGCCGTGAATGGAAATGATGTGGGCGGAAAGTTGAAGGTAAAAAGCGAAGAAAAATCGCTTGCTTCCTTCGTTAATCAACCACAGGCAGCAGAAATCGTTACTGTTTCGTTGAACGATGCGGCGGCTGATAAAAACGAGCAACCCTTAGAATTGTCGCTCGAAAAAGGGCTGAAAGTGCCTAATACAGCCTATACAAGCAAAGAAGACATTAGTCTGTCGGGTACGCTTCCTTCGGCAACAACCCTTGAAGTGAAAGACGTCAAAACAGGATTTGAAAATAATCGTGGCGTAGTGCGTGTCGTGACAACGCAGGAACTTCAAAATGTGGACTTATCGACATTTTATACTATTCAGCCTGCGGTGCAAACCAAAGCTGAATTGACCGAAAACGGCCTTATTATTCGAGGAGATTTTAACGAAACTGACACGTACGTTTTGACGCTGACCGACCAAATGAAAGGTGTTTTGGGAGCAGGTCTGGAAGAAGCCGTAAGCAAGGATCTGTTTTTTGGCGCAATGCCCGCCAGTATTGCTTTTGTGAACAAAAAGGCGGTTTATCTTTCTTCCAAAGGCGCTCGTAATGTTGGAGTACAGATTGTGAATGTGCCTAAAGTTCAGGTCAAAATTGCGAAGATTTACGAAAACAACATTTTGCAATACCTGCGGAATAACCGTTATGAAGAATACGGCTATTTGGGTGGCGACGATAATTGGGGACCAACCGGTGCCTATAATTATCAGGAAGATGAGAATCAATCGTACAGCGATCTCATGGTTGATAAAACCGTCGAAACCGATAATTTGCCCAAAGTAAAGGGCGTTTCGGCGCTGAATTTGGGCTTGCCTGATGCGCCCAATGCCTTTCGGGGTATTTATTTGGTGAGCATTCAGTCGAAAGATGAGCAATACCAACGCGCTAATAAATTGGTGTCATTGTCGGATATTGGATTGATTGCCAAACAGGGAAAAGATGAATTGTGGGTTTTTGCCAATTCCATCAAAACTGCCGAACCGCTTGATAAGTTGGAAATCAGCCTCATTTCTTCCAATAACCAAACCGTGTTGACCGGAAAAACCGACAGCAAAGGCGTGGTCAAATTTGAGAAATTATCAGAAAAAGCGCCGAATTTTTCCATTGCGATGGTCATTGCCCATACGTCCGAAGCCCAAAGTCGCGATGCTGATTTTAATTACCTCCTTTTGGAAGATACACAGGTAGAAACGTCTCGTTTTGAAGTAGAGGGTAAACGAGACAATGCCTCGGGGTTTGAAGCTTTCATTTACGGAGATCGGGATATTTACCGTCCCGGCGAAACCATTCATTTTAATACTGTCGTACGTCAGCAAAATTGGAAAAGTGTAGGAGAAGTACCGCTGAAGATCAAAGTGTTATTGCCCAACGGCAAAGAACTCAAAACCTATCGCCAAAATACCAACGGCGAAGGAGCGGTTGAAACTTCCTTAGCGCTGGATAAAGCCGCTGTTACGGGCGGTTACAGTGTGGAAGTGTATAACGCGAACGATGTGTTGCTGGCTTCTAAAAAGCTTAACATTGAGGAGTTTATGCCTGACCGTATCAAAGTAGATGCCAAAACCAATCAGGAGTTTTACAAAACAGGGCAAGCTATCACGCTTAATGCCACGGCTCTTAATTTGTTTGGCCCGCCGGCTTCGGGGCGCAATTATGAAATGGAGTTTTCCCTAAAACGTAAAGCCTTTTTTGCCGCTAATTACAAAGAGTATTTTTTCGATATGCCGGACAACGCCACCAAGTTTGAAAATGTAGTTCGGCAGGGTGTTACGGACGATAACGGTTTAGCCAAAGAAGCTTTTCCACTTCCTGCCGAATATCAGGATATGGGCGTATTGGAAGGAAAGATATACGTGACGGTGTTTGATGAAACGGGTCGCCCCGTCAATCGCCTCAAACGTTTTGACGTATTTACGCAGGATGTGTTTTATGGAGTAAAAATGGCTGATAATTATGTAGGCCTGAACGCTCCCGTTCCCATCGGATTGGTGGCGGTAGACAAAGACGGCAAACCCAAAGCTACGGCTCAGGCGCAGGTGGATGTGATACGCATGGATTACCAAACGGTGGTTGAAAAACAGAACGAGCAACTTCGGTATACGTCAAAAAAACGGGAGAAAGTGGTGTATTCCAACGTAGTAACTTTCAAAAATGGGTTGGCAGAAGTACGGTATGTACCAACGGTTTCGGGTGAATATGAAGTGCGCGTGCGACGTTCGGGAAGTACAGGCTATTCAGTTATTAATTTCTATGCTTACGGTTGGGGAAGTACTTCAGCGTCTTCGTTTGAAGTGAGCAACGAAGGAGAAGTGCTCATGGAATTTGATAAACCAAGCTATAAAGTAGGTGATAAAGCAAAGGTTTTATTCAAAACGCCTTTTGTGGGTAAATTGCTGGTAACGGTTGAACGCAATAAGATACTGGAGCATACCTATTTAACGACCGATAACAAATCAGCCGAATTTAGTTTTTCCGTCGGCAGTGATCATTTGCCAAATGCGTTTATTACCGCCACGTTGATTCGCCCGTTAGATAATTCTAATTTGCCGCTAACCGTAGCCCATGGTTTTGCATCGGTCAAAGTCGAAGATGATGATACCAAATTGCCCGTAGAGATCGTGGCGGTGGAAAAGTCTCGCTCTAAAACCAAGCAAAAAATTAAAATCAAAACAGCGCGTAATGCTCAGGTAACGGTGGCGGTTGTGGACGAGGGAATCTTGCAGATCAAAAATTTCCAAACGCCTGACATTCACGGATTCTTTTACCAAAAACGCGCCTTGGAAGTAAACAGTCATGATCTGTATCCATTTCTGTTTCCTGAGCTTTCATTGGCCTCAACGAGCAGCGTCGGTGGGGATGGTTACGATCTGGAAAAACGCATTAATCCCCTTTCCAACGGGCGCGTCAATTTGGTAGCGTATTGGTCGGGACAGTTGGATGCAGGCTTAGACGGCGAAGCAGAATTTGAAGTGGATATTCCGCAATTTTCGGGCGATCTGCGCATCATGGCCGTGGCCTACAAAGACAATGGTTTTGGGTCAGGCAACAAAAACATGAAAGTTGCGGACCCTATTGTGATCAGCACGGCATTGCCCCGTTTCTTAAGCCCTGATGATGAGTTGATTGTGCCCGTAAACATAACAAATACCGAGAAAACATCGGCCAATGTGCAGGTAAGTCTGAGTGTAACCGGACAACTTCAAAGCCTTCAGGGGAAACCCCAAACATTAACCATTGCGCCTGAAAAGGAAAACCGTACGGCTTTTGTGGTCAAAGCCGCGCAGGCAATGGGAACGGGCAGCGTGACCGTCACGGTCAGCAACGGCAAAGAAAAATTTGTTGAAAAAACCGAATTGACAATCCGCCCTGCGACTTCTCTGTTGAAAACATCGCAATCGGGTGTGATAGCGGGTGGAAGTGCAGGAACGGTTGATCTTAGCGGAACTGGTTTTATTCCATCAACCGTCAACAGTAAATTGGTGGTAAGCCGTTCGCCGATGGTGCAGTATGCCAAAGCCTTAGACTATTTGTTGGGCTATCCGCACGGTTGTATTGAACAAACGATTTCCAAAGCTTTTCCACAATTGTATTTTGCCGACATTGCCAAGTCAATTGCCCCCAAAACGTATGTAGTCAAAACGGGAGAAAGTGATTATAATCCAAACTTCAACGTTCAGGCGGCCATTCAGAAAATAGAAAGTATGCAATTGCCGAGCGGTGCGGTGAGTTATTGGCCGGCAGCGACGGAAGAATCGGCTTGGGGAACGGCGTATGCCACACACTTTCTCATTGAAGCACAACGGGCGGGGTTTGAGATCAACCAATCGGCTTTGGGGCGTATGTTGGATTATTTGACTGCCAAAACGGGCTCGCCTGCCACCGAATATGATTACGTGTATGAAGAAGCAAGCGGCTACACGCAGGTCACTATTGCAAGTCGTTCGTCATTATACTCATTGTACGCATTGGCATTGGGAGGAAAAGCGAATCGCGCTTCCATGAATTATTACAAACAAAATCAACAGTTGTTGACATCCGATACGCGCTACTTATTGGCGGCGGCTTTCAAACAGATCGGCGATGATCGGAGTTATTATGCTTTATTGCCGGCCACATTGGCCGAAACCCGTTCAACGCGCCAGTTGAGCGGCAGTTTTGCTTCGCCTATTCGTAATTTGGCACTTACGCTGAACACATTAATAGAAACCGACCCAAGCAGTCTGCAAATTCCGACTTTAGCACGCAGGCTTTCGCAGGCACTCAACTCGACAGGCTACCTCAATACGCAGGAAGCGGCGTTCTCATTTTTGGCATTGGGTAAATTGGCTAAGAAAAATGCAGGCTCAACGGTTACCGGGAAAGTGTCGGTGAACAACAAGCAAATTGCGGCCTTTGATGGAAAAGATCTGACGTTAACAGCAACCGTCAGAAATCAGAAACCGCAGATCACCACTTCCGGCAAAGGTTCTCTTTACTGGTTTGCTCAATCGGAAGGTTTGAACGCCACGGGGGCATATGTGGAAGAAGATGCAGGGTTGCATGTAAGAAAGCAGTTCTTAAATCGTAATGGTCAACCACTTACAACGTTCCGCCAAAATGATTTGGTCGTGGTAAAAATTACGTTGACAAGTACCGATGGATCGCCCGTTGAAAACGTAGTGGTGACGGACCTTCTCCCGGCAGCGTTTGAAATTGAAAACCCGCGACTGACCGAACCACGTGACATACCGTGGATTCAAAACCCCACAACGCCTGACCATTTCGACATTCGCGACGACCGCATCAATTATTACACCACGGCCAATAACACCGCCAAGACGTTTTACTACATGGTGCGCCTCATCACTAAAGGAACGTTCACGCTCGGCCCCGTTTCGGCTGATGCGATGTATTCAGGAGATTTCAGAAGCTATTCGGGTGGTGGAAAAGTGAAAGTGGATTGATATGAAAACAAGCAGGGGCGCATAATTTATGCGCCCCTGCTTGTTTTAGTTTTCCGCCCATTTCCAATCTTTCCCAAGGATCAATTCTTTTTTGAGGCCTTGAGCGATGAGCAGATCGCGCGTTTTGTAGCTGTCTAATTTCTTGGCAGGAAGTTCATCTGCATTGGCGAGGGCGTAAAGCAACATGGCCGAGAATCGCACACCATTGACCATTTCATCACGGTTGATAAGATTAAATTTGTCGCAATTGGCGTGATAGCAACCGAATACATTGGGGGCCAAACGACCCGCAGGAGCGCCCGTCGGAATGCCTTCCAACATAAAAGGTTGATGATCGGAATGTAATCCCGCACGACTGCTGACCGTATTGGCAAAGTTGCCGTCAACTTTTCTTATTTGTTCGCCAACGGCCTGAAAGAACGGAATCAATTCATCACGACCCCCTACGCTCATTCCCTGCACATTATTGGTCATGTCGAGGTTCATCATGAACTTCACTTTATCTACCTGTTTGGTTTTGATCAGCTCTTTAACCACTTGGCGGGAGCCCAGTAATCCTTGCTCTTCACCCATGAAAAGTACAAAATCGATGGTGCGTTTGGGCTTTAATTTAAGTGCCTTAAAAGCACGGGCAATGTCCATAATTGTAAAAGAACCAAGACCGTTATCGGTGGCTCCTGTCGCCAGATCCCATGAGTCTAAATGCCCGCCAATGATGATGCGTTCGTCGGATTTTCCGGGCAAGGTTGCAATTACGTTTCGAGCCCTGATTTTTTTGCTGACGTTGCGCATATCAACAATAGCGTGCAGATCCGTATCTACTTTTATCCAATTACGGATTTCTTCGCCGCTTTCTTTAGAAATATTTACGGCGGGAATTGAAATCAATGACCCTGTCACGGATGCCGTTCCGGTCAACAGCACATTTCCCGGAACTTGATTAACAGTGATAATTGCAGTAGCACCGTATTGAATGGCTAATGCTGTTTTTTCCGAACGATGCAGGTTTTTTTGCCCGGGCCTTCCATTGATCAAACCAATGTTTGCCAAGGCTATTTTACCCTTAATTTGGTCTTTTACAGCCTCAAAGTCCTCTTCCAACCCATTTCCCACATCTACAATGGCACCATTGACCCGCGCTTGGACGGGAGAATGCGCCAGAGCTACCACCGGTACGCTGCGGAAATTATCACTTTTGTTTGGCACAACCTCAAGCGTAACGGTGTCGCGCATCCAGGATTCTACCTCAAAAGGTTGGTATTTTACGTCGGTATAGCCATATTTTTTTAACAGATTAAAAGCATATTGTTCCGCTTTTGTACCGTTGATACTTCCTGTCAGTCGATGGCCAATGGTCGAGGTAGCTTCACCCAGTGTCTCATAGGCTCGGCTGTTTTTAAGTACGTCTTGGTTGATTTTTTGGAAGGTTGAAACGTATTCATTGTCACCTCGTAAAGCTAAAAGAGCAACAAGTGAAAGACTGATTGAAAAAGGAGATAAAACTTTACAATACATAGGGGTTAGCGGAAGCTTTAATAACTTATAAAAATACAAAAAAGCATCCATTATCGTTTCGTCGTGTAAAAAGTATTTATCAAACGGTTAAGAGTGACGCAAAAGAGTTGTTCCAATCGTACAGTTTAAACACTGTTTTGCTTGGCAGAAATGTGTATAAAGTTCTATAACAGCCTGTGAATCAAAGGCTGTTTTTGTTGTTTGCCCCAATTCCGCCCATAGACCGGTCAGGTGATTTTTTTCCGCAGAAAGTTGTTCAAGAAATTCCATGGCTTTATCCAAAAAGCCTCTATTGTCACGGGCTTCCGCATAAGCCACCAAGAGTGGTACAACGGTATTAATGATAACGTTTTCCATGGAAGATTTCCCTAATGCAGGCACTTTTCCTGTGGCTTCTTTTTGAAATAAATAGTGCTTCTGCCAATAATCAGACTGTTGTATGTGCAGTAAATTACTCAGTTGCTCAACGTTTTCAGCATGAATAAATAACGAAAAAAAACCGGGATGAAGTTGAATTAACCTTGCCAATTGGGCCAACCGAACGGTCGGAAAGTTGGCGGGCCGCAACCGTAAAAATTTCCACTCATGTGGCAGGAGTTGATGTGAGTTTAATTGATACTTGATCGACAGGAAATGATATTCACGTTCTAAAGTGAGTGAATAATCATCAGCGCCTTTTGCATCGGCAAGCAACCCTGATTGACCTAATAACAGGGCTTGCAGTTGCATAAGGTTATCGCGATGTTTGAGCAAAACTTTCAGCGGCAATCCCTGTGCTAATCTGAGCATGGGTTCGGCATTGATCTTGAAACCAAAATTTTGGGCCAAAAGTTGATAGGTTGTTTCCTCCCAATCCTGCTGATTTCGCTCCAACATTTCATGAATTACGGATGCTTTCCGTTGAAGCCGCTGTAAAAGGGCGCGGTCAAGCATTGAACGTTTTTGAAGCTCCGGTACGGTTTCAAACTGACTTGCGCAGGGAATTACCTCACGGCTATCAATAAGTGAGCGGTATTTTTGAAGTAACAACAGGGAGGTCAATGATCTTAGGGCTAACGTTGGTATCAATGACCCATCGGGACGTTCAATGATGGTATCGTTTTCCCAAACAACATGCAACACAACACTGTCGTAGGCGCGGTCGTGCGTGTGCGTATGACGGTGCCAATCCGAACTTCGCAGGTGCATTTCGATGTTACCCACCCATTCAAGCCCGTCAATGAGTATCCTTCCATTCAGAAAATCCGGTCCGGCATTGGTATTGCGCAGCCCAACGGATAAGATTTGCAGAGCTTCGCCTGCAACGGTTTGTAGATTTGTTTTTTGGAAGTACTGAAATTGCCACAGGAAATACAGAAAATCTTCGGACATAGGGTTCGGTTCAAAATAAATAGGGCTAAATTGAGTTATATTAAATGGTTTATTTTCTTCAAATTACAGTGTGATTACGGTCTTGTGCGTGTCCACAATGGTGGAGTAAAGTGATTTCAATAATACCCTTATATGATTTTTAAAAGACTGTCTATGAAACGGTTTCCACTACTTATATCATTTGCCCTTCTCCTGTTAGGTTTAAACACAGAAGCCCAAGTTGTAAAACTGTCGGAAGACCCGACTCAGTTTATTGCCGATGCCCAGAAAATGATGGCGCTGAGCGGTAATCCTGTTTACGTCAAAGCGGCTAAAAATCTGGAGACCTTATGGTTGGACAGTCGTATGACGCAAAACCATCAAAAAAGTATCGTTGCGCTCTCGCGAAGAATGGTGGCAAAAGGATATAAACCTGCCATGCCACATTTTGAACAGTTTTTCAGTGGGATCAACGCGGCCTTCAACGGAACATATGCTAACCCCGCCGAAGTCGATAATTATCTGGCGGCGGCAAATCAAGTGGTGGAAACGTACGATACAAAAAGTGCGCTTAAATACTTTGAAATTGCGCGTACGCTGTTTGAGAATCGTGTGATCTATACTACGAATTTCAATAAGTTGTTTGCTTTTGAAGGCACGTTCAGTTTTCGTTTTATTGATGCCGTCGCTGATGCTGCCAAAGGTGCCGATCCGGCAAAACCCAACGCAGCAAACGATGGATGGGGCACTGTAACGGCAGATTCGACAGGATTATTGAGTAGTGCTACCGCTTATGAAAAAAAGCCGTTGCCGACCGTAACAGGAGCTATTGTTGAATTCAAAAATGTGAATTTGGTCATGACAACCGCCAATGATTCCGTTCCCATTACCCAGACAAACGGGCAATTGGCGATAAAAGAAGGTATCTGGCTGGGCAAAGGCGGAAAGTTGACGTGGGAAATGGCGGGTACGCCGGATATATATGTTACGTTCAGCGGTTATAGTTTTAACATAGGTTTGCCTAAGCTGATCACCGATGATGCCAAATTGAATTATGCGGCCAAACTTTCTCAACCCATTGACGGCGTTTTTGAGTACGAAAGCAAACGCCGCAGCAAGGGGCAGCCGTCGCCTTATCCGCGATTTGTGTCGTACCAAAACGATGCTCAGTTGAAAGGCTTAAGTAAGAATATCCGCTACAAAGGCGGTATTTCGTTGGTAGGTTTGAAATTGTCGAGCAATTCACTCAGTCAGGAGCCTTCCACCATTATTATTAACAACGGCAACAAAGTAGCTTTTAAATCAAGCAGTCGCCGGTTCGAGTTTGCGGATTCACTTATTACGTCAACGTTAGCCAGTTTTTCAACGTACTTGGGCGACAAAGATTCGCTGTATCACCCTGCTATTCGTCTTTCCTATAACGATTCCGAAGGTTTGGTAAAGAGTCAGCGCGCCGAACGGACGGGTTATCAAAATACGCCTTACACCGATTCTTACCACAAAATGTACATTGACGCAGAAATGCTGCGCTGGAATTTTGTGAAAAATGAGATCGAATTTTCGGTCATTGCCGGCAAAAATGTTGTCCCCATTCGCTTTGAATCATTTAGTTTTTTCAAACCCGAGCGCTTCCGCGCCATGAGTGAGCAGTACGGTTTTCATCCGTTGCTGATGGTGGCCAATTACATAGCCAAGCAAAAAACACCTACCTTCTTCCCGGAAGACATTGCTCAATTTAATAAACGTGACGCCGCCGCGATTCGCACAGCCTTTAATCAATTGAGCGCGGACGGCTACCTAATGGCAGATCCAAAGACAGGATTGTTTAAAATGACCAATAAAGGGCTTTTGTACGTATTGGCCAACAATAAACAAACTGACTTTGATAATTTTCAGGTATCTTCTTTGTATCCATCCAATACTACTACTGCCAACGCTTCCATTGATCTAAAAGACAACGTGTTAACCATTAGGGGAGTCGATAAATTTACGATCAGTGATTCGTTGAAAATCGTAGCTATTCCGTCCGATAAACAAATCAAAGTATACAAGAACCGGGATTTTATGATGAATGGGTTGCTGATGTCGGCCAATTTCCGATTCAATGGACGCGACCTGATGTTCAATTATGATAAGTTCTTTGTAGATCTGAACAAAATAGACAAGGTCACTTACATACCCAAAGCGGCCTATGACAAAGGAAGTACAACCGAAGTCGGTGGAGATATTGTTTATGAAAAATCAGGAAGGATTTACCTGAATGATCCCGGCAATAAATCCGGAGGTAAGAAAAACTCGGTCTTTCCGCGTTTGAGCGTGCCTGAAGGAATGACCGTTTATTTTGACCAACCGGATCGGGGAAATTTAGCCTATGGCAAAAAGGTCTTTTTTAAGATTCCGTCGTTGGATTATGACAGCTTGGCCATGCAGGATATTGTATTTATCGGTACGTTCAATTCCGATGGCATTTTCCCAACCTTTCAGGCACAGCTTCGCTCTATGCCCGACAATTCTTTAGGGTTCAATTATACTCCACCTGCCGCAGGATATAAAGTTTACGGCTCCAATACCACTGTTAAGTTTACGAAAGAGTTGGTGATGGATAAACAAGGGCTGCGTTCGCAGGGTGAAATCACGCACTTAAGTGCGCGGATTCCTACGCAAGCTATGCTGTTTATGTCTGATTCATTGATTGCAAGCGGAGCTGAAGCGGAAATCAAAGAAGCAACCATTGGTAAGGCCTATTTTCCTAAAGTGGAATTGCGAAATTATAGCCTCCGCTGGATGCCGAAAGCCGACAGTATGTCGCTGACAACCAAGGGAAACACCTTCAATTTTTACAATGCAACCACCAAACTTGACGGACGTATCGTGCTGCGTTCTACGGGTTTATACGGTAAAGGGTTATTACGACGTGATGACTCCGAGCTTACCTCTCAGGACATTAAATTTAACAAAGAAGGTTTTTTGGCGGGAGAATCACAGTACAAGATCATCTCGGCCACGAACGCCACGCGTCCCGTTTTGTTAGGACAGAATGTTGACATTGATTTTAACATCGTGAAAGGCTTGGTTGGAATTTCGACCAATAAGAATTCACTCGAAAATACGTCAATGGATTTTCCTTTTGCGGCTTATCGCACGTCCATTAATAGGGCGCAATGGAATATAAACGCTAAGACGATTGCCATGAAAGGTGATGTAGCTACTTCTACTTTTACGGCTACCGCTCCCGAACAGGAAGAATTAACCTTTAACGGGTCGTCGGCTTTGTACGAAATTGAGAAAATGACGCTTAATATCGGCGGAGTTCCGTTCATAAAAACAGCCGATGCTAAAGTATTGCCTGACAAGGGTTTGGTGGTGGTGCACCGCAACGGAGAAATGATGCCGTTCAAAAATGCACGTTTGGTACTTGATACATTGAACGAATACCACCGCCTCAAAAATGGTAATATCCAGATCGTATCGCGCACGAAATTCTCGGGAGACGCTACCTATTTGTATGCTACGGTTACCAACGATACCATTCCGGTCAAAATGGGCAATTTTGATTTGCGACAAGTGGCAACGGCTTCCGCTTCAACGAGCAGTCGACTTCCGCAGAGCAAAGCAAAAGTGTTCTCGACCGTTGCCAAGGCTGAAATTGTGGAGGCTGACAATTTTGTGGTGGGACCACGATTGCAATACAAAGGCGGTATGACCATGTTGGCTCCCGAGCCGAATCTGCAATTTGATGGGTATATCAAGCCGATCATCAAGAAACGACCGGATTTAGTTGCGTCCTGGATTCCTTTCAAAGAAATGCCTACCAAAGATGTAGCCCTGAAAGTGACGCCTGCGCTTAAAAATGAATCAGATCTGCCTATTTCTGTCGGATTACATTACCGTTCGGGTGCTGACGGTTTGTACAGTACATTCTTATCACCGAAAGAAACCCGTAACGATCAGACGATTTTTGAAGCGCAGGGTTTATTACGCTTTGATGCAAAAAGCAAATCATTCAAAATTATTCCCGAAACAAAATCCGTCGATGAATTGGTAGACGAAGAAAATGCATACACGTTTAATGACGCCAAAGGAACCATCAATTATCAGGGTAAACTCAACCTGATTCATGACCGAACCGAGAAAGCGGGTGAAGAGATGATTCTGTCGGCAGGAAGTGTGCAAACCAACATTGACAGTACTACCTACCGATTCAATACATTATTGTCGCTTAACTTCCCGGCCAACCGTGAGATCATTGCGAAAGCTGCTGAGAATATTGTTCAGACCAACTTAGACGAACAAAACAGCGACCCGGCCGAACCTGAATTTGAGCGATTGGGTGCAAAATTGTCGGCCTTGATCGGCCGTAAAGCTACCGATAGTTACATCGCACGAACAGCGGCGGCGTACAAACCTTTATTTGATGCTTCTCCCAAATTCAACGCTACGTTGGTATTGTCGAATGTTGATTTCAGATGGTCGGCTCCGCAAAATACGTTTTACAGCGTTGGAAAGATCGGCGTATCAAACCTTGGAAACACCGATATCAATGCCCAAATGGAAGGTATGATCGAAATTCGTAAAAATGCCCGTGGCGATGAAGTCAGCATTTATATAGAGTCGTCGGAAGATGTTTGGTATTATTTCGATTGGCAACAGGGCAAATTGGCGATGGTGACGTCAGTACAGGAAGTCAATGATTTTATTACGGTCAAATCGAAGGATAAAAAAGAGTCGACCGTGATATCCATCGGCATGGAAGAGCGAGATATGTTTATGAGCCGATTCAATTCGCAGTATCGTCCAAGAACCAAAAAGCCAACTTTGGCCAAAACTCCGGCGAAAGGTGCAGCTAAAACCACTCCGTCAGCCGGCAATAAAACTGCCGCCGCGCCGGTAACCAAAGAAGAAAAAGTGGAAGAAGTAGAAGCAGATGCACAGGAAGAGGATACTGATACCAAAACAGCCGATAAAGTAGCGGATAAAGCAACGCCGGCGAAAGGAAAGAAAGATACCAAAACTTCAAAAGAAAAAGATACTAAAACGGCCGCAAAAACAACCGATCCAAAAGATCCCAACGCAAAGCCCGGCGCCAAAGTAGTGCAGACACCGCCGAAAGCACCTGTTAAGAAAAAAGAGAAAGCAGAGGAGAAAGAAGGTTTTTAGAAAATATTGCTTATCAGGCATGGTTTTTTAGGGGTGGAATACTGGATATTTCACACCTAACCGGCTTGTTTCATGGCGTTTGCTAATCCTTTCAGAAATAAAAAAATAAGAATATTTACTATTGTTGTTGGAGCCCTGATTCTGGTTCGGCTACTGCTTCCGTATATTATTCTTCATTATGCCAACAAAAGCTTGGCGAATATGCCCGATTACTATGGGCATATTGATGATATAGATCTGTCTATTTATCGAGGAGCTTATCAAATCAACGATATGTTTTTGAATAAGCTCGACGAAAAGTCCAAAAAGCAAACGGAGTTTTTCAAAACGCGCAACATTGATTTAGCCATCGAATGGAAACCTTTATTCAAAGGCTCTTTGGTTGGTCAATTGGAATTTGACTCGCCTACGTTGATCTTTACAAAAGACAAAACTGAATTGGATGATGTTCAGAAAGACACCAACGATTTTCGAAAACTGTTAAAAGATTTCATGCCGTTGAAAGTCAATACGTTTGAGATAAGAAATGGAAGTATTCACTACATAAACCCCAATTCAACGCCTAAACTGGATATATTTCTAACGGATACATACGCACTTGCCAAAAACCTCACCAATGCCGATGAGAATGCCAATGTGCTTCCGTCTACAGTAAATGCCCGGGCAAATGTTTATACCGGAACAATGGTGCTGAATATGAAGCTGAATCCATTGGCCGAAGATGTAGCCTTTGACCTAAATGCGGAGATCAAAAATTCTAATTTGGTCTTGCTCAATGATTTCTTTAAGGTATATGGCCATTTTGATGTCAATAAAGGCAACTTTGGACTCTATACTGAATTTGCGGCCAAAGACGGAAAATTCAAAGGGTACGTAAAACCGATCATCAAAGATTTGGATGTATTGGGACCGGAAGACCGAAAAGATTCTTTCTTTCAGAAGATATGGGAAGCACTTGCGGGCGGAGTCTCCAAAGTGCTGGAAAACCCTTCAAAAGATCAGGTTGCCACTAAAGTAGCAATAGAAGGAAGCTTTGAAAGTCCGCGAACTCGTACCATTGATGCCATTTTTGAATTACTCAGAAATGCCTTTATCCGCGCATTGGTACCGACAGTTGATAATCAAATCACGTTACGGTCGCTGAAAGATGTGACCAAAGAAGATAACCGTAATCTGATTCAAAAGATTTTTAATAAAAAACCGAAAGAAAAAGACGAGAAAAAGAAATAGGTAAAGTCCAGACTTGCCAAATCTTTGAGACGGGGTCGCCCGGACCTGGCAAGTCTAAGATGAAGTTTTACCACTCAAATACATACTCCCCCGAACCCGCTTCAATTCCTTCGGGGGTTACTTTAAGATTTTGAGCTTTTGCCAGTTGATTTACTTTGTCAACGCTCGCATTTGGTAGTTTTATGATCGCTTTTGAATTGGCGGGCACGCTTACTTTCAGTGTTGTTTTTCCATCTTTCTGTTCCCACGCTGATGAAATACTCCCGTAAGGACTTTCGTAAGAACCTTTGGTTGAGGTAAAACCGCCGCCCGGTTTCGGCGCGATCAAAAATTTCTTATAACCTGTATCAATGACATCAATGCCCAACATATTTTGGTACATCCAGTCGCCGATGGCGCCGTAAGCATAATGGTTGTATGAATTCATGCTTACATCCTGAAAACTGCCATCGGGCTTGATACCGTCCCAACGTTCCCAAATGGTCGTTGCGCCCATCTTGACGGGATAAAGCCAAGAAGGATAGGTCTCCTGATTGAGCAGGGAATAAGCTACCTCATTTTTACCGAAACGTGTGAGTACATGACATAAATAGGGTGTTCCCAAAAAGCCCGTAGTTAGGTGATTACCATGATTTTTGATGTCTTGAACCAGTCGGTCAACGGCTTGCTCACGCATATTTTCCGGCAATAGATCAAAATGCAGGGCCAATACATAAGCCGTTTGAGTATTGCAAACCAATCGGCCGCTTGGCGCTACGTATTCCTGAAGAAACGCTTTTTTAATGTTATTGTACAACTCTCCGTATTGCACGGCTTCCGCCGCTTTTCCAATGTTCAGGGCTGCTTTGGAAGTCAGATGGGCTGAGTGTGCAAAAAAAGCAGTTGCGATAAAATCATTGTCGGTCACGGGTTCGCCTATTTGAGCATTTCCGCGGTACGACAACCAATCGCCAAAGTGATCGCCATTTGTCCATAATAATTTACTTCCTGCGTTTTTACGAATGTATTCCACCCATTTTTTCATGCTTTCGTACTGGGTTTCGAGTAGTCGGCGGTCACCGTAGACCTGATAGATCGTCCACGGAACAATAGTGGCTACATCAGCCCAGCCGGCCGAAGACTTGATTCCGTCGGGATTATCACGTTGCAATAGATCAGGAACGATGTGTGGAACCCCACCGTTTGGTTTTTGGTCAATGGCCACGTCGCGGAGCCATTTGGTAAAGAAGCCTGCCACCTCTTTATTGAACGTAGCCGTGCGCGCAAACGCCTGTGCATCGCCGGTCCAGCCGAGGCGTTCGTCGCGTTGCGGGCAGTCGGTAGGGACATCGACAAAGTTGCCGCGTTGCCCCCAAACAATGTTTTTATAGAGTTGATTAACAAGCGGTTTTGATGTTTCAAAAGTTCCGGAATTTGCCATGTCCGAGTGAATTACAATGCCCGTAATATTGTCTAACGTCGGTTCGCCGGGCCAACCTTCCAGTCGAACATAGCGAAAACCCATAAAAGTAAAATGTGGCTCATAGGTTTCAGTTTCGCCGCCCTTGAGAATATAATTGAGTTCACATTTCGCGTGGCGAAGATTGGCGGTATAAAAGTTTCCTTTTTGATCAAGCACTTCGGCGTGCGTAACGCGGATTTTCGTTCCTGCAGGTCCTTTTACGTTGAGACGCACCCAACCAACCATGTTTTGGCCCAGATCCAACACGGTTTCTCCTGCCGGCGTTTTGAAGATTTTGAGTGGCTTGATCTCTTCAATTCTACGCACAGGCGGGCCCGCAGGAGCCACTAAATTGTCCTTGGGGTAGTTGCCGATTTTGACATTCCACCACGAAGAAGCATCAAACCCGGTAGACGCCCAACCCGTTTTTTCGAGACGGGCATCATACGTTTCACCGTTATAAAGGTCATTTTCAATGATAGGTCCGTCGGTTGTGGCTTTCCAGGATTCGTCTGTTCCGATGATCTGTTCGCTGCCATCGGTATATTTTATAACGAGTTGTGAAAGCAATGCTACACGTTTTCCCCAAAGATTACGGTTATTTTCCCAGACCAAATTACCGCGATACCATCCATCGCCGAGCATTGCGCCAATGACATTATTGCCTGCCTGAATCAATGAAGTAACGTCGTAGGTAAAATATTGAATTCTTGCCTGATAGGCCGTCCAACCGGGAGAAAGCACATCTTTGCCCACGCGTTGACTGTTAATATACATTTCATTAAGTCCGCGACTGGTAACAAACAGACGCGCCGACGCTATTTTTCCTTTGGGTTTGACCGTGAATTCTTTGCGGATAAGGGGAGAAGGTTGCTGCTTTTTTTCATCAAAACCTTCTTTTTCGGGTTCGATCCATTGCGCTTGCCAATCTTTGGAGCCTAGGAGGCCCATTTCAAAATACTGCACTGCCGATTCTGCTGCATTGCCAAAATTGTCATTTACTCTTACTTTCCAAAAATAACGTTGACGTGACCGGAGGTTAGGGCCTTGATAATCAACCAAATGAGAGGCATCCGAAGTTACATCTCCTGAATTCCAAATCAGTGATTTTTTAGAGAATTTATCATCTTTTGCTATTTGTATTTGATACGATTTTTGCATCGTATTGCGCTGCGACGAAAAGAGTTTCCAGCTAAATCGCGGTATCACTACATCAATACCGATGGGATTGGTTTTGTATTCGACACGCAGTTGTTCGACGCGCAGGGTAGAAGTTTGACCAAAAGTAACTGTAGAGAGAAAAGACAGTACTATTAACAAATGTTTCATTGAATATGACAATAAATTGATTTATGAAGTAAAGGAAAGGTAAGCCATTTTCTACACACTACTGCGTTTTATTGACCGGCAAAAAAACTGCACGTATTCTCAATATAGTTGGAGATAAGAAACAAAAAAGCCATAACCGACTGACAATTATGGCTTTGAAAAATAGAGTAAGGCGTAAGGTATTTCCTGATCATGAACGGGAGAAGAACCGGTAAAATTGGTTACAACAAATCCCCGATCATGTGCAGACGTTAAATTTTTATGGCAATCAGAGTGAAAAGATTGTGAAAGCTGTTAATAGATATTCTTGAAAACACAAATATCCGTCTTAATACTATAGAATAAAATACCGGAATGCCGGTATTTTATCTTACTTGAATGTATCCACCAGCAGATACACATTCAAGGCTACAATAATGGCGGCGATCGTCCAGCTAATGGTGGAAAGTAGGCGAGAATTGACAAAACGGCCCATCCAGTCGCTTTTATTGGTAAAGAGAATCAAGGGAATTACTGCAAAACTCAACTGGACTGAAAGAACCACCTGACTGAAAACGAGGAGTTCGCTTGTACCATGTTCGCCGTAATTAATGGCTACAAACAGCGCCGGAATAATGGCAATGAGTCGCGTAAACAGTTGGCGTACCCACGGTTTCATTTGAAGGTTAAGAAAGCCTTCCATGACGATCTGCCCTGCCATGGTGCCGGTAATGGTAGCATTTTGTCCGGCGGCTAATAAAGCAACCGCAAACAGGACACTTGCCCAGCGGCTGCCCAAAAGAGGATCAAGGAGGTGATGAGCATCGGTAATGTCGGCCACTTGCTGATTACCGGTGGTGTGGAAAGTAGCCGCTGCAAGAATCAATATGGCTGCATTAATAAAAAAGGCAATGCTCAGCGAAGCCGTTGAGTCGATGGTTGCAAAACGAATGGCTGATTTGCGTCCTTCTTCTGTGCGCTCATAAGCGCGGGTTTGAATGATACTTGAGTGCAGGTAAAGGTTATGGGGCATGACCGTTGCGCCCAAAATTCCAATGGCCACGTAGAGCATTCCCGGATTGGTAATGACTTGCTTTTGAGGAATCAGGCCGCCTGCTACAGCGCTCCATTCCGGATTGGAAACGATCACTTCGTACACAAAGCACATTAGGACAATAGCGATCAATCCTCCTACAATGCTTTCAAGGACTCGGAATCCTTTGTTTTGGAAGTATAAAATCAGCAATACATCCAACGTTGTAATGACAACTCCCACCGATAACGGAATGTGAAACAACAGATTGAGGGCAATGGCTGAACCCAGCACCTCTGCCAAATCGCAGGCAGCAATGGCTATTTCAGCCAATATCCAGAGGCCAACAGCTACTTTTTTAGGGAAATATTCGCGACACGCCTGCGCCAGATCCATCCCCGTTGCAATGCCAAGTTTGAGCGATAAATGTTGCAAAAGCATGGCAAAAAGATTGGAAATCAAAATAACTGATAACAATGTATAGCCAAACCGCGCTCCTCCGGCGATGTCGGTAGCCCAGTTGCCCGGGTCCATGTACCCAACGGCCACCATTAGCCCCGGGCCGATATAGGCCGACATTTTTTTCCAAAAACTACCCGTTTGGTGTACGGCAATGCTGCCATTTGCGTCAGAAAGCGATTGACGGTCAAGGGGCATATTAATTGTAGACTGTATTATTTTCATTATTTTCTTCGTTTTCGTGGTGGTACAACTGAAATCCTCTTAAAAGAGCTGTGCCACCTTGGTCTTTTTATGGCTTATTTCTAACGTTACTACAAATATAAGGGTTTCCAAATATATTTTTTAGATTAGTCTAAATTTTTTATTTATTGGTTCTAAATTTACCTTTGTCAAAATTTATTGCGTGTCATCTACTGAATTTCAGGCTATTTATAACCAATACCAACATCGTGTTTATAACACGGTGTTGTCGTATTTGCAGCAAGTGGAAGATGCGGAAGAAGTTACGCAGGATGTTTTTGTGGAGGCATTTCGCTCAATGGAATCTTTCAAAGGTGAGGCGAACGTAGGTACGTGGATCTATCGGATTGCGGTAAATAAGTCTCTTGATTTTTTACGGCATAAGAACCGCCAAAAAAGATTTGCTTTTTTTACAACGTTATTTCACCCTCAAACCGACGAATTGCTTCATGATCCACCCGATTTTCACCATCCCGGCGTGACGTTGGAAAATAAAGAAAAAGCAGCCGTGTTGTTTAAAACCATCAGAACATTAGCCGAAACCCAGCAAACGGCATTTATTCTGACCCAAGTAGAGGATTTGAGCTACGCCGAAGCCGCTGAGATTATGAAAATTACAGTAGCATCATTGGAAGCATTATTACATCGGGCTAAACAAAACTTACGAAAGAAATTAGCTCATTTATATAAGGAATAAGCGAAGGTTTTTGAAAGTGCTGACGTCTAAAAGAACAGTTGATTTTAAAAAACGCTGCATGATAAAAATTTTACCGGCAAACGTATGAAAAACAAGGAATGGATTGAGGAGGTTTTAAGTAGTACCAACAAACTACAGCGTGCCGAGGCTCCCGCCGAGCTTTGGCAAAAAGTGGAAAATAAACTAAAAGCGGAGACAAAAATCATTACACTCGTGCCCAAACGAACGGTTTGGTTGGCAGCGGCTTCAATAGCAGTGCTTGTAGTGCTGAATTGGATGGCTATTCGAAATTACCGAAAACATTCTGAGCAGATCTCACCCGTGGAGTCAATCATTGAGCAGTATCAATTGAACTAACGAGGCACTATGAAACGTGAAACACTTCTTACGTTGGCCGTTATTATGTTGTTTTTGCTTAATCTGGCCACCATCGGTTTTTTGGTTTTTCAGCGCGGGCACGGCCCTGAACCTCATCAAGGACCTGATCGCCTTATTGAAGAAGGACTTCGATTGGATGGGGCGCAAATTGAACAATTTCATGAATTGAGAGAAGAACATCGTACGCAAATGCAACAACGCGATAAGATACAAAAGGAATCACAGCAACAATTGTGGCAGTTATTGCGGACATCTTCCCCCGATACAACATTGGCGAATTCTTTGGTTGATACCTTTCTGGTACTTGAAAAAGAAAAGAAAATACTCACATTTGAGCATTTTCAAAAGCTTCGGGCCATTTGCCGGCCTGAACAGCAGGTCTTATTTGATACACTCATTGGAGATATCGGCAGAGCAATGATGCCTCCTCCGCGAGGTCCGAAAAAATAAATTTTCATAAAAAGCGAAGGTTTTTGAACAATGTACCGTCTAACAAAGAAATACATTAAAAATCCAAAACTGAATGAAAATGAAAGCATCGGTAAAAAGCATTTTGTTGGCCGTTATTTTAATGGCGATCAATGCATGTAACAAAGAAGAAGTAACCGCTGACACAACCACCAATCCTACCACGAATGTAGGCGCAACAGTTCCGGACGTTTATAAAAAAATCTACGGAGCGAGCGATATTTACGTTGAAGGAAATTTTGTTGTAGTTAAAATTACCAACGGCATTCCTGATCATAAAAGCCCTTACTTTAAAGGAACAAAGTGGGAAAGTACAATGTATGAAGCCTACAACGGCACAAACACAAAGTGGGGGGCGGCACCCAATACAATAGCCGCTCAAACGCTCACCTTCAAAATTCCACTTAATCCTACAAAAGCGAGCGTCTCAGGCCAAACGCCTTTAGGGCCGATGGGGGTTTCACTCAACGGCGTTCCTTTCTTTAATCAATATGCTGCCGGGCGTGCGGCACTGACCGATGAAGTCAATGGTTTTGACCAATATGGTGGCCACCCTCAGCAACAAGGGCAGTATCATTACCATGTGGAACCGTTGTATTTGACCAAAAACAAAGGCAAAGATGCGTTGTTAGGGTTCTTATTGGATGGGTTTCCGGTGTATGGACCTACCGAAAACGGTAAAACGGTCACGAGTAAAGATTTAGATGCCTTTCACGGTCACTCGCACGCCACGGCCGATTATCCCAATGGTATTTATCATTACCACATCACTGCCGACGACCCGTACATCAACGGGAGCGGATTTTATGGTACAGCAGGCACTGTTTCTCAATAACAGTTTCACAGGAAAATGGCTGCTCTAAAGGTTTTTTCAATAAAAAAATTACTCAACGTTATAATAGGTTTAGGGCTGATAGGAGCATCTTGTAAAAATACTTCACAAGAGGTTTACCTGTCTGCCGATTCGTTCAAAATACGAACCGCCGGCGGTGTCACTACCGCCGCCGGAAAGCCTGTTTCAGGACGCCTTTTTTCGATTTATCCTTCCGGTGATACAGCCTTTTCGGTTGGTTTTCTAAGCGGCAAAGAAGAAGGGAAAGCAAATTTTTGGTACGAAAACGGCCAACTGAAAGAACAACGCCTGTTTAAAAATGGGCACAAAGAGGGCATTCATAAAGGCTGGTGGCCCAATGGCAAGCGAAAGTTTCTCTTTCATTTTCAGGATGATATGTATGAAGGAAACGTGCAGGAGTGGGACGAGAGTGGTCAACCCTATCGCGATATGAATTATCATCTGGGACAAGAAGAAGGTCAACAGCGTATGTGGTATGATAATGGCCAATTAAGAAGTAATTATATCATTAAAAACAATCGAAGATATGGATTATTGGGCACCAAAAACTGCGTTAATGTGGCCGACAGCATTCCTGATCTGCGCACTAAGCGGGTTGTTGGCGGGCTGTAATACTTCGACCGAAACGTCTACTCTAGCCCTGCCTTTTTACAATACCCCCGATTTTACGCCCGTTTTTTTAGAAAATTCGAGCGAAATAGAGGTGAAAGTGCCGCATCGAATCCGAAAATTCTCGTTTGTTAACCAAAATAATGAGACAATTTCGGAGAAGGCAATTGAAGGAAAAATCCATATTGCTAATTTCTTTTTTACCTCCTGCCCAAGTATTTGTCCGAAGATGACAAATCAAATGAAAAAAATTCAGGATTCATATCGAAACAATAAAGATGTGGTACTCCTGTCGTACAGTGTAACGCCTTGGATCGACACTCCTGAGCGTTTGAAAGAATATGCGCAGCATAAAGGTGTTATTTCAGGTAAGTGGCATTTACTGACCGGAGCAAAGGGAGAAATTTATGATTTGGCCCGAAAATCGTACTTTGCGGAAGAAAATATTGGGTATACAAAAGACAGTACACAATTTCTGCACACAGAGCATTTTTTGCTTGTTGATAAGTCAAAACACATTCGGGGAATTTATAATGGAACGCTTGAGCTTGAAATCCAACAGCTTATCAAAGATATTGAAATATTAAGCACAGAAAAGTGAGGTAATTTTTGTTTTTTTGCTGAAACAAAAGTTAACATCTTGTATTCGTTCACGGAAGAAAATTACCTCAAGACCATATTCTATCTGTCAGTAGGGACGGAAGAATGGGTCTCAACCAACGCACTCGCCGACAGCACCAATACGCGGGCCGCGTCGGTATCGGATATGCTTAAGCGTCTGGCAGAGAAAGGATTGATCAATTACCAAAAATACCGCGGTGTCACGCTGACTGAAGAAGGTGAGCGGCTTGCGTTATTAGTGATTCGCAAACACCGTCTATGGGAAGTATTTCTGGCTGAAAAACTGCAATTTGGCTGGGATGAAGTACACGTTATTGCCGAAGAACTTGAACATATACGTTCAGAACGATTAATAGAAAAACTGGATGCTTTTTTAGGTTATCCAAAATTTGACCCGCACGGCGATCCTATCCCCAACGCCGCGGGAGAAATGCCGCCATTTATTTATCGTAAACTTTCAGAGGTCACAAAAGGCGACGATGTGATCATGACAGGTGTTTCGGAGCATTCTCCGGCATTTCTTCAACACTTAGATAAAGCCGGTTTGACCCTTGGCTGCCAATTAAAAGTTAATGAAATCAGCGATTTTGATAAATCAGTGAACGTGTTGATCGATAATGATCGAACCTTGTTCGTAAGTCATGAGGTTGCCAAAAATCTTTTGGTAAAATAACATTTTAACATTTTTTATATCTTCTTTGGGCTGTGTTGTTGATATTTCTCCCCAACGCGCAATTCTGACTACATCCTTCTTTGTACATTTGCAGTATGGAATTATTACAAAACGATCTTCTTCTGCGCGCTGCGCGGGGAGAAAAGACCGAGCGTGTACCGGTTTGGATGATGCGACAGGCCGGCCGAATACTGGCCGAATACCGCGCCGTACGTGATAAAGCGGGCAGTTTTATCAAATTGGCCACAAATCCTGAACTGGCTGCCGAAGTAACCCTTCAACCTGTTGATTTGCTGGGAGTAGATGCAGCTATTATTTTCTCCGATATTTTGGTGGTGCCCGAAGCCATGGGCCTGCCTTACGAAATGGAAGAAAAGCGTGGCCCCGTTTTTCCGAAAATAGTAAAGTCAATGGAAGATATTGCCCAATTGAGAGTGGCAGAACCTGAAGCTGATTTAGGATATGTATTAGATGCGATTCGTATTGTAAAAAAAGAACTTAACGGACGAGTGCCTTTGATCGGTTTTGCCGGGGCACCGTTTACCATCTTTTGTTACATGACGGAAGGCAAAGGTTCAAAAACATTTTCAGTGGCTAAAAAAGCCTTGTATGCCGATCCCGAATTTTCGCATCAACTGCTCCAAAAAATTACGGACAGCACTATTTCTTACCTAAAGGCGCAAATCGCGGCAGGGGCCAATTTGGTTCAGATCTTTGATTCATGGGCGGGAATATTGTCGCCGGTGCAATATCGGGAGTATTCTCTGCCATACATCAAACAAATATGTGACGCTATAACAGAAGCGCCGGTTACGGTTTTTGCCAAAGGTGCCTTTTTTGCCCGCCGGGAAATCGGTGAGCTGAATTGCGAAGTTGTAGGTCTGGACTGGAACATGGATATTGAAGAATCCCGAAAACTGATTCCAAACAAAACATTGCAGGGGAATTTAGACCCTTGTGTACTTTATTCATCGTTTGGTCAGATAAAAGCCGAAGTTCGAAAAATGCTGGAGGCCTTTGGTACACAGCGTTATATCGCAAATTTAGGACACGGAGTTTACCCTGATACGGATCCCGACAAAGTGCGCTGTTTTATTGATGCTGTAAAATCCTATTAGTTTTTTCGACCCAATACCATCCATGAGCTCAGCCCTGTTAAAAAAATACACCTTCGTGTTTATCGGGCTGTTTTTCTGTTTTGAGGTAGTAATTACCATTCGAAATTTCTCGGTGCAGTTGGGAGATTTACAGGTCTACTTTAACTTGTCTAAACGTATCATTGTAGATCATTTATTACCTTATCGTGATTTCCCGTCAGAATATCCGCCGTTAGCTGTTATTCCTACCCTAATTCCACAATTATTGTGTCAGATAGGAACTACCGGATTTCAAGGTTTTGTGGTGTTTTTTGTCTTGCAAAATATTCTTCTGGGATTGTATATGGGTCGGGTGGTGTTAAAAACGGCACAAGCATTCTTGGAGGAAGTTCGAGCGCTTGAGATCAGCAGAATCTATTGGATGCTATGGGGCATCAGTTTACCCATATTTCTTTTTAGATACGATGGCTTTGTCGCTTTATTGACTATTCTGACTGTTTATTTTATAGTGAAGCAATCTCCGGGTGTTTCCGGCAGTTGGTTGGCGGCCGGTATTTTTGCCAAATTGTACCCTATCGTTCTACTTCCGCCGATTATTGTATACTATTTTATAAATAAGCAGTATCGTTTTCTGTTGTTGTTTTTGGGTGGATTTTCGGCGCTTTCGGCGGTAATTTTTACCGTAATGTATCTTTTGGCAGGAAATGATGTGGTGATATTTCTAAAATATCATCGTTTGAGAGGTATTCAGATCGAAAGTTTTGTGGGAGGAGGATTGCTGCTTTGGTATAAAATAATAGACGCTCCTTTGGAAACAATCTCTAATTACGGAGCTATTCATCTCGTTACCTCTTGGACTGATTCGCTGTTGAAGGTGCTGTCATGGGGATTCCCGATTTGTTATCTCGCGCTATCGGGAGTTATTTATCGCTATTTCAGTAAGCAGATCGGTGTTTCGGTTGAGATGTTGTTGATTGCCTTTGCGGCTGCTTTACTGCTGTTTTTGGTATGCAATAAGGTATTATCCCCCCAATATCTTATATGGCTTTTACCGATTATTCCTTTTTTGCGCTCCCAAATACTTTATTGTTTTGCGGCAGCGTTTATGATTACAATATTCATCTATCCGGGCTCTTATCATCGCTTGGTTGAAATGAAGTTTTTGTGGGTCCTGCTGCTTAACGTACGAAATGGCCTGATATTTGTCATGCTGTTATTAACCCTATTTTCAATGCCTTTTTCAACGAAGAACTCGACACTAATTTAACCTAATGAAAGATATGGGAACCTTCAAAGAGAACCTTGTAGTTATTCCTACTTATAATGAGATTGAGAACATTGAGGCGATTCTCCGTAAGGTTTTCAGTCTTTCACATCCTTTTGACGTGCTTGTGGTAGACGATGGCTCGCCGGATGGTACGGCCTTAAAAGTAAAACAACTTCAGTTGGAATATGCCGAGCGCTTGCATTTGCTGGAACGTAAAGGCAAACAAGGACTCGGAACGGCATATATTCATGGATTTCAATGGGCGATTGGTGAAGGGTATCGTTACTTGTTTGAAATGGATGCTGATTTCTCCCATAATCCTGAAGACTTAGTACGATTGTACACTGCATGTGCAAAAGATGGGAATGATGTGGCGATTGGCTCTCGTTACATTAAAGGCGTGAACGTGGTTAATTGGCCTATAGGGCGTGTGTTGATGTCTTATTTTGCGGGAGTGTATGTCCGCTTCATAATGGGGATGGAAATCATGGACCCTACGGCGGGTTTTATTTGCTACAAACGGGAAGTATTGCAGGGAATTGGGCTAAATGATATTCGTTTTGTAGGTTATGCGTTTCAAATCGAAATGAAATTCAACACTTGGAAGTACGGTTATGAAATGACAGAAGTACCTATCATTTTTACGGATCGTACCAAAGGCGTGTCCAAAATGTCAACCAAGATTTTTAAGGAGGCGGTCTTGGGGGTGCTCTATTTAAAAATAAGAAGTTTTTTTAAAACCTACATTCGCAAAACAGATGCGCAAGTAGCTCCAATCTCTCCAATAGCTGAATTGGTATAGCGCAAAAATTAGCTGTACTATATATGCTGATGCTGCCGGTAAGAATCCTTTACCGGCAGCATTTTTTATGGAATGAAAAATAAATGTTTAAAATGTCTTGACATTAAATGTATATACATATAAATTTGCATCATCAATTTTGATTTACATAAAACTTACATAAGACAATGGCTACCACAAAAACAGCTTGGACAATAGACCCAACACACTCAGAAGTGCAATTTAAAGTGAAACACTTGGTTATTTCGACCGTAACAGGAAGCTTTAAATCGTTTGAAGGCTCTGCCGAAACAGACGGAGATAGTTTTGAAGGCGCTTCTGTTAAATTCAGTGCTGATATCAACAGCATTGATACCAATATGGAACAGCGCGATGCGCACCTTAAAAGTGCAGATTTTTTCGATGCTGAGAATTTTCCTACACTTTCTTTTGTATCTACTTCATTCACTCAAAAAAGCGACGACGAATACGTTATTGTCGGTGATCTGACCCTTAGAGGTGTAACTAAATCAGTAGCCCTTTCTGCGGAGTATGGCGGACAGATGCTTGATTTCTACGGTAATAACAAAGTAGGCTTTGAGATATCAGGTAAGATTAATCGTAAAGATTTTGGCTTGAACTGGGCGGCAGTAACGGAAGCCGGCGGTATTGTAGTAAGCGACGAAGTTAAGTTGCATATCAATATCCAATTGGTTAAACAAGCTTAACAGCATTTACGTGTTAATTAAAAAGCGCGATTTCCTTCGAAATCGCGCTTTTTAATTAAGGATAACTTTAAAATAATCTGCCTACGCCAAATTAGAATTTAATTCGGGAGTACGAGAGGTTTTACTTCTTGCCTCAGCCAATAAGGCTTTTAGGTCGTTACGTCGGCGAGAATTAACCCGAGGCGCTCTCCATAGATACAAGCTGGGTTTAGAGTCGGTGCTCTGCCCGAACTCCAACTCATCGACCGCTTCAAGGTTGGTATGACGAAATGCTCCGTTACGTTTAAACGATAACGAAATCAATTCATCGAAACCTGTTAAAAAGCCTTCATTCAAAGTTGACTCCGTTTCTTCAAGAAGCCATTCATTGTTTTTGGCCGCTTTAACTTTGATCTTTAGCGGAGCGATAAGCCCTAACGCAAGTCCCTGTTGTCGGATGAACTTTTGAAGGGTCATTTCTTCACTTATCACTAACGCATACAGTTCCGGACGAGTAAAAAGCTCCTTAGCCGCCAAAACGCGGTATAAATAACGGCGATTTTCAGCACTGATCCGGAGATTATAATAACTCGTTTTGCCGCGAGCGGACAAATACCGTTTTACTTTCGTCGGACCGGCATTATAAGCCGCCGCTACCAACGACCATGAACCGAGTTGGCGGTACAGATCTAAAAAATACTGACAGGCAGCATGCGTAGATTTGACCAGGTTCTCGCGTTCGTCTTTGGGACCGTCTACAACGAGGCCCATAGCACGTGCAGTATGTGGCATGAACTGCCAATAGCCATACGCTCCTTTGTGGGAGATGGCCTTAGGGTTGAGCGCACTTTCTACAACACACAGGTACTTAAAATCAAGCGGAATTTGATATTGTTTTAAAATTGGGTCAATGACCTGAAAGAATTTCTGCGCTCTTGGCTTGATTTGATGCAGCGGCATACTGGCCGTGTGGAGCAATGCAGATTGGAAATAATGAAGTACTTGATTTTCATAGACCGGAAGCGGCTCATTACAAAAACGAATACATGAGGATTCATTGAAGCCCTCGGCTTCAGCTCCTAAACTTGACAACAAAAGCGTTGATAGAATGATACATTGTCTTCTTTTCAAAACGATTTTTGGTTAGTTAAACATTGCGGAGTATGCCTTTTAAGAAGAGTGGCGTACCTCGCTTTTCTATAGCTGTGAGGCTATATTAACGTAAAGGTACGCAAAAATTGTTCAACACCCTAGAAATTTATTGATGATTATCAGGGACTTGCAATATAATGCTCTGTTTTTTATTGGAGCAAAATAATTATTTAACGGTCATAGAAGCCCGCAAAAAACGAGCCAATTGTACACTTTTCGCAAATTTGTATTCTGAGGAAATCAACAAAGAATAGATGGGATAAAACAGTTAAGCCGTCGTATACGACGGCTTAACTTTGGAAGCTTTACAGAAAATTTTGTTAGCTTTTGACCAGCGAGTCGGCAATTTTGCGATCATTTGCTAAGCGCGGAACCTTATTTTGCCCACCTAATTTACCTTGCGAGCGCATGTAATCAATGAAGGCATTTTTAGGCAATGACGTAATCTTTAAAGGGCGTAAAATGCTTCCGGAAATGAGATCGTCGTAATAAACATTCAATTTGGCAAGGCGTTGGTCAATATCAAACGCAAAACGTTGCAGGTCATTCGGAGCAGTTGCAAATTCAATGAGCCATTCATGGTAGGGGAGCCCTTCTGAAGGAGTGACCATTGGCGCAACGGTAAATTCCACTACCTCCGTTTCGGGTTGCCTTTCCATGGCATATTTGAGCGCTTTTTCAACTTCTTCCCCAATGACGTGTTCGCCAAAAGCTGAAATGAAATGTTTGATTCGCCCCGTTACGAGCAAACGATAAGGATTTTTGGAGACAAACTTGACCGTATCGCCAATAGAATAACCCCATAATCCTGCGTTATTATTGATGATAAGCGCATAGTTTTTACCAACTTCAACTTCCTCCAACGATAAACGCGTTGGATTTTCATTGAAAAATTCTTCGGTTGGAATAAATTCAAAGAAAATTCCTGTATCTGCCAATAACAGCAACCCTTCAGCGTGTTGAGAATCCTGATAAGCAATAAAACCCTCAGAAGCAGGATACATCTCGATAGAGTCTATTTTTTTTCCGATGGATTCGTACAACTTTGCTCGGTACGGTTCAAAATTGACACCACCGTAAACAAAGAGTTGAAATTCAGGAAAAACATCCTTAATAGGTTTACCGGTTCGGGCAATGATTCGGTCAAAATACATCTGAACCCAGGGCGGAATGCCGGAAATGAGCGACATGGGTTGTGAAATGGTTTCGTCAATGATTCGTTCCAATTTCTCTTCCCATTCCTCAATGCAGTTGGTTTCGTAACTCGGCAGTTGATTGGTGCGCAGGTAAGCGGGTACGTGGTGATTGGAAATTCCCGACAATCTTCCCGTAGGCACACTCCCTTTGGTATCTAATACGGGGCTTCCTGATAGGAAAATGAGCTTTTTATCCAGAAATTCTGCTTTGCCGGTTTCGTGAACATAATTAAGGAGCGCGTCGCGTGCCGAATTGATATGATTGGAAATAGAATCTTTACTGATGGGAATGTACTTGGTACCGGAGGTGGTTCCTGATGTTTTGGCGAAATAAATAGGTTTGCCCGGCCACAGTATATCGTCCTGACCGTCGATTATTTGCTGAATATATCCTTTCAGATCTTCATAATCCCGAACGGGAACTGCCTGTTTGAAATCATCATAAGAAGCAACATCCTTAAAAAAGTGATCGCGCCCAAAGGCAGTAGTACGGGCTGTTTCGATCAATTTTTTACGCCATTGGTGTTGAGCTGCCGGTGCGCTGTATACCCAGTCCTGTTGGCGATTAACAATGAATTGAGAGAGCGGTTTGCTAAGAAAAGAGCGGAAGCCCATTGTTGCGTCTTTAATGGTTAAAGGTCTTGCCAAAAATAAATGCGCTGACCGAAGCCTCAAAAATAGGCGTTTTATGGATTACGCTCAATAAAAAAAGAAAAAGGAGAACCGGATTATGGTTCTCCTTTTTCTATGAAAGTAATTAATTATCTGATTTCCAAAACTTTAAATTCTGTACGTCGATTACGTTGGTATTCAGCCTCTGTACAAATAACGCCGTCTACACAACCGTTAACGGGCATGCTTTCTCCCATTCCGGTAGGTTTCAGACGTTTGGAGGTCACACCTTTTGAAACCATATAATCGACTACTGCCTGAGCTCTTTTTTGAGATAATACTCGATTAAAGTTAGCATCTCCCCGGCTGTCGGTATGTGAGAGAATTTCTGCCTGTAATGAGGGATAACGCTTCATCGTGGCTACCAATTTCTCCAATTCCCGAGCCGCGTCGGGACGGATACCTTCTTTTCCCTGATCGTAATAAATGTTATCAAGCTTAACGATGTCACCTTTTTTCAATAACCCAATGTCATTGGAAAGTACTTTTGGCACCGCTTTCTTGGGTACCTTGCTGATCTTAACGGTATTTGTTCCGTAAGTATCTTTGGAGTAGATCAATGTATAATCGCAGCCTTCGGCTATTTCAAAGTCATATCGCCCGTCAGGTCCGGTAATGGATTCGTATATTTTTTTATCACACTCGTTACGCAATTTAACTAAAACCCCCTCAATTGGCTGCCGGTCTGTTTCGGTGCGGACAATACCTCGTACTCGGGAGTGTTTTAATGCTGAAATGCTGTCATCGGTCGAAATCTTTTTTTTTTCAGTAGTTGCAGTAGAGGTCAAAATGTTGCTTACCACAAAGGGTTCCATTCCCAATTCCAAACGAGTTGGTTTGTCATCTGTTAAATAACGCGTTGAAAAACCAATTGTATTGTCTACAAAACCACTTTTAGAGACATTAAATATAAAATCATTGTTTGAAGCCAAACATAAATGAACCCAACCATTTGCATCGGTTTGCAGCGATTTATCAGGTTCCTGATCGCCTGCCTTTGATTTTACAGTGATGGTAGCGCTGTCGAGAGGCTGTTGCGTTTGGTTGTCAAAAACCCGCACAAGCAATTCCCGACATTCATAAAGTGAACTTTCCCGTGTGAAACGATAAATGTCATCATTGCCTTCGCGGCGGTTACTGCTGAAATATCCTGAAGTTCGAGCGGCGTCGGTAATAAGCCCGAAATCGTCTTCTTTCGAATTAATGGGCGTATCTAAATGAATAACTTCAATAACCTTTGTCCCATCCTTGCTCAGAACTGCGTAATACAAATCCAAGCCGCCATATCCGCCTTTACGGCCTGCTGTAGAGAAATACAGATTGCCACGGGCATCAACAAAGGGAAATACCTCATCCTGTTTTGTATTCAATTCTTTTCCTAAATTAATAGGTGTTGACCATTGACCGTTTTCAAAGCGAGATACATAAATATCTTTTCCTCCCATTCCTTTGGGCATGTCTGAAACAAAATACAGCAATGAGCCGTCTTTACTCAAAGAAGGGTGAGCGGTTGAATATTCATTGCTGTTGAATGGAAGCTCCTGCACATTTGTCCAATCGCCGTTGCCCCACCGGGCACTGTACAATTTCAATTTAATGTTATTGTCGTCGCTTACTCCCTTTTGGCCTTCGTTAAAGTTATTTCTTGTAAAAATAATTTGCGAACCGTCGCCCGAGAAAGTAACGGGGCCTTCATGGTATCTTGTATTCAATTCTTTGCTGAAAGAAACAGCCTTCCCCGATTTAGCACCGATTTTTTGATCGGCAGATTGATCATTCAAACCATACCCGCTGTAAGAACCAAGCGTACGGGAATCATTGGAAGTGGTTTTGGTATAAGAATCGCTGCCAAGTCTTCTTGTTTGGGAAGGGGTGGGAATTCTACGGGAACCTTTTGCGTCAACCTCTGTGCCATCGGCATTCAAGGTACTCAGTGCTTTGATCTCGCTTGCATTGTTAACATAAAACAGGTCCAAATATCCTTTTTGGGTTGATTCGGAAGAGACTGCCCCGGCTGCTTTTCCCGATACATACACCAACCCCTCTTTATAATACATTGGGCTAAACTCTGCATCAGGAGTATTAATGGCGAGATATTCCAAACGATAGGTAATGCGTTTTTTCGTAAATGTTTCCGCGCTCTGATTTTTTCGACTTTCAGCGAGTTTATTACTTTGGTAAAGGTCGTAATATTTTTGCGATTCCTGCATTTTACCATTATTGGCAAGAACCTTTGCGTAGTTCAGATAATTTGAAACCGGTAAATCATTGATAGAGCCTTCGTTAAACACTGCTCGGTAAGATTCTTCCGATTTTACATTATCCCCCAAATAGAAATAGGAAGCGGCTACGTTCAACAACACCTGTTGGCGTTGTTGAAGCGGCAATAAGTTTTGACTGAGTACTTCCTGGTACAGAGCGACCGCTTTGGCATACGCCTGTGTATCAAATTGTCGATTGGCCTGCTGCAATAACGATTCTCGCACCGGTGTTTGTGCGAATGTAATGGCTGAAAAAAGGACAGCCAGACAAAAATATTTTATTCTAATCATATTGGGTATATGCTTTAAAGTCCCCTTCACGCCAGCTAATTGGAATATTATTTTAACGAATTGGTTTTAACGATTTATTGTTAAAAACTTTGAAAATTCTCGCCCGTCACTTAACCTCACTACGTAAAAATAAGTACCGGCAGGTACGTTGTTTTGGGCGGTAATACCACCGTTCCAGTCGTTCTTATAATCTGCATTTCTGTACACAAGTCCACCCCAACGATTATAAACTTCCAGCGAGGCGGTACTGCCGACCGGTTTTTTTATGGTCAAAAAGTCATTAATGCCATCCGAATTCGGAGAAAAACCTTCAGGGATGAAGAAATCATTTCCCGTGTTTTTCAACGTGTTCAGTGAGATAGCAGTAGGAGATGCATCATCGGTCGGGTCTTCATTCTGATTAAGATCAGGCCAATTTCCATTGGTTGATCTATCTGAACACACATTGCCGTTTACATCTATTGCCCGGGCATAAGCAGTATTATAAAATATACTGTCTTTGGCGTTGGCAACGTTTACGATTGCTTTAAGTGACACTGTGCGTGTTTGTCCGGATACCAAAGTCACCGATTCTTCTGTGAAGAGATTATAGTGTCCGGTTTGCCCGGTATAAGCCGTATTAATGCCTGTTGTATCCGACGTATTTACCGAAGGGTCAACGACCTTTACGGTAGGTGTGCCAACAAGAATTGCACCATTGGTAAAAACATTATCCAAACTGTCCAGAAGTTGAAGGTTTTTAAGTTCATATTTTCCCATGTTGACCACTTGAATGGTATATTCAATTTCAAACAGATTCTCTGCAAGACGCGTCCAACCTTTTACTGATTTATTAACACCGATCATTTCCTTTGAAAGTGTAGGTGCAGTCTTGATCTTCAATTCTTTTACTTCAACACCGGCTTTACAGGGGCCCTCACCGTCGGGGTCATCGCTGGAAAATTGAATAGTAACATTGCCTGCCTGACGATCTTCCGACGAAGGCGTATAAATTACGGCCAATCCCGCAGCAGTATTGAAGGTTCCTGAACCGTTGCTTTTCCATTGCCCAACGGATGCAACACCACCGATTATTCCCTGCAACGAAAAATTGCCTGAAGCGGTCAATTCTGCTTTGACAATAGTTGCCGTTGCAGGATTTGTTGTACAGAGAGGCAACGCATTTTGGCATGCATTAATAACTGTTTTGACGGATGCCGGTTCACTATAACAATTGTTTTGGTCACGAGCAAACAGATAGTAGGTGCGATTCTCAGCAATTGATCCGACACCCGATACCAAAGGGGACGTGGGAGAATTGCTCATATGTGCCTCAAAAACAATACCTGCGGGAGCATGTGCAGTAATGGCAGATGATAAATCAACGGTCGTGTAAGGGCATTGATTTATTAATTCCTGTACGATCTGAGGTTTTGCGGGAATTGCTCCTTTCATATCAACGGTAACGGGAGCCGACTCGCCGCTTTGACAAGTGCCCTGCTCACAGCGTGCGGAATAGGATGTTTTTTCGATAGGCGAAACAGTTATCGTTTTTCCTTCCATTGTATTGCTCCATTTAACAATTCCTGCGCATCCTTCTGCTGATATGGCTACACTTTCACCCAAGCAAATGATGCTTTTGCCCGCTGCTATGACAGGGGGGGAAGGTGGAGAAACCCGAACGCTCAGTGAGCTTTTGACGGGTACACAACCTGCTGTTTCGCAAAGTGCCCAATAGTCAGTTGTTTGGTTCGGTTTCACCGTAATTGTTCGTCCGGTTTCGTTTGTTGACCATTTTACCTGTCCGGCACAGTTACCGACAGCCGATAAAATACTGCTTTGTCCTTGGCAAATAACGGATTGCGAAGCCTTTAAAAATAAAGGTTCGCCTCCCATGATTGTGATGATAATATCATCTGCAAAGCAACTTACACACCCTTCCGTACGACATGTGGCGGTGTATTTGGCAGTAGCAACGGGTTGGACGGAAATTGTTTTACCCAACATCCCATTTGACCAAATAATGTCACCGTTACATCCCTTTGCGGTTAACACAACAGTATCCCCCAGGCATATTTTATTTTTAGTGGCTTCAACTATCGGAGTGGCAGGAACAGTGATAGAAATAATAAGCTCATTGGAGACTTTACTCTTACATTCGCCTTTTATGCAAACAGCTTTATACGTATTTGTAAGCGTTGGATAAACAGTTAAAGTTGAGCCGGTTTTTTGATTTGACCATTCAACGATACCATCACAACCTGTGGCTTTTAATACTACCGGTTGGCCCGCACAACTGACCTGTTTTTGACAGCTTATGACGGGTGCTGCCGGGTCATCACAGTTACCCTGCGCCAAAACAGATGCATGGTAACCAAAGAAGACAGTCATTATAACCGAACATAAAGTTGAGCGTAATTTCATACTTTGATTTTTAGACCCCAATTCAGAGAATCTATTTTTTCTATCATTGAGGTCGCTTACCTTCGTGTAAACAATGTTTAGACTCTCAAATCATAAATCGTGCCAATAGTGCTTTTATAGTAGTGTTATAAATATACCTATTACCTAAATCATGAACCATTTTCAAGGAAAAACAGCCTTTATTACGGGCGCAAGTCGGGGTATCGGATTAGCCATTGGGCTTCGATTGGCACAGGAAGGAGCCAATGTTGTTATTGCTGCCAAGACGACGGAACCCCACCCCAAATTGCCGGGAACGATCTATACAGCGGCTGCCGAAATTGAAGCTGCGGGCGGCAAAGCCTTACCCCTTATAGTGGATGTCAGGGAAGAAAGTCAAGTGTATAGTGCTGTAGAAGAAGCAGTAAGGGTATTTGGTGGAATTGATATTTTGGTAAATAATGCCAGCGCTATTCAGCTTACACCAACGCTCATGACAGACATGAAACGGTATGACCTGATGCATCAAATCAACACCCGGGGTACATTTCTTACCAGTAAAGCCTGCCTGCCGCACTTACTGAAAGCATCGAACCCACATGTATTAAATCTTTCGCCTCCTCTTAACATGGAATCTCGTTGGTTTGCTCCGCACGTAGCTTATACAATGGCGAAATTTGGGATGAGTATGTGTGTATTGGGAATGGCTGCGGAATTTAAAAAACAAGGCGTAGCTTTTAATGCACTTTGGCCCAGAACAGCTATTGCAACCGCCGCAGTTCGTAACCTTTTGGGAGGCGAGCAATCCATCCAAAAATGTCGAAAGCCGGAAATTATGGCAGACGCTGCCTATACTGTTTTCAGTAAGAACAGTCGGGAATGTACGGGTAACTTTTTTATCGATGAAGATGTCCTGCGTGAGAGTGGAGTCACAAATTTTGATAGATATAAATATACCGAAGTGAATGACAATGAACTCTTGCCTGATTTTTTCATCTGATTTACCTAAAAAAACAACTCTCAATTGCATCTCCCAACTAAGTCGGATTCTGTTTTTTTTACGACCGCGAAAACTTAGTTAGAGTAAAATGTGATTTCTAAATGCTTTGGAATAAGCTTTTGAAATGTATCTGATTTTATTGTTAAACTAAGTATTTTGGCTTGATAACATAGCAGTTACGTAACAAAAACAGGTGAAGCCGTTTACTTGATGATGACGATTCTTCTTCGGGAAAGTCGATTGGTAAAGAAAGATTATAAAAAAATTAAAAAAAACTAACATACGATTTGACAGTTTTTTTTCTGAAATCTTATAGCTTTGTACCGCATTTTTCATAAGTATTTTATGAAATCACCAACAAAAATTTTCTTGGTTAAAGCATTAACCGTTTAAAATTTTCGTTTTCTTTACAGCGCAAACACTTAAACTATTTTTCAATTAAACCCTAAAAGTAAGTCTGATGGAAAAGAAGGCTACATCTCCCGCACCGGCCAAGGCGGCCGCTCCTAAAAAACAAGCTGGTGGTCTTAACCCCATTTTGGTAATCCCTGTACTGTTGGTTATCGGTATCTTAGTGTACAACTTCATTTGCGGTGACGCCAGTCACTTTGTAGATGGTGACCACGAAAAAGGACCAAAATCCGGTGATTATTTTGGTATCGTTTATGAAGGGGGACCTATCGTGCCATTGTTGTTTACCTGTTTTTTAACAGTATTAGTTTTCTCAATTGAGCGTTTCTTCATCCTTGGCCGTGCCAATGGATCAGGTTCAATTGATGAGTTTGTTCGCAAAATCAAAAGCCTTCTTGACAAAAACGAAATTGAAGCGGCTATCAAAGAGTGCGACAAACAAAAAGGTTCAGTTGGTAATGTTGTAAAAACAGCATTGCACAAGTTCATCGAACTTCGTACTGAAACTGAATTGACAAAAGATCAAAAACTGGCGGCCCTTCAGAAAGAAGTAGAAGAAGCTACCAGCCTTGAGCTGCCTATGCTTGAGAAAAACCTGACCATCATCGCAACCTTAGCGTCAGTTTCTACATTGACTGCACTCCTTGGAACGGTATTGGGGATGATTCGTGCATTTGCCGCTATGGGTAACACAGGTGCTCCTGATACCGGTGCTCTTGCAACAGGTATCTCTGAAGCTCTTGTAAACACAGCGTTAGGTATCGGTACTGCAGCGATTGCAACTATCATGTATAGCTACTTCACAAGCCGCATTGATACGTTGACCTACAAAATTGACGAAATCGGTTTGAGCATTCAACAAAACTTCTCAGCTCATAACTAGAAGCCTACTTAGCAAGTATCATATATAAAAAAATTATATATAAATATTTGCTTTGTATTTGTTTGTGTTCTACATTTGTATTGTCAATTTAAACCGAAAGTAATATGCCTGCTATAAAACCCAAACGGAATTTTCCGATGATGGATATGACGGCGATGTGCGACGTGGCTTTTTTGCTGCTAACCTTCTTTATCTTGACGGCTCAGTTCAAGTCACAAGATGCAGCAACCATCGAAACTCCATCGTCAATCTCCGCAATCCCGGTTCCGGATAATGACATTATGATTATTAGCATAGGCAAAGACGGGAAAGTATATTTTGGAGTGGATAATCAACAGACGCGCTTAGCAATGCTGGAGAATATTTCCCAAACGGAAGGATTACAGTTTTCTGATAAGCAGAAAAAAGTTTTCTCACTTCAATCTAACTTTGGTGTTCCTATTCGCTCTTTGCCTCAATGGTTGAATGTAGGAGTAACAACTCCTGATAAAATGAAGGATATTCCTCAACCGGGAATTCCAACGGATTCAACTGCCCAAAACGAGTTAGCTAAGTGGATATATCAAGCTCGCCGCGCTAACAACGGACTTCGTATTGCTATCAAAGGTGACAACGTGTCTAAGTTTCCTGTTTTCAAAGATGTGATGGCGTCATTACAAGCCCAAAACATCAACAAGTTTAACTTGATCACGGGTTCTGAAGCTCCACCTGCGGGCTGGACGTCAGATAAGTAAACTAAACCACTATAAAACTCTTTTAAGAAAATGGCAGAAATAGCACAAGGTGGTGGTGGCGGACATGGTGATAAGAAAGTCCGCAGTAAAAAAGCCTCTACGCGCGTTGATATGACTCCGATGGTGGACTTGGGCTTCCTGCTCATTACGTTCTTCATCTTGGCCACTACGCTCAGCAAGCCTAAGTCAATGTCTTTGGCGGTGCCTGATAAACAGAATCAAGATCAACCTCAGGAAACGGAGCCTCTAAAAGCTTCAAAAGTATTGACTTTATTTTTAGGTAAAGACAACACTGTGTGGGCGCTTGATCGCATCGCAGCAGATGATGAAAAAGCCAAAGCAGATCTGAAGAAAGTGTCTTACGGTCCTGAATTGCGTACATTTATTTTTCAATCACAGGCACAGGTAGACCGTGAACACGGCAAAGATGACAAAGGTTTAAGTCAATTTGTGGTCGTTATTAAGCCACTCAAAAGCAGCACCTATAAGAATATGGTAGATGTGCTTGATGAGATGGCTGTGACTAAGAGTAAACGTTATGCGCTTGTAGATGCGCTCACGACTTCCGAAAAAGAACTTTTGGGAGACAAGATAAATTAACCGCATTTTATTCTAAAAAATAACCAAACGCAATGGCTGAAATTAAAGCAACCGCGGCAACTCTCGATGATATTATATTCGAGAACCGCAATAAAGCGTATGGTGCGTATGACCTGAGAAAAGTATATCGTCCAACGCTTACCAAATCCATGTTTATTGGAATCGGTCTGTTTGTCTTGGCGATGCTCTCTCCGGCCCTCATCAGTCTGATTCCTAATGAAGAACAGGAATTGAACATGACAGAAATGGACTTGATGAAGATTCCGCCACCGCCAATCGACCCTAACGAACCGCCGCCGCCGCCACCGCCGCCGATTGAAATACCCAAAGTGGCTACTATCAAATTTCTTCCTCCTGAGGTAAAGAAAGATGAAGAAGTACCTGAAGAAACTCCTCCACCGGTAGTGGAAGAATTGGAAAAAGCAGTAGTTGCTGACAAAACACAGGAAGGGGACGAAAATGCGCAGGAAGCAATCGTTGCTCCTGAAGAAACTGCTCCTGTCAAAGAAGAGGTAAAAGTAGTAGAAGCAGCTCCTGTAGAAGATCAGGTTTTCCAAGTAGTTGAACAAAACCCTGAATTCCCCGGTGGATTGGGTGCATTGGGTCAGTACTTAGGCAAAAATATCAAGTATCCGGCAGCGGCTTCACGCGCAAACGTATCCGGAAAAGTGTTTTTAACATTCGTTGTAAACACGGATGGCAGTATCCAGGATATTGCTGTGCTGAAAGGTCTCGGCTTCGGTTGTGACGAAGAAGCTATCCGTGTGGTAAAAGGAATGCCCAAATGGAAACCGGGAAAACAATCCGGCCGTAACGTTCGGGTAAAATACAATTTGCCGATTAGCTTCGTCTTGGAATAAGTAGCATGAAGCGTAAGCCATTTTACCAGCGACTATCATCGATGCTTTCGATGGCAATTGGGCTGGCATATTTAGGAGGAGGCCTCTTTTTGGTGGCCTCCTCCGCTACTTTTGGTATGTTGCCTTCCGGGGTAATCAGGTATTTGTTTGGCGGGATGTTGATCGTGTATGGTGGATATCGTTTTTATCGTGGATATATTCAGTACCAAAATGATAATGATTAGAAGCGCTTTTTTCGTATTTTTAATACTATTGGCAGCTTCTTGCAAGAGACCGGAAGATTCCACTTCTCATGGTAACATCACCATTACGGCTGATGAATCTCTCCAACCGGTCATTGATCAGCTTTATGAAGCTTATCAGCACACATTTCCCGAAACACACTTTAATGTTCGCTATCTGCCCGAACACCAAGCAGCGGCTTTTATGCTGAAAGACAGCGCGCGCCTGGCCTTTATTACTCGAGAATTTACGCCGGATGAACAAAGGGTTTTTAAATCCAAAGGCATAAAATACAATCCTCAATATATTGCTACTGATGGTGTTGCATTATTAACAAACCGTTCTAACCAAGATAGCCTTATTACCTTAGACCAATTATCCGGTATATTTAAAGGGAAGATCAAAACCTGGCCACAGCTTGGAAACAGTAATCAAACAGGAAATATTATCTTGGTATTTGATAATGCTAATTCAAGCAACCTTAACTTTATTATGAAAAAATTTGGCCTGTCGGATGTAAAAGGGCTTACTGTTTTTTCGGCAGGGTCAAACAAAAAAGTTATTGAATATGTAAAGCAAAATCCAAATGCTTTAGGATTTATCGGTGTAAGCTGGATTAGCGATGGTGAAGCTCCGCTTACGGCTGAGCTTTCGCAAGGACTGCGGGTAATGGGAGTTGCTGAAAAGCTAAATGCTTCCAAAGAGGACTATTATCAGCCATTTCAAGGCGATTTAAAATGGAAGAGATATCCCCTACATCGCAAAGTCTACGTCATAAGCCGTGAAATGCATTCGGGTTTAGGAAGCGGATTAGTTAATTATATCATGCGGGATGTAGGCAGTTTAGTTATCGAAAAATGTGGTCTTTGGCCTACAAAACCATTTAATCGGGAAGTAATTATAAAGAAAGACATATAAAATTTTTCGGTTAGGGGACAATTTCATAGTTTTGTTACCCGTTGTTTGAGTCATTTAAACTTTTTTATATATCACCTCCATTTTCAACCTACTGAAAGATGAATATTAGATTCAAATCGTGGTTGGTAGCGTTTGCAGCGAGTGCGTTTGTTTACGGCCAGACTTCTGCGCAAGACATCGCCACCGGTTTAAAGCAGTTAGACGGAAACCAAGCATGCTTGGCCAAAGAGACTTTTGAGAAGTTGGCTACTGCTACACCTTCTGCTGACAACCAGTTCTACTTAGGCTACTACTATCTCCGCACCAAGCAGCCCGACCTTGCGAAAGCTGCTTTTGAAAAAGGATTGGCTGCCGATCTTAAGAGCAAAGAAAACCTGAATAAGGTAGGAATGGGAGCTGTTGCTTTAGCACAAGGCGACAGAACAGGAGCTCAAACAATTTTTACAGAGGTTCTGAAAGCAACCAAAAACAAAAATGTAAGTGTACTGCAACGTATCAGCGAAGCATACACCGGTTATGTTGTGATAGATTCAATGAAGCCTATCTATAAAACAACAGATCCTGCCCAGGCAATTGCATTGGCTGATATAGCTATTGCGTTGATGCTGAAAGGCGGCGAGAAAAACCATGAAGTATACATGGCAAAAGGCGATGCATTTTATATCAAAGGAGAAGCAGGCCCTGCTGTATCTGCCTATGAAGATGCGATCAACGCCACTCCAAGTTTAGGAAAGGCCTTTGCTAAAGTAGCTAAAATTTATTGGGGAGGCCGGAACTATGAATTGGCACAGACCAACTTTAAGAAAGCCATTGAAGTTGACCCTGATTATGCTCCCGCAAACAATGAATACGCAGAGCTTTATTTCTTTGTACGGCAATATAAGCAGGCGTCACGTTATAAAGATGCTTATATTGAGAAAATAGGCGTATGTGCCACCGATGATGAAATATTGCGCAGTGCACAGTTTAACTTCGTTGCCGAAGAATTTGCGAAAGTAAATACGAAAGTTGCTAAGGTAATGAGCAGCGGCCGTACCAGCGATGTACTGTTTCGTATGCAGGGATGGGCTGCTTATAAAGAGAATCAATACGAAAAAGCAATTGAAAACTTAAATAAGTTTTTGAAGCAAGCGCCGCAGAAAGCAATTGACAATGACTATCGGTACCTGGGTAATGCAATGTTGCGTGTTTCACCGGCTGATACCGCTGCCGCCATTGCCAACTTAGTAAAGGCCGCAGAAATGGATACCGTTGATAACGGATACAAAGAAATCGCTGCTTTCTATAATGCTGCGAAAGACTACGAAAACGCAATTGTATACTACAGAAAGGTGATCGGTCGTGAAAAAAACCCGGTATTGCAGGATTACGTAAACCTTTCGTTGCCTTTATACAATGTAGCAAATAAAATCTTTGCTTCAGGACCTGACTCTTTGGCTTTGCGTGAGAAAAAACGCAATTACTTTATGGCTGCGGACTCCTTGTACATGAAGATGATCGAGCGTAAACCGGATTATCTGTATGCTCACGCCCAACGTGCAAAAGCTAATTATTTTGCATATAGTCGGGAAGAAGCGATGACCAATGGAATCGCCATTCCATTGATGGAAAACTATATTAAGATGGCTCTGGCTGATACTGCCCCGATGGATGACGCTAAAAAAGCCAACTTGAAGTTGTTTTACCAAGTTCTTGGAGCTTACAGTGTGATCACATTGAAAGATGAGGCAAAAGCAAAAGAATGGTTTACTAAACTGTTGGAAATAGATCCGGGTAATAAAGTGGCAAATGATTTTCTGAACCCACCTCCACCACCTGCTCCGGAGCCTGCAGCTAAGACTCCTGCCAAAGCACCCGTTAAGAAAAAAGCATAATAGCGAGTGTACTCCATAAAAAAAGCCCCTCGTGACTAACACGAGGGGCTTTTTTGTGGCGTTTAGAAACTAAAGGGCCAGTTGATGTCTACTAAAATACAAATTTAACACAACATGGTATTTGTCACTAAAATGTTCATAACACCACGCTTTCAGCCGTTTTACATCATCGGGCAACAGCACCTTTAGTGCTTTGCGCAACTCTTTTTCAAACAGTTTTTTGTCAAAACTGACTTTCACAAGTACAGTCTTCATAAACTCTAACATAGTTGCCATAGTAGAATCATAATTTAAAAGAACTAAATAAGAGGATGGGACTTTACTAAATTAACGAACAGGCAGTAGGTATTATGTATACGAGTCTGTTAATTTTGCGTTAAATATAACGATGAAAAAGCAAAACAGATATATAGTTTTTTTGATTTTTTTTTGGACTATATCCATAGCTCATGCACAGATTACGGAAAACCCTTTTGCCATTGAATTTAGCGGTACAAAGATCACTTTATTGGAACCGTTTACGGTTTCCATTAAAGTAACAGGACTTGACCAAGTCCCACTGATTTCATTTCCGGACAATATCAAAAATTTCCAAAAAAGAGAAAGCTCCCGGTCAAGCCTCACTAATCAGGTCGGGGGAAAAACGATCATTACCTATACAGTTTCCCAAAATTATTATCCAACCAAAACGGGGATTTTCAATACAGGGCCGCTGGAAATTTTGGTAAATAAACAAATAATGCGTTCGGAAGGCACTACAGTAACGGTAGAACAGAGCTCGGATGTTGAAAGTGATGAAACTGAAGAGGAATCACCTGAAATAAATGCAGAACTGGAACGTGAAGCTTCACAAGGAGTATTTTTGGCAGTGAGTGTAGACAAAAGGCAAGTGTATGTTCAGCAGGGATTCAATCTGCGTCTTTCCCTGCTGGTTTCAGAAGATAATGCCGCAGAACTGGATTTTTATGAGGTGGAGAAGCAGCTGGAAAAAGTGCTTAAATTGCTTAAACCGGCCAATTGTTGGGAAGAAAATTTTGGCATTCAGGAAATTCCTGACCTGCCGATCACTATCAAAGGAAAACGATTTACAGAATACCGAATTTATCAGGCCTCTTTTTTTCCTTTAAATAATCAATCCATTACTATTCCCTCGGTAAGTTGGATGATGAAAATGATGACTAAATCGGAAGAGGAAAAAGACATTGTAGAATTAAAAACCTATTCCTCCAAACCGCTTGTTGTAGAGGTCCTCAGTCTGCCTGCTCACCCACTGCGAAATCAGGTCATTGTTGGAAATTTTAGATTAGAAGAAAAAATAAGCAGTAATCAACTCAAAACCGGAACCAGCTATCGGTATAATTTCCGGATCGTAGGAGAAGGAAATATTCAATCTATTCAGGAACCAACGTTTACAAATATGGTATTGTTTGATATATATCCTCCTGATATCGAAAATAATATCATAAGACAAAAGAACAGAATTGCCGGCGCAAAAACCTTTCAATATCAGATAATTCCAAAACAAAGTGGTAGTTTTTTGATGAATGATCTTGTTTTTTGGGTCTATTTTAACCCAAAAAAGCAAATGTACGACACGCTTCGGTCAACGCTGAATCTTACAGTAATAGGCGAAAATGTTCAGAACACTCAATTGGAAACCGCCGATGCTGAATCGGTCTATACAGGTATTGAGCAATGGGACAGTACAAAACCGGTGGTTGATTATCAGACTATTATTCGCAATATTGCCAATATTTTAATTATAATAATGTTGATCGTAATGATCTTTATGTTTAGAAAGTAATGAGTAGCACTTACGGAAAAATATTTAAAATTGCCACTTTTGGGGAATCGCACGGCGTTGCCATCGGGGTTGTAGTAGAAGGATGTCCTGCGGGCATAGATTTTGATTTAGAATTTATTCAGTATGAATTAGACCGTCGCAAACCGGGCCAGTCGCGCATTACGACGCAACGTCGTGAAGCGGATACTGTTCAGGTACTGTCGGGTGTGTTTGAGGGAAAAACAACGGGTACGCCCATCTCCATGGTGATCTGGAATGAAGACCAGCGCAGCAAGGATTATTCACACATTGCCGATCAATACCGACCCTCTCATGCTGATTTTACCTACCAAACCAAATATGGTGTTCGGGATTATCGTGGTGGTGGGCGCAGTTCTGCGCGCGAAACTGCGGCTCGTGTGGCGGCAGGGGCATTGGCTAAACTCTTACTAACCGATCTTGGTGTAACGGTTCAGGCGTATGTTTCGCAGGTAGGAAAGTTAAAACTGAACAAAGAGTATAGGGAGCTTGATCTATCGCTGACCGATTCAAACGCCGTTCGCTGCCCTGACCCTGCCGTGGCGCAGGAAATGTTTGATTACATTGATGATATTCGTAAACAGGGAGATTCCATCGGCGGTATTGTAAGTTGTGTTGTAAAAGGTGTTCCGGTGGGTTGGGGAGAGCCTGTATTTGATAAATTACACGCAGAGTTGGGAAAAGCCATGCTCAGTATCAACGCTGTTAAAGGTTTTGAATATGGAAGCGGCTTTGCAGGTGTAGAACTGCAAGGCTCAGCTCACAATGATGCTTTTTATACCGACGAACAGGGAAGGGTACGTACCCGCACCAACCATTCGGGCGGAATTCAGGGAGGAATCTCCAATGGTGAAGATATCTTCTTTAACGTAGCTTTTAAGCCCGTGGCAACCATAATGCAGGAGCAGGAGAGTGTCAACCGGGAAGGGGATAAAATCGTGGTACAGGGTAAAGGAAGACACGATCCGTGCGTATTGCCGAGGGCTGTGCCCATTGTGGAGGCAATGGCGGCCTTGGTCTTGGCAGATTTCTACTTGCGAGATAGGACAATCCGGCATAAATAGTTTGACTTTAGCTGTATCTTTGCTAAATTTGTTAAATAATAACTATAACACCTAGCTATGAAATTTACTGTATCGTCGTCGGTATTGCTTAAACAACTTGCAGCGATTAACGGCGTCGTTTCCACTAACCCGATTGTTCCTATTCTTGAAAATTTCCTGTTTCAGCTAGATAACAACCAACTTACCGTTACAGCCTCTGATTTGCAGACTGTAATGGTTACTGAATTGCAGGTAGAATCTACTGACAAAGGCGCGATTGCGATTCCTGCCAAGTTGCTTTTAGATACGCTTCGTGGCTTGCCGGAGCAGCCGATTGCGCTCAACATAGACGGTGATACCTTTGGAATCGAAATTGTCTCCGACAATGGTCGTTATAAACTCTCGGGAGAGAATCCCATTGATTTCCCGAAAATCCCTTCGGTAAATCGGGCATTTTCGGTGGAATTATCTTCTCACGCACTTTCAAATGCCATTGCAAATACACTGTTTGCTACCAGTACAGATGAGCTTCGCCCTGCCATGACGGGCGTGTTTTTACAACTGGGTGCAGATTATGCAACGTTTGTGGCTACTGATGGGCATCGTTTGATTCGCTATCGCCGCTATGATGTGAAATCATTGGTTGATACTACGATGATCATTCCGCGCAAAGCGTTAAATCTGTTGAAGACCTCATTGCCTTCGGAGAGTGTTCCCGTAAAAGCTGAATTCAGCCAAGCCAACGCGTTCTTTAGCTTTGCCAATATCCGAATGATTTGCCGATTGATCGATGAACGTTTTCCCGATTATGAAAATGCGATCCCGACCAATAATCCAAACGTGTTGACGATCAGTCGCGGTGAGATTCTGAATTCATTGCGCCGTATTTCGATCTATTCCAACCGCACAACCCATCAGATCCGATTGAAACTCACTCCGCCAAACCAACTCGTTATTTCGGCAGAAGACCTTGATTACTCCAATGAAGCGAACGAACGCTTATTGTGTGAATACAACGGCGACGAAATGGAGATCGGCTTTAATGCAAAGTTCCTGATCGAAATGCTTAATAACTTAAATACAAATACTTTATCCTTTGAATTGTCGGCACCTAATCGTGCAGGTTTGGTGGTGCCGCTTGAAAAAGAAGATGATGAAGATATTTTGATGCTGGTAATGCCGGTAATGTTAAATACTTACGCTTAAGTAATGAGGTCAAAGGTTAAGGGGTAATTTTCTTAACCCTTGCCTTTTGAGTAGTTTGCATACCATGTCAACCCAAAAAAAACCTTTACTGCCGAGTCTCTCGGCATTTTTTTTAACAGTATTTCCATTCATAACGAGTTCGTTCTTAGGGGCTTGGATTATCAGGAATGAGGCTCTTATTGACCGGTTTACGTTACAGGATTGGGCAATTGTGTGTGTCGTTTCTGCTTTGGCGTGCGCTTTAGCACTACTTCCGCCGGCTTTATTAGCATTTGCTTTTGGGTATTTTCTGGGGTGGTGGGCATTAGGGCCATTGATTCTACTTAATATGACGGCCATTGCTATTATATACTGGATTACCAAACGGCTCAATGGAGAAGCCTTGCTTCAATACCTTTCTCATTTTCCTCGGGCTGTTTCACTGCTGAATCGTATTCAGAAGAATGAACTGCAATTTGTATTTTTTACTAAATTATCGCCCGCTGTTCCATTTGCGCTGACCAATCTGATCTTTTCGTTGCTGAAAATACGCTTCTCAAATGTGATCTTAGGCGGCTTTTTGGGGATGGTTCCCCGTACAGCTCTCACAGTTTGGGTAGGACTTGAAGCCAAAGGATTGCGTCAGTTGATCGAAAACCCGAATGAAAGCATTGTGAGTCGGGTTGTCATAATTGTACTGGTGATTGTGTCAGTGATTGGGCTTACACGTTTTTTTGTAAAGCAATGATCTGCTTCGCTTTTAGTTGCCTTGGGTTGTACACGTAGAGTTTTGCTCAAACCAACCTGCTGCTTTTTCAATCAATCGGTGATGACCTGTTTTTAAAATGATCGGCTTCAAACTTGGCAAACGCTTAGTTAAAGGTTCCATATAGGAAGCGGGCAATAATGCATCAAATTGGCCTAAAAATAGCTTGAGATCAATTTTATAATGAACAATGAAATTTCCTACAGTCGGCATATCAGGGCGTATAGTACTGAATGCTATCCATGAACGATAGACGCGTTCACGTTGTACTTCCGTTGCCAGCGTAGATTGAGCGAATTTTACCATACTTTTTTCCACCAACCCCAGTTTCAGGAAAGGGTACGCCAGTTTTTGGAAATTGCCAACGTTGCTGACGAAAAACTTAAAGAGGCTTTTGGTCAACCAAAAGCGTGTAGCCAATCGATACCAAGGGCTTTCAGTAATGCCATCAGGCGCAAACAACCAGCAGGAAGTGATTTGTTCAGGAAAAAGCTGTACCGTAGCCAACGCAAATTTCCCCCCCATACTAAATCCCGCTACCGAAAAAGTTGAAAGACTTTCCTCGTTCAGAAAAACATTCAACATCTCCTTCCAAGACGGCATAGACAATTTTTCAGAATCCAAGGCTGAAGTTTCTCCATGAAACGGTAAATCAAACAGGTATAAGGTGTATTGCGCCTTCAACACATTTACCAAAGGCAAAAAACAGCGATGGTCTTGCCCAATGCCGTGAAATGCCAAAAGAGGCTTTGGGCCGTGTCCGTGTATTTGATAATGGAGTTTAACCATTTTTTCTCCGAGAGAAACAAAAAAGCGCGAGCATTTTCTGCTCGCGCTTTGATAGTTAACATTTAGTAGCCAATACTTGTATCATCTCCTCTGGGGTCTGAGCCACCTTCCAAGCGTCCATCAGGGAGAACCAAGATGCAATCCATACGTCCGATGGTATTACGTTGCATTTCAAGAATGTATGATTTTGACAATAACCGTTGAAGAACACCTTCCGAAAAAGCCCCGGTTTCGAACGTTGTTTTATCCGGAAGCCACTGATGATGAAACTTGTAGGCATTCACAGATTGCTGCATGGTCATTCCATGTTCAACTACGTTCAGGATAGTTTGAAATACTGATGTAATGATTGTTGAACCCCCGGGCGTTCCTACCACCATGTATAGTTTTTTGTTCTTTTCCAGAATGGTGGGAGTCATAGAGGATAACATTCGTTTGCCGGGAGCAATGGCGTTGGCTTTGTTGCCGATCAATCCAAACATATTCGGTACGCCCGGCTTGATGCTGAAATCATCCATTTCGTTGTTCATAAAGAAGCCGCCACCTTTTACGATCACACGACTTCCGTAACCTCCGTTGAGCGTTGTGGTTACGGAAACGGCGTTGCCTTCATTGTCAACAATGGAGAAGTGGGTCGTTTCTGTGCTTTCGTAGCCCGAAATATCGCCTCCCTTAATGGCTTTGCTGTCGGTGGCTTTTGCGAAATCAAAATCCTGCCAGCGACCTTTCAGGTAATTCTTAGCCACGAGTTGTTTGATAGGAACTTTGACAAAATCAGGATCACCCAGGAATTTAGCGCGGTCGGCATAAACGCGGCGCTCGGCTTCGATCATTACTTGGATAGTAGAGTCTGAATGCCAGCCCCAACGTTTGAGAGGATAAGGTTCAACCAGTTTCATTAATTGCAACAGCGCCACGCCGCCGCTCGAAACCGGAGGCATCGTAATGAGTTTATACTCTTTGTATTTGCCGACAAGCGGTTTGCGCCAAACCGCTTGGTATAATTTCAGGTCTTCGGCCGAGATAAAACCTTTGCCGCGCTGCATTTCAGCAACTAATAAATCAGCCGTTTCGCCTTCATAAAAGCCTGCCCGTCCGCGTTCTTGGATACGGCGCAATGTTTTTCCGAGATCAGCCTGAATGAGCGTATCGCCGGCCATCCAATAGCGGCCATCGGCGCGACGAAAGTACGTTGTATCAGCATTAAGCTTTATGATGTCTGCTTTTACGCGGTTGAGGCTTGTCGCTTCTTTGGTTGTGAGAATAACGCCTTTTTCGGCTAAGTCAATGGCGGGTTGGAGCAGGGTTGCCCAGGGAAGTTTTGCAAATTTTTCATGTACCTGTACCATTCCATCTACCGAACCCGGAACACCGCTTGCCAAATGCCCCGTCATGCTTAGTCCTTGGATCACGTTTCCTGCACTGTCCAAATACATGTCTTTGTAACCTTGCATTGGAGCTTTTTCACGAAAGTCAAGCGTGAAATTTTTGCCTTTTTTGGTACGGTACACAAAAAAACCACCACCCCCAATGTTTCCGGCCGAAGGGTGTACAACGGCCAACGCGAACTGAACGGCCACGGCAGCATCGGCAGCAGAGCCACCCATTTTCAGAATATCGGCACCCACGCGCGAAGCGGCCGGATGCGCGGTAGCCACCATGCCATTGGATGCGATAACTCCCTGACGGTCTGAATAGAAAGGTTGTTGGTTGGGGTCGTCGGTAAGGAATTGATAAAAGCCTTTATTTTCTTTTATTTCTTGACCAAAAGCAGAAAAGCCGATACACACGGCCAGTAAGTTGATGAAAAGTTTGTTCATAAAGCGGGCAATGGAAAGTTTACGGTTTCAATTTACAAAAAGTCTTTCATTTTGCTTCAATAACAAAAGTTTTAGAAATTGCGACGTATAAAATCACTACCGGTATGGCTATTTTTGACGATGATGACGACGAGGATTTTGGCTTTGACGATGAAGATTACAATTCAGAAGAGTCAAAACGGGATTTTCAGCGAGAAAATGACCGTGTAGATAATTTGCCGGTGATGAAAAAAGCGCGGGAGATTTTCGACATTGTGGATTCACTCGTTGAACTGATCGACGATGAAGATGCATTCATTGCCCATTACCGAAGCATGTTATTTGAAGATTCAAGCATTATATGTGCCAAGATCGCGGGCGCTGAAGGCGGAGATCTGTACAGTCTTCGCATGGAAAATGCCGTATTGATCAGAATCCACGCCCGTAATCTATTGGCGCAAACTTCGGGCCTGAAAATGTTGGGTTTTAAGGATGTACGTTACCTGCAAGTGCTTCGCGATGCCATTGAAGAATTTAGAATTCTATTTATTGAGTGGGTCAACGGTTTTGATAAATCAAACGATGTGGCTGACAATTGGGGGAACCTTTTTCGGTAAAGCTTATATCTCAAACAGAAAACCTTTGGCGACCAATTCCTGATAGCGTTTTTCATCAAAACAGAAAAAGTAAGCTCCCCGGCGAGAAGTGCCTTTTTGCTTTTCTTTGAGTTTTACCAACAGGTTCATATTCAGGATCTTTTTGCTGAAATTACGCTTATCGAGCGAGCGGCCTAAAATGGATGCGTACAGATTGCGCAGTTCAAGCATGGTAAATTTTTCGGGCAAAAGCTCAAAACCAATCGGCTGATAGCGCACTTTGCGACGTAATTGTTCCAACGCTTTTTGAAACATGGCAAAGTGGTCATACACTAAATCCAATTTAAGTACTTCCGAAATAGGTTGCCAAGTAGCGCCGTATTCGTGCGAGAGTTTATCCAGCGTTGGTTCTACCTCAATAAGAGCATAATAACAGGTCGTAATGACCCGATCAGTGGGAACACGGTACACATCTCCAAATGTGTAAACCTGTTCCATATAAACGTCCTGAAGGCCGGTGAGTCGTTGCACCGTTTTTCGGGCGGCATCGTCTATGCTTTCTTCCGGATGCACAAAACCGCCCAAAAGCGCCCAATGCCCTACCAAAGGCTCGTAAGGGAAACGGTGCAATAACAGATGAAGTTCCGTTCCATAAAATCCAAAAATAACGCAGTCAACAGAATTAAGTAAACTGGTTTCTTCCTTATGATAGTGTGGAGAAGGATGTCCTGTGAAGCGAATAAATGGCGTGGTTTTCTGATTGATGCTCGAAGGTTCGCTCATCCCGATGTATGTTTTTGTTCAATACTACTCAAAAAAGACAAAGTGTCATAGAAAATACCAACCTATTAGTGCATTTCTCGTTTTTATGTAGCTCCATTAATTGTTGAGAATCACTCTTTATTGCCGGTCAGTGATTGACCGTAACGAATAGAAATTTGTATATTTGGCCTTTATAAACAATATTCCGCTGATTCATTCCGTTTTTGACACAGCAAAAACCAAACCATAATGATTTTACTCCAAGCGCAAACTGCCGTTGATTCAGTAGCTACAGCCGCTACTTCTGCCCCGGGAATCTCTTTATTTGATCTGTTATTAAAAGGAGGATGGGTGATGATTCCGCTCCTGATTATGTTCTTTCTCACGCTTTTTATCATTTTTGAACGCTGGTTGGCCATTAATTCAAACGGTAAACTCGAAGAGAGTTTTATTGATAACATGAAAGATTTTGTGCAGCAGGGAAATATCAAATCTGCCGAATCATTGTGCCGCAATCAACGCTCCGCTGCCGGCCGAATTTTTGAAAAAGCCGTCGGTCGCATTGGGTATTCCATCAAAGACATTGAAAGTACCATCGAAAACGCCAGTCACATTGAGATCTCACGGATGGAAAGCAATCTTTCCTATTTGGGCGTGATTGCGGGTATTGCGCCTATGTTGGGTTTCGTGGGTACAATTTCGGGGATCATTAATATTTTCTACAGCATTTCGCAATCAAATGACTTTGATATCAGTACCATTGCGAGTGGGATGTATGAAAAAATGGTAACGTCGGGGGCAGGTTTGATCGTAGGTCTGATCGCTTATATGGGCTATCACTTATTAAACATGAAGATAGACCGGATCGCTTTAAAACTACAGTCCGGGGCGTTTGACTTTATTGACGTATTACAGAAACCAATTACGAGCCGTTCATAGAGTAGTCATGAAGTCGTCAGAAACCCAAACCTCTCTGACTTCATGACATTCATTAATGATAATAAATGACTAAACTATGAAGATTCGCCGTAAAGCCAGATTCGCTCCTGAAGTATTCACCCAATCGCTGAATGATATCATGTTCTTCCTGATGTTGTTCTTTTTGATTATTTCAACAATGGTGAATCCCAACGTCATTAAGTTAATGCTACCGAAGGCGTCGGCTGCGCAACAAATGCAGAAAAAGCAGACCACACTGTCGGTCGATGCAGATAAGAACTATTTTCTTGATCGTGAGCCTCTTCCCAAAGAGCAATTGGAAACTGTATTAGCATCCACGTTTGCGGGCATAGATGAAAAAACGGTCATTCTTCAGGTTGACCAAAGCATTTCCGTTCAGGATTTGATAGATGTGTTGGCCGTAGGTGCTAAGCTTGATATTAAGATGGTAATGGCGGTGAAGAAATAACCTGAAATACCATTTAACGGGAAGCAGCCTGTGCAATGACAGGCTGCTTTTTTTATGGCCAATTTTTGGGAATGTCCAACTGTCGAGCGTAGTTTTTTGGACAATGGCTGTGAACGTAGTTCAATAGATGCTGCATATCTCTCTCAAAATCGACGTAATAATCAGGGTCGAATTTCGCCAGTTTTTTAAGGATGATGTCGGTTTTCTTGGCAATGTATTCGGCAACAGAGTCGCTTTTGCTGTTATGAACCAGCAGGAGTGAAGATTGTTGTTCAAAAAAAGTCAAAAGAAGATAGATCATCAACTCAATTTCACCGTATTTATCCTTCGTAATTTTAAGGTGTTGACTGATATCACCGGCCAGATTTCGCATGTCCATCATCATCCATCCCGGTGTATTATGGGTCATTTGGGCACTTTTCAGGATTTGTTGTTTGATGGAATCGCGGCGACTTTGGACGGTGTCACCCATTTCGATCAATTCAAATTCAAGGCGTAGTACAAGGTTTTTGTCTTTTGCGATCAATCGAAGAAGAAGCCTGTCTTTTTCTTTTTGTGGTAATTGAATAATTGCCTTTTTTAGTTCTTCCGGGATAGTCATGTTACAAACCTTTGTAATTTTTTTTCTTTTGGCGAACTTCCAATTGCTTGACTACAATGTCATAGATTCGCTCAAGATAAATAGGATTGGTGGAATAAAATTTATAACTGCGGTTGTAAGTGGCAGAATCGACTCCATATTTTTTAAACACCTGAAGCTTTAAGTGTTCAGTAATAATGGTGGAAGAGTCGAGAGAAGTCAATGCCAATCTTCCGACTCGGGCTTCTATAATATGAATATCCGTTAATATCTGAGCCATTTTTGCCTCTGACACCGTTCCTGCGGGAATATCAGGTTCGTCCTGACAGCCGAAAAGCAGAAACGAAAAGAGTGAAAAATAAATGAGGGTGCGGCGTATCATGACTGTTTTTTGTATTTTTGAGGTACTGAGCTACAAAAATACGCATGATTGAGCAATTTATTACTAAGATTCGTCAGTACGAGATTCGGATTCGAAAGGCCGTCAATGCTGACATGCGTGGGAGCTTTCGGTCAGTTTTTAAAGGCTCAGGGGTAGAATTTGCTGATTTACGTGAATACCAATACGGCGACGATGTACGTACCATCGACTGGAACGTATCGGCCAAAGGCCACGGAACATTTGTGAAGATCTTTCGTGAAGAGAAAGAGCAAACCGTTTTTTTTATTTTAGATGTAAGTGGTTCTCAGCAGGTAGGGCATCTGAATCATTCAAAGCTGGATACTGCCAAGGAAATTTGCGGCGTGCTGGCTTTGTCGGCCATTCAGGAAGCGAGCCACGTAGGTTTGTTGTGTTTTTCGGACCAAAAAGAAAAATACATTCATCCCTCCAATGGCATGAAACATGGCTATGAATTGATAACAGAACTGTATAAATTGAGGCCGCTGTCGTCGAAAACCAATCTTGCCGAAGGGATTTTGTTTACACTCAACGTGCTCAAGCGGCGGAGTGTAGTGATCTTTATCTCCGATTTTATTGATAAAAACTACGAACATAACCTACGGGCATTGGCACGTAAACATGATCTGGTCATGGTGCATCTGCTCGACCGCCGCGAGACTGATTTGCCTCGTTTGGGTATCATCCCGGTGGTTGACCCCGAAACCAAGCGTACAATCTGGGTAAATGCGTCTTCGCTGTGGTTTCGTAAACGCGTACGCGAGGATTTTGCTCAAGTGGGAAAACAAATTGAGCAGTTTGCCCGTCAAAATGATATTAACTACGTAGCCATTGATTCCCAACAGGATTATGTAGAGCCATTGGTCAAACTCTTTCGAATTCGTCGTAAGAAATAGACATGCCGCCCCAACATCTCGCAACTCATCGTACATATAAGTGAAAAAATACCTTCTTTTTTTGTGCTTGTTTTCTTGGAAACTAAGCGCCCAAGATTTAGATACCCGTCTGCTCCAAAACGTCTATGGCTCAATCCAACCGACCAATGTAAACACTGAGAAATTTTTATCTTCTACGGCAAAACCGTTGAGCTTGGCGCTGCCCGCAGGTTTATTGATTGTGGGTTTTTCAACGAAAGATAAAAAATTGCAACAACAGGGTTGGCAGGCATTGGGAGGGTTTTTGATTGGAACAGGAATTACGCAAGCCACTAAAAGGATAGTGTTGAGAGACAGACCTTTCATTGAACATCCTACGCTTTTTGCGGCACGAATTGAAGGAGAGGAACCGCATTATTCTTTTCCGTCCGGTCACACGACTGTGGCATTTTCGACGGCTACTACCTTGGCCATTAATTACCGAAAATGGTATGTTATTGTACCTGCTTACGCTTGGGCGGGAGCCGTTGGTTATTCGCGGATGCGATTGGGCGTGCATTATCCGAGCGATATTTTGGCAGGAGCCGTAACAGGTGCGGCAAGCGCGTGGTTATCTTACAAAATTCAACAGAAATGGTTGGATAGAAAGAAGCGAAAATCTCCGAACTAAAACATATTTGTTTTTTTGTAAAGTTATCCTCTACCTTTGCAGTCAATTCCGGCGCGCGGAATTTTTACATAAATGGGGTGCCCTAACATGACGGGCTGAGATTATACCCTTAACACCTGAACCGGGTAATGCCGGCGGAGGGAATCAGAAATGCAAAAGATTACATCTTGGTTTTTGGCCGTGGCAACGGGAGTGTTGCTGTACGTGCCTGCACTTGCCCAACTATCTGTGTCGGGTAAAATCGTTGACGCCGAAGACGGCACACCGCTGCCGGGTGCTACGGTTCGGGCGGGAAGTTTTCGGGGAACGGTGACAAATGAAAAAGGCGAATTCTCGCTGAAAAATCTTCCAAACAATGCTGACGCCGTTGAGATTTCATACGTAGGATATGAAAATAAAAGCATCTCTATTTTAGATTTGCAGTCAGAAACCAACCCTATTCAATTAAAACGCAGCACTTTCACTGCCGATGAAGTCGTCATTAATGCCACACGGGCCAATCAAAATTCGGGTGTTGCTTTTACGAATGTGGGAAAACTTGAATTGAGTAAACAAAATCTGGGGCAAGACCTGCCGGTTTTGCTCAATTTTACCCCTTCACTTGTTACAACTTCAGATGCGGGAGCGGGCGTTGGGTATACAGGATTACGTATTCGCGGTACCGATGCAACACGTATCAATGTGACTATCAACGGAATACCGTACAACGATGCGGAAAGCCAGGGAACCTTTTGGGTGAATATGCCCGATTTTGGTTCTTCGGTGAGCAGTGTACAGATTCAACGCGGCGTAGGAACTTCTACCAACGGTGCGGCGGCTTTTGGCGCTACTGTTAACATAAACACCAACGAATTCAGAAAAGAAGGTTATGCCGAGATCAACAATTCGTTCGGCTCGTTCAATACGCGCAAGCACACCGTTTTAGCAGGAACAGGTTTGTTGAACAACCGATTTACGTTGGATGCACGTTTATCAAAAATTACTTCTGATGGATTTATTGACCGAGCCAAATCAGATTTGGGTTCTTTTTACCTGTCAGGGGCCTATTTTGGGAAGAAAAGCTCAATTCGTTTGAATGTATTTTCGGGTAAAGAAGTAACCTATCAGGCGTGGGAAGGAATTCCGGAAGCGCGTCTAAAGGGAGATAGAGAAGGAATGCTGGCCTATATAGACCGTAATGGGCTCAATGAACGCGATGCCCAAAATCTACTGAATTCTGACAGTCGCAAGTACAATCTGTATTTATATGACAATCAAACAGATAATTATCAACAAGACCATTATCAACTGATCTCGTCGCATGTGCTCAACAAAAACTGGACATTCAACCTTAATGGATTTTTGGTGAAAGGCCACGGGTACTATGAACAATCGCGCGATAACGATAAGTTAAGTAACTATAAGCTTCCGTCGGTAATTGTAGGCGGTGACACTATTACCCGCAGTGATTTGATTCGGCGCCGTTGGTTGGATAATTCATTTTACGGAACCACTTTTTCGTTAGATTACAACAGCTTCAAAAAGTTGACCGCTAATATCGGCGGCGGCTGGAATCAATACGACGGGAATCACTTTGGTGAGGTGATTTGGGCGCGTTATGCAGGAACCGGCAGTATTCGTCAACGCTATTATCAAAGTGTGGGGTTGAAGACGGATTTCAATGTATACGGAAAAGCCTACTATCAACTAACCGATAAATTGAATATTTTTGCCGACTTACAGCTTCGTAAGATCGGTTACTTTATCAAAGGTGATGACAACCAGCAGCGGCAGCAATTGCACGATGTTAATTACTCCTTTTTCAACCCAAAAGCCGGTTTAACGTATCAGGTTTCAGAAAGCAGCACCGCTTTTGCTTCCTTTAGCTTGGCGCATCGCGAACCCAATCGCGATGATTTTACAGAATCTACCCGGCAGATTCAGCCCAATCCTGAAGTATTAAGGGATGTTGAAGCGGGCTATCGTTTCCAAAAAGGCCGCGTCGCGGCTTCGATCGGTGGTTATTACATGGATTACAAAAACCAATTGGTTGTATCAGGGCAGTTGAATGATGTGGGAAATGCTATTAAAATCAACGTTCCTGAAAGCTACCGCGCAGGCATTGAGTTGGAGTTTGGTGCACAATTGAGCAAACAATGGAAATGGAACGCCAACGCCACATTCAGCAAAAATAAGGTAAGAAATTTTACGGAGTATATTGTTGATTATGACGACGAAAATGGCGGTTACCAAACCACTAACCACGGCAATTCAGACATCGCTCTTTCGCCCAACGTAATTGTAGGAAGTCAACTCATTTATGCACCGGTAAAGAATCTGGAAGTAGCGTTATTGACGAAATACGTAGGGAAACAATACCTCGACAATACCTCCAACGAAAACCGCCGTCTGGATGCGTATTTTACCAATGACGTTCGGTTGATCTACCGCATTAAACCCAAATGGATGAATGAAATTACGGTAAGTGCGTTGGCTAACAACGTTTTCAATGAATTATACGAATCTAACGGATACACATACAGCTACATTTACGGAGGTCAAACCACCACCGAAAACTTTTATTATCCGCAGGCAGGACGTAATTTTCTGGTGAGTGTGGGGTTGAAGTTTTAGTATAGGTTAACGTTGGCGAGGTTCCAAACCTTGCCGACGTTTTTTTTCTACATCCACCCTGCAAACACCTGCTTTGCGTAAGCTAAATCACGTTGATGCGCTTCTACAGGTTTGATGGTATTGGGCGATTGTGCTTCGAGACATTGTTCCAATACGATTAAAGGTTTAACTTTCAACGCCTGTAATTCACGCGCCAGCCGTGGATAATCAATGTCGCCTTCACCGAAGGTTTCAGCCCAAATAGTATTGACGGACTGTCGAATGTGCAATTCAACCACACGTTTACCGTACATTTTCACCACGTCAAAAAGTGCCACCTGCGAGTTGCCGGCACCGCGATACACCCAATGCACATCCAGGCAAAATCCTACATTTTTGGGGTCAGTGTTTTGAAGCATGTGATGAAACTCACGCTCTCCGGCGCGCAACTCTACATCATGTGTATGATAAGCGAGCGTTACGCCACGCTTGCGAAGTTCGCTGCCTAAAAATTCAAGGTTCTTGACCTGCTCAATCAGTTGTGCATCGTTTTTGATTTCGTTGCCGGCGCCCCATTTTAATGGATTAGGATTCGATACCAATATTTTTAAACCCAACGGTTGGGCTGCTTCGGCAATGGCTAACGCCGTTTCGATGGAGCGTTTTCCTTCGGCGGCGTCATGTAATACGCTTCCTACGTAAGCAGAAGGCATGCTGAGATTGTGTTTTTTGAGCAGCGGACCCAGTTTTTTTACTTCTTCAACGTTGGAAAAACTGGGCTCATAGGCCGTTAAACCTGATTTTACATATTCAGCAAGGGAAGCGTCAAGGTCAGCGCTCCAGTTGCGCTTGTCACGGCTATAAAATGTACCGTATTGGTTGGAGGAAATGGGCATAGCCTTAGGAGCAGAAGCAGCGACCGAGTCGGTCAATAAGACCGCGCCGGTCGCCGCGAGAGTTTCTATAAAATGACGACGATTGTAGTCCATGATTGTGTTTTTGACAAAAAGGCAAAAACACATCCAAAATTACCTATTTCCAAAATTCATCACCTACCAATCGCTTCAATTCCAGTTGATTCATGAACAATTGGAATTGATAATTAAGCTGTGATAAACGCGCTTCTTCGATACCCGTTTGAGCGCTTTCCAATTCTACATTGGTAATAGTCCCGTTTGCCAAACGGTTTTTGGCAATGGCCAAAGCGCGCTCGGCTTGCGTTACCTGAATAGCAACGTTTTGGAGACGTTGTTGATTGCTTTTAATGTCAATCAAAACATTTTCGACGTCTTTGCGCAGGTTGGCGTTAACAGACTCTAAGTTATATTTGGTTGCTTCCAGATTGGCTACGGCAGCTTTGCGTTGATAATCGTAACGTTTGCCGGCGTATAAAGGAACATTAACACTGACACCCGCCGCAAGGTTAAACCGTAACTGGTTAACGTTAGGCATATACCCATTTTTCTCACCCATGCTGCCATTTAGCATAATGGTTGGTAAATGCGCTTTTTGGGCAATAGCGATCTCGGTTTCTGCGCTGAGAATACGGTCTTTGGCTAATAAAAGTTCTTTGTTGTTTCCGTTGGCAAGTGTGACCAATTCCTCGGCGGATGCCGGCACGGGAGGATTTTCAATGGCTAATTCAGAAATACTGATGCCTGTCGAAGGCGTACCCGTTAGGTAGCCCAACATTGCTTTTTGTTTCTCAATCTGATTCTCAAAGTCGATCTTACGATTTTGGGTCAATTTGAGTTTTACCTGCTGCGATACTACGTCAAATTCCAGCGCATCACCGTTTTTGAGGCGTTGTTCCACTTGTTTGAGTACTTCCTCACTTGTTTGAATAACGCCTTGTTGTACGCTTACGCTCTTTTGTAAAAAGGCGATGTTGTAATACAGTTGCGCAATCTGATACGCCAAATTATGGCGATTCAGTTCCAGATTGTGACGTGAAACCAACACATTTTCCTGCGCCTGACGAATGGTCAGATCGGTTTTTCCAAAATCATACAACCCATAACTTCCGTTAACTCCTAAGCTAATATTATGGTTAGGAACGAACTGAATTTCGCGCGAGCCTTCGGGAAGCGGTAGCGTAGCTTTGGCCGTTGGAGTGATATAATTATATGATCCTGCAGCACTTACATAAGGCAATAGTGCGCTTTTGGCTATGCCAACGCGGAGTTCGCCCGCCTGAATGAGTTGTTCGGCTTCTTTCAATTTTGCAAAATTCTGAAAAGACTGCTGCACCAAGCCTTGGAGTGGGGCAGGGGATTGGGCAATACCGAAGTAGCTTATGCTACTGAATAAAGCGCCAATTAGGAATGTTTTGAATAAAGTTTTCATTTTGAATGATTGATGACTGTATCAAATTTTTTTTAGCTAGTGTGATGAATCAGCGGCGACTTTGGCGGCGGTGGCGTCCATTTTCTTCCGTTCCAAAAGAAACAAGAGGGGAAATGTGATGATGAAAAACAACGTTGCCATTTGGAAAACATCCAGATACGAAAGCATCAGCGCTTGTTTTTGAATGATCATGTTTAGATTTCCGTATGTTACCTGCAAGGCATCCAGCGGATTAATGCCGCGACTGATCAGACTTTGAGACATCGTTGTGATGCGTTCTTGCGTAAGCATATCACCGGGCTGCAAGTGAGAGGACAAATTCATGGCATTGAGCGGAAGCCGTTGCGCAATGTACGTATTGGTCAATGCGACTCCTACCGCGCCTCCTATCTGTCGAATCATGTTGGTAATGGCAATTCCCATAGGCATTTCCTTAGGGGTCAACGTCGAGATAGATTGATTGATGAGCGGCACATTGGACATGGCTAATCCTATGCCGCGAATGACCAAAGCGCCGATGAAAAGACTCGTCGAAGTGTTTAGATCGAAGGTAGACATCATATAGCAGAAGGTGGCAAATGCAATATATCCCGCTGTTGCAATGTACCTTGGCGGCACTCCTTTTGAAATAAGACGACCCACGAGCGGGAAAACCAATAAAGTAATGGCTCCTCCCGGAATAAGCAGAAGTCCGGTTTGGGAGGCGGTGAATCCGATAATTCGCTGCACAAACAACGGGTACATGAACACCGACGTAAACAAACCGATTCCAATAACGAAGATCAAAATGGACCCAAGCGCCAAGTTGCGGTTTTTGAGTACTCTTAAATTAACAACAGGATTGTCTATTTTAAGCTCCCACCAGATAAAAGTGGTAAGCGAAACAAAAAGCAGAATCGTACACAGAAAAATACTTTGGTCTTCAAACCAGTCGTTGGCTTCGCCGCGTTCAAGCACAAATTGCAAACAGCCAACTCCCACCGCTAACAACACAATTCCGAAATAATCGATCTTGATCTTGCTGCGATCAATATTATATTCTTCCGGCTTTTTGTCAATGTATAAGTAGCTCAATATTAATGCTACAATACCAACAGGAATGTTAATGTAAAACATCCAACTCCAGTGATAATTGTCAATAATCATTCCGCCAAGCGTAGGACCGAAGGTTGGTCCCATGACGATTCCCATTCCGAAAACCGCTGAGGCGATAGGTCGTTGATTAACGGGGAATGAATCAAAAAGAAGCCCTTGCGAAACAGATAACAACGCTCCACCGCCGATTCCCTGTAAAAAACGCGCAATAACTAATAACGGTAATGTATCGGCTACGCCGCAGAGGTAAGAAGCAAACGTAAACAGGGCAATGGACGCAATGAAGTAATTTTTGCGTCCAAAGTAGTTTTGCAAAAATCCCGTCATGGGAATAACGATCACGTTGGCAATGGCATAAGAAGTAATTACCCATGAAATATCTTCAATGGTTACTCCCAAATTGCCCGCCATTTGATACAGTCCGACGTTGACAATGGAAGTGTCTATCAGCTCCATAACTGCCGCCGTAATAACTGTGATGACTACAATCCATCTTTTCATAGCAAAAATCTTTAAGAACGATTACTTCACTTTGACGGCTACTTCAGTACTCAGGCCTGCGCGGAGAAGGTCTTTGTATTGTTGTGGATTGTCAATGGCGATTTTTACCGGAACACGTTGTACCAATTTAACGAAGTTGCCGGAAGCATTGTCGGCGGGTAAAAGTGAGAATTTCGCACCGGTTGCGTCAGAAATAGTGGTGATTTTGCCGGTTACTTTCAAGGCCGGAAAAGCATCCAGTTTGATCTCAACAGGTTGACCTACGCGCATTTTTTCCAATTGCGTTTCTTTGAAATTAGCCGTTACCCAAACGTCGGCGTCGTTGATGATCGTAAAGAGATTTTGCCCGGGCTGTACGTACTGGCCTTTAGCTACGTTGATTTTTCCCGTTTTTCCTGAAACCGGTGCGTCAATGTGAGTGTACGATAAACGCAGTTTGGCTTGGTCCAAAATCGTTTGCTTCACTTTCAGGATCGCTTCCATCTTTTTGATGTTGGCTACTGCTGAACCTTCCGAGACTTTGGCTTGGTTGATCTGCGCCAAAGCGGCATCGTATTGACGATCTTGAATTTCAACATTCGATTGACTTTCGTCCAATGTTCTTTTAGTGGTCGACCCGCCTTCGTAGAGGTTTTTGTCGCGCTGAAGATCGGCGGCGGCTTTGGTCTTGCGGCTTACCTGCACATCTGCGCTGGCTTTAGCCACTTTATAATTTTCCTGTACGTTGCGAAGCGATGCTTTAGCGGTTTCTAAATCGGCCAATGATTGTTGATAATCGGCTTCGGCCTGCGAAACGGCAATCGCGTATTCCTGTGGATCAATTTCGATAAGCCGTGCGTTGGCGTTGACTGTTTTGTAATCTTCAACGTTTGATTCCTGAATATAACCCGCTACACGGGCCAGTACAGGTGTACTTTTAGATTCGATCTGAGCGTTATCAGTTGTCTCGTACGTTTGGTTATAACGATACGATTGAAAGCCGTAGAATCCGGCAGTGGCCAATACGATAAGGCCAATAATAGGTGGAAGTAATTTTCTGACGATACTTTTTTGTTCGGTTGCCATGGGTATTTTGTGCTGAATGGTTATTAACGAATTTTTAATTGTAGTTTATTGATAAGTAAACTTAGTTGACTACTTTTGTGTTGGCAAAGGTAAACTTAGTTGACTATTAAAGTCAAGCAAGTTGACTAATATTTGTATTAAAATTTCATGAAATTTTTTTAATAAGCTGTATTTCAGTAGATTTGTGATATGGAAACGGTAGTAAATAAATCGGTTGATTTTAGTTTTGAAGAATTTCAGGCTATTCGTAATCGCTCACTGGGAAGATTAATCGGGCGTCTGAAGCGACATATACATGAGCATGCCGAGCCGATTCTGCATGCTAAAGGCCATACGGACTTTAAACTGAGTTCATTGGCATTTATCGCCAATATTGATGAAAACGGTACAACTAATAATGAGTTGGCTAAAAAGGCGTGTGTGACCAAACAGGCAATAAGTAAAGTAATAAAAGAACTGGAAGAGCACGGATATGTTTACACACGACCTAATGAAGCCGATGCCCGTTCGAGTGTGATTTTTCTGGATGAGCGCGGCAAACAATTATTTGTAGACCTCAATGAAGCCATGAATGACGTAAGAGCCCGCTTCAATAAAGCTGTCGGGGCAAAAAAATGCCAACAGATGATCGATACAATGTATGACCTGCTGGCAGTGTTGGATGCGGAAGAAGAAGGACAAAAAAGCTGATCACATCAGCCGTCGTACGATCAGGGTTTTGACCAATTCATAGAAAGGCTGAGGTTGCATAGTGCGCCAATTGTCCAAGTGAAGCGTGCCGCCAAAATTAAGATAATAGTCTAAGCGATAGCGCTTCCATTCGCGCTCAATATGGTCGCGTGAACCTACTACTGCAATCCAGCCGTCTTCGATCTCCTCAAACCATTCGGCATAATACTCATCGTCGGAGCCGTGAAAGTTGAGGATATTTTCGCCGATCAGGATAAATTGGCGAATGCCCTGCGCCAACAAATGATCAATGACATTGCGCTTAAAATACATGATGTCATTGTGAAGCGTATCGTTCCACTCACCGAATAATTCAATGATCGCAAACTCTTTTTTATAGTCGGCAAAAAGAATTTTCACGTAAAGCGTTTCAGAATCTATCTCGTCCCAAAGCGGGTGAATATAATACCCGTAAATATCGTGTTCATACTGATTCATGTTGTAGTCACGGCCGTAAAAAGGGGATTTACGGTCTTCAGCGGCTACATAATGTTTTTCCCAATTATAAAAAGGCTCAATTTCATGCATATCTCACCACAGTCAATGTCTCACATCGGCTAGCCGACAACTACTAACAAATATACTATCTGAGAACGAAAAGACAGAAGATATAGAAGCTTATTTATTTCAAAAATTACCTTAGAATCAAGTACAGGTAAGGTTTCTCAATTCTGCTCAATAAGTACTTTTCTCATTATTTTCACCTTCCAATGCCAATTGTCGCAAAGCTGCCGGATTGCTCAGCCAGCCTCGTTTGCCGGTAGGTTCTTCTACGTATAAAAACGTTTGCCAGCTGCCCAGAATTTTCAGGGTTGCTTTTGCCGGTACACGGACTACTGCGTAAGAGTCCAAAGAAGGGAGTATCCACAGAGGCCGTTCCTGTTCTACTGTTAATGTTTTGAGGGAGTTCAAAGAAGAGCTTATATTTTTAGTATCTATATAACCTATCTTTCCGTCGGGCAGCCAAACTTTATACCATTGACCTGCTTTGCCCACTACTCTCATCATTGTGTTACGAGCAAGGCGAGCTACGGTATCCTGCACTAAACCGGGGCCTGTTTTTATATCGGCCATTTTGCCCGTTACCCGTTCCCAATCCCCTGATTTTTTACCTAATAACGTTAAATTAGAATTGTCTTTTTGAGGAATTGATATAAAAGGAAGCGGATCAATAGCCGAGCGAAAAGATTGATAAATGCCAAAGTGCAGGTGCGGCCCCGTTGTGATGGCATTTCCGGTGTTTCCAACTGTTCCAATGGTATCGCCAATGGAAACACGCTGGCCTGAAACTACCAATTGAGAATCCAAGTGGGCGTAATATAAGGTCATGCCGCCATTTTCTACGTCCTGAAAAATGACATTTCCGCCTAAATTATTGACACCAACGGAAGATATATACCCATTGGCGGCGGCCACTACGGGCGTTCCGCGCGGAGCTGCCACGTCAACGCCTTCGTGCGAACGCCGTCCGCCGTCGCGCGCTACACCCCAAAAACTGATGATGTTACGGCTGTCTCGTTTTACGACGGGGAACGAAAGCAACGGATGGCTTTCTAACGATAACGTAACATTTGCCGTCTTTTCGGCCTCGGTTTGTAAATGAAGAATAACAGTGGTGCTATCGGTAGCTTCCCAAGCCAGACGGTTGGACTCCGATTCGGCAAATGTAAGCCGTTTGAATTGGTCACCGGATTGTTGATATAATTCCAGAAATACCTTGAAAGTACTGTCGGCGGGGTTGGAAGAAACGACGGCTTCGAGCCGCCTGCCGCGCGGTACTGTCAATTTATAACCAAACGCTAAAGGCAGATCATTGGGAAAATAGTTCTGTTCTTTATGAGGGAATTTTACGGAAACAGGAGTGTCCAACGCATTTTTGCCTAACTGTTCCCACTGACTGCTCAGTACTTCATCGGCTTTTTTGAGGTCTTTTAAGTATTGGTCACGCGGAGACTTAGCACCTAATAACCCGCCTCCCGGCGAAGACGTTTGGCAGGCCGACAAGACCAGCAGTATTAGCAGCGATAGTCCAATGCTTACATGTTTCATTTTGGTATTCGTTTTCTCTTTGGTCGTTTTTTTGTTGGCTCCGTTTTGTGCTCATTTTGTGGAGAAGAGGTATCTTCATTCTGCCTGGTCATTTCAAGCGGATCTTCTCCGACGGGCAATTTGGTCATGGTTTCTTCGTGTTCATTCTTTGCCATGGCAATAGTCATTTAGAGGATGGTAAGAAAATCGGCAAAAAATCATGCCTAAAAACCCCGACCCTTGAATGGGAATTTTTTTTCTCATTATGTAAAACGCAGGTTAAAATTGGGTACGTTCTTAGGTGAAATCTATTACTTTTGAGTCCTTAATGCGTTTTAAAATGGCAACAACCCCGACAATTCAGTATAACTATCAACCCGAACACCTCAACGTTTCGGAGCCGAGCGTATACACAGCCGATAAGCTGAAATCGGAAGAAATGGTGATTAACCTTGGCCCGCAACACCCGTCTACGCACGGAGTTTTGCGTCTGGAGGTTGTGTCGGATGGCGAGATCATTGTGGATGTAGTGCCGCACATTGGGTACTTGCATCGTTGCTTTGAAAAACACGCCGAGTCACTTCCTTTCAACCAGATCATTCCTTACGTAGATCGTATGGATTATGTAGCGGCCATGAATTCAGAGCACGCTTATGTAATGGGCATAGAGCGAATGTTGGGAATCGACAAAGATCTGCCCAAACGCGTTGAGTACATTCGGGTGCTGGTGGCAGAATTGAATCGTTTGGCTTCGCACTTTGTAGCAATCGGAACGTATGCGATGGACATTGGCGCTTATACGCCTTTCCTGTGGATGATGCGCGACCGTGAGCATATCCTGCGAATGCTGGAGTGGCTTTCAGGGGCGCGGATGCTCTATAATTATATTTGGGTGGGCGGCTTGTTTTACGATTTGCCCGTAGGCTTTGAAGAAAGATGCCGGGAATTTGTTACCTACCTTAAACCCAAATTACAGGAACTTCAACAACTTGTTATTGAAAATAAAATTTTTGTACAACGAACAGCCAATGTGGGCGTGTTGCCGTTGCCGGTAGCCATTAATTACGGTTGCTCCGGACCGGTATTACGTGGTTCGGGTTTGCGTTGGGACCTCCGAAAAGTAGATGGCTATTCAGTCTATCCTGAATTAGATTTTGATGTTCCTATGGGAGAAGGACTTGTAGGAACCGTTGGTGATTGTTGGGACCGGAATTATGTGCGTGTGCTTGAATGCCGCGAATCCGTAAAGATCATCGAACAATGTGTTGAAAAATTGTTGGGCGAACACTGTCGTACGCCCGATTTTGACCCACAGGCGTTTGTTCCCAAAAAGATTCGCCCACAGGCGATGGATTATTACGTGCGGGCTGAAAATCCGAAAGGAGAATTGGGTTTTTTCTTCCGTACCGATGGCAAGTCGGATATTCCGGTTCGCTGCAAAGCGCGGGCCTGTTCTTTCAATAATCTCTCCGTCATTGCCGAAATCTCTCGTGGAGCCATGCTTGCCGACTTAGTAGCGATCATTGGCTCAATCGATGTGGTGATGGGAGAAGTAGATAGATGATGTAAATGTAGAGACGATTTTGCGTCTCCACATTTATAAAGGTTATTCGTCCGTAAACATATACCCAACGCCTTTGAGCGTTCTGATATACGTTTCTCCTACTTTTTCCCGTACTTTTCGGATATGCACATCTACCGTTCGTTCGAGCACATAAATATCAGCTCCCCAGATTTTTTGGAGCAATTCTTCCCGGTTAAAGACTTTGTTGGGATGATTCGCCAAAAAGAAAAGCAGTTCGAATTCTTTTTTAGGCAGTACCACCGATTTATCGTCTTTGGTTACCGTATAATTTTTTCGATTAATGGATAATCCGGCAATCTCAATTTGCGATTCGGGTTCCGCTTTTTGCGCTTCCCTTCTAAACAAGGCATTGATACGACTCATCAACGCACGGGGTTTAATGGGCTTGGTGATATAATCATCCGCCCCGATCTCAAAAGCCGCTACTTCTGAATATTCTTCCGAACGAGCAGTCAGAAACAGGAGATATGTATTCCGAAAATCAGGAATATCCCGCAAAAGGCGAGCCGTTTCGATGCCATCCATTTGGGGCATCATGATGTCCAATACAACAAGTTCGGGGATGAAAGTGCGTGCCGTTTCCAGTGCATTTTTACCGTTGGAGGCAGTGGCCACTTCGTAGCCTTCTTTTTCCAAATTGTAAGCCAGAAGCTCTACAATATCCGGGTCGTCGTCTACGACCAATACTTTGTGTGCAATTTGAGCCGATTTAGCAGCGCTCATAGCAAAGAGGTTGATTTCGTGGCGAATGTACAAGACATGTAAGGAATTTTAACACAGGTTGTTCATTCTTAACACAAAGTTAACAGTCGAAGGACATAAATAGTGGCGAAGGAAAAGTTATAAAAGGTGTTTTCAGACCTTTTGGAAAACTGATAAAAATTATGGGAACTAAACGTCTATTTTACTCATTCGAGGAAGAAGTTTTTGCATAGAGCGCTCAATGACATCGTACTCCACTTTCTCTTTCGCAATTAACACAAACGCAATATAAGAAGGAGCACGATGCTCGGGAAATTCCAAAAAAAGATGCTTGTTTTTGCGATAAGCTTCGCGGCAGCGACGGCGCAGTAGATTGCGGTCAACGGCATGCTTGAAATTCCGCTTAGAGATAGTAAACAAAACCTGAGGGAGCGATTGAGCAGCGGAGACGGGCTCGTAAAGGTAAAATACCTTAAAAGGAAAAAGGTAGGACGTTTGGGTTTCCGTGCTACCTTTTTCGAATAAACGGCTAATAACCTTGGGGCTGCTTAACCGTTCTGTTTTTTGTAATGTCTGTCTCAATGTTTGAATCGTTTGAACTATTGCAATTGTTTGAGAAGCATTAGTCAACTTTCAAACAAACAAACTCCCCAAACACGCAAACAAATTATTGCTTGTGACGCTTTTCGTCTGAAACTGTTAGTTTCCAACGACCTTTTTTGCGACGAGCTGCCAATACCTTGCGGCCGTTAGCAGATTCCATACGCTCACGGAAACCATGCTTGTTGCGTCTTTTGCGGTTTGAAGGTTGATATGTACGTTTCATTTTATTTTGACCTTTTATTTCTTGTAATTCCTTGATTCCAAAAGAGTCCGCAAAGGTACGGAAACTTCTAAAAGTTTACAAACTATTTTTTGAGTAAGGCAGCAAAATGCTGTGATGTACCATACAAAGTCCCCTAAAAACGTATTATTGGCTCTCCAAAAGGTCCATTAATGATTAGGTTTGACTTTCTCCTGCAAAAATTTCACCCGCATGGCCGTTGAATCCGAGGGAGATTCGTAGTTAAGCCATAAATAAGAAGCGCGAGTGTCTTTGGGTAAAAACACCAGTCCGCGCACAGATTCACCGGCCGGCAAAGTGGTTTTGCGAAGTGCCATATCCTGCCAGTTGGCGCGCTCATGTTGCAGTTGATTGGTGCGGGCTTTTTGAAGGTTAATATCTACCACCTGTTTTTGAATGATAAAATTGTACGCTTGTGCGTGAGCGTAGCGATTATTGGCTCGCTGTTGCCAGGAACGGTCGTTGCGATTTGAACTGTGAATATCGCTGGCAATGGTAGCTGCCAACAGTACTCCGTTAAGAATGGAGGAGGCTATCAAACGCTGTTTTTGGCGTTTGATCTCTAATGTTGCCTGTTCAATTTTCCGTTCAGGGTCGGCTGCGCGGTAGGTAGAGGCATATATAGGGTTATATTTATTGCGAAGTGTATCGCCTTTCTCTTCAAAAGGAAAATAAGAGAAATCGTTTGGATCAATCAGTAAAGGCGCCGAAGTGCGGTTTTTGATCTCTATATCCAGTACCAAATGTTGCGTGTCTTCAAATTCATAAGATGCCACAAGCACCACCCCATTTTGCTCAACGCGGGTCACTTCTCGTCCTTCAATCCAGGCGATGTCGCCGGAAGCGGGCCGTAAATGATAAAAAGTGGGCGTACAACCGGCAAGCAGAATCAGGCTCGCGAAAAGAAAGAAATTGTGAATGTTTTTCATGGCAAAAGTGGCTTAACTTTACTGTCTGACTGTGGATTTACAATTGCAGGATCAACTGTATTGCTGTTTCACAAAAATAGGTATTCATCAAGCCACTTCAAACAACTTTTTGACAAGCGGTTAAGCCTGAATAAAAGGGACAAGCAACTCATACACTTTGTGTAACGGAAGTCCCATAATAGTATAAAAAGAGCCTTCGATACGACTGATACCTATCATACCGATCCATTCCTGAATGCCGTAAGCACCCGCTTTGTCGAATGGACGATAGTGTTGGATATAATAATCTATTTCGACTTTTGTAAGGGCTTTGAATTCTACTTTGGCTACATCGCTGACGGTTTGGTAACCACTACTGCTTAACAGACAAATTCCTGTAATGACTTCGTGGGTACGTCCCGAAAGTTTTTGGAGCATGAGTTGAGCCTCTGCTACGTTGGCCGGTTTGTTAAGAATTTCATTCTCCACTACCACAATGGTGTCGGCGCACAATACGAGGCGGTCGTTTAAATCAGCTTCAAATTGCTCGGCTTTGTGCCTTGCCAAATACCCGGGCACTTTTGCAGGCGGCATTTCGTCAGGAAAAACTTCGTCGGTCGGTCGAACCTCAACGGTAAAATCAAATCCCAATTCGCGCAGCAACTGTTGACGGCGCGGGGAATTGGAAGCAAGAATAAGCGGGTGTGAGAGTGAGAGCATATAGTTCGTTAAATCTTCTCTTTGTGCATTAACGTTGCTACGCCTTTGGTGGTGATTTTGCCCGTAGTCACATCTGAGACTTCGCCTAGGATTTCTCCTGTATGTTTTTCAGGATTGAGACTGATGACGGTGAATTTTACTTTATAGTCAGTGTCAACAAACATAGGACGCAAAAACTGGAACGTTTGTCCAACATAGATAGATCCATATCCCGGAAATTTTGTCCCAATTACTTTGGTAAATACACTTGCCCCCAGCATTCCGTGAATAATGGGACGTTTAAATGGCGTAGTTGCGGCATATTCAGGGTCTAAATGCAAAGGGTTGTCGTCGCCCGTCAGTTGCGCAAAGGCAATAACATCGTCTTGAGAAAAACGAAATTCGTATTCGTAAGTATCGCCAATGGAGAGTTTCATGAAAATTATGTTTAAGGTTTATTATTTGTAGGGGCAGGCCTTGCGTCTGCCCAACTCCACGTTATTGGGCAGACGCAAGGCCTGCCCCTACTGCATTTGGTTTATTTTATAACGATCCCGTTTTTCCGCCATCCACAGGAACATTGATACCACTGATTGCGGCGGCGGCGGGGCTGCACAAAAAAGCTACTGCCGCAGCTACTTCTTCCGGTTCGGCAAAACGTCCGATGGGAATTTCGGATTGGAGTTGGTCGGAGACTTCTTCCACACTTTTACCCGTTGCCTGTGCGCGTTGTTTGTTTACTGAATCCAAACGCCCTGTTTTGGTGTAACCCGGCAAAACGTTGTTGACAGTAATGCCGAATTTACCGATTTCAAGCGATAACGTTTTGGCCCAACTTGCTACTGACCAACGAATAGTGTTGGAAACCCCCAGTCCAACAATAGGCTGCTTGACCGACGTAGAAATGATATTAATAATGCGGCCAAAACCTGCCTCTTTCATCGAAGGAACAACCGCCTGCACTAAGAGTTGGTTGTTGATAAGATGCATCTCAAAGGTCTTCAGAAATTGCTCGGGAGTGGCATCAATGATAGGGCCACCTGCCGGTCCGCCGGTATTATTGATCAGAATGTGTACTTCAGGAAAGGCTGCTAAATAACCATCAATAGCGCTTTTGACAGCTTCTGTACTTGAAAAATCAGCTACAATGTAGCGGTGCGTTTGACCTTTACTAACATCCAATGTATTAAGTGTTTGTTGCAACGCTTTTTCGTTACGTGCCATAAGTGTTACATTAGCTCCCAGAAGCGCTAATTCCACTGCCGAGGCTCGGCCAATGCCTTGCGTACTGCCGCACACAATGGCGGTTTTTTGGCTTAGATCAAGATTCATCTTTTTGGAGCACTATTTTATACTAACCGACAGAATGCAGCCCCATTGACTACGCTGTTTGGGACAAACTTCTGAAAAAACACGTAAACGACAAAGGTTTTGTCAATTACACTGCTCCTGAAAAGACAATGATGGCCTGAAAAAGTAACGGAACATGCTAATTCCAATGATGAAACGAAAAATATGTTGATAAACGGAAGGCTGATCTGTCGAAGATATTGTATTGGTAGGGAGGAGATTTTAAGAACGAACCGAACCTCCCGAAAGCCCAAAACCGCCGGGTGGCCCCGTTTCGGGAAGCTGAGGGAAGTTAACAGGAATTCTGATTAAGCCTTTACTGACATTGGCTTCAAATCAGTTAAGTCAGCGATTTTGACAACTTGGCCTGATTGCAAACTCTTGCGGGCACCAATACCGACCAAAATGGCCATTGCCCCGTCGCGGCTCCCCGCCGATTGACGAAATGCATCGGTTGCGTTAGGATTACGAAAAATCTTGTCGCGCAGACGAGCATCACCACCGCCATGCCCTTCAGCCTGCGGGATTTTAATGTATTCCACTTCTCCGAAATTCTTAGAAAGCATCAACTCGTCGTAAGGCTCTAAGGTCATTTTACCCGATTCTTTGATCCACGCTTCCAGACGCCCTTTGGTGCCGTTGAAAGCAATGCGGTAGCCTTCGTAAGGAGAATAAGTAGTCAACGAATAGCTCACGTTTACGCCGTTGGCGTAATGAATCGTGGCCGCCATTTTATCGTAAATATTAATATCTTCCTTAAACACGCAACCGTCGCGTAAATAACCGTCGTGTTTTTCATTGTCGACATACAGAGCGGTAAGGCGCTTGTCTTTAGTGACATCCCAGTAAAATTTACAATCGGCTTTGTGGGCGCAACTGCGACAATTAGTACCTCTTACGGTACCGTTCTTGCCATAATGTTCCAACGAACCTTGGGCATACACACTCTCAGGTTCAGACTCCAGCCACCAGTTCAACAGATCAAAATGGTGACTTGCCTTGTGTACCCAAAGCGAACCGCTGTTTTCTTTCAAACGGTGCCAACGGCGGAAATAATCGGCACCGTGACGGGTATCCAAATACCAATGAAAATCGACAGACGTCACTTTGCCAATGGCACCTTCGCGCAGAAGTTCGTACAATTTTTGGCGATGAGGTGAATAACGATAATTGAACGTAACCGTTACTTTCTTTCCCGTACGTTTTTCCGCATCCAATATCGCCCGGCATTTGGTTTCATCGGTGGTCATGGGTTTTTCGGTCACGATGTCTGCGCCCATTTCCATGCCTTTGATGATGAATTGATCGTGCGTGGCGTCTACCGTTGTCACAATGAGAATATCGGGTTTGGTTTCCCGCATCATTTTCTCAAAGTCAGTAAAAAGCGGACAGTTGACATTCAGCATCTTACGGGCAGTTTCGGCGCGGCCGGGATTAATGTCACAAAGGCCTACGAACTCAATAACGTCGCTGAATTCTTTGACGACCGGTACACCCCACATGCTCGTACCACGGTGGCCCGTGCCCACCATCGCCACTTTACGTTTAGCGGTATTGCCATTAGCAAACACGGAAGCAGACGCCAATACACTCGCAATAGCCATCGAAGACTTCTGCAAAAACGAGCGTCGGTTAAGGGTTTCTTTAAGAGTGTTCATGTATGGAGGTAGTTGATTTATAACGAATGAGGAGGGCGGCCTTCACTTAATCCATGTGAAATACACATTCTAAAGAGGTACTGACGGGCGAATTGTCGGGATTGGTGTCCATAATATCGGCCATGTACGCCCACCATTTTTTGACGATGGGAAGTTGAGGCAAACCATCAGCCGTATTATTTTCGGTACGTTTTTGTACGGCTAAAAGAAATCCCGTAGTGCGGTCGAGGTAAATGGAATAATCACTTACGCCGGCTTCCCGTAAAGCAGCGGAAAGCTCGGGCCAAATTTCGTCGTGACGTTTTTTGTATTCTGCCTCAAAACCGGGTTTGAGCTTCATCAAAAAGGCAATTTTTTGCATGTTGATTGTTAATTTATCGTCTGCGTTAACAAATAAAAAAGAATAGTTCAGCCCAACCCTCCTGTACCTTTATGTTCCAATAGTGTGCTTTTGGAAATAGACTTTCCAAGTTTTTGAAACTTGGAAAGTCTTTACATTATTCTTTAGAATCACCACAATTGATGTACCTGCGGCTTAATGTATTTTTCGTAAATTCCATTAACGGCTTTTAACTGTTCCGAAGTCAAATCAGGAATTGCAAGGGCTTCCAGATTAGCCGTTGCCTGTTCGGGATTGGATGCGCCGGGAATAATGGTACTTACGGCCGAAAACTGTAAAATCCAGCGTAGCGCTATGGGTGCTAAATTAGTGTAAGTTGGAAAAACAGCTTTCAATGCCTCAACGGCGGCCAAGCCCGTTTCATAATCAATTCCCGAAAAGGTCTCGCCTTTATCAAATTGCTCGCCGTTGCGATTAAAGAAACGGTGATCACCGGCGGTAAAGGAAGAGTTTTTAGAAAATTTACCCGTAAGTAAGCCACTGGCTAACGGTACCCGCACAATGACGCCTACATTTTTCTTTTGTGCCTGTTCAAAAAATAACTCCGAAGGGCGTTGCCGAAACATATTAAAGATGATTTGCACCGTAGTTACGTTTTCATATTCAATGCCTTTGAGTGCTTCTTCCACTTTTTCAACGCTGATGCCCAAGTTCAGGATTTTGCCTTCTTCTTTCAGCCGATCAAACAATTCAAAGATTTCGGGACGATAATAGACTTCCGTAGGCGGACAATGTAATTGAATCAGGTCAAGGGCCTCAAGATCCATATTTTTGAGACTGTCTTCCACAAACTTGCGCAACACAGCCGGCTGATATGCTTCATTGACGTGGGGGTTCAATTGACGGCCGCATTTGGTTGCCACGTAAATGCGCTCCGAACGGCTTTTGACAAATTTACCTACGGCTTTTTCGCTTTCTCCCGCGCCGTATACATCGGCAGTATCTATGAAGTTGATGCCCGAATCGACCGCAGCGTGTAGAATTTGTTCGGCGTTCGCGTGACTGAAATCATCGCCCCATTTGCCGCCAACCTGCCATGTTCCCAGGCTTATTTCCGAAATGTCAAACCCTGTTTTTCCTAATCTTCGATAATTCATTTGTGTTCAATGGTTAAGATGAATGCATCTAATAAATTGCTTATAACTATTCAATGGTTATGGCCGTGATTTCTACTTACTCACTATAACATGAGTGGCGTTTTATGAACTAAAAATCGCGGTATTTTGTAATTTATATGTATCTACATATATTTATTGTAAAATTGGTTTGCCGGCGTGAAAAGTACCTATTTTCAGGTTGTTGAAACCATTTACGATCAAAGAAATGAAAAGAAGCGAATTTATAAAAAGTGCCCTTGGAGGGGCTATTGCAATGGAATCGTTAAAGGATTTATATAATTGGAATCAACAATTGGCATCCAAAGACAGCCTGATGCCGATGTTGTTTGTAGGGCATGGGTCGCCCATGAATGGAATTGAAGACAACGAATTCAGTCAAAGCTGGAAAAAATTCGGCACCGAAATTCCCGTTCCTACGGCTGTATTGGTCGTATCGGCTCACTGGTTTACGCCGGGAACTAAGGTAACGGCCATGCCTGAACCGCGTACCATTCACGACTTTGGCGGCTTTCCTAAAGCCTTGTTTGACGTGCAGTACCCTGCTCCGGGCAGCCCTGCTTTAGCTAAAGAAACGGCGTCCTTGATTCATAAAACACAGGTAGGCCTTGACCACGAATGGGGCCTCGACCACGGCACTTGGACCATTGTTCGACACATGTATCCTGAGGCTAAAATTCCCGTTTTGCAGTTGAGCATTGATTATACCAAGCCTCCACGCTACCATTATGAATTGGCAAAAGAACTGGTGGCTTTGCGTAAAAAAGGGGTTTTGATCATCGGTAGCGGCAACATGGTTCATAACCTGCGTATTCTGAATTGGCAATTGACCGAAAAAGGCTACGATTGGGCCATTGAAATGAATGATACTTTTAAGTCATTGATTCTTAAAAATGAACATGCGCCGTTGATCAATTACGAAAGTTTGGGCCAAGCAGCCAAAATGTCAATTCCAACACCTGAGCATTATTTGCCGTTGTTATACATTTTGGGCTTGAAAGAAGAACATGAGAAAGTCGGAATCTTCAATGATAAGACATTAATGGGTTCTATTTCAATGACATCGGTGAAGGTTGGGTAAAATAGAAACAAGTAAAAACGGCTCCTGCTTTTTATAGGCGGGAGCCGTTTTTATATAGAATAGAATTGCATTTCCATTCATACTTTTCGGCTCATCTTCAAAAGAAAAAGTTATTTTTGTTGGTATTCCAATCTTCGAAACATGAGTAACGAGAAATTGCCGCTTGATAAATCCAACGATTACACTTCTGACATGGCGCAGGCGCGTCGAACGTTTGTGACGGAGAAAACGGGTGTTTCATTTCATCACATTGATAAATTCTCGTTTGAACCACCGACAGCTAAGGGCAATATCGAAAATTTTGCGGGAGTGGCCCAAGTTCCGATTGGTTTTGCGGGTCCGCTCAATGTGATTGGCGAACATGCTCAAGGGGATTTTTATGTACCAATGGCAACTACGGAAGGTACATTAGTGGCAAGTTATAACCGAGGCATGAAACTTTGCCGTGAAGCAGGAGGCATCACTACCACCGTGATGGACGATGCCATGCAGCGCGCGCCATTGTTTGTATTTGAAAATGCACGTTATTCAAGAACCTTCGGTAAATGGGTAGATACGCATTTTGCCCATCTCAAAACCAAAGCGGAAGAAACAACTTCGATTGGAAAATTGCTTGATATTGAGCAATATACCGTTGGAAAACTGCATTGGCTTCGCTTCAATTATTCCACAGGCGATGCTGCCGGACAAAACATGGTCACCAAAGCCACACATCGGGCGTGCCATTGGATTCTTGAACAGAATATCGAAGGGTTGGAGCATTTTACGATGGCCGCCAACATGGATACTGACAAGAAGCATTCTCACCTTAATACGCTCCAAACCCGAGGCAAGCGCGTAGTGGCCGAGATCACGATTCCGAAAGAATTACTCGAGCGCATCATGCACGTGAGCAGTGAGGCACTGTTTAAGCAGCGGCAGTATTCAAACGCCGGGTCAATGTTGTCCAACGCCATCAGCAACGGTTCCCATTTTGCTAATGGCATAACGGCGGTATTTATCGCAACGGGTCAAGACGTTGCCAATGTGGCCGAATCGTCGGCGGGAATTGTGTACGTCGAATTAAAATCCAACGGAGATTATTATTTTTCGTTGACCATACCTTCGCTCATCGTGGCTACGTACGGCGGTGGCACAGGCTTACCCACGCAGCGCGAGTGTCTGGAAATGATGGACTGCTATGGCGCGGGCAAAGTCAATAAATTAGCCGAAATTGTTGCCGCAACTGTACTTTGTGGTGAACTATCATTAGGGGCTGCCATTGTTGCCAACGAGTGGGTAAGCAGCCACGAACAATATGGCCGCAATCGCTGAATTTTTCTCATTATGTGACCTCTAACTCATTGAAAACATGTATAAAGACATTCTTTTTTCACAAGATAACGGCATTGCCGGAATCACGCTCAACCGTCCGTCGGTACTCAATGCTCTCAGCCCCAATCTCATTGCTGAACTTACCGAAGCCACCCAAAAAGTAGCGTTGGACGATTCTGTAAAAGTACTCATCGTGACCGGAGCAGGCCGGGCGTGGTCGGCAGGGGTAGATTTGAAAGCACTCAACGAAAGTATTCAGGGTGGGCATTTTTCTAATTTTGAACTGATGGAAATGGGGGCTGCGTTTATTCTTGCCCTTCAGTCCATGCCCCAAGTGACAATTGCCCAGATAAACGGCCATTGCTACACGGGTGCCACCGAATTGATGTTGGCTTTTGATCTGGTCTACGCCGCCGACGAAGCCCAAATCGGGGATACACACACCAAATGGGGCATTGCCCCCAAGTGGGGAATGACGCAGCGATTGCAACAAAAAGTAGGTTTGATGAAAGCAATGGAAATGTCATTCACCGCGCAGCCTGTTTCGGGAAAGGAAGCCGAACGAATTGGTTTGGTGAATAAGTCAGTGCCGTTGGCGGAGTTGGAAACAACGGTTAATCAGGTTGCCGATAAGATTTTAGGTAACTCTGCGCAGACCATTGCCGCCATGAAAAAGATGTACTATTTCGGAGCGAATCAAGGGCTGCATCGAGGTTTGGAATATGAATGGCAGGCTGATTTTAAGATCACGGACAGAGAGGATTTTCTGCGAAATTTCGAGAAGAATAAATAGTAAATAGATGAGTGACAAAGAATTATACAGCATTTTAAAGAATTTCCTTTCTTTTCCTGCGGAGACAGAATGGCTTGAATTTAAAGAAGCTAAAAACAACTTTGATTTCGATGATTTAGGGAAGTATTTTGCCGCTATATCAAATGAGGCTAATTTAAAAGGAAAAGAATTTGGTTGGCTGATTTTTGGAGTAAAAGACAATTCTAAAAGTATTGTTGGTAGTAATTATCGCATTACGAATAGAGCAAAGTTGGATAGTCTAAAATCAGAGATTGCCAATCATACCAATGGTCATACTTTTCAAGAGATTTTTGAACTGCAATTGCCGGAGGGACGTGTAGTTATGTTTCAAATCCCGGCGGCTCCCCGAGGGATTCCGATTACCTGGAAAGGGCATTTTTACGGAAGAAATGCAGAATCCTTGAGTGGTCTATCTATTTCCGAAATCGAACAAATCAGAGGGCAGGTTATTCGATTTTCAGATCAGGATGCAAAAGAACTTAAAGCACTGGGACTCATTGAAGGTCGAAAACCCAATTATCTTCTTACTTCAAGCATTGCATCATTGGTGAAGAAGGAAACCCGCTATATTCAAAATCGAGGATTTGATAAAATATACTATCAAGATTTGATCATTCAATATTTGAGAAAATTTGGAACAATTACGAGAGAGAAAACCGAGGAGCTATTGCTGCCTAAACTACCGGATATTTTGAGCCCCCAACAGAAGCTCAATAAAATTAAAAACTTATTGCTGGAAATGAAAGGCAAAGATATCCTTGTAAGAGAAGGAGCAAAAAAAACAACCAAATGGTCTTTAAATAAAAATAAAGATAAATAAAGATAATTTTTAGTATATTAATATATTGATTATCAATATATTAAATATTGTAATATTAATAATATTATTAATTTATTACTAAAATAAATGTCTATTCAGCCCAAAATCCAAACTTCCCAAGACTACTACGAAAGTCTCAAAGGCCGCAAACTGAAAGTATATCTTTTTGGAGAATTAGTAGAAGAACCATCAGAGCATCCCATGATTCGTCCGTCGGTAAATGCTGTGGCCGAAACCTATGATTTGGCGCTTCGGGAGCCGGAATTGGCTTCGGTGAGTTCGCCGTTTACGGGCGAACGCATCAATCGCTTTCTGCATATTTCGACGAGCGCCAACGATTTGGTGCTGCAAAACAAAATGCAGCGTAAACTCGGCCAAAATACCGGCACCTGCTTTCAGCGTTGTGTGGGAATGGATGCGTTTAATTCCCTTTTTTCGACAACATTTGAAATAGATAAAAAACACAAAACACCTTATCATCAGCGATTTATCGCTTTTTTGACCGAAATGCACCGTCGTAATTTTGTCATCGGTGGCGCGATGACTGATGTAAAAGGCGACCGCAGCAAAGCCCCGCACGAACAGGCCGATCCTGATTTGTTTGTTCACATCACCCGCCGTACTTCCGAAGGGGTTTATATTACGGGAGCCAAAGCGCACCAAACAGGTTGTCTTAATTCGCATTGGCTGATGGTCATGCCCACCATGCGTTTGGGCGAAAAAGACAGGGATTATGCCATCGTGGGCGCGGTTCCGGTTGATGCGCCGGGAATCACTTATATCTACGGACGCCAATCGTGCGATACGCGGAGCATGGAAGGTGGAAATATGGACGCGGGAAATGCCAATTTTGGCGGACAGGAAGCAATGGTGATTTTTGAGGATGTGTTTATTCCCAATCACCTGATTTTCATGGACGGCGAATACGAATTTGCGTCGATGTTAGTGGAGCGATTTACATGTTACCACCGTCGGAGTTATGTTTGTAAAAGTGGGGTGGGAGATGTGCTGATTGGGGCAGCAGCGAGCATTGCAGAAATGAACGGGGCTGAAAAAGCGAGCCACATCAAAGATAAATTGGTGGAAATGACGCACCTCAACGAAACCATTTACGGCACCGGCATTGCGGCTTCTTATCAAGGATATTCCACAGAATCAGGGGCTTATTTACCCGATGATGTATTGGCCAATGTTTGCAAACATCACGTGACGCGTTTCCCGTACGAAATCAGTCGATTAGCGCAGGATTTGGCTGGCGGACTCATGGTAACATTGCCTTCCGAGCAGGACTATAACAATCCTGAAACGCACGAACTTCTGAAAAAGTACCTGAAAGGAAAACCCGACGTGCCGACCGAAGATCGTTTCAGGATGTTTCGCCTCATCGAAAACATGACCTTGGGTCGTAATGCCGTGGGCTACCTCACCGAGTCCATGCACGGGGCCGGTTCGCCCCAAGCGCAACGCATCCAAATTGCCCGTTTGATGCAAACGGAATATAAAAAACGTTTAGCAAAGGTATTGGCAGGAATTGAGAATACAGACGCTGTGGTAGAAGAAGCGGGCAGTTATTTTGGGAGGGTGTTTGGCCTTCCTTGAGTTTTGTGGATGTATATAGGCAATATGAGCACCAACCTTTGGTCGAAATCCTTACAATGGATTCTTAACCTAATTTATAATTCACAATAATAGGCCGAAGAGGCTATCAAAAGCTTCGGAGAAGCCATAACCTTTGTAGAAATAAATTTGGTTGTCGTAATCTGAAGGCTTCGGAGAAGCCCTCAAACTAATTGATAACTGGCTACTACAAAGGTCATGGCTTCTCCGAAGCTGTCGCCAACTCAGATTCCTTTCCTTGGTCTGTCCTCACAGACCAAGGAAAATTAAAATCTACCAATCCAACGTCACCAAACCTACGCCCTGCCGTGGCAAAGTTGTAGAAAAAGTAAGTTGACCATCTTTCGTTGTTTGGTTTTTAGGAAGGCCGTAGGGAGCTAATTGCCCTGCTTTCTCAAGTTCAGTAATTTGTTCAGGAGTGGGATTCGTAGGCGAGCCCATTTTCTTCCACATTTCGTAGCTGTTACTGTGCTCGTTATCAATGCGATATTGTGAAATTTTGACTCTTTTGCTCGGAATGTTTTTGAGCGTTACCTCAATGATTGCCGGGGCGGCCACCACATCATCGTCATGATAATTCCAGAGCATCACGGCGGCCATGCCTTCGTCTTTCGTAGCCAGTCCACCGATGTCGGGTGTGGTACGACGAATGCTTGAATCTCGTACAGTGAGGGTGGGATACATCATATTTCCTTTTACTTCGACCCGTTTCCCATTCATCATTCCAAACATTCGAAATACGTTCAAAACCGGCTTATCCACACCGTTGGTAGCGAGATCACGAAATCCGTAAAACCAAGGTTGATCTTCAAATTCAAACGACCATGATACCGCCCCTTTGAAATTGACTTGGTGCAGATCGGCCAACGCGTACTTTCGCGCAAATGAGGCCGCTGTATAGCTTGAATACATCGTGCCGTTGCGGTAGGCATTTTGCGGATCCGTTTTCATGCCGCAGGCCGCGCAACCTTCGGGGTCAGATTCACCGATAACAATGGGCGTGTTTTTGAGTTGAGGAAAAGAGGCAACGATCTCAAACCCAGACGAGATATCGCGCAGTTGCGTTCCCATGTTCATTTGCACGTGATTGTTTACAATTTTGGGGGAGCCTTTGGCGTGAAAAGCCACGAAATCAAGCGGTGTGCCAATTTTGCCCGTTACGTAATTAGTGTCTTGGGTGCAATGTTTCAAAAAGGTTTTTAAGAAATTCCCACCTCTGCGCCCCGACGGACCCGTAACATGCGGCCCACCGATTTTAGCCGTTGGCAGGGCGCGCCGAACGGCGTCGGCGGAGTAATCGTACAATTTGCAGTATTCCTGTACCGTTCCGCTCCAGTAAGGGCTGTCGGGCTCGTTCCATAATTCCCAGTACCAGCTTTCCACTTCTTTTTGGCCATAACGCCCCACCGAATGTTTTACCCATTGGTAGACCAATTCAGCCCATTTTTTATAATCTTTAGGTGGGTACGTCCATCCTGTATAGATGGTATTATACGGTTGTCCCGGCACCCAATGATGCTGATAAGGCTGTGGTTTGGTCGAAAGAGCCTCGGGCATAAAGCCGATCTGGGCGAGCGGTTTCATGCCGCGTCCGATATAAGTATCGAATATTTTGTCCACAATGGTCCAGTCGTATTTGGGGTTTCCCTGGGCGTCTTCAGTATAAGCGTTGGTCGAGCCCCATTTCAGGGCCGGCGTCCCGTCGCCGGTCGTAAGTAGGTTATGAGCGCGCACATATACCGGAACGGGACTGAGCGTGGCAATTTCGGAGAGTAATTTTTTGCCGTCTTTCATGTACGTATAGTTTGGTTCGTCGTAACCAAACCACGCCCAGGCAGGTTGCATGGGCCCAAGCTCTTTGCCGAAATCAACGGTCAGGGTTGCGTTTTGGCCCCAAACACTGATATAGCAAAACCATAGAATCAAAATTCTGACAAAGGGTATCTTTTCCATTTTTTTAAGTAATAACAAGTGAGGAATGAAATCGGAAGGGCGATTGATCGGATTATAACTTTTTTACTAATAAGCAGGATTCGGTAAACTTTACTAGCCAAATTTTGTTTTTCCAAGAAAAGACCGCAACAAGCGGCCTGTTTTTTGACTATTTTTGCGAATCATTATACATACTATACCGCTCTGATCATCGGATGAAAATCAGTCTTCACCAACAAGAATCCTTCGAGCGCCGTCACCACGGCCAAAGCCCCAAAGATTTACAGGATATGCTTAAAACGGTCGGCGTTGCTACGCTCGACGAGTTAATAGAGCAAACGGTTCCGGCGGCAATCCGCTTGAAACAACCGTTGAATTTGCCCACACCAAAGTCTGAATTTGACTTTTTGAATGATTTGAAGAAAGTAGCGCGTCAAAACCGTATCTTTCAATCATACATTGGAACAGGCTACTATGATACAAATGTCCCCAATGTGATTTTGCGTAATATTATGGAAAATCCTGCTTGGTACACGGCTTATACACCGTATCAGGCCGAGATCGCGCAGGGACGTTTGGAAATGTTGCTCAACTTCCAAACAGCGGTGATTGATTTGACAGGCATGGAGATCGCCAATGCATCGTTGCTGGACGAAGCTACGGCCGCTGCCGAAGCCATGACGATGTTACACAGTCTGCGTCCTGCGGCCAAGAAAAAAGCCGAAACGATCTTCGTCTCAGACCGTTGCCATCCACAAACCATTGATTTGATCCATACGCGTGCTACTCCGCTCAATATCAAGGTAGTAGTAGGCGATCATACAAAAGTGGATTTGACGGACCCTGCTATTTTCGGGGTGTTGGTGCAATATCCCGCTACCGACGGGGAAGTCATTGACTATACCGATTTTATCGCCGCCGCGCACGAACTGAATATTTTCGTAGCCGTTGCCGCTGATTTACTAAGTCTTACATTGCTCAAAGCGCCGGGCGAAATGGGCGCGGATGTGGTAGTTGGTTCGGCGCAGCGGTTTGGCGTTCCGATGGGCTATGGTGGGCCGCACGCTGCATTTTTTGCGACCAAAGATGCTTATAAACGCCAGATTCCGGGGCGTATCATCGGTGTATCGATTGATGCGGAAGGAAATCGTGCCTTGCGGATGGCGTTACAAACGCGTGAACAGCACATTCGTCGTGAAAAAGCGACTTCCAATATTTGTACAGCGCAAGTGTTGCTTTCAGTGATGGCTGCTGCGTATGCCGTTTATCACGGACCGGAAGGGTTGAAAACCATTGCTTCCAAAGTACACGGTTTGACCAAAGCATTTGCCGATTCCATCACGCACATGGGTTATGAAGTATTGACCCAAAACTATTTTGATACGGTTACGGTACAGGTAGGAAATGTGGAAAATCTGCGCGAAGAAGCTGAAAAACGGTGGATCAACCTGCGCTATACTGATAATGGTCGCGTGGGAGTTTCCTTCGACGAAGTAAAGTCATTCAGTGATCTGATCGCCTTATTGGATTTGTTTGCGACCGCTTCGGGAGAAGGTGTGGAAATGACGTTGGCAAGCGAGGTGGAAATAGAATTTCCTGAAAACTTAGCGCGTCAGTCGGCCTACCTGACTCACCCTGTATTCAGCGCTTACCACACAGAGCATGATATGCTTCGATATTTGAAGTCATTGGAAAACAAAGATTTGTCTTTGGTACATTCGATGATCTCATTGGGTAGCTGCACCATGAAACTCAACGCAACGGCTGAAATGATTCCTGTTACGTGGCCTGAATTTGGAAAAATGCACCCATTTGCTCCGATAAATCAAACGACAGGTTATCAATTATTATTCAAACATTTGAACGAATGGCTGTGTGAGATCACCGGTTTTGCGGCCATGTCGCTGCAACCTAACTCAGGTGCGCAGGGCGAATATGCCGGTTTGATGGTGATTCGGGCGTATCACGAAGCACGCGGTGACAATCACCGCAATGTGGCCCTGATTCCGTCGTCGGCGCATGGAACCAATCCTGCTTCGGCAGTAATGGCGGGTATGAAAGTAGTCGTGACCAAATGTGACGAACGTGGAAACATTGACGTTGCCGATCTCAAAGCTAAAGCTGAACAATATAGCAATGAATTGGCGTGTTTGATGGTAACATATCCTTCCACGCACGGGGTATTTGAAGAAAGTATAATCGAAATTTGCCAACTTATCCACAATCACGGTGGACAAGTATACATGGACGGTGCAAACATGAACGCTCAGGTAGGATTGACAAGTCCTGCCACAATTGGGGCGGATGTTTGTCACCTCAATTTGCACAAAACATTCTGTATTCCTCACGGTGGCGGTGGCCCGGGAATGGGACCAATCGGCGTTGCAGCACATTTAGTGCCGTATTTGCCAAGCCACGTTAGCTTAACAGATGGCAAAATCGCAGGAGCTGTTTCTGCGGCCCCTTACGGTTCTGCCAGCATCCTGACCATCTCGCATGCTTACATTGCCATGATGGGCGGTGAAGGTGTAACCAATGCCACTAAGATGGCAATTTTGAATGCCAACTATATCAAACAACGTTTGGCAGGTGACGGTCAATTTGAAATTCTGTATACGGGAGCAAATGGCCGTTGTGCCCACGAAATGATCGTGGATTGTCGCCCGTTCAAAGCGGTAGGCGTTGAAGCGGAAGATCTGGCTAAACGTCTGATGGACTACGGGTTCCATGCACCAACATTGTCATTTCCTGTAGCAGGTACGTTAATGATCGAGCCGACGGAATCAGAATCAAAAGCAGAACTTGATCGTTTTTGTGATGCATTGCTGAGCATTCGCGCTGAAATTCGGGAAGTGGAAGACGGCATTGCCGATAAAACCAATAATGTATTGAAGAATGCGCCTCACACGGCCCGCGTAGTATTGACCGAAAATTGGGAACGCCCGTACAGTCGCGAGAAAGCAGCGTTTCCAATGCCTCATTTGCGTTTCAATAAGTTTTGGCCAAGCGTAAGCCGCATTGATTCGGCCTATGGTGACCGTAACTTGATTTGTGCTTGCGTGCCGATTGAAGAATACGCTCAGGCGGAAGCATAAGCAGAGAGTGTTTTCGGTTACTCATAACCGAAAACATTTGTTTGAATCCCTCAGTTGCTTTGGTGGCTGAGGGATTTTTTTGATATATGATAAAAAGCATCTTTGGGTGGTGTCGTTGGTCATAAAGCAGTTAAGGGGAATTGGTCAATATTGGCTATCACAAAAAAACAATTTCCAATGAAAAGAAGAGAACCAATTTCGCACATCATGACCAAAAACGTGTTGACCGTAAAAGTAACCGACGATCTACACGAAGTAGTTGAATTAGTTAAAAAGAACCATATTCGTCATTTGCCCGTTTTGGATGGCGCAGAAGTAGTGGGAATTATAAGCAGCACAGATATCAATAGGTTGACATTCAGTTCTTTATTTGAAAATCAGGAAGGTGCCGACGAGGCGATTCTCGAAATGCTCACTATTCCGCAGGTAATGACCCAAAAACCGCGTACGGTAGAGGCGTCTTTAAGTATCCGTGAAGTGGCCGAAATCCTGACCACCGAAGAATACCACGCCTTGCCGGTGGTTGAAAACGGTCAATTGGCAGGCATTGTGACTACTACCGACGTTATTAAATATATGTTGGAACAATACTAATTTTAAACATTCTTTCAAACGGCTTGGTTTGTAGCAATACAGATCAGGCCGTTTTTTTATGCAATCACCACTTACATTTTTTTGGTTTCGTCGCGATTTACGCTTACATGACAATGCCGGACTATATCACGCGCTCAAATCAGGCAATCCTGTTTTGCCCGTCTTTATTTTTGATTCTGAAATTTTGGATCAACTGGAAGATAAGCGCGACCGTCGAGTAGAGTTCATTCACCAGGCTGTCAATGAGCTGCAAACGCAATTGACTCAATTTGGCAGCACCTTGATCGTAAAATACGGTAAGCCGACCGAGATTTGGCAACAATTTTCTCAGGAATACACTATTGCAGAAGTACATACAAATCATGACTATGAACCTTACGCCATTGCCCGCGATAAAACCATCGGTGAATTTTTAAACGGTAAAGGAACGGCATTTTATACCCATAAAGACCAATGTATCTTTGAAAAAAGTGAAGTGCTGAGTGGTGCAGGTACGCCTTACACGGTTTTTACGCCTTACAGCCGTAAGTGGAAAGAAAAGGTCAATGAATTTTACCTACGCTCGTATCTGACAGAAACTTACTTCAATGCATTTCTTAAAACAACACCGTTGACTGTTCCTTCACTCGAAAGCATGGGATTTGAAGCAACGAGCCAACATTTTCCTGCAAAAGAAGTACGAAGCGAACTCCTTCAAAATTATAAAGACTGCCGTGATATACCTTCTATTCCGGGTACTTCACGGTTGAGTGTACATTTGCGTTTTGGGACTGTTTCAATTCGTAAGTTGGTTCGTGAAGCAAGAAACCTAAGCGAAACCTTTTTGAATGAATTGATTTGGCGGGATTTTTACATGCAGATTCTGTGGCATTTTCCACACGTAGGCCAAGGCCAAGCATTTCGCCCTGAGTACGACCGAATCGAATGGCGCCACGATGAACCCCAGTTTCAGGCGTGGTGTGAAGGGCGAACGGGCTACCCGATTGTGGATGCAGGCATGCGTGAACTGAATGCTACGGGATTTATGCACAACCGCGTCAGGATGATTACTGCGAGTTTTCTAACCAAACATTTGCTCATTGACTGGCGTTGGGGTGAAGCTTATTTTGCCCAAAAATTACTGGATTACGACTTCTCGGCCAACAACGGCGGTTGGCAATGGGCGTCGGGTTCGGGAACGGATGCGGCCCCTTATTTTCGCATCTTTAATCCAACTTCTCAAACCCAAAAATTTGATCCCCAACACACTTACATCAAACAATGGGTGCCCGAGATCAGTGATTTTGACTACCCCGAACCCATTGTAGATCATGCTTTTGCGCGTGAACGTTGTTTGAAAGTGTATAAGAAGGCGCTGAAGCCGTAGAATTTACTTTTGATTGAATTTTCATTTCATTTTTTTAACTTGCATGATCAACCGTTAAGAATATGAATTATATCACTAATACCAAGGGTAAGCGCATTTCGGTAGTACTTCCAATGAAAGAATACGAGCGATTATTGGCTGATTCGGAAGAATTAGAAGATATTAAACTGTATGACCAAGTGAAGGCCAAAAAGGAGGAGACTGTTTTGCTTGAAGACTACTTAAAGCAACGTCAGTTAAAAAAATAATGCCGAAGGGTTACACTATTCGTTTATCAAAAACTGCAAGTAAGCAATTGGACAAATTACCTGACTCAATTGCTATATCGTTGTTGAATTTAATTCAGGAATTAGGAGTGAATCCTCGTCCTTCCGGAGTAAAAAAATTAAAAGGAAGGGAGGGTTATCGAGTTAGAAAAGGAGATTATCGGATTATATACGAAGTGCTTGATTCTGTGCTGGTTGTTGAGGTAATTGCAATCGGCCATCGAAAAGAAATATATGATTGATTCCTTCTTAAATCATTTCAGCAGTCGTTCTTCCAACGCTGCTTTATAACTCCCTGCCAACGGGATAGCCACATTGCCCACCGTCACTTGGTGGCGTTCCATTTTTTGAATGGCTTTGAGAGCTACCAAATACGATTTATGTATCCGTAAAAACTTATCGGTTGGCAGTTGCGTCAGCATCTCGTTGAGCGTCATCCGCGTGGTAATTTTGCGCGTGCGTTCGTGAATAAAAAGCAAATTGGTGTCTGACTGGATGTACAGAATTTCATCAATAGTCACCCGAACCCAATCATACCCGTCTTTGACAAAGATACTCGACGATTCACCCGTTTGTTTGGAGTGTTGACTCAATGCCCGATTACAGGCCTGCAAAAAACGCCCAAATTCGACAGGTTTGAGCAGATAATCAAGGGCGTGCAATGCAAACCCCTCTACGGCGTATTCGGCATAAGCTGTTACAAAAATGACCTGCGTTTTGTCGGTTTTCAGTAATCTTGCAAACTCGGTACCGAGCATATCGGGCATTTGCACATCCAAAAACAACACATCAACCGAATGTTGGTTCAGAAAAACCAATGCTTCTGCCGTACTTACGAAGGTTTGCACAAGACTGATAAACGGCACTTTTTCGGCGTGTCGACGTAAAACTTCCAAAGAGGCTGGTTCGTCGTCAATGGCGATTGCGATCATCGTTGAGGGTTAATAAAGCTCAAGTTGTAAATGTATTTCAAAAACATCGTTTTCTTCTTTCATCTTCAGAGAATGTCGATTGGCATACATTAATTTCAAGCGTTGTTGTACATTGGCAATGCCTACTCCATTGCCTGTTGAACGCTTGTCATTTGAAATAATACTGTTTTGGATGCGTAAATTAAGCAATTGATCTTCAATGGATAATTGCATTTTAATAAAACAGGCCTGTTGCATACTGAGGCCATATTGAAAGGCATTTTCCACAAAAGGAATCAATAACAAAGGCGTGATTCGGGCAGTTTGGCCGTCATGTTCAACGTCAATTTCCAGTCGGATATTTTCGCGGTGCGGCAGGCGGGCGCGCTGAAGGGTCAGGTATTTGTCCAAAAATTCCAGTTCACTTTCTATACTGATAAAAGGCTTAGTTGAATCCTGCAACGTAAATCGCATGATGCCGGCGAGTTGCTGTACCAAATCAGCTACGGTGTCATTGTTGGCTCCGGCGGCTTCGTTATAAATCGTATTGAGGGTATTGAACAAAAAATGAGGATTGATTTGGGATTTAAGGGCATTCAATTCAGCTTCAGTTTTTTGTTGCTGCAAAACCAATTGCTCCCGCCGTACCCGAAAGGCATCGGCTATGTAGCCAAAGCAAATGATGATTCCCGCCAATAATAAGGTAACGAGAATATTTTCATCCACAAATTCATTTTCATGGTCTTTTCTAAGTTGAAGAAGTTCAAAAATCACCCATGTCGAGACCATTATCCATATCCAATAAACCCATTTTTTTTCAGTAACCGAAAACCACCATCGAAAAGGACCTTGATAATTGAGCCAGCCTAACAGCCAAACTCCTGCCACCAACAACACATAACTCAATAGAAATTTAAAGAATCCGATAAGGTTTTCTCCGTTGCCGCCAAATTGCGCTTTTAAACTTCCATATAGCAAAGAGCCAAGGTAGCCACTGAAAATAAACAGCAACAAAAAGAATACTAAGCGGCTGTATGAAAGGAACTTCATTCGATTCTTTTAAGGGCGGTTTCGTCCAATTTCAATTTGTTCATCTCTTTAGCAGCTTCTCCACTGTCAGTTCGTTTAAAATAAAGGGCATTGCTTAGGTAATCATAGTCTACAATTCCTTTAAGAAAGAGAGTCTCATTGGCGTTAATGGTGAAGGACATGCTTTTCTTTTCCGTAATAAAGCTTCCTTCGGTGTCAACTTTAACTTTTCCTGCCGGAACTTCCAGCCGAAAGTATTCATTGTTACTGAATTTTTCGGTAATCGCCTGATTGTTAATTTTTATCGTAAAATCAGCACTGAAATAATCTTTTCGTCGGTATACCACCACCACGGCACGTTCCGTTTCAGCAGACTCCTTTGCCAAAAAAGTGCTTAAATAAAGCCAAAAGAGAATGAAAACAGGGATCTTCATGGCTGTTAACGCTAATTTAGCCCCCAATCATTAGCGGACTGTTGTTTTTTTCGAGCTTCTTTTTGAGCCGGCGTTAACTTTTCCCGGTTTCTGCCAAGGACAAAAATACATTGAACAAATACCTGATTGACGCGATCAGACGGAGCATTTAAGAGTGTAATTTTTCTTTCGGACTCCCATGGAGTACTGTTTATGCCTAAACGATAACCTATCTTAAGATTGACATTAAAACTCATTGGACGTTTGGGACGATAAGTACGTTCTACAGAGATTTCGCCAAATGTATTTTTGTGAAACAAACGGGGAGAAGTACCTATAGAAGGAGACGCAAAGAGATCATTGATCGGAATAATTTGATTGGAAGAAAGATTGATTTCCTGTAGACGTAAATTATAGTTAATTTCTCCTAAACCTATATTTATGAACCATCCTATGTTTCGTCCGTAATAAAATGCATAGCCAACATTTAAATCTGCTGTATGTATATTAGTCTCGGTTATAATTTGCGGATCAGATGCATTGTTTAATAGGCTATATTCGATCATAGCCCCAACTTTCCAGCGCTGCTTCTGAAACCCCATCCCATACCCTACATTTTGCCCGAGGCTTGGAAAAGAAGCTTTTTGCGCTTTTATTATTTCCTTTAAGTTAGGGTAAATGGTGTAGCTTACGCCCATAAGTGGCGGAATAAAATAGAACTGAAAACTATGCTCAAACCGATTTGGATCGGGGATCATAACCGAATCCGGCTGAGCGTTACTTTTTTTATAGGCAAAGAGCAAAATCAATAAAAATAGCAACAGGCGTTTCATAAAGGTAGTTTAGATAAGATCGGCTAAATGCTTCCATCGCTGTCAACAGAATTAACACTGCAAATCAATGACGCTATTGATGCTTTACCAATACTTTGTGATGAAAGAAGCAGAGTTTGTGGGCAAAGCCAAAAAGTTTGAGTCGAAGATGTCTTTTTACGTTAACTTTGAAGGAATAAACAGTATGTCAACGCATTAGAATGTATGTGAAAAATGAGCTCTTTCAAAAAACTCGGCTTTTTGTCCATTTATCTGATGATTTTGCTCTCAAACAGTATTTTCATTTTGAGCAATGGACGATTTACATGGACAGGTGTTTTGTTTGCCTACGGATTGGTGCCGTTGGTGGATGGGTTGGTAGGAAAAGATAAAAACAACGCAGCTAAAGAAGATTTTGAACGGCTGATGAATGACCGATTTTTTGACGGTGTGGTGTATTCATTGGTGTATGTTCACCTGATTCAATTGTGTTTGGCAGTGTTTGCGATTTTGACGCACAAAATGACATTGTTTCAGTGGGTAGGTTACGTGCTTTCGTTGGGTATTTTTGCGGGAACAATGATCAATGTAGCGCACGAGCTGGGACATAGAAGCAGTAAAATGGCGCAGTTTCATGCCAAACTTACGCTCATGACGGTGTGCTATATGCACTTTTTCATTGAGCACAATCGCGGGCACCACGTATGGGTTGCTACGCCGCAAGATCCCGCTACGGCGCGTAAAGGCCAATCGGTCTACGCATTTTGGTGGCAGAGCGTTACCGGAAGTTTTCGAAGTGCTTTGGCTATTGAGAAAAGACAATTAGAAAAAGCCAACATTTCTTTTTGGAGTATCAAAAACAATATGATTTGGGCGGTAATTTTATCCCTGCTTTTTTGCGGTGCTTTGGTAGGGTTGGGAAGTTGGCGGGTAGGTCATTTTGCGTGGGAAGTGATTCCGTTTTTCTTCGGGCAAAGTATCGTAGCCATTTTATTATTGGAAAGCGTCAACTACATTGAACATTACGGTATTGTGCGCCGCGAGATCGCACCGGGAAAGTACGAACGCGTCAATCCGTTGCATTCCTGGAACGCCAATCATTTGTTCAGCAATCTCGTATTATTTCAACTCCAACGCCATTCCGACCACCACGCCTACGCCTCTCGGCCGTATCAGGTATTGCGACATTTTGACGAAAGCCCCCAACTTCCTTTCGGCTATCCGCTCATGATCCTTATGGCGACAGTGCCACCGCTTTGGTTTTCGGTAATGAATAAACGCCTCGATCAATGGCAAATGAATGCGTATGATTCGCAGCATATTGCGCAGGTGGTGCGGGAAATGGCGTAATAGATTAAAACTATCGTAAATTAAGATTTTTGGGTAACTTTAATACGCAATTACCTTTTTTTAGTATGGACAAGCTATTGAAAGAATTACAGGAGGCCGAGTTGGAAAGACAAACGAGGCGGTATTTTTTGCAAACGCTGGGAGCGGGGATAGGGTCGTTGGGATTTGGCTCATTGTTAAGCAGTTGCGGTTATTTTGGAAAAGAAAATACCGGTGCTTCGGCTCCGCTTCAATCTGCCGACGCTATGAGTGTACGCATGCCGCAGTTTGCGCCTAAAGCCAAACAGGTCATCTACATTCACATGGCGGGGGCACCGTCGCAGCTGGAGTTGTTTGATTATAAGCCCGAACTCGAAAAATACCACGGCAAAGACTGTCCTGCGGAATTTTTGGAAGGAAAGAAATTTGCGTTTATCAAGGGCGTTCCCAAAATGTTGGGACCCAAAGGGAAATTTGCACAACACGGTCAATCGGGGGCTTGGATTTCTGACTACCTGCCGTATCTGCAAACCGTGGCCGACGATGTTTCATTTGTCAAAGCCATGTATACCGATCAATTCAACCACGCTCCCGCACAACTCCTGATGCACACCGGAAGCGCTCGTTTGGGGCGACCAAGCATGGGCGCTTGGACGGTATACGGACTGGGTTCGGAAAATAAAAATTTACCCGGTTTTATCGTGTTGGCCTCCGGTGGTAAACAACCCGATGCCGGTAAATCGGTATGGGGAAGCGGTTTTCTGCCAACGGTTTATCAGGGGGTGCAGTGTCGCACAGGTGGTGATCCCGTTCTGTACGTTTCTGATCCACAGGGCATGAATCGTGATATTCGAAAACAAACCATTGAAGCGATCAATGAAATCAATAAGCAGGCTTATGAAGAGGTCAAAGATCCCGAAATTCTGACGCGCATCAGCCAATATGAAATGGCCTTTCGGATGCAAATGTCGGTGCCGGAAGTAATGGATGTGAGCAAAGAGCCGCAATATATTCTGGATATGTATGGTGTAAAACCCGGCGAAGGCTCATTTGCAATGAACTGCCTGTTGGCCAGAAAATTAGTGGAAAACGGCGTACGTTTTGTGCAATTGTTTGATTGGGGCTGGGATACACACGGTACCAGTGAAGATGGTTCGGTAGAAATCGGCCTGCACAAAAAATGCCAAGCTTCGGATCGAAGCGTTACGGCTTTGTTGAAAGACCTTAAAATGAGAGGGTTGCTGGACGAAACGCTGGTGGTATGGGGCGGAGAGTTTGGTCGTACACCTATGCAGGAAAACCGCGATGGACAAGTGTTGCCGTATTCCGGTCGCGACCATCACTTGGAAGCGTTCACGGTTTGGATGGCGGGTGGTGGCGTCAAAAAAGGGTTCTCTGTGGGTGAAACCGATCCTCTGGGATATTATGGAGTGAAAGACCGTACGCACGTCCATGATTTGCAGGCTACCATTCTGCATTTGATGGGCTTCAATCATGAGAAATTTACCTATCCTTTTCAGGGGCGAAACTTCCGACTGACGGATGTAGCAGGGAAAGTAATTAAGCCGATTTTGGCGTAAACGAGACCTATAAGGTTTTCAAAACCTCATAGGTCTGGTCTATTTATGATTGTGTGCTTTCGGACTCTCAAATCCGAAACTGTAAGATCCGGCAATATCCGTCTGCGGGTTGTAAGCAACCCGCTTCACGTTAAATCCCGTATTTGTCCAACAAATAAATAATAGCTGCCATAGAAGCGGTTCCCAAATCCAACTCACGTTTGCTGACGTTCTCAAAATTGTCGTTGGACGCGTGATGATAGTCAAAATAACGCTGTGAATCAGGTTTATAGCCCAACAATACTGTGCCTGATTGCGCCAAAGGACCAATGTCGGCACCACCTCCGCCGGGACCGATTTCGTGTAAGCTATAAGGTGCCAATAATTCTTTCCAAGCCATTAGTTTAGCTCGTTGTTCGGGTTTTGCCACAATACCAAACCCGCGCGGCGCAAAACCTCCGTTGTCGGATTCAACGGCGGCAATGTGTTTTTCGTTGTTTTGTTTGGCCAGATCAGCGTATTTAACGCCACCGCGCAGACCGTTTTCTTCATTCATAAACATTACTGCCCGAATCGTGCGTTTGGGTTTGTAACCAATGGCTTTCAAGAGACGTAATACTTCGATGGATTGAACACAGCCCGCACCGTCGTCGTGCGCACCTTCGGCCAGATCCCAGGAATCCAAATGCCCGCCTACTGCAATGATCTCATCGGGCTTCTCGCTGCCTTTGAGTTCTCCTACCACGTTGTGAGAATCAGCATCAGGAAGCGTTTCACAGTTTTGACGGAAATAAAAAGTGAGATTGGGAGTTTCTTTCAATTTTGCACTTAATAAGTTGGCACCATTGGTACTGATGCCCGCCGTTGGGATCAAGGGCACACCTGTACCGTAACGCATACTGCCTGAATGTGGAAAATCATCTTGTCGAGTAGTCATTGACCGTACAATGGCACCTACTGCGCCCAAATTAGCCGCTTCAGTAGCGCCGTTGGCGCGTTGTTCTACCGCTCTGCCATAGGCTTCAAACGTATTAAGTTTGGTTGGGTCCATAGGGCGATTAAAGAAGACGATCTTGCCCTTCACCTTCTCTTTCCCCAGCTCACGCAGTTGTTGAAAACTCGTTACTTCGATCACTTCAGCTTCGACGCCTTTGGGCGCTGTTGCCACTGAGCCGCCCAGCGCAGCGATGGGAACGGTAGTTTTTTGTTTTCCTATTTTAATATACGCTTCTTCTTTGGCGCCGCGTACCCAATGCGGCACTTTGACATCCTGCAAAAAAACGCGGTCAAAAGCCTGTTGCTCCATAAGTTGTTTGGTGTAGGCGACGGCTTTTTGCGCACCTACCGAGCCGCTAAGGCGCGGACCAACCTGTTTGCACAAATACCGAAGCCATTCATAGGCTTGGCCGTTGGAGAGCACTTCATCATAAATTTTGCGAATCATTACTGAATCTTCGCGCGTTTGAGAAAAAGCAGTTGTGCTGATGAAGAGAAGGAGAAAGATAAATTTTTTCAAAATGTTGATGATTTGGGTTGAACGAATGTGACTTTTACAAAAATAGGGCTTTGTTCGGTAACTTTTCTACACAATAATGTCTTAATAAAGCCGAGAATGTGATTAGGGAGAAAAATGTTAAATTTGTAAAAAATGATGAGGCAATGACACAGATTACCTTAAAAATCGAAGACGCTTTCATTGAAAGCCTTGGAAAAGAACAAATTGAAAAATTAGTGCAGGAGTGGTTGTTGCAATACAAAAAACGATTGGCACTGCAGGAAGCGGCGGATGAACTTTCGTCTATTGATCTTACCAACGATTCGCAATGGCACACTGCAAGGTCTTTGGCTTGGGAAACGTACAAGCAGAATTTTGAGTAATGAGAGATTTTGTGGTTGATGCCAATGTGTTGATGTCTATATTAATTAGCGGCAAAGCTATTTATAAGACTTTACTCATAGACTATGATTTTTTCAGCAGCGATTTTGCTTTCGTTGAAATTGAGAAATATCAAAATTTAATCATGAAGAAAACAAGGTTGGAGCAAGATAGCTTCCAACACTTTTCATACTTTATTTTCTCTCATGTACATTTTATGCCAAGCTATTTAATTGATAGTGAGGTGAAAATAAAGTCTTTGCAGCTTGTTAATGGCATTGATATAAAGGATGTTTCTTACGTAGCGTTGGCTTTGCAACTTGACATTCCATTACTTACCCGTGATATTCCACTTTATGCAGGATTGCGTAAAAAAGGATTTCGTAAAGTAGAGATGTTTGATGCTTTTTTAAGAAATGCTTAAAGTAACGTATTGAACATGTTTGCGATCCCTTTTAAGAAAAGGGATCGCAAACATAAAAGGCTACTGCTTCAACTCCTCTAATTCCGCTTTCACAAAATTCATCAATTCAGTAATGTACTCTTTCGAGAAGTCGAAAGGGATATTGGCGGCGGAGTAAATGGCGCTTATAGGGGCGGTGTAACCGAGTTTGAGGGCGTTGAGGTAGCCTTGCAAGCCCTGCTTCGGATTTTGTTTGTAATTTCGCCATACGCCGATCGCTCCCAACTGCGCCATACCGTATTCGATGTAGTAAAACGGCACTTCGTAAATGTGCAATTGCTTCTGCCAGATGTATTTTTTGAACTCCTCAAAACTGCTCCAATCGGTGAGCGAATCGCTGAATTGTTCGTAGATTTTCAGCCAAGTCGTCTGACGTTCTTCGATGTTGTGCGTTGGATTTTCGTACAGCCAATGCTGAAATTTGTCGATCGTTGCTACCCACGGCAGCGTTTCGATGATGGATTCCAAATGCTGTATCTTGGCGCGGCGTAGGTCTTTTTCGTTATCAAAAAACACATCCCAATAGTCCATTGTTAACAATTCCATGCTCATCGAGGCCAATTCGGCTACTTCGGCAGGAGTGTTTTTGAAGGAATTGAGCAACAGATCGCGCGTGACAAAATTATGTACGGCATGGCCACCTTCGTGTAAAAGCGTAACCAGATCGCGGAGATTGGACGTGGCATTCATAAAAATAAACGGGACGCCGATCTCTTCCAGAGGATAATTATAACCGCCCGGTGCTTTGCCCTTGCGCGATTCGAGATCAAGGTGACCCATCGCTTTCATGACGCGCAGGTAATTGCCCAGTTCAGGATCAAGTTGGGTAAAACAGGTAATGGTTTTTTCCAGCAGTTCTTCTCCGCTGCTGAAAGGTTTAAGCGGTGGGAGATTTTGTGGATCTACCTTAAAATCCCACGGACGCAGGCTGTCAAGTTGCAATGCTTTTTTGCGCTCAGCCGACATATCATTCAACATTGGCACAACGGCCTCCGCCACGGATTCATGAAAGTTGAAACAGTCTTGAGGCGTATAGTCAAAGCGTCCCAAAGCAGCAAACATATAATCGCGAAAGTTGGCAAAACCGGCGTTGGTGGCCATTTGATGGCGAAGATCGCGCAGTGTATTCAGCAATTCATCCAATTGATCTTTGCTCTCAAAACGACGCACCTGAAGTTTATTCCAAACGAGTTCGCGCAGGGCGCGGTCGGTAGATTGCAGATAATCAGACGCTTTTTGAAGCGTTACTTCCTCTCCGTCGATATTCACGGTCATGGCTCCGACAATAGCGCCGTATTTGGCTTGTTCGGTCTGGATTTGGGTTTGGATCGGGATATTTTCTTCGCGAAAGATCTCAATCGCTTTTTTCATGCTGCGAAGCGCAATGTCAAAACCACTGTCTTTCAATTCCCCTAAAAACGGACTTTCCAAGGCTTTTTTGTCAAGTTCATTGCCGTATGCCGAAAGGTAAGGCTGAACGTTTTCCACAAAATCGTTGAATTCCTGTTGGTATTGTTCGCTGCCGGTGTCGCAGGTCATGCGAATATAGCGCCACGCGAAGTTTTCGGAGAGGTAAGACTCCAATTCGCTCTTGTCCAGAAACCAGCGGCGTAATTCTTCAACAGAGTTGATGGAGCGATTTTTGAGATTTTCGTAAAATGGCTGAAGCTGTTCCCAACCGGTCAATTCAAATTCTTCGCCCAAAAAGTTGCGGGTGGGGCGTTGGGGGATGGTTATTGCTGACATAAAGCTAATTTTGTACTGTTTTGGTCTTGTTCACTAACAAAGGAAGGTGAAAAATGGTTTTACTGAAAAAGAATGTCAAATCAAGGCGATTGGCATTTTTGACAACAGAGAATCAGTTGTTTGTAAGGTTTTGATTTTCAATAATTAACGACAGAAGGAGGTATTGATAGTTATGTTGTTTCCTATTCTTATTGTTCTCGGAACGTTTGTTTTTATGGAATGCTTTGCCTGGTTTATGCACAAGTACATCATGCATGGCCCCATGTGGAATTGGCACGAGTCGCACCATGTACATCATAGCGGATGGTGGGAAACCAATGACCTTTTCGGAATTATTTTCGGCGTATCGGCCACGGCGTTGATCGTCATAGGCTCAGAAACAGCATCAGTGCGTTGGTTGATGTACATTGGTTTTGGCATTACGCTCTACGGCATTTCTTATTTTATTTTTCATGATATTATTGTTCATCGTCGCGTTAAGATCAAATTCAAAACCAAAAATCGGTATATGAATCGTATTATTCGGGCGCACTACGTCCACCACAAAGTTCACAAGCGCGATGGTGCCGAAGCCTTTGGCTTTTTATACGCTCCCAAAAAATACGAAAAATCGTAGGGGCAGGGCTTGCGGTTCCTTTTTCTTTGTGGTTTTCGTATGACTGTGTTTTATTCCAATCTGTCTCCTGATTTTCCTCTTTGTCTGATTTCAATCGTTTCGATCAAATCATACATTTCAAAAAGTAGTTTTGTACAGCGGCTTTCTTTTATCTGAAAATACTGTACAATTATGAGAAAATCGTTTTACCTCTGCGCTTTACTTTTGGCAGTTTCCCTTGGTTCTTTTGCTCAAAAGAAGAAAAAAGCTGCTGCTACCAAAGATGCCATACTTGTGTTTGCCAAAACGGCGGGCTTTCGCCATGCTTCTATTCCTAAAGGTAAGCAGGCATTGATGCTGCTTGGTGAACAAAACAAATTTGCGGTGGATACCACCGAAGATGCTTCTGTGTTTACGTTGGACAATCTTAAAAAATATAAAGCCGTGGTGTTTTTGAGTACCACCGGTAACATTCTCGACGAAGCCCAACAATCGGCTTTTGAACAATACATCCGTGGTGGCGGCGGTTTTGTGGGTATCCACGCGGCAGCCGATACTGAGTATGACTGGCCATGGTACAATCAGTTGGTGGGCGCTTATTTCTTAAGCCATCCCAAACAACAGAATGTCGATGTAGTGGTCAATGACCATACCCACCCTTCTACTGTCATGCTTCCTGACCGTTGGAAGCGTTTTGACGAGTTGTACAACTACAAAAAAATCATTTTAGGAATCAAGGTACTGGCTACGCTTGATGAGACGTCGTATAAAGGTGGAGCCAATGGGGTAAATCACCCTTTTATTTGGTACCGTGAGTTTGATGGAGGCCGTTCTTTTTATACAGGAGGAGGTCATACAGACGAGTCGTATGTAGAACCCTTATTTGTGCAACATTTGCTGGGGGGAATAGAGTATGCGATAGGTCGTAAATCCGCAAAGAAACCGATGTAAGGGGTTACGTTGGTAATTTAGTACAATCATGCGCAGTCGGTTCCTTACGGAGCCGGCTGCGTTTTTTTATGCTCTTTTTGAGGCGTCAATTCCCCATTGGAAGCTATGGAGCTGCCGGAATGTGTTTTTTATAGGTATAAGAAACAAAAACATTAAAGGCATGAAAACGAACGTATTACTTCTGACATTACTCTTGGTTCAGGGAGTGGCTTGGGCGCAGGACGGAACAAAATTTTTTAGTTTAGGGCTTCGTGCAGGAGCCAATGTTTCTCAATTTAGAGGCAATGATTTATCACTCAGCAATGCTGAAGGAGTTTTTCAGTTGAAAGACAACAGCAATCGTGTTTGGGGCGCTACGGGAGGTATATTTATGCGGATCGGACGCACTTTTTACGTACAGCCTGAGATCATGTTCTCGCAAAAAGGCGGAGAATTCAGTCTGTATGACGGCAAAGCTACCAACACAAAAAGCTTTAAAATGACTAACTTGGATTTTCCGGTCATGTTTGGGGTTAAGATCGCGCGGTTCTTACGGATCAACGCCGGTCCCGTGGCAGTATTTAATATCGGCCATAACGGAAACCTCGAAGCAGCATTTAATGATTATACCAATGAAGACAATTTCGACAGCGCTTTTCGCCGCGCCGCTTTGGGGTATCAGGCGGGTATAGGGCTTGATTTCGGCAAGTTGAATTTTGATATACGCTACGAGGGAAATGTAACGGATGTCGTAAATCTTAAACTCAGCAATCCACAGGCTCAGGCTCAGTTTGAGCGCAAGGTCAATCTTTTGCAAGCTACTATCGGCGTTGCATTTTAGGAAAAAATACAAAATAAGAGGGTTGAAAAGTTAGATCATTCTACACTTTTCAACCCTCTTATTTTTGCATATACCCAACTTTTACATTCTCGTTTTTGTCTTCTCACTCCTCACTTTATGTCTGCCTATATATTTGATTATTCGCTTGACTTTAAGACTGTTGACTTTAAAAAATCACCTTACCTATACCGCATTGGGAAAGGCGAGCAGGGTGTATTATTGGTAGAGCCTTATAAATCAGAATTGCTGCCGCTTTGGAAATTTAAGACGGTAGACCTGGCACAGGAATCGGCAGAAGCTATTTATAGAAAGTTTGAGGAATACGTTACAGAGCAGGATTTTGTAGGTGCCGATATGGCCCGAAAATTCCTGCAAATGGGCTTTACCCGAGCGCGCCGTTATGCCAACCACCCTACAGGCCGTAAATACGCTACTGATAACGGAACCTTGACGCCTGCTGAGTACCCTTATTCGCAAGGCAGCAAATACAAAGCTGGAAATGCACCTTTAGCGCAAGCCGATGATGCACTGTGCAATGAAAAAGCGCAGGCCGCAGCCATTTTTAAAGAATACTGGTTTAAAGCAAAAGATGACGAAGTTTATCAAAAACTAAAGCAGGAGTTTGTAGAGAAACTGAAAATGAAGGAGTCGGAACGTTAAAAATTTATTTTTAACGTTCCGACTCCTTCGACTTTAAAGTGAATTTACAATAAATAACCTTTTAGGGCGGATAAGTGCTTTTCAAAATTGCGGGGCATTATTTGCGGGCTGTTTGACCCCAGATGGGGTCATATATTTGTAGAAATTAATCTGTTATCTACAAACATGTGACCCCGGATGGGGTCAAACAGCCTTTTATATTTTTCAGTTTAACATTTTTCGGTTTTTCAGTTACTTAATCTACCTACTTCTGAAAAACCTCTTCCTGTCCGTTCACAACTACTTCGTCGGGCCCGTTTACAATTTTTTCCTGATTATCGGTTGCATTTATTTCATGCTTCTGCGTGTCCGGGCTTATTTGTTTATCCGGTTCTATTTCAGGAGGAATCGTTGGTTCCGGAATTTCAGGCTGATGTATTTCCGGTTGAGCCGGATGAGGTACAATATCAGGTGATGGATGCGGCTGTGCTGGTGCCGGCGTTGGCTCCTGACCGGGGATTTGAGTTTGCATGGTTATCATAATCAATTTGATTAATGTTAGTATGTAGAGAAATCAAAAATCTATGCCACTCTTTTTGGGGAATATTTACCACAAATCAAGGTTTTATGCATTGGAATAGGATTTTTATCATAAAGATCAAATTCAAAAAATAGTCAACAGTCATGCCTCCGATTCCCCAAAATTTCCAGTTGCCGTACGTGGCCCGATTAGCATTTGCGCTTATCAGCATCACGATATTGGTGTACTGGATGTACGTTTTAGGTTCTATTATTACGCTTCTGTTATTTTCGATCATCCTCTCGATCGCAATGTATCCTATTACTGTGTGGCTTGAGCGCAAAGGGTTTCATCGGATGGTCGCCATTACGATCTCGATTTTGGCTTTTTCGTTGGTTGCGGCGGGTATCGGTACATTGTTGGTCTATCAGGTAACGGATTTTTCGAAGATGCTTCCTCAATTGATTCAAAAAGTCAATGCTTCGCTTAATAAATTACAGCTGTGGGCCTATGACAGTTTTAATATTCCCCCAAGCCGTCAGTTGAAAGAACTTCAGAAGTACTATCAGAATTTGGCCGAGAGCGGTGGTTCCATAGTAAGTACAGCTGTGAGTACCACTACCACTATGTTGGGAAATCTGTCCATTTTGCCTGTATACATCTTTTTTCTGTTGTATTACCGCGATATGTTCAGGCAGTTTTTTTGCAAAGTGTTTATTTCGGCCAAAAAAGCGCAGGTACATGAAGTAATGGGCAAGATCTATGAAGTAGTACACAGCTATTTATCGGGCCTGTTTATCGTAACGCTTATTGTAGGTACACTTAACTCGGTCGGTTTGCTGATATTAGGTATTCCGTCGGCGATCTTCTTTGGTTTTTTAGCTTCTATATTATTGATTATTCCCTACATCGGCATTTTGATCGGTTCTATTTTGCCGATAGTGGTTGCGCTCGTGACCAAAGATTCGCCGATGTATGCAGTGGGTGTGGCGGGCATATTTTTCTTTGTTCAAATGCTCGAAGGCAACGTTATTACACCCTACATTGTCGGCTCCAAAATCAGTGTTAATCCCTTGGCAGCTATCATAGCTTTGTTTTTGGGAGGCTCACTCTGGGGCTTGGCCGGCTTGGCGCTGGCATTGCCTTTAACGGCGATTATAAAAGTGATCTTCGACGCCGTGGAATATTTGAAGCCCTATGGCTACCTCATGGGCGAGCCCGAAGTCTCGAAGGAGCGGGCTGTGAAAAGTCGAAAGGTGCAGCAAATTGAACGGGAAGTTGTAGATACGATCACGGATACAACCAACGAAGTAAAATCACTCTTCAAGAAAAAACGCTCCGAAAAGTCAACAGCGTAATGTAAACAAATTGGGGAAGGTATTGCCCATTATTGTTCTCTACTCCCCATTAATTAGAATGGGGCTTATTTGGCATGAGATTTTTGGCTTCTAAAGTGTGTAATAAAAGTAACATTCTACAAATCAACACATCATCAACTATTCAAAAATACATATACCCATGGAAATCGCATCAGAAGTAAGTTATCCTAAAAGTAAAGTAGGCGGGATGGGCGCGATTGTGATGGAAGAAGGAATTTCCTTTAGAGTTTGGGCTCCTAATGCAAAAAAAGTTTTTGTAATGGGAGATTTTAACGAATGGCAGCGAAATACGATTCCGCTCATGCGTGAGGACAACGGTTATTGGTCGGTAGAAGTACCTCAAGCCACCACCGGACAGCAATACAAATATGTACTGAAAACCAAAGAAGGGGAATTGATTCGTAATGATCCTTACGCCCGCGAATTGACCAATTCCGTAGGCAACAGCATCGTTCACGACCCATCTTTTGATTGGGGAGAGGAAGAGTTTCAGCGCCCTAATTGGAACGAAATGGTGATATATGAACTCCATGTTGGGAGTTTCAACGTCAAAGAAGAAGGCAGGCCCGGTGATTTTTACAGCGTCATTGAGCGACTTAACTATTTCAAAGCTTTAGGCGTAAATGCCATTGAGATCATGCCGATTGCGGAGTTTCCCGGCGGCTATTCATGGGGGTATAATCCCGCGCATCCGTTTGCGGTCGAATCAGAATACGGCGGCCCGAAAGGCCTGAAAGAATTGGTAAAAGCGGCACATGCCAAAGGTATTGCCGTAATGCTGGATGTGGTTTATAACCATTTTGGCCCAACCGATATGGACCTCTGGCAGTTTGACGGCTGGCAGGAAAACGGCATGGGAGGCATTTATTTTTACAATGATTGGCGCGCTAAGACCCCTTGGGGTGATACACGGCCCGATTATGGTCGCTCGGAAGTACGCCAATACATTCGCGATAATGCCATGATGTGGTTGGAGGAATATCATCTTGACGGATTGCGGATGGACATGGTTCCTTACATACGAAACGTCAATGCCGATGAAAATCCGGCCAATGATCTGAAGGATGGCTACAGCATGATTCAATGGATAAATTCTGAGATACACGCCAATTTCCCCGGTCGCTTTACCGTCGCTGAAGATTTGCATAGTTTAGACTGTATTACAAATTCCGTTGAAAACGGTGGACTTGGATATAGCAGCCAATGGGATGGTGAATTTGTACATCCGATCCGCGAAGCGATCATAAATATGCACGATGAAAATCGTGACATGAATTTAGTGGCTAAATCAATCACGCATCGCTATAACAATGATGTATTCGAACGGGTCATTTATACCGAATCACACGATGAAGTTTCCAACGGTAAAGCCCGCGTAGTGCAGGAAATTGCCGGACAGGATGATGTAAATACATGGTACGCCAAAAAACGTTCGACACTTGGCGTAGCATTGATGATGACTGCTCCGGGAATCCCGATGCTGTTTCAGGGACAGACCATTTTGGAAGATAAATGGTTTCAGGATACTGATCCCGTTGACTGGAATCGTTTTTCAGAATTCAAGGGTATTGCAAAACTGTACCGCGATCTGATTTACCTTCGCCTTAACAGAGAGGGAGTTACGAGAGGACTTACGGGTCAGAACGTACAAATTCTGCACATCGACAATGATCGCAAATTGATCGCTTTTCAACGTTGGATGGATGGCGGTGCAGGAGACACTACCGTAGTGATAATGAATTTTTCTCAGCAGGCTATAGAAAATTACTCCATAACTTTTCCTGAAACGGGAATGTGGAAAATAAGATTTAATAGCGACTGGGAGGGATATGACAGTGATTTCAATAATTCTTTCGGTTATGATACCGAAGCACAAGGACAATCTGAAAAAGAGCCGTTCATTGCTAATGTATCTATCGGGCCATACAGTGCGGTCATTTATTCAAAAGATTAATGTATTGTTTCATTTAAATCAAATAACTATGAAAACGCTGAAAATGCTCTCTATATCAGTAATGGTTTCCGGTGCTTTATTGATGGCAGGATGCTCTCGCGAAGACAAACGGGAAGCCGCCGATAAAGTGCAGGATGCACAGGATAAAGTGGAGAACACCGCCGATAACGTAGCTCAAGATGTAAAAGATGCCGGCAAAGAAACGGCCGCAGAAATAGAAGCTGAACGTAAAGAAATGGCGGCCAAAATAGAAGATCGTAAACTGGCCATTAAAAACGAACTGGATCGCATTGATGGAAAAATTAAAACGGCTTCTGCCAACGAAAAAGTGAAATGGCAGGCGCGCCGGGAAGATCTGAAAGACGATATGAACGATTTGGATAACCAATTGGCCGAAGTCAAATCAGATGTAAAGCGTGATTGGAAACAATTTAAGCGCGACCTGAATGCTAAGATTGACAAAGTTCAAAAAGATATTGAAGATTAAGATTAATAAGTAAGCAAGTAACTGCTTCCAACTAAGCCGAAAACACTCCGGCTTAGTTGGAAAAATACATATAGTATCAAAATACCAACGTTAGAAAAATCATCAACATCAAACCCACTAGTGAAAATGGAAAGTGTTAAAGATTCGATAACGGTGCAGTTTAGAAAGCTATGGTCATTGTACCTGCGCCGGATGCACCTATGCAAAGAGCTTGAAAAGCAAACACTTACGGATGATAAGCAAGCTTTTGTCAAGCATTTTTATAACGAAACCGACCTCTTTTTGAGTGAGGTCAACAAGTTTGATTGGGTAAGAGGACAGGTATGCCTTCCGGCCATTACGGATTGTCAAAATCTACATGATACCGACAAGCAATTGTTGATAACCTATACACGGTTGCAGTTAGATCCTTCCTGGGAGCAGGAATACCCTGAACTGGCGCGTTTTTTAATGCGTAATCTGGGTAGGGTAAAGGCTTCGCTTCGATTACTGCGTTATTTGACTTCTCCATCATATTAATTAAATGATACTTACTATTTTGCATTATCTTTATCTGATCAAATCGTCTTCTCTAATTTTTGTTTAATTTACGTATTACCCCGCATGAAACTTAAAGGAAAAAGTGTTTTTAAATACACTGTTAATAATCCTACGCCTGTACAAATGCTTTTGCGTTCAAGACGGCAGGAAGGACAATCAATCGTCAAAGAAGAATTTAACATTGAACCCACGGTTACTTTCGTAGAATTTATTGATCAATTCGGCAATCAGTGCCAACGCACGGTCTTGCCCGTAGGCGATGTTACGATTACTATGGAAGTGGAAGCCCTCGTGGAGCCCGGCATGGCTCCGCCGCAGCCGTTGCCGGCCTATGTACCGGTAGAAGAGCTTCCTGACGATGTCATGATGTACTTATTGCCCAGCCGCTATTGTCAATCTGATTTGAACGAGATCAAAAATCTTGCATCGAATATTGTTGGAAATCTGGAAGCCGGCTATGCGCAGGTAGAAGCCATCAGAAACTGGATTCACCAAAATATAAGCTACCAATATAATACAACCAATTCGGCTACTACGGCGTTGGATACATCCTATCAACATGTGGGTGTATGCCGTGATTTCACGCATTTAGGGCTGGCACTTACGCGCAGTATGTCTATTCCCGCACGTATGACCGTAGGCTATTTAGACAAGCTTGAATACATGGATCTGCACGCTTGGTTTGATGCGTATGTGGGCGGTAAGTGGTATACGTTTGATGCGGTACAGGAACAAACGCACGGCAGCAGAATTGTGATAGGATACGGACGAGATGCGGCTGATGTGGCAATGATCACTCAATTTGGCAATGCGCAACTTCAATCATTGGAAGTAACAACGGAGGAAATACCGGAATAAGAATACCGGTCTCAAAGAAATTTGAGTTGAAGAAATAAATTTTAAAGAACTACTTGTCAATGAATGGTTTGCTTCCTAAGAGCTACCACGTTGCAAGTAGTTTTTTCTTTTATGATGAGTTGCAAAAAACTAACCCATATCTATGTAGGTTAGTTTACCATCGCAGCAGCGTAAGTAGGATTGGCTAAATGGAAGCGTAAGCTTTTAATGGCCAGACGGATACGGGTTTTTACCGTGCCCAAAGGCAATTGGAGGCGTGCGGCGGCTTCGTTTTGCGTATAACCTCCCCAATACACCATTTCAATGATGGTTTTTTGTTCGTACTTCAATCGAGACACCAGTTCGCGAAGTTCACTGTTCTCAATTTCACCAAATATCGCCTGATTGCTTTCAATCCAATAAGAAGCTGAATCAAGGTCTTGAATTTCAGCGCGTTGTCCGCGAAGGTAATCAATGGAACTGTTGCGGGCAATGTTGAGCATCCACGTAAAAAAGCGTCCTTTGCCGGAATCATATCTGGTAATATTTGTCCAGATCTTGATAAAAACCTCCTGAAGCAGGTCCTGAGCAGCTTCTTCTTTCACCACAATTTTCAGCACAATTCCGTAAAGAGCATCGGAATAATTTTCGTAGAGGTAGTTAAAAGCGTGGCGATCCTGTTTGAGTAGCATTCTGATGAGATCACTTTCAGAATAGCTAAGTACATTGTTTTTCATAATCTCTTTTTTAAAAACATTCTTAATTTTTATGCAGAATCATGGGTAAAATGATGTACCCTTATTGCTGTTGTATCTTTAAGGCGGCCTGTTCAGCTTGAGTACTGTTGGTGCGTGGAGTAAGTGTCTGAATGATCTTAAGAGAACTTTCAATGGCAGCCTGTTGCCGAAACAAAACTCCTTTCAATTCTTCGTCTTGTTGTATGGCTTCTTCTTTAAGCGCAGTTATGTATGCCTCGATGGCTGATTTATCGCCAAATTCGCAGGATTCAAGCAGCCCGATTCGATTATTTCCCGTAAGTGCGGTTTTGAAGTCCAACCATGCCTGATGAATGTGTCCACCGGTTGTGCCACCGGTAGCAGGCTCGCCTCCCATTTCCCTGATGTATGCGCCCAGTGTTTCGGCAAAATTGACGCTCTCGTTCAGCATACTCGTAAAGAGTTGCTCTAAATCTCCATCCTTGGTTTCATGAGATGCCTGATGATAGCCCGCAATGCGATCATTGTTAATCTGAACAAGTTCGTTAAGGGTATTGATCACATTTTGATTAGGGCGTTCCATAGGAAGAATTACAATAGTTGGGATAGTGTAATTCTTAAAAATCAATACCATTCATTTTAGGGTAAAATTGAGGAAATTGAGCTTAAGTGTGTGGTTTTTTTACCCCAACATTCGGGAAGGTCTTGCCGGCATTTGATTTTCTTATACTGAATTGTTCAATAACATTACTTACCTAAATCAGGACTAATCATGAACGAATTGGATAAAAATAAAGAAAGAAGAAACTTAGAAAAAGAAAGTGTAAGTGATGATAAAAAATCCCAAAAAATATCAGCACAGACCATTTTATTGTTTGTTCTTATCGTCGGTGTCGGACTTATGATATTTGCATATACGAGTGGCTACTTTACGACCGGTTCCGAAGGGAACAATAGAATGGGCCCCGTAACAACTGAAGATACAACGATGGTAAACAAAAGTGACACCATCATTGGCAATTAATTAGTTTATTCTATACCATATCAATTATAATAAATACCAAACTCATGAAAACGACCAAAGAAGAAGTACTTGAAGATGCTGCAAAACACAAAGCAGAAACCGTAGAAAAGAAAGCGGAAGTAGCAAAATCTGAATTCAATGAAAAGGTGGATGACGTTAAAATAGGCGCCGTCAACCTGGCTGAAAAAGCAGAAACAAAGTGGGAAAATTTCAAAGATAAAGCGGCCGACGCTTGGGAAGATACCAAGGATAAAGCCGAAGATGCTTGGGAAACCGCCAAAGACAAAGTGCAAAATGCTTGGGGCGATACCAAAGATAAAGCCGAAGAAATCTCTGATAAAGCTGCTGCCAAAAAAGCAGAAGTAAAAGAGGAGATACGGGAAGAAAGAGAAGAAAAAAGAGAGAGAGAAAGACAAAACTAGCAATAGTTACTTCGTGCCTCGGGCGGTCCTTTATAAAGGTCGGCCGAGGCATTTTTGTTTTCAATCACTTCTTAACAGTGTAATATGGACTTACGCACCGAATCGCCTTATTGGCTGATGAAGAATGGCTTTCTTTACTCGTATCCTTCTCTCAGTCAATCGCTTACTATCGATGTAGTAATTATGGGCGGCGGCATAACAGGCTCTTTGATCGCCTACCATTTGGCTAAAGCAGGTATTCCGGCCATCGTGGTGGATAAGCGAAAAATAGGCATGGGCAGTACGTGTGCCAGCACGGCCTTATTACAATACGAAATAGACACGCCGCTTGCAGAACTGGCTGAGTATGTTGGGGTTCACAATGCCTCTCGCAGCTATTTACTATGTTTGGAAGCGATCGGCAAAATTGAAAAAATAGCGCTCGAAATTGGGAGCAAAGCAGGGTTTCAACGGCGTCAGAGTTTTTATTATGCTTCAAAAAAGAAAGATGTGCCGCTGCTCGAAAAAGAATTCAAGTTGCGTAAAGCACTCGGAATTGACTTGGATTTTTGGCCAAAAGAAGCCATTGAAACCCATTTCCCGTTTTCGGCACCGGCGGCATTGATGTCGCGGGAGAGTGCTCAAATTGATGCGTATGCATTTACGCACGAACTCTTGCAGACGGCCCAAAGAATGGGTACGCAGGTTTTTGACGATACGGCCATAACCCAACTTACGCATCACTCCCGAGGCATAAAACTCGTGACGGAACATGGTGATGTGATCAACGCAAAAAAACTGATCATTGCCTCAGGATACGAATCGCAGGCGTATTTGTCCAAAAAAACAGTTGATTTTAATTCTTCCTTTGCAGTAGTAAGTGAGCCATTTTCGCAAGTTGATATTTGGTATAAAAACTGCCTTATTTGGGAAACTGCCCGCCCTTATCTATACATGCGCACCACCGACGACAATCGGGTATTGGTAGGTGGCAAAGACGAACCTTTTTATAGCCCAAACAAGCGTGATGCACTTACTAAACAAAAAGCAACTCAACTGGCAAAAGCCTTTTTGGCCCATTTCCCTGATTTACCTTTTCGGGTCGATTTTGAATGGGCCGGTACCTTTGCCGAAACCCGCGACGGATTGCCTTATATTGGAACAAACAGCGAGCGGCCACACACTTTCTTTGCGATGGGATTTGGAGGCAATGGGATAATATTCAGCTTGTTAGCGGCCGAAATTATTCGAGATGCGCTCGCAGGGAAAGCCAATAAAGATGCAAAAATCTTTGGGTTTGAACGCTGAAAGCAGCCAATGGCAATGCCTAAACAGAAGAGAGATAGCAACAAAAAACAACAGAAGCGATAGATAATTTTTGAAATTACCTACACAATTATTTTCTCAATTTTAGTCATATCAAGTGGTTTTTCAACAAATCCATCGGCTCCGGAAAGCAAAGCACGATCGCGCAAACCACTCATGGCGGTAATCATCACTAACTTAGAGGAAGGAGCTTTTTCACGAAATTTTTTGATCTGCTCGATTCCGATGCCGTCAGGGAGATTATTGTCCAGAAATATAATAGTGGGTTGCTCTTCCGTGGCTTTTTGTAAACCCTCGGCAAGGGTATGCGCCCGGAGCGAAACAATCCCAAAACGTTTTAATACCATTCCTAACAAAAGACAAGTATCGATCTCGTCGTCAATAATCACTGCCTTTTGATTAGAACTGGAAAAGGCCTTGTTACTCATTTCAGTTAATAATTAATGGTCAATAAGTACTTTAATTCATTTCAAGTTCATTACTATTTAATAAAAAAACTATGCCGGAGTATATATAGAGCGTTATACCGAATACACACTTTGCCCCGGATTGGGGAAAAGTACCCACATAATTTTTTTTTATACTCATTAAACAACATACCTAAGGCGCTGTAACAGGGTGGAATAAGATTTTAATCACCATGAATCGACAAAATAGTTAACGTAAATCTTTTAAACGCATAATGCCATGACAAGTAATTCAAAAATAGTTTTAGGACTTGCTACTGCTGCTGCTGCCGGTGCAGTAATTGGTTTGTTGTTTGCTCCTGAAAAAGGAACCGAAATCCGTGACAAAGTACGTGAAACTGCCAATGGTTTTGCTTCAGATTTGCTTGATGCCCTTCAACGTGGCCGCCAACAGTATACTGAAATAAAAGACAATGTTGAAGATAAAGCAAAAGAGCTTAAATCAAAAGCAGAAGATAAAGTTACGGAAGCAAAAGATCGGATTACGGATGCAAAAGATCGCGTAAACGATGAAGTAGATAACGTAAAAAATAAAGCACAACGTTACGCTTAATCATTTAAGAAATCCCAAAGATTCCTGCGGGATATTCTCGCAGGAATCTATAAACCCTATTGAGCCATGCAAGTGATAGATTCCGCAAATGAGATAAAAGATCAGGCCGCCGATTGGTTTGACCACGCTTCCGATTACTTTGAAGCGCGTTGGAATTTGGGCGTTTTGGAAGTATCCGAAAAAACAGCAGGTGTGGTATCAAGCCTTGCTTCTGCGGTTATCATAGGCACAATCGGTACAATTACATTGCTGTTTGTAAGCTTGGGAGTAGCTTGGCTGATCGGCCAACAACTCAATAGCCCTGCCTTAGGTTTCTTTATAGTAGCAGGGTTTTATGCATTGGTGGGTATTATAATGTATATGGTCAAAGACAAACTGATCAAAGTACCCGTCGTTAACTCTTTTATAAAACGATTCTATTATGAAAGCTAAGCTCGAAACATTGGACGATTTACGCGCAGAACGGGCAAGGTTGAAGAATCAGCTGGAGTTGTCGCGCGTGAAGATGCACAATAACATAACCGCCATAAAAACCGAGATCAATCCTGCTCGTCAGGCAGTAGGTGCGATCAGTGATTTATTGACCACTCCCCGAAAAGGATTGCTTAATGTTGGCGTCGGCATTGGCGTAGACCTTATATTGAGAAGAGGGTTGTTGGCGCGTGCAGGATGGTTGCCTCGATTGGTGGTTCCTTTCATTGCGCGCAACATTGCCACGAATTTCATTCAGAAAAACAAAGCGTCTTTGCTTGAAAATGCCCTGATATGGGTAAAAAAGAAGACCGAAAAACCGGTAAAAGTGCAGGTTGAGCAGAAGCTGTTACCCGCCGCCATGACTCCTCCGGTGGAAGGGCAAAAACCAAAGCGTGTCAATCATCGCATAGACCACTCAAAGCTTAGTGTTAATTAAGGAACCGACTGGCTTCCGGTACAACGGGCAGTTGGGTGAGTTTGATCCAGAATTTAATGAGTGTAGTGATAGTATCGTTGAAAACATCAAAAGACGAGGGTTTGGCTATATAGCAGTTGGCCCCCAGATCATAACAATCGTTGATATCTTGCTCGGCTTTGGAAGTGGTCAGAACCACCACCGGGATTTTACGTAAATGAGGTTCTGATTTTAATATCTTTAACACTTCTCGCCCATCCATTTTGGGCATATTCAGATCCAATAAGATAAGACCTACTAAATATTCGTTATTGCTGCGACGAATGTATTCAATAAGTTCGATCCCATCTTTCACATAAACGGTAGGATTTACCAAGCCGCAGTCATCAAATACCGACTGAAGCAAAAATCGGTCATCGGCGTCATCGTCAGCTATTAAAATAGTGGCTTGTTTGTTCATAACGAAAGGTAGTGTATTGACGGTTTCCGGTCAACTTTCAGGTAGGTAAATATACATGAAAAATTGAACCTTCCTGATTCGCTCTTGCTTCAGCGATGATAAAACCGTTATGGTTGGTAACAATCCTCCGACAAAGTGCAAGTCCAATGCCTGTTCCCTGGTACTCGGTTCGATTGTGCAGGCGTTGAAAAATAACAAAAATCTTCTCGGCATAAACAGGGTCAAATCCGATCCCGTTATCTATAAACGAAATCCGGTGGTAAATGTTATTCTTCTGCATGTCGCCGATATTGGGAATTTCACTGCCTGTCGCTTTTCGATAATCAATTTCGATGAGTGGAGGGACATCGGGCTTACTGTACTTAATGGCGTTGGAAATGAGGTTGTTAAACAATTGAAACAGTTGAAATTCCATGCCCTGCACTGTAGGCAGAACTTCTGAAATAATAGTGGCATTTTTCTGAGAAATTGTTTCGTGCAATTCTTCTTTTACCTCCCTGAAAACAGTATTCAGATTTACTTCTTCAAATACTCGCTCCTTCAAATTGGCCGTACGTGAGAACGTCAACAGATCATCAATGAGTTGTTGCATACGAATAGCCGATTGATTTATTTTGAGCAAATTTGTTTTTCCATCTTCGTTCAATAGTTCTCCCTGTTTCATTTGAAGTCGTTCGCTGAAAGCCCGCATCTTGCGCAGAGGTTCCTGCAGATCGTGCGAGGCCACATAGGCAAATTGCTCCAACTCTGCATTGGCCCGTTCCAGATCGGTCAGTTTTTCTTCAAGCGTTTTCTGAAAAGCAATTCTGCGCCGTAGCTCTATGTATAGCAATCGAAAAAATACCAACAAAAAAGCCAACGAAACGGCGGAAAGCAAGAACAGATAGAAGTTGGTGCTTGAGTCGGCATTTTTCTGGAGCCCACTTCGATAGGAGAGGAGCAAACGCTCATCATTGTCAAGTTCTTTGCACAAAACGCGGATATTGTCCATGTGCATCTTGCCTTCACTTAATTTGGAGGTGTCAATGGGATAGCCGTTGCGCGCTCTTTCAATGTTGTACTCAATGAGATTGAGCCGATGGCTTATTTCGTCTTTTATACTTTTCACGCGTTGCATTTGCCGGGGATTATCTCTCACCAATAAATCCATAGAGCGCAATATGCCCTTCAGATTGCTTCTGCCATCGCCGTAAGGTTGCAAATACTTTTCTTTGACAGTCAATAAATAGCCTCGTTCGCCCGTTTCAATTGTATTCATTGTTGCCAAAATATCCTTATTTTTAAGCCTTACCCGATAAGTATGATTTACATCTTCGGTACGGTGATTTGATTCCATAATACGATCATGTGCCAACCAACTTAAGAAAGCCAACATGGATAAACTAACCCCCATTGCCAAAAAAATTCCTAAAAGAGCATTACGTAAAACCATAAGAAATTATAATTGAGGTATTTAATCTACATATTTATGTAGAAATAATTGCCCAAATTGAGTAAAAAACACTATTGGTCGTAAACTATAAAATTAGCAAAGTTGTTTTAATAAAAAAGTTTTTTGATATAAACACCTGATTAAAAGTGTTTTATTAGTAAGAAAGAAAAAAGAAGACGATTAAGTAACTCATTAGAATCTCTGAGGCATCCGATTTGGTAGTTGATTACCAAAAAACGTTGTCCAACCATGGCGGCTCCCATGCTAAACCTTATACAAACGCAGAAGCAAACGCTGAAGATATCTCCGGCGCAGATACAACTGCTGAATTTTCTACAACTTAATACGCTCGAACTTGAGCAGCATATAAAAAATGAGCTTGAGGAAAATCCAATTCTTGAAGAAGGAGCGGATGATTCAAAAGAAGAGTTTGATGCTTTTGATGAGGGCGGTTTAAATACAAAAGCCGAAGATCGTACCCAAGACTACATGGACTGGGACGAGTTTAGAGACGACGATACGCCGGATTATCGTACCCGGATCAATAACTTTTCGGATGACGATGACACGTATACGCCTCTAATGGTGGAAGTAACTACGTGGAGAGATGAATTGAAAGAGCAATTTCACCTGCTGGCACTCAACGAACGTCAGCAGTTATTGTCTGATTTTGTGGTAGATTCTCTCACCGATACCGGCTATCTTAACTATAGTGCAGGCGCAATTGCCGACGATGTTTCGTTTACAAGCGGCATATTTGTGGAAGAGGAAGAAGTGCAGGAAATAATTCAATTACTGCGTAAAATGGACCCTCCGGGTCTGGGCGCCCAAGATTTGCAGGACTGTTTGCTGTTACAATTGGAGCGTTTACAGGGGCCTGAAGTGGGCATTGCTACAAAGCTCATAAAGAATAATTTTGAGGATTTCGCAGCTCGTAATTACGAGAAAATGATGAAATCCAACAATCTGACATCCGATCAGTTGAAAGCCATTGTGGCCCTCATCGGTACGCTGAATCCACAACCTGTTATAGGAAGCCAGACGGATAGTTTAGTTATTAAAGACAACATTGTCCCTGATTACGTTGTGACCGTTGATGGTGATTTGATTGATGTAGAGTTGAATAACCGACGTATCCCACCCCTGAAAATCAACAAGACGTACGCCAAGGAAGTAGGAGGAACACGCGCCGCTAATACATACGTAAATTCAAAGCTAAACGCGGCAAATTGGCTTATTGAGGCCATTCAGCAGCGGGAAAATACCATGTTGAAGTCCATGCGAACCATCGTAAAACTTCAGGAAGATTATTTCAAAACAGGCAATGTTCGGCTGCTTAAACCAATGGTGTTGCGTGATGTGGCCGAACGGATCAGTATGGATGTATCCACGATCTCACGGGTAACGAGCGGAAAGTATGCGCAAACTCCTTTCGGCGTTATTCACCTTAAAGACCTGTTTACGGAAGGAGTACTGACCCAAAGCGGTGAAGAAGTTTCCAACCGACAGATCCAATTGGTCTTGGTGGAACTGGTGTCAAAAGAAGATAAGCAACACCCGTTTAATGACTTTCAATTGGCTGAAATGCTGGCCGACCGCGGTTATCCGGTGGCTCGGCGAACAGTAGCCAAATACCGTGAACAGATGGATATCCAAGCGGCTTCGTTGCGGCGGGTTTTGTAGACTGAACGGGTCAACAAATTCAGCAGAGAAGCCATATATAGTTGAAAATAAATCAGGGCGCTGACTTACAGATTATAGTCGTCATAAAAAGGCGGTGAAAAGTGGAATAGAAAGCGCACACAACCTCAAGAACTTTTGAGTTAAATGGCACAGAGAATACTGGTTATAGACGACGACACCGACATTTGCTTATTACTACGTCGTTTTTTAAGCAAGAATGGGTTTGAGGTGGCTGTTGCCCACAACGGAGTAACAGGGTTGTCTGTTTTGGAAGACTTCCACCCCAATTTGGTCCTTACCGACTTCAAACTCGGGGACATGGACGGGGCAACGATATTGACGCGCATTAAGGAAAAATTTCCTCATTTACCCGTACTCATCATTACGGGCTATTCTGATATAAAGATAGCCATCAATGTAATGAAACAAGGGGCATATGACTACATTACCAAGCCGCTTTTTCCGGACGAGATCTTACTCACTATTCGAAAAGCGCTCAGCCATTCCGAGACACAGGAGCAGGGAAATCAGCTTACGGGCGAAAATGAAAACGGCTCTGCCGGCACTTCTCGCCGAAAAGCTACTCAAACGCAATACATTTTTGGAGAAGGACCCGAATCTACCTATCTCTATAAGCAGGTAGACTTGGTAGCTCCGACCAATTACAGCGTACTTATTTACGGTGAAAGTGGCTCGGGAAAAGAAGCCGTTGCGCTCGAAATCCATAAGCGCAGCAAACGCGCATCCGGCCCATTTGTGGCAATGGATTGCGGGGCTATTTCGCGTGAACTCGCTGCCAGTGAGCTATTTGGGCACGAAAAAGGGTCTTTTACCGGAGCGCTTGCCCAGAAGATCGGCCATTTTGAAATGGCCAATGGCGGTACTCTTTTTCTGGATGAAGTAGGTAACCTTCCGTACGATGTGCAGGTTTCGCTGTTGCGGGTAGTGCAGGAACGAAAACTAAGACGTATTGGCGGTAACCGTGAAACAGACGTAGATGTACGCCTGATCGTAGCCTCAAATGAGCGGCTGATCGAAGCGGCTCGTCGAGGTAAATTCAGGGAAGATCTCTATTATCGTTTTAACGAATTCAGTATTGATGTTCCGCCTTTGCGTGAGCGTCGGTCTGACCTGTTGATCTTTGCCCAATTTTTTCTGGATAAAACCAACAATGAACTGGGGAAGCATGTTAAAGGATTTACACCTGAGGTTGAACGAGCGTTTCGGGATTATCCCTGGCCGGGAAATCTTCGGGAATTACGCAATGTGATCAAGCGCTCTACGCTCCTCACGGAAGGAGAATATGTGGATGCACGAACGTTGCCGTTTGAATTACTGAACTACGATAGGCTATTATTTCTTGAGCCCAATGCCGTAAATCCACCTGTTGTTCAGGACACAGCTCCTCTGCCTGTTTATGAAGCGCCCAGTGCTCCCAAACCACAGACTGCTTCTAAGGTAGACCTAAAATCGGCAGCGTTGGAAGCTGAATATGAAATGATTCTGAATGTACTCAAACAAGTTAATTTTAATAAAAGTAAAGCCGCTCAAGCGTTGGGGATAGATCGTAAAACACTTTATAATAAAATGAAAAACATTAATTTAAGTAATTAAGTGATGGTGTTTGCCGAGATACCTGCCGCTGTACAAGACACTTTTCGACTTGACCTTACGGGGAAACAAGTAGAAAGGTTGTTTCAGATTTCACCCGATCTGGTTTACATCATTGATATGAACCGGCGTCAGATGGTGTTTATCAGCAAGCGGGTGGAGGATATGCTCGGTTATTCATACGACGATATTCAGCAACTGGGAGGTTCGTTGGTTTCGATGTTGGTGCATCCTGATTTAACGCGCTTTTTAAAAGAAACATACGAACGATTTCTGGCACTCAACGAAGGAGAAAGCTTCGAATTTACGTTTCAAGTACGGCACAAAAACGGCAGCGTTCGTACCATTCGCAGTCGGGCTACCGTGTTGGTCTATGATGAAAACGGCAATAATCATCTCATCATGAACATGGCCGAAGACATTACCAAAACACTGGTGCATGAGATGGATCTGCAAAAAAAGCAGTACCAGATCCACGAAACAGAGGTTATTTTTAAATGCGGCAGTTGGGAATGGCAAAATACCGAAAAGATCATTCGATGGTCTGAAGGGCTGTTCAGACTGATGGGCCTTTCGCCCGAAGATTATCCGGACAAGTGCATAACCTTGCCTTTTTTTGAAAGCTTTATCCTCCCGGAAGACCTGCTCCGCGTTCAAAACTATACAAAACAGTTGGTTGTCGACAGAAGAGAGAATTTTGAGATCGAACATCGCATCACTGATGCGAGCGGTGCTTTAAAATACCTCACGCTGCGGGCACGTTGTTATTATGGAGAAGATGGAAGATTGGCTCGGGTAATAGGTGTAGCCGCTGATCGGACCGAAATAGAAACCTACCAAAAAGAACTGGAACGGCGACTGGTGGCACTCAAAAAAAGCAATCAGGACCTGGAACAGTTTGCGTATGTGGCCTCGCATGATTTGCAGGAGCCATTGCGTAAGATCATCGCTTTTGGCGAGCGACTTGACAAAAAATACAAAGAGCAACTTGGCACCGAAGGCCAATTTTTTGTGGAGCGCATGACCAATGCCGCTTACCGAATGAATGGGTTGATCGAAGATCTGCTGACCTATTCGCGCGTGTCACGGCAAACGGAGTCCCATACATTGATTTCACTCGAAGAAGTGGTAAAAAATGTAATGGAGGATTTGGAAGTAAAAATTCAGGATAAGAATGCTGTTATATTGATTGATAAACTACCGCCTATTGAAGCCCAACCTGTACAGATGCACCAACTTTTTCTTAATCTAATAGAAAATGCACTAAAATTTACCAAATCATCTGCGGCTGTGGCTCCATTAGTAGAAGTAAAGGCGCGTAAGGCTACGGTTCAGGAAATCAAGGCAATTGTTCAGCTTATTCCGCACGAAACCTACTATAGGATAAGTGTTACTGACAACGGTATTGGTTTTGAACCGGAATATGCCGAACGAATTTTTGCTATTTTTCAACGATTGCATGGCCGCGCAGAGTACGAAGGTACAGGATTAGGGCTTGCGATTTGTCGGAAAATAGTAGAAACCCATCATGGTTATATTGAGGCTCATGGGAAAGTTGGTGAGGGAGCCGAATTTATTTTCTATTTACCACACAGACAGCACGACACACCGGTGAGTTAGTCTGTATGAACCCTGCTATAACTAGCTGATGTATTATGAACACCACAGAGATTCGTGAAGCGCGAAAAAGCGTTATGATTTTAATTGCCGACGATGATGAGGATGACCGGATGTTTACGAAAGAGGCATTTGAAGAAAATTACCTGCTGAACGAAATTCGCTTTGTCAATGATGGTGTTGAGTTGATGGACTATCTTAAGCGCCGCAATAAGTACAGTAACCCTGCTGACAGTCCGCGTCCGGGCATTATTTTGCTGGACCTCAATATGCCCAAAATGGACGGACGCGAGGCGCTGAAAGAAATTAAATCAGACCCAAATCTGCGGTCTATCCCGGTAGTGGTACTCACTACTTCAAAGGCTGAGCAAGACGTTTTGCAGACCTATGATCTAGGGGTTAATTGCTTCATTACCAAGCCCGTATCTTTTGCGGATTTCATAGAAGTAGCCCGTACGGTCGGGCATTATTGGTTTGATATTGTTCAACTTCCCAACTCCTCGGAATAATGCAGAAAGACACCATTAGACTACTCATTGTAGATGATGATGAAGATGATTTTTTCCTTACGTCAGATTACCTCAAAGATATTCGAAACAAAAAGTTTGTCATTACGTGGGCCAGTTCTTTTACGGAAGGGATCGATCAACTGACGCATGCCAAATTTGATCTGTGCTTCTTCGATTTTCTGCTCGGCGCCAAAACAGGTATTGATCTTTTAAAAGCGGCCATTCAGAGCGGAGTAAGCTGCCCCATCGTACTTCTAACGGGCAAAGGCGACCAACAGGTGGATGTAGAAGCCATGCGGTTGGGAGCTATGGATTACCTCGTAAAAAGCGAATTGGATCCCGAAAAACTGGATCGTTGCATTCGTTATGCGCTTGAGCGTTCTGCCGTTTTGCAGCGCCTTCGCGAAAGTGAAACGCGGCTGCGCGGAATTTTTGGCCAGTTGAAAGACGCCGTTTTGCTCAAATGGCCCAAAGGACTTATCTTTTATTACAATGATACCGCGCTCGATCTTCTGGGATACGATGAAGCTGAAATTTTGCAAACACAGTCGCAGGATCTTTTTGCGATTCCGGCGCAGCATTCTATGTATGTCCATGCCTTGGAAGAAAAAGGCCTGGTAGAGAATTTGGAAGTGTGGTTGGTACGAAAAAGCGGCGAAAGAGTGCTGTGCTCGCTTCATGCCAGCAAACAGAATGATAGCGAAGGGAAAGTGTATTATTTGCTTGTTATTCAGGATATTACGGCGAGAAAAAAAGTAGAGCGTGATAAATTGTTAGCCGAAAAATCAGCTTCAACCGCGCGGCTTGTGCGAACACTTGCCCACGAAGTTCGCAATCCGCTCACCAATATTCACTTGTCTTTAGATCAGTTGGAAGCCGATCTGCAGGACGATGATCAACGCCTGTTTGCGGATATTATCCGTCGAAACGGCAAGCGTATTAATGTTTTAATTACCGAACTTCTCAATTCTTTTAAACCGCAGGAAGCCGTATTGAAGCGGATTTCCATCCATGATCTGTTGGAGCAAACTCTTAGTGAGGCTATTGACCGTTTGAGCTTAAAGAAAATTACGCTCAACAAAAAATACGGCGAAGACTGCCTGTTGCTGTTGGATGAGCCAAAGATAAAAATAGCATTGCTTAATCTGATCATCAACGCGATTGAAGCGATGGAAGAGGGCAAAGGAGAACTTACGCTGTCGACGCATATTGCAGGAAATTCCTGTTATGTGAAAGTGCAGGACAATGGTTCAGGAATAAGCCCGGAAAATATTAACCGCCTTTTTGAACCCTATTTTACTTCTAAATCAAACGGTTTGGGGCTTGGTTTGGCCGCTACACTGACCATTTTGCAATCACATCGTGCCACGGTTGAGGTAGAATCGGAAGAAGGAAAAGGCACAACTTTCACCGTGACGTTTCCGTTGGGTGAAGTGCAAATGGTTCAGGAAAGCTGAAAAATAAACAGTGTGCCGGGTTGTGAGCAACCCGGCACACTGTTTCCAAAGACAACGGGCTGTTCATATGAACAGCCCGTTGTACGTTTTATGATAGGCTAAGCGTTGATCATCAAGGATTAATATGCGTAAAATCAAGCGATTTTAGTGAGAAATGACAGTGGTATGCGTAGGAGTGTGCGTTGTGCCCACTACCTTCACTTTTCCGGTTCTGAACAATGAACCCGTTGTTTCAGCAATAACCGCTATACTTACAAGTAAAATCCCGAATACCGTTGACCAAACCACAAAACGTTGGTAAACTTCAGCATCTAACCGAGCCATAATCACTCCGATAAGTGCCCAAATAACGGCCAAGCCAATGTACGCATTCTTAAGCTTGAGTAAAGCATAACTACTGATTACGGCACCAACAATAACCATCACTGATGCCCAAAATACTTCCCCCTGCCCCCAGCCGTTCCAATTTGAGTAGACTAATAAGGCCGTAACATTGGCAATCGTTGCGATACATAACCAGCCTAAATAAACCCCAAACGGTGCTTTAATGGAAAAACGTGAGTTTTTGGCTAAGAAAGGAGTAAGCGTATCGAGGCGAGCATTGAGGTTTATCAACTGTATGAGAAACAGCGAAATAATAAAAACCGAGAATACAACGTACTCATAATGCCAGGCAAAGATCCAAACCATGTTCAGAATACAGGTGATGATAAAACGCGGGCCTACCACCGAAACCGTTTCGGCCGTGGCAGCATCGGCTTGACTGCTGAAGAGTGACTTACTTTGTTTAACACAAAACACCAACAACAGCAGATAGATCACGCCCCAGATCGCGAAAGTGATCGGAGCGGGAACAAATAAATTCGGATACTGATCGGAGAGTTGACCCGTCGTTTTATCATTAATAGGCAACGCATTCGCCAAATAGTTAACAAAGACCATTGCCAAAAAGAAGACCCAATTCAGCACCTGATAGGCCTTGACTGCTGATTTATTCAAAAACGTTTTCATAGAATTTAAAGTTAAGTGACTGATTATATATATAGCTCGTTAGGGATTTTTTACCACAATTTCACTCTTTTGAAACCGTACAGCATAAGATCCGGGGCGAATTCCGCCGCCAAAATTAAGCGCATAGACTTTAGTAAATTCTGCGCCGAAATAGAGAATGACCGACGAATAATAGACCCACAATAAAATGATGACTACCGATCCGGCGGCGCCGTATGCTCCTCCAATGTCTGATTGCCCCAGGTATAATCCAATAACATATTTACCGATCATAAAAAGAACCGCCGTAACTCCCGCTCCGATAAAGGCATCTTTCGCTTTTACTTTTCCGTCGGGTAAAATGCTGAATATCACCGCAAATAACACCGTCATAATGATCCATATAACAGCAGCATTCAGTATCCAAAAAATATAAACGGTAGCTTCTGAAAACAGTGCTTTGAAAGGTTCGTTGAAAACCATGATCAGCGCATTGAGCAGAAGCGAAACAATAAATAAAAAACCCAATGAAACAATCAGCGAAAACGAAATAAGGCGGTTGATGAGGTATTTCAGAATTCCGCTTCGGGGTTTTGGCTTAATGGACCATATTTGGTTGATAGAATCCTGAATTTCGGCAAAAACCCCCGTTGCGCCAAGCAACAATGTAATTACACCGATGACGGCTGCAATACCCGATTTTCCCGACAACTCGGCGTTGCGTATCAACTCCTGAACTTCTTTGGCTGCCTGCGCACCGATAAGCCAATCCAGTTGGCCGTACAACTCACCTTCTACCGCTTCTCTGCCATAAAATAGCCCAACTATCGACATAAAAACCAACAGCATAGGTGCCAACGAAAACAACGTGTAATAAGATAAGGATGCGCTGAGCTTTATGGCGTTATCATTTGAAAATTCTTCGAAAGCTGCTTTCAAAAGCGAGCCGTACTTCTTGATAAAAGAAACCATAAGTGTAGTTATGTCAATAGTATAAAGTCAACAACTATTCCACAATATTGTTTGATGAACCTATGGGGAAAATGTTCCCCAAAATAGGATACATACAGGTTGATTTTCTACATAAATACCGCGTTCCGGGCTGTGGCACAAGTATTTGAAGAATTATAATCGTCAAATGAATTATAATCTCTTAATCTTTAAAGCCATGCGTTCCTTACTATATATCATCGCTGTAATCCTGATTATCGGTTGGCTCATCGGAGCTTTTGCTTACAGCGCAGGTGGACTTATCCACATCTTATTAGTACTGGCAATCATTTCATTATTGATCGGATTTATTCGCCGCGGTACGGTATAACTAATAGTTGATGCGTAGATACAACATCGTAAAATCTTAACTTACTCAATGTTATGGAAATCGCTTTGTTATTAACAGTTACCGGCCTGGTAGGCTTGGCCACTTCAGTTGGGATGTTGTATCTATCGCATACTCCTACTACAGACGGGACAGACCCTGCGGGAAGATTCAACCAACAGGGGCGAGATGATTTTTTCCGGAAGGTCAAAATGAACGCCCATCGGCTCAAATGACCCGGATAATTATTTTGTTATAAAAACAAAAAGTAATTTCCGAAAATACTAATGACCGGCACGGCTTTTTAGCAACAAGCTTTGTAAAAATAGAAAAGGTCATCCATTACCCCTTGTTCTCATTATTTTCAAGCACCATTATTAGTTAATTAAGTAATTATTAAAGCACACTATCATGCAAGCAGATATTGGAATCCCCGAAGTGCAAACCGACAAGATCGTCGATATGTTGCACAAAACCCTTGCTGATGAGCACGTACTATTGATCAAAACCCGCAATTACCACTGGAATATAAGAAGCTCCAGTTTTATGGAATTGCATAAGTTTTATGAGGCTCAATACGAAATTCTCACCGAATTGATCGACGAAATAGCGGAGCGTGTTACCCAATTGGGTGAACGGGCTGTAGGAACAATGAAAGAGTTTCTGTCGATCACTCGTTTGGAAGAGGGGCCATATCACCACCAACAAGACCAACAGATCAAGCAATTATTGCACGATCATGAGGAGCTTTGTAAACATTTGCGGAATCACATTGAGAAAACGGATAAGTACAGCGATCCTGTAACAACCGATTTTATGACGGGAGTTTTGGCCCAACATGAAAAAATGGCTTGGATGCTGCGCTCTTTTTTGAAATAGTTCTGCAGCCATGAAAACAATACAAATAAATAGATCAGCCAAAGGCCTGACAATTTTTGCAGCAAGCATACTGTTGATCACCGGGCTTTCCGACTGTTCATCCACACCACAGACAAAAAAATCGGGGACCGGCACTGCCTCGACACCAAAGCAGTCAATTAGCAGATCTAAAAATCCGGCTAATTATGCAATAGTCGCCTCAACAGTTGGCGGAGCAGCCGGTTCCATTATTGAACAATACATGGAAAAGCAATCCGTCAAATTGAGCGAAGACCTGAATTGGATTGCTAAAGTAGAGCGAATTGGGGAGGGAATAAAAATCACGATGAACTCAGCAGTTTTGTTCGGAAATGATACCTATATTCTCTCCAATGATCCTCAGCCTCAAATGAAAAAGTTGGCCGAAACGCTAATGACGTATAAAGACACCGAAATTTTGGTGGCCGGACATACAGACGGAGAAGGAGACGCCAAAAAGAATCAGGTGCTCTCGGAAAAACGAGCGGAAGCTTTTGCCGATTTTTTGCAGGCGCACGGAGTACCGCAATTAAGAATTGTGACTCAAGGATTTGGCGAACAGACTCCTAAGATGTCTAACGGCACCGAAGACGGACGACGTCAGAATCAGCGTGTTGAGGTGGCTATTGTGGCCAATCAAGCGCTGAAACAGCAGGCCAAAAACGAAGCTGCCGAGAAAAATCTGAGCAAAAAGAATTAAAAGTTAAGTGGTTGAAAATAAGAGTGCTATGGCAGAAAATATTGTAACTCCTCAGGATTTTGATAAGAACCCAAAAACGGGTGAAGTCCAAAAAAAAGAGGCCGACACTGCCCCAAAAACAACAGAAGTAGACCCCAAAAAGGTAGATATCAAGTTGTACAAAGAGCAAAAGAAAAAGGCGGAAGAAGCCGAAAAATATACCAGCGATTAGACGACAATAGCCATGAAAAAGTCAGTTGAAGGAGACGAAATAATCGCGGATAATTCAAAAATGGTGTCCGGTAATACAGAAAATTCGACAGAAGCGCTTTTTTCAGATGCGCCTACCGTAGAAAAAACACCGGAAGACAGTAAAATCAAATCTGACGTTCCTCATACATCGGAAAGTGAGAGCATCAGATCCTCAAAGAGCAAGAATATGAGTAAGAATCGTGGGTATAACGAGCCACCAAACACGATTCCCATCAAAAAATAGTGTAGTAGATTTTTCATAAGGTAAAGGGTTTAGGAATGGGTGAGAGCCGGGGGATACTGTCCCCCGGCTCTTTTTTTTGTCCAAAAAACAGTAAGCCTGCAACTATTCCGGCTATCTCTTCTTTATCGCGGTGTATTATGCTGTTTTTCAGGGAGTTATAAAGCTTAAAAACGGCCTGTTTTTGAGCTTTTTTTTTGAAAAAAAATGACAGTTTCGTAAGCAACTATTTGCTTTTATATTCAACATTTATTTATTATATTTATACTCATTTTCAACCACTATAACACAACAATTTTTTTCAATGGAAAAACAGTCGGAGTACTTTAAAAGCAAAGGTGGAGGTCAGTTTTTCAAGCTGTTAAGCGAGTATGAAGTAAAAGTAATAAGCCTGTACGATTTCAACCCTATCATTGAAAGACGGCGAATTTCGCCCACGATTATCGAGCAACTCAAATGCGTTCCCTGCCCGGCAGCGGAGTTTGAAAGTGCCGAAAAAGAAGCCATCAGATTACTGGATTTGCCGTATTATTATCCCGTAGCATAGCTGCTGAAAGGCGGATGTTGAGCAGCTCAACGAAAAAGCGCATCGGCTATATTGGGAGCGCCGCATAATTGAGCTGAGATGCAACCTGCAGGCCGCTCAGAGAGAATTGAAAGGCATTGACAGGGAAGTGGCGGAAAGGATCGGATAACGTGGCGTAGAAGCCCCTTTGTAGAAGAAATTAAAAAAGTCATGAAAGCATTCATCGAAACATCCCCCGTTCAGGTAAGCGATTTGATTCATTTAAATCGCTTACAATTTCGAATCGCCGAGTGGGCATCTATGCACAGCAACGGCGAATTCTTTCAAAAATTCTTTTGGGAATGGAAAGAAGAGACAGAACGATACTATTTACAAATAACTTCTCACCAAACCACCTATCATAGCGCATTTGGTGAATTGAATACCCTGAAAAGCGAATGGCAGGGATTGATGAATACTGCCGATGTCAGAAGTGAAGGGATGAGGACCGCAGATTTCTTTGAAATGGCAGATAAGTTGTTTGCGACAGAAGCAAAAACCATAAAAAGCCTCCTGCGGCTTTACGGGTTGAACGAAAATCTAAGAACAGTACTGGAAGTTCACTCGAAAGAAATAATGCTTCTGCGTGAAGCTATGGCGTTTTTAGAGCAATACGACGCTATTTTTGAAGGAGCCAAAGTGTCTGTACTGGAAATAAATGAAGGAAAAGCGTATCAAACGGCTTAGGAAAGTAAAAAGGGTGAACCGAAAAATGTAAAACTGAAAAATGTAAAACCGTAAAATGATAAACCGCAAAAGGGAAATTTAAAAGCCTATACGATTGAAACGGCCAATATTGCTTATAGAGCTGATTTTCTCACACTTTTACATTTTTCAGTTTCTCGGTTTATTATTTTTCAGTTTTCCTTATTCTCGGTTCTATACTTTCGGTTTTGACGAATGTGTTTCAATGAAATTTTCTACGATCGGTTGAAGGGTAGGGTACTGCTTTATGATCGTTTGTACGTTTTCTTCCAATTCGTGGTTGTATTTGCGCTTTTTACGTTCGTAGTAGCGTTCAATATAACCCGCACGGGCATTCATGTATTCTTTGAACAGCTCGATCAGGTAACCGGCTGTTGAGCTTTTACGCACTTTGTAATGCCCGGCATACGTGCCCGCCAACAACACATCTTTGGCGCTTTCAGTCGAATAACATTTGACCAGATAGCGCACAAATAATTGCTTCTCAAACCACGAAATTTTGGCGATGGATTTTGGCCAACAATGAAGTATAATTGCTCCCAATAATTTCTCGGTAAAAGCCTGTCCTCTCAGGGCCGTGATCTTTGACAATGAGGGAGCGGTCAGCGCTTCTTTGAATCCGACAGTTTGCGAAAGAGCATGAAACAGGTCTCTTAATGCTTCATTTTTTAAGTCGTCTTCCTGATTGCTGCAGGCTCCCAAACAGGCAAGGATCTTGAACTCTACAGCTACGGTACTATTCATTATATCTTTCATAGTTTTACCAAAAAAAGAAAGCAATAGAAAATAAATATTGACGTTTTCTTGCCTATTCGGAACTCTTCTTCTTACTTTTGAGAGAAATTAATCAGTAAGCATCTCAAAACCCCGAAAAAAACGATGGAATCGCAGGATACTAAAACCATTTTTAACCGTTTGGCCTATCTCATTGAATCTAAGAAAATGACACCTTATGGTTTTAGTAAAGAATTGGGCTTTGATAAACCGGCAAAGCTTTATACGATTTTGCGAGGTAAAGTGCGGCCCAGCTATGATACATTGGAAACCATTCTGACCAAGTTTGAAGATGTAAGTGCTGAGTGGTTGTTGCGTGGTGCCGGAGATCCTGTCAGAATCATCAATTCAATTTCGGTAAAAGGGGGAAATGGAACGACAAGTATTGAAGCTTCTACGCAAATAACCACTCAGGTTGCCCATAATGACAATAAAATACTGGTACTTGAAGAACAAAGAAAAGGGCTGGAGCGGCTTTTGGACGAACGCGAGCAGACTATCCTACTCCTCAAAGACCAAATCCTCATTCTGCGCGAAGTCATCCAGCAGACACGCTCAAACCCAATCTCTGTTCCTGCTTCATAAGGGATGTACAATTAGTGTCGGTTATGTGCTGACGCACTTAAGGGGTATTGGCTAAAGAGTTTTAGAAATTTGATTCCTGACTCTTAGCACTTTACAAATAACTCCTCATCAAAAAGGTGGTTCCCATTCTCTCATAAAGACGCAGTCGGCCAACAGGGCTTCTAAGTTATCGCACTGCAACAGCGTAGCCAATGCTTCAGCGTTGTCATTAGTGCGAACGGTCAGGGTTTGTCGGGGGGTAGTAACGGTGCTCCAATCGCTTTCGACCTTCACTACTTCAATGGCTTCCGGATTAATCCAGAACAATCCACTTTCTCCTTTGAGTTTTATCATCATGGTTGCTTTTCCAGGTTTTTAATAAAGATTGATACTTATTACGTCCACGCTTTACAAAATCGTCGTCGGGCAAAAGCTCGTAGGTATATATTTGGTAAGGAAAATTCTTTTGAATCCCAAACAGTACGAATTTTTTAGGGAGAGTTGTTTCATTTCTGAAACTATCCCAATAGAAGGCTACTTGTCGGTCATAATCATAGGTGCGGCATATGCGTCGGAAAGCTTCCGATGAATCGCAGGAAGTCGTTTTTATGTCCGCCAAAATTCCCTGCGAACACACCATGTCCAGTTTTCCCTTGCACAGCACGCCGGTCATATCATCTTCCCACACGCGTACTACCTCACAATCAGCCTGTTGGAGTAATGTCTGAAAAGGAGCAAAATGATAAAGGTTGTCTCTGATGCTTTCAACAATATCAACATCAACCTGATCGCTCCAATTCTTTTCAAGATGCGGTTCCAACACCGATTGGTGCAACGCAGAGCCCATTTGAAGGGCTTTGGTATTGAGAGGGCGGGTACGGGCAAAAAGTTCGTCACGCAGGCGACTCAGATCGGAATTGGATACCGCCTTGATTCGGCGGTATTCTTCATCAGAAATTTGGGGGGTAAGAACTGCTGTATTTATCATCGATTTTTCCATTGTTCAAACATCTCCAAACCTCTCAAAGCAGCTTCTTTCAGCTCGTGGCGCGTCAGACGTGCCTCCTTAAAAAGACGCACGCTTTCTGTCGTAATACGGCCGTGACGGGCTACATCCCGCTTGATACTCATCATGGCAAAATCACGTTGTGACATGGATTGAAAATTTTTAAGGTTAACAGATCACAGTTTTGAGTTAAATCACAGCTGCGGAGTGCGCAAAAAACGCTGCGCACTGCCACAACTGCCGGTCAAACGGGGTAAAGAAGCTTGACGTTGATTTTACCAGTCAACCTTTTAGGCAGGGCCCGAAAGGTGACTTACTACCCTAACTCTATGTTTTTAAGCTGCCTGAGATTGTGCTACAGATCCCAAAGGCATGATTTCTTCAGATTCAAGCAAACGGGCAAAGGAGCGTGACACTACCTTGTGCTCAGCTACCGGAGTAAGCGTTTCGGCGCGATAGACCGCGTGGTCTCTTATGTAATCGCGGTATTCTTTTACTTTTTCTGATTGGCTTACTTCATACGAAAAACGAGTAATGTACCAAGTCTTGGTCGGGTCACCTTTGCTGGTTACGCGTTCGGGCCGGGCCGTCAGGGTAACATCGCACAAAGAGAGCTTTTCGTAGTGCAAAGGCTCCATCAAACGAAACAACTCACTCACTGAGGTGTTGTTGAACATGATTGAGGATACACATTGCTGACTGTCTATGAAAAATAACTCGGCCCACATTTCTTTTTCGGTCCGGCCAAAAAGGACGTCTTCAAAAAACCGGTACGCGATGGGCTGAAACGTGAAAGAGGCCAACGTTTTACCTCTGTCGTCTATCAATACACGTTCTCCGTATAGGTTGAACTGACCGTTTTGACCGTTGAAACGATACTCGCGCGGACGACCGGGCAAGTATAAATATTTGTCGGCCACCACTTCTTCGCCCGTTTCCGAATCTATGATTATTTCCTGATACGATTTTATCTCTAATGCATCATGAGCAGTGGAGATGTTGGAGCTATGAGTCGATTCCATAGTGATAAAAAAGATTGAGTGTTTTTGAGTAACAAATGTACAATATATAAATATTAAATACAAAAAAATATTTTACAATTAATAAAGAATATAGATACAATTAGTATTTTTATTTTTACTATTTTTGTTAAAAAAAAGCATGGACACAAACATTGTCAGAAAAAACACTCCTCTTGAAACCGATCGCGAGGTTGAGCGTGCTTTGAGGCCATTGAGTTTCGGCGATTTTACGGGTCAGGACAAAATCCTGAACAACCTGAAAGTGTTTGTCGAAGCGGCTCGTCAGCGCACCGAACCGCTCGACCACACGCTCCTCCACGGGCCTCCGGGATTGGGGAAAACAACACTCTCTCACATCTTGGCCAACGAAATGGGGGCGGGCATCAAAACCACCACAGGACCGGTGCTTGATAAGCCCAGCGACTTGGCAGGTTTGCTCACGAATCTGCAACCGAATGATGTATTGTTCATTGACGAGATCCATCGGCTAAACCCCATTGTGGAAGAATATCTGTATTCGGCAATGGAGGATTTTAAGATCGACATATTGCTCGATAACGGTCCCAATGCGCGTTCACTCCAAATTCAGCTCAGTCCGTTCACGTTAGTAGGCGCTACTACGCGTGCAGGCCTCTTAACAGCCCCGCTACGCGCTCGTTTTGGTATAAACGCCCGTCTGGAGTATTACGACGCTGAATTGCTCTGTACGATCATACAGCGGTCTTCCGGCTTGCTGGGCACGCCCATTGAACCCGAAGCGGCGTTGGAATTGGCCAGCCGGAGCAGAGGTACCCCGCGCATCGCTAACAACCTGTTGCGCCGCACGCGTGACTTTGCACAGATATTGGGCAATGGCACCATTACGATGGATATTACCCGTCGCGCGTTGAAGGCGTTGGAAGTAGATGCGAACGGTCTTGACGACATGGATAATCGTATTTTAACGACCATTATTGAAAAATTCAAAGGCGGCCCGGTTGGCATTTCGACCATTGCAACGGCCTGCGGTGAAGAGGCCGAGACCATCGAAGAAATGTATGAGCCTTTTCTGATTCAGGAAGGGTATATCAAACGAACAGCTCGTGGAAGAGAGGCCACTGAAAAAGCCTACCATCATCTTAGAATTCCTGTCTACCTATCAGAAGCAGCGTAAGAAGAAGGGCGAGATTCTCGCCCTTTTTTGTTTTAAAAGGCTTTTTGAGTTGTTGTGTTTATGTTTATTATTAGTAAAAATATTTTGTACTTTTGAAGTCAAAACCGATTTATCTCATTACTCCTCAAAAATGGAAGATTCAGTACACATTCCCACTACCCCTAAACGAAGCAAAAATAAGTCTTCTCACCCCAAAAATGCCGTTCTATGGACGCATGAAATTGTGGATTATTCTCCTTTTGGCGCGGCGGTGCCGGCGGTTGAGTTTCCGTACCGTAAACTTCCTAAACAAATTATGTTGGATACTTCCACGTTGGATCTATTGATACGTAATCCAAATCGCTTATCGCACAATGCCCTGCGCCTCATTAATGAGTGTGAAGAGGGCGGTTGCATCAGTTCGGCTACGGTGTTGGAATGGGCAAATTGGATTCAGCGCGGTTATTATCAACTGGAAACTTCATTGGATACTTTCTTTGAACAAATTATCCATCATTGGCAATTGCAAATTGTACCCCTTCCGCTCGAAGCATACTCATTGTATACAGAATTGCCGATTGTTACGGCTGAGATGAAAATGCCCGAACGAAATGAGAATGGAAGCAAAATGCGCAAAATGGTACACGATGACCAATACGACCAACTCATTGCTGCACATGCGATCATTGCCAAAATGCCTCTGCTAAGTCCGCACGTTATTTTTAAAAATTACGAACGTTTTGGGCTGAAATGGGCATGGTGACAAACTTTTAGGTATTTTTGGAGGATTAGATTTTGGGTAGAACTACTTCTCATTATAAAAAACCCCTTCCGGAACCATGTTTGTACATCATGTATTTTTTTATTTAAATAATCCCGATAGCAGTGCCGACCGCGACGCGCTTGTGGCGGGTTTGCAAACACTTACTTCGATTGAAGTTGTAAAATTGGCTCACATCGGTAAAGTGGCTGATACATACCGCGCTGTGATCGACCGTTCGTATTCAATTTCGTGGTTAATGCTTTTTGAAACCAAAGCGGATCAGGATATTTATCAGGATCATCCTGTACATCATACATTTGTGAAAGACTGCGCACATTTGTGGGAAAAGGTAGTCATTTATGATTCAGACGATGTTTAATGGATAATAACGGCATGGCGCGAGTCATGCCGTATTTTTTTGATTCCCACCATGCAAAAAGCCGAAACCCACATTCGACTGGCGCATCTTCCCACTCCGTTTGCGTATCGCACTATGGCAGAGGTGGAAGTACGGCGCACACACCTACCCGATCTGCCTCATCGGCACGATCATTTTACGGTGATCCTCGTTGAAGCAGCCGAAGGAACCCATCAGATTGATTTTATCGAATATCCATTACGGGATAATACCGCCTATTTTGTGTCGCCCGAACAAATTCATCATTTGACGCTAACACAGCCTCATCCGCGCGGCCATGTGATTCTATTCCGCCCCGATTTTTTGCAGCAATACAGTTTTTCGCCCTCTCAACTGTCCGATATGGACTTGTTTTTTAACTGTGATGAGGCTTTGCCGCTTACGTTCACCTCAGACGAAATGAGCATACTGTTGCCGTTGGTTAAAGGAATTGCGGAAGAAACGCAGTCGGAGCTTCCGCAGAAATGGGAAGCCGTTGGCGCATGGCTGAAACTGTTTTTACTTCAATGCAAACGGTTCAAATCTGCCCAAAAAGTATTGAACAGAGGGTGGGACAATCGTCAGGCGGAAATTGTAAAACATTTCAAGAACGACGTAGAACAGTTTTTTCATAAGTTTCACAAAGTCAACGAATATGCTGATCGTCAGCATCTGACGGCCAATCACCTCAACGACGTTATTAAGAGTGAAACGGGTACGTCGGCCAAAGAGTTTATTCAGAACCGGCTGGTGTTGGAAGCAAAACGGTTGGCCCGTTATTCAGAACTCAGTGCGAAGGAAATCGCCTATCAATTGGGCTATGATGACATTGCCCACTTCAGTAGGTTTTTCAAAAAAAGCGAAGGAATTGCGTTCAGTGAGTTTCGAGAAAACGCAGAACCGTAAAAACGCCAACAACTTCCCCGTTTTTGCCATTGAAAGGCGCAGGATTAAGGCCCAACTTTGCGATCATCTAAACCTTATCCATGCATGAAAACAAATACCGTCATTCAAGGAGTTCACCACGTGACCGCAACGGTCAACGAAGCACAGGCGGATTACGATTTTTACACCAAGCTTTTAGGGCTTCGTTTGGTCAAAAAGACGGTTAATTTTGATAACAACTCCGTCTATCATTTATACTACGGTGATAAAAAAGGCACGCCCGGCACCATTTTTACGACGTTTCCTTATCAGGATCAAGGGGTAAGAAAAGGTACGGAAGGAACGGGCATGATCAGCGCCACTGCTTTTTCGATTCCTGCTATATCATTGGAATTTTGGAAAAACAGATTAGAAAATGTGGGAATTACAGTAGTTGTTTCGCAACGTTTCGGCCAACAGGTGGTATGGTTTCGTGATCCTGCTGACTTACAAATTGAATTAATTACGGACGATACTGATACCCGAACTCCCTTTGTTACGGATGAAATCAGCAATGAAGTAGCCATTCGCGGCATTCACCACGTTACGTTGTGGATAGCGCAGAATACTTGGGAAGCTGTCAGGCAGTTTTTGGTCGCTGAAATGAACATGGAAGAAGTAGCGCAGGAAGAAAATAGAATACGTTTGGAAGTAAAAGGCGGTCAATCGGGCAACAAACTGGAATTGTTACGGGCCGACGCAGATACACCTCGCGGCAAAAACGGCATAGGCACGGTACACCATGTAGCGTGGAAAATTGCCGACGAAGCAGCGCAATTGGCGTTGCGCCATCGCTTGGCGGATGAATTGGGAATTGAAGTGACCGAAGTCAAAGACCGTAAATATTTTCGCTCCATTTATTTTCGATTGCCTTCGCATCAACTGTTTGAAGTAGCTACCGCCGGGCCGGGATTTGACGTCGATGAGTCTATTGAAGAACTCGGGATGCACCTGATGTTGCCGGAAGATAAAGAGTACAACCGCGCCGTTATTGAAGCGGGGTTGCCTGATATTCAATTGTAAACGGAAAGCGGATTGTCGGCAAATGGAGAACGTTGGGATTTAAAGAAGCATCTCCATTGCCACATCGGCGCGCGAATAGGGAGAACTGAAATCTTTTACGGTTTTAAAACCGAGTTTTTGGTAAAGATTGAGCGCAGGCAACAGCCGTGAATTTGTTTCCAAATACAATCGTTTCAGCCCCATTTTGCGGGCTTCTTCAATGATTGATTTCCCCAATAATTCGCCGATTCCCAAGCCTTTAGCGCTATTGTCGACGCCCATTTTGGAAAGCTCCATGCTATCGTCGGCCATAGGTTTAAGCGCCGAGGTGCCCACGATTTTGTCTTGGTATTCGGCCAATAAAACCAATCCGCCTTTGTTGATGTAAAATTTTTCAGGATTTTCGAGCGATTCTATGTCGAGCGGCTCGACTTTAAAATAGCGCTCGATCCATTCATAATTGATGCGTTTGAAGCTCTCACGATGAGCGGCGTTTTCGGAATCAAAAGGAATGATCTTTACTTTATTTCGTTCACGAATCTTCAGGCGGCTTTTGATGCGTTCGGGTAAACCTTTACGCAAAATGACTTGTTCGTATTCCATCAAAGCACGAAGCACGTCAGTTTCGCATTCATTTTTCACTTCATTCATGGTATCTTCCAGATCTTCAAGCAGTTCGTTCATGCGCTGATGCATTTGGTGTCCTTTTTCGGTCAATCGAACGGTGGTTTCGCGTTTATCAATAAGACCCTTTTGCGTTTCGAAAAAACCTGCTTTCGTCATTTCCTTGACCATTAAACTAACACCTACGTGCGATTGCCCAATGTATTCGGCAATTTTAGAGACCGTTTCCGCTTCATTTTGGGCTACAGACAAAAAAACCGGAAACCACTTTACCTCAAAATCCATCCCGTACATTTGATATACCTGCGCTGATGCCTGTTGGCTGATCTCGCCGAGCCGCCGCATATAACTTCCCAGGGCAACGTAGCCTAATGTGCGATAAAAATCCATGATATTAAATATTTACGTAATTAATTACGTAAATTAAATAAATGAAAATATAAAAAGCAATAACTTGGAGAAATCGTTATAAAAAGATAGTGAATACGGTGTCATTCGGTTTTGAGAAACCTCATTGTCGGATTTAAGAATCCTCCCGCAGTCGCTCGCGTCTCGCGAGTGATGACTATTTTGAGGCCTCAGGCCATAATTTGTTATTCTACTCAGGCCGGAGGCCTGTTGATAGCAGTCACTCGCGGGACACGAGCGACTGCTTTTTCGCTTTCCATGATTTTGGCAACGCATTCCTGCTTTTCGCCATTGAACGGCTTTAATTATTAGCTGACCTTTGTAACGTTAATAAAAAACAAAAGGCGTTGGAAAACAAAGAGTTAGAAAGCAACCCTTTTTCGCTAATCATAAAATTACATAAGACAATGGAAACGAATAATTTGATAACAGGACTTCACCACGTAACGGCCATTGCTGCCGATCCTCAACAAAACGTGGATTTTTACGTAGGTTTATTAGGATTAAGATTGGTCAAAAAAACGGTCAATTTCGATGCCCCCGACGTATATCACCTTTATTATGGTGATGAAACAGGAAATGCCGGAAGTATTTTGACCTTCTTCCCGTTTGGAAAAGGAAGCCAAAAAGGGCGCCATGGCAAAGGGCAGGCCGCAACTACTTCTTTCTCAATTCCAACGGCAGCCATTGATTATTGGACAAAACGTTTTGATCAATACGGTATTTTGTACAAAAATCCACAACAACGTTTCAACGAAGTATTCATTTATTTCGAAGATCCCGACGGCTTAGGATTGGAATTGGTAGCCAACGATGTAGACGTTCGTCCGGGCTTCACGTACGGTCATATTCCGTTGGAATACTCAATTCGTGGTTTTTGGAACATTGAAATTTGGGAAACAAGTTACGAACGAACCGAAGCTCTATTAGCCAATTCGCTCAATTATGAATTTGTTGCCGAAGCCGGTGCTCGTCGTCGCTATGCGCCAAAAGACGGTCGCGAAGGACAATTTGTAGACATCGTTTGGGACAGTAACAATCGTTGGGGCATGAGTGGTGCCGGTACTGTACACCATATTGCCTTTGATACACCTACCGACAGTTCGCAACTGGAAGTACGTGAAGCCGTACTTTCAGCTGGATTTATGCCAACGCATGTGCTTGATCGTCAGTATTTTCATTCGATTTATTTCCGCGAACCGGGTGGTGTATTATTTGAAGTAGCCACTACGCCTCCGGGATTTTTATTAGACGAAGAAAAAGCAAAATTAGGTGAAGCGCTCAAATTACCGCCTTGGCAGGAACGCAACCGTGGACAAATCGAGCAATTGCTGCAACCAATTTCGTTGGAAGCCGTTTACCAAAAATATAACATCAACCACTAAATAACATTTCCCCCTCTCCTTAAATAAGGAGAGGGAAGGGGTGAGGTTAATCATGCACAATATAAAAAACACCGTTTGGGCGGGACAGCCACTTGCCCAAGCCAAACGCGTACTCATCATGACCCACGGACGTGGTGCGAGTGCGCGCAGTATTTTGGGTTTAGCTGCCGAACTTGACGTAGAAGATTTTGCGTTGGCAGCTCCCCAAGCCACGGGAAATACGTGGTATCCGTATAGCTTTTTGGCACCTGAATTGCAAAATGAACCCGGCTTATCGTCGGGATTGCAGGTGTTAACTCAACTGGTGGACGACATTACGCGAGAAGGATTTGATACTCAACAAATTTACCTGTTGGGTTTTTCGCAGGGAGCGTGTCTGACGGCAGAATTTGTGGCGCGGAACGCGCAGCCGTTGGGTGGTGTTTTCATTTTGAGCGGTGGAGTTATTGGTGATTCCATCAAACCGGAGCGCTATTCGGGTGATTTTAAAAACACTCCCCTCTTTTTGGGCTGTTCGGATATTGACGCGCACGTTCCTTTACATCGTGTTCAGGACAGCACCGCAGTATTCGAAAACTTAGGAGCCAATGTAACGGAGAAAATTTATCCAAATGCTCCGCACAGTATTTTTCAGGACGAACTCAATCATATCAATCAGATACTGAACAACACAAAATGAAAACATTCAAAACCATTTCATACGTATACGGAGGCCGGCCGCAGCAAGTAGGCGACGGATTTGTGGGACAAAGCATGATTCCTTCCCAACGGTTCCAGGATTTCAGCCCTTTTCTGATGCTCGATCACCACGGCCCAATGCAGGTCAAACCTTCGCGAGTGCCCAAAGGTGTAGACGAACACCCTCACCGCGGCATCGAAACTGTAACGGTCGTTTTTGAAGGAGCGCTGCAACACCGCGATTCGGCGGGAAATAAAGGTGTTATTTTTGCGGGGGATGTGCAGTGGATGTCGGCTGCTTCGGGTTTGGTTCATGAAGAAAAGCACGAGACGAATTTCTCGCGCCAAGGCGGCATATTGGATTTTGTGCAGTTGTGGGTCAATCTTCCACGGGCGCATAAAATGGAAAAACCGCGTTATCAGGAATTGACTTCGGCACAAATTCCTTCGGTTCAGCTCAATGAAAATGTTCAATTACGGGTTATTTCGGGCGAATTGAACGGATTGAAAGGTCCTGCGCTCACGTATACACCCGTGCTTTTGGCAGAAATAGTTGTGTCGGGCGCAAGTCAATTTGAATTACAATTACCCGAAGGATTCAATGTCGCTATTCACGTAGCTCAGGGAGAGGTCTTGATAAACGATACTGAAAAGGCCGCAGCCAAGAGTATTGCCAAACTCAGCCAACAAGGTGAGTGGGTAACAATTTCAACGGATTCGGAAGGTGCCCGGTTGTTGATCTTAGGCGGAGAGCCTATCAATGAGCCGATTGCAAGTTACGGACCCTTCGTGATGAACACCCAAGCTGAAATCATGCAGACCATTCAGGATTATCAATCAGGTAAAATGGGCTTTCTGGAGCCGGTGGAATATTCTGAATAAACAATTTTGAACCATCGGTCGGCAAACCGATGGTTCAAAATTGTTTTCAATGTTTTTCTCGGTAATTTCGATTTATTTTAAACCTGTTAACCACTCTTGCGCAAACGCCTTTGCTGCCGTTACCGGCTCTTTTCCCAAACGATATAAAAACTTCCATTCAGCGGGTTTACTTTGATAAACAGGATTGACAAATACCTGTTTACTACCCGAGGGCATAAGTTTGGCATTGAAATCAACGTCAGTGCAAAGAGTAATAAAGTCTTTGAGGCGCTGGCGCAACAGCGGACGAAAATCGCTGTGGGCGTCCAGAACCGCTTTTTGTTTTTTATACTCAGCATTACGCTCTTTGGCATATGCCAAATCTTTTTGCTGCTGATTGACGCTTTCCCCACTTTGTTGTTTTGTTTGTCCGGTCTGATAAGCCATAAACTGCTTTTTGAACTCCGCAGGTTTGCCTTCGGTAGCCGCCAGCATCTTCTTGATTTCGGCTATTTCTCGGGCTTTTTGGGTACGTTCTTCACCTTCATACTTTTTCAGCTCTGCTTCCTGTTGTTGGAGTTGCATTTTTATGCCCATTTGTAGCATGGCAGGGTCAAGTTGAGCAAAAGTTTTCTGCATCAAGGCCATGTGTTGATCAACGGCTGCATCCATTCCGCCCACTTCCTGTTCGCGTTGGGCAATAGCGGCATCATTGTAGGTTTCGTCAACGGGGTATTTTTGCTTAAGCCATTGGCGGTATTCTTCTTTAAAATTATCGGATTCCACATAGGTGCGGACAAACTTTCCTAATGCTCGGACTGTTGAGGCTTGCGCATTTGCGGGAATGTGTTTAGCGATTTTACGCATTGCTGATGTACTGTTGAAGAGAAAAAATCGATTCTCTGCCAAATTGTCCAACGTACCTTGACGTACATTATGGATAGTGACTCCTGTATCGGTCAGCACATCAAGAGGGCGCATGGCCATCAACGCTGCCAAAAAGAGAAGTATGCAAAAAATAGGTATGTATTTCATGAATGTAAATAGATGATAACGAGTGATATTGATGTATTTACGGAAACTGCCATTGACTTGATGGCGGGCTATTTTGCCGCAATAGGTGCCTTTGCAGAAGTAACAGCCGTAAAAGTTTCGACTTTGTTTTTAACAGGTTTTAAAGTTTGTAAGTATGAATAAATAGCCCCCAGATCGTTCTCACTCATGCCGGAATACATGGTCCAGGGCATGATCGTTTGTTTCTCGCCGGGTTTTACAGAGTGGGGTTTGTAGCCGCCGGCAGGGTCAAATGCTTTGAAACGGGCAATGAATGCCGCTTTTGTCCATAGTCCGAGACCGGTTTCTTTGTCAGGAGTAAGATTGGCAGTACGCATCACGCCTCCGGGTATGGGTAATTCCACACCTCCCGCAAAATTCATCCCCGGTAGTGGTTCTCCTTTGTCTGTTTTGGTATGGCAATCGGCACAACCGGCGGCATTGACCAAATAACGTCCGTAAGCTATTTGAGAAGTTGTATCCGGACGCTTTTCAAAATTTGGTTTTTGAGGAATTGTATTGACAATGAAGTTCATCGGAAAATCGGACTCTGAATCAGGTATTTTGTTATGAATAGGTTGGATAGTGCGGATATAGGCAATAATGGATTTAACATCTTCCTGATCCATTTTTCCGTAAGCTGAATAGGGCATTAGCGGAAAAAGCGCTTTTTCATGGCGATTCACTCCTGAGGTAATCGCACGAAACAGTTCGCCGTCAGTCCAGTTTCCAACTCCCGCAGGGGTGATGTTGCGGGAATAAAAAGTACCCGGCAAGCCCAATTCCCGGCCGAAACGTTCGCCCCCTTTTCCGATCGTTCCGGGTGTGGGAGGGCCTGAATAGCGAGTCCAATCACGGGTACTGTGGCAGTCCATACACACGTTGACGTGGTTGGCTAAATAGCGTCCACGCTCAATCTGAGCTTTAGTGGCGTTGATTCTTAACTCGGGCGCAGGTCCCACATCGGGCAGAATGAATTTTACGTAGGCCATTACGCAGCCAATACCTATAACTACCACGGCTAAGCCGATAAAAATGTAACGGAGAATAGTTTTCATGAGTTGAATTTGTTTTAAAATAGCTGATTTGGCTTTGTTCTATAGGGCAGCAATAAGTGATAACCCCTTCGGTAAGAAGGGAGGGGTTGGCGGAATGTTTTATGGCTGCTTTATGTCAACGCAATTGAACTTGGCCGATTGACGAAACAAAAGTGGCGAATAGGAGAAGGTATTTTCAACGGCTTACCGGTTGAAATGTCATTTGGAGAAGTTGTAACGGAACAACAGGTAGCCCAACCGTTGATCAATTATGGTGATTGAGTTGAATTATACTAAGAGTAGAAGATGCATCAAAGCAAAAATTCTCCGCAGTAGCTACTGCGGAGAATTTTTTATGACTTGATAATAAATACAACTAGAGCGGCGCATATCGCAAAGATATGTCTACAGTTTTTTTAGCGATATTGTTTATTAACCAGTTCTAATAAGTCTTTTTGGAAAGCTCTACCAATGGATAATATGTTTCCTTTGACATTTACTTTCCCGGCCGAAATATCTATTCTGTTAATAAAATTCTTATTGAGAATAAACTTTTTCTGTATCTGTATAAAGTGATTATTAAGGTTTGCAAGGATTTTTCGAAGGGAGCTCTTAAGCACATAATGGCGATCAACGGTATGTATGGTTACATAATTTCCCTCACCTTCTATGTAAATGATATCCTTAAAAGGAAGCAAAATCTTTTGGCGGTATTTTCCATTTACCCATATGCCCTCTCGTTGCGGCGCCGGTGATGAGTTAAGAGACGAAGTAGGATCAGTTCTTAAAACATTCTTTATCGCCCCCAATAATGTAAGACGATGAAAAGGCTTGACCAAAAAAGTAGTGTTTGGAATTGCCAGGGCCTGTTGGAGGTATTCATCCTGAGCAAATCCCGTAAGAAATAAAATAGGATAGTCGGGTTTGAATTTTTTGAATAATTCAAGTGATATCCCATCGGGTAAAGAAATATCAGCCAATACTATATCGGGGGTTGACTGAGCAAGAACCAATTCGGCAGCCTGACAAGTTTCCACTATTTCCAGATTAACATTCGGCAGCTCTTCCAACATCATCGGAATCTTCAATTGCCAGATAGGATCATCTTCAATAATAAGGAAATGCATAGGTTTTGTGTTGAACTTCAATGCAATTAAGTCATATAATAAATTATACAAAATAAAAACAGGTGACAAAATGCAAAATATGGTGACAAACGAGCATTTATTTGATTCTAATACTCTTTACTTGCTGTTCGTCACCTTTAAGTATCGTATTTTTTGTTTTTTGCACCATTTTTGTTGATTAATAGACATATAATGTTGATTAGCCTTCCCTCCAACCTATGAACAAGATTATCCTTCCAAACCAACAGCAAGTGGATGCATTGACGCAACCTGATATATGTATTAAAATTGCGAGTGTGCATCATAAGTTATTAATTGATTTTCTGATTCATCAACGAATTACGTTTAGCATACTTCCAACCGGCGAAGATTCTGCAATAACGTATATATATCAGATGGAAGATTCACTGCCGGCTTTTACTACTGTTTCAGGAGAGACACGTCAAACACTCGAGAGTGTCTATGCAAAATATATACTGAGAAATATCAATACTCCTCCAAATATTGAAGATATAGCCCAAGAAATCGGGTGGAGCACATCCAAATTCAAAACAAGGTTCAAGGCATATTATGGAAAACCGTTTTATCAGATCTATATGGATCAAAAAATGAAATATGCTGCCAAACTTTTGAAAGAAGGACATAAGGCAATGGATGTTTCGGAAAAAGTCGGCTATTCGCAGCCGATCAAATTCAGCAAGACGTTTCAAAAATACTTTGGAGTTACACCTCACAAGTACAAAAAACAATATCCACTGATGAAATAATTCGTTATCAGGACAGGAGATTTTTCTTCAAAAACAACGGTCGTTCATTTACACTGAACGACCGTTTTGTTATCTCTCAGAGATTATGATCAAGAGAAAGAAATTCTGCAGATACGTTTTTATATAACAAAGCTAATGAGTTAGCTTCTCAATTTTTTTCCAAATCAATTGCCATTCAATTTTTGATTCTGTGAGTTGAATGGCAGCCTCGTAGTACTGTTTTGCGATTGTATTTTCTTTTAATTGTGCGTAAAAATCGCCTAAAGCAGTATGATAGTATTGGCTTTTTTCAAATCCTTTAAGCTCAAGCAATGCATTAATTCCTTTTTGAGGTCCTTCGGCAAATCCTATGGCAATGGCTTTATTGAATTGTACCGTTATGCCCGGATTGATTTGTTCCAACAATCGATAAAGATACGTGATCGCCTGCCAGTTGGTACTTTCAAAGTTTTCGGCCTGTGCATGATAACTTGCAATGGCTGCCTCCAGGTGGTAGGCACTTATTTCAGGTCCATAAGAGGCTTTATTTAAGAACTCAACACCTTTGTTTATTCTGATTCGATCCCATTGTTGGCGATTTTGATGCGCTAATAAAATGATATTTCCTTCTTTGTCCTGACGGGCATCAAAGCGGGAAGATTGAAAATACATGAGCGATAAGAGAGCGGCTGTTTTGGGCAACGCAGTATAGCGGTGCTCACTTAACAAATTGCCCAATCGCAATGCTTCCTCACAAAGTTCCTGCTTAATGAGTTGTTCGGAGTGTTGGGAGTTATAGCCTTCATTGAAAAGCAGATAAATAGCCTTCAAAACGGTATCTAAACGAGCCGGAAGGGCATCTCCTGAAGGTACTTCCAGTTCAATGGAGGTCGTGCGTATTTTGTCTTTGGCACGGTAAAGGCGTTTATTAATGGCTTCGTCGTTAGATAAAAAAGCTTTGGCAATTTCAGGAATACTCAGCCCGCAGAGCGTGCGTAAAATAAGCGTGATCTGAGCTTCCGGTGGCAAACTTGGGTGACAACAGGCAAACATCATCCGAAGTTGGCTGTCTTCCATTTCATGTTCCAGAAAAAGGTGGTCAATGTGCTGTTGCATTTGCTGCTCTGATCGAAGTTCATCAACAATGTCGGGGCTTATTTCTTCAAAGACCTTCTCTCTGCGCAATCGGTCAAATACTTTGTTTTTGGCCGTAGCATAAAGCCATGCCGTTGGATTTTCCGGAATCCCGTTTAGCTTCCAATGTTGCATGGCGGCCAACAGCGTGTCCTGTACCACATCCCGAGCAGTGTCGTAATTGGAGAATCCGAACAAACGTGTGAGTACGGCAAGCATCTTTCCCGACTCGTGCCGAAAAAGATGCTCCGCCATCCGATTGACTTCCGTCATAAAGAAATTTAATTAAACACCTGAACTTGGCGGATCTCTACCCTTCCTTCCGAATCATAAATAGGGCATCCTTTAGAAAGTGCAATGGCTTCATCTATGTTGTCGGCAGAGAGAATCATAAAACCACCGATGATTTCTTTCCCTTCGGTAAAAGGCCCGTCTGTGATAATGTGGTTGGAACCGGATACCGTTTTTCCGGTTGGATAAAGCCCCTCGGTGGCTATCATTTTGCCTTGGGCGGCAATGCCGCCGATCCAATTGTTCCACTTTTGGATTTCAACCTGAATTGCTTCGGGCGACAGATCAGCAAAAAATTCTTCGGACTGAACGGCATTCCAGAAAGTGAGCATGTACTTGTTCATGGTAGTTGTGTTTTTTGTGAACGAATTTATTGAATTTGTACGAATGACGAACGACTAAATCGAAACCGGACAACCAAGACAAATTTTTTTTATAATTTTAAAAAAGAATTTTCAATAGTCCGGCGTAAAGCAGAAGGTGCCTTTTCAGAATATACCGCAAGCACTTACTTTTACATTTTGAGTTTTTCTGTTCATTATTGCGCGGGCAACCCCGTTTTCAGTTCACTATGAACCGTATCGACCGTTTATTAGCCATTGCCATTACGCTGCAATCGCGAAAATATACCCTTGCCGAGGCCTTGGCCGAGCGCTTTGGTATGAGCATTCGCACCGTTTATCGAGACCTGAAAGCCCTCGACGAAATAGGTATTCCTATTGGATTTGAACCAAACAAAGGCTACTATGTGATGCAGGGCTACTTTTTACCGCCTGTACTATTCAGCAGTGAAGAAGCCAACGCACTGGTATTGGTCGAATCCATTGTAGAACGTTTTACCGACAAATCCATCAGCAAGCATTATCATTCGGCACTCAATAAAGTAAAATCGGTGCTTAAAAATCAACAGAAAGAACGTGTAGAACATCTTGAAAATAAGGTTTTTACGACGGCTTCCTGCCCTAATCATAATTTTGAGTATTTGGCAGAAATTCAAACGTCGATCACCAATCAAACGACGTTGCAACTTCACTATCAAAATGCCAACCGGGAAGTAAGTATCCGTGAAATAGAACCGATCGGAATGATTTTCTACTCAATGGCTTGGCACGTGATCGGGTGGTGTTGGCTGCGCAATGAATACCGCGATTTTAAAGTAGCCCGTATCCTGAAATTACAAAATACCTATACGTTGTTTCGTAAAGCCAATCACCAACTTCTCAACGATTATATTAAAGAGCAGGAAACCCGAATGGTACTGACATAGGGTTGTCAGTGAGAGTTACTTTCTTTGCCTGAGAACCAAAAAACAATACGTATCATGAGCAAAGAATTAGCCCTGAAAACATCCTTTCTCTTTCATACCCCGGTTTCTGCCGTTTGGGATGCCCTCACCGATCCTGCCATTGTGAAGGAATATTTTTTTGGTACAAACCTCATTACCGACTGGAAAGAAGGTGGTCCGATCCGTTTTACGGGCGTGTGGGATGGCGTAGCTTACGAAGACAAGGGAACAGTCCTGAAATTTGAGCCTGAGCAATATCTGTCGTATGATTATTGGAGTTCATTCAGCGGTACAGAAGATGTTCCTGAAAATTATGCCACTATTGAATACATCGTTGAAGCAGTTGAGGATGGCACGAAAGTGACAGTAACACAGGATAATCTGAAAAATGAAGAAGCAGTTGCTCATTCCGAAAACAACTGGCAAATGCTGATGGAAGAAATGAGAAAGCTGCTGGAAAAATAAAGAATGACAGCCCTGAATCGGTACAGCGTAAAACGTGAAAAGCGGCAATAAACAAAATAATGGATAAATTGGCAGCTGACTGCAACTGAAAAGGAATGGTTTCTTTTAAAGCACTACTGCAAAAATTTGATAAAAAAGGTGAAAAAACGGGTTGGACCTATTTTGAGATTCCGACGCATATTGCCAATGAACTCAATCCCAATGTCCGAACTTCATACCGTGTCAAGGGAAAATTAGATGATCATGTCATCAAACTGACGGCCCTTATCCCAATGGGAGAGGGAAGCTTTATCATTCCGGTCAACGCCGATATGCGTCGCGGAATCCGTAAAAAAGAAGGAGCATCCATTGAGGTAGAGCTTGAGATAGACACAGATCCGTTGCCGCAGTCAGCCGATATGTTGGCATGTTTGGAGGATGAACCTATCGCGCTGGCGTATTTCAATAAGCTTCCCGTCAGCCACCAAAACTATTACAGCAAATGGATCGAGTCGGCCAAGACCATAGAAACCAAAACCAAACGCATTTCAATGATGATAAAAGGCATGGTCATGGGGCTGGATTACGGACAAACGCTGCGTTATTTTCGAGACTTGGAGAAGTAAAAGTTAATGCCTAAAGTAGGTTATTCTCTACCGATTCCTTTTATTATAAGTGCTTATTGTTACTGATATGGTCGATTTAGAACATGCGTACGAGATTTTGTCTTCGGTTCCCAATGCGGTTGAGGTGCCTCATTTTGATAAACCTGCGTACAAAATCAATGGTAAGATTTTTGCTACGTTCAATATTGAAAATAAGTGGGTGACATTGAAACTGACGCCGGAGCAGCAAACGGTCTATTGCGAAGATTCCTCTTTTTACCCCGTTCCGAACAAATGGGGACAATTGGGCTGGACTCACGTTGATCTTAATCTGGTAAAAAAATCGGCTTTTGTGGAAGCGATTGAAATAGCCTGTCACAACATCATTTTCGGTAAAACAAAGCGAAAAAGGTAAGTAGAAACAACCCGACAACTATGAGAAAAATTGTTTTAGGCCTGGCCGTAAGTTTAGACGGCTACATAGAAGGCCCCAATGGAGAGTACGACTGGTGTTTTACCGACCAGGATTACGGATTGAATGAGTTTTTTACGCGTATCGACAGCGTCTTTGTGGGACGAAAAACCTACGAAATGGCCTTGGCTGAGGATGGGCAGGAGAGTTGGATGCCAAAGATGAAAGAGTATATCTTTTCGAATACACTGACCGAAATAAGTCCTAAAAAAACGCTTATCAGCGGAGATATTGAGGCGCAGGTACGGGAAATCAAGAACCGGAAAGGCAAAGATATCTGGCTTTTTGGCGGCGCCGAACTCACCAATACGTTGATGAATCTTGAGTTGGTGGATGAAATTTGGCTATCCATTCATCCGATTCTTTTAGGCGGAGGTAAGCCTCTTTTCAGTAGTCTGAAAGAGCGGAAGTGGCTGACACTGATCGATTCTAAAGTGTATGAAAGTGGATTGATTTCCCTGAAATATGAATGTAAATGGGGTTAATCGCAGGAGATTTCCATGAGATAGAGAAAATCAGACCTTTTTTGCGCCTAATTTAAAACCGGAATGGTATAAAAATGAGAGAGTTTAAGTAGCTTTGATTACTTAAACCCTCTCATTTTTTATGGTACATCTTATCAGTTTTTTGTGTGGCATCATAGAAAAGCGTTCAATTGCCAACAGAAAAGATACCATTTGAAAAATAGTCCAAAGCATGAAAACCCTTTCTCTCTTCCTTGTTCGATTTTTGCTTTTTTTCTTTGCTTTTGGCGTGAGTTTGTATGCGTTACAATACCTCAATTTTCGCCCTGATGTGTTGGTATTACAATCTAAAACCGCCGATTTACTTGCGCAATGGCCGTGGAGAATCGGTTTTTATGGACATATAATAGGCGGAATATTGGCTTTGTCGTTAGGGCCTTTTCAGTTTCTTCGAAAATTCAGAACCAAAAATATACCCTTACATCGCCTTTTTGGTAAAGTTTATGTATTCGCTATCTTAATAGGAAGCGTTTGCGCCTTTTATGCGGCGTTGTATGCCAATGAAGGAATCGTTGCCCAAACGGGTTTTGCTTGTTTGGCCATTGCCTGGTTTTATACCACATTACGCGCTTATCAAGCCATTCGGCAAGGAGATTTAGATGGCCATAAACGTTGGATGGTGCGCAGTTATGCTTGTACAATGGCCGCCATTACCTTACGTATTTGGCTTCCTTTGGGAACAGTTGGGTTTGGGATTTCTTTTCCAACTATGTACAGAACAGTAGCTTGGCTGTGTTGGGTACCTAACCTTCTGGCAGCGGAATGGTTAATTTTCCGTAAGAAATTTGAATTGTAAACAGCAGAATATACTACGTTTAACATAAATTATATGAAAAAATATGCCCTTTGGATAGCCTTTTTAAGTGTTCAGGCTGTTTTTGCCCAAACACCTGCTCCAACTAAAATAAAGAGTAATTTAGAGGTAATAGACGTGAAGAGCGGAAAAAGGCAGGTAATTTTAACCGCCGGTTGGTTACTGGAGTCACCCAATTGGGCACGGGATGGTAAATTCTTTGTCATTAACAGCAAAGGGTCATTGGAAAAAATTTCAACCAAAGGAGAATCGTTGGGTGTAATAAATACGGATTTTGCCAATCGTTGCAACAATGCCCACGGCATAAGTTACGATGGTAAAAGCATTTTTTTCAGTTTCAACGACGTTCGTGCCGGGATAAATAATAATTCCCGAATCTTCAAAGTCCCCATCGAAGGCGGTACGCCTGAATTGATGACCGAGAAAGCACCTTCTTTTTGGCACAGCGTGAGCCGTTCCGGAAAAAATATCTTGTACACAGCTCAGCGCAACGGCGAATGGGATATTTATAAATTGGCTACTGCGGGAGGAGAAGAAATTCGCCTGACCAACACGACGGGATTGGACGAAGGTCCTGAATATGGACATGATTCCAAATTCATTTATTTTAACTCAAACCGGACCGGACGAATGCAGTTGTTTCGCATGAAACCCGACGGAAGCGATCAGGAGCGCCTCACCGACGATGAATTTGATAACTGGTTTGCGCATCCAAGCCCTGACGGTGATTGGTTGGTCTATATGGCTTATTTGGAAGATCAAAAAGGCAAACATCCATTGGGCAAAGAAGTAAAATTGCGTTTACTGAATCTTAAGACTAAAAAAATCAAAGACCTGACGGAAGCTTTTGTGGGCGGACAAGGTACATTGAATGTTCCGTGTTGGTCGCCGGATGGAAAAAAGGTTGTATTTGTATCTTATCAGGTTGAATGATACACATCATTTTTAAATTGTCGCCCAAATCATACTCTTGTATTTGATAGGTGATAATAGCTAAAAATAATAATGCATAGGTCTGTTGTATTGGTTTTGATGATTTGTTTTTGGGTAGGTACGATAGTAGCAGGATGCATCCGGGAAAATACCAAAGAAGAAACCAAAAGTATTGAAAAAGATGATGTTACAAAGTTGGCGGCCTTACCTTCCGAAGTGCCTTTCCCTATCGACAATCCCATGTCCCTCGAAAAAATAACCTTGGGGCGCCTGTTGTTTTTTGATCCTATCTTATCCGGTCATAAAGATGTGGCCTGTGCTACCTGCCATCATCCTGAATTCGGTTTTGCCGAAAGTCTGGAAATTTCCATTGGCGTAACGGGGCGCGGTACCGGCAGCAAACGTGATTTTAGGATTCACGGTGATATTCCGTTCGTAAAAAGAAACTCCCAAACTATTCTTAATACGGCATTCAATGGTCTTACGTTAACCGGTAATGCAAATGCTTCCAATGCACCAATGTTTTGGGATGTACGGGCGAGAAGCCTTGAAAATCAGTCGTTGGAGCCTATAAAATCATTTGAAGAAATGCGCGGCCATCGCTATTCAGAAAAGGCAGCTCTCGACAGTGTGGTAAATCGTCTAAAGAAAATTGCGGAATATCGTCGCCTTTTTCAAGAAGCATTTCCCGAATCTGATGCCATCGACAGCCAAAATTTGGCCCGCGCCATTGCGGCTTATGAACGAACGTTGGTAGGAGGAAATTCGCGTTTTGACCAATACATGCGCGGAGACAGGAATGCGTTATCCATCAATGAACTAGACGGAATGCAGTTATTTTTGAAATCGGGATGTGCCAAATGCCACAATGGTCCGATGCTGTCGGATTATAAAGTCCATGCCCTTGGCGTACCTGATAACGAAAAGTTGCCGCAGTCGGATGCGGGAGTGGACAATCAATACAAGTTCAGAACGCCAAGTTTGCGAAACTTACGCTTTACCGCACCTTACATGCACAGTGGAAAACTCAAAACATTAGAGCAGGTAATGGAGTTTTACGAAGATTTGGCCGGCGATAAAATTCGTAATCACCTTGTTGATAAAGAAAAAATTGACCCGATCGTAGAAATCCTGAAAGTAGATTTCAAAGATATTTCATTGATCGTGGAATTTCTGAATACGTTGAACGACGAGAAATTTGATCGAACAATTCCGGAACATGTGCCCAGCGGACTGCCGGTAGGAGGGAATCTCAACTGAAAATTTTATCTTGCGTAGCAAAACCCGTACCTTTTTCTATGCAAAATCGCTTACTGTCGTTGGACGTATTTCGTGGGATTACCGTTGCCGCCATGATCTTGGTCAATAATCCCGGTGATTGGGACCATGTTTATGCACCTTTACTCCACGCTCATTGGAACGGTTGCACTCCTACCGATCTTATTTTTCCTTTCTTTTTGTTTATCGTTGGCGTTTCGATTGCGTTTGCCATGGGCAAGTCACAACCGTCTGTTTTGAAAATCATCAAAAGAAGTGCGATTTTGTTTGGCTTGGGTTTGTTCCTGAATCTATATCCAAAATTTAATTTTGAAACAGTCCGAATCCCCGGCGTTTTACAGCGAATTGCGCTTGTGTATTTGATCTGCTCCCTCATTTTTATCAAAACAACGCGCATCGCCCAAATCGGAATTACCGCTTTTTTGCTCCTTGCTTATTATTTGCTGATGACCTTAGTTCCCGTTCCCGGTGTAGGCTATGCCAACTTGGAACCTACCACTAACCTGGGTGCATGGATAGACCGTAGCTTATTGACTACGGCCCATTTATGGAAATCAGCGAAAGTATGGGACCCGGAAGGGCTTTTCAGTACCATCCCTGCGATTGGTACAGGGTTGTTGGGGGTTTTAACGGGGCAATGGCTGCGTACAGAACGATCAATTGCCGAAAGAATAGCTTGGTTGTTTCTTTCGGGCAATGCGCTCATTTTGGGCGGTTTGATGTGGAACGAAGTTTTCCCGATCAACAAATCACTTTGGACAAGTTCATTTGTGTTGTATGCCGGCGGTTGGGCAATGGTCAGTTTGGCGGCCTGTTATTGGCTGATCGATGTGCAGGGGTATCGGCGTTGGACTACGCCTTTTGTGGCCTTTGGTGTTAATGCCATTACGGTGTTTTTTCTGTCGGGCATTATTCCGCGCACGTTGGCGCTTATTAAAATTGATACGCCCAAAGGCTCCGTCAGTTCGCAATATTGGATGCAGAAAAATTTGGTAGGTGTTTGGTTCAGCGATCCTTACAATGCTTCATTGGCGGGTGCACTTACGTTTATTACTATTTGGTTTGTGATCCTGTATGTGATGTATAAGAAGGGGGTCATTATAAAAGTATAGAGTCATCACATTGATAGACAGAAGTATATAGTTCACCAAACAATTTTCACAGTATTACTGTAAAAATTAAATTTCTCATCTACTGTAATAATAGCTAATCTCTCATGAAATGCGGTTGCAATAATTAATCTGTCAAATGAATCTTTGTGTTCGCTTATAAGAGGAATTTGTTCGTATGTGCCTAAATGGCTTGGGGTTATAGGCAATATAGTTATTCCTATTCTTTGAAGTTCATTAGCATATTCACTTATCTCTTTGGAAAGGGTGAGCTTGCCGATTTTTTTCTTAATTGCCATTTCAAATAATGAAATAACACTGACAAAGCAGTCTGTGGAAATATCAGAAATTAAATTTTTGACATTTATTGATAAAAGAGGACATTCTCCAGCATCCATAATAATGCATGAGTATCCAATAAATAACCCATTACATATATTCTTTTAAATCGTCAAGTGGCTCATTAAAATCATCTGACATCCAAATTGTACCTTTCATCGTTCCGAGAGGGCGCTTTTTTAAAATAGCCTTTTCTTCAATAATTGTCACTATTACTTTGGCATGTTGTGTAGGCAAAGGTTCATCTAAGATTACCTGCTCATTTTCATAAATACCTCGAACTGCTGTTAACATGAGTAAATCAATTTGGTTTACTCAAAATTAACAATTATTCTCCATTTTTAGTACAAAGCAGTATTTCACGGCGAGACAAAGAAAATAAAAAACAAAGCCTGTCGTTTCGGACAGGCTTTGTTTTTTATTTTGTACTTGTTTTGACTTCTTCTTTCACCACTTTCATCACTCCGTTCATCAGGCGCCAGTGGCCCGGGAATGTACAAATGAAAGGGTAATTGCCCGGCTCCGACGGAGCCGTAAAGGTGAGACGATACGTTTGGTCAGGGTTCACTAATGGAGTGGACGCTACCACTTGCGGTAAGTTCGGCACATAGTTTTTCTCTGCCGCGTCTTTCTGAGTGATCATTTTGTCCGCCGCGTTTCCTACGATGTCCATTGCTTTAGGCTTCACAATCACAATGTTATGTTGCATAGCATCGGGATTGTCAAAAATCAATTCAACGGGTTTGCCGGCAATGACCGTAAATTCCTTCAGATCAAATTTCATCGCTTCTTTGATAGATTTGATCTTAATGACTTGCAGGTTAGGGTCAACGGGCACAAGCGCGTTGGCACCGAATGATTCCAGAATGCCCGTGTATTTTGATTTTAAATCCTCCGGAATACCTTCCTTCGCGCTTACGAGTACCATTTTGTTGGCGTCACCGGTCGTTACTTTACGACGTGGATTCCAACCGTTCACAACTCCTTTCAGCACAGCATAACGAGCGTCGGGGTCCAACGTATTTGCTTTGGTGATCAGCGCAATGACCGAGTCCGGGCTGATCGTAGAAGAAGCGTAGCTGCGTGCAGCGCGTTCCAAAGCAAAATCAGAAAGTTTCGCAGGGCGTTTTACTTCAAAGGTCTTTGCGAAAGAGTTGTTCTTAACATCGTCTTCTTCAGGAATCAAATTATCCGGGTCAATGCTTGCACTAATGCGTAATTTTCCTGCCTGTTCGGCCGTAAATCCAAAGCGTCCAACCCAAGGGCCGTTGTTGTTTTCCACCAATTGAATGGTTTCGCCTGCACCGATACCGTTTTTCAACTGATAACTTACGGTGTTTATTTTCAGGCCCAATCCTTCGATCTGAACTTTTACCACAGGCACAGTTTCTTTTGGAATAGCCGTTCCTTTATTCGTTACTTCGATGGTTACTGCTGCATATTCCCGTACAAAAGGTTGTGCAGGAGTAGTAGTAATGTTGGTAATGGCCAAGTCAGGCTTCGTAGCGGTATGGGCCGAGTGGTTAGTGGTCGAGGCTTGCTCAGTAGAAGCATTAGGTCCATGCATGGCACTATGATCGTGAGGCATGGGAGCCGGTGCTTTCGTTTCTGCTTTCAGTCCAGCTGTACGTTTTGCTAAATACGTTTTCATCAATTTGCCACCGTGTGCATTCAAAATAATCGAGAACGCATCCGGTAACCAACGGTCATCCGCTTCATTTGAACTTTCAAAACGGGCTAAAATTGCTTTTTCAGCGTCGGGCGTCAGAGGTGTTTCTGTAAATTTCAAAAGTGAGTTCAGTACCACTAACGGTTCGCTGTCGTTCAATGTATTGTTGGCCAAAAGCACTTGGGCGGTAGCTTCGGTAGGAGGTAAAATCTGCAAAGCATTCTTGCGAACGGCAGCACTTGGGTGTTTTAAGGCTTCAGTAACAGCCTTGATCACGCTTGCGTCAGACAGTGCATTTAAACCATGCAACGCCCACAATGCATGAATAGCGGCAGGATTTAAACCAATTTCATCTACTGATTTATCGTTTACCAGCGCAACCAATTGAGGCACAACATCTTTGTTGCCGCGCTCAACCAACAAACGCTGGGCATGGTTTCGCCAGAACATGTTGGTGTTTTTCAACGCAGTTACCAACTCCTGCGGCCGATCTTTGCTCAATGTGATCGGCGTATAGGCAGGCGCTTGTTTGTAGGCTACGCGATAGAGACGTCCGTGGGTAAAATCACGTAGATTGGTCTCATAAGCGTTTCCTTTTCCGTTTCCAAAACCCTGAGGTGTAGGGTTGTGCTGAATAATGAAACTGTACCAATCGGCTACCCAAACGGCACCATCAGGCCCTACTTCGGCAAACACCGGTGAAAACCATTCGTCAGCGCCGGCCATAAGGTTGAACGCTTCTTTATCTTCATAGTCTGTACCTTGTTTCACCATAAGGTTTTGGTGCAATACATGTCCTGTTGGCTCAGCAACAAAAGCGATCTGATTCCAGTATTTTTTAGGGAAAGCGCGGGCCGTGTAAAAATTGTGACCTGCCGCCGCCGTAAATCCACCAAACACATCGACCTGACGAATGCGTGGCGTAATAGGTTTCATGTCTTTATGAGTATCGGTACCACGGCTTCCGTTGTCGCGACCCATGCCCAAATTGCCCGTAAAATAGCGGTGCGGAATCGCCATGTACCAACCGTGTGAGTTGTTAGCCGTAGAACCAAACACATCACCTGCTTCGTTAAAGGCAAATCCCCACGTATTGTTGGAGGTGCTGGTTACCCATTCCATTTTAGAACCGTCGGGCTTGAAACGGAAGAACGCTTGCCCAAACTTGAGGCTATCGGCATTTTCTTTGAGTTTCCCTTCAAATCCTGAGTATCCCACACATCCCCAAATCCAGTTGTCAAAACCGTAATGCAAATTGCTTGGTCCTGCGTGAGTATCGCCCGTACCAAAACCGGAGAATAAGATTTTCTTCTCGTCGGCTTTGTCGTCACCGTTGGTATCTTTCAGAAAGATCATGTGCGGCGCTTGGCTGACGATGAGTCCGCCGTTGGCAAAAACCATTCCCGTTGGAATACTCAAGCCATCGGCAAATCGCGTGAATTTGTCGGCTTTGCCGTCTTTATCGGTGTCTTCACAAATCAGGATATAATCGCTTCCGCCGGTGTCTTTGCGCTCGTTGGGATAATCTTTAGTGATCAACACATACAGGCGTCCGCGTTCGTCCCAGCTCATGGCAATCGGGTGCATCACATTTGGCTCAGAGGCAAACAGTTCCAACGTAAAATCCGCAGGCACCTGAATGTGTTTCATTGATTCCTGAGGCGTTGTTGCATTTTGTTCCAATTGCGGGCCTGAGCGTTTTTCGTAGTTGGGAAGTTTGGCTTCTTTGTAGGTAAAAGGCAATGGATCAAGTGCCTCCAGATTTTTGACGGCTTGGTCACCAACGGCCCAACGGATTCCCTTCTCCAACATTTTCATGAACTCGGGCTGGCTCCATGTACGGTCATCGTGGCCGTAAGCGGTATAGAAAATACGGCCTTTGCCGTGCGTACGCACCCAAGTATAAGGTTCAGTTTTGGTATTGGGTTTGTCTTTGTATTGATCCGGCTGAATTTCGCGCTCGGTCAGTACCAGGTTGTCGGGTTGCAGTTTGCTGTGAAGGTACGTTTCGTCCAATGTTTTGAACTGCTTCACGCCCATGATGGCGGGGTGGTTGGGATTGGTCCAGATGGGACGAATAGTGTCCCACGTATGCCGCCAAAATTGACCGCCCATGATTTTGACCAATTCCTCCGAATTGCGGAAGCAATAGGAGGCACAGTGAACAGGAATAAATCCTTTGCCGCTCGCAATGTAGTCCACCAATGCCCGTTCCTGCGGTTTGCTGATGGTATCCCAGTTGGCGTAAAGCAATACTCCGTCATACTTGGCCAAATTGGTTGCATTGAGGTCTTCCAGTTGGTCAGAATAGGTAAAGTTAATACCCTTGCTGCCCAACGCAGACATAATGGCGGGAACGCGCTCAATGGGTCGGTGATGGCCATTGTCGCCCAGAAACAGAATTTCCAGACGGCGAGGTTTAACGTCGGCAAGGTTTGAAACCTTGCCGACGTTTGCCTGTTGAGACGTTTTTTGAGTAGCGCATTGCCACATCAAAATTGCAAACAGAACAACGGATAAGAGACGTTTCATTGTATGGTTAAGTCAGATGATTTTGAGGTTAAGCATTATAATCAGGCAAATACATGATCTTTCCACCCTGCATTGCCGATTCGTGCGCCAAGATACCTACCGATGTCCAGTTGGCCGATTGTGCCGCGTTGGGGAAAGGATCACGATCTTCGACCAATGCCGTCAAAAATTCATGTACCAGGTGTGGATGCGAGCCACCGTGACCTGCTCCCTGTGTAAACGAAAGGTGCGTATTTTCGTCAATGTCATACACACCTCTGGTGGTAAACGCCTGAATCTCTTCGGGTAACAAATGCGCGTAATCGGGCGTAGCTACGCGCTCCGGAATCTGGTGCTCTTCTTTTTTGGCAGTATGAATCACGGCTTCTTCTCCTTCGATGAGCGGCCATTCGAACGATTTTTTCGAACCATATACCTCAAAACTTTCACGATATTGACGAGCTACGTCAAACAGTGAACGATACACATACGCGCTCAGGTCGCTGTCTTTGAATTTGATATGGGCTGACTCAACCGCAAAAGGCGAGTTATGGATTTTGATCAGGTCTTCACTGATCGTCCCCGAGCCAAAACACGAAACGTATTCCGCTTCCAGTCGTAACAAGCCGGCTACCGGACCTACGCAGTGCGTGGCGTAGTGCATCGGAGGCAATCCGGGCCAATAATCAGGCCATCCTTCCATGTCCTGTTGGTGCGAAGCTTTCAGGAACTGCACTTTGCCGAGTTCGCCTTTTTCGTATAGTTCTTTCACAAACAAAAATTCACGTGCGTACACCACCGTTTCCATCATCATGTATTTCTTACCCGTTTCTTTACAGGTTTTCACGATTTCCAGACAATCCGCTATGGATGTTGCCATGGGTACGGTACAGGCTACGTCTTTTCCCGCACGCAATGCTTTTAAGGTTTGCTCAGCGTGGTTCGGAATGGGAGAATTGATATGAACGGCATCAATAGTGGGGTCTTTTAACAATTCGTCGTAATCAGAGTAGCGTACATCAATGCCGAAAGCATCACCGATAGCGTTGAGTTTTTCAACATTCCGTTGGCAAATGGCGTACATATTTGCGTTTGGGTGACGCTGATAGATGGGAATAAATTCGGCGCCAAAACCGAGACCTACGATAGCGATGTTAATTTTTTTAGACATGTCTGAATTTGATTTTTATTACCACATAGACACATAGGTCACATAGTAATCTTAGGTTTTTGAGGGGTATATTTATTTCTCTTTTTAACGTATGTGTTCTATATGCCTATGTGGTTACATGAACTGCGAATAAAGGCCAGTCCATCCCGCATCAGTTGTTCCTCAGAATCAAACATTTTTCGCCAAATATTGGCGGCGGGAAGCTTAGGACTAAACGCTTCAATACTCAGCCAGCCATCGTAGTTAATATCTTTGATGGCCTGAAAAGTACCTGCCCAATCGACGTTGCCTTTTCCGGGCGTACTGCGATCATTTTCAGAAAGTTGAATAAACGCAATACGGTCGCCCATGTTGCGAATACAATCGCCGATGTTTTTCTCTTCAATGTTGGCATGGAAGGTGTCAAACATGATCTTACAGTTGGGATGCGCTACATCATCTACGAACCGAATCAACTCATTGCCGCAGCTTGTCAAATATAACTCAAATCGGTTTAAGTATTCCAAACCCAATAAAATACCTTGATTTTGAGCATATTCAGCCAATTGGTGAACGCCTTCTACGCCCCATTTCCATTCATCAGTGGTGGCGGGTTGTCCCGTAAAAACGCTCATAGCCGAATGATACGGCCCCATGAGCTTGGTAGCGCCCAAAACGGCTCCACAGTCTACTACTTTTTTGAGGTTGGCAAGCGCATTGGCGCGGATGGAAGGATCGGTACTGATAAGATTTTCGTTTGGACCGCAAAAAGTGTCACATTCGCGATGAAGGCCGAGTTCATCCAATTTCTTTCTCCAACTGTGCCAGGCCTTAGGATCAGTATTGAAGATCGGAACTTCTACACCTTCAAATCCGATTTCCCGGATCAATTCAAGCGTTGGAAAAAGACTTTCGTCAATTTGGGTGCCCCATAGGAGCAGATTCATGCTAAATTTCATAAGAAAAAGGGGAGACTTGGGGCACGGAATTTCAAGTACAAAATAATAGTAAAATAATGCTAAAAACTTCTCTTTCTTTTGCTTGTTTTGACTGTATTTTGACCTAAAAAAAATAAATGAATAAAAAAACTGTTAAAATTAAGTTGATTTTTAAATTAAAATATAAGCCTGATAACTTAAAAAGAACGGCATTTAGTTGGCTATATCGTACATTTGTACATGGATTATTTTAAAAAATTACTTGAGTTATTAAAAATTGAACGGGAAGAAGACCATAATCAGTACCGTCGACTTACCGAACAATCTTCCGTGGCTGAGCGACGAGCCAATGGCCTAACGTGGTACCCTGTGGCTATTCGGGGTTCTGAAATGAGTCGCGGAGATTATTTGACTGTAGAGTTGGAGCGTACCACACATCAGGATATTTCGCATCAATTCCGATTTGGAATGCCCGCCGTTTTTTTTGGAAATCATGACCCAAAAAACGACCGTGTGGAAGGAACTGTAACGCACCAAAACGGCAATCGCCTCAAAATAACATTGCGTACTGATGAATTGCCGGAGTGGTCGCGCGATGGGAAATTGGGCATTGATGTCCTTTTTGATGATAACAGTTACGATGAAATGCAATCTGCTCTCAGGCAGGCAACGGCGGTGTATGAAAAAAGCACAAACGAGCCTACTACGCGGTTGGTTCATATTTTGACAGGAGAAAAACAGCCGACGTTTAAAGAAGAAGCAACTCATTTCACAGCACCAAAACTGAATTCATCGCAACAGTCAGCGGTTGATAAAATTTTAAGTGCCAATGAACTGGCTATTGTTCATGGCCCTCCGGGCACGGGGAAAACCACAACATTGGTGCAAGCGATCAAGGCCCTGGTAAAGGCTGAAAATCAAAAAGTACTGGTGGTGGCACCGAGCAATACCGCCGTTGATCTATTGAGTGAAAAACTGCACGAAGAAGGTTTGAACGTGTTGCGCGTTGGCAACCCTGCCCGCGTGACCGAACGCCTGATGGCGCTGACACTCGACAGTAAAATGGCCGAACATCCGCAAATGAAAGAAGCCAAACGCCTCAAAAAACAGGCGCAGGAGTTTAAAAGTATGGCGCACAAATACAAGCGTAATTTCGGAAAGTCAGAACGAGATCAGCGTAAGTTGCTGTTTGACGAAGCGCATAAGATCATGAAAGAGGTGGGCAATACCGAGCAATACATCATTGACGATCTATTGGTAAAAGCGCAGGTGGTCACCGCTACCTTGGTTGGGTCAAACCATTACACCGTCAGGGATTTACGTTATCATACCGTCGTGATCGATGAAGCGGGGCAAGCGCTCGAACCTGCCTGTTGGATTCCCATTCTGAAAGCCCAAAAAGTAATTTTGGCGGGTGATCATTGTCAACTTTCTCCTACGATAAAATCAGAGATGGCGGCGAAAAGTGGACTAAGCACTACATTGCTCGAAAAATGCGTAAACACTCACCCCGAAGCGGTGACATTGCTCGAAGAACAATACCGAATGAACGAGCAGATCATGGGCTATTCCTCCCAAATTTTCTACCAAAACAAACTGAAAGCGCATGCTTCGGTGGCAAATCGGTTGCTTTTTGCGGAGGATAAACCCGTTTTGTTTATTGATACAGCGGGCTGTGGGTTTGAGGAAAAATTAGAAGGCACCAGCAGCACCAATCCCGAAGAAGCCGCTTTGTTGCTCAAACATTTGATCTTGCTTATGACAGAATGGGAAACGAAAAAAACAAGCGAGCCTTTTCCAAGTATTGCCATTATTGCACCTTATAAACAGCAGATTCAGGTGTTAGGGGAGCAGCTCAATCACGTACCTGAATTGCAGCCATATCGTGCCCACATTGCCGTCAATACGGTAGACAGCTTTCAGGGACAGGAACGTGATATTGTATATATCAGCATGACCCGCAGCAACAGTGAGGGAATCATTGGTTTTTTGTCGGACATCCGTCGGATGAATGTGGCCATGACTCGCGCTCGGAAAAAACTTGTCGTGGTGGGCGATAGTGCTACATTGGCGCAGTTTCCGTTTTATGCCGATTTTATTTCTTATACCGAAAGTCTCGATGCTTATCTGAGTGCCTGGGAACTGATGTGAAAAGTTAGAACGCAGATTTGATATGATCTTTAAGATTACTTATGTAAAAATCATAAACCATCTGCCGAATCATAAAAATCAGTGTTCCTTTTTTTAAACTGACTGATTATGCGTGCGCCTTTACGAAAAGAGCTGAATGTACCGTCGGCGTCGTTTACGACCGTCGAACTGGTAGAACCTCATTTCGATCCTAATTGGCATTTTCATCCTCATTACCAACTTTTTACGGTATTGGAAGGGACGGGTACGCGCTTCATTGGCGATGATATTCGGCATTTTGAAGAGGGCGATACTGTGTTTTTAGGGCCGAATATTCCGCACCTTTGGCGGAGCGACCGTGCGTATTTTGAAGGCAATCCGGGCCTTAAAACCCAAGGGATCGTGGTGTATTTTACCGAAGATTTTTTGGGAGAAGGTTTTTTTGATAAACCCGAAATGCACGTTTTGAAGCAACTGTTAGACAAAGGTTTGAGAGGATTGGATATTATGGGGGGGGCGCGCGAAATGGTACAGAAAAGCCTCAAAAAAATCGGGGCAAATCAAGGATTTGAAGCAATTTTAGAATTATTGACCACGTTGCACCAATTGTCAAATTCTTCGGAAGTAGCCTATATTACCGGTGTTGGGTACGTCAATACGCACAAGGTTTCCGAAACCGAGCGGATGCAACGAGTGTATGAATACGTAATGAAGCACTTCAAGGAAGAAATCCGACTGAACGAAGTAGCGACGTTGGCCAATATGACCGAAGCAGCCTTTTGTCGGTATTTTAAAAGTCGTACCAATAAGACGTTCTCCGACTTTGTAAGCGAGATCCGCATCGGGTACGCGTGCAAGTTGTTGGTGCAGGAAAAATATTCTGTGACCCAAATATGTTACGAAAGCGGGTTCAATACCGTCTCAAATTTCAACCGCCAATTTAAAAACCTAACGGGCAAATCACCTTTGCAATATCAAAAGGTTTATATGAGAGGCGGGGAATGAAATTATAACCGCAATCAATCAGTACATGGCAGAACATTTGGACACCGGTAAATTGGGCGAAGACAAAGCCACGGCTTTTTTGGAAGAAAAAGGCTATGAAATTTTGGCACGGAATTATCGTTTTCGTCACTCAGAGATTGACATTATTTCTAAAAAGAACAAAATCCTCATCTTTGCCGAAGTAAAGACCCGTACCAATGTCAGCTTCGGGATGCCGGAAGAATTTGTGGATGCCACCAAGCGCCGACTCATTATGAAAGCCGCCGAGCAATACATTTTCGACATAGATTGGCACGGTGACATTCGGTTTGATGTGATCTCGGTCGTCATCACTCAACATACTGTGCGCATTGAGCACATTGAAGATGCATTTTATTGAGAAGGGCTTACATCGTACTGAAAGCGATTTCTTCTTTTTCTAAAACAGCTACGGCTCTGGGGCTGTTTTGAATCAATATTTTGAAATTTTTCTTAGGGGTTGTATCATCGTCATCAAGCCATTTCCAATCTTCGGCGATAACATCCAGTAGATTGAGCAATTCAACCAATGGTTTTTCTTTTTCACGAACCAGAAAAGAGTCAAAATCAGTGATATAGAGTGCAACATTGGGCTGTTTGATCCATGAAAGATCATTCAGCAACTCATCCAATACATCCATGTCGGGCTCAAAATCAGGCAAACTGAGTGCTTTTTCAATTTCGCTGTAAAATGTACTCAACGTTTGGGCTTTAGAACCGTCTAGTTGACCGAGTTTGTAATTTTTAAAGTTTGATACTGCCTGATCGGAAGACAAAAGGAAAATGTTTGCCATAAATAAGTCGGTTGATGATTTACTATATAAAATTACCTCTTGTGGAAGAGTAATCAATTCATACTGAGAGTTTTTAAGCACATTTCGTACCAAAAGAGAAAACTTCTGAAGAAAAGTGGCAGCTTTATCCGAAGTCCCAAATGAAAACAGCAATTTGATATGATAACTGCGGAAGTGACTCGCTGAGGTAAAAAATTACAGTTTTGGTCCAAAGGACAAATCGCCGGCATCTCCCAAACCCGGTACGATGTAATAGTGAGAGTCGAGTTTTTCGTCGATGGCCCCTATCCAAAGTCGGCATTCAGACATTCGGTTTTGAAGGTAAGTTACTCCTTCAGGACTGGCGATCACGGCGGCAATATGGGTTTGGGCAGGAATTCCAAAACGCAGCAACGCATGGTAAACTTTTTCAATGGAGCGCCCGGTAGCAAGCATAGGGTCCATGAGAATCAATGTACGATCCTGCAAATCAGGGGCGGTAATGTAATCCATTTCTACCTCAAACTCCTCGTCTCCGATATGATGCCCGCGATACGCCCCGATAAATGCATTATCGGCCTGATCAAAAAAATGCAGAAATCCTTGGTGAAAAGGAAGGCTGGCGCGCAAGATAGTAGCCAAGACCGGCGGTTGTCGCAAAATTCGGGTAGAGGCTTTACCTAACGGTGTGGTCACTTCGGCATGGCGATATGGTAACGATTTAGAGATCTCATAGGCCAATAGCTCGCCCACCCGTTCCAAATTGCGGCGAAAACGCATACGATCCTGTTGCGTAGTTACATCACGCAGTTCGGCTAAAAAGTGATTGGCGATAGAAGGCTGTTGCGTAAGGACAAACATAATGAAAGGGAAGTAGGCGTTTTGGTTGTGGGAGGTTACATTTGCAGCAACGATAATACGAACTCATTTGCGGAAAAGCAAAGTGAAATAAAACAGCGTTAGAAATCCATCCAAGTATTCTGTATAAAATCATGAAAAAATTGCTGTTCTTATTGTCTGCACTTGGCTTGGGACTGTTTGGATGCCAAGAGTCAAAATCAGTCAAGAATAGCCCTCCTGCCGGCATTGCTTTGTCATTTGACGACCGCTACGTGGAAGAATGGACTCGTTTGCGACCATTACTGAAAAAATACAACGCTCACGCTACCTTTTACGTCACGCAGTTTGACAGTCTTACTCCTAAAGAAATAGAACAATTGCATCAATTGGTGTTGGACGGCCACGAAATAGGCGCTCACGGAGCGGCTCACATCCGGGTGTTGGATTGGTTGCGGGGCGGTGGTGCGCTGGATGATTTTTATCGTTATGAAATTGAAGCCGAATTACTTTCCATGCGTAAGGCAGGATTCAAACCCGTTACATTTGCGCATGTGGGTGGGCAACAAACGTGGTTTACGGATCGCCGTTTATTGAAGGATTATTTTATTCTGCTGCGCGATGTTTCCATGACCGAACGCCGAGTATCGCTGCTTACATTTCGGCAGCCCGTTTTTGCCATCGACGATATTTATTATCATTTCGACAGCAATCCGAAAGTGCATTCCTTATTGATCGATCAATACACCAACATCACCGACGCACAGTTGAAAGACGGACTCATTCGCGCCAAAAATACCGGGTCTGTTTTGATGCTTTTAGGGCATCATCCGTTGTTTGATTCTTCAGATGAGCCTTATGCTTTTTCGGTCAGTCGATTGGAAAAACTGCTGGCAGAAACGCAACGAATGGGATTGAAAACGTACACAATGGCCGAATTAATTCGCTTGTCGCGTCGCTGAGTGAGAGCTGAATCGTTCTTTTAATTTCAGGAAAGGTTTTTCAAAATACCGGTACGATAAAGCTGATACGCCAACGGTCAGAAAAGTAGCCAAAGGATAAAGAATAAGATTGAACGCAAGGGTAGACAACGTGTTGCCCAAAGCCCATTGAATCAAGTGAACACTTGCCACAATAAAAGCCGTTTGGTAGATATAAACGCCGTACGATATTTTGCCTAAATAAGAGATCCAACCATATTCCAAATTAATGATCGTCTTGGGGTTACTCGAAACATTCAATATAAAATATGCAAAAAACAGCCCGTAAAACTCCAGGTTAATGTGGTTGACGTGAAAACCTGTGCCGAGACAAAGAAGCAAAATGCCATAAACCACAATTTGTAGGTCTTTACGGAAAAGCACATTCAGGATTTTTTCTTTGCGATAATAGACCAGCATGGCACAGCCACCGCCCGTCACAAGGGTCAGAATTCGAAACTGACTGAAGAAAAAACGAACAATTTCAGGCACGTTGTTTGCATAGAACGTATTGCCTACCCAATGGTAATAAATGTAGAATACGCCGAAGGTTCCGAATGAAAAAATGGCCAGCGTAAGCAACAGGCGTTTCCACGAAAAATGTTGGATGATCCACGGCCACAGGTAGTAAAATTGCTCTTCCACACCAATGGACCATGTTTGGGCCGCCAAGTAAGGAGAGCCGTAGAGAATGAAACCGATGTTGGGCAAGACAATGAAAAAAAGCGACAGGCGTTGGTAAAAATTGTGCGCCATGAATGATATTTCGTTGTTTGGCGCTACAAACAGCGGAATATGAGGAAAGACAAAGAAGGCAAGAATAACGATCAAAAAATACAACGGCCAAATGCGGAGAATACGTCTGATGTAAAAATCGCGGGTGTTGATGGAGCCAAAACGGCCTTTTTCATGGAGCAAAAGATAGGTGATCAAGAACCCACTTAGTACGAAAAATAAGTCAACCCCTAATTTTCCCATGCTTTTTATGAGATGGTAATCATAAAAATGCGGAATTTTGAACACTTCTTTGACTTGTTCAATATGATGTATAAGTACCGAAAAGGCGGCAATAAAGCGCACGCCGTTAAGATTTGGGAAATAAACAGAGTTGGAAGACTTACTCAAGAGGATAAACTATTGTTTTCAGAGCTACAAAAATAACTTAATTTGCGCCAAGTAGCGATATAATTTAAAAGCGTATATGAGTTTTAGACAATTACTACTGCTTAAGGGTTTACAAAAACAGGGAAGAAGCACGGGGAAAAAGCAGTGTTTAACTCTGACCATTTTTAGTTATTCTTTACTGTTATTGACTTTTCATACCCCTTCTTTTGCCCAATCCCAGTACGTGCCACTCAACGATGATTACTATCATTTGATCGATCGTTTTGAAATTCGCAGGGGAAGATTAACGGAAGATTTTCACATTGGCGTAAAGCCTTTTCAACGTAAAGCGGTTGTTAATCTTTTAGACAGCATTGAAGCAGACCGCACCATGCCGCTCAGCGATGTTGATTTCTTCAATCTTAACTATTTGCGGCAAGACAGTTGGGAGTGGTCAACAGATAAAACGCCGATGAGCAAAAAACGCTTTTTAAAACGCTTTTATCAACGACCTTCAGATTTTTATTACGTTCAAAACAAAGATTTCGATCTGCATTTAAGTCCTATCACTCACCTGATCTTGGGAACGGAAAACAGTTCCAACGATTTTCTTTGGCTGACCGCTCGTGGCGTGGAATTGCGCGGGACGATCGGTAAAAAACTGGGCTTTTATACCTACGTGACCGATACACAGGCAATGTTTGGAAAGTATGTACGCGACTATACACTTAATTTTCGACCGATTACTATCAATGGTTATGAACATTACATCGTTCCGGGAGAAAGTTTTGTAAAGAGCGTCCGAACCTACGGCGTTGATTTTATCTCGGCCAGAGGCTATGTTACTTTCAATCCCATCAAACAGATCAATGTCCAGTTTGGGCATGACAGAAATGTCATTGGAAGTGGATACCGTTCTATGATCTTGTCTGACTGGAGTTCTCCTTATTTATTCTTAAAAATGACTACCCAACTGGGAAGGTTTCAATACCTGAATCTTTGGTGCGGTATGCTTTATAATCAGCCGAACAGAGTAAAAGACTCTACACTCAATAAAAAATATGCGGCAATTCATCACCTCAGCATCAATCTGGGCAAGAATTTCAATTTGGGTATTTTTGAAGCAGAGGTATTTGGTCGTCAAGGTGGTGGATTTGACCTTAATTATTTAAATCCAATTATTTTTTATCGCTATTTGGAAAGTTACCTTGGCAGTGCTGACAATGCGATGTTAGGGTTAGATATGCGATGGAATTTTCTCAAGCATTTTGGTTTTTACAGCCAATTCATGTTGGATGAGTTTAATACATCGGATTACTTTACTAAAAAAGGGTTTTGGGCAAAAAAATATGGGTTTCAGGCAGGACTTAAATACGTAGACGCTTTTGGGATCAAGAACTTAGACTTGCAGACTGAATTTAATGTTGCCCGACCGTTTACGTATTCACACGAGACCGGTTTTGCCAATTATGTGCATTACGACCAACCTTTGGCTCACCCGTTGGGCGCTAATTTTTGGGAAGTGCTGGGCATAGCTCGTTATCAACCTACACGACGTCTCAGCATTTATGGTACATTTATTCGTTCCAAACACGGTGTTGACAGCGATTCACGAAATTGGGGAGGAAATATTTTGCGTGATTATGAAGTCAATCGCGCACGTGATCTGGGCAATGTTATTGGCCAGGGTACACCCGTCAACGTGACCTTTACGGATTTACGACTTTCTTACATGCTCAAACATAATCTTTTCATTGATGGTCGATTGATGATGCGGAGACAGGAAAGCCCGGTGGAAGCGCAACGGCTCAGCACCAATTCATTCACCTTCGGGGTTCGATTGAATATCCCGTATCGTCAGCAGGCGTTTTAATGCCTGACTGGCTGATAGTATAATCGTCGGACGGTTTAAAACGGAGACGCCTAGTCCGTCTGACGATTATTTTTTTATTACTTTTGTGGCCATGTATAAGTGGCTCATCCTTCCGATTTTGTTTCGCTTTGATGCCGAGCAGGTGCATCATTTTGTTTGCGCAACCCTCCGATTTTTGTTCAAAATTCCCGGCGTTCCGTTTATTTTCAGGCAATTGTTTACCTACGAAGATCCTTCACTGGAACGCGAAGTGTTTGGCCTAAAATTCAAAAACCCTGTGGGATTGGCTGCCGGGTTTGACAAAAATGCCGAGTTGGTGGAAGAAATGGCAGGTTTAGGATTCGGTTTTGTAGAGATCGGTACAGTCACGCCATTGCCTCAATCCGGCAATGACAAACCAAGGTTATTTCGCCTTAAACCGGACAATGCCCTCATTAACCGAATGGGTTTTAACAACCAAGGCGCAGCGGCGGCAGCTAAGCGACTTCGTCAGCGTAAAACCAATATTTTGATCGGAGGAAATATTGGTAAAAATAAGCTTACACCCAACGAAAATGCGCTTGATGATTACCTCAAATGTTTTGATGAACTTTACGATACGGTTGATTATTTTGTGGTTAATGTAAGCTCGCCAAACACGCCGGGACTGCGTGATTTGCAGGAAAAAGAACCGCTGACCAAGATTTTAACAACCTTAAAGAAAAGAAGCCAAGAGTTGGAAAACCAACAATCGGGAACGGGCAAACAAGCCTTAAAGGCACCTAAGCCAATACTTCTCAAAATTGCTCCTGACTTAACGGACAGTCAATTAGATGATATCATAGAAATCGTTACTACTTCAAAAATAGCGGGAGTTATTGCCACAAATACCACCATCAGCCGGGCTGATTTGACAACGGATGATGAAACAATAAAAAAAATCGGAGCCGGAGGCCTAAGCGGAGCACCGTTAACACATCGTTCGACCGAAGTTATTCGTTATATTTGCGATAAATCCAATCGTTCTTTTCCCGTTATAGGAGTAGGGGGGATTAGTTCGCCGGAAGAAGCCCGTGAGAAACTGGAAGCAGGAGCGAGTTTAGTGCAGATTTACACGGGTTTTATTTATGAAGGACCGGCATTGGCCAAACGAATTTGTAAATCCTTGAAATAGAGCTTCAATTTTACCCCATAAAAGCGCTTGCGCACGAGTACCCTTAGCATTTCTGAGCATCATTGGAAAATGATGATTGAAATTCGTGTGCATACCTGTCTTCTTTTGATCGCTTGTGATTTTATGTTCAGTTACGATTCATTGATAAACATTAACCTTTTTTAAGATGGCTAAGAATGTTATTCCTTCAACGCCCCCCAAGCGTGAGCGAAAAAGCACTGCCGGCAGCGACACGGGGCAAATCAAAGTTCCCTCTAAGAAAACACCTTCTGATCCCCGTAACCAAAAAATGTGGGGTTGGACATTGATGTTCTTATCGCTGTACATGCTGGGGGCTTTTGTGTGGTATTTATTTACGGGAGCCGCCGATCAAAGTGTGGTAGATTCAGCCTTTACGACCAAGTTTCGCGTTTCTTCGCACGAGACGCAAAACGGGATGGGCTTTTTTGGTCTGGTACTTTCTCACTTTTTTATCTTTCGTTGGTTTGGAATAGCAGCGTTGGGTTTTCCCTTTCTTCTGTTCCTGATCGGTTTCAAGATTGCGCAAAAACGTGAATTATTGCCGCTTCAACGTACTACTCAACTTACGTTGGTCTACATTTTTTTGCTGAGCCTGTTCTTTGGATTTTTTGTTCTGAAAACCGATACTGTTCGTTCGATGAGTTTTCTCTGTGGTGGAATTGGTTACGAGATCAATAGCGTACTGGAGCATTACATTGGTTGGGGAAGCTTCTTCGTGGTTTTGGGTAGTTTCGGTACGGTGATGGTTTATTTTCACGGCATCAATTCGTTTGACGAGCTTGCAAGTCGCATCGAAAATCCAATCAAGAGAAGAGCCAGACCGATTGATTTGGAAGTTGTTTCGGAAGAAGATAAATACCCTGAATCCGGAGCGGATGATGATGATGAGGAGGAAGTAATTAAACCGGTTGTTGTGCCCAAGAAAGAAGTTGCGCCTCCGCCACTAGTAAATGGAAATACAATTGATCTGAATGGGAAAGCAAGCAATGGAAAAATAGCAGCTAAAGCAACAGGCGTTGGCGGACTGACGCTTATTGTCGAAAATGCTGACGATATGACGGAAGAAAAACGCCCCGTTGATGAAATACCCGTTTCGGGCACGACCACCAAAATGCCCGTAGTCCCTTTTGCTAATTCAGATCATTTGGCAGACGATCTGGTTGCTCAACACGGCCCGTATGATCCTACGCTTGATTTACCGAATTATCAATTTCCAACCTTGGATCTTTTACACAATCGCGGAGAAGGAAGTTCAAAAGTGACGGCGGAAGAATTGGAAGCCAATAAAGACAGGATTGTTGAAACCCTTGGTAATTACGGCATCAGTATCGCCAGCATCAAAGCGACCATCGGGCCTACCGTTACGCTGTATGAGATCATTCCCGAAGCAGGTGTGCGTATTTCCAAAATTAAAAGCCTGGAAGATGACATTGCTCTAAGCTTGGCCGCATTGGGCATTCGTATCATTGCGCCCATGCCCGGCAAAGGAACGATCGGAATCGAGGTTCCAAACAAAAACCGTGAGATGGTTTCTATCCGCTCCGTGTTGGCAAGTAAGAAATTTCAGGAAAGTACGTTTGACCTGCCGGTGGCGTTGGGGAAAACCATTTCGAATGAATTTTTTATTACCGATCTTGCCAAAATGCCTCACTTATTGATGGCGGGTGCCACGGGACAGGGAAAATCCGTAGGATTGAATGTGTTGTTGGCATCGCTGATCTACAAAAAACACCCTGCATTGCTCAAATTTGTGTTGGTCGACCCTAAAAAAGTGGAATTGACCTTGTTCAACAAAATTGAACGGCATTTTCTGGCAAAACTTCCCAACAGTGAAGAGGCCATTATTACCGATACCAAAAAGGTTGTTCATACGCTTAATTCGCTCTGTATTGAGATGGACAACCGTTATAATTTGCTGAAAGAAGCAGGCGTTCGTAACGTGAAAGAATACAACGCCAAGTTCATCCAGCGTCAGCTCAGTCCTGAACGCGGGCATTGTTTCTTGCCCTATATCGTGTTGGTAATTGATGAGTTGGCTGATCTGATGATGACGGCGGGCAAAGAAGTGGAGCAACCTATTGCGCGTTTGGCGCAGTTGGCGCGTGCCATCGGAATTCACTTGGTAGTAGCCACGCAACGACCTTCTGTCAACGTCATTACGGGTTTGATCAAAGCCAACTTCCCTGCGCGGTTGTCATTCAGAGTAACATCCAAGATCGACTCTCGTACTATCTTAGATACGGGAGGCGCGGAACAATTAGTTGGTATGGGTGATATGCTGCTTTCGTCCGGTTCTGATATGATTCGTTTGCAGTGCGCCTTTGCCGATACCGACGAGATCGACGAAGTGTGTGATTTTATCGGAAATCAACGTGGTTATCCATCTGCCTACAATCTGCCTGAATTCAGCGGTGACGATGATGAAGGCGACCGCGAAGCCGTTGATTTGGCCGACCGCGATAATATGTTTGATGATGCCGCACGCGTGATCGTGATAAGTCAGCAGGGAAGTACTTCACTGATTCAACGCAAGCTTAAATTAGGTTATAACCGGGCAGGACGCATCATGGATCAATTGGAAGCAGCCGGCATTGTGGGACCTTTTGAAGGCAGCAAAGCGCGTGAAGTGCTCGTTACAGATATGGCTTCGTTGGAACAAATGCTCAAAAATTTTAATTAAGGACTTTAACACTCAATTCCTTTTGACGATTTTCGATAACCTGACGTAGCGGTTTGTAAAGGTTTCGTCGCTTGTTAATGGAGTTGTCGTAACTTTGCGGCATATTTTGCGTTAATAGTGGTACGGTTTTTTAAACCATAAACGAAAAAAACCGTCTATAAAAAGTAATTAAACCTACAACAATGAGAAAATTTTTGGTTATAGCCTTGCTTTTTGCGAGTTCTTTCCTCCACGCCCAAAATGATAAACGTGCCACTGCGATCTTGGATGCGATGAGCAATAAGTACAAAACAATGACTTCGTTTAAGGTAGCTTTTACCTATACAAATGAGGGGTCAAAAGAAACCCTGAAAGGAGACGCGACTGTAAAAGGGACAAAATTTCGCTTGAAAATGGCGGGACAGGAAATTTTTAACGATGGCAAGGTGATGACCACTTACATCAAAGAAAGCAACGAAGCTACTGTCAATAATTATGATCCCAAAGAAGTCGGTGACATTGACCCAACGAAAGTATACACTATTTACAAAAAAGGATATAAATACGTTTTCATTGAAGAAGTGACGGAAAGCGGCAAAGTGTATGAAGTAGTGGAACTCTCGCCCGAAAAGAAAGAAAGCAAAATCTCCAAAGTCCAGATCAAAGTAGACAAAAAAGATAAATCGGTCAAAAGTTGGAAAGTAATTCAGCGCAGCGGTCAGCGACTGACGTTTAAAGTAGATAAATTTACACCTAATGTAGCGGTTGAAGAAAAATTCTTTGCCTTCGACCCGACTCAATATAAAGGAGTAGAAGTAATCGATCTTCGATAATAATCACAAGAGATTCTTCCTTCAAATAGCATCGGAAAGTTACTTTAACTTTCCGATGCCTCCGTCTATCCCAATAATTTGTCCTGTAATCCAACTCCCCGCGTCTGAAAGCAGCCACTTGGCGGCAGAAGCTATATCTTCCGGAGTACCTATTCTCCCCAAAGGATGCCGCTTGGCCGAAGCTTCTCGTTTTTCGTTATTGGCAAGCAGTCCGGCAGCCAGAGGCGTATCCGTAAGGGAAGGGGCTAAAGCATTGCAGCGAATTTTGGCGGAAGCAAACTCGGCGGCCAACGAACGCGTCAGCCCCTCAATCGCTCCTTTTGAAGCGGCAATGGAAGTATGAAATCCCATTCCTGTTTGTACGGCCACCGTACTGAAAAGTACAATAGAAGCGCCGTTTGCTTTTCGTAATTTACTTAGGTTAGCTTGAAGAACAGCCACCGCTCCCAAAACATTTATCTGAAAATCTGATTGAAAATCGGTAAGGGAAAACCGTTGGAAAGGTTTCAATGAAATGGTGCCCGGCGCATATACAATACCGTGAAGTGTATCAGGCAGCGCATCAAAAATCCCATTGGTGGGTTGTGTAACATCCCAAACTATGTGCTGATTTTTAAGGTTTTCGGGTGGAGTGCGGGATGCTGTAAAGAGTGCTGCTCCTTCATTTTCCAACTTTTTGGCAATGGCGTAGCCAATACCTGAACTTGCACCGATGATCAAAATATTCTTTCCATGAAATGACATACTGAATTTTCGTTTGTCATTTTAACCAACTGTGGAGGAAGAGTGTTTAAAGGAATTTTCTGAAAAATTTTCATTTCGGGAAGTTATCCAGCCCGAAATAGTATCATATACATTCTTTTTGAGCAAGACAGCGCTGCCAAATTCTCGGTTTTCGGGTCGATAGCCGCAGGAGGCTGAATTGCCTGATACGTGGATTCCAACCACAATAAATTTTCCCTGATGTTCTATCCAAATAGGTGAGCCGCTGTTTCGTTGGGTTGTAGTAAAAGAGTGAATAAGGCAATGTTTGGTAATTTCTATGGCATTGCCTTGCTCTCCCCACATCTCAAAATCAGCTTTATCAATAGGATAGCCCGCTATGTGTATTGAGGAATGCTCTACTAAATTTTCGGCAAATAAATAATTTTCATTCCAGTCGAAATGCCCGCCCATTTGTTGATAAACAGCATCTGTTTGCAATACAATTGCTCCATAATCGTCTTTAACGTAACAATTTGGATTCTTATAGTCAGGAATGGTATGTATTTCAAACGTTGCAGGCGGAATATCTACCCGATAAATAGTGGGTGGCAACACCGCATTGATGAAAGGATAAACTTTAAAATGACTGATTCTGGATTCTACCTGATTCAGCGAATGCCCGGCAGTGACGATAACATTTTTGTCGATCAAAAAACCCGTCGAACGACTGACGTAAGTAAGAGGATTGCCCTCTAAATCAACCCTGAAAATTTCCAAAAGGCATATATAGCGATACGGGATAAGCCCCGAATCTTCTACGCGTGAACGCTCCATATTCTATAATGTCTGCCGCAAAAAGGAGGTAGACAGGTTAGTGAACTGATAAAAACAAACGATTATCATTATCAGTTCACTAAAAAATCGTGCCCGAACTAAAATTTTTTAGGCAGTTGCCAATTCTTTTTTGGTTTGAACGGCTTGGTCTTTTCGAATATCAAACCAAACAAAAAGCCCGGTAATAATGGTTGCAAGTACAAAATAAGCGCTGAGTACCAACGTAGCCCACGGCAATGATTCTCCAATTCCAAACCAATTTGTTTGATAAATAAGCCACAGGCCAATGCCGTTTTTAACTCCTTCCCACACCCACGCGTAAGGATTACGATCCATCAGTTCGGTATAGGCAAATACGCACAGAAAAATAAAGCCACCGTAGATAAAAATGTTGGGCGTACCTATTTTGCCAATATTCATGAAGAAGAAGTTGATGAGCGCAAACGTAAACAAAAATTGAAACCAAGTCCAAACCAATAATGGAATGGAAGCTTTAGTGGCGTATTTTTCAAAACGGTAAGGATCATCTATTTTGTGAACAGGGTAGCTGTCCACGACATCGGCAGGGCGCCAACCGGTGGGCATAAACCAAATCCGAAATTTATCGCGCCAATTATTGGTTCGATATGCGTCTTTAATGAGCAACGACAAGTGTTGAAAATTGATCTTAATGGGATTCCACGTTTGGGCAGGTCGTGTAATGCCGTATACCGGAGGAACGCTCGGCATTTCTTCCTGAAACGTTCCAAAAAGTTTATCCCAAATGATAAAGATCTGTCCGTGATTTTTATCCAAATACTCCGGATTGATGGCATGATGTACACGATGGTGAGAAGGTGTAACGATGATATGCTCCAAAAATCCCATTTTGTTAATGTAAACAGTATGATACCAAAACTGAGCAAACAGATGCAAAGGAGCCACAATGGCAATCACCGTAGGAGAAACGCCCAGCAAAGCCGCAGGCAGTAAGAAGATCGTGAATAAATTAATGAATGACGAAATACTTTGCCGAAGCGCACAGGCCAGATCAAACTCTTCGCTGCTGTGGTGAATGGCGTGCTTGTTCCAAAAAAAGTTGATCTCATGGCTTAAACGATGCACCCAATACCCGGAAATATCCAAGGCAACGAAAGCAACGATATACGTCCAGATCGTCGATTCGATTTTGTAGATAGCCCAATGCTCTACCATCCAACCGTACGTCAGGATAGAAATGCTTAATCCCAATACATCCTTGATGATGTTGGTATACCCTGAGCTCATGCTTGAAAGCATGTCCATGGTTCGGAAAGGTTGTTTTTTGACGCCCCATCCATACAGTTTTTCCAGTAAGACCAGCCCTAAAAAGATGGGCATAGCAATGAGAAGAATTTTTCCGTAGGTTTCCATTTGTACAAACGGTATTATGCTTGCATACTTTTGTACAAAAATAAGAAAAACCGGAAACAAAAACTCAAATACTGAAAATTAGCAGGTCCTAACTGTTTTTCTCTGTAGAATTTAAATTATTTCTCTAACGCACGAATTGTCTGCATTTGCTTATAGTATTATTGGGGGACTCAGGTAGCCGGCATATAAATTTAAGCAGGTCTTTAGTGCGAATTTCGTTTTTATTGTTATCTTTAGTAGGAGGTAGCTCTTTTGAAACTTTCAGGGAGCAATGAATTAAGTCTTAAAAGTGATTTATAAACCGGTCAGTAAAGAAAGAGAAACAATGTACAAGGACCCTGAAAAGCACAGAATTTACTATGTAATGATTTCTCGTAAAAAAATGTTACCATGAGTAGAAGTAATTTTAAGTATGAATAAAAGAAAAAAAACAAGCGAGGTTAAAAACAAAAAAACTCGCTCCCAAAAACAGATTGTGACGTTTTTGGATGAATTTAAGTCAGAGATTGCCACGTTTTTTGAGATCAATAACGAACAGCCATTTGAACTGCAACAGCTTCACGACCATTTTGACGCCGATGACCATAAAATGCGGCTGATTATGAATGGCTTACTCGATGAACTTATTGAAGAAGGACGCATAACCCGTACACCTGAAGGCTTATATAAGGCCAATGTAAGTGCCAACGTACTGATTGGAAGAGTAGAGCATGTAAACAAAAACTATGCTTTTGTGGTCATGGATTCGCCTTTGCCCGCAGGATCAAAACTTTCGGAAAATGCCGATGTGTGGGTTGACTCCGATGATTTACGCGGAGCCATTGATGGCGATACAGTACGTATTACCCTTTTCAGCGATTACCGCAGCGGGCGTCGGCGTGAAGGGCGTGTGGAAGAAGTGATTGCGCGCGGCAAAACGGATTTTGTGGGCGAGATCGAACTCTGGCCTAAATACGGCGTCGTTACGTTAGACAACCGCCGAATGTATGAGGATGTATATATTCCCGAAACAAAACTGAAAAATGCGCAGGATGGCGATAAAGTTCTTATCCACCTGACGCAATACTCGACTCGCTCTCGGCGCATGGAAGGGGAAGTAGTGGAAGTGCTTGGAAAAGCAGGAACGCACGAAACCGAAATGCACGCTATTCTGGCGGAATTCAGCTTGCCGATTCGGTTTTCCGAAGAACTGGAAGCGGAAGCCAATGCGATTCCTGATACTATTGCTCCCGAAGAAATAGCGCGCCGCCGCGATATGCGCGATATCACAACATTTACCATTGACCCTGCCGACGCGAAAGATTTTGATGATGCGTTATCAGTGCGATTTTTAGACAATGGAAATTACGAGATCGGTGTTCATATTGCCGACGTTACCCACTATGTGCGCCCCGGTACGGCACTTGAACAGGAGGCTTATGCGAGGGCTACTTCGGTTTATCTGGTGGATAGAACTGTACCAATGTTACCCGAAAAACTATCCAATAATTTATGTTCATTGCGGCCAAACGAAGATAAGCTTACATTTTCGGTGGTGGTTGAAATGACGCCTGATGCCAAGATCAAACATGAATGGTTTGGCCGAACGGTGATTCACTCCGACAAACGATTCTCGTACGAGGAAGCGCAGGAAGTGTTGGAAATGCAGACTGCCGCTGACAAAGCAGCGAAAGAGGAAGGATTTGTAGACCTTTCCGCGCCGTTGCCCTATGCCAAAGAACTGACGCTTTTAAATACATTGGCGCATCAACTTCGGGCAGAACGCTTTGCCAAAGGCGCCGTTAATTTTGAAACCGTTGAAGTAAAATTCCGTTTGGACGAAGCGGGAAAACCGCTCGGAATCTATACCAAGGTTCGGAAAGATGCACACAAACTCATCGAAGAGTTTATGCTGTTGGCCAACAAACGAGTGCCGGAATACATTTACCGATTGTCGAAAGACAAAGGCAATCCAAACACAATGGTATATCGTATCCATGAAGAACCTGACATGGAAAAACTGCGCATATTTGCGGCGTTTGCGGGGCGTTTGGGCTATAAGCTGAAGTTGGAGAATGAAAAGATGGCTGCTCAGTCGCTGAACCGGTTAATGGAGGATTTGGAAGGTAAGCCGGAACAAAATGCCTTGGAGCAATTGGCCATTCGAACCATGGCAAAAGCGCGTTACAGCACCGAAGATGCCGGCCACTTTGGGTTGGCTTTCAGGAGGTATTCGCACTTTACGTCACCCATTCGACGCTATCCGGACATGATGGCGCATCGGTTGTTACAGCATTATTTGGATGGAAAACCGTCGCCGGAACGTGCAGAATATGAACCCGCCTGTAAGCATTCTTCGTCGCGAGAGCAACTGGCAGCCAATGCCGAACGTGCCAGCATCAAGTACAAACAGGTAGAATTTATGGCTTCGATGGAGCCGGATCGTGTATGGAATGGTATCATTACGGGTGTAACGGAGTTCGGAATTTTTGTTGAAATTACCGATACCGCTTCCGAAGGGCTCATTCGTATGAATGACCTGAATGATGACTATTATGAGCTTGATAAGGAAAATTATCGCTTGGTAGGTCAGCGCAGTAAACGCTTTTACACCTTTGGCGATGCCGTGAAAGTAAAAGTAAAAGAAACCAATATCTCTCGCAGAAGTATGGATCTGATTTTGGCCGACGCCGCTCCAACACGCAGTTCGTCAGGATTTAAAAATGAACGTGGCCGACAACGCAGTTCGGGCTCTTCGCCAAAAGATAAAGGCGCACGAAGAAAAAGGAAATAATACCTAAACCTATAAGGGTGATTATTGTTGTCAGCCAAACCTTATAGGTTTTTTTATTTTACTTCTATCGTAATGCTTACTTCTTTTTGAGGTTTGCAATGCCAATCTCCCTGACAACGCAGAAAATAGGTAGTGGTGGTTTCGGGATTGAAGCGACGTTCATTTCGTGCCGAATAGCTAAAGCGCTGAATCAATCTTTTTTGTCCTCCTGCCGGTTGTTCAAACCATTCTAAAGGCCCTTGCGCTCCGTCAATTACGGGACATCCGGTAAAGCTGAGAAGCACATCCTGACCTTTGCTGATGACGGTTTGGGTGGAAGTTAAGGTAGGTATCGGAACATTGCAGGTGGCGCATTCTTTTTCACGAACTACGATGTATTCTACATTGGGCGCAAAATCAGCTGCTTTAAAAAAATAACGCGGTGACCAGCTTGACGATGCGGCGTTTTCCAAAATGATGCGTTGTGCATCAAACGCAGGCGTTGTTGAAAAGCTCACTTCGGCACATTTAACTTCGTCTAATAAGCCGGAATACCCCTTGCGAAGTGCCAGCTTATATTCGCGATTAGTGGCTATGTTTACATAAGTCGAATCATCTTCAACTACAATTTCGTATGGATAAGGATGAAGTGTATCAGCCATGGGCAAATTGCGATCAACATCATCTTGGTAACCTTTGTCCGTAAAACGAATCAATGCACGTGCAGTTTGACGATCCGAGGTTACGCCTTTGGGGCCTTGCCAAACGATTTTAAATTTTCGTGAAATGGCATTTTTATAATCGTAAGGGCGTCGAACCAATTCGCAGGGATTGGTAATTCCGCCTCGGTAAAAAACTCCGTAAACGATAGTGCCGTAGTAAAGGCTGTCTTTGGGATTGAAAAAGCCCTTCTCCGTATTGGTTTCTTCCAGAAAAGAAATGGGTTTGTCCGGTAGACATTTTCCGGTTATTGCCTGATTATCGTTTGTTCTTTCGGCCTTGGGCACTATCAGATCACAGCCTGTCATTCCCACAAGACCTATCCACATTCCTAGTTTTAGCCACTGTTTCATCTCCTCGAAATAGATATTATTCAGACAAATATACGGGGATTTCGACCAAAACGTTTGCTTCCGTTTACTACAGATTTTTGTACCTTTGGTAAATAGGTATCTTGGTTGATTTTCAGTACTTTTTTAACATTTGCTATCATGAAATGGGCGTATAGCTTGCAACAAAAATTAAAAATTGCCGTACTGTTAACGGTTGTTTTTGGGCTTTTATTTGTGAAAAATCTGCTTGATAAACAAAACTTTACGGAGCTTGGAGAAGCTTTTTCCACGGTTTATGAAGACCGTTTACTGGCAGAAAGCTATATCTATAAATTCTATCATCACTTGTCAGAAAAGAAAATAATGATTGATGGCTGCACTTCTTATGAAGATATAAGCCACATAAAAAGCCAAATTTCACGGCACAACAAAGCCATAAATACGCTGATTCATGAATTTGAGAAAACAAAACTGACGCCCGCAGAAGCCGTAGTTTTCTATAAATTCAAAGCACATGTAGCGGAAGATTTTCGACTGGAACAACGTTATTTTTATCAAATAGAGGCAGAGACAGAAATTTCAAGCGCAAAGAAGACGTTAGGAGAGTCATTTTATACGATGTCAAATGATTTGGACCATCTCTCCAATATTCAAATTTCGGAAGGTGAAAAATTGAACGACAGTTCACGGAAGATCGTGCTTGGCTCGGCCAATCAAAATCGGTTTGAGTTGTCGTTGTTGATTGTCTTGGGAATTCTGATTCATGTGCTGATTTTTGCTTCAAAATCGACGCTGCCCAAAACACCCCAAAATCCGTCATTGAACTAAGAAGCCTTTTTACCAATACACCTCAAAATCACTTTCTTCCGACGATTTATGTTCGGGCTTATACAGCCAAAAATACAACTCTTTCCCCACGGTATCGGCAGAAGTTGACACAAACCGACGTTCGGAGAAAGTATTCAGATTGTTTTTTTGTAACTCTAAAATGCGCTTGTCTTGTCGGATAATAATCCCGAAAAGCTTTTTTACCGCCCATTTTCCAAAAAAACGCAACCACGGTCTCAGCAAAAATATCCGGGCAACGTACGTACAACCTGATTTAGATTCATTAAGGCAGGCTTCAATCCGAATCAGTGGTTGTTGGTCTTGGGTCAAATATTCAAGAATAGCAATATTGGGATAAATATAATAAGCTGTTGGAGTCAGGATTTGGTAGTTTTTTGGCAATAATTTGGTGAGTAACCCTTTGGCAGGCTCGGCCTCATAAACTACTTTGAAGCCGTTGGAGTCAGGCGAAAGACGAGCTTTGAGCGCCGTACGTTTAGAGTGTTCAGTACGAATAAAGCCGTTGTGGACATAATGTGTATGACTGCCTTCCAGAAAATTTTCGAGCGTATTAAGTAAGTTTGCAGTCGTATTTCCGCCCAATGTTACATCATGTTTTAATGAAGAAATAGTGGGGAAGGAAGCATTTGAATCACTTGAGGCCCATACGATTCCGCCTTCGATGCGCAGCGAAATACACTCCAGCGTAACATTGGTTGGTTTATTAATTACCGGAACAAAGGTATTCTTGCCTTTTTGGTCGAAACACCAGCCATGATATGGGCAAACCAATTGCCCCTTCTGCACCCAACCACGTGACAAAGGTGCGCCACGATGCGGGCAAATATCCTTAAACCCTGCCCATTGATTGCCTGATTTATAAATAACCAATGCGCCAAAAGGCGATGCAATAGGATAGGGGTAATCGGATTTGAAATCACTCTCAAACCCCAACGGCCACCACGTATTTTGGCTATAACTCATATTTTTCAAGCAACGGGATGCCGATTTTGTTCAATAAAAATAATAACGTTTTCCACATGCGTTGACGAACCGGCGGCAAATGATTCATATAAATCGCCGAATATTCCAAATGGCCTTGGCCGCCACGCAGTCGCTTAAAATTGGCTGCGCCCGAACTGAGATTCAATACTTGACCGGTTTGATGCATTCGTTTCAAAATCAAATCAATAGCATAAATGTAAAGCCCTTTTTTGGGATCTTCGGCAAGATCATAACCAACAATAGGAGAGGTAATGGTGCCATTTAATTCAAACAAACCTACGACAGTTTTCAGTATTCCTTCTCCATCACAATATCCTTCAAATCGGAACAGGTTATTGAAAAACGCTTTTTCGAAAAACGTTTCGGTGAAACGAGGGTTATGCTGCGAATATTTCTGAATGTAAAGTTGATTGTAAAGCCCTCGGATTTGTCCGACATGATTTTTCATTTGCTCGGGCGAAAGGTAAGTTAAGTCAGATTTCTGCACCAGACGCCGATCATTGCCGATATTGTTATGCCTGGACCACGTTTGAGCGTTGGGATGAAAATAATACACTTGCCGACTTGCTCCGGTCCGAAAATCGTATCGTTCAAATTCACGCAATAAAAGCGAATGTTGCACTTGATTCAATGATCGGAAAATAATGGTATGCCCCGGAAATTGTTCTGTTAAAAAACGGACGATTTGTGGTAAATAAATTCCGTGCCAGTCGGGATAAGGATTCGTGGAAAGCAGAAAATTATTAACGTGAATAGTTTTGTTGATCTCATTGCGGATCAGCCAATTGGAGGTTCCTTTCAGCACTAAATTCAACGACTTATTTAAAAAAGGATTCCTGATGTTTCGGTTGAGTTCTTCAATGGAGTATGTGACGCAAGCCGTATAAGGCGAACAAACGTAAGAATTGTCAAGCTCGGCATCATTGATGGAAACGGGCAAAAACCAACGTTCGGCGATGGATAAAATGCGAAAATCCGTACGGACATTTTCAATAAGTTGTTGCGAAGCATATTGATGAAACAATTCACCCCACGCTTTGATCTGTGGATTTGGAACTTGAGAAGGGAGAAGCCATTTAATCATGAATTTATCCATTCCACTCAATGTCCTGAGTCGAAGCTTGTAATAACGTTTTTTTCTGCAAGAACTTGATTTTTAAGAGCTCTACCAAACTCAGCGGTTGTAAAAACAGCGGCAAAGGGTCGTCGCCGTTGAAAATAACGTCTTTGGCTCGGTAAAAATCCGATTTAAACATTCGATGTGGTTGCGTAATCAAAAAAGCAAACTTAACGGCCATGTGATAATCGCGAATGTTCAAAAATTGGAAAGAATCATCCAAAAAACATCGTGCCAAGTCATCGCCGATCAGATGAGCGCCACTGATGCCGCGCGGATTGCATTCCAACACCACAGGCGTACTGTCGGGCTGAATGATAAAATCAAAACTTAATTGACCATGATAGTCAATTGCCTTGCCAAAGCGTGTAACAGATTCAATGAGCATGTCATTGTTTACCGGTTCAAAATAAATTCCTGACCCCTGTCCAACGCGGTATCTGGGGTGGTAAACGGTAATGCCTTTCAGTTTCCCATGTGCCCAAATGGAATAAACGCACACTTCTTTGCCGCTAATGAACCGTTGACATACCCACGTTGACAGATCAGGTATCTTTTTGATTTGCGAAACGGTAGGACGAATGAGCGTAAAGTTGGCAAAACGAGAATAAATAGGCTTAAAAACGTAAGAAGATGTATTGTCAAAATCCTCAAAATCAGCCGCATTTATTGTGTCAGGAGCTTCCAGAAATCCTTTTGCCAATTCAATAAATGTATCTTTTCGGTGAAGTTGGTGCATTAAATCCATGTCAGCAGTCCAGACTTCACATGGGAGGGAATCTTTGGTCATTGACACAAAAAAAGCCTCCTCACAAGTGGGAAGGCAATGGTCAATTTTTTCGTCGATGATGATTTGGATAAGCTTTTTTTGAAAATCCTCAAACGCGTAGGCGGGCGGGGGCAAGTGGTAATAAGCCGAAACGTATTTGCTCCAACGTGCCAAAGTGAGGTGAAGCGAGTCCGCCAAAATGACGCGGTGGCCTTGTTTGCCAAAGCTCCGCGCCATCTCAAGCGCAATGGGTGCCCGCGCACCCAACAAAAGGATGTTCTGAGGCACCATCAATATTATTTCGTTTTAAAAATCAATACTCCTGCACCGTTGCGCGACACCAAAAATCGGTTCCCCACACTTCCACGAATGGGCTGAATATCACGTACTTCTCCGGTCAATAAAAAGCCGGAGCCGGTTAAAGAGGTAAAATGTCCTTTGGTAAGATTGTTTTCCAACACCAACCCATAACTTGCATCATAACGCCCCTGATAGGTGCTGACATTGTAGAAATTACCACCCAAAAGAATATCGGGTTTGCCATCTTTGGTAACGTCGGTAATGTTTAAGGCAAAGATTTTAGATACTTGAGCTTCGCTTGGAAGAGAGTGTACTTTAAATTCGCCTTTGCCCAAGTTTTCCACCCAAACACTTTCAAACGTGTTGACTTCCAGCTCATCCGCAGCTTTAAGCTCGGCCGATTTAAAGATTTTTCCGATGGTATTCCCTGCAAAATCTTTGTAGTTGGGAAAACGTTTGTTTAGGAAGGGCAATGTTTTTCCCAGTTCGTCTTTAGAGGCCACGGGATAAAACTCGTCGCCTTCGCTGTAAGCCAGTATTTGGTCATATTTGGCGCCGCTATTTAAGAAATCTCCCGCGTACATACGAATGATGGCATTTTCGTGGCGTCTGAATTTTGAGTTTGTGCCCAAGTTTCCAACCACAAAATCCATGTCGCCGTCGCCATCAAGATCGCCCGACTTGATGGTTTGCCAAAATCCTTTTTTGTCTTCTAACGAAGTCCTCTTTATAGCTAATGATGCTTTGTTATTCTCAAAAACAGTAATTCCCATCCAGTCGCCAACTACCACCAAATCAGCATCTTTGTCATTGTCGATATCGACCCAGCTTGCATCGGTGACCATGCCGACTTTACGCAGATCGGGCGCAAGTTTTTCGGTTTGGTCAGTGAATATTCCTTTGCCGTTGTTGATCAATAAATAAGAATCAGGAAGTTGACCATAATGAAATGCAACCACTCGCCCACCCACGAACAGATCCAAATCGCCGTCTTTGTCAAAATCTACGGCTTTAACGCACGATTTGTTGCTGTATAATTTGGGTAATGCATTGGCATTTTTGACAAAATTGCCCTTCCCATCGTTGAAATACAGGCGGTCGAGTAATGGCGCGTCCTGCATAAAGAATTCATTTCCGCCACTTACCACATACAAGTCTAAGTCTTTGTCGCCATCGGCATCAAAGAAGGAGGCGTCAATGTCTTCGCAAAGCGTATCTGCAAGGAATGCACTTTGTTTACTTTCTGCAAATTGCCCGTCTGTCTTTTGAAAGAATAATTTTCCTGATTGGTATTTAGGACCACCAACGTAAAAATCCTCCAAGCCGTCTCCGTTTACATCTCCAACGGCCATTTTTGGCCCTTCCGTAGAAATCTTAAAGGGCATCAGCGGCTCGCGGGTAAAATCGTAATATTCGTTCTCTTTATGGACAAAATCAACGGGGTATTGCGTGGTAACATTTTCAAAAATCGGCGCTTTACCTGCCGGTAATGTCCAGTGCGCGGCAGCAGCTTCCTGTTGTAACGTAAGCGTTTGGTCTGATTTTACATTTGTCAGAATCTGCGCTTTTTGCGTAGGCCACACAAAGACGAGCGAATCAATGGTTGCGGCTTTTCCCAATCCAAACGTCAACCAAGGCTCTACCGACGACATGAATCCACGCGTGGGAATATTTTGTTGATACAGCCATTTGCCGTTTGTTTTGAGGTATACTTTGGTACCAATTCCAAATCCGTTCCCTTTTAGTCCCTGAAGTTTAACTTTCAAAAAATGATTCTTAAACAACTCATTCGCTTTGTTTTCATAAATGCCGGCGGGAGAATTCAAGTTGTTGGTGATGAGTTCCAGATCGCCGTCATTGTCTAAGTCGGCATAAGCGGCACCGTTGGCGCAATTAAATTCTTTGAAACCCCATGCCAACGATTTATCTTCAAAAAGCAAACTGTCGCTTCCCTTGTAGAGATAATTGTGCCAACGCCCGTCCGGCATTTTTTGGAGCGCATCGCGGTCGCTTGTTTTGCCTCTTTCCAACATGTTTTCAACCATCGGATTAGAAACATATTTAATGTATTCCATATCATTTGGGCGCCGTTCAATGCCATTGGTAACAAAGAGGTCTTTGATGCCGTCGTTGTCATAATCAGCTAACAGTGCCGACCAACTCCAATCCGTTGCCGAAATGCCCGACATCGCTCCAATATCACTGAAGTGTTCGCCGCCCAGGTTCAATTGCAGCGTATTTCGGGTGTATTGGTTGTAATAACCGAATTGCAATTTATACAGATAAACATCCAATGGGTCTTCGCCCATCGAAGATTTCTCCACTTTGGGATCTTTGGGGTACATATCGACAGTCACAACATCAAGCAGGCCATCGTTGTTGATATCGGCCATGTCATTGCCCATTGAGAACTTGCTGGTGTGCATAAAATGTTCTCGCAATGACTCTTTGAACGTCCCGTTTTTTTGATTGATATAATAATAATCATCTTCGTGAAAGTCGTTGGAAACGTAAATATCCTCCCAACCATCATTGTTCAGATCTCCCACCGAAATCCCCAACCCGTAACCCTGAGGCGCGGCATAAATACCTGCCTTGTGGCTCACGTCGGTAAAATGCTTTCCGTCATTTCTAAAGAAAAAATCGCCCGCCATGTCATCGCGTTCAAGTCCTCGTATATTGACACGGTCGTAAGAAATGGATGTATGCACCGCATGGTTGAGCAGGTACATGTCCAAATCGCCATCATGGTCGTAATCAAAAAAAGCCGCTTGGGTTGAAAATCCCTGAAAATCAAGTCCATATTCTTTCGATTTTTCAGAGAATGTTCCGTCCTGATTGTTGATAAACAACTCGTTATGGCCTTTGAACGCTTTATAATTGCTAACGGCACATACATAAATATCCAGCCAGCCATCGCCGTTGATATCTGCCATCGTGACGCCTGTTTTCCAATTTGCGGTTCCTCCAATGTTTGCTTTTACGGATACATCTTCAAATTTTATTCCGCTGCCAGCCTGCGTTTTATTGAGAAAAAGCGTGTTTTTGTTTTGGTTAGAAACAAAGAATAAATCAGTGAGTCCGTCATTGTTTACATCGCCTGCGGCTACTCCGCCCCCATTATAAAAATAGAGATAATCCAGAATATTAAGACCCTTCGTATCACGCACTATATTTGCGAAGGCTACTCCGCTTTTTTCGGGAGCTATTTGCTCAAACAGAGCAGGGCCATTTACAGTATTGTCTGAATTTTTGGAACAATTGGTTAGAAGGAACAGACTAAAAACTAAAACACTCAGCGTGCTTTCTTTCATTTTTATCATCACAGGTTATTTTTTTCAACTACAAACTTATTAATCGGAAACGGGAACTATCTGTTTAGGCCCACAACCTGAACTTTGTCTTTATTTTTAGCTAAGATGATGTACTCTTTGCCGGTTGCGCCGCGTGCTTTCTGCATTTTTCGTACTTGGCCTTTGACCAAAAAGCCGGATTGAGCAGATTTTAGGGTTTCAAACTGTAATTGACCCGTTTTGTCCTTGCCCATTCCGCGCAGTACCAAGCCATCGTTGGCATCATAACGACCCATTTCGGGCAAAACGTCGAAGAAGTTGCCCGTTAATAGGATATCAACTTTTCCGTCTTTGTCATAGTCGGTTGCGACGATTCCAAAAATAGGTGCAAACTGAGCCGCTAAAGGAAGGGATTGCAAAGTAAATCCGCCTTTCCCGTCATTGATCAATAAAGAAGTATTTGCTTCATAAGCCACCTTCTTTTGAACACCATCCATTTGCTCACGCGAGAAAATGGCGTCTATTGTTTTGCCACCGTAATCTTCATGCCGAACAAACCGTTTTTTTATCACGGGAAGCACTTTCTGTAGATCGGGCTTCAGCACCATAGGATACGTTTTTCCGTCAGAATTGTAGCAGGTAATGATCTGTTCTACGCTGCCGTTTCGGTCAAAATCGTTAATGTATAGTTCCGCAGGTTCTTTTTCCGAACATTGAAGTTTTGAATTACGACCTAAATTTCCTACAATAAAATCCATATCGCCATCGCCATCTACGTCGGCAGGTTCGAGGGTATTCCACCAGCCGTTGGAATGTTGAATAGCAGTATTCTGTGATTGCGGGAATTTTCCCTTTCGATTCTGTAAGATCATTATAGGCATCCAATCGCCTACGGCAACCAGTTCCGGAAAACCGTCTTTGTTCAAATCTACAAACCGTGCATCGGTAACCATGCCCAATTGGTTGTTGGACATTGTTTCCCGGGTGGCATCTTTAAAATTCCCTTTTCCGTCATTTTGAAGTAAATAACTTCTTGGATTCAAACCATATTTACCCGAAATCATTCGGGAGCCTATAAACAGATCCAAATCCCCATCGTGGTCATAGTCGCCCACAGCGGCGCAGGAACCGTTTTCAAAAGCATTGGGTAAGCCCTTGCTGAGCGTAAAATTTCCCTTGCCATCGTTTATGTAAAGCATATCTGCCAAGATAGCATCACCCGTCATGAATTCATTGCCGCCACTGACAACATACAGATCCAAATCCTTATCGCCGTCAGCATCAAAGAAAGTAGCGGCGGTTTCATCGGCAATGGAAGGTGAGGCAAACGTAGCTTTTGATGTTTCTACAAATGAGCCGTTGGGCTGTTGAGCAAACAACGCATGTTTTTTTCCGGAACCTCCACCAATGTAAGCATCGTCCAATCCGTCACCGTTTATATCACCGACAGCCAAGGCAGGACCCTGCGTAGAATACATTTGCTTTAATAACCCATCACGGTTATAATCTACAAAGGCATTTTCTTCATGTTGAAAATCCAAACCCGAAGCGCCTGTGACGTTATTAAAAGGCGTTTTGGTATTTTGAGCAATCGGTAATTTCCAAAGACTTTTGGCCGTCGCATAGTCAAGCGTAAGCTCATTGTCGGCCTTTACGTTTTTGAAAGATTGTGTTTTATCATCGGGCCAAATGACCGTCAGCGAATCAATGGCCGGATTAGTACCCAGACCAAAGACCAGGTTCAAATCGCTTGATGATTGAAAACCGCGATTGGGCATTTGTTGTAAGTATTGGGTTTGCCCTTTTTGATGAATATAGACTTTAGCACCAATGGCATGTGGATTTTTGCCGGTTCCTTTGAGCTTTACCCGCAAAAAATGCGTCTTTAATTTCTCTACGGATTGATTGCGAAATACGCCCAAAGGAGCATTATTATTACTCACCACCAGATCCAGATCGCCGTCATTGTCCAAATCGCCGTAAGCTGCACCGTTTGAGAAATTTGGCTCGCCAAGTCCCCAAGCGGCTGCTTTTTCTTCAAATTGTAATTGTCCTTTATTGCGAAACGCAAAATTGGAAATAGGGGTGGTTGAGATCATGTCTACAAATTTGCGGTAATCAAACTGCATCCTTCCTTCGATCATCGCCTGTATGTTTTTTTGGTCAGACAAAAAGGCTACGTAGTCTTGGTCTGTTAAGTTTTTGACAATACCGTTTGCCACAAACAGGTCTTTTTGGCCGTCATTGTCCATGTCAAAGATCAAAGCGCCCCAACTCCAGTCTGTAGCGTGTACTCCTGATAATTGTCCCACTTCCGCAAACGATGGAGTTAAAACCTCCCTCTTACTCACTCCGGTAGAGGAAGAAGTATTTACCCTACCTTCAGGGGAGGGCAGGGGTGGGGTATTTCCCCGATTCAGATGCAGCATATTGCGCATGTATTGATGCCAATAATCCTGCTTTACTTTAAATTCAGTTAATTCATAGCCTTCAAAAACCGACGTAGTTTTGAGTCGTTTGTCGTCGCGCGGCAACATGTCCGTCACAAAAATATCCAGTAAGCCGTCGTTATTGATGTCGGCAATATCGGCTCCCATCGATGACAGACTAATATGGTTCATGCTTTCTTCGAGCGATTCCTTAAAGGTTCCGTCTCGCTGATTGATGTAGAGATAGTCGCGTTCGTAGAAGTCATTCGAAATATAAATGTCCAACCAATTATCCTCATTTACGTCACCAATGGTTATTCCCAAACCAAAAGCGATCAAACTGCCGTAAATTCCTGCTTCTTCACTTACATCGGTGAACACCGTAGTGCGTTTTGTCTCATTTGATGCAGTTGAATTTTCATCTTTTGCTTTGTCGGGTATTTCCAACGTCTTTGTCTGTTGCGTTTTGCTTTCTGCTTTTTTGGCAGTGCTTGCAGTACTTATAGTTTCATTTCGAAACAGCTTGTGTCCGCCAAGCGGATCGCGGTATTGACGAAAGTTTTGGTATTGGAGTTTATCGACCGGTGTAAAGCTATTGTTAAGCAGGTACATGTCTAAGTCGCCGTCACGGTCGTAGTCAAAAAAAGCGGCGTGGGTTGAAAAGCCTCCGTCAACAAGGCCGTATTCTTCGGCTTTATCAATAAACTTGGGTACGCCATCCGGACCTATTCCCTGATTGATAAATAATTCATTGCCGCGACTGTCGCCTTTGATATTTCCTGCATTACAAACATAAATATCCATCAGGCCGTCACCGTTGACATCTGCAAAGGTTGCGCCTGTAGACCATGCCTTTGTACCTCCGACGCCCGAGGTAGTGGTCACGTCATCAAATTTCCAACGGTCATTGGCATTTTTGCCTTTATTAAGAAAAAGGTGATTTTCTTCAAAATTGGACGTGACGTAAATATCAGCCCAACCATCATTGTTCACATCGCCAATGGCAACGCCGCCACCGTTATAGAAATTGCGGTAGTTAAAAATGTTAAGCTCTTTTTTGTCCAGCAATCGGTTTGTGAATGCAATTCCTGTTTGAGAAGCAGGGAGCGATTCGAACAGGTTATTGTCGGCGGCTTTATTGCAACTCAGTACCAGCAATAAGGGTGAAACTATTGGAAGGAAAGCATGGGTTAATTTCTTCATCATAGGTTTTGTCAATCTCTCGCAGCGGCAGATTTTTTACAAAATTAACTAAAATATAAAAGCGAGTGAGCTTTTACACTCACTCGCTTTTTATCACTTATTGATTCTTACAAAGAACCTCAGACTAGTAACCCGGGTTTTGGCTCAAGCCGGGGTTAGCATCACGACGTTGTTGTGGGATAGGGAACAACAATGTTTTAGGATTAGGCTCTTTCATGAATTTAGAAATGAATTTGCTGCCTACTTTGTTGTACTCTCCAAAACGAATCAAGTCATTACGACGCCATGCTTCCCATGCCAATTCGCGACCGCGTTCCGCTAAGATATTATCAAGCGTCAGTTGAGCGGCAGTCCATGCTACTACACCGGCACGTGCTCTAACGATGTTAAAATCAGGCAAAGCTTCAGCCGTTTTGCCTAAGCGGAAAAGAGCTTCTCCTCTCATCAAATAAACATCAGCCAAACGGAGCATTGCCCAGTCGTTATCTTGGTCGTTTACTGTGTTTCCTCTCTGGATTTCGTATTTACCCAAACGAACACCTACGCTTTGGAACTCAGGGTCAGCGGCGGTCATTTCGTCTTTGGTCATGTTTGGATCATAATTGATATCACGACCGTTGTCGTCTTTTACGGGTTTGCCGTCAGCACCGTATTGAGGACCAACGATCCACATTTTTTTACGGAGATCTTCGTTTGAGAACGAGTTATAGAATTCAGCAATGGTACAAAAACCGTTCCACGGAGCATCTGCCAAAAGGTTATAAGTTCCTTTATTCTGGTAGTGCAACGTACGCATTTGAATGTTCATTCCACCCGCTTGGAAACGATCAAAAGGAATAGCCCAGATGTTTTCAGTTGAGATCTCGTTTTTAGTAGAGAAGTTTGAAAGGAAATCAGCCGCTAACGTATATTTTCCTGAACTAATAATAGAAGTACACATGTCGGCTGCTTTTTGCCACTCAGGAGTTCCTTTAAACACTGCTGCATTCAAATACAACTTTGCCAAAATCGCCTGTGCAGTCCATTTATTGATACGACCATAATAGGAGCCTCCCACTGCGTCGCTCAATTCAGGCAGTGATTCTATCAATTCTTTTTCTACAAAAGCATACACCTGTGCACGAGGAGTAGTAGATACTGCTCCGCTGGTAGATTCAGTAATAAGAGGTACGTTACCGAAAGTATCCATGGCCAAGTAGTAATAAAAAGCACGAACAGATCTTAATTCAGCAATCGCTTTCGTATTACCTGCTACCTGAGGGATCAACTGGTTGATCGTGTTGATACCGCCTTCAAACAGAAAACCCCAGATATCGTTGATCGGACCGTGGGTTGTAGTCCAAGTGTGGCGGTTGTAGTTCAACCAGTTTCCACCATCGTACCAGTCTTTTCCACGAGTTGGAACAATACCTACGTCGGTCGTTACTTCCACATTGTGGATACGATCTACATAACCACGTAAGTTTGAATAAGCAGGACCCAACAAAGACGCCAACTGCTCCGGAGTACTCCCAAAACCATCTTTGGGTATGCGTCCATAAACCGTCTCATCCAAATTGGTACAGGATGCCATTGTAAGCGCTCCTGCCAATGAAAAGTAAGTGAATATTTTCTTCATTTTGATGATATTAATCATTGATTAGCACAAAAATTGAAAGATACTTTATGTACGGTAATTAGAAATAATTAGATTTTATTCAGAATATTATTTCCAATTACCGTATTTTTTAGAATGACAAGTTTACACCCACCTGGAATCCGCGTGCTTTAGGAAACTGTTGTTTGGTATAAACACCCGCCGTTGCAAAACCTGTGTTCATTTCAGGATCTACTCCTTTAAATTTAGTAATTACGAACAGGTTGTTGCCGGATACATATACTTGCGCACGGGTCAATACACCTTTAGCAGGGATTGTATAGCCTAAACGGAAGTTTGACAAACGTACAAAACTACCATCCTCCACGAAGTAACTGAAAGCTCCTGTGCGTGTATCACGAACGGGCGAATCAACGGCTTCACGAAGTGAGTTTTCTGCAGGAAGACGGTTGTTTGGATTGGCAAACATCATACGCTCTGCGTTGAAGATTTTGTTTCCAAACTGGCCGTTCAACAGGAAGCTAAGTGCAAAAGCTTTGTAGCTGAAGTTGTTGGTCAAAGAAGCAGTAACTTTAGGCAATGGACTGCCGATAAAATCACGATCTGCATCGTTTTCGCTGATTTTTCCGTCTCCGTCAATGTCTTTGAAAACAAACTGGCCTTTATCATCTAATCTTTCAACTACACCACCATAGAAGGCACCAACCGGCAAACCAACTTTGATAATAGAGAATGGAACCGAAGAAGTACCGCGTGTAGCAGCTCCTAAACCTGAATATAAGAAGATGCTGTTTGCCGCGATGAAATCACCTTTAGCAAGTGAAGTTACTTCATTTTTAAGCGTTGCTCCGGCAAATGTTACATCGTAACGGAAATCACCTTTATCGACGATCCCTACGTTCAACGATAATTCTAAGCCTTGGTTACGCATTGAACCTACGTTAGCCAAAATGGTCGGAAACAAAGGTTTGATAGAAAGCGGGGCGTTGATCTCGTACAAGAGGTCTTTGGTATTACGAATGTAGTAATCCAACGATCCCGTTACACGATAGTTCCACAAAGCAAAGTCAACACCGGCTCCGTAGTTCTCGTTTACTTCCCATTTCAGATCCGGGTTAGGATTCTGTGCAGGTTTGTATGATGGAAGCCAGTTACCGTTGTCATAGTATTTATCACTGGGTCCAACCAACGCTAAAGAACGGTAAGCGCCAATTCCTTCGGAGTTACCCGTTTGACCGTAGTTGAAGCGAAGCTTTAAGTTATTAACCGTAGGATTGCCTTTCAGGAAAGCTTCTTCCGTAAGTGTCCAACCTAGTGACAAAGATGGGAAAAGCCCCCACTTGTTGTTTTGTCCGAATTTGGTTGAACCATCGCGGCGTACGGTCAGCGTTGCAAAATATTTATTGTTCAATGCAGCAGTTGCTCTTCCAAAGAATGAAATAAGCTTATATGTATTGCGGAATGAGCTTACGGCATCACTTGAGCGTTGTCCTAAAGATACCCCGGCCCCTGCTCCCAAGTTATTGAACAGAAGCTGATCGCTGATAAAGTTATTGTTCTGTGCAGAGAAACCTTCGTAGTTAACATCTTGGTGAGAATAACCACCCAAAACGCCTAAGTTCAATCCGTTGAATGTTTTGTTATAATTCAAGGTGAATTCTAACAGATTATCCTGCGTCTGACCATCGTCGATAGGACCTGATGTACGTCTGGCAAAACCGGAAGCACCTACGAACGCTTTAGGAATACGGCTTTGGTAGAAATAACCCTGTTGGTTACTGCCTTTAGTTGCACCATTAACACCAACAACCAAATCCTTCGTAAGGCTATATTTCATGTTGATATTCCCTAAATATTCAATTGATTTAGAATAGTTAGTTGTCTGCTCCAAAATAGCAACGGGATTGAAGGCCCCAAATTCACCTAAACGTTCAAAGTAACCTGTTTTTGCAATAACACCTGTTGATGTTTGGAAATTTGGGTCAGTTGTAAAAATAGGGTCAGTCGGTAAGTTGGTAATTGAAAAAGTAAACGCATCATAGTTAACGTAATCACGCTTTCCTGTAATGGCTGAAAGGCTCGTTGAGATTTTCAGTTTTCCATTAAGGGCAGTTTGATCCAAGTTGATACGAGCACTTATGCGCTCAAGTCCTGATTGTTTTACAACTCCCTGTTGGTTCAAATAACCAATTGAAGCACGGTAGCTGAAGTTTTCAGTTCCGCCTGAGAATGCCAGGTTATGGCTGGTTACAGGAGCTTGGCGAGTGATGGCGTCAAACCAGTTGGTGTTGGCACCTTGGTCATTTACCAGCGTCATACCTAATTTTTTAACGGCAGCGCGGTACTCATCGCCGCTCAAATAATCAGGAGCCTTTGCCACCATGTCCATACCTACATAAGCATTGTAGTCAACGGTAGCACGACCGCCTTTACCACGCTTAGTGGTAATCAGAATTACCCCGTTAGAAGCACGGGCACCGTAAATAGCTGCTGAAGAAGCATCACGCAATACGTCAACGGAAGCAATGTCATTAACATCAATGTTCTGAATAGGTACACCCGGTACACCATCTACTACATAAAGAGGATCAGAACCTGCCGCCAATGAACCAACCCCGCGCAAACGAACGGTAGGACGTGAGTTGGGGTCAGAACCTGTTTGGTTGATGGTCAAACCGGCTACTTTACCCTGTACCGCTTGAAGAGGGTTAGAGATAACACCCGCATTGAAGTCTTTTGAACTGACAGATGATACCGTACCTGAAATTTCCTGACGTTTTTGAGTACCGTATCCCACAACCACAACCTCGTTAAGTACTTGATTGTCTTCTGCGAGAGTTACATCTACTACACTGCGGCTCCCTACTTCAACGTCCTGCGATTTGTAACCTACGAAACTGAATACAAGCGTAGCATTTTCTGGTACCGCAATTTTGAAGTTACCGTCTGCGTCAGTGTTGGCACCACGTTGGGTGCCCTTTACGGCGATGCTTACGCCCGGCATACCTGTACCGCTTGCATCTTTTACTTTACCGGTCACTTGTTTGTCCTGGGCCCATACCCCCAACGACACTACTGAGACTAAAACTGTCAGTAAAAATTTACTGACGAAAGCCCACTGTCGGGCAATGGAAGCCCGACCTGCTAAGGGGAAACTGTTCATCATAGGTTGATAATTGGTTTTTGTGAATAATTACCTAATTGGTGATCGCAATTTGTAACACACTCACTACTACGGTTTTTGGATTGTTCCAAGTATTTGTTGTCACAAATGCTTTAACCAGACGGCAAATTACAATAATAAATCTTTATAATACAAGTTTTCGAAGATTAAAAAGGAATTAATCACTGCATTTTTAGCCCTAAAAAGGGGAGGATTCGAAGAGAAGCGATCTTCCATTTATTCAACTAAAAATTTCATGAAACGAAGGGTTTACCTAACTTTGCAACTGATAACTTAAAAAGACTTTTATGAAATTTTTTATTGATACTGCAAATCTGAGCGAAATCCGCGAGGCTTATGAGTTAGGGGTATTGGATGGAGTAACCACCAACCCATCTTTAATGGCAAAAGAAGGAATTACGGGGAAAGCCAAAATCATGGCGCATTACAAAGCAATCTGTGATATTGTGGATGGTGATGTGAGTGCCGAAGTAATTTCTACTGATTTTCAGGGGATGATCAAAGAGGCAGATGAGCTCATCGAAATTGATGAGAAAATTGTCGTAAAAGTACCCATGATTAAGGATGGTGTAAAAGCCATCAAACACCTTTCGGATCGCGGTATAAAAACCAATTGCACCCTTGTGTTTTCAGCCGGTCAGGCATTGTTGGCGGCTAAAGCGGGAGCTACATATGTTTCGCCGTTTATTGGCCGTTTGGATGATGTCTCAATGGACGGGATGGATTTGATCGAACAAATTGTGACCATTTATCAAAATTATGGTTATACTACCGAAGTATTAGCGGCATCGGTTCGTCACTCGATTCACCTTCTGAAATGTGCAGAACTCGGAGCGGATGTCGTTACGTGTCCTTTAAGCGTTATTACTTCTTTGCTCAAGCACCCTCTGACCGATATCGGTTTGGAGAAATTCTTATCTGATTACAAAAAAGGAAATCAATAAAACAGTAGAAGCCGGGGTGAGAAGTCAGGAGAAAGAACAATTTTACCTCTGACTTCTCACTGACTCCCGGCTCCTTACAACTATAAAGTATGACTGCTTTTTCATCTGAACCGATTATTCAACTCGAAAATACCGACATTTATCAAAATGGCAACAAGCTTGTTTTGGCTGATGTGAATTTTGTCATAAATAAGGGCGATTTTGTATTCCTGATCGGAAGAACGGGAAGTGGAAAAAGCTCTTTACTCAAAACACTATACGCAGATCTCTGGTTGGAGTCGGGAACAGGAACAGTAGTAGGGTATCAGTTGCAAAAGCTAAAACAGGCAGATGTGCCTTTTCTTCGTCGTAAGATCGGTATTGTGTTTCAGGATTTCCAGTTATTTTTTGACCGTACCGTAGAAGAAAATCTTGAATTTGTACTTCGTGCCACCGGTTGGACGGACAAAGCCACGATAAAAAACAGAATTTCAGAGGTGTTGATGCAGGTCGGTTTGGGAACCTTGCAGAAAAAAATGCCGCACCAACTTTCGGGAGGGGAGCAACAGCGAGTTGTAATAGCCAGAGCAATGCTGAATGAGCCTCAGATCCTGCTGGCTGATGAACCTACCGGAAACCTTGATCCGGAAGTGGGTGAGCAAATCATGCAGGTATTTCAAAGCATTAACACCGCCGGTACAGCTATTCTAATGGCGACGCATAATTATGACTTCCTGAAAAAATACCCGGCACGCGTACTGAAATGTGAGTCAGGGAGTGTGAGTGAAGTGTAAATAGTAGAAAAATACAAAAATAAATGTCCCTGTTGGGAAAATTCGAATATTCTTCTTAGTTTTGCATAAAATAACTGCACCGAGCGCTTCGTAACGTCTCTGCGTCTTTTTTCTCCCATGGGGTATTGGAGTCCCCATCGTTGTCTGTTGGAAAATCACGCTTCGAATTATTTGGCACCGGCTCATTGAGATTTCATGAGTGTTCCGTGCATGGGCAATTTTTAAAAATCCTGTTGTTGATCGTAACCACCGATGAGTTAAACTAAAACTCGTCGACGGGAGGTAATCGTTGAATGGTTTTCGCCGGCGAAAAACCCTTCTGTGCCAGCGTTGTGCTTACCACTCGAACAATTAACGGGAACATTATCAACCGTTTAACTTGTGCGTAAGCACTTAAAACAATCAATGGAAGTACTTTTTGATTCATTAGGTCTTTCGGAAGAAATTCTGAAAGCAGTAACAGAAATGGGTTTTACCAAACCCTCACCCATCCAAGCAGAAGCCATCCCGTCCCTTTTGGAAGGCCGCGATGTATTGGGACAAGCCCAGACAGGAACGGGCAAAACAGCCGCTTTCGGTATTCCTGCCCTTGAAAAAGTCGATATTTCCGACAAACGTACCCAAGTATTAATGTTGTGTCCTACCCGTGAGTTGGCCGTACAGGTAACTGAAGAGTTGCGTCGTATTGCTAAATATAAAAAAGGACTGAAACTCGAAACCGTTTATGGTGGTGATTCCATCGAGCGTCAAATCCGCTCACTCAAAATAGGTGCCCAAATCGTGGTCGGAACGCCCGGCCGTGTAATGGATCTTATTGAACGTAAGGCGCTTAAACTGGATTTTGTTAATTACGTAGTATTGGATGAAGCCGACGAAATGCTTGATATGGGCTTTCGTGAAGATATCGATACCATTCTGGAAAGTGTACCCGATGAGCGCCAAACGGTGTTGTTTTCGGCTACCATGTCGAAGCCGATCATGGCTATCGCACAAAAATTCCAGGAAGACCCCGTCCAGATTAAAATTACGCGGAAAGAAGTTACCAACGAAAATATTGAGCAAACGTATTTTGAAGTAAAACAACGGGCCAAAACCGAAGTAACCTGCCGCGTATTGGATGCATATGATTTGAAACAGGTCATTATTTTCTGTAATACCAAGCGTAAAGTAGATGAAGTAACCGAAGAATTATCTGCCAAAGGATATTCGGTAGAAAGTTTGCACGGTGATTTGCGTCAAACGCAGCGGAATCAGGTAATGGCAAAATTCCGTTCAGGAGCTTCCAATATACTGGTTGCGACCGACGTAGCCGCTCGCGGTATTGACGTATCGGGCATTGACGCCGTTATCAACTTTGATTTGCCGTTGGATGAAGAATATTACGTTCACCGTATCGGCCGTACCGGTCGTGCCGGCTTAACCGGTAAGGCGTTGACCTTGGTAGCAAAAGACGAAAAATACCGTTTGCGCCAAATTGAGACCTATACCAAAGTTAAAATTGACAAAGGAGTAATTCCAACGTTTGAAGATATCGTTGGTGTACGCAAAGCGCGCTTTATTTCGCAGGTAGAAGAGGCCGTTTCGTCGGGCGATTTGGATCTGTACGAAGATATGTTGGGCATGTTGCACCATACAACAGGCTTCACTACGGAGCAAATTGTCGCAGCGTTGGTGAAAATCAACATGGGTATTCAGAAAAGCGAATTTGCGGATAATGATCTGGCATGGGATGCTGATCGTCGTCCATCAGAAAGAGGTTTTGAAAAACGCGGACGTTTTGAAGACCGTGGTGGAAGAGGCGAAGAGCGTGGCCCGGGCCGCTTCGGTGATCGTGGTGGTGACAGAGGAAGCCGTGAGGGCGGTAGTGATCGTCCAAAACGCAATGGCAACGAAGCCGGTATGGTTCGTCTTTTTGTCAGTGTAGGTCGTAAAGACCGCGTTCAACCGCGTGATATCGTAGGAGCTATTGCCGGCGAAGCGGGTATTCCAGGCCGTGTAATTGGCTCGATTGATATTTTTGATGCTTATTCATTCGTGGATGTACCTGAGCGTGATGCCCGCAAAGTGGTAGAAGCCATGAGTGGCAATACCATCAAAGGCAAAATGGTCAATATCGAAGTAGCAAGATAAATGTAGGAGCAGGCTTTACCTTTACGTCTGCCCTTTTTCTTTATTCTTCCATATTTCGCAGTTCACAGTTTACAGTATAAGTATCTTATCTGTTGACTGTGAGCTTTTTGTTTTATAAAGACCAAAAACTATTTTCCGGTATCTTTGGTTAACTAAAAGCGTGAAATTAAGGCACGCCAAATGACATTCCGCAAGAAAAGATAAAAGTGTTATGATAGAAAGACCCATCACTGATTGGTTGCCCCTGACTAAAAAAGAGGTCGAAAAAAGAGGCTGGGACGAAGTGGATATTGTACTGGTTTCGGGCGATGCCTACGTAGATCACCCTGCCTTTGGTACGGCGGTGATCGGTCGCATTATGGAAAGCGAAGGGTTTAAAGTGGCCGTTGTGGCTCAACCCAACTGGAAAGACGATCTGCGGGATTTTAAGAAATTCGGTCGCCCCAAATACTTTTTTGGCGTTACGGCCGGCTGTATGGATTCGATGGTGAATCACTATACGGCCAATAAGCGCCTCCGCTCTAATGATTCCTATACGCCCGGAGGAGAAGCGGGTTTCCGTCCTGATTATGCCACGACGGTTTATTCCAATATTCTGAAAGAGTTATATCCCGATGTACCGGTCTTGATTGGTGGGATCGAAGCGTCGCTGCGGCGCGTTACGCACTATGATTATTGGCAAGACCGATTGATGCCGACCATTTTGGCGGATTCCAAAGCAGATATGTTAGTCTATGGCATGGGCGAGCAGCCTTTGCGAGAACTCTTGAAATTGGTACGTGAAGGTGTTCCATTGAATTCGATTCGAAATGTAAACCAAATTGCTTTTTTGCAGGATTCTGATTCAGAGCTATCAGGTGATAGAGGTTGGGAAACGGTCGAGTTGTCCAGCCATGAGGTATGTTTGGAAGATAAGATCAAGTATGCTGCCAACTTCAAGATCGTAGAAGTAGAATCGAACAAATGGCAGGCCAACCGAATCATTCAGAAAGTGGGAGATCAAACCTTGGTCATCAATCCGCCGTTCAAGATCATGGACGAAAAGGAAATTGATGCTTCGTTTGATTTGCCGTATACGCGTTTGCCGCACCCCAAATACAAAACCCGCGGTACGATTCCGGCCTACGAAATGATCAAATTTTCTATCAATATGCACCGAGGCTGTTTTGGTGGTTGCAGTTTCTGCACCATTTCGGCGCATCAGGGGAAATTTATCGCATCGCGCAGCGAGAAATCCATCATGAAAGAAGTGGAAGAAGTAACTAAGCATCCTGAATTTAAGGGATATCTTTCTGATCTGGGCGGACCGTCGGCCAATATGTACCGCATGAAAGGCAAAGACGAATCCATTTGCGCGCGTTGTTCAAGCCCGAGCTGTATTCACCCCGTCATTTGCTCTAATTTAGATACCTCTCATAAGCCGCTTACGGAACTGTATAAAAAGGTAGATGCTCATCCAAAGATCAAAAAAGCATTTGTGGGTTCGGGTATTCGTTATGATTTGTTGGTGGATGATTTTAACAAAAACAACAAAGACGGAAACCACGATGAATACATGGAGCAACTCATCACACGGCACGTTTCGGGAAGACTGAAAGTAGCGCCGGAGCATACTGCTGATGATACCTTACGCGTCATGCGTAAGCCGTCGTTCAAGTATTTTAAATTGTTTAAACAGAAATACGATAAGATTTCGGATAAACATAATCTCAACCAACCACTGATTCCGTATTTTATTTCCTCGCACCCGGGGTGTGAAGAGGCCGATATGGCCAATTTGGCGGCAGAAACCAAAGACCTTGGCTTTCGCTTGGAGCAGGTACAGGATTTTACACCTACGCCGATGACCGTAGCGGAAGTGATTTATTATTCGGGCGTGCATCCATATACGCTGAAACCCGTATTTACGGCAAAGACCAAGGAAGAAAAACTGAATCAAAACCGCTTCTTCTTTTGGTATAAACCCGAATTCAGAAGCCTGATCCGAAGTAGACTTACTAAGCTGAATCGCCCTGATCTGGCTGATCGATTATTGGCAAGTGGAAAAAAGAAAAAATAGTTTACTTTGTAAAAAAATAAACTCATGGTTGTTATAGCTGCCAAACGAAAACCCAAGATTCGGAGAGTACCTTCCTATTTAGTTTACGAAGAACTCGGTGGTGAGGCTTTGCCTTATCGCGGGTATTTAGATGTATTAACAGGTAAGAAGAAAATCGAAGAGATAATGGGAAGGAGTTCATTGCAGGCAGTTTTAGTTTATATTATTGGGTTGTTTGTTGGTAATCACATTAATCGAAAAAAATACTTGATTGCGTCCAATGAATCGGGGCTTCATATTGATTCGGGAGATAATTTAGCGAATGATATTGCGATCTATGACAAATCGACCACAACCCTCAGCAACAAGTATTTTGAGACTCCTCCCAAACTTGTGATTGAGGTAGACATAAAGGTGGATTTGGAAGAATCACGATGGAGTAACGAATTGGAATACGTATTGGCAAAATCACAGAAAATGCTTGATTTTGGAGTCGAAAAGGTAATTTGGATCAGTACTCAAACCAAGAAAGTTTTCGTCATGTCAGCTACAGAACGTTGGTACTTGGTCAATTTCAATGAAGATATTCCATTGATTGAAGATTGTACGTTGAATTTAACGCAATTGCTTCAAGATGAAGACATTGTATATTAATTTTTTCAATTTGTCAGACATTCCAAGCCTTTAAGACGGGATCGCCCGGACTTGGAATGTCTCTCTTACTTATTTTTTCTTCAAAGAAATCACTTCACTATACGCTTCATTTAGCCCCGCCACCATTTTGTTCCATTCAGGAAAACTGGATTTTTTGATAAGCAAAGTATCAAGAGTAAGATTTGTACGGACAATGATTTGTCCGTTTTTTTGTTCGTACGTAAGCTTAAAGCCAAAATCAGGATTGGCAAAGGACTTGTTTTCGGGCAAGTAAGATACTTCATAACCTGCGGGGATCGGCAAAATTTCCACGCTTTGGTACATATGCGCAAACTCGTGTTTCCAGTCGTTCTTGCGCGTTTCTTCCTGACGTTTGTCAGCCCACGGACGGGTTAAATGGGGATTAATGAACAATTCTCCTGCTGCTTCCTGCACATAATCAGGGACTTTGAAAGTGTAATCAAACTGTAAGGGTACGTCGCGTTGGTTAATGCCCGATACTGTTCGTTTTTCCAAGGTAGATTTATTGGAGCCGCGACTGAGAATGGTCTTATAATACTCATCCCGCTGAGGTTCCGAACGGTATTGAATGGCGGATTTCACCGATGTTTTCCAAAGCCCTTCATACATCATCGTGCCTTTTCCTTTCAGTGTTTTTCCATCAATCGACAGGATCATGGAATCCCGTTGGAAATTTTGAGCTGCCGGAACGATAGGTACAGGTACGATCTCGTACTTGTCTTCCGAGGTCATTACCATCGCTTCTTTTCCCTGAATATGTGAGGTGGGTAGGCCAAAATCAATACGGTCGTCGGTGGCATCCAAAAACTGCCATTGGCCATCGCGTTTGATGGCCGCGATCATGTGGTTATCCACACTCATGGAAGGGTTTTCCACATATTTATAAGGAATATCGCGTGTACCGATCCAAACTAAATGCGCCGGAATACCGGCCAAATTAAGCATGCTGGAAGTCAGACTTGCCATGTCTTTGCAGTCGCCGTAGCGTTTTTGACACACATCTGCCGCCTGACGAGGGACAAAGCCGCCCAATCCTTCTTCAAAAGCGATATATTTTACGTGATCCTGTACCCAGTAATAAATCGATTTGATTTTTTCCTGCTCGGTTTTGCCTTTCGTTAGTGAATCAGTCAAGGCTTGCAAAGGAGCATTAGGCTGTTTATTCAGGTCTTTTACGAGACTTTTGTAATAGTTAAACAACTTTTGAACATCGCCCAATACCTCCGTTGTTTTGCCGTCTGCGGTATAACTTTCGATGAATAAAAGCACCTGCGGCACATAATGACGCAGTGAAGGGGATTCGGTTTCGAGCGGTGATGCTTTGAGATTTTGCGCTTTCCAGTTGTAAGTGGTTTTGCCGTTCAGGGTAGTTTGCTTAAATGCAATTCCTTTCATATCTCCATAGGTCTTATACGCTATTTTGACCGAAGCGGGAAAAGTAACTGAAAAATCGCTGTTGACCACCGGGACATAGTTGCCGAATATAAAGCCTGAAAGCATGTAAGGGTTTTTGATGCGTTCACGGTATGAAACCGTGCCGATTCCACCCTGTTTTGCGCCCGGAAAGGTGAACTTTTTCACCTGCATATCGTCAAAAAAGATGCCGCCACCCGGGCTGGGGCGTTCGGTTTTAAAATCAGTGACGGGAGTGCGCTTAAATCCTACTTTTTCGGGAACATACGAAATCGCTTCCAATTCTTTTATTTCCTGAAAAGCATCTGAAAAGTAGATTCGCTCATCGGCCCAAACGCTGGCGCGTTCGTCCAGAAATACGCGATCTTCCTGATGCAACACATCTATCTGTAAAGCTCCGTTGACCAATTCTACATTGACCTGTTCTGAACGATTCAGGTAAGCCATTTCGTCGTTGGGGAATTTGGCTTTCAGTTGGGAAATGTTTACTTTAGGTTGCGCCCAAAGAGCGGTAATATGTATGAGAATAAAGGCTGAAGTTGCAAGGGCAAAGCGAGTAATTCCTGCTATTTTTTTCATCAACAAAGGATAAGACATAACTAAGGAAATGATTAATATGGTATATGAATAACGGAAGGTTGCCGGGAAAAGTTTTATTTTGTCAAACGTTGTGACTCTACACGCTTTTTTCACTTTTGGCAGGAGAAATTCCGGTCTGTTATCGTGAAGGAAGGCAACAACATCTTTTCATTATAAAGTTAGATTTTATGCAACAATCATCGGATGATTTGATTCAAAATTCCAATGAAGCAATTCAGCATTATTTAAACATGCCGGATCTGCTGAAGGATTTACTGCTTCAAGTAACTAAAGATTTTCAGACGGCACAAATACCCTTAGCGTTGGATTCGATAGAATATTGCTCTTTTGAGGGCCTGTGCGACAAAATACTAATGGCGTTAGATGAGCATTTGGCAAAGGGAGGAACGTTGAAAAATGTCTTGAACCGGGTAGATTTAACCGAAAAGCAATTGAAAAAATACATTCCCAATCGTCTGAACAATAATCTTCGAGCATTATCGGAATTGATTATCAAACGTGAGTTACAGAAAGTAGTGATACGGTATTGGTATAAACAATCTTCCGAAAAATAGTCATTTGTTAATAATTTCATGTTTTTTTTAAAATTTCCCTGAACCTTACTACTTTTATATGTGTTGATGTGACACTAACTTATGAGAAAAGAGTAGATGAGTAATCGTTATGCGTCTATGGCGCTTGAGTTGACGACTCCCGTCGACGACGAGCGTCCTGTATATGTCACGGGAAATTTCTGTGAATGGTTTCCGGACATCGACAAATTTCAAATGCAAAAGGTGGAACCCGGTAAATATCAGTTTCAATTTCCGCCTGACTTCCTGTTTGACCAACCAATTGAGTATAAATACACCCGAGGCGGTTGGGATCAGGTAGAACTGGATTCGTTTGGTGAAGCACCCCAAAACCGTAAAATCCGTACGAAAAGTGTTGCCCAAAAAGATTTTGTGCCTCATTGGCGCAAAGACGGGCGCGCCTTTGACACAAGCCTTATCCCTACCGTAGAAGTTGTTTCTGAGCAATTCGAGATCCCGCAGTTAAGCCGTAAACGCCGCATTCGTATTTTACTTCCGTACGATTATAAGACTTCTTCCAAATCCTACCCTGTCCTTTACCTTCAGGACGGGCAGAATCTGTTTGAGGATGGTTCGGTATATGGCAATTGGGAAATCGATAAAAAAATGGCCATTCTGACCGCCCAAGGCAAAGGCAATTTGATCATTGTGGCCATAGACCATGCCGATGAGGACCGTTTGCATGAATTTGCCCCCTATGCCAATCCTAAATTTGGAAAGGGTTCCGGAAAAAAATATGCAAATTTTATTGTTCGGACGCTGAAACCGTACATTGATAAAAATTATCGCACGCGTCCTGAGCGCCGGTATACGGGCGTTGGAGGAAGCTCAATGGGAGGCCTGATAAGCATCTATGCAGGATTAATGTATCCCGAAATTTTGGGCCGCTTAATGATATTTTCGCCTTCGTTGTGGGTTTCTGATAAAATATACTTCGACGCCATAGAGTTTTTCAATCCGATGGAAACGAAGATTTATGTATACGCAGGAGGTAAAGAAGGTCGTTTTATGATACCAAGTACCGAACGACTCAAAGAGGCTGTTGAGCGGCAGGGCTGGTCTTCCAATCGTCTTCAACTAAAGCTTTCTGTAGACCCCAAAGGCGAGCATACTGAGGCTCGTTGGGGAAAAGAATTCCCAAAAGCCGTTGAGTGGCTTTTTTTTGACACGCACTAAAGAGCGCATTTTGGCACTTTTCTTGCTCTGACTCCTGAAACTTTACTCAGGTTTTAGGGGTGAAGCACTATTGCTTCCATTATTTTCAAGAAACTCTGTGCCAATTAAATGCGTATGAACAAACGTGTCCACTTTTGGGCTTTCGGGGGCAATGATTTGTTGAGGCGCACTTCATATGCTTTTTTTTACTTCGTTATTTTGGTAGTTACGGGGCCGATACGTGCCCAGACCCCTGTTCTTCTCAAAGATATTAATACCCTTGCCGATCCGATTTTGCCCGGTACGACCTTAGGCAGCGACCCGCGTTTTTTGGTTGACCACAAAGGCACTTTATTCTTTACGGCCAAAGAAAAAGGAACTGCCGTTGGGCTATGGAAATCAAATGGGAGCACAAATGGAACGGTCAAAATAACCGACTTGCCAAATACCGTTTCCGGATTAATCAGTGTCGGGAATCTTCTCTATTTTGCCGCAGACCAGTCTGGTTTTGGGTATGAACTTTGGAAATCAAACGGGACCGCCGCCGGAACGGTTCGGGTTAAAGACATTTATCCGGGTAGTCTCGGAAGTATGCCGGAAGGGTTTACCAATGTGAACGGCACGCTTTATTTCGTAGCTACCAATGCAACTAACGGAAGTGAACTTTGGAAATCAGACGGCACCGAGGCAGGAACGGTAATAGTAAAGGATATTGTGTCGGGTACACCGGGAAGTAATCCACAGGGACTGACCAATGTGAACGGTACGCTTTATTTCGTAGCCGACGATGGGGTAAATGGGTATGAACTTTGGAAATCGGACGGGACGGCTGCGGGAACGGCGTTGGTGAAAGATATAAATCCGGGTAATTCGAGCAGCAGCCCTCAGCATCTTATCAATGTAAGCGGAACGCTCTATTTTGTGGCTAACAATGGAGTAAACGGGTATGAATTATGGAAATCAAACGGAACTGCTACCGGCACCACCTTGGTCAAAGATATTTTGAGTGGAAGCAAAAGTTCCATGCCCCAATTTTTGACTGAATTTAAAGGAAGTTTATGTTTTTCCGCTAATAATGGTGTAAACGGCTATCAATTGTGGAAATCAGATGGCACAGAAAACGGAACTGCCTTGGTGAGCGATATGCAGGGAGGAAGTATAGGCAGTAGTCCACAATACCTGAAAAATATAGGAGGTAATTTGTATTTCTCGGCCACTAACGGAATAACAGGGCGTGAGTTCTGGAAGTCAGACGGAACATCGGCTGGGACATTCATGGTAAGAAACATTTCTCCCGGTGGCGAATGGTCTGCAAGTACGCCGCTGCTTTTTACCGACGGAAAAGGAATTGTCTACTTTACCGCAGACGATGGCGAAAATGGCCGCGAACTTTGGAAATCTGATGGTAAAGAAGAAAGCACAACTGCGCTGACCGAATTGAGGCCCGGAAAAACAGGCAGTGGAATCAGTAATATGATGTCGGTTGCGGATACGGTGTACTTTACAGCCGATGATGGAAAAAAAGGAAGCGAAGTATGGAAATTAGTACCCTGTGCTACCGTCAAATTGGCTTCGACAGATACCACAATTTGCCATAAAGGACCTTATTCCCTTTCCAAAATGGTTACCAATTCCCGTGATTTTGTCACGATGGTTTGGCGGCGGGGAAGTTTGGCGGGACCCATTGTAGACGACCCTGAAAATGCAATGCTTACCGAGGCTTCCACTGATTTCTACGTAGCTGCACAGATGTCCTCGGGGTGTTCAAGTAATGCAAAAATTACCATCACTACCATTCCTTATCCCGAAAGAGTGGGAGGGTTGTATGTAGTGTTGGAGGGGGCTTACCAAAAGGGCGTCGGAACCATGTCAACCTTGTTGAACCAAAAAGGCCTTTTGCCGGGCCAAACTCCGATTAAGGGGCTTGCTACGCCTGCAAGACAGCCCTATTATGGTTCTCCTTGGTTTTATGATGGGAACGAAACGATGAGTTCTTATCCTGCCAATGCAACGGATTGGATATTGGTATCGCTTCGTACCGGCCAAAACGATCCTTCTACTACCGTCTTTAAAGCTGCGGCAGTATTGCTGAAGGATGGTTCGAGTGTGGTGAAAGGGTGCCCGAGTAAATTGAAGAATTATACGAATTACTACGTTGCCATTGAGCACCGCAACCATATCGGCATTGTTTCTGCTACCCCAACCCTTTTTCTGTATGACAGTTTTTTTTACGATTTCGGCATTCAGCAGTCTTATCTGCCTCCCGGAGTATCATCAATAGGGCAGAAACATATTGATAATCGCTATATGATGTATGCGGGTGATCTGCAAAAGGCAAAGGTCGGAGAAATAAATGCCAATGATGTTATTGTTTGGCAACAGCAAAACGGTCAGTTTGGCCGCTATTTGGCAGGAGATGCAAACCTTGACGGCGAAGTGAATGCGCTTGATCAGATACTTTGGCTACTGAATAACGGTCTGTTTACGGGAGTTCGATTTTAGTTATTGTGGGAAAATTGACAGAGTACAAACGATGAAAAAAAAGATTTACTTCCTACTGATGAATTGTTTACTGGGGGTAGTAGTATATGGACAGGGAATTCCTAATGAAGTAGTATATGAGCCCGATGAAGGAGGCTACCCATCAGGATATACGCCGCTGCAAAAACTGGGAAATTTTGACCTTTCCAGCAATGCTCCCAACGAGCCATTTCGTCATTTACTCAAACTTTTTGAAGCACAAAAAGTAGTTTGGGATGATGTCACCGACTTCCGAGATTATGGATTCAAAGCCTTTTTCGGCGGTTCGGGCGAAGGCAAACCTAAAGAGAATCGCTACACAGATATTAATGAAGGTGCCTTCAGAGACGCTTTTACCGTGGACGGAGAATCCTTTCCCATCAACCCCATTTATCTACCCGACCCCAATAGATCAACATCCGCCCAAGGGCAGCGCTTCAAATGCTTTGATGCACCTTTTCTCTCCGTTACCATTGACGATGTGAATGAAGCAAGTAAATGGAATCCTTTTTTGCTTACTGAACGTGATCTGGACCGTCGGGGAAAATACGCAGGCGATGCCAAAATGGGTTTTTTGCGGTGGGATATAGAAACCTTCTCCAATTCCGAATGGCTCGGCATCCTTAAAGGGCGTCAGGTGTGGGAGAATGGGAAATACCGACACTCGTTCAATGGCGGCACGAATCCTGCTTACAAAGACCTGACCGATTCGCAATTTTTTGATGTTGTGCAGCATCGTTGGAGTTACGTTTTTACCGAACTTATCTACAAGACACGATTATATAGTAACAACTCAAAGATATGGCAATACGGGGCCGGTCCCATTAACCAAATGGACCCGTTTATCTTTCAACAATTTGATGAAAACGGAGGTATTGGCGGCAATTGGAAGTATCCTAACAATCCTATCTGGAACCTGCGCAACAACATAAATAACCGCGCACTGAACGAAGAATTGAGCTACATGGAAGCTTGGGATTTTGTGCAGCAATTTGCCATGTGGGCTATTCTTCAATACAATTCCGAGTATAATCAATGGATGAACACTGATATCATCCGGTTAAAAAATCCACCTAAAACCAATGTAACGGCAGGAGCGCCTACGCGCTACGATATTGTGGATATTGGCTCCGATGCTTCTACCGGAAATCGCCGCGTGCGTGTTACGTTGCATGCTCAGGATGGCAGCCTGCGGGCGGCTGACCAAGCCTATCGTGTTACTTTTCAGCATTGGCGCGGCTTTGCCGAAGTTACTTTTCCGGTAGGCACGCATACGATAGAAATGACGACTTCTTCGCCGGAACTTGTTTGGCAAACCGACGACCATTTTCTGCTTCTCATTTGGAATACCATGTATTGCGCGCGTTATCATGAACCTACCAAACTCGGATTTATCAATTGGGAGCCAACGCCCCGCACGTATAATTTCAGCCCTTATTCATTGGCAACAACGGATATTTTTGAGCAACGGATCTATGATGCGCTTGTGGGATTTGCTAATTTACAGAATTATGGCATCGTAAATTGGGAGGCCAATACCGTTGGTAAGGTGAACCCAATGGTGCGCGAAAGTATTATTTTGGCTCAGAAAAAAATAGCGCCTTACAAGACACATATTGAAAAGCAAACCTTGGTTTTTACCGACATAAGTACCGACGGAGGACAAACCTGGATCACAGGAGGGTATCCTAAAACGCCCTACGAAGCGCATTATAATGGCTGGTGGATGGGTGGCTTTTATCAAAATAATGAGGCTTTTCCGATGGTATTGGGGTCTTACAATGAAGAGCAAAAAACCTTTTTGTTTACGCATTTAGCCGGGAGACTGCCGATAGGTACGCTTAATTATAAGATTCGCGTCAAGGTGCCCAACTCAGAAACCACGCATATTTTTGATGTATCTTCTACCCGAAACCTAGCATATTCACTTTTTAAGATTTAGCTTCGTGAATGCAAAAAATCGTTGTCACCGGAGCATCAGGGTTTTTGGGCGGACGTTTGTTAAAATACCTTACGCAACATAAAAGGGCGATAGAGGTAATTGGAACCGGTCGCCGTAGTGAACGGAAAGCCGAATTTGAACAGTTGCATTGTCAATACCAAGCGGGCGATTTGCTGGATGAGAATTTCTGTAGAGCATTGCTCGAAAATGCAGATGTTATTGTCCATTGCGCTGCCTTGTCGGCGCCGTGGGGAAAGCGGGAAGAATTTGTAAAAGCCAACATTCGTACTACCCAAAACCTATTAAATACCGGCCGAAAATCAGGCGTTAAGAAGTTTGTTTTCATCTCTACTCCAAGCATTTATTACGATGGTCGGCACCGTTTTCACGTTTCGGAAAATGATCCGTTACCTTCAAAACCGGTAAACGAATATGCCGCTACCAAGTGGGAAGCGGAAATGGAAGTGTTGCGCCAAAATTCACCGACATTTCAAACCATCGCTCTGCGCCCGCGCGCAATTATTGGGGAAGAGGATACCGTTATTTTTCCAAGATTATTAAAAGCCTACCAAAGCGGCCGTCTCAAGATCATTGGTGATGGGCGCAACGTAGTCGATCTGACAACGGCGCGAAACGTCATTGAAGCGGTTATTTGTGCGCTTTATGCACCCAAAGAGGCGTATGGGCAGGCGTACAATATCACCAATGGAGAACCTGTTATATTATGGGATGAGATCAATTTTTTGTTGACGAAACTCGGTTTAACGCCTGTGAGCCAACACGTTCCTTTGGGAATGGCAGATGCGTTTGCTAAATTAATGGAATTAAAAGCCAAAATTACCGGTGGTTCTGAACCAACGCTTACCCGCTACGGCATTGGCGTTTTGGCGAAATCACTGACGATGGATATTTCGAAAGCAAAAGCATTACTGACTTATCAACCTGTACAAACAACTCGCGAAGGCATTATTGAATTTATTGAATGGTATCGAAACCAACAACTGTAACCTATCGCATTTTTGCGTCGGGATATTGTACTGCCCATGATTGGATCGTAGACCCCAAAAACGGTCATGGAAAAGCTAAATTCTATGCTACTTGGCTGTTGATCGAACATCCAACGCACGGCTTATACCTTTTTGATACCGGTTATTCGCCCCGATTTCTGGAAGCGACGCGGCATTTTCCTGATAAATTTTACGGTTGGGCTACACCTGCTTTTATCAGAGACGAAGAAACGGCGGTTTCTAAGTTGGCACAATTGGGTATAAAACCGTTGGATCTGAGTGGCATGATCATTTCCCATTTTCACGCTGACCATGTAGCAGGGATGCTGGACTTTCCGAAAATACCCATTCTTTGTCATCCCGAGGCGCTGAAACAGGTGTTGTCTGTCAATGGGTTTGGCGCAGTGCGGCACGGAATTGTGAAAGCATTGATTCCAAAAGATTTGGAGGAAAGGGGGCATGTGATCGCTGATTACAAATCAGCGGCAGAAAACGTCTGGATTATAAATCCAGACGAGCAATGGACGGTTCGGCGCGCGATTATAAATCCAGACGAGCGAATTTCCTCCATTCAGTTTCATGATTTATTTGGCGACGGAACGGTTGGGTTAGCCTATCTGCCCGGTCATGCACGCGGACAGTTGGGCGTGCGTATTCACGCAGCCGACCATACGTTGTTTTTTGCAACCGATGCTGCGTGGCGAAAAAGCGCTTTAGAAGCCAATATTTTGCCAAGCCCGACCGTAAAATTATTCTTTGATGATTGGCAAGCCTATAAAGCTACATTTGCGGCCTTGCGTGACTATCAAGCTACATTTCCAACACATCGGCTGCTTTTTACCCATTGTCCGCAAACAATGAATTATATTGCTTAATGCAAGACTTGGAAAGTTTCAAAAACTTTCCAAGTCTGCTTTTTGAATTATGTATTTCAAACTCCAAATTCTTTATTTTCTGCTGAGAAATAAACTGCGCGGTTCGTTCCGGAACAGAGTGCAGTTAGAGAGTTTTCAAAAGCGGCAGTGGAAACATTTTGCCCAAAAAACAATTCTTAAATCTCCTTTTTATCGTAAGTATGCCACAATCCCATTGAATGAGTTTCCTGTAATGTACAAAGAGTTGTTCATGGAGCATTTTGATGCAATAAATACCGTTGGAATAAAGAAGCAGGAAGCAATGGAAACAGCCCTAAAGGCGGAAGAAACCCGAGATTTTGCTTCAGAAATTAACGGAATTACGGTTGGGCTTTCGACGGGAACCAGCGGCAAACGGGGTTTGTTTTTGGCTTCAAAAACCGAACGGGCGCAGTGGGTGGCTATGGTGCTGCATCGAGTGGTGAAATGGTCGATTTTTAAACAGCAAAAAGTAGCTTTTTTCCTGCGTGCCAACAGCAATTTGTACAGCTCGGTCCAGTCGTCGGTATTGGCGTTTCATTTCTTTGATATTTTTCGAAAAACAGAAGAATTAGTGGTGGAATTAGGTCGTTTACAACCTGATATTGTCGCAGCTCAACCGTCGCTTTTACGGTATTTGGCGGAGGCGCAAAAGGTAGGAACATTAAACATAAAACCTCAACAGATCATTTCATTTGCGGAAATACTGTACGACGATGATCGTACGGTTATTGAAGAAATCTTTGGAATAAAAATTACGGAAGTGTATCAATGTACTGAAGGTTTTTTGGGTGTAAGCTGCACACACGGTACTATGCACCTCAATGAGGATGTAGCGATTTTTAAAAAAAAATACGTGGACGAGCGTCGGTTCATACCCATTGTAACGGACTTTACGCGCACTTCGCAGCCCATTATTCGCTACGAGATGACCGATATTTTATCGGAGCGCAGCACACCATGCCCGTGTGGATCGGCGTTATTGGGAATTGAACGCATTGAAGGCAGGGCCGACGATGTCCTCGTTTTTGAAGAAAAAGGTAAAACGATTACGATTTTTCCTGATACATTGGTGAGAAAAATTGCCCGCGTTACCGATGATTTCAGCCATTATAGAATTACCCAAGTGGCTGTTGATCGGTTGAAAGTTACAGTGGAAACGGAGCCGAAAAATAAACAAAAGGTTAGCCATCTGATAGAAACGGCTATTTTAGATGTATTAAAAGAACAGGCAATTGAGAATGTTGTCGTTGAATTTAGAGAAGATGAAATAAATGCCAAAGGCGCAAAACACCGTCGGGTAGTGCGTATGTTTAAGTAACGATATATGAAAATTCAAATTCAGGCCATCGAAAAATACCTACCCGGAATTGCACTGGAAAGTGCTCAATTAGAGGCGCAAATAGGTATTTCAGCGGGTTGGATCGAAAAAAATGTAGGAGTAAAAACAAGGCATTGGGCTGCGGCTGACGAAACGGTAGCCTCTATGTCGGCAACAGCTTTACAAAAAGCACTGACTGCCGCGAATATTCCTGCCGAAACGTTGGATATGATGATCTACGCGGGAGCATCCTACGATTATCCTATTCCGCACAATGCGGGGCGTATCAAAAAAGAATTGGGAACATCGGCTAAATTTCCCTGTTTTGACGTGGATGCTACGTGCCTGAGTTTTTTGAATGCACTTGATATTGCTCATTTGTATTTTCAACGCGATAATATTCGCACCATAGCCATTGTCTCTGCCGAATTGGCCTCGCGTGCCCTGAATCCCAAAGATCCCAAAACGTACGGATTGTTGGGAGATGCTGCCGCTGCTGTTATTTTAACCAAAAGCGCCGAAGGATACGAGCCTGCGGCACCTTATTTTATCAATAATTCGGAAGGAGCTGATTTAGCTTGGATTCCCACGGGTGGGAGCGTAGATCGCGGAATGTCTTCCGATACACCTGAAGAGTCTTTCTATTTCAGAATGGAAGGCAAACGTCTGATATCGCTCACGTTGCAGGAGTTAGTACCTTTTCTGGAAAACTACGAGCAACTTTCAGGCATCGCAGTAACGGAGTACGACTATATAATTCCACACCAGACCAGTAGGTTCGGTAATGAGATTTTTGCCAAACAGTATCATTTGAAGGAAGAACAATTGGTTAACACAATTGCTCAATATGGCAATTGCATTTCAGCCTCTATTCCCTTGGGGTTATGCGATTTGATTCACGCACAAAATGATTTGTCCGGCAAAACACTTCTACTTATCGGGAGTGCGGCGGGGCTGTCGTTGGGAGCAATTACGCTTAGATTTTAGGTTATTTCAACAAAACAGCATCAATGGCTTTCCAGTCAATTTTGGCAACCAGTTGGCGGGCCATTTCTGCGGGCGCTGTAATGGTCACCACGATATTTTCTACCAATTTACCGCCTTTCTTAAACTTGGGCTGATAGCGCGTATCCTGCCCTTTTTTAATGGGGGTTGTATTCCAACCACCCAACAATATGACCGTTTCCTGACGACCAATCGCTCCTTTTAAATCAGGTTTAAGACGAACTTCAAGCGCAATAGGACTGCCGGGAACTGAAATATTCTGAACATTTTCGACGATACGGGCGCTTTCTATATCTTGCAGACGGTAATTGCCGAGGTTCATTTCAACACTTACCGAGTAAGTATCTTTGGCGCGTTGCGCAATGGCTTTAGGATTTTCCTGATACATGGTATCGCGGTGTACATACAATGAAGGAGGCGTAATGCTGTCCGGCTTCATGGTGTCCAATTCTGCTTTGCGAGCAGCCATTAGCTCAGTGCTTTCCATTGTAAGGTCATAACGGTCGGTGCAAAGATGCACAAATCCGCCCCATTCAGAGGTTACTTCGAGGTTGCCCATCGAATGCTTTTCGTCAAACACTTTCCAGTTTCCTTCGGGAGTTATGGTGGTAAATTGTCGTTGAAGTTCTTTGACTACGCGTTCATATGCTTGATTTTCAGCGGCTGTAGCGGGGCGACACTGTGCTTGTATTGAAAGAGAAAGACCAATCAAAAAGGCTGTAAGTAGGAGTTTCATAGCAGGTACTGTTTAAAAGCGTTCCGGAAGAGCAAATCTTTCCGAAAAGTAACACAAAAAAACCATGCTAAGCTTACTTGTTGTAGAACTATTTCCCCAAAATTTCCCCTGCAACTCTTTCCCCCGATCGAACAGCACCTTCGATGTATCCGTTCCATACGTCAGAAGTTTCAGTACCTGCCCAATGAATGTTCCCAATCGGCTCGCGAAGCCATTTTCCCACGCTTGTCCAGACGCCTTTGGGCAGTACACCTGCGTAGCATCCGCCCGTCCATTCTTCGGGTGTCCAAGTGTAATCTAAGTAGCGTAGCGGTTGAAGCGCTTTCTCACCGTAAAAAGTAGCAAAAGCGCCGAGTGCCTGATCTTGTCTCTGAGCGGGGGAAAGTTCAGCGAAAGACTTTGCCTGATTGCCCAAAACAAAACCCATTAAAATACCTTTGCTGCCATCCTTCGGAGAGTTGTCGAACGTGACCGTAATGTGGCCATCGGGCGTGGCGGCCAAACCGTTGAGGTTTTCATCACGCCAAAAAGGGCGGTCGTAAATAGCATACGTTTTCCAAACGGCTCCCATAAACATTTGTTGGGTAAGCTGCGTGCGGGAAGAAGGCAAGGCCGGTTGAAAAGAGATGTTATTGATAACGGGCGGTGGAACCGCCACCACAACGTGTTTTGCTTCAAATGAAAAATCCTCACCGCTCACCGTAACCCTTTCAGCGGTATGTTCAATGCGTTTAACGGGAGAATTAAGTCGGAGATTATCTTTAAAAGTCTCAACCATGCGATTGGCTACGGTCTGCATTCCTCCCACCATGCGCTCTTCCTGCGCGCCGCCTTTAACGTTCATCAACATATCCAGATCCTTGCCCGATTTAGTATAAAACAACGCATGAAGCATGGATATTTCCGAAGGGTCGGCTGCCCAAATGGCTTCGGCGGCGACTTTGAAAAATTGGCGTGCCGTCGTAAAACTCATTTGTTTCTGCATCCATTCGGCCAACGTCATGCTGTCCCATTGAACGGCATTTGGTGTGAGCCAGGGAGCTTCAAGATTGACCGTTTTAGAGAGTTTGTTCATTTTCTTGATGGCCATGTCCAAACTCAACAGGGCACCAATGGGTAACGGGGGAATCAAGCCTTTATAACGTTTTACTTTTCCTCGGAAATATTGCGTGCTTTTTCCGGCGTCGTAGGTTTTGAAGGTTTCTACACTGTATTCTTTGGCTAATGCATAGAGCCGATCCTGCGTAGGACCTACCCAAGCACCTCCCAGATCCACGTAACTGCCGTCTTCAAAGGTTTGGGTGAAAACGCGACCACCTACGCGGTCACGGGCTTCGAGGAGGAGTACCGTTTTGCCGGCACGCAATAGGTCGCGCGTAGCAGTAAGGCCGGCGTAGCCTGCGCCTATAACGATGACATCGTACATGGAGTCGGATTTTAGATATATTTATAAATAAACGCCGGACATCAGAGTTTCCCATTGCCCGGCGTTCAGTGATTCAACAGTAAATTACACTCTTGATAATTTTATTGGATACGTCTGCTTGGCGTTCCATTGGCAGATATAAATGTTTTCGTCATTATCTATACACACATCGTGGCAGTGCATGAATGTACCGCCCACGGTAGAGGCATCCTGCACCATCAATTGAAGTTTTCCGTCGCGGTACTCGGGTTTTGTGCCACCGGGGTTTGAAACAACTTTGTCGTTTTTGTCCAAGATCGTTACAAAACCGGAATTGTTCGTTTGGTTCATGTACCGTAAACGCGACCAACAAACGCCCGCAAACAAATGATCTCCGTGAATCACCGGACGACAAACAAACGCACCGGGCAGGAAAATCGTAGACAGGTATTTTCCATCTAAAGTAAAACGCTTGAAGGAGTTATGAACACGCGAGGTGATGAGTAACGTTGGATTTGCTTTGTTACGATAATCGACCGTGATGCCGTGAGCTGTTGCAAATTGATCGTCACCATCGCCGGGACCGCCGAATTTGCGGATAAATTCTCCTTTGGAAGTATATTGCAATATCCACTGAGAGCCGTAGCCGTCGGCCACATAAATATCACCGTTCGGCCCGATGGTGGTTTCGGTAGGTAAGAATTTGTCTTCAGCTTTGTAAACCCCTATTTTAGAAGGATGTTCGATAACGAAAAGCACTTTTCCGTTGATGTCGGTTTTGGTGACTTTGTTTGAATTAGGATCACAAATAAACAAAAATTCTTCCCCGTTGGCATTCCAAAGGGTAAGGCCGTGGCCGCCGGGATATTCATGTCCCCAACTGTCCAATAATTTGCCCGAACGGTCGTACACTAAGATATTATTCTTGGTTTCGTCAGTCACCATGATCAGCCGCCCTTTGCTGTCCATGACCATTTCATGGCAGTTTTTGACAGGAAACTTAGCCGCATCCAATTTACCCCAATCCGCATTGATTTTGTAGCGATGCGATCCATGACCGATGATCGTATCAGCGGTAGGTTGGGCTTTCACGGAAGTGATAATAGAAGGTGCCAACAGCGTAGTTGCGGCTGCTTTGACAAAATCGCGGCGAGAGGTAGAAAGGTTCATTGTTTGGAGCGTACGTTTTTAGCAAAAAGCGATTTGAATCCGTTTTTTACTTCTTATAATAGGTTTTGCTTTTTAACACTTTTAGGTAATCAGCATTATAGTTTTGGAAATACCCAAGGCTTACGATAAGCGGGCGTAATGAGTGCATTGGCCGCTTCATTTTTGCCAAAGGATTGCGATGCTTCGCTCCATTCCAAACGCGAATTAGTGCGTAAGGCAATATTGCCGGCGTGTGCGTATAACGCCACCAATCGGCCATTCTCAATGGGGCAGTTAGGGTCTTTACGACTTTTGATACATTCCAACCAATTTCTGACGTGTTCTTCATGGGTTTCTTTGCCGTATCTTTTGGGAAGCGCCGGGACTTTATAGCCATTTTTGTCGATTTCGGGGAAAAGCTCCCAACCACCACGATCTATCACGAGTGTGGCATCATTGCCAATAAAGGCCAACCCATACGAGCGGCCATAAGGCCCGGTTTGGATACCGGCAGTTTGTTCCCAGGAAATGGTATAATCGGGAAGTTGATACATAACGCTCAATGTATCAAAGGCTTCGTGATTAAAGTCCGGAGAATAAAAATTGCCTCCTGTGGCTATTACCGACTGCGGCGGCATTTTGATGTTTTTGGCCCATAATGCAATATCCAATAAGTGAGCGCCCCAGTCGGTCATGAGGCCGCCGCCGTAATCCCAAAAAAATCGCCAGGAACCGTGGTGGCGTGTTCGATTATAACTTCGTTGCGGAGCGGGTCCAAGCCATTGTTCATAATCAATGCCGGCAGGAACAGGTTCGTCGGGAACTTTGGGCGAGCCGATGGCATAATTAAAATTGGCCCAACTGTGGACTTTTCGCAGGTTTCCGATACCGCCCGATTGAATGAATTTCATGGCACTTTGCCAATGTTCACCACTTCGTTGCTGTTGCCCCACCTGCACCACACGATTGTTTTGGCGCGCGGCTTTTACCATCACGTTACATTCGCCGATCGAATTTGCCAACGGTTTTTCCACATACACGTCTTTCCCGGCTTGACACGCTTCCACCATTGGCAGACAATGCCAGTGATCGGGAGTACCTATAATAACGGCGTCAATGGCCTTGTTCTCCAATAATTTTCTGTAATCTCCGTAGAGTTGCGGTCGCTTTCCCTGCTTGCGGGCAACTTCATCGGCGCGTTTGTTGCCAATGTTGGAATCAATGTCACAGATCGCTGCGCATTCAACATTGGGTTGGTTGAGCGCATGGTTCATGATGCCGTTGCCCATATTATTGCAGCCAATGACGCCAATGACGATTTTTTCATTGGCCGATGTACGCACGCGGTTGGTTGCGTATGTTTCAGTAGCTTGCGCAAAGGCGCCCGCAGCAATCGATAATTGAGTACTTTTTTCCAGAAATTTTCGGCGATTCATCAGGTTTAGGATTAGACGGTGTTGACCTTGATTTGTTTCCGGTAATGAATAGGTTAGAAACTGTTTTTTATAGGTAAGTATATTGAAAAACGCCTATTTGGTTACGAACCTATCAAGCGTTTGAAACCTGTTTTCTACCCGATTTAACAAAAAAATGAGGAGATAAAGTGTGAGGTTTAAACTGCCTGAAAGCTCAGTGCATCAATAACATTTTGAAACAATGTAAATGAACAGTTTTCGTTGGTAAACAAACCATTTTTTGTAAATGAGGGTTATAAATTGAAGGGGCTTTCCCTAACTTTGTGAGTTTAGCAATCAGCCGCATGAACGTAGCCGAAAACCAACAAAATACTTCTGCCATAGACTTCGAAAACCTCAATCCGAAGCAATACATTATCATCAAAGGCGCCCGCGTCAACAACCTTAAAAACATTGATGTAGCTATTCCCCGCAATAAATTGATTGTGGTCACCGGGGTGTCGGGGAGTGGTAAATCGTCTTTGGCGTTTGACACGCTTTTTGCCGAAGGGCAACGGATGTATGTCGAAAGCTTGAGTAGCTATGCGCGTCAATTTTTGGGGCGTATGGAAAAACCCGAAGTAGATTACATCAAAGGCGTGTCGCCGGCGGTGGCGATTGAGCAAAAGGTCAACACTCGGAATCCGCGCTCTACCGTGGGTACTACGACGGAGATCTATGATTACCTCAAATTGCTTTTTGCCCGTGTAGGTGTTACTTATTCGCCCATCTCCGGGTTGCCTGTCCGGAAAGATACAGTAACGGATGTGGTCGATTTTATGCTCAGCCATGAGGAAGGAACGCGGGTGATGGTCCTGGCGCCGTTGATCGTAAAAGAGAACAGAACCATAGCGCAGGAGTTAAGTATTTTACTGTCAAAGGGATATACAAGAGTCGTTGTAAATAAAGAGATGAAATCCATTGAAGAATTAATGGAAACCAACGACTATACTTCATTGCCCATAGAAAGCTTTTTTATTCTCATTGACCGGACTTCCGTGAAGCATGATGATGAAGACACGCAATTTCGACTCTCCGATTCGGTGCAAACGGCCTTCTTTGAAGGCGAAGGCATTTGTATCGTAGAAGTGATCGGTGGTGAACGACGCGAGTTTTCCGATAAATTTGAATTGGATGGAATGAAGTTTGAAGAGCCTACCGTTAACCTTTTCAGCTTCAATAACCCTTACGGAGCCTGTAAACGATGTGAAGGATTTGGTAAAGTACTCGGACTGGATCCTGATTTGATCGTTCCTGATAAAAATTTATCGGTGTTTGAAGGAGCCGTTGCGCCTTGGCGAACCGAGAAAATGAGCGAATGGCTTGCCCCGCTTTTACGTCATGGCATTCGTTTTGATTTTCCCATTCACCGGGCCTATAAAGACCTGACCAAAGAGCAGAAAGACATTCTTTGGACAGGCAATCAATACTTTGAAGGACTGGATGCGTTTTTTGAGCATCTTGAATCACAGACGCATAAGGTTCAATATCGCGTGATGCTGTCGCGCTATCGCGGCCGTACCTCCTGTCCCGAATGCCGTGGTTCGCGTTTGCGCAAAGATGCAAGTTATGTGAAGATGGCAGGTGTTTCCATTACCGATCTGGTCTTATTGCCGATTAGTGAAGTACTGCAGTTTTTTAAAAATCTTGAATTACCCTCTTATCAATACGGCATTGCCAAGCGAATTTTGATCGAGATCGAAAACCGTTTGGAATACATGGATCGCGTCGGTTTAGGTTATTTAACGCTTAACCGATTGACAAGCTCTCTTTCGGGAGGGGAATTTCAGCGCATCAAATTGGCTACTTCGTTGGGTAGTGCTTTGGTAGGCTCCATGTATATTTTGGACGAACCCAGTATCGGACTTCACCCACGTGATACACGCAAATTGGTGGGAGTACTTGAGGCTCTGCGCGATATGGGCAACACTGTGATTGTGGTGGAGCACGAAGAAGAAGTAATGCGCGCCGCTGATCAGATCATAGATATTGGCCCCGATGCCGGTAATCTGGGCGGAGAAGTGGTATGGCAGGGGAGCTGGGAGGATATATTGAACCCCACCCCTAGCCCCTCCCCTGTTAGGGAGGGGGATAATTACCCTGAAAATCCTTCCTTTGGAAGGCCTTTTTATCATAGTTCTCCTGAAACTTGGAAAAGTATAAAAGAGGACGTGCGTGATAATCGTAAGAATCCTACTGAGGCAGAAGAAGCGCTTTGGGAATACTTGAGAAAAGAGCAATTGGGGGTTAAGTTTAGAAGACAACATTCTATTGAAAAATATATTGTTGATTTTGTAAGTCCGGAAAAAAGATTGGTAATAGAGTTAGATGGAGAAGTGCATCAACATCAGGAGGAATATGATGCACAACGTACTATACACCTTAACCAACTGGGCTTTAATGTTATTCGATTTGAAAATAAAGAGGTAACAAATGCAATAGATGAGGTTCTCGAAAAAATTAAAAGAGAGCTTCTTAAAGAAGCCCCTCCCTCACAGGGGAGGGATTGGGGAGGGGTTAAATCCCATACGATCAAATTCCTCACCGGGGAAGAACAAATTCCGATTCCAACGTTTCGCCGGAAAGCCACGCATTGGCTTGAACTGACGGGTGCGCGGGAAAATAACCTGAAAGATGTAGATGTAAAAGTACCGCTTGGCACGTTTACGGTAGTAACAGGCGTATCGGGTTCCGGCAAATCAACCCTTATTCGGAAGATTTTGTTTCCCGCTTTAGCCCGCCAAAAAGGGGAGTACAACGAAGAAGCAGGAAAATATACCAATCTTACGGGAAGCATAGACCGTATCGACAACCTCGAAATGGTGGATCAAAATCCGATAGGAAAGTCATCTCGCTCTAATCCCGTTACCTACATTAAAGCCTATGATTACATTCGGCAAATGATGAGTGAAGTGCCGTTGGCTAAAGCACGTGGCTACAAGCCGTCACATTTTTCATTCAACATTGAAGGTGGTCGTTGTGAAACGTGTCAGGGAGAAGGCCAAGTGAAGATCGAAATGCAGTTTATGGCCGATATTTACCTTAAATGTGAGGCTTGTGGAGGAAAGCGATTTAAACAGGAAATCTTAGATGTGCGTTATCAACGCCCCGACCAGCATTCGGCAGATATTGCGGATATTTTGGATATGACCATTGACGAAGCAATCCGTTTTTTCAGGGAAAGCGAACCCAAATTGGCAGATCGTCTTTTGCCGCTTCAGGAAGTCGGTCTTGGCTATGTCAAATTGGGACAATCGTCAAATACACTTTCGGGAGGAGAGGCGCAACGGGTAAAATTGGCGTTCTTTTTAAGCAAGTCAAACCCTAATCAAGGCCGTTCTTTGTTCATTTTTGATGAGCCAACTACGGGTTTGCACTTTCATGATATTCAAAAATTGCTGAAAGCGCTTAATGCACTGGTGAATCAGGGAGACACCGTGATCGTGATCGAGCACAACATGGAAGTGATCAAATCTGCCGATTGGATCATTGATATGGGCCCCGAAGGTGGCGAAGCAGGAGGCTATGTCACCTTCGAAGGTACGCCCGAAGAAATGATCAAACTTTCAGACAACTACACTGCGGTCTTTTTGAAAGAGAAAATGAGGAAATAAATTATTTCACAAAAATCTGCAGGGTAGTGCCTTCATATACTCCCAAATTGGCATCCCGAACGTGCTCCATTACGGGGCGCAAGGCGCAGGTTGCTTCATCGATACAATCATCGCACTTTACATAAAAGTGAAGGGATACGCAGGGAGTGGGAGCAATAGGACCATCAATGACCCGGATCACTTGGGCAAAATTGACCCTTGCCGGCTCTACGCGTAATAGATACCCGCCACCTTTTCCTTTTTGACTCGACAAAATTCCGTGGTTGCGCAATTCGAGAAGAATAGCTTCCAGAAATTTTTTCGGAATATTTTCACGTTCCGCAATGTGCGAAATAAGAACGGGTCCTTTACCGTATTCTTCGGTCAAAACTTTGAGGGCTTTGAGCGCGTATTTTGCTTTTTTAGAGATCATGTTGTCGTCACAATATTGAGTAAATTATTATCGAAGGGAGGTTTGGCAAATTTACTCGATTAGTTTCATATATTAAATAGCTAAAGCCATAATTGATAGAAACTACTTCGTATATCCTATCAATTATTAACTCAAACGGTCTTTAAAACTTTCATAACCATATTTTTTAACCAATCTGAAACTATCATTCGCTTGCCAAATGCCGATAGAAGGGAGATTTACCCCGTTAAAAGTAGTGGTTTTGACCATTGTGTAATGGATCATGTCTTCAAAAATCAGCTTATCACCGATTTTGAGAGGCTCATCAAAAGAATAATCACCCATGAAATCACCCGCAAGGCAGGTCATACCCCCAAGTCTATACGTTGGTTTTTCGGCTATTGGTTCATGATAAGCCCCTAAAATACGCGGTTTATAAGGCATCTCAAGGGTGTCAGGCATGTGAGCGGCAAATGAAGTATCTAAAATAGCTACCTCTATTCCCTGGCTTTCCACAATATCCAACACACTTGAAACCAAATAACCCGTTCGCCAGGCAATGGCAGAACCCGGCTCTAAAATGACTTCTACGTTGTACGTTTCTTTTATTCTTTTTACAAGAGAGATCAGTTTCGGAATATCGTATCCTTCACGGGTCATTAGATGTCCACCACCCATGTTGAGCCATTTGGCTTGCCGGAGAAGGTCACCAAAGCGACTTTCGAGGGCTTCGAGCGTGCGCTCCAACACGTCAGAGCCATTTTCACAAAGGGTATGAAAATGAATTCCTTCAATTCCTTCCGGTAAGGTATTGCCAAAATGACTGCGCGTAACTCCCAATCGTGACCCGGGAACGCATGGGTTGTACATATCAGTTTCTACTTCCGAATACTGAGGATTTACGCGTATACCACACGAAACGGCTTTTTCGGGATGTTTTTGATTATAATCGCTCACCCGCTGCTTAAAACGTTCCCATTGAGATAAAGAATTGAACGTAAGATGGCTGCTGCGGTTCATTACTTCATCAAATTCTTCATCTTGATACGCGGGGATATAGGTATGTGATTGAAAGCCTAAATAATCATTAATAAGCTTGATTTCGTTTAATGAACTTGCCGTTGCGCCGGGCAGATATTCACTCACAATCGGAAAGGCGCTATACATTGAAAATCCCTTCAATGCCAGTATGATATGGCATCCGGCTTCATCCATTACACTGCGGATAAGCTGAAGGTTCTGCCGCAGAAGACGTTCTTCCAGAACGAAACAAGGCGATGGAATTTGAGCAAAATCAATGGGCATAACTATAATTAAGAATAATAAATGATGGTGCAAAGGTAAGTAAATCGTGCAGGAAACATTTATTTGCAGGAGTTCGTTTGTTAAATCGGTTATAAACCATGAATTGATTTGTTAATTTACAAGCCATAAAACCGTTTTGTATTCAATGAAAATAGGGCTGGTACTGTCAGGAGGGGGAGCAAGAGGAATCATGCACCTCGGAGTTATTAAAGCTTTACAGGAGCGAAGAGTAGAGTTTACCGCTATTGCCGGCACGAGCGCCGGGGCTATTGTCGGGGCACTTGTTTCGCATGGGTATAGCCCGGATGAAGTCTTGGATAAATTATTGAAAATCAATTTTTTAAAATACTTGAGGCCTTCGTTTAAGGGGCCGGGGCTTCTGAAAATGGACAAAGTGGAAGAACTTTACATGGAGTTGTTACCCCACAATTCATTTGAAAGCTTAAAGATTCCGTTGACCGTAACGGCAACGGACATAGAAGTGGGAGAAACTGTGTATTTTCAGTCAGGAGAACTGATCCGCCCTCTGATGGCGTCGAGCTGTTTACCGGGAATTTTTGAGCCTATTCGTTACAACAGGCGATTGTTTGTAGACGGAGCGGTATTAAATAATTTACCTATCGAACCTCTCCTGGATAAAGGCATAGAATTTTTGATTGGCGCTAATTGTAACCCCCATTCTTTGGATAAGCCAATTCGGTCAATGCGCACGGTGATAGAGCGCAGTCTGTTGTTGGCCGTTCGTAATAAAACACAGGAACGGACTCAACAGTGTCAATTGATGTTCGAACCCAAAGAAGTAGGGAAGTATGACATATTTGATGTTCGTAAAGCCCGTGAAATTTTCTTAACCGGGTATAATTCTGTGCTAAAATCTCCTGATAAGTTAAGCCTACTAGACAAATACTGTAATTTGTTTAATCAATAAAGGCTACTCGAGATAGGGTGAAAGTAGACGAATGCCTATTTTTTTTAGACCAAATCCTCTCAAAAGCACATTTTTTTTAATTTTAAATTGATTTTTTATAAAGTTTTTATTGTACTTTTTAAAGAATTTTCGCATTTTTTTTAAAAAAAAACTAACGGTTTCAGGATAATAATTTATCGTGTCAATTGCCCCCAATTCCTTAGAAATTTTGCTTAAAAAGGCCTTTTTTGACAATATTTTCTTCTGTGAATACAAGTAATCTCGTTCTTTTTTTTGGCAAAGTTTACTTTTGAACTAATTTCCTCCCTGTTTGAATTGTTATATTCTTTATTTTACTTTACAACTGGAAATTTTCTTAACCTAACTAAAAACACCCTATGAATTTTAACTCTACTTTAAACTCTCCTCCTCCGGCTTTATTCGCGGTATAGAATCAGGCTAAATTCTGCGAATGACTATTTGGCAAAACAATTTTGTTTTGTTGGTGGTTTTTATTGCCTCACTTTCAGCGCTTTCGCGATTTTTTTAATACACTTATCACTTTATCTTAACCAAACTAAATTACCCTTATGAGGAAATTTTTATGTATCAATTTTCTTCTCGTGTGCATGGTTTGGGCTACCGGTGTGGCTCAAGACCGTAAGATCACAGGGAAAGTGACCTCGGCAGAGGATGGAACCGCCTTGCCGGGCGTATCGGTCGTGGTGAAAGGAACATCTAAAGGTGTGAATACTGATGGCACAGGAAGCTATTCTATTGACGCTCCATCAGGTGGTACGCTGGTATTCAGTTTTGTAGGAACGGTCTCTCAAGAAATCAGTATTGGCAATCGTTCGTCTATAAACATTGTTTTGGCGGCTGATACCAAACAATTATCGGAAGTTGTAGTAACAGCAGTAGGGATTCAACGCGACAAAAAAGCGTTGGCATTTGCCGTTTCGAACGTGAAAGGTTCTGACCTTCAACAACGTTCGGAGCCGGATCCATTGCGTGCATTGAGCGGTAAAGTACCGGGTGTAAACATTACAGCAGGTAACGGTGCCCCCGGTGCAGGTACGCGTATCACGATTCGTGGTAATAACTCTTTTACCGGTAACAACCAACCGCTTTTCGTAGTGGACGGTATTCCTTTTGATAACGGAGTAAACAACACGCAGGGTTATAACCAAAATACCGTTACTTCAAACCGTGCGTATGACATTGATCCTAACAACATTGAATCAATGACCGTTTTGAAAGGGGCAGCGGCATCGGCTCTTTATGGTTCACGTGCGGCCAACGGGGTTATCGTAATTACGACCAAAGCAGGGAGCAAATCTGCTCGTAAAGGCTTGGAAGTAACTTATAACTCTTCTTATTCAGTTGAAAAAGTATCTTCATTACCTGATTATCAAAACAGCTACTCACAAGGTTCTAACCAAACGTACAACGGTGGATTCATCGGTAACTGGGGAACTGCAATGCCGAGTGAAGTAGATCGTATCAATGCTGCATTGGGTTTTGAGCGTTATTCTAAAATAATTGACCCGGATTATCCTGCCGGTATGATCCCTCACCCATTGGTGGATCAAACGGTAGCTTATGGTGCTGCACGCTACAAAAGTGCCTTCCCTGAGTTATTGCAGGCCAATGGCCGTGGTATTGGGGTTCCATTGCAGGCGTATGATATTGTAGGAGGCTTCTTCCGTCAGGGAAAAGTAATTGAGAACGGAGTTCAAATCAACTCTACAGGTGATAAAACGTCATTGAACGCTTCAATGTCGCGTACCAAGAACGAAGGGATCATTCCTAATTCATCGACAGAGCGTACTACGCTTAGCTTTGGTGGAAATGCAACGTTGGTTAACGGCCTGAACGTGAGTGGTAGTGTAGCTTATACGCGTACCAACCAAACAAGCCCGCAATCGGGTGCAGGTTATTATGCTGACTACGGCGGTCTTGCTTCAGCAGGTTCTATTTATGGACGTTTGTTTTATATGCCACGTAACTATGACCTGAACGGTTATCCTTTTGAAAACCCTGTTGATGGTTCTAACGTTTTCTTCCGTGCACTTGATAACCCACTTTGGACTGCTAAGTACAACTTGTATAACTCAAGCGTAAATCGTGTATACGGAAACATGGCGTTGAGTTATGATGTCACTCCTTGGTTGAACCTGACTGCACGCGGTGGTTTGAACACTTATTCGGAAATTCGTCGTAACCAATTACGTCCCGGCGGTACTTATCAGCCGCTTGGTTCGGTTTCACGTCAGGATTTGACCAATACAGAGGTTGACTTTACCTTCCTGGCAACGGCTCAACATGATTTTACGGAGAAATTCAACGCTAAATTATTGGTTGGTTTTAACCCTAACGAGCGTTCATACAGCGAGTCGGGCGTTTCCGGTTCTCCTGTCATTGATGCAAATGTATTAACTACGGGTGCTACTTTGACTCAAACAGCGTATGAATATTCACGCAAGCGCCGTCTGTATGGTATATTCAGTGAATTAACATTGGGCTATGGTAATTATCTGTTTTTGACAGCATCTGCTCGTCAGGACCACTCTTCTACTTTACCGGCAGCTAACAACAGCTACCTGTATCCGGCGATATCGGCTTCCTTCATTTTCACGGATGTCCTTAATTTGCCTAAAAATATCATCAACTTCGGTAAAATCAGAGCTAACTACGCTAAAGTAGGTAAAGATGCAGACCCTTATCAGGTAAATACCGCTTACAACCTTAGCCGTACTTACTATAACGGTACTGCTATATCGACCGCTTCGTTACCAAGCCAGTTGAACAACGCAGCGCTCAAGCCTGAGTTTACCTCAGAGGTAGAGTTGGGAGCGGAGCTTCAATTCCTGAATAATCGTATTGGTGTTGATTTAGCGCATTTTTCGCGAGTATCTACTGACTTGATCGTAACGCGCCAGTTGCCAAGTACTACCGGTTTCAGTACTGAAATTACCAACGCCGGTAAAATTTCAAACAAAGGATGGGAATTAGGTTTAACGCTTGTACCGGTTAAACTGCGTAATGGCTTTACATGGACATCGTTCGTTGCGTATACTCGTATTCGTTCAAAAGTGGAAGATGCAGGCCCCGGTGGTGAAATCTTCATTGGTGGTACAGGTCTTTCTACCTTGGGTACTATTTTCCGTAACGGTTTGCCTTACGGACAGATCTATGGTTCGGTTAACGCACGTGATGAAAGCGGCAACCTGTTGATCAACCCTAACACAGGATTACCTATTCGTGCGGCAAGTGCGACCGTGATCGGAGATCCCAACACCAAATATACTTTGGGGTGGACCAACACTGTTTCGTTTAAAGGGTTCAATTTGAGCGTATTGGTAGATTACAAAGCAGGTGGAAGTTTGTTTTCATCAACTGCTGCCTCATTGTTGTTGCGCGGTCAGTTGAAAGCTTCAGAAGATCGTGAAGGTATGCGCGTAATTCCCGGTGTATTGGGAGATCCTGCAACCTACAAGCCACTCTTGGGTGACGATGGTAAGCCAATCAAAAACACGATCGCTATGTCAGCGTTCCAGTATCACTTCACTGATGGTTACGGTGCTTACGGAGCTGATGAAGTAAACATCTACGATGCTACAGTAATACGTTTGCGCGAAGTTTCCCTGGGTTATGAAGTACCTAAGACGTTCTTAAAAAAATACGCGAAAGTGTTCGGCGGATTCCGGGTTTCGGCTTCAGGACGTAACTTATGGTTCTATGCTCCCAACATGTTGCCGGGCTTGAATTTTGACCCTGAAGTATTGTCAAACTTCTCAGATTCAAACATTCAGGGATTTGACTTAGGAGCATCACCTTCAACGCGTCGTTTTGGTCTTAACATAACCGCAACATTTTAATTAGTGCAGAGTATACGCTAAAAGAGTAGTGAACGAGACGAGATCAGGAAAACGAAATACTCAATACCGGTTACTCAAAACTAAAAATCATTCACTCAAAAGATTCAAACTGATGAATTATAAAAACATATTTAAAACCTTGTCATTAGGAGGACTTATTGCAGTAGCAAGTTCTTGTTCTTTGACGGAATTGGATATCAATACAGACCCTAACCGCCCTGCAACGGGTTCGTTAGCGCTCTTGTTACCGGTGGCGGAAAATGCGGCTCTCAATGCTCACATTGCGGTTAACAGCGATGCCATGGGTTTTGTGGGTCTAAGTACCACCTCTGACTCCTATAACCTAAGTAATACTTCTTATCAGGGAACCTGGAATAACCGTTTCCGTGAGCTTCAGACCATCGAAGAGATGTTGAAGGCTACTACTGACGGTAAAAACCCGGTTTATCGCGGAATTGCCCTGACCTTGAAAGCATTTTCGGTAGGTCACATGGTAGATATGTTTGGTGATATTCCTTATAGTGAAGCCTGGAAAGGTAACGCTGCTGAACCTAATAAAACGCCTAAGTTTGACAAAGATTCAGAAATCTATGAAGACTTGCTCAAATTGTGTGACCAAGCCGTTGTTGAATTGGCAAAACCTCAAGCGGTTGCAGTAGCAAACGATTATTTTGGTAATGGTAGTGCTGCAACTTGGACGCGTCTGGCAAAAACGGTAAAACTTCGTTTGTTGCTGACCTCACGTAAAGGACGCGCCAACGGAAATGCCGAATTAAAGGCAGCTTTTGAAGCAGGTGGATATATTACAACTGCGGCTCAAAACTGGTCATATTTGTACTCGAAACAAGTGGCTCCTGAAAGAAACACTCACCCTTGGTATAATACGTATGCAGGTCTTGGTGATCCAAGCTATATCAACCACCAACTGATGGGAGAAATGCTCCTTAATAAAGATCCTCGTTTGCCGTTCTATTTCTATCGCCAAACAAGCCGTATCTTGGATCAAAACAACCCAACCGATCGTGGTACTACGCCTTTTGGAGGGTCCTATCTACCACTCCGTGCTTCATTTTTGGAAGAATATAAAAAAGCATTCAGCATTACGGGAGATATTCCTGCGGCTGATCTCGCTTATATCGCAGGTTTCTTCGGCCGTGATCGTGGGGATGTGTCAGGTGCTGCTGCTGACGGAACATTGCGTGCTACACCGGGTGCTTATCCTGCGGGAGGAGTTTATTCTGACCGTACAGTTGCCGCAGTAGGTCTTACAGGACAGGCAGCGCTTAATACGGGTGGTGATGGTCAATGGCCGATCATCCATAGCTGGAACACGAAATACTATCAGATAGAAGCGATTTTGGATAATACAGGTGTAACAGGTGATGCGAAAGCATTGTTTGAAGCAGCCATGCGTGAGCAGATCGCAGTAGTAGTGGCACAGGGCTTGAAATCAGACCCAACGCGGGCTAAAACTCCCGCTACTGCAGAAGTTGATGCGTATATCAAGGCATGGTTAGGACTCTATGATGCTGCTGCCTCAAACTCCGCTAAACTTAACGTAGTAGCAAAACAAATTTGGTTCTGCTCTTGGGGACAGGGAATGGATCTTTGGAATTTCCAACGTCGTACCGGCTTCCCGATCCAAAGTCAGTTTAAACAGTTCTCGGTAGGAATTATGACGCCTATTTCTAAGCCTCCCCGTCAGTACGCGTTGCGTCTGCCGTATCCACAGTCGGAAGGAGCATTAAACCCAACCAATGCGTCTAAATACATCTCTGATGTAATTTTCGATCGCGATCCGATTTTCTGGGATAAGGTAAAAGTGAAGTGGGAATTTTAATTAAAGATGAATTGTGAGTGGTGAATTATAAAAGATTTTCAGATTTATAATTCACCCATTTACCAAACTTAAAGAAATACAACCGATGAAAAAAATACTTGTATATTCATTGTCATTAGCGATTTTCCTTTTGGTAGGGTGCCGGGATGAATCTCTCAATCCTAATAAACCTTATGAACCGGGCGTACATGGTTGGGGAGTATTTGATGGCGTGGCTGAAGCCGGAAAAGCCAACATTGCGGCTAATGCCAAAACTTTTCCGCTTACCGGGCAGGATGCTGCTAAAATTGATTTTAAAATTCGTTGGGTATCGTTGGATAATAAATTGACGGTCAGTAAAATTGTTATCAAAGTAGATATGATTGAGTCATACACTGATCCCGATGGCAACCCTAAGACAATCTCATTGGGTAGTGGCGGAAAAGTGGTTAAAACAATTGATGCTCCTGCGGCTAACCGTCAATGGAATTCTTTCAGTATTACGCCTGCAGAAATCTACAACCTGTACAAAGATGCTACAGTGAAATACGACAAAGTGAACGCGGTAAAAGTGTTTGAAAATCCGGCACGTCCCCGTCCGGCAGGAGCACGTTTACAGGGTGCAAAAACCGGCGCCAGTGCGGACTCTTTCTTGGTTACCTGGGAGTTGACAACTTCAACCGGTCTTGTATTTAAGACATGGAATGAAGACAGTATCTGTTTGGATCCTACGCCCGTATCACAGGCAAATGCAAACTGTCGTTTGAGCTTCATCGTAAAATAGTCTTTGATTTTACCTTACTGAAAATAGCAGATTCCTCGGAGTCTGCTATTTTTGCTTAGTGGCAGGTGTAACTGAGAAAAATGAAAAAAATACTGTTTTTGCTGGGGATAAGTTCATCGGTTTTGGGTCAAACCAAGCCGACTTACTATGAACATATTCAGCCCATTATTGCTAAAAATTGTGTTGTTTGCCATCGCCCCGGCGGAGTGGGGCCTTTTAATTTACTTACCTATGAAGACGTATCCAAACGGTCAAAGTTTGTGGCTAAAGTGACTCAAATCAAGTACATGCCTCCTTTTCCTGCGGATAGAAATTTTCAGCATTATGCCAATGAACGAGGTTTAAAAGACGAAGAAATTGAACTCATTCAGCAATGGGTAGCGCACGGAAGCATGGAAGGGAAGAAAGAAGAAAGTGTAAAAGGTAAAAGTCGGCCCGGCGCACAGCAAAAGGTTTCTGATGGTTTGGGTATAATAGAAGGCATAACCAAAAGAGTACCTGACCTGACCCTGAAAATGCAGAATGCTTTTACGATCCCTGCTACGGGAGTGGAAGAATTTCGGTACTTTCATGTACCCACGGGACTTACAGAGGATGTGATGGTGGAGGCTATTGAATTTTTGCCGGGCAATCGTAAAGTAGTGCATCATAGCCGTGTAATGGTAGACACCAGTGGGCGAATGGCGGGTCTGGAAGGCATGCACGGAGCTGACCCCAAATTGGCCGAATTTCAGCGTATTCCAATGGCTGATGAGTTTTTGTACGGTTGGGTGCCGGGCAATGATAGAATACAATTCCCTGATGGCGTGGCCAAGAAAATCAAAGCCAATTCCAATTTAATTTTATACCTGCATTATTCGCCTTCTGCTACAGTTCAGACTGACCAATCACAGATCAACCTTTATTTCTCTCAAAAACCCGTAAAGCGTGAAGTTAAATCGTTGATTCTTCACGAACAGCAAATTACCAACCCGCCTTTTTTGATAAAGGCCAACGAAAAACCGACTTTCTACATGAGCTTGGGGCCATTGAAAGAGGACATATCGGCCATATCTATTTTGCCCCACATGCACTTTTTGGGCAAAACAATCAAAGCGTTTGCTATTACACCGGAGGGGGATCTGGTTCCCTTTATCAAGATCGACAATTGGGATTTCAACTGGCAAATGACGTATCAATTCGATACATTATTACGAATTCCCAAAGGCTCGGTACTATTGGCTGAAGCCTCGTACGACAATACCGAAGAAAACCCGTTGAATCCTTTCAAACCTCCTCGTGATACAACTTTTGGTTGGAATACCACTTCGGAAATGATGGAAATGGTCATTTATTATGTGTCTTATCAACCGGGTGATGAGAACCTGAAGCAAATTTCCGATAAAAAATAGCGATGTTAAGAATTATACAAAATGGCGCGATCAACTGTAGCCGGTAGAGGTCCTACCGTACTGATTTTTAAAGTTGCGATATTAGCTCCTGCCTGAGCACATTCGGCGGGAGATCTACCGTCCAGCCAAGCCGTCAGAAAGCCTGCCCAATACGAATCGCCTGCGCCTGTTGCATCTTTTACTTCAATGGACCGCCCTGCGATTTCCACGTAATCTTTTCCGTAATTGGACGAAACAATGCTGCCTTTTCCACCTAAGGTCAAACAAACCAATTGCGCTCCCATTGCATGGAATTGAGCAATGACAGCATCATTGGAAAGGATTTGCCCAAAGATACGTTCGGCGTCGTCTTCGCTAAGTTTTATGAACGCACCGGTTTGGCAATAATTTCTAATAACCTGTTGAGCCTGCAAACGATCCGGCCAAATAGAAGGGGCATAATTGGCATCTAAACTCACAATACACCCGGCGGCCTGTGCACGGCCTGCCGCTCCTACAATGGCACTTTGAGCCGGTTCCTGACTTAATGCAAAACAGGTAGTATGAAAAAAGGAAGCATTTTGAAGTAAATCGTCCGAAATGTATTCCGGCCGAATCATACGGTCGGCTGTGCGATAAGCTATAAAATCAGGCGTCCCTTTCGTACGTGATACCAATACAATGCTTGTAGGCGCGAATGTATCCCGAGCAATATAGTTGGTATCAACGCCTGTTTCCGCTACTTTTGCTACAAGGTAGGCACCAATATTATCATTTCCAACGCATGCCACCAATGCCGTAGAATTTCCTAAACGAGCCATATTAGCTGCCAAATTGGCCGGACTTCCTCCTTGATAACGTTTGAAAATTTCGGTATCCGAAAGGTTTTGGGTAAATTCAGTTCCAATTAAATCTGCAAGGAGTTCACCCACAGAGACTAACGCATATTTTCGATTTGTCATAGGTTGTAGAAAGAATGTGCAATTTAGGAATGGTTTGCAGATTTGCAAAAGAGGAACTTGGCACAAATTTTGACGAGAAACTTTGCGGTACCGGTAAGTGTTTGTTTACTTTGTAGAAGTACAACAAGCCTCCATAGCTCAGTTGGTAGAGCGGCGCATTCGTAATGCGTAGGTCGCAGGTTCAAGTCCTGTTGGAGGCTCGAAGTAACAAAGCAGCGCTCCGATTACCGGAGTGCTGCTTTGTTATCAAAGATAGTTGCCGTTTATTGCAAGCGTAATGTTGACTTAAAATCTATGATTATGGCTTCAGTTAACCTTACCATAGGTTCCAAGATTCTGATAAGTTGACCAAAAGCGTCCTGTTTCATTTTTGTGTCCCCCTTGTCAAAACAACGGTATGTATCATAATTTACATAAGCGGTATTAGTGGGTTCATACAGAAACCCACCCTTTGGTAAATGATACTTATCTAATTCAGGAATATATACCACCGTGAGGGTAATGCTTTCCTGGTATTTTGGATAAAATGTCCACGTTAACTTCATTCCAAGGTAAGTTGAGTGTTGTGTCTCAAATTTTCCGTTTGCTTTTACAAAGTACCTCAAACTTTAGAAGAAAACAATACACTCATCGTATTACCAGCGTACGGATTTAAATTTCCAACCGGGTACTTTTTTTTGCATTTCGGGTTCATCGTCGCGTTTGGTCAGTCCGCAGGCCAAATAATTTTGATGGAGTTTTGCCAACGCTTCGCGGTCAAGTTCTACGCCAAGGCCCGGTTCCTGTGGTACAAGTACCGACCCTTCTTCAAACTTGAGACGTCCGCCCACGATGATTTCGTCCGATTGCCAGGGATAATGCGTATCTAACGCATACGTCATTTTGGGCAAAGCGGCCCCTAAATGCACCATCGCTGCCAACGAAATACCCAAGTGGCTGTTGGAGTGCATGGACAAACCGCGACCGAATGTATCGCAGATAGCAGAAAGGTTCATGGAGGCACGGAGCCCTCCCCAAAAGTGGTGATCGCTCAAAATAATATCTTCTGAACCAATGGCAATACTGCCGGGAATATCATCAAACGATGTCGTACACATATTGGTAGCGAGCGGCGTTTTAATGGCTTTCCGGACCATCGCCATGTTTTCCTGCCCACGGGTAGGATCTTCCAGGTATTCCAGAATCGGTTCCATTTCTTTACCATATTTGATGGACGTTTCTACGGTCCAAAGCGCATTAGGGTCTATGCGTAAGGGTACATTAGCCCCAAAAGCTTCGTATAATGCAAACATGGCGTCTACTTCCTGACGAGGTTCAAAAACACCGCCTTTGAGTTTAATGGATTGAAAACCAAAGGCCTTGCACATAGCTTGGGCTTGCGCCACCACTTCTGCCGGATTCAAAGCACTTGCCTGACGGGCGGCGGCCCAACCGGTCGCATCAGGGTCAATATCGAACGCTAATTCTCCACCCGCACCTTCGTATTTGTAAAAAAGATAGGCAGAAAAAGGTACTCGGTCGCGCATTTTCCCGCCTAATAAATCCACAATTGGTTTGCCGGTAACTTTACCGATAATATCCAGACACGCTACTTCTACGGCACTGAAAACATGCACTACTTTGCGTTGATCCCACGGCCTTGTCCCTCTATCAGCGGTACTTTCCATGCCAAACCGCTCTTCCAGCACCTGACGAATCTCATTCAGTTGAAACACATCTCTGCCAATCAACAGCTCGCCGGCAGCTTTCAAAGCGATGTCAATGTCTATATTTCCCGGAATTTCACTGATACCCGAAATATTGTCGTCGGTAATTACCTCCATAATAGTACGAAGTGCATACGGTGCGTGCAAGCCGGCCGCATTCAGAAGAGGAGGGTCAACAACAGCAATGGGAGTAATGATAATTTCTTTGATTCGGGGGCCGGGTTTATAGAACATGATAAAGCGTTTTTTATAGAACTGAAGAAAGAGATTTATATTACACAGAGGAAAACAGAGTTTTTACACGGAGAACCACAGAGAAAGCACTCTCTATGGTTCTCACCATTAACTCCGTGGCTCTCCGTGTAACATTAAAAACTCAATCAAACAATTTAAATTAAGTCTTATACTTCTTCCGAGACTGTTTGAAGAAGCCCTTTGATATAGCCGTAGCAAAACGAAAAAGCCTGTAAACTGCTGGCCGGGTCGTGGTGATGCGGAACGTGATCGGGCATGACCATTCCTGAATAACCTACGTCGCGCAAAGCTCTGATTACCTGCGCAAAATTCATTTCGCCGTTGTCAGGATATACTTCCTGAAAATTATTGAAACTGCCTTTGATATTGCGCAAATGAACGTTAAAAATCTGATTACGATCTCCAACCCATTTGATGATCGGATAAATATCATTTTTTGGGTCTTTCAGTCCTTCTGCAATCGACCCGATACAAAAATTGAATCCGTGGTATTCGCTGTCGTAGAGTTTTGCAAAACGTTGAATTCCCTTAAAAACATCAGGGCTGTTCCAACGCATGACGCCCCGAATAGGAGCGGGAATCGGTGGATCGGCAATGTGATTGGCCAGTTTTACTTTGTATTCTTTGGCAACGGGCAGAATGCGGTCGAGAAGGTACGTAATGCGCTCAAATATTTGATCAACGGAGACATCGCCGGCTATCGTTTTAAGATCATTCCTTTTTACCGCCTCCTCATAATTCCACACGCTGTATTCTGCATTGCCACGCTTAGTATCTATGTATTTGCCTGTTCGTAAAACGGGTAAAATTGTGGTGTTATAGTTCAATACTTTAATGCCCGATTTCCCCGCTACCTGAATCATCTGTTGCAGAATTTCGATCTCACGGTCGCGTTCGGGGCTTTTGCCAAGCATGATATTGGGATAAGCCACTTTGTCGATCCCCGCCGAAATCAACGGATAATGGTAGGCATCTAAGCTGATACCGTACTTTTCGCAAGCCTCCTTTTTCTTCAACGAATCTTCCAGATCCCAGCCCTTGCCCGGAATAGTTACAGGAGAGCCACCGTCGATGTTAAATACGCCGTGACGGGCTTTAAACTCCAGATTTTCAACGCTCGTACCCCCCGATTGACAACCTACTTTCATGAGTAATTTTTTTGGCGGCGTTGGTTTTGGGGCGGCCTTGGCATGATCGGGACCGAAAACGGCAGCTCCCACGGAGCCCGCCGTAATTACTTTAAGAAAATTGTTACGTTTCATATGAGTAAGTGGCGAGCCACGATTAAAGGTTACCGTTTAGATTAAATGATATTGAAAATCGTTTTATTTTTCCAAAAGCAGTAGAAGAGAACTGTGGTCCAATTCACCATTTCCCTGCGCAACAGCGGCTTCCATTTGCGCCGCTACCAACGCCGTTCCTTTGAGCGGCACCGAAAACGCTTCGCCGGTTTGCAGGGCAATTCCCATGTCTTTTTTGTGTAATTTGATCTTGAAACCGGGATTAAAATTACGGTCGATCATACGTTTGCCATGCAGGTCAAGAATGCGGCTTTGGGCAAATCCTCCCAACAACACTTCCCGCATTTTTTCTAAATCCACACCTGCTTTTTGGGCTAACGCAAAAGCTTCCGCAACCGCTTGAATGGTCATACCGACAATCATCTGGTTACACGCTTTTGTGGTCTGCCCCGCGCCGGGTTCGCCAATGTGGACAATGTTTTTGCCCATCGCCTGAAAAAGCGGTAATGCCCGTTCAAAAGCCGTTGCTGTTCCCCCAACCATAATGGACAGAGAAGCACCTACAGCGCCAACTTGCCCACCGGAAACGGGAGCATCCAGTGCCTCTACATCTTTGTCCTGCATCAACTTGTATATATTCACAGCAGTAGCCGGGGCAATGGTCGACATATCAATAAATAAAGCCCCGGATTGAATTCCTTCCAAAACGCCGTCAACTCCCGAAACGACCTGTTCTACGTCGGGCGAATCGGGCAACATAGTAATGATAACATCGCTTTGCGCTGCCAGTTCTTTGCTTGTCGAATACGCAGTTGCGCCGGCATCTGCCAATTCGGCAGCGGCGCTGCTTGTACTCAAAATGGACACAGAATAGCCGGCTTTCAATAAGTTCAAAGCCATAGGTTTTCCCATAATTCCCAGTCCGATAAATCCTACTTTTTCCATAGTGTACTGTTTGTATCTAAATGTTTTGTAATAACTATAATCTACCTTAAACCTTATAGGTTTTCAAAACCTATAAGGTTTCTTATCCCCAGCCTTTGCGGTCCCGCTGCGATCCCACTAAGGGAAAGAGAGTTACTCCTCCTCCCTACAGGGGAGGAGGTTGGGTGGTGGGGTTACGTCAAAGGTCCCGGATTGAACAGAACCAGATCATTGTGAATACCCAAGCGGTCAGCGGCTACTTTTTGTGTGCCACTTGCCGTTTCCAGAATAAGATGAAACAGTTCCCAACCCATTTCTTCGATGGTTTTGTTGCCAAAGGCAATAGGCCCTGCATCAAAATCAATCAAGTCAAACCAACGATTGCTCAATTTTGAATTGGAACTTACCTTAATGACCGGCACCATCGACAAGCCATAAGGCGTGCCCCGGCCCGTGATAAATACGTGCATATTCATGCCCGCAGCCAATTGCAGCGTGCCGCACACAAAATCACTGGCGGGAGTGGCTACAAAATTTAAGCCTTTTCGACGTATTTTGTCGCCGGGAGCTACCACATCCACAATAGGGCTTGTACCGGATTTAGCAATGGAACCCAGCGCTTTTTCAACGACATTGCTCAATCCGCCCTTTTTATTTCCCGGAGAAGGATTGGCACTTCGATCAGCAAGTCCTTTTTCAAGGTAATCGTCATACCATTGCATTTCATCCTTGAGTTTTTGGGCAACTTCAGGCGAAGCAGCTCTGGGAATTAATAAATGCACCGCATCCCTAACTTCGGTCACTTCCGAGAACATCACTGTTCCGCCCGCCCTGACAATCAGATCAGCCGCAAACCCGGCCGCCGGATTTCCCGTTATTCCCGAAAAAGCATCGCTGCCGCCGCATTGCATTCCTACCACTAAGTCAGCCGCCGAACATGTTTCGCGTTTTCGGGTATTCAATTTCTTCAAATGCCTGTCCGCCATGTCCATAATTCCGTCTACCATTTCCTCAAACCCGTTAAAGGCTTCGTCTTGCAGGTAGAGGATGGAAGAGTCCTCGTTTTTGCCGGCATTGGGTAATAAACGCTCCGGACGCAGTTTTTCACAACCTAACCCAATCACCATGATCTCGCCGCCAAAATTGGGATTTTGAGCAATATGCTGAATCGTCCGGATAGGAATAATAGCCGCCGGCGCATTGATGGCAATACCGCAACCGTAGCTGTGATTGAACGCAAAAACATCGTCAACGTGGGGATACTTTGGCAGTAATTCCTGTTTTATTTTATTGGAAATGTAATTGGTAATTCCGGCCACGCATTGCACACTGGTAGTGATTCCCAACACATTTTTAGTTCCAACACTTCCATCGGCATTTCTGTACCCTTCAAAAGTATAGCCATTCAATGGTTCAATCGGAACGTCATTTGAATTGGTTGACGGAATCGTATCCAACGAAATTGTTTCTAAATCAGGAGGTTGGGGTAATACCATTTTGCGCTCGTCTACCCATTCCCCTTTTTGAATATCAGTATTGGCATAGCCAATGACTTGTCCGTAACGAATAATACTTTTTCCTTCCTTTATGTCCTTTAAAGCAACTTTATGGCCCATCGGAATATCCTGCCCCACCACTACATCCCCCAAAACAATCACTCCTTTTCGTACGCCAAAGGCATTACAGACAATGCCCACATTGTCGAAAGGGCTTGTTTGTACGATGGTATTTTCACTTATGTTTGTCATACATATTTTCTGAACGTCGGCAGGGGTTTAAACGGTCGTAAACAGCCCCTGCCGACGTTTTCATTTATTAAATCATTGGAAAAAGCTGCGCCGCAATCATGGTTAAAATAAGACCTGCTAAGCCCATGATGGTTTGCATGGGGGCGATGGTTTTAAGCGCTTCCCGTTCGGTAAGATTACTTGTTTTACACATGATCCAAAAACCGGCATCGTTCATCCACGGGACTAATTTTGCACCGGCGCCAATAGCCAAACACAAATAAACGGGATTAAAACCTAAATTGGCATTTTGAGCCATCCCGGCCAAAATTCCCGAAGCCGTAATTAAGGCAACAGTTGCCGAGCCTTGGGCTGTTCGAACTACGGCGGTAATGAAAAAAGCCAAGGGAATCAACGCCATTTGATAATCTTTGGTCATATCGGCAATACGGCTGCTGATGCCTGTTTGTTGGAGCATTCCGCCAAAGGCACCCCCTGCGGCCGTGATCAAAATGATGCCGCCGCCACTTAACAAAGCTGTTTGAACAAAAGCCGTTAAACCCGACTTCATCGTCTTTTTCTGCTTGATAAGTACCAACAGAGCAAAAACGGCACCTGCGAAGAGAGCAATATTTTTATCTCCAAAAAACAGGACAACATCGATCAATTTATTCAAAAAAGGGCTTTCGGTCAGAGGCACTTTGGGCGTGGCAAAAGCTTCTACCGCCGAACGAATACAGATAGTTACCAGCGGAAACACGGCCGGCAACAGCGCTAAACCCAACGGAGGCAGCTCTTTGTCACCTTTGTTGGCAATGGCCTTAATGTCTTCCAATCGCGCATCGGGTGCATCGCGGAGGGGTATTGGCCACTTTTTGTTGGCCCAAACGGCATAAAAATAACCTACTGTAATGGTACAAAGACCTAACAGCGTTCCGCAAACCATCATTAGTCCGATAGGAACATTGAGCGCACCCACTAAAAATAACGGCCCTGGAGAAGGCGGCACGAATGAATTGGCCATTACTGCCCCGGCAATAACGGTTAATACCAACATCAGATAGTTTTTATTACCCAATCGAATGCTCATGGCTTTGGCCAAAGGCATCATCAGGAAAAGAACCGTATCAACAAATACAGGAATCGTAAGAAAAAAGCTGCTGAGGATAAACCCAATCGGGGCTCTTTTAATGCCTGTCAATTTGAGCATCGCTCTTACCACCTTTTCGGCCGAGCCACTGTCTAACATGGATTTGCCGATAATGGCAGCCATAGCGATCAAAATACCGATTTTGGCGCAGGTATTTCCAAATTCTGTGGCAATTCGCTCGCCAATGCTTTTATGGGCCAATTTCGCGGCTTCAGCTACGGAACTGCCTTTTGAAATATAAAATTGTTCAAGTGATGCAGTAGGTGTAAGTAAGGCCACGACCAAAGCGGCTGATAAAAGTGCCAAAAAAGGGTGCAGCTTCAAGCCAATGATACCACCAACCACAATTACAACTCCGACACATAAGATAAATATAGGATCAGTCATTCAAAAAAAGGTTTAGGAAAGCTGTATTAATGATGATGGAAATAACTGTCGGAATGCTGTTACTTATGCTGTGCCGTGGTCTGTGTCTCCACAGACCTTTTAAATACGGGTCTGTGGAGACACAGACCACGGATTTGGGGATTTGGGCACAAAGAACGTCTCGCTTACATATACGCTGCTCTAATAGCATCCAATCGTTTAGCCATGTTACGCGCTCCATCGGCCACAAACGTAGCATCAGCACCGCAGGCGATAAATCGAATGCCCATGTCGTGGTATTTTTTGTAATCGTCGGGATTGAAAAACAAAATACCGGTGGCTTTTCCTGCTTTTCGAGCGGCTTGATTTATTTTTTCCAAAGCGTCCAGAAAAACAGGATTGTCAAATTGTCCGAAAATGCCAAGCTCCATCGAAAGGTCAGCGGGCCCGATAAAAAGAACATCCACGCCTTCCAAAGCGGCAATTTCGTCCAAATGGTTAAGGGCTTCGGCGGTTTCTATTTGAATGATTCCCAGCAGATTCTCTCTTGACGAATCATAATACGCCTGAAAATTTTGCCCAAAAGCTGTAGCCCGTACCATTTTTGCAACGCCCCGATTGCCAAAAGGAGGGTAATGCAGGCCATTGATCACTTTTTTGGCTTCTGCGGCATCGTTTACTTTTGGACACATTATGCCGTCGGCACCCATGTCCAGCACGCGTGAAATGCGGGGCGAATCACTGCTTTCAACCCGTACAAAGGCGGCGGTAGGCGTACTTTCCAAGGCCTGTAATTGAGCCAAAACTTCTTTCTCTGTTCCGGCCCCGTGTTCGAGGTCTATCAGTACCCAATCGAATCCTGACAGACCTACGATCTCGGCCGTGAGGGGGCTACCCAAGTTTAACCAACACCCGTTGAGGGTTTCTCCCTGTTGGAGACGTTTTTTTAGATTTTTCATAGTAAGAGAAAGAGGTGGGTTAATCGATTTTACTTCTTATCCCACCAAATTCTGGTATCTAAAACATTAGGTCCCTGACGCGTAATGGCTTGTTGTACATTGGCTTTGTTTACATTTAGCTCCGCATCTGTATAAGTCAGACGACGAATAAACGGCTCCGTTTTAAGATCGCTGCCCGGAAAAGGATTAGGCGTCAAAACAGGGTAGCCGCTCCGGCGGAAATTGGCCCAGGATTCAGGGCCATTTAGAAAGGAGGCTACCCAATACTGTGTATTGATTTGTTCCAATTCTTTTCCGGCTGTTAAAGGATTAGCTTGTACGTAAGCAGTAATGGCTGCATCGGCAACAGCTGTACTCGTGCCGTAGCTTGCCAATTGCTGCATGTGTGCTCTTATGCCGTTGGAGTATAATGTTGCGGCGTCGCCCGTGGTCCATTTACGAAATGCGGCCTCGGCCAGTAAGAGCTGCGTTTCGGCATACGTGACCAAAAAACTGGGGGCAGTAAGGCCACCCATGCGGGTACGGTCGAGTTGGCTGTAATCCCATAAACTGGCCAATTTTTTAGCCGCTACTGCCGTGCTGATGGTCGTATTGTCATACCCCAAAGGTGCACCGATCTGAGAGGCCGGGGTGCGGTTAGCTCTTGCCTCTACTTGTTGGGCACCGCTCGTGGCGCCCACGTAACGAACAGAAATAGAAGCCAAACGAGGGTCATTGTTTTTGCTTAAATAATCAACAAAATCTTCGGCTAAGTAGAAGAAAGCCGATTGCCCGCCGTTTAGCTGAGAACCGATGGGATTGGTAAAACTGGCATTATGGCGAATAATGGCATTGTCGGCATTGGATTGCATCACACCTCCTGCCACGGCTTTGGCTACGTATTCAGCGGCTTTGGTTGGGTTGACTTTGGAAAGGCGCATTCCTCCCCTTAACAGCAGTGAATAGCCCAGACGTTTCCATTTAGCGACGTCCCCATCGTATAATAAGTCACTGGCTACTTTGGCTTTAGACGCATCTAACGCGGCTGAGGCAGCGTCAATTTCGCTCAGAATAGCTGTGTAGACAGATTCCTGGGTATCATAAACAGGCGTTGAAATTCCTTCCAAATAGTTCTTGCCCGCCTGTGTATAAGGAATATCTCCATACGTATCGGTCAGAATCATAAAGGAATAGGAGCGCCATATTCTGGCCATGTTGTAGAGATTGGAACGAGCAGGCAGGTCTTTGGTTTTGGCCAAAACATCGGTCAGTTCCTTGATGTTCGATTGATAAAAGTTGTTCCAGTTACCGGCCGCTACTGCCCGGTTATCTTGGTTGAAATTAGCCGCCGAACCCTGTCCGCTGAAAGGCGTGATCATTTGCTTTACGATGGTTGTTTCGTAGCTCAAATTGCCATAGGCGGGTGCCGTATTGACAATCGCGGTATTGAGTTGATAGGCAGGATCAACGGCCGTCAAGGCTACAGGATTGACGTTCATTTCATCAAATCCTTTATCGCAGCCTGCCAATCCCCCGAGAGCAAGTAAGACTAAACTGAATTTAAGTATTTTCTTCATGTTGTTTTTCTGTTTTGAATGACTTTGGTTTTTTAAACCCCTATTTCCAACCCTTTCCCCGGTAAGGGAAAGGGAGCTGTTTTTCCCCTCCCTCAATGGGGAGGGGCCAGGGGTGGGGTTAAAATTTAACATTCAGATTAAATCCGATATTACGCGTAATGGGCAATCCCGTAGCTTCCAGACCGATGAGGTTGTCCGATGGAAAACCGAACTGCTCGGGGTGAATATTGGGAACCCATTTTTTGATAACAGCCACATTGTTGGCGACCGCATTTAAGCGAACGCCTTTGATGAAACGAGCGGATGGAGACAAAAACTTCGTAAAATCGTAGCCGATCGTGATTTGACGCAATTGCCAGAGGCCTGCATTGTAAACAAACTCTTCGGCAATGTTTTGCGAACGTACCGTTTCATAATAAGCCTGTACGCCGGATTTGGTTTTATTGATCTCGCCGTTAGGGTTCACACCGTCACCAATCACAAAACCTTCAGCCCGTCCGGGCAATGTTTCTTTGCTCAGGCCTTCACGATACGCATTGTGATTGGTTCCTGAGATCATTTTGTGACCCAGTTTGAAGTCGATCAGGAATGATAAATTAATGCCTTTATAGGTAAAACTGTTGGTGATACCGCCAACCCAAACCGGCACCGCGCTGCCAAAAGGAATTTGCGTAGCGGTACGTAAAGGGCGACCATTGCCGGCGTCAAACACCTGTCGGCCCTGGGCATCGCGCAGGTAACCAAATCCGTACAGTTGGCCCATTGGTAATCCCACTACCTGACGAAGTTCACCGGTAAAATCACCGGTGCCGACCGTTATCATGTTATCGCTGGCACCTGCACCCAGATCAAGTACTTTGGTTTTGTTGTAGGCAGCGTTAAAGATGGCATTCCAAGTAAAATCATTGGTTTTGATGGGAGTTAAATTGACTAACATTTCCAATCCGTGATTTCTACTTTGACCCACATTGATCAGTTGCGTAAGGTAACCGCCCGCATCAGATGTTTGAGCACGAAGGATTTGGTCAGACGATAATTTGTCATAATACGTCAAATCCAGTCCCACTCTGTTATTGAACAACTTCAACTCCAAGCCGATCTCTTTTTCTGAAACCCGCATCGGACGTAAATTGGCATTGGGGACCGTAGAACCGCTGATGGTTGCCAATGGCTGCGAAACACCGCTTGGAGAAGGAAACTGCTGCGAATTAATACCATAGAAAAGGTTATTGGCATAAGGCGACACGTCGGTATCGCTTCCCACTTCTGCATACGCCGCTCTGATTTTGCCAAAGGTGATCCACGTGGGTAAAGAAGTGGCAAATGCCTGTGAAAAGACAAAACTGGCAGTAATGGAAGGATATAAAATGCTGCGGTTCGCAGGAGATAAGGTGGAGAACCAGTCGTTGCGGACAGTTCCGTTTAAGAAAATATAATCTTTGAACGAAACTTCTGCCGAGGCATATAGTGAATTTACCTGACGTTCGGAGAAGTCGTATGTTGCATCTTTTGCGCGACCGTTTCCAATGGTATAAAGATCTCTGGTGTAAAAATCCTGTACAAACACATTGTGGCGGCTGATGCGGCGGTACATTCGGTTTCCACCTACGTTGGCATTCATTCCGATAACCCCAAATGTTTTGTTGGCTCCCAAGAGAAAATCAGCATTCAATTCGCGCACATTGCGGTCATCCTGTACGTATTGACCATTCACAAAGCCGGCCGGTGCGGCAGGTTGCCGTTGAGTACCTGTGGGTAAGTTATAATCCTGCTCGCGAGAATAATAATCCTGACCAACTCTGCCTTGTAAAAACAGCCAATTGGTAAAATTGTAGCGAGCGGTCAGGTTACCGAAAATACGGTCATTGTGAATATTATCAAACCGTTTAAGGGCAAAATAGGGGTTTGTGCGGTTGGTAAAGCGCGACCAAACCACTTCGTTTCCGTTGGCATCCGTAGAGTACTTTTCCAACAGATCCAGCGGCATAGAATTAGCCATATTGTAGATAATGACCGGACTGTAATCCTGCTCGGCGATGTTCGGCGGATTTTTGCGGTATTCGTTGGAATAATTAACGTTGCCCGAAACCGTCAGTTTTTTCAACGTTTGGGTAAAACCTAAGTTGATGGTTCGGCGATGATAGCCTGAGTTGCGCAGAATGGTTCGGTTGTCCAAATTGGAAACGGAAAGGCTGAAACCACCATTATCATTGCCTGAAGAAAGCGTCATGGTGTTGGTCCATGTGTAGCCTTTTTGGTAAAACTGACTGATCTGGTTGCGTTGAGGCACATAAGGTACTTCCACGCCATCAAACAGAATCTGGGTCATGCCGGGTTGAAATTTCTCCCCAAAACTCCACTGTCCCGACGTTGGAAAAGGAGCCGTTGGACGAACCCCATTCTCGCCCTGTCCGTATTCGTATTGATAATCCGTATAATCCAAAGGTGTTTCAGAAGTAAAATTGGAATTGTAACTCAACGAAATTCCCGAACCTGTACCGCGCGTTTTGGTCGTGATCATGATAACCCCGTCTTTGGCGCGCGATCCGTACAGCGCCGATGCGGCCGCTCCTTTCAAAACCGTCATGGCTTCAATGTCGTCGGGGTTGATGCTGCTCAAACCGTCGCCGCCGTCAGAGGTGCGGTTGCTTCCTTTTTCCGATACATCGCCGCGTGCGCCGTTGTTGGTATTGTCAATTGGCACGCCGTTTACCACGATCAAAGGAGAGTTGTTGCCTCCAAAAGACGACTGACCGCGAATACGGATCTTACTGGTTCCTGCCGGACCTGAACCCAACGAAGTGATATTCACCCCCGCCATTTTTCCCTGCAAGGCATTCATGAAGTTGGCCGTACGGTTTACCGTAATTTCCTCTGTCCCCACAGTGGCAGTGGCGTAACCTATACTTTTGGCTTGTTTTTTGATACCCAAAGCCGTTACCACTACTTCACCCAACGATTTACTTTCGGGAGCCAAAGAAATAGAAATAGTAGTTTGGTTGCCAACGGCAATTTCTTTGCTTTCATAGCCTACATAGCTGAATACGAGTACGGAAGAAGTTTCAGGGACGTCCAATTGATAAACTCCCTCGGAATTGGTGGTGGTGCCTCGCTGTGAGCCTTTGACCAACACACTTACGCCGGGTAGGCCGGCGCCTTTTTCATCGGTTACTTTTCCTTTGATGAGTTGTGCCATTACCGCCGCTTTTTCCAAGTTCTTCGTAATAGAAGTTTCGCTTGTCAAGGATTTTTCGGCGGGCTGTTCGGGGCTGACACTTTCCTGAAATCGGGCCTCAGCTTCCGCCGTTTTAGGAGCTTTTTTGGTTTCCAAAATGAGGTAAGAACCATTTTTGACCTTTTTGTAACTCAAGCCCGATGTCCGCAGGATACGATCCAGGTTTTGTTCCAAATTGGCGTTAAGATTGACCAGCTCCGAAGAAACTGTAATGTCTTCGACCAAACCTCCTTCAAACAGAATATCTACCTGATAGCGACTTTTGAGGTCTTTCAACACATCTCTTAATTTCAATTGAGTCGGAGCGGCGGCCTCCGATTTTTGAGGCATTTTGTGAGCCCTTGCGAAGGTTTGCGACCAACTTGGCTGTCCGCAAAGCAATAAGGCGAAGAGCATGACGCCCATCCAACAGGATTTTTGTAAGCTTTTCTTCATAGTAGGAGACTGGTTTAGCGGCTATTGATATTGATTGTCAGAAAGAATCACGGCATTACCCGTTTTTACGATTTTGATATTGAAAATCTCGGAGATTATTCCGAGCAATTCTTCCGCATTTTCGGCGCGGAAAGAGCCTACAAGGGTACGTTTAGAGAGATTTTCGTCTTTAATAATGACCTGAATGCCGTAGTTTTCATCCATGATCTTTGCAAATTCTTCTAAGGTTGTATCATCAAATACAAAGCGGTGATCTTTCCAAGCCGCGTATTTTTCCGGTTGTTTGGTCACTTCCCGGTTCAGATGATTGCCTTGGTCGAGCGTTACCAAGTCACCCGGTTTCATCATTACCTGTTTTTGGGTTTCGCCTTCGCGGTAGCGCAGTTGAACTTTCCCTTTGTTCAAAACTACTTTTGCCGTTTGCTGACGGGAATAAACCGTAAACTCAGTTCCGAGTACGACCACTTCAAATCCCTTATCAGTTTTTACGATAAACTTCTGATGACTAGGCGTATGCGTCACGGCAAAGTTGGCTTCGCCCGTCAATAATACTTCGCGGGAGGTAGAGCCAAAGCCAAAACGCGGCACCCGCAGAGAAGAATTGGCATTCAGGATCACTTTTGTATTGTCGCTGAGTTGAAGGGATCGGGTTTCACCAAAGGCCGTGGTATGGGTTTGATAAATAAAATCATTTCTGAAAAACCAACCGCCAAACACCAAACCCGCTATAAGCGATGCTGCCATCATCCACATGCCAAGATGACGTCGGGCGGAGAGGGGTGCTTCTGCGGCCGGAAAGGTAAACGTTGGATTAGTATCAAATTGGTCAGCGTACGTATGAAAACGCTCGACGGCTTCGGGTAGGTCGGTCAAATACTGTGGATGTCGGTATTCGTATTCAACCAACCACTTGTAAAAAAGCTCCTCATTGTCGGGATTCTTGATCCATTCATCTACCGTCTGTTTTTGTAAAGCCGAAGTTTTGCCGGATAAGTAGTTGAATATGAATTCTTTGTTTATTTCTGCGTTCATTGGTGCTGTCTTTTTTGAGAGATAAGAATCATTTAGTAAATTCCTTAAAGGCGATGGGTTTAGCGTTTAAAATGGCGCAAAAAGACCGATAAGGAAGAGTGAGGCTGACAGCAGCCACTTATCTTTCAGAAGGTTTCGAATGTACTGGTTGGCTCGGTTGAGTTGCACATCTACGGTTTTGACCGATAGATTGAGTTCGACGGCAATTTCCCGGTACTTTTTACCTTCAAATTTTTGCATAAGGTAAATGCGTCGCCGTTCGATGGGTAATTTATTGACTGCCTCTTCCAAGTCGTGGTATAATTCCTCAAATTGACTGATTTGGTCGGGTTGTTGTTCGTCCAAAATGGGCTTTTGGCAAGCTTCTGTCAGATCGGCCTTGCGGCTCAAATCCCAACGGAGGTAATTATACGCCCGATTTCGGACCGTACGAAACAAATACAGACGATACGAGGAATCGATCTCAGAAAAGGTTTGATTGGTATAAAACTGAAAAAATATCTCCGATACCAAGTCTTCCGCGATTTCGCGCGAGCCGACAAACTTTACCGCGTGCGTACACATGGGTTGGTAGTATCTTTTATAGAGTAGCTCCACCCCAAGACGAAGATTGGTTTCCAGGGTTTTTCGGATAAATAATTCATCATCCAATTCAAAAGGAGCCTTGGGTACTTGCGCCGCCGTGTTAAACGGAATGGAAGGATTGCCAAATGATTTTTGGTCGTCTCCCATATTTTCATTGTAAGCCTTCTCCATCTTTCTGCCTGAGGGTCGTTTTTTGAAGAAATTATATCCCTTTTACTAAGACAAGTTGGGTACAAAAAACTCCTTACAGAAATATGAAAATATTTTTATTTTTTTGAATGTTACTAATTTAATGGAAAAATATCTCTTTTATTAAAATACGGTTAAATGTGGCGCTATAGCCTATGTATGAGGTCACTTCGCTGGCAGCAGGTAGGCAAAGCTGGCGATTGGAAGAAACAACCGCCATGGTAGCAGATTGAGTATTTCTTTGGATTGTAGAAAGCGATGGAACGCTTTTCAAAACCGACAAAGACGGAAATTATGAACAGTTAGGGGAGAAGAGGCTGCTCAGTGCCGTAACGCTTATTGTGGCAATGGACGGTGCACTTTACGTGGTGGAAATGGTAGAACCGGAGGGTAATAAAACGTCGGCGAGGACTGGGCGTCTCCGTTCTAAACCTCGCCGATGTTCGTTCGCCGACGTTATTTTTTATTACGTATGAAGAATCTTATCAACGGGTTTCGTCGGTATCTTTTCGTTGCTTCAGCATGGAAGTACCGGAAAGAAAAAACACGAGCCCTATAATGGTAAGCGCATAGGAATTGACACTTACCAGGTCTTTTCCGAATATGCCCAAAACTCCTAAAATAAGTGCCACTGCACCGATAACCAACAGAATTAATGATGCGACCTTGATCATGATATTTAAGTGATTCGTGATGAAGATTACTGTCTAAAATTCTGTTCCACAGCTAAAAAGGCGTTCGAAATTGTTTAGGTGCTCATGAAAGGCTGCTTGCGCTGAATTATGTAGAAAAAATGCCTCAATAACTGTCTATGTAAATCATTGAGGTAAAGTGTGAATGGAAAGATTATTCAGTTTTACATTTCCGCCTTCCGACGTAATAGTGATTCCGCCTTCATGCTTAGTTGGGAAAACCCAATCGGTCAAGACTTGTTCGCCATCCTGTGCAAATAACTCCACGATAGATTTATCAGCCAAGAGCCTTAAACTGAGCTTTCCATCTTTCAACGGTACTTTTACACGCTCAATGCTTGAAAACCTTGGGTGAAAATTCACTTGTCCCGAATGCGTTCGATCAAGAGACAATTCCTGCGTGAACACATCGTAACGAATCACGGTAGCTTCGTCTTTACTTTGAAATATATTGAGCGTAACAGCCTTGGCCTGTTGGGGTTGAATTTCCAATGCCAAATCAAATACTTCGCCTTTGAACGGCACTTCGTACGCTTTGTTGATAACTTTGTTTTTAACGCTGAATGCCAACTTTTTAAGAGCCATAACAGGATGTTGCACAAGCCGCAATCCATTGGCCGTTTTTTTCAATGATAACTCACGAGGTACCGAAAATCCACCGCGCCATGTATCGCCCGTAGGAATTTCGCGGGCGTATTCCCAATCGTTTATCCAACCGATCATAATGGGTTTGGTGTGTGATTTGGGTAAATTGTTGAACGGAATGGCTGCGTAGAAATCTTTACCTTCATCTACGTACAATATCTCATTTTGCTTCTGTGACGTAAATGTTTTACCGTCAAAATCGCCTACGAAATACTGCATTGCCAAGTAATTCTTTTGACGGTGCCCGCTTGAAACCATCAAAACCCATTTGAATTCTTTTGTTCCTTCAATGGGTATTTTGGTCAATGACGGACATTCCCAGATTTTTGTCATGTCGCCCTGTTTGCCAAATTCGCTCAATAATGTCCATTTTTTCAGGTCTTTGGATTCATAGAATTGAGCCATATATTCGAGCGGTTTGACGACGGTCATGATCCAGGCTTGTTTTTCGGGATACCATATTACACTGGGGTCGCGGAAATCTTTCATGCCCAAATCCAGCACCGGGTTCTTATCATACCGTTTCCAGGTTCTTCCTTTATCAATACTATATGCGATACTTTGATGCTGGGCTTTTCCTTCAATGTGTGAAGTAAAAATGGCTACCATTCCTTTGGTGAAACCTTTTTCGAAAAAGCCGGACGTATTCATGCTGTCGATAACGGCACAGCCTGAGAAAATCATGGTTTGCGTTCCGTCAGGATTGTCAAATTCAGGCAATGCCGGCGGTAATGTTTCCCAGTGTTGAAGGTCTTTACTGACGGCATGACCCCAACTCATGTGTCCCCATACATTACCGAAAGGATTATATTGATAAAATAAATGGTATTCGCCGTCAAGATATACCATTCCATTTGGATCGTTGACCCAATTTTTGGGGGCGGTATAATGGAATTGAGGGCGATAGTCCTGCGGAACGCTTTGGGAAAAGCCAATCAAAGAACGGATGATGAAAAACCAAAAGAGCGCTGTTTTTTTCATTTATATATGTCATTAGAGAACTGTCAAAATTACCCTTTTTTACTAAAGATGAGTGCAGTAAAAATTGGCCTGACATGAATGCACAAAAAAAGGTGCTGACGCGATCAACGTCAGCATTGCAGGTGTTTTTCACCATAGCCATCAAGCTAAGAAACTGCTTCGGAGAAGCTTTACCTTTGTAGAAGTTTATCACCCGGTTACAAGGCTTCGGAGAAGCCCAACCACAAATTAACAATGGGGTTCTCCGAAGCCTAAGAATTTGAGTCATTGCAGGTGAAAAACCCCTCCTAAGACCAAAAAGGCAAAGCCACGCCACGGTGCAGTCGGTTACTGATAACCGACGCTTGGGGTTCTCAAACCCCAATGCCTAAGGTTTTATGATTGAAATAGACGATTTAGAGGCGCTTTGGAGTTAATAAACACAAGTAACCGTACACACATGAGGAAATCATCCCTTTATATTCTCAGTATCGTATTTTTAATACTTCCGTATTGTACAGAGGCACAGGTTGAATCTACCACTTTGCGTGGTTTGATGACGTTGAAAAATCCATCGCCTCAAAAAATATACCGCGTGAGCGACGCCGGCAAGCAGGGCGATTGGAAATACGATGCTGCTGATACTGAATCCATTGCCAACGGCGGCACAATACTCGAAAGTACTAACCGAGCCATCAAAGGTCGATTTAAACGCGAATTTGAGTATGAAAATGGCGTAAACATCGACTGGTTTATCAATAACTCATCGGAAACGATCAATGAAGCGTTATTACAGGCACTGTTGGTATGTGACCGTGTAAATTTTGCGGCAAAAACGTATTCTGTCGGCCCCGTCAGTATTACTCCCAAGCAACTGGTCAATCCTAAAAGAGTGAGTTTTTACTTTCAAAATACCGTGTTACAGGCTCAAAAAGGGCTGACAAAAGTGAAAGTGATTCAACTCGAAAATATTCCGGAACTGACATTTGCCGGCTCATTGACGCTTGACGGTAATACCCCTAATCTCAAAATCTCCAATCCTATGAGTGAAGGCGGTGAGGCGTTTTTACAGATCATGGCACCTTCCAACAACTCAAAATCGCGCTTAACGATGGGCTCAATCACCTTTCGAAATATGCCGATGTGTGCGATAAATATCCTTACCCGCGACCAGGAACGTGACAATGGCTACGACCGTATTCGGGTAAAGGCATTCCGGGAAGTGAATGGCTTTAATTGTTTGAACCTGCAAAAAGATGATTTTGCGGTGTGGGGTGTCAACGTGCGGGGCGCTCACCGGGCCGTTATCATTGACTCTTTGTACGCGCAGCAGGACAATGAAGCGTGGGGCGATGCGCCCATCGAAAAGCCTTTTTATACGTTCACGTTTGAGAACCAAGTAGATCCAACGGTCCATAAGCGCAAGGATAGTTTGTATGTTAAAAACCTGTATGCCAAATATCCATGTGCCATTGTGTTGTATACGCAAGCCATCAATAATGTCCGCATAGATAATTATGTCATGGAAGGCGTGTTGCGAAAACCGGGCGTAGCCGATGCCGCTGCTTACCCAAATATGCTTCAAAAAAGCCTTTCATGGGTAGGTTCAAAGCATACCTGGACGTCGTATCGAAGTCCGAAAAGCAGTTTTCGAGTAAAGAAAATGCTCGTCAGAAATACTAATTCCGCATTTATGAATGAGTCGATGATGAATGAAATGACGGTTTTGTGGCTTAACAAGGCCATTACGGGTGCGATATTTGACGAAGTGGAAACCGACGTGCGCCTTAAACTTTACGGTGATGGTTACTACTTTAATTATTCCGATGTGCCCGACGGACGCCATCGCATCGGTACATTTATATGCAGGATACCCAACAAGAAATATTATGTACAACCTTTGGGTTCCGATTTGACCATTGACAAACTGCATATAGCCAAAGGCGCGGGCGTAACGTTTGCGATGGGGAACTGCAAGATCGGAGCCATCACACAGGAAGCAGGAACGCAGGTAACGTTTGAAAGTCGGGAAAATAAGTTTAAAAATGACGCTCCGCTCTACAATGGTTTCATTGTGGAATCCTGTAAAGCGACCAATATTCTCTGGAATTTTAACTGGTATATTAACCGGCAAAATGTTGCCGATGCCAATAAAGTTTCGACGGGCGAGCGGTATGAATTTAAAAGCTTCTCGGGCAATAATTTTATCCAAACAAACACGAGTGTTGAGTCATCCAATGGCGCATCTGTCTACGTAACGGCTTTCCGCTATGATGAAGACCCAACGTTGCGAACAACGGTGCAGCAATTCCTGAATTTTGTAGAATTCAACTGGACCAACGTCGAGATGAAACTGAAAGATACTTCAAGCAGTGACCTGACGCAGAGATACTTGCCCGTACAGGCTGCTTCGGAAGGATTATTAAAGTCAGGTCGCAAAGCGTTTACCGCACCGGGTTGGAAAAAAGGCTGGCAACCGAGTTCGTTTGTGAAATGTACCATCAGTCGTTAGCAGCGCAAGAAAAGTGAGGGCCGCAAAATCTTTTGCAGCCCTCACTTTTTATAAATGAACGATGGGAATCTTAAAATAATAAACTCAAGCCACCGGTCAGGTTCAGTGAGCCGATTGGGTGTACTTCGCGGATTCTTTCGTCACCTTGATCTTTTCCAATGGTCAATGTGCTCGTTAGGTCGTTGAAAGAAGCTTTGGTGCTTACATAATCAGCATGGAGGGCAAGGGCAAAATTACGGGTGATCTTACACCGAACACTTGCACCGCTACCAACAGTAAACGAGCCGTTGCGGCTTTGCGTTGTTTTGATGGAAAGCGGAACATCATAGAAATTCCCTTTCAGTTCAGTAGTAGGCCGCTGGATCCATGAATAACCGCCCGTAACGCGAGCGTCAAACATCCAAATGCCTGCTTTGAAAGTTATGTACGGGCCTGCCACAAAATGTGAACAGTTCCATGTGCCGCCCGTTGAGGCCCAATTGCCGCCCGGATGGCTTATCTGTATGTTTGAAACAAGTTTTTGAGTACCTGTCGCATTGAGGCAATTGGTAAATGATCCCATAACTCCCACTCTGCGCGTGAGGCGATACCCGCCGGATATTTGCATGGAAGTGCCTCGCAAAGCGGTGATGTCAGAAGGGGCGGTTGGGTCTCCCTGCATTAATGATTTAACAGGAATGCTTACGCCACCTGAAATATTCACAAAACCACGGTGGTCAATGTGCGATAAAATAAAACTTTGCTGGGCAAAACTCATGCCTGTAGCAAGTAAACCTATGACAAGAGTATATATTTTTTTCATAACAACTTACGGATTAAGGTTGATATAGAAAGTTGTTAACAAACTTCGTGCCAAATTTTTAATGCGTTGATTTTCAGCTAGACTATGTTCCGTTTTCTTGGAAAAGAAATGATTTTACGATATTCGCACCTTGAATTTTTCAACATGGATTTATTGGACGACTGTATAGAACGAATTGCTGAATTACAATCGAAAGGAGAGACGTATTTCGACGAGGGGTTATTCCCGGCGCAGCGTATTAATCGACTGATTGGCTACGAGCGTCCTGATACGACCGTGTTTTTTACGGCCATAATTGTCTTTACCCTGCAAAAACTTAAACCGCTGCTTTCGTCCAAAAGTCAACAATTGGTCGATGAAATTGCGCAAAAGGGCGTTCGGACTTATCCGAAATTTCAGAATAAAGACGGGTTGAAAACGTATAATTTTTGGAAAACAACACCTTCAAAACACTTTCCGAACGGTCGTTTGTTTCGTCGCTTCGATCATTTCCGAATTCCGGACGATACGGATGATACGGCCATGATCTACCTTACGTCGTCGCCTACACAAGGTGAATTACGTTGGCTGAAAGAAAAACTGAGTTTACACGCCAACGGCACCAAACAAAGGATTCGAAACACTTATCCCGAATATCGTGAATTAAAAGCCTATTCGACGTGGTTTGGCAAAAACATGTACATTGAGTTTGATGCCTGCGTTTTGACCAATGTGTTGTATTGCATTTATGAATATCAATTACCACTGAATCAGCACGATACCGATAGTTTGGCCTACATCCGTTCGGTCATTGAAACAGATCGCTATTTAACTGAGCCTTTCAGGTGTGCGCATCAATATCCGCGAACGGTGCCCATCATTTACCACGTGTCGCGGCTGATGGGCGCTTTTCAAATTCCTGAATTAGAGCCTGTTTGTGAGAAGCTAATTTCGGACACCCAACATCTTTTGCGAAAACCACACTCCGTGATGGATGAGATTTGTCTGAAAATAGCATTGATGCGGTTAGGTGTAAAAGTAAAAAGTGAAAAGCGGAAAGTGGAAGCGAAAGATTTTGAAGGTTTTTATTTCTTCATTGCGGGTTTGCTAACGGCCTACGAAAATCCGCTACTGTACCGATTGGCTGTCTCGCCTTTATTTCAAATGCGTTGGGAATGTGAAGCGCATTGCCGGACGTTAATGGCTGAGTATTTGGCTTTGCAGCAAAATCAATAATGTTTTGCAACGTGTGATTTTTTCGTGTGGCTATGTGGCTCCGTTTTCTCAAAACCGGAGCCACATAGCCACACGAAAAATGATTGCCACACAGAATATCGAAATTATAAAAGATTGACCCTCAGTTTGGTAAAATAAAACCTTCCGCCAAATCCCATTTGAACTCCTTCATACATTCCGCCCGTTTCGCTGTAAGAAGGATCGTGTTTGCTGGGATAGGTATTTAAGAGATTGGAACAGCCAAAAATAAGCCGCATCTCTTTCCGTAATAAAAATCCTATGGACGCATCAGAGATAATTCTTGCGCCATAAATGTTTGAAATGTAGTTGCCGTCCGCATCCTGTTCGTGGCTTTTTATATCCAATTTTGAAAAGCCGATAAAACGAAGATTCGCGTTGAATTTTGGTTGTTGGAGTGCAAAGGTCAGGTTAAATTTATAATTGGGTGCCGAAGTCAGGACATACGATTGGTCACGTTGTGAAAAGTAATTTTCTTCTTTGCCCACCAAAGAGGCCGTAGTGTTAATGTCACCCAACATGATTTTGTTGTAATTGAAAGAAAACATGGTTTCGAGTTTTCCTTTTTCTCCCATTTCTGAAAAAACGGTTCCTACTACATCTATACCGTAGCTTTGGGTATTGAGCGCGTTGGTGAAAAACAATGCCGATTTTACTTCAAGCGGTTTCAGCAATTTACCAACTTGGGGATCATCATCGGTAAAATCGCCCGTAAGAAGAATTCGATTTTTGACCGCTACATAATAGCCGTCTACCGTCAGGGAAAACGTAGTATTGGGCTTAAAAACAGTTCCCAGACTTGCGTTTATGGCCGTTTCCTGCGTAAGTGGTTTTACACCAAGTGCTTTTGTGATAGAACTGTTGTTGGCGGCCAGAACTTTTCAAAGGAAATTCCGTCCACTACGTCATTATAGATAGCACTAAAATGAGATTGGGCCAAAGAAGGCGCTCTGAATCCCGTACTTGCAGAGCCTCTGAAGGCAATCAGTTCATTGGGCTTTACTCGGAAGGATACTTTTGCGTTCAGAGAATTGCCAAAATCGCTGTAGCGTTCAAATCGCGTGGCAAATGTCAGAAGTAATGAACGGGTGATATCGGTCTCAACGTCGGCATACGCACCTAAATTGGTTCGGAAAGTACTCAGTTCATTTTCCGGTCTAAACCCGGGGAATGTTTGTGCACCGCCCGGCAGATAGCCCGCATTTGGATATTTTTTCCATGAGCCTTCTTCCCCCGCAAAAATGTAATAGTTTTCAACTCTCAATTCACTTCCAATGGCAACGTTGGTATTTTTCAGTCCATTTCTGAATTTTCGCGTTATGTTGACTCCCGTAACATTTTGCATTAGCCCAAATCCTCCTGCATCGAAGGAACGGGGAGATTTGGCGCCTAACGAAGAGTTCAACGTATTAGCCACCGAATAATGCATTTGGTTTTGGCCAAAGGTATTGTTCAGATCAAAATTCCATTTTTTATTGGTTTTCGTTTTAAGTCCGACCGAAAATGTGCCATCCCAAATTTGGGATACTATATGAGGTTCAAAACCATTGGGATAAATAGCTTTAATATTGCGCTCATTATTGGCCTCGTAAGTCCATGAATTAGCATCTGTATTACGAAGTTGAACTCCGCCAAAGGCATAAAAAAAGGCTTTTTGTTTGCGACTTAAAGGGCTTTCGGTGTTAAAATAAAGGCTGTAATTCTCCGCTTTTGTATCGCCAAACATGAGGCGTGGTACATCTGAATAAATGGTGGCCGGGCGATACATTCTCCCACGACCCAAAAAATCGGCGGTTACATCAAAAAAACCTTCGTTTTTGAGGCCTTTTCCATAATGCAGGCTATAATTCTGGAGTACGCCGTCACCATTATTGGAGATACTGTGATTGGTATTGAATTTTAACCCATTCGTATCAGACCTTAATACAATATTGATGACACCTGCAATGGCGTCTGAACCATATTGCGCGCTGGCCCCGTCTCTCAAAACTTCGACGCGTTCAATGGATGCAACCGGAATCGTATTGAGGTCGGTCGGAGTATTGCCTCGGCCCGTTGTTCCAAACAGGTATACCAGCGACGCCTGATGTTTTCGTTTGCCATTGATCAAAACAAGTACCTGATCCTGCCCCAATCCACGAAGCACCGAAGGGTCAACGTGGTCTGCACCATCTGAGCCGGATTGACGATTGGAATTAAAAGAAGGAAGCACAAAATGAAGCAATTGACTCAGATCCAGTTGGCCAAAAGCATCGGCAAATTGCTCAACTTTGATGTTGTCAATGGCAACCGGTGTATCTGTATATGTTCGGTTATTGATATCCCTTGTGCCAACTTCCGTTTCTTCCTGGGTCAAATCGCTGGATGCCCGCATGGCTACATTCAGTTGGTAGTCAGCCACCCCAAATCGGGTTAGAGAGTTATAGGTAACATAGCCGTTTTTGGAAATCTTTACAAAGTATTCTCCACGACTGATTTTTAGACTGAATCGCCCGTCTTTGTTTGAAACGGCACTGCCATCCACTCCTTCAATAGTTATTTGAGCACCTTGAATGGGTTTTCCGGTTTGATTTTCGTAGATTTTTCCAATAAGCTGTTGGCCTAAAAGAGTGGAATAAGAAGCAAAAAGCAGTAGAAGGAAGACATACGTCTTCCTGAAATTTTTTAAGTTCATGAGGGTTAGGTTTAGAGTTTCATAATCGACATAATCACTTTGTGTACTAATCCGACATTAAGTTCTTATAGTGCATAAATAATTGTATTTACAAACTGATAAGCGCCGATAAAGAACATATTGGATTAAGGTGCCGCAATTTATACATTAAAAAATAACAGCCTAAAAAATCAATAAAAAGCATACCAATTAATTTCGTCAGCCGAAAAATTCACGTTGTACAATAGGAATATTTGGCGCTTCATTGCTTTATACAAATAGCTAATCAAAAAACTGTATTCATGAAAGCCTTTGCATTTTCACTATCGTTGCTTGTGCTCTCTTTTGGGTGGGTCGCCCTGAAACCCAAAGACTTTACCATTGCCAAAATTCCGTTGAAGATGACAGAGTTGAAGTTGGTACAAGATGAAAAAGCGGGTACTGTTTCAGTATTTAGAATTAACGGAAAACAGCCAATTCTGACCCAAAATGCAAAAGCCGATTTTCGTCCTTATTTGCATCCTATCATGGCTCCGGATGGCAAAGGAGTATTGACCGAATACAGTCCCGGGCACCACAAACATCAAACAGGTATCTATTGGGGCTATACGCGCGTCAACGGGCGTGACTATTTTCACCATCCTGACGGCGATTATTGGCGGCGTGTTTCGGCCAAAGTCATTAAAAGCAAAGGCGCGGAAGTGAAGTGGGAAACGGTCTATGATTTGCTGGATGAAAAAGGTGCGGCTGTATTGACCGAGACGCAAACATGGACCATGAGTGAGAAAGACGGCAAATACATCCTCAATCTGGAATGGGCGGGCGAAGCGCAAACGGATGTTACGATTGGTAAATACGATTATGGCGGTCTGTTTGTCAGAATGCCGTGGAAGCAGGGAATCAAGGGAGAAGTAATAAACGCGGCCCGTCAAAAGAACGAAAAAGCCGAAGGGCAGCGCGCTACGTGGGTAGACATTGGAATGCAGGTAGAAGGGCGAGACGATTTGGCTCATATCGCCATTTTTGACCATCCTGAAAACAAAGGTTTTCCGCAATACTGGCGCGTAGACGGTCAATTGGGAGCCGGACCGGCGCGGGCGCGCATGGCCGATTGGCAAATCAAAAAGGGGAAAGTGGAAGTGATCAAGCACCAATTGGTGATCTATACCGGCGAATTCAATGATGTTAAAATGTCTGCTACGTGGGGTGAATTCAGCGGGCAAAACATGGAATACGCCTTGTGGGGAGTGGCGCAGCAGGAAGGACGTGATGCCAAATTTCTGACACCCGAAGAGGCCGTTGCCAACATGACTCTCAAAGAAGGTTTTAAAGTGAACACATGGGCATCAGAGCCAATGATGACACAACCAATGGCTTTTTGCTGGGACGACCGCGGACGGCTCTGGGTTGCTGAAAACCGTGATTATGAATCGCGCGGACACGGATTTTCCAATGGGGGTAACAGTCGAATTTTGATTTTGGAAGATACCAACCATGACGGCGTAGCCGATACCAAAAAAGTGTTTTTGGAAGGAATTGCCTTTCCTGCCGCGATGGCCGTAGGATTTGACGGACTGTATTTGGGCGCACCGCCAAACTTGCTTTTCGTCCCCGACCGCAACCACGACGATGTGGCCGACATGGACAACATTGAAGTAAAACTCACAGGCTGGGGCATTCGTGACCGTCACGAAACGTTGAACAGCTTGCATTGGGGGCCTGACGGGTGGTTGTATGGCTGTCAGGGGTTTGCCACTCCTTCCAAGGTTCGTAAGCCCGAAGGGAAAGGGAAAATTTATCGTCATAAAGACCCATTCCCCGAAGATATTTTGCAGGGAGAAGGGGTCGATATCAACGGTGGCGTATGGCGGTACCATCCCACAAAAGATAAATTTGAAGTGGTGGCACACGGTTTCAGCAATCCGTGGGGAATTGACTATGATGCTAAAGGTCAACTGTTTATCAGTGCCTGCGTGATTCCTCACATGTGGCACGTTATCTTAGGCGGTATTTATCATCGTCAGGGTGGGCAGCATTTCAATCCGTACATTTACAGCGATATTCGTACCATTGCCGACCACAGCCACCGCTCAGCACACGGGGGGGCGCGGGTATACCAATCCGACGCATTTCCGCAAGAACAGAAAGGACGCATTTTCATGGCCAATATCCATGAACATGCTGTTTTGTCGGATATTTTGGTAAAAAAAGGTTCCGGTTTTGTGGCCAAACACGGCGATGAATTGCTCACGGCCAACAACGCCCAATGGGTAGGATTCAGCATGGAAGTCGGCCCTGACGGAGGTTTGTATGTACTTGATTGGCACGACGCTGATATTTGCGGTAAAGAAGTCATAAACGGCGAGACGGGCCGTATTTTCAGAATTATGCCTAAAGAATCATTGGCCAAAAACTGGGAAGGCCGTTTTGATGATCTGACGAAATTTTCGGATAAACAATTGGTCGAATTGCAAAAAAATCCGAGTGATTGGCATGCCCGTCGTGCCCGCGTGATACTTCAATCGCGTGCTGTGAAAGGCGCGTTGGACAAGAGCGCAATGGCTGACCTGCAAACCATTTTTCAGACTGATTCCAATCCTGATTACCGACTTCGGGCATTGTGGGCGCGGCACATTACGGGAACTATCACATCAGACGAACTGCAAAAATCACTGAGCGATACCGATGAATACGTGCGTGCTTGGGCAATTCAACTGTTGTGCGAAGACAAAGCCCCTTCGCCGGAAGTATTGACAATGTTTGTAAAAATGGCCAAAGAAGATGCATCTCCGATTGTGCGACTCTATTTAACTTCTGCGATGCAACGGATTGATAATGAATCAGCTTGGAAAATTGTGGAAAATCTTGCCAAACACGGCGAAGATAATGAGGATCATAATTTGCCCAAAATGATTTGGATCGGTTTGGAGCCATTGATCAAATCCAACCCTGATCGAGCGCTTGAATTGGCCTCACAAACGCAAATTCCGTTGATTGCCAAATACATAGCACGTCGAATAGTTGATGCCAATACTCCTGAAGTTGTGGTCACAAGGTTGGCAAGGTCCGGAACCTTGCCAACGTTAAATTTGGTAAGCATATTGGAAGGAATGCGGGATGGCTTAGAAGGGCGATTTGACCTGAAAGCCCCTGCCAACTGGGCCGCTGTGTACGCGAAGTTGAGATTGGAAAAAGGAGAAACAGCATCACTTGCCACCCAAATTGCCCAACGTTTCGGTGATACTGAGGCTACGCAGAAATCTCTGATCACCTTGAAAAATAAAAATGCGTCACTGGCTCAACGCCAACAGGCCATCCAAGCCATTGCGGCCCGTAAACGTGAGGAACTGGTGGATGAGATTCCTGAGTTGCTGAATGAGCCTAAACTGCGATTGGATGTGATTCGAGCCATTGCCGATTATGACAAAGAACCATTAGCTAAATTGCTGATCTCGAAGTACAAAGACTTGAATGCCGCCGAAAAGCAGCAGGCAATTCAAACACTTTCTTCGCGACCTAAATACGGTTGGCAATTGACTCAAGCCCTGAAAAATCAGACAATTCCGAAACGTGATGTGCCGCCATACGCCGCTCGTCAATTATTGCGGGTAGTGGGAAGTGGTTTTATTGAAGTGTGGGGGCCGATTGAGCAGGAACCGTCGTTGGAAAAATCGTACTCAAAATACCAGCGAATGATTACCGACAAAGCCGTTGCAACTGCCAATGCAGCCAAAGGCGAAGTGATTTTTCAGCGCACCTGCGGCAGTTGCCATAAAATGTACGGAAAAGGTGGAAACATTGGTCCGGATCTCACAGGCTCCAACCGCGCCAATTTGGATTATTTATTATTTAATGTCCTGAATCCCAGTGGTGAAATTCAGGAAGATTATAAATTGGTTGTCGTTACGACCCGCGATGGTCGGACGTATTCCGGCAATGTAATTTCAGAAAATGAACGTCAGATTACCATGCGTGTTGTTGGGCAGGATGCGGTCGTGGTCAACAAATCGGCCATCCAGTCGCGCGAGGTAATGCCGACATCGTTGATGCCCGTAGGATTGTTTGATTCATTGACCGAGCAGGAAGTGCTTGACTTGGTCAAATACATGCGCACAATGGGCGGTAATAAACAGGCACAGAAATAAACGTTACAAATCTATAACTGTGGTTACAAAGGTGGCGCTTCTCCGAAGCTTGTCGGGTTTTATTTTTCTACAAATATTGCGCTACAAAGGTTTGGGCTTCTCCGAAGCAGAATGAATACAAAACCTATAAGCTTCGGAGAAGCGCAACCTTTGTAGAAAAGGGAAATAGTAATCATACATCAAAAAAGCTTCGGAACGGTCCGCCGCGCGGAAGCGCCACCTTTGTAGTAGTGACCGTTAAAGAAATCGTGCGTTAGAGGTAAAAACGAAATTTCGTTAAACCTCAAAAAAATCATGGCTGACGTTTTCTCGCAACTATATATTCACCTCGTATTCTCTCCTAAAAATCGTCTTGCTTTAATTCACCCTTCTTGGGAAGAACGTTTACACAAATACATTACCGGAGTGATACAGGCACGTGGACATAAACTGCTGGCCATTGGCGGAATGCCTGATCACATTCACATTTTTGTAGGATTAAAACCGGCCGAGGCTATTGCTGATCTGGTCAAAGAAATAAAAAATGCCTCCAACGATTTTGTAAAAAAAGAAGAGCTGTCACCTGCCAAATTCGATTGGCAAAACGGATACGGCACTTTTTCGTATAGCCGCTCTCATATTGATGCTGTTTGTAAATACATTTTAAATCAAAAAGAGCATCATCGCAAAAAGACGTTTCGTGAAGAGTTTTTGAAATTATGTGACGATTTTGGAATAGAAATAGGAAAGAAAGACTTCTTTGAGTGGTTCGCCTAAACGACTGCTGCCTTAGTAAATTACCCTTCTCACGAAAAGACCAATCTCCTTCGTACCTTTGCGTTTTAAATAGAGCAAAGCGCATGAAGTTTGAAGATTATCACATCGCCCCTGAAATCAAGAAGAGTTTAGTAAATCTTGGTTTTAAACGCCCCACTGATATACAATTTAAAGCAATTCCTTCCATTTTGAAGGGCGAAGATGTGTTGGCGATTGCGCAGACAGGCACTGGAAAAACAGCTGCCTTTGCTATTCCAATCATCCATTTACTGAACGAACGCAAACGAAACAGCCGCCGCCCCGACGGTGTAAAATGCATCGTTATGGTGCCTACACATGAACTGGCCATGCAGATCACGGAGGTTTTTAACCGCCTTGGTCATTTTACATTGGTCGAAACGTTAGGTTTGTTTGGAGGAGTGGCGCAAGACCCGCAAATTGCAAAATTGGCAAAAGGAGTGGATGTGGTTGTGGCAACGCCCGGGCGTTTGTTTGACTTGGTCAGTCAGGGTCACCTTAAACTGGAACGCGTTGAAGTGCTGATTCTCGACGAAGCCGATCATATGCTGGATTTGGGTTTTATCAAAGACATTCGTGATTTGCTTCGCCACCTGCCCCGTCGGCGACAAACCCTGTTTTTTTCGGCCACTATCGACGAAAAAATCAAAAAGTTAGCCTATTCTTTGATCAACAGCGGAGCCATCCGCATTCAGATTTCCCCCAAAGATCCCGTTGCTAAAAACATCGACCATTTTGTGGCTTTTGTAGAAATGGACGATAAACGCTTTTTTTTGGAACGGATCATCAACGAGCATCCCGAAAGTAAAATCATGGTCTTTGTGCGTACCAAAGTGCGGGCCGAACGAGTGTTCAATGCGTTGGAAAGAATGGAAATAAAAAGCGCAACACTTCATGGAGATAAAGAGCAAAAAGATCGCCTATCGGCGTTGAATGATTTTAAAAGCGGTAAAGTTAAAGTGTTGATAGCAACCGATATAAGTGCTCGAGGGATTGATATTGCCAATGTAGATTACGTTATTAATTATGATCTGCCCGAGCAGGCCGAAAACTACGTTCACCGTGTGGGGCGAACAGGGCGCGGTACTCAAAAAGGAAATGCTGTTTCGTTTTGCAGTCCGGAGGAAAAACCGATTTTGGAAGAAATCGAAACTTACCTTGATAAACCCATTGATGTATTGCAAATCACTAAAGCTGAATACGATAGTATGATTGATTTTACCAACGATAATTCGGGAAATCTGCAAGTGTTGCTGCGCGAGATAGAAGAACTGGAAGAAGGACGGAAAAAGAAAAAAGGCAAGAAAAAGTAAGGTGTTGCAGCGCGCTATGTACATTTTTCGTGCCGTATCTTGAATATTTTGTTTTCCGGCAGGCTATCCATTGAGTTTTCTTCTAAATTGCAACTTTAAAATTCAATTTTTTATTAAAAAACCCATATTAACTCTTTACCTTATTTATAAATGAAGTACCTCCGTGCGTTGTTGAGTCTGCTGGTAGCCGGTGGACTGACGTACTTACTTAACCTACCTTTAGGCCCTGCGCCTGCATTAGGCCCTTTTTTCAGTCCTTTTACCGGATTTTGGCAAAATGAGGATGCGCCCCGGAAAGCAACCGCTTCCGAACTCAAACTGAAAGGCTTGAAAGGCGAGGTCGTTGTAAAATACGATGACAATGGCGTACCGCACATTTTTGCGCAAAACGATGAAGACTTGTTTTTTACGCAGGGATATATCATTGCCCGCGACCGTCTATGGCAAATGGATTTCTATACGCGCGTTACTTCGGGGCGTTTGAGTGAAGTAATGGGCCCGCTGGCATTGGACTTTGACCGCTATAATCGGCGCCTGCAATTGCCCGAAGGAGCCGCTAAACTGGCCGAAGCGTTTATGCATGACCCCGTTTCCAAGATGATTGCAGACTCCTATTCTGCGGGTATCAATGCGTATATTGAGCAGGTTGAGTACAAAGATTTGGCCATTGAATTCAAAATCCTTGGCTATAAGCCGGAAGCATGGTCGCCTTTAAAAACGGCATTGGTCGAAATGCTCATGCGCAAAGACATGAACGCCCGTTCTGATGATTATCGGATGTCAAACGCTTTGGCCAAACATGGCAAAGAGGTCATGAAAGACTTGTTCCCGGATTATCCTATTGAAGAATCGCCTATTATTCCAAAAGGAACCAAGTGGGATTTTACGCCTGTGGCTATACCTAAAGTGCCTGAGATGTTGAAAGCAAGCGTGGCGGCCAAATTGGACGTAGAAGCTGAAAACCCGGGCATTGGCTCCAATAACTGGGCGGTGCATGGTTCACGCACGGCTTCGGGATTACCGTTGTTGGCCAACGATCCGCACTTGGGCCTGTCGCTCCCTTCTATTTGGTACCAGATGCAACTGGTTTCTCCTACGGTCAATGTATATGGTGTGTGCGTACCCGGTTGGCCCGGCGTAGGGATTGGGTTCAATAAAGATGTGGCTTGGGGAATGACCAATGTAGGTTCGGATGTGTTTGATTTTTATCAGATCAAATTCAAAGACAAAACTCAAACAGAATATGAGTACGACGGTGGATGGCGCCCGGTGACCATGAAAGTGAATGAATTCAAGGTGAAAGGTGAGGCGAAGGTTGTTTCGGATACCGTTCGTTATACACATCATGGCCCTATCCTGTATAGCGACGGGCAAACGCCTTTTTTTGGAGATATACCTGTAGCACACGCACTTACGTGGATAGGGCCTGTCGCACTTGGAAACTCGCTGAAAGCACTATACATGATCAATCGGGCAAAAAATTACGATGATTACCGGGCTATTATGCCTTTTTTGGCTTCTCCGGCGTTCAATGTAGTTTTTGCCAGTAATCAAAATGACGTTGCCATCACGTCGGCGGGGCATTTGCCGCTCAAATGGAAGGAGCAGGGTAAGTTTGTGCTGGACGGTACAAATCCTGAGCATGATTGGAGAGCATGGATTCCTGTTGAACAAAATCCTCATGTCAAAAATCCTTCCCGAGGTTTTGTCAGTTCAGCCAATCAATTTCCTGCTGACCCTTCCTATCCCTATTATCTGGGGTGGAAATTTGCTCCGGGAGAGCGGGGGATTCGCATCAATGAACGTTTGGAAAACATGAAGCAGGCAACCATCGACAGCCTTCGATTGATGCAAACGGATAATTTTAACATTGAAGCGCGCCGTATTTTGCCTGATCTGCTTAAAATATTGGAAAAAGACTCAAGTTCTAAAGCCAGTCCTGCATATCCTATTTTAGCCAAATGGAATATGAAAAATGATCCCGAGCAGGTAGGTGCAACGATCTTTGAGCGTTGGATAAAAGAACTCCGCCTGGCAATCTGGGACGACGATTTTCCTGCAAATGACAAAAAAGCCCCCATGGCACTGCCCACGCGCGACCGTACATGGGAACTGCTTAAAAAAGAACCAAATTCAAAATGGTTTGACGATAAAAGAACACCCAAAAAGATTGAAAATGCCGCAGATATTGTGCGGACTACCTTTGTGGCTACCATTGATTCTCTCATTGACAAACACGGACGCCTCAATGAAGAATCGTGGGCATGGGGAAAAGCAAAGAGCACAGACATCAAGCACCTTGTGCCGTTGTTTAAATCATTTTCACGGATGGATGTAATCAATGGGGGAGGGGCAAACATCATCAACGCAACCACCGAGGGCGGGCACGGACCTTCTTGGCGAATGGTGGTGCAATTGGACAAAACATGGCCTAAAGCTTTTGGTTTATATCCCGGCGGTCAGTCCGGGAATCCGGGAAGCCCTTTGTACGATAACATGATTGATGGATGGGCTAAAGGCGAATTGAACGAACTTATTTTCCTGAAATCAAAGGATGAAAGCCATCCCAAGATCATTTCAACGATAAAAATCAGCAAGTAGCAAGCTTATTGAGAGGGTTATTTCTATTAGAATTCGGTAATTATTTGTATTTCAGTAAAATCCATTAAAAAACTAAGTACAAATTGTATTATAATAACCGTAAACTCACTAATTTTGTGTAATTCGTTAGTAGCTAGTAGATTGTAGCGCGTTTTCATTATCCTAAACTCAAAGTTATGCTTTACGTTCTTATCATTCTATTCAGTGCCATTGCTCAATACTTTGGTCCTTGGTGGCTGATGCCTATTGTATGTTTTGTACTTTGCTTGTGGAAAGCAGATGCGGCATTAAAAGCGTTTGGAGTTGCTTTTTTTGCGGCAGCAACGTTATGGTTAGGCTATGCTTCTTATCAGCATTTTGTCAATGAAGGACTCATTGGTCAAAAAGTAGCCGACATTTTTAAAATTCCTAATGTGCTGGTACTTGTGGTTATCACTACGCTGATCGGCGGAATTGTATCAGGTTTTGCCGGTATGGCGGGGTATTACTGCCGTAGAGCGCTGGCTTAGAATTTTGTACTTATAAAAAAGGGTCTGAAGGTTCAAAACCGCCAGACCCTTTTTTGATGATATAAGTGTTATTAAATGCTTCGCTCGATCCAGCCGAGTATATAATTAAACACTTCCGATTTTTGCGGCTCGTTATGAATTTCGTGGTACATTCCTTCCCATTTTTTGTAAGTAACCGGGCCGCTTACTCGCTGCGCAAATGCCTCGCTTGCAGGTTGAGAAGTGAGTTTATCTTCGGCTGCGTGCATTATCAGCGTCGGAACGGGCATTTCGCCTGAGTAGGTATTGAGAAAATCGGCTGCTTCCAAAATACCGATACTGGCCGATGCCGTGATCGAACCGTGTACCAACGGGTCATTTTTATAAGCTTCCACCACGGCCGGGTCTTTTGAAATATGTTCCTGCACCAAGCCGCTTTCCTGACTGAATCCGGGAAAAACAGAGCGCATCATTTTACCCAAAGTAACCAAAACAGGCTTGGGAGCAAACGCCAATTGTATCCACGGACTGCTGACAATCAATCCTTTGATAGCGGGTTTATGGCGAATAACATAATTCAAAGCTAAATTTCCTCCCATGGAATGCCCATAGAGAAAAACAGGTTTTGGGGATGTTTGGGAGCCAATAAATGCCAGAAAAACATCAATATCATCTAAATATGCATCGTATTTTGGAGCGTGGCCGCGTTTTCCTGCCGAATTTCCGTGACCTCGGTTATCAAGCGCGTAAAATGAATACCCGTTTTTATTGAAAAATTCCGCTACATGTTTGTAACGACCGCTGTGCTCTCCAAAACCGTGAATAAATGCAATGACAGCTTTGGGTTCTGCAACGGCCCATGTATGGACAAAGAGCGCGAGTCCATCTTTGGCAACAAGGTTTTGAGTGATTTCCGGCATGGTTCAGGATTTTGCCTGAAAGATAAACAAAAACCTCATTCAGTACCTTTACTTCGGTTGGAATTGGGGTATTAGTGTTTAAATTTGCTGATAATCAATCAAAAGCAGAAAACGTGGTTCATGATGGCATATAACAAAAATCCAAAACAGAGCGTTTGAGTAGGTGAGAAAACCCCGTTTCATGTCTTTATAATAAGTCGTTTAATGCGTAGTTGAAAAATGGGAATAAAATCAAAATGGATCGCAACGGGCGCGGCAGCAATAGTGTTGCTGAGTTCGTTTTCGTTTTTAGGAATGTTTGAACATCGGGTAGATTTCAACGATGAAGTAAAACCCATTTTGAACAAACATTGCATGGCCTGTCATGGTGGAGTAAAAAAGGCGGGAGGCGTGAGTTTTTTGTTTGAACAGGATATGTACGAGCCTGCAAAATCAGGCAAACCTCCTGTAGTAGCGGGCGATGCCGACGACAGCGAAATGATGCGTCGTATTTTACTGCCCGAAGGACATGAAGATAAAATGCCCAAAGATGGCCCGCCATTGACGGAAGAAGAAGTAAACGTATTGACAAAATGGATTGACCAAGGTGCCAAATGGGGAAACCATTGGGCTTATAATCGCATTGAGCGCCCTGAAGCTCCTAAAATTGGTGGTTTTTGGGCAAAACTGGGCTTGACAGAGGATGACGAAACACGTTGGGTACAAAATGAAATAGATCATTTTGTACTGGAAAAATTGCGGGAGCAAAATCTTAAACCTGCCCTCGAAGCCGACCGCGCCACACTCATTCGACGCGTAAGTTTAGACCTGACAGGATTGCCGCCCACGGATGCGCAGGTGCAACAATTCCTTAGTGATAAATCCCCTAAAGCGTATGAAACATTGGTTGATACGCTATTGGCTTCATCTGCCTATGGAGAACGCTGGGCCGGAACGTGGTTGGATCTGGCACGTTATGCCGATACCAAAGGCTATGAGCGCGATCCCGGACGCAGCATTTGGCGTTATCGTGATTGGCTTATTAAAGCATTTAATGACGATAAGCCTTATGACCAATTTCTAACGGAGCAATTGGCGGGCGATCTATTGCCAAATGCCACTGACGATAACTTGGTAGCAACGGGATTCCACCGCAATACCATGAACAACGACGAAGGAGGAACACAGGACGAAGAGTTTCGCGTGGCAGCGGTCATTGACCGTGTTAATACCACTTGGGATGTTTTTCAGGGTACTTCTTTTGGCTGTGTTCAATGTCACAGTCACCCTTACGATCCGTTCAGGCACGAGGAGTATTATAAATACATGGCGTTTTTTAATAATTCCCGCGATGAAGATGTCACCAGCGAAACGCCAACGTTGCGTTTTTATAAAACGGAAGATTCGTTGAGCATCGTAAAAGTAGAGAACTGGCTTAAAAAACATTCCGACGCCCGAAATCAGGCAGCAGTTATGCGTGATTTCAGACAGTTCGTCCGCATTATGGAGCCAAAGGTTAACTCGCATGATTTTGACCAACACGTGAATGCTTCCCTGTTGGATGCCAAATATTTTGGAATGCAGGACAGTGCGTCGGCTCGTTGGCAAAATGTGACACTGACGGGCAAAAATCGACTTTTGATAGCGATTGGGACCAATGCCGAAGATGCAATTTTAGAATTACATCAGGATAGTTTAGGCGGGAGAGTTATTGCCAAATTGGCCGTTCCCAAAACGGGCGGTGCCGGCAGAGATACAGTCGTTATTTTGCCCGTACAGCCCGATGCCGGCAAACGGACGCTTTATTGGACGCTCAAAAGCCCTAAAACACCCAAAGACTGGGTACAGATCAAATGGGCAACTTTTCAACAGGCGTTGCCCGGAAGCGATCAGCCCGAATTTGCTGAAATTGAAAAATTATACGCTCAGATTTTGACGGGAAATGTGGAAGGAACGCCTATTATGTACGATGGGCACGGTGATCTGGCGCGTCAAACCAATGTATTTGTTCGTGGAAATTGGACCGTAAAAGGAGAGAAAGTGCAACCCGGTGTGCCAACCGTTTTTAAAGTAAAAAATCAGGGAAAAGCCAAATTTAAAAACCGTCTTGATCTGGCACGATGGATGACCTCGCGCGATCATCCGCTTACGGCTCGGGTAGCAGTGAATCGCTTATGGGAGCAATTGTTCGGTACAGGAATCGTGGAAACCGTGGAAGATTTTGGCTCACAGGGAATTGCACCTACGCATCAGGCATTGATGGATTGGCTGTCGGTAGAACTTATGGAAACCAATCAATGGAGCATCAAGAAAACGTTGAAACAAATAGTGCTTTCGGCAACGTATCGTCAAAGTTCGGCAGTGACGCCAGAAAAGTTAGAAAAAGACCCTTACAACAAATGGCTGTCGCGCGGCGCACGAGTACGGTTAACGGCCGAACAGGTACGTGATCAAATGTTGTCAGTCAGTGGGCTATTGTCTCGTAAAATGTACGGAAAAAGCGTTATGCCTCTGCAACCCGATAATATCTGGCTTTCTCCTTACGATGGTGCCAAATGGCAGCTCAGCGCCGGGGAAGATCGCTATCGGCGGGCGCTTTATATCTACTGGAAACGAACCGCGCCGTATCCTTCGATGGTGACCTTCGATGCTCCAAGCCGGGAGTTTTGCCAAGTGCGACGTTTGCGTACCAATACACCTTTACAGGCATTGGTGACGCTTAACGACCCCGTCTATTTGGAAGTAGCTCATTGTTTTTCGGAAAATATTACGGCGCAATACCACCAACCGCAGCAACAAATTCGCGAAGCCTATCGCCGTCTGACCTATCAAACCATTTCGCCCAAACGATTGCAGGTGTTGATGAAGTTGTATCAACAATCCCTGGTCGAATACCGTAAAGACCCTCTGTCGGTCAAAAAGCTATTGGCAAATGATGGCAGCGCGAATCCCGAACTCGCTGCCCTGACCGTAACCACCAACGCCATGCTCAATTTGGACGAAGTCGTGACAAAAGAATAGTGCTTTCTAAACAAATTGCGTATACTTGGAGCACAAACGATTCCAAAACAGATGAAAATAAATTTCTACGGTGCCGCTCGCCGCGTGACCGGCACCAAACACCTCATTACTACAGAAAAAGGCACCAAAATTTTACTTGATTGCGGGCTGTTTCAGGGGATCAATACCCAAGACCTCAATCAACATTTCGGATTCAGTGCCAAAGAAATTGATTTTGTCATTCTTTCGCATGCCCACATTGACCATGCGGGCTTATTGCCCAGGTTGGTACGCCAAGGATACAAAGGCCCTATTTACTGCACCTCTGCTACGGCAGATTTGTGTAATATCATGTTGTTGGACAGTGCTTTTATTCAGCAAAAAGACCTGGAGCGTATCAATGAACGCCGTCGCAAAAAAGGGAATGCTGAATTGGAATTACTCTACGACGAAAACGACGTGCGCCAAACACTTGATCTGTTTGTTACGGTAGAATATCACGAAGATTTTTGGCTCAATCAGGATGAAGTAAAAGTGATGTTTACCGATACCGGACATCTTTTGGGAAGCGCAGCTGTCCATTTGACCATTAAAGACCAAGGGACTGAGAAACAGGTGACGTTTTCCGGCGATGTAGGTCGTCCTGAGGATAAGATTCTGCGTAGCCCTGAGCCGTTTCCGCAGGCACAGGTGATCATTTGTGAATCCACATACGGTAATCGCAAACACGAGCCTGAGCCGGACATGAAGGCGCATTTGCTGCGCATTGTGCGCGATACCTGCGTAACGCGCGCCGGAAAGTTGCTCATTCCTGCTTTCGCCGTTGACCGCACGCAGGAATTGGTCTATGCGTTGGACCAGCTTGCCAATGAGGGCTTATTGCCACGTTTGAAAGTGTTTATAGATAGCCCGTTGGCTGTTAAGGCAACGGCTATTATGCGTAAACATGACGATTGTTTTAATCCTGATATTCTGGAATACATTGAAAAAGACGGAGATGCATTCAACTTTCCTAATTTGTATTACGTATCAGATGTGGAACAATCGAAAGCCATCAATAACCTCAAAGAGCCTTGTGTGATCATATCTGCATCAGGTATGGCGGAAGCCGGACGCATTAAGCATCACATCAAAAATAACATCCTTGATCCCAACAGCACTATTCTGCTCGTTGGCTATTGTTCACCTGAGAGCTTGGGGGCAGCGCTCAAACGCGGAGATGCCGAAGTGAAAATATTTGGAGAAACTTACCAAGTGCGGGCGCGTGTGGAGGTGATGGATTCATTCTCGGCCCATGCAGATTATACCGAGCTTATTCAATTTTTAAAATGTCAAGATCCTATGCAGGTCAAAACGCTGTTTTTGGTTCACGGCGAATACGAAAACCAAGTGGTGTTCAAAGAAAGGCTTGAAAAGGAGGGATTCCGAAATGTGGAAATTCCCTCACAGGGTGAAGGCTTTTTTCTATAAATAACTTGTAGGGGCAGGCCTTGCGTCTGCCCCTACACGCTCATACAACACAATCGGGCAGACGCAAGGCCTGCCCCTACAAGTTATATGTAAAAATAAAAAACAATCCTTGAAAGTTGCGAAAATCAGAACGGAACGTTTTATTTGCAGCATCAAACAACCGGCGAAGTGGTGGAATTGGTAGACACGCACGTTTCAGGTGCGTGAGCCTTCGGGTGTGCGAGTTCGAGTCTCGCCTTCGTCACGGTATATAGTAGACAGTTACGGACAAAAACCCGTTTTTATGCGACAATATCGCATAGAGGCGGGTTTTCCCCTTTTAGGGACGGAGCATCTGGACACTACTTTGGACAATCGCGGACACTTAAACCCGACCCCCAAAACCATCATGCTAAACGTACAGTTCAAACTTCGAAAACTCAGACCCGACCACTTGAGTCAGGGTCGGGTCTTTCTGACCTGCTATTTTAACAGGTCTGAATTCATGTTTTACACCTCGCTGAATGCGACGCGCTCGCAGTGGGACGAAAAAAAACAGGAATTCAAACGCAATTACGACGGTTGGCAAAAAGCCAACATGGTGCTCGACAACCTGCGGAGCATCGCCAAAACCTACGAGAAAGACTGTATTTTAGGGCAAAAGCCCCTCGATGCGGCCGTTTTAAAGTTTTTATTGCAGGGAAAGAAGGAAAGTGACCGAAATCAAAAGCCGCTGTCCAAATGGTACGAACAGTTCATCGAAGCCAAAACAACGGAAGGCTTAAAACCCGCTTCCATCCGTGCCCACAACGCTACGAAAGATCATCTTTTGGAGTTTATTGCCAAAAAGGAGAAAAATGTGAGCCTTGACACATACGTCGATGAGGTGCACCAACGCTTTCTGACGTTCCTGCGCTCCAAACGCGACTACCATCCCAATTACATCGGAGCCATTCACAAGAATTTGAAGGTGTTTTTCAGCTATTGTGCCGAAAACGGGGGCAAACTCTCCCCCAACCATGCCCGCCTGAAACGCATTTACATCCCGCCGAAACGTGAATTCTTAACGCAGGAGGAACTTAAAAAGTGGATGGGGCTTACCAAAGAAACTTACGACGCCTGGTACATGAAAGTAAGCGGTGGTAAGGGTGGTTACAGTAATTTGCCCACGTGGGAATACGCCGAAAAAGCCAGAGACGCTTTCACGTTTCAGGCGCTGACGGGGCTTCGGCATTCCGATCTGTTCAGATTAACGCCCGATCACATCACTGATCTGGAAGGCGGGGGCAAAGGCCTGAAATTCATTCCGCAGAAAACAACGTCCGTGCGTAATAAAGCCACGCGGTCGGTGACGGTGGGGCTGATCGCGCCCGCGCTGGAGATCGTTAAAAAATACGAAGGCGGGCTGTTTGTGATCCCCGTGCCGCACATGCATCATTATAACCGACAATTGTCGTACGTGGCCGAAGCAGCCGGATTTACCGAACTTGTGGAGGTGGTGGAGTATGTCAAAGGTGTTCCCGTGTCGGTGCAGAAACCCAAATACGAGACGATATCCTCTCACATTGCCAGACACACGTTCGGGACCATTTCAAGGGTATTGGGTATTGATCTCTCCGATCTGAAAGATTTAATGGGGCACAGTGATATTCGCACGACCACGATCTACGATCACATGGCCAACGAGTACAAGGCCATCAAACAGTTGGATGCGTGGAAGGGTTTTAAATAAGTAACAAAAAACCCCGTCAGCACTTTGACGGGGTTTTTTGTTTATGGAAATGTCTTTAATCGGCTAATCACCGTCTTTTTTCACAAGGATGACCGTCTGAATTCGCGTTCGCTGGGAACTGCCGGTGGTTGTACAGGTAGTTCGAAGATGGGTAGCCTGATAATTATCCAACTCCCAAATGGCCCCCTGTACGGTTGAGACGTTGGCAATGGTCAGCAGGTTCTTTTTCTTCATGTACGTACTGTCGATGTCGTAAAAATAGACACCGTCTGTACTTCGCTGAATTTTGCAGGTTGCTGCCGGAGTGCCGTCAATTTTAAGGCCGTTGATCTGAACAGTTACCTTTTTGTAGATCGGTGGTACCTGCAAGGTTTGGGTTTTGGTGTTCGAGGCGTTCAAAAGCGTATCCCAGACCGTCGCATTGGCATCGGAAAGGGCGTAGACTGATTTATACACCGGGTTTTTTTGCGCCAGAGCGCCGGAGGAGTCGTTGAAACAGGTACCAAACAGTACCAGGCCAACCGTAAAGAAAAACAGCAGTTTTTTCATGGAAAAAAGTGATTAGTTGGAAAAGAATAAGAATTGATTTGCTTACAAAAATACAACAATTGATGTATTATCAAACACCAAAAAAAGCGGGCATTTCTTTCCGGATCTGAGCGGCCACCTGTGTCACTTTATCCGTGAGCGCGTCATGGGTATAGATCACGCTGCCAAGGTTTATGGCAAGGGTTTTGTTTTCAGCCGTAAAGATCAGTGCCCCGGCTTCGGTCGCGTAGCCATCGGTGATAAGCCGGCCATAGAGTTGGTTTGACTTGGTACGAAAAGCCGTTTCGGCGGTGTCAGTGGATTGAATTCTTGGAAGCATGACGTTGTTTTAAAAGGGTTGTCAGCCGGGTTATAACAGTTGTTTTTTGTCGGCGTGAGGGCTCCATTGTGTCACCCAAACGCATTACAATGCGGTCGAACGGGTCAATTTCCCTGACATATGTAGGATTGATGGCCGTTGATTTGTGAATGCGCATCAGGCCGAAGCGTTTACACAAAAGTCCCAACGGCTTTGAGCTCAGGATGCTTTTGCCATCGACGAATACTATAATAGTATACACACCCCTGCCTTTCAAATGAGAGATCGTTTCGGGAATAAGTTGAATGCCGTCGACTTTCATTGCTTTCATCGGGTAATAAAATAAAGGGCTGTCAATGCTTCAACACTTAGCGTACCGATTACACCCCATGTAAACCCCTGCTTTCTGCCCGTTTTTTTCGCGGTTTTTACCTGTGATTTCGTCTCGGATTTCCACACCACGCGCTCGGCACGATGCTTCAGCAAAGTATCGGCAAACATGGATTTTAAGGTATCTCGCTCATTACTGAGTTTGACATAGCTACGCTTACAGTCCATAAGCTCAACTGAAACGTTATTTATTTTCTGCGCGTTTACGCTCGTATTCAGCATTAACAGCAGAGTCAGGCAGAGCGTCAACAATCGAATCACTTTTGACTTTTGCATCTTTAAGGGCTTTATTGATAGTGTTAATTTCATCGGCTTTGGTTACGGGCTTTTGGTTGCCTCCGCATTTGGCCACAATACCCCAAATCGAAAACATGACAACTAAGCCCAACAGAATGTAGATAAGCGGCTTTTTCATTTTAATTGCTTCCAGTTTTTAAGTTCAAAATGCGGCCGATCAACAATGCTTTTAAACCTGCCACCCCAAAGAACTTCGTTTGAAATCTTCTCTGCAATGTCCGCGAACCGTTCAAATAACACAGGTCGCCAGTCAAGTGCCTTTCCTTTTTTAAACGCTATGTCAAAGGCGTAAGAGGGTAGGTAATTGTGAGGCGATTCTCCCGGCTTGGCATTGGTCAGGATCCTCCCTTTGACGGTTCTTCCCGAGGCGTATAATGCCGCCTGTTCTTCATTGGGGCGATTTGTGTACGTCAGAAAAGGCACAGGATCGTTCGGGTATTGGACAGTCCATTGCGCTTCTGCCTTTTGCCAGACAGCTACCAAAGTCGGATGCAGGTCGTTGAGGCTTCGTGACATTATTTCTCGGTATTGGTTTGAACAGCCTTGACGATCAACAGAGCACTTACCACATTGCTTACGATCTGGGTAAAGCCGTCAAAAACAGCCTTGTCTTTTGTGGTCACAACCATGTAGATAACACAAAATGTATAACCGCCCACGAGCATGACAGCGATGGAGTTAGCCGTTCCCATGCGGTTATTGAAAAAGTTTATCAGCCAGTTTGCCATTATTTTCGCTTTTTAAGTTTGAAACCTTCCCTGAAAAACTTCTTGGGATTTCCGTCGAAATCCGTATTGATCAGCCGGATAATGCGGGCGATCACAAAAATGAAACCGAACAGGGTAGTAAGCGCTCCAACGGTTTGAAGTGCCACGTCTCCGTAGCGGGCCAGGTCCTTCCAAAAGGGAATAAGTGAAAATATCACAACCAGAACAGACCCGCCTATATCATTACTCAGCGTCATTGGTTTCATGGTTAAAGGGTTTAGAGATCGGTTTAAAAGGGTGTGTTGCGAGTTTCATATTATAGGGGTTTGGTTGGTAAGGTTAAAGGCCAAGCGTGTATTTTATCCAGGAATAAATTTGATATCCAACCGGCCGATGGCCTTCGGCATTAATGTGCGCTTTTATGCCGACAGAGGTGCGCGATGGGATTTCAAAAACATATTCCGGGTCTTGGCTTAAGCTGTATTCAACCGAATTGCCGGCCCTCCAAACAAGAGACTTTGCAGTGGGAATGACAAACGTATTGGCTAAGACAAAGATTCGATTACCGTCTTCATTCGTGACAGCGGCATTGAGGCGCTGCAAATTGTCATCGTGAACACTGCGCTGAAATTCGTCTATAACACTTTGGGAAGCCGGTACCGAGCGGTACGACTTCGGGAAATAAGTTCCGGCACCGTCGATAACGGAGAGTCCGATATTGATGATGCCCCATCCTTGGGCGGCATATTCGGCCTTAATGGCGTCGGCCAGAGACTTAGCCATTAACCCAAAATGCGTTACATTGCCGTCATTCTGGCACGATTGAATCACAATATAATTTGGCAATGTGACATCCAATGTCGCCAAATTGCCGCCCACTTTCGTACCGATAGCACCATTCCCGCTTGCAAGCCTTACGCCCGAATCGTTCATGGTACGCCATCTTGAGAGATATTTGCTTATAGAAAAGCGAATCGTCCAGACATTGCCGGAAGTATCCGTGATGGTACTGCTCTTTGCGGAATCGTAAAAAGGATTTACCGGGTCGTTACCAACGTCGGTAAACTTTGTTATGTAATCGCTAAGCGTAGTTCCTGTAAAACTCAGATTGGCGAGCGCCCAATCCTTCATGGGCTGCGTAAACTTCGGAGTGTTTTGAAGCCATGCTGTGCGGTCGAAAAGCAGTTGTTGTGCGGCCGAATTGACCCAATCCGTCCCGGTTCCATTCCCCAAACCGAGTAAATCCCATGTACCCTGTGACCGCTGACAAAGCACCGGCTTGTTGATGTACATATAATACGACCAACTTCCCCTTCCTTCGGATTCGAGCGTATAGCTTGCCGTAACGCCTCGATAATTCAGGGTGTACTTTTCGAGCGCCGTCGGATCAGTGACCGTGCCAATGTTGACAAAACGATATTTGGTCGTGTCACTTGCGCTAATGGCATTGCTCATGATCTGAGCGGGCGTATAACCCTGTCTGAGCAAATAATCTATTCGGTCTTTTTGCCATTGTTCATGCACCACCCCCCATGCCCGATGCGCGTAGCCGTTCGGCACTCCTATTTCGGTATTAAGCCCGAAAACGGTACTGTCGCCAATTTTCAGAAAGCGGATCGTAGTGCCGGCACCCGTAGAAGCCCGCGTACTTTTCTGCGTAAACGATATTGTCTTGACAAAGTAATTCGTACCGGAAAGTGTAATTGTGCGCGAAATACTTTCGCTTGGCGTAGCGTGAACGGTCGTTCTTTCCGTGTTAGTGGTACCGACAACAAAATCACCGTTTCGTGGTGAATAAATGGGGTACCTTAAGAATCCGTTATCGAATCGTACATCCGTATCGAGTGTGAAATTCGTCGAATTGGTGGGGCCACGCAAAAAATGGTCTGCATAAAGTGACAGCGCATCCTGTCGTACTGAGTCCTGCCGTATGGCCGACGCCGTGGTGAATTCGTTTCTTGGATCAATGTCGTTCAGAGTCGTATAGATCCTGCCCGGTATTGCCGTTGACGGCAGATTGATTTTTATAGGCCCTGCCGTTAAACCCTGCGGCGCATAGACCTGCTGAGAGATCATTGCTTTGCCGCGCAATGACACGTACACATATTCGGTATTCACCGGTAATGCTGCCCAGTTTACTTTTATGGTGGCTCTGACGCCACCTTGCCCGCTTTCGGGCGTTGTGGTCAATACGTCGTAGATGTTTCCGTATGCATCTGGGCTTGGCTCTACATAGTTATCGGAAAACCACGTCGTAATGCGCGTCCCATTTTTGCCCAGCGTCACCATCGAACGCGTGAAAGCGGGTGGCCCCGCGAAGCTCTTGTTTCTTCGGATGGTTTCAAAATGGATCGTGTCACCCGTTACAGCGCTGATCTGATTACCCCCAATGATCTGAATGTCTACAATGAATTTCTTTAAATAGGTATCCGTGCCCGAAAAGGGCAGCGCTTGCAAATAGGAAGGAACTTGGCGGGCAAGAATGCGGCTTGCCGTATCAGGCAATGCGTCGAGTTTATTCCTCAGCGCAGGTACCATGTTATTGGTAGTAACTCCCGACGTAGTCACCGGAAAGCCGGTATCGGTGATGCTTACCGGAAACTGTGCCCACGAAGTGAGCGAAAAAAGTAAAAAGGCTATAAAGTGTCTTGTTTTCATAATCGTCATGAAAGGGGTTTAATTGTCATCGACGGCAGCTATCCAAATACGTTTTCCAGAGGGCCACCATTTATAAATTGTATTGTTCAGGGATTTGTTGGAGTCGGTTAAAACCGTGATTTCGGTCAGTACCGAAGGTGTACCCAAGGCCAACATATCGGCATAGGTGTTTACCTGCACAAAAGCCACCTTAACGTTCAATGCCGTTTGCAGGCCCGTAACCGTGCTTATTGCCTGCGCGCCGGTATGAGTGCTTCTATCTCTTAATTGAGAGTCCGTACTGTTGGCTGTGGCACCTGTGGCAATACCTGCGAGCTTTGTTCGTTCCGCATCCAATAACAGGCTTTGTCCTGCAACTTTGGCTACGTACACTCCTGCTGCCGTGGTTTTGCGGAGTAGGGGCACCGTATCCGTAATGTTTAGCTTTGTGGCAAGATTACCTGTCACCGCATCGACAATCGCCTTGGCCGCATTGGAATAGTTGTTCTGTGAAAGACTGTACCCCGCTACTTTGTCCACTTTTGTAAATAAGGCGTTGGCAATGCTCTCCCCATTAATGATCGGCAGATTGGCGATCACCTCCCCCATTGAAACCGATACGGTTGTAAAAGTCAGCGGAAACAGGTACGTATACCCCGAATTATTCACCGGTGCCGTGGACGCTGCGCCCGTAATGGATGCGTAGATTTCGTAGTTGAATACATCGGTTTTTCTTGCCCCCGTCAAAGCCGTCTGAATTTCCACCTGCCACGTCCCGCGCCCGTAGTAAGTACGTGTGTCCTGATTGGAAAACTTAAAGACATACAATGTGTCACTGACACGTTGTATGCTGCCGTCGGCGGTACTGAACTTTTTCAGGCGGGACGTGGAGGTTCTGAATTCAGCTTCCAACAGGCGAAGTGAGTCGGGCAGATTGCGAATGACCAAACCCACCGAAAACGAAGTACCCTGCTTTTCGGCAATGCGGTTTAAGGTGCTGTTTTGCGCCTGCGTTGTCAGCGCAAGCGCCCAAAAACAGAGAATTAAGAGCTTTTTCATGTTAGTGAAGGTCAAACCAATTAATAAGATCCCGCAATGCGTCGGCAATATCTTCGTGTCCGGTCGTGCTGATCTGCGCCCCGCGCTGCACGTTCGTAGGCGCTGAAGGTGAGCCGCTGAAAGTCACAATGAAGCCGTACCAAAGTCCCGCTTTTTGGTAGGGCAACCCCCATTTGTCATCGCCACTGCCTGCCGAATTGCCGCCGTTGTTACACAGGACATAATCACTCCAATTGGACGGGGTTTTGTCGGTATTTTGTGCCTGTACACGGATTTGGGTGACGGTCGCCGGTATCCACTGTGTAGGGTTTACCTGCCAATTACCCTCTTCGTCGGCCGTTGCGGTGAGAAATTTTTCATTCGTCCCTGCCTGAATCTGAATCTTTGCGCCCGGCTCGGCTGTGCCGCGAAATTCGTACTGCTGGCGTTTTACCTTTCCGTCGCTGTTGGGCGTGATGGTGGGCGTAGCGGTTTGTGTACCGCTTCCCGAACCGGTCGTATGGATCGCTACAACATTGGAGGCGCTGCTGTCATCGGTACCGTTGGTGGCAACCAACTTAAACCAGTAATCCGTATTGGGCGTCAGACCGGAAGCGGTAATATCGGTCACGCCCGTGATGGTCGTGCCGATCTGCGAAAACCCTGCACTGGCCGAAGTGGTGGAGCGCAGGAGTTTATACCCCGATGCCCCCGACACACTTGCCCATGAAAGCGGTACACTTGTATTACCGACAGTCCCCGCTGTCAGCGACGGCGCGGCGGGTGCCCCTGAAGCGACTAAAATGTCGCGTTGTTCGCCCACCTCAATGACGGTGGCAAGGGCAGCGTTGTTGCCACTGTTATACACGGTGAATGCGTCGGAAGAAACGTCCCGTATACGCACTTCGAAGGGATGGTTAACATAATACCCCTCCGGCATGGAAAAGTCCGCATAATGTGTAAAACCTCCCGAAGAGGAAAGTACCCACGAAGCCGTAATGGGCACACCTGCGCCACTGCCGCTTCCGGGCACCAATTGTACAGTATTTGACGCGTGGGTATTGCCGCCATCACCTATATCGGTTTTAAGAAGGCGGCACGGGCCCGGTCCAAAGCCCATCATGCGAATGGCAACGGCGGTAATTCTGGATAGTGACATATTAAAAATAAGTTGGAATCGGTCTCATTAAAACATCTACTTTGCTACTGCTCAGCCCGTTACTGTCGGGACTGACTGCCGACAGCCACGCGGCCACGACACCGTTGGGGCTGCTGACGTTATTGAAAATACTTTCAAGGCTTTGGTAGTTGGAAGCGCCGTAACTGACCGTACTGCTGATGGTCAAAATGCTTCGCTCTTGGTTTCTGACGTAGGTGTCATAGGCCAACTTGGCATCGTCCATAAAGCTGTGCGTAGCCCCGTCTATGCCCAGATAGCCCGTTTCGTCCCATTCGGTTGTTTCATCGTAAAACACGTAAATGAGCCACTCGGCACCCCAATCGAAAGCGACCCGCGCCAGCCGTGACGGCCCGATACGCCCGCCGTTTTCCGAAAGATTATCCCGGTCCATTTCCTGTCCGTACACCACGCCCAGCGCGTGAAGCATGGCCATGCGGAAGGCGTACGATTTGAATCGATTGGAACCTACGGGCGGGCCATCGGTCGAGCCGGAACTGGAGAAAATCACGTCAAATACCTGAAGCATCGACACTACCGCTGCGCCCCATGAAAGCCCCTGTGCGGCATTGAGGTTTTCCGTCCAATATGCCGCCAATTGGAATTTTGTATCGGTCGTACCGTCGCTGAAAACAGGCAGGCTTGAATCAATGGAGCGCGGATTGCGCCACGCAAATTTGACCTGCCCATAAAAATTCTGGTGCATCTCGCACAGAAAATTAAACCAGTCGCGTTGCCTGCGCGTCTGCGCATAATCAATGGTTGAGCCGTAAATGGCAGGACGGTAATCGGTCGGATTGATTTGATCAAAATCGGTAAAACCTGTTCCCCAGTTTGTATTTAAGTTTGAGATAGACCCATATTTTTGGGGTAGCCAACCTCGGAAAGTCTGCGTAGCCTCAATACTGTAGTCGCCATCGTCAAATGCTCCACCGAACTCCGCCGTAAAAAAGCCTGTTTCTTCGCTACCCCCATTGATAAATAAACCGGGGCCGCAATTGGCACGGTAAGTGGCATTGGAACGTATAAAGTGGGCAATGCGGGCGGTCAGCTTTTGAAGGCGTTGTACGTAGTAAGCATTAAAAATAGAGCCGGTCGTTCCGGTAATGCCGTGTTTGGCGCGGTTGCCCGATCGCAGCAAGATCGCGTTGGCAAGTCCCAAATAAGCCGAACTTTTCCCGCTTGCCGTATCCGGGTCATCAACACAGGCGTATCGACGGGGTAACTGAATGACAAACTTGAGTTTTTGCGAGATCAGAAAATCCAATCTTCGCGCCAGTTCCCTAAAATCATAAATGTTGTACCCTGTTTCAATGTCCCACCAGTCAATCAAAACGGTCATGTAGGTCACCCCGCCGATCTTGGCTTTGGAAAGCCAGGGCAGCGAAGATGAGGGATCACCCCAATTCATTTCAACGGGATTGTGCAAAAGCACCTTGCGGCTGTGTTCGGTTTCTACCGGCAGAGGCGTTGTGCCACACTCGGGAGCTGCGGGCAGGTTACTGCGAGCCAGTCCGCGAAAAGTGTCATTTTCGTCCGTTGTTGTGCCGCCGTAAACAGTTGTAAAAATGGCCCCTGCGTACTTCTTGGTTCGATTGTAGAACGAAACCCCGCCCGTAGCTCCGTGGTGAAAGGCTTCATTGTTGCCCGCATCCGGATAAAGCCCAAAGCCATACCCGACGCCGATACCGGTTTGGTCAACTTCCATGGAAAGGACAGCCGCCTCACTTAGAAGCCGAAAGCCGCTATGCACCCCTTTTTTAAGACGCATTTTCAGGAATTTGGCCCAGTCCGCCATTGTTGTACGAAGGCCCGCGTGAATGATTGGATTCGTTGGGTCACCTTCGCCCGGTAAGCCCAATTTATAATCCGTGGCGGTCATACCTAAAATACTCCATACTTCGCTTTGGCAAATCTGCGTCCACGTCTTTCCGGTGGCTACTTCCGCCATACGGGCCGCAATGCACCAGTGCACACCTCCATAAGAATAATAGGTTCCCGGTGTGTGGGAAAGCGGATGATTTGCGGCAATACCGGCAACGGCGGCGGCGGAAGTAATACCGCCCTGATCTTCCCAAGGTACTCCGCCTGTGCCGGTGGATGTTCCGTCAAAGCCGGAGGTGTGTGACATTAGCTGCTTTAGGGTCATACTCCCTTTGCCGGCAGAAGACAGATCGGAGATCAACGAGCCGGCCGTGGTATTAAGGCCGCTCGCAAAAACGCCCTTTTCCACCAAAATAAGCAGCACAGTCGCCGCAAAATGCTTGCCGACCGAGGCTATGTGCACCTGCGTTGTTCGGTTAAAGCTGCCGCGCTCAGCGTACCATATTTCGTTGTTTCGAATCAGAATGCCCACAAAATTACCTGAATAGGCCGAGAGGTTGGCGTCAACCCAGTTTGTGAGTGTGGACGTAATACCGGAAGATAATGTCTCTTCACATTCATTCTTGACCCCGCCGAAATCGGCATCGCTGAATAATTGTGACAACAACGGCACAAAATCCCCGGTAACGGTCTCGTTATCGCAAAACAGGTAATCAAGATCAGGCTCCTCAAATTCATCGTCGGGACTTTCGTTGTCACAGAACAGATACCGCAGATCGGGTTCAAACTTTTCCTGTTGGTAGGGAAACCACCGGTCAACAAAATAAAAGCCGTTATTCCATAGCGCCAGTCCTAACGGAAGTAAATCAGAGGTTACTTCATCCCAAAGGACAATACTGTTATTGGAAGGTTTGAGGGCATACAAACTGCCGGTAATCAGTCCCGGAAGGGTTAATTTAAAGTTAGGCAGGTACACCGTTACCTCATCGCCTGTCGTCACACTTTCCAAAATAACCCCGTGCACGATGGTACGCGCCCGAATGATGGTATTGTCCGCTCCGATCTGCACAAACTGGGCGCGGGCACTACAGTCAATGTCTTCCCCCGCCGTGCAGACGGTAGAAGATTGTTCAAGCACATCTGCATCGAAATCGCGTTCAATGAGCTTTTTGGTATCGGGGGCTATGGTTACGTATTTTCTACCCATCAGCTTCGTATAATGTAGGTTTCAATGTCAAGCAGTAATTCGGTGGCTGACAATGCCCGTCCGATGGGTTGCCAGATGAGGCCGGAACCTTCAGCCGGCCCCGCATCGGAAATACCGCCCGGGTTGGTTGTAGATAAAAAATACTGGGCACCCGGCACGAGATCAAGGTAGGTTTTGATCGTGTCAAATTTGGGTTCGACCGACTGGTCTTCCAAAACCGTTTTGTCAACAAATCCATGGGCGATGTGCGCCTCGTCGGTGCCGATGGCAGGGCGCATTTTGGAGACACCGCCATCGTCGTAAATATTGACCAACATTCCCGCCCAAAGGTGTTCTGACGCAATTACCGTCGCTTCTGACGTGATCTGAATGCCAAACAGATCCTCGGTGTAAGCCCCGATCTCATCGGTATAGCGTACCCTGACGTTGTAATTGCCCGTAGTACCGGAGGGCGCGGTTCCCGAAACAATGTTGGTATCGGAGTCAAACGTCAGCCAGCCCGGAAGGTCATAGAGCGTGATACCCGTAATGTTGCCGTTAGGAGAGGCGGCATTGTTGGGAGAAAGCAGGATTTCAATGTCACCGCCGTAGTGATAATTGACGTTAGGCATGGGTGAGGTGATGATGGGCATCGCGCCGCCCCCGCCGCCTCCACCCCCGCCAATGAGGGCGCTGAACTCGTCCAACAGACTTTGACGCATGTCGTCAATCAGGGCGTCGGTCTGGGTTTTGGAATAGAAATAGGGCAGGGAAACGTCGAAGTACTCGCCGCTTTCGGTCAAAAAACGAATCAGCGGCACACCGTCACCGTCCAGATTCACTTCACCCTCCACGATGACGGCATCATCGGCATTGGCGTTGAAAATGGCGCGAAAGTTCGCAAACGTATGGGACGGAAGTACCTTTAAGACCGACAGCGACATAGTGAATCGTTGAAAAGCGTGATGTTTTTCAAGGCTCTGCCAATAAGGAAAGGGAATAAAAACCCACTTGGTCAGAGCGGGCGTTGTCGGTTAGGCAAATATAGGTAAGATTTTTTACAACAATTGATGTATATAGGGATAAAAATAAAACCGCACACCATTGATTATGCGGTTTTATGTCTCTGACTTAACCTAAACCCTAAAACTTATAATGTTGTCAGCAAAGGTAAGTCGGGTTACGGGTATCTGAATACTCCTGAAGGCATTGTTTATTTAACGGACGTTACCCGAAAGCACTCATCAGACACTTTTCCAGACTTTTCGGCACGGGATTGGCTTCAAAGTCAGCAAAGGTCCATCCTTCATATTCATTGCAATCAGCCAATTGATCATCCACAAGCGATTGATAGGTTTTGAGCATTTTAATACTTGTTTTGCCCGTGCTTTTCTGCCGTCTGACCTCAAAGGGATACCCTGAAAGATCACTGCCGTCCCAATCGGTAATGGTCAGATAACCATAGTCGGTTTCATCGTTGTTCCAGCCTCTGAGGGCATTGCGTATCAGATTGAACTGCGCCTCGGACAGATCACAATTGAACGTAATCCAATCCGGTGAAAAAATGCGTTTGCCCCGATTGGCATTTTCAATGGGGATGTCGGCTTTTTCGGTCAGCAGTAAATGATCGGGATTGCAGGCAGGGAAGGCGTCGGCTGTAGAAAGCTGCGTCACCAGATCACCGTTAAGTTTGGCAAAGGTGTTTTTATAAACCTCATCTCCCTGCATGTACGCCAGTGAACTGTTCAGCCAGGCGGCATGGTTCAATAAATTCTGCTTTGGCGTAATGCGCAGATTGTAGGAGGTTTCGGGCTCCAACAGGTTTTCCACGATGCTGAAATGCTCGTTTCTTTCGGCATACCCCGCAAAATCAGCCGGGGCAATGGTGGCACTCGAAACCACTTCGCCCGTAAAGAATTTATCCAGCACAATGACTGTCTGCACGCCGAAATCAGTCAGTTTTATAATGGTAAAGGTAGTGTTGTGATGGGCAGTACCGGAAATACTGAGTTTTACCCCCACTTCACAAAAAGAGGGTTTAACGGGCAAAAGAAGCAGCGGTCGATTCGCAAACAGCAAGGGATTTTTGGCAAACGTGGCCATGCCGACGTACGAAGGAATGTCAGGATTAACGCTGATAACAAACAGATCGTCATCGTATCGGGTGGAATCCTTGGGACTTGTTTCAAACTGTTCGCGGCGTGTGGCTTCGATGGCATACCCGGAAGCCACTTCATTGGACGTGGCCTGATATTGCCCGTTTTGGTTTAAAATGGGCGTACTGTACTCATGATACGCATTGAACTCATCGAGGTAATTCAAGCCCTCATCCAAATACTTGGCATAGCCGATGCGAAGCATGGAATAAATAAGCTCATTGGCTACTTTTTTATTTAGGTTTGAGACTTCATTAATACGCAGGATTTCGCCGCCTTTATAGAAAAACTCCGCTTTTTCCATGCGGATGACGGGCGTCGTGTTGTCCAAGGTGTATTCATAGCCGATCTTGAAAACGGCATCGGTATCTTCCACAAGTTCTTTAAAAGAGCGCTGAACGGCCTTGTCGAACCTTCGTATCTGAAAGCCGTTGGTTTTTAAATAATTGGCCCCGTCGCCGTCCTGTGGGTAGAGACCGGAAGATTTACCCAAAAAGGAAGAACGAAAACAGTCACTTTGACCGGTGATCAGGCGTATGGCCTGCTGAATGGCGTCATACGCCAATAATCCTTTGGTGGGGGATTGGACGTTTCTCGAAACCCCGTCGATCTGCATGGAAAAGTTGGTACTTGTGGCTTTGAGCGACGTGGAAGCCAGTTCGTTGGCTCCCCGGTAGGTGTACTTGATCTCAACAAACAGGTAGACATTATCCCCCTGCCGAATCTGCAAGGTATTGACAACATTGGCACCCGTTACCGTAAAACGCACAAACAGCGGCCCGTAATAGCCGCCATCGGGTTGGTTGTATTTGCCATCACCGATCTTATAGCGCTTCAATTCGGCTCCGTCGCGTTCGTGCACCAAATAAGGCTGCGCCGTAAAATTGGTAATGGCGGCACGGTTCAAAGAGAACTGACGCTGTTTCAGGTTCAGATCACAGGTGATGTTTAAGCTGATGGTGATGGTGTATTTTCCGTCCGAAAAGGCTTTCCAGAAATAGCTTTTATCGGCAATGGGATCAGAGAAGTCTATTCCAAAAATCCTGCCCGGTACCAGTGTTTTTATATCGGCTTTAGAAGGGTCGGCCAGATTGGGAAACACATACACGTCACTGTCGCCGATGGTGAGATATTCGGCTGTATCACTTGCCGAGGCGACCTGATAGGTTTCACGAAACGCTTTTGAGTGCAGAATGGTCGTTTTAACAGTAGGAGCCGTGACGGCCGTTCCGTCCAAAGCGACTGAGTCCAACAGATTTACTTTGGTATCGGCTTTTGCCTGAATGCGGCTTTGCAGCGTATTGGTCTCCACATCACAGGTCAAAATACCGGCTTTTTCATCCTTTGAACCCATATTCAGTACGCCTTCATGCTCCACGATCTTGGCAGAGTCCACGTCAGCCCCCGACTGAAAGATGATTTTGGCATTGGTACCAAAGGCTTTGTACATGGCCAGTATGATCGACTTTCCCGCAGGGCAGTCGGAAGCCATCGTAAAATCATCCAACGATTCATAGTCGAAGCCGTGGTATTGATTGTGACGCAGTAATACCACCGATACGTCAGCCCAGTTAACGGGCTCCTCTATTTCGGTGGTCACAGGCTCACCGCCGTCCAAACTGTAGATCAGTTGGAAAAAAGTGCGGTACATGTCCCTGAAACCATTAATGGTATGAGACTGCCCTAAGTAGTCAAAGATGGTAGATTGCATAAAACCAAAGCGTTAGAAGGTCTGCTTTGGTAGCTTTGGTCGAGTTAGGACAAAGGTAAAACTATTTATCCAATTGCATTAAGTCAAAATACATTTGACGTGTCGATTGACTTATATCAGTTTCTGTCAGATATAAAAATCCTTTTTTTTCGTAAAAACCGGTGGATTGAGCGTAAGCGTCAACTGTGATAAAACGACAGCCTGTTTTGTTGTTCTCAAAAAAGAAGTACTTAATAAAATCAATAATTTGCGTACCAACCCCTGTTTTTTTGATTCTTTTATTTACAGCAAGCCTACCAATTTTTACACAGGGATACGTATTGAAGCGTTTACTATTGGGTATTTTTCGCTGGAATCGATTTCTTATTCCTTTAAAATCTTCCGATGTAAGTTTGTCATTTAAGACACAAAAAAATCCTAATATTTCGTTTGTCTCCGGATCTTCAATGATATAAGTAACTGCCAATAATTGCTTTTGATATAATCTGGCGTCTTTATAAAGAAATTCGTTTAAATCATGGTCGTCGCAATCGAATACTTTGGTTTCGATGGGATAATCATGATTTAAACGAATTAGGCGAAACTGATCGGACATGAATACTAATAGAAACGAATATTAGTCAACCAGTTTAAATTTTTTGAAGTTCTCCTTCATTTTTTGCATTTCTGCAGCGGACACTTTTGTCTTTTCGGACTTTGCAATGTTATTGGCAAAACGAGCCGCATCTCTACCCTCTAATATGGGTGTTTCCTTAATTGGTCGTGCCATGTTTTGTTTAGTTTTTATATTAACGTGTATTCTGACTAGCAACCATTTTGCATTCAGATTTGTGTTTAATAAGCGATGCATGAAATATAGCATTGCTATTTTACGCTGCAAAATTAATGTTTTATAAGTACATTTCCAAATGCAACTTACTTGCAATCAGTTGATTATCAATGAATTACAACAATTGATGTATTTTAGAAATTTGATGTAATTTGTGTTTTTAAGCCATTAGGAACAATCATAACTGCTCTGGGGATGGGAGATATTAAATGTGCCGAACGTAGTACAGAAGGCAAATTAGGTACAGTGTAGACAGTTTTGACTACACTCTTAGATGTGTAGATGTTAATACTGCATTTCTTGTGACTTAAGGTGGTTGTTTTAGCAAAAAAAACTAAAGAGTTTTTACATATTTTTTCTCAGTAATGCATTTTTATTCGTAGAAATTATACAGAATTCATCATTCTGCGTCAAAATCTGCGCCGCGAATTGCGATAAGAAATTGCACTATTCCTAATTTTGTGACGTTTCCAAACCCCTTCTCATCAAAGTGTATATTTGTTCATAACAAAAGACCTCTCACTTAAAGAGGTCTTTACGTTTAGCTTCCTATAATGTATAGGTGATCTTTACCCCTTTGACCGACATACGGTTTACAGTTGGGGTTGCGGTATTGTAATTCCAAACGCCCGTCCCGTAGTTCCCGGTTGAATTGACGGGCGATACTTGTATCGTATAATATCTTTCGGCCGTTACTGCACTGGAAAATAAAGCACTTGTCAGCGTCGTGATGGTATAAGGCTGTGGATTGGCGGTATTTTGAAACAAAGTGGCATGAGCTATACTATTGGCATCATCAGCCGCTGTACTGCTGAATACAAAGCGAAGGTTATTGGTTGGGTCATTGTCGGTAAAATATACCTGCACCTGAGTGACTGTCGCACCAACGGGTATTGTTGCCGCCGCCACCAGATCTTCCGAAATATTATTACCCATTATGTGAGCATCGCTATAGAACCCGAGGGAGGTAAATGTTCCTCCGCCACTATTGTAACGTCGTTGGAAATCCTGAGGAGGAATCATTACGGTATAAGTTTGGACTGCTGCGGTCAGGGTGCCGTTAGCGTCTGCGCTGACAGTTCTACTACCTGTTCCTGCCAAACTTGAGGCACGAATATTGCCCTGAACCGTTAATTTTTCGGCAGGGACAGTCAATACCGGCAGACCGATACCCACGTTGCCGGGTTTACCGTTACTTGGATTTAAAATAATGTTTCCATTGTTGCTGAGGTAGAGCTGAACACTTGCGTTTGCGGTCGAAAATATCAAGGGGTGATTAGTGGTGGTTTGCAGCCAGCCACCCCAGTGAATAGAACCGGGATCATCTTCAACATACGTATTAATTCGAATCGTTCCGGAGGTATGCTCCAAACCATATGTTTCTGTCGCGGTTTTTGTTTTGACACTGGCAGAGACACTCGGATCAAGAATAATGGACTGAGCAAGGGCGGTGTTAGCCGCAAACAAAAGAAGCGTACAAATTTTTTTCATGTGACGTTTTAGATTAAGTGTTTTAGTTTTATACAAAAAACTCAATAAATAATTGTATTGTTTCTATCTTTAAGTCACAACTTACTAAACGGTAACGGCCAAAAAAACGCCGTTTCGGTTTCCCGTAAACGGCGTAGTACTAAGAGAGTTATATGCGCTAAAACCTCCGTCGTGCATTACGATACGTTATTATTGAATTGTCTTTCTGAATACGTTTTCTAAATCCATCTTCATCCAAAAAGAAATCAGTTTTCGGTAGCCTGTCTACCGCATCATTGAACTTGCCTCCCAAACGGTCAATGTTCATGTTCAACTGCTGGGCAATGGCATAATGCATATTTATCTGCGCTTTCTGCTGTGACACCTGCAAATTCTTGGCCATGTCAGAGGTGATCTGTGAGCGGCCTATGACGGTATTCAATTCCTGAGATTTGAACTGATCGGCCAGCATCCGCGTCGTTTCGGCATGAGTATAAATTTTATCACCACTCTTCAGTGGCACAATCGACGGCTTTTCATGCAGGAAGTATTTGCCCTGTGATTCGTGAAGCTCTGCTCCCTCTTCGGCCACGAGGGCAGGACCCTCGGGAGCGTTTTTAGTCCCCTTTTTAAAGGCCGGTAACGGCGTGGCCAAAACTGTGGCCAATCTGACGGCTCCCTGTGCGGCCACGATGGCGGCAAAGGCAATGCCCAATGGTCCGGGAATTTGAGAGTATGCTTTCATAGTTGCAACAGCCGTCTCCGTAGCGATTTGGAAAACGGACAAAGCTTTTTGATCTTTCGCCTGTTTAATGCGAAGCTCTTTAATTCGGGCATCCATGCGTTTCTCAATCGCTTCTTTGGCTTCGGCATTTTCACCCGCCAATTTCATTTCATACTCTTTTTGTGTTTGCAGACCTGCGATATCACGTTCACGGTAGGCGTTGGTTACTTCAAAAATTCCCTGCACGGTCATGGTAGCCAGTTGGATAGACTCTTCCACTACCATACGTCGATTCTGTACATCCTGTAAATAAAGCTGCTTTTTAAAGTCAAACTCTGCCTGTGCTGCATCTTTACGCTCTTTGTTTCCCCTAAGTTCAGCATCCTGAATCTCTGATAATAACGACATCAACTCCTCTTTTTCTTTCTGCTTAACTCCACGAAGGCTTTTTGAAAAGCTGATTTCCAGACTTTGGCGCTCGGATATAAACTGTTTTTCCAGTAAAAGCCTTTCTTCAAGAGCTTTGCGTTGCGCCTCAAAGTCAGCCGTTTTAATGGGCTTTTTCTGTGTTAACGCCGTCGTGTCCAAGTTGGGCGTAAGTGTATTGGCACTGTACGTGACACGTTGAGGGTCAAGATAATTATTAAACTCTCTGAGCTTTGCAGGAATATCGTAGCCTGTTTCTTTGGAAATTTTCGTGATGTAACTATACAGTTCTTTCCATTTGTCGATGCTCTTTTGGGGCAGATCAATGGCTTTGCCGTTACGAACGTCGGCCAATGCATCATCCAACAGCACATCCTGAAGCTTTTCCAAATCTTTGAGAAGGGCTTCAAGCTGGGTGAGTTCTTTGTCTTTATCCTTTTCCTTTTTCTTGTTATCAGCATCGTTTTTCTTGGCATTTTCAGCCCTGAGCTGACCCTCTCTAAGCTCTGCTTTATATACCTTATCATAGCCCGCCAAAATGAGGTCGTACGCCCGTAAGAAGTTTTTATCGGCCTCCAACTGCGCCTTATTTTCATAAACGGTGGAATCCAAACGGTCTTGGATAGCCTGACGTTGATCATACATGCGCCGATATTCCCGGCTCATTGCCCGTCTGTTGTCAATCCCCTGAAATGCTGCTATTTTATCTTCAACCGTTTGACCGTCAACCGTTACATTACTGGAGCTTCCTGCCAAACGGTATAGTTCGCGAAGTTGACCCACCAAATCGGCCACTTTAGAGGTGACACGGCCAAAAAAGCGGGTAACCCCCGATTCACGGGAAAATTCATCAATAAATAAAGAGGTCTCATTTTTCAGGCGATTCATTTGCCCGCCCATCGTCTCCAGATTCTTGGCGGCGTCTTTACCATAGGTTTTATCCATTTGACGGGCAACTTTCGGCAGTACCTGTTCTGCCAAAACCTCTCCCTTTTGCATCATTTTGTCAAGCTCGGCAGTGGTAATACCCATTGCTTCAGCAAGCAGTCGGTACGCTCCCGGAAGACGGTCGCCGACCTGGCCTCTCCACTCTTCGGCCTGAATACGTCCCTTCGAGATGGCCTGTTCAATTGCTTTGAGGGTACCTTCGACCTCTTCGTTGGATAATTTAAGTGCTGCACCCGTCTTGACAACACCCGCAAAAATATCCCTGACCTTACCACCTTCCAACCGTGTACCTTTGGCCGCAGCTTCCAATTTGGTAAACGTTGGATAAAGTACTTCAATAGCCGAACCCGTATCATTGGCCAGTTTTTCCAGAAAAACCAGATTGGCATTAAAGCGCGCCGTACTTCCCGACGCTACTTCCAAGGCTGTACGATACCGCTCAAAACTATTGATAACTTCAAAGGTTTTTGTAATAGCAGTCAATGCACTGTCAACCCCAAATGCGGCACCTGTAAAAGCCAACAGATTACCTCTTACCCCGTTGAGTGCACTTCCATAATTTCCGACTGACCGCTGATGTTGCCCCATGGAAGCATCCATCCGTTTGAGTGCCGCATCGTTTTGCTGAATCTGATACAGTAAAGCGACGGCTTCCTTATTATTCTTGTTGATCTTGCCCGTGTTGATGTCAAAGGCATTGTCAAGGTTTCTGAGGCGTGTGCGAAATTCGTTGGTTTCTTTGGAAAGTTTGGCGTAGGTATTGACAACGCCGCCCAAGGTTTGATTTACCGCTTTGAGGGTAGTATTCTGGGCGTCAATGGCCTGTTTTGCCAGCTTGACCTTATCGGCGATCTGTTGCTGCTGGGCTTTGAAATCGGCGGCTTTGGGGTCAAGTTTGTCGTATTCTTGGTGTAAAAGCTTGAGAGAGCCTTTCAGGTTGTCAATGCTGATCTCGTTGGCTTTTTGGGTATCGGTGAGAGAGGCTATGATTGCCTTTAACTCCTCATGTCGTTTGATGGAGTTTGACAGCTTTTCGGATTGCTGCTCAAACTTTTGATTGGATCCTGATTGTGCGGTATTAAGGGATTTTATTTCCCTGATCAGGTCGGTTATCTCTTTGGCGTAAGAGGAAAGCGCCGTTTTGACAATGTTACTGCCATCGGCAGTATGCTGAACAAACTTCTGATATTCAGCATCCAGAGAGCCGATTTTGCGCTCTAAGCCGTCAAAATCAAAGAGTTTTTGGTATGAAATCATGTGCCAAAGCGTTAAAGGTTGCTTTGGCCGGTTGTCGGGGAGTGGTCAGGGCAAAGATATAAAAAAAGGAACTCATTTAAAGTGAATCCCTTTAGCTAAAGCCGTCATAAACCGCATCGGTTATCTAATCGTCCGATTTCTTGGTTTTATTTATTTCGTCCAGGTAAAAATCAGCCTGCTTTTGATATTCTTCCTCAGTGATTGCTCCCGATTTCAGTTGCAGTTTTAATATATCTATTTGTGCTTCGTTGGCTACTGCAATAGTCTTTTCAATTGAATTGATAAGCTCCTGCCTTTTTTTCTCAAGATCATTGCTCATTTGTTATAAATTTATTTTTATGATTATCTGCCTCATCAAGCCATTTATTCACTTCACGATCAAACTCCTCATCAGAAATTTGACCGGCATCATGCAGTCTATTTAATTCGTCTATCCACACCTGCCGGGTTATCTGTAACGCCGACTGTGCTTTCTTTAAAAGTTCCTGCCGTTCCGATTCAAACAAAGCTACATGCTGCCCGTCTTTGGAAGCGATCTTTAATTCATCTTTCGTAAGTACCAGCTCGTGCTGCTTTTTAAGATCACGAACAGCCGCCTCGTATTCACGGCGGCTGATACGGTCGTCAGGACGTTTGAAGTTCAGATAATAGACCAATAGGACGGCGACAAACACGGAAAGAAGCATAAAAGCAATTGTTTTTAACAAAATTACCCAATTATTGGCAGTAATTCAATTCAGCTTCCGAATTATCCACCAAGCCTATTCTATTGATATTCAGTGACAATGTCGGGTCATATTCCAACCTGCCGATATTGGAAAGATTGGGTGCATGTTCAATACCATTGACATAGATCAGGCTGTGCTGTTTCAGGGTTTCAATGGCTTCATTGGTCTCCTTATCGGCAGGAGCAAACGTTAGGGTGCGCGTCTTTTTGGAGTTGATCGAGTAGGCCCGTTCCTTACCGGTGGTTTCCGCCCGGTATACCTCCCCATCAAAAATAACATCTTCGGCATTGTCCAGAATGGGCAAACGAAACTGCTGGTAAAACGTGGGCAGAAACGCATAGTATACCCCAAACAAATGCGATTTCAGGTTATTGCGAAACTTTACCACAACCGTATTCAACCGAATGTATTCGGCATCACTAATGATCTGCACGGTATTGGAGTAATTAGCCCCGATCTGAAGTCGGTAGCAACCGTCGGCAACCGCAGGACCTGTAAAGCTGCCGTAGTTGTGAAACTTAGCCCCGTTTTGAATGGTGAGTACATTGGCTGTGCCGACATTGACAACAAACACCCCTGCCAATGTATACAATTTCACATCAACAGGGTCTGTGCCGCCGATGGCCACAAAGTCAGGGGTATTGATATAGAAGTACGACGTTTCTCCGGGTACCAAAATGGGCATGGGGTTTTCGGCATCATCGTCAATAAGTGGATGCGGAATAGGCGTTAGGGTTTCTGCCTGATTGTCGAACCAGCGTAGAAAGTTATGTTTGTTTCGTTGCATTGTACCAAAGCTTAGAGGTTGCTTCGGTCACTTGGGGGTTGTAAGGTGTAAAGATAAAATAAAAATTGCTTATTTTGAGCGTGAAATTATTGAAGTCTTATCAAATGAATTAACCCATGATTATAGGAATTATTCTATCCAGATACGCTGCAGAACGTTTACCCGGTAAACCATTGATTAAAATTAAAGGTAAGCCAATAATCCAAAGAGTGTTTGAGCAGGCCAAGCAAGTGAAGTCATTGTCTATGGTTGTAGTTGCAACAGACGATGAAAGAATTGCCAAGGTTATAAGTGATTTAAATGGAATGGCTATTATGACCCGAAAAGACCATATTAGTGGCACTGATCGTTGTTGGGAGGCATATCAACATTTGGTGAGTCAAAAATTCATAGTACCAGATGCATTAAATTATATAATAAATATCCAAGGCGATGAGCCTTTTATAGAGCCTGCTCAGATAGATGAATTAGCAGCAACTTTAAATGGCAGTATAGAACTTGCCACACAAATATGTCTTATTGAATCACCTGATATTCTTAAAAACATAAATGAAGTCAAAGTAACAGTTGACAACAATGGTAATGCTCTTTACTTTAGTCGAAATCCTATTCCTTACATTTATCAAGTTACCCAAGAAGAATGGCCCATTCATCATAAATATTTTAAGCATATCGGATTGTATGCTTATCGTTCAGACATACTTAGTAAAATTGTTCAATTACCACCCTCTACTTTGGAATTGTCAGAATCACTAGAACAATTAAGGTGGCTGGAGGCTGGTTTTAAAATAAAAGCCAAGCTTACAACCTATCAACCGCAGGATGTAAATACAGAAGAGGATTTAATGAAGATTATAAATAAAATAAATATAAGCTAGCCTTTGTATTTAAATTTAGGTTTTTTATCGCCAGCCTTCTTGTTTTTAAAGACATCACGTTCTTTTTTTAGTTTTTCAGCTATTAGTGGTATTGGGTAATATTCATCATAAAATTGATGAGGATTCACCTTTTTTTCCATTGGTAATATACATTCTGTAAAAAGTACAATTCCTCCTGCACTACATATTTTTTCTGCAGTAGCGTCATTTATGCAACCATCTTGGTGTAACGTTGCTACATCCCGATAAAAATATTTAACTGTACGTCTGGCATCTTCTAGCTCCAATGCCCATCCTTCTTTATTCAGGTATGCAGCATACCAAATATTAATGAACTCCTCTCGATGTTTTTCTGTATATTCTTTTTTAAAGGCCCCTACCTTTTGAAGTGCTTTGTGCATTTTTTCATCACAGTATCTGGTATAAAACTGATAAGATATATTGCCTTTTGTAAGCCTTCCTGCAATGAGAGCATAATAGGCAGATACAGCAGCACCAATGCAGGAAACGACAGAACCCGCAGCAACTACAATTTCTAGTAAATTTAAATTCATAACATTAATAAGTTAAGGATTAAGGTTAAGATATTGAACGCGCTATTTTACTTTTTCAGAAGGATAGGATTATGAAAATTATACTAATCAAGGCTTAAAAAAGTTATCAAGCGGTTGAAACCTTAAACAATCCTATTCGTCAGTTGTAGTTTCGTTACGTTTTTGGTAGAACTCCATTTTGGTCAGCAGTTCAAAGGCGGTGAGCTCCCCCGCATTTTTACAGCCATTTTCCTCCAGAATGGTCAGGGTATTTTGAAAGGCTTTCAGGTGCTGCACCAAGACGTTTTTGGGATGCTCGGGTGTGAAGATCGGCGGTTTGTCGGCCCTTAGTAAACTTACGAACGCCGCCCTTTTTTCGGCCTGCGCTTTTAGGTTTTCCGGGTCAATGACGCATTCGGCAGATGCAATGATGTATTTACGTCTACGTTCCATTCGGGCGATGGATTGTCGATCCAACTTTTTGCTATGCTCAGGAAAGAAGTGTTTGAGTTCGGCTTCCAGTTTTTTTTTACATCTTCCAAACTTTCGTTTAAAATAGTGGCAGTCAATCCATCGTCAGAGCATTGCTGTACAATACCCTGTAAATAATCGTGGTCATAATTCTTCAAAGGCTCCCCATCAATGTTAGCAATGAGACACGCCCATGCGCAGTGCAGCGGATTGAAATTCATGGCCATGTTCTGCAAAGTATAATCGGCATTTTCCAATTCAATGACCGCTCCCGCCAAATCTTCTGTCTGAAGGCGCAGAATGGCACCCGAATAATGGCGGCGCACATCTTCAATGGTTGAGCCGGTACCTGACTGATTAATGAGGTAGAAATGAAAGAAGTTCTCGGCAACCGCCGGAATAGACATCGAGTCGTGAAGCTCCAGCGTCAGGGTATTGAGTTTAATTTTTTTCATTGGTCAGAATGATTCGTGGTAGGAGATAAGAAACGATTGTAGCGCAACACAGTGCGCCCAAAATTGCCCCGGCACCTACCTTTGTTATTAAAAAAAAGACAAGGCTAACCCAAAATGACCAACAGAAAAAACACGTCGTTTTTTTAAAATACGACTCAGTAGCGGCGAAAAACTTCCATTTCCACCCCAAAAACATAATAGCAGTAACAGCAAGGCTGACAACAATGATCAAATCTATCAAGTCGTGCATGGTGAATAGTATTTAGCGGTAAAGGTTAATTTCATGGCGGCATAAGGGTATTTGAAGTACCTCAAATCCACTTTGGAAACGTCATAACCCCTGAAAACCTCCAGAGGTTCGTCGGTGTATTCATCAAAACTTTTCAAACACGATAGCCGCCGCAGTTTTTCCATCAGATCGGCTTTCAGATTCTCGGTATAGGGATAATCCGATTTGTAGGTAAAGCTGATCTTTTCAAGATTCACCCACACGATGATGGATAATTGCCGCGTAGCTTCGGTACGGGCCAGCCGCCTGCCGACATCCCCTTCGGGGTATTTTTCGGGACCTTCGATCTTAATGAAGGTCTGCGAAGCCAAAAAGTCATTTTCCAGTACTGCGAAATACTCTCCTTTTCCCGAATAGGCAAAAGGCAACGCTTTGGGCTTGTCTCCAAGGCCTGTGACCTGTGTCCATGCGCGGCCATAGACATGTTGAATCCATGGCACAGTCCACAACGTATCAGTGATCTTTTGAATGACGGCATCCAATCCCACGGCATTGGGGATTTGGGTAATGCTAACGGGGTTCTTTGAATGCATGAGTGCTATTGTCAAATTTCTGTTCAAAGCTTTTTACCAGCGTTTCTTCAATGATCTCGGCGGTTTCGTCAATGTTTTTATCGGTCAGCCCTAAGATTTCCTCACCGTATTTACCCACGAGTGCCGCCGTCTTGGGGTCAGTGGCGTCCATTTCAAAGGCGTTTTGATGCGTTTTTACGAAAATACTTTTATGAAAACTGCCTTCGTCTTTCAGGGTCACGCGGTCGGTTGGTTGATTTTTGGCCTGTTTGTGAATGATCGTGAACGGCACATACGGCGGAGTGATGGCATGGCCGGTAGCGTCCTGACCCGCATTGAGCTGCTCAATGTTCAAATCTTCGATTTCGGCTTTGTGAGCTTCCACCGAGGCTTTGACCAATACGGCAATGTCGATGGATTTCAGGCCATCCAACAGCCCTGTGAATGCTTTTGCAACCATCAGATATGAACGATTTTAGTGATCTCTATACCAAATTCTCTTTGCAGGATTTCGGAGGCGTTTTTAATGTCATGGAATCTTGCTTCGTGCAGTTTAAAACCACCTTCAACCGCTTTAGTTACCCGTACATAATACAAACCGTCTCTTCGGAATGTATAGCCAACATTCAATTCTCCAAATTCTTCTTTCATGGCAGTGTGTTAAATGGCTCCTGTTCTAACCGCATACGCCACATCATTACACGGCAAACACACGCCCGAAAGTCCTGAAAAATCAAAGCTGATGGCATCGATTACCTTTTGCAGTTTTAAGTGAGGATTGCCATACTTGTTTGACTCTGAACCAAGCTCTGTAAACGCCAGATTAGAGGCTTCACTTGCTTCTTTGTTATTGCGCAGGGTGAACATGATCTCCTGAAGCAAATTGACTTTCAGGGTTTCGGCAATGCCCACGGCAAAATTCTCTTTCTGACGAATCACCGGATCCGTAATGTCACAGTGAATGCCGAAAATGAGATTAAGCCCCCAATTCGTCAGGTTGCAAAGCTCCATTTCGGATTCAAGCCATGTTTGGGTTTTGTCGTTTTCCAATAAACCTGTCGTCACGGCAATCGGACGCACAGCGACGTAAGGGTTCCAGTAACTGCGGTTCATGGCGTTGGGATGGCCACAACCGCTGCAATTCTCTCCCAGAAAATCCCACTGAGCATCATAGGCTGTACCCGTCAGATCGCTTTCGTAATAACCAAGAGTATAATACGCATCGGGCGAAAACGTCAGCTTGGGAGGCTCTGCATCTATCTTAAAGTCAACGTACTGAAACCGTTTGGTATTGGTGTAAACGGCCTGCACCGTACCAATGGGCGCGGCTTGGCTGCTGTGATACAGGTACAGCGTAAGCGTCTGATTGGCTGATAACTGAATGCCCACCTTTTGAATGATCATCAATACGTCCTCATAACGTCCTTTGATCTGAAAGCCCACAAACCGCCCCTGTTTGGCAATGATGGTCGACCCCTCTCCGTGAAAGAGCTGCTTTTCAATGAGCAGCGATTTGAAAGCCCCGGCTGTTTTTTTGGAAATAATGACCGAATTGACCACGGATGAAACGGCATCGGCGTACTTTCTTCGTAGAAATTCCGCTAAAAGTGTCGTGGGTTCCCACCATGCACCATTGTCTACAGGATGATTGGTATTACTGTCCTGAAGGGATTTACAATACTTATCACCATTGGCCACAACCTGCCCTTTTTTATAGGTTTTGCCTGCGTCATACTCATCCATTTTGGTAAACGGGCTTGCCTGCATGACGGCCTCAATGTTGCGAAGCGTCAACAGCGGATGCATACCATCCACGTACAACCCCGATGATGTTGTCAAAAGGTCGGCCGTCAGAAAAGCATCCTGAGTATCAAATGAGGGCCTGAACCCTACCAGTCCCGTCATGGCGGGCTGAATATCTTTGATTCGTATCATAATTACCTCCCTTCGGGATATTGAATTTCATCACAAAGAACCTGGATGAAATACTCGGCGGCTCCATTGGCTATATTGTGAATATCCTGACTGTCCAAGACCGATAAACCCTTCTCATTTTTATAGTGATCGTATTTATCCTTGAATGCCATTGCAATGTTTGCAACATAGGCTTGTCTAAGGCTTTTGTCTTTTCTTAAAGCATCGGTCAGAACATTGACAGCATTTGCTAAATCAGATTGGTTTTCAGTGCAATTTTCCATTGATGGATTGATTTAAAGTTTAAGGTCTCATTTCGGTATACCTCCACCCCTGAAAACCTGTATAAATAAGATTGGGGCAAGGGTGCCAATTGGCCATTACAATGCACTTTGTATTTCTTAGTTTGCCGATGTCGTGCGTCCATCGGTAATGCTCGGAAAGGTCAGTATCCACAATGTCAAAATAGCCTCTGATGAGTCCATCAAAAACCATGTAGCAGACCGATTCACCCAATACGATACTTTTGGGCAGGTTATTGGTATTGATGAGCCGGAACATTGGCCCATCTTCATCCCATTCGGTTGTTCCGTCACATTTTCGTAAAACTCTTTCAGCAACTTCCCATGATGAAAATTTGCTTTTGGGAATGGTTGTCAGAATGTTTTTCATAAAGAGCCATTTGAAACAAAATACCCCCGCCACAACGCGGACGGGGGTAAAGGGGAATTATTCACCAAAAAACAGCCAAAAGGCATTACTATCTATGCGACAGCCGAAGCTTTTACCACAACCGAACGGTTGGCGGTTGAGCTATACGCTTTCACGGCAGCAAAGTCAGCGGCAAAGTCCCATTGACGCACGTACACACGCTCAAAACCTGCGCCATACGTGCCTGAAAGGTCTTTGAAAGTACCGGTAAACAGTACTCCCCAGCTCATGCCGAAGGGATCGACCCACGTAAACATGAAACGACCTTCATCGTACGAACCCTCACCCGTCACACCGCCGGTTTTCGAGCGGGCATCGTGTTCGACGTAGTTCAAAAGCCCTAATGTGCCTTTGGGAGCAAGGTAGTGGAGTTCCACATCCAAGCCCGAAGGCACAATGCCGGTATCAAACTGCGTATCAAACCCGCTGCCGAGCATCGAAAGGTTTTGGCCCTGGTACTGACCCATGGTTTTGCGGTACAACTCCTGAGCGTAGGCTCCGACGTTGGCAAAATCGTGGTACGGACCGGTCAACTGCATTTCGCGCAGGTAGGCAGGCATCTTGATGTAGAAATCATTGATGGCCGCTGTTACCTTGTTGTTGGCGCCGTTGATGGCCAGACCGGGAATTGCAGTTGCAGGCAGTGCCTGATTGATGGACGCCTCCAAAAACGCCACGCAATACGCCGATAAGCTGTCGCCATCGGTACCGTACACCGCCCGTAGGTTTTGCTCCAGATCAAAGGCCAGTTGCGTTGCCGCACTGAACCAGTTCGAGGCGTTGTAAGCACCCACTGAGATCAGGGAGAAGGTACGGGTAAACCAGTTTAAGCCAACAACCGCCGACTGCGATTGTGATGGCGTAACATTCAAAGAACGAACCGTGCCGATGTCAGGGTCAAAGCGCTTGAGTACTGCGACTTCGACGGGACGTTTCGGGTCACGCATTTTAACGAGTTCATCAGCGCGAACCACACGCTTGGTACCTTCCATGAATCCGTTTACGATTCCCATTTCAGGTTTACGGAGTTCATCCTGTTTGAATGTATCCGTGGCAATGGAGGTACCCTTTTGAAATATGGTAGCATCTAAAAGAGCCATTGTAATAAAATTGACGGTTAGAAAATTGATTTCGTTTCCGTCGCTTGCGGTTGGTCGGTTGGTCGCCTGACCGGCTCTGATGCACTATGGATTGATTACTGCAAAGTGGGATTCACTTTTTCGTATTCGGCAAACTCTTTGTTAAATTCCTCGCTGCCTTGGGCAATACCCTGCGCGGCAAGTGCCTTTTGAAACTCGGCAAACGGAACGCTGTATTTTCCACCGGAACCGCCCTGTGGGTTTCCGCCCGTGCCGCCCTGTTGGTGAGAGCTGGGAGCCAACAACGGCCCGTAAAACTGCTTGGTAATGGCATCCACGCCCAAGGGTTTGCCCGCAGCGTCGGCCAAGGCTTTGCCGTCTTCTCCGTAAAAAGCCAGTAAACCGTCAGTGGTTTCTTCGGCTTTCATGCCCAGAAGCGAAGCCCGCACGAGGTTACGTTGCGCCTGTCGGTAGGCCTCAATTTCCTCGTTGGTTTTCAAATGGGCAGGAATGGCAATGTTTAAGGAATTGATGTGAGCATCTACCGTGGCCTTTTTTGTGCGCTCGAAAAGGGTTTTTTCCTTGTTGGCATTTGCTTCTCTCTCTTTCTTCAGATCATCTTCAAGGGTTTTAATCCTTGTATCCAAAAGGTCTTTGTCGGTTTGGTTTTTTGGGTCAGTTTGCACGGTAAGACGTTTTTTGATTTCATCAGGAAAAAAGTCAATCTCTTTAACACCATTGGGCTTTTGAACGCCCAATTGATCGGAAAACACTTTACCCCATGCTTCGTTGATTCGCTTCACTGCCTCACCGTCTCCCAGCTTTTGGGCATCGGCAATGGCTTTATCAATGTCGGCCTGGGTTTTAAGCACTCTGCCATCTTTGGCAAAATGGGCAGTTACCTCCGCAGAGGAAAAAAATTGGTTCGCTAAATCGGGGTTTTCGGCAAGTAATGCCAATAATTGCGCTAAGGTCATTTGTACGGGTGGTTAGAAATGGGTAATTGATTAAACGCGTGGAGGCCAATCCCAATAATGAGAGCCTTCAATGAGGTATTCTGCATCTTTGTGGCTTACACTCCATTCCTGACGCACAGGCTCACCGCCGGGTGACGCCAAAAAAAGTGACAAATTAACCATCGTATCACTGAATACCTGTGTGATGATGGCGGGTGCAGCCTCCATGCCGTTAGGAAGTTGCTTATCGACGCTGTTGCCCGGATGGAAAAAGACAATGCGACCTAATGAGGGTTTTTGCTCTGGCATTTTTATAAAATTTAAAAGATTGTTAAATTCTTTATTGGGGTTCGTGCAAAATCTTGGTTTCGATGTTGCCCAGCTTTTTAAGCGAATTCATGTAGTTCTCAAAGTCGTCTTTGTGAACCGGTACCAGTGCCCCCGTCATTTTTTCAACAATACGGGTGTTTTTGCCCGTTTTGAGGTACTTCTCAATGACGTACGTGTGTCCAAGGTCTGCACCTTTGACGGTCAATACCTCCGAATCATCCATGGAATGTTTGAAGGTTTTATCGGCAGGTACAACCACAGGCGTTTCAACTACGGGCGGTTGAGCCACGGGCGCTTTGGTGTTTTCCTGTGGAGCCGTTGGCGTTGCTACGGGAGCAGTTGCAGCTTTTGCTTTTGGCTCAGTTGCTTTGGTCGTTGACGGCGTTGGCGTTGCTACGGGAGCAGTTGCGGGCGTCGTTTCAGGCGACTTGTTCGACTCGTTTGGGGTCGGGGTTGTTTGACCCCCCTCCGAGGTTTGGAGTGATGCTGAGTCCGCTTCGTTGTTTTGCATAGCGAATTAATTGAGTTTGAATTGATTTAAGTTTGTCTGAGAGTTTTGCTTTTGAGCCAAACTCTTCAATGGTGATATTGTTATCCATTTCGAACTGCTCAATGAGTTGCGGCAGATCGGCCTTGATGCGGTATTCTACCGAGGCGGGGTCCAACAGACTCAGCGACAGATTGCGGTAAGGCTCCAAGAGGCGCATAATGGCCAGCCGTTTTTCCTGCGTATTGTTGTTGCGCACAATAAGAGCTTCAATTTTCTTAAGCTGCTCATCCAACAGGTACACGGGAAGTCCTGATTTTTTCATGCGGTCGAACTCATCCAGCATATCCGTCAGCGTCTCCAAATGGTACTGATCACCGTTCTTGAAAACGTAGCTGACAAACGCATTGCCGTAGCGAAGCTTTGCCGCCGTGGAAATGATGAAAGTGCGAACCGTCTGCATATTCTCCGCCCAATAGTTCAGCTTGGATTTGCGGGCTTCGAACTCATCTTTGATCTGATCCTGATTGACGGCATCTTTGCGGGTATCCTGCTTTTTCTTGCCCGTCAGCATTTCATACAGACGCTTTTCCAGTTCGTCGTTCTTCTCGGTGTAGTACTTCAACGGGTCGGTCGAGGCTTCAATAAACGAGGCCACTTTCGTCACGCCGTCTTTGAGCATGGCGGGCTTGATGTAGTACACCGTGCCGGGGCCACGGTGTTTGCGCGCCTCACAATCGGGACAAACCCCGTATTCGTTGTGCGCCTTTTTGAAATACCCACCCGAACAGCGACTGCCTTCACTTGACACGTAATTACAGGTTTCCTCGGGTACCTGCATCGATGGAAAAGCGGCGTAGAGATCAACATCCCGCTCAAAAGCCCGCTGCATGGCGTAACGGTCAAGCAGGGAAACCATCGGAATGATGGGGCCGAGGGTACGCAGGCCATTGGAACCCGAAAGCAGATCGCCCCAGATCAGGCAGGCAGGGCAGTAGCCTAAGAAATGAGCCACTTCCGATTTGTACTCAAAAGTATCTTTGTCGAAAACGCGGTAAAAGGCATCGTCAATGCCGACAAAGCCCAGATCGGTTTTATAAATGATCAGGTCAACGTTGCCCGCATTGTCTTTTTCGGCATCATGCACCTGATCGGCCTCCAGAAACGTCACAAAAGGCTCAGGGAACAGCGTTGTCTGCTCAGCGGGCAAATCCAAGACCGCAAACGTGGTCGGCTGCTCCATGACCAGATTGAAAACCCGGTCGGAATCAATGCTGCCCAGTTTGCTCTTTTGTAGATACTCCCGAAAATCCTGCGCCAGTTCGGGCGTGGCAAACTGCATTTCTTCGTAACGGTCATTGGCCGTAAAGACGCGGTTTAACTCATCCGCTGCGTCCTGAATAATGTTGGTTGAAATCAACGGAATGTCAAAGACCTTCCAAAAAGTATCCTGTTTCTTGGGTACCGTGATAATGGAATGCACCTTGTCACGAAACCGAAAGAAATGAGAACCCAGATCACCGATGCGCGTAGCGTTACGGGCATGGAACCTGCACCAGGCATTATCAGCAGCGGCAACTTTAAGAATTGACTGATTCCTGGGCTGCTTTATCCTTTCCTTTATTGCGTCTCGTGAGTATGCCACTTTCGTTGATTTCGTAGTTTTTGTCGTCAGGGTTCACAGTCCAGCATCTGCTGTTTGATTTGGCTTGAATCTCGAAAATCTTCAAAGCGTGCTGGTAATCGGTTTCAAGCGGGATGGGTTCTTTGCCTTCGGGGTGATCCTGCGAAAGCAGGTTGACTTTGGGTTTTGGAGCGTCGTCTTTTTCCATTACTGAAGCAGATCAAAAGGTGAGAAAGCGATATCTACAAGCTCAGTACCGACTGACCATCCGTAAGGCAGCATGAATGAGCCGGTCACGTAATCCCAATCGTCCTCAATCGACTTGATCGGGTCGGACACCTGCGCCGAATAGATGGGAATGCCGAAATAGTTGGTTGTGGACTTTTTAGCCCGTACCATGTTGTTTTCGTACATCGGCATAAAAGCCAGCTTGGTAGGCTGTCCGAAGCGGTTGGAAAGGGCAAACATTTTGCGAATCTCGGCCACGTCCGCAGCGGTGATGCTGTCAATGCGGAACGGAACGGAAATGGCTGCACCGTTGGCCAGACGGACCATACGGCGGGCTGACTGTGTTTCGACGGCACGGGCTTCGGTGGCGGGAATGGCAAAGTTTTCCAGTTCAGGCGTGAGAACAATGCGTGAAGTGGTGCTCAGTGCCAACTTGTCTGTCCATACACTTTGCAGCGTAATGTCGGTGCCGGGGGTAGCCGACGTGGTAAAGTCGGCCGTTCCCAAAATCTGCATAAAGGCGAGTTTGACCTCTTTGCCGGGATGCTTACAGATGTTTTGGGTTAAAGACGCCACAGTGGCGATTGTGGGACTACAGGCATAAATGAGTGACGGCATTTTATAAGGTTTTTAAAGTGAAGTATTGCACTTACAAAGGGGTTGGTCGTCACTGCGGGGGAAGATTGGTCGTGCCTGAAAGAAAGTTTGCAGTATCGGAAGTGCCGTCAATAACACAACCTATACTGCGACCCGACAAGCGACCGTTGCAATATTACAACAATTGATGTATTTAAGCAAAAAAGAGAAAATATTTTTCTGCAAGGCGTTTACGGGGCTAATATCCGTACACTTCCTTCACCTCTTCATCGGTCAAAGGTTCAGAAAGCTTGTACCATTTTATTGAGGCTCGGTCACCTTTGATGTCAATGGCGGCAATGACCCAAATGCGCAGTAAACCGCGTTTGTAACGGCTTTCGATCTGACGCATGATGTTGACCAAATAATCTTCGCGCCAAAATTCCGAGAGTGTTTTCATGATGTTATTCATATCTACATGCCGCCTCGCATACCGGCTGTTTATCACAATAATGGAATGGACAGCCTTTTAGTGAGGTTGAAGCTTTCATACCTGTTGCTACTTGATGTTGTGGTATTTGTGACTTAGATAGCTGCTTTTTACTTTGAATCAATTCGCTAATTCGAAGTAGCACATCCTGTGAAGTGTGCCCATCAAAGGGAAATTTAGCTTTCTCAACTTCCGGACATTTAAATAAATCCCAATCTTTTTCTTCATAATGATTGGATATCTGCCCACTTGGCAAAACAGCTACAACAATAAACCATCCACCTCCAAAACACTCATCTCCATCAAAGTGCTTTTTACTTTTATGAACCTCGTAAATACCCATACTTGCCCATTCATTAAATAGTGCAGCGTTGTAGATTTTCCTGAATTCATACAACTCATTAAACGTGTGGTAACCATCTGAATAATTACCCTTTGCATCAGAAGGCGTATTATCAATGCCTCTTTGAACTTCTAAAACAATACCATTCTGTTTCATGATTATTTGGGATTATGTTAAAAAATATATTATCGGTTTGAACTTGATCTGACTCTGTAGCCCTGCAATCGGTAATGCGAATAACTGCCGTAACGCCCCGCATCCATGGCGTGATCATCGAATTTGACGGGTTCTTCCAATTTAATACCTGTCAGTTTGTTTACTTTCCATTGATACCTCTTGATCTCCTTTTGGAGATTAGCGGAGTCTTCATGAATATAAAGGGGGTGGGCCTGTACATAGTCAATGCCGTCTTTGACCGACTTTTCAGCTTCCATGGCGTTGAATCCCGCATTTTGCAGATCAGTGATTTTCTCAGGGGCGGCACTGTCACAATAAATGGGAATATTTCTATCCTGTATGATATTGCCGAGGCGGTCAATGAGCTGCGGTGTATTCAATCCCGGCTCATAGAGTTTTTCTTCCCAAAAGTTGGTATTGTCACGCAGTCCGCAATGTACCAGAGATGATGCATTGTTATATCCAAAGTCAAGCCCGTATGATTCTTCGTCAAACCACACAGGCCATCCTGTACCCATGATCTTCCAGTGAACATAAATCTTGATACGGTTGGTACCCCGCTGACCTAAGCCAAAAACTGAGAAGTAATCAGGATCCGTATCACGAAGCAGCTCAATTTCCGCTACCTGCGCCTTTGGCAAATGCGGATTGTCTTTGTAGGTCGTAACAATGTGGGCGCAGTCGTTACGGGGCAAAACCTCATCGTAGATGTAGGAATCGGGCATTGACGGGTTGTAGTCAATGATGATCTTGGAGGTTGTACGAAGGATCAATTGCCGCCAGACTTCCAATGAGATTTCATTGGCTTCATTGATAAAGACAATGTCCCGCTTACGTCCCCTTACCTTTTGCTCATCGTCGATGCTGAAAAACTCAACATCATTGCGGCCGTAGTGATACTCGTTGTAGGTTTTATTATGATCGGACTTGGAATACATGCCCACCTCTTTGAGCTCACTGATAAAATCTTTCATCACCGAGCCTCGCAGGGCCGGGAATGTTTCGCGGGCAATGGAGATGGTCAGCCCGCTGTATTGAGAAAGACAGCGAATCAGAAAGTGAATGGCCCCAAAAGTTTTACCCGAACGAGTTCCTCCTTGAAGTGCCAATACGCGGTAATTGGCAATTTCTTTCTCTAAAAAGCGCAGATTGGGGTTATGGACGTAGTTACGAACCCCGACGTATTTACTCGTCAGGTCCATCGGCAGTTTCGTCTAAATTAGTGGATTTAAGCCATAGCGGTTTCGGCTTATCGTCATCGGGCTGTTTACCTTCGGGTTTTTCACGCCACATCTCAGGCTGACGGTTTTTAAGCCAGAAGATCATGGATAAAGGGTCGGGAGGAAAGTACTTTATAACCCGCTTGGAGACTACAAGCTTATCGGAAACAACAGGCTCGGGATGAGGATTATTTTCAGACGGTAAAGGTTGTTGATGTTTCTTGACCCGTTCAAAGGTCTCCTCTTCAAATTTGAATCCCTTCGCCCGTTTGAACAGGGAGGCGGCAATGGTGCCGTCAGCAATCATTTTCCCTCTTTTTATGGACTCGGAAAATTCCTTATGCTTTTTCTTCCATTCGTAGATGGTGTCTACATTCACCTCAAAGGCTTTGGATAAAAATACATCATCAGCCCCCAACAAGCAGTAATTGTAGGCTAATTTGACAAATGATCTGTCGTATTTGGTAGGTCGGCCGGGCATAGCCCAAATTTACATCAATTGTTGTAATTAATGCAAATGGCAGAGCGGGAATAAACAGTGCAGCGTTTGGCGTAAGACTATAATTTATAATAACGGTATTGACAGTTATGACACCGGTAACATTTAACCGGCAAAAAAGCCAGAAATGTTTGAACTAAAAACGGCCGGGAAGACCGTATAAAAGTTGTACTCTTACAGTTGGGACACTGCGTAGGTATAGCAGAACTTAGCGAAAACATATCAGAGGTTCAGAATTTATTCTTAAAAAAGGAGTATAGCCTCACCACTCATTAAAGATTCAGCAAAAAAGTAATACAGCATTAGTGCATGGCTTTTTGCCGATCAGCATGATTAGATTTTTATACATACGTAAAGTAACCTCAAAAAGATGCTTCTGTTAAAAAGAATCCTGAACATTTCCTGTTTGGGATTGCCGTTACCTAATCCATATACTGTACAATTGATATTTCTGATGGAATGGGAAGGTGTACTGATATGGCTGGGGTTCGGAGAATTTGTACGGGATATGTATTATAAGTATGCGCCATGAAAAGCCAATGAATAAGAAGTTTGGCAGCAATAAAAATCCCCGCCTGCAATGCTGACGGGGATTCGGTACAAATGTCAATTAAACAAAACTTCAATCAAGATATTTAATAGCCTTAATCAACCGAATGTTATTCAACTCAGCGATTTCCACTACGTTTTCGGGCGGGATGATTCCCCGCGCGATCCAGTTGGTGACAGTCTGTGTGTTGGGTATACCGAATCTGTCACAGTAACGCTTTACTGTCAGCCACTCTCCCAGATTGTAGACTACGCCGTTTTGGTCTAAGATAGCCTTTGCCTCTTTGATGGTCTCATCGGCACGGGCCATTATTTCTTTGAACTTCTGCCGATCAAATTCCTCTTTGCTCATAAAAATATAGTTAGTGGGGCCGGAGCCCCGTTGATTAGTCAAACATTTTGAGGAGTTCGTAGAGGATGTCGAGTTTTTCAAGTATCTCATTTATTTCCTCTTCGGTCATTTCCTCTTGGTCTCGGGTAAGAATCATTTCCAAATCCCTGATGTCCCGAATTACTTTCTTTTTTATTCCTTCATACATTGCCGTGTTGTTTTGTTTAATTGACTGTACAAATATAGGATTTGTTTCGTAACGAAACAAAAAAACGAAGAGATATTTTTACTGTTTTTTACAAAAATTTTCTGCACAAAAAAAGCCCCGTTTTAAGGAGCTTTTCAAATTCAAGACTTTTGTATATTACTTGTATATTACCGACACTTTTACTCTGCTTTATGGAAGACCTAAACAATTACCTGCTTGCGGACAAACTCTGTCCGATCACGGGACTGAGCATTACCATCGCACCATCCAAAGATCATCTGTTTGCCATCAGCTACATTATTGACGGCCTCAACCCGCACTGTACCATTCGAATTCTCGGAGAGGTTATAGTGAATAAACCGATCATGGATTTTCTTCGGAACGCTCAAAAATCGTTTGGGCACAATCTGGTCATGACTGATGCTGAGGAAATCATTATCACTTTGGAGAACTATTTGAACTTTGTGGCGCAGCTTTATTCGAATTAAGTAGATTTGGCAAAAAAATAATATCCTGACCATGGACTTTATTAAAGGACTCTTATTTCTGCTGTTTGCCGCTTTTGCAGGCCTTATAGCTTTTTTTGGAGTATGCGTGATATTCGGTTCTATTTATATCCCATTAAAACTTAGCATGACAGGCAGAGAAAAAATTGCAGTTGTTACTTCATCGCGCCTGGTAATGGCACATAGTCGTAATGGTGTAGAATTACCTGTTCGTTGGAAAATTCACTGTTCAGGAATACCATATCCAATACAGGGAGGATTGTTTTTAGATGAAGATAACATACGTATCGGCAAACGGATAAAAGTTCTGTATGATGATAGAATACAAAAAGCAGTATATGTCTACGGAGAATCCAGAAATGTTATAATGGTTTTGCTTTCATATACAGGGATTATCCTGTTGGTATTTATTGCATTTTTTGTTCAAATTGTACTCTTTGTAAAGTTATACATACATAGTATTTACATGCCAATATATAGTCATCTTGTGGTTAAGATCAGAGAGTTTCCCCAACGCAATTATTCATTTTATTTTACAATTATACGAGAGATTATGCCCTGTTTCATATCAATTGTTTTAATTTGGATAGTTACTTATTTTCTATTCAAAGGAATTCTGAGTGTTGAAGATTGGGGAATTATTGATAATGAGAATGCAGAGCTGGTATTAGGATTTGCATTTTTGGTGTGTTTACTAATATTTAATCTTGCCCCAAGATTGCTGATAAAACCGGTATTACTTTTGAGTGGTGAGCCTAATACTACGATTAAGTTTTTGAAAGAGTTAGTTAAAGTTTCTGTAGAAATTTTCTTTATTTATAAAATTCTCCGCTTTCTTATTGAGAAAGACCTTACCAAATTTGATAATTTTAAAGACTTACTTATGGAATTGGGTAGTCAAATTTTAGATATTTAATCTTTATTAAACTGCACTGCTTATCCATCACGCTATTGGGTTTTACATAAGTGCGATTGGACTCAGGGAAATTGATTGGATTCATTGTTTTGGTTGGTTTTAAATGATTTCGGTAATATTATTTGCGGCGTGATTCAGCATCGGCAGGCCACTCAACGATGTTGTACATTTCGCGCATTCGGTCGTAGACGCGCACGCCGTACATCTCCAAAAATTCATCCGTGGTGTTGTTGGTCGTTACGTGGGTATAGGGGCCCGGACAGTTGGCGTAGCGCAGCAGCAGGATCTCACCCATGACGTTTTTCTTTTTACCGAAGTTGATGCCCGTGTTTTCCGTGCCCAGATCATCGAATACCATCCCGAGTTTGGCATGCCCGAAATACTTTTGCAATCGGTTGGGATTGTCGATCAGCAGGGTATAATCATCAATGGCATGCGGGCCGTCCTTTTCGTATTCGTTGACTACTTCCAGCGTATCAGCGTACAGAAAGGGAATGCGGGGATTGTTGCAAAACGCTTTGATCATCGTCGATTTTCCTACGCCGGTATTGCCGAAAAGCATGATACTTTTTTGAAAGTCAAGTTCCTCGGTGTATTGGTTACGTACCCCGAAAAAGTAGGCGGTAAGCGTATGAAAAACCTTTTTGTCCTGCGGCAAAATCTCCAGACCCGACTGCTTCAGCACAAATCCCGTGTACTCATCAACCGATGTAAACACAGGATGAGCGGGCTGATTGATCTTTTGAGCGTAACGCTGCCTTTCCAACAGAAAATGTTTGGCCTTACGCGCCTGAAACAGGGCTTCGGCCATTTCTTCGTCCGTAAGCTCAATGTGTTCATAGTTTTTTCCAGCTTCCGGCTGTTCGTCCGTTGATCGGCTCTTTTCCCACTGGGCGGAGGCGGTTGTCTGAATGAGTTGCGGCGGGTTGGATGCGGTTGCCATTTTTGGTTTGAATTGATGATTTAAACTTTAATTTTCCTTTCTGTTCGTCCCGAACAATGAACTGATGGATCACTGAGGCCCAATTGCTTCGTTTGACAAAGGCGTCAGTGTCTTTGTGTGCCCATTGGTTCACCAGCGAGTAATAGTGATTTTCGTCAAGTTCCGGGTAACGCCCGGCAAACAGAGCATCGAACTGCGGTTTTTGAAAAAGCGGATCTTCCCGAAACAAATGATCGTCGTCAGAAAAGGGGGGAACACCCGGAACTTTGGGGGGATTTTCTTTTTTTTGCCCCTGCGGTACGGATGGATTTTCTTTTTTTGGAAAAATCAATTCCCATCGCACGCGCATTGCACTGCACTGTTTTACCTTTTGTTTTAAGCACTGTTTTAAATCCTTATATATCTTGAACCCCGACAAAATTGTCCGGGTTGGTATACCGGAAATGTCGGGGTTGGTATACCGGAAATGTCGGGGTTGAATGAAGCGGCGAGGCTTAACCCCGACAAAATTGTCCGGGTTGGAACCTGCAACAGGGACATTTTTGTCGGGGTTGTTTTCAGGGGCGACAAATTTGTCGGGGTTGCCTTTTACAGGTACCAAACGGCGATTTTTGCCCGTTGGGTTTTTAACGATCAGCACGCCCAGTGTGTCCAGCCGTTTGATCAGACGGCCCACGTTGCGGTCGGTCATGCGCAGAAATTCACACCAATAGGCATTGTTGGCATCGCAGTAGCCTGACCGCTTGGAAAGATAGATGATCTGTGAAAGCAGCACCGCTTCCGTAAGATTTAAACGTTTATCGCTCCAGACATAATCAGGAATCCAGACGCCCGAAAAGGACGGCTCCGGAGTGCCTTTGGCAGGGATGGGAAGGGCAATGGGGTTCATGACCGTTGTGTTTATACGTTGATTGATTAAAAACAAAACGACCCACAGCAAGACGGAACGGCGGGTCGTTGGAACAGGGTGAAGGTCATTGGACAATAGCAATGATTTGAGCATTGCCTGTCTTTTCGCCCGTAAAGCGGCAGTCCGGCGACAGACAGGCCATGACCTGTGCATTGTCCACCGCATTGACATCACACCAAGTGCAGTCATGGGCAGTAATGACGGCCCTTGCCTCATTGAAGGTATCAACGGTAGCCCGTGCCTCGCCGGAGAGATCAACAATGATTTGGGCCGTATCCCATGTTTCAACTATACCCTCGGTATGTTCGGCCGGTAGCACCGACACACGGGCATGTTGGGAGGCTTCCAAGTGAAAATTTGCCTCGCCTGAAGCCTTCAGCGTCACTTGGGCCTCCCCCTGCACCTCAAGGTACAGGCGGGCCGTTCCGCACAGAATCACTGTGCTGTCAGTGCAGAGACTGAGTCGGTGATTTCCATGCAGGAAAATGTGATGGTCGGCCAGCGTTTTTTCTCCGAGCAACTCCTCTGCACGCACGGCGATCACTAAGGTATCTTGAACGGCCGAATCTTTAATGACGGCAATGAGTTCGGCCTGAGCCTGAAGGGACAGGCGTTTGCGGGGAGTTCGGCGCAGTAAGCCGGCCGGTTTGTTGGCCGGAGAGGATTGCCATAAAGGCAAAATGTTGGGTGAGAGTTGCATGATGTTAATGATTGGAAGGTGAATGGATTAAACATGTTCCACAACTGCGGAAACCAAAAAGGGTACGGGCAGGTCAAGCAGCTCCATGGCTGTCTGCTGAGCCGCTTCAAATTCTTCTTTGGGGCAGGGGACGCATTTAAGCTCTGTAATGATCGTCGACGAAATGCGACGCCGTTCAATGATCGGATTGAACTCATACAGGCTGATGACCTTGACTTCGGTTTCGGAGAGCAGTTGAAAGAATTGCCCGCCGCCTTTGCTTTTTAAATACTTTTGCTTTTCCATTGGATGAATTTTTTTAGGTGTTAAATGATCGTTTCAGGGTCCGACAATAAGTTGAAATGCTCTTTTTGGCGGTCACGCAGGGCCAGCCATGCCGCGTAAACTTTGGCGATGATCTTTTCAAAGTCGCTTTCCGTTTCGGGAGCCGGGGAATACAGTTCGGCAACCGTCAGGTCATAGGCACGACTTTGTTCATAAAATTGAGTCAGGGATTCTTTAAAGGTCATGGTGTTATCAGCTAGAGTAGTGTGAATTAAAAGAGATTATCAAATGCGCCGTTTTTGGCCATGATGATAAGACAATGCACGACTTTGAGCATGGCGGCGATGAAGAACACCAAGACAAACGGCGTGAAATAGTCCTTTGGGCGTTTTGTGTACTTTTTCATCCGACCGGTTAGGTGATAAGGGCTGAAATTCCGTAGAGAACGGCGGCAACTGCGGCAAGGGCGCCAATGCCGCAAACAAGATGCACGATAAAGGCGGCTGCCATGTCGTCATCGGTGATAACCGGTTTTTGCATGCGTTTAGGGAGTTAGAGAGTTTTGAGAAAAACAGGGAAGGTCATTAGGAAAATGCAGGGGGACACAGTCCCCCGTTATTCCGATTATTCCTAAAAATTAACCTATGAAAAATCGTGTTTGGCGTCGGCGGCATCAAAGCCGTATTCGCCGCTTTCGTAGTAGTCTTCCAATCGGTGCGCTTCGTAGGCATTCAGCGCCTTTTTATCAAGGACAATCGGCCATGCATCACGTACCGACAGATCGTAGAACTCAGCTACTTCGATGGCTTTGTTGTAGCGGTCACGGGCGATCTCTTCGCGTTTTACCTGCGCCATGGTTTGTACTGACCGCAGGTTTTCGGCCCGACAGCAACGTATATCATCCTTGGTGATGTCAAAAAAACAGATCAGGGCTTTATTGGGCTTTTTTCTGCCCGTACCCCTGATGTTTTCAGATGATAAGGCTCTGACGTAGCGGCGGGTGAGCTTACCGTCCTCCACTTTGATAAATTCAACCCGGCAGACTTTGCCCATGCGCAGGTTTCTGCGAAGTTTAGCGGCAAGCGTTAATGACTTTTTTACTGACTTTTTCATAGTTTTAGGAATTAATCTATTAGATATGTGATTCTTACACCGTCTTTGACTTTCAGGGGCGGTGTTTCCCCTTTTATCGTTCGAGGTATTTCAGTACCTCACTTTCACGGATTCCGTAGGCTTTGCCGTCCACCGAAACGGTTTTAAGCTTCTTTTCCGCAATACGGCGGTAGATGGTCTTGGTGCTTTTGCCGAGGCGTTTGGCCGTTTCCTCCACCGTCAGAATGCGGTCCAATTGAGCGGGCTTTTTATGGCCTTCCAAGATTTTGATGCGCGCTTCCAGCGCGTCCACCCTGTCAATTTTATCCATGATGGCGGCGTATTGCTGGGCGGTAAGCACAACAGCGGTTTCGGGGGTAGTGGTAGCGGCTCCCATGGCGATCAGGCTGTTACAGACTTTTTGATATGCTTCTTACGGAGCTCCTCTTCGTATTCGTCGATCACCTGATTTTGCGCCGTTAAAATGCGGTCCATGGTAGGCACCAACACACTGCTTTTTCCGGTCACAGCATCGTTGTAGGTGTTTGGGGAGAGCCCTGCACGTTCGAGGACGACAGATACTTTTTGATAGCGAACCAATAGTTTATGCCGTTCGCTCAATTCCGCTTGTAGTTGCTCAATCGTTGTCATATATTTGAACTATCAAATGATTTATAGTACAAATATAGGTAAAAGGTCATAATAATTCCAAACATTAGGACATATTTTTCTTGTAAAAGGTAATATTTATTTATCCACCCCCCTTAAATAACATGCAAACCATTGAAATGCAGATGCTTACAGTAGGAGAGAGATTGAAACATTTACGCGAAACCCTTGGATTTAATCAAGTGGAATTCGCTGAGCGCATAGAAATGGAACAATCCTATCTATCTAAACTGGAAAAAGGACATAAAGGATTAGGTAAAAGATTATTAAAGGACATGATTAGCACATTTGGCTTTAATGGGGATTGGCTTATGACCGGGGAAGGGGAGATGTTTTTAAAGAATACAGGCGAAATAAAACAGGAGATGGGTGATATGACTCAGATAATGGGTGGCCCCAGAGGTGTGACGGCATATATCCCTGAACGGCTTGTTAAGATACCACTGATTGACATAAATGCACGCGCTGGTTTTGTGGAGAATTTGGATAACTATCAGGAATTTATTTCTGACTTTATTTATATCGAACCCGAATGGGGCGTAAAATATGACAATGCCATTTCCGTCACTTTGGATGGCGACAGCATGGAGCCCACCATGCAGCGGGGAGATAAAGTATTGGCGTTTTTTCAGGAAAACGCTGAATGGGAATACCTGAATCCGGGAGTTTATGCCATCGTATACAGAAATTCGTTTGTCATCAAACGGATAGTAAAGAACACGCTTCAAAATACCGGCCAATTAGAACTCATCTCAGACAATAACATTCACGGCCCTATCACAGTCAAAATTGAAGATATAAAGGCAATATGGAAAGTGACTGATCTTATCAGGAGAAGAATACACTAGAAATTGCATGATTTAAAAATCTCTACCTCGCTATGTTACTCTTTTTTGGTTGGATAATAGGGGCATTTATAATGGGCGCTATTGGCAATAATCGCAAAATAGGCTTTTGGGGTTCATTCCTTTTATCGCTTTTCTTCTCCCCGCTCATTGGGGCAATATTCGTTGCCACCTCCAAGCCGCTTGATGAAATACCCAATGGGCCGCGCCAGCAATCAGCATCCGAAGCTGAAGAGTTAAAAAAGTGGTTTAAACTTTATCAGGAAGGTGTTATTGATGCAGAAGAGTATCACAAAAAAAGAGAAAGAATAATCAATCGGTGATGGCTGGTAAAGTTGTATTTATTGAAGTTTTTGTCTTTAAAACTCCACGGGATTATCTGAAAAATATATAACTATTCCATGAAAAGACTTTTTACACTTCTTGTTTTGATAAGTATTCAGTCTTATGGACAGATCAATATACAGACTTATCAAAATAAGTCCGTGACAATTACACCAAAAGGGCTACAGGGTGGAACGGGCAACTTGGTACAAAGCAGCATAGCAATTGGTGATGATGCGCTTTTGTCAAATACATTTGGAGCTTCAAATATTGCCATTGGCCATTACGCACTACAGAAAAACACAATTGCAAACTTTAATATTGCCATTGGTACAGATGCCCTTTTTTCAAATACCGGGGGGTATTTTAATACTGCCATTGGATATGAATCACTTTTCAGAAATACAAGCGGATCCTCTAATGTTGGCATTGGGGATGAGTCGCTTAATTTCAATACTACAGGGTATAACAATACCGCGCTGGGAGCAAACTCTTTACACAATAACGCCATTGGCTACAATAATACAGCTATTGGCAATACCAGTCTTTATTATAGCACTAAAGGCAGCTTTAATACCGCAGTGGGTGGAGGTACACTATATTTTAATCTTACAGGCTACAGCAACACTGCAATAGGAACCGTGGCAATGTATAACAACATTAATGGTGTACGAAACGTAGCAGTTGGTGATTCATCTCTTTATTCTAATTTAACCGGAACCAATAATACTGCAATAGGGACATTTGCGCTTTATGGCAACACTAACGGTCATAATAATACTGCCAATGGATATTATGCGCTTTATAATAATTCCGGTGGTAGTCAGAATACTGCCACAGGAACCTTTGCCCTTTCTGCCAATACAAGCGGTGTGTCTAATACAGCCATTGGTTATCAATCGCTTTCTTCCAACAAAACGGGGAGTACAAATACCGCTATTGGACAAAGCGCTCTTTTTTCCAATACTTCAGGAAGCTCAAATACAGGAATTGGATCTGTGTCACTTATTTATAATACCTCTGGATATGAAAATACAGCTACCGGGGGCAGGTCTCTTGTTTATAATAAGACCGGCAATGTAAATGTTGCCAATGGCTATGAATCATTAGGGTCAAATACAGAAGGCAGTTGGAATACAGCCATTGGACACTCGGCTCTTCTTAAAAATACCATTGGTGGACAAAATACGGCCATTGGGTATTTCTCGGGAGAAAACTGTGTTTCTGGCTACAATAACACCTTTTTGGGTTATTATGCAGGAACATCAATTCCCGAATCTTATAATGCTACAGCAATCGGCGCCAATGTGACCGTAAACGCGTCCAATAAAGTTAGAATCGGCAACTCGGATGTGACTGTCATCGAAGGTCAAGTTCCCTGGTCAACCCCTTCCGACCGTCGCCTGAAAGAAAACATTGCTTCTACTGATCTCGGCCTGAACTTCATCACCCGACTTCAACCCGTTTCCTACAACTACATTGCCGATAAGACCCATGTACGCCATGACGGCTTTATTGCGCAGGATGTCGAGAAGGTAATGGATGAGCTGGGCATTGAATTCAGCGGGCTGAAAAAAGCCGAAGATGGGACGTATTCACTGGCGTATTCCGATTTTGTCATGCCGCTGGTGAATGCCGTCAAAGAACAGCAAAAACAGATTGAAACCTTAAGGACCCAAACACCGGCACAGATAAAAGAGTACAACATCGTCACCCGAAAGAACGGCTATGATCTGAAAGAGGCGGTAAACAAAGCCATTAAAGAAGGATGGCAACCCATCGGAGGTTTGACCGTCTATGTCAATCCCTCAGACGGCAGTACGAATTTCGCTCAGGCGGTTGTGAGGTAATTACGGGTGGCGGCGCTGGTGAAGATGGTTAGTTCGAACCGGTAAATTCTAATTTCTTAGATACATGAATTTTGCAGAAAGAATGGGCTATGTACAGCCAAAGGGTATTCAAATAGACAGTATTGATGACGGTCTTAGAAATAGACTTTGGAATGTACTTATGGTACGTCTGATTAACAAATTAGGTTCTTATGAATTGTCACCACAAACGCCCTACGATCAGCGCGAGTTATTTGTAGAAGCATTTTTTTTTAAAATATGGGACAGTTTTCTAAAGCAAAAACATGTTGTTTATTTGCCCAACGAGCAAGTAGTCAAATATATGGAGGTCTACTTTTATGATAAATCTGTCTGGTATAAACCAATTCTTTTAATTGAATTTTGTATAAAATTAGCAAACCCTAAACTTGATATATATTTATTTATTGCAACTCTAAATCAGGTTCTTATTGAAGAAAAAAGCGGCTTCAGGCTTATCAATGGTCAATTTGCGCCTATTACCAATGATTCAGAGATATCATCTATAAATGAAGCTACACAGCAAACGAAACAATTTTCTTCGCTGGAAGCCTGTAACACCCATTTAACTGCCGCACTGCAATTACTGTCAGACAAAAAGAGTCCGGATTATCGCAACTCCATCAAAGAATCCATTTCAGCGGTTGAGGCAGCAGTAAGAACGATCACTCAAAAGGATAAATTCTCTGACGCCTTAACAGAGTTCAATAAGAAAGCACCTATTCACGGATCATTGGTCAGTGGCTTTAAAAGTTTATATGGCTATACCAGTGATGCGGCCGGTATCCGCCATGCCATTATGGATGATACAAACTGTGATCTTGACGATGCGAAGTACATGCTCGTCTCTTGCAGTGCTTTTATCAATTATTTGATCGGAAAAGCTTTAAAGGCGGGCATTTCACTTGGAGGGGAGAAGTAATTCAATGTAGTAATTGCCTAACCTGCATCCGGTCTTTTTCAGCCTATAACGTTCACTAAAGTCCAGTCCATGCAAACGAATGTTTTTAATGCAAAAGCCATGACCCGTAAAAATACGAAGCCAGAAAAAGCCTTTTTGATCGCTTTTAGTCCAATAAACCAAGTCGCTTAATTTCATTTTTTTGACTCTAAATTAACACTAAATACCGAATACAACAATTGATGTTTTAAGGTAGGTATAAGTATTAATAAATACCGACAAGATGATACAGGTAACACTGACACCAGAAGAGGGAAGGTAGTCATTGGCGCTGCTTAACTATTTGGAGACGTCGGAGTTTGTGAAAGTGGCCTACCCCACGACCACCGTTACGGCGGAAGCACCCGAAGAAGATACCATTATCAACGATACTGCGCACGGCTTCGCCATTGGCAACGCCTCAGCCGACCAAAACCACTGACATGACCACAACACATTTACCCGACACTTCCAAAGGCGAAAAGATCAAAGCCATTCGTAAGGCGCTCGGTCTGACACAGGCGGAATTTGCCAAAAAAATCGGAACGGCCCAAAACGTCATTCCTGCCTTAGAGAAAGACAAGCGGGCGTTGGGGCAGCGGGTCATCAGTGACATACTGACAACGTTTGCCGTCAATCCCGAATGGTGGGAGAGGGGAACAGGGGGAATGTTTTTAAACGACGGCCTTCAAAAGCTGATCGTAACGATCAACCCTATGGAAATATCGTTGGACGAGCTGAAAAAGATAAAGGGAATCAAATTGGTAAGTATAGTAACATAATCGTTTTTCCAATGAAAATACAGGTACGTATTTTGACCTTACTGATTTTGATCGTGTGCAACGTCTGTTCGGGATGTTTGAAGCCTTTTTTTCCTCCCTGCCCTTCCGACTGGGGTCAGAGAAATGTAACGGCAAACAGTATTGAGATCACATGGGCCGGAGTGGGAAAGATTAGCGGCTACCGAATCTACAGAGATGGAAATGTGGTCGCAGAACTTCCCCGCGATGCTACTTCCTACGTGGATAAAAACCTGAAAAGTAAAACCATGTACCTCTACAAGGTCAAACCCTATACCGGTGACCATGAAAGCGAGGATTGCGGTGTGACGGGAATTATTACTTTGTAATGGTTAGCGTTAAAAATACCCTAAATGAAGCCAAAAATGTCGTGAAACACGCCTTTCTCTACCCAATACCCGACCTCATTAATTTTGCTTTCACTTAAACTATTATAAATCAATCAATTATGCACAGTTTATGTGTCTCGCCTTCGTCACAAAACCCCGTTATCGGCAACGATAGCGGGGTTTTTGGCGTTATTGGCAAAAAATAGGCTCAAAACAAAAAGGGATCAAAACCAAAAGTTGTGGAGAGCGTTGGATTTTTCTAGGTTTGTGTTTTAATCTAACGTACTTACTTTGGAGAGTTTTCTTCCTATCGTTCACATTCAGTTGCTGTTGCCCGAGTTTCTTCTTGAAAACTTTATTTTGATTTCCGTTAACAAACAAGACGATTGCTTTCATGTTCATCTGGAAGAAAAGAACGCTTCTGCTAACGACCCGGTACGGTCAAGTTTGTTCGCCAAAGGTTTCTTTCCGACCATTACAGTCCAAGATTTTCCCCTTCGCGGACGTAAGGTTAAGCGCCGTAAGTGGCTGAACACCATGACTGGTAAAGTTGTATATCAAGACTGGACAGAAGTAGAAAAAGGAACGCGGATGACGAGTGAATTCGCACGGTACGCCGCTGAGGCTTTTTTTTAAGAAAATCACTCAATACCAATCCCAATAGTGCCCATTCAATTGAGAACTTTTATGACGTTAAGGGCAGGGATTTGCTACGCCACTACCGTCATTTTTAGAGTGGTTTTAAAGACTGCAACCAAAGAAGTCATGCTGCAAAATGGCTTTTATACCCCCAAAATTTGGGTACCCACTTACCTTTTGATGAGACCTCGCTTTCTAACGGCGAACTTTATACAATTGTGACTAACAAAGCAAAAGCAGCTAAAGGGCGTAAAGTTTCATTGGTTGCAATGGTAAAGAGCTGCAAACTGCCCAGTCTTTGAAATTTTGAATAAAATTCTAGGGTATATTGATTATCAATTAGTTAGACAACATAAAGGCAGTGTTGTAATTGATTTTTGTAAATCACTTATGTATAATTTTCCTTTTGAAGGAATCTTAACTCCTTTGAGTATCTGATAGAAAGCTTCTGCTTTAAATATTATGAATAATTTACAGGTAAATTCTTCTAAAGACTTATCATTAATAATTGCTGATTTTGAAAGAAAAATTGGCATTATCGGCCATGGGGATGATCAATGGGTTGCAGGTGTACAGTATATTCAAAGCCTAATCATTGGCAGATTTTTGCTTCAACATAAAGAAAATACTCTGCTTTTTTTACACCGCGACTTTCACAACCCTAATGATTATAATAATGTAAAGGACTTTGTTCATCAAGTCCAAACGTTCAACCTTTTCTATGGTTCGAGTTATCCTTTATTAAAAAAATGGTTGGCGGCAGGCAAAAGACTTTTGAAAAATCAAAAGCCTTTATTTCCGGAAAACAATTTACCATCAATGTTAGAATGCGAAGAAATTGATATAATATTTCCCGCGAATGGATTACTCTCCAGAAAATATTCACAAGCCAAACGTATTTGCTGGATTCCTGATTTTCAGCAGCTTCATTTTCCGGAGTATTTCGGTTTTACTGAAAAAATATTAAGGTATCGGGCATTCCGCAAAATGGTCAAGTTGGCAGATAAAATTATTTTAAGTAACCGGGTAAGTTACGAAGATGCCTGTAGGATGGCACCAAGTTCAGCTCATAAATTTGAAATAATGCCATTTACAATGTATTTAGGCAGTAATTGGAGAATTATAGACAACGATCAAATATGTAGGAAATATGATGTTCCGGAAGATTATCTCATGTTTCCCAGCCAATTTTGGAAACATAAGAATCATATGACTTTATTTCTGGCCATATTGTTGTTAAAACGCAGAGGATTAAAAATAAACCTTGTATGTACAGGTTTGTTTTATGATCCCAGATTTCCAAATTATTGCAAGGAGTTACAGTCTTTTGTCAACAAACATGAACTGAAAAGCCAGATATGGATACTTGGCTTATTGCCACGTATAGACCAAGTTCAACTTATGAGAAAGGCAAGAGCTATTGTTCAGCCTTCATTGTATGAAGGCTGGAGCGCATTGCTTGAAGATTGTCGTGGTTTAGGTAAAGTAGTTTTTGTATCTGATATTGTTATGCACAGAGAGCAACAACCTGATAATGCAATTTTTTTTGACCCCGGAAAACCCGAGCAATTGGCTGATTTGATTGATGATCATTGGCAACAGATTGTGCCCTCTATTGGTACTGTACATGAACAGAAGGGGGAACAATTAAACCTTGATGGTTTAAAAAGATTTGCACAAAAATTTTCCGATATCTGTAATACCCTTCCTTAACTATGAAGATTATAGATAATACTTTAGGTAAAAAATATCTCCTTATGTGGAGAACAGAGAGTATCTTTTACAATCAGCAACGAAGAAAACTTTCAGAAGAATGGAATATGGTTCGTTTTACGTCTCTTCCGTTCCCATCTGAGCCGAATTTAATAAATAGTTCACTGGTAAAAAAATTGCCTTACCTGAACAATTCATTTGACGCTATCTACAGTTTTCATGTATTTGAGCATTTATCTTATGACGAGGGCTTATTCGCTCTTAAGGAAATGTATAGGGTAATGAAACCGGGTGCTGTCTGTAGAATATCTACTCCTGATCTCCTGTTTTTTTCTAAGGAATATATTAAGCAATTTGAATTGTACCTTGCTAACCCTGAAGATAAATTACAGAGTTTCAGATATTATTGGGCATCGTTCAACGTAATTGATCAAGCGGTAAGAAAAAAATCGGGTGGCAGAATGGTAGAAGCACTTAAAGCTTTTAATATAGATAGAGATTATTTGAAATTTGTAAATGGAGATTCCCTAAATTTTTTGCTTGATGCAGGTCACCATGATCAAATGCCGGATTCTGCCCGTAAACCTGCTTACTTTAACGGCGCCCCTGCTTCGTTTACCTTTAGAATAAAAAAAATAGTATATGCCTTCATTCGTAAAGTAATTTTGAAAATATCTCCATTGCCGAATATTGAAATCCATAATGAACGAAACAGATGGCTATATGACTCTGTTTCTCTGAAGAAACTATACTTGGAAGCAGGCTTTGTAGAAATAAAGGTACAGGACTATAACACTTCCGATATTGAAGGATGGGAACGTTACAACTATGATAAATCTACAGCAGGAGATTATCCTCTGGAACCATCGCTGTATATGGAAGGAAAAAAAGGAGTTTAAAGGTTATTTATAAAATAACTGTTTTGAAAAATAGCTATCGGTATTGTCTGTTTCCGGTTCACTTTACTCATTGCTTCTTATTGTTCGACAACAGGAGTTAGTTCAATAATTTTATCAACATTTCCTCCATTACTGGTGCAGAGATATACTTTTCCATTGGGGGCAATGGCAATATCTCGCAGGCGGCCGAATTGATTCACAAAGTGCAATGTAGGGGCTCCATCAATTGTATTCCCATCAGCACTGAGTTTGAAACTGTACAGGGTTTGATTTTTTAAGGAAACCATCAACAAACGATTTTTCCAGTCCGGGTAGGCGTCGTTATTATAATAATCCAACCCACAAAATGCCCAAGTAGCAGTATTACCGGAAGAAAAGATAGGCTCAATAACGGAATTTGCAGTACAAAATGTGATTTCCGAAGGTGTATCACAGGAACCTTCCACATCAGGCCAACCGTAATTACCTGCTTTTCTAATAAGATTTATTTCATCTTCAATCGCTCCCCCATGCGACGAACAATACAATTTTCCGTTCGCATAGACCAAGCCCTGAGGGTTTCTGTGGCCTATGCTCCATACAGGGCTCCCTATGGTTGGATTATCATTCGGAATAGATCCATCCAAATTGATTCTCAGTATTTTACCGCTTAAACTGGTATTGTCTTGTGGCAAAGGTGTATATCCGGCATCACCGGTTGTTATATATAATTTTAAATCAGGAGTAATAACAAGCCTGCTTCCATTATGATTAATGCCACCGGTAATATTCTGTAGAAGAACAAGACGGCTAGCCAGTGTATGATTGGAACTGTCATAAGTAAAACGAACAATTCTTTCAAAAACTCCTCCCTGCAAGGTACTATAATTGTATATAACATATACATACGGGTTAAGGACAAAATCAGGATGTAATACCATACCCAGCAATCCTCCTTCTCCATAGGAAAGTACATCCGGAATGGTAGTCAAGACCTCAACTGCGCCGGTTTGTGGATTAACCCTGCTGATTTTGCCGTCTTTTTCGGTCATCCAGATAAAATTGTCGGGTCCCCAAAGGATTTCCCATGGAAATTGTAAACCTGTTGTTACTTCCACAGGTATCAATTCCAACTTTTTACCGGTAAATGCTTTGAATACACTTCCTGCTTTGGCTTCAAAACCGGGATTCAACTGCACATAATTTTGAGCTTTAAATTGCACACCTGCATCGGGTTCGATACGACCGGAGCCCGTAATATAATTATTTGATATGTACTGATAGCCACCCATTGAAACACTGGATGAAACAACTATGTTGCTGCTGTCAGTAGCAGTAATTAATCCTACCTCTACCGGTACACTATTGGATGGTCCACTGCTCATTGTACTGTCGCTGCAGGTCGCCGTAAACCGTGTAGTTAACCTGGGGGCAACATTAATGGAAGTACCGGTCTGACCGGTAGACCAATTGACTGTTCCGATGCATCCGGAAGCTGTTAGGGTGACATTGCCGCCGTAGGTAATAAAAGCCTCTGTAGGCGAAACCGAAGGAGCAACCTGACAAAACCCGTTAATAATACAAAACAGAAGAGCAAAGAAAAGAAGCGTTTTCATAGGCCTGTATTTTTGCATATACATAAGATACGATTTCTTGTACTGCAGAGATTTTTGTAAATATTGATTTTGTGTAAAGAGCTTTAGCGCCCGTTTATAGAAAACAAAAATCCAAATGGCGTACCAAACGGATTCTAAATTTTATTCACATTATGAATAATTCGTATAGATATATACGGCGTTGATTTACAAAAGGTTGTGTTCTATTTTGATTTATTTGGAGGCTTTGAAGAAAGCTTGATAACTTTTGCTGAGACTTACAATATAGGAGTTGCTAATAGCTATCTTGTATTGGTCAAGATATTTCAACCAAGGAGTAAGATAGATGATAGCGGAAAAATACCCAACTATGATCACTTTCACATTGGAATATATTTAAGTAGATTTTTAGTTTATTTGTATATTTTTTGTCTTTTGAGTATATTAATTACCTCGATAACAGGTAAAAAAGTAGAGTAACTTATAAGAAATAACCAAGATTATACTTTGGCTTTTCAAAAAGGTCGGACAATAAATGTTCAGTTAATCATTTGATTTTGAAAATATTAAGAGAAAGTGATGATTGGTTAAGTTTTTAATGCGTTCACTCTTTAAAGTGCCGTTTTTATTCATTTGAGGTTTTTGGTATATAAATGCCTGCTTACTTTGTACTGAGAAAAAGCCATTTTACCCTACTTCCCTTATGAAAATCAAAACTCTTATTTTGCGGGGCATCGCCGATGCTGTGCTTCCTTTTTCCGACATCTTCAAAACTACCGAGTATGATGTCTATCAGGTTACCGGCACCGACCTTGCCAAATTGCCAATGGTTACTTCAACTCTTTGTCCCGATCTGATCCTGTGTGAAGAACGGCTGCTTGAGGCTTTGTTTGGGATGGAAGATAGATTACCGAAGACTCTGCCTTTTATCTTTTTCGGCGTTGGGCAGGCGGCTCCTCAATTACAGCTCACCAACAGGCCTGTGGCTCACCTGACGGCACCATTCAGATTTGGTGTTTTGGATGCGGTGGCAAAGCTGATGATCGATTCGGAAGTCTCGCATTAAAACATTGACGTTTGTACTTCCTCCTTCTGAAAACAATCAGTAAGCATTAATAAAAGGGTTTTAATAGACTTATTCAGGCGTGCTGTTGCCGGCGGGCGCAAACCGATGCACTATTAAGTTTGTTTACCTATAAGCAATTATGCGCGGTTTGTGTGCCGTGCTAAGGTATAGCAACTATAAATTTTTGATTTATAGTTGTTGATATAGGTGCATTGCTTCCATTTGAACCTTAAGCAGAAGATAAAATACTTGTAACCCCAGCGTGTTGAACTCCCTGCTGTTTAGCACAAATACTCTATTTTTCTAAGATGCCTGTAAACCTGCCATTCCCCATTTGGTTCAATTGCTTCCAAAATTCCTCAATTTTTCCCAAAAAATATACCGGCATATTTTTTTTGCACAATTAATTTCGATTTTCTTTTAAGTACTTCCGTCACACACTTTGGCAGATGCAAAAAACTGTACCTCTCTATTCCGAATGCGATCTGGTTGCTCTACTGGTCAAAAAAGACATTCGGGCTTTCAGTTATTTATATGACAATTATTCGGCTGCTATGTATGGGGTTATATTCAAAGCAGTAGGCAATGAGGAAACTTCTCAAGATTTGCTGCAAGATGTTTTTGTGAAAATCTGGAAAAATATTGATAGATATGACGCAGGCAAAGGGCGGCTTTTTACTTGGATGCTAAATATTGCACGTAATACTTCTTTCGATCATTTACGCACAAATCGCCATGAAATTCTTGAATTGAGCTCAATTAATGATATCGCTGCAAACAATCAAAATGTCTTCTTTGGATTTGATAATAATGATGTGAAAGAACTGGTTTCAATGCTTAAAAGTGAACAAAAAATAATCATTGAACTGGTTTATTGGCAGGGGTATACTCATGAAGAAGCCGCAGAACGTTTAAAATTGCCCTTGGGAACAATAAAAACAAGAGTAAGAACCGCATTAAGAAATTTGCGATTTATTCTATTGCCACCACCTACTGCGGTGCTTTGTTGAAAATTGCCAAACACCAAATTTGTCGATGGTGGTGTTCCGTTCTATGTTTCCTTCAGTATAGTAATTGAAGTAATTAATCAAAATTTTACATCTGTATAAAACAAAATGAACCCACATGGTGGTGACAGGTAGATTATACATGTTATTAAAAAATATTTATCGGGCTTCCTATAACTTCAGCCCGGTGTAAATGTGCTGCAAACATATTGACGCAGGATTTTAACCACCTTACCATCATTCGAATAGCGATAAGTGTTTTAATGCCCGTAACAAATGGTATTATTTAGTGTTTCTTTATGAACTTTATAGTTATTGTTGATAAAAGATAAGCTATAAAGTATATTTATACACTGCGTCCCTGCACTAATATCAACGTTATGAAAATCAAGCTCCTTGTTTTGCAGGACACCTCCGGTGTTCCGCTTCCTTTTACTGATAGCTTCGAATCTTCCGAGTATGATGTCTACCGGGCAACCGGTGCTGATGTTGACAAATTGACGACGATTGTTAACCACCTGCAACCTGATTTGATCCTCTGCGAAGATCATTTTTTTAAATCAATGTTTCATATTGAAGAAAAATTACCGAAAAACATACCGTTTATCTTTTTTACCGTTACCGGGCAGGTTGCTCCTCAGGTGCAGGTTAATGATAGGCCCATCGCTTATCTGACTTCGCCTTTTGAATTTAACGTTTTGAATGCGGTGGTAAAACTAATGGTTGGCCCGGAAATACTTCGTTAGATCATTCGGGCAAAAGGAGGGGTAAACCCGTCAAGGCGGCTATATGCTTTCCCGCTCTTCCCATTTTAAAAAAAGCACCTCTCCGTCTTTTTCCACCTCAAAGTGTAAGTCAGTGAAAATGTCTTCGACCGGTAAGTCAAAACCCTGTACCCTGAAGATCAGGATTGTATTCTCGGTTTTATACAATTCAAAGACTGCGAACAGTCTACGTGCCTTTTTAAAATATTCCTCTTTGGCCAAGATGGCTTTGGTCCTTACGAGCGCCATGAAAAATGGAGAAGTTATTTTTGCGCGCAAGTAACACAAAAAGGTATATTAAATAAACAAAAAATAACCGTTTGATAACTATTTTATAGAATATAAGTAGAAAAAATAACTTCCTTCTTTTAGAGGCTAAAATTAAAAAGGTGTAGATTATCGTATGATTGCCTACTGTATTGTCGAAAGCATAGAATCATCTGAAACTGCTTTGGGAACGCAGATTGTGTTGTTGAAATTTCAAACCTTTATGGATAATGATACCAAGCCGAAGACAGAAGGCAATGGTTTTTAAGGCGAAGTTTAGATACTTCGCCCTAAGAGTGTACCGATAGGGACAGCTTGGTGAGATTGCCTCTTAATTTATCAATGATCTACTGCTGAATATACGTCGAGCCGCTGTTATAAAACCGTAAATCAATAAGGTCGGGAGGCAATGCTTGAGTGTTCCAATGGCGGTGAATGCTTAAAGCTGCGCCTAACGATGTAGCTTGCGCTACGGAGGCGGCAAATATTTCCATATTGGGAAAAGCCGCTGCGAGGAGGTTCATATAAATGGGATTCTTGCCAAAGCCTCCATCTACAAACATACGCTTCACGTTTGATTCGGTCAGTACCAATCCGGTAGATATAATTTGTTGATTAACAATGTCTAATATCAATTGATGGTAGGCCTGTTCGTACGATTCAAAACCTGTCAAATCGCGTTGGCCGAAGAGACCTTCGGTCATGGGCGGTTTGGAAAGATGCTCAAAATCAATGCCATCGGTTTTTTTGCCCGCTTTTAACTCATTGATCATACGGGCATCGTAGGTGACGGTTTTGTAATGGTCTGTATCTTTATTAAAATGCGATGCCAGTCGTTTCGTCTGTTGCTCATGTTCGTATCCTGCAAACAGCCGCGATGCTTTGACGGGCTTGCCGTTGTATTGCATATAGCACAGGCAGTCATACTGAAGCTCTTCGTCGGTCAGTGGTGTATGGTTGAAAGGGTTGAGACTGATGCACCATGTACCCGTTGAAATCAACACAAATGGCTCCAAAAAACTAACGAGATACGGAATCAACGCCGATGAGCTGTCGTGCAGGCCAATTCCTACCAGGCGGTTCTGTCCGTTGATGGATTTTGTTACTACTTTATCACCCGGCTCGGTGGGAGCCAGCTTTTCTAAAATATTTTCCTGATGTACCCAATCATGGTAAGCGTTATTGTCAAAATCCCAGAGGTTGGTATGGCAACCGATACTTGTGATGTCGGAAACGTATTGGCCTGATACTAAGTAGCCTACATACTGAGGCAAGTGCAGGGAATACTTGATTTTGGCAAGTACCTCCGGCTTTTCGTATTTCAGGCGATAAATGATCATCCCCGAATTGAGGCTTCCCAAAATGGGAGAGGCCGTGCGGCGGGTAAATTCCTGCTCACCGCCATAAGTATCGTAAAATTGCTTTTTGAGCAATTCGGGGTAAGGCTTAAGGTAATTATATAACGGTAGAACGGGTGTTCCATCTTCCCCTACATGGACCAAACTGGCTCCATAAGTCGAAAAGTTAATGGCTTTGATGTCGTATTCTTCCAAAGCCAGAACTTCCTGAAGCGATTCATCGACCCACGAAGTCAGCAATGCCACATCTTCGCAGGGATCGCCGTCTTCGTCGGTAGTCTCGGGGAACTGTCCTGATTTTTCAAGAACGATCTTATAGTTTTCGTCAAAAAGAAACAGCTTTTTGTTGGTTTTGCCGATGTCTATTACGGCACAAACGGGAACTTTCATAATTTACAAGCCGGTTGCTACCGTTTTGAGTCCTCTTTCGGCGATGAGGTTTTCGCGTACTTTTTGGCTACGATAAAATTCCAAAGGATTCAATGCACCACCGGCGCGCAGTCTTGCTTCGGCTACTAAGGCACGTACGTCGGTACGAAACGCATTTTGTAAAATCTCCTGCGCTCTTACAACATCGTTGTTATTTTGTGTCTCTTCGAGGGCTTTTCTATCTACTGAAAGTGCCTGTGCGTATGACATCATGATGCCTTCGACTGATTGCAGCAAGTCTTCGAGCGGGTCTTTAACGTTATGCGAAGCGTCGATCATCCACCCTAAGTCGGTCGTGTGATTCATCCCTCGGGCATCCATGCCTTCAACCAATTCGTTGAAGATCAGAAATAATTGATAAGGCTTGATAGCGCCGGCCGTCAGATCATCGTCTCCATATTTAGAGTCATTAAAGTGAAAGCCGCCTAATTTGCCTTCCATCAGCAGCAATGCTACAATCTGTTCAATGTTGGCATTGGGTAAGTGGTGGCCCAGATCCACGAGCGTATAAGCTTTGTCGCCGAGTTTTTGAACATACGAATACGATTGACCCCAGTCACCTACGGTGGTAGAATAAAAGTTGGGCTCAAACGCTTTGTATTCTAAAAAAAGCTTCCAATTGTCGGGCAAAGCCGCGTAAATTTCCTGTAGACTTTCAAGCGTATTTTGGTAAGCTTTACGAAAATTCAACTGACCGGGAAAGCATGAACCATCGGAAAGCCAAACGGTCAATGATTCTGAACCCAGCTCAATTCCGTGTTTGATTACCTCAATGTTGTGCTCAATGGCCTGCTTCCGGACCGCTTTATTTACGTTTTGTAATGAACCAAACTTGTAAGTCAATGCCTGATCGGGTTGGTCTTGAAATGTATTGGAATTGACCGCGTCAAATTTTAAGCCATGTTGAGCAGCCAGTGCTTTTATTGCTTTTGCATCTTTGGGAATATCCCACGGAATGTGCAATGAAATAGCTCCGCTGGATTGGTTGAGCGAATGCAGTAATCCTACATCTTCGATCTTTTCTTCCAACGTACGCGGCTCTCCGCCGCCCGAAAAACGCCCAAACCGCGTGCCACCGGTACCCAATGCCCAGGAAGGGATGGCTATCTGAAAATCAACGATTTTTTGGATGATGGCTTCCGCATTTTCAATTTCGGAAGTAATAAAACTCAAACGACGCTCATGACCTTTCAGCAGGTCATTGTTATGTTGTTGTATCTTATATGTTTCGAGTTGCATGACTAAGAGTTTAATTACCTTTGCTTAATGAATAAACCTACTTACAAACTTCAATCATCATCAGACAGTTTACAATACGTTTTCGAAAGTGTTAGTGATGAGAAAAAGATAAACAAAGCAGTTGCTTATATTAAATCAGAGGATGATTCAGATTTATACCAACTTATTTTTGGAGACTTGGCTGAAAATGGCGATATTGATGTTCTTTCGGTAAGCAATAATGCAGACATAAAAATAGTATTAACAACGGTCGCCAGTACTCTTTTTACATTTTTTGAACATTATCCTAACGCTACTGTAGCATTTACCGGAAGTACTTTAAGCCCTACAAGACTTTATCGGGCAGTCATTGCCAAGTTTATTAATGAAACAGAACTTTACTGCAACGTTTTAGGTATCACAGAAAACGGATACTTAGAAGCCTTTGATCATCACACGATATACGTAGGTTATTTAATTACTCAAAAGCAATGAAATCAAAAAAAACAACTACTTCTGCCGATAAGGGTATGCCTTATATTAATCTGAATAGCCCTCAAATCAAAGAACAATTGGAGAAAATGGGCGAAATTTTGAAAAATATAAAACGACCAATTCTCTCCAAATAAAAGCTGATACCACTTTTAGAAAATCTAACGCCTGAAGTCAGACGTTAGATTCATGTATAAACTAACCTATGATGAAAAAACAATCTTTATATTAACGAACGAAAGCCATTGCTACGCCGCCATCTACGTTCAAAACGTTGCCGGTCGACTTACTGAGCAGGCCACCTACAAAGGCAAAACAGGCATTGGCAATATCGTCGGGTAAAATAGCTTCGTTCAACAATGTCCGTTTGGCATAATAAGCCGGTAATTCTTCTATGGTGATACCATACGCCTTGGCGCGGCCTTCGGCCCAACCGCCTGCCCAGATATTTGAATCCGCAATGACGGCATCAGGGTTAACGGTATTAACCCGAATTTTATCACCGCCTAATTCCGCCGCATTGAGGCGGCTTAAGTGCAATTGAGCTGCTTTGGCCGAACCGTACCCTGCGTTGTTGGGTCCGGATACTAAGGCGTTTTTACTTACAATATTGATAACATCCCCGCCAAAGCCCTGTTTGCGCATTACTGCCACACCCGCCTGAGTAACAAGGAACTGGCCTTTGACCAAAATGTCGTACAATTTATCCCAATCTTCAATGGTATGCGCTTCGATGGGTTTGGAGATACTGATACCTGCGTTGTTGACGATTATATCTACTCCGCCAAAAGCCAGTGCAGCAGCATCCATCGCCGACGTAATACTTTTCGCGTCGGTTACATTGAGAAGCGTTGTAGCAACAGCATCTTTACCGAATTTTTTCACAAATTCTTCCTTCGCACCCGCCAAACGTTCTTCGTTGATGTCATTTAAAACCACAACGGCCCCTTCTTCGGCAAATCTTTTAGCGATGGCTTTGCCAATGCCGCCGGCGCTGCCTGTGATCAACGCTACGCGTCCGGAAAGTGCTTTGGGCTTGGGCATGCGTTGAAGCTTGGCTTCTTCCAACAACCAATATTCAATGTTGAATGCTTCCTGACGGGGCAATGAAGTATATTCGGATACCGCCTCGGCGCCTTTCATTACGTTTACGGCATTAATATAATATTCAGAGGCAAGACGAGCCGTTGTTTTATCTTTTGAAAACGTGAACATACCTACGCCCGGGTACAGGATGACCACAGGATTAGGGTCACGCATGGCGGGTGAGTTGGGATGCTTGCAGGTTTCGTAATAATCAGCATAAAGCTCACGATAGGCGATGAAGCCGGGAGAAAGTTTTTCTTTCAACGCCGCTACGTCTGACAGGTCTTCGTCAGGAGTCAGGTTTAACACCAACGGACTGATCTTGGTACGAAGGAAGTGATCGGGGCAGGAAGTACCCAGCGGAGCCAATTTGTCCAGATCGTTGGAGTTGATGAATTCCAATACGCGCACATCATCGGTGAAATGGCCGACCATTGTACGATATGATGAACAAAAGCCACGCAATACAGGTGCCAACTTTGCCGCTTGCGATAGACGTTCTTCGGCCGGTAAACTTTCAATTTTAGCGCCACCAAATACGGGACGTGTTTTTCCGTAGTTAGCTTCTAAATATTCGGCACACTTTTCAATGACTTCGAGCGTATTGATATAGCTTGAGTAGGATGTATCTCCCCACGTAAATAATCCGTGAGAGCCCAACATGATACCGCGTAATGTAATGCCTTTTGCGGCGGCTTCTTCCAAACAGGCACGGAGTTGAAGACCTAATTCAAAGCCCGGACGTTGCCATTCTACCCAGCCCACTTCGCCGTTGAAAAGTTCTTCGGTGATTTTTTTCCCATCTTTAGCGGCCGCAATGGCAATTGCCGCGTCAGGATGCAGGTGATCTATGTGTGTAAAAGGTAAAAAACCGTGTAAGGGAGTATCTATGGAAGGAGCTTTGGATGCCAGGTCGAAGATGCAGTGATTAAATAATTCAACCATTTCGTCTTCAAACTCCAAACCGCGATAAACGTTTTCCAAACTAAGTAACCGATCCATATACAATGCTGCACAACCGGATTTTTTGAGCGTGCCAATATCACCGCCTGAACCCTTGATCCACATTACTTCAGTATCTTTGCCCGTAAGTGGGTCTTTATCAGTGATTTTTACGGATGTATTTCCTCCGCCATAATTCGTTAAACGAAGATCAGCCCCAAGAAGATTAGAGCGGTAAATAAAAAGAGCTACTTCATCGCCCGCCAATTCGGCGGCTTTGGCATCATCCCAAAGGTAGCTTACATGTTTAAACTGAATGGTTGTCGCAGACATATTGGATATTAGTAGTTTGGTCTAATCTAAGAATTGTTATGTTTAATGCAATAAAATTGATAATACAAAGGTAATTTATGTTTCCTTAGAGAGTGTCATGTACCTTCATGGATTGTTTTTACATTTGACTAACTTATATATATCCGTACCATGAAAGCAATTATTGTTACTGCAACGGGCGGTCCCGAAGTATTAGACCTACAAGAACGTTCCCTGCCTGTTCCTACTCTTCAAGATGTACTAATTCGTGTGCATGCAGCGGGCATAAACCGTGCCGATTTATTAATGCGGCAGGGCCGCTACGGCGTTTCATCGCAGGCACCTGTCGAACCGTTGGGGCTGGAAGTGGCAGGTGTGGTGGAGCAAATAGGTTCTCCTGTCAGTCGCTGGAAAGTGGGAGACCGAGTATGCGCGCTCATTCGTCATGGAGGCTACGCCGAATATGCCTTAGCCAATGCGCATCATTGTTTGCCTATTCCCGATGGTCTTTCGTTTGAAGAAGCGGCCTGTCTGCCCGAGACAAGTATGACCGTGTGGAATAATGTGTTTCAACGAATGCACCTTCAGGCAGGCGAAAATTTTTTGGTTCATGGCGGAACGAGCGGTATAGGTGTAACAGCTATTCAACTGGCTAAAGCCTTTGGTGCGCACGCTTTTGCAACCGCAGGCAGTGACGAAAAATGCCGCTTTTGTGAAGAGTTGGGTGCCGTAAAATGCGTCAATTACAAAACCCGAAATTTCGAAGAGGCACTTAAATCATACGGCATAGATGCAGTTTTAGACTATATCGGTGGAGAATATACTGCCAAAAATATTCGGCTTCTTCGCGCAGACGGACGCCTGTGTTTTATTGCCGCTTTAGGTGGTGCACAGACACAGTTCAATAGTATGGAGGTAATGAGTAAACGGCTGACCATCACGGGAAGCATGCTTGCTCCCCGTGATGCCGAATTTAAAGCAGCCTTGACTGCCGAAGTGGAAAAACGCGTTTGGCCGTTACTCCTTACGGGTCAATATAAGCCTATTCTTTACAAAACGTTTCCGCTTAATGAAGCCGCCGAAGCGCACCGATTGATGGAAAGCAGCGAACACATTGGAAAAATCGTCCTTGTAACCACTGGTACTGTCTTGAAATACAAATTTTGAAATAGAATTTTTTTAATACTTTTGGGACTCTGAAGGAGCTGCAGTTTTAGACTGTTGCATCCTGTGTAGTCCCGCCGGTCGGGACTATTTTTTTGCCCTTATTTTCGAGTTCTTTGACATTGTTGTCGGACCGCCGCGCGGAATTGTATTTAGGGTCGTATGGAACATCATTTTTCCAGATCGCATAGCAAAGCGTAAGCAACTTCTTTTGGACTGCAACGTAGCCTTTCATCGGTTCGCCGATGCGATTTGACTTGGCTCCGTTCAAATACCCGCTCAAAAAGGGCTTGGCAGGCAGGTTCACCGAAGCGCACGGCATTAAAAGCGGGTAAGTGTAAAATTCGCCGGATTCGGCTATTGCCTTTTTTTGAAATTTTAGTTTTTCCCGCGCGTTTCCCTGATTGGTTCTCGACCACATCATAACCGGCAAAACTGACTAACTGGCGAATGTTTTCAAAGCCGGTAAAGCCATTCGTTTCAGCTACGATAGTTGCCACTGATAATTCAGCCAGGCCTTTAATTTGGCATAATTGCTCAAATTTAGGTTTGAGAATAAGGTCTTTTTCAATCAATTTGGCAATTGCCTGCTTAGTTTCAAGGAGCTGTTTATCATAAAGTTTAATCAACTTCTCTAAGTGTTTAAGTGTAAATTTATCAACGATTCGACTGTGTAAAATTGCGTGTCGTTGGTTGTCAGATTGGTTTTTTAACTCTTGCAGGCATTGATAATGACGAGTTAGCATTCGTAAATTATAGATGTTTTTTGAGAGCGGCTGCCATAGTTTCAGGTTTTGCTCTAATCCCATTTGAGCCAAACCCCGCGCATCTATTTTATCATTCTTTGATTTATTGCCGATGCTTTTCAGATAGTGTTTAGCCTTATTGGGCAGCACCACGCAAACAGCTAAATCTTTTTGAAATAAAAACCAGGCCAGCTGCTCATGATAGACACCGGTGGACTCCATCACAAAGCGAACAGGTAAGGTTTTGTTATTACAATGCTTATTTACCCATGTCAGGAAGCTCTCGAAAGCAGTCGTTTTATTACTTATCTTTCCGCTCCCCTTGACCGTAACTTTACCGTTAATGTCAATCACTGATATACATACTTGCAGTGTGTCTTTGCTTATATCAATACCTACACAGTAGCGTAGTAAAGTAGCGGTGTTTTGATTCTGTTTGATCATCGTCAGGGGGATTTAAAGTGTATTTTTGCCTGACGGTTTTTCTCGAATTTTGTCGCATCGGCGCTCCGAACATATATGCAGGATTGCGGCCAAAGGCTACATCCAATAGGTACTGCCGCGGTGGCGTACCACTCAAGTTGTAGAGAAAAACAGGGCGAACAGATAGACCAGCGATACAACATCGTACTCGTTGAGACGTGTTAGCGGCGACACTCGGGCTGCTGTTCACCCCTGTCAAACAACTACCCCAAAATTGTACGGCTCGGGCCGCCCCGTTTTTCCAACAATTTCAATGAACTTCAAAGATATGAACGGCGAACCGTCACATAGGTACATAGGGCACATAGTTTTGAATTCCCTTCAAACTTATTTTCTATGTGCTCTATGTACCTATGTGGTTCAGTTATCCAAGGCCTGATAGATCATCATGTCAAATTTGCGTTCGATCTCGCCGCCGTAGCTGGTTCCCCACATTTGCTTCATGATCACGCCGCTGATATTTTCTTTAGGGTCGGCAAAATAATGCGTACTGAATGCCCCGCCCCACGAAAATGTCCCGACACTTCCCAAGTCAGAAGCACGTCCGGCTTCATTGGTCACCCTGAATCCTAAGCTGAAATAGCTGCGTGGGTCAGGAAATAACGTGCCGCTTTGGTTGGCATTAGTGAACAACTCTACGCCTTTACGACTCAATAATCGCTTGCCGTTATAAACACCGCCATTGAGTAACATTTGCAGGAAAACAGCGTAATCATACGCTGTGCTTGATAAACCGCCGCCACCTGAAAAATACGTTTTAGCACCTTCGGTCGGATAGTTGGGATTGGTTGTAAGGTAGAGCTTGTCAACTTTTACCAACTTCTTTTCTTTGTCTTCTGAATACAATGGCACCAAACGGCCTTTTTTCGAATCAGGCAAATAAAAATAGGTGTCTTTCATGCCCAACGGTTCAAAAATATGCTTTTGAAAATACTGATCCAGAGGCATTTTTGAGACTACTTCAACCAGATAGCCCAACACATCAACACTCAAACCATACGTCCATTTTTCGCCGGGCTGATGGTTGAGCGGGAGTTTTGCGAGCTTTTTAATGTTATCCCCGATCTTGTGAGTATCGGTCGTAAAAGCGTCCAGAATTCCTGCTTTAGCGTAAATGGCTTTTATGCGTTCATCGCTCGAAATTACGTTGTAATTGATCCCTGACATGTGCGAGAGCAAGTGGCGTACTGAGACCTCCTGCTTGGCAGGAATGGTTGTAAAACTGCTGTCTTTAGGATTGAACTGGTCGAGCACGACCGGCTTGGCAAACTCGGGAATGTATTTGCTGATGGGATCGTCGAGCATGATTTTACCTTCTTCATGGAGCATCATTACGGCCAATGACGTAATGGCTTTGGTCATGGAAGCAATTCGATAAATGGCCTCTTTCTCCAACGGCTTATTGGATTCGAGGTCAGCTTTGCCGAAGGCTTTGTAATACACGATTTTGCCGTTCCTAACCACAATGGCGGTTACGCCCGGAAAGGCACCTTTATCAATGTACGACTGAATCATTCCGTCCAGTCTATTAAGGCGTTCCGAATACATTCCCACTGATTCGGGAGCAGCGGCAGCTAACAGAGGCGGCGTTTGACGAGTGCCTGTTTGGGAAAAAAGAGGGAATACGGCCAATGTCACCAACGCTAAGGTACGGCCGAAAAATCGTAGAAACATAGTTATAGAGGTTTGAGGATGACCAAAATTAACAGAAACTACGATGACAACAAATCCTCTGTAAATTTCTCAAATGACTTGATCTGATATTGCGCCTGCACCTGCTCATTGAGCAAACGATAGGTGGGGTTATCTAAGTCTTTTAAAACCTCTCCCAGGTGAATTTCGGAGCGAACGGCGTTTTGCGGTGCGAGTTCGATCAGGTGGCGGTCGTTTTGGTATTGATGAATAAAACTGTACAAACTCAGACCTTTTTTGCTTTGATAACCATAATCAATGATAAATGAAGGCGTATCGGTAAAGCACGCTTCCAAACCCATCGTTGTACCCAAATGAAAAAATGCTTCCGCATGGGCAATTTTTTCAAATTTCTCTAAAATATGACCGTCTTTGATGGATAGATCGGCGGTCCGGAAACCATCATCCATTACCACATTCGGCAGATTTCGAAGTGAACTGTAAATTTCCCAATTGCCTTGTACCGGATAAGGCCGAACCACCAATGTCAGCTCAGGGCGGGTTTGGGTTAAAACCTGCGCCACGGAAACCGCCACGTTTACTTCTTCTTTCACCAGATCATCAATGCCAATGGCACATCCAAAGTAGACATAGGAAAAAGAATACGTGCGCGGCAGTTGTGATTGTATCTGTCGGAATTCTTCGATGTAGGCAGATTGACTCGCGCCAACCACTTGTACGTTTTGCGCAGGAATATGTTGAAGATCAACGACATCTTCTTTGAGGCGCTCATTCCAACATACATAGTGCGCCCGCTCCGAAAAGCAAATGTGTTTGCAGGCATGGTCCCAACTGTAAACATACACTTTTACGGGCCGTTTTTCATGAAGAAGACGAGCCATCAGAAAATCATCGGCAATGGCCGTAAAACAGATAAATTGGTCGATACCGCTTAAATCCGTACTTTTTTCATACTTCAACCCTCGGAGATACGTATCGTAAGAAATAAATTTTGGCAGTCGTTGTACCCACTTAATGATGTCGTAATTTTTTTTCCGCACCGCAGAGTCGGAGGTATGCGAGGCTTTGAACAACTCCATCAAAAAGAAGTTATGGCGGCTTTTGGGAATACGCTTGAACAGAATGAATAATTTGATCCAAAAGTTATTCCAAAAATGGCTTTTTCGCTCATTGATCACTCTGAACTCCAGTCCTTCGGGTAAATGCCGAAGAATCTGTTCGCGATTTTCCGGACGGCCAAAAATGATAACTTCATGTTGCTTGGCAGCTTCAGCCATTACGCGACGCACATCATTGCGGAAATCAAAGAAAGAAACGACAAAACCAATTCTCATAGTTGTGGTACGGACGGCCCGTCCGTAATAAGTTAAACACCTTTGCAAAAATAAATGAGGACTTTGTTAGAAAGGTAAGATCGGTAAAATTGCTAAAATCATCCAATCTGCCCAAACAAATCCCCAATTAGATAAAAACGGCAGTAAATACACCTTAATGGAAGCTCCGCCTTTTACTTTTGTTTGACTCAAGCAGTTGCTTTTGTAACTTTACACAAACACATTCACACGATAGTTTATGAAAATTGTGCTGATTCTGCTCTTTTCCGCATTTTTCACGTTTAGAGCGTATAATCAAACCATTTACCAAGAACGGGAGGTTGAAAAAACAGCTGTGCCACAGGGTGGCTTTCACTATTTGCAACAATTTATTAAAGATAATTTGCAGTTACCTTTTCAGGCAAGGGTCCAACAAGTGCAGGGACGCGTGTTTATAAGTGGCGTTGTAGAAACCGACGGCAGTGTTTCGAACCTGAAAATCGTAAAAGGTATCCATCCTCTTTGTGACGCGGAAGCCTTGCGCGTCATAGGACTTTACCAAGCCTGGCAACCCGCACTTAATGCAAATAATGCTGTTCGTCAAGTCTTTAATTTCTCTATTGTTTTTCCTGATACTCCTATCACCAATTACGACAGTACGAGCCAAAGCCTGGTCGATTATTTTACCGATAAATTCCAATTCACGCAAGACCCAACGGTCTATCATTTTAGAAGAAGCATTCCGGTCGATAAAAACGGTGTTATAAGAGACAATGTGGTTATTGAGGAATTGAAAAAAAAGCAATGGAATCCCTTCTCATCCGCAACTTTCAGAAAAGACCCGCTCATGTACAAAATGAACGAGGAAGGAGTTGTTGATTCGTTGCCTGCTTACCGAATTACCGCCCGCGACGAAAGTTGGAATTCATACGTACCGGAGATAATCTTTCAGGAAAAAAATGATCAGTTGCTGTCAACAACAGACTATCAGGGTTTTACGGTTGTTGGCTATTCGCATTATTATAAAAGCGGATTATTGAAAGAACGATTGATGGTCGATGGTAACAATCAACGGATCATAAGTTGGTACGATAACGGTCAGATTGCAGAAGTGATTGAAAGAGAACCTTTTATGCCTACGCAACCGACTAAAGAAAGAATTGTTGCACTTTGGTCTCGCGAAGGCAAGCAACACATCAAAGACGGAAATGGATGGGCTGTAAAAGGGAAAAGCATAGTTTCCCGAGGTCTTGTGCAAAACGGCTACAAAACAGGTCGATGGATTGCCAAGCTGGCTGACAGTACTTTGTTCACTGATGAAATCTACGAAGCAGGTGTTCTCAAAACAGGTACGATCTATGACAAAGGCGAAGCGCGCACGTATACGGAAATCGAAAAAAATCCGGAGTTCAAAGGTGGTCTTTCAGGTTTGGCAATGTTCCTGACACAAAATATCAAATACCCTGCACAGGCATCTCGCAATAATATTTCCGGAAAAGTGTACTTGACGTTTGTCGTCTGCGAAGATGGTTCGCTGTGCGACTATGAAATACTGAAAGGAATTGGATGGGGTTGTGATGAGGAAGCCTTGCGTGTGGTGAAAGCAATGAGCGGCAAATGGAATCCGGGACTTCAGTATGGGAAGAAAGTCCGTGTCAAATACAATATGCCTGTAAACTTTGTGCTTGATAGAAAATAGTAGTTGCTGACAATCAAATCGTTACATTCTTACAAAACGACTGCGAACGCTTCCACAATAATTGACAATAAGTGTATCACCTTGTAGATCCATGTCCCACGTATCGCAAGCCAGACATGAGACCGCTATACACTCAGGATTGAAGGGAAGCTTTTCTTTAGGTTCAATCGCAAATAGTTTTTGGTTCATCTTTAAGTACTTCGGTGCACAGCAAACCTGAAATCCATTGGCGGCAAGAATGACTCCGTCGTATCGTACTGTAAAAGAGTACGAATTGTTTTGAGCTACCGGCTCCCATCGTTTTACATCTTCACCACGTTCTTCGGCCTCCAACCGCCATGTTCCAACTAAGGGTTGAATATCTTCCGGGGCAAGGTACTTTTCTTTGCACCCAACTAATACCGCTAAAAACAATAACAAAAGAATAGGCTTCATGGTCAAAAAGGAAATTTCAATAATGTATCAATTAGTACTTTTAAGAATCTTTAACCAAACTGTATAGTTTTCTTTAGGCGTTAAGCTTGCCTGTTCCTCATTAAGATTTTTGACATCTACACTTTCCAGACGAATGATATACGGTTCGTTATTTAATTTAATTCTGACTTCTTTCAAATAATTGGATTCAATGGGAGTGGAGGCGGGCAAGGAAGTCAATTTATCTAAAGTGAGACCGTTTAACCGAAGTTTGACGGATTGGGTGTTATCAAGCAGCAAGTTTACCGAAATATCGCCGGCCCAAATACACACGATATTTTTGCCGATACATCTGCCGTCTTCAATATCAGACAGTTCTAAATTAAATTTATCACCTTCTGCTTTCAGGGTTGTTTTGTCTTGGTATTTCAACCCAAACACCTCGTCTATGGGAGCTGTTTTTGGAGAAATATCATCTTTTGATCGACAACCGGACCATAGCACCATCATAAAAAAGAAATACGCAATGCTCTTCATCCTGTCTATTGAGTTTAAAGCTTTTCGTACCGGCTGCGATTGGCACCCAAGCAGGAACTGAGGATCAATGTATTTCCCTGTAGATCAATATCCCAAGTCTCACAGGCAAAACAATTAACCAAAGCACATGTGGGGTTGGTTGGAAGAGATTCTTTAGGTTCAATGGTAAATACTTTACCGTTAACCTTCAGAAATTTCGGACCGCAACAAGCCGGTAATCCATTTGAGTCAAGGATTACACCGTCGTATCGTATTTCAAATTGATGCTGACCACTTTGCGTGACAACCTCCCAATCTTTTCCCTCCTGTTGAACTGCGTTTAATCGCCATTTCCCTACCAAAGGTTGTAATTCTTCGGGAGTAAGTTGTTTTTCTTTACACGAGAATAAACCTACAAAGAGCAGTAGCAGCAGAATGTTTTTCATGACAACAGATTTTCTTCCTTTGACGCAATCAAAGTTCAAATGGTTGGAAACAAAAAAAAACGTCGGACGATTTTAACCGTCCGACGCCACATTGGATACTTATTATAGGTTAAAAATGAACTAGCTCCAATCCCGATCATGCGAATCTCTGGTGTTCCATTCGTCAGTGGGGGCAAACCATTTCTGGTCTTTCAACAGGAAGCGTTTGGCCACTTCCTCGTTAAGTTCCACGCCTAAGCCGGGTTTGTTGGGTACGGGAGCAAACCCATTCACTACGAGTGGTTTACCTCCTGTTACAATATCTTCCCAACCGGCAACATCCACGCCGTGGTGTTCGAGGGCCACAAAATTTTCGGTGGCGGCGGCGCAATGAACATTTGCCATAAAAGAAATAGGACTTCCCGCAAAGTGCATCGCCATCGGAATTCCGTGTTCTTCGGCGTAATCACCGATCTTTTTCGTTTCCAAAATTCCTCCCGAAGATGCTAAATCGGGGTGAATCATGTCAACGGCTTTGGCATTGATTAATTTAATAAATTCTTCTTTCAGAAAGATATCTTCACCGGTGAGTGTAGGTGTCTCAATGGCATCCGAAATTTGTTTCCATTGATCGGTATAAAACCAAGGCACAAGATCTTCGAGCCACGCCAATTGGTATTTTTCCACGGCTTTGCCCAAGCGAATGGCCGTATTTACGTCAAAGTGACCAAAGTGGTCAGCCGCAACCGGTATATCATAGCCTACTCCCTGACGTATCTTGTTTACGTATTCGGCAATATATTCCAATCCTTTATCGGTGATCTGTATGCGCGTAAAAGGGTGTTTGGTATTTCCATAATTACCCACAGTCTTGGGTTTATTATCTCGTTGGTTAAGTTTCCATACGTTAGCTCCCGTCAACATTCCGGGTTTATCGGCTAAAAGACCGATACCGAAGTCCATCTTGAGGAAAGTATAGCCTTTATCCAAACGGGTTTCTTTCAATTTTTTAGCAAAACTGGTTGGATCATCAATTTCGGGCGTGTCGGCATACATTCTGACTTCGTCGCGATATTTTCCCCCCAACATTTGATAGACCGGTACATTAAACGCCTTGCCGGCCAAATCCCACAAGGCCATTTCTACGCCGCAAACGCCGCCCGCCGCCCGGCCGTGCCCGCCGAATTGCTTGATCTCTTTAAAGATTTTTTCTACGTTACAGGGATTTTGTCCAAGCAATCGACTTTTGAGCATCAAAGCATAATTAGGACTGGCGTTATCCCTTACTTCTCCCCAACCTACTAAGCCTTGGTTGGTATCAATTCGGATGATGGGACTTCTGAAAGGTACCCCCCCTAAATGGGCAATGCGTACGTCGGTAATTTTAAGCTCGGCAGGTTTGGAATCACGCTTTACTTTTTGGGTGATGTATTCCATTTCCTGCTCATGTTTACCATCCAACATCAGCCCCAACGATAACCCGCCTAACACACCTTTTTTTAGAAAATTGCGGCGTTTATTTTCGGATTGAGCGTGAGCATCAGGCAGTTTTAAGCGGTCGAATAATTTTTTCATTTGGGCTTAGAATTAAAAAAGTGAGCGAAACAATGAGATTTAGGATAACGAATTTTGACTCTGATGAACCGTTAAATTACCGGTTGTCCGTACAACGGCACAAGATTAGGTCAATTTTTTCTGAAAATATTTCAAAATTCACCGTTGGAAAAAGATAGAAGTGTGAAAAAGTTAATTGTTGGACTTTTGTAGAAGCCCCTTGATTCACAAAGGGCGGCTAAACTAAAAAAGCTCTTTTGGGGCAGAGACATTATTATTATGAAAAAGCTATCCCTTTTCTCCCTGTTCCTTTCATCCTTGCTGTTTACTCCTGCATTTTCCCAGATACAAGCTCCTAAAGAACTTATTCAATTTTACACGCAGGAATGGAAAGGCGAACGCTTCCCGGATGGCCGTCCTAAGGTACCCGATGAGATCGTAAAACGATTGGCAAATGTCTCCATCGAAGAAGCATGGGGCATCATGCGCGGCGATGGGTACAACAATCAATTTGAAGGGAATTTTCAAATTATTCACCCCGAAAAGCCCCTCGTTGGCCGCGTACTGACGGCCCAATACATGCCCGCCCGTCCGGACATGGAAAAACCCATCAAAGAAAAAGGTAAAGCTGAAGGGCGAAAAGGAGCCTCCAATTCCTGGCCGATTGATGCCCTTCAAATCAATGACGTGTATGTAGCCGACGGTTTCGGAAAAATCGTGGACGGAACCCTCATCGGCGATAACCTCGGTAACTCCATCTACGCTAAATCCAAAACGGGCATCGTGTTTGACGGCAGTGTGCGCGACTTGGAAGGATTAAGCGCCATTGACGGGTTTGTCGGCTTTACGCGCGGCTACGATCCCTCGGCCATCAAAGACATGACCATGACTTGTATCAATTGCCCCATTCGCATCGGTCGGGCGTCAGTATTGCCGGGAGATTTAGTTTTGGGCAAACCCGAAGGTGTTATTTTCATCCCGGCGCATTTGGCCGAAAAAGTAGTGAACCGTGCTGAATTTATTGCGCTGCAAGACGAGTTTGGCCATAAAATGCTCCGCGAAAATAAATTTACGCCCGGAGAAATTGATATGAAGTGGTCAGAGCCGATTAAAACCGCATTCCGTGAGCATCTCAAAACCCGCTCAGGCAAAGTCTACCTGACGTCGGAGCAGATCGAGGCGTTTTTGTCGAAGGAGTAAGGAAAAAATAATAAAAACACTAAAGCCGGAAGTTGATTTTTTAATCTTCCGGCTTTAGTGTTTAATGGGCAATCTCAGGTTTCATTGTTTCGTACTTCCGCTTAAAGAATCCAAACGAAACCACCACCAACACCACGTACACCACCGCCAAAATATAAGCACCGTAAATAAAGAAATCCAGAAAACTGATGTTGGGTTGGCCGAAGTTTTTGTAGAGCAATACTATCACCGTTCCCAGATACCCCCACCAATCGGCCAACGTTACCACAAAACTTACTGTGCTGACGTATTTAAATGAAGCCACAAACCGCTCAAAATAAAGGCCGTTGCAGGGTACATAAGCGAGATACAATCCCACACCCGTCAGCGTAAACCACACTCCCGGCGACAGCATTCCCTGCTGAAACATCCACGTACTGACTCCTACCGTAATTCCTCCGGCGATCAATAAAAGGTTAATAAGATAAAATGCTCTCCAATTGTCCTTTACCCAACGTAAGGTAGCCATCAACAGCAAAATAAATACGGAGACAAAGGTTTCGGTTTGGGTAAAGATCAACGGATTATCTACCCCTGCCAATTTCAATATTTCGGGCGCGAAATTATCCCTGAAATCACGGAAGGCTGTCAGGAAAACGTAGGAAACGATCAGGGTGATCAGCCCAACCGAAAATGTTTGAATAAAGCGACTGCGGTCGGCGGCATTCATGGGGGCACGTTCGGTACGTTCGGCGCGGTCTTCGGCTGTCGGGGCGGGCAATTTAGCCAATGCCCAAACTGCCAATAATAACGGCAAAGCAAATAAAAGCCCGGTAGTAAACGGCATCCAAAACTCTGAAACCCCATTATTAAGCAGCGTTTTGCCAATGGTTTTCACAAATCCTGACGCAAAAATGAAAGAAGCGGTAAGCCCGGCGACCAGCGCATCCGTTTGGCGCCGGCCTTCCAAAAAGCCTAACACCGTACCGTACACCATACCCAACGGCAGACCGTTCAGGAATAAAAAAGGAATATTGTAAGGAGCCGGGACCAAGGCAAAACCTAACAATGCCAATTCAGCGAAACCCACAAAAGATAATAAATAAAGGGCGCGTTGGGCAGGTTTCATTTCTGAAACTACCTTAATACCAATGAGTTTTGAGAAGGCGTAGCCCAGTACTTGCAGCGTGATCAACCAAATTTTATAATTGACTCCCCAAAAAACCATTCCGTCAAATGTGGCTGCCGTGATTCCTCTCCGAAAAGCATACATACAGGCATAGGCACAAAAAGCAGCCGTAGAACCCCATACCATGAGGCGAAAATCAGAAGGTTTTTTCATAAAACGGGTTTAGTAATAATAAAAAAAGGGTGTTTATCAACAAACACCCAAAAATATCAAATTCTACGTTTCGGCAACGTTATATTTTACTTCAAGCCGGGGAGAATTTGTAACAAAGCCGGGCAGGATTTTGAGCCAGGCAGGATTTTAAATCCTGCCTGACTCTGATGCGAATTTACAATTCGCGCTATTTACTTTTTTACATTATCCAAATTGAAGTGAAGGCCTACATTCTCACGTCGCGCCATCGCCATTTTGAGCACCAAATACGAAACATTGATCATGTTGCGAAGTTCCATGATCGGAACCGACACTTTTGACTGCCAATACAATTCTTCGTGCTCTTTAAAAATAAGCTCTACGCGATCATGCGCACGCTTCAGACGACGATTGGTTCGCACAATCCCGACGTAATTTGACATGATGGCTTCTAATTCTTTCGTCATTTCGGTGACCAAAATCGCTTCTTCCGGATGTGTGGTTCCTTCGTCGTTCCATTCAGGAATATTGTCCGGGATAAGTGCACCCGTTAGGTTTTCGATTGTTTTCTCGAATGCCCGATGCGCAAATACTACCGCTTCAAGCAGCGAATTGGATGCTAAACGGTTGGCGCCGTGTAGGCCTGTACAGGCACATTCGCCCGTGGCATAGAGGTAGAAAATATTGGTTTGCCCAAACTCATTGACCTTGATCCCGCCGCACATGTAATGTTGAGCAGGAACAACGGGAATGTAATCTTTACGAATGTCGATGCCCAGATTGTCGCGACAATAAGCGGTGATATTGGGGAAATGTTCGATAAATTTCTCGTAATCGCAATGGGTAACGTCAATGTAAACGTGTTCGTCACCGTATTTTTTCATTTCGGAGTCAATGGAACGTGCCACAATATCACGCGGAGCAAGTGACAGGCGCGGGTCGTAATGCTCCATAAACGTATCTCCTTTTTTATTCCGCAAAATTCCGCCAAACCCTCTCACGGCTTCTGAAATAAGGAAATTAGGTTTTTTGCCGGGTTGATAAAGCGCCGTAGGGTGAAACTGGATAAACTCCATATTGTCGCAAACGCCTTTGGCACGGTAGGCCATCGCTATTCCGTCGCCGGTAGCAATGCGCGGATTGGTGGTGTTTTGGTAAATATTGCCGATTCCACCCGTTGCCAACATCGTGGTTTTCGCCAAAAATTTCTCAACTTCTCCCGTTTTTGTGTTCAAAACATATGCACCGAAGCATTTAATGTCATCGCGGTGACGATAGACGGTTTCACCCAAATGGTGTTGGGTGATCAGATCAACGGCGAAATAATGCGTAAAAATCTGAATGGAAGCATGACTCTTTACTTCACTTAGCAATGCTCGTTCAATTTCGGCACCGGTTGCATCTTTGAAGTGCAAAATACGGTGATCAGAATGTCCTCCTTCTTTGGCGAGATCATACTCGCCGTCGGCTTCTTTATCAAACCGAGTGCCGTACGAAATCAACTCCATGATACGTTCCGGGGCTTCTTTGACCACAATTTCTACGATGTTGCGTTTGCTGATTCCACCGCCCGCCACCATCGTATCGTCGATGTGTTTTTCGAAAGAATCTTCTTCTGCCCACACGGCCGCAATACCGCCCTGAGCGTACTTTGTGTTGGTTTCTTCGGCTTGTACTTTGGTGATGACCGCAATGGAAACTTTTTCGTTTTGCGCATCAAAATGCCGGGCCAATTTGGCTGCATAGCTCAAGCCGGCGATGCCGGAGCCAATCACTAAAAAATCGAATTGAGGCATATAAAAATAATTTTCAATGTACTGGTGCGAGTTATACGTTTCGGGCAGTAAATGCCTCTTCAATAGGACACTGCTCTGCCACTGCAAGAATAAAGAATAAATCACTAATAATTTAATTTTCAGAATCATTTTGTGATTCAAAAACCAAACCGCTATATTTGCAGTCCGATTTTCGCCTCAAAATGCCCGTTTATATAGTTAATTAATTGATTTTCAACGAAAAAAGTAATAACTAAAGTGGATACACTCAGTTACAAAACCGTATCGGCTAACTCCGCTACCGTCCAAAAGGACTGGATAGTGGTCGATGCTAACGGCGAAATTTTAGGTCGTTTGGCTAGCCAAATTGCCAAAATTTTGCGTGGAAAGCACAAGCCTTATTTTACCCCGCACGTAGATTGCGGAGACAATGTGATTGTCATCAACGCCGACAAAATTCGTTTGACAGGCAAGAAAATGACCGACAAAGAATACGTTCGCCACACAGGACATCCGGGTGGACAGCGTTTCGCTACTCCTCGTGAGATCTTGGACAAACACCCACACCGCGTCGTTGAGATGGCCGTGAAAGGGATGCTTCCTAAGAACCGTTTGGGACGTCGTATGTTTACTAACCTGTATGTATATGCAGGTGGAGAGCATCCGCATTCGGCTCAACAACCTAAAGAGATCAAGTTTTAAAAAACGAGTTCGTTAAGAGTTAGCACGCTGACTTTTAACCACTAAAAATAAAAAAATGGAAGTTACTAACACAGTAGGTAGAAGAAAAACTTCAGTGGCTCGTGTATATGTATCAGCCGGGCAAGGCAACATCAAGGTCAATGGCCGTGAGTTTGCTGAGTATTTCCCTGTTGAAACACTTCAAATCATTTTGAAGCAACCGTTGACCACCGTTAATGTAGCAGCAAGCTACGACATTAAAGTAAATGTTCGCGGAGGTGGTATCAGAGGTCAGGCAGAAGCCACTCGTATGGCAATTGCCCGTGCCTTGTGTGAAATCAACGGCGACTTTCGTCCTGCATTGAAAAAAGAAGGATTCCTGACGCGTGATGCACGTATGGTTGAACGTAAAAAATACGGTCGCGCCAAAGCTCGTCGTCGGTTCCAGTTCTCTAAACGTTAATATCATTGTTGGTCACTGTCAGTTCGGTATTCTTTGGGACTTTTTCCTGCATGCCTGCTGATAATGATTAACTGACATATACGTCCAGGCCGCGCTTATCGTGTCCGATGTGTGGTGCTGCACACTTTTAAGATCCTCCGTTGGTGAGGATTAATTTCAAAACATTTATCAAAACAAAAAAATGGCACAATTAGAGTATAAAGACCTGTTGGATGCAGGCGTACATTTTGGTCACTTGACCCGTAAGTGGGATCCCCGGATGGCTCCATACATTTTCATGGAGAAAAACGGAATCCATATCATCGACCTTAACAAAACCATTGCTTCATTGGATGAGGCATGTCACTATGTTAAAAGCGTAGTACGTTCAGGACGTAAAGTGATGTTTGTCGCTACCAAAAAACAAGCCCAGGAAATCGTATCGGAAGAAGCGCGTCGTTTGAAGATGCCATTCGTAACGGAACGTTGGTTGGGTGGTATGTTGACCAACTTCGCCACTATTCGTAAGTCATTGAAAAAAATGCAGAGTTTGGACAAAATGCTTAGCGACGAGTCTACTGCAAGCAACATCGCAAAACGTGAGCGTCTTATCAAAGGTCGTGAGAAGGATAAATTGGAGCGTTTGTTGGGTGGTGTATCTGACTTGACCCGTTTGCCTGCTGCTTTGTTTATTGTGGATGTAAAACGCGAGCACATCGCCGTTGCCGAAGCAAAACGTCTGAACATTCCAGTCATTGCCATGTGTGATACTAACTCTAACCCTAACGAGGTAGATTACGTGATCCCTGCCAATGATGATGCGTACAAATCAATTTCGTTGATTACACTAGCGATCGGAAAAGCAATTGAGGAAGGCTTATTGGAACGCAAGCAGGAGCGTGATGATGCGCGTTTAGCAGAGGAAGAAGATGCAAAACGTGCAGGAGATGAAAGTGGTGATGTAGTAGTAGAAGCGCCAAAAGCCGCTATTGAGTCAGAAACCGAAGAATAAAAACCTTCGACTATATAATTCCGCTTCGGCGGCGGTCGGCACAGCCGTCCAATCGGATAGCCCGTAGCCTTCTATAAGCTATGGGCTATTCCGTTTAACGATTTCATAAAGTAAGTATTGAGTACAAAGTAGAGGGGATTACGTAATTTTACCATTTACTTATTTTGTTGCCACTCAATGCATTAGATACATTACTCATTACTAAAATCAAAAATTTAAGCAAATGGCTATCACAGCAGCAGATGTTAACAAGCTTCGTCAAATGACCGGTGCAGGTATGATGGATTGTAAAAAAGCCCTTACCGAAGCCGATGGTGATTTTGAGCAGGCAGTTGACATTCTTCGTAAACAAGGCCAGAAAGTGGCCGCTAAACGTGCCGACAACGTAGTTTCTGAAGGCATTGTCTTGGTACACGTTAGTCCGGATGGTACTAACGGTAAAATCGTAGGTTTGGCCTGCGAAACAGAACCGGTATCCAAAGTAGAAAGTTTCCAAAATATGGCAACCAATATCATGAGCCAGGCAGTGGCCGGAAATGCTCCTGATAAAGAAGCGTTGCTTGCTACTTCTCAAGCTGACGGTCGTACGCTTGCTGAGCATATTACTGAGCTTATCGGTAAAATTGGTGAAAAACTTGAACTGATCGCCTACGAAAACGTATCGGCAGACGTAGTAAGTTCTTACGTTCACTCTAATAATAAACGTGGCGTATTGGTTGCTTTTACGGGCGTAAATGGTGCGGATCTTTCAGAAGTTGGCCGTGACATTGCAATGCAGGTTGCTGCCATGAAACCGATTGCGGTTGATAAAGGTGACGTAGATGCTGCGGTCATTGAGCGTGAGATCGAAGTTGGTAAAGAACTTGCCCGCAATGAAGGCAAAGCAGAAGCAATGCTTGAAAAAATTGCTCTGGGTCGTTTGAACAAATTTTACAAAGAAAGCACTTTGTTGAATCAGGAATTCATCAAAGACGGTTCTTTAACCATTTCTCAATTGCTTGATAAAACGCAAAAAGGATTGACCGTGACAACCTTTAAGCACATAGCAATTGGTGCATAATTAAAAAGTCATAGTTTTTGAAAGCCCCGGAGTAATTTTCGGGGCTTTTTGTGTCTTTTTCCTGCTGATTATCACCCGAAAACGGTTGAAATTAAATAATATTAGTGCAAAAGCCTTATTTTTATCTCATAATGACTTATCTCATTATTTTTAATGCAAAATCAGGTAAAAATTACAAATTTTTCTTCTCATTTTGTTACTAAGCCCCCCTTCCTGCGTCATAATGAGCGTACACTCGATTGGAATGAAAAACTATACTGACGAGCAGTTGGTGCGTTTATACGTTGATACCCAACGTAACCCTTTCTTTGAAGAACTATATGACCGCTATGCCGATAAGGTATATCGTAAATGCCTTTCGTTTGTAAAAGATCAGGCGAAAGCAGAAGACTTTACCCATGATATTTTCTTAAAGCTGATTGTACGGGTAGGGTCATTTAAAGAAAATTCTAAATTTTCGACATGGCTATTCTCAATTACGTACAATTATTGTATGGATCAATTGAGAACTACAAGGAAACTTGCAGAGGATGAATTGACGGAAGGCATTGATTTAATTGATGACTCGGATGATATCAACGAAATGGAAATGGATGCAAAACGTCTTCGTGAAGTACTCGGCGGGCTATCTCATGAAGAGCGCACCATTGTCCTGATGAAGTATCAGGATGAATTTAGCATTAAAGATATAGCAGATACCTTTGGCCTCACTGAAAGTGCTGTCAAAATGAGACTTAAACGGACACGTGAGAAATTGCGTAAGAAATATGCGGAAAGTTTGCTATTTACTACACTATTAGTAAGTAAAGTACTTATTTTACTCAAATGGTGGGCAAAACACTAAACCTGTTTAGGTTCTCAACAATTATGAATAACAGTTTTTTTGATATTGATCCCGATGATAAAGTGCCTGAATCGCTGAAAAAAGCGTTGGTTTCAGAAATAGATACACTGCGTAATACATTTGAAATTGTTACACTGTTTGTCAGCCATTTCTTTAGTGCAGCAGAAGTCATGATTAACCCTGATAAGCCAAACGACGAATCAAAATAAAACCTTTACTGATGAAAGAATTGCCTAATTTAAAAGAAGTATTGATCAGCACTTTAACAAAGCTGATCAATCAGTTTGCTGAATTTGTACCACGATTTATTTTCGCTTTTTTTATATTATTTATTGGATATGCTGTAGCCAAGATATTAGCAATTGTCACTAAAAAAATATTAGAACGGGTAGGTTTCGACAAAATTGGGGATAAACTCAATGAAATAAGTATTGTAAAACAACTGCAAACTGAAATTAAGTTAAGCCAAATCGTATCCAAAGTTCTGTATTATTTCATAATGCTTGGTTTTGTGACGGATGCTACTAAAACATTGGGCATAGGGGCAATTACAAGTCTGGTTGAAAAATTAGTCAATTTTGTGCCACAACTTATTGTAGCAGCAATCATGCTTCAAATTGGCGTACTTGTGGCAGAGGCCATTAAAAATGCAGTGACTTCTATTTGTAAATCCTTTAATGTTCCTTCTGCTAAATTAATCGGCAATATAGTTTTCGCCTTTTTTGTAATCATAACCCTTATAAGCGCTTTGGGTCAGGCAGGTATTAATACCGAGTTATTGGAATCCAGTTTTAATTTGCTCATCGGAGGAATCATATTTGCCTTTGCGGTAGGATATGGATTTGCTTCTCGTGATGTTCTGGCCAATATCCTATCTTCGTTTTATACCAAAAATCGTTATCGTGAAGGCCAGACCATAAAGGTAGATGAAACAAAAGGAATCATTACAGGCCTTGATAGCACTACATTGACGCTCCAAACCGGCGAAACGAAAACAATATTTCCGCTCCAAACACTTCAATCGAAAAAAGTGGAAGTATTTGAAAACGAATAAATTTTTTGCAAACTTATTTTTTTTAAGCTATGAAAACCGGATTTCCCTGTTTTGTTATTTCGTTGTGCTTTCTATGTATATTTTCTTTTAGTGCTTCAGCACAGGAAGAAGCAGTAAAAGATACAAGTTATTGGAAGAAAGCCTCAAAATTTGGCCTTAACCTTAGTCAGGGAACATTCAGTAACAGTTGGCAGGGAGGTGGAATAAATAACATTGCTTTTGGAGTTTACCTAAATTCTAAAGGTGAATACACCAAAGGATTGGATAACTGGGTGAATGATTTTCAGTTTCAGCTGGGAGCCATTAAGAATAAAGAAGATGATTTTCGAAAAAGTATAGATCGTTTGTTTTTTGATACTAAATACGGACGACAACTGCACGCCGATTCAAAATGGTATTTCATTGGTACTCTTAACTTTCTTTCACAGATTTCCAATGGTCGCGACTATAAGGATGAACGTGCGCCATTCATTTCTGCTTTTTTTACGCCGGCGTATTTGACGGAAGCTATTGGTTTAGAATGGAAGCCCACCAAATTCTTCAATATGCAATTTTCGCCGGGAGCGGTTCGGCAAACCATCTTAGGCAATAAAAACCTGTACAAGTCCATAGACCTTCTGACTCCTGAATATAAATTCTCTAATTACGGTGTTGAACGCGGAAAGTCTGTCCGAAATGAGATTGCGCTTATGCAACTTGTGATGAACTTTGATAAAGATATAGCCAAAGATGTCAACTTTAAATGGCGATATCAGGGGTTTGCAAGCACAAAGGATCTGAAAGCCATTGACAATCGTTTGGATGCGCAGCTAACGGCCAAATTTGCCAAATATTTCAATGTTAATCTGGGCCTGATCGCTATTTATGATCAAGACCAAGTAGCAAAAATGCAGCTGGCACAATCGATCAACTTTGGATTTTTGTATAGTTGGTAGTTGACTTTCTTACTATTATCCCTATATTCACTCTTATTTGTTCTTAAAATCTCTAACCCTATTTTATTATGCTTAAAGAATTTAAAACATTTATTGCGCAAGGAAACGTTCTTGACTTGTCAGTTGGGGTTCTTATTGGTGCTGCTTTTGGAAAAGTAGTAGCTGCTTTTATGGATGATATTATTAACCCTATTTTGGGGCTTGCGGTTGGTGGAGTTGATTTCTCGGCTCTTAAAGTAGTTTTAAAAGCGGCTGATCCGGCGGCAGGTGTAGCCGAAGTAGCCGTTCGTTACGGAAGTTTCTTGAACGTAATTATTCAATTCTTAATGACCATGTGGGTAATTTACCTGATTGTGAAATTGGCAAATAAAGCTAAATTGTCCGGTTCACTGGCTCCTAAAGAATAACTGCAAAGTTTATAAGTACAAAAACCCCTTTTGCAGACTTGCAAAAGGGGTTTTTTGTTATACGTATTTCTACGTGTTTTATCAAGTGGTAGTACTGATTTCGTTTGCCAAGTCTTGTTGTAAGTATTTAATAATCAAATAATTATAAGCTTGTAGGTATTTTTACGTGTTTTTTTGGCGATTTTTTTTGTAGTACGTTTGTCATGTCGATTCGACGTCCCTACTACTTCTTAATCACAATAAATCAACACGATCATGAATACGCAACCTTTATTCAATAGTTTCCTTTCTGAAAAGGCGGTCAGCACTACGGCGATACACAGCATCATTATTCCAAACGGGAATCATCAGGTAGTAATTCAAACAGATCAGTTGATGTGCATGGAAGGATGTGGCAATTATACGTTTCTTTATACCAATGATGGCAAAAGATATTTAGTGTCAAAAACATTGAAAAGCTATGCGGCAATTCTGGATGAGCAGATGTTTTTGCGGGTACACAAATCGTGGATCATCAATTTGAAATACTTGCAGGAATTTTGTGAGTATGAGCGTTCACTTAAATTACGCGGGGGAAGAGAGATAGCCATCTCACGCCGCCGTATCCGTGAGGTGTGTGAAGTACTCACACCGATCGTCAATTGTGCATAGTCTTGAGAATACTATATTTTAGTGGGTTAATTGGTAATACAGCCGCTCCGATATCGGAGCGGCTTGTTTATTTTTTAGAACAGTACAAAACCGGCGGTCAACTGCCAAAGCGATACTTTGCTGTTAAACTGCGCATTGCTTTGCAGATCAAACTGAGAAATATTTGAAAAACCACTTTCGTAGCGAAGATCAAGATTGAAAGAGCGAATATCTAAGCCTACGCCCGCCTGAAAGCCAAACGTGGCCTGCTCAATGGTTTTATTGACGTTTTGGCTTGTGTACATTTTGAGCGCATCGCCCAGTTGGCTGCCCTGTGCTATGTTAAGTGAAGCCATCGGGCCGGCATTAAGTCGTAAGGGGCCAACTTTCAGTCCTATTAAAACCGGAATATCAATCTGACTGAATTTAACATTCACATTGACGGGCGTAGTACTGCCGTTTTTAAGAATTTCAAACGTACCGCCCTTTGATGATAAAAGAACTTCGGGTTGAATGAATATCTTCCGTCCAATGCGGGCATAGGCGCCTATGACATATCCTGTTCTGTTGGTAGAATTAGTTTTAAAAAAATCCATTGTTGATGCCCCTGGGCGCGATATGCTGAGGTCTTGCGTCTCTAACTTGGAAAAATTGGCACCACCTCTGATACCGATAAAGATCAATTTGCGATTGAACTGTGCCGTTGCCTGTAATGCGCAAAAAAATGCCAGTACAAAAATTACCTTTTTCATGGTTGTTAATAGAGTTATAATATGAATATAATGACCGATTAACGCCTGCAAAGGGTACGAGATTGTTCGGGAATTTTTTAAATTTGAGAAAGGTTGCCAATCTTAATTAAAATTTACACTTCTTAAAGCCACCTAACCATTCATAATAATACTGTAAAACGATCTCAAAGAACCCTCTACCTTTGATGCATCAAATCTCCGAAAGCAATCCTACCAATGTAGAAACTTGATTTTCAACATACTTCAATGTCAAAGGCCGATAACTAAGTCCTGCCCTTTTGACTCAAAGGATTTCTCTAACTTGCACGTAGTTACAATTTTCATCTTTGTAATCAATTAATCACTATTAACAATCATTAACCAACATGGAACCTCAACAAGAACGCGGTTTTTGGTCACAACTGACTACAGTTTCTAAAGTCCTGATTTTTTTAATCGTTATTGCAGTACTGGGAGGCTCAGCCTGGTACATTTTCAACAGCGGTAAAGAAGATGCTGCAACTACTAAATCAGCAACGCTTTCAGACTCAATTGCCTCCGACAATACAAGTACAACGGTAATGACTGATTCTGTGGCGTCGGATATAAATACATCGGCTAAATCGGAAAAGGTAGAAACCGCAGTGGATGAAGCTCCTGTGAAAACAAAGGAGCACGTTGAAAAAGCAGCGGCGATCAAAAAGCTGAAAACAAAATCGGTCGTAAAAAAATCAACGTCGGCTAAATCGGAGTCAACTCCTGCCAAGCCCAAAAAGAAAACGAAAAACAACGAAGACGTAGAAGTGGATATTTAATTGATACCAATTAGTGATTCATCGCGTAAATCGAAAAAATATGAAAAAACAGTTAAATAAATGGCTCCTCCTGACCGTTGCTTTTCTTACAGTGACGCTTGGAACCATGGCGCAAACGCCCAAATATGTAGGCTATCGGGGTGGATTTGATATTGGTTCTCAGGGTGTTAAACTATCAGTCATTGGCTTTTATTTTCAAAATTCCAAACTGCGTTACAAACTGGTTTACGACCGTCAGGAAACCGTTGGGTTGGTGAAAGGAATGGAGACCAACGGCGGTAAACTTCGCCCTGCCGATATTCAGGAAGCAATTGCCTTTGTGCAGGAAATGATGGAAGATGCAAAATCAGCCTATAAATTAAGCAATCAGGACTTCATTATTTACGCTTCTTCGGGGGTGAACATTGCACCTAACATTGCGGACTTAGATGCGTTGGCGCAAAAAAATTTAAACATGCGTATCAACATTAACATGCCCGCCAAAGTTGAAGCTACGTACGGTGCGCGTGCAGGTTTAGCGCGTGAGGATTTTGATTCAGCCATTTTGGTTGACATTGGAGGTGGCAATACAAAAGGCGGTATTTTGCAAAAGTACATTGGAGCCGACGGACGTGAACGTTATACCTTTAAATCGTATAATATTGAATTTGGCGCACGTCGCCTTTCGGAAAGAATCCAGAAGCGTACAAGTTCTTTTGAAACCTATGCAAAAGACCTTAAAAGCATGGTAGAAGATTCCATCGCGCCGCTTATACGTTCGTCGTTGAATGATAATCCTGAGATTCGTTCTGCTTCTCGTAACATTGTTTATACAACGGGCGGGGTTTCTTATCAATTCATTACGTGGTTGACTCCCGAGAAAGTACAGGAAGAAATCATTGAGTACAAATACGATGACCTGCTCAATTTCTACAATATGCTACAAACGGCTGATGGATGGGCAGAATTTGAAACGCGTAAATATGACTCGATCAAAGATGCAAAGTTGAAAGAACTCATGGTGCGGGACCTTGATAAAGCCACCAAAAAAGTATATAATAGAGATGCATGTTTGGCCGGGATTTCATTAGTATTGCAAGCCGCAAAAGAAATTGGTAATCCCGAACGCAAAACGTTTTACTTTACACGCGATGCCTATTGGATCAACACCGCTGTGTATGATACGTATAAAGGAGATTTTAAACTCAAATAACTTTTTCTAAAAGCATTATAAACACTATTGTTCTCATGGAAAACAATCAAGCTTTAACCAAACTCTCTGATTTGCCGATTCTGAAACATTTGGAAGGCGGCGAAAACAAATTGAAAGTCCTGCCTCAAAATATGGCCAATTGGAAAAAAGGAGAGAAATCCATTGCCTGGTTTGTGGGTCTTATTCTCATATTGGGCCTCCTGTATGGTTTCTTTATGTTCGTTTTGCCCGTTATTGTGGCGGCTTTTACAAAGGCGTTGGCCGCATTGGTGGTGGTCGGAACCGTACTTTTCGGAATTATGTTGGCACCTTTTATTTTCAAAGTATTCCGACGTATTGTAAAAGGATTGCATAAATTCCTGATCAAAGTTGATCCTTTTGCTGAACTGGACGACCAACTTGGAAAGATGAAAGATTCTCGCCGCGAATTTGAAACTGTCAAAGCAGAAATAAACGCCTGTAAGATTCAGATGAAGCAGGAAGCTGTGAAAGCAGAGAAACTGGCCAAAGATGCAAGCCAAAAAGTAGTTTACTGTCAGGAAGAAGCTAAAATACTGAAAGCTAAACTGGACAAAATGCTCGAAAAAGGCGGTGATGCTGCTCGCGAAACCGATGATTTTGTGGAATTGGAAGGAAAGCTTAACGCCGCCATCGGTGACGGAAACAGATCGGTTTCGGAAGCGGAAACCTACCGGAGATTGGTAGATACCTTTGGTTCACGAGCCAATGTGTTTGCAAAATTGGATCGTAAACTGGTCGGTTACGGCCACGCTTTCGACGAGAAATTGAAGGATTTTGCGACCAGTATTAACCTGTTGAAAACCGAGTCACGCGCAATGGCTGCTGCTAACAATGCAACCACTCGCGCTCGTAATGTACTGGGACAAAACCAAGATTGGCAGCTGGATTATGCGTTGGAAGTGATTTCGGGTCAAATTGCCAGCGATATTGCGAATACGCAAGCCAACATCCGTGATTTGGATAGCATTGTAAAAGATTTCAATCCGACCGACGAACGCGCGTATGCTCGTCTTGAAACGTTTGCCAATCAAATTAAAGGAGGAGAGTTTGAAGTTAGTGATCCTAACCGCGTCTCTAACCCGAATTACAAACTTACCCCTGAGCAGAAAAATGCGGGTGGTGGGATCACCGATATTTTTTAATCAGTAGTGAGAATGAAGGAGTGAGAAATGAGAACGCAAAACTCATAACCTCACTCCTTACTCCAGCCTTCTGACTCCTAAACAATGACTTTACAACAATTCTTTGATCGTGTAGGTGAGCGTCCGGATTGGGTGCTTATTTATTTTGCCTTGCTGCCTTTGGCGGCATTGTTGGCAAATTTTCTGGGTAAAAATGAAGGACACCTGCCGCCTTGGAATTACTTCTACGCTTTTTTGATCTATTTGGTCTGTGTACCGGGGATTTTTGCCGTGGCGCTCAACATCTATCTCTTTTTGTTTGAACGCCGCAGCATTTTTGATTTCAATATTTATACGCAAATCCTTCCTTTCTTTTCGATGCTGCTTACCTTATGGCTTATCCGTCGGAATGTTGTTTCGTTTGATTACATTCCCGGTTTTCAAAAGTTAAGTGGCTTAGTGTTAATGATTTTTGCGGTCATTGCCATTATGTGGATCGTGGACCGCACACACATTGTTGTCATGTGTTACCTCAAGTTTGAATATGTTCTGGTGATTTTTGCCGTTTTGTTGGTCTTGCTTCTTTGGGGCTGGCGAAAATTATTTAACTAAAAGATTCTTCGTTCGCTTACTGTTTTACGTCGTATGCCTACATATTTTTAACGTTCATTTACATTTTTCAAAAACCGGTAGTTGCTAAAAGTATATTAGTAATCGAATTCAAGGTGTATTTCCTTTAATTCAAAAAGGGAATACCGAAAACCTTGAAGAGAGTAGGTGAACAATATCAACAGTTACGAAAAATGACAAAAGAACAACTCCTTGCCGCTGCATCGAAACTTCCACTTGCTAAAATTCAAAAAGAATTAACGAAAAAAAGAACAACCGGTTTCCTTTTAGGTGGCACTTGCTAATTTTTTAGAAATACCATAACAAAGATGGCTTTTACGTTAAAGGTCGTCTTTGTTATCTTTTTGCTTCACCTCATTCCTGCTTATCGGTATGGAAAGCCTTCTTTCTTTTCTGCAAAATCTCCCGTTACCTGAAACGGTCAGGAAGGCCTTTTTTTCTGCTGAACAATTTAAGCACGATCAAAAACTTTTTCTCACCTTGGGGTCTGTTTTTGCCCCCGCTTTTCCCGGACTTTCGTCTTGGCAGGAATTACGATTGAATGCGGCCTGTTACCTTGGCTCTTTGGGAATTTATCAGCTTGATACAGTTTTGGATGAACAGGTACAAGGTACAGAGAGGATAACTAAAGCGTATCAGGGGCAATTGCTGATGCTTGAGAGCCAACGAATTTTGAGTCACCTGTTTGAATTACAACATCCTTTTTGGGAAACGTATTATAAACGGGTTGAAAAACATTATCATGAGCTTATCCTCAGTAAGGATATTTCTGAACCACTTACGGAAACAGGCTATCTGCATTTGTTAGAACATAAATACGCAATGTTGTATGTGCCGCTCGATGCACTGTTTTTTCTGACGGGCCAAACCCAACCGGTTCAATACGCCACTATTGAAGCGTCTTTACAGTTGTTTTGTAAAGGTTATAATCTCCCGAATGAAGTGATGGGAATGGCGGAAGATATGTCGTTGGGCATCACGAATTATGCCTATTGGCGCTTGAAAGATTCCTTAAAAGAGATTGGCATAGAAGCAGATGACTATGGCTATGAAGAGTTACATACATTGCTCTACGCGTCAGGTTTGGGAGAAACACTTCTTGATGAAGCAGTCGAGGCGTTTAGGGAAGCTGATCTGCTTGCCAAGACCGTAAAACTGCCCGGTTATCAAAAATTGATTTACTACCGTATCGAAAATGTGTTGAGTCGAAAAAAGGTTATTGAAGAACATAAAACGATTATTTCCTGATAAGATGATAGGACTCACCGGCGGTTTTGCTGTTTATGCAGGAGTGTTGATTTTTTTTCACCTGAGCGAATACGGCTTAACGGCACGTTACAATCCTCAGGAGCTTTCGGTTCGTTCGCTGCTGTTTTCGGTGCCTTACGTAATTGCGCTGCTTTTTAGCCTGACGGAGTTTTGGGTGGAATCCTACCTGTTTCCCGAATGGAAGGCGGAAAATTATCCCTGTTATGTGCTTATTGGATTGATATTTGTGGCAATAGGGGAGACGCTTCGTAAAGTAGCTATCATTACCGCAGGGAGAGCTTTTTCACACGAGATACGTACTGAAAAAAACGCCTTTCACCAATTGATTACCACCGGAATTTACAAATGGATTAGACATCCTGCCTATTTGGGATGGTTTATTTGGGCACCTGCCACGCAAGTCTTGCTGAAAAATCCTGTTTCTTTTGTGTTGTTTGTATTGGTAGGTTGGCGCTATTTCAGTCAGAGAATTCCTTTTGAAGAAAATATTCTCCTTTCTTTTTTCGGTGAACGATACGAGCAATATCGCCAAAAAACGCCTACTCGTATTCCTTTCATTCCCTGATAAAAACTATAATTCATCTACCGTACCTGCACCCAATTCCTGCAGCAATGTACTCCAATATTGAGATACATTAGGGTTGTTTTCTCTAGTACTGCTTGTAGGTTCGAAGGGCAGTGCAACCTTTATTTCGGCGGCGTTAAGCGCATATCTTTGCATCTGCTTTGCGTCTGCTTTGGCCCATTCTTCGGCCTGAGCATTATCTTGAGGAGGGTTTGAGTGGAAATCACGGCGATTGGCACCTTTCATGCTTTCGATCATATCACTTAAATAATAGACCTTCACTTCGGCGCCGGTTTCGGTTGCTTTGTTAATAACGGGTAAGCTCGCCCATATATCGGTGTAGCGTTGAGACGTTCCAACGTTCTGAATGCCCAACTTAGCCATTAATTGCCGTAGGAATATCATGCGTTCGCGTTGAAGCGTCATATCGGCAGTGGTTTGAGCTGCTTCGCGGTCGGTCGCGTTCATGTGGCTGATGTCTTCTACTTCGGTGCGACAGGTAAGCGATAACGCCCGCGCTTTTTGGGTGTTTTCGTGGATAAAATAAACTTCCAGTTTATCGCCTTTCTGACGGATATTTTGTTCTACCAGATCACTTAATATTTGCTGATATTTCTGAGCTACAAATGCTTTGTTGACATTGACGCTCTGGGTTTTATCCATAAATACCAACGTATAAATGGGGCCTGCTGCAACCGTTGCTTTTTTCTCGTCGGAGAAACACGAAAACAGCGAACAAAAAACGATAAGAAGTGTACTGTAATTAAGAACGCGAGTCATGGCATTAGTGAGATTTGACGCGAAGATGGCATATGGAAAATAAATACGCAATCCAAAACGGATAAATGGTTTGTCTATTGTGACAAAAATTGATTAAATGGGCTGAATCCTAAAATTCAGCCTATTTAGATGGATAAAAATGCGTGCCGGCAATAAATAATGCTTCCATTTATCCAAAAATAAACCCGTATCGGCAATTGACCGATACGGGTTAAAGCAATAATAATATGAAAAATCTACAAGTGGATCACCTCGCCATACGCAGCGGCGGCGGCTTCCATGATCGCTTCCGACATGGTAGGGTGGGGGTGAACCGACTTCACAATTTCGTGACCGGTCGTTTCCAAATTACGGGCAACTACCACTTCGGCAATCATTTCGGTTACGTTGGTGCCGATCATGTGAGCACCGAGCCATTCGCCGTATTTGGCATCAAAAATCAATTTAACAAAACCTTCCGGGGCGCCGGCAGCTTTGGCTTTGCCTGAGGCAGAGAATGGAAATTTACCGACTTTGATTTCATAACCGGCTTCCTTGGCGGCCTTTTCGGTATATCCTACCGAAGCAATTTCAGGAGTACAATAGGTACAGCCCGGAATGTTGTTGTAATTGAGCGGATGTACATGCGGCTGACCTGCGATTTTCTCTACACAGATAATTCCTTCTGCGGAAGCTACGTGCGCTAAGGCTTGGCCTTTTGTAACATCGCCAATGGCATAATAACCCGGTACGTTGGTTTGGTAGTAATCATCTGTGGTGATTTTGCCTTTTTCAACTTTGATACCTGTTTCTTCAAGACCGATGTTTTCGATATTGGCAACTACACCTGCTGCTGAAAGTACGACGTCGGTTTCGATCTTGATTTCGCCCGAAGGAGTCTTAACGGTCGAAACGCAACCTGCACCGCCGGTATCTACTTTTTCCACGCTTGAATTAAGGTAGATATCAATACCCATTTTCTTGTATTGTTTCGCCAGCTCTTTCGAGATGTCTTCATCTTCTACCGGAACAACGTTTGGCATAAATTCTACGATCGTTACTTTGGTGCCCATGCTCGCGTACACGTACGCAAACTCAACACCGATTGCACCCGAGCCAATGACCAACAATGACTTAGGTTGTTTTTCCAACGACATAGCCTTGCGGTATTCAATCACTTTTTGACCGTCAATGGGCACATTAGGAAGTTGACGGGCGCGGCCTCCCGTGGCAATGATGATACTGGTGGCCGTGTATTCGGTTTTTTTACCGTCTTTTTCAACTTCTACTTTTTTACCGGGTTTTACGCGGCCTGCACCTTCCAAAATGTCGATTTTGTTTTTCTTCATCAGGAAGTTAACGCCTTTGCTCATTCCATTGGCTACATCGCGGCTGCGTTTTATAATAGCTCCGAAATCTGCTTCGGCATTGCCTACGGTGATACCGTAATCTTTGGCGTGGTTGATATACTGAAATACCTGAGCGCTTTTCAACAATGCTTTGGTCGGGATACAGCCCCAGTTAAGGCAAATACCCCCGAGGCTTTCTTTTTCAACAATGGCGGTTTTTAAACCTAATTGAGAAGCGCGGATAGCGGCTACGTAGCCACCCGGCCCGCTACCAATAATTATCAAATCATACTGTGAAGCCATTTCTAATAATTTTGAGTTGGATGTTTCGAATCGGGATAGATAATGCTTTTATTCAGCATTATCTATCCTAAAAGCGAACGCAAAAATAGACGGAAAAGTTGGTTTGACAATAGTCTTCTTTGCTGTCTGTTAACCCAATGTAGCACCTTGTTCGGAAAACGGCTGATTGTAGAGTCGCTTGCCGGTTGTTTTAAAAATAGCGTTGGCAATAGCTCCGCCCGTTGGTGGCAAAGCCGGCTCTCCGAGTCCGGTAGGATCGATGCCGTTCTTAACAAAATGGACTTCAATTTCGGGGACTTCATTGTACCGGATCAGTCGATACTTGTTGAAATTCTCCTGTTGTGGAGCGCCGTCTTTGAAAGTAAGGTTTCCATACATGGAATGTCCCAATCCGTCTACAATAGCGCCATATACCTGATTTTGGGCACTGCTTTCGTTGATGACAATACCGCAATCAACGGCCGCGTATACTTTCTTCAAAACAGGTTTCCCTTTCACAATGACCATTTCAGCAATTTGTGCCACATAGGAAGCGTGAGAAAAATATACGCTGAATCCTTGGTAAACACCTTTTTTCTTCTTGTTCCAGCCTGCTTTTTCGGCAACGAGTTTGGTCACTTCACGGAAGCGATCAGGTTCATACGTGAGTTTTCCAACAGGGCTTTTCTGGGCTTTGTCCAACAATTCCAAACGTAACTGAATCGGGTCTTTGCCGCCGGCCACTGCCACTTCATCCAGAAATGCCTGCTCAGCGTAGGCCAAAAAGTTGGTAATCGGGGCGCGCCAGGGACCGGTAGTGATCGGTGACTTATGATCGTTGGATTGCATCAATGTATTTTCAACGGCCCCCACCGGAAAGTTGTCAGGACGCGTGGCATTGCCCGCATTCATTCCGGCACCATGCAGCATGTAGCCCGTAATATTGCCGGCTTTGTCAATGGAAGCTTTAAAACGATAACGTACTGCCGGGCGATAAATCCCTCCGGTCATATCATCCTCGCGTGACCATGTGACTTTCACCGGTGCTTTGATGATGCTTGATAATTCGGCCGCTTCAACGGCATAATCGGTATTGAGACGACGACCAAATCCTCCGCCCATGCGTGTTAGCTCAAGCGTTACTTTTTCGGGAGCCAAATTGAGCATTTTGGCAATTTGTTTTTGAGCGTTTTCCGGTGTTTGGCTTGGCCCGGCCAATTCGATGCTGTCTCCTTTAAAATGCGCAAAGAAGTTCATCGGCTCCATTGGGCTGTGCGGCAAAAACGGGCATTGATATTCTGCCTCAATGACTTTGTGAGCGTTTTTGAAAGCAGCCTCAATATCTCCATCTTTGCGATGAACCGTTGCGGTGGTACTGTTAAGCATTTCCTTAAAAATGCGATCATGATCGGCAGAACTTTCAAGGTCTTTGTCTTTTTCCCACTCAATTTTCACGGCTTTCCGCGCCTGCATTACTTCCCACGTGGTTTTTCCAACAATGGCAACTTTATTGCCAAACGATACCACGTCTGTAATACCCGGCATTTTTTTGGCTTCTACGGCATCAAACGATTTGAGTTTCAGACCAAAGGCCGGCGGGCGTTGGATCATGGCATGAAGCATTCCTTCGCGTTTGTAATCAATACCAAACAGGTTTTTGCCCGTCAAAATGGCTTTGCTGTCCACGCCTTTTACAGAAGTGCCTATCAGCGTAAAATTGTTTTTGTCTTTCAGTTTTACTTCTTTGGGCGGAGCAATTTGAGCGGCATCCGTGGCTAATTCACCGTAGCTCAGTTTTTTGCCCGAACTGTGCATTACAAATCCTTTGCTCGTGCTGCATTCACTTACAGGTACGCTCCATTTTTTGGCAGCGGCTTCCATCAGCATGGCGCGGGCAGTGGCGCCGGCTTTACGCAGGCGTTCCCACGAATGGCGAATGGCGCCGCTTCCTCCGGTGAGTTGGCGTTCAAATTTTTTGGTGTCCAACGGAGACTGCTCGACCTTCACTTTGCTCCAATCGGCGTCCAATTCTTCGGCCACAATGATGGGGAAAGCTGTCTTGATGCCTTGCCCGATCTCAGGATTGGGCGAATATATGGTTACAATGCCCGAAGGCGCAATGGCTAAAAAAGCGTTAAAATCAAGGTTGTCTGCGACGATGTTGTTCAACACGCCAGCCTCAAAGGCTTCGGTTGAAAACCAGCCAAATCCCAAAACCAACCCACCTGCCGCCGTGGCAGATTTCTTGAAAAAATCTCTTCTGGATTGAAAAGTGCTCATGCTATGTGGTACGGACGGCTCGTCCGTGTTTAGAAGGGTTCGAGAATAGAATTATTTCTTCATTTTGGCAGCCGCCAATTTCACCGCATCATGGATACGATGGTACGTTCCGCAGCGACAGATATTACCAACCATCGCTTCTTCTATTTCTTTGTCAGAAGGGTTAGCATTTTTAGAAAGCAAAGCTGAAGCGGTCATCATTTGACCTGCCTGACAGTAACCGCATTGAGGAACATCGACTTCTTCCCAAGCCTGTTGTACAGGGTGCGCTCCTGTTTCAGAGAGGCCTTCTACCGTAGTGATTTTTGCGTTTGATACGGCCGAAACGGGCATTACGCAAGAGCGTGTTGCTTCGCCGTTGATGTGCACTGTACAGGCACCGCACATTGCCATTCCGCAGCCGTATTTTGTGCCTACCAGATCAAGGTGGTCGCGCAATACCCACAGCAAGGGCGTATTGGCATCAACGTCGGCTTTATACGTTTTTCCGTTGATTTTCAGATTAAATAATGCCATGTTAAAGGAGGTTAAATGTTGGAATGTAACATAAAATTGAACATAAAAATTATATATCACAAATATCTTGTCGCTCCCGGCGACGAACGGTCTTTGGTTAACGACGAAAATGTAATTGCAAGATACTGAATTGTTTATTTAGGGAACGCCCCTGAAGAGTTATTGCTTACTAACAATTTTAAAAGCAACACTCTGACACGATTTATCTACAAAAGCGTAAATTTGTTTCCAAACTGTATAAGACTGTGAGTATAAAAGAGAAATACGTTAATCCTTTTACCGATTTTGGCTTCAAAAAGCTTTTTGGTACAGAGCTAAACAAAGATTTGTTGATTGATTTTTTAAATCAGGTAGTACTTCCTAACCGCCACAAAATTGCAGATTTGTCGTACGCAAAAAATGAGCAAATTGGAAATACTGAAATAGATAGAAAAGCCATATTTGATTTGTATTGCGTTGGTACAAATGGGGAAAGATTTATTGTAGAAATGCAAAAAGCCAAGCAAAACTATTTTAAAGACCGCAGCATTTTTTATTCTTCTTTTCCTATACAAGAACAGGCTAAGCGCGGAGATTGGGATTTTAAATTGTCAGAAATATATACTGTTGGAATTCTTGATTTTGTATTTACGGAAGATAGTGCTGAAAAAGAAGTAAGACATGAGGTACAGTTAAAGGATCAAAACTGCCGGGTATTTTATGATAAACTGACATTTATCTATCTGGAAATGCCTCATTTTACGAAAACAGAAGATGAGCTGAAAACCACCTATGATAAATGGTTGTATGTTTTAAAACATTTACCTTATCTGGACAATCGCCCTAAAGCACTGCAAGAGAAGATATTTGCAAAGTTGTTTGATGCTGCAGAAGTCGCAAAGTTTACTCCGGACGAACGGAACAGTTATGAAGCAAGCCTTAAATATTATAGAGATTTGAAAAACGTAATTGATACAGCCATCGCAGAAGGAGAGCTAAAAGGAGAATTGAAAGGGAAAACAGAAGGTATGATGATAGGACTTATTGAAGGAAAGCGTGAGGGGAAAATCGAAGGTAAGATCGAAGGTAAGCTTGAAGGTAAGATTGAAGGAAAAATAGAAATAGCTCGCAATGCCCTTGCCGAAAATATTCCACTTGATATTATAAGCCGCCTTACAGGGTTTACAATTGAAGAATTAACGAAACTTAAAAACGAGTAAATAAAAGATTTTATACGATTCCCAATTTCAAACAAAGTGTTCGATTTTGAACACTTTTTGTTTTTAATAAATAGATTAAAATATTGATAATCAATAGCTTATTTGATGGCACGCATCTTGAAGCCATTTTATGTATACAGCCAATTTTTTATCAATAATGGACAGAGATTTACCCGAAGAAAGCAAAAAAGAAGAATCCCGCCGTCGATGGCTTTGGATTGGAGTAGTCGCCCTCGTCGTCGTCGGGGCAGTATGGGGATTGCGCGTTTCCCTCAGCAATTCTGTGGATAAAGCAGATATTCGGGTAGCCACGGCCGAGATCGGCAATGTGGAAAATACCCTAACCTCTTCGGGAGAAATCTTGCCCGATTTTGAAGCCGTAATTACGAGCCCGATAACGGCTGTGATCCAACAGATCTACCTTGATGCAGGAGCCTCGGTCAAAATCGGTGATAAGATTTTGGAATTAGACAAGGAGTTTACCCAGTTGAATTTTGAAAAACTGAAAGATGAACTGGAGCTCAAACGCAACGGTATTGTCAAGCTGCGTTGGGAGTTGGAAAAGAGTTTTTATGATCTAAAGATCAACGACTCCATCAAGGTTCTCAAAATCAGTAGCCTACGCGCTGACATAGAAAATGCCAAGCGGCTCTTTAAAGCAGGTGGCGGTACGCGTGAAAGTATTGATCAGGCCGAGCAAAATCTACGCATTGCACAACTCGAAAAACGGCAGCTTGAAAACGATATACGCATCAAGCAGCAAACCATGCAGGCCGACATTCGCGAGTCGGAAATTGGGGCGCAGATAAAAGGGAAAGACCTTCAGGAACTTCAACGCAAACTTCAACAGGCCGATATCGTTGCCAATCGTGCCGGCGTGCTTACGTATGTCAACAAGAATATTGGTTCCAAAGTAGCCGAAGGAGAGGTGTTGGCTCGACTGGCCGATTTGGGCGGCTTTAAAGTAATTGGTTCTATTTCAGATAATTATGCTGAACTGATTCACGTAGGTATGGAGGTCATCGTACGTATCAACGATACACAACTGCGCGGTACATTGACCAATATTCTGCCTTCAGTTCAAAACAACGTGGTCAATTTTGATGTGCAACTCGAAGACAAAGCCAACAAATTGCTTCGCCCAAAGATGAAAGTGGAAGTGTATCCTGTCACCGATGGTCATAATAAAGTAGTAAGAGTATCCAATGGCGCGGGCTTTACGGGCACACCTGTCCAGGATATTTTTGTGCTTCGTGCCGACGGGAAAGCGGAGCGCAGAACGGTAAAAGTAGGTTTGGCTAACTTCGATTTTGTCGAGATCAAAGAAGGTATCCGTGCGGGAGAACGCGTAATTGTCTCGGATATGAGCAAGTATAAAAATGTAAAGGAATTGGAGATTAAACCGTAGGGGCAGGCCTTGCGTCTGCCCACTGCCTACCTCAAAAAGACAGCCATGAATAAGAGATATTTACCTGCATATAGAATAAAAAATTTGTTTGCTCAGGTTGGGCAGACGCAATCGGTACGCCGCCCGGGCCTGCCCCTACAGTTTTTCGTTGCTTTTTGTTTTTGCGTATTCGGTAAAACCTACGCCCAAAACGGCAAATTTACATTGGAAGAAGTAGTCCAAATGGCCAAAAATCAATCTATCTCGGCGCGCCAAGCCGCTACCACCAAAGAAACGAAGTATTGGGAATACCGCACCTTTTTATCAAACTATAAACCGCAATTAACTTTAAGTGGTAATTTGCCCGCGTTCAGCAGGTCGTTTATTGAAGTACGTCAGCCGGATGGAACTATTCAATTTCAACCCGTTCGTAACAATAACTCTTCGCTGAATCTTTCGTTGAGTCAAAGCATCGCCGCTACGGGAGGAAGTATTTATGCTACCTCGCAATTGCAGCGATTTGATGATTTTGACCGAAAAAATACCCTTTATAACGGCACGCCTTTCGCCGTTGGTTATTTGCAGCCGTTGTTGCGTTTCAATTCTTTTAAATGGGATAAGAAAATTGAACCGCTTAAATTCAACGAAAGCCAACAAACCTACGTCGAATCGTTGGAGCAGATTTCGCTACGGGCCAGCGCGTTGTTTTTTGATTTGCTGTTAGCGCAGGTCAATTTGCAAATTGCCGAAACCAATTTAACCAATACCCAAAATATTCTCAAAGTTGCCAACGAAAAATACGAGCTCGGCAAAAATACGCGTAATGAAATACTGCAACTTCAGCTGGAATTGCTCAAAGCCAGAAAGGCCGTTGGCGTCTCAAAACGGGATTTGGAGATCGCTTCCTTAAACTTGAAATCATACATTGGTCTCCAATCGGAAGGAAAAATAGAGCTACAAACTCCCGCAGAACCGGCCGCACTTGCGCTTTCGTCGGAAAGGGCGATCGAACAGGCTTTTGCGAATCGTGCCGATGCCATTGCTTTTGGCCGAAGGACGTTGGAGGCCGAACGTGCCGTGTCCAAAGCCAAAGGTGATAATGGATTAAATGCTACATTGACTGCAACATTGGGTTTCTCCAATCGTGGAATAACCATTCCTGAATTATACCAACGACCTAAAGACCAACAGACGGTAGAGTTGCAGTTGGATATTCCGATTTTGGATTGGGGGCGCTCAAAATCGCGCACCAAAACGGCGGAAGCTCAATTACAATTGGCTCAATACACCGTAGAGCAGGATAAGCAGAATTTTCGGCAGGAGATATACACCCAAGTCACGCTGTTTGAAATGCTTCGCGATCAACTTTCGCTTACGGTTCAGGCCGACAGCATTGCTTCCGAAAAGTATAGGATTGCCCAAGACAGATATGTATTGGGCAATCTGAGCATCACCGATCTGAGTATTTCATTTACCGAAAAAGACCAAGCCAAACGCGACTACATTTATGCGCTGCGTGATTATTGGGGAGCATATTACAAGTTGCGGCAATTGACATTGTACGATTTTGAAACAGACAGTAAATTAAAATAACCCCACCCCGGCCCTCCCCTGTTAGGGAGGGAGTAGCTATCCCCCTTCCCTACAGGGGAAGGGGTTAGGGGATGGGGTAAAACCAAAAACAAACCATGATAAACTTAAAAAACATCGAAAAAGTCTATCGGACAGCCACGGTAGAAACAGTGGCGCTCAACAACATTAATCTGAGCGTTGAAAAAGGAGAATTCATCTCCATTATGGGACCTTCGGGCTGCGGAAAAAGTACGCTGCTCAACATCATTGGATTGCTGGATGAGCCTTCCAAAGGCAACGTGGAAATTGGTGGTAAACATACCAATGGATTGCCCGACAGCCAGTTGGCGCATTTTCGTAATCAGACATTGGGTTTTATTTTTCAGAGTTTTCACCTGATCAATGATCTGCCGGTGTTGGACAACGTCGAATTGCCGCTTTTGTACCGCAAGGTATCAAGCAGCGAACGTCGCCGCTTGGCGAGTGCAGCGCTGGAAAAAGTAGGACTCAGCAACCGTATGAAGCACTATCCCAATCAACTTTCGGGTGGGCAAAAACAGCGGGTAGCCATTGCAAGAGCGATTGTGGGACAACCCGAAATCATTTTGGCCGATGAGCCAACGGGAAACTTGGACAGCAATATGGGCAACGAAATCATGGACATTTTGACCACGCTCAATCAACGGGATAAAGCCACCATCATCATGGTAACGCACGATGAAAACATGGCCAAACGCACACATCGCTTAATCAGATTGTTTGACGGTTCACAAGTTTCATAACTATGCTACTCAATTATCTCAAAATAACCCTTGCCGTGCTGCAACGTCGGAAATTTTACACGTTCATCAGCTTATTCGGCATCAGCCTGACGCTCACCATTTTGGTGGTGGCCACGGCCTTTATTGATCACCTGGTCGCGCCGGGTTATCCCGAAATCAACCGTGACCGTTCGCTTTATATTTGGAATTTAAGGGAAAAAGATACCAAAAATAAGGGGCAAAGTTCGGGGCCGGTAAGCTTTTCTTTTATCAATAAATACGTGCGAACGCTCAAAACTCCGGCCAAAATTTCCGCTGCTACGATACCCAACAGCATCAACATTTACGTGAATAATCACAAATTGAAGGTGAATTATCGCTACACTGACGGTACTTTCTGGGATATTACTTCCTTTGATTTCCTGGAAGGGAAAAACTATACCCAACAAAATATCGCCAATAACGATTTTGTAGTGGTTATCAACGATTATGTCCGTGATGAATACGTCGGGAAAGGCCAGCCTGCCGTAGGGAAAATGATCGAAATTGATAATGTTAACTACCGCATTATCGGCGTAGTAAGGGGCTGTCCGATCACGCGCCTTCAAGTATCATCCGATCTGTATTTTCCTTACAATACCAGCAAATCAGATATTAATAAGCAGGAGCTTCGAGGTCAGTTTGGGTCTATTATTTTACCCGATGATCCGGCCGATATTCCCAAATTTCAGGCCGAATTTGATGCGGTAGTTTCAAAAATTAAACTGCCGCCCACCGGCGATAAATGGTACAGCCCTGACAAGGTATACGTGTCAGCAGATACGTACCTAAGCAGTTTTACACGGCAACTGTTGGGTGAAGGAGGAGACACGGGAATGGGTTATTTCATTACCATTGTACTGGGAATTACCTTCCTGTTTATGTCTTTGCCCGCAATTAATTTGATCAATATCAACGTGAGCCGTATCATGGAACGCGCCTCCGAGATCGGGGTGCGCAAAGCGTTTGGAGCATCTTCCAAAACGTTGGTCATGCAATTTGTGATCGAAAACATCATTCTGACCCTCATTGGAGGGGTACTGGCCATTTTCATGTCTTTGGGCGTGATCTATTATTTAAACCACAGTGATCTGATCGCTTACATTGACCTGAGTTTCAACTGGAAAGTTTTTGCCGGGGCCATCGTGGTGAGTCTGTTGTTTGGGCTGTTGTCGGGCGTTTATCCGGCATGGCGTATGTCAAAATTACAAGTTGTAGAAGCTCTAAAAAATTAAAGCCATGCTAAAACACTTATTTAAACTCATCTGGAAAAGAAAGAAAAGCAACGCATTGATGATGTTCGAGATTTTCTTTTCATTTCTGATTCTCTTTGCTGTATGGACATTGGGCGTCTATAATTATCACAATTATGCTCAACCTGCCGGCTTGGAAACCGACAATGTCTGGGTTGCGTTCATTAACTTCAATGCCCCCAACGATACCATAAAAATGCAGTACAAGGAGTTGGTAGATCAACAAATGAAACGTTACCCAGAGGTAAAGAACTTTGCTTACACAAGCTCTAATGCTCCGTTTACGTTCAGCTCGATGAACAGTCAATTTTCTTACCAAAAGAATAAAGCCATGAGCGAGATCATGGCAGTAGGAATTGATTTTCCGAAAGTGATGAACATGCAATTGTCGGAAGGACGGTGGTTCAATGAGGCCGATCAATCAGGTAAGTTTAAACCCGTTGTCATTACGCGCCATTTTGCAGAAGAATTATTTGGAAAAGAGAAAGCGGTTGGAAAGATCTTAGGAGACGGAAATGAAATCGGGCCAAAACAGACACAGATGCAGGTAGTGGGGGTCGTTGATTATTTTAGACATAAAGACGACTTTCAGGCGCTTTCCAACTGTGTATTCAGGCCTTCCGAAAAATGGGATGATACCATGGTCATGAAAGTTCAGGAAGGTAGCGGTGCCGAGTTGGAAGCCAAAATTTCGAAAGAATTAGCGCGTTTGGGCAAAGATTGGTCGATTGAAATTCAGCAGATGAACAACATGAAGGATAACCGTAACAATCTGGTTATGGTGCCCATTTTGATCTTAATGATCGTTTGCAGCTTTTTGGTATTTAACGTTGCGTTGGGGCTTTTCGGGGTTTTGTTTCAGACCATCAGTCGGCGGAAGCAGGAAATAGGGGTTCGTCGGGCTATGGGTGCTACCAGAGGTGCTATTTTGTGGCATTTTATTGGCGAAACCGCCGTTATTGCTACTTTTGGCCTTATTTTAGGGGTCTTTTTTGCTGTCCAATTTCCTTTGCTGAATGTATTCGACGTCGAAGCGGGCATATATTTTACAGGTATTCTGCTTTCGGTGATTTCTGTTTATTTGTTGGTGACCGTTTGTGCTTTTTACCCCAGTCGTCAGGCGTCAATGTTACAGCCTGCGACGGTTTTGCATGAAGAATAAGTATGCTGTTGATCGTTGATGATGATATTGCCGTTCGAACTTCTCTTTCGCTGCTCATGCGCAAAGAGAAGTTCGACGTTGTAACGGCCGAAACCCCCGAAGAAGCACTCGCGCATCTCAAAAGGAATGCCATTGAGCTGGTGTTGCTCGACATGAATTTTTCCAATAACACTTCGGGAGACGACGGACTGAAACTTCTTGCCAAGATCAGAGAATTGGACGCTCACGTGCCCGTGATTCTCATTACGGGCTGGGCTACCATTGATCTGGCCGTGAAAGGAATGAAAATAGGAGCGGCTGATTTTATCAGTAAACCGTGGCAAAATACGCATCTCATGCAGTCGGTTCGTACAGCTTTGGCGCTGCGTGAGGCAAATGATGAAGAACCTGGGCAAATCCCCAAAGAAGTAAATTCCGGAAAGCGTACTTCAACACCGGCAATAAGCCGACGCCAATTGGGCCGACAATATGATTTTGGGCAGATCATCGGACAATCCGATTCCATGTTGCGAATACTGGAAACCATCGGACGCGTAGCCGCTACCGACGCTTCTGTGCTCATCATGGGTGAAAGCGGTACGGGAAAGGAGCTCATTGCGGAAGCGGTGCATCAAAACAGTCAACGTGCCAAACGTCCTTTTGTCAAAGTAAATTTGGGCGGAATTTCGACAAGCTTGTTTGAATCAGAAATGTTTGGGCACATTCGCGGGGCGTTCACCGACGCTCGCTACGACCGAACGGGCCGTTTCGAATTGGCCAATCGCGGAACCATTTTTTTGGATGAGATCGGCGAATTGGATCTGAGCAGCCAAGTGAAATTACTTCGGGTGTTACAAGACCGAACCTACGAAGTATTGGGAAGCAGCAAAACCAAAACCGTAGATGTACGCGTGGTGTGTGCCACCAATCGAAACTTGGAAGAAATGGTCATCAAAGGCACCTTTCGGGAAGATCTATTGTACCGTATAAACCTCATTACGATTCATTTACCGGCATTGCGCGAACGTCCCGATGATATTCCGCTGCTGGTGGATTTTTTTGTTAATAACCTCCGTCATATCTACAGCCGCCCTGAATTAGAAGTGAGTCGCGAAGCGTTGAAATGGCTCAAACAGCTCAATTTGCCGGGCAATATTCGACAACTCAAAAATCTGGTAGAACGAACGATATTGGTAAGTACCGGCGATGTATTGGAAGTGAGTGATTTTGAGCAAAATTATCAACCACAAAATCGTAAATCCGAAATCGTAAATCCGAAATCGCAACTACCCGAAGTAGGCAGCATGACGCTTGAAGAAATGGAGATTCAAATGATTCGCCGTGCGATGGAATTTCATCGGAGCAAAGTGGCGCGCGTGGCCAAAGCCTTGGGTCTGACGCGCTCAGCGCTGTATCGAAGATTGGAAAAATATAATATCCCGTTTGAAGAAGATTAACTCATTCAATTTCGTAAAACAGCAAAAATCTTAACAATCATAAAAATCAGTGTTCTATTCTTCCAAACAGTACTTCGCAAGCACTACTGTGTTCTCCGCTTTTTGATACCAATCGTTAAAAACGAGTTCCAATTCGTTTACTTCAAACGTTCCAAAATCAACTTCTTTGTACTTCTTTGCTTTTCGGAGAAAAGTCTCAGAATCAGCCAATGGCTCTTTGAAACGAACTACCGTTGAATGAGCAGTTTGAATGGCGTAACGTTTATCAATGGAATGCTGCAACTCAGAATTTCGAAATCGTCGGCGTAACGTATTTCGAATGTCGTTCAATGTATCGTCTTCCGGAAATCCCTGAATAATTAGGCTACCGGGTGACGCCGTAAGCCCCGAGAATGTCACTTTGAACGATTTATGGTTTTTCAATACTTTTTGAACCAACGCTTTGTAGGCCTCAATGTCAATAAGCGACAGCGAAAAACCTGCATAACAGGAAATAATAGATAAAACAGTAACGTGAATATCCGTGACTGGGTAGTAATATTGCTGTGGTTCTGAGGTGTGAAGGTCACGGAGCATTTTTCCAACCGCCTCTTTTACAGTTTCAGAAGGGCGAGCCAAGAGCGTAATACCGCGCCGTTGGTCGTTACTCCCGGCATCTGTCAATGAGTCGTACTCAAAATTGCCCACTGTAAATTGTCGGACGGCATGAGTCCACATTTGATGATAATGTTGTTCCAAATCCATTTGATTCTGTTTTATAAAGCACTGCTAAATATATGAAACTGAGTATTAAATTCATCGTATATATTGCCTGTATTCACATCGCGGCCATTGGGCTTTCATTTTATATCTTCAAGGACGAACCGCTTTTTTTTATAGGCTCTGAGGTCTTAATTCTCCTTTCTTTTTTCATTGCGTGGCAATTATATCAAAGTCTGATCCAACCGCTTAACCTGCTGATGACGGGCGTAGAAGCCATTAAAGACCGCGATTTTAACGTTAAATTTCTGAAAACCGGAAAGTACGAAATGGATCGTCTTATTGAGATCTATAATCAAATGATCGACCAATTGCGTACCGAGCGCACACGGCAGGAGGAGCAGCATTTCTTTCTCGAAAAGCTGATTCATACCTCGCCCACGGGCATTTTAATGATGGATTTTGACGAAAATATTACGGCACTCAATCCCAAAACGCAGGCCATGTTGGGTATTGATGCGGCGTCGGTGCTGCATCGACCTTTGGCTTCCATTCAGCATCCTGTTTTTCAGATGTTAAGCCATTTGAAAACGGGCGAATCGCGCACCATAAATTTCAACGGTTTGGAAACCTACAAATGCCAAAAAGCGCATTTTATGGATCGGGGCTTTCCGCGTTATTTTATCATGTTGGAAGAACTGACAACCGAAATTCTGGCGGCCGAAAAGAACGCCTACGGTAAAGTGATTCGAATGATGGCGCACGAAGTCAACAACTCGGTGGGAGCGGTGAATTCTATTTTGGATACTACCATTTCGTTGGAACAAAACCAGCCTGACGTGACAGAAGCTCTGGAAGTAGCGCGCGACCGCAACGAAAACCTCAATCAATTCATGCGCCGCTTTGCCGACGTAGTGCGGTTGCCGGTTCCTTACAAAGAACCGTTGAATATCAACAGTTTGGTGATGAAAACCACAAGTTTGATGTCGTCGTTAGCCAAGCGTCAAAACATTCGCTTCGAATTTAAGCTCAGTGAGCGAGAGGTTGTTGCACAGGCTGATCTGTTACAAATGGAGCAAGTACTCATCAATGTCATTAAAAACGCCATTGAATCCATCGAAAATGATGGTACTGTTACGTTTGAAACAATTCAAAATCCGCCTCAATTGCTGATCACTGACACGGGCAAAGGCATTCCGAAAGAAGTAGAAGAACACTTATTCAGCCCCTTTTTCTCCACCAAACGCAACGGCCAAGGCGTAGGGCTCACACTCATTCGGGAAATTTTGGTCAATCACGGTTTTGGGCTGTCGCTGCTTACCGAGCAGGAAGGAAAAACGGTGTTTCGGGTGCGGTTTTGAGGTTAATAAAACGCCACTCTTTTAGAGTTTTAGATTTTTGGGTTCTAGTCTTGTATCAAAAACGGCACAGATTTGAACCACTTTTTGCTCAAAGCTGTAGATGATCTTATAATTTCCTTCTACAACAAAACGGTATGTGCGTCGATGGGAAGGCATTTCCTGAATTGCACCTGAATCCGGAAATTGCGCTAATTGACGCGCTCGCCCCATAATACTTTCAATAATCCGGTCGGCTTTGGGTTACCCGACAAACTCTTCAATTTCAAGTAAATCATCAAAAGCGGCATTCGTCCATATGACTTGATGACTCATTGGACGGCGCGTTTTTTCTTAAAAAACTCTTCAACTTCCTGTTGACTCATTACCCTACCTTCTTTACTGTCTGTTTCTGCTTTTTCAAGTTTATTGGCCAGCTGTTCATGAGTCATAGGTTGTAAGTAGCTCTTAGCACGTTTTTGGCGTTCACGACGTAAAAGAGTAGAAAGTTTGAGCAGTACTTCTTCATCATTGACACGAAGATACTCTGACAAAAAGGCTAATTTATGTGCTTGAATGTCCATGGATAGTTACACATTTTCTTCTATGACAAAGATAAGATAAATCCTTTTGAATAAATTATTAAGTACTTTTAGAATGAATTGATGGTTTAAAAATTGATAACGTAGCTACTTCTTCATAAAACGATTAAATCAACAAATGATTTTTTTCTAAATTAGGAGTGACATTTTCATACCTTCTTCGACTTACCCATGAATAATGATGTGAACATTCCCGATCTACGTTTGATTCAGGCCATAAAAGCAGGCGACGAAAAGATATTGGGGCTTTTTTACCGCGAAAATTTTGGAAAAATAGCGCATTTAGTACTGAAAAACAGTGGTGATGACGACGACGCCAAAGACGTATATCAGGAAGGAATGATGGAAGTAGTGATGCAGATCCGTTCGGGGAAACTGGATCAATTGGCAAGTAAACTCTCCACCTATCTTTATTCAATTTGTCACCATAAATGGATAGATAAACTCCGACAGCGCAATAGGTCGGGAGAGGTCATGCTGATGGATTCGGAAGTGGGTGTAGTACTGGAAGAAGAAACGGAACGGCCGGTCTATTGGGACGCATTAGAAAATGTAATGGGGCAGATCGGTGAAAAATGCCGTGAGTTATTACAGGCCTTTTATTACGAAAAATTACCAATGAGTCAGATCGCGTGGCGATTGGGTTTCAAAGACGATAACTCTGCCAAAAGTCAAAAAAATAAATGCATGGACAAAGCCCGTGAATTAGCCAAAGAGGTTGTCAGAAAATTAAACCGCTAAACGGCCATGAACAACGAAGAAAATAAAACCGAACAAATAGATCGCTACCTGGACGACGAAATGATGCCCGCCGAAAGGTTGGCATTCGAGCAACAGATGCTTCACGAAGAAGAACTGCGACTGGACATTGAAGCTCAGAAAACCGTGAAAGGGTATATCCGCCAAAAAGCGGAAGAAGCAGAATTACAGAGAATGTTCAATGGTTTTCACGATGAACTCACGAAAAATGAGGCACCGAAAGTCATTGTTCTAAAAAATGAGTTGGATGAAAAAAAACGCAGATTGGAATGGGGAGGTATGCCTTATTTTGCCGTTGCAGCTTCAATTGCGCTCATCATCATCAGTGTGTGGGTAATCGTCAAACAGGATAACAAAGTACAGTCTGACGTTGAAATTCGAAATAACGGCGACCGACAGAGTTTTCGAATTCCTTTGCTCATATGGGAAACCCAAAAGGATGTGCGAGTTAAAAAACAAACCGTTTTCAAAGACGCTGTTATCATCAATGATACCGAACATCCTTTGCACTATCGCTTTACGGATACGTTTGAACTGCATTTGAATCCTGTACCGACAAACCGTCCGAAACTGAGTCTGGAATTCGATAATACAACGAAATCATATAAAGTATGGCTCAATGGCCGAGCGTATGACGTAAAGCAGACCGAGACAATTACACCGTTAAAATAATATAGTTAGTCCTATCTATTGCCATTGGTTCCGCGAAGCACTAATTTCGTTGGGCACGGCACCTTACTGTCTTTAATTCAATTTGTTATGGGAACTAAAAAGCTTCGTATCGGTCGTAAGCCTGATAACGATATTGTCATTGACGATCCCAGCGTGAGCGGTTATCACGCAACGGCTACCTTGCAGTCAACAGCAGAATGGCTATTGGAAGATAACGATTCTACGAACGGTACTTTTATTGACAATGTGCGCGTGCGCAGAGCCGTAGTGACCACTACCACGCAGGTCTTGATCGGAAAGGTGTCGTTTGATGTTTTAAAACTTTTTCGTGCCAATAAAGCCCCGGATGATTTTACATTGGAGTTTCAGGAATTGTGGCCGGTGTGGGAAGAAATAGAAAAAATAAGAGACCGTATATCAAAGAATCAGAAAAACGTGGATATCGTTCAGGCGTTGCCCTACGTTGGAAAACTCATTGCCGTAGCCTTTGAAGATCAATTTGAAGTAGTCAGCCAACGCGAAAAACTCAAAGTTGTACTTCGTAAATGGGTTTGCCCGAAATGCCAACAGCCGTTGCGTGATTATGATTGGTTTTCGTGGGACGATTGCAGGCGTCTCAAAAACTGCCCTCGCTGCAAAGTAAAATGGTTCTAAAAAAAAATTATAAAAGCAGGTGACCTTTGACAAGGCGTGGCGATAAAGAAGTGTAAATGTCAAAATAGTTAATCTGAAACTTTAAAAACTGTATCAATCATGTCAGAGCAAACACACATCCTTGCAGATTCTGCCGAAGTAGAAAAAGAAACGCCGGCTAAAAAAACGGACAATAGTCAAAGAGCAAAACAGGTCGTTGCAGTCGCAGGAGGCGTAGCAGTAGGAGTAGGGGCCATCGCCGTTGATGCCTATGCCGAAAATGAAAAATCAACCGCTGATGATATCCAAACACCGGAAAATGTTGCCACTGCCGACAGCACAGCTGCCGCTACTGACAGTACTGCCGTTGCTACTGAGGTTCCAACGGTGGCACCAACTACTGAAACGGTTGCTGATACTACATCTGCAAATTCGCAACCGACGACTGAACCTATTTACTCAGCGCCAACTACCGAAGTGCACGCCGATAGTACTGCTGTAACGATGCTTCCTGACAATGTTGCCGTTGTTAATGCGCCGGATAGCATGTCGTTTGAAGAAGCGTTCAGTGCCGTGCGCAATGAAGTAGGACCGGGGTCTTTGTTTGAATGGCACGGCAACTTGTACCATACCTATCACCCTGACGAGTTTGCTTCTTTGCCACAGGAAATGAAAGATGTATACGCCGCATTGTGGTTGGCAGATCAATCTCAAACCGATGGTATTGAAGTTGTGCCCGAAACGGAAGGCAATTATGTAGTATATGATATTAACGTGGGGGATGCCGCTACTGCGCCAACCAATGATACTCAATCTCATACGGAATATGCCACTGATACCACGACAACCGCCGATCAGGAAGAGTACATAACGCAAGTAGATGAACCAATTACGGAAGATGAGTACGATAATGACTACGATGGTTCAGGTGATTTTATGAATCCTGAGGACTTGGCTTAATCACACTTTATCCATTTGCTAACTTTCGACCGTCATGATTGTTACCTGCCCTTCGTGCAGCGCACGCCTGCGATTTAATGAAAAGGCGTTGTCGCCTCAGAATCCAACCATCAAATGTGTTCGTTGTCAAACGTCGATTCGTGTAGAATTGCCCGCTGAACCGGCACCCGCCATGGAAGACCATACGTTGGTAGATAAGCCGATATATCAACCGACCGAAGTAGGTTGGATCATTGTTCACGATGAATATACCCAGGCACAAACCCTGCCGCTCCAATTGGGACGTCAGACCATCGGACGGGCATCGGTTTCGAAACCCTGCGAAGTCATGATTCAAAGTCAGGATCGGTACATGAGTCGGTTACATTTGGTGATCGAAGTGATAAAAACCAAAGAAGGAGCGTATAAATACTGGTTGTCGGAACATCCCGACTGTACAAACCCCACGTTTGTTAATACCTATCCTTTAAAGCGTGGTACTACGCTCGAAATTCTGGACGGTGCTACGCTTCAATTAGGAAAAACCAAGGTAGTGCTGAAAACAATTGCGGCGGTCGGAAATGCCCGTAAAGCAACCGATACTGTAGTGCATTCGGAGTACTTGAAAACCGTACTTTTCTAACAATCTCTTTTATGAAAATTCAATTAGCTCCCCCGCTGGCTTTGCACGAGCGGGGGCAGCGCTCTAATAATGAAGATAATCTTTTTCCGGCCGTTGGAGCCGCTTCTGTCGATGACCGTTTGTTTTTGGTTTGCGATGGGGTAGGCGGTGCCGACAAAGGAGAAGTAGCCAGCGAAACCGTTTGCCAAGCCATAAGTACTTATTTTTTGCAGCATTCCATAAAAAGAGGCACTGCCCAAACCGTACGTGATGCCATTGCCTATGCCGAAGCTGAATTGGAGCGTTATAAAGAAACACAACCGGATAGTTCCGGAATGGCAACGACCTTGACGCTGATGCACCTGAACGAAGATGGTGTTTTGGCCGCGCACATTGGCGACAGCCGTATTTATCATATTCGTAACGGTCGTTTGCTGTGGCGTACGCAGGACCACAGTTTTGTCAATGAATTGGTAAAATCGGGTATTATTACCGCCGATGAAGCCCCTAAGCACCCCAAACGGAATGTGATAACGCGGGCGTTGCAAGGCAGCACCAACGCCGTAGCTCCCGACGTACATTTCATCGAAGATGTACGATCCGGCGATTACTTTTTTATGTGTACGGATGGAGTGTTGGAAACATTCAGCGATGCTGAATTGCTCGAACTTTTGGGGACAACGAAAAGTGATGCGCAAAAAATGGCCTCCATCAAACAAAAATGCGCGGAGCAAAGTCGGGATAATTTTACGGCCTATCTGATACGCATTCAATCGGCAGAGCAACTGGTGGTTGAACTGTTGACGCCGGAGAAAAGTGAGCCTGCAAAAGAGACAAAAAAAGTTTCTAAGGAAGTTGTGGCTCCCGTTTTTACGAAACAATGGGTCATGGTGTTGGTATTGGTCAATTTTATATTGTTCGGAACCATTGCCTGGTTGCTTTGGGGTAAGAAAGAAGAGGTAAAAACGCCGGCGAAACCGGTAAAAACCGAAGTTGGCGCTCCCGAGAAGACGCCTGATACGCAATTTTCGGAAACAAAGCCCAAGAATGAGCTACCTATCAATAAACCGGACAAAAAAACCAACAAAAAACCGAAGAAAATAAAGTGACCTTCGGGCTCGGTCAGCGATAAAGAATCAAAAAACATCCTACGACAATGACTTACGAAGATTTTTTGAAACGCTATCACTTTGATTCCGAAGCCCGTAAATCCTTAGTGGGTACCGGTGGGTTTGCCTCTGTTTACAAAGCATATGACACCGTGCAGCACCGCGAAGTGGCGGTAAAAATAGCCGAAGTAAAACACGAAAAGTTTAACTTACAATATGAAAAACAGCTTGTAGACGAGCTGGATAACCATCCCAACGTTGTTCGTTACGGCAATTGTTACCGCTTTGAGCGAATTCCCGCCTGTTATGATTATGCGATTTTGAAGTTTTATAAAGAAGGAAATCTCAATGAAGCTGCCGGTAAATACCCCTTGACGCTTGCGCAAAAACATCAGATCATTGAAGGGATTTTGAAAGGCGTAGCACATTTGCATAAGCATCATATTATTCACCGTGATCTGAAACCCCAGAATATCCTCATGGATTTTGAAGACAATCGCTGGGTACCGAAACTGACCGATTTTGGATTGAGTAAACTGTCGGATTCGACCGGCCAATCGGTCGAAAATTCGGCCATCGGTCTTTCCATCGCTTATGCTGCGCCCGAGCAGATCCAAAATCGCGCTATTCGTCCAAACGTGGATCTGTGGGCTGTGGGGGTTTGTGTTTATCATTTAATGACAGGTGAACTTCCTTTTCAGGCACCTCAGGGCAGGAGTCTGCAAAGTTGGAATATTGAGGTCAGCAAGCAGATCGTGAAAGGGTTTTTGCCGGCTAAGATCAATATGATTCCGGAACCTTATCGCACATTGATCAGAAAATGTCTGATCGTTGATAACGCCAAACGCGCTCAGAAAGCAGAGGACTTGCTGCCGCTTTTGGAGCAGGAAGTTGTTGAAATTGTACCTTTTATCGAACCGAAAAAAGTGATTCCGGTACCGAAAAAAACAACGGATACTTCTAATTCTACGCCTTACCGTGGAATAAAGATTGCCATTGGTTTGGTTATTTTGTTGATCATGAAACTTATCATATTGGCAAAAGAAGGGTTGCTTTTTTTTTAAGAAAACAGCTTTTAATAAACCGGTCGTTCCGCCACTATTGGAACAGAATCCGAAGGCCAATTCATGAGAACGGCCTCTTGATAAATGTAAAAAAAGAACAAATAAAAATTGAAAACTCCGGTGACCTTTGATGGTTGGGTTCGATAAAGAATCAAAAGAAAAAACGCTACGACAATGACTTACGATGAATTTTTGAAACGCTACAACTTTGATACCCAAGACAAACAGGCGCTGTTGGGAGCCGGCGGATTTGCCTCCGTTTACAAAGCGTACGATACTGTTCAGAAGCGCCATGTAGCGGTAAAGGTGGCGGAAGTGAAGCACGAAAAATTCAATTTGCAATACGAAAAACAGATCGTAGATGAATTGGATTCTCATAAGAATATTGTTCGTTACGGCAATTGTTACCGCTTTCAATTCATGCCGGTTCGCTATGATTTTGCCATTCTGAAATTTTACGAAGAAGGTAATCTTAACGATGTCATCAACAAATATGTGTTGAGCCCGGAGCAGAAATATCAGATCATTGAAGGGATTTTGAAAGGGGTGGCGCACTTGCATCAGCACCACATTATCCACCGCGACATGAAACCCCAAAATATCCTCATGGAGCGCGAAGGAAACAAATGGATACCGAAACTGACCGATTTTGGTTTGAGCAAACTGTCGGACACCAATACGCGCTCAGTCGAAAACTCGGCCATTGGTCTTTCCATCGCTTATGCTGCGCCCGAGCAGATCCAAAATCGCGATATTCGACCGAATGTGGACCTGTGGGCCGTGGGAGTTTGTGCATACCATTTGATGGTGGGAGAGTTGCCTTTTGATGCTTCACGCACTATGAGTCAGGAAAGTTGGAACCTTGAGATCAGCCAACGGATCGTGAAAGGAAAAATACCTGATAAGATCAACAGCGTGCCTGAGCCTTACCGCACGCTTATCAAAAAGTGCCTTACGCCCGATAACACCAAAAGGGTACAAAAAGCGGAAGAGTTATTGGCGCTCTTGGAAAGTGCTAAACCGGTGGTGGTTGAAAAAGAAAAACAACCGGTCATAGAAGATGACAAAACGTTTCGATTGGACGAGCCGATGCTGAACGTAAAAGAGCTGCTTGATAAAGGAAATGAACGCTTTCAAGCCTCCTTCGGACTCATTGGATTTGCCAAAGAACAAGCTCTTAACGAAGCCATCAAATGGTACAGCGAAGTACTGAAAGTAGATGCTCAACACGCGGTTGCCCGGCAGCAAATTGAAAAATGCCGCGCCGAAATGCGAAAAAAAGATACGCCTTCCAAGCTTCTTCCGATCAAGCGTTATGCAACCATTGCGGCGGCGGCGGTAATCATCTTGGGGGGGCTCTATTTCTGGAATTGGCAGCGTAAAGGTAACGAAGAGCTTAAGTGGGTAAAAACAACATTTTATTCGAATAACAATGACCTAACTTCTTTATATCCACAAATTTATACTATTCTGGAAAAATACAACGGCACGGTCCTCATGGACGATACAACCAACAATTTGATAGGATTATTTTACAAAAACGGTTGGGGAGGGGCGATGATGGACATTGACAAAGCCATAGATTCTTACGAAAAAGTAGACGATATTCCTTGGGGAAGTTTCAACTTGGGTAGCGTTTATTACAGTGGCTTAGGTGGTAAAGTAAAAGATTATACAAAGGCTGCCGAATATTTTGAGGAAGCAGCCGAAAAAGGAAGCAAAGAAGCGGCCAATTATTTGGGAAATATCTACTGGAACGGTGGTTTTGGAGTTACAACCGATTATCAAAAAGCCAAAAAGTACTATGAAAAAGGAACGAGTATGGGCGATATGTGGGCGCAATATAATTTAGGCCAACTCTATGAAAGAGGGCTGGGAATGACCGCCAACAAAACTTCCGCCGCCTATTATTACGAGTTGGCTGCTAAACAGGGATTAAAAGAAGCACAAACCGCCTTAAATCGTGTAAATCCGAGCCGCCCTAACTACTCTTATAATCGAACAAGAACCTCAAGCCGCCCCGCCGGCAATAATAACAGTCAGCCTAATCTGACAAATGAAGCCTTGAATGCCATTAATTCTCTTCTTAGAAAACGTTAAACCTCTTAAAATCTATGAAAACGATACTAAATGCCTTGATTTTTCTGGTCGTGGCCGGGGGAATCTACTTCGGATACAAAATGCTGAAATCTTCCGATACTCCTATTGTCGCGACCGGCAACGAAACCGCAACCAACAACGATCCCGAAAATAATAACAAAAAAGCAGGAACCACCTACGCCGTTATCGTGGGGGTATCGGATTACAAATACCTGCCTTCCAGACCCACACAAGGCCGTCCGAATCCTAATGTAACGTATGATCTGAATTTCTGCGACGACGATGCCAATCTCTTTTACAGTTTTCTTCGCAGTTCTGCCGGAGGAAATGTGCCTGCCGAAAACATCGTAAAATTGATTGACGGTCAAGCTACACAAGCCAATATTGTAGCCCAAACGCGCCAATTATTCAGCAAATCCAGCCCCGACGACCGCGTTATTTTTTACTTTACCGGTCATGGTTCTCATCAGGTTCTTTGTCCGTATGACGTTACAACTACATCAGGCAATATGTTGGAATACAGAACCATTGCCGGTGTTTTTCGGGAATGCCGCGCGCGTGATCGCTTCTTTATTGCCGATGCGTGCAATACCGGCAGCATGAAAACCCATATTTCGAGTCAACACGGGTCGGCATCATCTTTGCCCAAAGACAAAACACTGTTGGCCTTTATGGCATCAAAATCCACGCAGTCTTCAAGAGAAAACCTTGAGATCAGTCATGGATATTTTACTTACTTTTTGGACAAAGGAGCACGGGGAGAAGCAGACTTTAATCATGACAATGTTGTGACGATCAAAGAGTTGTATGCATTTGTAAAAATAAACGTAGAGGCAAAAACCAGAAAAGGCCTACCCAAAAATGCGCCTGAGAAATATTATCAAACTCCCATTGCATTTGGTAAATACCCCGACAATCTGTCGTTTGCAACGCTCAATTGACCTTTAATGATTTGATCCATTCGCGCACCAAGGCTACGCCTTCGGTGTGCGTGGTTTTTCGGCCCAACTCGGGCATCATTTCACCGGGATCGGTGGATTCCAGACGATACAATAAAATAGATTTTTCGGGCTGGCCGGGCACAATGCCAAATTGGCGCCCGCCCGAACCCCTTCCTGCCGCCACGGGAGCCTTCATCACTCCCAGCTTTGTCAAATCAGTCTCATCATAATTCAATAATAAGCCGGATGTTTTGGCCGGTCCTTCGCTCCGGTGACAATGGGCGCAATTGATGTCCAGCCATGCTCTGGCCCGCGCATCCAATGAACCACTCGCCGCATCATTCCAAACGGGCGCTTTGGGAATTTCAGTGATGGCCGGCATTCCTGTCAAAATACCTGCTTTTTGCCAATGTACCAATTGGTTTTCTTTCACGCCATATTGAAAGTCTCCGTTCAATTGCCGCGCCGACGGGCCAATGGGTTGAAGTTGTTCGTTGCGATTATGGCAACCCTTACATTGGTTCAGATTTGGCATGGTGTATTGAATCGTGCGTTTTTTGCCATCAGTATGTACCCAACTTATTTCTTTGGTTTCGCCGGCTACTTCGAGATATGCGTCGGTTTGGGCATCGTTCCAAATGTATTCCAAGGCTCTCCAACCGGTTTCTTCATGCACCAAAAGGCGCGTTTCCAAAATACGTCTTCCTGCGCCGGGATTGCGAAAATCATTGGGATAATAAAAGGTTTTGATGATGGTGGTTCCCACGGGGAAATCAAGTACTCGGTCGAAGTTATAAGCAACAGTTTTGCCGGCAGGAAGTTTTACAAACCGCAGCTTCTCGGCATAATCAGAAAAAAGCGGCGTATTCAGTGCATAAGGAATGACCCCTTCAGCGGGAATATGATCGGCCATTTTGCCCTGAAAAAATCCATATTCTGAAAGATTTTCTTTAGGTGCAACCGCCGTCAAAACAACTGAAGAAGTTGTTCTTCGAAAGGAAAAAGCAATAGAGATCGCGAAAACGAAACAGGCAAAAAAGAATATTTTCATTCCGAAGAAATTGATAATAAGTGATTTATACTCGAAAATCTTATAGGTTTTCAAAACCTATAAGGTTTTAGTCTGCTATTTCATCAAGCATCGAAGGCGGAAGAGGAAGTTTGATAGGTTTGCCGTCTTCGGCTTCTCCGAGCAGATAACCAAAGGGAGTGAGAGCATCAACTGAGTCAAAAATGACTTTCATGATGGCCGTCATGGGCAGCGCCAAAATCAAACCGGACACGCCCCATATTTGCCCGCCCAAAATCAAAACGATCATGGAAGCCAAAGGATTAACGCTCACCTTGGAGCCGACAATATAAGGGGTAATAAAATTCCCTTCCAATAGCTGTATAACCCCAAAAACACCCAAAACGCCCAGCGCATACATCGGGGAATCAAGTGCCACCAGTGCCATCAAAGCAGGCATCAACGAGCCGATCAATAAGCCAATGTAAGGGATCAATAATAAACAGGAGGCAAAGAAACCAAAGAAAATGGCGTGCGGTACGCCCAACATCAGCAGTCCGGCAGAGTTTAAAACACCCACAATCAAAATGACTGATACAAGTCCTACCAAATATCCCTGAACTACTTCGTAAATCCGCCGAATGGCTTGGTCCACGCGGCGTTTGTAACGATTGTCAAATATTTTATAAAAGAACTGTCGGAAAAAGTCTCGGTACAAGAGGAAAAAGAATACAAATAATGGCACTAAGCCCGCCGAAGCCAGCGTGCCTGTGGTGGTCGCTACCGCTCCTGTCAGAATAGAGGCGCTGTTTTTGAGGGCTTCGGTAAGGTATTTGCGTCCTTCAGAGATTTGCTTACGTCGGCTCATGCCAAAGTTATCAGATAAGAAATCCTGCCCTTGGTCGATCCAGTAGTTGGCTTTTTTCTCCAAACGTGGCAGTTCTTCTCCAAAACTGATGATCTGAATGGATGCAACATAAATCAACCCGATCAAAACAGCGAAGAAAAGGATTAGACTAATAGAGATGGCAGCAATTCTTGGAAAACGCCAACGTTCCAATAAAGCACATATAGGGTACAATAACACCGAAAACAGAACGGAGAACGTCAGGGGAACCAAAGTTTCGCGCAGCATGTAGAGAATATACACAATAATGACGGCGGAAAGTAACCAACCTGCCAATCGCACAGAAAAAGGAAAAGACTTTTGCATGATTTCATAAAGGTAAATGGCACGAAAATTTAGGAATAAACCTGACGAAACAATCTAAAAATCTCAATTTTATTATGCAAAAACTGATTTGGTGGGCTTTTACGTTGCGTGTGGCCTTGTGTGATTGCCACAATGAGCGTAATAATGTGGGGTTTTTAACCGGTAAAGGCGTCTATGAAATGGTTAAGATCGGTCAACTTCCTCCGGAACTTCGGGAAACATCGGGGTTGGCGTTGGGAAAAGAAGCCCGTACTTTTTGGACGCACAATGACGGCGATAATCCCGCTGAACTCTATGAAGTGAACGATACAGGAAAGGTGAAAATGGTTTTGAAATTACCTCAATTTAAAAACATAGACTGGGAAGATCTGGCTCAAGATAATAAAGGACACCTTTACATTGCCGATCTGGGCAATAATACTAATCAACGAAAAGATCTGGTCATTCATAAAATCAACCCGAATGAACTGACGAGTTATGAAGCCATTCATGTGAGTTACGCGGATCAAAAAGCCTTCCCCCCCCCGCCCGATCAGCGCAATTTTGACTGTGAAGCCACAGTTTGGCATCAAAATAAGCTGTATTTGTTTTCCAAAAATCGCAGTACGAGCAATCGTCTCGTGAAAATGTACGCCATCCCTGATACTGCGGGCACCTACAAACCATCCCCCATCGACAGTGTATACAGCAAAGCGATGGTTACATCGGCTGATGTCAGCCCTGACGGAAAAACATTGGCTTTGTTGACGTATGGCAAAATTCTCTTTTTCGACGTCAGTAAAGGCATGAATTTTCGGAAACCTCTGTATTGCTTAAAATTTGCGCAGGGGCAAACGGAAGCCATTCTATTCATCAACAATGATGATTTTATTATTACCAATGAAGAGAAAGGGGAGATGTTTTTGGGGAGCAAAAAGAATGTGAATTAGTGCCATCTATTTTTGGGTTGTTGAACCGGATAATGAATTGTTTGGACAATCACCGATTTCAGCCTTGAAAATGCTGCCCTTTGGGGCATTAAATCCCGGGTTTAATTCAATATAGTTTTGAGCGCTATAGATTACATTGGCCGAGATTGAAATGTTATTGGAAGCATTGATTGAATGATCAGCCTTGAAAGTATTATTGCTCTTTATAGGGTCAAAAGCGGTTAGTTTCAGAGAAGAAGGACACGATTGGGCCTTTATTTTATAAAGATTTCCGTTCGTGATTGATATGACATATAACTCCCCAAATGTATCTTCTCCAAAAGAAACAGGATTGTTCAGCGTAATGGGCTGGCTCAGATTTTGGTGATCATTGTTAAGATTTCGGCGCAATGTCCAAAATTTTCCGGTTATATAATCGGCATAAATGTAGTAGCCGTACATGGCAGGGAACTTTTGGCCGCGATAGACAACCCCCCCAATAACTGATTCACCCATTCCACCATTGTTGTCATAGCCGGCATATTCATGGATGGGAAATATCAAGGTTGTAGAATCCTCACATACAGGTTGTACATAGCGATGATTTCCCTCATAACAGCGCCAACCGAAATTAGCACCGCCCGGTGTACCATTGGCCAAAAAATCAATTTCTTCCCATCCGTCCTGTCCATTGTCACCCATCCACAGATCTCCTGTTGCGCGGTCAAAACTCAGGCGCCAGGGATTGCGCAGCCCACGTGCCCAAATTTCATCGGGAATGCTGTCATTGTTTGTTTGGTAAGGGTTATCAGGAGGAATAGCATACGTATTATTATGACTGTTTACGTCTATTCGAAGAAGTTTCCCGAAAAGCTTGGACAAGTTTTGGGCATTGTTGAGAGGGTCACCTATTAAACCTCGGCCTCCGTCGGCATCGTCTCCGGTAGTGATATATAAATAACCATCGGGTCCAAAATGAATTGCTCCACCCCGATGCCCTACATTCAATATGTGCGGTATGGTAAGCAAAGGAGTTTCAATTGGACTTGCCTGATTACTGTCTGCGTCACTTTTTCTGAATTGAGAGAGTTGAACAACGTTGTCAGGTTTGCGTACATACAGCACATAAAATCGCCCGTTCTTGGCATAATCAGGATGAAAAGCAAAGCTGTTGATGCCCGCCCATTCCTTATCATATACTTTACTACTGATATCCAGAAAGGGGGTTGAAAGAAGGGTGTTGTTCTGAATGATTTTGATTTTTCCTCCAATCTCGGAAACAAACAGCCGACTGTCGCCTGCTGAGCGAATATCGGTGGGTCGATTAAATCCTGATTGGTATAGTTCGAGCGAAAGGGTAGGAGCTTGGGAATATAGCTGAGTAAAAATTAAGTTAAATACTGTACACAAGCATAACGATAAATGATACTTTGTAAGGGATGTTTTAACGGCAGAAAGAAGAGCGCTGATTTTTGATGGTTTCAAGCAAAAAGGCATAATGTTAAGGCTTATCGGCAGCTATTATACAATAACTTTCGTGAATATTTTTTGGAATAAAGGGTTTAAGGGTGTATAAAAAAAGTATAAAAATATCCATATTATTTAATGTTTCTCTTTTTTCTCCAAAAAGGCATATATTATTGCACTTCTGCATATTTATAGGATATTAAAAATCATTATAAACAAAAAAACCTCGACCGGGAAGCCGAGGTTTTGTGGTACGGTCGACCCGACCGTTGTTTTAAAAAGATTACTTTATCTTATATCCACTGACGGTCGGGCCGACCGTACCACATTACAAAATCGTTTTTGCTTTCTCCAAGGCCGCATCCAATCTACTTGCGTCGCTGCCGCCTGCTGTAGCAAAGAAAGGCTGGCCGCCGCCGCCGCCTTTTACTTCTTTGGCAAGCTCTTTTACGATGTTACCGGCATGCTTGCCCTGTGCTACCAAATCTTCTGAAAGCATCACCGCTAACTGTGGCTTACCGCTCAATACTGTACCCAGAACAATATAACAAGTCGTAAGTTGCTCTTTCAATTGGTAAACCAACGATTTAAGGGCGTCCGCGTTGGCTACTTCTACTCGGGCAATAATTACGGAAATTTCGCCTTTGTTTTCTACCTGAGCCAACAAACTTTGTTTGGTTTGTTGCAATTTCTCGTTTTCAAGCACTTCAATGCGTTTTAGGAGTGTAGCCTTTTCCGAGATCAGATTTTCTACCGCTTTTACGACGTCTTTTTGCCCTTTGAACAATACTTCCAATTGGCTGATGACTGTTGCTTGATTACTGACGATCTCCAGTGCTTTTTCGCCCGTTACAGCTTCTACACGGCGTACACCTGCCGATACAGAGCCTTCAGACGTAAATTTGAAAAGGGCAATCTCGCCCGTTGTCGGTACGTGAGTACCTCCGCAAAGCTCGACCGAAAACTGAGGATCAAATTCCACTACACGCACAAAATCACCGTATTTTTCGCCAAACGTAGCTGTTGCCCCTTTCTTGATGGCTTCGTCGATTGGAACATTTACGTAGGTTCTTTGAGGAATATTAGCGCGGATCTTCGCGTTGACAATGTCTTCTACCTGCTTTAACTCTTCGTCGGTTACTTTGGCAAAATGTGAGAAGTCAAAACGTGTTATATCATCGTTTTGGTAAGATCCTTTTTGTACAATATGCGTTCCTAATACCTTCCGCAAACCGGCCAACATCAAGTGCGTGGCTGTGTGATTGCGCATGATGTTTTGTCGACGGTGAGCATCGACAGAAGCAACAACCGCAGAGCCGGAAGTGAGTAGTGAGTCAAGGTTTTTATCGCGAGAAATATGAACGAACAGATCGTTTTCTTTCTTCGTATCTACGATATTTATTCTCACTACTGACTCCTGATTTTTAACTGCTAATTCTCCCGTATCGCCCACTTGCCCACCCATTTCGGCATAGAATGGTGTACGGTCGAGCACAATGTGGTATTCTTCACCCGCTTTGGTTTTTACTTTACGGTATTTTACAATTTGGGCAGGAGCTTCAAGCGTATCATAGCCTAAAAACTCAAAATCACCGCCTTCGCTTACTTCAACCCAGTCAGTAGCTTCTTTGGCTGCATCCTGACGGCTACGCTTTTTCTGTTCGGCCAAGGCCTTTTCATAACCTGCTTCATCTATTTTATAGCCTTTTTCCTTGGCCAACAATGCCGTTAGATCCACAGGAAAACCAAAAGTATCTGACAGTTCAAAAACAACCTCACCGTCAATAATCCCACCGGCAGGTGTTTGTGCGCTGATAAGTTCAAACCGTTTAATACCTGCCTCTAAGGTACGAAGGAAGCTTTTTTCTTCTTCATTCACTACGCGCGTTACAAAATCTTCCTGTGCTTTAAGTTCAGGAAAGACGTCTTTAAATTGCTCGGCAAGTACAGGAACCAACCGGCTCATAAATGGCTCCGTAAAGCCCAAATACGAATACCCGTAACGGATGGCACGACGCAAAATACGGCGAATCACATAACCCGCTTTGGCGTTTGAAGGTAACTGCCCGTCGGCAATGGCGAAACTTACAGCGCGCAAGTGATCGGCAATGACACGCATGGCTATGTCGGTATAGTCGGTCGTATTGAGCGTACCGTTGATGCCGTATTTCTTGCCGCACATCTCCTCAATGACCTGAATGGTATTTTGGAAAATATCGGTGTCATAATTCGATTTTTTGCCTTGAATAGCCATGCAAAGGCGCTCAAAACCCATTCCGGTATCTACGTGTTTGGCAGGCAATGTAATCAGCGAACCATCGGCTTTGCGCTCAAACTGCATGAATACATTGTTCCAAATCTCGACCACTTGCGGGTGGTCGGCATTGACGAGTTCTTTGCCCGATTTGAGATCTATTTCGGCTTGGTCGCGGAGGTCAATGTGAATTTCTGAACAAGGACCACAAGGGCCTACGTCGCCCATTTCCCAGAAATTGTCTTTTTTATTGCCCAAAATGATGCGATCCTCGCCCAACATGCCTTTCCAAATGTCCCACGCTTCTTGGTCAAAAGGAACTCCGTCTTTTTCGTCGCCCTTAAAAACCGACACGTAAATACGCTCTTTGGGTAATTTATAAACTTCGGTAAGCAATTCCCACGACCACGCAAGGGCTTCTTTTTTGAAATAATCGCCAAAAGACCAGTTGCCCAACATTTCAAACATGGTATGATGGTAGGTGTCAAAACCTACATCTTCGAGGTCGTTGTGCTTTCCACTTACGCGCAAACATTTCTGCGTATCGGCAATGCGCTTGCTGGGCGGCGTGCCGTTGCCCAAAAAGAAATCTTTGAATTGCGCCATGCCCGAGTTGTTGAACATGAGCGTGGGATCATTTTTTGCCACAAGGGGTGCCGATGGCACAATGAGGTGGCCTTTACTTTTGAAAAAGTCTAAAAACGCTTGGCGGATTTCGTGGGAAGTCATTTTCTTATTGATACCGAATGTTAGACAATTGACGTCGGAAGTGAATAATTAAAAAGATAAACAGCATCTTTTTAACGTCTGTCAGCACACCTCCGTTGCCCTAAATTATTGGGCTGCAAAATTACGGAAAAATGCCGTAGGTTTCTGATTGTGATTTGATTTTGATTAACTTGCATTAGAAAATATCTAAAACCTGCACGCCATGAAATACCTATTTTCTGCCGTTTTAGCTTTCTGTTTCTCAAGCGCATGGGCCCAAAAATCAAAATTAAAAATGCCCAACAAAGCGTTTCCGATGAGCAGTTACACCCCTCCGAATACCTATCGAATATCTCAAAACTCGGACATAGTGTACGCGCAAACCGACAATATGCCTATTTTACCGGCACAATCGCCTGAAAACATGCCGAATGCAAACCTAAAAATGACGCAAGACAGTGGAAGTGTATATAGAACGCCCAATCCATTTCGTCGTGAAGCAAAGCCACTTCCTAAAAAACCTTAGAAAACAGCTGATTTTATGAAAAAAGCGGCTGAACTGTTCGTCAGTATTATTTTTTCAGTGGTTGGAATCGCTATAACAGCGGGCGGTTGGTATGCGTATCAAAGTCAAAAAAAGTTTGTTGCCATTGCCCAAAAAACGTCCGGTGTGGTGACGGCGTTGGAGTACAGTCGTTCCCGCAAAGGCGGCGGGTCGTATTATCCCATTGTGGAATTCCAAACTCCCGAAGGAAGAACCTTTTCGTTTCGCTCTGATGTAGGTTCTAACCCTGCACCCTATGACAGAGGAGAACAGGTAGAGGTTTTATACAATCCCCATGACCCCAACGAAGCCAAACTGACCGGATTTTGGAATTTGTGGGGCTTGGCCGCCATTTTTGCCGGATTGGGTAGTGTATTCACGGCCATCGGTATAGGTACAATGGTAGCTTCCATTCGCCGGAGAAAGATGATTGAAGAGGTGAAAATGACCGGCTCTTCCGTTGAACTTCCTGCCCGTGTTGAATACAACCGAAGCAAAGGCCGAAAGCATTATTACCTGCGCTCGGAGTGGTTAAACCCTACCGATGGAAAAATGTATCTCTTCGATAGTGACCCTATCTCTTACGACCCGACACCGTTTGTTCAAGGGCGTTCTGTACGTGTATGGTATGACCCGAGCAACCCGAAAAAAAGGCATTATGTAGATACTTCTTTTTTGCCCGAAAAAGCCTGAATACTACGAAAAAATTATCGAACGGTAAGACGCACGAGTTTCGCAATAAACCGGATACGGGACGTCCCAACATTATAAATACGGTGAGGAAGTAGAGATTCGTTACGATATACAGAGATATTGGTCTTTAATTAAGCAACATTTTCTAAATCACGATAGTTGACAACCATTTTAGAATGAGGATACATAATGTCTGATTCCAAGACGGGAATAGCATCTATAGTTTGACCTTCGTTGTCAAAAAACTCTATGATATAACCATCAGAATTTTCGTTCGCTACGGGTAGATATTCAACAACAGTTCCTACATCTCCCTTACAAAAACCTGATTCCGGCAGATCACGTACCAATAGTACTGTTGAAAATAAGTTAAACTTCATTTTTTCTAAAGTTTATCAGGGTTACTCATACACAAATTCACCGAACTCACTCTGCACCGTTACTTTTTTGCCTTCATTTGCTTCTACATGGCCAATGATTTGGGCCTCAATTCCGAACGATTGAGCGATTTCAATCACACGTTGGGCGTGAGCTTCGGAAAGGTACACTTCCAAGCGGTGTCCCATATTGAAGACTTTATACATTTCCTGCCAATTTGTGCCGCTTTCTGCCTGAATCAATTTGAAAAGTGGTGGAATTGGAAATAGATTATCTTTAATAACGTGCAGATTGTCAATGAAATGTAGGACTTTAGTTTGAGCGCCGCCGCTGCAATGCACCATGCCGTGAATGTGGGGGCGTAATTCATCCAATAAAGCTTTGGCAAAGGGTGCGTAGGTACGGGTTGGCGAAAGAATTAATTGGCCTACATTGACAGGAGCGTTAGCGACTGAATCCGTCAAGCGTTTTGAACCGCTGTAAACCAAGGCGCTATGTACTTCAGGGTCAAAACTTTCGGGGTATTTGGAAGCAAGGTAACTGTCTAACACATCGTGGCGAGCGGAAGTTAGGCCGTTGCTGCCCATGCCGCCATTGTAAGTAGTTTCGTAGGAAGCCTGTCCGAAAGAAGCCAAACCTACAATTACGTCGCCTGCTTTTATGTTGTCGTTTGAGATCACGTCGGCGCGTTTCATGCGGGCAATGATCGTACTGTTGACCGTAATGGTACGTACCAGGTCGCCTACGTCGGCGGTTTCGCCGCCGGTACTGTAAATTTCCACGCCGTGATTGCGAAGCATTTCCAAGACTTCTTCGGTGCCGTTAATGATCTCGGCAATTACGTCTCCCGGAATTTTATTTTTATTGCGGTCAATGCTCGAAGAGATCAGCATCGGGCCAGTGACCCCTACGCAGATAAGATCGTCGGTATTCATCACGATGGAGTCTTGCGCAATACCGCGCCATACCGAAAGATCGCCCGTTTCTTTCCAATACAAATAAGCCAGTGAGGTTTTGGTTCCGGCACCGTCGGCGTGCATAATGGTGCAATAATCGGGATCTCCGGCGAGCGTATCAGGAACAATTTTGCAGAAAGCCTTTGGAAAAAGTCCTTTGTCGAGGTTGGCAATAGCGCGGTGTACATCTTCTTTGGAAGCCGACACGCCGCGTTGGAAGTAACGTTCAGTCATGATGGGGTTAAACACAATATGAAACGCAAAGTTACGAAGCTATACGGGATTTCAAATCCCGTATCAGACTGCTTTCGGATTTGAAATCCGAAAGAGCGAAGGAAAACGTCGGCGAGGTTTAGAACGGGGACGCGCAAACCTCGCCGACGTTGATTAGCTTATTTTCGGCAATTGCCAGCCGTTATTATAATGGGCTTTAATGAGCGCATTGGCTTCAGCATCGTTTTTAAAGGAGCCGGTAGCGGCATCCCAGTATACTTTACGACCTGTTTTATACGCAATATTGCCCATGTGTGCATTGATGGCGGCGATACTGCCCGTTTCAATGCCGCATTTCAGGATTTTTGGATTGTTATCTTTGATCGCCTGAATAAAATTTTTCGTGTGATCGTTGAGGTATTCACCGTTACGTGCCTGGTCAGGAATATCGTCGATCTTATAGACCTTTATGCCGTTTTGGGTTTTGGTTTCCGGATACAGCATCCAACCGCCCCGGTGCAGTACTACTGTGCCATTGTTTCCGATGAATGCAATGCCTTCGGTAAGGCCATAGTTTCCGCCGTCAATGCCCGTTGCATGTTCCCATAACATATTGAAACCTTCGTATTCGTACACTGTTTGGAGCGTATCGGGGGTTTCGGAAGCATCGTCGGGATAGGCCAATTTTCCACCCGAAGCCATTACTGATTTTGGTGCTTTTGCATTCATGGCGTAGAGCGCGATGTCGATCTCATGTACTCCCCAGTCGGTCATTAACCCACCGGCATAATCCCAGAACCACCGAAAATTGAAGTGAAAACGATTGGGATTGAAAGGGCGTTTTTTGGCCGGGCCGAGCCACATATCATAATCCACGCCCGCAGGAACGGCAGCATCCGGTTTAACGGGAACAGGTTCCATCCAACCCTGATAGGCCCATACTTTCACCAAACGGATATTGCCCAATTTGCCCGAACGCACGTATTCAATGGCTTTTTCATAATGTGAGCCACTGCGTTGCCATTGACCGATCTGAATGATTTTATTGGAACGCTTGGCCGCAGCCAACATAATGTTACATTCTTCGATGGAATTGGCAAGTGGTTTTTCACAATATACGTGTTTTCCTGCCGCCAATGAATCGGTCAAAGCCAAGCAATGCCAGTGGTCGGGAGTACCGATGATGACCGCGTCAATGTCTTTATTTTCGAGCATTTTGCGGTAATCTTTGTATTGCTGCGGACGTTTGCCTTGGGCTTTTTCCACATCGGCTGAACGACGATCCAAAACACTTTGGTCTACATCGCAGAGCGCGATGCATTCTACGTCGCTTAATTGAAGGTGAGACCGTAAATCAGACCAGCCCATGCCATTGCAGCCAATCACACCTAAGTGTACTTTTTCAAGCGCGGAAACGCGTTTGCGTTGGCCGGCTAAAATCTCTAAAGGGGCAAATGAAAAGAGTCCGGTGCCGGCCAATGCGGACGCCGAACGAATAAAATCTCTACGGGAAGTTTGCATAGGTTTTGTGTGTGTTTTCTATGCAAAAGCAGGGGGGGATAAGAATCTAATGTATTCTTTTCACGCAGAGTCGCAGAGGAGCAAAGTACTCTTTCTCTGCGACTTTGCTCCTCTGCGACTCTGCGTGAATACTATTTTTTCACCTCCCCGATATGATATTCCTGAATCAATGGAGGGTTTTCGGGCGTGAGGGTAAACGATACCCAAAGATCAGTCTTTTCACCTTCTAAAATATAGCGACCACGAAGTTGGTTTTCGGGCATTATTTCTTTCACATTCACGATTTTGCCTGCTTTTTCAAACAACGCGGCTGACTCTTTTTTCAATGCTTCCAATGAATAATCGGCAAAGAAATTTTCGGCAAAAAGTCCGCTTGCTTCCGCATTTTTCCAATCGGGCAAAAGTTGTGTTATTTCTTTTTGACGTTTTTTGAGAATGTCAGAAGCAGGTAATTGGCGAGGTTTGAGTTTGGCGCTGACAATCAGTGTATCCAATACCTGTAAATTAATAGGCACTGTAGAAGCATACGTAAGATTGGCAAAGGCTACAACCCCGATGCCGTATTGAGGCAAAATCCGCCAATTGCTGCCAAAACCGGGTAAACCGCCACTGTGCCCTACATATTCGCGGCCTTCGCAGTCACGCATCCAGTTGAGGCCATAGCAATAAGCCGATACAGTCCCGCATGGACGTCCGCTTGCGTACTTAAATTGCGGAGCAAAACCGCTGATGTTCCAGGGTTGGTGCATTTCACGAATAGAACTGCGTTTGAGGGGGCTATTGTCAGTATCGTCTTTGGGCGGCCAAGCTGCCAAGTGCAGCGCCATGTATTTGCTGAAATCCTCAATGGAGGTGATCAAGCCGCCCATCGCGCCGTAAGCGCCGTCGTGCAGGAGTGCTTCTTCTACCCATTGTCCGTCGCGCCAACGATAGCCGTGGGCCAATTTATCGGCAGGTATTTCGGCATATTCCCATTTGGTATTTGTCATGCCGAGCGGCTTAAAGATATTTTCGTTGATGAATTGCTGATATGTTTTGCCCGATACTTTTTGAATAATATAACCCAACAGTGTAATTCCCAAATTACTGTATTCATACGCAATGCCCGGTGCATTGGAAAAAGCCACTTGACTTTGCATCAGTTTTAATAATTCGGCATTGGTATCGGCCAACTGACGGTCGCCCCAAGGGTTATCTTCGGGAAAACCGGCTGCGTGCGTCAACAAATGACGGATGGTGATGGCAGGAGCATCAGCTGTGAGCAATTTGGTGTTTTTCATTTCGGGAATGTACTTGTCGGCACGGTCGTCCAGATTGAGCTTGCCGGCATCACGCAATTGCAAAATGGCCATCGTCGTAAAGCTTTTGCTCATGGACGCGATCCGAAAAAGCGATTGAGAACCCGCTACCGTTTTTTTGCTGACATCCGTATATCCTGTACTTCCTGTATGAATTAGTTTTCCATCTACTATCACTCCGTAGGTAAATCCGGGGAAGTGGCTTTTCTGAGCGTGTTCTTGGTAAATTTTATCAATGGTCGGCAATATCGCTTCGATTTTTTTCAGACGCTCCGCATCGGTAAAAACGGGCGGTTTGTAGGATTGGGCGAAGAGGGTAGAAATGCTGAAAGACAGCAAAAATAAAAGACCGTAAAATTGATTTTTCATAGTTGATGAGAGGATGGTTGGTATTAGGGCTATTTTAATAATTGATGAATAAACAAAAGTAACCGAAATGAGAATAGATGTTATGCTATCTTTTCATGATTCTTTTACCAACATTCAAAATCGCATGATTTCCTCTTATCTTTATAAACACTTTAGGGATTTTGAGATTACATAAAGTATATCATCAACTGATTCCTTTTAAATCCATAATCGGCAATTGCGTAATGATTTTATATTTACTGCAAATTTTTTTGTGGTTTGCTTATGGAGCGCTTCACAGCGTCTTGGCTAATAACCGTGTAAAGCTGTTCTTTGAACAAAAGATAGGGACAGTTTATCGTTATTATCGACTGATATACAATGTATTGGCGGTTGTATTTTTGTCAGGTATTATCGTTTACCAATTCGATCTTCCGGAACAACCATTATGGATGTTTGATTGGCGAGTCCATGTTGTGGGAGGTGTCCTGAAATTTGGCGGGTTGGCTATTGTAGTGTTTGCCATTGCAGGCTATAACGTAAAAGAATTTTCGGGTTTAGCCTTTTCGCCGCGTGATGCAAGTGCCGGCTCCGGTACGCTCAAAACAGATGGTTTGCTGCACTACGTTCGGCATCCGATCTATACAGGTACCATATTATTTGTTTGGGGGCTTTTTTTGTCAGATTCGCTGTTGCGTACGATGATTATGGCTGCCTGCGTAACGATTTATACCTTGATTGGTATTTACTTTGAAGAACGAAAACTTTTGGCCGAGTTTGGGAATGCTTATCGGGACTACCGCCGGCGGGTGCCCATGCTTTTGCCAAAACTATGGTAATTGAATCGATTATTACCTTTAAACGTAAAACTATTTCTATTATATGGCACTAAAATACAAAACAGCACTGATAACCGGTGGAACAAAGGGGATTGGCTTTGGCATTGCCCAAGTATTAATTAATGAAGGATTCCGAGTTGCCGTTACAGGAAGAAATGAAGAAACTTTACAGGATGCAATTCAGCAATTGAATCAGGTCAAAGAAGACTGCGCGTTGGGGATTGTGGCAGATGTGCGTGATTTTGACTCACAACAAAATGCCGTCAATCAGGTGATTGAAAAATGGGGTGGTTTGGATGTATTGGTTGCCAATGCCGGCGTTGGGCATTTTGCGCCAATTGAATCTCTCACGGTGGAACAATGGCAGGAAACGATAGACATTAACCTCACGGGGGTATTTTACAGCGTAAAGGCCGCGTTGCCCGCGTTGAAAAAATCGAAAGGGTACATTATTACCGTGGCAAGCTTGGCAGGAACAAACTTTTTTGCCAATGGTTCGGCCTACAATGCCAGCAAATTCGGATTGGTTGGTTTTAGTCAGGCTGTCATGCTTGATGTGCGCAACGATGGCATCAAAGTAACGACCATCATGCCGGGTTCGGTGGCTACGTATTTTAACAATCATGAACCTTCGGAAAGAGACGCCTGGAAAATTCAGCCCGAAGATATTGGTCAGATCGTAGCCGATCTACTCAAAATGAATCCTCGTACGTTGCCAAGCAAAATTGAGGTAAGACCGACAATTCCTAAGTAATTTTTCTCACTAAAAAAGCTGCCGGAGTCCATATATGGGGAATTTTATCCTCATGTATGGACTTTTTTCGTGCTTATCGGGGCAAGTATGACTTTTGTGATAGGTACATCAGTCATTTTAACACTTTCAATTTCCACCACAATGAAAAAGGTATTTGTTATTTTATCCATTTTGTCTGCATTTTCTTACGGCAAAGCCATTGCTCAGGAAAACGTCTCCTTTGGCCCCATTGTAGGGGTAAATTTTTCGAAGTTAACGGGAAATCAAATCTATAATGATTGGAAAACAGGAGCTACCGCCGGGATTTTTATTAATTATAGCGGCGAAAGCCGATTTGGCGTCAATGGTCAGATTCTGTATTCAAGAATCGGAGGCCAGTCATCGAATGGAGCTTCTAAAGGTCACTTGGATTATATCCAAATCCCGATCATGGGAACGTATTATCTCAATGGGCGTGGTAATCAGTTCCGACCAAAATTGATGCTTGGGCCATACATTGGTTTTTTGGCAAAAGCCACCAATGAAAGCGGTATATCGATCAATCCGGAAGGAAGCACTCGTCCTTACAAAGGCGTAGATGCCGGGGCTGCGATGGGCTTGGGATTTAATTATTCCTTGAGCCGTAAAGTGTGGCTAAATGCAGATTTACGCTATAATTTGGGTCTTGCACAAGTGATGAATACTGTTGATGATGTTCACAATCGTTCATGGGGCATCAATGTAGGCTTAAGTTTCCCTTTAGGAAAGTACAGCCCAAGTACCGGAACACTTCGCTAGTTAGTTGTTAGTGCAGGCGGTTCCGATTTATAAGATTCTTATAATATTAACTGTAGGATAGTAGTAAAGGTAAGTGTAGAGTAGTTAATCCACAAAGGCGACTAGTTATCCACATAAAATGTTGATAACTAGCGCTTTTGCAGGGTTTTTTGTGTTTTGTTTTACTCGTCTTTTTGGGCAATTCCTTCTTTTTTATCCAACGACTGCGCTAATTTTACCAATCGTATAAATTCAGAACGGTATCCTTCCGGGTCTTTCGCCAAAGCGTTCTGTGCTGTTTGAATCACCTGCTCGTAAGTGGCGGCTCCTTTAAATTCAGATTTGCGTAACAGCAATCCCCATTCGGCTACGGCCGTGGCAAACCGGAAGTTAGCGGAAGTACGTGCAAAAGGCGTATGGGTATCGCGTACCGGAACTTCAAACAATTTACTGACTTCGCTGTCGGGTTGTTTGTAGCGCAACTTGATCGTTAATACTTCATCTGAAGCTGAATTGTTGGCTGTCTCGGTCGGCTTTTGGTATTTCAAGTCATCAACTTTGGCCAGATAAGCACTTTCTACGCCGGCAGGAATGATCTCATAGAGTGCGGTTACGGTATGTCCGCTGCCCATTTCGCCCGCATCTTTTTTGTCATCGTGAAAGTCCTCGTTTTTGAGCATCCGATTTTCGTAGCCGATGAGGCGGTAGCCTTTCACAAATTTGGGATTGAATTCCAACTGTAGCTTTACATCTTTGGCAACTGTGAAAAGCGTTCCACCAAACTCATGCACAAACACTTTTTGTGCTTCCTGCAAATTGTCGATGTAAGCATAATTGCCGTTGCCTTTGTCGGCGATCGTTTCCATTTTATTGTCTTTGTAATTGCCCATTCCAAAGCCCAATACGCTGAAATACACGCCGCTTTTGCGTTTTTCTTCCACAATCTGCTGCAATTCGCCTTCGCTTGAAACACCGACGTTAAAATCACCGTCGCTGGCTAAAATCACGCGGTTATTGCCGCCTTTGATAAAATTCTCCTGTGCAATTTTGTAAGCCAGTTTGATGCCTTCTCCGCCTGCTGTAGAGCCGCCCGCGCTGAGTTTGTCAAGTGCATCTTTGATGGTAGCCGTCTGATTGCCGGGCGTTGAAGACAAGACTGTTCCCGCCGCTCCGGCATAGACCACAATGGCTACTCGGTCGTTGGGACGAAGTTGGTCAACAAGCAGCTTGAATGCTTCTTTGACCAACGGCAGTTTATTGGCCTGATTCATAGAACCTGACACATCCACTAAAAAGACCAGATTGGAAGCGGGCAGATTATCGGTCGGAATGGTTTTGGCTTGCAGACCGATGTGAATCAATTTCAGTCCTTTGTTCCAGGGTGAATCCGAAATCTCGGTTTGAATAGCTACGGGATGTTCTCCTTTAGGTTGTGGATAATCATACTCAAAATAGTTGACCATTTCTTCAATGCGCACCACATCCCGTTGCGGAAATTGGCCCAAATTGAGCATTCGACGAACATTGCTGTAAGCAGCACGATCCACATCCACCGAAAAGGTGGTCAACGGATTCTTTTTCGCATCGTGGAAAATATTTTCGTTCAATGATTTATACTCTTCGGCACTATGCTCCATATCATACATCATCGCCGGCATCTGTGCAGCAAACGTTTGCGTAGTATTTGCCCTGATCTTGGCAGAAGAAGCGGGTTTGCCGGCAGCTACCACTACTTCCTGAAGCATTTCGTACGCTACTTTCAGGAAAATATGAATGACAGAATCTTTGCCGATTCTGCGTTCTTCACCCTGATAGCCTACAAATGAAAAAGTGAGCCTGTCGTCCGTTTTGGCATAGATGGAGTAATGGCCTTTTGCGTCGGTAACGGTGCCTTTCTTCGTATTTTTGACGGTCACACGTACTCCCGCAAGCGGTACTTTGGTGCCTTCTTCCGAAACAGTTCCTGTGACAGTAACAGGAGTAGATTGAGCGCAAGCGTAAAGTGTCAATGCACTAAAAATCAGGCAAAAGAGTTTTGTTTTCATGGTTGTAATTCTTTAGTTTCAACCATTGGATGCACGAGGCGCAAGGATTCCATAAAAATTTTTAAACTTTTTTTGTGGAATAAATAAACAGACAGCATCTATAGTCAGAAGCGTTTTAAAAACACCTTTCATGAAAATGCTCATTATGGTTCTGACTTTTACATTCTATATTTTTCGGTTTATTATTTTTCAGTTTATCATTTCTCGGTTTTAACATCTTTATCGCTTGTTTCTAAAAATATTTCGTCGTAAAACCGCGCTCACCGATGCCGAGTACCTCTCGGAATACCGCCGTACGGGCGATTTGGCAGGTCTGGGGGAGTTGTATGAGCGACACATGGATATGGTTTTTGCGGTGTGCTTCAAGTACATGGGTGAAGAAGATGAAGCAAAAGACGCGGTAATGCAGATTTTTGAGCAATTGATCACGGACTTAAAAACGCACGAAGTTCAAAATTTTAAATCTTGGCTGCACAGTGTAGCGCGGAATCATTGCCTGATGCAACTCCGTCAAAAACGCGTAGTGGTGGGAGATGAAGGCATTTTTGAAAATGAAGCTTTTGAAAATTTTGTCGCGGAGTCTCCCGAAAAAGAAAATTGGGAAATAGATAGTCAGCTTTCCGATCTGGGAGATTGTTTGCAAACCCTTGCGCAGGAGCAACGACGTAGCGTGGAGTTATTTTATTTTCAACAATTATGTTACCAACAGATTGCCGAACAGACAGGTTTTGCAATCACCAAAGTCAAAAGTTATCTCCAAAACGGCAAACGGAACCTGAAACTGTGCATGGAGGGCAAACAACATGGCTAAACGTCAAAAATACATCGAACCTTCCAATGAGCAGTTGCGCCGCTACGTAGCCGGGGAATTATCTCCTGCGGAGCAATATCATGTAGAAAAAGCTGCCTTGCAAAACAAGCAAATTGATGATATGCTTGAGGGTTTGCAGGCGTTAAAAAATGCAAACGTTGATGAAGAAACAGCTTTAAAAGAATTAAGCCAAAAACTCAATAAAAGAATACGAAAGAATGAGCAAAGGTTAGTGCCTTTTTATTACGCATCAGCGGCAGTAATCATCATTGCGGCAGGGTTGGGCCGGTGGCTGACTCAAAAGGAAGAGTTATCCATGAAGACCTCGTCTACGATTGCCCTTCAACAAACTCCGCCTGTTATTCAACCGGAATCTGCACCGGTTGCAGCAGATAATCAGCCGCCTCAACTCTTATCTCCTAAAGTGGCGACTCCTGAGCCATCTCCTCCTATAACTGCTTCACCACCTCAGCCTCAGGCCGATGCAGTGGCAGAATCGACGCCGCAGGTAGAGAAGCCTGCGCCAACGTTGGTACTTGAAGAAAAAAGAAGCGAATCGCCGGTAGCTGACGCAGTTATAGCTCCGGCCGGCGCACGTCCACCGGATTCGGCCCAACATGTGGTTGCTAAAACGAAAGCACCTGATAATATTTCGGCAGCGCCTGTGGCGGCTTTAGCTAAAAGAAGTGCTTTCGGTGCGGGTAAAGCAGGTGTTTTTACACTGCGGGGAAAAGTACTGACCGATAACCAACAGGCATTAGCGGGAGTTGTGCTTCAGCTTAAAAACCAATCGTCGGGAGTAAGCACCGATGCAGGAGGTAATTTTGTGCTGCCCAATGTTCGTAAAGGTGACGAAATTACGATATCTTCAGTAGGGTACGAACAAACGCAGCTTACCGTCAAAGATTCAGTTATTACGCCTATTGTATTAAAAGAAGACAGACAGGCATTAAGTGAAATTGTAGTAGTTGCCGGTCAGGAAAGTTCTAAAATAAAGACACGGGAAGCGGGGCCTAAAAACGGATGGAAAAAGTATAAAAAGTACCTTGAAAATGCTGCTAAAGCCTACATTGCCCAACATCCTCAATCACCGAGAGGAGACGTCAGTCTTTCTTTTGTGCTGACCACTTCGGGAGAGCCTGGCAATTTTGAAAAAATGAAGAAAGCAGATGCGGGGCTTTTTGAAGAGGCAATACGTATCATCAAAAATGGTGATTCGTGGGAGCCAAGCATACGGAACGGGCAAAAGGTGCCGGATAAAATTTTGATACGAGTACGTTTTGAGTAAAAACACGTAGAAACACCTACACTAAAAAAGTAGTATCACCTTAAAAAAAAAGAAAATAAGAATCGAATTTTGTGCATCTAAAACCGTTAATTTACAAATTGTACTGCAACCCATACATTTTTATGAACAAACTCCTTACTCGGATCTTTTGTGCAGCTTTTTTAGCAAGCGCTGCTGTCAATCACCTTCAGGCACAGGCTACGCCGGCAAAACCTGCTCAATCGCAGCCAACCCAGAGTATGCAGGAGCAGTATGATAAACTGCATGGAAATAACAAGAAACCTGCTGCTCAACCGTCCAAAACGACCACAAAACCGCAAACTGCCACTCCAAAGCCTCAAACTGCTCAGAAGCCTGCTCCGGCACCGTCAGCACCCAAAGCTCCGGCAGAAGAAGGTGGATTTAAGTTTAAGGTAGGTTTACGGGGAGGGGCAAATTATTGTAATTACTCGCTTCCTTCTTCACAGGCAAATTCCGGTGGTACGCTGGATCCTATTTTGGGGTATCACGGCGGCTTGATTCTGAGTTTTGGAGGGAAAGCGTTTTCGGTACAACCCGAAATTCTTTATTCACAAATTGGTACAAAAATAAAGGCTTCGCAAGGCGGACTTACGTTGACAGGCGAGACCATCATTAATACTATTACAGTACCTGTACTGTTTAAGTATTCAATGGGGAGTGAATCGTTCAAGTTTTTCATTAATGCCGGTGGCTATGGCAGCTACGGACTTAACGGAAAAGCAAAAGCAACGCTTAATCAGCAAACGACAAAATCCGATCTTAAATATGAAAAAGGTGATCCTCGCATAGAATACGGTGCCGTGGGTGGTGCAGGAATAGCGCTGGGATTAGGCAGCAGCGGAGCGCAATTGTTGATCGAAGGTCGTTATTACTATGGTTTAGGAAATGATGATAAGAGTCTGGATAACAACGAAAAAGCAATGGTGCGTAACATTCAGGGTTCTATTGGGATTTTGATTCCGATTGGGGGGAAATAAGCAGTTGTTCAAAAGAAATTAAAAATGCCTGACACCAAAGTGTCAGGCATTTTTAATTTACCTTAATCAGTATTGCCCGGTACGAATAAATGCTTCCAAAGCATTAAGGTGATTGGTAAATGCCAGACGACCTTCGGGTGTGGCACCGTAGGTTGTATTCGGTTTTCTTCCTATAAATTGTTTCCGAACAATTAGATACCCCTGTTCTTCAAGCGCGCGTAAGTGAGTTGCGAGATTCCCGTCAGTAAGATTGAGCAATTCTTTAAGTGCATTAAAACTTAATTCCTCATTGACCATCAATACCGACATGATTCCCAGCCGCGCTTTACTTTCAAAGGCCTTGTTGAAATGTTCGAGCATTCGTTATCAGTTAATAATTATATGTAAAAGAGTGCCTTATGAATGGGCGGTTCCTCTTTCGTATTTAAAATACATCAGTGTCCCGTAAATAATGTGTAATACCCCAAATCCAAAGGCCCACACCAAAAGGTTATAGCCCGTCAAAAATAGGGAAACCAATCCTAAAATTACCTCCATGATCCCTAAATATTCCAAGTCCCGAACCGTATATTTACTGGCATTGAGCAGCGCCAAGCCATAGAAAATAAGCGTGGCCGGAAAACTTACCCACAACATATTACGGTAAAACATCGCCAAACAAAAAATGCCTCCTGTGATGAGAGGAATTAATAAACTCGTTAAAAGACGTTGAGAAATGGGACTCCAAATGCTTTGCCCTGATTTGCGTGCTTTGCGAATGGTAAAGAAAACTCCCGATAGAATCGCAACCACCAATACAATGGTGCCGTCGATCAGGATAAATTCGATCATATCCCGGCGGGTCAGCACAGTCATATGTTCGGTGTTCTCGTAATTAAATGCGTCGGTTTTTAGCCTTAAATAAGCTACAGATGCTCCAATAAGCGCCGTTATACCTGCCGAAATTCCTGACAATCCACTGAGCGATAAGAATTTCGAAGAGCGCTGCATTAAATCTCGGATTTCGGTAAGCGCCTGAATAGAATCTTGTTGAGAATCCATGATGATTAAAAGGTAAAAGAGAAAAGTTTTAGAATAGCTTTACCAAAAATGACCGTTCCGGTCAGCGCCGCAGCACAGGCCATCACCAATACCCCGGCAGCGGCCAGGTCTTTGACGGCTTTTATTTGAGGATGGATGCCGGGCGAGACTACATCACAGAGTTTTTCAATAGCTGTATTAAAAGCTTCTGCGGCCCAAACACCTCCAATAACAATGATAATAACAATCCAATCAATGTAGCTTAATCCTATAAAAATACCTCCTGCGATTACTGCTAAAGCCGCCAAAAGATGAAAGCGGGCATTGTTTTCGTATCTAAACAATGCGAAGACCCCATCCGTGGCATACTTAAAACTTCGAAGCATTTTACGTACGTTAATCATAATTGTCTACCTGAGGTTCATAAAGATGGCCTTGCTGTGTTGATTTTATCGACTCTTGGCCTTTAAGGTATAAAGCCAAAAAGCAGCATACATAATCAACATAGCCAATGAAAACGTTATTGTCAATTTCATTGCTGTTGGATTATGCAGATTTGACAAACTGTATTGAATAAGAGAGAAAGGATTGGTCAGAACGTCCCAACTGTTCCAACGCCCAAACCGCCCCAAATAAACGCCATAACTGGATAAAATCAAACAGCAGGCCATAATTACCCAGGCAAAACTGCGATTGGTAATTTGTTCAATCAGCCGATGGATGATCAAAACTGAATAAAATCCCGTAAGCAGGCCCGCCAAAGCGAAAGAAAAACTCATCAATGAGTCATACCATAATAAATAATCGGGCACTTCTTTCAAGTGGATCAGGTCTGTGATCAAATAAGGTGCATTGGGAAAAAGCAATAACCATAGACCGGCTCCTGCCAAAAGACCATAGTGATTCAGCAAATTTCGGCGCCAACTTTGGCGAGTAATGTAGGCACAACCTAGGGGAAGCCAGGCCAGAAATAAATTCCAAAACAGTCCTGCGTGCTCAAATGAACCCGTGATGGCAATACGCCCTGCCAACATTGAAGTGCCAATACCTGATAAAAGTACAAGAAGGAAAAATTTATTGTTCATGATTAAAAGAACTTTGTTTTACAAAGTAAATAAAAAAACAAATAGCTGATTGCTCATTAGTCAATATTTTATTTCTCCCCGGATTATATGAGCAATACGATTCACCGACTTTCAGGCTTGTTATAGCTATATTTAATGCAGCTGAAATGGCTTACGTTACGAAAGCGGAAAAGATAAGTATGACCGGTAGGCTGCCGCAATCCTTCTAATAATGCAATTTTAATTTTTTTTTAATTTTTTTTAAAACGAGCTTCCTTTACTCAAAAGAGCGGCATTTTGTACTCACAAAGGTATATTTTGTCGCAATTTTTTCCGGTTTCGTATGTATACCTATATATAATTAATGCGTAGTGCTGTATATTTGAATTAGTATTCTCAATCTAAACTAAAAATCGAAAGTATGAAACAAAGGTTTACACTGCTGGCCGCAGTAGCTTTGCTATTTTGTGGCCTCTCGTTATTTGCCCAAGATCGCACCGTTACGGGCAAGGTAACAGCTGCAGATGATGGATCCGCACTCCCGGGCGTGAACATCACATTACGCGGAGCTACGCGTGGAACAACGACTGAGGCGGATGGTAGCTACAAGATTTCAGTTCCTACAAACACCACAAAATTAGTTTTCAGTTTCATCGGATTTGCTACTCAGGAAATTGAAGTTGGTACTCAAACCGTACTTAATGTAAAATTGACGCCTGATGCATCTCAGTTGCAGGAAGTTGTGGTTACTGCTCAAGGTATTCGCAAGAACCAACGTGAGATCGGATATGCCTACTCCAAAGTAAGCACTGAAGATGTAACGGTAGGTCGTTCGCCACAATTGGCACAGGCACTTTCAGGAAAAGTGACCGGTTTGGCCGTATACAACGTCAATAACAGCGTTGACCCTTCGGTAAAAATCGTATTGCGCGGTTTCCGTTCATTGACCGGTAACAACGAAGCATTGGTTATCTTGGACGGAATGCAAACTACTTCTACCGTATTGGCATTGATCAACCCTAACGACATCGAAAGCGTTTCTATCCTTAAAGGTGGACAGGCTGCTACGTTGTACGGATCTGCCGGTATCAACGGAGCACTTATCATTACTACTAAAAAAGGCGCTAAAGGTAAAATCAAAGTAGGATATTCTAACAGTACTAACTTTGAGCAGATCAGCTTCCTTCCTCAATTCCAGGAAAAATACGGTTCAGGCTCACACTACTACCAGGCATTTGGCTCAGCCGGTTACAACGCTGATCCCGCCTACCGTTCGCAACAAAACTGGCGTTCATACGAAAACCAGCAGTTTGGTGACTTATTTGACGGTTCTATCCGTATGCAGGGCCGTACTACCGAAAGCGGTGGCCAATATATGTTGCCTTATTCTCCGGTGAAAAACGGCCGTCGCAATAGCTTTGATACCGGTATCTCAATGAACAATCAAGTGAACTTACAGGGCGGCGACGAAAACAGCTCGTTCTATATGTCATTGGAAAATCAGAAAATCGCGGGTATTGTTCCTAACGATAAAAGCGAACGTACAGGTGCTCGTTTATCAGCGACTCGCGAATATAATAAACTGACGGCCGGTTTTACCGCCAGTTATACTCAGGCAAATTATGATCGTACATCTTCGGATTTCTACAATGACGTAATTAACCAACCTGCTAACTTGCCATTGAATGATCTGCGCGATTGGCAAAACAATCAGTTTGCTAACCCTAACGGTTTTTATAACGATTATTATAACAACCCTTATTTCAATGCCGATAACAACCGTCAGAAATATAAGGATGCCAACATCAGCGGTAACCTGAACCTGACGTATAAAGCTGCTCCGTGGATTTCGTTCACCAACCGTTTGGGTATCATGAACAACTCACGGACGCAGAAGAAAACGACCGGTAAGTTTTTATATTCTGACTGGGCCAAAACGAAATCATTCATACCTGCACCATTTTTCCGCGACGGTGACGGTACGGGTATCTATCGTGCCATTACCGATAACTTAGGATCAGTTGAAGATTATTCAAAAACGGAAAACGTTATGAACAATGAATTCCAGATTCAATTGACCAAAGATTTCGGCCCTTTCTCTAATAAACTGATCTTGGGACACAGTGTGTACCAACGTTATTTGAAAGAAATCACCATCGGATCAAACTCAGTCGTTGTACCGGGAATATATAACGTTGCCAACCGCCAAGGTGAATTGACCGGTAGTGAATCTAACAGCTTACAACGTCGTGTTGGTTATTATGCTGACTTAACCACTAACTACAAAAATTGGTTGATCTTGAACGGTACATTCCGTTATGACCAAACGTCATTGTTTTATAAGCCAACACGTCCTAAGAACTTCTGGTCATATCCATACTACGGAGCTGCCCTTTCGTTTATCGCAACTGATGCGTTCCCAAGCATCAAAAGCAACGTGTTGAACTATGCAAAACTGCGGGTGAACGTTAACAAAAACGCTAACGATAACATTCCATTGTATGGTTTAGACTTGGTGTATAACAACGGTGCTAACTTTCCTTTCGGTAACACTGTAGGTTTGACGGTAGGAAATACCTTACCTGATGCCAACTTGAAACCTGAAACCGTTTATTCTTCTGAAATTGGTGGTGAATTCCAATTGTTCAACAACAGAGTTAACATAGATGTATCTGCCTATACGCAAACTTCTAAAGGACAGGTAATTACGGTGAAAGTGCCAAACACTACCGGTTTCTCTAACCTTTTGATCAACGTAGGTGAAACTAAGAACTGGGGTTATGAGGCTGAATTGAAATACCTGATTGCCAGAGGAGGTAAATTCTCTTGGGATGCCAGCGTTCGTTATTCATACAATGACAACAAAGTGGTTGACCTATATCCCGGTATTGATGAATTCTTTGTCAGTGGTTATGCTTATGCCAGTACAAACGTTATCAAAGGTTCACGTTTTCCAATGCTGAAAACAGATGGTTACCAATATGCTCCTGATGGTTCAGGCTACCGTTTGGTAAGTCCTACAACAGGTTATCCATTGCGTCAGACAACGTTATCACCAAGAGGAGGTACATTGCCACGCCATATTATTGGTCTGGGTTCAAAAATGAACTACGGCAATTTCGGTTTTACCTTTAACTTCGAATACCGTGGCGGAAACTACATGTACAGTGACTTAGGACGTCAAATGACCTTCACAGGTTCAGGTAAATGGACTGATAACCGCTCAGATCAAATATTCCCGAATTCGGCTATTTTGAACGCGGACGGATCAGTTACTCCTAATACGACGGTTAAAGTTCGTGAGCCGGAATACGCTCTGTGGGTTGACCAATATCGTAATATCTCTGAAAACTTCGTAAACAAAGCATGGTTCATCAAACTTAGAGATGTGAACCTTTCTTACAGCGTTCCACAAAGCCTGTTGACTAAGACCAAGATTTTCTCAGGAGCAAGCATCGCTGTATACGGACGTAATTTGATCACCATTGTTGATAAAATGAACTTCTATACTGACCCTGAGTACAGTTTTACAACAGGTAACGGTTTAGGTATCAACAACACCAGCCAAACTCCTCCGGTACGTCAGTACGGTGTAAACATTAATCTTACATTTTAATTTTAGTAATCATCATAATTGACTAAAAATGAAATTAAAATCATTCTTCATATTTGCTTTTGTTGCGCTGGTTGGCAGTGCCTGTAAGGAATCATTCTTTGACATTAACACCAACCCCAACACGTTGCCTACTGCGTCGCCGAGCTTTGTATTTACCAATGCCTTGAATACGACGTCAACGAATATCGCCGGCACAAGTGCCGCTCAAGGTTCAAACGAAGTCGGTTTCTACTGGGCAGGTCAATGGTCGCAGGGAAATGGATACATCATCAGCACCACTCAGTTTGCTTATAACTTTACCAATGGTGATTTCAACTATTGGGATGGGTATTATGACAACTTGCAGGATTATCAGTTTGTGATCAACAATGCTGACAGCTATAGCCAAAAGTACCTGAAAGGCCCTGCAAAAGTGATGAAAGCTATGCTTTATCAGCAATTAGTGGATATGTACGGAAACGTACCTTACACCGATGCATTGAAAGGTACTGATGTACTTGCCCCTAAATTTGATGATCAAAAAGCAATTTATGAATCATTGATCACCTTATTGGACGAAGCCATCGTGGATTTAAAAGCGAATCCGTTTGCCAGTGCTTTTGCGGGTTCTGATATCATCTTCAAAGGCAATACTACAAAATGGGCTCAGTTCGCCAATTCGCTTAAAATGAGAATCCTGATTCGTCAATCTAAAATTTCGGGAAGAGATGCTTACATCAAAACTGAAATTAACAAGATCGTAAGCGAAGGCTCAGGTTTTATTACAGGAGAAGAAGTAGGTGTAGGTGGTCCTTCGTTCTACTTGGCTACCGCAGGAAAATTAAATCCTGTGTATGATCGTTGGGGCTATGACGCAAACGGTGCCAAAAGAGCATTGAACAATTACCCACGTCCATCGAAGTTTCTTGTTGATGGTCTCAAAGCCGCAGGTGATACCCTTCGTTTGAAGAGAATCGCTTATGCCAACAGTGGTGAAAATGGTAATACTCCGGGAGTAAGTATCCTGAAAGAAGTTGCAGCTAATTACTCAGGAACCCCTTTTGGAGCCAGCTCAGGCTACTTACCGGCAAACACGGTTTCTTTGGGGCCAAGCTTATTGGTAAAAGGTGAATATAACCGCCCTTATATTCTTATGACGGCGTCTGAAGTTCAGTTCCTTTTGTCTGAAGCTAAACAAAGATACAGTGACGTAACATTGCCCGGTACGGCTAAAGCTTATTTCGAAGAAGGTATTAAGCAATCATTCCGCGTGTTGGGTGCTAACGTAGCCGGAGCTGAAGCATTTAAAGGAAGTAAAATCGTTAATTACGACTGGGATGCTTCAACTGATAAATTAGCGGCCATTGCCATTCAAAAATGGATCGCTTTGACTAACTTTAGTGGTTTGGAAGCTTGGGCAGAATACAGAAGAACCAACTTGCCGGTTACGCCTCAAAGTATCCAGATCATTGGTGAAACTAAGCGTCCTTTGCGTTTCTTCTATCCTAACACTGAGTTGGGATCAAATGGTGAGAACGTAAAAGCACAAGGTACAATTGATGTATTTGCTACTAAATTGTTCTGGGATGTTGACTAGTTCATAACATCAAAGTAAGTAACTAAACAAAAAGGCTGCCTCTGATGAGGCAGCCTTTTTGTTTAGTTATGGTGTCACCACCAATTTGCCCATTACACGTCGCTCAAGCATATCGTTTAGTGCCTGAGGGGCTTCGGCCAACGAATAGGTTTTTTGGATATATGGTTTCAGTGTTCCTTTTTGGTAGAACTCAAACAATTCCATGATGTTTTGGAAGTTGGCTTTAGGTTCCCGTTCGGCAAAGGCACCCCAAAATACACCCACAATAGAGCATCCTTTCAGCAAAGCCAAATTGAAGGGCAGGGCGGGTATCTGACCGGCGGCAAAACCCACCACTAGGTACCGACCTTTCCAATTCATGGCGCGTAAGGCCGGTTCAGCGTAATTGCCTCCGACCGGGTCATATACAACGTCTACACCGGTACCCGCGAGTGCTTTGAGACTTTCGCGTAGGTCTTCGTTGGAATAGTTGATGAGTACGTCCGCACCGTATTCTTTGCATAGTGCCAGCTTTTCATCGCTTGAGGCAGCAGCGATCACTTTGGCCCCCATGATCTTTCCTAAATTAACGGCCGCCAAACCTACACCCCCTGCTGCTCCCAGTACCAGTAATGTTTCTCCTGCTTTGAGTTGTGCCCGATCTTTGAGCGCATGGTATGACGTTCCATACGTATACATCAGTGAGGCTGCCACGTTGTAATTCATCCCCGACGGCATTTTAAAGGCACGATTGGCATCGACCGCCAATTCTTCCGCAAAACCGCCCCAACCGGGCATGGCAAATACGTTGTCGCCTGTTTTGAGATGCTTTACATTTTCGCCGATTTCTTTCACCACACCGGCAGCCTCGCCGCCCGGAGAAAAAGGAAAAGGAGGTTTAAATTGATATTTTCCCTGAATAATAAGGGTATCGGGAAAATTAACCCCGCAGGCTTTTATGGAGATAATAACTTGGTTCTTTTCAGGTTGTAATGCGGGCAATTCTTCCACGACGAGGGCCTCGGGCGGGCCGTATTGTTTGCAAAGGAGGGCTTTCATGTAGCTTTAGATGGTTTAATGTCATCTAAAGCGTTACTTCCTTACTTTTCTAATGGTTAAGACGGGACATACTGCCTTTTTAATTTCCAGCGTAACGGGCGTCAATGAAATACTTGTACAACCTGTTGCCGCAAACCGCGCCCGAGCGTAATAAGTGCCTTCTTTCGTAGGAGTAAATTGGAGTGTTTCTGTTTGCAATGGTGTGCCGCCTGTTGGTTGGGCGTACCAATCTACCGTGGCGCCGTCGACGGTAAAGGCAGTAAAAGGCGTGATGGACGTACCGCTGCAAATACTTTGGCTTCCCACAAGCGGAGAAAGCGGTAAAACGGGGTCACAAACGGGTAAGTCTACAATTTGTGTAGAAACCTGCGCATTAGTGGATGTGAAAGTGAGAGTAAGCTTATAATCGGTTTCGGGCAACACTCCTACAATGGTATCATTCTGAATTTTACCTCTATTGGTAGAAACCGTACCGTTGATTGCTTCAAATACCAAGCGGTATTCAATTTCTCCTTTACATAAATTAGGGCAGATAATGGTTTTTACAACCAGTGAAGGTGATTGAGCAAACATCCTGTTGCATGTAGCAAAATAGCTGCACGCTGATAAAATAGCGATGCGAATTGCGAATCCGCAATTCGAAAAAGAAGCCGGTAATTTCAATCTAAAGTAGGGTAAATGTTAAGCATTAACAGCGCTTAAACTGAATGATTGGGATCATAAAGTGCTCACGTTGTCATGTAATATACAAAATAGGTATAAATTATCCTGAATTACAAATTTTTATACGAAAAATGCTCGCTATCACCAACTTAGCGAGCATTTAAATATACCAAAAAGTATAATTTTTTATTTTAAAACTTCAATTTCCACACCACTCAAAGCGCCTGTCTGATGGTACACTTTATGAGTGGCTTTTATAAAGTCTTTTTCGTCGGCCAAATAAATATTGGGAACGTATTTTTGAGGATTACGATCAAAAAGCGGGAAGGCTGTACTTTGTACCTGAATTTGGATACGATGCCCTTTTTTGAACGTATGCAGAACATCCTGCAAACGGAAGTCAAGTTTGGTTATTTTGTTTGGCACGAGCGGCTCCGGTTTCTCAAATGAATTACGGAAACGCGCCCGCATAACTTCACTTCGCACCATTTGGTGGTAATTACTCAACATGATGTTTTTGTTGGGCATGTACGCATGATTAGGCTCTTCTCCCGGATAAACGTCTACCAGTTTTACAAAAAAGTCAGCGTCAGAACCCGTCGTGCTGAAATTGAGTTTGGCCATAATTTCACCACCCAGTGTAATATCTTCCGTTAGCGGTTCTGTCTGAAATACCAGAACATCCGTACGTCGGGCAGCAAAGCGTTGATCTTCAGACATATAAGTGAATGGCGAAAAGCCCATTGTGGCTGTATTGTCTTCAATGTAAGGGACGGGTTTGTGGGGATCACTTACGTATTCGCTGAAGGCTTGCGTTGTTTTCGGAGCTTCAAACGAAAGTTTACCGCCTGCCTGGAAATAAAGCATTTTTTTCTCAGCAGCGGCGGCCGGCCATTGTGCAAAGGTCTGCCATACTTTTTTGCCTGTATCAAACATATAAGCATCCGGCAGTCCCGTTTTGCCGTCTCCTGAACCTTTTAGGAAATGCCGGAAGAAGTTTGATTCAATTTCTCGTTGATAAAAAGTAGCCACGCTGTCGCCAAAATAAACATTGCTGTGAAGCGTATGGCCTGTTTCCTGCGACCAGCGCCCGTGCCCAAACGGCCCCATCACTAAAGTATTGTAGGTCCCGGGATTGTTCCGTTCCAGGGTTTTGTAAACCGTCAACGGTCCGTAAAGGTCTTCGGCATCAAACCAGCCGCCAACGGTCATTACGGCATGTTTTACGTTTTTAAGGTGCGGAATAATGCTGCGTTTCTTCCAGAATTCATCATAATTTGGATGATCTTTATGCTCCTGCCAAAAGAAATTATCTTTGTAGTACGTATCAAAATTTTTGAGAGGCCCCAAGTCAAGATTAAATTGGTAGCCGTCTTTTGTTTTGGCATTAATGAATTGAGGTAAGAACCAATTATCGGTCGTAGGCTTTGGGTGTTGGATGCCAAATACCGGAAAAGTCAGGAAATAACCTTGGGTAAAAGCACCGTTATGGTGAAAATCTTCAAAAAAGAAATCAGATACAGGCGCCTGTGGTGAAGATGCTTTCAAAGCCGGGTGTTGGCTCAACGCGCCCGCTACGGTATAAAATCCGGGATAGCTGATGCCCCATTGACCCACACGACCGTTATTGTTTGGAATATTTTTGAGCAACCATTCAATAGTATCATACGTATCCGAAGATTCATCTACCTGCTCTTTAGAACTTTTGTTGACGATCTGCGGCGTCACGTTCGTCCATGTTCCTTCGCTTAAATATCTTCCCCGTACATCCTGATACACAAAAATGTATTTATCCTGCATCAGGAATTTGTTGGGGCCTATAATTCCGGGAAACTTACCTTCACCATAAGGAGCTACGCTGTAGCATGTGCGTTGCATCAGGAACGGATACGATTTGGACGCAGAGGCATCCTTGGGAGCGTACACGATGGTATGAAGCTTAATACCATCACGCATGGCGATGTCGTATTCGGTTTTGGTATAATTGTCTTTGACCCAATCAGATTGGGCAAACAGCGAAGAAACCGATAGAAAAGCAAAGAACAACAGCAGGTGCCTCATTATAAAATAGATTGTTTGATGAATAGATAGTCCCCTTCGGGATTGGTTTGCAATTTAACAAAACCCTCTGATTTATATTGATTTAGAAATGAAGCAAAGCCCGCATCTTTACTGAAATAGCTTTGCATATCATGGGTCATTAAAATGAAATTGATGTTTTTTTGCTGAACAAATTTGACAAAATCTCCGTCGGTATATTCTTCCACATGTATCCAGTCAGATTCTTCCTTCAAAAAAACGCGGTACCAGTCTCGTTCGAGTACACGGAGACGCTCTTTGGGATGTAACTGAGTAACAAATCGAACATTATCGGCCGTTGGAGTGGCAGCAATGCGATGATACTCAGGAAAACGAATGGTAATAAAAATGGACAACAACAAAAGACTAAGGAATGCCGGCGAGAATGGTTTAAATGCCGCTATTGTACGAAATGACAAACGATTTATAAAAAAGGCAATGATCCAAAATGCTAAAATTAAGTGAAACACCAAATAATGAGTTCGTGGATAAATGAGTACCGTAGCGATCAACGTTGGAATAAGTAATACAATCAGAGCCATAAATCCCCACCAATCGACCGGTTTTTGTCGGAGATTGCGCCACGTAGTTTTATAGTCTATCAGAAGTAAGAACGCCAAAATAATGCCGGCTGCTACAGCTATTCGCCAAGGCGAGTGCCAACCTCGAAATACGGTTTGATAAAAGATATCAATGAGGTTTTTCAGGTTGGCAGTCAGGGTATTTACAATATTGGTAGTGATGTGCTTAAAAGCCCAAGTCGGTTGCATTTTCAAAGCGTCAGTTGGTGAATCGACATTTGCTCCCAACACCTTATGAAATAGTTCCAACTGAGCCTTGATGGTACTTGGCTCCGGCTGATGCGTCCAAGCGCAATAGTTAACCACAAAATGCTGCTGAAACGCTACTGTACTGCGGTTGTCATCGCCTGTGAAAAGGGGGTTGCCAAACAGCAAATGCAGCCCGATCACTACGATCCCAAAAACACCAAGCAACTGCATGGTTTTTTGTTGAACCAATGCCTTTTCTTTCCAAAGCCAAAATCCGGCTAATAAGAACGCGAACAGAAAGGATACATAAAATTCAGGACGGCAATAAGCACATAATAATCCTCCCAAACTAATGGCTAGAAATCGACGGGAATTTGACCAAGGGCGAAGATGTATCAATGAAACAATCGCTAAGATCAGGCAAAAAGGAGCAATGGATATCTTTGGATTAAGCGGCAAGTTCTGGTTAGAGAATAAAAATAAAATAGTAACCCAAGTGCTTGCTGCCAAAGATGTACCAAAAGAACGTAAGAAAACAAAAACGGTAAACCCGGCCAAAATGCTTAAAAGTGCCCAATTGAAATAGTATAAATTTAAGCTGTTAGCAATGAAAAAATGCCAAAATGCGTACCAGGCCGCATACAGAGGCCCCCACTGAGCGCCACCTTTAAACGGAATGGAAAAAGTAAGCCCGGAGCCGAGGTATGTGATTTCATCGCCAAACTCTACATCTTTCCAAGCCGGCAAATAGTGTACCAGAACTAGTCCGGCAGTTAATAACAGAAAAATACTAAACCAATGAAGACGCATTTTTAAGGATACTATGCAAAAATTGCATGCTGTTTATAATGCTTTGCTTGTATCTGCAGGGGTAATCGGAGGTGCAGGTACGGCAGGACGCGGATAATTTTGAAGAGGAATCAATTCCACCGACACCACAAAGTACTTCGTATCACCATTCCAGGGGAGTTGGAAGAATTTTTCTTCGTAATGGACAGATACCCGTTGCCCCATTCTTTGGGATAAATTAAGCGCGTCAATCGCTTCTTTGTTGCTGTCATGAACCGAAAAATCCCAGGTGGTGGAATTAAATGATCCTGTACCGTCCGACATACCGCCAACCATCAATTGTCCTTCGTGTGTTTTGAATACATAACCCCGCCGACTGAGTTTGACCAACGAACCAACTCTTGTTCCTTCACTGAAAGAACCAAAAGAAATATAATATAAGATGCCCCCCACAATAAGGAAGAAAATGATGATAAATATCCACTTACGCATAATCTTAATAAAAGTTAGATGTTAATAAAATACTAACTAATACATTTTCGAGGAGAAAAAAAATGATCAAATATTTTCAAAAAACGATAGTATACTAATCAGAATAAGGTAATATACCAAACGCACTGTTGACGAACTTCGTAAAAGTAGGGCAATTTTACAACATTAAGTCGATTGTGCCTAAAATTTGCTACTTTTGAAACCGTTTTCATATAGTTAAAAAGCATAAAAACAAGTGGCATTAATTAAATCTATCTCCGGTATTCGTGGAACGATTGGGGGGAAAACAGGAGATTCCCTAACGCCCATTGACGTTGTAAAATTTTCGGCCGCCTTTGGAACATGGCTAAAACGTAAAAACCCGGCCAATTTAAAAATTGTTATTGGTCGTGATGCCCGACTTTCGGGCGAAATGGTAGCCAAATTAGTAGCTTCTACATTACAGGGAATTGGCTTTGAAGTAATTGATCTGGGCTTGTCAACAACACCAACGGTTGAAATTGCCGTCCCGATTGAAAAAGCATCGGGCGGAATTATTCTTACCGCAAGTCACAATCCTATTCAGTGGAATGCCTTGAAATTGCTGAATGGAGAAGGAGAATTCATTTCGGGAAAAGATGGTGCAGATGTACTTGCGTTGGCAGAAAGTGAAGATTTTGACTTTGTTGAAGTACGGAAATTGGGGGCGTATCGCGTTGATACTACCTATTTTCAGAAACACATCGACATGATTTTGGCGTTGCCTTTAGTAGACAAGGCGGCTATCGTTGCCAAAAAATTCAAAATTGCAGTAGATGCCGTTAACTCTACCGGAGGAATTGCCGTTCCGATGCTTTTGGAAGCATTAGGGGTTGAGAAAGGTAATATTAAACTCATCAATTGCGAACCAACCGGCGATTTTGCCCATAACCCGGAGCCCCTTCCTGAAAACCTGATTGAAATCAGCCGCGAAATGACTCGGGGCGACTTTGATCTGGGAATTGTTGTAGATCCGGATGTTGATCGTTTGGCACTTATTTGTGAAGATGGGCAACCTTTCGGCGAAGAATACACACTCGTATCTATTGCAGATTATGTCTTGAAGCATAAAGTGGGAAATACCGTTTCCAATCTTTCGTCGACAGGAGCACTTCGTGATATAACGCTTAAAGCCGGAGGTACTTATTTTGCGTCAGCGGTAGGAGAAGTGAACGTGGTCGAAATGATGAAAGCCAACGATGCGGTCATCGGGGGAGAAGGTAACGGGGGCGTTATCTATCCGGACCTGCATTACGGGCGCGACTCGTTGGTGGGCATCGCTCTGTTTTTGAGTCATTTGGCAAAATTCGGCAAATCAGCTTCTATTTTACGTCGTACATACCCCAGTTACCACATTTCAAAAAATAAGATTGAACTGACCCCGGATATAGACGTAGATGCTGTACTGGAAAAAATCGGCAAAAAATACGCTAAAAATCCGGTCAATACGATAGATGGAGTCAAGATAGATTTCAACAAAGAATGGGTACACTTACGTAAATCCAATACTGAGCCCATTATTCGTATCTATTCTGAATCAGAAACGGCTTCTACCGCTGACCATTTAGCAAAAAAAATAATTGCCGATATCAAAGAAGCAATTCAAAGCTAACTCCTACATCGTTGTCGTTTTATGGTAGATCATAAGGCTGTTTTTATTGCCTCTACTGCTTCGGTTATGGGGCAGGTAACGCTTGGTGAACAAGTATCGGTGTGGTACGGAGCAGTGATACGGGCAGACGTAGAAAAAATCATCATCGGCAACCGTACCAATATTCAGGATACTGCCGTGCTCCACGCCGACGCAGGCTCGCCCACTATTCTCGGCGATGATGTAACCGTAGGTCACGGAGCCATTGTACACGGAGCTATCGTAGGCGATGGATCACTCATAGGCATGCGGTCTACTATCCTAAACAATGCCAAGATCGGAAAATTCTGCATCATCGGAGCTCATGCATTGGTAACGGAGGGAATGGAGGTTCCTGATTTTTCGATGGTACTGGGCAGTCCCGGCAAAATAGTAAAACAACTCCCCGAATCAATTGCCGGCCGTTTGTTGAAAAGTGCCGCTCATTATGTTGAAATGGGTTTACGCCATGCTTCAGGCGAATTTCCTGCTATTCGCTAAAATATCCCTTTTTGTCTTTTTTGTATCTTAGTTGTTGGTTATCAGGCAATAACTAAAGTTGGCATTGTTTTTGATATTCGTTTTTTGTACATTCTTCTTGTATCCGGAAGCTAATTAGAATTAAGTATGAAAAATAATTTACTCCAACTATTCAATCAGGGGAGCCGCAATGCCGTCATTGTGGTCCTATTGGCTTTTATAATTTATAGTTGCCGAACAGCAAATGACCCGACGAATCCCACTGATCCTTCGAAAGGAGCAGAGACCTACAATGCTGAAGTAGCGCTCAAGTGGTCTGAAATGAGCTTGAAATTGATTCGCCAAAGCCCCGGTTTTACACCGCCTGTTGCGTCACGTGCGTTAGGGTATGCCGGATTGGCAATGTATGAAGCCGTGGTACCGGGCATAAAGACAAATCGCTCATTGGCCGGACAGCTCAACGGACTGAAAACGCTTCCTTTACCTGAAACGGGAAAAGAATATAATTGGGCTGCCAGTGCCAACGCTGCCCAGCTTTTTATGGCCAAAAATATATGGTCCAATGCTCCGGAAGCCGTCAAAAAAACAGCAGATTCATTAGCAACAGTACTAAGAGCGAGCCTTTCGGAAAGCAGCAGTCAGGAAGTTATTGAGCGCTCCGAAGCCTTTGGAAATGAGGTGGCAAAAGCAATTTTTGAATGGTCGAAAACCGACGGTGGACATGAAGGATTTAATCGAAATTTTCCGGCCGATTATAAAGTGGTCATAGCTCCCGGCGCGTGGCAAACCACTGAAAACGGGAAAGCGATTCCGATGCAGCCGTACTGGGGCAAAAATCGTACGTTTGTAGGGGCAAATGCATCTATGCCAATGCCGCCTCCCCTCCCGATCTCTACCGAGGTCAGTTCGCCGTATTTTCAGCAGTATTACGATGTCTATAAGAAGAATATCAGCTTAACTCAAGTTGAAAAAGAAACCTCGGTATGGTGGGCAGATGATCCAAGCGAAACGTTTACGCCTCCCGGCCATTCCTATAACATTGCGCGTATTGCCATAAAAAGCAGTAATGCTACCTTGGACAAAGCCGTAGAAGCTTTGGCTCGTACAGGAATTGCCGTTGCAGACGCGTTTACTTTGTGTTGGAAATGTAAATTTACCTTCAACAACGAACGCCCCTACACCTTTGTGCGTCGGGCCATTGACCCCAAATGGATACCTTTCTGGCCGGCACCTCCTTTTCCGGGGTATCCGTCCGGACATGCTACACAATCGTCGGCTTCGGCCGTGGCACTCGAAGCCGTTTTCGGAACCGATTTTGCCTTTGTGGACGATTCCCATGTGAATCGTGTACGAGATACGAAACGTAATGTGGATTTTAAAGCCCGCTCATTTAAAACCCTTTGGGCAGCGGCGGAAGAGTCAGCCTATTCACGGTTTTTGGGCGGAATTCATACATTTCAAGACAATGACACCGGCCTAAAAGAAGGACGTAAGATTGGTCAAAATATCAACGCTCTGCAGTGGAAACAATAACAAACCGTTAATAAATGATCATTAAAAAAAGTCGCTTACTTGTCTGCTTTGGCAGACAAGTAAGCGACTTTTTTTTTAAAGGTACAGTATTATTTCTAACTTTGCCGGCTCATTAGTTAAAGTTAATTGTTATTCGATAATCCGTTAGTATGAATTTGGTTATCAATGCTTTACACATAATAATTAACACATTACTACTAACAATTAACTTTTACCATAACTTAAAACATTTTTATTGTGAAAAACGGACTACTTATTTGGAATGCGGTTTTGACTTTGGCGGTGGTTTTTTTAGGATACCAGCATTACGCTCACCATTCATCTGACAGCGCAGGCGGGGGCGTTTCGGAGGCATCGAAAGGCAAAAAAATTGTATACGTACAAGCCGATAGTCTTCTCAAAAATTATGATTACTACAAAGACTTTCAAAAAGAATTTGAAAGCAAAGGATTTCAGTTAGAAAATGATTTGGCCAACAAAGGTCGTTCTTTCCAAAACAAAGTGGCATTCTTCCAACAACGTGCGCAGCAGGGAGCATTGTCGCAGGATCAGGCGCAAACGGCACAGGCTCAATTGGGAAAAGAAGAGCAGGAGATTGCGGCATACCGTGACAAAGAATTGCGTAGACTGGACGAGGAGCGTATGAAAAAAACGGAAGAGTTCTACGCTAACATTTTCGAATACATCAAGCGTTACAACAACGAAAACGGCTACGAATTCGTACTTGGCTACAGCAAAGGCGGCGGGATCCTTTTTGCTGATGCCGGCTTGGACGTAACGAAGAAAATGATCGAAGGTCTGAACAAAGATTATAAAGAAAAAGAAGCAGCTAAAGCTAAAAAATAAAACCGTCGAATTGTCTGTTACACATTGTCAGTATATAGTTGCAGGAGTGCGACTGTGTACTGACAATTTTATTTTAGTGAAAACAATTTTGCCCCTTCCAAGCGCGTTACAACTATCGAATCCAACGCTTATATTCCCTTTTTTACCGAATGCCCTACATTTTACCTTTTTTTCTTAATCAACTAACGATGAATAATAATGAAAAAGGTAACCTTTATCTTAGGGCTATTGTGGATAGTGGCTTGCGAGAGTGAAAGCGTTCCTGAACCGGCTGCTGACTGTTTGGTGACGGCTTCGGCTCATAGTGGCGAAATAATTGAAGGCGAGTACATTGTCACCTTAAAAGAAAACGCGGAAACTTCGGCGTTGACTTCGACAACGAGCAATGCACGTATTGCCGCATTCTCCGAACAACTTCTCAGTAAATATTCTCTTTCTTCCGGTGCCATCAGAATGGCATTTTCAGGAAAAAACCGAGGTTTTGTGGCAAAACTTTCCGAAGGAGAAATGAAAACGCTGCAAACAGACCAATCCATCGAACTCATTGAACCCGACCGTAAAGTTGCGATCTGTGGCTGTGTGGATGTGGTAGCGCCTGCTTCAGTGACGTGGAGTACGCGAAAAACAGGGTATGGTAACGGTGAAAATTTTGAGGATAAAACCGTGTGGATCATAGATACGGGTGTTGATCTTGACCACCCTGATCTGAATGTTGATACCCAACGAAGTCAGTCATTTATCAGCGGGCAAACTTCCGCCGATGACAACAACGGTCATGGTACGCACGTGGCGGGCATTATTGGCGCACTTAATAATACCATCGGCATTGTAGGGGTGGCTTCGGGAGTGAAATTAGTAGCTCTGAAAGCGTTAGACCAAGTGGGAGAAGGGCGTCTTTCGAGTGTGGTGGCAGCGGTTTCGTACGTGAGCCAAAACGGCAAAGCCGGCGATGTGGTCAATATGAGTTTGGGAATGGATGGAATTTCGACGACCTTGGATCGTCAGGTACAGGCAGCGGCGGACAAAGGGATTTTGTTTGCGATAGCGGCGGGGAATGATGGTAAATTAGCCAACGGATTTTCGCCGGGGCGTGTAAATCACGCAAATGTGTTTACGGTTTCGGCAGTAGACAGTACCGGTCGTTTTGCGAGTTTTTCCAATTATGGCAACGATGTGGTAGATGTAGCTGCCTACGGCGTGCGTATCCTGTCTACGTATGCCAATGGGCGTTATGCAATTTTGTCCGGCACCTCTATGGCGGCACCGCACGTAGCGGGACTTTTGTTGATTCGGGGAAAGGATATTCCAACCTATGGAACGGCGACCAACGACCCCGATGGAGCGGGAGACACAATTGCCAGAGCAAGCAGCCAATATGCCACGACGTCTAGTCTTCTAACACGTTCGCAATGAAGATAACCTTCAGAAACATCATTAACAGAAAGAAAGCCAGTGTCCAGTCAAGGTACACGCGATAAAAGTCTTTGACTTCCTGGTAACGGCGGTTTTTGACTTTTACCCGCTCCAGATTGTCTATTTGCGAAAAAATGTTTTTAAGCGCAGTATTATCAGTAGCCCGGTAAAATCGGCCGTTGGTGGCTTTCGCAATCTGTTGCAGGGTGCCTTCATCCGGGGCTGTTTCTGAAGAAGAGAGTATAAGTGAATCCGAAACGGCTACTGCCTGCTTAGGTACAGCACGGCCAATGGCGACCGCATAGACCCGAACCCCAAAAGCTTTTGCTAGTTTGGCGGCAGTAATTGGGTCCAAATTACCTGCCGTACTTTCGCCGTCGCTTAGCAATACCACTACTTTTGATTTTGAAGCGCTTTCGCGTAAACGGTTTATACACACTGCCAAAGCACTGCCAACGGCCGTGCCGGCAATCGAAATTTGCTTGTGATTTACTTCATCCAGAAAACCGTAAAGCAATTCGTAATCGTTGGTCAAAGGACAAAGCGTAAAGGCTTCACCGGCAAAGATAACAAGCCCGATGCGATCTTGTAAGCGCCCGGCGATAAACGATTTTGCAACGGCTTTGGCCGAAGTTAAGCGGGAGGGAGGAAGGTCTTTGTCGCGCATGGATTCAGAAATATCCAGCGCAAGCATAATGTCAATGACCTCAGCATCACGTTCTGTGAGAATATTGACGGATTGAGGTCGGGCAAGGGCTATGAGCAGGCAACTTAAAGCTAAAAATCCTGAAATAGGATAAAGCAGCCGGAGCCATACCGAAATACTTTTTGGGGTATCTGAATTAACAAACGTAATGCCCAATCGTTGAAAAGCACCTGCATGGAATGCCTGCCGGAGCCAAAAAGCAATCGGAATGACCAATATCCCGTACAAAAAGTAAGGATGTGCCCAACTGAAAGCACGCAATTTGGCAAGTGAAAACCATTCGGCAGAGAACCAATCCCACATGTATATTATTGGTCAACAGTCGATAGTCAACGGATATGAGAAGTAAAAAAAATCTGCTGACCAACGACCAACGCTTAATCTTTTACTTCTTCATAATCTACATACTCACCGCCCCGGAACCGTGATTGGTCAGGGTTAGAAGGCTTTTGCTCGACTCTGACTTCGCCTTCGCGGCGCTGAGTGGTTCGATTGGCTTTCTTCTGCTCTTTTACCAACTGTCGCCCAACCAGCATCCAAAACAGAAAGCGCCGGAACGGAGGGACAAATGCCACGAAGAAGATGAAAATGAGAAGTATATTAAAAATTATTTTCATTGTTTTAAGAAGGTTAATTGTTAAAGCTAACCATTGGTATTTTTTTACTGTCAGCTACTGACTAACTTTTTATTCATCCAAAGTAGAAACGCAGGAAGCAGAATTAAATTGGACAGCATTCCCATTAACAACGTAATGGAGACCAAAATTCCCAATGCGACGGTGCCTTTGAACGTAGAAGCTGTAAAAATAGCAAATCCTGCAAAAAGTATGATGGCTGTGTAAAACATACTTATACCCGTAAACTGAATTGTTTGCGAGATAGCTTCCGCTACGCTTCTTTTATTATTACGAAACTCGTCTTTGTACTTGGTTAAAAAGTAAATGGTTCCGTCGGAAGATAGCCCAAAAGCAATGCTGAAAATGAGCGTAGTGGAAGGTTTTAGATGTATTCCCGCAAACCCCATAATTCCTGCCGTAATAATTAACGGAATAAAACTGGGAACTACGGCGATCAGGATCATGCGCCAATTGCCGAAAAGTACTACCATTAAGATGGAGATCAATGCAATGGCCAACAGCGTACTTGTGACCAAATTGCTTAATAAATAATCATTTCCTTTGGTAAATACGACACTGCTTCCCGTAATCTTAGCCTCATATTGTTCTTCTTTTTCAACTCGTTTGCCCGTTTCCGGATCAACATTGAACAAACTGTCAATTTTGGGTTGAAGAATATCATATAAGGCCGCGATTCGTTTGGTACCCGCATCCGCAATTTGAAAACTTACCCGAGTGTATCGACGGGTACTGTCAAGAAAGCTTCTCAGGCGATCATCATTGCCTTTCATTGTACCGGAATATTCAGCCAATTTATTGAGTTCCAGTGCGCCGGGCAACACAAAATACTTCGGATCACCGCCTCGATACCCTTGGTAAATAAATTTGGCGGCTTCCACCAACGAAATGGGTTTGGTAAACTCAGGGTATTGGGCAAACTCTTTTTGCAGAAGTTTGATCTTGGTCAGCGTTTGAGGGCTTAGTACCCGGCCCGGCCGGCCGGTATCAATGTTAACTTCAAAAGGCATTACACCTTTAAAATGTTTTTCAAAAAAAGCCAGATCGGCCAGAATTGGGTCATTTTTGGGTAAGTCGTCCACGATAAACCCAATGGCTTTGATTTGACTCAGGCCAATGATAGAAATAATTACCAGCCCGGTTACCGTACCATAAATAACGGAGCGGCGGTGGTGTACCAATTCATCTGCTTTTTTTAGGAAAGCACTAATGTATTTACTTTCCAGTCGCACGAGTTGTTTTTCTTTGGGCGCAGCTAAATAACTGTAAAGAATGGTGATCAAAATCAAACAAATGGCATAAGTGCTCATCACGCTTAAAGCAGCGATCAGGCCAAATTCCAACAACAGTTTGCTGCCTGTAAGATAAAAGACACCGAAGCCGATGGAAGTAGTAATATTGGCCCAAAAGGTAGTTTCCCCGATCTTTTCGGCCGCAATTTGCAAAGCTTGGCGTTGGTTGCGCCGCCGACCAAATTCTTCGTGGTATTTATTGGTTAAAAAGATGGAATTAGGAACACCGATCACGACCATAAGCGAGGGTATCATGCCTGTCAGCAGGGTAATCTCATACTTGAAAAGCGCCATATAACCAACACTCCATACAACCCCAATTAATACCACTCCCAGCGAAATAAGCATTACCACAAAAGAACGGAAGAAAAGAAGTAAGATAAGACCCGTAACGATCACGGCCAAAATGGTGAAAAACACCACCTCTTGACTCACTTTGGCGGTAAATTCGGTGCGTATATAGGGCAATCCTGACAAATGCACTTCCAGATCATGCGCTTTTCCAAACGCCAATGCCTCCTGTTTGATTTGATTACTAAGTGAGCTCCTGTTTTTGTCGTTGAGTGCTTCCTGCGTAAGGGTTATTGCCATGAGGTGCGCTTTCCCATCATTGCTGACGATGAACCCCTGATAAAAAGGCAGACGATCTATTGTTGCTTTTATAGCATCCAACTCTGCCTGATTGACAGGCTTGTGAGGTACAATTTGCTTAAAATCAAAGCGTTTCAGGCTGTCGTTTCGAACGATTTCGACTAAACCTGCATTAGATACAACTTCTTTGACACCGCTGATTTTTTTAATTCGTTGATTCAGTGCGTACCAATCATTAAAAACGGGTAATGTAAACATTTGATCCGTTGCAACACCGATCACCAACACATTTCCATCTTCACCATAGCGAGCCTTGAACGACTCGTACAATTGAAAATCAGGATCACTTTCGGGTAAAATTTTGGCTAATTCATAAGAAAGGCGAACTTTGGAGGCTTGATAGCCCATAAAGGCCGTCAGTGCTACACTAATTACCAAAAGAATGAAGCGGTACTTGAGTATAAAGTTGGATACGCGATGCCAGAACATTTGGTAAGTATCAGGATGGGAATAAATGCAAATCTAAAAATATCGGTTGAATAAGTTTAACGTTTCTTATTCGTAAAAAAATACACTTATGGCTGAAACACTCTATCTTCCGGAAACGACCGACCGTGCGGCATTGTACGAAAGTCTTGTCCCGCAGATTGCCGCTCTTATTGAAGGAGAAACAGACTTGATTGCCAATTTGGCCAACATTTCAGCCGCATTGCGCGAGGGTTTTGGCTTTTTTTGGATAGGGTTTTACCTCAAAAAAGACCAACAATTGGTTCTCGGACCTTTTCAGGGACCCATTGCCTGCACACGTATAAAATTTGATAAAGGGGTTTGCGGAGCGTGTTACACCCGAAAAGAAACCATCATTGTGCCGGATGTAGAACAGTTTCCGGGACATATTGCCTGTAGTTCGGCGTCAAAATCAGAGATCGTACTTCCTGTTTTTTCTCCGGATGGAAGCGTTGCCATGGTATTGGATGTGGATAGCGACCAATTGGATGACTTCAGCGCCGTTGATGCGCAGGGCTTGGGAGAAGTGGTGAAATTGGTGGAGAAACTATTAAGTTATAACTGAAAAATGATAAACCGAAAAACCGCGAAATGATAAACTGAAAAACCGTAAAACTGAAAAAGGTTTGAGGAGTAATTTGTAAATTAAAAAATAACTAAATCTTTGTGTAACAGTATTTTATACTTTTCCCTTTTTCAGTTTATCATTTCGCGGTTTTACATTTTTCGGTTACATTACTTTCCCCTTTTCAGCTTTACGGTTTTTCAGTTTATCATTTCGCGGTTTTACATTTTTCGGTTACATTACTTTCCCCTTTTCAGCTTTACGGTTTTTCAGTTTATCATTTCGCGGTTTTACATTTTTCGGTTACATTACTTTCCCCTTTTCAGCTTTACGGTTTTTCAGTTTATCATTTCGCGGTTTTACATTTTTCGGTTACATTACTTTCCCCTTTTCAGCTTTATGGTTTTTCAGTTTATCATTTCGCGGTTTTACATTTTTCGGTTACATTACTTTCCCCTTTTCAGCTTTATGGTTTTTCAGTTTATCATTTCGCGGTTTTACATTTTTCGGTTACATTACTTTCCCCTTTTCAGCTTTATGGTTTTTCAGTTTATCATTTCGCGGTTTTACATTTTTCGGTTACATTACTTTCCCCTTTTCAGCTTTATGGTTTTTCAGTTTATCATTTCGCGGTTTTACATTTTTCGGTTAGCATCATCTTCATTGCCACCGCTGCCGTTTCAGTTCTTTGATCTCAAACGCAAACGATAGTTCATTCATGCACTTGAAATGCCCCTTTGGGCAGCGTTTATAACCGATTTTAGAGCAAGGCCGACAGGTGAGCTGACGGTTCTCGATCATGACAAACTGCGTTTGATAGGGGTACATTCCAAACTCCGGAACGGTATTACCCCAAATGGAATAAATCTTCTTTTTAAAAGCCGCTGCCACATGCATGAGACCCGTATCGTGGCTGAACACCAGCTTGGATTGTTGAACCAGCGAAGCTGATTGATTGAAATTGCACTTGCCGCAGGCATTGTAAATGAAACTTTTGCCAATGGCTTTCTCGATCATATCGCCGTTGGCAGCATCTTCTTTGCCGCCCAATAAGACAATTGGAAAGTTGATCTTTTCGCATAATTCGATCATGCGATTGAGTGGAAGTTTTTTAGTTTCATGCTGCCCGCCGATTGCATATGCCACATAGCCTTTTTGGTGGCTTTCCGGGAGCCAATCCGATTCAATAATGTCGCGATAAGGAATAAAATAATCCAAGCCACGGTCATCGTTTACGACGCCCAATGTCTGGACAGTATTCATATAGCGATCTACAATATGAACGTTGGGTAAGGCGTTAATTTTCCAGTTGACATAAAGCCATTTTTCCCAATTCAGCTTATTAAAGCTAAACGATTCCACACCCAATGCCGCTTTGAGTTGCAGGGTGCGCAGGTTGCGGTGAAGATCAATGATAATGTCGAATTTCTCATCCCGCAGGGTTTTGACCATGCTCCAAATTCCTCCTTCCAGCAAGTGCAAACGGTCGATGTAAGGATTATCAGCAAGTAGGTATTTATAAGAAGTTTTGGTTAGGTAATGAATTTCCACATCGGGGCGTTGAGTTTTAAGACAACGAACCACAGGAGTAGTCAGAATAATGTCGCCAATGGAAGAAAAACGAATCACCAAAACTTTCAGGGGCATAGAACGTATAAGGGTTGTGAGAATTTGACTTTTAGCACAAAACTAACTAATTTTACTGAAAATCAGCCTTCTATTGATATGAACGATAAACTATTTGATCTTAAAAATGATCGCCGTTTGAGCGTTTATCTATACCGAATGGGATTCGGTATGTGGTTGCTTTATATTTTAATGGGAGCTCCTTTTCTGCATCAATATGTTATGTATCGCACACATTGTGCTATTATGTGTGCCATTTTGATGGTGTTTGGCTTATCGGCTTCGATGTATTACGATTACTTCCATCATCACCGGGAATTTGAACAGAGAAAGAAATGGCTCATCATTAGTTATGTGGTTTTAGCCGGGCTTATCTATTTTCTGATCTTGCGGGATAAGCCTTTTAATTTCAACCTGTTTTAACGATACCGCAGTTCAATGCTGCAAATTTTACCCTTACTTCATTACTTTCGTAATTTCATTCAGTTTATCCATTTTTTCCTGGAAATCACCTTTCAGCTTATTTCGGATCTGCTGTAAATTATCCAATGTTTCCTGCAAGGAGTCGGGCAGGATCTCTTCCAACACTTCACGAAAACGTTTGGCAAAGGTGGGCGATTTGCCATTGGTGGAAATAGCGATCTTCAAGTCTCCTTTTTTAACGACTGAGCTTAAATAAAAATCGCAGAGGTTAGGCGTATCAGCTACATTCACAAGTACGCGTTTGGCCTTACAATCCAGTTGTACCTGTTGATTTACGGCTTTGTCGTTGGTGCCCGCGATCACCAGGTCCTTGTCTTCTAAAAAATCAGGTTTGTAAAAATCAACTATTAACTCGACATTAGGATGTTGCCGGGCCAGTGCGTATACCTCCGTACTTATTTCGGGAGCAACGAGCGTTACGTGGGTTTGGGGGGCATTAGCCAATACAGCCGTAAGTTTTTCCAAACCTACATAACCACCGCCAACAATCAGCACTTTGAGTTGCTCAAGTTTTAAGAAAATGGGAAAAAGCGTGTTCATTCCGTTTTAATTTATGAGCAAGATTGTGAATTATTTCACTCTTACCCAACTGTCTGTGCGGCCGATGAGGGCTACGCCGATAAAACCGCGCACGTCAAGCTGATTGGCATTAACGAGTTTTATCTTGCAGCTGTATTCTTTACCGTTTTCGGGGTCATAAATTTTTCCGTCTTCCCAAATTTTATCGCCGTCGTATTTAAAATCGCGGAGATTGATCATACCAATAAGAGGGCGTGATTGTTTTTGAGCGTCGGGGTTTTTGACGTCCATCTTTGGTTTACCCGTAGTGGGGTCGTTGGGTTCTTTAAGCCATACAATTTTGCCGAAATATTTATCGCCCTGTTTGTAAATCTGAACATGCCCTTTTTTGGAACCCGTGAGCCACGTACCCAAGCAAGCGTCAGGGTTATTCTGGGCCAATACCTGCAAAGAGAACAAAATCATGAATAAGAAAAGCTGTACTTTTTTCATTTGAAATCCTGTTTTAGATTTGATTACAAACGCAAATTGGCAGCAGTTTCTTATACTGCCAAGGAAAGGTTATTTATCGGACGAACACAAAAAAAGCCGACCATGGTCGGCTTGTATCGTTGACTCAAAGGTGAGTTAAATTTCTTTGTGTAACTCGTTGTAATATCCCGCAAAAATAAGCCCTTGAATGAGGGTGCCGAGAAGGGCAACGAATAGATCGCCGAATACGAATAACAAAACGATTATAACCAAAAAGAAGGCCAGTAGCCAACCCCAGTGAACTTCCTGCTCTTGATGCGCTTCCATATGAAACGTTGTTTTTTGAGTGATTGCCTAAAAATAACGCTGCAAGTTAGGGATAAATCCCACTTTGTCAAAGCTCTGAACTTTGACAAAGTGGCAATTTTTATATTTTTTTCAATGCTTTTTCCCAAATGGCATACGTGTTGGCGTATTTTTCCTGTAAATCGGCCAACGGCTCAACCGTTGCGATCTGTGTCAAACCGTTAAAGGCTGATTTTAAATCATAGATACCCGTGCCGATGCCCGCCGCTCGGGCCGCTCCCTGCGCACCGTCGGTGTCGTACAACTCAATGGTTGCGCCGGTAGTATTGGCAAACGCTTCACGGAAAAGCGGACTCAGAAACAGGTTGGCATGACCTGCCCGTACGGTGTGTGTTTGCACGCCCATTTCTTTCATCACTTTTAAACCGTATTGAAGGGCAAAAACAATTCCTTCCTGCGCCGCTCTGAATACGTGAGCTGATGTATGCGTATTAAAATTAATTCCTTCCAACTGACCGCCCAACAAACGATTTTCGAGAACACGTTCAGCACCGTTGCCAAAGGGTAAAAAGGTGAGCCCTTCTGCCCCGATGGGTGTTTGAGCGGCCTGTTGGTTCATTTCGTCGTAACTGATACCACCCGCAAAACGACGTACCCAACTGTTCAAAATACCCGTTCCATTGACACATAATAAGACACCGTTTCGTTGTTCTTCGGGTGTACTGTTGACGTGCGCAAAGGTATTCACGCGCGAAAGTGGGTCGGAAGTAGCCTGAGCGTTGATACCGTATACCACGCCCGACGTACCGGCCGTAGTAGCTACTTCGCCGGGATTGAGAACGTTTAGCGAAAACGCATTATTAGGTTGATCGCCGGCGCGATAGGCAATTGGAATACCTGCTTTAAGGCCCAATTCCGCCGCTGCCGAGGCCGAAAGTTGACTTTGCGGTGAAAATGTATCAACAACTTGCGGAATCAACGACGCATCAAATCCGTACAGATCAAGCAACTTCTGTGAGATTTTTTGTTCGGCAAAATCCCAGAAAATTCCTTCTGAAAGCCCTGATACGGTTGTTTGCGGAGTACCTGACATACGCATTGCCAGATAATCTCCCGGCAACATGAAGTACCGGATTTGCTCAAAAATCTGCGGTTCTTTGTCTTTTACCCATTTGAGTTTGGAGGCCGTAAAGTTGCCCGGTGAATTGAGTAAATGTTGCAGGCTATATTCCGAGCCTAAATCGTCCATCGCATTATTTCCGATTTCAACGGCACGACTGTCGCACCAGATAATGGAAGGACGGAGAGGGCGTAAATCTTTGTCAACCACCACCAAACCATGCATTTGGTACGAAATGCCGATGCCTGCCACCAACGCAGGGTCGAAGGAATATTTGGCTTTTAATTTATGCGTTGCATTGACAGCCTCTTGCCACCAACTGTCGGGATGCTGCTCAGCCCAACCCGCTTCAAGGGCGATCATTCCCATTTCCTGATCGGGCGATGTTCCCGTGGCAAGGGCTTTGCCCGTTTCTATGTCCAACAAAGCAACTTTTACGGACGAGCTGCCTACGTCGTAGCCTAAAAGGTATTTCACAGGTAAATAAGTTATGGTAAGTAATTATGCAAAAAAGTTGAAAACGGTCAATTTTACTTGAAATCAGGACAAAGGTAAGCAGTATGTGCTTTTATTCACGCAAAGAAGCCAAGGGGCAAAGAAATAAAACCAAGGCCGCTGAATAAAATTCTCACTCGGCCTTCCTCACTTCTCATTTCTTTATTGCTATTTTCGTAGAAAAAATGGGTTAAAACCAATGCTTGAGTTTTTTACCACCGAACGCTTGATTTGGATCGGGGTGATTTATGTCACCCTTTGTATCGTTGCGTATCTGATACAAGGTAGATTTATCTTTAAGCCCGAAAAACTTCCTCAGGATTTTGAATATAAATATGAAGATCTGTTTGAGGAACTCTTTTTTGATCCTGAACCCAATGTACGCATCAATGCCCTGCGTTTTTATCAGGAAGAAGCCTCTCGCGGGTTGTTGATTTATTTTCACGGTAATACGCGCAGCATCAAAGGATGGTCCAAGTACGCCAAAGATTTTACCACGCATGGCTACGATGTACTGATGATCGATTACCGTGGTTTTGGCAAAAGTGTTGGGAAACAAACAGAAGATGGCATCAAGAACGACGCTCAATATATCTACAACCGAATGCGCTCTAAATACGGTTACGTCGAAGAAAAGATTATCATTTACGGTCGTTCATTAGGCTCAGGATTTGCAACAAAATTGGCTTCGGTCAATCATCCAAAGATGCTGATTTTAGATGCGCCTTACTATAGTTTTACGCGCCTTACCACTCGGTTTTTGCCTTTTTTACCTGTTTCCTACATCCTCAAATTTTCGATTCGTACTGATGTTTGGATCAAATATGTCAAGTGCCCCATCTACATTATTCATGGTACAAAAGATGTTTTGATCCCTTTTCGGTCGAGCGTTCGTCTCGCCAATTTAGTGCCGCAATCGTCGCGCCTGATTCCCATCTATGGCGGTGGGCACAACAACCTGCCCGATTTTCCTGAATATCACAGCCACTTAGCCGATATTCTCAACGACCGCTTTGATTTGATCTTTGATAAGTATGAGAAGAAATTGGAGTGATTTTTAAATATACCTATCTGAGATTAAATCAAATTCTGCATGAGGGCCGGAAATAGCCGGGCAATCAGAAACCATGTCACAACGTGTATATTCTTCAAATTCTTTTTTTTAGATTTGAGAAATACAGGTCTGAAATGTCAATAAATACACGCGTTAATGCGCTGTAGTTACTGCCTTGTTTTGTCTGTAACGCTTCTCAGGGCACCAACTTAGAAAGCAATGGCAGTTACCCCTGCATTTTTTTTGCTCTATTTACTCTTGTAATCCTATGAATGAAATATACCAATTGTTGTTGTTTTTTATTCCATTCAGTACCTCGGCTCGGGCTCCCGGTTTGGTTTCAGACACCCTGAAAAAACCACCCAAGGACACGGCTTTTCCGGCGGTTGTAAATGCTCCCAATCAATTTTTGAGCGGATTGTCGGTTCCTTCTCCGAACGCTGCCGGTTTGGGAAAATTTGCCGATATGCCCGTCAATTTCAACAATGGTCTGCCTCAGATTTCCATTCCCATTGCGACCGTCAGCGAAGCACATTTGCAGTTGTTCCTTTCACTGCAATACCATGCCGCAGGGGTGAAGGTAGGAGAGGTGGCAAGTTGGGTCGGACTCAATTGGGTGCTCAATGCAGGGGGAATCATCAGCCGGCAGGTGCGCGGCGGTCCCGATGAAAGTTGGAGTGGCGGCAATAAAGGAGCCGTGCCGTTTACGGCCTATTACAGTGACCGAACGGGTTATTATCACTATGGAGGGTATCCTGCATTGCCCTATATTACCGGCAGCACCTCAACGTCGGACGCCCTGCGGGCTTCGGATCAATTTGTGGCCGCTGCCTTGGGTATCAACGATACCGAACCCGATTGGTTTACCTATAACGTTGGCGGTCTGACGGGGAAATTTTTCTTTGATGCGCAGCACAAAGCCCACTTCATTCCCCAACAGGACATGGCGGTAGAAGTACAATTTAATGCCAATACCTATCAGTTTGACGGTTTTATCCTGACCACTTCCGACGGAACCCGCTACCATTTTGGCCAAAACAACGCGTATGAAGTCTCCAAAACTGACGTGGGCGTTTCTATCTTGGGCAATACGGCGGCGTTTCGGTCGAGTTGGTATTTGACCCAAATCGAAAGTGCCGACCGCCAAAAACACATTCGGTTGGAATACGCGCCTGAAACAACCGTTTTTCGCCATCTCAACGGTGAAAGGCGAATTTTCTGCGTCACCGACAACGCTTACAACGGCCCGGCGTCCAATGAACGTATCAGCACGACACAGGTAGAAGGGCAGCGTCTTACCCGCGTGTACAGCAGCGGGCAGGAAGTTGTTTTTGGTGCCAATACCAACCGCGAAGACGTAGAGGGAAGCAAACGACTCGACCAAATTGAGGTACGTGCCATTGGCGATGCCGCTTCCTGTATTCGTTTTTTCCTTACCTATGATCATTACCAAAGCCCCGGCAGTACGGGCGGCGATCTACAGGCTCCGACGGATGCCGGCACTACTGATCTCAAACGCTTACGGTTGCTTTCAGTGCAGGAAAAAAGCTGTGACAATAGCCTCAGCAAACCTGCTTACAGTTTTCAATACGAATCGACGGCCTTACCGCGCCGCCTTTCTTACCAACGCGACCATTGGGGGTATTACAACGGGCAGGACCAAAACAACAGCCTTATCCCTCAGGATCAAGCGGCTCCTGCCTTAACTACGTGCAATCGTACCCCCAATTGGGTGTATATGAAAGCGGGACATTTGCAGCAGATCACGTATCCCACCGGCGGCTACACGATTTTTACGTTTGAGCCGCATTTTGAGTTGAATGGATTGAGTTATAAAGGCGGACTGCGCATCCGACAGATCGCTGATCATGCCACGGCCGGGGTGCCGGAAGTACGAACATTCAGTTACGGTAATCCGTTTCAGCCTTACCCCACTGCCGGTTATCGCCGCAGTATCAATGCGAGTGCGTGGGGCACTTATGTGCAAAGCGGCCTGTCGTTGAGCGGTGCGCTGCAAACGTTCAATCCTACCTGTGTGCAAACGTCGCAACTCATCGGCAGTGACTTGTATGCCGATATTGCGGCCGTCAACGGGTCATCCGTTGCGTACAGTAAAGTGAGCGTAGCCCGTGCCGGCGGCGGGCGCAGCGACTATTACTACCTTGCCGCGCAGTATTCGAGCCTGTTTGGCAGTATCAGCGCGGGTGTTTATCCCATTCCCGCTACTTCGAGCCTGTATTATGCGGTCAACGGTAAACTCGAACGGGAGGAACATTACAACGAAAACAACCAACTCCAACGCAAGACCGAATACACGTACCGCAGTTTGCAAAGCCCTTCGGTGCTGACAACGGCGCCCGCCATTCAGTTTGTGCAGGACAATTGTCCCGCCTGTGTTACGCAAAGCCCTAACAATTCGGTGGCTTTTACGCCGTATAACCTGTACGAATACCGCCTGTTGTTGCTGGAGAAAAAGGAATACCAATACAACTTCGACGGTACGCAGGAATTGAGCCTGCCCACCCGCTACCGGTATACCGCCAATCACACCCAACCCATTCGCACGGCTACCGTCGACAGCAAAGGCGACAGTTTGATCACCACAAGCCGATTTGTGTTGGACTATGACCTCAGCGGGAGCCTCTCGGGCACGGCAGCGGTACTCAAAACCATGAAAGACCGCAACCAAAATGCCGAAATTGAGCGCCTGACGTACCTCAAAAAAGCAGGAGAAACCGACGCGACCATGTTGGCAACGGGCGGCACCCTGACCCACTACGGTTCCTTTTTGGTCGGCAGTAACTTTCTGGCGGCGTTGCCCTCGGCCGTTTGGACCCTGAAAGTACCGCAGCGCGTGAGTGTAGCTCCGTCGTATGTAGCGGGAGATGTGGTGTTTGATAACCAATACGAACGGCGGGCTGCCTTTACTTACAACGGCCTCGCCGAACTTTCCGAGGAACAATTGGAGCGCGGCCCCGTGACCCACTATGAATATTATGCCAATCACCTGCTGCAAAGCAGCACCCAAGCCTACGGCAGCAATCAGTCGCAGTACACGTCCTATGTACATAATTCACTGTTTGGCCTGACCCAAACCACCCATCCGCGCGGGGTGCAGAGCAGCTACGAATACGACGCCCTCGGGCGGTTTCTGCACCGCAAAGATCATCAGGGAAATATTGTACAGGCGTATCGGTACGGCTATGCTCCCAACGTGGTAAAACAGTACGTGCCGCGCGTTGCATCGGCATCATTGCCAGAGGATTATACCCAACGTGTCGGGCAGTTTGCGTACGTGGACGGGCTGGGTCGACCCCTGCAAACGGTGCTGCACCGCGCCGCCGGCGATGCCTCCGCCGACATCGTGACCAACGCCCAAACCTACGATCTTATCGGCCGACCCAAACGTACCTACCTGCCCTTTGCCTACGCCGGCGACGGCGCGTTGGCGCCCCTGCCCGGCAGTGTGCAGGGCGACGCTTACCCCTATACCGAGCATCAGGATTTTGACGGCTCGCCCTTCGACCGTATCCGTACCACCTACGGCCCCGGACAGGCATGGCGCACCGCCGGCCGACTCACCGATACGCAGTACGGCTTGGGGGGCGCTCAGGCGCGGCGCTACGAGCTGACACCCACGGGAGCGGCCGCCACCGGCGGGTATGCCTTTTATACCCTGACCGAAAACCTGACCATCGACGAACAGGGCCATTACACCGCTGTCTACACCGACAAACAGGGTCGCGTAGTGCAGCGAAGTACCCAAAAAGACGTGACCGCCGGCGGAGCGCCCACGTTTTATTATACCGCCTACGTTTACGATGAGTTGGGGCGCTTGCGCTACGTGGTGCCGCCCAAAGCCCACGAGGCACAAACGGGTTTTGTGGAAGACAGCGATTATTTCCGCGAAGGCATCTACGCATATCGCTATGACGCCCGGGGGCGCATCACCGAAAAACACCTGCCCGGTGCGGGATGGGCGTACACGGTGTACGATGTGCTCGACCGCCTCGTGCTGACGCAGGACGAAAATGAGCGCACCGACAATCGGTGGCAGTTTACGCAATACGACATTCACGGGCGCGTATTCAGAACGGGAGTATTGACCAACACCGCCGACCGCTCAACCCTGCAAGCGCAGTTTGACAACATCCCCACGCCGTATGAGACCGCCGGCACATCTTCTTTTCCTTTTGCGATCATGGCCGGCGATCTCCAAACCGAAAACTACTACGATACCTACGACGCGTGGCAACCTGCCGATCACGCCTATACCGCGCAGAGCGGCTACGGCGGCGACTTCGGCAATGCCACGGGGCTGCTGACGGGCAAAAAGGTGCGGTATTTGGAGAACAACAGCTTTCTGACAAGTACCTTTTACTACGACGATAAGGCACGGGTAGTACAGAGCCACCAACAAAACCACCTTGGTACCGGACCGTCGTACGGTACTGACCGCGTAGACAATGCTTACCTGCACGCGGGTGAAATTCAACAAACGCAAACCACCCACCGCCGTTCGGGTGCACCCGACCAAGTGACGCGCCACCGCTACGAATACGACCACGCCAGCCGCAGGACCACGTATTTTCATAGCCTCAACGGCGTAGAAAAAGAGATTGCCAACTACCGCTATAATGAGCGCGGCCAATTGATTCAAAAGAAGATTGGGCCGGGCGGCAGTTATCAAACCGGCAGCTCGGGCCTCAGTGCCATTGCGCGCCCCGCCAACCCGGCACCCGCTACTACCGATGAAGCCACGCGGCAACTAGAACTCACCAACGGCACGCTCATCAACGCTGCCCAACTCGGCAGCTACCTGGCGCAGATCGTGCCCGGTGCGGGTACCGGCACCACCGACGCGCTGCAAACCGTTGACTACGACTACCACCTGCGCGGTTGGCTGACGGGCATCAACGCGCCCAACGGCGTAGCCTCGCTCAATGCCGCCCAAAACGACCTGTTTGCCCTCTCGCTGCACTACGAAGCCGATGGTACGTATTTTGACGGAAACCTAAGAAAACAATTGTGGCTGACGGGCTCACTAACCTCCAATGGGGGAATTACCGCGCGGCATTTTACGTATTCTTATAACCACGCTAACCGTCTAAGCAAAGCTACTTACGGCGGCGGAAAAGAGGAGTTCAGTCTGGATAAAGCCGAATACGATGCCAACGGCAACCTGACCCAATTGTGGCAAAACGGTTGGCTGGGCGGCAGCGGCTTTGGCCGTATGGATCAGTTGAGTTTTGTATACAGTGCCGGCAACAAACTCTCCTACGTGAGCGATGCCATTAGTGGCAACCAAGACGTGGGCGATTTCAGAGACCGAAATACGGGTACGGATGATTATGACTATTGGCCTAACGGAGACCTGAAAAAAGACGGCAACAAAGACATTACCCAGATTGAGTACAATTTTTTGCGCTTACCGAAAGAGTTGACGCTAACGGCTTCCCGTTGGGTAAAGTATCACTATGGTGCCGATGGTCAAAAACTACGCAAGCAAAATTCTACGGGTGAAATATGGGACTATGCCGGCGAATTTATTTACAAAAACGGCTCGCTTTATCAAATCGCCCACGAAGAGGGGCGGATTGCCAATGGCAAGTATGAGTACAATTACACTGACCATCTGGGGAATTTGAGGTTAAGCTTTCGTGATAGCCTTACGGTGGGTGCTCCACCTGTAATTACACAGCAGAATCATTATTCGCCTTTTGGGTTGAGTCTGCAAGGGGTTGATTTCCAGAGCGTAACTTCTGATTTGTATAAGTACAGTCAAAATGAGCAGCAAAACGATTTTGGCCTAAATCTCTATGATTTTGGGGCAAGGTTCTCCGACCCAACTATTGGTAATCGTTTTTGGCAAATTGACCCGTTGGCCGAAATCGCAAGGCGATTTTCTCCCTATCTTTACGCCAATGCCAATCCCATGCGGTTTGTGGATCCGGATGGCATGAGCAGTCAGCAAATTCAGGATTTTGAGGGTAACATGTTCTCCATCAATGAGGGGGATATGGTAAGTATTTACAAAGCCCCCGAGGAGAAAGGGGAAGATGGAGATGAAAAAGAAAAACAGGGGTACTATCCCAGCGGAGTCATGCGGCCAGCGGCCCAACAAAATGCAACAATAAAGCCTACTGAGCCCCAAAAATTTGGTTCAAATTTTACACCCGAAGAAAAAGCTGGACATGAGGGAGTATATATTGGTGCCGAGATTATTGTTGGTGAGACACTACTCGGTTTCTTAAAAGTTGGAAAATGGATTAAATCGTTAGTGAGTTTGTCAGATGAGGTAGTAGTAGCTGCAAAGGGGATACCTGCTCTTAGAGCAGCCTACGAAGCCGAAGTTAAAGGATTGGCATCAATTGCAGAAAACATGAGAGTCACAGGAAGTTCATCCGAACAAATTGCGAAGGCCTTACATGGTTTAAGAAGAGAGCTAGGAGTAAAATATAAATCACTTACTCCAGATAATTTGTTGCAGCAAATTTATGAAAGGAACCTCCAAAAGTATGGAGATAAGCTTGGTCCTTCAATAAACTATTTAAGGCAACAAGGTAAATCTTGGGATGATATAATAAATAGTGCTACTAGACCTGGAGGTAAAGATTTGAAATTTTAAACTATTATGATACTTTTACGAAATTTTGATTACGCGACAAAATTTTTTGATTACAAATCAAAAAACGAAATAAATGACACTTCAAACCCGAAAATAAATGGTTGGTATAAATTCATTTCTGGTATCTTGTCTGCCTTATTAGTAATAGAAAATAATCTTTATTTTTTATATAGAGATGAAATGTTTTTAATTACGGATCTTCATAGAGTATTGCTTAAAGAAACAAGTAAAATTGAAAATAAATTTTATCTTATGAATGGAAATGAAGTGCTTGTTAAATTCCTGTATTCTCTACCAGAATCAAAATTAAATGTGCCGCCATTTGAATATATAGATGAAACAGATTTTAAATGGGGGGACTTCATAGAGAAAATAATAAATGACAGAGAAAGAAAAAGGAGTTTTATTATGAATTTAATGGAGGGCTCCTAAGGAGGTAGAGTTATTTACTTTATCTAAATAGTTACCGCTCATATTAATATCACACGGCCTCTGGCCAAAAACTGCGCAAGCAAAATTCCACCGGTGAAACATGGGACTATACCGGCGAGTTTATCTACAAAAACGGTTCGCTCTACCAAATCGCCCACGAAGAAGGACGCATTATCAATAATAAATATGAGTATAATTACATCGACCATTTAGGCCACCTGCGGCTCATTTTTCGTGACAGCCTTACCGCAGGTGCTCCACCTGTGATCACGCAGGAGAATCACTATTCGCCTTTTGGTCTTAGTTTGCAAGGGGTTGATTTTCAACCTGCCACGCCAGATTATTTCAAATTTAGCCAAAATGAACAACAGAGTGATTTTGGTCTTAATCTCTATGATTTTGGGGCAAGAAAGAGTGATCCAACCATCGGTAACCGTTTTTGGCAAATGGACCCGTTGGCTGAAATCGCACGGCGTTTTTCTCCCTATATTTACGCCAATGCGAACCCTTTGCGGTTTGTTGACCCTGATGGGTTGAGTATTCAGCAAATTCAGGATTTTGAGGGCAATAGGGATATGATGAGCATTTATAAAGCTCCAAAGGGAAAATAATTAGGAATACACCCGACACTGTCAAAAGCCAATGCGTTCTACCTCCGCGCTGAAGCCGCAGTAGCCTGCGCCAGTTCTACGCGGCGGTTTCGGTAGCTTTGGGTGGCTACATCGCGCAATACGTTGAGAGAGTCAGCAGTATCGTAGGAGGCCAGACCACCATATATTACACCGTCGATGGATTTTAGCGCACCTGCCAATTGCTGATTAGACAAATTATCCGTAATCTCTTTGGTCGTGTAGGTGGCATACGGTTTGCGTTCCAGACGTTGGAGGTACATTTTCCAGAGAATAACGGCTTTTTCGGCATTGTCAATGCCTTTTTTGCCGTTTACGTCCCGAGTGAGACGAGAGAAGTTTCGCTGAAATTCCCGATTGCGTCGAAACATCAAAAATAACTCCCATTGTCGGGTAAGTGTTTCTCCAAAAAGTAAATAAACCCCCGTTCCTATCAACAAAATAAGCAGAGAAACAAGAAGCATGAAGGGGAAGTTGGTCTGACTTTGAAGGGGGATGATTTGTGTATCCGCTTTTAGGCCCAGTGTGTCTAAGGCACCATCTTTGATGAGCTCCTTTAAATGAATAGAATCTCTGTCGGAATAAACGGCAGTACAGTCGCGGCCGGCCAATGTCCAAACAGGGACTTCCAGCGTTTGGGTCTTATCCAGTTCAAACGAAACCAATGTATACACAGCACTGTCTAAACTGCCTAATTCATTGGTCTTGGTAGGAAAATAATCAGATTTAGTGACTTGAAAAGGGCGAAAATCCGCGCTCGTATCCGGGAAGAAAACTTCGATCTTAGGTGAATGGCGAAAGCTCAGTGCGTATTGAAATGGTTTCCCGATCCGAATGCTATCGGTCAAAAAACTGCCTTGTGGCCGTTGTTGGGCCTTCAACGAGTTGAAAGAAGCAGAAAGCAGAAAGCAGAAAGTGCAGAGCAGAAATACGCGAATGCTTTTTACCATCGTTGACTCCATAAAAGCGAACCTGTTCTTTAAAAAAAGGAAAGGTAAGACATTTGTCTCACCCTTCCCTTATTACTCTACGTATGATTACTTCGCCAATTTTGCTTTCAAATTAGCATCAATGGCATCCAAAAACTCTTCAGTATAAAGATAATGCTCACCGTGATTTACGTTGTTTCCGTGGATACAAACGGCCAGATCTTTAGTCATCTTACCACTTTCTACGGTTTCCACGCACACTTCTTCCAACGCAAGGCTGAAGTCGATAAGTGGTTGGTTGCCATCCAATTTACCACGGAAAGCCAAACCGCGTGTCCAGGCGAAGATGGAAGCGATAGGGTTGGTAGAAGTTGGTTTTCCTTTTTGGTGTTCGCGGTAGTGGCGCGTCACTGTACCGTGAGCCGCTTCGGCTTCCATTGTTTGCCCATCGGGAGTCAACAAAACGGAAGTCATCAAGCCCAATGAACCAAATCCTTGTGCTACGGTATCCGACTGTACGTCGCCGTCGTAGTTTTTACATGCCCATACAAAGTTACCATTCCATTTCAAGGCAGAAGCCACCATGTCGTCGATGAGACGGTGCTCATAATGAACGCCCAACGCTTTGAATTCGGCTTCGTAAATTTCCTGAAATATATCTTTGAAACGACCGTCGTATTTTTTCAGGATGGTGTTTTTGGTAGAAAGATACAAAGGCCATCCTTTTTGCAGAGCCACTTGGAAGCATGATTTGGCAAAACCGCGAATAGATTCGTCAGTGTTGTACATCGCCAGCGCTACGCCGTCACTTTTGAAGTCATATACAACATGCTCAATAACGGTACCGTCTTCACCTTCAAATTTGATGGTTAATTTTCCTTTTCCTTTGGTTACGAAATCGGTTGCGCGGTATTGATCACCAAATGCGTGACGACCTACGATGATGGGAGAGTCCCAGTTGGTTACCAAACGAGGTACATTTTGGCAAACAATCGGCTCGCGGAAAACCGTACCGTCCAAAATGTTACGAATGGTGCCGTTAGGCGATTTCCACATTTGTTTCAAATTGAACTCTTTTACGCGATCTTCATCGGGGGTAATGGTAGCGCATTTGATACCTACGCCATATTGTCTGATGGCATTAGCCGCATCGACCGTTACCTGATCGTTGGTTTCATCGCGGTATTCAACGCCAAGATCATAGTATTTAATATCAACGTCTAAGTAAGGAAGGATAAGTTTATCTTTAATAAAACGCCAGATAATGCGGGTCATTTCATCGCCGTCCAGTTCAACGACGGGGTTTGCGACTTTGATTTTTTCCATGTGAGCAACTAAAATTGGGATAGTGATGACTAAATTGAGGATGCAAATATAACCAACTATGTTTAGGAAGCCTTACGTATTCGCGACCAATTTGCGGCAATAAGCAACAAAGCAGGAGCGGCATTATATACCATAAACTGCACCAATACCGACAAACTGAGCAACAATGTGGCGCTGAACAATAACGCTAAATAGAAAAAAGCGGCCGCCACAGGTGGATTTATTTCTGCATTTTTCTTAAAAGTAACATCCAACCACCGATATACTATTCCAAATAAAATATATCCAACGGCCACTAAGAAATAGCCTCCATTATAGTATAATTCGCCTGCTACGGGAATGACCTTGTCCTGCGATACCAAAGAATCATGATACGCCAAATTATAAACATACGGCCCGCTTTGCTCACGAAATGCTTTTCCAATGATAGGAACAGGTTCTAAAAAAGAGGCCAAAAGCGTAGGAGAAGAGGGAGGAATTGAAAGCAATGGCGTGATTTGATAAGGACTTCCAATGTAGAGTTGATGTGCCTGAATGATGTATTCCCTGCGGTCCAGAAAGTCTTCTAAAAGTATTCCCAGTACTTCGGTGTCTAACGAGGGTTGTACACGCACATAGCCATAGAAAAATAAAAATATGATTGAGATAGAGAACAGTAAAGCCCACCAAAATACATAACGCGTTTTCCAACCCATGCACATAATGCTTAGAAGCATGAGAAGTGGGTAAGCCATGTTCGAGCGATTGCTGCTCAGCGTACCTGCCAAACAAAGTAAAAGCCAGACAATATGCGTTAGCTTATAAATCCTGACTTTCTTTTTTTGCCATTCATACCATGCAAATAGTACACTGAAAGGCAAAAATCGTTGTCCTATATTTGCCAGAAGGCCGGCAGTACTTGCATTTTGCTCAACGATTTCGAGCGTGACATACGTAAAAATAGCCCCCGACCAATAATTACTGAGCGAACCATACAACAGAAAAATTGAGAAAAAAGCAATAATGAAATATACACCGGCCCATATTTTTAGAGAATGAAGGGGAGCGATAGTGTGGAGACCTTGTTTTTTCGGAAAGAAATTCCAACCCACTACAAAAGCCACAAATGAAATAATTGTTGTGATAATTTCGGTCGAAATTTCCTGATTAAAATAAGCTTCGACCGGAATCATGTTTCCCAACCACAGAATTTCCAAAGGGATGATAATGAGTTTGTTGAACCATACAAACAGCATGACATTTTTGGGCGTTATTACGACTGAATCGGGTTTGAAAGTTGGAAGGGTACCCACGATACTTCCCCAAGCTAATGGCAACAACAGTAGCAGTAGATCGTTTTGAGGATTAAAAACGGAATCAAACTGTAAGAGTATTATAAAGGTTATTGCCCAAAAAAAGAGGATAGATAGCTGCCCCCACCATGCTTTATTGAATACCAATGTCAAGTTTATACTAATTTTTCAGTGAACCTTTCGCCCTGTTTTTTGACCAAAAAAAATCTAAAAGTCACCGTTTAGTCAGATAGGGTTGCGAATGGTGCAGCAGGTACTTATTTTCGTAAAAAAATCGACGGATATGACGAAGAAAAAAATAACCCCTCCCGAAAGCGCCGAAAAGCCACGCGTACACAAAGATTTGGATGGCTTTGATATTCGAATCAATTCATTCGGCGAAATCACGTCCACGATTGATATTGATAAGATCAATCAGTTTTTGAATAAACATGTGGACGACAAAAAACTCCGTTCGCGCGATGATTTAAATGAAAACCCCGAAGAACCCTGATTAGACTTGATTATTTAAAGATTATTAAAATGGAAAATGCTGAATTGACGCATAAGATAATTGGTTGTGCGTTTTGAGTTCATAATTCTCTCGGAAACGGTTTTCAAGAATTGATATATCACAGAGCATTAGCTGTAGAATTTCGACATCAATGCATTCAATTTGAATCTGAAAAAGAAATGAAAATTTCGTATAGAGGAGAGGTTATTGGAGTTCGTAGAGTTGATTTTTGGATAGAAAATCAAATTATGCTGGAGATTAAGGCCGTCAGCCAATTAGAGAATGTACACTTAGCTCAAGCCATGAATTATCTGGAGGCCTATCAGATTTATATAGGCCTGTTAATAAATTTTGGTGGAAAGAGTGTGGAGTGGAAACGCGTTTATAATAACAAACTCATTAAGTAAATTTTAAAAAATCAAGTTTAATCAAGGTATGAACTCACACGAAATTGATTACAAGATTATTGGCGAGGATATTCAGATCGTCGAAATCGAATTAGACCCCAACGAAACCGTTATCGCTGAAGCAGGCTCCATGCTGTTTATGGAAGACGGTATTCAGTTTGAAACCAAAATGGGCGATGGGTCCAGCGCCACCCAAAGTCTCATGGGAAAAATCTTTCAGGCAGGTTCGCGCTTACTCACAGGCGAGTCGCTGTTCATGACACATTTTACCAATCGTGGCTACGGCAAGCGTAAAGTAGCTTTTGCGGCGCCTTATCCCGGCACCGTAATGCCGATCAACTTAGCGAATATCTACGGAAACTCGTTGATCGTACAAAAAGACGGATTTCTTTGCGCAGCAATGGGAACAAAACTGAGTATCCATTTTAACCAACGTCTCGGCAGCGGTTTGTTCGGCGGAGAAGGCTTTATCTTGCAAAAACTTCAAGGCGACGGACTGGCGTTTGTGCATGCAGGCGGGGTAGTGATTGAGCGCCAGCTAAACAACGAAACCCTGCGCGTAGATACGGGATGCGTCGTGGCTTTTGAGCCATCGGTCAATTTTAGTGTGCAACGTTCAGGAAGCCTTAAATCAATGATCTTTGGTGGAGAGGGCATTTTCTTGGCAACGCTTCAGGGAACAGGCCGTTGTTGGATTCAATCCATGCCGATCTCTAAACTGGTCGACCGACTTTCTGCCTATGGTCCACAATCCCGCAAAGAAAGTGGTTCTGTTTTAGGCGGCTTGGGCAATTTGTTTGAAGATTAGAAGAAACGTTTTTTCGTGATGTGAGGTCCGGTTCTCAAACCGGACTCAAAGGGTTTCTCAAAACCCTGATCACGAATGTATAGAAAGATATAGTTACCACTAAGGGCGGCCCGTTAAAGCCGTCCTTAGTGGTATTAAGCAATTACTTCTTTTATCACCTTTCCACTTACATCGGTCAGTCGGAAATGGCGTCCTTGAAATTCGTAGGTAAGTTGCTCATGGTCAAAGCCTAATTGGTGCAAGATCGTGGCCTGCAAGTCATGAATGTGCGTACGGCCGCTGATGCCGTGATAGCCAAATTCATCACTTTCTCCGTGCGAATATCCTTGGCGAATGCCTCCTCCTGCCATCCAACACGTAAATGCATCCGTATGATGATCGCGCCCTTTAAAAGGCATTACTTTACCGTTGCGGTTTTCGCGCATGGGCGTGCGGCCAAATTCTGTTCCCCATACTACCAATGTTTCATCCAATAAACCGCGTTGTTTTAGATCCATCAGAAGGGCCGTCATAGAACGGTCTATGCCTTCTGTTTTTCGACGGAGCCCTACTTCCAGCGAAGTCCCTTCGCCATCTCCGTGCGTATCCCAACCCCAATCATAAAGCTGCACAAAACGCACGCCTTTTTCGACCAGTTTTCGGGCCAGTAAACAATTGTTGGCAAAGCTTGCTTCGCCGGGCTTGGTGCCGTAAAGCTCGTGAATGTAGGCCGGCTCTTTGCTGATGTCCATCACCTCAGGCACAGAGATCTGCATATTAAAAGCCATCTCATATTGTGCAATACGCGCCAACGTTTCGGGGTCTTTGAATTCTTCGTATTGTTGGCGATTTACCTCGGTCAATGCATCCACCGCTTTGCGGCGAAGGTCGCGGTCAAGACCGCTCGGGTCGCTTAAAAACAGCACAGGATCACCTTCTGAGCGGCATTGAACACCTTGATATACAGAGGGTAAAAAGCCGCTTCCCCAGATACTTTTGCCTGCATCCGGAGTTTTTCCTCCGGATGTCAATACCACAAAACCCGGTAAATTGGAATTTTCCGAACCCAATCCGTACGTACTCCAGGCACCCATGCTCGGCCGTCCCAAACGGGCGCTGCCGGTATGCATCAGCAGTTGAGCCGGCGCGTGGTTGAATTGGTCGGTGTACATGGCTTTCAGGAAGGAAACTTCATCTACGACCGAAGGAAAATAATTGAAATAATCGGAAACCCACGCGCCCGATTGGCCGTGTTGTTTGAAATTTCCTACCGAACCCAACATATCCGGGACACCCCGAATAAAAGCAAAACGCTTTCCTTCCAGAAACGACGGAGGACAGGGTTTGCCGTCTAATTTTGCCAATTCGGGTTTATAATCCCACAATTCCAACTGCGAAGGCGACCCGCAAAAGTGCATGAAGATCACCGACTTAGCCTTAGGAGCAAAGTGTGGGTTGCGCACCGCCAACGGATTTAAGTCAAGCGGGGCAGAAGATACTTTTTTAGAATCAGTAGTACAATTCCCCAGAATACTTCCCAACGCCATCATGCCAATGCCCGAAGTACATTGTTTCAAAAAATGGCGGCGGGTTTCAAACTGCGCCTGCGCCAATCGAAGTTCGTCGTTTAGCTTCATCATATCATTGCTTCGAAATAAACTCGTCCATGTTCAACATTGTATTGGCCACAAAAGCCAACGCGGCATCATGGGCCGTAGCCGGTTGTTTACTAACCCAGCACACCGCTTTTTCGTTGTCTTTTTCAAAACGGTGAAGTGCGTCGGTATAGAGGCGGATCAAGACTTTTTGTTTGGTGGGTGGCAGGGTGTGGCCTGTCATGAGCCAATAACCGCGTTGGAGTTTGGATGCGACCGTTTTGCCACCTTCTGTTTCCATGCGTTCCGCAAATTTTATCGACATTTCCACAAAAGCCGAATCATTCAATGTGACCAGTGCCTGCAAAGGAGTATTGGTTCGGATGCGCCGCGCCAAGCACACTTCACGGCTCGAACCGTCGAAAGTCAGCATGCTTGGATAAGGACTTGAACGTCGGATGAATGTATAAATGGCGCGTCGATAGGCGTCTTCACCTTCACTTCTTTTCCAACTTACACCACTATACACGATCTGCCAAACGCCCTGTGGCTGATACGGCATCACGGGTTTTCCGTACATTTTTGTGCTTAATAATCCACTGACGCCAAGCGCCTGATCACGTATTTGTTCTCCCGTAAGTCGCACTCTCGGCCCGCGCGACAACCAACGATTGGTTGGGTCTTGAGCAATTTGCGCGTCGGTAGCGCGGGAATTCTGCCGATACGTGGCCGACAGCACCATGTCTTTCAATAATGGTTTTATTTGCCAATTATAATCGTACATGAATTTGTACGACAAATAATCCAACAGTTCAAGGTGAGTGGGAGTAAAGCCCTGTGAACCAAAATCTTCGAGTGTTTCGACCAAGCCGGTTCCGAACAGTTGTTCCCAAAAACGATTCACGGCCACGCGAGCTGTCAACGGATTTTGTGTAGAGGTCATCCATTGGGCCAACCCTAAACGGTTACGTGGCGCATTTTTTGGAAATGCATGCAATGATTTAGGAACATCGGGAGAGACAGCGGCGGCAGGACTTAAAAAACTGCCTCGCTCAAAAACGCGGGTAGTGCGGGCGTATTCGGCGGGATTTTCCTGTAAAATGGGCACCGTTTCGGCTGAAGTGACCAACAGTTTTTGAAAGTTTTTGTATTGCTCTTCGTAACCTGCTTTGCCTTGGCCCGGAAAATTTTCGTCCCAAAACGCAACCCAGATCAATGCAGCGATGTCCGTTTTTTGGTCTTTGATTTTGGAATTTGTGAATAAAAAATGCAGGTCTTTTCGCGTCGAGAATGTTGGAAGGTCTATGTAGGCAATTTTGAAATCCCAACCTTGGGCAGTATCAAGTTTTACGGTGGCTAAAAGCGGCCCGTTCAAACTGTCCGTTTTAATTTGAGCAATAGTTCCCAATTGCCCCGAATGGTAGTAGAGCAGCATTTTTCTTTTACCAACCAAAGGTGCCTGTTTCAACCGAAGCGAGCCGTTGTTTTGCAAAAGCGCCGCTGCTGTGGGTTCCAATGTTCCGTTTTTGTATTGGTCAAAAAGGTGAAAGTAAATCCGTGGCTCCAACGTACGGACATAATGCGTGTATTGTTCCGCTTTTTGAGGCGTTGTGTTTTTCTTCAACCATACGGTCAGCTCATCCAGTTTCTTTTGGTCTTTTTCGTTAAAGAAGCGTAGGAAAGAAGCCTCATCGCTTACGTCCTGATCGCTCGTATTGTTGAGAAAAGCCATGAATTTGTAGTATTCTTCATGGCGAAAAGGGTCGTAAGGGTGGCTGTGGCATTGCACACAGGCAAAGGTAGTGCCCTGCAAAGCTTCCCAAGTGGTACTCACTCGGTCGAGGACTTCGGAGGTGCGAAATTCTTCATTGTCGGTTCCTCCTTCGTCATTGTTCATGGTATTGCGGTGAAAACCCGTGGCAATGAGTTCATTCTCCGTTCTGTTTGGCAATAGGTCGCCGGCGAGTTGTTCCGTCAGAAATTGGTCATAGGGTTTATTATCGTTAAACGCCTTTATGACCCAATCACGGTACCGCCAAATATTACGTACATCGTCTTTTTCATAGCCTCTGGAATCGGCATAGCGGGCCAGATCAAGCCACATACTCGCCCAACGTTCTCCAAAAGCAGGAGAAGCCAACAACGAATCTACGGCCGTTTCGTAGGCTTTGGGGCTTTTATCATTTAAGAAATGCTCGTATTGCGCCGCTGTTGGTGCCAAACCCGTAAGGTCTAACGTAACGCGCCGCAGCAATGTAGCACGGTCGGCTTCGGGAGCAGGAATGAGCGCGTTGCTGTTTTGCGCCTGTTGTTTTTCAAGAACAAAACGATCAATGTCGGAATTTCCCCAAGAAGTATTGTGAAAGAGTTTATCCCACCAACCGGGTTGCGGAACGCTTTGTTTTTCTACGGCAGTATAAGCCCAGTGGGTACCCCATTCCGCTCCTTGGTCAACCCAATCGCGTAAAATATTGATTTCCTCATCCGTGAGCGGGTCGCCTTTTCTGGGCATGCGTTTTTCAGGATCAGGATCATTGAGCAGTTGAATGAAGGTTGATTCGTCAGCATCGCCGGGAACAATGGCCGGTTTGCCTGATTTGGTCTTGCCGAGGGCTTCTTCGCGAAAAAGCAGGCTGAAGCCTCCCGCTTTTTTCACGCCTCCGTGGCAAGCCATGCACTTTTTATTGAGAATCGGTTTTACCTCCGTGTTGAAATCAACGCGATTGTCGGGGAGGATATTCCATCCCGCCCCGATAAACACAAGCGCTGATACACTGAGTAATACCTTGTTTTTAGGCCATTTCATGCGTTATGTATAATTACAAATGTCTCATCTCAATAAGGCAGAAATAAGGCTAAGATACTTGCCAACGTATGACTGCCGCTCTTAATTTTTAGCTCCACCCAACGACGAAGCGCTTCCGCCTAACTGTTGGTTCATTGTCACAATTTTTGTATTCAGGGACTCAATGGCTTTGGCGTGTCGTGCTTCAATGTCAGGCAAATTGGCCGTTGATTTGAGCGATGCTTCGTATTGAAAAGCCGGCAACATCCAGGATGCGTAGCCACTGTAAGGATCAGAAGACGCATACAAAGAGCGGTACCATGAGCCATAAGCCATGCCTTTAGGGTCGAGGAAGGCTTTTTCCAAATCCCTTAATTCTTTGTTGATGGCGGCTACTTTCACTTTATCGAGTTGCTCAGATGCCAACAATGTTTTGATACGGCTTTCAAACTGTTCGGCGTTTTGCTTTAATATTTCCACCTGAGCCAACAATTTATCAACCGAGTAATCAGACTTATACGCCTTAACAGCTTTTTCGGCGGTTTTGAGGTGCGTTGCCAAGTCAGTTGCGTACCTCGAAACATCGTACGGCAAAATATCAGCATTGGCCAACCGCAACGACATTGTTCCTACCACCTGCTCAACCATCGGACCCATTTTGTACGTAGAATCCACAAATTTATTGTAAAAGAATAAGTCATCGTACTGAGAATGATAAAGGGTTGGGCCACCTGTTCCCGCACTTAGTGAAGGAATCCCGGCGTGCATATAAAAGGCAATGTGGTCGGAGCCGCCGCCTAAGTTACCAATCGTTGGCTCATCAACAACTGCTACGGGCGCTGCGCTGTTTATCCCTACCGTACTTCCTCTTTTGCCGCCTTTTTGTGCCATCCAATGTTCGTAAACCGTTTTGTTGGAATCAGGATATTGTACTGACTGCGTAGCTTCGATGAGGAGCTTTTTTAACGAAGGCGACGAACTTCCGCCGAATATTTTTCCTGAAACGGCGGCGTCATAATTCATGTACGCAACGGCTTTGGCGGTCAACTCATCGCGCATTTGTTCTACCCATTCAGCCGAACCAATGACGCCGTGTTCTTCTGCGTCCCAATGGCAGATCTTGACCGTGCGCTTAGGTTTTTGGGGTAATTTTCCCAATGATTCAGCCAACGTCAAAAGCATAGCAGTACCGCTGTTGGGGTCGGTAGAACCGTATGACCAAGCATCATAATGACAACCGGCAATGATCCACTCGTCCGGGAACTCGCTTCCGGTAAGCGTTCCTACGACTTGATAAATACGCACAAACTCTTTGTCTTGCTTTACTTTCAAATGCACTTTCAACTCAGAACCGCCTTCCAGGCGATACGCCAAAGGCAAACCTCCCTGCCATCCTGCCGGAACGGCCTTGCCGGTCATGCGTTTGAGGATCTCAACGGCGGAGCCCCAAGGAAGTGGCGTAACGGGAATTTTATGAAAAGACGCGTCTTTAGGGTCAAGGCGTTTGATTTTTTTTGGACCATCCAATGGCAATGCCGGTTCAAAAGGAGTTAGCGGATCGCCGGTATAATCTACAGTCAATAATGAACCTCTTTGGATGGTATTATCATTAGGTTGCGACCCTTCCGGAAACGTAACGCCTTTCATGTAGCCGTTGTCGGCAGGATCGGTATAAATGATAACGCCGGCTGCCCCTGCGGCTTCAGCATGTTTTGCCTTATACCCACGGAAATTACCTCCGTAACGAGCCAATACAATTTTGCCTTTAACGGAAATACCCATTGCTTTCAATTGCTCGAAATCTTCTTTGCGACCGTAATTAGCATATACGACTTCAGTTGTGACATCTCCCGTTCCCGAGTAAGAATTCCAACCGGGCGTGAGGCGCGGATCGGCGGAGTATTTGTCTTCCTTTATAATAAACTCACGATTGTTGAGCGGCATTCGAATCGGTTCTACCACTTCCACCAAACTTTCGCCGGGGCTTTTGGAAAGATAAATGTCGTGCGGAAAAATTTCCACCTGCAATCCGGCTTTGCGCATCACATCGGCGATGTAATCACGGACTTTTTCGTTTTCGGGCGTACCGGCCAAGTGTGGCACACTTGTTAGTTTTTGAAGGTGATTTTTATAGCGTTCGGACGATTGCTTGGTGCGGTATTCCTGTTCAACCTTTTCCTGTTTTGACTGGTTGGAAACCGAAAATCCGCTAATGGATTTTTGGGCGTGCGCATACATGCCGAGAAGCAGCAGACCGCCTGCAACAAAAGTGCTTTTCATAGGTGAGTTAATGAGAATTATTGTTGATGAAAATTATTTAGCGTCAAAAACAGGCTTGCCGGTTTTTATCTTAATGTAGTTTCCCACGACCGACGCTGCATTGCCAAAACCGCAGTCGTACGCATCTCCTACGTAATCTACCTGCACCAGATTGGTTTCAAAAATGAGGCGCAGTTTGCACTTGCCAAACTCATTGTTTTCATAAATAGCCTGATTGCCAATGAGCTTGACCGTGGTTTTATCGATCATAGCCATATTGTAGGCAGGAGGCCCGTTTATGCAGTCAAAACCCAAGGTGATTTTGCTTGGATCATTCTGAATGATCTTCAATTCTCCGGAGCCGCTATCTTTTCCAAAAGAATAAAAATAAGTACCGGTCAGATTGGGCAGCGGTTTTGCAGCAACACTACTGCTATTGGTTTGCTTAAGATTCAGTTTGAGCTCTTTGCTATTGCTTTTTGGGGCAAACCAACTTCCCGAAATGGACTCTCCTTTCAATGTGCCTGAATAGGTTCCTGTTACGGTCCCGTCTGCCATTAGTTCATTGGCAAAAAGGGTGCCTTCTTCAATGTGCCCAATGACTGTGATGGGAATTCCTTTTTTCGTATAAACCACATTTCCAAAGACAGCGTTGCCGGCTTGTGTTAAGGTAAGAACGATTGGAATTGTGTTGTTTATCGTGCCTTCAAATGTTTTTTGAATACGACTTTGACTATGAGAATATTGACTGAAAAAAAAACATAAAAAAGCCGAAATAATGCATTTAAAAGGCATTCTATAAGTTAGTTTAGGTTGGTTTAGCAAGTTAATAAAATCTTTTAAAAAGCTGTTAACAATCATTAACCGGGCCATTATAAACCTTTGCGATTTTCAGCGTTCTAAGAGTAAAATAAGCAAAATCATTGTATCATTAAAACAAATAAATGCCATGAAAAAGTTAGTGTTTGCAGCCGCCTTGATCTTAGTAGCTTTCGGAAGTGCCAATGCCCAATGGGGTAATAACGGCCGTGACCGTAGGAATGATGACCGTTATGATAACCGCCGTGACGACCGCGGATATGATTCGCATAATAATAGGGGTGGAAATATGGGCGATAGAATAGATGATTTCCAACGTGAAGCCCGTCGTCGAATAGCCGATGGCATTGCGCAGGGTTCTTTATCATCTCGTGAAGCAAAACATTTAATGCGTGATGTAGAACGCATTGAGCGCAAAGAGCAGATCTTCTGGCGTGACCGGGTGCTTGACCCTCGCGAACGTCGTGAATTGACAGATGATTTGGTAGCGCTTAATCGTGAAATTACCCATGAGAGACGGGATAATGAGCGTTCGACCTACGACGACTACGGTCGCAATGGTCAACGTAGAGGATGGTGAGTAGCGACAAAGGGCCGAAATTTTCGGCCCTTTGTTTTTTTATGCCCGAAATTGTAGGGGCAGGCCTCGCGTCTGCCCTTTTTGTGTCCGTATTTGTAGTGGCGGTTATTGAAATATTATCGCGGTTATCGAGCGGAGGTAAACCCCGCCCCTACAGGTTTAGATGTTCGTAGGGGCAGGCCTCGCGTCTGCCCTTTTTTGCGTTTGTATTTGCGTCGGCAATTATTGAAATAGTGTCGCGAATTCCGGGCGGAGGCAAGCCCCGCCCCTACGCGTCGTGTCGTTCAGTCATGCGTATAAGCAGCCTGTCCAGATTATCAGAATCTTCTGACCATCTTTCGGGATTGGTAGCAATGTAATGTTGAATATTAATAAACTCTTGGTTATCTCGAATAATGCGCTCCCAATAATTACGTTGCCAACATTTGGCTATTTCATCTACATTGTTTTGTCGAATAAGATCGTAATACCTTTTGAAAACCACCAATTTAAACGCACAAATAATATCGCCTAGAGTAGGGGCAGGCTTTACGTCTGCCCAAACAGAGGCACTGGAAAATACCCCTAAGATTTGGATAATTGCATGAAAATGATTGGGCATGATGATATACTCATCTAATTCTATCTGGGGAAATCGTCTGGGGAGTGCGAGCCATTCGTGTTTAATAATTTGCCCTAACTGAATCAATTTAGGTTGGTTATCAATTATTTCTCCAAAAATACATTCACGATTTCTGGCGCATATCGTTATGAAATAATACTCTTGGGAGCTGTAATCAAAATCCTTAAGTCGAATAGAATTTCGATGATGGATTTTGGGATTAAATTTCATCTTAAATCGTATTGTAACCTGTCCATTTTGAGATTGGACGAAAAGTATCATGAATTGTCACGTACCTGCAATACGATTGTTGATAAAATCCGTAGGGGCAGGCCTTGCGTCTGCCCTTTTTGCGCTGGCGATTAGTTGGAACTCTTCGCGGTTACCGGGCGGAGGTAAACCCCGCCCCTACGAATTTGGAAGCCCGTAGGGGCAGGCCTTGCGTCTGCCCTTTTGCGTCCGTATTTGCGTTGGCGGTTTCGCGGTTGCCGGGCGGAGGTAAACTCCACCCCTACGATAATTCGGCTTTCAAAAATTTCCCCGTAAAACTCTCTTTTACCTTCGCTACTTTTTCGGGTGTTCCTTCCGCGATGATACGTCCGCCGGCGTTGCCGCCTTCCGGGCCGAGGTCGATGACGTAATCGGATACTTTGATAACGTCCATGTTGTGTTCGATGATCAGAACCGTGTTCCCTTTGTCTACCAGTTTGTTCAGTACATCCAATAAATGGCGAATATCCTGAAAATGAAGTCCGGTAGTAGGTTCATCCAAAATGTAGAGCGTTTGTCCGGTGTCTTTTTTAGAAAGCTCTTCTGCCAATTTCACCCGCTGCGCTTCTCCGCCCGAAAGAGTGGTGGCGTGTTGGCCGAGGGTAATGTATCCCAATCCTACGTCATTCAGGGTTACTACTTTTCGGTTGATTTTTGGGATACTTTCAAAGAATTCCAATGCCTGTTCTACGGTCATGTCCAGTACATCGGAAATGGATTTTCCTTTAAAACGTACTTCTAAGGTTTCCCGATTAAAACGTTTTCCCTTACAGGTGTCGCAGTTTACATACACATCGGGAAGAAATTCCATTTCGATTTTTTTCATTCCTGCTCCTTCACAATCTTCACAACGACCGCCTTTGACATTGAATGAAAAACGTCCCGGCTTATAGCCCCGGATTTTGGCTTCGGGAAGCTCGGCATACAACGAACGAATTTCGGAGAAAAGATTGGTGTAAGTGGCCGGGTTTGAGCGCGGCGTACGACCGATGGGGGATTGGTCCACTTCGATCACTTTGTCAATGTGTTCCAAACCTTCCACACTTTTGTAAGGCAACGGTTCGCGTTTGGAATTGTAAAAATGGCGGTTCAAAATAGGGAACAATGTTTCGTGAATCAACGAAGATTTGCCACTTCCACTCACACCCGTTACGCAGAGCATTTTGCCCAAAGGCAGGTTGAGCGTTACGTTTTTAAGATTATTCCCCGTTGTCCCTTTCAGAACAATGGTTTTGCCATTGCCTTCACGGCGTTTTTTCGGAACGTCAATCGCGATTCTGCCGCTCAGGTAATCAGCAGTCAATGAGCCGTTTTTCAAAAATGTATCAGGTGTTCCATACCCTACTACTTGACCACCATGACGTCCGGCACCGGGACCGATGTCCAGAATATAATCAGATTCGAGCATCATGTCTTTGTCGTGTTCTACGACCAATACGGTGTTGCCTAAATCACGTAATTTTTTCAATGAATCAATGAGACGCACATTGTCACGTTGGTGAAGACCGATGCTCGGTTCATCCATGATGTACAAAACACCCGTGAGCTGCGTGCCGATTTGCGTGGCAAGACGGATGCGTTGCGCTTCGCCACCCGATAAAGTTTTAAGAGGCCGATTTAATGTTAAATAATCCAACCCGACATCCAGCAGAAAACCAACACGTTTGCGAATTTCTTTCAATACTTCGCGCCCGATCAATTGTTGTCGTTCTGTGATGCGATTTTCCAGACCGTTCAGCCAATTGGCCAATTCACGAATGTCAATATTAGACAGATCAGCTATATTTTTATCGTCGATCTTAAACCAAAGAGCTTCTTTTTTCAGACGAGCGCCGTGGCAATCGGGACAGGTCGTAATGGTCATGAAATCCTTAAGCCAATCCTGAATCTTCTCAGAACCGTTTTCCTGCTGCCGGCGCAAAAACGTAATAATTCCCTCGTATTTGCTGTTCCACTCTGTGCCTTCGTATTTTTTGGAAGGAACGGGAACGGGTTCATCCGTACCATTCAGCATGAGGTCGATGGCTTCCGGCGGAAACTTATCTATCGGAGTACTGAGCGTTACTTTGAAAGGTTTAAGCAATATTTCCAATTGTTTGAAAATCCACAAGTCACGGTATTCGCCAATGGGTGCAATGGCTCCACGGCTCAGACTCAGGCTTTTATCGGGAATAACACTATCGGGGGTAATTTCTTCCACCACTCCTAAACCTTGGCAGGTCGGGCACCAACCATAGGGAGAGTTAAATGAAAAACTATTGGGAGCCGGGTCGTCGTAACTGATTCCGGCTTCCGGGTCCATCAGGTTTTGGGAGAAATAATGAACTTCGTTTTTCTTGTCCAAAAGCATCATTACTCCCTTGCCTTGTTTCAGCGTTGTTCCCACGGATTGACTCAATCGGAAACGATCTTCTGTTTTGGGAATCAATCTATCGACTACAATTTCAATGTCATGAATTTTGTAGCGGTCGAGCTGCATTTTGGGAGTGATGTCCTGCACTTCATTATCTACACGAACTTTGGTATAGCCGAGTTTGGCAATTTGCACAAACAATTCCCGGTAATGTCCTTTCCGCCCTTTGACCACGGGAGCCAACAACGTTGCCTTCTGATTTTCAAATTGACTCAGAATCTGATCAATGATCTGATCCTGCGATTGCTTGACCATCGGACGCCCGGTCACGTAACTGAAGGCATCGCCTGAGCGAGCATACAATAAGCGCAGGAAGTCATAGATTTCGGTTACGGTCCCAACCGTGGAGCGCGGATTGCGAGACGTGGTCTTTTGCTCAATGCTGATGACGGGGCTGAGTCCGTCGATCTTGTCCACGTCAGGGCGTTCCATGTTGCCCAAAAAACCACGGGCATAGGCTGAAAAGCTTTCCATGTAGCGACGTTGACCTTCGGCATAAATGGTATCAAATGCGAGGGAAGATTTACCACTGCCGCTGATGCCTGTCACGACCACAAGTTTGTTGCGCGGAATGGTAACGTCAATATTTTTAAGATTATGCTCACGGGCACCCATTACCTCAATCAGGTCTTGGCCGGTGAGTTCAATGTCTGTAAGCGTAGGTTTGTTATTGTCCATGAATTGGTAACGCAAAACGAAAGCGCAAAGTTACCAACTATTTGGGGTTAATAAGAGCTTTGCCAAAGTTTTGAGCTTTGGCAAAGCTCTTATGCATTTATATTACTTCACCTCCTTCATCAACTCCTCCACGGCGCGTTCCAATTGCTGGTCTTTGCCTTTGATAATGACTTCATAGTCATTCCAAACCTTGATGTCGGGTTCGGTTTGGGCATTTTCCAAATAGGTGCCGGCCATGGTTTTAACGCCCACGGGCGGCACGCCCCAACGGATGCTTGGGTCCTGAAGCACTTCCCAACCTGCAAACGTACAGGTGCCCGGTACAGGCTGTCCCACGAGTTTGTTGAGTTTGGTGGCTTGTGTCATGAATGCGTAGCAGTGGCCGTCAGAATAGTTAGCTTCGTTGGCGAGTGAAATACTTGGTCTGGTCCAACGATAGCTTGGCTCAGAATAAATGACACGCGTATCGGTGGAATTGTACATGTAGGTTTTACCCGAAAAGAACGTTGAAAGGTCAGAAACCAGATCGCCGCCGCTGTTGAAACGTGTATCTACAACGATTCCTTTTTTGGTGGCAAATTTTCCCATTACTTCTTCATACGTTACGCGGAAAGGGCCGTCGGCCATGCCCGGAATGTGAATATATCCCAAAGCGCCTTTGCTCAGTTTTTCAACTTCCTCCTGATTGCGACGTACCCAACGTTTGTACAAAAGTTGGTTTTCTTCGCCGGTACTCACGGGTTTTACCACTATTTCGCGGCGGGCGGTGCCGTCCAACAATGCCAAAAGTACATTCTTGCCCGCTTTACGATTGAGGTACTGTGCCAAATCTCGGTCGGCGGTGATGGGCTCTCCGTCAATGGCTTCGATGATCGTGCCTACTTTGATGTTCAAACCCGCTTTGTCGAGTGGACCATCTTTGACTACTTCCTCAATGCGTACACCCGGACCGGTAAAATTTACGTCATAAAAAACGCCCAACGCGGCAGTGGCATCGCCATTGCCGAAAGCGCCGTAAGAAGCGCCGCTGTGTGATACGTTGAGTTCGCCCAGCAATTCGCTCATCATTTCTGCAAATTCATAATTGTTGCCAATGTGTGGTAAATAGCTTTGATAATCAGGTTTGTAACTGTCCCAATTTACACCGTGAAAAGTTGCGGTATAGAATGTTTTCTTTGTTCGACGCCAAACGTGTTCAAACATAAACGCCCGCTCGGCGGCCACGTCCAGGTTCATGTCTCCGTTGGTGCCGATGCTTTCCTGCTTTCCGGAAGTCGGGTCAATTTTGGAAATACGACCGTCGGCGTTCAAAAAGATGCTTTTCTGGTCTTTGTCCCACACCATACTGCCTCCGCCGTTGGCATTAAGGGCTACCAATTGTTTGGTTTCTTTAGTGCGCAAATTGGTACTCCAAAGATTGTAGCCTTTTTCAAAACGCGTCATATAATACAGCATGTCGCCGTCTTTGTTGATAAGTGCGTCGGAAAGATTAGAAGAGTGAATCGTCAATTTTGCTTTGCGAAGTTCAAGCCCTTCCATTTCGATCACTACGGCGGTATCTTTCTTGGCGTCTTTTTTCTTGGTCGTGTCGGCCTTGGCGTTTTTTTCGTCTATTTCTTTGGCAAGAGCTGCTTCTTCTTTGGTCAGTTTGAATTTGTCAAAAGCCGCTTGGGTAAAAAACAGCGCATAAGCATCCATCTGACTGTTACCGCTTTGTGAGAGACTTTTCAATCCTTCACGGTTGCTGAACCACAACATGGCTTTCCCGCCCAACACCCACTTGGCGCGCCCGTCTTCAAAGCCGCTTTCAGTCAGGTTGGTTACTTTGCCTTTGCCGTCGGTTGAAATAAGACCGATTTCTCCTTCACGAATGTTTGGAATGTTATAATCAAACATAAACCATTTTCCATCGGGACTCCATTGGAAATATTGGTCGTTATCGCCCCATGAAAACAGTTCTTTGTCGGTCAATATCGTGCGAATCTGCTTGGTAGCCAAGTTCATGATATTGAGCGTAGCGCGGTTTTCGAGGAAGGCTATTTCTTTGCCGTCGGGAGAATATGACGGTTGATAGTTTTCTTTTTCATTGGAAATCAATGCCGTTTCTTTCAACACCGTGGACGCGTAAAAATAAGGCTCTTCTTTGCGGTTGATACGTGTTTCGTAGATTTTCCAGCTGTTGCCGCGTTCTGAAGAATACAATAAGGCTTTTCCGTCAGGTGAAAAACTCACGTTGCGCTCCTGTTCGGGTGTATTGGTGATGCGTTTGGTCAAGCCACCTTCTACAGAACTGACAAACACTTCACCCCGGAAAATATACGCTACTTCTTTGCCGTTGGGCGACACGGCCATGTCACGCACCCCACCGCTGACCGACACCACGCGTTCGTTGTTGGCGTGGGCATCGGCAGAAATGCTGATGTTTACTTTTTGGGGTTGTGCGCCGGATTTAAGCGTGTAAATTTCACCGTCGTAACTGAAGCAAAGAGTACCGTCGGTGGCAATGCTCAAAAAGCGAACGGGATGTTTTTTAAACGATGTAACGGCTTGCGGCTGAGCGGGAGCATCCAACGAAAGTTTATGAACGTTGAAAGAACCGTTGGCTTCGCTCAAATAATACAGGCTTTTATCGCCTTCTGCAAAAACGGGATTGCGATCTTCGCCGGCGAAAGCAGTCAGTTTGGTATGTTTTGCGGTTTTGGTATCATACGTCCAAATATCTCTTGTGATTGACGACGTATGGTGTTTGCGCCAAGGATTTTCGCCTCCTTTTTTGTCGTGATACACCATCTTGCTGCCATCGCGATTGTATTTCACATCTTCGGCGGGGGTACTGAAAAGTTGCTGTACGCGGCCGCCTTTCGTGCCCACGCTGTAAAGTTCCGGCTGCGAACCCGTTGGATATTGGCGGTTGGAAGCTACATCCATGCGTACACCTCCGAATACAACACGTTGGTTGTCAGGCGAGAAATCGTAAGGGTACTCGCTGTTGGAGTGAAACGTCAGTCGCTTGGCTTCGCCGCCTTCGGCAGGAATGGTAAATACGTCAAAATTGCCGAAACGATCAGAAGCAAAGGCAATCGTCTTGCTGTCGTGCGACCATACGGGCATAAAATCGTGGGCTTCGTGCAGCGTTAAAGGAGTGGCCGCCCCGCCCGTGGCCGCTACTTTCCAAAGATCACCTTTGTAAGTAAAAACGATGGTTTTTCCATCGGGAGAAATGCTCGAGTAGCGGAGCCATTTAGGAGGAGTTTGGGCAAAAGAGTTAAAAGCAAAAAGCGCTAAAGTGAGGGCTTTAAAAAAGATTTTCACAATGTATTTGGATTAGAATGGATAAATGAAGTGCGAAACTTTGCCAAAGTTACCTAAAAACGATAGAAAACCGCAATTGGATTCTTTCAGGTACAGAGTCAAAATAATGCATCTCAAAATAGACATATATGCACAAGTTATCCACAATAAAAGCAGCAATTCTCACTTTTCTAAGTTTCTCTTATTTAGTGAACGGCTTTGCCCAAAAAATTCCCGTCAATTATGATGAGTCACAAATGCCGGCTTATATCTTGCCTGATCCATTAGTACTTCCCAACGGTAAACTCATCAAAACAAAAGAAGTGTGGGAGAAAACGGGGCGGCCTGCGGTTTTGAAATTATTTGCCGAGAATGTGTACGGTGTCAATCCATTTCCGGGATCGATCAAAATAGAAGTAAAAGTCAAAGCCGTTAATGAAAACGCATTGGGCGGGAAAGCCGTTTCCAAGCAAATTACGCTTCGTTTTCCTGAAATTTCACCAACACTAGCGGTGAATATTCTGCTGTATTTGCCAAAAAATGCCCAAAAAGCGCCCGTTTTTGTGAGCCTTAATTTTATGGGAAATCACACCGCTACGCAGGAAAAAGACGTTTTTGTGACCGAAAACTGGGTGAATTCAAACTTTGATAAAACATTCGTCAACAACAAGGCAACCGATGCTTCTCGCGGAATTGCCGAACGAAGATGGCCGATGGAAGCCATCGTATCTCGCGGCTATGCCGTAGCCACGGCTTATTACGGCGATCTCGAAGCCGATCACGCCGAAGGCTGGAAAACGGGACTGCGCTCGGTGCTTACTCCGGAACAACGCGAAAAATGGAGCGCTATCGGCGTTTGGGCGTGGAGCATGAGCCGCATGGTGGATTATTTACTGAAAAACGAATTGCAGATCGACAAACAAAAGATAATTGCGGTGGGGCATTCACGGATCGGCAAAGCCACGTTATGGGCAGCGGCAGAAGACCCACGTTTTGCCATTGTCATTTCCAACGATTCAGGCGAGGGTGGCGCGGCATTGGCGCGGCGGTGGATCGGTGAAACGGTCGAGCATCTCAACACTCAATTTCCGCATTGGTTTTGTGCCAATTACAAAAAATATAATAATGCAGTAGCGAAGCTGCCCGTTGACCAACACGAATTATTGGGATTGATGGCACCGCGTCCGTTGTACGTGGCGAGTGCTACCAAAGATGTTTGGGCTGATCCCAAAGGAGAATTTATGAGTGCAATAGAAGCTGAAAAAGTATATCAACTGTACAAACAAACGGGTTTGGGAACCACAACGATGCCACCTCCCAATACTCCCGTCGGGCAAATCATTGGGTATCATATTCGCGAAGGAGTGCATGATATTCTGTTGTACGATTGGCAACAATACATGAACTTTGCCGATAAGCACTTTGAAATCAAATAAACCGGCTATTTTTGCGGTGGCAAAAAATAATTATCCTTGGTAAGTAAGGTTAATAAACCAACGATGATGATTTTTGCCGTTGATTATAACACTAATCATTTTAGACGTGAACGATTCATCCAAAAGTCCTGCACAGGCGTGGATTTTACTGTTGTTGGTAGCCCTTACTTGGGGAACATCGTTCATTTTAATCAAAAAAAGCCTTCTTACCTTTAGCGTGACGGAAGTGGCAGCAGGGCGATTGTTTCTGGCGTCGTTGTTTTTTGTTCCTATCATGGTTGCCTCGCGTCGCCAAATTCCTCGTGACCGGTTTCCATATATACTGGTATCTGCGCTGACCGGTTATATTATTCCGGCCTTTCTGTTTGCGCTGGCGGGTACAAAATTGAATAGCTCCCTTTCGGGAATGCTCAATTCTCTTAGCCCTTTGTGTACGTTGGTGATCGGTGTATTGTTTTTTGCACAACCGCGCCGACCGTTGCAGATCGTGGGGATTTTGTTGGGCTTGCTCGGCTCCTGTTTTTTGATTTTCTCCAAAGGTGCCGGTACATTGAATGTGGCTGATCCTTACGCGTTTCTGATTCTGACCGCTACGCTTTTGTACGGAATCAATATCAACACTATTTCAAAACATTTGAGTCATTTGCCATCACTGGCCATGACCGCCTGGACGTTTGCGTTTACGGGGCCTATTTCATTTATCATATTATTTACAACCGATTTCTTTCCAAAAATTACGGCGGTCGAAAATATCCAACCAAGTGCTACGCTATTGGCTTTAGGTGTGATCGGTTCGGGCTTGGCATCGGTGATGTTTAACCGAATTGTGCAATTGGCTTCGGGGCTGTTTGCAGCTTCGGTCACGTATCTGATTCCTATTGTTGCGATCAGTTGGGGAATCTTTGACGGTGAGCGCATCAGTTTTCAGCAATACGTTGGAATGGGCATTATTTTGGCAGGAATTTACTTGGTTAACCGTCGGGAACGAGTTACACCCGATCCGGTCAAAAGTTGATACGTTTTACCTTAACTGATTTATCAAAAACTTGAAATGCTATGTTAAAAGTAACGGTCAACGAACAGCAAACATTTGACATTGATTCCAACAAAGGAGAAATGACCCTGAATGGTCAACCTTTTTACTGGGATTTGGTCGCGTTGAATAACGGGCGTTTTCATATTCTGCAAAATGATCGTTCGTATAATGTTGAGGTCATTGAAGCTGATTATGCTGAAAAAAGCTTTAAGATAAAGATCAACCAAAACATCTATACGGTAGCCGCCAAAGATCGTTTTGATCTGTTATTGGCCCAAATGGGCATGGCCGGCGGCGCGAAAAATAAAGTGAATAACCTCAAAGCGCCAATGCCGGGATTGATCTGGGACATTAAAGTACAGGTTGGCGATGTGGTGAAAGCGGGAGATATTGTGCTGGTACTTGTCGCCATGAAAATGGAAAATGCCCTAAAATCATCGGGCGAAGGTGTCGTAAAAAGCATTAAAGTAAACAAAGGAGACAGCGTAGATAAAAACCAGGTACTGGTCGAATTTGAATAAAAATGAACGCCTTTTAATAAACGTTATGAACATAAACTACACACTAATTAATAACTAAAAACATACCATGTCTCAACCTAAATATAAACGTATTCTTCTTAAACTCAGCGGTGAAGCGCTTAGTGGCCCTGACAAAAAACAGGTAATTGATTTTGATATTCTCCAGCAGTTTGCCAAGGAAGTAAAAACAATCGTTGATGCCGGTGTACAGGTGGCAGTTGTTATTGGCGGGGGCAATATATTTCGCGGAGCTTCGGTTGAGAAATCAGGGATTGATCGGGTACAGGGAGACCACATGGGAATGCTGGCAACGGTCATCAACAGCATGGCCATTCAGAGCTCGTTGGAAAAATTCGGGATGGTAACGCGTTTGCTTTCGGCCATCAAAATGGAGCAGGTAGCCGAGCCGATGATTCGCCGCCGGGCGGTGCGCCACTTGGAAAAAGGACGTATCGTAATTTTTGGGGCAGGTACAGGTAACCCCTACTTTACAACCGATTCGGCGGGGGCATTGCGCGCCATTGAGATCAACGCTGACGCCGTTTTGAAAGGAACACGCGTAGATGGAATTTACACCGCCGACCCCGAAAAAGACCCTACTGCGACGCGCTACGAAAAAATAACCTATGATGAAGCATTAAGTAAAAACCTCAAAATCATGGATTTGACGGCTTTTGCGCTTTGTAAGGAAAACAATTTGCCGATCATCGTTTTTGATATGAATAAGCCGGGAAACCTGCTTCGCCTCATCAACGGCGAATCGGTGGGAACATTAGTGACGAACGAATAAGAAATTGCAAATTTACCTTTACCAAATCAAACAGGGATAGGTTATCCGTATATCTCATAGTTAACGAATAACAATAACAAAGTAACAATGGAAGAAATCGAATTTTATCTCGAAGACGCCAAAGACACGATGGACCGGGCGATAAAGCACTTGACCATCGAATTATCAAAAATTCGCGCGGGAAAAGCTTCTCCCTCCATGTTGGACGGAATTCAGGTGGAATACTACGGGGTGATGTCGCCCTTAAATAATGTGGCTTCGATTACCACCCCTGATGCGCGTACGATCACGATCAAACCGTTTGAGAAAAAACTGATCGGAGAAGTGGAGAAAGCCATCCGAAACAGTAACATAGGTTTATCTCCTAATAACGACGGTGAAAACATTCGTCTCAGCATTCCGATGTTGACGGAAGAGCGCCGCCGCGATCTGGTGAAACGCGTAAAACAGGAAATCGAAACGGCCAAAGTGAACATCCGAAATATTCGTCAAAGCAGTAATGGCGATATTCGTAAATTGACCAAAGAAGGTGTTTCGGAAGATGAAGTGAAGATCGGTGAAGAGCGCGTGCAAAAACTAACCGACGGTTTTATTACAAAAGTAGATCAGATATTTTCTGCCAAAGAGCAGGATATTATGTCGGTATAAGCTTGTTGAGTATTGAGTAGAACGTAATGAGTAGTAAGTGTTAACGAAAAATGTTCTTCTCAATACTCATTACGTTCTACCTAAAATCGGTCTAATCCAGATCGCGGTAAGCTAAAATGCCGCCGATCACGTTGCGGACATTGGTGAAGCCCTGACTCTGCATGAACCGTTGGGCGGTTTCGCTCCGTTTGCCTGAGCGACAATGCACCAAAATTTCTTCGTCTCTAAGTTCTTCGATTTCACTGATGCGGTGAGGAAGCTCGCCTAATGGAATGAGCTGCCCGCCGATGTTGTCATCTTCGTATTCGTAATCTTCACGTACGTCAATAAGATTGATTTTTTCGCCGCTTTCAATGCGTTGTTTTAATTCTTCTACGGTAATATCCATTGTGATAGCTTGATGTTAAGTAAACAGATAGGAGGAACAGAATTGAGGGATCAAAGATGATAAAAAATGTAACTCAATAGGTGTTCAATATCATCGTTGTAACAAAATTTTCTTCACAACGGTTTTTTCTTCATTGGATAATCGCACCAAATAAAGCCCATTGGGCAATTCGGAGAGGTCCATCGTTTTGTCGGCAGATTGCACTTCCTGTTGTCTGACCAAAGCGCCGGTCAGGTTAAAAACGTCAATGCGATTGATCTCATCTGATTTCCAGTGAATCAGACCATTGGAAGGGTTGGGAAATACTTCCCAAACGGTTGGTCTTTCAGGTTCTACCGAAGTGATAGGAGGGAGTGCTTTGCCGCCAATAACCGGTCGTACCTGCAAACTGCCTTGAAAATAAGCCAAATTCGGGTCATTTTGAAAAGAGGTATAAGGTACCCATTCCTGCCCTAAATTTACAAATATCTGGTTTTCATGTTGCGTATTTCGGTCTAACCCTACGGCTATTCCGTCTTGACCCACTTGGAGCCAACCAACATAAAATGTATCTCTGACCGCTACGCCATAATCAAACGGAAATTCAATAAAGCCGTTGCGGGCGGTAGCGTACTCCACTTTAAAGGCTTTTTGCTGAAGCATGGTGCCCGGGCGACCATCTTTATTACTCCATACCTGAATGGTGATGGATTGGCCCGTCAGATCTTTCAGGATCGGAACAATGTTCATTCTCACGCCCGAAACAACATCGGGTTTATTCAAAAAATACCGAACGGTTGTTCGACCCAGCGTCCGGTTCATATACACAGCGTACTCAGCCGTTCCGTCGTCGTAGGCGTAATAATCATCCAAAACGGTTTTTCCCGAAATACTATCGTTGCGGCGCAGGTCAATGCCCGGAATCGAAGGATTTCGGTCGTCAGTGGTCAAAATTTGAAAGCGACTGAGGAGCGAAATGCGTTTGGTAACGTTAGTGTCAACGCTGATCGGAAGAGGCTTAACAGTTTTGTTTTGTGAACTGAATTGATCGATAAATACAGAGTTATCTTTCAGCTCTGTTTGAAAAATTTTCCCCGTTACTTCGTCTTTTAAGGTGTACGAAAAAGCCGTAGAGTTAAAGACATTGTGAAGGTTATTGATTCGCGTCGAGACAGAATCAGCCGTTTCGGCGGCAGGACGAACCATATACTGCTTTAGGGGCATGGCTGTATACCGTTTCAAAAAAGAAGTGACGGGAAGGCTGACGGCCACGTCCTGAATATAGCGATTTAAGCGACGGCTTTTATCAAGATAAACATAGTCAATATGCCAAGAATCAAATTGACCGGACTGACGCGCAAATGCCTGAAAACGAAACTGAAAGTTTGCGTGGAGATAGGCCGCATTCCGAATAGGCAACTGTACGTAATTGAAATTAGGATTGGGTACACCGCCCGGCTGCTTCCAGATGGTTTGCCAAACGCCTTTATCGTTTAAAAATTGAACCCGTAAGGAATCGTCGGCGTCAGGAAATTCACCCAAACCGCGCAGTTCCCAATAAAAACTCAGGTAAAGTGAATCGGCTGGTGTCAGACCTGCCAATGTAATGGGTTGAGAAGTGAGCGTATCACTGTTTCCCTGCGCATTTTGGTTGACCAAATTATAAGGCTGCCCTGCGGCATTGGCCCCATCAAACGTAACTACGTTCACCGTAGGATGGTTGATCGTATTGGTATTGTTAACATACGTACCACCCCCTGTCACCCACAAAGAAGGCGATGGGACACCGTTGGCTGCCAACGAAAAATCATCGAAAAAAGGAAGTGAAACCGCTTGCAGACGCGCGTTTTTTACGACAGGCGCAGTATGTGGCGGTGCAATGGGAAAGCCAACGAGTTGAGCTTGAGCCGCAACGCTCAAAAGTGTAAGGAATAAAATGCAACATAGCCTTTTTGTGCAAAAGGCTATGTTACGAGTATCCGATAATAAATATCCAATAACGGAAGTCCGATTTTTAGTAAGGGTTAACTGTGATTCTCCGGCTTCTCTAAAATTATTCATTCTGTTGTTCAGGTTGCGTATCAGGCGATCCACCAACTACCCATAAGTCTATCACCTCGCCAACGTGGATTTTATTTCCTGCCCCTGCTTCCGGATTTTGTCTTACCACAGTTCCGGGTGGTTTGGTAGGGTCATCGACAGGCATTACAAGTCCACGTTTGAGGCTGGAAGCTTTCAGGACAAAATCAGCTTCTTCAAGTGTTTTACCTACAACGTCCGGAACATCAAATTCAGTATTTCCGATACCATCTCCTACTTCTAAATCTATCTTTGATCCTTGTGGAATAAGTGTACCGGGTGTGATAGGCCTCCCATTGTACATTTGAGTCATGACAGAATTTTGAGCCGGGTCAGGAACGTATTTTATTTCTCCCAGTCGTAACCCTAAACGTGCCAATTCTGCTTCGGCGCTTCTTTTTGTGCGGTCAACCAGTTGGGGCATCTTTACGTTTGGCGCATTGAGTGCGGTGATGTAAACGTATATTTTGCGATCTTCCTTCACACGCAAACCCGACTTAGGGTTTTGCCGAATGACCGTCAATGGTTTTTGACCTACTACAAACGTACAATCGACCACTTCATAGCGTAAATTGCGCTCATCGAGGTAGTCTTCCAATTGCTGCACACTCATCCCCGATAGATCAGGTACTGTAATACTTTGTCCGTGATTGGTTGTAAATGGTAAATACAAAAAGAAGAACCCCAAAAATAGTGCCACAACAAGAGCTACGACAAGACTGATATGAACAAAAAGATCGGTACTCGAATTTGTGCTGATTTTCATACAATAGTTATAGATTGAATGGGCCGACGAAACGGCAAATTTTTGAATGAGTACATCCTTCCAATTACCTGTTGATACTCTCGCCGTGAGTTTACTGCAAAGAAAATCTAAATTTCTGAATTGGTGGTAAAATAGCCTTGATTTTGTATAGCCAATGGCTTTTCTACAATTTTGACAAACAGAACGTTAGTTGATTCATTGCCGGTATGAATGCCAATTAAACTATATGATTGCCACTCATGTAAAATGTTGGTTAAATATGAGTTGTATGTAGAATTTTTGTTGTCGATCCCTTCAAACTGATTCCCAATAAACCGTAAATAGCCATGAAATTTCTTCGCCAAACATTTGAAAGTCTGCGTTTTGCCTGGCAGGCATTGCGTTCAAATCTTATGCGTACCACCCTGTCATTATTAGGGGTAACGGTGGGAATTTTTGCCATTATCGGTGTTTTTACCATTGTTGATTCATTGGAGCGCAGCATTCGTCAGAGCTTGGAAAGCATCGGTACGGATGTCGTATATGTTCAAAAATGGCCCTGGAATTTTGGGGGGGAGTTTCAATGGTGGAAGTATTTTCAATGGCCTGAAACGTCTTACAGCGATTATAAATTTTTGGCAGAACGAATGGAAGGAGCCGAAGCCGTTGTAGCGATGGGTTTTAAGGGTGGATTGACGGCCAAAAACGGTAACAACAGCATGGACGCGCTGATTCAGGGAGTAACGTATGACTACAATAAAGTAGCGGATATAGATGTTGAAAAAGGCCGATATTTTACACCTCAGGAAATCGACGCCGGAAGAAGCGTTGCAGTCATTGGAGCCGATCTGGCCGAAACCTTGTTTCCCGGTGACCCTGACCCGTTGGGTAAAAGCTTTAAGATCAGAGGCTTGAATTACTCCGTTATCGGTATTCAAAAAAAGAAAGGAAAAGGATTGCTTGATGTTGGGGGTAATCCTGACACTAAGGCTCTGTTGCCTTTCTTAACGTATGCTAAATCGTTTCAGAATCGTTACGAAAGTTCAGTAACCATTGTAGCAAAAGGAAAACCGGAGGATGCAGGTTTGGTAGAATTAGAGGCAGAAATTACCGGACTTCTTCGCACCAAACGAGGGCTAAAACCTTCTCAAGACACAAACTTTTCGATCAATCGCCCCGAAGCGGCTACAAAGGCAATTTCAGGTTTGTTTGGCATAATTACCATGGCAGGTTGGGTGATCGGTAGCTTTTCCATTTTAGTAGGAGGTTTCGGTATTGCCAACATCATGTTTGTATCGGTCAAAGAACGCACCAACCTTATTGGGATTCAAAAATCATTAGGGGCCAAAAATTACTTCATCTTATTCCAATTTCTGTTTGAAGCCATCTTCCTGAGCCTTATTGGTGGCTTGGTTGGTATTGGACTGGTTTATTTGTTGTCTTTCATTCAATTGGGTACGTTGGACATCGTTCTTTCTCCCAAAAACATCATGTTGGGCTTGAGTGTATCGAGTATTATCGGTGTTTTGGCAGGAATTGTGCCGGCGTTTGGTGCGGCGCGTTTAGACCCTGTAGAGGCGATTCGCGCTAAGTAAAACGTTTTTTATTCCGCCGTTTTTTTGGGAAGTTTGCGGTCACATTACTTGACGATCCACTTCCCATGAATTATTTTTTTCTTTTACTGGCTTTCCTTATCGGAATTTCCAATGCTGTACAGGGAGGGGTTAATTCTCAACTACGCCTTGCTACCCAAAATCCGCTGTTATCTTCTGTCATTTCATTTGGTACAGGGTTCATCGGTCTTGTATTTTGTTATACTATCTTCAACAAAGACCCATTTCCTTCGCTGGAAACCTTCAGAAATATTACTTGGTGGAAATGGATGGGTGGGCTGCTAGGCGCGTTCTATATCGTAACGGTTATTTTTATTATAAAAGATATTGGCCCGGCCAATATGATTTGTCTTGTTATTGCAGGACAATTGGTAGCGGGGGTGCTGATGGATCATTTTGGATTAATGGGCTTTCCGATTCATACAGTAAACACTTGGCGAATTTTAGGAATTGGACTGATTGTCGGAGGTGTTGTTTTGGTGCTTAAAAATTAAATCGGTGTCGCTGAGAATGTTAGATTAAAGTAAAAAAGAGAAAAATGAAGATCAAAATTTTATGTCTTTTCCTGTTGCCCTTGTTTGCAACGGCTCAAAAAGACGCTTATTTGTTTTCCTATTTTGTAAAAAACGGCGAAGACGGTCTGCACTTCGCATACAGTACCGACGGCTTGACGTGGCAGGCGCTCAAAGAAGGAAAATCCTTTTTACAGCCGATGATCGGGAAAGATAAACTCATGCGCGATCCGTGCATTTATCAGGATAAAAGCGGCACATTTCATATGGTCTGGACGAGTGGTTGGTGGGACAAAATCGTCGGATATGCCTCTTCAAAAGATTTGGTGAATTGGTCAGAACAAAAGGCCATTTCGGTCATGGAGCATGAACCAACGGCCAAAAACAGTTGGGCACCCGAAATTGCCTATGATAAAAAGTCAAAACTGTTTCTGATCTTCTGGGCAACCACTATTCCCGGAAGGCATAAGGACGTTGCTGATTCGGAAAAAGAAAAGGGCTTAAATCATCGAATGTATTACGTCACTACGCCTGATTTCAAAACATTCAGCGAGACAAAAATGTACTTCAATCCTGATTTCAGCGTGATTGATGCGACGATTTTTGAAAAGGGGAATGATTATTATATGTTTTTGAAAAACGAAAATCCAAAACCTGCCGAGAAGAACATTCGAATTACGCAGGCTAAAAGTGCTTTGGGGCCTTTTCCAACGCAAGTATCAGCGCCGATTACGGGAGATTATTGGGCAGAAGGCCCAACTGTCATTCAGGTAGGAGAATATGTGTATGTCTATTTCGACAAATACACGCAGCATAAGTACGGAGCCGTGCGTTCCAAAGACCTCAAAACGTGGGAAGATGTATCTGATAAAGTAACATTTCCCGAAGGAATACGCCACGGAACGGCCTTTAAAGTCTCACCATCACTACTGGGATCTCTCAGGAAATTGTAAAAGTATGTCGGCGGTTATGAGTAACCGCCGCACTTCGTAGTGGAGAAGGTTGTGAGCAACCTTCTCCACATATAACTCTTATTTAATCACTTCAAAGCCGCAATACGGCACCAAAACTTTCGGAATACGAATGCCTTCGGGGGTTTGGTTGTTTTCGAGCAGCGCCGCCAAAATACGGGGCAAAGCCAAAGCGGAACCATTGAGTGTATGAAGCAATTGCGTTTTGCCTTCTGTTTTGTAGCGCAATTTAAGACGGTTGGCCTGATAGGTTTCAAAGTTAGAAACAGAACTGCACTCCAACCAACGAGCCTGCGCCGCAGACCACACTTCAAAATCGTACGTCAAAGCCGATGTAAAGCTCATATCGCCACCGCAAAGGCGAATGATACGGAACGGTAATTCCAGTTTTTGAAGCAACCCTTTTACGTGTTCGGCCATTTCGTCGAGTGCCTGATACGATTCTTCGGGTTTGCGAATCTGCACCAATTCCACTTTGTCAAACTGGTGCAAACGATTCAGGCCGCGCACGTGCGCTCCCCAACTCCCCGCCTCACGACGAAAACAGGGTGTATAGCCCGCGTTCCTGATAGGGAGTTCATTTTCAGGCACAATTACATCGCGATACATATTTGTGATAGGTACCTCTGCGGTCGGAATCAGGTATAGATCGTCGGCGGTGGCGTGGTACATTTGGCCTTCCTTGTCGGGTAATTGTCCCGTTCCGAAACCTGATTCGGCATTGATAAGAATCGGTGGCTGAATTTCCAGATAACCTGCTTCTACCGCTTGGTCCAAAAAGAATTGGATCATGGCACGCTGCAATCGAGCACCTTTGCCCTTGTACACAGGAAATCCCGCCCCGGTGATTTTGGTGCCCAGTTTGAAATCAATGATGTCGTACTGTTCGATCAATTCCCAGTGCGGTTTAGAGCCTTCGGGCAAAGTTGGTTTTTCTCCCCACAGATACGTTTCCACATTTTCCTCAGGCGTGCGGCCCGGAGGCACGCTTTCGTGGGGGAGATTAGGCAATAAAATCAAAATAGCCTGAAGTTGTTCTTCTATACCTTTAAGGCTCTCTTCCAGTGATTTAGCGTTTACTTTTAACGTCGACGTTTGGGCCTTGGCAGCTTCGGCTTCTTCTTTCTTCCCTTCTTTCATCAACTGTCCGATTTGCTTGGCCAGTGTGTTGGATTGGGCCAATGTTGCATCCAATTCGCCTTGAGTATCGCGGCGCTGTTTGTCCAATTCCAGAATCTTGTCTACAGATTCGGCGGCTTCTTTAAAATATTTGCGTTCTAAACCGGCGATCGTCAGGTCGCGGTTTTCGCGGATAAAGTTCAGTTGTAACATTGTAATTCATTAATTTGTAAGAGCTAAATCGAAATGTCGAAATAGCCATTGTTGTTTAGTTCTCTTTTAACTCCGGCGTTATAGGAATAGGAGTCTACCTTAGTTCTCTTTTAACTCCAGCCTTTAGGCTGGGGCTGTTGGGATCTATACAACTATCATGGGCTTTAGCCATGACATCATCGTAGCTATCGTCAGGGCTAAAGCCCAAGTGAGGTGAGGCATTCGCCTTTCCCCGGCCTGAAGGCACGGGGTTATAAGAGGGTTACCTTAACTTTCACTTCTAATTCTGGCCGCGACAGTGTATCGCCTTTAGACGGGGTTCACCATTTATGTGACTATCAGATGCTTTAACCTTGACTTACATAGAATCCATACTTGTCTATAAATTCCTGGCATTCTTCCGCAAAAGTCTTTTTCCGATGATGTTCCTCTTGGTTGCGAATATACATTCTTACTTTCTCAATCTGTGATTCACTAACCGATACCGCATAATATTCATCGGCCCAATAAAGCTTTTCGCGAAATAATTGCTCTTGATTAGCCCAATGAGCCGCTTCTCCTTTGATGAGCTGCATTGTCTTTGCCATTGTTGCATCGGCATTGAGAGCCATCAAACAATGAATATGGTCTTCAACTCCGTTGATAAAATCTATGTACATTCCTTTCGCGTGAGCATTCTCTCTAATGTGTGCAAACAATTTTTTGCGTTTACTTTTCTCAAGAGTTGATGCTCTGTTTTTTGTGCCCCAAACGGCATGGATCCAAATTTTGACGAAAGCCATAGTGAGCTGTTTTGTCAGGGCTAAAGCCCCTTTTTCGAGTTTCTCCTTTTCTCCCGGGCCTAAAGGCGCGGGGTTAGGAGAGATTTCTAGGGAATTATTCAAGATGTATCTGTCTCTCCCTCCTCTAACTCCGGCCTTTAGGCCGGGGAAAGTGAATGCATCTCTTGGCAAGGGCTTTAGCCATGACACTGACTGATGGAATTCATTCCACTACTGCGCCGTGAAGATATTCTTCATGGCATCTTCGTAGTAGAATAAGCGTTCATTGAGTACATTCAGCGCTTCGGCTTTGTCTTTCGACCAAACCAAAATGGAGAGATTATGCTCTGACGCGCCGTATGAGATCATCCGGATCGGAATGTGTTTCATGGCTTCAAAAACCTTCAACGCAATTCCCTCTTTATCGGCTTTGAAATCACCCACAATGCAGATGATGGACAAGTCGCGGTCGTGTTCTTCCAAATCGGCGATTTCACTCAATTCGGCAGTAATTTCGGCCAAATGCGTATCATTGTCGATGGTCACGGATACCGATACTTCGGAGGTAGTGATCATATCGACCGGCGTTTTGTATTTCTCAAATATCTCAAACACCCGACGCAAAAATCCGTAAGCATTCAGCATACGCGTCGAATGAATATAAATAGCCGTAAGACCGTCTTTGGCGGCAATGGCTTTGATCTCGCGGTCGGTCGTGGTCGTTGCAATGAGTGTCCCGAAGGCTTGCGGCTCCATTGTATTTTTCAAACGCACGGGTACACCGCGCATCTTGGCAGGTGTGATCGTGCTTGGGTGGAGAATCTTAGCTCCGAAATACGCCAGTTCAGCGGCTTCTTCAAAGGTCAGTTCACGGATCGGGAACGTACGTTTTACGATGCGGGGATCATTGTTATGCATTCCATCAATGTCGGTCCAAATCTGAATTTCTTCGGCCCGAATGGCTCCTCCGATCAACGAGGCTGTATAGTCCGAACCGCCGCGTTTGAGGTTATCCACTTCTCCGCGAGGATTACGGCAAATAAAGCCTTGCGTAACGATGAGCTGTTTGCCGGTCTGCTGGTCCAGCATATCGCTCAAAAGTGCTTCAATGGTTTCCAATTCAGGTTCGCCGTCGGTGTCAATGCGCATAAAATCAAGGGCCGGCAAAAGCACCGAGCTTTCTTCCTGCTCTTCCAAATACGCCTGAAACAGTTGCGTACTCATGATCTCTCCCTGCGCCACGAGTTCTTTGTCTTGCTTGAGGGTAAAAGGTCGGCTTTTCAACACCGAACGAATGAAATTGAACTCATTGTCAACGATGGCCTGTCCCTTTTTGAGACTTTCTTCGTTGCTGTATAATTCTTTGATAAACGCATCGTAATGCGATTTCAAGGCATCTATTTTTTCCTGTACTTCGGCGTCATTGTTGGCTTTTGCCGATTCTCCCATCGAAATCAACGCATTGGTCGTACCCGAAAGAGCCGACAATACTACAATTTTGCGACCGCTGTCGGCCGTAATAAGTGTTCTGATTGAGTGCATCCGTTCGGGTTTTCCTACCGACGTTCCGCCAAATTTCCAAACTTGCATTGTTCTATATTAAATTGTTGTACAGGTGAATTTGCTGTTTTTATGATAATTTGCTCTCTTTCCCTCGCTTCACCATTCCCCAGATCGCAATGCCTACCCAAACGATATTGACCACAGCGGAGGGAATTGCATCGTGAAAAAGTGTATTGACGATCAGACAAACACTGCCGACGAGATTGGCCCATAAATAAAAAGTGGAGTTGGAATGTAAACGACCGCTGATGTTGAGGGCATAAGCCGCTACCACCAATACCGAACCAATCCAGCCAAGAATATCTATGATAATGCGTTGGGACATTTTTTGAAATTTTTCGCAAAATTACAGGATAAATCCGTAGAAACCTGTCTGTTTTACCAATACTTGAAAATTGTGGTAATAATCTTATAACCAATTGAAAGAACGTACTTTAAAAGTGCCCAAAATCTGTAAGAAGCCGACGCCGAATTCCTGAGAAAATAATTAGCCCAACTACTTCCCCGAGCTTGTTCTTTTGAAAGCCTAACCCTAAATTTTGAGCGTAGAATTTCTTCATTGTACAATAAGAATAATCACGATAGGATTTAAAATGATATGGTTTTAAATGAATGAACGGTAGATTGCAAATACCGGGAAACTTTACGGAGGGGTGTTTCGTTTAGGAGTTTAGACTTGAAAGTGAGTTTTGATTCTCAATGTCTAACCGCTTTGGCGGACTGAGCCGGCGTCTGTCTAATGTCAAATTTTCCCTCGAACATGCATTGTCAACCTTTACCACTTGCAATTACGGGAGCTTTCCCGCCGCTTTTTTTAGATTACATCTCCCAAAAAGCTCATTTACAGCCTTTTTATGGACATTTTCCAACACTCAGCAATTTTGAAGGACAGTTAAAAGACAAAAGCCAATTCCCGTCTTCTCACCGGGAAGTACTCGTAAAAGCACTCGAACGACAGTACAAACATTTACCGATAAAGCCGAATTTGGCAGTTCTGAATGATCCTAATACGTTTGTGGTCACGACCGGACACCAACTGAACATTTTTACGGGACCGCTCTATGTGATCTATAAGATCGTCACTACCATTAATTTGGCCCGAAAACTAAAGGATGCTTATCCTGATTTCAATTTTGTACCCATCTATTGGATGGCAACAGAAGATCATGATTTTGAGGAAATCAGTTACTTTAATCTTTTCGGTAAAAAATATACCTGGCAAACCCAACAGCGTGGCGCCGTGGGCCGAATGACGCCCCGCGAACTGGGCGAAGCACTCAAAATTTTGCCGGAGCGCGTGCCTGTTTTTGAAAAAGCCTACCTGCAATGCGATAATTTGGCCGACTCCGTTCGGTGTTATATGAATGAATTGTTTGGGGGCGAAGGCTTAGTATGCATTGATGGCGACGACTCAGAATTAAAGGCGCTGTTTTTGCCCGTTATTGAAGCTGAATTAAAACACCAACAAGCCCACCGGATCAGCAATGCCACCACGCAGCAACTTGAAGCCGTGGGCTACCATACACAGCTCACCCCCCGCGAGATCAACTTTTTTTATTTGGATGACAGCCTGCGGGAGCGCATCGTAAAAGAAGGCGACGTGTATCGCGTGCTTAATACCGATCTGACGTTTTCACAAGAAGAAATCATAGCCTTGGCGCGGAAGCACCCCGAGCGATTCAGCCCAAATGTAGTGTTGAGACCGCTGTATCAGGAAGTTATTCTGCCGAACCTGGCCTATATCGGTGGCCCTTCAGAGGTGCCGTATTGGTTGCAACTGAAAGGAATATTTGACCATTTCCAGGTTCCTTTTCCCATGTTATTACCGCGAAACTTTGCACTTTATATCAACTCAGTCAGTCAAAAACGTGCTGAAAAATTGGGTGTAACGGTTGAAGAATTGTTTTGGGACGATGTAAAACTCCGTAAGTCGTTTGTAGAGAAAACTTCTTCTTTATCGTTGGAATTGAGCCACGAAAAACGCGCCATCGAAGAAGTATTTGTGAATATTTTACGCAAGGCTATTTCAATCGATAAAACGTTGGAAGGAGCGGTAAACGCAGAGAAAACAAAAGTGCTTAATACGTTGGAAAACGTAGAAAAACGCCTCCAAAAAGCGGAAGAACGTAACTATGAAACGGAAGTAAATCAATTGTTGAGCCTAAAATCAAAGCTTTTCCCTAACGGAAGTTTACAGGAACGAAGCGATAATTTCCTCAATTTTTATTTAAACGATCAGACGTTCTTAGAAAAACTCTTGAACGTATTTGATCCATTGGACTTTACCTTTAATATTTTGACCGACGAAGAAAGCGAAGAAGAAGCAAACTCGGCAGCAAGTGCGGTCGGTCGAAACAGTCAGGGTTAGCCAAGTGTATAAATTGAAATAAACAACAAAGCCGTCCCAAGAGACGGCTTTGTTGTGAAAGAGCATGGACTATTGCCTATGCGTATATCGCTTCTTTTCCGAATTTTTTGACAAGCAAATAATAAAATACCACGCGCAACTTACGATTTACACCTTTCAGCGTGGCTACGGTTTCCGCAATGGCGGCGTCCAGTTCCGGCCCGTCGGTTAATCCCAACTTACCGATCAAGAAGTTGGTTTTAACGCGGTCAAGTTCTTCAGAATCAGAAGCTGCCACCAACGATGAATCTGCGTTGTAGATGGATGGGCCGAGGCCTTTTGCTACTGCCGTTACAAGTGCTTCGTCGGCACTTACGCCTACGCCGCTGAGTTGTTCAAGAGATTTTTCTACTACTTCGGTAAATGCACTCATAGTATTAAATTTTTAAGGTGAAAAAAAGGGTTATTCCAATAGAAAGCGAATAATCGAAAAAAGGGATTACTTCTGCAAACTTTTTGGTTTATTTTTTGAATCGCTTGAACACCTTCCAGCATTGCAGAACTTCGTAGGTAAGCTCATAATCGGTGGAAAGAAGGAGGAATTCCTCCGAAAAATCGCAGAAATAACGGAAACGTTCCATGCGTTCGCCGCTTAATTCCGTGGCTTGACCCGCGATCATTGCAAAACGATAATTGGCCAAGTCGCGCCGACGTTTTTCCTGCATCAACATCGCCACCTTCCGGTCTTCACGCGCCGACTTGCTAAAGAGCTCATAAAGAAGGCTAATGGGCGATTGCGCCAATTTTATCGCTTCGCCAAATGACAGATTTTTGCGGGCTTCCGGTTCGGCAACCACTCTTGCGATCTCCTTTTGGAGTTCCTGTTCGCGTTTGGAGATTACTTTTACTTCGGGCAACTCAATGGCTTTGTCCAGTTTTTTTAACAGAAAAGTAATTTCTTCTTCATTGCCATTCCAGCGAAAAGCATTGCGTTGATGGGTCAAACTGGCTATTTCAATGGAATCACCCACGGAAGCGTCCAGAAAAAATACGCCGTACTTATTGGTACGGGTCATGTCGCGGGTTTTCAGGTTGGTAATGGTGGCTAAATTGACTCCTTCTTTGGTTGCAACGTCCAGTACTTTGCCCAAAACATATCCTTTTTGGGCAAAAAGTTGTCCTGTCGTTAAGAAAGAAAGCAGGAGAATAAAATGGCTAAAATGCTTCACAAGTTAGGGGTAATAAGACAATAGAATAGTAATGTTAACGCCCGTTGATTACAAATGTTGTTTGCCGTCAGATAACCATTTTCGATAGTCACCATGCGGAATAAAGGTAAATGATTCAACCGATTGACAAAAAAGATACGCCCAACAGGAGATTATGTTTCCATTTTCAAGCACGACCGAAATCTGCTGACGTACATACTCAGGATTAAAAACAGTAACGCCTTCGTAGCGATCCAAAGTGATGATTACTTTTTGGAAATCCCGTAATTCCCATACTTCGCCGTGTACTTTGCCTGCACTTTGAGGGTCATAAATGGCTCCCGGGTATTCTCCCAGATCGTATAAAAAACCTTGAAATGAAGCTTTTCCCAACCAAGTTCCGTTTTGTCGGATCTTCTTCGCAAATGGATTCGTAAAGCCCTGCATCAGCGTTCCATAGACGAAAAGGTAAGCATTTTCCGGCGACGATTCGGCGTTCATAACAAGTTAGTTTTGGAAAGACAACCCGATGGTCCAACGAAAGTCGTTGGTTTTTCGCCCCGGCACTACATAACTTTCGTAGGCATTTTCAAATTTAGTACGTAAACTCAAATTATTGCTCATTTTGTAAGCCATTGTTAATGAGCCGTTCCAACGAAAATTATTACGCATGGATATGGCAGGTTGCAGAAAAACAATGCCTGTAACGGTAAACTTCCCTGCTTTATCAGGCGCAAATTCACCCAAAAGCCGGGTTGAATTTCGCCAAACATCAAGGTCAGTTCGTTCCAAAAAATCAGTTACTTCGTGCAATATCAGGTTGGTTATAGAGATATACGCTCTCTTTTGTTGAACCAATTTTACACCTACGCCCGCACCCTGTGTCCACCGATTAAGAATATGCCGCAAATTGCTCTTGTCCCACGCCAAAAAAGCAAGTCCATATACCTGTTTTTGGTGCCAAAACGAACCACGTATATCAGCAAAAAATTCGCGTTCGGCCAATACTTTAGCCTGTTTCCCATAGATGAACGAAGGACTGCTCGATAGCTTGAATTGCTTGCTCGGCTTCCAATCCAGCGCAGAAGACAGTTGCAGCAATACGCGCTCTACGTTGCCGGTAGATGCTGTTCCGTCCAGATTGAAACGAAGAAAAAATTGCTGAACACTGTCTTGTTCGGCCTCTGCTACATCCGGATAAGCGGGGTCTTCATCGTCGGATTCAGAAGGGTTTTCGGTGGAATTTACCTGTAAAGTGTCAGGGACGCTTTGCGCAAAACAGGTTGAAACAAAGGTGATTGCTAAACAAAGTGCAACAAAGAAAAAACGAATTATCATAAAACTTTGCAAACGTTTGAGTCGCAAAGATAAATTAAAATCGCAGGCTTACCCCATTTCCGTTCAGGGCTACTTTGTCCAATAGTTGATGTAAACGAGGACTATCGGCGCGGTGAAGCAAGTAATTGGTTACATCAAAAATCAACAGAAAACCACCCTGTACAATAACTGCCTGACCAAAACCCCGAAAGCGATCTTGGCGTGTAATATTTGTTTCAAATTTTGATTTATCAAGTAGCCAAAGCCCGCCGGTGACGTACGCTACGTCTAAACCTGCATTGAAAAGCAATGTTTTTTGTAGAGCATAATGACTTTTTACGGCCGACGAAAGGGTAGGGGAAGAGGCTTTTTTGCGAAGACTCAGTAATCCAACTCCTGCAATACCAACATTGACGGCATTCCAATACAGGTTCATTTCGTGAAAATACCGCGTGCTTCCGGTGGATTGCCCAATCGCAATTCCGCTCACTGCCAAATTGGCCGCCGACCAACCCGCCAATGTCCACATGCCGGCTCGTTGGATTTTTGCCTGATGCTGGGTAATTTCCGAAAGGGTTGAAATTGACTGAGCAAGAGTGAATTGGAGGCTTCCCAAAAGCATCAACAATCCGATAAAAAGTTTTTTCATTTGCCGCGAGTGGATAAACGGTCGAGCAGCTATTTGTCAGTCGGTCAGCCAAATTTTTTGACTGATGCGCCGACCTTGATACTCACCTACTAACCAATACCAGCCGGCGGGGGTAATTGTTTGAAAAATGTAGTCATCGGTTGTCAAAGACTGCCATTGGAGAGGAATGGATTGGCCGTTAAAAGAGAATAATCGAACATCGGAAGGAGTCAAATGACGAAGCCGTACCTGAATTTTATGGGCAGGTGCAGGATTGCCGAACACCCAAAGTTGAGGAGTCTCTGCGTCAAAATGAATAGGGATAATTTTTGAGTACACAAATTGGCCATCGCGGTCTACTTGGCGCAACCGATAATACATTACGCCCGGAATGGGTGCGTTATCAGTAGCAGTATAGTGCGTACGCTCGCTGATATCGCCTGCGGCGGCTGTGGAAGAGAAGGTGGTAAATTCATTTAAATCTTTGCTTCGTTGGACATCAAAATGAGATGCATTCTTTTCCCAAGTCGTTTCCCACTGTAATTCAACATTTTTGTCAACGGCCTGTCCACGAAAGTAAGTCAGTTCTACGGGCAAAGGAATCACCATAACTGTACCGTTAATCCGCAGATTATCAAGCCGAAGTGTGCCAAGATCATCATTGGCAGAATATGCGTAAATGCGGAATGTAACAGTATTTTCCAACTCGTTGAACGAAATGCCGTAGTTTTGAGTACTGAAATTTTCGCCTACCGAGCCTGAGCCGAGATCATTGCTGAATCCGTCCTGGCTTGAGCGTAACGAGACTTGCGTTGGACCTTGCGGGGAACGGCTGCAGGCGAAAGAAACGGAAGTAATGGAGCAACGATAATTTTGCGGAGAAATCGAGAATTCGACGTATTTATTGCCATTTAGGCCGCCGGTTGTCCAGAGGCGAATACTGATCGCATCGCCCGATGCACCGTTTGGATAACCTGCCTGATTGACATTACCACTTAAACCGACTGACGAAATACTTATGTTAGGGCTATTGACCGACCCGCCTGTATTACCTTCAAAATCCCATGAAGCTGTAAAAGATGTTTGGGCCTGCACCGAAAGTGCAAAGAGGAGAAAGACCAAAATAGACAGCCTGAATTGCATTTGTTTTACCCCTTAAATGGAAACGTCTATTGAACAATAAGCAGATTATTCAGTAGACGTTTATTTGGGGAAAAGTAACGGAGTTAATGTTCAAATCGTGGCAAATTTTATAGCGTTTTGGCTTTGTTCCAATATTCATCCATTTCCGCCAGCGTCATTTCGGTGAGTTTTTTGCCGTCGGCGCGGGATTGGGTTTCGAGGTAAGTGAAGCGTTTGATGAATTTTTTGTTGGTACGTTCGAGGGCAGTTTCAGGGTTAATGTCAATAAATCGGGCATAATTGACCAATGAGAACAGCAAATCACCAAATTCACCTTCGGCTTTTTCGCTATCGATCACGGAGTTATCTTCTGCGTTGAAATGCTCTTTGAACTCTTGCATTTCTTCTTCCACTTTCTCCCAAACCTGCTGTTTTTCTTCCCAGTCAAACCCTGCGCCACGGGCTTTTTCCTGAATGCGCATGGCTTTTACGAGCGCCGGCAGCGATGTTGGAACACCTCCCAACACCGATTTGTTGCCTTCTTTAAGTTTGATCTGTTCCCAGTTCTGCTTTACCTGTTCTTCCGTTTCGGCCTTGGTGTCGCCGTAGATATGCGGGTGACGTACAATGAGCTTTTCGCAAATACCGTGAAGTACATCTGCGATCTCAAAGGCCCCCGTTTCGGAAGCAATTTTGGCGTAGAATACAATGTGTAACAGAATATCGCCCAGTTCTTTCTTGATCTCAGGCAGATCATCTTCCATGATTGCGTCCGACAATTCGTAGGTTTCTTCGATCGTCAAATGCCGCAGACTGTGAATGGTCTGTTTTTTATCCCACGGACACTTTTCCCGCAGATCATCCATGATGTTGAGTAGGCGGTCGAAAGCGAGAAGTTGTTGAATGCGGCTTTCAGGTATCTCAGATAAAGTACGAGTTGTCATAGGTGTCATTTATTGTCATGAAGTGGTCTTACGATATAGGGAGTTTCAGGCTATTCATGACGAATGTTATTGTTATAAAATCACTTCTTCCAGCATTTTGATATACTGCGCTACACCGGCTTCAATTTCGTGGAGATAAATGAATTCATTGGCAGTGTGCGAGCGTTCGGAGTGGCCCGGGCCCATTTTTAAGGAGGGACAATCGAGCAATGCCTGATCGGAAGTAGTAGGAGAACCATAGGCGGTGCGACCCAATTTAAGCCCGGCCTGTACAATCGGATGCTCGACGGGAATACTCGATGGACGCAGACGAATCGAACGCGGATGTATCTCAGATTGAATGTTTTGACGAATGGTTTCGATGATCTCTTCCAACGTGTATTGCTCCGTTACGCGCACATCGACGGTGAATTTGCACGTATCCGGCACCACATTGTGCTGACTTCCCGCGTTGATGATCGTCACCGACATTTTGATCGGGCCTAACGTGGGCGAAACTTTCGGAAATTTATAACCGGTGATCCACTGAATATCCTGAATGGCCTTATAAATAGCGTTGTCACCTTCTTCGCGGGCGGCGTGTCCCGATTTGCCGTGCGCAATGCAATCCAACACCAACAGCCCTTTCTCGGCCACGGCCAAGTGCATTTCGGTGGGTTCGCCCACGATGGCAAATTCGATGGGAGGCAGATCATCCACGATCATTTCCAGACCTTCGCGACCCGAAATCTCTTCTTCGGCAGTAGCGGCCAACAAAACATTGTGGGTCAAATTGGGGTTATCGTAAAAATGACAGAACGTAACAATGAGCGAAGTAAGCGGCCCGCCGGCGTCGTTGCTGCCCAAGCCAAAAAGCTTGCCGTCCTGAAGAAGCGGTTCGTACGGATCGAGCGTCCACGACGGATTAGGTTTAACGGTATCGTGGTGAGAGTTGAGCAATACCGTGGGTTTTTGAGGATCAAAATGGCGATTAAACGCCCAAATGTTATTTTTCTTACGTTGAAAAGGGATGCCTTTGCGGTTCAAAAACGCCTCGATCAACGCCGCTGTTCCTTCTTCTTCCCGACTGAACGACTGTGTTGCGATCAGTTGTTTGAGTAATTGAATCGCCTCTTGCGCCAAGGCACTTGGAGATAAAATTGTGTTGGTTTCAGACATAAATATGGGTTTTGTCCGGCGCAAAGGTAAAGCTTTTAGTGCATAGTTATTGTTCATTATCAACGATTTTATACGAGATGTCCATTCCCGAACAAATTCAAAATGAAGTACTGCGCCCCATTCTGAAAGCGCAAAATGACTTATTTATCTTACTCTTTCGGCATTATTTAGATAAACGTAAGATCAATTTCGGTCATTTTTCTTCCGAAGATAAAGTCATTTACATCGAACAGTCCATTCGAAAAGACATCTATTTTCGTAGCCTGTTGGTCGGAACAGTTATCGGGCATTTTACACCCGGACAGTACGAAGCGTATCTTCCGCTCGAAGAAGAACTGAATAAACGGATCATCAATATGTTGATCAAGCGACTGTGTTCTCAGGCAGAATTATTGATTGCCAATTCTTAACAAGCTATCTAAGGTCGCTTGATACAGCGGAAAAGTATCCAAATGAAGGTGATGACCGTCGGGTAGCGTGGTCAATTTTACCTTGCCGACGGTCGGAAGACCTAAAAGTATAAGACTGTTTTTATAAGGAACAGTAATGTCGTCGGTACCGTGAAAAAGATGAATGGGGCAATGGATATAAGCAAAACAACTGTCGGTTCGGAATTTATACCGCGTAAGCCATTCGTACGGGAAAATGGGTAGTTGCGTTTGGCCCAACGTCGGAATACTGGCGTAAGGCGCTTCCAAAATCAGCATTTTCGGATGATTTTCAGCCGCTACCCGAGCCGCCATACCCGAGCCGATGGAGTAGCCGTACACGACGATAGAATCTTCAGAGAAACGTTTTTTGAGAAAATCATACAGGTAGTGTGCGTCGTAGTGAAGAGTCTCTTCGGAGCGCTCGCCGGTGCTTTTACCGTATCCCCGATAATCATACATTATTACCTGATACCCTCGATCGGTAAATCGTTCGGAATATTCGCGCCCCCAACGGGCGAGATTGTCGCGATTTCCATGAAAAAATAAAACGATTTTGCCGGGCATGGAAGGAGAATGATTGATCGAAACCGGTCCATCCGTTCCAAACCATAAAGTGTTAAGCGTTGCTTTTCCTTTTTCGGTTTCAAAACGTAACTCCTGAAAAGGTTTTTTGAAATGATATTTATAATCGGCAGCTAACGCGGTAGGGCGAAACAAAACCAATGGATGCAGCCACCAAATCAGCAAGGCAGCAACTGTATAAACGATGATTCCCCCTTGGGCAACTTTGGCTATTGCTGACATAAAATCGGTTCAGATCGCTCCCGTTTGCGTTGTTTGTGTTTGGCAGCGTTATTTGTTAAAGCACAAAAGTCTAAATAAAGCCTTAACTTCGTGGCAATTAACGAAACTTTCTCCGAAACAATACCGTTTATTCATACCCGTTCAACAAATAACGGATAACCATTAATCCCGAATTTTCGGGACGTAAGCGTAAATGAATTCAACCGCCAAAAAACAAGAAACCGCCGTATTAGTCGCTGTCACTACCCAACGTCAAACTGCCGAACAAACTCAGGAATACCTGGAAGAATTGGCATTTCTGGCGTCTACGTTGGGAGTAGAGACCGTCAAAACTTTTACGCAAAAACTCGAATATCCTGATAATCGCACGTTTGTGGGAAAAGGCCGACTCGAAGACATTAAGATCTTTGTGACGGACAATCCCGTAGACATGATTATTTTCGATGATGAACTGATCCCTTCACAGGTACGTAACCTCGAAGCGGAATTTAAAGACATAAAAGTACTTGACCGTAGCTTATTGATCCTTGACATTTTTGCGATGCGTGCCCAAACCGCTCAGGCAAAAACACAAGTAGAATTGGCCCAATACCAATATATGTACCCGCGACTGACCCGTATGTGGTCGCACTTAAGCCGCCAAAAAGGTGGGGTCGGGATGCGCGGTCCGGGGGAAAAAGAGCTTGAAACCGACCGTCGTATTGTTCAGGATCGGATTGCCTTTTTGAAAGATAAACTCGAAAAGATTGACAAACAGAGTATTACCCGTCGCAAAGAACGTAATCGTTTGGTGCGTGTGGCATTGGTGGGCTATACCAACGTAGGCAAATCTACACTCATGCGCCGGTTGGCAAAAACCGATGTTTTTGCCGAAAACAAACTGTTTGCCACTGTTGATTCTACGGTTCGCAAAGTAGTGCTCGACAATATTCCTTTCCTCTTGACCGATACCGTTGGGTTTATTCGTAAACTACCCACCAAACTCATTGAGTCTTTTAAATCAACGCTTGATGAGGTGCGCGAAGCTGATGTGTTGTTGCACGTGGTCGATATATCGCATCCTTCCTTTGAGGAGCAGATCGAAGTGGTGAATCAGACCTTGGCCGAAATTGGCGCGGGCGCTAAATCTACCGTGATGGTGTTCAATAAAATAGACGCCTATCATCCCAAAAAAGAAGCTTTTGACGAAGTGATCGAAACCGAAGAAGGGGAAATTGTGGTGGAACAAACGAAAGAAATGGTGTTGGAGAAACTCAAAAAGAGCTATTATAACGGTTCGGCGGAGCATGTTGTGTTTATCTCAGCCGAAAAAAGTGAGAATTTGACTGAACTGCGAACTAAGCTTTTTGAGTTGGTAAAGAAAAAACACTACGTAATTTATCCAAATTGGCTCAATATGCCTTTTACAGACGTTGATTTTGCCGAATAGTTTTCAGAGATTTGCGGAAAATCAGACTCCATAGTTCAACGGATAGAGTGGAGCGCAGCCCGATAAGCGTTTTCTAAACGCTTGATATGAGTGTCTGAGATTTTTGAAATAGACTCCGTAGTTCAACGGATAGAATAAGCGTTTCCTAAACGCTTGATATGGGTTCGATTCCCGTCGGAGTCACTTGTTTTTTATAATAACGCTTCCTAAACGCTTGAGATGGTCGGAGTCGCGTACGACTTCGATTCCCGTCGGAGTCACTTGTTTTTTATAATAACGCTTCCTAAACGCTTGAGATGGTCGGAGTCGCGTACGACTTCGATTCCCATCGGAGTCACTTGTTTTTTATAATAACGCTCCCTAAACGCTTGAGATGGTCGGAGTCGCGTACGACTTCGATTCCCGTCGGAGTCACTTGTTTTTTATAATAACGCTTCCCAAACGCTTGAGATGGTCGGATTCGCGTACGACTTCGATTCCCGTCGGAGTCACTTGTTTTTTATAATAACGCTTCCTAAACGCTTGAGATGGTCGGAGTCGCGTACGACTTCGATTCCCGTCGGAGTCACTTGTTTTTTATAATAACGCTTCCTAAACGCTTGAGATGGTCGGAGTCACCGGTTTTTTACAGCAGCGTTTTCTTTTTATACATCTGCAACAACTACCATTGGTGAAGGGCTGGAGATTTACCGGGATCAGACGGCTTTCAAAGGTTGGACATCCCCTTTTGTCCCCATTTTGATTGGAGAAATGATTGGTCGGAAAGAACAGTCTTCCAAAGAGTTCGTTTACCGAGCCAAAATCTCCTAATAAAAAGTACTAATTGATCGTAACGCTTTGTCCCGTTCTAAATAATTGATTTCCGGTATTTTGCACTATCCAAACGCCAATCTGATAGGTTTCGTTGTACAAAACACCTTTAGGGCAATGAATTAAAAAACCTTTTTGAGGATTATGAAATACCTGCTTTGCAGGTACCGAAAACAGGTGGAAATAAGTTGGTGAGGTTAAAGAAATAAAGGCACCCATGCTTTTCCCTTCAGTATATTCAATTATTTCATTCGTAATTACGACTGTGGTAGCCTGATTATCTACTTTTACCGACGTTGTCGGTAGTTTCAGCGTACTGTTTCGCAACATTTTTTCGATGTCTTTTTCTTGCGGGTCAATCAAAGGTTCAGGTAGTTTGTAAAAACCTTTATGCTCGGCACTATCTAAGGCAGCTACAATAAATTTGGCAAAAGCAGAATTCTTTTCGGCTCCTAATCCCACGCCGTTACGCTGTTGATTAAAGGCAAAAGCCAATCGTTGCTTTTGGTCATGTTGTACCTGCGGCACAAAATACCAATAAGAAGAAGACCACGATAACAAAGAAGCACTCAAAACCGGTATAAGACCGAATTTTTGTCGCATTGGAGCAAGTATTTGCAACAATAAGATAGCAGTTATGGCCATGAGTGTGCCCGGATAAATCTTATACGTAGCCCAAAGTATCAATTGATAATCAAAGCGCGTACGAAAAAATACCACAAGTGCGCCGGTGATCAGTAAATACACAAAGCATCCCACCCAAAAGGCTCCCCAACACAGTTCGAGGTTTCGAAAATAAGGGATCCGCAAATAGAATTTAGTGAATTTGGAAGAAAACAGCGTACGCCAACGTGCTGAAATGCTCATGACCCCAAAAGTATAAAACAGAAAAAAGCATACGATAAACACGCCGCCCACTACGGGCAAAACCATCCGTTTTTCAAAAGGAGCTCGGGGAAACCAATCCAAAATGCCACCTGCAAATGCAAAAAAACCAATAATGACTTTAAGCGGATGTTGGAAAAAATAACTGAATCCTTCGTCATTGCCTTGGACAAAGGCATACCCTGAAAAATAGCCCACAATGGCTAAAATGCCAATGATCAACCAAGTAATTAATCGTGGTCGTTGGCCTAAATAGAGCAGGAGAAGGGCTCCTGTCGGCCATACCATTAAACCGTTACCCATGCTGAACGTCCCTAAGATTGCCGTTAAAATAGCCCCGCCAAAACTTAAACGGGTAGGTTTGATCAATAAATAGAGAGATAAGAACACCTCGCAGATAATCAACTGGTATTGAAGTGACATGATCGTCATGAACGTCATGCTGTAAAATTGTAAATTGAAAATAAAAAATGCTGCCGGTATGAGGTGAAGAGGCTGAACGTTATTTTTTAGATAAGCTCTGCCAATAAGCGAGAAAATGCCCAATACCGTCAAATTTCCGGCCAATGCCAACGCCCGAAAATTGATTTCATTTGTCATCAAATAAGTAAGATAGACAATAAGTCGGGCACTCAGGACGCGGTGCTCGTTGTTAGGACGTAAAAATGCTTCGACCCGTTGATGCCAAGATTGGGAGTCAAGTAGCCCGGAAAGAAAATAGGGAATATTCTCTATATCATCAAACCACGGAATATTGGTGCTGTAAGCTACACTAAAGCCATAAAAAATGACGATAGGAAGCAAGAGGAAAGCAAAAGCGGTATATTTTTTTGACGTATCCAAACTAAAAAATGTAAAACAGCAAAGGCGTAGGTTACTGTGAACTTTTTTAAATAAGGCTTTTTTTCAAAGTATTTTCCGGTTAGACAAATATAAAAATAGATTAAGATTTATTTATTGAAAAAGGGATGATAAATAAAGTTTTTATACCTATATGCAGTTAATATTGTCCCTTACGACTTTTTTTATCTCCCTGAAATAGCCCGGCACTACCCATATCAATCAGATAAAGGTGGACGTTCAAATTTTCAACTTCAGTTAAATTTGCCAAAGGTTGTTTAGAGCCTTGCTTCTTCATCCGTCCGAAATACAGAAGAGAGTAAACAGAAACGAATGAAATTTATATTTTTCGTAAAATGACAATTCATTGGCTCACGCAAGGGTGCTCCCGGTCGGGCTAAAAACGGTTATCCCGTTTTCTATAAGGATAAAATTAGAAAACTTTTTTTGATCATTGAACAAGTTTTTCACGGTAAAATTATAATATATTTGCCTTCCGTACCATTTTATGATTGAATGATTATCTTTCTACTAAAAAATAACGTTCTATGAAAAAACTATTTCTTTATTTAGCCTTCCTCGGTGTTAGTACATCATTTATGGCTTGTCACAAAAATAATTATGTAACAGCCATTCCTGCCCCTCATTTTCAATACATAAAAACAGACGCGAAAATTGCCCAAAAAAACCGGGAAGCAATTCAGAAAGAACAACACTCAGACACAACGGAGATAGGTAGTACAAACACGGAGACATTGGTTTTAGCGGCAAATGTTAAAAATTTGACATCCTATCATACTAAGCCTTATTTATTAAAGACCATAGCGTCCAAAGCCGCCACAGACAAATTAATAAAGGCGCGGTCGGTATCAAAAGAGGCTTCTGCGAAAAAGTTGACCTTGAAAGAGCGTGTGTTTGGAAAAATGCTCACCAAACGCATTGAAAAAATGCAAAACGGTACTGCACCTAAAGCTAATAAAACGAATACGGTAGCGCTACTCTCAGGAATAGCCGGGCTTGCGGGTTTAGTCCTGTTGTTAACGAGTGCAGGTGCTATTTCGATTCTGTTAGGGGCAGTGGCTATTATCATGGGCTTTGTTGGAAAAGCTCAAATCAGACGAACCGGTGAGGCGGGAGTAGGTTGGGCAATAACAGGAATTGTAAGTGGAATTATCATTTTCTTTATCCTTCTTTTGGCTGTACTGTTTATTGCATCTCTTCTTGGATTATGAGTCTAAAGATGTTTGATCATTGGCAAAGGTCTTTCATTGTAAACTAAAGCCAAATGGGTATTGTCATATAATAACATGACCCCGCCTTAAAAAGACGGGGTCAATGCATAACACATTACCCTAATTGAAAATATCCTTTAAAACAGTTTTCGAAAGTTGTTTTTTAAGAATAACCAGCCGATAGCCTTCATTTTGAGATACTTCTGAATAGTCTACCGTAAATTAAAGTTAGCTAAATTTCAAACAGAATGCTTGCTGTTTCAGGCCGCAAAATTCTCTTCCCTTGCTCGGTTGCCTAAAAAATGACTTTTCAATTGGTGAAATGACCATATGGAAAGCGGAATAACCCCTTAGGAATAGTAAGTTAAAACCGGTTTTGGGTAAAAAACATGACCCCGCCTCAAGGAGACGGGGTCAATGCTGTATACTTTACCCTACTTTAAAATTCTTCAAAACTGCCGAGACAGTTTATTTTGTTCTTTTATAACGTTGAATATAGCCTACAGGAAACGATTGTATATATGTCACTGTGCGACGTCTATCTTCTGCTCCAAAGTAACATAAAATTTAGACAGGTTGTCTGCGATTTTTGGCCTGACAGCCGTGAAGCCTACCTATTTGCCGGTGAATCCTACCTAATTGCCGATGAAATAACACCCTCGTTTTTTATGATGTTTACTGTATACCGTTTGTGTTGCAATCTCTTGGTAGCCGGTATGGGTTATAATCCGAAAAAATATGATTTTTATCAAATTTTGGGATACTATTAATAGTCATACTATTCGTTGATTTTTCATTGGCGAATAGTATAATTAAAACTAAAAATCATTATATATAATTATGTAAAATGCTGATATGTAAAGCTATTAGCAAATACCGTACCGATTTTTGTGAATATTATAGTAAATTTTTTTTTTAAATAAAGCATATTAAATAACTTAAAATATCCCTTTTTTTAGGTTATTTGCCGTTGTTTTAAAGGATATTCAAATCGGAATATTTTGGACGTTAATTTAACCATTATCTGAAACAATCTGAGTTGGATTTTATCCTCATTAAGGCGTTCGTTCCTCTTAAATAATAAATTCTACACCCTGATAATGTTACCTTTGATTCCTACAAAATCAAAGCAATGCCCCCGTTGTGGGAGTGTTGCTTATGAGCGGTATCGTCGACCGTTTTTAGTACGAACTTTCCTGTTTTTTTTGCCGCTCAAATGCTTTCGGTGTGATAATTGTCAAAGCCGTTTTTATCAATTTTAACGGGTATTACCGGTATGAGTTGCCGATCACTTTGAAGTTGACCAATAGCTCCTTTTCAAAACAAGCCAACGCTTTTTGCCTGGGTCTTGCCTGCGTACATTCTTCGTTCAGCCTCTCCATATAAACATGGATTTTTGGCCTATCCCTGTTTTCATGGATGGAGCATAAAAATCCGTCAAGTAGTTTTATGGGCTGAATTATAAACTGATTTTCATGATTCTTCATGGGTTGAAAGTTATTGCGGAGGAGTTGAACAATCACCTCAATACATTGCCGTTTTCGTTGGAAGATACGGTAGTCCTGGGCAATATTGGAGGAATTGAAGGAAGCGGCGGGGGAGCGTTGCGCGGAGGAATTGTGATGACATTGGTGAGCATACGCGAAGAAAAAACGCTCAAAAACGGCGTTCATTCCCGAACCAACGACCGTACACTGCGCACTGAATACTTTAACCCACCTGTATTTGTCAACCTTTATGTGCTGTTTTCCGTAACGTCGAATGCGTATGAGACTTCTCTGACGCACCTCTCACGGATCGTGCGCTTTTTTCAGTCTAAAAATGTATTTACGCACGAGAACTCGGTAGATGTGGGCGGTAATAATTATGATCGAATGACCGAGTTCAAACTCATCATGGAGCTGTATTCGCCGTCGTTCGAAGAGATGAATTACCTGTGGGGCACCTTGGGCGGGAAGCAATACCCTTCGGTGCTGTATTGTGTGCGATTGGTAGAGCTCAAGCACGAAACGATTATTCAAGGCGGGGGAGTAGTGATGGAAATAGAGCAAAATGCAGGAGTCATCCCGCCTTTAAGTTGATGGAAACATTCAGCACTCGTTATCGGGCATTGGTTGAGGTTCGTGTTTTTCACGAATACTACGCCGACCGCACTGGCGAATGGCTGCGTATTGTACCTGATAAGTCCACCCGACAGGTTTTAGCCAATCATGGATTGGTTTTCAGAAGAAGCCCGTCGGGGTTTTTAGTAACGGTTCAAACGGCCTCCGACAATCGCCCCATGAAATTGCTTGATGATATGGAATTAGTGTTTGAACTGACATATGTTCATGCCGAAGCCGCCCAAAAAGCAGATCTGCCAAAAACAAAACAGGGCGCAGAGGCTACGCTCTATGTCATGGGAAATGATCTTGCCTTTGTTGCTGCCCTAACCCCACCCGCATTGCTTGAAACCCCCGCAGACAATCTGCAACTTATTGAGAATATTCGATTTACCCCGGAAATAGAAATGGAGAAAATTACGGACCGCGCCTTGTTGGGCAAGATCAGAATATCGGGTAAGCAGGGTTTGGGAGATTATGGCTTATTGAAACCGAACGGTGAAATAAGGACGGAACGGCAACCCAACGGCAATTGGAACATTCCTACGTTCACGGTCAAGGTCAATGTTCCGGCAAATTAAGTCAGTTTAATGAACACATTTATAATCGCAAAAACGCAGACGGAAACGCTTTAAAATCCTCATTATCATGGCTGCAGGTAGTTATAAAACCCCGGGGGTATACATCGAAGAGATCCCCAAATTTCCGCCCTCCATTGCTCCCGTTGAAACGGCCATTCCGGCTTTTATTGGCTATACCGAAAAAGCAACTTCACCAACAGACGGCGATTTGCTCCTCCAACCCAAACGGATCAGCTCGTTAGTCGAATACCGAACTTACTTCGGCGAGGCTCAACCCGAGGAGAAGGTCACTGTAACTCTCAACGATGCGTCACCCGGGAATACCGCACAAGTGGCTGAAGCGGATCGTTCAAAGCATATTATGTATTATGCTTTGCAATTGTTTTTTGCCAACGGCGGCGGCCCGTGCTATATCGTGTCGGTGGGAGCCTATAACGCTACTGTTGGGGCCGCGTTGGTCGAAACAGAATTGCACGCCGGGTTGGACGCTTTGGCAAATGAAGATGAACCAACGCTGATTGTATTTCCCGAAGCTCAAAACCTTGGCATTGACGATTTCAAAACGCTTCATGATGCCGCTCTTCAACAATGTGCTGATCTTCAGGATCGCTTTGTGGTCATGGATATGCACGGCGACGACCTATCGCTTTCCGACGCAGCCACCGATTTATTAGATGCAGTTGATAATTTCAGAGACGGGACCAATGGTGCCATCGGCCTTAACAACCTCAAATACGGCGCTGTTTATGGCCCAAATGTCGAAACAACTATTGATTTTCAGTATGACGAAACCACCGTGGATGTCAGCATAAACGGGGCGACAGCCGTAAAGATGGATACCCTCAAAACGTCGGCAAATGACCGTTACGAACAGGCCAAGGCAGCGATTCGGGATCTGCCGTGCAAGCTGCCCCCAAGCGGCGCTATCGTAGGCATTTATGCATCGGTAGACAATAGCCGAGGAGTTTGGAAAGCGCCGGCCAATGTCTCATTAAATACCGTTACTAAACCGACCATTGCTTTTTCCAACGTACAGCAGGACCAAATGAACGTAGATCCCGTGGCAGGGAAATCTATCAATGCGATTCGTGCATTTACCGGAAAAGGGACACTTGTATGGGGCGCTCGAACGCTGGCGGGCAATGACAACGAATGGCGCTACGTAAGTGTGCGGCGGTTTTTCAATTTTGTGGAAGAGTCGGTTAAAAAAGCGACTGAGCAATTTGTTTTTGAACCCAACGACGCTAATACGTGGGTAAAAGTACAGGCCATGATCGAGAACTTCCTCAACACGCTGTGGCGACAGGGAGCCTTGCAGGGCATCAAACCCGAACACGCATTTTACGTAGCTGTAGGATTGGGCAAAACCATGACCCCGCTCGACATTCTGGAAGGGCGCATGATCGTTGAGATCGGCCTGGCGGCCGTACGCCCTGCGGAGTTCATCATCCTTCGTTTCTCGCATAAACTGGCTGAATCATAAATCCGAAATCCTTCAATTATGGCACAAGAATATCCCTTGCCGAGGTTTCACTTTCAAGTGGACTGGGGCGGCGCAAAAATCAGTTTTACCGAGGTGACGGGATTGGACATCCAAACGGAAGTCATTGAATACCGCCACAGCGACAGCAAAGATTTCAACAAGATCAAAATGCCCGGACTGCGCAAATTCAGCAATATTCTCATGAAGCGCGGCAAATTTCAGGGCGACGATGATTTCTATAATTGGTACAATGAGATATCCAACGAGCGTGCCAACAACCGCCGTGATGTGGTGATTCGGCTGCTGAACGAAAAGCACGAGCCCGTGGCAGTGTGGAAAGCAACCCGTTGTTTTCCCACCAAGATCACGGCTCCCGACCTCAAATCGGACGCCAACGAAGTAGCGATCGAAAGCATCGAAATTGCGCACGAAGGACTAAGTCTGGTACGATAAGATGGCCGTTGATTATTATCCGCCCTGGGGTTTTTATTACAAAGTAGAGTTTAGCATAAGCTCTAACCGAAACGACGTGCGTTTTCAGTCGGTTTCGGGGTTGTCGGTGGAATATGAAATGGAAAATTACCGTGAAGGCGGCGAAAACCGATTTGAACACAAGTTGCCCGTTCGAACCAAATACAGCGATCTGGCGCTCAAACGGGGTATGTTGACGGACTCAGCGGTGACTCAATGGTGCATGAATGCTTTTCGCGACCGCATTTTTGTTCCCGCTGATCTGGCGATCATTTTGATGAACGAACAAAGTCAACCATTGAAAGTGTGGAACGTCTCGCGGGCCATTCCTAAAAAATGGCAGATCGCTGATCTCAACGCCAACGAAAATGCCCTCGTCATCGAAACCCTCGAATTGACCTACCAATATTTTACGCTGATGTAAAACATTCACTGTTCAACACTATGCCTGTCGAAATCAAAGAATTGAATATTCGTGTAACCGTCAATGTATCGGAGCGTACCGCCGGGAATCAAGGGATACTGCCTAAAAAAACCGAGGCGACTACCGGCATTGACCGAGATGCAGTGGTGGCGGAATGCGTAGAGCAGGTCATGCATATATTACACCTTAAAAATGAACGATAGTCATGGCCGGAAAACTGGAGAAAATGCTCATTCTGGCGTTCAAAGATTCAAAAGAAGCGGAATCGGGTGGCAAAGACCAAGCGGACGCTTTTTTCGAAACATTGATCAATCCCGAAAGCTATACGCTTGATTATAAACTGAAATTCTCGGAAAGTCAGGGACAGGGAACGAGCGGTAAACAGCTAAAATACGAATACACCGAACCCGAAGAGATCACGTTTGAATTTTTGTTTGACAATACCGGGATCATTGACGGCAAACCTCGCCCCGATGTAGCCGAAGATTTGCAGCGCTTCAGAGAGGTGTTGATTGATTACAAAGGCGATGCCCACGAACCGCGACATTTCAAGCTCGTCTGGGGTGCCGGATTAAGCAACAAAGGCATTTTTAAAGGACGAGTAACAGAAGTAAGCATTACGTACAAGCTGTTCAGTCCGGATGGGAAACCGTTGCGGGCGGTGGCGAAGGTAAAATTCAAGGCCAGTATTGAGGAAATGAAACGGGCGGCCAAAGAAAATAAACAATCCCCCGACCTCACTCATCTACGTACGGTAAAAGCGGGTGATACCTTGCCGCTGCTCTGCTACCGAATTTACGGAGACTCCAAGTACTACCTGCAGGTAGCCCGCATCAATCAGTTAAGTAACTTTCGTCGCCTGATTCCCGGGCAGCAACTCGTTTTTCCACCCATTGAAAAAACACCTCAAACTCCTTCAAAATGAGCGCTGCCAACGGTCCATCGGCTATTCCTACGCCCGCCACTCCCGACGTTTGTACCGTCAAAATACTGATGGAGGGAACGGAAATTTCGGGGGCGTATCATATTTTGTCGGTATTGGTGGCCAAGGAAATCAATCGAATTCCTGCCGCTACGTTGCATATTCAGGATGGCGAAGCGTCCAAAGCCACGTTTGAAGTAAGCAATACCGACCTGTTCATTCCCGGAAAAAAAATAGAGATCAAATTAGGATACCGTTCGCAGGAAGAGACTGTTTTTAAGGGAATTGTGGTAAAACACAGTTTGAAATTACGTAAAAACAGTAACCTGCTCATTGTCGAATGTCGCGATGAAGCCGTGAAAATGACCCTGACGCCCATAAACCATTATTTCACTAACCAAAAAGACAGCGACATTGCTGAAGAGATCATTGGTAAATACGGTCTTCAAAAAGACGTAAAGCCAACAACAAGGCCCATTAAAGAAATTTTCCAGTACGATACAACCGACTGGGATTTTCTGATGTGCCGTGCTGAAGCCAACGGACAGGTGGTACGCGTGGAAGATGGAAAGATTTTCATTGCCGCGCCTGATGTAAAGCAAGACCCTGTGCTGAACGTGCAATACGGTGCTACGCTTTTGGAAATGGACATGGAAATGGATGCCCGCTTTCAAAATGCTTTACTCAAAACGACAGCATGGAACCCCGCAACCCAAAAAACCATTGAAGCCGAAGCCGGTAAGCCGGCCACGACCGCTACCGGTAATCTGACCCCTTCAGCGTTGGCGAATTCCATAGGAATGCCTACCCATATACTTCGTCATGGCGGCGCTGTTTCTCAGACCGAATTACAGGCGTGGGCCGATGAAAGACAACTCAAAAATCATCTGGCGAAGGTACGCGGGCGGGTTAAATTTCAGGGATTTGCCGAAATAAAGCCCGGCAATCTGTTGGAGATCGGTGGCATTGGAGAACGATTTGAAGGAAAGCTGTTTGTGTCGGGTGTGCGGCACCAAGTGGCGGCGGGAAATTGGGAAACCGATGTACAACTTGGATTAAGTCCTGAGCCGTTTGCCAAAACGGCTGACATCCACCCCTTGCCGGCGGCAGGGTTGGTGGCGCCGGTAGCAGGATTGCAGACCGGAATTGTGACGCAACTCGAAGGTGATCCCGAAAAACAAAATCGCATCAAAGTTCGACTGTCGCTCACTGATGCCCAAGCCAAAGGCACTTGGGCGCGCATTGCTACGCTCGATGCAGGCAAAGAGCGCGGGACTTTTTTTCGACCCGACATCGGAGATGAGGTCATCATCGGTTTTATAAACGATGATCCAAACCATGCCGTCATGTTGGGAATGTGCCATAGCAGCAACAAACCTGCGCCCGAACCCTTGAAGAATACTAATCATCAAAAGGGGTATTGGTCGCGGTCAAAAATGAAATTTACGTTTGACGATGAAGATAAAATAATGACGCTTCAAACACCCAAAGGAAACGTAATTAAACTGTCGGAAAAAGACAAAGGAGTGACGATCTCTGACCAAAACGGCAATAAGATCATCATGAATAACGACGGGATTACCATACAAAGCATAAAAGATATTGTGTTAAAGGCCACTAAAGACATAAAAGTGGAGGGCACCAATCTAAACCTGAAAGCAAAAGGGGCGCTGAAGGCGGAAGGAAGTGGAAGTGCCGAGATCTCTTCGGGAGCCACAACAACCGTCAAGGCCGGTGCTACGACCATTATTAAAGGAGGAATGGTTTTAATCAACTAGTTATTATGTTACCTGCTGCCCGACTCACCGACCTCATTGTCAGTACGGCTACTTCCGGCGTTCCTGCGCCATTGGTTGCGCCCGGGTGCCTTACTGTGCTTATCGGCGGCTTGCCGGCCGCTCGTATGGGCGATACTGCCGGGGCTGATGCCGTCATCAAAGGGTCGGGTACAGTCATTATCGGTGGTTTGCCGGCGGCACGTGTCAGCGATCTGACGGCCGGCGGCGGGGCCGTTTTGCCGCCCGGTTGTTTGTCAGTTTTGGTGGGAGGGTAAGAAGAACAATAAATAAATGTAGGCCATGAACAATGATTTTCTCGGTCGCGGGTGGTCTTTCCCGCCTACTTTCAGTCAGGAATTGCAGGGAGTGAAGATGGTCACTCGGGAAGTCGATATTACGTCGAGCCTCGAAGTATTGCTTACGACTGCCCTTGGCGAGCGGATCATGTTGCCCGACTATGGCTGCAACATGGACGAATTGATCTTTGAGTCATTGGATGCCACGACCAAAGCGCTGATCGCGGATAAGATCGAAACGGCCATTCTGTACTTTGAGTCGCGGATCGAACTGGAAAACGTCTTTTTAGATGACAGTCGTGGGTTGGAAGGAGTGATATTGATCGAGATCACGTACCGCATCCGAGCCACCAACTCGCGCTTCAACTTTGTGTTTCCTTTTTATAAACAGGAAGGAACCGACATCAATTTGGTCACAACGCTTGATTTTTTACCTGAAAAAAATTAACTGAATGCCGAAAGACTGCGCCCATAAAGTCACGTCCCTTAAACTCATTCGCGAAGGGTGGAGTCAGGAGCAGCGCCTTGCCGAAGCGCTCAAACCTGCCTATGCCCCGGTGGATGAACGTGAAACGGAACACCATTTGGTATTCGCTCAGGCATTTGCGGAGTTTTTGCATTATTACGATACTACTAATACGCAAAACGGCAACTGGCAGGCATTCTTTGCCAATGATCCATCGGCGTTATTGGCCGTTATTGCCTCACAAAATATTGATTTCTATAAAGTTAATGTCAAAGAAACGTTTGATTTTGTGCGTAATCGTACGAATCAATCAGCGCCCGATCTAAAACAAAAAGCAGGTGTATTATTTAGTTATGCCGGCAGTTTGGCGCGTCAACTGGATGTTTTCAAGGAAAAAATTCCCACAGATGTTCTGCTCAAAAAATCACTTCAACACCTGATTCGTACGCAACTGGCACCGCATCTTCGTCGCTTGGTCAGTTATTACAAAGGCGGTGGGGCGCTGATAGAAGAAGCGGCGGCCGATATTCAGGTTTTGGGCGCGAAAGCGGTTGCGTTTCAAACAGTGCTGAACGATGGGTTATCAAGTGATTGGATAACGGATGCTTCACCCGATTGGAATGCTTTTGTAACGGGCATTTCACCCGAAAGTTCGGTATATGGCTCCGGAACGACAGACTTTGAGAAAATCAATCATTTGGCTACGCACAATCTGTTTACGGGTATTTTTGAGCAGTTTCTCAAAGTGTACGGCAGAATCATAAAAGAGGCTGAAAAAGGGCTGGAAGCAAGCTTTAACCAACCCGATCATGCACCGCATTATGCATTATTCTTAGCGTTTTTAAAATTAAGAGAGTTCACGCGTGAACAAACCAACCGCCTCACCGAGCGGCATTTGGATTTTTATTACCGACAAATTCTGCAACTTACCGAAAAACCTGCCGAGCCGGCGCAAGTGCATTTATTGACCGAATTGGCCAATGATTTTGACCCCTATCTGCTCAAAAAAGGAACGGCCTTCAAAGCGGGAAAAGACGCAAAAGGCAACGATGTTCTTTTTGAAAGTGATGATGATTCGGTCATTAATGCGGCCAAAGTAACAGAATTGAAAACGGTGTATCGGCACCGGAATAAAACAAATGATACGCTTCCGTTTCAAAACGGTCGGCTGTTTGTCGCCCCCATTGCAAACTCAGACAACGGTCTGATGTCCGAACTTACGTCGGTCGATGGGGCTTGGCATCCTTTTTACCATAAAATCTATGAGAACGACCAACTGACCAATATTCAGATGCCGCCCGCCGAAGTGGGTTTTGCGGTGGCTTCTCCTGAACTGTATGTGACGGAAGGATTTCGGCGCATTAGCCTGTCGTTCGGATTAGCCGGATCATTTACGGGTACATTTCGAGCGACGGTGTTTATTACCACCGTCGAAGGTTGGTATTTGTCGGATGAACTGTTTTCAATGAACGGAACCACCGCCGTACTTGCCTTTACGATGGAAGCTGATGCCCCGGCCGTTGCTCCTTATGAGGCAGAAGTTCACGGCGGTAATCTTGCAACCGCCCATCCCGTCGTGAAATTTGTGCTGAAACATTCTCCCAATCATGAATACGATTATCAAAAATTAGAGAATAGTGTTGTCACGCATTGTACCGTCAGTGTACGGGTGGGGCTGAACGAAGTGGGTATTTTTACTAAATCGGGCATTAACTCGTTGGTAGTCAGTACGGATTTTGGAGAGGCGGATGTGTCTAAACCTTTTCAGCCTTTTGGCCCGTTGCCCCAAAAAGGGAATGCGTTATTGATCGGTCATAAAGAACTGTTTCAAAAGGCAAACGTTAACCTTCAACTCAAGATCAAGTGGAAAGGCTTGCCCGCCAGCGCCGCCCAAGCCGATTTTGGAACAAACCTGCCCTATGCCCCCGACGCCACGCTTCAGCGCCTGACCAAAGATGGTTGGCTGACGGTTAATACTGCGGTCAAATTGTTTGAAACAAACTTTACGCCTTCGTCTGCCATAGTGACGTTGTTGGATGAAGATACGCTCAGCGTTTCCATAAATATCCCTTCTTTTGGGACGCAGTTGTTTCAAATTCCTTTTACAAATACATTTAAAAATACGGGGATCATTTCAGTGGCGTTACCGCCTGAACCGCAATCTCCCATTGATTATACACCCAACGAACCCTATACGGTTGGCGATACAAACGGATTTTTAAAACTAATATTAAACGGAGATTTTGGACATAAAGCCTGGCAGGAAACGCTTACGCGTCATTTATTGAAGGTGGCACTTAAAGAAACTCCTGCCGATGCGGCTCTGCCGGTAGCGCCTTATATTCCTGAGATCGAAGCCATTAGCATTGGTTATTCGGCGCAATCGGCAGTGATGCCGCTCAATTCGGCGCAGTCCAACGTAAACTTTGCATTCTTTCACCTTTTCCCTTTCGGGGTTTCCGAACAGCACCCTCGCCTTGGTACAACGCCCGACGTCTTTTTGGTACCTCAATTTAAAAGCCTACGAAACGGAGAGGCGCATGAGGCAGAATTTTACATTGGCATTGAAGGGTTAAAACCGCCACAAACGCTTTCGTTGCTTTTTCAGGTCGCTGACGGAACGGCCAACCCCTTGTCGGTAAAGCCTGAATCGCATATACAATGGAGTTTTGTGAGCAACAACCAATGGATTGACTTCAAGCCTTCTGAAGTGGAAGATCATACCGGACAACTCCTGCGCTCCGGGTTGGTGGTCTTTTCATTTCCGCGCGAAGCTTCTTCTCAAAATACGCTTTTACCGGCTGAAAAACATTGGATTCGGGCGGCTGTCACCGAAAAAAGCGATGCCGTTTGCAGTTTGATCTCGGTAACGGCGCAAGCCCTGAAAGCGACTTTTGCAGATCATCAAAATGACCCTGCTTTTTCGGCCAGACCATTGCCTGCCGGTACAATTACCAAATTGGACCGGCCCATTGCGGAAATAGAAAAAGTGGAACAGCCTTATGAGTCGTTTGGCGGCCGGGGCAAAGAGCAGGCAGAACCATTTTATACCCGCGTGAGTGAGCGACTTCGGCACAAAGATCGGGCAATCACTTTGTGGGATTATGAACATTTGGTATTGGAAGCATTTCCGCAGATATATAAAGTTAAATGCCTGAACCATACGCGGTATGGCCCCGATAAAAACGGCCAAATGGTGTATAACGAACTCGCCGCGGGCCATGTTACGTTGGTAACCATTCCGAATTTACAGTTTCAAAAATCCCGCGATCCTTTAAAGCCTTATACCGGTCTGGGAGTGTTGGAAGACATTGAGGCTTTTTTACGCCAACGACTTTCCTGCTTTGTGAAACTGCACGTTGCCAATCCTCTGTTTGAGCCGGTTCGTGTCTCGTTCAACGTCAAATTCAGGGAAGGGTACGACGAAACATTTTATCGAAATCAACTGGAAACTTCCCTCATTCAATTTCTGTCCCCGTGGGCGTTTGCGGGAGGCAAACCGCCTTCGTTTGGCGGGAAAGTGTATAAATCAACACTTATCAATTTTGTGGAAGAGCAGGGGTATGTGGATTATCTGACTGATTTTCAGCTGTTTCATTACATTGTTGATCATGAAGGAATCGACCGACGTTTCATTGATCGTAACGAAGTGGAAGCTTCCACGGCCATTTCCATCTTGGTATCTATGCCTAAAGGCGGACACAGCATTGCGGTCATCAATGCCGTAGAAGAAGAACAATCAACCGAAAAATGCGCGTGTGAATCATGACTCAAGAGCCTGTTGCCATAACGAAAAATCCTGCCGCTGCGCCTGCCGAAGATTACTACCTTTTGCGGCGAAAAGGCATTGGTTTTGTGGAAGCAATGGGCAGTACTTTGTGGACTGATTACAACCTGCACGACCCCGGCATTACCATCCTGGAAGTGATTTGTTACGCGCTGACCGATCTGGCCTACCGAACCGGATGGGACATCAGTGATCTGCTCACGAATGAAAATAACGAACCGGCCGGGCATCAGGCATTTTTTACGGCCCGTACCATTTTGACCGTCAACCCGTGGACAACCGATGACTATCGCCGCCTGTTGATCGACCTCGACAGCGTACGGAATGCGTGGGTATTTTGTAAAAAATGTGCCTGCGATTTTCCGATCTATGCGTCGTGCGAAGCCGAACAATTGCAACTTTCGTATCAGGAACCGGATAATCAGAAAGGTGTTAAGGTAGAGCCGCGCGGATTATATGAAGTGCTGTTGGAACTGACTTCTTCGCCTGAATCGGGAGATTTGAGCGACCGCAAAATAGAGCAGTCGTATACCCTTTTTGACGACGACGACGAGCCTCACACCGGCTTGATTGAGGTGCGTTTTCCGGAATGGAGTTTGTCCAATTCCGGTGAATATGCGTTGTTTTTGGAAAACGATACCGCTGTTGGAGTCATTACCCTTTTTAAGTTTTCACGCAGCAAAACGGATTCCAATGTGATGGGAGACGACGAAATGCGGCGAAATTGGCGGGGCGTTTTTTATACCACATTTGAAGTGGCATTGCTGCCGGGAAGTCAGAAGATAAAGATAGAAAATGCCGCGATACGCCTGTTTGGGGATGAGGTGGTGAAGCAACAAAGCACCGTAGCCGAACTGACGCATTTGCTTGCCGATGCAACGGCGGCAGGGTTGATGCACAAATACCAACGTAAGTTGAAGGAAGTTGCGCGGCAAATAGCTTTGGCAAAAGAGATGCTGCAAAGCCACCGAAATTTGGACGAAGATTATTGCCGGATCGAAGCGGTAAGCATTGAAGATGTTGCCGTATGTGCCGATATTGAAGTGCAGGCCGACGTCGATATTGAACGTGTTCAGGCCGAGATATGGCAGAAAATAGCATATTATTTCAGCCCGCCGGTGCCTTTTTATTCGCTCCGGGAATTACGGGAGCAAGGGATGCCCGTAGAAGAGATATTTAACGGCCCTGAACTTCAAAACGGCTTTATTACCTCAGAAGATCTTGCCGCCGCGCAACTGAAAACTGTACTGCATACTTCTGACATCATTAATGTGTTGATGGACATTGAAGGAGTAATAGCCGTCAATAACCTCTTACTGACGAAGTACGACCAAGAAGGATTGCCCGTCAAAGGGGCCGCCGACGGAAATCCGAACAAACTGAGCGCGCAGTGGGCGTTGACGATCTCAGACAATCACCAACCTCGTTTGTACTATAATCTCTCGCGCTTTTTGTTTTACAAGAACGGTTTGCCATTGTTGCCTCGGATGGACGAAGCACGGGATACGCTTGTCCAATTGCTCGGCGAAGCGGAAACCGGCAAAGGAAAAGATACGCTCAATGATCTGCCTGTTCCGGTCGGAACGTACCGTGCGGTAGACGATTATTTTCCTTTGCAATACAGCTTTCCGCTTACGTATGGCATTGGAAAAGAAGGATTGTCGTCCAACGTGCCGACGTTGCGCAAGGCGCAGGCCCGGCAGTTGAAAGCCTATCTGATGGTATACGAGCAGTTTTTTGTCAATGACCTGATGCAGTTGGCGCACGTTGGAGACTTGTTTTCGTTGGATACGGCAGTAAAGCAAACGTATTTCTCTGAACGTATTGATAATCAACTCATCAACGGAGCCGATGCGCTTCTGGAAAATACATTGACGGCTGATCGCCTACACTCTTTTGTCGAATCCGAGAGTGATTTTTTAGAACGACGCAATCGTTTTCTGAATCACTTGATGGCGCGGTTTGGGGAAGATGTCAACGAATATGCGCGATTGCTTTTTGATTGGAAAGGCCAAAAAATAGCGTTGGAAGAGTTGATCGCGGATAAAATCGCGTTTCTCAATGCCTATCCGGTCATCAGCCACGACCGCGCCAAAGCCCTTAATTATGCGCTTCAGCCGTTTACGTTGACCGATAATCGGGCGGGTGTAGAACTCAAATTAGAAAAAATACTCGGCATCGAACAATTGATGGTGGTAGAGCACCTCTTGCTTCGTCCCAAATTCTTGGGAGATGCTTTGTATCCCATTTGCTCCGACGGAGATTGTGAAGAGGCGTGCTGCGGCGACCATGATCCCTATTCTTTTCGACTGACGTATGTGATGCCCGGTTGGCCGGAACCCTTCGCGACCAACATGGAATTGCGATTGTTTGCCGACCGTACTATTCGGCAGGAAACACCTTCGCATCTATTGCCGAAAATTTGCTGGGTATCCGAAACGGCGTACAATGACTTCAAAACCGCGTGGGAAAATTGGCTGACTGTCAATGCAACTCATGACTGGATCTCATTGCGTTTGCAGGAACGCGTAGAGGCAATTCTGACGGCAAATCATGTACCAAATGCCGCTCAACCGGCCGCGCTGCCAACGGCCTGTGCCTGTGCGCTGCGTATCGTAAAAGCGTACGGACAGCTTTTTTTTGATTTGGTACAACAGGCCGCCGATGAGCCGCCGACGCTCACGGATGATATACGTCAAAGCCCTATTGTGCTGTGTGATGGGCATACGTTTGCCAACGGCACCGAAGATAAGATTCGTGAGGTGTTGAATGAAGCGTATGCTTCTTTGACTGAAGTCTCGTTTCGGTTGCGACAAGTATTGGATGCGCTGATCCTACTTGAAAATATGTACCCCACTGCCACCCTCCACGACTGCGACGATGGCAATGATGATAATCCCGTTCGACTCAATAATACTGCTTTGGGAAGTTAAAACTGCTTTTGACCATGAAGCCTATTCAGGATACGTACCCCATTTTTGAAGCTAACCAAGTGCTTACGAATCGGCACCTCAACGCGGTCTTCAACTACTTAGACGAGCAGGAACGCCTGACTCGTGCCAACCTCATCGGGATTGGTATCGTGTGCGGTTTGGAAGCAGGTTTTGAGGCCAACGGCCCGCAAATTCGCATTACCAAAGGGTGCGGCGTCACGTCCGAAGGGTATCTTATTATTCAGGAGGAGGTGTTGCTGACGGCGCGGAAAGACTACGTTCTGCCCGCCGAATTGGATTATCCTCCCTTTAAAAACGGCAATCAATCCTATCCATTGTGGGAATTGTTTCCAACGGGCGAACCCGATGCCGTTGCACTGGATGAGGCATTCCTGAAAGGCAAAGCATTGTTGTTGTTTCTGGAACTTAAAAAAGACGACCTGCGCAATTGCAGCCCCAACAATTGCGACGACAAGGGAGCCGAAGTGACCGCCACGGTGCGTCCGTTGCTGATCACACTTGATGATCTTGCCAAGATCGTGGCCGCAGCGCAGGGCTTGGGTGGCGGGCTTACGCCGGCCGATGTGCAGGCCAATTTACAAACGCGTCTGAATCTGCCCGATCTGCGTTTGCCGCGTTACGATGTTCCCAACACGGCACCTGCTTCTTCGGAAGAGGTTTTGGAAAAATTCTTTGACGTTTTTAAGAAATATACTTTAGCAAAAAAAGTGAGCCAAGCGCTCTCGGCGGCTTATACGGCTTTTCGGCCTTTGGTCGAAAGCAGTTATCCTAACGATCCGTTTGCGTCATTTTTAGCTGATTTCGGCTTTCTTGATACGGCTCCGCAAACCGTTGAGCAGGCCATTTTTGTACAGAATTTTTACGACCTCTTCGATGATCTGTTGCAGGCGTATGAAGAATTACGTTGGCATGGGTTGGAACTGTTATGTGCCTGTTGCCCGCCTTCGGGGTTGTTTCCGAGGCACCTGATCTTGGGGGAATTACAACCCGAAACGCATAGTTTCACCACTACGTATCGCCATTTCTTTCAACCTTCTCCCGCCGTAGGTTGTTGCCGGCGTGAATCGGGAGAGGTGGCTCAACTGTTTCAACGGATTGTTGAAATGATCGGACAATTCCGTCTGACACCGCCTTTGCAAAATAATTTCTCAACGGATGTATTAGCCCCGATCATTGTGCAAGGCCGCGAGCCGGTTCGGATCACGCCCACGAAGTACGGCAAGTTCCTGTTGTCTGAAAAAGCCATCCCGTATTATTATTTACAAACCGGTACGCCGCCGCTGTATACACTTTGGAGCCCTGAGAAAACACAACGGAATCGTGCCAAACAAAATCTCAGCTACCGCGCAGATGAGTACGCTACAGATGATTTTATCAGAGAACCTTTGGTTTTTGACCTTGAGCCTTCCAATTTTTTACGCATTGAAGGGCATTTGGGTCGCAATGTCGGGAGTGTGTTGCGCACTTTGTTGGCGCTCAAAATCCGTTATCGCCTGCCCGTCGAGATCATTGCGCTGCGTACCGGTGAGTTTGATGAAAGAATAGCACTTGATCTGACGAAAGAAAAATGCCGTTTTGAGGATCTGGAAGCGCTTTATGATGCCTTAAAGGATGATTTCAGAAGCTTTTTGGCTAAACAAATGGCTTTTTTCTACGATTTGCCCGTTCGGGAAGCAGATGCTTCTGACCGTTTGTTGGCTTCCATCGTTCCGGTATTCAAAAAATACCAACCCAACGTTTTGGTAAGATCGGATCGTTTGGGAGCGTTGTTTGAAAGCCAATACGAGCAACAACAGTTTTCGGATGAATTGCTTGATTTTGTTTCCAACAGCGTCAATACCGCTTTTTTCAGGATTATTTTTCGTATCGTCAAATTGGACGAATTGCTGACCAACGATTTAGGTGATCTAACTGTTCAGGCACTTTCAAAACAGTACCAAGCGCTTGAAGTTGCCGTGAAAGAACTGGAAACCAAGCGTGAAGAACGCTTTAATCAATTGGAAGGATCGGTCGCTGTTCTCAAAGCCGAAGAAATCGACGACCGCCTCGAAGCTCTCCTGTATCAATGCCGCATAGATGCGTTTCAAACGCTTTTTGCGGAATACAAGCGGCGATTGATCGAGGCAAAGAAAAAACAGTTTCTACGCTTTTTTCTCGAAAAACATCCCGGTATTCAGCACAAAGCGGGCGTTCCGCTTGGAGGAACGTTTATTTTGGTTTACCACGATGACCCGGAACCTGTTCGCCCCACGCGACCGGGACTTGATCTTACCGGAATTCGACCTACAACGAATACGTTGGCAAAGTCCATTGAACGCATCAAAACGCAGTATGTGAATGACCTGGAATTGCAAAATGTGTCGGTGCTTTTGGAAGAACTGATCGTGGCAAACCCCGACCTTTTTCCAACTGTTCCGACCCAAACCCCCGCACAGGAGCAGATCGCAGAAGCGGTCTCGAAACTTCGCGACGGGACGATCATTGCTGACTTTTTTCTGCCGTATCAATGCTGTTCCGATTGTTCACCGATTCAATTTGTATTGCCGCCGGTGGTAGAAGAGCCAACAAACCCGTTGGTTTTCAGCGTTGAGAAATTCACGTGTGCTGACGGAAATTATACGGTTGCCTTTAAAATAACGGGCGGAACACCGCCTTATAAAGTGGCTGCAGAAACAGGCACGATCAGTACAGCCAATAATTTTAAAAGTAAACCTGTGCCGAGTGGCACGCCCATCACGGTAGAGATCAGCGATGCGGAAGATCAAAAATTAACCAAAACGTTTATCCATGAATGCCCTTCGCCCTGCAACTTGCCCTGCGGTGGCAAAGCCATTCGATGCGGATATGTTTTCTGGTTGCCGGAACCTTCTCCCGAACGAAAACTGGAAAGCTACGATGCCAAAATAGAAACCTTCCAATTCACCGCGCCTGATGGTTCTGTTGTCGATCTGGCAGGGGAGTTGGACATCAGCGCGGCGGTTGATGCGTTGAATGCAGATTTCAAAAGTATGGTTGAGCGTTGGTTGAAAAAGATCAATGCCATTGTAGCGCAAAAAGTACAAAGCGACGATTGGTTTGTTTTGGGATACCATAGAGAAGCCAACGACCCGTTTGGCGTGTTGACGGTAGAACACTTTGCCTGTCAGGGTTTTATACTGAAATTGACCACTAAGTTTTCATACCGTGACCTGACCGAGAAACGGTCGATCACCTATTCTGATAAAGGAACGCAAATTAAACTGAATGATGCAAATGAAACCGTGGATGTGCCGACCTTTGGCTGTGAGGAAATGAATAAGTGCCTGCCAAATCGTGAATTAAAGCCTGTTTGTATAGGAACAACGCTTCAGTTACGGATGAAAACCGGCGTTGATCAAAACAACGTCGTTAGCTTATTGGCGCGTCCTTCGGGAACTGACGAGGAGCTTCAATTCCTGTGGGAAGTCGAAGATGCAGTGCCTTCTCTGTTGGTTGGAAAAGAAGTAAAAACTGCGGTGGTTCGTACATCGCCGCGCAGCAAGCAGGTAAGACTGACGGCTTTCACTAAAACGGGATGCGTCGTGAGTATTGTTCAAACCATTAATTTGCCCGGTTAGCGATGACGGTTGTTGGTTCACATAGCATTTGCCGCCAGAAGTTGGATGTCACGTTCAATGGCGCTGAACAGGAAGGCCTCAGTCTTCAAAATCGCCTGTCGGATTGGTGCGGCAGCACTTGGCCGCGACTGATGGAAAAGATGCTGGATACGTATGCTCCTCAGGAAGCGTATCTGTGCATTGATGAGCTGACCATTGAAGTAGAGTCCATTCCATTGGAAGATTTGGAGAAAGAACTGGAAAAACAATTAACCGTTCTTTTTGAAGAGGCCATTCGGCAAAAAATACATATTTCCAACGGAGCAAATGCTCCAAAAGACCTTATCAGAACCGGACATCAAAAGACCATAGAAGCGTTTTGTTATTTCCTGCAATCGGGGCAATTGCCTTGGTCATTTCGTGTCCCTGCCGGCAAAACATTAGACGAATTAGTGAGGGAAGCGTTTGCCCAAAACAGGTATTACGATCAAACGCTCATTTTACACGCTCTGTTAAGCGAGGTGGCTTTGCGAAGATTGGTTTCGGCGTTTTCCAAACAAACGTCTGAGCTTGTATTGGCTGCTTTATCTTCTGAAAATAAAGCTGTTATTAAGCAATTATTGGAAATGATAAAAGAAAAAAACTATGATTTGTCGATGGATAAAGAGAGTCTAAACGCATTGCCGTCGTCAATTCAGGAACGGATAAAAGCCATTGTCAATGACTTAAAAGACAAACCAAGGATAAAAAAAAGTGAATCAAAATCGGAGAACAATTTGCCGGTAGATTCTGAGTCTATCTACGTGAACAATGCGGGCTTGGTACTGCTGCATCCTTTTCTGAATGCTTTTTTTGAATCGGTCAATGTGGCGCAGACAGGACAATTGACGAATAAAGCGAGGGCGTTGCAATTGCTTCATTTTTTGGCAACGGGTGAGCTTTTCGGCCCTGAATATGAGTTGATGTTGCCTAAAATCCTGTGTGGAGCAGCACCTCAGGCTTGGTTTGAAACAACCGATGAACTTGTTGAAAGTGATAGACAGGAAGCTGATCATTTACTTACGGCGGTTATCGGACATTGGAATGTGCTGGGCCAAACTTCGCCCGATGGTCTGCGCGAAGCATTTTTGAAACGCCCGGGCAAACTATCCCGACGGGGTGATGGGTGGCTTTTGCAGGTGGAGCGCCATTCTTTCGACATCCTGTTGGAGCAACTCCCGTGGAATATTTCGGTTTTTCGTTTGCCGTGGATGAACGACTTAATTTGGGTTGAATGGGGATAACATGAAAGCCACTGCCGACAAATCAACTTCTTCTCACGCGACGCCTGCTTCGTCGAGTAAACCTTTTTTTAGTAAATCAGGAAGCGCTGATTTCTTTGAACCAACGGCTAAAATAAACCCCGGAATTCAGCCCAAACTGAAAGTAAATCAACCTGGCGACAAATGGGAACAGGAAGCGAATAGAATGTCGGAGCAACTGGTACATTCACCGGAAGAAACGGTGGACGCCGAAACTATTCAGCGAAAAGAATCAGATAACCTCCTGTCTGCTCAATGGCCGATAGATTCAACAGCCGATGTGAATGCGGCGATAAAACAAAAGATTCAGCAGGAAACAACGGGCAGCCAGTCATTGCCGCACCGCATTCGTCCGCGCATGGAATCGCATTTTGGCGTTGACTTTGGGTCGGTCCGAATTCACAGTAACCAAGAATCGACAAAACTGAATCACCAACTCGGAGCGAAGGCGTTTACGTACCAAAATCACCTCTTTTTTAACCGTGACCTGTACCGACCGGATATATTGGAAGGTAGAAAACTGCTTGCCCACGAACTTACGCACGTGGTGCAACAGGGAGCGGCAGACTCAATGGTTCAGCCCGGTGCGCCACCGCTACATCTGACGGTTTCAAAACTGCCGACAACTACTGAGAATGTGCCTTCTCAAGGAAAAATCAGTCTATCAAAAAAAACGCCACAGCATAAAAACACAACGCCGGCACCCTCCGTTGAGCCGTCTGAAAAGAATGAGCCGGTTGAGGCAACCCCAACCGTAAAAGCAACTCCCGCCACGTCAAAAGAAGATCCGGAATTTCAGGCGACCATTACCCAACTCAAACAATCGCGAAACGCACAAAAAAAGCACCCCGAGCCTGAAGACAAAAAAGGCCAGATAAAAAGCGCGGCTGTTTTGCCGGTAGGTGAACAAAAACAATACAATGACCGTAAAACGCATCTCAATGCCATTGACCAAACGGCCTCCAAAGAAAAAGGAACGAAGCGTTTTAAGGCCGAAACATTCAAGGCGTTGCTCAACACGGAGCTTTCCAAGTTAGAGTCAAAACTGCCACACAGCGAAAGTGCGGCTGCACAGTTCAAAAAAGACAAACCGCTGGAACAGGTACGGGAAGGAATCAGCGGTCAGGTAAATAATGAAAATAAGAAAGTAGCCGCGCCCATTACCGAGCAGACGGCTCAACCTATGCCTCCCGATAGCGGTATAGCTGCGCAAACGCCCGGCGATCTGCAAAAAGATCCCTTGGGAAATCGGCCCAAACCCATCAATCCCGAAGCGGCGGCTCCCAAACCCAAGCAGGAAGCAGAGATTTCGATGGAGGAAGAAAGTCGTTCGTTGGATGAATTAATGAATGAAAGTAAACTTTCTGACGAGCAATTGGCCAACTCCAACGAGCCCGATTTTATTCAGGCGCTCGACAGTAAAAAAGAAGCCCAGACCAAAGCGGCGGAAGTACCCGTACAGTACCGCGCTCAGGAAACCGTCACGCTTTCCAAAGCTCAGACGAGTGCTAAAATAACGGCACAACGCGGGCTGAATGGAATGGTGGCGCACCGGGACCAATCGTTTGTGGCGGTGTTGGGCAAGCAGACTGGCACCAAAAACAACGATCTAACGGAGCAAAATCGCGTCAAAGACAATCTGAAACGTATCTACGATGCTACGAAAAACGATGTCAACAAACTATTTGCTGACCTTACCACCAACGAGCAAAGCCCCACCAATGTCAATAAAATCTTCAACGATAAATCGGCGGCCGCCAAAGATGTTTTTGAAAAACGGGTTGAAGATCAACTGGATGACATTCATGGATTGGGAGTCAAAGACTTTTTCTTTGGAGAAGATACCGAAGCCATCGAAGGCGTTTTCACGCGGGAGAAGGCTACTTTTCTGGCTTCAATGGATGCCGCGCTGAACGAAATTTCCGGAATCATTGCCACCCAACTCAATGCCGCTATCGACCGGATACAAAAAGGAAGAGAAGAAGCGGAAACATTTTATGCTTCGCTGAGTACCGAGCAGCAACGCCTTTCAGGAGAGGCTATGGAGCAGTTTCGAACGCAATACGCCGATCTGGAGTCAAGTGTGGACGAGAAACAAACCGAAGTCGCGAGCAGTTTGGCAGAATCATACAAAGAAAATGTGGATTCGTTACGGGCCACGTTCGATAAACTGGAAGAAGAAGCCGGCAAAAATTTCCTTCAAAAAGCCGCTGATTTTGTCATTGGCGTTGCCAAGGCTGTGTATAATTTGGGCAAACTGTTGCTTTCCATCGTTACCCGAATCGCTTCTATCATTGATGAAATTCTGGCGCATCCTATCCGGTTTCTGGAACATCTGGGTGCCGGTATCAAGCAGGGTTTTGCCACATTTGTGGAGAATTTTGATACCTATTTGCTGAAAGGTTTTTTTGATTGGCTGCGCGGTTCCATGAGCAACGCAGGTATTCAGCTTCCTGCCAAACTCGACGAAAAAGGGCTGTTTAGTCTGGCTATTCAGCTTGTGGGGCTCAATTACGAAACCTTCCGCGAAGTGGTCATACGGAAGTTGGGCGCAGGGGGCGAGAAAATAGTGGCGATGTTGGAAAAAGGCGAAGAGTTATTGGGCGAAGCCACGGTGCTGTTCAAGATATTAAAAGCCGAAGGCATCGGCGGGCTATGGACGCACCTGAAAGAAATGATCCTGAGTCATCTCACCGAGATATTTGACCGAATCAAAGAAACCGTTCTGTACGAGACCATCAAAAAAGCATTACTGTTTGTTGCCTCCATGTTTAACCCTATCGGGGCATTCATCAAGGCGGTGCAGGCGCTGTATGCGGGCCTTAAATTCCTGATGGACAACATCGAACGAATCGCGATTTTGGTTAACTCCTTTTTGGATTCGCTCGAAATGGCCGTCAAAGGCAACGTGAGCGGGATCGCCGGTAAGATCATTACGGCGTTGAGTACGTTTATCGTCATGGCCATTGATTTTCTGGCTAAGTTGCTTGGCTTGGGTAATCTCGGGGAAAAAGTGCGTAAGATCATTCAGGTCTTCCGTAATCCCGTCATACGCGCTATGGAGTGGGTGGTGGATAAGATTATCAAGCCTGTGGTCACGACTCTCACAAAAGCCGGTAAAGGATTGATAAAAATGATCATGCCCAAAACATTGGGAGACACCGTTCCTTTCAGTACGCCTAAACACAGCCACAAATTGTACATTGTTCAAAACGGCAGTGCGTACAAAATCATCGTAGAAAGTACGCCGCAGACCGTAAGAGATCAATTGGCGGAATGGCGAACTGAGTTGGATAAAGACGAATGGAAAACAAGAAGCACCACAAGGGGTGTCATAAGAGAAAAGATCAGAAAGGTGGAAAAGGACTTGGGAGTAGTGGAAGCTCAAACGAAAATTGTTGAAGATCAAGTAACTAAAAACCAACCTATCAACGATAAACTGCTTAAAAACGCCGAAGGAAGATTGTCAGATTCACTGAAAGCGGTCTTTATTGAGTTTGACCAATTTGCGGACGATAAAGACAAATCTACCGATTTTAATGTCGTTTTTGCAGCCAATTTGATGAATGTTCATCCAACGGCTAAGTTGGTGGTGGATACAGCCGTGGATAAAATTTCCAAGAATAATAAAGCCAAAGGTTTTGCCGAAATCAGAGAATGGTCCGGGTTGTTAAATTTTATCATTGATACAGAACCTGCCAAAAGTTTATACGCAAAACCAATGGGCACCAAAAATGCCGCAGGGTACCCCGGCCATGCCTACAAACAAGTGGTGGACAATGCCGCCAAGGCCACTTTACTAAAAGGAGAGCCGCAGGAAAAAATAGACAAAGTGACCAAGGATGTGGTAAACAGCGTGGCTCAGGGAACGCAGGTATTTTTTGCGCTCAGAGATCAAATCTTTGATAAAAATTCCAAAAATATCGTAGATGAAAAGATCGTTGCTCTTTATAACAGCCAAAGTCCTCATACACGTTATTATCCGGACGATATTGATTTTCGGGTAGAAGGGGATGAGTTTGTTATCAGTTATAAATATAAATCAGAGCCGGGCGAAAAAAGTCCTGTGTTTACAGTACGCTTTAAAGCTGAAAAGGTAAAAGGCGGCAGAAAGATTACTCAAAAAGTAACAGGAGAAAACTTGGTATTAAAAGACCCCGGATCAAGAGGAGTAACGCATACGGTCTACAAAGAAGCGTATGTGAATCAGCCGCTGAAGCTCAACTCAGCGCACATAATTGCCGACCGTTTCATGGGCTCGGGTTACAAACAGGGCTTGAATCTGATTGCCACCAGTGATGAATTTAACAAACAGGATATGGCCAGATCAGAAGACAGAATAGCTAATAAGGTATTGGAAGTGCAGAATAAAAAGGAAAACGAAAATAAAATTGTATCTTTTACTTTGACCGTTACGGCAACGTGGCAATCATACGACGATAAACAGGTGCTTACTGTGTTTGATATATTGGATCAGAAACTGAATAAAGATGACTTGCAGGCAATTGCGGATAAATTGGCAAAACGCCAAGACCCAAGGCGGTGTGAAAGCGTTGTGTATGACACTTCTATATTTGTAGATTCTAAAGCGTATTCAACACTTCTTCCAATTGAGATCGGCCCTGATAAATATTTGAAAATACCATAAATGAATTCGTTAATAGTTGAGCAAAAGTTTTTGGGTTTATAACTAGTATTGCTCACAACCCGACCGGCGGAACAGAGAATAAATTAACTGTTTCAAATGTTTAATGATTTGATTATCAATTATTTGTTTTGGTGTTGACTTATGGAAAAAGTGAAAGCGTTTATGGAGAGTTTTATTCAGGCAGAAGTGTCGGCCCAATTGGCTCGGCTAAAACCGGACCTTGAAGCTTTCAATAAACAACTCGCCGTGATGGATGAATTTCTTTCCGAAAGCCTAAAAACAAGGTTTGGGATGTTATACCTAACGGAATTAAAATCCACCGGTTTTTATGAGAATGCTCAAAACATGGAGCCGATCACACCCAGACACCTTTTTGTGATAAGGGAGTCCAATGGCAAAAAACGCGGAAATTTATACAGCGTCTATGTGAGCGATATAAGTAGTAATAAATCTTATTTTGATTGTCTGATTGTAAAGCCGGAAGGAGAAAGCTTCCTGATCATCAGTCGTTTTACGTTTGGTTATGGCAGCGGTGGGCGCAAAGAAAAGCATTGGTATTTTTCGGGAGGCGAAGAAATGGAATTCAGCAACCTGAAACCCGTCACTGATGTACTCCATCTTTTGGCTCCCGAAGACGACGAAGACGCTATGAAAGATTATTTGAAGGATTTAAAATAGGCATTCCCCGCATTCAGACGAAATTATGCCTAACACGCCCAACCTTACCACGGCCATTGCTTATCTCCATTCGGTGGTGAACGGAAGATTAAAGGTGCATTTTGGCCGAGAAGAAACAGTCGACGTCAGCGGCGTGGGGTATGTGCAGGATGACTCTTCCTTTGCCAAATTTCTGGAGATGTACCATCCCGGTTTTGAAGAATACGTGGTGTTGCTGTTGGCCTTGGTACCGCACCTGCAACCCGATTTTTTCAGTACTGTTATTGCCGATTTTTTGCCCGAAGGAGGAGACTTTGCACCGTTTGGCGGCGCGCGTTCGGGCAATCATCGCGGGATAATGCCCACGGGTGAAACCGCTCAATTTATTCTGGCAGATGATGATTTGGCCAAACGCCTTTCCGTGCAGGCCCTGTTCAGTACTTCGCATTGGTTTTATCAGCAGCACATTCTGACGTTGGAGCCGGTTCGGCCCGGAGAGCCAATGATGAGCGGACGGATCATTTTAGATTCGGAAGTGGTTGAATTACTCACGGTGGGCTTGGTAAGCAAACCGAAATTCAGCACTGATTTCCCGGCAGAATACCTGCAAACTCCGCTCGAATGGGAAGACTTAGTGTTGCACCCGCAAACGCTGCGGCAGATCCGTGATATTGAAAATTGGATAACCTGGAATCCTACGCTGCTCGAAGATTGGGGCATGAAACGGCACATCCGGCAAGGCTACCGAGCGTTGTTTTATGGCCCGCCCGGAACGGGAAAAACCCTCACGGCAACCTTGTTAGGGAAAGCAACGGACAAAGATGTCTTTCGGATAGACCTTTCCCAAACCATTTCAAAATACATCGGAGAAACGGAAAAAAACCTGTCGCGTCTTTTTGATAAAGCCCAAAACAAAGATTGGATCCTGTTTTTTGACGAAGCGGACGCGCTTTTCGGCAAACGGACTGACATTCGAGATGCCCATGATAAGTACGCCAATCAGGAAGTGGCTTATCTTTTACAACGCATTGAGTCATTTGCGGGATTGGTGATTCTGGCGTCCAACCAACGTAATAATATCGACGAAGCTTTTGCCCGGCGTTTTCAATCGATGATCTATTTTCCAATGCCGCGCGTGGAAGAACGACTGTCGCTTTGGCAAAAAGCCATTCCGGAACAACTGAAAGTAGATAAAAATGTGGATTGGGTTCAAATTGCAACCCGTTTTGAATTGACCGGAGCAAGCATCGGTAACATTGTCCATTACTGCCTGTTGACACTTTTGGCCGACAAAAATCACGTACTTGACCATAAGCGTTTGGAAAACGGCATCATGCGTGAATTGGTCAAAGAAGGAAAATTAACCTAAGTCAGATAGCCACACAGTTGTTCCACAATGGCCGTGCGTACCAGACCGGCCGTATTTTTGACCCCTAATTTTTGAATCAAATTGAGACGATGGGTCTCAATGGTACACTTGCTTACAAACAATTTATCGGCGATTTCGCGGGTAGTGTACTCATCCACAATGAGTTGTAATACCTCCTGCTCGCGAGTGGTAAGTTTATAGTACGCTGTTTTGGCAAATTTGGCAGGGGTAGAGACCCAACTCGTCAAAGATTCTACCAAGGATGCCGATACGTATATTTTGTTTTCTGCAATAATGTGCATGGCCTTTGTCAACTCATCAAGGCTCGCCATTTTTGATAAATAACCCCGAATTCCCAAACGATAGAATCGTTGAATATCAACAATGGTGTCTCCAAAACTGAAAACAATGATTTTTAACGCGGGGAATTGTTTTTGGACCTTCTTCAAATAGCCCTTTTTACCTATTTCTTCTACAGTTCCGTCTACCCACAACCAATCGGGTTGGGTGGTTTTAAGTAATTGATCCAAAAAATCAAACTTTGACGGTGTACCAACGATTTGGATATGAGAAAATCTTCCAAAAAAGTCGGAAAGAGTACTTTGCAACAGGGGCAAAGATTCAAAGATGATCATTTTTTCCATAGTTGAGTTAGATTACGGAGATACCTCGCAGGAACATAATTTCAATTTCAGCATTTTTTTGAAATAGTTGTGCATACATTTTAGTATACGGTAAACGAAAATGAACAAATGGCCTTGGATTATTCATATGCCTTATTTTATCAATCTTACCGATTTCGACAGTTGATAATTTCGACTCTTCGATATACATTTGCTAATGTTACTAAAATGTACATAATTATGTCATTGATAGGTCCTATCATTTCTGTTGAAGATGATACTGATGATCAGTATCTTATAAGCCAAATCATTGGAAGTTTGGATTTACCGAACGAGCTTATTTTCTTTCCCAACGGAAAAACGGCACTTCATTACCTGGAAACCACTGCTGAACAGCCGTTTCTGATATTGTGCGATATAAATATGCCGGTCATGAATGGAATAGAACTTCGTGATCATATCAACAAAAGTGAATTTCTGCGCAGAAAATCAATTCCTTTTGTATTTTTGACAACGGCCGCCAATGCGCAACTTATCCGAATTGCGTATGATGCAGCGGTGCAGGGTTTCTATAAGAAGGCAACGAGCTATGCTAAATTTCAACAGCAACTCAAACTCATTATTGAGTATTGGCAGAGTTGTCTCCATCCCAATAGCCACTTGTAATAGTTAGCCCATAGTTCATCAGCCCGAAGTGTTTATGGTTTGGGGCTGATGAATGGTCAGGTTCGAGCTGGATTTAATGATTAGGAACGAATCAATCGGGGCATTGGTCGTAACATAATGTCCAATTCAACAAGTTCATCTTCTGTAGGGACTTCCGCCTGTCGACGTAAATTCTGAACGACTGAAATAACGGAATCTTCTTCTTTTGCCTGTTTACCAAGCGTCAATAGGCTGTGCTTTTTTTGTCGGCTTCGCTCCCAAAAGAATAACTCTGTTTTGGCGTCATAAATACCGATCGGAGTACCGCGACGGCTACGGGAGATCTTTTCCAATACAGCTTCGGCTTCCTGGCGCGTGCTGTACGAAAGGTGATGGTATTGTTTTCTAAGCGTATATAAAACTGAAAAACGGTTCATGTCAGTGGTATTTTAAATGAAGTGTATAACGACTCGCAAAGGAGTTGTTAAAAAGTTTGTGCTCGACGTACGGTTTTTTTGTGAATGATTGCTCAGCAGGCACTCTATGTCAATCAAAATAAGAATCGACGTATGAATGGCTGCGCTGAAAAGTCAGATAAAATATTGGTAGTAGTTTTTTCCCCTGATTAGTGTCTTAGTGAATGAAATTGCCATCATATCAATAGACGGCTCAAAGAGGTAGAAATGTACAAAAGAAAGATTTTCTTTCTATGATTGGAGTAGTTTTGTATTACAAATATAGAAGATATAATTTGCTATTCAAGAACATAGACAATTTTGCCAAAAAAAAAGTTTCCAAAAAATATTTTCTTTAAATATGATTATTTGAAGAAATTTTTGGTGGTTAATTTTCAGATATAATAATTGCAATAATTTAAAACTTTTGTCCTATGCATTAATTGTATGACATAATTAAGCTAAAACAATTCCCAATTTTCCAGTACATGATAGCCTTCTTTTAACTCTCCGGTACGGAAGCGATTGACGAACTCATGCGCTTTACGGGTAGGCTCAGGCAAACGATAATTACCAATACAATGCATTGCAATGTTTAAACTGTCTTGGAGGCACATCTGATTTCCCGGGGAGATAAAAACGGGTTTAACATTATTTTTGCTCCGCAGTGCATAGCCTACAATTTCTTCTTTGTCTTTTATGAGCATGTAGGAACCTTTGATGGATTCGGGCTCTGACCATTTTCCGAAGAGAATTTTCTTGGCGCAACCCAGCGTTGTGGTATTGGTCAGCGTGCCAAAATGGGAGGCGATTCCCATGCGTCTTGGGTGAGCTATGCCGTGTCCATCCACCATAATGATATCGGGCTTGATCGGCATTTGCTCCCAAACCTGCATAAGCGCCGGCACTTCCCGAAAGGCCAGATAACCCGGTACATATGGAAAGGTATTGGTGCTTTTGACCAATGAGTACGCTAACGGCTGCAAATCCGAATAACGCAGAATGACGATGCCCGCATAAATGGTTTCACTGTAAAGATTAAGTGAAATATCAGCTCCGGCAATGGTGTGAATTGGTTTATTGAGTGGCGCTAACTGAACGTTAGCGCGCAAATTTTCCTGAATCACCTTAGCTTCAGCAATCGTTAATTGATTATAGTCAATATTCATGGCCTGTGATTTTAGTTTTATTGAAAAAAATCCGTGCCAAAGGTGATGCAGGTTTTTCAAAACCTGCATGAGAAGTCGTGTGAAATTTCTTTTTTACAGTTTCATTGGGTTGTGAGCAACCCAACCGGCAGTTTTAAGAAACTGCCGGCACGGCGTGGTACAGGTTTCTCAAAACCTGTACAGGGAGGCGTTTACCAATGTCATCAAAAATCCCGACGAATTAGGCGTCGGGGTTTTTGATGACATTTCTTATTTAATAATATCGTCCAACGGTCGGGCTTTCTACAATTTTCTTGCGGACTTCGCGTGCGTTAATAGCTCCCTGTTTGGTATAAATGACTTTGCCGCCCGGTTCAATGATAAGCGTGTAAGGCAATGCCCCCTGCCATTTTGGATCAACGATTTCGATGAATTGGTACACATCCATTCCGTCCAAAATGTAATTGGTATTGGAAGCCTGCTTTGCTTTAAGAAATTTTAATGCTTTTTCACGTTGAGCGGGTTTGTCGGTAGTGATGCTGACAAACTCAAATTCGCGGCCGCGATACATGCGGTTCATGGTCACAAATTCGGGAAATTCCACCACACAGGGGCCGCACCAAGTAGCCCAAACGTTGATAACGCGGAGTTTTTCAGTATCATTTTTCAAAAGCTTGCGAAGACCGTCGGGGGTAATGGATTCAAGTTTTACTTCTTCTTTGGCCCATTCGGCTTTGCCTTTTTCGATCCAATCTGATTTTTCTTTCCATTTGACCGAACATCCAAATGATTTGGTTTTAGGAACGGCCACCGGTTTTCCGGCCAACAACGCCTCAACGGCATCGCGGGCATTGTTCACTTTGGGCGTTTCGGTTGGTTTTTCCACATCATCAAAACGGCCAACGTATTGCAGCTTGCGGCTTTGGTCAAAAATAAAAACGTGAGGCGTAGCTACGGCACCGTAAGCCAAGGATGTAACCTGCGTATCGCCGTCGTAGAGGTACGGAAAATTATAGTTTTTGTCTTTGTACCTGATCTTCATTTCCTCAAAGGTGTCGCTCAGATCCGTATATCCCAATTCATCCAGACGCACCGCCGATGGGTCATTGGTTGATATTGCCACTACCTGTACACCTTTGGCTTTGTAATCATTGGTCAGGCGAATAATTCGATCTTCATAGGCCTGAGCAGTGGGGCAGTGATTACAGGTAAAGATCACAACCAATACTTTCGCCTTGCTGAAACTCGCTAAACTGTACGTTTTTCCGTCCGTGCCGGTAAGTTTAAAATCGGGAGCCTGCGCTCCGATCTCCAACGTTTTTGGGTCTATGGCGTGAGCATTCAGCGTAACCCATAAGACAGATAAAAGAAACATGAACGTCATTTTCATTGCATTTTTTGGGTTTAATTGACGGATTCTTTACAATCACTGCTCCATTGCCGACTTCCGGTTAATCGTCGATGGATTGATAAATGATTTGCCGAAACAAATTATTGAGGTTGTCGCCGCTGCTTTGGGTTTGTTTCATAATAACGCCAATGATCTTTTCTTTGGGATCGGCAAAATAATTGGTGTTGAAATAACCGCCCCATTCGAACGTGCCTTCACTGCCTTTGGCTCCTTTTTCTGCCCCGGCTTTATTCAATAACCCAAATGCCAGTCCGTAAGAAGAGTTGGCTTTGTCGCCGCCGAGCAATTCGCCCACCTGATTGCTGAGAATGGCTTCGATGGTCTTCCGACTCAGAAAACGTTTGCCGCCCAATTCGCCGCCGTTCAGGTACATCATCAAAAAAGTAGCGTAATCTTTGGCCGTACTCGACAATCCCGCTCCTCCCGAAAAGAACGCTTTGGCTCCTTTAATGGGGTAATCGGTATCATAAAAAGTGTTGGGGTAACGCACCCATTGACCGTTTTGCGGTTTCTGGATCGATACCAAGCGCGAAGCTTTGGCGTCCGGCAGATAAAAATAAGTATCATTCATGCCCAACGGATCGAAAAGCCGTTTGCGTAAAAATTCATCAAAGGGCATTCCGGACATGATTTCGATGAAATAGCCCAATACATCCAGACCTTCTGAGTAAACGTATTTTTCGCCCGGATGATGATGCAAAGGCAATTTTGCCAATTTTTTGATGTTGTCTCCGATTTTGACGGGCTGCGTGGTAAACAGATCCACGATACCGGCTTTGTAATAGAGTGCTTTGAATTTTTCGTCGCCATCAATCGCTCCGTAGCCAAGCCCTGAGGTATGCGTCAGTAAATGGCGAATCGTTATTTCTGACTTGACCGGCTCAGTGGTGTAAGTACTGTCCTGAAACTTGAAGTTTTTCAGAACGGTCTGATTTTTGAACTCCGGAATATATTTGGAAATAGGGTCGTCCAATTGAAATTTACCTTCTTCCCACAGCATCATTACCGCCGTAGAAGTAATGGCTTTGGACATGGAAGCGATGCGGAAAATATCGTCGCGTTTGAGCGGGCGATTGGATTCATTGTCGGCCATGCCAAAGGCTTTGTAATAAACGATTTTGCCGTTGCGAACCACCAGCGCCGCAACGCCCGGTACCGAACTTTGCGCCACGGCATTTTGTAAAACGCCGTCCATACGACTGAGTCTTTCAGAAGACATGCCCACGGTTTCCGGAGCGGCGTCGGCCAACGGTGCAGAATTTTTAATGGATTTTGTCTGGGCATTTGCCTGTGAAAAAAGGAGAAAAAGAAAGGAAAGAAAGTACAAAGAGCGCTTCATAATAATTGCTAAGTATTTACAACACTATCAAGCAATTGTGAATCAAATTTTACTGATTATGTGGATAAAAGTAGATTTATTGTTGATAACTCTATAAACCAAAAGAGACGTGAATTCACGTCTCTTTTGGTAACTCGTAGGGGCAGGCCTTGCGTCTGCCCGATAACCGCGAAACTGTCAGCTCAAAAAGGGCAGACGTAAAGCCTGCCCCTACGGATTTCTTATTTATCAATATTTGGCGGGTTGCCCCGGTTTGGGCAATGACTGTTTGATAAATTGACGAATATCTTCATTGCCCGTTTGCAGATCTTCTTTGCGCAGGTACATCATGTGGCCGCTGCGGTAGCCTTTCCAACTCATGCGATCTTTGAGTTTTCCGCTGGGGTCCATTTGCCACATGTTGTATTTGGCGTTGAAATAATCACAAGCGCCGTCATAGTAGCCTGATTGTACCATCACATGCATGTATGGATTTTGCGCCATGGCCTGACGTAGGTTTTCGGCCGATTGGTCGCCGTTGCGATCCCACGGATTGACAGGACCAAACATGTAGTATTTCATGTCCGTTTTGTAATTCAGCTCATTCCGCAAATAAATATTGATGGCAGGCGTGAAGGAATGCAGCCATGAAGTCAATTCTGAGTTGAAGTCAGGTTTGTCTCCTACGTCCTGGCGGTCAATGCCTTTATAGCGGGAATCCAACCGACCTACAGTAAATCCCTTGTCGCGGAGAAGTTCTTTCCAGAAATAGCTGGTTGTTACGTCAAAATTGCTTTGTAAGATCACTTTTTCGGAAAGACCCGAGTATTTTGCCATTTTGGCGGCAATTTCTTTTCGTTTGGCATCTTCCAAAAAACCTCCTTTGCTGATGGCCGGCAATAACTCGTTAATCGTAAAGTTTTCCACTTCGGGCAGCAGGTCTGTCAGATCTTTTTTCTGGAGATCCGCACCCAACGCTTTATGATACCAAGCCGTAGCGGCAAAATAGGGCAAACGAAGGGCCGCTCCGGAGGCTTCACCGCGCTCAATACCAAGCGAAGTAGGAGAAACCAGAATAACTCCGTTCAGGTACATCCATTGCGAGCTTTGAAGCTCCAATGCCAAGCCTGATACACGTGTCGTTCCGTAACTTTCTCCGATCAGGTATTTAGGCGAAGCCCAGCGATTGTTACGTGTGACAAACGTTCCGATCCATTCGGCCAGGTATTTTATATCGGCCCGTACACCAAAGAATTTTGAGCCCGGAATATCTTTACTTGTGGGTCTTGAATAACCGGTATTAACAGGGTTAACAAAAACAATATCAGCCACATCCAGAATAGAATAGGGGTTTTCTTTGATGCCGTACGGCTGAACGGGATACCCTTCATCGTCAATATTGAGCAAGCGCGGACCGGTATAGGCAATGTGCATCCAAACAGCCGCCGAGCCGGGGCCGCCGTTGAACGAAATAACCAAAGGGCGAGTCGTACGATCTTTTACGTCTGACCTTTCATAAAAGGTATAGAACAGACCGGCAATGGCTTTGCCATCTTCATCCCACACGGGCATGGTACCGGTAGTAGCGCGATACGGAATTTTTTGACCTTTAATGGTTGTTTCGTGGTCGGTTACTACGAATGAATCAGGATTGAAGGTAAGATTATTGGATGATTTCTTTTCCTCTGTTGGTGTAGTTGCAGGGGCAGGGGTTGGGGCGGGAGGAGGGGTTCGTTGTTGGGCGTCGGTCAGAATACAACTGCAAAATAACGCAGCAGCAACAAGTAGCGATTTTTTCATACGGGAATTTAGTTTTGAAGTGAATTTTTCAACTGAATTGCGGTGTTATAAAATTGATCGGTTTGGGAATAAAGGTCTTGGAGATGCAAGAAAACAAACAAACCGCCAAATTCAAAAGGATATAGCTTTATCTGTTAAAAATGCTTTTACGGAAACCTATGGACGCGATTTAAGCATTACCTGTTGAGAATTAATCGTTGATTTCGTAGGGTTTGGAGTGCCAATCTTTACTTTTATAAGGTATTTATTATTTTCTCTTTTATGCAAGTATACGACGTATTGATAGTAGGCGCAGGACCATGCGGATTGGCCGTAGGGATCGAAGCGGTCAAAGCCGGATTGAGTCACCTCATTCTGGAAAAAGGAAGCATTACGGAGTCGATTCGTTGCTATCCAAAGCGCATGCGTTTTTTCTCCACTGCCGAAAACATCGAAATTGGCGGTCTTCCATTCCCTATTTCAGAAGTAAAAGCCAACCGCAGTGAGGCATTGCAGTACTATCGTAAAGCTGCCGGTTTTTATCACCTGAATTTTAAACTTTTTACGGAAGTGACTCAGGTGGTCAAACAGGATGAGTTATTGGAAGTGCAAACCATCCAAGGTGAGACGTATTATGCCCGTAAAGTGATCATTGCTACAGGTTATTTTGATTTTCCGCGTCGGTTAGGAATTCCCGGGGAAAATTTACCACATGTTTCTCCATATTATGACGAACCTTTCTTATATTCGTTCTCCAAAGTTGTTATTATAGGTGCCGCCAATTCTGCCGTTGAGGCAGCATTGGAATTATATCGTCACGATGTAGACGTGACGATCGTCCACCGAGGCGAAGATTTCCGTCCGACGGTCAAGTATTGGCTTGTGCCGGATGTGAAAAATCGAGTACGGGAAGGAAAAATCAAAACACGTTTCAACAGCCTGACTACAGCCATTGAACCAAAGCGTGTACAGATCGAAAATGTAGAGACCGGAGAATCAGAATGGCTTGAAGCGGATTTTGTGTTGATGTTGATTGGGTACATTCCGGATGCTGCTCTGCTTCAACGTTGCGGAATAGAGCTCACTCAGCCGAGTATGGTACCGATCTATGATCCTGAAACCTTTGAAACCAATGTACCCGGTCTTTATTTATGTGGCACAGTTGTGGCGGGGATTCATACCGAAAAAGTATTTATTGAGAATGGCCGCGAACATGCAGCGGCCATTATTGATCATATTGCGGGTCGTAAGATCCGTCAAGTAAAAGAATTAATTGAGAGAATATAAATTAGGTTTATTTGTTTGCGAAACACCATGTTAGTTAAAATGTTAAAAACCGGACAATCGCCCGGTTTTTAACATTTTAAAGTATGATGAAACGATGATTACATCGATTTGATAAATGGCATGGCAATCGCCGTTACCTGTTCTTTGGTGAGCGGCTCATCAAATGATTCACGTACCACTTTCTCTGCTCTCATACTATCCAAAAATTTAGGCGTAGTAAGTGAGATCAAATCAATTCCGTTCATGTGGTAAATGTTATTTTCTCCGGCATAAACGGCCGCAGGAACACCACCATTGCCTGATCCGTTGTTTCCTTCGTTGGCGTATGGGGTCAGCTCACGAACCAATCGAATCTCTCCTGCGTGACGAGCTTCTACGGAGTGAATACGCAAAGCAGTTTCCAAAATATCGCGGTTACTTGCCAATTTAGGCGCTTGCCCTTTGTAGGCTCGTACGCCTGTATCTTCGAATGCCTGGGCTAAAGTCAGGAAAACGGGATAATTTGTAAATGGATCGGGAAAAGCTCCTTTTGCCGTAAAATCAAATACAGGTTTGGCGATGGCAGCGGCTCCCAATGCAGACTTCAGCAGGGCAACGTGTTGGTTTTCATGTTTGGCGATTTCTTCAAACAGCCCTTTAGATATGCCGAAGTTTAAGCCTGAATTGATACCTTTTGTATAAAATTCTGCTTCCAGATATTCTAATAACAACGCGAAATTCAGTACTTCATTGATTTCCGGCGTTGCGGCAAAAGCCTTGTTTACAACGCCCGCAAAAAGAGTAGAAGTTGCAGCAGCTGCGATGGTAGTGGTTTTGAGCATTTTACGACGAGTGAAAGTATATCGCTCGTTGGCATCCACATCGATTTTTTCAATGTCGGACAATATGTTGAATAAGTTCATAGATGTTCGCCGGTTTAAGCAGTTGGTAAATTAGCTCCACTCAATTTTTGTTTAAGAAAAGGTTGAACCTTTGGAAGAACTTCAGCGGGTTTATAAGCCACATCCAATCCATTGGAGTCAATCAATTCATGCGCAATTGAAAACTTAGAATTAGGAAGCAACATGTGCCCGGTGAGGGAGGCATGTCTTGCTTCAACCGATACGATCTTGCCGGCTATACCGATCACGTCAACATTTTGGATGTACCGAGCTGCGCCGTTGTAGGCCCCCACGCCGGTCGATTCAAATTTGTTGGCAAGATCAAATACCGCGTTGCGATTATTCCAGTCAACTCCTGAAAAGTCAACCTCCAGATCAGGAATGGCATTAGCGCCTAATACTGCCCGGAAAAATTCGCGGTGAACCAACTCATGATCGCGAAGTTCCTGAAGTACCATAAGGTCTTTGCTCGATAAACCCTTCGTTTTTTCTACTGCTGTCATGTAGAAAGCAGTTTCCAATTGTTCCAGCGCATAGGCATAATTCAAGATGCCAACGTCGCCGGAGCCAAGGTCGATAGAGCCGTCAGCATTGATCTTGGCAGATGAATGATTGACGGCTGCGCCACCGGGAGTAAAGTCAAGGCCTTTGCTGCAGGAGGCAAGAAGGGCAGTTGCCGAAGCAGTTAAGAGCCCCATGTGCCGAAGAAAGAGACGTCTTTCCACCGAAGGAATCGCCGGCACGGTCGACCCTTTCCCGGTGCCCGGTAAAATGGTGTGTTTTTCCATTGAATAACGAAATTTTAAAGGTTTTTGAATACTTGATTAAAATCGACCATATAAACGACGCAAGCCTTATTTTAGATTTCAGGCATATAGAAATTGCCCGGAATAATAAAAATCAATATTTTTCTTGTCTTGTTTGTAATTGATAATGAGTGAGTTATAAAAAAACAATAAAAAATAAAAAAGGGCCCCACCATCAGTGGAACCCTTTTTATGTGGAAATGAAATTACTTCAATAGATTCTGAAACACAGTAACAACCGAACGTTACGGGTGAATCAATAAGTTTTTAAAATCAGGAGATGAGCAAGGTCAGCCGAGAAAATTTTCTACTAATTCTTCGGCTTTTGCGAGTGCAGAGTCAAGGTTGTCATTCACCAAAATGACATCAAATTGATCTTGAAATGACATTTCGAATTTAACTTTAAAAAGCCGTTTAGAGAGGCTGTCTTCGGTTTCCGTGCCTCGCATCTTAAGACGCTCTTTAATGGCGTCTTCGCTTGGTGCCTTTACGAAAATGGCAAGCGCGCGTTCTCCAAAGTACTCTTTGAGTTTGAGGCCTCCCTTTACATCCACATCAAAAATGACATGTTTGCCATCGGCCCACAAACGTTCTATTTCGGATTTCAGTGTCCCATAATACCCTCCCGGGTAAACTTCTTCCCATTCCACAAACTCATTATTGTCGATTCTTTGCTTAAACTCATCGGGGCTTAAAAAGTAGTAATCTTTTCCGTGCACTTCATTACGACCGCGACGGTCGCGTGTGCAGGCGGAAATAGAAAAACCCAAATTAGTGTACTTTGAGAGTAAGTGGCGTACGATGGTCGTTTTACCGGAACCGGACGGTGCAGAGAAGATGATGAGCTTTCCTTCCAAAACTTAGGAGATAATGTTTAATTTTGTCTTGATTGCCTGTACGAGATTGTCGGGGCATAATCGCTTGTCGACTTTCGCCTGAAGGGCTTCCTTAACACACTTTTCGAGGTGGTACATTTTGATGCAGTGAAGGCAATCATCCATGTTTTCCCTGAAGTGTTCCTTCTCGGCTTCTGAAGCTTCTCCATCTAAAACCGACTGAATTTTCTTCAGACATTCTGCGTGGTGTTCGCAGTATTGTTTTTGAGGCTTCCTCGTTTCACTATTCTCACTGGCGGAGGCTGACGAATGCATATCCAATAACATTGCAAAGGTTCAATTTTTTCTTTGAATCTTACTATTAAGTTGTCTTTACTTAGAATGAATTTTCATTAAAAAAAGTTCAAAGACATAGCTTAAAATGTTGGATATCATTCAATACAGCCCTAAATCAGTCCTCATCTGTGTCATACCCCATCGAAGAGGCATACACTTTGAGCTTGTCTTTAAGGAGATTCCGTGCGCGGTGCAAACGAGAGCGAACAGTACCAATCGGAATATCCAGAATCTTAGCCATTTCTTCGTAGGTAAATCCTTCAATATCACAAAGAATAATTACCGTACGAAAATCAACCGGCAATGAATTCAGCGCAGTGGCTACTTCATCGCCAATCATGTCTTGAACAGTTTCGACGCGTAAGTCGGTAGTATGATCGACTTCGGCAGCTTCTTCCGAGTTGTAGGTGGTTTCTACTTCCTGGTAATCTACCTTCGACGGCTCTTTACTCCGTTTACGATAATCATTAATAAAACTGTTTTTCAGGATTCTGAACAACCACGCTTTGGCATTAGTTCCCCGTTCAAAAGAAGAAATAAAACGAAAAGCTTTTAAATAGGTATCCTGGACGAGATCATTGGCATCATCTTCGTCCATTGTAAGCCTAAAGGCAAAGTTGTACATGGAGTTTATGTGGGGCATAAACTCACGATTGAATATATCGTTCTTCTCAGTGTCGTTATAAGACGTCTCTGAGGAGGCTAAGGGGATTTCTTCGATTTCTTCTGACATAATGACTGACATGGCTGCCGTAAATTTACGAATTTTAGCAAACGACCCACCTTCCGCGCAACTCTTCTTTCACCAATCGACAAAAACCCTTTATGAAAGGTTATTTTTTCAGGATTAGCTGTGGAAGAACTTACCCATACTTAGTATGGTATAATATACGACAAAAATTATTCCAACGGAATTAAATACTTTAATTTTTAGACAAAATGTCAGAAGTGGGAACTTTTTTTCTTTATCAACGAGAAAAAAGCTGAGTAAGCAACAGGGTTACTGTCGTAAATAAAATACTGCAACCTACTTTTAAAAGAGTATAAGGGAACAAACTTAAGCTGCCTGCTTCAATAAAGAACAATAAAAGGTGGTGAATGGAAACCAATAAAAGAATATAAGACAAAAAGGCAGGAAGCCCCAGTTCGTTCAATGAAAGTTCCAGACGCCCCTCCGAAAGTTTTTGAGCAAACTGGTAGCGAATGACAATAGGACGCAGGTACGCCAAAAAAACGGAGGTTGCGGCGTGTAGGCCGAGCGTATTATCAAAAGAATCAATAGTGACACCCGTAACGAACGCTATCAACAGCAGACCCGTTAGACTGATCTCCTGCGGTAAGAACAAAATGGCACCTACATAAATAAAGCAAAACGCATAGTCAAACAGCACCAAGTGGCGTGCTACAAAAATATGAAGCAACACATAAATCAACCATCTTAAGATACTGCGAAAAATTTCGTTTGGATTCATTTACGTTTATTAATAAGGCTTTCCTGAAGAGATTGTTGTTGATCCAGAAGCTTATTGTTTACCAAATACACATATGAGACTTTAGAGAAGTCGGTCGCCAGCTGGAGGTCGATTTCAAAAAATGCCTGATCAGGTGCAACTTTGAAACTTTTGACATATCCTATAGGCACGCCCGGTGGGAATACAGCATTGTAGTCAGATGTGACGGCTGTATCTCCTTTACTGACGGGTTTATATCGTGAAATATCTTTCAGCTGTATGATGGAAGGAAGACTGTTGTTCACCCACTCGGCATTGCCATTTTCACCGCTTCGGATCAGTTTGGTGGAAACCATGTACTGAGAATGAAGAATAGACGTAATGACCGAAAAGTTTTTGTTACAAGTCTTTACTTTCCCCACGACTCCCGTAGATGAAATAACACCCATACCTACTTTTACGCCGTCGGCATAACCCTTGTCAATGGTCAGGTAATTGTCGGCGCGGTGAATACTGTTGTCAATTACTTTAGCGATCGTCACGAATTTATAACGAGTGGCAAAAGCGGAATCGGCTTTGTAACCGGTGGGAGCATTGGCGGGATTTTGCTGTTGCAGTGCTATCAGTTGTTCGTGCAGGCGCCTATTCTCTTCGGCCAAAGCAGCGTTTACCTGCCTTAGGCCGGTATATTCCCGTAGGGTGTTTGATGCTTCCAATGCCCTTGCATTGAGAGAGTTGGCAGTGTTGAAGTATTCTACACTCCAATAATTATTGTTATTGACGAGCAACCAAAAACTAAACACCTCAAGCAAAACAAAGAGGATAAAGTTTCGATTGCGGCCAATAAACTGAAAAAGTTGGAGCATTTTTACGCAGGAGTGAGAAGGTAGGAATGAGGAGTGAGAATGGAAAAACTCACTCCTCACTCCCGGTTTCCCGCTTCTATTGGATTAATACAGACTTATATAATTCCAGATTTTTCAGGATCTCACCCGTTCCTTTTACGACAGCTTTGAGAGGATCATCAGCCACGTGGATCGGCAGTTTTGTTTTGGTTGCCAACCGTTTGTCCAAACCGTGCAAAAGAGCACCACCACCTGTTAAATGAATACCGTTGGTGTAAATATCGGCCGAAAGCTCCGGAGGAGAGATTTCAAGGGCTTTCATAACAGCTTCTTCGATTTTGGAAATCGATTTGTCCAACGCATACGCGATCTCGCTGTAAGTAACTTTGATCTCTTTCGGAATACCTGTCATTAAGTCACGTCCCCGAATTTCAAAATCTGCCGGTGGATTATCCAGTTCAGGAAGAGCAGAACCCACTTCAATTTTGATTTGCTCAGCTGAACGTTCTCCGATCAACAGGTTATGCTCACGACGCATATAATCCACGATATCCTTCGTGAAAACATCACCCGCAATACGAATGGATTGCTCACAAACAATACCGGAAAGCGCAATAACGGCGATCTCGGTCGTCCCACCGCCAATGTCCACGATCATGGTGCCGTTGGGCTGTGTAATATCAATGCCAATACCGATAGAAGCGGCAATAGGTTCATGTACCATATAAACTTCCTTCGCGCCTGCATGCTCTGCAGAATCTTTTACGGCCCGTTTTTCTACTTCTGTAATACCCGATGGGATACAAATGACCATTCGGTGTGAAGGCGTAAAGAAGCGATTGTTGGGCGTGATCATTTTGATCATCCCTCTGATCATTAATTCCGCAGCGGTAAAGTCGGCAATAACACCGTCTTTTAACGGGCGTATGGTTTTTATATTTTCATTGGTCTTTTCGTGCATTTGCATTGCTTTGTGACCAATCGCCAACACCTTCCCGTTATTCTTGTCCAAAGCAATGATTGAAGGCTCGTCCACAACGATTTTGTCTTTGTGAATAATCAGCGTATTCGCCGTACCTAAATCAATCGCAATCTCGCTCGTTAAAAAATCAAATAATGCCATGTTGTTTGCTTTCGCAGAGTGACTAAAATTATATGAGCCGCAAAATTAAAGGATTTTATCGGGTTTTCGGTAGAATATAAAACAAGTAATTTTTTTGATTAAAGTCTTGAAAATGAGTCGAAGGTTTTGCAGCCTTTTACAAAATATGCCCAAATGATGCTCTTGGAAGAAATTGGCAGCGATTCATGGCTTTTTATTTGTACTATTTCCTGCTGGATTCGGTCCCGTTTCCGGGGAAGTTCGCCAAAAATCCACCCATAAAATGCAAAATGAGCTCTCACAATAGCCCATATATCTTTCCATTGTCTCTTGGGCAAGTAGCGTACCGACGAAACGCCGTCTAAAATAAGCCTCAAAATGATGATAAACCACTTGCGATGCCCCGGTAAATTCTTGTAAAGCATTGCCAGACTGTTCCGATAATTGAGGTACGTCTTGAAAGGACTGGAAGGAGGAAGTGTACCGCCACCTACATGATACACGACTGATTGAGGACAGCAATATATTTGATATCCTGCCGAATGCAATCGCCAGCAAAGATCGATCTCTTCCATGTGAGCAAAGAAATCCGCATCAAATCCGCCCATTTCGTGGAAAAGATTCCTGCGAATGACCAAGGCCGCACCGGAGGCCCAGAAGATAGGAACGGCCGTGTCATATTGGCCCTTATCTACCTCGTTGTGGTAAAATATACGACCGCGACAATAAGTATATCCCAACCAGTCAATATAGCCTCCTGAAGCACCTGCGTACTCAAATTGAGTTTTGTCGTGGTAGGCCAACAATTTAGGTTGACAGGCTGCGATTTTGGGATTATTATCCATCAGTTTAATGATGGGGCTTAACCAATGTGGAGTAACCTCAACATCTGAGTTGAGCAGGATATAATACTCGGCAGAAACTTCTTTCAGTGCTTGATTATAACCTCCCGCATATCCGTAGTTTTTGGGTAAAACAATCGTTTTTATTGTAGGAAAGTGGCTCTTTACCCATGCCACTGAGCCATCAGTAGAGGCGCTGTCGGCCACATAAACAGCGGCAGATTCGGAGTATTTAATAACAGACGGGAGAAACTTCTCCAGAAAGTTTCTCCCGTTATAGTTAAGAATAACAATGGCAACTTTATCTACCGACATTTACTTCATGAACTTACTCAAATCCAGCCCGGGAATGTTTGGTAAAACTCCTTCGGTAGATTGTTGAATGTGTGCTTTGATCTGATCCTCAATTTTTTCCATAGCCTTATTGATCGCCGCTGCAATCAAATCCTGCAACATTTCGCGGTCTTCAGGTTTGATAAGTTCGGGATCAATACTGAGGCTTGTTACCTTTTTAAGACCGTTCACTGTTACTTTTACGAGTCCTGCACCTGATTCGGCCGACTCGGTCAAATGCCCAAGACTTTCCTGAGCTTCCTTCATTTTGGCTTGGAATTCTTTAACTTTTCCAAGCATTCCCATCATATCTCCAAACATAACTTTTGGGTGCTAAAGCGAGCGTTTTTTTAGGACGCAAAGATACGTAAAAATAATAGCAGGTAATCAACTGTGTAAAAGATACAACGATTGATTACCTGCCGAGATGCTATTGTGAACACGAATTACTTCTCGCCTTCAGGACCTTGATTTGGTTGATCAAGTGCGTACTGAGTATCAGACTGACTGTCGCGGGCGGCGGCTTGAGGCGCATGCTCCTGAGCGTACTTTTCGTAGTTCAACTCTTTTTCGGCAACTGTCGTAGTAACCGGCTCAAGAATAGCTTCCGCGTTTTTCTCTACCGTGATCTTAACTGCATCAACAGCTGCTTGTGTACGCAGGTAATACATACCCGTTTTGAGTCCTTTTTTCCAAGCGTAGAAGTGCATGGATGTCAATTTGCCGTAGTTGGCATTGTCCATGAAAATATTCAGTGACTGAGACTGACAGATGTAAGCCCCTCTGTCGGCAGCCATGTCTACAATGGTCTTTTGTTTGATCTCCCACGCCGTTTTGTACAGTTCTTTGAGATGCGAAGGCACTTCGTCAATTTTTTGTACCGAACCGTTGTGAGCCATGAGTTTATTTTTCATGGAGTCATTCCACAAATTCTCTTTCACCAGATCCTTCAAAAGGTACTTGTTTACCACAATAAACTCGCCCGACAACACTCGACGAACGTAAAGATTGGAAGTGAACGGCTCAAAACACTCGTTATTTCCTAAAATCTGGCTGGTCGAAGCCGTCGGCATTGGCGCCAAAAGAAGTGAATTGCGTACGCCGAATTTCACCACATCCTTGCGCAATTGTTCCCAGTTCCAACGTCCGCTCTTAGGATTGGTGTTCCACATGTCAAATTGGAATATACCCTGTGAGATCGGTGAACCTTTCCATGTTTCGTACGGTCCCTGTGTTTTTGCCAATTCCATTGAAGCGGTCATGGCACCGCAGTAGATAGTTTCATGAATATCTTCGTTGAGACGACGTGCTTCTTCCGATTCGAAAGGCATGCGCATCATCAAAAATGCATCGGCAAGTCCCTGAATACCAATCCCGATGGGGCGGTGACGCTTGTTGCTGCGTTCTGCTTCCGGAACAGGATAGTAATTGAGATCAATGATCTTATTAAGGTTTTTCGTAACCACTTTCGTGATGTCGAAAAGTTTCTCGTGGTTGAAATGGAAAAATCCGTCGGTTCCCTGCTCCACAAATTTAGGCAATGAAAGCGAGGCCAGGTTACAAACTGCCACTTCGTCAGGAGAGGTATATTCCATGATTTCGGTACATAAGTTCGACGACTTGATGGTACCCAAATTCTTCTGGTTTGATTTACGGTTGGCGTGGTCTTTGTAAAGCATGTACGGCGTTCCGGTTTCGATTTGGGACTCCATAATGGCAAACCAAAGATCTTGCGCTTTGATGGTTTTGCGCGCTTTTCCTTCACGCTCGTATTTTTCGTACAATTGCTCAAATTCATCGCCGTAAGTATCCGCTAATCCCGGACACTCGTGCGGACACAGCAATGACCAAGTATCATTGGCTTCTACGCGTTTCATGAACAAATCAGGAATCCACATAGCGTAGAATAAGTCACGGGCACGAAGTTCTTCTTTGCCGTGGTTACGCTTCAAGTCCAAAAACTCAAAAATATCAGCATGCCAAGGCTCCAAATAGATAGCGAAAGAACCTTTACGCTTGCCGCCTCCCTGATCTACGTAGCGAGCGGTATCGTTAAATACGCGCAGCATCGGCACAATACCGTTGGAAGTACCGTTGGTACCTTTGATGTAGCTACCCGTGGCGCGAATATTATGAATGCTCAAGCCAATGCCGCCCGCCGATTGTGAGATCAACGCACATTGTTTAAGCGTATCATAGATTCCGTCGATGCTATCGTCTTTCATCGTCAGCAGGAAGCAGCTCGACATTTGAGGCTTAGGAGTACCGGCGTTGAAAAGCGTAGGAGTAGCGTGTGTAAACCAACGTTCCGAAAGGAGGTTATACGTCTCAATAACGGAATCAATATCGTCTAAGTGAATACCAACAGCCACGCGCATCAGCATGTGCTGAGGGCGCTCGGCAATTTTACCGTTCACTTTTAGTAAGTATGATTTTTCAAGTGTTTTATAACCAAAATAATCGTAACCGTAGTCACGGTCGTAGATAATTGTCGAATCTAATAATGCAGCGTGTTTACGAATAATATCGTGTGCTTCTTTCGAAATAAGCGAGGCATTTTCTCCCGTTTTAGGATCAGTGTACGTATAAAGCTGCTTCATGGTCGCTGAAAATGATTTCAGCGTGTTTTTGTGTAGGTTTGAAATAGCGATACGGGCTGCCAGAATTGCATAGTCCGGGTGCTTGGTGGTCATGGAAGCGGCCGTTTCAGCAGCCAGAACATCCAGCTCTGCGGTTGTGACGCCATCGTAGATACCGGCAACTACTTTTTTGGCTACTTCAATCGGTTGAACGTAGAGAGCGTCTAAACCATAGCACAGCTTTTCGATGCGTGAGGTGATTTTGTCAAACTTGACCGATTCACGGCGGCCATCACGTTTTATAACATACATAGAGTTAAATAATTATATGGGGTTTCAATACCTTGTTTTTACTCTTTCAAAAAATATACAGCAATCCTGCGGGAATGGTATTTATTCCGGGTACTTCTCAAAACGTTAGGTATAGTTTGCGAAAATACGAATCTTTCCTGTCTCTCTACAACTCGACTTGCTTCGTAGGCAGAGAGGAAATTTGAAAAATATAATCGCGACGTGATATTAAGAAATCGTTAACAAATTTGCCCTTAGTGGGTTACGCTAAAGACTTACAGTTTTAGGTTCGTCGAAAATTTATACGAAAAATTTTTCTTGATTTTTTTACTCGAACTTTCATGACTGTAATTGAACAATTAGGAGGATTTGTTTACAATTGTAAACAAAGAATTTGACCCCGCAAAATTTTCAGGAGACTTTTTTTGAATTATTTATCCAATGGTATCTATTAAAAATCATATTCAATAGTCATATCGCCATATTGGGAATATTTCTCCTTTACGAAACTCATTTCTTTCTTGAGGTAATTCTAAAAAGCCTTGAGTATCAGTTAGGTTAACAAAATCTCCTGAGCCATGACCCGTCAATGGGCGTGCCATTAATGTTGCTCCTTCCAAATAAATCTGTACCTGAAGGAAGTATGTAAGTGGCGAATTATATACGTAATCGTCACTAAGAGAGGCATAGCCGTTGTCCATTGGGGCTATTCCCAATGACTTGCGCAGCCAAGGAATAAAATACCGTCGGGCGCACAGAAAGGACGAAACGGGATTGCCGGGCAGTGCAAAAACGACGTTGTTGCCTTTTCGGCCAAACCAAAACGGTTTGCCGGGTTGCTGACTCAGCTTATGAAAATATTTTTCAACGCCTTCGGCTTCCAGGGCTTTGGGGATGTAATCTTTCTTGCCCTGCGATACTCCGCCGCACAGGATCAGTACATCGTATTGTGTCAGCGCCTTTCGAATGACTTGTTGAGTGGCAGACAAATCATCATGAATATGGATAAAATCGGCGGTGATCTGATACTCTTTCAACAGCGTAGCAATGCAGTGAATGTTCGAACTGCGAATTTGATGGGGAAGGGGCGTTTGCTCCACCGCCACCAATTCGTCGCCCGACGTAATAATGACAACGGAAGGCAGTTTTCTGACAGGTACCTGAGCCGCCCCGATACCGGCGGCGATCGCAATGGCCGGCGGACCCAAAAGCGTATAAGGTGGCAGGATAGGTGCGCCTGCTTTGCGGTCTTCTCCTTGGTAATGCACATTTTGCCCTTCCTTTACAGTAGTGGTAAGATGAGCTGTGCCATTTTTGATCGTAAGATCTTCGTACCGAATGACCAAGTTGGTATTGATGGGCAACATGGCACCCGTCATGACCTCAATGCAGGCAGTGGGGTCGGAGAGGGTATGCTGCGACTCGCCGGCGGTTTGAGTGCTTTCGATTCGAAAATCCCGTTGACCATTTACATAACTCTGCCACTGAATGGCAATGCCATCCATCGTGACGCGGTCAAAGGGAGGGAAATCGCGGTCAGCTACAAGTGGTTCTGCCAACACCCGTCGGTTGGCGTCAGTGAAAGGTATATGTTCGGTACCGTAGTCGATACTGTTTTCTAAAATGATGCGGGTTGCTTCGGCAACGGGAGTTAATTCCATAAGATCAATCTCTTTCGTGAATGGGAGTAGTACGCAGGCGCAGGGCGGCGCCATTGCGGTCGGAAAATACGGCCCGAATTTCGGCGATGATAGAAAGCGCAATTTCTTCGGGTGAAATAGCGCCTATGTCCAGACCGACGGGCGCGTGGATGCGTTCTAAGTCTGTTTGTGAAATTTCAATTCCTTCCTGCGAAAGTTCATCCAGTATTTTTTCGGAGCGGACGCGCGGACCCAACATACCAATATAGGCAGCCTTTGTTTTGAGTACTTTCGGTAAATTATACTTATCGGTTTTGAAATCATGTGACATTAAAATAATGGCGGTATGTTCATCAATTAAAATGGTTTCGAAGTCGGCGGGAGTAACGATTTCATCGGCAACAGCACTCAACTTTTGCATGATTTTTTGCGGATTGGCCACCACCGTAGCTCGCCACCCGATCTCTTTGACCAGCCGAGTGAGGGGGAGCACATCGTATTGATGCCCCATTAATACGAGATGAACTTCAGGCGGAAGGATCTCGATAAAAATTTCCAATTCACGCCCGTCCGAAAGTTCAAACGTTGCCGGTCTTGAGCGTCCTTTTTGGGTAAAATTCTGAATACTCTTTTCAATTTTTGCCTCCAACTCCGCATCTTCAAACACATTCAGGCTTTCCTGCCCGGTATAACGAAGCATATTACCCGCTCTTAAGCCATTATATTCATCTTCCAAGCCGATGATGGTCAATAAAATATGCGTTTGCCGGCGTTCGGCCCTGCAGCTTTTCAGGATTTCGACAGCATTGTTGGGATTGCCGATTTCCAATGGAGAAAGCAGTACATCAATCACTCCGTGACAGCCCAATCCTACGCCGATCTGATGTTGGTCGTCTTCGGTTGTATCATAGGTTACTAAGCTGGGTTGAGCCTTGGCCATGGCCAATCGGGCGCGTTTGAGCGCATCACCTTCCAGGCAACCGCCGCTGATTCCACCCACCCATATGCCATCGTCTGTAACAAGCATGCGCGCTCCTGTGCGGCGGTACGAGGAACCTTCCACACGTACCACGGTGGCAATGGCCGCTTTGGTTTTTTCGGGGTTGAGGAGGTTGTAAGCGTTGATGATTGCTTTCAGCTCTTTCATGCTTTTGTTAAAATCTATATGTATCGATTCACAACAAAAATAGATTATTCGTTCCTTTTGGCAATGACTGTCGTTAGCATTGGTCAAATTCGTTCCCGATATTTGCGCCCAAAAGCTTATTTTCCGAACATGAAATCGATCGTTGTATATTGTGGCTCCAACGCGGGCAAGCGTCCCGAATATCTCCAATTGGCTACTGAAGTGGGTCTGGCAATGGCCAAACGAGGCATTAATCTGGTGTATGGCGGTGGAAACTTGGGACTAATGGGAGCCGTAGCCGACGGAACATTGGCCGGCGGCGCGCAGGTAACGGGAATCATTCCTAATTTTTTGGCCAAACTGGAAGTAGCGCACCAAACGCTGACCGAAATTCATTTTGTGGAAACCATGCACGAGCGCAAAGCTAAGATGGTGTCACTTTCGGATGGGGTCATCAATTTGCCGGGCGGCTATGGTACACTCGATGAAATGTTTGAAATTTTGGCGTGGGCGCAGTTGAAGATATTCCACGGGCCGGTAGGTGTACTTAATTACAACGGTTTTTACGATCACCTTTTAGCCCACATGGAAGTAATGGTGGAAGAAGGATTTCTTAAACCTGAAAACCGTGATCTGCTCATTGTTGCCGATAACATTGAGACGTTATTGGATAAAATGATGGCTTTTGAACGGAAAGAAAGCACGTTGGAATTGAAGAATATTCAGCAGGAGAAGTAAGTTATCAGTGCGGTTGGTTTCTCAAAACCAACCAAGAGGATTCTTAAATCCTCGTTTTCTCAAAACAAAAGAACGTAAATTTTATATGTCAAAGACGCTTCAGGAGATATTGGCGGGTGTTCCGATCATTTCTATCATCGGAAATACAGATATAGAATTAAAAAGTATTGAATTTGATTCGCGGAAAGTAGCCGGTGGATCGTTGTTTGTGGCCCAAAAAGGTACGCAGGTGGATGGCCATCAGTTCATTCCGAAAGTGTTGGAAATGGGTGCTGCCGCCATTTTGTGCGAACAGCTTCCTTCCGAACTGAACGATGGCATCGCCTACATTCATGTGGCCGATTCGGCCCGTACGATGGGGTTGATGGCGGCCAAATTTTACGATAATCCTTCTTCAAAACTTAAATTGGTCGGAGTAACAGGCACCAACGGCAAGACGTCAACCGTGACGCTCTTATTTAAATTGTTCCGCCAATTGGGCTACCGCGTTGGGTTGCTGTCAACGGTGCAAAATCAGATTGACGACGACGTCATTGCTTCCACCCATACTACTCCCGATTCGGTCAAGATCAATGAATTGTTGGCCGAAATGGTTCGACGCGGTTGTACGCATTGTTTTATGGAAGTAAGCTCCCACGCCGTTGTGCAGGAGCGCATTGCGGGGCTGCTTTTCTCGGGAGGGATTTTTACTAACATTACCCATGACCACCTCGACTTTCACAAAACGTTTGACAATTACATCAAAGCCAAAAAAGGGTTCTTTGACCAATTGCCGAAATATGCTTTTGCGCTTGTCAATATCGACGACCGCCGTGGCGGCGTGATGGTACAAAATACAGTGGCCCGCAAAGAAACATATTCACTCCAAACCGTTGCCACTTTCAAAGGTAAGCTTCTTGCAGATAGCCTTTTCGGTCTTCAAATGGAGATTGATGGGAAAGAAGTATGGTTTAAACTGATCGGTAAGTTCAACGCTTACAATCTGTTAGGTGTTTATGGCGCGGCTTTGTTGTTGGGAGAAGACGTTGAGCAGGTACTCACGGCGTTGTCGGCGATTACACCGCCACCCGGTCGTTTTGAGCAAGTGGTAAGTGCAGATGCCGTGGTCGGAATTGTGGATTACGCTCATACACCCGATGCCTTGCAAAATGTGTTGGAAACCATCAGCGAACTTCGGGAAGGTGATCAACAGGTAATTACGGTGGTGGGTTGTGGGGGCAATCGCGATGCAACCAAACGCCCTGAAATGGCACGAATTGCCGGGGAGTTGAGTAGTAAAGTGATTCTAACCTCTGATAATCCGCGTAACGAAGAACCGATGGCGATTTTGGAGCAGATGGAAGTAGGAATATCGCCCGTAGATTATAAAAAAATGAAGGTCATTGAAGATCGTCGTCAGGCCATTCGCTATGCGGTGTCATTGGCGCAGCCGCACGATATTATTTTGGTGGCGGGAAAAGGCCACGAAACCTATCAGGAGATCAAAGGCATCAAGCATCATTTTGACGACCGCGAAGAATTGAGAGAGGCATTTGAGGCGAAGGCGTAAATCCGTGCCAAATTTTAGATTTTCGGGTACATTAGATGAGACTTTCCAAGTTTTTCCGGTAAACTATTACTCCTCAATATGTTTTAAAACTTGGAAAGTCTATTTGCACAATTATTTCCCTTCGATCAACTGATAGAATTCCTTCAAATAACTGTCGCCAACGGGAATGATATGCTTTTGAATGTAAATACGTTGACGCTCAATGGATTCGATTTTCTCCAACGCCACGATATATGATTTGTGTACCCGAAAAAAGCGCGGCGCGGGCAGTGTCTCTTCCATTTTTTTCATGGTTTGAAGACTCAAAATTCGCTCGTTTGCGGTGTAAATGGAGACATAATCTTTCAAACCTTCCACCAGTAAAACATCCGAAAGGTTAATTTTAACGATCTTGTATTCAGTCTTCACAAAGATAAAATCAGACGATTTCGTGTCGGTTTTCAGGGTATCACTTTTCTCGCTGACGGGAAAAGGTAAGTTAGGATTGAAGCGTGTCTGCGCTTTCCGGACCGCCGTTAAAAATCGCTCGAAGGAAATGGGTTTCAGCAAATAATCAACTACATCGTACTCATAACCGTCGAGCGCATATTGTTGGTAAGCAGTGGTCAAAATGGATTGGCAACGCCCGTTGACAACCCGTAAAAATTGAAGTCCCGTCAAATCCGGCATTTGAATATCCACAAAGGCCAAGTCAATTTTATCCTGTTGAATGAGCGCCAGCGCATCAAGAGCTTTGTGGCAAGTGGCGACCAGTTCTAAGCCCGGAACTTTGCGGATATAATCGGCCAAAATATCCAGCGCAAGCGGTTCATCATCAAGGACAAGGCAACGGAGTGTCATAACATTAGATTCAATTCGCAACGATAGTGATCGAGAGCGTCTTCGATGTCGAGACTGTACCGATCTTTATACAACAAATCTAACCGTCGTTTGACATTTTGCAAGCCAATACCGCCTTCTTCGGCTTTGTTTTGGCGACTTTTTCGATTCCTGACTTCCAGATGCAAATTTTGCTGATTGACCATAATAACAATGCTTAACGGGAATTGAGCATCAGAAACCTCTCCGTGTTTGAAGGCATTTTCTACAAAAGCGATCAGTAAAAGCGGCGCAATGCGCAGGCCTTCCACTTGGCCCAATATGTCAAAATCAATGAATTGAGGGCCATGATAACGGAGTCTTTGTAAGGCTGTAAAGTTTTGTAAGTACTTGATTTCCTTGTTCAAATCTACTTTTTCTTCGTTACTTTCATAAAGCATATAACGCATCATTTCGGAAAGCTTCATCACGGCATCGGGAGCGGTATCTGCTTTTTTGTAGACAAGTGAATAAATATTATTGAGGGTATTGAAAAGAAAGTGCGGATTGATTTGACTTTTCAAAAACGCCAATTCCGCCGCCTGTTTTTCCTGCGTGACCTGTTGGCGGATAAAAAATTCATCAATGGCTTTAAAAACAAAACTGATCAAAACCGGCAACAGCGAATTGCGGAGATTGTCGGTAAAATAATACAGCGGCGGAATGTCTACTCGGTAATTCCTAACCCCGATGGTTTGAGGTAAAATAACTTCTTCCACCCCAAAACGGATCAGGGTGTGAAGAATGTAAATAAGCAAAATTAAGATTATCCCTAATCCATAACGCCGTTGGTTGAATGTCCAATTGAGGCTGAAAAGGCACAAATAAGTGGTAAAAAAGGTACGCAGATAATGTGAAATTCCGAGCGGATGCAACAATTCCCGCATGACCGAGCTCCATGTAAAACTCATGTTGGAATGTTCGGCAACGTCTTTCAGGTTAGTGGTCAGAAAATAGATCGCCCAAAAAAGAACATGAAGCAGGATTTTCCGTTGGCGGGGCATGTTTATTACTTTTCTGCAAGATATCTCTTTTTCAAGTTCGCCAAAATCTGCGGGAAAAAGGCTTCAAAATCGGCGTATTTTTGACGATTGGGTAAGTATTCATTGATCAACATTTCTTCTACATCTTTTACATACACAAATCCCTGCGCGATCTCTTTGCAGAGCGCACGCTCGTATTTGTCGGGAGATAAATTTTGATGCTGTAACGCTGTCGAAATGGCGCGTACCAAAGTTTCGTCAAAGCAATGCGGCCACTCTTTCACCTGTCGTTGAAGAGATTCTTTGACGTCGTCGTCGAGGCGTTCCCAGAGTGGACTGAGTTCTTCGATTTCTTTTTTGTACTGTTTTTGGAGATCGTTGGTCAATACATGGCTGCCTTCGTGCCAAGTCAGATCGTACTTAAGAAAATTGGTGATCTTATAACGCGGATACTCGTCGGGTTTTGTGGCCGACCAATAGCCCTGTTGGTAAATGATCATTCCCTCCAGTGCCGGGTTAACCATTTTAGGGATCACGGCATGAGCGCCATTGGCATTAAGTACATCCAACGCAATGTACCATTTCACTGATTTTCGTTTGCCGTAAAAAGCTTCCAGTTTCTCAATGATTTGGTCTTTCTGAATCGCTTCGCGAATGGGCTGCCCCCACGCGGCATATTGATCTCTGTGCGTATCATAAAATTGCTGAAAATTTGATTTTCGGTAAAAGTCAAGCGCTTGCTCCATGAAAATACGAACGCTGTCACGGCTTTTCATGACTCTTTCCCAAACGGCAGGTACATGCTGAATGACAGGATTGTCGGGTAACTTCCCCAACGCAAATCCCAATTCATGAATGTCATAATAATACCAACTGCGATTTCGTGCGGCTACTACGGCGGGATGATTTTCGTAAGGCTTAAAATAGGTTTTGACATCGGTAGCGTACTGAGAAGGCGTCGTATTGGTTTTACCTGCCATGCAATGAATGACCGCAAACAGCTCCATCCCCGAATGAACTCCAACGGTCAGTTCTGTTTGGGCAATGGCAGATAGTACAAAAAATGAAAAAAGAAAGCTTAAAAGTGTTTTCATAGCTGAGGTAAATTGTAAGTGAAAATGGATGCTCAAAACTGAAGTATATTAAATAAAAATCCGCCCCTAATCGTCAAACCAGCTATTTCTCCCGACCAAGCGGTTAACGGACATTGAAAAACAAAATGGACCACTTGACCCGAAAAGAGGGAATAACTATCGATTTTTCGATAATATGTCAGTAGCGTTAATAAAAATGAAAAATTACGAGACTATTTTTCAAGCCTAAAACTATTTGAGCCTGTTGGTCGTTTATGTGTTATATCTGTTTTTGCAAAAGCTCCGCTCTCTACAAAGCGGAGCTTTTATTTTTTACTGCCTGTTGCGTTGAGCGTGGCGATCGGGCCCTTCTAAAATCAAATTAGCATAACAAAGGGAGAGGTCGTAAATTTGTGCTTTCGCTGATTTTCGAAAGCTTACCAATGATTAACCTACCACTTGCTGAATTAGCTCAACGCCTCAAAGGCGAACTTTACTACGACAGTACCATGCGAACGCTCTACGCCACTGATGCGTCGGCGTACCGCGAAATGCCACAGGCCGTGGCTATTCCAAAAGACATTGATGATCTTAAAACGTTGATCGCTTTTGCGCGTGAAAACCGCACTTCACTTATACCGCGTACTGCCGGGACATCGTTGGCCGGGCAGGTTGTTGGAAACGGCATTGTAGTGGATGTGTCGCGTACGTTTACTAAGATATTGGAAATCAATGCCGAAGAACATTGGGTGCGGGTGCAGCCGGGCGTGATACGTGATGAGCTTAATATGGCGCTCAAGCCATACGGCCTATACTTCGGCCCCGAAACTTCAACCGCCAACCGGGCTATGATCGGCGGCATGGTGGGAAATAATTCATGTGGGTCTAATTCGGTTGTTTATGGTTCCACGCGCGAGCATTTATTAGAAGTAAAGGCTTTATTGGCTGATGGAAGCGAGGTTACCTTCGGGTCAACTCCCACCCCGGCCCTCCCCCTGTTAGGAGAGGGAGGCTCGTCGGGATTTGCAATCCCGACGGATAGAAAGTCAGATTTAGAATCCGAGATATATCGTAAAACGTTTGAAATCCTTTCCAATCCTGAAAATCAGGCCGAGATCCGGAAGAATTTTCCGAAGAAATCCATTGAGCGCCGGAATACGGGCTATGCGCTGGATATGTTGTTGGATTGTCAACCATTTACGGAGGAAGGGCCTGAGTTTAACATGTGCCGTTTGATTGCAGGTTCAGAAGGAACACTTTGTTTCCTGACCGAAATAAAATTGAACATCATTCCGCCACCACCCAAAGCGCAGGGATTGGTGTGTGCGCATTTCAATACAGTTGACGAGGCGCTACGCTCTACCATTACGGCGCTTAAATACAAGCCGCAGGCGGTAGAATTAATTGATAATTACATTCTGGAATGTGCCGCTGAAAATCCGGAACAAAGCAAAAATGCCTTCTTTGTGCAGCGAAAAGCAGATGGCTCTTTTCCCATTATTTTGGTGGTTGATGTATCACAAAATACCAAAGAAGAGGTAGAAAAAGTAGCGGCAGAACTGATAAAAGATTTCAAAAGTGAGGGCATCGGATTTCATTATCCTTTGTTGCACGCCGATGATACAAAGAAAATATGGACGCTCCGTAAAGCAGGTTTGGGGCTTTTGGCCAACTTACCGGGCGACGAAAAAGCCGTAGCCGTTATTGAAGATACGGCGGTGGATGTCTATGATCAACCCGCTTACATTCGTGATTTTAACGAGATTCTGCACAAAAACGGAATGTCGGCTGTGCATTATGCCCACGCCGGTTCGGGAGAGATTCACCTGCGGCCTATTATAAATTTGAAAACCAAAGAAGGGCACGCGCAGTTTCGGATGATCGCGGAAGAGATTGCAACGTTGGTTAAGAAATACGACGGCTCGCTGTCGGGTGAGCATGGCGACGGCCGTTTGCGCGGTGAGTTTATTCCGCAGATGGTGGGGGCCAAAAACTACGAATTGTTTAAAGAAATCAAGCGTACTTGGGACCCGTACACTATCTTCAACCCGGGCAAGATCGTCGATACAGCTCCGATGGATACCTTCCTGCGGTATGAAGCAGACCAACAAACGCCCGAGTTTAAAACCTATTTTCGTTACCCTGACCAAAATGTATTGCAGCACGCCGAGCAATGCAACGGTTCCGGTGATTGTCGGAAAACGCAGCTCAGCGGCGGGACGATGTGCCCAAGTTTTATGGCGACGCGCAACGAAAAAGATACTACGCGGGCAAGAGCCAATGTATTGCGCGAATTTTTGACCCGTTCTGACAAAGCTAATCGTTTTGATCATAAGGAGGTCAAAGAAGTATATGACCTGTGTTTGGCATGCAAAGGTTGCAAAGGCGAGTGCCCTTCCAACGTAGATGTAGCAAAGCTGAAAATGGAGTTTTTGCAGCAATACTATGATAGCAACGGCGTTCCGATGCGGTCGTGGCTGGTGGGTAATTTCTCCAAAATGACAGGCATTGCCAGCTACGTTCCTTGGGCTTATAATTTAATTTTCAAGAATGCTCCCCTGCGACGTATCGCCAATCAAGTGGTTGGTTTTCATCCTGATCGGACAATGCCGTTGCTGCACGGCACTACTTTGAAATCATGGTTTAAAAAACACACCACAGAACCGAAAAATGTTCGGTCCGCCGATGCGGCGTCTCTAAAAAATCGGATTTATTTATTCTGTGATGAATTTACGAATTATAATGACGTAGAAATCGGCAAGAAAGCCATTCTGCTTTTAGAAAAACTGGGTTATGAGGTTATCATCCCTGACCATGCCCCTAGCGCTCGTCCACAGTTGTCGAAAGGCTTATTAAAAGACGCTAAAAAAATTGCCGAGCAAAATGTACAAATGCTCAAAGATTTAATAACCGATCAAACACCGTTAGTGGGAATTGAACCGTCAGCTATTTTAACTTTTCGCGATGAATATCCCGATCTGGTCAGCGAAGAGTTGATGGAAGCCGCGCAACAGTTGGCTAAAAATGCCTTACAGTTCGACGAATTCATTGCCCGTGAAATGGACGCCAAACGCATTACAAGTGCGCAATTTACGACTGTTGCTAAAAAGATAAAATTACACGGCCACTGTCAACAGAAGGCAATTGCTTCAATGGTACCGACGAAGAAAATGCTTTCGCTGCCCAAAAATTACGAAGTAACCCTTATTCCAAGCGGATGTTGCGGTATGGCGGGAAGTTTCGGATACGAAAAAGAACATTACGATCTGTCAATGAAAATCGGCGAATTGGTCTTGTTTCCAACCGTTCGCAATCAGCCCGAAGAAGTACTTATTGCGGCGCCGGGAACAAGTTGTCGTCATCAGATACACGATGGTACGGGAAAGACAGCTTTGCATCCCGTGGAGATTTTGTGGGAGGCTTTGGCCTAAAAAAACGTCGGCGAGGCTCAAAGCCTCGCCGACGTTCATTCGTTCGAATAGTATAAAAACAAAAAATGGCAAACCGAGAATCTCACCGCTACGACCACCTACCCTTGCTTCGGTCAAGACCTGGGGGATTCAGCAGGAGCTGGTAGTTCCGATTTGCCGGTGCAAAATTAGGAAATTGTGAACAACGCGCCAAAAAGTGAAGCAGAATTGTTAAGAGATAATTGGTAAGTGTTTGATAAATAAGATTTTAAAATTAAATAAAACGGCACTTTTGGGGCCGTCGGATGTAAAAAAGAGGAACAAACGAATGAAACCTTGGATTGAAGCGGCACGTTTGAGGACGTTGCCATTGGCCTTGTCGAGTATATTAATGGGCTGTTTTTTGGCGGCAGCACATGAAAAATTCAGTTGGATCATTGCCATCTTGGCCGTTGTAACTACCATTTGTTTGCAGGTACTTTCCAATTTTGCCAATGATTACGGCGACGCCGTCAATGGAAAAGATACCGAAGCCCGTCAGGGGCCGCAGCGGGCGGTGCATTCGGGAGCTATTTCTGCGGGAGCAATGCGAAAAGCCATCATTATTTTTTCACTCCTGTCGTTAGTAAGCGGCATTTGGCTTTTATACGAAGCCCTCAAAGACGCTACTTGGCATACGTTTGCAGCTTTTTTGGGATTGGGAGTGTTATCTATCATTGCCGCCATCACTTATACAGCGGGCAAGCGCCCTTATGGTTATGAGGGTTTGGGTGATTTATCCGTCTTTATCTTTTTTGGTTGGGTTGGTGTATTGGGTGTTTATTATTTACATACCAAAACGTTAGATTGGACATTGCTGTTGCCTGCTACAAGCTGTGGTTTATTCGCGGTTGGGGTCTTAAACATCAATAATATTCGAGACATTGAGTCGGATACATTGACCGGCAAGCGTTCAGTGCCCGTTCGAATCGGGCGCGAGCGTGCGATTGTTTACCATTGGCTTTTGCTGGGTATAGGAATGGTCTGCAGTATTTTGTATTTACTTATTCACTCCGGAACTTTATCTCAATGGCTTTTTGTGCTGAGTTTTCCGTTATTCATTCGTAATGGATTAGCGGTAAGCCGTTTGAAAAACCCGCGCGAATTGGACCCCTATTTAAAGCAGATGGCTTTGTCAACGCTTGTTTTTGTAGTGCTTTTCGGAATAGGATATTGGATTGGTTAGTATGTCGTTTATCGTAAAATAATTTTACCGGCAAGTTGGCAAGCCGTTTAAAATTAGGTAGTTTTGGCGGCTAAATCCCATGTTCATCTACTATTTTCCTGTTTGTGTAATGAAGAAATACACTTTTTTATTATTTGTTTTTGCCACCTTTTTGGCAATGCCTACTGTGTTGAAAGCTCAAAAAACCGCTGCGGAGTATTTTGAAGAAGGAGTGAATAAGAGCAAAGCGGGAGATTTTATGGCGGCATTGCAGGCTTTCAACGTAGCCATTACGATGAGCCCCGAAAACGCGCCGAGCTATTATAACCGTGCCATGGCCAAAGCCAATTTGAAAGATAACCGTGGCGCTATTTTAGATTTTGACCGTTCTATTGAACTTAATCCTAAGTATTCGGACGCCTATTTATACCGTGGCATCAGCAAGGCGAAACAAGACGATTATCGTTCGGCCATTCAGGATTTTTCACGGTCTATTGAACTCAATCCGGATGACTCTCAGGGATATTTGCAACGAGGCATTAACCGCGCCCGTCTTGAAAATTTCAGAGGAGCATTGCAGGATTTGAATCGTACGGTTGAGTTGGAACCAAACAATGCCGGAGCGCTCTATACGCGAGGAAACGTAAAACTTAAACTCGACGATTTTACCAGTGCTCTGGCTGACTATTCGAGAGTCATTGATCTGACACCTAAAAGCGCTTCCGCTTACGCAGGAAGAGGGTATTCGCGCCTTAAATTGAATGATTTTAACGGGGCCGTGGCTGATTATTCCAAGGCAATCGAACTGAAGCCCGATGATTCAGAATCATTTTACAGCAGAGGGTTTTCCAGAAGTAAACTGGAAAAATACGAAGAGGCCATTGCTGATTTTGACCAAGCCATTACGCTCGACCCACAAAACCACCGAGCTTATTACGGACGCGGATTTTGCAAAAGTAAATTAGGCAGTCAACGTGAAGCGATCACCGATTTAAACAAAGCTGTTGATATCAATAATACGCCAACAGATGCGAAAGTGGTATACGCAGGAAAAATTACGCGTACTATTTTAGATGATTTGAGAGGGGCAGTGCAGGAACGTAACAAAATCAACGAGCTCTCGTCCGAGCGTTCAGAAGCATTATTTGTAAGAGGAGTTGGCAAAAATAAGCAGGGAGATGCTAAAGGAGCGATCATTGACCTGAACAGAGCCATTGAATTAAACCCCACTTACTACGAAGCGTATTTTACGCGTGGAATGGTAAAGTCAGCGATGGGAGATCAACGCGGTGCGGTGCTGGATTGTTCAAGTGCTGTCAAACTGAATCCTAAATATGCCGAAGCTTATTATGTGCGCGGCTTGATCAAGCATAGCCTCGGCGATGAGAACGGCGGTTGCATGGATCTTTCGAAAGCAGGTGAGTTGGGTTATACGCAGGCTTACAAAGTAATCAGTGATTATTGCAATTAAGATTCTATAGATAAAAGATAAAAGCGCAGTCGGTATGCCGGCTGCGCTTTTGTATTAATGACGTAACAGATTTGTTATTCGAAGCGCAAGTGTTTTACCGATTCACCCGAATTGGCCAACTCGATGAGTGAATCAATGCCTATTTGCAAATGGCGTTCTACAAATAGAGACGTTACTTTCTTGTCGCTTTCCTCGGTTTTTACTCCCTCCGGCACCAGAGGGTTATCAGATACCAACAACAATGCTCCGTGCGGTATTTGATTGACGAAACCAACCGTAAAGATAGTGGCCGTTTCCATGTCGATGGCCATCGTGCGGATTTCGCGTAAGTAATCTTTGAATACTTCGTCATGTTCCCAAATACGGCGATTGGTCGTGTATACAGTACCTGTCCAATAATCCAGTTCGTGTTGTTTTATTACGGAAGAGACCGCCCGTTGCAACCGAAACGACGGGAGCGCAGGGATTTCGGGCCGCATATAATCATTGCTGGTTCCTTCGCCGCGAATGGCAGCAATAGGAAGCACCAGATCGCCGATCTGGGTCTTTTTTAATCCCCCGCATTTTCCTAAAAACAAAACGGCTTTAGGGTTTACGGCCGACAACAGGTCCATGACCGTGGCCGCCATGGCGCTTCCCATGCCGAAATTAATGATGGTGATATTATTGGCCGTAGCCGTTTGCATCGCGCGACTTTTCCCCTGAATTTCTACGCTATACTTCTCGGAAAACATCTGTACGTAATTGATGAAATTGGTCAACAGGATGTATTCTCCGAAAGATTCAAGCGGGGTACCCGTATAGCGGGGCAGCCAATTTTCTACGATTTCTTCTTTGGTTTTCATTATTTTTGTTGTTGATTTTTGGGAGGAATAGGTTAAAAAAAAGATTTGTAAGAATCAACGCCCTTACAAATCCCCGCAGAAGATGGTACAATTAAACTTGCCCGCCTTTGAGTACAAAGTTACAAAAATTGGCGGAAAACCATACATTTTCGACATCATACGTCGTAAGTACATTATGATCACGCCCGAAGAATGGGTGCGTCAACATGTGCTGCATTGGCTGATGGGAGAGCACCGATTTCCGAAAGCGCTCATTCGGACCGAAAGCGGATTGAGCTATCATCAATTGGCTAAACGCACCGATATCCTGATCTATGATCGGGAGGGACTGCCCTTTTTACTGGTTGAGTGCAAGGCGCCCCATATTTCATTGACCGACTTAGTGTTTGAACAGGCGATTCGCTATAATTCCATCCTGAAAGCCCGTTATGTATTGATAAGCAATGGGTTGGAGTACTTTGTGTTTGAAGTAAAAGAAGGACAGGCATTCCTGCTGGAAACCATTCCTTACTATGCCATCATTGACTAATGAATCACCGTTTCATCATTTTTTTCTGAATCACTTCCTTAGGAGTATGAACGCGTAAAATATACATGCCCGATGGCCCTGCAACCGGTAGGTAAATTTCGTTGACAGTATGTTCCAGAAAATGCAGTTTGGTGTCAAGCAGCTTACCGTTTATATCAAAAACTTCCGTCAAAATTTCCATCGGACGCGGTGTTTTCACCACCACTCGGGCTTGTTCTGAAAAAGGGTTTGGGGCTATTTCAACGGTAGTTTCGGTTGCGATGCCGGGCTCTGTGGCGGTCAAAGTGCCGGGCATAGAAGCATCCAACCAGGTCAGACGTTGCGCCAGCCAATTTTTCAACTCAATGATTTCGCCTACCCAACTGGAGGCAATCGGGCGAGGATTAGGCCAAACATAGATTCCTAAAATGAGCCAACGTTGAAAATTTCGGTATTGTGCTTGCTGTAAAGTCGTGGATAATGAGTCGATATAGGCATTTAGACGCTCAGTTTTCCAAGGCCCGGCGCGCATGCGTTTGTACTCACTGTTGACGTTGCTGACAAAATAAGGGTCTTCGAGCATTCGCTTCCATTGAAAGGGCATTTGCCAACCATCATCCGGGCATACGTCGCCGAAAAGATAAGCCCAACCATAGGTTTGAACACCTTCACAGTATTCGACATTGCCAAAAGCCAAGTCATAATCCCAAGCGGGTCCGGCTTTTATTTTTCCTTTTTTGCTGTCCCGTTCCTTATTAAAAAATGTACTGATACGGTACCCATCCACGTTTTTAGAAGTTTCATTGACCAGAAACATCTGCGCAAATGAAAGCGGATCAAAATAGCGCCGGTAGCCATTGACCGAATCACGAAATGTTGAACCGTTAAGCGTAGCTTCGGCAGTCTCAACATAGTTTTGAAGATAGAGCTTCTGTTGGCTCGTCATTTCATCAAACTTCGGATAGTCATATAAATAATAAGTTCGCTGACCGCGCGAGGATTTTAAAGGAGGAATTTTAGAATACCAACCGGCACTTCCTCCCGTAGTTTTGTCTATTTTAAAGATATATCCGCCCGTAACGGCATCACCGGTGTTATCTGTGTTGGCCATTTTGGTGATTCCAAGTCGCCCGTTACTGCGTTTTATCTTTTCCATCAACACATACACGCCTTCGTATTTGCCGTTCACGACCACTTCTACGTATTGGGTTCGGCTGGCGTACATGCCTAAGTCGTTGGCCATTTTCATGGCCAAAACGTTGTGCATGAGGCTTTTTTCGTTGTAGGAGGCAAACAATATCCAATCTTCGTTTTTGGGCATCCCAAAAAGGGCTACTTCTTTGTTTTCCCCTTTTTCGTCCCGTAATTCAAAACCGTATGATTTTTTTGGAAACTGTTGCGAAGAAGAACCGCGATATTCAATCCCTGCAAAACCATCATACACATTGGGTGCGTCGGTGAGGGAAGTAGTTTTAGTAGCCCCGTTGTAGATAATCTTCATCTTGACGGTGGTTTTAGGCTCATCAACAATGGTACGTCCTTCGGTATCTATAACAACGATCGGTAAATTGGTAGAAGAGAAGTTTTGGGCATAAATAATGTTCCATAACGACAAACAACAGCACAAGCCAATCAATTTTTTCATTTTCACAATCTTTTTTGTAGCCTTACGTTTCCATAGGGAATTAGTGGATAAATTTAAGAAAACAAACTCTCGCTTGTTGAAATAATACCGGTTTTTATTGGAAATAAGTAATTGCCAAGTGCTCCAAAACCAAGAAAAAGCTATTTTCAGTAAGTAAACAGTGAATTTATAAACCTCATTGACACATGATTACGAAAGAAAACTCAGTTACGATGGACCGTAAGGAATTTTTTAAATTGGTTGGGATAAGTGTAGGTGCCATTGTATTACAGCAGTGTTTGTCAGGATGCAGTACGGGAGGTAAGGATGATCCAACACCGGTGGATGAAACCCCAACGGGTGATTTTACGATCAATGTTAACGATGCAAATTATACCGCGCTGCGTACCGCCGGCGGATACATACGTTACAAAGGAATCATTATTGCACACACGTTGCAGGGAGCGTATATTGCAGTTTCTCAGACTTGTACCCACGAAGGAACGGCCGTTAACTATGTAAGCTCGAACAGCACTTTTTTGTGTCCGAATCACGGTTCGGTTTTTACAGAAAGAGGAGCCGTTCAAACAGGCCCGGCCACTAAGCCGCTAACGGCGTATAAAACAACTTTTGATGCCTCTACCGGTGCGATTGCGGTCATTGTTTAAAACGAACGATGTATTACGAGATCAATCCCAAAACGATTCTTCAAACTCCCGCACCTGATGATCCGTATTTTCGGCAGGCGTGGGAGTTTTGCTGTGAATGGGCTAAGGGACAAACGGCGTTTATACTTCATACGTCCGGCTCAACGGGGCAGCCCAAACCCATCACTCTCACGCGAACTCAGATGCAGGCAAGCGCCCGCATGACACACCGGGCGCTTGAGTTGAAAGAAGAGAATACGGCGCTTGTGTGCTTAAACACAGCTTATATTGCCGGCACCATGATGCTTGTGCGCGGCATGGAGATCGGTATGATTATGTACGTGGTACCGCCTGCGGCTCAACCTTTTGCAGTGTTGCCTGAAGCTCTGAAAATTGATTTTGCGGCTTTTGTTCCGTTGCAACTGCAAACCATTCTGGAACAGACGACGTCGCAACTTGAGACTTTGAAAGTGATTTTGGTAGGAGGAGCGCCGGTTACGGGCAGTTTGTTAACTCAAATTCGGCAATTAAATGTGCCGGTATTCAGTACCTACGGAATGACAGAAACAGTGTCGCACGTAGCTTTGCAGCGACTTAACGGCACAGCGACCATTAATGGATCGTATGAATTGCTGGCCGGCATAAAGACCGAAACGGACGAGCGCGGTTGTCTGCGAATCTGCGGAGCCGTAACCAATAACGAATGGATACAAACCAATGACGTGGTTGAATTTACGGACGAGCGCCGTTTTCAGATCATAGGCCGTGCCGATAATATCATCAACAGCGGCGGGGTGAAAATTCAACTGGAAAAAGTAGAAAGAGCGTTTGGGCAGGTATGGAAAGGCTCGGAGCGGTATTTTGCATGGTGGATGCCCGACGAGCGCCTGGGTCAACGATTGATTCTGGTATTGGAAACGTCGGAATCAGTTGAGAATGAGCCACTGAAAAAAGGCTTGGCTTCTTTGTTAAATCCTTATGAAATACCCAAACAAGTGATCTCAATAGAAAAATTTAGCGAAACTCCCACGGGAAAAGTAGATAAACGGGCTACCTTTGCAAGGTCTCAATCGTCGTAAAGGCTTGAAATAGCGACGATTCTTCATTCAATTAATCCCTGAAAAATGTCATTGTTTCGTCAGCTGACCATTCATTTTGAAACTTCGGCCCAATTGCCGCCACCGTATTCCTATCAGTATGCATTAACACTTTCTCCTGCTGCGGAACTTTTGCACGTCGATTTGAAATTATCGTACACGCACCGCGATGAATTGGATCCGGATGAAATTGAAGCAGAGGGATTTACGGACAATGATGATTATCAATGGAAAGGCGACTTGGACAAAGTATGGCGCGCTGAACTGGAAAAATTATTGACCAAAACCCGTCTTTCAGGCGGCATAATGTTGGATGACGATCAGGATTTTTTGACGTTGGATTGGCAAACCGAGCGCCTGTCAAAAGGACAACCGGAAAACCTGACCGATTGGCATTATTTTGCGCAGGAACTGTTACAGGCCATTTACGAAACTTCCGGAAAAGAGCGCGCTTTTGAATTGCATATTTTGGACGTGACCGCGCAGGGAACGGTAGAATCGACCGTAACGGCATCCTTTCGTACGCGCAGTGCGCAGATAAAACGGGTAGTCGACGGCGGTAAATCATCGCTGCGGTTTTATCCCTGGCACGAGTTACCGCATTTGATGGAAGTACTTTATGCTCCCAATTGGCTCTCTGATGCTGCTTCGGCGCAAAAACCCAAACGTAACGGTCTGTATTTCAACCCCGGTGATGAATTGTGGTATGAATATAATAAGCAGATTGTAGAGCCGGGCAAGGGGGCTTCTACATTGCCTAAATTGAAAAATCTGGTTGGCAAGCTCTTAAGCTAGGTAGTTGATGACTTTCTTTCAGTAGGCTGTTTTCATGAAGATCAGGACCAAAATAGCGCTCCAATTTACGGCCATTATCGCGTTGATTTTGGCGACTTTCTCGGCTTCATTTTACTACATTGCCCAACAAAACCGCAAAGATGAATTCATCACGCGGCTGCGCGACCGTGCCCTGACGGATGCTAATTTGCTCATAAAAGTAGGTCCTATCAATACAAAACTGCTTAAACTCATTGATCAAGAGACACTTTCGAAACTGTATGCCGAAAAAGTGTTGATGTTTAATGCCGACAATAAAGTTCTTTATGCCAGTTACAACGCCGATAGCCTGGAGATATACTACTTCTATAATCTTGAATTGTTGAAACGCGTACGCGAAAAAAAATACGTTGAGACCACCAAAGACAGTCTTGACGTAGTGGGCGTAATGTATACCGACGAAGAAAAAGGAGAGTTTGTGGTGATGGCGTCGGCGCAGGATTATATGGGTAAAATACAACTCGAAAAACTGCGCGAATCGTTGGTGTACAGCTTCCTGTTTGGTGTTCTGATCACCATTGTGCTGGGATTTATTTTTGCGGGACAATCGCTCAAGCCCATTGCGGGAATGAACAAAGAGATCAGCACCATCACGGCGTATAATCTCCGAAAACCGCTCAACGAAGGGAATCGGCAGGATGAGATCGCACAATTGGCCATTAATTTTAATCAAATGCTCGAACGACTGGAAGAGTCGTTTGATCTTCAACGAAGTTTTGTGTCCAACGCTTCGCATGAATTGCGTACACCTTTGGCGGGCTTAAAGTCCGAAATCCAAGTGTCGTTGGAAGAAGAACGCACCCCCGACGAATACCGAAAAGTGTTGCGCTCGGTACTCAACGATACGCAACGCCTTATTCAACTTACCAACGGCCTTCTTCAATTGGCGCAGTCGGAAAAGAAAGAACGCGGCATCAGTTTTCAGGAAGTGCGGTTGGACGAATTGATCTTTGAAACGCAGGAAGAACTCCAAAATCTTCATAACGACTACCAAATCAACATTGATTTTGATGGTATTCCTGATCTGGAGCAGGATATTACGGTATTGGGCAATGCTCCCTTATTGAAGACGGTCTTTAGTAACTTGATTGATAATGCCTGCAAATATTCGTCCGATAAACGAGCCGAGGTTCGCATCGGCTTTAACGATAAAAGCTGTACTATTCGAGTAATAGACAAAGGGATCGGTATTCCTGAAGACGAGAAACAGCGTATTTTCGAACCGCTTTACCGCGCCAAAAACGCCACTTCCTTTCGTGGATACGGGATCGGTTTGTCAGTATGCCGACGGATTGTGGATATGCATCGGGGCTCAATTCGAGTACAGAGTGAATTGAACAAAGGAAGCACCTTTGAAGTAGTATTGCCGCATGTTTAGCCTTATTAGCTGAATTTACTAAACCCAATCATAACTTTATGGAGACTACGGATCAATCGTTGTTCAAAGCTAAATTCAATGAGCTTGTCAAACCCTACATGATGCTCTATGTTGGTTCTATCTTTCTCGCTACCGTCATCGGGATCGTGTTTTTACCTTTTTGGTTTTTGGGTGTAGGCCAATGGTGGAGCCGCCATTATTACGATAAGCTGGAATGTGAACTCACCGAACGAGCCATTCGTTTTAAAAAAGGGATTTTGGTGCAGGTCGAAAAAACAATTCCCTTAGAGAATATTCAGGACGTAACCTTTGTGGAAGGGCCGCTGTTGAAGTATTTCCATTTGTGTATTCTTAAATTTGAAACCGCCGGTCAGAGCGCCGGCCAAGCACATGATATGCAACTTATTGGCATTATCAATGCGCATGAATTGCGTAATCTGATCTTATCGCAACGCGAAAAACGGATGATGGCCAAAAACACGACACCTGCTAATCCTGTTTTCGACAATGCAGTGGTGCTTCAGGATATAAAAGAATTGTTGTCGGATATAAAAGGAATTTTGCAAAGTCAGCGTGTTCAGTGATTTGTTTCGGTTAGAAAAACGCACTTTCCCGCTTTTGCCATCAAATCGTTTATTCACTCAAACTTCCCAAACGACATAACTATGTTTCGTCGCGACTTTGTAAAATCTGCCCTTACCGCTACGGGAGCCACCTTGGTCGGTGGAACTGCCGCAGCTTCCAATAATGCCAATCCGATGGCAAAAAACAATTTTAAATTGGCGTACGCGCCTCACTTCGGCATGTTTCAAAACAGTGCCGGCAAAGACCCTATCGACCAACTTAAATTCATGGCCGATATGGGTTTCACAGCTTTGGAAGACAACGGCATGATGTCAAAACCACTGGAACTGCAATCCAAGATCGGGGAAACATTGGCGAAGTTGGGCATGACAATGGGAGTTTTTGTGGTAGATAAAGGCGGAAACTCTCAAAATACAATGGCTGCCGGAAAGCAAGCGAATGTGGATATTTTTCTGGATGGTTGTAAACGTGCGGTAGAAACTGCCAAACGTTGCAATGCCAAATGGATGACCGTTGTTCCCGGCGATTTTGAACGCAATCTGCCCATTGGTATCCAAACCGGCCACGTAATCGACGCCCTGCGTCGCGGTGCTGAAATTTTGGAGCCGCACGGATTGGTAATGGTGTTGGAACCACTCAGTGACAGCCCCAATCTATTCCTGCAAACCTCTGATCAAACGTATGAAATCTGTCGCGGTGTGAATAGCCCGGCGTGTAAGATTCTGTTCGATATTTATCACATGCAGAAAACCGAAGGGCATATCATCCCACACATTGACTGGTGTTGGAATGAGATCGCTTACTTCCAAATTGGCGATAATCCGGGCCGTAAAGAGCCAACAACGGGTGAGATCAATTATAAGAACGTGTTCAAACATATTTATACCAAAATGAAGGCCAATAACCAAAACTTCATTTTCGGGATGGAACACGGCAATTCTAAGCCCGGCAAGGAAGGCGAAGAAGCATTGATCAAAGCCTACATAGAGTCAGACAGCTTTACGGTTTGATTTATTAACTTTGCAGTCTAAACGTTGGTGAAATGAAACGTCGGCGAGGTTTTGAACCTCGCCGACGTTATTCAAAGCCTCGCCGACGTTACTTTTACACTGCATGAAATCACTTCTCAAAAATATCGTCGGTACTTCAGGTCGCAAAAAACTTCGAGCGGTTCAGGCTTCGGCAAGAGCCACCCTTTACGGATTGGGTAAGGATGTCGAATGCCCGATTTGTGGCAGTACTTACAGTCAATTTTTGCCTTTCAATCGCCCCAATGCTTTATGTTACACCTGCAAGTCGCTCGAGCGGCATCGTTTGGTGTATTTATACCTGAAAAATAAAACCGACTTTTTTGAAGGGTCGAAAAAAGTGCTGCATTTCGCGCCCGAAAAATGCCTGCATGACGTCATTCGAAAATATCCCCAAATCGACTACCAAACCGCCGATCTGATGACAACCTACATCGACGCCATCGGCGTAATGCCTGACCATGTGATGTCGGTGACGGACATAAAGTTTCCTGACAATACCTTCGACGTAGTTATCTGCAACCACGTTTTTGAACTCGTTCCCGACGATGGAATGGGAATGCGCGAGATTCACCGCGTGCTCAAACCCAACGGCTACGCCGTCATTCAGGGAGCAGTCAATAACAACCTTCCCAAAACCATTGAAACCAAAGACCTTGCGCCCGAAGAGCGTAAACGCATTGCCGGTGCGCACCAACACGTACGTCGCTACGGTCGCGATTACCGCAATCGCCTCGCTGCCGCCGGGTTTCGCGTGGAAGTAAGCTCCTATGTAAAAGAATTGGACTGGAAACGCTATGGACTAATGGCGGATGAAGAAGTGTATGTTTGTTGGAAGTGAGTGAAATCGCCCCGATTTCTTCCACTATGAATGCAACCTTTTCTTTGGATAACGCATCTTAGTCGCATGCGACGATATTTAATTTTATGTTTCTTATTTACAGCGGTTTCCGGGAAAATTTTTGGACAACGTGTTTCCATTCAAACCGCTGATGTGCAAAACTTTTGGATCGCTTTTGACAGCATTAAAGCAGAAGCAGATGTGAATAAACATGAAGCGATCATTCAACGGCTGTATTTTGATAAAGCGACGGTCGGTTTGGCCGAATTTACCAAACGCCGCGATTGGAAGCCTGCTAAGTTTGTAGAAAGCATCAACCGATATGACAATTTTTGGAGAACGGTGCGCCCTAAGACCTTGAACGTTACGAATGAGATCCCTCAAATCAAACGACTCTTCAAACGCTATAAAAAACTGTACAAGGCATTCGTGCCTCCGGAAATATACTTTGTAATAGGCTATTGCGAAACCGGCGGAACAACAACACAAACGCAGATACTGATCGGAACGGAGATAGCGTCGGCCGATAGTACAGTTAACGGAGAAGGACTTCATCCTCTGGTACAAAATTTTATGCTGACCAATAAAGGCGCCTTTTCTATCGTTGCCCACGAACTTACACATACTCAGCACAAAGGCGGCGACATGGAAACCAAGCGTAAATCCAATCTCTTGGGGCTTTGCCTGGCTGAGGGAAGCTGTGATTTTATGGCCGAACTGCTCGTTAAGGAAAGTATCGACAGACCCTATATGGTGTACGGACGGAAACATGAAAAAGAGTTGTGGGAAAAATTCAAACTTGATATGCACGGCAAAAACACCATCAACTGGCTATACAATGGTGCCTACAAGAAAAAAGGAGATGCTGATTTGGGATATTTTATTGGTTATTCTATCTGTAAATCGTATTACCAACGGGCTATGGACAAAAAAGAAGCGATTAGGAAAATTGTTTCACTTGATTTTGAGGATACCGACAAGCTCAATGCATTCTTGGAAATGTCGTCTTACAATCCATAAAGTTATTTCTTGGCCTACAGAAGGGCGGCGACTTTTGGAATAGCTGTTGGTGAATTGTTTTGGGAAATAGATTCGCTCATAAACAGTTAATTTTATTCATTGATTGACTTTGTAATGAGAGTGTTTGTTTCTGACGTTAATTCCCGACTTTATGCCGCGTCCTCACTATTTCATTTGCCTGATCGCGTGTTTGACGATGTTGGCTTGCTCGCCCGAGCTTCCAGGCGATGTGGCGGCGGCGTATAAAGAATTACCCAACGAGCTTGATTACAACCTTCACGTCAAACCCATTTTGGCCGACAAATGCTTTGCCTGTCATGGGCCGGATAAAGCCAAACAAAAAGCAGGATTACGATTGGATATTGCCGATTTTGCCTTTGCCGATCTGCCTGAAAATCCTGACAAAGTAGCCATTGACCCGGGCGATCTGAACGACAGCGAAGTATTTCATCGGATTCTTTCCGCTGACCCCGAGTACATGATGCCCACCCCCAACTCCCATTTGAGTCTTACGGCGCAGGAGAAAGCTGTTTTGATAAAATGGATCGAAGATGGCGCTGAATACAAGCCACATTGGGCCTTTGTTGCTCCTGAAAAATCGGACGTGCCCGATGTAAAAAATGGAGAATGGACCATCAATCCGATTGACCATTTTATTCTTGAAAAACTGGAGCAGGAAAAATTACAGCCCGCTAAAATGGCGGATAAAGAAACGCTGTTGCGCCGCCTTTCGCTCGACCTGACGGGCTTGCCGCCGACGTTGCCTGAAATCGACGCATTTTTGAAAGACTCTTCGCCCAATGCCTATGAAAAACAGGTAGATCGTTTGCTGAATTCACCGCATTATGGTGAGAAAATGGCCGTCGATTGGTTGGATCTGGCACGCTTTGCGGATTCCCACGGCTATACCGTTGACCGGCTGCGTGATATGTCGCCGTATCGTGATTGGGTGATTGGTGCGTTCAATAAAAATATGCCATATGACCAATTTGTCCATTGGCAGTTGGCGGGAGATTTGATGCCCGGCCGCAACGGCGGACCTCCTACCAAAGATATGCTCATTGCGACGGCGTTTAACCGAAACCACCAGCAAAATATGGAAGGCGGCATCATTGAGGAAGAGTTTCAGACTGAGTATGTTGTAGACCGTACCAACACTTTTGGGGATGCATTTTTGGGGCTTTCGGTGGGTTGCGCCAAATGTCACGACCATAAATACGACCCGATTTCACAGAAGAATTACTACGAATTATTCAGCTTTTTCAACAACGTGAAAGAAGCCGGGCAAATTTCGTGGGACGATGCCATGCCTTCGCCTACGCTGCTGTTGCCTACGGCTGAACAGGAAAAAGTGCTGCAATTTATCAATGCACAGATCAAAAAGCAGGAAACAGTTATAGCCCAAACAAAAACAAATTCAGCCGGTAACTTTGACAAATGGCTTGCCTCAAACGCTCATCAAAAATTGGCCGGCCAAACGATTCCTCAAACGGGATTAATAGCTCATTTTGGATTTGAAAATGATTTAAAAAATAGCCGAAGTCCTAAACAATCAGGTCGAATGCTGCGCGAAACGGGTGAAGAGGCAGCGTCTTTTACGGAGCGGGGTAATGGCAAAGCATTAACGCTCAACGGCGATGTATGGTTAGACCTGGATTGTGTTGGAGCTTATCGAAAAACACAGCCTTTTACTGTGGGAATTTGGGTAAATATCCCTAAAAATTTGAAAGAAGGGGTTATTATTCACAAAAGCCAAGCGGAGCGTTTATACAATTTCAGAGGTTGGCATTTGAACCTGAAAGACAATAAACTTGAACTTAATATGGCGCACGTTGCGCCCTCAGATGCCATTGCGCGCGTATCTACTCAATCTGTTCCGCGCGAAAAATGGATTCAACTCACTATTACGTACGACGGCTCGTCGCAAGCTCAAGGCTTTCGATTGTACCTCGACGGAAACGAGATGAACATGGAAACGACCATGAATCAGCTGAAAAAAGACATTTTGTTTCGATCAAAGGAGCAATCAGGCATTCAAGTGGGCGCTTGGTGGCGCGGATGGGGTTTTACTGGTGGAAAAGTAGATGATATTATATTTTATGATCGCGTATTAACACCTTTTGAATTGAGAATACTGGCGCAAAAAGCCGGTTGGAATGCGCTTTCTGCTAAGAATAAAGCACAATTGTCGGCCTCTGAATTGGCTGATTTGAAGGAATACTACCTTTCTGCCATTGAGCCAACAATGATTATGGTGCGTCGGCAATTGCAGCAATTACGGACTTCACTAGCGGATTCGACCGAAAAGATAAAAGAGCTGATGGTGATGCAGGAAATGCCCAAACGTAAAAAGGCACACATCCTTTTGCGCGGCAATTACGATGCGTTTGGCGAAGAGGTTTTTCCTAATACGCCCGAAACCATTTTAGCCTTCCCCAAAGATTTACCAAAAAACCGATACGGATTAGCGCAGTGGTTGACCCATGAAGATAATCCGCTAACAGCGCGCGTGACGGTGAATCGTTTATGGCAAAATTTCTTTGGAACCGGTCTGGTCAAAACAACAGAAGACTTTGGAAATCAGGGAGAATTGCCGAGTCATTTAACTTTGTTGGATTATTTGGCAGTTACGTTCAGAGAATCAAATTGGGATGTAAAGCAGTTGAATAAACAGATCGTAATGTCAGCTACTTATCGCCAAGCTTCTCAAACCACCAAAGAAGCCCGCGAAAAAGACCCCGAAAATCGTTGGCTGTCGCATGGGCCTTCTTATCGACTTACGGCCGAAATGATTCGTGATAATGCACTCATGGCGAGTGGATTATTGAACAAAAAAGTAGGAGGCGCAAGTGTTAAACCGTATCAGCCGGAAGACCTGTGGAAAATCAACAGTGCCAATTACGTGCGTGATTCGGGCGATGCGGTTTACCGCAGGAGTTTATATATCTTAGCCAAACGAGCGGTTCCAAATCCAACGCTTTCGACGTTTGATGCTACTTCGCGGAGTTTTTGCGTGGTGCGCCGTCAAAAGACCAACACACCGTTACAGGCATTGGTAACACTTAATGATCCAACATTTGTGGAAGCCTCCAAAGTGATGGGCGAGCAAATGGCCAAAATTCCCGATAGCAAGCAGGCAATTATTACCATCTATCGAAAACTAACGGGACGACGACCCTCAGAAAAGGAAGTGGCATTGTTGACTAAGCTGCTACAAACGCAGCAAAAGAAATTCAAAGAAAATCCGCTGAAAACCGGTGGTTGGCTAACTGCCGGTCAATATGCAATAAATGCAGATTTAGATGCCTCGCTTGTTGCGGCTAATGCCGTGGTAGCGAGTACGATATTGAATTCAGATGCGAGTTTAACGAAGAGATAAACAACCCCACCCTAACCCTCCCCTGTGAGGGAGGGGATTTTATAGGGTTCCCTCCCTCACAGGGGAGGGTTAGGGTGGGGTTAAACAATACCATCATGTCACATCACCACGAAGATGAATTCAGACTGAATACGCCTGATTTTCAGGAGTTGAACAAACGGCTCGACCGACGGCATTTTTTGACCAAAACCTCTTTGGGATTGGGTGCATTGGCGGTGGGGTCGCTTTTCGGGGCGAAGCATCTTTTCGGTGCATCGCCAAAAGTAGCGGAAGAAAGTTCAGCCAACTTTGAAGAAGAGATTTTGAAGGCATTGCCGCACATTGCCCCAAAGGCCAAACGTGTGGTGTATCTCTTTATGGCGGGCGGTCCCTCGCAGTTTGAAACGTTTGATTACAAACCTAAACTCTACGAAATGGCGGGGCAGAATCTTCCCGATTCGGTCAGAAAAGGCCAACGACTGACGGGAATGAGCGCCAATCAAAGTGCGTTGCCGGTGGTTCCTTCGATCTATAAATTCAATCAACACGGAAAAAACCAAACGTGGGTAAGCGAACTTTTGCCGTATACTGCGCAGGTAATTGATGAATTGTGTTTGGTGAAGTCAATTCATTCCGAGGCAATTAACCACGATCCGGCCATTACGTTTTTTCAGACAGGCAATCAACTTCCGGGCCGACCTTCGATTGGGTCGTGGGTGAGTTATGGTTTGGGGTCAGATAACCAAAATTTACCGACGTTCATTGTATTGGTTTCTAAAAATGCTCCCAGAGACCAACCGCTTTACGCACGTTTGTGGGGAAACGGTTTTTTGCCTTCCAAGCATCAGGGAGTACAGTTCAGATCGGGCAAAGATCCTGTGTTGTTTCTGAATAACCCTGAGGGTTATGAAGGGAATGACCGTAAAGAAATGTTGGATTATCTCACGAAACTCAACCAACTTCAAAACGAAGCCTACGGCGATCCGGAAGTAGATGCACGCATTGCGCAATACGAAATGGCGTATCGGATGCAGACATCAGTGCCGGAAGTAATGGATCTATCGGGTGAATCGGACGAGGTTTTTCAGCTGTATGGCCCCGATAGCCGCGATTCCGGAACGTATGCGGCCAACTGTATTTTAGCGCGAAAACTGCTCGAAAAAGACGTAAAATTCGTGCAGTTGTATCACCAAGGTTGGGACCAACACGGCGGTTTGCCCAAAGCCATTGCCAATCAATGCAAGCAGGTAGATCAGGCTACGGCTGCACTAATTATTGATCTCAAACGTCGCGGAATGTTGGACGATACGCTGGTGATCTGGGGCGGCGAATTTGGACGAACAGTTTACTCTCAAGGTAAACTAGCGGCTGACAATTACGGCCGCGATCACCACCCGCGTTGCTTCACGATGTGGATGGCGGGTGCAGGTGTAAAGGCCGGCATAAGTTATGGAGAAACTGACGATTTTAGCTACAATATCATTAAAGACCCCGTTCACGTTCATGACTTTCACGCGACGTTGATGCACTTAATGGGTGTTGACCACGAGCGACTTGTCTATAAATTTCAAGGAAGAAGATTTCGCCTGACGGATGTGCATGGGAAATTGGTGAAGGGGATTTTGGGGTAATCTGTTTTTGCTGACAAAAAAACATCCGGTGCATAGATGCTATAGAAATATATGCTAAAATATGACCTTTAGGCTATTTTTTCGGGCCATTTTACATTTTTCAAATAAGCGCGTGCTTCATCGTTCTTAGCCTTTAAAGCCGCATCTAACGTATCGTATTTTTTTACTTCTTTGGCTTTTTTAATTGGTTTGATCCCTTTTTCCATAGTTATACTTTTTTTGCTATTAAAAATGCTTCATATTCTTTGCCCGGCTCAAAAACCTGTGGCTGGCTATGCATGAAACCAAAAATACTATATTCTCGTTTAAAATCCTCGTGAAACTTCGCAATTACCATGCGATAAAGCCTTGTTCGAGAGGACGTACTTCCTTTGAAGAATACTTTTGCACCTTCAAATTCTGTAAAAAATATACCTAATGTCTGGACTACGGTAGACAGTACCTTTTCCATGTCTTGATTATTACTTACCATTAAGTCGCTTAACTGTCCATTTTCATCTTTATCAACCAACGATAAATTGAAGATATTCTCAACATCGTCAATAAGTTCGTAGGCAATTACTTTATGAATTAGTTTACTTTCACTAACACTGTCAAATTCAAAAAGTAATTCACGTTTAATTTTCCTAAAAGGATAACTTGGTTTGTCCATGCACCAAAAGTAGGTTCTTTGATCAATACAAACAAAACTACATAGAGGCAAGGTTGTCGTCCGTAAACTCAATAAATTTGTGGGTTTTACTCAATGTTTAAAAATAAGGTCATTCAACCCTTTTGTGTAGTAAAAAAAGGGGGCTAACTTGCTTCTGGTTTTAAAATACCCCCTTACATCCAATGAATCCAATCGAAAAAACGAATTCAAGAAGAAACTTTCTGAAAATAACTGCCGGAACGTTGGCAGGAATTGCCACTTCAAGCAGCTTGGCCGAAGCGGCTTTTTTTAGTGAAACCCAAAAAGCATTCTCATTGCCTTTGGGCGTTTGTACTTCTTACGACAAAGCCCCTTTGCTAAAGAGTTTGGGGTATTCGTTTGTGGAGGAGAATGTCGGCAGGTTTTTGATTCCTGACAATGGTGGTGATGAGCAATACAAAAAAAACGCAGAAGCCCTTCAAAAAGAACAGTTTCCGGTTCGTTCTTATGTCAGTTTCTTTCCCGGTACATTGAAATCGGTGGGAAATGATACACATCATGATGCGATTCTTCAACGTGCTGATCTGGCTCTGAAACGCGCCAAAGAATGCGGTTCGGCCAATATTGTGTTTGGAAGTGGTGGTTCACGGTTCATTCCCGAAGGATTTGACCGCGAAAAAGCCAAGCAACAGCACATCGAATTGAGTAAAAAAATGGCGCTTTTGGCCGAAAAACACGGTGTAACGTTAGCCATTGAACCGCTCAATAAAAGCGAAACCAATTTTATCAATAGCTTGGCCGAAGGTGTCGAGATCATTGAGGCGGTCAATCACCCACGCTTTCGCTTGTTGTGTGATATTTACCACATGATGAAAGACAATGAAGGACCCGAGCAAATTATAAAATACGGCAAATACATCACGCATTGCCACATTGCCGAAAAACAAAATCGCACCGCGCCGGGCGCAGTTGGAGATGATTTTAAAGAATATTTCAAAGCGTTGAAAAAGATAAAATACACCGGCGGCCTTTCCATTGAATGCCGTTGGAAAGATTTTGACAACGAAGCCAAAAAGAGCATTGAAGTATTAAAGCAGCAGATGTCAGAAGTATAAATAGTCTGCTATTTCCAAAGCCCGAACCTCATTTACCTCTACATTGTATGACCCCATCCGGGGTCAAATGTTAATAAAAATCACAGAATTACCTACAAACATTTGACCCCGGATGGGGTCATACTTCGTTTTCAATTTGAAAAATTACGCTACCTTTTATTTCGTTGTCTTTTTAATAAATGCCGGGCTTCTTCATGCCCAAACGGCATTGCCGGACCCGTTGGCAATGAACAATTGGCAAAGGATAAAAACGTCAAAGCAATGGCACATACAACGACGAAAGGAGCTGTTGGAATTGTTTGCCAATGAAATGTACGGGCATTCGCCCAAGCGACCTTCACAAATGCGCTTTGAGGTGTTTGATGAAGATAAAAATGCGTTGAACGGCAAAGCTACGCGCCGGCAAGTCGCAGTATACTTCAATGGGAAGGCTGACGGTCCGCGCATGGATTTGTTGATGTACATTCCTAACAAGGTCAAAGGCCCCGTTCCCGCTATTGTAGGATTGAATTTTTGGGGAAACCACGCGGTCAATACTGATCCAAAGATTCGTATTACCCAAAGTTGGATGGAGTCAGGGAAAGGAAATCCTTATGTCAATCTTTCGTGTGTTGTTAATAATCAAGCTACTGAAGCCTGTCGCGGCGTCAATGCCAAACAATGGCCGATTGATTCCATTTTGGATCGCGGATATGCGCTTGTTACGGCTTATCGCGAAGATATTGCATCTGATGACCCTAAAACAGGACTGCAAAAAGGTGTACATTCGCTGTATCCGGAGCTCCAAACTCGTGACGATAATTTCGGAACCATTGCGGCTTGGGCGTGGGCATTGAGCCGTGCGATGGATTATTTAGTGACGGATAAAGCCATTGATTCCAAAAAAGTGGCCGTTTTTGGTTGGTCGCGTTTGGGAAAAGCCGCATTGTGGGCAGGAGCGACCGATGAGCGTTTTGCGATGGTTATCAGCAATGAATCGGGGGCGGGTGGTGCCAAATTGTTTCATCGTGGTGTGGGCGAAAATATCCGTCGATTGTGTACCGTTTTTCCGCACTGGTATTGTGCCAATTTCAAAAAGTACATGGATAAAGACACGATTCTTCCTTTTGACCAGCACCAAGTGATTGCACTCGTGGCACCGCGTCCCGTTTATATTGCAAGTGCAGTAGATGATAAAGGTGCTGACCCGGCAGGTGAGTTTGCCGCTGCCAAAGCTGTAGGGTCTGTGTATCGCTTTTTAGGAAAAGAAGGACTGCCGGCTGATACATTACCCGCCTTGAATACATCGGTTCAAGGGCAGATTGGATATCATATTCGTTCGGGTGGGCACGATGTGACCTTGTATGATTGGCAACAATACCTGAACTTTGCAGATAAACATTTTAGATAGATTATCTCTGAATCCTCATGACCTTTTTACGAAAAATTTTGATTGCCGTTTTAGCCTGTTTGGGAAGCCAAACAGCTTGGGCGGAGAAAGTGGATACGGTAGAAACGTACAGTGTTGCGATGAAAAAAAGCATCAAAGCTGTGGTTATTACGCCCGATTCGTACGATGGAAGTAAAGAATTTCCGGTAGTATATTTGTTGCACGGCTACAGCGGCAATTATAGTAATTGGATAAAATCAGCGCCTTCCATGCGCGACGCCGCAGATACGTATCAAACCATCATAGTATGTCCCGACGGCGCTTTTTCGAGCTGGTATTGGGATAGCCCCGTTGACCCGACAATGCGCTACGAAACCTATGTTTCCAATGAATTGGTAGCTTGGGTGGACAGTAAATACAAAACCATCAAAAGCCGTGCAGGAAGAGGCATTACAGGGTTGAGTATGGGTGGCCACGGAGCATTGTATTTAGCGTTTAAACACCAGGATGTATTCGGAACAGCCGGAAGTATGAGCGGCGGCGTGGATATTCGTCCGTTTCCTAATAATTGGGAAATGGCTAAACGTTTGGGCAAATATGCCGAAGCCCCCGAAAATTGGGAGAAAAATACGGTTATTAATATGCTGCATTTGTTGACGCCCAACTCATTGGCGCTGATCATTGACTGCGGTAGCGAAGACTTTTTCTATCGGGTCAACAACAATCTTCACGAAAAGCTGCTCGAACGCAACATTCCGCACGATTATATCTCCCGCCCCGGCGGGCACAACTGGTCTTATTGGAACAACGCTGTCAGTTATCAATTGCTGTTTATGAAGCAGTATTTTGACAACCGGAAAAGTAAATAATTCCTATGTCCTTCAAGCATTTTGTCCGCGACAGTTGGCTGACGGCTTCTTATTATACGGGATTAAGCCAAGTGTATAATGCCTTGGCGGGACAAAAACGAGGCGTTATCTCGTATCATAATGTGTTGCCGGTAAGCGAGTTGCCTCCTTTTGACACATACAACGTAGACGTAACAGCGGCGGTATTTGACAAACAATTGACTTTTCTGAAAAAGCATTTTAGGGTTTTGCCTATTCAGGAACTGGAGAATCCGAATGCGAAAGGGATATTTCTGACCGTAGATGATGGAATGCGAAATAACTATGAGATCCTTGCGCCGATTTTGGAGCAGCACGATTTAACGGCGCTTTTTGCAGTTTGCCCTGCCATGATCGATGGACAATTGCCGCATATCTGGCGAGATCATTTGTTTTTATTGTTATATGCGGCACGAGGGAAAGAGGTTTTTTTGCCCATCAATGACTATTTAGAACCCTTTCGTGTACCTACCGATCTTTCAACGATTCAAGACGTGCAAGTCTTCAACAATTTAACGCGAAGGCTCAAAAAATACGTTTACGAACATTGGATTTCCGATGTCTACAATTTTATCCGTGAAATTTGTGAAAAGAATGATTGGTCGTATAGATTGATTTCCGAAGATGCGCTTCGATATCATTTCATGACTTGGGAGCAAATTCAGAAGTTGGTACAACATGGTCATCAGATCGCTTCACATACCATGACACATCGAATATTGAGGTTTTTGTCGGAAGGTGAAAAACAATATGAAATCGTAGAATCAAAAAAACGGCTTGAAAATCAGTTGGGTATTCCAATAGAAATACTGGTATATCCATACGGTGGAAGATCAGAAATTGATACAGCTTCGGTACGAATTGCGGCACAGGCAGGGTATCAAATGGCTTTTATGAATGTTCGACGGGACTCGCTTTCCCATCGTAATCTTACTCAGCCTCGTTTTGCCTTACCGCCGATTACCGATGCGGCTCATTTACACGCCATTGTGTCGGGCTATAAGTTTTTGTTTCGGTAAGTGCAGGCCAAACAGATTACTTAATAAATATTCGTAATTTTGAATAAACAACGCCACTTTGTTATGCTCACCTATCGTGCTTTTGACGAAATAATTGATTTTATCACATCCATTCCAAAGCCGGAGCAGGTTTTGGAATATAAACCGTCTTTGGCCGCGCAGCAACGACTGGAAATGTTGCTTGAAAAAAAACGTAACGGTCACGTGAGTGAAGAGGAATCCCATGAGTTAGAGCAATATATGATGATTGAGCATTTGATGCGGGTAGCTAAAAAAAAAGCTAAAAAGCAAGGGCGGGAATGAGTCGGTATATTGCAGAGGCTACCAGGCAAATAGTAGCAAAGCGGGCGAATTATTGTTGTGAATATTGTCTGATTTCTCAAGAAGAAGTCTTCTTTCCATTCCAAATAGACCATAGTATCAGTCTTAAACATGGCGGCATAACCTCCCTTGAAAACCTTGCGTATTCGTGTTTCCATGTAATAACAATAAAGGAAGTGATGTAGGAACCGTTTTATTACCTGATCAAACTTTTATACGATTGTTTAATCCTCGAATTGATGAGTGGGGTGGGCATTTCAGTATAGAATCAGGCGTTATTTATGCCAAAACCAACCTGGGTGAAGCAACAATTAAAGTGTTGAAATTGAATGATATAGACCGAATCATTGAGCGAACTCTGTGATCATAACTACTCTTTCCTTAACTATCATGCTTAAATACCTCCTATTCTTCTCTTTGGCAACTATCTCAGTTGTTGCCCAATCTACACCTCAACAGGAAATCAACGAACAGATTTGGAAGCGCTTTGTGGAAGCCTACGGAAATCAGGATACGGAGGCATTCATGAAAATTCATTCCGAAAAACTGGTACGAAATCCCATTGGCTATGAAGTGGTTCGTTTTGAAAAATACAAAGAGCAGAACGAGCAGAATTTTCAACGCCAAAAAAAGGCGGGAGTTAAAATCAAGATTGACTTCACTTTTGCCTTTCGTACCGTGACGGGTAGCGTGGCGTATGAGATTGGTTATTATAAAGTGACAAGCCTGAAAGATGGCAAGACGGATTATTATTATGGCATGTTTAATGTGATTTTGCAGAAAGAGAGCGGCACATGGAAAATCCTTTCCGATGCTGATACGGGTGAAAATATAAACGAAGCGAAATTCAATTCAGGCAAAAATTGGGAGTACGTTTTTAACTGATGACAAACATCCTTTTCTTACTTCTTTGCCTTTTGCTTGGTGCTTTTCTCAAAAAAATACCTGCTTTAAGCAAAGATGCTCCGTTGGTTATCAACAACTTGCTTTTGTATGTTTGCCTACCCGCCGCTACGCTGCTGTACACTTCTACGACCCAATTTAACCCCGATTATGCCCTGCCGATTCTAATGCCCTGGATTTCCTTTGGCGGTTCTTTTCTGTTTTTTCAAATCCTGACGCGTTTTGTGAAGCTTCACCGCCACAGCGAAGCGGTACTCATTCTGACATCGGGCATTCCGAGTGTTTCATTTGTAGGCTTTCCCATTTTTGAATTGCTGTACGGTGAAGAAGGAATGAAAATTGGTGTTTTGATGAGTCAGGCGGGGTCGTTTTTAGTGTGCAGTACGCTGGGGATTATCACAGCGTCTTATTATGCCAACGCTCAAACCAAGAAATGGGCATTTCTATTGGATGTATTGCGATTTCCTACGTTTATTGCTTTCTGTGTAGCCTTGACTATCAACTTATTGGATTGGGCGCTGCCTTTAATTGTGATTGATCTGTTGAAAAAGCTCGCGGCTCCATTCAGTATGCTGGCGTTGATTTCGATAGGAATGCAGATTGATTTTCGTGATAAAAATATTGATTGGTCGGCACTTGGCTGGGGATTGGGCTATAAACTGATTTTGGCTCCGGTTTTGATATACCTTCTTTTTATAATTGTGCTGAAACAACGCGGAATTATTGCCGAAATGTGCGTTTTAGGGGCGGCATTAGGTCCTATGAATACCATTGCCATTATTGCTTCCAAGTACCGGCTTAATCCCGCATTGGCTGCTCAAATGGTGGGAATCGGCATTCCGCTTTCGTTGGCGGTTATATTTCTTGTTCGCGGGTTACTCGTTTTTTTTGGCTATTTTTGAAAAATGCCTTTTCTGTTTAAAACAACGATCAATTCATTGCCCGTTTTCGACCTTTTTAAGCGACCCCTTTTCTGAAATTCTGATGAAAAAACTCTTTACCAACCTAACCTTTTGGGTACTGACCGCTATTACGCTTGGTGTTTTATTGGGTCATTTTTATCCTTCGGTTGCTTTGCAACCTATTATGGAAAAGCCCATCAAATTCAGTCTTTGGATTTCTGAGTTTGAGATAAAAACCACTTTCAGCGAGTTTCTGAGCAGCATTTTCATCAGCATTGTCAAACTCTTCATCAACCCCATCATTTTCGTGACCATTACGCTCGGAATCATCAGCATGGGTGACCTTAAAAAAGTGGGGAAAGTAGGCGCTAAAGCATTGATTTACTTCGAAATAGTGACCACTATTGCCCTTGTCGTTGGGGTGATCGTTGCCAATATCATTCGGCCCGGCGATGGCGTGATCACCGATGCCATTCAGGGAGGTGATATTTCCAAATATACCAAGAGTGCTGATACGTTCAGTTGGTGGAAATTCTTTTGGGATAATGTTACTTTGCAGGTACTTGTGGTAGCCATTGTATCGGGAATCGCCATCAGCGGTCGCCCGATAAGCACGAAAGTTGTTGCATTTTTAACGCCGATCTCAAAAAAGATTTTTTGGGGGTTGCACAAAGTGATGTTGTTGGCTCCTATCGGGGCTTTTGGCGGAATGGCCTTTACGATCAGCAAATACGGCATCAAAACGCTCCTGCCCCTCGCCAAACTCATGCTTACGGTCTACATCACGATGGCTTTGTTTGTGTTTGTGGTGCTTTATTTTGTGCTGCGTTATTATAAAGTCAACATCTTCAGGTTCTTGCGTTATATCCGCGAAGAGTTGTTGATCGTGTTGGGTACGTCGTCATCGGAGGCAGGTTTACCTTCGCTTATGGAAAAATTAGAGCGCATGGGCTGCTCCAAATCAGTGGTCGGGTTAGTGGTTCCTGCGGGTTATTCGTTCAATTTGGATGGAACCACTATCTATCTTTCGATGGCGGTGATTTTCTTGGCGCAAGTGTTTAATGTTCACCTTGATATAGGGCAAATTTTGACCATCATCGGCATTTTGATGGTTACGTCCAAAGGTGCAGCGGGCGTGACAGGAAGCGGCTTTATCGTATTAGCCAGTACATTGTCGGCCATCAAAGTAATTCCCGTAGAAGGCTTGGCGTTGTTGTTGGGCGTTGACCGTTTTATGTCAGAAGCGAGAGCCATTACCAATTTTATCGGTAACGGCGTGGCAACGGTTTGGATCGCCAATAACGAAAAAGAGTTTGACCGTACCAAAATGAATTATGCCTTCGGGCACGTGGAGCAAACGGAAAATATAAAGATTGATAACTTACAATAAGGTTGATTTAACCCCACCCTAACCCTCCCCTGTGAGGGAGGGGAGTTTAGAGCATTCCCTCCCTACAGGGGAGGGTTAGGGTGGGGTTATCCAATTATTGGTGCTTTATCCAGACCTTGTAGGGAGAAACACCTCGGTTACCAAATGTATAAAAAGGAATAGCCGTAAACGTAACTTCGCTGGAAGCACCGTTGCCTGCTCGCCCTGTTATCACATTTACCCCATTCAACAGTTCCGATTTGTAGTTAAGTTGCAGAGCCGCATTTGCGTTGAGGGCAAGGTCGCTGAGCGTAGGATTGTCAACACCTTCAAAGCCATAGACAATCGGTCCGGAGGCTAACGCGATTTTCCCTTTGACGCTCTGTATCGAATCATGAGGGAAGACAATCCGGGGTTGCATAGGTAAACTCAACTCAATTTTATCCCCCTTTTTCCAAGTGCGTTGTATTGCCGCATAGCCATTTTTAACTTTAAACGATACCTTTTTATCATTCACTTTTAGGATAACCGGCTCGGTTACTTTTGACGTATAAAGATCAAATGGATTCTCTTTCCCCTGTGCCCAGCCCGGAATCCGAACATTCACAGTAAACGATTTGCTTGTTGTGGGATCAACCAGAATGACTGACTCTCCCTTCCAAGGATAATTGGTGATCTGTTTAATGGCAACAGAATTGTCATCCTGCTTTATTGTGGCGTCACTCCCAATAAAAAGATTCACATAAATCCCCTCTTTGTCATACGCATAGATATACTCAGGCATGGCCGAAACCATTTTCAACAACATGGGAGGGCAACAGGGGCAGCTATGCCAAGCCCAACGTTTGTGATCTGTGGCAATCAATGGGTTTTCGTAAAAATAATGGCTTCCATCCAACGAAACACTCGACAACAGGTTGTTGTACAATACTCTTTCCAACTCGTCGATGTATTTTCCATCGGCCTTTAACTGGTTCATACGCTGACTGAAAAAAGCCGAACCGATGGCCGCGCACGATTCCAAATAGGCAGATTCGGGCATAAAATAATTGGCACCAAACCGTTCTCCGTCGGCAATTGCGCCTTCGCCACCGGTAATAAACATGCGTTTTCCGATCATATTATCCCAATAAGCGTTAGCTGTTTCTACATAACGGGGATCGTTGTTTTCCAACGCTGTGGCTGCCACGCCCGTCGCCAGAAGCGTAGCCCGAACCGCGTGGCCTTCAATTGTTTTCTGCTTAAAGACCGACATGTGGTCTTGGTTGTACGATTCATCGCTTTTGCGACTGTGGCTCCCATCTTTCTCTCCGTAATTCCCGCGCTGTTCGATCCAGAATTTAGCCATATCATAGTACTGCTTTTCCTCCACGGGGACACTCATTTTGGCCTTTAAAGAAGGTTCATCTCTAAAGAGCCAATAGAGTTTCAAAATAGCTTCTTCCGGGCCTCCATGACCGGGAACGACGTTGAATTTTGGCGCCGGCCCCATTTGTCGGTACATGTAGTTGCTGAATTTGGTCGCCGCATCGAGCAGTTTTGTTTTGCCCGTAGCTTTGTAATAATGCACCGCGGCTTCGATCAACGTACCCGCATTATACACATCATGCTGCCATTTGTCGTCTCCGCCATTCGTGCCCCAACGTTGGGTTGGTTTCACAAGCGTAGTATAAGTGTTAAGATAACCGTCCGGGTCAACGGCCTGCGCTGCTACAATCCGGTCGATGTACGCGTCAATTTTTTGTTCCAGCTTCGGATCGGGATACGTTTCAAGAAGATCCGCAGCTCCCCGAATGGTCTCGTAAACCAAACCATCGTACCAGGGAGGGCCGTCGTGCTTACCCGTATTTTTTTGACCTTGAGCCACCCAATCAAAGTTAAGAAATGCATTACGGGTACGACCAAGTTTGGCTTTCTCTTCGATCAGATCTTTGCGGTCAGGCTCATAATTGCCTTCCAGTTTATCAAATACATCGTAGACTGTTTTAGAATCCCATACCTTTAATTGCGGACTCCAGAACAGGTCATTTACCCGAACTTGCTCCAACTTAAGCGGCTTTATGATATGGGTAGGAGAAGGTTGCGCTGCGGTGTTATGCGCGATAAGACTGATATTCAGGACAAACACAGCCGGTACTGCCGGTCGCAAAAGTAATCTATAATTCATCATAGGATATTGACTTTGCTAAAGAAGACTACTTTCAAAGGGGATAAATGACCTTTATCTACTGCAAAACACTCCTGATTCTGAATGCGTCGTTTACTTGGCAAATGATCTGAAAAGAGACGAACGATCAACGATCCTCCCGAATCATAATGGTATGCAGGATGCCATCTTCGAGGTAATCTTCGCCCGTAGATTGAAACCCGAACGATTCATAAAATTTCAGAAGATACTTCTGAGCACCGATTTTGATGGGTTCCGAACCGTAAAGTTTTTCACATTGCTCAATGGAGTAAGCCATTAATTTTTGACCCACACCTTGGCCGCGAACTTTGTTGGAAGTTGCTACGCGGCCAATGGAGGTATACCCTTCATACGATAAGTTGACATCAAAAAGGCGTGTATAAGCTACCAGATCACCCTCTTCATCGTATCCTAAACAGTGATGAGCTACAAAATCTTTTCTGTCAGCATCATGAAAAGGACAGTTTTGTTCAACAATAAAAACATCTATTCGTAACGCCAAAACATCGTAAAGTTGGCGGAGGCTGAGACTGTCAAACGGAAGGCACTGAAACGTGATGTTACTCATTTTGGGTAAGTTTAATAACTTTGATACCATTCTGAAATTTCGGCAAAGTTGACACAATTTCTCAATTTTCACACACACAATTTCTCGCCAAATTCTGACGGGGAAAGCATTTATAACCTGCTGATACAGGATGTCGGCCGGTTTAATGAACTGGAAAATCATTGGCTTTCCGTTGGAATTCACCCTTGGTATGCTGACGCTGAAAATTGGCAAACCCAACTGAAAACGGTCGGGCAAATGGCCGCTCATGAGAACGTTTTGGCGATTGGAGAATGCGGAGTTGATCGTTTGATCGAACTGCCGTTGGAGCAACAGTTTCCCATTTTCGAAGCCCAAATAAAGCTGGCTGAACAACTGCGGAAACCTGTCATTATTCACTGTGTACGAGCTTTTAATGAACTTTTGCAATGGAAAAAACGAGTGGCACCAACCATTCCGTTGATCATACATGGCTTTAACAATAAGCCCGAAATAGCACAGCAATTAATTGCTCACGGTTTTTATTTTTCGTTGGGTACGGCTTTATTGGAAACCGATTCAAATGCGGTAAAAGCGTTGAAAATTATTCCGTTTTCAAAGCTATTCTTAGAAAACGATGACCGAGATACTCCGATTGAAAAAGTATACGAAGCTGCCGCAATGCATTTAGAAATAACTATATCTGTATTAAAAGACCAAATTTGGACTAACTTTGTAACTGTATTCAAGCGGTAAACAACAGGATACCTTTTCATTGAGAGATACTGTACTTTGCCTATTAGATACATAACCCTTTACATGCTTATACTTTTTACTGTTCAAAAATGGCTGATTTGTCATGGCTTTCGCGTACGCACCTTTTGGTGGGCGACGAAGGATTGAACCAACTTCAAAAAGCCCATGTGCTTATTGTAGGATTGGGCGGCGTAGGTTCTTTTGCTGCTGAATTTATCGCTCGGTCGGGCGTAGGAAAGATGACCATCGTGGATGGCGATGTCGTTGATCCTTCCAATCGAAATCGTCAATTGCCGGCATTGGCTACTACGCACGGATTACCCAAGGCTGACATTATGGCGGAGCGACTGTTGGCCGTTAACCCTGAATTGCAATTGCGGGTTGTCAAAGAATTTTTAACGCCCGAAAAAGTACGCGAAATTCTGGAAACGGGCCCGTATGATTATGTCATGGATTGCATCGACAGCATTACCCCAAAATTGACTCTTTTGTCAACGTCGTTGAACTACAATTATCCATTGATAAGCTCCATGGGAGCAGGCGGCAAATACGATCCTACACAACTGAAAGTGGCCGACCTATATGATACCTACGAATGTATGTTGGCGCATTACGTACGTAAGCGACTGAAAAAATACGGCATAGAGTCAGGAATAAAAGTGGTATTTTCGACCGAGAAAATGCAGAAAGATTCGCTGATGCTTACCGATGGGAATAACTTTAAACGCTCGGCTTACGGTACGGTTTCTTACATTCCCGCTACCTTTGGAAGTGTTTGTGCCTCAGTTGTTATCCGCGAATTATTGGGCCAAAAAGTAGAGTTGCACAAGAATCCGTTGAAAGAAATCAAGAAAAAACAGCAACGAAAGAAGCTGAAGAAAGCACAAAAAGGCTAAATTTGAAAAAAGTACCGGCGTATGTCTTTTTCCCTTCACTTAAATCACGACGCTAAAACCCCTAAGTATAAGCAGATTGTAAAATCGGTGATCGACGGGGTTGAACGGGGGTCTCTTAAGCGTCACCAACAACTGCCCTCAATCAATGAGTTGAGTGAAGAATACTACTTGGCGCGTGATACTGTCGAAAAAGCCTATAAAGAACTGAAAGCGTTAGGAATAATTGATTCAGTGCGTGGCAAGGGATATTATATCCTTAACGAAAAACCCAAACAAATTCGGGTTTTGTTGGTGATGAATAAGTTAAGCGCCTACAAAAAAGCTATTTATGAGTCTTTTGTGGCTACATTGGGTGAGCGTGCCACGGTCACGCTGCACATTCACCACGGGAGTCTTCGTATTTTCAGGGATATTATTAAGGAGAGTTTAGGGCATTATCACTCGTATGTTATCATGCCTCATTTTTATAACGATGTCAATATCTCGTCGGTCATTGACACGTTACGGCAAATTCCGGCCAATGAATTGGTCTTGTTAGACAAAGAAATTCCGGAGTTGACAGAAGCACATTCCAGTATCTATCAGGATTTTACCAACGATCTGTACGGTGCTTTGGAGTCAGGGCAGGATCTGTTGAATAAATACGAAGAATTGGTTTTGGTGTTTCCTAAAGATGTAAAATATCCCCCCGAAATTGTACGCGGATTTCGAAATTTCTGCGCTCACTTTCACAAAAACGGCAGAACCATCGAAAGTGCTTCTTCTGAAAACGATCTGAAAGGACGCGCATACGCTGTATTGGAAGACTCGGATTTGGCGGAATTGGTCAAAAAAGCCAAACTTCAGGGGTTGGAATTGGGCAAAGACGTAGGCGTGATGGCCTTCAATGACACGCCCCTCAAAGAAGTGTTGGCGGATGGGATTACGGTTATTTCTACCGATCATGAACAGATGGGGCGCTCGGCCGCAAAGATGATTCTGGAAGGGAATACCGCCCAAATAAAAAACCCTTTTGGGTTGATTCGCCGGGGCTCGTTGTAGGCAAAAGATTTTATGCAGTGAATCATTCAAAAAGTGCCGAATAAGTTGTAAAATTGAGTATCAACAACCTACAACTTATCGATATGTACCGAATTCTACTCCTCTTGGTTGCCTGTTGGACAACTTCTGTTTGTGCCCAAACTCAATTTTCCGTTACTTTTCCTGCCGCCAAAGGTGCTTCTTTTGATGGCCGCCTGATGTTGTTTTTGGCAAAAGACAACAAATCAGAACCTCGCTTTCAAGTCAGTGACGACGCCAATTCGCAGCAATTATTTGGCCAAAATGTAGATGGTTGGCAGGCCGGCAAACCGGCCGTTGTAACTTCTGCGGCCGTTGGTTATCCTGTCAAATCACTGGCTGATTTTCCTGCCGGCGAATATTGGGTACAGGCTCTTTTGCACAAGTACGAAACCTTTAAACTCAAAACGGGCTATACCGTTAAACTGCCGATGGACCGTGGCGAGGGTCAAAATTACCGTACTGCCCCTGGGAATATCTACTCTAAACCCTTCAAGATCAAGGTAGATCCCAAAGCTAAGCAAGTTGTAAAAATTGTGTTAGATCAGGAAAACCCTCCGATAAAGGAGCCGAAAGACACCAAATACATCAAACACATTAAGGTACAAAGCAAACTGCTGACGGAATTTTGGGGGCGGCCCATTTATTTGGGCGCACACATTTTATTGCCGCATGGATTTGATGAACATCCCGAAGCCAAATATCCTATTTGTATCAATCACGGACATTTCCCTTCCGATTTCGACGGCTTTAAAGAAACGCCTCCACCGGCCGACATGGATACCACCGATTACATTGCACGGTTTGGGGTGTATGGCTACAAAAAGTTTGTGTGGCAGGAAGCTTACAATTTTTACAAACAATGGACAAGCAAGGATTTTCCTCGTATGCTTATCATTGAAATTCAGCACGCTACGCCGTATTATGACGATTCATACGCCGTCAATTCGGCCAACATGGGGCCGTATGGGGATGCTATTACGTATGAATTGATTCCCGAAATCGAAAAGCGTTTTCGCGGAATAGGCCAAGGTTGGGCGCGTTTCCTGTATGGCGGTAGCACGGGCGGATGGGAGGCATTGGCTGCGCAGGTATTTTATCCTGATGAATACAATGGCTGCTTTGCCGCTTGCCCCGATCCCATTACGTTTGAAGCGTATACGGTTGTAGATATTTACAAAGACGAAAACGCTTATTACCTGCCGGGGGATTTGAAAAAGACGCCCCGTCCCGGAATGCGTAATTATCTGGGCCATGTCAAATGCACCATTGAAGAAATCAACCAACGGGAATTGGCCATTGGTGACAACTCGCGCTCCGGCGATCAGTGGGATATATGGCAGGCTACTTACTCGCCGGCGGGAGCGAATGGTTATCCTAAACCAATTTGGGACAAAGCAACGGGAAAAATTGACCATACAGTAGCAAAATATTGGTCAGAAAACTACGATCTGATGCATATTTTGAAGCGCCAATGGGCAACGGTCGGCAAGAAATTACAGGGAAAAATTCACATTTATTGCGGTGATATGGACAACTATTATCTCAATAATGCCGTTTATTTGATGGAAGACTATTTAAAAACAACCAAAAACCCGCACTACGATGGCGAGGTAAAATACGGTGATCGCTTCGAGCATTGTTGGAATGGGGATCCTAATTCACCTAACTATGTCACTCGATTGCGGTATAACACGATGTACCTTCCCAAAATCCTCAAACGCATCGAAGCCGGTGCTCCGGCAGGTGCTGATTTGAAGAGCTGGCGGTATTAAAAACAATATTAACTGTGTACTTCGTTGGTCTGCAATCAGTTACAAACCAACGAAGTAATTGACTTTCAGAAATCAGCCTTTTAATAAATATGAAAAAAGTCATTCACTTGATGTTCGTTTCTCTGTCAGTGCTGCAATTTGCGGTTGCACAGCAAACCAATAATTATGCAGACAGCCTTGAGAAACATCGTGAAAATTACCGTCAGGAGTTTTTGAAAAGCGCGGGTTCTCCGCTCAAACAGGAAGATCTGACTTTTCTGCGTTTTTATGAAGCAAACCCTAAATTCAAAATTACAGCCTCTTTTGAAGCTACCCCTGCCGCCGAACCTTTCACGATGGCAACCACCGACGGAAAAAGAGCCTCTTATGTGAAGTATGGCATTGTTAGTTTCAGCGTAAATAATAAAACCTATAAATTGTCGGTATATCAAAGTCTGGCATTGATAAAAATGCCTGATTATAAGGATTATGTATTTATTCCTTTTCGAGACGGTACTTCAGGAAAAGAAACGTATGGGGGAGGGCGCTACTTGGATTTTCGATTGAAAGACTTTCAAAACGGGCAGGTAGTTGTTGATTTTAACAAAGCTTATAACCCCTATTGTGCGTATGCCGATGGCTATAGTTGCCCTATTCCTCCCAGAGAAAATCATTTGGATGTGCGTCTGGAAGCTGGCGAAAAGATTTATGGGAAGGAACGTTAGTACAGTAAATTGCAAAAATGAGTTGAAAAGAAGGTTGTTTATCCAATTATCCATAGTTACCTTGCAATACAAAAGATTTGTACTATGCAGCATCTGGAAAGAATTACCATTGATCCTGAGATTAGTCACGGCAAGCCCTGCATACGAGGCATGCGTTGGCCTGTAGAGGTAGTAATAGATATGCTGGGTGCAGGAATGTCTTTTGATGAAATTTTGGAAGACCATCCTGAATTGGAGCGGGAAGATATTTTAGCTTGTCTTAGTTACGCCAAGTTATTGGTTTCAGGGCGTTCACTTAGAGAAGCGGCCTAAAGGAAATTTATTTGTGACGTTCATATTTCCTACAAACTCGTTCGGTTTCTGACAGCGAAAGGATTTGAGGCTTTTCACGTAAATTCCTTAGAAGATAAATGGCACACCAAAGACCGCGAAATCTGTCGTTTCGCAGATGCCAATGGTTTAATTGTTATTACAAAAGATGAAGACTTCCGTAATTCGTTTTTTCTGCAACACACTCCTCGAAAATTGATTCGCATCCTTCTTGGAAATATTTCCAATGATACTCTTATCTCATTATTTGATAAACATTTGCCCTTAATTCAAGAGTTAGTTGAAAATGAACGATTTTACCTTGAAATGGGGGATGCTATTAACGTTTACAATTTTCAGCAATAGTTATTGTTAAAAAATGAGAATGATTAAACGATTTTGGCTTATTGGAATCTTTGGACTTCTCATAGGTTGTCATGGCCAAAAACAGGTAAAAAAGCACAATCCCTATTTCTCATTGACAGATACTACCGAACTTCGTTTGCCCAACAGTGTTTGGAAAGAAGTATTGAGCGACGGTGTCTATACCATTACGCGTGAACGATCCACTGAAGCGCCGTACAACAACGAATTTTGTGACTTTAAAGCCGCAGGAAATTACCACTGCGCAGCGTGCGGAAATCTTTTGTTCAGCTCCGTAAACAAGTATGATAGCGGTACAGGGTGGCCCAGCTTTTGGCAGCCTATTCAGCCGAATCGATTGCTTTTTCGGAAAGATTTTTCGGAAAAAATGGAACGGGTCGAAGTGCTTTGCAAACGTTGCGGCGGACATTTAGGCCATTTGTTTTACGACGGCCCTGCGCCTACGCGGCAACGGTATTGTATGAATTCACTGGCGTTGAAGTTTATGAAGGATTCTGTAAAATAAGCCTATAATCAAAGTCATATTTTGGTAGTTATGGATTTAAGGTGTCAAACAGTTCTTTAAGTAGAGTCACATTTGTAAAACCTTTTTAGCGCAGCCCCGATGCAAGCGCATCGTCTTTCGTAAGAAGCGGATAACCAAATTCAAGCGAAAGTGCTACATAAACGGTATCCTTTTCATCAATATCTTTACAGAGTGTAAAGGCCTGATAATAATGATGAGTAGAGATTAAGAAATTAGGAACTACGATCAATTTCTCGAACAGATTAAAGTATAATCGCGCAGTTTTTGTCCTGAAATTCGAGATTTCTCAGTAATTAATTCTTGATAGAATTGAATTTCTGTTAAAGCAAAGTCAGGTAAGTAAAATTTGTTTTCTGAAACAATATGTAGGTATTGTTCTTTGCCGCTGATAAGGCAACTGAAAATTACGTTAGCGTCTGTTACAAACTGCTTCAAGACTTAAACAAGGTAGAATTGTCAATCTTAAATTTTTCCCAAGCTTTTTGGCGAGCTGTTTCGGCAACGGTATTATAATCAATGTTTTTTTCCTGTAGGGATTGTTCATATTCCTCCGCTAGCAGATGCATTTCTTCCCATTCCATCTCACGTTGTACACGTTCCTGTAAAGCTCTGACACCGTAGCGAGTTACTAAGGCATCGCTTACTTTTATCTGAATTGTTGTCATAGCAGGCGTTTATAATTAAAACGAAAGTAGTTTTTTTTGAGATAATATCAAATTCAGAGTTCCATTAAAAAAGCCGCCCCAAATGGAGCGGCTTTTTTTGCCAAGCATCTCTAAACCTTTAAAATTAACTATACTTCTAAATTCTTTTCCTGCTTTATTTTAGCACTTTTGCCATTGGTTGACGGCTTTCCGTCAACATCACTTACGACAGGAGCCAACACGTAACGGTCTTTGATGCCGAAACGGTTTTTCAAACGCTCAATGATGTAATACATGGCAGGAACCATGATAAGGGTCAACAATGTACTGAATGATAATCCGAAGATGATCGTGTACGCTAATGAGCCCCAGAACACCGCGCTGAATCCACCGATAAAGAACTGTGGATCAAAATCCGTAAAGAGTGTCACAAAGTTGATGTTCATCCCGATGGCCAGTGGCACCAGACCCAAAATACAGGCCGACGCGGTCAGCAATACCGGTGTAAGACGAGCCGCACCTGCTTCGATGAGCGCCTGGCGTACCGGCATTCCGCGTCCGCGCAACTCTTCGGTAAATTCAATGAGCAGGATTCCGTTTTTGATTACAATACCTGCCAAGGCAAAGATACCCACACCCGTCATGATGATCGACATGGTTTTGCCGGTGATCATGAATCCTAACAATACTCCGATCAAGCTGAACAATACCGTAAAGAAGATAATGAATGGCTTGCTCGTGGAGTTGAACTGCGTTACTAAGATCAGGAAAATCAATAAGATAGCTCCTAAGAACGCTACACCCAAGAACTGCATGGATTTCATTTGTTCTTCCTGCTCACCACCCAAACGTACGTTGTATCCCTGCGGAATGTCAATGCCGTCGACCACTTCCTGAATTTGAGCGTTTACATCATTGGCGTTAAAACCACCCAAAACATCGGAAGAAAGTGTTACAACACGCTCTTGGTTTTTACGGTTGATACCGCTATAAGTGGTTGCATAACGAATATTGGTCAATGTACTTAACGGCACCTGACGCAATACGCCGCCAAGGTTCATGTCGCGATACACGATATTCATGCTCAACAGTTTTTCGATCTGACCGCGGTCATTTTCCTTCAAACGCACCATGATTGGATAATCATCTTTGTCGTCACGGAATTTAGATACTTCAGTTCCGAACAAGGCACCGCGAATCTGCAATGCGATCTGTGCCGTACTGATACCTTCACGGGCGGCTTGTTCACGGTCGATATCGATCACGATCTCAGGTTTGTTCAACACCAAGTCAGATTTCAATTCTTCGATTCCCTGAATCCCTGCTTTAACGATTGAATTTTTTACGTTAGCAGTCAACGCAACCAATTTATCAAAATCTTCCCCGGCGATTTCAATCGTTACCGGTTTACCCGTTGGAGGGCCATTACTTTCAGGCTCGGCCGTTACCTGCGCTCCGGGAATTCCTTTTACGCGTTCACGTACTTTGGCCAAAATGTCGGCGGTTGAGATACCGTGATGAACACGCTCTTCTACGCTTTTGAAAGCCACCGTGATTTTACCTTTATTAGGCACTACCGTACGGTCAGGATTGAAAGGATCTCCCGCGTTGATACCGATGTTGGTAATGACCGAAGCCACAATCGGACTGTCTTTGCCGATCACGCCATAGACACGATCTTCGAGCGTTTTCATGATCTCGTTGGTCTTGGCAGCGTCGGTTCCCTGCGGCATAACGCAGTAAACGTATACAAAGTCAGGATCACCGGAAGGGAAAAAGACCGATTTAGGTTGTACGATTCCCGTCAAAATGATGGTGCCAATGAACATTACGATCACACCGACAAACAATACATAAGGTCTTGCGCCCGTAATTACCCACGAAATGAGCTTACGATAACCGTTTTTCAGACGTGGAAATACATTTTCCTGGAAAGGAACAATGATGCGTGGTGTCAGAATATAATGGTTGAAAACGAATAGAAGCGTAATGAGTGCCAATAAGTTACCGATACCAAAGTTGATCAGATAACCAACGATCGAAAGCCCTGCCAATACCAACAATGGCGTAAGGATAGAGCGGAACGACTTATCTTCGTTGGCGTGTTCTTCAACACGTTTCAGTGATGACGAAGCAAACACAGGGTTCATTACGTAGGCCACAAACAACGACGCGAAAAGCGTAATGATAAGCGTCAGCGGTAAGAATTTCATGAACTCACCCACAATACCCGGCCAAAACAAGAGCGGCAGGAATGGTGCAATGGTTGTCAACGTTCCTGTCAATACCGGAACAAATACTTCACCTGCTGCAAACGAGATCGCCTGATTTCGACTTAGCTTTTTATCATCGTTATACACGCGGTGGGCGTTTTCGATGACCACAATGGCATCATCCACCACAATTCCCAGACCGAGTAAGAAGGCAAAAAGTACGATAGTGTTCAACGTAAAGGTAATACCCGTAGCTGCCGCAATGACCGGGAACAGTACAAAAGCAACCAACGTAGACAGCGGCACCGAAAGCCCCACAAAGATGGCATCCTGAACACCCATGAAGAACATCAAGACCAATACCACGAAGATAAAGCCCAAGATTACGGTGTTCAACAAGTCGTTCAATTCTACCTTGGTACGTTCTGAACCGTCGTTGGTCAAGCTGATCTTAAGTCCGTCGGGGAATTTTGTTTCCTCGTATTTCTTCAGGATCGCTTTGATGTTGTCAGAAGCCGAGATCAGGTTTTCACCTCCGCGTTTGATAACGTTCAGGGTAATAACCGTTTTCCCATCCAGACGGGCATAACTTTGTTTTTCAGCAAAGCCGTCTTTCACATCGGCGATTTCATTTAGTTTCAGCGTAGCTCCGGTAGATGAACGAATGATGATGTTATTCAACTGAGTTACATCTTTAAATTCACCCACTACGCGCAGGTTACGGCGTACGTTATCGACGTTGAGTTCTCCACCCGACACGTTAATGTTTTCGCCCTGAATGGCATTTTGAACTTCAAAAAAAGAAACCCCGGCGGCCTGCATTTTGTACAGGTCGAGGTTGATCTGAATCTCGCGGTCGAGCGCACCTACGATATCCACGCGGGTGATTTCGGGCAACGATTCGATTTCATCTTTCAATTGCTCGGCGTAATCTTTCAGTTTTTTCAATGAATAATTACCCGCCAGGTTGATGTTCATGATCGGAAACTCAGAGAAGTTTACTTCCTGCACCGAAGGGTCCTGCTTACGGTCGGTAGGAAGGTCAACCAATGCTTTATCTACGGCGTCTGATACGCGCTGCTTGGCTGCTTGGGCCGTAATTCCCGTCGTAAATTCGACCGTGATGAGTGAAAAATCCTGAATCGAATTTGATTTGATTTTTGTCACTCCGCTCGCGGCTTTCAATTGCTTTTCGATGGGTTTCGTAATGATCGTTTCGATATCCGAAGGGCTCGCACCGGCGTAGATCGTGGAAACGATTACCGTGGGCACGGCGATTTCGGGAAACTGCTCTTTGGGCATCGTAAAATATACGAACAGGCCCGCCAGCGAAATAATGGCTGTGAAGAGATATACCGTGGTCTTGTTCTCTAAGCACCAACGGGTAATTGCAAAGTCCTTTAGGGTTGTCATGAGCGTTTTTGACTTCTATTAATAACTGATAACCTGTCCGTCCACCAAATCCTGATAACCTTCCGTCACGATCAGATCTCCTGCTTTGAGGCCTTCCGTGATTTCGATTTCGCCGTTATATGATACGCCCGTTTTGATCTTGCGAGACCGTGCTACTTTCTTATTCCCTTCCGTTTCGGCTACATACACCACATCACCGAATTCCGTGCTTTGGATATAGTTTTGCTTGATCACCAACGCGCTGGCTTTGTTGATATCAGCAATGTGAAGTACCGAAAGCATATTCGGTTTGATATCGTTGGTAGTAGGAATGGATGCTTCTATTTTGAACGTACGGTTGGCGGGATTGACCAATTTGCTGATGAATGTTACTCGGGCATTGATCTCACGATTAACATCAGGCAAATTCACTTTTACAGCATCTCCCATTTTGATGTTGCTCAAATACGTATCCGGAACATTGGCGGTCGCTTTCAGGCTGCCCAAGTTGACAATATTGGCCAACGGCATTCCCGGTGCAGCGATCTCACCCGTTTTGGCCAGTACTTTTTCTACCGCTCCGTTGATGGGCGCATATACATTGTACATATCGATTTGGGTAGTAAGAACGGCAAGGTTTTTCTCCAACGACTCCTTGTTGCTTTTGGCTTGCAAAAACTGAATTTCCGTTCCGATCTTTTGGTCCCAAAGAGATTTTTGTTTTTCATAAACGGTATTCGCCAATTCCATTTGCTGCTTCAACGCCGCGATTTGGTCGCGCAGAATAGCGTTGTCAATTTTAGCCAACAACTGACCTGCTTTTACACTTTGGCCTTCCTTTACGTAAACCGTTGTGTAAGTACCTGCCATTCTTGGCGTAGCGGTAGCGGTATTTTTGGTTTCAACCGTCCCCTGAATTTCAATGAAGCTTTTGAAGCTTTTTGGTTGAAGCGCCGTAGTTACCACCGGAATTACCTTCTCGGCCGCTTTCATGCTTGGATCAGCAGCTTTGAGTTCGGTTTCCAGCGAGGTGATTTTCTCCGTCAGGGCTTTCGAATCGGCTTTGAGTTTAGCCAACGCTTCTTTTTTCTCCGCTAACGTATTGGGTTTCTTTTCGCCTCCGCAGGCAGTTACGAACAGAGTGGCTGCTAATAAAATAATGTATTGTGCTTTCATAAAATTGTTGTTTGGATTCAGGTTAATCGGAGGCGCTGACGGATAAGACAACGCTTTCGATTAACGTCTTAATTGGTTAATTTCCCTTTGGCTTTGTCAAGATCTACTTTGGCTAAAAGCAAATCGTAAAGCGAGGCGAAATAGTTGGTTTGTGCTTCTTTTAAGGCCGATTCGGCGTTGATCACTTCAATGTTGGAACCCGTTCCGGATTGGTACTTGATCTTGGTCACGCGGACTACTTCCTGTGCCAGATCCAAATTGCGTTTCTGAGATTTGAGCGTTTCGAGGCCATTGATGATGGTAAGATTGGCGCTGCGAATCTGCAAGTCGATGGATTGCTCCACCAAATTCATGCTTTGCTTTACTTTATCGACCGTAAATTTGGCTTGCTGAATTTTGTATTTCTTGGCAAAACCGTCGAAAATGGGAATGTTGATACTTAAACCAATATTTGCGCTATTGAACCAAGGGGAACCGAAAACTTCGCTGAAACTATTTCTACCGGTATTGTAACCATAACCGGCAAAGGCCGAAACGGTAGGGTAGTAGCCTCTTTTGTTGTTTTCAACATCCATTTCGGATAGAAGTAAATTGCTTTTCAAAATAGAGTAATCAATGCGTTGGTCATACTTGAATCCGCTTCCGTCATCGGCTTTTACCTCCGCAGCAATCCGCTCTACATCTACTTCATTGATGCGATCAGTCAGTTGAATACTTTCGTCAAGTTTCATGCCCATTTGAAATTTCAGCATGTAATAGCTCAGATCCACCATATTCTGAACCTTTGAACGCTCGGTTTTGAGGTTATTCAATGATACTTCCAGACGATCTACATCCAGTTTTTCAATAAACCCTTTCTGATTCATGGCCGTCATTTCGCGAGTCGTACTATCAAGACGTTGAATGTTCAGATCCAACAATTTGGCTCTTTCTTCAGCTACCAGTACGCCGTAATACGCTTTTGAAACGTTTTCAGCTACCTGCACTTTGGATTGAGTTACATTCTTAACCGCTAACTCACGATACGCTTGCGCCGCTTTTAACCCTAATAACCATTGCGCATTAAAGATCATTTGATTGAGTTGTGCAGAAGCAGTGCCCGAATATTTTACACCAAAAGGAATTGCAGTTGGTGGATCATCGGCAGTACCTCCAAAAAATACAGCAGGTAGGAACGCTTTTTGAATAATCAGATTATCCATTAAACTTATACTGGCAGAGGCTTGAGGTAAACCTACCGAACGAATCTCACCAATACGAGATTCGGCACTTTGCGCGTCGATCTGCGTATTCTTGACATTGATATTGTGCGTCAAACCATACTGAATGGCTTCCTGGAGAGAATAACGCGTTTGGCTGTAGGTTGGAAAGAGCGGTAGCATCATCAGTACCAGCCATTTCCATTTGCGTTGAATTGATTGCATATAGTAGAATTGAATGAATTGTTTGGTGGCCATTTTCGGCCGATACGAGTTAAAAAAATGGGCTGTTAATAGGTACTACTTTTGGTGTTCAGCAGTGCTGAGAGGGATACAGGCATGGAAAGCCGCGTGTTTAGGTATTCATTGTATAAGTCGAGTCCTTCATGAGTAACGATTCCGCGCAGAAAATGGTCAAGTAATTCGAGTTGAGTGTCTAACGGATTGAACTGTCCCAGAGGAAAAAGATACGGATCAAGGCCCATTTCAATCTGTTCGAGGCGTAATTTTGCGATCACTTCTACGTTGATGTTGGTTCGGTACAATCCCATTTCGATTCCTTTGCGGATGTTCTTCCGAATAATGTCCAACACAAATTCTTTTTTATACTGCGAAAACAGATCCCACGCTTGAGGATAGTATTTCTTGATATCAAAAATGGCTGATGGGTTTAACCCCGACATCGTTTGGCGCATCATTTCGGCTCCCATTACTGCTTCGGCAATTGGGTTTGGCGCTTCATTGTGGATCTTTTCGGCAATGAAGTGGTCGCACTCAAAATGATGTCTCACGCCCGCACATACCATCGAATTTTTGTCTTCAAAATGTTGGTAGATGGTTTTCTTCGAAATGCCCAGTTCGCGGGCAATATCATCCATCGTAACACTTTTTACACCGAACCTAAAAAACAGTTCCTGCGCTTTTTCAAGGATTCTTTCTCTCACTATCGTTTTTCACTTTTTAAAGATAGAAACTTTGGAAACTTTAAGAAAGTTCATAGTTTCCAAAGTTTTTTAAGAAATATTTTGAATAGCCACAGCGGAGAAACAAGCGTTTTAGTGAGTATTTTAGGTAATACAAATTTAATATGGCACACTGACAACCCTATGTCAGTAGTGATTGAGAAACCTAAATAATTATTTAGAGCGCCAAAAGGCGAGAATGAGTAAAGTTTATTTTGTATTATTTTGAGAAAAAGTGTTGTTAATCAAAACTTGCCGTTTCTTAAGAAAATACAATAATAAACCTCGTTTTTATCGGGAGACAAATGTAAACGCTAACCGTACACGACGCCGGTAAAAAAGCGCGAAGTGGGTGAAAAGACGGACAAAAGGGAAGATTTGGGGGATAAGAATTGAAAAGGTGGCTTTAAATAGCCTCATTCAGGAAGTTTTCAGCCTTGATTTTGGTGTTCTCTTCTTCCACCAAACGATTGATTTCTTTAATGACCTCAAAGAAAATAACCAGTTTATCGAGCGGAATTTGATCACGAAGCATCGTATTGAAAGAAATAACACCTTCGCGCGCCAACTCACGTCTTCTTTTGCCTTCGTCGGTCAAAAAAACTTTTACAAAACGCTTATCAATCTCATCGGTTTCGCGCCGAATCCAGCCTCGTTCTTCGAGTGCTTTGAGCGTACGCGTGAGGCTGCGCGGCTCCATGCCGATCGAAGGGCCAATACGCGTAGCCGGCGTACCGTTTTCCATGTCAATGTTCAGCAAAACATACCCAATAGCCATCGTCATACCATACCTCCGGGACGCGTACGTATTATACATCCTGGAAATGGCGTGCCAAGCCCATTTGATGTGAAAGTCGACCGTTTTTTCCTTACGCATTGCCTATTGATTGATGTCAGTTATAAAACTTCCCAAGTTTTGACAGAGTTCTCTGCCAAAGCCAGGAAGTTTAAATCAGTGTCAGATAGGCAAATATAGCCGTTAATATTGATTAAGGTATGTTTGCATACCACATTATTGTACCGTCATTTTGAATTTCGTCAAATAAAAACGGATGGCTCTGCCAATAAACAGCCCTCCGATCACGCCCGGCATAATCCAGGTAGCGATATTGACCGCCACAGAAGCATCAGGAAAAATGTAGCGAATATTCACTAAGGCGAAAGCCGTAAACGTGGCAATGTAGGAACCGCCCATGCGCTCAATATGCACAAAGAACCATTCCCGATTGCCGTATTTGGCTTTGTAAGGTAGGCGATATTTGGTGAAATCGTAGCGAGCGCTGGAACCGCTGAAAATACCGAATACCAAAAATAAAATCCCAATAGCTTCGAATTGCCCTTTCAACCAAATGTTGGAAACATTGTATAAACCATAAGCGATCATCGCCAGCGACGTAACGCCCATCAATCCGGAAATGCCCCAATCGTACCATCTGACAGGTTCATGATTTTTTTGTTGAAGCGAGCGGCGGCCGGTAAAACACAAATAGAAGCTGAATACTGCAATGCCCGTTAAAAACAGGCGTCCATCGGTAACGGGAGAAATAAGCACCAACGCAACCGCTGAGACGGCTACAAAGACCATTGACCAATAGTAAATCAATCCGGTGGTATTATGCAGTCGACTTCCTTTTTTTGATAACATCGGAATGAGCCCAACGGCAAGAGCTAAAAATCCAATCGCGACGTGAGAAATGATAAGAAAGGTTTTCATGGCAATCATAAGTTTGGTTGAAGGATTGTTTAGACGCGAACAACGAAACAAATATCCAAGAAAAACCTGCGTAGCGCAGCCCTTTTCCGACGAAGCAACGGCCAAAGGGAGTGAAGTGAAAAAAGAAAAGGGCAGAGCGAAATACTTACTGAACCTGTGCTGCAAAGTCACGGCAGGCAGCGCTGAGTTGTTGAATGTCTTCGGGGGTATGCCATGCACTCAACACCACGCGGGTGTTGGCTTTGTCGGTAGGTTTGGGGTAAGAGAAACTGTAAATGAAAATACCTCTTTCCATCAAAAAAGGATAAAGTTCATCGTGCTCGGTATAAAAAACGGGGTAATTGTCTGTAAAACTCAGCAAATCCAAGTCACGTATTGCGTCCGTAAATTGTTGAATATTCGTTTGCAAATGCGCGTACGCTTCGGCATAAAGTGCTTCCGCATGCATATAAGCGTAAAGATGGGCGGGAGCGATAGGGGAGCAGCCGCCAAAATACGCAGAATAACGAATACGATGCAAAGTAGCAGCGTCTGAGAAAATGATACCGCCGGGCAAGCCCATCGCTTTGGCCAACGATGCGGTCACTATCAGACGGACATTGTCTCTTTTGGGAATGCGCTTCCAAACCCCGCGACCTTCCTCCCCTGTGACACCTAAGCCGTGGGAATCATCAACGAGTAATACTATGTCGCGGTCTTCAGGAATATTTTTTACCCAATCAAAATCATACAGTTTCCCGCGAAGCGCATCGACGGCGTTGGTGATGATGGCTATTTTGCCATTCGTGTTTTGAACAGAGATTATGGTATTTTCAGTCCAACTTTGAAATGTTTCTTTTGGAATGTTGACTTGGGGCAAATGCCAAACCGCAGGATGAACATCCGGTGAATACATGAACTCATATCCTTCCAACATCAATTGTCGCATCGCAGCTTGCCCCGCCAACATTCCGGACGACAACGTAATTGCCGAATCAACACCTACCCACGCGGCAAGTTTTTGTTCGGCCCGGTCGTAAATGGAAAGCTGCAAATTGCCGTTTCGTGAACTGCCATACACACTGCCATACTGATGCAAACCCTCTTGTGTAAGCCGGTGAAATTCTGAGTTTTGGGGTAAGCCCAAATAGGCCGTGCCGCTGAAAAACAGGTATTCCTGCCCATGCAGGTTGATGGTGCGTCCGGGAAGATGATCTATTTGGTGGAAATTGGCGGAATCAGACAAAGGAAATCAAAAGTAAAAGTGTACGAATGTAAGTCAATGATGTGTTCGATCCGGTTAAAATCACTTCAACGTTTCGTCCAGCCATTTGTAAAATTCCCGTTGCCAGACCAAGGCGTTTTGGGCGCTCAATACCCAGTGGTTTTCATCAGGTAAATACAACAGCTTGCTTTTAATGCCGCGAAGTTGCGCCGCCTGAAATGCCTGTAATCCCTGTTCGAGTGGAACACGATAGTCTTTACCGCCCTGAATAATAAAGATCGGAGTATCCCATTTTTCCACAAAGTTGCTCGGCGACTGACTGTAAGAACGTTGGGCAACCGCATTCTTTTTGTCCCAATAGGGGCCACCTTTTTCCCAATTTTCAAAAAACACTTCTTCGGTGCTACCGTACATGCTTTTGAAATCAAAAATGCCATCGTGAGAAATGAAGGTTTTGAAACGCTTTGCGTGCATGCTTGCCAAAGCAAATACCGAAAAACCGCCAAAGCTTGCCCCGATGCAGCCACGGCGGTCTTTATCGACAAACGGCTCTTTGGAAACGGCATCAATGGCATTTAAATAATCGTTAATGACCAAACCGCCCCAATCTTTGCTTACCTGCTCATTCCATTGTGTGCCGTGGCCGGGCATACCTCGGCGGTTGGGCGCTACGATGATGTATCCTTGAGATGCCATCAATTGCAAATTCCAACGATAGGAATAAAATTGAGTCAGAGGCGATTGTGGTCCACCTTGGCAATACAACAATGTGGGGTATTTTTTGGAAGGATCAAAATTGGGTGGGTAAACGACCCAAACAAGCATTTTCTTATTGTCAGTTGTCGTTACAAAACGCCGCTCGGTTTTACAGGTCAATAACGTTTTGAGCGTTTCGTCATTGACATGAGTCAGTTGTTGCATGGCTCCCGTGGCGCTATCAACAGTATACAATTCGGCGGGATGATTCATGTCATTACGCGACACGATCAGGCCAGTGCCCACTTGTCCCACAATGCCTGTTACGTCAAAATCTCCTTTAGTGATTTGTGTAATCACAGGCATCATTTTGGTGAGGCCCGGATAGGTGACGTTAAACAATTGGAGTGTTCCGTTGATGGGTGCCCAAAAGTAAATGGATTTTCCGTCTTCGCTCCATTTAAAACCCTCTACATGAATGTCGTCTCGCTGTTGGGTGAGGTTCATTTTGACAGTTCCGTTCATCACCACAATATCTTGTTTGTCAGACTCGTAGCCGTCGCGTTTCATTTGGAGCCATGCCAATTGCCCTTTGCCGTTGTATTCAGGCGCAACATCATACCCTTTGTTTTCTTCCGTCAGATTTTTGGTTGTACCCGTCGTAATGTCATATTCAAAAAGGTCAGTATTTGTGCTGACAGCATAAGCAGTACCGAATTTTTTCTTGGTTACATACACAATGTGCTTACCGTCGGGATTCCAGATAAAGTCTTCATCGCCGCCAAAGGGCTTCTGCGGACAATCGTGCGGCTCGCCCGCCATGATATCTTTAGGTGTTCCCGCTTTTCCGTTGACCAACGGTGCTACAAAAACGTGGTCAAATTTCCCGTCTTCCCACGTATCCCAATGGCGATAATTGAGGGAAGTAAAAACATAGGCGTTTGATTTTTTTAGGTCGGGGTATTTGTCGGCGCCTGTAATGTCAAGCACCTTAACGGCATCACTGCTGATAATGAATTTGTTGTCGGAAGAGATTTTTGTGTTAACTAACAGACTGTCGGCGTTAGTGATCTCAACGGCGGCCCCACCTTTGACAGGGATTTTATACGTTTTTCGTTGACTTTTGTTTTCTTCGGCATTGGGTGTGCTTACGGAATAGATCACAAACTGTTTATCCTTTGAAAGTCCTACTCCTGAAACTCGACTCATTTTCCAAAGTTGTTCGGGAGAAAGCAGATTTTGAGCAGTTGCTGAAAAGGTTATGGAGATAATAACCCACAAAAGCGTTATCTTTTTCATATAAAATGATTCCTTTTTTTTGTTCAAACATACGGAGAATCTTTCAATTTGTGCTTTCAATAATAGACAGGATTTCAGGATCAATAGAATTATCCCGGCAATCCTGAAATCATGCTGAACGAACTTTCTGATTATAAATTTTTTGTAGCATCTTTGAAAAATAACCATTATAAAATGAACGAAAGGCTTCACAACCGTCGCGGTTTTTTAAAGAAAAGTGCATTGGCCACACTGACAGGAATGGTTGGAACAGAGATTGTTTTTGCCGAAAATATGCCCAAAGATCACGTTCCATTGGCCTTGGATGAAGGATTGACCGGGAAGCATCCCGACCTGATCGTATTGAGTGATAAACCTTGGAACGTTGAAACACCTCCGCATCTGTTAGATGATGAAATCACACCCATAGAGCGGATGTTCATTCGTAACAATGGTCTTGTTCCCGAAGAAAAGATCGACCCTAAAACATGGACGCTGACCATTAAAGGAGAGTCGGTCAAAGCGCCGAAAACGTATTCATTAAGCGAGTTAAAATCAAAATTTAAAAACTATACTTACCAACTGGTATTGGAATGCGGCGGCAACGGTCGTTCCGGATTTGTGCCGCAAACGTCAGGGAATCAATGGGATCAGGGTGCGGTAAGTTGTGCAGCATGGACAGGTGTACGCCTGAAAGATATTCTCAACGATGTGGGCTTGAAAGACGATGCGGTATATATCGGTTACTACGGCAAAGACCTGCATCCAAGTCGCGACCCGAGCAAAGTGGTGATTTCGCGTGGTGTACCCATCAAAAAAGCGTTGGAAGATGAAACCCTTGTGGTGTGGGCGGTGAATGGGCAGGACTTGCCTTTGATGCACGGGTTTCCATTGCGGCTGGTGATTGGCGGCTGGCCGGCTTCAGTATCGGGTAAATGGCTGCATACCATTGCCATCCGTAACAAAGAACACGACGGTGCCAAGATGGAAGGTCATAGCTACCGCATTCCCCGACAGCCCATTCCGCCCGGAGAAAAGCTGGCCGAAACGCCTGAAAACTTTCGTATCATAGAGTCAATGCCTGTCAGATCATTGATTACCTATCCAAAAACGGGTGCTATGATCGAGTTGGGAAAAACACTTTCATTGCGCGGCCATGCTTGGGCGGGTGATGTCGGGGTGAAAGAGTTTCAGGTTTCCATTGACTACGGAGCTACTTGGCAAAAAGTAACCCTTCAAGCACCCAAAAACCGCTTGGCATGGCAACGATGGTCGGCTCAAATTCAGCTTCCTAAAAAAGGATATTATGAAGTATGGGCACGCGCCACGGATGCCAACGGGGTAGCCCAGCCAATGGTGATACCTGCCTGGAACCCGGGAGGTTATCTTAATAATTCCTGTCATCGTATTGCCGTGAAAGCGGTTTAGGAACTGAAAATGATGAACCGAAAAATGATGAACTGCAAAATGTAAAATGAGAAAGTGTTGATAATCAATACAATTAACTTTAAATCCATTGGCCATTTTTAGGCTTATCTCTTGATTGATCACTATGATAAAAAACTTATTTTTAGTCTTTTGCACCGTTGGATTGTTCGTTGCAGCTATTCAACGTGAACAAAAAAATAACTCATTTTCAGCATCAACGCAACTGCTTGCCGACAGTGTCGATGTTGAAACGGGTCTGGCACTAGACCCCAATTTTATGATCGTAAAAGCGCAGTGTACGGGATGCCATTCGCCTAAATTGATCTTACAGCACCGCTTTACGCGCGATGAATGGCTCAGTAAAATTCGCTGGATGCAACGCAATCATAAATTGTGGGATTTGGGGCAAACCGAAAAAACGGTACTGGATTATCTGGCCAAGCATTATGCGCCCAATCAAGCTGCTTACTCGCGCCGGGAGCCGTTGCGCAATGTGAAATGGTATAAGTTGGAGGAGTAGAAGAAATATTTTACCATATAAGGCATATAACAATATATTAAGTAAGCAGTGGTATTTATCATTGTAAACCGTTAATTAAAAAGTTTGAATACAAATGATTGTATCTCTTTAAGGCTTGTTTTACGGAAACCCAAAAGCCTCGGAGAGGCAAAACCTTTGTAGATTGAAAGAGAAGCCTGCCCGGAGCTTCGGAGAAGCATAACATAAATAGTTCCTCCTCTCGTTTGAAGCAAAGGAACTGACATCCTTCCAATTTATGTTGCATAAAGACTGTGTCGACAGCAGTATGCATTTTTTGATTCAAATCCAATGAAATACCACCGCGTTTTAGTGGAAGCGATTGTTTTTTCGCTGACCGAAATCTTCGAAAAAGGGCGTCAGGCCGACAAAGTAATTGAACAGGTTCTCAAGTCCAATCGTAAATGGGGCGCGCGCGACCGAGGCTTTATTGCCGAAAATACCTATGAAATTGTTCGTTGGTGGCGATTGTTGGATTTTGTAACCCAGTCGATGGGCAAACCTTCTTATCTGGATTTCTTTGCGGCATGGCAGTTGCTTAAAGGGAATGAGCTTCCGCCGTGGACAGAGTTTTCTCATATAAAACCAAATGCCATACGACAGGCGTACGAAGAAGCAAAGAAAAACCGCAAAGTCCGTGAATCAATTCCTGATTGGTTGGACGAAATAGGCGCTTCCGAATTGGGAACAGCATGGGACGCTGAACTTCATGCGCTTAATCAAACCGCGCCGGTGGTTTTGAGAGCCAATACGCTCAAAACGACGGCAGCAGAGTTGAAACAGGCGCTGGCAAGCAAAGATATCTTTACTGAAAACCTACCTGATCTTCCGGATGCTTTGAAACTGCGGGAGAAAAAGAACGTTTTCCAAACAGAATATTTTCAAAATGGCCTCTTTGAAGTGCAGGACGCAGGCTCGCAGCGCATAGCACCCATGTTGGATGTACAGCCGGGCATGAGGGTCATTGATGCATGTGCGGGAGCGGGCGGCAAAACCCTGCATTTAGCGGCACTTATGCAAAACCAAGGGCGACTGATCGCGATGGATATCGAAGGTTGGAAACTGGAAGAACTTCGTCGAAGGGCGCGGCGAAATGGAGTAAGCAATGTAGAGACGCGCGTCATTGAAGCCAAAACCATCAAGCGCCTTCGCGATACCGCCGACCGGGTTTTATTGGATGTGCCTTGTTCAGGTTTGGGGGTTTTACGTCGAAATCCCGATTCCAAATGGAAAATGAAACCTGATTTTTTGACGCAGATTCGCCAAACACAGTATGAAATTCTGACCAATTATTCACAAATGGTGAAGCCGGGAGGAAAATTAGTGTATGCCACATGCAGCATTCTGCCGTCAGAAAGCGAGTGGCAGGTAAAGCGGTTTATGCAGGAGCAGGGCGCAAAATGGCAGCTTTTGCAGGAAGCGCGAACCTCTCCCGCTCGCGATGGTTTTGACGGATTTTATATGGCCGGTTTGATGAAATCTTTGTAAACCAACCATTTTTTACGTTCTTTACACCAGAATCTATATGACGAAATGCTTACCATTCAAAGCAACGTTTCTCTTAAATCATACAATACCTTCGGCATAGATGCCACGGCGCGTTATCTTGTAGAAGTGGATAATGACGAAGATATTCAAACGCTGCTGCAACTCCCGGATGTTCAGACCTTTCCCAAACTTATCTTGGGTGGCGGCAGTAATCTTCTCCTCACGCAGGACTTCAACGGGTTGGTTGTCAAAATCAATATAAAGGGAATTCAGACGGTCAAAGAAGATCAGGATAATGTATGGATACGAGCCGGTGCCGGCGAAAATTGGCACGAATTTGTGATGTATTGTGTGGAAAAGGGACTGAGCGGTCTTGAAAATCTATCACTTATTCCGGGTACGGTCGGTGCAGCTCCCATGCAGAATATCGGTGCTTACGGTGTTGAGATCAAAGATACCTTTGAACGGCTCGAAGCAGTTCATATTCTGACCGGTCAAAAGCGGATATTTACCAAAGAAGAGTGCCGATTTGGCTACCGCGACAGTATCTTCAAAAACGAGGTAAGAGGAGAATACATCATCAGTCATGTTCAGTTCAGGCTGCAAAAAACGCCGACATTCCACGTTGCTTACGGCGATATTCAAAAAACACTCGACCAAATGGGCATCAAAGAGTTGACCATCAAAGCGGTCAGCGATGCGGTCATCAAAATAAGGCGCAGTAAACTTCCTGATCCCGCCGAGATCGGAAATGCGGGAAGTTTCTTCAAAAACCCTGAAATCCCGGCGGCTCAGTATCAAACGTTGAAAGCGACTTTCCCCGAAATACCGGGATATATCATTAATGATGAAACCGTGAAAGTACCGGCAGGTTGGTTGATCGAGCAATGCGGCTGGAAAGGCAAACGCTTTGGAAGTATTGGAGTACATGCCCGTCAGGCGTTGGTATTGGTAAACTATGGCGGTGGTAAAGGTAACGATATCAGGCAATTAGCTGAGAAGATACAATTGTCTGTCGAAGAGCAATTCGGTATCCGGCTTCATACCGAAGTCAATTTTATATAAAAAAAGTTGCTCGGAATCCGACCAACTTTTTAAACCTTCCTCTTTTAAAATCAGCATTCATCACTTTACCTGTTGGAATTGATGACATCGCTAATGTTGTGTCAGCTCGCTCTTACTCAAAAAGCATGTGCGTAGACAAACAATTTGTCTTTAAGTTCTTTACGTGCAATGTGGATCCGATTTTTAACCGTCCCGATGGGAATCCGTAAACGGTCGGCGATCTCATGATACTTAAATCCTCGATAGTACAACATAAAAGGTGTACGATAGGACTCTTCCAATGAATTAACGGCTTTGCTGATGTCGTCCATCACAAATTTGCCTGAGGCATCATTTTCCGTACTGTTTTCAAAAGAATTGATGTAATGTAAGTTATCACTTGTATCAATAAAGGTATTCTTACGCACCATCCGTTGGTAGTTGGTGATGAAGGTATTTTTCATGATCGTATACAACCAAGCCTTTAGGTTGGTACCATCAGCATATTTGTCACGATTTGTAAAAGCCTTCAATAACGTATCCTGAAGCAAATCATTCGCATCCTCGTTGTCTTTTGTCAACCGCATGGCAAAAGGCTTGAGCGACTTTGAGACCTTAGCGATGTGATAAGTAAACTCAATGGCAGTCATGGTAAGGCTTGTTTATTTTTTATTGTTATTTTGTTGAACCAAATTTAGGTAAATATTAAACAAAAATCAAAACTATTAACGAGAAAAATTATTTAAAACCGTTATGAGGTTTGTTTTTTAAGCTTAAAATATGCTGTATACGTTTGGTGTATTTAAGCTATAAGGCTGTTTTTAATAAAAAAAAGAAACTTTATGGCTTGAAAATTCAAAAATACAGTAATGTTTAACGTATGGCTAACAAGGCTATACAATTGTATGCCAAAAACAATTGTTTTGCTTTTTGTTTAATCTATCCTAAACAAAATTTTGAGCTTAGTATAAAAAATCCAGAGGATTGGGGTAGATGAATTGATAGTTGAGCTTGTCTTGTAATTTTTGAGAAGAAATGATTTTAAAAGGATTTTTAGCAACGGTTAAAAAAGTTGGGGGTTCATAGCCATAAGGGGCACAACTCGCCAAATAAACGTCGCGTCGAGTAGGATGGAGTGGTGCCGTTACATTATAGGTTTCGTTCCATACCGAAGGATTTTGTAAAAAAGCTTTTATCACTCCAATGGCGTCGTCTCGGTGAATATAATTGACGGGAACGTCGCCGGTAGTGATGTCTTTTTTACCTGATACATATTTTCCCGGTATTCGCTCATACCCCATCAACCCACCACATCGTAATATGAGTGATTGCTGAGGCAGGGTTTGAATCAGTTGCTCTGCTTCTGCCAACGCCGGAGAAGCCGATTGACTTGGTTGAATCACGTCTTCTTCTTTTACTTCGCGGTTAAGCTCGGGATAAACAGAAGTTGAACTGATATAAATGATCTGTTGAACAGGAGTTTCTTTCAATAATTCCAACAAATACCGCATTTGAGCAGGGTGGAAGTCTGCGCCTGTACGCTCCAATCGGGGAGGGATGGCAATGATCAGCACTTCACAGTCCAACAGATAATCCCAGCCTATGCCTTTGGGTTCGGGGGTAAGTTGCAGCCACAAAGGCTCGATCTCAAGCGCGCGCAAGGCAGCCAATTTTTCGACGCTCGTGGTGCTTCCCTTTACCTTATGCCCTTCTTCCACAAGTTGCGCGGCCAGCGGTAATCCCAACCAACCACACCCTAAAATGCTTATTTTCATGGTTTTTCAAATCTTAGAACAGCCCATTGATTGAGCGTTTTTTGGGTTATCAATCGGAGATTAACCTCTTCGGCTTTTTGGACAATGTCGGCAATATCAAATTCATAAAAACCGCTGACCATCAGCGTTCCGCCATTTGCAAGAAACTCAACGTATGTTGGTATTTCCTGTAACAAAATGTTGCGATTGATATTTGCCAAGACGATATCATACGTAGCCAACGGACAATCAGCGATTGTTCCCTGAAAAACGTGGATATGGCTGCAACCATTCATTGCGGCATTCTCAACCGCATTCAGATACGCCCACTCTTCAATGTCAAAGGCTGTCAGGCGGGTTGCTCCGAGTTTCTCCGCCAAAATGGCTAAAATTCCCGTGCCACTACCCACGTCCAACAACGATTTTTCCTCATGATCAAGTGAAAGTTGTTGTTCCATCACCAATGTAGTGGTTTCATGGTGCCCCGTTCCAAACGACATTTTAGGGTCGATCACAATATCATATTCAAACGTTGGATCGGGTGTATGGTAAGAAGCACGAACACGAATCTTCCCGGCTACTTCAATGGGTTGATAATTGCGCTCCCATTCTTCGTTCCAGTTTTTTGTCTCCAATTGTTCATGTACAAAGGCAATAGGTGTCAGCGATTGATAGCGATCTATCACTTGCTGCAACAGTACTACGTCAAAGAGCGTTTCAGGTATATACGCTGAAAGGCCGTCATTGGATTCTACAAATGACTCATATCCGATCTCGGCCAACTCAGCGATGAGGATATCATTATAGTCAGGATTAAGCGTTAAGCGTGTTTCGGCGTAATTCGTGGGCATAACAAAGAAGTCTAAATGAGTAAATTTATAAGTAGTTATGAAACAGCACACAAGGCTATTTGTTGTTTACAAAAGGGAGACAAAGGTACGCCCAATCTGATTTTAAATTACATTTGCACAAACCATTCGTTCCAATGTTTTACGTTGCTTCCACTGCATTGCCTTTCCATCAATTACTCCTTGATTTTAAGGGAGAAATCTATTTTGATGCTTCTACTGAACACCAAGCAATTCGGCGGTTGTATTCAACAGATGCCTCCGTTTATCAGGAAATGCCACTGGCAGTCGCTTTGCCGCGAACAGTCAATGACATTCAAAAACTTATTTTGTTTGCAGCTGAAAATGGTACCACACTCATTCCACGGGCGGCGGGAACATCCTTGGCCGGTCAGGTGGTAGGAAATGGAATTGTGGTGGATATTTCTAAATATTTTGATAAAATTTTGGAGATCAACCCGGAAGAACGTTGGGTGCGGGTGCAACCCGGCGTTATTCGTGACGATTTGAACGTTGTTTTGCGACCCTACGGATTGATGTTTGGCCCCGAAACATCTACTGCCAACCGCGCCATGATCGGCGGTATGATCGGCAATAATTCCTGCGGCCTTCATTCCATCAGTTGGGGCGCTACCCGTGACCACTTATTGGCAACAAAAGTAGTATTGAGCGATGGAAGCGAAGCGACTTTCGGTGGCAAATTGGCCTCTGACAGCAACAATACTTTTCAACAGCAGATAGAACAAAGCCTTACTTCACTGTTGGCAGATGCTCACAATCAGGAGCTTATTCGCCAAAAATTTCCAAAAAAAACAATTACCCGCCGTAATACAGGGTATGCCCTCGACGCGTTGCTCGAAACGCAAAACGGCATCGATTTACCTAAACTCATTGCAGGATCTGAAGGGACATTGTGCTTTATTACAGAAGCAAAACTCAATCTTTTGCCCCTGCCACCCACTGAATTGGGCTTGCTTTGCGTGCATTGTACTTCGCTCCATGAATCGCTTTTGGCCAACGGCATTGCCATGAAATATACTCCGTTGGCGTCTGAATTGGTCGATAAGTATATCATGGATTTTACCATCGGTCACCATGAATACCAATACAATCGCTTTTTTATTGAAGGAGATCCGGCGGCCTTACTCATGGTGGAATTTGGGGCCGAAACGCGCATTGAAGTAGAAGCCATTGCGGCAAAATTGGTTGGTGAATTAAAAATCAACGGATTGGGGTATGCCTTTCCATTGCTGTTTGGCGACGAATCCAAAAAAGCGTGGGATGTGCGTAAAGCAGGACTTGGCTTGATACGCAACTTGCCCGGTGATCTGCAACCGGTCAACCTCATCGAAGACTGTGCCGTGGCGGTGGAAGATCTGCCGGAGTATATTAAAGACCTGGGTGAAGTGCTCCAAAAACATCAGGTACATGCATCGTATTATGCCCATGCGGGGGCGGGAGAGTTGCACGTTGAGCCAATGGTCAATTTAAAAACGTCGGAAGGAAAAACGAAATTTCGGGCTATTTTGGCGGATACTGCCGTATTGCTCAAAAAATACAATGGATCACTTTCCGGAGAACACGGCGATGGCCGTCTGCGAGGTGAGTTTATTCCGTTTATGATGGGAGAAGAAGTGTATGGGTTGTTTCGGGAAGTAAAGCAGTTGTTTGATCCGAAGGGCGTATTTAATCGGGGGAAAATCGTGGACACACCGCCGATGAATGAATTTCTGCGTTATCAGCCCGATCAAAAAGCCTCTCACATAGACACGATCTTTGATTTTTCAAAACAGGAAAGCCTTTTACGGTTAACAGAAAAGTGCAGTGGATCAGGTGATTGTCGCAAAACGCACATCACAGGCGGAACCATGTGTCCCAGCTACATGGCCACGCGACGCGAACGTGATACTACCCGCGCACGCGCCAATATGTTACGGCATTTTTATACCGAGTCTTCGTCTATTGGTGCCACCGCAGAGGAAACGAAGGAGATTCTGGACTTGTGTCTATCCTGCAAAGGCTGTAAATCAGAATGTCCATCGAGCGTGGATATTTCAAAGTTAAAGGCGGAGTTCTTGCAAAGCTATTATGACAAAAACGGCGTGCCGTTTCGGTCGCGCCTGATCGCCAATTTTTCTCAGCAAATGCGACTTGCGAGCATTGCGCCGTGGGCGTATAATGCTGTTTTCGGAACAGACACATTGCGCCGAATGGCTAATAAAGTCGTTGGCTTTCACCCTGATCGAACCATGCCGATGCTCCATAAAACGACATTGAAGCAATGGTTTAAGAACCGCACTGTAGAGACGCAGCAGCGGCGGGTCTATTTATTTTGTGATGAATTTACGAATTACAACGATGTTGAAGTTGGACAAAAAGCGATTCAATTGCTGGAAAAACTGGGTTATGAAGTAATCATCCCCAAACACGTTGAAAGCGGCCGAACCTATCTTTCCAAAGGCTTGGTGAAAGAAGCAAAGAAAATTGCGATTCAAAATGTGGAAATGCTGAAAGATCTGATTTCGGCAGAAACCCCTTTGATCGGGATTGAACCTTCCGCTATTTTGACTTTCCGGGATGAATACCTTGATTTAGTGCCTAAAGAACTTCAGGAAGCAGCCCAAAAATTGGCGCAAAATGCACTACAGTTTGAAGAGTTCATTGCCCGTGAAATGGATGCGAAACGAATTCATCGTCAGCAGTTTACGAATGAACAAAAAACCATTAAATTGCACGGGCATTGTCATCAGAAAGCCTTATCGTCGTTGACACCGTCCAAAAAGATGCTGTCTTTGCCCGAAAACTACACTGTTCAGTTGATTCCATCGGGTTGTTGCGGTATGGCGGGTTCCTTCGGTTATGAGCAGGAACATTATGAATTATCAATGCAAGTGGGTGAATTGGTGCTTTTCCCTACAGTACGCCAACAGCCCGCAGAGGTGCTCATTGCTGCGCCGGGCACGAGTTGCCGCCATCAGATCAAAGATGGAACGGGGCGCAAAGCCAAGCACCCGATCGAGATTTTGTGGGAAGCCTTACGCAGTTAAACAGCCAATCTTATGCGGTACTTACTTCTCTTGCTTTTTTGTTGTTTGCGGAGTTTTGCCCAGTCGAGCGGATCGGTTACGCCGAATGTGCATATTCAGGGGCATTTCGAAGGGTTTCCGTCTTCGCAATATCGGGTCTTTGTGACTAAACCGGCCGTACTCAGCAACTACAATTACACTCCGGAAGAGACAACTACAAGAGAACAAACCGATCAATGCGGGAGTTTTAAAAAAGACCTATGGCTTGAATCCCCCCAAAAAGTAACGGTTGAATGTTTGGGTTATCAATTGGATTTTTTTCTTAAACCCAACGATACCCTTTATTTTGTCAATCCAAATCGCTCGCATTCGCCGGTCATAAAAGGACCAACGGCGCCTCTACATCGTTTTTTGTACGAAAGTATGTTGCTAGGAAAAGACTCACTTTGTCAGAAGCCGTTGTTTCAACACATGTCTTTGGAGGATTATTCGTTTGTGGTCAATGACCTCAGCGCGTTATCTTGGGAGCGTTATCAACGGGAATGCGATACCGCTAATGTTGCTATTAATTACTATGTAAAGGCATCGTTGGAAGGACAAAAGTTTTTACGTAAGCAAACCTATATACGCAGCCAGGGAGAACAGTCAAAGAATGAAACGATCTCATTAAACTTACTCGGAGATGAAGCCCTCATTTCGGATATTTATATCAACGCCCTTTATTCTCATTGGCTTGGCTACCTTCCAACTCCATTTATGAACAGAAATGCCGTTTTCCAAATAGACAGCACTGTCTGGGAAGGGCGCTATAATGCCATTTATGAGGGACTTCGAAAATTGCCCAAAACCCGTGAGTTGATGCTTGCTCATACCGTACGAAGATCGGTCTCCTTTATTTCGTTTTCTACAGAAAAAGAAATAACCGTTCCCACCAAATTATTTGAGCGCTTTAAAGAAGATTTCCCTCGGTCTTCCTATACCAATGTACTTGCGCAAGACATTCTTGACACCTCAAAGCGGGTAAAGAGAATGCCTCCGCCTCAAAAGTAAAAGTCAGTCGATCAGTTTGTTTTTGATGGCAAAGCGCACCAGCCCCACTACCGTATTCAATCCCAATTTCTTGAAGATATTGCGACGATGGGTTTCGATAGTATGAGTACTGATATTCAACTGTTTGGCGATAGCTTCGCTGGACAGATCCTGCACGATGAATCGGATAATTTCGATTTCCCGTTTGGTCAGCTGAGGAACGCCATCTACTATTTCGTAGCCACCGGGCACCTGCGGATTGGGAATGGAAGCTAATTGTTTTTCTATGTCGCGGCTAAAATAACGCCTGCCTTCATTGATTTCTGTCAGGGCTTTTCTCAGCTCATCCGGAGTGGCACTTTTGAGAACATAGCCCCAAGCACCTGCCTGAATTGCTTCGCGAATCTGGGAGGCTTCCTCTATCATAGTAAGCAATACCACTTTAATGTGAGGAAATCGCTCTTTTAAGCGAATGGTAATTTCAATACCTCCTAAATAAGGCATATTAAGGTCAGAAACAACGATGTCAATCGGGGTTTCTTCAACTAGTTGGAGCACTTCCAGTCCGTTCGTTGCTTTGGCAACAACCTGAATATCTTCTTTTTTTTCTAAGAGAATGGCCAAGCTTTCCAGTAAAATCAGGTGATCATCTGCCAGTAAAACACGCATATGTGGGTACTTTTTCCCGGAAAAAAGATTCTTTTTTGATAGAGAATGGTATAATGCTCAAAAATAGATAATGGTGTAGATAAATAACTTCTTTTACTAAAAAGGATTAGTTAATAATTTGAGGATCGATGTTCTTTTTCTTCGGGCAATGGGAATGGAGGTTCCATCCGTCATCAGGATACAATGATTGTCACTATCTACCGACAAAATGTATTGGCAGTTGACAACATGGCTTTTATGTACTCGTATAAACTGCTCCGGAAGGCGATCAAGATAGGTACCAAGGGGGCGGCAGGTCATAATGGGCTGGCCGGCCACTTTGATAAAACGGGTATAATTACGAACACCTTCCAATCTTGTTACGCTTTCGAGATTGAATGAAAAACGATGCAGACGGGCCAAATCTGTGGGAATGAGTAAGTGCGGATTCATAACATAGGATAGTAATAGGTGAATACGTAGATAAAGTAAAGGTTTGAATACCCAAAGTTCACACAACCTTTGACAACACACAATACTGGAATTCCGGTATTTTTATCCTAAATCGGCATTTTTTTGTTGAATTTTTGGGATATTATGCCCATTTTCGACAAGTCGCCTTCGAAATGTATTTTGGAGTAGTACAATTTGAGAGATTTATCGACTCCGAACCGTTTGATAACTATTTAATAGAGCGGTTGTTTTTCTAGAAAAGACTCTTTTATCTTTGGCGCACTATACGTTTTGGCGTATACTTCTTCTACCCTACTTTCTGATGAATAAATGAGTGACAGCCTTGACCGAAAAGCTGTTCATCAGAGATTATCTATCTATCTATCTATCTATCTATCTATCTTGGTAGGTGGTTGCTGATGAACACCTTAAAAAGTGTTTTCATGTGCAATTTCTCCTGTTATAAACTATGGCAGCCAACTACTTAAACAGCGACCCTTTCAAACCGTTAAATCATCTGGAGTCTTACTTGCTCCGCCAATCCATTTTTCTCTCCCGTCAGGAGTTGAAGGTTCTGTATTGGGCTACAGAAGGAAAAAACAACCCTGAAATTGCTGCTCAATTAGGTACAGCCACTTGCACCGTTAAGACGCACAAAAACAACCTTATCGCAAAGCTTGGAGTAGCAGGAAAAGCCGGCTTTCAGAAGTTCTTGCTGGAGACAGCTCAAAATATATGGTTAACGTGAAAGCGTTTGTGATTTCTACAGGCAAGCCCGTACAAGTGCCTTTAAGTGCCTTTACGCTTGCTTACGTTTAGATAGATTCAATTTAGCAACGTACTTGCTCAGGCTTCCCTGTGGAAGTATTTTGCTAAATATGGGACTATATAAACAATTTTATTGAAGACCAATAACGAAAACAACCACATCTAAACCTCATGCACTCATTGAAACAATTAGAAGCCTTCCTGCTTCGGAAATCTATCTCGCTCACTTCTCAGGAACTGAAAATACTCTATTGGGCTATCAAAGGACAAACCAATGCTGAAATTGCGGCATTATTAGAAGTGAGCATCGCGACCGTCAAAACCCACAAAAATAATCTCATTTCAAAATTGGGTGTGGAAGGAAAAGAAGGATTTCGGAAATTTTTGTTAGAAATTATCAAACTTCTACAATAAGGTAAAAATCCACCCTAGGGTTGAGGCGCGGTAAAAATCTTTTGTAGAGATTTGCCCCTGACTATTGCGCAATAGTGAGTTCAAAAAGAAAAAGCCACCACGACTTTGGACGGCTGCGGTGACTTTTTCAGGCAGTTCAAACAATTATTTAACCATTTAAACCAGTACAAATTTATGAAAAAAATCGTTTTATCAACGATGGGGGCAATCCTTTTGACTGCTCTGATGATTAGTTGTAATCAGCCAAAAGAAACGGAAGTTTCGCCGACCACCGCAAAAAGAGGTGAAGAGCCTCTAAGTGTCATTGACCAAATGGAGAAGGAAGAAGGAGTGAAGTTTTTTAAAAAAGATGTAACAATTACTGATGAAAGTGGCAAAAACAAGGTAGTAATGCGATTTGCAACATTAAAAGAAGATGCACTTAGTGCATACTTAGCAACTCATCATTATGAAATTATACCAAGGTTTAAGGCTTCTAAAGCAGAAAGTACAATCTCTCAAATCACCAACCCTTTAGATGAAAAGAAAAATAAGGAATTCTTAAATGTGGAGAGAGAGAGAATTGTTACCGAAGTTATATCTAAACAACTTGAAAAGGATGTTATTGGTTATGCGGTTAAGGTTACAATAGGAAGCATTAAAAACGCTAAAACTTTATACAATTATGCTTACAGTGAAACTCATACGACCCCTGATAATTGGCCGGAAGAATTAATTATTACCGTTTTTGGTAAAGTCGGTTGTGCAGAATCCCATGTTCTTTATGGAATAGATTATAAGAATAACTGGGCTTCATCTTGGTATTCGCTGGATGGTAAACCTTGGGATAACTATTGGGTTGGAGCGGATTACGGTATATACAATTGGTTGCCTTGCGAGCATCCTAATCATAATGGTACACGTACACACAATGTTGATGGGCCATATAGAGTGCGATTTAACATCCAACATGATGGTAATTATACCTATCAATGGGTAAATCCGTAGTAATTATTCAATTTATCACCCCTTAACAGTTTGTTAGGGGGTGATATTAATCTAATTTAAAATGAAAATATTACATATTGCATTGTGGATAACAGGACTTCTTATTTGCTTTTCGTCATGTTTAAGTAAGCAGGAAAAGGTTATTCAAACAGAGTTAGATAAGATTGAAGGCCAATGGAAAATAAACGCCTTAACTGTAGAAGGGCAAAATGCCAATGATTGGAAAAATTTGCTAAAGTCGGGAGAGCTATTGTTTAAAAACTGTCGCGCAAAAAATGTTAAACATGAAAACACCTATTGTGATGGTGATATTGAAATAAATAAAGGAATATATAAAATCAGCTACAGATTTGATATGAACTTTATTGTTAGTGTACGTGCTCTCAGTAAAGACGGCTCTGGAATTGTAAAAATGACGGAAGAAGAAGCTAGGGTTACACAACTTTTAAGTGGTAATTGGGAATTTGTAGTCAATGATAATATACTTATTGCCAAACAACTCAAAAATAATCCTTATACGGGAGTTTTGGTCTCATTTACGGCGACCCGTAAGTAAGAAGAGTGCTTAATTTCAGCTATGAAGTATTGTTGGATATTGATTTTTTTGAGCACTGTATTGCAGGCTCAAACCGTTAGCATTAGTGGCTACGTCCGGGAAAAAGGTAGCCAGGAAAATCTTATCGGAGCTACTGTTGCTGTTGTGGGCGGTACTAATGGCACATATACTAACGCTTACGGATTTTATTCGCTTAGCCTTCCCGCTAATAGGGCTGTTACTATTCGCTTTACAACTTTAGGCTACACTTCGGAAGAAAAAGAGGTTAATCTCACCCAATCTATCCGACAAGACATATTCCTTTCCCCCAAGGCACAAGAGTTACAAGAAGTAACAATAAGTGAACAGCAGGAATTCAATCAAACAGCGCAGATGAGTGTGATGCGATTGCCGGTATCGCAAATCAAACAAATCCCTGCGTTGCTGGGCGAAAAAGATGTTATAAAAGCTCTTCAACTCTTGCCGGGAGTCCAAAAAGGTACAGAAGGCAGTACAGCTTTGTACGTACGTGGTGGTGGTCCTGATCAAAACCTGATTCTGTTGGACGAAGCACAGGTATATAATGCTAATCATTTGTTCGGATTTTTCTCCGTATTCAATGGAGATGCTATCAAAAACGTTGATTTTTGGAAAGGAGGCTTTCCCGCTCGATATGGCGGGCGGCTGTCATCGGTGATTGATCTACAGATGAAGGAGGGGGGCAAAGATCGGTTGCGGGGTGAGGGCGGAATAGGGTTACTTTCCAGCCGATTAACGCTTGATGGTCCGTTACAAAAGGAAAAATCTTCGTTTCTGATTTCGGTAAGGCGCACCTATCTTGATTTGCTTACCATGCCTCTTATGTCAAAAGAACTGAAGATAGGCTATCATTTTTATGATTTAAATGCCAAATTCAATGTTGATTTAGGTTCCAAGGATAAGGTTTACGTAAGCGGTTATTTTGGCAATGATGCCTTAGTGAATCGCGAATATGTAGAGCGTTCTACTTCTATTATCAAAACTGATTCAGGATTAGGCTGGGGTAATGCTACGGGTACGTTGCGTTGGAATCACCTGTTTAATCAAAAGCTCTTTTTGAATACCACTCTGGCGATAACTGATTTTCGTTTTCGATTATTTGATGATTTTGAACGCAGACCCACTGACGGTAGTGCTGTAAGAAGTACTTTTACCGAGTTTACTTCGTCTATTCGAGACTACACTCTAAAAACTGATTTTGACTATTTTCCTACCAATTCCCATCAGGTAAAACTAGGGGCGCTAATAACCAATCACCGATTTAAGCCACGAGCCTACATAAAAGAAAATCGAGCAAACAGTACCGGTGAATCTGAAAATCAATTATTTCAAAATCAGGAATTTGCCGGATATATTGAGGATACATACACCGGCCCAAAATTCTCTATGAATGTCGGGCTTCGCCTTAATGGTTTGAATACTTCGAGTCGTACTTACTTATTTGCAGAACCCCGTCTGACACTGGGTTATTCACTGCCTCAAAGTTGGACTATAAAAGCATCATATGCCCGCAACAACCAATTTGTTCATTTATTGACCAATACAGGTACAGGACTTTCGACCGACTTATGGGTGCCGGCCACTGAACGAGTGCCTCCGCAACAGGCTGACCAAATTGCAATAGGGATAACTAAAATGTTTCCAAAAGCAGGGTTAAATTTGACCATTGAAAGTTATCGCAAATGGATGCGCGGAATTGTAGCGTATAAAGAAGGAGCTGTCTTTTTGTCATTTGATGAGGGAGCCCAACCGTTACAATGGGAAAACAACGTAACTACCGGAAATGGTCGGTCGTATGGAACAGAGGTATTGCTTCAAAAAAACAAAGGCCGACTGACAGGCTGGATAGGCTACACACTTTCGTGGACTGTCCACCAATTCGATTCTCTTAATAATAGTAAACCATTCTATCCGCGTTATGATCGTCGTCATGATTTGTCAGTAGTTGCTTCATATAAATTATCTCCTAAAATTACCCTCTCAGCTAATTGGGTCTATGCTACGGGAAATGCTCTTACGGTACCTCAGGGTTTTTATTTTACACAAGTGGGTTTAGGCAGGACATTTCCCGAGCGGTTTGATTATCTGGGCAGCCGTAACAGTTTCAGAGCGGAGGCTTATCACCGATTGGATGTAGCTGTGCAGTTTCATAAGAAAAAACGCTGGGGTGAACGAACGTGGGAAGTGGGACTTTACAACGCTTACAGCCGACAAAATCCGCTTTATTATTATTTAAAAACTGAAAATACATCACAAGGACAACGAACTACGCTTGCCAAAAGGGGCCTGTTCCCGGTGATTCCATCAGTTAATTATAACTTCAAATTCTGATGAAATACTCTCTTTGCGCGGTTATTTTAATGGCAGGTTTTTGGGTTACATCTTGTAATAGTGGGGTGGAAATAGAACGAATTTCACCTGAAAATCTGGTAGCGCTCAGTTCATTTATATCTCCACAGGATTCGATAGTGCGGGTGTATGTTTATCAAGGCAAAGCATTGGGAGATATTTCTCGCTCAGAAACAGCAGTCATAAGCGATGCCAAAGTAACAATTGAAGAAGAAGGGAAAATTCATACTTTAGGGTTTGAATCAAAAACCAATAGTTATGAAATAAGTAATCAAATATTGAAAGTGACACCTTCTAAACACTATACTCTTCAGGTTACTACAAAATCAGGACTTGTTTTAAAAGCTGCATGCACTGTTCCTTCCAATCCTGATACCTTATTATTTGAAAGTGTTAAGGAAGGGAATGACTTTGTTTTCAGTCCGGTTTGGCCTGAGAAAACCTCTTTTTTTACGTTTTCATTTGAATTAAAGAACGTTATTTTTAACCCTAAATTAGGCGCTACAACCGGACCGTACTTAGGTGTTGTAACCGGTAATAATCTTTATGAGAGTGCAGATCGACCCAATAAGCTCTTAGAAAATAAAGTATATAATGCGTTTCTGGCAGAGACTATATCACTTAAAATAACCCTTTATTCATTGGATAAAAATGCTTTCAACTATATGAAAACGAAAGTAGAAGCCTATAACTGGAGTGCCAATACAAGCGGTCTTATTCCAAATCTTCGTGAACCGCAGCCGGTATATTCTAATGTACAGGGTGGGGTTGGGATATTTGGTTCCTATAATCAATCCATTAACGTTATCATAATTAAATAAATTTATTGATTTGAGTATTTGATAATGAGCTGTTATCAAAGAGAAAATACTTGACCGTTAGTCTGGTGAACAGGATCATGCAACAATGAAACGGGGTACGATAGACTTCTACTGTACCCCATTTCATTGTTGGATTATTCTATTTTGCAACAGCATAGATGTTAATATTTTTACGCCATTTAGTAATTTCTTCTTTTGTTTTGATAGGAATTATCTGAGCTGTTGTATCAAATTCTTCAAAGTAGAAGATGTTATAACCATGCTTGGAAATAACCTCAAACAATTCCATTTTTTCTGCATCTGTATTATTCTCAAAGCTTTCCGCAACGATGGTTGGCTTATATTTACCGATCAGATCTGAAATAGATTTTAAAATTTCTTTATCATACCCTTCGGTATCGACTTTTATAAAAGAGAGCTTGGGTAGCCATTCGCTATAATTCTTTTCTAAAAAAGACATCAACGGAATTCCTTTAATTTTTTCAGGATAAACAAATTTCCCGTGGCGACTTTCTTTGGTTGACGAAATTCCGCCATTAACGAAGGACGCTTCAGACGAAATAAAGTAGAACTCTTCTTCCTGAACAGAAATGGCAAAAGGCAAGGGATGAATGTTTAATTTCTCTTTGTTAAGTGTAGCGTTTTCACTCAATATCTTAAAAACATAAGGATTAGGATCAAACCCTAATGCTAAGCCTGATTTTCCTGCTGCTAAGCCCATCGGCACGGTTGTGTCTCCAATATTGGCGCCGATGTCAATAACAAAGTCTCCTTCTTTGATAGATTTTCGAAAGAAGTCTACCATTTCCTGCTTTAAACCCAATCGAGTGGTCAGGGGATTGTCCCACTCGGCAAAATCAATTTGACCGTCTTTTTCCAATTGATAATGGTTAATGAGCGAAGGATACTCTTTGGTAAACCGTCGGGCTATTTTTCGACGAAATGAATCTCTGAAGTAACTGAACATTAGTGTTTTAGCGTTTAGGTAAACTGGAAAAATTTAAATAATTTTCAGGAAAACTCAGCTATTGATCAAATCGTGCTAATTGATCTGATCGCTTTGGAAGGTGTGGATAGCAAATCGTTTGTCGAAAAAAGACAAGATATATGATAAACGACCGATTGGCTCGCTTGGGCCGGCAATCTTACACAACAGCCCGCTTCATTGAAGCGGGCTGTTGTGTAAAAAACTATTTCACTCTATGATTAGCCTTGTGAAAGCGCTTCGGCACCACCTACGATCTCAAGGATTTCCTTGGTGATGGCGGCTTGGCGGGAGCGGTTATATTCCAGACGCAGCGCTTTGATCAATTCCTGAGCATTGTCCGTTGCTTTGTCCATTGCAGTCATCCGTGCCCCGTGCTCGGAGGCGTTGGATTCGAGTACCGCGCGGTACAATTGAATTTTGAGCGTTTTGGGAATCAAATCGGTAACGATCTCCGCTTCCGAAGGCTCAAAAATATAGTTGACGTTGGACGTTGTGGCTTTTTTCAGATCATCCTTTGCTTCAGGGATAGGCAAAAGCTGATCGACACGGATGATTTGGGTTGCTACATTTTTGAATTCGTTGAAAATAACTTCAACGGCATCATACTTACCGGATTCAAAATCGGCCATGATGCTTTCGGCAGCTTCTTTCACCACACCGAATTTCAAGCGGGTGTACACATCCATAAAAGACGTATTTACCTTTAACCCTCTGCGTTGGCAGGCTTCGCCTCCTTTTTTGCCTAACGCAAAAATTTCTACATTGCCTTTGGCGGCTTGTGCAGAATATTTTTCCTGAATGAGCGCCATTGCTGCCTTAACGATATTGGTATTGAAAGCACCGCAAAGTCCACGGTCGGAAGTAACAGTGACGATCAATACTTTTTCAACCGGGCGTACTTGCTTGTAAGGGCTTTCTGCCGCAGTTTCGGTACCTGCAGAGACGGTAGCGAGCATTTCGCTCAACTTCTTAGCGTAAGGACGCATTTGAATAATGGCATCCTGCGCTCGGCGAAGTTTGGCGGCAGACACCATTTTCATGGCCTTCGTGATTTGTTGCGTCGAGTTAACCGACGTGATTCTATTGCGAACTTCTTTTAATGAAGCCATTTTTTTACAGTTATCTGTTATCTGTTACCAATCATTCTCGCTGAATGACCAAATCTAACTTATCGGCATTACTGCCAACTGCTTACTTGACCTTGCGCAGCCAAATGCTGGAACCACGGCCGCGAGTGGCATAGGTAGGCATATTTTTGGCAAGCCAGTCAGCATGGAACGTTTGAAGAAAATCGTTATGGAACAATATCTGAAACGTATCCTGATACATCAAAAAGGCGCGCAAACTATAGGCTTCGTTCCAGCCAAAACGTCCGTTACCGTCAATTACCCATGCTTTGGGGTACTCAAACGGATAAAATACGTCGTGAACGTGAACGATGACGCCCGGTTTGAGACGCGGAAATAGTTCGAACAAAAAGTAATTGACATCGCTTCCCGTTTTTGATACGTGCGTTGAGTCGATAAAAAGAATATCGTTCTCTTCCAGTTTTTCAAAATAATCGACGGGAATATCCTGCAACGTTTTTTCAAAAATCGTCGTTTGCTGCCGGTCAGCCGGTGTCAACAACGAATACAAACGGTCGGGATAAGGCTCAATAAAAGTGAATTTTACGCTTTGATCGAGAAATCGCTCGTTGGTATCCAACATCACCGCCGATGAAAACCCCGACCCGGCTTCCATGATCTGCTTGGGTCGAAAATGCCGCATCATGCAATGAAGCGTGGTGGCGTCGGCGTGGATAAAATACTTGTTGACAAAGTAATACCGAAAACCGTCTTGAGGAGTATCGGTAAAAGGAACCGATGGGAAGTACGATTTTGCAAACGTCTTCATCAAAGCTACCTGCTCCTCTTCGCGAAGGTCAAGACCCGGCAATGTGCGCGGAGGCGCCGGATAGATCTGTGCTTCACGTTTGCGTACTTCATCCACGGATACGATGGGGCTGTAAAAATGCCCGGCGGGAACCCGTGTACGGTACTTACCGATAAATCGGGCTACGTCCCCGATGAGGGGCGTAGCCTTGACGATTTCTTTAATTCGCGACATTTAGCTCAATTATGCGTATTTGGCGGCCAGTTCGCGACCAACTTTTTTAATAATATCAGTAGCAGAATCATCCAATTTGCCCGCAGCCAGGCTCGGAAGTACTTCCGGATGAACGGCTCTCAACAAATTCATGAATTCTATATCAAATTCTCTCACTCTTGATACGGGTACTTTGTCCAATACACCATTGATGGAGGCGTAAATGATGGCAACCTGATCGCCGACACTGACCGGAGAGAACTGACCTTGTTTCAGGATTTCCTGGTTACGACGACCACGGTCGATCGTCAATTTGGTAGAGGCATCCAAATCAGAACCAAACTTAGCAAATGCTTCCAATTCACGGAATTGCGCTTGGTCCAATTTAAGCGTACCTGCTACTTTCTTCATGGATTTGATCTGCGCATTACCCCCTACGCGAGATACCGAGATACCTACGTTGATGGCCGGGCGAATACCTGAGTTGAACAGGTTGGATTCCAGGAAGATCTGACCGTCTGTAATAGAAATTACGTTGGTAGGAATATACGCCGAAACGTCACCCGCCTGTGTTTCAATGATCGGGAGAGCCGTTAATGAACCACCGCCTTTTACTTTGTCTTTCAACGAAGCCGGAAGGTCGTTCATGTTTTTAGCGATCTCATCCGAAGTGGTTACTTTGGCGGCACGTTCCAGCAAACGGCTGTGAAGATAGAATACGTCACCCGGATAGGCTTCGCGGCCCGGTGGGCGACGAAGTAAAAGAGAAACTTCACGGTACGCAACGGCCTGTTTTGACAAATCATCATAAACAACCAATGCCGGACGACCGGTATCGCGGAAATATTCCCCGATAGCGGCTCCCGTAAACGGAGCAAAGAACTGCATTGGAGAAGGATCAGAAGCAGAAGCCGCTACGATAACGGTGTAATCCATTGCACCATATCTGCGAAGCGTAGCTTCTACCTGTTTTACGGTTGAGGCTTTTTGGCCGCAGGCTACATAGATACAAAATACGGGTTCGCCTTTATCGTAAAATTCTCTTTGGTTGATAATAGTATCGATACAAACGGCGGTTTTACCCGTTTGGCGGTCACCAATTACCAACTCGCGCTGACCACGACCGATGGGAATCATGGCGTCGATTGCTTTGATACCTGTTTGAAGCGGTTCTGTTACCGGCTGACGATAAATTACCCCGGGAGCTTTACGCTCTACGGGCATTTCAAACGTTTCCCCTTGGATAGGCCCCATCCCGTCGATAGGTTCGGCCAATGTATTTACGACACGTCCTACGATACCGTCACCTACTTTTACGGATGCGATTTCGCCGGTACGTTTTACGGTATCACCTTCTTTGATTTCGTTCGACTCTCCAAGCAATACGGCTCCAACGTTGTCTTCTTCCAAGTTAAGAGCCAAGGCTTTAAGGCCATTTTCAAATACGAGCAATTCACCCGCTTGTACTTTTGTCAGGCCATAGATACGAGCTACCCCGTCGCCTACTTGCAGTACCGTACCTACTTCTTCGAGTTGGGCGTCGGTTTTTGCACCGGCCAATTGCTCCCGAAGTATCGCCGAAACCTCATCCGGTCTTACAGCTACCATAGTATGTTTGTGTTTATGTTTAGTATTAGTAATCGGTTCGTTAATTGTGACAGGCCGTTGAAGTATTAAAAATGCTTAATCCCCCGACTTTCACTCACAACTACGTTTAAATTTGCCGCAAAATTAGTGATAAATTTGCTTTGTTAGTATTGCTCATTATAAAAAATATACAATTTTTTGCTAAAAGTTCAGTAGATGCCCTAAATGCCTCAAAAGGCTGTTTTATTAGGCGAAGATCACAAACATACCGACCAACCGATTGGTATACTAATTAATGCAACACCAATTGATGTATCGGTAAAATTTTATTTTAGATGGGGTTTTTGTTTTACCTTTAGCTTACTTTTGCCTCCTTAAAATTTTTTATCGGACAAAATAAGGTGGTATGAAGCCTGTCGCCGTTGTTATTCCCTTGTACAAATCCGTTTTCAGTTTGCACGAGCAAGTCTCTTTTACCCAGGGACTGCGCGTCTTGAAAGAACACCCCATTGTTATTATAAAACCCGTTTCGCTGGATATTTCGTATATAACAGAAGCTCATCCGCAACTGGAAGTAGAGAATTTTGCCGACGATTATTTCAAAAGTGTTCAAACCTATAATCGCTTGATGCTCTCTGCGGAGTTTTATGAGCGATTCAATGACTATGAATATATTCTGATCTATCAATTGGACGCATTCGTATTTCGTGATGAGCTTTCGGAATGGTGCCGGAAAGGATATGATTATATTGGTGCGCCTTGGCGTATCGAACGTGATTTCAGTTCTGTTACCGATCGCGTTATTTTCAGTCTAAAGAAACAATTAGCCATTTGGCTGAATTTAAAGGATAAAAAACGGAACAATCAACCGCTGGACGTGACGATAAAATTTACGGTAGGCAACGGCGGATTTTCGTTGCGAAAAGTTCAGAAAATGTTGGACATTGTGCAAAACAACCGTCCGAAGATTGAAGAGTATTTGGCACAGAAAGGGTCGTTTTACAATGAAGATATTTTCTTTTGCATCGAAATGAATCGGTACATCAAACAAGTGCGTTTGCCGGGTTGGCGAGAGGCACTTCGTTTTTCGGTGGAAGATATGCCCTCCAAAGCATTTGTATTGAATGGCAATCAACTTCCGTTTGGGAGCCATGCCTGGGATATTCACGAATTAGATTTCTGGAAGCCCCATTTTGAAAAATTTGGTTATAAATTATAGCGCATGAAGCGGCATTACAGTGGTACCCCACGCGAGACAATTCCATTACGCATTCTGGATTTCTTCATTGATATCTATGTGCGGTGGTTTTATCGTAAGCGGGAAAAAGGGGCTATTGCTGCCACTCCTAAAGTCCTGATCGCTTCATTGGGCCACATGGGCGATGCACTTACGGTATCTTATCTGTTTCCCATCATTCGCGAAAAATATCCCAATGCGATCATCGATATTATTTCACCAAGCTGGTGCCGGGCGGTCAATGAACACAACCCCTACATTCGCCATATTTTGGTCATTGATCATTATTTAAGCAACCGAAGTAAGATAAGTTGGTGGCAAAAGGTAAAACGACATTATCAAACATTTAAGGAAGCGTTACCGGTGTTAAGACGGGAAGAGTACGATTTTTATCTGGATGTTCGTACTTCTTACGGGGTTTCGCATTTTGTATTACCATTCACACATGTTAAAAGAGCCGTAGGATTTAACCGACGGGGAATGGGCAGTTTTTTAGACGTTGAATTGGAAATTCCGAGACAAGATGGCAACTATCATCATTTTGAGGCCTACGCTGCTTTATTGAAGGAGATCGGCATCGAAGTAAAATTGGAAGATGTGGTTCCTTACTTCCCTATTGATAAAGCTATTTCTTCCCGGAGTATTGAATCAAAACTTGCCGTAAAACTCTTAAAACCCTATATTTTACTGTTTCCCGAGACGGGAGAAACGCACCGGCAAATGTCTAACTCATTTTGGGTCGGGATATTAAAAGAAGTGCTTCTAAAGTCAGATTACTCAGTTGTGCTTTGCGGGCAGACAGACCTATCAGCACAAATTATCAACGGAATTCGCCAGGCTACAGAGGCTCAATTTCCGGAGCGAGTAGTTGATGCTTCCAAAATATTGTCCATTCAGGAGTTGGCTTTTCTATCTACACAAGCAGATTACGCGCTGACGTTGGACTCATTTCCTGAACATTTATGCTGCATTTTCTGTGAAACGATCACCATTTATAAAGCTTCAGGGCTTCCTTTCTTTCCCATCGCCAACCATCCTGTACTTCTTTTTCATACCCATGTACTCAGTAAAGGGGTCGATTATGTGCGCCGGAACGTTAAAGTAATGTATTGCGAAAAATTGGAGACGCCCGAAGTGAGCCGGATAATTGTGGAGAAAATAACGACTGAAGACAAAGTAGATGTAGCCCCCCGTACAGGCATTTCGGTTATTCCAAAACATCCCCAAGAGCCGTCATAAATATACCTTTCTTCGAAGTGTCCTGATCGGCAAAATAATGATAATTTCCTTTTACCCATTCTTTAAAAACCGGCACAAGACGCAGTACCCGATTGCCGGGAAGGTTGGCTCTTACGGTTAGAAAATGAATTTTCTCTTCTACAATTTTTAGGTTACTATGTCCTTGAGGAATAACCCGTTGCAGGTGTTTATACAGCGTAAGAAGCTCACGCTGACGTTGTTGATAAGGAAGCAGTTTCAGCTGATGTGGTCTTGCCAACCGCTGTTTGAGACTCAATGGTGTTAAATTTTTAGGGCGCGTGCCAACTTGTTGCGCACCATGCTGTCGATACTGAACAAGGCGTTCGGGAATGTATTGGATCTGTTCCAGTACAGACGCTACAAAGGCAATCCAGGTATCGTGAAGAAATTCAGGTATGTCATTGGGGAAAGGGACCAATGACTGTAAAAACGTTTTTCTAAGGGCCATTGTACAACCTGCTACGCGGTTGCCGACAAGCATCACCTTAATGCTCTCACCTTTTTTCCATTGTTCCAATTGGGGCGAGTGGAGACGTACGATCTGCCAGAATGTAGTTGGAAGCGGTTCTGCCCGTTCATTCACTAAAACAGCATCTGAAAATACGACACTCAACGAAGGGTTTTGCTCCAAAAACAATGCCATACGAGCTATTTTCTCCGGTTCCCATATATCATCCTGGTCGCATAGAAAGAGAATATCCCCCTCACATTTCGTCAAGGCTTTCTCAAAGTTTTTGGTTACGCCCAATTGCTGCTCGTTAACAAAAACAGTTACTTTAAAAGGAGCAGTTTGGGCAAATTTTTTTACCAACTCAATGGTATGATCCGAGGAATTGTCGTCACAAACCACCAATTCGTCAGGCAGTTGAGTTTGGCGAGCTAAGCTCTCCAATTGTTCCCATAAAAACCGGTCTCCATTGTAGGTACACAAAGCGACGGAGATCAGTGATTTATTGGTAGACATACCGGGGAAAAAGTGGTTTAAAAATATACTAAAATGAATTACTCAAGAGGCGTTCAATAACCGTAATAAACGCCTGCATCCGGCAATAATTACTCGCTTTAGCGCTTTGTTTTTTTGATAAAAGTAAGAAGGATTATGATATGCATTGGGTAAAGCACGAAAATCGGGGTCTTTGTTAGCAATGAGCGAGCTTTTATAGATATCGTATAATGGTTTTACATCAGGCCTGTTTGTAAAAGTATACCTATTCTGATGTACCGATAAGTCATCGGGGTGGGAAAGATGATACCCGCTGAAATGAAAAAATAATAAAGGGGTTGTTTCATTGACCCAAAACCTGTCTTTACGTTCAGTCACTTTTCGCTCGTGCATATTCCAGTAAGCCACATTGTAGCCGGGATTCTTGCTGATCAACGCATTGGGATAAAAAAGCGGAACGTAGTTGAGCCATAGCTGATCTACAAACATTCCTTCTGCAAAATTGTGGTAACCTTCGTGCCAAACGCGGTCTTGCCACCAATGAAGAAAGGTCAATGATTCGTCGTTGCGGCGAAGAGCAAAAAAACCCCCGTTGTACAGTCCGGCGTTGAGAAAACTTCGTAATCGAGGCAGCCCTTCCGTAATGATAGGCTTCGTTACGTGAGGCGTAATGACAATGCTGTGATCTTCCAAGTCGTCTTCGATTGCCTTTAAACTATCAAAAAAGAGAATATCAGAATCGAAATAAAGCAGTTTTTGAACCTGAGGGTACTTGGTCAGAAGCCAATTGGCCAGGTAAGGTTTGGCCAAACAACTCAGTTCAAAAGGAGTATAACGGTCAAAAAGTTGTTCAAAGTCCGGTATTTGTTCTTTATTGATTTCAACAAGTAGGTACTTTTCAACCGAAGAAACGTCTCGATCATTGATTTTATCGAAGAGACCGATAACGACCTGATAATCGGGATTGTGCTTCACAAGACTGTCGGCCATGGTTTTGGCCTGAGCTAAATGGCTGAGTGTACAAATGGTAAATGCAAGACGCATCAGAAAAACAGTAGATTTTGGGCAAAAATAAACGCTTCTTTTGAGTTTCGAACAGTGAAGTTGGATTTTTGATTATTCGGGAAATGACAAGAATAGATAGTTAAGAAAGAGAGAGTAGCCGGAATATTTTTCGGAGTATCCTATTTTTAACGTCCTGATATAGCCCTTATTGATAAAATTAAACTGACAAGCGTAGGCCACAACAGGTAAATATGCCTATTATTTAAGCCTGAAAATGGTTGGTCACTAATGATAAAACGGCAAAAGCGTCTTCCACTTTTGCCGTTTTTCATTTTTCGGTTAACTAAATTAACCTCATTTCACCTTCGCACGTCGTTCACGCATTTCGCGCCAAGTGGTGAGAATAATGCCCTCTTTTTCGATGAATTTCTTAAGTTCAGGGTCTTGCATTGCCCATAAGTCACCGTAGCGCGTAGGCCACGAATCGGTAAGTTCTTTGAAATTGTCGCTTGGGGCGGCGCAGTGCATGATCACCATTGTAATCCCCGGTTTAGCTTCTTTCAATAGGTCAATGTATTTCTGCGTTTTCATTTTACGCAAATTTTCTTCGGTATTGGGCGTTTCGGCCGGCAGCCTCCAACCATAAGTATCCGCAAATAAATCATCCAAAACAGGCAGGCCGGCGTTCCAAAGCATTTTTCCTATTTGCTGAAACTGCTGAATTTCCTGCGCGCCGCTGTTGCGTTCTTTTGCAATCAGTGTAGCATGGCCTCCCGGCAGCATTACGGGGATTTTCTCCTGAATCCCTACTTTAATATACCGTTCGGTAAAAGCCGGCGAGCCAAAAAGTGTTCCCATATGCGAGTCAATGTGCGACGGCTCCACGCCAAATTGACGAAAGCGTGCGATCTGCGCTCTGATCTCGATTTCCACTTCATCGGGTGTGGCATGTTTGACCACATCGGGAACATTGGACCACATGGCTCCTTCTTTGTCCAACAAACCGGGGACTTTCTCACGACCTGAAAGTGGAAACCAACGGTAGCCTTTCCATTCGGAAGTCAGGGTAAGGTGAACGCCGGCGTCGGTGGTAGGGTGCTGTTGTACGTATTTCATATAGGCGGGCACCCAACCACAGGGCATCATAACACTGGTGGAGTTGGCAACGCCTTTTTCCATGGCCAAAATTGTTCCCTGATTGGCTTCGTACGACATGCCGGCGTCGTCAATGTGAAAAATGATGACTTTTTTGCCTTTGGGATAACCCAATTTTTCAGCGAATGTTTCCTGGGACATGCTTTTCGTTACACAGAAGAAAGATAACGTAGCGATTAAAAGATATTTCATGGACAACAGCGTTTATATTTGCTTCATTAAAGTCTTTAGTAATGTAACCTTACCTGTTTCGGCAAAACCACCTTTATTATTTACTTTTTTTTGGTATGAAAAGACTATATCGGAATATACTTTTTAGCTTGGGTGGCGTGTTGCTTTTAGGCGCGGGCCTGACGTACACGCCGCCTTTTGCACACATTCGTAATTATATACAACGGGGAGAAGTCGATATTTTGGATTATAAAAATCACCCCAAACGTCAGGTATTGGCCTCAACCATTCCTGAGCCTTGGCCATTGGACTCTAATTTCAACAAGGCAGTTATTTCCAAAAACCTTATGGACACGTTGGAAAAGTACCGAACAACGGCATTTTTGGTGTTTCAGGATGGCAAATTGGTTTATGAAAAATACTGGGAAAACTTTGACCAAAAGACCTTAAGCCAATCATTTTCGGCGGCCAAAAGTGTTATTTCAATGTTGATCGGGGTAGCGCTGTATGAAAATAAGATCAAAGGTTTGGACGAACCCATCGCGAACTACATTGATTCGTTTCGTGACGGAGAGAAAACGAAAATCACGCTTCGCCATTGCCTGACCATGAGCAGCGGGTTGGATTGGCACGAAAAAGATAGAGGAACGTTCAGTAATAATGCCTACGGTTATTATGGCGAAGACATGGCCAACGTCGTTGACGGACTGCACGTTGAGAAACCTGCGGGCAAAGAATTTGAATACAGCAGCGGCGATACGCAGATTTTGGGATTGGTTTTGGAGAAAGTATATAACAAAAAAATAGCCGATCTGGCTTCCGAAAAAATATTCCAACGTATTGGCAGTGAAACAGACGCTTTTTGGATGCTCGACAAACCGAAAGGTCGGGAAAAAGCATATTGTTGTTTTGCGCCCACCGCGCGTGATTACGCTCGCTTCGGCCACCTGATGCTTTGGAAAGGCAATTGGAAAGGTCGCCAAATTGCTTCCGAAAAATACATGACCGAAGCGCTCAGTCCCGCCAAGAATGTCATTGATCCAAAAACCAACAAACCCATTGAAGTATATGGTTATCAGTTTTGGATGCAACCTTATAAAGGCCTGCAAACCGTCAGTATGCGCGGACTATTGGGACAATTGATATGGGCCATTCCGTCCAAAAACGCGGTGGTTGTGCGGTTGGGACACAAAGAAGCTCCTCAAAAAGTGACTCCTTATTTCAAACAGGATTCTGAAATGTATTTGCAGGCCGCGATGGAGGTGTTGGGAAATTCAAAGTAGTCTGCATGTATGCTTAATTTTTGGAAAGGTATAACCATTAGTTATGAACTTATTTGTCTATTTTTGAATAAACACAATTAAAAGTGACATTTGACAATTTAGGAAATCTATTTCCTTATGATATTATTAAGACTGATCTAGTGTCATTTGAGCAAGTATTTGTTACAAATTTCCCGAAATCAGCAACCAGGAGGAGAATTTTTGAAAATTACCAACAATTAATTGTTGACTTCAAACATCAAGTAACGGGCTCATTTTATCAATGGATTGATGGAAGCTTTGTTTCTGAGAAAGTTAATCCAAACGATATTGATATTATTACTTTTCTCGATCATAAAATCTATGAAATACAAGCTCAAAAACTTATGAACTTTTCGGGCTATGAATTACAAAGAGAAAAAAAGATAGATTCATATTTTGTGAAACTTTATCCGGTTGAACATCCTCATTATGAAATTATTACCAAGTTGGATACGTTAGAATGGTTACATTTGTTCTCAAAAACAAAAGTACAGCGTAACGGTAACAAATATCCAAAAGGCATTATTCAAATTGATTTTAAGCTATGAACTTTGAAAATCAACTATCTAAAGCTGAGTTTTTGAAAGAATCCGTTTTCGATTTACTCGATTTAATTGACCGTACCAATCGTGCTATTGAAAGACATAAAGCAGTATCACCACAAGATAGTACAGCTATTGAAGGGTTTATGAGACTTCGAGAGCAACATGCCTCTCGTTTGGATGAACTTATGGCTGAATTTGGTTTGCATCTTGCCAAACAGGAAGGCGAGACCGGAGAATATAGTTATGCAATGGCTTCATGAATTTTGTTTCAAAGGTTCAGCTTAAACTGTTTTATTATTTTGTTGCAATCCGTGACAAAGTTTAGCTATTTGCAGTCAAAGACGAAAAGCAGTAGCAATGACAGTAACCGAAAAATTCAGTTCCATTAAGACAGAAAGCATTCCTTTCCCATCTATAGCCCAACCCATTTTTACATTTATTGATCTGTTTGCGGGAATCGGTGGCTTTCGAATGGCTTTGCAATCCCTTGGCGGCCAGTGTGTTTTTAGCAGTGAATGGGATTTGCAGGCACAGAAGACCTATGCCGCCAATTACGGCGAAGCTCCCGTAGGCGACATTACCAAAGAATCAACAAAAAGCCTCATTCCCGACGGATTTGATATTTTGTGCGCGGGATTTCCCTGTCAGGCCTTTTCCATTGCCGGCCGTCGTGGAGGGTTTGAAGATACACGAGGCACTTTGTTTTTTGACGTTGCCGATATTATTCGCCGAAAGAAACCCAAAGCCATTTTTTTAGAAAATGTCAAAGGTCTCATTAATCACGACAAGGGGCAGACGCTTAAAGTGATTTTAAATACGTTACGCGAAGACCTCGGGTATTATGTGCCTGCGCCCAAAGTAATGAATGCCAAAGACTTCGGCGTACCTCAAAATCGAGAGCGCGTTTTTATCGTTGGTTTTCGTGAAGATTTATGCGTTGATAATTTTGAATATCCTAAACCGTCAGGCATTCCGGTGGCTTTTGAAGACGTTAAAGAAAAGGTACCTGTGCCGGCAAAGTATTATTTATCAACTCAATATTTGCTGACACTGGCCAAACATAAACAACGTCATGCCGCGAAAGGCAACGGTTTTGGGTACGAAATTATTTCGGACGATGCCATTTCCAATGCCATTGTAGTAGGAGGAATGGGCCGCGAACGTAACTTAGTGTACGACTTTAGAATTACCGATTTTACACCACAGACCAGAATCAAGGGAGAAGTAAATCGGGAAGGAATTCGTAAAATGACCCCGCGTGAATGGGCGCGCCTGCAAGGTTTTCCGGATGAATTTAAGATCGTGGTCGCGGATGCTTCGGCCTATAAACAGTTTGGCAATTCGGTGGCGGTTCCGGCGATCAGAGCTACGGCGGAGAAAGTTTTGGAGAAAATTCTGCCTTACAATTTACCTAATTTTTGAATACAGCGGCCGGAGGCCTTTTAATAACGGTCACTCGTCGGAGCCGAGCGACTGCGCCTTAGCAGGCGGTTTCTCAAAACCGCCTGTACACAGCACACAATTATTTCTTACTGTATTCCCGAAAGGCAAAACGCATGAACGATTCGGCCAACGGCTCGGGTTGCCCCTGTAAGTGAATCAGCCAAAATTTTCGCAAAAGAGCTAACTCTTTTACTTTGATCAGCTTCAGTTGCCCCATGACCAGTTCTTTCTGAATGGAACGAATGGAGAGAAAAGCCATGCAATTGGCGTGTTCCAAAAATGATTTTATGCTCTCGGTTCCGCCCAAATGCATGATGATCTGCAGAGAGGAGAGTTTCAAATTGTGTTCTTTCAAGGCACTTTCAATCACTTCCAACGTCCCTGAACCTCGTTCGCGCAAGACCAGCGGAATTTGGGTAAGTTGCTCAATGGTAATTTCCTCTAAAGGTGCCAATTTGCTGTTGCTGTGTACCACGGCCACGAGTTCATCATCCATAAAATCCACGTATTTGATGCCCGAATGATGTTTTTTCCCTTCTACCACCCCCAAATCAATGGTGTGCGATAAAACAGCATTTTCGATCATTTCGGTATTCCCGTTGAGCAATGACAGTTCTATCTGAGGAAATTTCTCATAATATTTAGCTAAAAGGGGCGCAATAAGGTATTGACCAATGGTAGTACTTGCACCCAACCGAAGAATGCCGCTGTGTTTGGATTGCAGCGTGCTTAGCTCGAAGCCGGCTTCCTGGTATAAATGTAGAATTTGACCCGCGTACTTTTTGAGCAACTCGCCCGCAGGAGTTAGGTAAACAGCGTTTCCTTTGCGTTCAAACAGCCGAGTGCCATATTGTTGTTCCAGTTCTCGAATATGCTTAGTGACGGCAGGTTGTGTAATAAATAACTCACCTGCGGCTTTGGTAAAGCTGAGGTGTTGAGCAACACTGTTAAATACTTTGAGGCGAAAGTCAGACACGTTGAATCAGCTTGGGTTGATGTACAAAGTAAATAGAAATTACCAAACAGTTTTAAAGCAAAATAAGGCAAAACGGTATCTGTTGAAATATTCGGATGCTATAACAGGCTGATAATCTGGAAAAACAGTTGGTTTGACTAAGAGATGGGTAGACCTATGAGATTGCAAAAACAGAAAAAACAAAAAGAAAATAAGGCGTAAAAACGGCTAATTCCTAACTTTACATCTTACACTTGCTACTCTATACTTTGAAACCAAATGCCACAAAAGAAAATACAGGAGATTTTTGAAGAGATGGGAAAGGTGGTCGTAGGTCAGGAAAATCTGATCAATCGGTTGCTGATCGGTTTATGCACGGGAGGACACATTCTTTTGGAAGGCGTGCCGGGGTTGGCTAAAACTCTTACAGTCAATACATTGGCAAAAGTATTGGATCTGGATTTTCAGCGGATTCAGTTCACGCCCGATCTGTTGCCGGCTGATATTATCGGAACTATGATCTACAAACCTAAACTGGGCGATTACGAAGTTAAAAAAGGACCCATTTTTGCGAATATGATCTTGGCCGATGAGGTTAACCGTTCGCCGGCTAAGGTGCAATCGGCGTTGTTGGAAGCAATGCAGGAAAAGCAAGTGACCATTGGTGAAGATACCTTCCGTTTGGATCGTCCTTTTTTTGTGTTGGCAACCCAAAACCCCGTTGAACAGGAAGGAACGTATCCATTGCCGGAAGCGCAATTGGACCGCTTCATGATGAAAGTTTTTGTGGATTATCCCAGTAAAACGGAAGAATTAGAGGTGATGCGCCGTATGTCGAACCTAGACTATAATTACGAGCCTAAAGCTATCCTGACCAAGGAAGATATTGACCAGATTCGCCACGAAATCAACCAAATCACGCTTTCCGAAACATTGGAGAATTATATTGTAGAACTGGTATTTGCCACGCGCCGTCCACTGGACTATGGTTTGCGTGAAGAAGCCCGGTACATGCAATTTGGCGTGTCGCCGCGCGGGACCATTAAACTCAATTTGGCCGCAAAAGCCATTGCGTATTTTGCCGGTCGCGATTATGTTCTTCCCGAAGACATCAAAGAGGCTGCTCCCGATGTGTTCAATCATCGGATCATGCTCAATTACGAAGCCGAAGCGGATGGAATTACTACGCGTTATGTCATTGATTCCATTTTGCGTAAAGTAGCGATTGGAAGATAATGATGGATCGTAGAGCGTCTTTAAAAAACATCGGTTTAGCAGCCGCGACTTTGTCGGTAAAAAATGTAAGTACGGAAGTTCAGGCCAAGAAAAGAATTTTGCGGATTGCCCATATCACCGATATACACATTCGTCCCGAGCATGATGCACCGAATCGTTTTCGAAAATGCGTTGATGAGATCAAAAAGCATAAACCGGATTTCTTCCTAAACGGCGGAGATACAATTTACGCGGCTGATTATCAAAATATTACTCGTGAACGGGTGAATGAACAATGGATGATATGGAGAAACTGTCGTGCATTGCTTCAAGGGTATGAAGTCTATAGTTGTTTGGGAAATCATGATATGTGGTGGGCCGCTCCTTCACCCCAAGATGAGATGTATGGTAAAGAGCACGTGGTCAGGCAATTGGAAATTCCAAAGCGCTATTACAGTTTTGATAAGAAGGGTTGGCATTTCATTGTATTGGACAGTAATAACAAAAGTGCAGGTTCCCTAGATGATGAACAAAGAACTTGGTTAGAGGCTGATTTGGCTAAACTTGCTGCCAATACGCCCATTTTGGTGATGAGCCACTATCCATTATTGGCGGTATGTACGCACTTTGACGGTGGAGGAATGCACACTGATTTCAAGTACCTTGCCAACCTGTTTTATCAACACAAAGACAAAATTAAAACCTGCATCAGCGGACATATTCACTTGGTGGATCGAGTAGTTTATAATGATATTTCCTATTTCTGCAACGGCGCATTAAGTGGTTTTTGGTGGGAAGAAGGCGACAAAAACTCAGCACAAAAATACTATTATCTCCAAACGCCTCCCGGCTACGCCATCATTGATCTCTACAACGACGGAAGCGTTGAGAATACCTACCATCCTCATTCATTTTAACGTAGATTAGTATATTAAGTAAGCAATAAGAAGTATTTGGCACTATTTTGTTTGACCCCGGATGGGGTCAAACATCCTGCAAATAATTTAAGCTAATTTTGAACAGGTAATTTTAACAAAAACGGCGACCCTTTCGAGGTCGCCGTTTTTGTTATAAAACAATAGCAAATTACTTTCCTGAGCCGCCGAGTTTTGAAGCCTCGGTTGCTTTGACGGTTGGTGCAAGGTGTTGATTAATACCCTTTTCTACTAATGGTAATCCTTCTTCCATCCATGATGGTGCGGGCGCATCTTTGAGATAATGATCAAAATATTGGTACAAACGCACGGCAAAATCTTTCATGTTTTGGCGTTTGGTCAAACCGTGTTTTTCGCCGTTGTAGTTAAGCATCCAAACGGGTTTGTCCAAACGTTTTAGAGCCATATAAAACTCAATTCCCTGGTACCAAGGCACAGCGCCGTCGTCGTCATTGTGCATCATCAGTACGGGCGTTTGGATTTTTGGCGCGTGGAAAAGCGGTGAGTTTTCGATGTATTGCATGGGTTTTTCCCACAGGGTACCACCAATACGGGTTTGGGTACGCTCGTATTGCGCTTGCCGTGAAAGTCCTGTATCCCAACGAATTCCGCCATAAGCGCTGGTCATGTTGGCCACGGGGGCACCTGCTTCGGCGGCTTTGAATAGGTTGGTTTGTGTGACCAGATAGGCAGTTTGGTAACCACCCCAACTATGGCCCGAAATACCGATGCGGTCTTTGTCAATAAATCCTTTGTCAATCATGCTCAATACGCCGGGCACGATACAGTTGTAGGCACTTTGACCCGGATAGCCCGTTTTGTATACGATATCAGGTACAAAAACCACGTAGCCATTACTCGTAAAATAAGAGAAATTGATGTATGAACGAATGGGACGAGGCGCGTAGTGAGTGTGTACATTGTCGGCGTTTTTCTCGTAGAAATACGTCATCATTGGGTATTTCTTGGTAGGATCGAAATTTTCAGGTTTGTACAACAATCCCTGCAAAGGTGTGCCGTCGCCTGCACGCCAATTGACTATTTCTACCGAACCCCATAAATAATTGGATTGCTGCGGGTTAGCTTCGGTGATACGTGTTATGTTCTTGAATGTACCGTCGGTCGCGTACCAATCGGGATAATCTTTGAAGGTTTGTTTGGTAAACAAATAACGGTCGGCATTTTTGGCTTTCAATACGATGTTGCCCACGCTGAAATCGCCTTCATACAATTTTGTTAGCTGCAAAGCTGGCGATAACTGCGAAAATCCTGTTTGTTTAGTAGGCTCATGGAATGTGCTCAATAGAAGTGGTTTCGACAATTCAATGTTTCTTTCTTCCATGTCCAACCTTTCGTAGCGGAATACCCGTTTTTCGGGACGACCATTGGTCAGTTTTTTGGCACTGCCGGGATTCAACGGATCAATTTGCCAAATATCATAGCGGTCATTTACTAACACGAATTGGTCGCCTTTGCTCCAGCCTGCGATTCCATAGGCGTTCGGAACGTCGGGATGATCGTCTTCTTCATCGTAAAACTTGACGCCTTTATTGGTCGTGAGTTGAATGGTCTTATTGGCGGCAATATCATGGGCAAGCCAAGAAGTATCTGTGTTTGAGAACCAATACAAATACTTACCCTCAGGAGATACGCGGGCGTTACCGTATATCTTTTCTTTGAGTAATTTCTTAGAACCATCCTTCGTACTGATGAGATAGGCATCTTCTTTCGAATTCCAATCCCAGTGTTGATTGGAATAACGTACATCTGAGTGACCAACGATAAATTCGCTGTTTCCTTCGCTGATCATTTCTGATTCAGGAATGAGTTCGCTGCCCAACTGCACGAGTTTTTTATCACTCAGGTTGATCAATGCCAGATACGATTTCTTCCGATCTCTGTCCAACGATACCTTTTGTTGCGTTTGGAGTTTTGTATCCTGCCAATGCCACACTTCCACATTCACGATCTCTTCGGTTAACAATGTGGTATCCTGAATGATTGGTTTGGGATTAGTGCCAAAGAATAATTTAGCGCCGTCTTTCGAGAACTTAGGCGTGTATTCGTTGCTCACCAACCATCCTTGGGCCGCAGGCTGCGTGGTTTCATCCACCAAACGTGAAGCCATTGCGTCGCCGGTTTTCCAGTAGAATAATTTAGGCAAACGAATTTGTACTTTGGCGTTAGTGTCCAGATCGGCCACAAAAGCAAGTTGGTCGCCGTTTTCGTCAAACGATAACTTCTTGAATTTGTGCTTCGGTACGCCGGCGTGGATCAAAATCAGTTTATTGGAAGAAGGCTCAAATACGTAAACACCCGTTTTGGTAGAATCAGCGCCCGTTGAAGCGAAAGCCAGACGCTTGCCGTTTTTGGAGACTTCATATTCGGTCACGAACGGAAATACTTTTTCGGTGCCGCTTTTCAATTGACGCACTACCAGACGGTAGCCATTGTCTTCCGATTCGCGTTTGGGCCGTTTGCTTGCCGCTCTTTTAGAGGTATCGGGTTTTACTTTGGCACTTTCGCCCAAGTACGCGACCCAATCGCCGCCTTTTTCGGGTAATTTAAAGGACTGAACAGTTGGGAATTTGATAAGCTGCTTGGTTGAAAGCGCGTAAATTCCCAGGGAATCTTTGGGCATTTCGTCTTTTTTCTTCTTAGCGCGTTTGGCGGCTTTTGTCAGACTGAGTTGCGGTTTGATCTTAAAAACGGCAAACTCCGAATCTGTACTTAGTTTTAAGCCTTCACCGCGCGCCACTGAATCGGCCTGATTGGTGGTGAGATTATGAAATACGATCTTACCATCACCTTCTTGTGGATTGAGCGCGTAGCCGAACCATTGTCCGTTGTTGCTGACAACACGCTCGGGAATGTCTTTCCAAAAATCGTAAACATCGTGGGTAAGGGGCTTTTTAACCACTGCGGGTGGGGGAGGCGGAGCGGTTTTCTTCGCTTTCTTTTGGGCAATGACTGTGGTAGACAGTCCTGCCAGTAACAAAAGTAGTGCGTACTTTTTCATCGTGTAGTCAAAAAGTGGTTATTGTTTGTTGATTAGGTAAATTTCAGAAGTTTACGCAAAGCCTGCTAAAATTATCTTGTATTTGCGACGAACCGGAAAAATTCAACTATGATTTGCTTTCGCGAACTTCCAAAGAGCAGAATCGAAGTTGAGTTTCCAGGGTTTTGAATTCATGAATAAAGATAAATTGTATTTCTAAATAAGTTTAAAATAGGTTATTACCTTGTTTTTCAAGAGGGGAATTAATAAACCACTTTTACATTTTAAATTTTTCAGTTTATCATTTTTCAGTTCCCTTGAGATGCGCTTTATCTTTTTTGTAAACTTACTCAAAATCGCGTTTTATTGCCAAAATATCCCCAATTTTGCGCTTTAACCACCAATTCTTACCCCCGACCGATGAAAATTGCAATTGTAGGCTGCGGAAACATGGGCATGGCCTTTGCCAAATCGTTTTTGCAGTATGATCTGGTAAAAAAAGAGAACCTTCTTTTGATCGAAAAAAGTGCCGACCGCGCCGAAACCCTGCGTGCCGAGAACACGGGCGTGGTCATTGAAACCATCAGTAAACACATTGGCGAGTACGATATTGTTATTCTGTCGGTCAAACCGCAGGATTTTGCTGCGGTGCAGGATGCACTGCGCGATGTGTTACAACCGCAACAGGTGATATTGTCGATCATGGCAGGAATTCCGATTGCGGCTATTCAGGAAAAGCTCAACCATCGGCTTGTTATTCGCGCCATGCCCAATACGCCCGCCATGCTTGGCATGGGGATTACCGGTTTTTCGGCTTCCAAAGAATTGAGCTTTGCACAGTTGTTGAAAGTAGACAACCTCATCAATGCCACGGGACGATCAGTATTTTTGGAAGATGAATCCATGTTGGATGCCGTTACGGCGTTGAGCGGCAGCGGCCCGGCGTACTTTTATTATTTGGTCAAAGCGATGGTGGAAGCCGGTAAGCAAATGGGCTTTGAAGAGTCAATGGCGACGTTGTTAGTGAAGCAAACTATGTTAGGCTCTTTTCATCTGATCAATAATGCGGACAAGAGTTTAGATGATCTGATCAAAGCCGTAGCCTCCAAAGGCGGAACCACCGAAGCGGCTTTGCGTGAATTTGAGGGAGGAAATCTGGCAAAGACCCTTCAAACGGGAATTTTGGCGGCGGAGCGTCGAGCGAAGGAATTATCAAAAGGGTAGAAAACTGCAAAGTAATCTCTTTGTTTCACTGCCAAAATCATAATTCTTCGTAATTTAAAAGCTGCATTTTCGTTTTTTCTGTATGAAGCAAATTTTACTGATTACCTTACTATTTCTGGGAATTTCCAACGGAATAATGGCCCAAAATTCCGCAGCGGTTCGGTTTGTGCGAAATCAGGGACAGTGGGATGCGGCCGTGCGCTATTGTGCCGAAATACCGGGAGGGTATTTGCTGCTGAAAGAAAAATCGTTGATGTATGTTTTTTTCGAGGAAGAGGCCCTGAAAAGCCCTCATGCTCGGCGGGATGCACCGAATGCCCGCAAAACGAATCTAATGAACGGTCACTCCGTCGAAGTGCTTTTTGAGGATGCCAATGCCTCGTTCAATGTCGAAGAGCAACACCAAAACCCAACTACTTACAATTATTTTTTGGGTAATGATCCCAAACATTGGGCATCCAATGTGGCCTCTTTTGGCGAAGTGGTTTACCGCGATGTGTATCCCGGCATTGATTTCAAGATGTATGCTTTCCGGCAAACGCTCAAATACGAATTTTTAGTAGCACCCAATGCCGACGCTTCGCGCATCAAAATGCGGTATGTAGGAAGTAAGGAATTGAAATTGGTCAATAACGAGCTTTTAGTGGCTACGACGGTCAATCAATACAAAGAAGCAAAGCCGTACACATATCAGGAACTCAATAAACGAAGCAAAGAGGTAGCGACGCAGTACCGTTTAGAGGGAGAACACCTGTCCTTTGATTTTCCCAAAGGATACGACCGCACCGCTCCGTTGACCATTGATCCTGAGTTGGTATTTTCTACATTTTCGGGTTCTTATGCCAATAATTTCGGCCACGCCGCTACCTACGATGCACAGGGAAACCTGTATTCTATCGGAACCATTCACTCCACGGGCACTTTCCCTACCACAACGGGCGCTTTTCAGCGACAGGCAGGTGGACAAATAGACATTGGGTTGCTCAAGTTTAGCCCTGATGGGACAAAATTGCTGTATGGCACGTACTTGGGTGGCGCTGATTGCGACGTGCCACATAGCATGATCGTAAACAGCAAAGATGAATTGGTGGTGTTTGGAACCACATCATCGCTCAATTTTCCGCTTACTTCGGGCGCGTATCAGACGCGTTTTGGCGGCGGAATCCCCGTTGCGCCTCTCAACGGATTTGAGTTTAATAACGGCATGGACATTTTCGTGCTCAAATTAAATTCTACCGGCAGTATGTTGACGGGAAGTACGTACGTGGGCGGAAATGGCAGCGATGGATACAGCCGTACGCCTGAGTTTACGATTGCCAATTACGGAGATGAATTTCGGGGAGAAGTTGTGGTAGACGACAAAGACAACGTCTACGTAGCTACTTCAACAAACTCTTCCAACTTTCCGCTGGTAAATGCCGTTGGAAGCCAATACGGCGGCCGGCAAGATGCGGTTGTATTTAAGTTAAGTGCTGATCTGAAGACGATGATGATGAGTACATATTTGGGAGGCACCTCTGCCGATGCGGCCTATGGACTCAAATGGGCACCTTCCGGATCGTTGTACGTAACAGGAGTAACCCGAAGTTCTAATTTGCCCGTAAAAACAGGTGCCTTCAAAAGAGTTATGTCAGGGCTGGAAGATGGATTCTTAGCCAAATTTACCAATAACCAGCTTGAACAGATTACCTATATGGGTGCCGACAGCGCCGATGTAGGTTATTTGGTGGATGTAGATGCGGAAGAAAATGTCCACGTTTTTGGACTTACACTTGGTAAATATCTAACCACTGACGGAACATACAGTGTGTTAAATGCCGGTCAATTTATTCATGCACTTGATAAAAGCCTGAATCACACAGTATTTTCCACTACCATCGGCTCAACGCGTAAGCATCCGGACATTGCTCCTACGGCTTTTTTAGTCAATGAATGCGGCAATATTTATCTGTCCGGATGGGGGGGAGTAGTCAACAGTCGCAATGCGTATAATTTGGCAAGCAGTACACTCGGCCTGCCTACTACGGAAGATGCTTTCAGACGAAGCACGACCGGGAGTAATTTTTACATTGCGATTTTGGAAAAAGGGGCAAAATCGTTGCTTTACGGTACATTCATCGGAAGCACCGTTGACAGTGATGATGGCGACCACGTAGATGGCGGAACCAGTCGTTTTTCCAAAAACGGTGTTATTTATCAGGCAACCTGCGTTTGTCGAAAAGCCAATTTTCCTTCCACACCCAACGTTTGGTCGGTGAACCGAAACAATGCTGATTGTAACAACGCTGCTTTTAAGTTTGATGTGGATCGTATGGTAGCCAACTTTGATACCTACGAAGGTTCTAAAAAAGATGTGGTCTCCGGATGCGCCCCGCTTACTCTTGACTTTATCAATACGAGTGTTGGCGGAAGAACCTATACGTGGGATATTCAGGGAAATAATATCTCGCGCGACCCTGTCAAAGCAACCTATACATTCAATCAGCCGGGTGAATACCGCGTTACACTACGAATCGCTAATCCGTTGGTTTGCCGAGGCCAAGACGTTGTAACAAAGATCATTAAAGTAGGAACTACAAAGGCAAAAGTAAGCGGTGATACCACCGTTTGCGGAAACGTAAGCGTGCCGCTTTTAGCACAGGGAGGACTAAAGTATTCATGGACGCCTGCTGCAAGTTTAAGCAACCCCAACATTGCCAATCCTATTGCTAAGGTCAACGCTACCACTCAGTTTATTTGCACCATAACCGATTCCAATTGTACCGTTACACGCAATGTGACGGTCAATATAAGAAATGACAAAGCGGATTTTCAGGCGTTAAAAGATACCGTGATCTGCGTAGGCCAAAGCGCCGTTTTAACGGCGTTGGGCAGCGCGACCCGCTACCGTTGGAATCCTTCATTAACCTTGAGTGATTCGGTAGGAACAAGAGTAGTGGCTAAACCTATCCAAACCACTACTTACACCGTGACAGGTATTTACGCCGATGGTTGTCTTCCGCAAAAAAGTGTAACGGTTAGGATCGAAGATGCCAAGACGGATTTTAAGGTGGTTCCGGATACGATTATTTGTGCGGGGCAAAGTGTTCAACTAACCGCTTTGGGAGGGGCAAACAAGTTTCGATGGCTTCCTTCGGCAACGTTGTCCGATAGCACTGTTCGTAATCCAATCGTCAAGCCTCCCCAAACTACTACCTATACCGTGACGGGAACGTACGCTGATGGGTGTAATCCCAAAAGGACTATAACCGTACACGTAGAACAGGGACCGCAGAATGTGCGTTTTGACATAGAGCCGATCTATACTTGCGGGCAACCGACAACATTGCAGTACTTTAATCGAAGCTCAGGCAACAATAAATTTGAATGGGATCTGGGGAATGGAACGCGCAGCTCGAACGCTACACCGGCCATTGCTACGTATACCCAAAACGGAACGTATCAGGTGACGTTGCGGGCTTTTTCAGCCTTTGGTTGTGCAACCTCTGTGACGCAGACCGTCTCGGTACTGAATTTAGATAAGATCCCTAACGTCATTACGCCCAATGGTGATGGCAAAAACGATACGTTTGTCATTGGAATTCCCAATGCCCAATTGGAAGTGTATAACCGTTGGGGCAAGCAGGTTTACATCAATTCCAATTATCCGGACGATTGGGGAAAAGGAGTATTGAACGGTACTTATTTCTACCAATTGAAACTCTCAACAACCGTCCAATGTAAAGGTTGGGTGCAGGTAATAGAATAAAAAAAGCGGCCGAAAGCCGCTTTTTTTATTCTATTATTGATTCAATTAGTCATCGCTTCTTCTTCCGAGCAATAAACTTGCGTAATATAACAAGTTGGCCAATGCACCCAAAGCGGCTACTACGTAGGTCATGGCAGCCCACCAAAGAGCATCTTTGGCCATAGCGTGCTCATTGCGGTTTACAATGCCGCGTTGCTCTACCCAAGCCAATGCCCGGCGGCTGGCGTCAAATTCTACCGGTAATGTGATCAGCGCAAAGAGTGTTACGCCTAAGTTGGCGGCTACCAGAATGGTCAGTAAGGTAGTACTCACAATACCTTGGTTATAGAAAATAAAACCACCGATAAACAACATCCCCATATTGAAAATATTAAGGATATTGCTGCACACCTGTACTGCCGGTACCAAAGCCGAGCGCATTTTCAGCGGAGCGTATGCCACTTTGTGCTGCACCGCATGACCGCACTCGTGCGCGGCTACGGCTGCTGCCGAAACACTGCGTCCTTGATACACATCGGCACTCAGGTTGACGGTTTTATCGGCAGGATTATAGTGGTCGGTAAGCATTCCTTCCACTTGCGTGACCCGAACATCATAAATACCGTTATCGCGCAACATACGGTCGGCAATCTCGGCACCGCTCATGCCGTTCATGAGTCCAACGTGTGAATACTCCGTGAATTTACTCTTCAAACGCCATTGGACAAACATCCCAATGACCATAAACACGATACCAATAACAATTAAACCTCCCATTTTTGTGTCTTAGATTTTACAGATTTTAGGTGGATCAATGGATCTTCGTTTCGATCAATGCAACGTGAAATCGTCAAAATCTACTTAAAATCAGGGTTAATAGCTGTTTTTTATCTTTTCAATCAAGAGAGTTGTGGAATAACCTTTCACCAACGGAACTGTTAACACTTCTCCCCCTCTTTCTACGACAAAATCCGCGCCAACGATGTTTTGGGGTGTATAATCATCACCTTTGACCAAAATATCAGGACAAATTGTCTGAATCAGCTCCAAAGGCGTAGGTTCACCGAACAAAATGACAGCATCTACAAATGCCAAAGCCGCCATCAGGCGCGCCCGGGCGTACTCATTGACCACGGGGCGAAGCGGTCCTTTCAACTTGCTGACCGATGCGTCGGTGTTTAGCCCCAATACCATCTTATCGCCCAGGTTACGGGCCTTTTCCAGGTAATCGATATGGCCTAAATGAACAATATCAAAGCACCCGTTGGTGAAAACAATTTTTTTACCTTCTGCTTGCCATGCGCGTGCAGCCTCTGCGCCGGCTTCCCATGACATAATTTTGTTGGCAGTCTCAGACATTTTTGCTTGGAATAGAATGTGTTAATGTAGTTTGATCTTCGGCTTTGGGGCTTTTGACTAACGTGATAATGAACGAAATACCGCCTAACAACAACATCAGAATCATTTGTGTGCCGTGGATGTAGGTAGCCAATGCCAAACCATCTTCTTTGGACAAACCGTACAATACCAGTGCGCTGCTTACCAGAATATGATAGGGGCCGATTCCGCCCTGAACGGGTGCCGACATTCCCAAACCGCCCATGATCAGGATGGTTAATCCCGCCAATAAAGTAAGGTGAGAGGATTCGGGTAATACAAAAAAGCACACGTAAGAACTGAGAAAGTACATGACCCAGATCAGAACGGTATGAAAAACAAACGCCCAAGGGTTTCGAAGTTTGCGAACGCTTAAAAGTCCTTCGATCAAACCTAATACAAACCCTTCGATCTTAGCAAAAACAGTATTCTGACGCAGGCGTTCTGCATTTTTTCGGTAAAACCACCAAGCCGCTGCCGCAATGCCTATCCCTATTACTGCAACGCTTACCAGAAGGACTAGTCGGCCGGAACCATCTCCGGCGCCCATGCCCAACTTTTCGCCGAATAGACTCATGAAAAAGTCACTCAGGCGATTAAATTCCAACACAAATGCCAGACCGATGAGCAATAAAAGCGTTACTACATCAAACACACGCTCGGCCACAACGGTACCAAAACTCACATTGACCGGCACGCGTTCCAGTCGGTTAAGTGTGCCGCAACGCGTCACTTCTCCCGCACGGGGAATAAGCTGATTGGCAAAATATCCCGTAAATACTGCTACTGTGGAGTCAAATGCAGAGGGTTTAAAGCCGAGTGGTTCGAGCAGCATATTCCAACGGGAAGCCCGACTCCAAGCCGCAATAATGGTAAAAAGCGTGACGAGGATGAGCCACCAATGGTTGGCATTTTCGAATTTTGCCCACATGGCAGCCAAGTCCATGTCTTTAAAAATGTACCACATCAAGCCACCCGCAATGGCCAGCGAAAGACAGTATTTCAGGATATTTTTCATTCTTTTCGGTAAAAATCTATCACCCGCAATTTAGCGGACGAGCTTATTGTTGTCGTCGGGAAAAACGATTTTGGGTTTAAATGTTTTGGCTTCTTCTTCGGTCATCACGCCGTACGAAATAATGATGACCACATCACCTACCTGTGCTTTACGGGCGGCGGCACCGTTGAGGCAAATGATACCCGTACCGCGCTCACCCGTAATGACATACGTGATAAGGCGTTCGCCGTTGTTGTTGTTTACGATGTGTACCTGTTCATTTTCGAGGATACCGGCGGCATCCATAAGGTCTTCGTCAATAGTGATGCTGCCAACGTAATTTAGTTCTGCCTGAGTGACCTTGACGCGATGAATTTTGGATTTAAATAGGGTAAGTAGCATTGAGAGAAAAAGTTATCAATTAGTGGAAAACGTTATTTATGGGGAACGGCACTTGAAAAACTTTTAATTGGGATGCAAAGTTCACGCTAAAAAACCAGATTATCAATGAGTCTTACTTTTCCGAGATAGGCAGCAATGCAAAGAGCGGTTTGGTCTTCGGGGGCCTGCGAATCAATGGGTTGAAGCGTATACGCATTGACGATCTCAAAATATTCCAACCGAAAAGCAGGTTCTTTGCCAAAATGCAGATTGATTTCCTGTTTCACTTCTGACGGCGGTGTACCCGAAAGCAGCAGTGATTTGGCCAATGTTAACCCTTTGAAAATATGCGATGCAAGGGGGCGCTCTTCTGCCGTTAAATTACGATTCCGCGACGACATCGCCAGGCCGTCGGCTTCGCGGAGGGTGGGGCAGGGATGGAGTTCGATCTGAAAACCCAAGTCGATCATCATACGTCTTACGACGGCTACCTGTTGCAAATCTTTTTGCCCAAAATAGGTGCGGTCGGGTTGAACAATGTTGAATAATTTGGAAACTACAATGCCGACACCATTAAAATGCCCGGGCCGAAATTGTCCCTCCATGACGCGTTCCAGTTCACCAAAATCAAATTTCAGGATAGGTTTAGCATATGCGACCGACGGGTTTGAACCGTCAGAAGATAGGCTCGATCTGTCCGACGTTTGAGCAGGTCCATACATTTCTTCGGCAGACGGTGCAAAGACCACGTCACAACCCGCAGGTGCAAGCATGGCACAGTCGGCGTCGAGCGTGCGCGGATAACGGGAAAGGTCGTCCGGGTTATTAAACTGAATGGGATTGACAAAAATACTGCAAACGGTGAGGTCATTTTGCGCTTTAGAGGCTTCGATGAGCGACAAATGCCCTTCGTGCAACGCGCCCATGGTAGGCACAAAACCGATCGTTTTACCTTCTTGGCGTTGTGAACGCAGGTAAGAACGAAGCTCGGCAATAGAATGAAAAATCTGCATTACGCTTTCGGAATTTTGGGCAAAGCTACATAATTTAGGTTGAAAGCGCCTTCAGGACTGCCGTTGCTTTCTTCGCATCTTGGATTGGCAAAAAGATGTGGTCGTGATAAGAGGCGGCTTAAGTACGGGTTGCATTGTTTTTAATAAAAGAGAAAGATCAGTTTCCCCCGTGTGTTTTTTGTATGCCTGAAGTCAACCGATGGCAAATTAATAGCCTTAAACTCTTTTTATTTATCCCAAAAAGCAAATGCAATCCGAAAGATTACTGCGTCTGAAGGTATATTTATGAGGTTGAACACCTTTTGAAAGGAGAAAAAATGCTTAATTTTATCGCATCATCCTGATTGGCAATTAAATGTAACGGGCAATTCAAGCTCATTAACACTCAACCCTAACTGTAAACATTCGATGGAAGTTCAAAGAGTAGGCGATATCTCACATAAGGAGTTTATGGAGGAATTTTATAAACCCGGCATTCCGGTTGTTTTTAAAAACGCTACCAAAGTATGGAAAGCCAATGGCGTTTTTACGCCGGATTGGTTCAGAGAAAATTATGGTGACCGCACTACTGACTTTAAAGGCAAAACCTACACCATGAGAGAGGTGATGGACAGAGTGGAAAACAGCTCGGAAACCAACCCGGCTCCTTATCCGTTTTTGTTCAGCATACCCGAAATTCTGCCTGAGTTATTTTCTATGCTGCAACCGCTCAATCTAAATTACGCAAGCCCCAACTGGTTGGAAAGTAAATGGTTTCAACGGGGGTATTGGGGGAGTGCTACGGAGATATTCGTAGGAGGCCCGGGGGGTAAATTCCCTTATTTACACCTCGACTATTATCATTTAAATGCCTGGATAAATCAGCTTTATGGAGAGAAGCGGTTTACCGTTTTTCCCCGTGGACAAGAGCATCTTTTATACCCAAAAGCAGACGATCCGTGGCGGTCTGAATTGAATATCTTTAAACCGGATTATGAAAAATACCCATTGTATAAAGAAGCTACGCCCATTCATTTTACGGTAGGTGCGGGTGAAACACTTTTTATCCCGGCCGGTACATGGCATACAGCCTATTCTCTTTCGCCTACCATTTCGGTTGCGTTTGATCAGTTGAACAGCAAAAATTTCAATGATTTTTTAAAGGATGTCTGGACCTTCAAAAAAAGAGATAATAACTTGATAAAAGCCTCAGCCATTTATACATATGCGTGGTTGGCAGGGCAAGCGTGCAGAATGAGCGAATAAACAGGAATACACATCTTCGATAATAAATAATTTAGAATACCCTATGCAGATTCAAAAGGTGGGCGATATTTCGCACAAAGAGTTTATGCGTGAATTTCATGACCCGGGAATTCCTGTTGTTTTTAAGAACGCTTCCAAAGCATGGAAGGCCAACGGACTTTTTACACCTGATTATTTCAGAGAGAAATTCGGTGATCGAAAGACCGGTGTTAATGGTAAAGATTTCACCATGACAGAGTTGCTTGATCTTATTGAAAACAGTACGCCGGAAACTCCCGCTCCCTACCCCTGTATTTACAATGTTGCCCATCAATTGCCTGAAATAGAAGAGCTTATTAGCCCGTTGGGGATGAATTATGCCGTTCCTAACTGGTTTGAAAGCAGTATCTTTCCTAAAAAACTCATTGGCAGTGAGACAGAGTTGTTTCTTGGCGGACCGGGTGGAAAATACCAAACCCTGCACATTGATTTTTACCATACCAATGCGTGGGTGACGCAGTTGTATGGAGATAAGAATTTTATCATTTTTCCGCGCGGACAGGACAAGTACCTTTATCCAAACGCCAAGAATAAGTGGATATCGGATGTAAACTGGCATTCCCCTGACTACGAAAAACACCCCGAATTTAAACACGCTACTCCCGTGATAGTGACCGTGAAACAGGGTGAAACCATCTTTATTCCCGAAGGATTATGGCATACGGCGGAGGCGCTTTCAACCAGTATCTCGATTATTTTCGATCAAATAAATGCCAAGAACTTCGATAGCTGGAGAAATGATGTTTGGGAAGAGAAAAAGGAAGGCAACAAAATGAAAGCGCTTGCCATTTTTATGTATGTATCAATGGCTAAAAAATACTGCCAGGCACGTGATCTGTTTAGGGTAAAAAAATAAGAAAATGTCGACCGGATCGGTTTCGACACGATCAAAATAGGCTTGGTCTATTTCTTATGAATAAACCAAGCCCAAAAGATCAGCACAAATTGTATTGGTAAACGTATCAATGCAACCCTGTGGCTGCCAATGGCCGGATCGTCTTTGAATACGTCAATGATGTGTAATGGCAAGAATAACAGCATCATGATGAGTATCCCAAGGGTTGCCTGCGAACGGTACTTGGGAATAAATACGCCGACTCCAACGATAATTTCAGCTATTCCTGCCAAATAATTGATAGCGTCGTTAGGCAAAAAAGCAGGAATAAAAGGCGCATACATCTCCGGTTTCAGAAAGTGATTTATTCCGGCAAAAACCATGAAAGCGCCGAACAGATACGTTAAGATGAGTTTTGTGATCTTCATTTTTCTGAGTTCAAAGGGTTTTAGGAGAAAATAAAATGCGGTGGATCGTAAGCAACCCACCGCACATAACCGGCACTTTATTTTTATAAACTCTTCAAAAAGCCGCTTTCTACTTTCCAGCTTTTTTTATCGGAACGAAGTTCAAAATTGCCTCGGTCGCCCAATCTCAAAACGACCGGTTTGCCTTTGGCATCAACGAGCATAGCACCTTGGGCGTCTACTTCATCAATGCCATAGAAAACTGACAGATCTCCAAAGTCTTCTACACTGCTGCGATAGCTGAACGCCGTGGCATCTGCATTATTCACTTCATTGCGATTGATCGCAATATCAACGGTATAGGTCTGTCCGTTGAGTTCTGTTTTGGCATTACGTATGATAAGGTCGTAATGGTTACGGCCGTTTTGCGGAATTTTCTCGTAATCATTGCGATTTTCGCGGGCGTATGTCCCATCTGCAATGGCTTCTAAAGCGGTCAAAATAGCAATGAAATTCATTTTGCGCAAATACTGTTTTTCGGGGTCATTCTTATAGCCGCCCGATTCGATCAACACGAGGCTTGTACCCCATTTAGCAATGTTATCGCCAAAGGCACGCGGCTCAAATTCATCGGAATAACGTGCTACCTGATTCGGGACAAACTTTTGTAATTCGCGATTCATGCCCACGATCAACTGCATGGCACGTTCGCGGATGGAATTAATGGTACGTTCTTCGTTGTAAGCCGTTGCCAAAAATGAAATAGCTGCCACTTCTTTCGACTCACCTACGCTGTAACGCGGACTTTGGTCGTGAAGATTAAAACCGACGGCGGGTTTGAGGGTCTGCTGAAGGCTTTTGAGCAATTTTGACTCAGGGCATTGCAGGCGCAACGCATCGCGGTTCATATCAATTTCCTGCGCTGTACGTCGCTGCCAACGTTCAACACCGTCCGGATTGAGCATAGGAATAAAGTAGAGCGTACTTTTTTCCTGCAATTTTTTGCGCAGATCATCAAAACCGTCGCCGCTTGCACTCAGAAAGTTGAAAATGTCCAACATCGCCATCGTTGCCGTGGCCTCGTCGCCGTGCATTTGTGACCATAGCAACACGGGAGGCGCGCCTTTGCCGTATTTTACCTGAAAGATCGACCGACCTTCAAACGATTTCCCGGCTTCCGTAACGGTGAAATGGGCGTTGGATTTGGCCTTGTCGATAAGAGGAAGCAAATGACGGTGCTTAAAAGCGCGCCGCTCGACAACACTTTTCTCTTTGAACGTATCGTGCGCATCGAAGAGGCGTTGCGCTAAGTTGTTTTGGGCAAGAATGGTTTCAGACATACAAAAAAGAAAAACCACCGCGAAAAGGTGTTTCATATGATTAGGTTGGTTAAGGGTATCAAGAAGTTACGCAAATTACCAACGAACTTGTCCATCACCCACAACTACCCATTTTTCCGTTACCAACTTTTCTAGGGCAAACGGTCCCCGGGCGTGCAGTTTTTGGGTAGAGATGCCAATTTCCGCACCAAGTCCAAACACACCTCCGTCGGTAAAGCGTGTGGAGGCATTGGCATATACGGCGGCCGCATCTACTTCATTCAGGAAGCGATCAATGGCTTCCTGATTTTCGGAAACAATGGCTTCGGAATGACGGGATGAATAATGTTGGATATGTGATAAGGCTTCGCCAAGGCCGTCAACAATTTTTACAGCCATTTTGTAATCCAAAAACTCCCGTCCAAAATCCTGCGGTTGAGCGTGTTGGAGCATTGGATACCTGATTTCTTCAAAAATAGGATAGGATTCATCATCGGCAAAAACTTCCACGTTCCATTTGATGAAATCATCTTTGAGCATCGGCAAAAAGTCAGCGGCAATGGCTTTGTCTACGATCACACAATCCATTGAATTACAGACCGAAGGACGCGAGACTCGGGCGTTGACCACAATATCGCGGGCTTTTTCGAGATCGGCCGTGGTTTCTACATAACCATGGCAAACACCCGCGCCCGTTTCGATGGTTGGAATGAGCGAATTTTTACGCACAAACTGAATCAAAGACTCTGATCCGCGCGGGATGATTATGTCCACGTAGCGTGTTGCCGTAAGCAGCTCGGTTACAAATTGGCGGTCGGTTGGGAGCAATAGTACGGCATTGGTATCTACGCCGCTTTCCTTCAATGCCTGGTGAATAAGCCCCACTAAACAGCGATTTGAAAAATCGGCTTCCTTGCCGCCTTTGAGTACGCACGCATTGCCCGAACGCAGGCAAAGCGCCGCCACATCGACGGTAACATTGGGCCTTGATTCAAAAATGGCACCGACTACGCCGAGCGGAACGGCTATTTTCTTTAATTTTAATCCCTGTTCAATTTCCCGCTCCAATACAACCTGTCCCGATGGGTCGGGCAGTTGTGCTACGTCGCGCAGGCTGTCGGCCAAACCCTGAATGCGTTTTTCGTTCAAAAATAAGCGGTCTTTTTTGGGATCTCCGTCAGGCATGCGGTCCATATCTTTTTGGTTTTCAGCCATGATATGGTCTTGGTTTTCAAGAAGCAGATCGGCCAGGCGATTGAGCAATGTCGTTTTTTGCTCACTGCTCAGTCGGCGAACCTGAGCCGCCGCCTGTTGCGTTGCCTGGAGTTGGGGAAGAATCGTAGTGGTCATTTTCTTATTCGTAAAATCTATAATCACATTCCGTTTTTATAGATGTACAAAATTGGGTAAAAAAGCCGCAAAACCCAAACTTGCCAAGTCTTCAAGAGGTGGTAAGTTTTATCTACGAAATATTTCGTACAAAAAATTTGGTATTACGAAACTCTTCGTATATGTTTGCTACGAAATTATTCGTAGATGAAATAGATGCCTTCCGGCATGACAACAGGTAATAATAACAATCCATGAAACCAACCGATTCTGAACTCGAAATTTTGCAGGTGCTTTGGCAGCAAGGGCCCTGCACGGTACGGCAGGTGAATGAGCGCCTCGCCGAAAACAAAGATGTGGGGTACACCACTACGCTCAAGATCATGCAAATTATGCACGAAAAAGGCCTTTTGACGCGTTTGGAAGAAGCACGTTCACACGTGTATGAAGCCAATGTCAGCGAAGAAGAAACGCAGTCAACCTTGTTGGAACGTTTCGTTGATACGGCGTTTCGCGGCTCTGCAAGTAAGCTCGTCATGCACGCCTTAGGCAATCACAAAGCCACTCCCGCCGAACTCGATGAAATTCGTAAACTCTTAGACCAAATCGAAAAACAGCCATGAAACTTTTCTCATTATCCTCAGAACCAATCATTAAAGCCTTTGGGTGGATGCTTTTGCACGCCGTTTGGCAAGGCTTTGTCGTCGCGCTGGTGGCGGCGGGAGTTTTATTTTTATTGCGCCGTCGGGCAAGTTATGGGCGTTATTGGGCAGGCATCAGTGCATTGTTGCTTCAGGTGGGAGCTTCTATCGCAACCTTTGCGCTGTATTATCAACCTCGCGTTTTGCAGGCGGCTTTGCCCCATGTCTCACACTTTACTCAGCCTTTGATCACAAAGGGCTCGCAGGTCATGATCACCTTGCCTTGGTACAAACAAACATTGTGGTTTTTACAAAGCCATTTAGAAACCATTGTATTGTTTTGGGTCATTGGCGCTTCGGTGTTATTGTTGCGTTTGGCGGGTAGTTGGGTGTATGTGCAACAACTGAAAGCCGAAGGAATTCGATTGACAGAATCAAGAATTCAGGAAATGTTTCGCCGGATCGCCGCTACGCTCAACATCAAGGCGACCGTGCATCTGTTTGAGTCGGTGCGGGTTAGTACGCCTGTGGTGATCGGTTTTATCAGACCGGTGGTTTTGTTGCCGGTAGGATTGGCTACAGGGTTGAGTACGAAGCAGATAGAAGCAATATTAGCGCATGAATTGGCCCACGTAAAGCGTTACGATTATTTGATAAATCTGCTGCAATCGTTGATCGAAGTGGTGTATTTTTTCCATCCTGCGTTGTGGTGGGTGTCATCACGGGTTCGAATTGAGCGCGAACATTGCTGCGACGACATAGCCATTCAGGTTTGCGGCGACAAGTTGGCCTTTGCCAGAGCTTTGGCCGAAGTCGAGACCTTTCGCCAGTCGCCGGCGTTGGCCATGGCATTTGCTTCCAAAAAAGGAGTAATGCTGCAACGCGTTCGTCGGGTGTTGGGCGTGACCGAAAAACCACAGCGCAGGATGAGCCCGAATGCGTTGGTCTTGCTCGTATTGTTGGTATTTGGGGTATCGGTCTATGCGTTTCAACCAAAGCAGGATAAGCCGCGCCAGCAAAAAGCCAGAAACATCAGCCATACGTCAAAAGACACAAAAATTGTGTTGGACGACAATGGAAAACTTACGAAAGTTGTCTGGAACAAACGCCAATTGTCACGGAAGGAAGTGATTGAATTGCAGGTGCTGAAAGAGAAATTGGATGAAGGAGAAATAACGCTCAGCAATATCAAAAATGTGGAGCAAAAAGCAATTTTGCTTCGTCTTACAGAAGTAGAGACAGGACTTCATGATGGAATGACGGCGTTGGCCAACGGGCTTTCACACATTGATTTTGAAAATCTTGTTATTTCCGATGACAAACTGAATGCTATCTCTGAACAGGCATTAGCCGATGCTCAACCCATTGTAGATGCGCTCGCAGCGGCGTTTCCGGATACGATTGACGAACGCAAAATACAATACCACCACCGTAAGATGGACAGTCTGAATCGGCTGATGGAACCACAGCACCAAAAGATGGAGGTCATTCGCCTGGAAATGGAGCAACACGAGTTTAAGATCAATGAGTTGGAACGCAAAATGGAAGTATTGGAGTGGAAAAAGGAGAAAGCTTCCGAAGAGCGTGGTGAAGTATTGGAAAAGCGGAGCCGGATCATGTACCGAGATGGACAGAAAATAAAGAAGTCGGAAGCTGAAATTGAAAAGGACCTTGAGCAGCTTGAAGGCCAGATCAAACAACGAGAAGAACAAATGCAACTGCTTAATAAGCAAATCGGTGAACTGCGCCAACAAATGAAAACGGTTCGCCAACCGCTGGCGGACCTGGAAGTGCAAATAGAAAAGTTGGAACAGGTCAACGAAGAGTTATCGCAAAGGATAGAAGTAGAAACAGAAGCTATGGAGCATCTGATGCCACCTCCCCCCATTGAATATGCACCGCGACTCCGTCTCCAAACCCCCAAAGCTGCGCGGGCGCCGGTAAGAGTGAGAGAAGTTGCACCTGCTCGTACTCCCCGTCCCGTAAAACTATCGATCTCGCCGGTTGCTCCTGTGCCGGCCAAGAAAAAATAGAATTTATTCGTAGTTGAAAACAGTTTTCGGTTTTGCCTGCTTTTAAGCAACAAAGCTGAAAACTGTTTTTCTTTTTGTCGGTTTACTTACAAGAAAGGCATATTACCCGGTGACCGATAGATAAAAGGCAGATAAAAAAGGAAGGCGATTTTTGCGACGGTAGCTGAAATGCACTTATTTTGTTGCTTCATATCAACCGCTCCATGCCATTATTTGGTGATTGTGGCCATTATTTTATACCGGTGAAGAACAAATCAACGCTTTTCAATTTCAAAGACCTCATCATTTACTTCTTGATTGCGGGTACGGGTGCAACGGTACAGTTTATAGCAGGGAGTTTTTTTCGTAACTATGTAAATTTTTATACCTCGGTATCATTGGGGTATATTGTTTCATTTGTGGTGGGTTTTGTGCTAACCAAATTGTTCGCTTTTGATGCCCGTAATACCAACCAAACACGCCGGGAAATGGTGAAATTTGGCATTGTAGCGGCTATCTCTTTCGGAATCACCGTGGGTGTGGCAGCATTAACGCTGGCTATTTTACATTCCTCCGATCCCAACGATTTTATTTATCAACTGCCTTTCTCATTTATTCCTGAAAAATACCGAGAGATCAACGTAACAGAAGCTTCTTCTACATTGGCGGGTATGGGTTTAAGTTTTGTCAGCAATTATATATTACACAAAACCTTTACTTTCAAAAGCACCGGTTTCTACGACCGCGCCAAGGCGATTGTGCATTTGGGCAAAGATTAGTTACTTGCTTCTTTTTGAACCATATAAGTCATATAAGACTGATAAACAAAAACTTATATGACTTATATGGTTTCATTTATTTCACTTGTTCCTGCGTAAGAATTGCTATCCAGGTTTTTATTCCTTCTACATAATTCCCCAATCGCAGGTTTTCGTTGGCAGCGTGTTGGTTATTGTCCATGTTGACCATCGGTACGTGAATAGCGGGTAAATTCAATTCCCGTAAAAACGGCACGATCGGCACGGAGCCACCGGTCATACGAATTTTGATGGGTTCTTTGCCAAAAGTTCGCATCATGGCGGCTGTTAGCCAACGGTCCGGGTAAATGCCAAAATCGGTACGAAAAGGAAGCATTCTGGCTTCTCGCTCAAGCAGCGTTACTATTTTGGGATATTTGAGGCGTTCCTCATCGGTCGGTTTTCGATTCAGGACTAAGTATCCTTTGACTTCAATGTGTTTTTTTATCAACGCAACAAGTCGGTCGGGGTCTGTTTCAGGAACAAGGCGCAGGTCAATTTCAGCGATGGCTTCATCCGGAACAATGGTATTGGCTTTTTCGCCAATATTGCCACAAACCAATCCCCGAACGTTGAGCGATGGATACTGCAAAGCTTCCTGATAGTTGGCACCCACTTTATCAGGTTCGGCAAAAACCAGTTTTTGTTTGATGGTTTCGGGATTATCAGGCACTGCCGCCAGAATTTTACGGGCGTTGTCGTCGATTTTAATACCGTCATAATATCCCGGAATGGTTACGCGCCCGTCTTCATCTTTCATGGAAGCCAATAATTGCGCCATCCGAAGCGCAGGATTGGGGGCGTAGTTGCCGTAATGCCCGCTGTGTTGTGGCGTTTTAGGTCCGTATGTACTCAGCGTAATGGTTGCAATGCCACGGCATCCATATGTAAGCGTTGGTTCATTGGAAAGGTGTCGTCCGCCGTCCATCACCATCAAAAAATCAGCCGCCAGTTTGTCTTTGTATTTCTTCACGGTTTCGGCCAAGTGCGGCGCGCCGATCTCTTCTTCACTGTCCAGAATCACTTTAATATGGTAAGGCGATTTGATGTTTTCTTTTTGCATCATGTCCAACGCCGCCAACAGCATCAAAATAGGGCCTTTGTCGTCGGAAACGGCGCGCGCAAAAATGCGCCATTCGGGGTCGTAACCTGTTTGCAGATTACTCCATTCAATGGCTTCCCATTGCCCATTGGCAGCGCGTTTTTTCAAGACGGGTTTATAAGGAGATTCCTGTTGCCATTTTTCGGGTTCAACGGGTTGCCCGTCAAAGTGCATATAAAACAAGAGCGTTTTCAGTGGGCCTGTTGTTGGCGCTGCCGATTTCTTTTCGGCAAAAAAAACGGGATGCCCGCCCGTTGGCAACGCTTCGGTGGTGAAGCCCTGCTTCTCAAAGGTTTTTTTCAACCAATCCAAATTGGGCTGAACCTGCTCTTTGATGTGCGCATTGCTTGGCAAAACCATAAAATCGTACAAATCACCGTAGTAATTTTTAACGTGCTTTTGAACAGTGGCTTCTAAATCAGGCTTCGGTTGGGCATGAGTGCTTAAAGCCGTCAAGGTGATAAGAAATAAATAAAAGGCTTTTTTCATAAATTTAGGTTGGTTACATGCTGGCTTTCGGAAGAGACTTTCCAAGACTGGGCGTCCCCGACTGGGCGTCCCCGTTTCAAAACTTGGAAAGTCTAATGGCCTAATGAGTAATTCCTTCACCAAATACCCATTTGCCAAACCATTGCAGATTTTCTTCCATTACCTGCCGCATTTGCTTGGGCTTGGTGATTCCGTGCCCGAAGCCTTTGTATACGACCATTTTAACGGGTACATTATTGTCTTCCAACGCCAACCGTAATTCATAGGCATTGGCAATAGGCACGCGTCTGTCAAGTTCGCCGTGTTGAATCAAGGTAGGAGTTTTGGCAGTTTTGATGTACGAAATGGGCGAGGTCTTTCTATAAATATCGGGGTCATTCCACGGTGTTCCTTTAAGGTATTGACGTGTAAAAGGCGTAATATCGGTGTTTTGGTAATAGGTGGCCCAGTTGGAAATACCCGCCCCTACCGATGTAGCTTTGAAACGGTCGCTGAAGGTGGTAATGAACGCCGAAATATAACCGCCCTGACTCCAACCCATTGCACCTACTTTGTTTTTATCGACTATGTCATTGGCGATCAAGAAATCGACACCGGAGATCACATCGTCATAATCGCCAACGCCCAGATTTCGTACGTTCAATGCCCTGAACGCTTTGCCGTAACCTGCCGATCCACGGTAATTGGGACGTAAAATAAGTGCGCCTTTGGCCGCAAAAAGCTCAATGGGATAGTAGCGATCTGCCGTAACAGAAGGCATATCAATGCCTGTCGGGCCGCCGTGAATGACAACCAACAACGGGTATTTTTTGGAAGGATCATAATTGGCAGGTTTGATCAATACTCCTTCGATGGTTGCTCCGTCGCGCGATTTCCAACTGATCACTTCACGGCTTGCCGTTTTGTAGGGCTTTAACTGGTCGCCCATTTGCGTCAGGATTTTGGGCGTAAATGCAGGGTAGGGGGTAATGGCAATTTCTCCCATTTGATTGGGTGACGCCAGAACAAAGGCAATTTGTTTGAAATCTTTCGTGAACGAAAATTGATTGGCGATCAAGTTGTCAGTTTTCGTAATTCTGGTAAATTTCTTTGTAGTTGGTGACAGTAAAAATAAATGCGACGAAGTTTTTTGCAACCCACTGAACCAAATTCCTTCCGGTGACCAGTACAGTAAATTGGCATTTTCGTCAAAATTTTGACTTAAGACGGTTGGTGTTCCTCCGTCAGCCGAGACACTTGCAATGAGGCGGTTGGAGTAAAAAAAGAATTCATCTTCGTTAGCAGTTCCAAAAGCGATCTGCTTGCCATCGGGCGACCAAACAGGATTGCTGTCCGGACCTTTTAGCGAAACGATCTTACGGGTTGTTGTATCAGCCAAGGTAAGTACATAGATATCAGACGTATGTCCATTGATCAGATCGGGATTTTTGGTGGCATCAAACGCGATCTTTTTTCCATCAGGTGAAAAGGAAAAGCTGCCTACTGAAAAATCAGTTCCTTTTGTCAACGCTTTAGGCGTGGGTAATTTAGAGGCCGTGTCCGAAACGGGGAATGTGTACAGATGGGTCATTTTATAATCTTCCTGAACCACTTCGTAATCGCTGTATTTTTCGACCCGTTCCTTAAACGCCTTTGTGTCGGGTGCGGTGGCGGCAAAAACAATGGATTTCCCATCGGGCGAAAAATCAAAATTGGAAACGCCCGTTTCAAACTTGGTCAATGCTTTGGCTTCACCGCCTTGTGGGCTGATCACGTAGATTTGACTTTTGTCGTCGCGGGTAGAAAGAAAGGCCAGCGTCTTACTGTCGGGTGCCCATACGGGGCTGTTGTTTGATTTTTTGGAGTTGGTCAATTGGTATTTCTCACCGGTAGCGGTGTTGGCCAACCAAATTTCGGTTTCGTAGGAATTTTCATCCCAATTGGTTTCGGTCACAGTATACGCAACCCAACGACCATCCGGTGAAATTTTTGGATTGCCCACACTTTTCATCGAAATGGATTGCTGAATAGTGGGCGTTTGCGCGAAAGCTGCCACACAAAAAAAGGCAGACAGTAGAAAAAGGTATAGTTTCATTGGATGAAGGTTAGTTACCCCTAAAAATAAAGAATTTAAGGAGGTGAACAATACAACCTTCTACGTCAATGTTCAATTTTTTCTAAATGTGTGTTACTTTGAAAAAATTCATTTTTACTTCGTTAGCGTATTCACGATCTGCCGCATGGCTTCGGAAGGAATTACAAAATTGAAATTTCCCCAAACAACTTCGTCGTATTTGGGAATAACTTGAGGTGAGAAGTTTTCAGTATCAATTAAAACGTCCGTTTCGGGAATACGCATTCCGTTGCTTTTCTGAATTTCGGTTGCCACAAATTGCAGTTTTATGCTTCCAAGTGTTTGGACTTTATTTTGTTCAAACTGCGTATCCAACAGCATTCGATAGTCCTGTAAGTACCATTTTCCCATAAAAGGCTTGTAATTGATGCAGGTATATACACGTTTGGCATCCCGTTTAGTCTTCCCAAATACCTTGTCGGAAGCACCCGTTTTAAGCACATCTTTGACGCCCTCGGCGGTAAAATCATACTCAATTCGGATAATGGCAGAGTCGGCGGCACAAATGCTGATGATGCCGGTACGGGCGGCTTTGATTCCGGCATTGACGGGACGAAAAAACACCCGATACACCTGTTTGTCTAAATAATACGCAATGGTATCATCCAACTGATACGCATAGTCATAAAGATTTTTGCCGTCCAAATATTCCGGAATGCCTACGTCGATTGAATGTGTCACAATGGTGGCACCGTTGGGAAAGGAATACCCTTCCATTACTTTCGAGCGACTATCGCTCAGAAAATGACGACCTCTTAACGCTTTTACTTTTTCAGGAACGAGAATTTTGGGGCGGGGATCTTTTTCAGTTTGCAGTACCGCTTCCCGAATGTCTACGTATTCACCGTTTTGTTGGAGCGATTCACGGTAAAAGCCGTTGAGTACATAGGGCATTTGCGGATTATTTTTTTTGATCTTGCCCAACGCGTCCGAAATCAGATTACGTGCTTCAAAGGTCTTGATGAATGAACTGTCTACGATGCGCGGCACGGCGGGCTCCAACTCAATAACCACATCTTTTTGATTCAGTTGAAAGGCGGACGCTTTTTGCTGAAAAGGTTTATAACCGATCACTGCTACCACCACGGCCGAATCAGCGGCAATGCGTGGGAAACGGTAAAAAAATTGCCCGTCTTCGTTGGTCAATGTGCCGGTACTCTTGCTCATCATGCCCACATAGGCGTGGGCAATGGGCGTTTGGGTTGATTTATCAATAACCTTTCCCGAAAGCAACAGGTAGCCTTGAGAATGACCGGACGTTGAGATTAACGAAAGAAAAAACGTAACAGCAAGAAGCGTATAACAGGAAAGGCGCATCGGTTGAGCAAATTTTATTGAAGAAGGAATGAACAATAATCACGCCAATTCAGCCAAGTTATAGCATCTCCGGCAACGCGCTTCGTAGGAATCCGTTTCGCCCAAAAGAATTTTATCTTGAGAAGTCACTTTTCGGTATGAATATTGTGCTACTTCTCCACAGACAACACACACTGCGTGGACTTTCGTAACATACTCGGCAATAGACAGTATGAAGGGCATCGGACCGAAAGGTTTTCCCGCAAAATCCATGTCTAAGCCCGCCACAATAACGCGTTTACCGCTATTGGCAAGCTTGTTGCATACGTCTACCAGATTGCTGTCTAAAAATTGCGCTTCGTCGATACCCACTACGTCGCAATCACCTGCAAAGAGCAAAATCTCTTCGGAGGTATTAACGGGGGTTGAACGAATCGAATTTTCGTTATGAGAAACAATGTCCACGTCGTGGTAACGTTTATCAATGGCAGGTTTAAAGATTTCCACTTTTTGTCGTGCGATCTTTGCCCGATTGAGACGTCGAATAAGTTCTTCGGTTTTTCCGGAGAACATAGAGCCACAGACAACCTCCACCCACCCAATGCGAGGCTGTAAATGTTTAGTATTGTGATTGGGTTCGATGAACATTACGATAAATAATAGCCGTTACAGATGACCCGTTATTTGTTTAATTTTACCAAAATTTTAGAATAATGGCTAACAGCCAATCGGCTTTGAAAAAGTACTTTTACAAAACAAACGATTTTTAGGATGCTTCACAAGTTTAATGTTTCGGCCCTTAATGACTATAGTCAGCAATTCGCCCAAAAAGTTTGCGACGATTTTTTTGCGCACAATTCCACCGCGTCAGGTCAGCATATCCTGAACCTAACGACTATTCCACAGGTGAATTTGTTTGTTATCAGTAGTTTATATGATAAGTGGAAAGCGGATGCGGAAGCGTTTAAAAGCCCGTTTTTCGATTTTGAAAGCAGTGAGGTAAAAGAAGCGCTCAAGCAATTCATGAATGTGGTCTCGCGCAAGATTTCGGTAAAAAGAGAACAACTTGAACCCGTTTTGGTGGAAGCAACCAAAGATACGTTGGTGCTGTTGATCGATCCAAACAGTTATTTTAACGAAATTTTCCGCAATCAACCTAATTTTACCGTTACGGCAGATACCGTTCAACAACTGCGTAAATACATTCGGTTTAATAAATTTGTGCCGCAGTCCATCGCAGAGGCTATGTCTGACCGTGCTTTTGTGTACGTGAACCAAGCCATTGAGTGGTCAGAACAGGCTATTACGCAACGCGCCGCTGAAGCAGATTCCATCGAACAATGGGCAACGGTGTTTTCGGAGAAAGTACCCTTGGATGCGTCATCACTTTTGAAAAAAACAAATCGTCCTGAACCGATCATTACATCTGCGGAGCCTGAAGCTAACCAGTCGTTTTTTGATACATTGGTGGTAGAACCGGTAGCTGCTCCGGTCAAACTTCCCGAGCCGGAACCGGAGCCGTCACGCCCTGCTGAAGTATATGTAGCACCGATACCTGTTTATACGCCTCCTGTCACTTCGCCTGTTATGCCGCCAACCCTTCATGAAACCGTAGGTGGTAATGGAAATGCTGCAAAGGAATCATTGAATGAGCGTTTTCGGACTGAACAGGCTTCTATTTCGAGTAATTACCAGAAACAACCTATTGCGAGTATTTCGCAAAATATTCCGCTGCACCAGAAGTTTATGTTTATTCATCAACTTTTCGGCGGCAGCAACAGTGCTTATGAAAGTGCCATCACAGAATTGGAACAGGCACCTGATTTTCAAACGGCACGTGGCCTGATCACGTACAAATTTGCCTCTCAGCATTTATGGGACATGACCGGCGATACCGTTGGTGAATTGTTGGAAATTGTAAAACGTCGTTTTGGGCAATAACAGCTCTTTCTTCATTTGTAGTTGGGAGTTTCTGCGTTTCTAAGTTTCTTTGTATTGAAATCGAAACGCAGAAACTCTTTTTTATAACCCCACCCAATGATCGCTTGCCACAACCTTACGTTTTCGTACTCTCCCCAAAAGCGTTTTTCATTTCCTGACATCGTTTGTAATGATCGTGAAGCGCTCCTGATCTTGGGTCAATCGGGCAAAGGAAAAACGACATTGTTGCATTTGATGGCGTTGTTATTGCGTCCCGAAGGCGGTCAGGTACTCATCAATGATCAGGATATTACGCCGCTTTCCGTAGCCGAAGCAGCAGCAGTACGGGCAAGTCAGATCGGTATTATTTATCAGCGTCCGCATTTTGTGAGTTCGCTGAATGTGCTTGATAATGTACTTCTTTCGAGTTATTTAGCCCAAAAGCCACAAGACAAAACGCGGGCAAAACAGTTGGCCGAGCAATTGGGATTTGCCGATCATCTTTCCAAAAAAACAAATCAATTGAGTCAGGGAGAGCAGCAACGCGTCAGCATTGCGCGGGCATTGATGAATAACCCCGCCGTGATTTTAGCCGACGAACCTACGTCAAGCCTTGATGATATTAATTGCGATAAAGTAATTGAACTTCTGAAGAATCAATCCGAGCAGATCGGTGCCAGCCTTGTAGTAGTAACCCACGATCAACGCCTCAAAGACGCATTTGCAAAGCAGGTGAAGTTGTAGAATAACCCCTTTCCCTAAGTGGGGAAAGGGAGTCTTGTTCCCCTCCCTCACAGGGTCGGTCACGGTCCGCTGCCGAGGGGCTATGGGGTATAAATTAACAAACCATTACCCTAAAACTTAGGACACGAAAGTTGTTTGTCTTTCTTTGAGCGGCGGTGGCGGGGAGAAGGCTCAAAATCAAAAGTGTAAGCCATTGAGATCTCGTGTGAACCACCACTTGGTAAACCCAACGACGAAATGGTAATATCGTAGCTGTAACCAAACGAAAATTTGTCCTGACGGTAACCAATTAAAGCAATCAATGACTCGCGATTGGTGATGTTGTCTACGTATTTCTTGATGGGTAAGCCACGGTACCAAAGGCCTAATACGATGGGAGAATAGGTAAGGTAGACGCCTAAGTCCAATTGGTCGTATTTTCCTTGGAATTTATAATTAATGGCAGGCGAAATCGTCATTTCACGGTTCCACTCATCAGCCAAACCGGTATACCCTCCAAACGGAATGACTAACCCTGCATGAATGCTTCCTTTGATGGGCAGGCGAGTACCGTCGGCAACCTGAAAAAATCCCTGTTCAGGGCGGTTGAGGTGGTGCGCCGAAACACCGATCCAATAGCGATCAGAATAAAGCAATAATCCCGTAGCAAAACTCATGTATCCGACAGATGGTGTACCGTTGGCAGCCAGCGGGTCGGCAGTAGGATTGCCGGTAAAACCACGGTTGGTATATTGATCACCAAAGGTCAGATCGCGCAGGTCAGCGCGGCGGTTGGCGTACGTTCCCTGCAAGCCCATGCGTAGGGCCGTTGTTTCGTTAAATTTGAGTTGGTAGGCGTATTGCGCAGAGATTTCGGATGTTCTCAAACTTCCGGTTCCTTGGGTATCATTGACAAACATAAGCCCAACGCCACTATTCACGTTCGAAAAATAATGATCAACGGCAAATGACGTAGTAACGTAATTGGCGGCTAAGCCCGGCCATTGGTTACGGTAGTTCATCATGACGCGCGGCGCCAAAGCTCCCCCTGCAAAAGCAGGGTTGAGGTACAGGGGATTCGCATAGAACTGCGAAAACTGAGGGTCCTGCGCCTGCGCGACCCAAAAAGATATACCAAATAGCAGGGTTAATAATAGTCTTCTCGTCATGATACCAAACGCTACCGCAAACATTTTGCCAAATTAATCATTAAATCTCCGAGAATTTAACGGTTTTTTCAAGGAAATGTTATTTAGGTTTTAAAAAAGCCGACTGAAAAGATTGAATGCCGCTTTTGGAGGTGTTTATGAGTACTTACCTTTTAATGAAAGTTTGAGTTTTAAGAATTTAATACCGATTACTGACCTCATTGTTCAAGTTTTAAAATTCTGCTTTAGGTTTTATACAGCTAATAGGCAAAAAGAAGCTTTTTATAAAAATAAATGGCAGTAAAACGAAGCAGAAACGTAAGTTGCGAGAACTTTTGGGCATTATTAATCCAATATAAGCTTTGATACAAGAGTGATAAATTGTTACATTTGATAGTATAATTAAGAATATTACTAATCTTTCGCTATGACTCAAACAGAATTTATAAGGACATTCAATGCCTTTCCCGCAAAGGACAGACTTGCTATAGCCAAAAAAATTCAACTACAGATGGCAGATGCACTTTTTGATGAATTAGATGCTGAACTGCCGGATGTTGAACTTTCAGCATCCGAGATTCAAAAAGAAATAAATGCCTTCAGAAATGCCCAAAAGAAGAAAAATTAATGTGGTAATTGACGCAAATTGGTATATTTCAGCTTGCATCAATAAAAATTCCCGACGAACACTTTACCATAAAATTTTAAAACATACTCATTTACAGATTTACTATTCAACTGAATTACTTCAAGAATTTGAGGGTGTAATTACCCGAAAAAAGTTTTCGAAAATTATAGCACCCAATCAGATTGTCAGATTTATCACGTTAGCTCTGCTTTTTATGAAAGAAGTGCCTATTACAACAAAGCCTACTTTGGTAAGAGATGCGAAAGATGATTATTTGCTTGGAATTTGTGAAAGTTGTAATGCTGATTTTTTAGTGACCGGCGACGCCGATTTGTTAAGCTTGGAAACATATAAAAATACAGCCATAGTTACTATGGGACAGTTTGTTAGGTTTCTTGGATTGTTCTAAAAAAGGCCTACAGTCCGTAGGCCTTTCTGCTATTTTCTAAAAAAACTATTCAACAGCTGCGGGTGCAGCAGCGCCCGTTTTTTGTTCGTTTTCCAAACGTTTCTTCTTACCCATGCTGATCTTTTCGATCAACACAAAAAGAACGGGAACGACAAAGATGGCCAACGAAGTAGCGGCCAACATTCCTCCGAATACCGTCCAGCCGATGGTTTTACGTGATTCGGCAGCGGCACCGCTGGCAAATGCCAGTGGCAATACACCCAGAATAAACGCCAGAGAAGTCATGATGATAGGGCGAAGGCGTAACTGCACGGCTTCCAACGTAGCTTTGACCAACTCCATGCCGCCATCTACGCGTTCTTTGGCGAATTCTACGATCAAAATGGCGTTTTTTGCCGCCAAGCCGATCAACGTAATTAAACCGATCTGGGCATAAATGTTATTTGATAAATTGGGTAAAAACGTGAGTGTCAGAATAGAACCGAAAGCACCAATGGGAACGGCAAAAAGTACCGAGAAAGGAATCGACCAACTTTCGTATAGGGCGGCTAAGAACAGGAATACGAACACAATCGAAATGGCAAAAATGGTAGTGGTACTATCACCTGCTTTTATTTCCTCGCTGCTCATGCCCGAAAACTCGTAGCCATAACCGGCGGGCAATGTGGCTGCCGCCACTTCGCGAAGGGCGATAATTGCCTGACCGCTACTGAATCCCGGTTTGGGTGTTCCGTTGATCTCAACCGAACGGTAAATGTTATAGTGAGATATAAGAGCAGGATTCTCAATGACTTTTGTCGTGATCAAAGAGCTCAACGGAATCATGTTTCCTTCTCGGTTGCGTACGTAGAATTTTTCAATCTTATCCAACGAAGTACGGAAACTGCTGTCAGCCTGCACCACGACGCGGAAATTTCGCCCGTAAAGGTTGAAGTCATTGACGTAACTGCTTCCCAGCATGGCTGATAATGAACTGAATACCTCCGATACCGAAACGCCCAGCTTTTTGGTTTTTTCGCGGTCTACATCAATTTTGTAACTTGGTGTGCGGGTGTTAAAAAACGTAAATGCTGTTCCGATCTCGGGGCGCTTGGTAAGGGCCGCCAGAAAGTTACGGGATACGCCTTCAAACTGTTGGATATTATCGGTACTGGTGGTTTGCTGTAATTGAAACGTAAACCCTGACGTAGCACCTAAACCGGGAATAGCCGGCGGAGCGATTGCCAGAATACGGGCTTCTTTGATATCAGCGGTACGCTTCTGAATCTCTTTGATAACGCTCTGAACGTGATGCTCAGCGCCTTTTCGTTTGTCCCACGGATGCAGGTTGATAAACAGCGTACCAACGTTGGATTTATTGGAAAAACTAAGCACGTTCAATCCCGCCAAACCACCCACGACCCGCACTTCGGGAATGGATTCTACGCGTTTCATAACTTCCTTGATCATCGCAATGTTGCGCGTAGTGGAGGTAGCTTCCTGCATCTCGTAGGTTACAAAAAGGCGCCCCTCATCTTCGACAGGAACAAAACCCGTTGGTTTATTTTTGAATAAGAAAAACAGCCCAACGAACAGACAAACCATCATCACCATGACATATGGCGTTCCTTTGATCCATTTGGCTACGCCGTTGGTGTACGAGCGGGAAATTCTGTCGAACCATTTATTGAAACGATCGAAGAATTTTTCCATGAAATTTTTCTTGTCGTTGGCACCTTTAGAAGGGCGAAGCATGGTAGAACACAATGCCGGTGTCAGCGAAAGCGCCACGAAGGCCGACAAAAGCACCGAAACGGCAATCGTAATGGCAAACTGTTGGTATAGACGCCCTACAATGCCCGGAACGAAGCTAACGGGCACAAACACCGCCGCCAAGATCAGCGCAATGGCAATCACCGGGCCTGAGATTTCTTTCATTGCCTTTGCCGTAGCGTCTTTGGGCGAAAGCTTCTCGTGGTCAATATTATGCTGCACCGCTTCCACCACCACAATAGCATCATCCACTACGATACCGATGGCCAGTACGAACGCAAACAAGGTAAGCGTGTTGATGGTAAAACCAAACGGGATAAAAAAGATAAATGTACCAATAAGAGATACCGGAATAGCCAGAATAGGAATCAGCGTAGCTCGCCAGTTTTGCAGAAATAAAAATACCACGATAATAACCAAAATCATGGCTTCGGCAAAGGTGTGCATTACCTCATTGATAGAAACACGTACCACGGTAGCCGTTTCGGTTGGCATTACGTAGTCAATGTCCTTAGGGAATGTTTTCTTCATGGATTCCAACGTTCTGATTACACCATCGTACGTTTCGAGAGCATTCGCGCCCGGTGCCTGATAGATCAACACAAAAGCGGCGGGCTTCCCATTGACAAACGCATTGACCCCGTAATCAAATTTTCCCAGTTCGACCCGCGCCACATCGCGCAAATACACTACGCTTCCTTCATCGGGTGCTGTGCGTACTACGATGTCTTCAAACTGTTCCTTGGTGTTTAAGCGGCTGTTGGTCAATACGCTGTATTCAAATGTCTGCGTATTGGGCTGTGGATTTCCGCCCACGGTTCCTGCTGCGATTTGGAGGTTTTGTTCCGAAAGCGCCGCCGAAATATCGGCAGGAGTCATGCGGAGAGAAGCAAGTTTATCAGGATTCAGCCAGATACGCATTCCGAAGTCGTCAGCGCGTGAGACGATATCACCCACTCCTTTTACGCGTTGTAAGGCGTCTTTTAGGTAAATATTGGCATAGTTTCCAATGAATTGTGCATCGTGCGTGCCATTAGGTGAATATAGAGCCAGTACCACCATGATGCTGGGTTGGCGTTTCCGCACCGTAATTCCCAATCGCTTGACTGCATCAGGCAACGAAGGTTCCGCCACACTGACACGGTTTTGCACGTCCAATGCCGCGATGTTTACGTCGGTTCCTACCTCAAATACCACGTTGATACCGCTTTGTCCGCTACTCGTACTGGTGCTGGACATATAACTCATTCCGGGTACTCCATTGACTTGGGTTTCCATAGCCGTGGTGGTCGTTTGCTCTACCGTTTGCGCATCGGCTCCGATGAAGTTTCCGGAAATGGATACCGTTGGAGGAGTCACATCAGGGTATTGGGCAATGGGCAAAGTAGACAAGGAGATCAGCCCCACCAATACGATCACAATCGACGAGACAATGGCAGTAATGGGCCTTTTTATAAAAATATCTGCAATCATTTTAGAGGATTTTGGATTTTTCAGCGGTTTATCGCTGACATTTTACGATACTTTTCGATCCGTACTTCCGGCACTATTTATCCGTTTTTACGACGGAGCCTTCACGCAAATTCTGCACACCTTCAACGGCAATTTTTTCACCTTCTTTCAAGCCTTCTTTGACAATGATTGTGGTGCCGAGCGATTGGCCCGGTACAATGCGCCGTTGGCTTACTTTGCTGCTGTCCCCTGCGACATAAACGAAGAATTCACCTAATTGCTCGGTTACGGCTTTGTACGGAATCACGATGGATTTGGTGGAAGCTCGGTTAAGAACTCTCACGGTTCCGGTCATGCCGGCGCGTAATAAATTGTCGCGGTTGGGGAAAATCAATCGTGTTTTAATGGTTCCGGTTTGTGGATCTACCGCGCGGTCGATCAATTGAATTTTGCCGGGATACGGATAAATATCTCTGCCAAAGGCCAACGTGAAGGTTGAATCTTTGGATCTGTTATTTTTTAGCAGAGTCGTAAACCGATAGATTTCTTTTTGGTCCACGCCAAAATCCACAGCAAGTTGTCCATCCGTTGAAACTGTATTCAACACCGTTTGTCCGGCCGAAACGGCGGCTCCTGCTTTTACCAGTGATATACCAATGATTCCGTCAAAAGGAGCAAACACTTTGGTATAACGCACACTCGTTGAAACAGCCGAAATGTTGGCTTTGGCAGCTTCCGCCTGCTTTTTAGCTACTTCCAGTGCAGCATCGGCATTATCAACCAATTGTTTGGCTACAGCGTCGTTTTTATCCAATTCATGGTAACGGTCGGCGTCTTTTTGTGCTTTGTTGACGTTGGCTTCCTGTACTTTGAGATTGGCTACCGCCTGCTCATAATTGGCTGAATACAACTGAGCATCAATGGAATATAGAAGTTGTCCTTTTTTTACCCGTGCGCCGTCCTGAAAATGAACGCCTGTGATAAAACCCGATACCTGTGGGCGCAGTTCTACCTGATTTAAAGGAGTAATGGATGCAGGGTATTCATCGTAGTAAACGGCATCGGTCGTAGTAACTTCCTCTAACGTAACGGGCACGGCAGGAGGCGCTTGCTGGGCGGCTGATTTTTGTTCCTCTTTTTTATCGCATGAGGTCAACAATACGATGGATAATGCGACGGTAAAATAGTGTATGAGATTCGAATACATGTTATTCGTAGATTCAGTTGTTAAAAATTAAGTTGGCCGAGGGCTTTTTGTACGTCAATTTTATTGGCAAGAACTTGGTAGAGCGCGTTGTAATAATTAATGCGCGCCAAGCGCAGATCGGTCTCTGAGGTAATGACTTCCAGGTACGTTTTAATGCCCGAGCGATATTGCAATTGAAGAACATCATATACTTCACGAGCCAATTCTATGTTTTCCTTTTGGGTGAGCAGATTGGTCAAACTTCCTTTGTAGTTGCCCAACGCCCGCACATATTCCGCGTTGACGTTCAGTTGCAGACGCTTGATATCCAGATCAATTCGTTTCAATTGCCATTCGGCGGTATTGATGTTTATTTTTCGTTTTCCGCCTTGGTAAATAGGCAGTGAAAGCGTGATCGCTAAAAAGGAGTTTGGAAAATTCTTGGTGTACAGATCAAAAAACTGATTGTTCTGGAAATTTAAGTTGTAAGCACCGTTGGCCGCGACCGTTGGCAAATAACTCCATTTGGTGTATTGAAAATTATATTCCAACAATCGTTTTTGCGTGCTTAACAATTGATACTCAATGCGCGAAGTATAGTCGGCGTTTTGTAAAGTATCTAAAAAGATTTCGCGCTCCATTTGGAGGCTATCGTACTGAATTTCCAATGATTGCTCTTTTGGATAGCCCATCAATGATTTCAAATATTCCACTTTTCCTTTCAATACCTCTTCATTGCTTTTCTTGGCGGCTTTGGTATTATTGAGCGAAATCAGCGCACGTTTGTAGTCGATCTTATCCGTTACTCCTGCTTTGTACTGATTTTGAGCATCTTTCAGGCTTCGTTCCAAACGGGCAATGTCTTCATTGGATACATCAATTTGCTGCACTGTGGTCAATACATCATAAAAAGCTTTGGAGACGTCGACGGCCAAATCGGTTTTGTTGGATGTGGTAAGTTGGCTTGACTGTAATCGAACATCGTTTTGAGTACGCCTTGCCAAAAGTACATCGCGATTAAAAAGTGCCTGCGACACCGTGAATTGTCCCGCAGATATATTGCTGACCCCCAACTTTACGGGATTGCCGCCGATGATGCTGGTTTGAACAATAAAATTGTGTTGCAGGTTATAATTGAAGTTGATCTGTGGATACCAATCGGCGAGGCGACTCTTGATGTTATTTTCAGTGATGCGTTCATCAATTACGGATTGTTGGATTGCCGGTTGGTTTCTGATGGCATACTTTACAACTTCGTCCAATGTAGCCTTTTCCAACGTTCCATTTCCCAAAGTTGAGCTTGGAGGCGATTGTGCCAAGAGTGAATAAGGCGATTGAAAGAGAAATGCAACGGCAATCAGAGCGAAAAAGATCTTTTTATCTGATTTTGACCAATAGTTCATTCAGGGTAAAAATTTATAATATGACAGAGAGAATGGAAATGAATTATAGCTTAAATACGCATAAAAATCAGGAATCATTGGACACGAAGAAGGCCAATAATGTCGCTGTTTTAGTAAAATAAAGAAGACTGATCGCTGCTGTCCAATCAAAGAGTATAGCTGCGCCGGCGAATACAGGCATGGTTCTTATAAGCTTTAATTCTTAACGGCCAAATTTTGTACCGAGCGTGTATTTACATTTCGGAAGCATCAAAAAAGCCGGAAAGATGTTAAGAAAACGGATGATGTGAATAGGTGACTCCAGTTAGTAAAACAATAAATTTTTAAAAGGGTTCACAGAAGGATTGGTAAAGATTCCATTGGACGCCGCTCTTTTTGGGCATTTTCCGGACGCCGGAAAGATAAACCAACGACAATATTTTGCAGGCAATGGCCTGTTTATCAAAGAAAAGGGAGTTTATAAAACAACTTTATTCTAAAATTTATAAAAAAAATCATAATTCAGAGGTTAGGTTTAGTATAACCTTGTCTCCTGTCATTGAAGGCTGACCTTTTACGAATGAAACCTCGACCCAAAAACGAAGATACCCAGCAACTGTGGCAGGATTACCGTGCCGGCGACAGCTATGCCCTGGCTCAACTGATGCAGGTGCATTATACGGATCTTTTTCATTGGGGAATGCGACTTTATCCGGAACGGGAATTGGTCAAGGACTGCATTCAGGAGTTGTTTCTCAGTCTTTGGCAAATTCATGCTACGATCAGTGAGGTAGAAAATGTGCGGGCTTATCTACTCAAAGCGCTCAAAACCAAGCTGCTGAGAGAGCTTTCTAAAAAGCACAATCAATTCTACGAACTCACTGACGACTATGCGTTTGATGTGGTCTTTTCCGCAGATATGCGTATGATCGAAGATGAATTCGAGGTGTACCGACTCAAGCAATTGGAGAAAAGCCTTCAACAATTGCCTCAACGTCAGCAAGAGCTTATTTACCTGCGATTTTATCAAAATCTGAGTTATGATCAAATTGCCGAAACCATGCAGATCGGACGCCAATCGCTGTACAATTTACTCCAAAAGGCGTTAACGAGTTTACGGAAACATTGGCAGGTAGGACTCAACGTTTTGTTTTTGATACTATGGGGTAGATAATTGATACTCAGGTGTCTTAAAAGAAAGCTCTTAACTTAAACGAATGAAAAAATACGAAGAATATTCCACACTGGATTTTGTAAAAGACGATGCATTCCGCGATTGGGTGCAGGGCAATGGACGTGATGAAGGTTTTTGGATGCATTTTTTACAACAACATCCTGAAAAAAGGGCAGACATTCGGCAAGCTGAATTATTGATTCGGGCGATGAACGTTGTGCCTGAACAACTTTCAGAGAAAGAAATTCGTAACGAGGTCAATCAATTTTTAGAAAAAGTAAACAGCGCGCCGGAAAAAATACATGAACCAACGACCATTGAAATACATCGCCGTTGGTGGCAACGCTCGGCCTATCAGATTGCGGCGACAGTCATACTGTTAGTTATTGCGGCAGGAGCTTGGTGGATGACCGGTTCCACCAAAAAACAACTCGCCGTTGAGACAAAAAACGAAATAAACAGATCATTGGCCGAAACCGTAAACCATACCGATCGACCGTTGAAGTTAACCTTGGATGATGGTTCAGAGGTTAGACTTAGCCCTCACAGTCGGTTAAAATATGCTCCCAAATTTACGGGAGATATCAGAGAGGTATTTTTGACGGGTGAGGCTTCCTTTGAGGTTGTGAAAAAAACGCAGCCTTTTTTGGTCCGGACAGGTGAAGTAACCACCAAAGTGCTCGGGACCAGTTTTACGGTAAGAGCCTACGAAACAGATCGGCGTGTAATGGTACAGGTGCGTTCGGGTAAAGTATCCGTTTATGCTAATCATAAACAAACCGGCACGTCAGGGCCTGTGACCAAAGGCGTGATCCTGACGGCCAACCAAGCGGCGGTGTTTGAAGAAAAAGAAAGGCAATTGAGCAAAACATTGGTCGTTCAGCCCATTTTGCTGCGCCCGGAAGTTATACTTAATCATTTTGAATACGACGAAACCCCCTTGCCTCAGGTGGTTAAGCAACTGGAACAGGCCTACGGAATTCACTTTCAGTTTGACGGTGAGGTACTTAAAAATTGCAAAATAACCGCAACTCTTTCTAACGAATCACTCTATGATAAACTTAACCTGCTCTGCAAGATCACGGGGGCAACCTACGAGATTGTAGACGGACAAATTATTATTGACGCCCAAGGGTGTCAATAAAAGAAAAATCGGCAGTGGTACCAGCACCGCCGATTTGGATTTAGTTCTTTTCGTAACGTGTGTGTACGCTGTCTTAAAAAGAGGACAGTTAAAGATTATTATCTCAAACCCAATGGTCTAAACCCAAACAAATTTATGCAAAACCTTTTTACCGGTCAATTTTGGCTTCGAATTATGAGGTTTACTTTGACGCAAATGGTCGTTGCCGTGTTATTTCTGAGCATTTCCCACGCTCATAAGATGCACGCTCAGGAACTTCTGAACCAGCGACTAACGCTCAGCTTTGAAAGCACTGAAATCAAAAAAGTATTGCAACGCATCGAGAAATCGGCGCAGGTGCAGTTTATGTACAGCTCAAATGTGTTGCAAAACAGTCGTAAAGTAACCTTTGCAGCCTCCAACGAACGCTTATCAGATGTGTTGGAAAGTTTATTGACACCGCTTCAGGTATCGTATGAAGTGTCAGGAAATCGTATTTTGCTCAAGCGAAATAAAATCGAAAAAAGCGCTGCTGTCCCTGACGTTTTAACTCCCCCAAACGTATTCGCCCTCGTCGACCGGCAGGTGTCAGGAAAGGTCAGCGATGAAAATGGGGCAGGTTTGCCGGGGGTAAGTGTAATTTTAAAAGGAACGTCCAAAGGCGCAATCACAGACGTTGACGGAAAGTATACACTCAGTGTTCCCGACGGTGCCGTTTCGCTGATCTACAGTTTTGTGGGATACGAAGCGCAGGAAGTAGCGTTGGGCAATCAAACAACCTTCAATATCACCCTCAAGGTAGATGTAAAATCATTGAGTGAAGTGGTCGTGGTTGGTTATGGAACTCAAAATCGGAAAGATGTAACCGGTTCGATTGCTTCCATCAGTTCGCAAGACATCAAAGATTTGCCTGTTACCAACGTAGCCGAAGGAATGGCGGGAAAACTGCCCGGTGTATTGATTCAGCAAACTACGGGTGCGCCCGGAAACAGTCCTTCCATTAAGATCAGAGGTTTTGGCTCCATCAGTGCAGGAAACGGTCCTCTTATCGTAGTCGATGGGCAGCCGCTTAACTCAGGAGGTTTGAACAATGGCAGTGGTCTCAACCTCATGAATCCCAATGATATTGAAAGTGTGGATGTATTGAAAGATGCTTCTGCTACGGCTATTTTTGGGTCAAGAGGTGCCAACGGCGTAATGATGATTACGACCAAACGCGGAAAAGCGGGGCGTAGTCGGATCAATTTTGATTATTATACCGGCGTTCAGGAAATCAGCAAAACCATGAATATGCTGAATGCCCAACAGTTTGCGGATTTCAGCAAAGAAGCTTCCAATAATGCGTATTTGGAGCGCGTACCCGGTTCATTGGCTACTGATCCCAACAGCGTACGGGCCGCAGGAAACCGCTATCGTTATCCGCGCGGCGAATACCCGGGCATTGATTTCGACAACCCTTCGGCGCTGACTTCGTACGATTATCAAAGCATGATTTTCCGTCAAGCCCCCATGAGCAATTATCAATTGTCGGGTTCGGGCGGAACGGATAAGATTCAATACATGGTATCGGGAAATTTTCTCAAACAGGATGGAATTATCAATACCTCGGGCTTGAAACGCTATACATTCCGTTCAAATATTGATGCGCAATTATCGCCCAAATTGAAAGTGGGAATGAGCATGAGCCCTTCGTATACAACCGAACGCCGCGTAAACTCTGACGGTCACTGGGCAAACAACGGTGTAATCAATGCGGCGTTATCGCAGGCACCGATCATTCCGATTTATCAGGCCGACGGTGTGACGTACAATTCGCAGGCATCCATTGCCGGCGCGTACGATTGGGCGGGTGTAACCAATCCTGTGGCTAACATTACTGAATTGGACAATACCGCGAGCACGTTGCGATTGTTGGGAAATGCTTACGCTGAGTTAGCCATTTGGAAAGCCCTCAAATACCGTGGAAGCATTGGCGGAGATATAAACTACTTCCGTCAAAATCAATTTCAAACCTCGGCCATTCCACTCAATCAGTTATTGCCGCCGAATGCCAACGCAGGTTCTTCGAATACAAGCCAAACCATTAACTGGGTTACAAGCCACACGTTGAGTTACAATTTTGATCTGCAAAGCAACCATCATTTTGATGCCTTGGTTGGTTTTGAAGCTCAGAAAAATGATTTTGAATCCAACTTGGTCAATGCCAATAAATTCCCGAATGACATTGTTCGTACCCTTGGTGCCGGTGTCGTAATCAGTGGTAACTCTTCCAAAGAGCAATGGTCGTTAGCTTCTTATTTTGGACGGGTGGGTTATTCTTACAAAGATAAATATTTGGTGAACGCCTCCATTCGTCGCGATGGTTCTTCCCGTTTTGGAGCCAATCAGCGTTACGGGATCTTCCCATCCGGCTCTATCGGATGGCGCGTGAGCGAAGAACCTTTTATGAAAAATATTCCTGTCATATCAGACATGAAACTTAAAGTGAGCTACGGTTTAGCGGGAAATAATGCCTTCACTAACTATGGTTCTATTGGTACGTTGGGCACTGACAACTACGTTTTTGGCAATAATCTAGTCAACGGTTTAGCTACCAACAGCATTGGCAATGATAACCTAACGTGGGAAAAAAGCCGCCAGACTGACATTGGGTTGGAATTGGGCCTGTGGAAAAACCGCATTTTCCTGACCGTTGATTATTATTCACGCATTACCACTGATCTGTTGCTTTCGGTGCAGGTGCCTACGCTTACCGGCTTTGCTTCGGCAAGCCGTAACATCGGGAAAGTGGAAAACAAAGGAATGGAATTTGGGCTTACTACCCGAAACCTGACGGGCGCATTGAAGTGGAATACTGATTTCAATTTATCGTTTAATCGCAATAAAGTACTGGCACTCGGGCCAACGGGCGATGCTATTCGGAGTGGTACGGGCGTGGGGGAAACCAACATTACGGTTATTGGCAAACCGCTTGGTAATTTCTATGGTTACCAACAACTGGGCATCTTTAAAGATCAAGCCGATCTGGACAGCTACCCACACGATGCAACGGCTCGGCCGGGAGACGTTAAATTTGCTGACGTCAACGGCGATGGTAAATTCAATGCCGACGACCGTACCTTGATCGGTAATAACCAACCTGATTTTATTTACGGAATGACCAATACGCTTTCGTTTAAGGGAATTGACCTCGGCATTACGGTTCAGGGAATTCAGGGAGGACAAATTCTGAACCTGAGTCGTCGCTTCATTGAGAACCTGGAAGGAAACCAAAACCAACTCAGTACGGTGTTGGATCGTTGGAAATCGCCTCAGCAACCCGGTAACGGCGTCGTTCCGCGCGCCAATGAACGTACTACCGGCAATAACAACGCCATTTCCAGTCGTTGGGTAGAAAGCGCAAGTTATTTCCGGATTCGGAACATCACGATAGGCTATAACCTACCTAAAACAGTGCTTGATCGCGTTAAAATTCAGAGCCTTCGCTTGTACGGCGGTATCCAAAACGCATTCACTTCGACCAAATACCTTGGCTTCAACCCTGAAGTAAGCGGTTACGAAAATGCGTTGACGGGTGGCGTAGATTACGGCTCGTATCCGTTGGCACGTACGTACACGATTGGTTTAAACATTGGCTTTTAATAAAACCTAAAACGGCAAAACAATGAAAATCAGGTATATATATCTTACAGCGCTTGTATTAGGCTTCAGTAGTTGTAAAGACAGTTTTTTGAATTTGGCACCCATTTCTTCGGCCAATACCGCTACTTTTTATAAGACAAGCAGTGACATGCTCAATGCGCTCAATGGTGCTTATGGTTCACTTCAATCGGCCGGGCAGTACGGCAATTACTACGTCGTTTCTGAAATTCCCTCGGACGATACTACGCCCGTGTTATCGGGTTCGGTAACGGATCAGGATGAATTTGATAAGTTTTATTTACGTACGACCAACCCCTTTTTATTAGCCAGATGGAGCGACGGTTACAAGGGGATTTACCGGACCAACGCCATTGTAGACCGCATCGGCGCCGTAACAATGGATGAAACGCTTAAAAAACGCATTGTGGGAGAAACGAAATTCCTGCGCGCATTGATGTATTTCAATTTGGTACGGGTATTCGGAGATGTGCCTTTGGTATTGAAAGAAACCACTGATCCCGCCGAAGGCTACGAATACAGCCGTGCGCCGGTGGCCGATGTGTATACGCAAATCGTCAAAGACCTGACCGATGCTGAAAGTGCGCTGCCCGATAAATATACGGGCGCTGATATCGGAAGAGCCACCAAAGGCGCGGCCAAATCGTTGCTTGGCAAAGTTTATTTGACCCGTAAGCAATACGCCGAAGCAGCCACTAAGCTCAAAGAAGTAATCGACGGTGCGGTTTATGATCTGTTGCCGAATTATGCGGATGTTTTCAAAGCCGCCAACAAAAACCACAAAGAATCCATCTTTGACATTCAATACAAAAAAGGCTCCATCGGCGAAGGAAACGGCTTACCCAATGCCTATGCTCCCGAAAACTCAGGTAACTCGGTCGTGCAGTTCGGTGGTGGTGGTAATAACCGTCCGACGGCAGATTTTGTGAATGCGTACGAAAAAGGTGATTTGCGCCAAGCTGTCTCCATGGCAACGGGCTATACCAACGCGCAGGGCGTGCGGGTAGAATACAATCACGTTCGGAAATACTCAGATACACCGACGGTAAGCGGAGATTCGGAAGATAACTTTCCGGTATTGCGCTATGCTGACGTGCTGCTAATGTACGCCGAAGCATTGAACGAAACCGGAAAAACGTCTGATGCGCTTCCTTATCTGAATCGTATTCGGAAGCGAGCAGGTTTGGCCGATAAAGGCACGTTAAGTCAGGCAGAGATGCGTTTGGCGTTGGAGCAGGAACGTCGTATGGAGTTGGCGTTTGAAGGACATCGTTGGTTTGATCTGGTACGTACCGGACGCGCAACTACCGTTTTGAATGCCAAAGCACAGGCAATCGGTATCAAAACAAACCTTACTGACAACAACCTTATCTTTGCCATTCCGCAAAGCCAAATTGACATTAATCCGTCTAAGATCAAGCAAAATACAGGATATTAAGCTGATCCATCCCCATTGTTAGTACCAATAAAAACAGTCAGACTTCATGGTTTGACTGTTTTTATTTCATTTATTAATAGGTTAAAAATGAACTGATAGGCTCCGGATAGTTGTCGGGAGCCTATTTTATTGAATGGACTTAAAATCAGACAGAAAACATAGTAGAAAACTGCCTCCGAAGCTTTCGAAAGTAATCCATCAGGAACCCCTATCCCCGGCCCTTGCGGTCCGCCGCCGCGGCCCCTGTGAGGGAAAGGGAGTTTCTGTTCCCCTCCCTAACAGGGGAGGAGCTGGGGATGGGGTTTTACAAATCAATTCACATAACTGCTTAAGATGAAATTACTCACAAAAGCTATTCTCATATTTCTGTTTATGAATGCTTCCAATGTGTGGAGCCAGGCTCCTGCCAATCGGGTAATAAATCAATTTCCGGAGGGGACTGTTTTGCATGGAAATATTGCCTACGCTAACGATACGCTCAAAAAGCATTTACTGGATATTTATCTGCCGCCCAATGCGCAGGGAAATCTCCCGGTGGTGATCTGGGTACATGGCGGTGCGTGGATGCTGAATGATAAATACGCCGATATGAGTTATATGAAGAAGACCATTTCGGCTATTCTTGCCAATGGTTTTGCCTTAGCCTCCATTGACTATCGGCACAGCACGCAGGCCGTTTTTCCCGCTCAACTTCAGGACTGTACGCAGGCGCTGGAATTTCTCTACCAAAATGCGGGCAAGTATGGGTTGAACAAAGATCGATTTGCCCTAATGGGTTTCTCGGCAGGCGGGCATTTAGCCTCGTTATTGGCGTTATCCCAAAATAACAACGTTACGACTTTTGTTGCTCCGGGCGCTAAAAAGTCGTTTAAAATAAAGGCGGTCGTAGATTTTTATGGGCCGGCCGATTTAGTGGGAATGGTTCGCAAAGGAGACGAAAACAATCCCAAAGATCCGATTTCCCTTCTGTTAGGGGCATCGCCGATAGCTCGGCCTGATTTGGCTAAAATTGCCAGCCCGGTAACGTATGTTGATAAAAATGACCCGCCGTTTATTATCATCAATGGCGAAAAGGATGAGTCAGTGCCGTACATACAATCACAGCTCCTCGGTTCGTGGCTGACGCTTGCGGGCGTCAGAAATGAGGTGATCGTTGTCAAAGATGCGCCGCATTATGGTGAAATGTTTGACGTAGATGCCATCAAAACAAAAGTGATCGACTTCCTGAATAAAGAAGTTAAACGGTAAGTTTAGGACAAATTATGGTGATGATCTTTGCTGTCGGAAAAAGCAGAGCCAAATATCTTATCCCAAAAATCAGAACTTACCCCGTAGCCTTTGTCAGCCTCGGAATAGTGATGCAGCATATGATGCTTTTTGAGTTTTTTCCAAAAGCCTGATTTAAAATTGGCGTGATGCAGGGCATAATGACTCATGTCATAAAATAAATACCCGCTGATAAATCCCGCAAAAAAAGCCCCCAACGCATATTTCCCCAAAAAAAGCGCAAATAGAAAATAGAATGCAGTAGCCAGCGGAATACTGACGGAGGGTGGCATAACGAGCCGTTTGGCGTCGTTAGGATAGTCGTGATGAACGCCGTGAAAAATGAAATGAATGCGCTCCATAAGCTTCCCTTTTGGCGTAAAATGGAACACAAACCGGTGCATGAAATATTCCGTAAATGACCACACAAACAGTCCGGCAAGGTAATAGCCGGCAAAGGTTGCTACTGAGAAATCGCCTTCAAAAAGGGACTTCCACGAAAAATAGCCAATAACGGGAAGGAAGATAAAAAGAGGAACGGTGTAGTGGACTTTTGAAAGTGCTTCTAAAAGATCACTTTTAAACATCCTGTTAGATTCCGTTGAGTTCGAAACATATTTTTTAGGCATGTTAAGAAGGTTTTATGCGTTGACTGACGATTTTTCCGGTGGCGGTTTCAGTTCCTTTCAGTTCAATATAAAGTACATTGGGTGACCAGAATGTTCCGCCGTCGATGCGGATGAATACGCGACTCAACACACACTCTTTTTTGTTGATGTCGGTATAGACCCGGTAATTATTTTTGGCATCTTTTCTTAAAATAAGCGGCAGTTTGGAATAGGCTACAGATCTCAACTCATATTGCTCATTTCCTACTGCTTTAACGTTGATCCCGTACGCAAATTTGCGTTGAATGTAGTTCAGGTCTTTGCGCATTCCGCCTTCCGGATACCGGATCCAAAAGGCATGAACGGGGTCATTTCCTTCCAACTGACCGTTCTTATTCATGTTAAGCTCGTAACAGATCGTGTTGGTATTGGGGTCACGCTGAATATAAAACAGCAATCCGGGAATTCCATTTGGAATTGGAAAGCTCTCAGGATCAGGGAGTGGTGCTTTTTCGGCGGTGCTCTTTGTCGTAGAAAATGAAAAGAGTAGAGGCGTAATAAGCAACCACAGAATAATCGAAAATTTCATGACTGTAAAGGGAATGCTGAAATCAATTTATGCGACCGAAGACCAAGCCTCCGCCCAAGAGAAAACCTTTTCGTATCTGTCCGGAGTTTCATAATTGAGCACTTTTGCGACTTTATTGAAGTCGCCCGAGAAAGGCCCCGAAGCCTCAATATTGATGGTTGCCATGGCAGCACCGAACTCGCCTGCTTCCACTACGTCAGCACCGGCTATTTTCTTAGATAAATAACCCGCCATGTAGGTATCGCCACAGCCCGTTGCGTCTATTACCGCGGTGGGAGTGAAGGCCGGGATTTTGTGAAATTGTCCCTGCGTATAAATGACCGACCCGTGGCTGCCAAGCGTAATGATCACTTCTCTGACGCCCATATCGGCCAAGTACTTAGCACCTTCCTGTACTTTGCTTTTGCCGGTCAACACTTCCATTTCAAACTCATTTGCCTTCAAAATACTCACGTACGGAAGGGCCTCTTTCTTGTCGGACCAGTCTTTGTAAAGCACTTTTTTATCTTTTACGTACCTTAAATACCCCTGAATATCCAGCGAAACCATGCCTTTGGTAGCCAAGAGCTTCAGCAGTTCCAACGAAATATCATCGGAAAGCAAAGGGCCTAAGTGGTATATCTTGGCGTTAATGTCGGGCATGACAGGAACATCAAAAGGCGATGCTTTCTGCAATACGTTCTGCTCGCGATTGTTCTGATTGTGACTGTAAATATTCTCAAAATAAACAGAATGTTCGCTGGGTAATGCATACACTTCAACACCTGAATTTCGTAACTCTGACACCACACCAAGCTCACTCGTTGCTAATGCCGTCACGAGTGCGTACTTAATATCTGCCTTTTGGAGCGCTTTGGAAAAATAAAAAGAAGTGCCTCCCGGCATGTAATTGATCGATTGGGGTGTCACAACTTTATCAAGTGTGATATGCCCGATGGTGCAAATATCATACATACTTTTCAAACGATTTGGTGTCTGTATTCTTTAAAAGAGTTGTACATTAAAGATTGAAAACGAGGAAGCTAGATGGGGGTTCCTGCGTTCTTTATGATTTCTTTATTGCTTAACTCCGTACTTTTTAACTTAATGACCGTTCAGCCCGTTGATACCCCCAATCACCATTGTAAAATTATTGATTTCGAGGTCGGCTACTGAGGGTGCTTTTGTATCGGTTTCTTCCCAGCCCTGTACATTTAACCATATTGTCTTACATCCGGTTTCTTTGGCGGGAATTATATCTTTACTGTACGAATCTCCTATCACAACGCAGGCTTCTGCGGGCAATTGTAAGGCATCTACGCCGAGCTGATAAATGGCAGGATTAGGCTTTCTTACCCCCACCACGGCCGATTCCACTACGGCGTTGAAATACCTGTCAATGCCGAAATCACTCAAAACACTGTTGATATTTCCGTAAAAATTGGAGACCAATACCAATGGAAACAATTCAGACAGTTCTTTCAAGATAGGTGCGGCCTGCGCTACAGTTGTTTTGGCAAAATGATTACAATCGGCTGCGATCATTTCGATAAATGCATCCTCAACCTTAAAACCGTTATCTTTTAAGAATTGAAACTGCTGTTCAACTTTGAGTTGTAATGTGTCTAAAAAAGTGTGCCCGGGCTGTATGATCGGATGAATGGCCAAGGCTCTTTCTCCGTAAGAGTACGCTTTTGAAAATGTTTCCCGGTCAACCGGTACGTCGTATTTTTGATAACTCTTCCACAATACACTTCCCCAATGCAATCCATTGGTGTCGATAGTGCCACCGTAATCGAGTAAAACTCCTTCTATCATAAACAATTCACTTTAATAATCGGCGGCCGATTTGGCCTGAAAAATCATAATTTATCTGCCACCACTTCCACCGGATTTGCTTCGCCGATGGGTTGCATATTGGTTTTACGGAGCAACAACAGCCCGATCAGTATCCAAACCAACTCTCTGATGCGCACCACAATACCAATGAATACACCTGCGTTAGCGGATAATCCAATACTCTGTAATGCCAGTGCCAAGCCTCCTTCGCGCGTGCCCAATTGCATCGGAAAGAAAAAGATCAAATTGGCAAATAACGATGAACCCGAGCTAACGATCAATGACTGCACCACCGACATTTCCAAACCGATGGCCTGTGCAGTAAAATAGATCTCGGCACATCCGACCACGCGCGCCAAAAATTCCAACCCCAACGAGGTGTAAAATCGCGGTTTGCGTTCGGCATATAAGATTCGGATCTGCTCGTCGATCTCATACAAAGCGTCTTTTTTTTCTTCGAAAAAAGCAGTAGCCTTCTTTTTAACGAAAGGTATTTTCTCCAACAATCGAAAGGTACTTACGGTAACGCCGCGTTTATAAACGCGGATAAACCAAAAACCCAGCAGGACGCCCACCACCATCATAATGCCGCAACCCGTGAGCATCACCGTACTTAAAGGTACATACGCAACGATAAGCACAATCGACGCCAGCCAAAATAACACGTGCGAGAACATGTGCATCAAACTGTACAGCAACACCGACGACGTGGCTTTGCGCATTCCCAAGGCGGGTTTCAGCAACATGATTCGGTACGGCTCGCCGCCCAACGCCACAAAAGGCGTGATGTAATTGATGACATAGCCCGTAATGGTCAGTCGTAACACCTTTCTGAAAGAAAGATTACTTGCGGGCAATTGCGGCTCTTCAATGATGGCTTTAAAGGCAAATGCATTCAATACGTAAATCACCAGCCAACTGCCAATGATCGGAATGAACCAAAAACCCGTTTTCTGGATATTGGTGCTGATCACATCAATCCCCATACCGTGCACCATATAGCCGAGGAAAATAACGCCGAGGGCTAAAAACAGGGCTTTATAGAGTGTTGCACTTTTCAACTTAAGATACAATTTTTTGGTAAAAATGACGACTTACTTTCTCCTGATTCACGCACATATAAATGAGAATAGGGTTCAGAATAAAGATGTCAAACAAAAAATAGATCCAGGCTTGGTCAATAAATAACCACAAAAACAGAAACAAAACCCGCGTGTTGAACTGAATGATATTGGTATATTTCATCAATGGCTTGTTTTGCGCTCTAAACTCCGTAACGAGCCATTGGGGTAATCCGGTGCGGTATTTTGTGCGAACTGCCCCCAACAATTTTTGTAAATTAGGGGAAAAGCTTTCCTGCATTTTGGTATAATTCATGTAGAACCTTGCTACCAGTTTCATTCCAAAATCTTTGCCCCATGAAAGAGCATCGTATTCTTTTTGCAATTCAAGGCTATTGTCCAACTCACTGCCCGAGGTACCTTTGATAAAGAACAAATGAACATTGCGGTAGTAATCTGCCATGGCCGATTGCACCACGTGCGATGCTCCTGCCAATACGCCGGGCACCCAAATAAGCGCACTCCAACCTTCGTTTTGACTACGCAAACAAATGGCAATGTGAATGGCAATGAACCAAAAATCACCGGCGGCACCGTCCAAAATACGCCCCAAACGGCTTTTATTGTTGGTCATACGGGCCAACTGACCATCGGCGCTGTCGAGCGAGTTGGCAAAAACCAACAACAACATCCCGATGACATTTATCCACAATTCCTGATAGTAAAACAGAATCCCCGCCGCTACGCCGAAGAAAATACTGACAATGGTTACGGGATTGGGCGTGATACCAACTTTGGCACAAAAAAGGGCAATTTGGTAGCCGATGGGCCGATAAAACCATATATCTATCTGCTCCTCGGTATCGCTTGATTTCAAAGAGCTTTCAAAAGCGCTGCTTTTGGGTTCTTCCAACTCCTGAGTAGGTATTTTTTGAGTCAAATTATCCATTAGATGGCTATGGTAAATCGTTGAAAAATGGCTTGGGCAATGGATTCTGAGGCTTCCTGACGACACGGAGCAAAACTGGGCCAGTCATTCAGGTCAATAATATGAAATTGACCGTCTTTTCCCACAATGGCGTCGCCGCCGTAAATATGTACATTCAACACTTCGGCGGAAGCATTAGCAGCTTTTCGGAGTGCTTCTTCGTCAAAAGAATAGTACAACGATTTGCCGTTAATGTTTTCATAATCAGCGTATTTATGATGGTTGTTGGCGTACGGATAAAACCAATAGAAAAAATCGGTATTTCGTACGGCATAAAATTTAACCAGATCGCCGATCAGGTGCTCTGAAATGACCGCATCAGGAATGTCTCGTAATGCATATTCACGCAATATTTCTTTGGCTTCCCCTATGCTTGCCGCAAAGCTCACGTCTTCTTTGTGAATGGCGTGAAAATCACCGCGTTTGATCCAGAATCCTTTTCCCGGCAATTGCTCAAAAACATCGTTCCCGGCATACGAAGTGGGAACAACGAAGCTTTTTGGGTAAGGAACTCCATTTTCGACCAAGCCTTTGGTCATGTTTGTTCTGAAACAATTTTCAATTCCAAAACCTGAGTTGACAATCACTTTTCCTGCCAACTCCAATTCCTGCAACTTTTTTACCACTTCTTTTTGACGACCCATGGTAAAAATAAAAGGTTGGTCTATCGTTTCTCTTTGTAAAAATTCGTCTTCGCAACAGATGCTTACTGTGCATCCCATTCGTTCAAGTGCCTGCGCTGTTAATGAAAAAATGGCATCGTCATTTCCGATATGGTTGGGTGAAAACTTCTTGTTTCTATGTACTCCAAGTAATTCTAAGCTATTCATTATAAAGCAACTTCATGATTTGGTGTGTACTGCGCGGCGCTTAAAAAAAGCTCGGCAGTAGTAATATCTCTTACGTGATCTATATCTACGATTTTTGAGAAGGGAAAAGCTTTGATCAGTAAGTTATTATCGATCAATTGACGCTGAAAATTCCGCATCCGGCTGGTTCCGCTTTCTACTGACTGAGTGACGCAGTCAAGGGCTTTGTTTCGTAAACAATAGATTCCGCCTGAGACAAAAGATGTATTCGTAAAATTAGTATCGGTAAAAGCCGTGATCAACTGACGTTCGTCCGTTGCCACAAACAAAGGACTTTCGTCATCCACAAAAGTAGTCACAGCCATCAGACCGTCTAATTTTTTATTTTGTTCAAATTCAAGGATATACGCTTGAAATTCGTCTTCCAAAAATACGGTATCAGTTGTAGTTAAGCACAATTCGTTGATTGCTCCATTGGCCTGCAACAATTCGAAAAAGCTGTGCAACGAACTCGGGGTAGACTTTTTAATGACATGAACCGGCACATCATAGGTACTTTCCGACAAATGCTTTGCCAATGCTTCAGATGCTTCGTTGATGATGATCTGAATCGATTCCGCCCGATTTTTAATAAAGATCGCTATTAAACGGTCAATCAGCATTTCTCCATGCAGTTTTACCATTGGTTTAGGAAGTGAAAAACCTTCCTTTGCCAATCGTGAACCTTCTCCTGCTGCAATGATCGCGTAATTCATAATGTGTGTGTCAGTGAGTTATGTGGTTAAAGATCAGAGAATTAATTTAATTCTTCAACCCTTAATTTATTCTTAAAAATCAACTCTGAATCTCGCCCGGATTCCCCATTCAGATACGCCGGGATGGTTGAGGTAATTGAAACGTTTTACCAGATCCAATCGCAACAACTTGAAAATATTGGCTACGCCCACGCTGCCTTCCACATAAGGCGTACGCCCCAGTCCGTAGCTGATGGATTTGTCCTGAGCGTCTACCGGGAAGCGGAAAACCGATGACTGTTTGTCAGGATTGTTTTCATTACGCAATCCACCGACCAACGCTTTTACGCTGATCACTTCACGCAGTTTTAGCCTTTTAAGTAACGGTATTTTGTTGAATATGAATCCATTAAGATAATATTGAACATCCAGGCTTGCGTAATGGTCGCTGACGAATTCAAGAAAATTCATCAAATTATATGAATTCAATTGATATGCATACGTTTGATTGGCGCGGTGAATCATCAGCAATGGAAAAGGAATATGACTGCCAAAGATATATCCACCTTCGGTCGTAATATCTGCGTAGCCGTATTGAGAAAGGTAGTACCGTTTGGCAATATTGGCCGTCAGGGTATGATAATTGTTTTCACCCGACAAAAAGCCTTTTATGCCTACATTGTATCGAACCGTAAAAATTGGGGAGCGGTTGATGAGCGGAGTACGGTACAATTTGCCTTGGTAAAACTGCTCATTGGGTGCGTACCGAAGTTCAAGACTTAACTCGGTATTTTTCAATTGAGGCACGCGTTGGATATTTCCTTCATTATCTACTTTTTCGTAGCGCAGAATACCGGCAGGCGTTTGATTCCATTGCGAAAAGCCAACTTTGTACGAGAAATGACTGGCTAACTCGCGAATGTATTCGATCTTGAAAATGTCGTTGTACAACCAACGGTTATTGTCACCGCGTTTGAACGATAATAAAAAGTTGTCTTCCTGTACAAATTGCAGATCCTGTCCGGGAATCTTGGTATCGCGCTGAAAGCTGGCGCGGATGTAATGAAAGGGGAACTGATAGATCGATTTGTTATTCAATGAATACGTGCCGCTGAAAAAATACTTCCATTTTTCATCTTTGAAACCGTAAGCCGCATACGACTCAAAATAGAGCCGATTGCTTAATTCGGTAGTGGTGCGACCACCGAAACGAAGGCGGAAACCTTCCACAGGATTAAAACTGTAAAAAGTATTGACGGGGCCAACCTCTACAATGCCGAACGATTTGTAACCTGCTAAAAGAAGCGTAGCAATGTCCATCGTTCTACGGAAAGAAGGGATCGTTTGAAGCGTGTCTACGTTTCTGTAAATATTTTTTTCCAACAATTCCAGCGGAATATGGCGTACGTTGTTCCAGTAATCGTCGCCTCTTTTGGGCAATACTTCGGTGGTATTTTCCTGAGCCGGGCCTTTATAAACGCTGTCGGGGCGAGGTTGATTAATGGTATAATTTTTGAAATTCACCACACGTTGACCGTACAGTCCGGCAGCTTTTTCGCCCAATGCAAACTCCATTCCCAAGGTGGTTTTGCTTGGGTGATAACGCCCGTCGGAGCTTTTCTCAAATTCAAGTTTCGCTTCCAGATCGCGCATGAAGTTGAGGTTAATGTCCCGATTAACAGTCAGGTAAGCATTTTGAACGCCGTAATTGCCATCAAGGGTTATAAACAGTTTTCCTTCAAACAACATATCCGTTTTGTTGCGGGGAACAAAACCAAGTTCGATCAGCCAAGGCGTCTGGGTCTTGACGGTATCACGAATAAAAAACTTATAGAAAGTAGGAGCGGTATTGGCAATGGGACTCAATAAAAGGTTGGTCGCGATAGAAATATCATTTTTGTAAATGTCAACATCTTCGTACAAACGTCTGAAATAAGCATTTAGACCATCGTTGTCGATAAATTTAGCGTCAAATTCCGCCTTACGATCTGCTTCCACCCACTGCTTTTTAGTATATGGGTTTTTACGAAAATAGACTTTTGAAAGTTTTTCCTGCATATAAGCCGGCAGCATGCTCTTGCCGCCTAAACCGGAAGAATCCTGATTGACGAACAAAAACTGATAATTCCGAAAAATGCGGCGGTCTTTAAAGCTTTCGGAGAGGTTGCTCAACGCAAGCGCAATCTTCTCGTATTGCTCGTATTCCACGTAGTCATTGCCCGCCATTTGGTTTTGCTCTTTGTGCGCAATCACCTCGCGGATGAGTTGTACGGCCGGGTTGTCTTTGTTGCGATAACGGCTCGTTTTTCCTTTTACAGTTACCTCTTTCAGCATCACCGCGTCCACCGCCATTTTTACGTTAATGGTCTGCTCAATACCGGGAGTGACCGGTTTTTCGAGGCTTACATAACCGATATAGGTAAATTTTATGACAGATGTATTGGCCGGTAGCGTGAGGCTGTAGCGCCCCTCAGCATCTGAAGTACTGCCAATGGTGGTTCCAACTACCTGAACATTGACATAAGGCAATGTTTCGCCGGTCTTGGCATCGGTAATTGTTCCCTTTACGGTGGTTTGTGCAAACGCAGCTCCCAACGTCAGGCAAAAGATTGAAATAATGGTGGCTATATGTGTGGTCAACTTTTTCATTTTAATATGGGCCTTTTGCCCTTTGTTCAGCACGACTGTTCATTGATCGGTACTAACAATCTCCTTCGCGAGAAGAAAACGTTCTAATGGGTGATTTCCGGTAAGTTCTTTTTCTAAAGCCAGTTGTTGGCCTTGTACCATTGCCAGGTTTCGGCAATTCCCTTTGCTAAATTATATTGAGGGCGGTAGTGTAAATCATGTTTGGCGGCTTCAATACTGCAAAACCAGTTTGAAGCGGTCAGTTCTCTTACTTTTTCACGGTTCACTACGGGCGCAACCGGCGAGAAAGTCGCTCCCAGTTCCATGATATTGGCAGCCAGTTTCAGCACTCCTACGGGCAAATGAACCCGGCGCGGATTTTTACCGCTGATCGCTTTAAATGAATCCGCCAAGGCGTATCGGTCGTAGGCAAATCCGTCAGAAATATTATACACCTGACGTCCGTTTTGGCCTTTAAGCAAAGCAGAAACCGTGACTTCTGCCAGATCTTTGACGTATACAAAACTCAACCGTTGGGGTTTTGTTCCGATGTAGGCGTCAAGGCCTTTATTGAGGGTTTTGAAAAGAATAAAGATGTCTTTTTCTCGCGGTCCGTACACGGCGGTGGGCCGTATGGTGGTTAGAGGCAACGCTCTCAATTCTTCTAAATACTTCTCTGCCAGTAGCTTGCTTGCACCATAACTTGTAATGGGCGCCGGCGTTGTAGTCTCCGTGATTGGCTGCTCGTCGGTATAGGCTAAAGGTCCCAACGCCGCCAAACTGCTCATAAACACAAACCGTTTTAACGGAATATCTGTCTCCAGTGCAGCTTCAGCCAACAAACGGGTATAATCGGCATTGACTGCATTATAGGCTTGACTGTTTTTGGCCCTTGTGGCCCCCGCAGAATGGATGATATAGCTATAATTGCCCTCGTGCAACAGCTTTTTCAGCGCATTCTTTTCACTAAATTCAGGATAGACAAATACGGGTTCGAATTTTTTCAGGTGGCTTACATTACTGGAGGGCCTCACAGCAGCATGTACTTCTAAGCCTGCTTTCTGTGCTGCTTCTATCAGGTGATACCCGATAAAACCGCTCGCCCCCGTAATCAATACCCTGTTGTTCATAATTCTTTCTCGTACAATCTGTACCTTTTGTAAAGCTTACCATTGATCTGTTCGATGGCGTGGTTCATCAGGTAATTATCTTCCAACATCCATGAACATTCGCCGCCCGTAATCTTGGTGCCGTAGGTGTTCTTGATGATGGTGCCGTATAAGCAAGCTTCAATTCCCATCTTACGGTATCCTTCAAGCACACCTAAGGTCAAAACACGAAGGCGGGTGATATTTTTCTTTTGAAACAACAATTTGAAAAGCCCCGTCGGTAACAATCTTCCGCGCTTGATCTTGATAAGTACCTGATTTATATCAGGAATACCCAACGCAAATCCCACAAACTTGCCGTCTTTTTCGGCCACTATGCAAAAGTTAGGATCCAAGACTAACTTTAGGTCATTGGCCAGATAATCAAATTCTTTATCGGTCATGGGTACAAAACCCAGGTTCTTATCCCATGCCGAATTATATACCTCTTTGATCTTAACAGCCTCTTCCTTAAATTTTTTAAGATTAACTTTGCGAATGGTAATCCCCTGACGTTTAAGTCGTTCCTGCAACGTATCCAACAACTTTATCGAACGGTCGTTAGAGTTACTTACTTCCAGTTCGTAGGCCAACAGATCGGTTTTTTTGTGCAGCCCCGTATGTGTTAACAATGTTTCATAGTACGGTGCATTGTAAGGCATCATCGCCATCGGCGGGCGATCAAAACCTTCTACCAACAGTCCGGATGGGTCATTTGTTGAAAAATTGACCGGACCGATAATAGTCTCCACGCCCTGTTCTTTTAGCCAATCAGATGCCTGTTTAATTAATGCATCTGCCGTTTTTTGATCATCAATGCAATCGAAAAATCCGAAAAAGCCGTCTTTTCTTTCGGTAAAAGCATTGTGGTTCGTATTTAAAATGGCGGCAATTCGGCCTACTACACGTTGATCACTATACGCAAGAAAAAGCTTCACTTTTGAGTGCTCGTGGAAAGGATGCTTACCGGGCGTCAGCATGTCTCGTTGAGCAATGAAAAGCTCCGGGACATAATTTTGATCGTCGCGATACAAATCGTGCGGGAAATCAATGAACTGACCAAGCTCCTTTTTAGAGTCTACGGAAGCTACGCGTATCATAATCTTTGTTTTATTGCATGAGGACATATTTTTCGGTAAATTCTTGCCATTTTATCAACCGCTTCTTCAATTTGACTGAAGGTATGCGTTGCCATCAAAGAGAACCGGATCAGGGTATCTTCGGGGCGAACAGCGGGTGAAACGACAGGATTTACGAAAATGCCGTCTTCCTGTAAAAGTTTGGTTATCAAAAAAGTATGTTCGTTATTTCGGATATAGACCGGTAAGATCGGGCTTTCCGTATGTCCTAAGTCAAAGCCATTGATAAGGAGCAACTCTTTGGCATAACGGGTATTGGCCCAAAGTCTTTCGATATGGAACGGCTCCGATTCAATAATATCCAATGCGGCCAATGTGCTGGCTACCGTGGCGGGAGTCATGCTGGCGCTGAATATAAGTGAACGCGCACGATGTTTTAAATACTCAATAGTGTTGTTGTCGCTGGCAATAAATCCGCCCAACGAAGCAAGTGATTTACTGAATGTTCCCATGATCAGATCGGTCGTTTCTGTCAGCCCGAAATGAGAGGCCGTGCCCGCACCTTTCTCTCCGATCACTCCCAAACTGTGGGCGTCATCAACCAAAACTGCGGCATCAAATTCTGCCGCCACTTTATTCAATTCCGGAAGTTTGACAATATCTCCTTCCATACTGAATATGCCATCAGTAGCAATCAACTTGACCGCTTCATCCGGTAATAAACTCAGTTTTTTTCTCAGGTCGTCCATGTCATTATGAGCATACTTAATGACCTTCGAAAAAGATAAACGACTTCCGTCAATAATGGACGCATGATTCATCTCATCCAATAAAATGTAATCGTGACGGCCCGTAAGACAGGAAAGTGCCCCTAAATTAGCCTGATAGCCGGTACTGAAAAGAATTGCTGATTCTTTTCCCGTAAAGGCAGCCAATCGCCTCTCCAACTCTATATGAATATCTAATGTTCCGTTCAAAAATCGGGATCCTGCGCAACCCGTACCATATTTCTGGGCCGCTTTCTGCGACGCCTCAATAATATAAGGATGGTTGGTAAGCCCCAAATATGAATTGGAACCAAACATTAAAACAGGTTTTCCACCAATCATCACTTCCGTATCCTGCCCTGATTCAATAGGTCTGAAATAGGGATATAACCCTTTCTCTTTTACAACCGCAGCTTCCTTAAATTCTGCGACTCTGTTTCGTAATTTATTACTCATACTGTCAATGTGTGTCAGATATATAAATTAAGCTAAATTGGTGATCAGCCAATTCCTTCATAGGTGTCAGTAATTTCGCAGAGGGTAAAGGAAGTAAGATGGCCAACTTAAAGTTACAAACAATTATTTGGAAAAATTGTTCAAACACGGTTAAAAATACTAAATAACGGCTTCCGGGATAAAAAGATATTCTGTAATCATGCTGATAATTAGGTTTTTATGATTTTCGGCAAACGCATTAAATTCTTCTTCCGATGAATTATGCATCTTCATATTGAGGTTTTTGCCGACAAAAATAAACTGCAAACTTCCCATGATCAAAGGCATCAAATGCTCAACCGAAATATTCCGCATTCTGCCGTTATCGATCTCTTCTTTGATCTGGTTTGACAACGTAACGTTTAACAGTTGTTTGAAATTTGTCAACTCAGGTAAAAGACGTTCCGGGTCGCGGTGAATTTCAGTCATTAAAAACAACACCAACGTTGGCTCTGTTTTCATCATCTGAAAATCCTCTTCGATCAATTCGATCAGTTTTTCCCGAATGCTGATCGGCTTCTCAAAGATTTTTAAAGTGTTCTTGCAATAATAACTGAACAGATCCCTGAATATCTCCTGAAAAAGCTTCTCCTTACTTCTAAAATAATAATTCGTCAGCGCAATATTCATACAGGCTGCTTCAGCAATATCTCTCGCCGTAGTTCCTGCAAAACCCTTTTTTAAAAAAACAGACTTCGCTGCTTCTTTAATTTTTTCTTCACTTGATTGAGTAATACACGTCACCTTAACCTCCTGATTTTCTTAACCTGCGTCAAAGGTTGCAACTATTTTTTTATTCACCAAATATTTTAAATGCATATTTTAAACAAATGTTTAAAATATGCATTTAATTCAATAAAAAATTAGTTTTGTCTAAAAAAACAAATGATTTTTTGTTGAATATATGAGAAAAATCCTGTTTCATTTTTTCTTATCCTTTAATACTATGTAACACAATTAGTTATTATTCAGTAGTATATACTATATCAAAATACTGTGCCAAGGTGGTTTTGAATTGGTATTTAGCCTATAAAAAATAGTATGATTTATGAAGGTTTGTTTGTTAATTTGATGTCAACTTTGATAAAACGCATAAATCGGCCTTTTGAAAATCAAGTTCTTACATACGGAAGAAGAACTGCTTTGGCAACGCTTCAAAGAAGGCGACAGCGGCGCATTGGGACAACTCTCACGGCGTCATTACCGTGCGTTGTTCAATTATGGCACTAAGTTCACCAAAGACCGTGAAATTGTCAGAGACTGTATTCAAGACTTATTTTTGGAACTATGGGAACGGCGGGAATACCTTACCGAGACACCTTTTGTGCGTATTTATCTCATAAAATCACTTCGGAACAATCTCTTCCGTAAACTTCGTCAGGAACGATGGATGCTTGACGCCGAAGACCTCAACGACGACATCCCTTTTTCTGATCATACTTCTGCCGAATCTTCCCTGATCGAAAATGAGCTTTTTCAGGAAAATGAAGAAAAAGTAAAAGCGGCGTTGGCCAAACTTCCCAAACGCCAGCAGGAAATTATCTTTCTCAAATTCTACGAAAGTCTGTCTAACGACCAGATCGCCGAAATTTTGACCATGAACCGTCAGTCGGTAGCTAATCTACTGCACCGCGCCCTTACTTCACTGAAAACGAATTGGTTTTCGTTGGCCAAAATGCTGGTTTGCATTTGGGCGGGATAAAAAAATCAAAAAAAAATTACTTCAACTGAGTATTGCCAAGATGAAGCTGTCTATCTCATTATAGACAAGGTATCAAAGTACAATTATTTCTATGATTGATTATACCACCTACACCGCCGAAGCGTTGGCCTTAGATGAATTGTTTCGGGCGTGGGTTCTGGAAAACGCGGAGCCGCTTTTTTGGGAAAATTGGCTAATAGATTACCCGGAAAAGGCGGTGGTTGTGCAGCGTGCAAAACAAATTGTGCTCACATTGTACCGCGCTCAGGAAGAAATTTCAGAAGATGAAATTGATGAGGCGATCCAACAACTTGTACAACGGGCAGAAGAGCGTGCGGTTGTTGTTCCGCTTTGGCGCAGAACATGGGTGCGAGTGGCAGCGGCGTTGATCTTGGTTCCGCTTGCCGGTTGGTTGATTTATCGTGAGAATAATACTGATAACGTAACCCCTTATCAGGAAGTAGTTCAGCAAATTCAGAACGAAGTCAAACTGATCGAATTTACCAATACAACCTCCCGCGCCCAATTAGTGACGCTTTCCGACGGCAGTTCTGTGGTGTTACAGCCACAAACGCGCATCAGTTATCCCACCATTTTTCCATCCGACAAGCGGGAGGTTGTTTTGTCGGGCGAAGCTTTTTTTGAAGTTTCCAAAGATCCTGCTAAACCTTTCTTCGTATTTGCCAATGGATTGGTAACCAAAGTGTTGGGGACCACCTTTACGGTGCAGGCTTACGAAAAAGACCGCGAAGTACGGGTCATTGTCAAAACGGGAAAAGTTTCGGTCTTTTCTCGGGAAGATCCAATGGCAAGCTCCAAACAAAAAAATCGAGAGCTTACAGGCCTCGTACTGACGCCCAATCAGCAGGTAACGTTTCACCGAGCCGACAGCCGATTGGTGCGCTCTTTGGTCGAAAAGCCGCAGTTGTTGGCGTTGTCTGAGATCCAACAGCAAAGTTTTGAATTTCGTCAGGCGCCCATTTCAGACGTGTTTGCGGTTTTGGAAAAAGCCTACGGCGTAAAGATCGTGTACGACGAAGAACTTATGGGGGCGTGCGAACTCACCGCTACGCTCGGTGACGAACCGTTGCTGGAAAAAATGCATCTGATCTGTAAAGTACTGGAAGCCAATTATGAATTGATGGACGCACAGATTGTGGTCAATGGTAAAGGATGTAAATAACACACAAAGCAAATGCGATTAACAAACAATAAACTCCACAAACTTCGATAAATACAGAACCTTTTAACCCCGTAGGCACTCTATGATTTGAAAAAGTTTTAGCTATTAACCAACAAAAAAAGTCGGTGATGTGTCCGCATCACCGACCCGTAGTTTTCCCCAAAGTTTCTCAGGCTTCGTGACACCCGTTATTTAACGAGTGCGGGGATATTTTTGTCAATCTTGTAAACCAACAAAGATCAAAATTATGTCAAAACATCGACAATTCAACAAGTTGCTGCTCAAAATCATGCGAATCACTTGTTACCAATTATTTCTGACAATTCTATGCACTTCCTTCGGATACGCCATAGACACCAAAGCGCAGGAACTCCTTGAACGCAAGATAAGCGTTCAGGTAGCAAACCAGGAAATCGGCCGCGCCCTCGAACGAATCGAAAAAGTAGCGGATGTACGGTTTATGTACAGTCCCCAATTGATCTCATCTAAACGAAAAGTAACACTGGTGGCTAAAAACGAGCGCCTTTCCACGATTTTGGAAGGATTGCTTCGTCCGCTTAATATCGAATATGAGGTGGTAGGAAATAAAATCCTTCTCAATCGTACACCTCCTCGTGCGGCATCGGAGAATGACCGTACGGAACTTCTCCCAAACGCAATACCCATCGAACAAACCGTCAAAGGAACCGTCACCGATGAAAACGGTGCGGGCCTGCCGGGCGTAAGCGTGGTAATGAAAGGGGCGAATAAAGGAACAACCACTAACCAAAACGGCACATATTCGCTCGCCGTGCCTGACGAAAAAACAGTGTTGGTGTTCAGCTTTGTCGGCTATGAACCACAGGAGATCATCGTAGGGAATCGTAGTATTTTGGACGTAGCGCTGAAGACAGACATAAAATCGCTCAGCGAAGTAGTGGTAGTGGGTTATGGACAAGTCAAAAAGAGTGATTTGACCGGCTCGGTAGCGACTGTTCCCGTAGAAGAAATCAAAAAAGTGGCAGTGACGTCTCTTGACCAGGCCTTGCAGGGACGCGCAGCGGGGGTACAGATAACCCAAAACTCCGGCTCGCCGGGAAGTTCTACCACCATTCGGATTCGGGGCGGTAACTCCATTCAGGGAGATAACGAGCCGTTGTACGTGATCGACGGAATTCCGTTCAAGAACGACGGTGCCGGGAGCGGTTCAAGTTTTAACGTACTGAGTACGTTGAATCCCAGCGATATAGAATCAATGACCGTGTTGAAAGATGCTTCTTCCACTGCTATCTACGGTTCTCGCGGAGCCAACGGTGTTGTTATTATCACCACCAAACGCGGTAAAGCCGGTAAATCAACCATCAACTTTGAAAGCTACTATGGCGTGCAGCAGGTTCGTAAAAAATACGGTGTGCTGAACGCTTCTCAATATGCGCAGTTTGTCAACGATGCCAACACTAACGAAGGCCGCGCGCCGGTTTATACCCAAGCGCAGGTGGACGCTTTCGGTGAAGGAACGGATTGGCAAAATGAGATTTTTCGTTCGGCTCCCATTGCCAATTATCAGCTTTCTACAAGCGGTGGCGATGAACGTACACAGTATGCATTGGCCGGCGGCTATTTTAAACAGCAGGGATTGGTGGCCAATTCTGACTTTGATCGTTATTCGCTTCGATTAAATCTTGACCGTAAACTGACGGATAAACTTAAAATAGGCAACAGTCTGACCATCAATCGCACTTCTACCAATCGGGCGCGCACCGACGGCGACCTGGGCAGTGCCGGCTTGGTAACGATGGCCGCCTTACAGTTTCCGCCGATTTTGCCCGTTTACAATCCTGATGGTACTTACCTGATTACAAGCCCCGCTTTATCATTTACCGCCGATAACCCGGCGGCGTTGGCGCGTGAAAGTAAAAATATCAACACGGCGTTTCGCGCGTTTGGAAATGTCTTTGCTGAATATCAGATCATTGAAGGGTTAAATCTGAAAGTATTGCTCGGAGCCGACGCCATTTTGCAGAAGCAGGATTCCTATTTGCCGCGCAGCGTATCAAGCGGTTTGGCTCAGGGGGGAGCGGCTTCCATTTTTAACAGTCAATCGCTGACGTGGCTCAACGAAAACCTGCTTACGTATTCCAAATCGTTTGGGGTACATAACATCAATGCCTTGTTAGGGTTTACGCAACAGGCCAACCGTACTGAAAACAGCACAGCCTCGTCCCGCAACTTTGTAAATGACAATTTAGGCTCGGGCAATTTGGGTGCCGGTTCGGTGCCGTTGGTGCCTTCATCGGGCATTGGCACGTGGGGGTTGCAATCGTATTTGGCGCGGATCAATTATGGTTACAAAGACAAATACCTGTTTACGGCGTCGTTCCGAACAGACGGTTCATCGAGGTTTGGGGCTAACAAACGATACGGCTATTTTCCTTCGGCGGCGTTGGCATGGCGTGTGTCGGAAGAAAGTTTCCTTAAAAGTGTACGTTTCCTAAGCGATCTGAAACTTCGCGCTACTTACGGCTCAACGGGAAATCAGGACGGTATCGGAAATTACCCGGCGTATTCGTTATTAGGAACGCAGAATTATGTGTTGGGCAATCTCGTTTCGACGGGTATCGGGCCTTCACAAATCGCCAATCCTGACCTTTCATGGGAAACAACGACGCAGGCAGATCTGGGCATCGACGCCGGATTCTTCAATAATCGCCTTACGCTTACTGCTGACGTGTACCTGAAGCGCACGAAAGATTTGCTTTTGAACGTGACCATTCCAAGTACATCCGGTTATTCAAGTGCGATTAAGAACTTGGGTAAAGTTGAAAACAAAGGCATTGAGATCAGTATTTCGTCACATAATCTGGACGGAGCCTTTAAGTGGAACACCGACCTGAATTTTGCTTCCAACCGCAATACCGTGCTGGATATTGGCGGTGTGCCGCAAATATTTGCGGGCCAGGTAGCCAACATCGCCCAAAACGTCAACTCGGGCATCGTGCGCGTAGGTGAGCCGTTAGGAACCTTCTATGGGTATGTAACCAATGGATTGTACCAAACTACTGACGAATTAACGGCCCTCAGCGATCCGCAAGCGCGTAAGCCCGGCGACCGTAAGTACTTGGATCTGAACGGCGATAAGAAAATTGACGATAACGACCGTACCATCATCGGGCGGGCGCAACCTAAGTTTATCGGTGGAATCAGCAATACATTTTCGTATAAGGGATTTGAGTTGACAGTATTTTTACAGGGCGTTTATGGAAATAACATCCTGAATGCCAATCGGTTTGAGTTGGAATACCTCAACGGTACCAACAACCAGGACCTTGATATGCTCAATCGCTGGACGCCTTCCAATACCAATACCGATATTCCGAGAGCATCAACTACCCGTCCGGCCAACCGCATTTCGACGCGCCAGATTGAAGATGGTTCCTATCTGCGTTTGAAAAACTTGCAATTGGCCTATAACTTTTCGCCGACGGTGTTGAAAGCGCTTAAAATCCAGTCGTTACGGGCGTATGTAACGGCTCAGAACTATGTGACATGGACCAACTATTCCGGCTATGACCCCGAAGTCAACCGTTTTGGGCAGGACAGTCGCAGCCAAGGATTTGACTACGGCAGTTATCCCGCCGCCAAAACCTTGATGTTTGGGTTAAATATTGGTTTTTAATTACTTAAAACGATGACGAAAATGAAAGCAAAATATATTCTCTGTGCACTGACGCTCACTTTTGGAGTAACTTCCTGTGATGTGTTGGACCAAATTCCCGAATCAAGTTTTACGCCCGATAATTTTTACAAAAATGCCGATGATGCCAAAGCGGCCATGAATTCGGTGTATGATCTGATGAATACGGCTGAAATGTACAATCAGGTCATGTGGATATTGCAGGACCAAGCCACCGACGACGCGGAATGGGGCGGAGGGCGCTCAACGGCCAATCAGGCGAAAAATGACCTTGATAAGTATACTTTCACCCCTGCCACCAGTACGTTTCAATCCGTTTGGACCACTGTGTATCGGGCTATCAGCCGAGCCAATACGGTGATTGACCGCTTGCCGGCGGTTCCGATGGACACTGACTCGAGGAATCGTTTGATCGCGGAAGCTAAATTCATGCGTGGATTCTATTATTTTACGTTGGTTCGCTTGTTCGGTGGAGTGCCTTTGGTTGTTAAAGAAACGACCTCGCTTAGTGATCTGGCGGTGGCTCGCGCTTCCGTAGATGATGTATATAAACAAATCATTCAGGACTTTACCGACGCTGAAACGGTTTTACCTACCACTTACAGCGCAGGCGACCGCGGGCGGGCTACGAAGGGGGCCGCTAAAGCATTTTTGGCAAAAGTGTACCTCACACGTCAGGATTGGCCTAAAGCATCGGCCAAAGCCAAGGAAGTAATGGACATGGGAATTTATGATCTGTGGGCCAATTATGCCGATGTATTTGCCATTGCCAATAAGAACGGGAAAGAATCCATTTTTGAAATGCAGGCATTGGGCGGCGGCGTTGGCGAAGGAAGTTTCATGCAGGGCTACATGCGTCCCAATTTTGACCGGGTCAATGGCGTATCGGGTTTCGGGGATGATCCGGTAACCGACAACCTTTACAATACTTACCGCGCCGACGACAAACGCCGTAATGTCAATCTGAGACTTTACACCGCTACGGGTACTCCTGCGGCTCCTTCCAGCGTTACGTTTCCCTGTTATGTCTATAAATACTTAGATCCTACCGCGACCGGCAACGGCGACGGAGCGAATAATTTTCCGATCTATCGTTTCGCCGATGTGTTGCTGATCTATGCCGAAGCACTCAACGAACAGGGTGCCAACAACGCTGAAGCGTATGCCGCCATCAACCGTGTTCGTACCCGGGCGGGATTGCCGGCGCTTACCAATCTTACTCAGGCACAATTTCGGGAGAGTGTGTTGTTGGAAAGACGCCTTGAATTGGCGTTTGAAAGCCATCGTTGGTATGATTTGGTGCGTACTAAACGGCTAATCAGTGCAATGCAGGCACAAAATCCGAGCATTAAAGTAGAAGAAAGGCATTACCTGTTTCCTATTCCGCAGACGGAGCGGGATGTCAATCCAAAATTGGATCAAAATCCCGGCTATTAATTTTTAAAGGGGTTTTCGGGTAGTAAAAAAACGCCCGAAAACCCCTTTTACTGTTTCTGAACCTTATTCAACTAATTGATAAAATGAGCATTTTTGAACGTCTTACTACACCGTTTTTGACCTTAAAAGTAACGATTTTTGGAACGCTTTTGGCCGCGGTTCTCCTATTGCCAAGCCATACCCCAAAATTGACCAAACCTGCCAAAACATTTCAGGCCGATGTAATTATTTATGGCGGAACCTGTGCGGCGGTCACGGCAGCGGTACAAGTCAAAAAAATGGGCAAAACAGTCATTATTGTTTCTCCCGACAAACATTTGGGCGGACTGTCGTCGGGTGGATTGGGTTTTACCGATACGGGCAACAAAGAAGTGATCGGTGGATTGTCGCGTGAGTTTTACCAACGCCTTTACAACCATTATCAAAAAGAAGAATCATGGAAATGGCAAAAGAAGGTAGAATACGGCAACAAAGGACAAGGTACTCCCGCCATTGACGGTACCAACCGAACCATGTGGATCTTTGAACCTCACGCAGCAGAAGGCGTTTTTGAAGATTTTGTAAAAGAATACAAGCTCACCGTTTACCGTAACGAATGGCTCGACCGCTCGGCCAAGGGCGTTACCAAACAGTCGGGCGGTATCACTTCTTTTAAAACGTTGAGTGGTAATGTGTACCAAGGAAAAATGTTTATTGATGCCACGTACGAAGGCGATCTTATGGCGGCAGCAGGTGTAAAATACCACGTTGGACGCGAAGCCAACAGCGTATACGGTGAAAGATCAAACGGTGTACAGGCAGGTGTATTTCAACATGGGCACTATTTTAAATCAAACGTGAGCCCTTATAAAATAGAAGGTGATCCTAAAAGCGGATTATTGCCCGAAATATCGGCGGAAGAAATCGCCCCTAATGGAACCGGCGATAATAAAATTCAGGCGTATTGTTTTAGAATGTGCCTGAGCAATCATCCCGACAATCGTATTCCTTTTCCGAAACCCGTAGGTTATGATCCTGCAAGGTATGAGCTGTATGCACGGGTGTTCAAAACGGGTTGGCGCGAAACCTACGATAAGTTTGACCCCATTCCCAACCGTAAAACCGATACCAACAATCACGGCCCGTTCAGCACAGATTATATCGGCAAAAACTACGATTATCCCGACGCAAGCTATGAGCGTCGCAAAGCGATCATCAAAGACCACGAACTGTACCAAAAGGGATTAATGTATTTTCTGCAAAACGACCCGCGCGTGCCCGCCGACGTTCAGGACAAAATGAAGCAATGGGGATTGCCGAAAGATGAGTTCACCGATAACGGCAACTGGCCGCATCAATTGTACATTCGCGAAGCGCGGCGTATGTTGGGCGTATTTGTGATGAAAGAGGCAGATGCATTGGCAGAAACCAAAGTGCCCAACCCGATTGGGATGGGATCGTATGCGTTGGACGCTCACAATGCACAGCGCTATGTCAAAAAAGATGGCTATGTACAAAACGAAGGCGACATTGGCGTACATCCCAAAAGCGCTTATTCCATCGCCTATGGGGCGATTTTACCGAAAGAAAATGAATGCAATAATTTATTGGTGCCGGTCTGTGTGTCAAGTTCGCACATTGCCTTTGGCTCGATTCGGATGGAGCCGGTTTTCATGATTTTGGGGCAGTCGGCAGCGACGGCGGCGGTGTTGGCAATTGATACTAAAGTTTCGCCGCAAAAATTGCCTTACGAAAAACTTCGTGAAGTGCTACTCAAAGATAAGCAGCGATTGGAGTTATGATTAAAAATAGTTTTTCTTTAAGGAGTTTTTTAGGTAATTCAGTTGTTCAATCCACAGGGAATTATCAAGTTATATAAAGACTTGACAGATGAAAAAAAGATAACTTTTTCTCATAAAAGAACATAATTAAGAAAAATGCCGGAATTTCAATAACTTTAGCTTGTGCGAAAGCACTTTACAATTGGTTAGTATTGAAAAAGCCTCGGGGAGCTTCGCCGAGGTTTTTTATTTGTGGGTTTGAAAGTGAAGTAAGGGTAACTATGTATTTGTAAGTGCTTTACAAATACATAGCATAGACTAAACAACAAAGAAATATGCCACTATCATTATCTCGACGTTCGGCCTTAAAAAATGTAGCAGGAAGCGCCGCTCTTATATTGTCACCTTTAACGCTGACGGAGGCTTTTACTGCATCAAATAAAGCACTGGGTCCTGAATTAAAAGGTCGGATCAAACAATCGGTGTGCCGCTGGTGTTACGGCAAGATCCCTCTGGAAGATCTTGCTCGCGAAGCAAAGGCTATGGGACTTCAATCCATTGAATTGTTAGGACCCAATGACTGGCCCATTGTTCAAAAATATGGGTTAACGTGTGCCTTGCCTAACGGCGCGGGTATGGGAATTGAAAAAGGATTTAACAATCCCTTATACCATGATGAACTTGTAGCGAGTTATGAAGCAATCTTTCCTAAGTTGGTAGAGGCAGGCCTCAATACCATTATTTGCTTTTCTGGAAACAGGAAAGGTATTTCTGACGAAGAAGGTTTGGTAAACTGCACCCTGGGCCTTAAACGCCTCATACCGTCAGCGGAAAAGTATAAGATCACCATGATTATGGAGTTGTTGAACAGCAGAGTAAATCACAAAGATTACCAGGCTGACAAAAGTGCATGGGGTGTTGAATTGTGCAAAAGGGTCGGCTCGGAGCGCTTTAAATTGCTGTATGATATTTACCACATGCAGATCATGGAAGGCGATATTATCGCCACTATCAAAAGAGATCATCAGTATTTTGGACATTATCACACCGGTGGTGTACCGGGCCGCGCCGAAATCGACGATACGCAGGAATTGTATTACCCCGCCATCATGAAAGCCATTGCTGATACAGGTTTTCAGGGGTACGTAGCGCAGGAATTCATTCCCAAACGCCCTGACCCTATCGCTTCATTGAAGCAGGCGGTGGAAATTTGTGATATATAATGTACTGTCAGTTTATTGATGTGTTGTCGGGTTCTCAAACCCGATAGAAGTGGTTTCTCAAAGCCGCTATAGTTTCTATATTTTTTAATTTACACAGATAAAAAAACGAGTCGTGCTTTCACAAAAGCGCGACTCGTTTGCGTTTGAACAAAATAAAAACTTTTTCCAAGAAGGTTGTTTTGAAGGTATTGTCAAAAATGCCCCATATTTTATCTATGTTGTATAATTTTAAGGCAAATTATATTCTGTAAAATTTTTATTTTGTTCAATAAAAGTGCGATTTTGGCCTTTTACAAGGAGTCGAGCGAGCTTGTACAGAATATAATTCCGTTCAAACGATATTTTATGCACTTCACCCTTTAAAACCCACGGTTCATACTATTTCGCTTTTCAGGCTCAAAAATACCTGCCACCTTTGTCATGTCATTAAGACACACAGCCAAAAAACAAAAAAATACAGCCAACAATTAAGAACATTAAAATCATGAAATCGTTAATCGCAACCGCCGCTTTAAGTCTGTTAGTATTAAGTACTGTAGCAGAAGCTCAACCACAGAAAGATCAGTCGCTTATCGCCTCCAATTTGATGGCTTCCTTGCCAACCCAAGATGTTGAGTCCGTAATTACCACTAAATCATCTGTAAATTATCTTTCTTTATTGGCTTCATTACCAATCGTTGATGAAAACGTAGAAACCCCTGCTTATGTAAACGCCTCTGCATTGATGGCCTCTTTACCTATCATGGACGAAAACGTAGAAGTTCCTGCCAGCCTATACGCTTCAAAATTGATGGCTTCGTTGCCCACAATGGACGAAAATGTAGAAATGCCTGCCAAACGTATCAACATAGCAAAATTGATGGCTTCATTGCCAATCATGGATGAAATGACCGTAACGAGTGTATTAAGTGTATTAGTGGATACAAACATTAATCATTTAGATACCAAAAATCAAACAGCTATTCGTTTGACTGAAGAATAATCAAGCTATTCAATTCCATAGATCAGAAGAAAGGCGTATCAGAAAGAGGTCAAACTCTTATGATACGCCTTTCGTATGTTAAGCGATCTTTTCCTGACTGCGCCATTGTTCGGCTTTTTTGCCTACGAACCAAAACGACAGTGCAAGAATAGCAAAGAAGATTCCTTTGTTGGTTCTGTCCCAAAAATATTCAAAGTATCGTGTGTAGATATTGGCCAAAAAGAATACCAGACAAATATCGCGCAGCGTGTCGTTTTTGCTGCGAAAAGCATAAAAGGTAAGTGCCGACAATACCACAGTAAAGCCTGCTGACCAATACCAAAGTGTACCTTGTTTGATGGCCGACCAACGACTGAGATCGTCATAATTGCCGAAAATAGAAAGCATCCAAGCCGCAAAAAGGAATACCACCAACCCAAAAACGTACGTAACCCGTTCGAAAGAACTCAATGGCTTGACTTTCTCGATCATCCATGAAGAGGCCCAAATCACTAAGCCTAAAAGAGTAATACTCAACGGATAATTCATTCCTGCAAATCGAAATCCGCCATCTGACCATTGATATGTTTGTCCTACCCACCAGCCAACAAGCGACAAAAGCATGGCTACCCATAAAAGTTGCGAAGGCAGAAAAGCGCCGATAATTCCGTAAATAATAGTAGCGATCAGTATTGGTTGTGCGTAATGCCCGTCGAAAAGCCCCAGACTGCGCGTCCAGTAGGCAATGGCAACCGCTACGCTTAATGCAATGGTAATGGTATAAGATTCATTACTAATTTGAGAATTGGGATATTTTACTTTCCGCCGGCGCGCCAAATAGACAAAAACTCCTGCGACGAGCGTAAATCCAATGCCAACGGTTGCTTCCGAAAATTCCCATCTTTTTCGTAGTAACTCGATCCATTTTTCATCGATCACCAATGCCCCAAACGCCAATAACCCGCAGGAAACGGCCGAAATAAAAGCATACCAGGCAATGGTGTCGACGTTGGAACTGCGGACTTCGTAGCTTTTTCGCAACTCTTCTGCCAGTTCAGGGGATAGTTTGTGAGAATCTTCCCAAAAGCGAATCGCATTTGAGACAGTAGCAGCTTCTTTTTTATCAAGTTTCATCAACTGTTTCATTGTGGTCCTTTTGATAGACAAAATCTTGTGCCGGTGTGTGAGCTTAGTCGTAGGATTGTTGGAATAAGCCATCAAAGTAAGAAAAATAATTTTCTTTTGATCAATGAGGAAAAAGCAATCATTTGTTGCATAGGTCAATCTTGGCCATGGATTATAGCTTTTAGGGTTCCGGAATAGCCAAGAATATTTTTTTTGGCTATTTTTTCTGATGTCCTTTGCCTTGCGTAAATCTTGTTATAATTTGCCCCAAAATAACGTTATGAAAAAAATAGTACTTCTCGTTACCCTGCTTATGTCCTTTAAGGTATTTTCGCAAAGAGGCTGCGAAAAAGCGATTCATTACGAATACAGCAGTTTTAACAGCGAACATCGGTTTTTTACCCCGACAACCGACGAGAAAGGAAAAGAAGAGCGTATTTTCTTTGAGAAAGCAGTATCAAAAGGGGAAACCCAATACTATGCTCATTTAAAGGTTCATCATTCAACCTTTTATACGGCTTTGACTGATTTTACTATTTTTTTTGCCGACGGTTCCAAAATTGTCAGACGACAGCAAATGATAGACGTAAAGCCTTCTAAAATAACCGACTTTTATAAATCAGCTACCTTGTTTCGGATCACTGAAAATGAATTTAAGTTGTTTTTAGGCAAACGTATTCTCAGTTTTCGCATCCAAACCGATGATTTTAAAGTTCCGGAAGAAGAAAGCATTCAATTAAAACAAGATGCGGAGTGCTTAAAGAATGCGCAAATTCCTAAATGATCTGATTCGTAGTTTTCGAGGTTGGATGGTGTTTTTTTTCACCAACAAAGGGCTTAGGAATGTAATTTATTCCTGAGCTTATTCCACAACTCGTGCCACAAAAACATCATTTCCACCCGATGATACAAGTGTTGCAGTGCCAAAAGTGGCTGTATTGAGAAACATTCCCGTAATATAAATAATGTTATTAGGGGTGACAGCAATGCCGGCGCTATAATCATGGGGAATTCCACCCGCTTTTTGCGCCCAATTCCATGTATTTGCAGTAGGATTGTATTTAGCCACAAACACATCATCAAATCCTGATGCGGTTGATGTAATACTGACTGTGCCGAAGAGAGCTGTACCTTGGAAACTTCCTGTAATATAAACAATTCCATCGGTGCCTACGGCAACATCTCGACTGCCTCCATTACTTGTTCCGCCTGCTTTTTGTATCCATTGAACTGTTCCTGAATTCGTATATTTAGCGATAAAAATATCCGATGGGCCATCGGAGGTAATACTCGTTGCTCCAAAAGAAGCTGTACCGGAGAATCCGCCGGTAATATATACATTACTGCCTGCATCTAAGGCAACTCCGGAGCCTGCATCAAAACTTATTCCTGAGGCTTGCTGTACCCAAAGTAATGTACCGCTGCTGTTGTATTTAGCTAAAAAAATGTCTGTTTCGCCCGCTGAAGTCAGGTTGGTAGTACTAAAGGTGGCAATGTTGCGAAAATAGCCTGTAATATAAGTATTGCCACTAACGTCTACGGTAATATCACTGCCTGAATCACCCGCTGGTCCCCCCGCTTTTTGTACCCATTGAAATACGCCGCTACTGTTGCATTTAGCCACAAAAATGTCAGAATTTGCAGCAGTAAGAGTGGTAGCGCCAAAGGTGGCTGTGCCTTGAAAATAACCTGTAACATAGACATTATTGCTTGGGTCTACCGCGATTCCGTTGCTTTGAACTATATATCCGTTTCCTGCTTTCTGTACCCAAATCCACGTATGGGTTGAAGGGCTATATTTAGCTATGAAAAGGTCATAACCTGAGGAAGTAACGCTTGTTGTGCCAAAATTCGCAACTCCACTAAAATAGCCTGTAATATATACATTACCGGAAGCATCTACAGCAAGCGCGTTACTATACTCATCTTCCGTTCCGCCTGCTTGTTGGACCCACTGTAATTTTCCAAAACTATTGTATTTAGCAACATAAATATCAAAACTGCCTACGGAGGTAATGCTCGTGGTATCGAAGAGGGCTGTGCCGTTGAAAAAACCCGTAATATATACATTCCCGGCAGCATCTACGGCAACACCGGTGCTTTGATCCTCATTGTTGCCGCCTGCTTTCCAAGCCAGTATCCCAAGCGGTTGTTCCTGGCCGGCCGTTAAGGGGTATACCCATTTGGTGCCATTGTATATTCGTAATACATTAAAGGTAGAATCAAACACTACACTTCCCTTCGCCGGAGAGGGTAACGACAAAATTGCTTCGTAAGACAAACTCGGCGGATTGAAAACAGTAGGCGAAATGGTTGTATTTTGAGCCTGTAATTGGCAACTGCAAAAGCTTAAAAACAGAAGAATATATAGCTTGTTCATAGCGTTGAGTACTGTTTGTTGGATAAGAACCAAACGAATATACCTGACTATGGGCTAGCAATAAATGATTGCGGGGTAAATTGCTTCAAAAAATTATCAAATGGTTATTTGGCTTTTTCTTGAAGAACTTATTGCGTATTTTACATTATTAATAATTATTTAAAAATCTTGATATTGGCAAAATAGATGTAACCTCACTCAAGTAATTTCTGCTCCTCCACCCACCGCATCCGATAGGCATTCATGGCCGTTTTACCCAACTTATTGATCAAACGATAGTTTACAACCACACCCACGGCCGCCCCAATGCCCGGAATAAGCTGAGCCATTTTTGCTAAGTCGATATAATCGCGGTATTCCTGTTGGAAAATACGCCAGTCAAACGCATGAATATCTTCAGGAAGTTGTTTGCTTTTTTCATCCCAATTCACCATTTGTAAATACACTTCCTTTCGGCGTTCCTGACTGGAAAACGCCAGTTGAAAAATGTGCAAAATATAAAGACGTTCGCGATAGTCATCAATCGGATAACCGTATTGGGCGGCAATGTCGAAAAGCAATTTAAGCTTGATACTCAATAAAAGAGGAAAATCGGCCATAGCCAACAGGAAACCGCCGGCACCCGCTACGCCTCCTTCGGCCGCACCTGCTGTTTTGTAAAAATTGATTCGTGTCTGAACGGTATGTTCACGTTCCTCCAACGATTCGGCAGGAATAGGCTGAGGTGTAATAAATTCGGCTCCAAACAATACACCGCGGGTCATTTGCTTAATAGTGGTCGTAATTACTTCGTGAATTTTTTCGGGAATTAAGTTATTGATCCACGTTTGGGCTGCTTTTGACAGTCTATTGACCGCCGAAGGTTTTTTAAGCATTTGACGTTGCCATACCTTTAATTCCTTTTTGGCAAGTTCTTCGTAGGATAAGGTGGATAAATCGGTTGACATGATGACAGTTCAGGTAAATAATTCTTTTGGGTGTAATTACAGAATAACCCTGAAAATTCAAAGTGAAAATATGGATTTCAGGGAAAATGAATTGATTCTTTAATGGATTTTGGAGAATTGGGCAGAAACTCCCCGGTTTACTATTATAAATAACGATGATTATACTTTAGTAGTTTACGAACGTATAAAGCCCTTGCAGGTGATAACACCTGTAAATAAAAAACACCATCTGTTATACAAACCGTCGTGTAATCCATTTTTCTATTCATCTATTGTCAAATTTACTAAGCCCATGCGAGTACACATAAAGGGATTGCTCATTGTCATTGGAATAGGGCTGATTGCATTCAGTGCCTTTCAATCCAGCCCTCCTGAAACACTTAAAATTGAAAAAGGAACTCATATTTCTATGATTGGAGGAAATTTGGGGTCACGGATGATGAACTACGGTCATTTTGAAACCGAAATGTACGTTCGTTATCCCGAAAATTCGCTTGTCATTCGTAATATGTGCGATGGTGGCGATACGCCGGGCTTTCGGCCACACGCCAGTCGTAATTTGCCTTGGGCTTTTCCGGGCGCTGAAAAATTCCAGACCGAATACGCCAACTACTCCAACAGCGAAGGCCATTTCGATTCGCCGGATCAATGGCTTACCCGCTTGAAAACGGATATAATCGTTGCCTTTTTCGGCTACAGCGAATCGTTTCAGGGGCAGGCAGGGTTGGCCAATTACAAAGCTGAATTGGATGCGTTCATCAAATACACCCAAAATCAGAAATACAATGGAAAAACGGCTCCGCAATTGGCCATTGTTTCTCCCATCGCATTTGAAGACCTAACGTCGAAATACGATTTGCCAAACGGCATAAAAGAAAATGCGAACCTGTTGCTCTATACCAAAGCAATGAAAGAGGTGGCGGAAAAAAATAATGTACTATTTGTTGATGCCTTTACACCTTCTCAAAAATGGTACGCTGACAGTCAGGAGTTTTTGACCATTGACGGTTCACAATTGAACGAGGAAGGATATAAGAAATTGGGCGTTTTATTGGCCGACCAACTGTTTGGAAAAACAGCTCCCAAAGCCGAAGCCAACCGAAAATTGGTGCGTGAGGCGGTTTTGGAGAAAAACTGGATGTGGCATAATGACTATAAAATTCCCAATGGCGTACACGTTTACGGTCGCCGTTACAATCCGTTTGGCCCTGATAATTATCCTGCCGAAATTCAGAAAATTCGCGAACTGACCGATATTCGTGACAGCGCTATTTGGTTGGCGGCTTCGAAAGGTGAAAAATTAGACCTTACCATTGCCGATAAAAATACCACGCCACTGCCGCCCGTCAAAACCAACTTCAATCCGGAGAAAAACGGCAGTCTCACCTATTTGTATGGGCAAGACGCACTCAGTAAGCTGAAAGTACCGCAGGGTTATAAAATTGAGCTTTTTGCTTCCGAAGAAGAATTTCCTGACTTGGCCAAGCCGATGCAAATGTCTTTCGATAACAAAGGGCGTTTGTGGGTGGCGGTAATGCCGAGTTACCCACATTACAAGCCGGGTGATTCTAAACCCAATGATAAAATTCTCATCTTTGAAGATACTAACAACGACGGAAAAGCCGATAAACAAACGGTATTTGCGGACGGTTTGCACCTTCCCCTCGGTTTTGAGATTGCGAAAGAAGGCGTCTATGTTTCGCAGGGAACCAACCTGAAAATCTTTACCGATACAAACGGAGACGATAAAGCCGACAAGAGCGAGATTCTGTTGAGCGGCTACGATGACCACGATACGCACCACAACAGTCACGCCTATTCCGTAGATCCTTCGGGAGCGATATATTCGGGTGAAGGGGTATTTTTACATACCAACATTGAAACGCCTTACGGAACCGTTCGCGCGACAAATGGCGGTTTTTATCGCTACAGCCCGCAATTGCATAAATTAGAACGCACCGCACAGCTTTCCATTCCGAACCCTTGGGGAATTGCTTTTGATGATTGGGGACAACCTTTCTTTGCTGAAACGTCCAGCCCGGATGTGCGTTGGATGTTGCCCGGTACGGTGTTGCCGAGGTATGGTGAAGCTACCCACAAAGGCGTTCAGTTGATTCAGAAAGAACACATGGTTCGCCCTACTTCGGGATTGGAATTTGTGTCGAGTCGCCATTTCCCGGATGAATTGCAGGGCGATTTTCTCATCAATAATACCATCGGATTTTTGGGAATGAAAGAACACACCTTGACGGATGATGGAACGGGCTATAAAAGCAGACATCGCGCAGACTTGGTCGTGAGCGAAGACCGCAACTTCCGCCCGGTAGACATGGAATTTGCTCCTGATGGCTCACTATTCCTCATTGACTGGCATAATATTCTGATCGGACACATGCAGCACAACGCCCGGGATCCCCTGCGCGACCACTCCCACGGACGTATTTACCGAATCACCTATCCTTCACGACCGTTGGTGACGCCTGCCAAAATAGACGGTGCAAGCATTGAGCAATTGTTGGATAATCTCAAGCTCCCTGAATACCGTACGCGCTACCGTACCCGCCGCGAACTGAGAGGCAGAGATGCCAATCAGGTGTTGCCCAAACTGACCGCTTGGGTGGCCAAATTGGACAAAAATGACCCGCGTTATGAGCATCATTTATTGGAAGGATTGTGGGTAAGTTGGGGATTGAATAAAGTAGACCAAAAACTTCTGCGTCAGATGCTAAAAGCCAAAGATTACCATGCCAGAGCGGCTGCTGTTGAGGTGGTTCGTTATGTAGGCCATCAGGTGCCGGACCAAGCTAATTTGTTGATGCAGGCGGCCAAAGATGAAAACAGCCGCGTTCGGTTAGTCGCTATCGTGGCAGCTTCGTGGATAGGAAAAGAGAAAGGATTGCCCATTTTGGCGGAAGCAAAAAAGATGCCGTTGGACGATTGGATGATCTATGCTTATGAAGCAGCCGAAGCCCATCTGAAAGGCGAGAACGTCATGAAGAAAAAAGAAGCGGAAGTAACGTCTGCGCTGAAAGGAGCTGAGCTGGAGGCATTTAAATTGGGAAAAACCATTTACGGCAAAGAAGGCTATTGTGTGACTTGCCACCAAGCCGATGGCAATGGCCTTTCGGCGTCGGGCTTTCCACCGCTTGCGGGTAAATGGGTACAGGGAAATGAAGATCGTTTGATCAAAATTGTGTTGAAAGGGCTTCTTGGTCCCATTGAAGTAAGCGGCAAACAATATCCCGGCCAAGTGCCGATGACGCCTTTTGCCGGTTTACTCAACGACAAGGAAGTGGCCGCCGTGTTGACCTACGTCAGAAATTCATTTGGCAATAAAGCCTCGGCCATTACGCCTGAAAAAGTAAAAGAAGTGCGAGCCGCTACCGCCAGTCAAAGCGATATTTATACTTCGGGAAAGCTATTGAAAGAGCATCCGTTGGAGAAATAAACACCCAAATAACTGTAGGGGCAGGCATCGCGTCTGCCCCTGATTGCCTTTGTCCTCACACTTTTTTATTACCTTGTTTTTTCAGATAATCGGGCAGTAAATCCCCAGTTCTGATGCTGGAACCGGCCCATAGCATTAAATCCTTTGCCAAAAAAGAAAGCATCTCCTTCCGAAATAAATACCAATTCGTTGTCTCCTTTTTTTAAGTCAAGCACAATGCCGTGTTTGTCAGTGGTTAGCCTGTCCAAGAGGTATTTGGCATAATTGAACACTTCCTTTCCGTTCAGGAATATTTGAAGCTTTCCGGTAAAATCAAAAGAAAGTATTTGTGGTTTATCGGTTTCGGAGACGATCGTTCTTTTGGCAAGTACTGTTCCGTTGGGATACTCAAAATACCTTCCTAAATTCACTATTTCGTCATATTTGGCGTTGATCTTGGTCCAGGATTTCACCTTTTTAACTTGGCTGTAATCATACGCCACATCGCGGGACAATTGTTCTGAAATGGCCCAGTCTGTGAGCGGTTTTGGCAGTTCGGTGAGTTTTATATTGGCAAAATAAGATTCGCCAAACAGACTTCGCAATAAGATCGGCCCACTTTCGGTATCTGTCTCAATGAGCGAAATAGCCATGTCAGCTTCTTTTTTATGGTTGACATACACCCTCATCATTTTATTTTTCACTTCAATGGCGGCATGAAACCACTCTAAGGATGCAATGTCCGTTTTGGCCTCATATTCAGGATAATGATAAAACACCCAGCTTAATCCACCGTTGTAAATAGGCACATATTGGATTGCTTCCTGCGTGCCGCCGTAACCGGGCCGGAAATAAAGAAATTGATAGTTCTGCTCATTTTTTACGTGAAAACCGATTCCCGACATTACCTTCCCCGCAATGTCCAGATCAATTCTGAAATTCTCAAGATTTTTGGTTTTGTTGAACGCAATTACTTCGTTTTTGCCGTCCAGTTTGAAGCAGGCTTTGTCTTTATAATTTAATTCCGGCAACGTGACCGGCGTATTATTCTCAGAAAATGCCTGCCAATCTTTAAAATTGGTTTGACTCCTAAGCAAGTTTGAGAGCAATAAAAAGAATAAAATAAATGAGTTGGCTGTACGCGTTTTCATACTAATTTGGGTTAAAATTTTGAATAGAAATTTTGACACCGCAAGATGATTCCGCTCGTCAAAAAGGCTGATTTCAAAAGAGAACCGTTTTAGAATTATTTTACGATTGTTTTTGTAACCGACACACTATGAGTGAGATAAATGCGGGAGACGAGGCGCTGCTGAATGCGCTGAAAAAAGAAGTAGAAAAAAAAGCAGGCCTGCAAAATGCGGAAAACTGGACCCAAAAAGACTATGACTTTTTGGTGTTTTATATTGAAGAAAATTCAGGGGTCAAAATCAGCCTGACCACCCTCAAACGGATTTGGCGAAATGAGTACAGTCGGCTTCCTCACATCTCTACGTTGGATGCGTTGAGCTATATTGCTTATTCAAAAGATTGGCTTTCGTTGAAGTTGGAAAATACTAAAACGCAAAGCATTCCGGAACAGACTCCAAAAATCAACCCAACAAGAAAGGTTTCTTACCGATGGATTCCGATCAGCATTGCGTTGATCGCGATTTCGTTGTTTTTTGTTTTTTCAAACCGAATTTTCAGAAAAAATACCGGTAACGCAGACGTTATATTTGCGGCTAAAACGTCTGTAGAAAATAAAGTGCCTAATTCCGTTATTTTTACCTACGATGTACATTCGGTGGATGCTGATAAATTTTATATTCAACAATCGTGGGACCCAAGGCGACGCGTGGAAGTTTCAAAAAACAACCATCAGCAAACGGACATTTATTACCTGCCGGGTTATTATATGGCGAAGCTTTTTGCCGACGATTCCATCATCAAAGAAATTCCGGTACATATCGTTACCGATGATTGGGTGATTGCCGCGCACCAAAAAAAGATTGAAAATAAGGTAATTCCTAAAACCGATTGGGTAAAAAACGGCGGAATCGGTGCAGATAAAGCACTATTGAGCCGTCATAAAATTGACATCAATGAACCTTTCAAATTGACGTTTCATGATAGCCATGATTTCAAAACAGACGGCAATCAGTTTTCATTTTCATCGTCTTTCAAGCTGGATTCTTCTGCAAGTACTGTTTGTCCCGTAGCAGCTATCGTCATCAAAGGCGAAAACGAATACATCTATCTGAATGTAGGAAAGAAAGGCTGCGAAAGCGAATTGAAAATGAAGGTGAGCGATAAACGGTTTGACGGCAAAAAAATGGACCTAACCGCTTTTGGTACAGATATTTATAATTGGCAAAACATCAATGTAAGTGCGAAGAATAATAAGGTGGAAATCACTTTGAAAGATAAAAAGGTCTTTACCGCGCCTTATTCAAAATCAATCGGACCACTAAAAGAAGTGGTTTTTATTTTTGACGGATCAGGGGTAGTTGACAAAGTGAAACTAAAGTAGAGGTAGGCCTCGCGTTTGCCCTTTTTTATTTGCGGGTGTTGGCCCGTGCCTTTTCAATCGTTTCCTGAAGTTGGTTCATATCAACTTTTTTCAGAAATTCATTCAACTCCTTTACTTTTTCTTCCACGATTTGATTGCCTGTTTTACGAGGAGCGGGTATGTGTTTGGCTTTCATTATTTTATTTTCTTAAAATGACAAAAAATTCATACGGTTGATTGGGCTGAAAAGGTTCAGAGATTCCTGCCTTACTGATACCTAAAATTACAAATTCTTTCTGAATCTCAGCCAAATCTCGGCTGATTATTAAACGATATAAACGCTGTCTCCGTTCATCGCTACCTTTAAAAGTGACTACTTTGTCAGGATTGGCTTCAAAAAAATCCTCTACGATTCGTATTACTGTAGACATGATTATTTTCATGTCTTTGTTTCGACTTTCTGTAATGTCAGATAAACTACTGTCTTCAAGTACATCTAAAAGAGCTAAGTTGTAGAAATTTCTAAAATCAGCCGTTGTAAAAATCACTCGTTTTCTTACTTCTTTTTCTTGACTACTACTCAGGAAATCATAGCGAATTTCGGTAACAGGGCGTTCGTAAGGGTAATAAGGTTCATCCATCAAATTGTCATTTTTGTTATACTATTTTTAGCCTTGCTACCCTCTTATCTCCACCGTCATTTTCTCTACTTCCATTTACAGTTTTGCGATTTGTAAATCACGGTTTGCTTTGATTTACAGTAGTTAATGTACTGCTCAAAAACCCACTCCCTTCAAAAACACCGCTATTTTATCCATCAATTCTTTCTTCGCATACGCCGGGCTGGAATGCCCTGCGTTGGGAACAAATTCAATCTGAACGGGTAAGTTTTTGCTTTTGTAGACACTCATCAATTCGATGGATTGGTTAATGGGCACCTGAATGTCCTGCTCGCCGTGAACGATAAAGAGGGGAGGAGCGCCGGCGCTTACCTGATAGACCGGACTGGCGAGTTTGGCCAATTCAGGCACCTGCTCTACGGGTTTGCCTAACAAAATAGCCAATGCCGGTAATCGCACATTCAGTCCATGCGGCGTAGACTGATTTAGAATGGTCAAAAAATTGGTAGGACCAAAAAAATCAATGCAAGCCTGTACGGAAGAAGAGGTAGTTGTATAATTTCCAAGTGTGCCTTCCAAGGTTTGATTATTGTTGGTTGTGGCAACCAATGCTCCCAAATGTCCACCCGAAGAAGCGCCCCAAATGATGATCTTATCGGATTTGTAGCCATATTTGGCGGCGTTGGCTCGTAAAAAACGAATGGCGGCTTTGATGTCATGGACCGGCCCCGGAAATGCTTTTTCAGTGCTTGCCCGAAAATCAACGCTTGCCAGTGCGTAGCCGTGTTCCAACATTCCCAAAGGCGGTTTTTCTTTGCTGCCCGAATGCCACGCGCCGCCGTGAATCCACACGATCAAATAAGGGGTTATCTGTCCTTTTAGCTTATAAATATCCAGTTGAAGTTTTTTGCCTTCTGCCTCGGCATACACAATGTCTTTGACAATGATCGTATCTTTTTGGGCGTGTACCGACATTGCACAGATAGAAAGTATAGTTAGGAAAAAAGCAGTTTTCATAAAAAGTAGGATACCTACGGCATCCATTGGTTAATTGTCTATTGTTTTATCTACAAATAGGTAGCACCTATGGTGCAAGAACTTGTTTAAACTCAATGAAATCGTAATTCATGTTACCTTTTTCGACGGTTTTGAGCGTCAGCAAGTGTTTTCCTTTGCGTAGTCTTTGAGCACTGAAGATCACCTGTTTATTCCAATGGTGCCATTGCCGCCAAGCGACGTCATCTTTGGCGTTATAGGTTGATTTAATGACAACGGGTGCTAACCAACTTTTTCCATCTATATCAATGGCGATCTTTCCATCGGCATTAGCGGTGTACATCAGTATGCCTTCATAATAGCCGTCTTCTTTGATTTCAACGGAATAGTTGACCCATTCGCCCGGTTCGGTCCAGCCTACGTAGAGTTGATTCAATAAAGGAACTACTTCGTTAAAAGGATTATCGTCTATTCCTTTCGCTTTAGTATAAGAAATATCTACGCCTTCGTTGATGCGAAACGTATTGAAATAAGTGCCATCGTTGGGGTTCAGTTTACCGCTTCCATTGTTGAGACTATCTTTGTCATGGTACGCAATTCCTTCGCCGCCGCTGTCGTATTTTTCACATTCCAACTTACCCGGAAGTACCTGAAGACTATCTCTATAAGGCTTGCCTTTGTAATTTTTCTGGGCATAAAGCGAACCTGAGAAAAGTACGAAAGTGAGGAGCAGAATTTTTTTAGATGCTTTCAGCATGACAAATAGTTAGTTACTGCTTAATGCCGCGATAGGGAACATTAATGTCGATTTTGCCTTTCCAATTTTTTGGAATCTTTTTGCCCAATTCCCAATGAATGGCGTTGATGACCAATCGTTGAAACGACTCTACCGCAAAATCTTCGGGATGGCCCATGGTAGTCATAAAAACCTTGCCGCCAAAGCTGTTTTTCCACGTCCACGCTACGGGATTTTCGATGGCTTTGGGGTTGTTGGGGTTAACGGATTTTCCCATTAATAACCACGTAGCTCCTGCCGCAGGATAATCGGGTTGTACTTTATACAACCATGAAGAAACATGGAAAGTGGGTGCAACGCCTGTCAAAATAGGATTGGAAGCGGCGGCGGGAATGATGGAAACATCCGTGGTACTTTCGTGACCGTAGTGGGTATGATTGGCTTTGCCGCCCCAACCGGGAGGCGCTCCAAAGGCCAATTCTGCAAACGCATTCCATTTTTCAGACTCGTGCCCTTTGGGGAAATTGAACGAGTGCGTGGTGGTACGAAACCCGATCATCGGTTTGCCCGAACGCATGTATTTGTCAATGTGAGCCAGTTGGTCGGCGGGGAGTTGGCGCCAGCGTAGAAAGAAAACCGCTAGGTCGGCTTCTTCCAAGGCTTCCAATCCGGGGATATTTTTTTCAGCGTTTTGGTCGGGGGAAGATTTGAGTACTTTGGTACGGAATCCGTAGTTTTTTTCCAATTCTGCCGCCAACAACGGAAGGGTTTGCTCGCCGCTGTACTCATGATCGCCGCATACAAAAACGATCAGTGGTTTTTTAGCTTTGGGAGTTGAATGCGCAAAAACTCCGCCCCACCCTAAAAGCAAAAGGCACAGCGCAGATACAAATACGTTTCTTTTCATAAAAAGGGAGATTAGAACTTTAAGTCGGTTCATCAAAAGCACGAACCAATAGTAGCATAAAGCCTGAATCTCCCTTTATTTTACTGCCTTTGGTAGTATTTTCAAGAAGACATTACTTATTCGTGATGCTTAAGTTGGCAAAATCTCCGCCCGACGTATTTCCTACCCACAAGCCTATTTTACCGTTTTGGCGTTGATTTAATTTGTCAATGCTCAGAGAAGGTACAGAGCTATTGTTGATATATACCAAAACATGCGGATAGTCCACTGCTATTTTAGCGTGGAACCATTCATTGGGATTTGGTGCAGGAGAGACCGATTTTTCGTATTTGCCGTTTTGCGTTGCTCTTAATTTTTCCCACGGAAAATCAGGGTGAGACACATACTGTACGGCATGAATACGACGGACGGAGTCCGTAGCCTGAAAATTAAAAGGACGAAAATAAACGGCATCAAACGTCTTGTCATCCTCCCCGTGAAAGGCAACGCCGACAAAACTTCGTTGAAGAACATCTTTGCCTTTGATGTCAAGTTCAATGACACCGTTTTGAAAAGCAATACCTTCAAGCCATGCGATACCTTCGCCTTCTTTTTCAGAGAAAGAAATGCCTTTGTGTTGCGGATCGGTACCGGGCGTAAGTGTCCGATTAAACACCTGTAGTTTGCCTTTGGCGTTCAGATCATAGAGATCATAAGCAACGGACTTTTGTTGGGCAAAGGCGCTGAGCATACAGGCGCAAAGAAAGATTGTTGCTAAAGAAAATCTTGAAGTCATGTGTATGAAGATAAATGGCTGTACGGGTTTGATTATTGGTTTTATTATGAAAGTCTATTCTTTCAGACTTTCCACCAAAATTTTGATATTATTAATGACCGACTTAGGATCGTCCAGATGGATATAATGACCGGCATTGGTAAGATAAAGAAGCATCCCGGCTTTGCCTGAAGCGTAAATCAGTTTCTTCCATCGCTCCATGTTTGAGTTGTTTTTTATGTGGAAGAAGGCTTCGTGGTCAAAATCTTTGCTTCGTTGGTCAAGAGGAACTTCAAATTTTCCACCAACAAAAAAGTAGATCGGAACCTTAGGTAACGGTAATGCAGTGATTTCGGCAAAATCTGTTTTTCGTAAATCATTTAAAATCTGTCTTTCGCTCCAAGGACCAAAATGCAATGAATCCACTTTTGATTGTTGCCGGTAAAGGCGATCGTATAACATTTCGTCAATTTTCTTTTCCGGAATCCCCATCGTTCTGAAAATGGCATTCCAGTCATTTTTGGTTTCCGTAAAATCGGCAGGGTCAATAAAAACCAATCCCGAAATCTCATTGGGATAAAGACCGGCAAAACTCCTGATATACACTCCTCCAAGCGAATGTCCCACGAGTATGTATGGAGGCGTTATTTTTAAAGTTTTCAGAATGTCATGCAGATTTTCAGCTACGAATTTTGCAGTAGGCATCTTGAAGATTTTATCCGTTTTGCCTATTCCGGCACGATCGTAAGCAAAAACAGGAGCAAAGGATGAAACCTGCTCCATTATTTTACTCCAATTCCCCAAATCTACTCCCATGCCATTTTCAAAAATTATCGCAGGGGTATTTTGGCTTCTGTTTTCAAATCCTTTTAAAAAAACATGATAATTGGTACCGTTTACATTGATTGATTTTTCTTGCCCAAACAAAGTGAAAGGCATCCAAAATAAACATGCTATGAAAATTGTCCTCATCGTTGTTGAAGGGTAGTGATAAACCAAACCTATAAGGTTTCAAAAACCTTATAGGTTTGACGCGTGTAAAATTTACTTACTCACGTTAAAATCCACCTCGGCATTCTCCCACAAGATACCCACTTTTCCTTTAGACGAGACCTCATAAACAAGTTTTTCGTTGAATTTGGACGATTTCTTAGGCTTTACATTCACACGTAGTGCGTCCTGTTTATCGTCGTATTTAAAAGCGCCCCACTGATTGGGTACTTTATTGAAGATGATCGTCCACTCTTTTTCGTTCGGTATCGTAAAGAACCCGTATTTGCCGGCCGACAGCGTTTTGCCTTCGATTTTTACATCTTTGTCTACCTCAAAGGTCGTGGCTTCGTTGGCGCCTGTGCGCCATACCTGACCGTAGGGAACGAGTTCGCCCCACACTTTGCGGCCTTTGATCGATGGTTGGCTGTAATTGATACTAACAGTGGCATCACCTACTTTTTGAGTTACCTGCGCCGGTGGGCTTGGACGAGCGGCTTTATCTTGGGCAATAGCTTGGTGACCAACAAAATAAAGTGCCAAAAAAGGGAGTAAAGTCAGGCTGTTTTTTACATACTTTTGCATAGCTGAAAAGAAAATTGAGTGATTGAAAAAATTGAACAGCCCAAAGATTAAAAACAAACGGTAAACTGCCTGTTCAAACCCTGTTCAAGTTGGTGCAAGTTGATTCAGACGTTCAAACAGTTGATTGTCAAAGCCATGATTATTGAAGAAAAAGACCTTGCCCTAGCCCGTTGTCGGGCATTGGTGGAAAAAAAAGTAAATTGGGGCAGTAGCAATGACTGGTCGACGCAGGATTTTGAGCGCCTCAGTGAACAAATTGCCGCCGCAACGGGCGTTACCCTCAGCGCCACTACGCTCAAGCGAGTATGGGGTAAAGTGAGATACGACTCTGTACCCACCCAAACCACGCTCAATGCCCTTGCCCAATTTTTGGGGTACGACAATTGGCGGCTTTTCTATGTTTCCATGGTTACGTTGAATAAGAATGAAAATGGAAACGAATTGTCCGAACCCGCCTTGACGGTATCGACACATTTACCGGTTACTTCTTTTTGGCAACGCCGCCGAACATTGCTCATCGGTTGCATTTCAGTCGTTATCGTTGCCTTTATTTCGTTCTTATTTTTGAACAATATCAAGCCCCCCATTGACAATTCTCAAGTACAATTCAGTAGTAGGAAAGTGACCGAAGAGTTGCCCAATTCGGTAGTGTTTGATTATGACATCGGCAACATCAACGCTGACAGCGTCACGATTCAACAGTCGTGGGATCGACGCCGCCAAGAGCGCATTGCGGCGCATAAAGGGCAACATACCTCCATTTATTATTATCCGGGTTATTTCAGAGCCAAGCTCCTGGTGGGTGACAAAATCATGAAAGAGCACGATATTTTCATTAAAACGCAGGGCTGGCAGGGAATCATTGATCAAAAGCCCATTCCGATGTACCTGAGTAAGAAAGAAACGGCGGGCAACAGCATGGAGATCAACGCGGAAACACTTCGTCAAAAAACGGGCAAATCGGTCTTTAACGATATATGGACAAACTTTTATTTGGTCAAAGATTTTGGTGTCATGGCCAACGATTTTACGTTTGAAACCATTCTACAAAATACTTCGTCGAAAGAAGAATCACTTTGTCAAAAAGTAAAACTGCGTCTACTGACTTCCGAAAGCGCCATTGCAGTGACGTTTGGCTCAAAAGGCTGTATATCAGATTCGTTCATTTTCTTGGGCGGTACAGGGATCAGCGGCAAAGATCGGGATATGTCGGCATTGGGTTGTGATTTTTCTACGCCTCAACGCTTGAAATGCAGTGTTAAAAATAAAATCTTTACGATATTCTTAAATGAAAAAGTCGTTTTTACTGCCCCTTGCAACGAGGATTTGGGTAAAATGATCGGAATCGTTGTGTGTTTTGAAGGAACGGGAAGGGTTGAAAGAGCCGAATTTTTGTGATCAAAAAATTTTCTAAAAAAATTGCCTGTGCCACTAAGTGTTTTCTTGGGTGGTAAACGTCTATCTCAAAACAGGGGTTAAATAAAACGTTTCCAAGAAAAAACTTATCTTTAGATAGAAAATGAGAGTTGTCAGGCAGAATATGCAGGAGGAAGAAGATAAGGAGCAACCGCTTTTTAGGATAATCGATACAGGGAAGTCATCGGTGAAACAAGCCGCACTTGACCCTGAATTGATGATTCGGAAAGCATTTGAAACCGATGCAGATGGGGGAATTGCGTTGCTGTTTCAGCAATATTATCCCATGCTTTGCAGCCACGCCGTGCGTTATGTATCCTCAAAAGCCATCGCCGAAGATATTGTTTCGGATATTTTTTACGAATTTCATTCACAACATTTATACCACACCATTACTACTTCTTTTCGGGCGTTTCTGTTTACGTCTGTTCGCCATCGGGCGTTTGATTATGTAAGAAGCGAAATGCGCCGAAATACATCGTTAGATAGCGCCAACCAATTTTTGAGTCCTGCCGCTTCCGAGCCTGATTCGATCATTCAGTACGAAGAACTGTACCACGATGTTGAAAATGCCATCAACAACATGCCGCTGAAACGTCGACAGATCTACGTGATGCACCGTTTTGAAGGGAAGAAATACCAGGAAATTGCGGTCGAACTCAACCTTTCACTCCGCACCATCGAAGCGCATCTTTACCAGGCCATTCGACAAATTCGGACGTCGCTGAAAGATAAATGGCTGATACTGATCCTTCTGATTGGAAGTGGTTGGTTTTAGGGAGTGATGGAAAACGGACTGCCTAATCGACAATCCAAAATCCGCAATCGAAAATAAGAAAATCCACACCGCTAAGTGTTTTTGGACGGAAAAACGTCCTACTCTTAAATTCTTTCAAGATGAAGATGCAAGTGACCAAAGATATGTTGTTCAATTATTTCTCGGGCAGAGCTACTGTTTTCCAAAAGCAGATGATCGAAGATTGGGCACAGGACAGTGAGAACCGCGAACTGTTTTACAATTATCTGGCCATGTGGGAAAGCGAACACCCGCAATACGTTGCCGATCCGCAGGCGGCCCTGGAAGCGCATCGGTCGCGCATGGCGCAACGCGATGAAGAAGGAGGCGACGAGGAAGAAGAACCCGTTTTTGTGGAAAGACGCCTTTCATCGCGGTTTTTGGCGGCGGCTTCCATTGTGTTTTTGATGTTGATAGGAGGTTGGGTATTTAGAGAAAATCTGTTGTATAAAACCCACAAAACCGCTTATGGCCAAACACAAACAGTAAAACTGGAAGATGGGAGCCAAGTGGTTTTGAACGCCAATTCGTCGCTCAAAGTATCTCGTTTTGGATTTGGAAGTCATACCCGTGAAGTCTATCTGACGGGCGAAGCTAACTTTTCGGTAACGCACAAGGATGATAACCAAAAGTTTATCGTAAAAACCAATCAGGATTTTGAAGTCGTTGTGTTAGGAACGGAGTTCGTTGTCAATACGCGACCTAAAGTAGCCAAAGTAGTTTTGAACAAAGGCAAAGTTCAACTTAGATATCAGGAAGGAAACACCCAAAAACAACTGATGATGAAGCCCGGCGATTTGGTGACAATGGATGCCAAGGGCGCGGCCAATCTTCGTCAAATTGCCAAACCGCAAAACTACGCTGCCTGGCAGGATCACCGATTTGTGTTTGAAGAGACAACGCTTAAAGAAGTTGCCCAATTGTTTGAAGATAATTTTGGGTTGCAGGTTGAGATTCCTGAATCGGAATTGGCGCAATGGACGCTGTCGGGATCATTTACGGCCAACAACGCCGAAGAACTGCTGGAAACACTCACCGAAGCTTCCAATCTATCGTACCGAAAAGAGGGAAATCGAATAATCATAACTACCGACCAATAATTCAAACCAACCGTTAACGATGAAAAAAACAATACTGACCCTGCTGTTATTGGGAGTATTGCCGGGGGGAGTACAGCCAAGTTTTGCGCAGCTACTGGCCAGTGCCCAAACTACCCAAAGCAAAGACTCTCCAAATAAACCTTCCCAAAAGAAGCTGAAAGACGTTTTGCATGAACTCAAAGAGCAATATCAAGTCGATATTTTGTTTTTCGACCGCAATGTAGAAGGCTTCACGGTAATGAGTAACGTGGTGAAACCCAATGTAAAACTGGAGCAAAATCTTGATGCGGTGCTGAAACCGTTGGGGTTGCGCTATAAAAAATCAAAGAACGGCGGCTACGTAATTACCGACAAACGCACCGAAAGGAGGTCGGAGCAAAGTGAGGCTCGATTTCCCGAAGGTGTCACAATTCCTCAAGCCGGCAATGCAACAGAGCAAACGAACGCAACAAACACAGAAACAACCCTTGTTGATAGCAAAGAAATTCAACGAATCATAGAGCAGCCCATCAGAGGTAAGGTAGTTTCGGCGGATAATGGCGAAGCGCTTGTGGGCGTGAATGTGATCATCAAAGGCACGCAACGGGGAACGACAACCAATGCCGAAGGGGAGTTCAGTTTAAACGTACCCGACGAAAAAACCGTTATCGTGTTCTCATTTGTGGGCTATACTGCGCAGGAAATGGAAGTGGGAAAGCGTACCCAAATGGACATTTCGTTGCGGATGGATAATAAGTCGTTGGAAGAAGTAGTGGTGGTGGGATACGGAACCGTCAAAAAAAGCGATTTAACGGGAGCGGTGTCCAAAGTGAGTGAAAATTCCATCAAAGCAACTCCCATTGTATCGCTCGACCGGGCAATGCAGGGGCGGGCTGCCGGGGTGCAGGTGATTCAAAACTCGGCCCGGCCCGGCGGAAGTGCTACCATTCGAATCAGGGGTTCGGGTTCGGTCAATGCCAGCAATGACCCGTTGTATGTGATCGATGGTTTTCCGACCGGAAACCTGAATTCGATCAATACCGATGATATTGAATCCATTGAAGTGCTCAAAGATGCTTCTGCAACGGCTATTTATGGTTCTCGCGGTTCAAACGGTGTGGTATTGGTTACCACAAAAAGAGGAAAAGCGGGCAAAGCGGTAATAAGTTACGATGGTTATTACGGAAGTCAATCCATTCGTCACGCTATTCCGTTGCTGAACGCTCAACAATTTGCTGAATTTGTCAACGAAGCACGTACCAACGGTGGAGCAAAACCTTATTTTGACGGTTCTACGGCAGATCTGCCGCTGCCATCGGCTTTGGGTGCCGGCACCGATTGGCAAGGGCAAATATTTCAAAAAGCCCCGATCCAAAGCCATCAGCTTTCGGCTTCGGGGGGTACCGATAAATCTCGTTATGCCGTTTCATTTGGCTATTACGATCAGCAGGGAATTGTGCTCAATTCCAATTTTAAACGCTATACCCTGCGCGCCAATCTTGATAATAACCTGACTTCAAAATTGAAGGTAGGCTTGACAATGCAGGGAGCTTATACCACCGGTAACAATGCCAAAACAGAAGTGGACGGCAACGCGGGGGGAGGGGTGACAAGTTCGGCGCTAAGTTATGCGCCCAATTTCCCGGTCTTTAATGGTGACGGAAGTTATTACAAAAATACGGGAACATTGAATGGGTACGGGGTCGATAACCCGTTGGCGATTGCCAAGGAGATCAGTAGCATTGCTTCAACGATGCGTTTGTTGGCAAATACGTATCTTGATTATACGATCATCGACGGCTTAAATTTCCGTACAAGTTTTGGCGCGGATATCCAAAGTGCCAAAACGAACAGTTATTCTACCCGTCTGTCAACGGATGGGGCCAGTTTGGGAGGAAGGGCTTCCATCGCGACAGCGCAAAGCATCGGATGGCTCAATGAAAATACGCTGAATTATACACGGCAACTATCGCCTCGTCACAGCATCAGTGGGTTGCTTGGGTATACCATTCAGGGCTTGGCTATGGAAAATGTCGGTGCCAATGCCAATACATTTACGGATGATTTTGCTTCTTACAATAATCTTGGCGCAGGTTCAACGCTCGTAGCACCCAGTTCAAGCGCCAGCGATTGGCGGCTGATCTCCTATCTTGCCCGGGTCAATTATGGTTTCGATGACCGCTTTTTATTGACACTTACTGCACGCCGCGATGGCTCCAGCCGATTTGGGCCCAACAATAAATTTGGTTTCTTTCCATCGGGAGCATTGGCGTGGAAATTGGCCAACGAAGAATGGATGAAAAAACAGTCGGTCATTTCGGACGCAAAATTGCGCATAAGCTATGGTCTGTCGGGAAATCAGGAAATTGGGAATTATCGCTATCTGGCCAATATTACTTCAACGACGTATATATTGGGCGGTGCGCTCAACACGGGAGCGGCCACCGGCGGCGTGGCTAATCCTGACCTTCGTTGGGAGAAAAATGGCCAGCTTGACATAGGATTAGACGCGGGTTTCTTTAATAATCGCCTCCAACTGACGGCCGATTATTACATCAAAACTACTTCAGATTTGCTTTTTAGCATCGGTATTCCCACTTCGTCGGGCTTTTCATCTACGCTTAAAAATATCGGCAGTGTGGAGAACAAAGGGCTTGAACTGTCTCTAAGTACGATCAATATTGACAGAGGCGGTTTTCGATGGTCTTCCGATTTCAACATTACGTTCAATCAGAATAAGATCCTGACGCTTGACGGTCGCCAGCAGTTTACGACCGGGACAGATGCGGTTATTTTTGCTACTTCTATCAATCCCATCTTGTTGAAAGTAGGCAGCCCGTTGGGAAATTATTACGGACGGGTGATGGATGGTATTTTCCAGAATCAGGCTGAAATAGATGCATCGGCGCAAAAAACGGCCAAACCGGGCGACATTCGGTACAAAGACTTAAACGGCGACGGTGTTATCAATGACAATGACCGGGACATTATCGGCAATTCCAATCCCAAGTACTTTGGTGGTTTCAACAACACGTTTACCTATAAAGGGTTTGACTTTAACATCTTTGTTCAGGGTAACTACGGCAATCAGATCCTGAATTATGGTTCCTTTGATCTGCTGAATCTAACAGGAGGGAACAATCAATCGGCGCGGGTGTTGGATCGTTGGACACCTACCAATCCAAGCACAACCATTCCGCGTGCCAACAGTGCCGGCGGCTCGCGTATCCTGTCGAGTTTCCAGGTAGAAGACGGTTCTTACCTGCGTTTTAAAAATATTTCGTTGGGGTATAATTTACCTAAAGGCGTACTGAGCCGCTTGGCGTTGAGTTCGGCCAAAATCTACGTGACGGCTCAAAACTGGATCACGATCACTAAATACACCGGCTACGATCCCGAAGTAAACCGTTACGGCAGCTCGTCGCTGAGTCAGGGACTTGACTATGGCGCGTATCCTTCGGCAAAAACGGTGTTGGTTGGCTTAAATTTGAAATTTTAAAACCTTGCTTAAAGCGATGAAAATTAGATATATAGCGCTCGTAGCGACCCTTTTTCTGACTTCCTGCGAAAATCAATTGGACCTTTCGCCCGTCACCAATCTTACCAATGTGACGTACTATAAAACCGCTGACGATGCTAAAGCAGCCGTGGGAGCATGTTATTCAGCCATCGGAGCTACTGATCCGTTTTTGGATCTGGTGACAACTGATGACGCCGTGCCTTTCCTGACCGGTTCTGCCGACCGTCCATTATTGTGGCGGTACAACATTACGCCCTCCAATACTTTTATTTCAAACTATGGAGGTGCGTATTCCGGAATTAATCGCTCAAATATCGTCATTAGCCGCCTGCCTGGTATCACAATGGATGAAGCGCTGAAGAAACGCTATATTGCCGAAGCAAAATTCCTGCGCGCGCTTCATTACTTTAACCTCGTACGCCTCTATGGCGATGTGCCCGTAGTTACCACCGAAACCACCTCCCTTGAAGGTTTGGCAGTCTCCCGTGACCCCGTTGACAAGGTATATGAACTCATCGAAACGGATTTGAAAGAGGCCGAAGCTGTATTGCCAAAATCATATCCTGTTGCTGAATCGGGGCGCGCTACGCTGGGTGCAGCCAAAGGTATTCTGGCGCGTGTGTACCTGACCAGGGCCGGCACGACTGCGGGCTCGCCTTATTGGGCGCAGGCCGCCGCTAAAGCCAAAGAAGTAATGGATTTGGGTGTGCATGATCTGTACGCCAATTTTGCCGATGCCTTTGCCCTTACCGCTCGCGGCGGGAAAGAGAATATTTTTGAAGTACAATACCTGACCGATGTGCGTGGTCATGGTCATGGCAGAGGGTACGGTGTGCGCTCGGCACCCATTTATCCGGGCACAGGTTCCGGAATTGCCCGTCCTACCGAAAAATTGTTCAATCTTTATTCGGACAAGGATACCCGTAAAGCCGTAACATTCATTACTTCGTATGTATACAATGGCGTGACAACCACGCTGTCTATTACCGATCCCGATTTTACCAAGGCGGTATCTTTTCAAAAATTATGGGATAAAACGGCCAAAACCACCTCAGGAGAAGGAACGAGTATTCCTATTCTGCGGTATTCGGATGTACTCCTGATGTATGCCGAGGCTACGAATGAGGTAAACAAAGCTCCCACTGCCGATGCGTATGCTGCGTTGAACAGAGTACGTACCCGAGCAGGGCTGACGGCATTGTCGGGATTGAGTTATCAGCAATTTAAAGATGCCGTTTGGCTGGAAAGACGTTTGGAACTGGTCTTTGAAAATTCCCGCCGTTATGATCTGATTCGTACAGGGCGGTTGATCGAAGCAGTAAAAGCGGAGAACAGCTTTGCCCGCAACGCCACGATTGAGCCGTTTCATCTACTGATGCCTATTCCGCAGGCCGACATGGATGCCAATCCGAATCTGAAACAAAACCCGGGATATTGATCTAAATTTCCATTGTATGCTCAACCGCAGAGACTTTCTAAAACAAACCCCTTCGTTGGTTGGATTACTGATGAGTATTCCGACATTGGCACAAAAAAACGCCAAAACGTCTATCATTCTTCGATCTTCCTGGCAAACGGTCAATATTGGAGACATTGGCCATACGCCCGGCGTACTTACGCTGTTGGAAAAATACCTGCCCGATGTAGAAGTGCGCCTGTGGCCGTCGAGTGTTAATAACGGCGTAGAAGAATTATTGAAGCGACGCTTTCCGAAGGTATCCATCATCACCACGCCCGAACAAATTGAGCAGGCGTTCAAAGAATGCGTCTTTTTATTGCACGGTTCGGGCCCTTCGCTGGTGGCACGTAAAGATGTAGAGCGCTGGCACAAAGAAACCGCCAAGCCGTTCGGCGTATATGGCATTACCTTTCCGGGAGTCTACACCCCCGACCCCAAAGCTGCGGTGACGGCGTCGCCGGTGGATGTAGAATTATTGAACGCGGCCCGTTTTGCCCTTTTTCGAGATTCCATTTCGTTGAAATTTGCCAAAGAAAATGGAGTGCATAATCCCGTAATGGAGTTTTGTCCCGACGGAGCATTCGCCGTAGACCTGCGCAACGAGCAAGCAGCAACGGAATTTCTGAAAGCGCATGGATTGGAAGAAGGCAAATTCCTATGTGTGATACCTCGTACTCGATTTACCCCTTATTGGGAAATTCCTGCCAAAAAAACGCCGTTTGATGAAAAACGTCATGCGCGTAATGAGGCCATGAAAGAACACGACAACGCTCCGCTGCGTGAGGCAATCATTGCCGTAGTTCGACAGACTTCCATGAAAATTCTGATCTGCCCGGAAGACGAAACACAGGTAAAACTGGGCAAAGAAATGCTGTTGGATAAACTGCCCGATGACGTAAAAGCCAAAGTGGTTTGGCGCGATAAATACTGGATCACCGACGAAGCCGTCAGTACCTATATTCGTTCGGCAGGTTTGTTTGGACTCGAAATGCACTCGCCCATCATGTGTATCGGAAATGGCGTTCCGGCCATCGTAGGGCGCTTTTTTGAACAAACCAGTAAAGGCGTGATGTGGAGTGATATTGGCTTGGGTGACTGGCTGTTTGATATGGACAATGAGCAGGATATAGCGCGGTATGTGCCAACGGTATTGGCGATGGCCAAAGATCCGAAAGCCGCCAAAGCAAAAGCCGCCAAAGCTCACAAATTTGTAGAACAACGGCAGCGCGAAACGATGGGTTTATTGAAGAAAAACCTGTCGGTGTAAGTAAATTTTCTATATTGAAACTCGGATTTGCGGTTTGTAATTTTTCAGTTTATTATTTTTCAGTTTTAAGTATTACCCTATCGGTCGGGTTGGGAGCAACCCGACACACTTTCCGTTTTTCAGTTTAAAATTTTTCGGTTTATTATTTTTCAGTTTTAAAATGCACGACCGCAGAGGTTTTTTGACAAAACTGCCGGCACTTATCGGGATGTTGATAAATGTTCCGATGTTAGCGCAAGCCAAGGCTAAAAAGGCTATTATTCTCCGTTCTTCCTGGCAAACGGAAAATATCGGTGACATTGCCCATACGCCCGGTGTGCTTACTTTGTTGGAAAGATATTTGCCCGATGTGGAGGTGCGGCTGTGGCCGTCCAATGTCGGTAATGGTGTTGAAGAAATGCTTCGGAGGCGCTTTCCACAGTTAAATATTATTCAAACGCCGGAAGAGATACAGAAAGCAATGGCAGAATGTGATTTTCTGCTACACGGTTCCGGGCCTTCGTTGGTGGCTCGGAATGATGTGGAACGTTGGCGTAAAACAACGGGTAAGCCCTACGGCATTTATGGAATTACTTTTCCCGGTGTTTATGGCTTTCCGGAGGATAGAACGAAATTCAACCCATTGGATATTGAGATATTAAGCAACGCCCGTTTTGCTTATTTTCGAGATTCGGTTTCACTGAAATTTGCCAAAGAAAAAGGCGTTAATTGCCCGATCATGGAGTTTTGCCCCGATGGTGCCTTTGCCGTTGACGTGAAAGATGATAAGGCCGCCGATGCCTTTTTGAAAGAGTATGGTCTGGAAAAGGGGAAATTCTTATGCGCCATTCCGCAGCTTCGATTCTCCCCCTGGTGGGAGCTTCCGAGTAAAAAACAGGCGATCAACGAAGCCAAACACGCCCGAAATGAAGCTATGAAAGAACACGACAATGCGCCGATTCGCGAGGCGATCATTGCGGTTGTTCGTCAGACAGCCATGAAAGTTTTACTCGTTCCTGAAAATGAAACGCAGGTACGGATTGGCAAAGAAATGCTGTACGATCCGTTGCCGGAAGATGTAAAAGCCAAAGTAGTTTGGCGAGATCATTATTGGCTCACCGACGAAGCCGTCAGCACGTACATTCGTTCGGCGGGGCTGTTTGGAATCGAAATGCACTCGCCTATTATGTGCATCGCGCAAGGCATTCCTGCCATTGTTTGTCGGTTTGAAGAACAAACGAGTAAAGGCGCCATGTGGCGCGACATTGGTTTGGGCGATTGGTTGTTTGATATGGATAATGAACGGGAGGTAGCCAACATCGTTCCTGCCGTGTTGGCGATGGCCAAAGATCCAAAAACAGCTAAAGAAAAAGTAACCAAAGCTCAAAAATTTGTCGGTAAACGGCAACGCGAAACAATGGAAGTCTTGAAGAAAAATGTGTTATCCGGTTAAACGTAGGAATGAGTTTATAATAAAGAACAGGTTGTATCGGCTAAATAGCTTTAAAACTTTTACATTTTTCAGTTTTACATTTTATTATTTTTCTGTTCCTTACTTCTACTGAACATGTCAACCCGCCGCGATTTTCTTAAACTTTCTGCGTTATCCACCGCTACTGTTACCTTATCTTTTGAAGAGTCGTTAGGCAATTTTATGACCCAAGGACCTTCGTTGAAAACTCCCACAATTGTAATACGGTCGTCGTGGAATGACAATAATATTGGTGACATTGGCCATACGCCCGGCACGCTTCGACTATTGGAAAGATACGTGCCTGAAGCACAGATCATTCTTTGGCATGCCCAACCTCGACCTGTGACGGAAGCGTTGATCGCCAAAAATTTCCCCAAAGTAAAAATCATTCAGGGGGCTTTTTTCAATGCAGAAAATTCGGAAAACGCCGCACTGAAAGCCGCTTTCGAGCAGGCCGATCTGTACATTCATAATTCAGGAATGTCTATGAATTATGGCCTTTTCAACTATGAATGGGGCGGTGTCATGTCCAACCTCGCGCCGTTTTACTATTGCATCGAAAACAATATTCCTTTCGGTCTTTACGGGCATTCGTTCGATAAATTTGCGCCGCCGTCGCTCTCGCTGTTTCGCGATGTGCTGAATCGCGCTGCTTTTATTTATTGTCGCGATGGCGACTCGGTCAAGTTTCTGAAAGAGAATCAATTCAAAACGCCTGTTCTCGAATTTGGCCCGGATGGATGCTTTGGTATCGATGTTCGCGATGAAGAAAAAGGGTTGGCGTATCTCAAACAAGTGGGCTTGGAAGCGGGCAAATTTTTGGTCGTAGTCATTCGTACCAATACTCCGCACCTCAACGCTACCGGAAAAGGCGATCTGATGAATCCCGCACCGAGTCCCGAGCAGCAGGAACAAGACCGTCTGCGGTTGGATAAAGTAAAAGACCTCATTACGAAATGGGTGCAAACCACGGGGCAAAAAGTGTTGATCGCACCCGAAGCCCTCAAAGAAACAAAATACGGCAAAACCATGCTTTACGACCAACTGGAGGCCGATATTAAGCCAAAAGTGATTTGCCGCGAAACCTTCTGGAGCGCTGATGAAGCCATGTCAGTGTATGCTCGGGCGAATTGTGCATTTGGCATGGAGCCGCATTCGCTCATCATGGCATTGGCGCTCGGAGTGCCCGTTGTGCATGCACGCTCCTTAAAACACGGCAGAAAAGGTTGGATGTTTCGGGATATTGGTTTACCCGAATGGCTGTTTGAAATTGACCAAGCGTCTGCCGCTGATATAACGGGCGCGGTTTTGAATATCTATCAGGATTATCCCGCCGCCAAAGCCAAAGTTCAAAAAGCGATGTTGTTTGTGAAAGAACGACAAAAAGCGAGTATGGCAGTAGTTAAAAAGTTGGCGACGGCTTAATGGTTGGGTTTTGAGAAACCCTGCGTCAGGTTTGAGAATCTGCCGGCACAGTGCTGACAGGCATTCGGATTCAACGTGCTTTCGGGTTCTCAAACCCGAAAGTTGCCGGTGGTTTCTCAAAACCACCGTAGTTAGTAGAAAGATGCATTTGAACGCTTTTCTCACTACCTAAATCCCTCATTCATGAATCAGAGCTCCTACCCTTTAGTCATTTTTGTGGTGTCTATCACCGTGCTTCTTTTTACGATCATACGCTTAAAAATCAATCCTTTTGTGGCTCTGCTGGGCGTAGGTTTGCTCACGGGGATGGCCATTGGTATGCCGTTGGATGAGGTAACGAAACAACTCTCCACAGGCTTCGGCCAAACCTTGGGGAACATCGGCATTGTGATCGGATTGGGGATTATTCTCGGAAACCTTTTGGCCGATGCAGGCGCTACCGAGCAAATTGCGGTGCTTTTGCTGCGAGCTGTAGGTAAAAAAAATGCGTTACTCGCCATCAATATGACAGGATATCTGACCTGTATTCCCGTATTTCTAAACGCTGCTTTTATTATTTATATGCCTTTGCTGCGCGATATATCCCGTAAAACGGGTATTTCATTGGTTGCTCTCGTGACGGCATTGATCATTGGAGGCTTTGCTACACATTGTTTGGTGATGCCTACGCCCGGGCCGTTGGCTGTGATGGGCACGCTCAATTTGCCCGTCGGGCCGTTTATCGGCTGGTCACTTTTGGTGGCCTTACCGCCGGCTTTGTTAGGTTTGGTGGCGGCGAAATATGTTGCTAAGATGCCTGAAATGCAAATTGTTGAATCTGAGTTAGAGACTGTAAGCGTAGTGCAGGATACCCGCAAAAAACCTTCAGGTGCATTATCCTTATTTCTATTGCTTTTTCCAATACTCCTTATCTTGGTCGGTAGTGTTGCGGCGGAATGGTTGCCTAAAGGCTCTACGGAGCGTCAGGTAACCGCTTTTTTTGGAGACAAAAACGTGGCAATGTTGTTGGGCGTTGTGTTAGCGGCGGTTTTATTAAAACCATTTTTTCGGAAAACCTTTGATGAATTGGTCAGTGAAAGCGGCGCGTCGGCGGGTTTATTGACGTTTATTGTGGGCGCGGGTGGATCATTTGGAGCTATTATCAATGGTTCAGGAATCGCGGCGTCACTTGTTGAGTGGCTTTCTTCCATGAATTTATCGTTGTTGATGTTGGGTTTTATTTTGACTGCTATTTTGCGTGGTGCGCAAGGCTCGGCCACGGTTGCAGCGGTGACTACTTCTTCCATTGTAGCGCCCATGATTGCTGCCGCAGGAGCGCACCCTATCACCGTTGGGTTGGCTATCTGTTGCGGAAGTATGTGTTGCTCTTTTCCCAATGATTCAGGTTTTTGGGTTATCTCCCGATTTTCAGGCATGACCGTTGCGCAAACCTTACGATCGTGGTCACTGGTAAGTACCGTAAGTGGAGTTTTAGGAATGATACTTACTTGGATAATTGATAAAACGTGGTAGAGCTTCGCCGGTCGGGATTTTAAATCCCGACCCCAACTGTTGCGGATTTGTAATCCGCTTTTAGGGCTAAACAAACAAATTTACGTTTTAGAAAGCCAATTTAGGTACGAATTAAAAGTAGATTTCAAGGGTAAAATGTTTTGTTAAAAGTAGTATGAATGCAGCGATTGTTTTCATTTCAGCACGTTTTAACCTTTTTTGCAACCTGAATGATTCAAATTAATTCCACCCTTACACCTTCTGATCTATCCGCTCAATTGCAGCGATTTTGGGAGCTTTCCGCTCAGAAGATTCGTTCCATCGAGCAGGAATACGATGTTTCCAAAGGTTCTCCCGTTTTTACGGTTCAGGGAAAATATACCACACGCGGTTGGACCGAATGGACGCAGGGCTTTCAGTTTGGTTCGGCCATTTTACAGTTTGATGCTACGGGCGAAACCGAATTTTTAGAATACGGCCGCAAAAATACCCTCGCCGTGATGGCACCGCACGTGAGCCACATTGGCGTGCACGACCACGGTTTCAACAATGTCAGCACCTACGGAAATCTGCTTCGTCTGATGAACGAAGGCAAGACAGAATTCAATGAGTGGGAGAAAAATTTCTACGAATTGGCCCTCAAAATTTCGGGCGCTGTGCAGGCAAGTCGCTGGACGCCGATCAGAAACCGCAACGGCGGACCGGGCGGATTTATTCATTCTTTCAACGGCCCGCATTCGCTGTTTGTCGATACCATTCGTTCGTGCCGGGCGTTGGTGGTGAGTCATCAATTAGGGCATGTTTTTCAGGGCGAAGGAGACGTGAAGATCAATTTGCTCGAACGTGCTTTGTTGCACATCAAAGCTACCGCCGACTTTTCGGTATTTTACGGTGAAGGCCGCGACTCGTACGATATCCGGGGACGCACGGCTCACGAGAGTGTTTTCAATACCAAAGACGGCAACTTTCGTTGCCCCAATTCTCAGCAAGGTTACACCGGTTTCACCACCTGGACGCGCGGTTTGGCGTGGGCCATGTGTGGTTTTCCGGAGGAACTGGAAGCCTTAGAAAGCATTTCTGACAACGAACTGGTGCCTTTTGGCGGGCGTGAAGCTATCGAAGCCATGATGCTTAAAGCCGCCCGCGCTACCTGCGATTTTTACATCGAACATACACCCATTAACGGTATCCCTTATTGGGATACCGGCGCGCCAACACTCTATAAGCTAGGTGATTATTTGAATAAACCTGCTGACCCATTCAACGATCATGAACCCGTTGACAGTACTGCTGCTGCCATTGGTGCTCAGGGTTTGTTGCGATTGGGTAGATATTTAATGAACAAACAAACTTCCCCTCTCTCAGAGGAGAGGGGGCAGGGGGGAGAGGTTTATTGGCAGGCAGGTTTGACCGTTTTGCAATCATTGCTTGAAGAGCCTTACCTCAGCACCGACCCCAATCACCAAGGGCTTTTGCTGCATTCGATTTACCACCATCCCAACGGTTGGGATTATGTGCCTGAAGGCAGTAAGATTCCGTATGGTGAGTCGAGCATGTGGGGTGATTATCACATTCGGGAGGCGGCGCTTTACGTCCAACGAATTATAAATAACGAGCCTTATTACGCTTTTTTAAATTGTGTAAAGTAAATGCCTGTGGGTAGGTTGAGTCTGATCGCAGGTCTGACTTGTAAAAGAAAGGAACCTACGTTTTTCAAAACCGAATAACAGATAACAACTAACGGTTAACGAAATCTTCATGTCAACCAAATACAAACCGAAATATACCCGAGTAGCGCAGCTGAAAACGGCTTCTGACCTGAAAAACTATTTGGAAGCCGCCAATGTGGATTTGTCATTTGATGAAACATTGCTGCCTCCTGCTGAAAGCCCGTTCAATACGGCTATTCCGTTGAAATCAGGCAAAACCATTGGAAACAGCCTTTGTATTTTACCAATGGAAGGTTGGGACGGAACGTTGGACGGAAAACCGACGGAATTTACCAAAAACCGGTGGATAAAATTCGCAGTAAGCGGAGCTAAGTTGTTGTTTGGATGCGAAGCAGTAGCCGTTTGTCACGAAGGCAAAGCCAATCCAAATCAGTTGGTGATGAATGAGGCTAATTTTGAAGAATTTGTTAACCTTCGTCAACTTATTCTTGATAAGCATACTGAGAAATTCGGCACTACCGACGGCCTCGTCATTGGCTTACAACTCACTCACTCGGGGCGATTTTGTAAACCCAACAGTCACAAAAAATTTGAGTCGAAGATACTTTACGCGCACCCATTCCTGAACCGAAAGTTTGGCATGACGGCCGATTATCCGACGTTGACTGACGAAGAAATTGATGAGATCATCGAAAATTACATCAATGCAGCGGTATTGGCGCAAAAAGCAGGCTTTGATTTTGTAGATGTAAAGCATTGTCACGGGTATTTGGGACATGAGTTTTTGAGCGCGGTAGATCGCCCCGGCAAATACGGCGGCAGTTTTGAGAACCGCACGCGTTATTTACGCAATATCGTCGCAGGAATCCAAAAAGCGGCTCCCGGATTGGAAATCGGTATTCGGGTGAGTGCATTTGACTTTTTGCCTTTCAAAAAAGGACCTGGTGAGCAGGGCGAACCTGAAAAAGCAGAGGTGTATCCCTATGCTTTTGGGGGAAAAAAAAACGGCTTGGGCATTGATCTGGCAGAAACAAAAGCATTTTTTAAATTAGCTCAAAGTTTAGGGATTCAGATGATCTGCATCACCGGCGGCAGCCCTTATTACAATCCGCATTTGATGCGTCCCGCACTCTTCCCGCCTTCTGACGGCTATCAACCGCCTGAAGAGCCATTTGCAGGAGTAAAACGCCAAATTGCTGTGACGGCCGAACTGAAAAAAGCATTTCCTGAATTGGTTATCATCGGTTCCGGCTATTCTTATTTGCAGGAATGGTTACCTAACGTAGCGCAGTATGTTTTGCGAACCGGCATGGCCGACAGCATTGGTTTTGGACGAATGGTGTTGTCTTACCCAACTATGCCTGATGACATGGCGCATGGCCGAACCATGACGCGAAATCTTATTTGCAGAACCTTCTCCGATTGTACTACCGCGCCGCGAAACGGCATTATTTCAGGCTGTTATCCTTTAGATCCGCTTTACAAAAAACGACCGGAAGCGGAGGAATTGAAGGCAGTTAAAGAGAGTTTATAAACATTTACCAACGTCGGCAAGGGTCAAAACTTTGCCGACATTCAGACGGGCATTTACGTAGATTTTGACTCATGGAAACTATAAAGCCTATTAAAACCGAACAAGATTATGAGCTCGCGTTGAAAAAATTAGAAACGATTTTTCATGCAAGACCTAACACTTCGGAGGGTGATGTACTGGAGATTTTGTCTTTACTGGTACATGAATATGAACAAAAGCATCATAAAATAGAGCTTCTCAGCCCGCTTGAGGCTTTGAAATACGAAATGGAAGAACAGGGACTGTCGCAAATAGGGTTAGCCAAACGCGTAGGAATGAGTAAGAGTACGATTTCTGAAATTATCAATGGAAAAAAGCAAATGAGTCTCAATTTTATGAAGTTTTTACACAATGAATTGGGAATTCCGGCGCATATTTTACTGGCTTATTAGATAAAGTTTATGAAAAAAGTAGCATTCGTCACGGGAGGTAGCCGGGGAATTGGTTTGGGAATAGCCGAGCATTTGGCTAAGAAAGGGTTTGATCTGGCGATCAACGGAATGCGTGATGAAGCATCGGTAGACGAAGTGTTGATGCATTTACGACAATTGGGAGCTAAAGTCATTTATTGCCAAGGTGATATTGCCTCGACGGAAGCAAGAACGGCGATGTTGGATAAAATCAAATTGCACTTTGGACGCCTAAATGTATTGGTCAACAACGCCGGCGTAGCACCCAAAGTACGCAATGATATTTTGGAAGCTACCGAAGAAAGCTTTGATTATGTGGTCAATACAAATTTAAAAGGCACTTACTTCCTGACCCAAACGGCGGCCAATTGGATGATTCAACAAAAGGCGCATAATCCTGATTTTGAAGGATGTATTATTACAATTTCTTCGATTTCAGCAACGGTTGCCTCCGTCAATCGTGGAGAATATTGTGTAGCAAAAGCGGGTTTAAGCATGACCACGCAATTGTTCGCGACTCGTTTGGGAGAATATGGCATTCCTGTCTATGAAGTACGGCCCGGCATCATCAAAACCGATATGACTGCCGGGGTGACCGACAAATACGACAAACTCATTGCTGACGGGCTGACCGTCCAACCGCGTTGGGGATACCCCGACGACATCGGCAAAGCCGTAGCTGCCATTGCCGAAGGCGTTTTTCCATATTCAACGGGGCAGGTATTTATGATCGACGGCGGGTTGACATTAGCGAGATTGTAAACAATGTTTCATAAAGCGCCAAGCAGAGTAATTCTTGGAAAAACCTAATTTTAGCCTCAATAAAACAAGTATTTATGCTTCGTTAAGGTCTTACTAAGGGTAGAATACTATCAAACCCTTGGCAAATGAAACACACCCCCTTTTCCCGACGGAAATTCCTGAAAACAGCCGCCTTAGGTACGGCAGCCGTAGGAATCCCTACCATTATCCCCTCCAGTGCCTTTGGTGCCAATGACCGCGTACGCGTAGCCGTGATCGGCGTCAACGGCCGTGGCAAAGACCATATTTCCGGCTTTTCCAAATTAGAAAATGTAGAAGTTGCTACCCTCTGCGATGTTGATAATGTTGTGCTTCAGGAACGCGCTTCCGATTTCGAAAAGAAATACAACAAAAAAGTAAAAACGCAGCAGGATCTGCGCAAGGTCTACGAAGACAAAGACATTGACGCCGTGAGCATTGCAACTCCCAATCACTGGCACGCATTGGCGGCGATCTGGGCGTGTCAGGCCGGCAAAGATGTGTATGTGGAAAAACCTGCCTGTCACAATATTTACGAAGGACGTAAATTGGTGGAAGCTGCTACCAAATACGACCGCATCGTACAACATGGCGTACAGTTGCGCAGCTCGGTAGCAATGCAGGAAGCTATCAAACATCTTCGCGAAGGCCTGATCGGAAACGTGTACATGGCGCGCGCTTTGATCTACAAATGGCGTCCGGATATCGGAAACCAAGGCCCTTCGGCAGTACCTGCCGGCTTGAACTGGGATTTGTGGCAGGGGCCCGCCCAAGCGCGTGAATTCTCTAAAAACTACGTTCATTACAATTGGCACTGGTTTTGGGAATACGGCAACGGTGATATCGGTAACCAAGGCATTCACGAAACGGACTTGGCGCTTTGGGGCTTGGACGTAGGTTTGCCCGAAGAAATTACTTCGACAGGTGGAAAATTCCTTTGGAATGACTGCAAGGAAACGCCCGAAACCCTTACATCAAGCTACATTTATCCAAAACAGAAAAAGATCATTGAAGTAGAAGTTCGCCCTTGGATGACCAACAAAGAGGACGGTGTGGAGGTAGGAAATCTTTTCTACGGCGACAAAGGCTACATGGTCATCAACGGTTATTCAGACTATAAAACCTATTTGGGAAGAGAACGTACGCCCGGTCCGGCTAAGAATGCCGGTGGTGACCACTACAAAAATTTCGTAGATGCTGTACGGGCGCATGATAAGAAAATCCTGAACGGTCCGGTTGAAACGGCGCATTTGGCCGCTTCATTGGCGCACTTGGGTAATATTTCTTATCGTTTGGGACGCACGCTTAAGTTTGACCCAACCAAAGAAACATTTATCAACGACAAACAGGCTAACGCGATGCTTACCCGTAAGTACCGCGCTCCTTATATGGTGCCGGATAAAGTTTAATGATAACCGCAAAACCGGGAAATGTGAAACTGCAAAACCGAAGAACTGAAAAATGTAAAACTGAAAAAGGGAGAAATGTTGAAAAAGCTCAGTGCGATTTATATTTTACCTTGACTCTGTTATTCCCTTTTACATTTATTACGAGTTCGCTTAGCCGGTTTATCGGTTTTACATTTTTCGGTTTTACATTTTTCGGTTTTTCAGTTTAAAATTTCCCCTGTTAAAAATCCCCCTTGTTTTAATAGTTAAGCTTGTATGTCCTCTTCTCCTAAAACTACCCTTCAGTACCTTTTTCAACTTCCCGTTTTGGTGGCCGCTCTGGGCTATTTGGTCGACATGTACGATTTGTTTCTGTTTAGCGTGGTGCGCGTGCCCAGTCTTAAAGCCATTGGTGTAACGGGCGACCAACTATTGCCGCAAGGGCTGTATCTGCTCAATATGCAGTTGGCAGGCTTGCTGGTCGGGGGAGTTGTTTGGGGGATTTTAGGCGATAAAAAAGGGCGGCTATCGGTGCTTTTCGGTTCTATTTTACTGTATTCTTTGGCCAATATTGGCAATGGGATGATCACAAATATGACGCAATATGCCGTACTGCGCTTCATTGCGGGCATTGGTTTGGCAGGGGAGTTAGGGGCCGGGATCACGCTCGTGGCGGAGGTTTTACCCAAGCATTTGCGCGGATACGGCTCAATGATGGTAGCTACGATGGGCGTCTTGGGCGGTGTTTTGGCGTATTTTGTAGCTGATCTGTTTGAATGGCGTATGTCGTATTACGTCGGAGGAGGTTTAGGGCTTTTATTGTTGGTCTTGCGGGTCAATATATTTGAATCCGGACTTTTTGTCAATTTGCGCGACAAAAACATACAGCGCGGTAATATCAGTATGCTTTTAAAACCGCAACGACTTATAAAGTATTTGCTGGCCATATTGGTTGGCGTACCGTTGTGGTTTGTAGTCGGAATTTTGATCACATTTTCTCCCGAATTCGGCATAAGCCATGGTCTGGCCGATCCTATCATTGCCGGTAAAGCTGTTATGCTCGCTTTTACCGGACAAACCTTTGGAGACATTGTAAGCGGGTTTTTGAGTCAACGGCTTCAAAGCCGAAAAAAAGCGATTCGTATCTTTATATTGATGTCGTTTATGTTGATGGTGGTTTACCTCATGGCTCCTATCCAAACCAACACTCAGTTTTATATACTGTGCGTTTGCTTAGGATTTTGCAATGGCTATTGGACGCTTTTTATCATTCTGGCAGCCGAACTTTTTGGTACCAACCTCCGGGCTACGGTAGCCACTACCGTTCCGAATTTTGTGCGCGGTGCTACTATTCCGTTGGGAGCTGCTTTCATTACCCTAAAACCTTCTTTGGGTGTTATCAACGGGGCTTTAGTAATCGGGATTGTGGTTGTCGTTATTTCGTTGGTTGCCCTTCAATTTCTGGAAGAAACGTTTACGAAAGACATGAATTATGAGGAACAGTAGTTAATGACCTTCCAAACAATTAACTTTTAACAAATAACTGCGAATATGAAGAAGTCTGTGTTTTTTCTGAGTGTGATGTTGTGTTGCTTTTTGTCAACTGCTTATGCGCAGCGTTTTGGCAAAACGTTGAAAGATACGCCTGGCGCTGTTTCGTATACCTTTCGGAATGAATTTTCGAAAGATGTACCCGGTACGTTGGATAAAGTAAAAGCCATGGGCATTACCAATATTGAATTTTCAAACCTGTTTGGTAAAACATCCGCTGAACTTCGTGCGTTGCTGGATGAGCGCGGAATGCGGTGCAGCAGTTTGGGCGTGGGCTTTGCCGACTTGACCGACAAATTTGAAACTGTTCTCCAAAATGCCAAAACGTTGGGTGTTGAATTTGTTCGCATCGGTTCGGTACCGCACAAAGGCCCCATGGATGTGGCGTTGGCGCAAAAAACAATTGAAGACTTTAACCGTTTCGGCCAAAAACTCAAAGACAACGGACTGACCTTCTGCTATCATAACCACGGGTTTGAATTTGAGCCGTACGAAAAAGGAACGTATTTTGATTACATTGTTCAAAATACCAATCCTGATGCGGTATTTTTTGAAATGGATGTGGTATGGATGCACCTGCCCGGTCAGAACCCTGCTGAGATGCTCAAAAAATACCCTAAACGGTTTAAGCTTATTCACATGAAAGACCTCAAAATAGGCGTACCGAAAAGCACATCGGGCAGCACTCCCAATGAGAATTGTGTAGTACTCGGAACGGGTCAGATCAACTATCCGGAGATATTGAAAGCTGCTAAAAAATCGGCCATCAAATACTATTATATCGAAGACGAGAACCTTGGCGCCATGCAGCAGGTACCTCAAAGTCTGGCCTATTTGAAGGGCCTTTAATCGGCTGATTTCCTTTTCGACAGAATTTATTACCTTACCGAAGATTTACGTAAAATTTTCGGTAAGGTTTTGTCGTTTTTAAAAAGGATTCTAATTTATGTATCCAAAAGTTGATTGATTTTAGAAATAATGCAGCGTTTGTATGAAAAACCGCGTAAACAACTTTAGCAGATATAGATTTAGAAAAGGCACGAGATTTGAGGTAGGAGGAGTCAAATGGAACCAATGAGAAAAAAGCTGCACATATTTCTTTCAATACTTGGAGGATGGATGCTGTTGTTGTTATCCATCAATACTACGTACGGGCAATTTAAGGTTTCAGGGAAATTATGTATTCCTGATCAGGAATGCCTCAGCGATTCGACAGCATTTACCGATACGCTGTCTACGGCTACCACTTGGCTTTGGAATTTTGGTGATCCCGGTACGGGCGCCGCAAATACTTCCACCAAGCAAAACGCAAAGCATATTTATCAGACACCGGGGCCTTATACCGTAACGCTCACGCGAACAGTAGGTGGCGTTCCGCAAACGGTTACTAAGCAGATCATGATCGGTGTACCGCCGCCGGCATTTCCTAAGTGGAAGCGTGATACCATGATCTGTAAGGAAGATTTGGGAAAACTTATCCTGAATCCGTATCCTTCCAATGCGCCTCCCAATGCGAAATACATGTGGTTTCCGAAGGGAGATACCACGCAAACCCTGCGCGTAGATAGTTCCGGCTGTTATTCTGTAGAAGTAACTTCGGAAAGCGGCTGTACCTATGAAGATAAAATTACCGTCAAAGTATGTTTGGAGCAGTCCAATCAGGAGGGGGCCAAATGGTATTTTGGGAATAACGCAGGGCTTGATTTTTCAGGTGGTAGTCCGCAGGCACTAACCAATGGCCAACTCAGCACACCGGAAGGTTCTTCTTCTATTTCCAACTCTAAAGGTCAATTACTCTTTTATACCGACGGGGTAAAAATTTACAATAAAGATGGGGCAGTCATGCCTTCCAAAGATACTACGGCGTTGGCAGGAAGTCCGAATTCTACCCAATCGGCCCTGATTGTGCCCAAACCTACCTGTCGAGGGTGCGAATACCTTTATTACGTCTTTACTACTTCTGAAATCAACGGACAAAAGAAATTCAGCTACAGCTTGGTGGATATGCGTCGCAACGGCGGAAAAGGAGAGGTGGTAGAAACCAATAATCTTTTGAACGGCAGCACCACGGAGCGGATCGCTTCGGTCAGAAATGATCAGGATTCCACTTACTGGATCGTATCGCACGACTACGGAACGAATAAATTTCGGATCTATCACGCCACCAAAGCAGGGTTGGAAGGACCTAAAGAATATTCGTTGGGGGCTGTTCAGGATACTACGACCAAAGGAGAAGGGTACATGAAATTCTCAACACTTGACAGTACGGGCGTGCGTCGATTGGCGGTAGTTGTGCCGGGACCACCTCGAAATACCGTTGAACTTTATACATTCAGTGATTCAACAGGCAGCCTGTCGGGACCGATGAAAATTGACTTAGGGCCGGCACCGCCCAAAGCCTATGGCGTGGAGTTTTCGCCCGATGGGACGAAAATGTATGTGTCATTGCAGGGAAATGGAACCAATACCCTTTCCCGATTATGGCAGTATGACATTAGTTTAGGGGACTCCTCGCGCATTGCCGATTCCAAAATATTAGTTGACAGTTCGGCCACAAAAGTATACGGAGCGCTACAGATAGGTTCAGATGGAAAGATTTATTTAGCGATCAAAGACAGTCAATACCTGGGTGTTATCAACGAGCCGGATCAAGACTCACAGGATGAAGTGCAGTTTGTTCAAAACGGAATATTTCTGGGAGGAAAATTAAGCCAGTTGGGGTTACCAAACTTTGTTCAAAACTTCACAGAACAGTCTTCCGGTCCGGGATTTACGTATTCAGATACCTGTTCTAATCAAGCCACCAATTTTCAGGCTTCCCCGCTCTGCGATCCCATTAAAGATAGCTATACGTGGAATTTTGGCGATGGTTCGGCACCCTTGAGCGGGAAAGAACAACAGGTACAGCATACCTATAAACTGCCGGGTACTTATACTGTGAGTTTGAGGTTGGTCAACCGATGTAAGGATACCACCATTACTCAACGCCTCACCATCATTGCTACTCCTGACCCTGTTAAACTAAGATCACCCATTGACACCTGCGTCAATCGACTGGTGCTGGATGCGGGGGTACAGGCCGAGGAATACCTCTGGCTTAGGAACGGTGTGCCCTTTGCCCGAACGAAAACCATTACATTGCAACCCAATGGAGGTTCCGGCTCCTATCGGGTATTGGCTGCCAATGGTATAGAAGCACAGTGTATTTCGCAAGGGGCAACCCAAATTACGCTTCGCAGACCTCCTCCTTACACTGTGCCTGATACAAGTTTATGTGTTGGTGGAGGAAGCGTGGTATTGAATGGCAAACCGACGGTAACAAATTGGAATAAATTTCAATGGAGTACGGGCGAAACATCACAAACGATTACCGTGACTCAGCCGGGTATTTATTCGGTACAGGCAACGATCAACGCCGGCTCGCCCCAAGCTTGCGTAAACGAAGACACCATTCAGGTAAGAGCATTACCCAAAGCACGTATCGCCGCTACATTGACACCGCCAACGGGTTGTACCACCAAAGATGGACAAATACTTATTGGAAGCATTACACCCCCAAGTGGTAGCTATACCTTTGAATGGTTTGGCGCAAACAATACGCCGATCCCTACCGCTACCGGAAACACGCTGACAGGTGTAGGGGAAGGAACCTATAAAGTGATGCTTCGCGGAAATCCTGCGGTTTGTGCCACGGATTCATCTTTTGGATTGAAAGCAGTGCGAACCTTAAGACTGCAAACAACGATTGTCAATGCCCGATGTACATTGCCCACTTCAGGGGCCATTAATCTAAATACGCTGGCAGGAACACCGCAGACGTACGTGTGGACGGGAGCTACGGGTACAGGATTGGGGACAAACGCGCCTATTCTTGCCAACTTATTGCCCGGTAAATACAACGTGAAAGTAACGGATGCGGGTGGGTGTGATACTACATTGCGAGACATTACGGTAGGAATTACGCCTGAAAAATTCCTCAGCCTCGGCCCTGATCGTAAGAAGTGTATTGGTGATACAGCCCTGTTGATTCCTGCTTTACCGCTTATTCCCGGCAACCAATACAAATGGAGTACGGGCGATACCACCAACCGCATCAGCGTCTCGCGGGGAGGTACCTATACATTGACCGTAACCAACAAAGTAACAGGTTGTACCGATACCGACGATTTTATATATTCATTAGCTCCGCGCCCTACGTATGATCTGACCAAAGAAGTACCGCTTTGTGACATTGACGATGGCGCAATGGCTACGTTGGCAGTTCGGGGGGGCGCTTCCAACCTGAGTTATTTCTGGTACCACTCTGAAGAACGTACACCGCGTGTTATGGTGAGTTTGGTAGGAGTTTACCGTGTTAGGATCAGCAATCCTGAAGGATGTGAACTCATTGATACCGCGCGGGTAGTAGTACGTTGTGAGCCGCGTATCTATATTCCTGATGCGTTTACACCCAATGGTGACGGAAACAATGATGTGTTAAACGTATACGGTGACCACTTGACTGATTTTGAACTGAAGATATTTAACCGTTGGGGAGAGGTGATCTTTTATACCAACGACATCAATCAAAAATGGGATGGCAGTTATCGCGGAAGTACCTATCCGCCCATGAGCTATCCATACGTAGTTTCATTCAAATCCAAATTCTTCCCTGAACGACCGCGCGAAAGCCAACGAGGGGCGGTGCTGCTTGTGCGATAATGTTTTCACGCAGAGTCGCAAAGAAGCAGAGAAAAAACTTTGCTCCTTTGCGTCTCTGCGTGAATAAATTACCGTTAAGCAACAAAGTTTTTTTCTTTCTCACTCTCTTCGCTTTTTTGTATGAACGAAACCTTTTGTCATGCACGAAAACGAGCTCTCTCAAATTGTTGTAAACGCCTGTTTCAAAATACATACGCAACTCGGTCCGGGGCTTTTTGAGTCTGTTTACGAAGAAATTCTGTATTATGAACTTTTCCAATCCGGACTGGCCATCGAACGTCAAAAAGGCATACCTGTACGGTGGGATAATATAAGGATGGAAGTAGGTTTTCGGGCAGATTTGATTGTTGAAAATAAACTGATCATAGAGCTGAAATCTATAGAATCCATAGCTCCTGTCCATCAAAAACAACTTCAGACGTATCTAAAATTGACGGGATTAAAACTCGGCCTGTTAATAAATTTTAACGTACCTTTGATAAAAGACGGAATTCAACGAATTGTTAATCGGTTATAAATTATACCATGCAAAGTGACGGGTTTTCTTTTGCGTCTTTGCTTCTCTGCTGCTTTGCGTGAATAAGGATTATGCGTCAAGATTACTTAACAGGAACCAAAGAACCTCTTTCTCCAATGGAAAAGGAGATAGACCGGGCATTGCGTCCGCTCTCTTTTGGTGATTTTGCGGGTCAGGATAAAATACTGGAAAACATACGGGTCTTTGTGATTGCCGCCAAGCAGCGCGGCGAAGCCCTTGACCATGTGCTGTTGCATGGGCCTCCGGGGTTGGGAAAAACCACTCTTTCCAATATCATTGCCAATGAATTGGGGGCTACGATGAAAACTTCTTCCGGGCCTATTTTGGACAAGCCAAGCGATCTTGCCGGTTTGCTTACCAACCTGCAACCCAATGATGTATTGTTCATCGACGAAATTCACCGCCTCAATCCCGTTGTAGAAGAATACCTTTACTCGGCCATGGAGGATTATAAAATAGACATCATGCTCGATTCAGGGCCTAATGCGCGCAGTATTCAGATCAGTCTTAACCCATTTACGTTGATTGGCGCTACGACCCGTGCAGGGCTGCTTACCTCACCGCTGAGGGCGCGTTTCGGAATTAATTGTCGCTTGGAATATTATGATTCAAAACTGCTGGCATCTATTGTAAAGCGCTCTTCCGCTATTTTGGGTGCTCCCATTGACGACGAAGGAGCGTATGAGATTGCCCGACGCAGTCGCGGAACCCCGCGTATCGCCAATAATCTTCTGCGCCGTACGCGCGATTTTGCGCAGGTCAAAGGCAGTGGACGAATTACGGTCGAAATCGCAGAAATAGCCCTGAAAGCGCTTGATGTTGATCAAAATGGTCTGGATGAAATGGATATTCGCATTTTGTCCACCATCATCGAAAAATTCAAAGGCGGCCCCGTTGGGCTTTCTACCATTGCTACTGCCTGCGGCGATGAAGCCGAAACCATTGAAGAAGTATATGAGCCGTTTTTGATTCAGGAAGGTTTTATAAAGCGTACTTCGCGTGGTCGTGAAGCTACGGAAAAAGCCTATCGCCATCTTGGAATCGTTCCTAAGTTTCGGACGGGCGATCTATTTCCGGAATAAATAGAGAGAGGCCTTCGTGAATGTGTCACAAAGAGAGGATGTTATCGAACACTATTTCGTTTGATAATATCCTCTCTTTGTAAAAATATATCCCATTCTTCATCAGATTCTTCTCTGAATTATACGGAAGTGCATCGACTAAAAAGGAGTTTATGACGGATTTTAGCCATTGAATGACACTTCAGACGTTATAATTCACATTTCATCCTGATTGCATGTTCGGTTTTTGAGAATATACCACAATTTTGTTACACACTATTTATAAAACAGCATACAGCCATGAACAATCTCGCATCTCTTGTCAATCCATCCGTTTCGTCGGATTATCTTGAATTGGTAAATCTAAAACGTTCATTTTTTATTCCTACCGAAGACGTGATCTTTATCCGTGCCGACGTGAATTATGTACGTATTGTGACCAAAACCGGAAAAGTATTTGTGCAGTCCAAGACCCTCAAAATCTACGAACAATTACTCCGTAAAACGAACTTTGTACGTACGCACAAGTCGTATTTGGTCAATTTTCACCATTTCGCCGATTATCAGATTACCGAAAAAGGCACCTTTATTCAGTTAACAGATGGGAAAAAAGTACCTGTTTCAAAAAGACGTCGGCAATCTGTGCAAACATCCGTTGCGCAAAAACAAAGCGAAATAAACTAGTTTTTTAGCCTTTTGAAGGCATTTTATCGTTTTGCATAAGGCGTTTTTTTAATAAAGATTTGGCAGTTGCCGGAAAAATAACGACCTTTGCGCCTCATTCTGAAATTAAATCATTCGTCATGGCCAGAGTTTGTGAAATTACGGGCAAAAGAACACGGGTTGGTAATAACGTATCGCACGCTAACAATAGAACCAAACGTAAATTCTATCCAAACTTGCAAACAAAGAAGTTTTTTGTACCTTCTTTGAATGAGTGGGTAGAAATTAAATTGGCTACTTCAGCAATTCGCACGATCAATAAAAAAGGTATCGAAGCTGTTTTGAAAGAAGCGGGCGCGTTATAATAAACCGCCGACAAAACCAATCTTTTGCAAAAGACATTAACCCCGCTGCAGCGGGGTTTTTTGTTTTTCTCCTTTCCGAAAATTTTGAACGGGGGCGCCCAGCCTTTCGGGAAGGTGGCAAGAATAATGATTAAAATGGAAGTTTGACGCCCGTTTGAATCATATTCGTACTGCATTTGGCCACTATTTTACCCTCTGCATTATTTATTCGAGCTTCGCAGTGAATGACGTTTTTGCCGGCTCGCACAACGTATGCGTATGCCGTAAGAATGTCTCCAATGCGAGCCGCGTTCAAAAAATCACAATTAAGATTAACCGAAGTGTAGCCATATTCGCGGCCCATTCCAAAGACCATCATGCCGACCAGATCATCCATGATCGCAGCGGCGGCACCGCCATGAAGCGTTCCCATTGGATTGGTCATATCTTGCCGAACCGTTATTTCTACCGTCATTGCGCCATTTTGGACATCTTTTAACGTACCGTTGAGCCAACGCCCCAACGGCGAAGGGCTTTGAATGAGGCTGTTTCCTATTTGTGAACGAAAGAAATCTAATCTCGGATTGTTTTCAGTACTCATTTGTTTCTTGATTTTCAGAGAATTGGGGCGCAAATATAGGAATTAGACCTGAGATAAATACCCCAAATAATTGCCGGCTAAAACAGCACGGTCAAAATTTTCTTTTGCGTAACGGTACCCATTTTGGCCGTGCAGATCGGCCAGTTCAGGATTTGCCAAGTACATACGAATTTTTTTTGCAAAATCAGAAGGGTTTTCGGGTTCAACATACATACCTGCCTGTGCTTCTTCAACCAATTGCCGGGAAACGCCATCAATTGCCATCAAAATTGGCTTTTTGCAAGCCATATAATCAAATGTTTTGTTGGAATAAACAGTTTTGAACGTTTCCACTTTTTTGAGCACGGAAGTACCGGCATCAGATGCCAAAATATAGTTGAATACTTCTTTTTTAGGTACCGAATTTATAAAACGAACGTTAGAAAGCTGACGCCGTTGCGCTTCTGCCATAAGGTCATTTTTCATCATGCCATCACCGATAAGCAGAAATACTACGTTGGTGTCTTTGAGTAATTCAGCAGTGTCGAGTACCTGCACCAAATGATTGGCAACTCCGTGCGCTCCTACGTAGGTCACAACAAATTTACCTTCCAAGTTGTGTTGTTTTCGGAAGGATTGAACGTCAAAAGCAGTCAGCAATTCATCCGAAAGCGAAAAGTCGGCAGCATTGGGAATGAAGATGATTTTATCAGCGGGAACACCCTTCTCGTTCAATAATTTTTCGCGAAAAGCAGGCGTCAGTACGTTGATCAGCTTAGCTTTACGGTAAATAAATTTTTCAAACCAAAAGGCAAATTTGATTAAAATACCACTGGTAAGCACGCCGGTATCAATCGCCGATTCGGGCCAAAGATCGCGTATTTCGAATACGAACGGCGTACGTTTCAAACCGGAAAGTACATAAGCAGTAATGCCCACAAACAGGGGAGGGGAGGTAACTACGATCACATCATACTTGCCTTTTGCATAACGAATTCCACCCCAAATGCTCGAAAAAGTAAAAGAAAAATAAGCCCAAAGGCGCCCGAAAAAACTTTTATTATACGATTCCGAGACATGGCAGCGAACGACCTGAACGCCATCTTTATTGGTTTCAAGAAGGAAATATTTCCGATCATATTTAGCCGGACGATGCCCCATATAATGTACCATGCCTGCCAATACAGTTACTTCATGGCCTGCCGACTGCCAAAAGCGACTCATTTCATTCCAGCGCGACCCCCCGCCGTCATTGTCTTCCAGAAAATATTGATGTATCAGTAAAATTCTCATTGGTAACGCGAAGATAAGCAGTGAGCGAGGTTTTTAGCTATCTATTTTAATACATTTGCACTTCTTAAACCTTTTTCAGCTTTTTGTTTTATGGCGACGCAGCCGACTTTTGCTCCTAAAACAGTACAGGAAATCAGGCCTTCCCGCCGAGGCCCTTTATTAGAGACAGGTTCCCATGTGGCCGTTGTCGGAGCGGGTGCTTTTGGTGGATGGACCGCCCTTTGGCTGCTCTGGTCGGGTTTTCGCGTTACGCTGATCGATGCCTGGGGCCCCGGCAATTCGCGCGCAAGTTCGGGTGATGAAACACGTGTCATTCGTTCCACTTACGGGGCTAACGAGACCTATTTTAACCTCAACGTGCGCGCTATTGAGTTATGGCGTGAACAGCAGCAACGTTGGAACAAATCATTGTTTTTCAATTCGGGAGTGCTGTGGTTTTGTTACGAAGAAGCCCCCGAAATGATTGAGGCAACGTTACCTTTTATGAAGAATCACGGAATGGAATACACCTATTTTACTCCTGAGGAAGCCATAAAGCGTTACCCTCACATCAATACCAACGATTTGCACCATTTGGTGCTTGACCCTTACGGCGGATACCTCAAAGCCCGCGAAAGTTGTCAGGCAGTCAATGAAGTATTTGTGCGTGGGGGTGGAATATACCTCAATAAACTGGCCAAACCCAATCCATTGGCCAATGGTCGTCTGGGATCATTGGCACTTTCCGACGGGACAGAACTGAAAGCTGATGCGTATGTTTTTGCGTGCGGACCTTGGCTGGGAAAATTATTTCCCGAAATCTTGGGTGATATCATTACCTGCACCAAACAGGAAGCTTACTATTTAGGCGTCCCGGCCAATTATACGCACCTTTTTGATACAATGCCCGCTTGGATCGACTTAGATGGTGAAGATTTTTATTACGGGATTCCCGGCAATGCCTATCGGGGATTCAAGATAGGTGTAGATAAACGGGGCGAATCATTTGATCCTACCACGGGGGAACGGATTTTTAATCAAGAGGTACTGGCAAAGGCGCGGGCTTTTATGGCTCATCGTTTTCCTGCCTTGCAAAATGCGCCGTTGGTCGAAAGTCGCGTTTGTCCGTACGAAAATTCAGCTGATGGGAATTTTATCTTGGATACGCACCCCGAAGCAGAAAATTGTTGGTTTTTGGGCGGTGGTTCCGGGCACGGGTTCAAACACGGTCCGGCATTGGGTGAAATGGCTGCCGAGATCATCAGCGGCAAACGGGATTTGGAAGAATTATTCAGAATGAGATAAAACCAATGAACGAACATCATGAATGGATGCGCCGAGCCATTGAAGTGGCTCGCGCAGGAATGGAAAGCGATAAGGGCGGGCCCTTTGGGGCGGTGATTGTTCGCAACGGAAAAATGGTTGCCGAAGGCTGTAATCAAACCAAATCTACTAACGATCCGACGGCGCACGCCGAAGTAACCGCGATTCGGGTGGCGTGTCAAAAAGAAGGCACAGTTCGATTGGATAACTGCATCATTTATACTTCCTGCGAGCCGTGTCCGATGTGCTTGGGAGCCATATATTGGGCAGGAATCAGCAAAATTTACTACGCGTGTACCAAAGATGATGCTGCCGACGCTCATTTTGACGATGCCTTTATCTACCGCGAATTGAATACTCCAAAGTCCGAACGCCAACTTCCTCTGGAAAATTGCCTGCGCGAAGAAGCCCTGAAAGTGTTTGAGGCTTGGCAGATTAAGCTTGGTAGTTAATTTTTTTCACGCAGAGACGCCGCGGAGCAAAGTTTTCGCGTCTTTTGCTCCGCGGCGTCTCTGCGTGAAAAAAAGCACTAAAAATTAAGCGGATCGAGATTCTTGAAGTGCCCGTTCAATTTGATGCGCTCTTTGGTTTTTTCCATGTCGGCCATAACGGGAATGACTTTGTTGAGATGGCGCAGCAAAAAACGTTGGCGTTCGGTTTCTGAATCAATCGTCAATACCTGATATTCTTCTTCCTGCGAAAGGCCCACTTTGTGTGCTACCTGATACGAAAACGGATACTGTGAACTATCAAAATCGACCTGTGTTTGGAGAATCGTATACAGGCGATCAAGTTGCAGCAAAAGTTCGGAAATAACGCCTTCAGGCGATTCGGTTTCTTCCACAAACGTTACCTTACCGCCGGAGTATAATTTGTTGGGAACGGGATTTTGGAATGTTAATACGCGAAATGCCCGCAATCCTTTGGTTTTAATATCCATGCGCCCGTCGTCGTAGCGTTTGGACACATTTATGATCTTCATCTCTGTACCATACCCCGGCAATTTATTATTGATGAAAGCCGGTATCCCAAACGATTTTTGTTCGTCGATGCATTCATTGATTAATTGCTGGTACCGTTGTTCAAAAATGTGCAGGTTAAGATTCTCGGTAGGGTACGCTACCAAATTTAAAGGGAAAAAAGGGAGAAAGCTTTCCATATACTTGTGGGTACTCAGTAGCTGTAGCGTTTGTGTATATTGGACTACTTCGAATTAACAACTTCTTTTTCAACACTTATGCCCATGCTCAATATCTCAGGTAACGGATCCTGACGCATGTATTGGCGAATTTTGAAGGTATATTTTCCCTTGCGTGGAAAACGATAACTTTTGAGGGCCATTATTTTATGATCGAACAAGTCGCCCAAGCCATCACCCAAAGGTTTACCGCTTTTTTCGTCCATCAAAATCAATTCATTTAACGCCTCATTGATAATTTTCTTTCGGTCGTTCAGTAAAAAACGCTTTACGTATAGGTTATAGTAAGGATACCCAATGCTGTTGCGCACCAGATAGTAGACGTTATAGGTCTGCGTGGTATCGGTGATCTCGAAGGTAAACGAAGGTTCGTTTTTTACGTACCACTGCCCGTCTTCAATGTCTTCGTGATCTTTATACTCAGAATTGGAATCACAACCTGCTATGGTAATAAGCAGCGATAAAACAAGTAAGAAAGCAGGCATTTGAGCAGTAAAGCGGCGAAACAAATCCATAGTATCAGGTACCGGTTAAAAAATTATCCTAAAATCTTGAGTTTTCGACGAATCTTCAAAGGTATTGAATCGCGCTCTACGACCAAAATTCCGGCAAAGTATACTATGCATAACGCCAGATGATAGGGAAATGATACCCATATGTTGGAGATTGTTATCCATGAAGAAAGATAGATCAATGCAGCGGCACTTCCTATGTAACCCACTATCGATGTGAGTTGGTAAGGCACCGGATAATATTTTTCTCCCAACCAATAACACAGCCCGCACATGACTATGCTCGAAGCCAAAAAAGCCCAGGCACAGCCCATGTAGCCCATGATTGGAATCAAAACAATATTAAGTCCGACGGTCAAAACCGCACCTGCTGTGGTGATCAAAGTGCCGAATTGGGTTTTGTCAGTGAGCTTGAACCAAAATGCCTGATTATAATAAACACCCAAAAACAAATTCGCCAACAGTAAAATCGGAACCACCGAAAGCCCCACGCGGTAGGCTTTGGACAACATATAATGCCCGATAATGTCTACATTTAGACTAACACCCACCCACAGAACTACACAGACGATCACGAACCATTTCATAACCAAGGCTAACAGTTTTGGGGCATTCTTATCTTCTGCCTGAGAGAAAAAGAACGGGTCAGCGGCGTATTTGAAGGACTGCACGGCCAATGACATGAACACGGATAATTTGTAGCAACTCCCATAAATGCCCAAAGCATCCTTAGAGGTCAGATTAGTATAGAATCCTGCGGGTAGTAAGTGGCGTAAAAACCAGCGGTCGGCCATCTGATTGACGGTTCCTGCCAAGCCCAAGATCAAAATTGGATACGCATAGACCCACATTTCGTTAAAAATAGGCCCTTTCCAAGTGACTTTAAATCCTTTGAAGGCATCTTTAAGTAAAAATAAAAAGCAGGCGTTAGCAATCAAATTGGCGATAAAAATATAACCGGGACCAATTTCAGGGCGGTACAAAAACGCGCCCAGCGGTTGTAACGAAGGCAGGTATTTTCCCAGTGCAATATCCCGACAAAGCAGCAAAAAGAAAACATTGAGCAAGACGTTGATAACAATGTTAATGATTTTGATTTTAACAAACTGTCGGGCTTTTTTCTCCAAACGCAATCGTGCAAACGGAATAGCCACAATGGCATCAATGGCGACGATGATAGACAAATAAACAATGTTTTGGGATTCGCCCGGGTAATCAAGCAAATCGCTCAGTTGCGGAGCAAAGACAATCAAAAACCCGGAAAATACAATGCTCACCAACGAAATGGCGGTGAGTGCTTGGTTAAAATAATCCTGACGGTGTTGGGGCGAACGGTTGGCAAACCGGAAAAAAGCCGTTTCCATGCCGAAGGTATAAATTACATTGAACAGCGCGATCCAACTGAACAGTTCGGTATTGGATGATAACTCTCCCGGCCGTAAAAAAACGTACGTATGCAGCGGCACTAAAAACCAATAAATGACCCTGCCCAGTATGCTGCTTACACCATAAAGTGCCGTTTCGCCGGCTAATTTTTTAAGAACACTCATGCGGTAAATTGATAATTGACGGTTAGTGGTCCATCATAAATCGGGAATCAAAGATAGAGGGCTTTTGCGGTGTGGAAAAATGGAATGTAAATTTTTGCCAATTAATGGGAACTCATCAATGGTTTAATGTGCTTAATTTAAAGTTGTAAATGTAATTCCAACCGCGGCGAAAGGCTCGCAAATCAGAATATGCCAACTCTCTTAGATTTTGTCGGAAATACTCCTCTTGTCGAACTGACACGCATGAATCCCAATCCAAAGGTAAAAATATACGGTAAACTGGAAGGGCACAATCCCGGCGGCAGCGTTAAGGACCGGGCAGCTTACAGCATGATCAAAGGGGCAGTGGAACGTAATGAAATAAAACCCGGCATAAAACTGATCGAAGCCACGAGTGGCAATACCGGCATTGCGTTGGCAATGATCGCGCGTCTATATGGCATTGAAATTGAGCTAACCATGCCCAAAAATTCCACTCGTGAGCGCGTGCTGACCATGGAAGCCTTTGGCGCCAAAGTGATATTGACCGAAACCATCGAATCGGCCCGCGACTATGCCGACGCAAAAGTAGCCGAAGGCGGATACATCATGTTAAATCAATTTGCCAATCCCGACAATTATCTGGCGCATTATCGCACCACCGGTCCTGAAATTTGGCGAGATACCGAAGGGCAAATTACGCACTTTGTGTCGTCGATGGGAACGACAGGCACCATCATGGGAACATCCATGTATTTGAAAGAACAAAATCCCGGTATTCAAATTGTAGGCTGCCAACCCACCGATGGCTCCAGTATTCCGGGAATACGAAAGTGGCCAATCGAGTATTTGCCTAAGATTTTTGACGCGTCGAGGGTGGATAGAGTAATGGAAGTATCGCAGGCGGAGGCGACTCAAAAAGCGCGTGATCTGGCAAAAATCGAAGGAATATTTGCGGGAATGAGCAGCGGTGGCGCGGCTCACTCGGCACTCCAACTGGCGCAGGAACTGGAAGAAGGCGTAATCGTCTTTATCGTATGCGACCGTGGCGACCGGTATTTGTCCAGTGAATTGTTTGGGTAACCGCAGTTGCTCGCGAGACGCGAGTAACTATTATCAATAGGCTTCCAGCCTATTTTTTTGTTTAGGCCTGAGGCCTATTAATAGCCGTTACTCGCGGGACGCGAGCGACGGCATGATTACTGCTTTTTAATAAACGCAATCAAATCTGCCATTTCCTGAATACTGATGGCATTTTCGAGACCGTTGGGCATAATAGACTGCTCGGCTTTCTGCATTTTGGCAATGTCTTTTTTCTGAATCACACTTACGGTGCCGCCCATTTCGCGGATGGATACGTTATTGGTATTTTCCTGCGCGATGATACCTGCAATGACGCTGCCGTTTTTGAGTTCCAACGTCCAAAGATCATACATATCGGCAATCGAATTGTTTGGATTAATGATTTCGGTCAATACAGAAGTGGCATTCCTGCTTCGTAAGGTAGAGAGGTCAGGGCCAAAGTTCACTCCTTTCACGCCTTCAATTTGATGGCAGGAAGCGCAGTTCTTTTCAAATACGACTTGGCCCTTCGGCTGACTTCCTTTCAGTGCCAATGCCTGCATATAATTTTGCAAAACCGCTTTTCGGTCTTCATTTACAGCTAATACTTTTCGGGCATACGTTCGAATAGCTACATCATAATAATTCATTAATCGCACCATTTGCGGCCAACCCAATACCGACTTTTCCAGCTCTTTTGTCTCAATGGCTTTCAGCAGTAAATTTATTCTTTCAGGGTTTGACAGAAAAACATTGACGGCTTCTTTTTTCAGGGCAGGGGGGAAGTGATGAATCTCTTTCAATATAAACCGGCAAGCCTGAGCATCAGCCGTTTTGCCTAATGCTTTCAACGCTGCCGACAGTACGATTTCCGGTTCTTTTTGAGTTAGAAGTTGTTGGAACATCGGTGTTAGCTCATTGGAGTTCGACATTGAAAGCAGAAAAATAGCGTGCGCTTTGAATGCGTCAACGTTGTTTTCCTGTGAAAGAGAATTGATTGCCGCTTTAGCCTGCACCAGTTTTTCCTCTAATAATTTACCTTTAGGTAAACCCGCAACCTCCAATAACCTCAATGAAGCTATCCGAAATTCGGAAGACGCAGCAAAAGAGAAATTGGCTAACAACTTTTCTTTTTCGGGTTCAGATAAAAGAGATACCCCTTTCCCTTTTTGATACTGCCAACGTTTGGTGATGCCGTTGAGTGCTGCGGCCTTCCAGCCATCTGTGCCGGGAGTTTCACTCATGATTTTTTGCATCATTTCCGAGAAGCCTGCTTTGTTTTCTCCACCGGAAATAGTCGACGCTAAATTGGAAATGAATTCACTTGTTTCGGGCGTTGGTCTTTTCGTAAATTCCGTAATGGCTGCCTCAAAAATCCGGTTTTCTTTTCCGGCAAAAGAAGCGATGCCGGCAAGGCCTGCCCAACGATCGTGCATATCTCTTTTTAAAATTTCCAAACGCGCCTTTTCTGATTCAGCCGATTTTAGTAAACCCAGCGTATTCAGCAACTGAAAACGAACTTTGGCGCTTTCGTCGTTTTGGAGGGCAATCAATTCAGGGATCAAATCTTTCCCGAAAGCACTGTTCAACCGATTTTCTGCCACGCGAATACCGTTTTCCCGTACGCCGGCTGTTTTGTTTCTCAGCGCCTGAACAATGTCGTCTTTTTCAATGCTTTTCATTCCGTCCAGCAACCAAAGTGCATGTGCCTGTGCTTCGGGGCGTTGGCTTTTGGTCATTAGTGCGCGCAATGCCGGAACGGCCTCTTTGGCTTGTCGATGCAGCAGCAGTCGTTGCGCAGTGCGGCGGTACCAACTGTTGTCACTGTCGAGTAATTTTGCCAATTCTGTAGCCGATTTCTTAGAGAGGTTCAATTTCCCTAACCAATTCATTGGCAATCCTTTGTTGGGAACAATGCGATAGATCCGCCCCTTATCTGTGCCATTGTACAACGCTCCGGATTGGGTAATCTCATCCGACATCCATTCCGGATGTTCTATGATTTGACGGTAATAATCAATGACATACAACGCACCGTCAGGGCCAACGTAAAAATTGACGGGCCGAAACCACGCATCTTTTGACGCCAAAAACTCCGATTTTTCGTTGAGACGACTCGCTATAAAACTTGATCCAGCGTCTTTGACAATGTCGGCATGAACAAGATTATGCACAGGTTCGGCAATGAACGTTACGTTATCAAATTTTTCTCCAAAGGCACGGCCTCCGTACCAAGTTATGCCGCAGGAAGACGTAATAACGCCAGCATCGGTCAACAGTTGATGATTGGGAGTCTCGGTGGTCGGGTATATTTCGGCGGCTTCGCCGTGGTCGGAGATGTTTTGTGTGGCGTTGGGAACGAGCAGTATCGGATTGTTTTTCAGGTAATTATTCGCCAATACTTCATGGTAAATATGGTTAGCATTGCTCGTGTAGAAATGATGCCCCCAAGCGTCCATGGTATGACCGTATTGTGTACGGCCTGATAATTCTTCGAGTTCATAGGTATCTGGTTTAAACCGTACAGCTTTCCCGTTGGCATTGGGGTCTAAATGGGGAGCAGATGGGTTGCCGGGAAAAACAATGTCAGTGCCTTTGTCGCCGAATTCTTTTTTGAAAACAAAAGGGGTTACGGCCCCTTCGTGTCCGAGATAGATCCAATTGTCTAACTCAAAGCGCGGAGTATTGAGGTTATGTTGGGGATTGGACAGCGCAAAACCCGACAGTATTTTGTTACGGACATCTGCTTTGCCGTCGTTATTGGTATCTTCCAGGTAAAGCACGTCGGGTGCATCAGTGACGATGAAGCCGTTTTTCCAACGCATAATTCCCGTAGGTAATTTCAAATTATCAGCAAAAACGATGCTTTTATCAGGGTAGCCGTCGTTGTTGGTATCTTTCAATAATTTTACCTTACCCGAACCGCTCAGGTTCAGTGGATAGCCGTGCATTTCTACGACATACATATCTCCGTTTTCATCTACTTCCATGGCTACGGGATCGGCAATAAGCGGCTCGGCGGTAACCATTTCCACGGTAAACCCTTCCATCACCCGTAACGATTCCAATGCTTTTTGATGCTCGGCTGAAAGCTTCGGAGGAGCGGTTTGTCGATACGAAAAAAACGTCAGTAAAGAAATGAGTGCAACATAACGCATGATGAAACGGCTTTTATGGTAAGTTGAACCGGAACGAACGAGGAAAATCTGATACCGGAAATCACTTTCTTTTTCCCTGAACGTACTCAGCAATAGTTCCGATAGGAGCGATCCAGACGCCGTTGGCAGGATTTTGGGCGTATTCGCACAACTTCCGCAGCATAGAAGCGCGCGTGGTTTGATTGCCCGTTTCGCCCACTTCATGACCGGCCAACACTACCCAATGCCCTGTTTTCTTCGCATTTTCGATAATGGGCAACAGCTGTTCAAAATCTTTATTATCCATTTCCATTCCCGTCAATTGGGCCATATCGCAGAAAGAAGGGTCATTAGGGCCTTCGTCGAGCCAGCCACGGCCTACCGAAAACAGTTCAGCAATGACCGGGATATAGCTTTTGGTAGTGATGCCTCGTCCTACAAACGTTTGGCCACAGGGGTAGGCAAATACTTTTGGCGTAATCCCTAACTGTTCTTCAATCGCTTTATTTGTGCGAACCAATTCGCTTTTCATTTTTTCGAGCGTGTATTCTTCGAGCGCGTTGGGTTTTGCCCACGGAAAATTACCGCTGCACGGGTGTTTTTCAGAGTGATTGCCGATTTCATGTCCGATTGCAATGGCCTTTTTCCACGCATCAAGGCGTTTACTCACACTTGAGGTCAACACAAAAAAGGTCGCTTTTACGCCGTACTCATCAAGCAATTTGGTTCCTACATCTACCTGACTAAAGCGGGCATCATCAAAGCTGAGACTGAGCGCAACGCTTTTCTCTTCGGGCCAGAAAGCAGGAGCAGCTGCAGATTGAGCCAAACTCAAATGATTCATCGCTAACGCAATTACGAGCGCAGACAGATAGGATAAGCGTTTCATGAAGAAGGGAATTGGGTTTTCTTAGAAAAGAAGAGGCGCCCGGAAATTACTTGGTTTTGAAGCTAAAATGTTGGTATAACAAAATCACCTGCCAGGTGAATTGGTTGAGTAAAAATAAACCCCGCTTTTGGACTCTTGTCAAAAGCGGGGTTTAAAAAAATAATGTATTATCTTATCTAATCATCGCCATTATCGTTACTTGTGCTCGTCGGTGCTTTGATGATTCCTCTTTCGGAATTGCGAACAAAGTTGACAATTTCGTCGCGCTCGGCAGAAGGGACTAATTCCAATTCAATGTGCTCCAGGGCTTCGGTATTGTTAAAACCACGCAGATAAATGTAGCGGTATACTTCCTGAATTTCGTTGATCTGTTCGTTGGTAAAACCTCGGCGACGCAGACCAACGGAATTGATGCCCGCGTAGGAGAGAGGCTCACGGGCGGCTTTAGTAAATGGCGGAACATCTTTGCGGACCAAGGAGCCACCCGCAATCATGGCGTGGGCGCCGATCTTCACAAACTGCCGCACCGAACTCGAGCCTGCAATAATAGCCCAATCGCCCATGTGGACGTGACCGGCCATTTGCACGTTATTCACAATGATGCAATTGTTGCCGATGCGGCAGTCGTGCGCTACGTGCGAGTATGCCATGATGAGACAATCGCTGCCGATTTCGGTCTTCCAGTGCTCTTCCGTACCGCGACTGATGGTAGCGTATTCGCGAATAATGGTATTGTCGCCGATGTAGGTAAGAGTATATTCTCCCTTGAACTTTAGATCTTGAGGTGTTGAAGAAATCACCGCTCCCGGATATATCTTGCAATTTTTACCAATTCGGGCGCCATCATTGAGGACCGCGTGCGAACCAATCCAACTTCCTTCGCCGATCTCAACGTCTTTGTGAACAATGGCAAAAGGCTCAATCTCCACATTAGGGGCGATTTTAGCTTCTGAATGTATATATGCTAATGGATGAATCATATTCCAAGTTGCTGTTTTTCAGCGGAGTTCGTAGCTTTTACAGTGTAAAGGGGCCTAAAGAATCCTGTTTTATTGCCTATTTATTGTACCTATTATCTTTTTCTAACCAGACTCGCCGTCATGTCAGCTTCACAGACCATTTGGCCTGCCACATAGCCGGCACCGTGCATTTTTACTATTCCACGTTTGATAGGTGCGGTAAATTCACATTTAAAGATCACTGTATCGCCGGGAACAACGTTTCGGCGAAAACGGCAATTTTCGATGGCGGCCAAAAACGGCCAATAATTTTCGGGATCAGGTTGGCTGCTCAGGGCTAGAATTGCGCCCGTTTGAGCCATAGCTTCCATTTGTAAAACGCCCGGCATCACCGGATTGTTTGGAAAGTGTCCCGTGAAAAATGGTTCATTCATCGTCACGTTTTTGAGACCTGCCACGCTGTTCTCGTCCATATAGACGATTTTATCGATCATCAAAAAGGGGTAACGGTGCGGTAACAATTCACAAATCCGCTTCAAATCCATGACCGGAGCTGCTTTAGGATCGTAATGAGGCACATGACTCTTGGCCGATTCCATCTGTTTTTTGATCTTCTTGGCAAGTGCTACGTTGGCGGCGTGGCCTGGACGGGCAGCCAAAATTTGTGCTTTGATAGGGCGACCTACCAAGGCCAGATCCCCTACTACATCCAACAACTTATGGCGGGCCATTTCGTTGGGATAGTGCAGGTCAATATTGTTAAGGATACCTACCTTCTTATTGACCCCGATTTTGGGTTTGTTCAATAATTGAGAAAGATAATCCAGTTCACCTTCTTCAATATCACGGTCTACAATGACAATGGCATTGGTCAAATCGCCGCCTTTGATCAGATTGGCTTTGTACAATGCTTCCAGTTCATGCAAAAAGCAGAACGTACGACAGGAAGCGATCTCCCGCGAAAAGGTTGTCAGGTCGTTAAGTGAAGCGTGTTGACTGTTAATAACTTGTGAGTTATAATCCACCATTACCGTCAGTCGATAATCGTTAAGCGGCAGAGCCACCATTTCAATGTCTTTTTCGGCATTGATGTATCGAACAGGTTCAGGGATCTCAAAGTAATTGCGAGAGGCGTTTTGCTCTTCAATTCCTGCAGAGCGGAGCGCTTCGACAAACTTTATGGAGCTTCCATCCATGATCGGAGGCTCCGGGCCATCCAACTGGATGAGTACGTTATCAATCTGTAAACCGACCAATGCCGCCAACGTGTGCTCTACTGTGTATACCCGGGCACCGCTTTGCTCAAGCGTTGTCCCGCGTGATACGTCCACCACGTTGTCTACGTCGGCATTAATAATGGGTTGTCCCTCCAAATCAATGCGTTGGAATTTAAAGCCGTGATTGATGGGTGCCGGCAAAAAAGTCATGGTCGCCGATACGCCTGTATGCAATCCCACTCCCGATACCGATACGGCTTTTTCGATGGTTTGTTGTTTGATGTTCAACATTCCTATTGTTTATCTTCTTTGAGTTTCTTTTCTAATTCATGTACTCTTTTTTCCAACTGAGGCAATTTTCGAAAGATAGCTGCCGAACGCAGACTGTCTTTGATCTCCAAAGCGGGAGTTCCGTTTAGGGATAAACCTTCCTGTTCCCACGTTCGTGTTATGCCTGCCTGTCCACCGACTTTAGTGCCATTGGGTACAACTATGTGCCCGTTGAAACCTGCCTGCCCGCCAATCACACACTTTTCGCCGATTTTGGTCGATCCGGCTATTCCTGCCTGAGCAGCAATGACCGTATGTTTCCCGATTTCCACATTGTGACCCACCTGAACCAGGTTATCCAGTTTTACACCTTCACGAATGATGGTCGAGCCCATGGTGGCGCAGTCAATGGTGGAACCTGCTCCAATACTTACATTGTCTTCGATGACAACATTGCCAAGTTGAGGAATGGTTTTATACGAACCATCCGGTTGAGGAGCAAAACCAAAACCGTCGCTTCCAATGACCGCGTTGGCAAAGAAAGTACAATTCTTGCCAATAACGGTATTATTATAAATTTTTACTCCGGAATGAATGACCGTATTGTCGTCAATACAGACGTTGTCACCAATGAAGGCCTGTGGAAAAATCTTGACATTTTTGCCAAGTTTGCTGTTGTTTCCAACATAGGCAAAAGCACCGAGGTAGAGCCCTTCACCGGCGGTAGTTCCTTCTCCAAGATGAGAAGGTTGCTCTATCCCTTTCTTCGTTCCTTTGATGATTTGTTCGTACTGCTGAAGAAGTTGAGTAAAAGCGGTATACGAGTTATCAACCCGAATAAGAGTTGTGTTTACTTTTTTTCTGACTTCAAAATGCTTATCAACAATTACTGCCGAAGCTTCGGTAGTGTACAAATAAGGCTCATATTTGAGGTTCGCTAAAAAAGAAATAGTCCCGGACTTGCCTTCTTCTATTTTTGCTAACTGATTGATTATCAGATTTTCATCTCCTTCTATTTCGCCTCCTAGCAGTCCGGCTATCTGCTTGACGGTAAATTCCATACGGTCTTAATTAAGACTGCAAAGTTAGAGGTTTCATCCAACAAACATAATACTTTCGGACAATATTACTGAGCGCCTTAATGGTCGGTAAATCAGAAGCATCCGCAATATCGCGTACGCTGCTGTCTTTCATTTTGATCAGGATGCGCTCTTTGCTCGAAACATAGGCGGCATTGGTTGATTGGCCCTGCACCAAAAAATAAGATTGCAGCTCTTCGGGCACACCTTGTGCGACTAATTGCTGATGAATTTGTGACAACTGATTTTGATTGAAGGGTTCGTCTGAAAACTGGATTTTGTACAATTTTCGGTCTAAAAGCCGCTGGCAGATCGAAGAAAGCACAGTGTCAAAATGACCGGCCCATGACTTCACACATGACCAAATATCATAATCATCAATTTGAGTAAACGCGTGAAAATAAGCGCTGTCTGCTTCGAATTGGCTGAGAGTCACGGTATTGGTCAGAAATAATAAAAAATGCGGTGGTGCAAAAACCGCTTCTCCGCTCATTACCAATTCACGAGCCCGTCGAATGGCCTGAATGAGCATTACCTCTCCGCAAATGGAGGTTTTGTGTAAATACACTTGCCAATACATAAGGCGGCGCGCGTTTAGGAAATTTTCGATACTTAAAATTCCTTTAAACTCCACCACCAATTGATCATCCACCACGTCGAGCATTTTGATAATGCGGTCGGTGCCGATGGCTCCTTCTGCCACGCCCGTAAAAAAACAATCTCTATTAAGATAATCCATCCGGTCCATGTCCAATTGACTGGAGATGAGTTGGTGGAAAAAATGCCTTGGATAACTTCCTTCAAACATTTGGATAGCCAAGTCCAATCTGCCGTTGAGTTGGCGGTTGAGCTCTTTCATGATCTGTAAGGAAAGATATTCGTGGGGAGTATTGGCAAAAATAGTCTTTTCCAGTACGTGTGAAAAAGGCCCGTGCCCTACGTCGTGCAACAAAATGGCAATTTGGGCAGCTTCCCACTCGGCATCCCAGATCAAGTGTCCTTTGGCACGCAACGTATTGAGTGCCTGACACATCAGATGCATAGCGCCCAGCGCGTGGTGAAAACGGGTGTGTAATGCTCCCGGATACACCAACTCGGCCAAACCTAATTGTCTGATACGCCGGAGGCGTTGAAAATAAGGGTGTTCTATAAGGTCAAAAACGAGGTCGGACGGAATAGTGATGAAACCGTAAACGGGGTCATTGAAAATTTTGCGTTTGTTCACGGAGTATGTGAAATTTGGGAAACGTTTTTTTTGATTGCAATTTCGTGAATTAAATAAAGCCAATACCTAAATGAATCGCTTTTGTCTACTATTTCTCCTGCTGAGTTGTGTACAATCAATGGCTCAAAAAAAGTCTCGCAAGGATTACCTCATTACCATCAATACCAACTACGGCGAAATGAAGGCGGTATTGCACGACCAAACTCCTTTACACAAACAAAATTTTCTGAAACTTGTTCAGGAACATTTCTACGATAGCCTGCTGTTTCATCGGGTCATTGAAGGATTTATGATTCAGGGAGGCGATCCCGGTTCAAAAGGAGCCAAAGCCGGCGAACGGCTAGGCAATGGCGGTGGAAATATGGAGCGTGTTCCGGCAGAATTCCGTCCCGAATTATTTCATAAAAAAGGAGCCTTGGCGGCAGCTCGTGATAATAACCCCGAGAAAAAGTCTTCTGCCTGTCAGTTTTATATAGTGCAGGGCCGAGTTTGGGATGCTGCGACGCTGGACGCGCAGTTGAAACGAGGTGGGAGAACGCCTTCGCCGCAACAAATTGAAACCTACAAAACCAGCGGCGGTACGCCTCATTTGGATGGTGGTTATACCGTATTCGGGCAGGTGATAAGCGGCCTGTCAGTGGTAGACAGCATTGCGCATCAACCCAAAAATCAGGCCGACCGACCCATCAAAGATGTGAGAATGAGTATGACTGCTAAGAAGATGAAAAAGAAAAAAATCACGAAACAGTACGGATATGTCTTCGAATAAGATAGAAATAGCAGAGATAAAGCTAAAATATTTGTAAAAGCTCAATTCTTTCGCGTAATTTCCGCCATGGGTTTATTAAATTTGCCCATTCAAGTGCTTTTGTATAAGGAGTTGTTAAGGATTAATCGGTAAGTATGAAAGCATTATATGCGCTGCTTTTTTGATTAACAGCTAACAATTAACGGTTAACTTTTTTACTACTGATGGCTAGAATCCTAATTGTGGATGACGAAAAAAGTATCCGGGCAGCTTTGCGGGATATATTAGAATATGAAGGTTATGAGGTCGAAGAAGCCAAAGATGGTGAAGAGGGCCTCAATATGATTTTGAAAAATTCCTATGATGTTGCACTATGTGACATCCGAATGCCCAAATTGGAAGGACTCGAAGTTCTCCTGAAAGCAGGAGAAGCCGGGCGATCGACGCAATTTATCATGGTATCGGCCTTTGGTAACATAGAAAATGCCGTCGAAGCTACCAAAAGAGGGGCGTATGATTTTATCACCAAACCTCCGGATCTGAACCGTTTATTGGTCTCGGTTCGCAATGCCATTGAAAAGTCGAAATTGGTGGCAGAAACCGTTGACCTGAAAAAACGAATTTTTAAAATCAACGAGATAGTGGGCGAATCAGCCCCCATCCGAAAAGTAAAAGATACCATTGATCGCGTAGCGCCAACCGAAGCAAGGGTGTTGATCACAGGAGCCAACGGTTCCGGAAAAGAGATGGTTGCTAAGCAAATTCATGAAAAAAGCAACCGCGCCAATAAACCGTTGATCGAAGTGAACTGCGCAGCGATACCCAGTGAGCTGATTGAAAGTGAGTTGTTTGGGTACGAAAAAGGGGCATTTACCGGAGCGGTAAAACAGCGCATCGGAAAATTCGAACAATCAGATGGCGGAACGCTTTTTCTGGATGAGATCGGAGATATGAGTCTTTCTGCTCAGGCAAAAGTGTTGCGTGCATTGCAGGAAAGCAAAATCACACGCGTGGGTGGCGATAAAGAGATCAAAATCAACGTACGAGTGATTGCCGCGACGAATAAAGACCTGAAACGCGAGATCGCGGAAGGCGGTTTTCGCGAAGATTTATACCATCGTCTCAACGTTATTCCTATCCACGTTCCGCCATTGTCGGAGCGCCGGGAAGACATCGGGCTGTTGGCCGATAAATTTCTGTATGATATTTCGCAGGAATACGGCGGCTTTGCTAAGTCCATCCTTCCTGATGCCATGCAATACCTGAAGTCGTTGCCTTGGACCGGAAATGTTCGAGAATTACGCAACGTTATTGAGCGATTGGTCATCATGTGTGGCGACGAAATCATGCTTGATGACGTTCGCTTATATGCTAGTTTTGGCAATTAATTTTTTTAGAAAATAGAGGTTATACAGTGGACGATGGATGTTAGATAATGGAAATAATCCGATCTAATGTCCATCGTTCAGTATCTAACGTCACCATTAATGTATGCAGATCAATTTTGAAAAATCCCCGGATGGTTTAGTGCCTGCCGTGGTTCAGGACCACGAAACGGGCAAAGTGCTGATGTTGGGATATATGAATGAAGAGGCTTTGGCCAAAACCGAAGCCGAAAAAGTGGTTACTTTTTTTAGCCGCAGCAAACAGCGTTTGTGGACCAAAGGCGAAACATCCGGCAATTTCTTAGAGGTTAAAACTATTCTGGTGGATTGCGACCAAGACACCATTCTGATCAAAGCCCATCCCATTGGGCCTACCTGCCATACGGGTGCTGATACCTGCTTTTTTGAAAAGAATGAAGGGAAAGCTCCTTTCCTGAATTATTTGCAAAAGGAAATTATTCGCGAACGCAAAAACAATCCTTCGGAATCATCGTATACGAGCAAATTGTTCAAAAAAGGGGTTAATAAAATCGCCCAAAAAGTGGGTGAAGAAGCTGTTGAATTGGTGATCGAAGCCAAAGATACCAACGATCATCTTTTCAAAAACGAAGCTGCCGATCTGCTTTTCCATTACCTGATTCTACTCGAACAACGCGGAATGGATCTGGACGACATTGTGGATGTATTGAAGGAAAGACATAAATAATAAAGATAGTCCGGTCTTGAACGTCAGACTGTATTTCAACGTCGACGTTCAAGACGATACCCTTCCGACAATTCAGAACCGTCGGAAGAGTGCTTCTCTAAGTCCTTGACCTTTATTTTAAATACCCTGAAATTTTGACAGGTCATTTAAATGAAACTCTTTTAATAGTTGACGTTTACGATGTTCAAACTGTTGGAAAGAGAGTCGTAATAAAGAATCGGTAGAATGCTTCTCTAACATTTCGGAATGTTGTATAAGCAGCTGATTCACATCATTTAACTCTTTTGCCACTATATCGGGATGCCTAGGTTCAGTTATTTTTAAAGCCATTTTCTATTCGTCGATCAAACGCTTTGTAATGGGTTGGTAACTGTCAATGCGGCGGTCGCGGAGATAGGGCCAAGTGGTGCGATAATATTCAGTTTTATCCAGATCCAACTCGACCACTTTTACTTCTTCTTTGTCGTGAGACGCCAAGTACAGCAAACTTCCGAAAGGATTTGACACAAACGATCCACCCCAAAACTGTTGATCTGCTTCGCGTCCTACTCGATTGACTGATACCACATAGACCCCATTAGCCACAGAATGACTGCGCTGGATGGTTTGCCAGGCGTTGTATTGTTCTTCATTAGTAGCGGAATCCTGTTCATTTGTATCCCAACCGATGGCGGTAGGATAAAACAGAATTTCGGCTCCCATTAAACTCGTGATCCGAGCTGCTTCCGGGTACCATTGATCCCAACAAATCAGGATGCCCAATTTCCCGAATTTGGTATTGAATACTTTATAGCCCAAATCTCCGGGCGTGAAATAAAATTTTTCGTAGTAACCCGGATCATCGGGAATGTGCATTTTGCGGTATTTTCCCAGATAACTACCGTCCGCATCCAATACGGCCGTGGTATTATGATAAAGGCCGGGCGCGCGTTTTTCAAACAATGAAGCAATGATCACAATCCCCAATTCTTTGGCCAAATCGCCAAAAAGTTCGGTTGTCGGGCCGGGAATGGCTTCTCCCAAATTAAAATTGGCGTGGTCTTCTACATCGCAGAAATAGAGCGATTTAAATAATTCCTGTAGGCAAACGATCTGCGCTCCCTGCGCCGCCGCTTCGCGAATTTTGGCAATGGCTTTCTCTACATTATGGTCAACATCAGCGGTACAACTCATTTGTACAAGGCCAACTTTTACGTTTCGCATGGTAATCCGGTTTCTATGTAAACTACGTCTTATGAGGGTACAAAGGTAACGCGAAAAACGGTTGATTATTGACAAATCCGCGAAAGTGCTTACTTTAGAGGTAAAATCAACAAACCCTTTAAGATGATGTTTTTTACTAACCTAACGAGAGCAACTTTTCTGTCAACGGCTCTTTTCTGTTATTCCTTCAGTAGTTTTTCCCAAACCAAAGAAAAAATCGTAGCCTCTGACCTGACACGTATTAAGCAAGTTGGAGGCATTGCCATTTCGCCCACCGGAAAGCAGGCCGTTTACACCTTAACAACGCTTGAACCTGCAACGGAAGCGCTTGATTACGACTACCGTACGCATATTTGGTTGGTGGATTTGGAAACCAAAACTCCACCCCGTGCCATTACGCGCGGATCAGAAAGTGCCGGCCAACCCACTTGGAGCCCGGACGGGAAAACCGTTGCTTTTGTGAGAGCAGTAAAAGGTAAAGCTCAGGTATTCATCATGCCGCTGGATGGGGGAGAGGCATGGCAGTTGACCGATTACAAACATGGCGCTTCGGGCCCTCAATTCTCACCGGATGGACGCCAAATACTGTTTTCAACGACCCCGGCCTTTTCTGCTTTAATGACCGATTCTACTTTAAACCCCACCAAAGCAGGACCGGCGTGGAGTTTGGAAAAAGCGGGTTTTGCTAAAAATGAATTTCTAAAGAAAAACACTGCCAAACCCAATCCTGACGGTACCATTGAAGAAATCAGAGCTTACCTGGACAAAGATGTGGAAGATAAAAAAGCAAAAGTGATCAATCGCCTCAATTTTCAGGGCGAAGCCTCTGCGGGACAGGAATTAAATTTCAGCCACTTATTGGTCATTGACGTCAAAGAAGGCGCAAAACCCACGCCGCTTACTAAAGGATTTTACTCTTATACGGGCGCGGCTTGGTCGGGCGATGGCAAACATATCTGGTTCACCACTCGCGTCGATAGCCTGCTTCACCCTGACCGCGATGCAGAAAGCCGTATTTGCATCATGAATGCCGATGGCAGCGGTATGCGTACCGTTTTGGTAGAAAAAGGAAAGAATTTCGGGCAACCGACTCCGTCGCCCGATGGGCAATGGTTGGCGTTTACTACCTCACAGGCACCTGTGAAACCTTCTTCGCTTGATCAGGGACATTTAGGTTTTCTGAATCTCAAAACTGCAGGGGCTAAATATACGGTCAATCCGTTTGACCGTTCGTTCAGCAATATGAAATGGGTCACGCTGACTTTTCCAAAAAATAAAAAGGAAGTAGGAAAAGTTGATTACGTGTATTTTACGGCTCCATCCAATGGCGGTACACCGCTTTTCAGAGCGGTACCCACCATTGATAAAGTTGAGCAATTGTCTGACTTTGACAGCGGTGTCACTGATTTTGATATACTTCCCAACAAAGTGATTTTTTCCAAAACCGAAGTAGTAAATCCTTCCGAATTGTATCAGGCCGATGTATTGGCAAAAAATGCCGTTAAGCTGTCTTCGCACAACGATTGGGTTAGCAAAAAGGCGTTGAGTATGCCTGAAAAACGTACCTTCAAAAATGCAAAGGGCCAAACGATCGAGTACTGGATCATGAAACCGACGTTTTTGGAAACAGGCAAAAAATACCCGTTGTTGCTCAACATGCACGGCGGCCCAACGGCCATGTGGGGCCCGGGAGAAGCATCGATGTGGCATGAGCATCAATTCTTCTGTGCACAAGGTTACGGCGTAGTATATGCCAATCCGCGTGGCTCGGGAGGATATGGGGTTGAATTCATGAAAGCCAACTACCGTGATTGGGGAACCGGACCGGCTGACGATGTATTGCGGGCCTGTTCTGATGCGGCTAAAGAAGCATGGGCCGATACGGCACGCCAGGTGATCACGGGAGGCTCGTATGCCGGTTATCTCACGGCGTGGATCATTGCGCACGATTATCGCTTTAAAGCCGCTTTTGCGCAACGCGGTGTGTATGAACTGACAACGTTTATGGGTGAAGCCAACGCCTGGCGTTTGGTGCCGGGTTATTTTGGCGGATACCCCTGGGAAGCCGAAGCCAGAGCATCAATGGATGCGAATTCGCCTTACACGTTCGTTGATAAAATAAGAACGCCGTTTCTCATCAAGCACGGCGAAAGTGACCTGCGCACGGGCGTTATTCAGAGCGAAATGATGTATAAATCACTGAAAATTATGGGACGGGAAGTGGAATATGTACGTATGCCGGGCGCTACGCACGAATTAAGCCGAACCGGTAATCCGCGCCAGCGCATTGATCGTATGCTGCGTATCTATGAGTTTTTTGAGCGTTATGTGGGGAAAAAGTAGATTTTGCCTTTGATTATTTTCTTTTGTTATTTGCGTTAAAATTATTTTAACTAATGACTGAAAAAGAACGTCTATCGCAATTAGAAGAAATTGTATCTGAAATTCTTGTAAAGCAGGATAGAATTGCGGAAGAAGTAGCGCATTTAAGCCTTAAAGTGGCTTCTAATTCTATTGATATTGCCGGAGTGAAAGTAGCGGTTTCATCCTTGGAAACTAAAGTAGACAGATTAGAAACTAAAGTAGATAGACTGGAAACTAAAGTAGATGCGCATACCGGTAGAATTGTAAATCTTCAGCAGGATATAAAAGCCGGTCAGGCTGAATTAAGAAATAGTATGGAGGTACTTTTACATGCTATTAGAAGCTCAAAGTGATAATTCTTATAAAACCTCAATCTTTTTCACATGAATAATCGCCGCAATTTCATTAAAAATTTGGGAGCTGTAGCGGGTATGGCTGCTTTGGCACCCGAAGCGTTGGCTTTTGCAGAACCCCAAAAACTATGGTTTGAGATTTCGTTGGCCGAGTGGTCGTTGCATAAAACCATTTTCAACGAAAAGAAACTGACTAACTTAGATTTTCCCGTAGTGGCTCGCAAAGAGTTCGGAATAGGCATTGTGGAATACGTCAATCAGATGTTTAAAGACAAAGCAAAAGACACGGCATATCTCAATGACCTATTGACGCGTTGCAAAGACAATGACATCAAAAATCACCTTATCATGATTGACGGGGAAGGAGGTCTGGCCGAAACCGATGCGGCAGTGCGTAACAAAGCGGTAGACAATCACAAGAAATGGGTGGAATGTGCTAAATATTTGGGTTGCAAAACCATCCGTGTAAATTCATTCGGGAAAGGCTCTGCCGAAGAAGTAGCCAAAGCCGCCGTAGAAGGCTTAGGAAAGTTAGGTGAATTTGCGGCACCCGTAGGTATCAATGTAATTGTCGAAAACCACGGTGGTTATTCTTCCGACGGACAATGGTTGACGGGCGTAATGAAACAGGTCAACATGAAAAATGTGGGCACATTGCCTGATTTCGGTAATTTCTGTATAAAGCGCAGCGATAACAGCGAATGGGGCGGTAAGTGCGTAGAAGAATATGATCCTTACAAAGGTGTGCAGGAATTGATGGCGTTTGCCAAAGGAGTAAGCGCCAAAACCAACGATTTTGACGAAAAGGGCAACGAAGCTAAAATGGACTATGCCCGATTGCTCAAAATCGTCAAAGATGCCGGTTTTAGAGGAATTATCGGCATTGAATACGAAGGAAACGTAACGTCGGAATACGACGGGATCAAAGCCACCAAGAAGCTATTGGAGCGGGCGGGAGCAATGGTATAAGCGGAGAAATTTTTTGAAAACAGGGTGTTGCGTATTTTCTATTCAACACCCTGTTTTTTTGAGCCTGTACCACGAAAAAATAGTAAAATTTAAGGAAGGTATAAATCCAATTCGTGCATTAGCGGTGTAAATATAGGTTGAAGGCTCTTTTACCTTTTCTCTGCATTCCATGAAACGTATTACCTTTTCCGTCATTTATTTGTTGCTTGCGGGTTGGATACTTTTTGATGTGTATTACCCTCAGAAACATGATTTGCGCGAATTTGACCCCAAAGGCGTAGCACTGCTTGATGCGGCAATGTGGCGTTCCTATTATGAAAAAAAGCCACTGAAATTATTTTGGCAGTCGGCAGAATTGCTGCGGCAACAGGTAAAAGCGCCGTTTTGGCGTTCGTTTAGGCTATCATACCACGCGGCAAAGGCGGCGTTTGTGTTTAAAGATGGAAAAAACCGTCGGGATTACGACCGGGCGTTGCCTGATCTGGAAGCCTTTTACGGAGGAATAAATACGCTGAGCGATAGGTCGTTTGACGTAAACAAAACCGCTCGCCGGGAATTGGAATGGTGGATCATTCGCCGTTACCGTGAGCAGCACCCTCCTGAAGAGTGGGCTGAATTACAGGCCGAAATTGCTGCTGAGATTTACCATGTGCCCGTTGAAAAATGCAGAGAGTACGGTCGAATTCGAACAGAAGCCATGTTTTTTCGTGACCAAAAAGGAGACACGATCACTGAAGCTGATTGGCAACATGTTAATGATTTATTAATGACTTCCTGGAGGTCTCTAGCTAAAGCAAATCAATAAAAAAGCCACTTCCCGGAGGATAAGTGGCTTTTTAAATTGCTATATGCAAAAATAGATTACTCTTTTACGACAATCGTATTAGCCCATTTGTCACCAAAGCGTTTTCTTTCATCACCAAATACCATAAGCGCATCCACAAAACCGAAAAGAGGAATCAACAGTGAAACCTGACGTACAATAGACGCGCCCCAATCTCCCTCAATACCTTGGCCTGTATCTTCTTTAATGACTTTAATTTTCATCAATTTTTTACCAACGCTTTGTCCGCCAAAAAAACCGCTTGTTGCAGGAATTGCATCTTTGGTCAATAAATAAGCGATGGCAATCAGATACCCCACAAAAAACAGTTTAAAAGAAATAAAAGCTAAAATCCAGGCAGGGAGATACCCCACAATACCGTCAATAAAGGCAGCTACAAAACGTTGGAGAGCGTCGGCTTTTTGCATTAGATTAAGAAGGTTTAGTGAAAAAAAGTGGTTTAGAAAAATTTTACCGAACCTACTTCTTTTCATGCAAACAGTCAAGAGGTCACGGATTAAATTTTGGTGAAAACCAATTAGTTGTGAAAAAATTATAACTTTTAGCTTTCAATGTATTCACCCTCCAGTTTAGAAATAACTGCTGTTGCAACGGCATTACCCGCAACAGAAGTAGCCGACCGTCCCATATCCAGAAAAGGATCTACTCCGATAAGCAAGGCAAGCCCCTCAACGGGCAAATCAAACTGCGCCAATGTTCCGGCAATAACCACCAAAGATGCTCTCGGTACACCCGCGATTCCTTTGGACGTAATCATTAACGTGAGCAACATCGCAATCTGCTGTTCAATGGAAAGTGGTATGCCGTATGCCTGTGCAATAAAACCGGTGGCGAAGGTCATGTACATCATAGAGCCGTCCAAGTTGAAAGAATAACCAAGCGGCAGCACAAAGCCGATGATACGCTTGCTGCATCCGAATTTTTCCAACGCCGTAATTTGCTGCGGCAAAGAAGCCTCCGAACTCGCCGTGCTAAAGGTCAAAATCATGGAATCTTTGATGTGAGACAACAATTTTAGATATGGAATGCGCATCACCAAGCAGATAGCCCACAGAATACCGAAAACAAAGAAGATCAAACCGCCAAAGAAACATACCATTAAGTAAGCATAGGAAATAAGGATTTCGAGCCCTTTCATGGCTACAACGCCCGTCATGGCACCAAGTACGGCGAAAGGAGCCAATTGCATCACATACCCTACGATTTTAAAAACTACTTCCGCTAAGCTGTCAATGACCTTTATCAATTTTTTGCCGTGTTCACCAACGGCACCCAACGCAATTCCAAAAAACAGCGAGAATACCACGATTTGCAGGATCTCGTTTTCGGATAAAGCTTTGAAAAAACTGTCGGGGAATATATGCAGAATGAAGTCTTCGACGGTTTTCATGGCTTTGCCCGATACCCCCGTATCCGTTCCGGCAGCGGGACGAGGCCATTGCTGTACTTCGCCGGGACGGGTGATGTTGACAACTACCAAGCCGACGATCAGTGAAAGAATGGTGGCAAAGTAGAAATAAAGTAATGTTTTAATACCGATTCTACCCACAACCTTAAAATCGCCGAGTTTGGCAACACCTACGACCAAGGTGCAAAACACCAAGGGGCCGACGATCATTTTAATTAATTTGAGGAAGACCTTACTGAGAATTTGAAATTTTTTGGCGACTTCGGTAGCTTCTTCGGGAGTCATGGTACTGTGCAGAATCTGACCGATGATAACGCCTAATACAAAGCCAATAACAATTTTGGTAGTAATGTTTAGTTTCATGAAGTGTTTGGGTATAGAAAAGTTAGGTTAAAGTTCAAAAACCTTGCTTTTGAAAGTTTCACTTTCAAAAGCGACCGGTATTTTAGATGGAATAAGCATAACGATTTAGGGTTAGTAAGGTAAAGCATTCGATTCTGCCACAAATTAGGGAAAAAATGAAAAATAAGGGAGTAAACAAGGGAAAAACTGCCGGTAACATCCTAAATACCCTGTGATTTCGTTATAATTCATGCTTTTAATGCATTAAGTGCTTAAGTATAAATTTTAGAGTATTTGAAATGGCAGGTCTTTCGCCGGTTAACGGCCACATGGTCGAGTCGGATTGTGAGCAACCCGACGCACAGGAATACAAGGAGTGCGTCAGGTTGCTCACAACCTGACCGGCGTACCCTCCGATTCGATCGTTAGAGCAATACCTATCTTATAAAACCCAACAACTTTTGCTCAACTTCTTAAAAGTTGACAGAGAATCAGAAAGCTTAAAAACCAAAAGTGCCTTTGTTGAACTCAACAAAGGCACTTTTGGTAGAAATATAGTTAGAAGTAAGTATTACACAATCGCAGGTACTGCCATCATTTCACGGGCAGCACGGGCAATACCTTCAGGATCAAAGCCACATTCCCGGTGCAGTTCAAGTTGTTCGCCGTGTTCTACAATACGGTCAGGGATGCCTAAACGCTTGAGCTTAGCATGATAGCCGTTTTCAGCCATAAATTCCAATACCGCACTTCCCATTCCTCCCGGCAGGCAGCCATCTTCTACGGTGATGACCTTATCAAATTTCCGGAAAACTTCGTGCAATAAGGCTTCATCCAATGGTTTCACAAATCGCATATCATAATGGGCAGCGCTGATACCTTCCAACTCAAGCATGGCGCAGGAACTGACGGCGTAATTACCGATATGTCCAATGGTCAAAATCGCGATGTCTTCGCCGGCACGAACTTTACGGCCTTTGCCGATCTCAATTTTTTCAAAAGGTGTTTTCCACTGAGGCATCACACCCTCGCCGCGCGGATAGCGGATGGTAAAGGCTTTTTTCGATTTTTGCGTTTCTGCCAACTGAGCAGTGTACATCAAATTGCGAAGCTCCTGTTCGTTCATAGGGGCCGAAACCACCATGTTTGGAATACAACGCATGTAGGCAATGTCGTAGGCTCCGTGGTGGGTTGGCCCGTCAGCGCCGGCAAATCCTGCCCGGTCTAAACAAAAGATAACGGGCACTTCCTGAATACACACGTCGTGAATGACTTGGTCATAGGCTCTTTGCATGAACGTGCTGTAAATATTGCAATAAACCACAGAACCTTGGGTAGCCATCCCCGCTGAGAATGTCACAGCGTGTTGTTCCGCAATGCCCACGTCAAATGCGCGATCAGGCATAGCCTTCATCATGATATTGAGCGACGAGCCCGACGGCATAGCAGGAGTTACGCCGACAATTTTTTCGTTTTGTTCCGCCAACTCTACCAACGTGTTTCCAAATACATCCTGGTATTTGGGAGGTTGGGGTTTTTCGTATACTTTTTTGAAGATCTCTCCCGTAATTTTATCAAACTTGCCGGGCGAATGCCACTTGGTTTGGTCTTTTTCGGCGGGAGCAAATCCTTTCCCTTTGACCGTTACGCAGTGAAGCAATTTAGGGCCGGGAATATTTTTAAGATCATTGAGAACGTGTACCAGATGATCGACATCGTGGCCGTCAATAGGGCCAAAATAGCGCAGATTGAGTGATTCAAATAAATTGCTTTGGCGCAGCAATGTTGCTTTGAGGCCATCTTCCACCCTTGAAACGACCTCACGGGCATTTTTGCCGAATTGACTCATCTTGCCCAGCAGGTTCCAAACTTCTTCTTTGACGCGATTATAGGTATGTGAAGTGGTAATATCGGTCAAATATTCTTTCAACGCCCCAACGTTGGGGTCGATACTCATACAATTGTCATTGAGAATAATGAGCAGGTTGGTGTTATCAAGCGCCCCGGCGTGATTCATAGCTTCAAACGCCATTCCGCCCGTCATAGCACCGTCGCCGATAACGGCAATGGATTGTTGGTTCTTGGCACCGTTCAACTGCGCCCCAACGGCCATTCCGAGTGCTGCCGAAATAGAGGTGGAAGAGTGCCCCACGCCAAAAGAATCATAAGGGCTTTCTTTGCGTTTGGGAAATCCCGAAATGCCGCCGTACAGACGATTGGTATAAAAATTATCCCGCCTTCCTGTAAGGATCTTGTGGCCATAGGCTTGATGGCCTACATCCCATACCAGCTGGTCTGCGGGCGTATTGAAAACGTAGTGTAATGCAACGGTCAATTCGACAACTCCTAGGCTGGAACCAAAGTGACCGCCGTAGACTGACACCAAGTCAATGATGTATTGTCGAAGTTCTTTGGATACTTGAGGGAGTAACGCTGAGTCTAACTTACGCAGGTCTTCGGGCGTATGGAGTTGCGAAAGTAGTTTACCTGGAGTGATGAGCATCATTTAACAGCTTGAAACAAACAGTAGTACTATAACCGGCGTGCTAACGAAAGTGTTTGGCAAAAGTACGAAAAAGAAACTCAACTTATCAAAAGTTTACCTATTCCTCCTCTGAACCTGTTATTGCTGACTTGCTTTGTATAATTTTTGTTTCTCCTCCCGCGTCAGACTTTCGTAGCCTGACTTCGATATTTTGTCCAGAATAGCGTCGATCTCGTCTTGATTTGGTATTAAAATAGCCGAGTTTTCGCTGCTTGAGTTAAAGTGTCGGGTGGCTGAAGTGGTAGTGGCACGGGCGCGCTGCGGTACGTGTACACTTGGTCTTCTGGTAAAAAGCCTTTGAAAAAAATCATTGATGGCATAGATGGGTGTGCCCCAATCGTGGCCTTTTTTGAGTGATTTTATAAAACCGAAGCCTATCATTGCCCCCGCTATATGCGCCACGTTGCCACCGGCATTGGGGCCTACCAATTGTGCCATAGAAATGATAATGCACAAAGCAGCTATATACTTAAGTTTTACAGGACCGATCAAAAACACAAAGAACGTATGATCGGGCAGGAGCGTAGCCGCACCCAAAATTACTGCAAAAATAGCGCCTGAAGCCCCAACCAGCGTTGTATTGACTAATTCACTCTGAAAGTAAGGCAGCGTATTGTACATCGCTAAAAACAGTAAACCTCCTCCGAGTCCGCCTAATAAGTAAAGGGCAACCAACCGACGACTTCCGAGGTATTCTTCCAAAACCTGCCCAAACCAGTAAAGAGAGAGCATATTGAAGAAAATATGAAAAGGGCCCTGATGGACAAAGAAGTTGGTAAGCAACGTCCAAGGTTTGTGCAAAAAGGCGTTGAAATCGGCGGGAAGCCGTAATTGTTCCATCACCCAATCATAGTAGAAAGGGTATTGGCCAAAAGTAAAAATAATGTACAGAACAATGACCGTCACAAAGACGAACAAATTCAATAGTATGAGTTTAACAACCGCATTGTTGGTCTTCGAAAACTCCCCCTTAACATCGTCAAAAATGCTGCCCATGCCTTTTGGTTGTTAATGTTTATTGGTTAGTTAATAATAGTGTCTAAACAAGCTTTAATGCTTTTTATTGCTGTTTTTTTAACGAAAGTTAGGTAAAAGTTCACAAAAACGCAAATCAATACATTCGCTTCACTCTCCACACCTTCAGCAATATATACGCAAAAATCATGCCTCCGATATGGGCAAAATGCGCCACTCCCGAATCTTTAATGTAAACCCCCGCGTATAATTCATACAAAGCGTAAAATGTAACGAAATATTTGGCTTTGATAGGGATTGGGAAAAACAACAGCATCATTTCCATATTTGGGAAAATAAGCCCGAATGCGGCAATAATACCGAAAATTGCCCCGGAAGCGCCCAACATAGGTACGCCCAATCGCTCCTGATACAGCCTTTTCACAAATCCGACGCTTTCATTTATATACGATAAATTCTTCGGTTGGTCTTCAAAATCATTCAAAAAATTTAAAGCGCCTTGTTTAAAATCGGGCGCAAATCGTGTGACGAAATCTAAAAACGCGTCAGGAGAGGGAAATTGAACGTACAGATCAACTGCGTGACCGAGTTGGTACATTTCAATGTAATTGATGATCGCATATAAAAAGCCTGCCCCAATACCGGTAACAAAATAAAAAATAATAAAGCGTTTGGTACCAAGCACATGCTGTTCAAGTAAAGGGCCAAAGAAGAAAAGGCCAAGCATGTTGCTGAATAAATGCCCGAAATTGCCATGCAAAAACATGTAGGTCACAAATTGGTGCGGCTTAAAGCCGTCACTCATGACGGGATGCAACGCAAACCAATTAACAATATTGGGGCTAAGGTCTTGGAGTAAAAAAATGACGACGTTAAGAATTAATAAATTCCGTACAATCGGAGTAATGTTGAACATACAAGCACAGATTAATTAGAAACGAAAGTATATAAAGTAAGGGTTAAATGAAAATGACAACCGTTAAGAGAATATGGCTGCTGATTCCTTAACTTCTGATTTTCCAACCGTTGATCCCTTATTAATTCTTAAATAAATGAGCTATTTTGTCTAACGATAAAATAACAAAAATGGGTTCGCCGCCGGGCGTATAATTTGGATTTGAAGAAATAAAAAGTTGATTGATCAATTTTTCTATTTCGTCAGAGGAAAGGCGTACCAAATAACGGAAAGCAAAACGCCGCGCCAGCGTTCGTGCCGTGGTTTCGGCGCGATTAAGCCGGAGATCGGCATAGCTATGATTTAACTGCTCCGTCAATTCTTCAAACAGTTGCTGAATATTTTCACTTGGCAGGTCGCTTGGCAGGCTTCTTACCACGAGCGTATCGGGGCCTAATGCATCAAAATCAAAACCCAGCGCAGTAATTTCTTCGCGCATTTCAAGAATGATCGGAATATCTGCCTGAGGTAGTCGGACTGTCGCCGGAAAAAGAAGTTGCTGCGAAGCGGCAGTTTGATTCTCCAATTGTTTCAAATAACGGTCATATAGCACTCGTTCATAAGCAGCTCGTTGGTCAATGAGCATCATACCCGATTTAACAGCAGAAACCACATATCTATTCTGGATCTGCACCGCCAGACGACGATTTTTTATATCTTCATCTTCCGCATTCATTACATTCGCGCGGCTGCCAAGGGTAGGCACAACATTGTCCGGAATATCCTCTTTTTCTCCTAAATCCAAGGTTGCCTGTACAGAAGTTGGATCGGGTTTTTGAAATCCATCAAACAGTTTTTCCCAATGAGACAGATTCGTTTCTTCGCGGCGAGCGGTAGGGAGCGCAGGCGAAGGAGAATCCCAACCGGTAGTTTGCGGTTTTGGAGGAGCGGTAGTCCGAGCGCTTGACATTGGACTTAGAAAATTGACATTCGATTCAAAATCAATCGAATTTGACAAATGATTGATGCTGATGGCTTTACGAATGGCGGCCATCAAGAGTGCATACACCGAGCGTTCGTCGTCAAATTTTATTTCCGTTTTAGTGGGATGGATATTGATGTCGATATGAGATGGATCAATGTCCAGCATTAATACGTAGAAAGGATGGCTTCCTTCTGAAATGGTGGCCTCGTAAGCGGCTAAAACGGCGTGGTGCAAATAGCCGTGTTTTACATAGCGCTCGTTTACAAAGAAAAACTGCTCACCACGGGTTTTTCGGGCAAAATCGGGTTTTCCAACATACCCTTTTACGGTTACATAGGGTGTTTCTTCCTGGCATTGAATCAGTTGCTCGCGGTAATTTTTACCAAACATATCTACGATACGGCGGCTCAATTTTCCTGCATAGAGATTATAAACTTCCGTATCGTTATGATATAGTGAAAAACTTATTTCCGGATGGGCCAACGCTACCCGTTGAAATTCGTCGAGAATATGACGCATCTCGACCGAGTTGGTTTTAAGAAAATTACGTCGGGCGGGAACGTTGAAAAAAAGATTTTTAACCAGAATGTTAGTCCCCGGCAAACACGCAACCGATTCCTGAGATTTGAGTTCGGAGCCTTCCATACGAAGCAAAATACCGATTTCGTCGGAAAGGCGGCGAGTACGCATTTCAATTTGAGCTACGGCCGCTATAGAAGCCAAGGCCTCGCCCCGAAAGCCCATGGTTCGAATCCTGAAAAGGTCGTCGGCATGGCGGATTTTGGACGTAGCATGACGCTCAAAACTCATGCGGGCATCTGTCTCGGACATGCCGCCGCCGTCGTCGATGATTTGAATAAGGGTACGTCCGGCGTCACGAATGATTACCTGAATATTTTTGGCCTGTGCATCAATGGAGTTTTCCAACAGCTCCTTTACAACTGAAGCCGGGCGTTGGACTACTTCACCCGCCGCAATTTGGTTAGCAATGGCATCGGGCAACAGGCGAATTACATCTTGCATAGGAGGGGTACGTCGTTCAATTTATACAACAAAAAAATGGGCTTAAAACGTTTACACCGTTTAGATTTTAGTGAAAAAATATGTATGTTGCAACAAATAAAAATAAATATGCGTTTTATGATTAAAAAGGTAAATAATTTTACTTTATTGATATAGTAAGATTATTTTATGTTTCTTTTGAAAATAAATTTTCCCCATAAAAAGAGTTTGGCACGCTGTTTGAGGAAAGGCTTAAAAGAAGGGTATTTTACTTTTAATCAAACAGTTGTACATTATTAACGACACTATCCCGATGAAGAAGCCTAACCTGTATTTGGCTTTCCAGTGGCTAATTTTCCTGCCGATTATTTTGCCGCTGTGTATTGTGTTCGGAGCCCTGCAAGGGGTGGCCAACACAGTAGAGCAAATGGCCCAACAAATGTGGACCGACGTTTCGACGGTTGAAAAAACCGTTGAGCCTTCTGAGTTATGAGTGCTTGCGAGAAAATATGTTTATCAGGCGCCTGAACATTTTTTGCTCGAAGCCCCAAAAGAATTGAAATTGTCCGAAGAGCCATCCATATAATAAGAGGATGACTTGATAAAGGGGCAATATGACCAATATACTGAACGTCCATTTTGCCCATGCGCTTTCAATAGACAGCCATTGGGTGAGCCATCGCTTCGTATACATTACTGTAAATCCTGTACAGGCAAAGACAAGTAGTATGATGACTACTTGCCAAGTGTTTTTTACTCCCCAACGGCTTTTGAGTTTAGTGATCCAAGTCATTTGATAATTATGCGATATCCGGGAATTATTCTTGGATGGATTTGCGTATTATTCGTGCAAAAACGCTAAATGTTCAGGCCCGATCTCTTCCGGATCTAAATCCAAAAACTCTTCCCAAAATGGATCATTCGGCAAAGATGCCCGACATAAAATGGATTCTTTTTTCACCGGATGCGTAAAAAATAACCGCCGCGCGTGCAAATTAATGCTTCCGTCGTGATTGGGTTTTGGCGAACCGTATTTTACATCGCCCCGTATCGGACAACCAATTTGCGCCAATTGTACCCTGATCTGGTGCGGACGTCCGGTCAGTGGACTTACTTCCAATAGATAATGTTTGTTGACTTCACCCAAGAGGCGATACGTAAGTTCTGCTTTTTGAGAATTAGTTGCCGGATAATCGTAGGCGGAAACTACATTTTTGTTTTCATCTTTGACCAGCCAACTGACAAGTTTATCCTGTTTTTTGGGAGGACGTCGGCGAACTACCGCCCAATATGTTTTCTGAACATCGCGTTTACGAAAAATTTCGTTCATGCGTTCAAGGGCTTTGGAGGTGCGGGCAAATACCACCAGGCCGCTTACCGGCCGATCAATGCGGTGAACCGTTCCTAAAAATACATCACCGGGTTTTTCGTATTTATCTTTAATGTAATCTTTCACCAGGTCCAATAAAGGAACATCGCCCGTGGAATCACCCTGTACGAGAATTCCGGCGGATTTGTTGACAATGATAAGGTGATTGTCTTCGTATACTACGTGAAATGGCTTGGCCATTGGAATCAAAAATTAATGGTTAACAGCAGTCTTCCTGCCATGAGTTGCTCATTAGAAGCAATTAAAGTTTAACGGAGAACCCCTATTGATGGTTCAGTACGACTCTTTTTCATTCGGAAAATCGTTGGCTTTTACATCTTTCACATAATGACCAACGGCGTCGGTCATTATGCTGTGCAGGTCGGCATATCGCCGCAAAAAACGCGGTTTAAATTCTTTGGTAATGCCGAGCATATCATGCAGCACCAGAATTTGCCCGTCGGCATGAGGCCCTGCGCCAATGCCGATGGTAGGGATGCTGACGCTTTCTGAAACCTGCTTGGTGAGACTGGAAGGAATTTTTTCCAGCACCATTCCGAAACAACCGATCTCATCCAACAATTTGGCATCCTGCAATAGCTTTTCAGCTTCCGCTTCTTCTTTGGCGCGAACGGTATAAGTACCGAATTTGTAAATGGATTGGGGGGTAAGCCCTAAGTGACCCATCACGGGTACGCCTGCACTCAATATCCGGATAATAGAATCTTTTATTTCAAGGCCGCCTTCGAGCTTGACGGCGTGCGCTCCCGATTCTTTCATGATTCGGATGGCTGAATCAAGCGCGGCGCGTGAGTTTCCCTGATACGAGCCAAACGGCAAATCTACTACCACAAAAGCCCGTTTTACGGCGCGTACTACGCCCTGAGCATGGTAGATCATTTGGTCGAGTGTAATAGGAAGGGTGGTTTCGTGGCCCGCGATCACGTTGGAGGCAGAATCACCCACTAAGATAATATCAATACCGGCAGCATCCACGATGCGCGCCATCGAATAATCGTAAGCAGTGAGGGCGGATATTTTTTCGCCCCGATTTTTCATTTCCTGAATGATGTGCGTCGTGATACGCTTTATTTCAAGGGAGGAAAGTTGGGTTGACATTTTTAATGGGATAAGTTAGCACGTTATTTAGGTTATCGGTATTGATCAATAACAAATAACGATAAACGGTTTTTATCTTGGTCGAAGCCAAACTTCGGGGTTGAGTTTGCTGGTGTTTTTCCAAATTTGAAAATTAACTTCAGAAACACCATCACCATCGGTAGCCACTACCCCGATGGTTTCTCTTGCTTTCAGTTTTTGCCCCGGCCGAACATTCACATTTTTCAATTTTGCATAGACGGTGTAAAAATCACCATGTTGAACAAATACGACATTCCGCATTACACCCATGTTGGTTACGTCCATCACGACACCATCGTAAACAGTATGAACGGCTGTACCGGCATTGGTTTGAATGTCTACTCCCTGGTTTTCCTGAAAGACATTTTTGAGTACTTCTTTGGTTCCGAAACCATCGGAAATAAATCCGGGAACAGGCCAAGGCAAACGTCCGCGGTTGGCGGCAAACGACGAGGCCAATGTTACCTCTTCTTCGTTCATACCTTCTTCGTTGATCGCTTCTTTTTTGGTCTCGGGTTTGGTAACCGGAGGTTCTGCTTTTGTGATTTCTTCTTTGTTGTTGTCCTTTTCCTTCGCTCTTTCGGCAGCGGCTTTTGCGGCGGCCTCCCGCTCAGCCCTGTCGCGCGCTGCTTTTTCGCGGGCCGCGGTGCGCGCCCGTTCACGCCGCTCTTCTATTTCGCGTTGAATAATGCGTGTTAAGGCGTTTTCCAACTGCTTATTTGCCTTCCGAACTTCCGCTACTTCACCTCGGATCTCTACTTCGCGACTGCTTAATTCTTTAACAACTTTATCTTGTGTTCCTCGTAATTCTTCCAGATTTTTACTTTCTGCGATCCGGGTTTTGAGCGCATTCTCCTGATCTCTTTTCTTATTGGTGATACTGTTTGACTTAGCAATCATGAGTGATTGCACTTTTTTCATTTGGGTAACCTGCTTCTCTCGTTCATCGGTATATTGTTTCAGATACTTGTAACGGACCAAAAATTGGTTGAAGTTAGGTGCCGAAAACAGGAAACTTAACTCATTCAGGCTATTATTACGTTTGGAGGCATTATACACCATTCGAGCATATTCATCCCGTAATTTTTCAAGGTCTTTATCGAGCGCTACTTTGGCTTGTTGCAGTTCGTTCAATTCAGAATCCATCAACTTCAGATCGTCGTTGATCAGGTCTATTTTACGATTTTGGGCGCTGATCTGTTGTTTGATCGCTTTTAATTGGCCTAAAGTAGCTCGTTTTTGTTCGGTTGTTTGCTTCAAAATCCCCTGCAACTCCTGTAAACGTTCCATGTTTTCCCGTTTCTCTTTTTCAAGTTGCTGGCGACTTTTTTGGGCCATTGCCGAAACACAGGGGACAAAGAGTGCTAATCCGATCAGCACCAATACTTTAAAAACCAACTTAGTATTATCCTGAAAAAAACGCTCTGTCCATTGGCGTACAGCAGCAATATTTTCAGTATAACATTCAATCATTTTTTTACTCATAAATAGCTTATTCAACACAGCAACAATACGTTTTAAAATCGTCAAGACCCTCTATTTTCGCTCGTATTTGGGTGGGACACTGAATGGGAAACTAAGCTTTTTATCGCTTAATTCTACTTTTTGATGCTTTATTCGGAATACGGTCTGATAAAGTTGATTATCTTTTTGAGATTGATAATCCAACTGAATAAGACTGGTATAAGGAAACAGATAATTGTTCAGATGGGTAAAATCGTCGTAATCAAGCGTGAGAGAATTCTTGGTTGGCTGCTCGGTAACAAGCAATTTTTTCAGACGACGGTTCTGTTCTCCAATGTAATTTTCCAACACTATCTTTCCTTCCTGCTGGCGAAGCATGAAATAGTCTTTTTCCTTTTTAAAGCGTTGATTTTCTTTTTTGGGAATGGGCATATTGCCTATCAAAATAGATTGGATCAGATCGAAACTCAGTTGAAAATTGAATTTTTGACTCAGTGAATTAAAATCGTACAGATAATACTCTTTATGATAACGATCAACGATCTGAATAGAGTCGCGTGTGATGAGACCTCGAACTACTTCAATAGGCCCTGCCACAATTGAAAGCCACAAAACGCTGTCTTTCAGCATTCTGATGTTGACGTTGGCGTTGTCTATGTCTTGATCTTTGCTTTTAAATGACACTTTAGACTTGGCCGTCAGGTACTTGAAATCAACCGTTTCAACGTTTACTTTTGTATCTTCCGTTTCAGAGATCGGCGCGGTTACTACCGTCAATGAATCTTTTTTGGGAGATACATTCGTGTCTTTTTGGACTACGGCAAGACTATCGGATGTTGTTGCGGTTTTACTTTTTTCTCTTGGTCGATGACACGCTGAAAAAACCAGAACCAAGACAAACGCAGTATAGCTCAAAGGAAAGGAAAAAAACGTATTTGCGTCGGGAGAGAGTTTTTCAGCACGAAGATATCCAAGGGAAACGCGGAATGCGTCAACAAAAATTTCTTTAAAGAATGGTACCTTAACTTTCATATTCTGTGGGAAATGACAGGAATTGAATCGGTATTACTCAATCAATTGACCCGTCGCAATTTTTTTATCTATTTGAGACGTGTTCTCACCCATTGTTTTGGCTTTTTTCCATTGCTCCACTGCTTTTTCCCGTTCGCCCAATTGGTAAAGTACATCTCCGTAGTGTTCAATAATCGTTCCACTTACATTTTTGCCGGAAGCAATGGCCTTTTCTAAATTTGTACGGGCACCTTTGTAATCTTTCATTACGTAAAGCACCCATGCATAAGTATCCAAATAGGTTGCATTGTCAGGATTACGGCTTACTACCTGACTGGCCATTTCTTTGGCTCGTTCCAATTTGGCTTTGCGTAACGATAAGAAATAACTGTAATTATTTAGAACACCATCGTTTTTAGGCTCTATCTTGATAGAAGCTTCGTACGATTCATCTGACTTTTCGTGTTCACCCAATCCGTGATAAGCATCACCCAATTGACCATAGATCGCTCCCTGTAATTCTTTATTGTCGGACGTTAGTTTTTGAGCTTCTTCGAGGGCATCGACGGCCTTTTGATAATTACGTTTGACCAAATAGGCTGAACCATTGGAATACCAAAACAGGCCTTGATTGGGGAATGTTTCCAATGCCTGCTCTGAGTGAGCCACCATACTGTCAATTTGATTAAGATCGCCGTCGAGTTGTAAAATCGCTCCCCAGACTTCGTACATTGAACTGTTGATGCGACTGGCTCTTACGTAGGCATCCCGTGCTTCCGCTTTGCGGTCGGCTTTGACCAACAGATCAGCGTACACTACATAGGCTCTCATATCTTTGGGGTGAGCCTTTACGATCTCGGCCGCTCTGTTGAGTACTTCCTGACGGGTAGCTTCGTCTTTTGCTTCACGAAGCAATCCTACCAATGCCTGCATTTTGGTGTCAATGTCAGCATTGGGGTTGTTGAACATTTGCCCGATCTGTTGTTCCGCCGCTTTATTATCTCCGCTTTGACGATAAATATCGGCCAACATCATGCGGGCACCGGCCTCGTCAGGGTTAATTTTAAGCGCTTTTTCAAGTTGTTCTTTGGCTTCTTGAGCGCGTTTGTCCATCATTAATAATTGCGCTAATTCTACCACATATTGGGCTTCGGTCGGCTCGGCATTAATGAGTTTATGGGCTTCTTCAATGGCCTTTTTAGGCTTATCGAGCTTGAGATAAATGCGCTGTTTCTGATGCACCAGATCTTCATCTACACCCAAGGCGCGTTCTACTTCATCGTATGATTTCAGTGCCTCTTCGTATTTTTCATCCAAAATATAAACAGCTGCCAATTCGAGACCATACTCAGCGTTATCGGAATTTTGACGGATTATGCCGCGATAAATTTCGGCCGCTTTGGCATATTTACGTTGTTGAGTATAAATTTCCGCTAACTGAATGGCGTAAAATTTATTCTCCGGCGCAAGCTGAGCCGCTTTTTGTGAAAAAATAGCCGCTTCATCCAAGCGCTCGCGTTTTAGTAGTGTACGCGCCAGTTCGTAATTTAAGGCAGGTACGGCAGCGTCGATCTTTAATGCACTTCGCAAGACACTGTCAGCCCGGAGGTATTCTTCCATGGCAGTATATTTCATACCTTCGGCCAGTAATGATTCTAATTCAAATCGTTGTGATTTTTGGGCGTCGGTTTCACCTACAGGCTTATTTTTTTGGGCCATTGCGAGGTGGCTCAAAAATAAGAATACCCAAACAAAGGGCGTGTGTTTCATTGGTTTCAAATTAATCTCGTTGACTGGTGTGACTGAGGTTCGAAATTGAGATTCAATCTATTATAAAAAACGAGATTAACGAAGCAAAATTGGAAGAATTTAGTCGTTTTACCAAAATTTATACAAAAACCCCTCCTAAACCCTCCGCAACGGCGGCCCGGCCCTATGAGGGAGTAGTTTTTTTGCTTACGACGAAAAAAAAGCATCATTTATCTCCAACCAAACGGGACAATGGTCGGAATGTACTGCATCCGGCAATTGCCGACATGCCGCAAGATAGGGTTGAAGATTATCTGTAACGGAAAGATAATCAATGCGCCAACCTTTGTTGTTGGCTCGGGCACCTGCCCGATAACTCCACCAACTGTATTCCACCAGTTCGGGATTTGTATATCGGAAAGCATCGGTAAAACCATCGGCAAACCACTTTGTCATCCACTCGCGTTCTTCGGGAAGAAATCCCGTCGTATTTTTATTACGGATCGGGTCGTGAATGTCGATTTCCCGGTGGGCAATGTTGTAATCACCGACCACGACAAGATTGGGGCGTGTTTCTTTCAATGTTGTTATCCACTGATGGAAATCGCCCAAAAATTGCATTTTAACTCCCTGGCGTTCGTCGCCACTGGTGCCCGAAGGAAAATATGCATTGACAATGGTTAGGTTACCGATATCGGTGCGGATCACGCGGCCTTCATGGTCGTAAAGGTCAATGCCGCAGCCAATTACGCAATTGTTTACAGAGGCTTTAGAAAAAATAGCCACACCGCTGTAGCCTTTCTTTTGGGCCGCATTCCAACCGGCCAATTGATAGCCTAACGCTTCAAATGCCGATAGATCGACTTGGTCGAGCGTGGCTTTGACCTCTTGAAAGCACAATACATCAAATGACTTTGTGGCAAGCCATTCCATGAGCCCATTGCGCATGGCAGCGCGAATGCCGTTGACGTTGTAAGAAAGAATTTGCATGCGGAACCTCACCCCCTGCCCCTCTCCTTATTCAAGGAGAGGGGTGTTTTTTATAGGGAATGTTTTAGAAGATTTTAAACTCTTATTCCCTCTAAACCGTAGCCGATTTAGCTGATTTTTCGCTGAAGAATAATAGGAAAAGCACTAATACACCTGCAGCAATGGCGGCGGGGACCGTCCAAACACTTAACCAATCCGTTACTTTGTCCGCATTGGTATTAGCGGCTACGACTTGCCCACCCAGCCATGAGCCAATGCCCATGCCGAGGCCGTAAGTAGCCAAGGTAATAAGACCTTGTGCTTGAGCTTTGATACTGTCGCCGGCTTTTGTATCGGTATAAATTTGTCCGGTTACGAAGAAAAAATCAAAACAAACTCCGTGGAGTAAAATAGCCACATAAAGTATCCATTCGCCGGTATTGGCGTCTCCGTAGCCAAAGCAAAGAAAGCGAATGATCCAGGCGATCAAGCCCACAGCCAACATCCATTTAACTCCCAAACGGCTGAATGCCAAGGGGATCAATAGCATAAATACCACTTCTGAGACTTGCCCCAATGACATTTTGTTTTCCACAAATTCCATTCCTGACGCGCGCAATGAAGGGTTTGCATAGGCATAATAGAACGATAAAGGAATACAAATAAGCACCGAGGCAATAAAGAAAATGACAAAAGAGCGATTTTTAAATAACGTAAAAGCATCAGCTCCAATGATTTGACCAACATTTATCGGGCCTGTGGCGCGAGGAGGTGTATTGGGTAAGGTAAAGGCCAATAACCCTAAAATGAGCGATGTTACGATAGAGATTTGAAAGATGGTGACTTGATCGCCTACGTTGAGAAAACCAATTAAGTTGGTCACGGCGATCCACGCAAGCGTACCCATCACCCGAATGGTAGGGAAATCTTTTTCGGGAGACGCAATGTGTCGCATAGAGATAGATGTCGTGAGGGCGATACAGGGTGCAAAACATAAACAATAGGCTAAAATAACCCAGAAAAAACTTGTGGTATCGGTGATCTGTGAAAGTATGAACAGCAACCCTGCTCCTATTAAATTCAGTACTCCCAATACTTTTTGGGCGGCAAAATAACGGTCGGCCACGGCTCCGATGAAGGGAGAAATGATCATGGCGATGGAAAAAGCAAGATAGGCGTTACCGATTTGGTCGCCGGTTGCGTTGAGTTGTTTGCCGAGATAAACACTCATTTGACCGTACCAAGATCCCCACGTAAAAAACTGGAGGAACATCATTAACATCAATTGTATCCGGACGGAAGACTTCATAGGTGTTTTAGGGTTGAGTTTTGAAATGGCGAAATTGAAGGATTTTGGTTAGAAATTCAAATGCTTTGTAAATTTGACTCTATGAATCCTTATACTGCGCCGGAATAGCTTGCCATTGACCATGTAAAGTTAAGAAGGAGATTGAGTCGTTGAAGCGAGAGTTTTATTGATTTAAAGAAAAAATACAAACACGGGGTCTTTTGAAGGTATATTGTTGAGCTGTATCGACCGGACTTGATTGGCGAGTGTACCTTCCAACTCCGTTTCATTTACTTTTTACTGAACCGGCGCAATTACCTACCGATACGCCACCGGTTATGTATAGTTTTTTCTAATTTTAACCGATCCGATTTTAGGAGCGCTTATGATTAACTATCGACTCGTTGCTCACCCCTCATTCCACATTACATGAAACAATTTAGAAAATGGCTGTATCACACAATCTTCGAAGCAGAGACCATTGAAGGTAAACTGTTTGACATCACCCTGTTGAGTCTCATACTGCTGAGTTTTGCTTTGGTGATGCTCGAAAGTATCCGGTTGATATACGCCCTATACGGAAGCACGTTTTATACTGTTGAGTGGATATTGACCATTTTATTTACGATTGAATACGCTTTGCGCCTTTATTGTGTACCCAACAAGCGGAAATTTGTTTTCAGCTTTTACGGTATCATTGATTTTCTCTCCGTTTTTCCTTTTTATCTTGCGTTGTTGTTTCCTGCTTTGCATTTTCTGGGGGTTCTGCGTGTGTTTCGCCTGTTACGGATCTTCCGCATTTTCAATCTTGTTCACTTTTTGGAAGAAGGAAATGTATTGATGGAGTCGCTGTGGAAGAGTCGCCGAAAAATCATCATTTTCCTTTTTTTTGTACTGCTGCTTACTGTCATTTTGGGTTCGGTCATGTATGTCATAGAAAATGAAAAAAATGAGGCATTCAGCAGTATTCCCCAAAGTATTTATTGGGCCATTGTCACATTGACAACTGTAGGGTATGGAGATATTTCGCCTATTACCACGATTGGTAAAATGTTCGCTTCGCTGATCATGATCCTTGGTTATGCAATCATAGCCGTACCTACGGGTATTGTTACGGCCAACGTAATTAATGCCTCCCGGGCTGAAACCACGCGTACCTGTCCCAACTGTCTTCGTCAGGGACATGACTCCGATGCAGTGTTTTGCAAGTACTGTGCCTATGAGTTAAGGCAATCACCACTTTGAAGTAGATTAATACGGTTTGACTGAAATTTAAACCTGATGCAGAACAAACAACTTTGGATTTTTAGCCAATATAATTTTATAAAAACAATTTCGCTCCAAAAACGCTGACAGGGAAAGAACTGATTGATAATGAGCTCTCTTCCATTTAACACTTATCAGGATAAGGTCGAATAGGCAATTCGATTTTTCGTGTAATTTTCGGTTTATTGATTAATGTAAATGTTATCTCCTTCTACGAGCTCTTCAATTGCATTGTTAATAAAAACCTCTTCGGTTTCTGCCTTTATAAGGTTATATCGGGTAGCTAACTCCACCTCTGCCGGATCGTTAGCGGTGTTTAAACATTGGTAAATCTGATTTTCTTTTATAGAATGAACTTTAGCTTCGACTTGATCTTTGGCGGTGTACAAATACGCTAAAAGTTCCTGTTGCTTATTGGAGAGTTCAAAGCTCAGTATTTTTACGAGATGAGGATGCAGGTCTTTTCGAACCTCTTTACGAATAGTCTTTAACTTTCCGGATAATGTTAAGTTAAGATCCAGTGCTACCCTGTAATACGCGTCGTTGTAATAGGCAATAATTTTTGCAACAGTTTTCATAACGTATTTATTGGTTAGAGCATACATCGGTATTTTTTGATATATACAAATAATATACCAAAAGTATAATTTTAGCCCCCGAATAAGTATTTTTTTTTGCAAAAAAATGCTTTAAATATGACGCTTTTTCTTAATTAGGTATATAAATTGGCTTTTCTGCCTGAAAGGCTAAAAAGCCAATCTTTATCCATTGCAGTCTCTATTGAAAACCTGCGATCACTTATAACGGATTTACTGCAATGATTTTTTTAGTGCCTGTCAAATAAAGTATTGATTGTTAGGAGATTATAATTAAAAAACGATATTCTTTATTAAAATATTTGTTCTGTTTTCTCAGTTACAGCCATTTACTTTTGCTGAAAAAGTGCTTCCCTGCAATGCTTCAAATCCTTTTTCCAGAAGGATGGATTTGCCGGATTGAAAAGTCGCGGGAGCGTTGGGAATGACTAAGTTATTTCCTCTGATGGCCTGCTGTGCCTGAACGGTTGTCGCGGCCGAGGTAGGAGTATTGACTGTTACATTATCGGGGCAAGGCACATTTTCGACAAATTTTGATAACGCTCGTACATAGGCTGCTTGGGTATAAATGCCGATCTCGGAAATCGTCCACGAGTTTTGGGGGTAACTTGTATTCCAATCTTTGTAACTTTTTTGGGCGGGATTATTTTGAGGTGGAGAAATCGTGCTTCCGTAGCTTGGATCAGGTGCGTAGGTAGGATTGGCTCCACCCGGTACAAATCCCGGCGGCGGGCCGGTGGGAGAGGTTAGGGCATTGTCGTAAACGGTACCGTCGCCAAACCAACTGTGGTAGATCTCGTTGATAGAGGAGTCTGCTTTGCTGTCATACATATTGGTTAGGTATACTTTTCCAATGGGATTTACGCCGTGAAAATAATGCACAAATCCACGCGACGCATTTTCATAGTTGGTGGCATTGGCGGCATTCAGGCTGTATTTGACCATGGCGTAATACATCGAACCTTTGTGTCCTTTGGTCGTATTGGAACCCCATGTATAATCACTCGTTTTTAAATAGGCCCGGTACGCGTCGGTATTTCCGGTAAAACTCGGCAGATTTTCATCGGTATTTTGCAACGAACTTGTGTACTTATTTTTGATGGCAGCGGCTACGGTTGCGGTAGCACCCGCAGTGAAAGCATAATAAAGAAGTGCGTCCTGATACCCTGCTTCAAACGGATAGGCAAAGGTCCATTGAATAAGATGAGCATTGGCATAACTTCCATCAAAAGCTGTTTTGTAGGTTTCATTGCCCGTTAATGCAAAGAGATAAGCGGCGGCGGAGAGTTTCAGCGCAGTTTGGTAATCATAGGCGGCACGCTCGGGGTTAGCGCTTTGAAATCCTGCATTAGTATATACGACGTTGGGATTGGCAGCGGCCCATGTCCACGCATTGATAGCGGCAGTTTGCAGGGTAGATGTGTAACTGCTCAACGAAGGAGTTGAGCCAAATACAATAGCAGCATGGGCAAAGACCGAAGCCGCCGTAAGAGTCGAGGACGTAGAAGCGGGGCCATAACGTCTTGCTCCCAAATCGGCGCTTGGCGGCGATGTTGCCGAAAAATCGGTTACGCTGACTTTATTAAGCACAGAGCCGTCAGCATTTTGCATTTTCAACAACCAATCCAACTCCCATTTGATCTCATCTAAAATATCAGGCACGTTATTTCCTGATTCCGGAATGCCGAAATCATCAGTCCAAATGCCGGGCTTTTCCTGATAGGCATACAGCAGATCATGCACGGGTTCGTACGTAAAATTGGTGTATTTGTTGTAATCACCTGCATCGTGCCAGCCGCCCGAAAGATTTTTGGCAAGGGAAGCATTACTGACATCCGTGACCAATCGACAATCCAAATCCTGATTGGCGTGTGTGTGGCAGGCCGTATTGTCATTCCATTTTTTACCACCAAAATACGTAGCCTTAGCTATGCCGCAACGCTGATAGAAAAAAGCTCGCACCGCGTGTTTCAGCACGTTTTTGTACACATCCTGACGTATTTCAAAAGCAAATGACTGCTTGTTTTGGGCGGCATCATAAATATAATATTCGCCGTTGGTGGTTAACGCCGAAAAATCAAACCACCACACTTTATCGCCTGATTGGTCGTGCGTGGCACCTCCATTCCAAGTAGTTATACTTCCTGAAAATACAGATACATTATCGAATAGCCGTCTGATTTCCAGGGTAGAAGAAGGAGTAAAAGCGTTATTGACGGAATTATACCCCGAAATAGGATTGCTGATAACGGCTATTTTCTGCGCGTTGGTTTGGTAACCAAACTGGTCAATTTTGAAATGAGTATCGACCACAGGTGCAGTATTGACTCCTCCGACGGTAATGACCGATGCGGCTGTTTGGCTACTGTTACAACCAAAGCATTTGGCGGTATACGTTGTATTAACGGAAGGGATGATATTGACGGAATTTGCCCGCACTCCCGTTGACCATAAAGGCAATGCTCCTGCCGGGCAATTGCTTGCGCTGATGAGTTGACTTTGCCCTGTAGTAATGGATGCGCTTGGCGGCGTGACAGTTGGCGGCGTTAAAACAGGCGTACTAAATGTTGATAAACTAAAGGTTTTGACAAAATTCCAAACCTCAGTGGGCGTATCGTAGCCACCATTTGCCAATGTTGCCCAACCATGCCCCCAACCTTTAATGGCAGCGAGAATTACCTTTTTATTGGTTGAACAAAAGCTCAGGTTATCCACCGAAGCATTGTAGGCCGTGGTGGTATAAGCAGAAATATTGCAATTTAGGGAGCCATAACTTGATTCGGGCCACACCCACGAAGGAGGAGAAGCAGGAGAATAATTAGGAATGGGAAAATCGACAGTGCCATCGGCCGTACCGTGGATGTGTAAAATCGGAACTTTAACGGAAGCACCGCTACTGAAGTACGTGTTTAAATAACTGTTTTCGCCCCAAACACTCGCTGCTACCGGAGCGAAAGCCGCTATTTTGTTATTGAGTGCAATGCTCAGAAAATAGCACATGAACCCACCGCCTGAATGTCCGGTAACGTATACCCGATTTCGATTAATGGCGTAATTATTGGCAAAATAATCAATCAGGTCAGAAGTGAACTGTACGTCATCGGCGGCATTGGTTTCGCCCGAAGGGGCAAAACCCGGTTGATTGTCGGCGTATTTGTTCCACTGAAGAGAACCCCAAATCGTAGTGGAATTGGGATAAACAACAATGAAGTTTTGGCTATTGGACAGCGCATCAAAACCGGCATAACTTTGAATACCTGCACCTGTGCCACCGTCGCCGTGATAGACGATGAGCAGTGGTAAATTACAATCGGGGTTGGCATTGGGCAAATGGAATACAAAGCTTCTGTTGATTCCTCCCGAAGTAAGGCTTCCTGAACCGTTGAGTTGGGCAAATGCCGTGGAAGCAAAAAATAGGCAAACAATAAAGATCCTCATCGCCGCAGTCGTTGAATATTATGTAAATCTAACGTTTTATCTTTTTGAGCGAGCGGTATTTTATTAAGCGGGAATTGAAAAACGAGAAGGATAAAAGAGAAAACGTTTGAGACAATGAAATTGAAATAAAGGGCTGTTTACCGAAAAAAAATCAAATGGCTGACTATACTTAAGCTTTTGTATTTTTGCTCCATGAAGCAACTCATCCAAAACCTTAAAAACGGTCAAACCATCTTAGAAGAAGTGCCTGCGCCGCAGGTAAAACGAGGAGCCATTCTGATTCAAACGCGCCGCAGTTTGGTTTCCTTGGGAACCGAACGAATGCTTGTGGAATTTGGTAAAGCAAACCTCATCGAAAAAGCTCGCCAACAACCCGACAGGGTCAAAATGGTTTTGGATAAGATCAAGTCTGATGGCCTGGTGCCCACGTTGGAGGCGGTTTTTAATAAACTTGGACAACCGCTTCCGTTGGGTTATTGCAATGTAGGTCAAGTCATTGCCGTGGGCGATGGCGTCACTGATCTTCGGATCGGTGATCGTGTGGCTTCCAATGGCCCGCACGCGGAAATCGTTTGTGTACCCCGAAATTTGGTTACTAAAATTCCCGATACAATTTCTGACGATGAAGCCGCATTTACCGTCATTGGCTCCATTGGTTTGCAGGGTGTGCGATTGCTAAATCCAACGTTGGGCGAAACTGTTGTGGTGATTGGGTTAGGATTGATCGGTTTGTTAACGGCTGAATTGCTTCGTTTGAACGGCTGCCGAGTCATTGGTTTTGATTTTGACGAAAATAAACTGCGCATTGCCCGTGAAAAAGGAATTTTGGTGGCTAATCCCGCCGCAGGAACTGATCCTGTGAAATGGGTAGAAAGCCTGACCAACGGTGTAGGAGCAGATGGGGTGGTGATCACGGCTTCTACTAAAACGGATGAAATTATCTCGCAAGCGGCTCGCATGTCGCGCAAACGTGGGCGTATCATTTTGGTGGGTGTCATTGGACTGAATTTAACGCGGGCTGAGTTTTATGAAAAAGAGCTTTCGTTTCAGGTTTCCTGCTCATACGGCCCGGGGCGCTATGACGATGATTATGAGCAAAAAGGAATGGATTATCCGTTGCCTTTTGTGCGTTGGACGGAAAATCGAAATTTTCAAACCATTCTGCAATTGATGGAGTCGGGCTTGCTCGATGTAAAGCCGCTCATTACGGAAGTGATACCGTTGGAAGAATATAGTAAAATTTACGGAGATATGGGCAAAGGAGGTGCTATTGCGTCCTTGCTGGCCTATCCTGAAAAGATTTCTACAGAACGTACCGTCCGCCATCATGATATTTCTTTTACAGGTCGAAAAGGTATTATTGGCATTATTGGTGCTGGAAATTTTACAAAAATGACCTTACTTCCTGCTTTGAAAGGCGCAACGACAATAAAATACATTGCCAGTGCAAATGGTTTGTCAGGGACAGCATTGGCGCAAAAACACGGCATTGCGCACAGTACGACCGACTATCACGAGCTATTGAGAGATGAAGAGGTAGATTTGGTGATGATCACTACCCGCCACAATCAACATACCCGTTTGACGATAGAAGCGTTGAATGCGGGCAAACATGTGTTTGTAGAAAAACCGCTGGCAATTTTTGAGGAAGAGTTTTCCGAACTTCTCGAACGGCTGCAACTTTCCGAAAATTCTAAACCGCGGGGCGGCCCTGTTTCGGGAAGTTCGGAAAAAGAAGCATTGAGTATTATGGTAGGTTTTAACCGCCGTTTTTCACCACATGCTCAAAAAATGAAATCACTTTTGGGAGATGCCCCCATGAATATCATCGCTACTATGAATGCAGGTTTTATTCCTGCTAACTCATGGGTGCACGACCGTGCTGTCGGCGGAGGGCGCATTTTAGGCGAAGCCTGTCATTTTATTGATCTGATAACCTTCTTAACAGGCAGTCGCGTCACGGCAGTATGCATGAATGCGATGGGGCCGCATCCGACCGAAACGACCGACAATGCCACCATTTTGCTGCGGTACGAAAACGGCTCAACGGGCGTCATCAATTATTTTTCCAACGGCAACAAGGCTTATTCCAAAGAGCGGGTAGAAGTATATTCGCAGGAACGCACGTTGATATTGGATAACTTTCGAAGCTTGGAAGGATATGGATTTAAAGGCTTTTCCAAACTCAAAACCAATCAGGACAAAGGGCATAAAACGCAGTTTCAGGAGTTAATGAAACGTATTCAAACAGGGGGCACTCCGTTGATTCCGTTGGATGAAATTATCAATACAACAGAGGCGGCTTTTGCTGCTATTCGAAGCTTAAAAGAAAATACATGGGTATCTCTGAAAGAATAAAAGTACTTAGGTGTCCGAAGAGCTGTGCGCCCCGTTTAAACCGTCAGACGCCTAAGTAACCGGTCTTTCTTTTTTATTCTCCATCATCAACCCGACCATCATGACCAGCGCAGATAAAATGATGATTTGAATAATAAGGGATTTGTTGACCAACGGAATAGTCTGAGATGCCGGAATGCTCAAAAACAATAAAATGGTAATCAATCCGCGCGGAGCGATAAAAAGCAACGGAGAAAGGTCCATTTTGTAGAATTTAAGCAGAATTGCCCGTAAACAGAAGATATTTATTACAATTCCTATCGCCCAAATCAGCGTATCGGTATTCAAAATTTCGGAAGTTTCCATCAAATAACCGAAAAGCAGAAAAAACAGCACCCGAATCACGAATGTTGCTTCAATCGTGATTTCCTTAAATTTTTTTACTTCGCGGTCGAGCAGGTCGGGTTTGAGTCGTTGGATCCATTTAAACTGTTTCATTTCGTCAAGGTTCCCCAAGAAAAGCCCGAAAATGAGTATAAAGACAAGGGAGGGCAGATGATAGATTTTGGAGATATTATAGATCAAGATCACCAAAAGAATAATAGGCGCGAATTTGATATGATGGTCGATTTTACTCAGTAAATAGGATAAGCCGCCTGTTGCCAGAAAAGAGACAAGGACGATGGTAAATAGTTGGGCAAAAAAATGCCAAACGGAATTAAAACCGAACGTATCATTGAGCGCTACAAAATTGAAAAACACAACGCCTAAAATATCGGAAAGGCTGCTTTCGTAAATGATAAATTCTTTTTGGTAACCCGGTAGATTTTTAACGCTCGGAATGGCAATGGCGCTGCTGATCACGCAAAGCGGCACCACGTTGGTTAGACAATCTTTAAAACTTCCTCCCTGCCAGTAATACATTGCTCCCGCAACTCCAAACGCCAGCAATAACATGGGAATTAATGCTACTCCGAAAGATTTACGGATAAGAGGGAATTTAGAGGCATTCAACTCCAATTCCAGAGAGCCTTCCAACACAATAAGAATCAGACCAATGGTTCCCAGAATGGGCAGAATAGAGCTTAGATTCGGAATGGAAAGGTCGATAGTGAGTGCAATTTGCTTAACTAACCACCCCATCAAGAGCAAGAGAATAACGGACGGAACTTTGGTTTTGGAGGAAGTAACGTCAAAAACATAGGCAAGAAGAACCAGAACACAGACCGTGATGATGATTGCTGTTGTCATGTATAGAATGGTTGGATACTTTACAATACTAACAAACCATTGTGTAAAAACAAAGGGTTAAGCCGTTAACGGCTTAACCCTTTGTTTTAAATAAAACGAAACGTCAGTGAGGTTTGAACCTCACTGACGTTAATCGGTACTACAAATTAAATCCGAAGGAATATATATCTTCAGGATAGTCTAAATACAGACCTTCCATCTGAACACGTGCGCCTTTTTTCTCGGCTAAAGCTGCTTTCAATTCTTTGACAGTGCGCACGGCTTTATCGTTTACTTTGGTAATGATAAAACCTTCTTCAACGCCTACGCGAGCCAATTTGCCGGCTTCCATGGCGGTTACCTTAACACCACCGGTGATGTTGGAGCGTTGAAGGCGTTGTACTTCGCGCGGGTTGAGGTCGCTGAATTGCGCACCCAATGAATTAAGCGCTACATCAGCTTCGTCAGTTTTGATGATTTCGCGGCCTCCTTCACGATTGCGAAGCATTACGCTGTAATCTTTCACGCTTCCGGCACGGTTAACGGTCAACACAACACTTTCGCCGGGACGTTTACGTGCTACCAGTTCGCGGAATTTAGGATCAGAATCTACGTCGATGCCATCTACTTTAGTGATAACATCGCCCACTTTTAAGCCGGCATCTTTGGCGGCGCTGTTGCCTTCGCCAAAGCCCTGTACGTAAATACCTGTTGCCACTTTTACATCATATTGTTCCGCTTTTTTGCTGTCTAATTCTTCAGGAATAATGCCGATGTAACCGCGTTGAACGCCGCCGAATTTGATGATGTCGCTGGAAACTTTTTTCACTAAGCTGGAAGGAACCGCAAACGCATATCCTGCATAGCTGCCCGTTGGACTGGCAATGGCGGTATTGATCCCTACTAATTCTCCTTTGAGGTTGACCAATGCACCGCCCGAGTTGCCGGGGTTAACTACTGCATCCGTTTGAATAAACGATTCGAGTGGAGTATCACCTTTAAATTGACTGCCACGAGCGCGTGACTGCTGTTGGAATTTCTCGGCAAGGATACCGATACCGCGCCCTTTTGCGCTTACAATTCCTGCCGTAACGGTTGATTCCAAGTTGAACGGATTCCCTACCGCCACTACCCATTCGCCTACTCTGATAGCATCAGAGTTGCCAAATGTCAATGAAGGAAGATCTTTGGCCGGAATTTGAATAACCGCAATATCGGTAGAGGGGTCAGTACCAATAACTTTTGCTTTGTAAGTACGCTTGTTGGACATCACTACTTCCAATTCTTCCGCGCCTTCCACTACGTGGTTGTTGGTGACGATGTAGCCATCAGGGCTTACAATAACGCCTGAACCGGAAGACTCCTGTTTTTGCGGGCCGCCGCGACGCATTCCAAAATCTTCGCCAAACAGATCAAAGATGTCCATACCGCGTTGCTGCGCCTGGCGTGTTGCCGACGCTTTAATGTGTACTACCGCAGGGGTTGAAACTTCTGCCGCATAGGTAAAGTCAGCAACCGCGCCGGGAGTTGGTCCGCCCGTAAAACGATTCATGGAAGGAGCGCTTGCTTCGGTAAAGACAACATCTTTATTGTTGTCAAGACCGCCTAAGAACTTAACACTTCCTACGGTAACAGCACTTGAAATGAGTCCAACCAATGCCAATGATTTCCAATTTTGATTCATGACTTTTATGATTTGGTTTTGGTTTTAGTAACTAATGAGTTTAATTTTTTTGTTTTTAAAATGAACTGTCAAAAATGCACCGACATAACGTTTCTGCCAAGATGATCGGTGCCCAAATTTCTACTTTTTAACACTTTTTAACAAACAAAAGTTTGTTGCTGATTTAGATATAAAAGAATAATGCAAGCGGGTTTTAACTGTCAAATTGTCACCTACTTGCAGGGCTTTTATGAGGTAATGTCGCCAACGGCTGACGAATTTTCTGCTATATTTGTGGCTCAATTGCCAATTTAACGTTTTAGGGAATTTTGGGGAATATCAAATGTAGTTGTTTTTCCCCGTTTTTCGATGAACAATTGCAATTGATAACTAACTCAAACATAACGAAATAGTGGGGCGAATTCTTGCCATTGATTATGGCTCAAAACGAACCGGACTGGCAGTCACCGACCCGTTGCGGATCATTGCAACGGCGCTCGAAACGGTACGTTCGTTTGAGCTGATTGATTTTTTGAAACGTTATACGACAACTGAAACCGTAGATGTATTCGTGGTTGGGATGCCCAAAACTTTGGAAAATACCGACACCAACAATACACACTTAGTGAAAGGGTTTATTAAGCAACTCAAAAAGGCGTTCCCTGATACACCCGTGCACGAACACGACGAGCGTTTTACCAGTAGGATGGCGTTGCAGACAATGATCGCAATGGGTTCCAAAAAGAGTGAACGCCGCGACAAAGGCAACATTGACAAAGTGAGTGCCACTATTATTTTGCAGTCGTTTATTGAAAGCCAACGATGAAACCTTAAGATGGGTGTTTTGCCCTGTAAACCATTAAAAGGACAATGATTTTTCCAATAGTAGCTTATGGCGATCCGGTATTACGAAAAGTGGCTCGCCCCATCGAAAAAGACGAACTCAATCTGCCTGAGCTGGTAGACAATATGTATCAAACTATGTACGATTCTTCAGGGATCGGTTTGGCCGCTCCGCAAATCGGACAAAGTATCCGTTTGTTTGTAGTAGACGGTACGCCTCTCAATGAAGATGAAGAAGAGGAAGACAAAGACCCGAGTTTGGAGGGCTTTAAAAAAGCGTTCATTAATCCGGAAATGGTAGAAGAGACGGGCGAGGAATGGGCTTTTGAGGAAGGCTGTCTCAGTATTCCGGGTATTCGCGCCGATGTGTATCGCCCTGAAGTAGTCAAAATCAAATACCGCGACATTGACTGGAACGAACGCATCGAAACCTACGAAGGCATGGCAGCTCGGATCATTCAACATGAGTACGACCATTTGGAAGGAAAACTCTTCACGGATTATTTGCCCATGCTGAAAAGACAGATGCTCAAAAAACGGCTGGCCGATATTACAAAGGGCAATGTCAAAGTGGATTACAAAATGAGATTTCCTAAATAGTGCCAAGTATAGAGTATGGTGAATTGAGTACTCGGTTTTCGGATCTTTACAGGCTACTCACTACTTGATACTCATTACCAAATTCGTATGCAAGAACTTCGCCGAGTTGCCAAAAATGTTCTTTTTATTGACCTGGAAACGGTGTCAGGAAAAGCGTCGTTTGATCTGTTGGATGAACGGATGCAGGAGCAATGGCAGCGTAAAGCGGCTAATATTCGCAACGACGACCACGTATCGCCCTTTGACCTGTTTTATCGGCGGGCCGCCATTTATTCTGAGTTTGGCAAAATCATCTGCATTGGTGTCGGAGCGCTGTATTGGAACAACTCCGATGATCTGCCACGCTTTAAAGTAAAGTCCATTGCCGGCGATGATGAAAAAGCTATTTTGTTGGAATTTAAAGAGTTGATCGAAAAATATCCACAAAATCAATTGATTCTCTGTGCGCACAACGGCAAAGAATTTGACTTTCCTTTTTTGTGCCGTCGCATGCTTGTTAACGGAATTACACTTCCTGATTCGCTGAAACTTTCGGGCAAAAAACCGTGGGAAATCCTGCACCAGGATACGCTGGATATGTGGCGCTTCGGGGATTATAAGAGCTTTGCCCAATTGGATCTGCTGGCGGCTTTGTTCGGTATCCCGAGCAGCAAATCTGACATTACCGGCGAAGACGTAACGCGGGTTTATTACGTTGAAAAAGACCTTGACCGCATCCGTCGTTACTGCAAAGAAGATGTAGTGGTATTGGCGCAGTTGTGGCTTCGCCTCAATCAGCACGATACCGTCAGGCCCGAATTGATCGTGCGGGCAGAATAGCTTTCTGAATTTTCGTTAATCATCATAAACTAATATCCGCTCATGAGAAAACAACTGCCTCTTCTATTCGTAGTAGGCTTCTTCTGCTATGCTTCTGCTTTTGCGCAGGAAAAAGTAGACCTTGAAATGGTCAAAAAAATCCGCGACGAAGGGCTGCAACGCTCCAAGGTAATGGATCACGCTTTTTATTTGACCGATGTCTCAGGACCGCGTTTGCAGGGTTCGCCCGGTTGGATGCGTGCCGCCAAATGGGCACAAGCCAAACTGACTGAATGGGGATTGACCGATGCCCGTCTGGAAGCGTGGGGCGAATTCGGGAAAGGTTGGGAGCTTGAAAAAAGCTACATCGCCATGACCGCACCTTATTACAAGCCTTTTATTGCGGTTCCCAAAGCTTGGTGTGGCGGTTCGGATGGCTTCAAACAGGCTGATATTCTGTATTTTTCGGAATCAGATACCACGGCCATTGAAAATATGAAGGGAGCATTGAAAGGAAAGATCATCCTGATCGACCGCCTGACTGAAAACATCAAACAATCTTTTACCGGCGATTCGAGAAGATATACAGACGAGGACTTAGCTAAGATGGCCGCCGGAAACAGCAGCCGTGGAGAAGGTCAAATGTCAGATTCGTTGCGCCGAAATTTGATCCAGACCATGCGTCGACGCGGTACAATGAGTTCGAAAATGCGTGAAATTGCCAAAAGGGAAGGTGCCTTAGCTATTCTGAGTATGACAGCTACGGGGAAAGACGGAACGGTATTTGTGAGCGGTGCCGGTTTTGGCGTTCAGAAAACATCGGCACCTGCCGAAATGCTTGATATGATGCTTTCCGCCGAAGATTATCTCATGCTGTGCCGTTTGGCAAAAGCGGGTATTCCGGTGAAATTGGAAATGGATGTTAAAACAAAATTCTATACGGACGACACCCAAGGGTACAACGTTTTGGCCGAAATAAAGGGCACCGATTCAAAGTTGAAAGAGGAAATCGTAATGGTTGGCGCGCACTTGGATTCATGGCATTCTGCGACAGGCGCTACAGACAATGCCGCCGGCTCAGCCGTGATGATGGAAGCTGTTCGCATTCTGAAAGCACTTAATATCAAGCCTCGCCGAACCATCCGAATCGGTCTGTGGAGTGCTGAAGAAGAAGGTCTTTTAGGCTCGGCAGGGTATGTGAAAAAACATTTTAAAGAAGAAGGAGCGGAGAAAAATCTCGCCAACTTTTCGACCTATTTCAACCTTGACAACGGTACCGGAAAAGTAAGAGGTGTTTATTTGCAGGAGAATGAAGATGCACGCCCTGTTTTTGAAAAATGGTTGGAACCATTCAAGGACTTAGGCGCTACCACTATTACTAAAAGCAACACGGGAGGTACCGATCACCTTTCGTTCAATGGAGTAGGGCTTCCCGGTTTTCAGTTTATTCAGGATCCCCTTGAATACAATACACGGACGCACCATACCAACATGGATACCTACGATCACCTGATTCCTGAAGATCTTAAACAAGCCGCTACTGTGATTGCCGCTTGCGTCTACCAAGCTGCCATGCGCGACGAGAAAATGCCGCGCAAGGCGAAATAAAGCAGTCGCTCGCGTCCCGCGAGTGACGACTATTTTGAGGCCTCCGGCCGGCTGTTTTATTCAGGCCGGAGGCCTTTTAATAATCGTCACTCGCGGGACGCGAGCGACTGCTGAGTTTAGCGACTGCTGAGTTTTAGGTTAATTTTAAGGGCAATGTTCTTAATCTTTTACCTGTCAAATCAAACACGGCTGCCGCAATCGCCGGAGCAACGGGTGCCAACGGCGGTTCACCCACGCCATACGGTTCTTCGTGACCTTCTACAATAACCACCTCAATGTCAGGAGTATCTGACAGCATTGCCATGGGATATCGGTGAAAATTAGTCGTCGCTATTTGCCCGTCTTTCACTTGCAAACCTTCGTACAATGCTGCTGTAACTCCCATCATCGTAGCGCCTTCTACCTGCTGACGAATTCCTTCGGGATTGATGGCAAAGCCGGCATCAATGACCTGCGTTACTTTTTTTACCTGAATTTTATTGTCTACAACGCTGATTTCGGCCATGACGGCGGAAATGGTTTTGCGGTCATTGCAAATAGCTACGCCTCGCCCAATTCCGGTTGCTTTTGTAGTTTTCCAGCCACTTTTTTCTTTCAAGGTTTCCAACACTTTAACATACCGTTCATTGATCTTCTCATTTCCTTTGAGCAATTCCAGTCGTAACTCAATCGGGTCTTTTCCTGTTTTGTGGGCCAGTTCGTTCATGAAACTCTCAATCGCGAAGGTGTTTGGAAACATTCCGACGCTACGCCAAATACCCGTTATCACCGGTAATTTAGTTTGCCAAACTGCCGTAGATTTATTTTTGATGTTGTATAAAATACTTGCACCATGACCTGCTGAGACAAAATCTGAGCCAAAAAGCGATAAAGCTGCCGTTCCTGCCATGGATTCAAGAACCATATCCGGAGTAGCCTGATTGTGGCTAATGGCTTCAATGTTACCGTCTTTTCCAATTTTCGCTTCCAATACGTGGTGGGTGTTGGGGCGATAAACACTATTCTGAAATTCCTGCTGACGGGTATTGAACACATGAACGGGTTTGCCGATGACCTTTGAAATCAAAGCCGCCTGTGAAGCATTATTTACGAGGCCTCGGCGCCCAAATCCTCCGCCTATATACGCAAGTTCCAGGTTGACTTTGTCATCGTCTAAATCAATCGCTTTGGCCACCGTCCCTTTTACCATGCTTGGCATTTGGGTGCCGATGGTAACCGTAGCTTTGTCTTTTTCCACGTGCGCAACGCTGCCGTTGGGTTCCATGTGGGCATGGGCGGCCATGGGGGTTCGGTATTCCTGCCTGAAAGTCGATTCTTTATTCTTTTCAAGAATCCCTTCCGCGTCTCCTTGTTTTTGCACATTAACGGCATTTCCCTTGCCTACCGTCACGATTTCTTCAAAATCAGCCTGCTGCCATTTCTTCGGAACGTCCCATTCGGCCTGTATTTTGTGTAAAGCTGTTTCGGCAGCGTAACGATTTTTGGCGACGACGGCAACCAGCTCTTTTTCTTCAATGATTTTGACCACATCGGCCGATTTGGCGGCTTCTTTGGTGTTGATGCTTTTGAGAGTTCCGCCAATGTAAGGCGATTGCAAAATTAGGGCATACAGCATATCGGGTACACTTTTGTCGATGGCAAAAAGGGGCTTACCCAGTACTTTTGCTTTTAGATCAACCCTTTTTGCTTCTTTACCAACGTATTTGAACGAAGAAACAGGTTTTAATACCGGCGTTTTCGGAATGTCCCATTGTTGGGTAGAACGAGCTACTTCGGCGTAGGTCATTTTTTTAGTACCCGAACTCAATACTCCGTTTTGGGCTGTAACTGAACTTTCGGCTACTCCCCACTGCCTTGCTGCGGAATTTTTCAGCATTTCCCGCATCGTGGCCGCTACTTCCCGAATAGGGATAAACAGAGAAGAGGTTGAATTGCTTCCCCCGGTTGCCATGTCAACCGGACCTTTTAAGGTGCTCGCATGCTCTACTCGCATTTGACTGAGGGGTACTTCCAATTCCTCCGCTGCCAACATGGCAAATCCCGTAAAAATCCCCTGACCCATTTCCACTTTGGGCGATTTCAACAGAATGGTATTGTCGGGCAATACCTCAAACCAGAAATCAGGTTGATAGGTGGAGATCATTGAAGGAAAATCCAGACTTTCAACAGTTTGTGCGGCATAGCGCCGCATCATGCCGCGCCCTAAATAAGCAGTTACTACGGTGCTGCCCAGTATAATTGCTCCGCGTTGCAAAAACTTACGACGGGAAAATTTCTTCTTCATGGGTTTATCTTCGGTTGCCATGGCTTAAATAGTAACGGTTTGGTTAAGTTCAGCGGCTCTTTTGATGGCTTTCAGGATGCGCGGATGCGTGCCGCAGCGGCAAATATTGCTGATGTTGTTTTTGATGTCTTCGTCGGTTGGATGGGGGTTTTTGGCAAGCAGACCGGCGGCGGCCATCATAAATCCGGGCTGACAATACCCGCATTGAGGTACGTTTTCTTCCATCCATGCCTGTTGGATCGGATGAAGTTGCTCTTCACTTTTTGATAAACCTTCCAACGTAGTGACCTCTTTTCCTGCCGCATAGCTCGCCGGAATAGAGCAGGAACGGTAAACTTCACCATCAATGTGCAATGTACAGGCACCGCACAGGGCAGCGCCACAACCGAATTTTGTGGCTTTGAGGTTTAGCTCATCACGAACTACCCAAAGCAAAGGCATGTCAGGATCAACGTTCACTTTTGCCGTCTTACCGTTTATTTTGAAATTGATTTCCATTGAGTTTAGTTAATTAATATATTTCTAGATTGACTAATCACTCTACCAATAAAACAAATTTTTATCCCTTTTTTGTCAAAGGAACAAAGTCTTTTATCTCCAATACAGACTTTTCATAGCCTTTTGTGGCAACGTAGATCATAGCCTGGCCTAATTCCGCTAACGTACTTACAAAGTTTGGAAAAAACTTGCGCGCGAATGGATACATCCAACTGATGTATTTGTAAGCAGGAAGAGTATTTTTCAAACCCGGCGTAGAGTGCATATACCCCGGGCGGAAATTATACACGGCTTTGAAAGGTAATTTCATCAAATCGTTTTCGGTTTTGCCTTTTACCCGCGCCCACATACTGCGACCTTTTTCGGTGCTATCAGTACCACTGCCGGATACATAACAAAAGGTCATGTCAGGGTTGAGCTTACTTAATGTTGCCGCCACGTGCATTGTAAGGGTATAGGTCATTTTGGTATATTCTTCCTCTTTCATCCCAACAGAAGAAACTCCTAAACAGAAAAAACAGGCATCATACCCCTTTAATTGCGCTTTGATGGGAGAAATGTCAAAGAAATCTTTGTGAATGATTTCCTTCAATTTGGGATGAGTAATGCCCGAAGGTTTACGGTTAATGATCAAAACCTCTTCTACTTCAGGACTTTGCAGGCATTCGTGCAAAACTCCTTCGCCCACCATGCCGGTGGCGCCTGTTACTATGGCCTTTATTTTCTTGATTTCTTTCATCGTTATTTTGATTCGGTTAGCATATCCCAAAGCATTTCAAAGCTATGTTCGATAATGGTTTTTTGTTCATCCGGAGGTAAGTTGGAAACGTAACTATAAATTCCCATAATGTGACTGTTGACCAAGGTATAATGCAGGTCGGTGGGTAGATCTTTGATGATTTTTTCCGCTTTTGCTTTTTCGATCAATTGAATAGCCTGATGTGACTGTTCCTGTAAAATAGCTTCCGGTATTTGAGAAATATGAGGTGAAAAAAGCACCTGTTGGATGTAGTGATTCTTTTCCCGATTGTCTAATGCCCAGTAAATAAAATAGATAAATAGTTTTTTCAGCGTGACCTCAATACTGTCGTCGGGACTGATGTGTGAAAATAAATAAGTGTTTAAATCATTTTTGATGGCAATATATAACTCCTTGATTAGCTCTTCTTTGGTGGCGAAATAATGAAAAAGGGTTCCGTTGGAAACACCCGCTTCTTTGGCAATTTTACTGGTTGGGGTACCATGAAAACCAAACTCCACAAAAAGGGTTAGCGCACTCGCCAGTATCTGCTCTCTTTTATCCATTTATAATAGATTGACTAATCACTCTACAAAAGTAAAGCCTGTTTTTGATTTTCCAAATTTGTTTCAGGATTTTATTGTTGACATCCAAGTTTCTATACTTTCGCCACCGTGGTCTGTGTCTCCACCTAAAGTATATGCACAAATTCACAGTTAATTTTTTCACCGAAACCGCTCAGCTTCTTGGCATAATAATCCACTTGGGTATCCCTTGCCAATTGGCCCAATAATTCATCCGGAATTAAGGCCAAAATTTCCTTAATTTTCATTCTGCAAAATTAAATACCTAAATCTTCCGAACACCATTGGTGATAACACCCACAACGGCGCAGAGATTAAGCGGCAATATTTCTACCAAGAGCCGCCAACGCCTTCTTGACACTTCGTAACAAAGACCGTCTTTGAGCCAGATCTCCTTTCGTGATCTCCCTACTGCAACAATGTCCGATACATTGACCACGTGGCCTTTATGAATACGAATAAAGCCGGCAGGTAAGACTGACTCATAATTGCCCAACGATTTGGTAGAGGTGTATGTGCGGCCATCCATGAGCACAAAAACAGTGTAGTTACCCTTTCCTTCCAGCCGCTGCACTTGTGACCACTCAAAGGGCAGGTGGTGATTATAATTATAATAGGAAGCCGGTATTTGTATCATTATGCGCTGTTTTGTTAATTCTGTGGATAACCCGCACTAATCTGCGCTGTAAACACCGTAGCCTCCGCCTTGAAGCCCGGCAGCAGCGTTACCGAACGGTCTCGGTCTCTTGTTTATGTCACATTGGCGTTGGTAATCTGATTGGTGGTAGTAATGGCGCCTGCCGCAAAATTGGCACTGCCCGAGCTGATGTTGGTGCTGATGGGTAAGCTCGTTATGGATGGCTACTCCGGGCCCTTCACGCACCCATGTCCACCTGTGGGCTATTTATGTATTCAAGATTGATAAGAAATGCACTGTTTGGGCGAGTAAATCCATTGCCTACTCGCTCCTGAATGCCCGATAGTAGTGGTAACAATTAGTAGTATAATGAATAATCGTGTAATTAACATCGACTTCAAAGTAAGCCACATCTTTGGTTAGTAGTTTAATTCTACCTCCCACTTTTTTTGGGCTGTTTTTATAATTGTGTGCTTATTTCAGATTCAAGAAGTAAGGTTCCCTACTTCTTGAAATTATATCGGATATTTATTTCACTACTACTGCATGCGAGTGATGACGAGATTTGCTGTAACTGCACGTGTGCCACCTGCACCGGGATTCAACGTTAAAGCAACCGGATTTCCGCTTGGATTTACAACCGTCAGGACAGAATTTGGTAAAGCGGTTGTAATCATCGTATGACCAACTATTTGACTTGTTCCTGTTGCTCGCCCAATTACGCTGCTTGCAATGTCGGTGCCATTAAGCTGCAAAATAAGTTGACCTGCTTCGGCGATGCTTACTTGCCAATGAACCAAATAGGTACCAATGGCAGGTATATTAAACTGGCTCGCATTTATACGAGTAATGATGCCATTTGTTACGCCATTCTGCGGAAATTCGATTGGTGCACCCGGCGCAATTGTAGCTGTATTATCTCCGGGCATGAGTGCATAAAATTCGGCAAATGTTGTGATACTGCCCAAAAGATTCCATTTTGTTCCTGTCCAGTAATAGTAACCGGGCGAAACATTATTGGGTGGTGTGCCAACGGTTGCAGTATTATAAACCAATAATGAAGTAGCCGGTGAATCAATAGTGCTAATATCAGCAGTAGACGATAAAGCTACACGTGGAATTAGTACACCCTTGTTACTTGAAGCTACATCAAGCATTGCGGAGGGATTATTTTGAGCAAATAAAGCTCCGCTAAAGTTTAAAAGAATTAGACAAATGATCAAACCAACGAAAGAGGAGTTTTTTTTCAACTCACATAATGAATTGGTCCTTAATGATTCGCATTTAGATGCGATTGCTACAAGGGTAGTAATTGATTTTTTCATTTTGAAAACGTTTTTATGAGATTTTAAAAAGCAAAAGTGCCGGTTTAAGGGCGTTTCTAAACAATCGTTTTGGTATCGTAAAAGATTCGATAATTACTTGAACTGAGATAGGCGGTTTGCCGCTGTGATTACATATTTATTTTATACTAAAAGCGAATGTTTTGTTTGAGAAGCAACCTTTAGAACGTGTTGGGGAATTACGCCGTTGTTGGTATTATGGTTTAACGGCTATTTCATTTAAAAAAATCAATCGCTTTTCATTTCGACTAATTCGTTTTCTTCCGGTTGTTTTGCACAACCGGCCAGTATCTTATCTACCTAATCAGCCGGCACGACCCGAAACTTGTTATCGGTCACTGTTTGTGCTATATCACCAAGCGCCCTCAACATTCTTACAATTAACAGCTACATCTGTTTTTGAATACATTCTGATCTGTTCAAAGGCAGAATCCACCAAGCGCTCAAAATCCGGCCGGAGGATGTTAACTACAACTTTGCCATCCGTATAATTGTGTACATTATTGGTCAACGCCCCGGCATTACCCTGCCCGTTTAGAGTGAGTGTAACATTAAAGGTTAAAGGTTGCGGCTGATCCCACACAATAAACGCCGGCATTAAGTTCTGCCCCATTGCCAAAGGGAGTTCCGAGCCCGGTACTTTTATATATATTTGCGTCTAAAGCATCATAAGCCACAACTACATTGGCGGCGGCCTGTGACGAGGTGGAATTCGCTACGTCGCTTTGTCCGTTCAACGTCCCGGGGGGATGCACTATACGCTCCCACGTTTGTTCCAACATTGCCGGTTACGACGCCGGCGTCCAGGTTTGAAAATGCCCCCGTAGTGGTAAATGCTGCAAAGTTGGAGGTTGTTCCCAGGTTCGGTGCCTGACTGAAGCTGAGGTTGGAGAAAAGCAGAGAAAGGATGACTACTCCGGTAAATAGGAGTGTTTTTTCATAATGATGATGTGATTTTGTTCCAACAAATATAGTTAATAATAGTGCTAATAAATTAAATAATATTTCTATAAAATATTAATATATCAATAGTGATGTGTTTTTTTTTATTAAGCTGTTTATGCTGAATTATAAAATACGTTTTAACTTATTGGTATATAAATTAAATATTTTTCCATGTGCAAAAAATAGCGCCATATTATAGGGCAATAAAAGTTTGGCATGATTTTATTAGCTGTATAATCGAGTAAGAAGCTTCATTTTTTTGGTAAATGGAGGTTTTTAAGCCACCAACTCTGAGTTTTGAAATACAAAAAAGAGTTTACGGGTCTTAAAGTTATATCCCAAGAAAGCAGGACTCCGGCGGGAGTTTTACGATGATTCCTTTCAAAATGGAATAGTTTGTGTTTAAAGAAAGGTATGTCTCTTTTCTTATCCGACAGGTATAATGTATTTGAATAGCGAGCCGGAAGAGAGGGGGTAATCGGGGGGCGGTCGGTGCGCCAAAGATATGCGCTATAAGACCCTTTTACGTCGTGGCCGGTGTTTTACCTGAACCTTTGGATCCGATTGAAAGAAAAGTTGCCGTAAATTTTGCTGATTAACGCATGTTTTATGCGTTTTTCCTGCAAAGTAAAAGCTTATATTTTGAAGTGCAAGTGTTGAGGGTCTTGCTTTATAATATGTTGATTATTAGCATTTTATCTATTGATTTGTGTGCATTTTCCTCTAAGCAAATGCTTTGACAATACAAAATTTGCATTGCGTGTTTTTATTGGTAAAATATATTTCACACAGAATAAAGTAAAGAGAAAATTTGGCGAGAAGTGTTTTTTAAAGCGCAAGAACTTACACTTTCTGCAAAAGCGCCAGCAGTTTTCTATCCAATTTTTGGCCTTGGAAATTTTCGTAATCCACGTCGTTGCGTCCGGAATTGAGTAAGCCAAAAGAGCCGTCGAATTCCCATAACGCAAAGCCGATCCCGTTTTCACTCAAAATGCCGAGCAAATCGCTGAACCAAGCCAAAAATACAGCGTGAGGTGTTTTGTTAAAACAACCGCACTCGCCGCAGTGAACGCCCGTTCCGCTGTTTTTCAGGTCTATCCACGGCTTAAATCTATCCTCCAACATTTTTCGGCTCAAGTATTGATCCCCGACCTGACCGGGCCATACGGGCACCGGCAAACTTTCAGGGTCTTTGTATACCCAAGTGGCTTTGTAATGCGAGATGATGGAAGGCGTATAACCTCGGCAACTTTGGCCTACTTCTAAGTCTGAAATACCCGTGATCACATCATTGCCGACGTTATTGCCATCGGCGATGATCATGTGTTTTTTGTTTACGCCTTTGATGGTATTGTAGGCCGCTAAAATCAGCTTGCGGTACATTTCGGGTTCCAATTTGGTTTTTTTACCCAATTGATCGTTCATGTCGTCGCGCCAACTTGGTTCATTGAGGAGGTCAAAGCTGATTTTTTTTGAAGAAGTATCCTTAAATCTTTTGGCCCAGAATTCCCAATGATAGCAGAAATCACTCAGTGCCTGCTCGTTGGTCCAAAGGTTGTAAGGCTCCTCAAAACCGGCATTGATGCAATAGCCCGGTGCGCGATGGAGATTGAGCGAAACGTGATGATTGTATTTTTGCGCCCAATAGACCAAGTTTTCGATTCGGTCGGTCATTTGGGTGTCAATGTTTCTGATTTCGTCAATGCGGATGTTTCTTGAACGGTCAAATTTCAGATACGCAGGATACGCCATCGGAATTCGGACAAAATCAAAGCCCCAATCTTCCATCCATTTAAAATACATTTCGGGCGTTTGAGGGCGACTTTTAGCAGGGTCGGGTGAAAAGAAATCAAGAACGTTGAACCCTTTCCATTTGGGTAATTTGTTTTTTTGCTTCAACGACAAATTCATACTTCCACTCGACAAGGCAACTGTAGCCAGCGAACTGTTTCTGATAAACGTGCGACGATTGATGCGATTTTCCATAAGCAATAAATCGTTGAAAAGTAAAGTTGGTCAATACAATAGAATCAGTTCAATTCTTTTTTTTGCTTTCCGCGGTCTGTGTCTCCACAGACCCTTTGTCTATGTAAAAAAGGTCTGTGGAGACACAGACCACGGAAAGAGAGACACAGACCACGGAAAGGTTGACCAAGATAGTAAGTTAGTTCAATGATTTTTTGACACAGAGCCTCACTGAGTTAAACACAGAGTTCCACAAAGGTGAGCAGCTAGTTATGCTGTGAAACTCCGTGCCAACCTCCGTGTCACTCTGTGTCAAAAAAATGTCAAAGTCTGACACTCATTCAAACTGAAAAGCAAAATAAGTGCAGGAGCCTTTGCTCGTGTTTTGAAGGCCGTGAGGAACGTTTGAGTTGAGGAAAATGATGTCCCCGACTTTTGAATCATGCCATACTCCATCAATGGTTTCCTTGGCTTGACTGTCAGCTTCCCCTTCCTGACTGTTGACTAACAGCAAGATCTCGGCGGCAGGGTGGCGGTGCGCGGGATGGCTCATCCAATTGCCGGTGAGGGTTGTTACGTGCATTTCAAAACGCTTGCTCATGCTCGTTGGGCGGTCGAAAAAGTTTCTTCTTCCGCCTTTGTCGTGGCCTTTGAACTCGGTTTCATCCCAATTGAGCAGCAATGATCCGCCCGCGGCTTTGCCCCTTTCAACATCAAGCGGGGCGACGGAATTGAGCTGAAAAACATAATACGTAACGGGTTTATCGGTAGTATTGACCACGCTGCGCTTATCGCCCGACATGATAAGGGCAATGCCGCCGGGCTTCAACTCTTTGGTTTTACCTTCTACGGTCACGGTTAGCACTCCTTCTTTTATGATAAGCAGTTCTTCATTTTCCTGCGTATATTCAGTATCGCGCATCCTGCTTTTGGGGTTGACAGTGGTAGCGTGTACTTTGAATAATTTGAAATGAGGTGTTGTGCCTTCCAAAATAGGGCGGGCTTCGCCTTTAGTTCTTTTGACTACTTCCAGATCTGACCATTTGTAAACTTTAGAGACTATTGGCTCAGTTGTTTGTGAAAAAACAAGAGAGCCGACAAGAAATAGTGGCAAAAGCAGTTTTATCATGGTTTCATTTATTTATCGTTCCGGATCGTTATTTTTTGTTAACCTGCTCAATATAAATGGTCCGAATGAGGGCATCGCCTTTGATAAACCCGCTGCCAAAGGTCGTATCATAATCTTTTGCAAGATTCTTGGCAAGTATGCCGTCCAGTGAAGTATTAGCTTTTACTTCTTTCCTGACCGCATCGCGAAGGGTCATTACGGCATCGCGTGCAGCCCGGTAATCTTTCTTATTAGCCAGATCGCCGTGGCCGGGAATAATGACGGTTTCTTCGTCAATGAGGGTCAACGCCCGTGAAGCAGCATTGAGCCAACCATCTACCGAACCGCCCGAATTGTTGTCAATAAAGGGAAATCGGCCTTTCATGAAGCAGTCGCCCGTATGTAAAACGTTGCTTTGCAGCAAATAAAACAATACATCGCCGTCGGTGTGAGCATTGTCAACGTGAAAAATGATCACGTCCTCGCCGTTAAGATGCAGCGTCATTCCTTCTTTATAGGTAATTACGGGCCAGGCGGCTTCAGGCGTAGGTTTAGGTTTTTGCCTGAACCGTATTTTGGTAGAATCCAGCGCCATTCGTGCGCGGACATTTTCGTGGGCAAAGATGACAGCCCCCATTTTGGCAAAGTTTTCGTTGCCTCCCGAATGGTCGCCGTGGTAGTGCGTATTGAACAAAAACCTGATCGGCCCTTTGCTGACGGCTTGGACCGCCGCATTGATTTTTTCAGACAAAGGGGCAAATTGATCATCCACCAAAATATTACCGTCTTTTCCCGAAAGCAGCATCATGTTACCCGCTCCTTCCCATTGAAGCAGATGAATATGGTTTTTGATCTTGATGGTACTGATAGAGGCGTTTTCGATATTGGGCTGAGCCATCGCCCTGAAACTCAGAGCAATAATTAGCAGGAAAATACTGTTTTTCATCGTTGATAAAGGTTCAGGAGGTTGTATACGATTCTTAAAAACACAAATGACTCAACATTAGACCATTACTCCTTTTATTGCCTCTCTTTTCTCCGGACTGTTTTTGTTATTTTCCGAAACGCTGCTGAGCAAGGATGCTGTCATAGTATTGCCCTCAAATTTAACGGTGAGTTTATCGCCGTGTACTTGGTCTACAAACTTAAAATTGATTTGTAACGTATTGTCATCGAGCCAGGTAGCCGTGCTTGCTATTCGGGAAGGAATCACGATCGGATTGGCAGAAAAGGGATTTTTGCGTTTGTTGGGATTCACTCTCCATTTTTCCCATCCAAACCCGATCTTTTCCATCCCATTGCCGTAGTTGACGCGTAATACGCCCGCATCTTCAAAAAGCCCGAAGCCGATTTGAGTGAGGCCAAACGCATTTTTTTCTACATTGAAAACCTTGTCAGAATACTTGCTCATCATCGGAGAAGACGTCTTGCCTTTGGCAACGGGCAGGGAAAGCGCAGCAATTTCAGATTTGAGGGCAGTCAATTCAGCTGAATTTTCGGCTAATTTTTCTTTTTGTAAGGCGGGTAAAATGGTTTGATAGGCCACATCCATCGTCTTTTGCAGATTGAAGCTCTCGCAGGTCATCACCAAAACAGCGTCCTGTTCCGGCATGACCATGCAAAATTGGCCGTAAGCGCCGTCGCCTCGGTAAAAGCCCGGTTTGCAACGCCAAAACTGATAACCGTAGCCCTGCGACCAGTCGTTGTCGCCTGATTGCGAGGTGGTTCGTTTGCCGGTCGCTTCTTCAACCCATGCGGCAGGCAAGAGCTGCTTGCCTTGCCATTGGCCTTTTTGTAGGTAAAGTTGCCCAAATTTAGCAATGTCTTCGGTACTGATTCTAAGGCCATAACCTGCGGTATTAAGCCCCTGCGGCGATTTCTCCCAGTCGTAGCCTATGATGCCCAGTGGTTTAAAAAGCCGAGGTTCTAAGTATTCTTCCAGCGTTTGCCCCGTAACTTTGTGCACGATAGCGCCCAGCATATAGGTTGCCCCCGTGTTATACATAAAAAACGTACTTGGCTCGTGTTCAACGGGTTTTTCGAGGAATGATTTTACCCAATTTTGATCAGGTTTAGCTCGGATGTCAGGCATTGAATCGGTATGATGCCCCGTATTCATCGTAAGCAAATGCTTGATCTTCATCGCTTTCAGGTTGTCGCTCACGTTGGCTGGCGTCTGATCCGGAAAGAACGAAATCACTTGGTCGTTGACGGTAATTTTGCCTTCATTGACCAAAAAGCCAATGGCCGAACTTGTAAAACTCTTAGAGAGCGAATACAGGGTATGTTTGTTAGGTGCTTCAAAAGGCTTCCACCAACCTTCAGCCACCACATTTCCGTGACGTACCAACATAAAACTATGCCATTCCAAACCTGATTCTTTGGCTTTTTGGAGAAACTGACGAACCCCTGCCGAGTCCACGCCCTGCGATTCAGGGGTTTTACGAGGGAGGGTAGCCACATTGTCATGTGCGAACAATTCAAGCCGGGGCAGTAATCCCAGCCCTACTGTACCCATTCCGGTAGTTTTGATGAAGTTGCGGCGATTGGTTTTCATGTTGAAGATATAGGTTAAAATCTATTTTAGGCTAATACAAGTTTAGGAGCTAACTTTTTTACCACAAAGGACTTAAAGAATAGCTCAAAGCGCACTAAGAAAATTTTTGTGACTCTTTGTGTTTAAAACTTTGTGTTCTTAGTGGTAAAACAACAAAAGTTCACATGAGCACCAAGTTTACTGTCCTGCTTTTTCATATTTCAGCATCTTGCTCGCCCAAGGAATAAAATGCTGATAATTAGGTTGGTCGGTGTGTCCGCCGTCGTGCTGCCGCCAAGCCAATTGCCCGTCGTGCATACTTGTAAGCATGGGAGGCATTTTTTCTTTTATGGGATCGTTTGAAACTCCCAGATCTTTTGCTCCCAGAAGTTTATACGTGGCACCCGCCGCAATTGTCGCCATATAACTGCCCTGTTGGTCGAGCCACTTGGCATCGCCTTTTTCAGGAATGCCGTAGCTGACATAACAAAGGCGAGGCGCACAAAGCGCAATCAATTCATGCGAATCTACCGTCAAATCGCAACCCGTTTTTTTGCCAAAACCCGATTCTTCGGTGCCGTATTTCAGATAATTTCCCGCCATCCAATGGTATTCGCCGCTTGCCGTCAGACTTTCGACTGCTTCCCCAAATGTGCGGCGGTGCAAGGTTGTACCGCCTTTTCCTGATGAGCCGATCAATCCTATGGCAAAACGCGGCTCGAAAGCCAAGGTGACTAAAGCCCCTTTGCCGTAACGGGATACGCCTTCAATGCCTACTTTTTTGGCATCAACGGCAGGGTCAGTTTCTAAATAATCCAACCCCCGCGCAGCACCCCACGCCCAGGCCCGGAGAGCGCCCCAATCGTCGGGTTTGCGATATTGCCCTTTATTGACCAAACCAATGATTCCTTTCGTCAATCCCCCGCCATTATCGGCCTGAATACTCGAAGGGTCGATGGTGCAATAACCCCAACCTGCGGCTAACAACTGCTCACTGCCCGGAGATTCACCGGTGGGAAGAGGGGCGAAGAAATTGGGGAGTGTTGCGCGAGCAACGGGACTGTAAGCGGGGTATTTATCAAAAATGGCTTTCATTTCCGGATTGCTTTTGATCAGCATCTCTTTGAAAGCCGCATTTATTTTCTCGAAGTCTTCATTAGTAGGTTGGGCAGGTGAAGGAAAAGCCGGACGGCCAAACATCATCAGCACGGGCACGGGGCCTTTGACGTTAGTCGGAATTACGAGCATCATGTTGATGTCCACTTTGATGGAAGGATACGCACTGTTGTCTACATGGCCTGTCAATTTTTTGGCAATCACGGGAATTCGTCCCACAAATTCATTATCAACAGCTTCCACTTTCCACGTTACTTTTGGGATGTTTTTAGGAAGTCTTCCGTACACTTCACGTTCAAATTCTTCAACAATTTCCGGGCGGCGCTGTGACCACCATACATCGGCAGTGGTTACTTTATTGCCATTTTTCAACGTTAATACATCGGGTAGTGCAGGGCAGGGATTTGCCACGGATTCGTCATAATTGGCGTGATTGGGAGCAGATTCATTGCCACTTGGGCCGGGCCGCAACGTTTTAATGCCCAGTTGCTGCTTCATATTGTTATGGTCGGCGGCAGTAAGTTTATTAAGACTGTCGCGTTGAGCAGTCGTCAAACCAAATTGAGCAAAAGTAGTAAGACTAATGCAGCTAAAGAGCAGAAGGTATTTTAAGGCTTTCATTTTCAGAGAGTTGAATTATGGATTTTTCAATGCTTTGATATGCTCGGCCACGCCAAGCATCGTATCAATGTAAATGTCTTTTTCATTGTCTTTCAAATAGCGAAGCAATTGGCGGTGAGCTTCGAGCGACACATTGAGTGAATGCTCACCGCCTACTCCGTGAAAAAGAAAAATCAGCAATTTGCCTTCGCTTTGGGCTTTTTTTACTAATTGGATGAGTTGTTCGCCTGTCTCGCCGTTGATCATATACGAATCGAAGCTGTACAAATCTATTTCGTTCGGTTTGTGCATAGCAGCGCGTACGGCTCTGGCGCCCGTAAAGTCCTTTTTGAGGTCGTTCATAAACTCCACTCCCTCTACTTTTGTGTCGCCGCAGGTGAAGGCAAAGGTTCGGTTTTTCTTGCCATCTATCGATTCAAGCAAGGTATTGGTCAAGCGGATTTCGTCAGTGATGCGTTTGAGAGAATATTTGCTGAGGTCATTTTCGGGATTGACCCAGCTACGCCCGGGAAGCGAAGCGTCGCAAGGGTGAAACAGCGTGTGATTGCCCAATTCGTGCCCGCGGTCGGCGGCTCTTTTCCATTCTCTCATTCGGTTCTTAAAACCTTCAAATGAGCCTGCTATATAAAAGGTGCCTTTTATACTGAGCGAATCAAGCAACGGAATGGCGTAATTGAGATGCACATTGAGGGCGTCGTCGTAGGTCAGCGCCACAGCGCATTTTTTACCTTTCCAAGGTTTGGTTTCGTCCAACGTTTCGCCATCTGTTCGGAAAGGAGAAGCAGGTAAATTCGCTGAATTATAGAAGTTTACTCCTTCGGGATTGTCTTGCCAGGCGTAGCGAACGTATTTGGGCGTTTTGATGGATTCGCTCCACACTTCTACTTTGTCTTTTCCGACAATTCGGGTTTTTGCCCAAACAAATTTTTTGTCATAGTCGGCCACTGAAAACCAGCGCAACGCTTCGGCATCTTTTGAAGTAATGCCCTCGGCTACGTTGTTGAAAGTGAGAGTAATTTTTTCGTTTTCAATGCTTTGCGATGTTAACGTTGGACCGGAATGCACTAAGTCTGTCTCGCCGTAGGCCAAATTTCGGGCAGAAAGTGCCAACCGTTTGCCAATGTCTTGTTTGTTTAAGGGGTGAATATCGTTCCATTCACCCACGTCTATTGTAACGGTTACGGCCGTATTTGGCAAGGCAAGTGCTTTATTTTGAGCTTCCCGCAGTCGCGCCCAGTTGCTTTCGGTGGGCGTGTAGTTTACTTCCTGAAAATTAGCCAATTGTACCCCCAAAAACGGAAGCGTAGCGTTGCCCCACAGCTTGCGCCAATCATTGACCAACGCAGGCATCAAAGCATCATACGGTTCAGGATTGTTTGCATTGGTTTCGCCCTGATACCACAAAATTCCCTTGATTTTCAGGGGAAGAATTGGCGCGATCATGGCATTATAAAGGGCATTAGGCTGGTTTTGACGAACCAATCCACCACCAAAACCCGCAAAATTTATCGGTTGATATACTTCTCCGACTTTATACTGCCAAGTGCCTTTAAGGTCAATTTCCTGCCCGCCGGTCGTCATAAAATAGGGTTTATCAGGTACAAAACCACCTTTGCCTGCGGTATTTGTGACCCGAATCACAAAGGTGTTTTTGCCGGCTTTGAGCAAGTTAGCGGGAATTTCGTAGCGACGAGGAGGATATTGATAGGTGACATTCCCAATTTTTTTACCATTCACGTACATTTCGTCGGCATCAACGATACGCCCCATGTAGAGTTTTACGGATTGATTCACCCAATTTTGTGGAATTTCAATTTCCCGGCGATACCACACCACACCATTCAAATCTTTCAATCCTTGGTCTTCCCAAAAGCCGGGGATGTTGATGTTTCGCCAACCTTTGGGTTGATAGTCAACACTTTCCCAATGCTCAATTTGCCCTAAGTCCTGAACTTGCGGGCGAGATTGTGATAAATTGGGTCTTCTGTTGAAGGAATTGACGTAGACGGTATCTTTATTTTTTTGAATAATTTTCTGAATGTCCGGTAAACGTTTAAAGCCTTCCTCACTTATCCAAGCCTCAATGGGCGTACCGCCTACGCTGCTGTTGATGATTCCGATAGGTACTTTGTATTTTTCGTAAAGATCTCGGGCAAAGAAGAACGTAATTGCCCCAAAACCAAGCACATCTTTTGGATTGGCAGCTTTCCATTCGCCTTGCGGAAAATCATCTTTGGGGGCATTGAGTTCAGTAAGGGTTTGTACAAAAAAATTACGAATGTCGGGGTAATCAGCATTGGCAATGTCGTCGGGATATTTTTCTTTGACGCGCTCCATCGGCAAGACCATATTCGATTGTCCCGAGCAAAGCCACACATCGCCGAAAGCTATGTTTTTGAGTTTGATTTCATTTTTTCCTTTCAAAATCATTTCGGCTCCCGTTGCAGCAATCTGGGCGGGAAGTTGAATTTCCCATTTTCCGCTTTCAGGTGTAGTGGTTTTGAACGTTTTTTTGTTGAAAATCAACTCGACTTTCTCTTTGGGCGATGCCCATCCCCAAATTTTAATGGGTTGATCGCGTTGAAGTACCATTCCGTCGCTGATCAAACGGGGTAAGCGAATTTGTGCTACGCAAAGTGCGTGGCTTAACAGCAACCATCCGGCGGCTAATTTCAGTGTGCGCATGGTTTAAGAGTAGGTTCTATTTGTAAGGGTTATTGTTTGATTCGTTCCGTCAGGGTGTCGGATATTTTGAAAGCAAAGCAGTTATTTGACTGCCGTGAAAATGCGGGTTTGGGTAAGCTTGGCTTCTTCGATTTGATTTTTGTTGTGAGCGCACACAAACAGTCCAAGCAGCATCGCTTGGGGGAGATCAAAATCGGGGATTTCAACGGTCCAAAAAGGGTTGCCGATTTTGGCTACCGATACAAAAAAGCTGCGGCCACGGCGCTCCAACTGTAAAATATCGGGGTGTACAATCGGGGCTTTGATTTCCTCAATGTTGGTGCCCGTTTTTTTTCGATACTGAAAGGCGGTGAGTCCATCGGCGTGGACGGTCAACGAAACCATGGCAGCGCTGGTATCTAAGCTACTGCGGTACATCCAACCCGTCTTGCGGTGTGGATCGGTGCCTTTGCCGGAAAGGGTGGCTTGGGTAGTAGCGATAAAGTCACCAACGGTTTTGCGGTATACAAAATGCAGTTCATCTTTCTTAAACCAGATATTCTCTCCTGAGCCTAAGAGTTGATACGTTTGCGTAGCTTTGTCGTATGTGGCTGTTCCTGTGTGCAATACCTTGCCAATATCGGCGTGATTCTCAAAAATACCGACCGGATTTTGAGCCATTGCACGAAATGACAACAGAAACAGCAATACATACGATTTCATAGCAGAAGGGTTTATTCGATCAATTTCAACAATTCGGTAAGAGTATCAGGAGAACTGGGTCGGGAGGCATCGGCAAAAACGATCTTTCCGTTTTTGTCAAAAATCATGTAACGGGGAATGCTGTTGATGGAAAATTGGCGTAGAATCTGTGCATTCCAAGCTCCGTTTACGTAGCCGTGCTCGCCGGGGAGTTGTAATTTTTCCAGCGCCTGTTTCCATGCTTCCGGGGTTTGGTCAATGGAGATATAGAGAAAAACGATCTTTTTCAATTGTTTTTCCGTCAGCTTCTCGTGCATTGCTTTCGAATACGGAAATTCGGCCCGACACGGCCCACACCAACTTGCCCAAAAATCCAGATAAACGACTTTACCCTTAAAATCAGATAAATAGAATTCTTTGCCTTCGATAGTTAAGAAGGCAATTTCATCGCCTTTTTTACCTGCTTTAGCAGGTGCGGGGGCCGGCTTTTTCTCTTCTTTGCGGGTGAGGACTTCATTACACTTTTCGGAAGCCAATTTTAAATAGCGCTCAGATTGAGGCAGAGCCTTCAACAGATCGAACGTGTTTACTACGGCTTCTTTGGGAGTATTGATACAATTGGCGCGCAGCAAATGACAAAGATAGAATGGCAGTATATTGCCGGAAAAATACCGTCGGGCAAAAGCCGCTTTATCGTTCATTGCTGCTGCCAAATCGGTGTATTTATTGAAAGCGTGCTCTCTTGAGTTGAAATAAGTGACAAATACTCCCAGAAAATCTCGGTAAGCCGGGGTTAAAAACGCCTCTTCATCCGCGATTTTTTTAGGATCAAGCGCCTCGGTCATGACGTTGGGTAATGCTGACAGTTTGAGATTTTTGGTATCGGCATTGCTTCTGGTGACAGTATAATTGAGCAGCCAATGCCAATAATTCCAACGAGCTGTATTTTCGACGTAATGCTTGAACGAGTCAGAGAATTTTGAAAAATCAGGATGGTTTTTAAAAAATTCCATCTGTTTGTTACGCTCCTTGAACAGCTCAATTTCGCGACTGTCAGCCGTTTGGGCAAACAAGAGTTCATATTGTTTTTTCGGGTCAAAATCGTTGGCAAATTTTTGCTGAAATTCTGCCCAAAAAGCTTTTTGAGCAGGATTCTCCCACAAAGCATTGTACTTTTCCAATACACTTGGCGCGGCTCCCTGTTGGAAAATATCAATGGAATCTCTGCCGGTAAAAGCAGCGGTTGCCTGCGCAAAGAGGTGAGCGTTCAGTACGAAATATCCGAAAAACAATAGCAAAAATCTCATCGTATAAGGTAGTTAACTGTGTTGATTGTACGAAAAATACCCTTATCAAAAAGCATTTATCGTACCATAAATGTTAAACCCCATCTAAATCTTCCCCTTTTAGGGAAGACTTTATTTTATTGATTATCAAGCGATTTTTAGTTGAAAAACCTTGATAATTATTTTTTAGAATCTTAGAAACCAATGGAATTGCCACCGTCGACGGGCAAGGAAGCGCCTGTAATGTAAGAGGCCGCCTCTGAGGCCAGAAAAACGGCTGCCCAGCCAATGTCCTGCGGCTTGCCGAATTTCCCCATAGGTGTACGGTTAAGTGCTTTGTTCATGCGGTCAGGATCGCTGCTCATGGCAGTTTTCATCATGTTGGTTTCAATAAAACCCGGCGCAATGGCATTGACCCGAACGTTGAATTTTGAAAACTCAGACGCCAGCACTTTGACCATACCTTCCACCCCTGATTTGGATGCCGCATAGGCCACCACCCTGTCAATGCCATAATAAGCCGCCATCGACGAAATCATCAATATAGAACCGCTTTGACGGTCGATCATACGTTTGGCGCAAGTGCGGGTCAAGGCAAAAACGGCATTAAGATTGGTGTGGATGATCCGGTCAAAATCGGCGTCGGTGACTTCCAGTGCGGGCTTCTTCATGTTGATGCCTGCATTGTTGACTAAGATATCTATGTTGCCATAGGTGGCCTCAATGGTTTCCACAAGCCCTTCCAACGACTCCAATTCTGTGACGTCATTGACCACATAATGCGCTGATTCGCCCAATGCTGCCGTGGCTTCCTGAAGTGCATATTCACGTCTTCCTGTAATGATAACCGTTGCGCCGGCGTGGGTCATGCACTGCGCAATGTCGTATCCGATGCCGCTGCCGCCGCCCGTAATGAGCGCAATTTTTCCTTCCAATGAAAACACGGATTGGTTATTTACTAAGGTTAATTCGCCGGTTGAATTTTCTTTCTCTGTCATCGCAAATGATAAATTTCCACTAATTTTTTAACTTCATTTAATGTTCTTTCGGGGGGTGTCAAAGGCTTCGGAATAGGCATTTTGGCAAATTCGCCAAAGTACAATACGCACGCATCCCGCCACCAAAGCGCTTCTTTTTCCTGTATTTTCAGTCTCCCGTTTACGTTTGCGTAGGTTTCAGGGTCAATGTCTGCTTTTATACTTTCCCACGTTTTTCGCAGGTTTCCGACCTGCACCACGCCATCGTAATAGCGCACACATAATTCATCCCAAAGGCTTCGGCCGGTACTTAATTTTTTAGACCAAGGCACGTGATGAAACCAAAGCAAATAGTCGAGTGGGCATTGCTCAGGGTTGCCCCATTTTTTCTGAACCTCGGGACTGTATAACTGTAAAGCATTGCTCAGTTTTCCCGTTCGGTCAAAGCCTAATCCGATGGAATCGGCTCGGTGGTAATACATGGATGTCCAATCCGGGCGGGCGCTTTTGGCAAGCCACGGCTCCGGGCCGTAGTGGTGGCCTTCGCCCATCATGTGTGCCGTGCCCAGCGGATAGGTATAACTCACATAAATCGGGTGTGATTTCAGCATTATATCCGAAATTTTTTGCGCCACCGGTTTTGACTTGGTGAGCGTCATCTGTATCCATTCAGACGCAATTTGCGCTGATGATAATGAATGATCCCACGCCAATCGGCCAAAGGCGTACCAATTGCTTTGGTTGAACGGATGCCCGCACCAATTATCGTCTGAACCCGTATTGGCTACGCCGGCCATTAATGAATTGGCGGCATTGTAAAGACTACCGTCAATGACTTTAGCCACAGTAGACCCTTGTCCTTTAGTGTAAGTGTCTGAATCCAGGCATTCTTTGAACATCGGCGCCAAATAGGTCAGGTGCGTAGATTGCCCCAAATATTCCTGCGTGATCTGAAATTCCATGCCCAAGGTAGTTTTGGGAAAAGCCCCAAACATGGGATGGAAAGGCTCACGCGGCATGAAATCAATGGGGCCGTTTTTGACCTGTACGATTACTTTTGGATCAAAAGTACCATCAAGCGGTTTGAATTGAGCATAACCTTCTTTGAATCGGTCGCCGTTGGGATCGGCATTGTACACAAATGCCCGCCAAATGACGATACCGCTGAAAGGTCGCATGGCTTCGGCCAACATATTGGCACCGTCGGCGTGAGTGCGTCCGTAATCCTGCGGCCCGGGTTCTCCTTCTGAGTTGGCTTTGACCAAATAGCCGCCAAAATCAGGAATGTATTGGTGAATCTCTTTGGTCTTGTCGTTCCACCATTTGCGGACTTCGGGGTCCAACGGGTCGGAGGTTTTGAGTCCGCCCAGTGTTCTTGGCGATCTGAAATTGACCGAAATAAATACTTTGATCCCATACGGGCGCAGCACGTCGGCCACGGCTTTGATCTTTTCGAGGTATTCCGCCGTCAAGAACCGTGAACTGGCGTTGACGTTATTGATGGAAGTGGCGTTGATTCCGATGGATGCATTGGCGCGGGCATACATGATGTAGCGCGGATCAATGCGGTAGGGTAATTCCGTCCATTTCCACATAGAAGAACCTGCATAACCGCGTTCTACGGTACCGTTGGCATTGTCCCAATGATTGAGCATTCGGGTTTTTATCTTTGGGCTACTTGTAACGGAAATATTCGCAAGTGCTTTGCCCGTTTGAATATGTCTTAACAAATCAAAAGCGCCATATAAAACGCCTGCCTCGGTTTTGGAAGAAATAACAATGTTGCCTTTTTCTGTATAAATTTCGTAGCCTTCCTCGGATAAATTGGCGGTTGAAGGAGCATTTTTGTTCACACTCAAAATAATTCCTCCCGTCGAAGTTGCCGTTTTTACAACAGTTATTTTTTTACCCAACAGCCCTTCAATTCCCATTTGCAGTTCTTCTGTCGCTACTTTAATGGTCTGATGATCGGTAGCTGCCGCTATAAATTTCGTGAATGGCGCGTAGCTTTCCCGTTGCTTCACATCTTTGATCAAATCATAGTTAAGCCAAAGCCGCGAGCCATCATCTGCGAAGGCGGTAGAGGAAATAAATAAAAGAAAGAGAAGGATCTGTTTTGTCATTGATTCTATTTGGCTAAAGCCATTGTTGATTTTTTATTAGTTATCTCCAGCTAAAGCAGGAGGCAATTCAATTTTTAAATTTCCTATAAGGATAATTTATTTTTTATTTTCCTGTTTTCATGCATTGTCTCCTGCTTTAGGAGATAAATAGGTAAAGAATAGCATTGGCTTTAGCCAAATCTTTTATCATTTAAATTTTTGAAAATCATATTTCTCAATGAATTCATTATACTCATGAGCAAATGTTTTCTTTTGATGATGTTCTTCCTGATGCCTGATATAATTTCTTACCCTATCTACAACAGATTCAGAAACTGATACCGCAAAATATTCATCCTGCCATTCAAACTTTTCTCCACAAATTCCGTGTTTGTTGATCCAAAAAGCAGATTCCCCTTTGATCAACTGCATAATTTTACTCATACTTTGGTCAATACCGAGAGATACAAGGCAATGAACGTGATCTGTATATCCATTGATAAAATCAATATAAATACCTTTTTCTTTGGCGTTTTCTTTAATATGAGTAAAAATGGTTTGACGAATCTCGCGGGTGTGCATAAACGGGATTCTGTTTTTAGTTGACCAAACAAAATGAATCCATACTTTGATAAAAGGCATAATGTAGAAATTGACAAAGCACTGTTTATTCTTCCGAAAGATTTCTTGTGATTGCCATTTCCAAGCCGCGCAATTCGGCCAGTCCTTTCAAACGACCAAGGGCCGAATAGCCCGGATATGACTTATCACGACCTGTTTTGTTCAAATCATCCAACATCTGGTGCCCGTGGTCGGGGCGCATCGGAATTCGAACTTCCTTTTTGCCTTGTTCCTTTCTCCTTTTTCCTTCAATGACAAAAGCTTTTACGACTTCATACATGTCCACATCGCCGGCCAAATGAGCCGCTTCGTGAAAATTGAGTGGATTCTCCTCTCTTTTAGTTGTCCTAAGATGTACAAAATGGACTCGGTCGCCGAAACGTTCAACCATTTTTGGCAAATCATTATCAGGCCGTACACCCAGTGAACCGGTGCAAAACGTAATGCCGTTGGCACGCACGTCGCAGGCATCCATCAACTGCGCCAGATCTGCCTCGGTACTGACAACTCGCGGCAGGCCTAAAAGCGGCTTTGGCGGGTCGTCAGGATGAATGCAAAGATTGATCCCGACTTCTTCCGCGACGGGAGCCACCTGTTGGATAAAGTAGTACAAATGTTGTCGTAACTCCTTATCGCCGATGTGTTTGTAATTGTTCAATAATCCTTGGAAAGTAGCTAACTCAAAGGCTTCGTTTGAACCGGGCAATCCCAACAGAACGGTATTTTGAAGCGTGGCCAGTGCTTCGGATGTCATGCCTGTAAACTTCTTTTTTGCGGCCTCCTGCACTTCCGGTGTATAATCTGCTTCGGCATTGGGGCGTTGGAGAATGCACAGATCAAACACCGCAAAATCTTCCCACACAAACCGTAAAGCCAATGCTCCGTCGGGCATTTGGTAGTGAAGGTTGGTGCGTGACCAATCCAATACAGGCATGAAATTGTAGCAAACGGTTTTTATGCCGCAGGCCGCTAAATTTCTAAGTGATTCTTTATAATTATTAATGTACTGCTCCCGACTCGGTAAGCCTTTTTTGATGTCTTCGTGAACAGGTAGACTTTCCACTACTTCCCACTTCAACGGGACATAGCGATCATTACCTGCTTCAATGAGTTGAATACGTTGTTGGATAGCTTCCACGGACCAGACTTCTCCAACGGGAATTTGGTGCAGCGCCGTGACAACGCCCGTACAACCCGCCTGACGAATGTCCATCAATGAAACAGGGTCGTTTGGCCCGAACCAACGCATCGTGTGTATAAATGCCATTTTCTGTGTTTATAACATCCAGTACCACGGCCCGAACTTTGTGACACTCACTGCCGTACTCCGTGAAACTCTGTGGTTAAATAAAAAATTACTCTGCTTTATATTTCTCAAATAGACTCGCCACGTTGGCGGTTTGGTGATTGCCTGAATGAACCAACACACGATAACGAAGCGTTAATTTCTCTCCTTTTTTCATCGTTGTCGCTTTATCATCCTGCGGCCAATACATGGGTGTAGGCGAGAAAAAACCATAGTCGCGGGTGAACCACGGCGAAGGGTACCAAGGGTTGGAAGGATGTTGCATGATCGTGATGCCTTCTACCTTTTCGCCTCTTTTTCCTGAACAGTCGATCCACGGTGATTTTACGCCAAACGTGCCTTTTTCGGCTTGATTTCCTTCGGCATTGATCATCGTTCCTCCGTTGATAACGGCCAGATCAGGGTCAATGCGGCCGCTGAAAAGCGAGTGGTTCGTTTTCTGAATCGTTACATCCATCAATGTTTCCATCGTGATGTCAACATCGATCTGATAAAGGTCTTTGGAAGGAGCGGTTATGGTAATGGTACGAAAATCCTTGATGGGAGCATTTGCTTCGGGACGACGCCAGATGCACTCATTTTCAATCACGACTTTGTCGCCACCCGATTGGACAATATCTGCCCGTAACGAAATGATTTGTCCTTTTTCCAATCCTTCCTGCCAATAATTGCCACCGTTTACTTTATCGCAACCAAAAAACAACGAACTGTGGTGAGGATAATTTCCATTGCGCATAGATGTAACGCCGGCATTGGAAGGCCCATTGACGGGAAAGAAAAAGGGGTATTTTTCGTCCTGCGAAAAGATGTAACTCGTGAAAAGATTATTGTTAATGCTGATATCAATTTTTGAGTTGCTTTTTACGGCCGTAATTTTTGTTTGAGACCAACCTTTCACAGTCAAAAACACGACTGTTAAAAAGAGAATACTTTTAAAAGAAAGCATGAATTAATATAAATGGATGGTGTAAATCATTGGTTTGTTTCCTTCCCGTAGGGGCGGGCCTTGCATCTGCCCAACATTGCGTCTGCCTATCTCATTTGCCTCAAAAATTATCGATGAGAAGAAGGGCAGACGCGATGCCTGCCCCTACATGACTGTCTACGCCTTCAAATTGATCTGTTGGGCGTTTTTTTGTGCTTTGAGGGCTAATTCGGTGGCTAAGAAACAATGCGTCTGCGTCATAGCCGTTTCGGTACGATTGAGAATATCATCGACGAGTTGACGGCCGTAAGGTAATTCCTGTTGGGTACAGTCAATGTAGCGAGTCTCTTTTTGGTCGGTCAGGAACAGGTGATTACCGCCGTCGCGTCCGCCGATGTCGATGTTCTTACGGATCTCAATAAATCCGTCAGTACCTAAAATCGTCAAACGTCCGTCGCCCCATGTTTTTAACCCATCCGGTGTGAACCAGTCAACGCGAATGTAACCCATGCCGCCGTTTCCACGCAGCATTACATCGCCAAAGTCTTCAAAGTCAGGGTATTGTGGGTAATGTGTATTGCCGATCTGGGACGCTACCACTTCGGCTTGGGTAGAGTTGGTGAAGTATAAATATTGGTCAAACTGGTGAGAGCCAATGTCGCAGATAATTCCTCCAAACTGTTCTTTATGGAAAAACCATTCGGGACGTGTTTTTGGATTCATGCGGTGCGGCCCCAGTCCAATCGTCTGAATTACTTTGCCGATGGCTCCTGCTTTCACCAATTCTCCTGCTTTGACCGTGGCTCTGTTTTCAAAGCGTTCGCTGTACATGATCGAATAAATGCGACCTGTTTGTTTTTGCACTTTGCGTACTTCGGCGAGCTGTTCGAGGGTTGTAATGCCGGGTTTGTCAGACATGAAATCTTTGCCGCTTTTCATGACTCTCACCCCAAGCGGAGCACGTTCGTTGGCAATGGCCGAGCTTAAAACGAGTTGAACGGACTTGTCGTCCAAAATTTCTTTTTCGCTTGACGCGAGTTTGGCTTGTGGGTAACGTTTGGCAAACGCCGCTACCAGATCCGCTTCTTTGGCGTAGTACGATACCAACTGCCCGCCACCGCGTACTACCGATTCGACCTGGCCATAGATATGGCTGTGGTTCATACCGATGACCGAAAATTTGATGCGGGGTGTATCGTACTGAATTTGCTGAGGTGAAGGAACAACTTTCTCGGTTTTGATATGACCAAAAGCTTCATTGGAAAGCATAGGAAGTGTTATAAGACCTGCGGCCGATGCTACCGATTCTTTCAAAAAAGTACGTCGTTGATTCTCGGAATTTTTCATGGATTATCTGGTTAGTGTGCAGCTTTTTCAAAAGCTGCACCACAATTTTTTGGGTTTATTGGGTTTGTGGTGGCGGTTTTGAGAAACCGCTACCACATTTATGGACAGGTGCAGGCGGTTTCTCAAAACCGCCGACACGCGAATCAGTGAAGTGTGAAGTGGGTTTCTCAAAACCCACTTCACACTTCACTGATTGTTTAAGACATTTTTATATTGGTTGTGCCGTAAGGTTTGCGTTGCGGACGGCTCAGCATGGCGTTTGCCTCATTGTCGTTGACAAAACGCTCCGCTTTGGGATCCCACTGCAATTTACGTGGCAGTTTCATCGCAATGTGGCTTACCAAACAAACGCTGCACGCACGGTGTCCAACTTCTACGGGCGAAATCGGCGCTTTACGCGTTTTGATACATTCGAGCCAGTTGCCGTGTTGTTCGTCGCTTTTGTACAGGTGAATTTCGTTTTCACCGATAACCGACGTCAGGATTTTAGGATCGCTGGCATCTAATGCTTTACTGCTGTTGGCTTTAGAAACGGGATCACTGGCCGAGGCTACATAATTGCCTCTTGATACAAAGATCCAACCTTCGGTTCCTTCATAACGGATTCCATTGGGGAAACCTCCGCTGGTGTACATGGTGATGCCGTTGGCGTATTCGGCTTTGACCATGAAGTCTCCGTGAACATTCCACAAACCTGATTTGGGAAATTCAGCCACCGATTGTACTGAAATGGGCCCTGTTAGTTCGGTGTCCATTCCCCATGCTGCTGAGTCAAAATGGTGTTGTCCCCAGCCCGTGATCATCCCCGCACCAAATTGCTCAATGCGCAACCATCCCGGACGGCCATAGCCCTGCTGTGGGTGAACACCAATTTCGGTATAAGGCACTTCGGGAGTAGAACCAAGCCACATATCATAATTAAACCCTTTGGGAACAGGCATCGTTGGTGCCGAAGGCCCTGATGGGTCGCCGGGAAGACCTACTTTTACGGTATGCAGTTTTCCAATGCGGCCATTGCGTACCAATTCAGCCGCAATTCTGAACTGCGGTGAAGAACGTTGCTGCGTTCCTACCTGAAGCACTGTCCCTTTTTTACGAATAATATCGCTCAACATACGCCCTTCGGCAATGGTCAGGGAGGTAGGTTTTTGAAGATAGACATCTTTTCCCGCCAATGCAGCCTCAATGGCAGGTTGTGAATGCCAGTGGTCAGGGGTACTGATGATAACGGCGTCGATGTCTTTGTTGAGCAACATTTCGCGGTAATCATCGTACATTTTAGCCTCAACATAGTTGGCATTGCCCGTTTTTTTGGCGTAATAACCCTCGACGAGTTTCTTGCCGTCTTCCAGACGGTTTTTGTCCAAATCACAGACGGCAATCATGCGCGCTACATCGTGCTGCAACGTGCCGACCATGTCGTGGTCGCGACCGATGCGGCCGCAGCCGATCTGGCCGATATTAATTTTATTGCTTGGGGCATTTTTGCCGAACACCGAAGCAGGGACAATCGTCGGAACGCCAATGACCGTGGAGGCTACTGCGCCTTTGGCAGTCAGTGCTAGAAATTTTCTTCTGGAAACGGAGGTTTGAGGTGATTTTGACATAGAAATGTTTAGGATTTCTTTTGGATGAAATTTTAAAACAAACTTCAATTTTTAAGAATAAGAACGAATGGCCTCAGTAAAATGATCATATTGAAATTGTACAATTTTTTTAATTATCGGCAATGCCTGTTCTAAATGCTGTTTAGCGTAGTGTAGACTAAAATGTAGTTAATGTTAGGGGAAGATGTCTAAGTTTCAAAAATATCATTGAATTATTTTAGAAAAAATCAAAATGTATCTATCGGAAACGTTTTCGGAAACGCAACCGATAGCTATTTTAAAATGAGTTATTTTATATATTTTTGTGAAATTGTATAAAAGGCAACACTTTGCCCATAAATGAAAGCGAATTGATTTTTATTGATAAACTTGGAAAAATTCAATTTTGATGGCAGTTTGTGAAAAATGCGGTAACGGCGAAAATGTGGTAAAGTCGGGTTTTGTACGGGGAAAACAGCGCCTCTTTTGCAAAGCCTGCGGGGTTCATTTTACCGTTGTTTCGCCGCACCGAGAAAGCCCGAAAACCCCGCACCAAACAACCATTGTTGATATTGCCAAAGCGTTGGGGGTAGCACCTTCTACGGTGTCGCGGGCGCTGAACGGAAGTACGGATATCAATGCCTTGACACGTCAGGAAATTCTTCGCGTGGCAACTGAGATGGATTATCGTCCCAACTTGCTGGCACAGAGCCTTCACCGGGGCGAGACGCATACCATTGGCGTAGTTATTCCTGATATAGAACGCCCTTTCTTTGCGGGCGTATTGGCCGGAATCCAGAAGGTGGCAACTGAAGCGGGTTATCGCGTAATGATCTGCCAATCAAATGAATCACATTCGACCGAAACACTTAACGTACAGGCGCTTGTAGCGAGTCGGGTAGATGGTTTGTTGATCAGTCATTCCAAAGAAACTACCTCATTTGAGCACATCAAATTGCAGCTTAGAAAAGGGTTACCTATTGTTCACTTCGACCGTGTGTGCAATGAAGTCGAAACTGCTAAAGTGGTTCAGGAAGATTCTGAAGGAAGTTTTGCTTTGGTTGAGCACTTGGTTTTGCAGGGGTGTCGACGCATTGCTGTCTTTGCCGGTCCGCGTGAGTTATTGATCAGCAATGCACGTTTGGAGGGCTACAAAGCTGCTTTGACCAAATATGGTATTGCGTTGGATGAAGCATTGATTTACCACAGTAATTTCAAAAAAGGCGAGCCGCTATCTGCTTTGAATGAATGGATGGATTTGGCCGAAAAGCCCGACGGCATTTTTGCGGTTCATTACGCCAATGCCATCGAAATAATTGTAGAATTGAAAAAACGAAATGTAAATGTACCTTCTGATATAGCTGTTGCAGGATTTGGGGATGAACTGATCGCCGAACTGATCGAGCCTTCTTTGACGGTTTTTCACCTTTTTCCCTTCAATGTCGGTGAAACGGCCGCCGCACTTTTGATCGACAATATCATTCACAAAGATACTTTTGAGCCCGTGGTGCAAAAAGTGAAAGGTGAATTGATCATCCGGCAGTCTTCGTTAAGAATTAAACCCCTTTAGGTTCAACCATTACCACTTCTTCTTTGTCCAAGATCACTTCTCCCTCGGGCAGACCTTTGGGTTTTCGTACAAACTTTTTGGGAGTCATAATGACGGGGCAAAGGGTCTCGTTGCGTCGTTTGGAATACCACGCTGCTATTTGCGCGGCACGCTCAATGACACTGTTCGGAAACTTCTTACCGGCTTTGTATTTTACCACCACGTGCGAGCCGGCTACGTCGCGGGCGTGGAGCCAGAGGTCTTCTTTATAGGCGTACTTCTTGGTTAGCAAATCGTTGTTTTTGGCGTTTTTGCCTATTAGAATCACATAGCCCTCAAATTCCGTATGTTTGAACAGCTGAGTAGGAGATAAAATGGGCGTTTCGCTCAGCAAGTTATTTGTTTTGAGGTATTTACGTAATAATTTTAGCGACTCAAATTCTTCAATCGTGCTAACATGATTTTTAAGTTCTTCCAATTCGCCTTCTCGCAAAGCAATGTTTTCCTGCAATTTTTCGATCTCTATGCGCTCATTTTTTGATTTGCGGTAATATGTCTCGGCGTTTCGTTGAGGTGTAAGGTCGGATTTCAGCTTAATGTCAATATCTTGATTTCGGTAAAAATCAAACAAGGTCACTCGTTCGGAGCGTTCGGGAATTTGATGGAGATTCGCCATCAGGATATGACCGATCTCTTCGTTTTTTACCTCGCCGTCTTTTCCCACTAACTTCTGAAAAGAATCTTCCAAATATTGCTCGGTGCGATGAATGCGTTTTTGCAAAATTTTAAGTGCTTCTCCTTTTTCTTTGGCAATGACGCCTACGCGATTGTAAGTAGTATAGAAATCGTTGATAGCAACAATGGCACTTGTGTGTTCCCGCATCACTTCGCCAAGCGGAACAAGCGTAAGCGTAGGTTGATGATTCCAAAGACTGATCGTAAACGCAGGACGTGAGAGCAGCGTAAGCGTATCTTGGATGATCTGCCAGCGTTGCTCGGGATGTGCTGTAGGGGCAGGCCTTGCGACTGCCCCCGTAACAACGCTTGCTTGGGCAGACGCAAACAGTACGCCGCGCGGGCCTGCCCCTACAAATTGTTCTTCCAAATATGCATTCACTTCCTTTCCAAAAGTTGGAAATACTTTACGATGGTCACAATTGGCAGCTTGGTATGCTTCCCATGTCTGGTCTAGCTCACGGTCAAGTTCTGACAAACGCAGGTTATTGTCCGAAACCAATCGGTTATGAAATAGGTCAATGACTTCATCATTTTGGAATAATACAGCATTGGAACGATTGCCGAATAACTTAAAGATCAAGGTAAAATTATTTTCCAAGACCAACCCAAACGCTCGTTCATTTTCGAATTGACGGACGTCTACTACTTCCAGATCATACAGATTTTCAAACAGATCGGCACTGTTTTGGCGAGCGCGGTTGAAATCTTCGGGGAAATTAAGGCAGGCAAAATCGGGACGCAATGTGGCGCGGATGTAGAAAGGACGGTAGTAATTGTTTTTCCCACGAGCGTGAGCCAATGCAATAACCAATTCATCTTTCTCCTGACTGAAACATTCCATAAACTTCAGTCCCTTAACCAATGGACGAAGTGCTTCGGTCAAATGCCGTAAAAAATGGTAATTCTGATGCATGACACAAAGGTAGGCGTCAGGAGCGAGAAGTAAGGAATGAGTCATGAAAAAAGCGTCTGACGGTTCAAAACCATCAGACGCCCGTCACTTATATACCACAGATAATGACTATTTTTCGCGCGTCAATACCTCGTCGATCAAGCCGTATTCTTTGGCTTCAATAGCACGCATCCACTTATCGCGGTCAGAGTCAGACTCAATTTTTTCAATCGTTTGACCGGTGTGATTCGCCAAAATTTCGTACAATTCTTCGCGTAGTTTTACGATCTCACGTGCGGTGATTTCGATGTCAACCGATTGACCCTGAGCACCTCCCGAAGGTTGGTGGATCATGATACGAGCATGCGGAAGCGCTGCACGTTTACCTGCCGCACCACCTGCCAGCAATACAGCTCCCATCGAAGCGGCCAAACTGGTACAAACGGTAGCTACGTCAGGGCGAACATACTGCATAGTGTCATAAATTCCCATTCCTGCATACACCGACCCGCCGGGGCTGTTGATGTACATCAAAATATCTTTTTTAGGGTCAGCTGATTCCAAAAATAATAATTGAGCTACTACGATGTTGGCGATCTGGTCGTCGACCGGCATTCCGAAAAAGATAATGCGGTCGGCCATGAGGCGAGAAAAAACATCGACCTCACGGAAGTTCATCGGGCGCTCTTCGATGATGGCGCGTGTCATGTTTTCAACGGTATGATTCACGTAGCCATCTACCGTAAGGCCACTCATACCCAAATGTTTTACTGCATACTTTCTAAATTCTTGTCCGTGGTTCATGGTTACTGATTTATGTGCCCGGGCACAGTTAATGGTTAATAATTCTTGTTATGGTCGTCTTCAATAAATTGGAGTTACTTTAATGAACACTAAAAAACCGCTACTTGGTTCGATGGACAAAAATGCAGAATTTAGTGGTTGATTGTTGTCAGTTTAGCCAACAAATTATCAGAATTACCTATATCTGAGTAAAACGATTCAGTTTCAGCGCTTTTCAAGCAGTAACTCGGTCGTCATTTGAGGTACTTTCAGATACAGAAGCAAAAAAGGATGTAAAGAAGAAACGAAGGAGGAAGACTTAAGTGAGGCAATAAGCGTTAATTATAAAAACGACAGCCTATCAATCAACAAAAGACGTTTAATTGATTGATAGGCTGTTAATAATAAAGCGGAAGCAGAATTATTTTATTCTTCCGTTTCTTTTACTTTAGGTTTGCGGCCACGGGGTTTTCCCGTATAGGGTACCTTTTCCGCCTGATCTTTAACTAATTCCAATTCGAATGCCGTTACGCCTTCGTATTCAAATGAACTAATGATGAAGCTGTATTTGGTATCGCTGTAATCAACGCCACCTGTTTTTAATATAACCCCCAATGGAATAGTAAAACTCTTTGCCGCTTTAACCATTTTAAATAGATCCGGTTCGCCGGCAGTAGCAGGAACCAAATAAAGAGAAGAGAGTTTGCGTTTACCGGCTTGAGATCCGATTTTGAAAAGAGTGCCAGAGGGGTCAATGCCCAGTTTTTCTACGATCTTGTCAGGAAAAACAAGCTTTCCGGAACCGGAAATAGAACCTTTAAGAATAACCGGTTTGCTTGCCTTTTTTTCGACAGGCTTACTGTTTTCGAGTGGTGAAAAGAATTTAAGTGCTGAAACTTTCATACAAAAGAGTATTTTAGTGTAAATTAAAACGCAAACATACAATCAATTAAGAATTTGCTCTATATTATTTGAAAAAATATAATTAATATAATTAAAAAAAACGTGAAGTGGTCCGGTTTTTACAAAGGTATTTTCAATAAACCGGTTTTTTAAAGAGGCATATAAAAGAAAAAAAGTAATCTTCAGAAGTTTGACTGATTTTTTTAACCTTGCAACTCGTTTGTGCTATTTCACCTTAAATTTTAATTAAAAATGCCTGTTCGATTTTGTTAAGCTGCAAGCATCGCTTTAAATTAAAAGGCCTCAATTGAATCGTTCTTTTTGAAAGAATATTTATTTTTCCGGCCATTAAGGTATAATTTGTATACTGATTTTGGGATAGAATAGTTTGTTTTCAGATTTTAATTATTGCATGTTGGTGGAAGCAAAAGTGGTGATGATGGAAATTTTGGAGGGACATGTCCCGGCCGCTTCAGTAAGGTATTGTTATCAATTGTGGGAGCGTTATCAGTTTGATTTTGTGGCCTCTAAGCCCCGACGAACACGACTGGGAGATTTCAGAGCGCAGCCCGGTTATCGTGAACGCATTACGGTCAATGTAAATTTGAATCCTTATAATTTCCTGATTACTTATTTACATGAGGTGGCGCATTTAGAAGTGTATCGTACGTATAAACGCCGTCAGCCGCCGCATGGGAAAGCTTGGAAAAGTCATTTTTACGGATTACTTGTTCCCGTCATGAACGATACGGTGTTCCCTATTTCTGTTTTAACTCCCCTTCGGCATTATGCGCAAAATCCGACGGCTTCTACCGGAACACACTTGCCGCTGATGCAGGCGCTTAAAACGATTGACGCTCCTCAAACAGACTTGGTCATGGTAAGTCAAGTATCCGAAGGACAGCTTTTTCGACTGAACCAAAAAGTTTTTGTTCGAGGTACGATGCGTCGTACACGCATCGTTTGTGTAGAGAAAGTTTCTCAAAAAAAATATTTGGTGGCAGCCCATGCATGGGTTGAAAAAGTATAAAAATTTAATGGAGAGTGTGCGCAGTGAAGAAAACTACTACACAGGATTGTATTGAAAAAACGAAAGATCAAAAGGACAGGAAAAGGTCGACCGGCCTAATGTATTTTTGTTACTCGTATTATTGTTTAGTTTTTTATTTTATGTTGCAATCGGCGTTGCCCGGGATTGCTCAAACATCTGTGTTAAATGAAGGGCGTTTGTTTAAAATTGGAATTACACAAACGGGAGTTTATCAGCTTGATGCGGCCTTTTTACGGAAAATAGGGGTTAATCCTACCGAGATCAATCCTAAAGATTTGCGATTGTTCGGCAATGGAGGCGCTATGCTTCCGCAGCTCAATAAGACACCGCGCGCTACTGACCTGACCGAAAATGCGGTAATGGTAAAAGGAGAAAATGACGGACGTTTTGATGAGGGAGATGCGCTTTGGTTTTTTGGAAAAAGTCCACATGAAATAGGATATGATTCCACCCAAAAACGTATGACTCACCAATTGAATGTTTATTCGGATACTACTTTTTATTTCCTGCAGATTGGCACACAGCCCGGTTTACGCATTCAAGCACAAAAGGCAGGAACCGGCGGACCGGTATTGACTGCTTTCGACGATTATGTATTTCTGGAAAGTGAACTTTATAACCGTGTACAGTCCGGAAGAGAATGGTGGGGAGAATATTTTGGAACCCAAACGCGGCAGGAATTTAACGCTGATCTGAGCGGTGCGCTATCCGACTCATTGAAGTTAACGGCAGCCACCGTGGCGTCGGCACAGGTGGCTACAAAGTTTGTTTTCGCCATCAACGGGCAACCGGTAGGAGAGCAATCCATGGGAACAGTTTCGGCCATGAGTGCTACAAATCGCTATGATTTAAGGGGCCAACGAACACAGCAAACACACTCTGCAAAGTTGACCGTCAATGCAACGGCTCCTGCTCGTGTTACCATTACCGCAACGTTTGATAAAGCAGGCCAGTCCAATGCTGATGGGTACATTGACTTTGTAGGATTGCAGGTAAAGCGTACTTTGCGATTGTACGATCAACAAACTGTTTTTCAGAACATAAGCTCGCTTAAGCAGGATTCTGTTCGCTATAGTATCGGGCAAGCTAACGCTCAAATGCAGCTTTGGGATATTACCGATCCGCTTCGACCACGAACACAATCCTATGTTATAAATGGTTCGGAAGCAACTTTTGGGACTGCCGGCAAAACGTTGAAGCGGTTTGTAGTGTTTGCGGAGAATCAATTAAAAACACCTGTTTCATTTCAGCCCATTCAAAATCAAAGCATCAGAAGCTTGGCTACTCCCGATATGGTAATCATAACGGCGCCCGTTTGGCAGAAGCAAGCGCAAAAACTTGCTGATTTTCGGCAACAAAATGATGGACTGGAGGTGAAGGTCGTGACAACGGCACAGGTGTATAATGAGTTTTCTTCGGGACAGCCTGACCCAACGGCGATGCGGGATCTGGCCAAGTACCTGAATAATAAACAACCTAATAAACTCAAATACCTGTTGCTGTTCGGGGATGCGAGCTATGATTTCAAGAATAACCTTAAAGCCCTCTCCGGTACGGAAATAGCCAATTTTGTGCCGACATACGAAAGCAATGAATCGGCACATCCGGTACGCAGCTTTTCTTCGGATGATTATTTTGGCTTTTTAAAACCCGACGATGGCATTTGGAAAGAAGACTTGGAAGGAAATCATACGCTGGACATTGGCATCGGAAGGTTGCCGGTCAAAACAATTGAAGAAGCGGAAGCGGTAGTGAATAAATTAATAAGGTATAATTCTAAACGCTCAGAAGGAAATTGGCGGCAGCGCATTGTCTTCGTAGCCGACGATGGTGATTCAAATCTTCATCAGCAGGATGCGGATGATCTCTCCAAAATAGTGGCCGGATCGGCTCCTGCCTATAACCTGCAAAAGGTATATGTCGATGCTTATCCTCAATCGGGCTCCAATTCTCAGCGTGCCCCGGGCGCAAGTGAGGCCGTTGATCGTTACATAAATGAAGGGGCGTTTATCATGAATTATACGGGACATGGCGGAATTTCTACGTGGTCGGATGAACAGATCGTGACCTTACAAAACCTGTTTAATTGGCGTAACTTAGATAATTTACCTTTGATCGTAACGGCCACCTGCGAGTTTGGGCGCTATGATAATCCCGGAGAAGTATCCGGCGCGGAAATTGCCGTAGTAAGCCCGCGAGGTGGAGCCATTGCCATGCTCTCTACTTCGCGACCTGTGTACGCAAATACTAATTTTTTGGTGAATTCGGCTTTTTACAGGGCGGTTTTTCAACCCCTAAACGGACAGATGCCGCGCCTTGGAGATGTAATGAAAGTGACCAAAAATAAGAGTTATTACGATGTTCTCAATCGCAATTTTACGCTGTTAGGCGATCCTTCTTTGCGATTAAATTATGGCGATTACCAAGTAAGTGTTGTGGTAAATGATACCCTTAAAGCAGGCCGATTGGGTAAGTTATCGGGGGAGATAAAACAAGGCGCGGCCTTAGCAACGGATTTTAACGGAACGGCCATTGTGACCGTTTATGATAAAGAAAGTCAACTGCTTACCCTTGGCGACCAAGCCCGGGGTGAAGCGCCTTATGCAACCCCTGCTAATCCCAAAATGACGTATGGGTTATACAATAAGAAGATATTTGAGGGAAAAGTGAGCGTAAAAGCGGGTAAATTCAGCGCACAATTCATTGTTCCTAAAGATATTGACCCAAAATTTGGAAACGGAAAGGTGGAAATATATGCCGCTCGGGCAGACAGCCTGGCCGATGCAATGGGGGGTAGCACTCAACTCATAGTGGGAGGAAAAGATTTAGCTTTGAATGATACAAAGCCTCCGGTACTGCAAATGTATTTAAACAACAAACAATTTGCAGATGGCAGCCAAGTAGAAGACAGCCCTCTTTTTATTGCAGAATTAAGTGATGAAAATGGCCTGAATTTTGCTGCAAATATGACTGTAACTCTGAATGATACATTAACCATACCGTTAAATAATTATTTTATAGCAAACAAAGATGATTATCGTTCAGGTAGTATTCAGTTTCCGTTTCACAGGCTGCCTGCCGGTGAGTATACCTTAAAATTGAAAGTAGAAGATACGTACAATAATATCACAGAGGGGGCGTTGAGGTTTAGAATAGGTGAGGAGATAAGACTCATCAAAAATATAATTGCCTATCCTAATCCTTTTGTTGAACGTACTAACTTACAGCTTGAACTCGTTGATGTAGGAGATGATGTAGAAATTACGGTTCAAATTTTTGATATAAACGGAAGGATAATTCGTACCGAAGCACAGACTATTTATAATTCGGACAAAGTTTTGGAACTATTTACATGGGATGGCACCGACCACTCAATCCAAAATGTTCCAAAGGGCGTATATCTGTACAATGTATGGGTTCACTCGCTGACAAGGCAACAAACTCAGCGTCAAAGCGGTAAGTTAATAATGGTAAAATAGATTTTGAAAATAGTAATTAATATCTTTGCACATTCTTAAACAGAACTCTATTTTTGAAACGCCCATATCGTGATTTTGAGGAAGAAGGTACGGGTAATAGTGGCAAACAAATCTCCTTATGATAAGAAAAATCTCTCCCATTTTTACACTTTTGGGTTTTTGCGGTTCCTTAAATTCATTGGCACAAATTACTTCCGGTGGGCAGGATAGCACAGGTGGACGCCCGGTAGTAGCCTCCGTACCGTTTGCGGCCTTTACGCCCGATGCACGCAGTGCAGCGATGGGAGATGCCGGAGCTGCCCTGAGTCCCGATGCCAATTCGGTGTACTGGGGAGCTGCAAAATTGGTCCACGCCAAAAAGGAATACGGAGTAGCTCTCTCCTACACTCCCTGGCTGCGTAACATTACTGAGGATATGTCCTTTGCCTATTTGTCGGGCTTTAAAAAAATTGGCAAAAACCAAGCGGTCGGTATTAGCTTAATGTATTTTGACCACGGTAAATTTGAAGCCCGTAACAACTTCGGTACGTCATTAGGAGATTATTATTCAAATGAATTTTATGGTTCAATCGCCTATTCCCGGAAATTGACAGACCATTTTTCGATGGGTTTGAACGTGAAATATTTGGTTTCCAACCTCGGTAACGGCGTTCAACTCTTAGGAGGCTCTGCATTGAAAGCAGGACAGACTGCCGCAGGGGATATCAGTGCCTTTTATCAAAACGAAAATATAGACGAGGGGACCGGTAAAGGCTGGCATTACTCGGGGGCATTGATGATTCAGAATATTGGCGGAAAAGTTAATTACGGTGGTACTACAAGTGGTTTTATTCCAACTACCCTTAAATTAGGCGGTACCGCTACGCGTCACATTGACCCATTAAATAAGATCACTTTCGCGTTGGATCTGAATAAATTGATGATTCCTACGCCGGGTGGTACTGCTTCAGGACAAGATGTCGGAACTATTTCGGCAATGTTCAAATCCTTTGGCGATGCACCGGGTGGCTTTAGTGAAGAACTTCGGGAGTTTATGATCGCAACCGGTGTTGAGTATTGGTACAACGATGCATTTGCCGTTCGTTTCGGATACTTTAACGAATCCAAAACCAAAGGAAATCGCAAGTATTTCACCGTAGGTTTCGGAGCACGTATACAACAGCGTTACGGAATTGATTTTGCCTACCTTATGCCTCAAACCCAAGGAAGTCCATTGGCCAATACCTTCCGTGTCTCGTTGGTCATTGATATGTTTAAGAAAGCCGCAGACGTAGCAGAAGATATAGAATAAGAATTAGACAGATATACAAAAAAGGGCAGTTTGTTACGACAGACTGCCCTTTTTTATTGAATCTGTAATGTATCACGCAACGGGGATTTACGAGAGAGTTTCGTGCCTAAAGGTAGTTAGAAGTATCTTTTGATGAATTGCCCAAATTGTCCGGTTTTCCTTTGCCTCTATACGTATCTTGCCACCCTAAGTAAGTGTACGGGTAAGTATTGTAACAGCTATAGCACGATAACTATTCCGAGAAAACAGATTTTGTGGAACATAAAAAAGTGTTTTGGTAAAACTCCGGAGTTTTACCAAAACACTTGTAGAAAGAGAAACGATTGCGGCGTTTTTCTTACAATAAAGGTACAGAGAGTGTATCGCTTTCTACTGCATTGCTGACATTAAGAGCGCGATCACGAACTCTTATTTGAAATTTAACAGTAGTTAACTTCGCGTTTTTTGAATAAGGAAAATAAACGGCATAATCCAGTTTTCCCTCGATTGGGCCTTTTTTGCGGTCCGGTTTCAATACCGGAAAGAACAACTTAGCATTAGCGGCCAGAATTACTTCTTCAAATTTATTACCACTTACTTTCTTAAAGGTACGGAGCTCATAATTCCCCCATATGTTGTAGTTTGCATTGCCACGGTTATCGGTACTTTCGCCTAAATCACCATCGCCATCTTTAAAATCAATGGTAATGACAACCGAATCCTGTTTTGATTTTGAAAAAGGTTCAATAACCTCGAATTTATCCATGCTGTTAAACACAATTTCGGGCACAGGACTATAAGACGGGGGAGTCCAACAACTTGTTGTAGCAGCAGATAATATAAATATGGTAAGGAAAAAACGAAAGATGGTCTTCATGGTTGGTAAAGTTATCCGTAATTTGTAAAAAAGTCAAATTTGATGATTCGCCGTCAATATTTAAAACAGTTAGTGAAAAATGTTACGTCCGATAGTTTTGAGGACACAGCATTAGCGATTTTTCGTTGGCAAGCCGGCTCCAATCCGGTTTACCATGAATACCTGCGTCATTTAAATTGTGATCCTGAAAAGGTTCAGTCGCTGACGCAGATTCCTTTTATGCCGATCGGTTTTTTCAAAAAACATGCCGTTTTCACAGAATCGCCCATTATTCAGACTACTTTTGAAAGTAGCGGAACGACCGGCGCCCAAACCAGTCGTCATCATGTGGCTGATTTGGAATGGTATAGTGACATTAGCATTAAGATTTTTGAACAAACATACGGTTCATTATCGAACTGCCATTTGTTAGCTTTACTGCCATCCTATCTTGAACGAAATAACTCGTCTTTGGTGTATATGGTTCAGCAATTTATTGCGCAAACAAACTCGTCCGTTTCGGGTTTTTTTCTGCACAATGTGGATGAATTGTTGATAACCCTCAAAAATCTCGCCCCAAACCTCGACGGTCGTACCGTGATTTTGTGGGGAGTGACTTTTGCATTGCTTGATCTGGCCGAATTCAGCGAAGAAAAAGAGTTGGAATGCTTGCGAAATATTGCAAGTCTGATAGTCATGGAAACGGGTGGGATGAAAGGCCGTCGCCGTGAAATGCTCCGCGAAGAAGTACATGAGGTGTTGACAAAAACATTTGGAGTAAAGGCCATTCATTCAGAATACGGCATGACAGAATTGCTCTCTCAGTCGTACTCAAAAGGTGATGGCATTTTTAATACCTCAGCCACGATGCGGATTTTACTGCGCGACATTAATGACCCGCGAGCCGTATTTGATAAGCCGCAGGCAGGACTTCGCTATGGAGGAATTAATGTAATAGATTTAGCCAATCTTGATTCCTGCGCTTTCATTGAAACGCAGGATTTGGGCCGTTTTGTGGGAGAAGATGCTGCACAATTTGAGGTGATCGGGCGCTTTGATAATTCGGATGTGCGCGGATGTAATTTGATGATTTGACGCGGGGTTATGAGTAACCCCGGCGGCGGTTTTGAGAATTGCAGCGGCGCACCGCCCGCCTGCACGCCTAATGTGCCTTCGGTTTCTCAAAACCGAAGCAAGAGGTTGCTCACAACCTCGTTAAAATACTTCCAAATAATGCAATAGCTCAGATTGTATGTCAAAATGCCAATATTCGTAAAACTTTGCGCTTGAATAAAGATAATCAGTGGCTTCTTTAACAATTCCTGCCCTTACCGGATTTTGGTGCATGTAAGTAAGTTTAGTTTCACACACATCACGGCTGAAAATCACGACATCATCAAATTCGTCATCCCATATTTTATAGTGCTGAGACCGATGTTCATACACGAGTTCGGGTAGAATTTCCGGGTGAGTTCTAGAAATATAGGCTCTCAATTGTAACGAACTGTATTTCTTAAAATCGCGCAGGTACTTTGATAAAAAATTACGTTCCTGAAAAAATACAATGAAATGAATATGGTTGCTCATAAGAACATAACCGAGCAATTTAGCCTGATAGCGTCGATTGTAAAAACGGAAATTATCAAATAAAATATCAAAGCACTGTTTGTCAAACAAAAGGTATTTGTGTTGATAACAGGAAGTTGTAATAAAAAAGCAGCGTTCGTCGTCAGAAAATGCAACTCGTTTGGTCCCCATAATTTACGGCAGATTTTAATAACCATGCAGGCGGTTTTGAGAAACCGCCTGCATGGTTATGACGCAATAAAGAGCTATGGGTAACTTAGAAGGAGCTGTAGTGTATAGTAAGAGCGGTTTTGAGAAACCGCCTGCACATTGTAGAAAAACCGCCTGCACATTGCCTACATTAAGGCAACCTTTCCAACGTCACTTCTACAAAATCGCCGGCAGGGGCATTGCAGGTGGGGCATACATATAAAAGAGGCAAGGGCGCGGGAAGTTCGGCAACGGTGAGGCAGTGTTTACAGCGCATTACCGTCTCGGTCATAATGGGTTTGAGCGTAGCCGTTTTTCGCGTGAGGCTTGTCTTTTTTTCGGTTGAAAGTTGCTCATAATATTTCTGTGCCAAACGTCGCAGGACTTCGGGGAGGTTTTTGCGCGCTACGTCGGCCGCAAAGGTTTCCCATTCGGTATTTCCAATAAAGAAATCGGGAGAATGAACAATGCGAAAACGTTGGTAGTCAGTAGAAAGTGGCTCAATAACAATGGTTGATGTGGTGTCGGCGTTCCGTTGACCAATGCTGAAACTAAGGCTTGAAGTACGAATGCGGGTGCGTTCAAAAGCATCAACGAGCTCTGTTTTGAGACGCAGCGCCGCCGCATCTGCATCGGGCAATTGCCAGTTAAGTTCGAGCGAAGAATAATGCGTGTGAATTCCCCAAATTCCCAATAGTTTTTCCCATTGATAAATGGTTTCCTTTGGAATATCACGTATAATGAACGTTTTGAAAGGAGTAGGATAGAGGCGACCGATCTTGACATCTTTGCAAAGCTGACAAAGCGCTTCAAGAAACGACGCTTCAAATTCATTATCGCGTTGATAAAGGCCGATCCAATAGCGCTCATCGTAACGGTAAATTCCCTCGTGGTGCGGGTAAGGTTTGGGCGTAAGGTTGAGTTCTTTCTGAATACGACGCGAACGTCCCGCAAACTTGGACGTAACAAGTTGAAATAACTCATCAAAACTACGAATGGAGTCGGATGCTGACCAAACATGTTCTATTGCCTTGACCCATTCCGCAATTTGTTCTCCGTCCAATAATTCAGGCCATACCTGCATGGTTCCCAAAGCAGGTAGATTGACCGCCAAATACCAAAACGAAGGCGTTGGCGAGGCGATAAAATTAAGTTCGCCCGTCAGCGGACGAATCAATTCCTGGGTAGGGTCAATAAGGTTTATTTTGAGGCGCGGTTTAAAATCAAATTCATCCAAAATGTCTAAATAATCGCCCGACCGCAACCATGATAATTTAGGGAAAATATTCTGCGCCACCACCGATGACACAATGTTTGGATGAATCGGAATCTCGCCTTCTACCTGAAATCCTTGTAAGCTAAGGTGCTCTCGGAGCGCAGGAAGCTGAGAATCAGTACAGGGCATTAACAAATCCTGCCGAAAACCTACCTCCATTTTTCCCAGTGCCCATTGGCGTGATACTGCCGCCAATCGTTGAAGCTCGTCGGGTGTCACTACGCCGCCCGGTGTTGAAATACGGAGATAGGCCATTGGGTTTGAGTATTAACCTGTTCAGATATTTTTTTCTATTTCCTGCAAATACGCTTTTACGGCCTCCTGCGCTTCAACTTTAAGCTGAATGGTCGAATTAAAAAGATGTTTACGCAGATCCTCATAAAGTTCAATGGATTTCCACAAGGCAGCAACCAAAGAAATTTTGTTCATTTGACCTACGGTTTGGGTAAGTTCGGTAAAATCCTCAGGGGCCAATTTGGCCTCTACTTTTCGAACACCGCGCGGTTGATTTCCGTTCTTGATATGTAACAAAGGTCCCAAAACGACCATTCTTAAAAAGCCGAGAAAATCAAAGGCTTCAAACAGTTCGCCTCGGCCTATCTTCAACGTGGCATAATGGATCCAAACCCAAAACCGATCTTCGATCCATTGATAATCAGGATAAGGCCAAGCGGCTTGCGTTTTCTCAATAACGGTTGTCAGTTGATTGTCGCGTTCCCATACCACAATTGGGTTTTCCACTCGGTGATAGAATTCATCCAAAGTTATAAACTTTATGTCTACGTGCAGAAGTGGATTGGTATATAAACAGATAAGTACGCGCGAGTCGCCTACGTGTTCACCTGTAAAAGCGGAAAGAATCGTTCCGAGTTGATCGGCAACGGCTTTCATCTGCATCGGATCATCGGATAATTTGGTGGTGGAGACCAAAACAAGGTCAAGATCAGAGTACGAATCGGTTTCGTTGGTGATCCATGAACCTGCAATAGCGAGTCCGATCATGTCGGTAGACTTTCGTAAAACAGCGATGGCATTGTTGACAAAAGGTTGAAAAATAGCGTGTTGCATAACTATGTTCGTTTTGGGCAATTATTGCAAAACCTTTTCCGCAAATTGAAAGTTCACCCAATACAAGATTTATTATTTCCGGGTTTCGAAAGAATCAACTATTGACATCATCCTTCGCTTGTCATTTCTGAATTTTTTCTCCTGACTTTTCCAGACTCTTCTGAAGCATGGCTTTTACTTCCGGTCGGCAACTGCCGCAACCTGTTCCGGCACCTGTTTGTTGGCAAAGCACCTGAAAATCAGTACAGCCTCCTGCAATGGCCTCCCGTATATTTCCATCGCCGACATTGTTGCAGGAACATACCGGTTTGCCTTTGAGAGCGGGGGCACTTTTTCCGCTTCGGAGCAACTTGAGGCGTTTTTCCGAAAGTTCGGTTTGGTGTTGGATCAAAGATTTGAATTCAACAAATTCGGATTTATCTCCTAACAAAATCGCCCCAACAAGTTTATCCCCATGAATGATGCATTTTTTGTAATACCGTTTTTGCTTGTCCATAAAAAGCACTTCCTCGTATTCCGCACCTGCGCCGTTGGCGGGAATTTCGGTCATGCCCAATGAACACAGCTCTAATCCTTCCATTTTTAAAATATTCATGGAAATGGTGGGCCGATAATAACTCTGAATATCTCCGTTGAAGTAAGCGCATAATGCCTCTGCTTGCTCTTCGGCGGCGGCAGTGATGCCAAACTGTTGTCCTTCAAATTCGGCCACTTCGCCAATGGCGAAAATGGACGGATCGGAGGTTTGAAGATACGCATTCACCACCACTCCGCGCTGAACATCCAACCCTGCTTTTCGTGCTATTTCTACGTTGGGAGTTGTTCCGATTGTAAACACGACGGCGTCACAAACAATTACTTGGCCGGACGTCAGTCGTACGCCGGTTATTTTGTTGTTTTCACCTGTCAGGTATTTGACTTCATCGTTATAGTAAATATCAATGTTGCGGTCTTTGAGTTCCTCGTGCAAAAGAGCGCTGGCCGTGGCGTCGAGTTGGCGATTCATCAGGCGTGAAGCGCGGTGGATCACGGTAGCACGATGCCCGATATGGCGGAGTGAAGCCGCCAATTCCAGTCCCAACAAACCTCCACCCACTACTGCAATGTGTTTAGGTTTCTCGTTGGGAGTGAGATGATTAATGTCCAAATAGCGCATCAGACCGTCGGCATCCTGCCGTGTGCGCATGGTAAAAACACCTTCCAACGAAACATCATAATCCCGTGGCGTAGCTGCTCGGCTGCCCGTTGCAATAATCAAACGGTCATAAGAATGCGTATTTCCCTGCGAATCACGAACGGTTTTGCGCTCACGATCAATGTATTCGATACTTACCGCTTCGTGTAGATGAACCAACGCCCGTTCATCGTCCTGCATTTTGAGCAATTTTTCCCATCGCATGGCGCCGCTGATATAATCGGGCAGCATGACGCGGTTATAAAATGCAAACGGTTCTTTGCTGAATACATGAATCTCGTCGATGAGATTATGCCGGCGATGAGACGTAACAAACGTATACGCTGCGGCTCCCGCACCAATGATGATGATACGCTCTTTGGGTTTTTTGAATTTTTGTACTTCAACCGCCGAATATTTAAAGTCAGGTTCTTTGGAATAAGGGTCTACCAGATCGTTGGTAATGTTATTGGCACGGACGGCATTTTTCTGTAAAATCTTGCCCCAATGCATGGGCAAAAACACGACACCCTGACGAATATCTGTGGTGATTTTAGCGGGCACCTGTACTTGCCCACGAGGATTTTGGATCGTTACGATGTTGCCTTCTTTGATGCCGCGCTCGGCGGCGTCAAGAGGGTTAATTTCTAAAAAGGCCTTCGGAATGTGTTGATTCAACTTATTGACCTTGCCCGTTTTAGTCATCGTATGCCATTGGTCACGGATACGTCCCGTGGTCAGCACCAACGGAAATGCTTCGCTGAGTGATTCGGATTGATTACTGTCGGGAACGGCTTTAATCTGTGCTTTTCGGGAAGGTGTATAGAATTGATGATCGCCAAAAAGCCGAGGCGTTCCGTTGGATTGAGCAGTTGGTACGGGCCATTGAAATGTGCCTTGGGTACGCAATCGCTCGTGCGATAAACCACTGATATCTACATTTGTGCCTTTGGTAAGTCGTACGTGTTCATCGTAAATTTCGGCTGCATTTTGGTAATTAAACGCGTGGCCAAAACCCATTTTATGGGCAAATTTGACGATAATTTCGCTGTCGGGCAGGGCTTCGCCAACGGGTTCCATGAATTGATTAAGGTACGAAACTCTCCGCTCGGAATTGGTCATGGTACCCGTTTTTTCGCCCCATGCTGCCGCCGGAAGCACCAAGTCGGCGTAAGCGAGGGTGTCTGAACGGTTCGAAATATCCTGCACTACCACAAATTTGGCGGCTTGGAGAGCTTCTTCCACAAGGTGAACGTTGGGTAGGCTTACCAGTGGATTGGTACACATGATCCAGATGGCTTTCATGCGTCCGTCTTTGAGCGCCTGAAACATTTCGGTAGCCGTTAGTCCGGGCTTAGGATTGAGGGAAGGCACCCCCCAAAAATCCGCCACTTCTTGGCGGTGGGTAGGGTCGGCCAAATTGCGATGAGCGGGCAGGAGGTTCGATAGCCCACCTACTTCCCTACCGCCCATTGCATTGGGTTGACCGGTCAACGAAAACGGCCCCGACCCTGCCTTGCCGATGTGCCCTGTAATTAGGTGCAGGTTGAGTAAAGCCAAATTTTTGTTCACTCCGATAACGCTCTGGTTGAAACCCATGGCCCACATGGAAATAAACCCTTTGGCCTTGCCGATGTATTCAACGGCTTGGTGAATGTCGTGGAGGCTGATGCCGCAAATCTTAGCGGCCTCCCGCATGTCGCGTTCGGCCACTTGTACGCGGTAGACGTCAAAACCTTCGGTGTAATTTCTGATAAAATGTTCGTCAATGTAGCCTCTGGAAATCAATCCTTTGGCAATGGCATTGAGCAACACAACGTCGGTGCCGGGTTTGACCTGAAGGTGCAAATCAGCCATGCGTGCTGTATCTGTACGACGCGGGTCTACTACAATAAACTTAACGCGTGGATTGGCCGCCTTGTGCGCTTCCATCCGACGGAACACTATGGGATGATTCCAGGCAGGATTTGAACCTGCAATGAGAAAGCAGTCTGCCAGTTCAATATCTTCGTAGCTGCACGGAACAGAATCTTCACCCAACGCCATTTTATATCCCACCACCGCCGACGACATGCATAAGCGTGAATTGGTATCAAGATTATTGGACCCGATGAATCCTTTAATGAGCTTATTGACCACGTAATACTCTTCGGTCAAGCATTGGCCTGATGCGTAGAAACCCACAGAATCGGGGCCGTATTTCTCAATAAACGTCTTGAAAACTGCCGCAGCACGTTCCAGTGCCGTATCCCAGCTAACCCGTTGCAAAGCGGATTGCCTGTTATGGCGCATTTGAGGATACAATAACCGGTCGGTTGTATCCATGACGGTATAGTGTAGATTTCGCCCTTTGGAACAAAGCATCCCTTTGCTCGACGGGTGGCCGGGATCACCTTCTACAGAAATTCGCCCGTTGCGGGTTTTACTGACCACTACTCCGCAACCCACACCGCAGTAACAGCAAGTGGTTTTGTATGACGATGTTCCATTCATAATGACGCCGAAAAGTATTCGATGGTTTTGGTTACGCGGTTTGTAATTCCGTTTCCGTTTTTTCAATCGTTACAGTACGCCCAAAATTGACCAAAAATAACAGCAGTCCGACTGCTGCGACAATCCCGCCGATGTACATAAAAGCTTGGCCGTAAGTAATGGATTGTGACTTAAACAGGAAGCCCATCAGCATACCGCCGACGTTTCCTCCGGCCCCTACTACACCCGAGATTACTCCCACGGCTTTAGGATTGATAAATGGAACGATAGCGTACGTACCACCGTTGGCCATTTTCAGAAACATGGCAAAGGTGAGCATTGACACAATGGCCATGGTCAAATTGCCTGCTTGGGCAAACAATAAAATTCCGCAGCCTTCCAGCAGCAGCATTGAAGCAAGCATAATGCCTTTGCCCCGCATACCGTATTTTTTACCTATTTTGTCGGCCACGATTCCCCCGACCGCGCGGGCAAAAATGTTCATAAAACCAAACAGCATCGCCCAGAATCCGGCTTCCGTTTCTTCCATGTGGAAGTTATCGAAGAAGTAAAGCGCCGCTACACCGTCGAAGGTGATTTCCATGCCAAAGCAGCACGCATACGCAATCGCCAAGGCCCAAACGCGAACATCGGCGCAGGCTTGCCAAAAAGGAACGGTTGATTTAGCGTTGGTATCTCGGTTGATCTCATCGTAGTTGCCGGCGGGCGTGTCTTTGGTATATTTCCAATAGACAAAGGCCATTACCAACATCATAAGGCCCGGCACGATCATGGCCAAGCGCCACGCATCGGCTTTGACGAAACCAAACCCAATGATGGTTGCCATGATGAGCGGCATGGCCAATTGGGTAATACCTCCTCCTAAGTTACCCCAACCGCCGGCTACGGCGTTGGCCGTCCCTTTGATGTTGGGCGCAAACATGGACGAAGTATGAAATTGGGTAATGACAAACGAAGCCCCAATTACCCCAATCGCTAAACGAAACAACAGAAAGGAAGTATAATCGTGCGCCAGCCCTACGAGCATGACGGGCAGAGATCCGATCAATAACAGTGCCGTATAGGTTTTGCGAGGCCCCCAACTGTCACACAATTTTCCGATGATGAGGCGGGCAAAAATGGTGGCCGATACGGCTGCAATGATGGTATTGCCAACCTGAGGTTTGGTCAATCCCAAATCGGCCCGAATGGCCGGCATCAGGGGCGCAATACCGAACCAACCAAAGAAACAAACAAAAAAGGTCATCCACGTAATGTGGAATGTACGCATTTGGACGCCGCTGAAACGCAGCACATTGAGCTGAGAAAGTGGTTTATTGGCAGACATTGGAGGCAAAATGTTGAGGTGGAAAATAGAAGTAAGAGTACGTTGTTAATGAATAAAAGCCATTACTTGCCGGCTTTGGTATAGAGGAAATCGGGGCGAATATTGAGCATCAAATACGCCCAATTCGCACTATGTTTCGTTTTATCCATCGTTCCCAATTTGGCGTATTCGAGGCTGTTGGAGCCTTTTAGATAACAATAGCCCAATTCCACATTGGTAAACCGGTTAAGGTTGTAATTGAGAATAAAGTCAAACTCGTTGCCTAACTGACGATTTATTTTACCACCTGTAGCGTCTAAGCTGTTTTTCATATCGTTGGCCAACGCAAAATGGTGAATATCAAACGTGAAGTAGAGGTTGGGATTTGCTACATATTTGGCCTTGAAAAATGCATTTGCCAAGCCACCTGCGGGTGCGCCCGTACCTACATAAAAATAATCCATGTATCCCCAATGTTTGTGTGGCGTGCCGTAAAGCGGGTCAAAGCGGCGGTCTTTGTTGTCGGGAGAAACGGTGTTATTTCCCGAAAGAAATTCATATCCCGGTCCGAAGGAGAATTTGCCTTTTTGGATCGAAACGTTGGCACCGTAATGATATGCACTCAGGCTTTGTCCGTCGCGATTTTTGCCGCCTTGTTTGTACGCAAAGGCCTGCCACGCAATTTTGCCTGATTTAAAAGCAGCATTGGCGATCAATCCCGTGAGCATCGCTCCGTAAGTAATGCGACTGTTGACACCTTCTACGTCATACCGCCGCCCATATACTACACCGTTTGCGGTGCTGCCGAGGCTGTCTATACGGTACTTCTGAAAATCGTCTTTGAAGAAGAGCCCGGAAAATTTAGTTTGTCCAAACTTACGGCTGATGTACAACATCTGCATTGCTTTGAACATCTGATTTTGTCCGTTGGTGCTGAGAGGCGAAGCCAACACCGGTGCGCCGCCTTTGCCCGAAGTAGGCAGGAAATCTGTTGGAATACTTACAAAAACTCCTTTGGAATTAGCGACTGTTGCGGGAGCGTTACCCGCCGCATAGAATGTTCCTGCGCGGCCAAAAGCATCAGAGTTTTGGTTGAAGGCTACCCCAAAATCAATTTGCCAACCCTTTTTTACACCCTTAAGTAGCGCCATGTCAAAGCGCCGTCCCTGCTGAAGCCAATCCAGATTACCGAGCAGTCGCACGTCATCGTACACCAATTCCTGACGCCCTATTTTGAGGGAAAGGTTATCAAATGCCCTGAATTTGAACGTAGTATCGGCACGATTAGCCAAGATGATTTCGGCCCAGGCTTCGTGTAAAAACAATTTGGAACCATCGGCATTGTTGATAGATGCCGCATCCTGTCCCCACACCCGCACGTCACGAACGTTTATGCCAAACGTTAGCCGATCCCATTTGTAGCCAAAATTAAGACTTGTACGCTGAGAAGTAAAGGCTGCGGGGTTTGTACCGGATTTGGGAAGATTACCAAGACCATCGCGCAATTCAGTTCTTGTTCGAAGTTGACCTTGCAGTGAAAGTTGAGCATGAGTAATTTTGCTCAACGAAAAGATCAAAAGAAGCACACCAAAGCACTTGCCGTGTAATGGTTTTTTCATAAATTTGTAATGTTTTAAGTTAATCCCTAATTTAAAACTGCTAATAGCCCCGTCAGAACCGCCATTCTGCGGGGTTTTTCTTTTTCCTTACCAACGCGCGTCCGCCAACGCTGTTATAAGTTTACGTAAGAGCAACCGATGTTATGAGGTGGGAATGAATATATTTCTTTAAAAAATACTATTTGCATAGACACTTTCTCTTTAAAGATAAATTCTTGTAAAAAACTTAATCAAAAAATATAGTTCTTGAAAAAAAGATTATTAGAAAAGTTTATACATTTACTTTATTCTTTTATCAGAATAATATTTGCCTTTATGAGTTGCTTAATAATTTTACTTAAAGGTATTGTAAAAGTGGACTTTCTCCAAATATTAGTTCATAATTTTGAGTAAAAAACTGAAAATTCTTTATTTTTTATAAAAGTTTCTTTTAAAAAGTACTATTTGTGGGATTGTAAATTGTAAAGTGTTGAAATTTTAGTTTTTTAAACTAAGTAATTTTTGAGTAATTGTGAATGAACTTGATTTCGCTTTAAAATACAATTTGAATACTGCACTTGCCAAAGGAATTAAGCAAGTGGGTATCGGCAAACATGGCAGCAAGCCGCTCTCTACGGAGCTGGTGGAGGAATGTTTGCAGGAACTCAAAGGCGGCCAAGCCAATGAGTTACAAAAAGGCGCTTTCTTTGGCGCTTTGATGATGAAAGGTCCTACGGAAGCCGAAATGAAGTTGGAATCATACCTTGGGAAACACGCTTTTACCAATCCGGTTTTTTTTCTGAATAAATTATGCCCTGATCTACCCCAGCACCTGTTCCCAATTGGCGTGAAACTCCTCAACGGGAAATCATTGCAGGTTTCAGAGGCTCATCAATTGGGTGACTTTTTGATGTCGGAAGAGCTTTGCGAGACCTTTAAAGGGATGGCTGTGAGTATTATGCGTGTGCGATACGAAACAAATGACGAGTACCAAGGTTTGCACAATGCCGTTGCAAGTACGTACGCGCCGGGGTTTCAACGACATGTGAAAACGAAATTTCCCATTATTCAATTGGCAGAGCCGTTTGATGGCGTAGAGCATTCATACATGATCACGCCGTTGCTGGCGTATTTCTTTCAGGAACGTAACTACAATGCTGTTACGGCGTTGGGGCGCTCTTCGGGACCAAAATATAAATTTAACTCTCACGATCTATACCTTTACTTGGGAAGTTGGCTGTTGGCCGACAATCATGAGTTGCTCGAAATGAATCCTACGTTTGGTTGGGTACTTGATCAAAAAGCATTATCGCCTTCACTGGACAATTGGGTAGAGCGACGCAGAACGACCATTAAACGCCCGTTTTTTGCAACGCTCGAAAAAATCCTGAATCCGTGTGGAGCGCGCATTCTGGTTACATCGGTTTTTCATATTACGTATCAGATGAAAATGGCAGAGTTGGCCTTAATGGCGGGTTTTGATGGCGTAATGGTGTTGAAGCGCGGTCTGGAAGGCAGCCTCGCACCTTCTACGGCAAAAGCAAGTGGGTTATTATGTGCGGTAAGAAATGCCAATAATCATTTATTCTTCACCCGACTTGAACACGATTTTCCCGCTTTTACGACCTTTCGCACCGAAGCAGACGACGAAATTTCAGCTCCAACGGCTGAAATCAATGCAGCTCTTATTCGAAAATATATCCATAATGGCCGTACTGATTACGCCGATTTTGATATTCGGGTAAACTACGCCAAAGCCTTATACATGAGAGGATTAGACTGGATCGAAAGCCAGATCGGGTATTGATTAGTTTACCATATAAGACATAGAGGGGCAGATAAGAAATTCACTTATATGCTTCTTATATGTCTTATATGGTAAAAAAGGATTTACTGACGAAAGCTTTTGCTGATCCAACCGCCACCAATGACATCGTCACCTTCATAAAAAACCGCCGCCTGACCCGGTGCAATGGCGCTGACAGAATCATGAAATAATACCTGAATGCGATCGTCACCTTCCTGAATGATCGTGGCAGGCGTACCGTCGTGTTTATAACGAACTTTGGTCACAGTCTCCAACGGCCCTGCCAGACGGTCATATTTTTGAAGATTCAATTTTGATACGTACATGCCATTGCGTTCGAGGTCTTTATCGCGGCCTAACACAACTTCGTTGGATTCTTTACGGATTTCCGTCACAAAGACCGGATACCCCAACGCAATGCCTAAGCCTTTGCGTTGACCAATGGTATAAAAAGGATAGCCCTCGTGTTTACCCACCACCGTTCCGTCCTGCATTACGTAATTGCCGCCCATTACCTGGTTTTCGAGTTCAGGCATACGGCGTTTCAGAAAGCCCCGATAGTCGTTATCGGGAACAAAACATATCTCGTAACTTTCTGATTTATTGACCAAATCCATGAAGCCGCGTTCTTTGGCCATTTCCCTGATTTCGGTTTTACGTAAGTGTCCGAGCGGAAGTTTGGTACGCGCCAGACTTTCCTGCGATACACCCCATAAAACATAGCTTTGGTCTTTCCAGGTATCAACTCCTTTAGATACAAAAAAACGATCGTTTTCATGTCGCATGTTGGCATAATGGCCCGTAGCAATGAATTCACAATCAAGACGGTCGGCGCGGCGCAGCAGGGCATCCCATTTGATGTGCGTGTTGCACAATACGCAGGGATTGGGCGTGCGTCCTTCGAGGTATTCGCCCGTAAAATGGTCGATAACGTAATCGCCGAATTCTGTTCTGATGTCTAATATATAATGAGGAAAGCCCAGTTCGACGGCCACGGTGCGAGCGTCGTTGATAGAGTCCAGGGAGCAGCACCCTGTTTCTTTTTTGGATCCGCCGCTGCCGGCATAATCCCACGTTTTCATGGTCATGCCAATGACTTCGTAGCCTTGATCGTGTAATAATACTGATGCCAGAGAACTGTCAATGCCGCCGCTCATGGCGACTAAAATGCGTCCGTGTTTGCTCATAATTGTATTTGATTGAGGTTCAAAGCCTCAGGACAAATGGTTTTATGTGTATTTATCTGTACTTACTATGTGCTAATTGTCAGTGTGTTATGATTTTTGTTAATGCATAAAAAATTACTAAAAACCACATTTTGTTTTACCTCTGTTGTGCCAAATTGCTATTTTTATTTAGCCGGACAATCATAGTGATAAAGGCTAACATTTTTTTTCTGAAATCCATTCAGTCACCCCCCCCTTAATTTTATGGCATCTTCTATAAAAGTAGTCTTGAGGAAAAAAGCCAATAAGGAAGGAAAATTTCCGCTCGCCATTCGTGTTACCGTTAATAGAAAGTCATCTTTCACATTTTTAGGAATAAATTTATATGAAGATGAGTGGGATGAAGCCACTCAGCAAGTTAAGCCGAAAAAGAAACCAGGAAAGGGATCTTTTTATCAGGAAACTTTGGCAAGAATGAATAATAGTATCATTCAGAAAAAAGCTGAAATTACCAATAAATTGCCGGAAATAGGCGGGCATCAGAAAGATGTGTCTTCTAAAGCTATTTTAAAGCAGGTAAAGTCGAAAGCCGGTAATTCATTTTTGCACAGACAAATTCATTTGTTGAAAGCTTGCGTAAACAGGGAAAGTATAATCGTGAGAGTACGGAGAAACCTCGCATTAATCGGTTTCGCACATTCTTAGGTGGTAAAGATAAAGATATATCCTTTTCTGAAATCACAATTTCACTACTGAATAAATTTCAGACCTACCTGAAATCTGAACACAAAGTAGGAGAAAGAACCATTGTGAATCATCTGATTACTATCCGGACAATCTTTAATCTGGGAATTATGGAAGGACTGGTTGATCAAAAATACTATCCATTTGGTAAGGGAAAAATAAAAATTAAGATTCCGGACTCGGTCAAAATAGGATTGAATACAGATGAGTTAAAATTGCTGGAAAATGTGGACCTGACGGATGCGCCTGAGGAGCTTATGCACGCCCGAGATATTTGGTTGGTGTCATTTTATTTTGCCGGAATGCGTATCTCGGACGTATTAAGGTTAAAGCATTCTGATTTTCAAAATGAACGGTTGCATTATACCATGGGGAAGAATGCCAAAACAGGTTCTCTCAAAGTTTCGGAGAAAGTTCTCAAAATTCTTGATAAGTATCCTAAAGCAGGTAAGCATGACCTTATCTTTCCTGACCTACAAATTCTTCCTGATATAAAAGATACCTATGAAGTTCAAAAAAAAATTCCTGTAGCACTCAGACGAATAGATAGACATCTGAAAAAAGTCGTTGAAATGGCAGGTATTAAAAAGACAGTTACCATGCATATAGCACGACATACTTTTGGTAATTTATCAGGCGATAAAATACCGATTCAATTGCTACAAAAATTATACCGTCATACCTCTATTACCACGACGATTGGTTATCAGGGTAATTTCATTCATAAAGATGCAGATGATGCATTGGAAGCTGTTATTGGAGTATAATCCCGAAATACTGTTTCTTTGATTAATTGTTAAAGCCCTGCGGGTATTCTCCCACAATCTCGCATCAGACTCAATAAATAACAAAATTATATGTAAGTTAAATACTGAGTTTTAATCAATATAGCGTCAAATAGAATACTTACGGGACTTTTTCGCTGATTGACCCTTAGCATCTTTTTAAAAATTGTTGTAAAAATACCGGAATTCCGGTATTGATTTTCCATTGTTTTCTATCGTCCTTTGTCAAAAAATTATTACTATTAACACCCTAATTCAGTCATTATAAGGCATCTTTATTAATGCCGTGAATTATTGTGTAATATTTCGTTTTTGAAAAAGAAACGGTTTATTGGCGGCACTTTACTTTTTTAAAAGCTTTACAGTTGGTATTTACCTGGACCTTAAAAGTAATTGAGCCCCTCGCGGTTGTCAGGCAATAGAATGAATTTATTAGATAAATCAGATCGAAGATGCCGAAGAGAGTGCTCAAACGAATGAGTTGATCTATTCTTTTCTGGATCAGACATCTCTTGGATTATTCTCAAAAACTCGTATACGCTCTCCAAAGCTTGTGCAATAGAAATGTACTTTTTAGAAAAGCTCTAACCTTTTTCACCCATGTACATAGGTGATATATTGGTATAAATAGTATATTCCTCCAACTGAATCACTACCAATTGGAAGTCGATGCGCTATCAAACAATATTTTAGAGAAGCTCATGGCTACCTGAAAGCCAATCGGAACTAACTGTTTTATTAAAAGTATTACAGACTTAATCATATATCAATAATATCACTTCTATGAAACCTTTCCTATTTTCGCAGGATCCCAACCTATGGCGACTCTTTAGCGTTTTACAATGTTAGACTTGTTTAGACATTAAAATATTCAACTAATTAATCTTATGAAACATCTCCTCAAGCCATTACTCTATCTATTAGTATTGCTTTCAATGAATTTGAGCTGTAACAAAAAAGAACCTTGCGATGATGGCATCTGCTGTGGCCCTTCTCCTCAAAACTTAGTCCTTATTAAATCTCTGGACAATTCCAAAGCGGATGTAGGTAATTCTGGTTTAGTTATTGAAGGCGTAGGCTATGCTCGATTTTGTATCCTCCAGGAAAAACAAGAAAACTTAGTAAATCTAAAACCAACTTACGCAGATGGGCAACCACAACCTTTCAAATACCGTGTTTGGGGGAAAGTATTTGAATGTGTGAATTGCCCTACTGTGATAGTTGGAAAAGTACTCTATGTTCAGATTGGTAAAATTGAAATGGTTAATTAAATAAAAAACCTAAATCCTAAAACTTATGAAAAAACAATTATTAAGTATCATACTTATACTTGAGTTGTCCTGTATACCTACTATAGCTCAAAAATATCAACCCAAATACTTGAAAGACAAGGATGAATCATTCAATCGTCTGATCTTAAATGCTACTGAAAATGGGTGGATTGAGTTTAAAAAAGAAGCAAAAATCAATCCCAATACCTTTTTTAAAGTCTATGGAAAAAACTTGGGGCTTGATCAGCAATATGATTTCAAGCTTCTTAAAGAAGAAACCGATAAAAAACAAAATCGACACCAACGATATCAGTTGTATTACAAAAACATTCCGCTGGAAGGCGTTGAATTTACGCTTCACTCTTCTATCGAAGGAGTGCTTACACTGGCTCATGGCCGGATACCTGACGGCCTGGAATTTGATGTATCTAAACCTATTCCTGAAAGCAAGGCTTTTGATTTGGCGTTGGCTTCCATGAAATTGAGCTTAGCTGATTTTGAAAAGAAAGAAAAAAATGCCAGAAAGGGTGAGTTACTGTTTACCAAATTGTCAGAAGAAGCCATCGCAGCTAATTTTCGTTTAGCCTATGCTTTCAAAATCTATGGTAATGAACCCTTAAACGCTTTTCAGGTATATGTAGATGCTAATACAGGAGAAATAATTAAAAAAGTCCCCTTAATTCATTCAAATTTTGATCAGCAAGACAGGTCAGACAATTCAATATCAACGCAGGAGTCCTCCCCACAAATCAAGATTCCTAACACTATTACTGCACCATTAGTAGCCTCAACCTTTATTCCTAATTATGCACGTTACCTCAATGGGCAAGGCAACATTACATTTGAAACTGAAGTCAATCCTGTCGATAACACACAATTTCGGCTGAGTGCTTTTAATGGAGCTCTCATTACCAGAAGAGTAGTAAACGGAAATACTGATTGGAATACTTTACCTGATGTTACTAATAATTCCAGTAATTGGCAGGCCAACGTTCAATCTCGGGATGCTCAAACTGCCCATTGGCTTATCCAAAGAATGTATCAATACATGAGCCAAGCTCCGGATGTAAACCGAGATGGTATTAACGGTAACCTATTTAGATATCCTAGGGTTCTAACTGGTCGTCCTATATTTAATGCTTTTTGGAATTTAAATGATGCTATTGAGTTCGGTAGAGACGATACTAATAATAATAACAGTATGGTTATGATTGATGTTTTAGGGCATGAATATATGCATGCCGTTACTCAATTTACTGCTAATCTCGCCTATGTAGCTGATGAATCAGGGGCTTTAAATGAAGCAATATCAGATATTTTTGGCACGGCTCTGGAACGAAACGTATTGCCTAACGATTGGAATTGGTTATGCGGCGAAGATTTAGGGCCTAATCGGCATTTCAGAAATATGGCCGCACCGGGTTCTGTCCCAAATGAAGGTAATTTAGGCAGATATACTCAACCGGAGGTATATTGGGGTGCGAACTGGTATACAGGCAATAATGCGAGCTTATATGTTCATATTAATAGTGGTGTATTGAATAAATGGTTTCATGCAATTTGTACAGGTCAATCTGTCAATTCTAACATACAACTTCACCCTATTGATTTTGATAAAGGGATTGCCATAGTTTATAAAGCTTTAACAGTATATCTACAATCTTCATCCAGATACTCTGACATGGCTAATGCCACTATCCAAGCTGCCAGAGATTTGTATGGCAACTGTTCGATAGAAGAAGAAACAGTACAAAATGCATGGAGCGCTGCTAATATAGGAGGGTTATTTTTTCGAAGTTGTGGAGGAACAGGAGGGTTGGCCAATGGTTGTTATAATATCAAAGCAAAGCACTCAAATAAAATTCTTCAGCCTGAAAATGGGAATAATGGTGCCAGAATTCGCCAGTACGATGCAAATGCAACAGTAGATCAAATTGTAGAAATTTCAGCAGCTGATAATGAATCGTATTTTATTCAGTCAAAAGCTACTGGAAAAGCATATGAAATTCCCAACACTTCCAGTGGCGATATTCCTGTTCAAGCCAGTGATTTCACCTTTGACAATCGTCAAAAATGGTTATTGGTTCGCCGTACAGATGGCTCTTATTTAATGTTACCTAAACTGCTTCCCAGTCATGCCGTAGACGTAGAAGGAGTGAGCCAAAATAATGGAGCTGGAACCATGGTATGGGGTGGAGGAATTCACGATGGAGATAATCAGCATTTCTTTATACAATCAACAGGGTGCGAGGTAGCTCCTCCAAGTTGCAATAATACTGGTAGTATTACCTATCAACGTTGGGATAATATTGGCAGTGGAACCTCTATTCAAGACTTACGCAACAATACAAACAACCTTAACAATTCGCCCAGTTCGACTCAAACACTGTCGCTTTTTGAGGCTCCTGAAAACATTGCTGATAATTATGGAGTTCGTATTCGGGGCTATGTATGTCCTCCCACCACAGGGAATTATACTTTCTGGATTGCAGGAGATGATAATGTTGAACTTTGGATTAGTCCTAACGATCAACCAACAAATCTCAGCCGAATTGCCTACCATACAGCTTGGACTCCAGGAAAAGAATGGGGATGGTTTAGCACGCAGCAATCCAATCAAATATTCTTACAGGCAGGTCAACGTCGTTATGTAGAGGCCCTCATGAAAGAAGGGGGGGGAGGTGATAATCTTTCAGTAGGCTGGCAATTGCCCAATGGAGCTTTGGAACGCCCGATCCCGTCCAATCGAATTATTCCGTATTCAGGAGGTGGCTGTACCCCTCCCGATGCTCCCACTTTGACAGCCAGCATCAACCCAATTAATTCAGGCCAAAGCAGCACGTTGACCGCTTCTAATTGCAGTGGCACGGTCAATTGGTCCACAGGTGCTACCGGCTCCAGCGTCAGTGTAAGTCCAAGCCAAAGCACTACTTATACTGCTACCTGTACGGTCAATGGGTGTACCGGTAGCAACGGTAGTATTACTCTAAATGTGAACATTAATAATGGTTGCGGAAGTGGAACTGGTCTGACGGCCAATTACTATGGAAACCATGATCTCACAGGAAATCCTATTGCTACTCTAACACAGGGGCCTATTGATATTGCCGGAAATGAGAGCCAAACTATTTCCGGAACCGGTGTAGCAGGGCTAAATGTATCCGCTCGTTGGGAAGGACAAGTAGAAGCTCCTGTCAGCGGTAGTTATACCTTCAATATACGTACTGATGATGGCGTTCGGGCATGGTTTGACAATAATCAAGTCGTGAATGATTATGGCTACTATCCTCCCACTGACCACAATTTTACCGTTACCTTGAATCAAGGACAAAAATACAATATCAAAATTGAATGGAAGCAAGGCAATGGAGGATATGAAGCTAAACTGTTCTGGGCTTACCCGGGGCAGAGTAGCCAAATTGTACCTGTTTGCCGGTTGTATCCTACAGGAGGTGGCTGTAACGCTCCCGGTGCTCCCACTTTGACAGCCAGCATCAACCCAATTAATTCAGGCCAAAGCAGCACGTTGACCGCTTCTAATTGCAGTGGCACGGTCAATTGGTCCACAGGTGCTACCGGCTCCAGCATCAGTGTAAGTCCAAGCCAAAGCACTACTTATACTGCTACCTGTACGGTCAATGGGTGTACCGGTAGCAATGGAAGTGTCACCCTCAACGTGAATGGAAGTGGTGGGTCTTTGAACCAATGTTTAGAGTCTGAAAGTTCAACCGGAGATGGAGTTATCACCGGCGATCCCAATGCATCTAACGGTAGTACGCGTGGCCATGAAACCAATAACAATGCCCACTATGTAGACTATGTAGTGACAGGGGTTCCTTCTGCAGGTACGTACTATGCCAAACTACGCTACTACTCTGCTACCGCTCCGGTGGTCAACGTATCAGTCAATGGAGGCAGTACGACAACGATAAACTTAGCTAATAGTGGTTCATGGAATATTGTATGGACAGAGCAAACCTTCCAGGTAAATTTGACCTCGGGTACCAATACAATCAGGGTACAGGGAGCCGGTGGAGGAAATTGTCGGCAAGATCGCCTGTGTGTAAGCAATAATCCTCCACGAATTGGCGTAGTAGGGAGCAAAGAAGCAATCAGCTTGGAGAGTACCGAAGACTCCATGTTACAATTGTACCCCAATCCCACAGATGGTATGGTGACCGTCAAGTATCAACTCGCGAAAGGGAAAAAGGCTTCCTTGCAATTTATCAACATGAGTGGACAGGTGCTGGTACAAAAGGCTTTGTTAGGTGAAGGTGGCTGGCAACAAGACCAAACGGATCTATCAAGTCAACCGGAAGGTACTTATTCCGTTCGTTTGGAAAGTGATAAACAGGTCTTTACTCGCAAGTTTTCTATAATAAAGTAGTGTGTTTTTAATTGAAATAAAAATGCCCGCAAAGTTATGGAGTGCTTTATTCAGCAAATAATAAATCCATAAGCTTTAACTCTGTCGTAATGTATTTAAGAATAAAGCGGGGTTCGCCTCGCTTTATTCTTAAATACATTGTTTGATGAAATCTGTAGCCATGCACACGGCACTCAGAACTGTTTTAAAATATCAATTAAGAGGCTTTCACATTAATTGAATCATTGCTAAATAAATTATACTTTCGCTATTTTGAGTGTGTTTTTCGTAGTCTTTTGATAGTCTTCGATGGGTGCATTTCAAATTGTCATTAAGCATTGATAGGTTGGATAAGCGGTTCTATTTTATTTCTGACTATGTCCGACCTGCCACTCATTGCACAAACACATAAGTTTAAAACGCGCTGTACACCTGTTATTCCTCCTCTCTTTCCCGAGTGCTTTCATCGTTTTGGACCAACGTGCGATGTGCTGATCCAATCGCCCCTGAACCCATCAGTAACCCTGTTTAGTCAATAGTTTGTCTATGTCGGCAACTTTGAAAGTTAAATTTATGCCTTTGATGCAGGTACACTGTAAGCACCCCTAAAATCGACCGGTTGTGAACCTGAGAAGTCCTTTGAAGCAGTACGCAAAAAAGTTAGATAATGAATTTTATGTTGAGTATATCGCTAATGAAGTGCAACAGCTAATGAAGCCTTTTACCGGAACCCATAAACTCACTTCGAATACTTTAAAGAATCGTTGATTGGCAATGGGCAACCGGGTTCATAAAAGTTCATCAAAATGAATCGGCAGCTTATTAATGCGCTTGCCTGTCGCATGGAATATCGCATTGGCAATCGCGGCCGGCATGGCTACCAAGCCGATTTCACCCACCCCTTTTACACCCAATTCATTGATGAGTTCATCCTTTTCATCGGCAAAGATCACTTCCAGTTCGTTGATATCGGCATGAACGGGAATATGGTACTCACCAAGGTTTGTATTGATGTATTTGCCGATCTTTTCGTCAAGGATCGTTTCCTCATGCAACGCTTTGCTGATTCCCCAAACCATCGATCCGGCAATTTGGCTGCGTGCCGTTTTAGGATTGATAATTCTGCCGGCTGCTACCGCCGTAACGGCTCGGGTAACCGTAATGGTTTTTAATTCTTTATCGATTTCTACCTCCACAAAAGAGGCACTATGCGTCGCCAGGCTGTATTTTCTTAATTTCAGCAAATGTGGTTTTCCCATCTCGGTCGTTTTGATGACCTGCCCTTTATTGAATGCGATAATAGCTTTAAAAGAAACAAAAACAACCGGATTATTCTTTAAGTGAATGTTACCGTCTTTGAAGATCACATCGTTTTCACCTGCCTCACTCAAGGGGGAGTTTTTTATTTTTTTAGCTTTCTCTAAGAGCTTTTTTCTCAACGCCTTAGCCGCCATAATAATACCAACTCCCGTAGAAGAAGTCATGGCCGAACCGCCCTGAAACATTGAAAAGGGCTTGGCACTGTCGCCGTAACCAAACGTCACATCCTCCATCGGCAAACCCAGTGCATCGGCAGCGATTTGTGTCATGACCGTAAGGGTTCCGGTACCAATATCCGTTACTGCATTATTCACTTCCAACTTTCCTTCCTTCGTGATAATGGCCTCAACACGGGCAGGAAACTGATAAGCATCCCAGATTCCTGTTGCCATGCCGTAACCCACGAGTTTGTTTCCGCGCGTCATGCTCCCGGGCTCAGGGGTACGTTTATCCCATCCGAATTTTTCAGCCGCCTTCAAGTAGCATTCCATGAGGGCTTTGCCGGTATAGGGTTTCTCCGAGGATGGATCTGTTTCTGAATAATTTCGCAATCGGAGTTCAAGCGGGTCAATTGCCAGCTTATAAGCCAGTTCATCCATGGTGCATTCAATGGCATGCATTGCTGTAGAACCGCCCGGAGCACGCATATCGATCGGTGTATACACATCCAATGGAACAAGCTTATACTCAAAGAGGGTATTGGGAGCTGGGTATAATTTATGGCTCCATTGTGATAAGGTTTCCGAGTAGTCTTCAAACTGAGAGGTTTCTGAGATCGCCGAATGGCCCATGGCGGTGAGTTTGCCATTCATGTCCGTACTAAAGCGAAGGTTTTGAACGTTCTGTGGTCGGTGCCCGAAGGAAAACATTTGTTTGCGGTCGAGGGTTACACGAACATTGCGCTTTAAGTGAAGTGCGGCCATGACGCATAAAAAAAGCTGATATTGCGGTCGCAACCCTGCCCCGAAAGCACCGCCGACAAACGGCGCCAACACTCTTACATCTTTATAATGCAGGCCAAACACATTGGCAATAAACACTTGGTCATTGATCGTGCCCTGCGTTTTATCATAAATGGTGAGTTTACCATCCCCTTCATAGACCGTTGTAGTGGCAAACAGTTCAATCGGATTATGGTGTTCCGCACTGTGTCGGTATTCCGATTCCACTTTCACTTCGGCATTTTCAAAAGCTTCTTCAAAGTCACCGGTCGGCTTGGGTGGCGGTGGTTTTAACAGGGTGGCGAACCCTTTTCCGGCATCCCTTGCTTTGTCAAGATTATTGTCCAAACACGTTTCAAAAGGCTCCTCTTCGTATTCGAACCGTACCAAGGTTGAGGCATAGCGGGCTGTTTCAAAATCGCGGGCCACCACCAACGCAATCGGTTGACCGTTGTATTTTATTTCGTCGTCGTACAGAGGCTTAAAAACAACGCCCGGCGGCGCATCCATATCGGTATATTGCAAATCAAACCAGGCAAGACTCGGACGGTTTTCATGCGTCAACACTTCAATGACACCGGCTATTGCTTTCGCGATATGTGTATCAATACTGACAATCTTGCCTTTGGTAATGGTGCTGTTGACCACGTAGCCGTACAGCAGGTCCGGAACGTTGTATTCTCCCGCATATTTGGCCGTACCGGTTACTTTCAGTTTTCCTTCCAAACGGCTGATCGATTGTCCTACTGATGGTTGTGTTGACATAAACGCTTCATGATATGTGTTGAATGATCTATTCAAAATGATAATTACAGCGATGGCTGTGCCCCGGGTAATTGGGTTTCGGGCTGCAGGGCCATCATCGCATTTCGAATAATGGCTCTTTTGGCTAACTCTATTTTGAAAACATTATATTTAAACCCTTTGGCTTCCTGTAAAATAATATCTGCCGCAGCGGCAAAGCTCTTCGCGATGGCCGGCTTATTTTTTAAAAAATCTTCCGCTTCCTGTACACGCCAAGGCTTATGGGCTACCCCGCCTAAGGCTATTCTTGCCTCTTTGATCATATCACCCTCCAGTTCCAACCCGGTAGCCACCGACACAAGGGCAAACGCGTAGGAATGACGGTCGCGCAGTTTCAAATAAGAATAATTTTCAGAAAATCCTTTTGCCGGCAGATCAATGGAAGTAATGAGTTCCCCGGGTTGCAGGTTATTGTCCAGTTCAGGAGTCGTGCCCGGTAAACGGTGAAAATCAGTAAACGGGATACTGCGCGCTCCTTTGCTGCCGGAAACATTTACAACGGCTTCCAACGCCGCCAGCGCCACGCACATATCCGACGGGAAAACGGCAATGCAATCCAAGCTCGTGCCCAGTATGGCATGTATACGGTTATAGCCGTTGAGTGCCGAACAGCCTGAACCGGGGTTACGCTTATTGCAGGGCACATCCGGATCATAAAAATAATAACAACGGGTGCGTTGCAGAAGATTACCACCGTTGGTAGCCATATTTCTGATTTGCCCGGAAGCCCCGGCGAGGATGGCCTTTGACAGCAACGGATAACGTTGTTCAATCAACGGATGATAGGCGGTGTCGGCATTGGTCACAAAGGCACCCAATCGAACACCTCCGGCTTCTTTTTCCTCAATAGGCTGATTTTTATTCAAGTGATTGATATCCACCAGTAAGTCAGGATGTAAAAGATTGTATTTCCAAAGGTCAAGCAAATTGGTACCTCCTGCAATAAACATCGCTTTATCGTTTGTGCTTACGGCATTCAGCGCTTCGTTGATATTGCCTGCCTGTATATAGTCAAAATTATTCATAGCCGGCTCTTTCTTTTACTTCCATGATCGCATCAATAATTCCGACATTGGCTCCGCAACGGCACAGATTTCCGCTCATGAGCTCTTTTACTTCTTCCCGTGTTTTCGCCTTCCCTTCCTTCAATACCCCGATGGCGCTGCAAATTTGCCCGGGTGTGCAATATCCGCACTGAAACGCGTCATGTTCGATGAATGCTTTCTGTAACGGATGAAGCTCTTCTCCGTTGGCAATTCCCTCGATGGTAGTAACATGTGAACCATTTTTCATCACGGCCAAGGTCATGCAACTCAGAATGCGATTGCCGTCGCAAAGTACCGTACAGGCACCGCATTGTCCGTGATCACAACCTTTTTTGGTACCGGTCAGATCCAGGTATTCGCGCAGGGCATCCAACAGTGATACCCAAGGCGTTAACTCTATTCGTTTTTCGAAATCATTAACGATAAGTGTCACCCATTTTTTACGTGGCGAAGAAATTATAGGCAATCCCGGTTCTTCAGTCGTTGCCGGTTCTAACGAGGAAGATATGTCCATGTGCAGTGCGGTTTAATTATTTGTAAAACAGCTGCCTGCAAACAGTATACCGGCCGATCAAGCGTTTTTTTGGGGTATAAAATACGATCTGATCTCCCCAAATGAGTAAACAATTTCTCATTCAGGCAGGACACTTTTTACTATTCCATTCCGGTTTCAAAGTATAATTGGGTTTGACCCATGAATCGAAAAAATTGTCCGGGAAAGAAGCAGACGTGTTTTCGAAAAACAGGCAATGTATTTCAGTAGACAGGCACCGCTTGCCGGAACAGTAACCTGTTCCTTTGGCAAGAAGGTCTGTTCCATGAGTGATTTTTTCTTTCCAATCGGTATGATATTAATGTCTTAACCATAATAATCCACTCAACTCTTAGGCCGACAAATTTCAAGTCGGCAGTGCTAAAAAACCCGCAGGCTATTTGCCTGCGGGTTTTTTAGCATTTCAGGAAAGCAATCCAATTTAAGCAGGTACTTTGTCCTTCTTCTCACGTTGCCAAAAGCGGTGCAATGAGATGGCGTTTATGAAATCCGTCGCCAAATCTTTGGCCGTATCGCTGACCAATACGCCTTCCAATACCTCAGCCGTCTCTGTATAGTTTGCAGGAATTTTTCTGCCAAAATACGTAGCTTTCAATACCGGTAGTGCAGAGGCATCGGCCGCAATGGCTTTGCAATGTTTAAAGGCTTCATTCAGAAAATGAACAGCATCTGCTTCCGCTTCCAGTGCGGCAACACTGTTAGTTCCTCCGGGTACATAGACAGCATCATACAGCACCGAAGCGGCCGTTAGAAAACTTTTATCCGCTTTGATCTTTTCATTATTTTCCGAGACAATATAGCCCAGTTTCGGGGCAATTACTTCTACCACCGCACCCTGAGCCACCAAGGCTTCCTTCATGGTTTTAAGCGATTTTTCATTTACCCCTTCGGCCGCTAAAATGGCTATCTTCCGCGTGAGAACGGAATCCTTTACGGTAGAAGCCATGCTTAAGGCCTCCGAAATTTCCAGAGAGCTTTTGACGATTACGGGTTGGTAAGCAGACACATCGGCATCGGCCGGATAACTTTGGTTCAGCGGCATTTCTAATGAAGAAGGAATGGATAATCCTAGATTGTAAGCCACTTTTGCCGCCAGCCCTTTGTCGACATACCAAAGCATTTTGAGCATCCGCAAGCGGATCGCTTCCGTTTCCACTTTCCCCAATTCGAAGCTCAGCGCATCTACTATATGCGCCTGTTCGTAGTCCGACTGACTGTTAAAAAAAAGCGTTGCCTGACTGAAATGGTCAAAGAAGCTTTGGCTGCGTCCACGAATCTTGTGGGCTTCTATGCGCTCATTGTGGCTTGTAAAACCACCTTCACTTCGTTTAGCCTGAAAAGGGCAGCCGCCACTGATCGTATTGGGATCATAGCTTGTTTTGCCCTGATTAACGGTTTGCCGCATGTGCCCATCGCGCTGATTATTATGAACGGGAGCAATCGGGCGATTAATGGGAATCTCGTGAAAATTGGGACTGCCCAAGCGCGTAAGTTGCGTATCCGTATACGAAAACAGTCGCCCCTGCAAAAGCGGATCATTGGTAAAGTCAATGCCCGGCACGAGGTGTCCGGGATGGAAGGCTACCTGCTCGGTTTCGGCAAAAAAATTGTCCGGATTACGATCCAGCGTCATTTTGCCAATGCGTATTACGGGCACCAATTCTTCGGGAATGAGTTTGGTGGGGTCCAACAGATCAAATTCAAATGTATGTTCGTCTTCTTCCGGTACGATCTGAACACCGAATTCCCATTCCGGAAAATTACCGCTTTCGATAGCGTCCCACAGGTCACGCCGGTGAAAATCGGGATCTTTGCCTGAGATCTTTTGGGCTTCATCCCAACAGACCGAATGGACGCCCAATAACGGTTTCCAGTGAAATTTCACAAAGTGCGATTTCCCTTCTTCATTAATGAATCGAAACGTATGAACACCGAAGCCTTCGATCATGCGCAGACTTCGGGGAAGGGCGCGGTCGCTCATGACCCACATGATCATGTGCATACTTTCGGGCACAAGCGAAATAAAATCCCAAAAGGTATCATGGGCCGAGGCCGCCTGTGGAATTTCATTGTGCGGTTCGGGTTTCACGGCGTGGATCAAGTCCGGAAATTTGATGGCGTCCTGAATAAAAAAGACAGGGATATTATTACCGACCAGATCATAATTGCCTTCTTCGGTGTAGAACTTAACGGCGAACCCTCTGACATCGCGCGCCATGTCACTGGAGCCGCGTGAGCCCGCGACGGTAGAAAAGCGCACAAATACGGGCGTTTTTTGGGAAGAATCCTGCAGAAATTTTGCTTTAGTATATTGAGCCATAGACTCATAGACCTGAAAATAACCGTGGGCTGCTTCGCCGCGTGCGTGAACGACCCGTTCGGGAATACGTTCATGATCAAAATGAGTAATTTTTTCGCGTACTATAAAATCTTCCAGTAAGGAAGGCCCTCGCTCCCCCGCTTTCAGCGAATTTTGATTATCATTGATCTTTAACCCCTGATTGGTGGTCAGGAATTGGCCTTGGCTGTTTTCTTTGTTGACGGCAAGATCATCCTGTTTTTTGTTGGACTGATTTTCATTGGTTGAGTTTTCCATCTTTTTTTATCGGGTTGAATTTTTTGAAGAATACGATTTTCATCTATCCATTTGTTACGTATTGATTTGATAATTAATCGTAGGATCATTTTAAAAACGCCTGTCATACAATCAATTTGGCTTATTTAAAAAGAACTCTCTCCAAAGAGCGCCGGTATGAAAATACCCCCCTTCAAAGAGAGCTCCGCCAATTGCTTACAATCGGGTAAGATCAAATGCAACTTTTACCACTTTGGCCGGTCAGGCATCTGATTCTTCTACGCTTCTTCGGCGGCTTCCACGTTGATGGAGCTTTCGGCAATGGCAGACAATTTGGTGTCCGCTACTTTTTCTTCTTCCAAAGTTTCGGCCAATAATTTAGCCGCCTCTTTTTCGCCCAGTGTTTTGGCAAACGAAACCAATGTACCGTACGTGGCAATTTCATAGTGTTCCACTTTTTGACTTGCCGCGATTATTCCCGCATCCCGCACCACGCCTTCCTGTGTGCTTTCCATGATTTCTGTTGCTTCTTTGATCAACCCTTCAATGGCCTCACATTTTTTGGCCTGCGGCTCAATTCCCAGCACCTTGAAAACGTCTTCAAGTCGGTCAACATGCCCTTCTGTGACGGATAAATGTTCGATGATGGCGTCGGACAATACGCCGGAAGTTGCTTTTTTAGCCATTTTTGGAAGCGCTTTGGTCAGGGCTTTCTCAGCGTAATAAATGTCTTTTAAGCTATCTTCAAATAATTCACGCAGTCCGGTAGCCACCTCTGATTTTTTAAGATCGGTTTTCATGTTTTTTACACTTAAGAAGGTTTGAATAATGATAAGTTCGTAAATGCCATAACTCAGGCATTTATCACTATAAGCTGTAAAAAAATATGCCGAATAAATTCCGGCTGATAATGAGGCAGAAAAACCCCGAAACGACAACAGAGTTTTCTCAATGAGGTGTACCTGCCTCATCCGCTTTTCAGCAAAAATCCTCGCCGATATCATCAGCGAGGATTTTTAATTTGCAAAATTATTGATAACTCCTAGCGCGCAATGGTAAGCGCTCTTCGATACTGTTGCCCGTCGGCCGTTTTGATGATATAAAAATACGTACCTTCTGATACGCCCTTACCATCTCCGTCCAATCCGTCCCAATCGTTGCGATAGTCAGCATTGCTATAGATCAAGACCCCGAGGCGATTGTAAATCTGCAGATTGATCTTTATTCCTTTTTTATTACGTAACGCAAACACATCATTGACCCCGTCGCCATTTGGAGAGAACCCTTCCGGAATGCCCAGATCGTTGTCCTCAATGCCAATACTTACATTGGCAATGGGGTCCGGATCGGGAACCGTAACCGAAGGATCAGACGGCGTAAGGGTGGGAGGTTTGGTCGTTACCGAAGGCCCGGAAGAGGAATTAGGGGATACATTGGGGCATGCTTCGGAAATCACCGGAATGGTTACATTACTGAAACTGCCCGATTTTACCACTTTGAGCTGAAATTCATCGCCGTTGGCCACTACCTCAGACAAGCCGGATTTAGGGAACGTTTGCGGAGTATACCACAAAACCTGAGAGGGAGTGCTGATGCCGGTGTTTGTAATATCAAACTGAATTGTGGCAATACTCATCCATTCCAAGGTTACTTTTTGAGGTTTTTTTCCTGAACCGGTGTAAAAAACATTGAGAGATAACAATCCTTGAGCACTATTTTCCGAAGAGCCGTTCAAATTTTGCGTTCCGTACTCCTGACCGTTGGCCGCTTCGCGACTGAAATTTTGTTGTTGAACAATGGTAGGTCGGGACAAAAGGCGCCCGTCATAACCAAAACGAAAATTGGCATCTCCCAGATAAAAAGGTGATTCTTTCTGAATTGAACGAATTTCCACATCCATCTGCACCCGTTTATCAATACAATCCACTTTTTTGAGCGTGAGGCGGGCATTGAAAAAAGCCTCCTGTGCCAGACCTGCGCTTAATGTTGCGGCATACAGCGCAACGGTAAAAAATAGCTTTTGCATGGTTTTTCAAAGGTTAAAGCCCACTTGGTTTTGCCAAGTGGGCTTGTGAATCCAACTAACGAGGTACTACCGAGTAACGGCCGTTGTTCTTCTTCCAAATCACGCTGTCTAAGAAATTGACGTCAGCGTCCATGTTGAAGTCACCGTAGAGGTATTTGTCAAAGAAACCGCTTTCACCTTTCCACAACTGCGAATCATTGAAGTTGATGTCATAGTTATCAGTAAACGTGTCTTTCTTACCGTCAGCAGCGTGCATCATCCATTTGCCATTTACTTGGATTTGCCCAAACGATGGCGGGTTGTTAATAACGTAGCTGTCCTGTTGGGTAAAGTCGAAGTTGAGCGTATTGCTCTGCACTTTTACTTTTCCTGACATCACTCCCATGTGGTTGCGGTGCTCAATGACGAGATAGTAGTTACCCGTTGGCAGACTATAACACGCGTCTGTGAAGGTAATGTGTCCGTCGTCGTGTAACAGGGCCGCTTTGCGCAACACGGTTGAGGTAACCGAAAGCGAATCAGTACGTAATGAAACCAATACCCAATCCACCACGGTGGCAGCGTAGGTGATACTTGGTTTACCCTCAGTACCGGTGTAGTTCCAGGGAGCACCCGTATACGGTTGACCCACAGGCGTATCCACCCCGAATGGCCCTACGTGGGTTTGACCCGGCAATAATCCGCGTTGATTGAGCATTGTACCCATTTTACCGGTAGCAGAATCATACGGTCCTTCGAGCAGCACTTTCAGATTCAACGTCACACAAACCGTTGCGGAGGCATCGGCCAAATCCGGCAAGCCGTCACCGTCGCTGTCCGGCAGGGTGTATTTACCTGTACCGTCCAAAACGCCGATCTCCTGTGTATCCGGGATGTTGTCGCCATCATCGTCCGTATCGGTGGCGTTTGGTGTACCGTCGTTATCGGTATCCAACACTTTGCCCGGTGCTTCCGCCGTATCCAAGATGCCATCGCCGTCATCGTCCGTATCGGTCGCATTTGGTATGCCGTCGTTGTCGGTGTCAAGCGGTTTGGGATCCTGCGTATCCAAGATGCCATCATCGTCATCGTCGGTATCGGTTACGTCAGGGATCGTGTCGCCGTCGGTGTCTTTGGCATCGCCGTAAACTGTCGGTGCACCGTCCAACACGCCTATGATTCCGTCATGGTCAGGGTCGCAATTGGTGCTGCAAATAACTTGACCTGTCGTGGGGTCGAAGATCGACGAAGGCAATCCTGCACTCACACCATCAGGAGTGGTACCGTTGAGGGCATCGTAAGGATCTTTTTTGCCGTCGCTGTCTTTGTCACCCAAGCTGCCCAGAGCAGTAATGGCTGTCGGAATGGCTCCCGTCGTTGGATTGATCGTACCGTCGGCAATACCGTTACCATCGGCGTCGGCCAAACCCGCTTCCGCTACATCGTTGATGCCGTCATTGTCACTATCCAAATCAAGGTAGTTTGGAATGGTGTCGCCGTCGGTGTCGCAAGTAGCGGCTGCCGGAGAACAGGCGGCGTTTTCGACCGTATCCAAAATACCGTCACCGTCGTCGTCCAAATCCAAATCATCCGAAATGCCGTCGCCGTCGGTGTCTTTGGCATCACCGTAAACTGTCGGTGCACCATCGACCACACCCACAATTCCATCATGGTCAGGGTCGCAATTGGTGCTGCAAATAACTTGACCGGTCGTTGGGTTGAAAATCGACGAAGGCAGTCCTGCACTCACACCGTCCGGAGTGGTACCGTTGAGGGCATCGTAGGGATCTTTCTTGCCGTCGCTGTCTTTGTCACCCAAGCTGCCCAGAGCGGTAATTGCTCCCGGAATCGCACCCGTAGTCGGACTCACTACTCCATCGGCAATACCGTTGCCATCGGCATCAGCTAATCCCGCTTCCACTACATCGTTGATGCCGTCATTGTCACTATCCAAATCAAGGTAGTTTGGAATGGTGTCGCCGTCGGTGTCGCAAGTAGCGGCTGCCGGAGAACAGGCGGCGTTTTCGACCGTATCCAAAATACCGTCACCGTCGTCATCCAAATCCAAATCATCCGAAATGCCGTCGCCGTCGGTGTCTTTGGCATCGCCGTAAACTGTCGGTGCACCGTCCAACACGCCTATGATTCCGTCTTTGTCAGGATCACAATTGGTGCTGCAAATCACCTGACCGGTCGTTGGGTCGAAGATCGACGGAGGCAATCCTGCACTCACACCATCCGGAGTGGTACCGTTGAGGGCATCGTAAGGATCTTTCTTGCCGTCGCTGTCTTTGTCACCCAAGCTGCCCAGAGCAGTAATGGCTGTCGAAATGGCTCCCGTCGTTGGATTGATCGTACCGTCGGCAATACCGTTGCCGTCGGCGTCGGCCAAACCTGCTTCCGCTACATCGTTGATACCGTCGTTGTCGCTGTCGAGGTCGAGGGAGTTAGGGATGCTGTCACCATCGGTGTCGCAACTCGCGGCAGAAGGTGAGCAGGCGGCGTTTTCGACCGTATCCAAAATACCGTCACCGTCGTCATCCAAATCCAAATCATCCGAAATGCTGTCGCCGTCGGTGTCTTTGGCATCGCCGTAAACTGTCGGTGCACCATCTAATACACCCACGATTCCGTCATGGTCAGGGTCGCAATTGGTGCTGCAAATCACCTGACCGGTCGTGGGATCGAAGATCGACGAAGGCAATCCTGCACCCACGCCGTCCGGAGTGGTACCGTTCAGAGCATCGTAGGGATCTTTCTTGCCGTCGCTGTCTTTGTCACCCAAGCTGCCCAGAGCGGTAATTGCTCCCGGAATCGCGCCCGTAGTCGGACTCACTACTCCATCGGCAATACCGTTGCCATCCGCATCGGCCAAACCTGCTTCCGCTACATCGTTGATGCCGTCGTTGTCGCTGTCCAAGTCGAGGGAGTTAGGGATGCTGTCACCATCGGTGTCGCAACTCGCGGCAGAAGGTGAGCAGGCGGCGTTTTCGACCGTATCCAAAATACCGTCACCGTCGTCGTCCAAATCCAAATCATCCGAAATGCCGTCGCCGTCGGTGTCTTTGGCATCGCCGTAAACTGTCGGTGCACCGTCCAACACGCCTATGATTCCGTCTTTGTCAGGATCACAATTGGTGCTGCAAATCACCTGACCGGTCGTTGGGTCGAAGATCGACGAAGGCAATCCTGCACTCACACCATCAGGAGTGGTACCGTTGAGGGCATCGTAAGGATCTTTTTTGCCGTCGCTGTCTTTGTCACCCAAGCTGCCCAGAGCAGTAATGGCTGTCGGAATCGCTCCTGTGGTTGGATTGATCGTGCCATCGGCAATACCGTTGCCATCGGCGTCGGCCAAACCCGCTTCCACTACATCGTTGATGCCGTCATTGTCACTATCCAAATCAAGGTAGTTTGGAATGGTGTCGCCGTCGGTGTCGCAAGTAGCGGCTGCCGGAGAACAGGCGGCGTTTTCGACCGTATCCAAAATACCGTCACCGTCGTCATCCAAATCATCCGAAATGCCGTCGCCGTCGGTGTCTTTGGCATCGCCGTAAACTGTCGGTGCACCGTCCAACACGCCTATGATTCCGTCTTTGTCAGGATCACAGTTGGTGCTGCAAATCACCTGACCGGTCGTGGGATCGAAGATCGACGAAGGCAATCCTGCACCCACGCCGTCCGGAGTGGTACCGTTGAGGGCATCGTAAGGATCTTTTTTGCCGTCGCTGTCTTTGTCACCTAAGCTGCCCAGAGCAGTAATGGCTGTCGAAATGGCTCCCGTCGTTGGATTGATCGTACCGTCGGCAATACCGTTGCCGTCGGCGTCGGCCAAACCTGCTTCCGCTACATCGTTGATGCCGTCGTTGTCGCTGTCGAGGTCGAGGGAGTTAGGGATGCTGTCACCATCGGTGTCGCAACTCGCGGCAGAAGGTGAGCAGGCGGCGTTTTCGACCGTATCCAAAATACCGTCACCGTCGTCGTCCAAATCCAAATCATCCGAAATGCCGTCGCCGTCGGTGTCTTTGGCATCACCGTAAACTGTCGGTGCACCATCGACCACACCCACAATTCCATCATGGTCAGGGTCGCAATTGGTGCTGCAAATCACCTGACCTGTCGTTGGGTTGAAGATCGACGAAGGCAATCCTGCACCCACGCCGTCAGGAGTGGTACCGTTCAGAGCATCGTAAGGATCTTTTTTGCCGTCGCTGTCTTTGTCACCTAAGCTGCCCAGAGCGGTAATTGCTCCCGGAATCGCGCCCGTAGTCGGACTCACTACTCCATCGGCAATACCGTTGCCGTCGGCATCGGCCAAACCTGCTTCCGCTACATCGTTGATACCGTCGTTGTCGCTGTCGAGGTCGAGGGAGTTAGGGATGCTGTCACCATCGGTGTCGCAACTCGCGGCAGAAGGTGAGCAGGCGGCGTTTTCGACCGTATCCAAAATACCGTCACCGTCGTCGTCCGTATCGGTCACATCAGGAATGGTGTCACCGTCGGTGTCAAGTGCAGTTGCATTTACCTTTAATTTAGGCTGGAGATTGTTGTTATTGGGCGAGTCGTTAAACGCGGCAAAGTTACTTACCGGTTGCACATTGATATTGGTCACTTCAAAACCCGGCGACAGTGCTGTCCCGATAACTTGAAGTGTAATATTTCCGCCGCCAAAAGCAGGAATCGCCGCAGTATTGCTGCCGCGCCATGTATCCGCTCCCAAATAGGTCCAGGTAAATAAAGCCCCTCCTCCTCCGGCAGGAATGGTCGTCCCGTCTGTGGAATAGTAGTTATTAGCGGTACTTATGGTCAATTCGATTGACCCTGCCGGAATTGGGCTTGACCCTGAATTTGAAAAACTAACTGTCAAAAGCGCGGTTTGCCCCACATCAACGCTGCCGGGTACGAAATTGGCCCCCGTAATGGCCGGTTCTGCATATTGAGCAATGAGGTTAGTCAGAGTAAGCAGAACAAAAAGAAAACTCAAAATGATATTTTTCATCAGATTATTCATTTACAGTTCAAAAAAATATCAGGGATTTCCACCGGAAACCCCTGATAACGAACATCTTTTAGTTCTGTACAGACATGCTTACCACAGAAACATTGTTATTACTATTCACTTCTCCCCCTGAATTAGGAGTAACGTTGGTAGTAATACTCGCCGTTGTACCTGCGATAGTTGCCGTTACGCTGATAGCTACTCTGCTTCTGCCACCTGCCGGAATTACCACGCCTGCTTTAGAAGTAAACAGGAGCCCGGTACCGGTGTTGGTCATCGTCCATGAGGTGTTATTGACCGTTTCCGTAGTGATGACAGTTGTTGTTGTCAAAGTAGGACTGAAGTCAAACGTAAACCCGGCAGCTGATGGAACAAAGAAGGCAATCGTTCCGGTGGTTGGGTCATTTTTGATTTCATTGATGTTGATTATCACCATCTTTGAATCCCCAACATTGAACGTCATACTTCCAAACGTAGCATTAGGGAATAAGTCCGGTTGTCCAACAATCGTGCTTGGTACATCACCGTAAACTGTCGGCGCACCGTCTAACACTCCTGCGATTCCGTCTTTATCAGGATCGCAATTGGTGCTGCAAATAACTTGACCGGTCGTTGGGTTGAAGATCGACGAAGGTAATCCTGTGCTCACGCCGTCCGGGGTGGTACCGTTCAGAGCATCGTAAGGATCTTTTTTGCCGTCGCTGTCTTTGTCGCCTAAGCTGCCAATCGCCGTGATCGCTCCCGGAATCGCACCCGTAGTCGGACTCACTACTCCATCAGCAATACCGTTGCCATCGGCATCAGCTAATCCCGCTTCCACTACGTCATTGATGCCGTCATTGTCACTATCCAAATCAAGGTAGTTTGGAACGCCGTCGCCGTCGGTATCGCAGGTGGCCGAAGCCGGAGAACAGGCGGCGTTTTCAACCGTGTCGGCAATGCCGTCACCGTCGTCGTCTGTGTCCAGATCATCCGAAATGCCGTCATTGTCGGTGTCTTTGGCGTCACCGTAAACTGTCGGTGCACCATCCAACACACCCACGATTCCGTCATGGTCAGGGTCGCAGTTAGTGCTGCAAATAACTTGACCTGTCGTTGGGTTGAAGATCGACGAAGGCAATCCTGCACTCACGCCGTCCGGGGTGGTACCGTTCAGAGCATCGTAGGGATCTTTCTTGCCGTCGCTGTCTTTGTCACCCAAGCTGCCCAGAGCAGTAATCGCTCCCGGAATCGCACCCGTAGTCGGACTCACTACTCCATCGGCAATACCGTTGCCATCGGCATCAGCTAATCCCGCTTCTACTACATCGTTGATGCCGTCATTGTCACTATCCAAATCAAGGTAGTTTGGAACGCCGTCGCCGTCGGTGTCGCAGGTGGCCGAAGCCGGAGAACAGGCGGCGTTTTCAACCGTGTCGGCAATGCCGTCACCGTCGTCGTCTGTGTCCAGATCATCTGAAATACCGTCACCATCTGCGTCTTTGGCATCACCGTAAACTGTCGGTGCACCATCTAATACACCCACGATTCCGTCATGGTCAGGGTCGCAGTTGGTGCTGCAAATAACTTGACCGGTCGTTGGGTTGAAGATCGACGAAGGTAATCCTGTGCTCACGCCGTCCGGGGTGGTACCGTTCAGAGCATCGTAAGGATCTTTTTTGCCGTCGCTGTCTTTGTCGCCTAAGCTGCCAATCGCCGTGATCGCTCCCGGAATCGCACCCGTAGTCGGACTCACTACTCCATCAGCAATACCGTTGCCATCGGCATCAGCTAATCCCGCTTCCACTACGTCATTGATGCCGTCATTGTCACTATCCAAATCAAGGTAGTTTGGAACGCCGTCGCCGTCGGTATCGCAGGTGGCCGAAGCCGGAGAACAGGCGGCGTTTTCAACCGTGTCGGCAATGCCGTCACCGTCGTCGTCTGTGTCAACATTATCCGGGATGGTGTCACCGTCGTTATCGGCACACGCCTGAATCGTTACTACAACAACAACTGAGGCCGGGCTGTAGCAAGTGTTGGTTGCGTCAAAATAGAATGCGTAGTAAGTATTGGCGGTGGCTAATGTAGGAGAGCCATAAGCAGTACCCGTGTGCGCATTGTTGGTGAACCAAACCAGCGTTGTATTTGCCGGGGTTGTGCTCGTAACCAAACTGTTCAGGTTGACCGTAGCAGCAGGACAGGTATTTGTGGCAGTAGTTGCTGACAGTACAGGAGCTTTCGTTCCTGCGTTACAGATAATAAAGCCGCAAGATAAAAATGTACTCTCCGTTGCGCCTGTACCCGTTGCAAACTTCGTAGGTATGTTCGTAAAGACCGGCGTAAGCGCAAAGCTACCGCCTGAAGTGGCTAAATAAACATAAATACCATTCTGAGCCGCACTTCCGTCATCAAGGGTGGTTATGTAGTCCGCGATGCCGTCGTTGTTGACATCCGTAAAGTAGCTTTGCCGCGCACTTGTGTAATTGGCAAACTTGCCGTTGTCGCCGGCGGGTGTCGTCGTTACCAATGTGACCACAGCGGTTGTCTGGAACGTACCGTCACCGTTGTTGAGGTAGGCCCAGATTTGAGGGGTGCCGTCAAAGCTCTCAGCGTGAAGGTAGTCGAGGTCGCTATCGCCATCCACATCGGCAAATTGTGAGTATTCGCTGCTTGCCGAACCTGATGACTTGGAACCTCCTGAATTTTGAATATCCGCATCAAATACCGGAGTGGATTGGAATGTACCATCGCCGTTGCCCAGCCAAGCCGTCATGTGATTGGGGTCAAAAGTTCCGACCAAATCAATCGAACCGTCGTTGTTAATGTCGGCCACAAGGAATGATTCCGAGGCTGATACACCACTTGTATGACGGACACTAATGGTGGAACCGGTTAGGCTTGAGGTAATTCTGGTTTTGACAAACGTACCATCGCCGTTACCGAGATACACATGGATTTTATCATCATCGCCCGAGAAGATATAATCGATCTTTCCGTCGTTGTTGGCATCGCCCATCCAGCCTTGTTCTTCGGCCGACTGTCCCGCAAAGATCTTTCCGTCCGTACCGCTTTGCATTCCTGTCGTAACAATAGACGTCGTTTGGAACGTGCCGTTGCCATTGTTCAGATAGACATAAATGCTGTTGCTATTGTTTTCCGTTACGTGAATCAGGTCTTTGAAACCGTCATTGTTTACGTCTGCATTGTAGGTAGAAGCAGTAGCATCATCCCCAAATACTTCCGTGCCGTTGCCGTCGCGGTCAAAGCCCGAGATAGTGACACTGCTGGCGGTGCTAAACGTACCATCACCATTAGATGCCCAAGCCGAAATACCCAACGACGACGAGTTTGACGAATTCGCATTGTCGTCTCCGTGAATAAACGCCAAGCCCACGTCACAGGTCACAACAGTCAACTCACGCCCAAAGGTGAACACATCGCCGTTTTTAAAGTTATAAGTGGCTTGCTGACCGTTTAATGCTACTTCATCGATTGTTCCGGTGGCAAAGTTTCCATCGCCATCGGTATCCACCAACATGTAGGTAGCATTTGAGCCCAATTTTACCGTTACCGTACCCACTGTACCTGTTTCCTGCACTTTCCAGAACCGATTCATCCGTTTGAAAGGCTGCACAGGAGAGAACGATGTTGGATTATAAACAGTAGAGAAACCGATGGACTGGCCGTTATCACCCCAAAGCATGAAGCTCCTGTCGGCGGCAAAACTGTCCGCATTCGTTGCATTATCAACGGCAATACTACCCAATCCAATAATTGGTTGGAGACCGGTATTGACAGATTTCGATTGCTTTTGGAGTAATGTACTCGAGGCATCTTTACCAATCCCTGCTATATTGTTATTATAGCTACTATTGGTTGTCGAGTTCCAGATCACAGTTCCATCGGAGGCGATGTAGTTTCTGCCGGTTGCTGACCCTGCATCATTTACCATCGTTATGCCATATTTAATGGCCAGATAGGTATTGATCTTATCAATATCCGCGGCCGTCGTCTGATAGGTATTGTAGCCGATTATTTCCGCTATTGTACCCGAAAAGCCCTCGCTGCTGCCATTGTAACCAATCTCCAAGGTCGTTCCCACCGTCAGAGCAGTATTGCCGGTTCTGGTATTGATGTTGCCACCTTTGATATAGTTCTTAATGGCACCGCCGCTACCGGCCGCTAAATTGTTGAATGCGGAGGTAATCAAATCCACACCGCCGGCAGTAGGTACGTAGGTTTGGTGATACCCATTGTCCTGAAAGGCTGTGCCATCCAGGTCCATTCCAACATCTGAGGATCTGATTTCGAATGTTGGGAAATCACCCACACCGCTATTGTGCATCTCCGCGACCGTGTATTTTCCCGTTACGACAGATGGCTGCACCACGTAATAAAACGTCATGGGTGAGTTGGTCGCAAACAAGGTCGGATTGGCGGCCGTTTTTTCAAGTCCTTGGTTATTTGCTGCGTTAAAGGCAAGTCCGGGGTTGAAGTTGATCGAATTCGAGGTAAATGAAGGTTGTTTGCTCGCCGTTGACTGCGCGACTGATAAGCCGGGCGAAGCCTGATTTGTCCAACTTGTGACAGACGACCCTGTTTTAGTAACTCCGAGGTCCGCTTTTAACCATAACTGCAAGCCTGTACTTACTCCACCCGGTGCAACTGTAACGGGAGTGTTACATCCTGCGAGCCACGCATAGGAGGTGTTGGTGTTTTCGTAGAGCCACAACAAATCTAACTTGCCATCACCGTCTAAGTCAGCAATGTGGCTGCTCTCCGTTGGTGTGAAGCCTCCTAAAGCTACGGTTCCCGTGCCGTTTGCGACACTGTTGCCGGTGAAGGTTCCTATGTCTTTAATGGCCGCAGTAGCAAACGTACCGTCACCATTTCCCTTCCAGATATATGCACCGGCAGTAGGCACAGAGGGGCCGGCATCAAATAACCAGACAATGTCCAGCTTGCCGTCACCATCCGCATCCACAAGGTGTGTACTCTCGTTGCCGGAAAAGCCGATGGCTAAGTTGTTATTACCACCGGCACCGGTGTAGCCGGTTTTAATAATTGCCGTATGTTGGAAGGTGCCATCGCCATTACCCAACCAGACGTAAGTTCGGTTTTGCGACTCATAAGCCCACAGGATATCCGCTTTGCCATCGTTGTTGAAATCGGCTAAATGGGTGCTTTCGGTAGCAGTAATGCCGCCAAAAGCTACTGTTGTGCCTCCACTGGAGCTGCCTTGTGCAACGCCATTGGCAGTAAAGGTGCCTGAGCCGATGTCTTTGATCGCAGCGGTGGCAAACGTACCATCGCCGTTTCCTTTCCAGTAATATACACCGGCGTTGGCAACCGTGACGCTGGCATCATATAACCAAACGACATCGATCTTGCCATCACCATCTATATCCGCCATGTGTGTACTCTCGTTACCTGAAATACCAATCGACATTACGCCATTAGGTCCGCCGGTGTAACCGTTCTTGACAATGGCCGCGTGTTGGAACGTACCGTCACCATTCCCCAACCAAACGATCGAACGATTGGTGCTTTCGTGCAGCCAGATCAAATCAAGGTTTCCATCACCGTTGGCGTCGGCAATGAACGTACTTTCATAAGCACTTGTTCCACCCAGACCAATGTTGTTGGTGCCCTGTTGCAGGCCGTTGGCCGTAAAGGTGCCGACATCTTTGGTCACATCAGTGGCAAAGGTTCCATCCCCAAGACCTTTCCAGATATATACCCCGGCAACGGCAGGAGTAGTCATGCCGCCGTCAAATGCCCAGACCAGGTCCTTTTTGCCATCTTTATCAATGTCGACAAGGAACGTGCTTTCGTTGTCCGTCTCGCCGGGATTCATTTTATTGCCGATCCCGCCGGTATAGCCGGTCTTGTAAACCGCTTCTTTTCTCCAGATGCCCGAACTACCGCTAAAGCAAGGGTTCGAAACCGGCGAAGCGCTCGGCGTCAAGCCGTCAACCATATCGTAGGTATTGGAAGCAATTTTGGCCGGAACTGTCCCCGGAGCAGTACATCCTGCGAGCCACGCATAGGAGGTGTTTGTATTTTCAAAAAGCCATAATAAATCTAACTTGCCATCACCGTCTAAGTCAGCTATATGACTGCTTTCCGTTGCCGTGAAACCTCCTAAAGCCACATTTCCCGTACCGTTTGCTACACTATTTCCGGTGAAAGTGCCGATGTCTTGGATGGCAGCGGTCGCAAAAGTGCCATCGCCATTTCCCCGCCAGATGTATGCACCGGCATTTCCGACTGCCGGACCGGCATCAAATAACCAGATAATGTCCAGTTTGCCGTCACCATCAGCATCCGCAATGTGTGTACTCTCGTTGCCGGAAAAGCCGATGGACATTACATTACCGGAACCGGCCGTGTAACCGGTTTTAACAATGCCTGTATGTTGGAAGGTACCATCTCCATTGCCTAACCAGACAAAGGTTCGGTTTTGAGATTCATGCGCCCACAAAATATCCGCTTTGCCATCGCCGTTAAAGTCAGCCAGATGCGTGCTTTCCGAGGCGCTAATGCCGCCAAAAGCTACTGTTGTGCCTCCACTGGAGCTGCCTTGCGCAACGCCATTGGCAGTAAAGGTGCCTGAGCCGATGTCTTTGATCGCAGCGGTGGCAAACGTACCATCGCCGTTTCCTTTCCAGTAATACACACCGGCGTTGGCAACCGTGACGCTGGCATCATATAACCAAACGACATCGATCTTGCCATCACCATCTATATCCACCATGTGGGTACTCTCAGTGGCGGAGAGGCCAATCGACATTACGCCATTAGGTCCGCCGGTGTAGCCGTTCTTGACAATGGCCGCGTGTTGGAACGTACCGTCACCATTCCCCAACCAAACGATCGAACGATTAGTGGTTTCGTGCAGCCAGATCAAATCAAGGTTTCCATCGCCGTTAGCGTCGGCAATAAATGTACTCTCCGTAGCACTCGTTCCTCCCAGACCGATATTGTTGGTGCCCTGTAGCAGACCGTTGGCCGTAAAGGTGCCGACATCTTTTGTCACGGCAGTGGCAAAGGTTCCATCCCCAAGACCTTTCCAGATATATACCCCGGCAACGGCAGGAGTAGTCATGCCGCCGTCAAATGCCCAGACCAGGTCCTTTTTGCCATCCTTGTCAATGTCGACAAGGAATGTACTTTCGTTGTCTGTCTCGCCGGGATTCATTTTATTGCCGATCCCGCCGGTATAACCGGTCTTGTACACCGCTTCTCTTTTCCATATTCCCGAAGTGCCCGAAAAGCAAGGATTCGGTACCAGCAAAGCGCCAGGCGTCAAACCATCGACCATATCGTAGGTATTGGAAGCAATTCCTCCGGCACCTGTAGAATAGTGTCTCCAATCGACCTCACTTCCTGTAGCGGGATAGTAGGTCAATACACCACCTGTGGCAATATTTGCTCCTGCCGGACCAAAGAGCGCCGGGTTTTTGTCGGTCTTGGTGTTATCATCCAACCCATCTTGGTCGGCATCGGTATTCACTTTCGTGATAGCTGCCTCCTGCGTATCCAAGGTGGTATCATTGTCCGAATTGGTATCCAGATAATCAGCATTGTCGGTTCCATCGGTATTGATGGGTGTTAAGCCGGTTGTACCGTAAGCTACCAAGCGTCCCTGTGCATCGACCGAAGTGCCGGGTACTGTATATCCCGCTGTGGTTTGGGCTTCTACATTGTCGGGAATGCCGTCGCCGTCGGAGTCGAGGTCGAGGTGGTTCAGAAGACCGTCGCCGTCCAAATCCTTATCCGGGATGTTTATCAAATAACTGAAAACCTGATTGGCCGTATTGATCCCAATACCTAAAACCAGATTATCGGCATGGGCTGCGCTTGTGTTATCTGAATTGGTGGCCGTAAAGGTGCCGGTATTGATGGTTCCCGTATTGAGATTTTCTTCGTGTATAGCACCACCCGCTACAAAGTAATAGCCAAAAACACTGTTGCCTGTGCCAATGTCTACGCCAATGAAGCGTCCTTCAGCAAAGGCTGCCCGGGTATTATCGGAATTGGCGGCTGTAAAGGTGCCTGAATTGACCGTGCCGGTATTGAGGTTTTCTTCTTCCAGTGCGCCACTGCCATCGGGTTTGAGGTAATACCCGAACACCTGACCGGTGGTACCTTTTCCAAGTCCCAAAAGCCGCCCATCCAGCAATGCCGCCCGGGTATTGACGGAGTTGGCAGCGGTAAACGAGGCGGTATTTAAGTTGCCGGAATTGAAGTGTTCTTCGACAACGGCTCCTGTGGAGGTTACATAATACCCAAACGTGTTGCTTGCGTTTACGATAAGCCCCAAAAACCGATGTTCAAAGAACGCCAGGGTGGAGTTATCAGTATTGGCAGCAGTATAGAGGTTGGCCAACAGGTTGCCGTTATTAAGGAGTTCTTCGGAAATACCGGCAATAGGCAATTCCTTGGCATCGAATATCCCATCATTGTCATCGTCCAAATCGGCGGTATCGAATACGCCGTCTCCGTCGGTGTCGAGAAGTGGTTCTGTCGAGTCACGGTAATCCACATCGCCTACGTTGCCGGTGTTCGGATAGGTCGTAGCCGGATTGGTGATACCGGCATTGACCGGGCCGAAGGCGTTGTCATTTGTATCAACACTATTGTCCAATCCGTCGTTGTCCGTATCCGAATTGGCCAGCGTCAAAGCCGCCTCCGCCGTATCGTTGCCTTGAGTATTGTCCGAATTGGTGTCCAGATAATCAGCATTGTCAGTTCCATCGGTATTGATGGGTGTTAAGCCGGTTGTACCGTAAGCTACCAAGCGTCCCTGTGCATCGACCGAAGTGCCGGGTACTGTATATCCCGCTGTGGTTTGGGCTTCTACATTGTCGGGAATGCCGTCGCCGTCGGAGTCGAGGTCGAGGTGGTTCAGAATACCGTCGCCATCAATATCCATATCCGGGATGTTCAGTTGATAACTGAAAACCCCGTTGCCGGTATTAATGCCAATGCCTAAAAGCCGACCCTCCAGCAAGGCCGCCCGTGTACTAACGGAATTGGCCGCTGTAAACGTACCCGTATTGATGGTCCCTGTATTCAGATTTTCTTCGTGTACAGCACCACCCGCTACAACATAATAGCCAAAAACACTATTGCCTGTACCAATGTCTATGCCAAGGAAGCGCCCCTCAGCTAAAGCCGCCCGGGTATTATCGGAATTGGCCGCCGTAAACGTGCCTGAATTGATTGTGCCTGTATTCAGATTTTCTTCTTCCAAAGCTCCACTGCCATCAGGTTTGAGGTAATAACCGAAAACGTGGCCGGTGGTACCTTTTCCCAGTCCTAAAAGTCGCCCGTCCAGCAATGCCGCTCGGGTATTGACTGAATTGGCGGCCGTAAACGAGGCGGTATTTAAGTTGCCGGAATTGAAGTGTTCTTCCACAACGGCTCCTGTGGAGGTTACATAATACCCAAACGTATTGTTTGCGTTGACAATAAGTCCCAAGAACCTATGTTCAAAAAACGCCAACGTTGAGTTGTCGCTATTGGCGGTAGTATAAAGGTTGGTTATCACGCCACCGGTATTAAGGTATTGTTCGGAAATACCGGCTACCGGCAATTCCTTGGCATCCAATATTCCGTCATTGTCATCGTCCAAATCAACCAGATCGGCTATGTTGTCGCCGTCAGTATCGATGAAAGGTGTACTTATTGAAGAATTCCTCCAATTAACCTCACTTCCTGTAGCGGGATAGTAGGTCAATACACCACCTGTGGCAATATTTGCTCCTGCCGGACCAAAGAGCGCCGGATTTTTGTCGGTCTTGGTGTTATCATCCAAACCGTCATGATCTGCATCAGCGTTCACTTTTGTAATATCTGCCTCCTGCGCATCCGGAGTGACATCATTGTCCGAATTGGTATCCAGATAATCAGCATTGTCGGTTCCATCGGTATTGATGGGTGTTAAGCCGGTTGTACCGTAAGCTACCAAGCGTCCCTGTGCATCGACCGAAGTGCCGGGTACTGTATATCCCGCTGTGGTTTGGGCTTCTACATTGTCGGGAATGCCGTCGCCGTCGGAGTCGAGGTCGAGGTGGTTCAGAATACCGTCGCCGTCAATGTCGGAATAAACAGACGCCATGAATGTTTCCTCGAAGCCACTGTAACCGATATCATTCAGCGGGAGGCTTTGCGTAACTGCGGCATTAAATGTACCATCTCCTTTTCCGGTATATACATAGATGATATTCGCGATTTCGTTTATCTGCACGATATCGTTGTTTCCATCCCCATTTACATCTCCTAAGAATGATTGCTCAACTGTGGATAGTCCGGCATCAGCTATGGTCATTAACTGCGTTGAGACCGTATTGAATGTTCCGTCTCCAACCCCGGTATATACCCCTATAAAATCAACGAGATCATTAAACGTTACGATATCAAGGATTTTATCATTGTTTACATCGCCCAGGAACGTATTTTCAGAATTGCCTGCACCTACATCCACAATGGTTATATTCTGCGTAACGGGGCCGGTGAATGTTCCGTCTCCATTCCCTGTGTGAACATAAATATGATCGTTCTCATTAACATTGATCAGATCGTTTTTACCATCACCATTTACATCTCCCATGAAGGATTTAGATCCAAGGGAGTACCCGGCAGCAGGTACGGTGATACTTTGACTTACACCGGCCTGAAATGTACCATTTCCAATCGCTTTATAGACCCAAATAGCGTTTGCCAGTGAGTTGTATTCTACGATATCAGCCAATTTGTCGCCGGTTACATCTCCGAGAAATGTCTCCTCAGAAGCCCCTACACCTACGTCGGCAAGGGCCATGCTTTGGGTAATGGCCGGATCGAACGTGCCGTCTCCATTGCCCGGTTGTGTATGGATAAGATCCGTCCCTTCATGCACATGGACAAGGTCACCGATCCCATCTCCGTTTACATCTCCATACATCGAACGTTCGGAAATACTTTGTCCGGCGTCCGGGACATCTACCGGGTTAGTCTTCACCGGTTTAAACGTGCCGTTTCCAATGCCGCCAAAGACATAGACCGCATCTCCTGCCTCGTTGTATGAAAATATATCCATTGGCAACTCTACGATGTCCAATATTCCGTCATTGTCATCGTCTAAATCGATACTGTCGGTTATGCTGTCACCGTCGGTATCCGTTTCAATGGTTAATATCTGATTGGTTACGTCCTTAAGGTAGTTCGTCATACCGGAGATATTATGACCGATTTGGTCCTTCACACCAAAAGTTACTCCCAACATCCACAACGGAATCAGAAGTAACGGACTGATTTTTAATTGATTGAATATAAATGGTTTCATGATTTTGAAACGGGTTTAATGATACAAATAATTTTAACCTCACCTCAGTAGCACAGAGCGCCCTGCCCTTCCTATGTGAAGAAGGTTTGAGATAAGGTTGACCAATAGGCTTGCTTCAACCCGAGCTTAGGTAATACCTGTTTTTTCCAAGAGTCACAAACTCTGTGAATTTCTTCAACGCTGTTCGTCCTTCTTCACCACGTTTCTTCCTGTGCCGAGAGGGAGGCTTTCGGAAAGTAGGTACCGGCAAAAGCCACGGTATCAGCAGATGACTCAGCCATAGTATTACCCAATTCCTCCCTTGACCGGGAGGTGCAGCAGTAGTAGGTCGCTTTTTCATAAGGAACTTGTTTTGGTAAGAATAAAAAAGGTAGTACAGTAAGAATAAGGGATAGATAAAAGGGGTATTATTTTGGAATGGCCTGCCCACAAGTCATTTACGAGGTTAGGGACAGGCCGGCGCAGTTCAATTATTTGAGCAAAACACCATTCTTCTTGGTTTTTTTGACGACGAACGGAATGCACAGGTCGGCGGGGCAGCAATTGCCCGGAATGAATACAATGGGGCAGCAGCCCGAAGCGGGACAAGTTTGATCGGTGGCCGTGAAACTGTAACTTCCTATCTGCGTCACCAGAATCACATTGGTAGTCCCCACCTGCGTAGTAGTACCGTTGAAGGTGCGGTACCAGATCACGTTGGTGTATCTGGCAGGGACCGAAATCTGCGCCGCTTCATTGCTGCAAAGGGCAATCGGCACCGTCACACAGGCATTGTCGGTGATGGGTATAGTCACCGGTTGCCCATCGGTACTTACGACGGCGGCTTCGTTGAGACTCACCCCGGTCGACAGGATCTTGGACTGAACGGTAATGACTATACTATCGCCCGGTGCAATGCGAGCAATCGTCCAAAGGGCAACATTTCCGTTGATCGAAGTGGCCGTCGGTGTCGCACTTACCCATTGCATGGTTGTGGGCAGTGAGTCAACCACTATTACGTTGACTGCCGTGTCAGGTCCTGCATTTTTGATCACCAATTTGAAAGACGCGACGTCTCCGAGCTCGGCCTGTGCGGCAGAAGTGCGGGTTTTCTTAATGGAAAGTGTCACATTGCGTGGTTGGCAAAGTTGGCCCGGACAAAGGGTGAGCTTTTCAAATACCGGTGCCGGTGGTACGGGAGTCAGGGTATAGGTGTTACCCGTGATGCGGACTTCGTTCATGCCGGTTTCCGGAAAATCAACGCCCGTTTGCCAATTGAGGTCAAAACAGGAGGCATTCGTGCTGCCCACGTAGTCAAACTCAATGCAGGCTACGGCTACCCAATCAGCCGTTACCGGCTGCGCCGTTGGAGTGCTGCCCGGAGAGGGAGAATACTTGACGTTGAGCGACACAATTCCCGCCACGCCGCTGACGGCACTTCCCTGTAAATCCTGAGCGGTGTAAGGTAAGGTGGCAAAATTGGCCTGTTGCACAATTTTAGGATTAACTAACAGGGTAGTGTTGTAATTAAAACGGAAATTGGCATCGCCCATCAAAAATGTACTATTGGCGTCTTTGGCTCGCACTTTTACAAGTATCACAGCTTTTTTGGTGACGCAATCAAAGCTTTTAGCGGTGAGTTGGGCGGCGTAACTGCTTGTAGAAGCAACGGTACAATATTGGGTTGGACACAGGGTAAGGTTATTATAAATTGTACCCGATGCGGTGGCTTGAGAAGTATAGGCAAACGGAGATTGGTTGGTCACCGTTATTTGGTTCATGCCGGTAGCCGGCAGGTCGGTGCTTTTTTGCCAATTCAGATCAAAACAAGCCGTAGAGGCATCTCCCGTGAAAGTAAATTCGACCACGCCTACGCTCGTCCAGTTTGTCCCGACCGAAGCGGGAGGACTGCTGCCGGCATATTTTACATTCAATGAAACCAGGCCATTGCTGCCGCTCACACCGCTTCCCTGTAGGTTTTGAGAAGTATAGGCTCCGCCCGAATAATTATTTTGCGCAAAAAGGGTTGGGTTAGAGAGTACTGTCGTGTTGTATCCGAAACGGAAGTTTGCATCACCCATGTTAAAGATACTGTTGGCATCCTTTGCCTTGACCTGCACGTCTACCTGTACCTTTTTAGTAATACAATCAAAATTCTTAACCAATAGTTGTACCCCAAAACTGCCGGTAGAAGGGGTGGGTGTTTGGCAAATTTGACTTGGGCACAGCGTAAGTTTATTAAATACGCCACTTGCTTTGACCGAATGGTTGGTGAACGTCAACGGCGAGGCCGTGGTAACGATGATTTCGCTCATGCCGGTCACAGGCGGTGTTTTATCGGTCTGCCAGGTCAGGTCCACGCAATTGGTGGCCAACGGGGAAACCAGATCAAATTTGAGATCGGCTACGGTCAGCCAGTTGGTGGTGACCAAGGTGGGCAATGACTGCCCTCCATACAGCACATTGAGTGAGACCAACCCATTGGCCGATCCTTGGGTAGAACCCTGTAGATTGAGGCTATAGGTCGAATTGCCGCTGAGAGCTCCCGCATTGGGACTGATGGCCGGATTGGAAAGGGCTAATGAACTGTATCTAAGCCGAAAGTTGGCATCTCCGAGGAGAAAGGTACTGTCGGCATGATTGGCTTTTACCTGTACCTGAAGAGTAACTTTGTTATTGATACAATCGGTTTCTTTCAATACCAATTGTACTGCAAACGAGCCTTTTTGGGCGTACCCCTGCGCCCCGACTCCCAATAGGAATAACAATACTATGCTACTTAGATGTAGTAGTTTTTTCATGATAAAAAAAGATTGTGGAAGAAGTTAAACGTGTATAATGTAGAGAAGGGGTAACTGATAAAAGCCGTGAAGAAGCTGAAAGTCAAACGGTTATTGTTGAGCTTACAGATGAATACCAAAGCACGAAAAATGCTGCGGTAAAGAAGTACCGGACCGGTAACGGAAAAGCTTTTGCATAGTTCTCCCGTCACACCATTTTTTTGATAAATTTGCATGGTGCAAATGCTTTTAAAGTATTTGACATTTTGGGGTAAAAAGCGCAACACACTTTGGTCGGTACGGCGCGCTTTTACCCTTTTTTTATGTGATTACAAAGACATAACTTATAATCGGTCAGTATTTTTTCGCCAATGAGAAAAATGCAATTATGTCGCCGGATGCTTGAAAAAGTGCATGAAGAGTGATCAAATCAGAATAAATTATATCCAAATAGTGTTTCTGGCCTCACAAAATCCCGTTTTCTTCTTATAGGTATATATTTATCTCTATTGAGTATATATTATGGAAATTTGCTTAGTTATTTATCCCTATCAAATAGCATTTAAATAGAATGAAATGGTCGGTTTGCCTAGATAAAATCGTCTATTATTGCAATCAAATGGACGCTATCCGGCATATTTATAAACACTTTGGTATAAATCATGTGGTTTGTTTGTATTAGATTTGTATGTGCAGCTTAATCGTTGCAGTCACCCTAATTCCGCCTTTTGAAAACTCATGAAAAATTATTTACCACTGATTGTCGAAGACGACGAAAGTTCGACTTCGATACTTAGGGAGTATTTGCAAAAACTCCCCTTCCTGCAAAAACCAATTGTCTGCAAAACAGCCTTTGAGGCCTTGGGAGCGCTAAAACAACATTCTTTTGACATGGTCTTTTTGGATATGTACTTACCCGACCTGTCAGGCGAAGAGCTCCTTCAACTTCTCCCCAAACGCCCTCCTACCATTATCACCACTTCCGATCCTAACTTTGCCGTCAATTGTTTCGATTTTGATGTTGCTGATTATTTAATGAAACCCTTTTCATTTTTGCGCTGCGTCAGAGCTGTCAATCGAGCGTTGGAAATGCAGGTATCTGACAACAGTGTTGCCGATGCCCACAGTATTTTTTTGAAAGTGGGCCGCCAATTAAAGCAATTTCACTACAAAGACATTGATTACGTAGAAGCCTTTGGAATCTATTCTAAACTTATCACCCACCACCAGGTTACCGTAGTCAACGAAACCATTACTTCTCTGGAAGAGCGATTGCCTAAGCGTAATTTTGCCCGGGTTCAGAAATCATACATTGTCAATGTGGAGAAAATAGCCACGTATGATACCAAATACCTGCAGCTGGGAACAACTAAAATTCCCATTGGACTAACTTACCGTAATTCTTTGCAAGGTTTTTGGAATTTAATTGACAAAGGCTGAAAATCAATTGTTAGTACCCATTCAAGAGCCTCTACCACACTTTTATTGAAATATACATGCGATCTGTCAATGGTGAAACCCTTCATCAAGGCTTGATTTTGGCCAGTCTTTTGGGGTTATCAATGGCCTTTTATCCCCTGTTTGCCCAAAATAGCTTAAAACCCCTTCCTCAGAACTCTCCTTCTGCTCTTCTAAAACAATACGACTCATTAGCATCAGTATACCTCCATTCCGGAGAAGCTGATAAAATGTATCTTATGGTGCAAAAAGGGTGGAATCTGGCAGTTAAAGATAAAAATGAGCGTTATCAGGGAATTTTCTTATTACAGAGGGCCGGTTATTTTAAGAGAAAATATAATGCTGATTCAGGGCTTTTCTATGCAAATAAAGCCATGCCCATTCTGCAACGGCATAAAGAATGGAAACGGATTTCCCAATTGATGTATCGGAAAAGTACGTTTTATTTGGATAATCAAGACCAGGTAAATGCGGTCAGAGAACTTAGTGCTTTGCTCCATTTCAACGAAAAACACAACGAGCATAGCAGTAACGGAAGCATATATCATCTATTAGCCTTTACTTTTAATCGACTCAATGATACCATCAATGAAAAGAAGTACATATTGAAACATCTGGCGTTGGCTGAGAAACTTAAGTCTGATGGTGATCGAGCATATGCTTACAGTGCGTGGGCATATTTTCTGGGTCGTCAAAAAAAATACCGACTTGCTCAGGTATACCACGCTAAATCATATGCCATTATTAAACTTAAAAAAGAGGATGAACCGATAACGGAAAGTCTACTTTCTATGGGAGAAAATCTCATTATATTAAAAGATTACCCACAGAGCCTTAAGCTGTTGCGCAAGGCAGAAGAAATTTCGCAGAAACATGCTTCTGAATCGGGGTGGAATGCGATTCTTTCCACGAATTATGCCCACATTTCATCCCTTTTTTTGGCTACCGGAAAGCCAAGGGAAGCGCTCAAGTATGCCCGTCGCTCTTTTGCCTTAGTAAAAAATGAGCCATTGCGCTACGAATACTTAATTCGAGCCCTAAAAAATCAGATAGCAGCCCAAAAAGTGTTGGGAAGGCATAAGGATGCCCTCAATTCCTACGAGCAACTGCAAACTGTAACGCAAAGTATTGATGCAAACAAAGACCGGGAAATCGCTAAAAACATTGAAGCAAAATATCAGTTTGAGAAAATAGAGCGGGAAAAAGAATCGGCCGAGAAAAGTTTACAAATCAAAGAATTGGAGTTGCAAAATCAGCAAAAGCAGAGAAAACTGCTTTCAGCGTTATTAGGCCTTTTTGCCCTGTTATTGTGTGGCGGGTTTTGGATCTATCAAAAAAATCAGATTTATAATCACCGAATCAGTAAGAAAAATCAACAATTGGAGGTGCTGAATGAAACGAAAGACAAATTGTTTGGGATCATTGGTCATGATTTACGCGCCCCCGTCGTTGATCTGATCAACACCATTACGCTGCTTGAAAATACCGGTTTGACCGCCGAACAACTATCAGTCCAATCGTCCGTGTTACGAAAAAAAGCCATTACGCTTCAAACGATCCTCAACAATCTGTTGTATTGGGCTTTTTCACAACGACATCTCCTGCGGGCTAACCCACGACGTATTCCGCTGAAAAACAGTATTGAAGAAGCATTGGATTCTCTTAATGGATTGATGCAGGAAAAATCCCTTGAGGTAAAATGGTTGACGGTTCCAAAAAACAGGATCTATGCCGACGAAAATCACGTACAGATTGTTTTATATAACGTACTGCACAATGCCATCAAGTTTTCCCCTTATAATAGTACGATTGAAATCAATGCCACGACGGAAGCTCCTTATGCTGTGTTGCGAGTCAGCAATAAAGGGAAAGAATTTGAGTGGGAAGGTTCTGCCGTGAAACCAATACCTGCCGTATCTCATCAGGGCACTTTAGGAGAAAAAGGCACGGGATTAGGGCTGTTGGTATGTGCAGAATTGATGAAATTAAACCAAGGCACTATTCGGGCTCAGCGAAGACCTACCGAAGGTACCACTATGGTATTGGCATTTTCATCTTCCATTTAGATCGACGGTAGATTTCGCACCATTCATTATTTTGATAGGTACTTACCCGATTGATTGGAGTTAGAATTACCAAAGATGCTTGTTCCGGGAATATGCTTCCACCCTTTCTCTCAACTTTGCACGCGATTTATGAGCGCTAAACCTCTGAAATGGAGGTTTGTTTTTTGTTGGCTTTGGGTACTGTCAACGAATTCCTATGACTTATTTTCCCAAAACGAGTTAAAAACACTTCAAAAAAGCAATCGATCTGCTTCTGTCCTTTTAAAACAATACGATTCATTGGCGTCGGCTTACTACATTTCTGCCGAAACAGATAAAATGTATACTAGCCTGCATAAAGGACTGACTTTAGGAATTCAAAGCAGAAATGAACGCTACCAGGGTATTTTCTTATTACATAAGGCACTGTATCTAAAAAGAACGAAGCAACTTGATTCCGTGACTTTTTATGCGTATAAAGCGTTTTCCATTCTTCAAAGATATAAAGAATGGAAGCATGTTTCTCGAATGATGTATCTGTTGGGCATGATTCATCTGGATAAAAATGACCAGGTAGGTGCGTTGCAACAGCTGATTGCACTTATCAGATTTAATGAAAAACACAATGAACATACCAATACGGGAAGTGCGTATCATTTATTGTCCCGTACTTTTCACCGGCTCAATGATCCCCTTAACGAAAAAAAATATATACTGAAACATCTGGCATTGGCCGAAAAGCAGAATTCCGATTACCATCGACTATATGCCTTTGAAGCATGGGCAGGCTTCCTGACAGATCAAAAACAATATAACTCGGCCGCTGTCTATTTTGCTAAAGCGTATGAACTTGTTAAACGTCAAAATAATGAAGATGCCACCGCCGGTATCCTGATTACGATGGGTGCGAATTTTATCGCACAAAAAGAGTACAAAAAAGGCCTTGCGGCCTTGCGTTCGGCCGAACAGATAGCGCTTAAGTACATCCCTGAACCGGGTTGGGTTCAGACCCTTGCTACTGACTATGCCTATATTTCATCGCTGTTTTTATCTTCCGGAAAGCCGAAAAAAGCGTTGGAGTATGCCCGTCGCTCGTTGGCACTGATAGAGAAAAAACCGCTCCTCTACGACTACCAAATTCAAGGGTTAAAAAATCAGGCAGCCGCCCAAAAAGCATTGGGGCTTTTCCGGGAAGCGCTCAACTCCTATGAACGCCTGCAAGTTATAACACAAAGTATTGATATAGATAAAGAACGCGAAACCGCTAAAAACATCGAAGCAAAATATCAATTTGATAAAATAGAACGGGAAAAAGAATTGTCTGAGAAAGATTTACAAATCAAAGAGTTGGAGTTGCAAAATCAGCAAAAGCAAAGAAAGTTACTTTCAGCTTTATTAGGCCTTTTTGCTATACTATTGTGTGGTGGGCTTTGGCTCTATCAAAAAAAATCAAGTTTATAATAATCAAATCAGCAGGAAGAATCAACAACTGGAGGTGTTGAACGAAACGAAAGATAAACTATTTGGCATCATCGGTCATGATTTACGCGCTCCTGTCGTTGACCTGATCAATACTATTACGTTGCTTGAATATACGCACACAAGTGCGGGGCAATTACCGGCATTATCTTCTTCATTACGCAAAAAGGCCATTACCTTTCAAACAATTCTCAACAATCTGTTGTACTGGGCTTTTTCACAGCGCCGGCTTCTGAGGGCGAACCCAAAAACCGTATCATTAAAAAATACTGTTGAAGAAGCATTGGACTTACTTAAGGGGTTGATGCAGCAAAAATCCCTTCATACAGAATGGTTTACCGATTCTTCAGCGTTGATTTATGCCGACGAAAACCACGTACAAATTATCTTATACAACGTGATACATAATGCCATTAAATTCTCTCCCCATAATAGTGCAGTTCAAATAGTTATCACACCGGAACCTTCGTATGTAGTGTTGAGGCTAACCAATAAAGGAGAAAAATTTGAGTGGGAAGGTACCCTTACGAAACCAATACCTGCCGTATCTCATCGGGGTACTTTAGGAGAAAAAGGCACAGGGTTAGGGCTATTGGTTTGTGCAGAATTAATGAAATTGAATAAAGGGAAAATCAGAGCTTATCAAGCCTCAATGGAAGGAACAACATTGGAATTAATTTTTCCAAGGCCTTCATAGATTAACCGTTGATACCCTTGAATATGCTTTCATGATACTTATCTTTTAGTTTTATACTATTAATCAAGAAGTTCATTTCAATCGACAAAAAAGGTGCTAAAACGGCATTATTTTGGTAAAAGTATCTTTAAAATAGTTTACTTAAACCAACCGACGATTATGAATACAATACCTGCACTACAAAAAAGCAATGCTGTTTCCGATGCTTCCCTTGAAATTAAAATTCATGAATTTTACAGAGGAATGTTAATTAATCCTCTAAAAAAAATACCTCCAATTTCCACCATTGCCTCCGGCATGAATATGACCGTGCCCAAGTTTCAGGCAGCCTTCAAAAGAATCTATGGACATGCTCCTTATCAGGCTTATATGAATATTCGATTGGAATATGCCAAACAAATTTTATGCACCGGTCAATTTCGTGTATGGCAGGTTTCGGCAATGTTGGGTTACTCCCAATCCGCTAAATTTGTCTTAATATTCAGAGAAAAAACGGGCCTGACCCCTAAGCAATTTGTGCAAGTAAATAAAAAGAAACTATTATAATGAATCGTTTTCGTTAATGTGATTTGTCATCACTTAAATCGTTTTTATTGAAGAAATTTATTTACTGTATGTAGTCAAACGGAAATGGATAGAAGTTACTGAAAAAAACAAGCTTTGCGGTTGACTACATACACAATTATTAATGTGACCTGAGCCCATATTGCAGCCTCAGGAATGAGTGGGTTGTCGGTGGGTTTTTCAGGTCGTGAAAAATCAAGAGATACCTGATTTGTATAACACCGTTTGTCAAGCTATTTCAGGGATATACAAGAATGCTTGTCAGGTTTACTGAGGAAATAGCTTTTTTATAACCTGTTATCTGTGAAAAATGTCTCACCAAAGAGCGGTCCGCACTGCGGTATTTTGTGAAGTTTTAAAAAAAAATATACCTAAGATTCAGTAGTATTTAGATATTTAGTATATTTGGGAATGAATACTACTTCTCATCAACTACTTAAGGGCAGTCTCAGTGCCATCATTCTCAAACTGCTGGCCGACTCCCAATGGATGTATGGCTATGAAATTTGCCAAAAAGTAAAACAGCTAACCGATGGCCAACTTAGGATTACAGAAGGAGCCCTCTATCCCGCTTTGTATAAACTGGAAGCCGACGGCCTACTGATAACAAAAACCCTGGTAGTGGAGGGCCGTGCCCGAAAATATTATTCCATTGCACAAGATCAGCAAGGTACTGCCGAAGATCGACTGGCTCAGATCGAGCAGTTTCTCTATCAGTTGCAACGCATATTAACCCCCGGCCATTTAAGTAAGCTTTCCACTACCTAATTAACCTTATAACTATGACACACTCCCAACATTCCGGTATCGTTACCTTTCTGACCCAAAAATGTCAGTTGATCGAAACCGCCTTTATTGAAGAGATGACGGACCACTTTGTGGCCTCCGTGGAAGCTCGGATGACCGATTCACTCTCCTTTGAGGAGGCGCTCCGGCAGACAATTGATGATTTTGGTGGACAAAAGAAGATTCAAAAGATGGAATGGTGCTACCGAAAGGTTTTTCTGAAAAGTCTGCTTCGAGACTGGTGGGCGCTGGTAAAAAGTCAATTCTCGAAGACCAAACGACTCCGAATGCTGACGGTCGTCGGTCTGACTACGTTTCTAAGCTTCTATTTTGGACTGATGGCCGATTTTGAGGGTGTAATTGAACGGAACATTTTATGGACTTCAATTCAGGGGGGCAGTGTTTTCTCAGTCATCTTGTTGACCTTGTTTTTACTTCAACGTATTATTCCCCAATTCAAAAAAGTGGGGATCGTAAGGACTCCCCGCTTATTAAGGACAGTTCTTTCCTATCTGCTGTTTGCCGGAGCTTTGTTGCTGTGTATAGGCATTAGTAGTCTGGAAATGCCCATGCTCCTCAAAGCACTTAGTTATTCTATCTTATGGTCAACGTCTGCTGTATTGTTAATGGCCTACTTGGAATACTCGATGAAAACAGACCCTGACTCGTGGTACCAAACCCAATAATCGGGTAGCAGACATCAAAATTGCTTACTGTCTCAGAAAAACGCCCGTGGCTGTTGCACAACTCATGTCTCTGGTTTTCCTTCTGAGAATTAGAAAAGCAGATAGTTGTCCAACAGCCACGCCCGTTTCATGAGGCGGGCAAGCATGGCTCAGCACCGCCGAAACATTCCGAATTTCAAAGAGTCGGCGGTGCTGAGCCAATACATATTACTCCACTTGTCATTGTGCCCTCAAATAGTTCACCGGGTTGGCAACGGCGGCTTTCAGTGCATGACCCAGTACGGTTGCGGTAGTAATAAGGGCCATTAAGGCAATGGTTGTCAGGAATAACCAACCGTTCACCTCGATCCGATGCGCATACTGCTGCAGCCAGCCGGAAGTCAGCCACCAGCCGAGGGGTGCGGCGAATACAAAACCGATCGCCATCAGTCTGCTGAACTCCTTTCCAAAAATCCATAGCGTTTGTGCTGTGCGTGCGCCAAGTATCCGGCGGATTCCAATTTCTTTTGCGCGGGTTTCAGCCATAAACGTTACCAGACCGTACAAGCCAAGACAGTTTATCGCAATGGCAATGCAGGTAAAGATCTGCACGAATTCGGCTAATAATTTTTCCATTTTGCTGAATGAATTCAGGAGCCCGTCCATCGACGAAGACTTATACACTTGGTCAGGCACAACCTGATCCCAAATCCTTTGTAAAGCCCTTTCAGGCAAACTTTCCCGGTTTGAAGTGAAGGTAAGCACTGCCATCGCGGTTTGTTTCAGATCGTGGATTAAGGTAACCGGAACTATCGGAGAATGTAAGTCGCCACTTCTGAAATCTTTCACTACCCCCACAATGGTACGGTCGGCATCTTTGATCCGCATCCGTCTGCCGATCACTTGGGTCGGCGAAGAAAGACCCAGCCTTTTTACCATGATTTCGTTCACCAGAACCTGTTGCCCGGTCGTGTCAGCCACATCGAAATTGCGCCCCGCGACAAGAGTCAGTCTAAAAACCTCAAGATAGTTATCATCAACAGCTCTAACCCGCGTTTCAAATGGCTCCTGTTCACTTGCCGTGTGATAACTGAAAGAGACGGGCCGATTGTACCGTGATGCCGGTGGATCGCTTGCAAAGGTAATCGATTCAAGTCCCGGTATGCGTTGCCATCCGTGCTTCAACCTTTCATATTGGGCCGGCACCTGCTGCGGAAGCCATATAGCGAGCATCCGTTCGTGACGAAATCCCCAATCTGTTTTTTGCATATGGCGTAGCTGTGCGGTTATTACCAAAACGACAATCAGAAATAATTGGGTAAGCAGGAATTGACCTGTAATGAGTGTCCTGCGAATATTCAGCCCACCGACACCACGGCTTAACCCGCCGGTGAGTACTTTGGCGGGATTAAAACCGGAGAGCACCATCGCCGGATAAAATCCGGAAAGCACCGTAACGCCAATTAGCAGTGGCAAAAACCAGCGCAATGCGCCGGGTTTCAATAGGTCCAAAATTGTAATTGACGGTCTAAGTGTCTCGACCTGATCATTGAGCGTTTGGTTTACAAAAGGCATTGCAAGCTGTGCCAGCACTAACGCCACGACCATTGAAAGCAGCGTGATCAATCCGGTTTCGATCATAAATTGTTTTAAAAGCTGAAACCGGTTACTGCCAACGACCTTGCGGACGCCAACTTCGCGCGAACGTTGTAAGGCCTGTGCAGTCGCCAAATTGATGTAATTAATGCAGGAAGCACCTACCAGCAAGAGACCCACCGCTATTAACGCATACAGTACCGCCCTTGGGGCCATTCCGCTGCGTTGGTGGTTAAGCTCTGCCAGCGGAAGTACATGGTAGGAAAAGTGGCTTAACTCGGCCGGGGGTAAATGCTTTTTCCTGATAGCCCGCAAGGCGCCAAGCAGCTGATCTGCCGTTGAACCTTCACGCATGAGCACAAAACACATGCTCTGAAGACCCAGCCAATCCTGCATGTTCGCCTGCGATTCCAAGACCGGAATTGTAGCATAGGAAATGAGTCCGTCAAAGCGCAATTGCGTATTTGCCGGCGGATTTTTAATTATACCGGTGACCGTGAGATTAGTGCGGTTGTCAAACCGAAGTGTTTTTCCAACCGCCGCGGTTGTATTGAAGTATTTTTCGGCATATCGCTCACTGAGCACGATGGTATTTGGCGATGACAGCGAAGTTTTAGCGTTTCCGCTGATCCATTCTACCCCGAAGAGATCAAAGTATTGGGGCTCGGTAAAGCACATATTTCGGGCTTCATTAAATTTTTTTGACCATCCCCCCTTGCCGTTAGGGACGCTGATCATCCGGCCAAAGATGGTTTCCAGTCGGACAGCACTTTCGACAAACGGGTAAGTTCGGCGCAAAACGTCGGCCAATGGTCTTGGTGTGGCATCAGTTTGCATCGTCGATTCTTGATGGACGTCTGTTACTACCCAATGCGAACGGTCAACATGCGGATGATATCGGTCAAAGGTCAGCATGTAATTGACGACCAGAAAAATCACCAGGCCGCCGGCGAGCCCAATGCTTAGGTTTGCGATTCGGATAATGTTTACCTGTTTTTCACGCCGGATGCGGCGCCACGCCAATGAAAGGAAATGTACGAGCATAAGAATTATTTTTTTATACTAAAACAACATTTATATATAAATATACTATATATAAAAGATATTGTTTTCTTATTTTCTCATACTAACAATTCCGTAGGTATGGCAGATATCTTGGAAAACAGTTGCTGTTGAAAGCTCAAAAAAAACCTTTCCTGAAACAACCGCGCCTGTTTCGTGAGACAATAATTTATTTATATAGTGGAGTAGTGATAGGTAGTAGGTGGTGATGCGGGTGACTGTGTCAATCATAACTAGGGGTGATAAAACAAAAATGCTTATTTTTTTCGAACCCTCCGCGGCGGCGGTCCGACCTTTAGGGTGAGGAAGGATTCAAAAAAAATAATTTTAATGAGTTACAAGAGTCAGCGGCGTCGGCCGTCCGATTTTCGCGTAAAACTTCATAAGGAGTTCTTCGTTGTAAAGCTGAATGAGGCCGATGGCACCGGGGTGCCGGCGCGCTTGTAAAAAATCTCCCATTGCTCTAACCGCTGATTAATATCAATATCATCAGTATAATCAATAAGTTGATGAAATTCCTGTATATCCCGGGGCGGCCCTTTAGACCTAAAAGCTTTATCGCCCATTTGTGGTTTTCAGGTACTGAGCCGATCAAAATATGCAAACAACCCAACGATTTAAGATGGGGCAAAAAATGGGGAAATAACTTTTGATTTTCTTCCAATAAACGGGCTGCCTGAACGATATTCCAAGCCCCTTTTACTTCATTGCCAAATTTAATTTTTGTTACAGCGAATTGCATTTTCAGCTCAGCCCTTAAAAATCGGTTATAGGGAGAGTTTTTATCCAATTCAGAAATTGATTCGAGTCGCTCTTCTTCTTGGTCAATAAATCTTTCGTAAACTGCTTGGTTATCAGAATTAAGCGCTTCAATCATTTCTATATAGTTTTCTACGTAAATTTTGAAAGGATTTTGATTCTTTTCCAAGACGATCAATTTCTTGCCGGCCTCCAATTTCATCTTAAATACTTCAGAATACGCTTTTTGAAGGGTAGGAGTAAAGTCAAAATCATTCGCCCGGGCGTGATAAATAAGTCCTCCCAAACAGAGAAAAATAAAAATCAGAGAGCGTGATTTTGTGAAACTGAAATTTAGCAAAGCCATAGTTGTGTCTTGTTGAAAATGGCCGGAACATACGATTTCAAACGAGATTATACCGCAGCCTTTTGGATGTATAAAAACGGCTTAAGTTGGCAATTCCTGTTTAACTTCGATTCTGAGCTGATGGGTGTTGAACACCTGTGAATTGGGAGCAACGCTTTTGGTGAGAAAAACGCTTCCGCCAATCACACTGTTTTTGCCAATGACCGTTCTTCCGCCAAGAATGGTGGTTCGGGCGTAAATAATGACGTTGTCTTCCACGGTAGGGTGGCGTTTGGTTTCGGCCAGTTCTTTGGCTACCTGCAACGCGCCCAAGGTAACACCTTGATAAATAGAGACATTATTGCCAATGATGGACGTAGCTCCGATCACGATTCCGGTGCTGTGATCGATCATGAAAGGAACGCCGATCTGAGCCGCCGGGTGAATGTCCGTTCCGGTATTGCGATGCGCGTATTCGCTCAGAATTCGAGGCAAAACAGGTACATTTAGCTCTGTAAGACGATGCGCAATGCGGTACACGGCAATGGCATAAAATCCCGGATACGAAACAATGACTTCGTGAATGCTGGTAGCGGCAGGGTCAAATTCATAGATCTTATTGGCATCAAGCCGCAGGCTATTGTAAATGTGCTCGAGCGAATCATAAAAAGCAACCACAATGCTTTCAATATCAATCGTTTCAGGGTCAAGGTAACTCAAAAGAATATTCTCCAGATCGATTTGGTTTTTCTTCAAAATTCCAATATAAGTTTCCTTTTTATGCAGACGGTTATTGGGAAACAAAAACTCAAAAAGGTCATTCAACCAGCTGATGGAGCTTTGTATCTTGGGCGTAGCTTCCCATTCGGCCTTATGAGTTTGATGCAGAACATCAATAAATGCTTGACTGCTTGGCATTTTAAGAAATAGATTATACTGTTTCGAAAGCCGGAGAAGGTCAACTTCGTCCGGCTTTCATGGGTTATTTTTTTGAATGAATATGTTGCAGACGATGCAGAGTGCTTACAAGTAGATCCACGTCGGCGCAGGTATTGTAAAAGGCCAACGACGGACGAACCGTGCTTTCCAGACCGAACCTGCGTAAAATGGGCTGGGCGCAGTGGTGGCCCGTTCTGACCGCAATCCCTTCTTTATTAAGGGCTTGTCCCACTTCATCGTTGGAATACCCTTGCAGCGTAAATGACAACACGCTTGCTTTTTCATGAGCGGTACCGATCAACCGCAAGCCGGCAACTTCTTTGAGTAGTTTTGTGGCATAAACCAATAGATAATGCTCATATTGGTTGATCCGATCAATACCGATTTTTGATACGTAATCCAACGCAGCGCCTAATCCGACCGCATCGGCAATGTTGCCCGTACCTGCTTCAAAGCGGGAAGGAGCAGTGTGGTATTGTGTATGTTCAAACGTTACATCTTTGATCATGTTGCCGCCTCCCTGCCAAGGTTGAGTTTCGTTCAACAGCGCTTCCTTGCCGTAGAGTACACCGATGCCCGTCGGACCAAATACTTTATGACCCGAGAAAACAAACCAATCGGCATTGAGGTAGCGTACATCTACCCGCATGTGAGAGACTGATTGAGCGCCATCAACTAAGACTTTTGCCCCGGCCTGATGCGCCAATTCAACGATCTGTTTGGCAGGTGTTACTGTTCCTAACGCATTGGAAACCTGCGTAAACGAAACCAGTTTGGTTTTGGAATTCAACAATTTTGTATATTCGTCCAAAAGAATTTGCCCGTTGTCATCCACGGGAATAACGCGGAGTTTTAACCCTTTTTTAGCAGCCAATTGTTGCCAGGGAAGAATATTGGCGTGGTGTTCGAGGTGACTTACGATGATCTCATCGCCGGGTTGTAAGTTTTGCTCACCCCAACTTTTAGCCACTAAATTGATGGCTTCCGTTGCTCCTCTCACAAAGACGATTTCGTTGGTTGAGCCGGCATTTAAGAATTGACGAACTTTTTCACGGGCGTCCTCATAAGCATCCGTAGCACGGGCGGCCAACTCGTGGGCTGCCCGGTGAATGTTTGAATTTTCGTGCTCGTAAAAATAGCTGATTCGCTCAATGACCTGCCGGGGCTTTTGCGTGGTGGCGGCATTATCCAACCACACCAACGGGCGGCCATTTACGCGTTCCTGCAGAATAGGAAAGTCTTTTTTTATCAGATTGACGTCAAAAGGAGGACCGGCGATTGAACTTACACCCACTTTCCCGGTTAAGTCAGGCGTAGAAAACGGGCTTGTTTCGGTGACAAACGGTAAAGAAGCATTACCCGCCAAAAAATAGTAAGATGCCTCGTTAAATCCCGGAGCAGGCGAAGAGGGCAGTTGCGGTTTAACGGAAAATACATTGATTGACGCCAAAGCTTCCCTTAAATCAGTTTCATACGATTGTTCATTGGCAAATGGCAACGCTGAATAGGCATTGGTTTTTTGAGCAATGGAAGGAGAAATTCCGCTTCCCGCTACTGATTGCGGCACTTTTCCTTGTCCGGCAAAATGCGGGTCGGGCAAACTGGTCTGCGGATTTTTTAAATCTACGCCGTTGCCCTGATTTCCGGCCGAGGGGGAGATTCCGCTCCCTGCCACCGATTGCGGCACTTTTCCCTGCCCGGCAAAGTTCGGGTCGGGCAGGTTGGTTTGAGTGGGCGCTACGTTAAAAACATTTCCCTGCTGAATGGCCGAAGGAGAAACGCCGCTTCCTGCCACTGACTTAGGGATTTGACCTCCCGCAAAATGCGGATCGGGCAAACTCGTTTGCGGCTCGCCAAGATTAAAAACATTGCCTTGACTCAGCAAAGGGTCGTATTTCTTAGCAGGTACAGGCGGCGGAGTAAACCCAAACGTGGGAATACCTCCGGGAAGTGCGCGAAAAAGCTCATTGGCCAATTGCTCAATGGCTTCCGTATCTGCGAAATTGCCCGATGGAATGCGCTCATTGAGCGGCAGATCAAAAGAATCAGTAGTTATACTCATGGTATTTTCCAATTTCTACATCATCCAGTACGGCAATCGCATCGTCAACCAATACTGCCAATGAGCAATACAATGAAATCAAGTAAGAGGCAATCGCTTTTTCATTGATGCCCATAAATCGTACCGATAAGCCGGGCGATTGTTCCCCCGGTAATCCGGGCTGATATAATCCCACCACCCCTTGACGACTCTCTCCCGTCCGTAACAACAATATCTTTGATTTTCCATCTTCAATGGGCACTTTATCCGATGGAATCAACGGAAGGCCGCGCCACGTGATAAATTGAGAACCAAAAAGGGAAATGGTTGGCGGCGGTACACCACGACGGGTACATTCACGGCCAAATGCGGCAATTGCCAGTGGATGAAGCAAGAAAAAACCCGGCTCTTTCCAAACCTTAGTAATTAATTCATCCAGATCGTCAGGGGTAGGAGCGCCCGTGCGGGTTTTGATTCTTTGCGAAGGCGCAACGCTGTGCAGCAAGCCGTATTCTTTGTTATTGATCAATTCACTTTCCTGTCGCTCTTTGATCGTTTCGATGGTCAGGCGTAGCTGTTCGCTGATCTGATTGTAAGGCTTGCTGTACAAATCCGAAACACGCGTATGCACATCCAATACCGTATTGACCGCGCTTAAATTATATTCCCTCGGATTTTCGATATAATCCACAAACGTCTGAGGTAAAGGGCGTTCGTCACGGCCTGAGCAATCAACTTCTACGTTGTTGGCATCTTTTACTTTATTGAGACGATATACGCCCGATTCAACGGGAATCCAGTTCAATAAGTGCGTCAACCATCGCGGCGTAATGGTTGACATCTGGGGTACGGTACGGGTGGCAATGGCTAATTGCCTGGCAGCTACATCACCGAGTGCGGTCTGCTTTTTGTTCAGTTCTGACATGTAAAAAAGAATTATATTATATATATTGATTATATAGAGTAATTTGTACACTTTTAATCCAATTACTCTTTATGCTGCAATAATAATCCATTAGTTCTATATTATAACATACTATATGAAAATTATTTTTAAAGATTGTTTGGGGCGCCATGATGCGTTTCAGTTTTATAAAGGAAATGCATTGTCATTTATTTTGACATCTCACTTCTTTCATCCTTTGATTTGAAAATAGGATACCCAAGTTGAACATACCATGGCTCTTCATGGTAATCTTCCAGCCCAATCGTTTCGGGGTATTGGCGGGTAATTTTACCGGTTCCGAAAATGATGTCCCAAATAAAAAACATGTTTCCGTAGTTTCCATTGATCACTCCAATACCATCTTTATCGCTTGCGGCATGGTGTGCGTGATGCGTGGCAGGAGTCGAAATGACCCTTTCCACCACCCACATGACGGGATGCAGCCATTTGATAGCATACAGCGGTTTATCCCAACGAATACTTGAGTGAGCGGAAATGCCGATCAGAATCTTCAGAAAATAGCCAATAATAAATGCCTCTCCAAAGCCGAGAAATACCAAAGCGGTTGATACGATCCGTGAGGGAAAGATCAATAAATAAACCCACGAATTTCTACCGGATAAAAATACACTCATTTCGGGAGCGGAATGGTGAACACGATGTCCTTTCCAAAGCCACTCATACGTATGAGCGGCGCGATGCCACCAGTACTGAGTGAAATCTTCTAACACGCACGTAATAAGTACACCTGCCCAAAGGGAGATTCCTGCAAAATAATTATAGTAACCGGGGAAAAAGTAATTGAGCACATAGGCGGTAAACAGAAAACTCAGCGGTCGCGTAATGACGCTCGACAACGCTAAACCGGCAAAAGTGATGTGCCATTCGTTTTTGGTCCATTTTCCGCTTTTAAAGGCACCGGTCAAAAATTCGCCTAAACTGAAAAAAATCAACAGAGCGAGAATCTCGTAATAAATTAAGCTGTCAGTAAATTTCATAATTGGAAAGAATTTAAAAGTTAAAAAAAGATTTAATATTTAATATGATCTATAGATCTAGAGTATTTTTAATGATAGATTTTTACAACTGTTTCGTAGTTCCTGACACATCTAACCCTTATCAGATGTGCCGGGAACTACGTATTAGCGAAAAAGAAAATACGATACCGCCAACGTAATGAAGATGTTGAAAGTTTGAGCAATCAAAAATGCGTAGAGTGGTTTTTTGTTTTCGGCATTGAATAGATCTGAAAAATTGGTTTCCAAGCCAATGCTCGTAAATGCCAACGCAAACCATAAACCCTGTAAATTTTTAAGACTTCCTTTGACGTTGTTGACCGTTTCGGGAGTAAGAAAGAACGAAAACAGCACAGAAGCCGCCAAAAAACCAATAACAAACTTGGGGAAACGTTCCCAAATGATACCTGCCGTCGGTTTCGTGTCTTTGTCTTTGGCCAACGGGTGGTTGGTATAAGTCCAGTAAACCGAGATGGCAAATGCTGCTACACCTAAGAGGACGTTCTGTGAGAATTTAACAATGGTGCTGATTTTCAGGGCAGTTTCGCCTACCAACGTACCGGCGGCAGCCACTGCGCCGGTAGTATCAATGGTTCCTCCCAACCAAGCGCCGGTTACTTCTTCCGAAAGGCCCAACCATTTGGCAACATACGGTTGAAAGATCATCATAGGTACGGCTACAATCAACACCAACGAAATGACGTAAGAAAGTTTTTTAGAATCGCCTTTGATAGCACCTGCGGTAGCGATGGCGGCTGATACTCCGCAAATAGAAACAGCACTGGAAATAATGAGCGAAAGTTCTTCATCAATGCCCAGTTTTTTGGAAACCCAAAATGCAAAATACCAGACTGATATTACCACGATCAGGGCTTGAATTAACCCTAATGAACCTGCTTTGAGAATGTCGGAGAAAATGATGGTGGTTCCCAACAGTACTAATCCGATTTTTACAAATACTTCGGTCGAAAGTGCTGATTTGAGCCAATCGGGCAGTTTAACAAAATTGCCGATCAAAAGCCCAATGGCTAAACTGAAAATTACGGCTTCCAGATTAATGGATTTTACTCCGCTGTTGCCCGCAATGATGAGGGCAATAACGGTTAGAAAATAGACAATAGGCAGACCAATCAAAAAAGGCTTTATTCCTTTACCCGTCAGTAAGGCACCGGCAATGGCAACTGCCACAACTGCAATGAGTTGGATAAGAATAATTTGTATATTTTCTAAAGAAAGTACTTTTCTAAACAGGTCTCCGGTATCTTTCCAACCGAAGGTAGGTACGGGTAGAACAAAACCCACAAGGGTAATCAATAAAATGGCAAAGCCCAATACAACCACGGTCCAGTCTTCGGAAAGCAGCGATTTTTTCGAAACGGTTGACATATCTTAAAGGAGAGATTAGGTTTAGAAAGTAAAGAATCTATTTATTGTTTGCTTGGTCAGAAGATGCGGTTTCATTCGTTGGAAGATCATGTTTTTGATCCTGCCTAAATTGAATTAAATAATAAATCGGAATCCCCAATCCGGCAATAATCAACCCCGGCCAGGTATAAGTAGGTTTGTAGATGATAAGTAAAATACAAAACGCCAAACCCATGACAATATAAATAGCCGGCAGAAAGGGGTAACCGAAAGCTTTATAGGGTCTTTCAAGCGTTGGTTTTTTTACTCTTAATACAAAAATAGCGGTGATGGTCAGCACGTAGAAAATCACGACCACAAACGAGATCATATCAAGCAAATCACCATAACGACCGCTCAGGCTTAACACTACTGCCACCGCAAACTGAATCCAAAGCGCGTAGGAAGGAACGGCATTTTGATTCAGTTCACCCGTTTTTCTAAAAAATAAACCATCCTTGGCCATGCTGTAATAGACTCGTGCACCGGCCAGAATCATGCCATTGGCACAACCGAATGATGATACTAAGATCAACACCGCAATCACGGCCGTACCGCTGTTGCCAAAAATGGCCTGTGCCGCTACAATGCCCACACGGTCTTTTTCGGGCGTTCCGATGGCTTCAAGGGGTAATACGGCCGTAAACATCACATTGACAGACACATAAATGAGCGTGACGACGGCAGTTCCAAGAAGTAAACTCAGTCCGATGTTACGTTTTGGGTTTTTGATTTCGCCCGCCACGAATGTCACGTTGTTCCAGGCATCGTAGCTAATGACGGTCCCTACCAATGCTGAAGCAATAGCGCCCCATAAAGCCGGCGTATTGGGGTATTCTTCAAACGAACCGGTGAGTGTCAATTTTTGTAAATGAAAGGCATCTGCCCAATTGGCCTGCCACACGTCAGGTTTCAGGAAAATAAATCCGAATAAAATCAGCACCAACAAACTCAGTAACTTCGTGCCCGTGAACGTATTCTGAATGATTTTTCCCAGCTTAACTCCTTTTGTATTGAGATAAGTCAGCAGAAAAAGCAAGGCGATGGAAGACAGTTGCGCGGGAGAAATTTTGAATGAATTTCCTACTCTGAAAGCCACCAAATCTTCGCTGAAAAACGGAAAGAAATAGGCTAAAAACTTAAAAAAAGACACACATACGGCAGCAATGGTTCCCGTTTGAATTACGGCAAACAGGCTCCATCCATAGACAAAAGCCACCAGAGGATTGTAGGCCTCTTTGAGGTACACATATTGCCCGCCGGCTTTGGGATACATGCCGCTGAGTTCTCCATAACTGACGGCGGCAGTCAGCGTCATGAAGCCGCCAATGAGCCAAACAATGATCAACCAACCCGCCGAGCCGACGTTTCGAGTTACATCGGCACTGACAATAAAAATCCCTGAACCGATCATACCACTGGCTGCCAGCAAAGCGGCATCAATGAGCCCTAATTCCCGTTTAAATTCTTTCGTTTCGGTCATGTTATTATTTTTACCATATAAGGAATATAAGTGCATATGAGCTTATTTTTCAACTACTTATATTATCTTACAGGCCTTATATGGTTTATCATTAAATAAGTTCAGCAGTAGTCAGCGGCGTCACCGGTATTTCTTCAGGAATTCGATTTTGCAGGCGCGGCATGGAGACATTTGGTAAATGAGGCAAAACCAAATCTGCGAAGTAATTAGCCTCCTCAATCAAGGGGAAACCTGAGAAAATAAATGCCCGAAACCCCATATCCATGTACCGATTCAGCTTGGCAATGATTTGATCGGCGCTGCCTACCAAGCCACTGCCACAACCTGAAAACACCTTACCGATGTGTGTCCAAAGTACTTCTTCTACAAAGCCGTCTACGTCGGCCGTTTCACGAAGCTCATCCTGACGAATAACCCCCAACGAACGCGAATCTTCGCCTCGGCTTCTGATTTCCAAAGCGCGCGCTTCGTCAAATTTTAACATCAATTTTTTGGCGTAATTCCGTGCTTCCTCCTGCGTTTCACGCACAATGACGTGGATGCGTAAGCCAAAATCAATGGTTCTGCCTTCCGCCGCTGCGCGGGCGCTCATGTCCTGCATGGTCGCATACATGGATTCTTCGGATTCCGGCCACATCAAAAACACGTCGCAATGTTTGGCGCAGACTTCCCGTGAACCGGGCGAAGTTCCTCCAAAATAAAGCAATGGCCCACCGTTTTGTTGATAGGGCTTGACGGGGTCGGAGGGCATATCAAATTGGTAAATTTCGCCTTTGTGTTGAATTCGGTCTTGGGTCCAGGCTTGCTTTAAAATTTCAATTACTTCGTTACAACGTTGGTAACGTAGTGCCGGATTTTCGCGCGTACCGGGCAGGTCAGAGTTGATAATGTTTAGAATTAATCGTCCTTTCAGAATGTGATCAAGCGAAGAAATGGCCCGTGCCAACATGGGTGGGTGAATCTCACCCGTGCGAATAGCGGCCAAAAAGGTAATTTTTTCCGTTTCGGGGGCCACACTTGCGGCAAAAGTCAATACATCCTGACCTACCGTGTAAGCCGTTGGGTAGAGAATGTTACTGAAACCCAGTTTTTCGGCTTCGAGGGTAATGTCGCGGCAATGTTCGTAACTACTGCGACGGCTGTTGTCCAAGACGCCTAAATATTCGGTATCACCACCGATTATATCATTGAACCATGATATTTCAGCGACCCGTTGGGTGGTTCTAATGGGCGCTGTTGTGATGTTTTGCAGGGACATTTCGTTAATTTTTCTTGTAAATGGTTTTGCCTTCTTTGATGGTTTCCAATACCTGAACATCTTTGATTTTGGAAGGCTCAATGGTGGTGATATCATCAGAAAGTACCACTAAATCAGCGAGTTTTCCTTTTTCAATGGAGCCTTTTGTGTTTTCCTCAAAATACTCATAAGCACCGTTGATAGTTATTGCCCGCAGACCTTCAATGGGCGTGAGGCGTTCCTCGGGGCCAATGACTTTCCCCGAACGGGATTTGCGCTCTACCGAGGTCCACAACAAAAACAACTGATTGATGGGCGTAACACCAAAGTCGGTATGGTTGGTGGCGATGATGTTTTTCCTGATAGCTGTTTTTAAAGGACTCAAAAACTTAGCTCGGTCGTAGCCTAAATTTGTTTCGTGCACATCGCCCCAAAAGAAGGCGTGATTGCTGAACAGGGCAGGAAGCAAGCCCAATTCTTTGTATTTATCCAATTGGTCGGGACGCACAAACTGTGAGTGAATCACTACCGGGCGACGATTGATACTGGTAGTACCCAACACTTTATTGGCATTTTCAACGGCGGCGATGTACATATCAATGGCCGCGTCGCCATTGCAGTGCACATAAGTTTGGAGATTATTGGCAAATCCTTTGATAATAGCTTCATTGAACTGCTCCTGATTCACGACCGGAAATCCGCGGCATTCAGCATCGTTACAGCCGGGCACTTTGGTCAAGTAGGCTTTACCGAAAAAAGCCGTTTTGCCCTGCGGAGAACCATCGGACATAAACTTAAAACCGTTGATCTTAAAGTGGTTTTTCAAGACACCGTACTGATAATCAGGATTGTTCAATACCTTATCAATCACTCCATAAGAAGGTAGCGCTTCAATGTCAATGAATAATTCACCTCGTTTTGCCGCTTCTCTTAACAATTCCAATGATTCAAAGCCCGAACTGCCATCTTGTGCAGTAGTTACGCCGAAGCTGGCATAATAAGTTTGTTGTTCTTTCAGTTGGGCCAAACGGTCTTCCAATGAACTTTTGTTCGAATCCCCAAAGTTGACCCGAATAAGACCCTGTGCTTTTTCCTGAAATAAACCCGTCGGCTCTTTTGAATTGTCTTTCCGTTCCACTACACCTCCTACCGGGTCAGGTGTATCGGCATTTACTTCCGCAATTTTCAGTGCGGCCGAATTAGCCACCGACATGTGCCCGGATACGTGGGTAATCACGACCGGATTATTGGGGAATGCCGCATCAAAATCTTCTTTGTTAGGATGTCTTTTTTCGGCCAATTGATCCACATCGTACCCAAATCCGCGAATCCATTCGCCATCTTTGATTCCTTTTTGGGCTTTAAACGCCTGTAATTCACTGACTAAATCGGCTATTTTACGAACATTTCCTACCGGTGGTGGATTCAGATTGGCCATGCTTGCCCGTCCAAAACTCATAAAATGACTGTGTCCGTCAATGAAGCCCGGCGTGACCGTTTTACCGCCTAAATCGACAATTGCCGTATTTTTTCCTTTTAATTTTTGAATATCATTGTTGGTGCCGACGGCCAGAATTTTTCCGCCTTCTACCGCTATTGCCTGCGCAACGCTGTTTTGGGCGTCAACGGTAATGATTTTTCCGTTGATAAAAATCTTGTCGGCCGTTTTTTGGGCATAGCCGAGCGATGCGGTCAGGATTGTTCCGAATAAAATCGAGTAGGTTAATTTTCTCATTTTTAGTGTTTTTGGTGGTTGTCTGAATATAACCCCTATCCCCAGCCCTTTCCCCACTTAGGGAAAGGGAGCCGAAAAGTCCCTCCCTACAGGGGAGGGGCTAGGGGTGGGGTTATTTTGGCGCTAATTTGTTGTAAGCCACTTCACTGCTCGGTACATTCCAAACATAATTGCCGGCCGTTGGCAGTACTTCCGGAGCAGTACCCGCATTTCCGATTTTACTTGGCAAAGCTTGTACTCGTCTCAATAAATCGGGCGTTCTGAAACCTTCTCCCAGCAATTCAATTCTTCTTTCATTGAGAATGGTGTTAACCAATTCTTCTTTGGTTCCGATTCCTTTGGTGAATGTGTATGAAGCATCTGAGCGATTGCGAACGGCTTTCAAAAGAGCGGTCGCCGTAGTTAAATCATTGTTTTGCGCGGCGGCTTCGGCGTAGTTCAAAAGCACTTCGGCGTAGCGGATCAAAGGCACATAATCAGAGAAAGGAGCCGCGTTTTTAGCAAATTTTTTCAGCAGCTTCTGTCCGGCGGTATTGGTGGTAATCAGTCCTTTACGGGCATCACTCGAAGTTGTCGAAGCAAATACCGGATCGGAAACAATGGCCGAAGGATTCAGGTAGATCACGGGCGTAAGGTAATTGGCGGCCAACGCGCTTTGCAGTCCCGGCGCTTCGGCGGCATTCAGGAACGGAATGGTGAAAAGTGCTTCGTTGCCAATGTAAGAACCTCCAAATACAGTTGCAATGTTGGCTTCCAAACGATGCGTCAACGTTCCCGAAATGTATTGATAAGGAGCCGTGGCCGGTACCAATTTGGCCGCTTCGACAATGACATTGGCGTAATCTGCTTTAGCTAAATAGACCCGCGTTTTCAAAGCAATGGCTGTGGCTTTGTGCGCTCGCGAAGCCGTCAATACCGCTGTTGTGTAATTGACAGGTAAATCGGTTTCTGCTTCGCTGAGATCTTTGATGATTTGGGCGTACACTTCCGCGACGGTACTGAAGGCAAAATCGTTGTTTCCGCCTGAGGTTTCAGCTTTCAAACGCAGTGGTAGAGCAGGGGCAGCGCTGTTTTGGGCAAAAGGTTTGGCATAGGTTTGTACCAAACTGAAATACGAAAAAGCCCGTAGAAATTTGGCTTCAGCCACATAATTCTTTCGCAAATCTTCCGCTACTACTTTTGACGTAGACAACTTGTAAATCAGGATGTTAGCTGCGTTGATCGTCGTGTAAGCCGCACTCCAAACCGAATTGACAAAATCTCCCGAAGCTGTGATGGATTGGTTCCAAACGTTGGCTCCTGTGGAGTTATTTCCGTCATTTTGGCTAAACTCATCACCACGTTGTTCGTTGAACACAATGTGCCGTCCGCCATAAAGTGACTGACTGCTGAATTGACCGTAGAGTCCGTTTACCTGTGCCAAAATTTTGGCGGGGGTGCTGTACGCCGCCTCGGTTGAAATAGACGTAATGGGAGCTGTATCCAGCAGATTGTTGTGGCATCCCATGAGAAAAGCAACGAGTAATGTGTTAATTATCAGCAATTTGCCATTGCTTTTTAAAATTTTATTTATTTTCGGATTGATTTTCATTTTGATTCCTTCTTGTTCGTAAAAAATAAATTCTTTTTCAATCGTAGAAACGAGACTTTTATTTTGAGTCAGTTCGGATTATAAATCCGATACAATTTGGGTCCGGATTGCAAATCCGGACCAGCTCAGGTCCGGAGCGAAACGTCGCACCGTTGCAAATCCGGACCAGCCCTCACTAAAAACTGACATTTAACCCCACGGTAAACACCGACGCATTGCCCGGAACGTTTTGATCTTTGCCCGAATTGACGGAGTTCCCGTTGATGGAAATTTCAGGGTCAGACCCACGATAACTCGTAAACGTCAGAATGTTAGAAGCTTGTACGTAAGCTCTGGCCGCAGAAATGTAGTTGGCCAATCCTCCTTTTTGAACAGGAATGCGATAACTCAGAGCAATGTTTTTGAGCTTTAAGAAAGAGCCGTCTTCCACAAAGGCCGAATTGGTCGAAGAGAAACCGCCCGAAAAACTGTCACCCCACACCAATTTGGGAACGTCGGTGACCTGTCCGGCGGTGGTCCAACGGTCTTTGATGAACGTGCCGTTGTTGAAATACCGTTGATCAGAAAGCGTACCGCGCGTTCCATTGTATAATTTATTACCCCCTGAGAAAATAAAACCAAGGGTTAGATCGAAATCTCCGTAGCTGAGATTGTTGTTAAATCCTCCGTAATATGTTGGTAATGAAGGGCCTTGTATTCTGCCGTCGGCGTAGTTGTCAATGGCAGGGGCGGAGCCGCCGTCTAAGTATGTAAAGGCTTTGGTAAGGGCATTGTATTGCACTGTTTCATCTTTTCGGTTGATATACAGACGATTACCATTGGCAGGATTTACACCCGGTGAAGGCACGGCAAAGATAGACCCGACCGAATAGCCTACGCGAGTGACATTCTGAATACCGAACGTAGTCAATGAGGTAGGATAAATATCGCCGCCCGTTCCCAACGACGTTACTTTGTTTTCAAGGGTGGCAAAATTCACATTGGCACTCCACTGAAACTTCTTGGCGTTGATAATGTTGGCATTGAGGGCCAATTCAATCCCCTGATTGTACAATGAACCTACGTTGGCCGCAATAGAGTTGCCCGGAATTCCCTGCGATGACGATTGAGGCGCACTCAAGATCAGGCCGTCAATGGTGTTTTTATAGTAATCGGCTTCCAACGTAAAGCGGTTGTTGAAAAAGCCGAGGTTTAGACCAATGTCAATTTTCTTACTGGACTCCCAACGTAATGCTGCGTTGCCTGCCTGTCCGAAATAGAGCGTTGGGACTCCTGCATAAGTGCTTGAATTGTACTGAGAAAGAGCTGCATAATCATTAAGACTGCTGTTGCCTACCACGCCATAACTGGCCCGAATTTTCAACGCATTGATGGTTTCACGAAGTGCTGAGTTTTGATAGAAGGTTTCTTCTGATACGTTCCAGCCTATGGAACCTCCCCCAAAATTTCCCCATTTATTCCCCGATGCCAACGCCGATAAGCCATCGCGACGGAAGTTGAAGCTCAACAGGTATTTTCGGTTATAATCGTAAGTGATGTTACTGAAAAAAGAAATTAAACCGTTCTCTGTCTGCACGTTAGAGGCAGGAGTGATATTCGTAAATCCGCCTTGATAACTGCTGAAAAATGGATCAGCTAAACCTGTACGGGTTGCGCCCCAGCCATCTACTTTGCGGTAAATTTCCTCGTGACCAACAAGCGCTCTTACGTTATGAGTTTCGTTGAACGTGGTGCTGTACGAAAGTGTGTTTGTCCAGTTGGAACGGAAATATTTGGTCGTGGAGTTGGTGGCTGTACCGCCCGTTGGAAAACCTTCTCCACTGAATGGATTTCTGAATTCCTTGTTTTCTACTACATAGTTATTAATTCCATACACAGTTCTGAATTTCAGGTCTTTAAGAAGTTCAACTTCGGCGAATAGGCTTCCGATCAACGTGTTGTTTTCGGAAGAGTTCTTGTCCAGATCCAGTACTGTTTGCAGGTTATAAGCATTGAATACTCCTAAAGCCGAATTGTTGGGACCGTAGCCGATATTGCCGTTGGTCGTGTTGATATTATACGAACCGTCGGCATTATAAACGGGCACGTTAGGCGGCAAAATGTACGTCATCCGGGCCAAAGGCTGTAATCCGATGTATTGCGTATTTACGCTGTTTCCTGACGAAGAAGTAACGGAATTCGGGCCGATAGCGCCTGAATTGGGGCCGGCATTGATGGAATTACTGAAAGAGAAATTGGTTCCGATGCTGATGCTGCGATTGAGTTTATGCTCTAAATTCAACCGAGCGGCCTGACGTTTAAAGGTATTGGTTTTTAAAATCCCGTTTTGATCGGTGTAATTCACTGAAGCAAAATAATTGGTAGCATCGTTTGCGCCCGAAACATTGAGTGTATGATTGTGCGAGACGCCCGTTTGGTAGGCTACGTCGTACCAATTGGTGCCTACTTCGCTGCCGTCGGTATTTTTTCCCAATACAAATCCAGGCGTAAGGCCGGCGTTTACACGTGCTTCATTTTTAATGGCTACGTAGTCGGCAGGATTTAAAAGTTCGGGCAAATTGTAGGCTTTGTTCCAACTCACCCAGCCATCGTAGGTGACTTTGGTTTTGCCTTTCTTTCCTTTTTTAGTGGTAATAACCACGACGCCGTTGGCCGCTCGTGAGCCATAGATCGCAGCGGCAGATGCATCTTTTAATATGTCAATGGTTTCAATATCAGTAGGGTTGATGTCAGCCAAAGGGTTGTTTCCGACAGAGCCACCTGCTGAACCGGTGAATACCGTTACGCCGTCAATGATAATCAGCGGATAAATGGAGGAAGTAACGGAGTTGACACCTCTGATGCGAAATACGGGTGTGCTGTTGAGCGCGCCGCTGGGTTGAACAACGTTCACACCCGCGGCCTGTCCGCCCAAAAGTTGGTCTAAACTTTGAGCAGGACGGTTTTCCAATTGCTGAGACGTAACCTTTGTGGCTGAACCGGTGAATGATTTTTTGCTTTCACTGGAATAGCCCGTCACGATGACTTCGCCTAACTGGCGGGTATCTGAGACTAAGGAAACATTGATCACATTCTTTCCCTGTACTTCGATCTCTTGGGTAGTGAAACCGATGTATGTAAAGACAAGGAGGCTGTTGTCGTTAGGCACCTGAATGGAGAACTTTCCTTCGGCGTTGGTTTGGGTTCCGATCTTTGTACCTTTCAACAGCACGTTTACACCGGGCAAGCCGGCTTCGTCGCTGCTTGATACAGTTCCTGTGATGGTTTTGTTTTGGGCAAAGGCCACATTTGCTAAAAAGCAAAGTATAAACAGGGCTTTCAAAGCAATGGGCAGTAAGTGGGTAATGGTCTTTTTAAACATAATTTTAGGTTGGTAGGTTAGACTCTGAAAAGGATTTGGAGCAAGAAGAGTATGCAGTCGGTTATGAGTAACCGACTGCACATCCACCGGGAATACGCATCAATTAATGATCGCCGTGGTATTTTTCGCCGGCCTTAACAGCCAACGCCAACTTATTTTCTTTGGTTGGAAGCGGACAAGTGGCATAAGGAGTAAAAACACACGGAGGATTGTAGGCTTTGTTGAAGTCGATGTAGCTGTATCCTTCGGCATCGGGTGGGGTTGCGTCCAAAAAGCGTCCGCCGCCGTAGGTGTCGTGTTTGTTGGTTAGATCACCAAAAACAAAGTGAGGGCGTTCTTTGGAACCCACCGATTCCAGACTGTATTCTTTTCCGTCCACGGTAAAGACAAACTTGCCCGGAGATTCCTGTTCGTAGGAACGGCCGGTGATGTCAACAATGGTCAATTTTTTGCCTACCGTTGGGATAAATTTGGCTTTTACCCGCCAATCCTGACTGATCGGAAACGTTTCAATGCCTTTGAAACCCGTTACGGTAGGGCTTTCCAGGTCGCGCAAACGAATTGCAAACTTTTCGCCCCGCTGAATGATAAACCAACGTAACGATTTATGTTTCAACACGGTAGGTTTGCCCTGATACGGAAAAAGCTCGGCAGTAGAGGCCGCTTGATCTCCCAAAAATACAGAAGTGTGCTTTGCGGCTTCAAACGTCACTTTGCCGTTTTTCAGGATTATTTTTCCCAAGAAAGCGTCGCTGTGATCAGTGGGAAATACGATGCTGTTTTTAGCATCGCCGCCAATGGTATTTTCGCCTTCCTGTAGCCAAAACAAACCTGCCAAATTGAGCCACCCTTCCTCTTTTTTGAGGTCTTCGATGCGTTTTTGATGCCACGATTTAATCTCTGCTTCGTACGCAGTTTCGACCGTAAAGGCGAAAAGAAAAATCGCGAGCAACAGCAATCCCAAATTTGTTACGTTCTTTTTCATGATTCATTTTGTTTAAATAACAGTCACAGTTTTGTTGAAAAATCTATTAGTCCAGCAGTGATTTATTGGTTACTATTTCGGTATTTGGCAAGGGAAAAATGTAATTGGCATCCGACGGTTTTACCTCCGGCGCACTCAGTGCACTGCTGGATTTTGCCGGCAATGGCAACAGATTGCGCAACAGGTCATTGGAACGGAACCCTTCGCCCAGTAATTCAATGCGGCGTTCTTTCAAAATAGTATTGACCAAAGCCGTTTGCGTGCCAACGGCACTTGCCGGGAATACATAAGCGGCATCTGAACGGTTACGCACCGCTTTCAGCAACTCCGCCGACTTTGCCAAATCGCCGGTAAGAGCAGCGGCTTCGGCGTAATTGAGCAACACTTCAGAGTAACGAAGGATGGGCAGATAATCCAGAAACGGCGATGGCTTGTTGTATTTGGTCAGGAACTGAACACCCGAAGCGGTACGCGCAAACGTGCGTCTCAAATCGGTGGATTTCCACTCGGCCTCTCCCCAAATTCCCGTTGGATTGAGGTTATACTCTGAGTTGGCATTGAATACATAAGGAAAAGAAGTTTGGCCCGTTACGTTATCCAACTCTGTCATTGGTACCGACAAAATGGATTCTGTACTGGTATAATTGGTCGTGAAGATCTCCACGATATTTTGCAACTTATGCGCTACGCCCGTCGAAGCTGAGAACGGAGCCGTTGTTGATACAATTTTCTTGGCTTCTTCAATCACTTTGGCGTAGTTGCCAATGTTTAAATACACGCGGGTTTTCAGCGCGATTGCCGTATTTCGATGTGCTCTGGTAGTATTGAGCAACGCCGTCGAATACGTAAGGGGCAAGTCGGCTTCCGCTTCGTCCAAGTCTTTGATGATCTGCGCGTAAACCTCCGCGACCGAACTGCGTTTGAGTGCGTTGTTGGCTGTCGTGGTTTCAGCCTGTAAACGCAATGGCAAGCCCGGCGAAGTGCCTTTGTTCTCATTGTAAGGACGGGCATACAACGTAACAAGGCTGTAATAACTTAACGCCCGTAAAAACTTTGCTTCCGCGATGTATTGCTTGGTCAGCGTTGCGCTTACTTTGGTAGGATTGTCGTTCAATCCTTTAATGAGGATGTTGGCATTATTGATGGCGCCGTAACCCGCCGCCCAAAATCCCGCTACGAAATTGGAACCTGAATTCAACGTTTGGTTCCAGGCTTCGTAGGCCGTAAACGTGTTGCTGGTGCGATTGATAAATTCTTCGCCCCGCGCTTCGGTATAGGTGTAGTAGTTGCCTCCGTAAAAATTGCCGTTTTTAACGGCTTTGTATATTCCGTTAACCAGTCCCAAAATACGGTCGGGTGTATCGAAGGCATTGGCACCACTGATGGCCGTGATCGGATTGGGATTAAGTAATTCCCGGTCGTTGCAACCTGAGGCAGTCAATAAAAGCCCTAAGCACAAAGCACTGCTGAAACGACGGATTGATGTATCTTTTTGAACTGTTTTCATGTTCGTTTTACTTTAAATTCTTAGATCATTTAATTCCCTTAAAAACTGACGTTCAGGCCAAACGTGAAGGTTCTGGCTTGTCCAACCGAATTTTTTTCTACGCCGGGAGTGGTGTTGGAGTTTCCGTTTACCGACGATTCGGGGTCTGTGCCCGTGTATTTCGTCAACAGAAAGAGATTGGAACCCTGCGCATACACCCGAACGGTGCTGAGGCCGATCTTGCTGAAAATGGGATTAGCAGGAATCCGGTAGCCAAGCGAAGCATTTTGCAAACGAACAAAATCGCCCTTTTCCGCATTGGTAGAGACCGGGAAAGAAGAACCGCTCGACAATTGGTCGTTGTAGACCAAGCGTGGGATATCGGTGATATCGCCGGGTTTTTGCCAACGGGTCAGGATTTCGGTAGAGTTGTTGTAGGCGCGTTGGTCAAGCAGCGTTGCGCGTGTTCCGTTCATAACCAAATTGCCGCCCGAAAAGGAGAAATTGATGCCCAGATCAAAGTTTTTGTATTTGAACGTATTGGCAAAACCCCCGTACCAGGTAGGAATCGCGTTGCCAATGAGGTAATAATCTGCGCCCGTGATGGCAGGTGCTTTTGTTCCGTCCAAATACGTCCATTGGCTTTGACCTGCTGCCACGACTTGGCTGTATTGTACTTTTTCTCCTTTGGCGTTGATGAAGATCCGTTGGCCGTTTTCGGGATTCACCCCTGCTGTTTTAGCTCCGTATAAACTACCGACGGAATTACCGACCCGCGTAATATTGGTGGTTTCGTACGAAACGTGCGTAAAACCCACGATGTCCGTATTGCCATCGGCCAGCGCCGTTACTTTGTTATTTAACTTGGTGAAATTCAGTGAAGTATTCCAAGAGAAATCTCCTTTGCGTAACACGTTGGCCGTGATTCCCAATTCGATACCGCGATTGTACATTGAGCCTACGTTGCCCAAAATGGCATTGCCCGGAATCCCTTTGGAAATGGCTTGCGGAGCGCTCAAGATCAACCCATCCACGTCATTGTTGAAGTAAGTGGCTTCCAATTGAACGCGGTCATTCAGAAAACCCAACTCGAGGCCTATGTTGGTTTGGTTACTGGTTTCCCAACCCAAATTCGGATTTCCTGCCTGATTAATGGCCCACGTAGGTACGCTGCCGTACAAAGAGCCGCTGTAGAGTTCCAATGAACTATACGCATCATTCAGGTTACCATTCCCTACGCGCCCCCAACTCGCCCGAAGTTTTACGTTATTTACAATGGCAGAAAGAGGCGTGGCTTTATAAAACTCTTCTTCCGACAAAGACCAACCTGCAGATACTCCTCCGAAGTTTCCAAACTTCCGCCCTGCTCCCAGCGCAGAGTTGCCATCGCGTCTGAAATTGATAGTAACGAAGTATTTTTTATTCAAATCATAGTTCAAGCGAGAGAAAACCGACAAAAAGGCTCTTTCGCTGATGTCGTTTCCGGTGGCAGAAATCGCGCCCCAGTTGCCTTGGTAATTTTCAAAAAATGGATCCGATGTTTGCGTTCTGGAAGCGCCCCAAGCCGTGTTGGTGAATTTCTGGATGTCATACCCTACCAATGCTGAAAAGGAATGTTTGGCGGCAAAAGTTGTGTTGTACGATAGCGTATTGGTCCAGTTCCAGTTGTCACGCAGGGCTGTGGTGTTGGTCGCATTTCCTTTGCTGGAATACCCGTTTCCCTGAATGGCGCTGTCAAAACTGACGTTGTCGGTACGCAGACGGTCAATGGAGTACGAACTCGTAAAATTCAGGTTTTTCAACAACTTCGCCACCGCCGAGAGCGTACCGATGATGCGGTCATTTTCGGAAGTGTAGCGGTTTTCGCGCAGTAGTGCCACGGGGTTTCCCCAGTTACTTACTACCTGATTATTTCCCATTCCGATGGTATTGGGGCTGGCAGGATTGACGTTGTACGAGCCATCCGGATTAAAGGCCGGAACGTTGGGAGGAAGTGCCACCGCCAAACGGGCCGCGCCTACCAAGAAGAAGTTGGAATTGGGCAGTGAACCCGCATAAGGTGATTCGTTGTAGCTTGAGTTGTAAGAAACACTTCCTTTTAATTTCAGCCAATCTGTGATTTCCTGATCAATATTGAAGCGAACAGCCTTTCTTTTGAATTCATTGCCCACTAAAAAACCGCTTTGATTGGTATAATTGGCCGAGAAATAATAGGAGGTAGTAGATGTGCCGCCCGAAATGCTTACGTTATGATTTTGCGAAGTTCCTGTACGATAGATATAATCGTACCAACGCGTATCGATCGGATTTTTGTTTTCATCATAATTGGGAAAAAACAGCGCCGAAGCTACTTTGTCATTGTTGGCATTGCCACCCAAAATTTTAGCGTTCAATACGGCCTCGTTTTTGATGGCGATGAATTGTTCGGCATTCAATAACTCCGGCAAACGTACTACATCCGAAACGCCCGCCCATGTTTCGTAGGTAATGCGTGGCTTGCCGGCTTTGCCGCGTTTGGTCGTGATCAATAGCACACCGGCCGCCGCCCGTGAACCGTAGATAGAAGTAGATGCGGCGTCTTTCAATACATCAATAGACTCAATATCAGCAGGGTTGATGTCGCCTAATGGGTTGTTGGGTACGGCGGTACTGGTGGATACATTGCCCGTATTGATGGGTATTCCATCCACAACCACCAACGGATACGAACTCAGCGAGATAGAATTTACGCCTCTGATTCGAATGACCGGAGGATTGTTGAGTACGCCGTTGGGTTGCGCAATGTTTACCCCGGCGGCTCTTCCCTGCAAGGCTTGGTCAAAACTCTGAACGGGTTGTTCTTTGATGACGTCTCCGGCTACCCGCACGGCTGATCCCGTAAATTCCGCTTTGGTTTGGGTTCCATAACCAATTACCCGAACTTCACCCAAATGCTTGGTGTCTGAAATAAGGTCGATAGAAAAAGTAGATTGATTCCCGACAGGTTTTTCAATGGAGGCATATCCAATAAAAGAAAAAATGAGGGTTGCGTTTTCTGAGGCATTGAGTTTAAATTTTCCCTCCTGATCTGAGATGGTCCCGGTAGTGGTTCCTTTGATGATGACCGAAACGCCGGGCAAAGGCCCGCCCGCTTCTTTGTCTTTTATAGTTCCCGAAATCGCCTTTAACTGGGCAATTGCTGAGACACCTGTCCCAAAAAGTAAAAGAATAACGATAGGTAATTGTCTGATTTTCATACTAATGACGGTTTATTTTGATGCTGATTTTTGGAAGCCTTTCCATATATTGAAAAGCCTTTTGGAGTTGGAATAAAGTTCATGAAGTGAATTGATGGTATTTGTTTGCTTCTGCAATGCTTCTCAGTTGGAAGAACTTAGCCAGTGAGTTCTTTTGTTCGGTTACTGTTGGGTTTATTTTTTAATCCATAGAATTTATATATTATCATTGAAATAGTTCTAAACAATTTGATTTGCCTTAGACAATTACATTTTAGGGTTGATCGTCCATACGATGCGCCGGTAATCAGTTCTTTTAGATTAGATAGCCGAATGGTTTACAATCGAGGTGTCAAGCGTCTTAGTGTTACGTAAAAGCATTCACTCGAATTCAGACTTTTTGCAGGTGGTTTACAAATTGGCTGACAGTAGTTGTGCCTGTCGTTAATTTTCAGGTACGAAAATGCGTATAAGCTAAACTTATATAGGTATGTATTATTTGATGCTGCAATGTTAGAGAGTCATTTCTGAAATAGCAAGCAAAAAATTTAATTTTTTTAATATAAAATACCCTAAAATAGGTATAATTGTAGGATATAAATTAGACTATAGATTGAGTATATTAATTGATTTTTATTAAAAAAACTTACTTATATTATATTTAAAACAGGCATAGTATTAAAAAGAGGCTTTTTAGTCAGAAAAAAAAGAAAACGCTCCATTTGAAGTTGCAGTTATTTCATTCCAATGGTATAATATCCTAATAACCAATAGACTATAGGAAATTTCCAATTTATTCGATTTTCAAAAAAAAGTAAGAAAAAGTTTGGAACATTCCATTTTTTCGTCATTCCTTTGCATTGGAATTAAGTCAGTAGAGAAAAAAGAGATTTTGGTTTACTACTATTCGTTCGGGCAGATAACCACCATTGCCGGGTAAACCTAAAAAAGATTTATAACGAGTGAAGGGAGAGAGTAGGCTCTGAGAACTTCCGGCAACCTGCCAACCACCGGCAAGGTGCTCCAACCTAAGTCATACGATAAATCTGAGTTCAATTTCACAGATCATAGTACGTACCGCCCCAGAGCGATATAGATTTTATTTAATTTCCGGAGAAGCCGGTATTTCCGAAGATTTGAGAAAAGTTTGTTTTGATTTTTTTAAATATATATAATTTATAGATAAACTATTTTTAATTAACAGGCAACCATTTAATGTATTTTAACCATGAAAAAAGCAACATTATTCGCAACTGCAATGCTCATTGCCACAGGGTTTGTTCAAGCCAAGCCGGGAAAAGGCGAAAGTACCTTTACGGTCGATACCCAAAACAGTAAATTGGTGTGGGTGGGGAAAAAAGTAACGGGAGAGCACTCCGGCACAGTGCCCGTCAGCGGTGGTACACTTGTGTGGTCGGATAATAAACTGAAATCAGGAAATTTTGATATTGATGTCAAAAGCCTGACTGTCACGGACCTGACAGATAAGGAGTACAACGCCAAACTGGTTGGGCACTTGAAAAACGATGATTTCTTTGCAGTCGACAAATTCCCCAAAGCCAACTTTGCCATTACTTCCGTGACGCCCAAAGGAGGCGATAACTATGAAATTGCGGGTAAACTGACCATAAAAGGAATTACCAATGAGGTGAAATTTCCGGCCGTGGTGAAAGCAGACAAGGGACGACTGACCGCTCAGGCAAAAATTGCGGTGGATCGTACCAAGTACAATATCAAGTTCCGTTCCTCAAATTTCTTCGAAAACCTGGGCGATAAAGCCATAGAAAATGATTTTCAGTTAGATGTCAATTTGGTAGCCAATGCGGCACATGAAGCTGCCAAAACAGGGAAATGATGGGATACCGTCGGGCATAATGACCCGACGGTACTTTTTTTCGTTAAGCGACTCCTCGAAATTACCAATTTTGGTTTTGTATTTTATTCATTTTCAATAGATTAATGTTATGAAAATTCTCACTACAATGCTATTGCTGTGCGCAATTTGTTGGTTTGCAAACGCGCAACAGGAAGTGGATATCAATAAAGTGACCCATTGGCAATTCAAGTTTGCCAATGAACAATTCAATCAGGGAGAAGAGGTTGAGATTATTTTTCTGGCGGAGATTGAAAAAGGTTGGTCGCTTTATTCTTCTGATTTTAAGGCGGACATCGGGCCGCAACCTACGGCATTTGAATTTGCCGAAAACGGTTCGTTTGCCGTCACCAAAGCGATCACTGCGGTTTCTCCCCTGAAAAAAGTGGATAAAACGTGGGGAACACAGATAACGTATTTTACGCAAAAAGCTGAATTTCGATCCAAAGTCAGAATTGAAGAGATCAATTACGATGTCACGGGGACGATTCGTGGACAACTCTGTAATGACAAAAAAGGGGTTTGCATTCCTTTTCAAAAGACGTTTCATTTTATTAATTGATTGTTACGGCATTGGGCCGTAACAATCAATCATTTTTGGATTTTGCAGAAGCTGCCAACAGGCGTTTGTTCCTGCCATTATCTACATCAACAAGCTAAAATTCCAACCATCAGAAAATGCCTTTTCCTGCCGTTGAAGACGAAAGTGATGTTTTGTTTTCATCGGTAGTGAAAGTCTAACATTGACTGCCCATGAACGTATACTGCGACAACGCCGCAACCACTGCCATCGACCGTGATGTATTGGAGGCCATGATGCCTTTTTTAACCCGTTATTACGGAAATCCTTCATCGGGACATTTTTACGGGCAGGCCGTTCGCGAAGCTATCTATAAAGCACGGGAATCTGTCGCCCTGCATTTAAATACCGAGCCAAGTCAGATTTTCTTTACTTCCGGAGCGACCGAAGCACTCAATATTACGCTTTCGGGCGTGATAGAATCTTATGGTATTCAGCATATTATAACCAGCCCAATTGAACATAAAGCCATTTTAGAGACGTTGACGCAACTGGGAAAATCGAATAAACTGACGGTAAGTCTGGTAAATTTGGATGAAAAGGGAAATATAGATTTCAACCATTTGGAACGACTTTTGCGTTTTCCTTTGAAGGGTTTGGTTAGCCTGATGCACGCCAACAACGAAATTGGAAATCTGAATGACCTTCACCACATCGGAGCATTGTGTCAGGCGTTTAAGGCACTTTTTCTTTCTGATACCACCCAAACCATTGGAAAGATACCGTTTGATCTGCAAACCCTTCCGGTGGATTTTGTAGTTGGGTCGGCCCATAAATTTCACGGCCCCAAAGGCGTTGGTTTTACCTATATTCGAGAAACTCACGGATTTAAATCTTTGGTGTATGGCGGTGGTCAGGAAAAAGGTGTTCGCCCGGGAACGGAAAATACAGTGGGCATCGTTGGACTCGCTAAAGCGTTGGAAATAGCCTACCGCGACCTGAAGGTCAATCAAAAACATATCACACTCATCAAAAATCGACTTCTGTCTCGTTTGACGAGTGCTGTTTCCGGAGAAGTGAGATTTAACGGAGAAAGTGACTCCAATGACAAAAGTTTGTACAACATTCTCAATGTTGCATTTCCCAATGTACATTCGGCGGAGTCGTTGGTCAGTCAATTGAACCTATATGGGATTGCCGTGTCGGGTGGTAGTGCCTGCTCAAACCTTAACCATTCCCATTCACACGTGCTGACGGCCCTGCAAAGTAATCTTGAACTGGAAAATGTGCGTTTTTCATTCAGTAAATTCAACACGCCGGCTGACGTTGATTATATCCTGCAAAGTCTCAAAAATATTTACCATTCAGATCGGCAGGTTTACGTTGGCAGACAGCAAAGCATTCCTGTTCAATGTTAAGCATTGAGTATTACGGAATATGTAGCTACTCTAAATTATTCACTTGAAGTTTGACCCCGGATGGGGTCAGACGTTTGTAGAAAAAGCTTCATTGCTACAAACATGTGACGACAGCGGCCGTCCGCCCCATCCGGGGTCAAACTTCAAGTGAATAATTTAAAGTGATTTTGAAGAAACATTTAGAATATTTAGACTTTGTTCAACTTAATGTTTTTAACAACAGATGAATCTTGGTACTCTTTACTGCTATGCTGAAATATTTCCCGGGTTGGTATAACAGTAGATTTTGGCAAAATACTTACTTTCGATTCATCCAATGGATTTACTCGAATGACTAATTACTTAATTCTGTTTACGTTATGGCAAGAATCAAACCGTTAGTGGTGGAAGAGGCCCCGTTTGACATCAAAGAAGCATTTCAAAAACACGTATCCGATTACCCCGGCAGCCGGATCACCAACATGAAAGCCACGTTGGGACATGCTCCGTTGGCTTTTGAGGTATATATGCAATGGTATCCGCTTTACGAAAAGATCAAACAGTTTTTGGGGAACAGGCAGGCATATCTCTATTCTTTTTCAATTTCGCAGGGGTCAAATTGCCCGCTTTGCTCTACATTTTTTCGAAAAATAATCATTGAGAACGGAGAATCGCCCGACCGGCTTCAGTTGAGCGAGGAAGAAGAATTATTGTTGGAGTTTGGCAGTCAAATAGCGCAACATCAAGGGCGCGTGCCCGATGATCTATATGAAGCAATTCGTCAAAGATACTCAACACCACAGGTCATTCTTTTGGTAGCTTTTGCGGGACAGATGGTTGCTACCAACGTTTTTAACAATGCACTCGAAGTAGAAATTGATGAATATTTATCCCCTTATTTACCCCTTACCCAAACCTCACATTAACCGTTAATAAATATGTCATTAAAAAATAAAGTGGCTTTCATTACGGGAGCAGCACATGGCCAAGGACGGGCCACCGCGTTGGCATTGGCCAAAGAAGGGGTTCATATTGTGGCGTTTGATATTGCCAAACAACTTCCGTATCCGGGTTATGAATTAGCCTCAAAAAACGAATTGGAATCATTGCAGGAAGAATTGACAGCATTGGGCGTTCAATCGGTTATTTTTCAGGGCGATGTGCGCCGGAGTGAAGATGTAAAAGACGCCGTGGCGGCGGCACTTACAATCTTTGAAACCATTGACATTCTTTTCAATAACGCGGGCATTTGCGCCTACGGATTGGCGCACGAACTGACCGAAGAGGCGTGGGATTTTATGCTTGACATTAACCTGAAAGGAGCATGGTTGGCGGCCAAATACATCATTCCGCAAATGATAAAACAACATTCAGGCGTTATTATCAACAATTCTTCCATTGCGGGATTGCGCGGGATGAATCGTCTGAGCCATTATGCCGCCTCAAAATGGGGCTTGGTAGGGCTGACAAAATCGTGGGCCATTGAACTTGCACCGCACAATATCCGAGTAGTTTCCATTCACCCAACAGGTGTTAATACACCAATGAATGATGGGCTGGCTTTTCTGGAAGGTGAAACCGTTGAAGAAATTGCCGTCAAATCTGCGGGTAATCTTTTGCCTGTCCCTTGGATCGAGCCGCAGGACGTAGCGGATGCGGTACTCTTTTTAGTCTCAGAAAAAGCCCGATTTATCACCGGTTCACAATTTGTGTTGGATGCCGGGCTTTTAACACGTTAAACAGTATGTATATTGGTGGGTTGAATAATGCAAAAAGCCTTGAATCTGTGATTTGAGGCTTTTTTGTGGAAATTACAGTAATAGAGAATTTTAAACTTAAAAGAAAGCATCGGAACCGGCCTTGGAAGTGAGTTTACATTGGGGTAAATTTACCAAAATCGTTGCTTTAAAATAGCACGACACGTTAATATGAATCTCAGATATCTCCTTTTTCTGCTGCTTGTAATTGTAACCGGTTGTAAAAACAATTCGGACATCTACCCCATAAAATTTAGCAAAATCCCGGATTATTCTTGGGTCTTTCCGGAGGAGGAGGTCAGGATTATAAACATCAAGGTAGGGCAGGAAAATTGGGGCAAAATTCAAAATGATATGGAATGGCGTACGGCTCGAAAGTTTGGGAGCAATACTGCCATACCGGGAGTAACTCCGCCGGCCGGGTCGAGCTTAGATTTTGTATTTGGCGATCCGATTTTTGTGCAGGCTGAAATAAAACAGGGCGAAAATACCTGGAGTAATGTTGGTTTTCGGTTAAAAGGGAATGCGTCACTCAATGGATCTTGGCAGAGTGGTATTTATAAATTGCCTTTTAAGTTAAAATTTGATGAATTTGAAGACCAACACCCGGAGATTAAGAATCAGCGTTTTTATGGTTTTCAAGAGTTGTCGTTTGCGCCAAGCTACGGCGATGATTCTTTCCTGAAAGAAAAACTGTTAACCAAACTTTTTCGAGACAACGGCGTAATGGCCTGTAAAGTAGCCTACTACAAAGTTTTTATTGATTTTGGACAAGGCTCGAAATATTGCGGCATTTATCAGGCTATTGAGACGGTTGAAGAACACATGGTAGAGGTGCAAAGCGGTAAAAAAGTAGGTAATGTATACAAGCCGGAGTCTGACATGAAGGCATTTTTAATCAACCGATTTGAAAAACAGAACAATCAAACATTGGCCGATTATACGGATATAAAACAGTTGATCACTGTCCTCAACAGCCCATTGCGGGTAAGTGACAACGCACAATGGAAGAAAGAATTGGAGGCTATATTTGATGTAAATCAGTTTTTGAGGTATTTAGCCGTAAACAATACCGTTGGGAATTGGGATTCTTACGGGGTCATTGCGCACAATTATTTTTTAGCCAATACCGATGGGGTCTTTCATTGGATTCCTTATGACCTGAACCTTTCTTTTCAGTTGCGCGGTGGCTCAAACAATTCTAGGTTTGCCCTGAGTATGGATATGAAAGAAATGACCGATCAGTGGCCTTTAATAAAGTATATTATAGATGATCCCGACTATTTTGGGTATTACAAATCAGCAGTGAAGGATTTCATTCACAACCACTTCAACCCAACAACGATGGGCGCTTACATCCAAAAGCATAGAGCGATTTTGCAGCCTTACTTTACAGGAACAGGAGTAGAAGCCCCGCCGTACAGTCATTTGAAAAAACCTCAAAATTTTGAAACCGCAGTAACATCTTTGGAGAAATATATCAACGAAAGGTATCAGATGGCGCTTTCTTTTTGAAAAGGTAAAGGATTGATTGTTAAAGTTCTGATAAATTTCTTAAGGAATATAAGGCTTACCGACCACTAACTTGTGCCCCGAAAAGTCCACTTCAAATAAATGAGGAACACGTATGGTACGCCCATTGCTGCTTTTATGACTGTGAACTGACATTAACCATTTGCCGGTCAGTGTAGAAAACAGCATGCCATGTCCATAATTCGGGGGCGTTATGGGGGCATCTTCCTGTATCCAGGGACCATCCAATGTTCCGCTTTTTGAATAGGCAACGCCTTGTGCATAAACATCATAGATCCAACTGGTCCACAGCATGCCAAGCCTGCCTGTGCCGGTAAAGAACAAATAGGGCCCATCCGTCACTTTATTGGGAACAATTTTATCATTCGCCTTCTCACGACTCCAAGGACTTTCGCTGGCCCGAAAAAGCAGTTTACCTTCACCGATTGAGCCGCTTAGATCGGGCTTTAGCTCTATTTTTTCAATGGTTCCATTCAGATTTTGCAGCCATTCGTAGCAATAAACCATATAAGGCTTTCCATCTTTATCCACCCAAAAGGTGCCGTCTAAGGTAGGCTTGTCGGCAGGAAGATAGGTTGGGTCTTTCATAGGAACATAGGGCCCTTCGGCTTTATCGCTGACCAAAACATGAGAAGCACGGCGTTCGATGACATTCGTGCCGACCGTATCAATTTTCACCCCCCGGTTTGTGAAGGTGGCAAAATAGTAATACCTGTCTTTGTAATGATGCAGTTCGGCGGCCCAGATCATTGGGTTTTTTCCCATCCAGGATTCAGGATCTGTCTGAGCTATGGCAAAAGGCCCTGTCCATTTTTTCAGGTCATTGCTTTTCCACAACATGCCTCCCGTTCCTGTCATGTAGTATGTGGATGTTTTTTTATCAGCCAGAATAAACGGGTCGCTCAGACGAATAGAATCCAAGGGAACATCGTGCCGGAGCACCGGAATTCGGTTTTGCGACACAACCGATCTGAGAGTAACGGCGATCAATGCGTTTAGTAATAGTGCTTTCCTGATCATTGTGTGTTGCGAGTATGAATATCCTGAAAACAAATAGTTACTTCTTTATTTGCCATTGCGCTGATGACTTTAGCAGGTTGAATACCTTCGATTTTAATCTTGGGCAACCCTTCCGCTAAGTTGAAATATGACCCTTTTTAATTATACAAATAATTGAAAATCAATTGAATGTGGAGATATGGCGAGTTGTAATAATTTTTTTTTAAGAAAGGCACTTACCTTTTTGGTCTTCATCGGATTAAGAAATGAAACCAAAAAATAATTAAAAACTACAACAATGATAAGCATCAAAATCCCCGACCGGAATCAAACCGGCACAGCAGGAAGCTACGCAGGCAAAAACAGAGACGGAAAGCCTTTGAGAGTGAAGAATGAACGCTCTCATATGATCACCGCAAAATAACAGCATGAAAAATAGAATACAATCAATCACCGGAATCAAATTTTTATAACCATGAAAACATATTTTTATCGTTTAGTTTTAATGATGTGTTTCAGCCTTGGAGTACTATTGGGCTGTAAAAAAGACTCTGACTCCACAATCAACCCCGCACTTACTGAACTTCAAAAGTCCTTGGAGGACCCTCGTCCCGTTGAAGGTAATATTCGTTTTTTTATAACTGACCCTGCCCTTGAATTAGGAATAATTCAACGAGTTCCTTCTTTTAAAGTGGATGTGCTTGTGTACGGCCATAAAGATACCAATGGTTATCTTAAAGATGTAACCAAAACCATCATCTATAACCCAAATACCAAAGGGTGGGTAGAAATGTTGTACGACAACGGGTACCCTAGTCAGTATGAGACGAGTAAAGGCTATGTAGTAGAATTGAAAAACTACAACAGGAGTAAGAAAAATGTAGAAGTAACTATCAAAACCAAAGCTGATAACAAGATAATAAAGGAGTCAGTTGATTTCGCATTGAGTGCTGAGTTTTTCCAAAATATTGATGCTTACAATAAATACAAAAGTGGAAAAGTCGGCGCAGTTAATGGTATATGTAATGACAACACGGCAAGGGCAGTAGCTGCCGCGGGCGTAGCGGCCAATACATTTGGTTGTGTTTTAGGCATAACGGAAATTGCTGTTACAGGTGGTTTGGCTGCGATCCCTGTAGGCGTAGGAACATTGTTGAATTGCTATAGTGCAATAACCGGGCTATACGAAGCTTTTACAAAAGATGATATTACTGACCGGTATTTAGGACCTACCGGGGCGTGTCTTTCTAAAAGTGCCGGGAATGGATACCAGGTGGCCTATGAGTGCGTCAAAAATCCGTTAAAATTAACTACAGCCGTTATTAATTGTGCTACTCAACTGATTGCAACAGAGGCCGATTTCTACGATTGCGGATGTGACGATTCTAATTCCAAAAAAAATCCCGCCCACAGTACAGCCGACCCGCACCTAATGACACATGACGGTACAGGCTTTGATTTCCAAAGTCATGGAGAGTATATAGCGACTAAATCAACCACCGATAACTTTGAGATTCAGGTACGTCAGGAAGATGTTTACAAGACCGGACGTGTTACGATGAACACCGGCCTTGCCGTTCAGACCGGAACGGATGTGGTTTGTGTGACGGTGAAACCTAATCGCCTGTTTGTTAATAAACAGGTACAGGATCTTAATACTCTTACAGCATTACCGCTTAAAGATGGCGCTTCCATTAAAAAAACGAAGGATAATGGGCGTGATGTAATAAACATTACTAATAAAAACGGCGACTTAATAAAGGTAATCATTCAAGGTACTGATTATCTGGACTACTATTTGTATCTGACTGAAAACCGTAAAAGCAAAGTCATTGGCTTGTTGGGAAATTATGACGGTAATAAAAACAATGATATTCAGATTCGGAACGGAGAGAACATTCTGATCAATGGCAGTTTGGATTTCAACAAGCTTCATTCCAATTACGCCGATAGCTGGCGCATTGCACAATCAAATTCTCTTTTTTATTATGATGCCGGTAAAACCACCGATTCGTACACGGAGAAAGATTTTCCACGTAGTTTACAAACATTGACCGCAGAGCAAAAAATAAAAGCTGAAGCTACCTGCCGCGCTGCCGGCGTCAGTACAGAGCCTTTTCTGAGTAATTGTATCACGGATGTTGCCATTACCAATAATCCTGAGATGGCAAAATCGGCTGTTTTCGGACAACAAAATGACAGCAGAAATTCGAAACCCATCCCTATTGTGCAGGAAGGGGTTGATGTTAAAACAATTACCTCGGGCAGATACTTTTCTTATCTCTTAAAAACGGATGGTACATTGTGGGCTTGCGGAAGAAGCAGTGATGGGGTATTTGGAGTTGGAAATACCGCGGTAGATACAAAAGGGTATTTTATGAAAATCATGGACGGCGTAAAAGACATAGCGAAAGGTGACCAGAGTTCCCATATGCTCATTCTTAAAAATGACAATACTGTTTGGGCTTTCGGGAGAAATGAATGGGGACAGATCGGCAATGGAGTCTCCAATGCAACGCCTGTTTTTCCGGCCGTTCAGATCATGAAAGATGCTAAGCTATTGGCAGTCACCAGTGTCAGTAGCTATATTGTTAAGACTGACAATTCTTTGTGGGCATTCGGACAGACGTTTGACAATGGCAAATCCATCGCCGGTAACGTTCCTGTAAAGATCATGGATGGAGTGAAAGACATAGCTGCGAATTGGACAAATGTAGTGATTCTGAAAACGGACAATTCGTTATGGAGAGCATCAGGGTTTGTAAAAATCATGGATAATGTAAAATCAATGAATGTAGGTGATTTCTGTACTATGATAATAAAGAATGACAATTCTCTATGGGTGGAGGGCAGTAATGAGGCCGGGCAGATAGGCTTGGGAACTCTAACTAAATCCAATGGCTATACTAAGTTATTGGATGATGTTCAAAGTGTTGCCAACGGATATCAATTCATGTATATTCTGAAAAATGATAAAACGTTATGGTCTGTCGGTAATAACTCTCTGGGCTTGCTTGGTGTACAAACATCTCAAAGAGGCGTCTTGAATAAGGTGTTGGACGATGTCAAGTCCGTATATTGTGGTCCGCTCTCTGTTTTTGTCGCCAAAAGTGATAATATGTTGTGGGCACTGGGAAATTATAGCGATATAGGGTACGGCCTCGAGAATAACATTTACAGGTATAAGTTTGTCCCGATCAATGTGAAATAAAGTTGGCCGAAGAGAGGGGCTATAAGTAGCCTCTCTCTTCGATGTATGAGTGACGTATATAGAAGGAAGGTTACTTTAAAGACGTATCTGAAATCCTTATTTTGTATCAGAGCAGTATGTTTGAGTTAGGGATTGTTGTGTATTTTTGAAAAATATAGATTGATACACACAATTGGTTGGAAATATGAACGAAGAAAAACCCTTACCTGAACTTCAACAAATAACGATTGGGCGTGCGGAAGAGAATACGATTGTGCTGTCGCCTGGAAATATCGGTCGTCGTCATGCTATTTTGACGGTTTGCAGCCCCAATACCTATCTCTTGGAAGACTTGGACAGTAAGCACGGAACCTATGTAAACAAAGATAGAATAAAACGAAAATTTGTTTCGGCTGAAGATGAAATAGTGTTTGCTACTCATTCTTATCTTTTGAAACAACTTTTGGTAATGGTGGGGCTGATGGAGAAAGAAAAAGACAAAGATGACTTTACGGAAGAATTTGAGAAAATGAAAGAATTGTATGAGCAGTACTTAACCTTTAAGTCAAATGAAGTTCATATCCAGAGCGCAATCAAAAAAATGAATGATAAGCTAAGAATGGCAGGTGTCCTTACTGCGCCAACGTTAGCGGGCCTGACGTTCTTGCTTGGCGGGCCTGCCATTATAACGATTATCTCCGGTTGTGGTCTTATAAGTCTTATCCCGACGTTAGGGTCAAAATTTTTAAAGTTAGATGAAAAATTAGAACAACCCCGTCTCTATTTTGCTAACAACTGGAAATGCCCAAAATGTGATGATAAAATTCAGTTTCTCAATAAATCTTGGGACATGTTGGCGCGGCAAAAACGGTGCGGCAAGTGCAACGCCGTTTGGGTAAAATAATTTTTTTCAAAAAAAACGTAAAAGAGCACTTACCTTTTTGAGTTTCGTCGGATTAAGAGTTAAATGAAATCTTTAAAACAAAAATAAACACTAAAATGGCAACTGACGTAAACATCCCGCAAGAAGGAACTGATCTGAATGAAAGTGTACGCAAAGCAAAAGAAGAGACCAACGAAGCGCCCGTAAAAAAGGGCTTTCAACTCAATGATAAACAAAAAGCCGCCGCTATTGTTGGGACCGTGCTTCTGGGCGGAACCGCTTTTGTAGCGATAGATCAATTGGAAGGTACTCCTATTGAACCCAAAGTCCCCCAACTTCCCAACCCGGACAGCTCTGCCGTGTTGAACCAACTGTCGAGCAATAATATGTCAGGCAACGACAGTACGACGGTAAGTGCCCCGCCCCAGGTGGGACAACTACAGGCTGTGCAGGGGGGAACGATCTGTCCGGGTGAAGAGGTCCAAATCGCCCATACGATCAATGATGAAATGCCATTTAGCGAGGCATTTTCAACGGCTCGCGAGGAAGTAGGCCCGGGCGGAATTTTTAACTGGCATGGCAATACGTATAACACATTTATTAAAGATGAATGGACCAAACTTCCGTTGGAAACCAAACAGGAATTTCTCAGCGATATTGGCTTTAAACCGGAAGTGAAAACCGAGACCGAGAGCAAGGAACAAGAGCAAGAGCCGGAAGAACTTGACTATGACAATGTCAAAGTAACCTATATTGACGGAAAACTTACCTATGTGTTTGATACTGATCATGATGGCATGGCAGATGTGATCGTAACAACGGATGAGGAAGACGGACAGACAATAGTGATGCTCGACGAAAAGGGCGACAATGACATAGATACGGGTATTCTGTTTGACAATGCCACGATGGAGCCTATTAAAGTGACTCCTTTTAACGACAACTTCGAAGTTTCAATGGCTGACATTGACGAGATCAATCAGCAAATTGCCTTAGAGGAGGAGTCGACTATACAAGTCGATACAACAGCGATCACCGTTGATTCGATGGCGGTGGACAGCGTCGATGAAACCAATACCGAAGAAGAGATCGCTTTGCAGGAAGAAACGAAGGAATCGGACGATTACAGCCACGATGACAACGTAGACGATATGGTGCAATAATGATTCGGTTAAATCTTAGACCAATGCAAAAATTTAAAAATGAGAGCGTAGCCTGCGAAAAATGCTTAAAACCGGATTTTGTTAAAGCATCGCAATTCGAGTCAGGCTCCTTTAAATGCAAATTCTGCGGCCATGTGAATCAACTTACCATCGCCACGTACGATGAAAATATAATGGGTAGTTTGATCCATTACGGTGCATTGATCAACAGCAATGCACCGGCTGAAAAATACTTGCTACGACCGGGTACTAATGTGATCGGCGTGGGTCAAATGGCTGATATTCAAATCAAACGGGCCGTTCATAATGGTAAATGCTTTGTCAGCCGACGGCATTGCACCCTAACGGTAAGTTTCGACAAACGAAATGGCCAACTTCTGTATTTACTCAGGGATGGAGCCGCTGAACAGGACACAGGCCAATACAAAAACAGCCTTAATTTTACTTTTTATAAAGGCAAAAAGATTGAACCGGAGGAAGAGATCTATCTTCAGGATCAAGACACGATCAATCTGGGTGGAGAAGATTCCTTTCGGGTAGAGCAATACGTTATCCCTGAACAACTATTGGAAAACTACAAAATCATTGCAAAGAAAGAAGACGGAGAAACGACCGAATAATACTACGATGGCAATAACTATTTTTCAACCGCTTTTTTTCTCAGAAGTAGGCCAACGCCAAAACAATGAAGATTATTACCTACCGATAAAGCCCGATACCAAAACCAAGCTGTTCATTGTTTGTGATGGCATGGGTGGTTTGGACAAAGGCGAAGAAGCCAGTCGAATTACGGCCCAATCGGTAGAAACATATTTTGTTGAAAATCCGACGGATAAAATCACCGATGCCTACATTCAAAAAGCCGTAGAATCGGCCTTTATGAATTTGGCGGATTACATGGACGAAAATTCCCTGATCAGTCGCATGGGCAGTACACTTACATTGTTGCATCTGAGCGCCAACGAAGCCACGATTGCTCATATCGGAGATAGTCGTGTATATCATGTTCGTGGGGGTGAAATTCTCTACAGAACCAAAGACCATAAACAGGTATTGGACATGGTTGAAGATGGAATCATTACGGCTGAGCAAGCCATGACTCATCCGTGGCGAAATCGATTGAGTCATTCGATATCTGTGCGAACGATTGTAGCGGAAGAGGAAACCACTCAAAAAGTCGATAAAGCCGTTGTCCACCAAATAACCGATTTACAAAAAAACGATTATTTCTTTTTGTGTACTGATGGAGTTTTGGAGCAGATCACAGACGATATTTTGACAGGGATTTTAGCCAAAGAGCAAGCCAACGAAGTTAAAATCAATAGCTTGCTGGCCCACTGCAAAGACAAGACCAAAGATAATTATACGGCTATGTTGGTACAAGTTTCCGGAGAAGAAGACAAAACATATCAATCGTTGGTGAATGAACAGCCGGAAAATGCCGAAGTGCCTGTTACTGAAAAAAAGAGTTCGTTGTTCCGCCGATGGTTTATGTGGTAGATTTTAATGGCAGCCGGTGTGCATACCGGACATTAACTTATTCATAGACATCTCGAATCTTGTATTGTATAAAAGGGTAGTGAGAAAGTTAAAACAAGTTTTAAAGATTAGAGAAGTAAGGCTGATGAAAACAACTAAATTACTTTTATTCATGAAAAAGTATATTCTGAAAATATCTCTCATTGCTTTGAATTTATTATGGTTTATAAGTCAATCCTTTGCCCAACTCAATGCTGACTTTCTCCGCCACAAGAAATTGGCAGATGATTGTTTTGGTAAGAAAGATTATGAGTGCGCCATAAAACAATACACGATAGCCAATAAAGTAAAACGCGATGATTATTGCTTGCAGCAAATTGAAAAGTGCAAAGAAGAGAATGCTTTCGCGCAGGAAAAGAAGCTAGAAGTAGATAAAAATAAAAAAGACGTTGTCAGGAAAATTGCTGATGATGATTTAAGAGTAAAAGTACGAAATGGTAAATGGGGTATTATAGATAAAACAAACCGAGTCATTATCCCTTTTGTATATGATCATACGCACGGGTTCGAAGATGGCTTGGCAGCAGTGAAAAAAAATGGTAAATGGGGTTTTATTGATAAAATGAACCGGGTTATTATTGCTTTTGAATATGAGTCTGCATTCGGTTTCAATGAAGGATTATCAAAAGTAAAAAAAAATGGAAAATTCGGATTCATAGATAAAACAAATCGAGCCATTGTTCCTTTTGAATATGATGAGTGGATACCTGACTTTAGCGAAGGCTTGGTACGGGTCAGTAAAAATGGCAAGTTCGGATTCATAGATAAAACAAGCCGGGTCATTATTCCTTTTGAATATGAGGCTGCGGAAAGGTTTCAGGAAGGATTGGTAGCAGCGAAAAAAAATGGCAAGTTCGGATTCATAGATAAAACAAATCGAGTCATTATTCCTTTTGAATTTGATGCCGTAATACTATACGGAGGCTTCACAAATGGGAGTGTTCCGGTAAAAAAAAGCGGTCAAATTTTTTACATCAATAAACAGGGCCAATGTATAAAAGACTGCCCATAGAATTAATATGTTATCCCAAAACATCCAAAATTGAGGGTATTGTCATTATTTTTACTCCTTTTATTTAATGATAACCAATGCCGTACAAGTCAAAAATACTGACTGATTAATGACTGACTTATGGAAAACCTAAACATTACAATCATTACCTACGAAGCTTTTAAAGAACGTTATGATGTAAATTTTAAAGCAAAGACAAAAGAAGGGGGCTTGCTGGGAGTAGGTGGTTTTGGAAAAGTTTACAAAGGATATGATAAGCTTCAAAATCAGGAAGTAGCCATTAAACGAGCCCTTACGGATAAAGACCTCTTGCTCGAAGTGGAAATGGGTAAACCTATTCCGACCCGTAAGAATATTGCTCGTTATTTGGATGGATTTCGGGTAGATACCGAAGGCGACGACTATGATGTGGCTATTATGCAATATTATCCTGCCGGTAATCTGGATGAGCTTTTTTTCAGGCATAAAGACCGAGACGCTATTAAAGCACTGCATTTAGACAGTATTCTGAAAGGAGTCTTGGAAGGACTGGCGTTTCTGCATGAAGGATTCAAAAACGATAAAGGAAAAATTGTCTACTATGTGCATCGTGATTTGAAACCCGCTAACATTCTTATTGCCGAATACAATGCGAATTATACGCCGTTATTAACTGATTTTGGAATAGCGAAGACCCTGCTTAAGGGAGATCAGGGTGAGCAACACTCGCAGGGTATTTCGACCACCGTTGGAACGATCTATTACAAGGCTCCCGAGCAGTTTAAAGTAGGGGCTAAATACAACGCCTCGTTGGATTTATGGGCTTTTGGGGTTATGCTGTTTAAGATATTAACCAATGGAAAATTGCCTTTTTATTACCAAAATCAGGAAGAAGCCGATTCGTCTCGCCGGGAGGTGGAGAATCAAATTATGAACAAAGATTTAGAGGAGGTTTTTGCTCAGGTAGCTGACCAACCCGAAAAGTATCAACAGATGTTGCGACTTTGCTTGGTCAGAGACTATAAACAACGGGTTCAATCAGCAAGGGAGTTGATTGATATTGTGGACGAAATAGAATCCAAACTGAAAGCCATTGAAAAATGGTTAGTCCAAGGAGACCATAAAACGGCATTGGCTGCTGCCCGTGAACTCCTCAAGCTCCGTCCTCAGCTCAAAGAAGCCCAAAAGCTGAAAGAGAAGTGTGAGTTATTGATAGAACGCGAGAAAGAGGTTGCGCGAAATCTATCGGAAGCCCGCTCATTTTTGGAAAATGATGAATTGGATTCTGCCAAAAAAGCATTTGAAGCAGTCCTAACGCTTGATCCTGACAACACAGAAGCTAAACATGGGTTGGAAAAATGTGAGGCGTTGCTCAAAAAAGCGAAAGAGATACAGGCTTCGTTAGAGGTTGGTAATAAATTGCTAAAAGCTGAAAGTTTCTCAGATGCTAAGCGCCAATTTGAAAAAGTGGCTGCATTACAACCTGCTAATACCGCTGCTTTGGCCGGTATTAAAGCATGTGAAGAGGCAGAAGCTAAGGCAGAGCCGGAACCGGAATTGCCCACCGATGAAGTAGAGGCGGAAGAACCCACCGATGACGCAACGCCTCCGGTAGCAGTCGTTGCCCCGATTAGTGATCGGTTGCCGGTCTCTCAGAATTATAATAAAATTATTTTGATCGCCATTTTATTGGTTATGGCTACTTCGGGAGGATACTATATTTATTCGGAAAATGCACGAAAAGCCAAAGAGGACGATTTTAAGCGGCAAGAAGCAATAAGGCGCGAAGCAGAACAGAATTTCAGAAAAGCGGATTCGTTGTTTTTAGAAGGAAAGAAACAATTGGACTACCTATCGAAGGAAGAAGTAAATAGACGTTATTTCCGCCCTGCTTTTGAATTATGGCCAACCATTAATTTCAGCATAAGAAAAGCTTTACTTACTAAAGCAGACAGTATCAGAAAATATGAATTCGATAATGATCACCGCACCAGTGACAACTACGTAAAACTTGCCGATACCTACCGATGAAACTCAACCAATTTCTGTTCTTTTTTCTCGCCTTACTATTCTCGCCTTTTGCTCATGCTGATGATTTCGCCAATGTCATGCTACAAGCGGATTTGGCTCTATTCATGAAAGACTATGAACGGGCCAGGAAAGGGTATGAATTGGCCCTGAGTATACGAAAAGACGACGACTGTGAGAAAAAACTGGCGATGTTAAAGGAGAACGAAAAACGGAGAAAGGAGAATAGAAAAGAAAAAGCCCGGCTTCAAAAGGTAAAAAGCCCGGTACTAAACCGAAAACCTTATCAGGGAGCGCTGAAAGGACTCATTGATGATGAGGATGATAAGTTTGATTATACCGGCTGGATTTTGAACGGGCAACCGCACGGAGAAGGAACCGCAACCTATACTGTTTACGATAAAACGAAGGGGTGGGAAAAAGGGAAATGGCTGAATGGACAAAAATATGGCCTCTTTGAAGCAGAAAGTCCGGATGGATTGAAATTAACGGGTGCTTATATTAATGGTAAACCGGAAGGAATTGCGAAAGGCAGCAATGAAAAGGCAGGCATACGATTTGAATTATTTGCAAAATCCGGAAAACCGGATGGGATTCAAAAAGTGTATAGCCCTGAAAAGCAATTTGTTCTGTCTTACAAAGAAGGAAAAATGGCCGGAACTCAATTTTTATACTATACAACTTCAGAAGGACAGGTACGTTTTGAGATTCAATCAGAAGAGGGTGAGTTAAAAGGAAAAACAATCGTTGTTACAAAAAATGGAAAAATGGAAGGGTACACAATAAATATGGTGTTTCAAGGGGAGGTGAAAGTGATTAACCGACAACTAATGAATGGTTATATGATAGGCCGATTGAACGAAGATGGAAACCTGCAAGGGCCGATAAGATACCATTTTACCAATGGCAATAAGTTTGAGGGAGTCTTAGAAGAAGGAAAAGTAAAAGGTAAAGGTGTTTTCGAAGTGCTTAAAGGCCCCAGGATTGAAGCTGATTTTGATGGCAGTATATTTAAAATAACCGGCCCGGCGGTTGTTACATACCCTGACAAAACAGTATATAAGGGAGGATATGATATGGAAAACTTTGTAGCCAAAGGCCACGGCGTGTGGGAGTATCAGGATGGGAGAAAGTTTGAAGGTAATTTCAGGAATGGTTTTTATGATGGCGAAGGTACCCTTACCATTCCTACCGGTACGCATATTGTTAATTGTCCGGATTGTGTCACCTATACCGGCGAGTTCTACAGAGGTTTAAAGTCCGGCAAAGGAAAATGTTATGATGCTAAAGGCACACTACTTTATGCAGGTGAATTTATAAACGATAAACCGAAGGATATATATCCGATGAAACTTAAAAAATGAAACTGCTTCCTATTTTCTTACTTACCTTATTTGTCTCAAAACTTTCAGCGCAAACAACCTATGCCGTCGTCATAGGGATATCTGACTATAAAATCCTGGATTATCGGACGGGCGATCTGCGCTATGCCGATGAGGATGCGAGGCGTTTTGTCGCTTTTTTGAAATCAGACGCCGGAGGGCGTGTGCCTTCCCAAAATATAATATTGTTGACCAATCAGATGGCTTCTCAATCGGCTATTTTTACGGCCATGCGTATTTTTCAAAAAGCCTCTGCTACTGATCGTATCATTTTTTATTTTTCGGGACATGGTGCCGAAAATGCTTTCGTACCCTACGATGTAAAACAAAACAGTTACGCGAGTTTGCTTACGCATGCCGAGATCAAAGCGGCTTTTAAAGAATCAGTTGCGTCTACCAAACTCGTTATTGCAGATGCCTGTTTTTCAGGAAGCATGAAACCTAAGAAAGCAATTCAGCGCTACAAAAAGACCCGCGATAATTCCGAAGGACTAAACGTAGCAATGATCCTTTCTTCTCGCTCTACGCAGCAATCCATTGAAGCTTCACAGGTGAATGGCGGTGTTTTTACCTATTTTCTGCTTACGGGTCTGCGTGGTTATGCTGATTTTAACAAAGACCGGATGGTTACGATCAAAGAGTTGTATACTTACATGGCCCCAAGGTTAAAAAAGAGCACTTCCAATGGTCAGGCGCCCGTGTTTTCGGGTAAGTTTTCGGATAATTTGGTGCTTTCGCTTGTTCGGTAACTTACAATTTTTCAAGCATGGTTTTGGCTTTTTCCTGATAAGGATGCCCGTTGGTCGCTGCGATCTTGGTCAATATCTCCTTTGCCTGTTTTTTGTGCTTACTCTCTAACTTAGCCATTGCTACAAACCAAAGTACTTTTTGTTTATTTCTGATCATATCCGTTGGTGTAGGGTTGGGAGGAAGTTTAAGGGCAAAATCCTTGTAAGAAAGCTCCCGGTCGGTCATGGCTCGGGCATCGGAAGGGATATAATACTGAGCCCGATAAAACCATCCGAAACCAAGCACCAAAACCACCGAGGCCGCTGTCGCCCATTGGGTATAGCTGAAAGGCTTTTTTGGAGTTAGTGGAATAACTTTAACTTCTTTCTCCTCTTGCTCAAGGTAGCGTTGATGCGCAGCATTGATTTGCTCTTTTAGAGCAGATGATTCCGCTGTCAAGCGCTGTTGCTGTTCGAAGTCTGCTTTCAAGGCTTTAAATCCGGAGAATAGCTGTTTTTGAGTTTCAATTTCCTGTTTTAAGGCCGGGTTTTTTGCTATTTCAGCCTCGTATTCTTTCCGTTTATCCTCCGTAAGATACCCTTGCAGATATGCTTCCAAGCGTTCAAATTCTTCAATTGTTAAATCCATCTTTTACAGTTTTTTAGAAATACCGGCAAAAATATCTTTCAATTTTTGAGTACACTCGTATCGTTTTTGCTTAACGGCATTGACTGTCATAGTCAGTTTTTCAGCTATTTCCTGAAGAGATAATCCTTCTATGTAAAACATATGAAGTACCGTTCGGCATTTGCCATCCAACTTATCAAGTGCCTGTTGCAGCGTTTCTTTCGTTTCGTTTTCTTCAATATTTTTTTGTTGATTATTTATTGTATCAACAACCTCAAGATTTGTAGGTAAACTTGTCTTTTTTTGATAGTCTGCGGAGTTAATAAAATTGAGGTAATCTCCTTTGCAATTTCTAAAGATCTCGGTAGTTATTTTAATAGTATCCCGTAGTTGGGATTTCCCTGCTCGAAGATCAAGGACAAAACTGAGTAAACCGGTTTGAAAAGCGTCTTTGGCATCATCTTCTGAGCCTTTGTTTACTGTATAAACCCATTGCCGAAAAGAGCCGTAGATTTCATCATATATGTAGTCAAATCCGCGATTTTGTTGCCTTTGGTCGTTGCTTGTAAGTGCTTCAAACAGTTCGGATTGGCTGGAAAAGGTAATGCGTTTTGCCATTCTAACGTGAGAAATGATAGTTAGGCAAAGATACTTTTTTCCCTGTCAGATTGTTTCTGCCAACTATTCTTTCTTTTAGCTTTGCCCCAACCACATCAGAGTTAATATAAACGATGCTACATCATATCCATTCATGTCATTTATCAGCTTTCCGAGGTGTTGTTGAAATGCGGATTGATGTTGGTTAAAATTATCTTGGTTCATGGCAGCCTGTTTCAGGAGATATACACTTAAAAAGGGACTGCATAAATCGCAATTATTGTCTGTTGTGTCACTTCTTGTAAACGTCAGAAAACCATCTTTTTTCCGAATAGTTAGTTTGGTGTGATATCCGCCGTTGTAGTAGATTGTCAGGATAATTTGATTGTAGTCAATAGTATAGACACATTTTTGGTAAGTGTCAAACGGGTGGGCGGCTCCTGCCAGAAAGCCTATGCCATAATGAAGAAAAAAGTTGTCTATTTTCAATCGATTCGTGGAAGGCTCATTTAATGAAATGTAAGTCCAGTACCACGAAGTATATCCTTGAGTAGACGCCGGCTCTTTCAGGTTTATGTTGGACCAATGACCGGGTATGGGCGGGAATTCAAGCACAAAATCATATTGAGTTTTAGAGGGGATGGTGTACCATGTATCCAAACGGTTATTGTATACTGATCTTATATTCAGCTTGCGGTCGTATAGATTGTCATAATTTTCGATGTACATAGTTGGATGAAAGAAGAATTTTTCTTCCGTGTGAGAATAAACGCTGAGGTATACCAACGTACGATTATCATAGCGTTCTACTTTAGTAACCGTCCATCCGTGGGCGTTGGAGTAGCAGGAGGGGTTATAGGTTGTTTGTGCAAATGAGCAGGTTGTTACTGCAACAAGTAATGCTGAAGCAAAGAGTAGCGTAGTTAGTGTTCTCATCGTCTTAATTGCTTTTTTGATTGGATATTTCTTTATCCGATGAGAAAGCAAAAGGTAAGTGAGAAAGAAGACTTTTTTTGTAATATCCGCTAAAACACCTGTGTAAGCGTGCCGAAGGACATACAGCACAGATAAAGTCAACGCCGCCTTTTGTTGAAGATATTGAAGTATTTGTTAGATTATTTTATGAGATTGGCAACGTTCCCGGCAACGATTGCATAAAAAAAGACAATATTTTGTTTGTTAAGTTCAATAAATAGGGGGATTTTCGACATACAATGTAATGCTGTTCCAATTGCGGCTACTTTTCCGAGTGTTAACAATCTATCCTTTTCTGCTGTGAATTATAAATCTTTATCCGACGAAATGCTGCTCATCTACCTGCGAACCGGAGATGACAAGGCGTTTCGAGAGATTTATCAGCGTTACTGGAAGAGACTGTATAGTATTGCTGTCCGTAAGATTCAGTCGCCGGATGTGGTGGAAGAAATCATACAGGATATTTTTCTCCGATTATGGGAGCGCCGAAATTCCTTACAGGTTGATTGCCTGGAGGCTTATCTTTTGTCTTCGGTCAGGTACGCTGCCATCAACCATATTAAATCGGTAATGATTCGGGAACGCTATGCTGACTATGCCTATGTTCATTTCAGCGAGGCATCTTCCTCGACCGATGAGCAAATGGAGTTGGATGAACTGATGAACGCCGTAGAACAGCAATTAAACGATCTTCCCGAAAAAACACGTCGAATTTTCCGAATGAATCGGTTGGAATACCAATCGGTCAAAGAAATATCAACTACCTTGAAAGTTCCTGAAAGAACGGTTGAGTACCACCTTAGTCAAGCCATCAAATCCCTGCGTATCTACCTGCGCAATTATCTTCTGCCAAGCATTTTTATTGTTTTCTTCTCATAGGATTTTACAAAGAATTTTTAGATTTATTTGCCACGTTCGTTGTATTTTTTGTATAAAAAGTAAAAGCATTTGCGGTTGTTTGCCCCATTGCCTGACTTATACAATGTAAACCACGCAATAAAGCTATGAGCAGAAAGAGTTTCGGTCAACTCTTACAGAAATACCTTCGGGGAGAATGTACTCCGGAAGAAAAAACCTTTGTCGAGCATTGGTATGGGCTGCTGGAAGCTGAAACAGGCGAATCAGGACAAAACATTGATATGGATGAACTGGAGGCTCGCCTCTGGAATCATATTCAGTCTAATATGGAGACTGAAGAGCCGACCTCACCGCAACGAATCCGGCCGTTAAGGTCATTGATTTATCGTTGGGCAGGAATTGCCGCCGCGGTACTTTTGCTCGGAGGTTGGTTTTTTACGCAGCAATTGATGGAGGATACATGGTCTCTGAATTCGTTGGTTACCCCAACGGCTTCGGATTGGATCGAGCGTACAAATACGGATGCCAAGTCACAACTTATCCGTTTGGAAGATGGAAGTGAGGTGCGACTGGAACCTCATAGCTCAATAAAGTATCCCCAACGTTTTTCTTCTGACAAACGGGTTGTATACCTGAGTGGCGATGCCTTTTTCTCTGTTCAAAAGATGCCTTCCCGCCCTTTTTATGTGCATGTAGGAGAGGTCGTAACGAAAGTATTGGGCACCAGTTTTTTCATTCGCACAGAGGCTGCTACCCAGGAAGTTCGGGTGGAAGTAGTAACGGGGCGAGTGGCCGTTTATCAGCAATCCAAAGAAAAGCAGACCGCCACTAACGGTGTGATACTCAATCCGAATCAGGCAGTTACTTACTTTGATGAAGAGAAACACTTTGTAACGGGACTCGTTGAAAAACCGGTGATTCTTCAAACGCCCGAAGTCGATAAACAGGAACTGACTTTTCGGTTTGACGACGCTCCCTTATCAGAAGTGTTGGAACGACTCGAACAGGCGTATGGTATTGCCATCGAAGTTGAAAACGAGCAACAAAATAATTGCCCGTTGACCGCAGATCTGACCGGTCAACCCTTGTATACGCAGTTGGAGATCATCTGTGCGGCGCTGAAATCAAAGTATGAAGTACAGGGAATGACCATTTTGATCAGTGGGAAAGGCTGTAACGAATAAGTATCAATAGTAAACCGATAACCTTCACTAAACCTCAATTCTCATGAAAAGACACCAACCCATTTAATGCCACTTATTTACTGAAAAGACGCCGGTCATGCTACCAACACGAACCGGCGCCAATGAATTGCCAACCTGATCGGGCAGACCGCGAATCGTGTCCCGAGAGGAAGGATTATTTTGTCGATTTTCCATCTAACAAAACCATTAAAGGTATGAAAAAAACAAAACCTTTACTAATAAGCTGCCTGCATCGTCGGCACACAAAAACATTTTTGCGGCTTATGAATCTATCCATTATCCAACTTTTCCTAATGATCGCAGGAGCAGGCATCTCGTTTGCTTTCGACGGTCATTCTCAGGAAATAATGAGTCGGCCCGTTACCCTGAAAGTAGAAGGGCAACGGCTTCGCAATGTATTGACACAAATTGAAAAGCAAACAGCCGTTCGGATTGTTTATAGCTCAAAAGCGATAAAAGCGGATCGACTTGTGAGTGTCAATATCAGTGATAAACCATTAAATGAAGCGCTGATCGAATTGCTGAAACCCATCAAATTGACCTACCGAATGGTAGGCGGGCAGATCGTGCTCGAAAATGAAGAAGAGGAGCAAACCGGGGCACTTGAGCCTGCCGGTTCTTCGATAGATCGTACAATAACGGGTTTAGTGATTGACGAGAAAAATGCGCCTTTGCCGGGCGTGAATGTGGTTGTCAAAGGCTCAAATCGCGGCGCTACCACCGACGCAAAAGGAGCCTTTCAATTGGCCCTGCCGGACGGCAATAATGTTACATTGACGTTTTCCTTCGTGGGGTATCAGAGTCAGGATGTGGCGGTTGGACAGCGAACTTCGATCTCTGTTTCAATGGTTCCTGACGTGAACGCACTGGACGAAGTAGTGGTGATCGGCTATGGCGCGGTCCGTAAAAAAGACCTGACCGGTTCGGTAGTTCAGTTGAAGAGCGAACAATTGAAAGAAGTTCCTACGGCCAACGTGTTGGAAGCGGCGCAGGGTAAAATTGCCGGCGCGGATATTACCCGCAGCAGCGGTCAGGCCGGTGCCGGGGTAAATATCAGGATTCGGGGAAACCGTTCCATTGGTGGCAACAATTCTCCCCTCATTATTGTAGACGGTATTCAATACAGTAACCTCGAAGACATCAATGCCAACGACATCGAAACCATGGATGTGTTGAAAGATGCTTCTTCCATTGCGATCTATGGTTCACGCGGCGCTAACGGGGTAATTCTGATCACCACTAAAAAAGGAAAAACCGGAAAGCCTGATATTTCTTTCAATGCCTATTCGGGTGTTTCGCAAGTGACGATGTATCCTAAAGCAATGGATATCAATGGATTTCGTGACTTGAAACGCGAAGCCTGGCGCGCTGCCGGGATTTGGAAAAGCCCTGCTGATGATCCTTCCATTTTTACAAACGTGGCAGAATATGATGCGTTGCAGAAAGGAATTTGGACTGATTATCAGGACGAATTGATTCATAACGGTTTGCAACAAGACTATCAGGTGGGCGTACGTGCAGGTACGGATCGCCTCAAATCGTATATTTCAGTAGACTATTACAACGAAAAAGGAATTTTGAAACTGGATGAGATCAAACGTTATACCGGTCGTTTGAACGTGGATTATACCCTCAACGATTGGATGAAAGTAGGGTTGCAAAGCCAGATCACCTATTACGATCAAAGTGTTCGCAGAGATCCGCTCAATCAGGCCAATAAGATCAGTCCGCTTGGCTCGTTGTATGACGCCAACGGCAATTTTAACTTCCTCATGTTGGATGGCCAAACGGCTAATCCCTTGGCAGATGAGCAACCGAATGTGTTCACTAATTCTATCCGCACGACGCGGGTGTTGACCAACGGCTATTTGGAATTGACTCCCATCAAAGGATTAACCATCAGAAGTACAGTGGGTGTAAATTTAGGCTCGGCGCGGAACGGGGCTTATTCATCCCCTAAATCCATTGATCGCTCTTTAACGGGCAAATCTTTGGCTACCTATAACGCTTCCAACGGCCGCAGTGTGAACTGGGAAAACGTGTTTACGTACCAGAAAAACGTTGAACAACATGCGATTACACTTACGGGAATTGCCAGTTATGTAGGCAATGCTTCCGACAACGTATCGGCTTCAGGGGTAAATCAGTTATTGCCTTCACAACTGTTTTATTCACTGGGAAGTGCTACCGAAGAGATTAAGATTAATTCAGAATATTCCAAAAACAGTTTGGTTTCGTACGCAGGTCGGTTAAACTATACATTCAGAGATCGTTATTTGTTGACATTGACCGCGCGGAAAGACGGTTCGTCTAAATTGGCACCGGGCAACAAATGGACGTTCTTCCCCTCGGCAGCATTTGCGTGGCGGATCATTGAAGAGAAATTCATGCAAAATATCAAAGGCTTGAGTGACCTGAAATTGCGGGTAAGTTACGGTGTAGCCGGAAACGACCCCTCAGGCCCTTACGCCACCCAAACAACGCTGACCCGTTTGGCTTTTGGCTATGATGAAGTAGCGGCTCCTGCCTATACGTTTTCCCGTAACGTAGGAAATACGGAATTGGGGTGGGAATTGTCAAATACCAAAAACCTTGGACTGGATTTTGGGTTGCTCAACGGTCGTATCAATACCTCCATCGACTATTATGACACGCGCACTTCTGATCTATTGTTAGATAGAGGTTTGCCTCCAACGACCGGTGTAACTACCGTAAAGCAAAATATTGGTAAAACGCGTAACCGAGGCGTGGAGGTCTCATTGGGAAGTACCAATGTCCGTACTTCTGACTTTACGTGGACCAGCAACCTTACATTTTCTAAAAACAAAGAAGAGATCACGGAATTGGTGACCGGCGGCAATGACATCGGTAACGGTTGGTTCATCGGCTACCCTATCAGCGTGTATTACGATTACGAAAAACTGGGCATTTGGCAAACTTCCGAAGCTGACCAAGCTGCGAAACTTTCTCCAACCCAATTGCCGGGCGAGATCAAAGTAAAAGACCAAAACGGAGATGGAAAAATAGACGCGGTCAATGATCGGGTTATTTTGGGAAATCCGCGACCTAAATGGAGCGGTGGATTTGATAACACCATCAAATACAAGGGCTTTGATCTGAATTTCTTCCTGTATGCTCGCGTGGGGCAAATGATCAACTCAGATCGTTATGCTCGTTTTGATGCACAGGCCGTAGGTAACAGCACAGCCGGTTTGGATTATTGGACGCCTGAGAATCCGACCAATGCGTATCCGCGTCCGAACAAAAACGGAGGCTTGAAGTATCTCTCTACGCTGGGCTACCAAAACGGATCGTACGCCCGTATTCGGAACGTGACGTTGGCGTACAACATTCCTGCCAACGTATTGCGGTCAAAAGTGATTCGCAGCATTCGGGTATATGTGACGGGTAAAAACCTGGTAACGTTCACCAAGCTGAACTATGATCCGGAGCGGGGCGGTTCGGAAAACTTCCCGATGACCAAGCTTTACGTGTTCGGCTTGAATGCCAATTTCTAACTCAAAACTTTGACGTATCATGAACTTATATTTTGTTAAAAGAACGGGATTTTTTCTATTGTTCCTGCTCACTTTTGCTTCATGCGAGAATGTTCTGGAAGAATACAACCCCAGCGGCCTGACCGCCGAAACGGTCTATACAACCCCCGAAGGATTTGAAACATTGGTCAATGCCGCTTATACCTATCAACGTTGGTGGTACGGCAAAGAAGAAGGATACAACATTGCCGAAACGGGAACCGATATTTGGACAAGCGGTGCCGGGGAAGTATATCGTGACCTAACCCAATACCTGAACCTTCAGGGCAGCAACGGTGCCTTGACCAGCATTTGGCGCGAATTTTATGCAGCGGTCAATTTGTGCAACGGCGGCATCGCCCGCATTGACAAAGCAGGTTTGTCGGCTACGCTGCGCCCGATTCGGGAAGGAGAGTTGCGATTCCTGCGCGCCTTTTACTACTGGCACATTGTAGAAACGTGGGGAGGTGTACACTTTACGACCGAAGAAACCAACGGCATTGTGTCTACGGCCAATCGTACACCCGTTGAAACCATTTACAATCAGATTTTTGAGGACTTGAAATATGCGGCAACCAATTTGCCCGTGACGCAGCCGCAATACGGAAAGGTGACCAAAGGAGCAGCTCAGGCCTTTTTGGCGCGTATGTATTTGACCAGAGGAATGAACAAAGAAGCCTTGGAAATGGCGCAGGCGGTATTGGCAAGCAACACCTATAAGTTGGAAACCAATTATGCCGATCTCTGGAAAATGAGCAACCTGAAAACCAAAGAAGCGATTTATGTTGTGGATTACTCTGTGAACTTGGCGTTGAACGACTTGGTGAACTCAACCTTCAACCCTTACGGCCACAGCCGGGGCAGTAACAGCGGACATTTGTTGTTTTTGATGAAATACGACGACCGTCCCGGGATGATCCGTGATATTGTTAACGGACGCCCCTTCAACCGCTACATGCCTACGCGTTTCTTACTGGACTTATACAGCGACGACGACAACCGCTACGACGGATCGTTTATGCAGGCTTGGTTGGCCAATTCCACTTCTCGCCCGGCGGGGATGAGTTTGGGTGACACAGCCGTTGTTTGTACTCGAAAAGAAATTCCTGATGCGTTCGAAGCTACGCGCAAATACCAGACTTACGACCGCAGCAAAATATACAATGCCAATGGTACGGTAAAGGATAATCTTCGGTATCCTACGCTTTCAAAATTCATGGACGCTACCCGCGCCAGCCTGAACGAAGCTCAAAGCGCCCGTGATGTGTTTGTGATTCGTTTGGCCGAAGTTTATTTGATTGCTGCCGAAGCGCAGATGAAATTAGGCAACAATCAGGCTGCCGCCGATTACATCAATGTTTTGCGTACCCGCGCCGCCAAAGCCGGAAAGGCTGCCGCGATGCAGGTAAAGGCTGCTGACATGACACTTGATTTTATTTTGGACGAACGCGCCCGCGAATTGGCGGGAGAGCAGATCCGTTGGTTTGATCTGAAACGGACGGGTAAACTACTGGAACGCATTCGTGCGTATGCCCCTGATAATGCGGTGAATTTGCAGGATTACCATGTATTACGTCCTATTCCGCAAACGCAACTGGATGCGGTAACGAATAAGACGGAATTTAAGCAAAACGCCGGGTATCAATAGTCTGCCGAAAATTGAGACTTTCCAAGTTTTTAAAACTTGGAAAGTCTTTTCTAAAAAGTAATCGGTTCGGGAGAATCTCCGAATCGGTTACAATGTTAATTAATGTGCCGGAAAATAGACTAACTACTACCTCGGAGAGGTGCAACCTTTGTAGTAAATCAATACGAAAGACGTTCATGGACTTCGGAGAAGTCCAACTCTACATTAATGAATGTATATGAATAAAAAGCTTATAATCCTGCTGACAGCAGTTGTTATCGTAGCTCAGTTTCCACTTCTTGCGCAAAATACTTCGACGTACAGCTGGGACAACCTGCCTAAAATTGCTCAACCAATTTTTCGGAAAGATACATTTAACATCCTGACTTTCGGGGCAAAACCTGACGGAATTACGTTAAATACGCAAGCTATCAACAAAGCCATTGACGATTGCAGCCGGAAGGGCGGGGGAGTAGTACTTGTTCCAGGTGGATTGTGGCTGACCGGGCCGATTGAATTGAAAAACAACGTCAATCTGCACCTGAAAAAAGCGGCAACACTTTTGTTCACGACCGATAAAAGCCAATATGCGTTGGTAGAAGGTGTGTATGAGGGTAAAGCGGCAGCTCGGAATCAATCGCCGATCTCGGGGAAAAATCTGGAGAACGTGGCCATTACCGGACAGGGAATGGTAGATGGTAATGGCGATGTATGGCGGGCGGTTCATAAATCGCAGTTGACCGAGACGCAATGGAAAGAAAAAATAGCTTCGGGCGGCGTTTTGAAAGACGATGGAAAAACGTGGTATCCAAGTGAACAATTCAAAAAAGCAAGTACCGAAAACCGCAGTATGTTGTTGGTTCCCGGCAAATCGCCACAGGATTTTGCCGATATGAAAGACTTTCTGAGACCAAATTTGTTGGTGTTGACCAATTGTAAAAAAGTATTGTTGGAAGGCGTAACGTTTCAGAATTCACCGGCGTGGTGTCTGCATCCGTTGATGTGTCAGGATCTTACGCTGCGGAATCTGACCGTTAAAAATCCCGAATATGCCCACAATGGCGATGGAATGGACATCGAATCCTGCAAAAACTTCCTGATCGAAGGCTGTACACTTGATGTTGGTGACGACGCCATTTGTATCAAATCGGGCAAAGATGAAGAAGGACGCAAACGTGGAATGCCTACTGAAAATGGCGTTATCCGAAACAATACGGTCTACAACGGTCACGGCGGTTTTGTGGTAGGAAGTGAAATGAGCGGCGGTGCCCGTAATATCTTTGTCTATGACTGTACATTTATGGGTACCGACAAAGGGCTACGTTTTAAATCAGTACGCGGTCGGGGCGGTGTGGTGGAACATATTTATGCGAAAAATATATTCATGAAAGACATTGCGCAGGAAGCGATTTTCTTCGATATGTATTATTTCGTCAAATTCGCTACCGACGGTGAGCGCGATGAACGCCCCGTTGTGAATGAAGGTACTCCCATTTTTCGAAATATGAAGTTTGAGAATATTGTCTGTAGCGGCGCCAAAAAGGGTGTGTTTATTCGTGGTTTACCCGAAATGACGGTTCAAAATATTACCATGAAGAACTTGGTTTTGCAAACGGATAAAGGAATTGAACTGACCGACGCAAGCGGAATCCATCTGGAAAAAGTGCAACTGATCCCGAAAGAAACCAAGCCGGTGATTTTAATTGTGAACAGTCATCACCTGACGTTTGACGGTATTCAATACGGCACCATTGCCGAAGTTTTATTTTCCGTGAGCGGGCAACGCAGCGAGGATATCAACGTGAAAAATACAGACCTGACCAAAGCGCACACTAAGGCAGAATTTGGCCAAGGGGCGTTGGAAAAACAATTGATCCTGTCGGCGGCAAAATGATGGTTAAACCTGTATTTTAGAATTTCTCAATGTTTAAAATCCTTTTCTCTTTTTGTCTGCTGACGTGGGCAGTCGGTGCGTTTGCGCAGTCAAAATCTGCGGCACCGGTCACGTATCCCACTGAGTTTACAGTAGCTCAGGACGGAAGCGGTAATTTTAAAACCATTCAGGAAGCCGTTAACAGTTTTCGCGATCATTCGCAGGTGCGCGTAACGCTCCATGTTAAGAATGGTGTATATGCCGAAAAACTGGTCATTCCTTCGTGGAAACCCAATATTCACATCATCGGCGAAAGCAAAGAAGGGGTTATCATTACCAGCGATGACTTTTCGGGAAAACCTTATTCCAATGGAAAAGATGCGACCGGAAAAGACAAATTCAGTACTTATACGTCATACACCGTGTTGGTCGATGCGCCTGATATTGTTATGGAAAATCTCACGATTCGCAATACCGCCGGGCGTGTCGGGCAAGCCGTGGCATTGCATGTGGAAGGCGATCGTTTTGTGTGTAAAAACTGCGCTCTGTTGGGCAACCAAGACACTCTTTATGCCGCTAAGGAAGGCAGCCGTCAGTATTACGAAAACTGTTTTATTGAAGGAACAACGGATTTTATTTTCGGCAAATCTATCGCTGTTTTTCAATCCTGCACCATTAAAAGCTTATCCGATTCGTTCATCACGGCCGCTGCCACACCGGAGTATCAGTCGTACGGTTTTGTGTTTTTCGATTGTAAACTGGTTGCCGATCCTGCCGCCCGAAAGGTTTACTTGGGACGGCCGTGGCGACCCAACGCCAAGACCCTTTTTATTCGAACCGAAATGGGAAATCATATTTTACCGGCAGGCTGGGACAATTGGGGTAATACCAACAACGAAAAAACGACTTTGTATGCTGAATATAAATCAACGGGGGAAGGCGCTCTTGCCGACAAACGAGTCAGCTGGAGCAAACAACTCAGCGACAAAGAAGCCAGACAATACACAGTGGCAACTATTTTCTCAAACGGTTCGAAAGCCGTTGAATGGATTCCCGGAAAGTAAAATGAAAAAAGCCTTTATCTTCATTTTTGTCGGCGTACTGTTTTCCCGCTCTCTTAAAGCGCAGGAGTTTATTCCGCTTTGGCCGCAGGGGAAGAAACCTAATTACAATGGTAAAAAGGTAACGGACAGTCTCTACAACGAACGTATTTGGCGAGTGGCTACGCCGGGAATGTATGCTTTTCTGGTAGCCAAAGCAGAGAATACGGGAACGGCGATTTTAATTTGCCCGGGCGGTGGGTACGAGCGCCTTTCTCATTTTTACAATGGATTCAATTTTGCCAAATGGTACAATACATTGGGTGTCAATGTGTTTGTGTTGATCAATCGCCTACCGCATCAGGCAGACCTGATAGATAAGCAAATTGGTCCTGTGCAGGATGCGCAGCGAGCCATTCGTTGGATAAGAGCCAATGCTGCCAAATGGAACATTAAATCCGATAAAATCGGCGTGATGGGCATCAGTGCCGGTGGCCATGTAGCGGCCACCTTGGGAACTCATACAAAAGACGAGTCAGCCATCAAAGACTCGTTGGATAAATTCAGTTTTCACCCCGATTTTATGGTCTTGCTTTCACCCGTGATTACGATGGGTAAAGAAGCACATCCGGGCAGCAAAAAAAACTTTTTGGGAGCTGATACCACCAAAGCCAATATAGTCAACTATTCGGCTGAATTGCAGGTTTCTTCCTTTACGCCTCCTGCCTTTATTGTCCATGCCTCCAACGACAAAACCGTAAAAGTGCAAAATAGCGTCTTGTTTTATCAGGCGTTACTTGCGAAGTCAATTGAAGCCAGTCTGCATATTTTTCCTCAGGGCGGGCATGGTATTCGACTCGACAATAATCCCGGCTCTACTGATCTGTGGCTTGAGTTGTTGGAAGCATGGCTCAAAGAAACGGAGTTTGTAAAACCCATTCCTTTTAAATAATGATAGACTTGGGTATATAATTAGTTACTCTGGACTAATTCGCATTATGTTGTTTGACCCCATCCGGGACGGACGGCCGTCCCGGATGGGGTCAAACAACAGGCGAATCATGTAACAAACTTTTGTAATATTCTTTCAATGACTGTTCTGAAAATTGTGGCAAGTATTTTAGCACTTGCAATCCTTCCGATGGCTGGGGAAGCACAGGAAAAAGCGGCCGTTTCAAAAGTCTGGGTTTCCGATTTAGGAAACGGCACGTATAAAAATCCCGTATTGGACGCTGATTACTCTGACCCGGATGCCTGTCGGGTCGGCAATGATTTTTACATGACCGCTTCCAGTTTTGATGCTATTCCGGGGTTACCCATTTTGCATTCCAAAGATCTGGTGAATTGGACGTTGATCGGTCATGCGCTCAAGCGTCAGCCGCCTTTTGAGCATTTTGAAAAAACGCAGCATGGCAATGGTGTGTGGGCACCGGCTATTCGTTACCATAACAATGAATTCTATATTTATTACCCCGACCCCGATTTTGGTATTTACCTGACCAAAGCCAAAAATCCCGCAGGACCTTGGTCAGAACCTGTGTTGGTGGAAGGCGGCAAAGGGTTGATCGATCCGTGTCCGTTGTGGGATGATAACGGGCAGGTCTATTTGGCTCATGGATGGGCTGGTAGCCGGGCAGGAATCAAAAGCATTCTTACAGTAAAAAAGATGAATGCCGACGGTACAAAAGTGACGAATGAAGGAGTAATCGTGTACGACGGGCACGAAACCGACCCCACCATTGAAGGCCCTAAGTTTTATAAACGCAATGGCTATTATTACCTCTTTGCCCCGGCGGGCGGTGTTTCTACGGGTTGGCAATTGGTGTTGCGTTCTAAAAATATTTACGGGCCTTACGAGCGGAAAGTAGTCATGGATCAAGGCAAAAGCCCAATCAATGGCCCACATCAGGGCGCTTGGGTCAATACCTCGACGGGTGAGGATTGGTTTCTGCATTTTCAGGACAAAGGGGCGTATGGACGGGTAGTACACCTGCAACCGATGAAATGGGTAAATGATTGGCCGGTCATCGGCACAGACAGCGATAACGACGGGAAAGGAGAACCCGTGATTACTTACAAAAAACCGAATGTTGGAAAAATGTATCCTATCGCCACTCCGCCCGAATCCGATGAGTTTGATGCTATGCAATTGGGGCTGCAATGGCAATGGCAGGCCAATCCCAAAGGCGTTTGGCATACTACCAGCAATCAGGGATTTTTACGACTCTATTCCTACAAAGTACCGGAGGACACCAAAAACAGTTGGGATGTTCCGAACATTTTACTTCAAAAGTTTCCAACGGAGTCGTTTATGGCTACCACCAAAGTTTTGTTCAAACCAAATACACGTTTGGAGAATGAAAAGGCGGGCCTTATTGTCATGGGATTGAGTTATGCAGGTTTGGCCCTAAAGAGCAGTAAAGACGGTCTTTCGTTGGTGCATGCGGTTTGTAAAAAAGCAGCAGACGGTAAACCGGAAGAGGAAACGGTAATCACCCGCATCACCCCAAATACGCCGATTTATCTCCGTGTTCAGGTAATCAAAGGTGCCAAGTGTCAATTCAGTTATAGCCTTGATGGGCAGAGTTTTACCAAAGCAGGCGCTGAATTTCAGGCAGAACCGGGACGTTGGATTGGCGCTAAAATGGGGATTTACTGCACCCGCACCACCCAGATCAACGATTCCGGCTATGCAGATTTTGACTGGTTTGGCGTAGAGCCTGTATCGACGAATGAAAAATAACTTCTTAGCTTACAATTTGCAAATTAATGACTCAGATATGATCTAAATCACGGTTAACTCGTTTGCGGAATTTGTACAAAATGGCACTTACGTTTGTACTCAACCGGCGTAAGGCCCGTGATCCGTTTAAAATGCCCGAAGAAATTAGAGCGATTGTTGAAACCACATTCAAAACAAACCGCCTCTGTCGTGATGCTGCTGTCTTCTACCAACATTCGTTGGGCATGACTGATCCGAATCTCTATTAAAAAATCGTGAAAGGTCTTCTTCGTCATCATTTTAAAATACCGACAAAAAGAAGTAACGCTCAGGTTGGCCACCGAAGCAATCTCTTCCAGTGTTAAGTCTTTTTTATAATTGATGAGTGTATAATTGTAGACTTTATTGAGTCGTTCTGTTTCTTCTTTACTGAAATTATATAGAGAGTCTTTCGTTGAGATCGGGTGCATTTCGTCGCTTTCGGAAAGTATTTCCAGCATCAATAAAATCACAACTAATCTTCCCAAGCCGGCCGTTTTGGCAGATTTGAGCATTAAAGGGATAAGTTTTTCGCGCGTAGTTCCCGAAATCACCAACCCTGCTTTTGCCTTATCATATAAACTCAGGATCGTACCCGATTCAGGCTTCTTCAGAAAATCTTTCCCCATAAAGTCAGGCAGAAACTGAACAACGACTGCTTCGGCCGTAACGTTGGGGTCCTGCCTGAAATACTGCTCATTACAGCGCCACATATGAGGTAGATTCTCTCCCAATAAAAGCAGTTCTCCGGCATTAAAATTACTGACATTGTCGCCTACAAACCGCACGCCTTCGCCCCTTACTATATAATGAAGTTCCAATTCCGGATGATAGTGCCACACAGTCCCGAAATTAGGAAGTGTGTGGTGGCGCGATAAGTGAGAACTTAGGATATCTCTGGGCACCAAATAAAATTGAGGTTTCATAGTCAGCTAAACTTTTATTTTAGAGTATACCTACCAACAATTTTACAATAATTATATTTTATCACAAAATACAACAAAAATCGGCGCAGATGCTTCAAGAATTCAATTTATATCGTTTTTGAGGCAATAACGGCTATATAAGATCAGCAATTCACGTAGACGGTAATTTTATAAAAATCCCTCAAATAGTGATATGATAAATTTACATACACAGTGGATAATAAATTGAACGGGGTTTTAGAGGGTTTCGGGGAAATTTGCAATCACATAATGGTTCAAGTATTCTAACCGAATGAAACTATGATAAACCCTCTAAAAACATCAAAAATTTTCTGTAACACTGTATTAATAAGGTTGTTGCAAATTGCCTTCATTGTTATAACTCTACCTTCTTCCGGTGCGTTTGCCAATTCTGCTGCGGCCGACCGGATGATTCGCGGGATGGTAAAAGATGCGGCAAATGACGCACCGCTGCCCGGTGTAAATGTGATCATTAAAGGCACGCAACGAGGAACTACCACCGACGCCAGCGGGAAATACGAACTCAGTATTCCCGAGCAGGACGTTCAATTGGTCGTCAGTTTTGTGGGCTATCTGCCGCAAACGATTGATGTCGGCAACAATTCTACGCTTGATATAACCTTACGCGTTGATCAGAAGGTCCTGGACGAAGTGGTCGTAGTGGGCTACGGAACGCAATCCAGACGCTATGTGACGGGTGCCGTGACAAAAGTGGACATGAAGCAAACCGAGAACCTGCCTAATACAAACATTACGCAATCATTGCGGGGGCGTGTGGCTGGTGTACAATTTACCGATAATGGGCGCCCCGGACAAAACGGCAGCATCTTAGTGCGGGGGCCGCGCTCTTTGAGCGGAGGAAATAATCCGCTCATTGTACTGGATGGTATATTTTTTAATGGCAACCTGTCGGATATCAATCCCACCGATATTGAATCCATGGAAGTGTTGAAGGATGCCAGTGCAGCGGCCATTTATGGTTCAAGAGCCGCCAATGGGGTGCTGCTTATTACTTCCAAAAAGGGAACAACCGAAAAACCCACCATTCGACTCAATATGTTCAGCGGCGTTTCTGATTTTAGTTATAAAGTAAAATTGCTCACCCCCGAACGATACCTTCAAAAAATACTTGACTACCGTCAGGTAGCCGGCCTTACTTATGATCCCGCTCAGATCAAATCGTATTTGCAGCCCTCCGAATTAACAAATTATGAAAACGGCAAAACCATTGACCCTTGGGATTTGGTGTCACAAAACGCGCGAATTAATTCATATGATCTGAATATATCGGGCCGCACGAATACAACAAATTACTATGTTTCGGCTTCTTTGACCAACGAAAAAGGGTTGATATTCAATGACAATCAAAAACGTTTGTCGTTTCGGACCAATATTGAAAATAACTTGGCCAAATGGTTGACTGTCGGTTTTAATGCTACTTATATTCGCCGCGATCTTTCCGGAAAAGAAGCAGATTCGCCCTACAGTGTCAGCCCTTACGGAACGGCATTTTACGAAGATGGAGAGCCTACGCAATGGCTCGTGCCCGAAGATCAGATTTCTAACAATCCCATCAGAAGTGCTTTATTGACCTCTAATGAAGAAATTTATAATAACCTGTTTGCCAACTTCTATGCCCTTTTCAGTATTCCTCAAATTGAGGGATTAGCGTATCGAATCAACTATTCGCCCAATTACAGATGGCAGCACAATTATAATTTTTTCAGACAGGACAAACATTTTGCCGGAAATACCACCACGGCAAGCAAATTTAACCGGGAAGATTTTGACTGGGTGCTTGAAAATATCCTTACCTATAATCACCGATTCAATGCAAATCACGCGCTTGATGCTACGTTATTATACGGCAGAAATCATTTGGGATTTGAATCTACTACATCCAATGCGTCTCAACTTTCTTCGGATGCCTTAGGGTGGAACAATCTGGGATTGGGAGGGATTTTGACCAATACTTCTTCGGCGGGTATATCGGATGGTGTGTCTTCGATGCTGCGACTGAATTACAGATTAAAAGATAAATACCTGCTTACGCTCACCGCTCGTCGGGATGGGAGTTCGGTTTTTGCGGCCAATAATAAATACGCCACATTCCCCTCCGGCGCACTCTCTTGGATTGTTTCCGAAGAAAAATTTATGGAAACGGTTCCCTTCGTTGACATGCTTAAGCTAAGGGTGTCTTACGGAGCGGTTGGTAATCAGGCCATTAGTCCTTACCAATCGTTGAGTTTATCGGCTACTACTCGTTATGTATTTGGCGATGGTGGGGCTTCTTCTCTGGGGGTATATCCGGCATCTATGGCCAACTCGGATCTGAAATGGGAAACGACCTATACCGCTAATGCTGCCGTTGATTTTGAGCTTTTTAAAGGTCGTTTGGGCGGGACTTTCGAAGTGTACAATATGAATACCAAGAATTTGCTCGTCGAACGTTCATTACCTACCATGACCGGTTACAATTCGGTTTGGACAAATTTGGGTGCTACCAACAACAAAGGGTTTGAAATTACACTTAATTCAACCAACCTTAGAAAAGGTAAATTTGAATGGAACACTAACATTGTTCTTTCAACGAACAAAAATAAGATCGTGCACCTATACCAATCCGATACCAATGGTGACGGAGTGGAAGACGACGATCTTGGTAATAAATGGTTTATCGGCCAGCCGATGAATGTTGCCTATGACTATGTTTTTGATGGTATTTATCAACAGGGAGATGAGATTCCCTCCGGTTTTAAACCGGGATACGTGCGCCTGAAAGACCTGAATGGAGACGGAAAAGTAACCGCCGCCAACGACCGAACGATCATCGGACAGATGGGACAACCCAAAGTCAGATGGGGAATAACGAATACTTTCAGTTATAACAATTTCTCCCTCTCTATCTTCATTAATGCCATGCAAGGGTGGATTTCTACCTTAAATGAACTTGATATTGAATACTTCCTGTCCGGTTCGGGCAATTATCCTAACCGTCCGGTTAACCGCCTTGATGCCGGTTGGTGGACTCCGGAGAATAAATCTACCACACGTCCGTCTTTAGGGTATCCCAATCCTTACTTGCACAATTATTACCTAAGCCGAAATTTCATACGGATTCAGGATGTGTCTTTGGGATACGATGTGCCGAAAGCCGTTTTAAATAAGGCAAAACTGGCCAATGCAAGGGTGTTTGCCAGTGCCAAAAACCTGGCAACGTTTACTGATTGGTTGGGCACTGACCCCGAAAGCGGTGGAACGGCAAAAGGATTCCCTATGCCCAGAAGTTTGACACTCGGATTGAATATTGGATTTTAAACCATCGAAAGCGATAAAAACAGTATGAAAAATATAGTAAATTCTACCCTCAAAACGTACAAAGTATCTTTGCTACTGATCATCTCTTTGTGCGGTGCTTTCACCTCTTGCGAGGATAACTTTTTGGATGAAAAACCCTTGGCCTCCCTAAGTTCAGAAATTGTACTGACTTCAAAAACGGGCTTTGAGAGTTACATCACGGCTTTACACATGTCGGCGCGGGAAGAACTCGGGAAATTCGACTCATTCGGGTGGTACATCAATCAGCAAATGGGTACCGATATTGCGTGCAGTGGTGAAAATGCAGCGGCTAATTTTCGCAACTACGATACCTATCTAAACCCGGCCACATTGTGCGTTCAGCGCTATTGGGATTGGGCTTATTCGGATATGCTTTTGAAAGCCAACACGATCATTGTCTACGCCAATAAACCCGAATTGAGTAAGATTTGGGCCAACGAGGCGGAGAAAAATGCTATCATTGCCGAAGCCTGTTTTTTCAGAGCCTATACGCATAATTTTTTGGCAAATCTATACGGTGGCGTTCCTGTCGTGGATACGATCTACTCAGGTCCGAAAACTGATTTTGTGCGAAATACCCGCGCTGAAGTGTATGAATCAGCCAGAAAAGACTTGGAATTTGCCTCTAAATGGTTGCCGGCTACCGTTGCGAAAGCCAACGAAGGACGAGTGGTGAAAGCGGCTGCTGACCATTTATTGTCAGAGGTTTATATCAGTTTAAAACAATACGACAAAGCCGTGGCCAGTGCTTCGTTGGTCATTGACTCCGGCCTCTACAAGCTGATGACCACGCGTTTTGGAGCTGAAAAAGACCTGCCCGGTGATGTCTATTCGGATCTGTTTAAGGATGGAAATCAAAACCGAAGTTCAGGAAACCTGGAATCCATTTTTAATTGGCAGTTTGAAGATCAGACGCCCGGAGGGCAAGGCGGCAACAGCGGCAACTATTTGCTTCGCGCTTGGGCACCATTTTATATCAATGTAAAAGATCCCGATGGCAAGCCCGGTATGGTGATCGTCGATAGTTTAGGCCGGGGAGTGGGTTGGGTACGACCCACAAACTATTTCCTGTATAATCTTTGGGGCAATAACTGGTCAAATGACATCCGTAATTCAGTGCATAACATTCGCCGCGATCATTATTACACCAACCCGGCGTCTGCTTATTTCCGAAAAATGGTTGCCAAAAGCCATTACGCAAATTTGGACACTTTTCAGATGCTTTACCCAACACTTAGAAAAGTAGAAGGGAAAGTGGGAAAATCAGGTAATAATACCACCGGTCGTACCTTTAAAGATGTGATGGTGTTTCGTTTGGCCGAAACCTATTTGCTTCGTGCTGAGGCCTATATGTACAAAAACGATTTGGTGAAAGCGGCCGCAGATATCAATAAAGTACGCGAACGGGCGCAGGCAAAACCCGTTGTACCGGCCCAAGTTGATCTGGATTACATTTTGGACGAAAGAGCACGGGAATTGATTACGGAAGAACCTCGCCACCGAACCTTGGTACGTACCGGAAAACTGGTGGAAAGAGTACGAAAATACAATATGCGTGCGGATACCAGAGCGACCATTCAGGATAAACATGCTTTCTGGCCCATTCCACAAACCGCCATTGACGCCAATTTCAGCAAGAAATTAGAACAAAATCCGGGATATTAATTACGTAAAGGGATATGATAAAAAAGACGATTTTTCTCCATAACAACCATTGGACTTTCGGTATCCTTGCATTGGTGTTTTCATTTTTGGGAACACAGACCGCACAGACACAACAAAACAAAACCGGTGATCCGGCGTTAGTTCCACCCAAAATCAATACTTCGCCGCTTCCTCTTTATGACTATGACAAGTTAGATTATGGAATGACGATTGGTATTGAACGTACACCCAAAGGACGTATTTGGGCCTGTTGGGTAGCGGGCGGAGATAACGATGATGCTTTTTTTGTGCTTAATTCCAGCGATGACGACGGGAAAAACTGGTCCAAACCACGAATGGTGATCGACCCGCATGATCCTTCGTTGAAAGAAAAAAGAAGAACCGTTGTGGGATGCCTTTGGCTTGATCCGGGCGGCAAGCTTTGGCTGTTCTTTGACCAATCCATGACCATGTTTGACGGCCGTGACGGTAATTGGTACACCACCTGCCAAAACCCGGACGCGGCCAATCCTGTATGGTCTGCGCCGGTCAGGTTTTCCGATGGATGTACGCTGAACAAACCCATTGTGTTAAAAGATGGTACGTGGCTTTTGCCGGTATCATTGTGGGATAGAACAAAGATCAAAGAAGCGTACAAAGAAGCATTTCATGAACTGGATGAGCTACGAATGGCTAACGTCTATACTTCTAATGATCAGGGTAAGACGTGGACCCGTCGGGGAGGGGTGCGCTATCCACAGGCTCAGTTTGATGAGCACCATGTCGTTGAACGTAAAGACGGGACGCTTTGGATGACCGCTCGCACGGTTGGCGGTATGTGGGAAAGCGTTTCTAACGATCAAGGCAAAACGTGGTCGGAGCCGCAAAAATACATGGAACATATTGGCTCCCGACACGTGATGCGTCGTTTGCAATCGGGAAATATACTCTTTGTGCGTCATGGAGCGATCAATGAAAAAACCAAATTTCGATCGAAGCTTACGGCGTATATCTCCGAAGACGAAGGCAAAACCTGGAAGGGTGGACTGATGCTGGACGAGCGTCGCGGACTTTCCTATCCCGATGGTTTTCAAGCGCCTGACGGCACCATTTATGTTTCCTACGATCATAATCGGGATTTTGACGGTGAAATTTTAATGGCCCGTTTTACCGAAAAAGACATTCTGGACGGAAAATTTGGCGGAAAAAAATCAAAGGCAAAGATTCTGATCAGCAGACCGTTGGGGCTTGATAAACTCATTGCTCCTTCCGAAATAAGCAAATAAATATGACCCCATATAAACTTTTGGCTTTCCTTTCGGGGGTGTGCTTTCTTGTGGCCTTATACTTGGTTTTTTCGGGAAACGTGGTGTCATCGGGCCCTTTTTTTATCAGCTTTTTTCTTTTACTGGGAATCAGTTTCAGAGGGGTTGAGGCACTCAAAGGCTTTACGTATACTGTCATGATTCTTGCCGCTGTGACTACGGCGCTGTTTTATCCGCACTATTTTCAGGAATGGAATGGCTTTAAATTTACCGGATTGATCACGCCGCTGATTCAATTGATCATGTTTGGCATGGGAACATCCATGAGTTTTGAGGATTTTGTCGGCGTGGTTAAAATGCCCAAAGGAGTTTTCATCGGCGTAACCAGTCATTTTATCATTATGCCTTTGCTCGGATTTACCCTTGCGAGTTTGAGTCCTTTAGAACCTGAAATTGCGGCGGGAATTATCCTTATCGGTTGCTCGCCCAATGGAATGGCGTCCAATGTTATCTCCTATTTGGCCAAAGCCAATTTGGCGCTCTCTGTCACCATTACGGCCATTTCTACCATGCTTTCCCCTTTCATTACTCCTTTGTTAATGAAACTTCTGGCCGGAGCGTTGGTCGAAATTGACGTCTTGCATATGATGTGGGATATTATGAAAATGGTCATTTTACCCATTGGTGCGGGACTGCTTTTTAATCATTTTTTCAGTGGAAAAATGAAATGGCTCGACGAAGCCATGCCGCTGGTTTCCATGTTCGGCATTGGGTTTTCCATTGTCGTCATCACGGCGGCGGGCAGAGACAGCCTTCTGACCATTGGCCCTGTTTTATTGGTCTTGGTGTTGATACACAACCTGTCAGGCTATTTTCTGGGGTATTGGTCGGCGCGATTATGGAAGATGAATGAGCGTGATTGCCGTACGATTGCCATTGAAGTAGGTATGCAGAACGGCGGCTTGGCTTCCGGAATAGCCAAAGAAATGGGCAAAATTGCAACCATTGGCCTTGCGCCGGCCATATTCGGGCCATTAATGAACGTGACCGGTTCACTTTTGGCCTCGTGGTGGCACAAGAAAACTCCAAACAACCCATGATGACAAATCGACAAAGTATTTACTACTGGAAGTGTGATCGTCCTTCGGCCTTTTTTGCGCTGAAAGATCAGGAAGAAACCATGGAATCATCCATGGTAGAGGCATTGCTGCGGCCTGTGTTGGTAAAGCATTTTGGCAGCAACGTCATTGCAATTCAGCCGGGCAACGGACAGGGGAATCATTTGACCTATGTAGTCGAATACAATGCTGTAAAGCGATTTATCAGATTGGAAAATGGGCCTGAAGGGGATGATTTTATGGAGATCGAGGCGCGGGTATTAACAGAAATAAAGGCATTAGGAATTCCTTCTCCGGCGGTGTACGCTGTAGATGCCACCCGCAAAGAAGTACCCTTTGCCTATCAGGTGCTTGAATACCTGAACTATCCTGATTTGAATAAACTGTATAAAGAAGGTAGCCTGAACCTGCCGCTGGTAGCTTGGAAAATCGGTCAAAATGTAGCCAAATGGCAGGCGATCAAATCGGAAGGGTTCGGCCCTTTTGACCCTTCTCTGTTAAGAAAAGAAGGACGGCTTATGGGGCTTCATCAAAATTATCGGGATTATTTTCTCTTAAACTGGAAAAAACACCTTGATTTTCTGGTCTTAAAAAAATTTCTGACAGCTTCTGAATCAGCCGAAATTCAACAATTGGTCACAAAAAACGATGCGTATTTGGAAATTGGACAGGGTTGCTTGGTGCATAAAGACTTGGCGTTGTGGAATATTTTAGGAGAATCGGAAGAAATAAAAGCGTTCATTGATTGGGACGATACCATTTCCGGCGACCCGACAGATGATTTATCTTTAATTGCCTGTTTTCATTCGGGCGAAGTTGTTAATGCAGTTTTGGAAGGATATAAAACGGTGAAAGAGTTGCCGGCTGATTTTCTGCCGCGCTTCTGGTTGCACTTGCTCCGAAACATGATCGTAAAAGCAGTAATCCGTGTAGGAGCTGACTATTTTGATCGCCAATCTGACTTCTTTCTCATTGGTTCGGGCTCTACCGGGGCATCCTTGAAAACGTTTACACGGCAACGGATAAAAACCGCATGCCTTGGTTTGGAGAACAAAAGACAACTGAAAGATCTATGATTAACAATTCGGATTCCGGACCACTTGGCACAGGAACTTGGCTGTCTATCGGTTCGCCTATCATTGCCGAACTGGCTTCTGAGTGTGGCTTTGATTGGCTGTTGTTGGATATGGAGCACGGTTGCATGACGGAGGCAACAGTGTTGGCAAATTTGCAGGCCGCCAAACGGGAAGGAATCAAACTCATTGTGCGCGTTGGAAGTTTGGATACGGCGCTGATCGCCAGAGTATTGGATTGGGGCGCTTCGGGCATTATGTTACCGCACGTATCTACTGCCGAGCAGGCAGAAGCGTGTGTAAAAGCAATGAATTATCCACCCAAAGGTACACGCGGCTATTCGAGTTCGTCGCGGGTATTCAACTATGGCCTTAACGTTCAACAAAATCAACTGCTTTTTATTCCTCAAATAGAAGACTGCGAAGGCGTTCAAAACGCTGAAAATATTGCCGCCGTAGACGGTGTAAATGTTCTTTTTATCGGCCCGGCTGATCTTAAATTAGACCTTTCAACGCGCCCCTCACACGAATCCATTTCGTATGAAAAAGCAATTCAGCAAGTAAGTGCAGCAGCAAAAAAATACCAAAAACAGGCCGGTATTTTGGTAAGAAACCCTGACGATTTACCCAAATTGAAAGAATATGGATTTACTTGTCTGGCCATAGGCTCTGACCTTGGATTTATCAGAGAGGGCTTTATAACAGTAAAAAAGTTGGAGTGAGTTAAAGTATATATTAAAAGTGTTGTTGAACCAAAAAGGCAACTCTCACATGGGAGTTGCTTTTTTGGTTTTGCTCAGAACTAATCTTGATTTCTGACCAAAGAATCGCTACTGACCGATATAAGCCAATGACCAACAGAACTGATTGAGCAAGTACGTTAAAGAATGACAAATGTGCAGACAGAAGTTTCTCCAAAGCCAAAAAATCAGTTGAAAATTTGAAAAAGCCAATTTGTTTATAAAATAATGTTATAATTTGCCGGTCGAAATTCTTTTTCAGGCATTTACAAAACCCGATTTTACGTTGGCAACTTTCATGGTCTCGGACGAACTGCTCTGGAAAAACCTCCGGGAAGGTCATGAGCTTTCCTTTTCAGAATTGTTTGAGCGCTATTATCGCCTGTTGGTAAACTACGGTAATTCGTTGATGTCGCATTCCGAACGGGTACAGGATTGTGTTCAGGATGTTTTTGTGGATATTTGGCTGTACCGCCATTCACTTCAGGAAACTGTGGTAGTCAAAGCGTATTTGCTGTCGAGTGTTCGTAAACGCATTGCCCGCCTGCACGAGCGCGATGCTGTTTTCAGAAAAACAACCTCGTTGGAGCATGTTGAATTTTCCATGGACTTTTCCATCGAAGACCAACTCATCGCCGACGAAGAAACCGCCATCAAAGTAAATCAGCTCAATCATTTGATCAACTCATTGCCGCCGCGCCAAAAAGAAGCGCTTTATCTTCGCTATCATCACGGACTCAGTATTGAGCAGATCGCCGAGATGCTCAACATTAATTATCAGTCAGTTACCAATCTGCTTCATCGCGCTATCGTACACCTTCGCAAAGAATGGAAGGGTGATCTGGCGCTGTTTTTTTTACTGTTTTCGGAAATAATCTAAATTTTTCAAAAAAAAGTTAAACGAACTGAGTATCGTTCCAAAAAGCTGTCCTCTCTGCTTCTGAAACCCCTTTTCAGATGCAGCAACGTAATCAATATACTAAAGTTGAAGATTTTCTGGCCGACGAATCGTTCAAAAAATGGCTGTTGGAACGCATAGACAAGGATGGTTGGGAAGAATGGACGTTGGAAAACCCGCAACGGGCAAAACTCGTGGAAGAGGCAAGAGTATGGCTATTGGCCATGCGTGTACCTGATTCTCACATTTCGCCTTCCCAAACGCAGGCCGCTCTGCAAATGACATGGGAGAAAATTAAGCAGCGAGATGAAGTAAGCGAAAAACCTTCCATTGAATTTTGGAATACCGGTTGGTGGCGCAGCATTGCGGCCGTTTTGTTGATTGGTATCGTGAGTTGGTGGTTCTATCAGAGACAGGCTACGATCCGGCACCATGTTACCTATGCTGAACTGGTAAAACAGAATCCTGATGGATTGATCGAACAGGCTAACAATACGGATAAACCGCAGCTCATCACGCTTTCCGATGGCAGTTCGGTCTTGCTGCAACCCAGGAGCAAGTTGAGCTACCCAAAAAGCTTTGCCGGCAATGAACGCACCGTTTATCTCTCCGGAGAAGGTTTCTTTGAGATCAGCAAAAATCCTGAAAAACCCTTTTTTGTCTTTGCCAATGAGATCGTAACCAAAGTGGTTGGTACGAGTTTCAGGGTAAAAGCCTACGCCGATCAGCCTAATGTAGAGGTGGTTGTCAGAACCGGAAAAGTAAATGTAAGTTCCAATGAACGGATTGCTGGTTCGAAGAAAGAGGGCGTAATGTTACTGCCAAACCAAGGGATAAGATTTGAGCGCCAAGAACTCACTTTCGAAAAAACTATTGATATAACTCAGGAAGATCCTATTGTTCAGTCTCTTACCGCTATTGAAAAGGTAAGTTTTGAATTTTCAGATGTTCCTGTTTCCCAAATTTTTAAAACCATTGAGCAGGCGTATTTGGTAGAAATTGATTTCCCGCACGCGAAGTTGAAAGACTGCTATCTTACTACTTCGTTGAGCGATCAACCTTTGCCCGAGAAGCTCAAGATCATTTGTGAAAGTCTTGGAAATAATACCCGTTATGAAATGCACGGAAATCAAATCATTATTCAGTCGGATGGCTGTAATTAACCTTAAACCTATCGCCTATGCTCCAAAATAAGTGTTGATATACTCATAAAAAAAGCGTCGAAATGCTGCTACATATTCGACGCTGAGAATGTCCCCGATGATCCGAAATCAATATGCCCTCTGCTAAGGGCAGGGGAAGTGTTTTGCCAATACCCGCATAATCAGTACTAACTAAAACAAGTCAAAAATATGAAAAAAACGTTGACCTACAAACGATTACTCTATCGAATCGTGAAAACGTCCTTCCTTCAATTCTTTCTGTTAATTGTCTTTACAAGTGTCACAATGGCCACTCCACTGAAAGGCCAGGAGATACTTGAACGAAAGATAAGCATCAGCGTTTCAGACGAGACGTTGGATAATGTGCTTCTGCAACTCGAAAAAGCAGCACAGGTAAAATTTTCCTTCAATTCAAGGGCGTTGCAACTGAATCGGATCGTGAGCCTCAACGCCAACAATGAATCTTTGTCAAGTGTACTCACCCGCTTATTAAAACCTCTGAAAATAAAATACATACAGGTGAGCAACCGAATAGTGCTGCGAAAGGAGGACGCTTCATCGGTTGGTTTTTTAGACGAAGAAATTCCCGTTAAAATATTGGAAAGTCTCCCGGTGGATATACCCATCACCGGTACCGTCACCGATGAAAGTGGCGCAGGGTTGCCCGGGGTGAGTATTTTGATAAAAGGCACCCAACGCGGTTCCACCACTGACCCCAACGGTAACTATAAAATCGACGTACCCGACGGCAATGCGCTATTGGTCTTTTCTTTTGTGGGGTATTTGTCACAGGAAGTATCGGTAGGCAATCAAAGTCAGCTAAACATTAGCCTTAAGGTAGATACCAAAACCTTGGATGAAGTAGTGGTAACGGCTTTCGGGATCAAGCGCGAGCAAAAAGCGTTGGGCTATGCTTCACAGAAAGTAGGCGGCGAGCAACTGTCTTCCGTTGGAAATGCCAACATCCAAAATTCGTTGCAGGGCAAGGCCGCCGGCGTTCAGGTGCGCCTCAGCAGCAGCATGCCCGGAAGGCCGGCATTGATCAACATTCGGGGTTCGCGTTCCATTACGGGTTCCAATGAACCGCTCTTTGTGATTGACGGTTTGCCCGTGGCGTCAGGCAGCCGCAGTATTGATTTCAATCCTGCCGATGTAGAGTCGATGGATATTTTGAAAGGTCCGGCGGCGGCGGCGCTGTATGGCGTTCGGGCGTCAAATGGAGTTATAGTGATCACGACCAAAAGCGGCAAAAACGCCAACCGAAAGCCTTCCATTACCTTCGATTCCCAGTTTGCACAGGATAAAGTGAGTTTTTTGCCTAAGTTACAATACGAATATGCGCAGGGCAATAATGATATTTTTGACCAAAATGCTTTGTTTGCTTTCGGCCCCAAAATCAGTTCTTTAGGTACTTATACGAATCTTTTGGGTGAGCAGGAACAGGCCGCTTCGTACCGAAATATGGACGATTTTTACGGTGCCGGATTCACGTTCAACAACAATTTAGAGATCGCGCAGGGCGGAAGTTTCGGCAATTATGCCATTGGCGTGGGGCGTACCGACCAAAAAGGAGTCATTGCCACTACAGGAATGCAGCGCACTACAGTGAAGTTCAACGGACTCATGACGCCGTTTAAAAAATTCAAGATCGGCCTTTCCTTAAATTATGCCGACATCAACGTGGACGATTTTCCGGACGAAGCCGGCAACGTTGCCTTTTTTCGGACGGTTTACGAAACACCTCCTTCCTATAATTTAAAAGGAAAGCCCTATGCTTCTCCCACAAACCCTTACCAGCAGATTTTGTTTCGGGCGGCGCAAAACAATCCTTATTGGATCATCAAAAATAATTATCGCAACAACACTACAAATCGTACCTACGGAAACCTGTTTTTGGAATACCAATTAGTCAAAGGCCTGAAAGCTACTTATCGGGTAGGTTTAGATAATTTCAACACGAAAGTTGAACGATACGATGAGCTGGGAACGGGCCCAACGGGTCGTACCACGCCGCCAAGCGGAGGAAGCTTTGTGTTACAAAATCAGCGGGAAACGCAATTGAACTCCAACTTCTTTTTGAGTTATGACAGCAACCTAACGCCGAATTTGGTATTGAACGCCATCGTTGGAAATGAGTTGTTTGATATTCGCCGCACCGGCAGTTCGATCACGAGTTCCAATTTTGTAACGGGTGAATGGCCGAGCATCGCCAACGGAACAACCATTGTATCAAGCAATAACAACAATGCGCAGCGAGTGGTTGGATTTTACGGGAACGTAAACGTGGGTTACAAAGAAATGCTGTACCTCAACCTGTCGGCGCGGAAAGACTACGCATCCAATTTACCTTCCGGGAATCGCTCTTTCCTTTATCCTTCGGCAGGCTTGAGTTTTGTACTGACGGAAGCAGTTCCTTCGCTGCAAACTGTTTTTACTTTTGCCAAACTTCGGGCCAACTATGCCGAAGTAGGCCAACTGGGGCAGTTATTTGTCAACGGGGTAGGTTATTCGGCGGCTAATCCCGGGTATCAGTTTCCACTCAATGGCGTTGCCGGATTTTTGCCGAGCAGCACAAGCATCAGCCCTACGCTTCGTCCGGAAAATACACGCAGTATAGAATTGGGTACCGAACTCAGGTTCCTGAAAAACCGCATCAGCGTTGACTATACCTATTTTAGAAGCCTTTCTGACGGGCAAATTTTTGGAATTCCGTTGGCTCCTTCTACCGGTTTCAGCAGCCAGGTCAACAATGCCGGGAAGTTGCTTTCCAGAGGCCACGAAATAATGCTGCGTCTGACACCTTTGAAGAATGCGCAGTTTAACTGGGATTTCAATGTCAATTTCTCCAAATACAAAACGACCGTTGAAGAACTGCCCGCCGGCTTAACGCGCATTGTATTGTCGGATGCCAGCGGAGCCATTCAATTGGTGGCAGAAAAAGGACAAACCTATCCTTCCTTTTTCGGACGTCCTTACCAACGTGACCCTGCTTCGGGTCAAACAGTAATGAGTTCAACGACAGGAATTCCGTTGCAGGACCCTGTACAACAAATCCTTGGCACACCTAACCCTGACTTTGAACTCAATTTTATCAATTCACTCCGTTACAAATCGCTTTCCCTTGGGTTTCAGGTAGATTGGCGCAAAGGAGGTTTATTTTTCTCCCAACTTCAGGCCGAATCTCGTACCAGAGGGTTGTCTGCCGAAACCCTTGATCGTAACGATAAGCAAGTGCTGCCCGGCAAAAAAGGCAAATTTGTGAATGGGGCGTTGGTGGTTGAAGGAGAAAACGATATTGCGATCGTAAAACAAAATCCTTACTGGGCGGCGGTCAACGCGATTCCGGAATCCAACCTCGACGATGCGTCGTTTGTGCGCCTGCGCGAAGTCAGCCTCAGCTATGATTTTCCGGTGACGATGATGAAAAAGATCGGTTTTGCGGGAGCGAGTGTCTTTCTGACAGGACGTAATCTTTTTCTTATTACTAAAACGTTTGTTGACCCCGAGCTTAACATGACCAGCACTTTGTCGGGCGTAAGTACGGGTAATTCGGTCGGTATTGAATGGTATCAGCAACCCCAAACCCGCAGCCTGGGCGGCGGAATTCGGTTAAAGTTTTAGCAAATCAGTTCACAAACAAATTGACATTCACCAATGAAAAAAATCATATATCTATGGGTTCTGGCCGCGTTTCTCTTTGTGGGATGCTCAGAACAGACGTTAAACGAGATTGACACCAATCCAAACATCATTACCAATGCGCCGCTCAATACCATTTTGCCCGCCGCCGAAATGACGGTCGTGCAACGGATCGTAGGCAACAGTTCGATCACAAGTGGCTATATAGCAGAGCATACCAACTATACAGGGGTCAACACGGCAACCAAACAGCAGGTAGGAGGAGGCACTCCGTGGACGAGCGGCTTTCAGGCGATTCGCTATTTCAACGACATACGTACCAAAGCGGAAGCGCAGCAGCGCGTGGGCTATGCCGCCATTGCCGATATTATGACAGCCTATACGCTTTCATTATTGGTGGATTGGTTTGGCGATATTCCTTACAAACAGGCCGCGCAGGAAGGCGTTGTCCAACCTGCTTTTGACAAAGCGCAGGACATTTATACCGAAATTCAAAAACTTCTGGATGCGGGAATTCAAAAATGCGATCAGGCATCGACTGCTGCGAGCCGTCCTGCCAACGACGACCTGATCTTTAAGGGCGATATGACATTGTGGAAAAAAACGGCTTGGGGATTGAAAGCCCGAATGTACAATCGCCTCAGTAATGTCAATGCGCAGGAAACGGCGCAACAGGCACTTACGGCAATTGGCAATTCATTTGCCGCCAACGAAAATTTCACGGTAACGGGTTATCAGTCAAACCCCGAAAATGCCAACCCTATTTCCAACAGCTTTATGACCGCATCTACCATCGTCATCGCCGATGGAATCGTAACGGCAATGAAGTCATTTTTGGAACCAAATGAGGATGTCTTGGCTGACCCCAGAGCGCCGATCTGGTTTACAAAGATCGGCGGAAAGGTGGTGACACCGCCCACCAGCCGCGCCAATACGGATGTGACACTCAACGGCACATTGTACTCCAAACCTTTGTACCTGCAAAACCGCACTTCGCCGCTGCCATTGCTTACCTATACTGAATTAAAGTTTATCGAAGCCGAAGCGCAGTTACGTTTAGGTGACCGCGCCAAAGCCAACGTTGCGTATGAAGCAGCGCTACGTTCTTCACTGGCGCAATCGGCCATCTTTAACGCCGCCGCCGCACTGACCACTGCTCAGATCAATGCCTATTTGGCGCGCCCTAAAGTAATGCCCGGTGCCGATAAATTGACGTTGAAAGACATTATTACGCAGAAGTACATTTACTTTTTTATCTTCCAAAGTCAGGAAGCGTATAACGATGTTCGGCGTACGGCGCTGATTACGCTAAACGACCCTGACGGTACCGCAAAGCGCATTCCGTATCCCGTTGATGAGATCGCACGCAACGCAAATGCACCGCAGTCTTCCGATCAAAATACGGTGTATAATGAAGCGGCTCGTTTGTTTTGGGCTAAACTTTAAAACGTTTCATTATGCGTAAGTTATTCATTATCTGTTTGTTGTTAAGCATATCGCAACTTTATGCACAGCAGACCAATGTGGATGTGGTGATCTACGGTGCCACACCTTCCGGCATATTTGCGGCGATCAATGCCGCCCGCGAAGGGCACAGCGTTGCGTTGGTGGAAGAATACAAACACATTGGCGGACTCATGACGGGCGGCTTATCTTTTACCGATTTTCGCTCATTGGAATCGCTCAGTGGTACATTCAATGAGTATCGAAACAGGGTGTTGACCTATTATAAAAATAAGTACGGTCAAAATGCCAAACAGATAGCCGATTCGTATCAGGGGGTGGATGCTGAACCGCACGTTACGCTCATGATCTTTAAGCAATTACTGGCCGAGCAACCGTCCATCCGAATTTTTACACAACACCGCATTGTGAAAGCGACGGTAGCTAAAAACAGTCAGAGAATTTCAAAGATACAGTCGGTAACCTTTACAGATCTGACCAACGGGCAAGCCGTAATAATGACCGGAAAAGTGTTCATTGACGCTACGTACGAAGGGGATCTGGCCGTAGCGGCAGGCGCAGAGTACCGCATCGGAAGAGAGTCCAGAAATGAGTATTGTGAACGTTATGCCGGCCATATTTTCTATAAAGCCGGGCAGATTTTGGCGGAAGGAACGGGCGAAGGTGATCAAAAAATACAAGCCTATAATTTCAGGGTCATTATGACCGATTCGGCCGCCAATCGACGCATGATCGAAAAACCGGCTAATTACGACCGCAATGAGTTTTTGCCCATTGCTAACGTTTTTGCCAATGGAAAGGTACAAAAGATATTTACCGAAACGCCCGATGGGATATTAAGAGTACAGCCTTTGGTGAATCGAAAAGCGGATATTAACGACATCAAAAATGCGCCCGTTCGCATGTCGTCATTGGGTAAAAATTACGACTATCCCAACGGCAGTCCCGAAGTAAGAAAACGCATTATTGAGCAGCATCGTGAGCATATCTTGGGCATGATCTATTTCCTGCAAAACGATGAAAGCATTCCGTTGGCTGCCAGAAAGGAAGCTTTGGAATGGGGCTTGGCGAAAGACGAATTTGCTGATAATGACCTGTTTCCGTACCGTTTGTACATTCGTGAAGCGCGCCGGATCATGGGCGATGTGGTTTTTACCGAACGCAACGTCGATCAGGCAACCAACTCCATTCGTTCTGTACTGAATCCGAATGCCATTGCCATTTGTGATTACTCGCTCAATTGCCACGGCGTTTCGGCGCCCGGGCCGATCTATGCCGATATGACGGAAGGAGATTTTAATTACACACCGCAACCGTTTCAGATTCCTTACGGAGTGATGCTGCCCAAGAAATTCGATAACTTATTGGTATCCGTGGCGATCTCTTCCAGTCATGTCGGATTTTGCGGCATTCGACTGGAGCCTACTTGGTCGGCGTTGGGGCAGGCCGCCGGTTTGGCGGCGCATTTGAGTTTGAAAAAAGGAATATCCGTCACGAAAGTAAATGTTGCGGAATTACAGTCCGGTTTGATCAAAAAAGGCGCAAAAATCATTTATGTAAGCGATGTAGAAGCCGAATCGCCGTATTTTGAAGCGGTACAATATTATGGTTCAAAAGGTTTTTTTCATGATCTCTACGCCCCCGAAGATGTCAATTTGATTCCATTGAAAGTCTTGAAATTACAATACCGAAATGCGTCTTTGTATCACAACATAGACCCTGAAAAGTCGTTGGATCCGGCGCTGGCGGCTCGTTGGATAAAGAAACTGCCTTTGAAAGACCAAGCACCAACAACGCAGTTTTACCAAAGCAAAAGCTGGAAAAGAGGCGAGTTCTTGAATGCATTATACGCGAAGAATAAATCGTAAACTGATATGTTGAAAAGAAGAGATTTTCTAAAAACGGGAGCTTTGGCTGCATTGTCTCCCTTGCCAACCGAAGCCGATGAATTGGCCGGACAGAATGAAAAAACGGTACAGGAACCTAAACGCGAATTGCCCGTTGTGAAAGAAACCGATGTGGTGGTATGCGGTGGTGGGCCGGCCGGTTTTGCCGCCGCATTGAGTGCGGCTCGAAACGGCGCTAAAACGACCCTGATCGAAGTCCACGGTTGTTTGGGCGGGGTTTGGACGTCAAGCTTGTTGAGCAATATCATTGATTCAAACGGCAAACCGGGCATCATGAAAGAACTCATAGATCGCCTCAACGCCACCGACGCGCAGTACACCGCTACCAAATACGACGCCGAATTGATGAAATGGACACTCGAAGAAATGTGTAAAGAAGCAGGCGTGGAAGTTCGTTTACACACGCGGGTAACGGCCGCTTACCGGGACAAGTCCAATAAAATAGAATACATTGCCACCGAGAGCTTTTCGGGCCGGGAAGCGTGGAAGGCCAAAGTGTTCATTGATACTACCGGCAATGGTGAGCTGGCCGCGCGGGCAGGTTGTCAATTTGATGTTGGCGAACCTGAAACGGGCAAAGTGCAACCTATGTCGTTGATGGTAATATTGAGCGGATTGAACGAAGCTGACTTGGTAACGGCAGGCTACATCAAAGGCCCCGGCAAAGACGGCTCGCCCACGGAGCCCGGAAATAAAAAGCTACACGCCGAAATCCTCAAAGCGGGTATAGACGCCAGTTATACCATGCCGAGTTTTTTTTCTATTCGTCCCGATATGGTGGCGTTGATGGTCAATCATCAGTACGGCGTTTCGGCATTGGATGCCGGCGCGGTGACGAAGGCTACGCTTGAGGCGCGCAACGAAGTCAATCGAATTGTGGATGCGCTGCGAAAAATGGGCGGGATGTGGTCAAAATTGCGAATCGTCACTACCGCCGCTCAAATTGGGATTCGGGAAGGAAGGCGAATTCATGGACTTTATACGCTCACCAAAGAAGACCTTATCAATGGCGCCAAATTTGATGACGGCGTTTGCACCGTCAATTTCGTGGTAGATATTCATGCGTTGGCCCGAGGCGAAGGCGGCGGATACAGCAGCGGAGGAGTTAAAATGAAACCCTATCAGATTCCGTTACGGTCGTTGATCGCCAAAGATGTAAACAATTTAATGATGGCGGGACGATGTATCAGCGGCGACTTTTACGCCCACGCCAGTTATCGTGTAACGGGCAATGCCGTCCCGATGGGCGAAGCTGCCGGTAAAGTAGCTGCCAAAGCTGCATTGACCAATCGATTGCCTAAAGATATATCTTGGGACAAGGCATAATTGATTTCTCTGAATTTTGAGTAACCGAAATTCAGAGAAATCCCAATGTTGTAAATGGTAGTGAGCATTCGGTAAAGTAAGCATACATTTTTTGAAATTTTAATAGGCGTTAAAATGTAGCCAACGCAACTTATTGTGATTATTAGGCATCTTGAAAGCAATTCCGTATCTTTTGTCAGAAGGTGCGACAAAGAAATATATCTTCTCATTTTCAACGGATGCCTGAAAAACAGATGAAAACTTTTTGGATTATTTTGTTCGGAATGATAATTAGCCTGAATTGCAATGGGCAGAATAATTTATTAAAAAATCCCCTTCCGGATCTTCCGAATAGTGAGCCGAAGCAAGCGGGAATGAATCCGGATACCATTAATCATTTACTGCATTTAATTAAAACAACTCCGCCTAATGATTTTCGAGGCATGGTAGTTATCAAAAATAACCGACTGGTTTTGGAAGAATATTTCAATACTTATTGGCGAGAAACTATCCACGATATACGTTCGGCGGGAAAAAGCGTCACGTCTTTGCTCTTGGGCATTGCAATTGACAAGGGACTGGTCAAGGATGTTGAACAGAGCATATATGCTGCCCTGCCTGCTTCGAAAATTGGTACACCGCTGACAAGTGAACATGCAGAAATTAAGATCAGGCATTTGCTGACCATGTCGTCGGGATTACATGCCGATGCCAACGACAGTCATGCGCCGGGGAATACGGAAAATTGGCTTACCAAAGACGATTGGGTACATTTTGCGGCTTCTTTGCCGGTGATATTTACCCCCGGAGAAAAATATGTTTATAACGATGTCTGTCCGATGTTGATCGGGGCTATTATTGAACAGGCTTCCGGTAAAAAATTGGCTGATTTTGCCCGAGAGAACCTTTTTGCGCCACTGGGTATCCGTGAATATTATTGGTATACAGCTTCCAACGGAAGTACCGGGCCAATGGGAAATTTGTATCTGTCAACGCTGGATTTTGCCAAAATTGGCCAATTGGTGCTCAATAAAGGCCGTTGGCAGGGAAAACAGATCATCAGTGCTCGTTGGATAGATGAAATAGCCCAAAAAAGAGTTGACCTTACCGGCAAAGACCCTTTCGCAGCAGCTTATGGATATTTTTGGTACAGCGCTTCAAAAGTCGTGAATAACAAAAAGTTTGACTACTTCTATGCTTCGGGAAACGGCGGCAACCTTTTATTGATCGTGCCCGCCGAGAATTTGGTGGTAAGCCTGACATCAAGTGCTTACGGGCAAGGGTACGGCCATCAAAGGTCATTTAATATCTTTTACTATCTATTAAGCGCTGTTTCGGAAAAATAGTGTTGCTGCTCAAAACTCTTCACATCTAAAAATTCACCTTTCGGCAATGACTGAGGCAGTTATACCTCAATGTTAGGCTGAATTTTTATTGGTATACTTTTTTATAATTCTTCCCCTAAATCGGGCGACTCCGGTACGAGACGCGCTATGTAATTCATTTTTTTAAAACAGCCGGCAAATTAAAATGTCATTAAGATAACGATATTCGTTATGACGATATTTGTTTAAACAAATGTTGATAGTACTTTTGCTGCGTCTTAACGGGAAAATTTAATGGGAAAGGAATTTCGTAATCAATACCATCGACTCATTGCCAATTTGCACCAAACAGATGGGTATATCTTCAATTACTTCGGACAGAAACTGGCTCCGTTCGCTCTGTCAGTACAGCAATACGTGGTTTTGCGTCGATTATCGGAAGTATACCCTAAAAGCCTGACGGCCGGGGAACTGAAAGAGAAAATGACAGATATCAACTCTGATATTACGCGTCTGACGGATCGGTTGGTTTCGAAAAACTTAATTGTGCGCGAGGTTGATCCCGAAAATCGTCGTCGGGTAAATCTGCGATTGACCGAAGAATCGAACCGATTTGTGCAAAAAGCCGCCGAAGAGTTCAGTGACTTTGAGTCCATCGTCAGCCACCTGACCGATGAAGAAGTACAAATAATGAATACACTCTTGGAAAAAATTAGAAACAGGGAATAATGAAAAAGTATGTGATTGTAGCCGGTCTGTGTCTACTGAGTTCGGGTGGATTGATTGCCCAGTCTGCGTCCACAGTTTTGCCGCTTTCCAAAGCAGTTGAACTGGCTTTGCAGAACAACAGGGGCATTAAATTGGCTGAAACTCAGACCTTGGCAGCCGAGGCGCGAGTGCAGGAAGTGAAGGATCGCAGTTTGCCGCATGCCAATGCATCGCTGGCCTATTCACGTTATCAACTCACCGGTCCGTTCGCAATGGGGCAGGGAAGTGATGGAAAAGCGTTGTTTGAGATTCCGGCAGGAGCGTTCAATGCTACCATCGGAGGGATTACGGTCTCTCAGGAAGTATTTGCGGGTTATGCCGAAAAATCGGCGAAGAAGTCTGCCGAGTTGTTGGTGCAGGCAAGCCGCTTGGATGCCAAACGGAATCGCTCGGAATTGGTCTACACCGTGACGGATGCGTATTACAACATTGTCAAGCTGATTCGTTCAACGGCTGTGATCGAACAGAATATTCGACAGTTTGACGAAAAAGAACGCGATGCCCGCAATTTGGAAAAAGAAGGTATTGTGACGGGCAACGAGGTACTGAAAATTCAGTTGCAAAAAAATAACCTGCACCTGAGTCAGTTACAGGTGGATAAAGCCCGCCAAACGGCGCTCTACAATTTCAGTCTGCTCATCGGATTGCCGGAACAGCAAAGTATCATGGTTGATACTACCTTGACAAATCCTGTAGTAACCCTTGAGCCTTTGACCAATTTTATTACTCAGGCGGTGCAGGCGCGGCCTGAAGTAGAGGCAAATACATTGCGAATGCAATCTGCCGAAGAAATGCTGCGGAATGCCAAAAGCGGTAAATATCCGCACATAGGTGTTTCAACGGGGTATAATTACATCAACCCCACGGCGCGCCTGATTCCCCAATCACAATCATTTATAAGTGCCTGGAATATAGGCGCAAACATAACCTACAACATTGGTTCGCTTTACAATTTGAAAGGTAAACTCAGCAGTGCTAAAACGGTCATTGATCAAACAAATCTGCAAGGCCAACAGCAAACCGATCAGATTCGGTCGGAAGTGGTAACGGCTTACAATAATTACCAATTGGCACTGGAGCAACAAAAGGTGATCAGTACCGCTGTAGGGCAGGCGCAGGAGAATTACCGCCTTTCGGAATCAAGATTTCGTAATGGCTTGGTAGGCTCTACCGATCTGTTGGAAGCCAATAACTTTTTGCTACAGGCGCAACTCAATGTGATCAATGCCGCGATAGATGCTCAACTCGCTTACCAACGCCTGCTGAAGGCTACCGGCAATAACTTTAATTAATCTCGTTTTGCAAGACAATAAACCAATGAACAGGAAAATAGTATTTCGTATAGGTGGTCTCCTTATTTTGGCCATTGCTCTCTTTTTCGGCTACCGCGAATTTCGTTATCTGCAAGGCCATGAAACTACTGACGATGCCCAAATTGACGGCGATGTCAATCCCGTTATTCCCAAAGCCGGCGGGTATGTAAAGGCCATTCGTTTTCAGGATAATCAATTTGTAAACGAAGGAGATACGCTCATTGTATTGGACGATGCAGATTATCGCATTCGGGTCAACCAAGCGGAAGCGGCGTTAGAAAGTGCCTTGGCTACCGCGGGCGTAACGCGTTCAAACATCGGCGTTGCCTCGGCTACGGTTGAAAGTTCGCAGGCAAGTGTGCTGACCGCTCGCAATCAGGTAGCTACGGCGCAGGCAAATGTTACGGCGGCACAGGTTAGACTTCGTAAAGCAAGCTTAGATTTTGACCGTTACAGTCGATTGTTGGCCGAAAAAACCGTTCCGCAACAACAATTTGACGCTGTTCAGGCCGAGCGAGATGCCGCCCAAGCACAATTGCAGGCTGCCCAGGCACAATTGCAAACCGCTCAGGCGCAGGTAAATGCCGCCGGTACGCAAACGGGCGTGACCAACTCTCAGCGCCGGGTAACAGAAGGACAAATATCGGTCGTACAGGCCACCGTTAAACAACGCCAGTCAGAACTGGATATGGCCAAATTGCAATTGTCTTACACCGTGGTGCGGGCACCGATTTCGGGAGTAGTGTCGAAACGGGCCGTGCAGGTAGGCCAATTGGTGCAGCCCGGGCAGGCATTGTGTTCTGTGGTAGGTAACACTTCATTGTGGGTAACGGCCAATTTTAAGGAAACACAATTGGCAAAGATGCACAGCGGACAACCGGTAGCCATCAAGGTTGATGCCTTTGAAGGCGAAAAAGTAACGGGCCATGTGGGTTCGTTTGCGGGCGCTACCGGCGCAAAGTTCTCGCTTTTGCCACCTGACAATGCCACAGGAAACTACGTGAAGGTAGTTCAGCGGATTCCGGTACGCATTGATCTGGATAAAAGCGATTCGTTGTATACACGTTTGCGGCCGGGCATGAGCGTAACGGTAGCAGTAGATCTACAGAAATAAGGGTAGGAGTTGAGTGAAGTCCGTTGCTTTTAAATTGAACCGATTATGAATTTAGGTTTTGACAAATGGATCGTTGTGCTTACAGTAACAACGGCCGCCCTGTTGCAAACCATTGACTCTTCCATTGTGAACGTAACCCTCAATCAGATGATGGGAAACCTTGGGGCGTCGTTGGGAGATATCAGTTGGGTTGTCACGGGTTATGCCGCTGCCAGCGCCGTCATGATTACCATGTCAGGGTGGCTGAGTGCCAAATTGGGACGGCGAAATTACTTTGCGGCTTCCATCATTTTGTTTACCATCGCTTCTATCTTTTGCGGTACTTCTACCAATGTATGGGAGTTGGTCTTTTTCCGGGTCGTGCAGGGAATTGGCGGCGGCGGATTACTTACCACTGCCCAATCCATTCTGATTCAGACCTTTCCCAAAGAAGATCTGGGGATTGCCAATGCCATTTTCGGGATGGGCGTTATCATCGGCCCTTCCATTGGGCCAACGTTGGGAGGCTATATTACCGATAATCTTTCCTGGAACTGGGTGTTTTACATCAATATTCCCTTCGGAATTGTGGCAACGGCTATGACCTATCTCTTTATTAAAGAACCTGATGAGAAAGTGGAGGCGGGCAAAATGGACTGGCTCGCATTGATACTTTTAACGATGGGAATCGGCGGTTTGCAGATCATTCTGGAAAAAGGAGAAGAGAAAGATTGGTTTGACTCAGGTTTTATTATTGGTATGTCGTTGGCCGCCGCAGTAGGACTAATTGGTTTCTTATGGCGCGAATTGACCGTTAAACTTCCCATTCTTGACCTAAGCCTCATGCGGCAGCGTCGGTTTGCCGTGGGAACACTTTTCAATTTTATTTTGGGTTTTGGCTTGTTTGCTTCGGTGTTTATCATTCCGGTTTTCTGTCAAACTATTTTAGGATTCACAGCCAGCCAGACCGGTTTGCTGCTGATGCCGGGCTCAATTGTGACCGGATTGATGATGCCGGTAGTGGGTGGGTTAATGCGGAAAAACTTTATTTCACCTATCTGGTACGCAGCCATTGGGTTTCTGCTGTTTTTCGGATTCACCTATGATCTGTCAACCATTGGGCCGGATGCCGGGCCGGATTATTTCTTTTGGCCGCTCATTATTAGAGGAATTGGAATGGGTATGATCTTTATTCCGCTCACTACCATTACCTTGGCTGATTTGAAAAATATCGAAATTCCGCAAGGTTCTGCCCTCACGAACATGGTGCGTCAGTTGGGAGGAACGTTTGGCACCGCCATCATGACTACTTATATTTCAACCCGCTCGATCATGCATTTGTCGCGGTTGAGTGATAATGTATCCATCTACAATGGGCAGGCCGTTGAACGGATTCGTCAGTTTACCAATCTGTTTTTGTCGAAAGGCGATGCGTTGGCCGTGGCTACCCGCAAAGCGTACGGACTGATTCAGGGAGGAATTGTAAAACAGGCAATGGTCATGACCTATGCTGACTCTTTCCTGATCATCGGTGTGTTCTTTCTGATCTGTGTGCCGCTACTGCTTTTATTTGTTGGTAAGAAAATTCAAGCTCCTGCTCACGTTGAAATGAATCTGGACTGAAAAATAAAAAATCTGAAATTATTTTATTGTTACGCCGCAGACGATGGTTTCTTTAAATCATCATCTGCGGCGTAATGTTGTTTATTGGTAGTACCTTAAGCAATCAAGTAAAAATTTTCAGTTAATTGAAATTGTTTCAAACAATTGAATATCAGTCAAATAAAGTCCTCCCTACAGGGGAGGATTTAGGTGGGGTTACTTAATGAAAAGAAGTTTGAATCTCACGACTTCTTTACTCAAATTAGCCCTCGGCTTCTCAAAACCAACCTTCTGCTATTTACACCCTGACCGATATTTCGTGCGATTCATCCCGTAAAAAGGATGATTTAACACTTTTTTATTCTTTGATGCAACATTCGCTTATACATTTGCATCATTGAATTGCGTTAATCGTTAAACAAGGTTTGCAACTGATCTAAGCAAACGCTGAATGTCCGAAAGTAATAAATAGTTTGTTCGAAATCGGACAGTTGTTAAAAAAGAAAAAAATAATAAAATGTTGATTTTCAAATAGTTATTATTTTTTAATTGATTGGCACAGCATTTGAATTAAATACTTTGAAGATTATTTGTAACCTTTTGCAGTAGCGCAAGTATTCACTAACAGCCATCTAAAAACATTTTCTTACAGTCATGAAAACAATTTTTTCACTTACCTGCTTCATCCACAATCCAAGTTCATAAGGTAGTTTACCATTCATCCGTTCAATGTACCTCTCATGTACTTTGTATTGCATAGTACCAGATAAAACAAGCAACTTTGTATCGTCATTTAGGAAAACAAATAGTAACAGCCATTAAGAAACAGTAACAGTAAGTACAGCCATAACAAAGTTAAAGAGTAGAAGTAGCATACAGCCAATAATCATAAAGAAGTACCGAGTAAGCAGTTTACAGCCAACAGAAAACAATAAATTTTAACAACAGCCAATTTTTTAAACAAACCGGTGCGGCGATCCGCAACACAGCCAACACAAATCATGAAAACGTTCATCACCACCCTCGCCTGCGCTTTAGCGCTTACTTCATCAGTAGCTTTTGCCGCTGATCCAACCGAAGACAAAAAAGCCAAACCTTTGCAAGTAGGCGTATTTACCACCAAAGAAGCCAAAATTCAGATGGCAGTTCGTAAAGGTTCCGACCAAAAAGCAGTTATTACGTTGCGTGACGCTAAAAATAATGTCGTTCACGAAGAAATTATGACCAAGAAAGCGCAAAAATTTGATTGCCGCTTTGATGTAAGCGATCTTACCGATGGAGAATATACCTTGGAAGTAGCGTCAGGTAACGAAAAAATTCAGAAACATGTAAGTATCAAGTCGGCCAAACAGGAAGTTGCCGGTTTACGCAGCGTTCAATTAAACTAATAAGTCTCTAACAGCCATCCAACAAAAATCATGAAATCGTTAGCCATTCTCTTTGTAAGTGCCTTAACATTAGGATCAACCGCAGTAAATGCCAATCCGGGAAACACTACAACTGCCGGAAACAAAAAAACAGAAAACCGTACCGCCATCACGTTTGAAACGAGCGCTTATATTACCAAAGACGCCTCCATTCGGTTGGCAGTGAAGAAAAACGCTCCCGAAAGAGTATACATTACACTCCGCGATGCCGGTAACACCATTCTTTACAGCGAGACAATCAATAAAAATGAGATGTCATACGCGGCCAAGATCAACGTAAAAGACCTCACAGACGGTGCCTATAAATTGGAAATTGCAACAGGCAAAGACCGCGTGGTAAAACGCCTGAATCTGTCTTCTTCCAAAATAGAAACGGAACGTTCGATTACAGTAAATTAATTTCTCTTTTTTATATCAAATAACAACAGCCAATTTTTAAAAATCAAAAATCATGAAAACGATCATCACATCCCTTGTTTGCGCTTTGGCGCTTAGTACTACGGTAGCTTTTGCTCACCCAACTGACGAAAAATCAAAAGACAACCGCCCTGTGCCGACTTTTGAAGCAAGCACTTATGTTTCTGCTGATGCGAGCCTTCGCGTAGCGATCAAGAAAAATAGCCCCGAGCGAGTTTATGTTACGTTGCGCAATGCCGAAGGAGTGGTACTTTTCAGCGAAACCATCGGTAAGAAAGAAATGACATATGCCGCAAAATTCGACGTGAAAGATTTGACCGACGGAGCGTATCAGTTGGAAATTACTTCAGGTAAAGAGCACGTTGTAAAAAAATTGAACCTGACTTCTCAGAAAGTGGAAACCCAACGTGTGGTAACCGTTTTGTAATATTTAGTTATTAACAATCATTTCTTGCGAGAGGCGATGCATTTGCATCGCCTTTTTTGTTGGCCTCATTCCGCTCTGTTGTTGCTTCGTCGGAATTTGATTCAGGATAATTGAAAAATGCAGTTGCTTTGTCATTGAAGTTAGTAGGAATTTTTGTGGACATAGAGTGCCCCGGAGTACTGCACAGAGTTTCACAGAGTCCAATAATTTCTTTTGCTCTGATAATAAATAACTTAACCTCTGTGGTACTCAGTGAAACCTCTGAGAAACTCTGTGTAAAAAAATTATCGCAAAAATTGCCAAAGAACCGAATCGCCCAACATTTAATTCCTCAGCCTTATTTAAAAAAGATAAATCATTTACTTGCGTTTTCAATGAATGTTATCCCAATCGAGCCTCCCATGAAAATTAAGGTGAACCGTATCGAAGTGATTACGTGGTCAAGCAGCGCATTGCTCATTTTATTGATGAATACCAATTTAAAAACGGGCGAAATTCGGTGGAATTGGGTGATCGTAATTACGCTTTCATCCTTTTTGATCGGAACGATACAAAGCACTTTAATGCCGCGCCTGATGCAACATGCGGCTGATTGGACCGTCCAAAAAATGTTGGGCCTCTATGCGCTTTCCATTATTATTACGGCAGTAATAATAGGGAGCGCAGTAATGTTTATCATGCAAACCATTGAAGGAGTGCGCTATTCTGCGGGTTCGTATCTTTCAAGTGGTATGATCTATTCCCTAATGACCTTTGCCTTTACATCGGTTTATATGATTCGGACAATTGTAGATCGTTGGCGTACTTCTTTATTGAAAGAACAACAACTCAATCAAGCTTTATTGAAGGCCGAATACGATACACTTAAAAATCAGGTAAATCCTCACTTTCTGTTCAATTCATTGAATATTTTGAGCGCCCTGATTCCCGAAGACCCTGAAAATGCCGTCAATTTGGTCGAACGCCTTTCGAAAGTTTTTCGATACAATCTTCAAAACAATGATCGCATCACGGTAGATCTGGGAACCGAACTGAAAATTGTGGAGGCATATTTATTCATTCATAAAATGCGGTTTGGTGATAATCTCTCGTATCATATCAACGTACCTAAAGACGAATGGCCGCGCCAGATCGTGACCCAAGGATTGTTGACATTGGTCGAAAATGCCGTAAAGCACAATGAATGTTCTTCCGAAAAACCGCTGAAAGTAGAAGTGTACGTTTCAAGTGATGGCGTAGTGGTTCGCAATAATTTTCAACCTAAAAACAAACAATTCCTCGAATCAACGGGTATTGGGCTAAAAAACCTGAAAAGTCGTTATGCACTGCTTACGGCTCAAAAAGTGGAGGTGGCAGAAAATGCTCAAACGTTTGAGGTAAAAATTCCTTTTGTTTAAAGGAAATAAGCAGTTACTCAAATTTAGGCCGCATAAGGTTGTTTGACCCCATCCGGGGTCATAGGTCTGTAGAAACCGGCATATTATCTATTAACCTATGACCCCGGATGGGGTCAAACAACGCACGAATAATTTAAAGCAGTTTTGAATAAGCACTTAAACAAGAATTAATCCACAAAATGAAAATCCTGATCCTTGAAGATGAACCTCTGGCCGCCAAGCGTATCGAATCGTTGGTAAAATCGTTGGAGCCTGACGCTGAAATTTTGGCCAAGCTCGAAAGCGTACGAAGTGCCGTAAAATGGTTCAACGAAAATCCGCAGCCTGATTTGATATTGATGGATATCCAACTGGCGGATGGGCTTTCTTTTGAGATTTTTCAACAAGCCGACGTTTCAGCTCCCATTATTTTCACGACAGCCTATGATGAATACGCCATTCGCGCTTTTAAGGTAAACAGTGTAGATTATTTGCTGAAGCCCATAGAAAAAGAGGAACTGGAAGCGGCGCTTGAAAAATTTAAATCCCAAAAAGCCACAATGCCGCAGGATCGGATCGGAAAAGCGCTGGATGCTTTGTTAAGCCAAAAAACCGAATGGAAAACCCGATTTTTGCTGAAAGCCGGCGCTCGTTTTGATATCGTGGAAATCAATGATGTAGCTTACCTGTATGCGGAAGACAAAGTGGTGTTTTTGGTGACAAAAGAGCAAAAGAAATATTACGTAGACGAGACGCTTGATGAATTGGAGCAAAAACTAAACCCTACGCATTTTTTTCGGATCAATCGAAAGTATTTGACGCAATTGTCTGCCATTGAGCGCATTGAGCCACATTTTAACGGACGCCTAAAAATAAAACTTCGCCACCGTGAAGACGATGATGTATACGTAAGTCGCGAAAAAGCCGAAGTATTTAAAAAATGGCTTGATCTGTAAAGGCTAGTTCATCAGCCGGGTTTTTGCCCACCAACTGATTTCCTGCTGCGGAAAAGTAGTATCCCACACAAACCGACTCATGTCGGCGGCGCTGGAGGTTTTGTGCGAGATTTCAACCACACGCATCACATCAATATGGTGCAGCGAAGCGTCAAAATCGGGAGCAAGTGTCATTTGAATGTCTCTGAAAGGCACGTAGATTTCCAATTTTGCGCAGATGTATTGATCTTTTTCCACATCATACGCTACGGCCCGTCCGTCGGGCAAAAGCAGCATCAATGGGCAATGAAAAAGCTGCTCGTAAAGAGAATTAAAATAGTGCCAACCAAAAAACAAATACACTTTTCGTTGAAAGCCGAGTCCTACGCTTTGAAGTGACTGTTCAAGCGCAAACGTCCGATTCTTAATATGGTCGGCCCAATTGGGTTGTTTGTGCGGATCAATGTGGCGCAACCAACGCTTCGTATTCCAGTCATAAATCTCTGCTTTGCCGAGTCGAAGCTTATAATCGTAGATCGAAGGACGCTCGTGAACATAGCCCGGATAGTACCATTGGCGGTCGGTCGATTTGGCATATTCTATTTCGAGCAACATGGTATATATTCCGAGGCTGTACGAAGAATATCCGGGGTCAAAAAGTCCCAATAAACTCATAAGACTGTTCTCTCCCTGATCAAAATAACTGACCGCCACGAGCCTGTCATCGTCGTAAACGGCCACTTCATACGTCTCAAAACGTGGCGTTAAAACCAAAAATTCTTCCAAAGAATTACTCAAAAAACTTCTGAAGCGTCGTTGGTGCTGATGGAAAAGTTCTTCTTTTTCGCGGGTGATCGTCGCTCTGCGAATTTCATGCCGAAATAGCTTCTCATTGCGATGTAACAACTTCCTGAGGCGCTTGGAATGCTCATGTTCCGACAGTTTGATGCGGATATTGATGGGCGCACAAATGTCATTGTCAAAGCACGTAACCTTGGCCCGAAACAGCATATTTACCGTCCGGAACCAGCCTGAAGCCAAATAACGGTCCAGTCGCTTAGGAGAGAGTTGGTGGGGTAAATAATACTGTAGGATAGGGTCGTTCATGCACTAAAAATAGATGAAATTTGAATAAAGAAAAAGGCGGTAAAAAAATTAATTTTTACCGCCTTTTTAGTACAAAAATCACGCCACAGATTATCCCAATCTATTGATGCAATTTAGGTCTTCAAAGGCAAGCGTAAGGCGTTGTACCATGCTTTCCTCTCCTTTGCGAAGCCACACGCGTGGGTCATAATATTTTTTGTTCGGAGAGTCAGGACCTTCCGGACTGCCAAGTTGCGATTGCAGATAGCCTTCTTTGTCTTTGTAATATTTCAGGATACCTTCCCACGTTGACCACTGCATATCGGTATCAATGTTCATCTTAATGGCACCGTATTGAATGGCTTCGCGAATTTCTTCACGCGTACTGCCCGAACCCCCGTGAAATACGAAGTTTACAGGGAGTGGGCCTGTGCTGTATTTTTCCTGAATGTAATCCTGAGAGTTTTTCAGAATGATAGGTTGCAATTTAACGTTGCCCGGTTTATATACACCGTGAACGTTGCCAAAAGCCGCTGCAATCGTAAAACGGTCAGAGATCTTGCTTAATTCTTCATAGGCGTAAGCTACTTCAGCAGGTTGGGTGTACAATTTTGAACTATCTACATCAGAGTTGTCCACTCCGTCTTCTTCACCGCCTGTTACGCCCAGTTCGATTTCGAGGGTCATGCCTATTTTGGCCATGCGCTCAAAATACTTAGAGCAGATCTCAATGTTTTCTTCGATCGGCTCTTCCGACAGGTCCAGCATGTGCGAGCTGTATAAAGGCTTGCCGTATTGGTCAAAATATTTCTCGCCGGCATCCAGCAAACCGTCGATCCAGGGTAGCAGTTTTTTTGCGCAGTGATCGGTGTGCAGAATAACGGGAACTCCGTACAGCTCAGCCATTTGGTGTACGTGCATAGCGCCTGAGATCGAGCCTGCAATGGCCGCCTGTTGGTTGGCGTTTGAAAGGCTTTTGCCGGCATAAAAAATACCGCCTCCGTTGGAGAACTGAATGATAACGGGAGAGTTAACTTTCTTGGCAGTTTCCAATACCGCATTGACGGAGTTGGTACCTACAACATTGACAGCAGGAAGTGCGTAATCGTTTTCGTTGGCGTGACGAAAAATTTCGCTTACGCCTTCGCCCGTTACTACTCCTGATTTAAAGCGGGTTATGATTTCGCTCATGGTAAATAGTCTTTTTTGGGAAAAAATTTTAGTTAAACAAAGATATGTTTCAACTTAGGTGGGTTGAAGGTGCAAAGTAGCAAAATTTTGAGGAATTTTTATAAAACAACTATACTTGCTGCGGGTTCTCTTCTCCGATAGATCATAACGCTGTCAACTATTTTTACGAGTTGATAATGTTGAGAAATATATCTTTTCAGTATCGGAAAATAATAGTGACGGTAAGTAGTATCGCACTGAGAAGACAGGTGTTTGACAGCAATATCCACAAAAAGGGAAGGCTTATTTTTTTCCATGTCTGTTACGACCTGTTGGAGTCGGTAGGGTTGATGCGGCCCCGGCAAATACGCATTAAATGTATGCGCGGTCCGAATTCCCTGCGGCATGCCGGTACTTATAAAAAAACGATCAGCCCATCCCCAAAGTACTAACTTATTTCCCTGCTCATGGTATTTTTTCAGCACGCTCGTAATTTCAGTTTCCGGTCGACGGTGCGGAATGGATTCGAATGAGACAAGGTTACCGACACTTTGAAAAATGGCGAACAAAGCTAACCAGCGCAAACCGAAAACGGGATTAGTGGAAATACACTCGACCACTACAAATACCAAAAACAATAAAGGAATAATCAGAAACAAGAGATAGTGTACAAAGAAATTGCCCGATTGCAGAACGGCATATATTGCTGAAAGTAAATACAGAAAGCTAAAACATACTAACCTGAAGGGCACGATTCTGTTCTTTTGCGAAACCATGAATAAACTCATCAACCCGCCAACGACCAATGTGAATTGCCCGATGAAATAAAGGACAACATGCTTACTGTAAAAAACAAAGTGGAGCACACGGCCCAAGTTAAAGCGTTCGGCAAGGGGTAATTTGGAAAAAGTGGTTGTGTAAGAATAGAAGAAGATATTCCAAAAATAATCTTGCCAAAAAGAGTTGATGTCGTGATGAGAATAATAGAAGATATTTACCAGCAGGGTGGGAAATATACCTCCTGCAATTAACAGAGCGATAGTAAGGCGTTGTTTTTGGAAGATCAAAAGCTCTAACGCAAAGCCCGCAGTGACCAACCCCAAAGGAATAGCCTGAAATTTGGCAAAAGGCAGCAGCCCTAGAACGAAACCTAAGATAAATACTTCCCACCAAGTGGAACGCCCTGTCTTTTCGAATTTACAGTAAAGCCATAGGCCGATGGTCAATAAAAAAATGCATACGTGCTCCGAATTGTAGGAAACAAAAGCAGGATTCCAGGTAGTACTGAGATAGATGACCAAGGGAAATATATACCACAGTGCCTTCCGGGGTTTGGTATATAAACAGAATGTTTTAAATAAGAAAAGGAGACTTCCCGCCCAGAATAAAACTCCGACCAGTTTGGCAACAAGATAACTTTGTTCAAAGCCAAAAAAATGAACAATAACCAATGGCAATACAGTCAACGGCCGGCTGTCACTGTAGTTAAAAAGTGTCCACCATTTTTGGGAAGACTGTAGCACCGTCAGCGCGGAAGCGATCCAAGTGCTTTCGTCTTCGTCGTATTCACCATCACTGATAATGAGCCATCTTCCGATGATCAGGCAGGCCATCAGGCCATAAAATATCCAATCAGCCCGATGAGATTTGGCAAAGTGAATCATAACGATACATATTCTATTGGGGTAGTATGACTGCCCTGAGGCAACTTCAAAAGAATACGTGATTCATTCTGTCTACTAATTTTTGCTGCTCCTGATCACGTCAGGAGAGAGATTGATTGAATGACATTTTGGTGATCTATTCAATCAATCTCTCATATATTAGTTGTCGGAATATGAAGCGTAACTACTTATGAGGAAACCTCAGGTAGTTGCAATATACTTTATTTTTTCAAATCGGTATAAAATTTGAAGAATAATGGGATAGTTTCTATCCCTTTGTAGAAGTTAAAAAGGCCATAACTTTCGTTGGGCGAATGGAGAGCGTCGATGTCCAGACCAAATCCCATCAAAATGGATTTCACGCCCAACTCCTGCTCAAACAATGCCACAATGGGAATGCTTCCGCCGCCGCGTGTTGGCACAGGCTGCTTGCCACCCCATGCTTCTTTCATGGCCAACTCGGCAGCTTTGTATTCTATTGAATCCACGGGAGTGACATATGGCAGTCCGCCGTGGTGAGGTTTTACCACTACTTTTACCGAAGGCGGCGCAATGGAAAGGAAATGTTTGGTGAAAATATCGAGAATCTCGTCGTTGTTTTGATCCGGTACGAGGCGCATACTGATTTTGGCATATGCTTTGGAAGGCAATACCGTTTTGGCTCCTTCGCCCGTATAGCCGCCCCAAATTCCGTTTACATCCAGCGTAGGACGAATACCGGTGCGCTCAATGGTGGTATAACCTTTTTCACCTTCGATCTCGTCAATGGCCAAGTCAAGCTTGTATTCGTTAAGGTCAAATGGCGCTTCGTTGATGGAGGTACGTTCGTCAGTACTGAGTTCCTGTACTTTATTATAAAAGCCGGGGATCGTGATGTGATTGTTTTCGTCTTTTAAGGAAGCGATCATTTCACACAAGACATTGATCGGATTGGCTACCGCCCCGCCGTACACGCCGGAATGCAGATCACGATTGGCGCCCGTTACTTCTACTTCCAGGTACGTGAGTCCGCGCAAGCCGACTTCGATGGAAGGAACATCGTTGGCAATGATGCTTGTATCTGAGATCAGGATTACATCCGCTTTGAGTTTTTCTTTGTTTTCACGCACAAAGGCTCCCAAATGGTCAGAGCCTACTTCTTCTTCGCCTTCGATCATGATCTTGACGTTGCAAGTCAGAGAGTCTGTTGCTACCATGGTTTCGAGGGCTTTGATGTGCATATAGAATTGCCCTTTATCATCGCACGAACCGCGAGCGTAAATGCGCTCGTTGCGGATGGTTGGTTCAAAGGGCGGGGTTTCCCATAATTCATACGGGTCGGCGGGTTGTACATCATAGTGGCCGTATACCAAGACAGTAGGTAGCGACGGGTCGATGATTTTTTCTCCATACACGACCGGATGGCCGGGCGTTTCGTGAATTTCGGCCAAATCAGCCCCGGCTTTCAGGATGGCTTCCTTTACGGCTTCGGCGCAACGGCGCATGTCACCTTTGAACTTAGGATCTGCGCTGACGGATGGAATACGAAGCAAGTCAAACAACTCACTCAGAAATCTATCTTTGTTTTGTTCGATGTATGTTTTCATTTTGTTTGGATATAGATAAAAAGACCGTTCTTCTTTTGTTGAATCCGTTTGCCCCAAAGTTAGCGGGGTAAACGGATTTTAACGATTTATTTTGAGCAAAAAATAACCAATATGGATGGATATACCCGCCTGAACCACGAACTTCAACAACTGCAATCTCAAATAGTTGAAAAGCAATGGGTACATAAACGCATGAATGAGATCAGCGACGAAATCATTCGCCAAAAAGAGCAGATAGCCCATTTACAGCAACAACGCAACAAAGAGCAGAGCGATGTAAAAAACCTGGAGAGCCTGTCGCTGACGGGTTTGTTTTATTCAATACTGGGAAACAAAGACCGACAGTTGGAAAAAGAACGCCAAGAAGCCTTGATGGCGCAGTTGAAGTACGATGAAGCCCAACAATCGTTGGCATTGAAAGAAGCCGATCTTCAAACGATACAAAACCGAGTACAACAAATTGAGAATGCAGAAAAAGAGCTGAACGCTACCTTGGAAACCAAGCTTTCTCTTTTGCTGCTTGCCCCTACTGCCGGCGCTCGCAAATTAAAACAGCAGCATGAGCGTTGGCAAACACTAAAAACAGAAAAGAAGGAAATTGAGGAAGCGCTCGAAGCGACCAAAGTGTATCTTCATCTGTTGGAAACGCTCATCAAACAACTTCGAAATGCGAAAGATTGGGGTACTTGGGATCTGCTTGGAGGCGGCATGATAAGCAGTTATGTAAAGCAACAACGATTGAATGAAGTTCGCAAAACGGTGAGTTCACTCCGCCATTATGAATCAGCGTTTCGCCGTGAATTGGCTGATGTGAAACAGTCGGCTGCGTTAGAGATAGAAACCGGCGGTTTTGAAGAATTTCTTGATGTATTTTTTGATAATCTGATCACTGATTGGATCGTACAGCAACGAATTAACCGCTCTTTAGCCGGCGCTCAAAAAGCTTACGAGCAAGTAGGAAATGTGTTATCAGCGTTAGAAGCGCAATACCACCGGATCAGCGTAGAAATAGAAAACGGCGAAGCCGCATTCCGAAAGGAAATTATGGAAGCAAAGTGAGTTTGGTAAAGAAGCAAGAGTAAGAACGAGTATTGGGTAAAAACGTTTAAATTGCTTTCGATTGTTTAAACCTGTGATGAACCATAAACTTTTTACTTCTATGATAACTGCCAATCGTTATCCGGTAAGGGCTTTTCGTGCCTTTTGTCTGCTCTTATTCTTAGCCTCCTGCTTTTTTGCGCACTCTCAAAATTTAAAAGATTCCCCGTGGCACGTAGTAGCCACCGATATTAATCCTGCCAAATACTTCGGCGTGACAGTGGCCAACGGGATGGTGGGGCTGGTATCATCACCTCAACCGATGCAGGTGCAGGATGTAGTGCTGAATGGGGTCTATGATTATTACCAACGCGGGCGCGTATCCAACATCCTCAAATCATTCAATCATGTGAATATGTACCTCGACGTGGACCGACGACGCATTAGCCGTAACGATATTCAAAATTACGCCCAAACGCTTGATATGAAGCGCGCGGCACTTGTTACGACCTTTGATATAGGTGAGAAACTGAGCGTCAGACACACGGTGGTTTCGTTGCGCCATTTGCCTTTTACGGCGTTGGTAGAAGTAGAATTTACGGCCAAAAAAGACGTTGAGATCATTCCGGCAAGTGTGATCGAGGCGCCCGCTCATCTTAATGATATTCGCAATCTGTATGCCGAAATTGACCGTCCTCATGTAACTATACCGTTGCTGAGTTCTGTAGCTAAAAGCCCCACGGGACGTGTAGAAGTGGCCGCTTCCAACAGTTTTATCTTTGATGAGCCGCATGGTCAGGAGCCGCGCCTGATTCATGAAGATTGGGATAACAACATGCACCTGCTGAAGTTTTACAAAAACTTAAAAGCAGGGCAAAAATACCGCGTTTGTGTGGTAGGATCGGCCGTGTCGAGTGTTCATAATGAGTTTCCGTTGAATGAAGCCGAACGCCTGACCATTTTTGCCAAACTCGAGGGCCGCGACCGATTGCTGAAATACCACGAAGCAGAATGGGAGAAATTGTGGAAGAGCGACATCCTCATTGAAGGCGATGTAACGGCGCAACGAGATGTTCGTTTTGCGTTGTACCATTTGTATTCTTTCGTGCGTGAAGGCAGTGGTTTGAGCCTGTCGCCGATGGGTTTGTCGGGGCTTGGGTATAATGGGCACGTATTTTGGGATACGGAATTGTGGATGTATCCGCCTTTGTTGATCTTACAACCCGAAATTGCCCGTTCTATTTTGGATTATCGCTTCAATCGCCTCGAAATGGCTCGACGAAATGCGTTTGAGCATGGCTATAAAGGGGCCATGTTTCCGTGGGAATCAGCCGCGAGTGGGGGAGAAGATACGCCCGTTTGGGCGCTGACAGGGCCGTTTCAACATCATATAACGGGTTGTATCGGTTGGGCTGCGTGGAAATATTATCAGGTAACCAAAGATAAAGTATGGCTGCGCGAAAAAGGATATCCATTGTTGAAAGAAGTGGCCGAGTTTTGGTGCAGTCGTGTGGAGCGCAACGGCCCGGGCAAATATGACATCAAAAATGTGATCGGAGCCAATGAATGGCAGGAAAATATTGACAACAATGCCTTCACCAACGGCATGGCAAAAACGGTGTTGGCATTTGCCTCGCAAGCCGCTACGGAACTTGGTCTGCCGTCAAATCCTGACTGGAAAAACGTCGCGGATAATATCCCAATTCTAAAATTCCCAGACGGCACCACCAAAGAAAATGCTATTTATGACGGAGTACCTATTAAGCAGGCCGACGTAAACCTGTTGGCCTACCCGCTCAAAATTGTGGCCGATGAGGCTGCTATTCGCAAAGACCTGACGTATTATGAGCCTCGCTATTCGCCGGAAGGCCCTGCGATGGGGGTTGCTATCTTGGCAACGTTGTGGGCGCGTTTGGGCGACCCCGAAAAGGCACATACTTATTTTGTGAAAGGCTATAAACCCAACGAAGTACCTCCGTTTGGGGTGATCTCAGAAACTGCCGGCGGAACCAATCCTTATTTTGCCACGGGAGCGGGAGGTATGCTGCAGAGTATTGTCTCAGGATTTGGCGGGTTGGATGTAACGGATGCAGGCGTTATTCAACTGAAAACTAAGCTGCCGAAACAATGGAAAAGCCTGAAAATAACGGGCGTAGGGGTAGAGAAGAAGACGTTTGAAGTGAAGTAATCATTCTGAGACTTTCCAAGTTTAAAAAACTTGGAAAGTCTGCTTTGTGAAATGTTCCGTCTCTATATGAATGGTTGTTATTGACAATCAAACGTAAATTCGTACACATGTTGGGCAAATTCTGTCCAACGAAGCTTTTCGCCGATTTTCTTTACCAAAGTTGGACAACTTGCGTACATCACTTTGATCTCATTATCGTAATCTTTCTTTTTGAGCTTTTTGGCCGGAAATTCACCTACCTGCACATAGTACGATTTGTCGTCGCCGCCGGCCGTGGTCATTCCTCCAAAGCCTATACGCATGGTTTCGGCCGCAAAAGGGTCATGAAATACTTTGACCTTACTGTTAAAACCGGGATTAAGCAATTGCATCAATAATAGTTCCTGATCGCTTTTGATAGCAACTTTGGCTTTCTCAAAATACGCATAGCCTTTCTTAATGATTTCGTTGTCAATGTATTTGGCATCCCATTTTTTAACTTTATTACCTACGTCCATATTGGTGGAAAGTCGTGAGTAACCGCTTGGCATTAAATACATAGATTTGATCTGTTCGGGTTTGAGCTTGATTTTTTTACCACCGGCATCTTTGATCACTACTTCTTCAATGAGTCCTTTTCGGCGGTCCAGGTCTTCAAGCATTCCTTCTAATTGAGTCCCGTTTTCGAGGGTGATATACGATATTTCTTTTCCGGAGAATCGATCATACGCAGGAATAAAATCTTGGGCAAACGTTGTACTGCAAACTGTTAAACACAAGGTAAATAATAATTGGGCTGTAATCTTTTTCATCTTTATTTTATTTTTTGCAAAAGTAGAATAAAGACAGTCTATTGAAAATAAGTTAGTTGATGAATGATTTATCGGAAAGGCACCTCTTTGAAAAGTTGTATTCAGATTATTTCAATCCACCATTGAGATAATAATGAACATTTTTGAGAAACAACCGGAACGGTAACCGGTAAAGCAATTGTTTCTCTTGCGTAAACACACTTTCCGGATTCATTTGAGAAGGACGGCTGTTGTGTGAATTAATGTTAGAACGGAAAATTGCAGCTAGTGCCGCTCTGCACTTGATTAGTATGAACAGCCTGAAGAAAGTTATGAATTTTGTAACGAAATGATACCAATCCTATCTGTATCGGAAGCTATCGGTCAAATGAATGAATACGGACGTGCGCGCGTCCCGTTTTTATTTATTGTTGATTTTTTAGCTAAAAATCCCGTTGTTTTACGCTTGGATGAAGTAAAAGCAAGCGAATTATTATATGATTTTAATGGCCTGACCAATGCTCATAAGCCTGTTGAATGGGGTCAAGCCTGCACTCAGTTCGACAAAATTCCCCTCCCATTTGACCAATATTTTCCAAAATTCGACTTTGTACTTCGGCAGTTAAAACGGGGAAATTCGTTTTTGGTGAATCTGTCGGTGTGTACTGCGATAACGACGAATTTGGATTTGAAAACGATCTTTGATCGCAGTAATGCTAAGTATCGTTTGTGGTGGCGTGACCGATTTGTGTGCTTTTCGCCCGAGACTTTTGTGCAGGTACGGGGCAAACGAATTGCGTCTTTCCCGATGAAAGGAACCATTGATGCCGATCTGCCTTTGGCGAAAGAACGCATATTGGCCGATGTTAAAGAAGCCGCTGAGCATGCCACGATTGTGGATTTGATTCGTAACGATTTAAGTATGGTAGCCGAAAAAGTATGGGTAGAGCGTTATCGTTTTTTAGATAAAATCGAAACCAATCAGAAGGCACTGTTGCAGGTAAGCTCCGAAATTGCCGGAACAATGCCCGACAACTGGCGTGAAACCTTAGGCGATTGGTTATTTAAATTACTGCCCGCCGGCTCCATCAGCGGTGCTCCCAAACCAAGTACTCTTGACATAATTCACCGTGCAGAAGGCTATGAACGAGGATATTATACAGGAGTGGCAGGCGTTTTTGACGGTGACAGTCTGGACAGTGGCGTATTGATACGGTTCATAGAAAAAATGAATGACCAACTTGTTTTTAAAAGCGGTGGCGGTATCACCGCCCGCAGTGAAGCATACGCTGAATATCAGGAAGTAATTGATAAAGTTTATTTACCCGTTGCGCATGAACTCTCCCCTTTGTATTGAAACAATTCGCCTGGCTGATGGACAACTATCAAATCTTCCCTATCATAACGAACGCCTTAATCGGACGCGGTTTGCATGCTTTGGGGAAACCATGGCGTGGGATTTGAATGAACTGATCAAGGTACCGTCTGAGGTAACGGGAGGTATTTATAAGTGTCGATTCACGTATGGAAAAGTTGTCGAAAAAATAGAATTTGAGCCTTACCAACCTCGAATAATTAAAACATTGCGGATGGTAGAAGATACTACGGTTTTGTACGAATTTAAATTCCAGGACCGTTCATCGCTTCAACGTCTTTTTGAAAAGAGAGAAAATGCCGATGACGTACTGATCGTGAAAAATGGATTAATTACTGATTCTTCTTATGCCAATGTGGTGTTCTGGGATGGAAGTCAGTGGTTTACGCCCAATTCTCCTTTGCTCAAAGGCACCAAGCGGGCACAATTATTGGAAGAAGGAATTATTACAGAACAAAAGATACGGGTCCGGGATATCTCCAACTTTACGCATGTCCGTTTGATCAATGCCATGCTGGATTTTGGATCAACTCCTCTGATTGAAGTTAGTCAAATTAGTAGCTAACTTATTTTCAGTAACAAAAAAGAATCGGTTCAACGTGAACATAGTATGCTCACATTGAACCGATTCGCTGTTTTAGAAGAATTTAATTACTTAGCTTTTATTTTTTTGACCGTGTACGGAACACATATTTCTGTTGGGCAGAAACAGTTTTCTATCACTACCGCAGGGCAACAGGTTTTGGTAGGGCATTGACCGGCGGCTACCTCTACGGTATAGTTTCCGGGCGTGCTGACTTCTAATGTTTGGTTCGTTGCACCCGTGATCTTCACCCCATCTTTAAACCATTGATAAGTTGGATAACCCAAAGGGGCCGAGATAATGATGGTATCTTTGCGAGCCGTGCAGATTGCCATAGGCACGCTGACACACGTAATATCGTAATCATCTTCTGATTTAATAAAATTGTTGGGTTCTGAATCCACATCAATTCCTACAGCTTTTACAATTTCGGCTTCATTACAGATAGACCCGCCTGCAAAGCCGTTATTGTTGTTGATTTTAGCCTTAATGGTCAGCGTATCAGATTCGCCCGGCCCCAGTTTGAATGGCCCCCATAGGTGGGTTGTAGGATGGTAAGTTCCATTACTTGTATGAAAACTCACCAAAGTTAAATTATTAACCAATGTATCGGCCACGATGACACTGTCGGCAATGGCAGTCAGGGCAGTGGCGGTATTTCGTACAACAACTTCAAAGGTCACTTCATCACCTATTTCGTGTACACAATTGCCGACAACGCGTTTAGTGATTTCCATGTCAATTTTCTCAGCAGGAATATCCTTGATTACCAAGCCAATATCAAAGGTGAAGTTGTTTTGGGAGTTATCGCCGGTAGCCACTTTTACGATCACTTGCGTTGAGTCATTATTGAATTCTGCATCCGAATCCCGAAGAAAGTTCTGTGCATAGCCCGTCACCTGCTGAGGTGAAACCGTTAAGGTATCCTTAAGTTTGATGTTGTGGACATTGGCAGGAATTGGGTTTAAAGCCGAATTCGAAATCTCCTGATTAAGGTCAATGCGCACTTCGTAAGTGTGATTTCTCTTTAAGCCTCCCGGTACATTATTATCATTAAAATAATACTGTCCGCCGTTGGAGGTTGTATCACGGGCTACTTCCACCCCGCCATTCTGCATATCATGCAATGTGATGATGACATTGTTCAAAAGCCCTTCATTTGCTTCCTGAATACCGTCTTTATCAACGTCATACCACAAAATATTACCGATTTCCAATGGACCGGGCTCACAAATCCCTGCCAAATCACCTACACCGCCCGATTTACCCAATGAGCCGGGGCTGAGTGAATAAACGGAGAAACTGCGATTGCGCTTGCCGGTTTTAGTGTCGTAGGCGATGAAACCGGTCGAAAGATACACGCCGTGTACGGGGTCCATGGCCGAGACCAACACTTCCTGAACACCCGTTATTTTAAACAATCCGCCATTGGTGATTTCGGCGTGCCCTACTGTATGAAGGCTATTGATCCAGTAATCTTCGCAGAAAAACTCACCTCCGCCGGGGCCTGAGTTAGTGTTCGGACCACAGCCCTGCAGATCACCTGATTTACCGTTATTTTCCAACGTATATGTTCCGTCGGAATTACGTTGTGCTCTGACCAGATCTCCGCTCATGAACCCATAATAATTCAGGGTATCATTAACGGCAATACCGGGTTGATTTTGCCCTGTTTGGAGTCCAAGACGATCCATGAAAGAAATAATTAATGAGCCATCATCATCAAATTCCAAGTCTGATAAAATGGCCTGCGGGTGTACCGCAAAGGCATTGTCGGGGTCAGGCGCGCCTAATGGATAATTACATTGTTTTGGAAAGACGTTGGTCCAAGGTTGCCAAGTGTTGACAGTATCGCATCCTTGAGTGTTATCAATGGGGCCGCGAGGATAATCAAGACCCATCTCAAAGATACTTGTAAACGCATGGCTTTTTGGGTTAAATTCATAGATCGCCGCTTTCATATCGCTTTTCTTTTGCGATGTCTCTGCCGTACATACTACACCTACATATAGTTTACCGCGAAAATATTTCAGCGCCCAGGGAGCAAAATCATTGTTTGAACAATTGGGGTGTGGTATTTCATAAGACTTGGTTTGGGCTTCTGTGATGTTGGCAGGAGCTATCAAAGGTTTCTTAACGCTGAAACTATAGAGTTTTCTGTCATATAAGTTAACTAAAAATAATGTGTCCTGATAGGCGGATAACTGAGAACCGCCCAGCCCCACCTTAGCTGCTGTATGAAACGCAAGCGAATCACGACTGCGAGCCAATTTATCGGCAGGAAGAATATTCAGGCCGGTGATCGGATCAATGTGCGGATCCGGGCCGGTGTCAATGCCAATGGTCTTTACGTCTAAAAAATTAGAGACGACCTTCGTATCAAGATTAATGGAATAATACCCGCCCGTACCCAGCGGACCAAGGCCTACGTGTCGGCGAGTAACTGCCCCAATGAGCAAGGTATTGGATGAGCGTTGATAAGAAGATATCCAAGTAGCCCCGATCTTGTGTGCGTTGGCCAGTTTCTCCATGGGAGGTCCTGACGCAGTACCACCTTCTCCGTTGGCGGTATACTCAAACAATACCAGTGCCGGGTCATCTCCTGCGCTGCCGGGTTTGAGCGGATCACCCATGGCATAGCAGGCAGTTACGATTTTTACATTACCACCCGAACGACAAAATTCGTCATCGTTGAAAATACCTAAGTTTACGTTTGCAGCAGGAGCTTGGACGAATTGGACTTCGGTACCGTTTTGAGGACCCGCTGAACTGACAAAAAATGTTTCCGGCAAATTAAAGAACTCCAAACGGGCTAAAGACCCGGCCGGTACCTGTTGTGCAGAAAAGGCGTAATGACCTGCGGTGTCGGTTTGAGTAATAAAAGGCTGAGAACTGCCATTGACAAAGATACGGACCCCAATGTTAGTAACGCCTGCTTCTTGGGGAGCAACGGAGGTCTGAATTCCATTAGCATCAAAATCGTAAAACACTGTTCCGCTTACTTGAGCAAAAGAAGGAATACTCAGGATCAAACTTAACAGTAGAAGAATTACATAACGTTTTAAAGGGTGGCTTTTAAGGCAGACCCATCGTAAAAGTAAGCTCATGGTATTATCGAACTTTAGAAAATGCAAAAAATTCTTTATGGTATATAAATCCGTGGATATAATAACTGTAAATACAGGCAACTAAAAGATGTTTGATTATGGTAAAATAGTAACCGGTACAAGTGTATGCCGGTATTTTAAAGTAAATATTACCGGTTTTGGCTAAAAATATCTCTCTTGCCTTTTTTTAAAAATAAACTTATTAGGTAAAAAAATAAGTTTTATTCGACATAATATCAGATTGTCAAATACCCTGCCATTGTATTAAATTGATCTGAAAATAGGGAAGTAGACTAATTTGAATTAGGCATAAGTGGCTGAAAATGAGCTAATAGCTAATTTTTGTATTGAAAAAAATCACCAAAATTTATTTTTGATTTTTTGGCGAATGATAGCCAATTCGCAAACTGACGAGAAGGATAAAATTGAAGAACGGCATTCTCAAAAATAGTGCCAATAATTTTGTACTATTTTAAACTATAAGTTCATTTAAGATTTAAATAAATACCCTTATTTGATATTATTGATGAAATGGTATATTATTTACAATATATATCATTTTGTGCTTACTCTTTGAGGAGTGTTGTACTAACGATTATCAGGGTAACAGGGAATTTCAGAATTTGGGTTTCATTTTTTCGACAGGCAAACAGCTGTTGCTGATAGGGGTGAGACCTATAGTTTTAAAAGAGAAGGAAAGGAGGGTTTTTAGAAAGACGGGATAATCAGTCAGAGAAGGAGCGCATTTTTTGAACGACAGAGACATCGTTTGGTAGATATCATTTATTCTCGGGCGTCTAATTTTGACGGACTGATTTTGAAAGAGCCTAATCAATCGCGCTTAATATTCTGAGCCGTTTGGATTTTGGAAGTGATTGCGGATTCTTTAAAATGTCACTCAGCAAGCGCTTGATAAGTGCAAGGTATTTACTTGCTTTAGGTTGGTCGATTGTAAAAAAAGCAGCCAATTCTTCTTGGAGAATTTCGCCTTTTAAATAAATAAGACCGAAAAGCAGAGCATCCCTGCTATCGGCAAAAATGTTATTACGGCGCAGAGAAGTTTGTCGAAGCCGAGGCATACCTTCCAGTGTAAATTGAGAAAAGTAGTTTTTCCAGTCGTTATTAAAAAAAGAATGCAGTGTCTCAAATTCCTGTTTTTTTAAACCGGTGAGTTGACGAAGAGCTGTTTCATCATATTCAAGATATTGATAACGCTGTATGATAAAAGGAGTCATATTTTTAAAAAACGGGGCATAGGGATCGGAAGACTGTTGTACATAATCATTTATGTCAAATATCTTGCCATGCTAAAAAATATGTAATGAAAGCATTATCTTGCGCTTTCAACTTTGGTCTCAAAACAGCGTGTTAACTGCAGAAAACGACGATTTTGGTTTAGAAGAAGTAACTCTCTTTGCGGATTTAATTTTACCCGTCCCGGTTAGGCAATTGTTTACTTATCGCGTTCCTCGGGTTTTCAACTCTGCTATCAAAAATGGTGCCAGAGTTGTGGTGCCTTTTGGGAAAAACCGTGTCGTAACGGGTGTAGTGGCCCATATTCACACTACGCCACCCTCGCGTTACCAAGCTAAATACATTGGAGAATTGTTGGATGATGAGCCTTTAGTGACCCCTTACCAGATCGCGCTTTTTAATTGGATCGCTGATTATTATTTATGCAGTGTGGGCGAGGTACTGAATGTAGCTTTACCATCGGGTCTGAAGATCACGAGTCAATCCAAAATTCAATATAATCCCGACTTCGATTATTTTGATCTGCTGACCGAAGAAGAAGCCGCTCTTTTGGAAGAAATCAAAAAATACCAATCACTGACCTACGAAGAGGTAGGAAAACGCGTGGGCGATCAGAACATCAATCACGTGATCAAATCACTGATCGGAAAGCGAGCCGTTATTCTCTACGAAGAAGTACGTGAAAAATACAAACCTAAAATTCAAAAGAAAGTAAAGCTGACGGGCAGGTACGAAACTCGCGAAAATCTGATGGAGTTGATCAGCCAACTCGACAAAACACCCAAGCAACAGGAAATAGTGTTGCAGTATATGAGTCAGATTCCGCTTCAAAATGATCCGTATGCCAATCGCCTTGGATTGGAGAAAAGCTATTTTAAGCAGAATGAAGACATTTCTGATTCTGCACTCAGTACATTGATCAAAAAAGGTGTTTTTGAAGAATTTGAGGTAACTGTCTCTCGATTTGCAGAAGTGAAACCCGATTTTACGGCAGGCATTAATATCAAGCTCACCACGTCGCAGCAGCGCGCATTTGATGAGATCATCAGCTTATTTCAGGAAAAAGATACAGTATTATTGCATGGAGTAACCGGCAGCGGTAAAACCGAAGTATATATTCATTTGGCGCAACAAGTACTGGAAAGCGGCTCTCAGGTACTGTTTTTATTGCCCGAAATTGCCCTTACGACGCAAATTGTGGTCCGTTTAAAAAAGGTATTTGGGGAAAAACTGGGCATTTATCACTCCAAATTTTCGGATAACGAACGTGTGGAAGTTTGGAAAGGAGTTGTTTCAGGGCAATATCAGTTGGTGGTCGGTGTGCGTTCGGCCATTTTTTTACCCTTTGATGCGCTCGGATTGATCATTGTTGATGAAGAACACGAAAGTTCCTATAAACAATATGATCCGGCACCCCGCTACCACGCTCGTGATGTTTCGATTGTAGCGGCACAGCACCAACAGGCCAAAGTACTGTTAGGCTCGGCCACACCGGCGCTTGAGTCCTATTATCAGGCGCTCAATGGACGTTACGGATTAGTGCGCTTGACAGAACGCTTTGGCAAAGCCAGCATGCCCGAATTTGTGTTGATCGATACCAAGCAGGAACGGAAGACCAAAAAAATGAAGCACGAGTTTTCGTCCGTTTTGGTGGATGAACTGCGGGAAACTCTAAACCGAAATGAGCAAAGCATCATTTTTCAAAACCGTCGCGGTTATTCTGCTTATTTACAGTGTGAAGAATGCGGTTGGATCGGCGAATGTGAAAACTGTGCTGTGAGCTTAACATACCATCAAAAGGATGCTGAACTCCGCTGTCATTATTGCGGTCATAAAGAAGAAGTGCCGCGATTGTGTCCCGGGTGTGGGTCAACCAAAGTGCGGACGGTGGGTTTTGGAACGGAAAAGTTGGAAGATCAGCTCAAGATTTTCTTTCCTACTGCCCGCGTAGCGCGGATGGATCTGGACACGACCCGCGCCAAGAATGCCTATAAAGAGATGATCGAAGACATTGAGCAGGGCAACGTGGATATTTTGGTGGGCACCCAAATGATCAGCAAAGGGCTTGATTTTGAAAATGTAAGTATGGTGGGTGTGTTTGACGCCGACCGAATGATTCACTTTCCCGATTTAAGGTCGACCGAAAGAGCTTTTCAGTTGATTACCCAAGTAAGCGGTCGGGCCGGACGCCGCGCCGACCGAAAAGGGCGGGTATTAATTCAGACCGGGAATACAAATCAGAAGATTTTACAAAAAATTATTATGAACGATTATGAAGGAATGTATACGGAAGAAATTGCCGAGCGAGAGCAATTTAAATACCCTCCGTTTACCCGACTTATAAAATTGACAGTCAAGCATTTAGAGCAGAGCGTTGCTCAGCAGGCAGCCCAAAAATTGACCCAGCTTTTAATGGATAAAATGGGGGAAGACAGGGTGCTTGGACCACAGCCGCCATTGGTTGAACGTATTCGAAATCGGTTTTTGTTTGACATTCTTATAAAACTCGAGCGTGAAAAAGTTAATTTTAAGGCCGCAAAGACTTTTATCCTCGAAAAAGTGACAGATATCTTGACTGATAAAACCTTAAAAGGGGCGGATGTTACCATTGACGTAGATTGCCTCTAATTGTACCCATCAAAAAACCAAGCCAAAAATGATCAATAAAAAGACCAAAATTGTAGCTACTGTAGGCCCGGCTTCAGAGACTTCTGAACTTCTGTATTCGCTTGTCAAAGCAGGAGTAAACGTATTCCGACTGAACTTTTCGCACGGCTCTCACGCCGACCACTTGGAGCGTATTCAGAAGATCCGCCAAAACAATGCCGACTACGGCCTCAGCGTTGGAATTTTGCAGGATTTACAAGGCCCTAAAATTCGTATCGGCAACGTCGAAAATAAAGACGGTGTAAAAATTGTAGCAGGCCAAAAATTAGTATTTACCAACGATGATATTATAGGTACTTCGGAGCGGGTGAGTACACCTTACAAAGGAATGTACCAGGATGTCAAATTGGGTGAGCGCATCCTGATGGATGACGGTAAATTGGAAGTAAAAGTAGTAGGCATTGAAGGTACCGATGTAGTAACGGAAGTAGTTTATGACGGTATTCTGAAATCTAAAAAAGGAGTTAATCTTCCTAACACAAAAGTTTCGATGCCCTCAGTTACCGAGAAAGATTACGAAGACCTTGAATTTGGATTGGAGAATGATGTAGATTGGATAGCATTGTCTTTTGTGCGTTATGCGTCTGATATTCAGGAAGTAAAAGATTATATCAAAGCAAAAGGTAAAGCTATTCGAGTAGTGGCTAAAATTGAAAAGCCTGAAGCTATTGAGAATATTGACGCCATTATTGAAGCTACGGATGCGATCATGGTGGCGCGGGGTGACTTGGGCGTTGAATTGCCGGCGGAAGAGGTTCCGATGATCCAGAAAATGATCGTGGAGAAATGTAACCGTGCCGCAAAACCCGTTATCGTAGCCACACAGATGCTTGAAAGCATGATCGATGCGCCCCGACCAACTCGCGCGGAAATCAATGATATCGCCAACTCAGTATTGGACGGTGCCGATGCCGTAATGCTTAGCGCTGAAACTGCTTCGGGCAAATACCCCATTGAGGCCGTTACCAGCATGGCGCAGACGATCCGTCAGGTGGAACAAACGGAAGCTAAGAAGAAAGCCGGTGCTACAGAGATCTATTTCAAATACCACGCCGCTGTCAACGACAATCCGGGGCCAAATTTATTGAACGATAACGTCGTAATGAGTGCTTGCCGTCTCGCCCGCGATACTCACGCTAAGGCCATTATCGGCGTAACGCGCTCGGGTTATACAGGTATTCGTTTATCGCACCACCGTCCTGAGGCTGATTTGTACGTCTTTACCCCAAGTCGCTCGTTAATGTGCGCTCTTTCGTTGTATTGGGGAGTTAAGAGTGTATATTACGATCGGGAGGATCTCTCGACCGATGATCTGATTGAAGATATTAAACGAGTCCTTGTGGAAAAAGAAGCCTTACATACGGGAGATATTTTTGTAAACACGCTCAGTATGCCGGTCAGTAAGCATCGCAAAACCAATGCGGTAAAGTTGAGTATTGTAGACTAGCGATACGTCAGCTGTCGGTAGAGTTTTTAAAGCCCTTTCTCTAACCGAGAAGGGGCTTTTTCGTAATTACTAAATATTGGAACGAGTGTATTTCCATTTAAAGTAAAGAATGACAAACGAAAGAACCAGCGTAGTGGCATTAGCCGCTACAACCGGAAATGAGTGAGTCATAATGCCATAGCCGAGCCAGAGGGCTACACCGGCGGTAAAGAGTAAAAACATGGCAAGCGAAACATCTTTGGCAGATTTGGTACGATATATCTGTAAAACTTGCGGAATAAAGGCAAGCGTGGTCAAAGCACCCGCTAAATAGCCCATTATCTCTAACATTGCTGTGAATAGTTTATTGTTATTGATTGTATAGCGGAAAAGTTATATAAAAAGTTTCATAATATGTTATAGTTATTTGTATAGTACAATAAGTGATTGTAAGGGTACCAAAAACTGATTTATCGGCTGATGGAAGTATTGAGAACAACGAATAGAAATAAGTAACAATTTTTATTGCGTTCAGAAGCAACAGAGGCCTATTTGGGTTGGGAAAATGCAAAAAGTTGAAATTTTGTTTGGAAATTAAGAATGGACCGGTTTTATTTGTAACGCAAATACGCAATTAGCGTAATTTCGCTATTAGAAAAATTTTGCTTTAAAATGTCCGTTAAAATACTCGTGGTCGTGGTCTTCATTATTAGCACCCAAATGGTGTGAGTGAAACCCGATTGCCATCATCGAAGCCTCACTCACACCGAAAAATGAGTGAGGCTTTTTTGTAACAAAACCTCCTATATGTCAGAACAACTTAACAAATTCAGCCGCACACTTACACAGGAAGTGACCAATCCCGCCGCCAAAGCCATGCTTTATGGCGTAGGGTTGACCAAAGAAGACATGCAAAAAGCCCAGATCGGCATTGCCAGTACGGGTTATGAAGGAAACACCTGCAACATGCACCTTAACGGCCTTTCGGTACATGTAAAGAAAGGGATACAGGAAAATGGAATGGTAGGCCTTATTTTTCACACCATTGGCGTATCTGACGGAATGACCAACGGTAACGACGGCATGAGCTATTCGCTGCCAAGTCGTGATCTGATCGCTGATTCGATTGAGAACGTAGTAGGTGCCCAATGGTACGATGGAGTGATCGCGGTAGTAGGTTGTGATAAAAATATGCCCGGCGCCATGATGGCCATCGCGCGCTTAAACCGCCCTGCGATGCTGGTGTACGGCGGAACGATTCGGACGGGAGAATATAAAGGACAGAAACTGGATATTATTTCGGCATTTGAAGCCTTAGGTAAAAAGTTTGCCGGAACCATCTCGGACGAAGATTACGAAGGTGTGATCCAAAATGCCATTCCGGGAGCAGGTGCCTGTGGAGGGATGTATACAGCCAATACAATGGCCAGTTCGATGGAAGCAATGGGCTTAACACTCCCCAATTCATCAACTTATCCGGCTACGCACGAAGGTAAGAAAGCAGAGTGTATCGCCATCGGTGCCGCCATGAAGCAGTTGTTGGAAAAGAACATTTGTCCCCGCGATATTATGACACGCAAAGCATTTGAAAACGCAATGACGGTCGTAATGGCATTGGGTGGTTCTACCAATGCGGTGTTGCATTATCTGGCCATTGCCCGCGCGGCAGAAGTGGATTTTACGCTAAAAGATATTCAGGCGATTTCGGACCGCACGCCGTTGATTGCTGACCTTAAACCTTCCGGTAAATATTATATGGAAGACGTGCTGGCCATTGGCGGAGTTCCTGCTATCATGAAATACCTCTATGAAAATGGACTTTTGCACGGTGATTGTTTGACAGTAACGGGCAAAACCATTGCTGAAAATTTAGCCGATGCGCCTGATTTGAATTTTGATACTCAAAAAATCATTTTTCCACTTTCCACTCCTCTCAAACCAACCGGCCACTTACAAATCATGTATGGCAACTTGGCAGCGGAAGGTGCTGTAGCCAAGATTACCGGAAAAGAAGGAGAGCTTTTTGAAGGAACGGCTAAAGTGTGCGAGCGCGAAGAAGAAGTAATTGAATATATCTCAAAAGGAGAAATCAAAGCAGGACACGTAATCGTAATTCGTAACGAAGGCCCGAAAGGCGGTCCCGGGATGCCCGAAATGCTCAAGCCGACATCGGCCGTAATGGGAGCGGGGCTTGGGGATAAAATTGCGATGATCACGGATGGTCGTTTCTCCGGCGGTACGCACGGTTTTGTGGTAGGCCACATCACGCCGGAAGCCTATATGGGCGGTACGATCGGCCTTGTGAAAGATGGAGATAAGATCACAATTGATGCCGTAAATAATATACTGCAACTGCATGTATCGGACGAAGAATTGGCCGAGCGTCGCAAGGAGTGGAAACAACCTGAGCCGCCGTTCAAAAAAGGAACATTAGGCAAATATATCCGCAATGTGAAGTCGGCAAGTGAAGGCTGCGTCACGGATGAAGCATAGGGCTTTACAATAATTGAACTATTAAGTAAAAGAAACCTTTTTGAAACAAAAACTTGATAGGTTATGAATGCACATAAAGAATTAGTCAAGCCTCAGAATGGGATGCTGATGATTCCTGTACCGGAGGATATGAAAGAGGGAAGTTTGTTTGAGGTTTTCATCGCAGTTGCAAAACACAAGAAAAAAACGCGTCAGGAAACATCTTCAAGCAAGCATGATTTGTCCAAATTAGCAGGTATTCTAAAAGACATATCTCAAGAGGAAAAAGATAAAATGGACAAATTTTTTACAGGTATAAGAAACGAATGGGTACGGGATATTTAATTGATACGTCTGCTTTCGGTAATTTCTTAAGGGCAAATCTTTCACAGGAAGGAATAGAGCTTATGAAAGAAATACTCCAAAACAGCAGTCCTCAAATTTCAGTAATTACCCGTATCGAATTGATGAGCTGGATTCCTCCAACTGTTCCGGCAAAGGTCGCAGTAAAAGATTTTGTCAATTCGGCTGAAATTTTTGACTTGACAGAGACTATCATTATTGAGACAATCAGAATAAGAAAACTACCGGATGCCGTAATAGCGGCTACGGCAATAGTCCATAATTTGACATTACTATCTACTAATGATAGTGATTTTTTGAAAGTCCCTAAATTGAAATATAAGTCATTGAATACATAAAATCCAACCCGAAAACGGAGGATTCTATAACTATGATAGCTGCCCAGGAAGCTGAAACTCAAGCATCGGGATTTGTAAATCCCGACGAGCATTATAACAACAAATTAAATCCATAATCGTCATGGACAACCAATTAACCATGATTGCACAACAAGAAACTGCGTTGGTAGAAGCTACTTTGATGCAGGAAATACAGCCAATGACAACAACGGATGTCATCCCCGAAGGCCCCCGAATTTTATCGGGAGCACAGGCGCTCATGGAATCGTTGATCGCCGAAGGAACAGAAGTGATCTTCGGTTATCCGGGCGGTGCCATTATGCCGACGTACGATGCCCTTTTCGATTACATGGATCGTTTGGACCACATTTTGGTACGCCACGAACAGGGCGCAGGACACGCTGCCCAAGGATATGCACGTACCAGCGGAAAAACGGGCGTTTGTCTGGTAACTTCCGGTCCGGGAGGTACCAATTTGGTCACACCGATCGCCGATGCTATCATTGATTGTACGCCTTTGGTTTGTATTATCGGACAGGTAAAGTCAACTTTATTAGGTACAGATGCTTTTCAGGAAACCGACATCATTGGTGTAACCACTCCTGTGTGTAAGTGGAATTACCAAATCACGGATCCGAATGAAGTACCGGAAGTAATGGCGAAGGCATTTTATATTGCCACTTCGGGAAAACCCGGCCCGGTGGTGATCGATTTTACGCGTGATGCGCAAGTCGGTCAGATGGCGAAGCCGTATGAATATAAAAAAATAGAAGGCCTAAGCAGTTACAAGCCTCGCACTGTTCCCAAAAACGAGCATGTGGAAAAAGCTGCTCAATTAATCAATAATGCCAAAAAACCATACATCTTATTTGGTCATGGCGTTTTGATTTCGGGAGCGATGGAAGAGCTCAAAGCTTTTGCCGAAAAAACCGACATTCCCTGCGCAAGTACGTTATTAGGTTTATCGGCTATGCCGATTGATCACCCGAATTATGTGGGTTGGCTGGGAATGCACGGCAACTACGGCCCCAATGTAATGACCGATCAAGCCGATGTTATTATTGCCATCGGGATGCGCTTCGACGACCGCGTGACCGGTGATGCCTCTAAGTATATTCGTCAGGCGAAAGTGGTGCATATTGAAATTGACCCGTCGGAAATTGACAAGATCATCAAAACCGAAGCTCCCGTAGTGGGAGATGTTAAGGAAGCACTGAAAAAATTGTTGCCTTTGGTAAAAGTTGGCAATCACTCTGCCTGGCGTAATGAATTTAAGAAATTTGACGTCATTGAAAATCAAAAAGTAACCCAACGGGAGTTGAAGGGCGAAGGTGAGCTCAAGATGGCGGAAGTGGTCAATATGCTTTCCCAAAAGACCAATGGAGAAGCCTGTATTGTTGCGGATGTCGGTCAGCATCAAATGATTGCGGCTCGTTATTATCAATTCAAAAACCCGCATTCTTACATTGCATCGGGTGGTTTGGGAACGATGGGCTTTGCTATTCCGGCCGCGTTTGGTGCCAAGAAAGGTGCTCCTGATCGGGAAGTGGTAGCCTTTATCGGTGATGGATGTTTTCAGATGACCATTCAGGAATTGGGAACCATTGCGCAGAGCGGATTAGCAGTGAAGTTGATCATTCTCAACAACAACTATTTGGGAATGGTGAGGCAGTGGCAACAATTGTTTTTCGATAAGCGCTATTCGTTTGTCGAGCTAAAAAATCCTGATTTTGTGACCATTGCCAAAGGTTTTGGAATTGCCGGCCACACTTGTTCTGACCGCGATAATTTGAGCGACTCGTTGGATACATTACTTAAGTCGGATAAGCCTTATTTGTTGGAAGTAATTGTGGAAAAAGAAGAAAACGTATTCCCAATGGTGCCTGCGGGTGCTTCAGTAGCTGATATAAGACTTGACTGATATGACGACTTACACCATCTGTATATTCACCGAAAATACCTTCGGGCTGTTAAATAAAATCACGATCATTTTCACGCGTCGACGGGTCAATATTGAAAGCTTGACAGTGTCTGAAACAGAACGCAAAGGCGTGTCGCGCTATACGATTACCATCAAGCACGATAAACGCGAAGACGTTGAAAAACTCGTACGCCAAATTCGTAAAGTAGTGGAAGTACTGGCCGTATTCGGTTACCTGGACGATGAAATTGTCTACAACGAGATTGCGCTTTTTAAGATCGCCACGCCAATAGGCACACGACCCATTGACATTGAAACCATCAACAAGGTGCATAAAGCGTGGGTGGTCTATTGGGGGCTTGATTATGTAGTCATCGAAAAGGCCGGTAATGAAACGGAAATCATGGATTTTTTCCGCTATATCAAGCCTTACGGAATATTGGAATTTGTGAAATCAGGCCGTGTGGCCGTTGGCAAAACGCCTCAAGGCTTGGTAGAATACCTTCCTCAGGAAGTGCATGGGGAGTATTATGCTTAAAAAAATTACCTTTGTCAGAGAGTTGGCGCTGTCAAATGGATATCGTCAAGCGGGTATGAAAAACTAAAACTTTGACCGGGTAATGTTTTAATGGAACATCAACAATCGCTTACAACACCTTTCAGGTGGCTTGAGAGTAAATTACAACCGTTCTTTGACAATCGATTTTGGCAATTAAGAGTATTGATTTCAGCACTTGTGATCTCAACGAGCACGCTGCTGGTCTTTAACTTTATTTTGGTAGATAAAGGCCTGCGGAGTTTGTATTATGAAATGCTGCAACCCGGCTCAATAGGTGGGCTTTTTTGGGACGACATTCTGAAGCAAGGTGCTGACCCATTTACGCCTCAAGACTATGAAGCCGGATCGCATGAAGCAAATCAAGCGTTTCGTTTGGCCATTCCACTCATTGCGAATGCTTTACATCTAAATATTGCAGGATTATATCTGTTACATATTTTAGTTGGGTTAGTTTTCCTGTGGTTTGTGATGCTGACCGTCTACCGAATTTTGAACGATAAGATGCTGACCTTTTATTTTATGACCGGATTTACGGCCATTTATGCAGGGGCAAATTTTTACATCAATTTTCTCGGCCATTGCGACGCATTCCCCTTCTGTTTTATGGTGTTGGCGTTTTACTTTCGAAACCCCCTGTTGGTGCTTCTGTTTACGCAATTGGCCTATTGGTGCGATGAAAGAGCCATTATCAATTCTTCTTATTTAGGATTATGGTATGTGCTGCCACTGATTAAGCAAGTAATTGATAAACGTAAGCTTACATTGAAGGATATTCCCTGGCCGGCTGTTGCATTGATTCTGAGTGCAGGTTTGTATTTGCTTGTTCGTCAATGGCTTACAAATACGTATGGGTTGAAGGTAGGACATGACAATGACTTGTCGCGACGAACGGGAATGTGGAGTTTAAGTATTATCGGCGATAAATTTACGCGTGGTTTAGAAGGTTTTTGGCTCATTGTCTTTGCCGGAATGACGGTGCTCGCTATGCGGAAAGACTGGTGGACGTTGGTATTATTAGGCGGATGTATACTGATTACCTGTGCAATTGGAGTGATGGTAGCTGATGGAACCCGCTCACTGTCTTTTGGTTTTTATATGTTCTTTTTTATGCTGACCATTTTACGGGAACATATTCCGACTAAGCAGTTACATTATTTATTGATCGTCAGTACCCTCATTTCGTTAATGTTACCGATGTCGTTTCCGTAAACCACTATGAATCAAGCGTATTATAAACATTATTATCATTTAGAGCGCGAACATTGGTGGTTTGTGGTTAGAAACCGGATCATTCTGAATCATCTGAAGAAAACCTTGCCAAAGCAGCGACCACTTAGAATTCTGAATGTGGGCGTAGCTACCGGCTATTCGTCGCAGTTGTTGGAAGAATTTGGCAGTGTAAAATCGGTTGAATACGACCGCGAATGTTATGAATTCACAAAAGCCAACGTGCCCATTGATCTGATCGAAGGTTCTATTCTGGAATTACCGTTTGAGGATAATACCTACGATCTCGTCTGTGCTTTCGACGTAATAGAACACGTCAAAGAACATCAACGGGCCGTCGATGAAATGCAGCGAGTGTGTAAATCCGATGGATTTGTGTGTGTTACGGTTCCTGCATTTATGTTTTTATGGAACCAACATGATGAGGTCAATCACCACGAACGGCGTTATAAAATGGATGAACTGGAAAGTTTATTTGAGAAAAGTGGGAAAATTGTATTCAGCAGTTATTTCAACTTTTGGCTGTTCTTTCCAATTGCTTTTTTTCGGTTGCTTTCAAAATTAGTACCGCTGCATCGGCAGAATGTCGAAGAAGCAGGATCGGATTTTACGGTACTGAACGGCCCTGTTTTTCAAAAAGTGTTCGGCGGTATTTTTAAGACCGAAGATTGGATGATTCAACAACGGATAAAATTATTTGTGGGCGTGTCGGCCCTGCTTACGTGGCAAAAGACAAAATGAGTTAAAACAACAATTAATTAAATAAACAAAACAAGTCAATGGCACAAATCAATTTCGGCGGGAGCGTAGAAGAAGTAGTAACCCGCGAAGAATTTCCTCTAGAAAAAGCACGTGAAGTATTAGCAAATGAAACCATTGCCGTCATTGGTTACGGTGTTCAAGGGCCCGGACAGAGCCTAAATATGCGTGATAATGGTTTTAACGTAATCGTTGGACAGCGTAAAGGAAAAACATACGATAAAGCAGTAGCTGACGGTTGGGTACCGGGCGAAACGCTTTTTGAAATTGAAGAAGCACTTGAAAAAGGAACGATCATTTGTTTCTTATTGTCAGATGCTGCCCAAATTGAATTATGGCCAACCGTAAAGAAAGCACTTGTTCCCGGCAAGTCGCTGTATTTCTCACACGGTTTTGGTGTAACGTATAAAGAACAAACAGGAATCGTTCCTCCGGCCGATGTTGATGTATTTTTGGTAGCTCCTAAAGGTTCAGGAACGTCATTACGTCGTTTGTTTGTCGAAGGAAAAGGGCTTAACTCATCTTTTGCCGTGTACCAGGATGCCTCCGGCAATGCGCGTACAAAATGTATCGCTATGGGTATCGGTGTAGGTTCAGGCTATTTGTTTGAAACTGATTTCTACCGTGAAGTTACGTCTGACCTTACCGGTGAGCGTGGAACGTTGATGGGTGCTATCCAGGGAATTTTCGCTGCTCAGTACGAAGTATTGCGTGAAAATGGCCACTCACCATCAGAAGCTTTCAACGAAACTGTTGAAGAATTGACACAATCATTGATGCCGCTTGTGGCTGAAAACGGAATGGATTGGATGTATGCCAACTGCTCAACCACTGCTCAACGCGGTGCGCTTGACTGGTGGAAACCGTTCAAAGAAGCAACCAAGCCTGTATTCCAGAAATTATACAATTCGGTAAAATCAGGTGAGCAAGCTACCATTTCCATCACTCGTAACTCACAACCTGACTACCGTGAAAAACTCGAAGTTGAATTGGCCGAACTTCGTGAATCAGAAATGTGGATAGCAGGTGCGGCTGTTCGCAGTTTGCGTCCGGAGCGCAACTAAGATAAATTAATTAAGTCGTTATTAAGGTCTTGCAGTTTCTTATTGTGAGACCTTAATTTTTATATTAAATAGCTTTAGAATCAGTAATTTATGGATGATGAGTTGTTGGAAAATATAATTGTTCCTAAAGATAAATTAACTCGATATCTCTTAATCCACAAAGACAAAAATGATAAGTCAAAATTCTTGGAGCAAGCAGGTTATACGATAGAGAATTGGGAAATATTAGAATCAGATTTGCGTTTACTTTTTAGAAGTGGAATGATTATATTTGAAGAAGCAAATGAATATGGTCGAAGCTATAGTGTAATTGGTTCATTGACTGGCCCAAATGGGCAGATTTTAAAAGTAAAGACGATCTGGATGTATGAAATGAGAAATGGGCAGACAAAATTTATAACGCTCTTCCCGGATAAAAAATAGAAAAGATGAAATTTGAATTGTATTCACAGGCCGCCCTTACGATAGATATCCCAAAATACGGACTTCAAAAGGGTGACGTTGTAACATTGGTTGAATTTTTAGAAGGCGATGAGAATTTGCCTAATGCTTATATGTGCGAAGTTTTCAATGCTATTGGTGATACAATCGCCGTTTGTACTGTCAAAGAGGATCAATTAGCACAACTTTCCAAAAATGAGATTCTTCATATACGCTCTTTGGAAGCGGCATAAGGTAGGGAATTCTCTTCGTTTAAAAATATAGAAAATCCCTCGAGTTATGTAAATTCGAGGGATTTTTGCAATTACACTAACCGTTATTATCCATGAGTCTCGCCTCCGAAAAAAATAAACAAAAAGCGGCCGATTGGCCTACTTTCGACAACATATTACAAGCAGCCGAACGTATTCGGAAAGTGGCAAAGCACACTGATCTGGAGCTTAATCTCAACTTTTCGGAACGTTATGAAGCCAATATTTATTTCAAACGGGAAGATTTGCAAGTGGTACGTTCTTACAAAATTCGGGGCGCTTACAACAAAATGGCGAGTTTGTCGTCAGAGGCACTAGAAAAAGGCGTTGTGTGTGCCTCGGCCGGGAATCATGCGCAGGGCGTAGCCTATGCCTGCAATAAAATGCAGGTGCACGGGACGATCTTCATGCCCAGTACGACGCCTGCACAGAAGGTAAAGCAAGTGAAACTTTTCGGTAAAGACCAAATAGAGGTTGTACTTCACGGTGATACGTATGATGATGCTTTTCATGCCGCCAAACATTTTTGTGAATCCAATGAAGCAACGTTCATTCATCCCTTTGACGACGTGCAGGTGATGGAAGGTCAGGGAACGGTCGGCTTGGAAATTTTCCGCGATGCTGATTTTAAAATAGATTATTTGCTGTTTGCCATCGGTGGAGGTGGGTTGGCGTCGGGTGTTACGACGGTGTTCAAACAATTGAGCCCTGCCACGAAATTGATTGGTGTAGAGCCACTTGGCTCTCCGACAATGTACACTGCTATCAAAGAAGATCACGTAGTGACGCTCGAAAACATTGATAAATTTGTGGATGGAGCCGCCGTGAAACGAGCGGGAGAACATACCTTTGAAGTGTGTCGCAAAAACCTGGATTCTATTTTGTTGGTTCCCGAAGGGAAAGTGTGTTCTACCATTTTGCAACTGTACAATGAAGAAGCCATTGTGGTAGAGCCTGCCGGCGCACTCACCGTCGCTGCATTGGACCAAATCAAAGATGAGATCAAAGGAAAAGATGTGGTGCTATTAATTGGTGGTGGCAACAACGACATTACCCGTACCGAAGAAATAAAAGAGCGAAGTTTGCTTTACGAAGGGCTTAAACATTATTTTATCATTCGTTTCCCGCAACGTTCGGGGGCGTTCAAGGAATTCCTGAACTATGTCTTGGGACCTAATGATGACATTGCCCATTTTGAATATTCCAAAAAAACAGCCCGCGAGCGTGGGCCTGCGCTGGTAGGAATTGAACTGCGCCACAAAGAGGATTTTGAACCCCTTTTGGCTCGCATGAATGAACGAAATATTCAGTTTGAATACATTAATAACAAGCCCGATCTATTTGAGTTTTTGATATGAAAAACTATTTATTGATATGAAAACGCATCATTTTCCGATACTCATCGAACAGGATGAAGACAGTATCTATATAGTCACTTGCCCTACTTTTAAAGGATGTCATTCCTATGGAAAAACCATAGACGAAGCTATTGAAAATATTCGCGAGGTGATTGAAATGTGTATGGAGGAACAACAAATAGATGATTCAAACAACTTTGTTGGTTTCAGAGAAATAGAAATACAGCAAAAAGCAAGTGCTTAATGGCTCAATTAGTTATTTCAGGCAAAGAACTAATCCGACTTTTAGAAAAGTTAGGATTTGAGGTGATTAGGATTAATGGTTCTCACCATCGAATTAAACATCCCGATGGTCGCGTTACTACCGTACCTGTGATAAGATTAGAGATAATGATAACTATGATAAATCCCAATTCAATTTATATGAACAAAATTGGGTAAATCTGCCAGTTATAAGTAATGAAATTCAAACTGCATGTACAGAGCGTCCAAAAGAAATATAGTTAAAAAAGCTCTCTATTGGAAGAGACGTATAAAATCTTCTCTAAATCAAGTTAAGAAAATGGAAGCAGGACAATTAGATTCAATAACAGTAAATGAATTTCTTAATGAACTTTGATTTTAGAAAATACCATGTCAGGGCCATCAATGCCCAAAGCGAAGCCGAAAAAGCGGCCATTAACCAAGAGCTAAAAGACTTATACGACGCACTTTCAGAAGAAGAAAAGAAAGTGTTCAATGAAGAATTGCAGAAATTTTTAATGACGCAATACAAGACGATTGGGGATGATTATCAAGCCTTGAAAAAAGGAGGCGCGTTTAATTAAATCCCATGCTTCGCGTCCCTTCTTCCATCAGCGCCCAACAGTTTCAATCCCTGAAAATTCAGGATATGACGTTTGTGGCGTATCGGAGCGACGTGTATCCGGAGCGAAATGAAATTTTCTTTGAAGAATATGCTGTTGTGGTGGTCTTGGAAGGTGAGAAAAAGTTTATCTCGCCCAATCAGGATCTACACGTTCGAAAAGGAGATATTCTTTTTTTTCAGCGGGGCTGTTATTCCATGAATGAATCCATCGGGAGCGATTATCGGAGTCTTGTTTTTTTCTTTTACGAAAAATTGCTCAAAGAATTTGTGAGTCAAAATCAGACCCTGTTTGCGCAGGAGGATTTAGAACATCCACAACCTATTTTAGTACTTCAATCCTCGTCTACTTTTGAGAAGTTCATTGAGTCGCTGTTGCCCTATTTTCACTCCCAAACGCCTTATTTAAATCAGCTGTTACGACTCAAATTTCAGGAATTGCTATTGCATTTAATGGAAATAGACACTTCCAATCAACTCAAGTCCATTCTGTTCAGTATTTATCAGGGACAAAAAACAGATTTAGAGTATTTATTGAATAATTATTACTTAAAGCCGTTGACAATAAGCGAATTGGCGCACCTGTCAGGGCGGAGTTTGTCGGCTTTTAAGCGGGAATTTGAGATGCAGTTTCACACTTCTCCCGCCAATTGGATCAAACAAAAACGCTTGGAGCAAGCCGCTTTTTTACTGAAAAATGCCAACAAAAACGTATCGGAAGTAAGTATGGAAATTGGCTACGAGAGTGTTTCCCATTTTATCAAAGCCTACAAAGAAAAATACGGTTTTACGCCAAAAAAACACGATTGAACCAAAATCGCTATTGTTTGGGCGTGGGGCGTTATGACGAATTGCAAAGATTCCTGCAATTTTGTATTCTAAAATCTCCGAGAACATTAATCTCTAATTGATATGTCAAACCAACCATCAACTCTTTTCGACAAAGTGTGGGATGCCCACGTTGTCCGTAAGATTGAAGACGGCCCTGATGTGTTCTTCATCGACCGTCACTTTATTCATGAAGTAACCAGCCCTGTCGCTTTTTTAGGTCTTGAAAGTCGCGGTATCGGTGTTTTATTTCCCGAACGTACGTTCGCAACCGCCGACCACAATACACCGACCATCAACCAACATTTACCCGTAGAAGACCCGCTTTCGGCCAATCAGTTGAAAGCCCTCGAAACCAACACCGCGAAATACGGTATTTCGCACTGGGGTTTGGGTCACGCCAAAAACGGTATTGTGCACGTAGTGGGGCCTGAAAACGGAATCACGCTTCCCGGTATGACCATCGTTTGCGGTGATTCACACACATCTACACATGGTGCCTTCGGGGCGATTGCTTTTGGGATCGGTACGTCGGAAGTGGAAATGGTACTGGCCTCGCAGTGTATCATGCAGCCAAAACCTAAGAAAATGCGTATTACCATCAACGGTAAATTGGGTAAAGGTGTATTGCCGAAAGACGCTGTTTTGTACATTATTTCGCAGATTTCGGCCAGTGGTGCTACAGGATATTTTGTAGAATACGCCGGCGAAGTGTTTGAAAATATGAGTATGGAAGGCCGCATGACGGTTTGTAACATGTCTATCGAAATGGGTGCGCGGGGTGGTATGATCGCTCCTGACGAGACGGCATTTGCGTACCTCAAAGGTCGTGAGCAAACGCCTAAAGGCGAAGCATGGGACAAAGCATTGGCTTACTGGAAAACCCTCAAAACCGACGAAGGCGCGACGTTTGACTTGGAATATACCTACGATGCCGCTGACATTGAACCCCAAATCACCTATGGCACAAACCCCGGTTTGGGGACAGGGATTTCTCAACATATTCCTAAAGCTGAAGACGTATTAGATGGCGGTGCTTCCTACGCTAAATCATTGGCTTACATGGGTTTTGCCGAAGATGACAGCATCATTGGGAAACCAATTGATTTTGTTTTCCTGGGTAGCTGTACCAATGGTCGTATCGAAGATTTTCGGGCGTTTGCTTCTATTGTGAAAGGCCGTAAAAAGGCAGATAATGTAACGGCTTGGTTAGTACCGGGCTCACATATTGTTGAATCTCAGATCAAAGAAGAAGGGATTTTAGATATTCTGAACGAAGCGGGTTTTCAATTACGTCAACCGGGATGTTCTGCCTGTTTGGCAATGAACGATGACAAGATCCCTGCGGGCAAATATGCGGTAAGTACTTCAAACCGTAATTTCGAAGGCCGTCAGGGACCGGGGGCGCGCACGTTGTTGGCCAGCCCATTTGTGGCTGCTGCCGCCGCCGTAACAGGTAAAGTAACTGACCCACGGGAGTTTTTGTAGTTTTCTCATCATTCCAAATTAATTACACCGAGAGCCTCAGAGAACATTTGAGAGCCACAGAGAAATGGAGGTAAATGAGATAACTCGCCGCATAATTGGCTGTGCTATTGAAGTTCATAAAGCGCTTGGTCCGGGATTATTGGAATCCGCCTATGAAGAATGCTTGGTTTATGAATTGCAAAGAGCAGGATTACAGGTGTTAAGACAAAAGCCTGTTCCAATTATCTACAAAGAAATCCATTTAGAACAAGGTTACAGAATTGATTTATTAATTGAGGGTTTAGTAGTAGTTGAACTTAAAAGTGTGGAATTGCTTAATCCTGTTCATGAAGCCCAAATTCTCACTTACATGAAATTTGCAGAGAAGAAAATAGGCTTACTCATTAACTTTAATGTACTGATTTTAAAAGAAGGAGTTAGAAGGTTTATCAGATGATTTTATCTCTGTGGCTCTCTCAAAAAAACTCTGCTGTTCTCTGTGTAATACTTAACAACGAAACAACATGGCATACGATAAATTCACTATATTAAAAAGTTCGGCGGTACCTCTTCCTTTGGAAAACGTGGATACTGACCAGATCATCCCCGCTCGCTTCCTGAAAGCTACTGAGCGTAAAGGCTTTGGCGATAACCTGTTCCGCGATTGGCGCTATAATCCCGATAATTCACCCAAAGCGGATTTTGTCTTGAACAATCCTCTTTACTCGGGAAAAATCCTTGTAGGCGGTCGTAACTTCGGGAGCGGCTCGAGCCGTGAGCACGCTGCATGGGCCATTTACGATTATGGATTTCGCTGTGTGGTATCAAGCTTTTTTGCTGATATTTTTAAGAACAATTCCATCAACGTCGGAATTTTACCCGTAACGGTAACACCTGAATTTTTGGACAAGATTTTCTTGGCGATTGAAAAAGATCCTAAAACAGAATTGGAAGTTAGTTTGTCTGACCAAACCATTACCATTTTGGCAACGGGTGACCGGGAATCTTTTGATATCAATGGATACAAAAAGCACAACCTATTAAATGGTTTCGATGATATTGATTATCTGCGGGCAATGAAAGAGGAAATCGGAGCTTTTGAATCCGCTCTTCTCTTTTAATTTTTATGCGATACATTGAAATAATGGATACGACACTCCGTGACGGTGAACAAACCAGCGGAGTGTCTTTTTCGGCTTCTGAAAAACTGGCTTTAGCACAATTACTGCTCACCGAAGTCAAAGCGGATCGCATCGAAGTGGCTTCCGCACGCGTGTCGGAAGGAGAATTGAGAGCGGTACAGAAAATTACGAATTGGGCCAAAGAAAACGGGTATTTGGACAAAGTAGAAGTGCTGACGTTTGTAGACGGTGAAGCATCTATCAATTGGATGCTTGAGTCGGGCGCAACGGTCATGAATTTACTGACCAAAGGTTCGCTGAATCATTTGGTACATCAGCTCAAAAAAACACCCGAAGCGCATTTTGCCGACATTCAGAAAGTGGTTGCATTGGCGCAGTCGAAAGGGATTTCGTGCAACGTGTATTTGGAAGATTGGAGCAACGGGATGCGCAATTCTCCCGAATACGTGTTTCAATTTCTTGATTTCCTGACAACTCAGCCCATTCGCCGAGTGCTTTTGCCGGATACATTGGGCGTGCTTACGCCTGCGGAATCCTACACATTTGTGAAATCAATTGTAGAACGGTATCCCGATCAACACTTTGATTTTCACGCTCATAACGACTATGATCTGGGCATTGCCAACGTCATGGAAGCAGTGCGTGCAGGAGCGCATGGACTGCATTTGACGGTAAATGGCATGGGTGAACGCGCCGGAAATGCGCCGCTATCAAGCGCGATTGCGGCCTTGAAGGACTTTATGCCTGAGGTAACAACGGGTGTTGTGGAAGAGTCTTTGTATTCGATCAGCAAAATCGTTGAAACCTTCTCAGGGCTTCGCATTCCTGCCAATAAACCGATAGTTGGGGATAATGTATTTACCCAAACGGCCGGTATTCACGCCGACGGTGACAAGAAAAACAACCTGTATTTCAATGAGTTGATGCCGGAACGCTTTGGACGTAAACGTTCATATGCATTGGGAAAAACGTCAGGAAAAGCCAATATCGAAAACAATCTTCGGGAATTGGGCATCAAGCTGGCCGACGAAGACCTCAAAAAAGTAACGCAGCGTATCATCGAACTCGGCGACCGCAAGGAAGTAGTGACGCAGGAAGACCTCCCTTATATTATTTCTGACGTACTGGATACCAATGCCATTGAGTACAAGATCGAAGTACTGAATTATGTCTTGACTCACTCCAAAGACCTCAAGCCTTCGGCAACGCTGAAAGTAAAGATCGAAGACGAGACGTTTGAAGAAAACGCGCAGGGCGACGGGCAATACGATGCCTTCATGAATGCATTGAAGAAAATTTATGAGGTTAAAGGAAAAACCCTTCCCTTGTTGACGGACTACGCCGTGCGTATTCCAACGGGAGGCAAGACCGATGCTCTTTGTGAAACCATCATTACCTGGAATTGGAATAATAAAGAATTCAAAACCAGAGGTTTAGACTCTGACCAAACCGTGTCTGCCATTAAGGCTACTCAGAAAATGTTGAATTTGATTTCTATTTAACATTTAACCACGGAGGTCACAGAGTTATGGCACGGAGTTATACTGAGTTTGATAACCTTACAAGTAACATTTTAAAGTGTGCTTATGATGTACATACTAAATTAGGCCCGGGCTTATTAGAAAGTGCGTACAAAGAATGTTTGTCTTACAAATTACAAACATTAGGGTTGTTTGTCGAAAAAGAGAAGGCAATGCCTCTGGTTTTTGAAGAAATAAAGCTTGATTGCGGTTATCGAATTGATATTTTGGTTGAAAAATCTATTGTCTTGGAATTGAAGTCAGTAGAAGCTTTAAATGATGTCCATACAGCGCAAGTATTGACTTATATGCGTTTAGGCGAGTTCAAAATTGGGTACTTGATGAATTTCAATGTGAGCAGCCTGCGCAATGGCATCAAAAGATATGTATTATAAAACTCTGTGGAACTCGGTGCCAAACTCCGTGGAACTCAGTGGTTAAAAACTCAAAACTCACAAATGGCAAAAAAACACATCCTAATCGTTCCCGGTGATGGTATCGGGCAAGAAGTTACCACTGTTGGTAAACAAGTTTTAGATCGTATCGCCGAAAAATTCGGACACGAATTCACCTACGACGAAGCCCTCATCGGTCACGTTGCCATTGAAGCAACGGGCGACCCGCTTCCTGAAGAAACGCTCACAAAAATGCGTGCTTCCGATGCCATTTTGTTTGGCGCTGTAGGTCATCCCAAATACGACAACGACCCTTCCGCAAAAGTGCGTCCGGAACAGGGCTTGTTGAGAATGCGTAAAGAATTGGGCCTGTATGCTAACCTTCGCCCTATCAAATTGTTTGATGAATTGTTGGAAGCTTCCAGCATCAAGCCTGAGATCTTAAAAGGCTGTGATATTCTCTTCTTCCGTGAATTGACGGGTGATGTTTATTTCGGTAAACGTGAGCGCCTTGACGACGGAAATACGGCCTATGACACTATGATCTACAGCAAATACGAAGTGGAGCGCATTGCCCGTAAAGCATTTGATGCAGCCATGACAAGAGGTAAAAAACTCATGTCGGTAGACAAGGCTAATGTACTGGAAAGCAGTCGTTTGTGGCGAGAAGTGGTACAGGCAGTAGCCAAGGAATATCCCGAAGTTCAGGTAAGTCATCAGTTTGTGGATTCGGCAGCGATGTTGCTTATCAAAAATCCAAGAGACTTTGACGTAGTAGTAACGGGTAATCTATTTGGTGATATTTTGACCGACGAAGCCAGTCAAATTGCCGGTTCAATGGGCATGTTGGCCTCGGCTTCGGTAGGCGACAGTACGGGCGTTTATGAGCCTATTCACGGTTCAGCGCACGACATCACGGGCAAAGGTGTTGCCAATCCGTTGGCTTCTGTGCTTTCTGCGGCGTTGTTGTTAGATATTTCATTTGGTTTGAAAGAAGAATCAGAGGCAATTATTGCCGCCGTAGATGCCGTTCTGAAAGCAGGTTTCCGCACAAGGGACATCGCCAACAGCGAAACTCCCGCCGACAAAATTCTGGGTACTGACGCTATGGGTGCTGAATTGTTGAAAAACCTTTAGTAAAATAATGAGAAGTGAAAATGTAAAACTTGGAACCATTATTTTGTGATTCACTAAGTTTTTGCCGTTTTTGCGGTGTATAATCACTTTCAAACATGAACCATTGGTTGAAAAATACCTTTTCAAAGCCCCATATCGCCATCGTCTGGACGTTGGTGATTTTGGGGCTTTGCACACTTCCGAGTAAGCAAATGCCCCAAGAATTAGGGTGGGATAAATTGCACCATTTTGGGGCTTTCGGTATTTTGGGTGCTCTTTGGTATTGGGTCAAACCTCGACCCGGTTGGGTGATAATCGGAGGGATTTCTTATGGTTTTTTTATTGAAGTATGGCAACACGTATTACCGATTGGGCGCACGTTTGACCTCTACGATGCCGTTGCCGACGCCATTGGAGTAATAGTATCCATTCCGATTGCATATTGGTTTAAGAAGACGTTTTTTTAGATCATCAATCGTGCTCTGAAATTTACAAAATCATGCCGAATCCTTTTTTAGAAACCCAACGCCTTTATATTCGCCTTTTCCGGGAAAGTGATGTCAATGATTTGTTTCGAACAGAAGGCGATCCGAAGGTAATGGCATTTATTCGAAAACCCGCCGCAGATCCTTCTCAGAGTTTGGGCCGAATCCGACAGGAAATCATTTATGCAACTGCCAATCAAGGATTGGGACTTTTTGCCTGTTTTGAAAAAGCAACGGATACGTATATTGGACTCGTTAAAATCAAGCACATCGAAGATACTGAAGCCATTGAAGTCGGGTACGCCTTTTTACCTGAAGCTTGGGGAAAAGGCTACGCTACCGAGATAACTAAAAGAGCCATAGAGTATCTCCAACGTAATTTTGAAGGAAGAAAGATCGTTGCTTTCATTCAGGATGGGAATACCGGTTCTAAGCACGTTTTGGAAAAAGTGGGAATGACTCAGGTTGAAACCAAGTATGAAAACCACAAAGAGGCACTGGTATTTGAATTAATACAATAAAGTGTCCATTACATTTCCCCCTCTACTCCCAAGCCGAATAACGCAAAATCATACTTCACAGGGTCATTGGGGTCAAGTTGCTTTAGATTTTCAGTCAATTCGAGGGCGGTCATCCAATCGGTAGTTGGGCGTTGAATGAGGCCGAGTTTGCGCCCTACGCGGTCTACATGTACATCGCAGGGGCAGATGAGTTGAGAAGGTTTTATGGTGGTCCAGATTCCGAAGTCCACGCCTTTATCGTCTTGCCGAACCATCCACCGCAAAAACATATTCAATCGCTTACACGATGATTTTCGGACAGGTGTAGCAATGTGCTTGCGGGTGCGTTCGGGAAAGTCTTCTAAGCTGAAAAACAATTCGTGAAAAGCAGCTAATCCCTTTTCTACATGCGGAGCATCAGGGGATAACGCCTGTGCAAAGGCATTCTCCAACGAATCGTGCTGTTGGTAGTACTCTTTAAAGAAATGAAGAAAATAGAGTGTATCCGTGGCGTTGAAAGTGCGGTGTTTGAAATTCAGAAAGCGTTTTAGATCAGAGTCTTCATGATTTTTGATGAAGTCATACGGCGCACCATCCATCAATTGAATCAACTCGTTACATTTATTGATGATAGTTTTGCGCTGCCCCCAAGCCAACACAGCGGCCCAAAAACCCATGATCTCAATGTCTTGACGACGGGAAAATTGATGCGGAATACTGATCGGGTCATGGGAAATAAAATCAGGGCGGTTGTATTGAGTTACTTTTTGTTCCAGCAACTCAGCTACATAATTATTCATCAAGCGCGTTTACCTCCATTTAAGAGCCAAACCAACCCTTGAGAAAGCCCGGAAAACAATCGAACTATCCCCGTAAATACCAAGGCAAACAGCGAGATAATCGGATAAAAAATGGTAAATCCCACACTCCAGATACGGTATCCGAGAGTGGTCTTAAGTTGTTCGCGTTCCTGGCGACGAGAGAGCATTGGACAAATGAGTTGAAATGGAATGATAAGGCTTATTACTGAAACAGAAAGTATGCAAAGCCTTGTTGTTTAACCACAAAGGTCGCGTTTTGGTTCGAGAAATAAAAGTCTCAATCGGATGTAATACGTTTGGGTACGCGCTTGGTTAAATAGAAAAGTTGGATAGTACCCCCTTCGGTAATGGTAAATGGGCGATTCCAAAAACGGACGCCTGCACCCGGTAAATAAGTAGCATTTGGATGGCCGATGTTAGAAAGAATAAATGCATATCTGGCGATGAACCGAGCTTCCAAACGCCTGAAAAGCAAAAAATTGATACCCGTACAAAAATCAATGTTTATCCCCAGACCCGATTCGTTCGGAAGTTTAACTTGATAACTTGGGAAATATTTCCCTTGTATGTCTATTGCAGAGGAGACTTTTGCAGATGTCAATGTAAGATTACAGCCCCAAAGAACACTTTCGTTACCTTTTCTGATTCTGCCACGGTATTCACGACCTATTTTTGCATAATAGCCTGTTATATGCTGAGCTAACCGATCTACTGCTTGATGGTTTATTGCAGCATATCCTAATCCAACATTCAATAATGTGCGTGGTTTTTTCGTCGTAAATGAAGCATAAACCTCAAAAATAGCAGGATTACTGAACCCGTATTCTTCCTGAGAAATAAATAGAAAAGGCAGATTTTTAAATCCATCTATTCCTACTGCATACAGCGCATGCTTTCGATCCTGTGCCTGTACAGGAAATAATAAAGTGAGAAAACAAATAGTAATAAGACCTTTCATGATCAATAAATTTCTAAAACGATTCCACCACCGCCCTGGGGGCGTTTTCCTATTTCCTGTTTACTATAATAGCTTAAATAATTAATATAAACTCTTTGAAAGGTAGAGTGCACGCTGTCTTTAAGAGGCGGTTCTAAATCTAAGATATACCCGCAATTCTCACTTACATTATAGATGCGCTTGGCATAGGGTACAGTTAACGTATCAATGCGATTGGGTTGCTCCAAAATGTACGTAGTATGGTCATCGTTGAGATTAAGAGGCAAAAAAATGTCTCCGTATATTTCCTGTGATGTTGATGTTATACCTTCTTTTGGAATTTCTTTTACAGAGCCTATGGCTCGAATTTTTGTAAAAACAGGTTTTTTTGAGGCATAGAATTGAATAGCCAGCGTCGGTTCAGCTGTTATGCCGCATTCTTCGGAGCAACCGGTTAAAAGTAAAGACAGTAGAATAAGAACTGCATATTTCATAACGCAAAGGTTTTTGTCAAAAATTACGAAATGGTCTTGTAAAATACTACTTTACAGAATGAATTTTATAAATGAGAAAAACAATGTTCGAGCATAAAAACCAAAAAGTCCTATCACGCCCAAAGTTTCATCGTCGTGTCCTCATGTATGCCTCGGTGGCATTTGGAATGATCGGCGTTTCCTGGATAATCGGCGCATTAGGGTATCGTTATTTGACGGAGCCTCACCTGAGTTGGGTAGATTCATTTTACAATGCCGCCATGATTTTAGGGGGCATGGGCCCCGTTGATATTTTGCAGTCAGATACTGCCAAAATTTTCGCGTCGTTTTATGCGTTATTCAGTGGCATTACTTTTTTATCAGCAACGTCTGTATTGTTTGCCCCTTTCATCCACCGCTTTTTACACATCTTACACGTAGATAATGCTGACCGCTGATATTCTCAAAATATACCTTCGTCGCCTCACCAATCTCAGTACGCGTAATCGTTCGCTGTTATTGACAAATCTGCCGGCCGAGCAGTTTTTGGATTGGCAGGAACTGGATTTTTTAGACGGTCATTCGGCATTTGATGTATTGAAAGACGTGCTTTCTCAAAAAAAGACGGTAAAACTATGTCAGCGGTTGGATAGCCGTTCGGAAAAGGTCAACGAAATCAGCAAACGATTGACAAAATTGACGCGTACTGAGCGCTTTATTGAAGAAGAGCGAGGGTCGGAAGATTTGTACGTAGCGTATCCTTTTGTGCGCGGTAAGCTTATGGATGGCACCGTGATACACGCACCCTTGGCCTTTTTTCCGGTGACTTTGCAACAACTTCCCAATAACTCCAAAGCTCCCGAAAGTTTAGACCCGCAGGGCGACTCCGTTCCGGGAAGTTCAAAATCGCTTAATGGTCCCGTTTCGGGAAATTCGGAAGGTGCTTGGAAGTTGTACCGCCGCGAAGAACCTGCGGCGCTCAATCGCAGTTTTTTGTTGGCTTATGGTCACTTCAATCAGGTCAAAATTTCGGAAGAATTGCTCGAAAAAAGCCTTGATGAACTGAGCAAAGAGCCGCTTGCTTTTCGTACCGAATTGTATGAATTACTCAAAAACAGTTCGTTGGACATCAATTTTAATCAAGATCTTTTTCAGGATACCCTTCAATTTTTTGATGGACAATCCAAGCCTGATCTTGATCTGCTTGAACGCAACGGCGAGCTTAAACTGTACCCTGAAGCAGTTCTGGGGATTTTTCCGCAAACGGGCAGTTATTTAGGACCCGATTATGAAGTGTTGATCGACGAAGAAGACAATGAGCAGGAAGAGGAAAGCGAACCTTTTTTCTTTCCGGTTTCAACACCCACTTCTTATTCCTTTAAAGAAGAACAGACGTTTACTGCCTTCCCGCAGGATGCCACGCAGGAAGCGGCCCTAAAGCGGGTGAAGCAGGGTGAGTCGCTGGTGGTGCAAGGGCCTCCCGGTACGGGAAAATCACAATTGATCTCCAACCTCATGGCCGATTTTGCCGCTCGCGGTATGCGCGTATTATTGGTATGTCAAAAACGGGTGGCGCTGGACGTGGTACATCAGCGATTAGCGCAAGTGGGCATGTCGCCTTTTCTGGCTTTGGTGCATGATTTCAAAAACGACCGTGCGGCGTTGTATGGTCAGTTGACCACGCAGATCGAAAACGTGGAAGCATATCAAAAGCAAAATTACAGCTTGGATTCTATCGTGCTTGAGCGGCAATTTTTGCAAACAAGCCGTAGCATTGAACAGATCAGCAATGAATTGGAGGCTTTCAAGAAAGCGCTTTTTAATTCGCTTGATTGCGGAATTTCACCCAAAGAACTCTACCTGACAAGTGACCCTACCGCTCCGCACATTGCGATGCCGTATTTCAAAGCGTTTCGGTTTGATGAAAAATTAGACGTATTCCTGCAAAAATTACGGCGCTATGAATCGTATCAGGCCAAATTGGGCGCAACGCATCCGTGGCATAACCGCGTAGGTTTTTCTCAGATTTCATTTCAGGAAATTCCTCAAATTGACGCAACGATTGAGGAAGTGTTGAGTTGGAACGAAAACCTGAAAACCAAAACTCAACGTTGGGTAGGCGAGGCGTTTACCGTTGAAAGAGCCTTGCAAACGGCGAAACAAAAAGATAAGCTACAACAATGGTCTCAGCCTTTGGAGGACGAAAACGTTTGGGCATTGTTCAGGAAATGGGAAGCAGAATTTATCACAAAAGAAAAAATAAAATGGTTTAAGAATGCGACGGGAGAAATGGCCGAATTGCAGTCTAAGAGATTGTTGGGACCGGAAGTGCCTTCAAGTCAGTTGTCTTCTTTTTCAACTCGTTTGCAAAACCTTATTACAGCGCGTGGATCATTGCTAAAATGGCCTTTTTATGGCGATAAAGCGTATTTTCGCCCCCTTGTTGCCACATACGGCTTAGGTCTTGATTTGGGAGATCTGTACAAACTCAATGATTTTCTGTCAAATAGACTGCGTTGGGAACAGTTGCTGAAAGAAATAGGGGAGAAGTTGGAAATTCCGATACTCACCGAACAATTTGGACAATCAGAAAACAATTATCAGGATTTCTTAACGGCTTATGCCACTGCACAGGAAGCATTTCAAGGCTTGGAAACTAACTTCGGATTTGTGCGGAAATTGGTAAAAAATTCGGCTACATTTTCAGAATTCAGTAAGAAAACCAAAGCGCTGATTACCCTTTGTGAACAAACGGCTCAGAAATACGGCGAATGGCAAAAATACCTGACCAAAATGCAGATCAGTCTATTGCTTGAAAATCCTACATCCAAAGATGAACTCCAACAGATACTTCACCGCGATTTTGATCTGTTAACGGAAGCCGATACGCTCAAAGGCAGTTTCTCCGCCATTGAAGCTGAAATTTGTCAAGGGCTTGAGATATTGCCTTCTCACGGAAACACGGGGTTAGTGGAGCATTTTCAGAATTCACTTCGATTGGCTTGGTTGGCGCAACTGGAAGAGTTGTATCCCATATTACGGTCTGTTTCTTCGTTGAAAATCAGTCAATTGGAGCAGGAGTTACAAGACGCGATCCTTCAAAAACAATCGTTGAGTCGGGAAATTCTGTTGATGCAATTGCGGGAGCAAACGGGTAAAAATGTAGAATTTAATCGATTGCAAAACCGCGTCACCTACCGTGAGCTGCAGCATCAGGTAACCAAAAAACGCAAAATTTGGCCGGTACGTAAGCTTATGGAGCAACACGCCGAAGAGGTATTTCGATTGGTTCCCTGTTGGTTGGCTTCTCCTGAGACAGTTTCAGCGGTGTTTCCGTTGACCAAAGGGCTGTTTGATCTGGTGATTTTTGATGAAGCTTCGCAATGTTATGCGGAGTATGGCATTCCGGCCATTTACCGCGCCAAGCAAACGGTCGTAGTGGGAGACAGTAAACAGCTTACGCCGTATGATTTGTACCGTGTTCGTTATGAAGGAGAGAATGAAGACGAACGCCCCGCATTGGAGGCCGAATCTTTGCTTGATCTGGCCAAACAATTTCTGCCTGAAACCTTACTCCAAGGCCATTATCGAAGCCGTTCGTTGGATTTGATCGATTTTTCCAATCAACATTTTTACAAGAATAAACTGCAATTATTGCCTCATTTTGATGATGTAAATCGACAGGAACCGGCCATTCAGTTTATCAAAGTTGATGGCATTTGGGAAGGCAATCGTAATCAGATCGAAGCCGAAAAAGTAGTGGAACTTTTACAGGAATTACAGCAAACCTATCCAAACCATTCCATTGGTATAGTCACCTTTAACCTTCCGCAACAGCAGTTAATTGAGAATCTTATTCTTCAACCGTCGGGGATAAAAGGCGCAGCAAATTCGCATTCACTGTTCATCAAAAATATCGAAAATGTGCAGGGAGATGAGCGAGATATTATTGTCTTTTCGGTAGGGTATGCGCCTGATGTTCAGGGTAAACTGCGTGCACAATTCGGTAGTTTGAACGGCTTGGGTGGTGAAAATCGACTGAATGTAGCCGTCACCCGCGCCCGCGAAAAAGTGTATGTTGTGACCAGTATCCTGCCCGAGGAATTGAAAGTGGAAGATACGTTGCACGAAGGGCCTAAGTTGCTGAAAGCCTATCTTCAATATGCCTTGAATGTGTCGGAAGGGAATTATGCGCCTCAACCTTTTGTGTCGGATAAATACCGTTCCGAATGGTTGCTCAAAAACCAATTGATGAAAAATGGAAAATGGAAAACGAAAGATCAAACGGAAGAAGGAGGTTCACCTACTTCTTTGCATTTTACGCTTCCTTTCGCCGACCTGACCGTCAAAAACGATGAGCACTATGAAAGCGTTATTCTGACCGATGATGAACTCTATCAACAGGCTGTTTCAGCCAAAGAATCGCACGCCTATCTGCCGTTACAGCTACGCGCCAAGGGTTGGTCGTTTGAGCGGGTGTGGAGCCGCGAGTGGTGGAGAAAACGGTAAATTTCTTTAATTTTGGAAAAAAATAGTCAAGTATGATTTTCTCGCTGCATTTTCCGCCAAAATTGCGATTCTCGGATGAGGAGCTGGTGGCTTTTTGCCTTGCCAATCCTGACTTAAATCTTGAACGCGACGAAAAAGGAGAAATACAGCTCATGTCACCTGCTCACGGACTTACAAGTGCTAATAACAGTGAGATTATTGGCGAAGTTATAATTTGGAATAGAAGAACAAAGGCAGGTAAAGTATTTGATTCAAGCGGTGGATTTTTCCTGCCTGATACTTCCATGCGAGCGCCCGATGTAGCGTGGGTACGTAAAGAGCGTTGGGATGCACTGAGTAAAAAGGAAAAACACTCATTTCCTTATTTAGCTCCTGATTTTATCATTGAATTGGAATCAGATACTGATAATCTCAACAAGCTAAAATCCAAAATGAAGAAATGGGTCGCCAATGGAGTGCGGCTTGCGTGGTTGATCTCAATGTCTCAAAAGAAAACGTATGTTTACCGAGCCAACGGTGAAGTAAAAAAAGTCTCTTTCGACCAAAAATTAGAAGGCGAAGACATCTTGCCGGGATTTGAAGTAATACTCGCAGATATTTTTGAAATTTAATTTCCAACGTTTCATCAGGCACTTGCGTCTTTGGGTGTATAAACCTAAAAACTCTAACGCGTGCCATGAAGAAAATACTTTTACTTTCTCTTTTTTCGGTTGCCTTTTTACAATGGTCATGCACTGATCAATGCACCGAAACCCGCAAATACAAACGCTATACAGCCGTTACGGTTTCTTTGGCAGAAATACGTCAGGGAGTACGCACCGAGACCGCCCGCGATCTGATCAATCCCGGAAAAATCTATGCAAAGGGTAATTACCTTTTGATCAATGAATTGAAAGAAGGTTTGCACGTTGTGGATAACTCCAACCCTTCTTCCCCCAAGGTTGTTTCGTTCATCAAAATCCCGGGCAATGGTGATATGGCCGTCCGTGGCAACATTTTGTATGCCGACAGCTATTCCGATCTGGTGGCCTTTGATATTTCAAACCCATTGGATGTGAAAGAGGTAGGTCGTCAAAAGGAAGTGTTTCCAACGGGCCAATTTGATGGCGCGTGGTGGGCTTTAAACAAGACAACGGGGGCGATCAATGATCAGCGCGCCGACATTGTTACCGAAACCATAAAGGTGAATTGTGAAGACGGAAGTAGTGTTTTTCGGGGCGGAGTGGTTTTTGATGCCGCATTTTTAAATTCAGCTTTCGCAGGCAGCAGCGCTAATCCATCTGCTCAGGGCCAAGCAGGCTCAATGGCACGTTTTGCATTGTATGACAAGTATCTGTATACTGTCAGTCAAAGCGATATGCAACTCTTTGACATCAGCGTTCCGCAAAAACCGGCATTAAGTACAAAGATCAATCTTGGTTGGGGAATTGAGACCATTTTCCCATACCGTGATAAATTGTTTATCGGCTCCACGACAGGAATGTTTATTTACGATAACAGCAACCCCGAAAAACCGGAACAACTTTCTAACTTCCAACATGCTATGTCGTGCGATCCTGTCGCTGTAACCGACAACCGTGCGTATGTAACTTTACGTTCCGGGACAACCTGTAACCGTGGATTGAATCAATTGGATGTGGTTGACATTACAGATTTGCGCAGTCCGCGTTTGCTCAAATCATATCCTATGCAGAATCCCCACGGTTTAGGTGTTGATTACCCCAATGTTTATATATGTGAAGGAACGCATGGTCTAAAGACATTAAATGTGTCTAATGACTTTGATGTAAAACAACTTCAACACCTAACGGGTATGGACGCCTACGACGTCATTCCGCTTGCCAATAAAACGTTGTTGATGATCGGCAAAGATGGGTTGTATCAATTTGATGTCTCAAATCCTGCCGCTTTACGTCAATTGAGCAAAATTCCTGTAAAACGTGTAGAAATATAAGCCCACCCTAAATTTATTTTGTCATGCTGAAAGGATCTAAATTTCATCACTGCCATTGGCTGGGGTTGGTCATCTTATTTATTATAGTGGTAAGCGGCTCTAAAAGTCGCTTACACGCTCAAAGCTCACCTTTTAAACCTCATTATGTTAATATGACAGAGGTAGGAGGTTTGTTTGGTCGAGTGGTTTATGATATCCCGTGGAGTGTGCCTCTAAGCCAAAAAGTGGAAAATCGTTTAAGTTTAACGATACAGACATTTAACGGCGTTCAGCTGAAACCCCGTCTTGCGGTTGGAGCCACGGTTGGGGTGGATTGGTACAATACTGCATTAATCACGCCTGTTTCGGCAGGAGTACGTTATGATTTGGTCAGTTCCCCCAAAAATGTACACTTATATGGCACCTTGGATGCAGGTTATGGCTTTAACTGGCTTCAAGTGGACGCAACCGGCTATGATACCAAAGGAGGAGTGATGCTCAATCCGGGCTTAGGACTGAAATTTGGGTTTAAATCCGGAAGCGCAATGCTGTTGTCGCTTACTTACAAACGTCAGCAAGTAAAAGTAAACAAGCCACTGGGTTGGAGTGAACTGGAAAAATGGGAAGACCGCGTCTACAACCGAATGGCGTTGCGGTTAGGATTTATGTTCTGAGTGAATTTTTCATAATCCGTCCCATCTAACTGTTACACTATTTCGTGTAACAGTAGCAGACATTTGAGGCGGGTCGTAATTCAAAGAAGTAACCTCAATAATTCCCCCTCCAAGGTTTTTAATCGTTTCACCTTTGACTAAATATTTTTTTAATTTTTTAGCAATATATTGAGCAAATTGTTCATTCCCCTGAAGCATCAATCCCAACCTGTTACTAATCAAGAAATAATATCCTTTATACTGGTAAAGAAAAAAAGGCTTAATATAGTCTGTTATCATTTCAGCAGTAGCTATAGCATCAAAATGATAGAAAATAGTATCTTTAACGCCTGTTATAGATAAATGTACTACTTTTTTTTCCGGTACTTTTTCGATATACTGATTAATTAATGATAAAGAAATACTATCTCTAATCGTTACTTCCCGTGAGAAATATGCCATTTTTGTGTTCTTTTGAGCAAATCCCTCCGGAAGAAAAAAATAAAAAGAAAAGATAAAAAAAATAATTGTTTTCATAGTGAATTTTATTTTAATAATATGTAAGAAGCTTAAAGGTACCTGATTGGGGTATGAAATCCCCAATCAGGCAAAAATAATTACTGACAGCCTCTGTTTGAAAGAAACTCTGATTCAGATTGAGAATTTAAAAATTCCGGAGAAAGTTGATCAAGAAAAGGGTTAGTAATCTTATACTCCCTAAATGATATTGATCTATTGTTATTAAAAACAACATAGCGTTTATAGTCAGGATATTTATTGGCGGATTCCATATCTTTTGGAGAGAGATCCCCGCCGCGTGGATGTGAATGGAAAAAGGTATTTATATATATTATTTCTATTTGGCCTTTAATTCGGCAACGATATCCTAGTTTTTTTACTGTGCTATTAGCGTCCTGAAATACCTGAAATCTATGGAAAAAACTGCCTACAGTACCCCAAGAATTTGGTTCTACAATAAGCCCGGCATTCGTTAACATTCCTCCTACCTCTCTTTCGCCATTGGAATTTCTTGCTTTGTCAATTAAATATCGATATCCATCACATGGGTTTCTGTAAAGTCGAAAATCATTTTCTTCGTTAAAACTTTCTTCGCCAACTACTTTCATTTCAAATACGTCAAATGTTGGTTGTCCTGTTTCGCTATTAAGAATTGTGGTTGAACCTAAGATACTTGTTCCATGTATCCCGTCCATTCCTCCATTTAGCCCTCCGGTTCCTAACCCTACTGATCCAATTGGATTATTAGGATTGAAAATGGGTGTATACGGGCTTGGATTACTTGGCGTAGATGGGCCACTCCCACAACCTCTGAACTTCCAGCAACAACCTTGCCCTATTTCAGGTAAATAATCACCGTTATCGGCACCTCCTAATTGGCCTGTACATTGATCTCCACATACAACTTCATATAGTTCCCATGTGCAACCGGTAGAACGGGCGTTTTTAGGCGTGCTTTCAAAAGATATGTTCCCTATAATATTACCGTTTTGTAATTGCCAAACAGATTGAAGGGTATTAGAGATAGGATCAAAAAAGTGTAAATTTCCCGTATAAAACTTGAAATTATTGTTTTGGCTGCTCTCAGTTTTAATAATAGATGCCTTGGGATTTCCCTTTGCATCAGTGTAAAATAAGATACGTTGGGTACTCACCGGCGACTTGGTAAAGCGCCCATCTTTTTTCATCAATACTTGCTCATTATTATTTGTTGGTAATAGTGGTACTGTCAACAAAGGCACTCCGCCAAAATCAGTTTCTTCGGCCAGCTCCCAGAGAATACGCTCTTGGGCATGAAGTTGAGGAGTCATTGTAACAACCCATTTTTTTGCAGCTTCCAATGATACTTTATTGGAAAAATAAGTAGTGGTTTCAAGAGGAACATCAACCCGGTCCCGGCATCCAAAGAAGATTATCAAAAACAATACTGCAAAAAAGCTTTGAAGTAGCTTTGCACGTTTCATCATTGTAATAAATTTTGAGGGTGAAAAATGAATATTTTGACGATTCAAAGTTCACGCTACAACGGCCTCATTTATCACAAGTAAAAGGTGTGTTTTAAAGCTGTGAGTAGTATTTTACTCTGTAAAATTGTATCGGGCTATGTGTGACAATTTTGATTAACTGCGTCAGAAGGAGTAAGAAGAGACTTATGAGCCATAAATCATGAAAAAAATATCGAAGAATATACGTGCTATTAGATTATTGCGTAACTTGAAGCAAGAAAACATAGCAGAAGATTTAGGTATGTCACAGCAAAATTACAGTAAAATAGAGCGCGGAGATCAGGATATAAAGTTCTCAAAGCTGGAAGCAATCGCCAATGTACTGGGGGTTGAAATTGAGGATATTTTATCATTCGACGATAAAATCATCTTCAATATCCATAATAATACCAATAGCAATAATGGCGTGATTATTAATCAAAGTAGAATGAAGGAAGAAGAAAATATTACTAATCAAATAAAGGAGCTGAAAGCTAAGATAAGTGTATTGGAAAACAAGCTTGAAAAACTTTGATTATTTCAATTCCAACTGCTCACACGCTTTTTCAGCCGCCGATTGTTCCGCTTTTTTCTTGGAATATCCGCTGCCTTGCGCAAATACATCACCATTTAAAATTACCTGTGAAATGAATTCACGGAAGTGACGACTGCCTTTTTCTTCTACGATCATAAAACGAACTTCCTTCCCTTCTCGTTGTGCCCATTCAATAAGGCGACTTTTGAAGTTGGCGTTGTTGTTGATGAGCGCGTCGAGGTCGTAGTGGGTGAGGAGTTCTTTGGTGATAAACTTCCGCGTAAAACGAAAGCCTTTGTCCAGATAAACAGCTCCTACAAGCGCTTCAAGCGCATCTCCGTACATTGAAGAATTGGGAGGCATACCTTTGCGGTTGCCGTCAAATTCGATCAGACGGTCGAGGCCTATTTTACGGGCTATGCCGTTGAGGGTTTCGCGGTTTACGATGCGTGAACGGATCTCGGTAAGAAAACCTTCGTCTTTGTAAGGGAATTTTTTGAAGAGGTATTCGGCAATGACCATGCCCAATACGGAGTCACCCAGAAATTCCAGACGCTCATTTGATTCTCTGAAACCTTTGATGTTCGTTTCCTTAGAAGCTGAAGTATGGCGAAAAGCAAGCTGATAAACCTCCATATTTGAAGGTTTTTCGCCGATGATAAGTTCTACGGCCTTTCTGAATTTCTTTTCAGGGGACATATTCCCCGGTTTAAAGAAATCAATGATGGGATTTAATACCGTAGCCAAAAGCAGCTAAGAGGTTTACATTTTACGAAAAATGACACAGGTGTTGTGCCCGCCAAAACCAAAAGTATTACTTAAGGCAATATTGACAGTGCGCGACTGAGGCTTGTTGAATGTCAGATTTAACCGAGGATTGATGTCCGGATCATCGGTAAAGTGATTAATCGTTGGCGGAATCAGTTGATGTTGAATCGCCAGAATGGAGGCTACCGCTTCTACCGCTCCTGCACCGCCCAATAAGTGTCCGATCATGGACTTCGTTGAACTAATGTTTAATTTGTAAGCATGCTCACCAAACAATCGTTCAATCGCTTTGATCTCCTGTGGATCTCCAATCGGTGTTGAAGTTCCGTGTGTATTGATATAATCAATGTCTTCGGGCGAAATTTCTGCGTCTTCCAGTGCATTTTTCATACACATATAAGCACCGATTCCGTCCGGATGAGGAGCCGTAATGTGATAGGCATCAGAAGACATTCCACCGCCGATCACTTCGGCGTAGATTTTGGCACCGCGTGCCAAAGCGTGTTCGTATTCTTCCAATATCAATCCTGCTCCCCCTTCACCAAGTACAAATCCATCCCGTTCTTTATCGTAAGGACGAGATGCCGTTGAGTAATCATCATTGCGCTCAGACAACGCTTTCAGAGAGTTAAATCCTCCTACTCCCGCCTGTGTAACGGCCGCTTCCGAACCTCCTGTTAAGCAGAAATCAATTTTGCCCAATCGAATGTAATTGAAGGCATCGATCATTGCATTGTTGGAAGAAGCACAGGCCGAAACCGTTACGTACGTAGGACCGCGAAAGCCCATGCGCATGGAAAGGATTCCGGAAGCGCTGTCGGCAATCATTTTAGGGATAAAGAAGGGGTTGAAACGAGGAGTGCCGTCGCCGTTTCCGAACGACAAAACTTCTTCTTCAAATGTTTTCAAACCGCCAATGCCTGAACCCCAAATGATGCCCGCACGGTCCAGATTTACTTTCTCGAGGTCGAGTCCGCTGTCTCTAACGGCCTCTTCGCCTACCACTACAGCAAATTGTGTAAAAAGATCCATTTTACGCGCTTCCTGACGCGGAATAAATTGCGCCATATCAAGCCCTTTGACTTCGCAGGCGAAGCGGGTCTTAAACTTAGTCGCATCAAATCGGGTAATTGGACCGGCTCCGCTGGTGCCACTGAACAACCCTTCTTTATATTCCGATAGCGTGTTCCCGATGGGTGTCAAAGCACCCATGCCCGTCACCACCACTCGTTTTAGAATCATAAAATGGATCTCTAAATTACAAAAATATGCTTACTTGACGTTTTCTTCGAGGTATTTGATAGCCTGACCTACTGTGCCGATGTGCTCAGCCTGGTCATCAGGAATTGAAACATTGAATTCTTTTTCGAATTCCATGATCAATTCTACGGTATCAAGTGAATCAGCACCGAGGTCGTTGGTGAAGCTGGCTTCTTCGGTCACTTCTGACTCATCTACCCCTAGTTTATCAACGATAATTTTCTTTACTTTTTCTGCAATCTCTGACATTTTTGTGAGAAGTTTGGTTCAAAATCGCTGCAAAGTAATGTATTTCAGAGGAGATTGTCAAATATAAAATTTCTTCCTTTTTATCATTTCTTCCACAACGTCGGGTACCATATAGCGAATGGAGCGATTATTTTTGAGGCAATCCCGAATATAAGTTGCCGAGATATCTAAAAGGGGAGACGGTATGAATTTGACGGCGGGGTGTTCGGCAAATTCATGTGCGGAAGCATGGGGTCTTGGATACACATACAGCCCGTAATAATTTAGGATGGCTTCGTAGTTTTTCCAGTTTTTGAACTGGCCTAAATTATCTTCTCCAATAATCAATTTGAAGGTATGCTGCGGAAATTTTTCCTGTAGTTTGGTCAGAGTATCAATGGTATAGCTGGGTTTGGGCATTGAAAATTCGACATCATTGACCTTTAATTTACTATTGTCGGCAATGGATTTTTCAACCATGTCATACCGATCAAATTCATGCAGTAAACTTTTATTTTTTTTGAACGGATTTTGGGGCGAAACAATAAACCAAACTTGCTCAAGGTCGGTGGCCGTTGCCATGGTGTTGGCAATAATAAGATGCCCTGTATGAATAGGGTTGAATGAGCCGAAGAATAGTCCTATTTTCATTTTTTAGTGTAAAAGGAAGAAGAGCAGGAACAATAGATTTTTACGGGCGAAAATTAACAATCACTGCGTCGTGCACGTTCTATTTCCTATTTTTGTTCCGTCAAAAATACTTAATAAACGACAATGTTAGAAAAAATCAAAGCCTTGTCCAAAGGCTACGCAGCAGATGCGGTGGCTAATCGGCGGCATTTACATACGCATCCTGAATTATCGTTTCAGGAATTTAACACAGCTCAATTTGTGGCAACCCGACTGAAAGAGATTGGATTAACTCCTCAGGAGGGCGTGGCCAACACAGGAGTGGTAGCCCTCATCGAAGGCCGAAATCCGGAAAGTAAGGTAGTGGCGTTACGGGCTGATATGGATGCTTTGCCTATCATTGAAGCCAATGATGTACCTTATAAATCACAAAACCCCGGCGTAATGCATGCCTGCGGGCATGATGTGCACACGTCTTCATTGTTGAATACGGCGCGTATTTTACACGAAATACGGAATGAATTTGAAGGTTCGGTAAAACTTATTTTTCAGCCGGGTGAAGAAAAAATTCCCGGTGGGGCGTCGTTGATGATCAAAGAAGGAGTGCTATTGAATCCGGCACCGGCGAGTATTTTGGGACAACACGTGGCGCCCAATATTCCCGTCGGAAAAATCGGATTTCGGGAAGGAATGTACATGGCAAGTACCGACGAATTATATTTGACTGTAAAAGGAAAAGGAGGTCACGGCGCTATGCCCGACACGCTCATTGACCCCATTCTGATTGCTTCGCATATCATTGTGGGTTTGCAGCAGATCATCAGTCGTAACCGTAAGCCGGCGGCTCCGTCGGTATTATCGTTTGGGAAAGTCATTGCCAACGGCGCTACCAATGTGATTCCCAATGAAGTATACATCGAAGGCACCTTCCGCTGCATGGACGAAGAATGGCGTGAAGAAGGCTGGAAACGCATCATAAAAATGGCGCAGGGAATAGCTGAGGCGATGGGTGGAAGTTGCGAAGTAGAAGTCAGAAAAGGGTATCCGTTCTTAAAAAATCACCCCGAATTGACGCGCCGTACTAAAGCCGCCGCAATAGATTATATGGGTGCTGAAAATGTCATTGACTTGGATCTATGGCTGGCAGGAGAGGACTTCGCGTTTTATTCACAAGTGACCGATGCCTGTTTTTATCGCCTCGGAACGCGCAACGAAGCGCGCGGAATTATATCCGGAGTACATACGCCGACATTTGACGTCGACGAAGCTGCGCTTGAAATCGGCCCCGGTTTGATGGCGTGGTTGGCACTGGAAGAATTGAAAATAAGTTAGAGCAACCATGAAAAAACGAATTGTTTTCCTGCTTTTTATTTGCCTTGGAAAACTATACGCCCAAGATCAACCTGTCAAACAGCCCACGCCGTTTGCGGTTTCAACGCAGCCGTTTGCGTTTGAAGGTCGTCAAATGATCGTAGGGCAGGCCATTGGAGGTTTGGAGAAAGAATATCGTTTACTGGATGATGGCGGTATTTTTCGACGCATGAATACTTCGAAAGAATTTGAAGTCTTGGGGGAACAAAGCGCAAAAAATATTGAGATGGCTTTTAAGTCATTACAGGATGTAAAGTTTGATACAATCCATTTTCAGCATCCCGGCCGAACATCCTATTTTATCATTTATAAAAAAGGCAAAAAAGAACACAAAGTGGTTTGGGGAGATACCAAACATCCTGCACCGGAAAGCGCGGTTCGGGTCTATAAAGCTTTTATGGGAATGATACCCAAAGAAATGCGCCTTTGACCAATTGCGCATTAACACTAAAATACAAAATAGTTCTCATTCACTAAACACCACGTTAATTTAACTTACGTATGCGTCTACACAATAAAGTTGCCCTTATCACGGGCGGAAGCGGCGGCATCGGTCGCGAAACAGCACTTTTATTTGCCCGCGAAGGGGCTGCCGTAGTGGTAGCCGATGTAAATGATACCGCCGGACAGGAAACCGCTCAATTAGTTTTAGACCAAGGCGGCAAAGCAGTCTATGTTCGAGCGGATGTTTCAAAAGCCGCCGATTGCGAAAACATGGTGGCAGTTGCCGAGCAAACTTTTGGGCAATTAAATATCGTTTTCAACAACGCAGGCATCATGCACAGCGACGATGATAACGCCGTTACGACCGAAGAATCCGTATGGGATCTCACCATGAACATCAACGTAAAAGGCGTATTTTTTGGCTGTAAATACGCCATTCCTGCCTTAAAACGTGCCGGTGGCGGAAGCATTATCAATACCGCGTCGTTTGTGGCATTGCTAGGAGCCGCTACTCCACAAATCGCCTATACAGCCAGTAAAGGAGCCGTTTTGTCCATGAGTCGTGAATTAGCGGTGATTCATGCCCGTGAAAATATTCGTGTCAATGCTTTGTGCCCCGGCCCGCTTCGTACGGAATTATTGATGAAGTTTTTAAGCACTGAAGAAAAGAAGCAACGTCGTCTTGTACACATTCCAATGGGGCGATTTGGCGAAGCAAAAGAAATGGCCTACGCCGCTCTTTTTCTGGCGTCAGACGAATCATCCTACGTAACAGGAACTGACTTTTTGGTCGATGGCGGTATTACGGCCGCGTACGTAACTCCTGAATAGTTTTAAAGTTTTTGGTTTTTATATCTGTATTGACCGGATTGGATAAAGATTCACTCAGATTCAATGAAAAAGGCAGCATCGCTCAAAACGATAGCTGCCTTTTTTTAAGTAAAAGCATTGACTAACACTTACTTTTACATTTTTCGGTTTATTATTTTTCAGTTTATAATTAACCCTTACTTCGTACCTTTCAAAATCTTCTCATAGCGTGGCATATCTTTAAACAGATCCAACGCCGATTTCACTTCGGGATCAGTACGGAACACAAACTCACGCTCGCCTTTTTGAAGGTATACATGCGACACGATCTCGCGTTCCAACATTTGCTTAATGTCCTTTTTGAAGGAAACCAAATCCGTGTCTTTGCTGTGCGTCAATTTGGTTTTCAGGGCTTTGAACTGCTCCTGAATAGCATCAAAATATTTTTCTTTCTTGGCCGATGCTTCCAATTCTCCAAGATCTCTTTCTACCTGAGTGGTATAATCGTACTCTTTATCTTTCAGCCAAGTGACAAAGCTCTGATATTCTGCATCGCTCAATTCAAATTCTTTGGCAGGTTTGATGGTTGGGTGTTCGGCGCGATATTTGAGCGCATAGTCAAAGAAAAGACCTTTGCTGCCAAGACTGTTTATGATGGAAGTACGGCTCACAACGTCCGTAGGCACATCCGGCTCAACGCCACCGCCATCGTATACCACCCGGCCATTGCGAGTTTTGAACGCTACTTTTAGCGAATCAGGAATTTTTCCTACGCTGCCATCGGCATTGCGGTGGCTGTAATCAATCGCCTGAATGCAACGGCCACTTGGAATGTAATATTTGGCGACGGTTACTTTCAATTTGGTATTGTACGACAGATCACGTGTGGTTTGTACCAATCCTTTGCCGTAGGTACGTTGTCCGATCAATACACCGCGATCATAATCCTGAATCACGCCCGATACGATTTCGGAAGCGGAAGCACTGCGACCATTGACCAACACCACCAACGGAATTTCAGTATCAACAGGTGCCATTGGTGCGGTGTAGGTTTTATTCCATTCCGTTACTTTGCCACGGTTCGAAACCACTTCAGCATCTTTGGGAATGAATAAATTGCAGATCAATACTGCTTGATCAAGCAGTCCACCCGGATTTTCGCGCACGTCCAGTACCAACTTTTTCATTCCTTTGCCTTTTAATTCCACCAATGCTGTTTTGACTTCGCGGGCGGCCGTTTGGTTAAAATCTTTGAGGTCTATATAACCAACTTCGTCCGACAGCATGCCGTAATAAGGCACATTACCTGTTTTTACAAATTCCCGCGTTACGTTCATTTCAACCAGTGAAGGGCTGCCTACGCGACGTACGGCCAGTTTTACGGTCGAATTAGCCTGTCCTTTCATCAATTTGTCGGGATTAGCATCTTTGCGAGTTGTTAAATCAACACCGTCGATCTTTACGATCTCATCGCCAATATGAACGCCCGCTTTTTCGGCAGGTGAACCTTCTATGATGGAGTATACAATATTTTTGCCTTTGTTATTCGTAATAATGGCACCAATGCCGGTATACTGACCGGTAGTCATGGTACGATAATCTTCAATTTCGTCTTCGGCGTAAAAGTTGGTGTAAGGGTCAAGGTTTTTGAGCATGGATTCAATGCTCATTTTGGTTAGCCGATTGGGGTTGATCTCATCCACATAATAGCGATTCAGCTCTTTGAACAAGGTAGCGTAAATGTCCAGATTACGGGCGATCTCAAAAAAACGCTCGTCGGGACGGAAGGCAAAGAAGCCTATGCCAATCATACAAACGGCGGCTAAGGTAATTTTGCGAAGGTGTTTCATGGGTGCGATGAATCGGATGAAAAGTTTGTGGAGTGCAGTAACAAAAACCTATGTCGTAAAGTAACGAAAAACAACGACGAATTTATGCATTTCTACCAAAAAAAGGAGCGATGTTATTTGGCGCATCGCTCTTTTTTTTGGTAGGAGAACGGTTTGGGGCTTGGCGAAGTGGGGCATTTGAAAAACGTCAGCTTGGAATATGCATAAATGCCAAATAGAATTACTAATGTTCAGTTTAGCACTTCTGCCCCATTTTTCCAAACCCATGTTAGCGGTTCGGGCTTCTTGTCTTTTATTTGTCTTATTGCTGTCAAAATTCTTAGTCAGCATAAGTGTCTTCAAAAACCAGGCTATTAATAAAATCTTCAAAATTGTTCGCAACATGAATGTCTTCGCCACACTCTATGTCAATCCACCTTACTGATGGAATTTCACCTTGTCGGTAATCGAGTGTTATCCACCAATGTCCATCACCGGTTAGTAAAACTTGCTTTTCAGGAAGACCCCACTCCTCGATCATGTATTGTGTGTCAAGAATATTATGTGCTGTTTCAATTGATTTGTCTGTCACTATTCCGAACAACTCAGATAATGGAACATGATTGTCTGACCAAGTTGTCTTTACAGCCATTGGAAAAGCAAATCCCTTTGTGTAACCACCGTTTTGAATTTTGAGTAATTCGATGAAAAGTGTCGGAAGTTTCACTTGCAGTATATTTTCAGCAGCTGAGACCATTTTGTCGGTCAAAGTTGGATTATTATAGTAATTGTCTCTCCAGAATTCATTCTTATTAACTGCCATGGTATTTCTGTACTGTTGGTCTATAATGTTGCATAACGTGTGGCAATATGAAACGGCTGGGTTTTCGGAGCGCGACGGTATCTACCGAGGAAAACGCTGATGCGAGAACGAGACTTTTGCAAACCACTGAATCCCGGCTGTTTTATAATTGTGTGTTGGCAAATCGTTTTTTAATCCTCAATCAATGTCAAGCTTAAATTACTATATCGGTCATTAATAGTTCCATTTACATCAATTTGATAAGTGTAATTTCCTTTTTTAAGAAGTGTTTCTCCTACATAATCTATTGGCTGTAAGGTGTATGTTTTTCCATCAATTTTTAATTCAACAAAAGCATATCTATAAGCTTTGTCAAAATCTTTATATTTAGATTTTTGCCCAGCCTCTAAATCCTCAAAGTTTACATTTCCAGTTGTAGTGTTTACAACAATATTTTTAAAATTATATTGGCTAACATTTGATAATCGAATTTTAACTTTATTGTTCACATTATCTTTTGAGCAGCTGAATAGTGTGACTATTGTAATAAATAGAATAGTTATTTTCTTCATCGTTTTTATTTTAAGTTTACTATTTATATAAGATGTTTGATAGCTCAAAAGGTTGTCTCAAAATGTTTGCCAACGAATAAATAGGGCTTGGCGTTGTTGGGGAATTAGAATTCCGTCAGCTTGGAACCGAAGCCCAATTGAAATACTGAAGTTGAAGATAACAACTAAAAGCTAAATTGAAAAACGTTGAGCTGGAACAAAAGCAAAACGGAAGTACGAAGGTTGATTGTACTTCCGTTTGCCCCAATGTTGCCAAACCCCATGTTAGCGGTTCGTTGTTTTCTTGTATTTAGTAATATTTATTTTATAAAACGATGTATTGCTTTATCAGCGTTATCTTGGAAAGTAATATTTTTCAAATCAGTGTAAAAAGTACTTTGGTCAACCACGTCCCCTGATAACTTACCCTCCTTACTTGCATAAAAAACGCCACTTTCATATCGGTCATCGGAAATGCCATCTACAAAACGTTTTGCACCTACTTCCAACTCATGCACCATTCCTCCCATCAATGGGAATACAACAGGCATCATAAAATTCTTCAACATAAATTTCATTGCCGGGGGCAAATTATCAGGTGCATTAGTTCCGCCCGTGTTCCCGGGGCTCATTACAATAAATTTGATGTCAGGATATTTTCTTGCCATTGAAAGCGTCCACATGGCTGTTACATATTTAACGTATCCGTATGCTTGCGTTGCATCAAATTTATGACCAAAATAGGTTCCATCAAGAACAGCAGCAAACTCATCTACGGAAGAAGTCTTCATGGCAACCGGTTTCATTCCGAGCATCTTTACGCCTGGCACAGCTTCAGCACTTACTGATAATACTACTTTTTTTAACTTATCATATTTTATTAATTCTTCCACTAAAATTACATGACCCAAAATATTGGTAGCCGCCAATTCATTCATACCGGAGGGCGTAGCTTTAGCAGCCGTTTTCCCAACCATTCCACCTGCATTTAAAATCACGGCATCAACAGGTTCTTTTATTTTTTCTACTGCTTTTCTTACAGAATTTGCATCCGAAACATCTCCAATAATAATTTCAAAAATCCTTTTCCCCGTTTGCTCTTCCAGGTCTTTTTTTGCATCCTCGGCTTTCACTTGATTTCTGCAGAAAAGGATTACCTTTTTTGTTTCTTCTTTCAAGGCTAACTGTCGGGCTGTTTCTTTCCCAAGTCCAGTATTTGCTCCTGTTATTAATACGCTTTCGTTCATTTTTTTTATCGTTTTTATTAGTGAAAAATCACGATACAAAAATGAAACTTAAAATAAATTCAAACTTGTCAGTAAAGTTCAAAAACTGGTAAATTCAGCTCAACTACTTCTTACGATATACGGAAGGAGGTTGATTATACTTTTGTTTGAAGGTCTTTGTGAAATGTGAAGTGTCCTGAAAGCCGACTTCGTAACAAATTTCAGATACAGATAATTTAGTTGATTGTATTAGCTCAAGAGCCTTTTCCAATTTCTTTTCTTTAATGAAATTGGCTGGTGTATCACTAAATTGTGTTTCAAATTCTCTCTTAAATGTTGAAAGGCTACGCCCTGTCAAACGGGCTAACTCGACTATAGAAATGGGTGAGTATAAATGTGCTTCCACTACCTCAAACAAACTTGCTTGTCTTGGATTAAATAAATGTGAGAATAAAGTAATTATATTTTCTGCATTGTCTGTTTGAAGAAGTAATAGGATGAGTTCTTTGATTTTTAATTTAAGCAAATCGTCTGTAACCAAGTTTGGATTCTCAAAATAGAAATCAAGGCTTTGGATGAAATGGGTTATAACACTTTTTTTTTCTATTTTCTTGATATAGGGTTTGTGAGCATCGCTTTTTATGAAATTCGGAAATTCATTTTTGTATAATTCTTTTAAAATGTCTGGATATAGATGGACAGCATAAACTTCACAAGTCTTAGCAGGATGTTTTTGAATTGCGTTTGTGAAGTAGTTACCACATCTTAATAAAACACTTTCCTCTGTTTGAATAGATAAGTTGTCAGTTGGGGAAGTGAGAGATAGCTCTCCTTCCTTAAGGTAAGTAAAACAGGCTTCGTCCTGAAAAACTGCATCAAGTCTTATTGGTGGCTTGATTATTAATTTTTCAATTGCACATTTATTATTGATGTCAAAATGTTTTCGGTCGAGTATCATTTCTTATTGTTCCTGTCTTAATAGTTGTGGGGTGTCCTACAATGACCGCTAACGTTTTGCAGCTTGGCGTAGTGGCGGATTTTTAGCACAAAAGTTCAATCGAAGCACTGCACTTGAACCTACCACAAAACTGTCATACGAAGCACTGCACCCGCCATTACGCCAAATCGCTGTTAGCGGTTCGTTGTTTTTATTTTCTAGTCAATTTATACTTCAAATGTGTTGTCAAGTCAGATGGAATAACGTCTATAATTTGTAAGTCATACTTGTCTTTGTCAATGCCGTCAAAAAGTCGGATCCCACTGCCTAAAAAAACAGGTGCAATGTGAATAAAAAATTCGTCCACAAGTCCTGCATTTAGAAACTGTTGAATTGTGTTTGCACCGCCTTGTATTCTTATATCCTTTCCTTTTGCTGATTGTCTTGCCTTGTTTAAGGCACTTTCTATTCCATCATTTACGAAGTGAAAAGTTGTCGTGCCTTCTTGAATCCAAGGTTCTCGTATTTCGTGTGTTAATACAAATACGTCTGCTTTGTATAGGTCATTTGGCCAACTCGCTTCGCCTTCCTCAAACATTCGTTTCCCCATAATAAATGCTCCCGTTCTTGCAATTGTTTCTCGAATGTATTTTCCGTCTGCACTATCTTCTTTTCCTCCTTCAAACCCAAGGTATTCCCAAAAAGCTTTTTGATTAAACATCCACGAATGAATTTGTCCGGAAACTCCGCCCATAGGATTTTTAGGACTTCTGTTGTCGCCCGCGAAAAAACCGTCAAGTGATATTCCGCTGTCAAAGATTATTTTGCTCATCATTTATTGTTAGTCAAATTTAATTTTTTCGGTTTGCACTGTCACCTTACAATGACCGCCAACATCTGTATAAATGTAATTAATTTCGTTTATATCCGCTATGAGTGTAGTTCTTCGGGTTTGTCCAACATGATAAAACTATCCCCTATGATTTCGGTTACGGGTGCTTCCGCTATATGCCGGTTTTGAAAAAGCACAAACAGCCAATGCACATGAGTTAAAAAAAACGAGCGATGCCCCGAAAGACATCGCTCGTTTTGAAAATCGATTGGTAAGAATCCTTATTTACCTGCTTCAAACAATTGGAAGAACTGATCCAATTTCGGCAAAATAACGATTTCGGTACGACGGTTCTTGCTGCGGTTTTGGCTGCTGTCGTTGGCTACTTTAGGCAAGTATTCGCCACGACCACCGGCAGTCATACGCTCAGGAGCTACGCCGTATTTCTTTTGAAGAGTACGTACTACTGAGGTGGCGCGTTTTGCACTCAAATCCCAGTTGTCTTCCAATACAGAAGCGCTGCTGTACGGTACGCTGTCGGTATGACCTTCCACCAAGATGTCAAAATCTTTGCGGTCGTTTACAACTTTAGCGATTTTGCTCAATACATTTTCAGCTTGAGTTGTGATGTCGTAGCTGCCGTATTTAAACAACATCTTGTCGGAAAGAGAGATATATACAACTCCTTTTTTCACTTCGACGTTTACGTCTTCGTCGCTTACATTGTCCAAAGAACGTTTTAAGTTCATCACAAGCGCCAAGTTAAGTGAATCTTTACGACGCAGGTTTGAATTCAGATCCTGAATGTATGAACTTTGACGGTTAAGTGCATCCAATGATTTTTTGATGCTTTCTGCACCGTCTTTGCTTACGATAGATAAATCAGAAAGGCGATCCAACAAATTGGTGTTTGTACGTTTCAGGTACGCCAATTCATCTTCCATCGCTTTCAATTTGGCCCGCTCGTTGGTGATGTCGCCATCTTTCATTTTGAGCTGATTGGTCAAATCACTAAGGTCGTTTTTCAATTTTGCGCTGACAGCATCACAATCTGCTTTATTTTTGTCCAGAAGAGCCTGAAGTTCAGCTTTGTCTTTTGTTAGTTGAGCTAATTGTTTTTTGTTACAGGATGCAAACAATACTACGGACAGTGAAAACAAAATAATCTTTCTCATTGATTATGAGGTTTGAGGTGAACAGTTTAAATTAAGGTTAGAAATTAGCAATTAAATTGCCTTTATTTAAGTATATAAGCGTTTTTCAGGGTTTTTTACTTTAAGAATAACGTTTGAGTATTAGGTAAAAGTCCTAAAAAAGCGCTGCAAAGATAGGCAAGTATGATGATATATCAGAAGGATATAAAATATACTTTGCTGTAAAATGCATTTGATAATATGATGAATTACTCCAAATCTGCCCTAAGTACTATCCCAAAAGCCAAAAAAAATCCCTTTTTTGGAAATACGCTGGATTTTGTCCGTAACCCGTTGAGCTTTCTTGAAAAAATGCAAAAAGAGTTCGGGGAGGCAGGTTTAGTGAAACTAAATTTGGTCAACCGTGACTTTTTTCTGGTCTTAACACCGGAAGATACCAAGCACGTGTTGCAGGAAAACAATCGCAATTACCATAAAAGCGAAGCATACAAAGTGTTAGCGATATTTTTGGGCAATGGACTGCTGACAAGCGAAGGAGATTTTTGGCGGCGACAGCGTAAACTGGCCCAACCTGCTTTCTACAAACAACGCCTTGCGCTGATGGTGGAAATGATGAATGAAGAGGTTATGAATCTGTTGAAGCGTTGGGAGCAGCATACGAAAAATGAGGCGTTGGACATGTCGGAAGAGATGCTTAATCTAACCTTGCGAATTGTAACAAAGGCGTTGTTTAGCACCGATGTGAAGCATCGGCTGGGGGGCATTTCAGAATCCCTCAATGAGATCATGCACTTTGCCGACAATACGCTCAAAAGTTTTATTCGATTTCCGTTGCACATCCCAACGCCCCGAAATCAGCGGTTTAAGCGAGCCGTGGAAAAAGTGGAAGCGGTCATTTACAGCATTATTGAAGGACGACGTGAAGAATTGAAACAGGATGAAAATGTTCGTTATGATGATCTGTTAGACATGCTCATTCATGCCAAAGACGAAGAAACGGGCGAAACCATGAATAACCAACAATTGAGGGACGAAGTGACGACTATTTTTATGGCCGGGCACGAAACAACCGCAAATGCGCTTTCGTGGGCACTTTATTTGCTTTCAAAGAACACTGATGTGGCACAAAAACTTCGCGAAGAAATTAACACTGTACTGGGAGAAGACGGAATGCCAACCTTTGAAAATGTGCGTGAGCTTCGGTACACGCTTCAGGTGGTGCAGGAAGTGATGCGTTTGTACCCACCCGCGTGGATCATGGGCCGTAAAGCACTGGGAGAAGACCAATTGAGTGGTCATCCCATTGAGGCCAACACTTATTTGATTCTTCCGATCTATCTGCTTCACCGAAATCCGGCGTATTGGCAGAGACCTAATGAATTTTATCCGGACCACTTCTTACCCGAAAACACCAAAAATCGACCTACCTATGCTTATATCCCTTTTGGCGGAGGGCCGAGAATGTGCGTAGGGAATAATTTTGCGTTGATGGAAATGCAGATCGTACTGGCATTGCTGATTAGAAAGATGGATTTTTTGCTCGTTGAGAAAAACGAAACCAAACCTGACCCGTTGGTGACTTTACGCCCTAAAAAAGCATTGAAAATGAAAATAAAGACTGTAGATCGTTGAATAGGTCAAAAGCATAAAGTAAAAGATAAGCCCCAAAAAAGGGGCAGAAAAAGCCGATTAGACCACTTAAATGATTTTCCCGGAATGGTATAAAGGTTTATGAGCCGGTTTTACAAAAAATTCCTATTTTTACGCCCGTTTTTAACCCAAATCTGAATTTTATATACATATACAATGAGACAAATACTTTTCCGTGAAGCCTTGCGTGAGGCCCTGTCTGAGGAAATGCGCCGCGATGCGAGCGTGTTTTTGATGGGTGAAGAAGTCGCCGAATACAACGGAGCTTACAAAGTAAGTCAAGGAATGCTTGATGAATTCGGGCCTGAGCGCGTCATTGATACGCCCATTGCCGAATTGGGTTTTGCCGGAATCGGTGTAGGTGCCGGAATGAACGGCCTGCGCCCCGTCATTGAATTTATGACATTCAACTTTTCGTTGGTTGCCATTGACCAAGTGATCAACTCGGCGGCGAAGATTCTTTCTATGTCGGCGGGACAATACAGTTGCCCGATCGTCTTTCGAGGCCCTACCGGCAACGCAGGTCAGTTGGGTGCACAACATTCTCAAAACTTTGAAAACTGGTACGCTAACACTCCCGGTCTAAAAGTAGTGGTTCCTGCGAATCCGTACGACGCCAAAGGATTGCTAAAAGCCTCTATTCGTGACAATGACCCCGTTATTTTCATGGAATCGGAGTTGATGTACGGTGATAAAGGTGAACTGCCTGAAGAAGAATACATTATTCCGTTGGGAAAAGCGGAAGTGAAAAAAGAAGGTTCTGACGTAACCATCGTGTCGTTTGGTAAGATGATTTCGCGGGTGGTGAATCCTGCCATCGAAGAATTGGCGAAAATGGGCATCAATGCCGAACTTGTTGACCTTCGTACTGTTCGTCCAATTGATTATGATACAGTGATCAACTCGGTGAAGAAAACCAACCGTTGTGTCGTGGTGGAAGAAGCATGGCCATTGTCATCCATTGCCACAGAGTTGACCTATATGATTCAACGCAAAGCATTTGATTATTTGGATGCGCCTGTTATTCGTGTCAACAACATGGACGTATCCTTGCCTTATGCACCTACATTGGTAGAAGCTGCATTACCGAGCATCAAGCGTACCATTGATGCGGTGAAGGCTGTTATGTACCGTAACTAAGCTCTTATAAGAGTTAAAAGGTGGAATGGGAGGTTAATATTTTTTCTCCTCTCTTTTAACTTTCAATTTTTTAAGCTCCTTTCGAGGAGCTTTTTTTGTTTGGCATGATTTTTTTAGTAAAACTCTTATCATAAAACCGCTATTTTTGGAGTTATTCATCCAAAAATCAATTTTTTGCACTATGAACCGATACATAAAAATTTTTCTGATAGCAGTAGTTGCGCAAGCAGGACTCTACGCGCAGACGGCCGCCGTGACGGTTGATGCCATTTTTGATAAATATTATCAGGCAACGGGCGGCAAAGCACTTTGGGATGGCGTACAGACGTATACCATCAAGCAGGCATACCGGGCCGGAACAGCCAATGATTACGATTTAACAGTACAAAGCTCACTGCCGCAACAGGCAATGTCAAAAACGCGTACTATCATGAAACGTGATTTTATTTACGGTATCAAAGGCACTGATGGCTGGATCAAAATTCCCATCGGGAGCCGCGATAAAGTAACGCAGTTTCAAACGAGTGATATGAGCGAAAAAGAACGCGAAACCATGCGCCGCGAGCTTGTAGATCTTGTGGCACCTTTTGATGATTACACTCAAAAAGGCTACATCGCTACCGTAGTGGGCACCGAGCAGATAAACGGAAAACCTGCCAATCAAGTGGAAATGGAAGGAAAAGGAGTAAAGTATAATTTGTATTTTGACGCTGAGTCCGGTTTATTGGTTCGGGAAAAGTTAACGTTAGCAACCAAAGAAGTCCAGACGCGCGACCATACACAATATGCAAAATCAGCGTACGGAATTTCGTATCCTTCGGAATCAACGTTTGTAAGCAGCATTGATAAAAAACCCGTGAAAGTAACCACCACCATAGACTTTAATCAAGCCATCCCCGACAATACATTTGCACGATAAATGCAGCAGGAGATGGCTTGAAAATGATGCCACGACGCAATGTCGTGGCATTGATATATCAACAAATTAAGACGTCATTACCCACCATACCACCTGCGTGGTAACATCTCCGTACCGGTTTGAGAAAAGTAGGCAAAATAGTTCTTTTGGTCTTCATCGGATTATTATTGGTTTTGGGTACTGCCATCGTTTGGTTACAAACGGGGTCGGGACAGGATTGGCTCACGCGGCGTGTGGTGTCCTATCTGCGCCAAAAACTCCAGACCCGCGTGGAGGTGGCGCATGTGCGCTTTCAATTGCCTGATTGGATAGAATTACAAAACGTCTATTTGGAAGATAAGCACCGTGATACCTTATTGATGGGAAAAAGGCTGTTTGTGGACATGGATGTATGGGGACTTCTACAAAGCAAAGTAGGGATCAACAACATTGAATTAGAGGATGTATACCTCCATGTACACCGGACGCTGCCCGATACAACCTTCAATTTTGCCTTTATTACTCAGACATTTGCCGGTACTGATACTCAGTCTGATACCCTTTCTAAACCTATGGAAATGCGGTTGGATGCCATCAAACTCAAAAATGTAAAACTGGTTTACCGCGATGCGCTCATTGGCACCGACGCTAATCTTTGGATCAGTGAATCGAACGTGACGTTTTCGGCATTTAATCCTTCTTACAATCGCTATCATTTGACAAGTACTGTGCTGAATACCGGTAAAGGCTCGGTTCGGATGTACGCGCCGCTTCGCCCGTCAAAAACGGGAGCGGACAGTTCGGAAGTGGCAACCAATCCTTCCGATTCGTTGGATTTTAGATTGGGAAAGATCCAGATAAAAAACTACGATATATCCTACGAAGACGAAACCCAAAAGCTGAAAACCGGCGGTAAAATCGGGCAGATAGATTTGGAAAGCAATTTTGTTTATCTAAATAAACTCGCGGTATCAATAAAAAAACTCGGAGTTCAGAATACAAGTTTAGTCTTTAAAACTGACGATTTGGCGGTTGACGTAAGTCGTTTCAATACCCAATTGGAGGATTTTACGTTTACGCCCGAACGCACGGCCGGAAAGCTGAAATCCGCCAGTATGGTGGAAAAAAGAGGATTTGTATTGCGGCAGGTACAAACCAATTTTGTGTACTCCAATACGCAAACTTCACTCGAAAATCTGTTTGTACAAACCAACGAAACTATCCTTCGTAATAAAGCGATTTTGCGTTACAGTTCATTGGATGAATTGTCCAAGAATATTGGCAATGTGAACGTAGATGTTAATCTGCAAAACAGCCAATTAAGCTTTAAGGATGTGCTTACGTGGATGCCCACGCTTCGAAAAACGCCTCCTTTTGACCAAAATCCGACGGCCATCGTGAAAGTGAATGGAATCGTGACGGGTAAGGTCAATAACTTAACGTTGAAGGCCGTTGATGTGCGGACATTGGAAGGAACGCGTTTGCGCATGGAAGGAAAAATCGCGGGTTTGCCCGATCCGCAAAAAATGGCAGTGGACGTAAAAGTCAGTGAATTGGTCACGACGCGGGCCGACATTGCGCGTATCATGCCTAAAGATGCTTTGCCGACTTCTATCGACATTCCTGCAAAGTTGGTAGTGACAGGAAGCTTCAAAGGAAGTCTTGATAACCTTACGCTGGATACTCGCCTGGCATCTGATTTGGGCGATGCAACCTTTGCCGGAAACGTAAAGAATTTTGTAAAAGCTAAAAATCAGAGCTACAAAGGAACGCTGGTTTTAAAAGACTTTAACGCGGGAAAATTGCTCAAACAGCCACCCGAACAGCTTGGCAAACTTTCTTTAACGGCAACGGTTGACGGACACGGAATTGACCCCAAAACGTTGCGGACAGAATTGAAGGGGACCGTACAAAGTGCTGATGTAAAAGGGTATACCTACAAAGATCTGAATCTTTCCGGGACGTATCGTCAACAGCAGGCCGATTTTATTGCTGCCATTGCTGATCCCAACGCTACCCTGCGTTTGAATATTCAGGCAGATTTACGGCCTGAATATCCCGTTATTTCGTCGGAGGTAGATATTGATGAATTAAAACTGAAACCCCTCAATCTGTATTCTGAAGATGTAGAGATACGCGGCAAAATAACGGCGGCTTTTCCTTCTACTAATCCTGCCGATCCGCGTGGCACATTGTTGATTCAGGATGGCGTTTTGGTACAGGATGGTAAAGTAATTCCCTTGCAAAACATATCCGTCAACCTCGAAAATGAAAATGGCGAACGATTGGCGGTCATTGATGCACCCTTCCTGAAAGCGCGGGCAACGGGCGTATTTCGGTATGAACAGTTAGCCGATGTAATACTCACCGAGATCAATCGTTATTTTGCCTTGCCTGATATTCAGTACAAGCCCGTAACAGAACCTTATCGGTTTGCGCTGGAGGGAAAAGTAGCTAATCATGCGGTGTTGAAAGCCTTTGTGCCTGAATTGACGAAGATGGATACGGTTCGGTTTTCGATGCAGTTAAACAGCCAACAAGACACAACATTACGGATACAACTACAGGCACCGTTGGTAGAGTATGACAGTATCTTGGTACAGCAGGCAAGTTTTAAGGTGGCAGGTGCCAACAACAAGGCAAATTACAACGCACATGTCGACAAAGTTACATCAGGAACTACTAAAGTCGAACGGACGTACCTGAACGGAGAAATCGCCAATAATATCGTAGGATTTAACCTGGTTCTGAAAGATTCGGTGGATAAGGACCGTCATGGATTGGAAGGAATGTTGGCTACGGTGAACAATAATTACCGCGTACAATTGCGTCAAAGAGGGCTGTTGCTGGACTATAAACCCTGGCGGGCTGATTCGACCGGCTATATTCAGTATGGAAAAGAAGGCTTATTAGCTAAACATTTCAGCATTCAACAAAATAAACAACGACTTTTTGTAAATAGCCTGACCGAAACCCCCAACGGCCCGATTCGGGTTGAAATGGACAGCATCAATCTGCGTCCGTTGGTAGGCATCGTGGCCGATTCCATGATGGTGGCGGGTGTGTTGGGCGGCAATGTGGTATTGCAGAATTACATGACACAAACGCCGGCGTTTACGGGAGATTTCGCCATTCGGAATTTTACCTTTACCAACATTCTTATTGGTGATCTGAATGTAAAGGCTGCCAACCAATCAGCCGAAAATATTGTAGCGGAGGCTACACTCAAAAGCCCTCAAAACGACGTGCGATTGAGCGGAAATTATTACCTCAAAAGCAAAACACCGCTGGATCTGAAATTGGATATCAAGCGCATGGGCATGCAAACGGTAGAAGCCTTCAGTGCCGGACAATTGCGCCGTACACGCGGATCGTTGACGGGACAGGCAACTGTTAAAGGAGCTCTTGACAAACCCCAAATTGATGGCCGGATGGCGTTTGACAGCGTGTCTTTTAACGTAACACAATTGGGTGCTACGTACCGTATCAACAGCAGCAGTTTACAGTTCAAAGGCTCGGAAATTGTACTGCAAAAATTCATCGTAAGCGATACCTCCAATCGTCCGTTGCAAATAGATGGAAAGGTCAATATTGCTAAAATTCCGGATGTTTCGTACGATCTGACCATTGCAGGAAAAGACTTTACGGTGCTGAACGCGACGCGCAAGGAGAATGAATTGTTTTACGGAAAAGGCATTGTAGACGCCAATTTGCACGTAGCGGGCACAGGTGCTAAACCGGTCATTGACGGTTCGGTCAAATTGAAAGAAGGAAGCGATATTACGATCTTATTGCCTGACAGCGATTTGAGTGAAGACGCTACTGACGGAATCGTAGAATTTATCAATCCCAACAAACCGACCGTTGCCGAAGCAGATACAGCCGCCTCAAACTCTGTTAACTATGCTTCCGAAATATCTTTGAATCTTGAAATAGATGACCGCTCGCAAATGACCATCATTGTTGACGAACTCAACGGCGACAATCTGAAAGTCAGAGGCAATGCTCAATTGAACGCAGGGATTTCGCCAAGCGGTGATGTATTCATTTTGGGATTGTATGAATTAACCCAAGGTTCATACGACCTCACGTTTGAGGTGTTAAAAAGAGGCTTTACGATTGAGAAAGGAAGCCGCCTGATTTGGACCGGCGATCCAATGAAAGCAGATGTAGACATTACGGCGGTATATCCTGTAGCGGCCGAGTTGACCCCGTTAGTGCCTAATTCTACCGAATATAAATACCGCAAAGTACCGCTTCAGGTATTGCTTAAAATGCAGGGAAGTCTGGAAAAACCACAAATTACCTTTGATGTTCGCCCCGATCAAACAAAGTTGACCTCAGGAGATATTGAAAAAATAAACAACGACAGGATATTTGATGAACTCAAAAAAAGCCCTGCCGAAATGAACAAGCAGGTATTTTCGTTGCTGGTACTTAATAAGTTTTCGGGACAACAATCTTCTGACTTCTTCTCGAGCGTTAATCCGGAACTGATTGCTCGTGAAAGTGTGAGCAAATTGCTGACAGATCAACTCAATATGCTGGCTTCTGATTTGATCAAAGGTGTTAAACTCGACTTTAACCTTAATTCTACTTCCTTAACAACTAACCAGGGAACAGCCGCGCAAACCGACCTGAATGTAGGATTGAGCAAAGCTTTCATGGACGATCGTTTGACCGTGAACGTAGGCCGAAATTTTGAGATCGAAAAAGGGAGAGCCGCTCGTTCTACCGAACTTATTGACAACGTCAATGTAAACTATAACCTGACCCGTGACGGCCGATATGCCGTTCGTGCGTATCGCAAAAATCAATACCAAGCTGTTTTGGAAGGATTTATTGTAGAAACCGGCGTCAGCTTTGCCGTAGTAATGGATTATGACAAGTTGAAAGAAATATTTAAATAGATGATTGTTAGATTTATCCGCATTATTGTTCTTCTCTTGTCCTTTGGTTTGACGGGTTGTTCGGTAACGAAATACTTGCCGGCCAATGAAAGCCTTTATGTGGGGGCTGAGGTAAAAATGCTTCCTGACTCTAATGTATCGGCCAAAACGGCAAAAACCGTGAAGAGTGAATTGGAGCCGCTCCTGCGTCCTAAGCCCAACAAACTCTTGTTTGGCTTTCCGCTGAAAGTATGGATGTATTATGTGTTGGGGGAACCTAAAAAAGAAAAGAGCTTTCGGGGCTGGTTCCGAAAACGCTTCGGCGAGCCTCCCGTTTTTGCCAGCAAACGCGTTGCTACCACCAACAGCCTTGTAATTGGCAATTACCTCAATAATGAAGGCTATTTTCGTTCGTCGGCAACGGGTGAATTGAAAGAAAAGAATCGGAAAGTAAAAGCCATTTATAACGTTACATTGCGGAAACGCTATACTATCCAAAAAATAGAATTCCTGAAGCAGGACACCGGTGCTTTCTTTAAAAATTTTGACCTTACACAAAAAAACAGTTTACTGAAAGAAGGTGATCCCTACCGGCTGATTGTGATAGAAACGGAACGGGCGCGCATTGACCAGGAACTGAAAAAACAAGGTTTCTACTATTTCCGCCCTGACTATCTGATTATCAAAGCAGATACCAACCTCAATAGCCATCAGGTCAATCTGTCGATGCAACTAAAGCCCAATACCACACAATTGGCTTTAAAAACCTACTTTATTCAGAATATCTTCGTAGTGACCGATAATGGAATGTTGTCTAAGGATACGCTTTCGGGGGCAGTACTTCGGCGCGGCGGCTTGCGGATCGTTGATCAGGAAAATGCGTACAAACCCCGAATTTTTTATAATTCCATTGGGTTCAGAAGAGGAACAACCTACAGCAGTGAATTGCATGATGTGTCATTGTCGCGGCTGATCAACCTCAAGAATTTTAAATTTGTTAAGAATCGATTCGACCTTGTGCCGCGTTCAGATTCCGCGATGTTGGATGTGTATTACTATCTGACACCTCTGAAAAAGAAAACCATGCGGGCAGAAATCAGTGCGGTAACAAAATCCAATAACTTAACGGGTAGCCAAGTGGGTGTAACATGGCTCAATCGCAACATTTTTAAGGGGGCAGAGCAACTGAGAATCAGCGGAAATGTGGGGATAGACGTACAATTGGGCGGCAGGCGCAACAAATACATCAGGGATTATTATCGTACAAGTGCGGAAGCAGAATTAACGTTTCCTCGCTTTGTGATACCTTTTTATAAAATTCGGCCCGAAAAAAATCAGGCACTCCCCAAAACGACATTTTTGACGGGTTTTGAACGGTTGACCCAGCAGGGGTTGTATACACAAACTTCGTTCAAACTGAATTGGGGCTATAGCTGGCGCAAAAATGTAGAAATTGAGCACACCTTTTTGCCCATCGCTCTCAATGTGATCAAACCGAGTAATATAAGCGAGGCGTTGATTGACAGTATATTTACAAGTTCTAAACCACAGGATCTATTCCGCTACCTGACCATTCTGGAGAATCGCCTGATTTTAGGGGCGCAGTACAACATCACGTATACGCCTACGCCAAAGCCGTTAAGCAAAAACAGCTTTGTGATTACGGGCGGTTTTGACATTGCCGGAAATGTGGCAGGCCTTATTTCCAAAGGCCGGAAAGAAGTGGGGTTGGCGTTTGGTATTCCTTACGAACAATATGCACGATTTGATGCAGAAATTCGCTATTACCGCGATATTAATCCGAAACTCCGGTGGGCCAACCGTGTACTGGCCGGTATTGGGATTCCCTACGGTAACTCGTTGTCATTACCACAAATTAAACAATACTTTGCGGGCGGAACCAACGGTATTCGGGCGTTTCGGGCACGTAGCTTAGGACCCGGGTCGGCGAGGCCGGATACCACAAGTATCTTTTTTAATTTGACTTTTGGAGACATACGCCTTGAGGCAAATACCGAATTACGGTTAAGGATCAATAAATACATCGAAACCGCTGCGTTTGTGGATGCAGGCAACATCTGGATGTACCGTAATTATGACGAATCCTATTACACACCCGAAGATAACGCCGTTTTTACCAATCAATTCTACAAACAATTGGCCATTGGTGGCGGTTTAGGAATACGGATCGTTACGCCTTTTGTGTTGGTCCGATTTGATTTGGCCACTCCTTTTCGAAAGCCTTGGTTGCCTGACAATGAACGATGGGTATTTAATAAATTTGATTTCGGCAGCAAAGCCTGGCGAAAAGAGAATTTAGTGCTGAATATTGCCGTTGGGTATTCTTTCTGATTACATATAAACAAAAAACGTGAATGGGATTCCCATTCACGTTTTTTGTTTATATGTAAGTATGAATTACACCGTTACGGCCAAAAGCTGATCCAGAATAAAACGCCCGTCGGCATTGCCTAAAGCCGGATCGGAGGCGCGCTCAGGGTGAGGCATCATGCCGAATACATTTTTACCGGCATTGGTTACGCCTGCAATATTCTCTAAACTGCCATTAGGGTTGGCGGCTTCGGTAATAAGGCCGTTTTCGTCGCAATAACGGAACAGTACCTGATCGTTGTCATTGAGGCTTTTGAGGGTATCTTCATCAGCAAAATAGCGGCCATCGCCGTGAGCGATGGGTATTTTATACGCTTCGCGGTCTAAACCACCCGTTAAAATCGTTGATTTGCTTTGAGGGTTCAGGTAAATATTGCGGCAAATGTAGCGTTGTGAACTATTGCGCAATAATACTCCGGGAACCAACCCCGCTTCGGCCAATATCTGGAATCCATTGCAAATTCCCATGACGTACCCGCCGCGTTGTGCGTGGGCAATAACCTCATTCATGATAGGAGAGAAACGGGCAATGGCGCCGGTGCGCAGATAATCACCGTAAGAAAAACCTCCGGGAAGAATCACAAAATCACACCCCTGAAGGTCGTGGTCTTTGTGCCAGAGTTTTACCACTTCTTGGCCTAAATTGACCCGTAATGTATAGACAGTATCATCGTCGCAATTGGAACCGGGAAAAACTACTACGCCGAATTTCATATGATATAGGAAGTAATTGAGCAAATGTTTGATTGACTTACCGGGGCAAAGTTACGATTTTAGAGGCGGTATTGATAACAAAAAGCAGGTAACTTTGTTGAGAATGTAAAAAGCTTGGAATAAGCGCGGCGTTCTGATGCGGTAAAATGTGCTTCATTAAGCCTTTGGTGATAAAACAGCGGTATATGCAGATATTAAAAAACCTTTTTCAAGTAAGCGGCGACCTGAACGGAATTACTTTTGACCAACCCGGAGCCTTATGGAATGATGGCAATGCGTATGTATTAAAAACACCGCAGGGATTGATCCTGTTTGACAGCGGTTGTGGTGATACCATTGAGCAACTCTTTGACAATATGCGCTATTGGGGTCTTGCGCCTGAAGATATTCATTATTGTTTATTGACTCATCCACACATCGACCACGCAGGCGCGGCACATATTCTCAAAAAAAGAGGAGTAAAGATCATGGCCATTGCCGAAACGGCCGAAGCCATCGCGGCGGGAGACGAGCGTTGTTTTGGTTATTTGTATCATAAAACGTTTCAATCCGTGAGCGTGGATCAAGTACTGGTTGACAAGCAAAAGCGAAACCTTTTCGGAGTGGAAATAGAGGTTATGCACTTGCCGGGCCACAGCGCAGGCTGCACGGCTTATTCATTTATGTTAGACCAAAAACGAATTATTATCAGCGGTGATGTGATCGGCGTACAGCCCAATGGAGACTTCGGTTGGGACAGTGCCATTGATTTCGACAAACAAAAATACACCGCCTCCTTACGCCGACTTTCCAAGGTAGATTTTGACATTTTATTGCCGGGCCACGGCATGGGGTATTTTCATAAGCCGCGCCAAAGGGTGGAAGATGCTTTTGTCAAGGCCTTGGTACAATTTCGATAAATCCAATATTTCTACAAAGGTTGCGCTTCTCCGAAGCTTTTGGGATTTGGGTATTTTTATCTCTACAAAGGTTTGGGCTTCTCCGAAGCTACTAAAACTTCGGAGAAGGTCTTACTTTTACATTTTTCAGTTTATCATTTTTCGGTTATTCCATTAATTCCCCAAAGTGATTTCTTTCTCTTTATAGCCGCCACGGGTAGATGAAAGCTTCACTTTCGCCTTAACAGGGCCTTTTTGATTGAGCTTTACTTTAAAAACAGCTTCTTTTTGTTCTCCGACTTTGGTATAACCTGTATAAATTGTTTTGTCAAACAAAGCAGGTTGAGTGATCGTTACTTTGGCTTCTTCATAGCCTTTGAGCAATGCTTTATCAAAGTCCAATGTTACTCGGTCTTCCTGTACTATTTTTACCAATTTGGCTTGTTCCAATGCTACCGGCAGTTTGCCGGAATTACTCCATGTAACTTTTATTTCGTATTCGTTGTTAGCCAATGCTTTCACGTTTACGTCTTTCAAGTCGATTTGCGGTAACTCTTTAGCCATTGCCAAGTTAAACTTCGATTGTTTGGAGATCCAGTTTTCCAATTGCCACGCTGGACCGTTTTGCGCAAAGAATTTGGGGTGAAAACCGCCGATTTCCACTTCTCCCAAGGTGGGGTGCGTAAGTTTTGTCCACGGTTTGAAACCATTTTTCTTATTTGCTTCGTCGTCCCACATCAGACCATCGTATTCATCATAGGCACCGTCTTTGTCGTAATCTTTCATGGCACCGCCGTTCCAAAGTTCGTCACCGTACCAAACGGAGCCGTAATAAAAATAACCAAAGTCGGGACCGTGACCAAACAACGGTTGCGGCTTGGAAGGGTCGCCCGTTGTGCGGTCGGTTTTGCTGCGGGTGCTGTACGTTTCATACACATCACCCGCCCAAGGATAACCCGTGAAGGCCAAGCCTACGCTGTCCATGTGTTTGTAGATTGCCAAGTCAGCAGGAAACATACTTTCGGCACTTTTGGAAGTGGAAGGTGGTCGGAGGTGCATCGGCACGCGTGTATCCATCGAGTTGACTACCGAAATATTCGGATGCGCCAAGAGCCACAAAACCGTTGAGCGCGTTTCGATTTCACTCAGAGGATATTCGCCCGCGCCGCCCTGTGTGTAGCCGCGTCCGGTCAGGTCACCGCCTTGGTCAGGACGCCAGTTTTCGGGGTAGTTACGGTGATTGTCCAAGCCACCGATGCCGTCTTCGTTATATTTGCCATCGCCGTCATTGTCAATGCCTTCGGTATAGACCAGCCATTCGCCTTTTCCTTCCAAAACGCGTTTCATCAGTCGGCCCGAGGGGTCTTTTGGGTCGAGTATGAAGTCAGCTCTTTCTTTTTCGGCTTTGGTAACGGCTTTTTTGCGGAGTTGATAAATGACACCGTCACCGTCGAGGTCTTCTTCCGGGTCTTCGTCCAGCAATCCGTCACGATCATCGTCTTTGGGACGTACGGTACTGCGGTTGCGTTGTGCCGTAAAAAGGTACATTGTTGAGCCATCGGGGTTATTTTCAGGGCGCAGATAAATGGATTTCGTATCTACCAACTGCGTGATGGAGGCGTCTTTGCCATAATTTTCGAGCAAGTGCTGCGTTAACCATAAGATGGCTTCACTACTGGTAACCTCACCGCTGTGCCGACCGGCTTCAAAATAGGCAGCAGGTTTGTCGGTGTGTTTTCCCGTTTTTTTGTTGGTAATGGTCATTTGTAAGATTGGGCGACCTTCGTAGCTTTTGGCTACTTCATAAAGCTCTACAATGTTGGGATATTGTTCGGCCCATTTGCGATACCAACTGTACATCACATCGGGCGAGTGATAAACGTCGAACGTCAACTTATTGCCGGGTTTGTACTCAACATCTTTAAAATAGTGTTTCTTGAAAAAACTGACACCGTGACGTTCGCCCTTGACGGTATAAAATTTACTGGCGGTGTCTTGTTCGGGCCATTTCTCCTCGCCGTAATAAGGTTTTTGAGCAGCGACTTCGTTCAGGGAAAATAAGCTTAAAAGGAGTATAAAAGTGTTTTTCATAAATAAATGAATAAGAAAAGAGTTTAAAGTACAATTTGGTTTTAAAAGGCTAGTTTTCAGGCTGATATTACTAAAATTTTTGCTTAATGAATAACCTTATAATGAGTAATTTTTTGAAAAAAGAATCTCAATGGTTAATGATTGTTAATCCTATATCCGGGGGGGAGTAATATGAACCGGAAATACTAAAAATTTCGTTTCATTTGTAAATAAACTTTGTCACCAAAATGTACTCTAACTCGAAGACGGAGTCTCACTTAACCAAAGAAAATGCCATGAAAACAATTCATAAAATACACGCCGTTTGCCTGCTCTTTGTGATGGCTGTCGGAATGAGCACTCCGAGTACTGTTCATGCCCAGCCGGGGGTTAGTATTTCGCGGCAGGATTTTTACAACGAACTGTCTCCTTATGGTCAATGGATGAATAATCCGTCATACGGACAGGTATGGAGACCTAATGTAGGCCCTGATTTTCAGCCATATGCCACTGATGGCCATTGGGAAATGACCGAATACGGTAATACTTGGGTTTCCGATTACGATTGGGGTTGGGCACCTTTCCACTACGGACGTTGGCTGATGGATGATTACTATGGTTGGATATGGGTTCCGGGCGATGAGTGGGGACCTGCGTGGGTAACGTGGCGTTCGGGTGGCGGCTACTATGGTTGGGCACCTTTAGGTCCCGGGATGGGAATTGACATAAATATTAACATTCCGTATAACTACTGGGTGTTTGTGCCTGACATCTATATTCAAAGCCCGCGTGTGTACAGTTATTGTGTGCCCCGCAATCGAATCGGCAACATTTTTGGCGGCACCGTTTATATCAATAATTATTACCGCTACAATAACAGATTATACGCCTATGGGCCGCAACGCCATGATATTGAACGTATAACGCGCAATCGAATCAATGTATATCGTGCCGATGATATTTATCGTCAGGGACGTTATGCACGCAACAACGGTGGTTCGCGTCCCTATGATTCACGACCTAATTACAATGGCAACGGACGGAATTGGGATAACAATAACGGTCGCCAAAACCAATCACCACGTTACGATAATGATAATCGTGTATCACGCAACGACCGTTTTGACAATAACAACCAAGGGCAGAATCAAAACCAAAATCGTTATGACCAACGTCAGAACAGCCCTCAACAACCGCGTCAGGATGATAGACCGTATACAGCTCCTGAACGTGGAAATGCGCAACGGACGTGGTCAGATAACGGCAATTCCAATCAACAGCCTCGGGCAAATCGGGAACAGGCGCCACAGCGTTCGTATGAAAGCAGAGAAAATTTGCCGCAAAGAAGAAGTAATGACAACGACCAACCTCGTCCTACTGAACGCAACGGTGGATCGTATCAACAACAGCCACAGTCGCGCGGCGGTCGTGAGTCTTCGCAACCACGCACTCAGGAACAGGGGCAAAGAAGTTCGTCAGAGAATTCCGGAGAAGGGCACCGTGGAGGACGTCGCGGAAATTAACTAAGAATTAGTACTATACAATGGACGTAAATGGGAGCGTAAAAACTCCGGTTTACGTCCATTTGCTTAAGAACTGATTGAAAGAATCTTTGTACTGATCGCTTACCGGGATAGTGACATTGCCGATCTGAATGCTGTTGCGGGTAAGCGAATTTATTTTATCCAATGAAACAATGAACGACCGATGTACCCGCATGAACTTCCGCGTTGGCAGCCGATCTTCCAATGCTTTAAGGCTGGTCAATGATAAGATAGGTTTTGTAGTGCTTTGCAAATGAACCTTTACGTAATCTTTCAGGCCTTCGATGTATAAAATATCATTGTATGCTACCCGCACCAATTGATATTCTACTTTTAGAAACAGAGAATCTTCTTCAGGTTCTGCCGCAGCTGTTGGAGCTGTAACCGGTGCGGGACGGTTTATTAACTCAAAATAGGCTTTTGCTTTGTTGGCTGCCCGCAAAAACTCTTCATAGTTGAATGGTTTGAGCAAATAATCCAAGGCATCCACTTTGTAGCCTTCAAGGGCAAAATTGTTGAAGGCCGTTGTAAAAATAATGCGGGGACCTGCGCCCCCTTGTTGTGATTGCCCCAATACTCGTGCCAATTCGATGCCGGTCAGATCGGGCATCTGAATATCCAGAAAAATAATATCCACTTGCTCATGATGCAGCGCCTGCAATGCTTCGATAGCGCTGGAATATTTCCCAACCAGATGCAGAAAAGGTGTCTTTTCAATAAAAACACTCACCAGACCAAGGGCGAGTGGTTCATCATCAACAGCGATGCAGTTAAGCGTCATAATGCGCGGGGCTTAGAGTGGTACTTTGCTGTTTAGCGGTAGCGGTCGTATGGAGCGTCAATTCCACTAAATACTCGTCTTTAGGTGTATGCTCTGTAATTTTCAAAGAATAGTGATTGGGGTACAATAAGTCGAGTCGGCGACGGGTATTGACCAAACCTATTCCATTGCTCTCATCCAAAGTGACCCTTTTCTCAGTAAAGAGCGTATTCCGAACTTCTACCCGTAAGGTCTGCCCTTCCTGAGCCAAACCAATGAAAATTTCGCTGGGACGTGTGGCACTCACCCCATGTTTAAAAGCATTTTCAAGAAACGGCAAAAGCAACATAGGGGCAATGGCTACGTCGTGATGAGTTGCAGGTTTCTCAAAACTCACTTTAACTTTATTGGTCAAACGAAGCTGCATCAGTTGAATATAATCTTCTAAAAATGCTATTTCCTGACTCAGTCGTACAGTACCTTCTTTGGTTTCGTATAATACATAACGCATCATGCGCGAAAGCCGATGGAGCGCCTCCTGTGCTGATTGCACATCCAGCATGGTGAGTGCGTAGATGTTATTTAAGGTATTGAAAAAGAAGTGGGGATTGATCTGCGCTTTCAAAAAAGACAGTTCAGAGACTACTTTTTCACGTTCCAACTGCTCACGGATTTGCGTATCCTTTTGCCATTTTTGCACGACCGTTAAACTGGTACTTACGCCAAGAGACAACAATGAATACAAAAAGGTAAACATGTCAAAATGCCGGCCACGGTTGGGATTAAAAGGTCGGTCCGGACGAGTGGCTTTGTGCCATAGTTCGGGCAGATTAAGCCATGAATCTACGCCTTGAATTGCCCAATAAATGAATGCCGCCGTACCGACAATAGAAACCACATACCAGATAGTGTGATTTTGGAACAATAAGCGTGGTAAAAGAATTTTCGCATTGAGATAAAAAGCACCGGCCAATAATCCCAGCAATATCCATTGCTTTATCCAGTATTCATCAGGCATTGTAAAGCGCCCGCCAAAGGGGGGCATCAGTACCAAAGCGGCCAATAGCCCCCAAGCTAAGAGGTGAATAAGAAGTGTTATATTTTTTCTGTTTGGGCGAAGTAACATAGTTGTATTTTTTTTATAACTACCGATGTGGATATAAATCGGTTATTCAAAAATGACAGCAATCCTATAAAAACAATTTCATACTTATTCTACCAATCGCCGGATTGCCAAAATTTACCGATAATTGGACATTTTTTATCTTTAAATATACCTATGATACCCTGTAACAGGTCGAAAAGGCAACTCATCGGTCATAAATCGACAATTGGTCGGTAATTACACTCTCTCTATCTATTGTATTTTTTTGTGAAAGAAAGCTGCCGTTATTTTGGAGCATCAAAACGCACAATCTCCGTCACCAATATAATTTAATCGTGACGACCAACAAATACAACAAATGAAAACAATTATCACTTCCATTCTTTTTGCGTTGGGTCTGACAGCCGCCCACGCCCAATTTCCAGGCGGCCCCGGTGGTCCCGGCGGTATGCAAAGCGGCGACGGTAACGGTCGCAACAGAAGTACCAACAACGCACAAACCCCAACGCTAAACCTTGAAGGAACTGCTCCTAAAGGTAATTCAAAGATAACGGGTTTTGTCATAGATTCAGCCGCAACAAAGGCCGTTGAGTTTGCCAATATCGCACTTTATAATAAAGCAACAGGCAAACCGGTAGATGGTACCGTAGCCGATGAAAAAGGTAAATTTACCCTTAAAAGCATCGCCGTTGGTGACTATAAACTGATGATCTCTTTCATTGGTTTTAAAGACAAAACGGTTGATAATATAAAAATCGCCAAAGGTCAGGATCTGGATTTGGGCGTCATCAAAATGAGCCCCGATGTCAGAACCCTTGACGAAGTGGTGGTGACGGGCGAAAAATCGATCATTGAAGAGAAAGTGGATAGATTGGTTTACAACGCTGAAAAAGACCTTACCGCTCGTGGTGGTGATGCCGCCGATGTACTCAAAAAAGTACCTATGTTGTCGGTCGATCTGGACGGCAACGTATCGCTTCGCGGTAGCCAAAATATTCGGGTATTGATCAATAACAAGCCTTCTACGATTGTAGCCAGCAGCATTGCCGATGCCTTAAAAATGATTCCTGCGGACTTGATCAAATCAGTTGAAGTAATCACTTCTCCTTCGGCGAAATATGACGCAGAAGGCTCAGCGGGGATTATCAACATCATTACCAAGAAATCAACATTGCAAGGCCTTACCCTCAGTGCAGATGCAGGAGTTGGAGCGCGCGGTTCAAACCTTAGCCTTAACGGAAACTTTCGTCAGGGTAAATTAGGAATTACTTTGGGAGGTTTTGGCCGTGCTTTCTACAATAAAGCAAATTCAACCTTAGATCAAACCACGCTGCAAAACGGAGCATCGTTATTGACAAAACAAAATACCGATGCTTATGATAACGGCTTATTTGGAAGATACAATATTGGGTTTGACTATGAGTTGTCAAAAAACCAATCTTTGAATGCCGGCATCAGCTTCGGAACGCGTAACATGGTTCGGACGCAGGATATGACAAGCAATTTGTTTACCAACAATGCGCTGACAGCTACCACTTACCGCGACGTGACTACCAAAGATCTATCCAATAACGTGGACATGAATCTTGACTATATCCGCACTTTTAAAGTGCCCGGCAGAGAATGGTCTATCTCGACTCAATATAGCCGTAACACGCTTACCAACAACTTTAACGCTGATTTGTTGAACGAAAGCAGTGCTTTATTGAGCCGTCAGAAAAACCTGAACTCTAACCTGAACCAGGAAGCTACGATTCAGACGGATTACCAAACGCCGATTAGGAAAAACCAAATGATTGAATTTGGAGCGAAAACGATCATGCGTCAGGTAAACAGTGATTACAGCTATCAGGTAGCAGGTGCTACGGGTGCTTTTGCCGCCGATGCCCGCAACCCTGTCGGTAGTCTGGATTATAGCCAGAACATTGTCGCAGGATACTTATCATACACGTATTCGACTGCCAATAAATACACGTTCAAAGTAGGTTCACGCTACGAATACACCACGATTGACGCCAAAGACCAAATCGGTAAAATTTCGATTCCAAGTTACGGGACGCTTGTACCAAGTATCAACGTGTCAAAAAGCCTAAAGGCGGGAACGACGCTGAAAGCTGCTTACAACCGTCGTATCCAACGTCCGGGTCTGCAACAGTTGAATCCTAACTACAACGCTGCCAACCCGTACAATATCAGCATCGGTAACCCGAATTTGAAGCCTGAAATGACTAATAACTTTGAGTTGAGTTTGAGCACCAACATTAAGAAAACATACTTGAACGCATCGGTTTTCAGCCGCTCTACCAACAACAGCATCATGCGTTTGAGCGCTCCTTCCGATACGCTTATCGGTGCCATTATCACTACCTTCCAAAACATCGGTAAGCAGGAAGTGATGGGTGCCAACGTATTTGCCAACGTTTACCTTACGCCAAAATGGACATTGAACGGTGGTGTGGATCTGTACTACAACTACCTGGAAGGAAAAGTACAGGGATTGGATGGTACTTCAATCAACACCAGCAACTCTGGTTGGGTGATCGGCGGACGTATCATGTCCAGCCTTGCACTTAACAAAGGTTGGGCAATGCAGGCACACGGCGGTATGCGCGGAAACCAAGTAACGCTCCAAGGAGTACAAGGCAGTTTCTACATGTACTCTTTCGGTGTGAAGAAAGACTTCAACAACAAGAAAGGAAGTCTTGGATTGGCTACTGAAAACTTCTTAGGAGGAATGAAAATGAAGTCAACTTCCGTAACGCCGGTGTTGAACCAAACCATGGTCAACAACATCTATAACCAAAACATTAAGCTGACATTCAGCTACAAAATCGGAAAGATGACGTTTGCCGCTCCTAAAAAATCTAAGAGTGTGAAAAACGACGACGTGAAAGAAGGAGGCGATAACAACTAAGGAAGCCTGACATTCAATAAAATAAACAGCTATGAATGGATTAAAACTTGGGTTGGCTTCAATGGCGAGTGTTATAGCCGGCCCTTACCAATCACTGCCCGAAGTACAGGGATTGTTTATTTCACACCTCGAAAATACGTTGGGAACGTCGTTGGATCTAAAGATTGTAGCACGCTCTTATACTGCGGCTCGACAAACTGAAAAGGTTATTTTAGCAGAAATAGAACGCCTTAATACTATTCTCAGCAGTTATATTCCCACCAGCGAATTCAGTCGCTGGTGGGCTTTCCCAAAAGAAACCATTCCTGTTTCTGATAATCTTTGGGCCGTTTTAAATGAATTTACAGAATGGCATGGGAAAACAAACGGAGCCATTAATGCCGCTGCTGAAGGTATAAATCAACTTTGGCAACGTGCCGCTCAAACGCAAATTCTCCCTTCGGAAGCAGAAAGGCTGGCCGCTGTTTTGATCGCCAATCAGCCTCATTGGATACTTGATCCCGCCAACCGGACGGCTACCCGTGTCAGCCAATCCCCTTTACGGCTGCATTCGTTTGCTAAAAGTTATATTTTAGAGCGTGCGGCAGAAGCAGCACTGAAAAATGCTGACGTTGACGCTGTCGTTCTCAATAGCGGGGGCGATCTGGTGATACGCGGTAATTGGACAGAATCGGTTGCCGTTACAAATCCCAATGACAATGCCGAGAATGCAGTACCTCTAACGTGGCTTGCCATCCGGGATCGTGCAGTCGCAACGAGCGGAAACTACCGCAGAGGCGTATGGGTGAATAATACATGGTACTCGCATATTGTTGATCCTCGGACAGCATTGCCCGCTCAGGATGTTATCAGTGCTACTGTAGTACATCCCGACGCTGTTACAGCAGGAGCTTTGGCTACGGCATTTAACGTGCTTGCACCTTTTGAAAGTAGGAAGTTGGCGGCTACTATTCCGCAGACAGACTATCTCATTGTCACGAAAGAAGGTCAATCATTTACGAGTCCGGGGTGGAATGAACTTTCAACGCCTGCGGCTTCATATACTTCGGTAAAAACGGCGCAAATTTTGTCAATGACAAACACCAAAGATAAAGTTTGGAATGCTAATCAGGAATTGCTTGTTTCGTTTGAACTCAGCCAATTTGAAGGTCGTTCTCATCGTCCTTTTGTAGCGGTATGGATTGAAGACCAAAATCACGTTCCCGTTCGTCAATTGGCGATTTGGTATAACAAGCCCCGCTGGCTTCCTGAATTGCGCACTTGGTATACAATCCAACGCAATGCCGGATTGAATACTGCTTCCATTGCCGGAGCCACTCGTTCGGCAGGTAACTATTCATTGGTGTGGGACGGCAAAGACGATCAGGGGCAATACGTAAAGCAAGGAAAGTATACCATCAATATTGAAGCTGCCCGTGAGCATGGCACGTATCAATTGATACGGCAGGAAATGGATTTTAACGGAAAACCGAAACAGCAAACTCTTAATGGAAACACCGAAATCGCCGCCGCAGCCTTGGACTACCGTGAGAAAGGAAGCAACCGCTAAGGGACAATCACAGCCTTCTAATGGGAACTCAATACGGCAGCCTAAAATGTCGGCAGTGGCCCGGTGGCTTCATTTATACCTCTCTATGTTCAGTTTTGTGCTGGTATTATTTTTTGCAGTAACCGGCCTGACCCTCAACCACGCTGATTGGTTTGATGATGCTTCTGTTACGGCTGAATACAAAGGCCAATTGCGCGCTGAATGGGTCAACGTTGCTGATACGTCGAAGATTAATAAATTGGCAATTGTTGAATACTTACGGGCAACTCATAATTTAAAAGGAGCCATGAGTGATTTTCGTATTGACCTTGCAGAATGCTCGATTTCTTTTCGGGGGCCGGGGTATACCGCTGACGGGTTCATTAATCGAACAACCGGCTCTTATCAACTGACTGAGACCCGTATGGGTTTGGTGGCTGTGATAAATGATCTGCATAAAGGACGCGATACAGGGAAAAACTGGTCGTTGGTCATTGATGCTTCTGCCATTTTTATGACGCTGGTGTCTGCAACCGGCCTGCTTCTTTTGCTTTTTTTGAAAAAGCGCCGAACAGGCGGACTGGTATGGTCGGTCATAGGACTTGTCATTTGTGGGCTATTGTATATGTTTTTTGTGTAGCCTCTTACAAAGCAGGCCTCGAGCTGTTTTCAAAATAGACTCAAAAATGCCTTGATTATTAGCAATAAAGAAAAATCAGGCTTGACAAAACATAAGTAGATAGATAATAGTGAGAAAGTCAAACGGCGGGCAATATGTCTGCCGTTTGCTTTTTGTCTCAAAAAGAGACAAACGCTTATTTTGAAATTCTCTAAATTAAAGGATATGCCATTTTATGCGCAACATGAGCCAACACATTGACGTAATAGAGGATAACAAACATTTAAATAGTACGATCGGACATGAACAGGTATCAATTTTTGAAATCAATGGGTTTTCGAGGGGCAGCTTTGATGGCGGTCATGTCTTCGTGCATTCGGGAAGAGGATACATACATCAACGCACTGGTAGAAAAGCCAACAGATACCGCCACCACTCCTGTAGCAACTAATCCCGTTACGACAACACCAAGTACAACGACGGATCTGAGTACCATTAAAAATCCATTATTGACCCTCGATCTTAGCGCCACAGCCAATGCAAGTCTCAAAACGGTAGGCGGCTATGTGGCTAAGAGTGGCATTGTGGTAGCGTTGACAAGTGCGGGCAATTACGCTGCTGTGACGCAGACGTGCAGTCACGAACCTAAAAAGAAAATTATTTTTAACAAGACCGAGTTTTACTGCACCGATCACGGCGCTCGGTTTGATCTGACGGGAAAAGGCCTGAACAGTTTCGGCAGCAAAGGGCTCACGGTCTATAAAGTGGCCGTCAGCGGCACCACCCTCGTAGTGTATAGCTAAGTTTGAGATGAAATTCTAACCTAAATTATAAGACAATAGTGAAAACAATCATTTCTCTTTTTATTGCCGGTCTGTTATTCAGCGCGCCACAATGGGGTGGTAATTTTGAAAAAGCAAAGGCAGAAGCTGCCCAAAACAATAAATACATTCTGTTAAATTTTTGTGGATCAGATTGGTGCGGCCCCTGTATAAAGCTCAAAAAAGACATTTTTGAATCCGAAGATTTTCAGCAATACGCCGAAGGACATTTGGTATTGGTTCGGGCCGATTTTCCGCGACAAAAAAAGAATCAACTGGAAACTGCCCAAACCGCACACAACGAAGCACTGGCTGAAAAATACAATCCACAGGGTAAATTTCCTTTTACGCTTTTGTTGGATGCCAATGGAAAAGTACTGAAAGAGTGGGAAGGGTATCCTAAAACACTCAATACATTGGCGTTTGTGCATGATATAGCCTTGGTTGCCAATGCCGGAAAGTGAGTTGACGGTGATGCCGCAATTGTATCAAAGAGTACTTAGGTTGATGGGCAACCGCTTTGAAATCAGTGTAGTATCGGAAGATGAGGCATGGGCCGAAGCAAGGATTGATGATGCCGTGGCTGAGATTCAACGTATTGAAGCATTGTTGACCACGTTCAGCGACAATAGCCAAACCAATCAAATCAACGCGCAGGCGGGTATAAAACCTGTAAAAGTAAATCGTGAAGTATTTGAGTTGATCCGGCGCTCGATTCGCATCTCTGAACTGACGCAGGGGGCTTTTGACATTACATATGGCTCCATTGATAAAAGCCTTTGGAATTTTGATACGCACATGACATCTCTGCCTGATGCCCAAACTGCCCGGCAGATGGTGCGACTTATTAATTACCGAAATGTGGTGTTGAACGATGCTGACGGAAGCGTTTTCCTAAAAGAGAAAGGAATGCGGATAGGCTTTGGCGGGATCGGTAAAGGTTATGCGGCGGAAATGGCCAAAAGACTATTACTGCAAAAAGGCGTCAAGAGCGGTATCGTCAATGCCTCAGGGGATTTGACCACGTGGGGAAATCAACCCAACGGACAGCCCTGGACGATTGGCATTGCAGATCCCAACGCCAAAAATCAGCCGTTCTCGTATATGAATATCAGCAATATAGCTGTCGCTACCTCGGGCAATTACGAAAAATATGCACTCATCAACGGGAAGAAATATTCCCATACCATCGACCCTAAAACGGGCCTGCCTGTATCGGGTATCAAAAGTGTGACCATCCTCTCTCCCAATGCCGAAATCGCTGATGCCATGGCGACGCCCGTCACGGTCATGGGCGTACGGGTAGGCTTGGATCTGATCAATCAAATGCAGGGAATGGCCTGTATCATCATTGATGATAATGACCGCGTTTTTACTTCAAAAAACATTAAAATCGGCTAAGAAGTCACGCTGAAAGCTTCTAATTAGAACAGGTAAATAATAAAACTATGAATAAAATCGTGAAAAAAGGATTGCTCGCTTTGTCGGGAGCAATTGCTATGTCTTCCTGTGTTACGGTAAAGGAATATCAAAAAAGCCGTATCAATGACTCTGAGATGGAGTTGTCGGCCCGCAAATCCGAAAAATTTGAACAGAGTTTTTATCTCTACCGAGAAGGTGCATCGGGAGCAAACGGCGGCAAAAGCGGGGGCGGTTGCGGATGTAATTAATATCCTTTGTCGTGCTGTAAGCACCTATAACTTCTCTTTTTATTCTTATCTAACCTAAATGAAAAAAATCGTGTTAACCGTTGGATTGTTGGCAGGGCTGCTGAAAGGTGCTTATGCTCAAACAAACAACGATAAAGAGGCTTACGAAAAACGTAAACTCAAGATTGAAGAGGTAAACTTAGTATCAAGTTATTACGGCCAAGACGGCAATAACTCGGCCGTAACGGGAGGGATCGGTACTGAAAAGTTGGGTGATTTTGCGAATTCGATTGATTTGAAATTATCATTCATTGATCGAAAAAGTCGCCAACATTTTATCAATGCTGATTTTAACATTGACCATTACACCTCTGCCTCTTCTGATAACATTGACCCACTGACGGTTTCTTCGGCGTCGCGCAGCGATACGCACGTTTACCCTTCATTGTCATGGAGCATGAAAGACGATGCTACGCATACTACAAGAGGGGTAAGTTATTCGTATTCAACAGAGTATGATTATCAGTCTCACGGATTTAACGTCAATTTTGCGAAACTCTCCAAAGACAATAACCGTGAATTCAGCCTTAAAGCCGGTGCGTTTTTTGATACCTGGACGGCAATATTGCCCTCTGAACTTCGCCCTGCGGGCTATGGTTCGGCCGCTGAAGGTGACCGTGACCCGGTCGCTTACAAACCTCGGAATTCGTACAATCTATCGCTAACGCTGTCGCAGGTGATCAATAAACGGCTGCAACTGTTGTTTACTGTTGAACCGGCGTTGCAGCAGGGACTATTGAGCACGCCTTATCACCGCGTCTATTTTACCGATGGTTCGCATACGGTCGAAAAACTGCCCGGAACCCGCATGAAGCTACCCATTGGAGTAAGGGCAAGTTATTTTCTGGGTGATAAAGTTATCCTGCGCGGATTTTATCGTTTCTACGCCGATGATTGGGGAATGGTCGCACACAGCGCCAACGTAGAAGTATCCTATAAAGTGACTCCTTTTGTGTCGCTCAGTCCCTTTTATCGTTTTCATCATCAAAGCGCTGTGCGTTATTTCAAAGCATACGGCAAGCAAAGCCCCACGGCTGCGTACTATACGAGCGATTACGATATTTCAGGCTTTACAAGTCATTTTGTAGGAGCCGGTGTCCGACTTGCGCCGCCCGGTGGGCTATTTGGTATCAAACAGTGGAATACCGTCGAATTTCGCTACGGGCACTATATTCGCAGTACCGGTATGATAGGAAACAGTGTGACACTGGCAATGAAATTGAAATAGGCCGGCGTCAGAGTTAACGTCGGCGGCTCCAAGCCTCGCCGACGTTTTATTTTTCACTAATCCCCCAAAATTACAAACTCATTCTGCTTTTTTCAGCGTTTGTTTGATGAATTGACTTTTGAAAATTATCTCAAAACTTTTTTAGGAGGCAAAGCTTTTACTTTGCTCTTTTTGTTTTTCAGAAAATCGCTAAATGCCTTATCATCATTATTATTGGTTGGCTCTACTGAACTGTTTATCATTAAATCAGCCTTGTGTAATTTTTGGAAGTTAGGAGTATTTTTCACCTGAGAAATTTTGATAAGATGCTCTAAACCAAACCCAGATTGTGTTGTAACTATTTGCTCAGATTTTGAACTTCTAAATCAATGTAAGGCTCAAGTACATTCTCGGCTATGTATAGCTTGTTGAAGATAAAGGCAGCATAGTAAACCATGTCTAAATCGGTATCAATGATTTTTCGATTAAATTTTAGTATATCAGGCGGAGCTACTTCCCTAAACCATCTATTGAACAAGATATTTCGAGCTCTTGCCTGATTATCAAGACTGTCGCAAATATATAATAACACAGAATCGGGGTAGATATCCGAAAAATCTTTCAATACTTTCAAAATAGTTGTCCTGATTCTGTCATCAAAAACAGAAGTGCGATTACCTACAGGGTAGAAGCTAAACTCGAAAGACTGGTAGCCTAATTCGTAAAAAGCAGTATGTTTTTCAAAAACTATCCTGTATTCTATACCTGCGTCGGTTATAAATAGGAGACCGTTTGAGAATGGCTCAATGTTATAGGGGACTAACAAACTCAATACCTCGGCTGGTTGTAAGTTCTGACAAATCTTTTCCTTGTTTGATATACTCGCGTATAAGCCTTTTATCCTCTATCTTTTTTCTGATAAAAGACTCTGCTTTGGAGCTTGCCTTAACGGGTTGAGCATCAGGGCTATCGGAATTTACAACAATAATCATGACTACTGTTTGGCTTTTGTTTTGGCTATTCAAAGATAAGAACGAAATCATCAAAAAAAAATTCGTATTCCCACTAATCCCCAAAAAATATAAACTCATTCTGCTTTTTTCAGCGTTTGTCTGATTCCCCTTAGCCGCGCCGACTTCACACCATAGCTTTGCATCAACATCCATGAAAACTGATGAAAAAGCTATTCTTTACGTTTCTTCTTTCTCCACTCTTCGTCTTGGCGCAAACCGTGATCAAGGGCAAAGTGACCAACCGGAAGGGTGGGGTAATGATTGGGGCAAATGTCTTTATTAAAGGTAGTTATGACGGTGCTTCCACCGATGCTGACGGAAATTTTTCGTTTAAAACTTCCAAAAAAGATACTATAACGATTTCGGCCTCTAATTTGGGTTATGAGAATTTCGAGCAAAAAGTAATCTTAACTTCAGCTTCGTTTGAGATCATGATTAAGCTTAAAGAAGCCATGAATGAGCTCAATACCGTGACCATCACGGCAGGCACTTTCGAGGCGTCAGACAGCAAAAAGATGGTGTTGCTTAAACCCATGGACATCGTCACAACGGCGGGCGGTGGCGCTGATATTACCGCCGTGATGCAGTTTTTGCCGGGGGCGAACCGCGTCGGCGAACAGGAAGGACTTTTTGTGCGCGGCGGTTCAGCCAACGAAACCAAGACGGTAATTGACGGAATGATCGTTCAAAATCCATTCTTCAGCAGCACGCCCGACGTGCCGCAACGCGGCCGCTTTACGCCTTTTATGTTCAAAGGCACTGCCTTCAGCACCGGCGGCTATTCAGCCCAATACGGGCAGGCGCTTTCGTCGGTTCTTTTGTTGCAAACGCAGGATAAAACCACCGATAAAAGCGGCTGGAATTTGGGCGCAAACCTCGCGGGCGTATCGGCTACATATACCCACAAAGGCAGTATTACGGGCTCGCTCAATTATACCAATTTGCAGCCTTTGTTTAACATTATTAAATCCAATATAAACTGGGAGAAAGTGCCGCAGGGCGTTGGAGCTTCGTTGACAATTAACGAAAATCCTACGAAAAACAGCACGCTGAAAGTATACGGGACATTTTCTGATAATCAGTCTATTATCTCGTTTCCGTCGTATGAAGAGATAGGCAGCAATTATCGGTTCGATATGCGCAACAGGAATCTGTTCACCAATGGCAGTTATCAGGTGAACTTTGACGAAGGCCGCTGGATTCTGCAAACGGGACTTTCGTACAGTCATAATGTTGATAAAATTAAGATCGATACCAACGATGGCGACCGACTCGACGAGCGCAGCCAAGTTCGGGCAGTATTGACGCGACTGTTTGGCAAGGAGAATCGTAATTCTATTTTGTTCGGTACAGAATTTCATTCGATTCATACCGAGAATATTTACAACGGATACACCTCTAAATTAACCGATAATTACACCGCTGCATTCGCAGAAACGGAGCTGTATCTTACTCCAAAACTGGCAGGAAGATTAGGCATTCGTGGTGAATATACGAGTGTAATTGACAAAGCAAACGTGGCTCCACGACTTTCGTTGGCTTACAAAACGGGCCAATACAGCCAAGTATCGCTGGCGGCAGGACAGTTTTATCAAACACCTGAAAAGAACTATTTATACCTGAACCAAAAGCTGGATTTTGAATTGGCTAACCATTTGATTCTGAATTACCAGATCATCAAAAATGATCGCACTTTCCGCATCGAAACCTTTAAGAAAGACTATAAAAGTTTAGTGTCGGAAAAAACATCGTTCTATGACCCTAATCCATACCGTTTTCCAACAGGATTGACCAACAACAACGGCTCAGGTTATGCCCAAGGATTTGATGTGTTTTTCAGAGATAAGAAGACGGTGAAAAATGGTGACTTCTGGGTGACATACTCGTTTCTCGATACCAAACGTCTGTTTAGGAATTACAGCGTTGAATCCATGCCAACGTTTGCCTCTAAGCACAATTGGAGTATTGTTTACAAACAGTTTTTGACTAAGATCAACACCAACGTCGGCATTACCTATACTCACACGAGTCCACGCCCGATTTATGCTTATGGCACGACAAACTTTAAACCTGAATACGCCAAAACTTTTGACAATCTGAGTTTGGCTGCGAGCTACATTACGACCATCAAAGGCAACTTCATGGTATTCTATGCCACGCTCGATAACGTTTTAGGTAGAAAAAATGTCTTTGGTTATCGCTATTCTGCCGATGGGAAGCAGCGCTTTGAAGTCATTCCACCGGCCTATCGCACCATTTTCTTTGGCGTATCCATCAACCTTTCGAGCGGATTGGCGAAGCCTAAAGAGAGCAATTTAGATATTTAACCCCAACCCCCGGTGAGGGAAGGGGAGTTCACGACCATTGCTGTTCCCGATTTGCAATCGGGAACGAGACTGCGGCGGATTTACAATCCGCATTATAAACATAACTTATTCAAAATCAATAATAATATCACGTAACAACAATGAAACAAAACATCCTTTTATTCCTTGCCTTGGTAGGCATTCAAACCGTAGCTTCGGCTCAAAATCCCGAATACGTGAAAGCTATGGAAGAAGTGGTTACTAAAATTCAGACGGCTGCCTTTGAAGAAGATTTAACGCCGCAGGCTAATCTGCTCGAAAGAATTGCAGCGGCTGAGCCCAAAGAATGGCTGCCTAACTATTGGGCAGCGTACTGCTACACCATGAGATCATTGTCGGAACCCATAGCCGACAAAAAAGATGTAGTGCTCGAAAAAGCGGAAAAATTGATTGCTTCTGCCGAAAAACTATCGCCCAATAACGACGAAATTGAAGTGATGAAAGCCACTATTGCCGGTGCGCGATTGGCCGTTGACCCACAGAATCGTTGGCAGAAATACGGACAGATTTCGGAAGAAGCATTGGCGGCGGCAAAAAAAATAAGTCCCGAAAATCCACGCGCCAAACTATTGGAAGCACAAAGCATTTTTTACACGCCCGAAGCCTACGGTGGCGGTAAAAAGAAATCGGAACCGCTTTTAAAAGAAGCACTTGAGAAATTCGCTAAATTCAAACCTGTATCTACGATTCATCCCAATTGGGGTTTGAGCGTAACGCAGTATATGTTGTCGCAGATATAATTTTCGATTTATAATAAACAAAATGGAACAGACAATTGCTAAAATAGGCTTTGCCGAAGTCACACAGGAAACGCAGCGCTTCATTAATAGAAATTGGTTGATCGTTGGAATCCTGAATCTCGTGGCTGCGATAGGACGATTTGTGCAGGAAGGTGGTACCGGAAGAATTTCTGCCGAGGCTTTTCTTACGTTAGAAATTGCCGTTGAATTGTCGCGGATTCTGTTGGTGCTGTTGGTGATAGGAAATGGCTCAGTTGCTAATGGTTTTCGTGCTGTCATTTCTGTTTTCAGAATGAAACGCGCTGATTGGAAGCAGGTTTGGAATAATGTGCGAACCAACGTAGCATGGAACAAGATCACGCTTTCCATCAACTTTATCATCTTCATGGTCATTGGAACCGCTGCCAACATAAGCATTGATCTGTTCACACATTTGTTCCTGTTGGAGTGGCTCAAATCCCATGATCTTTTGGTGGTAACCGCTTCTCAATGGCCTGTGATCTTATTTCTCAAAAATATTTCCATCATTCCTTTTACGCTCGTTTTTGAATGCGTATTGGTGTTAATTTTAATCGGTAAACTAAAGCCATGATGACTGCAAAAGTGGAAACGCCAACGACAGATGTACCAACGAAACTCCTGACGTATGCTGCCGAGAACCTCAAAAATTTTCGATTGGATGCCTTTTCAGGCCCTTCCGAAATTATTGGGTGGGAAAAAAACGAAGTGAGAATAGAGATCAGAGTGACGATCCGGCGCTGGAGTACGTTGTTTCTGGTAGAAGAGCCACTTTCCGAATTGGACTGGGACGATGATACACTGGAAGTATTTCGTAACGATGAAACGTTGTCGCTTAACTCAAAACCCAATTATGGAAGTTGGACCAACTGGCTGAATTTCCCCAAGGTTGCATTTAAAATTTACCTGCCGGAAGTAATCAACACGCATATACATCACTTATTTGGCGGAGATATCACGCTCCAAAATCTGAACGGCCGGCACCAACTCAATACGATGGGTGGAAATATCCGCCTGGAATCCATTGTGGGGGAGATACGGGGAAAAACAATGGGTGGCAATATAAATGTATTGGCCTGTGATGCAGTGGCCGATGTGTCAACCTTCGGAGGCAATGTATTTATTGAGCATTGCAAAGGGGAAGTGAAAGTCTCAACCAAAGGAGGCAACATCAAAATTCAGCGGTGCAATGGCAAGATCTATACCGATACCTGGGGCGGAAGTATTAAAGCGTATGATTGCGCAGGAGACCTAAAGTGTTATACATCAGGAGGTAATATCAGTTTTGAAGGAATTCAGGGTAACCTTGGCGCTTCCACCAAAGGAGGAAATATCAAAGCGACCGTGAAAGCCATCAACGACTATTTTTGGTTGGAAACGAGCGGAGGAAATATCCGCGTAAGCCTGCCGCTCAATCAGGGAATGCAACTGGATGTGAAAGGATCGAGCATTAAAACACCGCCTTTGCCGGGGTTTGTCGGTAAGAAAAAAACGCATCGACTCAGCGGCCAATTGAATGGCGGAGGAGCGAGCGTAAACCTTAAAACGCAGGGCGGAAATATAACCATAAGCCAATACGAAGAAAAAAAAAATGAAGACGATTTTGTAGAAGAGCCGCGTCCGCGTATTCCTATTCCTTCCATTAAAAATTGGAATTGGCAAACTACAACGATCCCTACCCTTTTTTATTCGTTTTTTATATTGATCGTTTTTGTGTACGGGCTAAACAGCGTTTTCTATTTTTCGCTGGAATTGATGAACCCCGATTCCTCCGAAAATGCGCAGAATACAGCCCTGTTTTTGGTAAATATCAGTACAGGTTTTGCCTGCTTTATTTCAATCACGGTTTTTACCACTTTCATTGAAAAAAGGCTTCATCATAAATGGCAAAAAAACGTAGCACTGATACTGCTTACTTACATTTGTGTTCGCCTGATTCATTTATTTCAGTGGCATTTCTACGTATATTTTCCTGACAATCAAGCTTTCTGGCCGCATTATTGGAGAATATTGGATTATAATGTCCGGAATATTTATAACAGTAACAGTTCACTGTTATTTGCCTTCATTCCCTTGATAGCGGTATCGGCATACTATTATTTTTGGGAAAAATCGAGGCATTTTACCCGTAAGATTTCGGAGCAGGAATACCAATTGCTGAATCTGGAAAAACTGAAAACCAAGGCTCAGCTCAACGCATTGGAAGCGCGGATCAATCCGCATTTTTTGTATAATTCCCTGAATAGTATTGCCGGACTCGTACATCAGGACCCCGACAAAGCCGAAGAAATGACGATTCAATTATCCAAACTTTTTCGGTATACCACCGGTCGTAACGAAGGCCATTGTCATTCTGTCGCCGAAGAATTGGAAGTAGTTAAATCGTATTTAGCTATTGAACAGATGCGTTTTGGCGCTCGATTGCAATTTACGATTGAGGTAGGTCCCAATTTGATGGAAGTGAAAATTCCGCGATTTTTGTTGCAACCCATTGTCGAAAATGCCATCAAGCACGGAATTTCACAGATGTTGGAAAATGGTAAGATCGAAATTAAAATTGAACAAAAAGAAGATACTGTACAGTTTGTGATTCACGACAACGGCCCCGCGTTTAAAGAAGACGTAGGCGGCGGTTATGGGTTGAGAAGTATCAGAGATAAATTGAACCTGTTTTACGGCGAAAAAGCCTCGCTTCAGGTACAAAACAATGACTACAAAGCAGTGCTTATCAGCATTCCGATGTCGTATGATTTGATCGAATTTACGTAACTGTTAGACTTTTGAAAGACCATGTATAAAACCATATTGATCGACGACGAACAGATAGCCCTTGGACGGCTGAAAAGATTGCTGTCCAATTTTGAGGATATGTTCGAAATTGTGGCCGAAGCGGCAAACGGCCACGAAGGAATTCAGAAAATCGAATCATTAAAACCCGATCTTATCTTTCTGGATATTGAGATGCCGCTCATGACGGGCTTCGAAATGTTGTCGCGGCTCACCTATATGCCATTGGTGGTGTTTGTGACGGCTTATGACCAATACGCTATCAAAGCGTTTGAAGAAAATTCGATTGATTATTTGCTGAAACCCGTTGAAAAAGAACGACTTTTCAAAACGGTTGAAAAGCTGAGATCCCTTAAACCCGAACAGGAAAAATCACTGACGCACGAAAGCCTGCTTCAATTGATCCATCAAATGAATCCTAAAAAGGAAATTCATTCCATTTCGGTAAAAAGCGGAGAGCGGATTTTGTTTATTCCGTTGGCCGATATCAGCTTTTTTCAGGCGGAAGATAAATACGTATTGCTCAATACCGCTGATAGTCGGCAATACATCATGAATTATACCATCAGCAGCTTGGAAGAAAAGCTTCCGTCAAGCTTTATTCGGATCAGCCGTTCTACGATTGTCAATACCATTCGGATCAAGGAAATGGAGCGCTATTTTACGGGGAAATACATGGTTGTAATGAACGACCAAAAACAATCGAAGATTGAGTCAGGTACTACTTATCAGGAGAATCTGAAACGGTTGATGGAGATTTGATACATAAACTTGAAATCATTTATAGTTCAAATTGCTGAAAACCTCTTTTGTAAGAGCAATATGTTGTCAAAAAAACTGCCCCATAGGGGCTACCTGTTTGTAGCATCAAAATTTAACATTCATTGGTGTAAATTTGCTCCGTAGGAGTAACCCAATCGTTCGAAAGTAAATCAAAACGGGCATCTGCAAGTACTCTAAGGAAGATTTGCAGATGCCCATTTTTAGTATTAGTTAACATAAAAGAGCAAATCAAAAATTGTATTGAACAGTCATTTATCAGCGCCTTATTTAGGCGGTCGTAGCGTTATATGAGTAGTTGCTCTCTTTTTTATGGCTTTTGGGTAGTAATCGCTGTTAGCTTCGTGTACGAATATTTACATTTGTAGTTATATAGTATATTAGCCTAACTCTATTTTGCTGATTCCACGTATTTTGTTTGACTACTAACCGGTATTTTAATGAATTGTCTTAAAAAAACGCACTTCTTTTATATCCCTTTATCTACCCTTGTCCTTTGTTTGCTTTTCTCGTCTTGTAAGGAAAAGAAAGAAAAAGAAAAACGTGATGAGAAAAAAGAAAAACCAACCATTGTCGATGTAATAGTGGCAACTCCTCAGGCACTTACCAGTGTAGTAGAGGCAAACGGTACCATCATTGCCAACGAAACAACGGAGTTGCGACCCGAAGTCAGTGGCCGGCTTACCTACCTGAACGTTCCCGAAGGAAAATCGGTAGCTCAGGGTACAGTACTGGCAAGGATCAATAGTGCAGACTTGGAAGCACAGGTACAACGGTCTAAAGTGCAGTTGGAGATAGCAACCAAGACCGAAGAAAGACTGAAACAATTATTGGATATAAACGGCATCAATCAAAGTGACTACGATTTGGCCCTGAATAACGTAAATACGTTGAAAGCCGATATGGAGTATACCAAAACATTGATCGATAAAACCGTTATCAAAGCACCTTTTACGGGAACGATAGGATTGCGGCAGGTGAGCCCCGGCGCGTATGTTTCGCCGGCAACTGTGTTGGCTACCATGCAACAACTGGGCAGAATGAAGATCGATTTTACATTGCCGGAAGAAAACAGCGATCTGATACGCATCGGAAATACCGTTAAGATCAAACTCGAAGGAAGAGATACGACCTTGAGAAGAGCCACTATTATTGCGCTTGAGCCGCAGGCCAATCGCCAAACCCGTAATATCTTGGTTCGGGCGGTGCTTGATAATGCGAACGTTAATCCCGGGGCTTTTGCCAAAGTAATAATCAACAACAGTACCGATAAAAGAGCCATTCTGGTTCCTACCAACGCCATTATTCCCGATGACAAAAACAATCAGGTAATTTTGGTGAAAAACGGAAAAGCAACTTATACCAATGTTCAGACGGGATTGCGTACCGACAATAATGTAGAAATCACTCAAGGGCTCAGTATGGGTGATTCAGTGGTAGTGACGGGAGTATTATTTGCCAAACCTGATGCAGTGCTTAAAGTAAGAAAAGTTGTAAAACGATGAATATCTCTGAATTATCCATCAACCGGCCGGTGCTTGCTACGGTGTTGAACCTGGCGATCATCATTTTTGGGGTAGTAGGTCTTACGTTTTTGGCGGTAAGGGATTATCCCGCCATTGACCCGCCGATGATTTCGGTCAGCACCTCTTATACGGGTGCCAACTCTGACATCATTGAGAGCCAGATCACAGAACCCCTTGAAAAACAGATCAACGGTATTCCGGGGATTCGTACCATTACATCTTCGAGCTCGCAGGGCAATAGCCAGATCAGCGTCGAATTTAACTTGGGCGTTGACCTTGAAGCGGCAGCCAGCGACGTGCGCGACAAAGTGAGCCAAGCGGCACGTAACCTTCCGCAGGATATCAATGCCCCGCCGGTAGTATCCAAAGCCGATGCCAACGGTGATTTTATCATTCTGATGGCTATTCAGAGCAACACAAAAAGTTTGCTTGAATTGAGCGATTACGCCGAAAACGTTTTACAGCAACAACTTCAAACGGTGGACGAAGTAAGCGCCATCAATATCTTTGGTCAGAAAAGCTACGCCATGCGCGTGTGGCTTAATCCTGATAAGATGAGTGCCTACAATGTTGCCTTTTCAGACATCCGTACTTCGCTCAACAGCGAGAACATTGAGTTGCCTCCGGGGAAAATCTACGGAAACAATACTGACCTGACCATTCGGGTTTTAGGTCGTTTGACGACCGAAAAGCAATTTCGTGACCTGATCATTCGGGAAGACAGTACGGGCATTGTTCGCCTGAGCGATGTGGCCAAAGTAGAGCTTGGCCCCGAGCAGATGGAACAAAGTTGGAAATACAACGGATTGAATGCCGTGGGTTTGGCCATTATTCCGCAACCGGGCGCCAATAATATCAAGATCGCCGATGAGGTCTATAAACGCATTGAGCAGATCAAGAAAAGCAACCGGAGTGATATTGAGATGATCGTTACGTCGGACAACACGAAGAACATTCGTAACTCATTGGCCGAAGTAGAAGAGACGCTTATCATTTCCTTTATTTTGGTGGTATTGGTTATCTTCTTTTTCTTCCGTGACTGGCTCATTGCCATTCGTCCCTTGATCGATATTCCCATTTCGTTGGTGGCGACCTTTTTTATCATGTATCTGGCGGGCTTCTCCGTCAATATCCTTACCATGCTTTCCATTGTATTGGCTACCGGTTTAGTGGTGGATGATGGGATCGTGGTCACGGAAAATATTTTCAAGAAACTTGAGCAGGGCTTTCCTATTCGAAAAGCGGCGATCGAAGGAAGTAAAGAGATTTTCTTTGCGGTTATTTCTACCTCTATTACGCTGGCGATCGTGTTTTTGCCCGTGATATTTTTAGAAGGTTTTGTGGGGAGTTTGTTTCGCGAATTTGGAGTTTCATTGGCGGCGGCAGTATTGGTATCAGCCTTTGTATCATTGACCATCACGCCTGTACTGAACGTATATTTGACCCGTAAAAAAGCAGGGCATGGTTGGTTTTATCGCAAGACCGAACCTTTCTTCCGGGGTATGGAAGATGGCTACCAGCGCTTATTGAAAGGATTCCTTAAAGTACGTTGGATGGCATGGGTGATCGTAGCGGGTTGCGCCGGAATCATTTATTTTTGTATCGGAACATTGAAAAGCGAGTTGGCTCCTTTGGAAGACCGCAGCAACATCCGTTTCAACGTAACAGCACCCGAAGGCACAAGCTATAGTGCTATGGCAAAAATTGCCGATGACTTGGGTAAGTTCCTGTATGATTCCATTCCGGAGCGCGATTTTATCTTTGTCAGAACGCCCGGTGGTGGACCCGGTGGCGGTGGTGCTACCAACAGTGCGGCACCTCGTCTTGGTTTAGTACCTCCTACGGAACGTACTCGTAGCCAAAGTGATATTGTCAATGATCTGCAAAAAAAATTAGGCCGATTTAATCAGGCGCGGGTTTTTGCGGTACAGGAACAAACCATTTCGGTAGGGCAAGGGTCGCGCGGTGGGTTGCCGGTTCAGTTTATTTTGCAAAGCCAGGATCTGGAAAAATTACGTGAGGTTATCCCGAAATTTTTGGATGCGGCACGGAACGATAAGACGTTTGCCAACGTAGACGTAAACCTCAAATTCAACCGTCCCGAATTGAAACTGACGGTAGATCGGATGAAAATCAAGGATCTGGGACTAAGTACCCAAGATGTGATCGCGACGATTCAAGCGGCATTCAGCGGTGGCCGATTAGCATATTTCATTCAAAACGGATTCCAATATTCGGTCATTGCGCAGGTAGAGAGAGGTGACCGCAATAAACCGGAAGACATCGGAAGACTGTATGTACGCAACAATCGCGGTGAAAATATACCATTGAGCACAGTAATAAAATGGGAAGAAAGCACTAACCCGTCAACACTGTTTCACTATAACCGCTATAAGTCAGCCACTATTTCGGCATCATTGTCGGAAGGCTACACGATTGGAGACGGTATTGCGGCGATGGATAAGATTTCCGCTCAACTATTGGATGAAAGTTTTCAAACAGCGCTTTCGGGCCCTTCCAGGGATTTTTCTGAAAGTTCTTCCAACATTCTGTTTGCATTTGCACTGGCGTTGGTGTTGATCTATTTGGTATTGGCGGCTCAGTTTGAAAGCTTTATTGATCCCTTTACCATTATGATTACGGTGCCTTTGGCATTGGCGGGCGCATTGTTGAGCTTGTGGGTATTTGACCAAACCTTAAATATCTTCTCGCAGATCGGAATGATCATGCTCATTGGCCTCGTAACCAAGAACGGTATCCTGATCGTGGAGTTTACGAATCAGCGCCGCGAGCAGGGACTGAAGAAATTCGATGCGGTCATTGATGCTGCTACCCAACGCCTTCGCCCCATTCTGATGACCAGTCTTGCGACCTCATTGGGAGCATTGCCGATTGCATTGAGCTTAGGAGCGGCCAGTACAAGCCGTGTTCCGTTGGGAATTGTGGTGGTTTGCGGAATTTTATTTTCACTCGTTCTTACTCTGTTTGTAGTACCGGCAGTATACACTTTTGTATCGGGCGAACATAAAACAACGGAAAACGAAACGACTGAGGAAAAAGAAGTAGCAGTTCATTAAAATAATAACGTCGGCTAGGACTGGGCGTCTGCCGTTCAAAACCTAGCCGATGTTGTCAAGGTCAAACCTCGCCGACGTTCATTCATACACATAAAATACTTTTTTCTGTAAAATACGATCTTCAAAATGAAGAAATACACTTTAATACTATTCACTTTATTTTTTACCCAAAGGCTCTTTTCGCAAACACTTTTATTGCCCGATGCAATCAGTATGGCGTTGAAGAACAACCTTGATATTGAAGTGTTAAGAAATAACGTACAAATTGCCGACATCAATAATCATATCAGCATTGCGGGCGGTCGACCCGTTGTTACGGCGTCTATTACTGATAATGAGCAAATTACGAACGTAAATCAAAAACTGAATACGGGAGTAGAGATCAAACGTGATGGCGCTGCTGCCAATCAGTTCAGTTCTAACGTGACCGGAAGCATGTTGCTTTATAATGGATACAGGGTAGTGGCCACAAAAAAACGGTTGGAGCAAATTGAATTGCAAAGCCTGCAATATGTGAATGCCCAAGTACAGAATACCATCGCGGCGGTAATGACGAAGTATTATGATATCGTTCGCCAGCAAGCCTATACCAGAACCATTGACCAATCCATCGACGTAGCTCAAAAACGCCTTGACATAGTAAAAGCGCAGCAAAGTGTAGGTTTGGCCAATAACGCCGATCTGTTTCAATCTCAAATTGATTTGAACACCCTGTATCAAACAAAACAATCGCAACAGCTTATTATTGAGCAGGCGAAAACGGATTTGGTGCTGTTGATGAACGTAAGGCCTGATACAATGATCAACGTTCGGGATACTATTATTGTGAATCGCGGCATTGTCATGGAAGATATTTTAAAAAATCTGAACAGAAATGCCGAATTGATGGCTGCCGAATACCAGATACGGATTGCCGAGCAAGTGATCAAAGAAACGTCAGCGTTGCGTTATCCTACGCTGCGGGCCAATGCAGGTTATAACTACAACCGCAACCAGCAGGCGGCAGGACAACTTCTGCTTAACCAAAGCAGTGGGCCTTTTCTTGGACTGTCATTAGGGATTCCGATCTATAACGGCGGAATTTTTAAACGACAGGAACAAATAGCAACAATCAACGCCAAAAATGCAGGATTACAAAAAAGTATCCTTCTGCGGAATTTCAGCAATGCGGCTGTCAGAACGTATCAGGCATATAGTATGAGTCTGCAACAATTGGATGAGCAGAAAAAGACGTTAGACTTGGCAAAACAGCTGTTAAACTTGGTGCTTCAACGTTTTCAACTTCGCCAGGCAACTATCGTGGAAGTACGTCAGGCCCAGCAAAGTTTTGAAAATGCAGGTTATACATTTACCAATTTAAGTTTTGCTTCCAAAGCTGCTGAGATCGAACTGTTGCGTTTGGTCAATGAATTGAAGTAATGCTTCCCAAGAACTTCCGTTTGCTGTCGTAGGCGAGTCCAACGCCTACGCTGTCGAGTTTGTTTTCTTCAGATACAACAGCATTCGGGAACAACTCCCTGAACTTTAATTGTACCGCAGGAATCTCGGTAGAGCCTCCCGTTAAAATGATCAGGTCAATATCCTGCGGCGTTACGCCTGCATCCTTAACACATTGATGGGCAGCCAGAGCAATAGTTGTGATTTCCTGATCGATCGCGGCTTCAAAAACTTCTTTGGTGGTTTCTACGGCAAAACCCGCTTCGATGAAATCAATGGGTGCATCGTAGGCATCATTGGACGTAAGCGCAATTTTTGTGTCTTCCACGACGCCCAAAAGAATATGGCCACTCTCCTGATTAAGTACGGTTACCAATCTCGAAAAACGTGTTTTATCGTGCGATTGCCCCAAATACTGACGAAGCAGCATCAGGTTTTTGGGCGTATACAGCGAATTTATTTTGCTCCATTCCGACAGATCATAGTAAAACTTCAAAGGTACAGGCAGGTTTTTATCACCATAAGTGCTTCGGTAGCCGAGTTCGGGCATGAAAGCATTTAGACTCAGGTCTTTATCAAAGTCATTTCCCCCAATTCTGACACCTGTATTAGCCAAAATATCGCCTGAACGGTCAGATTTATTCAAGTACTTTTGAGCAAGCCGAATGACCGTAAAGTCGGAAGTACCACCACCGATATCGACAACCAAAGCCAATTTTTCACCCGTTACATGTACTTCGTGCGCGAAGGCGGCGGCAATGGGTTCAAACTGAAAATCAATGTTTTTGAAACCTACATGTTGAGCAATCGTCCTTAATTCTTCCTGCGCATTTTTATTACCGATAGGGTCATTGTCAATAAAATGAACCGGCCGACCCATGATCACATTTTCAATTTCCTGTTCGGCAAATGCTTCAGCTTTGTTTTTCAGGTGTTTGATAAATTGGCCGATGATCTTGTTGAAATTCATGGGAGCGCCATTGACCAACGTTCCCTGTTTCATGACCGACGTACCCAATACGCGCTTCAAACTGCGCATAAAACGTCCTTTCTCGCGGTCTAAAAATAAATCGACAGCTTCCCGACCGTAGTAGGGAGTATTGCTGATACGCTCAAAAAAGATGGCACTTGGTATGGTAGTATGGTGTTTTTCAACGGGAACCAATGTAAGGCTGTTGCCTCGGTAAAATGCAATGGTAGAATTCGACGTTCCAAAATCTACTCCACAAGATATGTCAGACATTATTACTCTTTTATTCTCCAAAAATTTCTTTTGCTAACGTTTTATCTAATCCGTACAGATCATTACGGAAATTTAACTGACCCGTTTGGTCTACCCACGCCGTAAAGTAAACAATGTAAACAGGTAGTGACGGTCGGACGGTTATCCATTTCTCCTTCTGAGTATCCCATACACTTTCCAGTTTGTTTTCGTTCCATGCAGGATCATTCTTTAATACATGCAACACCAAACGTTCGGGCTCAGCCACACGAATACAGCCATGGCTGAAGGCACGGCTTGATTCTCCAAACAGGCCTTTAGAAGGCGTATCGTGAAGATAAATGCTGTAATTGTTGGGAAACAGGAATTTTACTTTTCCCAGAGAATTGGATTTTCCGGGTTTTTGTCGAATCGTAAAAGGTACATTTTTACTGTACGACTTCCATCGGACGGAGTAAGGGTCAATCACTTTTGTGCCCGATACGACTTCCATATTGTTGCGGGCAAGGTAGCCGGGATTTTGCTTCAACTTGGGCAATATTTCATTGTTGATGATATTGTTGGTTACCACCCAATAAGGATTCAACACGACATACGAAAGGTTGCCTTTAAAGATGCTCGTTTTATTCGCTTCTTTGCCCACCACTACGTTCATCATCCACGGCTGTTGACCGCTCTCAAAGACGTGCAATTTGAATTCAGGAATGTTGACCAGCAGCATATTGGGTTCCATTTCGGCCGGCACCCACCGCAGGCGTTCCATATTCAACATGATCTGACGGATTCTGAAGCTTACCGGTCGGCTGAGTTCGGCCGCTGTAGCTGCGTCGATCTTGCCGCTTTCCCTAAGCCCTAAGCGGTGCTGAAAATGCTTGACTGCCACCACCAATGAGTCGGTGAAAACATCGGTGGTATCGGCCGATTTTAAATCACCCTGCATCACTAAAGTCCTTTTGACGGCAAAAAGCAACGAATCGGTATCGTCTTTTTTGAGTGTCTTTTTGCCAAAATCAATGACGCCCCATCCTCCGGCCTTTTCGATGTTCCTATACTGTCGAAGTTGGTCTTTTAATAACGTGTAATACCGATTTACCGGTTCACGGATGAGATTACCCTTGGCCGAAACCAATGTATCGAGTAATGCCTGATAATCTTTCTTTTTTCGGGGAATAAACCATTCCAAATCCGGCAGATTTTTGACTGAACCTGTAAAGGCTTTGTCGGTGTAATTAAAGAAAGCGGCCGTTAATAAAAGTTCTAATTTTCGAACGTTCACCGGATTTGCCAGAAAGGTAGGGCTTTGGTTTTGTGCTTCCGCCAATAAAGTGTCAATTTCGATATTTTGGAGGCTGCTGTCGGCAAAATCCGTAATGTAAGCCTGTCGTTGGCTATTGAAATTGAGGGCAGCATTAGTAAGGTTATTTTCGCTGAACCAGGCATATTGGTAGGCTCTCCTTCTGTAAAATTCACTGATATCTTTTTGCGTACTGTCTGAGATCAAATGCGTACGATAAAAAACAACCAGGGCTGCACTGTCCAGAATAAAATTGGTATAGTTCTTCTTGGAATAGATACTGGAATCGGGCGCAAAGGCTATTTGCGGTTGTTCTTTCTGACGGAATTGGTAGTATAAAACTCCGCTGATGATCGCGATAATTCCCGCTCCTACAGCAATGTGCGGCCAGTATTTTTTTAGGTGTTGCTTCATTCAGAATTGTTTTTCTCCAACCGCAAAGCTAATCATTTCTGCTTTGATGACCTGTTAAAAAGAAATTCACCCCGAACTATCTCTCCAACTATTTTAATTATTGGTAGTCATCATGTGTTTGAAACCGAATACCCTCTTTACTGCGCCATCCCACTTTTGCGCACATTTTTACCCGTTCGTTTCAATAGATCATCCCCTAAATCTTCGCGCGCTTCTTCGGCGACTTTTTGAAGCTCCGCCAAAATTTCGGGGTACACTTCCTTTACATCGTAACGCTCGGCGGGGTCGCGGCGCAGATCATAGAGCGCTAACGGAAACGGATGATTTTCAGGCGCTTTTCCCGGAAAGCCATCGTTGCCCGGTACTTGACCTTCGTACGTACGGCCTTCATGCGGCAAAACAAGTTTCCAGTCGTCGCGACGTACGGCTTCGAGGTTGTTGCGGCGATAATAATAGTAGAAGTATTTGCGCGGGGCCGCTTCCATATCTCCTTTTAAAAGCGGTAGAATATCAACGCCGTCGATCTTCTTTTCCGGTAATTTTGTACCGCAGATGTTGGCAATAGTAGGCAATAAATCAATGGTAGATGTAAGTTTATTACACACCAACCCCTCAGGCGTAACACCTTTCCAGCGCACGATACACGGCACGCGTTGACCACCTTCAAAACTGTTGCCTTTTCCTTCCCGCAAGCCACCCGAGGAGCCGGCATGATTGCCGTAATTGAGCCAAGGGCCGTTGTCGCTCGTAAAGATCACTACGGTATTTTTGTCTGTGCCGGTTTCTTTGAGCGCTTTCATGATTTCTCCTACCGACCAGTCAATTTCCATTACAACATCGCCATAAGTGCCTTGCTTACTTTTTCCTTTGAACTTAGCAGATGCGGCAATAGGCACGTGCGGCATGGAATGAGGCAGATAGACAAAAAAGGGTTTTTGTTTATTTTTTCTAATAAAATTCACCGCCCGCTCGGTATAGATTCCTGTCAATTTTGCTTGATCGTCCAACGTTTTTATTTCCTGAATGGTGTCGTTATTGCTCAAAAGAGGCAGTAAAGGAAAGTTTTTCTTGCGATTATCGGCATCAACGACGGGCTTGCCATCGTATCCTACCGGCCACATATCGTTGGAATAAGGGAGACCTACGTATTCATCAAAGCCTTGTTTGGTAGGCAAAAATTCGGGACGGTCACCCAAATGCCATTTTCCGAACATGCCTGTGGCGTAGCCCTTCTCTTTCAATAATTCGGCAATGGTCGTTTCGTCAGGATTTAACCCGACTTTTGCGTTGGGGTATAACGCCCCCGAAATTCCGATACGATTAGGATAACAACCGGTCATCAATGCAGCCCGCGAGGCGCTGCAAACGGCTTGGGCTGCCAAGAAATTCGTAAAACGGATGCCTTCTGCTGCCAATTTGTCGAGGTTTGGAGTGCGGTATTGCAACGCTCCGTAGCAACTCAGATCGCCGTAACCCATATCGTCCATAAAAATCAAAACGATATTAGGCCGGTTGGCTTTAGAGACTTTTACAACGTTTAAAAATTGGAAAGCTGAGAGAACAGCTACAGCTATTAGCGTAACTGAAAATAGTAACGTCTTTTTCATTTCTTCAATTTAATATCATCAACCACAATGGACACTAAGAAGAGGCACTAAGAATCACAAAGTACTCATTGTGACCTTTGTGCAATTCATTGAGCTCTTTGTGGTTAAATAGTTATTTCTTTACTTCAAATTTGGGGTCTATAAATTCCCATTCCTGTAAATGCGAAGGACGATGTTCGCGCTGTACGATTTCGTCAAATTCTTTAGCAAGTTCAGGATGAGCTGCTGCAAGATTGTTGCTTTCGCTGATGTCTTCTTTTAAATTATAAATTTCCCAAGCTGTAGCGGGATTGCTTTTCACATTTCGTTTCACACCTTTCCAATCTCCTTTCCGAATGGCCAACTGCCCGCCGTTTTCGGGGTATTCAAAGTAGAGAAAATCGTGTTGTTTTTGAGTGCCTTTGTTGAGCAATGTCGGCAAAAACGAAATACCGTCACCCATCGTAGGGGCAGGCTTTACGTCTGCCCGCTTTACGTCTGTCCTCTTCTGCGTTCTCTTTTGCTCGTCTGTCCCTTTTATCGTGGATTGGGCAGGCGTAAAGCCTACCCCCACGTTGAGCAATTCGGCATAGGTGGCCATTAGGTCATATTGTGTTGAAACGTGATCGGTGGTTTGACCGGGTTTGATTTTGTTTTTCCAGTAAGCGATCATCGGAACGCGGATCCCGCCTTCATAAACTTCCATCTTTAACCCGCGAAATTTGCCCACGCTTTCAAAAAAACGAGTGTCCACCTGCTTCACAAACGTAGCACCGTTATCGCTCGAAAACATAATGATGGTATTTTCTTCCAAGCCTGATTTTTTGAGCAAATCCCGGATTAACCCCACTTGTTTGTCGAGATAAGAGATCATGGCTGCGTAAGTAGAATATGGATAACGCGTTGAAGCATAGCCTCCTTGACCCCTGTAGGGCTTTTCGTCAAATTGACCGATGTATTGCTTCACGGCTTCGGCAGGAGCTTGCAGTGAGACGTGAGGCAGCGTGTAGGGCAGGTACAAAAAGAAAGGACGATCTTTATTTTCGGTAATGAAGGCACTTGCCTGTTCGGTCATTTTATCAATAGCGTATTCCTTTCCGACGTAGTAGTCATAGTTTTCATCGCCTTCGGCCATGGGTTTATGGACTCGGATGAAGGGATTATTGAGCGGAACTTTCTCCCCGTTTTTCCAAAGGTGAGTTGGATAAAAATTGTGGGATTGTTTCTGGCACAGCAGTCCGTAGAAGAAATCAAACCCCTGTTGATTGGGATTGCCGGTCGTATTGGCCATTCCCATGCCCCATTTGCCCACGGCTCCCGTTCTATAGCCTGCTTTTTGGAAAAGGTGGCCCAAGGTAAAAGCACCTTCGTTGAGCGGCATTTGCCCGCCTTCTTTATCATCTTCAAAACCACCTAATTCATAATTCCCGCGAATATACGTATGACCTGTATGGCGACCGGTCATGAGCCCGCAGCGCGACGGAGCGCACACCGGAGCGGAAGAATAGTGCTGGGTAAAACGCATTCCACCTGCTGCCAAACGATCCAAATTAGGCGTTTTTATCTTTTTTTGTCCATAACATCCCAGTTCACCATAGCCCATGTCATCGGCAAAAATGTAGATCACATTGGGCTTGGAGGCTGATTTTTGAGAGTATGTTAAAAACGAGAAAAGGAAAATGGGCAGCAATAAGAGTCGTTGCATAACAGAAATTGGAATGGATAGAAGGTGTCCGGTTCTTTTGTACAAAGGTAAAATGATCCCAAATCTAAGCAACAAAAAAGCAAAGCCTTCGCGAATCAATTCGAAGGCTTTGCTCATGAAGATAATGCAAAAAGAAACCGCTTATTTCAGACCTAACAAAAATCCAATGGTGAAGTTGGCATCCCAGTCAAACACAAACTGTTTGCAACCCGTAGCATCGGCAATGGCTTTATAGATATTGCCGCCGGCCTTTGCTTTGGCTTTGTCTAATTTATAGGCGTCGGGTGCTTTTAACACGGTATAACGTTCTTTGCCGTTGCGAACTTCTTTGGCCAGATCAAACGGAACGCCTCCAATGATGAAGCAAATATCTCTTTTGGAAGTGGGTACTTGCTTGGCTTTAGCACCTGCTTCTTCATAAACGACGTCGGCACTTGTACCGTTTTCATAATATTTGGCTCCGTACGTTTCCAGGCTTTTGACATCGCCGCCGGTCGTCCATGCGATCTTTGTGTTTCCGGAGCCAATGTCGGTAAAAAAGCCTTTGTTATAGTAGGAAGGTGGAAGCGTACATTTCAGACCCAAGGTTCCTTCCTCTTCGGGCGTTACGGTGTTGACCATGTAGCCCATATCTTTCAATACTTTGATGATCTTTTGGGTTACGTCGGCCTTGATTGCGCCGGAGCTTACCACGAAGTGAATATTTTTTCCGTTAACTCCTTGGTCGATCATGTTGCTGATGTATTTTTTTAGACCCACGCGAATATCGTAATCGGAGGCCATGTTTTCAATGACCATGCTGTTGCCGAATTCCGCTTTTTCCAGCTTCCAGTTTTTGTCTTTGTCGATGTTGACCACAAAAGAATTGAACCCACTGGCACCTAGTTCAACTACACCTTTGAGTGTTCCGTCTACAGGCTCGGGCGCAGTATAAGAAAAAGCGGTGCTTCCCGACGAAGTGGCCGACGACTCGCTGCTTGCGGTGTTGTCGTCAGAGGCAGTATTGTCAGTAGATGTTGCATTTGAAGGGCCGCCTTCGGGAGCCGTGGTAGAAGTGGCCGTTTCGTTGAATACGGGATGCGGATTGGGCCCAAAAAAGTAATACCCTGCTCCCAATGCTCCTACTATTAGAAAAATCAAGGCTATTTTGCCTGCTCCTGTTAAATTCATAGTGTTTTGATTGGTTTTATGGAAGTAATAAATAGAGTTTGTCTCTACTTTTAATGATTACAAACACCGGTTTTAAGAAATATACTGCTTAATGCCGTTTTCTATCAATGCCATTTCATTGGCAACACCGTCTTTGGCCGTGACGGTTGCCTGAATTTTTTGTTCGATTTCGACAAATTTATCGTTGAATTTGCTGTCAATGCCGTTCAATGCGCTTAATTTCTCCGATTGTGCTTTCTCCAGATCGGCGATCTGCTGCTTCAACTTGCCCAATTGTTGTTCAATATTAGATACTTCGTTGTTCAATTGCTTTTGCTCTTTGTCTTTTTCTGCATTCAGGGCCGATTTTTTTTGCTCTCCGGCACTCACCGTTGCTTCGAAAGCCTTTTGCAATTCGGTTTTATAAAAATTGGCCGATTCCAGCAAGAACTGCTGGTTACAATTGGGATTCAATAACTTAGCACCTTCATAAGCTGTTTTAAAATGTTCTACTGAAGGATTTGTACTTGTGCGCAGCAGCATCAGCGAAAATTCATAAAAGTCGAAGCCGGGCTGATTCTTGTCTTCCAATATCTTACGGAATCGATTTCGCAGATCATCTACAAAGTCGCTTGAAGCAGGCGGTGCAGAAATGGACGGAGCGGCGGTAGCGGGGCTTTTTGCTGCTGTAGCAGAGGTTGAAGCAGGAGGAGGTGCAGTCGTTGGTTTTTCCTCGGTTTTTTTATCATCCATGACCACAAATACACCCGCCAAATCGCGGAGCCAGCCACTCATTTTACTTTTTTGAGGTTCTTCTGCCACAGTATGTTAAACGTTTAATGTGTGAAAAAGTTGGGATTGGTAATGCTGATGCGGAAAGTTATAAAAACGCCCGTAAACATGTTATAAAGGTAGAGAAGAAATTATTTATTGGTGACCAAGGAGTACAGGAGCGGTTTAAAATCGGGCCGACCAAGGCAGTTTTTCGGATGAACAGCAGTTTTTAGGAATTTTAAAATGAGAATGGCTATTTTAGCGTCTATAATATAGTTTCCACTTATGCTCAGATCTAACCCTTTTATCTACACTTTAGGGATGATTGTATTTTTGGTACAATCTGCTTTTAGTCAGGCCACGCGGCCTAATGTCATCATTATTTACGCCGATGACTTGGGCTATGGCGATGTAAGTTGCTACGGAGCCAAAAAAGTGTCAACGCCCAACATTGATAAATTGGCCAAGGCCGGTCTGCGCTTTACCAATGCGCATACTACCTCGGCCACTTGCACCCCATCTCGCTACTCCATGCTGACGGGTGAATACGCCTGGCGCAAACAGGGTACGGGCGTGGCTACTGGCGATGCTGCAGCGCTGATTTTGCCCGGGCGCAGCACATTGCCGTTGGTGTTTCAGCAGGCAGGCTACAAAACAGGGGTAGTAGGCAAGTGGCATTTAGGTTTGGGGCCGCAAGGCGGGCCTGATTGGAACGGCGAAATCAAACCGAGTCCCTTGGATATTGGATTTGATGAATCGTTTATCATGGCCGCTACCGGTGACCGCGTTCCGTGCGTATATGTAGAAAATCGCCGCGTGGTGAATCTTGACCCTGCCGATCCTATTAAAGTAAGTTTCAAAGAACCGATCGGTAATGAACCCACCGGCCGCGCCCACCCTGAACTGCTGAAAATGAAACATTCGCACGGGCATGATTTTACCATTGTTAACGGCATTGGTCGTATTGGCTACATGACAGGTGGGAAATCGGCGCGCTGGAAAGATGAAGATATGGCCGATATTTTTACCGAAAAAGCTGTTTCTTTCATCGAAAAACATCAATCAGAGCCGTTCTTTTTATATTTTTCTACGCAGGATATTCACGTACCCCGTGTTCCGAACCAACGGTTTGTGGGCAAAAGCGGCATGGGCGCTCGTGGCGATGTCATTCTTCAATTGGATTGGACGGTCGGCGAGGTAATGAAAACGTTGGATAAATTGAATCTGACCAAAAATACGCTTGTCATTTTCTCCAGCGACAACGGCCCCGTAGTTGACGATGGCTACCAAGACCAAGCGGTAGAATTGCTTAATGGCCACACACCGGCAGGTACATTGCGCGGTGGGAAATACAGTGCCTTTGATGCCGGTACCCGCGTGCCGTTCATTGTTTGCTGGCCCATGCAAGTGAAAGCAGGAGTTTCCGATGCGTTGGTTAGTCAGGTGGATTTACTCGCTTCCTTTGCGGCAATGACAGGACAGAAATTTGACGCAACGACTGCTCCCGATACCAAAGATTATTTGTCGACGTTTTTGGGAAAAGACAAAAAAGGGCGCGATTATCTGATTGAACATGCCGGTACCTTTTCTATTATCAAAGGCAATTGGAAATACATTGAACCGAGTAACCGCGCAAAGAAAAGTATTGAAACCAATACCGAATTGGGCAATGACCCACAACCGCAGCTGTATGATTTGGCCAAAGATATCGGTGAGAAGAACAATTTGGCAGAAGCCAATCCTGAGAAAGTGAAAGAGTTGCAGGAGCTTTTAAAGGAGGTGAAGAAATAGTAATTTGCAGTACGAGGGAAGTGACTCAAAATCTCACATTACATACAACTGCTATGTAGCAGCGTCTATTGAATGTTTGGGTATTTATTCAGGATTCGAGTCCTTGTTGCCAACCGCTAAATTAAACAAAACAAAGAAAGCCGAAGAAAATACATTCTTCGGCTTTCCCAATAAGAATCAATGGTTATTTATTTTGTCGAGAAGCATCCGGTTTGAAAGTCGCTACCAATGCCCAAATGCCTAATCCGATCAATGCCAATCCACCAATCACTCCTAAAGCAACGCTGCCCGAAGCACCGCCGCATTGAATGCCGCAGACCAGTACTACGATTCCCGCCGCAATTCCAATAGCTCCCAGAATAACGCCCAGTGCCGTAGGCATCCGTTCGCTTTTGGGCCTAAAGAGGCTTTTCATTTTGATGGCGTGCGTAGAGTTTTTGAAGTAGTTGAAAAAGCTTCGTTTTACCGATGTGACAGTAGTTTCGTTGCTTGAGGCTGTCGAATTCTCACTTGAGCCGGACGACAAACTGGTCAAATGAATGATTGACGACTCAGCTGTTTTTGAGGTTGTTTCTAAGAGTGGATTAAAATACTGTACTGTCTGATTGCCGATGTACATCCAAAGAAAAAAGGAAGCCATACAAACTGTAAATTCCAGACCTTTTATTTTCCAATACAGTTGGTAAATGACTTGCCGGGGGTTTTTAGGGTAAAACCAAGCCGCCGCGATCATAAGAGCGGTCAGGGCATAGACGGTGTATTCAGGGATGGTGTAGCCCCAAAAATAAAATTCACCTCCCAGCACAAAGGCCATTCGACCAAAGAAATAAAAAGCGATGGGTAATACAAAAAAACGAATGAGAATGCGGTGGTGTCCCGCCCAACGGGTAATTTTTTGTACATTTTCCATAAATAATTTAATTTTTTGTCTAAAATATCGAATTGCTTTCGAATATGGCAATTGTAATACCACTATTTTTATAGACCCCACTATTGGGCAATAAATTCTACGCATTGCTCATTTTCAGGATGTTATAAATAATGGTATGAGCAATAATATCCTCAAATTGGGATATAGCGTGTATAAGGTTCTCACTCTTTAAATTTATGGTAAAAAGCAGCGGAAAGGACGTGTATAAAAAACAAAAGCCGACTTCTTGCGAAGCCGGCTTTGCGGTTGGAAACCTTATCATCAAACTTTAATCTCTACATCAACACCACTTGGCAATTCAAGTTTCATCAAAGCATCTACGGTTTTGGCGCTTGACGAGTGAATATCGATCAAACGTTTGTAGGTACAAAGTTGGAATTGCTCACGTGATTTTTTGTTCACGTGGGGTGAACGAAGCACCGTGTAAATTTGCTTCTCAGTAGGCAATGGAATCGGGCCGCTAACCACAGCACCCGTTGATTTCACCGCCTTCACGATGCGGTCAGCCGATTTGTCCACCAAGTTGTGGTCAAATGACTTCAGTTTGATACGAATTTTTTGATTCATTGTAATTTTGCTGGCTCAAATGTGTGTTTTTTGTCATCTTCGTCGAAAGAGCCATTTACTCCGACTTCTCTTTTGCGGGTGCAAAGGTACGGAATTAATTTTTGGTAAAAAACAGGCTACAATTTAAAAAGAGCAACTTACGGCTTATTTTAAACCATATTTGTCCACAATCGATTGCCGCTGCTCCGGAAACATCGTTACTCCGAATCGTTTATCAAGTGCTGCCATGCGTTTGGCAATGCCCGGATCCATGGGCGTTAGGTTTTGTTTGGCCATATCAGCGTAGATCGTATGAAAAAGCTCTTCCAGATATTCCTCAAAATTTTGGTTAAAGTACAAATCCATGAATCGCAAGGGTTTATCGGAGGCATTCCAAAAAGTATGAATAATGCCTCTGGGACGCAAGTGGAAGCCACCGGCCTGCACCTCGTAAACTTTATCTTCCACCAGTACGGAGGCTGTTCCTTCCAATACATAACAGATTTCGTCCAACGCTTGGTGAATATGCGGTGGAGGCCCCATGGTTTTAGGAGCTACGGCTGCTTCGATGCACGAAAACTGATTGTTGGTTTGGGTGCTTCTTACCCACGTTCGGATGTCCAAGCCAGCGGGGCCCGGCGCTAACGGAGGAGCAGGAGGCAAGTAAAAAGGTTTGAGAACCTCAGCGTTTGGGGCGGCAAAGGTATTGCCCATTGTGGCTGCCAATGCGCCCACAATACCTGAAGTTAGAAATTCGTTGCGGTACATAGTTGTAAAATCTGTTTTGGTTGGGTTATTGCTTCGCCTTTGCTACAGCAGTCATGTTCACGATTTTCCATTCGTTCCCGACTTTTTCTAAAAAACGCCCTTCTACGGTTTCGGCAACCTTATTTTTTTCAATATCTTCCGAACGCTGATTGAACGTAACATAGGCGGCATCGCCTTTAATGTGTATGTTCCAATCGCTACGGGTATTGTTCACTTTTCTTGGTTTGGCGTTGGCCCATCTTTCATCCATTGTTTTCCAGAGCGCATCGCCGGTAAGTAAAATGCCATTATAGAGAAACGAGGAGTAAGGGGCTTTGATCCATTGACTTAAATAAGCTTTGTAATCGCCCGCATCGCCGGCAGCTTTTTCGGCTTCGATGGTCTTTTTAATAGCTGTGATGTCAGCCGTTTGAGCAGAAGCCACTATACCGGAAAAAGCGATTACAGAGAGAGTCATCATTAATTTTTTCATGTGTTTGAAACGTTTGATGTTGGGTATAAAAATGATTTCATTCGTACATCGCCGCCGCGATTGTTGTCCAAAAGTGCCAAACATTTTTGGTGTGTTTCAAATGAACCGAAGTGAGCAGCGTAGGATATTGAGGGAAGTAAAGGGCTTATTGAGCGAGCATGTATTTCTCTGTACTTCAGGCTTTTTGAGACGTTCCCTCACCTTGCAGGGCCTTTCACTCAAAAAAATGGAGACTTCACCCATTCGCGGTAGTAGAGTTGGCAGTGGATATGCTACATTTAGGTATTAAAGAAAAGGGAATGAGAAAATGTAATTGGATATTGATGTGGCTGGTCGGAACACAACTGAGCTTCGGTCAGTCGGTCAATGTAGTCCGTTCCCATGACAGTTTGATGAAGCTCTTACCTACTTTAAAAGCAGATACCACACGTATTGATGTATTGAAAGAAATTGGAAAGACGTGGATTTCAAGAGATCCTGTCAAGGCGTTGCACTACGTTAATGAGTCCATAGCACTTGCCCGAAAAATTAAGGATACGCATCGAGTCAAGCTGGGTTTACTCAATTTGGGGTATCAATACAGTGTCTATGGTGAAAGCGTAAAAGCGATTGAAACCTTGCAGGAAACTAGCCAATTAGCCCAAAAAGATCTTGATTCTCATACTGCTATGGTGGCAGTGGCTTTTCTTTCTACAGCATATGCCAAACAGGGTGATTTAGACAATGCGCTTCATTATGCTTGGCAGCCTTACCTTTATTTTAAAAGTCATTACCCCCAAAATATAGCCTATCAGGAGCCTTTTATTGGTGCAACAATGAATATGGGTGAAATCTATTTACACATAGGACGTTTAGACTCTGCGCTGCACTACGTGCAAAGAAGCTACATCACCCTGAAAAAAGCCACAGAACCTAACCGCTATTTTGCCTTTCATATTCCCATGTTAATGGGTGAAATTCATCTTAAACTACAAAACAGAAAACAGGCGCTGCTTTTTATCAATGAGGGCCTGAAAAAAGCGTATGTACTTAGCGATAATACGGGGATTGTGGAAGGACACTTAAATTTGGCGAAGTATTATAAACAAGTCAATCAACCGGATTCTGTTCATAATAATGCTCTTTTGGTAGTAGAAAAGGCCTGGAGATTGAAAAAGTATGAAGCCGTCAGGGATGCCGGGATATTGTTGAAAGCCTGGTGTATTGAGCATAAAAACGCCGATAAGGCTTTGTATTACAGCGATTTGGTCAATGCTGCCAAAGACAGCTTAACCAGCATTGAGAAAGTAAAACAAGGGCAAAAATTGATGTTTAGAGAACAGCAATACCAACGAGACTTGGCTAACGTGCGAGCAGATTATCAAAACCGCTTGGTGAGGTATTGGCTCATGGCCGGATTGGGAATTGTTTTGCTGATCGTAGTGGTGTTGTATCTTAATAATCGTCGCAAACAGAAGGATAATTTGTTACTGAAAAATGAAATTAAACTGCAGGAAGCAGAATTTGCCGGCAAAATTGCCGAAACGGAAATGACGGCTTTGCGCGCGCAGATGAATCCGCATTTTATTTTCAACTGTCTCAATTCCATTAAGTTATATACTCTCGAAAACGACGCGCATACTGCATCGGAATACCTGACGCAGTTTTCAAGATTGATTCGATTGGTGTTGGAAAACTCACGTTCTGAAAAAGTGGCCCTTGCCAACGAATTGGAAACTTTGCAGTTGTACATTGAAATGGAAGCCATGCGTTTTAAGAATAAAGTCAACTATGAAATGGAAGTGGACGATGAAATTGATACCCACTATATTGATATTCCACCGCTATTGTTGCAGCCTTACGTTGAAAATGCGATTTGGCACGGGCTGATGCACAAAGAAGAAGGAGGGACAGTTATCATAAAACTGCATTTAGCCCAAGAGCATCTTTTGCAGGTCAGTATTGTTGACGACGGCATTGGTCGCGCGGCGGCTTCCGAACTCAAAAGTAAATCGGCCACTAAAAATAAGTCGTTTGGCTTGAAAATGACCTCGGAACGTATCGAGCTTATCAATCAACTCTACAAATCAACTACTCAAGTGCAGATAGAAGACTTGGTAGATTCAGATGGGAAGGCCGCCGGCACGAAGGTAATCGTAGAAATACCCGTTTAAATATGAAAGCAATCATCATCGACGACGAACCCGATTGTGTAAAGTTACTGGCTTTGCAGTTGAAAATGTACTGTTCGCAGGTAGATGTAGTAGCCGAATGCAGCAGCAGTGAAGAAGGGCTGAAAGCTATTCGGGCTCAACAGCCCGACGTTGTATTTTTGGATATTGAGATGCCCAAAATGAATGGTTTTCAACTTTTGGAGATGGTGGGAGACTTAAATTTTGCGGTTGTGTTTGTGACTGCTTACGATAAATTTGCAGTTAAAGCCTTTAAATTCAGCGCGATAGACTATTTGTTGAAACCAACTGACGCAAAAGACCTGCAAGCAGCGGTGCAAAAAGTGGAACGAAGTCGCCGTACCGACAGTCGTCAATTAGAATTGCTCAGACAACAGTTGCTTTCACCTCAAAATCCAACGAAGGTATTTCCTGAAAAAATCGCTCTGCCTCACCAAAACAGTGTGGTGTTTGTTGAACTCAAAAGTGTTCTTTATTGCGAAGCCGATAACAATTATACTTTATTTTTTCTGGAGGGAGGACAAAAATACTTAGTATCCAAGACGTTGCGCGATATTCAGGATACGTTAGAAGAACGTAATTTTCTGAGAGTGAGTCGTCAACATTTAGTAAATCTTGATCGAATTGTCAAATTTATGAAAGGAGAAGGTAATTATTTGGTCATGTCTGATGGTTTCACGGTTCCCGTTGCCCGGAGTCAAAAAGAAAAACTGATGGAGCGATTTGGGTGGTTATAAACAAAAAAGAAAAACCCCGATGCTCGGGGTTTTTCTACATATAATCGATCAGGTGATTCTATCCTTTTGATTTCGCAATGACGGTTTCCGCCAAGTTGTTTGGAAGGAACTCATAGTGCGAGAAGGTCAAGTGGCAGTAGCACGACCTGACGACATGGTGCGAAGGTCGGTTACATAACCAAACAACTCTGACAAAGGTACATCTGCCTTGATAACTTGTGAGCCTGCGCGTGAGTCCATGCCTTTCATGATCCCGCGACGACGGTTCAGGTCACCTGTAATAGGACCGGTGTATTCTTCAGGAGTCAATACTTCAACTGCCATGATAGGTTCCAACAATTTTGGACCTGCTAAACGAGCGGCTTCTTTGAAGCCTAATTTCGCGGCCAATTCAAACGACAATGAGTCGGAGTCAACATCGTGGTAAGAACCGTGGAAAAGACGCACTTTCATGCTTTCCAACTGGTAACCCGCCAATGGACCGTTAACCATTGCTGCTTCAAAACCTTTTTGTACAGGTTGGATAAATTCGCGCGGAATAGCCCCCCCTACGACTTCATTCACAAACTGCAGACCTTTTTTCACTTCCTGGCCCGGTTCGTGGTCATCGCGTGGTCCGAGTTCAAATACGATATCGGCAAATTTACCGCGACCACCCGTTTGTTTCTTATAAACTTCACGGTGCTCAATACTCTTCGTGATGGCTTCTTTGTAAGCTACCTGCGGCGCACCTTGGTTTACTTCTACTTTGAATTCACGACGCATACGGTCGATGATGATCTCCAAGTGAAGCTCACCCATCCCTTTGATGATGGTTTGGCCGGTCTCTTCGTTTGATTCCACCTGAAGGGTTGGATCTTCTTCGATGAGTTTACCAATGGCTTTCGAGAAGTTATCTTGATCAGCAGTTTTCTTAGGCTCGATCGCATAACCGATTACAGGCTCAGGGAATACCATTGATTCAAGAATGATAGGGTTTTTCTCATCAGAAAGGGTATCACCCGTTTTGATGTCTTTAAATCCTACTACTGCACCGATATCACCTGCTTCCAAACGTTCAATAGCGTTTTGTTTGTTAGCGTGCATTTGGAAGATACGTGAAATACGCTCTTTGTTTTCTGAACGGTTGTTCAATACATAAGAACCTGCTTCCAATACTCCTGAATACGCACGGATAAAGCACAAACGACCTACGTAAGGGTCAGTGGCAATTTTGAACGCCAGGGCGGAGAAAGGCTCGGTAACACTTGGTTTACGAGAGATTTCAGCACCGGTATCAGGATTGGTTCCTTTAATGCTTTCTTTATCCAACGGTGAAGGCAACAATGCCATCACGTAATCAAGCATGGTTTGGACACCTTTGTTTTTGAAAGAAGAACCACAAAGCATCGGAACAACTTTCATCGCAATAACGGCTTCACGGAGAGCTTTCAAAATCTCGTCTTCGGTGATGGATGTTGGATCTTCGAAGTATTTTTCCATCAACGTATCATCGAATTCAGCAACGGCTTCGAGGAGTTTTTCACGCCATTCGGTGGCTTCTTCAAGCATATCGTCAGGAATAGGTACTTCTTGGAAAGTCATTCCTTTGTCATGCTCGTTCCAAACCATCCCACGGAAATTCACCAAGTCAACCACTCCTTTGAAGTTATCTTCAGCACCGATCGGCAATTGCAAAGGCACCGCGTAGCTGCCCAACATTTCTTTTACCTGCTTACAAACGTTCAAAAAGTCAGCTCCTGAACGGTCCATTTTATTAACGAAGCCTAAACGAGCTACGTTATAGTTGTTGGCTAAACGCCAGTTGGTTTCTGATTGAGGTTCAACACCATCTACCGCACTAAACAAAAACACAAGACCATCCAATACCCGCAACGAACGGTTTACTTCTACCGTAAAGTCAACGTGACCCGGGGTATCAATGATGTTGATGTGGTATTTGTTATTTCTATACTGCCAATCTACCGTGGTAGCCGCAGATGTGATCGTAATACCGCGCTCCTGCTCCTGAGCCATCCAGTCCATTGTAGCGGCACCATCGTGTACCTCTCCAATTTTGTGGCTTACGCCCGCATAATAAAGAATCCGCTCCGTTGTGGTGGTCTTCCCAGCATCAATGTGAGCAGCAATCCCAATGTTTCTTGTGAATTTTAAATCACGTGCCATGGTTTTTGTGATTGTTATTAAATCTGTTAAGTCTAAGTTCCTTGATTTGTGTTGATAAGCAGAACGCTTTTTGCCTCAAAATTAGGCATATACGCACAAATTACGGTACCATTCTGAAAATCAGAGCGCAAAATTAGATGTTTTGCGTGGGAAAAGCAAACTTAGATTTATACAAATTTGTAATTTGGCAGCGTAGTTTAACCCTTGATTTGTATAATAGCTGAAAAGTTGCCCATTTTTGTAAACCGGTAACCTGTTGAATTCATAAACTTAAACGACAATTTCTCATGCCGTCCATATTTACACGTATTGTTAATGGGGAGATACCATCGTATAAAATTGCCGAAACCGATGAGTTTCTGGCCTTTCTGGATGTTTTTCCCTGCGCTCCGGGACACACCCTCGTCATTCCTAAAAAGGAAGTTGATTATATCTTTGATCTGGAAGAGAGCCTGTATGAAGGTTTGATGAAATTTTCAAAACAAGTGGCCGCCGCCGTTGAAAAAGCCGTTCCCTGCAAGCGCATCGGCGTTGCTGTCGTAGGTTTGGAAGTACCTCACGCGCACGTACACCTGATTCCAATGAACAGCATGGCGGATATGAACTTCAATAATAAACTGAAAATGAGTCAGGAGGAATTGGCGGAGATTGCAGAGAGGATTCGAAGGGAGTTGTAATGAATGCGAAGCTGTTAAGTCTTTTGCCTATTGAGCCCGTGGTTTCCTTCCGTAGCGAGTTTCCCCTTGCGGCACAAGGGGAGCGCTTGTAACGATAAAAAGGAAGTTCCTTCTAATTGTAATCACCCGGAGAGCTTTCACGCCAATAAAAATAAGTGTATTTTATGTTGTTCTCATTAAGCATGCGTTCAAATACATCAAATTTCATATTCAGAAGTTGCAGTTTGGCAGCGTCATAAATTTTTTGAAAATCTAACTCAACTTTTAACAGGCGGGCAAAAGCTTGTAAATCAGCTTCTGCTATAATAATAGACCGATCTGTATAATCCACTGCCTCCCTAAGATAGAATGAATTGTCTTCAGGTTTAAAATGGAAATCGCCCCCATTTACTGTATAAGGTTTGTTGTAGTCCATCATATTCGTATTAGGCTAAAACAAAAAAACTTCTCTACTAAGTCACAATAGTTGTCCATCTAAATAGACAAGCATCCTGAAATCGTAAAGTCTAAAAGGGTGCATTTCAAAACTACGCTGCATTCCTTAAAAGTTGCGAGACATCTTCCCAGCGTTTACTTTCCTTAATAACCCTAAGATTGATCATAGCCTGCGCGCCCGCAGTGGTCCATCGTTGTCCACTGCGTTTCATTCGGGTTTGAATTACGGTTCTGTGTGCGGCCTCCATTGGGCCGCTACCAATCATAAGTCCTTGATTGCGAAATACTTTATAATTCATCCGTTGAATATTGTTTTTATAATATTGCATCAGTTTGATTTGTTGCTCTTTGGCAGTTGTTGACAAGTTTCGCAATTGGGATAGGGTATCAATAACATTTTGAGTTGAACCTTCCAACAACTCTACTTTTTGACTTTCTACCCAATGCTTCGCCTTGACTGAATCTGAAAAATGTGATTTTGCAAAATCAGCCAAGTGCTCTACTGCGTGATAGTAATCCAGTATATGCGTTGATTCTGAGAAACTTTCAGCCAGATACTTTTGAATCCAAGCAGCTCCATCCGTAATAAAGACTAATTGCTCTTTATGATTTTTGTAGGTACCTAAACTTGCCTCAAACTTTGGAATAAAATCAGTATGGGAGCCCAAAGCCCCGCTATATATAGATTCGTCGAGCTTATAACGGATCTCCCCCTGCCCTTGAGTGCCATTTTCAAGTCGACTGTCTTCTCTGAAAACACGACCGAGTTTAATCTCCTGCCAACCCTGATCCATTTGAATCATACTCCCATCCATTGAGGCGTACACCCTTTGGTCTTCTTTCAAGGGTGGATGAGCAAGTGTTCCCCTTAGATTCGCAGTTAGCTGATGCCCAAGGCAGTCAGTAACCCTATATACTTGACTTTCACAGATATTGATACCTAAAAAAGCATTCAGCAAATCATTACTTTTAGAATATACATCGCTCACTCCAGCAAGAGCCATTAAGTTCTGCAGATATGGGCTTATAAAAAAGCCGTTGCATTTGGCTTTATAGCGATGGGTTTTTGATAATTCTATTTTCCCCAAGCGGGTTTGACACTCGTTTTTTTTCGCTTATCTGAGGGTACTTTATCAAGACTGGCTTGCAAGACTTGCCCTCCCAACTCCGTCCATATCTTCACAAAACCTTCCTCAAATGCATAAAAGCTCTCTTTTGCCTGTAAATCAGCCAGTTTATCGTATTGAGAATCCACTAAGGCATGTAATTCTTCGCGCGTCATCCTATTAATATTAGGTTATTTTTCCAAAAAAGAGTACTTCTACGCTTTATTACCCGTGTATTCCTTTTTTAGTAAGATAACACTTAATCGAAGTTTTGAAATGCACCCAGTCTAAAAGGAATTTAGTAAGAAAATCACTCAGTAAAGACTCACTTACAATCAGTATAAGTGAACGTCCGGCTTTAGTCCTAACACTAGAACCGTCTGAAAATCGAGTAAACGATTGCTCCGTCAGTGGAAATCCGTTAGTGTTGTAGGTGTAGGTATACGTAGTCTCGCTGAAAGCTTTTCCTGCCACATAATCAATACGTTTTACCGCATTACCCTAGAAAATATATAACATCTTGCCTTCTTATGAGAATTGATTATCTAATTAATTATATAGAATTACTAGGTGTTAAGTTTGAGAATTTTACTGAACTGTGCAATTTGTGCTATTAAATAGGCTTATAACTTTGTGTAAGCGATGTAAGAATCGCAAAATTTTAAGACGGTTTGAAGTCTTTGTATAAAGAGAAAGGCTTTGTTGCATTGCTATGTTAATTTCTTGCGAACTGTCCTGGGCCTGCCCAATTGCGTGAACCGATTCAGACAGGCTGCTTTTATTCTCACCTCATATTGCTGATTGGTTAGCTTCCGACTTTGCAAGCGCTCTCCAAAGGTAGACTTCCAGCGGAACATCAGCGTTTCAGCTAAACTGCGTTGATGATACCTACTGTGCTGTTTCCAACCCCAAAAGCCCAACTCGTCAATCACTTTAAGGGCCTCATTACGAGGATGCTCTAAGTCGACACCCGCTTCATCAGTCCACACTATCGCATTGCTACGGGGTGGAATTATGGGCGTGATCGTTCTTTCCTGCAGTGCATCGTACACCTGTAGTTGGTCATAGGCACCGTCACCACCAAACGTACTGATAGAGGCTGTAATCTGATCTAAAAGAGGCTCAACCGCTTGAGCATCAGTAATACTATTGGTAGTCAGTTCTACCGCTTCAATCATCCTGGTTGCTACATCGTCGGCCAGGTGCAGTTTGCGCCACACACGCCGTTTTGATGCTCCATGCTTTCGCACCTTCCATTCCCCCTCGCCATACACCTTTAAGTCTGTACTGTCAACAACGATGTGTAACCCTTCATCCCCTTGAACAGAAAATAGCAAAGGCTTAATGTCAGTACTTAACTGAGCCTGTCGCCGACATAATTGGGTGTAAGAAGGCACTTTCAAGTCAATCTTCATTATGGTTAACAGGCTCTGAATCAACCCTTGTGTCTGGCGGAAGGCTAGTTTTAGAACCGCTTTGAGCGAGAGCGCACACCGTATGCAGGCATCAGAATAGCGGTAGAGTCCGCCAAGTTTATTGATGCCGTTATGGTACCACTCAGTAATAGCCTGTTGGTCGATCCAAAGCATGAGGCTCCCGCGTTGAATGAGGGATTGATTGTACTCGGCCCAATTGGCAACCCGGTAGATAGTTTTTTGTGGTTGCTGTTCTTGTGCTGGATCAAAAAAGTGTAACTTTAACATCGCATCGGAGCCGAAAGGCGGCTATTTTGTAGGTTTGGCGATCTCAAAGTTAGCTTATCCGGTGCTTTTTTATGCCCTGATACCTACAATAGCTAGAGCTATGCAACAAAGCCATGGAGATGTATTGTTATAACCTTTTGGTTGGTTAGTAATTTCCAATATTCATTCATGTCTTCGTATTTTGATTGATAATGCTCATTATTCTCTTAAATTTTCTTGCGAATAGGTATTTATTGATGAATTTGAAATATTTAGGATTTTCCTTAGTGCTGATAGCCTGCTATAAATCTCGGAATCAGTTGTCGCTATAAGTCTTATATCTTTAGTTGAATTAATTCTTAATAAAAATTGGCGCAAATTATTGCTTGGCGTTAAATTACTTGTCACCAATCTACTCAATACTAAATGTTTATAGGCTAACTGATAATTTTTTTGTGCTAAATCATTAGATTTTAATTTTTGATAAATTTGGCCAATATGGTCAAGAGCAATTCCTGCATTAAACATAGATAAGTTATATTGATTTAATATATTTGATTTTGAAGTTATACTGTCTTTATGGTATACATTATAAGCTTCTTGATAAGCGATTAATGCTTTATCTAAAGTATTTGTTTTATCATATTCATTACCTATTTTTATTAAAGTAACTATTTGCATACGAACGTAAAGAGAAGTTTTTTGTTTTTGATACATATTTAATGCATTCTGTAAATCAGGCAAGGAATGGAGATTCGATGATGAATCTATAGAATTTAACCTGTTTTTTACATTTGCTATATCATATAATGTATTTGCAATTTGTAATGTATCTTTATTATTACTATAAAGTAGATGTGCAGTATTATAAGCCTCAATTGATTTTTTTAGATTAGTAGAATTATCATAAAGACTGTAAAGAACAGCAATTTTCCTGTAATTAAGTGCTCGCTGATTAATTTCCAGTTTAGTATTTCCTTTGTTTATTTGTAGGGCTCTATTGTAATATTCTATAGATTTACTCATTATTAGTGAATCACTTGATGCCAAAAGTTTATCTCCTAATTCCAGAAATTTCTTGCTTTTTTCAAGAGAATTAGACGATATATCGACAGCATAGTTATAGTATTTAACAGCATGATTTAGTCTAATTTGTGCAGAATTCTTCCTGCCTAAATCACTTAAAAGAGCATTGGCAATTTCCTTAAATATTTTAGACTTTTCAAGAGAATCCTTAGTAGAATGTCTTAATAAGGTTGCGGCTTCTTCAAAGTATTGTATGCCTTTTCTTTCAAACTCAGGTAGTAATTGATCTTCGACATCTAAAAATGTCCCACCTATATTCATTAAAATTTTAATTCTTTCATCTGGCTTTTTATTAGATTTTCCTAATAAAGCAGCCGCTTGATTATAATATTTTAAACCTTCCTCAGTTTTGTCGTCGTCAATTAACGCTTGGCCAATTAATAAATTAACAATCATCCGTTCATCATAAGATGATTGAGGCAGTTCTTTATAGACTTGAATAAGTTTCTTGTAATTGGATAATTCTTGATCAATATCTTCTTCCTGATTTGCCGAAGCTGCTTGTGCATAATATATTCCTATTTTTGCATATGTCTTGTTGACTAATACCATAGAGTCAGATGCTTTTTTGGCAATTTTTTCCTTATTTAATGCATAGGTTGCTTCTTCTAACGCTTTTTTTAAAGCAATTCTTGAGATAATTGATTTTGTTTCGCTACGTTTAGCGGTGGCCTTTTGACTATCAGCTTCTACACGACCTGCTTCTGCCTCCTTATAAAATATAAATGTTATAATAAATAAAGAAGCAAAAAATAAAACACCTAAAATTGCTGCCAATATATTCCTATTTTGTTTTCTTATACGTTTTTTTTCTGCAATATCACGTTGTTCTTTACTTTGATTAAGATAATTTATTGCTGTTTCGTAATCCGAATTATATCGATTCGCCCATGTCTGATTAGGATTGTTTTTATTATACCAATCTAATGCTAACTGTAATTCTGGATCTGTCAACAGATTTACTTCTCCTTTCGGGTAGCGTTGAGCATCATCCACAAGCCGGAGGTATATCTTTGCAGAGATAGATTCCTCCTCGGCCCAGCTTTTTAATCGATCCCAACCCCTGATCAAACTTTCATGTGAAATGTCAATTAGCGTATTACCTTGTAAAGAATTGGAAATCGGAGGCATGAGAAATGAGCGGCCTTCTTTTCGGAAAGCGTCAATGACCGGAAAGATTACTTCTTCTTCAACTTGAGCTATTTGCATTAAGTCGTTTACAGTTGCGGGAAGTCTGCCTTCGCTAATGCCTGTACCGGTTTCAGTTAAGCGCTTAAAAATTTTTTCGGCAATAAGCTGTTGTTCTTCGTTCAGTTCATGATAGGCTTCGTCAACATGAATCGACAAGGCCTTGTCCATCCCGCCAACCTTTTCATTTTCATAATGTTGAAGGTCAATTTGCTCGTTATCATTCGCCCTGTTTTTCGTCCAATAGTCCCATGTACGCATCAAAGCATGTTGTAGAATAGGCAATCGGTCAGGATCGTCGCCGGTATCATTGAGCAAACGATTCACTAACGGTGATGAAATCATCGCATCGAATATCCTTATCGGCCCAATAATGGCTTCCCGACGTTCATCATCATTCATTCTTGGAATAAGAAACTGCCCATTATTAATGGCTTCCGGTAAACCCCAAAATTGTGCACTTTTACCAAGATACTCTGAACGCATTGTAAGCACCACATAAATTGGTAAATCCGGATTACGGGTAGCTTCGAGGAGGAGTTTGATGAAACACGATGCTTGCTCTAACTGATCCGTATTGCCCGACTCAAAACGGTATAATTCTTCAAATTGGTCGACAACGATTAGTAAGTTTTCAAAATTTGTAAATTCAGCTTGCTGAACAACATCTATTAAGCCGAGAGAGCTTTTATGTAATGTTTCTTCAATTACTTTCGCTTGATTTTGTACTGTACTTTTTTTAGGAAATACTTGAGCCTCAAATAATGCTTGAGCTAAATTAAAAATAGGATTATTGATAGGGCGCATTACGGCGATTCGCCAGTTTGAACCTGCACTTACCATAAATCCACTTTTCATAGCAGGTAATAGTCCGGCTTTTACAAGGGATGACTTACCACTACCTGACGTTCCTACAACTGCAACAAAGCGTGTTGTACGAAGCTTTTTGAGTAATGTGTCGGTCAGACCATCGCGCCCGAAGAAGATATCACTCTCCTGTGTTTCGAATGGTCTTAGCCCGGGGAAGGGATTTTTTACTCTGCGTTCCTGCGAAACCATTATTTTAATTTACTAAAGTTAATTGTTAAAAGCCTGTTCAATATCATTTACAAATTCTGCTAATGAAGATTCAAGTGCATGACTGGGAATTTCTTCGTAACAGGGAGGGAGTAGTTTAGCTGATTGTATGAATAAATTCTGTTTTTCTTCTGTTTCAGGATTTGTTATAAAAATGGCTCTGCATAGAATAGCCTCCTCGCGGCCCCATCCTTTAACCCTGATTGTAGTGTCATAAAGCCTTTCATCAACCCACCCTTTGTGTGTTTTTCCATACAGAATCAGGGTAGCGTCACAATACATCAGGTGGCTTTTGTGGTGTTGCAATGTTTCATCTGTTCTTGAAAGTTGCATTACTTCATAGCCTTTGTTATACAGATATTTACCCACATATGGAATGTAATCAAAATCCGGTTTATCGCACATTAAGTATACACGAATCAGATTGTCATTAGGCTCATTTTTAGGCTTTGCGATTACTTGAAGCATTCTTGTTTTAAAACCTTCAAACAAACGTATCAATACTTCTGCTCCGTTTTGGGCTTCAGCGTTATTCTGCAACCACTCTAAAAAGCTTTTCTGACGTTCATCAATCTGTTCTAAGGTTTGTGGTATCCAGATCAGGCGTTTAAAGTTTCTATCTGATTTGCTGTGTTTAGCCGCCCAATTATTTTGTAAATGAATAATTGATTCCGTGGCACCATCTAAAATTGTTCCATAAGATTTTCCCAGCAAATGAATTGATAAAAAGGAACGTCGCAAATAACTCTCCACGGCTTCCTTATAGGTATCTATATGGTCTTTAGGGAGTGGGTTATCAGGTAATATAGTAAAGCCACGAGCAATCAATTCATTTTTTATCCTTTCGTATTCATCTCTTTTGTCAAAGGTTGTTTCTGCCAGAAAAACTGTCTTCCGAACGTCATCCGGTGATTCATCTCTGATTTGATTAACCGTATTAAAAATTGCCCAGACAACCTCATCCAGTTTAGTTTTGTAATCCTCATACCCTCTTTCACCTGATTCTTGGCCAAATTCTAAAGGTACACCTCCCAAGTTCTCATCAATTTTGTAAAATTCTTTATAGATGTAGTTTTGTATTTCTCTCGGGCGCTGTTCTATAGGCATGTATGTTTTTACGACCGGTATTATTCGGGAGTGTTCTCCAGTAATTAGGTTGCCACTTTGATTGGCTAAACGTAAAAACTCTCTTAGTTCGTTAAGGCACCACTTTGATTGAATGTAAGCAGGCGAAGTAACGCATAGAAAAACTTTGCTCTTACTAAGTTTATCATATATCTCATCGTTAAACGGTGCGCCAACTTGAAGCCTATTATCTCTCCAAATTCTCGCTTTTCGGCCTAATAAATTAGTAAGAAGTATACTGAGCCTATCATGAAATTTAGCTACCCAACCATTATAATTGTTATTGTCATCAATATTACTGATATGTGGATAGCTAATAAATACATCGTAATCAAATGTCATATTTGTAATAGCTTAATATTGATTGGGTAAAAAACTAGTTTAACTCTTAGCAAACAATAATTATATTATGCTTGTATTGTCAAGCCAACGCCTCTAAGATTGTCAAATGAATAGTATATATAGCTGTTGTTTTAATGTCATATTGCAATATATCAGGCAAAGCCATATTGTTTGTTGTTGCAACATGAAAACTCCTCTCAAATGTATTACCTGACTTATTCTATGATCTACTGAACTCCTCATCAAACTTGGCACTTCTACCGAAACACCTATAAATAGTGTTTTGTCTACAGTTAGTTTTATTTTGATTTCGTTTAAGTCGCTTATTGACACAATTTTAACATAAAAAATGCACTCTATATTATGTAGCGATGAGTTATTTATAAAATTATCTGATTAGGGCGTTTATACTGTCGTTGGAGAGTCGATTTTTTGAAATTCTCAACGGCCACAACTGCGTTCCTGAACTCTGAAACAGAAGCTGAAAGCCTGAATTTAACTAACTATATTTATATAGTTAGTTAAATTATTATTGGACGCACAGCTAACATAGTACTCTGGTTTGATTGTCAGCTAATTGACATATAATCTTCGTATAAATATATAAAACCGATAGATTGCTATACAAGTATCCTGAAATCGTTATTTTTTTGCAAGAAAAATTAGACAATATTATCAAGTGGTCATGCACAGAGAAAAAGGAAGAAAACCCAAGAAGAAATTTAGTGAAAATTGTGCTATGAAATTTCATTTACAATTGGTATAAGCAAACGTTCGGCCGTTGGTGCCAACCCCGGAACCGTCTGAAAATCGGGTGAAGGATTGCTCCGTCAGCGGAAAGCCGTTGCTTGTGTAAGTATACGTATAGGTAGTTTCACTGAAAGCTTTTCCTGCTACATAATCAATACGTTTTACCGCATTGCCGCCGGCACCCGTGGTAAAAAGCGGAAACTTGACATAGTCGGCATAATAGCTCAGTACGCTGAAGGACCAGCCCTTGAAGGAATCATAGACGGATTTTCGGTTGTCATAACCGCTCAATTCGATGCGATATAGTTCCTGGCCGGTTTTTGTATCAACCGTAAGCGTTTCTGTGATGTTTCCCTGAGCATCTCGTTTGATCGTCGTTTGTTTTCCCATCGAATCCATCACTTTTGTGATCCGTTGATTGGCATCAGTTTCAAAGTTGAGGGTATAATTAACGTAAGCGGGTTCAACGGTTTTGGCAACCGTAAGACGGGTTAATGCGCCGCCGGGGCTATATTCCAATACCTCTTCGACTGCACCGTCTACAACTTTCACCAATCTGCCGTTTTCGTAGGTATACCGCGCCGTACTTACCGGTTTTAATTGACCGTCAGCGGTGTTTTTGGTAGATATATTCACACCCTCCGGCGACCCGGAAGTGTTATACAGGTATTCCAGTTTATAGGAATTATTTACCCCGGTTTCACTGCTTATGTTACAGACCGGTGTGGCTACGGGTATCGGAGTAGGATCCTGATTTTTGTTGCAGGAAAAAACAGCGAGTAAAGACAATAGTGCAAATCTCTTCATTGAAAATGATGTGTCGATTCGGATACGTATCTGAGAATAACCTAAACAACAACGTTGCTGAAGCGGATTTTCGTTTTCAGGCAAGGAAATTTTCACCAACGCTCAGTCGGCGTCCTTTGGTTTAGGACGTAAAAATAGAATAATGATTATAGATGAATAGGCTACATTTTCAGGATGCTGAACTCCACCCTTCGGTTAAGTTTGCGGCTTTCTTCGTTGGTATTGGGAGCAATAGGACGCGTGGGACCGTAGCCTTTGGTCTGGATTCGCGCCGCACTGATGTTTTTGGTTGTAATATAACGCTTCACTTCCTCCACCCGATCTTTGGAAAGCTGAACGTTGGCGTCAAAATCGCCCACGTTGTCGGTGTGGCCTTCAAGCATGATTTCCATACTGCCGTTTTCAGCCATCATTTGCGCAAGGCGGTCCAATTCGGGCAAGGAAGAAGGCAGCAGGTCAAACTTGCTTTGGGCAAAACGAATGGTGTTAAGTGTTATTTTCTTCCCTATTTCAATAGGCGTCAAAGGGATTTCACGGCGTATTTCGCGGTATTGTTTTTCTTTTGTCAGGTCCACGATGGTGCCGGCGGCCTGATATCCTTTGCGTTGGGCGGTAAGACCGTATTGTTTTTGGGTATCCAACACAACTTTAAAATCGCCCACAGCAGGGTCATAATCAATGCGCTGGGGAGGTTGTTTTTGGTCCAGATCTTCCACGATCACTTCGGCGGCAACGGCTTGTTTCGTGAGGTCATCAACCACACTTCCCTGAAGCATCACGGTTGGAATAGGGCGTACGGATTCAGGAAGTTTGATGCGAAAAATATCAAATTCACCCAACGAATTTTCGGAAGAACAAAAATAGGCGTACGATCCCGAAGCAGGAATCGTAAAGTGGGCTTCGTAGTCTGAGGTATTAAAGGCGGGGCCCAAGTTCTCCGGCTCTGACCATTTGGTCCAACTTTCATCGAGACGACGGCTTACGTAAATATCCATTTCTCCGTAGCCACTGCGGCCGTTGGAGGTAAAATAAATGCTTTGATTATCAGTGGCTAAGAAGGGCGTAAATTCATCATCGGCGGTATTGAGGTCGGCACCCATGTTTGCGGGCGGTGACCAAGTGCCGTCATTTTGCAAACGGGATACATACAGATCGGCACCTCCTTTTGTATTGGCATCCTGCAACGAAAGTACCATTATTTTCCCATTTGGGCTAATGTAAAATCCCGAAAACGAATGTTCGTTCACGTAGCTTTGAAGGCGCAGTTCCTGCGGAAATGTCCAACCGTTTTTATTTTTGCGACTGATCGAAACTCCTTTGGACAGTGTGCCGTCAGGACGGTAAATGTTCATCAGCAACGCCGTACGGTCATCGGGTGAAATGTAGCAGATCGAATTTTCGGCGGTATTGTTTACGGGAGTGCCCATGTTACGGGCTTTTTGCCAAACACCGCCTTTTTCTTCCGCAAACCAAACGTCATAATCTTCTTTGGTTTTAAGGTTTTCCGGATGGTCATAGCGTGTATAATAAATGGTTTTGCCGTCGGGCGAAATGACGGGGGCTACTTCGTTGGCTTTAGAATTGACGTTAGGGCCGAGGTTCTCTTTTTTGAGTTCTTTCGGTACATTTTTTGCCAAATTGATTTGCGCTTCAATGGGCGTTTCAGAAGCAGAGATCGCAACGGCATCAATTTCATTCCAATCCTTAACGCGTTTGGTATCAAGGACTATTTTGAGAGAAGTGATCTTATAAGTTGTAAGTTGGGGAAGCCACACGCGCAACATTCCTGCGCCACGTTGGGTGGTTTCGGGCTTGCCTGTATAGACGTTATATTCTTTGTTTTGAGTATCATAGGCAAAAATAGTGGTAATGCAACCGGCGCCGCTATTCTCACCGATGGCGATCTGACGTACGGCAATGGGCGTTTCAAATCCTACTTTGATCCATTCTTCGCCTTTGTCGGGCTGTTCGGGTCGCCAGGCAGAAGCACCGCTTTCTCCCTGCGGAAGTTTATTGGGTTTCCCCAAGATTTGAATGGCACGGTATTGTTGGCCGTTGCCGGCCGTATATTCAGAAGAAACCCCTAAAACGTTGGAGGCCCATTGCTCGTTTTGAGCCTGTGCACACAAGCCGGCAAGTACTAATAAAAGGCACTGGATGAGACGCATAAAAAGACATTTTTTTTACCGTCCCTCATTATTCGTGCCATTTGCTGCAATTGATTCGGTTAAATTTTAGTAACTAAAATTAACTAATTGATTATGAAGAGATTAAATGGTTCGCTTTTTAAGTCTAAAGCAACTCCGAAGCAGGATCCCAGTATACTTTTTTGAAGTCAACAATTTTATCATTTTTTACCAAAACACCTTCTCTTTCCAGCAATTCCTGCATCGCGGTGGGGCTTCCGAAAAAGTGTTTTCCGGAAAGAACGCCATTGCGATTTACCACCCGATGCGCAGGCACATCCGGCATTCCGTGGCACGCATTCATGGCCCAACCCACCATCCGCGCACTGAGTTTGGAACCTAAAAAATTGGCAATGGAACCGTAAGAGGTGGCACGTCCGACGGGTATTTGCCGTACTACGTCGTAGACATCATTGAAGAAATTTTTTGATTCCAACGGATTAGCTGACAGTTTTTAAGAAGTCTGTTTATTTTCAATTTTATCCACCAACTCCTCGTACCAAGCCGGGCCGTATTTGGTAATGAGCGGGGCTTTCAGAAACTTATAAATAGGTACACCCAATTCACGTCCATTGTGGCAGGCAGGATTGCAAATGTGCCAACGGTCGTAGTTAAGGGCATCAAAATGGTCGTATTTGGTGACCCGGATCGGGTATAGATAGCATGAAATAGGTTTACGAAAAGTGATTTTCCCGTCCAGAAAAGCCTGCTCGATCCCGCATTTAAGAATACCTTTTCGGTCATAGATGGCATAGGCGCATTCTCTGCCGTTAACGGTTGTGGTCACAAAATCGCCGTCTAAGTCCTGCTCGTAAAGACCGGTTTTTTCAATGGCTTCAATGCCTTTTTTGTTTAAATACGGCTTTACATGCGGATATACTTCTTCCAATACGGCCAACTCTTCCTTCTCCAAAGGTGCGCCAAGGTCACCTTCCACACAACAGGCACCTTTGCATTTTCCCAAGTCACACACAAAAAAATGGTCGGCTACGTCATCACTGATAACGGTATTTTCAATCACTATCATTGTTTCTTAATCTTGAGTTGTTGCCCGATCTTAACTCCTGTATCCGGCAACTCATTCCATTCTTTGATTTCGTCCACTTTCACCCCGTATTTTTTAGAGATACTGAACATTGTTTCTCCCTGTGCTACGGTATGACTTGTAAACTCATCTGCTTTAGGTTGTTGTTGTGGTATAACAGTATTGCCCACGGGGCGAATGGTCAATTTCTGTCCGCTCAACAGTTTTGCATCCTGAGGAAGGTTGTTCCAGTAAAAAATGTCATTGACTGTTACGTCATACATCTTTGATATGCTGTAAAAGGTCTGTCCGGGCTCTACCGTGTGTGTCACCGACTTGTTATTGGCAGTAGTAACGGCCGGCGTAGTGGACGCAGGAGTGGTTGGTTTAGGCTTAGACGGTTCCTGTTTGATGACTATCGGCTCTTCAACCGGCTCTTTAGTTGCAGTTGTGTTTTTTACAACCGGTTGTTGCTTGGTAGGAGCAGGTTGGGTTGTGGTGGTTTTGGCCGGTTGCTTGGCGGGTTGTCTTACCGTTTCATCGTCATTTATGATCACCACTCGGTCATCATCGTTGGGGTTAAAAGATGGCGCTCTTTTGTTTGGTTTTGCCGTTTGTGCGGCGGTTGAAGAACCTTGTTTGGGTACGCTTGTGGCGTCTGTTATTTCTACGCCCAACGATTCATTGGTATCGGCAGTCGTTTTTGCAGGAGGTGTATCGGCCATTTTTGGGGTATACACTTTACGCTCCGAAGGATTTTGCGGGATTTTGTTGGAAGCCACCGGGGCGGCACTATTTCGGGTATTTTCCTGAACGGCAGGACGTGGTTGTGACTTCCCGCTGCCCGGAACCCACTCATCCTGTGGCATATCCACAACCTCGACCGGGGTGTTTCTTGGCCGTTTTTTGGTTAGCCAAAGTACCCGGCCCGTTTGTGGACGCTGATTGCGATTGTCGATCCGGTTGTTTTTTACAATGTATTTTAACCGCATCCCGTAAACCTGCGACACTTTCCAGAGCGACTCACCTTCCCGAACCGTGTGGAACGGAACTGCGGCGTGTTTGCCTTTCTTCGCTAAATAGTAAACATCGCCCGGAACAATGGGGTCACGCTCCGACATTTCATTGTAGCGTAGAAAACTGCTGAAACTAATTTTTGCCTTTTTAGCCAGTGATTCAATATTGTCATTGCCTCCGGCCATTATACCCGGCAAGCCATTGATCTCGTACAATAACAGGTCATTGCTGTATCCTTCGGCACGGACCAGTACCGGAAACCCAATGTCTTTTTGCGCAAAATTGTCTCGTTGATTGGGTTTTTGAACAGAAGAAAGACGAGTTTTGGTGGCGGAAAGCTGATCGTTGGCAACAGGGATAATCAATGCGTACTCTTTGTCTGAAGGAATGTCACTGCTGTTAAGCCAGCGATTTTCATTGCGCAGGGTAGCTTCATCAATGTTCAGTTCAGCAGCAATGCTTTGAATGGTGCGCCCTTTTGCCTGAGGATATTCCAATAATACCGTTTGAACAGGTGATTGATAACGGTCAATGGCTGATTCTACTGCGATCTTGTGCGCAAAAAAACGCAGGATATAACGATCCGATTTTCCGGTCAATTTAATTTCTTTAGCATACGACCATTCGGTCGGAATATTTTTGCTGATGCCTCCTGCGCCCAGATAATAAGAATACAAAGAAGCGATCCAATTGTTAAACAGCGTATTGCTCTTTTTGAGGTATTTGGCTGCTGCCCGCGTAGAAGCGGTAATGTTTTTACGTTCATCAATTACATCATCCACTCTCATTCCGTAATCAACGGCGGTTTCTTTTTTGAACTGCCAAAAACCAACGGCATTGGAAGCGGAAACCACGTCGGGTTGAAGGCCGCTTTCCTGCAAAGCCAGAAATTTGAAGTCAGTGGGAACATCTTCGTCGATCAGGATTCCTTCAATGATAGGGAAGTGCATTACGCAACGATCAAGTTTAGATTCCCAGTATTTGCGGTTGCCGAGCAATGCTTTTACATCCGATTGGATGATCGCGCGAGCATCTTCATCGATCTGAATGTTCATTCCTGCAAAACCAACGCTGGTTGGAACGGTTGGAATGGCAGGTGCCTGCGCCCAAAGGGCCGAGATGGCAAAAAAAGAAATGAAGGTGATAAGGGTTGAGGTTCGTTTCATTGCTTTTGGAATCGAAAGTTAATGTTTCCACACTACCATAAGGCCGTCGCGTACCGGCAACAACACATTGCTCACCCGAGGGTCATGGTGGATTTTTTGATTAAAGTCTAAAAGTGCCTGAGTATCCTTGTCCGGTTTCTTTTCGGTCTGAATAATTTTTCCGCTCCAAAGGACATTGTCGGCGATGATGACTCCGCCCGAACGGACTTTGTCAAACACCAGATCGTAGTACAAACCGTAGTTCAGTTTATCAGCATCAATAAACACTAAGTCAAACGTATCATTCAAAGTTGGAATGAGCGTAACCGCATTGGCGATGCGAAAATCAATCTTTTTGGCAAAAGGAGACTGCTCAAAATAGGAGCGTGTAAACGTTTCCAGTTCTTCGTTTACATCAATGGTTGTCAACACACCGTCATCCGTCAAACCCTCTGCCAAACACAATGCGGAATAACCTGTATAAGTGCCGATTTCCAATATTCGACGCGGCCGAAGCATAGTCGAAAGTAACGATAAAAGCCGCCCCTGTAAATGCCCCGAAAGCATTCTGGATTGGAGTACTTTTGCGTGAGTTTCTCGGTTAAGTTGCGCCAGTAGTGGGCTTTCGGCTGACGTGTGTGCCAGCGCGTAGGCTTCTATAGCTGCGGGAAGAAATTCCATTCAATCAAAGTTATTTCAACAAATATAAACGAAAAAACGGCTAAAAAGATATACTTAGGCCGTTTTTGTCGCTTAAAATGCCTTGCCGGTAGTGTGTAATAAAGAATATACTTATCAGGTTATTCCTTCTAAAATCACTCGTTTTCAGGGATAAATGCAAGGGTACTCCATTGACTTTCATCAAACATTTCCTGTGCAATATCCTGCAATTGCGGAGCCGTAACGGCATCTATTTCGGTAAATAACTCCGACAGCGAGTCTACTTTGCCCGTGTCCAAAATACTTTTGGCCATCATGAGCATAAAGCTTTGATTGCTTTCTTCCGACATAGCCAGTTGCCCCATCAACTGCTCTTTCAGATTACGTAATTGAATGGTAGTGAGCGGTTTTTCACGCAACAATCGCAGCTCTTTATTCACCAATTGCATGGCACGTTCGAGGTTATTGGGCTCTGTACCGAAATAAACCCCCAAAAAACCGGTGTCTAAGAAGGGTGCATAATTGGCCTCGATCGAGTAGACCAAACCGTATTTTTCGCGTAAAGTCATATTGAAGCGAGAATTCATTCCCGGGCCGCCAAGCAAATTGACCAACATAAAGAACGGCAAACGCTTTTCATCCATCAACGCGTAAGCAGGACGCCCCATTGCCACTTGGGCTTGGGTCATGCCGCGCGGTGTTTTGATGATCTGCGGCACATAGATCTCGGGCGATGTACGTACCCGTTGTGTGGTGCTGTACGGCAGATCGTATAGGTATTTTTCGGCTTGTTTTATCGCTTTCTTAAAAGGTAAATTGCTCACCAACGACACTACAATGCGTTGAGTATCAAGATTGGCGGCAATGAATGTCTGCAAATCATCGCGTCCGAAAGAGCGCACCGTTTCTGATGTTCCGAGGATATTTTTGCCCAATTGATGATTTTGAAAGACCACTTCATCAAACTCGTCCTGAATGGCATCTTCGGGTGAATCGTGGTACATGGCCATTTCTTCCAAAATTACGCCCCGTTCTTTCTCGATTTGTTTTTCGGGAAAGATCGAGTGAAACGAAATATCGGAAAGCAATTCAATGGCTTTGTCGCTGTGCGAGGCAAGCAGCGAAGCATGAAAGCAGACTTTCTCTTTGGTCGTGTAGGCGTTCAACTCCCCGCCAACAGTTTCGAGGCGATTGATGATGTGATATGATTTACGTTTTTGGGTGCCTTTAAAAGCCATGTGTTCCCAAAAATGCGCTAATCCCTGCTGATACGGCAACTCGTCGCGGCTACCGATGTCGAGCATGATGCCCCAGTGGGCAATCTGAGTATGAGGTACTTGTTTGTGTACGACACGAATGCCATTTGGCAGTGTGTGTAAGTTATATTCTTCCATTCGTAATTTTTGTCACTATACAAAGGTAACAGTTTTTAGTGGATGCCGGGTTCAATGATGTATATTCCGACTATTTTTGTGCTGATAATTTTTCATTTAATCTCCTGATTTCTTAATGATTACTCCGCGTAAATTGTCGATGGAAGAACTCAATCGACTTTCGGTTGATGAATATCATCTTGCTGCCAAACATTCTTTTGTATTTGTATTGGACGATATCCGAAGTTTAAACAATGTAGGCTCTATATTTCGGACCTCTGACGCCTTTCGGGCCGAGAAAATTTACCTTTGCGGCCTTACCGGAACGCCGCCTCATCGTGACATTACCAAAACCGCCTTAGGCGCTGACGAGTCGGTAGCTTGGGAACACGCAGCGGATGTGTTGGAACTCATTGAACGCCTGAAAGCAGAAGGATATACCATTGTGGCTTTGGAACAGGCCGACGGAAGCACAAAATTACAGGATTTTATGCCCGAGTTGACTCAAAAATATGCGTTTGTGCTTGGCAACGAAGTATTTGGCGTCAACGAAGAAGTAGTCAATCAGGCAGATATTTGCTTGGAAATTCCTCAGTTTGGTACCAAACATTCGCTCAATGTGTCGGTAAGTGCCGGAATCGTGGCATGGGATTTTATAGCTAAATTACTGAAATCTTAACATAAAAATAACGAACAATTTTTGTTTTAACGAAAATTTAGTTATGTATTTGTAGATTTTTTACTTTTTACACTCACAATACTTTTATTCAAATGAAATCAGAGAACAAAAAAGCCTCAAGCGAAATTGCGCAGAAAATTGCAGCCGTCGTAGTAGGGGAAACTGTTTCTAAAAAAATAGCAAAAGCGGTTAAAAAGGCGGCCGATAAACTTGCTAAGAAATTAGATAAGATCAAGAAAAAAGAAATAAAAGCGAAAGAAAAAGAAGACAAAGAAACGGCTAAAAAAGCAAAAAAGATAGCTGAGAAAGAGGCAAAAGCCGCTGAAAAAAAAGCGAAAAAGATAAGCAAGGATAAGAAAAGCGATAAAAAAGACAAATCAGATACTAAAGCACCGAAGGAAGTGAAGGTAGTGGTATTGCCGGAAGTAGTTAAAACTCCTGCGGCAGATAAACCCGTACCTCAGGCCAAAGCTCCTGCGAAAAAAGCAGCACCTGCTCCGGTTGCCAAAAGAGCCTACGTACGTAAACCGAAACCTGATTCGACTGGTACTCCGTCAGATACAACGGGCGCTTAATTACTCTTCTTTTTTTGGCCTCATGGTAGGCTTGAATATCGGTTTAGGCTTGGGTTGTACCTCGTCTAAGTCGATATTTTTGGTTTCGGGGGTTTCGGGTTCAGAAACTTCCGGTGGTAAACTTTCCTTTGTTGGCTGTGCCGCTGATTTTTTCGGAACAAAAAGAGGCTTTGTTTTTGCTGTCGGTGGGCTGATGATTTCTTCTTTTGATTCTATCGCTGATTTTTCAACACTTGGTGCTTGGTTTTCTGGAGGAGCAGCAGGTTTTTTAGGCATAAAAACAGGTTTTGGCCTTGCCGTCTGCGCTTCGGCAGGTTGTGTTTTCGGCTCTTCTTCTTCCGATTTTTCGATAATTGGGGCTTGATTTTCTACGGGAGCAACCGGCTTTTTAGGCGCAAAAATAGGTTTAGGCTTGGGAGTAGCTTCGATGTTTGCAACGGTCTGTGGACTTTCAGGTGCCACTTGCGGATTATCGGTAACGGGTTTTTTTGGGGCAAAGACAGGTTTGGGTTTTGGTGCAGGTGCACTGCTTTCCAGCGATTGCTGACTATCGGTAACAGGTTTTTTAGGTGCAAAAACAGGCTTCGGTTTTGGCTCAACGGCGCTGCTTTCTGCATTGGCAACAGGTTCCGGGCTTTCGATCGGTGTTTGTGGATTCTCAACGGCGGGCTTCTTGGGCGCAAAGGCAGGTTTCGGTTTGGCGATGGGTTCTGCAATTGCTTCAGTGGGTTGAGGCGCTGCTTTTTGTTTCTTTAACGCTTCTTTTTCGAGCAGGAATTGCTCATAAAGGGTTTTCTTTTCGGTGGCTACTTCAGGAGTAAGGTTTGCATAGTGATAATTCATGTCTTTGACATTAAATTCACTGTAATCAAATGTTTTGGTCATGGTCAAACACTCTGTGGGGCAAACCGTAGTGCAAAGGCCGCAGTAGCAGCACTTGGCCATGTCGATGTCAAATACGGCGGCGTAAAGTCGAATCGGAGAACCATCGGAAGCTTTACCTATCTCTTCGGTTGCTTTAATCGGCTCAATATCAATACAATCCACAGGACATACTTTGGCGCATTTGTCACAAACGATGCAGTCATCCATCTCGTTATGGAGGCGATAACGGCCGTTGTCAGGAATCGGCATTGTTTCGAAAGGGTACTGAAGCGTCACCATTCCGGTTTGTTCCTGAAAATAATCGTTTTCACGGATGTTATGATTGCTGCGCCGCTTGCGCGCATCCCACAAGTGTTTGAGCGTGAGTTTCATCCCGGCAAGTGTGGTGCGGATGCCTTCGTTTATATGTTGGAAGTAGGCGTTCACTTTCGTATGGTTAGCCTTCAAATATAGTTTAATTTTTTAATCGTGGTCTTCCCGCCTTATTTTCCAAACCGTTTAAACCATTCCATCAACCGGTCTACGTCGGCGCGCATAAAAAGTTGAGTGCCTTCATTCATGGTGGCGGCCGAACCGCAGGCCACGCCCCAACGAAGCATTTCGGGGTAAGAAAGCCCCTGCGTCAGCGCCCACGTCATGCCTGCTACCATGCTGTCGCCGGCGCCGACAGTGCTGCGTTTCTGTACGGGTGGCGCAGGAATATGTTCACAAAGGTCTTTGGTGACCAGAATAGCACCTTTGGGTCCCAGCGAAACAATGACCACTTCGCATTTTCCATCGCCGATGAGGGTGCGCGCGGCCTCGTCTACATCGTCCATTTCGAGGTTGGAAGTGCCAACCAATGCTTCCAATTCGCCGATGTTGGGTTTGAGTAAAAATACACCTTCGTCACAGGCGGCTTGAAGAGGTTCTCCCGAAGTATCAAGAATGAGTCGAGCACCGATTTTTTTGGAAATGGCCGCTACTTTTTCGTAGAAATTCACATCCATTTTTGGCGGTAAACTGCCACTGGCTACGATATAATTTGCTTCTGAATGTTCTAAAGCGTCTAAAACAGCTTGGGTCTCGGCATCACTAAGCGCCGCGCCGGGCATCCCGAAACGGTACTGGGCGTTGGTGGAGGTTTCAGCCACGACGAAGTTTTCCCGCGTCCATTGCTCGGTTTCGATGATTTTTGTGTCAATTTGTTCTCGGGTCACCAAATCAGCCAATAATTGCCCCGATGAACCTCCGGCCGTAAAAATAGCCAACGATTTTCCACCCAACCGCTTGATGGCTTTGGATACATTGATACCACCGCCACCTGCATCAAAACGAGGAGTGTCGCACCGAAGTTTTTGTTCGGGAATGAGGCGGTCGATCACCGTACTTTTGTCGATGGCCGGATTGACGGTCAGGGTGACTATGTTCATTTTTTTAGCTGATTCCATTCTTCAATTTGTTTCAAAACGTCTAATCGTCCTTGCTTTGATATTGCTGATGTGACAAACGTTAACGGCAGGTCTTGCCACGTTTCCAACAACGTCTTCTTGTAATTGGCCAGTTGAGTTTGTAACTGTGTAGCCGTCAACTTATCGGTTTTGGTAAAAATGAGTGCAAAAGGTACGCCATTGCTCCCGAGTTTTTCCATGAATTCCAAATCTACCTTTTGTGGCTCAATACGGCTGTCGATAAGCACAAACGTGCAGACCAGATTTTCCCGTTTGAACAGATAATTATTGATCATTTCTCCCCAAACTTTACGATCGGTCTGTGAGACCTTGGCGTAACCATAACCGGGCAAATCGACCAAATACCACGAGTCATTGATCAGAAAGTGGTTGATTACCTGAGTCTTGCCGGGCTTTGAGGAGGTTTTGGCTAAGTCGCGCCGTTCGGTGAGGGCATTGATTAACGACGATTTCCCCACGTTAGATCGCCCGATGAATGCGTATTCCGGTCGGTCGGGTTTGGGACATTGCTCGTTGGTAGCAGAGCTTTTGACGAAAACGGACGTTTTGATTTTCATGGGGCAAAATTACGAAGAAACCGGGCGGTATTGTTTAAATTTCGTAAAACTCAATGGGTAAATCATCCGGATCGGCAATAAAAAAGAATTTCTTTTGGGTAAACTCGTCGACCCGAATCGCTTCACATTCCACGTTATTTTGTCGTAAATAAGCATGCGTTTGCTCAACATCCACTACGCTAAATGCCAAATGCCGCAATCCCAAGGCTTCGGGACGTGAAGGGCGGGAGGGAGGATTGGGAAATGAAAACAGCTCAATTTGATAAAGTCCATTGACGGCCAAATCCAGTTTATACGAGTCGCGCGCTTCACGATATACTTCTGCCAGTACCGTAAGGCCCAGAATTTGAGTATAAAAATGCTTAGAACGTGCGTAATCGCGGCAAATGATGGCTACGTGGTGGACACCTTGGAGGGAGAGCATAAACGGGAATATTAATAATCGGTGATGTTGTAAAGTAAACCACTTTTGTTCAATGCTCAAAAATTGGGATGAATAAAAGGAGGTAGTAATGGTAGCGAGGGGATAGGGGGAATTATTGAAAATGTCCCGTAGGGACTACCTGTTTGTAGAATAAAAACGAAATGATATGCCCCGCGTGCCGTAAGTACGTAACGGTCGTGGTGTACCTACGGCACACTTTAATGAATAAATGCGAATGCTTTTGCTACAAACAGGTAGTCCCTATGGGACATTGCTTTATCTACTTTCCAAAAATACTTTATCGTCGTCGATATACCGGATTTTACTTAGCTGTTCATAAGATGATATGGCTGAAAATGGTTGGTCAATTGGTCATATATTGTGCCTGTATTTGGTTCGATTTGCAGAAAAAGGATTCAAATTTTCGTAGAAAGGCGTAGTTTTGACCACAGAAAAGAACTTATTCATTACTTACTATGCCCAAACGCATTATTTATTGGTTTCGCAACGATCTGCGTCTTCATGATAACGAAGGCTTTCTGAAAGCCATTCAGGACGCCGACGAAGTGATTCCTATCTACGTTTTTGATACTCGTCAATTTGAACAAATAGATCACCTTGGTTTTCATAAAACAGGCTCGTTTCGTGCCAAATTTTTATTGGAATCGGTCCAAAATCTGCGTGATAATCTTCGAAAAAAAGGGGCTAACCTAATCATAAAATTAGGGAAACCGGAAGTGGTTATCAGTGAACTGGCCCGTGAGTGGGAAGTGGCCGCTACATACACTACTAAGGAAGCAACGCAGGAAGAAACCGATGTGGAAACTTCTCTGTCTAAAAAGCTTAAAGTGTATAATATTGATTTTGAGGTTTTTTGGAGTTCAACGCTGTATCATCCGCGTGATCTGCCTTTTTGGGTTTCGCGTTTGCCTGATGTATTTACAGATTTTAGAAAAGCGGTAGAAGGAAAATCAGCGATTCGGACGACTTTTCAGGAACCGGTGGCTTTGCGTCTGCCTGAAGGTCTTGAATTTGGAAAAATGCCCGAGATTTACGAATTGATTCTGTTTTCTCAACTTCCCGAAGTGGACAAACGCGCTGCTTTTGTATTTAAAGGAGGAGAAACCCAAGCGCGTCAACGTCTCAATTCCTATCTATGGGAAACCGATCACATTAAATTTTACAAAGAAACCCGCAATGGACTTTTAGGCGCTAATTATTCGTCCAAGTTTTCGCCTTGGCTGGCGTATGGTTGCCTTTCGCCCCGCCAGATATACGAAGAAGTAAAAAAGTATGAAGCTCAACATGGTGCCAATGAATCAACGTATTGGCTTGTCTTTGAGTTGATATGGCGAGATTACTTTCGTTTTTTGGCGCTCAAATACGGCACCCGGCTGTTTAAAACGTCGGGCATTAAGTACAACCTCGAACTGCGCTGGAATCATAATCGTGAGTTGTTGGATAAGTGGATCAATGGGCAAACGGGCATTCCATTCATTGATGCCAACATGCAGGAATTAAAACGTACAGGCTTTATGTCGAATCGCGGGCGGCAAAATGTAGCAAGTTTTCTGGCCAAAGATCTACAGGTCGATTGGACGTGGGGAGCGGCCTATTTTGAAAGCCAACTGATCGATTATGACGTGTGCAGTAATTGGGGAAACTGGAATTACATCGCGGGCGTGGGCAATGACCCGCGCGAAAATCGCTACTTCAATATTCTGACGCAATCCAATAAATACGATGAAAAGGGAGAATACGTCAAAACATGGCTCCCGGAATTGGCCGCTATTCCTGCCGAATCCATTCATCAAGTGTGGGCGTTAACACCTGAGGCACAAAAGCAATACGGAGTGGTGTTGGGGGAAAAATATCCTTTGCCGATCATGGAGGCGGAAAAGTGGTTGGTGAAATAGTTTAACGTCGGCATGGTTTTAAATCATGCCGACGTTACTCAGCCCTCGCCGACGTTGAGTGTCGATTCCTATACACTCAAAATCACCTCTTCGATCAAATCACAGGCTTCGTGTAATTGTGTTTCGGTAATGACGAGGGGAGGAGCAAAGCGAATTTTATTGCCGTGGGTCTGCTTGCAAAGCAGGCCTTTTTCTTTAAGTTGAAGGCAGATTTGCCACGCCAAGGGGCTTTCTTCGTCGGTATTGATAACAATGGCATTCAACAATCCTTTGCCGCGAACTTCCTGAACCAACGCGGTTTTGTGTTGTAATTCACGCATTCTTTCGCGGAAAACCTCGCCCAATTTTTCGGCATTTTCGGCCAATTGCTCGTCTTTGACGACTGATAACGCCGCTACCGTGACCGCTGCCGCAAGCGGGTTGCCGCCGTACGTGGAGCCGTGTTGACCCGGCTTGATGGTCAGCATGATCTCGTCGCTTGCCAATACGCAGGAAACAGGGTATACGCCGCCCGAAAGTGCTTTTCCCAAAATCAGAATATCAGGTTTTACGTCTTCGTGATCGCAGGCGAGGCGTTTGCCCGTGCGACCAATACCCGTTTGAACCTCGTCGGCAATAAAAAGGACATTGTATTTTGTGCAAAGCTCACGCACGCCGCGCAGATAACCTTCGTCGGGCACTACTACGCCCGCTTCTCCCTGGATCGGTTCTACCATAAATCCGGCAATGTTAGGATCTGCTTGAAAGGCTTGCTCCAACGCCACCAGATCATTGTAAGGAATAATAATATATCCGGGTAAAAACGGCCCGTAATCATCAGTACTATCGGAGTCAGTGGAAGATGAAATGGCCGCCAGTGTGCGCCCCCAAAAATTGCCGGCCGCGTACACGGTTTTGGCTTCGTTTTTAGGAATACCTTTGACCAAATAACCCCATTTGCGCGTGAGTTTAAGGGCCGTTTCTCCACCTTCTGCGCCGGAGTTCATCATCAGAACTTTATCATAACCGAAGTACTCACACAGAAATTTCTCACATTCTCCCAGCACAGAGTTGTAAAATGCCCGTGAGGTAAGCGTTAGTTTTTGGGCTTGCGCCACGAGGGCTTCAACAATGCGCGGATGGCAATGCCCCTGATTGACGGCGCTGTAGGCCGACAGAAAATCAAAATAGCGTTTCCCGTCGATATCCCAAACAAAAACGCCCTCGCCCCGCTCGATCACTACGGGAACAGGTTTATAATTGTGCGCCCCGTAGCGTTTTTCGAGGCCAATTAAGTACTCTGATTGTGTGATTTCGGCGGTCATGAGCGTATAAGTTGAAGGTTAACTAATAAAAGAGTATACTACTCAAAAGTAAAATATAACTTATTTTCAATTATAAATAGGTCATATTTATTCTTTAGGTCAAAAATTAAAATTATTTATTGCCGAATAGTGTAACTTTTTTAGTTGTTTTGACTTTTAATTTTTCAACAAATAAAACCAAAAACCCGGCGGCTAAGGCGCCAATGAACAAATCTATAATTATGCTTAAATACCTAACATTGCTGTCCTCTTTTGTGGCGTTGACAGCAATTGCACAAGACAGAAGACCAACGACCCCAACCCCTTCTACCCCCACTACACCTCCTCCTGCCGCTGCCCCTGCTGCCGCAAAAACAGGCCCCAAATCGTATAAAGAGGTTATTACGGACAAAAGCAAAACCACGAAAGGGTTATTTATCGTTCATAAAATTGATGATAAGTATTTCTTTGAACTGCCCGACTCGCTGATGGGTAAAGAAATGATGGCCGTAACGCGGCTTTCACAGTCAAGCACTACGCCGGGCTCGGTGGGTTTACCCGCTTACGGAGGTGAGTTGCTGAATCGTCAGGTGGTGCGGTTTGAAAAAGGGCCGGAGAACAAAGTGTTTATGCGGGCCATTGCGTATATTAATGTCAGTGAGGATGTTAACTCCCCCATTTACAAAGCCGTTCGCAGCTCCAACGTTGACCCGATCGCGATGGCGTTTGATATCAAAGCTATCCGCAAAGATACATCGACGGTGATTGAAGTGACTGATTTTTTCAAAGGTGAAAATGCCGTTATTTCGATGTCACCTGTAGTAAAACAGGCGTATAAACTGACTGCTATTCAAACGGATCGTACCTACATTCAGAGCATCAAAACGTTTCCGATGAATACGGAGATCAAAGTAGTAAAAACGTACGGAGCCATTCCGCCAATGCCTACGATTCCGTCTCCTATTCCGAGCCCTATTCCTTCGGTTAACTTGCCTGCCTCTGCCATTGCGGGAGCCGTAACAATGGAGGTGAATACATCCTTTATTGCCTTGCCGGCGGTGCCCATGAAGCAGCGTTTGTTTGATATTCGTGTGGGTTATTTTGCCAATGGCTATAGTGTTTACGGGGAAAATTCACAACGTACCGATGACAAAACGTTTGTTGTTCGCTGGCGCTTGGAACCTAAAAACAAAGAAGACGAAGCGCGCCAACGGAAGGGTGAATTGATCGAACCTAAGAAGCCTATCGTGTATTATATTGACCCTGCTACTCCCAAAAAATGGCAAAAATACCTCAAAATGGGCGTTGATGACTGGAACGTGGCCTTTGAGAAAGCAGGTTGGAAAAACGCTATCCAAGGCGTGATCTTAGATGAAAAAGATACCACCATCAGCTTGGACGACGCGCGTAATTCGGCCATTCGCTATTTTGCTTCCGACGTTGAGAATGCTTACGGACCCAACGTGCACGACCCGCGTACGGGCGAAATTCTGGAAAGCCACATCGGTTGGTACCACAACGTCATGAAACTCCTCAAAAAGTGGTACATGACCCAAGCCGCTGCCGCTGATCCAAGGGCGCGCAAAAACAAATTTGACGACGAACTTATGGGTCAATTGATTCGGTTTGTGTCGTCGCATGAAGTAGGGCACACGCTGGGTTTGCGCCATAATTACGGAGCTTCAACTGCTACACCGGTGGAAAAACTGCGCGACAAAGAGTTTACCACCAAAAACGGACACACTTCTTCCATCATGGATTATGCCCGTTTTAACTACGTAGCCCAACCCGAAGACGGTGTTACGGATTTCTTCCCACGGATTGGCGATTATGATATTTGGGCCATTGAGTGGGCGTATAAGCCAATTTATGATACCAAAACGCCCGAAGAAGACAAAGTTATTCTGAATAAATGGTACAAAGAAAAAGCGCAGCCGAACCGTCGTCTGTGGTTTTTGACCGAAACCAATCCCTATGATCCACGCGCTCAAAACGAAGATGTGGGTGACAATGCCATGCTTTCGAGCGATTATGGCATCAGGAACCTGAAACGAATTGTGCCTAATTTGCTGACATGGACCACGCAGGAAGCCGAAGATTATGAGATGTTGGAAGAAGCATACAACGAGGTAGTAGGCCAATACCGCCGCTATTTGGGCCACGTGACCAAATACGTGGGTGGTATCTATGAAACGCCGAAATCCATGGACCAGGAAGGGGTGATCTACGAACCGACGCCTAAAAAGCTCCAAAAAGATGCAGTGGCTTTCTTAAATCAGCAACTGTACACTACGCCGACGTGGTTGTTGGATGCCAACGTGTTGCGCCGTATTCGTCCGGACATGGGTGTGGATTTTGTATCAAAAATTCAGGAAACAAATTTGACAAGTCTTTTCGCTCCCGACCGCCTGCAACGTCTCATAGAAGCTTCTGAAAAAACGACCGGGGCTTATAGTTTGGATGAACTGCTTACTGATGTGCGCGGAGGTATTTGGTCAGAACTTAAAACGCGCAAAGCCACTGATACTCACCGCCGCAATTTGCAAAAGATATTTGTTGAGCGAATGATCACACTGCTGAACTTGCCAAGTATTCCTTCTTTTGGCGCTACCGGTACGGCGAAAGTGTTCGGAGCCGTGTTGCCGCCATCCGCCGATCCACGTAAAAGCGATATCCAGACCCTGATCAGAGCGCATTTGACGATGCTTCAAAGTGAGATTCAGGCGGCTATCCCTACCACTACCGATAAGATGACCAAGTACCATTTACAGGATTGTCTTTTCCGAATCAAAAAAGCATTAGACCCTAAATAATCATTGCCGCCGTTGCTTTTTGGGATATGTGAATTATTCCAAAAAGCAACGCATTTTTTTATAACCCATGGAAGAACCGTTAGACGAATACGACCGACTTATTTTACAGCAACTCGAACGGGATGCGCGTAAAGCGTACTCGGCCATTGCCGACGATCTGGATATTTCCAATACCATGGTGCATCAGCGGGTGGGAAAGCTAAAGCGCATCGGTATATTGAAAAGCACAACTGTAGTGCTTGACGAGCGTAAGTTGGGATTTGAATGGGGAGCGTTTACCGGAATCATGCTCAAAGAAGATTCGGATTCGGAAAAGATCATTGATGCGCTTAAACAAATCCCCGAAGTGACTGAATGTTATTATATTACAGGGAAATATACCTTATACATTCGGATCGTGGCACGAAGCAATGAACACATGCGCCGTGTATTGTATGAGAAAATAGACCACATCCCGGGCGTGTTGAAGACCGAATCCCTGATTGATTTTGGGGCAGCTTTCAAACGAAACGTTCCCATAGAAGAATAAGATTTACAAACTAAATAACCCTTACTTCCGTGCAAAGTACCTGGATAGGAGTAGACATCGGAACCACCAATGTAAAAGCGGTGGCATTTGATGAAAACGGCAGTGTCGTGGCACACGCGACGGGCACTTGCGTGACGTATCATCCGCGTAACCGATTTGTGGAGCAAAATCCCGACGAGATTTACCGTCTGTTTCTCCACGTACTTCAACAGGTTACTGACCAATTGCGCCACAAAAATGCCACCGTAGAAGCAGTAAGCCTGTGTTCGGCCATGCACAGCGTGATTGCGCTTGATGAACAAAATCGTCGCCTCACGCGGTCGATTCTTTGGGCTGACAATCGCAGTGAAGTGCAGGCCGATGTACTTAAACAGGCGATTGTTTTTCCCAAATTATACACGCATGTAGGTATTCCCTCGCACCCGTATGCGCCCTTGACAAAGATGGTATGGTTTCGTGAAACCCAGCCTCAGCTTTTTAAACGCATCCGACGATTTGTGTCCCAAAAAGAATATATTTGGTATAAACTTTTCGGTCTGTTTCAAATTGATTATTCGATGGCTTCGGGAACGGCGCTTTTAAACAACCGTCGATTGAAATGGAGCGAGATGGCGTTGCAATATACGGGTATAAAATCCACGCATTTATCAGAAATTGTGCCGACGTATCACATTGAAAAAATCACAAACCCTTCGCTTTGTCGAAAGATCGGATTGCCTTCGGGTACACCCTTTGTGATCGGTGCCGGAGATGCGTGTTTGGCCAATTTGGGTTCGGGAGCGCTGGCGAAAGGCGTTTCTACGTTGACCATCGGCACCAGTGGTGCCATTCGTCAAACGGCGTCTATCCCTTCCCGCGACGAAAAAAGGAGGCTTTTTACCTATGTTTTGGATGAAACACATTATGTATCGGGTGGCCCTACCAACAACGGTGGAAACGTGCTGGAGTGGCTTTCAAAACACCTGCTGTTAAAAGACCCGAATGAGTTGCTGGCGTTGGCCGAAAATGCTCCTCCCGGTGCCGAAGATCTATTGTTTGTGCCTTATTTACTGGGCGAAAGAGCCCCCGTTTGGGATGCCCATGCGCGGGGAAGTTATCAGAATTTAAGTTGGCAACATACCCAGGCGCATTTGGTACGTGCTACCATTGAAGGTATTGTATTAAACCTGAACCAAACCCGGCAAATCATTGATAGTCAACTTTCCAAGACGCAGATACTCCATGCAAACGGCGGATTTACACAATCTAAATTTTGGGTGCAGCTTTTGGCCGATATTTTTGGGATAGCGGTCAAAGTCAATCAAAGCAGTGAGAGCGGATGTTTGGGTGCTATTATGCTGGCAATGAAATCTTTAGGGCAAATTGACAGCCTTGAAAAGGGCGTTCAGAATTGCGTGCATTTTGCCGAAACCTATCATCCTGATCCTTCCAACCGACTGATCTATCGGAAAGTCAATAAAAATTTCGGGAAACTCATCGGTCAGGGAAAAGGTTGAAATGAATTATCGGGGAAAAAGCTACATAATTATGTAATAATGAATACAGTTGGCGCGGTATTTGTTAGAGAACCAAATGAAACTCAAAACCGTTAACTACCCATACTAATCTTTACTGAGAACGATGAAAAAATTAGCAATAGTTACCCTTTCTGCGACGCTTTTGGTTAGCATGATGGCTCTTAAGCCGCAAACGCCCAAGGTTGAAGAATCTAAGATCAAATGGTTGACGTTGGATGAAGCCTATAAACTCAACCAAAAACAACCCCGTAAGGTATTTATTGACCTATACACTGATTGGTGCGGTTGGTGCAAAGTGATGGATAAAAATACCTTCAAAAACGCCGAAGTAGTCGACTTTGTCAATAAGAAATACTACGCCGTGAAGTTCAACCCCGAGAAAGACGCTGATGTGATGTTGGGAAAAGTTTCGTTTAAAAATATGCTGAACGGCAAAGTGACCGGCTATCCCACAACGGTTTTTATGAGTGAGAAAATGGCGCTTATTCAGCCTGTTTCGGGCTATTTAGAGCCGCGTATGTTCCATCAGGTATTGGCTTATTTTGGTGATAATAACCACGAAAAAGAGCCTTTCGAGCAGTTTAAAGAAAAGACCTATCCCGGCAAATACACGGCAAAAGCGCAATAAAAGCCGTTGTGATCCGTCGATTTCGAGGACCAAGGCTTTTAATGGCTTTAAAAATTAAAAATGTACTTAACGTTCATTTTGGGCATATTTTGACCTGATTTGTGCTGAATTTATCAAGCGGATTGTTTGAATTCAGGCATTTATCTAAAAGATTTATGGCTTAACAACGAACCCGCTCACTTTTGCTGATGTTTAGAAATTTGTACCAATTGATTTTATTATGCAATTTTCTATATACCAACTCGACGCTTTTACGAATCGTATCTTTGGAGGAAATCCGGCCGCCGTTGTCCCGCTGACTTCCTGGTTGCCTGATGAAACCCTGCAAGCCATTGCCTGCGAAAATAACCTTGCCGAAACTGCTTTTTATGTTCCGTCCGACCGCGGATTCCATATCCGTTGGTTTACTCCTACCATCGAAGTGGACCTATGCGGTCACGCTACCCTTGCCACTGCTTATGTGTTGTTTTTTCTTGAGAATTACGGGCAGGAACAAATAAGTTTTGACTCTCGCAGCGGCGTTTTGAACGTACGCAAAGAAGAAGATTGGCTTGTTTTGGATTTTCCCGTCGACACAATGCACAAACAGCTCGTTGCACCTCCTGCTTTATTGGAAGCATTGGGCGAAGTTACTCCCGTAGAAATTATAAGAGGGAAAACCGATTTCATGGCTGTTTTGGAAAGCGAAGAACAGGTACGTTCGATTCATCCTGACGTGATCATCCTTTCTACCCTGCCGGCAAGAGGTGTAATCATTACCGCTAAGGGCGAAGAAGTAGATTTTGTTTCCCGCTTTTTTGCGCCTCAGTCAGGAATCGCCGAAGATCCGGTGACCGGTTCGGCGCACACGACCCTGACGCCTTATTGGGCCGAAAAACTGGGAAAAACCGAATTGAGCGCCTTGCAGGTTTCGAAACGCGGAGGAGTCCTTAAAACAAAACTTAACGGCAACCGGGTAGAAATAGCCGGGCAGGTACGTTTGTACTTAAAAGGGACTATTGAGATTGAGTGAGATTCATGTTCTTAATTTAGATTTTTTCCCTAAGGATATGTCGATTATCGGTATTGATACAATAACGATAAAGTTCAATGCCTTTTAGTCAGGGTGTTAACTGTCTGAAAAGAGAGTAAGTAGATTTTTTATTTATTGGGTTTTATCAGGAACAAGCCATTTTTGGATACAGAAATAGACGCTTTGGTATATGATTTTTTGGAGAATAACCCGAATTAAAATATACCCCGTAACTAGTAACAAATACCAAAACATATCTTATATTCGCATTTTCCCTACAAGATGAAAATTAAACAACTCTCTTTTCAGAATAGTACATGGAACCCTATTTCCGAAACCCCGGCTTTTGATGCTTCGCATGCCCAATTGGTTTTAGCCTTTGGTGAGAGAAAATGTTTGGAAGATATTCGGCCTTATGAATACCTTCGAGATATGTTTCCGACGGCCGATATTGTCATCAATTCTACATCAGGCGAAATTTATCAAAATTCAGTGCATGAAGGGACAATCATTGTCACCGCCATTGAATTTGATAAAACCACTGTTCGTACTACCAATGTCGACATCGAAAACCATTTTCAAAGCGCTGAAGCGGGTGAAAAAGTCGCGCAGGCCTTATTGGCAGATGATCTGGTGGCGATCTTTATCATTTCTGACGGTGGGCGTGTAAATGGAAGTGAACTCATTGCAGGTTTGATTGAGCATACCGATAATAAGATTCCTATTTCCGGAGGTTTGGCCGGCGACGAAGCTCGTTTTGAGAAGACCCTTGTTGGTCTGAATGAAAATCCTCAAGAGGGAAAAATCGTAGGAATTGGCCTTTATGGTAATTCTTTGAACTTAGGACACGGAACAATGGGCGGATGGGATGTATTTGGCCCTGAACGGGAAGTGACCGAATCGGAGTATAATGTCCTTTATAAAATTGGAGATAAGGCCGCCCTTGATCTTTACAAAGATTACTTAGGTAAATACGCCGATGAATTGCCGGGAGCGGCGTTGTTGTTTCCGCTTTCCATGAGAGCTACTGCTGATTCTGAACCCGTTGTGCGTACCATTCTCTCCATTGATGAAGCCAAAAAGTCGATGACTTTTGCCGGAGAGTTGCCCAAAGGTGCTTTAGTGCGGTTCATGAAGGCTAACTTTGATCGTTTGATCGACGCTTCTGCCAGTGCAGCCCAATATTCTCTGTCACTTTTTGATACTCCGCCCGAATTAGCTATTTTAGTGAGCTGTGTAGGTAGAAAATTAGTATTAGGCTCTCGTACCGAAGAAGAAGTAGAAGCGGCGAGAGAAATATTTGGACCACTACCTGTCATGACGGGTTTCTATTCATACGGAGAAATTTCTCCATTGAATCCCAATGCTCGTTGTGGATTACACAATCAAACCATGACGATCACTACCCTATCCGAGAAATGAGCCCTATTGATATTACGAAGTTGCATCGCTTACTGAAAAAGCAAATTAATAAGTACCTGACAGAAGATAATTTAAAAGAAGAAGACATTACTAATTTTATCAAGGCAGTCAATGATTCTTATCTCAACTTTGAGCGGGACAAGGAATTGCTTGAACATTCTGCACAGTTGAATGACAGAGAGTATGCCGAAATAAATAATAAGCTTAAAGAAGAAATCAAACAACGTAAGATATCAGTTGAAAAGCTGATTGAAGCCATCCATTCCTTAGAGATACAGGAGGGAATTCAACCCAAATCCTTTGATTCAAATAATCTTTTAGGGTTAGTCGATTTTCTTCAGATACAGATTGAAAATCGTAAGCTGATTGAAGCAGAATTGCGTCAGGCAAAAGAGACGGCAGAGCAGGCAACAGATGCTAAATCGGAGTTCCTTTCGATGATGAGCCACGAAATCCGCACACCCTTGAACAGCATTGTGGGGCTTACATACCTTATGCAACAGGAGGAAGTGTCGCCGGCCATGTCTGAAAACCTCAAGATCCTTCAATTTTCTACGGATAATCTTTACGTGCTCATCAATGATATTCTCGATTTCAGTAAGATCGAGGCGGGCAAGGTAGAGTTGGAAAGAGTTCCTTTTGATATTAAACAACTTATTTCCAACATTAAAAAAGCCAATCAGGTCAAGGCAGAAGAGAAAGGCAATAAGATCAAATTGATGATCGACGATGACGTACCTGAGGTAGTCATTGGCGATGCATTGCGTTTGGGGCAGATCATTTCAAATTTAGTATCTAATGCCGTGAAATTTACGGCAAACGGAAGTATCACGGTAGAGTTGTCATTCATCCGAAAAAATGGCAATAACGCAGTGATGGATATTTCGGTCAGCGATACCGGGATCGGTATTGCTCAAAACAAACAGGCTTCTATTTTTGAGAAATTTACCCAAGCTAACTCAGAAACTACCCGTCAGTTTGGAGGAACGGGGCTGGGACTGGTGATCACCAAGAAGCTCCTTCATCTTTATAAGAGTGATATTCAGATTGAAAGTGAATTGGGAAGAGGGTCTAAATTCTTTTTTTCCATAGAATTGGAGATCGGAACAGCCCTTAAAAATAAGGCAAATGAAGCAAGCACTGAACTGCTGAATGAAAATACCTTAAAAGGCGTGAAGGTTTTGTTGGTGGAAGATTACCCCGTAAATGTAAAAGTAGCCACTAAATTTTTGGAAAGGTGGCAAATCATGCTGGACGTGGCTGAAAACGGGCAAATAGCCGTAGACAAGTATGAAACGGGGAAATATGATGTGATCCTGATGGATATTCAGATGCCGCAAATGGATGGCTACACGGCAACGGCAAAGATCAGAGAAAAAGATGCCAATATTCCCATCATTGCCCTGACGGCCTCGGCAACGCTCAGCAATCAGGACCGCGCGTTTCAGGTAGGAATGAATGATTATGTTACAAAGCCATTTAACCCCAAAGAATTATTTCAAAAAATAGCAAAATACAGTAATAGGATTTAATGTAACTTACCGAATAAACTTATAAGCCAAAAGCGCCCCGAAACCCGGGGCGCTTTTGGCTTATAAGTGCTTTGTTGCAACTTATAAAAAGAAAAAGCAGTGGCCTGAAAATCATTTTGATGCGTAGAGAAATAACGCGACGTCCTTACATGACCATAAGAATAAGACCGACATTTGGAAAATAAAGAATAAAACAAAACAGAATGGATTTTGGCCCAAACATTCCTTCATGTACTTTGGGAGTGCAAAGTAAATTTATCTAAAAGTTGGATAATGTATTGGTTATCAGTCTCAAAACAGAGAGAGCCTTGTTATGCACTTTTAAAAGCATAATTGAGCAGGTAGGTATAGGATAGTATTTAATACACTTTTTAGAAATATTTGAATATAGTTTTGACTCTTATTGAGATGTTGAAGCAAAAGCCCTCTAAGGCGGAAAACCCTGTCAGAATAGAAACACAAACCTTTCAACGACGAATTCAAATGATAAAAACACACAATCTCAATTATTTTCATGCAGGCTTGATTCTCTTGGTATTAGTATGCGGGAGTTGTAAAGTATCCTCCACAGCTCAAGGTAAGAAAGACGGATTTGTTCAGATATTTGACGGTAAAACGCTGAATGGATGGGAGGGTGATCCCGTTTATTGGCGAGTTGAAAACGGCAATTTAGTAGGCGAGATCACGCCAAGTACATTACTCAAGACCAACTCTTTCATCATTTGGAAAGGCGGAGAACCCGCCGATTTTGAGTTGAAAGGAGAGTTTAACATCACAAAAGCAGGTAACTCAGGCATCAATTACCGCAGCGACCGTTTGACGGATGTGCCTTTTGCGTTAAGAGGGTATCAGGCAGATATCGACGGAAATAACCGTTATACCGGCCAAAATTATGAAGAACGCAAAAGAACAACGTTGGCCTATCGTGGTCAAAAAACAACGATCAATCCTCAAACCGGCACTTTTACGCCTGAAGCAGTACGGGCAAAAGTAAAAAGCAATGCCTGGACCGATCTGAGCGTGACGGGTTCGTTGGGAAGTTCGGATTCGTTGAAGACCTTAATTAAAGGCGAAGATTGGAATGAGTTTCACCTGATTGTCAAAGGAAACCGCCTTCAGCATTATATAAATGGCGTTTTAATGAGCGATGTCACCGACAATGATGCAGTAAATGGCAAGTCAAAGGGACTTCTAGGGGTACAGGTACACGTGGGACCACCCATGAAAGTACAGTATCGTAATCTCCGTTTAAAGCAACTCTAGTGTCCCATGAATAAAATTGGATTTAATGTGCTGGCTTGGTCGGCCGGAATGTCAGATGAATTGTTCCCGATTATTGCTCGATTAAAAGAAGTTGGATATGATGGAGTCGAGTTTTTTGTAGGGTCGCCTGAAGAAGCAGCTTACAAAAAAGTGGGAGATTATAGTCGCGATTTGGGTCTGGAAGTGACGGCTGTCACGGTAGTTGGTGCCGCAGAGAACCCCATCAGTGAATCAGCAATAACCCGGACCAAAGGCTTGGATCGCATTAAATGGTCTATTGATCGTGCACACGATTTGAATGCCACCGTATTGTGTGGGCCTTTTCATTCGGCTCATGCCCATTTTGCGGCGCATCCGGCATTGGACGAAGAATATGCATGGGGTGCTGAAATATTACACGCAGCCGGGGAACACGCCGCACAGGCCAATATCGTTTTGGCGCTTGAAGCACTCAACCGTTTTGAGTGTTATTTGTGCAACACCATGTCGCAGCTGACTAAATTGGTGACAATGGCCGATCATTCGAACGTAAGAGCCATGTTTGATACGCACCACGCCAACATTGAAGAGAAAAAATATGCACTTGCACTTCAGACTGTTTCCCCCATATTGAGCCACGTACACATTAGTGAAAACGACCGCGGTACTCCCGGCGATGGTCACATTCCTTGGGATGATGCCTTTGCGGGATTAGCAGCTATCAACTACAAAGGCTGGCTGACAATCGAAGCTTTTTCCAGAAATGATCCGGGTTTTGCCAATAGCATTGGCGTATGGCGTGAGTACAACGACCCTTGGCACATTGCCGAAAACGGTCTCAAATTTATCCAAGAAATGTGCATCAGGCATAATCTGTGATCTAATCCTCTTTTCTGCCCCTTTATGAAGAATTTGGAGCATTTACTGCTGTTTGTTGGTATTATCTTTTTCAGCGTCGGTTTTACTTACAAAAGAGAATCGGTGTCGAAACAGGATGTAACTGATTATCGAATCGTTTACAAAGGAGAAAAAGGTCCGGGACTTGGGAAAAATATTGTTTTTATTACTTCCGATCACGAATACCGCAGCGAGGAGTCGTTACCTGCTTTGGCCAGAATTCTGGCCAAGCGTTACGGATTTACGTGTACGGTGGTTTTTGGACTTGACGATAATGGATACATATTGCCCGGCAGTTCTGATCTCAAAGGGTTGGATGTGTTGGACAAAGCTGATCTGATGGTGCTGTTCACCCGGTTTTCAAATTTTGGAGATGAGGAAATGCAGCATTTTGATAAATACATTCGGCGTGGAGGTCCGATTGTGGCTTTTCGCACGTCTACGCATGCCTTCAGCAATAAAGGAAATACGAAATGGGAGCATTATTCGTGGGATTATAAAGGCGAAAAAAGTGCTTGGAAAGACGGTTTCGGTGAATTGGTATTGGGTGAAACCTGGGTTTCTCACTACGGTACCAATCACAAACAGGCATCAAAAATTATTCCGGAAGAAGCCCAAAAAGACCATCCTATTTTGCGGGGCGTAAAAGACATGTCGACACAATCCGGCGGCTATACCGCTTACCCTAACGGAGCAACGGTGATCGCACGCGGCCAAGTCCTGAACGGCATGACCCCCGACGCCGAACCCGACAAAACCAAAGAGTTGCTGCCTGTGGCTTGGACACGCACTTATTCCGTGGAGTCGGGGCCTTCCGGTCGCGCTTTTGTTACTACTCACGGAGCTTCGGAAGATATATTAAACGAAGGTTTTCGGCGCATGGCGCTGAATGCGGCTTTTTGGGCAATGGGGATGGAAAAAGAGATCAAAGCCAATAACTCCATTGAGTTTGTGGGGCCGTACAAACCAACTACGTTCAACTTTAACGGGTATAAAGCCAACGTAAAACCGGCCGATCTGGCAGGATGGGACTCATTGATCATGCCCGGCGAAATTGTAAAGAAAAAATAAAAACCCATCATTTCAGCTTATAAACACACAATAACGAATATGTCAGAAAAACTTCCTTTTCGCTTTGGGTCTGAGGTCTATACTTGGTTCATGAGCGGTAACGGTACCACGCATCAGGGGCGTCTGGGCCACATGATCGAGATCATCGCACAGGCAGGTTTTACGGGAATTCAACCCATTTTTACCTGGATGGGAGAATTGGTTGACCCGGACCGTTTGGAAGCAAAATTGAAAGAACAGGGTATCGAATTGGCCGCCGTGGCCTTGGCATTGGAATGGAACGGAGCGGAAGAAACGCACAATGAGCGCCTGATTGCCAACAACGCCATCAGTTTGCTGGAACGCTTTCCCGGTGCAGTACTCAATACGGTACAAATACCAACGGGTCGTCATAATTTGGAAGAGCGCCGTCGCAGTTTGGTGAACATCGTAAATACAGTTTCGGCCCGGGCAAAAGAAAAGGGCGTGCCTTGCAGCTTTCACCCAAATTCTCCGCATACTTCCATTATTCGTACCGAAGAAGATTACAAAGTGGTGTTGGAATCATTGGATACGACCGTGACGGGGTGGACGCCTGACGTGGGTCACATCATCAACGGTGATATGGACCCGCTCTCAAAGATGAAAGAATACGCGTCGTTGATCAATCATGTGCATTACAAAGATTGGGACGGAAATCCTGAATTTACCCTTATGGGCAGTGGCAAAGTAGATCTTTTGTCGATTACGCAGTGGTTGAAAGACATCAATTATAGCGGCTGGATCATTTGTGAGGACGAAGGAAAAGAAGCACTGGACGATCCTGATTTTGTAACCTTGCACGATGGTCGTTGGATCATAAATGATTTAATTCCCGGCTTAAAATAAGACTCATTACCAAAACAGGTTTTAAATCCGAAAATCGTCATTCGTCAATCAGAAATAACATGCCTTTTGTACAAACCAACGGAATCAATTTCTATTACGAAGAACGCGGGCCAAGCTCGGCGGAGCCACTCCTGCTGATCATGGGTATCACTGCTCCGGGCTCGGTGTGGGAGCCGCACGCCTCGTATTGGGAAAAAGATTTTCGATGTATCATCGGGGATAATCGGGGCGTAGGCTTGTCGGATAAACCTTCCGGGCCGTATACCACTGAACAGATGGCCGATGATTATGCCGGATTATTGGATGCACTTCAACTGGAAAATGTGCATGTGATAGGTTGCTCTATGGGCAGTACCATTGCGCAGCAGTTGGCCATTCGTCACCCCGAAAAAGTGCGCTCTTTGGTGCTGATGTGCCCTTGGGCGCGTTGCGACAATGCCGCTAAAGCCATTTTTCAGCACATGATGCATTGCAAAGCCCGATTCCGACCCGAAGAATTCAGCCTGTATATTCAGCAATTGATCTATTCGAAAGCTTCCTGGGATAATGAACAGGTTGCGGCCGAATTGGAAGCGGGTCGAAATCAGGCGGCCGTTGACCCTTTCCCGCAACCTCTTCACGGATTGGAAGGGCAGGCAGCGGCGTGCATTACGCACAACGCCCTGACTCAACTCCCCGGCGTAACCCAACCGACGTTGGTCATTGGCGGCCGAGAAGATATATTCACCCCGGTCTGGATGGCGGAAGAAGTAACGGCGGCTATACCGAATGCCGAACTTTTCTTATACGAAAAAGCCGGCCATATCTTTCATTTTGAGCAATTGGAAGATTTTAATCCACGGGTCAAAAAGTGGTTATTGGAACATTAATTGGCATACAGTAAAAGCAAGATTTAAGTAAAAATTACATTAAAAACGGTTTTCGGAAGGCTTTTTCCAACGTTGATCGTTGAATTTAACTGCAATGACTTTCTATGAATCAGACAACTATAACGGCTCAACCTTGGACAAACAAACTTTCGAATGCGGCGCAATTGGGAGGGATTGAGACGTCTGTCATAGACAATGGTTTGGGCAAAGGAACCCGTATCGCCTGGATCAATACCGGAACGGGATTACGGTATAAAATAGTCATTGATCGTGCGATGGACATCGCTGATGCATTCTATAATCAGCATAGCTTGGCGTGGTTGAGTCATGCAGGAATCATGCCGCCGCAACCTTTTTCCAACCAAGGAATAGAATGGATTCGCACCTTTGGCGGCGGGCTCCTAACGACCTGCGGCTTATCGCACGTGGGTGGGCCGGAATCAGATGCCTATGGTGAACGAGGGCTGCACGGATTGGTGAGCAACATTCCCGCTGAAATAGAATCCATTATCCAACCCGACCCTGTAGCGGGAAAAATGGACATGAGCATCACGGGAATTATCAAACAGACGCAGGTTTTCGGACCGATATTGGAATTGAGAAGAACCATTTCAGGCACCTTGGGCGAGGCGAAAATTCGGATTCATGACGAAGTACTGAATCGGGCCAATACCGCAACGCCGCACATGATGCTGTACCACTGCAATTTTGGGTGGCCGTTGGTAGACGAAGGAACCGAGATCGTATGGCAAGGTTCGTGGAAATCACGAGATAATGATCCCAATAATCCTATTTTCAGGGAAGGAAATGATTTTAAAACGTGTCCTGCACCATTAGACGAGCACAGCGGAGGAGGAGAAGAAGCCGCCTTTATTGATATTGATGCAGATGCCGACGGAATATGCCATTGTGGTTTGCGAAACTCAACCCTTGGCCTTGAAGTCGGGCTGCGTTTTCAGAAAAGCCAACTGCCGTGGATGACCAATTGGCAACATTGGGGCAAAGGCGAATACGTAACGGGCATAGAACCCGGCACCAATCCGCCCATCGGGCAGGCGAAGGCAAGGGAACAAAATACGCTTATTCATTTAGCGCCCGGCGAACGCCGCAGCTATGATCTGGAAATTGAGGTTTTGACATTGTAACTCCGTAGGGGCCCCGCCCCTACAGGTTTTCGATTATCTGCCCCCAAGGTACGGGATCAAATGAAAATAATAACGAATAACAATCAACTCTTAACTTGTGCGTGAGCACTTTATGGAAAAAATGGCAAATGTAAGTTTAGCAGCGAAAGCCTTAGAACAGGGAAAAGGGATTTTACGCTTGGCACCTACGTGGGTTCCTCGCTCATTTTGCGTACCCGGACGACGAATCAAATTACACCCCGACGATTATTACGTGTTGGGAGGTGTGCGTGGTGGTATTGACGAACGTTGGTTGTCATCAACAACACCCGCTAAAAACGGTCCTCTGACGGGGGAGCATGAAGGCTTGAGCAAAGTAGTGTTGCAGGACGGTGATAAAACCGAGCAATTCTTATTAAAAGATGCCATTGATGAGCTCAAAGGCGAGATCATCGGCGACCGTCTGTGGGATGAGTACCAAAGTTGGCCAATGTATTCAAAATTCTTTGATAACATGGGGCCTCTTCCTCACCATATTCACCACAATGACGAAGAAGCGGCTAAGATCGGCCAATTGGGCAAGCCTGAGGCGTACTATTATCCACCGCAACTCAACAACCACGGCGGCGATTTTCCCTATACATTCTTCGGCATTGCGCCCGGTACCACCAAAGAGCAGATCAAAGAATGCCTGATGAACTTTACCAAAGGCGACAATAAAATCACGATGTATTCACAGGCCTTCCCGTTGATTCCGGGTACGGGCTGGGATGTGCCTCCGGGCATGCTCCACGCACCGGGAAGCTTATGTACGTATGAGCCGCAAAAAGCCTCTGACGTATTTGCGATGTATCAATCATTGGTCAATGAGGCCATTATTCCCGAAGAATTGTTGTGGAATGGTACACCTCCTGACCGCATCGGCGATTATGACCAATTGATGGAAGTCATTGACTGGGATCTCAACACGAATCCAAATTTGTTGGAAACACGGTTTATGCGCCCCAAACCGGTCAAAGATGTGGCAGAAATGGAAGCGGAAGGCTACAGCGAAGTGTGGGTTTGCTACCGTTCGGAGGCATTCAGTGCCAAAGAACTGACCGTATTCCCCGGACAGACCGTCACCATCAAAGACGCTGCGGCGTATGGCATCATTGTGATGCAGGGCCATGGCAAGTTCGGCGTTTGGGACATTGAAACACCGGCGCTGATACGCTACGGACAACTCACCAACGATGAGTTCTTTGTGAGCGAAGCCGCTGCCAAAGAAGGTGTTACCATCAGCAATCCGTCGGCCAATGACCCGATCGTGATCCTGAAACACTTTGGCCCAAATAACCCTGATCTGGTCCTGTAATTTTTAAAATTCAAGTTATCCGATAGCAGTTATTCGTATAATAAGAAGCTGTTTTATTAGCCACAAAGGACATAATGAATCGCGCAATGAGTAATACAGTAGAGTTTGCTTTGTGTTTTCTTAATGCTCTTTGTGGTGAATAGTACGGGTTAACACATACACAGATAACACTTAACTTCACTATTAACCTTTAATCTTTTAAACAACATGCCGGAGAATAATTATCCTAAACTCCACAATGCCACTTGGCCCGGTATTGTAGGAAAAGGCCCCGATTCAGAACCGCCTATTCCACTTGATACCATGTTGGAAATGACCGCCGCTGCGGAAGTAGACGGTGTAAAATTTGATGGAGTCGATCTTGGGCTTTTTGACCCACATTATGACCTTGATATTTCAGATGACGGCATCAAACGATTGGCCGATAAAGTAGCTGCTCACGGTCTTGAGATCGGCAGTTTGGTAGCTCCTATTTGGGGTGGCCCTGCCATGGGAAGCAAAGAAGAGCGCGCTCAATTTGTGGAAATGGTGCGTAAATCGTGCCATATCGGCCAAAAACTGCGTGAATTGGGCATTCGTCCCAACGGTATCGTTCGGGTTGATTCCGCAAGCAGCCCGCAGGCGTGGGCCGTTAATCCTGCCGGAAACACCAAACTTATCGCTGAAACCTTCCGCGAAGCCTGCGATATAGCCGCCGGATACGGTGAGCGCCTCGCTGCCGAAGGGGAAATTTGCTGGGGCGGAATGCACAGTTGGAAAGATATGCTTGATACGTTGGAAGCGGTAGACCGTCCTAACATGGGTTTTCAGGCCGATATGTCGCATACCACTTTGTATTTGCTGGGATACAATGCGCCTGAGCATCGTATCTTACCCGAAGACTTTCAATGGGGTGATCGCGAAACGTTCTTAGACGGTTTGAAAAAATTAACCGCTGCACTCCGTCCTTGGACCATTGATTTTCACGTAGCCCAAAACGACGGAACGGTACACGGAACCGGCTCTCACGATAAAACGGGCCGTCACTGCCTGGCGACTGACCCCAACGGAAAATTAGACGTTGTTCATGATGCCGGTCTTTGGCTTCGCGACGAAAGCGGCGAGTTGACCAAAGCCTTCAAACACATCTGTTGGGATGGCTGTATGTTTGCCAACGAGGTAATGACCAAGCAGCAAACCTGGAATGATATTCTGGCAGTGATGATCAAGGTGCGTAAAGCGCACGGCTGGTACGAAGCATAAAACTGTTTTGTCATGCCGGAGGCATCTAAAAGCGACGAATCAGTAGTTGTTTTCTATAAAAATTTGACAAAAAAACATTCATTATGTCAACTAAAAAAGAAATAAGAATTGGGTTGGTGGGAACAGGTCTTATGGGCCGTACTCATTCCAATGGCTATAATCGCATTGCAAATTTTTTCCCTGAATTGGAATATCGGCCGGTATTGAAGGCCGTTTGCTCACGCAATGCCGAAAAAGTACAGGCATTTGCCGAGCAGTGGGGTTTTGAATCGTTTGAAACGGATTGGAAAGCGCTCGTCGCCCGCGATGATATTGATGCCGTCGATATTTGTACGCCAAACGATAGCCACGCCGAAATTGCGCTTGCCGCCGCTGCCGCCGGGAAAATGATCCTCTGCGAAAAACCATTGGCCCGGACGTTGGCCGAAGGAGAAACAATGGTGGAAGCTGCCGAGAAAGCGGGCGTTAAAACAACCGTTTGGTACAACTACCGTCGTATTCCTGCCGTAACGTTGGCCAAACAGATCGTAGATTCGGGCAAATTGGGCAAGATATTTCACTATCGCGCCAACTTCTTGCAGGACTGGACCATCAATGCCGACTTGCCGCAGGGCGGAACGGGCTTGTGGCGTATGGACGTAGATTCGGCCGGTTCGGGCGTAACGGGCGATCTGCTCGCGCACTGTATCGACACAGCCATGTGGCTCAACGGCGCCATCACCGACGTTTCGGCCATGACCGAAACTTTTGTGAAGGAACGGATGCACCAGGTGACTGGTAAAGTACAGCCCGTGGGTATCGACGATGCCTGCCTTTTCCATTGCCATTTTGCCAATGGTTCTTTAGGTTTGTTTGAATCAACCCGTTATGCACGCGGCCACAAAGCACTTTATACCTTTGAGATCAACGGCGAACATGCGTCCATTCGTTGGGATTTGCATGATTTGAACCGGCTTGAATATTTCGACCACAACGATGAATCCATCGTACGCGGCTGGCGCTCCATTCACGTCACCGACGGCGATCAACCCTACATGAATCGTTGGTGGATTCCGGGCTGCGGCATCGGCTATGAGCACAGCTTTATTCACCAAGTGGCTGATTTCCTGAAAAGCTTAGAAACCGGCGAGCCTTGCGGCCCTACATTCAGAGATGCCTTACAAACCCAAAAAGTATGCGAAGCAGTGATTGATTCAGCGAATTCAAGAAGCTGGAAAGATACGGGTGCGGAAGCGATTGGGTAATATTTTAATGTCTTTTTATACACGAAGCGCGGGGCATTGCCTCGCGCTTTTTTTGTTTGAGAGCGCCGCTTGATAAGTTTTCGTATCTGGAAAAATGTTCCATTAAAAATGGTTATAGAACTTACACCTTAATTTCAATTATCAGTTTTTTATATGTACTTTTATTTTTTCAGATTAAAATGATTTAAAATCGAGCTTTTATTAAAAAAATAGATATTTTCCTAAAATGTATCAATCAAAACAATCATGTTATACTTAATTGGATTACTCTTATTTATAATAACTTTGTTTTATATATTAAGCAAGTCGAAAAAAAATAAACAAAATGTTTCGAAATATCTTATATATAAAAAAGAAGAAATTGCCAATTTGCCATCTAATAATTTAAACAGCTATTTTAGTTCTGGTTACCACAATAAAGATACAGAGGAATTGTTATCCCAAAGCAAATCGGAACCTATTTTAGAAAAAATAAAAGTAGATTTTAGTTTACAATCTAATAATGTAAACAGCCATTTTAATTCAGATTACTACAATAATCATATAGAAGAATTACTATACAAAACCATAGAGATTAGACATTTTGCTATTCGAGGGATACGTTTTAGAGAAAATATTACTGAGAGTGATACCGGCTTTTTTGTAGGCCATGCAATTTGTGAAGATAATTATCATGATAAATATGCAGTTGCTATTTTTAGAAACGATGGCAAACAATTAGGATATACGCCTAAAAACAACAAAAGATTAGATGATTCTATTAAAAAATGGCACAGTGGGAAAATATTATGTTGGGGAATAATAGGATATGATAATTATAATAACATTTGGGGAGGAGATGTTTATATACCAGTTGGGATGCCAGAAGACACAATTAACATGATACATGAAATTATAAGACGTAAAGAGCGCTTAAGTATCCTTCTAAAGGAAAAACCAGCATCAATAGAAAATTCATTAAATGCTCTAAAAATTCATCAAGAAATCAAAGAGTTAACCAAAATAACACCGAAATTTGATGGCTTAAACCATGTTTTTCCAAAAACTCTTATACCTTCTTTATCTAAACATTTAGAAAAAGAAAAGATGTGGAGTAAACTAATAGAATTAGAGCAATATAAAGACGAAATTCAAAATTTATCCAGTGTAATGGCCAGCAGTACATTACAAAGAATAAACAAAGCAAAAGAATTTCTAAATATAAAAGAATAGTAATAGAGCCAGCTAGATTAGGCTGTATCCCCGCAGTTGCTCGCGTCCCGCGAGTGATGAATATGACAAGGCTTCCGGCCGTTTTTGCTTATCTACATTTGCTTCTTTCTCCATGGGCTGCGTCCCACAGTACTTTCATTTTGGAGAAAAAAAGGATTTAGATGCCTACGGCATGACAAAGTAGGCCGAAGTCTTCCAAAGGGTGATTTGGACCTTTTGTAAACAAAGTGCTTTTAACACGAGGAGGGCTGGAAATGCTGTTTTTCGTGTAATGAGAGACTACTATTTATTCTTTATCTGATCTCTGAAAATAGCGATAGCCTCTTTAAAATCGGTGTAATATTCATTGTCATCACGTACCAAAACAGACATATAGGTATTATCAACTTTTAAGTTATAGGCTGTTATTTGCAAGCCAAACAGCGCTTTCGGGTCTTTCTCGCGTAACCATGCGCTGAATACTCTATTTCGTGCTGCTGATTGCCTGTCTCCACCCGATGAGCAGATGTACATTAATGCTATGTCCTTATCACCCTGTAATATCTTTCGCAGAATGTCTATAATGGTGTCTTTTACCCTTGGGTCAATTCCGGATTTTGGAGTCGGTGGTAGGAGAATAGAATGGTCAACCGATGGGCCAAATCCAAAGGTGTAAGTATGATTGTCTAAGTGGGGATGTGCCGGAAAATCGCCCTGAGAATGAATGAAGTAAACCTGATATTTGATTCCAAAGTCAGTAACAAAAGTATAATCTAAGGCATTCGTACTACTCTTTCCTTCGTACTTATAGGGGTTGTACGAACTTAATTCCTCTTGCATACAATTCTTCTAAGGTGATTTCCCCCCTGTAATACCTGTCAATAGCTTCTTTATCCTCCAACTTACGTTTCATTATATCGAAGACGGAAGGTGAGGCGTTTTTAGCTGTCGTTTTTTTATGTTTTGCCGGTACCGCGTTCATGTCTCTGTTCTGCATTATTCATACAAAGATGTCAATTATATGCTGACTTTTATTCATTTATTAATGAATATTTTAGTAACTTCCCCGTTGGTCGAAGTCTTCCAAAGGGTGACTTCGACCTTTCTATATAAAGCGTGTTTGTAACACGATGATTGCCATGAGCCTATTCTATTTCGTAGCTATTTGTCTATGGGCAATGCCGCTCAACTTTGCTATTCTCCAAATTAACGCAAATTCAGAGAATGATAGGTCGGTCGCTTATTGAAGTCTGAGCTGATAGAAAAGCCCAACTATTTTACTAAAACCTTCATTTCAGCCTTTGATAGTATTATCACCGCCAATCTAATCTTGTTTATCGTTGCTTCAATTTATGCTCCTGTAATGAGTAATTTGCCCTATTTTCATTCTTACTAAACTAATTTTACCATAAAGGGCTGCCTTTACATGACCCTATATCCTGATTACATCCTCCAAGTACACGGACTTACCAAAGCATTTTCGGGCGTAAAAGCGCTTGACAATGTGCAATTGAACGTGCGCAAAGGAGAAGTACATGCGCTGATGGGGGAGAATGGCGCCGGTAAGTCAACCTTCATGAAGATTTTGATCGGCCTGCTAACTCCCGATGCCGGCGAAATTCTTTTTGAAGGAAGCGAATTAAAAAATAACGATGTCAATGAGGTGTTGAAAAAAGGCATTTCGATGATTCATCAGGAAATTCTGATCGTACCTGAATTGACCGTTGCGCAGAATATCTTTTTGGGACGAGAATCTACCCAATGGCTCTCAACTTGGCTGAACGACAAAGACATTAACCGGCAGGCAGAAATACTTCTGCAACAGATGGGCGTGGCGATAAGCCCCACCACCAAGATGAAATACCTCAGTGTGGCCGAAATGCAAATGGTAGAGATCGCCAAAGCCATCTCTAACAATGCGAAGGTGATCATCATGGATGAACCCACATCGGCCATTTCAGATAGAGAAGTGACGATACTTTTTGAAATCATCAAAGACCTGAAAGCCAAAGGAGTAGCCGTTGTTTATATCTCTCATAAAATGGATGAGATCTTCCAAATCGCCGATACGATCACGGTATTGAGGGATGGGAAATACATCGGCACAAAGCCCGCAGCGGAACTCAATAAGGCTGACCTGATCAAAATGATGGTGGGCAGAGAAATTGATACTCTTTTTGCGGCAAATACAACGCCTAAAGGAAAGGTGCTGTTGTCCGTTAAAAACCTTGGGCGACGCGGTAGTTTTTCGAATATTACGTTTGACGTTCACGCGGGGGAAGTACTCGGGATTGCCGGATTGATGGGCGCCGGTCGCACCGAAATAGCCCGCGCCATTTTCGGATTGGATGTTTTTACCGACGGTGAGATTTTCATAAAACAAGAAAAGGTAACCATAAAATCGCCGCAGGACGCCATCAAAAACGGCATTGGCTACGTAAGCGAAGACCGAAAAGGATTGGGTTTTATCCCCGGCTTGTCGGTAAAGCACAACATCAGTTTGGCAAGCCTTTCGAATCATGCAAAAGGAGGATTTATTCAGAGCGGAAGCGAAAGCGCGATTGCCACTAAGATGATGAAGGACCTACGCATTAAAGCAACCGGCATGGACCAAAAAGTGACCTACCTAAGCGGAGGAAATCAACAGAAAGTGGTCATCGGGAAAGTGCTTCTTGCAGCGCCGGAGATCATTATTTTGGACGAACCTACGCGGGGAATCGATATCGGAGCCAAACATGAGATTTATAAATTGATCCATGAACTAACGGCCAAAGGCATTGCGGTCATCATGATTTCGTCAGAGTTGCCGGAAATAGTGGGAATGAGCGACCGAATTATGGTACTGTCCAAAGGGAAACAAACCGCTCTGCTTTCGAAAGAAAATGCCACCCAGGAAACAATCATGCAATTTGCAATGCAGCATTGACTTTGAGAAGGTTAGTTACTGTCGGTTATGAGTAACCGACCCCACTGTGCAGTCGGTTGCTCACAACCGACAGTTTTCGAAAAATTCAATGTTGAAATTTCCCAAAAAAGGGCAAAATCAAACTCTAAACCAAACACCAAGAGCATTTCAAACGCGGTAAAATGAATAAATACTTTACACAATTGGGAGATTCGACCAAACGACAGGCAAAAGGCTTAGGTCAATACGGGATTTTTATTGCTTTTGTGTTGATCTGTCTTGTTTTATCGTTTATCACACCCAAATTTCTGACCGTTTCCAATTGGACCATCATCATTACGCAGGTGTCTATCAACGCACTACTGGCGTTTGGGGTTACGTTTGTCATCATTACGGGTGGCATCGACCTTTCTTTGGGTTCAATGGTTGCCGTGACGGGAATTGTGGCATCGTTGTTAGCTCATCCGGACGATTATCCGGTCGTGGTGCCTGTTTTGGCGGGTTTATTGGCGGGTGTTTTCATGGGAGCGTTCAACGGAACGATCATTACGAAAAGTAAAGTGCCGCCGTTTATTGTCACGCTCGGCACCATGACGATTGGTCGGGGACTGGCGTTGATATTGAGCAAAGGTCGCCCTGTTTCCAACCTTTCCGATTCGTTCAATTTTATCGGTGGTGGTGCCCCTTTTGGGATTCCTGTTCCTATTATCATCCTCATTGTGGCGTTTATAATCTGTTCAGTGGTGCTTAAAAAGACTGTTTTAGGACGCTATATCTACGCTGTCGGGGGCAATGAGCAGGCCGCAAAAGCTTCGGGAATTCGAGTAAATAAAGTCAAAATGGCAGTTTATACGATATGCGGCGGACTGGCTGCTTTGGCGGGTATACTGTTAACTTCCCGAATTACGACGGGTCAGCCTAATGCAGGTGCCGGTTTTGAATTGGATGCCATTGCGGCGGCGATCATTGGTGGAACAAGCACTTCGGGCGGAACGGGCACCATGACCGGAACGCTCATTGGTGCTTTGTTGATCGGCGTGATCAGTAATGGCCTGGACTTGCTTAATGTTACATCGTATTATCAGCAGGTAGTAATGGGCGCTATTATCATTGGGGCGGTGGTATTGGATAGTTGGAATCAGTCGGCAGCGCAGCGATAAAATTTACCATATAAGGCGTATAAGTTAATATAGGAAAGCTGTTCTGAATTTTGCTTAATATGTTTGACCCCATCCGGGACGGCAAACATCAAGTGAGTGATTTAAAGTAATGTTGAAGAAGCAATTAAAATAATATCACCTAAGTAACTAAAGAGTTTAATTGATTATCAATAGTTTGTAAACAAAATGTAGAAAGCCTGTTTTGCTTAATTCCTTATATAGTTTAAGAAATGATATAAACCCGGTAAATAACTAAAAATGAAAAGAGTATATATTGGATTGATTGCTTTGGCATTGCTGTCGGGATGTAGCCAAACGAATGAGAAAGGGCAGGAGAGTGGTGAGAAAAAAATGGTTATTGGTGTCACGATGCTGAGTATGCAGAATGAATTTATCGTCAATGTCAGCGACGAGATGGAGAAAAAAGCCAAGGAATTGGGCGTTGAATTGATCACCGTCGATGCCGAACGCTCGGCTTTGAAGCAAATTGAGCAAGTCGAAAGCTTTATTGCCCAAAAAGTAGACGCTATTGTCATGAATCCCTGCGAAGTTGAAGCAAGCTCACCGGCGGTGACCAAAGCCTTGGCCGCTAAGATTCCCATTATCAATGTTAACTCAGAAACGGCCACAAAACCAACCGCTTTTGTAGGGTCAGACGATGTAGAATCGGGTAGGATCGCCATGAAATTTATTGCCGAAAAACTGGGGGGCAAAGGAAATGTGGTCATGATGCACGGTTATATGGGACAGGCAGCACAGATCAAACGCGAGCAGGGAGCGCGCGAAATCCTTAAACAATATCCCGGGTTGAAACTGATCGCTCACCAAACAGGAGAATGGGATCGTGCTAAGTCCATGTCATTAATGGAAAACTGGATACAATCTTACGGCAAAGACATCAATGCGGTATTTGCCCAAAACGATGAAATGGGCATGGGAGCAGTCAATGCCCTGACGGCGGCGGGTATGAAAGATAAGGTCGTTGTGGTCAGCATTGATGCGATCCCGGACGCTTTGCAGGCTGTCAAAAAAGGCACATTGGATGCCACTGTTTTTCAAAATGCGCAGCAACAGGGGGCTAAAGCGATAGAAACTGCCGTAAAAATTTCGAAAGGACAAGCCTTCGAAAAGGAGGTACTTATTCCTTTCCAACTGGTCACTAAAGACAATGTAGCGACTTTTATGAAGTAAATATAACGAAAAACAGCCCTAACCTGTGGAATACCATAAGAGCATATACCAATGATGTAAGGCGCTTTATTAAAAAAAATAAAAGAAAAAGGCCGAAAGTTACGAACAGTTTTAGGGTCGACTATTTCCTTGGCTACAGGCTTTAATACCTCTGTTCAGCAGGTATCAATAACTTCGGAGAGTAACGTAATTGTTTGATTTATAACTCTTTAAGGAAGGCGATTGCTTTCTTTAAAGGGCTTTTTTGCTTCAACTGAGCTGGGAAAAAGCTTTGAGTACAGCTTCTGCTTTCCAAATACAGTGTGGATGGATCTTGATAGACTTTCATCATTATTCTTCTCTAGGATAATTTAAGGGTAAGTTTTGACTTTTGCAGGATGGCATAGGATAGTTGTTTTGCAGGACTTTTAAATATTTGTACAATAGAAGGGATTTATATTTTTATTTTATGAGCCTCTCTACATATTATCTATCTACTTAACTTCTAAAATCATTTTCTTATGAAAAGAAAATTTATTCTGCACAAGAGTAAATTCCGGACCTATTGTTTACTGGCGCTGGTTTTACTTTTTACATCCACTTCTTTTGCACAACAACTACAATCGGTCAAGGGAAAAGTAACGGGTCAAGATGGCGAAGCATTGGTTGGTGTGAACGTATTCGTTAAAAGCACAACTCGCGGTACCACAACAGACTCTGAGGGTAGCTATAAGATAGATGCCCCAAGAAACGCAACATTGGTTTTCAGTTACATTGGCTATACCGCCAAAGAAATAGTGGTTGGTTCGCAGGAATCAGTGAATATTACCATGGAAGCCTCCGACAAGGTTTTGAATGAGATCGTGGTCGTGGGGTATGGTAATCAGGTGAAAAAAGAAGTGACCGGTGCTGTTCAGACCATTGGCAGCAAAGAGATCAAAGACATTCCGGCCTCTCAGGTTACTCAAAAATTGCAGGGACAGTTGGCGGGCGTTCAGATCAACCAAACTACCGGAAAACCCGGTCAGGGGATGTCGGTTCGTATCCGGGGTCAATTGTCAGTTTCGGCGGGTAGCGAGCCTTTATATGTCGTGGACGGTTTTCCGATCACGGGTAGTATCGGTGCCATCAACCCCGACGAAATCGAAGAAATTACTGTTCTTAAAGATGCTTCTTCAACTTCATTGTACGGTTCAAGAGCGGCCAACGGGGTTGTGCTGATCACGACCAAAAGAGGGAAAAGCGGCCAGACCAATGTTAGCTTTACCTCTTACGTTGGGGTTCAGCATGTGCCGGAAAGGGGAAGGATCAAGATGCTGAATGCTGTGGATTTTGCCCAATTCAAAAAAGAATACTACGAAGATGCAGGTCAGGCCGTACCGGTGGAATTTCAGAACCCATCGCAGTATGAAGGTAAAAACAATGACTGGTATGCTGCCCTGTTACGCAATGCTCCTATTCAAAGCTATAACCTGACACTGACTTCCAATAAAGAAAAAGTAAATACGGCGGTTGTAGCCGGGGTTTTTCAGCAGGATGGTGTAGTGCTGAACAATACATACAAACGGTATTCACTTCGTCTGAACACCGATTATACGGTATCGGATAAAATAAAGATCGGTTTCAACCTTGCTCCGCAGTATGTATTTGACAATACGCCCAGAACAGACGGCGACCGCGGAACAGGTATCCTTTTCAACGCCTTGCACACCTGGCCTATCATGCCGATCTATGATGCCAATGGTGAACTGACGAAATACAACCAACTTCCGGGCAGTACGGGTAACATTTTTGCCTATCCAAACTGGGTAAGAGCGGCCAACGAATTGGTGAATGAAACCAGAAACATCAACGTATTGACGAATGCGTATTTGCAGTACCAGCCCATCAAAGGATTGGTCTTGAAAACGACCTTCAATGCAGAACTTTTAAACTCTAAATTTTTCTTCTTCAACCCATCGACTGCTACCAGTGCGATCAACGTGCCGATTCCGACAACAGCCGTTTCGATTCGCCAAAGCACCGATAACCTTACTTGGTTGAACGAGAACCTGGCTACCTATACAAGAAGTTTCGGAGAACATAATTTTGAATTGTTGGGTGGTTTTACCAATCAACGCTTCCGTCAGGAATCAACACGTGTTCAGGCAGATACGTATGCCGATGACCGACTGCCAACCATTCAGGGAGCCCTCAATGTGAACCGTGGCGGTACGACCAACGGGGTAAACGAATGGGCATTGACTTCCTTTCTTTCACGGTTGACCTACAATTACAAAGGCAAGTACTTATTTACTGCGGCAGTACGGAGCGACGGTTCATCGCGCTTTGGGGCAAACAACCGCTGGGGTACTTTCCCGTCGGCTTCATTGGGCTGGGTAATATCAGACGAAGATTTTCTTAAAACTATTCCTAAAATATCATTCGCGAAAGTCAGAGCAAGTTATGGTGTGATCGGAAACAACAACATCGGTAACTATACTCCTTATGCGTTGATAAACAACACGATCAACTCTGTATTTGGAAATACAGTAGCCAGTGGTGCGGTAGTAACTTCATTGGCTAACCCTAATTTAGGCTGGGAAACCACCAAGCAAATCGACCTTGGTTTGGACTTAGGTTTATTCAATGATCGCATCTCGTTTGTGTATGACTTTTACACTAAGCGTACCACCAATTTGCTTTACAGCGTGCAAATCCCGCAGGAAGCAGGTTTCACTAACTTCAATGATAACATCGGTGAGATTAAATTCTGGGGACATGAGTTCTCTTTGAATACGCGTAATACTACCGGACGTCTGAAATGGTCAACCAATGCGAACATTTCATTCAACCGCAACAAAGTGATTGCCTTGGCTGATGGTATTGATCGCGTGTATGGAACCTTCCACATTACGCAGGTTGGACAACCGTTTGGTCAATTCTATGGTATGCAGGGACTTGGATTGTATAAAAACGCCGAAGACGTTAAAAACTCTCCGATCATTCCCGGTCGCTCGGCCCCGGGTACCATCAAATTTGCTGATATAAACGGTGATGGAGTTATTACCAACGGTGGTGATAAAGATGACCGTACCATTATCGGTAATCCCTTCCCTAAATTTACGTATGGAATTGTTAATAACTTAACCTATGGCAATTGGGATATGTCTATCGTAGGTTCCGGCTCGTTTGGCAACCAGTTGTTGGTACGCCACCTGTACAGCACTGCCAACCTTGACGGTGTATTTAACTTAGTGGAAGGTGTAAAAGATCGTTGGAGATCAGAAGCCAACCCCGGCAAAGGGATGTACGGTACAACAGTGGGCGGCGGTAACTATACAGGGATCGAGCGCGACTGGATGAGTACGCACTTTATTGCCGATGCGTCATTCTTTACCATCAAAAACATCACATTGGGGTACAATATTAATGTTCCGAATAAATTCTTCCGTTCGGCAAGGGTATATGCTTCGGCACAGCAAGTATATGTATTTACCAAATATTGGGGCGGACCAAATCCCGAAACCAGTGCGCAGGGTGATGGAAACGGTGACGGCGGTAACCTGAGCCAAGGAATTGATTTATCAAACTATCCTGTTCCACGTACCTATTCCATTGGTGTGAACCTGTATTTCTAACAGGTAAATTGTTCCTTTCCATTTACATCTTTAGCTTTCTATACAATGAAAAAGATACTGATAACGAGTTTATTTTTAGGTTTTACTTTTATAAGCTGCAAGGAGGATTTCCTAACCGTAGTGCCGGAAACGGCGCTGAGTTCGGCGACTTTCTTCACCAAAGAAGCAGACTTTGTGCAGGCAGTCAACGGAGCTTATGTACCGCTGCGTGCTATCTTCAATGAAAGAGCGTGGATCTTAGGAGAAATGCACTCCGACAATACGTATTATGCCCGTAATATCCTTTTTGGTGCGGTAGATGCCACGGAAAATATTGCCGATTTCGCGGTGCCTACTTCCGGTGGAGTAACGGCCAATGATAACGTACTTCAACAATACCGCTATGATTACCAGATCATTGCCCGCGCCAATCAGGTGTTGGATCTGATCGACAAGGTTGATTTTCCGGCTGCTTCAAAAAACAATTTGAAAGGCCAGGCCTTGTTTCTGAGAGCGTTTGCTTATTTTGAATTGGTACGTTATTTTGGAAAAGCGCCGCTGCATTTAACCCCGGTCACCAACCGTCAGGAAGCGGCATCGCCATTGGCTACTGCCGATCAGCTCTACACGCAGATTGAAAAAGATGCGCTTGAGGCGTCTAAATTGCTGTTGCCCAAAGCAACGCAGGAAGCAGGACGTGCTACTTCAGGAACGGCAAAAACGCTTTTGGCTAACCTTTATCTTACTCAGAAAAAATGGAGCAATGCAGAAGCGGTAATGAAGGAAGTGGTAAACAATGATGGCTATAAATTGATGCCTGACTATAACGATGCTTTCTCGACCACTACGGGCAATAAAAATAATGCTGAGTCGGTCTTCGAGGTACAATACCTGGAAGGTTCGGCGGGGTATAACGGCAATTTGATCTACCGTATGGTTCCTACACCTATCACTGCCGCTGAATTACAGCCTATTACGGGAACTTCCAACCCACAGTCGCTTTCGGGAGAAAACAATAACATTCCTACTCCTGACATTATTGCGGCGTACGAAGCAGGCGATAAACGGAAAGACATCTCCATTGGCTATGTGACATTGAGTCAAAGTCTACGCGAAAATAAATTGTATCCTTACGTCAAAAAATTCGCCAGAGCGCACTCTTTGCACAACAACACGGGTCAGAATTTTCCTGTCTATCGCTACGCTGAGGTATTATTATTCTTGGCCGAAGCCTTGAACGAACAGGGTAAAACAGCCGAAGCCGCTACTTTTTTAAATCAAATTCGTACTCGTGCGGGATTGGCTGCTACAAAAGCCGCAACTCAGGCAGATATGCGCACTGCTATTTATCAGGAGAGAAGGGTTGAGTTGGCTTTTGAAAACAAACGCTGGTTTGATCTGGTCAGAACCGGCCGTGCCAAAGATGTAATTACCGCTTACGGCGCGCGTATAAAAGCCAATCCTCAGGATTATTATTTCCCGAAAGGTGCCGTACCTCCTCCAAATGCCTTTACTGTGTTGGACGAAGTATATGGTCTTCCGGCGGTTGAGTCAGCATTGACACCAAATTTTTAGGTTAGTTTTCATTACAAGCCGGCTTCTAAGGAAGTCGGCTTGTAATAATAAGTTTATACGGATTCAGTAAAAAGCTATTTATACATGTGATTTGAAATTATCGACAAAATATAGGAGAGCATTTATCTACATAAGCTATTCGGGAATACTATCAATACATTAAACAACAATTACACCTTAACAGAACATCATTCCTATGTACCCTAATCACCGATCTATTCCAAAATTGCTGGCAGTGGCGGCATTGTTTGTGCTGGCAGCGTCATTCACTATATTGCAGAAGACTGAGCCGGCCGTCAATGGAAGAGACAACCCTAAGACCGAGAAGTTGAAAATGCAGCCGGGGTTTAAGGCCGAGCATTTATACAGCCCCTCGGAAAATAATCAGGGTTCCTGGGTTTCAATGACATTTGACGATAAAGGACGCATGATCGTTTCGGATCAATACGGTGGCTTATTTCGTTTGAAAATTCCTGCCATTGGTGCCGGTACTGCACCTACCGAAATCGAAAAGTTGAACATCGGCAAAGCTGTTGAAACTGACACGGTAGGCATGGGATATGCACAGGGGCTGTTGTACGCTTTCAATAGTCTGTATGTGATGATCAATAACCGCAGCAATGCCAAATTTTCGAGAGGAAGCGGCTTGTATCGCTTGCAGGATACCAACGGAGATGACCAATTTGATAAAGTGACGGTTTTAAGAACATTTAAAGGTGAGGGAGAACACGGGCCGCACAGTATTATTTTGTCGCCCGATAAACAATCATTATTTGTAGTGGCGGGTAACTTTACACAGCCGGGGACGATGGATACTTATCGCCTTCCACCCGTATGGCAGGATGATAACCTGTTGCCCATGATCAAAGACCCCCGTGGGCACGACGCCGAGCCAAAAGTGCCGGCGGGTTGGATAGCGAATATTGATCCTGAAGGAAAAAAATGGGAAATGGTGGCTTCCGGCTTCAGAAACCCTTACGATATTGCCTTTAACGAAGTAGGTGATCTGTTTACGTATGATTCAGATATGGAGTGGGATTTTGGTCTTCCGTGGTATCGCCCTACGCGTATTGCCCACGTGACGAGCGGATTGGAGTTTGGGTGGAGAACAGGAACGGCTAAGTGGTCGGCAACGTGGCCGGATAACCTTCCTGCCATTGTAAACATCGGACAAGGTTCACCTACCAACCTTATTCACCTGAAAGACGCTAAGTTTCCGGCCAAATACAAAAGAACGCTTTTGGCTTTCGACTGGAGCTTCGGAATTATGCACGCCATTAATCTTAAACCTTCCGGCTCAACGTATTCCGGCGAAAGAGAAGAATTTCTGTCAGGAATTCCGCTTCCTTTGACCGATGGAGCCATTGGCCCTGACGGTGCACTTTACTTCCTGACGGGAGGGCGTCGTTTGGAATCTGATTTATACCGGGTTTACTATGACGGTCCTGAATCTACGGCACCCGTAGCTGCGGCACCTGTTAACAAGGAAAACGAATTGAGAAAAAGTCTGGAACGCTTCCACGGTGCACCCAACAAAGAAGCTGTTGCCACAGCATGGCCTTATTTGAAGCATCCTGAGCGCCATATTCGTTATGCTGCCCGCGTGGCGGTAGAGAATCAGCCGGTAGCTGAATGGCAGGATCGCGCCCTCAGTGAAAAAGATCCCATTGCCTTGACCAACGCAATGATCGCCTTGGCCAGAGAAGGTAAACCGGACCAAAAAAGCGCCATCTTTAAGGCACTGATGACCATCAATTATAAAGCTCTTTCGGAATCTCAGCAAATAGACTTATTAAGGGCATTTGAACTGGTATTGCTGCGCATGGGAGCACCTGATGCTGCCCAAGCCACTCAGGTCGGTGCTTACCTGAATCCTTTTTATCCGGCAACTAATGCAGACATCAACCGGGGTTTAAGCAAAGTATTAATAACGTTGGAAACCCCGGGTGCAGTGGCTAAAACAATTGCATTGTTGGAGGCAAAAGAAGTTCCGGCCAACACAACGGCGGGAGGATCAACGGCAACCGCCTCTGCGGAGTTGATCATGCGTAATCCACAGTATGGGTTGGACATTGCTGACATGCTAAAACACATGCCGCCTGCACAACAAACTTTCTATGCGACCATGCTGAGCGTAGCCAAAACCGGTTGGACACCTGAACTGCACGAAAAGTATTTCAAATGGTTCAACAAAGCATTTAGCTATAAAGGCGGAAGAAGCTATATTGGATTTATTGAAAGGGCCCGTAAAATGGCGTTGAAAAACGTTCCCGAAAATAAAACGGCTTATTATGATAAACTTTCGGGTGGCGAATTGTTGAATAAAGCCGGTCTTGATTTAGTGAAATTGACGTATCCTAAAGGCCCGGGCAAACAGTGGAAAATGGAAACAGCACTTCCATTGATCGAAGCAGGATTGACCAATCGAAATTTCGAACAGGGGAAAAATATGTATAATGCCATAACCTGTAATCGTTGTCATACCATGCGCGGCGAAGGCGGAAGCATTGGGCCGGACCTGACACAGGTAGGTACCCGCTTTTCGGCAAAAGATATGCTGGAGGCCATTATTGATCCCAATAAAACTATCTCCGATCAATATGCCGCTACGCATTTCACCCTCAAAAACGGGCAAACCGTGGTTGGCCGATTGACCAATGAAGATGCCAATACGTACTTCGTTTCACAAAACCCTTATGAGCCTGAGACGGTAATCAAATTGGCTAAGAAAAGTGTGGCATCGCACAAGTATTCGCCGGTTTCTATCATGTTTGGCAACCTGATTACCAGCTTGAATGAAGAAGAATTAAAAGATCTGATGGCTTATCTGATGGCCGGAGGAAATGAAAAAAATCCGATTTTTACTCCTAAAACAGAAGTAAAACAAGGCGAGAAATAAATAAAAACAGATTGATGATAAATGATGGTACAGCTCTTTTGTACCATCATTTTTTTTTGTGATACATTGATCAGGTATCTTCCCAAAAATGATAACACAGTCGGGTATAAAAGCTGTATCGGTACGCTTGCCGGTAATTGTACTGCTCAAATAAACAAATTGATCATGACTTTTAAAACCTCTTCGTTGAAATGGCCCGTCAGATAGGCCGTCGAATAATTGCCCAATTGCTGTTGATCAGAGACACATTTTGATGTGCCACTGAAGATGATCGGAATATTCCTTTCACCCTCCTCACGGTGTTTGAAATCCGTTGCCGTTACGATTCCTTATCCGTTTTCAAGAAGCGTAATCGTAAAAACAATACTGTTTTTTTCTTATTTGTAAGAATTCGGTCTATAATCAGTACTAATGTGGTAAATAAACCGACCCATGACTGAAACTGAACAAAATCGTATTTTTAAAGAATGGCTTGGTCATTATAAGGCACTGATTTTTAAAATAGTACGGGCTTATACATTGGAAAGTATGGATCAGGATGATCTTTTTCAGGAGATCATTATTCAGCTTTGGCATTCCATTCCCACCTTCAAACACCAAGCTGCCAATACCACTTGGATCTATCGTATTGCGCTCAATACGGCGTTGAAATGGGTAAGCAAAGAACGAAAATACACGGAATCCCGGGAAACGCTCGAAAACGTACTGCCGATCTTACAGGAGACTAAAATTCAGGTTGACGAACGCCTGACATGGCTCTATGAAGAGATCCACAAACTTGATGAAATAGACCGTTCCCTTACCTTGTTGCTTCTCGACGGATTCAGTTATAAAGAAATGTCCGCTATAATGGGTATCTCCGAATCAAACGTTGGGGTGAAGATCAATCGAATTAAAAAACAGCTTATCATTAAATCAAAACATCGGAATTATCATGGAATTTGACGAACTGCAAAAAATCTGGGATTCCCAGACCAAGGAACCTCTTTGGGTGATCAATGAAGCCGCATTACACAAGCGTATTGTGTTAAAAAAGGATCAGATGAGCCATATTGCTGATTTCAGTGAGTTACTCTCTATTGTTGTGAATCTTGGTGCCGGAAGCTTTGTGTTTGGCATCAATTACTTCAAGCGTTCGGATAGCCTGTTTATGTATCTGATGGCAACTTGGATGTTGATAGCCGGCCTCTGTGTTTTGGTAAGTCGAATTCGTCGACTGAAAGGCAAAGACACGTTTGATCGTTCGGTTTTGGGCGAACTGAATTATGCCATCTCAATGGCAAGCTACCAAGTCCACCTTTCACGGTTAATGCGGTGGAACATAGTGCCCATTGTAATTCTTAGCCTGCTGAGTGTTTGGGAAGGGGGAAAGTCGATCTGGTTAGCAGTGGGATTGTTGGCGGTTTTTGCCTTAAGTTATTTTGCCGCAGGATGGGAACACCGCATTTATGTGGGTAAAGAAAGAGAACTGGAAGTTCTCCGAACGAAACTGCTGAATCAATAAAACGTCAGATAGTTAAGATGCAGCCTATTTACCCGGGTCTATAATTTGGCAGAAGGTCACAGAAAAATTTGTTAACTTATTTTATTGACCAATTAAAGGCAATAAAATAAGTTAACAGCAAAACGATTTGAGACAGCATTGAGCACCTGTCATTCGAATGTTTGTAGCCGTCGTAGAGGCAGCAAATTACGATTAAGACAGTGGACGGGTCAATAAAGTGTACAGAATTCCGAGACCAATGCCGGCAATAGCAAGTTAGCTTCTTTTCTTCACAAAATAATTCTGCATTAAATGACCCGCAAACGCAAATAGCAGCCCATTCAGTATCGCTGCAATAACTACTATTCACGGCGCGAGTTCATCTTCCGGAACCGGTTCAAAAGCCGGCAAAATTGCCATAACGACACCGTTACAGTTGCAGCGATTGAACCAGAGATCGAAAGATATCGCTTGATTTGCCTCTCCTACTGCGAAAAGACGACTGACCGGCCCACAGCGAAATCAAATCAACAAGATCGTACGTTCGGGCGTATGCCCGAAGGGGAGCCGTCAGGCTGTTTTGATATGTATAAGATGGAATAGGTATTCCGGAGGTTTTCATTCGCTCCATAAAATCATTTCTTATCCCTCTTGCCCATCTTCCTGAAAAAGCTCGCGTCAATTCAGTAGATGTTTCATTTGAATGTAAGACTGCTTCTTTATAGGCATCACTCGCCGCACTTTCATCTGAAGCGATGAAAATACTGCCTAATTGAACGACCTGTGCTCCAAGTGTAAAAGCTGCCTGAATCGTTCGCTTGTCAAATAAACCACCTGCTGCAATGACCGGTATCGAAATGGCATCGACAATTTGCGGTAGTAAGGACAACAGTCCAACTTGCGGTAAAGGTTTATCCGGAAGAAAAGAACCTCGATGGCCACCTGCTTCAATGCCCTGCGCAACGACCATATCAACTCCGGAATCTGCCAATACTTTCGCTTCATTGACGTCGGTCGCGGTACCGATGAGCACCGTACCCCGTCGCTTGAACCGATCAATAATATCGGGGTTTAACGTTCCGAATGTAAAACTTACAATGGGAATATTTTCATTGATTAAAATTTCAATCTGCTCTTCATAGCTGTAAAATGTAAAATCGGAGATTTCTTTTCGCTCAAACGGTATGTTATATTCCTGAAAAACGGTTTCAAGAAAGTCCTGCATGGTATTTAATTCAGCAATGTCGACGGAAGTCGTAATTTCATGCGCAAACAGATTGACTGAGAATGGTTTTGAGGTTTTGCTCTTTGTCTCCTTAATGAGTTGGAACGTTATTTCAGGAGACAGACCACCCACCGGTAAAGAACCCAGCCCTCCTTCTTTGGCAACGGCAGCGACCATGTCCGGGGTTGTAACACCCAACATCGGTGCCTGTATAATTGGGTAATCTATCCGAAGAAGTTTTGATGCAATAGTTTGAGCGCTCATAGTTATAAACGTAGGTCATCCATTGAATATATGCTGCTGAAAAGGAAGAGAATGCAAGCGTTTGAAAGGCAGTGGCAAAAATAGCCCCGAACGACCGCTTTTCCGAATGTTTTTTGGTAACTTACTGCCATAAGTGTTGCAAAAAAACGGCTTGATGTGTCGTATTCAGCTACTAAGATTGTCGCATTCACACTGCCGGGACTTACTGTATTTTAGCGAGATTTGTATCATAATAAAACACACGATAACATGAGAAAAATAATTGTTTTATCCATGATTACATTAGATGGCGTCATGCAGGCACCCGGCGGACCTCAGGAAGATACCTCAGGCGCTTTCAACTATGGCGGTTGGTGTGCGCCGTATGGGGACAAAGTTGAGGGAGAGGTGGTGCAAAAAGAGTTGAAACAGCCGGCAGATTATCTTTTAGGCAGGAAAACGTTTGAGATTTGGGCCTCCTACTGGCCTGAACATGCAGACATTTGGCCCGGCATCAATACCGGCACAAAATACGTCATGTCTAAAACCATGAAAAAGTCAGACTGGAAAAATACTTTATTTATCGAAACTTTGGAAGATATCAAAAATCTCAAAAATTCAGAAGGGGCTGATATTCAGGTTTGGGGGAGCAGTGAACTTATTGGATTGTTACTTACGAATGATTTAGTGGACGAGCTTCGGCTCAAAATTTACCCCTTGACTCTTGGTGAAGGAAAAAAGTGGCTTGACAATGGCACTATTCCCGCTGCGTTTACATTAACAGACAGCTTGGCTACACCAAGTGGGGTTATCATTGCCAACTACAGGCGAGCCGGAGAAATTAAGACGGGTACTATAGGAAGTTGAGAGAAATAAAAAGAGAAAAGAATATGTTGAACATCAAATACCGCCCTGTTTATGGTAATACACCCGTCATTATTTTAATGTGATATTGCATTCATAAGTTGATTTCTGCTTTAAGATATAATCAGTTTCTCTACCTTTAAATCGTCTCCTGCTAAAGCTCGTGACTTCGTTTTTAAAGATTTTTAAGCTTTTTTAGTCCACTTTAAAGCATTTACTTTTCGACCTATATTATACCCCATTCGAAGTCCTTCATCGCAATCCATTCGGTAGTGAACTCCCAATAAGATACGGGAAATAGCATTCTCCTGCGCCATTTCGTAGAAATTATTAAACGAACGAGGCTTGCCGTTGAACTCCAATCGAACCTCATGGCATTTATCGGTCATGGCATAATCATACCCGTATATGCCGGACAATACCTCCGCTGCTACCGCCCCGAAGGTAGAGTGTCCTGAAGGGTAAGCCGGAAAAGGAGGGGTAACACTTTTTACTTTTAGTACGGTGTTGTCGAGTAATGTTCTCCATTTGGCGTTAATGGCTCTGTTAATGAAAGAAACAGGGCGCTCTACATTATATAAATATTTAGAATTCCAACACGCCACGGCTCCATCGCTGAGGGCAATGGCCAGTTTAGCATAAGTATAGACCGCTTTTTCCAACCCGGCTTTTTCCGATCGAATTACTTGGTTGGCGATTGCCAACCAGCGGGCGGCGGGTTCAAACGTTTGCCCAAAAATATCATCGCTCCAAAATTCGCCGATCCAACGATTTTCGTAACTGTCCGGGTAAGAGCATACTTCCAGTGCCTGTGCAAAGAATTGAGAGTTCACTACCGAGCTATAGGCCAATGGAGCTCGAGCTACTTTATCCTCAGGACTGATCACAAACGTCCGGGTAAGCCCCCAATAGGGCAACAAAGCTCTGCTGAAATCGGGAGTAGTGGGTTGCCATTTCCCGGGCCCTACCGGAGGAAGATAAGACACCGGTTGGGCATTGAGATAGGCTTCATGTCCGTTTTTATCGGTTTTCGAATACTCAAACACGGCATCTGCCACTTTCTCTCCGTAGCTTTGAGAACGCTCAAAAACGTCCTTTTCTGCTTGATTTTTTAATTCCTGTGCTGTTTTATTTCCTAAAGCATCAATCTTGGCTTTATGAATATCAGCCACATGCGGGAAAAACTTTTTCATCATTACCCAATACGTTGCGTTGAGTACCGTAGGCCAATGGTAGGTTTGACCCGCTTCCGGTTTGGGAATGGTAAGGCCCGCAAAATTGGGTGCAACTGACTGATAATCCTGCATGCCGGTTATGACTGCTTCGTAACCGGCCAGAGCAATATACGCAAGCGCTCGAGCCGCTACCGGCGGGCGATAACCCGGAGCATATTGGTCAAGATCCAAAAACAGAACTCCCCAGTTCAGGAGTATTCCGGCATCGTATTCATTCAGGCTTTTTTGGGGAGTTATCTCTTGATTTCGGTTACAGGCCACCAAAGTAAATAAGAGAAAGAGTAATAACTGTCGGGTTATAGAGTTTTTCATAAGGTTCGAAATTTAAGTTATTAGTAAGAGTGTCCTTCTCCCTATTGCAGAGGTTGACCCCTTTAAGGATAAGAAGAACAATCGGTCATTTTCAGCAATAGGGGCTACATTTCGGTAGGCAACTTCAAAAGACAAAACCGTTACGGCCGCTCCAATAGTGTAGAGCAGTAACAGTCCCAAAGAGATAAGTTTTTCAATGACGATGCGCGAAATCTAAAATATCTGCGCAAATTCCATGCCATTTATTTGTATTTTGACAACCGTTTTTTGGTTACTATTAACCAATCGGTATATTTATAAGAGCCTTCCCAAGCTTTCTAACCCTATGTTTTCAAGGCTCGAATTGATGGGATCAATCCAAAGGTTGTAGAGCATTCCGGAATATGCATATACCTGAGTGAGTCAATACAGGAAGAATTCCACATTTTAACTCCCCGGAATTGATTTCTGAAGGCGTTGATTTTGACATGGTCCGTTGTAAGGTTGAAGGATTTGACAGATGCATTTGTACATTTGTTACCAAAATAGCGGGCTGCTGCCGTGATTGAGGATCGTCTCATACCGGTTTTGAATAGAACAAGCCACTGTATTGAAGGCTTGAATCCTGATTCGAAAGTAATTCCGGTTGGTAGAGATTTTTGGGCATTTTTGCTTGTTTAATAGCTTAATTTTCAGTCTCAATTGCTTGTCAACGATGCATGATTCGTCGTTATTTGCCTCGAAGAATAATTTCCTTTTTTAGATTTGCATGATATGATTATTCTAAGGAAATAACTACATTTCCAATTAACTATCACTCCTAACCTGCAATGGATAATAAGCTTACACCAAAATTTAAAGCAAGAGCATGGTTCATTTTTGCCGGTCTCTTACTGATTATAGTAATACTGATCTGCCTGCCAAAACACACTCCTGCACACTTATCATCTGAAGAACTGAAAAATGCCCGAAGAGATAGTTTACATTATTGTTATTTGTTGGCAGAAATGCAGATAAAGGAAAGCCTGAACGATCCTGAAAGTTACATAGAACTGGGCTCTCTGAGGGGATTTAACGACAGCACCGGCATCAATAATCGTATATGGGTCAATATTTGGTACAAGGCGAAAGAACCTTCGGGAAAGTATGTCTCTACCGGTCGATGTTTTAATTTCAACAAATCAATGACTATTGTCAGGGCGGTTAAGTGTCCTTAAAATAATAGCAGCAGATCAAAAATTTATTCTATAAAAATTGTATCGTTATGGAATAAGATGTTTACACAAAAAGAGTGAATAAACAGGAATGGCTTCTTAAATTCTCTTACATCGGCCCGGCACAATGTTTTTTCAGCCATTATGGGTATTCAGATTTTTCCAATCATTCTTTGCCATACAATCCGGGTAATCAGGAATTAAAATGAAACTTAAAGCCATTATTTTCATCCTTTTCAACGGGCTTTTCAGTGCCGGTTTATTAGATCTTTCTTTCCCGTCAGGCCTAAATTCTTCTATCGCCCCTTCCACCGCTGTAAAAGGAATCATTGTATATACCGACTCCGTGATTCGTGATTATTCCAACATCGGCATCGGTATAAGCCTGAACCCCTTTACTGAGCATGGTGGCATAGTTCGGACCAGGTCATTTTCGGAGGCAGCCATGGAAATGAAACTTAAATCCTTACGCTGGCCGGAGGGAGAATTGGGAGAAAGTATATTATGGTCTCTGCCGCCCTATAAAACCTCCAATCTTTCATCGACAATGAGAGGTGGAGTCTGGCCATACAACAACACTACCGTTTTTGATACGGTAACGGGTAAGCCTAAACCAATGCTTAATTTTGACCAATTTATCGGACTTTGCCGACAGATAGGAGCAGAACCGTTTGTGATCATCCCTATTGATGCCGTTCAAAAACCCGATGGAGTACATTCGTATGTCAGTGAAGAGGAGATTTTACGGAATGCAGTAGAAATGGTCCGGTATTCAAAAGCAAAAGGATATAAGGTAAAGTATTGGGAAATCGGCAATGAGAATGATTTGGAGGTGTCGGGCACCAAGTCAAAACAACGGTGGCAGGCTTCGGACTATGCCAATTTTGTGGCCAAAATTTCACGCCTTATGAAAGCTCAGGATTCGGAAATTTATATTGGCGCCAATGGAATGACAACGATGGCCTGGTGGGAAACCGTTCTTAAAACAGCCTCGGCAGAGATAGACTTTTTGGTCACTCATCAGTATTACAACAGTAAAGGGACGAAAATATTGAGCGATGGTAACTGGTATGACAATTATCGCATCGGTTTGTCCAAAAAATGGAATTTTATTCAAAATATAACCAATGCCGGCAGAGCAATTGATCAGTTTGCGCCTGAAAAGGACAAAAAACGCCTAAAAATTGCTGTCACGGAAACAAGTGCTTATAGCGGGGAGGGAGATATCGCTTATTATCCGGAAAAAAATAATTTTGGAGCGTCCCTGATTACCTTTGAAACAATGGGTGAAATGCTGGCTAATCCAAGAATGCTGTATGCTCATTATTGGACGAGCCATTGGTTTGGAAAAAGCTCGATTCACAATGCACTGGGACCGGATAATGAAATCCTGCCTACGGGTAGAGCTATCCAGTTATGGAATGAAGCCATTCTGAAAAATAGGGTCAAAGCCACCCTAAATGACTACAGTCTGCCGGAAGATAATTCGATTTATGCTTTTTGTGATGGGAGTAAATTAAATATTCTGCTCGTCAATCGTGGTGAGACCCCTGCATCAATCCCATTGCAATTCAAGAATTGGAATGGAAAAAACAAAAGTACCAAACGAATTGTGCAGTTTAAGGGCACAGGACCGGAAGATTCAACACCTTCTTATGGGCAAATTGCTGATTTGAAGACTGATATGAACGGCACTCTTGAAGTTAGTATTCCGCCTTATTCCATTACATTACTTAGCTTTTAAGCCTTTCTAATAATCACTTTTAATAAACTGTTTATGGTTATATTTTGGGATTAAGGCTAAAATTTGTAGAGGAACTTAGACTAAGCATATAACTGAGTAAGTCGGTAAAGATAGAATTCCGCCCTCCTTATCCCACTGAATTGAGCCCGAAAGACTATGGTTTTGGCGTGGTCTGTCGTACGATTGAAGGGCTCGACTAACGTATCTGTACTTCCATTATTAAAATTGCGTGCCGCCGCGGTTAAGGACTTTCTGATACCGGTGTTGAATAGAACGCGTTACTGTATTGAATGCTTTTAATCCTGATTGACGTACTTTTCGTTCTTTCGACTATGTCTGATTCTTCATAGTTCTTCTCTTGAAGGTAAACAAGAAGCACATCCCATACAGACTTCCCGGGCATCAATTCGTAATTAAGATAGTTCCGATACAATCAGGGAAGGGATACTCCACTAAATGCGGGAAACATTCCAAAATAAATCGGATTTGATTAGCAGCACCAATTTTGCACTTGACCCCCAATTCCCCAATTGAGATTGATTTGATTTTTATACGGTTTCTAAAAATGATTTTTATCATTTATTGCTTTGTATAATTCGCTGATATTGAAATTGATACTGTCTCTTTACTCTTCTTTCTCTCGTTATATAACTCAGTTCTGATGAATGAAATTACCCATGCGGATTTCTCTAAAGAAAAGCAATTAGCCGGTGCGTTTATGGGTCGACCCATAAAAAACAGTGCCGGAAAACTGACCGATTTATCCCTTTTTTGGCAAAATCCTCAATTTAAAAATGTACCCGAATTACCCTTTCTTTCGCCTAATGTACTTCCTGTACATTTGGAAGGTATCGGCCTTGGGCTACCGGCTCTTTTTTGGCAGAAGCTTCAGTCTGATGGAAGTGTTATCTGGGACCTGACCGTTGAAAGGTCCCGCTTTGAAATGCAGGTGGTGGCAATGCAGGAATATTACCTGCTTACACTCCAACGTATCATTACAGAAGCCGCTTGTGAAAGACAGCACAATACGGTGCTGCACAAGACTTTTTTTGAATATGCCGATGTCGGCATTGTCTTTATGGATACCAACGCCTTGATCAAAGAGGTGAATCCTGCCTTGGAAAAAATGACCGGCTACCGCGCCGACGAACTTGTAAATACTGTCACGGGAGCCGCTTTGCGGGTTTCGGAGATTCATCAGAGGCAAATGAATGAGTTGCTTCCCTTTATTAAAAATAAGAATCTCACCGGCGAAGCTATCATTCTGGCTTATCTTCAGGAAAATGGCATTTTGAAACGGGAAAATACCCTTTTGAGAAAAGACGGAACGCACCTGCCGGTGTTATCAACCACGACCAAAGCATATAATGAAGCGGGTAAGTGTTTGGGTTATATCAATTTCAGCGTTGATATTTCAGAACTTAAACAGACCCAAAGCCGCCTGGACCGGACCAATCAACGCCTCAAACTGGCTACTCAGGCAGGACATATAGGGATGTGGGAGTATAATATTCTGACAGATGAATACTATTGGGATGAAGAGACCTATAAAATACACGGCGTGTTGCCGGAAACAAAGACTACCGGGGACTTTTTCTTATCATTGGTACATCCGGAAGATAAGGATTATCTGCTTTCAAATTACACAAAACAAGATGGGCCGGATTTCAATTTGGAGCCGATTCGAATTCAAAGTCCGGACGGAAGGCTACGCTATATTAAATGTATCGGGCGGAAGCTATATGATGCTCAAAAAAATCTGACAGGCGTAATTGGTGTTGTCTCTGATGTGACAGAGAGTTATTTAGCCCAGCTGTCTCTTTCAGAAAGTGAAAAGAGGTACCGGTTTTTGGTTAATAACCTGAAGGAAGTAATTTTTCAAACCGATTTGCATGGGAACTTAACGTATCTGAACCCATCCTGGAAACAACTGACGGGTTTTGAAATTGAAGATACATTGGGAACTGATTGTATGGAATTTATTCATCCGGAAGACAGGCAACAAAACAGCAAAAGATTATCAGAGTTGGTCAATGAGCAAACTTCCGAAGTGCACCACGAAATCAGACATCTCACCAAAGGCGGCACTTATCGGTGGATTGAAATGTTTGCCTGTCTGACTTTTGATGAAGACAATCAACCCAACGGAAGTATAGGAACTCTATACGATATCAGTGGCCGAAAGCAAATGGAAGAATCACTGGCCGACAGTGAGAAACGCTTCAAAGCAATCTTCAATTCCACTTTTCAGTTTATGGCCCTGACCGACAGCAATGGTAATGTGCTTGAAATGAACGATACCGTTGTGGAAAGCCGTGGAATTATCAGGCATGAAGCGATTGGGAAACCGTTTTGGGAAGTTGCTCCGACAGAAAAATATATTACTCCGCAACAGGTACTTAAAGGATACTTTCAGGAAGCCGCAATAGAGAAGTCAATTCGGAATGAAATAGAAATATTGGACAAAAATGAGCAGCCAATGGTCATTGACTTTTCCATCAAACCCCTTAGGAATGAGGGAGGGAAAGTCAATTTATTACTTATTGAAGGCCGCAATATAACTGACCGAAAACGCGCCCAAAACGCTTTGTTGGAAAGTGAACAGCGCTTTAGAGATATTGCCGAAAATGTCGACGAGATTTTCTGGAGTCGTGCCGCTAATTCGACGACATTCCTTTATGTTAACCCCGCTTATGAACGGATCACAGGTAAAACCTGCCAAAGTCTTTACGATGACCCGGGTTCGTTCTTAGAAGTAGTAGCTGAAGAAGACAGAGCCGGCCTGCTGGCGTTGTTTTCCCATGAGATCTCGGATAATTACGCCATAAACTTTCGGGTAAAAGTCAGAGACGGGACATTTCATTGGTTTGCGGCGCGGGTTTTTGTGATAAGGGATGCTCAGGGAAAAGTAATAAGAAGAGTGGGTGTTGCCGGTGACATTTCTCTGCAAAAAGAAAGGGAGTTACTCCTGACGCAGTCCCTGGAAAAGGAAAAAGAATTGAATTTGTTTAAATCTCAATTTGTTTCCCACGTTTCGCATGAATTCAGAACTCCGTTGGCAATTGTACAATCCAGTATTGAGCTGCTAAAACATTATTTTTTCAACACCAACGATCATAACGCGCCTTCAAAATATGCCTCCAAAATCAATCACCACTTTTCGATTATTGACAACAAAATCAGGTTTTTTAACGAATTACTGACAGATATGCTGACGTTACAGCAAATTGAGATCGGTAAAATATCTTTTCAGCCTCAAGCCACAGATTTAGTCGTATTTGTGATTGATTTTTTAAATGAGTTTTTCGGTGAACGCCCGGATAAACGCAGGGTGGAGTTCCGTATGGAAGGTCTGCCACGAACCGTAAGTATAGATGAGAAACTCATGACCCGTGTATTGATTAATCTGATCTCTAACGCTTTTAAATTTTCAAAGACCGATCCTGAATTACGTCTGTTATTTCGTGATAAGGAGGTGAAAATAGAGATTATAGATCACGGTATCGGCATTCCTGCTGAAGATATTCCCCGCCTGTTTTCCACTTTTTTCCGCGCAGGTAATGTGGGGAAAATCAACGGCACAGGGCTTGGATTACAAATTTCAAAGCAACTCGTGGAGTTGCATAGCGGTTGCATAACTGTCAACAGTCGGCAAAATGAAGGCACAACGATGACAATTATCATGCCTTTAACTCCAATTAAGCTCTAATTGAAAATTTTATCTCCCGCCGCTGTGGTTTTCGCATTCGCTGAGCTGTATATGTAAAGACTGTAAAATTGTGGGTTTCAGTTGCGGTGGCAGAAAATGAAAATCGGTATATCCTTCTCTAATACCGGAATGAACATTTCGGTAAGAAGGTGTATACACGTCAAAAAAGCACTAAAACGGCGATTGTGCAGTAGCATTAAGATTTGACATCCGATATTTGATAGGGGGCAGTTTATAGAGATTTTTAAAGCTTCTTGAAAAGTAAGACAAACTGTTAAAACCGCATTGAAAGGCAATATCTTCAATACTTTTATCTGTTTTTATCAACAATCCGACGGCTTTATTCAGGCGAAATTCTTTCAACAAATCGCTGAAATTCTTTTCATAATAACGACTTAAGTGTCTTTGTAAAGCTGAAACGCTCATGTTCATTTTAAACGCTACCTCACCAATGGAAAGTTCTTGATTGGAAAATAACAGCTGTAATGTCTCCTCGATCAACATTTTAAATTGAATGGTTTCTTTGTTACCCAATGGCTCTGCAGAAGGAACCAACATCATAAGATTGGAACGAAGAGATGTAATGTTATCAATTTTTAAAATTAGCTCTTTGATTTGGAAAGGCTTTGTAATATAGTCGATTGCTCCAACTTCCAGACCCATTAGTTTCTGATTATTGGAAACATGAGAAGTTAAAAAAATCAACGGGATAGATTGGTAACCTTTATTCTTTTGCTTTTCTTTTAAAAACGTAATTCCATCCATTAACGGCATTTGAATATCGCAAATAATTATATCCGGGTTAAAAACAGACAAGGACTTTAAAGCATCACTACCATTTGGTGAATATGCTATTTGATGGCCGACAATTGTTAAATGCTCAATGATATTATTCCTCAGCTCATCATCATCTTCAACTACTAAAATTTTTGCCATATTGACTTTGAGGTTTTCTGTATAATCTAAAATGTCTTAGATACCGGTCTTTCTTTTATTCTTTAGTGGCAAAATGAACTCGCCAAATGTTATTCCGACCGGTAAATTATGGGGCCTGATAAAGCGACATCTCTGCCCTTTATAATCTCGACGAGCCGATAATTTTTCTATCGCATCTTTCTGATATAAAAATAGCTTGTTCGTCGCTGCGGTATACGTTTAAACATTCCTCTCAAAAACTACTTCATTAAGAGCTCCACACCGGTTGATTCAATAAAAGAGTTATCAGTAAAATTTTCTGAGCTTCAACAAGTCCGACACTGCATGATATTCGTGACACAATTTGTTCAGCACTTTAGAGTATATCGAAACCGAGCAGACTTGTTGGATTGTGTTCTGAACAGCTAAATGTACGAATAGAATGATTCACTGACTGCATCTGTCTTCCATTTTTGTGTATTTTTAAGCACCGGCGACCATAAAGATAGATAGCTATAATTTATAGCTACTACTAATTTCCTGATTTTGTACCTGTTAAGAAATCAATTCTGCAGGGTTTTACAGCAATGAATAGAAAAAGTAATGACCAAAACAGTCACTCCATTGCTACTTTCTATTGTTAACCTGCCGTTGTTGAGAGTAATTAATTCCTGAGCAATCCATAAGCCCAATCCAAGCCCCTGCTGTTCATATTTTTCTCTTTCAAATTGAATAAACGGCCCTATTTGGTGAATTTGGTCTTGTTTAAAACCTCTTCCCTGATTCTTAATGGTAAGTGTATAGGTGCTTATCTCTCGTTTTCCAACAATTTCTACACAACTGTTATCGTCAGAAAATTTGAAGGCGTTTTCAATCAATTCTTCCAGAATTTTTTTCAGATTCGTTTCTGAAATGTTGATGACAGCTGTTTCAATAACCAGATTAATGGCTGTTGTACGTGCAAAAGTGGTTTCATAGTGATGCGCCAGGGTCGAGGCCAATTGATTTATCCAAGGTTCTTCGATTGATGTATAACCTGATGTATATTGTTTATACCACTTACTTGAAGGTTCAAGATTCTGTAAAAACAGGTGAAATTTTGTATTATCCAATGTTTTTTTCAAACGAATACATGAAAACGTAACCAATTCAAGCATAGAAAGTATCTCTTCCTTATCAAAGGATGTATAATGTTCTGATAATAAACTCAAAAAGCCCAACATACTGCTTAACGGTGTATTGTATTCATGTATTGAAACTTTGTTGAGATGATGTTGATATTCTTTTATTTGCGCATTTAATTTCTCTTTTTGTATTTTTTCTCGTTTCAGCCTAATTTCAATAGCGGCTATCAGGTTAGGAAAACTAAAGGGCTTTGTTAAATAATCATCGGCACCTATCGACATTCCTTCACGAATATCCGCAGAATTAGCCATAGACGTTAAAAAAATAAATGGAGTGGTTGCCTGAGAATTGGAATTTCGAACGGTTTCGAGGACTTGATAACCATTCATGAGTGGCATCATAATATCACATACAATTACATCAGGTTTGAAGACCGAGGTTTGAGAAATACCTTCTATACCATTAGCCGCTGTTTCAACATGATACCCGGAAAGTGATAACATTTCAGCTATATTTTCTCTAATGGCATCCTCATCCTCTATGATCAAAATTTTAGTAGCCATAAATCTTTTGATTTGTTGTTGCAAAAAAGTTCAGTCCTGATTTGTAGAAGCGCAGGAAGAGAAAAATAACATTTGATAATTATTATACGTTAAAATTGTTATTTTTTTAATATAAAAAAATGGCTATTGTCATTTTTTCTGAATTTTCTGATTAATACAATTACTTATATTTGCCTAATAGTGCAATATGAAGTAACTTATAATGACAATTGATTGTCATATTCCGGAGAAATATCTCAGTTATACTGCCTATTATTAAAAGATTATTTAAGAAAAATCCACAAAATTATCAAGGGATGAACTGTTTTTAATAGAATAAATAACAATAAAATTTTTAAAAATTATATAAATGGAACACCTTGGGACATAAAAAAAATATAATACTTTCTCTAATGGAGAAAGTATTATGGTCACTTTACCCTACTTAAATATTTTTTATAACGTTGAGTATATTGTTTTACTGAAACTCAAATTTCCTATATTATAATTTCACATTGAAGTTAAATAGCTCTCAGCTGTTTTATCTCTATGAGAGATTCCTAAAGCAAGAATCTTTATCGAAGAAAAGTTTGTAATTTTTGTATCCGTTTCGACAAGACATAAAACATTGTAAAATGGTTGAGTATTCAAGATTTTTTTCTGATACATTATCGGGACATCTTTTCTGATCAAACACCATACTGTGTTTCCATCTTTTATTCTACTTATAACCTGAAAGTCGTTATTTTTTTCAATGAGCTCATTTACATTTATCCATATCATCTTATTTTTCATAAGAGTTAATTTAAAATAAAACCTTGATTTAAATTAAATATAAAGACCAGGCCTTATACTAATATAAGTAAGCTATAAGAATTAGTTTGCATTATTTAAGATAATGGCTATTATTAGCCGGTCTTCTATGTCTACCTAAAGTAGCATGTTTGAGTTGCCGAATTATTAATAGTTATCTCTGAAATTCTTATTGGCAAAGTAAAAGCATATAATTTGTATTATCAGGTCTGTTTTTTTAAAAATGACTCGATAAACCACCAAAATTGAGGTTTTGTTCAATTTTGGATATCAAAACCGGAGATTTTGAATTTCCTTTTTGACGACAAAAGCAATGTAAGTGTGCCTGAAAATCGTACATTTACTGTAGGGTTCCCTTATTATTTTATGTCAATCATGGCTTTAATTGACACATAAAAGTTGTGATTGGCCTTAATAAATATTTCAGGTTGAAGCTTTTTTCTTTGCCCTATTTCAATTCTTCAGCCTATGAAAGAAATATATTCTCTATTCATGAAACAGCCTTTACATTTCGAGATACGAACAAACCCGTTTAACCCTAATCGACTTCTAAAAATCCTCCTCGTTTTATTGACAGCAAGCTTATCATCATTGATCAGCCGAGCACTGCCTCCCGAAAGTATCTGCCCCATCGACCGCCCTTCATCACCACCTGGAAAACCGACAATCCGGGATTCTCTGACGCTACTTCCATTACGATCCCCACCGGTGGTTTTGTTACCGGCGACTTATTGGTTGTGGCAGCGGCTTACCAAGTTGGGGGTGAGAGTTTATTACCCATGGGATTCATCTTTTTTTTTACGAAAACTTCCACGCCGGTTCTTTGTTTCTTCTGTTTATTGTTCGCAATTTTACCCGCCAACAGAGCGGAAAAGCCGGCATTTATCGTTTCTTCATTCAACGCAATCAACAAATTAAGCGTCTTAAAATCAGTCGCTTACATTCAAGGTCAATCCCCGGCCTTCCCCCATGCCAAAGGCAAGTAAAACAGAGACAAATGCATATGGAAACAAACAAAGACAGTAAATCAATTGAGAATATTGAGTTGGTTTTTCTAAAACCGGAAGATTACCGGGAGATCAAAGAGATGATGATAGAGACCTATTCCGGTATGCCCAATGCCTATTGGAAAGAACATCACATCAAAACATTGATCACTCTTTTTCATGAGGGACAGGTGGGCATAAGAGTAGACAATGAACTGGCCGGGTGTGCATTATCCATTATTGTGGATTACGAAAAAGCCGACTCTAAACATACCTATAAAGCAATAACGGGAAATTACAGTTTCAACACCCATACCAACAAAGGAGATATTTTATACGGAATTGACGTATTTATACGACCCAAATTTCGCGGTCTGCGATTAGGAAGGCGTTTATACGATTATCGAAAAGAGCTTTGTGAGAAATTAAATCTAAAAGGAATTGTATTTGGGGGCCGTATCCCAAATTATCATCACTATTCCGCTACTATCTCCCCCAAAGAGTATATTGAAAAGGTACGAAACAAGGACATACATGACCCCGTTTTAAATTTTCAATTGTCGAACGACTTTCACCCTGCCCGAATCCTGCAAGGGTATCTTGAAGGCGATAAAGAATCCAATGAATATGCCGTACTGCTTGAGTGGGATAATGTTTACTATGAGAAAAGTTCAGACCGGGCTGCCTTTAAAAAGTCAATTATCCGATTGGGCTTAATACAATGGCAAATGAGACTGTACACTAATTTTGAGGAGCTTATGCAGCAGGTGGAATACTTTGTGGATGCGGTATCGGGCTATAGGTCTGATTTTGCCCTGTTTCCTGAGTTTTTCAATGCCCCTTTGATGTCTGATTATAATCATCTCTCCGAACCGGAAGCCATACGAAAATTAGCACAGTATACGGAGCGCATTGTTAATCGATTTTCTGAGCTTGCCATCTCCTACAATATTAACATTATCACCGGAAGTATGCCGGAGGTCGTTGATAACCGTCTGTACAATGTGGGGTATTTATGCAAAAGAGACGGAGGAATTGAACGGTTTGAAAAGGTGCACGTAACCCCGGATGAAGCAAAGATATGGGGCATGCAGGGCGGTAACACCCTAAAAACGTTTGATACCGATTGCGGGAAAATAGGAATTCTTATTTGCTATGATGTTGAGTTTCCCGAACTAAGCCGCATTTTAGCCGATGATGGAATGAATATTTTATTTGTACCCTTTCTGACCGATACCCAAAATGGTTATTCCAGGGTGAGAAACTGCGCTCAGGCCAGAGCCATTGAAAATGAATGTTATGTGGCCATCGCCGGCAGTGTCGGCAACTTGCCGAAAGTTCACAACATGGATATTCAATACGCCCAATCAATGGTTTTTACCCCCTGCGATTTTTCGTTTCCCACCAACGGAATAAAAGCGGAAGCTACCCCAAATACAGAAATGATTTTAATTGCCGACGTTGATATTGACTTGTTAAGGGAATTAAATCAGTTTGGAAGTGTTCGAAATTTAAAAGACAGAAGAACGGATATTTATTCCATTATTCATAAAAACGAGATCAAAGACAATTAGTATCGGTCCCTGACACGCACCGGGGGAAATGACAGGGAAAATAGGCAGTCAAAGTCTATAACCCGCAGCAGGGTTGATTAAGGCAGATACTGATGTCCTCCAAAAACCGCCGCCTGTTCTATTTCCAAGCGTTAGCAATGACAATGAAAACAGGTTGAAAGCCGGCGAAAGTAACTCAAAACAAAACGCTGATTTCTCAAAACTAAGTAAAAAAGCGATTTAACAGAGCCACCTGAACGGTTTTTTGCGTGTCTGTTGGCTTACTCAATTCTTACCTCGAATACTTGTACCTTACCGATGCCGCTGTAGCGGCATCGGTAACTGAGGAAGAAATAAATGCACCCCTATAGCTGTCTGCCGTGGACTAAAAGCGTGTTTTATAGCTGCTTCTCTTCATCCGGAATTTTATAAACAACCGCATTCATATTGACGCCGGCACCGAGCGAGGCAAAAACGATATGGCTATCCGGCTGTAAGGTCTGATTAATAAATTGCCCTTTACCCATAAGGTCGTACATCGTAGGTAAAGTCGCCACGGAGCTGTTGCCCGGCCCTGAAATTGCTATAGACATAATAGCCGAAGAGTACGCTTTTATTCCGTACAATTCAAACAAATGCCTCAGAATAGCTTCATCCATCAGAGATGGATGAGCAGCTTATTAATCGATAGAATAGGATAAAAACTGCAAAAACCGCCAACACTTTCAATCATTGCCGGTTATTACTTTATTCCGGACCATCTATCCAAAGACGGCAGATACAGTGTATAAAACCCGGGTGCTGTATTCAATCTCCTAGTACTGTTCATACCAATTAAATTTATCATGAACGATTTGTGACTTTCGCTTTTCTAAATGGTTTAAAAATGATAGAGAAACCGGAGAGTGCTTCTTGCCTTTTAGCCATATTAAGCTCCACGTAGTCTTAATCGGCAGACCATTAACAGGGATTATTTGCAGCTCTTTAGTATGCAACTCATTTTTAATTCCAATTAAAGGCATAATAGAATACCCCAAGCCTGCTAATACTGCCTGCTTTACGGCTTCATTAGACGTTAATTCCATCTTTTTTAAGACTGATAAACTATTATGCTCAATAAAACTTTCCATAGTTTGTCTGGTACCGGAGCCATGTTCTCTAAAAATTAAAGGCAAATCTTCGAATATTTTTTTTATAGTATTATCCTTCTTAAATTTTGTTTCAGTACTTCCAACCAAGTACAATTTATTTTGAAGCAAATCAAGTTTCTCAATATTTAATGTAGTTGGCAAAATAGAAACAAGGGCAAAATCAACTTCATTATTTCCCAAACACTCGATAACTTTATTTTTATTCGTTACATCCATTAATAATTCTATTCCCGAATGTTGCTGCATAAAATCAGCCAGAAAATAAGGCATTACATATTTTCCGGTTGACACCACTGAAATCTTCAATCTGCCGGTTAATTGGCCTTTATAAGCTAAGGTCTTATAGTTGATGGCATAAACTTGGTTAATAATATTTTCAGCAGCTACCGCAATCTCTCGCCCAAAATCTGTAATATAAATTTTCCTCCCAACCACTTCCGTTAAGGGTATATCAAACTGGTCTTGAAAATTTTTAAGCTGAATAGAAACAGCCGGTTGGGTTAAGTGCAACTCTTCAGAAGCCTTTGTAACACTCTGTGTTTGAACTACTTTTAAGAATATCTGTAATTGATTTAATGTGTAATTCATAAATTAATTTAATGATTTATATTACAAATATAAATAAAAACTTATGAATACAAATATAGAAATTTGTGGCATGAAAATTAAAACACAACAAAACACTAATACAGTATCGGGGATATTTGTATTACTGCCGGGAGGTCTGATTTCATCAGGTTTATTCCTTTTAAAGCACTTTAACATTCTTTATTTGGACTTTGAAGTAATCTTAGCTCCTTTTATAGTTATCACTTTACTGGCATATGGAGACAAACTCATCATTTATCTTTTAATAAGTCCAATCAGCTTTACTGCGAAATTAATTAACAAAGTACGAAATCTACTAAATAACAATTAGCCCTATAACAATCATAGCAATGAAAGAAAAAATAAACCTTCAATTATTATTGATATCAATATTACTAATAGTTGCAGGAACACTTTCGCCATCCAATGGTGTAGACGCCAAAAGTTATAAAACACCTTTAGAGTTAATTACAACCACACTAATAACAGTTTTAGCCGGAGTGGCAGTATACCTTGTATGGAATTGGACTAAAAGCACAGAAAAACGCCAAAATAAATCATAAACCAATCAATAAAAATAGAATACTCTCTAACTAAGCAGAAACCATATGACAAGAATAACTGTAGCAAAAGGAGATGGAATTGGCCCTGAAATAATGGAAGCCACACTGGAAATAATTTTAGCGGCAGGTGCCAAAATCGAAATTGATGAAATTGAAGTTGGTGAAAAAGTTTACCTGGCAGGTAACCCTTCGGGCATCGCATCAGAATCATGGGAAATCATCAGAAGAAACAAAATCTTCCTGAAAGCTCCTATCACCACCCCGCAGGGTGGCGGGTACAAAAGTTTAAATGTTACCACTCGTAAATTTCTCGGGCTATATTCAAACGTAAGACCCTGCATGAGTTTACATCCATTTGTAAGCACCAAGCACCCTGTGATGGATATTGTTATTGTAAGAGAGAATGAAGAGGATCTATATGCCGGTATTGAACACCAACAAACAGACGAGGTAGTACAATGCTTAAAACTGATCAGTAGACCCGGTTGTGAAAAAATAGTTCGATATGCTTTTGAATATGCTAAACAACAAAACCGCAAAAAAGTAACCTGTTTTACGAAGGACAATATCATGAAACAGACCGATGGTTTGTTTCATCAGGTATTTGATGAGATCGCCAAAGACTATCCCGAAATAGAAAACGAACATTGGATCATTGATATTGGAGCGGCAAAAATGGCAGATACGCCGGAAATGTTTGATGTAATTGTTCTGCCTAATTTATATGGGGATGTGCTGAGTGATGTGGCAGCGCAAATAACCGGTTCGGTAGGTTTAGCAGGTTCTGCTAATATAGGAGAAGAGTGTTCAATGTTTGAAGCCATACATGGTTCGGCCCCAAGAAGAGCGGGACAAAATGTAGCTAATCCATCCGGTTTATTGCAGGGAGCTATTATGATGTTGAACCATATCGGTCAAACAGAGATAGCAGAGAAAGTACAAAATGCCTGGCTTAAAACATTGGAAGACGGGATTCATACGTACGATATTTTTAAGCAGGGAACAAGCAAACAAAAAGTTGGAACCACTGAATTTGCAAAAGCAGTAATCGCAAATCTCGGTAAAAATCCATCTATTCTAAAACCGGTTTCTTATGCGAATAATTCAGCGTTAAATCTTCCAAAATATAAACGTAGATCTGCTGCTGAAAAGGAGTTAGAAGGCATTGATGTATTTGTTCACTGGACCGGCAATAATCCCGGTGAGCTGGCTGATAAAGTAAAAAAAATGGAAAACAAGGGAATAAAACTAACGATGATTACCAATAGAGGAATCAAGGTTTGGCCTGACGGATTTCAGGAAACATTTTGTACAGACCATTGGAGATGCCGATTTAAACCCATTGAAGGTACAGAAATAAATAAAAGAACCATTATTGAACTTTTAAACAATGCCGTCAACGAAAACATTGATTTCATTAAAACAGAACATCTATATTCTTTCGATGGTAAAACAGGATACTCTTTAGGACAAGGTCAATAAACATACGAACATGAATATAAAGCTCATACAAGGGGAGTTTGGCCCTAAGATACGTTAGAGCTTATAACTCAAATAATCAATGTAAAAATAAAGTTGTAAGTATCCCTGTGTAACAGACAGTTCAAAATTAAACATTTTTTTCTAATTTTAAACTGTCTGTTACACAGGGATACTTACACTATCATAGCGGGTATCATTAGGGCGTTTTGTAAGAAAACCAATATATTTCCTGTCAAGATCAATGCTAAAGGCAACGCTTCCATGAGAAGGTTCATCCATTACTGCCATATTCATTAGTATTTGTTTGGTAAGCTTCGTATGCCATGTACCAAACACAGACTTGTCATTATCAGAATAATATTGTTTACCAATTGCATCTTCTTTTGAGTACTCATATTCAAAAATTTCATCCCAAGTTTGTTTAGGTAAAATATTAAATAAAGAAGCACTAGAGCTGCTTACTACACCATCACCACCTAACGTGGAACCTGTGCCAAATCCACAAGAAACCGGAACAAAAGAAGGGAACTGCTTTTGATTCAATCCTACAACATTATCTAACTTACCATTACAATTTACATCAAAATTCAAGTAATTTATCAAAGCAAACCGGAGAATATTATTTTCATCACCACCAAATAAATAAACTCCTCTATCAACTAAGGGATTAGTGTATATTTCAGGGCTTCGCAAATCCCTGACAGCTTCAGACCTTTCCTGAAAACCTTTAAATGCATTAGATAAATTACCGGTAGTTGCCATACTTCCTCCATGAGGTGTTCCAATTGTAACCAACTTGGCAACATGATGATCTTTGCCATCAATGAGCCAATTTTCGGAATTTTGCAGATATTCTCTAATTGCAAGTCCACCCATGCTATGACCGACCAATATTACTTTTTGGGCCTTTGTCGCGTTTAAAACTTTTCTAACAGCAAGCCCGATTGCAAAACCTTGTTTTACTACACCGGCTTGATTGCTGTATTCTTTAACAGAAGATGTGTTAGGAAGTTTTTCATTGTCAAAATTTACAAAAAAAATATCGTTTTCAGGATTGATTATGGAGTTATAATCATAAACATCTCCGTAAAAAAATGGACCAAGTGATCGTTTCAACTCAGAATATGAATTATTCCCATCCGCATTTAGATGAAAATCAATCAGACTGCCATCACCGGCACGCTTGTTGGCCGAATTCAAATTAACGTTTAAACCTTGGTTTTTAAGCCAATCCCCCATCCCATACCAAGTACTGTCATTGCCAACCCACCCGTGAACAAAAATAATAGGATAAGGAATAGTACGTTGAGCTTGAGTAAATAATACTACAGTGAAAAACAAAAGAAACAGTACAAATTTTTTCATTAAAGTTATTGAATTGCCTGATTAACGATATTATAAATGGTATTACGGTTAACGGCATACGTTTTGGCAAGTTGGGTCACCGGTATACCACCCTTATTATAAACTTCAATAATTTCCTTTTTTTGTTTGGGCGTTAATTTCTCCTTTCGACCGCCGACCCGTCCTCTGGCTCTTGCCGCTTTCAAACCGGCATTCGTATTTTCCAGAATGATTGCCCGGTTAAACTCATTGATTGCGGCCACAAAACTTAGATGAAGTTTACCGGCAGGTTTGTCGCTGACAAAAATTCCGTCCTCGATGCTGAGAAACTCCACCCCCATTTCGCGTAACGTTTCCAGTTTTTCAAACAGATCCTTTTGCGAACGGGAGAAACGGGAAAGGTTATAAACCACTACCGCATCTCCTTTTCGGAGTTGGTCAAACAGTTTTTGTCGTTCCGGTCGATCATCCTTAGCCCCTGACTCCTTTTCCATAAAAATCTTTTCGCAGCCCTGAGCTTTAAGTGCATCCAACTGCATGGTAAGATTTTGGTCTTTCGTACTCACTCTGGCATACCCGAATTTCATAAGCATATCATTTTAGTTGAACAATCTGCGGCAAATTGCAGATTTCATTGTAAAGCGATTTCAAACACTAATTTATGCTCAAAAATCTAAAAATTATCGGGGTTTATTGAGCATTGATTTTTGGACGGAAATTTGAGCACTTTTTCTCTAAAAAAAATGAAAAAGTTATCAAACGGCAGCATTGTGCCCAATAAACGACCGTTTATTGAACAATCGAAGAATGGTGAGCCAGTGTAATAGATTTTTGACAAAACCTTAATTATATAACTCTATAGAAGCATATAGATGGGGGCTGATATATTATTTTATGTTGAATAGAATATCCGGAATGAGTAACAGGTGTACCGATTTAAACCCTAGTTTAAATCGGTACAGTTTTACTTTACACTAATAAAATCAAGAAGTTTTGCCTATCGAAGCAAGAATTTTATGAGAGTGCAAAACAAGTAATAAAGTGTTTTATTTGTGTCAATTAAAGTTGTGATTGACACAACTTAATCAAGTTGCAAAACCTGAAGACACAAAAAAAATAAGTACCCAATGTAACCTTTTGCAAACTTTATACATCTTATAAACTTTTACCAATCTATCTAATGAAGAAGAATATAATTTTAGCAATATTTAGCCTATCTCTTATTTCATACAAAGGAATTGCCCAGGATTTTTTAAACCTTGATTTTGAGTATGGTGTTTACAAAGCTCAACCAAGAAAATGGGCAATTGAAGGTGAAGGAGAAATGTATGATGCCCGATTAGACAGCACAACAGCCAAAAGCGGCAATAAAAGTCTTTATATAACTTTAAAAAATGGAGAAGTTTATACTTTTTTATCACTCCCGGGAAAATTGATTGCAGGAAAAAGTATACAAATTGAAGGTTATATTAAGTTTAAGAATGCTGATTCGCTGGTATCAATGTTAGCATTTCGTGACCCAATCGGTGGCAAACCAAATGTATCTCAACCAATAAAAGGTATTAACAACGAATGGACATTTATTTCACATACAGCATCTTTTCCAGATAATTATTCATCGGATAGATTACTGATTGCTTTGATTGGGAGTGGAACAGGAAGTTTTTGGTTTGACAATGTAAAAATAAAAATTAACGGACAAGAATATGGAAACGGAGCCCCTGATTTTAGAGAGCCAACCAACACGGAAATCATGGATTTGAATAAGATGGCAGCACCAATAAAATCATTAGCCTCTGATGCTGACCTTACAGATTTAGTCCCTCTTAACAAAATAATCGGAAATTCCAACATTGTGGCATTGGGCGAAAACTCTCATGGTTCTTCGACAATATATAAACTCAAATTGCGCATGGTAAAATATATGGTTGAGAAACAAGGTTTTTCAATTTTTGCATTAGAATCGCCAATTATAGAAGCTGACAGGATTAACGAGTATGTATTAAATGGCACAGGAACGTTGAATGATGTGATTAAATATTTAGCCTACCCAAGTTGGCAAACAGAGGAAATGATTGACATTATTCAATGGATAAAGTCTTATAACCAAACGACTAAGAAAAAAGTAGAATTTAAAGGATTCGATATGCAAAATGGTATGTCGGCTTTTGAAGCCGTTGAAGATTTTGCCAAAGTAAATGATACGGCTTTGTTGGTTAATCTTGCTGAACTTAAGAAATGGTACGATGATGCGACAAATGGAAAACAGCAATGGAATCAAGTCTATCAAAAGTCTGAAACGATATATCAGTATTTGTTATCTAAAAATAATTCGGCGTATGCTGGCGTTGAAGTCCAGAGTTTGGCAAGAATAAAACATTATATGAATATTTTTGTGCAAAGTCTATCTTCTCAATACAAATCAGAGAAAACAAGAAGCAGAGATGAATACATGGCACAAAACATAAACTGGTTAGTAAAAAACTATGAAGGAAGAAAAATAATTTTATCGGGGGACAACACACATGTTACAAAAGCCAGCGGCAAAATGGGGAGTTTTTTAAGCGATTGGTATGGTGAAAAATATATTGTATTCGGGTTTACTTATAATAATGGTTCATATTCAGCTTACGGTCCAGAAAAATACTACGAAGTGCATCCTTCATATGTGGGAACTTATGAATATTTTTTTTCAAAAAGTAAATTTAAAAATTTCTTGCTTGACATTAGAACTATTAATGACATTCCAATCCTTAATACAACTGCAGGGTTTCGTTCAATAGGCTCTCGACCACAGGAGACAACTCAGTTTACAGAAATAAATTTAAAAAAGCATTTTGACGTGATTGTATATATTGAGAACTCAATACATACTACTCCTCTGACTAAATAAAAAATGAATAATTTATGAGGTATAAGCTAAAAGGGTTTTTCGCAGACAACCCTGTTTGACAAAGAGTCACGAACGCACAACAGGCGGTTTGGCAATATGGCGGGGCGACGAATATATGCTCAACTTTTTGTTCGTTAATCGGCTTCAGTTCCAGCCGACGAATAAAGCCAAGCAGTAGAATAAAAAATGAACTTTTATTTATAAATTTAGCAGCGGTTACAGGCTGACGATTTTCAATGTGTCAATCATAACTAGGGGTGACAAAACAAAAATGCTTATTTTTTTCGAACCCTCCGCGGCGGCGGTCCGACCTTTAGGGTGAGGAGGGATTCGAAAAAAATAATTTTAATGAGTTACAAGAATCAACGGCGTCGGCCGTCCGATTTTCGCGTAAAACTTCATAAGGAGTCCGTCCTTGTAAAGCAGAGTGAGGTCGGTGGCAATTGTAAAAAATCTCCCATTGCTCCAACCTCTGATTAATATCTATATCATCTGTATAGTCAATTAATTGGTAAAACTCCTGTATATCACGGGGCCGATTTCTATGGTTTAAACAAGCATAGGTGTATAATTTTTGTCATATTTTTCGCCTCGTGCCACCACAGCATATAGACGATGAATAAGCTTATTTCGAATGGCATTGAGTACAAGCATTTTGTTTTTACCTTCGGCAACTTTTCGCTGATAATAATTTTGTAATTCACCCTTCATACGGATTGAGGACATCGCTGCTAAATGAAAAAGAGATTTCAGTCGTTTACGGGCATGATGACTTACTCCGGGGCGCCCGCGAACACTACTTCCTGATTCATAGTTAAAGGGAGCAACTCCGGCATGACATGCCATCTTTTTAGGATCAGTAATAGCTTTTAACTCATTTGTAGCGATCACTACCTCCGTTGCAGTGGTTGTACCTATACCCGGAACAGACGTAATTAAACCGAAGAGTTGAGCCAATTGTTCATCATTGGCAATGAGTTGATCAATCGCTTTGTCAATGGATTTTCGATCAGCTTCTAAAGCTTTTAACGATGCTTGGCAACTTTTTTGCAGTTGTTTTTGCAAAGTAGGAGTAATAAAGCCCTGTTGCTCCGCTAATGGGCCGGCCAACTGGTTATACACCCCAATAAGCCGTTGGCGAGCAGCACTTAGCATTGATAATTTTTGAATAATGCCCCTTGGCGGTTCCCACAACCGTAGGTGATCTCGGAAGCGGAAGGCATATTCAGCGATGCGTTGTGCGTCAATACTATCGGTTTTACCTCGTTGTAACCCTCCTGCTTTCTTAATTTGGAGAGATGATTCTAACCAAATGGGAAAGTGTAATTTATGAAGGAAATCAAGTAAGTGTGCATTGTAGATACCTGTATGTTCCATACAAAAAACAGTTTGATGTGGATTCCAACCCGGAAGTTTTTTAAGCAGTCGCACGGCAGTCTTGATACCGGCGACAGAATTAACAGTACTGGTTTGAAACACTACTTTTTTGCCATCATAAATAGCCCAGTCTAAACTGGTTTTAGCAATGTCAATTCCGATGAAATAAAGAATGTCCATGATTATTTGTAATTTAGAGGTACCCAAACTCTACTTGCTATGCGCTCAACACCTTGCTAATGGGTCTAAATCCCAAATTTCTATTCGATCCCTACAAGTAGTGACAGAGCAGGTCCTAAATCGGCCCATAGGTCGTTAACCTTGCCCAGCGATAGGGTAACCTGCTCTGTTTTTCTTCTTATGGCAAGTTATCCAAATCTTGGAATCTTACCAGTTAACAAATCTAAAGGCCCCGCAAGTGGTCTTTACCATACGTGTTTTTCTTCTAATCAATAAATTACTATCTCTCAATAAGTTAGCTAACTTATCTCTTCCAATCTTTATACCATGGCATTGTCGAAAACTCGTTAGTTGGTAATGTAAAACATCCACCCCTATACAGGGTAAATCCAGCCGTAATCTTCGAACTTCCGAGAGTAACATTAAGTTATGAAATTCTTCTTTTTCGACTTGCTTCTGAGCATCGTACCAAGCCTGGCGACTTTTCCCAAACAGTCCGCAGAGTATTTTAATACTCACTAAGGGGTGATGCCGATTTAGTTCGGTGACCGTTTGGGACCAGACTTTTTTCTTATCGGAATCTTTAATTCTTTTTCAGCAATATTAATCATCGTCTCGAAGGCTTCCCGTTTCAGCTTTTCCTGCTGAAGAAGTGCTTCTGTTTGGGCCAATTGAAGTTTAAGGCGAATAATTTCATCAGCCTCCTTTTTCATCTTTCTACTGTATTTAGATTTAGGATAATAGCGTCTAAGTCGATAGCGCTGGTAATCTCGATTCCAGACTCGAAGTGAATTTAGAGAAATATTAAGCTCAGTCAAAATTTGGGTTTGACTCACTAACTCCAGCCGATACAATTCAATGACATGCCATCGAAAGGCTCCTGTTTTGTACTTTTTCTTTAAATCAATGAAGCTGCCGCTTCGGCGGACCGATCACTTTCATAACTTTACACAATTAGTGTCAAGCTATTTCAGGGATATACACAAATGATCAACTTAGCTTTTGATGAATATAATCAAAGTGTTGATAATTCAGGAATAGGTTCAACACTGACAAATAAAATTACAAAGGCTTGGGATCCAATCCAAATTACATTCCCTTCCAATAACAATCCTGAAGAAGTAGATGCAAATTATAACACAGTCATAACGGCGCCAACGGCTGCGGCAAGGGTGAGAGATGAATCTCAGGTACAAACTTATCGGAATACCTACGATGCAGATTTGGTAGTATGCTTTGTAGGATTCATGTATGGAACCAACGTTGGTTCCGTTACACACATTCCTGCAAATAACTATGACAATTCTTTTATCGTAACAGCGCCTTTTGCCATCGGAACAGGTATTCACACTTTTGCCCATGAAATGGGCCATATGCTGGGAGCGCGTCACGAAACCGATGCCGGCTCACCTTCCTATTCACATGGGTATCTATTCACTTCGGGAATTTCCTCTTATCGAACAATAATGCATACCGATCAAAGTGGTTCTACTCGAATTATGTATTTTTCAAATCCGAATATAAATTATAATGGTGTTCCCACCGGTACGGTTTCCACTAATCATGAAGCGCGGGTAATTTCAGAAAACAGTCCCACTATTGTAAATTTAAAGCCTTCGACTACCCAATCATTTAATGCTGCTATTGTCGGGCCTACAGGTATCAACTCATCCGGCTATTATTCCTGGGAACTTTACACCTTTTGCAGAAACTTTCTGACAACGACTTGGCAGTTCAGCACAGATGGATTTAACTATGGTTCTCCGGTCGGCTCCGGCGATGCCGTTAATTTCTATTATCTGGATAATAACAACAACGGAACACTTTTTCTGCGCTGTACCATAACTACAGACCAATATCAAACCTATGTGACAACTTCTACCATTAATGTAAACATCTGCTCCGGATGCCGTACTGCCGTTGAAGAGCCAAAGGAAATTTCAGAAGTTGCATCTTCCATTAAAGCAATTTTTCCTAATCCTGCTTATGACCGTCTCACGGTAGAATATAATTTGAGAGAAAAAACGGATCTTCAATTTGAATTTGTTGACTATCTTGGTAGGTCGCGCGGAAAAAACATGATAAACCAAGTGGATCGGGGAGTACATAAGAGCGAAATTGATATTTCCTTATTGGAAGCAGGGCCTTATATATGCCGTATCTTATTAAACGGAATAGCCGTTAATAAACCTATTATAGTTTCAAAATAATCCATAGAATTATGAAACGTTTAATGTGTTATTTTCTTCTTATCCTTTCATTGGCTTGTAATAAGGAGGAGAAATTTGATAAATACTTCTATGATGGAGCTTATCCCAGAAATATGGATGGAAGTATTATCAAAACCTATGAACCGAAAGCGGTTGGCGGAGAGGTGGAAGCGGAATTTAATGGACATGTCTGGAACCATGCGCCTTTCATGGTAGTAAGTGCGTTTGTTACACTTTCACCAACAACTAATGAGAAGCTGATATCTGTCATTATTTCCCCTTATTTGACTTATCAGGGAGTAGGGGAAAGTTGTACTTTTGAAAGTTTTACCTTTAAAATCCCTCTGACAACAGAAAAAGTTTTGCTTAATGAATATACAAAAGCTGAATTACACGAGTATAATCTGGTTAGTTTCAGATCTATTAATTGTGATGCAATAAAAGATGATTATAAACTTGATAGAGAAAGAACCAATTGGGCATTTGTGCGCACTTATGACCCGGTGACAAAAGTGGTCCAAGTAGAATTTGATGCCGGCTTTAAGATAAGCAGTCGGAATTCAAATTTTGGCCCAATTTATCCGGAACATGTCAATGTTCGGGGCAAGGCTAAAATTAACTTTAAATGACCTAATCGACTTCACCATAAAATACATTGCTTTTATAACCGACTTTAACGCCAATTGCTTCTCAATTTCAAAGAGATTTGTCAAATCTCCCTGTTAACTGGCAGGGAGTATTTTCTTTTTATTCCTGAGTATATTATCTGTAATAATGAAGGGAAATTTCAAGTCCGAAATACACAAAAGAATTTCCTAAGCAACTCCTTATGAGACCTCCCTTGGCGACGGTTGCTATCTTGGACATGCATTTAGCGGCGATTAGTGAAGTAATTTAATTTAAAATTCCCTGATTTACAGTGTCCAAGATTAGGGAAAAGGTCACAGTCAATCGCAGCTTTATTTTTAGCTGTCTGCATTATAGAGACACTTAATAATCTTTGAGAATTGGGAATTATTTACGAAGTGTCTATATTGTCAGGCAAAGCTGTGATTGACACAGTTATATGTCATTTGCGCCGTTGCTCCATTTTTTCTTTTGTTAGCCGGTATTCGACAGTTATTTTGTGGTCAATCTCTTTTAGAAAACATGGAAGAAGACAATAATGACTATATTATTTCTCAGCCCCAAAAGCCATATATCGTTCAGTGGATAGGATTGATATTTTTTACGTATATCTTTTTAAGTCTTTTAAGTCTGTCAATTGCGGATGCAAGCTGGGCTGCATTTAGTATAACCATTATAGTTTTTATGTCTTTAGTAATTTCAATGGGATTTACTATGTTCTTTAAAAAAATATACTACTTGAGTGTTGACAAAATAATTATTGCCGATTATAAGAATGAATATATTACTGATTTGCCATTTAATGAAATTCATAAATGGAACCATTACTCCGAGAAAAAAGACGAATATTTAGTTGTGTCAGGTCAAGATACAGGAATTATAATTGATAAATACAATTATAAAAATTTTGACGAACTGGTAGCTTTTTTTGCAAAGACTAATTTGGTAAAAGATACCAGTCTAAAGAGTTCAGGGATTAAAAATGAGGCAACACAGAAAGTTGCCACACGCACCTTTTATCTCTATTTATCTACAGCTTTTATGCTAAGTCTCCTGTTCTGGATCATTACCTATTCGAAAAGCGATTCAACGGAAATGCAGTATTTTAAAGGGCATATCCAAACAATAAATACTTCATCAAAAAGTAGTACTGTCAGAATCGAGCTCAAAGAGTATCCAGCGATTTCCTTCAGGACAGAACCGGAAATTGTAAAAAAGTATAGATTAAGAAATAAGGCCGATTTAATAGAGAAGACAGTTAGGATCGGCGTTTTTAAAAGTGACTATGATTGGAAGATAAAGAATAAAAGAATCAGGATGCTTGATATGAATTCTATTCCTTACCTAAATGCAGTGAGTTTTGAGTTTACACAAAAGTGAACATTCTGAATCTAGGGAAGCCTACAGTGTCAATCATACTTCTATTGGCACTCATAAATATCTAACTAAATCCTGGATAATAGGGCTAGAAGCAGGTAATACTGCACGAAAACAGTTTTATCTTTTGCGTAGTAGAAAATTAAAAACGGTCGTTTTCCCAAAGTCTTTTGGTAAAACACCGACGGGGCCACCCAGCTGAATATACTGTCCGGCAGGATTTTCAATTAAAAGATCATGGGTTTTTCCCAAATCAAATGCCGTTGTATCTACCCCGATTAATTGAGCTATATCAGTCGATGAAGGGATTAAATAAGATAATTGATAATATCCTTCGCGGTTCGATTGCCCGGTAGTGTCAAATGTAAATTCCTGCTTAAAAACCCTGGTTTCCTTTACTCCGTAAAACTGAAATTTTACGCCTTCGACCGGTTGATTGTTTTCAGCCACCACTCTGCCTTTTACAATGGTATCCCACGAATCGTACTTTTTACAGCCAACCATCCAAGCTGTTGCAGGCAGAAGCAAAGCCGTAATAAATTTTCGTCTTTTCATAACGTTCAAAAGGACTTACCGTTTCTTTATAACTTGAAAATTAATTATCGTCGTTTCGCCATAGCTTCTTTTAGGGATTGTCAGGTAACTGATAAAATCTACATACTTTCCTTCCGACTCGCGGAGTAGATCGTGTGTTGTACCAAATTTAAATTTATCATTACCTGTCCCACCAAAAACGGCTTCATCAGTGGAAGATGGAATAAGAAAAGCTACTTCATACCTGCCTTCTGAATCGGATTGTGTGTGTATATCGAACGTCGTAAGCGTACCTAAGCCCTTCCTTTCATATCCCAGAAATTGAAAACTCATCCCTTCAACCGGCTGATTATTTTCATCTACCACTTTGCCCATAACAACGGTATTCCACGAATCATATTTCTTGCAGGCCGTAAGCATTGTGAAAGGTAATAGAACTGCTATATAAAAAAAGTCCCGGCGTTTCATTGACAACAAATGGATTATATTTAAGGAGTAAGATAATGAATTTGAATGGCTAATTGGTGAAAACACCAACTAAAGCGAAATACAATTTTTCTGTATAACTGTCTATCCAACGACTCTGGTGATTGATGATGAACAATTACTTGACCGAACAAAATTCGGTTGTACTTTTAGTAGATGGACGGCCTAATCTCCTCTGGGGCGGCCAGCGCCAGACAACCACCCACGAAAAAGTACCTCAACTGCTCTGATGCACTAAAGCAAATTTTCCTTAATGACCATTAAAGCTCCAAGATGTTGATCGTTACACCGGCTATTAAATTCAACATGCTTCTCATTATTCCAAAGGATGACCACTTCGCAAAGCGGGTCAAGTTGGATACAAAACAGACCATCTACATTTTGATAAAGTGCAAAACTATCTTCAGGCTGATGATTTGTGCTTTTAAAGAACCGAAGCTGTTTGAATACATCCGGAAGTTGTTCCTTTAGCAATTGGTAAAAATCTTCCCCGAATCCTGAGTATCGGAGCAAAAAGTCGTTGTACGACTCTTCAACAAAATTGAATCCTACATAACTTGAAAGAAGCATCAAATCCATAAGTTTTGATTATTCTTGAGTTCAACCTGTCATTTGTTTCAGAAAATTGTGTCAATCACAACTTCGCCTGACAATTAAGATTAATCTTTCAAAATAGTTTATAAGAGAAAATAGTCCCAAAAATGTTCGTTTTTAAAACAAAGTAAAGTTTATTAGGAGGCTTTGTTCTTCTTCCAACTCGGTAACTTCTTTCGGCTTCTCCATGTGGAAAACAAGGCAAGTGCCCTATTAGAATAAGGCAGCCCCATAGTTCTGAGCATTTCTCCCGGTTTCATGCCTTCTTCCAGCATTTTAAGGATATCCTCTCTGCGCTTATCAAACTCAACAGGCAACCCTTTACGCACTTTTTCGGGTAACAGTCCTTCTTTTTCCAACTCCCGCCGATAAATGCGAATAGTCGTTTTAGATAAATCTGTCTTCCTGACAATCTCGTCATAGGTGTTTCCTTTCCTGATCATATCAGCAACTTTTGGCTTCAAATGCTTCTTGTTGCCTATTCCGGGGTAGGATTCTTTTTTCAAAGACGATGCCATAAACTTTAATAGTAAATCATCGGTAAAAGAGTGAATTTAACCGCTTCTAATCTATAGAAGCATTTGTGAGACTCAAAAGCAGAACGTTGAAGTATGATAGTAAGGTGGATACCTGGCATTTGTTTCCGGAGCTTCAGCTTTCAAATTTTGCCGGCAAAAAATTTTGAAACTATCACTGAGCGGCAAGTTTGATCGTCCAACGTGAAAATTGACAGCAAAAAAGGATTGATGTTATGTGTATGAATCTACAAACTTTTTAACCGTTCGCCGGTCAACTTCCAACATTCGAGCGATCACAGAAGCAGGGACTTTTTTACTGACCAGTTGTTTAACTTCGTCCTCCTTGCCGTTCAGTTTTAAGTTTACATTCCGACTTCCGACAGGCCTGCCTAATTTCATTCCCTTGGCCTTGCGCATCTGTGCTGCCTCAGAGCTTCGATTACTGATACGATCCCTTTCGATACGTGCCGCAACAGAGAAACAAAATGCCATCATTTCGCTGGCCAAATCGTCTTTAAACTCATAACCTTCCTTAATGCTGAACAGCCTGACATTCTTCTCAATGATTCGTTGTAGGGCAATGAAAGTATCAAGACTGTTACGACCGAGGCGGGAAACTTCTCCAATGATTAAAATATCTCCGGACCTGAATCGGTCAATCAGTGGTCCCAACTTTCGGTCTTCACTCTTTTTGGTACCGCTTGCTTTCTCACGTACCCATTCGGTAATTGTTAATTTTCGTTCGTCAGCAAACTTCAAAATGCCAAATTCCTGATTTTCGGTCAATTGATTAAAGGTAGAGACCCGAACGAAGGCATAAACTCGTGGTTTTTCAGCCGAAATTACCTGATTTTTGCTGCTGTTTTTGGCCATGTACATTTTAAGTTCTAAGCAGAGTATTTATGTACAGTAAATATACAAAAAAACAGCCATTTTTAGGGTCACGATACGTACATGTTTAACGTTCGTTAAATATGTACGTATTAAAGAAACCCTTGCAAATGTCTTAACTTATCTAGCAGTAATATTACAATATATAATGGCATGAAAGAGTACTGCTTTGCTTTGTAAACTGTCTATTGTATTTTTCTAAAGCTTAATTTGTAAAAGCCCACTCTTAGCTGTTACTTTCTCTATCCGTTTGCCCATTCATCCTCACTAATACTTGTTACATAGTGATAAAGAGTCGGGTTTATTATTTTCCAATATGAAAATTCACCATGCAGAAACGATTTTAAGCCCTTAATGATTTGTAAAGTTAGTTTTTGAAATTCTTCAACCCATTCCGTCAAATCGCCTTCATAAAGTTCATAGTAATAAGTGTGTCCAAATTTTTCTCTACTTTTTTTCTTTAACTCTTGGATTGATGGTATTGCATTATCTAAGTTTAAGTAAATGCACAAAAATTTATAATTTCGATGCATAGCTTCAAAATAAATTAAATCAGAGCCTTGAATTCCAAGTTGACTTTCTCTATTGTAGTGATCAATTTGGAAGTCTTGAAAATGCAGAAGATTGGTAAGGAAAAATAATAGTTCATTTTCAAATTGCTGTCTATAGTATTCATAATAGAAGTCGAATTTGAAAGCAAAAACACCATGATTGCCTTCGAAAATCGAACTTTTTTTAAACTTGTAATTAAAAGTTGACTGTTGAATAAACTCGAAAAAATTTCTCTTTATCCAGTAGTCAACTGATAACATAAATACTTCCTCTTTTTCCAAGTCAGCAAGGAAAATAAAAACTGGTACTGCAAATTTGTACCAATAATTTGAAGTAGAAATATCAATTCCTGTTAAAGTATATGTATTGTCTTTTGCCCAAGGTATTGATTGACGTGATTTTAATTGTATAAGAACGAGCTCTCCAGTTAATTCATTGTCATCATTTACTAGTTCAAGGTAACAATCAATACCGTAATCTCTTTCAGTAACCTCTCGGATAATCCAACTTTCTGGTATTTTTGACGCAAATAATTTGAAGGATGCAGCTTCTGAAATATGTTGCTTTGGTCTTTTAGGTAATTTCATTTAAAAGCTTGTATCACAATAAATTTACAGAAAAATTTCAAGAAGCTATTAAAAATAAATTACCTTTTAATCCTCCAATACAATCTTATTTTCAATAATAATACTATTGAAAGGATTAATATTGCCAATTAAATTTTCAATAGGTAGTTGGGTAAGATTTATAATATAAATATTGCCATTTTTATAAATAATAGCGATGGTATCATTTGCCTTAGCTTTTTTGCCTAAATTTTTAAGCCAAATTCTTGCATCCCCTCTATTATGTGCTCTGTATAGCGATATTTCTAACTCTTCAACGCTGCTTTCAAGAATATATCTTGCTTTTTTTATTACTTTGTACTCTGGACCATATGATTGGCCTTCATAATTATGGATATTGTTTGTTTTTAAGAACTCTCGAATAGAAAAGGTTGCATCCATTATACTCTTTTCTAGACCTGTTTTTGTTGGTATGATAGTTGTAAAAAGCACCCCCATATCCAGAAGGATTTCGCTTCTTTTCTTTTCAATTGGCACTGGTTTATTTTCTTTAACTCCTAAAACTTTTAAACTCTTATGTAAGATATTTCTAATTACATTTCCTCTATGTATTCGAGCTGCTTTTTCATGGCTGCCTTGCCTTGCAACTTCAAAATATCTTTTTTCATCTTCAGTAATAGTTTTATCATCTTCATCGTCAGAGAAATGAATATCAACCTTGTTTTCAAGGTCTAATAAATTTCGCTCCAAATCTTCCAAATTTAAATCGGCTACATTAATTTTCGATAGCTCAATAATTAATGTAAAAAGGTTTGCTTTGTTATACCAATAGCTTCTATCTGACAAACCTAAATTAGCAATGACTCTTATTGATTGCAAAAGCATTTCGAAAGGAACTTCATATAACCCAAAAGAACTATTATACTTTTCTAAGTATTCATTCACTTTTGCACTTCTACCATAGTAGTCGCCCTCCAAAAAAGTTGATACAATAAGCATAATATATTGTACATCAAACATTCTGTTTTTGTCATTTTCACTAAAAATATTATTCTTGCTAAAGAAGTCGTTCAATTCTTTCTTTTTACCTGCGTCTAATATTATATCAGTTTCATCGTGAGTCGGGTTATAAGATGAATCAACTATTTGCTTACAAAAAACCGAAAATTCACCATCTCCATAAATTGCATTAGTCCTTTCAATTGCATTTAAAGCGTATTCTGTGCTGTTGATTCTCTGGAAAATATCTTTAATATTTTCCATATCCATATCTTTTAAGTCTTTTACTGTAACAAGATAATTTAAAAAACTTCTTTTCTCGTCAATTGATAAATTATCAAATGGAGTAATTCTACTTTGATCTTTAAAATCATTGATACCCTTTATATATTCTACAATTGCTGTTAATCTTTGCTTTCCATCTACTACTATTTCTTTTGATTTTAGACTTTCTACATCCATTTCAGCACTGGCGATATAAACTTCAGGAAAAGGATAATTAAAAAGTATAGTTTCAATAAAAGCATATTTGTGTTGCTTTTTCCATACTAATTTTCTTTGAAAATCAGGACTGGTATCTAGAATTTCAGAGTCAATTTTATTATATAAGTCGATTATTTTTACACCATTCGATGGAATACTCTCTTTTAATTTCATGAGCTTACTGAAATAAAATTTAATTGAATACTTTTAATATTATTTTGATGATAAGTTTCAAAGAAGTACCATGATTTGTAAATTCCAATACTAACCTTTCTTCCAAATTTGCGTTTATAATCATCTTGCACCTTAATTACTTCTGACGATATAGAGTAATCCCTTGGTACCATATCGGGGCGTAACCAGCCCTTTATAATATATTTCGCAAAGTCTACTTTTCTATTATAAGGATAAGTTTTGTCAGTATAGCCTCCTGTGTGTTTGTGAAGATTTATCAGTTGTTGGTCAAATAGACTGCTAGATACAATAGCTATATCTAAGTCAGATTTTTCATTTTCATTATTTTTTTCAAAATAATAATCAAATTTTTTAAATAGATACAAAGAAGGATTGTCTTTATCTGGCTTTATACTAAAGCCGAGTTTCCCTGAACCAACGATTACAATATCTCTAATATGCACGTCTAAGCTATTCGCTATATCTTTTTTAAATGCAAACTCTTCTCCTTCGGGAAGAGAACGAAAAAAAAAGCTTGAGCCGTCAATTAAATGCTTTTGAACAACTATGTCGGGATTTTGATGAATGCAATCTTCCTTGAATTTATTTAATTCCATTTTAATGGATATGTTTTAATATTTCTAGCGCAATTGCTTTGGCCATTAACGGTGGTACGGCATTACCTACAAGAGTATATTGAGGAACTGTATGTTTCCTGTCCTTGCCTCCTGTTGTTCTTTTTCCTTGAAAAACAAAAGAATCATCAAACGACTGTAACCTTGCCATTTCACGAACTGTTAATGCTCTTGGGCTAGCAAAATGTATATAGTCGTCGGGTATCGTCATCACTGTAGGGCTTTGTAAGTCAGGTTTTAATACGTTATAATTTCTTTTTTCAGAATCAAGGCCTACTTCTTTTAATCGCTTTTTTGCCTGTTCATAATCTCCAGCATTTTGAATAATTTCTAACCTCTTAAGCACATCTTCATTTTGCTTACTAGTTTTATGATTATGTAGCGGTGCAACTATGTGAGTTGAACAGTTACTCAATTCGCTAAAATTTTTAACATAAAATGGGTGTTTCATATTTAGAAAACGACCATTCAGACGCCCTTTTCTAGACCATTCGGCATAGGTCATACCTTGCTTATTATCTAACTTCCCGTCAATGGCTCTTTTCCTTATTAAAAGCTCCATTTTTTCTGTTTTTCCATTGTATTTCGACTTCAAATCAATATTCTCATATGTGAATTTTTCTTCATCATTGCCTATTATATCTAAGTCATAAAGTGCTTCAAAAACAGTAACTTTTTCTTTTCCTGATACAGTTACAGGAATATCTCTTATCACCTTTTGATCTTTACGGCATCCTATAAATAGAACTCTTTCTCTATTTTGTGGTACGCCATAGTTAGAAGCTAATGCTATAAAAGGTTGATCAATATTGTATAATCTTATATGTGACAATATATCGTCGAATTCATTCTCCACCTTTTTGTTTATTGCAAAAAATCTTAATCCTTGTATGCACTCATCAAATGAATAATTATAAATCTCTATTGCAGAAATTATTTCATCAATTTCAGATTGAAACTTTCCAGAAGATTGTAAATTTGAGAAGGCTATTTTAATTTGATCTATAATAGAATCTGATTCAATCGCACTTAAAAATTCATCAAATTTGTCAACAAAAAAGTCATTATCTAAATCATTTTGTGATTTTTCATTTATGATTTTTTTTCTTATATATGCTAATTCTTTATTTCTTTTTAATAAATCGAGTCCATGTCGAATTGTACTAATATTTTTATCTGTCCGACTTGTCTTGTAGCTTACGATTTTTGGGGTTAATATCCTGAATTTGTTTTCAATATTTCCAATGTAATTATTCCTTAGTTTCTCAATATCTTTTTCAGTTGAGCTTTCGAATTGAAGCCGTAAGCTATAACAATCTAAAGTAAATGCTTTTTCAGTCTCATTTTTTCTAAGCTTTGAAAGAAATGAAAGCAATAAGTGAAAATCATTTAAATCAACTATCGACTTGATTTCTTGTAAGATCATATCTTTAACTTTTCCTCCTTCCTTCGTTAAAATACCCTTTACATTTTCCATAATAAAATATTTAGGGCGAAGTGCTCTAATAACTGTCAGATAATGCGCAAATAAATCGTCTTTTTTATCGAACTTTTTACGCTTCCCTGCTAAGCTAAAACTCTGGCAAGGAGGCCCGCCACATATTACATCAACTTTTTTGTTTTTAAGTTTTTTTAGTAGAGTGTCCAAAAAATCAGGCTCTGTAATATCCTGACGTAAAAACTCTGCATCTATTCCCAATTGGTGATTATATCTGGCTACATGAGTAAGCTCACAGTTTTCATTTATATCACTTCCCAATAAAAAATCATAAATTCGATCCCCATATTCAGCCTGCAAAAAGCCTTCACTAAATCCTCCTGCACCAGCAAATAAATCTATAAAGGAGATTTTTTCTTTATTTTCATAGACACTATTTTCACCACAAACAATTTTTAATTCTGCATTTTCTTTTCGAATATTAACTAAGGACGATATCTTTTCTTTTATATTTTTTTCTGTAAGATTTAAATGTGGCTCAGTTGCTAAATAATTTTCAGCTTCTTTTTTTAGAAAAGCTAAAAATTTATTTATTGATTTATAGTTCTCCTCTGTTTCTAAAACAACTTGATTTTTCTTGTCCCAATCTTTTTCTAGAATTTTCTCTCCAGTTGCCACTTTTAAGTTGATTTTTTGCCTAATAAAAAGATGAATAGGAGACTTTTTATTTTTATCAGCTTTATCTAAGTAATATTTAATTCGTATCATAGTTGCGGACATATTTACGGACACGGACAAAATTACGGACAAAACTGTATCTTGCAAGCCTTTTTTGAAATATTTATTCAATGAAATATACAAGGTCAAGCTAATCATGCTAGCTGTAAGCATTTTAGGGAATCTAACACTGTTAGAAGGGATCGCTCAAAAGCCCTGTAAATGAAAGAAGAAGTTGATTTTTATCAAATCGGATATGTATCTTTCAAACTTAATAAGTTAGGCTGTGCCTAAACATTAGGCTTTTTAGATGTAAGGGGATAATGACCGTAATTTTACAAAAAAGGGAGTAACAAACCCTTTCATTGACGTTCCTATAAATATACTTAAAGTATGAAACAGCGAAAAGCTTCAAAATGCTGATTTTGAAGCTTTTGCGTTTGTGCATCATCTAAATTTGACCCACATTGGAACCCAAGTTTGTTTCTTTTTATTTGCTATTACATTGGAATCCACGTAGGGGCACTTGAGACTTAGTTCTAGTGAATCATGCCAAAGTATAGACATTAATGCTCATTTAGTTTATTTAATTCAGAGAGAACTCTTCTTCGTTTGATTTTTCGGTAGGCTCTCAGGTGCTTGGTAGTAGTATGCCCCATCAGATACATTAAAGCTTCGTCTGTTAAACCAATATCATTGGAACATACATTGGCATAGGTCTTTCGAGCCCGTTTAGATGTAAGCTTCTTAAACTCTACTCCGGCAATCCGAGCAGCCACTTTTATCACACGGTTCATTTCCGGGAGTGACATTCGGGGGAGCCTATTTACATCTTTCCCGTACTTCTTCCAAATATATAGTCCAAAATCAAGAACAAAGGGTATTGCATCAGGTTGATTAGGGCGGTGGGCATTCTTTTGTCTGGGATAAGTGATCCAATAACGATCATCTTCAAAAGATAGGCTCCAATAATCGTGCAGATAATCGCAATGGTCCATAGATGAAGCAGCCATGAATAAAAAGGCATCTACTACCTTTTGCTGTCTTTCAGTATAATGGCGACAGGTGAGTAATTTGACAACCTGCTCCGCTTCCAAACCTTCGGGGTCAAAATTACTTTCATAGGAATGGGTAATGGCTAGAAAAGGGTTCCATGTGGCAAATCCATCAATAATTGCTTTATTCATTACTTTTCTGGCCAATGTTATATGATTGGAGATATGGCTGTTACTTTTAATACGTTCCTGTAAAAACTCTATCAGCTTTTCACCCATTTTAGCAGTTATATCTCGGGCTGCAATTTTGAGTATTCCTTCCTTTAGGAGAAATGCTTTCCAGTTGTTTTTCCAGGTGTTGTTATTTTTGGAAGTATTAAATGCTTTATTTTTCGTTTTTTTTTTATAAATTCTTCCATAATCTTAAAGAAGGTAGGCTCATTGGATTTCTTTGCATTGGCTTCTTTTGCCAGTTGCAGTCGCTGCTTCTTGTAGGTAATATACTTGCTTTTCAGAATAGAGGCAGAAACGTACTGTTGTTTTTCCTCCATTTCTTCTTTGAGTCGCAGCAGTTTACGTTTTTCGTTTAGGATAGCCGTGTTAAGTTGTTCGGCCAGAGGATGAGCAAGATTAACCTCCTGTGACTTTGCATTCCAAAACTCAATTGGAATGGATAGGTCAACAGAGAAATCATTCGTATGGACCCCATTAATTCGAATGTGGCAATAAAGCGGAGCATTCGTTGCTTCAGGGTGTACACAATTGGTGCGGAGCCAAAAACGGATAGTCATTTTGTTGGTGTCAAACATTGTCTTATTTGGTTGGTTTGACCCGTGGTACTATGCCAAATAAGAAAAATGTAATTATTTAAAGGTTAAACAGGAGTATAGTTATCAAGCGGTCTTCAAAGCATAGAAATGCCACGAATTCCGCTGTAAGAAATTACTGTAAGAAAAATCCGGAGTGTCTGAAAATCAACGAGAAGCAAAAGGGCTTAAAACGCAAAAAGCCCAAAGTTTTCACTTTGAGCTAATCTTACTAGTGGTTAGATGTACCCGGGGCCGGAGTCGAACCGGCACGGGTGTGACCCCATTGGTGTTTGAGACCAACGCGTCTACCGATTCCGCCACCCGGGCATCTGATTGGAAACGGGACTGCAAAAGTAGTCTCTACAGAATACTATGCAAGTTTTTAAGTGATTTTTTTTGATAAAAATCGACTATTCATAGCGTAATGCCTCGATTGGGTCTAAGCGTGAGGCTTTTATGGCCGGATAAATTCCTGAAACAATTCCGACAATAATGCAAACCAATATGCCCATAAACATCCAAAACCAAGGCACAATAAAACTGGCATTTGCGCTGATGAGCTTGGAAATCACGTTTCCGATCCCAATTCCGAGGATGAGCCCGCCGATTCCACCCAAGATGCAAACAACAATGGCTTCGATCAAAAATTGAAGACGTATAAGCCGTGGGGTGGCACCGAGCGATTTTCGTATGCCGATTTCACGCGTACGCTCTGTTACCGAAACAAGCATGATATTCATTAAAGCAATGGCCGCACCTAACAAGGTAATGATTCCGATCCCAAATCCACCGATGCGTAAATAGCCCGAGATATTCTCGAAATCTTTGGCGATGGCATCGGCGCTTTCTATTTCAAACGAATCAGCTTTTCCGATGCGGTCTTTACGGATCCGTCGCATAATGCCGCGCGCTTCTTCAATGATAAGCGCTTGATCCTCGCCGCTGTTGACGGTGGTAGTGATATCAAAGGTAAGTTGTCGATTGGCGGCTAATGCTCTGCCGTTTTCTAACGGTACTAATAAAATACGGTCATCTCCCCCTCCTGTCAGTGAGCCTTTTTTCTCAAGCACACCTACAACTTTGTATTGATTCCCCCGCACGATCACTTCCTGATTAATGGGGTCGATTTTGCCTTCAAATAATTTTTGCGCAATTTCAGAACCGATGATGGCCACATTGAGCCCATTGTCCAGATCGGTTTGTGATAAGTTACGACCGCCACTAAGTTTATATCCTTTAATGGCCATGTAGTTATCATCAATCCCGATAATGCGCGAATTGGGGTTGGTTTTTTGCGAACGGTATTTGACCTGTACGGCGCCACCCACGTTGGATGAAATAGAGACCGTTGCATTATAAGTGTCTTTAATTTCACGCTTATATTGAAGTGCTTGTCGGTAGTTGACGGGCGGGAAATCTTTTTCACTGCGTCCTGCGGAGCGGCGTCTGAATGGGCGTGGACCCATAATATCAAAAGTATTCGCTCCCAGATCAGCAAAACTGTTGTTGACTGAGCTTTGCATGCCATCAATAGCGGTCAAGATCCCTACCAATGACGTGATCCCAATGGCTATAATAAGTGCCGTCAGGACGGTTCGGAGCATATTCGATTGAATCGAACGGAGCCCTTCGCGGATGTTTTCGAGGAGATTCATTTTTATAAGTTAGAAGTCGGCAGCGAAGAGTGAGAAGGCAGTATATCATTTATTTTTATACTCGCTTCCGAAATCTGTCTCCCGGTACTTTTTCTGCACGTTTTTTGTAGTATATTCGTTTATACAAAAGTCAACATCAAAAAGTAAATCCACAAACCGATGAAACGGTGCATCCTACCACTTATCATTTTTTTTGGCTTAGTTCAGGGAGCATGGGCTTCTAAAGTCTTTATTCCGATGGATGAAGCTCAAAAAAATCACTTGAAAGCTTACGGATTGGCCTATTGGGTTCTCCGTTCGTACGATACTGAAATTGATTGGCTACTCAATTATCGGGGCGGAAGTTTTATGCTTGATTGGAGCCAACGGGTTGTTAACGAATTGGTGATCAGAGGAATTAGTTATGACGTTATTTCAGACGCGCAAAGCACCGCTATTTTGAACGAAGTAGCACAGCCTGATGCGAATATGGACAATGTAAAACTGCATAAAGCGCCCAAAGTAGCTGTCTACTCCCCCAAAACAAAACAACCTTGGGACGATGCCGTGACGCTTGTAATGACCTATGCGGAAATTCCCTACGATATTATATATGACGATGATGTAATGCAGGGAAAACTGGCCGAATATGATTGGTTACACCTTCACCACGAGGATTTTACGGGGCAATACGGCAAATTCTTCCATTTTCGGGATTATCCCTGGTACCGTGCTCAAAAGCGGGAAGCGGAAGATATTGCGGCCAAATGGGGATTCACAAAAGTGTCTAAGTTAAAATTGGCGGTTGCCAAAAAAGTACAGGAATACGTAGCCGGGGGAGGATATATGTTTGCCATGTGCAATGCCACCGATACCTATGACGTGGCCTTGGCCGCGCAAAATACCGATATTGCCGATGTACTCTACGACGGTGACGGTACCGATCCTGCCGCCCAAAAGAAACTGGATTTTACACAAACTTTTGCGTTCCAAAACTTTCAGGTCGTAACAAATCCTTATGAGATTGAATTCTCAACAGTAGACAGCCAACCCAATGATCGTGGATTGACTGAAGCAAATGACTATTTCACATTGTTTCAGTTTTCGGCAAAGTGGGATCCTGTGCCTACGATGTTGACCCAAAATCACCAGCAAATCATTAAAGGATTTATGGGTCAAACCACGGCCTTTAAAAAGCAATATATTAAACCTGAAGTGATTATTTTGGCCGAAAATCGCGCAGCGGGTGAGGCTCGTTACATCCATAGTACGTTTGGAAAAGGCTTCTTCACGTTTTACGGAGGTCATGATCCTGAAGATTATCGTCATGAGATCAATGAAGAACCAACCGATTTAAATTTGCACCCCAATTCGGCGGGTTATCGGTTGATTTTGAATAATATTTTATTCCCCGCCGCAAAGAAGAAAAAGCTTAAAACGTAGGAAATTTTTTATTACAAATGAAGGAGGCGGATCTGTTGATACCAACAGATCCGCCTCCTTCATTTGTAATGATTTGTATTTTTATTTGCGTCCGCCAAAAGCCATACGCATTTTGATCTCGGTGAGTTTACGTTTGGTATCCAGCGGGAAATCCCCTTTCATCATCCAGTCGTAATAGGCAGGCTCTTGTGTGAGCACGTCCACTACGCGCTTGCCGCTGTGCTTGCCGAAGTTAATGATTTCTTCTCCTTTGGCATTGTAAGCCATCCGATTGGCAAAGTCGACAATTTTGGAGGCTGCCAAATTATGCAGGGCTTCCATGTCATTTTGCACCGGCTCAAACAATTCTCCTTTTTCGTTTTTGATCTTTACGCCTTCGTAGCGGTCAATTTGGGCGCATAATACCTCAAACGTAGCCATCGTATCGGCATAGGCGCTGTGGGCATTTTCCAAGTCTTTGCCGCAGTAAAACTTATAAGCAGCGCTTAAATTGCGGGGCTCCATCATGTGAAAAATGCGCTGAGCATCTACGAGTTTCCGATTTTTAATGTCAAAATCAACGTCGGCACGGAGAAATTCTTCCACTAACATCGGCACATCAAAACGGTTGGAGTTAAAGCCCGCTAAATCACATCCTATTAAAAACTGGGCCAATGTTTTAGCAAAATTTTTAAACGTAGGGCAATCCTTCACGTCTTCATCATAAATTCCGTGGATCAGGCTGGATTCTATTGGAATCGGCATTCCGGGATTGACGCGAAACGTCTTACTTTCTATTTCACCATTCATCAGGGCTTTGACCACGCTGATTTCTACAATGCGATCTTTCTGAATATTGATACCGGTGGTTTCTAAGTCGAAAACCGCTAAAGGTTTTTTGAGTTTGAGGTTATGTGCCATTCAACAATTGAAATTGAACCCCAAAATTAGCATTTATTCTAAAGGGATTCCTTCTTTTTCTAAGTAAGAAGGAATATTAAGCGTAATTCTATTGAAGATTTCAATGCCTTTGCGCCAATTCGATACCAACCAATCTTGGTTGGACTCAAAGGCAATCACTTGTTTGGTTTTGGTAATGACCCATACTACTTTATGATACCTACTATTTCACACAGTGCATCGCTGTCGCTTTCGGGCAGGGGATTGCGGGCTCTGAAAAAACCATGAGTTAAGCAGAAGAATAATGCTTGATAAATATATCTGATTTTAAGAAAAATTTGTACATTTCCTGAAAAACTAAACCTTTGACGGAGATGACTTTCGATTATATCATCATCGGTGCGGGCTCGGCGGGATGTGTCTTGGCGAATCGCCTTTCCGAAGACCCCGGCAATCATGTGTTGCTTCTGGAAGCGGGCGGACCCGATAAAAAGATGGAAATCCATATTCCTGCTGCCTATGGCAAACTGAATAGAACGGAAGTAGATTGGGGCTTTGAGACTGAGCCTCAACCACAGGTGTTAAATCGCAAATTGTACCTTCCAAGAGGTAAAGCACTGGGAGGGTGCAGTTCTACCAACGCTATGGCATACGTGCGCGGCAATCGCGCCGATTATGATGAATGGGCTGCTTTGGGCAACGAAGGTTGGGATTATGAGTCGGTATTGCCCTTTTTTACCAAGTCGGAGCACAATGAACAATTTAATGATCGCTACCACGGACAGCGCGGACCGCTGAATGTGACGCGTGCGCAGGTATATCGTACACCCGTAGCAGATGCGTTTGTAAAAGCATGTATCGAAAAAGGGATTCCTGAAAACAATGATTTCAACGGTGCAGAACAGGCAGGGGCGGGGCTGTTTCAGTTTACGATTAAAAACCAAAAAAGATGCAGTACGGCTGTGGCTTTTTTGCGCCCTGTTTTGCATCGACCCAACCTAAAGATCATTACAAAAGCTCATACAAATCGCATCTTGATCGAAAACGACCGTGCAGTGGGGGTTGAATTTCTGTCGGGTAAAAATACTGTCGAAAAAGTATATGCTGAAAAAGAGGTCATTCTGTCGGCAGGGGCATTTAATTCGCCTCAGTTACTGATGCTTTCCGGGATAGGAGAGAGCGAGGAATTGAAACGGCATCGGATTGAGGTAAAAAAGCACTTGTCGGGCGTGGGTAAAAACCTTCAAGACCATTTATTTACGGGCGTCAGTGCGCTTTCTACTATACCAACGGCCAACGATACGCTCAAGCCACTGAACCAAATCAAAGGAGCAATTCAATATTTATTGTTTAAAAAAGGGCCGTTGACCATCAGCCCGTTGGAAGCCAATGCTTTTTTGAAAATCAATGACGGTGTCGATCCTGTTGATTTACAGTTGCATTTTGCACCCGTACAAATCGGTAACGACGGAAAAGCTGATTTTTATAATCCTGATACATATCCGCACGTGAGTGGATTTACCATTTTACCAACACTTCTCAAACCCAAAAGTGTTGGTTATGTTGGGCTTCGTTCGGCAAATTCACTTGATGCACCACTTATTGATCCTCGATTTTTGACTGCCGAAGAAGACCTGCTTACGCTGGTAAAAGGTACTAAAAAAGCACTGGAAGTAATGGAGGCTACGGCTTTGGAGGCGTGTAGAAAAGAGATTATACTGCCGCTTCATCGGAGTTCGGATGACGATTTGGTTTTACATATTAAGTCATTGTTAGAAACAGTATATCATCCCGTAGGAACGTGCAAAATGGGGAAGGATGATATGGCGGTGGTAGACAGTCAGTTGCGGGTAAAAGGCATTGAAGGACTCAGAGTGGCCGATGCTTCGATCATGCCGCGTATCATTGCGGGCAATACTAATGCGACGTGTATTATGATCGGTGAAAAAGCAGCAGATATGATTTTGAACTCAAAAGTTGGTCAAAAACGCTCAATTCGGGGAGAGATAAGAGTTTGAACTGTAAGTCGATTACAATAATATCAGATTCTCCAATCTGATGTAATAGGTTTCTTAAAACCGAATGATGTATAGGTTTTGAGAAACCTATGATGTCGGTTATAAGTAACCGGCACCACACGCTACCACAGTATTAATTTTTAAGCGCTGAAGCTTTGATTGATTTTTTCTTTCTAAAGCAGAAAAACCGCAAAGCACTTTTGCGGTTTTTCTGTTGTAAATTTTATATTTTTCAGCTGAAATAACGACTACGCCACCACAACTTCACGAGCCAACTCAACCAGATCTTTATCGTTTACTTCTTTTTTAATGTCTGCTACGTCCAAAAATCTTTTGTAAAGCTCGTCCAATACCGATTTTTCAAACGCAAAACCCAGTAATTCCAAACGGTGTTTCAACGCGTGACGACCGCTGCGAGCAGTCAATACGATCATCGACTTGTCGACACCTACGTCGGTCGGACTCATGATCTCGTAATTGAGTGTATGCTTCAGAAAGCCATCTTGGTGAATACCCGACGAGTGTGCAAAAGCGTTGCGACCTACAATGGCCTTGTTGGCTTGTACGGGCATGCGCATCATTTTGGAGACCAATTGACTGGTAGGATATAGTAATTCGGCGTTGATGCCTGTGTCGTAGCCCAGCTCTTTGTGCACTCTGAGCGCCATTACGACCTCTTCCAACGAAGTATTTCCGGCACGTTCTCCGATGCCGTTCATCGTAACTTCTACCTGGCGTGCACCATTCATAACGCCCGCAAGGGTATTGGCCGTGGCCAGACCAAGGTCATTGTGGCAGTGAATGGAAATCGTTGCCAAATGAGCATTGGAAGCGTGCTCAAAAATATATTTGATTCGTTCGCCGTATTGGTGAGGTAGGCAATAACCCGTAGTGTCGGGAATATTTACCACCGTAGCACCGGCTTTGATCACTGATTCTACCAAATGCGCCAGAAAGGCCAAGTCGGCACGGCCCGCGTCTTCACAGTAAAATTCTACATCTTCTGCATAACTTTTGGCATGCTTTACAGCACCAATTGCCTGCTCAACGATCTTTTCGCGGGTACTGTTAAATTTATGTTGAATATGAATATCCGACGAGCCTAAACCTGTATGGATACGTTTGTATTTAGCGTAAGCGAGGGCTTCTCCTGCGGCATCAATATCACCTTTTACGGCGCGTGAGAGGGCACAAATGACGGGTCCGCGAACGGCCTTCGAAATTTCTACCACTGACCGAAAATCACCCGGGCTCGAAATCGGAAAACCTGCTTCGATCACGTCAACACCCAGCTTTTCGAGTTCCTTGGCAACAACAATCTTTTCATCGGTGGTTAATTGGCAACCGGGAACCTGCTCGCCGTCGCGCAATGTAGTGTCGAAAATTTGAACTCTCTGGCTCATTGTTTGTAAAGAGGGGTTGATTGTTGAGTTGTACTTTTTGGGTTAAACTTTGCCAAAATTAATGTAATTTCATAAAAAACCCTTTCTCGAAGGAGAAAGGGTTTTCCTTTTCGCAAAACCTTCCTCTCTCACACCGTTTTGGTGAGTTGCAGTCGGCTTTGTAAAATGGTATATTGTATGTTCATTTGTTGTTGCGAATTTTCGCTGAACGCGTATTTCTTCTACAAAAGTAGCGGAATAATTTTTCCATGCAAAAAGTTTTTGAAAAAAATCTGTGTGCATTGCGGAGAGTAGTTGAGGAGTACTATTGTCTTACTTTTCGATAGATTTATGATAAATAATTAGCTTTGCACAGCGTATGAAAAAATCAACAGATGAAACTTCACTCTTTGGGAATCCTTTATTTCGTGTTATTTATGCAAATCTCTTTTGCCCAAAATTCTGCTTTCAACCGGGAAGGCCATCGCGGTTGCCGCGGTTTGATGCCCGAAAATACCATTCCTGCATTTCTGAAAGCGTTGGACTTGGGTGTAAATACGCTTGAATTAGACGTAGTTATCTCCAAGGACCGACAAGTAGTGGTATCTCATGATCCCTATTTTCACTCCGATTTTTCCATTGATCCAAACGGGCAGCCGGTAGCAAAAGGAGCTAAAGTAATTTTGTATGAATTAAATTATGACGAGATAAAAAGATACGATGTAGGAAGCAACGGAAACCCGAATTTTCCGCAACAACAAAAATTGAAAACCTACAAGCCGCTCTTGAGTGAGATGATTCAGGTCGTTGAAGACTATCGAAAGAAGAACAATATCCCACTGTTTTGGTATAATATTGAAATAAAAAGCGAGGAAAAAGAATACGATAAATCACAGCCTCAACCGTCCGTTTTCTCCGATTTGGTCTATAAAGAAATCATTAAATTACTGCCTCCCGACCGTATTGTTCTCCAAAGCTTTGATTTCAATATCCTGAAATATTGGAAAAAACAAATGGATGCCGGAAACTACCAAAAAGTAACTTTGGCCGCATTGGTGAGTAATTTGAAGGGAATCGAAAAGAATTTAGCCGAATTAGGTTTTACCCCCGAGGTATACAGCCCTTATTTTCAATTGCTAAGCGCAGAGAAAGTGCAACAGCTTCATGCACTGGGCATAAAAGTGATTCCCTGGACCATAAACACGCCCGAAGAAATGAAGCGGATTAAAAATATGGGAGTGGATGGGATCATTACCGATTATCCGGATAGAATTCCTCAATAAATACCGGCATATATTTTTAGTCGAATCATAGGGTATGATTCATTCGGTTCTTTTCTTTATGTTTGATAAAATAAATCAGATCACTGCGTGCCACTTCTGAACGATATACTTCTTTTTTTTATGAAACGCCGTGCCGAACGCATTGAGCATTTCAAAGCCTATCCGATTGAAGTTCAACATCAGGTTTTTCACGAACTGATCGAAGCCGCGCGCTATACGGATTGGGGAATCAAGTACCGGTATGACAGTATTCAAAACATAAAACAGTACCAGGAACGCGTTCCTGTTTCTACCTACGAAGATTTTTACCCTCACATCGAACGAGTGTTGTGCGGCGAGCAAAACGTGCTTTGGCCGTCGGATGTGGAATGGTTTTCAAAATCGTCCGGTACGACCAATTCACGCAGTAAATACTTACCCATTACTCCTGAGTCGCTGGAAGATTGCCACTATCGCGGAGGTAAGGATGTAATGACGCTCTATGCCCAAAATCGCCCAAATTCACTGGTATTTGAAGGAAAAGGGCTTTCTATTGGCGGTAGTTTGCACGAAAATCCTTTTCACGCAGATGGAGGAATGGTAGGTGATGTATCGGCGGTAATTATGCGCAATTTACCGACATGGGCCGAATATCTGCGCACGCCACCGCTTGAGGTGGCGTTGATGGATAAATGGGAGGAAAAGTTGACCAAAATGGCCGATATCTGCGCTCCGGAAAATGTAACCAGTATATTAGGCGTGCCTACCTGGACCATTGTATTGCTGGATCGCATCATGGAAGAACGAGGTGCTAAAAATATGCTCGAAATTTGGCCTAATTTTGAGGTTTTCATTCATGGCGCAGTAGCGTTTCAGCCGTATCGGGAGTTGTTCATGAAAAAATACTTTCCGAGTGATAAGATTACCTATATGGAAACCTACAATGCTTCAGAAGGTTTTTTTGCTCTTCAGGATGATTTGGCCCATCCCGGTGAAATGTTACTGATGCTTGATTATGGCATTTTTTACGAATTTGTACCGGTAGAAGAATGGGAGAAACCCCACCCGCGAGCGTTGACGTTGGAAGAAGTGGAATTGGACAAAAATTACGCCCTTGTAATTTCAACCAACAGCGGATTGTGGCGGTATCAAATTGGAGATACCATAAAATTTACCTCTAAAAGCCCGTTTCGCATCAAAATAAGTGGTCGAACCAAGCATTTTATCAATGCCTTTGGTGAAGAACTGATCATCGAAAATGCTGATTCGGCTATTACGCATGCCTGCGAACAAACCGGTGCCGTGATCAATGATTATACAGCCGGGCCGGTCTACATGAATGACGGGAAAAAAGGTCGCCACGAATGGATCATTGAATTTAGCCGAATGCCTGCTGATTGGGATACTTTTTGCGCATTGTTGGACGGACGCCTTCGCGAATCCAATTCAGATTATGATGCTAAACGCTATATGGATCTGGCGTTATTAAATCCTTTGATTCACAACGTTCCTACGGGAACTTTCTATAGATGGATGGGGCAACGCGGCAAATTGGGCGGCCAAAATAAAGTACCGCGCCTGAGCAACTCCCGCGAATATTTGGAAGGAATTTTAGAAATGATTTATGAGACAAAGTAGGGGCGGGGTTTACCTCCGCCCGGCGTATCAAAAGGTATGGTTTTAACCGAGAAATGTAAAACCGAAAAACCGAGAAATGTAAAACCGAAAAACCGCAAAATGTAAAACCGAAAAATATAAAACTGAAAAAAGAGGTAGGGGCGGGGCTTGCCTCCGCCCGGTTATTCCCAAATCATTACAATCAGTTCCGGATAATTATAATGAAAGAGAAAAAAGGCATACTTGCAACGAAAACTAACCGCTTATATAAATGTTTCAACAAAACGTTTAGCTTTGGGCAAATTTGCATCCGTTAACTAAAATGTAAACATTACCATGTCAAAAACCACAATTATTGTCGTCGTTGTTATTCTTCTTTTTGGTGCATACGGTTGTAGTACCTACAATGGCCTCGTGGGTAAAGATGAAACCGTTAATAGTGCGTGGGCAAAAGTCCAAACGCAATATCAACGCCGTGCTGATTTGATTCCTAACTTGGTCAATACTGTAAAAGGAGCTGCTGATTTTGAAAAAAGTACGCTGTCTGCCGTAATGGAAGCTCGTTCTAAAGCCACTTCTATTAATCTTACGGCAGAGCAACTTACTCCCGAAAATATTCAGAAATTTCAGGCCGCCCAAGACCAACTGAGTGGAACGTTGTCGCGCCTTTTGGCCGTATCCGAGAATTACCCCAACCTGAAAGCGAACCAGAACTTTTTGGATCTTCAGGCTCAGTTGGAAGGCACAGAAAACCGAATCGGTGTAGCTCGTAATGATTTCAACGATGTAGTGAAAGAATACAACCAATCGGTTCGTACTTTCCCCGCAGCACTGTTTGCGGGTATGTTTGGATTCAAGCAAAAAGGGTATTTTGAAGCCTCTCAATCTGCCCAAACGGCCCCAACAGTAAAATTCTAACCGGTAACCGGTAGACAGTAATGAGTAGTAAAGCAATTATTTCTGCCCAATAGTCATTACTGTCTATTCACCACTTACTCATGCAAGACCTCTCTTTTTCTAAAACTGACCAAGAGCGAATTGTCGCTGCTATACATGCGGCTGAAATGGCAACCTCGGGTGAAGTACGTGTTCATATTGAAAAGAACTGCCCTGAAACCGACGTTATGGAACGCGCCAAACAGGTTTTTGCTCAATTGGGAATGCATCAAACAGCGCTGAAAAACGGAGTGTTGTTTTACCTGGCGGTTGGGGACCGAAAATTCGCCGTCTTAGGAGATAAAGGAATTGACGAAAGCGTTCCTACCGGATTTTGGGACTCTATTCGAGACCAAATGCGTGCTCATTTTGTAAATCAAGCGTTTTCTGAAGGTCTCAGCGTAGGAATAGAACAGGCGGGTCAACAGCTTAAAAAGTACTTTCCGCGCCAGGATAATGACACTAATGAGCTTTCAGATGATATTTCTTTTGGATAACCTTCAGTGAAGGTAACGAATAAATTTCCGCCTAATGCGTCAACTCCTTTTTATCGTATATTTTTCACTTCTGACCGTTGGTCTTTGGGCACAGGATATTCCTGAACCTATGTCACCAAAGCGATTGGTCAATGATTATGTCGGAATGCTTAACGCTACTGAGCGTGAAACTCTTGAACAAAAACTGCGCGCTTACAACGACTCAACGTCCAGTCAGATCACAGTAGTTATTGTGAAAACAACGGGAGACTATCCAATTGGGGATTATGCCTTTGAATTGGGCCGTCGTTGGGGCGTAGGGCAGAAAGACAAAGACAATGGATTGGTACTTCTTTGGGCGCCGCAGGATCGTAAGATATTCATCGCGACCGGCCGCGGACTGGAAGGCGCTATTCCGGACGTCATTGCCAAACGCATCATTCGGGAAGTGATTACCCCTGAATTTAAGGCAGAAATGTACTATCGCGGTCTCGACCGCGGTACCGACGAAATCATTAAATATGCTTCGGGCGAATACAAATCTGACGGAACCGAAGGCGGTGACGGTCTCTCGTTAGGAGTTATTATCTTCTTGGTCATCGTATTTATTATCATCATTGTCATTTTTTCCCGCTCCAATCGCGGTGGCGGTGGCGGAATGCGAAGCGGTGGTGGCTGGATTCCTTACACTACTTTCTCCGGTTGGGGAAGTTCATCAGGAAACTGGGGAGGTGGCAGTAGCGGAGGTGGCAGTAGTTTTGGTGGATTTGGCGGCGGTGATTTTGGCGGCGGAGGTGCCGGGGGAGATTATTAAGCAATTAGTAGAAAAATAGGCGTGAAATTTGATACAGAACGGGAAAAACAGTAAAATTGATAATCAGTTAAAAATCAAAGGTACTATCGAAAAAGTAGTATTCTGATTCGCTCTCGGTTCTAAATGATATGAAAGTACGCCCATCAGCATTAATTATTGAAAATAACCACGTTTTATTACTACGCTATAATTACAGTGGCAACGACGTATTTGCGTTGCCCGGCGGGAATCCTGATCCCGGTGAAACTCTGCCACAGGTCATTGAAAGAGAACTTAGTGAAGAGCTGGGGATAGAAACCGAAGTCGGTGAAATGCTGATGGTTGGCGAAGTCCTGTCATCGCCTGTGAAATCGGTCAAAGGTGATGTGCTTCATTGCATTTTTCGTGCCCAGATCGTTGGCGGAATTCCTATCATTAATCCTGCACAGACTACGGCGCTCGAAATTGTTTGGCAGCCAATTGCGGCCTTGCCTCACCTTAATCTCTATCCAAACATAGGCTCCTGCATCGCCTCCATGACAGGTGGATATGTTGGGAAAATTGATCAGCCTTTCTTCGGATAAGCATACGACCCTGCTGTCATGCCTGCCAAACTTGCTGAAATTCCATAGATCAGGGACGGAAATGTTGTTTCCCACACATACTCACACATAAACCATGCGCCTAATCCTAAAATCATAGAAGCCAGACAGCCGGCAGAAGTAGCTCGTTTCCAGTACAATCCGAACGTTAGCGGAACAAACAGCGACACTAAGCTTATAGACGACGATTCGGCCACCAATTCAAAAATATCCTGCCGGGATTGCGCCATCCAAATGGAAACGAGCGTAACCAATAACACTCCACCGCGAATAACGGTTAAGAGTTGACTGTCTGTAAGTTTAGGAAAATAAGGTTTGATCAAATTTTCCCCCAAAACCGCCGCCGGTGCCAAGATCGCGCCACTGCTTGTACTTAATAATGCAGAAATCAATGCGCCGAAAAACAGTATTTGTATCCATAGCGGCGCATGTTGAAGAACCATATTGGGAATAATCATTTTTGTGTCTCCCTGCATCAGCTCAGGATATAATGACTTGGATGCCAACGCAATAAAAAGGGGGAGCAAGGCCACCGTCAAATACAAAAAACCCGCCAGAATAGATGATCTTACGGCAGTATTGGCATCTTTGGAAGACATAACCCGCTGAAAAACATCTTGCTGAGGAATAGACCCCAAACCAATGGTAATCCAAGCCGCAAGGTACTCGGCGTAGCTTTGGAAAGTTACTTCTTTGGGCACAAAGCGAAAAAAATCAGCCGGTTGCTGCGACGTTACGGCCGTTATTCCTCCCGTTTTTGTGAATAAAATCACCGCTAATACGACCAGGCCGATGATGAGAATAATATTGTGAAGAAAATCAGTAATGGAAATTGACCACATTCCACCCGTCAATGTATATACGGCAACCAAAGCAGCCCCTACCCAAATTCCGGTGGTCAGTGGCAAGCCAAAAATTACTTGTCCTACAATGCCCATTGCCACAAATTGGGCAGCGATCCAACCAAAATACGATGGAATGATCATGATTGCAGAGACGAATTCGGACGCACGCCCGAAACGGATCAGGAAAAAATCACAAAAAGTGATGATATTCCAACGGTAAAATGTTCTAGCAAAAAAAACGCCGACCAGTACCAAACACAATGCTGCTCCGAAAGGCTCTTCAATGACGCTCAAAAATCCACCTTCCAGAAAATGCGAAGGCGCGCCCATCATGGTTTCGGAACCGAACCACGTTGCAAACGTGACCATTGTAGCCATTGCCATGGGAAGGCGACGACCGGCCAGTACAAAATCTTCAGTTGTATTAATTCGACGGGAAGCCCATAGTCCCACTACTACGTTGAGTAACAGATAAATACAAATGGCGGAAACAAGCATGTAAAGAATGATGTTAGGAAGTTGTCAAAAATAAACGGTTTTGCGAACTTTGGCAAAGTTCATTTATTCATTGGTCTTTCAATTTATGTAAACAAAAGGCCGTATTTGATCCAAAATCAATCTTCCAAACAATCCAAAAATCAATATGTATCGCGAATTAGACGGTTGGCACAGTCCTTCATTGAACAAGCATATGGAAATTGCCACGTACGGGCATTATGGTTTTGCCCTTTTGATGATCCCTACGGCAGCGGCAGATTACCTTGAATACGAGCGTTTTCAACTCATTGACAGTATTAGTAAACCAATCAATGAAGGTAAAGTCAAAGTATTTTCTGTCAACAGCATCAATACCGAAAGTTGGATGAATCCGCATATGAATGGTCGTGATAAGGGCATTCGTCATCAACAATTCAATGAATATATTTACAACGAAGTCATCCCTTATATCAAAAGTAAAACCGGTCCTACTACTCCGATCATTGCCACGGGAGCTTCGTTTGGGGCATTGCACTCCGCCAATTTGTTTTTTCGTCGCCCGGACCTTATTAACGGAGTCATTGCGATGAGTGGTTGTTATGACCTGACGGCATACACCAAAGGGCATTATGACGACAATGTTTATTTCAATTCGCCCGTTCATTATCTGCGCAATCTTCAGGATGAGGCCTATCTGTCAACGTATCGCTCAAGTGGGCATATTCATATCGTAACCGGTTCCGGCAGTTATGAAGATCCGGATTCTTCACGCTATTTATCAAGCATTCTTCACGCGAAGGGCATTGGTCATGAGTTGGATGTGTGGGGGCAGGATATTCCTCACGACTGGCCGTCCTGGCGAAAAATGTTACCATATTATTTAGAAACAAGATTTTAAGTTAACTTTAAGAGGTCAAAATAGTCAGCCGTGACGTTCCTTGAAAATAGATGCAACACCCTTTCTTTTATTTGCGTAACGTGTAATAGTTAGAAAAACCCCGGAACATACGATGAAAAGGTTGGCGAAGTTGATTGGACTTTTTATTTCTTTTACAACCCTTGTTTTTGGTCAACAAGTGGATTGCGCCAACATCGGTTTTGAGTCAGGTACGACCATGGGATGGGAGTTGTCGAATGGAGTATTGGGCGTTGATGGGACCGGAACCAATGCAAAAGTGTCTTACCTAAATGAGCAAGTTGGCTCGATTAATGCCAGACACTTCATTACCGGGGTCAGCAATGGCTTTGATCCTCTTATTACCAATGAAAAGATACCTATGGTTGCTCCGGGTAGTACCCATTCTATACGGATCGGTACCAATTATTCGATGGGAGGAGGTACGTTCGACCGTATCAAAACCTCTTTTGTCGTAACCCCTGACAATACCCTCTTTCAATATCAATTTGCCCTGGTACTTCAAAATGATAACTCACATGAGGATTATCAGAAATCCGGCTTTTCGATTCATATAACCGATAGTAACGATCAGGAATTGGCCTGTAATTATTTTGGAGTGCAACTTCAAAAAGGAGGAACAGGCTCCGGGCTTAAAACGCAGCAATACACAAATCAGGGGTATTTGGAATATAAGAACTGGACTACAGGAGCTATTGATTTACGAAACTATATAGGGAAAATCATTAAAATTGAAGTGACTGTACACGGATGTACGAGAAGAGAGCATTTTGGTTATGCCTATTTTGATGCCCAATGTGTCAAATCAGAAATTAAAGTGACATCGCAGTGTCCTGATGCGCAGGGGTATATGATCCTAAAAGCGCCGGAAGGTTTTGGTACCTATGTTTGGAATGATGGACAGACTACTGCTGATGCGAGGGTAAAGGCAAATTTAGGAGATATGTATACGGTGAAGCTTTCGCCGCTGGATAAGCTTGATGCTTCCTGTCAGTTGCAATTGGACTATAAAATAAAGTACTATCAACCGGACACGACGATCACCAGAACAATTTGTGAAGGTGAAGAGGTAAAAATTGATAACGTAAGTTTTAAAACCACCGGTACCCACGTCAGGGTAATTACGCGGGCCAATGTATGTGACAGTACTGTTCGACTTAAATTGACGGTAATTCCGGCGGTACACCATATCCAAACGTTAGCCATTTGTGCCGGAAAAAGCGTTAAGGTAGGCGACTCCACCTATTCAAAGACGGGAACCTACACAACTGCCGTGCACCGTCCTTCGGGCTGTGACAGCATGGTTACTACTCATTTGGTTGTGGAAAGTCTTCAATTTCAAGTAGTTGGCGATAAAGCTATTACACAGGGAGATAGTACACGGCTCGAAGTACAGGTACAACCTGCGGGTGGATTTACGGTAGAGTGGACTCCTGCCTTGGGGCTTGCGTGCGCCAATTGTCCTGCCACATGGGCGCATCCTTCCAAAACCACACAGTATACTGTTTCGGTCAAGAATGCAAGTCAGGCGTGTCAGCAATCCGAAAAAGTAAATTTATCGGTCTTGCCATGTAACATTTATATTCCCGACATATTTTCTCCAAACAGTGACCAACAAAACGACGTGTTTTTTGTCTATGGAAATTCCTGCGTCAAACAGATCAAGGAAATGGTTGTCTATAACCGTTGGGGGGAAGTGGTGTACCGCAATGCCAATTTTGCATTCGCTGACCCCAAGCAAGGTTGGGATGGGCGGTATTTGGATGCGTTTGCCAGTGGGGGAGTGTATGCATACAAGATAGAGGTAGAATTTACGAACGGTGAAATAAACAAGTATTTAGGTTCCGTAGTGTTGGTAAGATGAGTCCATCGAAACTACCGGCATTGACGGGTTTACGTGCTTTTGCGGCTTTGTTGGTTTACGTTCATCATTACAATCCTTTTCCGAAATCTACTTTTTTACATCAATTAGCCCAAGAAGGTTACGTAGGCGTAACCGTGTTTTTTGTATTGAGCAGCTTTCTTATCACTTGGAATTATGCTGATAAACTCCGCACAACTGAGGAACGAAAGCGGTTTTATCTTTTTCGTTTTGCACGAATTACCCCTCTTTATTGGTTGCTGCTGACGGGTTATTATCTTCTTCAATGGTTTACGAAAGGAAAAGCAGACGGTTTAGAGCAGCTTTCCAATTTTCTGCTTATCAAAGGACTCATTCCTTCGCAGGTTTTCAGCGGCATTCCTCAAAGTTGGTCATTGACGGTTGAAGTGTGTTTTTATGCACTTGCACCTCTGTGGATATTCTTCGTTGTCGAGCGGCGTTGGGCAGCATTGCTGTTATTATATGCTTTCTTTGGCTTGGGACTGGTATTTTTTTATAAGACTGCACTTTCTTTTGGCAGCTTCTATACACTCTTTGGGCGGTTTTTTGAATTTGGTGCGGGAATTTATGCGGCACTTTGGTTATATAAAAAACAAGAAGTATCTGATTTTCAATTTAAAACAGCTACTGCGTTGTTATTCTCCAGCATTTTGGTGATTGCTTATGTTTTGGCCATTCATTATTTCCATCTTTTGGCGTTTTATACGGAATGGCTTCTTTATAATCTCTTATTACCAATTGCCGTTGGTTTTGGATTAGTGGGGTTAGCTACCGAGAAAAGCCTCCTGATTAGCGTGTTATCAAGTTCATTATTTCAAACTTTGGGCAAAGCTTCTTATGCGTTTTATTTAATTCATATAGGGCCTGTCGCGATTGTGCTCCAACGGTACGTTTCCGACAATAATTTGGTATTGCTGATTCTGCTGTGGGGAGTTGCGTGTGGCTTGTATCGTTGGGTAGAGAGACCTGTTTTTAAGTACCTTACAGGCTTTTCACGCAAAGACGCGGAGGAGCAAAGAAATATAAGCGACTTTCAATAGAAACTTTGCTCCTCCGCGTCTTTGCGTGAAAAAAAAAGCTATCGAATCAAGACCAGCTTACCCGTTGTTTTTACACCTTCTCCCACCGAAAGTGCCTGCCCATTCTTCTTGACTGTAATTCGATACACATACGTGCCCATTGCCAAGCCCGCCGTTGGGCTCCACACCCATTCATTTACGCCTACGCGAGGTACAAGGTTGACTTCTTTTACAATTCGGCCTGCCAGGTCAGTTACAACGATGGAGGCTTCGGTAGGAGCTTCCGTTCCCGAAACGGTAAATACAAAACGCAGAATATCCTGAAAAGGATTAGGGTTGGCCTCGACAGCTAGGATGCGTTGTTCGTTAATTACCCTGAAGGTGATTTTATAAATTCCCGTGCGATTGTTGGTGGCATCAGCGCCTTGTACCTGCAATGTATACACCCCGTCGGGAAGTGTGCCCGGACGGTATTCAATGCGCACCACGTTTTGGTTGTCGGCGGGAGTGAATTTGAGCAATGGATTGGTAAATGCTATTCGTTGGAATGTACTTTGATTGGGACGTTGCAAAAACAGAGAAATGCCAACGGTATCTCGTTTGAACAGAATTTTGTTCTCATCTTTTAATTGTACCAAGATCACCGGATTGGCCGAAACCACTTCACCGTCCTTAATTCGTTGATTGTCAAATACTACATCCAACACAGGTGCGAATCGGTCGGGAACCACTGTAAAGGGAAGATTTACAATGTTGTTTGTGTAGTTTTGTTCAGGTTGTCGACGTGGGTTAAAATTGACTAACAAACGATTATCACCACTGCGACCTAAGGTTGGAAGCGTGACCGAGAAAGATGATTCCTGATTGGGGGCGAGTTTTCCCAGCTTTCGTTCCGTAATTTGAGGTTGACCGTTAGGACTGAAAACCGTTTGTTGAACCACGACTGAATCACGGAAAGCCACCGTGGATACATTTTTGAAAGCCACATTGACCGTAAGTTGTTCCCCTTCCTGACGTTCAATGACTCCGCTTAGATTGGAAGTGGCACTTCCTTCAGCTACAGGAGTGTAAGTGACGAGCCAATTACGCAATTGCGCAGGAGTGGTGGCAGTAACATCAGGATTTGTTAAATGCAATTGTAATCGTAAGAAAGGATAACGGATAGCATCAATGCTTTTCAGATCGACCGGTTTATTGGCCGATTGGTTGGTTAATAAAGGTGTTTCTTTTCCGTTCAGATCAACGCCCAGTAACGTTAACGCTGATTGCTGTCCATTCGTTAATACCTGTTGATTTTTAAGCGATGCCCAACTGCTTGCCGGACCGATAAGTGACGAGGTAATTTCTCCGGTTGACTTAGTACTTTTCAGGATATGGTTGTCCAAATTTAAAGTGCGGAGGCTGGGCGCAATATCGTTGGGGTCAGTAGCCAATTCCAGTGCAGGTTTCTTCGCCCCTTTTTGAAGGATCAAAAGATTGGGGCTTCGCAAAAGAGCTTCATTTACGCCCAATTCTTTCAATTTAGCAAGTTGAGAAGCCGGCCATTGGTCAAAACGAACGGCTCCTACCGACATAAGGACGATCCAATCACCGTTAGGAACCGCATCCACCCACCGGCTAAAGAGTTGATTATTGATTATTTCAGGCTGACGGAGTGTATTCATCGCATAAGGCGGATTGCCGCAATTACGACTCGGCATGATCGAATACGCCTGAAGATTGTCGCGGTGTAACGCCGTCACTACGATATTTGCTTCTGCATTGGCTCCTTGAAATGTACTGCAATTGCTGCCTGCAACGAATAAAATATCGCTGATGGTGAGTTGAGTAAACTGATGACCTTGGTTAAACCCACCGACCGAACTGCCCGCGACCACCGCTTTTATGGGCACGGCAAGTGGCGTATAGCTCCAAGTCGGCTGAGCAGTAAGTGAAAGATTAATATCAAGCGGAGTGGCTTTGGTAAATTGGGCAGTTTGTCGTTGCGTCCATCCTTCACCACCGTTTTGAATATGAGTAAATGAGCTTTCGCTCCAAAGGTTGTCATTGCCTTCGGGGCGGTCGGCGTAGCGAATTCGCCAGAAATAGGTTGTACTGTCACGGGGAAGAAGCGGAACTTTCCAACTTGGCAGCAAAGCGGCCGTGATGGTTTGAGTACGCTTAAAAGGACTGTTAAATTGGGTCGTGGTATCAAGTTCAATGGTATAATTTCGGCTTGCATTTTCAATGTTTTGAGCCAATAATTGCACCGTTGGCAATCCATTTTCTACCGAAGAAACAATGGCATATTCCGCAGGAATTAAGGGATACGCGCCCGCAACGGGGAGCGTAATTTCTACTGCGGCAGTATTATTGGGTTTATTCATTTCGACGAGTGTATTGGACGGGTCCAGCACAATTTCAAAACGATTGAGCCCATTTTGAGTACGGTCATTTGGGATGAGAAACCGCAATGTATCCTGATAGGCCACGGCAGGAAAAATAGCTTCGAAAATCTGCACAGCCCCGCCACCGGAGGTGCGTGAAAGACGAACAGGAAGCTTTTCACTGCGGTATAATCCTACATTCGAAACTACAACACGAACTTCCAACGAATCGCTCAACGGCCCGATATCGGTTCCGTTTTTGCCTTTTACACTGATTCCCTGACTCGTTACGACATAATCAGGTTGCTTGGTAGGAAACAAAACGATGGCCGGGTCGCCCTGCAATGTCATTTGCTGAGCATCGGCTTGGTAGATAGGGTCATTCGGAAATAGGGCCAATGTTTTGCGTATGATTTGTTGATGAATTTCTCCAAACGGGCGACTGAGGTTAAGGCTGTCGCCAAGTAATGTTTCGTAAAATGTTGTGGCAAAATCTTTAAGCGAATGAACAAATGCGTAGTTGGAATGCGCTAAAAATAAAATAGCGCCGCGATCTTTTGTTGCGATCCAGTCAATGGGAAATGTATTGGCTCCAAAGGTGAAATTGCCTAATACGCAACCATTTGCGTAGACCAACGGATAACGGCCTTTGTTCCGAAACCCTAACACATCGTTGGAAACGTTCCCAATATTAATATCAGTGTCCTGCAAACTGGAATGCCCGAAAAGCGTAATGATGCCCGCACCTTCGTTTACTTCGTTGGCAATACCGACGTATTCTACCGCTTCATCCGTTTTTTTAGTGATGGTTGTAACACGCGCCCCAAGGTATTGACGTTGGGCTTTTTGTTTGAAATTATTGACAATTTGCAAAAACTGACTCTGTTCAAATAAGTTTGTACCGCCGCTGAGGTGTAGGATATTTTTACGCCAAAGGGCGTTCATGGGAGTCGATTCGTGCTCCTTTACTTTTTCCAGATAGTTCAATACTGTTGGGGAGTTATCGGTCCAAAGCCGCCCGGTAGGAATGGCAGCGATAAGTTGCGGTTGCCCTTTCAGTCCGTGCGAAAATAAATTATCAGAGCCCGGCCAGCCGAACGATGGCACCATATCCACTTGACTGCGAGTGGGTTTTGTACGATTAAAATCTACTTGCTCCGTTCGACCGATGATAAACATAAAACGGGGATTTCCCTTCTCGGCCATGAATTGAACAAAACGTCGGATTGCTAATGGACTGAATTCGCCGTAGTTAAATTGATTCACCAAAAAATCGGTTTCGACGGTTAGCGTATCATACCGCCCGCCCACCGTTGAAGCTCGGTATCCGCCGAATTGTCTGGCGGCATTTGCCAGATTGCGATGGGTAATGATAAGGTAATTGGCTTTGGCAGCATCAATATTCCGAAAACCAACGCGCCGGATGCTTGGCACAGACAGAACAGTTCGCGTAGCAAAAAGCGTTTTTGCGGTATTTGTTGCACGAACAATGGCTTTTAAGGTATTGGCTTCAATGGTTGCCCCGATTCGGGTAATGTTCTTTTTATCGGTAATGTCAAACAACCGAACGTCGTTGGCTGCGTTGGGAATTTCAAGGTATGATTTGCCCGACGAACTTGTATTCAGGTAAAAATATTTCTGCGTTTTATTCAACAGATCAAAGCGTTGCGGATAGCGCAGTCGATAATATGTAATGCTGTATACATCTTCGGCCTGTTCAGCAAAAGTCCCGCGCGAAACGGTGGAGACGGAAATGCGATTACTGTCAAGTGATACGTCCGAGAAAGCAATCTCCCGTTGTACCAACAAGGCACTTTGATGATTAAAACGAACTGTATCGACCAAACGATTGGCTATAAGACTGCTCCCAACTTTGATTTCGACAAAATGCAAACGATGGTCACGCCCCATCAGGTGAATTTCAAGCTGAGGCTTTGGGCCTGTCCGAACAGGATTATCAAGCTGAATTCGCTTTGAGATCACCGCGTTTTTGGTAAGCTCGGGTCCGGTCCAGCCTTCGCCGTAATCGTAATAAGAATGTTGCGCACCCTGCGAAGTCCCCAGAGGATACATCAAACCTTCGGACATGCCTATATAATTGTAGCTTGCAATATTGGAAATCAGCAGGTCTTCGCGATGGTAGGCATCAGGCGTTAGGTTGGACGTATTTTGTTCCTGATAAAAAGGCATTCGCTTGCCTAACTGCCCATCCAAACGCCACGTAATAAAGTACGCTGTGGTGTCGGAATAAAGGTTATAAATTTTGTGCGGTTGAGCGCTGTGCGGAATATACAATAATGAATCTTGAGTGCCGTCGTTGCCTTCACCGTAAAATTCCAGATAGTCGGCATCATCCCACTTGCCATCGCTTTCACCCTGCACAAAAATAGCTTGTTCTTCGCCTCGAAAAAACAATTGAAGAGAGGCGGGGTTGGTTGTGGCCACAGGGAATCCTGCCTGACGCAACTCAGCCGTCGAAATTTTATAAAGCCCTTTTTGTGCAATCGGGATCTTGAAATACGTCTGTTGATAATTGATCCATTCGTTGCCGTAAATAGTTTGGGCGTGAGTGGGAAGGATGAAAAAGGTACTGAAAAATAAGCCAATAACGGCCGCTAACCTAACTCGCATCTGATTTTATTTTACGAATCTGCCTCTAATCGTAGAAGCGGATGCAATTTACTCCGGAAATAACAAAAACCCTGAATAATAGGGAGGATTTCAGTGATGTAAGTAAAGGAAGAATAGATGTACATATTCAGACTTCGGAGAAGTCCAGCCTTTGTAGGAAACCAAATGTTAAAAATAATATGTTATGCTTGCAGAGTATTTTTTGCAAAAAAAATGTTTGTTTTGTAGTGAATAATTGCAAACTGAGAAACAACGCTTAAACCATGAACGCATATATTGTAGCGGGATACCGCACGGCGGTGGGCAAAGCCCCCAAAGGCACTTTTCGTTTTACACGCCCCGACGATCTCGGTGCGGAAGTGATCAAACACATGATGGCGCAATTGCCGCAGCTGGACCCGGCCCGCGTCGATGACCTCATCGTTGGAAACGCTGTACCGGAAGCAGAGCAGGGAATGCAGATCGCCCGTTTCATTTCACTTCTGGCTTTACCTAAAAGCGTACCCGGATTTACGATCAACCGTTATTGCGGCTCAGGTGTAGAAGCCATCGCAATTGCGGCGGCTAAAATTCATGCCGGCTTTGCGGATTGTATTGTAGCGGGAGGGGTAGAATCCATGTCGATGGTGCCAACAACCGGTTGGAAGACAGCTCTGAACTATGAAATTGCCAAAGACCACGCTGATTATTACGTTGGAATGGGCTTAACGGCGGAGCAGGTAGCCAATCAATATAAAATCAGCCGTGAGGACCAAGATGCTTTTGCGCTGGCATCGCACCAAAAAGCACTTGCCGCACAGGCAGCCGGAAAATTCGCCGGTGAAATCGTGCCGATTACGGTCAAGGAAACCTATTTCGATGCCAATAGCGGGAAAAAGAAAAATAAAGAATACGTAGTAACCCAAGACGAAGGCCCACGGGCTGATACAACATTGGAGGCTTTGGGACGATTGAAGCCCGTTTTTGCGGCGGGTGGAAGTGTCACTGCCGGGAATTCTTCTCAAACTTCCGACGGTGCAGCTTTTGTGGTCGTAATGTCGGAACGGATGGTCAATGAATTGAACCTCAAACCGGTTGCGCGCATGATGTCTTATGCTTCGGCAGGAGTAGAGCCGCGTATTATGGGCATTGGACCGGTAGCTGCAATTCCAATTGCGCTGAAACAGGCAGGAATTCAATTGGCTGATATTGACCAAATTGAATTGAATGAAGCCTTTGCTGCACAGTCATTGGCCGTTATTCGGGAAGTAGGAATTGACCCAACAAAATTAAATCCAAACGGCGGAGCTATCGCACTTGGACACGCTTTAGGTTCGACGGGCGCACGCTTGTCGGTGCAATTGTTCAACGAAATGCGCCGTCGCGAACAAAAATATGGAATGGTCACCGCTTGCGTAGGAGGTGGACAAGGCGTAGCGGGGATCTATGAATTCTTGAATTAAAAAATGCAGACTTGGAAAGTTTATAAGTTGGCTCACTATTGAATGTTCCAGCCTAAAACTTTCCAAGTTTGCATTTGTCTTTTTTAATCCTTCACTGCAATTACTGATATTTCTACATTAACGTCTTTAGGCAAACGCGATACTTCAACGGTTTCCCGGGCAGGGTAATGGCCGATAAAAAAGTGCCCATACACTTCGTTGACTTTGGCGAAGTTGTTCATGTCTTTCAAAAAGATACTGGTCTTAATGATGTTGTGGTACGTAAGGCCGGCTTCTTTCAAAATCGCTCCGATGTTGAGCATGACCTGCCGCGCTTCGTGCTCTATATTGCCTGTGACCAGATCTCCATTGGCAGGGTCAATGGGAATTTGTCCTGAAACATACAAAGTATCTCCGACCATTACTGCCTGAGAATAAGGACCGATCGGCGAGGGAGCCGCGGTAGTAAAAATAATTTTTTTTGACATGACTTTTCTGCTTGATTATTGACAATGGGTTTTAGAAGTCGGCTTTAGCCCTTAGTGTTATTTTTTCTTCAATTATACCTCCAATTCCCGTAAATACATCTGAATGGTGTTTTCCAACCCAAAATACAGAGCATCGCAGATGAGCGCGTGGCCAATGGACACTTCATCCAAGTGAGGAATTTTTTCTTTCAGGAAACGCAAGTTTTCGAGACTTAAATCGTGACCGGCATTCAAGCCAAGACCGACTTCCTGAGCCACTTTAGCCGCTTTTACGTAAGAAGCTACCGCTTTTTCGGGGTCTTCGGGGTATTCGGTTGCGTAAGGCTCGGTATATAATTCTACGCGGTCAGCACCGCATATTTTGGCTCCTTCCACCATTTTTTCAATGGGGTCAACAAAGACAGAAACACGAATCCCGGCTCCTTTAAAAATCTGAACCAAATCAATAAGGCGGTCACGGTGCGTAATGGTATCCCAGCCGGCATTGGAGGTAATGGCACCCAACGCATCCGGAACCAAGGTCACTTGCGCGGGGCGAGTGGTTAAAACTAATTCAATAAATTTAGCTTCGGTAGGATTTCCTTCAATGTTGAATTCAGTCGTTACGACTTGCTTTAGATCCAACACATCCTGATAACGAATATGACGCTCATCGGGGCGTGGATGGACTGTAATGCCTTGGGCACCAAAGGCTTCGCAATCAAGGGCTGTTTTGACGACATTAGGATTATTGCCGCCGCGCGAATTACGCAAGGTGGCTATTTTATTGATATTTACGCTAAGGCGAGTCATTTTTTAAGTGTGCGGTTAGTGCCGATAAGTAATTGAACAGTAAAGAGTGGCACGCATTTAGTGTCACTCATCCTTGACTTTCTAACTTTTAACCCCTCATAATGGTTTCAAAAGTATGCGGAAATAGTCTTTTACACAATTTTTGAATCAGAATCTTGTTATTCTCGCTTTTTGTATATATTTCGACAAAATATTTCCACATTAAACACTTTATCAACCTTGAAAGAAACATATCAAAAGTGGTATTCGCCCACGCTGGGTCGGGATATCGAAATGCTCGTCTTCGGGCATTGGGGGTATCCCATTCTCCTGTTCCCGACGTCGATGGGAAGGTACTACCAAAATAAAGATTTTGGGTTGACTGATTCGGTCAAAGGATTTGTGGACGCGGGAAAAATAAAACTGTATCTGGTAGACGGAATCGACAAAGACAGTTGGTATGCCAAGCACTTACATCCATCGGTACGGGCGCATAATCATGCTATATATGACCGTTTTTTGAACGATGAACTTGTGCCTGCGATCCGCAATGAGGCCAATGTAGATAAGATTGGCGTGGCAGGGTGTAGCTTTGGCGGTTATCATGCACTTAATTTTGCTTTCAAACATCCTGATAAAGTAGCTTATATGTTCAGTATGAGCGGAGCATTTGACATCAGAAGCTTTCTGGAAGGTTACAACGACGATACAGTCTACTTCAACAATCCCGTTGATTTCATGCAAAACGAAGAAGCTTGGAAGTACAATCACATGAAAATTGTGCTGGGAACCTCAGAATGGGATATTTGCCTCAATGATAATATTCGGATGGCTAATATTTTAAGAGCACGCGGCATAAATCATTGGTTGGATATTCGAGGTTGGGAAAGCCACGATTGGCCGCTTTGGAATCGAATGTTTCCGGAATATGTGTCGCAAATGGGGCTGTAAATTCTGAAAATAAGTAAAATCAAACCTGTAATGAACCGATTGATGCAAGGGTATGAATTTCTTCGTCGGACGAAGCATGCGTACCATAATTACTTTACTGTAAAAGCATTATCCAAAACCACTGATTTTAACTTTACGACCAATTATATTGCCGGTAATGTTGAAAATTGGTCGCATTGGTTTGCAGAATACAGGGAAAAACCGGCAGTCAAATTTTTGGAGGTAGGCTCTTTTGAAGGACGTTCAACGATATGGTTTTTAGAAAATATTCTAACCAATCCAACCTCAACGATCACGTGTGTAGATGTTTTTTGGGGAGATGGACGAGAAGCTCGTTTTGACCATAATCTCAAACGTTTTGCCAAGCAAGTGATCAAATACAAAGGGCCTTCGGAAAGTGTATTACAAACATTGGAAAAAGAACTTTATGATATTATTTACATTGATGGTTCGCATCAAAGCCTGAATGTGTTGATGGATGCCCATTTGTGTTGGAAAATACTGAAAACCAATGGGTTGCTATTGTTTGATGACTATCTTTGGGAACTGAAAAAGCCGTCGGTGGAGCGTCCGCAATTGGCCATTGACCTATTTTTAGAAGCGTATCAACACAAGCTTACCATAATTCATAAAGGGTATCAGGTATTGGTACAAAAATTGTAAAAAACAGAATTGTTATTCACATAAAAACATATTTTACCATCCTTTATTATCGGATAAAACTAAATTCGAAGAGTTGGCAAGCACAAATCCAATCGTACCGACCGGTATTGAAAATGGCCAAAAATCATAACCAATAACACAAATAGTCATCTAACACACACTAACCGTACCGGCACTCCGGTTATTTAATTATGAAAAAAATAGGAATTCTTCACGGAATGGAAAATACATTCCCACAGGCTTTTGTTGAACGCGTGAATCAGTTGGATGGTAAAAATATTGTGGCAGAACCTGTTCTGATCGATCGGGTAATACAGGGCGAAGCCACCGATTATGCGGTTATCATCGACCGTATTTCCCAAGATGTTCCTTTTTACCGCGCTTTTCTCAAAAACGCGGCTATTTGCGGAACGGCCGTGATCAACAACCCTTTTTGGTGGAGCGCCGATGAGAAATTTTTCAACAACGCCTTGGCCGTAAAATTGGGCGTACCGGTTCCAAATACGATTTTAATGCCTTCAAAAGAGCGCCCGACCGATACGTCGGATACTTCTTTCAGAAACCTGAAAATGCCGATGGCATGGGGTGAAATGTTTGAGTACGTGGGTTTTCCCGCTTATATGAAGCCGCACGCCGGGGGAGGTTGGAAAAGTGTTTATAAAATACACGACATGGAAGATCTGTGGAACAAACATGCCGAAACAGAGCAGTTGGTGATGATGTTGCAAAGCGAAGTGACGTTTGAAGATTACTATCGTTGTTATTGTTTGGGCGGGAAGTACGTGCATATCATGCCATATGAGCCGCGCAATCCGCATCACCTGCGCTATGCTACTCAGCCCAAAACGACCGGGGAGGCCCATAAAAAATTGATCGCAACGATCACCGATTACGTATTGCGCCTTAACCATGCGCTTGGGTATGATTTTAACACGGTAGAGTTTGCCGTTCACGATGGCATTCCGTACGCGATTGATTTCTGCAACCCGGCACCTGATGCGGATATTCATTCGGTGGGGCAGGAAAATTTTGACTGGATCGTGGAAAACGCCGCAAAAATGGCCATTGAAAAAGCGCAGGCGCACCAAGAAGGAAAAACAAACCTTACTTGGGGGACTTTTGTACGTGATGCTGCTTTGGGTTTGCCGCTTTCGAATATGACCAATGAAGCGGCCGCACCAACCGAAGAAAAACCAAAAAAGGCCGCGCCCAAAAAGAAAGAAGAAGAACCGGCTAAAAAAGCTCCTAAGAAAAAATAAGTTTACTGTTTGTTGTTCATTTTAAGGCCGTTGGCTTTTAGAACGAACAACAAACGGCTTATTGTAAACTACTCTGATATGCAAACTTTCACACTCGGAATTGAGGAAGAATTCCAAACAATAGACCCTGAAACCCGTAGACTCCGTTCCCACATGTCGAAGATCGTTGAAGATGGTAAGATCATCCTCAAGGAACGAGTAACGGCCGAAATGCACCAATCGGTTGTGGAAGTGGGAACCAATATTTGTACCAATATTCAGGAAGCCCGTCAGGAGGTAACGTATCTGCGGAAAATGATCATTGATTTGGCGGCGCAGCAAAACCTTAAAATTGCGGCGGCCGGCACGCACCCTTTCTCCGATTGGCAGGACGAGCTGATCACGCCCAATCCGCGCTACGACAAACTCATTGATGAAATGCGTGATGTAGCCCGGGGTAATTTGATCTTTGGGTTGCACGTCCATATCGGCATTCCCGACCGCGACACCGGTATCAAGCTGATCAATTCATTGACCTACTTTTTGCCCCACATCTATGCCCTTTCGACCAATTCTCCCTTTTGGTGCGGTCGTAATACCGGTTTTAAATCGTATCGCTCCAAAGTGTTTGATAAGTTTCCACGGACAGGAATTCCCGAATATTTTGAAACGGCGCACGATTACGATGATTATATAAATCTGCTCGTCAAAACAGGTTGTATAGACAACGGCAAAAAGATATGGTGGGATCTTCGTCTGCATCCTTTCTATAATACGATCGAATTCCGGGTCTGTGATATTCCGATGCGGGCCGATGAAACCGTCTGCCTGGCGGCGCTCATGCAGGCGCTGGTTGTGAAGATTTATAAGTTGATGAGCAAAAATTTGAATTTCCAGCATTATCGCAAAATACTTATTAACGAGAACAAGTGGCGCGCCGCCCGTTACGGAATTCATGGAAAACTTATTGACTTTGGGCGTAAGGAAGAAGTACCTTATTATAACTTGGCTCAGGAGTTACTTGAATTTGTAGACGATGTGCTTGATGATCTTGGCAGTCGGAAGGAAGTGGAATACATTCACAAAATTTTGGAAATGGGAACCGGCGCCGACCGCCAACTGGCCGTATGGGAAGCTACCCAGGACTTTAATCAGGTAGTTGATTATATTGTTCAGGAAACCGCCTACGGATTATAGCATTCAGCAGTAAGTGATTTTCGGTCATTCTGTTTTCGCTCAAAATGAGTAAAACAGAATGACCGAAAAATTTATAAGCCGGTTAAAAACGCCATCGTATCTACTCCATCGGCGTAATCAAACAGCGTTGGCTTCTGTGCATCGCCCAATGGAAGGCTGGAAGGGTAATGGCCATCCTTTGAAACAATGCATTGAATTTTTTCCGAAGATGCTTCCAATTTTGAGGTTAGATCAGCGACACTTTCATAATATTCAAAAAATAACACCGAAATAGGAGATACCAAAGCGTCGGTTTCACGCAGAATCAAAAAACCATTGTCAAGATGCGGCTCGCGGTTGACCAAATAAATGGATTTATTGTATTCATAATTATTGAAATACTTGTGGTGGTTTCGAAAAACATCCAATTGCGACTCAATAGATTCATAAAAACTCGAAAAATCATACCCTTTTGGCACAAATACTTTGGAAACATTGCGGCATCCCAATCCAAAATAGGAAAAAACATCCCGCCCAAGTGCTTCCAGCTCGTCATTTGTTTCTTCTCCTGTAAGAATTCCCACTGAAGTACGATTGCGACGAATAAGGTGAGGTTTCTTAGAAAAATAATATTCAAAATAGCGAGCCGTATTGTCACTGCCTGTGGCAATGTAGGCATCGGCGGCATTTAAGCGTTCGACGAGTGTAATTCGTTGAGCGAGAGTAGGTTCTATTTGAATCAGTTTTTCAATCAGAAATAGCATCAGAACACGGTCATCATTACTGAGTTTGGCCAATAGATGGTGACCGCTGATAAGAACACTTAACAGATCATGAAAACCAACGGCCGGAATATTCCCTGCCATGACTACACCAACTTTTTTGGAAACGAAATCAGGATGAGCGGATTGCACCTGATAATTGCCTACCCAAGTCTTTAATTTTTCTTCGCTTAAGTATTCTTCCTTAATGGCATTCAGCGCTTTAGTGACAAACTCAGGAGTAAACCAATGATTCTGTAAATACGCTTTAAAGGCGATCTCTTCCACCACGTTGGGAGTGAGCATTTTACCCAGCTCAACAAAGGGCGCTATGTGTTTGGTGCTGTTATCCATTGAAATATTTATGGGAAAAGTACAAAAAATCAAAGATTTATGATTTTTATGACCCAACCGAAACTTTAAATAGTTAAATTTGTTTTTTGATTACAAGTGCAAATATCCCAAAACTAAACGATACAGTGCAATTATGGCAATCATGATTACTGACGAATGCATCAACTGCGGTGCATGTGAGCCAGAATGTCCGAATACTGCAATATACGAAGGTGGCGTAGAATGGACATACGCAGGTGGCACTCATTTGGAAGAAATAGATTACGGTGACGGTACCGTGGTCGATGCCAAAGTAAAACAAACGCCCGTTTCAAATGAATTTTATTACATTGTTACTGATAAGTGTACTGAATGTATGGGTTTTCATGAGGAGCCACAGTGTGCCGCCGTTTGTCCCGTAGATTGCTGTGTTCCGGATCCGGAAAATGTAGAAGACGAAGACACATTGCTTGCTAAAAAAGCATGGATGCACGGTGAATAATTCCCTAACGTCTTAAAAATAAGAAGAAAAATACTTCTTTCAGAAGCCCCTGAGATTTCTCAGGGGCTTTTTTTGTGCCCTTACAAACCCATATAATCTACTTATTCTAAGGGTTTTTTATAGTTTTGACTATTGATAAAATATGAATATTCGAATGTTTTGTTTATATAAATGATAAGTTGTAAAAGAATAATATTTTGAAATTATTTAATAATACAGAATAAAATTAAAAATTGTATTTTTTACATAAATAATTAAATTTATCATGAAATACAAGTAGAAAATTACAAAAAGATTAAATTTTTATGAAAAAATACTTAAAAACAGAACCAAAAATTTGGATTTTTATAAAAATAAGACAAAGTTTGTATCGGAAAACAAAACCACATATTGCCCACCTTAAACAAAATAATATTATGAAAAAATTCAATTTACTTGTTTTATGTTTGTTTGGAACCTTTTTGGCTTTTCCTAAGGGGAACGCTGAAGGAAAGACAGATGGTAAAAAAGAAGAAACTAAAACTGAAAGTAAAACTGAAGCTAAGGCAGAGGGAAAAAAAGAAGACGGCGAAGAGAAAAAGGGAACATTCACTTTTTCAGGATATGCTGACTCATATTATATTGGAAACTTCAACAAACCGGCTTCCCGCAAAAATTTGGGAGCAACCAACGCCCGTGCATTTGATCAGAAATCCGGACAGTTCTCGTTAGGTTTGATTCAAACCAAAATGCAATACAGCAACGAGAAATCAGATGTTGTGATTGATTTGACGTTCGGGCCAAACGCAGACCTTGGAAACTATGGTAACGTATTGGGTGCATTGGGAAGTAACACCAACACGGCATTGGCAATCAAGCAGGCGTATTTTAACTGGAAAGCTTCAAGCAAATTTACGTTGACTGCCGGTCAGTTTGGTACTCACATCGGTTATGAAGTAATTGATGCTCCCGTAAACTTCAACTATTCACTGTCAAACCTTTTCAATAACGGTCCTTTCTATCATATCGGGGTAAAAGGTACTTATGCTTTCTCAGATAAAGTATCATTAATGTTGGGGCTTGTAAACAATGTTGATAATTTGAATGATAACAACCGCAAAAAAGGACTTATCTCTCAATTGTTCATTAACCCTGCAAAAGGTTGGAATGTTTATTTGAACTTTATCAACAGCAACGAAGCCAACGCAGACGACAAAGGCAATACTCCTGACGCGTTTTATCGTGTATTTGACCTCACTACTTCTTTGCAGGCAACTGACAAACTTTTATTGGGACTGAACGCAGCGTATGGCGCACAGAAAGGTGAATATCAGGGCGTACCGGGTCCTTCAAGTTCAAAGACATGGGGTGGTGCAGCAGGTTATTTAAGCTATGCCGCCAGCGATCTATTCAGCATCGGAGCCCGTTATGAGTTTTTTGACAACAGCAGTGGTGTTCGTTCGCTTCTTAACAAAAAAGGATTGGGAACCAACGTAAACTCAGTAACACTTACAGGTAACTTTACATTGGCAGATGGTCACCTCTTAATTAAGCCTGAATTCCGTTTGGATGCCTACGAAAAAGTGGCAGGTGCTGCAGAAACTAAAAATCAGCAGTTTGAAGATTCTAACGGTGACTTTACTAAAAGCTCACAATCAACGTTTGGATTGGCTTTCATTTATAAGTTCTAATACTACTCGTCGGTACAGTGTAATAGGTAGTCAGCCTTGATTGTTTGCCAATCGGCTGACTACCCGCTACTAATTCCTACTACTTAATAAAACGTACAACCAAAACCAGTCAAGTATCTTTATGAAAAATTACATCCCACTCGTAATTTTGTTGGGCGTGGCCCTTTTGGGGATTCTGATGCCTGCCATCCCTACCCAAATTGTGACTGAAGGCCTAAACTCCGGTGACATCGCCTGGATGCTCGTCGCTACGGCTTTCGTATTGTTAATGACTCCCGGCTTGGCGTACTTCTACGGAGGTATGGTAAACCACAAAAACGTAATTTCGACCATGTTGCAAAGTTTTATTGCCATGGGTGTTATCAGTATTGTGTGGGTGGTTGTTGGATTCAGTCTTGCTTTCGGAGATTCTATCGGTGGCTGGGTTGGAAATCCAATGACGTTCTTCATGTTCAAAGGTGTATTGGATGGCAAACCTTGGTCATTGGCTCCTACCATTCCTTTGGCGTTGTTTGCGTTTTTCCAATTGAAATTTGCCGTTATTACGCCTGCGCTCGTTACAGGTTCTTTGGCCGAGCGTATCAAGTTCCGCTCTTACATTCTTTTTATGGTGCTTTTCAGCATTTTCGTTTATGCACCTTTAGCTCACTGGACTTGGCACCCTGACGGTTTCCTTTTCAAATTAGGCGTATTGGATTTTGCAGGTGGTACGGTTGTTCACATGTCTGCGGGTTGGGCTGCTTTGGCAGGTGCTTTGTACCTGAAACGTCGTCGTGCACACGTTGAGGCTAACTTCTTACCTCCGGCCAACATTCCTTATGTATTGTTAGGTACAGGTTTACTTTGGTTCGGATGGTTTGGTTTCAACGCCGGTTCGGCGGTAGGCTCAGGTCCGTTGGCCGTATCTGCATTGGCCGCTACAAATACAGCAGCAGCAGCAGCAGGTTTAGCATGGGTTCTTTTCGACAATGCTAAAGGTAAAAAACCGTCAGCGTTAGGCTTTTCGATCGGTGCGGTAGTAGGTTTGGTAGCGATTACGCCGGCTTGCGGTTTTGTAACTATTCCTCAGTCGATCTTTATCGGTGCTATTTCTTCAATGGTATCCAACTACCTGGCTCACCTTCGTACCAAAACTACCTTGGACGACACCCTTGACGTATTCCCTTGCCACGGTGTAGGTGGTATGATGGGTATGTTAATGACCGGTATCTTTGCTTCTAAAGGTGTTAATGCCGCTGTTGTAGACGAAGGTTTGGCATACGGTACATTCACATTGTTCAAAAACCACCTGATCGCTTTGGTATTGGTTTCGGTATTTGCTTTTGTAATGTCTTACATTATTTTGAAAGTAACTGACCTGATTGAGCCGCTTCGCGTATCGGAAGAAGACGAAAAAGTTGGTTTGGATATCAGCCAACACGACGAATTTTTAGTTGAAGCTTAATTTATTCTTTATTCATCAGTTCATTTTGACATGATAAATAAATAAAACAAAGTATACCAATAAGACCACAGAGGGTTAGCCCTATTGACTGTGGTTTTGTTGTACTCGTTGAAGCTGCCGGCTCTGCTGGCAGCTTCATTTTTTTTATGACTTTTTGCCTGAAAGTTTGATCTGCATTCCTAAAAGTTTTTGCATAAATATCCCTTTTTATCCGGCATTATACCCTTTATAGCTTCAAAAAAAACAATTTTTTTGGCTTTTTTTCCTATTGGTTCATTTGGCATTCCAAAAGGTTTCATTCTCTTTAACTTATAAATTTCGGCTGAAATATTGATGAGGAGTAGTTGAAAACGAACCCAAAATACGGTGGCGTTCTTTAGCTCATTTTAACTCAAATAAATATTTATGCTCACGTTCTACAAAAATTCCCGCCCATTTGGAATAATGGTCATTTTATTCCTACTCGCCATCTTAAAGAGTTCAGCGCAACAGCAAACTCTTGAAAACAATCAACTATGTATGGACCCTATTGCAGGAAGGGGTGCTTACATTAATGGTACCAATACAGGTCTGTGTGTTAGCTGTACTGCTGCAAGTGGTGCCAACATTATAGACGGCAATTTAACCAATTTCGCAACCCTTACTACCGGGATCGGGGTCTTAGGGGGAGGTTCAGGAGTTTCGGTTAAAGATTCATTGCAATATTATCCTGCCGGAAATGTAGCAGGGTTTGTGGTGAAATATAACGGCGGTTTATTGAGTGCTGCTGTGCTTAACCAAATCGAAATCCGTACGTACCGCAACGGAGTTCTACAGGAAACGGCCGTATTTAACAGCGGTAGCGGGCTTTTAAGTGCTAACGTGTTGAACAATGATGGCGGAAAACAAATTTTGAAATTTACAACCACCAAAAACTTTGATGAAGTTCAACTCTATGCTCCAAGTGCCTTAACCGCTCTTAGCTCCATTGATGTCTATTATGCCTTTGAAGGCCCTGCCAATTGCGCAACCGATTGTGTAAATGCGTTAACGGGCAGCGAAGTAGGCACGCCTGCAACCGGTAGTATTTCTCTTGCAGTTCAGCTGCCTCCTTTACCTCCTATTCCTATCCCTTGTGTAGCTATAGGTACAGTTATTAGTAACGAAGCCCGGGTAACGGACAGCGACTCTGCCAATTTTGCCACTATCAATATCATAGCAGGATTATCCTGTGCCTTTTATATTGATGTACCAATGGCAAGTACAATTTCAAATAACCCATTTGTAGGGTTTGCGGTTAGTAATGCAGGCGGTTTACTCAATACAACCGTCTTGGGTGATGTACAGGTACAAACATACATGGGGACAACATTGCAAAATACATTTAGTGGAGCATCTCTGATCAGTGCAGGGGTATTAAACAGTTCAACGACATTGACCCAAATAGGTGGAAAAGCTACTCTGCCTTTCAATAAAGTAAGAATAAGAGCCGGAAGCTTAGCTTCGTTGGCGTATGTTTTACGTGTTTATTATGCTTTCACCAAAACTGATACAGATAATGACGGTGTATATGACTGCATGGACAAATGCGCCGGTGACGATTTATTGGATACCGACGGGGATGGTATTCCTAATCTTTGTGATGACAATATGGCTGATTTGGCCATCACAAAAACGGTAGATGCAGACAGCGTAGCGGCCGGTACAGATGTTACTTTTACCATCACCGTAACCCGTCAGGCAGATGCAACGGGCTTCGAAGCACCTACCGGAGTGAAAATTAAAGACCTGCTTCCGACCGGACTTACCTATGTCAGTCATGTGGAGCCAACCGGAACGTTCTATAACCAAACTACGGGAATCTGGAACGTGGGAAGTGCCCTCAGTGGACCTACCACCAGCTTGGCGCTGACGATTACGGCAAGTGCAGATTCTACCGGTGTTTTATCCAATATTGCGCAGGTTCAGTCAATGAATGAAGGTGATCCGGACTCAACACCGGGAAATGGCACAACGGGCACCGGAGGCAGTGAAGATGATATAGCGAGTGCGTGCGTTTCGGTACCTATATTCTTATGTCCGGGATCATCATTGGTAGTAGCGGCACCGTCAGGCGCTACGGGATATCAATGGTATCGCAATGGAGCTATTATTGCGGGTGCGACTGATTCGACCTATACGGTCACACAATCCGGTAGCTATACGTTTACGAGTTCGGTAGTAGGTGCGTGCCTTTCGGGTAACTGTTGTCCGGTAGTGGTTATTTACCGAGTATTGGTAGCTGATGCAGGTACTGATCCGGCACCGGTTTGCGCAGGCACAACAGTTGCTTTAACGGGTAGTGGAGCAGGAGCAGGTGGCAGCTATCTGTGGAGCACCGGCGCAACAACCGCTTCTATCTCGGTTGCGCCAACCATAACGACGACCTATATTCTGACTGTTACTTCCGTTGATGGTTGTGTTGATAAAGATACTGTAGTAGTGACAGTAAATCCGAAACCATTGATAGGTTCAGTAATAGCTGTTTGTAACAATGCCGGAACCACCGACAATGCTGCTGACGATACCTTTACGTTTGCCTTAAATCCGGGCGGAGGCAGCAATACAACATATACTGTAAGCGGAATAACACCAACAGGGCCATTTAATTACGGAGCACCTCAGAATTTCGGTCCGTTCTTAGCAAGTGCCGGTAATAAAGTTATTACTATTACGGATGCCAATACCTGTACCACAACCGTGACCGTTGTAGCTCCTGTGGGCGGATGTTCAAACTGTTCTCCTACACCGGTCTGCGTACCTGTAACGGTAAGAAAGCTTCAATAATCCTAAAAAATATTTCTATGCGATAAAAAAAAGTCGAGAAATTTGTGTTAAAAAAATAGCCTTCTATACCAAGAAGGCTATTTTTTTTATCCCAATAAAATTATTTTCTTTGTAATGAAATCTAAAAGTGCTCATATTGTCGTATATAGTATTAAGCATCCTTATGTCATTCACTAATCATCCGTACTGATGATTTATAGCTTACAACTCAGTCTCGTTTTTCTTGGTTTAGTTATTACGGTTATGTGTATCAGAGCAAACCAAGGCGTTCATTTACGCTATTTGGGCGCTTTTTTTATGATTATTACCGCTACTGAATTATTACAGTTAAAAACAGCCGGTCTACAGCAGAGTGCGTCTTTCCTCTTGGTTTTTCCTGAAACCTTAGCGTTGCTTATTCCGCCTGCGGTTGTTTGTTATTTACGGTCTTCATTAGGCTTTAAAGACCATATCTATTCAAAGTGGTTATTGATTCCGGCCTTTCTTTATTTAAAAACATTCTCTTATTTGTATGTTGGAGGGGTGATCTCCGGCAATAATTTTACAAATAGTACATTTTACGCGTGTGTTTCGGCAGAGGTAGGCATTTATAATGCTTTTGTTGGTTTATTCCTTTTTCACTTTTTATCAAAAGCGTATGCCAACCTGACCCGCTCCATTCATCCAATTACGGCTGTTTGGTTGAAAAGTATTGTAGGATTTTTGTTGTTTCACTCATTAATGGTCACTTCCAAGACAGGAATTCGCTTTTTTTACGGAGAAGATTCCAGCCAATACGTAGCGTATGAGTGGTTTTGGCTGACCGGATTAGTCGTTTGGTCATTGGGCATAATTTTTTTAATGGTCAAATACCCTTTTGTGCTGAAAACGTTTGTTCCAAATGTTCAGGTTTCTTATTGGGTGGAGGAAGAACAGGAAATTGTGCATGAAAGCAGAGAAAATTTTGAAGTCATAGTGGAAACTGAAGACCATTATGAACAGATTTCCTCTAAGAAGGACATGCCCATCGATCTCAGGATAAAGTATGTAGAGAAGATCCGTTATGAGTTGGAAGTAAGAGAGGTATTTCTTGATTCTAAGCTTACTCTCAGCAGTTTAGCTAAAAAAGTTGGCATCAGTTCTCACCAACTTTCCTATATAATTAACAGTGAATGGAAAATGAATTTTAATGAGTTTGTTAATTCGTACAGGATTACTAAAGCCCGGAATCTTTTAAAAGACATACACTTTCAAACTGCTACCATCTTTGCCATTGGAATTGATTCCGGTTTTAACTCGGAATCATCCTTCTATACTGCATTCAAAAAAGCGACGGGATATTCCCCAAAACGTTATAGAGAGACATTAAAATTGACTTCAGAATTATAATTTTGAAGTGTTTTGGCAAAAAAAGTACTTTTATTTGTTCAACACATATTTACCCGACTTTGATCTGATTAATTAATTGCAGGAATTAATTATTAAAATCTTATTCCAAATTATGGAGATCAAATTAAGTCTTAAACCATCTAAATATTGGATGGCAGAAGTCGCAGAACAGTTTGGCACTGAAGCAGAGTCTCCCACTGAATTTTATCATACAGAAGGAAATTCGTTTATTAAACTTAACGCAATGCTCTTTGACAGAGAAGTCTCTGTACTGTTGGGAGAATTGTGCTGGTATAAACCGCTTAATACTGTAAAAGAAGCACAGAATACAAACGACTATTGGACATTAACGTTCGTACAATCGGAGGATGCGCATACGTATTATTTGTTGGACAATAAAACCAAACAAAAAACGCAGACGCACAAATCGACCGTATTGTATAGTTCTAAAATGGCGATAGACACGCATTGGCCTATTGGAAAACGTTCTCGATTTGTGGCTATCAGCTTCCATCGTGAGTGGCTCTATGATAAACTTGGGATCAGCGTGGATAATCTTAACAATTATTCGCCGTTTATTAATCTGCTGACTTCTGAAGTGGGAGTTTACTTACAGGGAGTTTCATTTTTTGAGCAGTCGATATCATTGGATAAACTTTTTGAAGGCAGTTCTTCATTTACCTGGAAGCTGTTGGCGCAGGCGCAGTGCTATAAGCTGATCGCTGATTTTATTTCTCAGATAGGACGCAACGATTCAGAAATGCATTTGAACAGAATCAACCAAAACGATTTGAAGCAAATTGAAGAAATTGAAAGCCGGTATTTTATAGTTAATAAACCATTGCCTAACTTGGAGTTTTTAGCGAGTGAGGCCAACATGAGCCTGTCAAAATTTAAAAAATGCTTTAAACAGGTATATGGATTGCCTCCTTATGAATACCACCTCAACCAAAAACTGGAAGTAGCTAAAAATCAGCTCCTGCAAAACAAATGGACCGTGTCAGAAATAGCATCAAATTTGGGATACACAAGCGCCGCTAATTTTGACAAAGCGTTCAAGAAAAAGTTTATGGTGAGTCCAACACGAATGCTCAAGGAAATTTAAAATAACTTAATATCCACTTCTTTCTTCTACATTAACAATTATTATATGGTTTGGGTAATGATTCAAAGGTTCGAAGACCTTCAAGCAGACGAAAAAAATCTTCGCAGGCTCACAGGATTGAGAAAAAATGAGTTTAAAACACTCTACAATCCTTTCCATGAAGTATGGCAGTCTTACTTCTCAGAGTACACTTTTGACGGAAGCCCCCGCTTAAGACGTCAGATTTCCACTCGGAAGAACAGTCTCTTTGGAGATACACAGGATGCCTTACTTTTTGTTCTTATCTATTTAAGAGGAGGAGTTCCTCAAGAACAGCTGGCGGCCAGCTTTGGCATGGACCAGCCCAAAGTCAGTAAATATCTTTCGCTTACTCAACGGATATTGCAAAAGGCGATTGAAAAAAATCCCAGCATTATTTCGAGACGTAAGCAGAAGAAATTGTGGGAGGCTATTTCTGCCAGAACGAGTGGTCAGTTAGTAGAAGAAGTTTACTGATTGAACCGAATACCGACCGAATCGTAGGTTATTTTACCTTCTCTTAATTTATTGCGCGATAGTGTTCAAGAATAGCTATTTTTGAATACTGTCGCGCATTTTTATTGTTAAAATAATCCGTTTATGCCTTCCAAAAACGCAATTACCACTTCATTATTTGATCTTTTTAAGGTAGGTCCCGGGCCATCCAGTTCGCATACCATAGGGCCAATGAAAGCTGCGTATCTTTTTTTACAACAACTTTCACACTTGCCTGCCGAACAGGCTCAACGAGGCAAAACCATCCAAATCAACCTATACGGTTCTTTAAGTGCTACCGGTAAAGGTCACGGTACCGACCGCGCCATTGTAGGCGGCCTTTTGGGCTGGCAACCTCATACCTGCGATCCCAAACAATTGAGTGGGCTCATGAAAAAGAAGGGTGATGCGTATGAAATACATTTTCAGGGAGTAAAGGTGACCGTTTCTGAAAACAGTATTTTGTACCATAAAGGAAAAACATCATTTCCGCATCCTAATACCATGATTTTGAGACTATTGGATGAGGCAGGGGAAACACTCTATGAAGGGGAGTTTTATTCGGTAGGCGGGGGCTTTATTCAACAAAAAGGGTTTGAACCGGAAGGTACAACGCATCGCCTTCCTGCCTATCCTTATTCAACCATGGAGGAATTGCAGGAGCATTTGCGTAACAATAAACTTACGTTATCGCAACTCATGATTGAAAATGAGAAAGCGTTAACGGGTCTTTCTGAGAAAGAAATCCTGCGAAAAATAGACCAAATATTAGATTTTATGCACAAAGCCGTCAAGCGCGGTGTACGTGCCAAAGGCATTTTGCCGGGAAATATCCGCCTTCAGCGCAAAGCTCCTTTGCTGTACGAGCGCGCCAAGCAACATGCTTCCACTACCGACAGTTTCCTGATCTTTTTGAATGCATATTGCTTAGCAGCTTCGGAAGAAAATGCGGCCGGTAATATTGTCGTAACCGCTCCTACCTCAGGAGCTTCGGGGGTATTTCCGGGGTTGACTTATTTGATGAAATATCATTTTCACTATTCTCCCCAAAAAATGCGCGACGGGATGCTGGCGGGGGGCGCTATTGGTTTTTTAGTGAAACACAATGCCAGTATTTCGGGTGCTGAAATGGGCTGCATGGGTGAGATCGGCACGGCGTCGGCGATGGGCGCCGCTATGCTCATATATGCGGCAGGTGGAACGATTGAGCAGGTAGAAGCGGCAGCCGAGATCGGCATTGAGCATCACCTCGGAATGACCTGTGACCCCATCGGTGGCTATGTGCAAATTCCGTGCATTGAGCGCAATGCCATGGGAGCGGCCAAGGCCTACAATGCCTATCTTTTAGCGATAACTATTGATCCCGGGATGCAAAAAATCTCCTTCGACAGCGTAATCAAAGTGATGAGAGCTACCGGGAGGGATATGTCGAAAAAATACAAGGAAACCTCAGAAGCAGGCTTGGCATTGAGTGTGACCGAATGTTAGTTCAATGTGCCAACTATTGAGTAACTGCCTGTGGCTGATTAAGTTGATAAATACCTTTCCATTCGGTAGAATGGTACCGCTTACCCAACTCCGGAAGGCGCTTGAATAAACGAGGCATTAAATTTTCTTTATCAATAACGTAGGTAGGAGGGTCCGCTTTAAAATTGTCAAAAATACTGATGACACTTTCGTAGCTGTCTAAGTTCTCAAAATCGTAACGGGCCAACTCCCAATTGATATAAGCGGTAGCGGGAAAATTGTCGCGGTACTCGCCTTCATCTTCTCCAATGACAAGTATTTTTTGGCGAAGTATAACAGGCGGCAAAGCTTTACTTTTGATTTTCAGGTTATCCAAACGGGCCGAGCTGGTGAGAGAAATCGGATGATTGAGAAAAGATGCCTGATACCGAAAAAACAAAGTGGTCATAAAAACAACCAGAAACAGCACTTCCGCCAGCCATCTGCGCTGTATAAGCATAAAAAAATTGACCGAAAAAAAAGCCACCGGCGGAATGAAAATAATGAACTGCATCGGCGCAATGAATGGCATAAGCCCAATGGAAATAAAAGCAACGATGACCCATAATCCCATGATTTGCTGGCAACGTCCCTGATAATTGATAAATCGGGGATAGCGAATGGTTTGCAAAAAGCCCAGTCCACCTACCAAAAAAATACCTCCCATGGTTCCGATGACACCTAAAAAATCCTGAAGATTATAGCGGCGAGTGCGAAAGGCAGAGGTAAGCAGATTTTGACTAAGTTCATCAAGTGCTCCGCGAAAAAAGAAAAACAGTGCGGTGAGGGCAATGGGGAAAATATACCCAAATAATGCCAATGTATGTTGCCTGAAATTGGCTCCTGAATACAAGAGCATAGAAAAAAAAGCCCACAGTAAAAAAAGCCCCATAGGCAGATAAAACAGCGTAGCTACGCTCAGGTAAAAGCCCAGTTCAAACACTTCATCGGTAACACCTTCCCGTTGCATTTGGCGAATGAGGGTACCAAACGCCAACAAAATAAAGGTGGTTGCCATTAAAACGGGAGATAATATACTGCAATCAAAAGACACGTTGATAAAAAGCAGGTACAACACTCCGGGAACGTAATTACGCTCGGTAAACAACTGGCGTTGACTGGAGAGATAATTAAAATAAACAGCCTGAAAGAGAATCAGGACGTTAGCTATGCTTCGATGGGCAATGGGCGAACGGCCGAAAAGCTCGTCAATACCCCAATACGCCGCAGCCGATAATGGACTGAGATTATCCCATACATCGCGGTAAAGCATAAACCCTTGGCCCATTTTCTCGCCTACCAGCATCCATTGGAGTTCAGAGACCAATAGATCGGGCGCATTGATATAAAATGGAAATTGAAGCATCACCAAAATAATGATGAGACTCAAAATCTGATAAGGAGCATTGACTCTGAAAAAACTTAGCATCCTTTGAAGGAGGTTAATTGTTAACCGTTATTTGTTAATCGCGATTCGTACAGTGTATTACGGCAATTAACTTAAAAACAATTAACAAATATCCATTAACGGTTCACAATTAACCGGCACATCCGCGCCCTATTCCCACTCAATGGTAGCCGGCGGTTTTGACGAAATATCGTACACCACGCGGTTAACACCCTTGACACGATTAATGATCTCGTTGGAAACATCAGCCAAAAAATCGTAGGGTAAATGTGCCCAGTCAGCCGTCATTCCGTCTACTGAGGTGACCGCTCGCAAGGCTACCACGCGTTCGTAAGTACGTTCGTCGCCCATTACACCCACGCTTTGGATGGGGAGTAACATCGCGCCTGCCTGCCATACCTGATCGTATAATCCGCGATTTTTTAAGCCATTGATAAAGATAGCATCCACATCCTGCAAAATCGCTACTTTTTCGGCCGTAATATCGCCCAGAATCCGAATAGCAAGGCCCGGTCCGGGAAAAGGGTGACGTTTTAAGATGGCTTCCGGAAGTTTTAAGCTACGCCCAACGGCCCTGACTTCGTCTTTGAAAAGGGTATTGAGCGGCTCTACGATCTTCAATTTCATAAAATCCGGCAAACCTCCCACATTATGGTGTGACTTGATGGTAGCAGATGGACCTTTGACCGAAACCGATTCGATAACATCCGGGTAAATAGTGCCTTGGCCTAACCATTTTACATCTTCGATGAGGTGTGCTTCCTGATCAAAAATATCAATAAACGCTCTGCCGATGGCTTTGCGTTTGGCTTCGGGATCAGTAAGTCCTGACAGGACGCCATAAAAATGTGCTTTAGCATCTACCCCTTTGATATTCAGGCCCATATCCTGATACGAGTGCAACACATTTTCGTACTCGTCTTTGCGCAATAAGCCATTATCAACAAAAATACAATACAGATTTTTGCCGATGGCATGGTGCACCAAGGACGCTGCGACGGTTGAGTCGACGCCACCCGAAAGGGCCATCACAACTTTATCATCACCAAGCCGGGTTTTAAGTTCATTGATCGTACTTTCCACAAACGATGCGGCAGTCCAATCTTGCGAGCACCCACAAATATCAACAACAAAATTTTTCAGGATGCTTTTTCCTTCTACCGAATGCGTTACCTCGGGGTGAAACTGAATTCCGTAGGTTTGTTCACCCTGTATATGAAAAGCCGCTACTTTGACAGAATCGGTCTCACCGATGATCTGAAAAGAGTCAGGAACGGAAACAATAGTATCTCCGTGTGACATCCAAACTTGGGTAGTCGCTGAAACAGAATCCAACAAGGTAGAATGAGAATGATGCGTAAGCATAGCCCTGCCGTATTCGCGGTGCTTGGAGGCTTTGACTTCTCCACCGAGGGTGTGGGCGAGCATTTGGGCGCCGTAGCAAACACCCAACAAAGGCACTTTGCCTCTGAATAAGCTTAGATCTACCCGTGGTGAGCCTTCATCGCGCACTGAATAAGGACTTCCGGAAAGGATAACTCCCTTAATATCAGGCGTAATTTCGGGGATTTTATTAAAAGGATGGATCTCGCAGTAAATATTCAGTTCGCGGACGCGTCGAGCGATGAGTTGGGTAAATTGCGAACCGAAATCAAGAATCAGAATTTGTTCGGACATAGACTTGTTTCTAAGGTGCAAAGGTAAAAAAAAGGATGTACAATGCCTTATCGGTTGATATTTCTTTGTATTTTCGCTAAAAATAGACCTGTTATGGTGCCTGCAATCTCATCCGCTTTTACCTCTGAGGAATACCTTGCCTTTGAACGGGCAAGCCAGCATCGGCATGAATTCATTTATAATACCCTTATTGAAATGGCCGGAGCTACTAAAATCCATAATTATATTACCACAGCGTTATTAGGTTTACTTTGGAATTTACTGCGAGGAACTGATTTTGAATTATTTGGCAGTGATATGCGGGTTTTCAATCCTCAGAACGGCAGTTATTTTTATCCGGATATTGTGGTCAGCGATGGTGATGCTCAGACGGTAGAAAATGATAATTTAATTAATCCAATTTTGGTGATCGAAGTAGCCTCTCCTTCAACGGCCGTATTTGATAAAACGGACAAATTTATTGCCTATCGCAGCATTGAAACCCTGAAAGAATACATCTTGGTTTCGACAGAATTGCCTCAAATAGAGATATTTCGTAAAAACGACAAAGGCGAATGGAGCGTAGAAACAGTGCATGGATTAGACAAAACGGCTAACTTTTCTTCGGTTAACGTCTCGATTTTGTTGAAGGATGTCTTTGAAAAAGTCTTTTGATCAATCTCAGAATATAATAAATAAATCACATAAACTGTTTGGAATATCGAAATCAGCGTTTTCAGGTGGTCTTTTCAGGTTTTTTACTAAATCATCTCACCGTAACCATCGGCTGTTTTCAATTGATTCTATCAAAAGATTTAATGCAATTACTTCACATTCTTCGATTTTTTCGTTCGTTGAGAGATGTTTAACTTTGACTCGGCCTGTGGCGCTATACACCCAAATACAGAATACGCAAAGCAGGATTGACGCAATGATCATTGGAGAGGACTTCTTCATTCAGTGCTACTTATTTAGATCAAGAGTTAAAGTAATAATTTCCCTAAATAATTTGATTACTGTCAAAATTAAGCATCTAAAAGAAATTTGTCAGGCAGCTAATTTTAATTCTATGGCAATTGACTCCTGCAAAAATCCACAAAAGCTGTTAATTTTGAGGTTTAAGTACCTTCAAAATATGAAAAAGGATATTTCATTTACCCCTGTTACGGGCATTTATGTCACCATAGCCCGGCGTATCAATGAACTCAATGAGCCCGAATGGCACGTTTATTTGATCAACCGCAATGAAACGGCCATTACCAACGTATTTGTGACCTCGAAAGGCTATTCCGGAGATGATGCCAAAAAGAAAGAAGAGCAACAGCGTACTTCAACACTGCGGCATTATTTTACCGAAATAGAATCGGGGAAATCTGTTATCATTGAACCTATCATGCCCGATGTATTTCATTTAAATAATGAGTATTGGGTGAGTTATTACGTTGGAAGTCAGATTTTTGATAAAAAATTCATTTTTGTTCCCGATACTATCGTGGACGAAAATCTGGTTGATATTGAAGAATTAGGCCTACAGGGAGTGTTGCATGAATAAAATAGACATACCTGTTTTTTCACTCATTTAAACTTGCATTATATTATTTGTGCTTCGAAATTTTGGCAAATTCCTTCGCCAGATTGGTGGCTACTATGTTAATATCATACAATTCTTCCACCATTTTTCGGGCGTTTTGGCGAAGGGTATCTCGGTAGGCAGGCTGTTGCAGTAATTGTATCAAGCCTTTATGTACTCCTTCTACCGTAAGCGAAACTTCACAGGCGGCGTTATATTGGGCTACGGTTCCATCGAAGCCAATGCGTTCGGAAACCAACGCCGGTACGCCCGCCGTCATGGCTTCTAAAGCCGCGATCGAAAAACCTTCGGAATAGGAGGGGAGCGCAAAAATATCGGCATCGGCCAAAGCCGCCTTTTTGGTTTCGCCCGTCAACATTCCGACCATTATCATCTTGTCCTGCAATTGATTTTCTTCGATAAATCGTTCGGTTTGACCCTGATACCCATCATCAGGGCCTGCCAGAACGAGTAAGGCATCGGTATGTTGCTCCGTATATTTTTTAAACGCCGGCAGCAATAGGTCCAAGCCTTTTTTGATGTTGAGCCGCCCCATAAACAGTACCAACTTTTTATCCTCGGGCAGATTGAATTGTTTCCTGAAAGTGCCTTTTGCCGGAAGATCGGCTAATTCATCCAATTGCATTCCGTTGGGAATAATAGTCACGTTGGGATGTTGAAAGCCCAAATATTGACTGAGGTCATTCAGCTCATCGCGGTTATTGATCTGAATAAGATCAGCACGTTTTAAGAAGCGTTTCTGAAACAAAAATGAAAAAGCTTTCTTCTTCCAATACCCATGATTGAGTGCCCATTTATCCAACAGGCCGTGGATCGTGACCGCTTTGGGCGTATTATTTTTAAATAAAAAAGGCGCTACACTCCCAAAATGCCAAATGCCGTGGCAATGTACAATGTCGTATTCGTGAATGTGTTTTTTGAGAAAATTCCAGGCTTCCAACGAAAATTCAGGAAAAAAGCGGCTGATAGGTTGTGTGCGCTCACAGACAATGACGCGAGCGCCTTCAGGAGCGGGATAAATCTTGTCGCCCGGAGAGGCGGGACTTAATATATCTACCTGATGTCCCTGTTTTAAAACGACCGTAGTATGGTCATAGATAATTCGGGCCGGACCGCCTATTGCCCACGTGTAAGCGCAAATATTTAATATTCTCATGGCGCAAAGATACGAAACCAATGATTTTTTGGCATAGTCTTTGAACAGTCAATTAACAGGCCCTTATATATACCATTCAGTTCAATGCGCTCCATATTATTTATTTTCGCTGCTTTTTTGACGCAACATCTGTTTGCTCAAACTGTAAATTTGTATGGAATTTCTCCGAGTTATTCTCAACTGGGTAAGATCTCAAAGAAATGGAGCTATAATTTAAATGCAACGTCGGTCATCAATTTGGTAGACCAAACCATCGAAGCTAAAAAATTTCCTGCCGGGCATACGCATATGATCCTGCAGGCAATGTCGATCTATCAGGTGAATAAAAAATTGTCGGTTGGCGGAGGCTATGCTTTTGGTCGCCATAATATTTTCGGGTTGCGGGAAAATGAGAACCGGCTTATTGCTCAAGTTTCATATCAACACAAATTAGGCAATTTCGTCATTACGCACCGTGGGCGCTTCGAATGGCGGCAACCCATTAATTTACAGACACATATAGCCTCTCAGGCCAGTATTGGCCGGTATCAGTTTTGGGTAACATATCCATTGTATGATACGAGCAAGAAGAAAACGGGATTTTACCTGACGGCATCCAACGAAGCATTTTTATACTTTAAAGGAGCAACCAACGGGCCTGTCAGTTCACGCAACGGTTCGCTGCTTTCGGAAGATTGGATGCATATCGGAGGAGGGTACAATGCCGGCAAGACACGTGTTGAAATGGGCTATTGTTTTCAATCCCTTGTTCGAAACAAAGCCCAGGATTACCGATTTTTTAACTTGCTCCAACTCAACATTTACCATACTGTCAACTGGGATGATGTACAATATTGGTGGTATATGTAGCTTAATTGTCATAATTTTTTGATAAGCCGGACGATTTTCGGCACGAAACTTGCCCGATATTTAGTAGATTTATATACATTTGCAGTATCTTTGGATACAATATAATTATTCTGATTGAAAAAGCTAACCGCCATCGGCCTACTTTTACTGCTGCTCTACAATATGTTTGGGCTGACGGTAGCGGTATTGTTCTTTGAGGACGGTTACCAAACAGCATCGCCGATTACGAACGATGATGAGTGGCAGACGGTAAAAATGCATTTGCCCACCCTTCCTTATAATACTGCATGGGAGAATCCCGAGGGGCAAGATGGATTGATTCGACAGGGGAATGATTTTTACAACATTATGCATCAGCGCCATGAGAATGATACGCTGTACGTGACCCTAAAATCTAACCAACACGCCCGCGACCGCTTTTTTGAGTTGGCTTCCATGATTCAGGAAATTACGGACCAAACGGCAGATTCGCCTGAAAATGGGTTGAATAAGGCGGTCAAATTATTGAGTGATCTATTAAAAGTATATCTTCCGAATTCATCCGCACAATGGCCTGATCGTTCGAATGAGTTGACAACAAATCTGTCTTCTCCGTCTACGTTTGCCACTCCAAACCAAGAACTTCTGCAATCAATTCAGATGCTTCATTCTCCGCCTCCTGAACGGGGTTAGTTCATTTTTTCGTCAGGATTCAATTGTCATTACGGCAACTGTCATTCCGACATGAATTAATTGACTAATCTAACGGAGATAAAATGAAAATGGTGTTGTTTGCGGTATCAATGACCGCATTGCTTACATGCAGTGATACGTCTGTCGAACAGGAAATGTCTGCTACTTTGGGCTATTCCAATGAATGCGGCCTTTCTGAAAAAGCCAATTGCCAAGCACATTCAGGTAAAGTGTCAGTAAAAGACATTCCCCCTGTAGGTTGTGCTATTCCACTCGGGCAAGTGGCTGAAATGATAGAAAAGAACGCTCACTCGGCACAAAAGCAGCAGGATCAATAATTGATCCGACACTATTTACAACTCTTCCGGGATTAGGTACAACAGCTATCGGCTGTAATTAAAACAATCATTGTTATAACCTAATACCAACATTCCTTATGAAACGTATATTCTACACGTTATTCTCTTTGCTGTGTGTTATCGAAAGTTATTCTCAAGGCTGCGTGGCGGTTCGTCACATGAGTTGTGCAGCTACCAACTCGCTGTCATCGGCAGAATATTTTAAACAAAAGAACGGCCAGTGGCAGGTCAGCATGGGCTATCGCTACTTTCGGTCACACCGCCACTTTGTAGGCGATGTAGAACAAACACAACGGGCGGAAGCACAAACCGAAGTAGTCAATCTTTCACATGCCCTTGATTTGGGGATCAGTTACCAGCCAAATGCCCGGCTGTCATTCGGAATTAACTTACCGATTCAATACAACGACCGTTCTTCATTGTATGAACACTACGGTAATCCTGCCGCAGGTTCAGGAGTTGATCCTGCTGCGAACCGTTTTCACACGTACTCACAGGGCATAGGCGATATGCGTCTTTCGGTAACGTACTGGATGCGTAACCCTTACAAACTGCCAAAATTCAATTTTGCATTGGGTTTAGGAGTTAAATTACCCACCGGTAAGTATGACGCAACGGACAATTTTCATAAGTTAGACAAAGAAAAGCACGATTATCTGATCAATAAACCTGTTGACCAATCCATTCAATTAGGTGACGGAGGCGTAGGTTATAGCTTAGAAACGCAGGGCTATTGGCAAATCGCGAAGAAAACGACCCTCTATTTTAATGGATTTTATTTATTCAATCCTAAAGAAACCAATGGTGTTGTGCGTAGTCCGGAAGCAACCACAATCGACTTGGTAACCGGAACATTCTCCGTAGCAGATCAATTTGCAGGACGCTTTGGTTTTAGTCAATCCATTGGCAAAGGACTTTCCCTTATGTTGGGTGGTCGTTTGGAAGGAGTGCCTGCCATTGATGTTTTCGGAGGCAGCAAAGGATTCCGTCGCCCGGGATACATTGTTTCCGTTGAGCCGGGCATTGCGTATATGAAAGGTAAATTTTCGGCAGCAGCTACAGTTCCCTATGCATTATATCGCAACCGTACCCGCAGCTACGCAGACCGCCTTGATCCATTGGGAGTAAAACACGGAGACGCTGCTTTTGCCGATTATTTAGTGTCAGTTAATATAAGTCGTTGGTTTTAAAAATGCATGAAACGGCGTTTTCAGTAAGTTTTGTGAATTTAATTTATCAACATAATGGTTACACAAAATCCAATTTTCATCAATCCTTTTTCCTCAAAACAGTCGTTTGAGGAAAAGCTTTTCTTTTGGTTGAGATTTGGAGTATTAGGTTGCTTCGTAGGGCATGGCTTTTGGGGGATAGTTACTAAAAAAGGATGGGTTCCGTTTTTTAAAGTCTTTTTTATCAATGAGGCTACTGCCTTTGATTTCATGCCTTTTGTTGGAGGACTGGATATTCTGATCGGACTTGTCGGATTCTTCTATCCAAACCGGGCAGTACTCTTATGGGCTTCATTCTGGACGCTGTTTACGGCCATGTTGAGGCCTTCGGCAGGCATGGGTATGTCGGAATTTTTTGAGCGTGCGGGAAACTTTGGCGTGCCTGTTCTTTTCCTGTTGCTTTATGGTACTCCCCGGATCAGTGAAAGAAAGTTGTGGTTGGAGAAACTTACGCCGCTTACCCAAATTACAGTCCAACAAACGTATCTGATAGAATGGGTAATGCGTCTCAGTTTATTTAGCTTACTGACGGGGCATGGCGGTCTGGGATTTTTTATGAAACACCCTGTTCTTTTCAAAAACCTGACAGGTTTGGGATTGTCTATGAGCGATACCGGTTTGCAGATGTTTGGTATTTTGGAAATAATTTTGGGCTTTTTGGTGCTTTTCAAACCACGTATCCCGGGCATATTGCTGTTTATATGTTTTTATAAATTGGCTTTTGAAATGCTTTTCCCGATAGCAGGACGCCCGATAGATATTTTTGAGACCATCGAACGAATGGGGGATTACGTAGTTCCGATCATTCTTTGGGAATATTACCGGTCAGCATACTTTAAAAAAAGCAACTACCGGTTGAGAGTCAGCGATATGCAGAAGATTTAAATTCATTGGGTCAGTATAGGAAATACGCTTACTCTACGACCAAAACCAACAATCATCCTATTGATTTTAACAAAACCGTACCTATGAAAAGATTATTTACCGCTTTAGTATTGATGTGCCTGTTTTCCGGATTGCGGGCTCAGATGCCCCACGATATTCTGTATATGTCTAAGAATCAGGCCTGTTTTGCCCTTATGTATGGACACAGCAGTTGGAACCATTACTGGGAAAACACGCTCAAACGCGAAAACTTCAACATCGGCACCCATACTACCCAAAATGTAATGTTTATGGGAGCTTATGGAATCACAAGCCGATTGAATGTGATTGTCAGTTTACCGTACGTTTGGACAAAAACCAATGCAGGGAATTTATTGGGCCAAAAGGGAATTCAGGATGGCGCAGTATGGCTGAAATATAAAGCCGTTTCAGTGGGAGGATTTGGGTTGCACGGGGTAATTGGCGGCTCTATTCCGGTAGGTAATTATGTTCCGGATTTTCTTCCGATGTCTATTGGTATCAAATGCCGCACGCTTTCAGGGCGGGTTATTGCCGGCTATAAACACAAAGCATCAGGTTTATACCTTAGTGCCCACGGTACGTATACCTGGCGCGGCAAAATGAATGCAGACCGTGATGCCTATTTATCCAATGATCGTATCTATAATACAAATCAAGTGAGTATCCCAAATGCGTACGATGCGGGTGTAAGATTGGGCATTTTAAAGAAAAAATGGCAAACAGAAGTATGGGCAGAACGCTCTTCCTGCGTAACGGGAGATAATATCCGTCGCAACGATATGCCTTTTCCAACCAACAATATGCAGGCAACGGTGGTTGGCTGGTATGGCAAATTCCAACCTAAGGCTTTGGGTGTAAACGCTCGCGTGGGCTATGTTACGGATGGGCTTAATGTGGGCCAAAGTACCGGTTACATGGTAGGTGTTTTGTATTTGATGAATTTTAAGAAGAAATAACGGATAAGGGCTGCAAATTCTTGGAAGAAGTCAGATCCTTATCTTGAATACTACAACTAGTGATACAAATGAAAAAGTATTTTAACATTTTGAAATATACGGGCGTTTCGTTGGGAATGCTCTTACTTACCGTTTCCTGCGACAAAACCATTGATGAATTTCAACGGGTATCCTATACCCCTGCCAACTTGGATGAGAAGGCCGGCACTTGGAAAACATACATGTTGGCTTCTCCCGAAGAGATCAGCGTGCCGGCGCCGACGGCAATTACTTCAACGGAATACTTAGCAGAATTGGCAAGCCTGAAGCAGGCATCGAATGCTCTCACCAAAGAGCAACAGGAGCTTGTTGTGTATTGGGGAGCCGGAGCGATCTACCGTTGGAACGAAATCGGACGTGAGTTGGCGGCCCGTTATAATATACCGCCGGCCTCTAATGCAGAAGGTAAATATCCTGTTCCTGATGCCGCCAATCCATTGGCTGATCCTAAATTTCCGTTTGCGAATCCTCCTTATACTGCCCGTGCATTGGCGTATTTGAGTGTAGCTCAGTACGATGCGCTTGTAGCTGCCTGGAATTATAAATATAAATACAAACGTTTGGCACCCTCTAAAAATGATGCTACCGTTAAGGCTGCTTTGGCGGTCACTAACTTGCCTTCTTATCCGTCAGAGGATGCCGTGGTTGCGGCGGCCTCGGTCGTAATTTTAAAGGCCATGTTTCCGGGAGAAGTCCCCTATCTGGAGGCGAAATTGAAAGAACATCAGGAGGCCCGTTTGTGGGCCGGGATGAATGTGCAAAGCGATCTTACTGCCGGAGTAAACCTTGGCAATGGTGTAGCGGCGAAAGTAATGGGCCGAGCCAAAACAGATGGTATGTCTGCTGCCAACAATCAGGCATTGACACCGGGGATGATCACCAATGCTACCTCGTTGGGGATCAAAGAACCTTGGGTAAGTCAGGAAGCACCGCTTCGCCCGCCGATGTTGCCTAACTACGGAAGCGCACAAACATGGAATTTTGACAAGGCTACTATGGTTAGTATTCGTCCCAAAATGCCGTATGTGGTAGGCTCGGCAGAGTTTGAAAAAGACCTCAATGAATTGAAAAGCATTCAGAAAAATCAGACGCGCGAACAGGCCCGCATTGCTAATTATTGGGCGGATGGCCCCGGAAGTTATACACCTCCCGGCCACTGGCACCGTATTGCCGCCAATGCCTGTCACGAAGCTAAATACAGCGATGTACGTATGGCCCGGACATTGGCTATTCTGGGTACTGCCGAAATGGATGCTGCTATTGCGTGTTGGGATACTAAATACTTTTATTACACCCCAAGACCGCAGCAGTTTGGCCTGAAAACATCGGTAGGGCTACCTAACTTCCCGGCGTATACATCAGGGCATTCTACTTTCTCCTCTGCCGGGGCTACGGTAATGTCGTCTATTTTTCCTGAACAGGCAGAAAAATTTGTGGCACAAGCGAATGAAGCGTCTATGTCACGTATCTATGGATTAATTCACTACCGCGTAGATTGTGTGATGGGCTTGGAACACGGTAAAGTGATCGCAGGCTACGCCATTGCACGCGGTAAAGCCGACGGCTCAGGTTTATAAAACACAAGACTTTCCAAGACTTCGAGTCTTGGAAAGTCTTTTAAAATTTGTCATAATAATAATCTTTAAAATAAAGTCCCGAACAATGTCAGGGCCTCCTTTGTACCAATGAAAATTTTTAAGATGCTATTTTTTATAGTTATTATTAGCTGTACAAGCGTTTTTGCACAAGACACTCCCAAACAGGAAGTAGCCCAACAGCTTACAAATTGGCACGCCGGACTGGTAAACGGTGATTTAGAGGGGGTTATGGCACAATACGCCAGCGATGCGGTATTTTTTCCAACATTCATCAACGCTGCCCGCACTGCCGACGAACGCAAAGCCTTTTTGCAAACGCTTATTGCCAAAAAGCCGACTGCCGTAATCAACAACGACCAACGTATCCGGTTGTTTGGCGATGTAGCGACTTGCTCAGGTACTTGGTTATTTGACGTCAATGCCGCAGATGGCAGCCGTGAAAAAAAGCCGGTACGTTACCTGTTTGTTTTTGAAAAACGCGCCGGTAAATGGCTTATTATCGAACAACACGTTTCTGCATTTCCTGAAAAACCTAAAGCATAATTAAATCTGCCGGGTTGGTCCCGGCAGATTCTAAAAAACAACATTCGCTTGAAAAGACTTGTTTCCATACTGCTCGTCAGCCTTTTGCTCTACAACATGGTAGGCTACTCGGTAGTCTATTGGCTGGGAGGTAATGTGGCATTGGAAACGCAGCAGGAAGAAACGCAAAAGCCATTAAATCAGGAGTATATTACCGTAAAAGTTCCCGTTTCATTACCTTATCAGACCAACTGGACGGCACCTCAATCGGTGCAGGGGAAAGTGCAGGTAGGAAATGAATTTTATGAAATGGTAGAGCAAATTATGCTTAACGATACCATTTACATCACCTGCAAACCCGACCGCGATGCGCGCGCCAATTTTTATGCGCTGGCGGAGCACATCAATAAACACATCCACGACCATGCTGCCGATGGCCCCAAGTCCTCCAAAAGCATGTTTGTACAATTACTGAAAGAATACGTTTCATCCCAACGTACTCACGTATTTTATGTAGTAGAATGGCTGACCGATGCCACACCATTGAAAGAGTATTCCGACTTTATACTTCTTGCCCGCGCATTGCGCGTGGTTTCTCCTCCTCCCGAGTTAGCGTGATTTTTTAAGGTTAAAATAAACGCCGATCCCTGCCTGCCGGGGATACTGTAAGACGTATATTTTTTATTGTCCTAAAAATCAACGCTTTCTAATTAATGCCACATATTCCACTTCCTGAGCACTTGCCCGGCATTACGGGTTTGCTCGAATACCGTTTGGACACGGCCATGCCCATTCGTGACCTGACCCAGATCCTGTTGCGCGGTGAGTCTACGCTTACCCAAGGCGAACGTGAGCTGATTGCGGCGATTGTGTCGTCGCGTAATTGCACCAATTTTTGCGAAGCCGCCCACACCAAAGCAGCTGATATGCTGTTGGGTGATCCGGAAACAGCGCGGTTGGTAAAACAGAATTTTGAAACGGCGCCCGTCAGCGATAAGATGAAGGCGTTGCTCAACATTGCTGTACTTACCCAAAAAAGCGGTAAAGCCGTCACGCCCGAAGCCATAGAACGTGCCCGTCAGGCAGGCGCTACCGATCTCGAAATCCATGATACAGTGTTGATCGCGTCCCTGTTTTGTCTGTACAACAAGTACGTGGATGGACTGGCTACCGTGGCTCCAACCGACCCCGCGTATTATGAAACGTTGGGAGAACGCATCGTTGGACGCGGTTATTTACGACCTCCGGGAGGGCATCCTGTTTCAAACAGGTAAAATTTCAATTTTTGTTTTTACCGTACCCTGTTTTTGCGCTTTAAGCACATGCAGATGAATTACCGTGCTTTCAGGAAGCATAACCCACCTCTTTTACCAAAAATTTACTACCGTAATCAATGAAAAAACCTTTATATTTTTTGATGATTCTTGCATTTGGATTGATTGCTAATCATACCATTTATGCGCAACAAATACGCCTCTCCGGAACGATAACTGACCCCGACACACAACAGCCGCTGGCGGGAGCCTCAATAGCTGTGAAAGGAAAAGTAATAGGTACAGTAACCGATTCTAAAGGAAAATTTGAGCTTACTGCCAATGTTCCGGCCACGTTGATTATTTCGATGATCGGTTATGAACGGCAGGAAATCAACGTACAAAATAATACTGTGCTGAATATCTCATTAAAAGAAAGCGCCGCTGATTTGAATCAGGTCGTAGTGTCGGCGTCGCGGATTGAGGAGAGTATTTTGCGCTCTCCCGTGACGGTAGAAAAGTTGGATGTACGTTCCATTCAGAACAGTCCCGCGCCTAATTTCTACGATGCCATCAACAACCTCAAAGGGGTCGATATGGTGACAAGCAGTTTGACGTATAAGCAAATCAATACGCGTGGATTCAATACGACGGGAAACAGCCGCTTTCTGCAATTGGTAGACAACGTTGATAACCAATCGGCGGGTTTGGGTTTTGCAATGGGTAACCTCTTTGGCCCGCACGATCTGGACTTGGAAAGTGCCGAATTGATTCCGGGCGCGGCTTCGGCGTTGTATGGGCCGATTGCTTTCAACGGGATGTTGAGCATGAAAACCAAGAATCCGTTTTTGTATCAGGGCTTAAGTGTTCAAACCAAAGTAGGTGTAAATCATATAGCTGACGGCACAGATTTCGGCGCAAAACCAATGGGTGATTTTGCCATTCGTTATGCCAAAGCCTTTAATAACCGTCTGGCATTCAAGGTAAATGCGTCGTATTTGACCGGTACAGACTGGTATGCCAATGACTATACTGACATTGATCCCAATACCGCGGAGGCAAGTCGTGGTCCTAACAACCCCGGAAAAAATTCGTTGAATATTTACGGTGATGAAGTAGCCCGCACCATTGACAAAATCGGTCGGGTATCGCGCACAGGATATGAGGAGAAAGATTTGGCCACTTATGGCGTATACAGCCTCAAACTCAACGGCGCAGTGCATTACCGCATTACTGACAATCTGGAAGTGATCTACGCTTACAATCGCTCGCAGGGAACTGCACAATACACGGGAAGCGGTCGCTTTGTTATCAACGATTTTGTACTTAATCAACATCGTTTAGAATTGAAAGGAAGCAATTTCTTCATCAGAGCGTATTCAAATGCGGAGAATTCTACCAATTCTTACAACACACGCTCGTTGGGACAACAGATCAACCGTACATGGGTGCGCGATTTGAGCGGCAACGTAGTAACGCCTGACAAAGCCGATGCCACTTGGTTTGAGCGCTATGAGGCAGCTTTTAACGGAAAAATAAGCGGTGTAACGGGACAAAGTCACCAACTGGCGCGCTCTTTTGCCGACCAAGGTCGTGTGTTGCCGGGCTCAGCAGGATTTGATACTGCCAAAGAAACCCTCATCAAAACCTACGGTATTCAGGGGGCGGGAGTGCTGAGTAAATGCGGTTTGCGCCACATTGAAGGAATGTATGATTTTACCTCACAACTCAAATTTATGGGCTTGCAGGTAGGCGGTAATTACCGTCAATATAAATTGGATACGGGCGGAAGCTTGTTTGATGATAAAGACAAAAACCTGACCAATACCGAGTACGGTGTATTTGCGCAAGCGTCTAAATCACTTTTGAAAGATCAATTAAAAATAACACTTTCAGGACGTTATGACAAGAATGAAAACTTCGACGGTCGGTTTACGCCCCGCGCTTCGGCGGTATTTTCACCCAATGAGAACCATCATTTCAGAGCATCTTACCAAACAGGGTTTCGTAACCCAACCATCGGCGATCAATACATTAAGCTAAACGTTGGTCCGATCATTATTTTAGGAGGAGTTCCGGTCAATGCTGCCGGCATGAATGCGTACGAAAACTCGTATACAGCCGCATCGGTAGGGGCATTTGGGGGAGCGGCCGGCGCACAATTGGGACAAGGGGTACCTTTTCCGACGGCGATTGCCAATAACAAAGACAAACTCGTAAAATCGAACGTGCCTTACATTAAAGCGGAGAAAGTAAAAAGTTTTGAAGTAGGTTACAAAGGGTTGCTGAGTTCGAAACTGATGTTTGACCTGAATTATTATTACAGCCAATACACCGATTTCATTATCAATACCGTGGTTATTCGCCCCGCAAGCAACGTGACTTTGGCGGATGGAACGATCAACCCGGCCGCCGCAGGCGACATTTTAAGTGGTAAAACGCAGGCATTTCAACTCTATACCAATGCCGCTGACCAAGTATCCATTCAGGGCGTAAGCGGTGGGCTTTCTTATTCATTACCAAAAAATTATCGTGTGAATGCCAACGCCACTTGGACAGCCTTCAATCTGGGCAATGCCAATGCAAGCAACATTCCGCCTTTTAATACGCCGACCTGGAAAACCAATCTGACATTTGGTAACGCTAAATTGACCGACAAGCTCGGTTTCAACGTGGCTTGGCACTGGCAAAGTGCTTTTGATTGGTACGGAACCTTCACCGAAAACCGCCCGGGGCGTATCAACGCCTACAGTTTATTGGATGCGCAGCTAAGTTATAAACTGTCAAGCTTAAAAACGGTCGTAAAAGTGGGCGCTTCCAACCTCACCAATACCTATATCATGCAGGCCTACGGCTCGCCGGCAGTGGGAGGATTGTATTATGTGAGTTTGAATTTTGATGAACTGTTTCGGTAAAACATATCACTTATGAAAACCTTGGAAATCAACACAATTGCTCCACAGACGGACGCTAAAAATAACTTGGCTTTTGCCTTGTGCATGATCAGTTATTTATTTGGCGGAACGGTGGCTACCCTGATGTCGGTCTATTTGCCGGTAGCCGTGCCGGAATTGCTCGGCGAGGCCAACATCAACGAAGCCCGTTTGGGCGAAGTGGGCGCTTATATCGGCGCGGCGTTCCTATATGGCTGGGGCGTAGGAGGGTTGACCTTCGGCGTTGTCAGTGACCGTATCGGACGCAGGAAATCCTTAACGCTCGTTACGGGATTATACGGTCTGGCCACGTTGCTGACGGTTTTTGTTCCCAACTGGTATGCGCTCATGGCGTGCCGTTTTGCGGCAGGCATGGGCATTGGCGGTGTATTGTTGATCTCAACGGTGTATTTGTCCGAAATATGGCCGGTGCGTACGCGTCCGATTGCTTTGGGCATTTTGGCGGTAGCATTTCCGATTGGCATTGTGGCCACAGGTGGGTTAAATGTACTCTTTGCCGATTGGCGTCAGGCTTTTTGGTTGGGCATTGTTCCCATCATAACGTCCCTGGCCATGAGTCAATGGTTACCTGAATCAGTCGCGTGGGCAACCGGTCGCCAATCGTATAAAAAAGATACGTCAGAATTGTGGGATGCCGAGAATCGCCCCAATCTCATTAGAGGTACTATCATTTTCGGCTCGGTACTTATCGGGTTATGGGGCATATTTTCATGGATACCCACTTGGGTACAATCGTTGCTTCCCGTGGGTCAAAACGGCCAACAGCAGCGGGGTATTACCATGATGCTTCTCGGCTCGGGCGGGATTGTCGGCGGAATAATTTCAGGCTTTTTAATTAAAAATATCGGCATTCGCAAAACCCTCATTGTTACCTTTTTAGGTTGCGCTTCAGTGTCGTTTGTTTTGTTTTTGACCAATAAAAGCTTTAGCTCCGTTGTGTACGTTGAAATGGCGCTTTTGTCATTGTTTTTCGGAATCAGCCAGGGATCGCTTTCCAGCTATATACCACAGTTATTCCCGACAGTGATCCGAGCTACTGCCACCGGATTTTGTTTTAACATCGGGCGTTTCTTTACCGCCACTTCGGTATTTTTTGTGGGAGCAATGGTTGCCTTTTTCGGAGGACTCAGTAATGCGTTGCTTACCTTTTCCATCGCTTTTTTAGTGGCTTTGACAGGGGCATTTTTAAGTAAACATAAAGAATCAAAAAACGTATAAAGATGGCATATATAAATCTGCCCGAAAACGCGGTTGGTATGCGCGGTTTGATGGCCTTTCGGCCGCATTTAGCACCGCATTTGGGGGCCTTTACGGAAGGAATTCTGAGTATTGATGAAGGCCTGACCAAAGCTGAGCGTGAATTGATCGGTATGATGGTGTCGCGTTGGAATGAATGCGACGGCTGCGAAGGCGTACACGGAGGAGTGGCCGAATGTTACTTAAAAGACGATGGTACGCTAACGGAACAAATTAAACTTGATTACCGATCAGCACCCATTTCGGATAAATTCAAAGCCTTGCTTGCGGTTGCACACAGCGTTCAGCAGGGCGGAAAACAGGTAACGAATGGGCAGATCGAAGAAGCGAGAAAATTGGGAGCAACCGACATTGAGATCCATGATACGGTCTTGATCGCCGCGACCTTCTGCCTGTTCAATCGCTATTTGGATGGACTGAACGTCTGGGACTCTCAGGCCTATACGCCCGAAATGTACCGCGAACGAGGAAGAATGATCGCCGAAGGGCTTGGGTATGCCCCAAAACATTGACGCGTTTTAGGTTAATAAGCTATTGAAAATAAAGATATTACTAAATGATAGGTTGATGATTGGTAAACAGGCCTGTTGCTTGATAGGCCTGTTTTTTCTAAACCCGTAAAAAGCTAAACATCACAAAACTATGCCACATATAACACTTCCCGAAGGTTTTCCCGGAATTCGCAGCTTGGCCGCTTATCGTCCTGATACGGGTGCTGCTTTATACGCATTGGCCGAAGCACTCCTGCGCGGCGATTCGTCGTTCACGCAAGCCGATGCCGAGTTGATCGCCACGTTTACTTCGTCGCTTAATGAATGTGTTTTTTGTACGAGCAGTCATGCGGCGGCGGCGCGGTACCTGTTCAATACCAACAAAGATGTGGTAGACGCGGTCATTGCTGATTATCAGACTGCTCCGATCTCCGAAAAAATGAAAGCGTTGCTGACCATTGCCAAATGTGTACAGCAGGATGCCCGTACGGTTTCGGAAGAGATCGTGGCCAATGCCCGTTTGGCAGGGGCTACCGACCGCGAAATCCATGATACGGTCCTGATCGCAGCTACTTTTTGTATGTTCAATCGCTACGTGGATGGGTTAGCGACAATTACGCCTACCGACCCTGCGGTTTACGAACCCATGGGGGAGCGCATGGGAACATTGGGCTATGTGCCTCCAAAACCAACGGTCTAAATGATAAAGTAACCCATACGTTGAAAGAGATTATTCATAAATTAAAATGGTAAAAAAAATGAGTATGATAGCCACGGAACCCATTGGAAGTATTCCTCTTCCCGCTTATTTGCAACAGGCCAAACGTTCAGTAACTACTTAGAAAAGACAACTATGCCACATATTCAATTGCCCGAAAATGCGCCCGGAATTCTCGGGCCGATGAAATTCAGCCCCCAAACGGCGGCTCCCATGAACACGCTGGCTAACGCCCTTTTGCAAACCGACGATGGTTTGAGTCGCGGGGAGCGGGAGTTGATCGCGACCTATGTTTCGTCGCAAAATGACTGTATTTTCTGCCAAACCATTCACGGAGCGGTGGCGAGTGAGTACCTCGGTGACGACGATTGGTCGTTTGTGAAAGCGGTGAAATGTGATTACCAACAAACGTCATTGTCTGACAAAATGAAAGCACTTTTGGCGATTGCCGGGAGTGTGCAAAAAGGCGGAAAAAATGTGACGGCAGAGCAAGTGGAAACCGCTCGCCAACACGGCGCTACCGACAAAGACATCCATGATACGGTGCTGATCGCGGCGGCGTTCTGCATGTTCAACCGTTACGTAGATGGTTTGGCAACGGTTGCACCTATCAATCCTGACGTATACCGTGGCCGTGCGGCAAATGTTGTTAAAAATGGATATTCAGCAGAAGGGCAATATGCTCCCGCTCCGATTATATCATAGGTTGAAGTGACGTAAAACCCCCGGCATCTTTTGTCGGGGGTTTTTAAAAAGTTATTTTTGAATTCAGTTAACGATACATTTTGAACCGACCTGAACATTGACTAACCTATGAAAAAGCTTTTCTACATTGGCATTATCGGCCTCATTTTGTTTGAGATCGCCAATGTCTATTTTATTATGCCCATGCCCGGAAGTCAGCGCATGAACAGCATTGATGCCGCGTATTTCTTTTATACGTGGCGGTGGGTGTTTCGCGGCGTGTTTGGTTTATTGGCACTCATTGGCATTCTGCCTGCTTATCGGGCGGGAAAATGGGCACCTTATGGGGTTGGATTGGCGTTGTTGGCGGTTGCGGGCGTAGCCTATGCCACCAATTATGAAATGGCTGCCGATACCATGTTTTACCAACCCTCGGTTTTAACGCTTAAAAATGCTGCCGAAAACAAAGTAGGAAAAGAACGTTTAGTGATTGGCGTTGAGGTCAACGGTCAGGCTCGTGCCTACCCGATTCAATACATTGGTTACCATCACCAAGTACGTGATACGCTGGGCGGTAAGCCTATCATTGTTACCTATTGTACGGTTTGTCGCACCGGTCGTGCATTTGAGCCTATTGTAAATGGAAAATTGGAAACGTTTCGACTCGTAGGAATGGATCATTTCAATGCGATGTTTGAAGATAAGACCACCGGAAGCTGGTGGCGACAAGCCAACGGTGAGGCCATCACCGGAAAATTGAAAGGACAAACGTTACCCGAACTTGATATTACCCAAGTTTCTCTTGATAAATGGCTGGCATTACATCCCAACAGTTTGGTCATGCAGCCTGATGCGAAGTTTCAGGAAGAATACGACTCACTCAGCAATTACGAATCCGGAAAACGCAAGGGTAAATTGACCAAACGCGACAGCGCCTCGTGGCAGGACAAATCGTGGGTAGTGGGTGTTGAAGTAAGCGGCGGCACGAAAGCCTACGATTGGAATCAACTGCAAAAGAAACGAATTATCAACGACATGATCGGGTATTTACCCGTTTCGGTAGTGTTGGCTTCGGATAATAAAAGCTTTGTAGCGCTGCGCCGCGCCACCCCCGGACAAAAGTTTGTTATGAAAAATGATTCACTTTACGATGAAGGCGGCTCGGTCTATGATCTGCTTGGCAAATCACACAAATCGGGAGTTCCGGATTTGGTAAAAGTCAATGCGTATCAGGAATATTGGCATAGTTGGCAAACATTTCATCCTGATACCAAGCAGTTTAGATAAGTTTTATGTATTGTTTTAATCCCATTAGATGCAGGGAAACGTGAGATACAAAAAATAAAAGCATATTAATGCGAAACCCAAAAATGATTTCTGCCTCAGGGATCATTTTTTATTTGAGACTATTATGATGGTAATTTGGCATAATAATTGACGATACCCAAAATAAGTTTTTAACGTTTATCCGTGAACTGCATCATTTTATTAAGCCTAACATTTATGAAAAAGCTTCTATATTTTGTCTTTAGTGTTTTGTTTATTATAGGTTGTACAAACGTAGGAGTAGAGCCTACCAAATCCAATGACGTAGCCAATTACTCGGCAGACTTCCTGAGGGAGTGGTTTAAACTCGAATGCCGTATTGTGAAAGAAACAGCCGGTTTTTTGCCTCCTCAGGCTTCCCGTGCATTTGGGTATGTTGGTGTTACAGCGTATGAAGCAGTATACACCGGTATTTCGGATGCCAAACCCTTGGCCGGGCAACTCAATAAATTGATCCCGGCAAGTATGCCTGTGCCATTGACTAAAAGTCTGGATTACCACTGGGGAATCGTGGCCAATGCGGCCGTAGCCGATATGATGCGCTATATGTTTGACAAGAACCTAAGCCCTGCCAATCTTCAAAAAATCAATGATTTAGAGGCAAAATATGCGGCTGAATTCGGTGAGACCCTTAACAAAGCTACTGCTAAAACATTGGCGGAAGAATCGATAAAACACGGAAAAGCAGTAGCACTGGCTATTTACGAATATTCAAAGACGGATGGCGGCCATGAGTCGTACCTTAACCCTTTTTCCCGTCCTTTTACCCCCGTTACCGGGGTAGACAAATGGGTGCCTACAGACGCAAAAAACGCTACGCCGTTGAGCCCTTACTGGTACAAATGCCGCCTTGCGTTGACGTCTAATGCCGCTTTTATGACTCCCGATAAGCCTATCGCCTTTTCGATAGAGAAACAATCTGTCTTCTATCAACAGGCATTAAAGGTCTATAATCAGGTAAAAGGCAATACCGCAGAGCAGGTCGAGATCACTAAATTCTGGGCCGACGATCCTTTTGCCACCTGTACGCCCACGGGACATACGTTCAATATCATGACCCAACTACTGGAAGAAACCAATGCTACATTGGCCAAAGCGGTGGTGGGGTATGCCATGTTGGGAATTGGCGAAATAGACGCGTTTATTGCCTGTTGGAAAGCCAAATATGATTATTCACTGATTCGCCCGGTATCATACATTCAAAAATACATTGACCCTGCTTTTACGACCGTTATTGGAACCCCCGCTTTTCCGGCGTATACTTCCGGACACGCCACAGAAGTAGGGGTAGGTGAACGAATTTTTACGAGCCTCTTCACCAAAGGCGACGGAGCTTATGTGCTCACCGACCGCTCGCAGGTTCAACACGGTTTTGCACCTCGGAAGTTTACAAATTTTGCTGATATGGCTCTGGAATGTGCCAATTCGCGCCTTTATGGAGGAATTCACTACGATATGGACAATATCAACGGCCTGAAAATGGGGCGTAGCATTGGTGATAATGTGGTAAAATCCATTCAATGGCCCTCACTATCCACCCTTAAGTAATTGTTTAAAGAATGAAAGTTAAGAACAGTATTTGTTTGATAATCACTGCATTGTTTCTGGGGCGCTGCGGAAAAGATGAAAAAGTACAGTTGGAAAAAGACGCGCAGCTGATGGCCGTTCTGGAGTGCGAAGCACGGCAATTGAAAGAAGAACGCTTTGATGCGGCCAATGAAATTCGATTCATGGAAGATTCTCTTGCCAAGCATCATATTGCGCTTACGGCTTCGCAAAGCAAACACATTGATTCGGTCAAAAATGAATATACCCTGCGCACCGGCCAATTGGCAAATAAGATCACAAAGACCATGGACAGTCTCTTTGCGGTGAGCTACCAAACGCCCGAACAACGCCAAACGTTTGACGCAGCGGTTGAAAAAAGGTTGCAGGAAGTGTGTAAATAAGCCTTAAAGAATGGCAATTTTGTCCCGTAAAGCTCGTTAATAAGTCATTTTTAGAAGGATTTATTAACGAGTTACAAATGAAAAAATTGAATCTATTGATCGCTGTAATTGCCTTAGCGGGACTTTTTCAGCGTTGCGCAGTTACCAGACAAATATCGGAAGCCAAAACCCTGGGCGATTGCAAATACAATATCGCTTCGGCCGATAAAATTACGCTTGCAGGAATTGATATTCAGCAATTCAAAAACATGCAGGACTTTGACCTATCCAAATCTCCCCGGTTAGCGTTGGCATTGTTGAGCAAAGACGTACCGCTTAATGTGCGACTAAATCTTGACGTGACCAATCCCACCAATCAATTGGCCGGAATCAATCAATTTGAGTACAAAGTATTGTTGGCTGAAAACGAGATCTTCACCGGTTTTTGGGATCAACGCATTGACGTACAACCCAACGGCGGTACCACGCGTGTTCCGATGCAGTTGACGACCAATGCTTACCACTTACTTACCGATGCCAAAACACGCGATTCTTTTGTCGCCATGGTTGAGAATCTGTCGGGTAAGCAAAATACGCAACCTACCAAGTTGATAATCAAGCTTAAGCCAACTTTGGGGATTGGAAATTCGCAGGTCAATTATCCGGGTTATATTACAATTGAAAAAGAAGTAACGGCCAAAATGTTGGCAGGAGAGTAATTTTCCATTACAATCTATTCACGCCAAGGCGCAAAGAAAACGTATCTTCTTTGCGCCTTGGCGTGAATAGATGCCGTTCGATAATGTTTCGCTGAAAAATTATTAATTTTGTAAAAAATGGGCGCAATGGAAAATCTGCTTGAAAGAATAACAATTGATGAGAAAGTTTGTAATGGAAAGCCTACAATCAGAGGTTATCGCATTACAGTAAAAACTATTCTTGAATATATTGCTGCAGGAGAAACCTTTGAAAATCTTTTGATGGCATATCCATTTTTGGAGAAAGAAGATATTAATGCCTGTTTACATTATGCAGTACGAGCTGTAGATAACGAAACTCACTTTCTTAAAGCGGCTTGATTCAAATGCCTTTTTATAAATTTTTGGTTGATGTAAATCTCCCCAAACACTTTTCATTCAGACAACTTTCAATTTGTAATTGATATCAATGGCAAAGCCGATGATCGTGATATTTGGGAGTATGCAAAAGTGCATGATTTAGTAATTCTTACCAAAGACTCGGATTTTTATGATCGTTGTCTGATTGATGCAGGTTCACCTAAAGTTATCTATTTTAAAGTAGGAAACATGCTACTAAAGGAGTTGTACCAATTCTTTCATCTGTATTGGGACCAAATTATCTCCTACCTTCCAACGGCTAAAATGATTATCGTAAGCCAGGCACATATTGAAATAATGCCTTTATAATTTGAAAACATTAAAGGGTAATAACACGCCAAGGCACTAAGAAAGCTTATTCTTCTTAGCGCCTTGGCGTGTTATTATGCGGTCTTGGCTTGGAGTTTCTTATAAAAGAAATACGACACTCCGAGAACCACTAAAATCACCAGTGGCATAACGAAGGGAGTGTTGGTAGCAATGTGAGTCCAAATGGCGCCAATGAGCGTAAATCCAAAACCCGCATATGCCAATTCCTTTAGGTTGTTAAACCAAGGATTCAACAATGCCAGTGAGCCTAACAATTTGAAAATGCCAAGCATGGTGACGAAGTAAACAGGGAACCCTATCTTCTGAAAACCTTGCATTAAATCAGGGGCTTTTGTTAAGTACATATAACTGCTGAATAAAAACATCAGGGAAATCAAGCCTGTTGTGATCCAATAAATAATCTTGTCGCGTTTCATTTGTGTAAAAATTAATTGTTCTATTGAGCGACAAAGGTGAGAAAAGTTACTATACAAATGTAAGTACTATATCAGAGTATAGTACTATACTCTGATATAGTACTTACGAATCGGCTATTCAAACAGTTGATGATGGATGCACCATTTTTGAATTATCGCGATGAATCGTTTGAAATAATCTTCGCTGATGAACAGGTTACCCCAATCATCAAATCGTTGGCACTGAATGCCGAGGTAGAAAAACCAAATACTTACAGCAAGGTAGGGGATAAAGCCTTTTTCTTCGTCGGAAATCTTAGTAATAGTCTCATACCCTTCGAAAAAGCGGTTAAGTTTGCGGCGGTATTCTTCAGGGTCAGGCTCAATGTTGAACAGTTGAACGTTGAAATAGGCCAAATCAAGGCATTGCCAACCATTGCCGCAAAAGTCAAAGTCAAAAAGGGTAATGTTTCCGTTGGTATCAATGTGCATATTGTCGTACCAAATATCCAAATGAACCGTCCCGACCCTAACATTGGTCCGGCTTATTTCTTTGAATTTTGAAGCCAATGCGTATGTTGTCGATTCCACAAAAGTCATGGTTTCAGAATCTGTTGCAAAAAATGTTTTTGCCCATTGGAGCGGCGCAAACAGCAGTGTATCAGTGTTATAAGTGACGCGTTTTAAGGCCAACTCCTGCGTGATCTTGTGAAAACGAGCCATTGCCGCGCCCACATTGAAACTGATCTCATCCGTAAAAATTCTGATCTTTTGACCTTCGGCAAACGAGAATAACACACCATAACGAAGCCCCTCAGGCGCAGAAATTTCCTGGATAAAATTCCCTTGTGCGTCGGCAATGGGGTAGGAGACAGGCGCGCCATTGTCTTTCAGAAGATTGAGCAAACGAAGCTCTTCCTCAATTTCGAGTTTTGTGCGCCAATTAAAACTGTAAAGTCTGAAAATCCGCTTGTTCACGCCATCATTCAAAAGATATGAATGACTGATTCCTGTTTTCAGAATACGACAATGGATCGGATCATTGAGTTGGTAGCATTCCTGCAAAAAGGCACCTAAATGCGAAGCCGAAAGCCTCGAATCATATACGGGAAAAGAATTCATGAAACCGAAGTTTGCGGTAGAACAAAAGGAAGAAAAACGCCGTCTAAAAGCAAAACGGGGCGCAAAGATGCACTTTTTTTGTTCATTTAAGGAAATTGCCCTCTGAAAAATAAACCAATTCTATAGTTTGATCGATGTTAATAACCGGGAAGCATCAATACATGCCCAAATGGTATTTCTGCCGGCAGTTGATTTCATCTTTCTTTGTAATTGAAAAATAAATCCATACAGTCATGCTGCAAAATGAATTAGAAAACTTTGAGAATATTCTCCAAAAAGCCTTTGAACAGGGAGTGAATTTTCTGGAAACCATTGATCAACGGCCAACTTCTGCCCCTCATACGGTTGCTTTGGTGAGCGAGTTGGAAGAAGAGGGAAAAGGAACGATGACGGTTTTAGCGGAATTTAACCAACGTTTTGATCCGCTTATTGTCGCCTCTTCGGGGCCGCGTTCGTGGGGATTTGTGACGGGCGGTGCTACTCCCGCGGCTATCGCAGGGGATTGGCTGGCAGGTGTTTATGATCAAAACCCTCAATCTGTTCAAGGCCAGGGTGATCTGTCGGCGTTGATCGAAGTGGAAACCATTCAGTTGTTGTTATCTCTTTTTGATTTGCCGGATTCGTTTGGTGGTGGATTTGTAACGGGAGCTACGTTGTCCAATTTTACGTCATTAGCCGTGGCGCGTCAGTGGGTTGGCAAACAACTGGGACGTGATATTGCCAAAGAGGGAGTAACGAGTGGTCTAAAAGTATTGAGCGCAACACCCCATTCATCGGCCGTAAAGTCGTTGGCAATGCTGGGTTTGGGGAGCCGGAATTTTATCAAAGTACATACCTTGCCGGCCAATCGGGAAGCGATTGATGCAGCTGATCTGGAAGAAAAGATAAAGGCGCTTTCAGGCGAACCTTTTATTCTGATTTCGAGTGCAGGAACGGTCAATACCGTTGATTTTGATGATTTCGAAGCCATCGCCCGTTTAAAAGAAAACTACAATTTCTGGTGGCATATCGACGCGGCTTTCGGCGGCTTTGCGGCCTGTTCGCCGCACTATAAACATTTACTCAACGGTTGGGAAGGCGCCGACAGCATCACCATCGACTGCCATAAGTGGTTGAATGTACCTTATGAAAGCGCGTTTTTTTTGATAAAGAAAGAACACGGCCTATTGCAAGTGGAAACCTTCCAAAACTCCAATGCACCTTACCTGGGCAATCCGCTTGAAAATTTCAGCTTCCTCAATTTTTTGCCCGAAAATTCGCGGCGGTTGAGGGCCTTGCCCGCATGGGTTTCGTTGAAAGCGTATGGTAAAAAAGGGTATTGCGAAATTGTAGAGAACAGCATTGCTATGGCTCGGTTGCTGGACTCGTTCATTCAACAAAGTACTGATTTTGAATTGCTGGCGCCGACGCGTTTGAACAATGTTTGTTTTACATTGAAAGGAGAAGAGAATCAGGACAAAGTGCATTCGTTCCTGACCCAATTGAACCAACGCGGAAAGGTATTTATGACGCCAACGGTTTACAACGGCAAAAAGGGAATCCGGGCCGCGTTTGTGAATTGGCGTACAGGCGAAAAAGACATTGAAATTGCCATTGCTGAGATGAAAGCTGTATTGGCTCCTTCAGCCTGATCCGTGAGTCAGTGAATTCCGTGAGTCAGGTTGCTCACAACCTGACTCCGGTGATAACTTCGGTTGTGAGCAACCGAAGGCACACTCTTACAACCTGACTCCGGTGATAGCTTCGGTTGTGAGCAACCGAAGGCACGACGGTAAACTTCATCTTTCGCTTTGTTCAACGGCATTTCTCAAAAATAGTACGACATTTGCGGCGTTATTATTTTCTCCAACGTCACACTGAACACATATGTTTACTGCTGAGCAACTCAAAACCTTTACCCAACATATATTTCAAAGCATTGGTTTTTCGGAAGCGGATGCCCAATTAGCCGCAAAAACCCTCATTTCGGCAGATCTGCGCGGCGTAGATTCACACGGGATTGCCCGTTTGGCAGGGTATGTACGCCTCTTCGACCACGGCCGGTTGAATCCCAAACCCAACATCCGTATCGTTCACGAAACTCCCAGTACGGGCGTGGTAGACGGTGATGCGGGCGTAGGACTCGTTGTGGGGCCAAAAACAATGGAGATCGTTATTGAAAAAGCCAAAAATGTAGGTTCCGGTTGGATTTCAGTACAAAACTCCAACCACTTCGGCATTGCGGGTTATCATGCCATGATGGCATTGGAGCACGATATGATCGGTATGGCCATGACCAACGCTGCGCCGCTGGTTGCACCCACGTTTTCGTTGGAAAAAATGCTCGGCACCAACCCCATTGCGGTGGCCGTACCTGCCAATGAAGAGCCTGCTTTTGTGGCCGATTTTGCCAGTACGGCGGCTGCCTATGGTAAATTTGAGATTCTCCAACGCAAAAACCTGCCTGCACCTTTGGGTTGGGCGCAGGATGTCAATGGAGAAATAACCACCGATGCTAATCCCATCAAAAATGGTGGAGCATTATTGCCGCTCGGCTCCGACCGCGAACACGGCAGTCATAAAGGATATGGTTTAGGAGCCATTGTAGATATTTTTTCGGGTGTACTGTCGGGCGCAAATTACGGCCCTTGGGTGCCGCCTTTTGCCACGGCGGGTTTTATGGCGGCGGCTGAAGGCGTGGGCCGGGGAACGGGGCATTTCTTCGGGGCAATGCGCGTTGATGGATTTCGGCCGGCTGATGAATTCAAGGGGCACATGGATAATTGGATTCGCCGGTTTCGCAGCGCGCAGGCGGTGGAAGGAAAGCAGGTGTTGGTGCCCGGCGATCCGGAGCGCGAAATCGAAGCACAGCGCCTGCAGGAAGGTCTTGATTTGCTTGATCCGGTCGTTAAGTCGCTGGAAGAATTAGGGAAAAGATTTGGGATTATTTTATAAAATCTTAAATTGCTTTATAAAACAGCTCGTTGGATATAACTGACCTTTGTCATGGTTTCTCTACAGGTGTATGTCTAAACTTGCTTTTTAACTCAAAACCGGTTTAAGCCGTCATTCAATCTGAAATAACATAAGTCATGACAAGAAATACCTATAATGAGCTTATTAATGAGGTACTTATGCACCAGTCGGTTACAGAACGTCTTGAAGATTTCAGCGGAAAGAACCGTATCGAATTGGACAATGAACTGATAGAGCTGATCCTGGATCTGTACAACGATGATCAGGATTTCCCTTATCAAAAGATCAGGAAGTTTTCGATGAGTGATATTTTGGCCTATTTACAGGCAACACATCGCTATTACCTGACCAAGAAACTTCCTGAAATTGAGCAATCACTTTTGCATATTTTCAGTAAATACGGACAAACCCATGAATTGTTGGCAGAGTTGTGTATGTTTTTCAATGATTACAAAAACGACCTCATTGAGCATGTCAAGATGGAAGAACGTGCGTTTTTTCCTTATATTAAAAAGTTAATGAAGGCGGATACCGGAGAGTTGTCTCAGGCCGAAATCAGGGAACTATTGAGCACGACTTCCATCAAACAATTTACGGAGCACCACGACTCAATTGAAGATGAGTTGAAAGAGGTAAGTCAAATCATTAAGCGCTATTCTCCCGTGGAACGCCCACCGATGCCCTACCGGGTTTTCCTGAATCAAGTGGAATTTTTTGAATTGGAACTTCGCAAACATGCCATCATTGAAGACCATGTATTGGTGCCAATGGCCATAGAGTTGGAAGAACGTCTCCGAGCCGAACTCTGATAGTGCCCGTCAGACGGTTATTGTTACGGCGATAACCAACCGTCTGACGGGTAATTTATTTTTATTGCCCTACAAAAGCGAGTTTTTGAGCTTTGGGATCGATGGCTAAACGTGTGATCTGTTTGATACCCAAACTGCTCCAATCCGCGGCCAATTGCCATTCCTTATCATATTGACTGTTCCATTTGTATAGCTTCGCGCCTTGCGCCATGAACAACGTCCCGTCCGATGCCCAGGCACAATCTTCACTGCCTGTGGGCGTCTTGATAAGCGTTTTTGTTTGTAATGTGCTCATATCCAATTGCTCCACCTGCCATTCGGACGCCGATACTTTATGTACAAAACTGACCGCTTTTTGAGATGGAACCCGCAGCAATGAGCGCCCGACGTTGGTGGTGATCGTTTGCCCCTTATCCGTCGAAACGCGCGCTAATTGGAGCATATTAGGTTGACCTAACACAAACAAAACCAGCGAGTCAGACCCAAACCAGCAATGATACCCAACGGGTTTGATACTTGGCAAAATGACTTTCGGGTTTTTGCCCGTTTTCAATTCAAATTGCCAAAGTCGTTGCGTTTGGTCGGGCTCTACCCGAATCACCGAAAAGTGCTTTCCATCGGGCATAACCGTGGCCGAATATTCACTTTCGGGCGTTTGGGTCAAGGCAGTTGCCGTTTTCTTTCCTAAATCATACGTCCAAATATCGGTTTGTCCATTGGCCTGTTGAGTATAAAGCAGTTTTTTTCCATCAGGAGTGAAAGAAGGCTGATTGTCGTAACCTACCCGTTTGGTAATATTAGCCGGCTTCCCGAGAGTGACATTTCCCGACGAAATGTTTAAGTCTGTCACATAAATTTCGGTGTCAGGTATGGTGGGGGTAAAAGCTTCCAATACTCTTTTTACAATACCATCCAGGGCATTGTTCTCGATCCACCGCACCACCATCACGAGTTCATGGTCGGGGTCAACGTAGACGATGTTGTTACCGTTTCCTACGTGATAATACACATTGGCCGGCGCACTCGGGATCGGCTTCTGTCCGGTGTTCAAAAACCAGTTCATGTACCCATAGGTAGGTTGGGCGGGCGTAGGCGTAGTGGCCTGTTTTACCCATTGTTCGGAAAGCAATTGCTTGCCGTTCCAGTTTCCTCGGTTGAGCGTCAATAGTCCAAACCGAGCCATGTCAAAAGCATTGATAAACATCCCGCCGCCCCAATGGCCTCCGCCGCTGACCGACTGCACCGGTTGCCCGTCCAACACGATCCAAGCGTTGCGGTAGCCCGTCCAACGCCATGTATTGGACGCGCCGATAGGGTCCATAATATGCTCTTTCAACACCTGCGGCAATGGCTTCCGCCATACACTTGTAGCCGCCAGTGCCAACGCATTTACTCGCACGTCGTTGTATTCGTATACACTCCCCGGGGCATTGCGGGGGCGCGTAAGCCACGTTGCGGCATCTTTGTCGGGGCGGTCGGCCCATTCAGGTTTTCCCCAGAGCGTTCCTTCCCAATCGGACGTTTGACGAAGCATATTATCCCACGTAATACGGCGATTGTGGGGCGTGTCGAAAAGATTCAGCAATTCGGGTTTACCATATTCATCGGCAGGGCGTTGCACAGGTTGACCATAAAGTTCGATTGGCGGCACATACGATGCGACGGTATCGTTTACGTTCCGAATCAATCCTTTATCAACGGCGATGCCTACTACGCTCGAAAGAAAGCTTTTAGTCACGCTGTGCGTAATATCGCAACGGGACGGCTCTCCCCATTGGGCCACAATGTAGCCTTTATAAACGATGATGCCCGTTTGGTCGCCGCGATCCGCAAACGGCCCGACCGCAAATCCGTACGGTTCCTTGCCAAAGCTCTGATAATGAGATTGCTCCATGCTGCGCGGATTTTTGGACTCACCGGCTTTCGCAAAGGCAATGGCTTCCTGAATCTTGGCGGGATTCAGCCCCATTTCCGTCGGTGTTTTTTGCGCCCATGTATGCGCAGGAGGAAAATAAAGCGTTGATTTTTGTTGGGCTGAAACAGGCGCAGAAACCAAAAACAGTGTAGACAAAAGAGCAGGTAATAATAGATTGCGTCGGTAAACAGCTTGGTTTTTCAGTAGAAGGAAAAGGTAGGTCATAAGGAGTAGTAAGCGTTGAATGAAGTGAGACGTAACAAAGATAAGTACTGCGGATTACTTTTTTTGCGCAGATTTTTAATTACTGGGCATACTGTTATTTTTGTCACTCATTCCATTTCAAACCATACTTACTTACCGATTAATGAAACAATTTTACACTACGCTACTTCTTCTTTGTTTCTTTTTCCCTTCTCATGCCCAGCAATTATTAAAAGATGTTTACAGCAGCAATGGCAGCACGTTAGACTTCGCATATTCTGTGACTATTGGAAATGCTGTTTATTTTACAGCTTCGAGCAATTCTTATCGTGAAAATAATTTATATAAAACCGATGGCACAGCTGTAGGTACCCTACTACTAAATACAACAAATACCGGTAGTAAATTTAGAGCAATAAATAGTTTGTTGAGTTTTAATGGGAAAGCAGTTTTTAAGGCTGTTGATAATACATCCGGTTATTATGCATTGTTTATAACTGATGGCACAGTTGCCGGGACTGTTAAACTCATAAACCTTCCATCAAATTATGATATATATGCATGCTGTATCCTTAATAACGTACTCTTTTTCCGTGATTATAATACGAATATGGGGGAAGAACTATGGCGCACTGATGGAACGGTAGCCGGAACATATTTTTTTAAAGATGTAAATCCGGGTAGTGTTGACAGTGTTCCTTATTATTTTACAGTCGTTGGAAATGTTGCTTACTTCAGGGCTTTTACAAACTCTTCAGGCTTTGAACTTTGGAAAACGGATGGTACTCCTGAAGGGACGATACAGGTGAAAGATATTTATTCGGGAAGCTCGGGCAGTGAGTTGGAAAATTTTACTTTGATGAACGGCACTTTGTATTTCACTGCTACCGACGGTGTAAACGGAATAGAATTATGGAAAACGGATGGTACAGCTGCAGGGACGATGATAGTCAAAGATATATATACAGGAAGCAGTAACAGTTCACCCTCCTATTTAAAAACACTTGGGAACAAGCTTGTTTTTATGGCAAATGACATTTATGGACGAAGAATTTGGTCTTCGGACGGTACTTCAGCAGGAACAAAGGTGATTAACAATTCTTTGTATTTTCTCCCATACTATACTTATGTATGGGAAATTTTAAACAATAATATCATTTTTTGTGCTTCTGATGGTTCAAATGGAGTGGAATTATGGACGTCGGATGGTACAGAATCAGGTACGACTTTATTAAAGAATATCAATTCAGGTTCTGGCTCATATTCTAATCAGACCTTTAATCAGGAACCAAATTTTACAGTAGTAGGGAATAATTTATTTTTTTTAGCTAATGATGGAATCCATGGGGGAGAGCTATGGAAAACGGATGGAACCACTGCAGGAACAACATTAGTTAAAGATATTAATAACTCGCCCGCTAATTCGGACTATGAATTTTTGTCTTTTGAAGGAGTTGGTACTAAGGCTGTCTTTATGGCTCGCTCTTCCGAGAATGATAAAAATGAGATGTGGATATCGGATGGAAGTGAGGCCGATACTGTTAAAGTAAAAGATATTCAGCCGAATTTAGAAATAGAATTGGCTCGCTCCGTGTCATTTTCTCTCGGAAGTACTATATTTTTTTCAGCATATCATCCCGTAACAGGACACGAGCTATATAAAACTGACGGAACTGCTGTCAATACATCTTTAGTAAAAGATATTACCCAGACTTCCGGTTCTTCATTAGGTGAAGAAAACCGTTTTGTCCATTTTAATAACCTTACCTTTTTTACCGCGAATGATGGAAGAGTAGGGGGAGAGTTATGGGTAACCGAGAATACGGGGGAAAGTACCTCTTTATATTATGATTTTACTCAAAGCCGTTTCGATGCCGGAATATATGAGTTGGGGTCTACGTATTTCTCTACTTTGTTTAATAATTTTACTGTATTCAATAATGAGTTGTATTGGACAACAAATGGAAGCTATTTGTGGAAAACAAATGGATTGACTGCGCCTGCTAAAGTTTTTTATACTAATGGTTCTACCAATGGAAAAGCAATCTTTGGACAACTGAATAACGAACTCTATTTTTTAACAGGATTAAAACTTTATAGAGGCAATGGAAATCCTAATGATATTAAAAGTTCCTTTAGCTTGGTAAAAGATCTTCTGTCTCTTCCCTTTTGGGATAATTATGTTTCAGACTCAGTAGCCCGCATGATACCTTATAATGGACAGTTGTATTTTGTAGCCAATGGGTATAACAATGCAGGATATGAACTGTGGCGGACGGATGGAACAACGGCCGGAACGGTCATGGTAAAAGACATTTATGCAGGCTCTTCGAGTTCTAATCCTTTTGGTTTGACGGTCTATAATGGAAAATTATATTTCATAGCTACTAATGGAATAAATGGGTACGAACTCTGGCAATCAGATGGTACGAGTGCCGGTACGAGTATGGTAATAGATTTAAATCCCGGTTATAATAACGGATTTCTCACATCTCCATTATCAAGTGATAAGTACGGAGTCTTGGTGGCATTTAATAATAAGTTGTTTTTTCGGGCAGATAATGGAACTTCAGGGCATGAATTATGGCAATCGGATGGAACGGCAGCAGGTACTTCAATGGTCAAAAATATAATGACCGGCTCAAATCATTCTTACCCTAACGGACTTGTTACGAATAAAAATCGACTCTATTTCTCAGCATATACCCCTCTTAAAAACCAATTGTATAGCTCAGATGGGACTGAATCAGGTACACAATTGATAAAGCCTGAGGTAGAAATCAATAGCAGCTTATTAAAGGGAGATTCTTCCATCTATTTTCGAGGCAGTAACTTTGATGTCAGTTCAAACGCAACTCCAAAATATTATTACCGTTCAGACGGTACAAGTGCCGGTACTGTTCGCATTACAAATAGTGACTCGACGGTCAATACCACATATAATCCCGTAATCATGAGTTACTATAACGGAAAACTTTATTTTTCAGTCTGGCATTCAAGAATAGGCCGCGAACCTTGGATACTCCGCCCTGATTGCCCCGACGAATATTCCTTCAGTAATCCCGGTGAAACCACGCCTTCGGGAAGCTCCTATCGTTTCAAAGCAGCAAAACGCATTGAAGCATTTAATACGTTACAAACCAATAGCAATGTAGTGTATCAGGCCGCAAATTCGTTGGAATTAAAGCCGGGCTTTTCGGTAAGCAATGGAGCAATGTTTAAAGCGCAGATCGGCGGGTGCGATACTGATATCAATGCGTTGAGCAGTCGAACTGCCGTCAAAGATTTGAAAAAATTGTTGACAACACCCGCAGTATCAGCAACTGAAGAAAAAGAACCAATGCAATTGCCTTTAATGGAGGAGTTTTTACAGCAGCCGGGAGGAGAAGAAATAAGGCATTTGATCGAACGACAACGCATAGCGAAAGCATCTTATGAGTCCTTACCTATGGCGGAACGCATCAGCCGGAATCCTGTAACGGAGCCAAACGTTACCATAGAATATGTGCGAACGGAGGGCCAAGAAAAAGTATTTCGGATGCGTGTACAATTGAATGAACAACTGCGAGCGTTGGAGTTGAGAAAAAGGATGTAAGTCGATAAAAATAAAAAAGAAACAGCCTCGCCAAGCATTGCTCGGTGGGGCTGTTTCTTTTAGAAACTTCTTAAACTATTCCCCAAGCACAGAAAATTTTACCCTTTATCGTAAAAAAATCAATGTCCTCGTCAGACGACTTAAAGAAGCGCGTCAATGGTTTGGAGGGAAAAAAGCCTGATTTTAGATTTTAAGGCTATTTAATGGTTCTGGTTTTTTTTCTTTAAACCTAGAAATGTATGATAGAAGAAGAAGTTTAAAGTCGTGTTTTAGTGTATATTAGTAATGTTTATAGGTATTAACGAGTGTGTTTATGGAATTTGAGGGGCTTTTAGTTAAATATCATGAAACAGTTTTCTGCACCAATCTTATGTCTTCTTTGCTTTTTTCAATCGTATGCCCAACAACTTCTCAAGAATGTTTACGGCACTAATGCAAGTACGTTGGATGTGGCCAATGCCGTAAATATCAACGGGGCAGTTTATTTTACCGCATCCAATGCCAATCAAACATTATTGTACAAAACCGACGGGACGCCCAACGGAACGGTCTTGCTCAATATGGCAAGTACCGGCGATCAGATACAATCGCCTACGAATTTGGCAAATCTTAATAACTCGCTCATCTTTCTGGCGTATAAAAGCGGGAGTGGTTATAGCCTGTTCAAAACCAATGGCTCTATTGCAGGAACTCTTGAATTGTTCAGTACTGCCTCTGACGCCTCGTTCATGAATGTATTGGGCGTAATGAGTAATGTGTTATACTTCAGTTTTTTACAGGATACTACGGGGGTAGAATTATGGCGAACGGATGGCACGCCTGCGGGTACCTATATTGTAAAAAACATCAACGCCGGAAGTGCGAACAGTAGCCCTGCCTCATTTAAAGTCATTGGAACAAAAGCGTATTTTCAGGCTAACAACGGCGTGAATGGCGCCGAACTTTGGCAAACGAACGGTACGGCAGCGGGAACCGTTTTGGTAAAAGATATCTATGCCGGTGCTTCAGGCAGTTATCCCACGAATTTTGCGGCAGTAGATACTACGCTGTTTTTTCAGGCAACAAACGCTGCGAACGGCAGTGAATTGTGGAAGTCCAATGGGACGGCGGCCGGTACGCAGTTGGTGAAAGATATTCGTGTCGGAGCCGTTGGGAGTACGCCGAGTTCATTACAAGTGCTTAATAATCAGTTGTATTTTACGGCATATGATAGTCTCAGCATTCGATTGTGGAAATCGAACGGTACGGCGGCGGGGACGCAGTTGGTGAAAGATTCATTGCGTAATGTCACAAATACGGTGGTATTCAATAATCAATTGTTCTTTACTGCTTCCGATGGAGTGAAGGGGTTTGAACTGTGGAAATCAACCGGCACTGCTGCCGGGACTACATTGCTGAAAGACATTCATCTAAGTTCGGGAGGGTACGATGAGCTGGCTTTTGGCTCCAATCCCGTTTTGACAGTTGCCGGAACGACGCTCTATTTTTTCGCAAACGACAGTATAAATGGACGAGAATTGTGGAAAACCAACGGTACACTTGCGGGAACAACATTGGTGAAAAATATAACGGCTTCGACCGCAAGCACTTATTTTGAAACGGGAACTACGTTTGCCGTTGGCAATAAAATAGCCTTTATGGCAGGCTCAACGCCGAATGAAATCACGGAAATGTGGCTTTCGGACGGCACAAATGCCGGGACGGTTATGGTCAAAAACCTGAATCCGAGCCTGACCATTGAGCAGGCGCGGACGGTGCCGGTGGTGTTGGGTGCCGGCGTTTTTTTTACGGCCTACAATTCGGTGTCGGGTCATGAATTGTACCGAACAGATGGCACACTTGCCAATACACTGTTGGTCAAAGACCTGAATACCGAAGCCGTAAATTCTTCCGTAAATCCTTTTGGTCGGGTGGTTCATTGGAATAATAAAACGTTTTTTACCGCCGACGACGGTAAATCCGGTAATGAGTTATGGATGACCGACAGCGCAAGGGTCACTACGATACTGTACCGTGATTTTACCAAAAATAGGAGTGAAAGTGTCGCGCAGTCTCTAGGGGCAACGTGGTTTTCGACGTATTTTAACAACTTTACCGTTTATAAAAATAGCCTTTATTGGATGGTTAACGGGCGCTATTTGTGGAAAACAGACAGTACCAATTCTCCCGTGAAAGTATTTGATACGTTTTCTCCCACTGCCCAAAAAGTGTTGTTTGCGACGTTAAACAATGACCTTTATTTTTTGAGTAACGGTCTCTACAAAAGTGATGGTAACGATTTCAAAAAAGTGACCCATAAAATAGCCGGTATACCCGCAAGAAACTATTCAGATGCGGACTCTTCCGTTAAAATGATCGCTTACAATGGATTTCTGTATTTTTCGGCAAGAGGGTACGATACAAAAGGGGATGAGTTGTGGCGAACAAACGGCACCGATTCGAGCACCGCATTGGTGAAGGATATTAATCCGGGCGTTTCAAGTTCAAGCCCTTATGGTTTTGTGGTGTATCACAATAAGTTGTATTTTATTGCCAAAACCGACAGTTTGGGTCATGAACTTTGGCAATCAGACGGCACTGCGGCAGGAACTAAATTGGTCAAAGATATCAATGTCGGTGTCGGTAGTGGATTAGGTAACGGCCTTCATTTTGAAGAATCATATGGGACGTTGGTCGTGTATAAAGACAAGCTCTACTTTAGGGCAACCAATACCGCAAACGGCACCGAACTTTGGCAATCAGACGGAACAAGCGCAGGAACCGTTTTGGCCAAAGATATAGTGAGTGGTGCAGGCAGTTCCAATCCCTTTTCGTTGGTGCCGTTGAATAATAAACTCTATTTTATTGCCAATAACCAACTCTGGCGATCTGACGGCACCGCTGCCGGAACACAGCCTGTTAAAAATTCCCTGTTTTCGGATTATCGAATAACGAAGGGCGATTCTTCTATTTATCTTACGGCCTACGAAACCGCGCCGGCGCCTATTTTACAACAAAAAAGTTATGAATTATATCGTTCGGATGGCACCAATTCGGGTACCGTGCCGCTCACCGATATTGATTATGGCTTAAGCAGCTCATTACCGCAACTGATTTCGGCGTATAACGGTCGAGTTTTTTTCTCGGCTTACCGTTCAGATATTGGCCGGGAACTGTGGAGTATTCGTCCGGATTGCTTGCCGGCCTACTTTTTTTATAATCCGGGAGAAACAACTGCCACGGGCGCGAAGCATTATTTCAAAGCAAGCAATAAGATTGAGGCCGTCAATACATTACAATCCAACAGCAACGCGATTTATCAGGCAGGCAATCAAGTAGAGTTAAAGCCGGGGTTTGAGGTCAAAGCGGGGGCGGTATTCAAAGCGCAGATCAATGGCTGTGATACGGACTAAATACTTGATACTTGGCTATCTGAAAATGAAAGCCTTTCAGAAGTTACAAATAATAGGATCATAGGTTAAAAACGACAAACTCACGGTTGACAGGTTTGTCGGGCAGGCGATGAAGAACAGAATTTCTTCTGTTCTTCATCGCTTGTTGAGTAGTTATATTATCAGGCAACCAATCGCTCGTTGTCTGCATTATCTCGGGAATTTAATTTTTTCAATAACTTACCACACCGTAAACTAACGCTTCTGGGGGTAAGGGGTTTGTAAATCTCATAAAGGTATTGCTTGCCTTCCGCCACCGTTTTTATCTGAGTAAAGGTAGCTTCCATGTGAATCAGACACATTCCGTTTGGGGAAGTGAAAGTACCTTGCTGGAACCAGGATTTACCCTGTTTTTGTCGGGGTTCCCAATCAGTATGCCCGCCATTTAAGTCTCTCGTCTGTAATTGATCTGACAATCTGTTTTTCATTTGCTGCTATTGGTGTTAAAAGCTGATATAGATGCATTTGTGCTGAAATTTCAAGGAAAAACGGTCGCATTTTTTTTGTCGTTTTTACTATCAAATTTACGAAAATTTCAGGTAAAATCAAAGGCCAAAAAAGCCTTGAAATCACCCTTTTTACCTCGGTGAGTTTACAATTTTCAGTCTAAAATATGATCTTATAATCAATGTGTACACGGTAGCTCAGAAAAGGTCTTTAAAAAATAAAAAGCCCCGTCAAAGACTCTTTTCGTGGAGCTTTTTATAAATGTGTGTCAATCTTTTTGATACCGGGATTTGACTTATGTGTACCTTTTTTCAACCTTTGACTATCAATAACCATCAACGCCGGCATTCTTGCGGAATTACATGAAAAAGCTTCTGTTCCTACTACTCTTATTGACATTTTGCAGTACAACTTTTGCCCAAACCACACCTCCCTTTTTACAACATCCCAATCAACGCTGGATAGACTCGGTTTTTAACAGTTTGACACCCGATGAACGCATTGCTCAACTCATCATGGTGGCGGCGCACGGTTATCCGACCAATCCCAAAAGGGTGATCATTGACACGACTTTTTCTAATCCGCGCGTGGTGGCGCAATACATTCGCGACTATAAAGTAGGTGGCGTTATTTTCTTTCAGGGCGGCCCGGTGCAGCAGGCGCAGCTGACCAACTATTATCAATCGATCTCTAAAGTACCGTTGTTGGTTGCGATGGATTCCGAATGGGGTTTAGCCATGCGCTTGGACAGTGCGGTGCGGTTTCCGTATCAAATGACAATGGGGGCGATTCAGGGCAATGACGAACTGATCTATAAAATGGGCCGCGCACTGGCGGCTCAGAAAAAACGACTGGGTGTACACATCAATTTTGCTCCTTCGGTAGACGTCAATAATAACGCCAATAACCCCGTCATTAATTTTCGTTCGTTCGGTGAAAATCCCCAAAAAGTGTTTGAGAAATCGTACGCTTACATGAAAGGAATGCAGGACGGCGGCATTTTGAGCTCGCTGAAACACTTCCCCGGTCACGGCGATACGGGCGTAGATTCGCATTTTGACCTGCCGGTTATTCCGCACAATCGTGCGCGCCTGGATTCGGTCGAATTGTATCCTTTTCGTAAGTTGATCGAAAAAGGTGCTGATGGGGTGATGATGGCGCACTTAGCGATTCCTACCTTTGATACTACGCCAAATCTGCCGTCAACGCTTTCAAAACCCATTGTAACGGGTGTATTGAAGGACCAGCTGCACTTCAATGGTCTCATCTATTCCGACGCTATGAACATGAAGGGGTTAACCAAATATTTCCCCAACGGCACAGGCGATGCGAAAGGCCTGGAAGCGGGAATGGACATATTGGAGTTTAGCCCTAACGTGCCGGCTGCCATTGCCGAGATCAAAAAATCCATTGCTGAAGGTCGTATCAGTCAGGCTGAGATAGATGCGCGGGTCAAAAAAGTATTGGCCGCAAAAGCGTGGGTCGGATTGGATAACTTCAAACCCATTGAGACCAAAAATCTGATTGCCGACATCAACGATAAACAGTCTGAACTCCTTAACCGTTTGCTCACCGAAAACGCGCTGACCGTATTGAAGAACGAAGGGTATATTCTGCCCATCAAGCATTTGGACAAAGTAAACATCGCTTCCGTTTCACTGACCGATGCCCCTGCCGCCACAACGGCTACCAAAGACGGCGTGGTGGCGCTTGGTACTCGCAATGAAACCACTAACACCGGCGACCTCACTACCTTTCAGAAAACACTTTCATTGTACACCAACGTCGATCATTACGTAATTCATCCTCAAACGCCCGACAGCGTGCAGGCCAAAATTCGTACGGCACTGAAAAGCTACGATGTAGTGTTGGTGGGAGCACATCTCAATAATATTCGTCCCGGAGCGAATTATGGCATTACGCCCACCACGGCGGCTTGGGTGAAGGAACTGGCAAATAATGGTAATTCAGTCATTACGGTATTCGGCAATGCGTATTCGCTCAATAAACTGGAAGATGTTGCCAATGCAAAAGCGCTGGTGATGGCATATCAACTGACGCCTTTTACCGAGGAATTGTCTGCACAATTATTGTTTGGGGCCATTGCGGCCAAAGGCAAACTGCCGGTGAGTGTCAATGCCCGATTCGGCTACGGAGCGGGGCTTGATATTCCGGCCATTGGCCGCCTTAAATATACCATTCCGGAAGAAGTGGGATTGGACAGTAAATGGCTTTCGTTCAAAATTGACTCCTTGGCCAACAATGCCATTGCCCAGAAGGCAACCCCAAGTATAGTCGTTCAATTGGCCAAAGATGGAAAAGTATTTTACCGCAAAGCGTACGGTACGCACGTGTATGCTAACCCCTCCCCTGTAGGGAGGGAAGATTCTACTCCCCTCCATCAAAGGGGAGGGGCAGGGGGTGGGGTTCCGCCGCGTCCCGTTCAGCTCACTGACTTATATGATTTTGCTTCGGTAACTAAAATTGCGGGTTCGACTATGGCGTTGGCGCGGTTGCATAGCGAAGGTAAGTTTAATTTGGACGGGACGATGAAGGATTATTTGCCCGATTATAAAAATTCCAACAAAGCAGACTTGGTGTGGCGGCAAGTGCTGACGCATCAGGCGGGCCTGAAAGCGTTTATTGCGTTCTGGCGCGATACTAAAAATGCCGACGGAACATGGAAAAAACGTACGTTCAGTTGGGGTAAAACGTCGCACGGCCCTTACACAGTTCAGATAACGGACAGTCTGTGGCTACACAAAAAATACCGTAAGACCATTTTTAAAGCCATCAGAGAATCGCCGCTCAACGAGAAGAAGGACTATATTTATTCTGATCTCTCCTTTATGCTGTATCCGCAGGTGGTTGAAAACATTACCGGTGTGCCGTTTGAAGAGTATTTAAAAACCAACGTTTATCGGAAAATCGGTGCCAATTCGTTGACGTTTAACCCAAGACGGTTTTATGATCTAAGCAAAATCGTGCCCACAGAGCGTGATACCTTCTTCCGTCAAACGCTCGTTCATGGCCGCGTACACGACGAAGGAGCCGGTATGTTGGACGGACTCAGCGGTCACGCGGGGCTTTTTGGTAATGCCAACGACCTGATGAAAGTGACCCAATTGTACCTCCAAAAAGGCAGTTACGGCGGAGAATCATTTATTTCCGAAAACACGATGAACGAGTTTACAAGCTACCAATTCCCCGAATCACGTCGCGGAATTGGCTTTGATAAACCGTGCCGTGTGTATTGTGGTAACTCGCCAAAAAGTGCCACTGCGATGAGTTACGGGCATACAGGCTATACGGGCATCATGATCTGGAACGACCCCGCATACAACCTCAATTATGTATTCTTATCCAACCGCGTGTATCCAACCCGCGACAATAATAAGATCTCAACCCTCAACGTCCGCACGGCCATTATGCAGGTGGTGTATGAGGGATTGGGAAAATAATGATTGAATTTTCAACCTTTCCAAGTCTGAGCGACCCCGTCCGGGCGACCCCGTCTTAAAGACTTGGAAAGGATTTTTTATGGTGAACCCTCCATTATCTTTACTTTACCCTCATGACCACTAAAAAGAAAATCCTCTACACAATTTTTGCCCTATTGCTCATTGGCATAGTCTACGCCGCCAATTATGCCTATCGCTATGCGCTGATCGGCGCGGGCTACAATGCCAAGACCATTTGTTCGTGTGTGTATGTATCCGGGAGAAGTTTGGAGTCGGTGGTAGCGGAAGATTTATACAGCATTCCGTTTGGTACCAAAACCATTGATACAGTGGCCAAAACGGCCACCGCAACCATCTTTGGAATTGCTTCCAAAACCGCTGCTTTTCGCCCCAAATTAGGGTGTACGATTTTGAATGACATTACCGCCGAAGAACTGCGGCAACAACCAAAAGTGGAAGAAATGACTTCTCAAACTGAGGTGTTAACCGATTCCATTTTACCGCAACCGCAGCAGGAAACCCTCAAAAAAACGTTGAATTGGGCTTTTGCAGAACCTGACCCTAAGCACCCCGTCAGGACGCGAGCCGTGGTAGTGCTGCACAAAGGTAAAATAGTGGCGGAGCGCTATGCAAATGGAATTACGTCCACAACGGCATTGATGGGATGGTCCATGACCAAAAGCGTGACCAATGCGATGGTGGGAATGTTGGTGAAAGACGGGAAACTGGATGTTACTAAACCGGCTCCCATCGAAGAATGGGCCAACGACACCAGAAAGGTGATTACCACAGATGATCTGCTCCGAATGAGCAGCGGACTTAAATTTGGAGAAATATACAGCGGCATCAGCGATGCAACCAAGATGCTTTTCGCGGCACCGGGTGCGGGAAAATACGCCATCCAAAGCTCGGTAGAAGTGCCACCCGCGACCAAATGGTATTACTCAAGCGGAACGAGCAATATTTTACAGGAAATCATTCGTCGTCAATGTAAGACCCGGACTGAATACCTGAATTTCCCGCATCAACGATTGTTTCAAAAGCTGGGCATGAACACCGCAGTCCTTGAACCCGATGCTTCGGGAACGTTCGTGGGCTCGTCGTTTATGTACGCTTCGGCGCGTGATTGGGCCAAATTTGGACAGTTGTACGCACAGGATGGCATTTGGAAAGGCGAACGTTTGCTGCCCGAAGGTTGGGTAACGTATTCGTCGCGCGAAACGCCTCATTCGGAAGGTAGATATGGGGCGCATTTTTGGACCTATGTTCGCAAAGACGGCTTGCCTGCGGATAGTTTTACGATGAATGGTTTTGAAGGGCAGTTTGTACTCATTATTCCATCCAAGCAGTTAGTGGTGGTACGTTTGGGCTGTAGCCCTGAAGAAAAATATTTTAATGAGGTGCGTTTCTTCAAAGAAATTGCGACAGCATTTTAATAGGCATATACAGTAGAGACGCAACACATGTTGCGTCTCTACCGGTAATCACCGCAAAATGTGCGGTTCTATTTTGATTTATTTTTTGAATGTTGCTCGGCGCCTTTGTTGGGGAAGCCGCTTTTATAATTGGATTCCGTGTAGGTAGTGGCCGGATCGCTCGGTATTTTGGCTCCCTGTCCCTCTTGGCTTTTCGGAGAGATCTTGTTGTCCTGTGTTTCTTTTTCCTTTTTCATGACTTTGATCGTTTAATTGAAAATCAATTGGAAATACAATTGACTTCTCAAAAGGTTTATGCCATGCGTTTACTGATACAAAACGATCGAAAGAATGAGGCCGTTTTTACTCAACGAGGTTGAGCCTGCACATTTTTACCCAACTAAGAATTGATTGTTTTAAAGCGGCTTAAATTTCAACGTCAGTTTGGTTACGCGTGGCGGGTCGTATACACTGCTGCGGGTTTCCATTTCAAAACTGTCTTTGTAAACATTGCGCGGATAGATGTTCCAGCCACCTGTTTTGGTGGCGGTGTCGCGTAAGGCAATCACGTTTTGCTTAACATAGGCCTCCCACTGAAATTTTTGGGTATCTTTTGCGCCGTTAAAATGTCCTTCAAAGCTGCCATCGGGTAAAAAACGTACCCATTCCATGTACGAATCGAACTGCACGCCACTGATGTGCGGGATGTGTTTCCCATTTTTAAATAAGGGGGCCTCGTCCATCAATATCTCCTGAATTTGCCATTTAGGCACACTCGTCAGACGTTTTTGGGCTTCCTCAACATTATCTGCGGGCCGATTGCAGGCAGTGAGTCCTAAAGTAATGACAAAAAAGAACAGAAATTGGCGTGAAGTCATGGAATTTTAGGAATTTTGAAAATCATACCCAATACTATAACGGAATCGGGAGTTTGCAAAATGTTCCTGCGAATTCAGCCTTTCATTTGTTTTTCAGCTATTCCTCTTACTCATGAACCGTATCGACCGCCTTACCGCTATTTTGATTCAGTTACAATCCAAACGCGTCGTAAAAGCGCAGGAAATAGCCGACCGTTTCGGCATGAGTTTACGCACCGTATACCGAGACATACGAGCGTTGGAAGAAGCCGGCGTACCTATTGGCGCGGAAGCCGGCGTGGGTTATTTTCTGGAAGATTATCATTTGCCGCCCGTTATGTTTACCAACGAAGAAGCGAGTGCATTGCTTTTTGGGGCCAAATTGATCGGTAAAATGGCCGATGAGTCGCTGCGTGAAGGGTTCGATTCTGCGTTTTACAAAATAAAATCGGTGTTGAAACGCAATGACAAAGAGCACTTGGAAGATCTGGAATCACGGGTGGCCGTGTTGGCGCGTCATCGGCAGGAACCTTTTTCGGTGCATTTGCTCAACCAGATTCAGCAGGCCATTGTGCGCCAACACGTTTTGTGCATTGATTATGTAAACAATTTTCATAAGCAAAATACACAGAGGGAAATAGAACCCATTGGCTTAGTATATTACAGTTCTCATTGGCATTTGATCGCTTTTTGCCGATTACGCGGCGATTACCGGGATTTTCGAACTGACCGCATTCAAAATCTGACCAATACCGAGCGATTTTTTCCAAAACAGAATCTGCTTACCCTGCAAGCTTACCTCGACCAACTGCGGGTACAGGAGCACCTCGAAGAAGTGACACTTTGGGTGCATAAGGGGGCGGCATTGTTTATGCAGGAGCAGCGTTATTCGTGGGGGTTTATCTCGGAGGAAGTACACGAAAAATATGTCAAAATGACCTTTATGGCGCAGCACTTTGAAGGCATGGGTCGTTGGCTTATGACCTACGGGAAACATATCACCGTAGAGAATCCGCCGGAGATGAAAGCAATGATGCAAAAATTGGCGCTCGAAATTCAGGAACATTATCTTCAACCCTACTGACATACCGTTGTCACTTGCCGGTCGTATCTTTGTTTCAGTAATAAAAACAATCATTTATTTATTCTTAAACAAAAAGCAACCATGGCAGCAATCAATCCTTATCTCAACTTTTTAGGGAACACGGAAGAAGCATTTAACTTTTACAAATCCGTCTTTGGCGGCGAATTCCTGGCAGTTCAACGCTTTAAAGATACACCCGAAGGTGATAAGCTATCGGCAGAAGACAATGAAAAACTCATGCACATAGCGCTGCCAATCGGCAACGGCAATGTATTGATGGGAACCGATGCCTTGGAATCCATGGGACATACGCTCACCTTTGGCAACAACTTCTCTTTATCTATCTCGGCAGACAGCAAAGAAGAAGCCGACAAAATCTTTAACGGATTGTCTGAAGGGGGAGATGTAGAATTGCCGCTTCAGGATATGTTCTGGGGAGCGTATTTCGGAATGGTGAATGATAAATTCGGCGTAAAATGGATGGTGAACTACGATTATCCTAAAAACTGATTTACTTAACTAAACCCCAAAATTCAACAGCCATGATTATCAAAGAAACGCAACCTTTTAACGCGCTTACTTTCACCACACAAGCCAGACTTCCTGAACTGAGTAAGTATGGCTTAGTCGGTCAGAAACTATGCAGTGAAGCCGACCGACTGGGCATCCAACCCGGCGGTGCTCTGCAATGGAATTACTTCGGAATAGACGGCCGCCCCGAAACGGTTTTTACGTTGGTGATCGCCTTACCTGTTCAGGAGAAAGCGGCAGAAGTTCAAGGTTTTGAAAGTAAGCAGATCCCTGCACTCAAATGCCTTTCGCTTGTTCATGAAGGGCCCTGGGAAAACCTCCCCCAATCGTATGGAAAAGCAATGGGCTATCTTTCGGCCAATGGTCTTACCATGACCGGTGAATGTCGGGAAATTTATGCAACGATAGATTTGGAAGAAACCGCCAATAACATTACCGAAATTCAGATCGGAATTAATTAACCGCAACTTACCCCGTAAAATAAAAAAGTGTGAAGCAGGAGAGAGGAGTTACCTCTTTCTTACTTCGCACTTTCGTTTTTTCAGTATTGTTTTAATTCATTGCCATTGCCCTTTCTTCCGCTTTTTCTTCTTTCCAGTGCTTCCAACGGGCGCCGAGGAGCTGGTTCATTCCCTTGTCCACCACAAAATGACGGGCAATGTTAGACAACCCCCGAAGTCGGGTAAATACACTGTCGTTGGCGCGGAGCGATATCGAGAATCCACCGTCTACGTATTGGATAAAATGCCAGAAAGTAGAAGGAATGAAGATCGTTTCGCCATGTTCCAGCACGGTATCCCAACCGGACGCTTTTTGAAAAGCAGGATATTTTTCATAATCGGGATTCAGCACGTCTATGTGACTCTGTACCGTAAAAGGATGTTGATACAAATAACGGCTTTGGTCCGGAGCAAACAATATAACGCGTTTGCGCGTCTGAAACTGGGTCAGAAACACCGAAGAGCAGTCGATGTCATAGTGCAGTTTTACCACCGCGCCCTGTCCCCCGAAAAACATAAAAGGATATTCTTTCACAAAACCGGGCATAATGGTAGGTATCTTAACATCGTTGACCAATTCGGGTGCATGCAGGAAGATGTTGTACAAAAACATCCGTAATTCGGTAGGTCCCGCCTGAATCAGGTCCAGATAATCTCCAAAAGGCATATGGACTTTAGGGGCCATGTAGCCTTTGCCGGCATCATGGAAATCATTGCCGAAAAGCGGCACTTTCAAATGCCCATGATTCCGTTTTAAATAATCAAATGTCCATTTTTGCGTAGCGGGCCAATCAGCAGCCAGGTCACGAAAAACAACAGGACGACCCGGTAAAAGGTATTGTTCTCTAAATTCTTCGGGAGTAAGCCCGGCGCGCTTTTCAATCAACTGTAATTGCATTTTAATCAATGGCTATTATGTAAATAAAAAGAATTTCAAAACTAATAATTCTTAAAAAAAATCGTACCAACGGTACCTCTAAACGTTCTCTTTTTTTCATAGACAACCCAATCGCCGCAACCACTTTTTAAAACGTATTTTTTTGTGAATTTGTGCCGATGATTTGCCGGAATTTATAAACTCTCAATAAATAATAAGTAATTACGCTCAGTAGTAAGGAATTGTAAAGCACTTGCCTGCTATTTTATTGCCTAAAATACGGTTTGAATAAAACATAAAGTTGCAAGATTCAGGCGAGTCATTAAATTTGGGGACGTTTCCCCTTTTTTATTAAAAATTGTAAATCCAAAACTCGAAATTTTATGCTCGAAGCTGCTGTACAAACCAAAGTAGACCAATGGCTTAGCGGTAATTATGATGCCGAAACAAAGGCTGATATCCAACAACTGGTTGATAAACAAAACTTTACTGAACTTACTGATTCGTTTTATAAAGACTTGGAGTTTGGAACGGGAGGATTGCGTGGGTTGATCGGGATCGGGTCCAACCGCATGAATCAATATACCGTGGGAGCGGCTACGCAGGGATTGGCCAATTATTTAAACAAAACGTTTTCGGGAGAAAAAATAAGCGTTGCCATTGCCCACGACAGCCGCATCAAATCGGACGAGTTTGCGCAGGTAACGGCCAATATTTTTTCGGCCAACGGCATTGATGTCTATCTCTTCAAAGGCCTGCGTCCTACGCCTGAGCTAAGTTTTGCCGCCCGTATTTTGGGCTGTAAAAGCGGCGTGGTCATTACGGCTTCGCACAACCCGAAAGAGTACAATGGCTATAAGGCTTATTGGGACGACGGCTCGCAGGTAGTGGCTCCGCACGATAAGAATATCATTGAAGAAGTGAACGCCATTCACTCCATTGATGATATTAAATTTGAAGGCGATGCGTCCAAAATTCATCCCATCGGCGAGGAAATTGACGAAAAATACATTGCTCAGATTTTGTCGCTCTCGATCTCGAAAGACGCCATTGCCCGTCAAAAAGACCTGAAAATCGTGTACACTCCGCTACACGGTACGGGCGTAACATTGGTGCCGCAGCTGTTGGCCAAAATGGGTTTTGAAAACGTAACGATCATTAAAGAACAGGCTGAACCTCAAGGAAACGGATTGTTTCCAACGGTTGTCTATCCCAACCCCGAAGAATCAGAGGCAATGTCGATGGCGGTAAATCGCGCCAAAGAAATAGACGCTGACTTGGTCATGGGAACCGATCCGGATGCCGACCGTGTAGGGATTGCGGTAAAGAATCATCATGGCGAAATTCAACTCCTGAATGGAAACCAAACGGCTACATTGTTGATCTATTATCTCCTGCAGGCGTGGAAAGAAGCAGGAAAATTGACCGGCAAAGAGTTTGTGTGCAAAACCATCGTAACCACCGATCTGATCGACAAAATGGCGGCGAGCTACAACGTACATTGCTACAATACCTTAACCGGTTTTAAATACATTGCACAGGTAATCAGAGAGTTGGAAGGACAGCAGCAATTCATTGGCGGCGGTGAAGAAAGCTACGGCTACCTCATCGGCGATGCCGTGCGCGACAAAGACGCCATTGCAAGTTGCGCCATGATCGCCGAATTGACGGCCTATGCCAAAGATAAAGGATTGAGTCTGTTTGATCTGTTGATGGAAGTATACAAACAATTTGGCTTCTACTACGAAGGCCTGATCTCATTGACCAAAAAAGGCAAAACCGGCGCAGAAGAGATTCAGCAAATGATGGCTGATTTCCGTGCCAACCCGCCTCAGTCGATTGCAGGATCACCGGTTGTTCGTATTGACGATTATAAATCGTTGAAACGCACCGAAAACGGAGCTACTGTAGATATTCCGTCGGGAAGTATGGGGATTGAGCCGTCGAATGTGCTTCAATTCTTTACCGCCGATGGGACCAAATTTACGTGTCGCCCTTCCGGTACAGAGCCCAAAATCAAGTTTTATGTAGGCGTAGTGGCCAAATTGGAGCGCAACGAAGACTTCGACGACGTGTACGATTCGCTGAAACAAAAAGTAAAATCCATCGGCGAAGAACTGAATTTGAAATAAGCCCAAATAAACTTTTTTGAAAAAAAGTTTGTAAGATTAAAACAAAATAACGTATATTCACGTTACGTTTGAAGTTCCGAATCATACTTCTGAACTTTTCATCATAGGTTAAGTGTGAGAAAAGCCATTCGCATATAGCGTGATGGCTTTTTTGTTTTAAGGCATCTTCTTATTTTTACGTTAGCATTGGCCTCTCAACAATAGACACGTTAAAATTGTTTTTAACTTTGGCTCCTGATTTACCCCACTAATGTTTTTCTGATGAGAAAATCCCTTCTGTTGATTTGTCTTTTTCCTTTCATGTTGCATGCCCAAGGCGTTGACGCTACTTATGAACGCGAATACAAGCGAGGAGTAGCGTTGTACAAATCGGGTGATTTTGCGTCGGCTATCAGTGCGCTTACCCCGCTCACTGCCCGTAAATATACCCACGGACTAGCTCCCTTTGCGCACTATTATTGGTCGTTGGCGACACTGAAAACCAACCGCTTGGCCGAAAGCCGTCAGATGTTGATGCAATTGCGGGAACGCTTTCCCGATTGGAAGAAAATGGACGATGTGCGTTATGTGTTGGCCGATATTGCTTTTCAGGAAAAGCAGTTCGGCGAGGCGTTGGATTACCTGGAAGAAATTTCGAACGCGTCTGTTAAAAAAGAAACAGAGAGCCTTAAACGCTTTTATGTCAATAAATTACAGGACATAGCTTACCTCAAAAGCCTGAACCGACAGCACCCATCTGATAAGACTGTTGCGTTGGCGTTGATCGACATGATCCAGCGTACCTCTAACGAAAAGTCAGATTTGGAACTGTCCGACCAATTGACCAATCGTTTCGGAGCGGTGGCGTCCAAGCCTTCTACGGCGGTTTCCCCCGTTCGTCAGGGAGGAAACAATCTTCAAAAAGGATATTATAATGTGGCCGTAGCGCTGCCGTTCCGTTTACAGGAATTCAATCCCAACCAACGGGCACGCAGCAATCAATTTGCCTTCGATATGTACGAAGGAATGAAATTGGCCAAAATGAAATTACAACAGGAAGGGATTTTGGTCAATCTGTTTACGTATGATGTGGGTAATGATCCGGAAGATATGCTCAATGTGGTCAACAACGCAAACTTTGTCCAAACGGATCTTCTGATCGGACCGGTATACAATGAACCCGCCAAACTGGCCGCCGATTATGCCGAGACCAATAATGTGTTTTTTATTCATCCAACGAGCCTTGCAACCGATATTTTGGTCAATCACCCCAATACATTATTGCTGCAACCTTCTTTTGAACGACAGGCGCAGCAAGGGTTCGATTTCATGCGTTCGCAACCTTCACCCATTCGCAAAGTTGCCATTTATTACGGTTCTACCCGGCGTGATTCCACCTTGGCGGCCGCTTACCGGATCAAGGCCACCGATGCAGGTTACCAAACCATTGATTTCCGTAAAACGCGGGAAAAACTGGACTCTGCGGCCACGATAACCGAGCTCAATAAGCCCGGCCACGTGGCAGTTTTCAGCAGCACCGAAACGGACGGAACCAAAGTAATGAATATGTTGACCAAACGGCGGCTTACGGTTCCGCTTTTGGCGAGTTCATTGGCCTTCAATATGCAGAACATTGTTCCTGCGGCGTTGGCAGGGCGTGAGGTATATATCATTGATACTGAATTTATTGACACCTCAAAACAGAGTGTAAGAGACTTCCAGATGAACTATTTGACCAAGCGAAATACGATCCCTTCGGTATATTCGATGCAGGGATACGATGCTGTTCTGTTCTTCGGGCGTTTGTTGCACAAATACCGCAATCAGGTTCGCAGCGGGTTGGATACGCGCACCTATAACGACGATTATCTGCTTTCGGGCTTTAACTATAAGAGTTCCAATGACAACCAAATGGTGCCTATTGTGAAGATGGACGATATGCGGTGGATTTTGGCCAATGGACAATAGGAGATTTTTCAATTTAATCAGTAAGAAAAACGAATGCAACGTACACAAAGTCAGGAACTTTTTGAAAAGGCAAAACAATACATTCCGGGTGGGGTAAATTCTCCCGTCAGAGCGTTCAGAGCGGTGGGCGGTTCGCCGATCTTTATCAAATCGGCCAAAGGCCCTTACATCTATGACGAAGACGGAAATCAGTATTTAGAATTTATCAACTCGTGGGGGCCGATGATCTTGGGTCATGGGCATGAATTGATTGAAAAGGCCGTTTCGGATGCGATTCAAAATTCGTTTTCGTTCGGCGCTCCTACGCGCAAGGAAGTGGAAATGGCGGAGTTGATTGTCAGCATGGTGCCTTCGGTCGAGAAAGTGCGGATGGTCAATTCCGGCACAGAAGCGACCATGTCGGCCATTCGCGTAGCGCGCGGCTACACAGGGCGTGACAAGATCATTAAATTTGAAGGCTGTTATCACGGCCACGGCGACAGCTTTTTGATTGCCGCCGGCAGTGGCGCCGTGACGATGGGCGTACCCGACAGTCCGGGCGTAACCAAGGGCGTGGCCAATGACACACTTACGGCACCATTCAATGATTTACCGGCGTTGGAGCAACTTGTTGATACCAACCGAGGCCAAATCGCAGCGCTGATTTTGGAGCCGGTGGTTGGAAATATGGGTTGTGTATTGCCCAATGAAGGTTATCTGGAAGCCATTCGAACTTTGTGTACCAAAGAAGGAATTGTTCTGATTTTTGACGAAGTAATGACAGGATTCCGTTTGGCCAAAGGCGGCGCGCAGGAGCGTTTCGGTATTATGCCCGATATGACGACCATGGGCAAAATTATCGGCGGCGGTATGCCCGTAGGCGCTTACGGTGGCAAACGCGAGATCATGGACTGTGTTTCTCCCGCAGGGCCGGTGTATCAGGCAGGTACGCTTTCAGGAAACCCGATTGCGATGTCGGCAGGACTGGCGATGTTGCGTTATTTGGAAGCACATCCGGAAGTATATACCCGTCTGGACGAAGTAGGGAATATCATTACCGCCGGTTTCAAAAGCTCACTTCAAAAATTGGGTTTGAATTATACCATTAATCAGATCGGGTCGATGTTTACGCTTTTCATGACCGACCAACCTGTTACTGATTTTACCTCCGCCAAAAATTCGGATTTGCCATTGTTCGGACGCTATTTTCAGGCTATGCTCAAGCGCGGAATTTACTTAGCTCCTTCGCAGTTTGAAAGTCTGTTCTTTTCTTATGCGCTGGAAGACAGTCATTTACGGCAGTTGATTAAGGCTAACGAAGAAGCTTTAAAAGAAGTGATGTAAGATAGGGTTTACCAAATAACCTTCAACCCTTCGCTCTCATATTTGTGTACATTTTCATCACAACTTATGAGAGCGAGGTCATGTTGAATAGCTTGCCAAATCAGCATTTTATCAAATGGGTCACGATGATAAGAGGCTCTGAGGTGATGATATGTACTAGTGGTTTCGGCGGTTAAAGGAATAATCTTGAAGCCCGTTGCTATGGCGGCTTTCGGAAAATCTTCGGGTATATAACCCTCCAATGTTAATTTGCCAATGGAATACTTTAATGAGATTTCCCAAAAGCTGACAGCACTTACCAAAATCTCATTTTCAGCATTAATAAGTACTTTCTTTGCGGTAGCAGATAACTTCTGCGGCTCTGTTATCGCCCAAATAAGCGTGTGAGTATCAAGTAAATAACTCATAGACCTAAGAATTCTTCTTCGGTCATGCTAAAATCATTTTGAAAGGTGACTTTTCCTTTGTTGGCCAGAATGCCTAAAGAGCGCTTTGTTGTCTTACGGGCTGATGTTGGAATCAGATAGGCAACAATCTCCTTTTTTTTACCAAAAGCAACGGCTATTTCCTCTCCTGCCTGTACTTCCTGGAGTATTTCAGAGAACCGTGTTTTTAAGTCTCCAACGGTCATTATTTTCATTGTTACTTATTTTTTATTCAAATGTAGGTTTTTCTTGACAACTTGTCAAGAAAAACCTACATTTGAAATCTTTGGTTAATTCATCCCCAACACAAATCCATACTTCCCTTTTTGGGCCAATGCCTTATTGGTCAGGATGATGCGCTGTACGGGATGATTGTCCCATTTGGTTTTGAAACTGACGTATTCCATGCCGTCGGTAGAAGGAAGGTCGGTGGAAATGCTCCAAAGCTTAGGGTCGTATTGCAACGTAACGGTTTGATTTTTCCACGTTTTCAAAATGACTTTTCCCGGAGTGGCGATGTCAATGTCACAAACGGTCATGAAGACTTGTTGCAATGAATTTGGCTTTTGATTGAGTGCGTAATCGTCGTTGATCTCTATTGTATTTTTGGCTCGGTTCAGTTTTACCGTCCGGTTCCACGTTGCAATGCCTGCCTCTTTGTCGTAGCTTGGGGCAATGTTCATGCTGAGGGAAGACTCTTTATCGTTGACCGTACTTTTTACGTTTGTGGCTTCGTAACTGCGACCCGCGATTTGCCCTAAACCGTTAATAATGGGTAAATTATGGTATTGTGATTGCGTAAACCACAACTCATAGCGCTTCGAAGAAAACGTACGAGCGGTGTAATTGCCGCGTCCGGCGTCAATAATGACGGGCTCGCCGTTGGCATAAAGCAGAAAATCGCCCACATCATTATGATTATGACTTTCGGCATTGTGACCGCCGTGAGTAGCCATGTAAAAACCGTTGGCGGCGCGGGTTGTTAATACCTGAATGTCGTTGAACCATGCATTTTTAACCGGCTCGTAGCTGTTTTGTGCGGGTTCAATGTTTTTGACCGTTAACAGATTTTGAATTTTTCGCATCCGATGAAAACCGTTGTTGGAAATAGCCGCCGGGTATTTTTCAACTGCCCATTTGCCGAATTGCTTCAACTGCGGATCGTTGATTTTTTGTCCGAAACGATACAACATGATTCCGTCGGGTTTGAGCTTGGGGTCAGCATCGGCAAAATTGACGAAATAATCGTCCGAAATGTGGGTTTTGTATACGTACGAGGCCATTTTTTGAATCAATGGTTCATCGTAAATGGCTACTTTTCCTTTGGTGGATTCGTCGAGCAGTTCGAGACAATCAAAAACGCAGGCACCGGCGGCAAACCAATAACTCGGCCCTTCGTCGCAACCACCGTCTTCGCCCAAACCGTTTAAGTACAGGTCTAAGCCCACCATTGATGCATACAACGATTGCGCACGGCGCGTTTCGTCTTTTTCCAATAATAAATTGGCGGTCATCCAGTTGGACATGATCCACGGATTCCAGTTGTTAACGGCATTTTTTTTGCTCATCCAACCATAACGATCCGGATTTTTGAGCATGGGTTCAAAGATGCGGTTGTTGGTTTCGTAATAGATCCGTTTGCGGACGAGCTTGTTGATCTTGTCCAGTTTTTCGCCCGTAAAATAGTCAGCAAAAGCCAAAACGGAAGCCGTTTCGGCGGCAAAAAGATCCACAATGCGGTCTTCTACGTTAGGCAATCCGGTGCCGCCGATATGAGCGGGAACGCCCCAAAAGCTTTCTTCGCAGATCGACCAAACACCGTTTAGAATAGCTTCTGTAAAACGGCCTTTGTCTTCGATACTTTCTGCCAAAACCATATCGATCAGCGCATTCCGTTTGCCAAATGAAATTTTGCTGTGCCGTTCGCGGTCGCCCGAACGGACAAAATCGAGGGAGAGTGTGGCGGAAATGGGTTCAAATTTGTAATCCAGTACGGCTTCGCCGGCCTTGATGGTTTTGGTAATAACAGAGTCGGGGAGAGCGGCTTTCCATTCTGCCGTCGTTTTGGGATAGGGTTTGAACCGGTTCTGTGGAACCAAGGCTTGTTTGACCGATTCCAAAGAATATTTATTCCCCAAAATGTTGCGTTGGGTAACTTGTGTATGGGCATCAATCTTCCAAAATAGAAGCAATGCGATAGAAAGGGTGAACTGTTTGATCATGAGTTGGAATATAGGTTTATGAATAATCGAATAGTATTGGATGGCAACAATGAAGCTTAAATACTTGATTTGCTTGGAAATAATTGAGTAGACGGTTCGCCGCCGCGATTTCAAATCCGAAAGAGCACGGAGCAGAGATTTATACCCTAAAGTACAAATTTTAGAACGGAACCGTAGGACAGTAAACTAATTTGCTTATTTTTGGAATAAGTGAAGTGGCACTACAAAGAATACCAATTGATTAGACTTGTATTACAGTTCTCAGATAAACCGGCGTCGGTAGTTGCCTATGCATAAATCTGTTTCTTTTGAGTATCAGTTGTTTGACAATGACAACGAATTGGCTCCCGACTTAAGAGCGCTTTTGCAGGCGGCAAATGAAGCTGTTCGGCTTTCTTACGCCCCTTATTCAAAGTTTCATGTCGGGGCCGCGTTGCTGTTGGCTAATGGTGAAATAATCAAAGGGAGTAATCAGGAAAATGCCTCTTTTCCGGCGGGTATCTGTGCCGAACGGGTGGCTTTATCGGTGGCTTCTTCCACCTTTCCTTCAGAAAAAATAACGGCAGTTGCCATTTCATACCGAAACGGAACGGACCCGGATTCGTTGGATCATATTCTCTCTCCCTGCGGAATTTGTCGCCAGAGTTTATTGGAAACCACCCAACGCCAACAACGCTCCATGCGGGTAATCTTAAGCAGCCCATCAGGCCGAATTATTTATTTGGAGAATGCGGACAGTCTGCTTCCATTGGCATTTTCTTCTTATCACTTATAAGTGTTTCTTTCAACCATTACCGTCACTATCGTCGCTATTCGGGATTTTAAATCCCGAATCAGTTTGCTTTCGGATTTCAAATCCGAAAGAGCTGGGCTAAAAATCTGATTTACCATAAGTAAAAACCGATAAGTAGCCGTTTTACTTAGTCATATCGTTAAATTTGCTTCTCTCTAACACAAAACGTTCTATACCCATGCAGTTAAATAAACAGGCTAAGATTCAGCTTTCAGCATCGCTTGGAGTAGCCTTTTTGGTGGTTTCGTGCATGAAGATGCCACGCAGCAGCCAACCCGTTATGATCAGGGAAAACCCTGCCAAGGCGTTGAGCAACGCCAGGGAAATTCGCGAAAAAACGGCCGTAAAATTGGCGGACGGCCTTCAACTCAATCTTTGGGCATCGGATTCTCTGGCTCCCGATCCCGTGGCAATGGCCATTGATGATCAGGGAAGGGTTTACCTCAACCGTACCAATCGTCAGAAAAATTCTGAGTTTGACATTCGCGGTCACCGCGATTGGATGACCGAATCCATTGGTTTACAAACCGTAGAGGATCGCCGGGCTTTTTTGCGGAAAACCTTCTCGCCCGAACGTTCTACGGAAAATGCGTGGTTGGCCGACTTGAATGAAGACGGTTCGCACGACTGGAAGGATTTGGCCGTAGAGAAAGACGAAGTATGGCGCTTGGAAGATACCGACAACGATGGTATCGCCGATGTTTCGTTACGGGTTTTGGAAGATTTTTATGAAGAAGTAACCGACGTAGCCGGCGGAATGTTGGTTCGCGCCAAGGATATGTTTGTGGCCATTGCCCCTGATCTTTGGCGATTGGAAGACCGCAACGGCGACGGAATTATTGATAAAAAAACGTCGATCAGTCACGGCTACGGAGTGCATATTGGTTTCAGCGGTCACGGAATGTCGGGCGTAACGGAAGGACCTGACGGACGTATTTACTGGAATATCGGTGACATTGGCGCCAATATCACCTCTCCGGACGGCAAAAAACATGAGCACCCCAACTCAGGGATCATTGCACGCTCCAATCCCGACGGCAGTGATTTTGAAATCTTTGCCCACGGCTTGCGCAACACCCACGAGTTTGTGTTTGACGAATACGGCAATCTTATTTCATCCGATAACGACGGCGACCACCCCGGCGAAAGTGAGCGTCTGGTACACGTGGTACAGGGCTCAGATGCGGGCTGGCGTTCCAACTGGCAATACGGTAAATACACCGATCCCAAAAACAATAAATACAAGGTATGGATGGACGAAAAACTATTCAAACCCCGTTGGGACGGACAGGCGGCCTATATCATTCCTCCCATTATGAATTACCACAACGGTCCTACGGGAATGGTTTATAATCCCGGTACGGCGTTGGGTTCGGATTGGAAAAAGAAGTTTTTCCTGGTGGAATTTGTGGGAACGCCTACACGCTCGCACATCTGGTCATTTGGCCTCAAACCCAAAGGCGCGTCGTTTGATCTGGACGGAGAAAAAGACATCGTAAGCGGTATTTTGCCTACAGGTATCAAATTCGGTCCCGATGGTGCGCTCTACGTAGCCGACTGGATCAACGGTTGGGATACCAAAAACTACGGCCGCGTGTGGAAACTCGACGTGACCAAAGAGAAGAATGATTTGGCAACTGTTCGTCAGGAAACAAAACGGTTGATCCAACTGAATTATCCTTCGCAAACGGAAGATATGCTGTACTCGTTGTTGTCCAATGCTGACATGCGTATCCGTCAGAAAGCGCAGTTTGAATTGGTAAGTCGGGGCAAAAAAGGTGTACCGATGTTGACCAAAGCCATTGACCAAACCCAAAGCCAATTGGCGCGGGTGCATGGCATTTGGGGAGTAGGCCAATTGGCTCGTATCGACAAAGCCAATGCGTCGTTGTTAATGCCTTTGTTAAAAGATAAAGATTTGGAAATTGTAACGCAGGCCGCCAAAATGTTGGGCGATGCCCGCATCGCAACCGCCGGTAATGACCTGATTCCGTTGTTGAAAAGCCAAAGTCCACGCGTACGTTTTTACGCGGCAGAAGCATTGGGAAGGATCGCCTATGCGGATGCCGTAACGCCGTTGATCGAGATGATAGGAGCTAACAACGACGAAGACGTATACCTTCGCCATGCGGGTGTGTTGGCGTTGTCGCGCATTGGAAAAGTGGAACCTATTGTTGCCTTGGCTAATCACCCAAGCAAAGCGTTGCGTACGGCCGGTGTATTGGTGCTGAGAAGATTGAAAAATGATAACATAGCCTTGTTCCTCAACGACAAAGACGAATACATCGTGGCGGAAGCGGCGCGCGGTATCAACGACGACCTGTCGATCATAGGTGCGTTGCCGGCATTGGCGGCTAAATTGCAGGACAAAGCCATCACTTCTGAAGTGATTTTGAGACGCGCCATCAACGCTGCATTGCGCGTAGGCGGCGACAAAGAATTGGATATGTTGGTTTCCTTTGCTACCCGTACCGACCTGAAAGATGATATTAAAGCCGAAGCATTGGCAACGTTGGGCACGTGGGCAGATCCTTCCGTGATGGACCGCGTGGATGGCCGTTATCGTGGCAAGATCGAAAGAGATCCTGCCGGTGTACGCGCCAAAGTGATGCCACACATTGCCGCCTTTTTGAAAGAAACAAATCCTGAAACATTGATTGCGGTGGCAGGTTTGTTGTCGGATCTGAAAATTTCGGATGCCAATGCGCAATTAGTACAACTCTACGATGCTACCGAAAACGCCAAAGTAAAAGCGGCGATTTTGCCTGCGTTAAACCGATTGAGCTATCCTCAAATGGACGCCCTGATCAAAAAAGGGATGGACGATAAAGACGAAAGTGTGCGTACGGTAGCGTTGGGATTGTTGGATAATAAAAACATGACGAAAGAGACCTTGCCCCTCATTGTAAGTTCGGTCTTTACGAAGGGAACAGTGCGCGAACAGCAAAAAATGCTGGAAGTATTGGGTAAAATGGACGCTGACAAAACGCAGGTGATCTTGGGTGATCTGATCGACCAACTCGCCGCTAAAAAACTGTCGCCCAACCTGTCGTTGGAATTGAAAGAAGCTGTAGATGCATCGGGCGTCGCGACCTTAAAAACCAAAATGGCGTCGCTCAAGCCCGGCGCTTCGGTCTTGGACGAATACGCCGAAACAATGTACGGCGGCAATCGCTTTCAGGGACGGAATATCTTCAATACCAACTCTACGGCTCAGTGTGTGCGTTGTCACGCGATTGGAGGAACGGGAGGTGCCGTTGGGCCATCGTTGACGCACATTGGTGATGCACTCACCCGCGAACAATTGTTGCAGGCGCTCATTGAGCCAAGTGCGCGTATTGCTCCGGGCTTTGGCTCAGTCTCGCTTACGCTCAAAGACGGACAAACCGTAAACGGTACATTGGCGAAAGAAACCCCCGAAGAATTGACCATCAACACCTCTGATGCCGAGCCATTAGTAATTCCGGTAGCGCGCATCACTAAGCGCGAAAATATGCCGTCAGGCATGCCGCCAATGGGCTCATTGCTTTCAAAACGTGAGATTCGTGATGTGATCGAGTATTTGGCAAATCTGAAGAAGTAGTAGGGGGCGCTATCGGTGGACCGTTAATTGTTAACCGTTATTCGTTCAAAAAACCGCCGCAGAGCTTGGGCTTTGCGGCGGTTTTATTTAATGGCATTGGAGGTTTGAAATCAATCGCTTTTATCCGTGTTCCATTTAACGACAATAATGGGACACGGATAACACGGATCCCGAAAGCGTTCGGGAGCACGGATTATACGGATTTTTTCAGTTTCTTTTTGTCATTGTCGAATAGTTTGCGGCGGAGTTCAGGTCTTTTGCCGAAGTTCAGCAGTAAACCTACTTCAATAGTAGTGGCTCGAAGGTAGTTTACTAATTGATTTTCAAAGACTTCTACGATGACTTCGGCGGCTTTTAGCTCTAAAATGATGACATCGTTTACAATCAAATCGGAATAATATTCGCCTACTTCATAACCTTTGAAATGTACTTTTATCTGTTTTTGGACTTCTACTTTGAAGCCTCTGTTTTTGAGTTCCAAATATAGGGCGTTTTGGTAGACTTTCTCCAAAAATCCAAAGCCCAATTCGTTGTAAACGTCATAAAACACTTTGATGATCTGCTCCGTCAGTTCGTTATGTTTTGTTTCTTTCAGCATAAGAATAAAATTTTTAAAATCTGTGTTGCTTGCATCCGTGTCATCCGTGTGCTAAAAAGAATGGAACACAGATGACACGGATGTTTCAACACGGATTTAGACGGATTTAATTACTGCACGCCACATTGGCCCCGATCTGAGCCTTAAAATACTTACTCACGCCGCTCGCCTCGAAGCCAGGGTTAAGCGTTATCGAATTGGAGGCTTTAAAATCTATCGCACCTGCGGGAGCGATGATTTTGGCGGTGGAAGTGATGGATTGTGGCCCCGTACCCGCGTACGTGCCGGAGGTGATCGCCCCTGCGATAGCTGCGTTGCCGGTACCGGAGGGGGTATTGCCCAAATACTCGTACGCGCCTATATCGTAATTAGTGTTAAAAGGAGTGGGGGTTCGGTCCAAATCCAGTGGTAACTGCCCGGCATTGTTACCTGTAGTGGGATTGATGCCCGCATTGATGAGTGTAGAACACCATTTCAGGTGAAAATCACCCGCTGTGGTGGGCGCCGAAGAAAATGCCGGCAGATCCATAAAGTTGGGGTTGACCGTATTGCCGTTGAGGTTGCCCGTTCCGGTAGTTACGCCTTGGACCAAGCTGTAGATAATGGTAGTAGAGGTGCTGCCGCCACCGGAATTGTTGGTAATAATACCGTCTCCGTTGCCGTGCAATACTGCGTTGGCTAAGGGGATGTTTACTGTCCCTCCTTGGCCTTCGTTTCTCATCCCCTCCGGATCATTGCCTGCAATGGTGCAATTTGTGTAGGATATGTTGTTCACCGCTCCCATACTGCCGGCCTTGTTCAGCACACCTCCTCCTGCCGCAATAGCTTTATTGCCCGTAATGAGGCAGTGCAGCACGCGCGTGTTTTTTGTGCCGGTGGTTACAGTGAGAAAGAATCCGCCTCCAACGTTGGCCGAGTTACCCATGATCATACATCGGCTTAGAAGTATATTACTGTTAGTGAAATAGGCACCGCCCCCGGACGAGGCCTGATTATCCGTCAGCTTACACCGGTCAACTTGCACCGTAGAGTTATTGATAACCATGCCTGAATTGGCAGCACCTCTCACTTCAAAGCCGTCAAGGATATTCCCGGACACATTTAGCATGGTTACTACCTGTTTGGAATTATCGCTGCGATTGCCAAAATTGGGCGTATCGTTGCCCGATAGATCTCCGCTGAGTCGGGTGAGATTGGTCGTCAGCAGCAAGGCCGGGTTTCGCTGATTGATGCTTGCTTCCGTTCCGGCAAAGCCGCCGTAGAGCCGATAAGCCGAAGGAATGGTAAAAGCCGCGTTGACATCGTTGGGGTGGGGCTTGTAGGTGCCTTTGGCCACCCACACGTCCATTAGGTCATTGCAGGTTGAGCCGGCAGGTACGGCCAGGGCACTTTGCAAACTCGTATAGGCATTGGCCCACGAAGAACCGTTGTTGGCTCCAACGGCATCGGCTTTGACGTAGCGTACCTTTCCCGTGACAAAATTGGAGGAGTCGCCCGTTTTGGCCATATTGGTCAGGGTGCCGTGGTTGTTGCCCGTAATATTGTTGACCTGCGTCAGCAATTCGTTGTTGCCGTTAGGTACCCCTTCGTTGAAATTGTAAGCGGCCGGCAGATTGGTCAACGAAGGCGATTGGCAATACATATCGTTTTGGACTTCGGCTTCGGTCAGTGCCACGTTGCGCAGGCGTACTTCGTCGATCTCGCCTTTGAAATGATTATTGCCATCGCCTCTTCTGCCCAAGAAAAGCGGCGTGGTATTGTCGGTGGCATTGGGGGTGATATCCGTAAAAGTGCTTCTGAGAATCCCGTCAATGTATAGCTTAAAAGTGATGCCGGATTTGGTGAGGGATACGTGGTGCCATTGGCCGTCATTGATGCTGACGCCCGAAAAGCCGTAGGAGAAATTGGCTCCGTCCCATTGCCCCGCAAACACTTGACCTTTACTGTCGGGGTGATTTTCGTTGAAATACCGGATCACAAAAGGATAGTTGCCGTTGCCATCCCATTTGCTGATAATGTCGTTTTCGGTGCTATTGATTTGGGTGGCATTGGGTTTTACCCAAAGTGATACGCTGAAGTCCTGCGCCGTGGTAAAGTTTCCTACGGTATTCGGAATCACAACGTGGTCATCCACTCCATCAAGGTTCAGGGCCGTGTTTTGGGGTTTATCATCTCCTAAAATGAGGTTGTCTGCCGAAGCCCAAATAGTACCTGTTACCGGTGGAGTAAAGACAATGGAGGTAATGTATTCATTCTCGCCCGTGACCTGAAAACCCGCAAAGCGGTTGTTCAGGTCACAATTCAGTGTACCGGTATAGCCCAAGTTGGTCGTCGCCGTCACCTGAACGGTACCGGCAATGGGAGTACCGCTTTGACTGCTCCCAAACACCTCTGCCCCAAACTTGCGGATGTTATTGCCGAGGAAAGTCATGCTTATGGGTGTGCGTAGGGCGTCGGTTGATAAAGCCCCCCCTGCATTGTAGATTCCTCCGGAAGCAGTGGCAGTGAAGGAAATGGGAGTTTCGGGAGAAGCGCCGGAGCGAACGTAGTTAGCAAACGGCCCGCCGGTCGGAAACTCCGTTTCGGTGTAGGCATAGCCGCCGAGGGCCATAAAAGCGGCCTTTTGGGCGTTGGAAAAGGTACTTAGCTGAGCGTGAGCGGAAGTAAAGGCGGCGGCTGTGATGGCCGCCGCCATGAATGGAAAGAAAATGAACTGTTTTTTCATGAGATTGAATGTAAATGACAATGAAGGACTTGTTAATTACACTCATTGTTCCATTTGGGAGCCACGAAGGTGCCATAGGTTTTGATACAGACCTTGGGGGCAGCAGTGTACTTTTGACTGAAAATATCGGCCCATTTTACCACTGTGTCGCATTGTCCGGTGACCATGATATCGGTGGCATCACTTGGGATGGGAAAGGTGACTTTGTTTCCCAAGGACAGATTATCGGTAGCTTTTACAAAAGGGAGCTTCACACCATTGACCACTTGGAAATAGTGCAGGAAATACCGGGCTACATAGCCGCCTTCGTTGAAAAATGTCACGTAGCCATCTTCTTTAGGTACAGCTACGGGAGTGCTTGGTTTAGGCGTGAAAAGGGGGTATTCACCAATATTCTCCCGTTTCACAACCCCATCTGCACTGGTTACTTTTTCAACGGTCATTTTATTTTTGTCAAATTTTGTCAGGAGGTAATGGTTGTAATCGGCAGAGCCGGAATAAAACAAGGGCACGCCTGAATTGCGATAATCTCTTGTGGCTAAGCCGTGATTTTCATGAACGTGCCCTCCAAAAACTGCCGACACCTGATAGGTTTTGAGGAGGTTGGTAAGTTCGGTAGATTTTGCATCGGCATCATCTCGCTTTTTTAGAGTTGCGCCCTCCGTTTTACTCCCTTTTATATATAAGTCGCTCCAGTGTTCGTAAGGGTCGTGGAAAAGCACAATAATGGCTTTTCCGGCATTACGGGCTTTGGCCAAATCGGCAGCCAGCCATTGAAACGAGTTCGTGATTTTTACCGTTTTTCGTTTAGCCGCTCCAATGGTCACGTAGTTGCTCCATTCCCGTTCGTAAAGCGGATAGTATTGCAGTTGCACAAAATGGACATTCCCTTCATCCCACGAATAGGACAAACTCCCCGAAATTTCGGTGACGAGTGTCCCTTCAAAAAAATCACGCACTTTGTAGTCGGAATTGGGATAGTTTTTGGCTTTCAACTGTTCTGTCATGTACTCCACCATGGTATTGGCGGCGGCATTTTCGTAGGTATCATCTACATTATTGGCGTAATCGTGATTTCCCAGAGATACATGCATGGGAGCCTTGAGGCCGCTGTATATTTCTTTAAATCTGTCCAGTTGCCATTTATGACCAAAATTGGTTAAATCCCCATTGAAAATTACCCCTTTCACGTTTCCCAATTGGCTTGTCAGTTCGTTCATCGTTTTCAAAAACTCTTGGTTGTATTGCTCGGATAATCTCTTTGCTTTATCAACATCATTGGGTTCTTTAACGATATTCTGAAACCAGGGATATTGGGTATCAGAGGCTACGATCATGTGAAAATCATCAGTGGTCACCGTTTTCCACTGAGCACTCCACCAGCCGGGGTTTCCCAAAGCACCCAGTTCCAGCGGGCCGTTTTGATTGTGCAGATAAGTGCCTTTCCAACGGTTAATGATTTGAAAATGGCCGTCTACGGCATTCATTGTCCATTGGGCGCTCCACCATCCCGGCTGAATGGCTCCTGCTTCGAGCGGCCCGTTTTGATTGTGCAGGTACGTGCCGGTCGTTGCGTTTTTGAGGAGTACAAAATTGCCTTCCCCCGTTTTTTCAATGACCCATGTGTCGGTGGCCGTAGCAGTGCTTACGGGCTTACCGTTGATGATACCGATGGCTTCGTTTTTCCATCGGTTGACCAGTTTGACGGGCTGGGCCTGAGCCCGTGAAACGCCGGTCAATACAAACCATAGTGTCATCAGGCTCATTACCTGCAGAAAATTAAATGCTTTGTTTTTCATTATTAAGGGTTATTTGGAGAGTAAAACGATAATTGAACGCCACAAAATTGCCCGAAATCAGAAGGCTGAACAATCACCCCGAAAGGTGAAAAATGAAGTGAGTTTTTTGTGCAAAATCACCCGACAGGGTGATAGCTTTCTACGCAGCCACGTTTTACTTTTGTCTAAATTTCCTAACGTATGACACCTGCCAAAATCAGCATTATAGAAGACAATAAAGTCATCCGGGACAATGTGTCCAAGTTCATCGGCTTTCATGAAGAATTTGAAGTGACGATGGTACACGCTTCCGTTGAATCGTTTTTTCGAGCGCTCGACCTTGACCCGCGCCTGACGATGGATATTATTTTATTAGATATCGGTTTGCCCGGCATGTCGGGCATTGAGGCTTTGCCTTACATATTTGAGCGCCTGCCCGATGTTAACGTTGTAATGCTGACGACCTACGAAGAAGAGGACATTATCCTGAAAGCACTATGCTCAGGAGCATGTTCATACATATCTAAGAAAGCCGGCCTGACGGAAATCGTAGATGCGTTGCGGATTGTCGTCAATGGCGGATCGTACATGTCGCCGTCCATTGCCCGCGAGATCGTCAATCATCTTATGGGCGGCCGCGTAAGTAAAGCCAGTATTTTAACCGATCGGCAAAAAGAAATTCTGGAAATGTTGGTGGATGGCAAAAGCTACGGGGCTATCTCTGAAAAGTTGTTTATTTCGGTTGAAACTGTACGGTCGCACATCAAGAAAATGTATAAAGTGTTGCAGGTCAATAATAAAACGGAAGCCATTACAAAGTACATGAAGGGGCAGATCGGGTAAATAAATTCGACTTAGTTAAGGTAAAGAAGCAACTGTTTCCTATCTTTGGTAATACCACCTTAGCCCTTTGCTTTACTTTGAAACGTGAAAAATCTCTTTCTCGCATTGTTTACCTTGTGCTGCTTCACCTGCTGTATTCCTGTAATCAGTCAGAACGTCAGGATAGCTCCGCTCCCGCTTCCGGAGTAATAAGAACGAAAGGCCGTGTCATTGCGACCGACACCTTGCCGCCTCCGAAGGTAATTTCGTTAGGTGCTCAAAAATCAGTGACTGTAGGGAAACCTGCTGTATTCCCGATCAAAGACCGTAGCCGACCCGCCCATATTGTCGTGGCAGTTGTCGGAATTCCCGTCGTAAAGACACCCGGGCAGGATTCTTTTCTTCTGCCTGAAGTCGTTCCGGCTATTCCTGTAACCGTTTCTGCAAAGCCGCCACAGGTGGTATCGGCGCAGCAGCCCTATACCAAAGAATATAATCCGTATAATTTTATTCTCTTTGGATTATTACAAGGATTAGTGGAAACCCAAATTCACACCATGTGCCGGGATAAAGCAGGAAATATGTGGTTTGGAACGTTTAACGGAATTTCGAAATATAATGGGAAGACCTTTGAAAACTACACGACCCGTCAGGGGTTGATAGATAATTTTATAGAATGGATCTTCGAAGACCGTGCCGGAAACATGTGGTTTGGGTGTCGGGATGGCCTTTCTAAGTTCGACGGAAGAACGTTTACCAATTATACCGTCAGGGGAGGATTGAGTGATAATCATATCACCGGAATTTTGGAAGACCGCCAAGGCAATATTTGGCTTTCCACGCAAAGCAACGGGGCCTCTAAATTAGATAAATCGGGAAAAACCTTTACTCATTTTACAAAGAAACAGGGCTTGGCGGTGAAAGTATTCACGATGGCAGAAGACCGCTCGGGAAATATCTGGTTTGGAACGCAGGCCGAAGGACTCATCAAATACGACGGAAAAAGCTTCTTTCATTATACCAAAAAAGAAGGGCTAACTGACAATTCCATTATGCATTTGACAAAGGACAGGGCCGGCAACCTTTGGCTGGCTACCTGGAGCGGCGTGACCAAATTTGATGGTAAAAATTTTTACCACACCACAGGGCTGATCGGTAGTTGGATAAATAATGTTTTGGAAGATCAGGCAGGTACAATTTGGTTTGGGGCGCTGCCCGGCGGGGTATTTAGTCTCGATAAAACGGGTCGTACTCTCACCCATATCACGTCCAAAGAAGGACTGATTGACGACGAAATTTCGTCTATCGTTGAAGACCCTGCCGGTAACCTTTGGTTTGGGAGTTATAAAGGGCTCGTAAAATACAGTAGAAGGTTTAGTACCCTTACCAAGCAGGATGGCTTAGTGAGCAATACGGTCAGAAGCATGATTGAAGACCGAAATCATAATATTTGGGTGGGTTCGGAAGCGGGTGGTGGATTGACCTACTTTGATTTTGGCCAAAAAATAATCACCAATTATACTCCGAAAGAAGGACTCAGCCACGACAGCGCACTTACTTTATTGGAAGACAAAGAAGGCAATATTTGGGTAGGTTCCTTATACAATGAGATGGTACGGCTTAATGCTGACCGCAAAACCATCACCCACTTTCCCGAAAGCGGCAGTTTTGTTGTCTGTATTTTTGAAGACAGGGCGGGAAATGTATGGTATAGCTCCCGCGAAACGGGAGGCGTATTTCGAATCAATCAGGGTACTCAAACGCGGACGCATTTTACGGTGCAGCAGGGGCTTTGTCATGACCAAGTCATTCGGATCTTTCAGGACAGAGCCGGGAATATGTGGTTTTGTACATTTGGGGGTGTTTCCCGATTGGATAAAGACGGCCGTACGTTTACGAATTATACCGAAAAAGAAGGCATGAGTTTCGGTATATTTGAAAGTATTGTGGAAGATCAACGAGGAGATTTTTGGTTTGGCACCTTAGGCGGAGGAATTACCCGTTTGGATGTACGTAATCAAACCTTGCGGCATTTTACCGAGGCGGAAGGTTTGAGCCACAATACAGTATTTGGTTTGCGGGAAGACAAAGCGGGAAATCTCTGGATTTCCGCGCGTACGGGATTGGATAAGTTGTCCAAAAAAGAATTGGAAAAAATGGCTGCGAATCCCTACGATCCGGTACAACCTTTTTTCAAACAATATACTCCCGAAAACGGGAATACGGGTTTTGCTGAAGGACGGTATTATCTCCTTGAAACAAAAAACGGCGATCTCTGGATACCCAAACTGGATCGTCTGACGATTTATCATCCTCGGCAAGACAAGCCAAATCCCGAAGTACCTACCGTTCAGCTTACCGATATAAAACTGTATAATGAGGCTATTGCGTGGAAAAAGGACACCAATTTTGTCTTAAAAAATGGATTTGCCGTCTATGACTTTACGTTTGAAAGATTATCTCAATGGCAGAGGATTCCTGAAAAATTGAGTCTGGCGTACAATAACAACTTTCTTACCTTCGAGTTTGCAGGTACCAATACGCATTCTCCGCAAGCCATTAGCTATCAGTATCAGTTGGAAGGATTGGAAAACAACCCGAGTGCAATCACCCGGCGTTCGGAAGCAACTTACGGCAACTTATCGCCCGGAAACTACACGTTCAAAGTAAAAGCCATGAACGAAGAAGGAGTGTGGAGTAAAGAAGAGGCCTATTCCTTCACCATTCGTCCGCCTTGGTGGAAAACGTGGTGGTGTTATTTGCTGTATACCGTTGTCATTGGTGGATTGATCTATACTTTTATCCAATATCGGATCTTGCAGGGAATAGAAAAGATCAGAGCGATGGAAGTGATTCGGATGAAAATCTCCAGCGACCTGCACGATGATGTCGGTTCTATTTTGGGCGGTTTAGCCATGCAATCTCAGATGATGGCATTAACTGCCAAAGAAGAGCAAAAAGAATCATTGAACGAACTCAGTAGCATGAGCCATGATGCCATGGAACGCATGCGTGACACGGTTTGGACGATTGATTCCCGAAAAGATAAATACGAGAACCTCATTGATCGTATGCGGGCATTTGCCGAAAAAAGCCTCAACAGAAAGCAAATCACGCACGATTTTATCATTGATATTGATGATGCCCGAAAATTCATTGATCCTCAAAGAAGGCAAAATATCTACCTGATCTTTAAAGAAGCTATCACCAATATCGTGAAGCACTCCGACGCTACACATGTCGCTATTTTGTTTACTGAGCAAAAAAACCGCCTTCATTTGCTTATTCATGATAATGGCTCCCAATCCCCAACCGCCACGTCGTCGGATGGGCTGGGCCTCAGCAACATGCAGATGCGCGCATCTCAATTGGACGCAATCCTGACCGCAACGTATGACAAAGGTTTTAAGGTGGAATTGAAATTGGGATAAAGGCTTGAAGCAGAGAATCTATTGAGTTATTGACCTGCGATTAATTAGTTCAAAAGATAAGGCAGGTGTTTGGAATACTCACCCCAAACACCTGCCCAACTCATATTTATGCTGTTTACACCAATTGCTTACTTCAAAGTTGGCCCACCCCGGCTTTGGATTGGGAACAGGTTTTTGTAGAAGTAAAAGCTCACAGATAAAGCAATCCTCTACAGATCCTTTGCCTTTAACTGCTTCACGGTGTAGTCTGCCGCGCGGGCGGTGAGGGCCTTCCGGCAACAGGAGAATCATCCCTCCTTAGAGTTGATGAGTAATAAATTTATCGACCAAAAATTGTCTTATATACACGATAATCCTGTAAAAGCAGGATTAGTAGATGAGCCGTGGGAATACAGGTATTCTTCAGCACGAGATTACATGAGCAATCAAAAAGGGCTTTTAGAAATAGAATTATTATGAAAGTAAGATGCTTGGCGAGTTTGGTTGGCTTGGAAGGGCCGTTATAAACGGCCTCTTATATTCAGTACGCAGTGTTCTACCGAACACTACGCACAACGGAAGTTGTGATATCCTCTCGAATATTCATGTTTTAGTCCTAACGTCAGCGAGGTTTCAAAAAGGTACTAAAACGCCAGTGTAAACGCTGTCCCACGTCCGACGGTGCTTGTCACATCAATTTGCCCGCGATTGAGTTCCACCAACTCCTTAGTCAATATCAAACCCAAACCTGTACCTTGCTCTTTTGATGTGCCTGCACGATTGGTGTTTTTATCTATTTGAAACAGTTGAGACATGATTTCGGACGACATACCGATACCGTTGTCTTGAATCATCAGCCTTTTACCCCCCTTACCAAAGGAATCATTTTCGGCTTTGAAAACGACAGCACCTTGAGTGTGTGTGAATTTCAGAGCATTTTGTAAAAGATTCCTGATGATGAGCACAAAATGGTTTTTATCCACTTCTAAGGTGATATCATCGGGAATAAATTGCTGTATTTCAATCTGTTTGCCTTTGGCTATTGGCTCTAACAGACTAATTTGTTCATTGATGACCGCTGCTACGTTTATAATTTCGACCTTTGTTTTCATGCCTTCCATCTGCGTAATTGCCCAATGCAACATATTTTCACAGGTACTGTACAGATTGTGCGCTTTGATACTGAGGTCTTTGACAAGGGTTTCAAACTCAGCTTGACTAATCAAGCCCCAAGCAGGCAGCATCAAAAGTGCTTTAAAATTGGCAAGTGGCGACATCAAATCGTGGCTAATGAGGGCAAACAGTTTGTCTTTTGCAGCATTAAGTTTGGCCAATTCTTGTTTTGTCTTTTGTTCGCGTTTATAGAAATAATAAACAACGAGGATGCCCAACAACATGACAACAGCTATACAAAAACCTGAAATCGCCAACCACCTTTGTTTATCTACTTCATTTTGTTTCACCAAAAGGGCTTTTTCAGATTCCACCATCAGTACTTTTTCTCGTGACTGATTCTTCAATGCAGTCGTCATAAAGCCAACTCTGGCTTCTGCATATTCTTTGTAGTGTTTGATACTGAGTGGGTAGTTGCCCAGCATTTCGTAGGCTTCTGCCAGATATTTATGACCGTCGGCTTTGAATTCCTGTGTTTTACGATTTGTTTTTAAAGTCAATAATTTAGTTGCTAATTTTATAGTCATATCGGGGCGATTGACATCTAAACAAAAAAAAGCAACATTGTCAATATCAGCAACATTATTACCCAAGTCTATTGTATCAATCATTGCCTGTATTTTATGGGTATAAACTTTTACTGCTTGCGTTTTATCGGGCATTTTTTTTAAGACCCGCAAAAAATAACCATAAAACTGCAATTTATCTTTTGCTTTGAAATAGCCTTTTTTTTCGAGCCGCGTCAGTTTTTCACCCACTGCATAAGCCTCGTCTATGCGATTGTCAGAGGTATAATGGTACAATAAAGTAATGAAATAGTGAGGATGTGGAAAATCGGTTTTTTCAGCAAAATCAATTGATTTTAATTGATATTCATACATTTTATCCCGAAAACCTTGATGGTAATAAACAAAACCGATGCTGTTACAAACAGAGGCACAGGTTTCATGATAGGCTGCTTTTTCGGCCACATTCAAAGCTTTTTGATACCATTCAAAAGCCTCGTATTCGTTCAATTTCCCAGCCTGATAGAAATTCGCAATGTCAAGCATGAGTTGTACTGTTTTTTTGTTATCGCCCATTTGTTGCGCTATTTGCAAACCTTTTTGATACAGCACGAGGGCTTGGTCGGTTTGCCCTAAGTATTTTTCATAATTTTCGTTAAGCAGTATAGCCACCCGTTCTTTGTCGGAAGCCGCCGCATGAAAAGCCTTTTCCAAACTAGCAGTTGGCGTAAGTTGGGCAACTTGTGGTGCGTTTTTTTGGGCGCAAATGGAAGACATAGAGACCCAAAGCAATGCCCAAATAGTAGAAATTCTTTTCACTATTGATCTATTTTTAGTTGACTGTGTAGATATCTTACTTTATATTGAGGGGGCTGTTAACCACGCAGAACCCTGTAACTCTCAATATGTTTTTGATTGATTTTATTGCGGTATTGGTCGCCAATCGGGATTTCTGTGCCATCGGTCAAGACAATTTCGTTTTTGTTGATACGCGCAATCGCCTCGCGGTGCACCAAAAACGAACGATGTACCCGCAAAAAAATATCACTTTTCAGTTTCTCTTCCAATTTCGATAGTGTCAAAGTGGGGGTATAGGTGTCGTCTTTTGCGACAATGTGTATGGTGTTGTTTTTTGCTTCCATGTACAATATATCGTTGTAGCGCACTTGTACATAGCCGTTGCTGTCTCTGATGAAAAAATAAGGACTAATAGCCGATGTTTCGGGTGCAGTGTCTAAGTGTAGGCGCACTTTTTCGATGGCTTTAAGAAAACGGGGCAAGTCGGAGGGTTTGAGTAAAAAGTCAATCGGTGCCACCTCGTAACAGTCCAGTGCATAATCTCGGTGCGCCGTAACAAAAATAACTAAAGGGGGCGATTTCAGGCTTTTTACAAACTCCAAACCCGACATCTCGGGCATTTCGATGTCGCAGATAAGCAAATCTATTTCTTTCTCCATCAATAGGCCGTAAGCCTCCACGGCGGAATCACAGCTGCCAACGACTTCGATTAGAGGATTTACACCGGCAAATTTTTCAAAGACCAAACGCCAATGTGGGTCATCGTCAACAATAAGGGTGTGGATTTTCATAGAATCTTCATTTATATTTTAAAGCAGTGCTAAGATGGATTGTCTATCCGTTGATTTTTTCGCTGCGGATTTACCCCGTTTTATTGACAAGAAAAGCCTTTCTACGTACAGTGATCTTCTGCATTTGGACACGACCTGTTCAATCGTCTACTTTTATAGTACAAAGGCAAAAATAATTTTTTAAAAGCGACAAAAGAACCAAAAAGACATATAAAAAAAACAAATCATCGAAGAATTGGACAAACGACGGGCAATCAACGTGTATTCAACTGATTTAAAACGCAAGCCTCGCTATTGAGGGATAATCATTCAATTTATTTCACTTATTACCTATTTTATTAAAATGGCAGACAAAATATTAATCGTTGACGAAGTCGCGGCAATGCGCCGTAGTGTGCGCAGCTTATTAGGACAACTTGGATTAAACAATGTAGAAGAATCAAACAGTGGTGCTTCAGCATTAGAGAAGTTACGTAGCAGTAGTTACGACCTTATCATAGCGAATCACAAAATGGAGTCAATGACAGGCTTACAACTATTTGCAAAAGTTCGCGCCGACGAAAAACAGCGAGGTACCTCGTTTATTTTGATGATGGGTGTCAAAAATCCGGACGTCATTGCTGCTGCAAAAGAAGCAGGCGTAGAGGCTTTTCTTGTAAAGCCTTTTAAAAGCAATGATATTAAAAGCGAAATGAACAAGCTGGGTTTATAAAGGTAGAAAAAGGTAAAGTCTCGTATTACCACATTTGTACTACAAGGCTGTTTTCTCAAAACAACCAAATTGCAAACAACGCAAAGCCAAAATGCGATAAAAGCGGCACTATTCTCTTAATATTTTATTTAAAAATCATTTAACGATGACAGAAGTTACAGATAACAACTTTGAAGCTGAAGTATTACAGTCCCAAGTGCCCGTAGTAGTTTTTTTCTACATGACTTGGGCTGGTCCCTGCAAAGTGCTCAACCCCATTGTATTAGAATTGGAAAACAGCCACCAAGGAAGAGTAAAATTCGTCAAATTAGACATTGAAGCGAATGTAGAAGTAAGGAGCAGGTACGGAGTCAAGAGTGTGCCGTTTCTTATGAAATTTGAAAATGGGGAACAACAGTCACAAACGCGACGACAAATAAGCGGCAAATTTGATATTATACATGATTTGAGTTTATAAGCGTATCCAAAGCAGGGTGTTGGAAAAATTTTCAGCACTGTAGAGTAAATCCTTTTCTCCTGCTTGGTAGAGATGTGCCAAAGCTGTTCAAACAATGTAGGTGCAGGTTAGGCAGTTGTACCTACTATCTTACCCGTTTTTAACGCGTTTGTTTATTCAGTTTGTTGTATTAACCCCCTCAGTATTTCACACCATTCAGGCACTAAAGCAAAGCCAAAATACGATAAAGGCGGCACTGTTTTTCACATTTAAAAACTTAATTATTATGGCAATTGAAACGCTCGACGGCGGAGTCGCCTATCGGAAAGAAGATGGTTCTATCTTTATTCTGGGAAAAATGCTGAATTATCCTCTCAGATTCGCAGATATAACGGATGTTACTCTGACTCAACGCGGCTCATTATTTTCTTTTGGTCGTGTTGAATTAGACACAATAAGGGATGTGACCTCCGGAGTGAGTGGCGGCAGCATCAGCACAGCCTATCTTGCCGATATTGAGGTAATACCACCCTCTGAATATGTAGGTAGTGTGCAAATGGAACCTGACGGACTCAAAGGATACATCACGTTGACAAACTATGATGATATCAAAATGGCATTTGAAGCACAGGATTTGTCCACCGAACTGCAAAAACAAAATATGGAGGGAAAATTGGTGAGTTTTCAAAAAATCAGATTCACCGACCATCGCGTGTATGCTACTAACATTCAGATTTGTACTACACCTGTTAGTGCCAGGAATAGTAGCCTTTTGGCAAGAGTAGATGAGTTTTATGCAGAAGAGAATTTACTTTATCTTGATATTTTTTTTAATGAAAAAGTTATGTCCGCTGTCTATGATGTGAGCGAGAATCCCAACTTTCAAGAAAACCAAATTATCACAGTCAAAGCAGACATAAAGTACAATCATGCTACCGTAAAAGAACTTCATAGCATTGTAGATAGACGAAAAGGGCTATTGAAAGAGTTTAAAGATGCAACAAAACGTTGGGCTTGTATCATAGATGAGTCCAATGCCGCTATTGGATTTTGGTTTAATATTGCTGATGTTGAACCAAGTTCATTGACCAAATTGGCAGGCGGTAAGACCGTTTCCTACAATTTAAAATGCGAAAATTCAAAACTGATTCCTTACAATATTCGAATCGAAAATTAATGGTACTTCCGTACTCAGGGTGGAGTTTTTTCTCAAAATCATCCGATTACTAACAACGCAAAGCCTCCGAATACTCGGGGCGATAAAGGCGGCACTGTGTTTATCAATTCAATTTCATCATTTTATTAAAAATTTTCAATCATGGAAAACAACATAATTTACAAAGTCGTGATAAATCACGAAGAAATGTACAGTATCTATCCTGCTGACAAACCCAATGCATTAGGTTGGAATGATGTAGGTTTTTCCGGCACGAAGGAAGCCTGTATGAGTCATATCAATGAATTATGGACAAATGAAAGACCAAAGAGTTTAAGAGATAAAATGAAAGGAGATTAAAAGTGACTTATAGCAGTGATAAGCTGAAAAACTTTATAGAATCCATTCAAAAAACGTTTCTATCACTTCGCTGAGGGGGTGGCGTTTTTCTCTCACATAATTAAAATATTTAACAATATGGCATCCTACAAACGAATCATGCTCATTGATGATAACGAAACTGACAATGTCATCAACGAAGAAATCATTAAGTCTAACTCATTTGCTGACACAATTGATGTATTTAACACAGGACAGGCAGCATTGGATTATCTTCAGGCACATGCCACTCCTGAGCTTGAAGGCAAATTACCTGAAATCATTTTTTTAGACATTAACATGCCTATTATGAATGGATTTGAGTTTTTGGAAGAATTTGAAAAATTTAATTTAACTGTAACCAATAAATGTAGAATCATTATACTGACTGCATCGGTCCAGTCTAAAGACATTGATCGCGCAGCAAGCAGTAAGTATGTGAAACTGTACTTGGGTAAACCATTGAATATAAGGCATTTGAATGCGATTGATATATAGTTTGAAATTACAGCAGGCGACACTGTTCAACAATTGTTTTATTGCCTAAGCTATCCCTCAATAAAACAACCTTTTTGACAACAACGCAAAGCCAAAATGCGATAAAGGCGGCACATTTTATTTTCTTTTTTTTTTAAATCAAAACAAAATGAATTTACCAGTTGTAATAGTTATTCCATCAGATATTTGGATGGAGAGTAATAATTATGGCATTGATAATGCAAAAGGAATGTTTGAACCTGATTACACAAGGGCTTTTCAAAATGACCCTGATTTATTATTAGCAATGTCAAAAATAAATATTATACTAGGCGAATGGAGATTTGCATACTCTTAACCGCTTAAATATTTGAACTGGTTTGAGCTTAACCGGAACAAAAATGATAGGCGATTTAATCAAGAATGTAAGGTTAACCGGTAATGGCAGAAATTGATGGCTTACGACAACTTCCGTTAGACTTACCCCAAGGGTCAGAAGCCTATTTAGACAGTGGCTTTACTGACTATTTGTTGGAAGAAGACCTTAAAATTGCCGATGATATTCAATTATATGTTGCCGGAAAATCAAACTCTAGAAGACCGCATCCGCCTTGGATCAATTTCCTGATAAAACATCATCGTAAACCCATTGAAACTACATTTAGTGAAATCACCAATTTATTCCTCAGAAAGATTCATACAGTCACTCAAAAAGGATTCTTACTTAAAGTGGCACTGACACTATTTACTTTTACTTTAGTGGAATCGATTAACTGGCAACTTAGATTAATTAAACACTCTCCCAATCGTTTCTTTATACATTTCCTCAATGGTTTTATTATTGTTACCTGCTCAAATATTTTAAGCCGTTGTTGATATCCCCCACTTCCCACTTTTTCTCACAGCAAAATACTGTAAAAATCAAATATTTAAAAATCAGTGCGTTGGCAGTAGTTTTCATCAACTGAGGCTATGAATTACGTCAAATACGTTGTTGATGAAAACATAATGCAAAAGAGCGAAGCAATGCCTCGCTCTTTTTTGTTTTGATTGACTTCGCTACTACAAATTCTTCGCCTTCAACTGCTTCACAGCGTAGTCTGCCGCGCGGGCGGTGAGGGCCATGTAGGTCAGGGATGGGTTTTGCGTGGAGGTAGAAGTCATGCAGGCGCCGTCGGTAACGAATACGTTTTTGCAGGCATGAAGTTGATTGAAATTATTCAGCATCGATGTTTTAGGGTCTTTTCCCATGCGGCAGCCACCCATTTCGTGGATGTCGAGGCCCGGCGCTTTGGTTGGATTATCGTTGGTTTTGATGTTGGTAAAACCTGCTTTGGTAAACATCTCCGTCAACTGTTCGTGAAAATCTTTGATCATTTTCTCGTCGTTGTCGTCGTAGCTAACCGAGATTTTCAATTGCGGAATACCCCATTGATCGGTCAATTTTTGATCAAGTGCTACATAATTGGTTTCCTTAGGAATGGTTTCGCCCATAATGTGCGACCCGACTCGCCAATTGCCGTATTTTTTCTCGGCCAAGCTGTTTTTCAAATCTTCACCCATGCCTGAGCGGTCGTTGTACGTCATACGATTGGCGCTGAAACCGGCTGCGTAACCACGCAAAAAGTTGGTTTCCTGTTTGAACACATTACGGAAGCGGGGAATATAGCTACTGTTGGGACGAATTCCTTCGGTCGTTGTATCCAAAAACCCTTCGTATTCTCCCGAAATATTTGTGCGGTAATTGTGGAAGGCCACGTATTTTCCCAATACACCGCTGTCGTTCCCCAAACCATTTTGGAAACGATTGGACTTGGAATTCAACAGAATCAGGTTGGTATTGAGCGCCGCTGCATTTACAAAAATGACTTTGGCGTAGTATTCGGTCGCTTCTTTTGTTTTGGCGTCGATTACACGCACGCCCGTAGCTTTGTTCAGTTTTTCGTCGAAAATGATCGAATGCACAACCGAATCAGGCTTGAGCGTCATTTTGCCGCTGCGTTGCGCCCACGGAATAGTGGAAGCATTGCTGCTGAAATACCCACCATAGGGGCAGCCCCGCTGACACAATGCCCGGTTTTGACACTGCGCACGGCCTTGGTCGTAGTGGATTTGATTGGGCTTGGTTAAGTGCGCACAGCGTCCGATAATGATGGGACGAGCGCCATTATAATGCTTCGCCATTTGCTCACTGAAATACTTCTCCACGCACGATTGCTCATGGGGCGGCAAAAATTCGCCATCGGGCAATTGCGGCAAACCGTCTTTGTTTCCCGAGATCCCGGCAAATTTTTCTACGTAGCTATACCAAGGGGCGATTTCATCATAACTGATCGGCCATTCTACCGCAAATCCATCGCGGGCCGGCCCTTCAAAATCATACTTCGACCAACGTTGCGTTTGACGTGCCCAAAGGAGCGATTTTCCACCCACCTGATAGCCGCGAATCCAGTCGAACGGTTTTTCCTGTACGTACGGATGGTCAGCGTCTTTCACAAAAAAATGCGCCGCATCTTCGTTGAATGCATAACATCTGCTTACAATCGGGTTGGCATCTTTGATAGCTTTGGGCATTTGACCCAAGTGGTCAAACTCCCACGGATTTTTCAGCGTGGTTGGATAATCCGTAATGTGCTGCACATTGCGCCCGCGTTCGAGCACAAGCGTGCGTAATCCTTTGCCGGTCAACTCTTTGGCCGCCCAGCCTCCGCTAATACCCGAACCGATCACGATGGCATCGAACGTGCGGTCTTTGATAGAATCTATATTGAAATAAGACATTTTTTGGATTAAATAAATGGTTCACTTCGGGCTTCTTACCGGTCTGTTTTTTTCTCTGCCTTTCCCTGCGCCTTGGCGATGGGAACACATCCGTGATAAAAGCCGGGAGCCATGTTGTACTTCTGAATATTGACCATCACATATTCCGAGTTCTGGTACCCTTGGATCGTAAGGCCTTTGATCATGTTCACAAACTGTTTTGCGGCAGGGTCTGTAGATTCTGACATCTTTTTAAGAACGTCCAACCGTTGCTTGGGCTCAATTTCGGCAAATGCCTTTCCATACGCCTGTTTGGCCGCCTCGTCGGTGGTGGTGAGGCCTTGTTTCAATCCTTTTTGAGCCGTTTCTCCATAACAATCGTTGATCATCCGCATCGCAAATTGATGTACTTTCAGTGATTTCGCGCCGGGCGTGGTTGTTTCGGGAATGATCGTCTCTACAATTTCGGCCAACGTGCCTTCTTCACTGATAGATAAAGTTGAAAGTTGCCCAATGGATTCGGGTGTCCATCCCGCTGCCCAAGTCGGAAGGCTTATAAGTCCTCCAACGGCCATGGTTAAATTCCTGATTGCTGAACGTCTTTGCATGATTGCATTTCGTTATTAAATGGTTATCTGTTAATCGTTTATGATTCTTTATTAAAGTACTTTACTGAGGTTAAATTACCCATCAAAATAAAATAAAAAGCGTGACACATCAACTGACTTTTTTCTTGGAAGGCATGGATGACTCCCGCACCATCAGTTGGGTAGACAACGTCACGGTCTCAGGTACAGAGTGTTCCGACTCCAATTGTTTCAACAGCAGTCTCACTACCTGCGACCCCATTTCCTGAATCGACTGATTGACACTCGTCAATGAAGGCGAAAGATACACGCAGGTAGGTTCATTGTTAAAACTGACCACTGCCACATCTTCCGGAATGCGTATTCCTCTTTGTTTAAGGGCATACATGGTCGAAAAGGCAATGCGGTCGCTCATGGTCAAAATGCCGTCGGGTGGTTCGGGTAAGCTCATCATACTGAGGGCCTGCATCATGATATTTTCCTGCGTAAAATCGCTGTGAAATATATAACGCTCTTTGAAGGGCAGATCATATTGTTGCAGCGCTTCCTTAAATCCCTCCAATCGTTGATTGCTGATCAAAAGATTGGGCGGTCCGGCTAAGCATCCCAGTCGTCGGCAGCCGTTTTCGATAAGGTGTTCGGTAGCTTTAAAGGCGGCCAACTTATTGTCCACGATCACTTTGGAGGTTTCTATTCCTTCTGCGTACCGATCAAAGATCACCACCGGAATTTGCTTCCGTATCAACCGGTTAATATGGTCAAGATCCTGCGTATCGCGCGCCAGTGAAATAATGAAGCCTTCTACTTGGCTATTGAGCAAATTTTGGATCTGCGCCACCTCACGCAGGTACGATTCATTGGTCTGACACACCACCACGCTGTAGCCGGCCTGCATGGCGGCCTCCTCAATGCTGTTGAGAACCGAAGAGAAAAAGTAATAACTCAAGGTCGGCAAGATCACGCCAATGGTTCGAGTCCGGCTTTTTACGAGGTTCTTCGCCAGTTGGTTGGGTTGATAGTCCCATTCCTGCGCCAATTGCAGCACCGCCTGCCTCGTTTCGGGATGTATTTCGGGCATTCCGCGCAAAGCTCGGGACACGGTAGAGGCGGATAGATTCAGCGCATGAGCAATGTCTTTGATCGTAACGGGAGTATTCTTGGTCATGGGGCAATGGAAATATCATTTTTACAATATAATGGTGCTTGTCAATCCAAGGCTCAGGCTGAAAAAATGTGATTTTTTATACGTTTAATAGTACAAATATAATTTAATTTTTTGAAGACATAAAATTCATTTTCAGAAAAACCGCAAACGTTTGCGGTTACGTTTGCAAACAACCACAACACGTATTTTTAATTTTTTTTGCCTTTTTTCTGGCTTAAATAGCAATTTCCCCTTAGTTTTAAAGCAGGAAAAGACCTATTTATCATTTAGTCTAAAAAAGCGCTCATTTTCGAGTGCATTATTTATTAAGTTAAAACTTGTACTTTTCCCATTTTTACACCGTTTTTCCTTTTAGCTAATTTAACGATCTCTGTTAATGAAAAAAGTAATCCTGCTCTGCCTCTGTGTGATGGCCTTTTCGGCTTGGAGCCAATCAAAAATTGATGTAAAAAAAGAATTTGAGTTTGCCGCCAAGCAATACGAAGGCATGCTGGCCGCTCACCCTGACCTGACCCAATTTCCGCAATCTACACTGCCTGATGGTTCCCCGCGCGATATGAAATCCAGTTGGTGGTGCAGTGGATTTTTCGGAGGCTCACTTTGGTATATTTATGAGTACACCAAAGCCCCGCAATGGAAAGAGGCCGCCCACAAATGGACAATGGCCGTTGAAAAAGAACAATACAATACGGGCACGCACGATTTGGGTTTTATGATTTATTGCCCCTTCGGCAATGGCTATCGACTGACCAAAAACGAAGCCTACAAGCCCATCATGTTGACGGGTGCAAAGTCCCTTGCAACACGTTTTGACCCCAAAAGAGGCGTGATCAAATCATGGAACAGCTTCAAAGGCGGATATGATTATCCCGTTATCATTGACAACATGATGAACCTTGAGTTTTTGTTTTGGGCCGCGCGCGAATCCGGCAACAAAGACTTTTATAACCTTAGCGTAACACACGCGGACAATACCCTCAAAAACCATTATCGTCCCGACCACAGCGCCTACCACGTATTGTGTTACGGTCCCAACGGGGAAGTATTGGCCAAGAAAAACCACCAGGGCGCTGCCGACGAATCGGCTTGGTCGCGCGGACAAGCGTGGGGATTGTATGGATATACTGTAATGTACCGTGAAACCAAAGACCCGAAATACCTTCAACAGGCTCGCGATATTGCCGGCTTTATTTTAAATAACCCTACGCTTCCCGCCGATAAAATCCCTTACTGGGATTATAGCAAACCCGGCGAAGAACGCGATGCTTCGGCAGGAGCCATTGCGGCTTCGGCATTGCTGGAGTTGAGTACGTATGGCGGCAAAGATGCCAAAACGTATTACAACTCAGCGGTACAAATGCTTGAAAGTCTTTCAAAGCCACCGTACAAAGCCGAATTGGGCAAAAACAACCATTTCATTTTGCAACACAGTACAGGTCATAAGTTGGGCAATTCAGAAATTGACGTTCCGCTTGTCTATGCCGATTATTACTATCTGGAAGGATTGCTCCGTTACGCTGCGCTGAACAAAGGAAAAAAATAACTTGCTTCACGAAAAACTGCCGTCAAAGGCATATTCCCGAGAGGGCTTCGAGAGGAACCAATAGGATGAAACTACCTGACAATCAATCGACTTTCTCTGACCTTCAACTCTGGATCCAGTTGAAGAACGGAAACGAGTTGGCTTTGGGCAAGCTTATCAAAAAATATTTCAATCCTTTACAGAATTATGGCTACAAGTTTGTGCGCGATGAAGATTTTGTAAAAGATTGTGTACAGGAGGTATTCATTGAAGTATGGCAGCGCCGCGATCGCCTCAGTACGCCCGACAGTGTTCGGGCGTACCTGCTGAGTTCGGTTCGCAAACGCGTAGTACGGGAAGGGTTTCGCCAACAGATCATAAAAGAGGATGAACCTGTCAACCTTGAAAACGATTGGAATTTTGCGGAACTCTCACACGAGCGTTTTTTGATCGACGAAGAGAGTGAAGCGCAGCTTAAATATAAGGTAAGCAGTCTGCTCAACCGACTTCCCAAGCGACAAAAAGAAGCGGTTTATTTGCAGTTCTATCAAAATCTGGAGCGGGAAGAAATCGCTCAGATCATGGACATTAACCCACAATCAGTCTCGAATCTATTACAAACAGCTTTCAGGTTATTTCGGGAAAATTGGCAGGTGGTTTATACATTGTTGGGCATGCAGGAACTATTTATTTTTTGAAGAATAAGTATTTCTCCTACATTTCCGCTATCTATAAACAGATGACGACTATCTACTGCCATATTAAACGAAATACCCCTTATGTCTACTTTGTACCGAAACTACCAATTCGAGGATTTCGCCCGCGACAGGCGTTTTCGTCAGTGGGTGCTTGATAATGACCCCGAAAGCGCGCGTTTTTGGAGTGAATGGCTTGGGCAAAATCCCGATTGCGCCGAAAATGTTCACCTTGCCAAAGCGCTTTTGCTCGCCCTTGAAGAAACCGAGACGTTGACCGACGAAGACGAGTTGGAGGCTATTACGCAACGTATCCTATCCGAGCCTGAAAAGTCGGCAACCGTTTTTTGGAAAAGTAGTGCCTTTCGTCTGGCTGCTTCCATTCTTTTGGTGGTGGGCGTTGGTTTCGGTCTTTATACGTATTTTAACGCTGAATCCAACCTTCTTACCGGCATTGAAGAATCGTTTACTCCTCAAATCGCCGACAATTACCTTGAAAGGATTAACCAAACCGATGTGCCTCAGCAGCTTAAGCTGGAAGATGGCAGTACGATAACGTTATACCCTAAAAGCAGCATTCGTTATCCTAAACCCTTTGCTGCTGCCCAACGGGAAGTATACCTGAACGGGAAAGCGTTTTTTGACATTGCCAAAAATCCCCAAAAACCCTTTTGGGTGTATACGTATCATATTTCTACCCAAGTATTGGGAACAAGTTTTATGGTAAATTCATTTGCCGATGCGAAAGAAGCAAACGTAGAGGTGAAAACCGGAAAAGTGTCTGTCTATACCCGCAAGGATCTGGAAAAAGCCAAAGAAACCAACCAAAATGCGATGGCGGGCGTAATCCTTACACCTAATCAGCAAGTGGCTTTTTTAAAAAACGAAGAGCGTCTTTTAAAATCGATCGTTGCGGCCCCTGAGATTGTGGTTGAAGCGCCCAAGCAGGAATTCATTTTTGAAGAAGCCCCTGTTTCTCACGTCTTTAGCTTTTTAGAAAAAATTTATGGCCTCTCGGTCATTTACGATGCCAAAAACATGGAATCCTGCTACCTCACGGCCAATCTTTCCGACGAATCGCTGTTTGATAAACTTGATCTGATATGCAAAATTACCCATTCTACCTACGAAATGGTTGATGCTCAAATCATTATTCATAGTCGAGGATGTAAATAGAACTTTTTCAAAAAAAACTTTGAAAAAACAAGTATCTTAGAGTTATGTCCGCTATCCATGAGAAAACCACTATTTCATCATGGATATATTCTACAAGAAACCCCATTTTTTCCGAACACTCATGAAACTCTCGGTTACACAGATGCTGATTGCCATTCTGTGCATGAGTGTGTCTTATGCACACGACGTGGTCGGTCAGGAAATGCTCGACCAGAAAGTCACACTCAAACTTTCCAATGAAGACCTTAAAACAACGTTGGGTGCTATTGAACGTACCACCAACGTGCGTTTTATCTACAACCCAAAGGAAATCAAAGCAAATCAAAAAATTAACATAAACGCCCAAAACGAGAAATTGAAGGAAGTGCTGGAACAGGTTCTTGCACCTCTCAACATCAGTTTTGAAGCCAAAGGCAAGCAAATAGCCCTCTACAAAAAAGCGGTGGGGTTTATCGAAACGCCCCAATCAACGCCAAACGTTCTGCCTACGCAAAGCATTGACCAAAACGTAACCGGAACGGTCACTGACGAAAAAGGAGAAGCGTTGGTAGGCGTAACCGTACAGGTAAAAGGGACCACTCGCGGAGCTACCACCGATGCCAAAGGAGCTTTCAGGATCTCCATTGTTGACAGTAAATCGGTATTGGTATTTTCGTACATTGGCTACACCAAACAGGAAATCACGGTGGGCAACCAAACCAATTTCAGCATTAGTTTGGTCATTGACGACAAAAGCCTTGAAGAAGTGGTCGTAGTAGGATACGGTACTCAAAAGAAAGTAAATTTGACCGGTGCCGTTTCAACCATTGATTCGAAAGCCATCGAAAATCGCCCCGCCAGTAACTTAGCTACTGCCATGCAGGGAACTTCTCCGGGATTGATCATTACCCGTACAACCGGCCAGCCCGGTGAAGAAGGTGTAAATATCCAGATTCGCGGAGCAACTTCGGCCAACGGAAACGTAGACCCATTGGTCATTGTGGATGGGGTAACGGCTCCTTCCAATACCCTTCAAACCATCAACCCCAACGACGTAGAAAGCATCAGTGTATTGAAAGATGCCGCTGCCGCCTCTATCTACGGTGCGCAGGCAGCGGGTGGGGTTATTTTGATCACGACAAAAAAAGGAAAATCAGGCAAAGTAACGTTTGATTATCTTGGTCAATACGGTACCGATTGGTCCATCAACGTTCCGGGCCGGATGTCATTGTTGGAAGAAGCTGAATTTGCCAACCTTGCCCAAAAGAACGCGGGTAGCGGCGCAGCGTATTCAGATTTTGACTTGGAGCAAATCCGTAACAATGTGCCGTACACGATCAACCCTACCGACACAACAACTTACAATTATTACAACCAAGTACCACTGACCGATCAGATCCTACGGAGATTCACCGCCATGCAAACGCACAACATCACGGCGCGCGGTGGAACGGACAAGCTCAACTTCCTGATTTCAGGCGGATATTACGCCAAACAAGGTGTTTTCAAAGTAGGCCCGGACAACGTAAAACGGTATAACTTACGCATCAACTTAGGTGCTCAATTGACCAAGCATTTGTCGTTGGATTCACGTCTTGCTTACACCTTGCAGGATCAGGAAGCATCTTCGGCCGGTTTGAACGGTCAGGGATTGTTGTATCAGATCTATCGTCTTCGTACCCGTACGCCTTTCTTTACGCCCGAAGGTCGCTACAATGGTGCCGGTTCGGCCGCTACGGCTTATGCCTCGCTCGAAGCAGGTGGTTACAACAACTATTCACGCAATTTCTTTGACGGAGTATTTACCGCAAAATTGGCCGATGTTGTAAAAGGCTTGACCCTTCGCGCCGTAGCGGGTACGCAATACCGTCGCGGGGATCGTGATATTTTTGCCCGTACCGTACCTCTTTGGGGACGCAGCCGCATCTTGAGCTACCTCAACCAAGTGAACTCGTACTCAATGACCCGCGAATTGACCAAGAATACCAACCTGCAATTTCTGGCCAATTATGACTTAAAAGTGGGCAGCAAACATACCTTTGGATTCTTTGCCGGGTATCAGTGGGAAGATTACCGTTTTGACGCTCTCACCGCCGGCGCCAGCAACTTGGTAAGTAACGACCTACCTACGCTCAACCTTGGTAACGATTTGACCAAGAGCAACAGTCAAGACATTCGTACCTACGCTTTCCAGTCAGTATTCGGACGTTTCAATTATAATTTCTCCGATAAGTATTTATTTGAAGCTACCTATCGCGTAGACGAAAGTTCTAAATTAGCTCCCGGCTTGCGTACCAAAGGATTTGCTTCCGCTTCGGTCGGTTGGAATGTACACCGTGAATTGTGGTTTGCCAAAGCGCTGCCTTTCTTCTCTGAATTCAAATTGCGCGGTTCGTGGGGACAATTAGGTGGTTCATTGGGCAGCAACTTGGGTAACTATGATTACCTGAATTCGCTTTCTCGCGGTTCGGCACTGGTATTGGGCGATTCGCGCTCTTCGTATATCTTCCAAAACAGCATTCCTTCCACAAGTCTTTCGTGGGAAACCATCGAAACGTCAAACCTTGGTATCAACCTTGGCTTATTATCTAACCGTCTACAGATCACGGGTGATTATTACGTAAAATACAACCGTAATATGTTGACGCCTCAACAATTGCCCGGCACCATTGGTGTAGGTACACCACGCGTTAACAACGGAGAATTGAAATCATGGGGTTGGGAAACCGAAGTACTTTTCCGTGATAAGATCGGTAAAGACTTTACCTATTCAGTTGGCTTTAACTTATCGGATAACCAGAACGAATTGCTTGATTATGCAGGTCGCGTAGTAGTAGCTGCCGGTGTTAACAGTTTGGTTCAGGGATATCCATTGAATACCATTTGGGGCTACCAAACGGCCGGTTATTTCCAAACGGCTGACGAAGTAAAAGCATGGGCTTTCCAAGATAACCGTACCGGCGCCGGTGACGTAAAATACGTTGACAAAGACGGCGACAACCGCCTGACCGTTGGACAGGGAAGCGTTGCCAATCACGGTGACCTTGTGTATCTTGGTACTACAAACCCACGCTATTTGTTTGGAGCTAATTTAGGATTTCAGTGGAAAGGATTGGATTTCTCCATCTTCTTCCAAGGAGTTGGTAAACGTAAATACCGTCCGGTGATCGAATCCATCGCGCCGCTTTTGGTTACCTGGAAACAGGCATTGGCCATTCACCGCGATTACTGGACTCCTGAAAATCCCGATGCGCTTTATCCTCGCCCTTACGTAGGTGCTACCCACAATTACGTAGCTTCTGACAAATGGATATTGAACGCGGCGTATATGCGTCTGAAAAACATTCAGTTGGGTTATACACTACCTGCTTCCCTGACAAACAAGCTCAAAGTATCACGCGCTCGTTTCTTCTTCTCAGGTCAGGACTTATTCACAATTTCGGGATTGGGTGCTTTCCAAGGCTACTATGACCCTGAAACCCGCGACGGTGTAGAAAACGATTATCCGTTCTTCGCAACGGCATCAATTGGTTTAAACCTGTCGTTCTAAACAAATTTGATGGCAGAGGTTAATGAATATCCTTCAACGTCTGCCGTCTAACGTCAAATTTTAATTTTTCGGAATAATGAAACATACATTCAAACATATCTCTTACGCCTTTGTACTGCTGTTGGGACTGTCGGCCTGTGAGGTCAACCGTTTGCCCGAAACATCGGTCAGTGACGAAACCTTCTGGAAGTCAGAAAGTGACCTCAAAACGGCTTGTAACTACCTTTATACATTTTTGCCCGGATTTGGAACCATTGACCAAGTCAATTATGGAACAGAAGATGTATGGTCTGATGATGCTATCGGCTTAGCTTCCAATGGTATCAGCGACGGCTCACGGTTAGCTCCTGCAACCGATCAAAACTATCTTTCTCCTTATCGACTGATTCGGGCGTCTAACAACATCATTGAAAAATCGCCTCTTGCGCTTCCCACCACGGCACAAGCCACTATAGATCGTTATGTGGCAGAAGCGAGATTTTTCCGCGCATGGGGTTATTTCTCATTGCTCCAAAAATTTGGCGGTGTTCCGCTTATTTTAAAAACGCTTACCGATGCTTCTCCTGAACTCAATGCTCCTGCCGCCTCGCGCGATCAGATCATTGAGCAAATTTATCAGGACCTGGATTTTGCGGCGGCTAAATTGCCTACGCCTACCGTATTGGGAACTGCCGATTATGGTCGTATTTCCAATACAGCAGCATTGGCCTTTAAAGCCCGCGCTGCGCTGTTTGAAGGTACTTGGGCTAAATTCCGTAATTCCGGCGACCCTGTCAAACACCTTACTGCGGCTTATACTGCGGCAAAAGCGGTGATAGACAGCAAGCAACATGATCTGTTTGCAGGTTCTTATTTCGACCTGTTCCAGTATGCGGGTGAAGGTCGCGCCAATCGTGAGAACATCATCGTTCGTCAGTACGGAGTAACAACGACCGACCGCGTCAGTGTGCATAATTACTACCGTGGTTCTCTCGAAAACGGGAATGAAAGCCCAACCAAAAGCTTAGTAGATTCTTACCTGATGGTAGACGGTTTGCCGATCACTAAATCGCCATTGTACAAAGCTCCCACAAATACGCTTGAAATTTTCACCAACCGTGACGACCGTCTTAATTTGACGGTGATGAAACGTGGCGACCCTTACCGCAGCACTACGCCTATTTTCACCATCGCTCCTTTGGTATTCAATAAAACGGGCTATATGTTCCGTAAATTCGCCAACCTCGACGACTGGAACACACAGGCATCGTTGATCGACCGTCCTTTGCTGCGCTATGCTGAAGTGTTGCTTACCTACGCTGAAGCACGTTATGAACTGGACGGCAAAATCTCTGACACTGACTTGGAGTTGACCATCAACCGTCTGCGGGCGCGTGGTAAGATCGCAAAATTGACCAATGATTTTGTTACAAAAAACGCCTTGGACATGCGCGAAGAAATTCGTCGCGAGCGTCGTGTGGAATTGGCACAGGAAGGTTTCCGTTATTGGGATCTTCTCCGTTGGAAAACCGCTGAGATCGAAATGCCGAAGCCTATTTTGGGGATGTACTTCTTCAAAGATGAATTTGGAACAACGGTAGCTTCCAACTTAACTCCTGATAATTATATCTTGGTACAGGCATCAAGTTTCCGCAAGTTTGACCCTGCCAAAGATTATCTGTGGCCGTTCCCGATCAATGAGATGGCTCTTAATCCTGCTCTGAAACAAAATCCGGGCTGGTAAAATGCAACCGCATAGGCACATAGAACACATAGTTTTGCTATATGCCCTATGTGCCTATGTGGTTTGTATAAAAACTCTTCATTACACCAATAGTAAATGCAGGTGAATAATATCTTGAAGCATTAACAAGGAATAAAAAGTTTACTCTAACATTCTTACTAATGCGAACCATCATGAAACCTGTCATTACTTCCACCAAATTAGTTGCCTGCCTGTTGGCTCTCATTGCCATCGGGAATTTCTCCTTCTCGCCTTCAAAAAAGAAAGAAAAAGAAGATTGGATCTCATTGTTTAACGGCAAAGACATCAAAAATTGGACGGTAAAGATCCACCACTACGAAACCGGCGACAACTACGCCAATACCTTTAGGGTAGAAGACGGCCTGATAAAAGTCCGTTACGACCAATACGACAAATTCAATGAAAAGTACGGTCACCTGTACTTCAACACGCCTTATTCTTATTATCACCTTAGTTTAGAATATCGTTTTACGGGCATTTGGCGCAAAGATGCTCCAAGTTATACAGAGCTGAACAGCGGCGTAATGTTCCATTCGCAAGACCCCAAAACCATGCCCAAAGAGCAGGATTGGCCGATCTCGGTAGAGATGCAGTTTTTGGCCGGACTCGCTGACGGTAAACCTCGCCCAACGGGCAACATGTGTTCACCGGGTACCGACGTGATTTTTGAAGGTAAAAAAGACCCGCGTCACTGCATCAATTCTACCTCCAAAACCTATCCGAAAGAAGAATGGGTGAAGGCCGAACTCATCGTTTTGGGCGATTCTCTGATTACGCACATGATCAACGGCGAATCGGTGCTGCAATATTCCAAACCGCAAATTGGCGGTGGGGTAGCCAATCGCTATGATCCGGCCCTTAAAATTGATGGGAAGTTGCTCAAAGAAGGCTTCATTGCCTTACAGAGCGAAGGGCAGGAAATTGATTTCAGAAACATAAAACTGTTGAATCTGGAAGGATGTACAGACCCAAAATCCAAAGCTTATCGCAGCTATTTTGTCAAATCCAACGGTAAATGCAAATAACTGTCTGACTATGAAACGACTCGTCTATTGCCTGTTATTGATCGCCTCTCCGCTGGCAATAGCCTCGTGTCAAAAAAAGGAAACGACTGTTCCCATGCCTGAATTTACGGGCATTTTGAAAAACATTAAAGCCGAGCATCCCCGTTTGATGCTTTCCAACGAACGGGTCGAAGAACTCAAAACATTACGAAAAACCGACGCTACGCTCGACAAATACATCAATGCGGTAGTAGCAAGTGCCAATGCAATGATCACCAAAGCGCCCCTTCAACGAGTACTTGAAGGCCCGCGCCTGTTGAGTGTCAGTCGTGAATTGCTCAATCGCGTCACGCATCTGGCCTTAAGCTACCGACTTACCAACGATAAAAAATACCTGACCGCCGCCCTCGATAATCTCAAAACAGTCTGCGCGTTTTCCGACTGGAATCCATCCCATTTTTTAGATGTCGCCGAAATGCTTCACGGGGTTGCTATTGGTTATGATTGGTTGTATGCCGACATAAGCCAGGCAGACCGTGAAGTACTTCGGGCGGGCATGAAAAAGCATGGACTGGATGAGTACCGCAAACGCTACAATTCAGAATGGTGGCACAATGCTGAAAACAACTGGAATCAGGTCTGCAACGGCGGCCTTATCGTGGGTGCGTTGGCCATAGCCGAAACCGACCCTTCTTACGCAAGCGATTTTATTCCGTTAGCCATTAAAAACCTGCCAATAGCGCTCAAAAACTACGCTCCCGACGGACTTTGGTACGAAGGCCCCGCCTATTGGAGCTACGCCACGGAGTATTTGGTCTACGGCATGGCGGCGCTGCAATCGGCATTGGGAACAATGGGCGATCTGGAAAAATCGGCCGGCCTGAAAGAAACGGGTTTGGTTCCGATGATCTGTACTTCCCCTACGTATGGCTTTTTAAATTTTGCCGATGCGGGTGAAAACATTAAATCCGATGCGTCAAAAGCATTCTTTTACTTGGCACGGATTTACAATAACCCTAACATTTCCAATTATTTACACGAAGTCATTAAAAGTCGTGCTTTGTTAGCTCAGCCGCATCATGTGTTGTGGTACAAAGCGCCTACCACCGATGCTCCCGTTCGAAGTTTGGATAATTATTTTAAAGGAAAAGTAGAACTGGTCACGTTTCGGAGTGCGTGGAACGATCCCAATGCACTTTGGTTGGGTATCAAAGGCGGGGTAAACGGCTCAGAACATTCGCATCTTGATCTGGGAAATTTTGAATTGGAAGCAGGCAGTGTACGATGGGCAAGAGATTTAGGATCGGATGATTATAATTTGCCCGGTTATTGGACGATGGGCGTAGGCGGACAACGTTGGTCGTATTATCGCCTCAATTCTTTCAGCCATAATGTGCCATTGTTGGGCAATAAAAACCAATATGAATTGGCAAAAGCGAGTTTTTCAGCAACCGATCTCAATAATTCAACGCCTTCAGCTACGCTTGATCTGACCGAAGCCTATCGTGATTTTTCGTCTAAAAGCACCCGCAAGATCAGCATGATCGACAACCGAAAAGCTTTTCTGATTGAAGATAATCACGCCCTTACCAAATCGACCGAAGTAGCGTGGGGCATGACCACGGCCAATCAAATTGAAATTGTAAAAGGTGGAAAAGCCGTTTTGCGGAACGCGACGATCACGACCCGAACCCTTGAAGCTGAGATCATTTCGCCCGTGGGCGCTGAATTTACGGTGGAATCGGCGGTACAAAAAGCGCCTGAAAAACTCAATACGGGCAACAGTCGCCTGATGCTCAGGCTTCCCAATCAGTCGGGACAGGTAAAAATAATTATTAAACTGACGCCTAAAGGATAAATCCGGGGCTTTTATCTTTTTTATCTATCTCACAATTTCTGCTATTTATGAAAAAGATAATCCTGTTACTGACGCTCTTTGGCCTTTCAAAAGCATCTTATAGCCAACAAACGCCCGGCCTCGGTTTTCCTAATAAATACATTTCGATCATACCGAGTGAAAGTAATCCTCAACTCAATCGCATTGAAATTGCTTCCGACGTAGACACGAGTTGGTACCGATGGAAGGAAAGAGGCTATAGCTTTGGATTTACACCTTCTGTCGCGCCCATGTACACAACGGTTAACGGCATTTTATCAACTCCTTACATGATTCAGGTAAGAGGAAATGCCGAAGAACGGAACAAAAAACGGTGGGGCTATCACGTTTTTGAAGGTTACGCAAAGGATGATAAATCGCGGATCACAATGTTGGTCAATAAGCACGTTGAACTGGAAAAACCCGTAGCCGAACTCTACTATTACGGCACCACTTACAACCATTCCGAACAGGCTTACAATTGGTTTAAAATCGGCTCTGACGTACGTCAACATTCCTTTTTGTTTGGTCGGGACAAGGCAATATTCTACGGTTCATTGCGCCTGACAAATGCCTTCACATTGGGCGCAATCGGCAAAGAAGATTTATCCGAAACCAAGCCTCAGGGTGATGACGAGCCTAACTATCAGGCCGATGCAAAATACGTCAATTTCAAGGAATTAAAAGACAGTTCTGACGGTACGATGTTCTACGACAAAGACAACAAAATCGTAGTCATAAAGATTGAAGGCAAATGGATGAAACTGAAAGTAGAGCCCCTGCCGGCAGGCGTTGAATATAAATTCTAATTAGTCTAAGTACCTGTTCAAAATTAGTTTAAATTATTTGCAGGTTGTTTGACCCCATCCGGGACGGTCGGCCGTTGCCGTCACATATTTGTAGAGAATATGCTGTTTTCTACAAACATCTGACCCCGGATGGGGCGGTCGGCCGCTGCCGTCAAACAAAATAATGCAAACAGATTCTTATGGTTTACTTATAACACTTACATTCTATCTCAAAAATGAAGCATTTTTTGACGATTATACTAAGTTTGGCGGTTTCCGTTTCGGGAATGTGCCAACAGGTTTCTGAACTCGTATTGATGGATGGTAAAACGTTGGCGCAAAACAAAAAACGAATCGCTTCCGGTGATACTGCGTTGGCGACAGCTTATAAAAAATTGATCTTAGAGGCTGATCGTTTAGCTAAAAAGGAAGAAGTGTATTCGGTGATGCACAAAACGCAATCCCCGCCAAGTGGCGACAAACACGATTATATGTCGCAGGCGCCCTATTGGTGGCCCGACCCTGCCAAGCCCGACGGAAAACCATACATCCGCAAAGACGGTGACAGAAATCCCGAGATCAACGGCATCACCGACCATGACCAATTGGGCGAACTTATCAGCGAGACCGAAATTTTGTCGTTGGCTTATTTCTATACGGGAAAAGACCAATACGCCCAACGCACGGCACAATTAATAAAAGCTTGGTTTTTGGACGAAAAGACTAAAATGAATCCGCATTTGAATTTCGGTCAAGGCATTCCGGGCATCAATACCGGCCGGGGCATCGGCATCATTGAAACCCGCGAATTAGGCAAAGTCTGCGACGCCACTACGCTCATTTCAACGTCCAAATATTGGGACAGCAACGCTCAAAAGCAGTTCAAAGCGTGGATTGGAGCGTATGATAATTGGTTGGTTACAAGTGCAGTAGGCAAAGACGAGGCCGATGAGCACAACAATCACGGAACGTATTACAGCGTGCAGGTAGTTGCTTTTTCTCTTTTTACGGGTAATACTTCATTGGCGAAAAGTCAGCTTGATACGGCTAAAGTTCGTTTGCAAAAACAACTGCAACCCGACGGAAGTCAACCGCATGAATTGGCCCGTACGCTCCCTTACAACTACGCAACCATGAATTTGAGAGGGTTCTTTGAATTGGCAACGATGGCAAAAAAGCTGAACATCGACCTCTGGAATTACCAAACGTCCGACGGAAAAAGTCTGAAGAAAGCCTTTGATTGGTTTTCTCCTTATGTAACGGGAGAAAAGAAATGGGAATATAAACAGCTCAAAAGCCCCGTTCAGGACCAAATGGTGATTCTGTTAAAAATGGCCTCCAAAGCGTATCAACGTCCCGAATTTGACAAGTGGGGCTATAAAGTTTCACCCAAAGAATACGCCGAAGCAACGGCTCAATTAAAATATTAACGATCTATCATTTGAACAAAACCACACGTTTTTACCATTTCATACAATGAAAAAATTGCCGCTTTCTATCTATTTATCAGTGTTTTGCCTGTTGATGACAACCACTGTTTTTTCTCAACTTAAACACCTCACCAACGTTGGTAAACTTCCCGATCATCCTCGCATTTTGCTCTTGAAAGGGGAAGAGAAAAGCATTCAGAAAAATTTTACGACGGATAAAAATTGGGCGAAGATCCACGGTGTCATCCTTAGTGAATGCGATAAGCTCATTGCTACACCCACATTGGAACGCATTCAGATCGGCCGCCGTCTGCTTGCGACCTCGCGGGAGGCGCTGCGCCGTATTTTCTTTTTATCGTACGCTTGGCGCACAACGCACGAAGAAAAATACCTCAAACGGGCTGAATCCGAATTGCTGGCCGTTACGAGTTTCAGCGACTGGAACCCTTCCCATTTTTTGGACGTGGGCGAGATGACCATGGCCGTATCCATCGGGTACGATTGGTTGTATCACGACCTGCAAAAATCCTCTTTGCCGATCCTGAAAGAAGCCATCCTGAAAAAAGGCATTGAGCCGTCTTTTGATTCAAAATACAACAGTTGGCTGAAAGTCACCAATAACTGGAATCAGGTCTGCAACGCCGGCATGTCTTACGGTGCGTTGGCCATTTATGAAGAAAATCCTGAGTTGGCCAAGCAGATCATTGACCGCGCCATTGAGTCCATAAAATTACCGATGGAAGATTACAAACCCGACGGCGCTTATCCCGAAGGTTATGGTTATTGGAATTACGGAACGAGCTTCAACGTCTTGTTTATCAGCGCTATTCAAAAAGTATTGGGCAGTGATTACGGTCTGTCAAGTGCGCCCGGTTTTCTCAATACAGCGGCTTATCTGGAAAACATGGCAGGCCCGTCGGGCAAAAATTTTAATTATTCCGACAGTGGCAATGGATTGAGTCTCAGCCCGGCGATGTTCTGGTTTGCCAATCGCACCAAAGATTATTCGTTGTTGTACATCGAAAAAAGTATGTTGGAAAAAGGCGAAAATTCAATGGCCGGAAACCGAATTTTGCCCGCCGCCATGCTCTGGGGAGAAGGGATCAGTTTGGATAAAACCAAAGAGCCGAAGCAGTTATTTTGGACAGGGCAGGGCAAAAACCCCGTTGCTATGATGCGGTCGTCGTGGAGTGATCCCAATGCCATTTACGTCGGCCTCAAAGGCGGCTCTCCCTCCGTCAGCCACGGCCACATGGACATTGGCTCGTTTGTGATGGATGCCAACGGCGAACGCTGGTCAATGGATTTTGGCATGCAGGATTACGAGACCTTGGAATCAAAAGGCGTAAAATTGTGGGGCAGAGAGCAGGATGCCGAGCGTTGGCGCGTATACCGCTACAATAATTTCGCACACAGCACCCTTACGTTCAACAACGAATTACAACGGGTGGATGGCTACGCGCCCATTTCGGGAAAGGTCAACAAGCTTTCATTCTTGGGTGCTATGACCGATATGACCGCTGTGTATAAAAATGTGATTACCTCCGCCAATCGCGGCATTGCTATTGTCGACGAAAAATATGTAGTCGTCAAAGATGAGATTACCACCACCGACAAGCCAACTACCGTAAAATGGGTCATGCTGACTCCTGCCGAGGTACGCATTACCGAAAACGGAACGGCGGAATTGACCCAAAAAGGCAAAAAACTCCAATTGAAAGTGCTGGAACCCGCCAACGTGACGCTTAAAACATGGTCTACTCAACCGCCGAATGACTACGACGCGGCCAATCCCGGCACCATGCTCGTAGGTTTTGAGGTAGCTTTACCCGCCAATACTAACAGTACTGTCAATGTTTTATTAATTCCTGAAGGAATCACCGTCAACAAAGACACCAAAATTCCATCGCTGAAAGATTGGAAAAAATAAAATCGCCAAAGCTCAATCCTTTATTCATGAAAAAGTGGCTTTTTGTAGTCCTAACGTCGGCAGGGTTCCAAACCCTGCCGACGTTTCTTAGCGCACCCGTACACGCCCAAACCCTTAACCAAACGGATGATGGTTTTCGAGGTATTTGGTATTTTATCGGGAAACTCAACAACGAATACGTCCACAAATACAGCGGGGGCTTGGGCACGTATCCTTCCAATCACAGCCCTTTTGCGGTTTACAGCCCGGAAGCAAAAAAGACCTTTTTTTGCTTCGGAGGAGCCTCAAAAGAGGCTAGACCAAGCCTGTTACATGAGGTTTCATATTTTGACCACGTTACGGGAAAAGTAGCGCGACCAACCATTATTCTTGATAAAGCCACCGACGACGCCCACGATAACCCTGTGCTGAACATAGACGACAAAGGTTATATTTGGCTATTTTCGACCTCGCACGGTGTGGAGCGACCTTCGTACATGCACCGCAGCCGAAAGCCTTTTGATATCAGCGCCTTTGACAAAATCAACCCTACATACATCAAAGAAGGGAAAGAAATGCCTTTTGACAATTTTTCCTATTTGCAAAGTTATTATCAAAAAGGGAAAGGGTTTATTCATTTAATGACCCACTACGAGCGTGGAATGCTGAAATACGGAGCGACCAAACTGCGTCGTACCATTGGATATGTCACAAGTAAAGACGGCGTCAAATGGTCTGAGATCAAGGACATTGGCGTCATTGAAGAAGGTCATTACCAAACCAGTGGGCAATGGAAAAACAAAGTCGGCACCTCTTTTAACATGCACCCTGATACCGAAAAGGCGGCGGGTTTGGACTATCGAACCAACCTATATTATGTAGAAACGAGTGATTTTGGAAAAACATGGCAAAATGCGCAGGGCGAGCAACAGCAATTGCCTTTAAGTACTCCTCAAAACGGCGGTTTGGTCAAAGAATACCGTTCGGAAGGATTGAATGTATACATCAACGACGTGGCTTACGACGGCAATGGACATCCGATCATTCTGTACGTCACGAGCAAAGGCCCCGACCCCGGCCCGCAGCAAGGGCCGCATACGTGGCGAGTAGCCTATTGGAACGGTAAAACGTGGGAAATAAACGCCGTTACTATCTCCGACCATAATTATGACATGGGCTCTTTGTACGTCGAAAATCAGACTATGTGGAAGATCATCGGCCCTACCGAAGCAGGTCCGCAGCCTTACGGAACGGGTGGTGAATTAGCGGTTTGGATAAGTGAAAATCAAGGTAAAACATGGAAAAAACAAGGTTTATTGACCAAAGACAGCGCTTATAACCATTCTTACGTGCGTCGCCCGCACAATGTCCACCCTGATTTTTACGCTTTTTGGGCCGACGGAAATGCGCGCCAGGCATCGGAGTCATCGCTTTATTTTTCCAACCAAAAAGGAGAAGTATTTCGTTTGCCCCGTCGAATGAAAAATGATGTTGAGAAACCTACGAAGTTAAAACCATGAGTACGTTTTTTCTTAAACAAACCATAAAGGTTTCTGCCCGACAAATGACCATCAGCACAAAACTTGCGACCATTGCGTTATTTTTATTCGCGGAATTTAGTTTCGCTCAATCATCTGCCAATCAACAAAAAGAAAGCACTTTCAACCAAGCTCTCGCCAATGGCAAAGCCGCCAACGAAGCTTTTCGTCGAAGCCACCGTTTTTTGTTGGGATGGCTCACCAAAGCTGATTCTGTGACGGGACTCATTCCGCGAAATCTTACCCAAAGCACCTGCATCTGGAACGCCTGGGATGCTGCTGCCGACAATTATCCTTTCATGGTGATGACCGCCGCAATGTTGAACCGGCCGCTTTTTGAAGGAAAAATGCGTCAAATGCTCGCTACTGAAACCTACCTAACCTCGCGCATCGGACGATTACCGGATACCTATTCTTTTTGCAAAAAAGGGTTTGAGAATTCCATCATTGATACCAGTCAAGTGGTGTTTGGCAGTGCTGAATACATGAAAGATGGCCTTATTCCACTTACCGAATGGCTCGGGCCAAGTCCCTGGTCGGAGCGGATGTTAGGGATTTTGGAGGATTTGGACAAAATCGTGGATGTGCCGACCCAAATCAAAGGCAGTTTTTTTGGAAACAGCGCCGTTGTGGAAGTGGGCGGTGATTTGTTGCAGGTGCTGGCGCGTATGTATTGGCTCACCCGCAATCCCAAATGGCTGCAATGGGGCATACAGATCGGTGATTATTATTTAAGCGATGCCCATTTGCCCACTCGTACCCTGCAACGATTGCGACTTCGTGATCATGGCTGCGAAATTGTATCAGGTTTGGTCGAACTATATGCGGTAGTGGCTACTGCAAACCCTGCCAAAAAGAAACAGTGGCAGCCCTACGTTCACGAAATGTTGGACACCATTTTGGCGAAAGGTCGCAATGAACACGGCCTTTTTTACGACGAGATCAACCCATTGACGGGCGAGATCATCCAAAAGCGATTGGCTGATAATTTTGGTTATACCCTTAATGCTTTTTACACGGTCTATCTGATCGACCACGTGGTGGCCTATCGGGAAGCCACTTTAAAAACACTCGGCTCACTTTCTGCTCATTATCGTAACCACGATTGGGAAAGCGGCAGCGCCGATGGTTATGCCGATGCCATTGAAGGAGCGTTGAATCTGTATTTGCGGGAGCCTGTGACAAGCACAAAAGACTGGCTGGAAAGCGAAATAAAAGTGCTCTGGAATTTTCAAAAACCCGACGGCATCATTGAAGGTTGGCATGGCGACGGCAATTTTGCGCGCACTTCCCTGATGTATGCCCTTTGGAAAACCGCAGGAATTCATATTTCTGACTGGAACGCTGACATAATCTACGGTGCAGTGTCCGACAAAAACAATGTGTACGTAACCGTTACTTCTTCCAAAGCGTGGAAAGGAAAATTGATATTCGGTTCCAAATGGCACAGTGAGCATCTGCATATGCCGTTTGATTACCCTCGTATCAATCAATTTCAGGAGTGGTTTCCAATTGAGAAGGACAAAAATTATAAAGTAACCATTGGAAGCCAAACCCGGACAGTTAAAGGGTCAACCCTGATCGCAGGTTATCCTGTTGAACTGAAAGCGAATGAAGTAATCCAACTGCGCTGTGCACGTTAAGCATTGAGGTTGTGAGCAACCCGGTTGGCGGTTTTAAGAATTGCAGCGGCGCACCGCCCGCCGGCACAGCAGCACTGTTTGTGCAGCAGGTTTCTCAAAACCTGCATTGAGGTTGCTCACAACCTCGTTTAAAAATTAAACTGCGTACGAAAAGTAAACACTCCATCTTTTACATCATTTTCATAACCTTTAATAGCTGTTTTTTCGTTGATGGGTTGGTCATACCAGAAGACCAATTTTAAGTATTGATTGACGTAATAAATATAGCCGCCGCCAAAGGTATCAAAGCGAATATCAGCGCCCGAAAAGCCATTCTTAGCATCAATTTCTTTTCCTTTCACATTCGTATTGGGATTATACCAATCGTACTTTAAGATGAGTTGGTGGTTTGGGCTGCCGAGGTGTTGAAGAAAATAAAAATACGCACCGTCAAAGGCCCGCGTATAAAGCGGTTGAGGGGCTCCGGCACTCGTTACAGGATAGCTGCCCGGCGTTGTGCTTGATGCGGCGGTGGCAGTTTGAGAACCCCGCATGTATTCTGCCCGAAACTCTGTTTGCCCTTTTTTATTGGGAAAAATAAGTTGAACATCCGCCCCGAAATATTTACGACCCGCACTTCGACCAATGTTTGAGGAAGAAGAGTCTTTTTCAACAACCGGTTTTCCATCGTATGTTTTAGTGGAATACATCACGGCGCTTTGGCTCGTAATTCCTCCGAAAAAGCCGCTGAGTCCCCACGATATTCGAGCACCGGATGAGCCTATGGCACGGCGCTTTGAGCTGATACGTGCTATTATATCCTTATGGTTATCGTATTCGGCAGTACCCGTTAAGCCTTGTCCATCGTAAATGCCCACATCGACGGCCAGCCATTTGAATTTTGAGCCGGCTTTTCTGGGGTTCAAGCTAACCATCATGCCCAGATCACGCTCAGTAGGCATCAATATCTGTGACATCCTCCCACGCTCGGGCGACTCTCGAAAAGCAGAAGACAGCAACACTTCATGTCCAAACGGACGCGCCATGACGCCCGTTGAAAAATGAAACAATTCCCATTTGTTTTCGTAGATACGTCCCCAAAAATCGCGAATATTTACACCGCGTTCAGTACCGTCAAACTGAAAGACGAAATACACTGACGGTTTACCATCGTCGGTAAAATGCGAAAAATCCGTCCGAAAGCGACCTCGACGAAGACGAAAACGACTATTAACATACGGCCCGAAATCGCCTCCCGCAAAGGTATTTCCTGCCGCTCCTTTTGACTCCGCCCACTGAAACTGTGGTTGCATATAGGCACTAAAGCCTATTTTTCCAAAACGGCTGTTGAGCGAAAGCATACTTCTTCCGATCCGCGTAGTAGTATCAATCATGTCGGTGAGAAGCCCACCGCTGTTATTATTGATGTTGCTTATTTGTCCAACGGAATGAAAACTGTAAAGAGAAATTGAGAAAAGAAATAGGAATTCTTTAAGGCGCTTCACCGGGTGTCGTTTTATCTAATGCCGCAAAATACCACTCCTGCGACTTAAAAAATTAACACAAAAGTAAAGATTTCGTAATAATGACTGAAACAAAGTTATTATTACGGCTACCAAGTGACCTATTTTACTTACTGCTTTACTCGAAAATAGGCAAAAGCGTGAAGTGAAATAGGAACCCCAAGTGCCAAAATAAGCACACTCGTTGCAATGATCTTGTTGGTCCAGTTGATGGCGCCACTTTGAGGCAGACGTGAAAGCGGCAATACCACCAACTCCATTACCAATGAAATAAAGATACCAACCAGAAAAGCCGTAAAGTATTTATTTTGTTGCAGAAAACTAATTTTAGGGAAGATCAGAAAGAAAAATAAAGTGAAAGAAAAGGCAATGAAATAATGAAAAAACAGGCCCAACCCCATCATTTCAACACCGCCTTTCATGGAAGTTTCCAGGCCGAGTGCGCCTCCGGCAATGTAGTGCAGAAGTTTCGTGGGAAAGTTGCCGGTTTTTAGGAATTGGACCAAAAAGGCCGATGCCAAGTCTAAAGTACCTGCAATAAGACCCGTTAAAAGAACGGTTTTAGTAAAGGGTTTCATGGTTTTAGTAGGTTTAGAAAATCGCTGAAACATTAATTTTGAACAAAAATCGGCACAGAAAACGTAATTTTAAAGCCAAAAGACGTTCAAAAAGCATTCAAAATCCATGACCGACCGCGAGTTAATTCAAACAAGTCTTTTTGAAATAAGCAGTAAACTGGGCTATGCTGATGTCCGGTCGCTCAAACAACGGGATCTGGAATTTATCTCTGCCGAAATAGAGAAGAAAACCACTGTCCTCATTAGCCTTTCTACTCTCAAAAGGTTGTTCAACGGTCAGTTCAGTAAACTTCCGCAAACGGCTACATTGAATGCCATTACTGCCTATTTGGGATATGAAAATTGGCAGGATTTTAAGGTCAAAAAACGGGAAGAAATACCTGTCAATGAAACGCCGCATCACGTTTCTAAACCGCAAAAACGTCAATTTTCCTTTAGCATTATCGGCATTGGGAGCGCGATCATTTTCTTGATTTCAGTGGCTGTCTTTATTTATAAAATCAGTCAAAAAGCTACTCCGCCGGTTGTATTTACCATCAAAAAGACCACACCCGACGCCATTCCCAACACGGTCGTTTTTACGTACGATGTGAGTCAAGTGGAAGCCGACAGTTTTTTTATTCAACAATCTTGGGACAAACGCAAAAGGGTAAAAATCGACAGAAACAGCCACACCTTGACCGACATTTATTACGAGCCCGGTTATCATACCGCAAAACTTATTGCCAATGATAAAATCATCAAAACCATCGGCGTAAGCATTCCCACGAAAGGATGGTTTTTTTACGCAAAAAAAACGTTGTTTCAGGAAATTCCCTCTTATCTACAGTTTGAACAACCCACAAAAACGGGAGTAATGGGCTTAACGTTGGAAGGTCTGTTAAAAAACGACATCAATCCTGCATCGGAACGATATTATAACTATGCATTTATTTCCAATCCTCTTTCGTTTCCCGCCGATAATTTCAGATTTACGACGAAAGTACGGGTAAAAAATATCCAAAAGAATGCGTGTCCGATCGTGATGTGTGAGGTGTATTGCCAACATCACTTTTTGTTTTTTTCAAGCACGCCCCCGGGCTGCGCCCATACACTGAACGCTCAATTTGGAGAAACGATTTTGCGCGGACAAACCAACGACCTTTCTGCCCTTGGAAGCGACGTTGAACAATGGCAGCTATTTGAGATGCTGGTTAAAAATAAGATAGCGACCGTAGTTATAAATGGCAAAAAGGTGTTGTCAGCGCCATTTAAGGAAACGACGGGCAATATCACCGGAATGGGATTTATTTCCAATGGATTGTGCGAAGTTGATTTTGTAAAATTAGAGACATTGAATGGAGAAGTAGTTTATGCCGATGATTTTACGAATTAAACCTATAAGGTCTGTTTATCGTCACAAACAGACCTTATAGGTTTTTCCGACAAGCAAAAAATTATTCTTTTATCTCAAATGAATATTCGCCTGAAACCAGTGGAAGTACAATATTTCCATTCTCCTGTTTAATGCCTTTCCATTGGGCAATACTTTTGCCGCTTTCAGTGATTTGGCTGACACTTTTGGCAGGTAAATAAAGTGTAGCCGACGTATTGGGCGGAACGGTGGTTTTGTACGTCCATTTTCCGTTTTCCCATTTCCATTCACTATTTATCTTACCATAGACAGAATCATAATAACCTTTTGCCCAAGTCATTACTTTGTCAGGGTCGGGCGTTGGCTTTAGGATAATTTGTTTGAAAGCCACACTTTCGGGACTTCGCTGAATACCTAACGAGTAATTATACATCCACGACGCCACCGCCCCAAACGAATAGTGGTTGAAGGAATTCATGCTGTTGTTGCCGCCAAATCCATTTTCTACGGTGTATGAATTGAGACGTTCCCAAATCGAAGTAGCTCCGTTGACCACCGAATACAGCCACGAAGGATAATTGCGTTGCTGCAACAGTCGGTAGGCCATGTCGTGATTGCCATTTTCAGAAAGCGCTTCGGAGATAGACGCCGTGCCGATGAAGCCTGTCATCAACGAATATTCTGGGCGTTCGATGCCTTCATCGTCTTTGTTTTTTCGTTGAATGGCTTCGTTTAAATACTTGACAGCGAACGGCTTATTTTCTTCATTGAACATCCCCAATGCCAACGAAATGGCGTAAGAAGCCTGCGTATCCACCAACTGTCCTTTATCCGATTTTTGTTCAGCCTGTTGTTGTCCGGGAGGGCCCATACGCGCCGCTTTTACCCCCGATTTAATAGTCCTGTGGGAGGTTTTATCCACATAAATTTCATTAAAAACCTTCTTAATTTCATCACGCCTTGTTTTGAAAGCAGTGGCATCTTCGGTTTTATTCAGAACGGACGCTACTTTGCTCATTATATCCAAATCGTATGCATAATACGACATCCAAAATTGCGTATTATCATTTTTGCCATTTTCAGGACTTAACCAATCACCCAACGGGCCTTCATTCAGAATGCCATTTGTTTTGTCAACTTTTGTTTCCAAAAATTGTACATACTTCTTCATGGCGTCGTAATGCTCTTTCAGCAATTGTACATCGCCGTATTGCTGATACGTTTCCCACGCTACCACGATGCCCGCACTTCCCCAAAGGGTGCCGCCAAAACCGCCGCCCATTGGGGCCACGTCGGTAAAGCGACCGCTTTCGGCCTGCACATCGCGCATCGCCAAGAGGTGTCTTCTCAGAAACAGATCGGCGTTGGTCAGGTAAGTGGCGCTGCGTGAGAACACCGAAATATCACCGCTCCAACCCATACGCTCATTGCGAGCCGGTGTATCGGTGGGGATGGAAAGAAAATTACTGCGAAGCGACCACGTAATGTTTTGCCAAAGTTTATTAACCAACTCATTGGAGGTTTCATAACTTGACGAGAGGCTGTTTATCGAACTGATGACCAAGCCTTTTACATCGGTTGCCGCAACGGCTTGGTCAATGCCCGTAATTTCTACATAACGATACCCGTGAAAAGTGAAACGAGGTTGAATGGTTTCATCGCCGCCTTTCAGAATATAAGTGTCTTGTGTGAGCGCCGCACGGATGTTTTCCATCATCACCATTCCTTCATTGCCTTTGTAATCAGGCAATTTCGGGTATTTTACTTCGGCATAACGCAGGATGATCTCCTGTCCTTTTTTACCGTTTTTTATCTGAATTTGCGGCACACCTACCATGTTTTGCCCCATATCATAGACAAAAACTTTGGGGCGAACCTCTTCTACACTGCGGGCAGTCAGCGTTTTGACGATGCTTGCATTATCGCCCATTTGCCCAATTAGTTTGAAATCTTTATACTCCAACGAAGACTTTCTGCCCATAAAATCAGTAAAAGTCCCGCTATAGGCTGTACCTTCCAAAGGTACTTCTACGGCCGATTTCCAACCTTTATCATTGTAGGAAGCCAACGACCAATCTTTTACCAAAGCTTCTTTACGGGCATCATACACTTCTCCCTGAAAAAAACTTCCGTAGCGAATCGGGCCATCGTTAAAGAACTTCCAATCTGTAGGATTTGAGGTGATAAGCTGCTCAGAACCATCGGCATACGTAATCACCAATTTGCTCAATAGCGATTGACGGTCGCCGAAGTAATTCCAACTTTCACCACTGAACGTAATATTTCCACTCCACCAACCTTCGCTCAACCAAGCGCCAACGGCATTTTTTTCTCCCTGTTTTAAAGCACTTGTCACATCATACGTTTGGTACATGTGGTTTTTGTTGTACTGCGTCAGGCCCGGGTTGAAGTAATCATTGCTCACGCGTTTTCCATTCAGGTACATTTCGTAAATTCCCCGCGCCGTTACGTACAAACGAGCGTTTTTGATGGGCTTTGCCTGTGTTGCAAAAGTGGTTCTGAGCATGGGCGCGGCGTTTTTGCTTGGGTCGGCCAAAATCAGGGTACTGCCTTTGATCTTATACGCGCCATTTTCAACTGTCAGATTAGCGGATTTGAAAATACCCGTATAAGAAGCCGCATTAAGTTTTTCAGTGAACAAGGCATTGGAAGGGAAACGATAATTCCTGATAACAACTTCCGAGAAATGTGCTGTTTGATTATCCCCAACCCGAAAGCCAATATCTGCCAACATCGGAAAACTAATGAAGTTATTTCCACTTCCCACGGGGTTTAGGTTAAAGCCCCGTGCAGCAAAAGCAGACGATGGCCCGGCGGTTTTTTCTTTCAGTTTATTGTCATTGGTATTTCCATCAACGAAAATCTCAAACAGACCGAAATTGCATTCTACAACTACTTTATGCTTTTCGTATTTATTGGCATTGTTGATGAGTTTTTGCGGAATTTCAAGGCTTTTGAAAGGTACATCGGCTTTATCATTCGGTGTATAACCTACTCGAAATATATGGAGTTTTGCCAATCCTTCGGGTGAATCGCTCACGCCTGAAATGTCCAATTCAAACGCGATATAACTTTGATTTTGAGCGTTTTCTACGTTCAACAAATTTAAATCTTTCTTCATCAGGCGTTTGTCATTTCCACCAAAAACAAACGCCGCTTTGGTCGAATTTGAAGCCTTATCCAACTGAAGACCGTATTCAAATTTAAACACCGATAAATAATGCGAATAGAAAACCAGATCCTCATCACCTCCGCCAATCCATCGGGCAACGTCTTGCTTGGCCCCCGACCACGCCGAAATGTCGGGATTCATCAGGCCCGTTTCAAACCACGAACTAGTTGAGACTGTTGCGTTAGAATTGTCCCAAACTGTCACTTTCCACGTATAGCGCGTGGTGGCTTTCAAAGGAGTTCCGGCATATTCGATGCCATTGGAAAGGTCTGAATTTACTTTTTTAGAATCCCATACGATCTGATTACCCGCATCGGTCACCACAATTTGATAGGCTTTTTGAGAATACCCTCTTTTGGCGTCCAATGCCTTCATTTGCCAACTGAAATGCGGATTGGAAATATCTATTCCCAACGGTTTTTCCTGTTGATCCACTTTTAAATTTTCAATGACAACACCGGCAAACGCATTGCCGATAAGGAATAACAAGAGGAGGGAAGCAATGACAATTTTCTTCATATAATTTTGATTTTTTCAGAAGCAGAATACAAGTATAGCGAATCCGGATTCTTTTGTAAGTTCAAAATTATAATCGTTTTATACTATCCCTGTCCTGTACAATCACGTTATTGTCTCAAAGTGGTACAATATAAAATACAATCATTGGTTACAGGAATAGGCTCACAATTAAAGCAAACATCCTGGCACATAAGAAAAGGCGCTGTTTGACGCATTTCATACCATAAACAACGGCTTCCGTACCAAATCAATCCATCCAAAACCTATTTTCAGTAGCTTTGAAGTATGTCAAAAAAAGGAATAGAAATAGCGGGCAACAGTGCATTTTGGATCGTTACGGGTCTTATTATTATCACTCATTATACGACTCATACGATCGCCGTACAAACCATCAATGGCCATGACACGTTCGTCACTACCCGAAATGAGGCCATTTTTATAAAATTACTGGCGCTGATCGGCATTTCCTGTGTGCTGTTTTATGCTAATTTCACCCTTGTTTTGGGCTTGATGCGCGGCAAAAAAATGGGCAACATTATTCTAAAATCATTGCTGCTTTTCGTGGCTGCCAATTTTGCTTTCAACATTTTCCAACATCATATCTTCGGCATCCATCAAAAATCGGTGTCATTGCTCTTAAGCAGCGGTATTATTATTTTCTATTTTACGGCTTCCATTACGTATGCCACCGGTAAAATTTGGATCATTACGGAAAGCAAAAATCAAAAATTGGAACTGGAGAAAACGCAGGCAGAACTGAATCTTCTCCGCTCACAGTTGCATCCACATTTTCTATTTAATGTGTTGAACAATCTGCTTTCAATGGTCAATCAGAAAGAAAACCCTGCGTTGGCAACGGCTTTTGAGCGTCTATCGGGATTATTACGGTACGTGGTAGTAGACACGGCCGATGAAAAAATCCCCATTCGGAAGGAAATAGAATTTATCCAAAACTTTGCTGAATTACACGCATTGCGGTTTGAAAAAGAAGAATTGGATTTTCAATTACAGGTGCTCGGAAACAACGAAATGCTGTTGATCGAACCCGCCATTTTTATTCCCTTCATTGAAAATGCGTTCAAATACGGCGTTGAACCCGAAAAAATATCTAATATCAAAGTCGTTTTTGATTTGACAGATGACCAAAAAATCAAATTTAGCTGCATCAACCAAATCCACGAAACCATGCAGCAATTGAAAGGCAGCGGCATGGGAATCGAATCTTCCAAAAAGCGATTGAATTTGGTGTATCCTCATCGGCACCATTTGGAAATAAATCGGAACGGAAACTTTGAAGTTTTGTTAGAAATTGAAGTAGAAAACCCCTCCTAAATCCTCCCCTGTCGGGAGGACTTTACCGGATAACAACCTCGGTATAAAACCCCACTAAATCTCCCATACAGGGGAGACTTTAATGGACTGGCAACTAAATAAAGTCCTCCCGACAGGGGAGGATTTAGGTGGGGTTCTTCAAAACACCTGGTTCAAAAGCGCATTCGAACTCTGTTTCACTTTGGTGTAACTATACAACCAAATGATTGAAGTCAGAATCAATAAAAGCAGAAGGATGGAGATAATGAGATAAGGTACATTGATCAATGCCACAATGGGTGAGCCTAAAATCAACGTCCCCAAAATGTTTCCCCAAACTGACGTAAGAACCAAAGAAAGAACAACGCCAAAAGCGATAGAAACAACTGATACCGCGCCATATTCAACCAAAATAAGCTTTGAAATATTACTTGCGGTTCCGCCCAACGCCTTCATAATGCCCGTTTCCCGAATACGTTCCTGCAACGAAAGACTGATGGCAATCAGCATTCCTATTAATCCTACGAGTATGGTAAAAATGCTCGTGGCCGCGATGATTTTCATAGTAGGTTCCAAATGATTTTCCAGCGCAATTCTTCGGGTAGTTGCGTCTGACATCGCCCTTACTTCTACCTTATTTTTCAAACACACCGTATCTATTTTTTCTTTTGCCATTTCGAGCGAAAAACCGTCTTTTACTTTAACTGCCAACTCTCTATATGTTCTATTTTTTACATCATTAAATTTGTAAAGAGAAGGAGAACCGGTGCCAATATCTTTTACTACTCCCGAAAAGATATACGCCTTTTCTTCTCCATTTGCATTGAACAAAATGGTATCTCCCAAGGCTGTATTCTTAAAATCGGATTGGTATTTCATGGAAATATAAACACAGTTGTGGCAGTCTTTTTTCACTTTTCCTGAAATCAACAGGGAGTTTGCCAGCACATAATCGGGTGGAAGTAGTTTTAACCCGCTGTTTTCGGGAAAGGCTTGCCCCTGCAATCGGAAAGATCCGCTTGTTCTTGAAATGTAAGAAACCGCTTCTACGAACGGGAGTTTTTCTACAAAAGCCAAATCGCCCTGAAGTGTGTCTTTTAAAAATACATTTATGTTATAATAGGCGTTTTTATTAAGGCTGTCAAAGTCTTCTTTGATGGAATATTTCAAATTGGCTCCCGTAATAAATAAGCCAAAACCAATGATCAATAATAACGAAATAAGCACCGTGCGCACACTGCTCCTAAACAAATTATTGATTCCGTATTTGAGCGAAACGGCCGGCAAAATCGACTGAGTAATTTTAAATAAGGCTCGATTGGGAATGTGAAAAACCTGACTCAACGCATTTTGAACCGTCATTCTTGAAGCATTCACCAAAGGAATAGCCGCCACTAAAAACGGCAAAACAAACGAGACAGCCACAGCTAACAAGTGCATTTTCAGCGGTAACATTGTTTTGACAGGTGTGAAATTTTGAATCTTGGCAATCATTCCGCTGTACAATTGCCCCACTTTGTAACCCAACGGCAAACCGATCACCAAGCCAGTGCCAATGATGATCAAAAGCACCGTAAAGTAGCTCAACAGAATGGCTTGGGTAGAGCCGCCTAACGTTTTGATAATGCCGATATTGGAAATTTGCGGATGAAGCCACGTAATCAAAATGAGGGAAAGCAGAATAATGCCCAAAATAGAAATGATAAACCCGAATATTTTCAATAGAAAGGAAATACCATTCACAATGTTTTGATGCGGGTGCTCTCCCGGCGGCGGAATAAGCAGCGCTTTTACCACACCACCCTTGTTTTTGACCAATGCTGCCAACTCTTTTCCGATGCGCTGCAAGCCGGCTTTGGTGAGGCTCTGCGGTTTTACTTTTACCAGAAAACGTTGCTCGCTAAACTGTACCAAACTGTCCAAATTCTTGAGTGATGTATAGCCATAAACGGCTTGTTCCATCGTTCCGGGAGGCAGGCCCGCATCGTGTACCTTGCCCGTATTCAGAAACGTAACCGATTGATGGCCTGACAGTTGAATCTCCAGTTTCTCTCCAATGTCGTTGACAAATTGGGCGCAGCTTTTTTCAATAAATAACCAATTTCCCGAAGTGGCTTTTTTCTCCTGAATGTCAAAAGTGCTGATACGAGGCTTTTCGATGTCTTCCACACCGTAGAGCGTCAAAAACATCCAATTGCCTGAGTTGTTTTTGATTTTTCCTGAAAGAGTTTCTCTTCTTTCCAACGCGGCTACATTTTTGTTTTGCTTCAAATCAGTAAGCAAATCGTTGGTGACACCGTCCAAATGCAGGACAATATCGACGGGATTGGTTTTTGCAAAATTCTCTTTGAAATCCCTTTCCGTCATTTCAAAACTGTAAATAACACTGCTGATGCCAAGGGCAGAAATAAGGGCCGAAATAAGACACAAAAACAATTTTCCTTTGGTCAGCCAAAAGCTTTTTATCAGAAATAGAACGATGTTTTTCATACAGTTGCTTTGAAATTATTGAGAATCCCGTCCTGAATGGTAATGACATGGTCAAATTTTCGCTTTGAAATGTCTTCGTGCGTTACGATGATCAGGTTTTTACCTTTTTCTTTCAGGCGTTGAAACAACGAATAGATTTGTTCGCCCGTTTTGCTGTCCAAATTGCCCGTAGGTTCATCAGCAATGATGATCGGCGGATCATTGGCCAACGCCCGGGCAATGGCTACTCGTTGCACTTCCCCGCCCGACAACTCATTGGGGAATTTATGGGCTTTTTCGGCCAATTCTACCTCTGCCAATAGGGAAAGAGCGCGTTGTTTTCGGTCTTTTTTAGGAATGCTGTTGACCATATCCATCGCAAAAACAATATTATCCATTGCCGAGAGTGTGGGCAGCAATTGATAAAATTGAAAAACGATGCCTACATTTTTACCACGCCATTTTGCCAATTGGTTTTCGTTGAGCGCCAACAGATTTTCACCGTTGATGGTCAATTCGCCCGACTGCGGGCGATCAATTCCCGACAAAATATTGAGTAAAGTAGATTTTCCACTGCCTGATTTACCGATGATCACGGTGCTTTCTCCGTGTTCGATTTGAAGCGTAACGTCTTTCAACGCGTGGACTTTTCCTGCCAATCCATCATAAATCTTATTGATTTTGTTGAGGTTTATCATGCCTTTTGCTTTTAATAAATGAAGCTTTAAAACAACGATTCTTTAACCCTATTTTCTTTCAAAAGGTATGAAATGCATAGATTAGGCTCTCAAAAGCAACTAATTTGACAAAAGAAAATTTTATCGGGATTCATACCAAAAAACGGCAATTTCATACCGGTTCTACAGTAGAAGAAGGGTTAATTTGTAGTTTTGAGAAGACTTGTAAATAACCCCCACTAAATCTCCCCCTGTAAGGGGAGACATAAAAACGACAAATGAAGGCAATTATAGTAGACGATGAACCCAAAGCTATTGAACTAATTCAGAGTTACCTGAGTCATTTCAGCGTCATTGAATTGGTCGGTACGTTTAGAAACGGGATCAAAGCTTTCCAATTTATGAGCAAAGACCCGGTCGATCTATTGTTTCTGGATATCAATATGCCGCATTTGTCGGGCATTTCGCTTTCCAAAATGGTTAATAAAAATACTAAGATCATCTTCACTACTGCCTATCCTGAATACGCCGTAGAAAGTTATGATGTAGAAGCCGTTGATTATTTATTGAAGCCCATCAGTTTGGAACGATTTTCAAAAACAATAGGAAAATTGCTGCAAAACAGACCGGAAGCCCCGGAAAATAACAAAAGTATATTGATGATAAAAAGCGGCACCAAACAATACAGAACGTCTGCCGGTGATATTTTTTATCTCGAAAAAAGCGGCAATTACATGGAATATCAATTGGCGAATAAAACCATATTGGCCAGAGAATCCATCAACGAAGCTTTAGCAGTACTCCCCGAATATTTTATTCAAATTCATAAATCCATCATCATCAACCTCAACAAAATTGAGTTTATTGATAAAGAAAATGTTTCGATAAACGGGAAATTATTGCCGATAGGGAGCTCTTTCAGGGAAGTGTTGGGGAAAAGATTGGGCTAAGTATTTTGAAGTGGTGAAAAACATCGCACGTGCGACCCCGCAACTTTGGCAGAAGTAGGACAAGTTTGTTTTGAGTGTATTCGGATTATAAATCCGATACAGTTTAGGTCCGGATTACAAATCCGGACCGGCACTCGCTCGTCCGAATTTGTAATTCGGACGCTTCCTGTTGCCGATTTGCAATCGGCACTCTCTAACTGCTTTGATTCAAGTTCACGCCTTTCATTGCTTCCTCTTTGGAGAAAGGCTGATTATAGAGTCGTTTTCCCGTTGCTTTAAAGAAAGCATTTGCCAGAGCCGCTGCGGCCGGCGGAAGGGCAGGTTCTCCCAAACCCGTTGGATTTATGGCGCTGTCTATAAAATAAACCTCTACCTCCGGTACCTCCTTCATCCGGATCAAGCGATAGGTATCAAAGTTTTTTTGATCGGGCACACCGTCTTTGAGGGTTACTTCGCCATACAGCGCGTGTCCTAAACCATCAATGATTCCACCTTTTACCTGTTGGTACGCGCCGCTTAGGTTTACAACCACCCCACAATCTACCGCTGCATACATTTTTCGCAACACCGCATTGCCGTTTTTCATTTCTATCTCGGCTACTTGCGCGATATAGGAACCATGCGAAAAATAGGCACTGAAGCCTTGAAATGTCTTTTTATTCTTACCCCAACCCGACTTTTCTGCCACTAATGTAATTACACCCTTCATGCGCTCAATATCATACTTTACGGCTCCTACGGGCGATTTTTTTGCTTTGTCAAGATATGCCAATCGGTATTCGATGGGATCGCGATTGGCAGCGGTGGCTATTTCGTCAAAAAAAGACTGCTCAGCAAATCCTAAAAAATTCTCGGAGGGCGCCCGCCACGGACTCGTTGTCACCGGTGATTTATGGTCAATGGAGTCCACCAGAAAATTCGGTACGGCTCCTGCCGGAAAATGATCCGGACGAGTGCTGTTGCCTGAATTGACACCCACTCCACGCATCTTATATCCGATCCAATTCCCTTCAGCATCCAACGCCGCCTGAAAACGATAGCGCATCGCCGGTCGGTACTGTCCGCCCCTCATATCGTCTTCCCTGGTCCACATCACTTTCACAGGCGCTTTTACCAGACTTGACAATTCTGCCGCTTCCATCGAATAATCAGAACGCTGTCTTCTTCCAAAACCGCCACCCATACGTGTCATCTCAAGCGTAACTTTGTCAATATCAACACCCAGTAATTTTGCGACATTTTTTCTTGTGTCTTCGGGCAGTTGCGCCGGGCCAACCAATTCAACGCCATCCGTGCGCACATGCGCAAAGAAGTTCATCGGCTCCATGCAGGCATGGGATAAAAATGGCGCTTGATATTCGCGCGTGATTACCTTTGCCGCTGTTTTAAATACGGCATCTACATCACCGTCTTTGCGTGAGGGTTTTACATCTCCTTTGTCCAACAGTTGTTTCATCAAACGGTCGTGGTCGGTCGTGCTTTCCACCGCACCGTCGGGCTCGTATTCCACTTTCAGCAACTTCCGGGCTTTGGTTACCTGCCACGTTGATTTGCCCAAAACCGCTACTTTGTCTTTGAACGTAACCACATCCACGATCCCCGGCATTGCCTTGGCAGCGGCAGTGTCTACTGATTTTATTTTTGTACCAAACGGAGGACGTTCAATCATGGCAAGCAACATTCCTTCGCGGTAAATGTCCATCCCATACAAGGGTTTACCCGTAATCATCTGCGCATTGTCGACGTTATGAATGGGTTTTCCAATCAGCTTGTAGTCTTTTTTCTCTTTCAGTTTTACCTCCGCAGGCACCGTCATTGTTGCTGCTTCCGTGGCCAATGCGCCATAGTTTAATTTTCGCCCGGTTTCTTTGTGCCATACAAATCCGTTTTCAGTAGTCAATGCAGTGGGTGAAACATTCCAACGTTTTGCGGCGGCTTCCATCAACATGATTCGGGCAGTAGCACCGGCTTTGCGCAGTCGATCCCACGAATGCTGCATGGCACCACTCCCTGCCGTGGCCTGACGGTTGAATTTTTGCGTATCCAAGTTGGCCTGCACCACTTTTACTTTTGTCCAATCGGCATCCAACTCTTCAGCCACGATCATCGGGAAAGCCGTTTTAATGTTCTGCCCTACTTCGGGATTAGGCGCAAAGATGGTAATGACATTATCAGGAGAAATAGAAAGGTAACTGTTAAAAGTAATCTCCTCTGCTACCGCTGGTAACGAAGAGGCAAGCGAATCGCTCCATCGAAAACTCAAGAAAAGCCCTCCTCCCGCGATGGCCGAGGCCTTTATAAAATCTCTCCTGCTTGATCTTATAGACATGGTGTTTGCTTATTTAAGTTTTGAAGCCGCAAGCGCAACGGCTTCCCGGATACGATGGTATGTGCCGCAACGACAGATATTTCCATTCATGGCATCTTCAATCTGAGACGGCGAAGGTTTAGGGTTTTTACTGAGCAATGCCGACGCAGTCATGATCTGACCGGCTTGGCAATACCCGCACTGGGGCACATCTATTTCCGACCAAGCTTGCTGCATCGGATGCTCGCCATTGGCCGACAGGCCTTCAATCGTGGTCACTTTCTTAGTACCGATTGCCGACACCGGCAACACACAAGAACGTACGGCCGTACCGTTCAGATGCACGGTGCAGGCGCCGCATTGGGCAATACCGCAGCCGTACTTGGTGCCCACCAATCCAAGGTGATCGCGGAGTACCCACAGCAAGGGAGTGTCTTCTTCGACATCCACACGGTAGCTTTTGTTATTGATTTTCAACGTGTAATTAGCCATTTTACGGTCGTATTGACGGTTTAAATCTACTTTATGAAAAAGTCAATACACCAAGAGATATACCGCTTCTTTTCAGTGTTGACTGAAAAAGTATAGCTACCGGGAAAAACAACGGACGTGTGAAATCAGCCGGGTCGGTTAAGAAAATACCAACGCCTACTTCTTTTTATCAAATCGAATGTTCTTTATACGACCGCCTGAGAGATTAAATCCGGTTACGTTTGCCTGCTTATCCTTAAAAAACCGGATCGAACCAATGTTGCCACTAAATTGATCTTCACCGGTCGGATCTGTTTCGAGCTTGAATTCTCCTAACCTGAAATGCTGCATCATAAGTTGACCATTACTATTTTTAATTACATATTCCGCACCCAGTTCTTCGCTGTAATATGTCCCGTCGTATAGGCTCAACTGCTTGGAATCAGGTTGCCGGGGATTAATTCTTTTGGCCTGGATATTTTTATATTTAAGCAGGTTTACGTCGCCTTTACTATCTTTCACAAAGGTCATGGAAGCACCATAAGCATTGATCCAACATGTCGAATCTGATTTGGTTTCCATCGGAAACTTCGCTTCTCCATTGGCCTGCGTCATTAATTGACCGTTTTCCAACGTAATCGTAACCGCCCACCCGGGGCCCAACTGATAAACACCGGTATATTTTTGCAGTAAGGCTGCGTTTACTTTTACCGTGGGTTGGTCTTTGATCGAAATCGGTTTTTTATCTTCGGTTTTTATTGGATATTTCAGCAAGAGTCGGGTCACATCATTAATGCTTCTGGTCAGATCAAAATCGCCCGCATTGCCCAGTATAATCAATGAAAGATGCTCAGTGGGATAGTTGATAATCGTAGTACGATAACTTGCCCATCCGCCATCGTGCGAAATGGTTTTTAATCCTTTATCGGTTCCGTTGGCCAGCCCATATCCATAATGCACCTTATCACCGTTGTTTAATACACCTTCTTCCAGCATTCTTAAATACACTGGATTCCCGGCGGCAATCTCTTTATTGAAATGAATGACCCATTTGCTCAGGTCTTCTACGGAAGTAAACAGGGAGCTTGATCCATAGGCAGTTAAAGCACTAAGGCTTTTCTTAAATCCATTGCTGCTTGGATAATACGAATACGCAAGATTCTTCACCACCTCGGTATAATCTTCCATAAAATGAGAAGAATGCATGCCCAAAGGCTTAAAAATGTTCGAATCTGTCCATTGCCTGAACGATTGACCGCTGACTTTTTCAACAATGGCCGCCAGCAGATTATAACCTGTATTGGAATAAGAATACCGCAAGCCGGGCTCAAAATCAAGGTCTTTCTGATACTTTACCATTCGCATGATATCTTGAAAAGAAAAAGCCTCGTCCCATCGCCATCCTGCGGCATGAAGTGTTTGTGGCCAATCTCTTATACCACCGGTATGATGCAGCAGATGCCTGACGGTAATCTTCTTCCCAAAATCAGGCACATCGGGTAAATAGCGGCGAATATCATCGTCCAAAGCAATCTTTCCTTCCTGGACTAAGGCAGAAACGGCAAAGCCCGCAAACTGTTTGGAAACCGAAGCAATGTCAAAAACACTGGCCGGCGTAATAGGAATATCGTATTCCAGATTGGCCATACCATAGCCTTTTTTAAAAATGAGAGAATCATTTCTGATGATACCCACAGCGCACCCGGGTCGGTTTGGTAGATCATATCTTTTGAAAACAGCATCTATTTTTATTGCCAATGAATCTTTTTGGGCAGATAATTCAGACGTAAATAAGAGCAGTAAAATAATCCAAAGAGAGGAAATAGAGCCGTTTTTCATAGTTTATGGTTTTTTCGGAAAAGAGTAAGTAACTAACAGATAGGGTAGTAACCTCTTATGTTGCATCCACCGGAAACTATTTTCCACCGTTGCCTGAATCTGATCACTGATTCAATAAAATTACCATTGAGTCCTACTTGCTAAATTATATCTTGAAACTGTACTTAACAACAATAACAAGGTAAGCTTTTCCGAAAAACCGGGATCGTTCATTTTAGTATTGCCGGGATTTAACATCTTGCCTTTGCAGGTGAAGAAACTGCAAAAAATGTTGGCGATGATAGCACTGCCAACTGTGTAAATTCCTTTTATTCCTTGATCCTTTTGGCAGTGGCTTCAAAGCTCATCAAGCTGCCTTTGAGGTTATTATCATCTATTTTATCCAGATCAATGGATATTTCGCCGGCCTGAGAGGATTCAAAGTAAATCACCAATTTCTTGGCGCTTTCTTCAATTTTGGTAATGGGGCGTTTGGCCTCTGTTGCATCGGCAGGATTCGCCAGCTCGCCGGTTAGCTTACCATCTTTACGAACAAGATTCGTAACAAATTTTATATCTCCTCGAGGAGAGCCTAAAACGGAGATCTCCCATTTGCCGGCGTAAAAATCGGCGGGTGCAGTGCTTTGAGAAAAACCTTTGAGTGCAATTCCGAAGAATGCTACGAAAAGAATGAGGCTCGCTTTTTTCATTGTTTTTGCGTTTGGTGCGTCAACACGCCGTCGCCACGTTTGTTTTAAAATTAACTGATTGGTTTGAAATGTATAAAAGTTCGCTACTTGCGCTGAGTCTATGGTTTCTTTCTCGTGGCCACTACTTCAAATCGACCGTTGTAGAATGTACCCGTCGCGGTATTGTCGTCTTTTTTGGTCAAAACAACTTGTACCTCATGGCCTTGTCCCTCAATAATAAAGGTGAGTTTGTCGCCTTCCAATTCTAAGGAGCTCAATTTAATTTGTTCAGTTTCGGCCGTTTTTTCCAAATAGCCTACCATTTCTTTTTTGCCCGAAGCATCTTTTGCCATTTCAAAAAGCAACGGATGATGGCCGTCACCTTGGGGCAAATCCTTGACCGACATATCCCATTTACCAATGAAATAGTTTTGTTGAGTTTGCGCAAAAAGAGTCGTGTTTGTCAAAAAGCAAAAGAGAGCAAGAAGGGTACAAAGCGTCCATTTTTTCATGATTTTTGATAAGTTTAAAATGATTGAAACTGTAAAAAACAACGTTGAATTTTCGAATCACATCACCACTTTCTTCATCATTTTTCCAATGAAATTGGTGGCAAATCGGGGGTTGAGTCGGTAAAGAATGTCGAGCATCGTGGCATCTTTACCCACTGTTACTCTAAACTTGTTTTTCTCCATTGCCCTGATGATAATTTCGGCGGCTTTTGTGGGCGAAAGCGCCATTTTAGCGGCTGCACCGGCATTTTTAGGATCGTTTGGGTCTATTTTAGGCTTGCCCAAACCTGAGTTTTCAGTGATATTGGTCGCAATGGCTCCGGGATGAACTACCGTAACACGCACATTTGTCTCTTTGAGTTCGGCATAAAGCCCTTCGGTAAAGATTTTCACCGCCGCTTTTGCTGCCCCGTAAATGGTTTGCTTCGGAAAAGGTATAAATCCTCCCATGCTCGAAATATTCACAATATGTGCTTCGGGGCGTTCTAAAAAAAAGGGTAAAAAGGCTTTGGTGAGGTAGACCGTTCCATAGAAATTTACATTCATCACGCGGTTGATCTCTTCGATGGTCAGGTCATTGACGGTAACAAATTTCTGGATGATACCTGCATTATTGATAATGCCATCTACTGAACCAAAATGGCTGATCACTTCTCCGGGCAAAGCGTTCACTTTTACGTTATCGGTAATATCCATTACAAATCCTTTAAAACGGTCATCGCCAACACCCGCTATTTTTTGGGTTTCAGCAAGGGCATTCGAATGAATATCAACTCCTACGACATTGGCTTGTTTTTGTAATAACTGCAAAGTCAATTCTCTGCCAATGCCGCTTCCGGCACCCGTAACTATGATTGTTTTGTTGACTGCCTGCATTTGTTTGTAAAATTTTGCACACGGATGACACTGATGTTCCAACAAAGATTGGCACGGATTTAAAAATATGCATTCTAATAAGTTGGCAGCATTTATTTCACCACTACCCGCACTCTATCCAAATTCTGAATACGTGTGAAAGGCGTTTTTGTATCGCCATCTCTTTGCGAAGCTACTCTTAGCGTTGGAAAATAAGTTCCCGGTTTTGAAAATTGGTAGGTCATTTTTAGTGTGGTACGGCCTATTTTTTCGTCAAAAACAATGTCTTTTTGCTTGACAGGAAACGTCCCTGTCCCATCAAAATCCCACTCGGCCGATACGACCCTGCCTGTGTGTAAGGGCACTTCTACGAGTGCCGTCATTTCAAATTTTTGACCAATTTTCACAGTCGTTTTCTTATTTCCATTTATGGTAACGCTTACCACCGGCTGAATACCTTTGCGTTCGACTGCGGCGACCGGAACGATGACTTGGCTATCTTCTATTTTGTAATTGGTAGATGCAGGTGGCGTAGTCCCTTTTTCGCACCACGCACTCAAATCACGCAGGGCTTGCTGCAATACGCCCAAGTAACTAACCGTCCGGGTGGCGTACTCCTGTTTGGATAAATCGCCATGCAATGCTTTGTCTGTATACCAGAGTCTGAAATTTTCGTCAGTTTTATCGCCCAAATGTGCTTTTACTTTTTCACGATAAAAATCTCCTTGCCACGCAAAAGCCTCTCTGTCCCATAATGAACAAAGCAAAATCATTTTTCCCTTAAATTTACCTGTGGGCAAAACCCCGGCTGCCCCTCTTGTAAACAAAGGCCCTAACAACATGGGGCGTTGCGGATACATCGGTTTACCCTCACTGTCACGGAACTGATCCCAAGCCTTATATTCTTTGTCAGGCACTTGGTGACGATGGTAGGTTTGCACCGCCAAAAAGTTGGAATTGTCAATAAAAACTTCATCGCCCACCTTTATTTTTGACAATACCGATAAGTCAACAGGGCCAAAAACCACTTTATCTCCTGCGATACCGGCCAATTGAAGGGTTTTGTCAGCCGCCGCACCCGTTTTGATGACCAAATCTCCGCCCATAAAATTGACATCGGGCAATATATCCTCAATTTGGAAAGCCACCGGCATTTGTCCCTCTACGCCTCCCATGCTTTTCCACGCCAAATCTGCCGAGCCTCTTTCCCCTGCAGTTTCGGACTCTTTCAGTCCCAATTTCACTGCCTCGTCTGAGGTAATATTCGCTTTGATTTTACTTGCTTTTTGAAGACGGGCTTTCAGAAGCGACTCCGTAGGATTTGCCCCCAAATAGCCTTTTACTTTCCAAAAATCTTCAAAAAATTTCGCATCCGCCATTCGCATACCTTGATACAGTGCGATAAACCCATGAATTCCCATTGTTTTATAACCAAACCATGATTGCGGCGGAAAACCCAATTTGGTAGCTTCTCGCAAGGCTTGTTTTTCTTCTTCGTTCAGCCCTGTATACATATCACCACTGCCGCCCGCATCCAAGGCATCTATGATTTGCGGAAGCTTATCGTGTAAAATACGCATGGCGTTCATTCTCACGGCAAACACGTTGGGAATGGCCATGGGCGAACCCAGTACATAAGGTACTACACCGTCCCATACGTCCTCGGTGTTTTCGATACTGCCAATGGTGCGATAGGCTCCCCCGCTTCCGCCGAAGGCATACCCAAAAGGGCTATTTCCTCCCAAAATTGTTGTGGCAACAATACGGGAAAATGCTGCCGATGCTGCATTGGCCCTGAATGCTCCAATGGTTGGGTCTGAATTGAAAGAAGGTTTCGAAAAATCCACTTTTCCTCCGCCATTGGTTTCAATAAAATACGCCCCGCTACTGATGGTAAAGCCTATTTTATCATCTTCACCCGTGGCTCCCTGTGATAAAAATTCGTTGTCGGGAAATGGAGTAATATACTGAAAGAAACGCCCTTGGTAAGTTTCTTTTGTTGGGAAATAGAAAGAAAAACGCGTTTCAGTACCTTTAAAACCGCCGTGCACATAGCGATGTTTGACGGGTTTCTCACGCCATTCGTCTATGTCAATGTAGGGCGTTTTGAAAATCGTATCTTTTGTTGAGAACTTTTGGGCAAGTTCCCGGCTCAAATTGGGTAAGTTATTTTGTGCTTTTACTTCCAAAGTTCGCCCCAAACTACACAGTACGATCCATGTAGCCATGAGGGTATGCAGGGTTTTTGCTTTCATCTTAATTCCTTTATTTATGCTTTTAAATCTTCTCAAACGTAAGAAACAGGATACTGTGGGCAGGCAACTGCACTTTTCCCGCTTTCACCTTCTTTCCTTCCAAGGCAGGAACTTCATCTTTTGGAGTAAGTTTAAGCGCTTGCCCATTCAGTTTCACTTTTTTGGTAAGCAACTCACCGGCCGTTAGCAGGTATTGGATCGCGTTGGCAGGAAGGATGACAGAAGCTTCCGTTTCATTGGTATTTAAAATCAGAATCGTTCTGCCGTCAGGTTTATTTTTTAAGCTATGGGCAAACATATCAACGCCCGGGGCGAGGCTTCCGGCTTCATATACTTGGGTTCCCATCAACCTATTCCAAAGCAAGGCTGCCCAGTAGTTAGGTCTGGGATTGTGCGTGTCATGATCCAGCAAGGCATATTCGCTGCGGGCAAGGGTATTGTGCATCACTACCTGAACCCCTTTTTTCGCCAGTCGGCCCAATTGTTCTAAATACCGAAAGCTGTCAATATAGGTCACCGCCCAAGGATTTCCCCCGCAAGCGGTTTCAGCAGTTTCGGTATTCCAGATAGGTGCCCCCGGACTGTATTTATCTCTGGCGTTTTGGTAAAACTCCAACCCTTTTTCTGTCTTGCTCAACCATTCGGCCGACAGCGCATTGGCAGGTTTTTGCGCTCCCATGCAGCGTTGGGAGACCGTCCCGTAATAATGGTATGTAAATACGTCAAATACAGGCTTTGGAGTGGCAGACAATAACTGATCTACCGACAGGTCTAACCCCGACGGAAGTATGCCGCCCTCTCCCGTAGAGCCCGGGCCAATGATCTTCATGTTTGGTGCCGCTTCAGCCGCAAAGGCCCTAAAAGCCGCAAAGTCTTTCGCAAATCGCGCACCGTTGTAGCCTTTGGGGGCATCGCCATGAGAAGCATGTGAAGGTTCATTAAACAGTTCTGCCGCCGCTATTTCTCCCCCGATGGAGCGGGTATAGTCCAAAATAGATTTGATGTGCTTTGGTGTCCAGTTTCCGTCTTTGTCTCTAATCCCGTCACTGATCGGAAAAGAACTAACCAATTTGCCATCTACCGCCTTACAGAAATCGACCACCCCTTTCCACTGTTTACGGGTAAGAATGTTCTTAAAGCCCTCCGGTGGAGTGGGCAATGCAGCTTCGTCATTGTCTTGAAAATAGATAGCATTGGCCCATGTACCACTTACCCGCACATACGTTGGTCCTAAGGCAGCGGCCAGATTTCGCAACTTTTTCTCATACAAATCAATGGGTTCAATTTTCCATTTCAGGGCATCTATTCCCTTTCGGTTGGAATGTTTTCTTACCGAATCTATTAACTCGTAAGGTATCCAAAAATCGCCGCCGATCACCTCACACATTTCTACATTAAATGATTGATACCGCTCGTCAACTTTACCGATCAAGCCCATTTGCTTCAGATTTATTTCGTTTGAAGGAGTACTTTGGGTAAAGGCCAACAGAGGTAAACAGGCCAGAAAAGTTACAAAAACATTCAACCGTTTTTTTTTCATTGTATTAAGGATTAATGCGCGCAGGTGCAAGCCAATAAAAATCTGATTGTCAGTCCGATAATGTTTATATAACAATACTTTAATGCGACTGATACAACAAAGGTAAAGAATATTTTATTATTGTATATTTTTTATACAATAAATTTTATTCAATTATATACCTTTGTAGTACAATTGATATTGTGCCTGTTTTTTCAGAGAACTATATTAAAGTGATCGGTAGCATTTCATGCAGCATTTCTAAAAGCATCCCTTAATTTTGCAGATAGCAGAAATTATTTGGCGAGATCTGTACTGTTTTTTAACAATTGATTTTAAGGCAAAAAGATGAATAACGAATTATCCACACCACCTACTGAAGCATCATCAAGATGGCTTAATCTAAGTCAACAGAATTATATCCATCAAGTATCCATTGACTGCGTCATTTTTGGCTATGAAGACAAACAGATCAAAGTACTGATTCCCAAAATTAATTTTAAAGGTGACTTTTGGGCAATACCCAGCGGATTTGTCTATCAAGATGAAGATGTTGACCAAGCGGCGGAACGAATACTGCGGGAAAGAACAAGCCTCCGGGATATTTATTTGGAGCAATTTCGGGTATTTGGCAAAGCGGATAGAAGCGGTAAAGAATTCATGAATCGCCTCATAGAACTCAACCTTGACAAAGTAACAGAGAAGCAGGAGGGCAAAGAAATCAAAGGAGATTACGACTGGTTTACCAAACGATTTATCTCAATCGGTTACTATGCATTGGTAGATATTTCTAAAGTAATCCCTCAAAAAAGCTTCATCGATGAGTCCATCGGCTGGTATACTATCCACGAATTGCCTGATATGATCATGGATCACAATCAAATTGTAGAAAAAGCGCTAAAAGCGCTCCGAAGCGACCTTGACGAAAAATTGATCGCTTTTAACCTGCTCCCGGAAACATTTACGATGAAAGAAGTGCAGGAACTGTATGAAGCCATTTTTAATAAAACGTTTGTCCGCACCAATTTTCAAAAGATGATTCTGGATCTTAATGTATTGGAACGGCTGGAAAAGAAGTTTACCGGAGCAGCCAATAAAGCCCCTTTTTTATATAAGTTCAAAAAATAAAAAGCAGATTGTTGTGACACGGCTCTTTATTTTTTTACCTGAACTGATTGGAAGTGATAACACCTCCAATGGCATTATGGCATTAAATCCGTGAAAATCTGTGTTAGAATATCTGTGTCATCTGTGTTCAATGTTATTTCACAAGATCAACGGTACGTAATCTATCTCCAAAAAATCCTCTACCGTATTCAACCAAAAATGCTGCACAAAATAGACATGATCGGGATGATTAGAATAGTAGTCATATAATTCGGTAGTATCAAACTCCATTGAAATCCCGTACTCATAGTGATTTTTAGGACTGACCTGCTTTAGCACTTCAAAATTTTGAACACCGGAAATGGCAGCTAATGCATCTACTGCATCAAAAAAGGCCTTCTTTTGGTCTTCCTCAATGTTGCTTTTAAGCTTAAAAATGACGGAGTGGCGAATCATTGGTTATGTAAGTTTATTTAAATATATAAAGAAGGCTCTTTTTCCGGGTAAAAAAGAAGGGACTTCCACTCTTTTAACACTTTCAGTAAAAAGCCATTCATTGGCAAAATCAACTCATTTTTCAAAATAATAGCAAAAAAACGGGAGGATTGCGTCAAAAACAGTAGAATACCAAGAAATATTTCAATTTTAACCCCAAAACAACAGTAAATTTGGTGTGATTGAGTATTGCACTATAAGTATCCTATAAAACAAGTTTCTAAATCTATCACTATGCGACACATTATTTCCGGTTTATTCATTTTTACCATTCTTATCTGCAACAGCATTGCTGCAAATGCCCAATACAACAGGGTGGCTATGGATCGTGAATACATCATCTCTTTAACATCGCAATGGAAAGGAGAACGTCTGCCTGATGGAAGGCCCTTTGTATCAGACGATTTGCTTGAAAGACTCAAAAAAGTTGTTTTGACGCACGCTTGGGGCGGTTTAAAAAAAAATAAATTCAACAACCAGTATCAAGGCAATTGGGTGATGGTCAATCCCGATAAAAATACCATCATGACCGGCCGGGCCGTGACGGCGCAATACATGCCGCTACGACCTGATTTTGGCGATGTCATCAGAAAGGTAGGATTGGCGGAAGGACATGGTGAAAAAGCGCTGTCGAATGTATGGCCGATAGAAATGCTTAAAGATGGAGATATCTACGTTGCCGACGGTTTTGCAAAATTCAACGAAGGAACATTGATCGGCGACCGATTAGCCAACTCCATTTACTCAAAATCAAAACGGGGAGTAGTATTTTGGGGGACTGTACGGAATTTACAGGAAATACAGAAAGTGGAAGGTTTTAACGGGTGGATATTGGGAAATCACCCTTCGGCCATCAATGAAGTAATGCTTACTTCGATCAATGCACCCATCAGGATCGGCGATGCTACCGTTTTACCGGGCGATGTTGTGTATGCAAGCCCGTATGGTACCCTTTTTCTACCCGCCTACCTCGTGGAAGGCATCGTATTGGAAGCGGAGATCAGCAACCTTCGTCACGTATATGGCATCATGCGTAATAAGGCAGGCGATTGGACTACCGGTCAGATAGACAGCGATTATACCGCACAAATGAATAAAGAATTCCATGATTATTTGCGCGGCTTACCGGACAACAAACTGCCCATGCCCCGCAAAGAACTGAATGCCTATTTGGATGGTAAAAAATAAGACGCTCCTAAAAAAGGCCATTGTAAACTGAAAAATAACGGTTTTAAGTAGTTGCACTAAATTAGTCAATTTGTTTGACCCCGGATGGGGTCATATATCTGTAGAAATAAAGGCGTTATCTACAAATATGTGACCCCATCCGGGGTCAAACAACACGCGAATAACTTAAAGTATTTTTAATACACACTTAGGTTGTGCGAAGGGTTGCTCACAACCGCGCGGCAGACCGTCCGACTGACCATTCCAAATACCTTAATATCCGAAACAAATTACTTCTTCAACGCTTCTGCAATGGCTTTCTCGGCCAAAGGTGCCATGATCTTATACCCTGCCAAGGTTGGATGGACACCGTCGGCCGCTATTTCAGGACTCATGCCGTTGCGGCTGTCTTTCATGGCCGAATGATAATCCAAGTAGACCAAGCCATTTTCTTTTGCATAGGCTTTTAATCGCTCGTTAAACTGAATGATCTTATTGGGCACATCGGTCACTTCTTTCCGCCACGGAAATTCAAACGCCGGGTGAACCGACGCGATCACTACTTTGATCTTGTTCGCCTTGGCAATTTCAACCATAGAAGCAATATTACCCATCGTAAAATCAGGATCATAAGGCCCCGTATTTTCGGCAATATCATTAATGCCAATATTGATAACCACCACTTTAGGTTTTAAATTTACCACATCAGGACGGAAACGAAGCAGGTTTTGGGGCGACGTTTGTCCGCTGATACCACGACCGATGTGTCTGCCGCTTGCAAAGAATTCAGGTTGCACCCTCACCCAACCCTGCGTAATTGAGTTACCCAAAAACACGACGCGGTTTTCATCCGCTTTGGGAATAGGCAGTTTCTTATTGTCTTCGGCATATCGACTCAAATTACTCCAATCGTTCCGCTGAAAATTGGCGACCTGTTCTTCCGAATACAGCTGTTCCAATTTTGACGGATGCAATTTCTTTAGATACCCCTGCAATTTCATCCATTCCCCAAAACGTTCATACCACATATCAGTGGGGAGCCCCTGTTTTCTCATTCCGAAGCCGTGTCCTCCTTTTTGGTACATGTGCAACTCCGCGATTTTTTTTGCCGCGATCCAGGCATTGTATAAAACGACAGAATGCGGTGCAAGCCCCAATTGGTCGTCAGCCGCCGCGCAGATCCACGCCGGTGGTGCGTCAGCAGGTACTTTTATTTCACCGAAAATGTCGGTTTTAGGATAAATAGGAGCAATAAAATCGGGACGATTGGCGGCTGTATAACTCAATCCCACGCCCAACGTCAATGCACCGCCTGCCGAAAAACCCATGAGGCCGATTTTGTCGGGAAGAATGTCCAACTCTTTGGCGTGACTGCGTACATATTCAATGGCTTTTTTACCATCGGCCACGGCCATTTCCACCACGGGCGCATTTTCTTCGTCCAGTTTTTTAAAGTCCCGCATTTTGGGACCTAATTCCGCTACGGGGTCGTCGGTCATACTGCGCACCAATCGGTATTTGAGCACAAACGCCGCGACACCTTTGGAATTCAGCCATTTAGCTACATCAATGCCTTCGCTGTCGATAGAAAGTAAATGAAAAGCACCGCCCGGAGCCACAATGACCGCTGTGCCTGTCGCCAGGTCGGGTCTGGGCAAATAGGCCGTCAACGTGGGTTGCGATACATTATAGATCGTGCGCGTTTTGAAAGCATTGTTAACCCTTTCCTGCTCGCTCCATGTCCAGTTTTCAGAACCCGGCGCTTTGCCATCGTACAATTGAATCACCTGTTGGGTATACCCCGTTACTCCGGTCAGAGAAAGAAGCGAAATGAGCGTAAAAGCAAGTAGTTTCATTGTTGAATTTAGGGGGATATTTTATACAAAACCGGCAATACATACAGAATTACTAAAAGGCAAATTCAATCTCTTTTTCCTTAAAATTCAGTGCTTTTTAAAGATGATTTTCTGACCACTACGTTGGTTCTCAAAACATTGGAAATTGAAATCCTGTCTTCTTTTGGATTTTTGATGAGATTGATCAACAATTCCGCTGCCGAACGGCCCATTTCAAAAGCAGGCTGGGCCACGGTACTCAAAGGAGGATTCAGCAAACGAGCGATGGGCAAGTCAGAGAATCCGATCAACGCTATATCCTGCGGCATGGACAAACCTGCTTCTGAAATAGCGGCATGGCAACCAATGGCAATATTGTCGCTGGACGCAAAAATGCCGTCTACTTTTATTGAATTATTCAACAACCTTCGCGTCGTGATGAACGCATCCTGCGAGTCATACGCAGAAGACATGATTATCTCCTCAATAATGGGCATTTTATAATCCAACAACGCCGACCGATACCCGTGCAAACGCCGCCGACTAATGAGCAGATTAGGAGGACCGGTAATATGTGCAATGGTTTTACAGCCTTGCTTTATCAAATGCTCGGTGGCTTGGTAAGCGCCTCCAAAGTCGTCTACGGATACTTTGTGGGTATCTATTTCATCACAGATTCGGTCAAAAAATACGATTGGGAATCCTCTGTCGTGCAGGGCTTTGAAGTGCGTGTAATCTTGGGTTTCGGTTGCCAGTGAGACCAACATCCCATCTTTCCGGCGATTGGCAATGTGCCTGACGTTCATCACTTCACGCTCATAATTATCGTGGCTTTGATAAATAACTACGTGGTAGCCTTGGGCAAAAGCCACATCTTCAATACCCGCAATGACCATTGCAAAAAATGGATTGGAAATATCCGGAACAATGACCCCAATATCGTTGCTGTGACTGTTTAACAAACTCAGCGCCACCGGATCGGGGGTATAATCCAGTCGTTGCGCCAACTCCATTACTTTTTTTTTTGTATCGGCACTTATTTCAAAACTATCTCTCAGTGCTCTGGAAACGGTGGATGTCGATAAATTCAGCTCCCGGGCAATGTCTTTGATGGTAATTTTTTTCATTACGCTAACATCTAAAAAAAATCCTATAAGCCCTTGAACCACTCGATTTCTGCATTGATGTAAATGTAGAGGCCATTTAGGTATTTTTATATTTTTTGTCGAAATAGTTTTGTTTACGCAAGCGTTCCCGAAAACGTTTGCGTAGAAATTAATCAAAATAAACGCGCTTTTTTTTGCAATATACCATCAATAAATATAAACTCAGCCTATGATCAAGCCTTGATGCCCGGACATTTTAGGGCTAAAACTTGGTTTAGTTACACTTAACCTTTCTAAAAACTGCTAACCATGAGGTTTTACCGACTTACCTTATCACTTGTATTGCTATCGTCAATAACGAACGCTGTAACGGCACAGATAAAATCACAGCCCAAACTCGGCCACAGATCAGCAAAAGTTCTGACAATTAATAATTTACAATTCAAAGATCTAAACAAGAACGGCAAACTTGACCCCTATGAAGATTGGCGCTTACCCAATGATGCCCGAATCAAAGACCTGCTCTCTCAAATGACCTTGGAGGAAAAGATCGGCTTCATGATCATCAGCACCACTCGCCTGAAAGGCGATCAGGCATTTCAGGCCAATGCGCCAAGGGCAGAAATGACGAGCGATTTCAACGAGGAAGACTTGGTACAGCCCATCAATATGTTTACCCGCAAACCTTTGCCGGTTCCAATGATGTCGTCGGCGGGCACTACCAAAGGAGTGATGAACTTCCACCTTCGCCATTTTATTTTACGAGCGAATACCTCGGCGAAGATCATGGCCGATTGGGCAAATAATTTACAGGCTTTGTGCGAAACTTCTCGTTTGGGTATACCGGCCATTGTTGCCTCCAATCCTCGCAATCATGTTACGGTGGATGCCGCCGTCGGCCTGAGTGTAGGAACAACCGTGTTCTCCAAATGGCCGGGCGAATTGGGCTTAGCTGCTATGCGCGATCTGAAACTGACGCGTGAATTTGCCGAAATTGCGGCCAAAGAATGGTCGGCGGTAGGTTTACGCAAAGGCTATATGTACATGGCCGATCTGGCCACCGAGCCTCGTTGGCAACGCATCGAAGGTACCTTTGGCGAAGATGCCGATTTGGCCGCTTCCATGATTCGGGAAATCGTGTTAGGCTTTCAGGGTGCTAAGTTGGGTACACATTCTGTGGCGATGACCACCAAACACTTCCCCGGCGGCGGCCCGCAGGTCGATGGACAGGATTCGCATTTTGATTGGGGCAAATTTGCGCATTATCCGGGCGGGCAGTTTGAGTACCACTTGAAGCCTTTCAAAGCAGCCATTGCCGCCGGTACTTCTTCCATTATGCCCTACTATTCCGCCCCTAAAGATAAGAGTATGGAAGCCGTGGGGTTTTCGTACAACAAGGCCATTATCAACGATCTGTTACGTAAACAGCTGGGCTTCAAAGGCATCATCAACTCCGATACCGGTCCCATTGACATGATGCCATGGGGGGTGGAAAACCTTTCTATCATTGAACGCTACCAAAAAGCCATCGACGCCGGGGTAGATATTTTCTCGGGCGGAGCCGATCCCGCGTTGCTGCTCGAAACCGCCAAAAAAGGATTAGTGACGGAAGCACGCATCAATGAATCCATTACCCGACTGTTGAAAGAAAAGTTTGAATTGGGTTTATTTGAAGATCCGTATGTTGATACCGACGCCGCAATAAAATTGGTCGGGAATTCAGAGTTTCAGAAAAAAGCAGACATTGCGCTTCGCAAATCCATCGTGTTGCTGCGCAATGAGGACAAACTTCTTCCCATCCAAGCCAAACGCACCAAGGTTTATTTTGAAACGTATTACAATAATGGCAGAAATCCCAATCCCATTACCGTCAATAAACCGACGATGCCTAATGCCAACATAGAATTTGTATCTACCAAAGAGGAAGCCGATGTGGTTTTGTTGTGGTTGATTCCTACGGGCGGTTCTTTATTCAGTTCGCAGGGAAAACCGATTGAGTTGAGTTTGTCGAAAAACAAGATCGACGTAGCGCATGTCAATGAGATCGTCAATGCCAAACCTACTGTTGTGGCCATCAATTTTTCAAGCCCGTGGGTCATTGACGAAATTGACAAGGGAAAAACAAAAACGGTTTTGGCCACTTTCGGCACCACGCAGGAGGCTTTGTTGGACATCATCAGCGGCGCCTTCAAGCCGACCGGCAAAATGCCGTTTACAATCCCTGTTTCTTCACAGGCGGTTTTGGACAATAAATCAGATGTACCGGGTTCATTGGAAGCAAAAGGATATGCTTTGTTTAAATTCGGCGACGGCATCAGTTATTGATTTTTCAGCCTATCTGCATTTCCAACAACGCATAGCTTAGGGTTTTGCCATGGGCGTCGATGGCCAACGAGGTAGTGACGCCCGTGAGCAGTGCCTGCTCGCAAACAAACAACAGCGAGGAAATTCCGGGCAATTCGTAACGCGTAATGCTACCTGCAACAATGTCTTTCAGGTGCGCCGCTACGCGTTCTTCCGTGATTTCCCGGCACAAAAAAGCGTAATCTTCTTCTTTGTACGGAATCAGCGAAAGCGTTAGGGTATTGCCTTTATCGCCGGCACGGCTATGAGCTATATCGTAGAGTTTCATTTTAGATAAGTAATCTCCGTTTGATTTTTTTTTAACACTCAAAAAGGGTGATTTTAGGAATAACTTTGTGTCTGTCAATCAAAACCGACACCATTCCAATTACTTCAGTAATGTATTTTCGGGCTCCGCCACCGCCTGCAGGGCCGTTAGTATATAGCGCTTCAACCTCTTCTCCGATCAATGAAGCTTTTGCAGCACTCGGCGCATTGGCCGCTACTCTTAAACGCACTTCGTAAGGTTCTATTTGGCGGTCAAAATCTGTTCGATGGATAGCCGAAACACCAACGTAATCAATGCGCAAATCAGGAAAATCGCTTTTGAGGCGTTTTTCAATAATATTCCCTGCCAGTTGTGCCCTCGCGAGTGCATTGCTGCCGGCATAAGACATTTCCCCTTCTCCCAAAAAGCCTGCCTGATAGCCTACACTTACTTTGAGCGTTGATGGTTTTGGCCTTCCCGTCCCTCCACTTACTTTTACTTGATTTTCACCTTCTTCTTTCAGAAGAACCGTCGTAAAATCAGCCGAAACGTCGGGAGTAAGATAAGCATGCGGATTAACGACTTCGTACAATAATTGCTCTTTGGTCGTTGCCAACGTAACGATTCCACCCGTTCCTTCTACCTTGCTGATGATGGCCGAACCGTCGACAAAAACATCCACAAACGGGTGTCCCAATGTATCCAAATCGGGTACCGTTTTTTTACCGGCATCGGCAAAATAGCCGCCGGTCACCTGTCCCGCGCATTCCAATAAATGTCCGATAACTGTCCCTTTTGCCATTAGATCACAGTCATCGGCAGACCAGCCCAATTCGTGCATCATGGGAGCCAAAAACAGCGAAGGGTCAGCTACGCGTCCCAGAATAATGATATTTGCGTCCGATGCTAAGGCTTCCAGAATCCCCTCTACACCCATATAAGCATTGGCAGAAAGGATATCATAATTATCCAACGGCAATCCATTCTCTAAAATCTGTACTTCTGCAATCGTCTTTCGAACTTCCTCAAATACATCATCGCCGCTTACTGCGGCTACCTTTATTTTAACTTCCTGTTTTTGAGCAATTTCAATAATTTTCTCTGCGGCCGCTATCGGATTGGCAGCGCCCATATTGGTAATGAGTCGAATGTTGTTTTTAACCAAAAGCGGTAAGAGCGATTCTATTCGTCGTTCCAATAACGGGTCGTAGCCTTTGGTTGGGTCTTGGCGTTTACGCTTTTGTGCCAGCGCGATGGTGCGCTCCGCCAGACATTCCAACACCAAATAATCTAACTCTCCCTTTTCGGCCAAAACAACCGCCGGCTCCAATCTGTCGCCCGAAAAACCTGCTCCGCAGCCTATTCTGATTTTTTGTCTCATCAGCTAAAAATTTATCGTTGTTCCAATTTGTAGGGTTGTTCTCAATATAATCCTTGATTCGTTGGTATTCATTGTTGTTTCGGATAATATGGTTATGGAATCCGGACTGCCAACCAACTGATTGCAAATCGTGCTTCAAACCCATCCGATTTGAATGTTTGGTTACTGCCGATTTGTAGCAACCAATGATGGATGAAACCGTACAAACAGTAACAAAATAGGCCCCTGACCACCCATAATTCCACCACGCTGCCCGTGCGGATGCAATACGGTATTTGTGTTGAAATTTTTCGGCCATAGTTATAGATATTTATAGAAGAATCGAACCCGTCAATAACGCCACAATCGTCATCACAATCGTGGTGCCCCACACCCATTTGAAAATAAAACGCTGATGGTCGCCCAAATCTACTTCCTTCTCCATAAGCATCATTTGTTACGTAATAAACCGTAAATTTGTAAAAAAAAATAGCGCATGAAATTACAAGCTCCATTATCCAATCTGCAAATGGAACTGCTCAAACTTTACAGTGCGGGAGTTTCTGACGAATACTTAGACGAAATCAAGGTATTAATTGCTAAATTCCTTTTTGAAAAAGCCCGTGATCGTGCTGATGCCATTTGGGACAGCAAAGACTATACAGACGAAAAAATTAATGAGATTATAAAGCAAAACCCCTGAAATGATTCGAGTTGTCATCGACACAAATGTAATTGTCAGAGCTATTTCAGGACGTTCATTCTCTAATTTCATTTTTGATTTATTGTTCACAAATCAAATCACCTTGTGCGTTTCTACCGATATCCTTCTGGAATACGAGGAAATTATTACGAAAATTTATGATGCTCAAACAGCTGAATTAGTCATTGGTGCCTTGCTTCTCCTTCCTAATGTACACCGCACCGAAGTATTTTTTGACCTTCGCCTGATAGCGCACGATGCCGATGATGACAAATTTGTCAATTGCGCTTTTGCCACCAACGCCCATTGCATCGTAAGTGACGACCGGCATTTTAATGTACTGGAAAAAATTCCCTTTCCAAAAATCCCTGTTTTAAAATTCTCGGAATTTAAGGAATTTATGAAAATCTGAGATTAAATATGAATCGAACCCGTCAATAACGCCACAATCGTCATCACAATCGTGGTGCCCCATGCCCATTTGAAAATAAAACGCTGATGGTCGCCCAAATCTACTTCAGATAAACCCACCAATAAAAACGTAGATGCCGTCAGCGGACTGATGGGAAAGCCTACCGTCATTTGTCCCAGCAAGGCTGCCCGTCCGATTTCGAGCGGGTCAATGCCAAATTGAGTAGCGGTTTGGCTCAAAATCGGGACTACGCCAAAATAATAGGCATCGGGCGTAAAAAGCATACTGGCAGGCATACTCGTCAGGGCCGTCAGGGTAGGCAATAATCCGGCATGTTGCTGCGGAATGAGCGAAACCAGCGCCGTTGCCATCGCTTCTATCATCTTAGACCCCGTCAAGATCCCCGAAAATATCCCCGCCGCGAAGATCATGCTTGAGACCATAAAAATATTATTGCCGTGTCCACGCAGGATTTTTTGTTGGTCGGGCAGTTTGGGATAATTAATCATCAAGGCCAACATACTCGCCACCACAAACAGCGCCGGAGCCGGCACCCACCCTTTCATCAACGCCACAATCAGGGCAAGGGTCATCAGGGCATTCAGCCACAGTAACTTAGGCCGACGCAGGCTTTTTTGGGTTTCGTTTAAACTTTCTCCGTGGTTATAGTCAAAATCAAGGATACCCAGACGTTTGCGCTCTTTTTTTCCAAACCAATACGCCACAAAAAGCACCCAACAGACACCACCGATGATGGCCGGAATATTGGGATTAAAGATGTGTGGCACATCCGTTTTCAACGTCGAAACAGCCCGTGCCGACGTACCCGACCAAGGCACCAAGTGCATGGGCCCCACGCTCAGCGCCACAATCCCCGAGAGCACCAACCGATTGATATTTAGTTGTTTATAAATCGGCAAAAAAGCCGACAGTACGATCATAAAGGTGGCGGTACCATCGCCGTCCAAGTGAACGATCATGGTCAAAATGGCCGTACCCAGAATTACTTTCAGGGGATCACCTTTTACGGATTTGATGATGAATGCAATGACAGGATCAAACAATCCCACATCGAGCATTGTGGCAAAATACAACACCGCAAACATCAGCAAAATGCCCGTAGGTGCTACCTGCTTTATGCCTGCAAGCATCATTTCTCCTAATTCTTTTACCCCAAACCCGGCTAAAAAACCAAACAGTAAAGGTACAAGTACCAAGGCGGTGATGACCGAAACACGCTTGGTCATAATTAAGATTAAAAATACGGCAATGGTCAAAAAACCGAGAAGAGCGAGCATAGCGGAAAGTAACAATTTTTACGTAAAGTTAAGGGATAACGGTCACAATCACCCTTTTATACCTACTCAAAGCAGGTGTTCCTTTATCTGTCACCTTTAAAATAAAATGAATTGTTTTAGCCGATTCTACTTTTGGGGCCGTAAACGGAACACGGTACATATTGGCAGCGTAGGGTCTAAAACTAACGTTGGCAGGATATGTGCCGGCCTCACGGTACTGCATCCAAACATAACTTAATGCGTCGCCGTCAGGATCGGTTGTTCCTTTGGCATCCAGAAAGAATTGTTCACCGGATTTTACCGTAATGTGGTCAGAATGATTCAGTTTAGGGGAGGGGGGATGGTTTGCTTCATGGAAAGACTTTGTTGTCCAATCCATTCGAGCCGCAAAATCATTTTGAAAATCTTCCCGCCAACGTAAGATCGTCTCTAAATTACCGGCATGGCTTTTTTTGTCGATCAGCGAAAAAAGGGAGTCGTTGGCATTCGTCCATATTGGGCGCGTTTCGGGCTCTTCCGTATGCGGGACTTTAAAGTAGGGGTTTGGTTTCGGCGCTTCAAATGTTGGAATATACAACTCATAGCGACCGCCCCAACCTCCAAAATTAGGATTTTCGGGATCATTTAAACCATTGGGAATCAAACCCATGAACGTAGGCGTGTCGCCTTCCATACCATACGCCACATCGGGGTACATGGTACCCAAAATACTATGTCTCTGTTGAATATTATCCGTAAGCCATTGATTGGAAAATACTTCATTGTTGAAACCTTCCGCTTTGGCATTGATACCTCTCCAAGTCGCATTTTGATAGGTATAACCCGGCGAAACCACGAAGAAAATACGGGGAAAGGTCTTGCGAATCCACGGATTTGAATCGTCTTGGTCAGAGATCGTATACACCCGTAATTTTTTGTACAGTTTTTCCGCCTGTTCCCCCGATTTTGTTTTTTGGATTTTCCATAATGCCTGCGCCAGGCAGTTGGACCCACCCCAAACACAGACCCAAACCGGTCTGGCGTCGTTTGTTTCGAGTACTTTGATGATCCAATCGGAACCTTCGGAGTCTTTACCTTCTCCCACGCCTTCCATTCCGTATTTTTCAAGACCTTTCTTGATCTTTGTTTTTAAGAAAAGGGCCGTTGGATAACCGCTTTCATGTTTGAGCAGATTGGGTTGCACTTTTCCGTACGCATCTACAATTGTATGGATGGTTTCAACGGCGGCCCAATTTTTCTGGTGAATGGAAGTGGTCGCAATAAGCCCTTCAATGTCCCACTGACTGGAATAGGTCAAAAAACGCACCAACGATTGCGCATCGTCCGGGTCGGCTTCAATGTCTGTCAATACCAAAACGCGGCGTTTTTGGGCGTTCGTCTCATGAATTACTAAAAAAAATAAACAGAGTAAAAAATATAAGTATTTCATAATCACCATGTTTTCGCTATTTTATCTTTCCATTCGCTGTAACCTTTGTTCGCAGTTATATTTGTTAAATCAGGCAAAATGGTAGCTGTCTTTGCCTGATTGAGCAATTGAAGTTGAGCAATGCTTTCAAAAACTCCGCTCTTCAACCCTGCCAAATAAGCAGCGCCCAAGGCCGAAACATCGGAATTTTGTTGTTTTTTGAGGGGCAATGCCAACAGGTCAACCAAAAATCGAATAACAAATTGATTTTTGGTCATACCACCATTGACCGAAATGCTTTTAAGCGGCGATCTCATATCCTGTTCCATTGCCATAATGACATCTTTGATCTGGTAGGGAATACTTTCCAAAGCCGCCCGTACAATATGATTTTTGGTAGTACCAAAGGTCATTCCTTCCAACGACGCCCGCCGGCTCATTTGCCAATGCGGCGCGCCCAAACCACTAAAGGCCGGAATCAGGTATACGCCCGCATTATCGGCCACCGAAACGGCCATAGCTTCCGTTTCTGAAGCCTCTTTAAAAAGATTTAATTCGTTTTTCAACCATTCTATCGTCGAGCCGCAGGAAACAATGGCGCCTTCCAACGCATAATCCACGCGATTTTCGGTGCTCCAACAAATCGTTGTGAGCATTCCGGCAGATGATAAAATCGGTTTGGCGCCACTATTCATCATGATCGAACTGCCCGTACCGAGCGTCACTTTGGCAGTGCCCTGCTCAAAACACCCTTCTCCGAAAGTGGCGGCGTGAGAATCTCCGATAAGGGAAGTAATCGGGATTGAGAATGGGGGATTTGGGATTAACGATTTTGGATTGGGGATTGAGGAGGTATTTATTTCATCAAATCTAAAATCGTAAATCTCCATTCCCAAATCCAAAATCCCAATTCCAAAATCGAAAGAGGAAGGACAAACTTCGGGTAAATTCAGCTTTTCCAAATCCCAGAGGGCCAGAATTTCATCATCCCACGTAAGCGTATGAATGTTAAAAAACAAAGTGCGGGAGGCATTGGTATAATCCGTTTTGAACGATTTCCCGTTGGTTAGTTTAAACAATAACCAACAATCAACGGTCCCGAAAAAGAGTTCTCCGGCCTCTAGTTTTTCTTTCAGATCGGCATCGTTTTCCAACAGCCAAAGCAGTTTTGTTCCCGAAAAATAAGGGTCTAACAACAAGCCCGTTTTTTGTCGGATCAGCTCTTCCTGTCCTTTTTCCTTTAATTCCCGACAAATAGCAATCGAACGTTTACACGCCCATACTACCGCCGGGCTAACGGCTTTGCCGGTGTTGTCCCAAAGAATGAAGGTTTCGCGTTGGTTGCTTATGCCGCAGGAGGCGATTTCAGCGGGGTCAAAGCCTTTATTTATGAAATCGTTAAGGCATTCATTGACCGACGTCAGCACATTTTGAAAAATGCCTTCGGGATCCTGCTCTACAAATCCATTGTCAAAATAATTGGTTTTCAACTCTACCGAACCTTTGGAAACGGCTTCTCCATTGGCATCAAAAATGATGGTTTTGGTGCTGCTTGTTCCTTGGTCAATGGCTAAAATGTAGTTCATTTCTTGCTTTTTCTATCAATGATCACCGCCAATAAGATCACTCCACCTTTGACCACTTGCTGCCAAAACGGCGAAACATTCAGCAGTACCAATCCGTTATTGAGCACGCCGATAATAACGGCTCCAATGACCGTTCCGGTGACCGAACCTACACCGCCCGAAAGCGAAGTGCCGCCAATGACAACGGCCGCAATGGAATCTAATTCATAACTTGTGCCGGCATTGGGTTGGGCTGAATTTAAACGTGATGTTACCAAAATGCCTCCTATCGCCGCCATCATTCCCGCGATTCCATACACGCCTAATTTGATGCGATTGATATTGATCCCTGACAGGAAAGCGGCCTTTTCGTTGCCGCCAATGGCGTAAATATGTCGGCCGAACGTCGTTTTTTGGGTGATAAAAATCATCAGTAAAACAACCGCCACCGAGATCCAAACGGGAACCGGAATACCAATAAGCCAACCCGACCCAATGAATTCGAAGTTGGTTCCTAAATTTGAAATGGGAATCCCCTGTGAATAAAGCATTGTTCCACCACGCGCAATGGTCAGCATGGCAAGCGTAGCCACAAAAGGCGGAATGGAGAATTTGGTGATGACCCAACCATTGAAAAGACCCAGCGCCAATCCGATAAGCAATGCCGACAAAACCCCACCCAAGGTGGTAAAACCAATGAATACATCTAACGACTCAATCGCAATACCGTTTTTCAATAATCCTGCACACACTACCGACGTAAACGCCAACACCGACCCGACCGACAGATCAATGCCCGCCATCAAAACTACCAAAGTCATGCCGACCGAAATGCAGACATTGACGGAAATTTGTCGCAATACATTCCATAAATTATTGGTTGTCAAAAACTTATCTGACAACAAACTGATCACTAAACACAGCAAGAACAATGCGATGAGTGACTGTGATTTTTTGAGTAAATCTTTGTTCATGTTTTGGATTTAGGAATTTGGAATTACGATTTTGGATTTAAATGCGCTATTTCTGAAACCCAAAATCGTAATTCGTAAATCAAATTGCTGCTTTTAGTAATGTATCTTCATCCGCTTCACCGGCTTGAAGTGATGCTTTGATCTTACCTTCGGCCATTACCAAAATCCGGTCTGAGAGGGCTAAGATTTCGGGGATTTCTGACGAAACCAACAGGATGCTCAGCCCCTCTTTTGCCATTTTCTTTACCAATTGGTAAATTTCATTTTTGGCGTTAATGTCAATTCCTCGCGTAGGCTCATCAAGCAGCAAGATTTTCGGATGCGTTGCCAGCCATTTGGCCAATACTACCTTTTGCTGATTTCCGCCGCTCAAATTCACGCAGGCCTGATTTTCGGAAGGCGTTTTAATATTTAATTGCTTGATGTAACCCTGAGCGTTGGTTTTATCCTTTGCAGCATTCAAAACCCCGAATTCAGGTAAAGTGGTCAGGCTGATATTTTCGGCAACGGACATTCCCAACACCAAGCCTTCCGATTTACGGTCTTCGGTCACAAAAGCAATGCCGTTTTGAATGGCTTCTTTGGGCGAACGAACTTGCCGACGCTCGCCTTCAATTTCCAAAATGAAATGACTTTCAGACGGATGTGTTCCAAAAATGGTTTCCAACAGTTCTGTTCTACCCGCACCCATCAACCCAAAAATGCCTACGATTTCCCCCTTTTTTACTTCAAATGAAATGTCTTGCAGCATGTTCTTATTTTTGAGAGAAGGGTGTTTGAGGGTTAGCTTTTCCACTTTTAACATCGCATTCGCAACAGAATCAGAGGTTTCCTTCTTAGTGATCTGCACTTCTCGGCCCACCATTTTTCGAATCAATTCCTGCTCATTGGTTTGACTCATTTCACCCGCATCAATCGTACGACCATCGCGCAGCACCGTATAGCGGTCAACGATCTTGAACAGCTCATCCATTTTGTGAGAGATGTACACGATCGTTTTGCCTTCTCGTTTCAGTTCCCCGATGATTCGATGCAGGTCTGTGATCTCTTTGTCGGTGAGGGCCGAAGTGGGCTCATCCATCAAAATGATCTGCGCATTTGTCAGCAGCGCTTTTGCGATCTCAACCAGTTGTTGTTCGCCTATTTTCAGTTCCTGAATCAGCGTTTTAGGTGACACATTCAATTGCAGCTTTTCGAGTAATTCCTGCGCTTTTCGGTGCATTTTTTCGGTTTCCGGCAGACCAAAAGCATTGACCGTTTCGCGACCTAAAAACAGATTTTCGGTAATGTTCAATTGGGAGATCAGGTTCAATTCCTGATGAATAATGGCAATTCCCGCTTGTTGCGCTTCTTTGATAGTTTTAAATTTGACAGGTTGGCCATTCAACCGAATTTCACCGGCGTATTCCGGGTAAACGCCCGTCAGTATCTTCAAAAGTGTTGATTTTCCCGCGCCGTTTTCGCCCAAGATCGCATTTACTTTGGCAGGATAAAAAACAATATTTACCTGACTGAGCGCTTTCACGCCCGGGAATTCTTTTGATATGTTGATGGCTTCGAGCATTTATTGATTTTCGAATTGGGATTTTTTCTTTAATTTCTTTCTTTCGTTATCAAATATCTTGCGTTTTATTTCGGGCTTTTTGCCAAAATTCAGTAGTAGCCCTATCTCAACATCCGTTGCTCTCAAATAATTAATGAGTTGATATTCAAATTCTTCCACAATACATTCAGCAGCTTTTAATTCTAAAATAATGCAATCATTTATTGTCAGATCAGGGTAATATTCGCCCACTTCAAATCCTTTAAAATGTACTTTAACCTGCTTTTGTGCTTCTACTTTAAACCCCTTTGCTCTTAATTCAATGTACAAAGCATTCTGATATACTTTCTCTAAAAATCCATAGCCCAATTCATTATATACATCGTAAAAGGCTTTGATTATTTGTTCTGTAAGCTCTTTGTGTAAAACTTCTTTTTCCATTTTTCTCTATTTTTTTTGGAACACAGATGACACAGATTCCTTCGGAAACACAGATAACCACGGATGTTAAAATCTGTGTTGCTTGCATCCGTGTCATCTGTGTTCTAATTGTACGGGTAGTATAAGTACCTCTACGATCTCTTTCTTGCTCAATTTTAAAGCACCAATAAAACTGATTTCCTCCCCGACGTGCAATTTTTGGACGAGAGGCGGCAAAGCCTTTTCACGAATGACTGTATTCAATGCCTCAGATACTTTATTAAAATCAGCATTGGTTTTAAAATCGGTCAGTTTGACCAAACCCGAAGCATCGCGAATCGCATTGCCGAAAACGTATTTAGTATCAATGGAAATAGCCCCGGTTTTTTCATCCATAAGCGTTATCATTCCGTCTTCGATCCTGCTGATTTTCCCTGAACTTTTCACCATGAAAAAAGCAGAATTTCCAATACCCAGGCGATTGCCATATCGCTTAAAAGCTGAGTCAGGACTTGATCGCACCAAATCCAATAATTGACTCAGGTCAATAGCTTTATCACTTTTTAAAATGCCTTTGTAATAGAGAGAACCTACAAAGGCCACAAAGTCAAAATTGCCTCCTTTTTGCTTTCTAATGTCGCTTAATTTCCTGAAATAGACAGAGTTATAACCCAACAGCAGCATTATCGGTATGAGTATCAGTTTTTTCATTCCTCTATTATTTTAGAACACAGATGACACAGATTTTAAACGCTGCTCAATTAATAATTTTTGGCATTTGAAACCGTCACCAGTTCCACTTCTACGGGTACGCGTTGGGGAAAATCCCGCCGACCTTTGAAATACTCATCCGCATAGCGAGCGGCCGTTTGGGCCATTACCTTGGGGTATTGCATTCCGGTTGCCACGATCTTTTTCTCTTTGATTTTCTCGACCACATCAGCGGCTCCGTCGAAGCCAAATACTTTGACTTTATCAGCTTTTCCCGCCGATTGCAGCGCCTGAAAAGCACCCATTGCCATGGCATCGTTACCACAAAAGACCGCCTCAATTTCCGGTTGCGCCTGCATGATGGTTTCGAGCACTTCCATGGCTTTATTGCGGTCAAAATCTCCGCTTTGCTGCGCCACCATTTTCAGTTTTGGAAATTTATCCACCACCGAATGAAAGCCGCCCGACCGTGCCCATGTATTATTATCACCCACCAAACCGATAATTTCCACGTATTTGCCTTTTTCGCCAAGGGCTTTTACAAACTCAATACCGATCTCGACACAACCTGAATAATTATCAGACAATATCTGACTCGTAGCCGCATCATCGGCATTGACTTCCCGATCCATGCAAAAGACCGGAATTCCTGCCGATTTGGCTTTCAGAATAGTGGAGATCGAGCCATCAGCATCGGTGGGGTTGAACAAAACAGCATCGAAACCCGAAGAAATAAGGTTTTCAAAGTTGTCGGACTCGGTGGAAGGATTGTTTTGGGAGTCAAATATCTTGGCTTCATACCCCAATTTTCGGGCGTTTTCTGCGGCAGATTCCGCTAAAACTACAAACCAAGGATTGTTGAGCGTCGAAATGACTACCGCAATTTTGGGTTTTTCCTCCATTTTTTTAGAAGAACATCCCCAAAGCAAGACCAATAAAACAATGCCAATCCTCTTCATTTTGATTAATATCTTTAAGACTTGACTATTGGGATATTTCAGTGATTCTTAAGGCAATATAGGGTTTCAACGGCAACCGTATCCTTCGATTTTCTTTATCGTACATTCGGTAGTCGTTTACATCGCTTATTTCAAAAGTGGCAGGCACCGGTTGAATGCTCATGTCCCACGTATCAATGATCTCTACTTTGTAGCGATTGCCTTTTTTCGGCTTTTCAAAATTTGAATTTTTAGCGGGCAGATTAAAGGCCCAGCTTTCGTTGATGTCTTTTCCAAAATAGATAATATAACTTCCTTTGCCATTCGTGGTCGTTATGTAGTCGCGGCTCACATCTGCCGGTTCGATGGGTCCGGTTTCCTCCATTATTTTTCTAACAAACGCAATTCTCTTCCAACTGCTGCCTTTAAATTCCCCGCCTTTGGCCCAAAAGATGGTATCTCTGTTGTCTTTGAATGAGTACGATTCTCCGTGTGTGACATAGGTGCCGCCAATGAGTCCCATCCAGATCAGGTGGTTCATTTCTTCGCCGCTGTAGCGCCCCCATCGCTGTTTCAGATTTCCTTCGTAGCCCACTTCATCGTAAATAATGGGTTTATTGTAAATATTTCGGACAATAGAAGCCGCGCCCAAATGCATCACGGGCGCTTCGTCCTGAATGGACGCATGGGTAAGTTCGGGTTTCCAGTACTCAAAATACTTGGCGGTACTGCCGTGAATGGAACACAAATGCCGATAGGGATCGTTTTGCACAACGGCTTTGATCAATGTATTCCAATCGGCATCCGATTTACTTTTTACATAATCATATTCATTGGCCAACGACCACCAAACATTGCGGAAAGAAGCCAGCCGCGCCGTCAGGTAGCTAATGTACCGAAGGTTTGCTTCCATCGGCATTTCGTCAAAACCCCAACGCCCTTTATCGTACGGGTGAAAAAGAATCAGGTCGGCTTCAATGCCCAAGGCGCGTAAATCATCAATTCGTTTCTCTAATTTTTGAAAAAATACCGGATTGAACTGCGTGTAGTCCCACACCTTCAGGTCGTTTCCTGACGGCCCTTTTTTTACTTCCTTAACGAGGTAAGGATACACTTCGGGTTCTTCTTTGACCAGATCATAGTTTTTAGGAAAAACGCCCATTCTTATCTTATTGAATCCCGCGTTTTTCAATGTTTTAAGCGTCATTTCCTGCACGCCATTTGCCATGTGTGTCCAGGCGTAGGCCGTGGTGCCAAACGGAAAATAGTCTTTGCCGTCGGCATATTTGAAATGGTAAATATTGCTCACTTTTACCGGTCCATGATTGCTGCCGGTCGCTTTTACACACTCAAATGAGCCTTTTTTGTTGTTCAGTTCGGGAATGGTACTATGAGTGGTGAAGTTCCAAATCCCAATTTTTTGGGGCATAAAACGCACAACAAAATTGTTGTTGCCATCATAGAAACCCGCAACGGTTTGAGTGGTGTCTTTTGTGGAAAAGGTGGCCGTCAGCGTGACCGTTGCAAAGCCGTTCTCTTTGGGAGTGTGCTTAAACGATACTTCAAATCTATCCCATTGCTCCACTTTTGATTGGGCAAAAATTGGCAGCTGTAAGCATAAAAAAAGACAGGTCAATAAATGAATCTGTAGTATGCGTTTCTTCATCGCTTTAGTGTTCAAGCATGGTTAAAACTGTTTTTGTAAGCCCTTCGCCCGAAATTCCGTAATGGTCGAAAATCTCCGTTTGCGAACCTGAGACGGTATGATCGTCGGGCAAACCGATAATTTTGAACTTGTTACGAAAGCCATTCTGGAACAATAAAGAAGCAACGGCTTCGCCCAATCCTCCATGAACGGAATGTTCTTCCACCGTAATGATCGGTTTTTCATTGGCCGCTGTTTTCAGGATCAGTTCATTATCCAACGGTTTGACGGTGTGCATACTGATGATTCTGCACGAAATTCCGTGGTTTTCCTGCAAGATTTCGGCGGCTTTTACGCAGGGTAAAACGCCTTCGCCCGTGGCTATAAAGGTTAGATTTGAACCTTCTTTAATTACTCTACCTTTACCGAATTGGAATTTTGGATCGGCGATTTTGGATTGCTGATTTAATCCCAAATCGTAAATCCCTGATCCCAAATCCCTGATCCCAAATCGTAAATCCGCATTCATCGCTTTTTTGCCGAATCGAATATAGACCGGGCTTGCCATCTCGGCGGCTTGTCGGATAGCTTCATTGGTTTCAAAATTATCGGCAGGAGCAACGATGGTAATGTTGTTGATGGCTCTCAAAACGGCAAAATCGTGTAAGCTGTGGTGTGTACTGCCCAATGCTCCGTAACTCACGCCCGCCGAGATCCCGATCAGTTTGACCGGATTGTCGGAATAACAAACGTCATTTTTGATCTGCTCTAAACTGCGAGCGGTCAAAAAACACGCCGGCGAAACGGCAAAGGCTTTCTTGCCCATGCTTGCCAATCCCGCCGCTACACCCACTAAATTCTGTTCGGCAATGCCTACTTCCACGATTTGGTCGGGGAATTTTTGTCCAAACGCCACCAACTTTCCCGAACCGCGCGAATCGCTGGTCACGACCACTATATCACGATCTTTTTCAGCCAAGGCTTGAAGCGTTTCGGAGAACACTTCAAGGTTAGCCTTCATTTGAGTTTTTTCGATGATCATTTCATGTTAAGATTTTGGATTAGGGATTTACGATTTTGGCTTGCTGATTTAATCCAAAATCGTAGATCGTTATTCGTAAATCAAAAATCAATCTAATTCACTCATTGCCAACGCATACTGCTCGGCACTTGGCACGCCGTGGTGCCATTTGAGCACATTTTCCATGTAACTTATGCCTTTACCTTTAGTGGTATGAGCAATCACAAACGAGGGTTTTCCTGCCTCAAACGGCAGGCTTTTAAGGGTTTGTGTAAGTTCTTCCAAATCATGCCCGTCTACATGTTTGACGGCCCACCCAAACGCTTCGAGCTTTTTGTCAATGGGTTCGAGACCCATTACTTCGGCATTGGGAGCGGTGATCTGGAGTTTGTTATAATCCAAAATGGCGCATAGATTATCCAGTTTGTAGTGAGCTGCAAACATCATGGCTTCCCAGTTGGAGCCTTCGGCCATTTCGCCATCACCCAAAACCGTGAACACTTTTACCGGTGAATTGTCTTTTTTTGCCGCCAACGCCATGCCCGAACATATCGGTAATCCGTGGCCTAATCCGCCGGTGTTTTGCTCCATGCCGTTGATGTATTTGGTCGGGTGCCCGATGTAGGGCGAGTTGTATTTACAGAGCGTCAATAGGTCTTCTTCCGGAAAAAATCCCTTATCGGCCAATACCACATAAAGAGCTTCCACGCAGTGACCTTTGCTCTGAACGTATCTGTCGCGCAGATTGGAATGAAAATTTTCGGGCGAAACGTTCATTATCTCGTTATACAATACATTCAGAATATCAACAATCGACAAACTACCGCCCGTATGCCCTGCTTTGGCGTGATAGATGTACTTAAGGATTTTTCGCCTGTAAATCCTCGATCTCTCTTTTAATTCTTCTGTTGTCATTTAAAAACCATTTTGGATCAACGATTGGGGATTTTGGATTTACGAATAACGATTTACGATGGTTTATTTAATCCAAAATCGTAAATCAAAAATCTCAAATCGCCTAATGTTTATACACTTCCCAACCCATATAATTCTGCAAGGCTTCTTCCAAAATGCCCGCCGTTTTTGACGCGTTCATGACCACATGGTGCTCAAAACCATTACGGCACACGTATTTCATCAACTTCTGTAGATCAGGTATCTGAGCAACGGCGCGATTCCCAAACGTACTGAGTGGGTCGTTAGTCAATTCACCTTCGCCAATATACGCTTTGATGATTCCTTTGGGGTCGTCGGTACTGATACGTCCGTAGGTTAGAGGCATGGCAGGCGTGCGCCCGTCCAAAGCTCCGTAGGTATTCTCTACCCCGACCGTAGTGCCGAGAATTGGCGCATTGCTGATCTGAATATCAGGCAAAAATGATTTGGCCCAGTTGCCGCAGTGAAACAAAACACATTTGTCCTCGTCGTCGGCGTAATTGTTATTCCAGTCCACCAACGCGCTCGGCGAACCCGAAGCCAATTGCATGGCGTACATACTTAGGGTTCCCGTCACATCTACTTCACAGGCGCTCGGCAGCATATTTTCGGACATGATACTCATGCTCGTGCAAACATTGCAACCGTAATTTTGCTGCAAAGAAGTCCAACACTGAATGGCCGTGGCATCGAGGGCGTATTCTTCCATGAATTCTTTCAGGATCACATCCAGCTTGGCAATTTGGATCATGGCCTCATTGGGGGTTTTTCCTTTCGGAGCATAGGCATTGATGGCTTCTAAGTGCTGTTTTACGGAAACATCGTCTTTGGTCAGTTTATTGGCTTTTCCCAAAATTTCGGATAAGTCAACGGTGGTAACGGTGATGCCGTTTCGTTGTAAAATTTTCTCCGAATACCGCACCGTATTAAACGCACCCGGTCTTGCACCTACCGCGCCAATGCGTACATTACGAAGCCCTTTAACCACCCTGCACACCGCCACAAAATCTAACAGATCCTGATGAAAACGCGGGTCAGCCGGACTGATAACGTGCTGATCGGTAAGCGAATATTTAATTCCGTATTGGTACAGATTATTGCAGACCGAAATCTTCCCGCACCATGAATCACGCCGATTGATGACGTTCATTTTTGACAATTCATCGGGGTACGCCTGCACCAGCACCGGCACATTCAGGCCCGCTAATTTCAAAGTGTCGGCCACGCCTTTTTCGTCACCGAAATTGGGTAGAAGCACCAACACGCCGGCAATCTCTTCCCGATGTGCTTTGAACAATTCAGCGCATTTTTGGGCTTCTTTGTAGGTTTCTACGCCGCCAAGTTTGGTGTCGGAGCTATCCAACAGAATGGGTTTCAGCTTTAACTGTGCAAAAACTTCAATGATCTCCGTTCTTGCTTTTTCCACCAAACTATCGGGAAAGAAATCCCTGTTTCCAATGATGATTCCTAAGGTCATTTATATGTTATTGATTGATAGTCTTTGATTTTGGATTAGGGATTTACGATTTTGGATTGCCGGTTTACTCCCAAATCGTAAATCCCAAATCGCAATTCCCTATTCGTACATCACGCCACGATCACTTCTATCTCATTATCTCTGAAAACCTCCTTGTGTTTTTCTTCGATTCCGGCATCGGTAATGATGTAATCGATCAATCCCAACGCTCCCAAACTTGCCAGCGCACTTTTGCCGATCTTGGTACTGTCGGCCACCAAATAGGTAACTTCGGCGGCATCGATCATGGCTTTTTTGACCACCAGATCACTAATGCTCGGATACGTCAAACCCGATTTTAAGGAGATGCCGGCCGTTGCCAAAAACAGTTTTTGCACATTGAGCCCTTTAAAGAAATCGGCGGCTTTTTGTCCGGTCAATGAAAGGGTCGGCGGTTTGAATTCTCCGCCGGTCATAATTACCTCAATCCCGGATTCGGTTCCTAACATCAACGCAATATTCAACGCATTGGTAATAACGGTCAGGTTACGGATACCCGAGTTTTTCAGCTTTTTGGCGATTTCGGTCGTAGTGCTGCCGGAATCCAAAATGATGGTATCGCCTGTTTCAATAAACTCCAGGCATTTTTGAGCGATAATGGCTTTTTTATCCAAATTCTCCTGGTGTACCAACGAAAAACTCCGCACTTGGTCTTCTACATTTTTCAGGAAAGCGCCGCCGTGTTCCTTAATAATTAAGCCCTCACTTTCCAGCTTTTCCAAGTCCTGCCGAATGGTTACTTCGGTCACTTTAAAGAGTCGCGCCAAGTCCACAACTTTCGCTGAACCGTCTTCTTTCAAGAGGTCTAATATCTTTTCCCGACGCTGATTTGGTAGTATTGCCATAACTTTGATTCAAAACTAAAAGATAGTAATCGAAAATAAAAATAAATAATCGAAAATAATTGAAAACATTTTTATTGTTTTTAACTTCGCAAACTGAATTTTATTACATTATTTCTTTGATAGAGAAAACAGTTCGTTAAAAATACAAACAAAATGAAAATAATAGTAAGTCATTTACTTTGGGTGAGTTTGCTTGCTTTGTTCCTAACCGGAAAAGCAGTTTCTCAATCCAATCCGAAGCCCCGTACCATCGTTACGACCGACGGCGAGCTTGATGATGTGGATTCTTTTATACGAATGTTGCTTTACGCCAATGAATTCAAACTTGAGGGATTGGTCTACAGCAGTTCACAATGGCATTACAAAGGCGATGGCAAGGGCACGAAAATGACTTCCGAAATCGAAATGACCGCCAAACGATACGGTGAGCGCACCGAACTCCGCTGGCCGGGCACCACTTGGATGCAGGAATTATTGGACGAATACCAAAAAGTGCAACCCAACTTAGCCAAACATGCCAAAGGATATCCCACTGCCGGGGAGCTGAAAAAGTTGGTCAAAGTAGGAAATATTGACTTTGAAGGCGAAATGGAGAAAGAAACCGAAGGCTCTGAATGGATAAAAAAAGTACTGTTGGATGAAAACCCGCAACCCGTCTATTTACAAATCTGGGGCGGCACCAACACCGTGGCCCGCGCGTTGAAATCCATTGAGGAAACGTACAAAACCAAACCCAATTGGAAAGATATCTACGAAAAAGTTTCCAAGAAGGCCATCATTTACGCTGTTTTGGATCAGGATGCTACCTACAAAAAATACATTGCGCCGAATTGGGGCAAGATCCGGGTTTTCTATAATTCCAATCAGTTCTGGTGTTTGGCTTATCCCTGGACACGGGTAGTACCGGCCGAATTACAGCCCTATTTGAGGGGAGAATTCATCGCTAAAAATATCATTCAGAATCACGGGCCGCTGTTGGCAAAGTATTATTCGTGGGGCGACGGGCAAAAAATTGCCGGCGATCCGGAACATACCCAGGGAACTGAGGAAGATATGCAGAAAAACAAAATGACAAAGTATGACTTTATTTCGGAAGGCGATTCTCCCGCCTATTTTCAGCTATTGGAAGTAGGCCTGATGAATCGCGACAATCCCGAATACGGCGGTTGGGGTGGCAGAATGACGCAATCTCCCACTAATCCCTACCGCTGGGAAGATGCCCGAACGCTGACCGATTATAATCACTTTACCAAAAAAGAGGATGCGTCGTTTCCGCAAACCCGATGGATAGATGCGCTGCAACTGGATTTTGCCGCGCGAGCTGATTGGTGCGTAAAAGGCTATAAATCAGCCAATCACGCGCCTATCATTTCGGTCAAAGAAGGAAATAGCATCAACGTAAAAGCCGGACAAAAAATAGCACTAACTGCCAATGCGACCGACCCCGACGGTCATACCGTTTCTTATACATTTTGGCACTACCGGGAAGCCGGTACCTCGCCCGAAAAAGCAAACATTGAGGTAACGGGCGCTAAAGCAGCCGTTCAAATTCCTCAAAATGCAAAATCAGGTGATACGATCCATATCATTGTAGAAGGCAAAGACAATGGAGAACCGGCGCTGATCCGTTATCAACGCGTGATCTTAACAGTATCTTAAGCAGTAGAGCAAAAGTTCTTCGAATTTTCGCAAAACAAATAAAAAACAGCCTCGGCAACGGGATGGTTGTGAGCAACCAGACTTTTTCTGTTAATTGCTCTGCTCAACGAATTGAAAATTCTATTGTTGAGTTATTTTTCCGGCCCAGTAAATGGCATTATCAAGCAATTGAACCAATTCCGGCTTGGAAAATGCCTCGCCTGTGTGCCCGATGGAGGTATAAAACGTGCGTCCTTTTCCCGTGTCTTTGAACCATGCTACCGGATGATCTTTGCCCATCCCGAAATTTTTATCTTTGATCCAAAGCAAATTGCCGTTAGGAATGATCTTATCGCCGTTGATGGTATAAATGATGTTAAACCCTTTGCTGCGTGGGTTTTCAAAAAAGACGTACCATTCATCGGTATGCGACCATTGACCGGGCAGTTTTTTCAGTAATGTACTGTCGGTCAGAGGTTCCAGAAAAAGCGTTGCTTTCTGCAATTGAGGTTTCAGCGGATGGTGCGAAAACTTGGCTCCCAAAAGGTTCTTTTCGTACCACTCCCAATGATGAGAATCATCGCCCGAACCATGAATGCCGATGAGGCCGCCGCCGTTTTCCACATACTTTTCCAATGATTTCTTTTGCTCGTCATTGATGACTTCACCTGTGGAGTTGTTGAAAATGACAACGTTAAACTTCGCCAGTTGCTCCGCATTAAATGCTCCACCTTCTTCGGTTTCATACAAAGACCAGTGATTTTGCTTTGCCATATCGGCAAACATCTTTTTGGAAGCATCAATGGATTCGCCGTGTCGAAATCCCGTTGTTTTTGAAAACAATAAGACAGCAGGTTGATTTTGAGGAATGTTCAGTGCAGGCTTTTCCGTTTCGTACGATACCGGAAAGCCGTTCTTCACTTTATAGATAAAACCCGCCAACAACCCACCCAAAAGCACTACGATGCTTACAATACTTATCAGAACAATTTTAAGCCATTTTTTCATAGGTTAAACAGGTGTTTTTAATGTAAAACCGAGAAATGCAGAACTGAGAAACTGAAAAATAATAAACTGAAAAATGTAAAACCGAACCTTGACAGTATACGAAATGTAAAAGTGATATTTTGCCAACCGGTATTCTGTTTTTGGACCCATTCCCTTTTACATTTTTCAGTTTTACATTTCTCGGTTTTTCGGTTTATAAATAACCATTAATTACTGCTCAACAGTTCAAACAGCTCTTTGTCCATTTGCGGCTTTACAACACACTGATTATCAAAGTGCATCGTAGCGGTATTGGTAGCATTGTACGCAGGCCAGGCAGGCAAACCTTTGTGGCTTGGGTTGCCGGTACGGGCAAAGTTGATCCACGCCTGACTTACTTTATCGGCCAAAGCGTAGGCTTCTTTCGTACCGCCTGTCATTTCTTCGCTGCGTGCGATGTTGTTGAACACAAACGGCAGGTCTATGCAGTGGATCGCTTTGTATTTTCCACCCATCACCGGCGATTGCCACGTAAACAGGTACATATAGACCGGTGCGCCGCCCGCTACTGCCGATTTCGTATTGGCCTGTACCACCGCCCCGGGACGAAACATGGCATCAATGTCGATCAGATCAGAGGGTTTGGTATCGTTAGGGTACGCTTTCTTGGCGGCGGCTAAAAAAGCATCAGCCTTTGCACCATAGCGTTTTTTGACAAAGTCCGTGACTTGTTCCGTAGTACCATTGCTTAAACCTGCACCCAATGAAGCCATAAATTCATTTTTAACCGTCCCGATCAGCAACGGAATATTCTTAGACAGTTCAAATGCTTCGTTTGAAAAAAGTTGGTAAGGCAATATTTCACCGTCACGGCTTGGGCCCCAACTCAACCCAAATCCAACAACGGGCTTGCCTTCGGCTTTCATTTTATCGGCTACAACTTTCAGGGCTTTTTTGCCGGCGGCGCTGAGTTTGTCAAAAGGTACTTTCTGTAAACTATCGGCCTGATTGGGTTGAAGTCCGAGCGCATTCAATACTTCGGCAGTAATGCGTTGTGTTTCTGATTTTTCCAGCATCGCTGTTCTGAACGCACCGCTTTCGTTGACCGCTTTGTGAAACAATCCTTTAGCAGAAGGCATTGCCATAAGTGTATTCACCTTAGCCCCGCCGCCCGACTGCCCGAAGATCGTTACGTTGTTAGGATCACCGCCAAAATTCTCAATATTGGTTTTTACCCATTCCAACGCCACTTTCATGTCCAGTACGCTCAAATTAGCGGACTGTTTGTATTTTTCGCCGTAAGCCGATAAGTCTAAGTAGCCCAAAATATTCAAGCGATGATTGATGGAAACCACGACCACATCACCTTTTTTAGCCAAATTTTCACCATCAGTCGAAGGCAACTCCTGCGACGAGCCTGAGGTAAAACCACCCCCGTGAATCCAGAAAAGAACGGGGCGTTTTTTGCCGTCATTAATGCCCGGCGTCCAGACATTGATGCGCATGCAATCTTCGTTAGGATAACCCCAATCGTGGTGAAATACAAATTCCACTTCGTCCTGTACGGAAGTGGTTGGGTCCATCAAAGGAGCCACCGGCCCGTAAGACAAAGAACTGCGTACCCCTTGCCACGGTTTGGGTTTTTGAGGTGCTTCAAAACGTTTGGCTTCGGCATACGGTATACCCTTATACGTAAAGATGGCGTTATGAATGTAGCCGCGTACTTTGCCGGCATCGGTAGTGGTCACGGCGACATTTTCACCCGTTGTGATTTGGGCCACTGCCGGTTGAAGCAATGAGCAGCCGGCTATTCCAAGCAGAAATAGGTTGTTTTTCATAGATTACAGGAAAGTTTTGACTATGTATTAGACTTGGAAAGTTTTTGAAACTTTCCAAGTCGGGAAAAAATCAGCTAACCAGAATATTTTTGGCATAGGCCACACATTTGGCTACTTCTTTGACAGCATTAGAACCGGCGGGAATTTCGTATTCCAATTCGACGGTTACCGGAAATTTATATTTTTTTGCTTTGAACATCAACAACATTTCCTTGATGGGCGTATCGCCTTTGCCCCACTCCAAATTCCCTGCTCCGTGTTCGGGAGTGGTGCGGTCTTTGATGTGCATGGTCGAGATACGGTCGTGTTTTGCTTCCAGAAAAGCCATGAGCGATTCTTTGGTGTTTTTGCCGCCCGCTGCCAAGTAGTGTCCGCAATCGAAGTTAATGGAATTGTAAGGCGACTGCGCCAATGCCGTATCCCAAAGGGTATCGGTAGCTTGGGTATGGTTGTGATATCCCATATATACTTTATTCTTGGCTCCCAGATCACCCAGACGTTGGGTTTGAGCGGGATCGGTTGGAAGTTCTACCGTCACACAATTGGCACCTAAGGCTTTCGCGGCTCTCATGCCGTATTCGACTTCCGCATCGGTGTTGGTTGGCGAAAAGGCGTTGGGCTTGAAAGCATAGATGGTGATGCCGGCATCGTTGTATTTCTTCCGAACTTCCTTGAATTTATCCATCGAAACGTTAGCGCGCCATTCGGCTACCTGCTTGTTGTATTCAGCAAGTTGGGCTTTTTGCTCGTCGGTCAACGGCGGTCTTCTGCCTCCTCCTGCGGGCGGCGGTCCCATTTGAATGGGCGACTTGGGTTTTCCGGCAAATGCTTCCACAGAGTCGCCCATGAGTTCGATGGCCGAGACGTTGGAATCAATGCAAAATTGCAGCAATTGGTCAACGTCGTGGGGCATACTTCGGTATGAATACGTAATAACGCCGATCTGAACTCCTCCAAATTTGGAATTGGGCTTTTCCAACCAACGATTCATTGCATTGCCGGCAGAGCTGAAACCCAACATCAAGCCGACCGTCGCCAACGGCGCTGCGGTCATAAACTCACGACGTGAAACTGTTTTTTCCATGATCCATTTAAAGGTTTAATTTTCTTCAATAAGCCATAATAACTCCGCCTTTACTTATTTCCGTACGCCTTATCCAAAAACTGATACCGAGCATCATTTACTGCTTTTTCAGCTTTTGATTCGGTATCCAAAATCATGACGGGAGGCGTAGCATCACCCGCTTTGGCTACCGGCCATTCGGGTAGCTTATCTCCGTTCGGATTTCCTGTTTTTACGAAATTGGCAAAATAATTCAGCATCGTTTCCGACACTTTATAGTCATCGGCAGTCCAGGCGTAATCTTTCACAAGGTGCAGATTTCCCATGCAATATTCGATCTCGCACGCATGAGGAGCTCCTACGGCTTTGGGTGCTTTCGGAGCGGGCCCATCGGCTCTTACGGTTCCGCCTGCCAGTCCGGAAGACAGTGATTTATCCACTAATTCAGGGCGAAGTTTGCTGTATAAATACCGATAGACGGGCTGTGAACTGTTGTTACGGTGCAGATCAAACCATTTCCACGTGCTGTAGGAGATAAAACGGTCGGCGGCCAATGCCGTGGCTGAAAGTTCAATCTCTTTTTCTGAACCATGAGGATAGAGTTTCAGCACTTCTTCAAAATCGTTTGGATATTCCTTCTTGACCCGTGCTACGAAGTTTTCATCCTTATACGGTTGCCCCTGCATGAAGGCCATGCCCGGGATTTCGGCGGAGTTCCAGCCCAACAACAACGGTACCTGCGCCTGTTCTTTGGCCGCGAAGATCTGAGGTATGGTTTTAGGTAGAAAATAGCCGTCAATTACGATGGGAAAACCAAACATTTTTGATTCATCAAACAATTCATACACATCTCTTGACGATAGCGCCCTTAATTGTTTGATGCCTGACATACCTGATTTTTTCAGAAAATCTACGCCCATTTTTTCGCCATCAGCCAACGGAACGGGAGTCATGGTAGGATTGATACCGGCACCGCTTTCACCGATCGCTCCGGCGATAAGACCTCTTGACAGTGGCGACGACATCTGCATACTGACGGCGATCGAACCTGCTGATTCGCCGGCAAGGGTTATTTTCTTAGGGTCACCGCCAAAAGCGGCAATGTTTTTTTGTACCCATTTCAGGGCCGCAGCCTGATCCAACATTCCGTAATTGCCCGATGCTTTGTAAGGGGCTTCGGCAGAAAGTTCAGGATGGGCCAAAAACCCAAAAATATTGAGACGGTAATTGCAGGTAACAACCACAATTCCTTTTTTAGCCATGGCCTCACCGTCATAGCGCGGCTCCGAGCCATCGCCGGCGGCATTTCCTCCTCCGTAATAATATAACAGAACGGGCAGTCCTTTAGTGTTACGTTTGGCAGGCGTCCAAACATTCAGGTAAAGGCAATCTTCGCTCAGGCCGTTCGAGCGGGAATTCATATCGCCGAAAACGATTTTCTGCATGGGGCGCGGACCAAACTTTTTGGTTTCTTTTACTCCCTGCCAATGATCGGCCGGTTGCGGTGCTTTCCAGCGGAGATTACCGACGGGGGGCTTGGCAAACGGCACGCCAAAGTAAGTTTGAATGCCCGTTTTTGTATCGTAATTTCCTTCAATGATACCGTTTTCAATGGTTGCCTGTACCGCAAATGCGTTGTTTCCCTGCGCCATTACAGCACCGCTCAGCAGGCAAAGCAAGCCTAACAAATAGCCTTTTCTTTTCATTTTTTTGGGTTAAATTTATTTATTGTCTCATTTTGTGACAATAATAATTCACTTTTTGAAATATCCCTAGTTAATTTTGAAAAAATTGGTAGATTGCCGCAAAAAATTGAATTTAATCCGGTGAATTGGTGAACGAGAAAGATTATTTGGAGCATATTGCCTTTGATTCAGTGGTTTTTGGTTTTTCGGGGAATACGCTGAAAATTTTAATTATGGAATACCATAACACCGGATTTTTTGCGTTACCGGGTGGTTTTGTTCATCGAAACGAGAATCTGAACGATGCTGTCAGAAGGGGACTGAAAGAGCGCACCGGACTGGACAATATCTATCTGGAACAATTTTACACCTTTGGCGACACGGCACGCTACCGCCCCGAAGTAATGAAGACAATTCTGGAAGCCAATGGTCATATGACCGACAATACGCATTGGATGCTCGACCGTTTTATTTCGGTGGCTTATTACGCGTTGATCAATTATAAAGACGTAGTTCCCCAACCGGATGCCCTATCGGATTCCTGTGAATGGTATGCGGTTGATGCGCTTCCGCAGCTCATTTTGGACCACAACGCCGTTGTCGCCAAAGCTCTGCAAACCCTTCGCGACAATTTGGATCGTAAATTGGTAGGAGTGAATCTGTTACCTTCCCGTTTTACCATGAATGATCTGCAAAAAGTATACGAAGCCATTCTGGGTGAAAAGCTGCGCCGTACCACCTTCCAACGTAAAATGCTCAGCTTGGGCATTTTAAACCGCCACGAAAAGCAGTATTTGGGCAAAGCGCACAAAGCGCCGTTTTTGTATAGTTTTCAAAGTTAATGTTGGAAAGCAAACGTCGGCAAGGTTCAAAACCTTGCCGACGTTTCAGGAATTGATACAGACAGCTCATATCACTCCGTCAACTTCTTAATTGGCGTCAACGCTACTTTTCGAAATTCCACTTCTGCGCCTTCTGCCTGTAAGGCTATGTGGCCTTTTTGGGCAGTGCAATGAAAGCCATGATTGACCATGTCGCCGTTAACCCATACTTTGATGTGGTCGTTCAGGCATTCAACGATCATGGTATTCCATTCGCCCAAGGGCTTTTCGGAGTTATCGGTCAGGTTTTTTACACGGCGCTCTTTGCCGTCGACCGTTCCCCAATTTTCTTTCGGGCCGCGTCTTGTTTCCATTTCAGGTACTTCAATGTTTTCGACGATGCACCAAAAATCACCCGCATTTTTGTGCATCATCTGCGATTCGATGGATTTGGGGAACATACCGTACAATGCACGTGGCGTAGAAGCATGGAGCAACAGACCACAGTTGCCGGGCGCGCCGGCAAAGCGATATTGGATTTCTATGCGGTAATTTTCATGAACGGCATCCGTGATCAAATGGCCCTGAGGCTCGCCCAAACTTACCAACATGCCGTTTCGGATGATGAAGGGATTTCTCAGTTTAGGGTCTTTGTCCATTGCCGGAACGTCGATATGCCAACCCGTCAGGTCTTTACCGTTGAAAAGGCTTTTTTCCTGAGCAATTGAAGTGAAAACCGGGATGTTGAAAAGAAGAAATAAAAAGATGGTTACTTTCATGGATTTTAGTAGCTTTTACTTTCATAAAGAGACTCAAATTCTGTTTTTACCGAATAAATTTATTTACTGAAAAAAAATGCTGGAATAACCTATATTATATTTTGGTAAAGTCCTGTGAATGTATCATTTAATGCAATAAATTTCGCATGAATCATGTACATTTACAGAAAAGACCTTTAGGAGTTATCAGCCTTTTAAAAACAGCCATTTTATGCAAACAATCCTCGGATCAGGTGGGGCTATTGGCGTTGAGTTAGCCAAAGTGTTACACCAACAGTACACCAAAGAAATCAGACTGGTCAGTCGAAATCCTGAAAAGGTCAATCCGACCGACGAACTTTTTGCGGCGGATCTGTCCAATGCCGCCGATGTTGACGCCGCCGTGGCGGGCTCGGAAATCGTATATGTAACCATCGGATTTGAGTATAAACTCAGCGTTTGGCGCGAAAAATGGCCTACTTTCATACGTTTGCTGATCGATGTTTGCGCCCGACACAAAGCCAAACTGGTGTTTTTCGACAATGTATACATGTACGACCCTAAGGAGATTCCACACATGACCGAAGAGTCAAAAATGAATCCCTCAAGTGAAAAAGGCAAAGTACGGCACCAACTTGTCGATATGATCTTCGAAGCAGTTAAAGCTAAGAGAATCAAGGCGCTCATTGCCCGTTCGGCCGATTTCTACGGACCGGGCATTGGTACGAGTATGTTGCAGGAAACGGTGTATAAAAACCTGCAAAAAGATAAAACCGCCCAATGGATAGGAGGGGTGAATTATAAACATTCAGCTACTTACACGCCCGATGCGGCGCAGGCCACGGCATTATTGGGCAATACGCCTGATGCTTACGATCAAGTGTGGCATTTGCCTACTTACCCTGATCCTCCAACAGGCAAGCAATGGGTGGCTCTGTTTGCCGACCAAATGCATAAGAAAGCCAAAGTAAGCGCGATCCCTAAATTTATGTTGAAGATTCTGGGCTGGTTCATTCCGATCTTGGGTGAGGTGTATGAAATGACCTACCAATACGAACAGCCTTATTTCTTTGACAGCAGCAAGTTCATGAAACGTTTTCCCGATTTTAAAATAACAAGCTACCAAGAAGGAGTAAAGGAAATTGTAGCCCAAGGCTAAAATCTATCGTTTCTGTAACCAATGGGCGATGGGATCAATCCATTGCCTGTATCCTTATATCCCTTTACGAATAATTTGCGTTAACAGGCAGTAATTCAGATGCAAGTTGCCTTTTTTAGGTAAAACCATACGATAGATCGGTAATCAAAAATCAGCTATGACCTACTTAAATATTGATTCCATCAAAGACCGCACGTTCGACGCCATTGTGGTAGGTTCGGGCATCAGCGGCGGTTGGGCAGCCAAAGAACTCTGCGATAAAGGACTCAAAACCCTCGTGCTGGAACGTGGACGGGACGTAAAACACGTAACCGATTATCCCACTACCTTGATGAATCCTTGGCAATTCGATCACCTGAACCAACTGCCGAAAGCTGTCTTGGATGCCAACCCGATTGCCGGTCGTTGTTATGCGTTCAAGGAAGATTCGGCGCATTTTTTTGTGAAAGATGCCGAGCATCCTTACGTGCAGGAAAAACCGTTTGACTGGATTCGGGGGTATCAGGTAGGTGGAAAATCATTGATGTGGGCGCGGGGAACGCAGCGTTGGTCGAAGTATGATTTTGAAGGGCCGGCCCGCGACGGCTTTGCGGTTGAATGGCCGATCCGTTACGAAGAATTGGCTCCTTGGTACAGCCATGTCGAGACCTTTGCCGGAATTTCGGGAAATAAAGACGGTTTGGAACAACTGCCCGACGGAGAATTTTTGCCGCCTTTTGAGCAATCGTGTGTGGAAAAGCATTTTGGCCAACAGATGTCGCAGCATTACAAAGGAGCGCGTCCGGTGATCGTGAGTCGTTGTGCACATTTGACCAAGCCTAAGCCCATTCACTATCAACAGGGCAGAGCACAGTGCCAACAACGTGACCTTTGCGTGCGCGGTTGTCCATACGGCGGTTATTTCAGCAGCAATGCTTCGACGTTGCCGTGGGCGGCGCGGACCGGCAAAATGACCTTGCGACCTGATTCGGTAGTTCATTCGGTCATTTATGACGAAAAGCTCGGCAAGGCTACGGGGGTGCGCGTAATTGATGCCAATACCAAAGAAGCCGTTGACTACTACGCCAAAATCATTTTTCTGAACGCTTCGGCGCTCAATACCAACCTGATCCTGTTGAATTCTAAGTCCAATCGTTTTCCAAACGGTTTGAGCAATGACAATGGATTATTGGGTAAATACATCGCGTTTCACAATTTTCGTTCTACGATCTCAGGAGAGTACGAAGGACTTTTGGATACAGTAACGGAAGGAAAACGTCCCGGCAGTAGTTATATCCCGCGTTTCAGAAACGTATTTCAGCAGGACAAAGTGGATTTTTTGAGGGGGTATGCCGCAGGGTTTTCGGGAGAGCGGGCCATGTACCGTGATACCTCAGACATGGGCGAAACCCTAAAGGAGAATTTGGCAACACCTAAATACGGAAACTGGCGCGTAGGTTCGTGGATGATGGGCGAGACGATCCCGAAAGAAAGCAACTTTGTTACCCTTGATACCGGCCTTACAGATGCCTGGGGTGTTCCGCTGTTGAAAGTATCGGTGGCTTACGACGACAACGATCATAAAATGGTCAACGATTTTCAGGAACAAATGACCGAAATGCTTACGGTTGCCGGGTTTAAGAACATCAGAACCAATGATGTTCCGAGCAAAGCGCCGGGCCTTGACATTCACGAAATGGGCGGTGTACGCATGGGCAAAGACCCCAAAACATCGCAGTTGAACAAATGGAATCAATTGCACCATTGCAAAAATGTTTTTGTAACCGACGGCGCCTGTATGACTTCCAACTCTACGCAAAACCCGTCGCTCACGTACATGGCCATCACCGCGCGAGCCGCCGATTATGCCGTGAAGCAATTGAAAGCAAAGAGTTTATAAGCGTCAGTCGGTTGAAATTCGCGCGCTCAACCGACCGAGGCTTAACCGGCAGACCCTTCCTGAAATCAGCATCAGTTGGCTGATAGCCGCGATGCACAACCGACTGACGTTTAATGGAAGTTGGAAGAAAACCACTTGCCGGTAGGCCAAATCCGAAATCGAAAATCGAAGATCCAAAATCGCAACTGCGATAAAAGTCATGAGATTACTGTAAAAATACCCTCCCCCCACTATATTTGCAGCCTAAGCGACGACCATAGCCTTGATTAGGTCGTCAAGCCATCTTAAATCGCGGCGGTGAGCCGTTCCTTAATTTCCGTAGAATGAAAGTCCTCAAATTTGGCGGCACCTCGTGCGGCACAGTCGAAAGCATCCAACAAGTCATTCAGATTTTAAAAGATAATATTGCCAACGAAGAGCGCATTGCCGTTGTGTATTCGGCGATGGGTGGAGTAACCAACAAGTTGATCGAAATAGGCCGCATGGCTTCCAAAGGCAATGCTGAGTATTTTGATGCCCTCAAAGCCGTGGAAGAACGCCATTTTGCCGCCATTCGAGGATTGATCGACATCAAGAATCAAAGCAGCTCGATTGCTAAAGTGCGGGGCCTGGTCAACGAATTGGAAGACCTTTTGAAAGGAATTTCGCTGATTCGTGAGCTATCGGCCCGGACGCTTGATCTGTTGATGTCTTTTGGTGAACGCCTTTCCACGACCATCATCACCGAAGCCCTCAAAGGCCGGGGCGTCAAAGCAGAGTTTTGCGATGCCCGTAACCTGGTCCGCACCGACGATCATTTTGGCTACGCCGAAGTGGATTTTGAAGTAACCAACGCGCAAATTTTATCACATTTTGCCAAAACCGATGCCTTACAGTGCATCACGGGTTTTATCGGTTCCACGTCTGAAGGCATTACAACCACACTTGGACGCGGCGGCTCGGATTATACAGGATCTATTTTCGGGGCCGCGCTTGATGCTGACGTCATCGAGATATGGACCGACGTAGACGGCATGATGACTGCTGATCCGCGCAAGGTTTCCACCGCCTTCACCATCCCGACCATTACGTACGCCGAAGCGATGGAGTTGAGTCACTTTGGAGCCAAAGTGATCTATCCGCCGAGTTTACAACCTGCGTTTGTTAAAAATATTCCTATCAAAGTATTGAATACCTTCAATGTAGCTTCTGAAGGAACAACAGTACATAACACTTCTGACGAAACGCCTTTTGCCATTACGGGTATCAGCTCCATTGACGATATTGCCCTTGTCAACGTGCAGGGCAGTGGTTTGATCGGGGTAGCAGGCGTGTCGGCGCGCTTGTTTTCGGCGCTGTCGCGGCACAAGATCAGCGTGATCCTGATTTCGCAGGCCTCGTCGGAACATTCCATTTGTTTTGCCATTGACCCCAAAAATGCCGACCGCGCCAAAGAGGTTTTAGACCAAACCTTTGCCCCCGAGATCAACGCCGGTGACATTGACCGCGACGGGATTCAAATCCAGAAAAACGTTTCCATCATTGCCATCGTGGGCGAAGGAATGCGCCGCAGCACGGGGGTTTCCGGGAAGCTGTTTACGGCTTTGGGTAAAAACGGTATCAATGTCATTGCTACCGCACAGGGGTCTTCGGAGTTGAATATCTCGGTGGTGATTCAGAAAAACGATCTTTCCAAAGCGCTTAACGCTATTCACGGCGTGTTTTTCCAGTCAGAAGTAAGGACGCTGAATTTGTTCATTGTAGGTACGGGTTTGATCGGCAGCACATTTCTGAAACAATTGTCGGCGCAGTCGGAGTATTTAGCGAAGGAAAAATTCCTGAAGATCAACGTGGTAGGATTGGCGCGCAGCAAAAAAATGTGGCTAAATCCCGCAGGCATCAGCCTTACGCAATGGAAAAATGAACTGGAAGAAAACGGCAAAACCACAAGCCTGCCCGCGTATGTGCAGCGTATTCGGGAGTTCAACTTACCCAACAGCGTTTTCATCGACTGTACTTCCGATAAAGATATTATTCAATACTATCATCCGTTGCTCGACGCCAGCGTGTCGGTCGTAACACCCAATAAAGTAGCCAATTCCAGCAGCTACGCCGAGTACCGTCTTTTGCAGCAAACTGCCGTACGCAAGGGAGTGAAATTTCTCTACGAAACCAACGTAGGTGCAGGGTTGCCCATCATCAACACCATTCAGGGGTTGATGGCGAGCGGCGATAAATTTGCCAAAATTGAGGCCATTTTATCCGGAACATTGTCGTTCATTTTCAACAGCTTCGTGGCGGGCACGCGCTTTGTGGACATTGTCCGGGAAGCCAAAGAAAAAGGCTACACTGAACCCGACCCTCGCGATGATCTGAGTGGCTTGGACGTAGCGCGTAAAATCCTGATTTTGGCGCGCGAAACGGGTGTAGGATTAGAAATGAGTGATATTCAGATCGCCCCCATTTTGCCCGATAACTGCCTGCAAGCGCCTACGGTAAATGATTTCTTTACTGAATTGGAAAACTCTGACGATTATTTTGCGGCCCTATTGCAATCAGCCACCGAAAAGGGCGAAAAATTGCGCTACATCGCCACGCTCGAAAACGGAAAAGCCATGCTTCAGTTGCGCACTGTTGATGCCGATCATCCGTTTTACTCGCTTTCGGGCGCTGACAATATTGTTTCATTTACCACTGAGCGCTACAATACCCGTCCGCTCGTGGTCAAAGGACCCGGCGCAGGTGCCGAAGTGACGGCTTCCGGCGTATTTGCCGATGTGATGAGCATCAGTAGTTATTTGTCGTAAAAAAATCAAAGTCAGCAAAAGAAAACGTCGGCGAGGTTCCAAACCTCGCCGACGTTTTTGTTTTTAACCAACCTGAAAACGTACAATGCGTTTAAAATAATCTTCTATCTTTGTTTTTGATGAACTCTTAACTTTATGAGTATGAAAGCGATTACCTTAATGCGCACAGTGTGTTTCGTGCTGTTGGTAACTGCTGCTTTTGCACAACAAAACCCCGTTGACAGTCTTAAAAAATTGCTTTTACAACCCATGCCCGATACGGCGCGGGTACTGCTGTTGGATCAGTTGGGGTACCGACTGATGTACTCAAAACCCCTGATTGCGATGGAATACGCCCAAGAAGGGTTGAGTTTGGCCGAAAAAAGCAGCTTTTTGAAAGGAAAGGTGAGAAGTATGAACCGCCTCGGGGCCATCCTTCGATTCACGAGTAACTATGGAAAAGCGTTGGAAATGCATTTTGGCGCGCTGAAATTGGCCGAAAGCATCAATGACCGGGAAGGTGCCGCCAGAACGCTCAATAACATTGGAATTTTGTATTCGGAGCAAAAAGAATCAAAAAAAGCGATCGAATATTATTTCAGAACTAAAGCCATTGCCCAACAGATAAATGACCCAAACCTTATCCAAATCGCTTTGATCAATTTGGGCACTGATTACGCGCTTTTGAACCAACCCGATTCGGCACGCTTTTACACACAGAAGGCGTATGAAATGGCCCTTAAAAATAAGAGCAATAATGTGCACGTGCTGCTGATGAACTTGGGCAACATTGACTACCGAATGGGACATTATTCCTTATCGTTGGGATATTACCGCTCGGCTTTACCTTACCTGAAAGCTTCCGGAAATAACCGCCTTTTAAGCCAAACCTATTTTGAAACAGCGCAGGTATTCAAAGCATTGGATCAGCCTGATTCCTGCCTGTATTACGCCAAAAAATCATTAGCGCTCAGCCGGGAAGTCAACAATGTGAAGTACATTTTTGAAGCAGGATCAATGCTTGCGTCGTTGTACGAAACTACGGATAAAAGTAAGGCGTACGACTATTTTAAAATGGCGGCCGCTGCCAAAGACAGCATGTTTAATGAGGAAAAAGTAAAACAGGTACAAACGCTGAGTTTCAACGAGCAGTTGCGGCATCAGGAGCTGATCGCGGCCCAAAAGGCGTTTGAGAATCGGCAGAAAGTGTACGTGCTGTTTGGGATATTGGCGGTTATTCTGGTCATTACCGTAATGCTGTACCGAAACAATCGCCTGAAAAACAAGGCGAATGCCCTGTTACGTAAGCAAAAAGAAGCCATTCAATCCCAAAAAATTCAACTTCAAACATCGCTTCAAACGCTTAAAGAGACCCAAAATCAACTCATTCAAAAAGAGAAATTAGCCGGTTTGGGTGAACTGACCGCCGGCATTGCGCATGAGATCCAGAACCCATTGAACTTTGTCAATAATTTTGCCGACATCAGTGTGGAGTTGGTGCAGGAATTGCGAGAAATAAAAGAAGAAGGAAAAGACGAGGCTTCGGAAGCGGAGCTTCTGGAAGATATTGAAAAAAACCTGCAAAAAATACACTTTCACGGCCAACGCGCCAGCGGTATCGTCAAAAGTATGTTGGAGCATTCACGCGCGAGTACCGGCGAAAGGGTTATGACTGATATCAATAAACTTGCCGACGAATACCTTCGTCTTTCATACCACGGTATGCGGGCCAGAGACAAAAGTTTTACGTCAGGGTATGAACTTAGTGCCGATAAAAATCTGCCTCAGATCAACATTGTTCCGCAGGATATCGGGCGCGTGCTGTTGAACTTATTTAACAATGCATTTTATGCCGTTGCTTCAAAAACAACTCACTCCGGCAGTAAAAATGACGATTTTATGTCAATATTGGCAGCTTACCAACCCAACGTAACGGTGAGTACCAAAGCATTGGATGAACAAGTTGAAATACGTGTAAAAGACAACGGGCCGGGGATTCCGAAAGGTGTGAAAGAGAAAATATTTCAGCCTTTTTTTACCACCAAACCCACAGGAGAAGGAACGGGATTGGGGCTTTCGCTCAGTTATGATATTATTACAAAAGGCCACAGAGGTACAATCGATGTGGAGACGGAAGAAGGAGAAGGAACAACATTTATCATTCGATTACCCATTCATTCAGCCTCTTCCGAAGAACAGAGGATTGAAGAGGAATAATACTTATTTTTTGATTATATTTAGCTGTCTGTTAAACCCTTAACTCACTTTCAATATGAAAAGATCTCTTTTGTTTATGTGCCTTATTGTATCAATGGCAACACGCTCATTTGCGCAGGGGCACATAGAGACCGAAGGCGGCACGATAGATACCAAATCAATCATTATCGGCGTGGTAATTGGCTTGGTTATTGGGTATTTATTGGGTTCGCGAATGGGGAAAAAATCGTAGCCGAAAGGAGGAAGTTGTAACCTTACAACCTCCTCCTTTTAACATGTTTCAGCGTAACCAATAAAGGAACAATAAGTCCTTCGTGTTTTTGCCGCAGCTCAAATCCCATTTTCTTGGTTTTATATTCCACTTGGTCATATTTCAATAATTCAGGCCCGAATACTTCCTGCACCCGCTGCGTGAAAGTGCCTTGACGTGTATTGATCTCCGTGATGCAACTGTCGATTTTAACTTCTTTGTCCGAAAATAAAAACAGCCAATATTCCTTGCCTATGACTTCATTGAGGGCATATACATGATCTTCTGACGGAAGTATCACTTTCGTGTTGGCCCCGATCATTGGACTGATGGAATCGACGGGAAAGAGTTTGTCAACCGCTTGCTGCGTGTTATTGGCTCCGAGTACATATAGATAAGTTTGTTTATCAACGTTGATCTTAAATTTATATTCAGTGTCGGTAGGTTGAGGGTTGCTGAGAGCGTACGTTACCATTTGTTCGTTGGGGGAGTTTTCCGGAAATTGTCGCGCAAAGAGCAGATCCGCCGAACTCAAACCTGCAAGCTCAATGGAAATATCTCCTGAGCGAATCGCTTCTGTTGTGTAATTTTTGGCCGATAAATACGCCTGAAAAGCGTATTTGGTATGTTTTGTGTAATCTTGGTAGCGAATCCAGAAAAAACCCTCATCTCCCCAGTTTTCTCCCCGACTGTTTACGACGTGAAACGCCCCGCCGAATTTAGCATCGTCGTACCCTACTACGCACACCGCGTGTCCGCCGCGTAATTTTTTCGATTTGGCAGGATTCCATAGACCGAATTCGTCGTCGGTATCAAAGCCAAACCACCGCAACAACCGTATCCACAGCTTATGCCAAAAACCGAGTTCATCCAATGAAGGAGTGGTTTGAATGGCAATAATGACGGGTGTTCCTTCAGCCAAAGCTTTTTTTGTGGAGATAACGACATTTTCCTGACGATTATTCAACCCAAAAAGACGGATATAATCCATGATTCTGGAAGATTCGTCGGGCTGTAACGATTTTTTTGGAGTACAATCAGGATAGCGTTGTTGGGAAAGTTTTGCTACTCCTTTGTTTTTCATGAATTCGAGCGCGGCGGCTACCTCTGCGCCTCTTTTGCAATTTTTATCAAGCGAATCTTTGATGGCATTGTAAAGAAAAGAAGGCGAAAACCGCAGCGCATTGATGGAGTCTTTATCGGTGATATTGAGCCGTTTGGCTTCCAATATCGTGCGCATATAGTAGGCCGTTGAAATACCTACGCAAGTGCCGAGCGTTCCTTGATTAATGACCGTTGGCACGTACATTGACAGATCTACTTTCGAGGGCAGTCCTGCGATATTGACCACCAGATTCGATTTTTTTTGTGGTACGCTGCGATAAGCGGAATCGTTAAAATTTAATCCCTGCGCATACAGCATGCGGCTGCTCACTATCAACAACATGACTACAGCGGAGATTTTTTTCATACGATTGACGGTTGGGTTATCGGGCAGCTCGGGCAGCGGGGCGGGGAGGAGCAACCCGGCAACTGATCGGCACTTTGCTCAGACCCGTATATTCGGGGATAAAAGCTTTGGTGATCTTGTTTATGCGAACCAGAAGGTTGTCCAAACTCACCTCTTTCAGGTTTTTTACGTACAGCATATCCTCGAAAGCTTCGGTGAGAGAATAGGTAAAAACGGAGTTGCGCTGAATGGCAAATGCCGGCTTCCCCTTTTGGGCACTGGCTATTTTCAGGATTCGGCAGGATTCTCCCAGAAACAGTTTTTTCAGGATCTCTTTCGTTTGGTCTTCCTTCACAATTGTATTTCTGGGAATAGGAGTCGGATAACGGGTGGTAATTTTATCCCGACAATCGGCCATGACCATCCCAAGCCGAATGCCTTTTGCCTGAAGCGCGCCGGCAACGTCATCCAATGGCAGTAAGGTGTATTTATCAAAACTCAGCAAGCTGTTATTGTTCAATTGCAAAGAAGGTAGGGTGCTTTTGGCCGAATACGTTCCGAAGCCGGAGTAATAAAAAATAACGATGTCGGTCGAATGAATAGAGGTATCATTGATGGCATTCCGAACGGCGCTGCCGGTAAAACCGTCTTTGGTATTTTTGTTAATATAAACGGTCTGCACATTGTACCCGATCTGACTGCCGATCTTATTGAACATTGTACCAACCATCTCTTCGTCCTTAAGGCTTATCATTCCAAAATCTTTGTTCTCATAATCAGAGGCAAGAATGAGGTGGAGTGTTTGGGCACAACTGATAAAAGAGTTGCCGACGAAGAACAAAAGAAAAAGAAGATTTCTCATAAGCAGGTCAATTCTTGCGGTATTTGGTCATTAACGCCTTAAACTCCGGCATTTCTCGCACAGAATCAAAAGCGGCATTTTTATTGATACTGTCAAAATTGGTATATCCTTTTTCCAAAGCTTTGCCTAACCAGTCAATTGCTTCGGTGGGTAGGTTTTGGCGCCCTTTGATGATAGCCATGTTATAATACGCCCGGAAATAGTCAGCGTTGATTGCAATAGCTTTTTTATAGACCGTTTCCGCTTCGGGCAAACGATTTAGGCTTTCTAATAAGCTACCGTAATTATTGTACAAATTGGCGTCATTGGGGATCAGTTCCAACGCTTTTTTGTAGTTGGTTTCAGCTTCTTCAAAACGATTTTGGCGGGCAAGTAAATTTCCGTAATTGCTGAAAACCAATCCATTGGCGGCACTTAGTTCAATGGATTTCTTATAAGCCGCTTCGGCATCGGGCAAACGATTCTGAGCCGCCAGCAAAATTCCGTAGCTGTTGTACACGAAAGGGTCTTCCGGGTTGAGTTCAATGGCTTTTTTATAGTTCACTTCGGCTTCTTCCGGGCGATTGCGCGCGCTTAGCAGCATACCGTAATTTTTGTACACTTCGGCATCTCCCGTTTTTAGCTGAATGGCTCGTCGGTAAGACGTTTCCGCATCGGTAAGTCTGTTCAGGTTTTTAAGTAAAATGGCGTAACTTTTATGAACATTGGCATCCGTGGGGTTCAATTCTATAGACCTTTTGTAGGCTGCTTCCGCCTCTTTTTGTCGCCCCTGCCGAGCCAATAAATTGCCGTAATTTCCGTAAACAATGGCGTTGTTAGGACTTAGCTCGACGTATCTTTTGTACGCTTTTTCCGCTTCGGTCAAACGATTCTGGGCTGCCAACAACACCCCGTAACTATTATAAACAATGGCATCATTGGGATTTAGCTCAATGGATTTTTTGTAAGCCGTTTCGGCCTCGGCCTGACGGTTTTGGGTAGCCAGCAATATTCCGTAATTAAAATAGGCCTGTGCATCGTTGGGGTTTAACTGAATGGCTTTTTTAAACGTAAATTCCGCTTCTGCCTGACGATTTTGCACCGCCAACACAATGCCGTAATTGCTGTATACCTGAGCGTTGTCGGGATTTAGTTCAATGGCTTTTTTATACGCAGTTTCGGCGTCATCGTATCGTTTTTGTGCGTTTAGGAGCATTCCGTAATTATTGTACGTTTCCGGGTCGCTGCCGTTGAGTTCAATGGATTTTTTATACGCTCCTTCTGCTTCTTTTGCTCTGTTTTGCCCCGCCAGCAGATTACCGTAATTCTTGTAGGCAATGGCATCGTCAGGTTTTAGTTCGATGGCTTTTTTATACGCCGCTTCCGCCTCCGGCCATTTATTTTGGACGGCCAGTACCATGCCGTAATTCAGGTACAGAAAACTCCAGTTCGGCGCAAATTGAATGCCTTTTTCAAAGATCCCCTGTGCTTCGCTGAAGGCTTTTTTGAACAACAGCAAGCGCCCGGCGTCATTATAGGCGGGAGCAAACGTACTGTCGGCCACAATGGCCTGTCGATAATTCAGCAAGGCCTCGTTGGGGTTTGTTGGTTCTGCCATCATGCCTTTATAATAAAATACCTGTGCCCGCAGATTTGGGTACAAAAAATGGGATTTGCCCAAAATTTGCGCGGCTTTTTCTAAGTAGCGAATATTTTTTTGGTAAGCATTTCCTACTACCGTTGTACTCTTATTGCTCAAAAGTCCGTTGAAAGCTTTCGCGGATTCTTCCAACAATGCCGCCGCAAATTCACGTTTGATAAAAGGATGAAGCTCCTGAATGGAGGACGATGCCAACAGTTTTTCGTAATAAGTATCTGCATTATTGGCTACGTCCAACAGTTGCTTTTTATCGATCGCTTCGTGAAAATCAACGTATGATTTTCGCAGGTCGGGGGTTGTTCCTTCCAAAATAGTTTCGGTAAATCCTTTACCCTGCACCGTCGCAAAGGCGGGGGACGGCATATTTTGACGCACGGCTGCAAGTGTAGGAAGGTCAACCTTGACCAAGGGCAGGGATTTGTCGGCGGCCAAGAGCAGCGGATTTTGGCGATTGGGGGCGGCTTCGGCGGTTACACGGTCTTCCAGATAGCGTTCCAGTTCCCGTAGGGTAACGGTTTTATCTCCATCGGCATCGGCCAATCCCTGCATACCCCGGATGAGATGATAGCTGAACAGCCCGCGTCCGCCGCCCCATTGGTATCCTTCGAGGGATAATTCATTTGCCTGACAGGCCATGAATTTTACTTCATTACCTACCTGTTTGAGCAATTGCTGCCCGGTCAGTTGTACGCCGCCGATTTCGCTTCCTGCCAATTTCCCGGCCCGGCACGCATCCAAAAACATAACTATCTGCGCTTGATTTTTGGTTGAAAGTGTAGCGATGTAATCCTGAAGATACAGTACTGCAAACGCAGTAGAGTTGTAGTTACTGCTGAATGTATCGTAGGTGAGCAAAAAGCCACGTTGAGCAATGGTCTTGGATTCCTGGTCACCATGACCGGAAAAATATAAAAATACGCGGTCATTAGGCTTTACAAAATCCAGTAAATTTCCCATGGCTCGGTCAACTTGTCCCAACGTTGCTTTTTCATTCAATAAAAGCTGAATATTGGCTTGTGGAACCGAACCGCCGGCGGGCGATAGCAGGTAGTTGTAGAAAGCGAGGGCATCATCACCGGCAAATCGGAGAGAGTTAATGTGTTGATATTGTGATACACCCACGATCAATGCCCAGGTTTTGCCAATGGTTTTCGAGGCTGTTTTTTCGGTATTTTGTCCTCGTTCTTCCTGTGCCGAAAGTCGGCTTGCAAGCCCTCCAAAAATTAAAAACAGTAATACGAATTTTTGAAGTTTCATGGTAAGTAAGGTAGGTCAGCGTATGTCAAATTAGATTAAGGAGTTTCAAAACCAATTGATAAAAAAGCCGGTCGGTACAGACATACTTTAAAGTAAATGCAACATTTTTATTTACCCTTTAAAGTATTTGATAACGTATTTTTGGGGCATTTGTTTTTCTTTTAAAGGCATGTTATTTATTCTAAGTCGTATCTGTTTTTTAGCTTATTTTATATTCCAAAAGAAAAAAAGTATTCTCTCGTAAGATTTTTCTCAAAAATACCGGGAATTGGTAATTTTCCAAGAAAATCTATGCGTTTTTATTAGGTCTGATCAATTGCCAACGGCTGATACTAACTGTTTGAAAATGAGATTTAACCTACTGCTATTGGCGTACATTCAAATCACTTCCAATCATGTGGATACTATCTGAAACAGTCTTTCTCAAACAACTGCCCGGATTTTTTATTCATAGGAAGAGAGCATATTACCGATAAATGGTCTGACGATAGTCCTGCCCGTATTCACAGATAGAAAAAACCGGTACAAATAGAAAAAAGTCAACAATGAACTTGGTAAAAGACAATCCAACAGCTATTTCAGAAATTGTAAATCTGTTTGATTTTGAAAGGCTTGCGGCTGAAAAAATGACAAAAATGGCCTACGAATACGTAGCAAGCGGAGCCGCCGATGAGTTTACCCTTCGATGGAATCGACAAGCCTTTAATGCCATAAAACTCAATCCAACGATACTCACCGACGTCAGTCAAATTGATGCCGGCATTTCTCTTTTGGGGCTTGATCTGCCCTATCCGATTCTCATTGCTCCGACGGCCTATCACAAGATCATGCATCCCGAAGGCGAACTTGCCACGGTTCGCGGGGCAGGGGCAGCTTCAGCTCTGTACGTGGTCAGCTCATTTTCCACGACACCGCTGGAAGAGATAGTCAAAGCCGCCACCCAACCGCTTTGGTTTCAACTATACGTAAGAGACGACCGGGAATTGACCAAAGCATTGATTCAACAGGCAGAAGGGTTGGGATTCCGTGCACTTTGCGTTACGGTAGATACGCCCGTGGCAGGCGTTCGCAATCGGCAGGATAAAGCCCGTTTTGCTTTACCCGAAGGTGTAAACACACCTCACATGCCCGGTGGATTGGCGGAGAAAAAGCCTTTCACTTGGAAGGACATTGAGTGGATACGATCATTCGCAAAAATCCCTGTTTTACTCAAAGGAATTTTAAATCCTGCCGATGCCGAAAAAGCCGTTGAAGCAGGCGCATCGGGAATCATTGTATCTAACCACGGAGGACGAAATTTAGATACTGTTCCGGCGACCATCGAAGCCCTTCCGCGCATTGTCGAGAAAGTAAACAAAAAAATACCGATATTGATGGACGGCGGCATTCGACGCGGAACAGATGTACTAAAAGCCCTTGCCTTGGGGGCAACTGCTGTCTTGGTCGGCAAACCCATCTGCTTCGGATTGGCATGCGGCGGTGCCGAAGGCGTTACGAAAGTGTTGGATATCTTGCGGCATGAACTGGAAGTGGCGATGATCCTCACGGGCAAAGCCACGATTGCCGAAATAGACGAATCGGTGATTTGGAAGTAATTTAAGGGGCATCGGGTCGGTGAGGACACCGACCACGGGCCGGTGAGAGCACCAACAACGGAAATAATAGAAATAACAATTGAAACATCAACAAACAAAATAGGAACCGTTAAAAACCAACTATGAAAAATTGCCCAATTACCTGCATCATCTTTAGTTTATTTTTCTGCCTTACCCTAATTTCTAATCCTACTTTTGCTCAAGATCTGGATGCCGGCAGAAGCGGGAAAGTAGAGCCTCAGTACCTCAAAGGAGTAGAGCAATTGACCAAGAATAAGCAAATACAAAAGGCTTTTCAATCGATCTTGGCGCAACAAAAGCGAAATCGTGAAGAACTCATTTTGCTTACCGAAATTCCTGCACCGCCGTTTAAGGAAGAAAAACGAGCGGCCCGGTTCTCGACCATCCTCAAAGAAGCAGGTGCCGATTCGGTATGGATCGACAAAGTGGGAAACGTGCTTGCCTTGCGCAGAGGGAAAAATTCGAAACGACGTGTGGCACTTGACGGTCATTTAGATACTGTTTTCCCATTGGAAACGGACGTAAAAGTTAAAATAAAAGGCGATACCCTATTTGCCCCGGGCGTAGGCGATGACACGCAGGGATTGGTTATTGTTGCGTCCGTTTTGAGAGCATTGGAAGATGCAAAGATAGAGACCGAGTCCGACGTTTTATTCATTGGTTCAGTGGGCGAAGAAGGATTGGGCGATTTACGTGGGGTAAAACACCTTTTCAGTAATCAAAGCCCACGGATAGATTCTTGGATCTCGATTGACGGCGGTGGCATCGGAACATTGGGAATCATGGGATTAGGCTCGTATCGGTATCGCGTTACCTTTAAAGGTCCGGGCGGGCATTCATGGGGAGCGTTCGGATTGGCTAATCCGCAACATGCTTTGGGTTCAGCAATCCATTATTTTTCAAAAGCCGCCGATAAATTCACCCGGACCGGAGCGCGTACCAGTTACAACGTGGGAAGGATCGGTGGTGGTACTTCCGTCAATTCCATTGCCTTTGAATCGTGGATGGAAGTGGATATGCGCTCAGAAATTCCCGAAAATCTGAACCTGATCGACTCTCTTTTAAAATCTTCCGTTCAACAGGCTTTACTGGAACACAATGCCATGAAAAGAATGGGTCCGGCCCTAACAGTAGATATTGTGAAAATTGGAGACCGCCCTTCCGGTGAACTGACGCAGGAAATTCCTTTGATTCAACGGGCAATGGCTGCCGCCACGTATTTCGGCGAATCACCAAGAACGGGCAGAGGTTCTACCAACTCAAATATTCCCATTTCGAAAGGTATTCCTGCCGTTACCATAGGACGTGGCGGCAAAGGCGGCAATGCCCATGCGCTCAATGAGTGGTGGTACGATGAGGAGGGTTATAAAGCGGTTCAGATGGCCTTGCTGACGTTGGTTTCTGAAGCGGGAATGGTCAATCCTTGATTTTTCTAAATCCTAAACCTTTTTCAACATGAAAAAAAAGACCCCCTTTTGTATCGGTTTCCTCTTGTTTTCTTTACAAACAATGGCACAAACGCCGGAGGAAAAGCTCAAAGCCCTGAACATCGAACTACCGGCGGTCAAAGCTCCTATTGCCAATTATGTACCCGCCGTCAGGACAGGCAATTTGCTTTATTTGTCAGGAACAGGCCCAAGCGACGCAAATGGTAATGCGATAACAGGCAAGGTCGGCAGAGATCTAACGGTGGAGGAAGGGCAAAAAGCTGCCCGTTCGGTAGCCGTTGCACAAATTGCGGTTCTGAAAAAGGAGCTGGGTGATTTGAGTCGTGTCAAACGCATCGTGAAAGTATTTGGTATGGTTCAGTGCATAGACACTTTCACGGAACACCCAAAGTCATCAATGGCTTTTCTGATTTAATGGTGGAAGTATTTGGAGAAAAGGGCAAACATGCGCGTTCGGCGGTGGGTATGTCGTCTTTACCGAGAAACATTGCTGTTGAGGTAGAGCTGATTGTGGAATTGGAAGAGGAGGTAATTCCTGCTAAAAACAAAAAGAAGTCGAAATGAAAAACTATATACTTCTCTGTTTAATACTCACTTTCAGCCAAGCCAACGCCCAATTTTTCAAAAAAGACAATGGCTTGGCACATACGTTTTCGATTGTGGCTCGCGACGAGAAAACGGGCGAAATCGCCGTTGGTGTTCAGAGTCATTGGTTCAGTGTCGGCACCTCAGTTTCCTGGGCTGAAGCGGGAGTTGGGGCGGTAGCAACCCAATCATTTGTCAACAAGTCGTTCGGGATCAGAGGGCTTGCGTTGCTGAAAGAAGGAAAAACCGCCCAACAGGCGCTGGATATTCTTCTTTCAGATGATCCGGGTAAAGAAGTTCGGCAAGTCGGCATTGTGGATGCTAAGGGAAATGTGGCCAATTTTACGGGTAAAAGCTGTGTGGACTTTGCAGGCGATCTGAAAGGAAAAAACTATGCCGTGCAATCAAACATGATGCTGACCAATGAGGTCCCGGCGGCTATGGCAAAATCATTCGAAGCTAACCCTCAACTGCCTTTGGCAGAGCGAGTTTTGGAAGCCTTAAAAGCTGCCCAAAAAGTCGGTGGCGATATTCGTGGCAAGCAATCAGCGGCCATTTTGGTGGTAAAAGGTGAAGCAATGGGAAAACCGTGGGACGAAAACCATTTAGTGGATTTGCGGGTAGACGACCATTCTGAGCCGTTGGCTGAAATGGAACGGCTATTAAAAACTCACCGCGCTTACGAGCACATGAATAACGGCGATCTGGCCATTGAAAACAACAACATGAACTTGGCTATGCAGGAGTACGGAGCGGCCATGAAAATGTTTCCGAAAAATCTGGAAATGCAGTATTGGACTGCCATCACGTTGGCCAACAGCGGCAACGTACAAAAAGCTTCTCTGATGCTGCAAGCCATCTATGCAAAAGAACCCAACTGGCGAAAAATGACCAAAAGGCTGCCCAAAGTCGGATTGTTGACCGTAGGGGAAAAAGAATTAACGCTGTTGTTGAAATAGATATCCCGGCTGATGCGAACACCATAGCTATCGAAGGAATCAAAAAGTACTTACACTCATCAATCTAAACTAAAATGACAAAAAGTTTATTCTTACCCACCTCAACTACTCGGTTGCTGACCATAGTTGGTATAAAAAAACGTCGATCGCCGGCAGCAGGTAAAAGGACGCTTCTTTTTCGAGGAATAACGTTCCTGTTTTTATGGCTTGCCCATTCAACAGATGTCTCCGCTCAGGTAAAAGCCCTCTATTTTGGAGAATTAATTGACGGACTTGGCAAAAAAATAACCAACGCTGTGGTGATTATCAATGCCGACCGCATTGTGGGAGTTGGGAAGGAAAAGGAATTGATTATTCCTGCCAATGCCGAAATCATTGACCTGAAGGCGTACACAGCCATTCCCGGATTGATCGATGCCCACACGCACATGACCTATTATTGGGACAAAAACCGTCCCGGCGATCCGTGGACGCAAGGGCGAACGGTACAGCCCGCCGTCAAAGTTTTTTTAGCACAGGAAAACGCAAAAAAATCTCTTGAAACGGGCGTAACTACAGTACGGGATTTAGGAGCAGGTGACAATATGAGCTTTGCCATGCGCGAATTGATAGACCGAGGAGCCATGAAAGGACCCAGAATGTTTGTAGCAGGACAAGGGTTAAGCATTGGCCGAACGAAAGGTGTTGTGGATGTACAGCAATTTGCCGAAAAACAGCTCGCCTTGGGAGCCGATTGGATCAAAATGTTTGGTTCTACCGGCAGCGCAAAGGATGTAACGGGTTTTCAGACGTATAGTTACGAAGAAATGAAAGCAGCGGCGGAGGTAGCTCATAAGGCAGGAAAACGTCTGGCGGTTCATTCCTATGGCCCCGATGGTGCCAAAGCGGCCGTAAAAGCCGGCGCTAACACCATTGAACACGCCACGGATGTTGACGATTCTACCTTCATAGAGATGGCTCGGCGCGGGATTATCTATGTTCCCACCGTTGACCATAACCGTTATTATGCGGCGCATAGAGAGGAGTATGGCTATGATTCAACCGCCGTATTTGGGTTAAATCTTTTTGTAAAACGAAATTTTGAAAGCCTCAAAAAAGCTGTGAAAGCCAATGTGAAAATTGCGATGGGATCAGATGCAGTATTTACGGGGTTTGGTGAGAATACCCGCGAATTGGAATGGTTTGTCAAAGCAGGAATGACTCCCGAGCAGGCACTGCAAACCGCTACAACAACGGGCGCCCAAATGCTCGGCAAAGAAAAAGAACTGGGTGCCATCGCGCCCGGGTATTACGCTGATATCGTGGCGGTGAAGGGCAATCCTCTCAAAGACATCAATGTCGTCATTCAGCAGGTAAAATGGGTGATGAAGGGTGGCAAAGTGGAAATTGATAAAACTACAGCATTGAAGAAATAAAGGCTATCATCATCAACAACCTAAACTGAAATGACAAAAAAAACACCCCTAATCCTTGCAGTCATCCTGTTGCTGAGTGTAGTTGGATTTCGACCAAACGCTGACGTAACTGCCCCAAAAGCAGCGCCCATCAACGTAGAAGAATTGACCATTGCTCAAATCCACGCTGCTTATAGGAAAGGCGCTTTTACGAGTCAACAATTGGTGGCGGCTTATTTGGAGCGCATCAACCAATTTAATACCCAAGTCAACGCCATTTCCACTATCAATCCACAGGCATCGGCCATTGCCAAAGCATTGGACGAAGAATACAAAAGAACCAAAGTCCTACGGCCGCTTCATGGGATTCCGATCATTGTCAAAGACAATATCAATACCAAAGGACTCGCCACCACGGCGGGAGCGTTGGCGTTGAAAGATTTTGTGCCTGATGCCGATGCTTTCATTATTGATAAATTAGTAAAAGCCGGTGCCATTATTATTGCCAAATCCAATATGGCCGAATGGGCTTTTACCCCTTGGCATTCGTTCAGTTCTACGCACGGAGCCACGCTCAATCCTTATAATCCGGAGTATGTTCCCGCCGGTTCGAGCGGAGGTACAGGTGCTTCTGTGGCTTCCAATTTCGCCACCGTTGGACTCGGTACCGATACGGGCAACTCTATTCGCGGCCCTGCTTCGCATTGTTCATTGGTAGGCTTCCGAACTACGCTGGGATTGATCAGTCGTGCTGACATTGTGCCGCTCAATTTCAGAAATGATGTCGTAGGACCCATGTGCAGAAGCGTTGAAGATGCTACTCGAGTAATGGAAATCATGGTGGGTTATGACCCCAATGACCCCATCACCAACTATTCAGAAGGAAAGATTCCGAAGAATTATACGCAGTTTCTCCAAAAAAACGGACTGAAAGGAGCACGAATAGGCGTCTTGCGTGAACTATGTGAAAATCCTCCTACTTCCTCCGTAGCAGACCCGGAAGTCAAAGCGTTATTTGAAAAAGCAATTTCTGACATGAAGGCCCTGGGGGCTGTCATTGTTGACCCACTTACTGTTGCTGATTTCTCCAACCTCCGAAAAGACGTGGTCTGTTTTGATTTCAGAGGTGATCTGGAAGCCTATTTGGCGAAATATGTCAAAAATGACACCATAAAAACCTTGGAAGACATTGTCCGAATAGGAAGCAAATCGAAGTCGGCTGAAGCCCGAGTGATAGCCAACCTTACCGTCCGAAACCCCAACTGCCCGGATGTCTATACGTCTCCCCGACGGATCGCATTTCGGAAGGCCATTGAAGATAAAATGGATGAGTTGAAATTGGATGCCATTATATATCCGACCTGGAACAATAAACCCGCCAAGATCAATAGTTACAATGAAGAACTGAAACGGGTAGACTATTTTGGAGACAATAGCCAAATCATTGCTCCGCACACAGGCCAACCGGCTTTTACCGTCCCGATGGGTTTTACGTCGGGCAATTTACCCGCCGGGCTTCAATTTTTGGGTAGAATGTATGCAGAGCCTACCTTAATCAAATTGGTTTATTCCTATGAACAGGGTACCAAACACCGAGTGCCGCCAACTCTCAAAAAATAACCGAAATGACCGGAAAAATGCTGTTGCTCTTCGCCCTCACTCTACTGATAGGGCCTGCCTATTCGCAATCACCCCAACGCCCTGACTTTCTGATAAAAGACAGTATTCAATCCTCTTTAGATCGAAATGTACAGGTTTTTTATTACGATAAATCCACAGCCTCTTCGCCACAGCCTTTAGTGGTGGAATTGCATTCTTGGAGTAACTCGGCTGATTCTCAAAAGGATATGGTGGCAGTGCAGGCTCACGCTAAAGAATGGAATTATATTTTCCCCAATTTCAGGGGCGTCAACAATCACCCAAAAGCCTGTTGCAGTGAATTTGTGATTTCGGACATTGACGAAGCCATTGATTGGGCAGTGAAAAACATGAAAGTGGATACCAAACATATCTACGTAATCGGCACCAGCGGCGGAGGTTACGCTACCTTAGCCATGTATATGAAGTCGCGGCATACGATCCATACATTTTCCGCTTGGGCTGCTATTTCAGACTTGGAAGCTTGGTACGGCGAATCGTCGGAACGAAAGAATAAATACGCCGCTGAGATCGTCAAATGCATTGGTGCCGGCGAAACATTTGACGCCCAAAAAGCGAAAGAACGTTCGCCGCTATTCTGGAAAACGCCCGTTAAAAAGCGCAAAAACAGTCAGTTACAAATCTACGCCGGCATCCACGACGGCTATACGGGTTCAGTGCCGATTTCACACTCCATCAATTTCTACAACAAACTCCTGACCGACAATAACGAAAAAGATAAGTCTCACTATGTTTCAGAAACAGACGCAATTACTATGCTCAAAACGCAAACTTTCCCGACTTCAAATCCGCCTGAAATGATAGGTGATCGAGCTATCTTGTACCAAAAATCATCCAAAAAAATCACGTTGACAATCTTTGAAGGTACGCACGAGATTTTGAAGAACGTGGCTTTGGAATTGGTTGAAGCACCTAAATCCTGAAGGATTGTGGTACGGACGGCCCGTCCGTTAGCAGCAATCTCAACCAAATTAACGGAAAAACAACGGCAAAGGAATGCCGGAAGTAGTTAAACCTAAACTCGTCCATCCCCTTTTTCATCACCAATGTCATCGGTTTGGAATTAAGTTTCGCGTGGCTAAAGGACAAAGTAAAACCCTGAAAGCACAGAAGGAGAGGTAAGCATTTTTACGATAGCATTTTTTATAAGAACTTTCTCAATACGCAAGTATGAAATCCGGAGTTATATCCTATCTTACCATTTGGGCAATGTGTTTGCCTCACTTTTGCCAATCGCAGCAATGGAGCATTAAAATTAAGACTCTAAGCGCACAATTGACCGCTCATCCTACACGCTCAGGTTATGATTCTCTGCATTTTATAATGACCGAACATTACCAACAATTAACAACTGATGAGCGAACCAAAGTAAGAGCTATACTCGAAAAACAAGCCAAATGGACGAACGAAATCCTTTGTACCAACAACGAAAAAGGAACAAAGATTACTATCAAAGGCCGCCTTTTGGATGAGCACCAAAAACCGATTCCGAATGCAAAATTGTATATTTTTCACGCGGATAGTAAAGGTTACTACGCACCAACGGATTCTGCGCTGAAAAGAATGAACGAAGCGGAGCCGCGCCTTTTTGGTTTTTTAACGACCGATCAATCAGGTAATTACTCATTTCAAACGATTCGGCCTGCGAGTTATCCCGGCAAATACAACGGCCGTACCATACCCCAACACATTCATATCAACAGCACAGCAACCGGCTACCAATCGCGAAATATACAAATGGTTTTTGATGACGATTCGGCCATGAAAGATGCGCATTGGCGCGATTGGGCCAAGCAACAAAACTATCCTGTCGTCAAATTGCTGTTCGAAAAAGACAAAGGCCTTTATGGCATTTGTGACATTGTTTTGAATCAATGATCGGGAAGGTTCTTTCTGAGTTTTTGGAGAAAGAATTTTTTGGGTGTAATTAGACTATTTGGTGAAAAAAATGAATTAATTCGGGTAAAAAATACCTTGATCACCATTTTATTACCAATTGCTACGGCACCTAAACCAAACACTCTTCTTCTTAATAAAAGATGAAAAATTTCGCTCCGCTCCACAACAAGGCGATTACACTTACTACGGGCTTATTGCTGCTGTACGCGCAGGGCTGTAATGTCCCTCAAAAAAACGCAGCCAAGAAAGATGTATTTGCGGATCACGTGCGAACCACCGATTTTCGAACACCCGAACAGGAAAGAAGAGGATTTAAATTGCCGCCAGGTTTTGAAATTACCCTTTTTGCTTCAGAACCTCAGATCACCAAACCGATCAACATGGAGTTTGATGATCGCGGTCGGCTGTGGGTAACGCATTCGTCAGAATACCCGATGGCGGCTGCGCCCGAGAAAGGCAATGATAAGATCACGATCCTGGAAGATACCAACGGCGATGGCAAAGCCGATACATTCACTGATTTTCAAGATGGATTAAATATCCCAATCGGCATTATGCCCGTGGCCGACGGAGCCATTGCGTACAGCATTCCCAACGTATACCATTTTGCCGATACCAACAACGACGGGAAAGCCGACAAACGAGACGTGTTATACGGTGCATTTGGCTATAAAGACACGCACGGCATGGTGAGCAATTTTATGCGTGGCTTTGACGGTTGGGTGAATTCGTGTCATGGATTTACCAATACTTCCAAAATAGCCGGCACCGATGGCGACTCTGTCTCAATGACTTCGGGCAATACGTTTCGGTTCCGGACCGACGGCCGTCGGGTGGAGCAAACGACGTACGGGCGGGTCAATCCGTTTGGCTATGCGTACGATGAGCGAGGCTTTTTGTATTCGGTAGATTGTCATTCCAAACCTATTTATCAACTTATTAAAGGTGCCGATTATCCGCATTTTGGCAAGAAACCAACGGGCATTGGATTTGGCCCCGAAATGATGAGTTATGAATTGGGTTCTACGGCACTTTCCGGATTGGTATATTATGTAGGAGAACATTTTCCTGCCGAATACCGCAACAGCTTTTACAACGGCGATGTGGTCACCTGCAAAGTGAATCGCAATACCATGACCTTTAAAGGGTCTACGCCTGTTTCCAAAAAAGAAGCTGATTTTCTGGTCAGTGAAGATCCGTGGTTTCGGCCGGTCGATGTGAAAGTCGGCCCTGACGGCGCACTTTACATTGCTGATTTTTACAACCGCATTATCGGCCATTATGAAGTGCCGCTCAATCACCCCAAACGCGACCGCACGAGCGGACGAATTTGGAAAATCACTTACAAAGGCGATCAACCTCACCGCGATATTCCCGTCAAAGATTGGTCAAAAGCAACGATGGATGAACTCATTGCGGGCTTACAACATCCTCAGCTGAACGTACGACTGAAAGTAGCCGACCGCTTGGCGGATGTTTGGAAAGAAAAGGCCGTTGAGCCGGTAACAAAAATGATGAATTTGCCGGCGACGGACGCGCGGGCGTTTGTGCATGGCCTGTGGGTGCTGCAACGGTTGCGGGCATTGCCTGAATCACTTTTAAACAAAGCACTCATTCATCCTGATCCCACGGTGCAGGTTCACGCGTTTCGGCTTTTTTCGGAAGCGGAAAGCCTTTCGGAAGCTCATCGTACCTTAGTGGTGGAAGCTTTGGCTAATAAAGATCCATTTATACAACGCATTGCAGTCGAAGTACTTACGCGGTTTTCGAAGGTGGCCAATTTACAGCCGCTGATGACGTTGTACCAACAGACACCGGAAGAAGATTCGCATTTGAGGTACGCAACGCTGTTGGCTATTCGGACGAATTTAGCGGCTAAAGGTATCATTCAGCAAGTGGCCGCGATGCAATGGAAAGAAGATAAAGAAGCCTTGTTGGTAAAAGCAGCCCTTGACATTCCTTCGCCCGATGTGGCAACTTTTGTCCTGAATTACCTGACAGCGCATGAATTGCCCGCGGCAGAGTTTGACAAAAATCTTGAATACATTGGTCGTTACGCAACGGCTGTCCAATTGAATGAGACGATCCTGTTGCTGAAAAAACGTTTCGGCAATGAGGTAGACGTACAATTTGCGTTATATAATTCACTCCGCAGGGGTGTGGCTCAAAGCGGCTCAGCGGTCACGCCGCAACTACAGGATTGGGGAGTAACGATGGCAACGCATTATTTGGAACTGCCAACCCGAGAGAAAGAACCTGCCGCGTTGATCACTCGCCGCACACAGGCGGCAGACATTGCCGGGGAATATAAGATCGCTGCTTCGGAGCCTTATCTGCAAAAACTAATTGTCGCAAAATCAGCAGATTCTAAAGTGCGTTTGGCGGCCGCCAATGCATTAATGAGCCTTTCGCCCCAAAATAATATTTCACTCATTGGAGAAGTATTTCATGATCGTTCGGAGTTGGTTGCTTTGCGGGAAAAACTGGTTGTCACGTTAGCGCGCACTCCGTCGCCTGATGTTTTTGCGTTGTTAGAAAAAGGGTTTATTGGCAGCGCCCGAAGTTTGCAGGTGGGCATTGCGGCTGCTTTGGCCAACTCCGAATCAGGAATTGATTATCTTATAAAAGCCTTAAAAGAAGAAAATGTAAACGCCGACGTATTGACGGAAGTGGCGGTAAAAGAGCGCCTTGCGGCCAAAATAAAAGCAGCTCAACAAGAGCAATTAAATCAACTGACAGCGGGCGGGTTGAATGAATTTGAAGAAAGACAAAAACTGATTCAAAGCCGTTTGGCAAAATTTGAAGCCTCCAAAGCCTCCACAGAAGCGGGAAGGGCGGTGTTTACGCAAAATTGCAGCACCTGTCACCAGATCAAAGGAATAGGCGGCCTGATCGGGCCTCAATTGGACGGCATCGGTAACTGGGGACAAAAAGCCCTCACCGAAAAGATACTGGACCCGAATCGGAATATTTCGGAAGCGTTTCGCAGTTACAATATCACGTTGAACAACGGCCAATCCATGACCGGACTGTATCGCCGCACTGAAGGCCAAACAATGGTCTTTGCCAATCCGTCGGGTCAGGAATTTTCAGTAGCTAAAAATGATATGAAAGAATACAAAGCCTCAAAATATACCCTCATGCCCGATCAGTTCAGAAGCGTTATTCCTGAAAAGGATTTTTATGCGCTGTTAGGGTTTTTGCTCAAAACCAAATAAACGTTGATGCCGCATAATCAGTGCGTGCAAAAAGCGTAGCCATTTCTTCTGTGCTTTTTCTATTTTTGCGTTCATGAACCTTTCACTTTACGCAAAACAATACCGTCAGGACCTGCTGCAACGACTCATTCCTTTCTGGACGGAGTTTAGTTTGGATACGGTTCATGGCGGGTATCTATGCGCTATTTCGGCAAAAGGTGAGCCTGTTACGTTTGATAAATGGATAAAATGGCACGGCCAACAAGCATGGGCATTTGGAAAATTATACCAATTGACCCAACACGCCGACCACCTTCAATATGCTCTTCAGGGAACAGATTTTTTACTTCATTTTGGAGCAGATACCAAAGATAATTGGTGGGAAATCGTGGATTGTACGGGCCGGGGTGTGCTTGATGTCTCAGATACCTGCGCGGAAGCTGCAGCGGTGGCCGCCTGGAGCTTGGCGCATGAATTGACCAATGAAGAATCATACGCTGAATCGGCTAAAAAAACGTTTTTGAAAGCCGTACGTCGCCGTGAAAAAGCATTACAAAAGCGCACGGAAGCGGTGCTTTCGGGCAGGCAACTGAAAAATATCAGCGAATTAAGCGCTTTAGCGAAGGCCTTGACAGCTTCTCAAAAATTAATGAGTGAAAAAGCATTTCGTGAAAAAGGCGAAGCCTTATTGCACGAATTGACCAAGCATTTTTGGGAACCGCGCGCTAATATCATGCTCGAAAATGTGTTTTCGGAAGGCGGTTATTCTGACTGCCTGTTGGGAAGAAGAATTCATCCGGGGCGCGTATTTGAGGCGTTTAATGCCTTTTATGAACTGACTAAAGTGTTAAATAAACGCCGCATTCGTCAGCAATTGGCGCAACACGTAGCTTATTTGGCCGAAACCACTTGGGACGAAGCGGCCGGCGGGTATTTTCATTGGTTGGATGTAAAAAGCCTGCCACCTTCCGAACCTGATGCGTATTATAAATATGCATGGGTGCAACTCGAAGCCTGTACAGCCTTGTTGCGCGCCTATCAAGTGACACAGGATCGCGCATTGTTAAAACATTGGCAACGGGTGAGTGATTATCTATGGCAACATTTTCCCGATAATTCCAAAGAGGGAGAGTGGGTAGGCGTATTGAGCCGCCACGGTGAACCGCTTTTCAACCTCAAAGCAACTTCCGAAAAAAGTGCCTATTATCCCATTAAAAATTTGCTCGAAAGTGCTGATTTACTGGAGATATTGACCTAATTGTAGGGGCAGGCCTCGCGTCTGCCCGAAACCGCGTACCTACCCGAAATCGTGTCACTGGAAATGCTGAAATTTTCGCTCGGAATCGCGTTGAAGAGGGTGGAGGTAAACCCCACCCCTACAATTGGCGGCTTTATCGGCATTGATTTTGACGGATTGGAGGGTAGAGGTAAACCCCACCCCTATAATTGCCGTCATTTCCATCAAAACGTAATTTTTCTTCCCGTATCGTACAATGTATTCAGCCCGTTTTCGCGGATCAATACAAGCAATCCATAGTTGCCCGGCACAACCGATGCCCGATGGATCGTGGCCGAAAAGCCTCTGTCCCAATACCATCCTCTACGAAAAAAGGTCTTCAAAGGCAGGGCCTGTTGCGTGCCGGCAGCCATGTAGGTATGCGTCGCAGATTGAAGCATAACGTACGCACCGTCGTCAAAATCTCGGGTTGGGCGAACAAAATCTTTTTGGTAATCCACATGTAATATATCGCCTTTAAAATAGACAGAGTCAAGAGAGAATATTTCTTTGGGCATGGCCGTTTTCGGGGTTGTTTCAAAAAACAGATCGGGTTTATAAAGTGCCTGAATTCGCTTAAAATCAGCCCCCGTCAGGTCAAACATTTTTAATCCCAACAGATCTTCGTTGTACATGGAATTAAATTCCTGAACCACCGCCGCCCGACGATTATTGACCGCCGGAGCAACGGCATAATACAAAATTAATAAGTTAAAAAGCAGGCTCAAACCGAATGTTAAGGGCAAAAGCCATTTTTTGGAATCACGCAGCCAATGAATCAAAACCAGGTAGCCAATCACCAACAACCATGTAGGATACATCCGATAACGACCCTTGAACATCCCGATGAGACCATCTCCCTCGGCGCGTTTATAAACCACGCCCAACGCCGATAAGCACACAAACAGCAAGAGAAATAACGCAAAAAACTGTACTTCACTCATTTTTACCACAACTTCGAAATGGCGAATTCTCAGTCCGGTATTTTTCAAATTTATGGACTTCAATATTAACCATAGTATGCCGCCCAAAAGCAAAACGCCCCACAACACCGACCCCCAAACGGCAAATGTTGAAGGCGAATAGACGTCAAAATTGACCGATGAGCCAATAAATGCAAAGAAACAGGCAAGAGCATGACCATAATTGCTTGGCTCGGTGAGATCTAAGCCGCTCGGAGAAGCGTGGGCGCGGGTAAGTCCATAAAGTAACATGGTCAAAACAAAAGCGCCCGCCGTAATTCCTGCCGCTTTCCATCGACGCAGGAGAACAAGCAGAAAGCCGCCGATCAAAAAAGCCAATAAGCCGTTGCCGTAGGTAAAAGTCGCAAAAAAAGAAAAAAGAAGTGCCGGAAATAATCGGGCATTGTTGGAGGAATCAGTATAAAAATAGCCCGCAACCATGACGAAAAACAGCAGCCCGAAGTTTCCTAAAGAACTGGTTCCCCAAAAAATATTCTCAAACGAATGAACACTCAATACGATCCAGCAAAGAGGAATAAAGTACGCAAAAGAAAGCAGCCGCTGAGAAGACGACGAGGTGATTTTTCGAAAGATCAAAAACAAAATCCCCAATTGTCCGACCCATAAACCATTGCTGATCATCATCAGCGATTTGAGATTGACATGTCCGGTCAACCAATACGAAATAAGCACAACAGCGCGCGTAAACACAATGCGATGTTCGGGGAATCCGACCGTCAGCCAATCCAATTTTTCCTGCCAATTGGCCGCCTGTTGCCACTGTTCAATGATCTGTAAGACGTGCGTGTCATCGTAAGCGACGTAATTTACATTGAGCGCAATGGCTTGAAAAAACAGCATGTACAGAATAAGCGGCAACAAACACAGCGTGCGTACAACGGAACGATTTTGGAAAAGGCGGTCGAAAAATTGCATACAAAAAGTTAAAAACGGCTAAAATTAGTAAGTTAGTAGCCGTTAAGGAACAGAAAAATGATAAACTGATAAATGTAAAATGTAAAAGTGTTGATTATAAGTGTTTTACGTTTAAAAAGGCGGCTTTCCAATAAAACTGTTTCTTTAAAAAATTCATCATCGAACTACTCAACTTTCCGAATGAAATTTTTTACACTTCTTTTCTTTGTTTCTTTATTGATGATGGCAGAATCTCGATCGCAAAATCCGTACTTAACAACGAAAAACGAGCAATTGGAACTCACACCGGCGGGGGCGTCCTTTTTGGCAAAACTGCCGCTTCATTGCATCAATATCGAATATCCCAATAAAACGGGCCATACGCTTGAAGCCGAAAAAGATGCCCGTTTGACCCCCAAAGAATTGCATCCGTCTTTTTATGGGTGTTTGGACTGGCATTCATCGGTACACGGTCATTGGATGTTGGTGCGTTTGCTGAAAACATTTAAGAACCTTCCGGAAGAAACGCATATCCGACAAATACTCGCAGAAAGTTTTGCAGCCGATAAACTGAAAGCAGAAGCCGACTATTTTATTAAATATCCGTTGGCGAATACGTTTGAGCGCACCTATGGCTGGGCATGGTTGTTGAAGTTGGACGAAGAACTTTCTACGTGGAACGACCCACAAGCGCGGGAATGGCATCAAAATCTGCGCCCGCTGACCCAACAAATGCTGCGCCTTTGGACGGCTTTCCTGCCAAAACAAACGTATCCAAATCGTACAGGTGTCCATCCCAATACGGCATTTGGATTAGTGTTTGCCCTCGACTATGCTCGAACGGTCAAAAACATCGCCTTTGAAGCGCAGATCATTCAGAAGGCCAAGGATTTTTATTTGAAAAATACCAATGCACCCGCTTTTCAGGAGCCTGACGGTTCTGATTTTCTGTCACCAAGTCTGGAAGTGGCCGATTTGATGCGTCGTATTTTGCCGCAGGCGGCATTTGTGAAATGGTTCAACACATTTTTGCCTGCCGCAGGTCTTCAAAATGTGATGAAGATGCCCGTAGTAAGCGACCGTAATGATATGCAGATCGTACACTTGGATGGTTTATCACTGAGTCGGGCGTGGTGTATGAAGGGGATTGCACAGGCATTGCCAAAAAATGACCCACGCCGTGCGTCGTTACTTAAAAGCGCTCAGAAGTTTATTAACACTACATTGCCGCAAATTACCAACGGAGGGTATGGCGGAGAGCATTGGTTGGCGTCGTTTGCCGTTTATGCGCTGAGCCAAGAATAGAGTACTAATATACGGCAGCGTAATCAATGATTATATCTATTTCCTCCCATTTCCCTTTTTGGATATGAACGGGATTGATGTTCATGGCATCGTCGAATAAGTTGGCGTAAAGGCCTTTTTCTTCTTTGATGAATAATGAATAATAACCGGCAGGCAGAGAAACGGTAAACCGTCCTTCCTTGTCGGAGGTTACTTTTTTGATCAGTTTTGTATGAATAGTTCGATAAAAACCGCTCTCTTCTGCCGGTTCAACCTTCGAATTATCGGCAAGTTCATAGATCAAAATTTCCCGTACAATGGGCGAGCCTTTTCGGTTAGACGTTTTTGCATCAGGAGAAGGCATCAAATTTCCGGAGCGCCAAAGTACCGTACCCGATATACCCTGACTTCCTTTTTTCTTCTGAGCGGCACAGCCTGAGGTTAGTAAAAATAACCCAAAAAGAAGAATACAGACTGATGGTTGCAAAGAATAAAGGGCTGATTTTGACATACGGTTTATGGATTCAGAAAGTTAAATTCCTGCCTATAACGCCAAAATGAGCCGGGAATTATGCCATTTCCATAGAAAAAGCGTCGGATACTTCTTCGAGAATTTCAATGATCTCTTCATACGTATGTGCTTCTACCAATCGCATCCGATAAGGTTTGAAATTGTTCAGACCTTTAAAATACGTGGTATAGTGACGACGCATTTCAAATACGCCTGTTTTGGCACCTTTCCAGCGAATGGAAAAATCCAAATGTTTACGACAGACACGAACACGCTCGGCGGTGGTGGGCGGGAGTAAATGCTCGCCTGTGCGTATGAAGTGTTTTATTTCGTTGAAAATCCAGGGATATCCAATGCTCGCGCGACCGATCATAATGCCGTCTACGCCAAAACGATTGCGGTATTCAAGGGCTTTTTCGGGGCTATCAATGTCACCATTGCCGAAAATGGGAATTTGAATGCGCGAATTTTCTTTGATTTTGCCAATCAACGTCCAATCGGCTTCGCCTTTATACATCTGCACACGCGTACGGCCATGGATGGTAAGCGCCTTGATACCAATATCCTGAAGGCGTTCGGCCACATCCTGAATGTTTTTAGTGGACTCATCCCAACCCAGACGCGTTTTTACCGTGACGGGCAAGTGCGTGGCTTTGACCACAGCTTCCGTCATTTTTACCATTTTAGGAATATCCTGCAACAACGCGGCACCGGCCCCTCGGCACGCCACCTGTTTGACGGGGCAACCGTAATTTATATCGATCAGATCGGGATGAACATTGGAAGCAATGCGGGCGCATTCGCCCATGGTTTCGATGTCGCTGCCAAACAATTGAATGCCAATAGGGCGCTCATATTCAAAAATATCCAATTTCTGAACACTTTTGGCCGCATCCCGGATGAGCCCTTCCGACGACACAAATTCAGTATACATCAGATCGGCCCCGCCTTCTTTGCATACCGCCCGGAAGGGAGGGTCACTTACATCCTCCATTGGAGCCAACAACAGCGGGAATTCACCCAATTCTATGTTTCCTATCTTTACCATTTTAATTTTTTATAGCTATTGGAATATATACTTCATGTAATTGTCTACAGTCCAACGTTCGGAGTCAATCATATTTAAAGTGCAAATTTCGTCTTTTTTTCTTTATCTCTGAAAATAACCTATTTTTGCGCCTGATAATTCAAAACGATCTATCGCCCATCCACCTGAGCAGACTCGTTTCTAACGATAAATTAAGCTTCACAGCAATTAATATACATCTTAAAATTCGTTCGTAAACTCATACTTTGTAAAATCGGAACCAATAATGTCTTATTTATTCACTTCAGAATCTGTGTCGGAAGGTCACCCCGATAAAGTAGCTGACCAAATTTCAGATGCGCTCATCGACCATTTCATGGCCTTTGACCCTAAATCAAAAGTTGCCTGCGAAACCCTCGTTACTACCGGACAAGTGGTATTGGCAGGAGAAGTAAATACTAAAACGTATCTTGATGTACAACAGATTGCCCGCGATGTGATCGCCAAAATCGGCTACACTAAAGCAGAATATATGTTTGAAGCCAAATCGTGCGGGGTTCTTTCTGCGATCCATGACCAATCGGCTGACATTAATCAGGGAGTTGACCGCCAAACGGCAGATGATTTTGAAAGTAAAGCCAACGCGCAGGGGGCCGGTGACCAAGGGATGATGTTTGGTTATGCCACACGCGAAACCGATAACTATATGCCATTGGCATTAGACCTGTCGCACAAGATTTTGGAAGAATTGGCGGCCATTCGTCGCGAAAATAAACGCATCAAGTATCTTCGTCCCGATGCCAAATCGCAGGTGACGATCGAGTACTCTGATACCAATAAGCCTATTCGCATTGATACCATCGTGGTTTCTACGCAGCACGATGATTTTGCCGCTGATGAAACGATGTTGGCAACGATCCGCAAAGACATCATTACCTATGTGATTCCCCGTGTAAAAGCGAAGTTGAAACCTTCATTACGTAAATTATTTAACGATCAAATCACTTACCACATTAACCCGACGGGTAAATTCGTGATCGGCGGACCACACGGTGATACAGGTTTGACGGGACGTAAGATCATCGTAGATACCTACGGTGGTAAAGGTGCACACGGTGGTGGAGCTTTTTCGGGCAAAGATCCTTCGAAAGTAGACCGTTCGGCGGCCTATGCTACGCGCCACATTGCCAAGAACCTGGTAGCAGCGGGAGTTTGTGACGAAGTATTGGTGCAGGTTTCGTACGCCATTGGGGTGGCTACGCCGTGTGGATTGTACGTAAACACGTACGGAACGGCCAAAGTAAGAGGTGAAAACGGTAAGAAATTGAGCGATGGTGAAATTGCCAAACTGGTAGAAAGCGTATTTGATCTGCGCCCGTACGCCATTGAGCAACGCCTCAAATTGCGTAACCCGATCTATTCGGAAACGGCCGCGTATGGTCACATGGGTCGTGAGCCTAAAACAGTAACTAAAGTTTTTGAGAACGCCGGTCAGCGTGCTGAAGTGACGGTAGACCTATTTACTTGGGAAAAACTTGACTACGTAGACGCGGTGAAATCGGCGTTTGGTTTGTAATTGATATATTTCAGGCCGGCAACTTCAACGTTGGCGAGTTTAACGTCGGCAAGGTTCAAAACCTTGCCGACGTTTTTTTTATGTATATTCCCGATTAGGGAGGACCAAACAACATACCGGCTATTTCCCGTATAGATTTGGCCCGACGCACATCACGAACAATGTCTCTCCATTCGTGAAAATTCAGGTAAACCACATTTTGCGATTCAACAGGTTTCGTAATTCCATATACAGGCGGTTCGGTTTCTTCCTGAAAGGTCCCAAACAGTCGGTCCCATAAAATAAACGTTGTCCCAAAGTTCTTATCCATATACAATTCATTTTTACCGTGATGGACGCGGTGGTGTGAAGGTGTTACAAAAATAAATTCAAACCAGCGCGGCAACTTATGAATCAATTCGGTATGAATCCAGAATTGGTACAGCAAATCAATTTGGTAACAGGTAAATGTAATGACGGGATGGATTCCCGATAACCACACGGGCAAAAAGAAAATGATTTTGATGTGTTGCGTCCAGGAATTTCGAAACGAAGTGGCCAAATTGAAATGCTCCGACGAATGATGGGTAACGTGGGTTGCCCACCAAATACGCTGTTTATGTGCGATGTAATGTGCAAAATAATTGCAAAGATCAATGCCTAAATAAGCCAATACCCACGACCACCACGTATTGGGTAAGTGCCACGGAACCAATTCATAGCAAAACAGGCTCAGACCGACAATGAATGCTTTGAAAATACCATTGATAATCAGGCTGCCGAGACCAATTCCTACCGATGCCTTTAAATCATCGGGATCGTAATGATGGCCATGATCGTGTTTTATGCTCCAATACTCAAGGAGTATGCACACAAAAATAAGAGGAGCTGCATATAGTAACAGCGGCTGCAGGTCCTGTTCAAACTGCTGAGGAGTCATTCCAAAAAAGGGTTATGTACTGTGGGAGAAATAAACGCCTGAATGCTAATTGATGTAGATCCTTTCTGAAACAGGCTGATTTTTGGCATTCATGTCCACACCATATAAATCTATGTAGCGCACTTTGGGAATAAAGCTATTTGTTGAGGCCAACTGCACAAAAATCTTCTTTAATAACGATCTATGGCCGCTGATTTGAGTGACAGCAACGGGTCTGCCTTCATGATAAAAGACATGTAGCGTACGATTTCGAAAAGAGTTCAAACTTATCTCAATGAAATCATTTTCATTTTTATTTAAATGTTGTTTATAGCCATAGGCAAGTTGCCATTGTATAGCAGATAATTTCTCCTTTTGCCCTTTTTCGGCATAACGTATCCAATATACGTTAATAGGCAATTCGGTATTCAAGTGCTTATCGGGAAGCACATTGGCTTCGTACATTACTGTATTGGCATCATTGCTGCGCTGAATATAAAACAAATGATTTTCCGTGATTGGCGGCTCAGGAAATGAGCTTTTAGGATGATCTGTAGGGGCATCGAATGAGGATAGCGCCACCGATAGGAGGAATAGAGTGTATAGTTTCATGGCTGTATAATGAGGGTGATTGCTGATACCCTCTGCCTAAAAGACAATTCATTGAAAGCTTCCCCCTACCATAGAAAAGAAAATAATTTAGTGATCCATTAAAAGCCGATTTAAAAGAAAACCTTTAATTGGCCTGATATTTTAGCGTGGCTGCTATAAACACGTTGCTAGGACAGGTACCGATTTGGGAAACCCAGCTGCGCCATTCAGAGGCAAATACTCGCGAATAGGTTTTTGCACTACATACTTTTGAGGTAGTTTTCAAAGAAGGCTTTACTAAAGAATCCGCTTTTACGTGAGAAGCTGAGGAGGGTTTTTGTTTGGGCATTTCAATCCAATCAAAACCTACAAAGCAGCCTTCCATGGGAATGGGAATTTTGTAAGACTCAATGTCGAACAAAAACTGGCTTGAAGTGACCGGAACAATGACATTTTTGGTCAACAGATCGTTGAAAGGTTCTCCGGTAAGTGGATTAACGGAAAAAACTCTTACCCGCAATTTAGTTTGAGAAATGCTTTTTCTGCCAAAATTTGCATGTATTTTACTCAAAAGAGCTTCTTTTTTTGCTGAATTTTCAATTTTTATGACAACACTTTGCCCACGTACAGTAGTAAAGACAGCATTGGAAGGTTGGTCAAAAATTCCTTCTTTGGATGAATATTGAAACGAACCTGAATTTTCAATGGTCAGTGCTTGGAAATTTTTTTTAGGGGAAAGATAAACAAAGAAAGGAGATAATATCATCGCATTATTCATACTGATTACTGAAGGCTCAAAACCGGGTGAAGAGACGATCAGTGTGTCGTTTGAGGCTACATTTAACCGATAATTCCCTTTTTCATCGGCAATGCAACCTTCGGCCTTATTCTTCAGTGAAATCATTGCACAAGGGATGCCGACTTTACTGTTGTCTCTTATAATGCCCTTTATCTCAAGATTTTGGCCAAAGACTACTCCGGATGAAACCACCAGAAGGAGAAAAAATGCTTTGAAAGTAATGCCCATGGATTATACTGAATATAGTTACGAGTTTTGCCGGTATAGCAACTTTCTCTTAGACGATTGTATCAGTCAGGAGTCACTATTAGTGAAAATAAACAAAATATAGTAGTGGTTAAAGCACAATAATATGCTGTTTAATGATTGCAGAAAAGCATACTTTTTTAACAATTAAAGAAAATAAAGCCATATAGCAATGGCTTTTCTTCAAAAATTATCAAACGGTATAAATATATTTTAGGGTGTTTAATGGATGGATTATATCACTTCACCGCTTACGTTTATGAAAAGTATTTTTTAGCACCTGAAAAAGCGAAAAACAGGAAAGAACGTGCATATAGAACTGATTTTGCACTAAATAGTTTTAAAAATTATAACCGGAGAATTTATAATGTCCTTTATGAATAGCTTCGGATTAGCTATTGAAAATCAGTTGGATATTACTTTATTTTAGATAGTAAAACGGAATGTAAAGCCTGCTTCCGTTTTAGACCGCCTTAAATTTGGAGGATAGGCGCTTAGTTTAGGCTTGTTTTTTCGTTTTTTAGAGACACTTTTGATCTAAAAATTGTTACCAGTACAATAACACAATCAAGAACTAATCCGTCGAATAGTGGATTCGGAGTCACATATTACATCGCAAACAGTTTTGCCGCTTCATGGTTGGCAGTCAGCTTATGAACTTGGATACGCCGCTGCTTTATGGCGCTTACCACGGCAAAAAGATAAACACCTCATTCTCAACTTTGGAACGGGTGTTTCTACAACTAAAATTATTCCGGAAGACCTCCCATCGGGTTTTGCGATCAGTCCCTTTTTAAATTTGGAAGGGGAAGATTCGCTGTTTATTAAAGCGGATGTATATTTTCGATTTAATGAAATGGGAGAAATGGTTACTGAAAGTAACAAATCGGCAGAGTACGGTTCTTTGAAAGAACAATGGGAAAGTCGTTGCCGAACGGTTGAATTATCGGCTCTGAATAAGAACAATACTTCTGACAGTTCAACCCATACAACCTATTCATCGCATTTGCAATCGGTCAAAGAAGCGCTTGCGGCGATTGAGGCGGGTGAATTCCAAAAAGTAGTACTTTCCAGATCGAAGCACGTTACGTTGCCTTCTCCATTTTCTGTAACGAGTATCTTTGAACGTTTGTGTGATAAATACCCCAACGCTTTTGTATCGTTGGTGTACCTGCCTCACTTAAATCAAATTTGGCTGGGTGCCACCCCCGAAACGCTCGTCAGTGTAGATAAAGAAGGTATTTTCAGAACGGTAGCACTTGCAGGTACACAGTCTGCATTTGATACTGCGGGCCAACCTATTCCACCGAAACAAGCCCTCTGGACTCAGAAAGAGATTGAGGAGCAGGCATTGGTGAGTCGGTATATCATTTCCTGTTTTAAAAAAATTCGTGTACGTGAATACATCGAAGAAGGCCCCAAAACGGCCGTTGCCGGCAATTTAATGCATTTACGGAGTGATTATGCCGTGGATACCAAAGCCATCAATTTTCCTGAATTGGGAACGGTGATGCTGGGCTTACTGCACCCTACATCGGCGGTTTGCGGCATGCCCAAATTACCTGCTTTGCAGTTTATTCAAGAGCATGAAGGATATGATCGCGAATTTTACAGTGGCTATTTGGGGCCGGTCAACATTGATGCCGAGACCCATCTGTTTGTAAATCTGCGTTGTATGAAAATAAGCAACGGTGTAGCAACGCTCTACGGCGGCGGCGGAATTACGGAAGATTCAGTTCCTGAAAAAGAATGGCAGGAAACCGAGCTGAAATGCCAAACCCTGATGGCGGTGCTAGAGTAATCATAAAACAATATGGCTTATATTTAGGGTTTTATCTCTAAATTTGCGGCACGAAAAAGGTCGGAAGGTCAATTTTGTCCATCATTTTAAACTGTCCATACATTCATGCTGACGATCAACGACACGGTATCGCTTCAGGACGCCATTACGTCGTATAAATATAGCCAATCACTTACAGAATACATACGTCGTAAAACCATTACGGTCAACGTCGGTGATATACCAATGGGTTCTGAGCATCCGATCCGGGTACAATCAATGACGACCGTGGATACAATGAACACGGAAGGTTCTATCGAACAGGTGATTCGGATGGTAGAGTCGGGATGCGAATATGTACGTATCACCGCTCCCAGCGTAAAAGAAGCTCAAAATTTAGAAAATATTCGGAAAGGATTACGCGCCCGTGGCTACACTGTTCCGCTTATTGCTGATATTCACTTTACCCCCAATGCCGCCGAGTTAGCCGCTCGCATTGTTGAGAAAGTACGTATCAATCCCGGTAACTATGCCGACAAAAAACGCTTTGAACTGATCGACTATACCGAAGACGAATACCAACGCGAGTTGGAGCGGATTCGTGAAAAATTTATTCCGTTACTGAAAATATGTAAAGAATATGGTACGGCCATGCGGATCGGAACCAATCACGGCTCACTTTCTGATCGTATCATGAGCCGTTATGGTGATTCACCGCTTGGGATGGTGGAGTCGGCTTTGGAATTTTTACGGATTTGCGAAGAATTCAACTACTACGATGTCGTTCTTTCGATGAAATCCAGCAATCCCGTCGTAATGGTGGAGGCATATCGATTGTTGGCCAATCGTTTGAGTGCCGAAGGACTGAAGCCTTATCCGTTGCATTTGGGCGTAACGGAAGCCGGAGAAGGAGAGGACGGACGCATCAAATCGGCAGTAGGAATCGGTACATTGCTGGAAGATGGCTTAGGGGATACCGTGCGGGTTTCATTGACCGAAGATCCCGAATTTGAAGCGCCGGTAGCCGCCGCGCTCATTGCCCGTTATACACATCGCGCTGAGCAAACAACGCCCATTCGCCCGATTGAGGCGGCGCCGGTAAATCCATTTCAGTACAGCCGTCGCAAAACAAAAGAAGTATTCAACTTTGGGGGTGGAAATGTTCCGCGCGTCATTGCGGATTTTTCACACATTGAAGTAACCAAATACGAAGATCTGCGGAGCGTCGGACATTTTTATTTGCCCGTGCCCGACAAATGGAAAATGAATGATATTGGTGTGGACTTTATCTACACCGGCGCACGGCCTTCGACGTTCATGTTGCCTATGGGTCTGAAAGAAATCATTGATTATAACGTATGGCAAATCGCCGGAGACCGTGAGCATCAATTTCCGCTCTTTACGTTGACTGAATTTGAGCAGGCAGAAACCAAAAGTGCGGTATTGAACTTTCTTAAAACAGACGCGGCAACTCAACTTACCAAAGCACAACTTGCCGGTATTCCAACCGTTTTAGTGTTGCAAACCGGCAATGCGCACGCCATGCCGGCGCTGCGTCGATTTATGATGGATCTGGTGGAGAAAGGGATCGATTGCCCCGTAGTGATACAGCGAACATATTCAACGGAAAACGCGGATGAGCTTTCGCTTTTTGCGGCAACCGATTGTGGAGGACTTTTGGTGGATGGGTTTGGCGATGGAATCATGCTTTCGACTCATTACAATGCTATTGTTATCAATGATGAACGCTTAAAATACGCCACACAGCAAAACAGCATTGCGTTTGGAATTTTACAGGCAGGCCGTACCCGGATGTCTAAGACCGAATACATTTCCTGCCCTTCGTGCGGACGTACATTGTTCGATTTGCAGGAAACCACCGCGTTGATTCGGAAGCGTACCGACCATTTGAAAGGCGTTAAGATCGGTATTATGGGATGCATTGTCAACGGTCCGGGTGAAATGGCGGATGCTGATTATGGGTATGTTGGCATCGGAAAAGACAAAATTGCGCTTTATCGCGGGCAACAGGTCGTGAAGAAGTCGGTCGTAGCCAATAATGCCGTCGATGAACTCATTAATATTATCAAAGAAGACGGTAAATGGTTTGAGCCGGAGGCGATTGAGCTTTGATCTTAAAGGGGCATAATTCAAATTAAAATGCTCCCTTGCGGGAGTCATCTATATGAAACGTTTCGTTGAATTTTTTCAGGTAAGTGAAGTGTTCGGGTATTTTATCCGGGTTTTTAAGAAACCTGACCCTTCACGTCCCAATACGTCGTCGCTCCGGATGATGCATGGGATCAATCGTATTTCCATTATTATGTTTTTGTTTTGTATTGGGATAATGATCTATCGTTTTCTGACCCGATGAATATCGAATCATTTCAAACCTATTGCCTTTCCAAACAGGGAGTTACGGAAGAATTTCCTTTTGGCGAAGAAACATTGGTGTATAAAGTGATGGGTAAAATATTTGCATTGACATCGCTTGGCAGTATACCACTGACCATCAATCTGAAATGTGACCCTGAAAAAGCCGCTCAACTGCGGGAAGAATACGATTGTGTACTGCCGGGGTATCACATGAATAAAAAACATTGGAATACAATCACGGTAGATGGTTCGGTGAAAGATATAATTCTTCGCGAATGGATCGATCATTCATACAATTTAGTGGTACAGTCATTGCCACGTAAAATAAAGGAGCAAATGATATAAAGCCGGTGCTTCCCTCATACTCAATCATCATTTCTCATGGATGTTACAGCCACTCGCGAAGATTTACTACAGCAACTCCGGCAAATAAAGCAGACGGTAAAGGAGGAGTTTGAGACGTTGTCAGAAAATCAGATCCAGTGGAAACCTGCTCCTGAAAAATGGGGCGTCTTGGAATGCCTTATCCATCTCAACATAGCCAATCAGTACTACGTCAATCAGCTTAAGTTTAAGGTAGAACATGCTCCCACTAATATTCTTCCTTCTTTCAACTTTGAAATGAGTTTTAACGGCCGACTGATGTTAGGGATTTTGGATCCTAAGTCTACGCGCAAAATTCCGTCTCCCGGCATGTTTAAGCCAAAACCGTACCATCTTGATACTCAAAAAGGCTTGATTCGCTTTTATGAAATTATCGGTGATCTGGAGCAGGTTTTGGAAGCCTCTGATACACTGGATTGGAATACTAAAATAGTTTCTCCCTTTACTGCATTGATCAAATTTCGTTTGGGAGATGTTTTGCTGTTTGTAACAGCACATTATCAACGTCATTTAAATCAGGCGCGTCGGGTAATTCTGCAACCCGACTTTCCTATCTCCTAATGTTTACTTAAAAATGCCCTTTTTAGGCTTGTATGGGCATTTTTCAAAAAAAAATGTAAAAAAAAGTTGAAAATCAAATAGATTATAACATACTGATAATCAATGTGTTAATATTTTTGTTGTACTTGTTTTATTAAAAATTGCATTTTTTTTATTGTTTTTTTTTGCCTACTACTTGTGTTTAATGGTTTAATCGCTAAATTTCGGCCAAATCGCGCTGATTTGAGCGTTTTTAGACCATTTTCTAACTCAAAACTTGTTAACACTATGGCAAAATTTGATGAAATCAAAAATCTGGTACTGAGCCTTGAAGGAGACTTTGATAAGTTTTACAACAAAGGTAATCAGGCTGCCGGTACACGTGTGCGCAAAGGAATGCAAGACCTTAAAAATGTAGCTCAGGCTATTCGCGCTGAAGTGCAAAATTCCAAAAACACCAAGGAATAATCTATTCCAAAAGACATTAACCAAAGAACCCGGCCCTGTGTCGGGTTCTTTGGTTTTTAGGGATTAGCCGCCAAATGTTTGGGCTATTTTCATGGCTACCCCCATATCTCCGTCGATTTTGAGTTTGCCGGTCATATACGCCATCATCGGGTTTAAGCTTCCGCTCAAAAGGTCAAGTGCATCGCTTGTGGCTATTTCCAGCGTGCAATCAGTAGGTGCATCTTCGTTGCTAACGGCATTAGGAACTTGCTTGGCATCTACCACAACAACCCCTTCATCCGTTACGAATTTGACGGACGCATTCAGACCGCTGTCGGTGCCTACGATGGTTTTGATTTGTTCAGTGAGTGATTGGAGGCTCATGCTGAAAGTTGGATTTTAAGGTGAAAAAGACGAATTTGGGGAGCAAGTTAGGTTACTCAATCGTCAACAAACAATAGCCCATCGAATTTTTATGAAAAAAAGTAGTTTTACCTTTATCGTGATGCTTATGGCCATAATGACTTTTGCCCAAAAATCAATCATTAAAACCGATCAGGCACCAAATCCAATCGGACCTTACAGTCAAGCCGTTGAAGCAAACGGGTTGGTTTTTGTGGCAGGCCAAATTGGCCTCAATCCTGAAACACGTCAACTGGTGGCGGGTGGAGTAGAGGCAGAAACCGCACAGATAATGGAGAATATCAAGGCGATTCTGCGTGAGGCCAATCTTTCAATGGACAACATTGTGAATACAACGCTTTATGTGAAAGACCTCGCCAATTTTCCCAAAGTAAACGAAGTATACGGTAAATACTTCACCGGCAATTTTCCCGCACGTGCTACGATTGGAGCTGACAATCTTCCGGGAGGCGCCGGCGTTGAAATAGCCGTGATCGCGGTGCGCGGCCCTCGAAGAAAATAGATTTTTGCCTGATTATACGCCTGACGGTTCGTAACCATCGGACGCGCAACGCCTCAATTTTAGCAAAAGCATTCCTAAAATTCGTATCATTAAAAGTATTACTAAAAAATTAGTTCATTTATTTGTAAAACTAAAATTTTAGTTGTTACTTTGTATACACTTAATAACCAGGGTAATTTGAACGAAGGTTTCGGATCGCCAAATCGTATAATTGTTAACACAGTCAATTGTTATTAAAATGAGAGAACTAACCAAAGCAGAAGAAGAGATAATGCAAATCCTTTGGGATTTAGAAAAAGGAGTTGTTTGGGATGTCATTGAGCATTTGCCGGACCCAAAACCTGCCTATAATACCGTCTCCACCTTTATTCGTATTCTGGAGCAAAAGGGCTTCATCGACCACCGTGCCATCAGCGGAAAAACCTACGAATATTTTCCCGTAGTGACCAAAGAAGAATACCGTGCTCAGGAAGCCAATAAGTTGGTGAACAACTACTTTGAAGGCTCATTGAAAGAGTTGGTGTCGTTTTTTGTACAAGACAAAAACATCAGCCTTCAGGACGCTGACGAGATCATTAAAATGTTAAAACGCTAGGAAGCCGGTCCGCTAATTGCCAACCTTAAACGTTTCAAAAATCATGGAATCGTTCATATATCTTCTCAAAGCAAGTGCAGGGATGGTAGCCTTGTACACACTGTATTGGCTCTTGTTACGCAAACACACCTATTTTGCCTTCAATCGTTTCTACCTATTAACAGCCGTTTTGGTGGCGTTGGCGGCTCCTTTCGTGGTCTTGACCGAAACCGCACCCGAAGCATTGCCGATCACAGAAATCACCATTGAGCCAATAGCGGTGGTTTCTCAGCCCACACCTGAACCCTTTATGACAACAGAGCAGGTACTATTGCTTGTATATATGTTGGGAGTTATAGTAATGCTCGGAAGATTGGGCTTTCGTCTTTGGCAAGTAGTACAAATCATTCGTGCCGGGGAGCGCCAACGCGCCGGAAAATATATTTTGGTGCGTGCCGCTGATGAATCCATTTCATCATTTTCATTTCTTAACTATTTAGTAGTGAGCCAAAAAGATACTGAATCTTATGGCGATGTGGTGCTTCGGCACGAGTTGGTGCATATTCACCAACGCCACAGTTGGGATCTGTTGTGGCTGGAATTGATTCACCTGTTCTGGTGGTTCAACCCGATTTTGATATTCTATAAACGCTCACTCAAAGAAGTGCATGAATTCATCGCCGATGAATTGGCGACCAACGGCGATCGTTTGGAATATGCACATACGTTGGTAGGCTATGCCTTTGGCGTGTCACCGAATGTGCTGACCAATAGTTTTTTTGACGCCACTCAACTTAAAAACAGAATTGCTATGCTAACCAAAAATCGTAGTTCACGTTGGGTATTGGGCCGTTATTTACTGGCTGTTCCCGTTGTAGGTATATTGGTGTCATTTGTTGCGGCACGTACCGTAGAAGTAATTGAACAACAACCCGAAATGATCGTGGAAACAAGCGGGAGTTCCATGATCGTAAAGGGTAAGATCGTAGATAAAAAAGATAAAAAGCCGTTGCCGGGCGTTGAAGTTTCGATCAACGGAGTCGAGCTGGGTACGACCACTGATAGCAAAGGAGACTTTGTCTTGGCGGGTGTGCCAATAAAGTCGGAATTGTTGGTGAGTTTTATTGGATTTAAAACAAAAATAATCCCGCTGACGGGAAAGGATAAGTCAACGCATTTTGTAAAAATAGAATTGGAGCAGGGACAAACGCTACCACTTTCTGCTTCTGCTTCCAATAAGGCTACAACGCCCCCTAAAACAATCATCGTTGATGGCGAAGAAGTAATGCAGGTGGTAGATACGCATCCCCAATTTCCCGGCGGATTAGCGGCTATGGGGAATTATTTAAGTAAAAATATAAAATACCCGGAAGCCGCTCGGCGAGCTAATGTAGAAGGGAAGGTTTTTGTGAGTTTTGTAGTAAGAAAAGATGGCAGTATCAGTAACGTTGAAGTGATAAAAGGATTGGGTTTTGGATGCGACGAGGAAGCTGTTCGAGTGACTGAAGCTATGCCGCGTTGGAAGCCGGGTATGGACAAAGGAGCAATCGTAAATGTAAAGTTTAATCTGCCCATTAGGTTTGAACTGGGGAAAAAAACAGCTAACAAAACGGGTTCAGTGGACATCAAAAAAGCAGCTGATTTTACAACTCCGTTACAAGGCAACTCAATAGGTGTAGCACAAAAATCGGGTGAAAGCAAGTATAGATTTAATCTTAGAGGAACCTCTAAAACCGGCGTTGAGCCATTGGTTGTACTGGATGGAGTTGCTATGACAAACGGAATGGAAGAACTTAAAGAAGATAACCGTCTAAATCCTGATGATATATCAAGTATCAGTATATTAAAAACGGAAACAGCAAGAAGTATCTATGGGGCAAAGGCAGAAAATGGAGTGATAATTATTACGACAAGAGCATATGCAAAAGCCCAAAAGAGTATTGAAAATGTTTCAGTAAAATACCGCACTCCCCTTACTCTTTTCGAAATCAACGGCGTTGATCCTAAATTGCCTCCTTACTACGTTTTGGATGGAAAAGAAATTGCGGATGAAAAGGTGAAAACGATCGATCCTAACAGTATCCAAAGCGTACACGTGTTGAAAGGAGAGGACGCTACCCAAAAATACGGCGATAAAGGGAAGAACGGGGTAGTGGAGATCACGACCAAAAAATAACCCGATAAGGCATAATAAATAAGAGTTAGTGCTAAACCCGTCGGATTTCGAAAATCTGACGGGTTTTTTGTTTTATTTTGTGGCCAAAAGATTTTTGACTGAAAATGATTGAAACCCGTGCTTATGCCCGCGCCGGCTTGTTAGGAAATCCTTCCGACGGCTATTATGGCAAAACCATTTCTATCTCGGTTCGTAATTTTGGTGCTTCCATTACGCTCCACGAATCGCCTGAGTTGCAGATCGAGCCTCAAACGCAGGATTCCAATGTCTTTAAAAATATATTCCATTTGCGTGATACGATCAGTACATTGGGATATCATGGCGGGATTCCCCTGGTAAAAGCCGCGATCAAGAAATTTTTAGAGTATTGTGAAACCGAAAAGATCAAGCTCTCCAATCAAAACTTTACGATTCGCTACCGAACCACAATTCCACGTCAGGTAGGATTGGCGGGGTCGAGTGCAATCGTTGTAGCTACGATGCGGGCACTGATGCAGTTTTATAAAGTGGAGATTCCGTTGCCAATATTGCCTACACTGGCGCTCAAAGCCGAGGTAGAGGAACTGGGCATTACCGCAGGCTTGCAGGATCGCGTTATTCAATGTTATGAAGGTTGCGTTTACATGGACTTTTCGCGTGACCTGATCGAAAAACAGGGCTATGGCTACTACGAGCCTATTGACCCGCGGCTGTTGCCTAAGTTATACATTGCCTATAAAACCGATCTGAGCAAAGTATCCGGGAAGGTATTGAATAATATTCGTCAGCGTTGGGAGCAGGGCGACGCGCACGTAGTAGGCACGCTGCAAAAAATTGCGGGTGTAGCCGAAGAAGGTCGCAGTATAGTGAAAGAACAGAACTATGACCGCCTGAATGAATTGGTCAACCAAAACCTGGACCACCGCGCCGAGATCATGACCATCACCGACCGCAACCGCGCCATGATCGAAACGGCCCGAAACTGTGGTGCGTCAGCTTCTTTTACGGGCTCGGGAGGTTCCATTATCGGTATTTATCGCGACGAAGAAATGCTTAATCGTTTGTTTGTAGAGCTGAAAAAACAAAACGCCCGCGTTATAAAACCTTTTATTGTTTAGTGTTCGCCGACTTTTCAAGTTAAACGGTGAACTTGGAAAGTCGGCCGATAAGAAACAGTTTAGGTAATTCGGTTGTTCTGTCAATAAACGCCGAGTTACTTAAATGAAAACCCTTGTTGCTTCCCGCATTTTTGATGATACTTTTCTGAATCCTTATCGCCAAACGGGTGATGCGGCGGCAGATGCCGTTATAGAACAATTGGCGGCCGAACAAGGAAAAAAAGGCCTTGGTGATTTTATGCAGTTTCTGGGAAATTTCAGCCAACTTACCATTACTCATTTACCTCCTTTTGTTCAAAACTTCTTTGAATTGTATTCCCGACTCCCTGCCTTTGCTCATCGTGGAAAAATGGACAAAGGGATGGCTTTTTTCTGGAAATACGACCAACAAATAGCGTTGCTGTTAGGCTGTTATTCACTACCGTATTGCTATGCCGCTGCCGACGGTGCGCAGGTGCTTTGGCTTTCACAACGCATTAAAAATGATACGTTTAAGCGATTGGAAGAAACGGGCGAGTTTGTGTTTGGCATTATGCAGGAGCGCGACTGGAAAAATGGACGGAATACCCTCAAAATCCTGAAAATTCGTTTAATGCACGCGGTGATCCGCTATTTTACCAACCATTCAGAACAATGGGATCAGGTTTGGGGTTTGCCGATCAATCAGGAAGATATGGCAGGTACTAACTTGGCTTTTTCCTACGTAGTGATCAGAGGCCTTCGAACATTGGGAATACAGGCCAATACCGCCGATGAAGAAGCTTATTTGCATTTTTGGAATGTGGTCGGAAGCCTGTTAGGATTGCAGAATGCGCTGCTGCCGCTCAATTTGCGCGAAGCGTATCACCTTGATCGTGCTATTGTTCGACGCCATTTTAAAACCTCAGAAGCGGGAACCGGATTGACAAAATCGTTGACCAAAACCCTTAAACAACAAACTCCTGAACCTGATTTACAGAATTTTCCGGTAGCGCAAATGCGATTCTTACTGGGCGATTCAGTCGCTGATCTATTAGCGATTCCACGGGTTCCTTTTGAAGAAAATGTAATTCGAATGATCAATCGCTTTCCTATGTTCAGCGCCCTTTTCCGTTCTCGGAAAACCTCTTCGGGGGTAATAGATAAATATAGCCGGAATTAGTATGTTAGCTGATAACTACATGTTTAGTAAGTAAATTTTGGTGCAATCGGGTTTTATAAAGGAAGCGCAGATTTTGCCTGTACCTTCCGAACATTACCCAAAAAGCTGATTTCCTATGTATACGCTCCGCGAAATTGCCAAGATGATCGACCACTCTTTGTTGCAACCCAATCTGACCGATGCCGATCTGTTGGCAGGTTGTGAATTGGCGCGACTGTACGATACGGCTTCGGTATGCATTAAACCCTACGCGGTCGGAATGGCCAAAACAGTGCTGCAAGGCTCCGGTGTGGAGGTGTGTACTGTCGTGGGTTTTCCGCACGGCAGCAGTACCATACCGATAAAAGTGGCCGAAACGCGTCAGGCCTGCAAAGATGGAGCGACCGAAATAGATATGGTGGTAAACATCGGAAAAGTATTGAGTGAAGACTGGCGGTACATCAAAAAAGAAATTTATGCTATCCTGAAAGAGTGCCGTAAACACGGTGCTATCCTGAAAGTCATTTTTGAAAATGATTTGCTTCCCAAAGACCGATATAAGATTAAACTTTGTAAAATTTGCAGTATATTAGGTGTAGAATTTGTTAAGACTTCCACCGGGTATGGGTATACCAAACAGCCCGATGGCAGTTACAATTATAAAGGCGCAACTGCTGCTGACCTTGCATTGATGCGTAAATACTGCGCGCCGCAAGTACAGGTGAAAGCCGCAGGAGGTATCCGAACATTAGACGAGTTACTGAAAGCAAAAGAACTTGGCGTAACGCGTATCGGTGCTACCGCTACCGTGGCGATACTGGAAGAAGTCAAAAAGCGGTTGGGGATTGAGGCAGATATGGCCGCTGCGAACATTATTACGAGCGACGGGTATTGAGCAACGGTAAAGTGGATTCGGGTGTGAGCCGGTTAAAAACCGGTTAAACTTTTGAATTATAGGGACAGTAAGCAAACGAATTTTGCTTGAAAATAAATAACTTCGTGGGATACAGGGGCTTTTGTTAGCAGATGTGGCCTTTTTTACGAATTCAGGGAAGGGATTTAGCTATGAAAATCTTTACTTTTTTGGTTGTGTTAAGTTGGTTCATTGTGGGAGAGGCCAACGCTTTTTCTGCCGATTCGGTAGGAACGACCATACACCGTAGAAGTTTTCCCACTCACGACGAAGTGGTCACGTTTTACGATAAAAAAAAGCGCTTTGCCACGCTCCGGATCTATGATAAAGCCGGGCGGTTGCTTACCGAAACCAACTTCAAAGACTATCGTGAAGGAATTCGGCAAGGTTTTTCAAAAGGGTTTTATCCCAATGGAGATCTTTATTGGATCTCTGACTACAAAAACAATGAAAAGTTCGGAGAATTTAAAGTCTATTACCCCGACGGCTCTATTAAGCGCCGTGAATGGTATCGTCATGGTATGCGAAAAGATAAACATTGTTATGACATAGACGGAAATGAAGTGGCTTACTATGAGTTTTCGGCAGACCCTATGTTCCCGGGAGGTGACTATGCGTTGCAAGGGTATCTTCGAAAGAAACTGAAAAATCTCCCCAATTCAGCAACGGAATTTTATTCATTTGTTTTAACGATTCAGGCAGACAGTGTAGCCATTCTCAATACGTTTAAAAACAGTTCTTTTGTAACATTGGAACAATTGTCGGACATTATCAAAGGAATGCCTCGTTGGATTCCCGGTCACTTTGACGGAGTAGCCTCCGATAGGCTTTATGCGGTCAATATGATTCTGCGTTCGGGAGATGTGTTTTTGAGTCATTTGGTTCCTAACATGGGAAACATGGCTCAAAACAAAAAAACAATTCCATCACCGCCCACAACCCCGTCACTCTTACCGACTACCACTCGAAGGAGACAATAAAAAAGGAGCACTTTTCAGTGCTCCTTTTTTAGTACTATCCGTTTTGCTCTGCCAGCACTTCGGACAGCGGTCGAAAGCCTGCGGGCACTTTCTGCGCGTCATCTTCCGGAGAATACGGAACCACTTCCAAAATAGAAGTTAGATTTACGTCAGTGATCTCGTAAGGGACGAGCATAGTTGCCAAGCTCTTTTCAATGCGCTCAATGGCCTGTTTGGGGCTCTCGGCATTAACGAGCATAAAACTCACGATCTTCTTTTCTTTCGCGGAGCCTTTGCTGTCGTCGATGGAGACGTAAAACGTCTTGCACTTAAACCACTTTTCACCACCTTCCTCTTCAAAATGAAACACGTCCGACAATTTCATGCGCGTCAGACTACTGATCTGAAAATCAGGGGTATTATCGGCTACAACTCCGTACAATCGCGCTTCGGCGTCGGTGTACGAAACGGCATCGATCAAATACGCTTCTGAAATAGATTTAAGCGCACCGTTCTCCTGCTCCTGTTGATATTTGATCTTTCCTAAGTACCAGCTTGGCATAATGTATTTGTTATGATGTTGGATTTACAATTTAGAAATTTAATGCTGAAAAATCGGGTTACAAAGATAGCAGAATACAAAGAGCATATAGAACTTCATTGATAATAATAGCTGCCGAATAGGTAGTTACTAAACAATTATCGGTTTGAGTATACCGGAAAACTACTGTCAGGACAGGAGGAATAAGTCAAAAAATACTGTCTAAACGCTACTTTTTTATATATACCTATAAGATAATTTTGTCATAAAAAAATATAGGTAATGAGTGCTTGTTTTTTAGGTCGTATCTTCTCAACTTATGGGTCTAATCTAACTGACGCGTCAGGCACTATGTCTGTAATCAAAATTCTCATTGCCGACGACCATCAATTAGTGGCTGACAGCCTCCGTATCCTTCTCGAAACCATTAGTGATTTTGAAGTAGTTGGCATCGTCAATGACGGTTTACAGGCAATCCGTTTTTTGGAAAATCATGAGGTAGATGTGCTGCTGGCAGATTTGCATATGCCCTTACTTAACGGAACAGGACTGGCTTTGCGTGTGCATCGGCACTATCCGAAAACTAAAGTTATTATGCTGACAATGAGTGAAGAAGCTGTGCATATTCGCGAAGCTTTGCAAACAGGAATATATGGCTATGTAATGAAAAGTGCAGGGCGTACAGAGCTTCTCCGCGCTATTCGGACTGTAGCGGCCGGAGAGCATTACTTCAGTGAAAAAGTTGTTAAAAAATTGGCTGAATTTCCAAATGAGGCTAATCCTGCGGGAAAAACGATGCCGAATGATATTCATCCGCTTACCAAACGTGAAATGGATGTACTGAAACTGATTGTGCAAGATTTAAGTAACCAATCCATCGCAGAGCAACTTAATCTTAGTCTTACTACGGTTGAGACCCATCGCCGTAATCTTCTGAAAAAAGTAGGAGTCAGCTCAGCCGTAGGACTTCTTCGTTGGGCATTGAAACATAAATTGGTGGATGAATTGTAACCCTTTAAAATTTTATAAAACAATGATAATTGATGATGTAAAAACAATCGATGATTTTCGAAATTTTATTGCATTAGTTGAACTTTCAGCCTCAACCGACAAGGATTCCAAAGACTTTAAATGGGCTATATGGAACTTTCAAAATATGGAGAGTGAAGAAGAAAACGCTATTAGAACACGCTACACCCAGCTAACTTCTGAGCCACATTTCTTCTACTATAAAGAACTGCAAAAAGACGATAGATCTTTTACATTGGGTATTGTATTTCCGATTTCTATTGTTGTAAATGCCGATATTAATGTTGAGAGTAAGACAATGAAAGTTTTCGTTACAAAGCAGAGCTTTTATTGGCAGTATAGCCGAGAAGACGCTAAAGCTATAAGACATCTTTTCAGTGAATTTAAAGACTTTGATGAAAGTACTATTCAAGCAGAATTAGCAAACCCTGCGAAAATGGATTCACAGTCACCCAGCCATCCACCAACCAATTAACTCCAATACTGCTATGTTATTTTCCGGTTACCAGCTTGGTCTTCACTTACTTAATTCCACTCTGCTTACTATTACTCTTAATCGAAAACAGATAATACAGGAGAGACGAGGGTGTAAAATTTTTGAAAATCAGCTTAAGAACTTTGTTACAAGCAGAAACAGTGTTTTTATTGCAGAATTACCTGACGATGAAAATAAAGTCAGAAAATATTTAATAAAACAGCCCAAAAGCCCTGAATTTAATTTTATTTCTACTCTACTAAATGAAAAGTATATATATGATATTTTTCATTTAGCAGATATTAAAGAACTGGATAATTTGAGAGGGTTTGATCAGTTTCAAAACCTGCTTTTCTTGAGATATATTGAAACTGAAAAAATTAATATATCAGGATTACAGCCAAAAGGTTACTTAAGTATACTGTTAAAAAACTTGGCTTCAATTTTCAATACTGTTCATTCAATAACTGTAGAATCTTTTAATTATAAGGATTACCCCGATAAATTTGGCTATCGCAAACCCATATTGCTTGTACTTAATAGAAGAGATATTGAAGAAAGGTTTGATAAAGCTCCTAAATATAGAAAAGAAATACTTACATTACTTAAAACAGATAATAAGGTTTTTGAAAAAATTAAACAAATTGAATGGAAAGCTGAGAGACTGATTCATTTTGATTTTAAATTTGAACATGTCCTGTTTGATGAGAATCATACTGTTAAAAGTGTAGTAGATTGGGAAATGGGAGATATGGGTGATTTGCACTGGGATTTGGCATCAATATGGTACGAAGTACTAATTTTACAGCTTCATGAAAATGCAGATATACAAGTACTATTGAAGGAATCTTTTGTTGAATTTAGTGGATTTTTGAAAGAATATAAATTAGGATACAATGGTGAAAAAATTAAAAAATATTTAGGTATTTATATTTTGCATAAACATTATTATGGTTTATTTACTCAGACAGGAATTAGTGACGATTATGCATTGCAATGGATTCAGACGGCACAACAATTAATTAATGAAGAAATTCCGCTTCCCGTTAGCTCATCTAATAAGATTAATACTGTCCAATTTTCGGAATTGACTTTTCAGGAAGAAGATATAGCCTTTCATTATACAGAGAGTAGAGATGGGCATGGACCCGGAACTTATAATCAGTTTGACGATTTGAGCGCTAAAATCTGTAATAACCCTGATTTTCAGAAAGAAAAGCCTGATTTATCTACTTTGAGAGAGTTTATTTATGGATGGTTTCATAGCTCACATGATCCTGATGGTATTTTAGAGAGGCAACTTATTAATAAAAAAATACGGATTGCTACCCCGGTTCTTAAAGGAAAAGAAACTTTTATTGAAGATAATTGGTGGGAATTAGAAGAGGAAATTACCACAAATACCAATACAATTATTAGAAAAAACAGTGAAAGGCGGATGGCTGAGCCGGGAGAATTTGTCTTTGTAAGAGCACAATCTAAAAATAGTGATGGGGAGTTATTGAAGAAAAAATATGTAAAGACCATATACCCTCAATTTATCATTCGCCCTAATGATGCAAATCGTAGCAGCGAAGATCTATGGATTTTCAGTAAAAAACAGGTTAGACAAGATGATGCCAATTGGATACGCTTTTATTTTCATCTTAATGAAAAAAGGGAAGGCATTCATTTATTTATCAATAAAATGAGCACCTTCTTAAACGAGCGTGAAGTGCCTTTTCAGTTAAAATTGAGGAATTCACTGTCGAGTTATTATAGGTCAGATGTAGCAATTTTGTTTGTTCATCGCCTTCATTTCAAAGCTTGTCTGGATGTAGTATTATATGTTTATAGCTTTTTGGAAAGTGACTACTTAAGGAATTCTACACCGAAGTTTACGAGGGCTTTGCGCAGGGGTATAGACGGTGAGAAGCTTAAAGGAGTTGCTTTTGGTGAAAACCCTGTTTCATCTTCTGAGAGTTTTGGGAATTGGCGTGCGCGATTGCTGGCCGAAATTGCATTGTCTCACTGGAATTTAATGGGTGACGCTGAGAAAATGACAAACAAGCTAAGGTCAGGGATGGCAGAACAGGGTTTTAATGTGTATGAGATGTATCGAAACCCATTCCCCAGTGCTAATGAATTTAAATATAATACCTTAAATAATAATTTCGATAAACTTCCTAACTTAGATTTTGCATTTAAAGGTTCAGAACTATATTTGCCAAGCTTGCGGTATTTTAATGCTGCTCGCAAAATAGCTTTTATCATTTGCCGCGAAGCGGTATGGTATGGAAAACATTGCACATGGTTCTCTTATAAAAAGGACGAAAAAAAGGCTGAATTTTTTGAAACACTTACCGGACCGGAATTACATGGAATAGCACTTTTTTTGAGTGGCCTTGCTACAATATATCCTGGTGATTTATTTTTAATAGAATGCGTAGATGGCATATTTCAAAACGAGGATGCTTACATAATTAATAGTAGACCGGAGGAAAAATATGATTGGGTTTATAATACAATAACCGGAGAGAATTTGTTTCCTGCGCCTGTTAAGTTCCAATTTGAAAAAAATATAGGTGAATTTGAAATAAATAATTTAGGAAACAATCCGGAAGATGCAATGAGGCGAGGTGATGCTATTATTGAACAATACCTTGATAATAATTTGCCGCTTCCTAATGCCTACGGGAATAAGCATATTTTTAACTCAGAATTTAATCCAACAATAACGCGTGGTTTGGCTGCTATAGGCTATTTCTTTTTGATGCTTGCTGATGTCGGCACTGATCGTATCAAAGCCTTTCAGTCAGTTTGATTTAGTTGGCAGTCAGTTTTCTTTAGCCGAAAAAAATAGCAGCCGGAATTTGAAAAGAAACTTGTAAACCTCCTTGGTTATCGAACTTCAGATTATGAGTATCAGTAATTGATGAAACTCGATTCCAAATATTTTTTAACCCTTTACCCTCTGAAGGACCGCTCAAACCTCTGCCGTTATCCTGAATCAGGCAAAAGACAAAGTCATTTTCTTTATTCAACGTAATCAGGGCTTCTGTTGCCATGGAATGTTTTAAAATATTTGTGATCAGTTCGAGAAAAATACTATATAATTCAATGGCTACCTTGGGGTTTATCTGCCCTTCAATATCATTGACTTTTAGATTGATTGTAATTTTTCCATCTTTTGAAATATCACTGCACAACTGCTGTAAAGCCCCTATTAATCCTCTTTTCTCAAACTGAGACGGAAGCATATTGTGTGAAAGATTTCTCACATCACTGTAAGCATTTTGAATCATAGACATTATATTGTCGTATATGTTTTTTTCGCGATTACTCAGGCTGTCATCGTCAAGAGCGGCAAGCTGCCATTTGATAGCAGTAAGTGTTCCACCTAAATTGTCGTGTAGTTCAGAGGCTACACGTTGGCGTTCGTACGTTTGTCCTTTAGCCATAGCCCCTTTTATTTCATCATAAGCTTTCTGAAGTTCTTGAGTACGTTCAGCTACTTTTTGTTCAAGTTCCTGATTAAATTTAGAAAGTTGGGAGTTTATACTTTCGATTTGCCTGCGTTGTTCTTCTATTTCTTTATTTTTTATTTTAAGGAGCCAAAAACTCCTTAAAATAATTAAAATCAGAAATAAAGCTACCCCAATACCTATTAAAAGAACTCGATTTTGTTGGCTTTGATTATCAATTTCCAGCTGTTTTTTCTTGTTGTCAAATGATGCCTGAATTCCTTCAATGCTTCGCTTTTGGAGTTGCTGATCGTTGATATTCTTAAGCGAATCATAAACCTCTTTTGCTTTTAAAGCAGGTATAGGCAAGCCATTAGCTTTGTAAACTAAGTAAGCAGCTTTATTGATGTATGATCCAAAATAAGGAGTGCCGTTTTGAGCCAGATAAAGCGCCTTCTGAATTTCTTTTAAAGCCATGGCAGGTTGATGAAAACCCAAATACGAAAGCGCTATTTCACTATGTGTAAAAGCCCGGTTTTCAGCAGACCTGCTCCCGAAATATTTTAGAGCTGTTTGTAAATTTTTAAGTGCCTGATCGTATTGGTGGGTTTCTTTGTGAGTAGAACCCAAATTTGAATAATACCAAGCCAGCCCGGTACTATCGCCCAATAAATGACTTATTTTAATAGCTTCCGAGAAGGACTTTATTCCTAAATCATGTCTTTGCATTCGGTTTTGGCACAATCCTATATTGCTTATCATTAAGGCAATGTTCCTTTTACTTAATTTATCAAATCGTTTTTGATATATTTGTTTAGCCTTAGAATAATACTCAATAGCAAGGGAATCTTCTTCCAGTACAAAATAGGCCGAGCCAAGCTGGCGATAACAAAAACACATCAATTTTTCATTGGAGAGAGACTGTGCTATTTCTAGAGCATTCAATAATTCATCTATGGACTGATAAATAAGATTTTGTCCAAACAAAACCATCCCTCTGTAAGAGGCTTCTCGGGCAATACCTTCTTTCCATTTACGATTTTGGGCAATTCTTTTCGCATTATTTAGCCAGTATTCTACCTCTATTGAGCCATTGCCCGCCCATGCCATTTCACATAATACTCCTACCCTTGCAGTATCGCCTACATAGCTTTGACCTTCTTGAGGCAGTTGAGCCAAGAGATTTCTAAGACTGTCAAGTTTTCCCGACGATTGAGCATTAGTACTAAAGGAAATAATGCAAAACAGTAAAAAGCCGTAGAAATTTCTCATTGATATATGAACTTGGGCAAAGACAGATTGTTAAAACAAATTTCTTGTTCTCATAATATATAGCAGATCGTCGATATTTTGTCGAAAAAAATTGGATCGCTTGGCATAAAATAGTCAAGCGATCCTGCAGTTATTAGAAGATAACGGAAATTCTATTTGAGGTCTTTTAAAATCTCTTCGATGGCTTTGTCGAGTTGCGGGTCTTTGTCGTTGAGGCGATCGGTAAATGTTTGTTTCACATAAATGTCCGGCGTAGTCCCTTCTTTCTCAATGTTTTTGCCATCCAAGGTATAACATCCCCACGAAGGCAGCCGGTAAAATGAACCGTCAACCAACCCTTTGCCTGAGGTAAAAATAATCCAACGATACGTTTCTGTACCTATGATCTTGCCGAGTTTGAGGGCTTTGAAACCGGTAGCGGTCATTTCGGCGTCTGACAGCGATTGCTCATTGATCAATAATACAATCGGCTTGGCCGATACACCGAAATTAGGCTGTGGTGTCAATGCTCCTTCGCGGTATTTCCATTGCAAATACGGTTTTTGAGCCAAGAAGTTTAAGACCAGATCATGTACGTTACCGCCTGTATTGTAGCGCAGATCAAAAATAAGTGCGTCTTTTTTGTACCAATCGCGGGTCATATCCTGTACAAAACGATCGTATTGTCCCAAACCCATGTCTTTCATGTGAACATATGCAATACGGTTTTTCGATTTGTCGTCTACGTATTTCTGGTTCCAATCCATCCATTCGTCGTACAGATTTCCCGAAATAGAGTACTGCGGATGCACGCGTACGGTATAGGCCGTGTCAGCGCCTTTGCGACGGAAGGTAAGCTCCAGTTCGGTATCGTTGGAAGGTTTGGTGAAATAAAAATCACGATTTTGGAGTGTATCTACTACCTCACCGTTGACGTGCGTCAGCAGATCTCCCGCCAGGATTTTCTTACCGTGTTTGTCGGCGGCGCTGCGTTTTATAACACGTTCTACTACGTAAGGACGTTGATTATCAAACAGAACACCCGTTTCCATGGTCTGTGATTTGTAAAAAACGTCTTCTTCTTTACCATTGGAATAAAAGCCTAAGTGAGACGCATTCAGCTCGCCCAGCATGTCGTTGAAAAGCGTTCGGAAATCCTCCCGACGATTGAGATAAGGAAGGTATTTGGCGTATCGATCACGCAGGGATTTCCAATCGGCACCGTGAAACGTTTCATTATAAAAATTCTCCTCTACACCTGCCCACGCTTCGTAATACATTTGACGGAACTCCTCTTCCAAACTGCGGCGAAATGTATAATTGTTGATCTCAATTTCTTCGATTTTATTGGTCTCAAAATTGAGTTTTTTGATTTTTCCATCGGCCAAAAGGTAGTATTTTTCTCCCGTCTGCACGATTTCAAAATTGCCCGCATCGTCGGCCTTTTCGGTTTTCGGACGTTGGAAAGGCTCATAAACGGTACGCCACAGTTTACCGTTGCCCTCCTGATGGTCAGAAACGTAATAAACGTAGGTTTTGGCATCTTTTTGAATTACATAAGGCGTACCCTGTTGCCCAAAATTCGGTCCTACCTGCTCCATACGTTCCCATAGATCGGCCAAATCTATTTCAATAGGCTTTTCCTCTTTTTTGGGTTTTTCTTCTTTTGGTTTCTCGTCTTTCTTGCCTTTTTTCTTTCCCTTGTCATCGTCTTTTTTATCCGTGGCAGCATCTTTCTTTTTTTCTTCCGGTTTGAACAGATCATCAAATTTTTCGATGCGATACGGGTCTTCGATTTTGGTCAATGCCAAACGGTAAAGCTTTTGTTTTCGCGGTCCGAAAGGATAACTTGGATTATTGCGGTCGGAGGAAAAATAAATGTATTTGCTGTCGGGCGACCAAAAAGGCTCTGATTCAGAAATACCCGTATTGGTCAAATTGATGGTTTCATTTTTCTTGAGATGATGCAGGAAAAGGTCTTTCTCAAAATCACGATAAGCGGTAAATAACACGTACTCACCATTGGGAGAAAAATAGGGTACATCATTATAAAAACCCCAAAGTTCTTCTTTTACAATGGTTTTGCTTTCCAACGTTTTGAGGTCAATGGTTTTGACTTCGTTGCGGCCGCTGAAATAAACGCCCAAAGTGCGGTTTTTGTTGAAGGCGATTTGGCGGTTGGATTGGGTATCTTTGGTCAATTGTTTAAGCGTTCCTTTGCCATCAGCTTTGATGGTAAACCAGTTTTCATAGCCGCCTACCGTTTGCCCGATCAGCAACGTCATGGTATCGGCAAGCCATTTTACTTCCAATACGCGTTCGTTAGGTGTGGTTTTGAGTTGTTTGATAAACTTCCCGTCTATGTCAGAAACAAACAATTCTCCCCGGGAGATAAAGGCCATTTTCTTATTGTCGGGTGCTACATCAAACGTCGAGATGTTGCCGCTTACTTTGAAATCCTGCCATTTGGAAAGCGTAAAATTGCGGACAATGTTGAGTTTTATCGGCTCTGCGGCTTTCGTGGCTACGTCATAGATCCACGGTTGGTAGTCTTTTTCAAATACCACTTTGCGACCGTCGGCGCTCACCTGCGGGCGTTTGATGGATTCTTTGAAGGAAGTCAGCGGCGTTTTTTGCCCGTTCACAAATGTGTACAGGTTATACTCCCCGTTGGCTTCGTCCGAAACAAAAAATAGGTTGGAATTTCGGTCAACGGTTGCCCACATGTCTTTCCCTCGGTAATTGGTATAACTTTTATAGGCATTGGTTTTGGGGTTATAGGATTGAATATCAGGGTTAAAATCGCCTTTGTATCCTTTGCGCATCGCTTGGTTGTCGCTTTCCCAAGTATCATTGAAGAAAAGTTCTCCCGAAGGGCTTTCGGCTACATTGTGGGTGCGGTTGAAGTAATGTTTAAAAACGCGTTTAGGGGTGCCGCCTTTGATGGAAATGGTGAAGGTGGTTCCTCCGTTTTGATTGCCGGATTCAAAATAAATGGTTTGTGAATCCCACGACCATGCTTCTACCAGATCGTACGTGCTGTGAAAGGTGAGCTGTCGGATGTTGCCGCCTTCAATTGGCATGAGGTACACGTCACTGTTTCCGTTTTCGGTACCGGTAAAAGCCAGCCATTTACCGTCGGGTGAAATGCGCGGATTCGATTCGTTGCCCTGCATAGCGGTGAGTCGCGTGGTAAGGCCTGAAGCCAAATCTGTTTTCCAAAGATCGGATTCATACGCAAAAATGACCGTTTTAGCGTCCGGGCTGAGGGTTGGATGAGTGGCGAAATAAACGCCCGTTTGAGCAATGGAAAGCAGGGGTGTTAATAAACAAATGGCTGTTGAAAGAAATACTTCCAAAAAAGGTTTGGACATGGCTTTGTAAAGAGTTATAAGTTATGAATGTTGAGAAGCCAAAAATAGCTAATAAATCATTAAAAGTTTTGTGCATTTGGAATGCAATTTAGACCCGTTCCTTGCATCCGGCGGTTGGGACGCATTAATTTTGAAGAATGCTTTTGTTTTTGATTCACAAAAAGCCAAACGGTACAAAATAGCGTAAGCATTCAGGATATTTTTTTGATGAAAACAGGTAGGAGCTAAAGAAAATGAGCGAACATAAAGGCATTGGAAGAAAATGCCAAATTGTATTATTTGGATAACTTGTTCTATCTTATTTGGAATAAAGACTATTCTTTAAAATTAAATTTTACCGAAACTTGATATAAGAAGTATATAGTGCCATCTTTAAAACTTTTTATTTTGTCGTTCCCGTTTTATCTTAACCTAATCTTAACTATGCACTTCAAACAACTATTAAAACCACTCATTGTTTCCTGTGTTACGTTCTCCGCAGCAGCGGTTTATGCGCAGCAAATTGACGAGACGTACAACCAAAAAATCAGGGAATACACGACCGATACGCGCTTTTTGCCGTCGTCGGTACTCAATTTATTGGATGATCCTAAGGTGCCTTCACCGCGTAAGCATTTCGGCACGATCATCGGTGCTCCGGGTGTATTACACCACACCACTGAGATCTATGGATACTTCCAAAAACTGGCTCAATCGTCTCCGTACATTACAGTACAGCAACAGGGTACGAGCGAAGAAGGTCGGCCTATTCAGTTGGTAGCCATCGGCAATGAAGATGCCATCAAGCGGGTAGCACATTACCAAAAACAGTTGGCATTATTGGCCGATCCGCGTAAAGTAACCCCGCAGGAATTGGAAAAAATGCTTGGGGATACTAAAGTGGTCTATTATATCAACGGCGGACTTCACTCACCCGAAATGGGTTCTCCCGAGATGGTAATGGAATTGGCGTATCGTCTCATTACGGGACAAACCGAAGACATCAAAACCATTCGCGAAAACATCATCGTGATCATCAACCCGGTCTCCGAACCTGATGGCTGGGACAAGCAGGTGGATTGGTACAATCGTTACACTAAAAACCGTAAGGATTACGAAGACGGGTTTCCTCGCGTACCATATTGGGGCAAATACACGTACCACGACAACAACCGCGACGGTCTGCAAATGTCGCAGGCATTGACAAAAGCCATGTACAAAATTTATTTTGACTGGCACCCCACGGTTATGCTTGATCTGCATGAGTCGGTGCCGTTGTTGTATATCTCTACCGGGACAGGTCCTTATAATGAAGCTGTTGACCCCATCACGATCGGAGAATGGCAGACAATGGCTAACCACGAAATGACGGCATTGGCCGCGCAGGGCTTGCCGGGCGTATTTACGTGGGCATTTTACGATGGTTGGAATCCCGGCTACGCGTTCTTTATCGCCAACAATCACAATTCGGTCGGTCGTTTTTATGAGACCTTCGGCAATGCGGGAGCAACTACGTATGTGCGTGATCTGGGCAATCAAAAATATTCAGGTGATCCTGTAACGAGCAAAGAGTGGTACCGGCCTAATCCGGCTACGGAAAAAGTGAACTGGTCGTACCGCAACAACATTAACTACATGCAGGCGGGTGTGTTAGCCGGATTGACGTATGCCGCCAATAACCGTCGCTTGTTGTTGACCAATTTTTACCAAAAGGGTGTTAACGCCATTAAAAAAGGGAAAGAAGAAACGCCGCGCGCGTTTGTCATTCCCGCCGCTCAGCGTGACCCCGTAATGACGGCTTATTTGGTCAATCAACTTAAAGGCCAGGGCATTGAGGTACATAAGGCCAATTCAGGTGAGTACGTAGTTTTATTGGATCAGCCGTACCGCAATTTGGCCGTATCGTTGTTGACCAAACAGAATTATCCGAAAGACACCAAACAACCATCCTACGATGATATTGCGTGGACGCTGGGGTACTTAAATGGTGTCGATGTAAAAGCACTTGACAATGTTACCTATACCGCAAGCGACCTTAAATTACTGACTGAAGACGCAAAATATACGGGTAAAGTAGAAGGAGAAGGCACGAATTATGTGATCAATTACAAAGCACAAAACACCGTTCTGTCTGCTTTGTATTGGTTAAAAGTGCAAAACAAAACGAGCAAAGCCATCGTATTGGATGCTAAAACGACCTTGGCCGGCATAAAAGATACGTTGGCTGCAGGTTCCGTTGTATTGCAGGGAATTACGGCCGACCAAGCCAAAAGCATTACGGCGCAGTTTGGGCTTGATCTGGCCGCTACCAAAGCTACTGCCACCGTTAAGCAACACGAAGTGACACTGCCACGTGCGGCCATTTACCATAGTTGGTTCAACACACAGGATGAAGGGTGGGTGCGGTTTACGTTTGACCAACGCGGTATTCCTTATGCATCCATCGAAAAAGATGATCTGAAAGCGGGCGATCTGCGCAAAAAATACGATGTGATCGTAGTTCCTAAAATGCGCGGTACGGGAAGTGACTTTATTCATGAGATCGACAAAAAATTCGGTCCGCTGCCCTATACTAAAACGCCTGAATTTCCATCGCATGGTTTTCCTGATGCTACCGCCGACATGACCGGCGGTCCCGGCTTTGACGGTATCAATCAGTTGAAATTGTTTGTAGAAGCCGGTGGTGTGTTGGTAACCTTGGACAATTCTTCAACGATGATTGCCGAAACGGGCATTACCAGAGATCTGGATAAAGTAGAGACTCCCGGGCTGTACCATCCGGGGTCGATTGTGAATGTCAAAATTCGCAAATCAGACAGTCCGATCGTATACGGTTTTCCGGAAGTCTTCCCCATTTTTAAAGGCATTTCGCCGTTGTTGCAAACCAAAAAGTCTAACCGCGACATGATGGTGCTCCAATACGGTACCAAAGGATTGAAAGATGAAGAAGAATATACCGGACCCATTATGGGATTGCCTGCTCCAAAACCGGCCAAAGAACCGGTGGTCGCCAAAGCGAAGAAGGAAGAGCCGTACGTAGTTTCGGGCATGGTCAGAAACGAGCAGACCATCGTTGGTCACGGCGGTATTTTTAACGTACCCGTTGGGGCAGGACGAGTGGTTGCATTTACATTCAATCCTTTGCATCGCTACATCAATCTCCACGATGCGCCTATGGTTTGGAATGTGCTCATCAACTGGAATCAGTTGGGATTAGGGGCTGCGATGCCTACCGGAACCGAAGGTAATAAATAACTCTTGCTTCAATACGAGACTTTCCAAGTTTCAAAAACGGGGACGCCCAGTCTTGGAAAGTCTTTTCAATTTTGTCATGCTCCTAACCTAATCATTCTATGAAGTCATTATGCTTTCTTTTCCTGTTCATTATTTGTCTTTCTTTTTCGTCCGTCTTGGCGCAACAAATTGACGAGCCCTACAACCAAAAAATCAAGGAATTTACCACCGACCAGCGCTTTTTGCCTTCGTCGGTGTTGGATTTGGTCAACGACCCTAAGATTCCCTCACCTCTGAAGCAGTTTGGGCAAATTATCGGTGCGCCGGGAACCCTGCACCGTACGGCAGATATATATGGGTATTTTCAAAAACTGGCGCAATCCTCGCCCAATATTGTGACGGAACAGATCGGGACGACGGAAGAAAATCGCCCCATTCAAATGGCGGTCATCGCCAATGCCGCTACCATCAAAAAGCTCGACCACTACAAAAAACAGTTGGCACTTCTCGCCGACCCGCGCAAAGTAAGCCCCGCCGATGTGCAAAAAATCGTGGGCGACAGCAAAGTGGTTTATTTCCTGAACGGTGGGATGCACGCTTCCGAAACAGGCTCGCCCGAGATGCTCATGGAACTGGCTTACCGGCTCGTAACGGGCCAAGCCGATGAAATAAAGGCCATTCGAGACAATTTGATCGTAATTATCAACCCCGTGTCGGAACCTGATGGTTGGGATAAAATGGTGGATTGGTACTACCGCTACACCAAAAAACGCAAAGACTTTGAAGACGGAATGCCTGCTTCACCACCGTATTGGGGCAAATATGTCTTTCATGACAACAACCGCGACGGCCTGCAAGCGTCGCAGGCCATCACGAAAAGTATTTTCAAAGCCTATTTTGATTGGCACCCTACCGTAATGCTCGACCTGCATGAGTCAGTGCCATTGTTGTACATTTCAACGGGAACAGGCCCATACAGCGAGGCCGTGGACCCCGTGGCAATTGGCGAATGGCAGATCATGGCTGACCATGACATGACTACGCTTGCCGCACAGGGTTTGCCGGGAGTATTCAATTGGGCGTTTTACGACGGTTGGTTTCCGGGCTACGGAATTTGGGTTGCCAACAATCACAACTCCGTAGGTCGTTTTTACGAAACATTCGGCAATGCAGGAGCCAATACCTTTATGCGTGATTTAGCCAATGCCAAATTTGCGGGCGACAACGTGACGAGTCGGGAATGGTATCGTCCGTATCCGGCTACCGAAAAAGTGTATTGGTCATTCCGGAATAACATCAACTACATGCAGGCGGGGGTATTGGCTTCGTTGGGCTACGCAGCGGCAAACAGCAAATTATTGTTGAAGAATTTTTACACAAAGAGCCTTAATAACCTCAACAAAGCCGCGAAAGAAAACCCCAAGGCGTTTGTGATAGGCAAAGACCAACGTGACCCCGCAATGGCGGCTTACCTGGTGAATCAGCTACGGACGCAGGGGATTGAAGTCCACAAGGCTGAATCGGGTAAAAATCAGGGAGATTATGTGGTGGTGTTGAACCAGCCTTATCGCAATTTGGCGGTGTCTCTTTTAACCAAACAAAATTACCCCAAAGAAGCTAAATTTCCCCCTTACGACGCCATCGCCTGGACGTTGCAATACCTCAACGGCGTGACCGTGACCCAACAGGATACCCTCAAATACGACTTTGCCGATCTCAAAATGCTCACTTCCGACGCCAAATTTGAGGGTAAGATAGAAGGTGAGGGCAGTCACTATGTATTAAATTATAAGGCACAAAATACAGTTTTGCCGGCGGCTTATTGGGCAAAATCCCAAAACGCTAATGCAAAAACCATCGTATTGGATGCCAAAACTACCCTTGAAGGCCGCAAAGATACGTTGGCGCAGGGAGCAGTAGTGTTTACGGGTATTACTGCCGACCAAGCCAAGCAGGCGGCGGCCAAATTTGGTTTTGATTTGATACCCACCAAAAACCTCCCCACCGTGAAGCAGCACGAAGTAAGTTTGCCGCGCGTGGCGATTTACCACACGTGGTACCAAACTCAGGACGAAGGTTGGTCGCGCTATACCTTTGAGCAACGGGGCATTCCTTATACATCCATTCACAAAGACCACCTCAAAAAAGGGAATCTCCGTTCGCAGTTTGATGTGATCTTGATCCCGCGTGTCGGTGGTACGGGTGCTACCTTCCTCCACGAAGTGGATAGCAAATTTGGCTCCATGCCTTACACCAAAACCACCGAATTCCCCTCGCACGGTGCGCCCGACGCTACCGACGACATGACAGGTGGCCCGGGTTTTGAAGGCGTAGCTGAGTTGAAGAAATTTGTGGACGCAGGTGGGGTATTGATTTCGTTGGATAATTCATCGAGTATTATGTCCGACCTCGGCATCGTGCGCGAGTTAAGACGTTATGAATCACCCACGTTATTCCATCCGGGTTCGATTGTGCAGGTGAAAGCCCGCAACCGCAACCACCCCATCATGTACGGTTATCCCGAAGTTTTCCACGTTTTTAAAGGCCAAGGCCCATTGCTTCAAACTGAAAAACGCGACCGCGACATGATGCTGATGCAGTACGGTACCAAACCGCTCAAAGAAGAAGAGGAGTACAAAGGCCTTGTCATGGGGATGCCTGATAAAAAAGAAGTGAAAGACGCCAAGCCGGCAACGCCCAAGGCCGACCCTCCTTATGTACTGTCAGGCATGGTGCGCAATGAGCAGACCATCATCGGTCACGGCGGTATTTTCAACGTACCCGTGGGCAAAGGTCAAGTGGTAGCCTTTACGTTTGATCCGTTGCACCGCTACCTCAACCACCACGATGCGCCCATGCTTTGGAACGCGATTTTGAATTGGAATGCGTTGCGGTAGGAGTTGAGTTGAAAATTAGCGTAGTATCAACCTCCCGAAACGTCAATCTTTCGGGAGGTTTTGTTTTAGAAAGAATACAGAAAATTTGCATTTGCCCCTCATTTGTTACAAAATTTCTGAAAATTGCCCCTCATTTGTAACAAATTAAGGTCTTTTAAAAGAAATGAGGTAATTATTAAAACTTTTACAATCCGCGAAGGTATACTGTTTCAGTTGCTCAATTTACCTTATTTTACATCAGGCAGTCTCATGAAAAACCTTAGCAGAATTACCTTTAATCCCGAACAATGTGGTGGTAAACCTTGTGTGCGAGGTATGCGTATTCGCGTGACCGACGTATTGGCTTTGTTGGCAAACCACCTTACGTTTGAGCAGATTTTAGAAGAAATGCCTGACTTAGAGGAAGAAGATATACAGGCCTGTATTGAGTATGCCATCAAAAAAATAGATTATCCTGTACTACGAGCGGCATGAAAATTATTCTAACTATCAACTTTCTGGGAATAAACGCTTTAGTTGAGATTGGTAATTGAAGCGTAGGAAAGGTAGTGCTTTTATATTTGTCCCGTTTCATAGCTATTTATGCAATGCGGGATAAAGAAGAGATATATTTACCTCACTTATATTTTACACAATTTCTACTTTTTTAAGTTTGACAAAGTAGAAATGCTGGAGATTTATTGTGGGCAAATAAAAGTTATGTTCAAATAAAAGAAAGTTAAAGCGGATAAAAATGAGTGAGAAATATGTTAAACAACATATAGTTCCAGAAACATATTTAAAACATTTTTCTCTTAATGAAGATGGAAAAAGAATCTTTGTGATAGACAATCACGATAAATATAGAAAAGAAATTCAGGTCAAAAATTCTGGAGATAAAATTTTTTGGGAAAAGAAGTTTTATAATTCTATACAATTCAAAACCCCAACTGCTCTGGAAGAATTCTTTGGGCAGTCAGTAGAGTCTTTTTATAACGAATTAATTTTAATAATTAAGCAAGATCAAGAAATTATTGAATGGGAGGTTAAAGAAAAATTAATTACTTGGATATTTACCTCAATACAAAGAACTCCACAACAAAGATTCTTATTTCGAAGAATTTTAGATTTTAAACTATGGATGAAAAAAGTTTGTCCAGATTTAGATTATCCAACTGGTGAAGGTATTAATCTTGATAAGGTTGCTAAAGAACAACACCTTAAACAATTTGCTGATGCAGAAACTTTGAACTCAAACCTTGAAGAATTTGCAAACTTTGTAATGATAAAGAAATGGGAAATAATGAAATGCCCCAAAGATTCCTATTGGATTACAAAGGATAATCCTGGATTTCTGATATCTTATAATGGAGAGAATGTGATGGTAGACCCTTCATGGAATTATTCCACATCGGACGGGTTATTTTACCCATTGTCTAAAGATTATGGAGTTTACATTTTTCCATACAGTAATGAAGATAGTCCAGAATTAAATTTAATGAATACACCAATTTCAAGAAGTAATAGTACTATTGACATAAATAGGTTATTCAATAGATTTTCTTTTGCTTCAATGCACAGATTATTGATTTCACCAAATAAAGAAACCTTTGTTGAATTGGCTAAAAACGTATTGGGGAATTGAAAAGAATTGCTAATTGTGCCAATTTGCGTTTGCCAAACAAAAAAGCAGGAGACAAAGCATACCCCTGTTGTGACATAAACGGCAGATTACGCACGCAAGATAAACCGAGTGTTTGTAACATGGTAAATGCCAAACAGCCGTGGTTTTAGGAAATAGATAAGAAAGTATCCTCTCCTTCTTTAGAGGAGAATTCTTCATTGGCACACTTGGCAAGGAAGAGGCTGTCAATATTACCAAAACTCCCCGATTTTATCGCAAAATAACCGCTTTTTATCATCAAAACCCTTCCAAATACCCCCTGAAGTATTCAACTTCCCCCATTTTCTTTTTACTTTGTGCCGTAAATTAGATAAAACATCAACCATCGTAACAACAAACTAAACAACTGAATGAGAAAACTACTCCCACTTTTTATCATCTTACTTTTGTGCAACATTGCCTGGGCACAAATTCCTTCCCCCAAGGAGCATTTTGGGTTTAACATCGGTGACGACTACATGTTGGCAACGTTCACCCAAACTGAAGCTTATTTTAAAAAACTGGCTGCCTCTGACCGGGTGAAGCTGTTGACCATCGGTAAGACCGAAGAAGGCCGTGATCAACCCATGATGATCATTACTTCTCCCGAAAACCACAAAAAATTGGCGCGTTTTCAAGAGATTTCCACCAAACTGGCCCGCGCTGAAGGCCTTACCGATGCCCAGGCGAAAGCAATGGCCGAAGAAGGCAAAGCAGTTGTGTGGATTGACGGCGGTATTCACTCCAACGAAACCGTAGCATGGATGCAGCTCATCGAAACCGCGTACCAGTTGACGACCCGCAAAGACCCGGAAGTAATGCGCATTCTTGACAATGTGGTTATCCTTTTGACCCACATCAACCCCGACGGACAGGAATTGGTAGCTAACTGGTACATGCGCAATCCAACAATCGAAAAGCGTACCTTGGATCACCTTCCTCGTTTGTATCAGAAATACGCCGGTCACGACAACAACCGCGATTTCTTTATGCTGCAACTGAAAGAGACGCAGAACGTCGGTCGTCAGTTGTTTGTGGACTGGATTCCGCAGATCATGTACAACCACCACCAACGCGGCCCGGCCGGTTCGGTATTGGCAGGGCCACCGTACCGTGACCCTTTCAACTACGTATTTCACCCGTTGATGATCACCGGTATCGACGCCCTCGGCGCGGCCATGATCAATCGACTTATTGCCGAAGAAAAACCGGGCTTTACCCGTTTGGGCGGTTCGGTGTTCTCAACTTGGTATAACGGCGGTTTGCGTACCACCACGCACTTCCACAATCAGATCGGTCTTTTGACCGAGATCATCGGCGGACCAACGCCTGAAACCATACCCGTGGTTCCTAATCGCTTGATTCCGAATGGAAATACGCCATTCCCGGTCATGCCGCAGAAATGGTATTTCAAGCAATCCATTGATTATTCAGTATCGTGTAACTATGCTGTATTGGACTATGCCGCTCGTCACCACGATGAGTTATTGTACAATATTTATGTGATGGGGAAAAACTCCATCGAGCGCGGAAGCAAAGATTATTGGACAATTTCTCCCAAACGTGCTGAGGCGATCACTCAAGCTCGCAACAACGACCGTAGCGCCAAACCTGACTCAAACCTGGCAGCCAATAATCCATTTGGATTGGGTAACGGTATTGCACAAAAATACTATGATGTGGTGCTTAAAGATCCTGCCGGTCGTGACGCTCGCGGATACATCATTTCGGCGAAACAACCTGACTTTGCCACCGCAACAAAGTTTATCAATGCCTTGATCCGTACGGGAATTCAAGTGCAGAAAGCAACGGCTGAATTTACGGTTGAAGGTAAAACATACCCTGCCGGTTCATACATTGTCAAAACGGCGCAGTCGTTCCGTCCGCACGTGTTGGATATGTTTGAACCACAGGATCACCCTAACGATTTTCCGTATCCGGGCGGCCCTCCAACGCGTCCTTATGATGCGGCGGGTTGGACATTGGCGTACCAAATGGGTGTTCAATTTGACCGTGTGCAAAACGCATTTGACGGTCCTTTCCAACGCATTCCTTACGGTGAATTGCAAACTCCTGTGGGTAAAGTGGATGCTGCTGCTCCGGCAGGATATACATTGAGTGCCCGTGCCAACAACTCCTTTATCGCGGTCAATGATCTGCTAGGTGCCGGTATTCCGGTATTCAGATTGCCGCAGGGAAGCGGGACTACCGAAGCGGGAGCGTTTTATGTGCCTGCTTCACCAAAAGCAAAATCCTTATTGGAAAAATCGGCGAAAGAATTGGGCCTTGAAGCATTGGGCGTAGCTAAAAAACCAATGGGAAGTATGACGAAGGTAGCACCGATGCGGATTGCACTGTGGGATACTTATGGCGGTTCAATGCCATCAGGTTGGGTGCGTTTGTTGATGGAGCAATACCATTTTCCAATGGAAGTGGTTTATTCTCAAACAATTGACGAAGGTGATCTGAAGAAAAAATATGATGTGATCGTGTTCGTAACCCGGGCAATTCCGGCGGTAAGCACAGGTCGCGGCGGTGGCGGCGGCGGTGAAGGTGAAGGCGGTGGATTTGGTGGAAGAGAGCCTAAAGTAGAGGAGATCCCTGATAACTTCCGCCCTTCATTGGGACGCATCACGGCCAATAAGTCTATTCCTCAAATTAAGAAATTTTTGGAAGAGGGCGGAAAAGTGGTGACTATCGGAAGCAGCGCCAACTTAGCGTATCATTTGGGGCTTCCCGTTCGTAATGCGCTTGTTGAAATGACCAATGCCGGTACCGAGCGTCCGTTGCCTGCCGAAAAATATTACATTCCGGGCAGTATCCTGCGTGTAACGCTTGACTCTACCCAAACAGCTACGTGGGGTATGGCTGCGCAAACCGACGTATATTTTGATTCCAGCCCGGTATTCAAATTAGCTCCGGATGCCATTGCCAAAGGCCAGGTGAAACCACTTGTTTGGTTTTCGACCAACAAGCCGCTCCGCAGTGGATGGGCGTGGGGACAAACCTATTTGCAGGATGGAATCACCGCTTTTGAAGCGCCGATCGGAGCAGGTAAATTGACGGTGGTAGGTCCTGAAATTACCTTCCGTGCGCAGTCGCAGGGAACGTTCAAGCTGTTGTTCAACCAACTGTATTCAACGGCTCCATAGCAGGATATCTTTTTGCTGTATAAATTTTTAGGGCGCCGAGCAGTTATAAACTGCTTGGCGCTTCTTTTTTAAGATATGAAAAACCTAACAAAGAAATATTTTCTCCTCGCCCTGTTCCTGATGGGCATTTTATCAAATAACTCATTAAAAGCGCAGGCAGTAAACCAACCTCAACCTCCTGTTGACAGTCTGTCGCTGTTCAGAGATCAAATTGATGCACTTGATGCTGAGATCATTAAACTCTTGGGTCGCCGGATGCAGGTGGCGGAGCAAGTAGGAGCCTACAAGGCCCGACGCAATATGCCACCATTGCAGCAGGGGCGGTTTGAAGCCATCCTGAAAAAGAACATCGAACTTGGCAAGGCGGTAAATCTCTCGGAAGCCTGTATCACTGAAGTGATGAATGCCATTCATAAAGAAAGCCTTTCCAGACAACAGGTAAAAATGCCGGGCCACTGACAGGCGTTCACGATTCTCTTCTATTGCTTTTATTCTTTTGTTTCCCCGTTTCATGATGCTTTTTTCATGGAACGGGGATTTTTTAGCTTACCCAATGATGCATGAAATAAAAGTCATTTGAATTGATCCTATATTATTTTAATAAGTTCTAAATAAAAAGAAGTAAATAGTATACCATTCTATCAAATCGTTTAAATAAACTGCATTGATTCAGTATTGAGCAGTATTTAGGTAAAACAGTTATTTATATATAGCTGATAAGTATAAAATTAATACTACTTACGGAATAATAAATATATCCTATTGGAGTACTTAAAGCGCCATATTGGATATAATAATTGTATAATACCAAAAAAATATTGTAAAAAATAAATAATTATTTATTGCTATTATCAATAGTTTAGGGTACATTCGTGTTACTTAATGAATAACTCTCCTTCATGAAAAGACGTGCTTTTATTGGTAACACTCTATCGGTATTGTCGCTGACGGTGCTGGAGTATCAAATTGCAGGCGCGCAGCAGCTAAGTTCCGGTTTGAATAAAAATGTGACGGAACGGTTTGTTGAAAAATTTGATTTTGAACTTTTCAAAGATTGTTGGTCTGATGATTCTTTTAAAAAGTTATACGAAGAGACCTCCGGAAGCTTTCTGAAAAGCAATTATCAATTGCCTGATAAAAGTGCTTTTTTATTGACCCGATTCAATTTGGTGGTTATTCCTTTGGAGTTGAAAGTGCCTTCATTAGGTTGCATTGATCGGGGATTGCTGTTTTACGAACAACTTCCCAACGCTGAATGGAAGTATGTAAAATCGATCAATGCCTACGAAGCGGAAACGCTCGTCCGGGCTGTTGATGCGATCACTTCTCAACTTCCGCAACAACAGGCCGCCGCTTGCCTGCTGCCTCATTACAGTAATGAGCAAAAGCCCCGCAGTTATACTACCCGAACCGGTCATGTAGACATGAAAATAACAATGGATGCCTCAGGTATGGCGTCCAATATTCAGGTATGGGATCGGCAGGAAGCTTTTTTTCAACAGACCTATGATCTGTCTCATGGGTTAGAATTGGCAGTATAATAGTGTTTAAGAAGTTTTAGCTGAATAGCTTGATTTGATGTATTCCTAAAATCGTATCAATATGGCAGAACCTTTCCTTTCCGAAATCAGAATGATGAGTTTTGTCTTTCCTCCCAAAGGGTGGGCGTTGACCAATGGACAATTGCTGCCTATCAACCAAAATCAGGCCTTGTTTTCTTTGCTGGGAACAACCTTTGGCGGCGATGGCAGGGTCAATTTCGGCTTGCCGGATTTTCGGGGCCGTACGCCCATTCACGTAGGTAGCGGGCATACCTTGGGCGAGCGGGGCGGAGAGCAGGCGCATACCTTGAGTATTGCCGAAATACCGACACATACACACGTACTTAAAGCAACTTCCAATTCGTCAGGTAACGTAAATACCCCAAGCGGTAATTTTTTGGCAAATTCCGCGCCTGCTGAAATGTACAAAAATTCAGGTGGGTCATTGGTTGCGTTGAATGCCGGGACGATCACTAACACAGGAGGCAATCAGGCACATCTTAACATGCAGCCTTTTCTAACGATAAGTTTTTGTATCGCGCTTCAGGGAATCTTTCCATCATCGACTTAATGTAGCTCAACTCTTTAATTTTTACAGACATGGCTCAGCCGTACGTTGGTGAAATCAGAATGTTTGCGGGCAATTTTGCCCCTGCGGGTTGGATGTTTTGCGAGGGACAATTAATTCCTATTTCTGAATATGAAACACTGTTTCAACTCATTGGCACTACCTATGGAGGAGACGGGGAAAGTACTTTTGCGCTTCCTGATATGCGCGGCAGATTACCGCTTCATCAGGGAAATAGCTTCATCTTGGCAGAAACGGGCGGAGTGGAAGAAATTACGTTGACCATTAATCAACTACCTGCTCATAGCCACCCGATGTTAGCCACAAATACGGTGGCGAATTCTCCAAATCCCGGTTCTAATCAGATAGGACTTTCTTCGCAGGTAAGCGCTTTTTTCGGCGACCCGCCGAATGTTAATATGAATGCGGCAATCATAGGATCGGTGGGAGGGAGCCAACCACATACTAACTTTCAACCCTATCTGTGTATAAATTTTATTATTTCCATGTTTGGCATTTTCCCTTCGCCTACCTAATGATAACAGATCAATTGAAGCATTAACGTTAAATAGAAAATACCATGGCAGATCCGTTTGTAGCCGAAATTCGCATGTTTCCGTTCAATTTTGCCCCTAGAGGTTGGGCATGGTGCGATGGACAACTCTTGCCTTTATCACAAAATACAGCCCTGTTTTCTTTGCTGGGAACTACATACGGGGGAAATGGGAAATCCAATTTTTCTCTGCCCGATTTGCAGGGGCGCTCTCCCATGCAGCCGGGACAAGGGCCCGGGCTTTCGCTCCACGATCTGGGAGAGACCGGTGGCAGTGAGACCGTTAGCTTGTTGGAATCTGAAATTCCGAGTCATTCCCATACGATGAAAGCGGTAAATGATGTTGGTGATGTAAATATCCCCACCGGAAATGGATTGGCTCGCTCTGCCGGTGCCGCGATCTATAATGCGACCAATGCCAACCTTGTGCCAATGGCAGATAACAGTTTGGCTCCGGCCGGTGGAGACCAACCCCATAATAACCTCATGCCTTACCTGACCGTTTATTTCTGCATTGCCTTACAAGGTGTTTTCCCGCCGAGAACATAATTTTTATCACCCAATGATGAACGTGAAAATGACCGATACCTCTATTCGACTTCGCTCCATTGGAGGAAGCGATCTGCCGTTTTTGGGTCAGGTATACGCAAGTACCCGTACCGAAGAAATGAAACGGGTGCCCAATTGGTCGACTGAGATGATAAATGCTTTTTTGGAGAGCCAATTTCAACTCCAACATGAATACTATCAGAAAAATTACACAGGAGGGAATTTTTGGGTGATCGAAAAAAAAGGAAAGAGCATTGGCCGCTTGTATATCCACGAAAATTTTCAGGATCGTGGGGTTCGTATCATTGATATCACGTTGTTGCCGGCATGGAGAAATCAAGGCATCGGGCAGAGCATATTACGGGACATTATGCGGGAAGCAAGGGAGCTCAACCGCCCTTTGACCATTCACGTAGAGTCGTTCAATCCGGCCATGCAACTTTATAAAAAATTAGGTTTTCAAAAGATCAGCGAAACCAACGGTGTCTATCATTTACTGGAATGGAAATCAGCCGTAGGCGCAGAAACTTCAATCATTGACCGACAAAATGACTATGACGCACGATTTACAAACACTCACGATTGAGGATTTCAGGCCTTTGTTAAATCAAAAGATCGGAATTCGTTTTACGGCTGATGTACGGCTTGATGCCGAATTGATTGAACTAAAGCCGTTTCAACTGTATACACCGCTTGAACGTGAACCTTTTTCGATGGTTTTGCGAACCGAGCAATGGAATGAGTATTATTCACAATCCATATTTATCGTTGAGCATCCCACTAAAGGTGATCTGCCCATCTTCTTAGTGCCCATTGGTTTGGCGGCGCAGGGTATGAGGTATGAAGCCATTTTTTCCTAATAAACTACTTTTTAATTACCTGAAATAAGTAAAAATATCCAAAAGTTTCAGTCCTGTCAATTCAATACAGGAATACGTTGTTTCGATTATACAGACCGCTTTTAGTTCGCCTTTCCTACCCACTTTCTCGTTACGTTGCTTACTCGTTTGTTTAAACGTTGGAAAACTATTTTGTTATGAATAAACTATACCTTCAGTCGCTGATTGTACGCTTCTTTAGTTGTTTTTTAGGGGTTTTAGGAAGCATTGTTTTGCCGATTTTGTCACAGGCACAAACGGTCCCGACCCCTACGCAAACGGGTACAATTATTATTGATAACGGCACCTCGGGCAAAGCCGACCCCAATGACCGGATACGCTACAAGGTCACCATCCAAAACACAGGAGGGGCAAGTGCCACAGGCGTACAGCTCAACGCCGTACCGGATGCGAAAACAACCCTTGTGAACGGTTCTTTCAAAACCTCTCCTTTAGCGCTTGATGATGCCTATGCCTGCACGGGCAACGTAGGTATCAGTGTGCCTGCCGCAAGCGGTTTGAAAGTCAATGACTACGATGATGCCCCGGCAGGGCTTACCTGCACGGCTGGTACTTTTTCTACCCTTCATGGTTCTATCACCATTGCAACCGATGGTAGTTTTACCTATACTCCGACAGCAGGATATACGGGCACGGATACCTATAGTTATACCCTCAACGACGGCAATGCCGTAAGCGGTGTAACGGCCACTGACCAAGCCGTTATAACCTTCACTATCAGTAATATGATCTGGTTTGTGGACAATACCGGCGGCGGCAGCGGCGGCACCGGTACATTGGCTACTCCTTTCAAGACCATTGCAGATTTTAATGGTTCAAGCGGACCCCAAACCGGGCAGGTGGTCTTTATCAAAGAGACCGGAACGAATTATGCGGGAAACCTTATTCTGAAAGCAAACCAATTGTTATACGGCACGGGGCGTACAGGTGGCAACAATCTGGCCGATGCCGGCGTCCTACCTTTTACGCTTGCGGCAAACAGCCCGACATTGCCGGCCATTAACGGTACAAAACCGATTATTGCAGCATCGAGCGGAGCGGCTATTACATTGGCTGCAGGCAATACCGTGCGTGGAGTTGCGACGAGTGGAGGAGCTAACGGTATACTCGGAAATGCGGTTGCAGGATTCACAATGACTGAAACTGCCGTGAGCGCTGCCACCGCTGAAGGTGTGAAACTCACCAATCCAACGGGTACGGTAAGTGTTACATCCAATACCATTTCTGCCACCGGGAACGCCGTTACGACTACAGCAAACGGTACGACCAGCCTTGATTTCAGCAACAATACACTTACCTCCGGCGCCATCGGAGCCTCCATTGACGGAACAGGAGGGACGCTGACCATCACCGGATTTGCTAATAATACAGTAAGCGGAACGACAGGAGGTACAGGAATTAGTGTTACTGCTGCCAAATTTGACGCTACCGCCGGCAATCCATTCAATACCGTTTCGGGCGGTACAACGGTCATTGGACAATCGGGGAATGGCGTAGGTGCTTCGGGATTATTGTTGACCAACGTGACCGGTGATTTATCTTTTACGGATTTAGATATTTATACTGACGGAGGGACGGGACTTTTGGCTTCAAGTACGGGAACCTTCAATGCAGGGAGCGGTACAGGTTTTCGAATAGTTGTGGGAGCGAGTGTTTCTATAATAGAAGCCACGGGAGGCCCGGCGGTCAATTTAACAAACAGTACAATTGATTTACAACTGTCAAACCTTAAAAGTACTAACAGTACCACCACGGGAACAAGCCTTGTAGGCGTAGCGGGTACTTTTTCGGCACCGAGTGGTAGTACAATTACCAATGCCACCGGCACAGATATGAATATTGATGGAGGTACAGCCAACATCACCTATAACGGTACCATTACCGACGATGTGGGTCAACTGGTTTCGATTGCCAATACGACAGGAGGTACAAAGTCATTTACCGGGGCGATTACCGATGGAGATGATGGAGATGGCAGCGGCATTTCACTAAGCAGTAATACCAACGCTACAATCAGTTTTACCGGGGGAGTTACCTTAAGTACCGGAGCCAATGCCGCTTTTGCGGCCACAGGAGGCGGAACAGTAACCGTGACAGGCGCTACCAATAAAATTACAACGACAAGCGGTACCGCCCTAAATGTAGCCAATACGAACATCGGAGTAGGCGGATTGAATTTTCTTAGTATTTCAGCCAATGGCGCTTCCAACGGCATTATACTTAATACTACAGGCTCAAACGGTGGACTTAGCATAACCGGCACCGGGACTACAAATGGTTCAGGAGGTACAATTCAAAATATTGCCAATCGAGGCGTATCAGTTGTAAGTTCTTCTAGCCTGTCGCTAAAAAACATGACGTTTACCAATGCCAATACAACAGACGGCGTCGGGCCCTGCGGTGCAGCTGATAATTCCGGTTGTAATGCAGCAATTCACCTGAATACGGTAACAACGGCAACGCTTGATAATGTGGATATTAACGGTACCGCCGAACAGGGAATCAATGCACGCGAAGTAAGCGCTTTCACGCTGACAGGAAGTACGTTAATTAATTGCGGGACCGCAAGTTCGGGAGCAGATACCGAAGAAAGCTGTTTATATGCGATCAATCTTTCAGGAGCATGCTCAATTACCAATTCTTCGCTGACTGTTCCGAGTGAACGCGCCGCAGTGATCTATAATACCAGTAAAACGATGGCATTGACCGTAACCGGCTCAACCTTCGGCATGAATCAGGCGCAGGCACTGGGAGCTGATGGTTTGGAGATCGACAGTTACGGCGCATCAAATACTACCATTGATATCGTTAATTCAACCTTTGTGCAGCCAAAAACCAATGGTTTGCAGGTGATTACAGAGGGTACTTCTACTACCAATGTGGATATTACGGGTTCAACATTTGACCCCGGAACCGGTCTTGCGGCGGCGATTGATCTCGACGTGAACAATACGGCCAATATGAAATTTAACATCGTCAATAACCCCACCATTAAGGGCAAAGGTATCAATATTGTCAATGTATTTGCTTTCCCCGATGCCACTTTTGAAGGGCGAATAAACGGCAATACAATTACTCATAATGGCTCAACCGGAGACGGCGGAAGTGGTGCAGGTATCCGAGTGGTTAATCAGGGAAATGGAAACAGTAAAGTAGAGGTTAAAAATAATACGGTAACCGGTGCGGACGATTACGGAATTACATTGACATCACTAGCCGGGTCCGGACGATTGGATGCAACAGTGACCGGCAATACGGTATCTGTCAAATCGGGCGGATTCTATGCAATCCATGCCGCTGCCGGTACCTCAGGCAGTACGTTTACAAATAAATTGTGTGCGAATGTTGCTAATAATACTACTACGGGCGTAGCCGCAGGAGCCATTGGCAATTTTCAGGCGCGGGCAGCCACGGCAAGTCATGAGATTTTATTGCAGGGCACCGGAGCAACTGTTGCCGCGATATGGAATGCGAATAGCAACTTACCGGCGTCACCCCCGGCGATCACCTCACAATCCGGAGCGGGGGTATTTACGTTTGGCGCGACATGTCCGACCCCTACTAATCCGGCTCCTTAACACTTGTTTTATAAAAGATTGTCCTAAAGCACTTTGAGGGACCATCTCTTCAACATATAAGCTTGGAATTGAAATTGACAATTATGAAAAATATTCTACCATACCTCCGGTGTCAAATGATTGCCTTGGCATTGTTGTGTTTCGGGGCAGTTTCCCTGCAAGCCCAAACCTTTCCTACTCCCACAGGGTTTACGCTGCCGGCCGGCAAATCCATCATCATCACGTATGATGTGGATGTGAATGCGGGGGCGTGTCCTACGGGTACAGTCCCCGGTACCACAAACATTACCAACCAAAGTAATGTATCGGGCACCAACTTTGCTACCGTGCAGACTACCTCTACAACAACCCCTTTCAGTGTTTTATCATTAGGTAATCTGGTCTATAAAGACCTCAACCGAGACGGCGATTACGATTCCGGTACCGATACAGGTATAAATGGCGTACTTGTCAGACTCTATCTTGATAATGGAGACGGCGTGTTGACGGCAGCCGACGGCGCAGCCATCGCTACCACTACTACCGCCGGAAGTGGCCTCTACAGCTTCAATGTTTGTCCGGGCAGCTACATTGTTGAAATTGCTGCATCCAATTTTAACATTGGCGGTCCGCTTTACGACAACAGCCTGAGCACCGCTCTCATCAGCAGCCCGATCGGTGGGGCAGCCGATCCTGACAATGACGTTAATAATGACGACAACGGTGACCCGGTAGCAGGTTTTGGTGTGGCTTCACAGGCCATTACGATGGCTTATGGCGCAGAACCTACCACCGATGGTGATGCTGATAATAACACAAACCTTTCCTTGGATTTCGGTTTCAAAGCACCAACTACCGTTTCAATCAATGATGTAACATTGGCGGAAGGAACAGGGGGAAGTACAACTTCCTTTAGTTTTACCGTTACGAGGAATGATAACGGCGAAGCCTTCAGTCTGGCGGTAAATACTGCTGATGTCACTACTGCCGCTTCCTCAGACTTTACGGCTATCACCGGTGGGACAGTCAACTTTACAGCGGGAGGAAGTCTAACCGCTACGGTAACCGTATTGGTTAATCAGGATAATATAGTTGAAGCCAATGAAACCTTCAACGTTGTACTTTCCGGAGCGCCCGCAGGAGTTATTTTGACAGATGCTACCGGTGTAGGCACCATCACCAACGACGATGCAGCGACGGTGACACTTACAGGTGGCATTGCGCAAAATGAAGGCAACAGCAGTACGACGAGCTATACCTTTACAGCCACGCTGAATGCTGCGGTGCAGGGAGGATTCTCAGTAGCCTACACTACTTCGGATGGAACGGCCACGGTGGCCGATGCCGATTATACCGACAACGACGCAAGTTTAAGCTTTACCGGAACGGTGGGGGAGACCCAAACAATCACGGTATTGGTCAATGGCGATACCAAAGTGGAACCCAATGAGGCCTTTACGGTAGCCTTGGGTGCTATTTCAAGTGCCCCTGCGGGAGTAACCGTAGGCGGAACACCGCAAACCGGCACCATCACCAATGACGATGCATCTGCAATTTCCATCAACGATGTAAGCGTAAATGAAGGAAATACCGGCACAACCGCCTTTACGTTCACCGTCACCCTCAGCCAACCGATCAGTTCCACCGTGACGGTGAATTATGCAACCGCCGATGGAACCGCGACGGCAGGTTCGGACTATACCGCAACTTCCGGTACGTTAAGTTTTCTCCCTAATGCTGCATTAACGCAGACCGTCACGGTGCTCGTTAATGGAGATTTAGCCGGAGAGCCTAATGAAACCTTTTTTGTCAACTTGAGTAATCCTGCGGGCGGCCCCGGCGTTACCTTGGCGGATGCTCAGGGACAGGGAACGATACTGGACGATGATCTTTCGTTTTCCATCAATGATGTGACCCTTGCCGAAGGAAATGCAGGGACAACGAACTTTACCTTCACCGTCACCCGTACAAGTACGGCTACTGCCGAAACCATTAACTTTACAACAGCAAACAATACCGCCACCACGGGCGACAATGACTATGTACTGAACAGTGGCACGCTCAATTTTGCCATCGGCGATGATAGTGAAACCATCACGGTGGTCATCAATGGAGATCAAAAGGTAGAACTTAATGAATCGTTTTTTGTCAACCTCAGCAATGCCAGCAATGGCAGTATTGCCGATGCGCAGGGGTTAGGTACCATCACTAATGATGATCAGGCTGTCCTAAGCATCAATAGTGTGTCTAATACAGAAGGCAATGCGGGCACCCAAACCTATACTTTCACGGTTACTTCGGATAAAGCTGTAGATGTACCCTTTACGATAAATGCAGGTACAGTAAACGGTACAGCTACTACCGGCGATAATGATTATGCCCCCAATAGCGCCACCTTGAATTTTGCAGGTACTGCGGGCGAAAGCCACACCTTTAGTGTAACTGTCAACGGTGACTTGAAAGTAGAACCCAATGAAACCTTTACGGTGCCGCTGAGCACAGTAGTTGCTTCGGGGCGAAATGTAGTCATTTCGGAGCCTTCCGGTACAGGTACCGGCACCATCACCAACGATGATGCCGCCACGATTTCCATCACGGATGTAAGTCTGGCCGAAGGCAATGTCGGTACGACCAACTTTGTGTTCAACGTTACGCTCAGCCAAGTAGTCAGCACAGCCGTGACGGTTGATTTTGCCACGGCCAACGGAACCGCCGGAGCGGGTGATTACAACACTAATTCGGGAACCCTGACCTTTCCGGCCAATGGAGCCGGACAAACCCAAACCATTACGGTACAAGTGATTGGAGACCTAACCGGCGAAGCCAACGAAACTTTCTTCGTGAATTTGAGCAACATTCTGGGCAGCTCGAGTGTGACCGCGCCCGATGCTCAGGGACAGGGAACGATACTGGACGATGATCTTTCGTTTTCCATCAATGATGTGAGCCTTGCCGAAGGAAATGCCGGGACGAGCAATCTGACCTTTACGGTCACCCGTACAAGCACGGCTACTGCCGAAACCATTAACTTTACAACAGTAAACAATACCGCCACCACGGGCGACAATGACTATGTACTGAACAGTGGCACGCTCAATTTTGCCATCGGCGATGATAGTGAGACCATCACGGTGGTCATCAATGGAGATCAAAAGGTAGAAGTTAATGAATCGTTCTTTGTCAACCTCAGCAATGCCAGCAACGGCAGCATTGCCGATGCGCAGGGGGTAGGTACCATTAACAATGACGATGCAGCAACGGTGACGTTGACGGGCGGCGTTGCGCAAAACGAAGGCAACAGCGGCACAACGAATTATACTTTTACGGCCACACTCAATAATCCGGTGCAGGGCGGTTTTTCAGTAGCCTACACCACTTCGGATGGTACAGCCACGGTAGCTGATGCCGATTATACCGATAACGATGGAAGTTTAAGCTTTGCAGGAACGGCGGGCGAAACCCAAACCTTTACCGTATTGGTCAACGGCGATACGAAAGTGGAAGCCAATGAAACCTTTACCGTCGCTCTGGGTGCCATTTCGAGCGCACCGACAGGTGTTACCGTCGCAGGTACTTCGCAAACGGGAACCATCACCAATGATGACGCGGCAACGGTAACCTTAACAGGCGGCATTGCGCAAAACGAAGGCAACAGCGGCACCACGAGTTACACCTTCACAGCCACACTCAATAATCCGGTACAGGGAGGTTTTTCAGTAGCTTATACCACCAATGATGGTACAGCGACGGTGGCAGATAATGATTACACCGACAAAGATGGAAGTTTAAGCTTTGCAGGGACATCGGGCGAAACCCAAACCTTCACCGTATTGGTCAACGGCGATACGAAAGTGGAAGCCAATGAAACCTTTACCGTCGCTCTGGGTGCCATTTCGAGCGCACCGACAGGTGTTACCGTCGCAGGTACTTCGCAAACGGGAACCATTACGAATGATGACGCGGCCACGCTGACGCTTTCGGGGGGCATTGTGCAAAACGAAGGCAACAGCGGTACCACAAGCTACACCTTCACAGCCACGCTAAGTGCAGCGGTGCAGGGAGGTTTTTCAGTAGCTTATACCACCAATGATGGTACAGCGACGGTGGCAGATAATGATTACACCGACAAAGATGGAAGTTTAAGCTTTACGGGAACATCGGGAGAAGCCCAAACTATTACGGTGTTGGTCATCGGTGATCACAAAGTGGAAGCAGACGAAACCTTTACGGTAGCTCTGGGGAATATTACAGGTACAACATTGAATGCATCAATCACCAAAGAAGGCTCACCGCAAACCGGTACCGTGACCAATGATGAAATAGATTTTGGTGATGCGCCGACGGCGGCTCAAAGTGGTTTTACGAATAGCTATCCAACATTAACCGCCGACGCAGGAGGAAGTCATGGAACAATAGCAGGGATTTATTTGGGCAGTACGATTGATGGTGAAGACAACGGACAGCCCACGGCCACGGCCAACGGTGACGGTAGCGACGATGACGGTGTAACTTTACCGGCGAACTTAATCACAGGCACGACGGCAAACATTACTGTTAACGCTTCCGTCGCAGGCTATATCAATGCATGGATAGACTATAACCGCGATGGTGACTGGAATGATGAAGGAGAAAAGATCTTTAGTGCTCAGAGCGTTACGGCAGGGAATAACAGTTTAAGCATTGCGGTGCCGGTGGGCGCATCGGTCGGAACCTCGTTTGCTCGTTTCAGATTCACGACTTCAAGTGAATCAATTTCCTTCTCCGGTAAAGCCGTCGACGGGGAAGTGGAAGATTATCAGGTGACGATCTTGAATACTCAGTTTTCGGTCAACAGCCCATCAATTGCAGAAGGCAACAGCGGTACAAAATTGTTAAAATTCGTGATTTCACGTAATCAAAACGGCAATGCAGCTTCGGTGGATTATACCGTAGCCGGAGTAACCGCTACTTCCGGCAGTGATTTTCAACCGGTGGCTTCGGGTACCCTCAATTTCTCGGCGGGCGGTGCGTTGACCGATACGGTGCGAGTAACCATCAACGGCGATGTACTGGTCGAAGACAACGAAACGCTTACCGTGACCTTATCGAATCCGGTAGGCGGCGGAATCAGTACGGGAACGGGCACAGGAACGATCACCAACGATGATACAGCCACGTTGACCTTGACGGGCGGTATTGCGCAGAATGAAGGCAACAGCGGAACGACGAACTACACCTTCACCGCTACGTTGAGTGCGGCAGTGCAGGGCGGTTTTTCAGTTCCTTACACCACCAACGATGGTACAGCCACGGTGGCGGATGCCGATTATACCGACAACGACAATACGTTGACCTTTACAGGAACGGCGGGTGAGGCTAAAACGATCACGGTGTTGGTCAACGGAGATACCAAAGTGGAATTGAACGAAACATTCACGGTTGCATTGGGAGCCATAACGGGGCTGACACCTGTACAGTTAGCCGCTACAACGGTAGCAGGCAGCCCCCAAACGGGTACGATCACCAATGATGATGCGGCCACGGTAGCCATAGCCGGAAACATAAATCAATCGGAATCGGCAACCCCGCAAACGTTCAGCGTTACCTTGAGCAACCCTGTCGATGTAGCGGTAACGGTGAAATTCTCCACGTCAGATGGCACGGCTACTGCTGCGGATAATGACTACACGGCCATTACCAATCAATTAGTGACTTTCCCTGCAGGAACCACTACGGCTCAATCGGTCAACGTAACAGTGGCCAATGATGCGAAAGTGGAAGCGGATGAAGCATTTAATGTTGGATTGTCAGATCTGTTGGCTTCGAGTCGTAATGTAACCTTGGGCACAAGCACCGCAACGGGTACGATCACTAACAACGATGTTGCTACGTTGACCTTATCGGGCGGTATTGCCAAAGCAGAAGGAAATAGCGGCACAACGGCTTATACCTTCACAGCTACTTTGAATGCCGCTATTCAGGGTGGCTTTACCATTGCTTATACAACAAGTGATGGCACCGCAACCGTGGCCGATAATGATTATGCCGACAATGATAACAGTTTAAGCTTTACGGGAACAGCAGGTGAAACAAAAGATATCACTGTCTTGGTAACGGGTGATCAGAAAGTGGAAGCCAACGAAACCTTTACGGTAGCTTTGGGGGCATTTTCGGCCACTACACTTGATGCTTCGATTTCAAAAATAGGAACACCTCAAACCGGAACCATCAACAACGATGAAGTGGATTGGGGTGATGCACCGGATCCAACCTACCCAACCCTTTTAGCCAATAACGGCGCACGTCACACGGCGGTGTTAGGTATGTACTTGGGAACTGCCATAGACGGAGACAACGACGGTCAGCCAACGGCCACCGCCAATGGAGACGATACCGACGCCGAAGGCGATGATGACGACGGCGTCACCTTCCCACTGCATTTATTGACAGGAATCAATGGAACCATTACCGTAACGGCTTCTGCAGTAGGGAAACTTGATGCTTGGATCGATTTCAACCGCGATGGCGATTGGTCCGATGCAGGAGAACAGATCGCAACATCGCTTTCGCTGACCGCCGGCGCTAATCAGGTTACTTTTGCCGTACCAACCGGCTCCCCCGATGGCAATGCTCCGGCACGCTTCCGCTTCAGCAGCGCGGGTGGTTTGGCCGTAACGGGCTTAGCTGCTGATGGAGAAGTGGAGGATCATTTAGCTCCGATCATCAATACCCTCCGCATTTTTGTGAATGTGGCCAATGTAAATCCTACCCAAAACGGTATGACGTGGGCTACGGCATTTGCAAGTCTGCAGGCGGGTTTAAGTGCGGCGGCCAATTCTTCTCTGCCCGATATTGAGGTGTGGGTAGCGCAGGGCACCTACAAACCGGGTACTCTTCGTAAAGATGTATTTGAGATTCCGACCAATATCCGAGTCTATGGCGGCTTCGACGGCACCGAAAATGACCTGAGCCAACGTAATTGGAAAACTAAAGTAACCACGCTCAGCGGCGAGATCGGCACCAATGCTCTGACCGATAATTCACAACACGTGGTGCTGTTCCGGGCTACCAACGCTGCTACTCGATTGGATGGCTTTACCATCGAAAAAGGGTATGCTGAATTTTTTACCGGAAATTCAACGTCCGATGTATCAGCACCGACGCTACAGACGTCGGGCGGGGGAATTCTGGCCCTTAATAAGAGCAAAGGAGTGATTGCCAACTGTACCGTTACCGGCAACAAAGCCACGGCGGGAGGTGGTATCATGGTGCGTGACACCAGCGATATGATCATCAGCAAAACCGCCATTTGGGGCAATGAAGCTACCTTCGGCGGCGGAGTCTATGTGCTGGACGGCAGCAAACCACGATTTGAGAACGTACTGATCGTGCAAAACAAAGGCTTGGGCGGGGGCATATATGTCAATCGCAGTCAACCGGATATTATCAACAGCACGATTGCGTCCAATCTGGGGACAAACGGCACGGCAGGCGGTGTTTTCAATACCAATTCAGTGACCACCGTGAAAAACAGCATTGTGTGGGGCAACTCTTCGCCGCAAACAACGGCGGGAAGCGTAATCACGTACAGCATTGTGGAAGGCGGTTATGCCGGAACGGGCAACAGTAGCCTGAACCCATTGTTTGTCAATCCTACGCCGAGCGGTCTGGCGCTGATCGGCCCTTTGGGTGATTATCATTTGCAGGCCTGCTCGCCGGCGATCAATGCGGGAGATAATACAGGTGCGCCGGCGGAAGACCTTGACGGAGCCGTGCGTCCTTATGCCGTGGGTCTGGCCATCGTAGATATGGGAGCGTATGAAAGCCAAAGTGCGGGTGGCAGCGGCCCGGCCGAACTGACTGTGACGGAGCCAATTACAAGCGGAACGGTGTTGAAAACGGCGGGCAAAATCACGGCTACTAATCAGATATCGGGCGCCACGGTGACCTATCAGGCAGGACAGTCGGTGACCTTATTGCCGGGCTTCACGGCTACGGGGAGTACATTTCAGGCCGTGATCGGTAATTGTCCCAATTGATTGAATAGAAAGAATGGTGAAACAGAAAACCGGAAAGCAGGATGAGTGTAGGGATGTCTTCTGAAAATTGTTTAATGAAATTACCGCGTTTTCGCGACAAAAATGGGCAGGATACGATAGCCATTGAGCGTATCCTGTACCTGAGTGCCGGGGGAAATTATACCGTTTTTCATTTGAAAGAAGGAGAAAAGATCGTAACGTCTTTGTCGCTGAGCAGTTACGCTCCTTTATTGGAACAACACGGATTTTTGCGCGTTCATAAGTCGTATCTGTTGAATACGGATTATTTGCGTGAATGCTTAAACATCCGGAACCATTTTTTGATCTTACCTGATGGTGAAAAAATAGAAATAGCCCGGCGGCGGCGCAGTGCGTTAAGGCAGCAGAGTAGATTACAACGGATTGAGTAGCCTTTTCTCTTCCATTGATTTTTGGGTCGGGGCATTGAATGCCCTGACTTTTTTATGTTTAACTAATGCCTGACCCGGCTAAAATAATAACCATCCTACAGATTAAAGTATATATTTGAAGGATATAAATGCAGAAACGGCCCTCCGAAATGTTTGACCGGAATTTTTCAACACCTATTAACTTTGGCACTCGGATTTCATAATCCAAAAAATGGATGAAAGCTAAATTATACCTTTTCCTTTTCCCTTTCTTTTTCTGCTTTTCCGGCCACGCCCAACAACCGATCATTGTCACGGATAGTGTGGCGGCAGTGAGTGTGGGTGAATTTGCTTCCGTTTTTAAGGACAAAGAAGGTACGATGCCGTTTGAAAAAGTGCAACAGCAGGCCTTTTTGCCCAACCAAGAGGCATCGTTTCGGTTTTATTTCTCGCCCGGTGTTTTTTGGTTTCGGTTTCGGGTCGACAATCAAAGCCGGCTCAACCAAAACAACTGGTATTTTTTATGGAGCGACGGCCTGAATAACCACGTTGATCTATACTTGCCCCAACAAAATGGAAGCTATAAAGTGTTGAAGGGAGGCATTTTAGCAAAGGCATCCGAGAAAGCATATCAAGGACTGTTTCCTCTTTATACATTGGGGGCACTTCCCGACAGTACTGTTCAGACATTTTATGTAAGGTTGGAAGCAGGTGGCTCGCTCAACGGTCAACTGACCTTAATGACCCATCAGGCTTTTATTGATGTCATGCCAACTATGTTGGCAATGGTATGGTTGGTCATTGGTGTTCAGTTGTTGAGAGTGCTCTACAATATAATTTTGGCCCGTTACATTCGCAACATTGCTTTTCGGTGGTATAGCTTTCATACAGTGATAGTTACGCTTTCTGTGTTGGGTTCATTTGGGGTAACAGGCAATGTTTTGAGTCATTATCCTGAATGGGGTGGTTTTTTCAATTCGATATTTTATCAACTAATGCCCGCTACCTATACGCTTTTCATCTATGCTTTGCTCAACATACGTGTTAATTACCCTCGCCTTCGCGGGGTATTCTTTTTCATCATTGGCAGTAGTTTTCTTCAGGTGCCTTTGTATTTTGTAGTGCCTCAAACCAATCTTCTCATATTTCATAATTATCTTTTTTTATTCACCGAGGCATTTTTGAGTGTTATTTGCATTTATTCATTAGTCAAACGACTTCCAATGAATAAATACCTGTTGATTCCATGCTTTTTTACGTTGATTCCCTTTGCGTTTTTAAACTTAAGTGCACTGGGTCACATCAATTATAGCTGGATTTATCCGATGATTTACATTACCAATTTTCTGGAAATCTTAGCACTTGCCTTGGTATTGGGGAAAATTATCGAAGCTACCGAACAGGAAAAGCTCAAGACGCAACAGGCGCTTTTGGTAGAAAAATTAGAAGCCGAAAAGCTGCAGGAATTGGATGCTGTCAAATCACGTTTTTTTACCAACATCTCGCACGAGTTTCGGACGCCGCTCACGCTTTTGGTTGGACCGCTCACGGATATGGGCAAAAAATATCCCGCCGAAAAGATCATTCCTGCCATGCAGCGGAATGTAAATCGGCTGCAAAACCTTATCAATCAGTTGCTCGATCTGTCAAAGTTGGAAGCCAAACAGCTAAAGGTAGAATGGGTCGAGAGCGATCTGTCCGTTTTCCTGCAACAACTCCTGGCATCGTATGAATCATTGGCCCAAAATCGAAAAATTCTTTTTAACTATTCGCAAAACCGAACCACCTTCCGTACCTTTTTTGATGCCGACAAAATAGAGAAGATCGTCACCAATCTGTTGTCCAATGCTTTCAAATTTACCCCCGAAAACGGCCGCATCATTGTAAATGTAAATCATTCGGAGAATTGGCTGACTTTAAAGGTACAGGATTACGGCATCGGAATTGAGGCCGACCGTATTCCGCACATTTTTGATCGTTTTTATCAGGTACAGACCGATATTCAGCGCAATTACGAAGGAACAGGCATCGGATTGGCGTTGGTCAAAGAACTCGTGGAAGTGCTCAACGGTCGGATTTCGGTCGAAAGTAAACCCGGCCGGGGAACAGCATTTACCGTAATGTTACCTCAAGCACCTGCCTCGATGCCCCGAACACAGCCGGGAGATGCCGTTGGTCAACCGTTAAAGCCACTGTTTATCGGGCAGGAAGAGCGCCCGGAGCAGATAGCTTCGGCGGAGCCGTTGGGCGAGACAGACCGTAGCGGGCAATTGCCCATTTTATTGATTGTAGAAGATAATTCCGATCTGCGGGCGTACGTGCGCAGCATCTTTGAGCATAATTATCAAATCATTGAAGCAATCGATGGAGAAATCGGTCTGCAAAAAGCCTTTGAATATGTGCCCGATGCCGTGGTGTGTGATCTGATGATGCCGCGATTGGACGGTTTGGCTTTTTGCCAAACATTGAAGTCCGACATTCGAACCAATCATATTCCGGTAGTCATGCTCACCGCCAAAGCGACCCTCGACGACCGCCTCGAAGGCCTTAAACTGGGAGCCGATGATTATCTTTCCAAGCCGTTCAACCGTGAAGAATTAGAGATACGAATACAAAACCTTTTGAAGCAACGGGAAACCCTGCGCCAAAAATATGCCCTGAAAGTGAGAGAGATTGACGCTGAGAACGAAAAAGAAGCAACACCCGACGACCCGTTTTTGCAGAAAGCCCGGGAGATTGTCAAAGCTCATTTGAGCAATAGCAGTTTTGACGTTGAGCAATTCTGTAAGCTAATGGGGATGAGTCGCACCAATTTACACCGCAAATTGAAAGCGCTTACCGAAACTTCCACCACGGAGTTTATCCGAGTGATACGTTTACAGCGGGCGGCCCAACTCCTCCGACAACGCGCAGGAACGGTGTCGGAGATTGCTTACAAGGTAGGTTTTGAAAGTTTGCCTTACTTTTCAAAATCATTTCAGGAACAGTTTGGCATATCGCCCTCCGAGTGGGCTCATCGGGTAGATTCCGCTTCGTGGAAAAGGAGTGAGGAACTGTAGAACTGCAAAATGTAAAACTGATAAACTGAAAAACTGCAAAATGTAAAACTGAAAAAGGGTAGAGAATCTAAAACAGGTAAATCGTAAAATCTAAAACTGTAAAATGTAAAACAGGAAAAGCAGGATACTTTTATAGCAATGAACCAAACAACCGCCTTCTGCAAAGAGGCGGTTGTTTGGTTTTGTAAGTTATTGATAATCAATGATTGAAACATTGGAGTAAATGAAGTGAAACAATAGAGGAAACAATTTTTCAGGGATGGAACATAAGGGCAAGAAAACGGAACATACCTGCTAACGCCCGCAAAGAAGTCGAAAATACCTTTGTGTAGATTCTTTGTACAGGTTTTCAGCAATGATCTATAAACCATTCTCTGCCTTATGAAAAGCTTTACCTCAGGACTTATCGCTGGATTTTGTTTCTCTTTATCCGCCTATTGTCAGGAACTCACCTTGCAAAAACATTCCGTCTCCACTTCCGAGGGACTCAGCATCGCGGCAGCTTTTTCGGGACACCGCACCAATCCCGACGCCGTCACCAATCCCGTTCCTGACGGCCCTTGGCTGCGCCAATTCTCTACACTTTTATTGGAGCGTATTTCGTACCCGGAACGCGGCAAAGCATACGACATTGAAGGAAAAATGTTTGTCACCGTTGGCATAGATGCTCGCGGCAAGGTGCAGGTACTATCGTTTGACCAAAGCCTGGGCGCCGATTTTGAACAGGCCATCCGCGCGGCTGTGGGGCAGTTGTCGCGATCAAAGATCAGACATTTGGCGTTGCCCTTGGGCGGCTATATTCGCTTTACCCTACCCATCTGTTTTAAAGAATAAACATTGGTTTCTGCCCGGTTCAGGTCATTTTTTCTTTGTAAGAGGGGTGAAGTATATTCTTGATAACTCATTGATAATCAACAATTGGAACATGTGAGTAAAGTGGTTGGAACATTAGAGGAAAAGATTCTTCAACGCCGGAACATGTAAGCAAAGGATTGAAACATATGTGCTAACACTCCCGGCCGACGGCCGGTAATTTTGAGCCTGACGTTCTGATAACCCTTTACGATATGATAACTCCATTGATTTTGTCGCTATCCCTGCTTGGCCTGTGGATCGCTTATAAAAAAGCCAATCGACGGCATAAGGACTTGTACGCTCCGGTACATTACCTCCGGCAATTAAGAAAATCTTCCAAAAACCAATAAAAAAATGTACTCAACCATGGACGCTTTTGCCCAAACCCGGCAGGATATATTGGGCGCTCAATCGGCTGTTTATAAAATCCAATGGCCGACACGATTGGCAGTATTTACGTGTTGGATCGTCTTTGCCGCAGCCGGTATTTATTTCCCTCTTACGGTTGGAGCAGCGCTTTTCAGCATCGGGTTTCTGAACTATGTATTTTTACTTAGTTTTCGAATCAGCAACAACTTTTTTTCCAAACCCCCAACGCTCCACAATGAGGTGCCCAAAGAAGCACGACGTTGGCCGACTTTCTCCCTTTTAGTGCCGCTCAAACACGAAGATGAGGTCATTCACGCCACACTTCAGGCTATTGAAGCCCTCGAGTACCCCAAACATCTCGTGCAGGTCATCATTGTGGTGGAAGAAACCGATATGCTGACCCGCCGGAGCCTCAGTACATTGACGTTGCCGGATTATTTTCAACTGCTGTTGATCCCTGAGCTTCCGCCCTATACCAAAGGAAGAGCGTTATTGCACGCGTTGCCGATTGCCACGGGGCAATACCTTGCAGTCTACGACGCAGAAAGCCGCCCCGAAGCAAGCCAACTCCGAAAGGCCGCGCTTGCCTTGGTGCAGGCCAACGGGCCTACCTGTTTTCAGGCTAAGATCAGCATTTCCAATGCCTCGTCAAGTTGGATAAGCCGTCAGTTTGCGGGCGAATACAGCGAATGGTACGAGCGCCACATGAGCGCGCTTTCGGCGCAGGGATTGCCCTTTGGTTTGGGTGGCAACTCGTTTTTTCTGGCCCGGGCTGAATTGGAAAAGGCCGGTGCGTGGGATCCTTTTAACGTAACGGAAGATGCTGATCTGAGCGTAAGGTTGGTAGAACAGGGTGTTAAACTACGTTTGTTGGAAAGCATCACCACCGAAAGTTGTCCCGAAACGGTTGTCGGGTGGACCAACCAACGGACGCGTTGGAACAAAGGGCTGTTCATTACGCAGTTGGTACATCTGCGTCGTACGCTGTTGCGCGGAGGATTTGGCACAGAAGGCTGGTGTAGTTTTTGGATGCCGATGATGAGCGCGGCGGTCATTCCGTTTTTCAACCTTTATATTCCTTTCTACATGGGAATGAGCCGATTACCCTATAGTGCAATCTTGCTGATGAGTGTGAGTTTGTGGCTGCTGCTGGGCTTTAATTTGGGTTGTTCCTGGGTCATTAATGTAAAAACCTACCGCCGTTTGGGCATACACCGGTCGTCCTTTGGGGTGCTTTCAGACTCTTTCTTCTATTTGTTTCTGCACTTGGGAGCGGGTTTTAAAGCCTACTTCGAATATTTTTTGGCACCGATGCATTGGCATAAAACCGAGCATGTGGAGCAGGAAAAGCCAAAACTGCAAGTTGCTTCCCTTGAAACTCAATTTTCCCTGACGTAATCCATATTTCCTAAATCTTACAGTTATGGCATCTTTAAAATATTTCCTATGCGCTGTTGGACTGCTGTGTGCGGGGATTTTATCAGCTGCGCCCACAAAAAGCCCCGGCAAACATCGTTCAGTACCCGTAGCTACTGTTACTTGGATAGGTGGAACGGCGGGTTTTGAGCACGACTGGAACAGGGCTTCCAACTGGTCCACCAACACCGTTCCCGGCAGTGGTGATAATGTGACCATCCCGGCGGTAACCATATCCAATGATCCGGCTCTCACTACCAATGTCACTATTCAGTCTTTGGAGGTGCAGACAAACGGCTATCTTTCTACCAATGGCTTTACCCTCACTATTTCAGGGGCCGGCACAAATCTCAGTTTGTATTGTATGGGAACCATAGTGAACGCGGGTACGATCAACATTACGGCGACCTCGGATGCTCTGCAATTGGATGGCAACGCCGATTTTTTTAACAACGGCACCCTCAACGTAACAACCACCGGCAATTATGGCATTAAAATAGGCGGCTCCGCTTTATTGAACAACGGCGGGACCATCAACAGCACAGGCAATTCGGGCTCGTTGTTTTTGTCGGGCAATAATACGCCCGTGGAGATGGTGAAGAACTACGGCAAAATGAATTTGACCAACCAGATTGAAAAATACTCCGACAAGCTTCACAACTATCCTTGCGGAGTCATTTACCTTACTGCCGGAGAAGTGTATAATAACGGCGGGCAAATAATCAACGAAGGTTTTTTCAGCGCACCGGCTAATTTGAATGGTCCGGCGGCTGATTTTATCAATAATGGTATCCTTTACGTCGATGGTTCGGCTTCGTTTACAAATAATAAAATTCAGCTCAATAAAAACCCGACAGGCACAACAATTTTCACCTTTGCAGGGAGCAATGACTTAACCGTCGCCGGAATTTACAGTAATGCCGCTGCTACCACATTGGCAGGAGGATATACGCAGGCAACCAATACATTTACGCATTTTGGTTTGTCGGCCGGTTCGCAAACACTCTACGCCAAAATCACCCGCCCGGGCGGAGCCTGCTCCCAAATAGTACCGTTTACGTTTGAGGTAGAAAATACTTCCGCTTTCACTACTCACCCCACCGGCCAAACGCTGTGTCCGGGGAGTTCTGCCGTATTTACGGTGGCAATTGCGGGGGCTTCCGGTTACCAATGGCAGCTCAATACAGGAGGGGGTTGGAACAACGTGCCGGCCACAAGCCCATATTCCACTACTGCCACTCCTACGCTCACTATCAGCAACGTCACGGGCTTAAATGGCTATCAGTACCGCTGCGTAGCGACAGGTGCAGGCGGGGCAAGTGTTACGTCCAACGCCGCCACTCTGACTGTCAGCGCCGGAGGCGGCTCAAGCCCTACCGGCATTCTCACCTGGACGGGTGCAGTGGATACGGATTGGAATACGCCCTGTAATTGGTCTCCTTCAAGCGTTCCCAGGGCCACCAACGACGTGGTGATTCCGAATACGACCAACAAACCCACCATCAACACCGCCGCCGTGGCTCAATCGGTAGAGGTACAAATGGGGGCTATGCTTACTATTGCGGCAACTAAGAGTGTGACTGTCAATGGCTCAAGAACTGTGGCGTCTCTTCATGCTGGATTTCATAATGCAGGGACGGTTCATAACAACGGTCAGCTTATTCTGGGAAATGTAAGCAGTGTAGGTGAGTACGGACTTTTCAGCACAGGCACTTTCAACAACAACACCGGCGCAGAAATTACGATAGACCGAGCAACGAGTAGAGGCCTGAGCAATGGTTTAGGAGGGATCTTTACCAACGCAGGCAAAATTACCATTGGAGCTACGGCAAGTGTGGGGGAAAATGGAATTTTTAACAACGCAGCTTTCAACAACAATGCAGGTGGAGAAATCAACATTAATAACTCAAGAAACTCGGGCTTGTATAATTTTAGTGGCACTTTCACCAATGCCGCTACCATCACCATTGGAGCTACTGCAAGTGTAGGAAAGTCTGGAGTTTATAATTCCACAACCTTTAACAACACAGGAGGAGAGATAAAAATTGATAGGTCAACTTCTTTCGGTTTGAGTAATGATTTTGGGGGTACTTTTAACAATAATGCCACCATCACTATTGGAGCTACTGCAAGTGTAGGACTGTATGGAATTTATAATTCCTCCACCTTTAACAATACAGGAGGAGTGATACAAATTGATAACTCAACAACTACGGGCTTGGTAAATAGTTATGGTACCTTTACTAACGCTGCTACCATCACCATCGGAGCTAACGCAGGTGTAGGGCTTTACGGGCTTTATAATTCCTCCACTTTTAACAACACAGGAGGGGAGATAAAAATTGATAGGTCAATGAATGTTGGTTTGAGTAACGGTAATAACCTTACCAATGCTGCTAAAATTACCATTGGAGCTACGGCAAGTGTGGGGACGTATGGGCTTACAAACGATGGAACAATCAATAACAACGCCTGCGGCAAACTCATTATGGCGTCGGGCATTGCCCAAAACAATGCCTCCGGAACCATGATCAATGCGGGACTGGTACAAGTAGCCAATAACCTTAAAAATGACGGCACCTTTACCAATAACGGCGTTTTGAAATACGGCTCCCTCACGGGCTCCGTGACCAACGGCACCAACCCATCGCTCATCGTCAACAATTCTCCGACGCCTATCTTCACCTATGGCGGTACCTACGATGGCGTCATCAACGGGATTTTTAAAGATTCTTTGGCTACCCTCTCGGCAGGGACATTTACCGCTCCTAATACCTTTACGCCTTCGGGTTTGCCCGGTGGCAGCCAAACCCTGTACGCCAAAATCACCCCGGCGGGCGGAGCGTGCAGCTACGTGGTGCCGTTCCGTTTTGTGATTGCCCAAGGCGTGTATACCTGGACGGGGGCGTTGTCTAAAGAGTGGAATACCCCCGGCAACTGGCTGTTGGAAGGCAGTATTCCGACCGTTGCCCCGACATTTGGTTCAACCTTGGGTAACCATACGCTGATTCCCGTGGTGGCCAACGGCAATTATCCCGAAGTGAGTGCCGCTTCGGGTGCCCGCTCCGTCACGATTGCTGCCAATGCCTCGCTCACGGTCAAGAGTACCGGCAATTTGAAAATTGTGGGCAGTGATCTGGACGGCGTAACCAACGCGGGTACGTTTACCAACAACGGAACGGTGCTGATCGACTCTTCGTACAACGACGGATTTGCGAACCAAACGGGCGCATCACTCATCAACACCAATGCCCTGTCGATTCAAAAGGGAACGGGCAATCGCCTTGAAAACTACGGCAGCATCAACAACAGCGGTACGTTTACCGTAGGCGGAGGCCTGGCCACGGCCATCCTCAATCACCCCGCAGCCACCCTGACCAATACCTCCACTTTTGAGGTAAGCGGCGGATTAACGGGAGGCATCCTCAACCAAGGGACGGTAGATAATTCCGGGCAAATGACTTTCAGGGGCGGTGTTTCCGAGACTCTGTTTATCAATCAGGAAACTGTCAAGAATCGCCCCGGGGCTAATATGACCGTATCCGGCCACAAATTGCTCCTATTTGACAATCAAAAACTGGTGGAGAACGAGGGTAATTTTAATGTTACAAACGGAGGAGATAGGGGATTTGACAATCGCTCAGGGGCAACGCTGCGGAATAAGGCCGGTGCTGTGTTTAAGGTTTCCAATACTGAAAAGAGAATTTTTACAAACAGCGGATACATTGAGAATTACCATACATTCAGTATAAAAGACAGTAAAGATTCCTGTCTGTACAACACAGCAACGGGCGAAATTCTTAATCAGGGCAGTTGGGAGATTGCGGGATCAAGTCAAATTCTCTTTTATAATTTAGGGAAATTTACGCAGGGCAGTACTCTACTATCGTTAACCGGTACCGGTAAAGCAGGGTTAGTTAATGCGGGTACTTTTTTGAGCAGTACCGGTTGTATTATAGGGGGAAGTGCATTAGGGGGAAGTCACATTTTGAATACCTCTACGGGTCTATTTGAGAATAACTGTACTATATCATTTGCCGGAGCCGGCAGTCCTTTTATCAAGAATCAAGGCCGCTATACTCACTTGAGTGGCAATATTAATGCGAATGGCATTAACCTTTTTTTTGAAAACGAAAACTATGCCCATATCAACGTACCCATGGTTGCAGGGTCGATGAATAAATTATTTATAAACAGTGATACCCTTATTTTAGGCCCACAAGCGAGCATTACTTCTACCAGTGGTGGGAACGGTATTTCTATCACCAACACAAGTACGGGTTATGTACATTCAGAAGCTGATTTTGCCATTATATATTCAACCATCATAGATAATGCAGGTAAAATGGTCTTGGGCAGTCAGTCTGCCATTAGTGGAGTGGATATGGATACGCCCATCATCAATACGGGCAATCTTACCAACGAAGGCAGTCTGAACTTTACACGCTTTGGCGGCTATGGCATTGATAACTCGGGGACGTTCAGCAACAAAGGGCGTTTTGAAACGGCCAACAGCGACAAGAGCATCCACAACAACGGCGGTACCATCGAAAATTCCGGTGTCATGGAAATCGATTCCGTTTTTCGGGATGCGGTCTTGCAGGAAGGCAGCGGCAGTAGTTTTACCAACACCGGTACGGGGCAGATCAACGTGGATTTTGTGTTTGGCAACGGCATCAACAACACCGCCGGCAGTTTTGTCAACAACGGTGAAATTATGATTGCTCAGACGGACACCGTTGCGCTGTCGGGCATCAACAATGCCGGTACGTTCCAAAACAACAAACTCATGCGCATTGGCGGCGTGGGTAAAATCAAACAGCACGGAATTTACAATACGGGTACGCTGACCAATACCACCAACAGCCGGATAATTCTCCAAAGTGCAGAGGGCTCGGGCATTACCAATCAGGGAGGAGCGGTGACCAACCAAGCCTGTGCCTACATCGAATCAACGCCCGTGATTCTCAACGCCGCAGGAACGTTCAGCAATGCGGGTATTATCACCAAGCATTCGGATAACCTCATGGCAGTCAGCACTATCAGCAGTAACACGGGCACCATCGTCAATGAAGATGCCGATGCATTTACCGTGACGGGCACCAACAGCGGCGTGTCATTGGGCGCAACCTCCATTGCTTATAACGGCTCTCCGTATGGGAATACCGGTACGGCCTCGGTCACGCTGACGGGAGCCGTCGGAGGGGTTTTCAGCGCAACACCGTCGGGGTTGTCGCTCAACACCTCCACCGGCGCCGTCGATTTGGCGGCTTCTGCGCCTCAATCGTACACGGTTACGTATACCGTCATGGCGGCCGGCGGCGGTTGTCCGGCCGTGACCGACACCGCGAACTTGGTAGTGGTGGCTCCAACGCCGGGAAAGCTATATGTGTGGACAGGTGCCGTAAATAACCAATGGCACACCACGGGCAACTGGCTGGTAGATGGCAGTGTCCCGACGACATTACCCGCTTTTGGGTCAACGTTGGGTAATCCGGTGCAGATCCCTGTGGTAGGCAACGGGCGCTATCCGGAAGTAACCACGGCCGCCGGTGCCCGTTCGTTAAGTATTGCGGCCAACGCCTCACTCACGGTCAAAAGTACCGGAAACCTGAAAGCGGTTGGCAGTGATACCGATGGCGTAACCAACGCGGGTACGTTTACCAACAACGGAACAGTATTGATTGACTCTTCGTACAACGACGGATTTGTGAACCAAACGGGCGCTTCACTCATCAATACCAATGTTTTGACGATTCAGAGGGGAACGGGCAACCGCCTCGAAAACTACGGAAGCCTCAACAACAGCGGTACGTTTACCGTAGGTGGAGGCCTGGCCACGGCTATCCTCAATCACCCCGCGGCTACCCTGACCAATACCTCCACTTTTGAGGTAAGTGGCGGGTTAACGGGAGGCATCCTCAACCAAGGGACGGTAGATAATTCCGGGCAAATGACTTTCAGCGGCGGCGTTTCCGAGACTTTGTTTATCAATCAGGAAACCGTTAAGAATCGCCCCGGAGCTACAATGACCATACGTAACCATGGTTCACTGCTTTTTGATAATCAAAAATTAGTGGAAAATGAGGGGACTTTTACTATAAAGGATGGATTTGAAAGGGGGGCTATTAACCGACAAGGCGCGACGATACGGAACAAGGCAGGAGGAACACTGAGTGTGAGCGCGATTTATAGAGCCATTTTTAGAAACGGCGGTCTTCTTGAGAACTACCATATAGTGTCTTTTTCCGGTTCTCCTGATACCTGTTTCTATAACCTGCCAACGGGGGAAGTTAAGAATGAGGCTAGTTTTAGCCTGAGTAGTGCCGGTTCGAGTAATAATAATGGGGAGATGATTAACTTGGGGAAATTTACCCATGGTTCGGTAGGAGCTTTAAGTTTCAATGGTGTGGGTAGTGTAGGATTTAAAAACGGCGGTATATTTTTGAGTAGTGTAGGTTGTGTGATTACTTACACATCTTCCACTGACCTACTTCTGAACCTGCCAAATGCGGTATTTGAAAATAAGTGTGCTACTACATTTAACAGTTCACGAAATCCTATTGTGAATCAAGGGCGATACACGCATACAGCCGGTAGCTTTACTGTGGCGAATATGAACATTGTACTGCAAAATTCAGGTTATGCAGAGATCAATGTGCCTTTTATTCAAACAGGCCAGATGGGTCAATACTTTGTCAATAGTGATACGTTGATTTTAGGGCCTCAAACGGTTGTTAATACGAACAATCCTCCTTCTCATGGCACACCACTGACCAATACAAGTACGGGTTATGTACATTCAGAGGCTGATATAAACATTATTGGTACCACTACCATCATAGATAATGCGGGCAAAATGATATTGGGCAGTCAGTCTTCCATTAGTGGGGTGGATATGGATACACCCATCATCAATACCGGCAATCTTACCAACGAAGGCAGTCTCCATCTGACCCGCTTTGGCGGCTATAGTATTGATAACTCAGGAATTTTTTCCAACAAAGGAAGTTTTGAAACGAGGAACAGCGGTAAAAGCATCTACAACAACGGCGGTACCTTCGAAAATTCGGGTACGATCACTATAGACTCGGTCTTTCTTCATGCGGTGTTGCAGGAAGGAAGCGGCAGCGGTTTTACCAACACAGCCACGGGGAAAATCAACATTGATTTTGTGTTCGGCAACGGGGTCAACAATACCGCCGGCAATTTTATCAATAACGGTGAGCTGCTCATTGCCCAAACCGATACCATTGCGCTCTTGGGCATCCATAATGCAGGCACATTCCGCAACAATCACCTGCTGCGCATCGGCGGTAAGGGTAACATCAGACTGAACGCCATCACAAATACGGGTAATTTTGCCAATGCCGGCTCAGGACAAATGTATCTCAAAAGTACGGCAGGATTCGGTTTTTATAACCAAGGCGGAAGCATGGAGAACTGCGGTTCTGTTGAATCTGTACCTGCGATTGTCAATGCTTCGGGAACGTTTGTCAATTCGGGTACTATCCTGAAAAAAGAGGACGGCATCACGCAGGTAAGTAATATCAGCAACAACGTAGGAACCATCACCAATCAGGATGCTGATGCTTTCAATGCCCCAACTTCGGCGGTTGTGACCAATACCACCAACGCAGGCCCTATGTGCGTGAGTGCCACCCGCGCCCTGACGGCCACCCCAACGGGTGGAGTATTCAGTGTGATAGGTGCCGGCACTATCAACGCCGGTATTTTGACCGCTACAGGCGTAGGAACTTTAAAAGTGATTTATACCTACTCATCGTTGGGGGGCTGTACGTTTACCGACACGGTAGCAATAAATGTAACAACGCTCTCTGTGCCAACAGCTACACTCACGCAGCCGACCTGCTCGGTTTCGACGGGCACTGCCGTCGTGAATGCCACCGGTAGCGGTTCGTTGGAATATTCCAAAGACGGCACCAACTGGGTCAGCAGCAGCACCTTCAGCGGATTGGCTCCGGGTAATTATACATTCTCGGTTCGTTTGCAAAGCAGCCCCACCTGTGTATCTACATCGACGCAGCAGACCATCAACGCGGTTGTCAGTCCAAGTGCGAGTATCGGTTATGCGGGCAACCCTTACACAAATACGGGTACAGCTTCGGTGAGCCTGACCGGTAGCGCAGGCGGTGTTTTCAACTCCACTACGGGCTTGTCCATCCATGCCGGCAGCGGAGAAATTAATTTAGCCCTGAGTACGCCGGGCAATTATACAGTGACCTATACCATTGCTGCCAACGGCAGTTGCGCACAGTTCCAGACCACGGCATCGGTGCAGATCAACTCCTCGGTGCGTGTTGTTTACGTCAATGCGGGCAATACCGCTCCGGCTCAGGACGGCAGCAGTTGGGCCAAAGCCTTCGCAGGTTTGCAGGCAGGCCTGAGCGCGGCATCAGTGTCGGTGGGTCAGGACGTTCAGATTTGGGTAGCCCAAGGTACGTATGTTCCGGGCACGTTGCGCCGCGATGTGTTCGAGATTCCATCAGGGGTGCAGGTATATGGGGGCTTTGCCGGCGGTGAAACGAGGCTCGCTGATCGCAACTGGAACACGCATAAGACCATTCTCAGTGGGGAGATCGGCAGCACTGCCCTGAATGACAACGTCAACCACGTCGTGGTGCTGAGTGCCACGAATGCCGCCACGCGTCTGGACGGTTTCACGATCGAAAAAGGGTTCGCTGATTTTGTAAGTCCCACTCAGAACACCGAGCTGACCGAACCCACTATTTTATCGTCCGGTGGGGGTATCTTGGTGATCAATAAGAGCCGTGGGGTAATTACCAACTGCGTCATTACCAACAACCGTGCCATTGCAGGGGGCGGTATCCTGTTGCAGGACAGTAGTAAAGTCAGCATCACTAAGAGCGTCGTTTGGGGCAATGAAGCCACTTTTGGCGGGGGAATCTATGTGTTGGGAGGCAGTCGTCCTGAGCTTAATAATGTGCTGATCGTTACCAACAAAGGCATCGGAGGAGGAATGTATGTTAATCACAGTGAGCCGAAGTTGTTGCATTGTACACTTTCGTCGAATCAGGGCAGCAACGGCACGGCGGGCGGTATTTTCAACAGCAACGCTTTGACGAGTGTAAAGAACAGCATTGTTTGGGGCAATTCATCGCCCCAGAGTACAGCGGGCAGTGTGGTAAGTTACAGTTTGGTGGAAGGCGGTCATGTGGGAACCAATAACGTGAGTCAGAATCCGCTGTTTGTCAATGCGACGCCGAGTGGGTTGGCTCCGATGGGCGGTTTGGGGGATTATCATCTGCAAAACTGCTCGCCGGCGATCAATGCCGGGGATAATGCGGGCGCACCGACGGAGGACTTGGAAGGCACTATTCGTCCTTATGCGTTGGGTACCGCGATTGTGGATATGGGTGTGTATGAGAGTCAAAGCACGGGTGGTGCCGGCCCTGCCCTCCTGACGGTCAGTGAAAACATCACAGGCGGTACGGTATTAAAGTCCGGTGGCAGGATCACGGCGACCAATCAAGTGTCGGGCGGAACGGTAGAATACCGAGGGGGAGAATCGGTGACGTTGTTGCCGGGTTTCGGTGCTACGGGTGCGGTTTTCCAAGCAGTGATCGGCGGCTGTCAGACGAATGTGCCAACCAATAAGATAGGAGATACACAAAAATAGCAGAGAGAGTGTTTTTTTTTAGCAGCAAGTGACAGGCAGAGAGATACTGCCTGTCACTTGCTTTTTTATAGTCTTACATAATTATATATTTGGGATTCTGAGCAATTTATAGATGCACTAATGCCTACAGGTTGTTTTGATTTACCCTCTATGAAAAACCTCTGCTTTCTCTTCATTTGTCTGCCGCTATGGAGTAGCAGTCAGACGCTTGAACTTGTTAAAACTTCTGAATCTTACCCGATTACGCCGGTAGCGGGTTTGTACAGAGATGTTACCGGCCAACTTTCGTTTGAACAGATCCAAAAACAAAAATTTGTGCCGATTCGGAAAAGAGGCCTTCTTTTTCCTTTTGGCGATGCAGCCTCCTGGCTTAAAATAACACTGACCAACCGGCACCCTGAACGAAAACAGTGGGTACTGGAATGGGATAATCCAATGGCGGAAGTCGTCGATTTTTATGTCTCCGACAATACCGGCAACTATCAGGTCAAAAAAACGGGGGTTGTCATAACGGGTAATCGGATCTTAATGGCCGAGAATAAGCCTTATTTTGAATTCGACCTGGATTATGAGGCTACCAAAACTGTTTTTATTAGGGTCAAAGGACAACGGGCACATTTTGCTTCGGTCGCGCTCTTTTCGGAAAAAGCATATTATCGTCATGATTTGATACAAAGCAATCTCTACGGTTTTTTGTCGGGAGCGATGGCTATTCGCCTGTTCTATGTATTTCTGTTAGCCATATTTGCCGTCAAAGACAAGGATTTCAGGCAATATTCGGTGCTTTTGGTGGCTCGTTCGATTGCGTTTTGGGGGTTGCACGGTATTCTTGGCAACTTTTTTTTAAACCCTAATTCTGCCCTGATCGTCAGTTTTCTTTCGTTTCATATTTTACCGTTGGGCCTGATTGTAGCATTTAGAGTGATTTTTCCTGGCAAACGGTTCCCTTTGTGGGTCGATAGAATACTTCAATTGATCATTGTGATCAACATTCTTCTGGCAGTTTCGGTCCTGTTTGGATATCGTTGGCAACTGCTTTTAGCCAGTACCTACTTAGTGATCGTTACCCAATTGTTTATTTTGGCGATGTATGTATTTGCCATTATTAAAAAATACCCGATCAATTGGAATTACTCAGTGGCGTATTTATTAGGGCTCGGCAGTTATATTTTTATACAAATGCGGTTGGTAGGCTGGGTAGGTTTTGCATGGATTTCTCCTGTAGCCCTGCTTTTCTTTATGCTTGAATTTCTCGTTTTTGGCTATTTTTTGGGGCGTATTGTGATTGATTATGAACGCAATAGAGCGCTATCGTTGCAGGAGCTGTCGTTTACTAAAGAGCAGGCGGTTCGGGTACAGGAATTGGACCGTCTCAAAACGCGCTTTTTTACCAATATCTCTCATGAGTTCCGAACGCCACTTACACTTTTGAGCGGTCCGCTGGAAGAGATTCGGCAAAAATACCCGAAAGAGGGAATGATACCTATGATGCAGCGCAACGTAAAACGCCTGCAGGTACTGATCAATCAATTATTGGATCTGTCAAAACTGGAAGCGGGTGAATTCAGGGTCGAAGCCCAACACGGTGATATTGCCACGTTCTTTTCATACATTTTTTCTTCCTTTGAATCACTGGCCCAAAATCAAAATATTCATTTCAACGTGAGTCAAAGTCATCGTTCTTTTGAAACGTATTTTGATGCCGATAAAATCGAAAAGATCACCACCAACTTACTTTCCAACGCCTTTAAATTTACCCCTGCCAACGGCCGGGTTATGATAAAAGTTATGTATGAAACCATAGGTTTCGAGTGCAGGGCGGTATTGGAAGTACAAGACAATGGCATCGGAATAGACGCTCAACAGTTGCCTCTGATATTTGATCGTTTTTATCAGATAGACGATACGGCTCTACGCAATTATGAGGGCACCGGCATCGGGTTGGCATTGGTCAAAGAGTTAGTGGATCTGTTGAAAGGAACTGTTACGGTAAAAAGCGATGTAAACAGCGGAACAACTTTTAGGGTTGAATTGCCTTTGCCAAAACCAACGCAGGAAATAACAACGGACTTTAGCCCCAACTCACCGCTTGATTACCAACCGGAATCAGTGATTAAGGTATCTACGGAAGGGCCCGCCGTTGTGAGTCTTCATTTATCTGAAACACTCCCTATTCTGCTGATCGTGGAAGATAATCCCGACCTTCTGCTGTACTTGAGGGGTATATTTGAGCCTTATTATCAAATAGTTGAGGCATTGAATGGGCAAATTGGCCTTGAATTGGCTTTTGAAATCGTTCCGGATATTGTCGTGACCGATCTGATGATGCCGAAGCTCGATGGATTTGAATTGTGTCAACAACTGAAATCCGATCAACGTACCAGCCATATTCCCGTGGTATTGCTTACCGCTAAAGCTACCTTGGCCGACCGTCTGGAAGGGTACGAACTTGGCGCTGACGATTACTTACAAAAGCCGTTCAATAAAGAAGAATTATTGGTAAGGGTCAAAAATTTGGTCCAACAACGCGCATTATTGCGACAAAAATTCAGTCTGCTGTCTCCCGATCCTTTGGAGCAATCCACCACGGCCTCTCAAGATCAGGAAAAGCAGTTCATTCAAAAAGCTCATGCGATTGTAGAAGCGCATTTGAGTGATAGCCGTTTCGATATAGAGGACTTCTGCAAAGAAATAGGGATGAGTCGTACCAATCTTCACCGTAAACTGAAAGCACTGACAGGTGTTTCAACCACTGAGTTTATTCGAAAAATACGTTTAGAAAAAGCAGCACAACTCTTGCGACAACGTAACGTAACGGTGTCGGAGATTGCTTACCGGGTCGGATTTGAGAGTTTGCCTTATTTTTCAAAGTCATTTCAGGAACAATTTGGAATGTCGCCTTCAGAATACGCCCGAAACGCCTAGATATCCGTGTCGGTTTGCTTAGGTGTCTTTCCGGTACTCTTCCGGTAACAGGCAGTAATTCAAGGTTTTCTGCCTATTGCATTTCTGAAAAAGGGTATAAAGTCTATCCGGATGTCGATTCAATGCTCGCTTGATAATTATTTGGTGACAGATGTTAAAAAAGAATGCTCAATTATGTAGGTTTACGTCTTATACCCATAACATATAGTATTCTATCAAACCCGTACAGCACTGTTGTACGGGTTTATTGATGTTATAGGGCTTTCTTATAAAGTTACCGAATCAGCTGATCACTATACTTCTTTTTACACAAAATGCCATACGATCTTCAAGTCGTATGGCATTTTGTGTATTACTGAACGGCTCGATAATTATGAAAAAAAAGGACGCCTGATAATACCGCAAAAAGCAGTTGGTAATAAAACAGTCGTCACTCTCAGGCGGATTATTAATTTTATATATTACAAAATCAATTTTTATAACCTATTGATAATCAATGAATGGAACATGTGAGGAAAGGGTTTGGAACATTAGAGGAAAAGATTCTTTAACACCGGAACATATTAGCAAAGGATTGGAACATACGTACTAATCCCGAGAGGGGTTCTCCCGGTAGCTTTGAGGTATAAAAAATGCCAAATAAACCCTGCCGATGAAAAACCTTTTCTACCTCTTTGTCGTGTTATTGTTCAGTCAAACAACCGTTGCTCAAACCAAGACCTGGACCGGAACGGAAAGCACCGCCTGGAATGCCGCCAACAACTGGTCACCGGCCGGAGAGCCGGCTGCAACCAATATTGTTGTGCTCCCCGCCTCTCCCGCCAACCAACCCACCATCAGCACGGCCGCCGTGGCCAAGTCAGTAGAGATACAGGCAGGAGCCACGCTCACCAACGCCGCAACCGGCAGCCTGACCATCAACAGTTCAAATTTCTATAACGGACTGGGAACCTGTGGTTTCTACAACGCCGGGACAGTTCAAAATAACGGACAGCTTGTTTTGGGAAATACCGCGGCAGTTGGGAGTTATGGACTGTATAACTTAGCTGTTTTTAATAATAATACCGGGGCTGAGATCAGGATTGACCGCGCAGGCAGTATCGGCCTGTACAATTCAACCGGCGGTACGTTCACCAACGCCGCCGGCATTACCATTGGTGCGGTGGCAAATGGGACAACCGGTATTTTCAACAACGCCACATTCAATACGACCGGTTGCGGAAAAACCATCGTTGTTCGGGGGAGCATTCAGAATTATGTATCTATTACCAACACCGGTTTGATGCAGGTCGCCGGCGAACTCCGTAATTCGGGAACGTTTACTAACCAAAGCGTCTTAAAATATGTTACACTCACCGGTACCGTGACCAATTCCGCTAATTCGGCGGTTATTGTCAATAATACTCCCACGCCCATCTTCACCTACGGAGGTGCCTTTACCGGTACCGTCAACGGCATTTTTACCGATGAGGCCGCCACGGTATCGGCGGGTACTTTCGCCGCGCCCAATTCATTTACGCCTTCCGGCCTGTCGGGCGGTACGCAGACCTTATATGCCAAGATCATACCTTCCGGCGGAGCGTGTAGTTACATTGTACCGTTCACGTATTTTGTTGTTCCTGTCAGCTGGACCGGAGCTGTGAGTACTGATTGGGGAAATGCGGCAAACTGGTCACCGGCAACGGTGCCAACGGCACAGGATGATGTGATGATACCGGCAGCTCCCGTCAACCGGCCCACCATCAGCACCGCTGCTTTTGCTCAATCGGTGGAAGTACAGGCGGGAGCGGTACTTACCAATGCCGCATCGGGCAGCCTGACCATCAATGGTTCAAGGACACAGACAATAAGCGGAAGCAGTCGTACCGTTGGTTTATACAGCCCGGGTATCATTCACAACAACGGCAGGATTGCAATTGGCAATGCCGGTACAATAAGAGATTATGGTCTTTGGACCAACGCCGACTTCAACAACAATGCAGGCAGTGAGTTGGCCATTGATAATTCAAACTATATAGATTTGAACACTACGGGTGGTGTTTTTACCAATGCTGCCACGATCAGGATCGGACAAACGGCAAGTGTGACGAACACCGGCATTAGAAATCAGGCGGTATTTACCAATAACGTCTGCGGCAAAATCATCATGAAAGGCAACCTTCAAAATGACGCGTCCAAAACCTTCACCAATGCCGGTTTGGTGCAGACAACTGCCTACGTGAATAACGGAACGTTTACAAATCAAGGTGTTTTGAAGTATGGATCACTTTTCGGCAGTGTGACCAATACGGCCAATTCAGCGGTGATCGTTAACGATACTCCCACGCCCATTTTCACGTATGGCGGTACCTACGACGGTATCGTAAACGGTATCTTCACCGATGCCGCCGCTACCGTATCGGCGGGTACTTTCGCCGCGCCCAATTCGTTCACATCTTCGGGCCTGACGGGCGGTACCCAAACCTTATACGCCAAAATTACCCCTTCGGGCGGGGCTTGTAGCTATATCGTGCCGTTTACGTATGTATCGCCCGGCTTTACTGCGCAACCAATCAGCCAACTACTTTGTCCCGGAAGCATTGCTGCTTTTACAGTAGCCGTGACCAACGCCACCTCCTACCAATGGCAGCTCAACAACGGAAGCGGTTGGACGAATGTACCGGCCACGGCTCCTTACTCAAATGTGACCACGACCGCGCTCGCCATCAGCAATGTGAACGGTTTGTCGGGCAATCAGTACCGATGTGTGGCCACCGGTCCCGGTGGAAGCACCAACTCCAATGCCGCAACCCTCACCATAAGTGCTACGGCGGTCAGTACCCCCACCGGTACTATCACTTGGACGGGTACCGCCGGTACAGATTGGAATGCCTTCTGCAATTGGTCGCCTACGAGCGTGCCCACGGCCGGCAATGATGTCGTGATCCCGGCGGCACCCGTCAATCAACCCACCATCAGCACGGCCGCCGTAGCCAAGTCGGTAGAGGTACAGGCGGGAGCTACGCTTACCACTGCCGCGACCGGCAGCCTGACCATCAACGACTCAAAGAGCTATCTGATCAGCAGCGTTACTTATACGATTGGATTTTATAATGCCGGAACGGTTCACCACAATGGCCAATTGATTCTCGGCAATACAGCGGTAATAGGTCAATATGGGCTTTTTAATACCGCTACTTTCTACAGCAATGCCGACGCAGAGATCAGTATTGACCGATCCACCCATACCGGTCTGCACAATACGCTCGGCGCGACGTTTAACAATGCCGCCGACATAGTCCTCGGAGCCGCAGTAAGTACCGGATCTTATGGTTTGGGCAATGTCGGAACATTTAACCATACCGGCGGAGAGATCCGTATCGACCGCACAACGCAGGCCGGTCTGGCCAATTCGTACAGTGGAGGAACTTTCACCAACTCAGCCAAAATCATCATCGGTGCCAACGCGAATGTGGGTTTATATGGACTTGATAACACTAAAAACTTCACGAACGCCGCCGCCGGAGAAATTACCATTGACAGAAGCACTTCGGTTGGTTTGAAAAATGACTACAGTACAGTCTTTACAAACGCCGGTAAGATAACCCTCGGGGCCACCGCAAATGTGGGAAACTATGGGATAGGCAATCTAGGGGCATTTAACCATAATGCAGGTGGAGAACTCACGATAAATCAGGCTACCGTTGGCGGCATAAGCAATGGCTTTGGTACGTTTACCAATGCGGCCGTTATCACCATAGGAGCAACGAACAGCGTGGGAACCTACGGAATTAATAATACCGGAGGAACTTTTAACAACAGCAATTGCGGGAAGGTCATCATCGCAAACGGGAATCTCCGAAACAACTCCGCATTTACCAATGCCGGACTCTTTCAACTTGCCGACAGTCTAAAGAATACGAACACATTTACCAATACGGGTGTATTGAAGTACGGCACACTTACGGGCAGTGTGACCAATACGGCCAATTCGGCGATCATTGTCAATAATACGCCTACGCCCATTTTTACCTACGGCGGTACCTACGACGGTGTCGTGAACGGTATCTTCACCGATGCCGCCGCTACCGTATCGGCGGGGACATTCAGCGCTCCCAATGCCTTCACTCCGGCTCTCGCCCTGCCGTCAGGTTCACAAACCTTATATGCCAAGCTCACCCCGGCGGGCGGAGCGTGCAGTTATGCAGTGCCCTTTATGTATGTGAATCCTGCGGCCGTTGCGGATTACACCATCAGTACTGCAGGGGGCACGATTATCCTCACCGATGTGTCCGGTGCGGGCGAAACCCTGAGTGTCAGTGAGAGCGGCTCCAACATTCGGTTTGTGGTGACGGGCAAAACCTATAGCCTGAATGGCGGCGGCATTACCTCGTTCTCCATTACACCTGCGACTATTGGCATTGCCGGCAAAACGGGCATTGTACTCAACGCCGGCGGGGGCGATGATGTGATTCAGGTAGGCGCTTTTATGACGGTATTCCCTTCACTGACCATTAACGGCGGTACGGGCAACGACCAAGTGTTTATGAATGGTAGCATCACGTTTGCGCCGGGAGCAATATTGGATCTGGACTTACACAACGACGAGGTTGTTCCGGGGCTGGATTCCGTCACGATTTCGACGGGAGCCAACCTGATACTGTCGGCGGCAACGCTGGGAAGGGCGGTAATCATGGTAAAGTGATCAATGGTTTCAGGGTTGGTGCAACTATAAAATTATGTCTTCTAAACTATTGATAATTAACTATTTAAACATTAGAGGTAAGGTTTTGGAACATTAGAGGAAAAGATATTTCAGCAGTGGAACATGAGAGCAAAGGATTGGAACATACGTGCTAACCCGATCACTGCTCTTCCCGGTAGTTTTGAGATATCGAAAAACACTTAATAAATCCTTAATCAACATCTCTTATGTACAAAATGTACTTCCCCAAATTAGTATTCATCGGTCTTTTATTCTTTTATCAGATTTCGCTTGCAGCAAGCATTACCTGGAATGGAAATGTAAGCACCGATTGGCACACCGCCGGCAACTGGACCGGCGGCCTGCCCGGTGCAGCTGACAACGTCAGCATACCTGTTGGAATGCCGAGGTACCCGGTGTTGTCGTCAAATGTTACGGTGCTTTCGCTTACGTTGGGAAATGCCATTGCTTTTGTGATTCCTGCCGGCATTACATTCAGTACGACCGGTAAACTTACCTGTAGCGGAAATATTGATAATTTCGGCACATTAGACGTAAATGACGGGACAGTAATGACCGGCAACGGCATCATTACCAACAAAAGCGGCGGTTTGTTTGATTCTTATATTTCCCCTGGCAACGGCAGTTACGGGGTTTCATTGACCGCTACGTCCATTCTTACCAACGAAAGCGGCGGTGTCGTCAAAGTGACCGGCGGTTCAGCGGCAGTATATATCAATGGTTCCGGCACAAACGTGACCATGCTGAGCAATTACGGAAAAATGACGCTGACCGCAGGGATTGAAAAATACAACAACTACGTGGTCAATGATGCCTGCGGAGAAATGTATTTAAAATCGTACAGTAATTTTTATTCGGGCAAAATAATTAATCAGGGCGGCGTTGTGACCAACAACGGATACCTCGATATTCAAAGAGAATTGACCAACAATGCGGGTGCCGGTAATTTTGTGAACAATGGCCTGATCAAAATCGGGGGGACTGTCGGCACCTATACCAACACAAAGTTACAGCTCAAAAATAATCCCGCCAATACGGCTTTTATGGTCATCGCTGCCGGTAACGACATGGTAGTGAACGGTGTTTTTACTGATTCGTTGGCTACCGTTCCGGCAGGAACGTACAGCCTTGCAACCAATACTTTTACGCCCGGTTCGCTGCCGACGGGCTCTCAAACCCTGTACATTAAGGTGACCGGCGGAAGCTGTACGTACATTGCGCCGATCTCGTACGTGCCCGTACCCGTTTTTACGTCCCAATACACCGACCGAAATCTTTGTGCCGGAGCCACCGAAACCCTTACGCTTTCGGCTACGGATGCCATTAGTTATCAATGGCAAAAATCATTTTTTGCCGACATGAGCACCCCAACCAACTTATCTACCACGGGCGGTTCCACCACCATTACCGGTGATAATACTTTCAATAATTACTACCTGAGATGTCGGGCAAGTAACAATACCGGTTCTGTACTTTCGACGGTTTTCAGGGTATTTGTATCGCCTGCCGTCAGTACGCCGTCCGCTGTCAATTCCAATAAAAACAACATTTGTACCGGTATAACTGCCTCGCTTTCGGCTACCTGTGCCGTTGGAACGGTAAAATGGTACGACCAGACTGCCGGTGGGACATTGCTTGCTACCGGCTCTCCTTATTCCGTTAGCCCGGCCACCACCACAACGTATTATGCGGCCTGCGAAAATACCGCCTGCTTCAGTAGCCGGGTGGGGCAATCTATTACGGTCGTCAGTGCCAACCCGGTGTTGACCTTACTAAGCCCTGCCAATGACATCACTACAGATGTGGCCACTTTACTTGCAGGAAACAACATAACGGCGAGTAACAAAGTAGAAGTGACCGGTAAAGTTACCTATCAGGCAGGCAAATTTATAGAGCTGACACCCGGCTTTGAAGCAAAAAACGGAGCTGTTTTTCAGACCCTATTGCAAGCCGTTTGTACTAATTGATTGTTGATAATCAATTAGTTATTATGCTTACTGCCGGAATGAACTTACGAAGTCCTATTTAATGCCGCCCCTTTTACCTCTTTGCAGTGGTGCTTTTCAGTCAATGGGCAGTTGCTCAAACAAAGACTTGGATAGGACCGGAAGTTGCTGACATGACCATTGGAGCGGCAGCAAGTGCAATCCAGTCCTGTACGGTCTTGCAAACAACGCGACTTTTATCCACACCGGCTTTTACTAAAGTATCCATGCACTGCGTGCAGATTAGGAGCAAGCGTATTTAGACAAAGATCCAAGATAATTTATAGAGAAGAAAATGAGTGCAACAGCAGGATTGTATGTATTCGAAAACGGGGTAACCTTGCCCCGTTTTCAAACCAAAAGAGGTGACCGTGTCATTGACCCGCGACGAATAATATACCTAAGTGGGCAAGGGAATTATACCATCTTCCACCTGAATGACGGCGAGCAGGTAGTGACATCTCTATCGCTGAGCAGTTATGCCCCCTTGCTGGAAACCTGCGGTTTCATCCGGGTTCATAAGTCGTATTTACTGAATGGATATTATTTGGACAAATGCCGTTTGGATCGGTATAGCGAACTGACGTTGCCTAATGGAAAAGTCATCGAAATAGCCCGCCGACGGAGAGGGTTATTGAAGAGAATAGTAAAAGATAATGGGCTGATATTTAGAAGATTAGTTGAGGTTTGAGAGGGTAGTTTAAAAAAAATAATATACCAATTCGCACGAAAAAGAGAAGTTTTGGATACGATAGCACGATTTTTGTTCAGGAAAATCGTGGGAAATTCAAACATTACCCTTTGTAAGGTCGTTTAATTTTAGTTGCTTCGGCCTGAATTTATGAACAAAATGCGATTTACTTGGATATTTTATTTGTAATCATTGTCTATTTTTGCTCAAAATAACCTCCGGCAGCTCATTACACTATTAGAAAAATGGGCGCATGGAATGGTATATAATTTCATGCAAGACCGAAAGGTGGGTATGTTGATCGCAATGAAGAATGGTTTGAATCGCTGTGACGGCTGCAATTTCAACGTATCTGCCCACCTTAGACGACATTATGAAAAAAAAACTACTGATCTATTGCTTCATTTTCGCCTGTTACCCTGAAGCGCTGTTCGCTCAAATCATCCTGTCAGACAGTGCAGCTATTTACCCTATTACCGCATTAACAACGGTTTTCGAAGACAAAACCGGCAAAATGAGTTTTGAAGAGGTACAGAAACAATCCTTTACCAATAGATCGAACCCCGATCGTCTGAAAGGGCAATCTCATTCTGTATTTTGGATCAAATTAACGGTAAGAAACCAACGTCCGGATAGCCTGAAAAGATGGCTGTTAGCCATCGAAAAAAATTACTACCTGAGCGATCTGGATCTGTATTTCCCAACCAGGGAGGGAGGTTTTTCCATCACAAAAATAGGTAATGCGGCAGCGTTCAGTAAGCGTGAAATCAAGTCCAAAGACTATGCGGTTCCATTGGCCTTAGTTCCGCAAAAAACGCAGGTCTGTTATTTACGGCTCAAGAGCCTTTTATACATCAATCATGATCTTGTCATCTACGATGAACTTACTTTTTACAAAAGTTTTCAAAAAGAAGATAACGCCTTTTTTCTGGTCAGTGGTTTACTGCTGATGCGGCTGTTTTTTTGCATAGCATTGCTTTTCTTTATCAATGACACTAAGTTCAGAGCCTACTGCTTTTATGGAATCACCGCAAGCAGTACGATGTATTTGGGTACAGGTGGCAGCGGCTTTACCTTCCCTCAGTTTCCCGCTATTGCCAATCATCTTTGGATCATTCTCTCCAATATTCACCTCGTAGCATTAGCTTATTTTGTATATCAGGTATGTCAGGTGAAAACCAAAATGCCGGCATTGACTCCCGTGTTTTGGGTGTTGGGAAGCATTGGTGTTGTGCACGGAATTGCAACGCTGGTGTATCGCCCTTCGGTTTACTTCATGCACTTTTACACCCTTAATAATTTCATTATCCTCTGCATTCTTTTTTATTCATTATTGAGAAAATACTACGCCTCAATTTGGTACATCATACCGGTAATGGTTTTTGCTGTCTATCATATTCTTTCCCAATTGAACAATCTGGACATCATTTACCTGCCCAACATCATTAAATACGCAAAAAATCTGGCGCTTTCGTTAGAATTATTGGGAGTGGCTCCCGTAACGGGCTATTTGTTGCGATCGCTGTACGAGGAAAAATTGGCAACGGCCAAAGACCTGATCCTCAAAAATCAGGAATCCCAAAAATTTCGCGAACTTGACCGGCTTAAGACTCGGTTCTTTAATAATATCTCGCACGAATTTCGTACGCCGCTTACGTTGATCCTCGGACCGTTGGACGAGCTGCAGAAGAGGCTGCCCAATGAAAGTATTCTGCCCATTATGCAACGCAACGCCAAGCGGTTGCTGGCCTTAATTAATCAATTGCTGGATCTGGGAAAACTGGAAGCCCGCGAAATGCAGGTGGATCTCCAAAAAGGTGATGTGGCGGCATTCCTGCAACAACTCTTAGCGTCGTTTGAATCCTTGGCGCAAAGCAAAAATATCATCTTTCAACATGAACAAAGCCACAGCCACAAAATAGTTTATTTTGACGTTGATAAACTGGAAAAGATCGTAACGAACCTGCTTTCCAATGCGTTTAAATTTACGCCCGAACAGGGGCGCATCAATGTGAGGGTCAGTTATGAAGAGCATCAGGTTATGATCCGGGTGGAAGATTTTGGTATTGGCATTGATGCTGAACGACTTTCGCGTATTTTTGACCGCTTTTATCAGGTAGATACCGGCAATCGCCGCGATTATGAAGGAACCGGCATTGGCTTAACGTTGGTCAAAGAATTGGTAGAAGTTTTGCAGGGCAGCATTGACGTAAAAAGTCAGCCCGGAAAAGGGAGTGTGTTTACGGTGACACTCCCCTGTACCACTCAGCCGCCGCAGTTGGCCGCAAACGAAGAACCGATTGTTATAAAGCCGACGGAACCGGTATTGTCGACAATTACAATGCCCGATCCTAACGAAGTGCGTGCTGAGCATCTCCAAAATGAGTTACCGATGTTGTTGGTCGTGGAAGATAACCCGGACCTGCGCACTTATGTACGTGGTATTTTTGCGGAAAGCTATCAGATCATCGAAGCCATTGACGGCCAAAACGGCCTTGAAAAAGCGATTGAATTTGTGCCGGATGTAGTGATCTGTGACCTAATGATGCCTCGTTTGGACGGTTTTGGTTTCTGCAAAGCCCTCAAGACAGATACGCGTACCAACCACATCCCGGTGGTGATGCTGACGGCCAAAGCCACCTTGGAAGATCGGTTGGAAGGGTTTGAATTGGGCGCGGATGATTATCTCTCGAAACCGTTTAATACCGAAGAGCTTCAGACACGGGTCCGAAATTTGGTGGTGCAACGTCAGTCTTTACGCCAAAAATACAGTCAGCCTTTTGCCATCAGTGTCAACGGATCGGAGGCAATAGAAACGAAGAAAATACTTTCCATGGACGAAAAATTCCTGCAAAAAGCCAACGGCGTGCTACATCGTAACCTTGCCGACAGCGGTTTTGACGTAGAGAAATTTGCTTCTGAGATGGGAGTCACGGCGCTGCAACTACGTCGTAAACTCAAAGCACTGACGGGCCAAACCGTCATTGAATACATTCGAAGTTGCCGTCTGGAAAAAGCCGCCGAATTGCTTCGCAACAAGGCAGGGACGGTCTCCGATATTGGCTATCAGGTAGGTTTTGAAAGCCTGTCTTATTTCTCAAAAGTGTTTACTGAAAAATTTGGCAAGGCTCCTTCGGAGTGGAATTGATCAGCCATCTATACTTCATACCATGAAACGATTTCTGCTTTACGTTCTCTTTTCTTTCGGATATGTCGGCAGCGTAGTTGCCCAAGTTATTTTATCAGATACCTTAAGTACGTACCCGTTAACGTCAAAAACCGAACTCTTTGAAGATAAAACGGCGGCATTGTCTTTTGAACAGGTACAAAAACTGCCTTTTACGCCCTTCAGAAAGCCTAAATTCCTTTTTCCTTTTTCGACTTCAGTATTCTGGGTAAAAATAGCCTTGAAAAATGTCGACCCGCACCAAAAAGCGTGGATGCTGGTATGGGATAATCCCGTCGGAGAATCCATTGATTTTTATGTTCCGAACACGAAAGGAGTATATCAGGTAAGCCGACAGGGAATCGTGGGCGAAGAACGGAAAGACAAGCTTTCGGAGAATTTGCCGCACGTAAGAGTCTTTATGGATCTCAATGAACAAAAGACGATTTACATTAGGGTCAAAAGCCAAAAAGGATTTTATTCAACAGTAAGGGCCAAGACCCTCGATGTATATACCGAAGATAAACTCACGAGTAACACGCGGGAAGGTTTCTTTTCCGGCTTAGTACTTATTCGACTGTTTTACGTGTTATTACTGGCCGTTTTTGCCGTGCGCGAACTGACCTTCCGTTTGTATACCTTGGTACTTATTATTCGCTCATTAAGTTTTTGGGGATTAATGGGTATTTTCGGCAATTTCCTATCCGGTACGCCATTAGCAGCCGTTACTGTTACTTTTTTGTCCTTTCACTTTATTCCCATCGGGCAGGCGTTGTTTGCTAAAGATATTTTGCCCATTAAGCGATTTCACCCGGCCGTTCGCTTTGCAATGAACATGGTGCTGATCCTAACGGCAATCTTGGGAGTATTGATCGCTTTTAACTACCGTTGGTATTGGCTTCTGGCGAGCACGTACGTCGGTATTTTCGGCCAATTGCTGACGTTTGGAATGTATATAGCGGCGGTCATTCGACGCTATTCGATCAATTGGTATTATTCCGTTCCGTTTTTGTTGGGCAATGTGAGTTATACGCTTATGCAAATGCGACTGGTTGGCTGGCTTGACCATCCGTTGATCATTGCGTTTGTGTCGCTTTGTTTTATTGGCGAGATCTTTGTGTTTGGAATATTCTTGGGCAGGATCATTATCAGTCACGAAAAAGCCAGAGCTGACTCAGAAAAGCAACTGCGTTTTAACCTGGAGCAAACCACCAAGTTGCAGGAACTGGACACGCTCAAAACGCGCTTCTTTGCCAACATCTCGCACGAGTTTCGTACACCCCTTACGCTTTTGGTGGGGCCTTTGACAGACCTTAAGAAAAAGTACCCACAGGAAGGCATCATTCCGTTGATGCAGCGTAATTTGGGGCGTTTACAAACACTCATCAATCAACTTCTGGACCTGTCAAAGTTGGAAGCGGGTAAGATGGAACCGCATATTCAAAAAGGAGATCTGTCACAATACTTAAACCAACTCTTTGCTTCTTTTGAATCATTGGCCCAAAGTAAAAAGATCATTTTTCAGCATGAGCAGGGCAAATTGCCGCAGGAAGCCTATTATGATGCTGATAAACTGGAAAAGATCATCACCAATCTGCTCTCGAATGCTTTTAAATTCACGCCGACCGGTGGACGTATCCATGTACGGGCAGACTATAATGAGCGCCGGTTTACACTGCAAATAAAGGATTGGGGCATTGGTATTGCCGCCGAGCGGTTGCCGTTGATCTTTGACCGTTTTTATCAGGCCGATACGGGCAACCGTCGTGATTATGAAGGTACCGGCATCGGTTTGGCACTGGTCAAAGAGCTGGTGGAAGTCCTCCGTGGGCACATTACCGTTGAAAGTCAGGTAGGACAAGGCACTGTCTTTACCGTAAAAATTCCTTATGACCAAGCTACGTGGCAGCAACATTTGATACCGGATCCGGAATCAAAGGAAATAAATAGAGAACAGATAGCCTTTGAAATTACGAAAGAAAAAGAGGTGGTCGCTCAGAACCTCCAAAATGAGTTGCCGATCCTGTTGATCGTGGAAGATAACTCAGACCTGCGCAGCTATATAAGCGGTATTTTTGAAGGGATTTACCAAGTGGCAGAAGCACAGGACGGACAAGAAGGTTTGGAAAAGGCCATCGAACAGATACCGGACGTAGTGATCTGTGACCTGATGATGCCTCGTTTGGACGGTTTCGGTTTCTGCAAAGCCCTCAAGACTGATATTCGTACCAACCACATTCCCGTGGTGATGCTGACAGCCAAAGCCACCTTGGAAGATCGTTTGGAAGGGTTTGAATTGGGAGCGGATGATTACCTTTCGAAACCGTTTAATACCGAAGAACTTCAGGCACGGGTTCGAAATTTGGTGGCGCAACGGCAGGCCTTACGCCAAAAATATGCTCAGCCATTGGTGTTGAATGTAACCGAATCCGTGAAGGCAGAGCCCAAAGAAGCCACTATTGACGAGCAGTTTCTGCAAAAAGTCAATGCGGTTATTGAGCGCTTTGTGGCTGACAGTCAGTTTGATGTCGAAACCTTTGCGGCTGAGGTGGGCATGACGTCGGTGCAGTTGCGCCGTAAACTCAAAGCATTAATGGGCCAAACGGTGACGGAATACATCCGCAATTACCGTTTGGAGAAAGCGGCTGAACTGTTGCGGAAGAAAGCCGGTACGGTCTCGGAGATCGCGTACCGGGTGGGTTTTGAGAGCCTTTCCTACTTTTCCAAAGTGTTTGTGGAGAAATACGGCGTATCGCCGAGTGAGTATATTGTCAACCCTTAGAAAAAGGTACAGCTGAAAGAAAAACACTTTACGAATGAACAGGATTTTTACCTTCGCAGGAAGAACCGTTATGCCGGCCAAAAGAAAATACAAACTGATAATCAGTTTTTTGCTGTTGTTGATTGGGGTAACTTCTGCAGCAGTTGCTCAAAAAAAAGTGAGCGACTTTTTCAACCTGAAAGGACAGGCTCGGCTGGACAGTCTTGAGCATTACTCTGCCTCGGTTTTGCAGAAAAAAGACAGTATTGGAGAAATGACGGAATTCAATGCCATACAATCCTATGCTGATAAAACGCAGGACAGATTTTTGATTCTTTTTGTGGAGTTCCTTCATATACGGTACCATGCGTTCGGGAATCTGAGAAACCAAGAGTATCGCTACCGTAGTCTGAAGGCTGTTCAGGAAAAGTTGAAGCAATTGGAGCCAAGTCCGCTGACGGAACGTCTGAATGCTGACATTGAATTTGCGTTGGGGAATATTTTATATGACCAACGTGCCAACTCTGTTACGTTGATCAATCACTGCCTTTCCGCTGATCTGGTGTATCGAAAATTCGGTTATCAAAATATCCTGTTCGCTTATTATAAACTTGCCCGTTTAGGCTTGTATTACATGAATCAGGTGTCTGATTTCGAAACGGCTCTTCGCTATTTTAAGGAAGCTGAGCGTTACGTCGGAAAAGATCCTGTCGACAAATACCTCATTGAGTTCTATAAAAATTACGCCAATTGTCTGGTAGAACTCAAACAGTATGCACAGGCCATTAAATACAACAAATTGGCCATTGCGCACGTGCATGAAAAAAGAGACAGTTTAAAAATAGGGACCATTAATGGCAACATTGCCGAAATAATTCTGAATACTTTTCCTAACCCGGTTCAGGCGGAGCCCTATTTTCATCAGGAATTGGTGTATAGAATGAAGTATAAACCTCATGGATTGGGTGACATTGCGAAAGTCTACGGGAATTTGTGTCAGGTAGCGGGCGTCAAGAAAAACCGGGAAGAGGTCATTCGTTATTTTAATAAAGCCATTCATACGTTGGAATCCGACCCCGATAAGCGTGATTATCAGGCATTGGTGGCTTCATTGTATAAAAACCGGATGATTGCCGATACGCTCTTGGGCGATTATAAAAGTGCTTTTAAGCACGAGCGGGTGTATTTTGAAGCGCTCATCGCCAGCAACGCCCAGGATTTGAAAGAGGTTACCTCGGAGGCGTCGGTTCGGTTCGATGTTGAACGGAACAAGTTGCAGGCCGAGCTTGCCAACCAACAGGCCCAAAATTTTCGCTCGGGCATTATTTTGATCTCTTTGTTGCTGGTCATTGCCGTGATCGGTGGTTATTTTTTGTATTACCGTCAGCGGGTTCGGAAAGAAGAACTGGCCAGGCAATTATCGTTTGAACAAAAAGAAGCCGAACGGTTGGCCGAACTGGATACGCTCAAAACCCGTTTTTTTGCCAATATCTCACACGAGTTCCGTACACCTCTCACGCTGTTGGTCGGTCCGTTGGCCGATTTTCAGAAAAAATACCCTGCCGAAGGCATGATTCCTTTGATGCAGCGCAATCTCTCCCGCCTGCAAATCCTCATCAACCAATTGCTGGACCTCTCCAAACTGGAAGCCGGTAAGATGGAGCCGGTGATATATTACGGCGACCTGCCTCAATTCCTCAACTACCTGTTTGCGTCTTTTGAGTCGTTGGCCCAAACCAAAAGCATTATTTTCCAACGGTCGCAAAGTCATACCAACCTGATGGGCTATTATGATGAAGACAAACTGGAAAAAATAATCTCCAACCTGCTCTCCAACGCCTTTAAATTTACTCCCCCAAACGGTCGAATTGCCATCCGTGTCGACTATGTCCCCGCGAAGGAATCTAAGGGCGGGGCAATGATGAACCTGACCGTTACCGACACGGGCATCGGTATTGACGCGGAGCGGCTGCCCCGCATCTTTGACCGGTTTTATCAGGTCGACGACAGCCAACGCCGTCACTACGAAGGTACCGGCATCGGACTGGCGTTGGTCAAAGAGCTGGTTACGGCCCTGCACGGAACGATCACCGTGGAAAGTGAGCCGAACCTGGGGAGTACATTTGTGCTGCAATTGCCCTGCGATCAGGCGCATTGGGGCGCATACGTCACCGCACATGAACCCATGACATCCCCCGCAAAAATCCTTCGGCAATCGATCATGGAGGAAACGCCCGTAACGTCGCCGGAGGTTATTACGGCAGAGTTGCCGCTTTTACTGATCGTAGAAGATAACCCTGACCTGCGGGCGTATGTACGCGGTATTTTTGAAGGGAGCTATCAAATACACGAAGCTCGGGATGGGCAGGAAGGTCTGGAAAAAGCCATGGAATTGGTGCCGGATATCGTCATCTGCGATCTGATGATGCCGCGTCTGGACGGCTTCGGATTTTGCAAATCCCTCAAGACCGATATGCGTACCAACCACATTCCGGTGGTGATGCTGACGGCCAAAGCCACGCTGGAAGACCGGCTGGAAGGTCTCGAACTGGGCGCGGACGAGTACCTGTCCAAACCCTTCAATACCGAAGAACTTCAGGTTCGGGTTCGCAATCTGGTGCAGCAGCGACAGGCCTTACGACAGAAATACGCTCAGCCGTTGGGAATGAATGTAACTGACTCCGTGAAGGAAGAGTCCAAAGAACCCACCATCGACGACCGGTTTCTGGCTAAAGCCAACGCAATCATTGAGCGTTTCCTGGCCGAGAGCCAATTCGGCGTGGAAGCGTTCGCGGCCGAAATGGGCATGACGTCGGTGCAACTGCGGCGCAAACTCAAAGCGCTGACGGACCAAACGGTAACGGAATACATTCGCAATTATCGTTTGGAAAAAGCGGCTGAACTGTTGCGGAAGAAAGAGGGTACGGTCTCGGAGATCGCCTACCGGGTGGGTTTTGAAAGTCTCTCTTACTTTTCCAAAATGTTTGTGGAGAAATACGGAAAAAATGCTTCAGAGTGGGGCTAAAAGCCCGTTTTGCTCAAAATGAGCAAAAGAAAGTTCATTTTGAGCAAAGGAAATAGTGATTTTATGTTAAGAGAAGAGCCCAAGCTCTTCTCTTTTTTGTTTAAAATGAGCTAAAGATTGTGCGTTTTAGGATAACACCTGCCTGTATATACTCACGACCTTTGTTTTACCCGGCAGCCATGATGGCGTCGGTCAGGCAAAGACCATTTCGTGTACCTTAACACTTTTTCAAGACCATGAAAACACATCATTTACCCTCGCTCGTAAGCCCTTAATTCAACACGTTACCCACTGCTCTATTGATTATGTCTTAAGTCATCCGGACAGGATGGCCGGGCGATAGCCTTGCTCTTTTCCATTGACCCGGATCGGCAGCCAACCTTTCATGGTAGAAAGAGGAAGGAGGAACCGGGGAGGGTTTGACGAAGCTCTCCCGCCTCCTTTTGCTTCGGCTGCGAAAGATCAACTTAACATGTTTTACTTTTTATCTTCTTCTACCCATGAAAAAACTCATTAAGTACTTGTTGTGCTTTTTATGTATTGTTTTTTGCAGTACAACAGCCATTAGCCAGACGATGTGTGTGAACACAGGCTTCCCGCCGAGCTCAAGCGGAGGCGCAGTAACCGATTTTGCCCAAAGCATTACCATGAGTGGTGGCTGCAATGGTGAATTTGCCGGACTCATTGTTTCTGTTTCCGATATTGTTAGTGATGGTAGCCCTGTTTGGAATTTGAACATTTATCAAGGGGATGGTTTTAGCGGAACCTTACAATATTCTCAAACAGGTATGGTATTGACCCAAATTGGAAGCTACCTTTTTATCGAAATTGCCGGAGGTAGCGGATCCAGGGCCTTCACTAATGGTAATCAATACACCTTTCGGGTTTCCACAACGGCCCCAATGAATTCTTTTACACCTTTTCAAAATGCTACCAGTTTTTACGCAGGTGGACAAGCATATGTCAATGGTACTCCGATTAGTGTTGGGGGAGACTTCTCAAGAGTAGGTGTGTTTACTCAGTCTGCTACCGGTTCCTGCGGAGCAGCAACCCGCCTTTATGTCAAACACAATGCCGGCGGTGCCAATGATGGGACTTCTTGGACGAATGCCTATACCAGCCTGCAAAGCGCCATTGATTATGCACGAGGGTGTACCAATATTCAAGAGATCTGGGTTGCGGCAGGCACATATAAACCATCTAAGGATAAAACCGGAAATGCCAGCCCTGGTAATCCTAATGCCAAGACTTTTTATGTCAACTTCCCGGTGGACATTTATGGTGGCTTCGCTGGCACAGAAAGTATGCTTTCTCAGCGAAATATTTCCTCGAACCAGACCATTCTTAGCGGGGATATTGACAATAATGACAGCGCCAATCCGGCAGTCACTGCTGCCCATGTACAAGGCACAAATTCTAATATTGTTTTACATATTCAGAATGTGGCACAAGGGGTTACGGTAGACGGGTTCACCATTACGGCAGGGAAGCTTGCTTCCGGTTTTTCAGGAGGAGGGATTCACAATGAAGGAATAGGCTTTCCATTCGCTTGTAATGCTGCCGTCCGCAACTGCAAAATCCAGGGGAATGACGGACCTGCTGTATTCAATAGTGGCAACCTTGGCTCAAACTCCAGTGGAAAGGCTATTTTATTGCTTGAAAATTCTACCATCTCCGGGAACAGCGAAGATTTTTATGCCCCTGGAATTTATTCTAATTCAAATGGAGGGAAAACCATTACTACGGTTACCAATTGTACTTTCTCAAACAACACCTCCACCGGAACCGGCAATAGTGGGGCTTACAATGAATATGCACCAAGTGGAAATGGAGAAGCAACTTTTTCCAAGTGTATTTTCAAGGACAACAGCACTACGAGTAATGGCGCAGCAGTTCATGTCAACGGGTCATTTTCAGGCAGAGTAAACCACAGCTTTACCAACTGTATTTTTATGAACAACACTGCCGGGGATAAAGGCGGCGCTTATTATGCCAATGGTGCTTCCAGCGGGCGGATCACTTCAACATTCACCAATTGCACCTTTTATAATAATGCAGCTACTAATGGCGGTAGCGCGGTCTACCACACCACAAGTGTTGCTCCGACCGGCCCCATGCTGCTCCGCAATTGTATTTTATGGCAAAATACCAACGAAATTCTGCTCGAAGGCATGGCCACGATGACGCTTTCCCATAGCCTCATCAATGGCACCGGCGCCCCTGCAGGTGTTACTGCTGATAACGGCCTTTTTAACACCGATCCAATTTTTGTCAACGCAGCAACGGGCGACCTCCGCCTGCAACCCGGCTCCCCGGCTATCAACGCGGGCAATAATACCTTCATTCCCAATGGTGTAACTACTGACTTGGACGGAAATTTCCGCATCTTCAACAACGGTACAGTGGATTTAGGAGCCTATGAGCTTCAGGAAAATCCGCCCGCCGACATGAGGCCCTTTATAACCACTTGGAAAACGAATAACCCCGGCACTTCTAACAGCACTTCCATCACCATTCCTGCCAACGGGACCTACGATGTCGATTGGAACAACGACGGCACCTACGACCAATTGGGCGTGAGCGGAGCCGTGACGCACAACTTTGGAACGGCCGGTACCTATACCGTGGCCATCCGAGGAGGGCTTACGTCCATACAATTTGGCGATGGAGGAGACAAAGACAAAATCCTGTCCGTGAATCAATGGGGGGGTATCGGCTGGATAACAATGTACAGAGCATTTCATGGTTGTTCCAATCTGAACGTGCTGGCCAATGACAGCCCCGATTTAAGTAACGTGACCAACCTGCAAGAAATGTTTCGGAATGCCACTTCTCTCAATGCCAATCTGAACGGTTGGGATGTGAGTAGTGTCACGAATATGTATGGTGTGTTTTCGGAAACCTCCTCTTTCAATCAGCCCCTTTCCAATTGGAATGTCAGTCAGGTCACTGATTTTAGAAGCATGTTTGAGGAGGCATCGGTCTTCAATCAACCTTTAAATACCTGGACTCTCAATACGACTCCGGGCGCTAATGTCAACATGCAGTTTATGTTTACAAACGCCGGGGCCTTCAATCAGGATCTGAATTCGTGGAATGTGAGTCGGGTCACCAACATGGGTTACATGTTTTGGAATGCGGTTGCTTTTAACGGAAACATCACCAATTGGAACGTAGGTAACGTCACTGCAATGGATCAGATGTTTCGCGGAGCCAACTCATTTAATCAACCCATTGGCGGTTGGAATGTCAGTAATGTGACGAATATGTATGCGATGTTTGCCAACAATACAGCCTTTAATCAGCCCCTTTCCAATTGGAATGTCAGTAAGGTAGCTGATTTTGAGATTATGTTTGGGGAAGCCACTGCCTTCAATCAACCCTTGAACTGGACAATCAACACAACCCCGGGTGCTACGGTCATTATGAGGGGTATGTTTAGTTTAAACACGGTTTTCAATCAGGATCTGAATTCGTGGAACGTGAGCCGGGTTACCAACATGAGTAAAATGTTCGAGAATGCTACTGCTTTTAACGGAAACATCACCAATTGGAATGTGAGCAATGTAACCGCAATGGATGAAATGTTTCACAATGCCACATCATTTAACCGAAATGTAGGTAATTGGAACATTGCGAGTGCCACCTCAATGACTGATCTATTTCTTAATTCCGCTATTTCCGGGGAAAATTATGATGCGATACTGATTGCTTGGAATACCGCCGGCTATACCAACAAAAATTTGGGCAGCGTTTCGCCCTTACAATACTGTGCGGGGCAGGCCGCCCGAACCAATCTGATTAACAACAAAGGATGGTCTATCATGGGAGATGCCTATACGAATGTGTGTTTTCCTGCGGAAATCAACCTCAAAGGCAATGGTGTTTCCATTGTCAACGGCGATGCTACTCCTTCTGCTGCTGACCATACCGATTTCGGTTCACAAAATATAAGCTCGGGCACCATCGTCCGCACTTTTACCGTCGAAAATACAGGCGCGGGAACATTGAACCTTTCAGGCAGTCCTTTGGTAAATATCAACGGGACAAATGCGGGAGATTTTACCCTGACGGCCTTGCCCGCAACGCCCGTGGCAGCCACCAACGGAACTACGACCTTTCAAATCACTTTTGATCCTTCGGCTTCGGGGGTGCGCACCGCTACGGTGAGCATTGTCAACAATGACACCGACGAAAATCCCTACACCTTTAACATTCAGGGGACGGGCGATGCAACATGCTCACAAGTAGCCACCGCCACCGAAGCTATGACATGGACAGGCTCAGTAAGTACCGACTGGGCAAACCCCTGTAACTGGACACCTAACGGTATTCCTACCGCTACCAATGCAGTAACCATTCCTGCTGTGACCAACGACCCCATTATAGTATCAGGGTCTATGGTAGCCAAGCATATACAAATAACCGGCTCGGGGGCGAGCCTCACCGTCAATAACGGCGCCGGTCTTACGGTTTCATCTACGGATGGTGGATTGACTTTGGCCAGTAATGGACTTTTAACCAACAGGGGTACAATAAATGCGACCAATAGCAATACAAACTTTGTCAGTACCTACGCTTTAGGTTTAAACAGCAATACAACCTTTGACAATTATGGCACTTTAAATGTAACATCTTCGCAAAATACAGGATTAGAGGTAGGTAATGGCAGTACAGTTCATAATTATACAGGTGGATTGATTTCGATAGCGGCCCGTGGCGGAATTAGAGGTGAAGGGCCATTGATGAATGATGCCGGTGCAACCATTTCGATCTCAGGAACTAACTCGGCCATTCAATACAACGGCTCAGTGAGTAATTCAGGTTTAATAGAGGTAACCGGCCAAATAGAAGCCAATAGCGGAGCACAAATCAATAACAATGCCTGCGGTACGATTAAGCTTACGGCGGACTATTTTAACGGACTTTTGGCCACAACTATAAATAATGGTCTCATATTAATAGGCGGCACGTTGCATAGTCCGTCAGGAGGTACTTTTACCAACAATGCTGTTCTGAAATACAGGGCTTTGAATGTTTCGTCCATTTTAACCAATTCCGGTAATGCTTCAATCGTAGTCAATAATACCCCAACACCAATTTTTACTTATGGTGGTACATACAATGGTACCGGCAGCAGCACCGTCAATGGTATTTTTGCCAATTCCACAGCAACTGCTTCAGCAGGTACATTTACAGCACCAAATACTTTCGTGCCGGATGTTTCGCTGCCGGCCGGCTCACAGACGCTTTATGCCAAAATCACGCCGAGTGGCGGGGCTTGTTTTTATGTGGTGCCGTTTACCTACATAGTTAATATCAATCCCACCATCACGGCCGCAGCCCCTGTTACCCGTCAGGAGAGCAATGCCGGTTCAATAGCTACCATCGCCACGGTCAACGACTCGGAAACTCCCGCAGGAAGCCTAACCGTCACGGCGACGACGGTGCCGGCGAATATCACCGTGACCGGCATTACCAATGTTGCCGGTACTGTCACCGCCACCGTGAAGGCAAATTGCGGAGCCACTGAAGGAAGTAATACGGTGGTGTTGACGGTGACCGATGCCAACGGCGGGACGGCCACGGCCAACTTTACGGTCAATGTGACAGCCAATACGGCACCAACGCTGACCTATAACAATGCCTTTTTTAGCCCGGGAGCAGGCGGCACTATTCTTCCGGCTAGCGGCCCCTCCGATAATGGCGAGGTCTATGTTTCCCTACAGAGCGTTTCTCCTTCTCCATCTCCGGCCACCATCACGGTGAATAATATAACCGGTGCAGTGACGGTGCCCAACACGATTCCGGTGGGTATTTACACCATCACGGTCGTGGCTACAGATGCCTGCACGACTGACACCGTTGTTCCCATAATGCTGAGTGTGCAATCAGCTGATTACAGCATCACCACCGCCGGAGGCAACGTAGTTATTACCGATATAACCGGTACGGGCGAAACCCTTGAAGTATCGCAAAGCGGCAGCAATATTCGTTTTAACGTTACCGGCAAAACATACAGCATAAATAGTGGTGCCACAACGCCGTTTACCACGCCTGCCGATATTGCCCTTGCCGGCAAAACCGGCATTACCATCAATGCCGGCAATGGCAATGACTTCATCAATGTGGCAGCGTTTAGCTCAACACTCCCTTCGCTCACTATCAATGGCGGTACCGGTGACGATCAAGTGTTTATGAATGGCGATATTGTCTTCACGGTCAATGCCAACCTTGATCTTGACTTGCAAAACGACGACGCTACTCCCGGGGTAGATGCCGTCACGTTTGCCGCCAATGCCAATCTGAACCTTTCGGGTACGGGGGCTGCTACGGTTAAAGTGAGCAAAAACGTAACATTTAATACAGGTAGTACGCTTATAACGGTCAATGGTAATCTCACCGTTGAGGCCAATCAGCAGGCGAGCCCAACCTCCGGCAATTTTATTGGGGTGCTTATCACCGGTACAAGTACCCAACTCCAAACTACCCCTAATGGCACCCTCACTGTGAAAGGCAGAGGCGGAGATGATGCGTCAGGAAACCAACAGGGAGTCAAACTGGCGGCGGGAGGGAAAATCCTCGGCGGTGAAGGGGCCAATGCCGTTACGGTCGCAGGAACCGGTGGAGTCTCCGGAGGCAGCAGTAATTATGGTGTTTGGTTAACCGATGCCAATTCCAGTATATTTTCGCTGGGCGGCCCGGTCAGCGTAACCGGCACCGGTGGCGGCTCAGGAACGAGCGGCGGGAATGTGGGGGTACGAGTGACAAACTCCGGGGAGATTACCTCTGCGGGGGGCAACGTTACCGTCGTCGGACAGGGTGGATTAACTGCTACAGGCAATTCCAATTCGGGAATATCGGTGCAGGCTTCAGGTAAAATTACTTCTAATGATACCGGTGGCAATGTCACGATCACCGGCACAGGAGGAGGCTCGGGGGCAAGTGGATTAAATTCGGGCATTTATTTAGCCGGCGGTGAACTGTCCGCGGGTGGCTCCGGAACAGTCGATATCACCGGTCAAGGTGGGAGCGGCACCGACATTTCCAACAATGGATTGTCCCTTGAAGGCTTAGTCACGTCGAAAGGCGGAAATATCACATTGACCGGCAAGCCCGGCGGCGGAACCATTCTTACCTATGGTTTATACATGTCAAAACAAACCTCGGCTCCCGTATCAAGCATTCTGACCAATGTCCACGGCGGCAATATCTCCATCATTACCAACAGTTTGCGCATTGTAGATTTTCCCGAAATCAGAACCAATGCCGCCGGCAGCGTGACCATCAAACCTTTTACCGCCGGCAGGGAGATCAGTATTTCTAATGGGTTAGATGCGGTCACTGACCCTCTCATGCTGTCCGATCTTGAACTTGATCAAGTTTCTACCGGGACCCTTATCATCGGCGATGCCAACAGTGGCAATGTCACGGTTTCTCAAACCGTCACCCGCCCTGCAAGCACCAATGTACGGCTGGTCAGCGGTGGGGATATCCTTCTCAGTGGGGATGTCCTTATCAGCGGTGGTGGATTCAATACCGGCGGTGGCACCTTATTGCTCGACCCGGGCACCTCGCCTGCGGCGGTGAAACCTATTTTTAACGGCACTGACGTAACGGCAAGTACGCTTTCCTTCGCCGGTGATTTAAGCATCGCCATCAATGGCGCAACGGCGGGAGATGGTACCGGCAGCACCTACTCTCAACTCAAAGTGGCGGGCTCGGTGAACCTGACGGGCGTAGCTTTGCTTTTTGAGGGCGCTTATGTACCGGTGGCGGGCAATACGTTCACCATCATAGATAATGATGGCAGTGATGCCGTCACGGGTACCTTCAACGGCCTGGCGCAGGGAGCGAACCTTCCTAATTTCCTGAATAGTAGCCTCAATGCCACTATTTCCTACACCGGCGGAGATGGTAATGATGTGGTTCTTACCGTGGCCTGTCCGGCTTTTGCCGCCCCCACAGCGAGTGTGACGGCGCAGCCAACGTGCACAACGCCGACTGGTACGATCGTCATCACGGCTCCGACAGGGGCGGATATTCAGTACAGCGTCGGTGGGGCGTATCAGGCCTCGGCGACCTTCAGCGGCTTAGCGGCCAACACCTATTCGGTGACGGCTAAAAATACGACGACGGGCTGCGTTTCCTCGCCGTTGTCGCTGACGGTGAATGCCGTACCGACTGCGCCTTCTGTTCCCACAGCGAGTGTGACGGCGCAGCCGACGTGCATAACGCCGACGGGCACGATCGTCATCACGGCTCCGACAGGGGCGGATATTCAATACAGCGTCGGCGGAGCCTATCAGGCTTCGGGGACTTTCAGCGGTTTGGCGGCCAACACCTATTCGGTGACGGCGAAGAATACGGCTACGGGCTGCATTTCCTCGCCGTTGTCGCTGACAGTCAATGTGGTACCAAATGCACCTGCTGTTCCCACAGCAAGTGTGACGGCGCAGCCGACGTGTACGACACCGACGGGTACGATCGTCATCACGGCTCCGACGGGGGCGGATATTCAATACAGCATCGGCGGAGCCTATCAGGCCTCGGCGACCTTTAGCGGTCTGGGGGCCAACACCTATTCGGTGACGGCGAAGAATATGACGACGGGCTGCATTTCCTCGCCGTTGAGTTTAACGGTAAATACCATACCGGGCAATCCTGCCACGCCAACGGCTTCGGTGACAGCACAACCGACGTGTTTGGTCAATACAGGAACAATTGTGGTGACGGCACCGACCGGGGCGGATATTCAGTACAGCGTCGGTGGGGCCTATCAGGCCTCGGCGACCTTCAGCGGCTTAGCGGCCAACACCTATTCGGTGACGGCGAAGAATACGACCACAGGTTGTATCTCCTCGCCGTTGAGTTTGACGGTCAATGCCGTACCGAATGCGCCTGCCGTTCCCACAGCAAGTGTGACGGCGCAGCCGACGTGCACAACGCCGACGGGTACGATCGTCATCACGGCACCGACGGGGGCGGATATTCAGTACAGTGTCGGCGGAGCCTATCAGGCCTCGGCCACATTTGCCAATTTATCTCCCAACACCTATTCGGTGACGGCGAAGAATACGACGACGGGCTGCATATCATCTCCGTTGAGTTTGACGGTCAATGCCGTACCGACTGCACCTGCTGTTCCCACAGCAAGTGTGACGGCACAACCGACGTGTACGACACCGACAGGCACGATCGTCATCACGGCTCCTACAGGGGCGGATATTCAGTACAGCGTCGGCGGGGCGTATCAGGCCTCGGCGACCTTCAGCGGCTTGGCTGCCAACACCTATTCGGTGACGGCGAAGAATACGACGACGGGCTGCATTTCCTCGCCGTTGTCGCTGACAGTCAATGTGGTACCAAATGCACCTGCCGTTCCCACAGCAAGTGTGACGGCACAGCCGACGTGTACAACGCCGGCGGGCACGATCGTCATCACGGCACCGACGGGGGCGGATATTCAGTACAGCGTCGGCGGAGCCTATCAGGCTTCGGCGACCTTCAGCGGCTTAGCTGCCAACACCTATTCGGTGACGGCGAAGAATACGACGACGGGCTGCGTTTCCTCGCCGTTGTCGCTGACAGTGAATGTGGTACCAAATGCACCTGCTGTTCCCACAGCGAGTGTGACGGCGCAGCCGACGTGCACAACGCCGACGGGCACGATCGTCATCACGGCTCCGACAGGGGCGGATATTCAATACAGCGTCGGCGGAGCCTATCAGGCCTCGGCGACCTTCAGCGGCTTGGCGGCCAACACCTATTCGGTGACGGCTAAAAATATGACGACGGGCTGCGTTTCCTCGCCGTTGTCGCTGACGGTGAATGCGGTACCAAATGCACCTGCCGTTCCCACAGCGAGTGTGACGGCACAACCGACGTGTACGACACCGACAGGTACGATCATCATCACGGCACCGACGGGGGCGGATATTCAGTACAGCGTCGGCGGAGCCTATCAGGCTTCGGCGACCTTCAGCGGCTTAGCGGCCAACACCTATTCGGTGACGGCTAAAAATACGACGACGGGCTGCGTTTCCTCGCCGTTGAGTTTGACGGTCAATGTGGTACCAAATGCACCTGCTGTTCCCACAGCGAGTGTGACGGCACAACCGACGTGTACGACACCGACAGGTACGATCGTCATCACGGCACCGACGGGGGCGGATATTCAGTACAGCGTCGGCGGAGCCTATCAGGCTTCGGCGACCTTTAGCGGCTTGGCTGCCAACACCTATTCGGTGACGGCGAAGAATACGACGACGGGCTGCATTTCCTCGCCGTTGTCGCTGACAGTCAATGTGGTACCAAATGCGCCTGCCGTTCCCACAGCAAGTGTGACGGCGCAGCCGACGTGTACGACACCGACGGGCACGATCGTTATCACGGCTCCGACAGGGGCGGATATTCAATACAGCGTCGGCGGAGCCTATCAGGCCTCGGCGACCTTTAGCGGCTTGGCTGCCAACACCTATTCGGTGACGGCGAAGAATATGACGACGGGCTGCATTTCCTCGCCGTTGAGTTTGACGGTCAATGTGGTACCAAATGCACCTGCCGTTCCCACAGCAAGTGTGACGGCACAGCCGACGTGTACAACGCCGACGGGCACGATCGTCATCACGGCTCCGACAGGGGCGGATATTCAATACAGCGTCGGCGGAGCCTATCAGGCTTCGGCGACCTTCAGCGGCTTAGCTGCCAACACCTATTCGGTGACGGCGAAGAATATGACGACGGGCTGCATTTCCTCGCCGTTGTCGCTGACAGTCAATGTGGTACCAAATGCGCCTGCCGTTCCCACAGCGAGTGTGACGGCACAACCGACGTGTACGACACCGACAGGCACGATCGTCATCACGGCACCGACGGGGGCGGATATTCAGTACAGCGTCGGCGGAGCCTATCAGGCCTCGGCGACCTTTAGCGGCTTGGCTGCCAACACCTATTCGGTGACGGCGAAGAATACGACGACGGGCTGCATTTCCTCGCCGTTGTCGCTGACAGTCAATGTGGTACCAAATGCGCCTGCCGTTCCCACAGCAAGTGTGACGGCACAGCCGACGTGTACAACGCCGACGGGCACGATCGTCATCACGGCTCCGACAGGGGCGGATATTCAATACAGCGTCGGCGGAGCCTATCAGGCTTCGGCGACCTTCAGCGGCTTGGCTGCCAACACCTATTCGGTGACGGCGAAGAATATGACGACGGGCTGCATTTCCTCGCCGTTGAGTTTGACGGTCAATGTGGTACCAAATGCACCTGCCGTTCCCACAGCAAGTGTGACGGCACAGCCGACGTGTACAACGCCGACGGGCACGATCGTCATCACGGCTCCGACAGGGGCGGATATTCAATACAGCGTCGGCGGAGCCTATCAGGCTTCGGCGACCTTCAGCGGCTTAGCTGCCAACACCTATTCGGTGACGGCGAAGAATATGACGACGGGCTGCATTTCCTCGCCGTTGAGTTTGACGGTCAATGCGGTACCGACGCGGAGCGCGGCATTCAGCTACGCAGGAAGTCCTTACACAAATACGGGCACGGCCATGGTAAGCTTTACGGGAACAACAGGCGGTGTGTACAGTTCCACAGCGGGACTTTTGCTTAATGCCTCCACAGGAGAGATCAACTTAACTGCCAGTACGCCAGGCACGTATACCGTCACCTACACGTTGGCGGCCACGGTCGGTTGCCCGGAAGTACAGTCTACGGCTTCAGTGCAAATCACAGCTCTTACCCAAATCATTTATGTGAACGCATCCAACGTCAATCCTACGCGGGATGGCAGTACCTGGACGAAAGCCTATGCAAGCCTGCCGGCAGCACTGAGTACTGCGGCCCTGCAAAGCCACTCCGTGCAGGTATGGGTCGCACAGGGCACCTACAAACCCGGCACCCTGCGCAAAGACGTGTTCTCCATTCCTTCGGGCGTAGAGGTTTACGGCGGTTTTTCAGGGACAGAGACCCAACTCGACGAGCGCAATTGGAATACCCATAAAACCATTCTCAGCGGCGAAATCGGCACTTCGTCATTGAGCGATAACGTCAACCACGTGGTCATCTTCAACCAAACCAACGCCGCCACACGGCTCGACGGCTTTACCGTCGAGCGGGGCTTTGCCGATTTCGTCAGCCCGACGCAGAGCACTGAGCTGACTGAGCCTTCGATACTGTCTTCGGGCGGCGGCATTGTGGCCATCAACAAAAGTCAGGGACTGATCACGCATTGTGTTATTACCGACAACAAAGCCATTGCCGGGGGCGGGATCCTGTTGACTGACAGCAGTCGGGTGAGTGTGACCGAGAGCATAATCCATGGCAACGAAGCCACCTTCGGGGGCGGAGTCTATGTGTTGGGCGGCAGTACATCTGATTTGGTCAACGTATTGATCGTGAGCAACAAAGGGTTGGGGGGAGGTCTGTACATCAACCGCAGCTCACCTCAGATTATCAACAGTACGATCGCTTCCAATCAGGGCATCAGCGGTACGGCGGGAGGCATCTTCAACACGAATTCCTCGAGTACGGTGAAGAACAGCATTGTGTGGGGGAATTCTTCGCCGCAGAGTACGCCGGGAATTGTGATGAGCTACAGTTTGGTGCAGGGTGGCTTTGCGGGGACGGGCAATATCAGTCAGGATCCGTTGTTTGTCAATGCCTCACCGAGCGGATTGGCACCTTCGGTATCGTTGGGGGATTATCACGTGCAGGTATGTTCACCGGCGATCAACGCGGGAGATAATACGGGCGCGCCGACGAAGGATCTGGAAGGCAACGCAAGACCTTACCCTGCGGGTACTCCTATTGTAGACATGGGGGCGTATGAGAGTCAAAGCATGGGTGGGGGCGGCCCGGCGACGCTGACGGTGAACGAGCCGATTGTGGAGGGCACGGTGCTGAAGTCGGGGGGTAAGATCACGGCGGTGAACCGAGTGAGCGGTGGCGTGGTGGAGTATCGGGGTGGTGAGTCGGTGACGTTGCTGCCGGGCTTCAGCGCTTCGGGGGCGGTGTTTCAGGCCGTCATCGGTGGGTGTAATACCGCCTCACCGACTTCAGTTCAGGGGATTAATCCTAAATAATACGGTCTTCATGTGTCTCTTTTGAAAGTTCTTTTTAGGTGGCGGATACGGGGTGTTTGCCGGATGTGCCACCTAAAAAGAAACTTTTCAACGCCTTTAAAAAGATGAGAGCCTCTTCCATCCAATGCGCCCGTCATGTCGGTGTAGTGTACGCTTCTTTTAGTTACGAAAAAGAAATACAGCGAGCGGAAGAAGAGGGGCAGTAGTTCTAAAAACAGCGTTTTTTCTCTCAAAAAAGGCCGGTTATTCAAAATGAGCAAAAGATTGCTCAAAATGAGCTAAATAATTTCAAAAATACCTTGATAGAACACACAAAAAAAGCAGGCATTGTTCGAAATGAGGAAAAGAAAGTCCAATTCGTGATAACACCTGCCTGTATATACTTACCAATTTTGCCTAACACATCTGCTGCCGGCAGACACGTGTTCCGCTCATTATTTTCAACACATTTTCAACTCCTATTTTAGTATGAAACAATTTATCACCTTCACTCTCTCAGCACTGCTTTTTCTGACAGGATGCTCTGAAAACGACACCCCGGTGGCGCCTACTTATAAAGGTGCCGAGCAGGCACTGGGCAACGGGAAAGCCTACTCCTGGGTTAAATTCTCGACCGACAACATCCCGACCTCTATCGGCTTTACGCTCACCAAAGGAGCCTTGGACAACCTGCCCCACGGAGGCGTGGCGCTGGTATTGAGTCTCCCTACGGAAGCTGTGGGCAAAACACCCTTCGACCACATCATGTTGGATTACCTGCACACAGGCCATGAGCCGCCGGGGGTGTACGATGTGGCCCATTTTGACATGCACTTTTACATGCAGTCGTTGGCTGAACGTAAAGCCATCCCTATTTATGATGCGGCAAAGGCTAAGTTTGATAATCTGCCGGCCGCAGGATATATTCCTTCTCCCTACATTCGTTTGCCGGCAGGTGTACCTGAAATGGGCGTGCATTGGGCCGACCCCCGCTCAGCGGAATTGGCCGGTACAGGTAAGTTTACCGAAACGCTCATCTTCGGCTCGTACGATGGAAAGGTAACCTTCATTGAGCCGATGGTAGCGTATGAGTTTTTGAAAAGCAGTCCCAACCTGACCAAGGCCGTTCCCACACCGACGAAGTTCGCCAAGGCGGGGTATTTTCCCATGAAGTACAGCATTAAACAGGTAGGCGATGAAATCGTTGTCAGTCTGGATGACCTTATGATGATGCAATAGCCTTAGATCAGGATAACCTTAAAATACAACGGAGCATGAAAAAAATAGGAATGCTTGTTCTCAAAATAATGGCCGGTTTGGCGGTCATAGGGGTCATTGCATTGTTGTTCGTCAACTTCAGGGGCGTACCTTCCTATGAAGTTAATATACCCGATAACATTAAAAATGTAAATGTAGAGGTAACACCTGAACGGGTGGCACGCGGAGAAAAAATCGCGCTCATTATGTGCAATGCCTGTCACGCCAACGGAGAGAATCGGCTGGTAGGAAAGCATATCGCCGACTTACCCGCGGAATTCGGGAAGGCTTATTCGCTCAATATTACCCGGGACGCAGAAGACGGTATCGGCAGTTGGACCGATGGAGAGATCATATATTTTCTCAAAACGGGCATCAAGCGTACGGGGCAGTATGCGCCTATTATGCCTAAGTTTCCGCGCATGGCCGACGAAGACCTGAAGTCAGTCATTGCCTACCTGCGCTCGGATCGTTTTCCGGTACAGGCAACCAAAGGGGCAGGACACGAACAGGAACCCAGTTTTCTGCTCAAAGTGTTGACCAATACGGTCATGAAGCCCATTGAGCCCATTACCGAACCCATCTTGGTGCCTGATTCGACCGATAAAACGGCGTTTGGAAAGTACATCGCCAACGATCTCATTGCCTGCTATGGTTGTCACTCGGGCGACTTTGCCAAAGAAGACCCGCTCCATCCCGAAAAATCGTTTGGGTTTTATGGCGGAGGCATCAAAATGCCCGACTTGGAAGGCAACATCATCCCTTCGGCCAATCTGACCTTTGACGAAGAGACGGGAATCAGTAAAAAGTACACGGAGGAACAGTTTGTGCAGGCCGTAAGGCTGTGTAAAAAACCGGACGGAACGCTTTTGCGCTATCCGATGCAGCCGCACCTTACCCTGACCGACTATGAAGTGAAAGCAATCTATGCTTACCTCAAAACTGTTCCTAAGATCAGGAATAATGTTAATGCGCAATAAAGAGGCCGTTTTTGGGCCTTTTAAGATTCTTTCGTGGTAGAAAGAAGAAAAGTTGGGGAGAGGTTTTAGCTCCTGAAATTGATCCCCGCTTTTCCGTTTTTCTGCCCGAGATCAGCAGTTAGTTCTCAGCGTTTATTAATTTCTTTCTACCAATGAAAAAACTCTTTTCTCTTTTCATGGCTTTACTCCTAAGCCAACACCTTATGGCCCAGACCAAAACCTGGAACGGCTCGGTAAGCACCGATTGGTACACTGCGGCCAACTGGACACCCTCCAACGGGGCTATGGCCGGCGCTCCTACCGCAATTGACAATGTGGTGATCAACATTGCAAGTCCCGACCCGGTCATTGCATCCGGAAATGCCGTTGCCAAATCGATCAGTTTGGACGTGGTCGGCAGCGCATTGACCATCAGCAACGGTGCAACCCTAACCGTCTCCGCGAGTTCGGGCAAGGTCATCAGTGTAATAGGCGGCACGATCACCAATAACGGTACGCTTTCGATCACCAATTCGAATGGCAGTTATGTCTCAGCAAATGAAGCTCTTTCCCTGACAAGTGCAGGTACCCTAATCAATGCCGGTACAGTCACCATCACCGGCGGAGCAAACGTGGCCATCAGCGTGGTAGGCGGTACTTTTACGAACCAAACCGGTGGAAATGTTACAGCCAATGGCCGTGACGTAGTGCGAATGGGCAGCACGGGTACGAGTTTCACTAACGCCGCCGGAGCCACATTGACCGGAACAGGCTCCAACAATGGATTTTTTGTGCAACCGGGTACAATCTCCAACTCAGGTATAATTGATGTAACAGGACAATCGGAATTTTACAACAATGCATCTCTGACCAACAATGCCTGCGGAAAGATCAAAATTACGGGCGATTTCTACAACCAAACGGGCAGCACAACGTCCAATGCGGGTTTTTTGCACGTGACGGGTGCTTTGTCCAACAATGGTAGCGCTACCAATACAGGGGTTCTAAAGTATGGTTCTTCCTCAAGTACTTTTACCAATTCCGGCAACGCATCAGTGAGGGTGAACAATACGCCAACACCTATTTTTACCTACGGCGGAACGTACAACGGTACCATCAACGGGATTTTTACCAATACCGCAGCCACCACTTCGGCCGGCACTTTTACGGCACCCAATACCTTTGTGGGTTCCAATACATTGCCGGTGGGTTCGCAAACACTCTATGCCAAGATCACTCCTTTCGGTGGCGCCTGTGAATACATCGTGCCTTTTACGTATGTGTACACACCGCCGCCTTCTTTCACGACCCAACCTGCCAATGCTGCCGTTTGCAGCGGAGCCTCTGTTTCATTTACGGTCGCTGCTGACGACGCTACGGGGTATCAATGGCAAATAAGCACGAATAGCGGAACAACGTGGACGAATCTTTCCAATAATTCGAACTATACCAATGTGACCACCACGACTTTGAATATCAACAGTTCAACGGGTTTGGGTAGTTCTATTTACCGCTGCGTAGCTACCGGCCCCGGCGGCTCCACTAACTCCAATTCCGCCTCTATTACCCTAAATCCATCCACTACACCCTCTGTCTCCGGCACAATCACCTGGACCGGGGCCATCAGTACGGACTGGAATACGCCCTGCAACTGGTCGCCGGGAAGTGTCCCCACGGCCGAGAATGACGTAGTGATTCCCAACGTGGCCAATGACCCCGTCATCGCAAACGGTATAACAGCCACCACGGGCTACCTGACTTTAAATACGGGTGCCGTATTGGTCGTGAATGTGGGAGGGATTTTGAATGTAAGAGGAAAACCGGAGGATGGAATGATGCTGACTTCAGCAACATTTACCAATAACGGTACAACCGATATTCAACGTCCCGGCGGTTTGCCCTTCTCCTCAGGCGGTATTTACGCGGCGGTCGGCTCCACCGTCAACAACTCCGGAACGCTGACGGTGAATGCAAGTGTGTCGCCCATATCTAACGGAAGCACATCGCTTGCCGTCAATAATAATACAGGTGGTGTTTTGAACGTGATCAATGGGAATGCCTTTACATCAATCGGTGGCAGCACGAATCTGAACATTACAAATGACGGTATCATTAATGTTAACAGTACGACAATGAGTGGTTTTAAACTTTTAACCAACAATGGTACGGTCAATATCAATGGTGGCGGTATTGAGGTTTTAAGCGGAAAAACGGTCACTAATAATGTATGCGGTAAAATCTATGTAAATGTAGGAAGTTATTCAAATAACGGAACTACTACCAATTTTGGCTATATTCAAATAACCAATGAATTGGCAATCGGCTCAGGGTTTTCTAACAGAGGTGTATTGAAATACGGTACTTTGTCAGGAACAGTTATAAACACCACTGCCGCCGCCGTCATCGTTAAAGACAGTCCTACGCCCATTTTTACGTACGCAAGTTCGTTCAGCGGTACGGTAGACGGTATTTTTACAAATGCCGCAGCGACCATTTCGGCCGGTACCTTTACGGCACCCAACACTTTTACACCGTCAGGATTACCCTTGGGCTCGCAAACACTCTATGCCAAAATTACACCAAGTGGCGGGGCCTGCTCCTACATTGTTCCTTTTATTTATATAGTGTTGCCCAACTTCACCACACACCCAACCAATGCGACGGTGTGTGCACCACAGGCAACTTCTTTCACCGTTGCCGCTACAAATGCCACCTCTTTGCAGTGGCAGATCAGTACCGACGGTGGCACTGCCTGGACAAACATTGCCGCAGCAGGAGTTTACTCCAACGTCACCACAACGACCCTCAATATCAGCAACACGGCCGGTCTTAATGCCAATCAATATCGTTGCGTAGCCACAAACGTAGGAGGAAGTGTCAACTCCAATGCCGCTACATTGACCGTCATTACCTCGGTTTCAACCCCAACGGGTACCCTTACCTGGACAGGTGCGATCAGTACGGATTGGAACCTGGCCTGTAACTGGTCGCCGGCAAGCATACCCAGCGCCGGTAACGACGTAGTGATTCCCAATACAACGAACGACCCCGTTATTGGAGCCGGAATTGCGGCATTGGCAAAAACAGTAGAGGTTCAAACCGGTGCGCTGTTTACCATTGCCGCCACCGCCTCTCTTACGATCAATGGCTCAAAATCAGTTTCTTCCATTGTCTCTGCCTTTGATAATAACGGCACGGTAAACAACAACGGCTTGATCAGCATTGGCAGCACCACAAGCTCAGGAGCGTATGGAATGGTCAACAGAACCACTTTTAATAATACGGGCGGAGAAATCAAAGTAGATAACGCCACCTCCGGAGGAATCTACAACCGTACAGGTACGTTTACCAATGCGGCAAAAATCACCATTGGCTCAATCAGCTCGATAACCGGTAGCGGAATTTTTAATGACGATACTTTTAATAATAACGCAGGCGGAGACATCAAGATCGACCAAGTCACAAGCAATGGAATATTCAATCGTACGGGTACTTTCAATAATATCGCCAAAATCATGATCGGTACAACAAACTCCGTTTCAACGGGAATGCTGAACGATGCTACGTTTATCAATAACACGGGTGGAGAAATGACGATTACCGGTACCACCTCAACGGGTTTTTACAATAGAGGAGGTACTTTTACCAATGCCGCATTATTTGTTATTGAAACGAATGGCGTTTTAACCAGAGCTACATTAAATAATCAGGCTTGTGGGAAAATACTGATCAGCGGTGGTGCACTTCAAAACGACCAGAGTGGAGTTACTTATACCAATCTGGGATATACAGAAGTGACCGGTTCGTTGAGTATTACAGGCGGCGCTATCTTTACCAATAACGGTACGCTGAAATATGGTTCGGTAACAGGAGCTGTAACCAACAATACCGCTTCATCTGTTATTGTCAATAACAATCCTACGAATTCTACGATCTTCACCTACGGAGGTGTGTACAACGGCACCATCAACGGTATTTTCACCAATGCGGCGGCCACGACTTCAGCCGGTACGTTTACAGCACCTAATACATTTGCACCGTCAGGGTCATTACCTGCCGGTTCTCAAACGCTTTATGCCAAAGTTACGCCAAGCGGCGGGGCCTGCTTTTATGTAGTGCCGTTTACGTATGTAGTGGCAACGCCTGCGCCCTCATTCACCACCCAACCCACCAATGTGAGTGTATGTAACGGTGCAGCGACTTCGTTTACGATTGCAGCCACCAACGCCGTGTCTTATCAATGGCAGATCAGTACCAACAATGGCAGTACCTGGACAAACATTACAGCGTCAGCGATTTATACCAACGTGACCACAACGACGCTCAATATCAGTAACGTAACAGGCCTTAATGGCAACCAATACCGCGCTGTGGCAACGGGCTTGGGAGGTAATACCAACTCTAACGCGGCGACATTGTTGGTGATTCCAACTACTTTGATGTTGATTAGCCCGGCCAATGATATCAGTACCAACGCGGGTACGAAACAAGCCGGGCAAACCATCACGGCCACTAATAAACTGACGGCTGCGGCAGTTGTAACCTACCGGGCAGGTGATTCCATCACGCTCAATCCCGGATTTCTGGCGGATACCGGCGTAATTTTCATTACTCAAATGGCAGGGTGCAATTAGTTTTGAGACCTTCCAATCAACTCCCGGATACTTTGAGTATCCGGGAGTATTTCTCCAACCATTCAACGGAATTTAAGATCATGAGCGGAATTACACTTATCCCAAATGTTGAAGGCACGTTGCGTTTGCCGCGTTTTCAAACCAAATCGGGCGAACGTATCATCGACTCGCGCCGCATTATCTACCTGAGTGCGCAATTGAATTACACGATTTTCCATTTGGCCGACGGTGAGCAAGTGGTTACATCGTTATCGCTAAGCTTCTATGCTCCTTTATTGGGAGCCTGTGGATTTATCAGAGTGCATAAATCCTATATGGTCAACGGATATTATTTGGGCAACTGCCGGTTGAAACAAAACCGAGAACTTCGCTTGCCCAACGGGAAGGTGATCGAAGTAGCCCGCCGACGGCATACAGAACTGAAACAAAAGCTGAAAAGTCAATTGATAATGAGGTGATTTGAGGCTGAATAAGAATATAAAAAACGTTATTGTTCATGCAACGCCGCAGAGTGGCGGTCCACCGCTGCGGAAAAGATGGAAATGCATGATGCTCATATTGTTAGCATCTTGGCAGCTTTGTGTGATATTTAAAATAGAGGCGTATGAGTAATTAACATTTTTCGGAGGATAGAATATTAAAAAGGGGGCACCTGAGAGATGCCCCCTTTTTAGTTTTTTAAAGAAAAAGAGTATCATTGACACTCCCTTTACCCCATTCCTAAACCCTTTACCTTATGAGATACAATTACTGAAAAAAATCATTCCGGGTCTCAATAATCCTAAAAACACCTTCTTTTTTCGGAAATTGGAGAAATAATTGCCCAAAATGATCCGGGAAGTGATGCAATACCGGGAAATATTTTCTCAACTACTTTTTTCCCCTTCAAGATATGCGTTTCATAAGCCGTGATTATAAATCAACGAACCAACAAAAAGTGCCCACACAGGGTGCAAAACAGTAGGCCGTTTACCGAGCTATTTTATTGATTTATCGGGATATTTTTAAGTACAATTGCTGCCATGTCGCCGCGAATTAAAAACAGGCTATAACTGCATGAAAAGAACGTGAATAAGCACATGACTAAAAAAAATGCTGACACAGGTTCGACGGCGTATTGTTTTTCCGGATATACTTCTTTTTGGGCCTAAGGCCGTTAATTGGCATGTTATTTGTTGGGAAGTAGCTTCCTGTTTTTTTTCTTCTTTTATATCTCCATTTAGCAAAGGACTTTAACCTTATTTTTTTTGCTAACCCCTGATTTAGGCCAAGTTAACGAATGGTATATTTTTGATTCGAAATTGGTATAATTATTGCCCTTCGGATTTGCGTGAAAAACCAAACGCCAACTATCATTTTTAGTGCCTTACCTTGCTGCACCGGTAAAGGGAAATTCTACTTGAATACTTATTAATTAGACTCCGTTATGAACAAATTGGTTACCGCCTCATTGCCTGAATTACGTACCGGTCTTTGTTGGTTATTGTCAGGGATTTTTAATTTACTATGCTTTTCTGTTGCGTATAGTCAATGTTCAATCACCATCAATAAAGTCTTGGTGTCAGGATGTTATGTGGTCAACGGTGCCGGTAAATCCACCGTTAGTGTTGAAGTTGGCTGGATCAATCCGAATTCTGACAGCATCAGTGTCACCTTGGGTACCCAAGTACGAACCATCAAGCCCGGAACATTTCCGGTTGATTACAGTTATGGCGGCATTTTGGCTCCCGGCGGCAACCAAACCATTGTGACACCTCAGGTAGTAGCTTTTGAAATTGACGCTAATGGCGCACCCGGAACCATTACCGCAGCTTTCTTCTCTGACGCCAATTGTTCTGCTACCGCTTCTTTTACCGCTCCGGCAAGCTGTTTACCGCAAGTGTGTCAGGCCGGTTGGTTGGGAGGGCGCGTCTTTAATGATTATAATGCCGACGGAGTGATACAATCAGGCGAAACCAACGGAGTAGGGGGTGTTACGGTGACGATCTATCCCTGTACGGGTAGCCCCGTAGTGGCCACTACAGATATTTTCGGTACATGGACTACCGGCGCATCACTTGCTTATCCTGTCCGGGTAGAATTTACCACTATTCCTGCGGCTTACAAAGGCAGTACTACGCTACAGGGAAGTAATAGCCGTACCAGTGTGCAATTTGTAGAGTCCGGACGTTGTGATGTTGATCTGGGGATCAGTGACCCGCAGGATTATTGTGAGGACGATCCGTTGATCATTGTTCCGACCTACATTATGGGCGATCCTTTAGCGGTCGGGAATTCATCTGATGCCAATGCACTCATCGGTTTCCCTTATTCTTACGGTGGCGCTGCGCCGCTTCCCAATACGTTAACTGTCAGCGCTAAATACATTGGAACTACCTGGGGACAGGCCTATAACCGAAACGCGCGGGTATTGTTCAGTGCCGCTACCGTAAAACGGCATTCCGGTTTAGGTCCGGGCGGAATTGACGCTATTTACTTAACGGATATAAGCGATCCTTCCAATCCCTCTATTCCCGAATATATTAATTTGGGGAGTGCTCCCTTTAACATAAATGTGGGCAGTATCGCCTCTAACAGCGACCGAGACCTCCACGGTGAAAAAGCATTCTCTTCCCGAGATGATCAGGCATTTGCGGCTGTTGGTAAGATCGGTATCGGAGGAATGAATTTATCTGCCGACGGCAACACGCTGTATATGATGAATTTGTACGATAATTCATTGTATGCATTGGATCTGACGGCTTACAATGCCGACCCATCTCATAATAAATCGTTGATCACCTTAAAAGGCGGGCCTTATGCGGTTCCGAGTATAAGTTGTACGGGCAGTCAACAACGGTCTTGGGCCGTTAAATTCTACAAAGATCATGTGTATATCGGTTCCGTTTGCGATGCTTCGATCAGTCAGTCGCGTTCTGATCTGCGCGCTGCCGTTTTTGTATTCGATCCCGCTACTTCCACTTTCAATGCCACTCCGGTTCTTGATTTTCCATTGACCTATCCAAAAGGCTTCAGCAATCATGAACTGCCCAATTCGACAGGATGGTATCCCTGGACCGATGATTTCAATACATTTTTGGCGCTTCAGTCAAGTTTTATTTCCTACCCTACACCCATACTTAGTGACATGGAATTTGATATCGACGGTTCATTGATTTTGGGGTTGATGGATCGTACCGGTATGCAAACAGGATTTAAAAACTACAGTACTGATCACAATGATCACAATTTGTATAGTGGTCAGGTAGGTGGCGATCTTCTGAGAGCATATGCTAAAAATGGTGTTTTTGTGTTGGAAAATAACGGCAAGGCCGGCCCTTCCATTGGCTATGGAGCCAACAATAATCAAGGGCCCGGTTTTGGCGAATTTTATAACGACAATGCAGGAAGCGTTGAGACAGGCAGATTATATCATGCCGAAAACGGCTTAGGAGCGCTGGCGTTGCGTCCCGGAACGGGCGAAGTAGTGGCGGGGGTAATGGACCCCACCGGAAGCGGAACCCCTCATGCGTTTGCTCCCTGGTCCGGCGGAGTTCGATGGATGAACAACCAAACGGGTTTGACCAATGATGCCTATGCCATTTACCTTACTCCTTTTGACAATAACTTAGACGGTACTTTCGGAAAGTCAACGGGATTGGGTGGTTTAGATCTGGCCTGTAACCTGCCGCATTATTTAGAAGTTGGGAACCGTGTTTGGATCGACACCAACAAAGACGGTATTCAGGATGCCTGTGAATTGGCACTGGCAGGGGTCAATGTTTCGCTATACAAAGGCAGTACCCTCATTGCTGCCACGACCACCGATGCCAAGGGAGAATATTATTTCTCTTCCAAAAGCAAGATCGGCAGTGGCAGTTGGAGCGGTACGGGCGCAGATACTGCTTTATTACCTGTTACTCAATATGTGATTTTGTTCGGAACAGGTGGGCAGTTTGCTAATAATGCATTGACTGTTAATGGATTGTCTTATGGGCTTACCATCCTAAACAGCTCCGTTACCCATGCCAATGATCTTAATGATTCAGACGCACAGGTGATCACGTTGGCCGGAAATACGGCACCGGGTATCACGTTTACCACCGACGACTATGGTGTAGTAAATCATACGCTGGATATGGGAGTGCTCTGCACTCAGCCGCAAGCGGGCAGCGATCAAACGATCTGCGCACCATCCACCACAACTACGTTGATCGGATTCAGTCCGGCGGGAGGTACCTGGTCGGCGGCGGCGGGAAATCCCGGTACTGCTACTGTAACCAATCAGGGAGTTGTAACTGGTCTGACAAATGACGGCGTCTATCGGTTTGTATACACAATTATGGGAGGGTGTACCGATACGGTTTCGGTGACGCGTACAACCGGCGGTCCTGACTGTATTGTAGATTTGGCGCTCAAGAAAAGCATTAATAAAAAGATAGCACAGCTTGGAGATACGTTGACATACACCATCAACGTATGGAACGAAAGCGGTACCACCGCTACAGGAGCAGAAGTAACGGATTCTGTGGCTACTACGGTACAGGTATTGGCCGGATCTTTTGTGGCAAGTCGCGGAACGGCGGGTATTTCAGGTCATGTCATTACGTGGAATATCGGAACCATTGAAGCCAATGGAGATACGGTTACACTGACCTATCAGGTAAAAGCTACGCAGGTGGGTGTTCACCCCAATACGGCAGAAATTTCAAAAACCAATGAAAAGGACATAGACTCCACGCCAAAGAACGGAAAAGATAACGAAGATGATTTGGATCGCCAATGTTTTAGCGTTCCGTTTGCGCTCTGTCCTACTGAAAAGGTACAGGTCAGCGTTCCGGCAAAGTATACAAATGTGGAATGGTTTAAGGACGGAAGTCCAACGGCTATTGCGCAGGGAAATTCTGTATTGTTAAGCGAAACGGGAACCTATACTTTCACCGCACAGAACAGTACTTGCCCCGCCGGAGGATGCTGCCCGATCATTATCGTTTCGGGGACCAATTGTTGTCCCGACGACCTGTGTATTCCTTTTGTGATCAAAAAAGTGAAATAATCATTCATCTCCTTCATAAAAACACTACCCCGAAACAGTTTCGGGGTAGTGTTTTTATCGGGATTTTGTAAATTCATTTGTTTCAAATTCTCTCAAAAAAAGTATAAAATCTAAAAATTGCGTTTTGATTATATGCTTACATCGCTTTTCGGAAACAGCATAAAATTAACCAAAACCACTTTTTATTCATAATGATTCGAATCCTTTTTTGGGGCTTATTTCTAGCAGTAATTCAGACAAACAGCAACGCCGACCGGGCAACTCCTTTGGCAATGCCTATCCCTGTCATTTTAGATACAGACATGGATTCCGATGTTGACGATGCGGGCGCTTTGGCGATGTTGCATGCTTATGAAAAACAAGGCAAAATACGCATACTGGGCGTGATCGTCACCAGCGATGAAGCATACAGTGCCGGTTGTACGGATGCGATCAATACTTATTTTGGACGTAAAAATATTCCGATCGGGGTTAGTCAACGCGACTCGCTGAAGACTTTTTCAAAATACACCCAACAAATTACGCAATCATTTCCGAACCGGTACCCTACCAATGCCGCCGCCGAAGACGGCACCGCAGTCTATCGCCGTTTACTTGCCGCCGAAAAGGATGGTAGCGTAGTTATCATCACCATTGGTCACTTGACGAGTTTGAGCCGGTTGCTGGATTCGGCCCCGGACAGGATCAGTAAACTCAGCGGCATTGAATTGGTCAGAAAAAAAGTAAAGCGCTGGTCATGCATGGGAGGACAGTTTCCGGCAGGAAAAGAAGCCAATTTCTACCGACCTGACCCTGCTTCAACCGTTAATTGTCTTGCCAAATGGACGCTGCCCGTCACCTTTGCCGGTTGGGAAGTCGGCAACCAAATCATCACGGGCGGTGCGCTCTTCAAGGCGGCCTGTCCACCCGACAGTCCGATCTATCGCGCTTACGAGTTATACAACAATTTCAAAGGCAGAGCCGGTTGGGATCAGATCGCTTTATTGGAAGCGGTGGAAGGCGCAGGATCATTTTTTACGGTTAAAAAAGACGGTCATTGTTATGTAGCTGCCGATGGAAGCAATCAATGGAAATCACCTTCCAATACGATCCACGGGTATTTGGTCATTCAGGCTTCCATCGACCGGATACGTGAGCATATTGACGAATTAATGTTGGTCATGCCTTTACCGGTTTATAAAAAATCTGGCGGAAGACCGTAGTTTTTCTCAGGAAAAGTAACAAATTCCCGTTGCATAATCAGAATTTTGTTTGCCCCGGATGGGGTCAGACGTTTGTAGAAACAAAGGGCATTCTCTACAAACGTCTGACCCCATCCGGGGGCAAACAACAGACGAATAATTTCACGTAATTTTGAAAATTAATAACTGCTTTTATGAAAAATGTAAATGGATTTGTTCTATTGCTCGCCACGCTTGTATCATGTGTGGCACCAAAGGAAAATGAAGATAAAAAGGTACCAATCGTAGGTACATGGCAACTCATTACCGGAACGCTTATCGAAAAAGGGGATACTGTTGTGACGGATTACACCAAAAACAGCTCCTTTATTAAGATCATTAACGAAACTCATTTCGCTTTTTTGCACCATGATTTGAAGAAAGGCAAGGATTCAACGGCAGTTTTTTCTTCGGGAGGAGGCACGTATTCACTCAGTGGCAGTGTCTATACCGAGCAGTTGGATTATTGCAGCGCCCGGGAATGGGAGGGAAACAAATTCATCTTTGCCATCGACATTGCCAATGATACGCTCATTCAGCGCGGAGTGGAGAAAGTGGAAAGTGCAGGAATAAACAGAATAAATATTGAAAAGTATGTTAGGGTGAAAAAATAAATTCCCCTTTTAGAGCCGGGAACGCCGCCGGAACATATTACCCTGATTCCTTACAGCTGTACTACGCTGCGTATTGCACAGTTTCCGATCGTGGATGCGCATAAGTGATGGAAAAGTGCAGCGTTAGACACATTGGCAATAACTCCCCGGCGCGTTACATTGCTTTCCTGAAAAGATACTATGCGGTGTTCAATGCAGCAATTTGCGGCTTATAGGCCTCCGGCAGGAGCATATTTTTGAGGTAGTTCTCCACTTTCAGAAACCGTAAAAATTTATAGGTGATAATCACTGATGCAAAAATAGGAGTGTTTCCTAGCCGCAGAAGCTTGTTTACTCTTTGGGGAACGACTAAAATTTGAGCTTGTTTGAGAATAAAAAACCGAATTGTACCTAAATGTTTTTTATACTGTCGGTAAAGATCAACGGTAAAAGCGCTCGCCAGTAAATGCTCCTGAATGTGTTCCTCACGCATTTGTTGCCAGCTATGAAAGTTGGTGGGTAAGCCACTGATTCCCATGCCGGACCCTACCCGGTAAAATACATCAAAGATATCTTCTTTTTCTTCCGGGGTTAGTTTTCGTTCTAATAATTCAAAAGATCGTATGGAATAATCTATCAGCATGAAAAGGACATCACGATAAGCCCAATCAGGAATTTGGGCGGCCCGTTTTTGTTCAACGGCCTGATGGATAGAAGTAATTTTATTAATGGCAAAAAGCGCCTGATCATAGTCAGCAAAAATGATCTGACGGGCGTAAGAAACGGTTGAAAATAAACGCCCCAGCGGATCGGAAGGTAATTTGCCGGTGAAATAAAGCCAGTCCACTGCCTTGTTTAAAGCAAATTCAGCCGATGCCCCCGCAAAGATGAAAAGTATCGTATCATCTTTTCCCCATATTTTCCTGACAATGGAATCAGGCGCTACAAAATAATTCATTTTGATAATTTTGGATTAAATCTTGTTTCAACAATCAGCACAAACAGCGCACCGGCGGTATAGGCAAGTATATCCTCCCATGCAAAGTAGGTACCTATGACAACCCTCGCAATGTTGATTTTTTCCAGTCCCAGCATCTCTACAATGTTGAAATACTGCAAGGTTTCCAGCACATAAGAAAAGAGCAAAACACCTATCAATGTTTCGTATAACTTGAAACTGGTAAATCCCCGAACGGTAGTATATAGTAAAATAATAACCAAAAAGTCGCCGCCGATGGGGCGTATAAAAGTATCTTTCACAAAGAGGGCGATTAAAATTTCGGTTACCAACAATACAAAGGCAACGATCAGGTACGGCTTATGTAAAGTCATTTAATTATTTAAAAGTACTTTTAAATGCAAAGTAAATTAGAAATAATGATTTTGTCAATAGGAGAAATGAATTGGCATACTCTAAAGGCTAAATTTTTCGCTGCCTTTATCCCTGACGCTGATTCAGCTCACTGTTTTGTGAAGAATCTTCGTTTTGGACTGTCGTTTTTTAATAAATCCCTGATGGCTTCGGCTACTTCAACGGGATAATCCGATTCTATGATGGAAGCGCCGTCTTTGGCAATGGAAACATAGGCAACTTTTCTTTCTTCCGCATTTTTTAACTTATCATAAGATGAAGCGGCTGAAATCATGCACATCGTTCCTTTTTTATTCAACGCGTCATACAATTCCCGATTTTCAGGTTTTACAAGAGGGCCGATGTAAGCGATCAATTGGGTGAACGGAATCGCGGCTTTTTCATACTCCTCCAGTTCTTTATTGGATTTTATAAAAGCGGAAAACATGCTGTTCTTGGCAGCATCCATATAAAATCGGGCCTCTTCCGGCTTGTGGACCGTCAGCATAACGAAGGCGTGTGCATTGTGTTTACGTATCAGTGCGGCGGTCATTTTTAGAGGCACATCTTTATGGTCAAGGTTCAGGATCGTTTTGCCGCGCGCCCATTCTATCACTTCCGACAACGTTGGAATCTCATAATCGGTTATGGTTCCTTCGGCATCTTTCAGACGGAGTTTTTTCAGTTCTGCATACGTGTAATCGGAGAGCTTCCCTTTGCCGTTGGTAGTGCGGTCGAGGGTTGCATCGTGCATCAGTACTATGACGCTGTCTTTGGTGAGTCGGGGGTCAATCTCAAAAAATGCCGGTGTATGCTGAAGGGTATGTTCAAACGAAGCAATTGAATTTTCGGGAAATCCTTTGGCAAGGCCTCCACGGTGGCCCGCGATCAGTAAGATGTCATTGCCGGTAAATTGAAAAAAAGAATGAAGGTCTTTGGCCGTTTTTAAGTTGATCACCTTCAGGGCGTTCTGTGCTTTCACAGGCATTAAAATAACACCAAACAAAAATGTGAGAACTGACAGTAAATAAGGCGTACGATTTTTCATATTCAAATTAATCATTTTTAACAGGTGAAAGTCCGGCGTTTGGTACACCAATTAAGCGAATTCAGCGAAACTTCTATACCTTTTAAATGAAATAATAATTACTTATGCAATACGGCACAATTATTCACGCAGAGTGTGCGGCAAAGAGTCAATGAACATCTTAGCGTCTTGGCGACTCTGCGTGGTATTTAAAATAAATGCGCACGAGAACTTAATATGAAAATAAGGGTGTATTCATATTTTTACATGATGAAATTACAATAATACTAAAGTGAAGTGCCCGATTCGATAGTGTTCTACTACCGAATCTGGCACTTTAGTGACGATAATTGTTGCTACGCAGACCTTTATAAGACAGTGCCGGAGCTAAAGTAAGCTTTGAAGACAAACGCCGAAGAGGCACATTTCGGATATGAACATATCAGGGGGTATAAGAGGTCAGGACATCTGCGGTAGAACCGGCTTTCATTGTAAGCGTTGTTACTTTACCTATTTTTTTCAATTTAGGAGATTGATATTTCCTTTTGGCGGAGCGATTGATCGGTTTCATAAATAGTAATGGATAATATCATTCAAACTATGTTTTTGACTTTTTCCTATTCACACAGGAATAGTATAAAGGAATGATATGCTTTATGGTTGATTGAATTTTGATAATTTTTGAATGCAAAGCAGAGAATAATGCTGTATTTGGGGGCGGCGTTATTTGATAATGATTTTTTTTGCCAGAGATCTTGTAGCATTCTTAAAGTGAATCATATACACTCCGGGAGTTAAAACCGCTTTGGGCACGAGTTCCATTTTATCTTCCTCTACAAAGCGCTTTGTACCTGAAAGAGTGCGGCCTTGCATATCCATCAAATTTACTTCCATTGAGGACAGTTCTGCCCCCATTATTTGAATGGTTTCGTTGGAAGTGGCCGGATTGGGATATATTTTGATCTCATCATTCTGCTCTATACCTTCCATAACAGCGGCAACCCAACGGGAGGCTTCTTGACGGCCGTCCAAATCGACCTGCATCAGTCGATAATAGTTTACTCCTAACTTAGGCCAGCTATCGGTAAAGGTGTATTGAATTTTTTCTTCGGAATTGCCTTTTGCTTTTACTTCTGCGATGTGCTGAAATGACTTCAATTGGTCTGTACTTCGATAGAGTGCAAAGTGACTGCTTCCGGATTCTTGCGAAGTAACCCATTTCAGATTTACCTGATTATTTTCAGGGTAAGCATTAAAAGAAACAAGTTTTACCGGCAAAGGATTGTTTTGTATACTATAGGTACAGGCAGCGTCATTGGTTGGGTCCATGATATTGAGCACGACCAACCGGGCAGGTAATGCCCCGCAGGGGGTATAGCCTGAACCGTTAACGATGCCGATGCCGATAAAACCTTCATTGCCGGCCGCTCCTCGGTTATCATTATAGCCCGTATTACCGCTTGCGTCGACATTCTGAATCAAGGCTGCTTCCCGGTGCCCCCACGATGAGCCTGCGTCACGATAGATCCACCCAAATAAGGCCTGCTCAACGGCAAATGTAGTTGAGCCGCCACAGGCTCGGTAAATATTTTCGGCTCTTCCCATAAATTCGCGACAATTGGCCGGGAAAGCGGCATTGATTCGGTCAGTTGGAGTACTGCCGCCGGCGCCGATATGTCCAAAGAGGTTGTTATCGAAAAGGTACTGGGCAAAAGATTGGGCTACGCCATCCAAGGTATTTTCCACCCCTTCTACGGGTTTGCCGATGGGAGTAACGGTAGCGGGAACCGTATAGGTTTGTCCCCCTCTTGCCATTCTTTCAGCATTGAGGATATAGAGGCCCTTTTGATCGTCGGATAACGTGCCGTAGGTGGCGGGAAGGGTTAAATTTCCCAGGGAGTTGGCAGGAAGCCCCAATTGGGTTTCTTCCGCTCTTCGGGCAAAATTAAACGCATTGACAATTTGAGTGGTCGTCGAAAAAAAGGCACCCGGAGCAAAATCGGTACACCCACTACAGGATGTCAGATCAACATTGGAGGTTAAATTTGGAGGAGCTTGTGCGCTTAAAAATGTGCTCCCAGCTATGCTTATTAAAATAGAAAAAAAATAGAATTTAGGCTTCATATTGTAATTTATATTAGTGATTTTTTATATTTTATTGATAATTATTTATGACATTTTTTGTTGAAAAAAAGTTACATAATTTTATGCTGTTGTACACATTGTACTTTGGAAGGTTATGAAGTGCTATAAATGGAATTGGATTTAATTATCAGAATCATGAATTTCGGATTTACCGATTTAATCAGCCAATAAGCTGAAATAGATTGATTATCTATACGGCCTTTACAAGCTTCGCAAATTTTTATCTTTTGGCAAAGGCAATTTGCTCGGGCAGGGATGTTTATACTACGTAATGCTTAATAAATTCAACGAAATGGTATTTGGGGCTTATGTTTTGTTTTTGTTAAAACTGCCTGCTGATAGAAATAATGGAAAGTTGGATGGTATTTTAATAAGGCTGTCGTAGGACAATCAACCGCTTTTGCATTCTTTCGTGTGTTATCGGTGATAATTTTTAACGTATATGTACCTACGTTAAAACAAATCAAACTTAATTCCAATACCATAAAAAGCCTGCACTCATGACATTTTGCAGCTACCGGCCGTAGAATGCGGCATTTGAGATAACGTCATAGCTTCGGATTTTACCGATTTTATACTGCATTGAAGAAATAGTTGAATGACAAAAATTACCGAAAGAGGCTTTTTTATACTTGATAAAATTATTTGGTGTGACCACATTGCTGATGACGCAGTCTTAAAGGCAGGAAGGATTAAAGAAAGGTGCGGGAGTAAACGCATCGATAATGAAAAATAAGAGAGCATGACTACTTTTCTTAGTACTACCCCGTTTGAAAGCATGGTGAATTTGCCGCGCTTTCAAACCAAAGACGGTGAAAATAGGATCGATCCTAAGCGGATTTTGTTTTTGAGAGCTCAAGGGAACTATACGTTGTTTTATTTAGAGACCGGCGAGCAGGTACTTACTACATTGCCCTTAAGAAGTTATGTCCCATTGTTGGAATGGCATGGTTTTGTCCGTATTCATAAGTCGTATCTTGTGAATTTAGGTTATTTGCAGCACTGTACGATCGATCGAATTAGTATAACATTTCCAAATGGGAAAATCGTCGAGATCGCACGTCGTAGGAGGAATAAATTGATAGAACTGTTTAAAATGCATAAAGTATTTTTTCCTGCCGAATAACAGTTAATGATCCCGGTAATTTTTACATTTTCTTGTTAATCTTTACCGAACTGATTTTGCCAATGTGTTCTCAAAAAATAAACATATTGCGTCGTAAAACACAAACAGAATGCCGTAAATTTTTAATAGCATCCTGTTTGTGTGTCGAAAATCTAGAGTTTAGGATGCTTTTTGTGCCACGAAGTAGCATCCTGATACACCTTGGCCGTAGCCAATAATTTGGCTTCCGCATATAACTGTGCCGTAAAAGTAATGCTGCCGGGAAGTCCGTTTTTGTTGAATCCATTAGGCAGACAAAGGCTTGGATGGCCGGAAAGATTGGTATAAGTTAAGTTACCGCCTGCATACGTTGGCGTGATGTAAACATCAAAACGTTCTTTTTTCAGTACTTGGAATAAATCCTGAATCATTTTAGTGCGGACACGCTGGGCTTGAACGTATTCTACCGCCGGGATATATCGTGCTGAACGAAACCGATTTGGCCATGCATTTTTAGTTTGGCGTACTATTTGATCGTCTTTGTCAGTCAATGTTAGTTCGTCAAAAGCGGCTCCGCTTTCAACACCGATGGTAATTGTCAAATCTCCAATGGGGTAGGAGGGCAGGTCAAACGGAACTAACTCAGCACCTAATGCATGTAATTTTAGCAATGTAAGTGAATCATTGGCACGATTGGGATAATTGGACTCAAAGGCTTTCTTTAAATACCCGATCCGAATTCCTTTTAATGTTTTTAACGGTTCGTAGTTAAAAGGCAAATCCTTTACCGTAGCATCCTTACCGTCAGGGCCTTGAATAACATTAAAGATCAATGCACAATCTTCGACGGAACGGGTCATCGGCCCAATTTTATCCATGCTCCAACTTAAGGCCATAGCTCCAAAACGGCTCACCCGTCCGAATGTTGGACGTAAGCCTGTAACGCCATTGACGGTAGAAGGAGATACAATAGAACCGAGGGTTTCGGTTCCAATCGCAAAAGGCAGACAGCCTGCCGAAACCGCTGAACCTGAACCGGCCGATGAACCGCTCGCACCGGTTTTAGTATCCCAAGGGTTGCGCGTCATACCGCCAAACCAAACATCACCCATGGCAAATTCTCCCAATGACATTTTGGCAATCAATACAGCGCCTGCTTTTTCAAGTTTTTGGATAACCGTAGCGTCATAAGGTAATTGCTGATTTTTATAGATATTGGAGCCCCATGTGGTAGGATAGCCTTTTTTCGCCAATAGATCTTTCGCTCCATAGGGAATTCCATGCAACGGTCCGCGGTATTTTCCGATTTTGATTTCTATATCAGCCTGAGCTGCCTGTTGGAGGGCCGACTCCTCGGTTAATGTAATGACATTGAGCAGCGTTGGGCTATATTTTTTAAGTCGGGCAATAAAAAACTGAGTAAGCTCAACGGATGAAATTTGCTTAGTTCGGAGCAATTCGCCCAATTCTGCCACAGTATAATACGCCAAACTGTCTTGTACAGCCGGTAAATGGACTTTTTGTAACACACCGACTTTAAATGGTCTTTTTACTTTTTCGAACTCAAAACCCGTCGGCACCGGGTCAAACAAAAGGGCAGGGGCTACATCGTTGGTAAGGGTAATTTTGCGTACCCTATCAAACCCTTTGAGTTGATTGTTAAGATTGTCGATCATCGAATCGCGCTCGGCAGTGCTAAACTCAATGCCAAAGACTTTGGAGGCATAATTGGCAATGTCGGAGGTAACAGGTTGATCAGCCGAGCGGTAGGAAGTTCCGAGTAAAAAACTGCCAAGACAGGCTGCAATAATAAAAATAGGGAGAATAATTTTTTTCATGTAATCTTCTGTTGATGAGTGAAAGGGAGCAAAACTGAAAAGACAAACGTATAAAACCTGTTTGCAATTTAAGACAATATTGTATATTTGCAGCCCGTTTGAGTGGATAGTTGGACATAACCATCAAAGTTCATTCAAAGGAATTGACATATTGCTGCACCCGTAGTTCAATGGATAGAATTGTGGTTTCCGGTACCATCGATAGGGGTTCGAGTCCCTTCGGGTGCACAGAATTAGTACGACATAGTACAACGTAATATGAAAAACGCCTTAGATTCAATTCTAAGGCGTTTTTTGTTTTATTTCGCACCACCACGTACCATGATGTACCCAAAATGTTTCAGTAATGACCGTCACTCCGGAACTTAATAACCGCCCGAATAAGCATGGTTTGCATACCATTCAAATACGGATCTCCCATAACCGAAAAATTAAAAAGAATTACGTTGGAATATGCCGTTCCATTAGCCGATTGGAACCCCGAAAAAAAAGAAGTGCAGAGATCCAATCCGCTACACGTTCCGATCAATGCCGCCATTAAAATGAAGGTTCTGGAAGCGCAGCAGGAAGCATTGCGCAGCCAAATTCAGGAAAAACCGCTCACGGCAAGCCAACTTAAAAAGCGTTTGAAAAAACAGATATCGGGCGATAGTTTCATTGAGTACGCTCAAAAACGAGCCGATGAAACCGTTAACCCTTCTTCCAAAGCCAACCTGCAATCCACACTTAATAAGTTCAAAGAATTCCTGAAGCAGGAAGATTTGCTTTTTCCTGAGTTGGATTACGACCTTCTCAAGTCCTATCAGCGGTATCTAAAGAAACTCGGTAATGCTACCAACACCATATACAACGCCATGAAGAATCTTCGGGCAACGTACAATGAAGCACTGGTCGATGAAGTGAATGAGACTGATAAAAATCCCTGGAAGCGGATCAAGCTCAAGAAAGAAAAGACGATTCGACGTCGACTCAATATGAAAGAGCTGCTCAGCGTAGAGCAATTTAACCTACGACCCGGTACCGCAGCTTTTCATAGCCGCCATGCGTTCATGTTGGGGTTTTATTTGCAGGGTGCCCGCGTTACAGATCTGTTGCTGCTTACCTGGTCAACCATCAAAGACGGCCGATGCGAGTATTACACCAGCAAAGGTCACAAGTTTTGCTCTAAAAAGATACTAACGCAGGCATTGCCCATTTTGAAATATTTCAGATAAATGTCGGTCAATCTTAAATCAACGGACTACATACTGCCTTTTATTAAACTGAATCGTAAGAAGGTATCTGCCGAGGAGTTTCGTGATCACATCGAAAGCATTAACGCGCAAATGAACGGGCACCTGTACGAGATCGCAGAAAAGCTTCAGATACCGCGCTTCAGTATGCATACAGGCCGCCATACATTTGCCAACAATGCCATCCATCCGAGCTTCAAACGGCAACATTCATGCAGTATCGGATGCCATGGGCCATAGCAGCATCCAGATCACGGAGCAGTATTTTGATTCAGCCTATCGCGACGAAAACGACGCGCTGGGAGATATGGTGTTTGGAAAATAAATCAACTTTTGTTTGTTCCGTTATGGAACAAATGGTACTTTTATACGACAAATGAACAAACAACTGGAATTGATAATTGCCAGGCTGGAACGAGCAAATGTGCAACTCAGGAAACTTCTCGAAAGCTACGGCACCAAGATCACAGAAGAAGAAGTAAACGAGATTCTTGACGAAATCTTAAAGAATGAAGAAACCATCGAAAAACTTAAAAAGGGACTTTAATACTATGGACATACGATCAGAAATTCAGGCGGCTCTGGCCGAGTCAAGAGCTGCCCGTCAGGAAGCCGAAAACTACCTGATCCTAAATGGTGAAACTGTCAATCTGGTTGAATGGGTCACTGCCAAGGAATACGCACGGCGGTTTGACATCGAAAGCACAAACGTAGTGACCAACTGGATTCGCAGAGGCATCATCCCTCCCGAAAATGTCAGAGTCATTCATGAGCTCAACGATATTCGGCTGATCAAGGCTATTCCGTACAAAGAATCTGCCTAACGATTTCTTTGTTACCAATACTTATGCCCGTTGATCCAATCGACGGGCTTTTTTGTGTCCTTTTGTTTCATAGCCGTTCAATCAATCTTTGAGCAAAAAACAAATTCTATGAAACGACTTGCTCCTCTACTTCTCTGCCGGCAGGCTCAGTGCGATGGTAGTGGGATTCAGGATAGGTGGGTTTTGAATACCGGCAATTTTCTCCAATCCAAGCACCACGCGCTCCAGACGGTCGGCGCTGGCTCTTCGTTTGCTCGACACCGCCGAGGCCGCCCCCTGCATCCAATCGGCTCCTACCTGATCGCGGGCATAAATAAAGCGCTCTATCAGTCTATCCCGAATGGGCTTCATGGCCGTTTGCTCAATACTTTTGCGATGACTTTCATAGTATCGTATATTGCATAATGTTAAAATGGCATGACAAATTTTTATCATAATATTGATAAAAATAAATTATATTGTGATAAAAATTCCCATAAAATTTGTGTATCAATGGAAGTCTCTGAAAACCAAAGAATTGAGATTTTAAGGAAGTTTTTGAAAATGAGCCAAACTGAGTTTGCAAAATCAATTGGCATGTCTCAGTCGAACTATAATATGGCAATTAAGGAGGGAAGAAACATTTCAGGAAAACCTGTATACTTACTTCATAGTGTCCACAAAGTCAACTTAGATTGGATTTTCGGAAAAATCGACAGTGAAACGCCCGTTTTCATAAATGACTCAAAAGAAGAAGACAAAATCAGAGAATTGGAGCGGGAGCTTTTGAAAACAACACAAGAGCTGCTCAAGTACAAAACCCGTGAAAACGAAGAATTAAGAAGTAAATCCGCAACAGCCGGGGGTCAGAAGTAACGAATGAATCAATTTTCCAAAAATCTAATTCACTTAATGATTCAACGAGGGCTAACCGAAAACGATATCGCCAAAATGCTCGCCATAAAGCCCTCCACAGTTTTAAATTGGATCACCAAAGGCACACTCCCAAGAGCAAACCGCCTCTATGCACTAAGCGCCATCTTGGGCGTATCCACCGGCCAATTATTCACCGAAGAGCCGCTCCTATCTGAAACCGAAAAGCTTCAAAAACACCGAAGGCAAGAGCTGGAGCAACAACTCCTCCAAACCACCAAAGAGCTTCTGGACTTCAAAACCACAGAAAACGAACGTTTAAAATATAATCCGGCTGTTCCTGCTGGGCAATGAGAATTAAGGGTAGGTACAATAATATGCCAACCTATATCTCCTTTCGGTATAGTTTTAATAATCTCCAATAAGTAGGGTAAAAGTAAGACATACGAGAAGTGCATAAGTAACTGCAATAGGTAAGCATGCATTGGTTTACTGTGTAGAGTTCTTCATTGTAACTTTTTGATATTCAATCAAGAATGCCGCTTGATAACTTTTTTGCGGGAGCTAAATAAATAACATGTTTTTTTGCTAACATTGCGTTTTATGCATTGCACATAGAGCATGTCGATTGCCCTTTGAAAACAAAACCCAAGAAGGTTGTAATCCGTTTTAAAATGATTGATCCCAAAAATATAAAGATAGGCAACGACACATTTGAATTTAATGTAGACCCCAAAGATGCGGTATTGATTGAGCGCCACTTCGCCAAGTTGACCAAGCGAGATAAAGAAATAGAGAGTCTAACTATCCCTGACAAACCGATATGGTTAAACCTCATTATTCGGTCTATCCGCTTTTACCAAGGCAACCTATCGCATAGACTTGGTAACAGATGCGTTTTTGACCCAAGCTGTTCGCACTATGCAGAACTTGCTTTCAGAGAAAAAGGATTTTTAAAGGGAGTAAAATTAACAATAGCCAGACTCAAACGATGCCGACCGGAGAATGGCGGCATTGACGAATTGACTAAACCAACCAACTGATCAGTAATATGGACTATAAAATCGAACAAATCGGAGCACAGTTTACAAACAAGGCCATTGCCAATCTTGAAACAAGATTCACTCAACATGCCAATGAAGGCTATAAATTTCATTCAGTCTTCCAGATTCAAAAACCTGGCTGTTTAGGAATTGGCGCGCCTACTATAACCTATCTTGCTGTGTACGTTAAAGAGTAACGGCGAACAAGTAGTTTACTTTTCTTATATCTCTTGGGTCTGTGCTTTTCCATAGACCCTTATTCCTTTTTAAGCTATCCTGTACAGGATAGAAATAATGAATTGGATAATTATTAGAGTAATATTTGCATTTATACAACTTAAAGGAAAATATAGAAGTTCTTCTTATCTATTTGTTAAAAAGCATGAACAATGGTAAATATAGTCCTAGATTCAAACATTATATTAAGACAACCAAAGGTGTTAGGCCTAAGAATCCCGGAAATTCGTTTCTAGATTCCCTTTGATGTAATTAATGAACTAAATGATAGGGCTACACAGCGAGGAGCATCGGAAGATAAGAGAATAGATTTAATAGCGAAAGCGTCCGAACAAGGCTTTGTTTCCATTATAGACACTAATAGTCCAAAATATCAAAAACATCGTGATATTTTGAACGCAAATAGAGTTAGTAGTACGGATTTAGCTCTTTTAATTGTTGCATTATATTTAAAGGATAAGGGTGAAACGGTTAGAATCTGCCCCGTGGTCTGTGTCCCCACAGACCATTTCCAAACACTGAAACAGTACCCTATCTACGATGTCGGCAACGTAGCCTTCGAGCAGATTGTATTCAGGATATTGAAGGAAATAAAATGATACCAAGCGTTTATGTGACTCCACATCCGTATATAAATAAGGAATTAATAAATTGATTGCCGTTTAAATCAGCAGCGACAACGTTCAGATGAAAAAGCTTTCCTCTTATATTCTTCTTCTTTTAGTGATAGCCTGTTCAAAAAAAGACAACGTCGACCCGGCGCTGGATTACATAACTGAAACGGGCTTTGAAACAGGGTTTGATAAAACTACTATGACAAAAATTGAGTATGACGCTCAAAAAAGACCAACTATTGTCAGGATCTTTGACATTCTTGAGATATTTGGACCTAACGGCATCTTTATTACTTACAAAGGCAATAGGATAGAAGATATAGTAGTGAAAAATTACGGAAAGACCACTAATCATAAAATCGAATACCTGTCTGACAATGAGGTAACTATATTCTCCGATTATGGCAATAGCGCAACTTATTTCAGAAATCTTGTATTTTCCAAAGAGGGGCTCCCATTAAAACTAACCACTCAAAGAAATTCGCAAGGCCCAATTATAAGTGAGAAAATTTTCACCTATAACGCTGACTTAAACTTGCTCAAAATAGAATACATGGAGTACGGGACTTTACTGAGTTTATATACATTTAGTCAACATGATAAAATGAAGAACCCATTTTATCACAATGCCATGTTATGGACCATAATAAATACCCTTTATGGAGTTCAAACCTCACTCTGGGGAAGCATACTGGCTATTTCTAAAAATAACCCTACAGCAATGAACGACAGGAGCGACTTTTATAAACACGAAATATCATACAACGATAAAGGATTCCCTGAATCGGCATCTACTATATTAGCACATTATAACATAATTACTCAGCAAGCCCCAAATGAAAGCGATTACATAAAATCAAAATCCAAGACTTATTTTAAATATTGAGCTGCTCCGTGGTCTGTGTCCTCACAGACCTACTAATGATACTAAGCGTTTATGTAACTCCAAATTTTGTACTCCTGGCGGATGGCTAATGCTTATAAAAATAATTTTCTATCTGTTCTACTGGTATTTTTGTCAGTTAGCTGTATTTCCACTAGTACTGATACCTATCAAATTGAGGATGCAAGTCAAAAAAGAGTTTTTACTCCTTTTGTAATGAGCCCTCGTTCTACATCATACAGTATGCATATAAAAGGCGAAATAAACGGTAAAGCAGAATTACATTTTTTACTGCCAAATCATGATTTTAGTAAGGGTCCATTTTGCTCTGATTATCACGAAAAATTAGATTCAGGCAAAGTAGATAAATATTTAGGGGGAGATTATTTCGGAGGCTTCGAAAGGTCCACTATTTACTACTTACCCTGTACCGCCAAAAAAGGGTATTTAACCATTGAAGTAGCCTTCAACAAAAACCTGAAAAATAGGTAAATAACCTTTAAGGACTATGAAAGTACTATAGACAGACTGCAACATACTATGGGATATTGGACAACCTTGCATTTATTTGATTATAAAACTTTCTATAACGAGCGCGTGCCTGTATTGAAAGGGGAGAAAGGAAGCTTAGAAGAGGACTGTTTAGAATTCCTGAAACTCTATACCACGTGTGGAATTGCTCATTTCTCCGAATCAAAGGTGAGCGCACTGATCAGGCAAAACATTGAAACAATTAACAGAATTTCTAATTCATTTGATACGTCTTTTAAGGTCCATCGCGAATTTCACAAGATTAAAAACCATAACGACCGCAGCCTCTATCTGAGTCAGTTGGAAGGCTATTCGGACTTTGGCAGATTTATGGAGTACTATATATTTAAAACGTGTGCGGACTTCTTTCCGCACATTCCTCTTGGCAAAGGTGGAGTAATGCGAAATTTTACTATAAACTTCAAAACACTTTCCTACAGTATTATTGGAGAATTTGACAGCAGGAACGAGTTTTTTTGTGACGACATGATGGGGGTATCAAATTGGATTAGCAGCGAAGATGTTGAATTACTTTATCTTGACAAGGAAAATTTGCATTTTGAAGATAATGGACGTGCTGATGCTTTTCTGACATTACTTGATATTGCTTACAAAAATGGTCTTGGCTTAGTTATGGGTATTGATATGAGAGAAGACCGACTGGAATTATTACCAAGTTATAAGTTGATAAGTTCAGCCGGTTGGGAAAACATAAATAAAACGGGACTCCTGTTCAGGCGATAGAAAAGCAGAGAGAAAATCAATTCTTCCTGTCTGCTTCTTGGTCAGTGTGACACAGACCAAAGGATAGGAAATTGATATAGCATCTTGCTCCTTGGTCAGTGTCCTCACAGACCACATATTAAGAACTCAAAGCAGCACCCACGGCTCTTTTCCAAATCGTACTGTAATTCAGATTGCTTATATTTACAAATTATTAATAGCGGCAAAACAACTCCTTTAAGTTGTTGCCTATTTTTTTCTTAAGCTTAAATGATCTGCCTTATATGAAGAAAATTTACTTCTTTTTTTTATTTTATTGCCTGTTTTATACAAGTTGGTCGCAAAACGCAACAATTTCCCCTACAAGCCTTACTCCTCCCAAATTAACATATGAGCAAATCGTAAGTTTAGCTTCCCCGGAAGAAGGCCAGATGGTCTATGATATTTCATTTAAATGTCTCCGAATGTATAATGGAAGAAAATGGATTTGTCTGACACAAAATACGTCTCCTGATGTTGTTGCACATCAGGCAGGAAGTACAGCTACTGACATTGGAAGGGCAATTACTGTTGATTCACAAGGCAATATTTACATAACGGGCAATTTTTCCGGAGTAGCTACTTTTGGTAATACAAGAGTTGAATCAATAGGAAGCAACGATGTTTTTGTAGCTAAATATAACCATTATGGTTTATTACAGTGGGTCAGACGAGGAGGAGGATTTGGTTATTCCTATGGAAAGAGTATTGGGGTAGATAATAGTGGTAATGTGTATATAACCGGTAGTTTTTACAGTAGAGCTACATTTGGCAATATTGCCCTTACTTCCGTAAGGGGAGATGATATATTCATTGCAAAATATGACACGAATGGAGTCCTGCAATGGGTAAAACAAGGTGGAGGTGATGGTGATGATGATGGAAAGGCTTTAGTGGTTGATGATAGTGGAAATGTATATGTAACCGGCTATTTTATCTATAATGCGATTTTTGATGGTACTTCTTTTCCTTCCTCAACTTATCCAAGTACATTTATTGCTAAATATAATTCGAATGGCGAATTACAATGGATTAAACGAGAGACGGGAGCCGGGGCTGTTTACGCTGCAGCAATTGCAATGGATACCTATGGCTTTATTTATGTTACCGGGTCGTTTTATTATAATTCTGTTTTTGGTAACATCACACCACTCGTATCGGCAGGCGGTTCTGATGTATTTATTGCTAAATACAGTACCGAGGGGGTATTTCAGTGGGCTAAAAGAGAGGGAGGCACAAACAATGATGTAGCTACCTCTATTGCTGTAACTCATGATGGTTTTTTTTATGTTTCGGGAGCATTTTTTGGTACTGTAAATTTTGGAGGTTCCACAAGTCGAACTGCCATGAGTAACACCAACACAGATGGATTTATTGCAGGATATAGAGATAATGGGGAATTTGCCTGGGTACGTCAACTAGGAGGAACGGACTACGAATTAGTTAATTCACTGAGCCTTCACCGATATGGAGGATTGTATGTAACAGGATTATTTGAGGGAACAGTTAATTTTGGCTTTAACGTAACGTGTACTTCAAAAGGGAAGTCAGATGTATTTGTTGCAAGATATGATGAAGTTTCCGGAAATATTGAATGGATTGAACAGTATGGAGGAAGTTGGAGAGATAGTGGTGTCTCTGTTAAAGTTGGTACCAATAGAGACGTATATGTAACAGGTGGTTTTGAATCAGATGTAATATTTGGTAATACGTTACTGTCTAATTTTGGATATTCCATTTTTGGAGAAGGAGGAATGGATATGTTTTGGCTACGATTACGCAAATGATATGTTATAATTAGTAAAGAATTGGTTTTTAATTTTTTTTGAAGCAATGCTTAATACAATTAATGAGAGAAGTACGGATGCCGAAGCCATGAATAATTAAGTCAAAATTTTAATATGTTTCAGTAATGATTCAGCGGCTAAGTTTAAATTGTTTATAAGTCATTGATTATTAGATTATTATAAAGATAGTGTTGCAAAACCTTCGGGTGCACAGAATTAGTACGACATAGCACAACGTGATATGAAAAACGCCTTAGATTCGCTTCTAAGGCGTTTTTTGTTTATTTTCGTACCACCACGTATCAGGGTAAACCCAAAAATGTTTCAGTAATGACCGTTACTATACAGATGGCTCCCATTACCGGCGACTACAACAAAGACAAAGGAAGTGAGAAGAAGGCAGCAACCACCAATCAGGAGAATACCACTCACTTGAGTGATACAGTTGACTATTATGCCGTTTACATATCAAAACCACATCTTTCATACTCGTACGTTTCCTTTGATATGGAGTTTATGTAGATGGCTTTGAGCTATTCGCCGTTTCGAAAATGGAAATTAAAATGTTAAAGGACGGGCTTCCCTGAGAGATTTGTACAGTTAAAAAAGTACTATCCACTGACAACTTGCTGTTTATGCGGCGGTTGTCAGTGGATAATTCTTAAAAAGGGTGCAACTTTTTAAAAAGTCTTTTTAATGCATTTCTATCACTATTTTTCTGTTTACCAATTTGACCCAATAAAACCCGAAAAGCGAGAAGGTTGAATACGAAGCGTATCGGGAGAAGTAGAATCCTTGGTTTTAGCGACACGAATAAACGTCATCATAAATTCACCTTCCACATACCCTACGGATTTCTCTACTTTTGTCACCCGAATAAATTGTTGTGTACCTGGGAGTATGTGATAGGTATCCTTACCGGTATCAAATTCGCTGGTATAAAATGCGGCCTGCGGAATTGTATCGGGGCGGCAGGGCGATTTATGCACTTCATCAAACTTATATTCTCCCGTTCTTAGGGGAATTGCACCAATTGCAATAGTCTCAAACGGATACTTCCTATAATCTTCCAAGTCATAATAACGATCAATTGACAGTGAGAAGAAGTTTTTGTAGAGCGGGTCCAGATGCTCTAACCAACAGGAGGCACAGGTAGTTCGAGTAGCAACAGTAATGCCGTTAGATAAGGTTTGATTCCATGGTTTTCCATCCATGACAATTTGAGCAAAATTGCGAGGGATGGGTGCCGGCTCCTCTTCCTTCTCTTTTTTGCATCCCAACAGGCAAAGCAAACAGACCCAACTCAGTAGTGATGTCGAGGTGACTTTGGAAGTTTTCATGGCGTTATTATTTGATGATGTAATAAATAATCAACCTGCCTTGAGGCTTTTTATTATTCAAGGTATAAGTGATTTTTCCTTTTGATACACCTGAATTTTGAATCTAAAATTTAAATACCTTTATAGTACTCAACCTCAACCGTTATGAAAGCCAAAAGATACACCATTTCAATTCTCAGCTATCTATTGCTGGGATTTTGCGGATGCCATAAAAAGGATGTCATCCCTATCAGTAGTTTAAGCTGTAAATGGCCTGACTATAATTCAGTACAGGCAAAAATAACTGATGTCATTACTACCGTTCAGGCAACACATAATGATACGGTATTTGTGTTTCGAAACCCAACTCCAAGTAATGAAAACGGATCACAATGGTTGCCATGCAACATGCCCCAACAAGCAAAAAAAGCCGGCATGAAGGTCAAAATAAGCGGCTACATAATAACATTTCCGGGAATTGAACTGTCCAGTCTCATCTATGGAAGACCCTTTGAACTTATATCCATTGAATATTTACAGTAGCACCATTTCTCTTAATAAACCGTACTCAACCTCAACCGTTATGAAAGCCAAAAGATACACCATTTCGATTCTCAGTTATTTACTGTTGGCATTTTGCGGATGCAAAAAGTCAGACTACGTTCCTATGAGAAGCTTAAGCTGTAAATGGACTTCCAATTATTCAGTAGAAGCAAAAGTAATTGATATGGTCACCACCGTTCATCGGAGCGTTTGGAGGGATACGGCATATATAATTCGGGATTCAACTCCAATGAGTAAGTATTCTTTTTGGTTGGCGTGTAACATGCCCGAAAGAGCCAAAAAAGATAGTGTCAAAGTTAAAATAAGTGGCTATATAATGACATTTCCGGGGATTGAAGGAGTTCAGTTTAAACATGGACACCCCTTTGAATTGACCTCCATAAAATATTTATAGTATCACCATTTTTCTTTAAAACCTTTAAAGCTCTCTGCCTTCGGCAAGTTTCCATACTCCTCCGTGGAAATGATGTCCCGGTTGATCACCCGCTCAAAGCGATTTTTGCCCTGAATATTGAGCTTACACCGCAGCGGGTTCGGCACCGTCTCGGGAGTCGTGCCGCCGTGGTTATCGTTGAAGTAAAGCTGAATGCTCGTCATCCGATTGTCGGCGTAGCTGGCCGCTACCTTCGTTTCTATCAGCCGAATACTGCGGTTCAGCTCCACCACCATCTTTTGGTCTTCGGCGGCCGAAGCATCGTGCTCGCAGTCGTTCTTGCGCTTCAGATAATACTTGATCGACTTCCGACCCTGATGGTTCACCGGCCGCAGGTGGTAGATCGTCATACCGTGCGGCACCACAACCCTGTTCTGATTCGGTACCTAAAGTATATACACAAATAGGGTTTGACAATTTTTGCCCCAATTTTATTTGGCGTGCTGCATAATAATCGTCCAAAATAGGCAGGTATGGGGTGGTAAATACTTATTTTTTAGCTATGATAGCATTTTGAAGTTTATTTTCTATCACCAAAAACATAGAGCGTTGGGGGCACACTATCTACGACGTGCGCAATATCGCCTTCGAGCATATTGTCTCTAAGAGACTGAAGGCGAGTTTGTGACTCTTCTCATCGGTTCGATGATAGACACTGACCTTTTTAAGTTACAATCAATGTGGCTATTTTTTTCTGTCATGACACCGGCATATTATAACCGAAATAAAGAAGTCGTATATTTGACCGGGGGATACAAGACGCTTCTTACTGTTAATGAACAATAACAAATTTGGCACAAAGCCGCATTATCAACTACTGGATGGGCTTCGGGGGGTAGCAGCTATTATCGTCGTATTCTTTCACCTTACTGAGCCGCTTGCCAAAAGCCACCTTGACAATGTTGTAAACCATGGCTATCTGGCAGTTGATTTTTTCTTTCTCCTATCCGGCTTTGTAATCGGTTATGCTTACGACGACAGATGGGACAAATTAACCGTCGGCGGCTTTCTTAGGCGCCGGTTCGAGCGGCTGCAACCACTCGTTGTATTGGGCATGACCCTCGGCGCCATCGGCTTTTACTTTACTGATTCAACCATATGGCCGCTCATTCATACGGTTCCTGTATGGAAGCTGATCGTCGTTATGCTGATAGGATATACGATTTTACCCATTCCACTTTCCATGGATATACGCGGCTGGCAGGAAATGCATCCGCTCAACAGCGTTGGCTGGTCCTTATTTTTCGAGTATATAGCCAATATTCTCTATGCGCTGGGACTAAGGAAATTATCTGATAAAGCATTGGCTTTCTTTGTGGTAGTGGCAGGTGCACTGCTTTTGCATTTTGCAGTTACTAACCCCAACGGAGACGTTACCGGTGGCTGGACACTTAATGTCGAACACATGCGTGTTGGGATAACGCGTACGATATTTCCATTTTTTGCCGGGTTGCTTTTATCGCGGGTAGCCAGGCCGGTCTATATCAAGAATGCTTTCTTATGGTGTAGTGTGTTGGTGGCGGCTGTTTTGTTTATGCCAAGAATAGGCGGTGCAGAGCATGGTTGGATGAATGGTTTGTACGAAGCTTTTTGCATCATCATTGTCTTTCCACTGATTGTATATATCGGTGCCGGTGGTGTGGTGCGTAGTAAAACAGAAGAAAAAATTTGTCAGTTTTTCGGCAATCTTTCTTACCCATTATACATGACACATTATGTGCTTGTCTATTTCTACGTAGCATGGGTAAGCAATCACAAGGGCATTACGTTATGGCAGGCTTGGCCTTATGCACTGCTTACATTTTCAGGAGCTATCGTGTTGGCTTATGCAAGTTTAAAGTTGTACGATGAACCGGTAAGAGCTGGGTTGCGAAAAAAGCTGATGTAACGAAAAGAAAAGTATATTGTACCGGATTAGAATTCCGGCCTCACTGGCCTGTAAAGTAAATCAAAGCCAAAATAAGGTATGAATTTTATACTTAATCTAACCGGCAGATAATCAATGCTTACCGCTAAGTAAGATGCTGCATGTAAATTTAGAGATGAAAATAAATCACAGCAGGAATACGGTAAAATAACCTTTTCGGCCTTGCTGAATACCCATAAACAGCAGTCGCTCATTTCCAAGCCAGTGCGGCACATAGTCACTTGATGGAATCAGGCCCGGTAACAGGTTGATTTGACGTACCTTGCCTGTAGTTAGATCCCGAACCCATAGGCTGTAGGTACCGGCCGACGGATCGGTTCTTGTACTTAGAAAAGCAAGCTGTTTTCCGTCCGGTGAAAACGAGGGATTTGTGTCGATCCAGCCGGGCTGCGTTTCAAAATAATTCACTTCGCCACTTCCATCCGGTGAATAAAGGGAAACAACGGCGCGCCATTGCGCGTTGTCATTGTTGTTGCGGGCGCGTGACACTGCGATGAAGCGGCCATCCGGCGACCAGTCTATGTCGGTTTGTCGAATGTAATTTGATTCGCGAATGGGCAAAACAGGTGTCAGGGGAATTGGCTGACCACCCGATGTGGCTATTTTCCAAAGGCGGGATTCTTCATTGGAAACCGTAGAGAAAGCAAGCCACTTGCCATCCGGCGACCAGTCTACCCCTTGTATCAGGGCAATATCTACCACCGGAAGAATTCGCGTATGCTCGGACGCAATATCGTAGATCATCAGGCCATTCTCTGTGACGGAAGGATAAGCAAGCTGCTTTCCGTCCGGCGAAAATGTAGCGCCCGCACCCTGTCGAGTAACAAGTTTTGTAGAGACAGGGCGTTCATATTGCATCTCAGCTATATACAGCGGAATCTTATATTGGCCCGGACCTTCTTCAATTACTAAAGAATACGTTGTTTTCGTGCCATCCGATGTTACATCTCCTCCCATTACGTCTCCTGACAATCCAAATCCGGGGTAGTAAGCCGATTGAGACAAAAACCCGTTGGTGACCATCACCGAATTAGAGTTCACAGGTGGTGCACTTTTGTTTTTCGATACGATTCGGGCAACTAATTGCTCCCCACCTTGAGCCACAGGAATATTGATTGATTTTTGGTTAGCATCGAGGGTCTTGTAGGTATGAAACGCCCCCAACTCACCGGTAGCAATCTGTACTTCGTATTCTTCAGCTTCCACATCGGCAATATCGGGGCAGGGTGCCGTAATACAAACTATATGCATTTCCTGCCAGCTGAGCTTATACTCGGCCCCACTTATGACAATCTGCAACGTAACCGGTCTTACCCGTTTCGTAGGATCAATCGTTTTCTCCCTGCAAGAGCTCAGGAGTAAGAGTACAATCAACCGGAAAAGAGATCGTTTCATGGTAAAACCGGTAACATGTTTTGGTACTTTAAAGACGCTAACCGATTCTAAAAGGTTGTGACATCAATTATATAATACCAACTGGTTTCGATGATTGTTCTGCAGAAAGAAAATTTGGCAAAATTTGTATTGTACAAGTGTTGCAGCTTACTTACAGAAAAAGTGTATCAAGCCTGCATTAAACAGCCGTTATTACAAAGCCCTATACAGCAAATTCTTAATAATTATAAAAAAATAACAGGAATGGCAAAGTCTGAAAATAGGCGTATTTATTTGACTTTTTTTATGATTATGCTGTTGTTTGCAGCCTGTAAAAGTGCACTAAAAGAAGCCCCGATTTTACTTTTTGACGGTACAGGCACGTCGCCTAACGACGTGGAAGCGATCAAAGATATTTTGGCCTCAAATCATCTGGATTTTGTTACGGTAGATTCCGATCAACTAAACGAGTTGGATACAAACCGGTTGAAGAAATATAAGTTGATCATCATACCCGGTGGGAATTTTATAGAAATGGGTAAAGGGCTTACACCGAAAACTGCCAACACTATCCAAAAGTCGGTTCACCAAGGATTAAATTATTTGGGAATTTGTGCCGGCGGTTTTTTGGCGGGCAATACTCGAAATAATAGCTTCAATATTGCCAAAGGTGTACAATTTAAATTTTATTCAGCTGAGTATAAAGGCATAAGAAAGGCGGCCGTTGCTGTTATCAATGCAGATGGAGCAACGATCGAACATTATTGGGAAGACGGTCCTGAATTCAGTAGTTGGGGAAATGTGGTTTCAAAATACCCGGACGGCACACCGGCAACTGTTCAGGGAAATTATGGTTCAGGGTGGGTGGTGCTTACCGGAGTACACCCGGAAGCGCCGGAAAAATGGAGAAAAGAGTTTTATTTCTCAACGGCCATCGAAAGCAGTCATAACTATGCGGTCGGACTTATAATGGCAGCAATGGAAAAAAAAGCAATGCCTCATTTTTAAGCAGCCTCAATAAATTTTCCTATTAGCCTTTTACATAAGCCAATTTTTCCGACACCTTCCCGTTGCGGACTTTGAAAATATCCACGCCCCTCAAATGCCAGGGTTTCCCTTCTTTTGTCTTGCGATAGATCCATCTCACTACACAACGGTCACCACTGACAAATGCCTCCTCTGTCTCAAAGACAGCGTCCGGATTGGAAGTAAAGAATTTTTTCCAATACGCTCGGACATCATCGGCTCCCACTAAACGGGTGCCGTCCGGTTGTGGATTCGTATTTTCAAAGATACAGTCTTCGGTCATGGCATTCATCACCGCATTGACATCGTGACGATTGAACGCCTCATTGAACCTTTCTACTGCCGCAAGTGTAAGGCTCGTCGTATTATTTTCTGTTTCAGTTGTCATACCTGTTTTTGTTTCCTTTTTGCTCAAACCGGTTTTACATGATGTCAAAATGCACGACATCAGGAAAAGAAGTATCAAAATTCGACTCATTTTATGTATCGTTAAAATGGTAATTGTGCAACGGGACGGTTGACTTGATATTAACCCTATCAGCCTAAACTTGAGATAGATTTATCAGGTAAAAGTAGATGCCAACCAAAGATCATTCAATACCCTCTGAAGGGTATTTTTTTTGTCTTTTTTCACCGACCGAATTTATCCTAAAGCCCGAATGTAACTATACTTCATCCTCATTCGATACCTTAAAGGAGCAATTCGTCGGGGTCTATTTTGATGTACATTGATCAGGTCTTACTTTTGGGCATATAATTCCAAACGCGGATAATTTAAACCTATTTTACCACCTTATTATAAACAATAAACTTTTTGGAAACGGCCTATCATTATTTTTCAAGATTTACCGAATAAATTAAAAAAGGTAATACTTCATCGTGATCCAACGGCTTTTTGTAAAACCATTTCATTTTAATAAGACAACAGGAACATCATGTGAGGAGTTAATTCAGCCTTTTCTGAAACTGCATGAATAAAGAAGAAGTTAGTAAAGAATTCATATTTATAAATGGTTGGATGAATATGAGCGGCAACATCTTCGATATAATGCGGACTGTTAGATTGTTCTTTTTTCGGCTAAGTAGACCTCTCATAAAACGAGTAAATAAAAGTACCGATCTTACCGATATTTGCTATTTTTGCTCATCAGGAAATGCGCTTCCGAGGGCCATTCAGGCAATCAAAAAAGTCATTCAAACAATCAAAAGGGGAAGTCCGTCGGGATAATTTGGCAGCATGGGTTGGAAACTTTATTTTTATCGGCAATGAATAACAGCTCAGCCGACCGACTGACCATTCGCCAAATGGGGCAACTTGCGTTGAGTGTCTCGGTTATTTACATGCCTCTACGGATGTACGCCCTTATTCCGGATATCCGTCAGCAATTGTCATGGGAGCGAATACCGCTTTGGACAATGGAATTTATCGTGATTGCGCTCTTTTTTTTTCTGTGGATCGCCTTTATTGAATGGTTACAGCACCAACTGTATAATTGGTTTGGGAATGACTTTTTAATTGAATTTAAGATTCCTGCCCAACTCGCCACATTTATCATTGCCTGCGGTATGGCCATTGTCTTCAATATCGGTTTTCGAGCCCTGTGGACGATCACCGAAAATGCCCTGGAAACGCAATTCGGGATTTTTCAAAAAGAATCTGCCCGCAATTTAAGTTATCGAAATTTTCCCCGATTTCCAATGAAAAAAGGGATCAATTCTCTCACCATCATGGCATTACTTTCAGCGTTCTACCTTGCCTCTTATCGGAGAGCTTACCTTAAATTCGAAATTGCACGGTTAAAGGCTGAACAAATGGAAAAAGTAAACCTGCAAATGCAATTGACAGCCCTTAAAAATCAGGTTAGTCCGCATTTTCTGTTCAATAATTTCAGCATTTTGACTTCGTTGGTCGAAACAAATCCTAAGTTGTCGGTTCAATTCATAAATCGACTCTCGAAAGCATACCGTTATATTTTAGAGCAAAGTGCACACGAACGCATCAGTTTAAAAACAGAGCTTGGTTTTCTTGAGACCTATACTTTCTTGCTTAATACCCGCTTTGAACAAAGGCTTCAGGTCAACATAAATATATCCGAAAAGGAGGTGGGCAATTATTTCATTGCCCCGCTTACCTTGCAATTATTGGTTGAAAATGCCGTAAAACACAATCGTATGTCCTCCGAAGAGCCGCTTACAGTGATGATTGATATTCTGGGGAGTTATTTAATGATCAGCAATCCTATTCAGCGTCGACAGAAGTCCGAACCGTCAACCCGGCTGGGATTGCAGAATATTATTGAACGCTACCGATTAATGACCGACAGTCCTGTTTTGATCAGCGAGAATGATGGTTTTTTTGTTGTTAAAATACCGCTTCTGCAATGAAAGTACTGATCATTGAGGACGAGACGCTAACGGCTCAACGATTGCAGGCATTACTCCACAGCTATGACCCGTACATTGAGGTGTTGGCCCAATTCCGCTCCGTCAACAAAACCATTCAGTGGTTTCAGGATGCTTCTCATCCCCAACCTGATCTGATCTTTTTAGATATTCATTTGGAAGATGATCTTGGATTTCGAATCATTGATGAACTACAGCTTACGATCCCCATTATTTTTACCACAGCTTACAACGAATATACACTACAGGCATTTAAGGTCAACAGCATTGATTATCTGCTTAAACCCATTGATGCTGACGAATTGGCCGGGGCGTTAAATAAGTTCAAATTACATTGGCAGACCCGGAAACCGGCATTGATTGACACCTCGCCGCTGGAGCACCTGATCGAAAAATCAATGCCAACTGTCTACAAAGACCGTTTTATGGTTTCTCTGGGCCCAAAATACCGCAGTATTAATATCAAAGATGTGGCCTATTTCATATATGAAGATCGGGTCACCTTATTGATTACCAACGACGGAGACCGTTGGGCGGTCGATTACAGCCTCGACAGGTTGGTTCAAATTCTTGATCCTCATTTGTTTTTTAGGGTAAACCGATCATTGTTGGCAGCCCTATGGGCCATTCAAACGGCCCATTCATTCTCCGGGGGTAAACTTAAGTTGGAGTTGGAACCCATTCTTCGGCAGGAAATATTTGTAAGCGGAGACCGAGTCTCAAGCTTTAAAGATTGGTTGGGGAAATAACGCATGCTCCACAACCCATAAACTGCAAAATTTTCAGACAAAAAAGAAGTGACCGCAATTTTCGATCATCTGAAAAGCGAATTCAGACACTTGATTTCGCCATTGGGTCTTTTTAATTTTTTTGCCTCAAAGGCAGATGATATTTTCGATGTAAGTTATTTCAGTAAGCAACTAACACACAGGTTAAACTGTAATAGGCATATCCTTAAATTGAAATAGAAAAAAGTTGACCGGAATCGGGGCTGCATTTTGCGGCCTCGTATTTTATACTGATAATCCATCTTTCGAATCTATTATCTATCTTTTTGTTGAATTGGATCAATTCCTTGAAAGCTGCCTCTTTTAGAAGGTGGCTTTTTACTTTCTTCATATCCTACCAACAACTGTACTCTACTATGGTACGATTAAAAGATTAGCACGCGTTTCAAAACGAGTATTACGAATAAATTTCAATTCCACATTGGTACGATTAAAAGCGCAGTACAACGGCGGGGAGATCTTTAAAAACCCAAATTTCAACTCCACATTGGTACGATTAAAAGTTTAAGCGTTCATTGGTATTTCAATTCCACATTGGTACGATTAAAAGTGCCAACCAACGACGTAACTGCTCACGCTATTTCAATTCCACATTGGTACGATTAAAAGAAGCCAATGAAAAACCGGCGCTGTCCTGAAAGGCAAATTTCAATTCCACATTGGTACGATTAAAAGTCCATCAGGATATGAAAATGAATGTTGCCGTTTTTCATTTCAATTCCACATTGGTACGATTAAAAGCGGCAATTCCTGAAGCAGTTTCCGGACTGGATGCCTAATTTCAATTCCACATTGGTACGATTAAAAGTACCGAGATAGCAAAGATCAATGCTGTCCTGAAAGGCAAATTTCAATTCCACATTGGTACGATTAAAAGAAGGCACGTCAGGTGCTAAAAACGCTGCATGAACTATTTCAATTCCACATTGGTACGATTAAAAGCGTCAATCATGTTCGACAGCATGGCGGGGTTGGTTTATTTCAATTCCACATTGGTACGATTAAAAGTTCACTAAGCAATACGCCTATAGTCACTCGGTCAATATTTCAATTCCACATTGGTACGATTAAAAGCACAAAGCCCCGATTTCAGCATTGATCGTTAAATAATATTTCAATTCCACATTGGTACGATTAAAAGCAATCGTGGCTCCATGCTGTCACCATCTATTTTGAATTTCAATTCCACATTGGTACGATTAAAAGTAAAGTGTATTTAAAGAGAGGGCACCAATTGTATACAATTTCAATTCCACATTGGTACGATTAAAAGGATTCGTGATATTGACAGTATCAAACTGTAACGGCAATTTCAATTCCACATTGGTACGATTAAAAGGTTTCAATTCTTCGGCCTTCCTTAATTCCTCTTCTGATTTCAATTCCACATTGGTACGATTAAAAGATGAAAAACTTTCGATGCACGTGGCCAGGCATACAATTTCAATTCCACATTGGTACGATTAAAAGAAAGCCACCCGCGTCGACGGCGAACACCGCATTATCATTTCAATTCCGCATTGGTACGATTAAAAGCAAACTGAATCCTGCCAAAGAAAACGGCTATTCAGCAATTTCAATTCCGCATTGGTACGATTAAAAGCGGGGTACGATTTGAAATGCGTACCGGCCAAAGGAAATTTCAATTCCGCATTGGTACGATTAAAAGTGCCAATTTTATTGCCGAAAAGCTCAACATTGAGCGATTTCAATTCCGCATTGGTACGATTAAAAGCCGGCAATTGCAAATCCGATGTTGATACGTTCACCGTATTTCAATTCCGCATTGGTACGATTAAAAGTATGCTAGAGCAAGAATTGCAAGACCGTTATAATAATTTCAATTCCGCATTGGTACGATTAAAAGAGGAGAAATACAGTAATAAGATCGAAACGCGGGAAAATTTCAATTCCGCATTGGTACGATTAAAAGGCGTTGAAAAAACGGTTATTTTGGCTCAATTTCGGTTGTTTTTTGCCTGATTCCAAACACAAAAATCGTCGAAGACCAATACTGTGATTTTAATGGACCTTCGACGACTGCTGATAATCAATCGCGTATCAATAAGAGATACCCTTGATATGTATTTTCAGCACATTAAAGACCTTTCGCTTTTGCCTATCGACGATAAACTACAGCAAGGATTCATTTTTCTTCGAAACAAATTACAGAAAAGTATTGGTACGCATGCACTTTATCCCAAACAGGCACACTCATAAAGTTGTCGGAAAAGCCAAGCATTGTTCCTTAACTCAGTTCAAAAACCTGAGAAAGTAATTTGAGAGATTGGAGCCTTAAATGGTGGTTGGCCGTAATGCATTGGACCATGATCTCGTCTGAACCGTAAGCTTTTCCGATCTTCTCCAGATCAGTTTTAAGGCTCTCCGGCGTACCGATCAGGTATCTTGGTGGAAACCGTGGATCAGTTAATTCTTCCGGTTCAGGCACACCTCCTAAAATGCGGATGGCATTTGCTTCGGTTTCCATGGGGCTTTTCAAATCGCCCTGCCTCATCCGTCTTACCATTAACTGCGCCGGAGCGGCCAATGCCGCCGCCTGTTCCCGGGATTCTGCGCAGTAAACACTGAGCGATATGATCAATTCAGGACTTTTTACCCCGGTTGCATCTGCGGATGGCTTGAAATTCCTTCTATAATGCTGAGCAATACTATAAGATTCGGTCGGATTGATAAAACCTGCAAATGCATATCGGAGGCCAAGTCGGGCGGCAGCGGCGGCGCTCCACGAACTTGAGCCCAGCAACCACAAGTCAGAAACCGTACCGTCGTTATATACTTTCACCTTATTAAATGGATGCTTTGCGTCAAACCCATCGTTTAGCCAGGCGCATAATTCGGTGATTTGTTCGTCAGAATCGTCCGATAGTTGCCGTTGCTCTCGGTTGCGTTGCAACACAAAGTCAGATACCGGCCCGGTCGTTGCCCGGCCGATGCCCATATCAATTCTTCCGGGAAAGCTATCTTCCAGGATACCAAAGACTTCCGCCACTTTAAAAGGGCTGTAATGGTTGAGCAATACCGACCCTGAACCAACCCTGATCTTCTTGGTATTGGCGGCAATATAAGGAATGAGCACCTCAGGCGCACGTCCGGCAAAGTTTTCAGTGTTGTGATGTTCGGCCAGCCAAATACGGTTATACCCCCACTCTTCGGCTTTCTGCGCAGTTTCAAGGGTATTTTGGATGGCTTGCCGGCGGGTTCCGCCAAAAGGCAATGGAGACAGATCAACAATGGATAATTTCATAGCTTTTACATATAATCAATGTAAAATTAGCCTAATTTTGCTATCAATTGTATAGTAGTTACCTAAAGGAAAGTGAAATTGATAGTTATTGAATTGATATATTCTTAAAAATGAGCCATTTATGGAAAAGGTCAATTATTGTGAATGCCTGGATTCTCTGCTACCGGTACGGGATGCGTTGGATCTGATCAGTGGCAAATGGAAAATTCAGGTGATTATTTCCATTGGGGTGGGCAATCACCGTTTTTCTGAAATACAGCGGAGTATTCCGACCATTACCCCCAAAGTTTTGGCAAAGGAGTTGAAAGACCTCGAACAGCACCGACTGATCAAAAGAGAAATTCTGAATTCCTACCCTGTCACCATTCAATATACCCTGGAACCTTATGCCGATACACTTACACCCATCATTCAATCTTTAAAAGAATGGGGTAAATCACACCGTAAAAAACTTTTTGCATTGACATAAAAAAGCCACCCACCACATCAATCGCCAATATATTGAGCGAGTAATATGATGGGTGGCTGTGAATTATTCTGCCGTAGTTAAAGAACTAAAACTGTACGCCGATATTAGTTACCAAATAGTCGTATGGCTTGGTTTCGAGCAAATTATCATTATAAGAATTGTAGTCTTTCCGCTCTGTTACATACCCATCCGCGTTTAGTTTGTAGGAATAATAAGCACCTGCTTTATAGTAAGGATCATTTGGATAGTGTAGTGTTTGTGACATCAATAAGTGCTTGCTTTGCTTACCGAATATGGAAAGATAGCGTTCCGGAATAGGCTGTCCCCAAGTATCTAGTCCATAGACATTCGGAAGGTGTACCCAGTGGGAATTCATCGGATACTGATCGTCGAGATACTGAACAGGTGCTATTTGGTTAGGATTGGGGCTTCGCTGTGAACCGTTTAAATTATAGGTAAACGTAAAGAAATATCGTTCACCCGTAGTTTTCTCAACGCCATTGTCCATATAATTTACAAATGTTCCGGTTCTGATCAAATCGCCGGTGGCATTGTATACAAGATCGGTTCTGGTAGACGGCGAGTTCTTCCGCGTTATGGTTTTCAACTGCCCCTGCGCATTGTACTCGTATTTCCAGACACTGGTCTGAGAGGACGCTCCAAAATTGATAGGATACATGCTGACACCGGAAAGGAAGTAATCCACCTGTGTTGATTCGTAGCAACGTTTGGTGGCCGGATCAATCAGGTAAGTATCTTCCAGTGCTTTCTTACCGTCAATATACGAAGTCGCTTTGATCGTATTGCCATTGTAAGTGTACTCCCGAGAGTAATTGGGGTGTGTTACGGTGTGTAGTCGGCCGTCATTGTAATACGTCAGATTTGCCTCTCCAAACTTAGTGATCTTGTAATTTTTCGGAATGGTTGGTAAGATCACATCATTTGTAGCGTGAGCGATCTCAACGGTTGGTTCATTGGGTGTCACTACGTCGTTTTCCCGGCATGCACCGAGTGAGAGAATCAAGCCAATGCAGGCTGTCATTTTTGTTACTAATGCTTTCATTGCTGTGTTTACTTTTTACTTTTTTTAAGTTACAGGAGCAGAACCCCCGGTTGCGATTGCGATGCAAAGGTGGGCGAGGCAAGGCTCGGCATTCAAGAATTTATTGCCGGTAGCCACAATTTACGCGTTAAGTCGTAGCAAAGTCGGACTTGAGCCGTTTTTGAAGAAATTGTAATTTACGAAGAAGCCGTAAGCTGATTTGCCTTTAGTGCCCGGGCATAAACGCTTAGAAACGCGCAATATTCGACCCCTAAGAAAACCTGTAATTGAGAGAATAAAATTGAGTTCATTACAACAAAAACGGTCGAAATGTTGAAGCATTTTACTTCAACATTTCGACCGTTTTTTATTGGTAAACTGTTTGATCTTTAAGGTTTTGCAAACAAAATCCAATCTAATATCATTAAATTTTTGTCTTTCACCTGATCGTTACGGAAGACAAAGAAGAGATCGGTAATTCCCTCTGTTTTGGTGATCGAAGTTGAAACGGTTTGCCAGGGCGGCCCGCTTTTGACTGAACTTACAGGCGATACATTGACCGTGCCGAGCAGTTTTCCATTAGGAGAATCTTTATAAATGTCGATTCTGCCGCCGCGCGAAGCGTTGGTTGCCACGTTGAATGTCAATTGTCCAATGTCGGTCAGGTCCAGTTCTTTAAATCCGATATACGACCCATCCTTAATATCGCCGACCCAAGATTGAGTGCTGCCATCCTGATGTTTGCGGTCAACATTGGCCGACGAAGTGAACGATTCGGCCTGAACGCGGGAGTTGCGAAGAATAATTAATTTTCGACCGGTCAGCGGGCCGGTAAATGTGTTTCCTTTGTCGGTATAATTGGCAGAAATCACATAATTACCTTCTTCCGGCTCATTGGCGGGCAAGTTGGGGGTATAGCTTCCCTGAAGCGGTAACCGTTTGGTTCCTGCGTCCGTGAGCGATAAAATGTATCGGACCATCTCACTCGTTTCGGTTTCGCTGTGTTGCGGGTGCGCCGACATGACATTCTTGCCCCAACTTCCGTTACCGCCGTTGATGATCTTTCTGGCCAACATCGGAACCGCACTTTCGCCGGCAGGATTGTAACGCTTAGAAATTTCCGTCAAACTTGGCCCAATGGATTTGGCGGTTAGGGCGTGGCAGGATTTGCAATCGCTTTTGGTAACGAGGGTCTTTCCCTGAATGTACTTGGCGCCAACGCCGTCATTGTCAGGACTGTTGGTGGTCAGCAAGGCCAAGTCCTGCCCCTGTGCCAGATAATCTACGGCAAACCTGACCTGCTTGGGCAGAATTCCTTTGTTCAGACTTCCGTCTTCTTTGTCGCGGATGCTGACCGAATAAGCAATGGGGGTTTTATCAAAATAGAATGAGCGATTGCCGCGCAGGGCAATGTCCACTTGCGGGGTTTCGTTCCCTACTTTAATGACCTGTTCAGTGGTTGAATGCTGCCCTTCGGCATCCGTTACCGTTAGTTTCAGTCGATAGGTGCCCGGTTTGGGGTACGTAAAGGAAGGAGTCAATGCGGTTGATCTTTGGCCGTTACCGGATTCCCATTCGTACGTAATTTTATCGCCCCGGTCGTAATCAAACGATTCTGCGGCCGACAGCTTAGCGACCAACGGAGCAGCGCCTACCGTTTTAGAGGCGGTAATTTTAGGGATCGGACGTCGGTTTCCGTCTGCAAATTCGATCCGAACCAACTGAGAATCAGGGTTACGGGCAAAATAATTGACGCCGTACGCCAATACATACATGGCGCCATCGCGCCCGAATTTCATGTCGATGGGTTTGGAGATAAACGTTGTAGGCAGGAAAGGTTCGATTTGTCGCATATCTCCCGCTTCATTGAACGTCACGACTTTGATCCAGCTTCGCGCCCATTCGTAGATGAACATTTTGTTGTTATAATAGGTTGGAAACCGAACGGCTGATTTTTTATAATCATTAAGGTAGTAAAATGGCCCGGCCATTGCGCTCCGTGAGCCGGTGCCTAACATGGGAAACTCTGCCGATTGATCGTACGGATACCAGATCATTGCTTTCTGCGCGGGGGGCAGGATTTTCGAGCCGGTGTTATAAGGTGATTCATTGACCGGGCCGGCAGGATCAAAAAACGGCCCGATCTTATTGGTGGCAAAATCAAAGTCAGCGTAGGGCTTATTATCGCCCACAAAATAAGGCCAACCGAAGTTGCCCGGTTTGCGCGCCTGATTCCATTCATCCTGGCTTTTGGGGCCGCGTTCGTTTGCAACTCCTCCGTCGGGGCCAACGTCTCCCCAGTAGAGAAAGCCGTGCTTATCTACCGTGATCCGGTAGGGATTCCGAGCACCCATGACATAAATCTCAGGCCGACCGGCCGAGCCGTCTTTTGGAAACAGGTTACCGTCGGGAATGGAATAAGTGCCATCGGCATTGAGCGCGATGCGCAAAATCTTTCCGCGCAGATCGTGTGTATTTCCGGACGATTTCTGCGCGTCAAACGGCCCTCTGCCGGGGCGCTCATCCAAGGGGGAAAAACCATCCGATTCTTTCGAACTGGTGTTGTCGCCTGTAGATAGATACAGCAGACCATCCGGACCGAAATACACATTTCCTGCGGAGTGGCAACAGGTTTCGCGCTGTACGGCCACTTGAATCACTATTTTTTCAGAACTCAATTGCAGGCTATCGCCTGTAAAGAGGAAGCGGGATAGATTTTGGACCGATTGTTTTCCAACGGGTGAATAATAGAGATAGACAAAATGGTTTGATTCAAATTTAGGGTCCAGTTCCATGCCCAACAGTCCGTCTTCGTAGTTACCGGTCAGGTGAACGGGAAGTTTGTTAATAACCTTCGTGGACTTGGTCGTTGGGTCATAAAGCTTAACATTTCCCCGACGCTCAATATACATCACTCTGTTGTCGGTCAGGATTTCCATTTCGATGGGTTCCTCCATGTAAGAATCCAGTACAGTTGTCGTAAATCGGTTTTCTTCAGGAGTTCTGGCGGTGTGAGCCTCTCGGTAGCTCATGGCTTTACCGGTCAGGATATTTTTAAGTTCACTGATCAGCGTTTGATCGGGAACATAGTTGGTCGTGGCGTGAAATACCTGACCACCATCGTAAGCCCTAGTGTTAAAAACAGCCTTACCGGCATCGGCCGACTTAGTATTGCCTGCAAACATATCGTTATACCAGGGCCATTGGTAGGGGGTAAATCCTTCACTATTGACAAATCCCAATCCACCGCCGGCCTGTACAAAACGCTCAATTTCATTTTGTTGCCATGTTTGAAGCACATCGAAGGATGTTTGCAAAAACACAACGGCCCGGTAGTTTTTAAGCGAGTCTTCTGCGATATACATACTGTTGGAAGTCGTATCGGCGGCAATTCCGTTTTGTTTCAGGAGGGATAGCAGTGTACCGGCAGCGGGCGTTGGCGCAGTCGGGTTACGAGTGTTTTTCAGAAAGATGAGTACAGTGTCCTCCTTCCGTAGGTGCCAACCTGTTAAAAGAAGCAGCATCAGGGCGCAGAAAGTAACACTGAAAAAAGAACGTAGTTGCATTTTTAGGAATGTTCGTTAAGTAAATAGATCGTGGAAAACGCAGCAATAAGAGAACGGTATGAATGTGCGGATATACGTACAAATATCTGCATTAGTTTTTAGAATGGCATTGGGCTCCCGATTATATTTAGTGACGCAGTGTCTCAGTAAATGTATTGCGTCAGAGTTGATGATTACTCTTTATATCTCACGCTTAAACCGGTATAAATACAGCCGGGAAGACTTATGTAATCGGTAACGTAATTCCCTGTCTTACACAGTATTCAATGTATGCCCTTTCCTCTAAACATCTACTGATAATCAATGAAAAAAATCATCAACGTCGGCCGTATATTTTACGCTGCCGCCCTGATCGTGTACGGATTTCAACAATTCATTTACGCTGATTTTCGTCCGGTATTTGTGCCGGCGTGGCAATCATTCCTTCCGGGGCTTCCCGTTTGGGCTTACCTTTTCGGAATAGGGCTTATTGCAGCAGCATTGGCTATTGTATTGGAGAAAAAAGCAAAAGAAGCGGCACTCATTTTGGGAGTTGTTTTTCTGGCATTGGTCTGTTTGGTGCATATTCCCTATGAGATCATCGCAGACCCTTACAGCAAACATTTGGCCTTGTGGACAAACGCATTAAAAGAACTGGCGTTAGCCGGCGGAGCCTTTATTGTTGCCGGTACATTTCAGGAAAAAAGTACAACGCCTGCTTTCCTGAAACTATTGGAACCCATTATTCCCTTTGGAAGGATATTTTTTTCCATTACAATGATCAGCTTTGGCATACAGCATTTTATGTACGCAGAGAACGTAGCTACCTTGGTGCCGGCTTGGATTCCCGACCACCTTTTTTGGACTTACTTTGCCGGCGTAACCCTTATTTGTTCAGGGGTTGCCATCATTTTAAACATACGAATGAAGCAAATTGCCGTTCTATTGGGCACAATGATATTTCTTTGGTTTATCGTGTTGCACCTTCCAAGAGCGTTCGCAGAAGGCTTGGCCAACCGAGGCAATGAAGTAGCCAGTTCATTTGATGCCTTGGCGTTCACCGGTATTGCATTTATGATCGCTTTTGGAGTTTCCGTTAAAAACGACGAGCTGCTCTAAACAGCGTCGGACGATGTTGTTGATATAAAATAGGCTGATTCAGACGACTTTACAGTAGCTTTTTGTGTCTTATTTGAACACTGTTTTTTCGGCCAAATGCTGTTCGGCTTCTTCACGCGTAAACCAAACGGGGCGCATTTTTTTCTCTGAAAGCAGCGGCAATTGGTCATTATTATGTTTGGAGTCCGGTTGGGACGCGTTGCCGTAACTGGTCAATACTTTGGCCTTCAACGGTTTGGAAAATTCAATTGCCGCTACGTATGTATCACCGTGTGCAGGAACATATTTGCCGTCGGTGGGTGCCCCCAACGTCATTGTTCTGAAAACACCCATTGGGCCGGGACCGCCGTTGCCGGGCAGATCAACGTCTCCGATGCGGAAACGAAATACCTCACCCCACGGTACATCCAACCGCCCATAGGTAGCTTTTACATCTTTGGCGGCTTCCACCAACGCAGCAACTGCCGCTTTTGGATCGGCGATACCTTTGGGCGTATTAACAGGGTCGTTGAGATCCCAAGGAGTGGAGAATAACTTAGATGCGGTACCCAAACTGTTGAGTTTTTCCGTTCCGCCTACCCATTTCCGAACGAAACGATCAAACAAAAAGGCACCTTTGCTGTCGTTGTCGGTGTTGTGATCCCACTTGGCCAACACCGCTGCGGCTTCTTTGGCTTCAGGGCTTGCGTTGGCTTCTGCCGCTGCGATCAGGTCACCGGCAATTCGGTCAGCCAGCTCCATTCGGGTAGAAAGTTTCAGTTGGATAAATTCATCCAATGAAAGCTTGCCGGCACTCATCAACATTCTTACCGAGCGCTGCGTCCGAAACGACATATTCGGCACGGGCGCGATGTAGGAGGGAAAATCTTTGTAGTTATTCACCATTGGTATAGTGGCGGTCCAAGGTGGCTCATTGGTATTTTGTAACCAACCGGTGGTCGGATTACGTACTTTCGGCAAGTCCTTGTAAGGATGGGTTTTGGTCCATAAGGTAGCGGAAGTATCACCTTTTACCACACCCGACCAATATTTCCAGTCGCCCAAAGGACGAACGGGCACTTCCGCGTTGAAAAGATTGAAAATGTTTCCTTTGTTATCTGCAAACATCAACGTGTACATTGGGATTTGTAATCGGCTTACGGCGGCTTCAAATTCGGTCAGGTCTTTCGCCCGCGCCATGTCCCAGTATTGCTCAAAAATGCCCGATTGCCCAAGCCCCGCCACTCGCATGGCAATTAATTTGTCACCCTTTACGCTTACTACCGGGCCGTGAACGGAATGGCGAATCACCATTTTTTCTTCCTTCAATGTTCCATCGGTCTGCTTGATTTTCAAGAGTTGTTCTTTGGTTTCGAAAGCCTTTACTTTGCCATCCCATTTATAGCCACCATCCACGGGGGTAAGTTCGTAGAAATCCTGCCCGTCGTTGGTATTAACCGTTTGCGAATAGCCTGCGGTAGCGTTAAAAGCCATTGTCAATACCGGGAAGCCCATCCGGCTGATGCCGTAGGTATTTACGCCGGGCGAAACGAGTTGTGCTTCCACATAAAGGTACAGATCTGTCCAGGGAAGGTGCGGATTAGTCAATAACAATGTGTTCCCGTTTGCTGATTTAGATGGGCCTACGGCCCAAGCGTTGGAGCCGTTTTTGTCGCCCTGCATCCGCTCCACTGCTGCTACCTGCGATTGCGGAGCCAAGAATACAAAATGTGTCACGCGTTGAGCATGCGCGATCACATCGGTAGCTGTGATCGGCAACGCCATTTTGGCGTCGGCACTTATTTTGTTGGGATTTTCTTTCGCGTAATCATTTACTCCCTGCGCAAAGGCATCCAGATTTTTTCGCATGGCCGGTTTTTGTAGCCCATACCACTCGGCGGCTCGTTCGTGAATGCTGTTGGTGATTACCCAACGGTCGGCCTGCGCGTATTTCTCGCCCCAATATTCAGCACCTTTACCGCGTGCCTGTCCGTACAGTTGCAGGATCAGATTGCCGTGATTTTTTGCCTGCGCCCAGCCATATGCGTAAAAAAGACTTTCGTCGTTTTTGGCATAAATGTGAGGCACTCCCCATGTGTCCCACAGGATTTCAGCCTGTTTGTAGGAAGGTTTTTGTTGGCAAAAAGCCGTTTCAGTCCGGAAGACTGTTACTAAAAGAAAAGAGAGAAGGATAAATTTCCGCAGCATGTTGATTCAGTGTGAAGTGTAGTGTTTTTCATCTTGCTATATGAAACGACCGAGATGAAATAACCAACTGCAAAATAACAAATTGCCAATTATTCTTTTAGTAAATGGCTGTATTTTAGATGATTATTCTTTATCAATTATACTATGCCAATGATTAGTATAAGATTTTAAATAATGGCTGATTTACCTTCTTCCAAACCGCTTTGTTTACAGTTTTTGAGTAAGTTTACGCTCGCCTTTTTGAGAGTGTAGAAGTACTTTGTTGCAAGTAATTAATTATCAATGAGTCATGTCAATTGCTGAGAATATCCAGAAAATAGAAGCTGAGATTGCCCCCAATGCCCGATTGATCGCCGTTACCAAAACCAAACCCGTAGAAATGCTCATGGAAGCCTATGATGCCGGTTTTAAGCGTTACGGAGAAAATAAAGTGCAGGAAATGGCGACCAAATACGAACAAATGCCCAAAGATATTGAATGGCATTTGATCGGACATTTGCAGACCAATAAGGTAAAATACATTGCGCCGTTCGTGGCGATGATCCACTCGGTCGACAGCCTTAAATTATTGCAGGAAATCAATAAACAAGCCGCTAAAAATAACCGCGTCATTGACTGTTTGCTTCAACTCTTTATTGCGCAGGAAGAAACCAAATTCGGTCTTTCGGAAGAAGAGGCCAAAGACCTGCTGGCTTCAGCAGAATTCGGCCAATTGAAAAATGTGCGTATCGCCGGACTTATGGGCATGGCTTCCAACACCGAAGATGAAGACCAAATTCGCCGGGAATTCAGAGGCTTAAAACTATTTTATGATTCATTGAACCTGCCCTTGACGGAATTATCGATGGGCATGAGCAGCGATTATTTGATTGCTGTACAGGAAGGCAGCACCTTGGTACGTGTCGGAAGCGCCATTTTTGGTTCAAGATAACAAACCGTCAGTCGGTTGGAAATGAAGTAACACAACCGACTGACGGTTATTTTTCAACAACAGGGCCGAAAAACAGAACCCACGTCGAAAAGTCTTCGCTGAATGCGGAGAACTTATGGACGGCGTGAGCAGGTACAAACAAAAAATCCCCCGTTTTTACTTCAGTAGTTTTCCCCTCCAATTCAAAAGTAGCCTCACCGGTGGCAATGATATATACTTCATCGCGGTCGTGCGGTGTTTGTCGGTCCACCAAATGCGGTTTATACAACTCAAGCTCAAGCGTACCGTTTTGAAAAAGCAACAAAAATTCCTTAGTATGTTGACTTAACTTTTCGGTCGCTTCGGCAAGGCTCACTTTATTAGGAAACATGGCTGTATGGGTAAAAAAATAAGCTGAAAACTATGCTTGGAGCAGTGGAAAATAGCGCTCCTTCAAAACGTTCAGGTGGTGAATGGGATGCCCGATCAACACAAATCCCAACGCCAAAGGACTGATGTTTTGGTTAAAACTGATGCCTTCGCGATGCAACATTTCGTCGCTGAAACTTTTGAAAAGAACAATGGTCGATTTACGTACCAATGAATATTCTTCCAACAGGTCGTCGATGGTGCGACTGTTGGCGGTGGTATTTGCCCCGAAAAGTTCTTCATCATATCCCGGCAATGCCGTTTTGTCATTGCGAGAAAAGCGCATGGCGCGGTACGACATAATGCGTTCATTATCAATAATATGTTGCAGAATGTCTTTGGCCGTCCATTTGCCCGGAGCGTATACTTGGTCGCCCAATTGAAGCATGGCTTCCCGGATGGTTTCGTCGTGGTATAGATTGGCGGTTTTTTCGAGTCCTTCCACCACATCAATATCGTCGACGAGCAAGATATAGCGGTCAAAAAACTTCGGCATGTGTTGAATATCAGAACGTTTCATAAGGTATGTGGTACGGCTGGGGCGACACTCGCCGGCCCGTCCGTAATTTAAAAGTGGTAAAAGAGACAAGAGGTTTATAAAGCACCTGATTCAAGCTATTTTATAAATGACTCAAATGCGCAGGCAAAGGTACGTTTTTACTTAGATCATCCGCAATAGGAGTAGCGCGACCGCTGCGCAATGGAATCAATCCCGACCAGATCGGCAATGACTGATCTTCCTCATCGTCGATGGGCATACCCGTACGAATTTTGGCCGATGCTTCTTCTATTTTGAAGCCCAAAACCGTCGTTTTCTTCACTTCACTTTGCGTCATTGGACGAAGGTAGTCCCAACTATCGGGAACCATCTTTTCCGTTACCCACTTCAAAACTTCCGCTTTTTGTTCGTATTCTTCCACTTTTTCGGCGGTAGAAAACAGCACCACCGAGCGGTAATTAACCGAATGATGAAAAGCTGACTTTGCGACCACGAGCGCGTCGGTGAGCATAACGGTGATACACACAGGAATGCCTTTTTCGATCTCACGAATGAAATGACTGCCTACCGAGCCATGCAGATAAAGCACGTTTTCGTAGCGGGCAAACGCCGTTGGAATAGAGAAAGGTTGGCCATTGATGACGCAACTGACGGTGCAAAAAAGCGCTTCATCCAAAATAGAATAGATGGTTTCGTCGTCATACTGAGCGCGTTTGGCGGAGCGACTGGGGATGGTACGGGGAGTGGGCTGCATAGATTGAAAAGTGTTAAATGAAAAATTGACTATTGGGCTGTTAAAAGGATTGCTGTTTTACTTGACTTTATCGAATGCGAGTTTGGCGGCGAGGCTCGTTAAAATGCTCGCCATAAACCATTTTTGCAGGCGAATCCAACGGGGATGTTGACCGAAAAAAAAGGCCATGCGTTGAGCACTTAACACAATGATGAAATTGACCGAAAAACTGACGGACACCTGCACCAAGCCAAGCAATAGGTTCTGAGAAAGCACATTTCCCAATTCCGGTTTGACAAATTGCGGAAAAAACGAAACATAAAACACCGCTACTTTGGGATTCAGTACATTGGTAAAAAAGCCCATTCGGAAAAGCTTTGCAGCGTTGTCCTGCGGTAGATTTTTGGTTTCGAACGGAGTAGTGGAATAGAGTGCCTGCCATGCCAAATAAAGCAAATACACCACGCCAACTGTTTGTAGAGCTGTATAAGCAAAAGGCACCGCAAAAAGCAACGTGGTCAACCCAAATGAAACGAGTAAAATGTGAAACAGAAAACCGCAAATAACTCCTGCCAAAGAGATCAGTCCGGCACGTTTTCCCTGCGTGATCGACCGGCTGATGAGGTAGATCATGTTCGGCCCGGGACTGATGACCAGACCGAATGCTGCCGCCGCAAAAAAGAGTAAATCAGTGATTGATAACATATTACTTTACTTTTTCTACAAAATTACGCCTCTGCCGGCACATGATTAGTATCCAATTTTGACAAATCAGGTAGTCCACTATAGCTGAGACGGTAATAAGGAATCTGTTTGGTTGGCTCAAATCCCAATTGTTGGGCGAGCTTATACGAACCTGTATTGGTTAATCGGCACGCCCAAATGGGCTCGTAACGGTTTGTGAGGCAATGGTCAATCAATGCCGCACAGACGTATTTAGCCAGTCCTTTTCCTTGATATGCTTTGAAGGTTTCGATACCCAATTCCAGTTCCCGGTCATAAATAAAAGAGGAAAAGGCCGTGGAGACCGCTTTTCCGTGATGGAGCAAACTGAATCCTATACCATGTGTGTAAAAATCTTCGGCGTTGTTCCAAAAATGGGAGGGAATGACGGTACCTTCAAAAGATTCAAAAATGGCGGTATCGGTTCGAACAATTTGGTAATTTTCAGGCAATGGTTTTGTCCTACAGGCGGCATATTTAGTTATATTAAAAATAAAATTAACGCGCGTTTGGCGAATAACTAAACCGGTATGTTCTAAGTCAAAGTCCTCTTCGGATATTATTAAGTTGCGCCCTATGAGAGCTGATAATTTTTTATCCCACGATTCCGGAAAAGCCTGTAACCACTCTATACCGTTTCTTGTGTTTGATCGGTGGAGAATGTAGTCGGCTAAACCATTATTAAAAGCGTCATTGCCGGAATTGCCGAAAAGAAGCGACATGCCGTATGGATGTTTGATGTAGAAAGTATCGGGATTTCCTATATCATTTACCCATATCTCTCCATTTACCCGATTCTCAACCACCGAGCGCGCAAACAAATGATTGATGGACACCGTTTTAAGGGGCTGCACTGCTTTTTCGTAATTGCTTTTCGGTAACAATTTCATTGTTTCTTTGATGTTCTTTTGACAAAATTATATCTTTACCGGATTGCCATAAGTATCCACTTTTGACAAATCCGGTAGTCCACTTCTTCAACCTAAAACAATCACCTGATGAGAATCTGTTTTACAATTATTCTGGCCTTGGCAACGAATATGCTGTGGGCTCAAACTTCTCCTAACAAAGCCCATGAAAAGGCTATTCAGGAAATCAGTCAAAAAGAAAAGCAATATGGCGCGATGGCCAAGCAAATTTGGAATTACGCCGAAGTAGGGTATCAGGAAGTGAAAAGCTCGGCGCTTTTGCAGGAACAGCTCAAAAAAGAAGGTTTTAACGTTCAGGCAGGCGTGGCTGAGATTCCTACTGCTTTTACCGCCACCTTTGGCGAAGGAAAGCCCGTCATTGGAATTTTGGGCGAATTTGATGCGTTGCCGGGCCTTTCGCAGGATTCCGTTCCGGTCAAAAAAGCCATTGGGGGCATTGCCGGCCATGCCTGCGGACACCATTTGTTTGGGGTTGCTTCAATGGCATCAGCTATTGCGGTCAAAAATTGGTTGGTTCAATCAGGCCACAAAGGCACGATTCGCTTTTACGGAACACCCGCCGAAGAGGGCGGCGCGGGCAAAATATACATGGTGCGGGCAGGGCTTTTCAACGATGTAGATGTGGTTTTACACTGGCATCCGGGCGACGGGAACAGTGCGAATCCCTCCTCGTCCTTGGCCAACAAATCGGCTAAATTCCGTTTTCACGGTATATCAGCCCATGCGGCAGGAGCCCCGGAGCGGGGCCGCTCGGCGCTGGATGGAGTGGAAGTTATGAATTATGCCGTCAATATGATGCGAGAACACGTTCCTTCAGCATCGCGGATTCACTACGTAATCACCAATGGAGGCAAAGCCCCTAACGTGGTTCCGGATTTTGCTGAGGTGTATTACACAGTGCGTCACCCAAGCCGTCAATATGTAACGTCTATTTGGGAACGGGTACAGAAAGCGGCACAGGGAGCGGCATTGGCTACGGGCACTACCGTAGATGAAGAAGTAATAAGCGGGGTTCATGAACTGCTTCCCAACGATGTGTTGGCACAAATCATGCACAGCAACCTAAAATCGGTCGGAGGGGTCAAATACACTCCTGAAGAAGTAAAGTTTGCCGAACAGATCAGTACATCGGAAGGCATGGGAATCCGCGAAATTGCGTCGGCCGCCCAAGTTGAACCTTTGTCAAATGAGGGCGGTGGCGGTGGTGGCTCGACAGATGTAGGCGACGTAAGTTGGGCTGTGCCAACGGTAGGTTTACGAACGGCTACTTGGGTGCCGGGTACACCCGCGCACAGTTGGCAAGCCGTGGCTGCCGGCGGAATGAGCATTGGGCGCAAAGGCATGATGGTAGCTGCCAAAACATTGGCCATGACGGCCATTGATTTGTTCCAAAACGAAAAGGTAATTGCGGACGCCAAAACTGAATTTGAAAAACGGCGAGGTGCCAATTTTAAATACAATGCATTGATAGGTGACCGCAAACCCGCTCTGAATTATCGGGATTGACAATTCGTGGCATTGGGTTGTGAGCAACCCGGCCGGCGGTTTTGAGAATCGCAGCGGCGCACCGCCCGCCGGCACGGCGGTATTTGTGCAGCAGGTTTTGAGAAACCTGCGCTGAGGTTGCTCACCACCGAAGTATACCAAAATCAGCATACAATGATTGCCTATCAGTCACATTTAGTTATTGACAAAACGGCCAAACAACCCGCTTATCTCCAATTGGCGAATCAGATGACGAATCTGATTCGCGGAGGCGAGTTGCGGGCAGGGCAAAAACTGCTGGGTTCGCGGCAACTGGCGCTGTTTCTAAATATTCATCGCAAAACAGTCGTTCAGGCATATGACGAACTATTGGCGCAGGGATGGCTTGAAAGTCGGGCGGGCAGTGGCACTTACGTGGTCGAAAATCTGCCCGAAATGACGCCTCAACCACTGGCAGATAGCCAAAAACTTATTATTAATCCGGCCAAAACCGCAGGTTTTTTATTCAACGAAGCCCCGCATTTACAGCGCCCGGTCTTGCTGTCATCATTCCAATTCCACTTGGACGACGGTTTTCCTGATCCTCGATTGGCACCTTTAAACGAACTGACCAGAGCGTACCGCAGCAATCTTTTGCACGGAAACTCGTATGTGCGTTTGGGCTACGGAGATACCAAAGGTTCGGCGTGGCTTCGGCGGGAATTGGCAGATTATTTGAATGAGACAAGAGGCCTGAAAATAACCTTAGAGAATGTACTCATCCTGCGCGGTACGATCATGGGGCTGTACTTGGTATCAACGAGTCTATTGAAAAAAGGTGATAATGTTGTTGTGGGATCATTGAGTTGGGCGGGGGCCAACATGAATTTTATGCAGGCCGGAGCCAATGTGCTTAAACTGTCGGTAGATGAATACGGCCCCGTGGTGGAAGAATTGGAGCAGCTTTGTAAAAAACAGCCGATCCGATTGGTCTATCTTACGTCTCACCACCATTATCCCACCACCGTAGCTTTGCGCGCCGACCGCCGCCTGAAGCTCCTGCAACTGGCGGAAGAATACGGTTTTATCGTTTTTGAAGATGATTATGACTATGATTTCCATTATTTAAGCAAACCGCTTTTGCCTTTAGCGAGTGCCGACCGCGCAGGAATGGTGTTGTATTGCGGTTCGTTTACCAAAGCCATTTCTCCGGCGTTTCGGGTAGGGTATTTAGTTGGACCGGAAAACGTTATCAATCATTTGGCGCAATTACGACGGATCATTGACCGACAGGGGGATTTAATATTGGAAAACAGCTTTGCCGAATTGCTCCAAAGCGGCGTGATTCAACGTCATTTGCGTAAGTCTTTGCGCGCTTACCGTGAGCGCCGTGATGTCTTTTGTGAATTGCTGAGAACTACCTTGGGCAATTGTCTGGATTTTCAGGTACCCGATGGTGGAATGGCCGTTTGGACACAATTTGATAAATCAATTGATTTAGCGCTTTTGGCCGAAAAAGCAGAGAAAAAAGACCTCTTTTTTTCGAATGGAATGCATCATAATTCACCCGGCAGTGCACTGAATGCCACTCGTTTAGGCTTTGCCTCATCGACGCCGGAAGAACTGGAACAGTGTGTAGACATTTTAAAAAGTGTGATTTAAGAGAGCGAAATGGAGTGTTATACCGGGAAGGTTTTACGAACACTTTTACATTTTACATTTCTCAGTTTCTCATTTTTCAGTTCCTCTGCTTCCCCCGTTTTTGGAAATCTCAATCTTTTCACAAAAATTGTGTCATTATCGTTTCGGCACTCTATGAATATTGAAGACGTAGAAATCTATATTCTTGACAAACTTCGCAAAAATCTTTCGCCCACGCTCTATTATCATGGGCTGCACCACACCGTTGATGTCGTGGAAGCTTCGTTGAAAATTGCTGAGGCGGAAGGAATTGTAGACGAAGAGTCGTTGCTTTTGCTCAAGACAGCGGCACTTTATCATGATGTGGGGTTCATTACTACGTATCGCGGGCACGAAGAAGAAGGCTGTCGGATAGCCCAACTTACGTTGCCGAATTTTGGCTATAACCCTTCACAAATTGAAAAAGTTTGCGGAATGATAATGGCCACCAAGATTCCGCAAACTCCTCATAATCATCTTGAAAAGATCATCGCCGACGCTGATCTTGATTACCTTGGCGGCACTCAATTTTGGCCCATTGCCAATTCACTTTATGAAGAACTCCGCGAACGTGAAATGGTGACTGATCTTCAGACATGGAACAAAATTCAGGTAAATTTTCTAACCGCGCATTCGTACTGGACCCCCACCGCGCAGGCGTGGCGTGATAAAAAAAAACAATCTTCCCTGGAACAACTGGTTGAGATCGTAAGCGGCTATTAGTTTATTGGCTGAAAGCCTTTATTTGGAGAAGAGGTTTGGCATCATTGGATAATTAATTTTCTTAGTAAAAAATCATTAGCGATTATGGAAACACCCACGTTAGAATTTGAAACAGAAGATGTTATTTCTTATAATCATGCTAAGATTACTTACCGACTGGCTAAAATGTTGAGTATTTATGATGAACAATATGACATTTTACCTGAGTTGGAATTTGAATTATCTCATGGTAGAGCCAAGCCCGATGTTGCTATTTGCAGATTGAATAAAGTAAGTTGGTTGAGAGATATTATTCGCCCTACTCAGCCTCCTTTATTGGCGATAGAAATACTTTCACCACGGCAGGCGTTGAGTGATCTGACTGATAAATCGTTGGACATATATTTCCCTTCGGGAGTTCCTGCGGTATGGGTTATCATTCCTCAGTTTAAGCAAATTACAGTAATGACCGGCTCAGGGCAGGAAAATTTCTCAACGGGTATAGTACATAACGAAGATACAGGGATATCGCTTGATTTAGGGAAACTATTTGCCGAATAAATAAATGCAAAAAGATAAAGCCTTACAATTATCGTAAGGCTTTATCTTTTTTATCGCTACTTCACCGGATTAGGCGGTGTAAGGTGCGGTGCCAGAAAACGATACACCTCCGCGCGCGATTCCCGCGCCAACTTGGTATCTATTCGGTTGAAAGTGTGCCCACCCGGAGCATCTTGATAGATTTTGTAATCAAACTTTTTGCCATTGGCTTTCAGGGCGTTGATCAGGCCTTCCACTTCCAGTACATTCACGTCTTCGTCGTTGGTATTGGTATGCACCAAAAGCGGCGTTTTTAGCTTGTGGGCGTTCCACATCGGCGACCGCCGGCGGTATTCCGCCACGTTTTCAGAAGCATCTTTGCCCAAGTGCGTGGCGGCCGAAAATTCATTACGATAACTTTGGGTCTTATACCCCATACGTGCGATCAGGTCACTGACAGGCACGCCGGCGTAGGCCACGCGGTAATCTTCCGGATGGTCGAAAATATTCATGAGCGTGATCATTCCGCCGTGACTCCAACCCATGATCCCCACACGGTCGGCGTCAACTTGCGGCATATTTTCTACTGCCCAACGTTTGCCTTCCAACACATCGTCGTTTTCGTAATCGCCGTAGTCAATTTGTTTGTAAAATGTGCTGCCGTAGCCGGTGCTGCCTCGATATTCGGGCGCAATAATGATGTAGCCCTGATCGAGTAATTCCCGAACAATATGGGCATAAAATGTATTGAAATCCCCGTGCACGCCGCCGTGGATAAGCACCATGAGCGGCAGTTTTTTGGACGAAGAAAACTTCTTGGGAACAAACGTATAAGCAGGAATAATGACCGGATTGTTAGCGCCCTGACCCGTTGGATTTTTGACTACGTGCGGCGGTCTGCTCGCATAGTTGACTTTATCTATAACGGCAATATCACCCAGTTTTTGGTACCAAAGCAGGTCGTCGATGGTTTTAGTGAGGCCTTGGTCGGTAAATCGGAGGTTGTCTTCCAAGGCTTTGATGCGGTCTGCCAAGTCGGTGGGCGAAGTTTGGGTCATGCCCGCCTTGAAAATGAAACTCAGTAACAAAATAAGGTAATGTTTACGCATGTGTTGTGAGGGTTTATTGATGAAAACGATGAATAAATGTTAGTGTTCGGGTATGAGTAAATATATTCTTAAATTGCGTATTCACAAAATCAGGCAGAAGGCTTTGCCGGCGTTTTGATGTTATAAAAACTTGATAAGCACCGAATTGTCCTACTTGTAAATCTTACATTCGAAATCAACACTTATGGAGCAGGAACCTTTGGGGTTGCCCAAACCCGAAAAAATAAAAGACAAATCCAAAAAGGATAAAAAAAAGAAACCGGACCGTACGGTAGAAACGATGTATCGTTCTACATTGGCCAATCATATGCAGTTAAGTGCCTTGGCCGATCAGAAAGCAGGACTGTTGGTGTCGGTCAATGCCATCATTATTTCGATCATGGCCTCTTTTATGGTGCGCGAATCGTTTGATAATGTGTATCTTATCATTCCTACGTGTCTGCTTGTGGTGGTTTGTTTATCAACCATTACGTTTGCGCTTTTGGCTACGCGCCCGTCGGTAAAACCGCAATCCCAAAAGTTGGACGTTGACCACGTTCATAAGATGGATCTATTGTTCTTTGCCGATTATACCGCGCTTACGTTGGAACAATACCAAAAAGCCATGAAGGACATGATGAGCAAAGAAGACCAACTGCACGACAGCCTTCTCAAAAATATCTACATCCAAGGTAAAGTCATGGAACGTAAATACCGTCGGATCAAAACGGCCTATACCATTTTTATCATTGGATTTCCCGCGGTGTTGGTCAGCTACCTTGTTACACTGTATTGGGCTTAGTCGAGTTTTTTGACGCTCGGTTTAGAGGCTTCAACAACAAATACGTCTTTAAGCGATTTAGGGTCGTCAATGATCTTGTAAAATTCGTCTAAGTACTTGATAGTTCGCTTGATATAGCCTTTCTCCAGTTGCGGATTGTTTTCATAAAGCGCATAGATATGTGGTTTTAGCCGCCTGAAATTCTCAAAAACCTGTTGAAATACCGCCGGCGAATACGTAAGACCGCGATAGAGGCGCTGCCGCACCGAATACAGGTTAAGCACCTGCGGCGGACGGGCATATTTGGCTTCAATAATGCCCGAATAATCAAAATCGTACGGAACGGCCTTAATTGTCGTGGTATAGTCGAGCAGCTTGATGTTATGCAAAAACGGCACCGACCAGTCAGTGTTGCCGATCATGTACTCAAATACCGAAACTGTAGCCATGCTGACCGAGTCAATGAGGTACATCGGAATTTGCTTTCGGTACATATTTTTTACGCCGTTGCGTTTGGCTAGATAGGTTTCATCTTCCAACAGAAAAGCAAACCGTGTTTCGGGATCGCGTTTGCCGGCAGAATCCTGATAGGTCACTTTTGCCAATCGGGCTTTGAAGCTGTTGTCGGTGAATAAATTATACATTTTGTACACCAGATATTCCTGAAAAATGTATTCTTCGTTTTGACAATGCGTCACGAGTTTCAGCAGATTCTGGCGTTCGAATACGGTGTTTTTGTCCTTTTTGTTTGGGATATTTAACAACAACGGAGGGAACGTACAATTGGCGGGCGAGCGCCGAAAATTCCCTCTTACTTTGATCCTGACCTTGAGCGAAACGGCTCCTTTTTTCTTGCGCCCGTACTCTAGTTTTGCCCAGCGATAAGGCTGCTTTGTGCTTTTACGGTCTTTCATCAGCGGCGCAAAATTGGTCGTGAGTGTAAACTCCAACATCTCTTCTTTTTTGAAAAGCGGGCCTAATTTTACTTTGGTCGTATCCTTAGGGGTTTTCTGCGCAAAGCCTTGTAAATTAAGTAGTAATAAAAAGCCCGCGATGATTTTACGGAAGATGGAATGATTCACGAGATAAGACGTTTTTAGGATTGGCTGATGAATTTTTTCAATAAATGATGGCAAAAGAGTGAGTACTTTTCAGCTAAAGATCAGATCGGCAATGTAATTACGAATGTGGTTCCTTCTCCTTCTGCGGTGATGACGTCGATGGTGCCGCCGTGGCCTTTGGTGATGATGTCATACGCCAGACTTAATCCCAATCCGGTACCTTCTCCGGTGGGCTTGGTGGTAAAAAAGGGCTGAAATATTTTGGCTTTGGTAGCTTCCGACATGCCTGTTCCGTTGTCTTTTACGCGAATTTCGATGTTGTTTTTATTGGCTTTTGTGGTTACTTCGACATACGGACGGGCCGTCCGTGCCACAGCATAAAAAGCATTATTGATCAAATTCAATAACACCCTTCCAATGTCTTGGGGGACGACTTTAACGGTAGGTAATTTTGGGTCAAGGTTTGTTTTGAAATCAGCGTTAAAGCTTTTGTCTTTGGCCCGCAGGCCGTGATAGCTCAGGCGCAGGTATTCGTCGGCAAGGGCGTTGATATCGGTCAACTCCATTTCGCCGGTACTGGTGCGGGAGTGTTCGAGCATTCCCTTCACAATCGACGAGGCGCGCTTGCCGTGGTGATTGATCTTTTGTAGGTTTTGCTCAATATCGCCCAGCAATTCCGCTTCCAGTTCGGCATCTTGCTCCTTGTCTTTTGCCGCCAATCTTATTTCATTCAGTTCTTCCAACATTTCAATGCTTACTTCCGAGAAGTTATTGACAAAGTTCAGCGGATTCTGAATTTCGTGGGCAATCCCCGCTGTCAATTCCCCCAAACTTGCCATTTTTTCTTTTTGGATGAGTTGATCTTGGGTAGCTCTCAGTTCGTTCAGCGATTGTTCTAATTGAGCGGTACGTTCTTTGACCTGACGCTCGAGGGTTTCGTTTTGGGCGGCCAGCAATTGCTGTTTTTCCTGTTCCTGCGCCAATGTTTTTTTACTCAGCGCAGTGTTTTCGCGCAGCTTTTCGATCAGATCTCTGCTGGTTTTGGAAAAACTGATGGCTAAATATAATGAGATGGACAAGGGTACACAGAGTACCGCAATTTGGTAGGTGATAATTCCTCCCAAACCGCGCTCAACGATGGGTTCGAAGCCATAGTTCTTAAGCAAGAGATCCACATAAAACAGCAGAAACATGACCAACGAGATCGCCATTCCGATCATGATGAGTCGTGCTCCGGGTAAATGGCGTCGCAGGGCCAGAGCCGTTACCCGAATGACTTCGGCGGTCATCAATAGTTCCGTGCCAAATTCGGCCCAAATGGACCCCAACGAATAGGGCGTAAAAAGGGAGACAACCACCAATAGTCCAAAAACAACGATCAGCCAGAACAGAATTCCGGTAGGCTGATGGTAAATCTCATAAATAGCCCGGATCAAAAAGAGGTAAGCGATGGGAAAGGCAACAGTTTGGGCGAATTCGGCCAAAAAGTATTCAGAAAGGTGTTCAAAATAATCGAGCGTAAGCGGAATGCAGAGGAAAGCAACGCCCAAAAATAACGTTGTAAATGAAAAATATAAATTGGCCCGTTGGGTACGATAAAGCAGGTAAAAAGACAAATGCAGAAACGTCAGAATAAAAAAGACTCCCACCTGAAACCAACCATAATACGTTTGATGCCGCAGGTATTTGTTGACATCATTGGCGTAGGCCGTCTCGGTGACGGTGGCTTTGAAACAATGATTTTTGTTGAAACCTACGCGATTGTAAAAGGGACTGCGCTCATAAGCCACTCGAATGGAAATCTGTACGAAGGGATAACTGACAGAATAGGGGAGGCCAATGACGTTGGTTCTGAATATATTAACGGCTCGAATGGCTTCCGGCTTAGCGCTGACCGTCCCGACCTTGCGGGCCAGAAGGCCATTGATGTAAATTTCAGAAGCAACACTTTGACTGATCAATAAAGTGGTAAGCTTTTGAGCTACCACAGGCGATAGTTCTATGGTAGTTCTGAACCAGCCGATATTCTTTTGTGTGAGTTGAGGAATGGTGTTAACATCCTGCGTGGGATTGACATCTGCCCAACCGGAATCGTCAAATTCCGGATTGGCCCATTCCGGATTATCGCCGGCATGCCATTTCCAGTTTTTATCGAGCACCACCCCTTTTGGAGGAATGGTGTCAATGGTGATAATGCTCTGTGCAACGACGTTGGTAAGCGCAATGAACAGGATCAATAGACTGAATAAACAATTTTTCATGAGGTTTTCCGGGCTGTTTTCGGCTGATGATTACTCTTTGATGGGCAATTTTACGATAAATTCCGTGCCTTCTCCTTCGGTACTTTCCACATCCAACGTACCGCCATGCCCTTTGGTAATGATATCATACGCCAGACTTAATCCCAGTCCGGTGCCCTGACCGGTAGGTTTGGTCGTAAAGAAAGGTTGAAAAATTTTATCCTGCACTTCTTCAGGTATGCCGGTGCCATTGTCTTTGACGCGAATTTCGGCCCAATTGCCCGTTTTTTTATCGGTTATTTGCCTTATGCTTACTATGACCAAAGGTTTATAACCCTCAAGATGAAGCATTGTTTTCTGTTGCACCGCATAAAAAGCGTTATTGATAAGATTGAGTAACACCCGGCTGATGTCCTGCGTAATGACGTTGATCTTGGGCAGGTTTTCGTCAACCTCGATCTTGAAATCGGCATTAAAACTCTTGTCTTTGGCCCGCAGTCCGTGGTACGCCAACCGCAGGTATTCGTCGGCCAAGGTATTGATGTCGGTGGGTTCTTTCTTTCCCGAGCTTGCCCGGGAATGTTCGAGCATTCCCTTCACGATCGACGAAGCGCGTTTGCCGTGATGGTTGATCTTCTGTAAGTTTTGCTCAATATCGCCCAATAATTCGACTTCCAATTCACCATCCTGCCCCTTATCTTTTGCTTCCTGTTTTATTTCGTTCAATTCTTCCAGCAATTCAATGCTTACTTCCGAGAAGTTGTTGACAAAATTCAATGGGTTCTGTATCTCGTGGGCAATGCCTGCCGTGAGCTCTCCCAGAGAGGCCAGTTTTTCGGATTGTATAAGTTGATCCTGAGTGGTTTTGAGGTGATCGATGGATTCCTTGAGCTCGGCCGTTCGTTCGGCTACCTGTCGTTCGAGGGTTTCATTTTGGGCGGCTAAGATCTGTTGTTTTTCCTGCTCCTGTGCCAAGCTTTTGGCCGATAGGGCTTCAATTTCCTTGATCTTATTGCGTAATGATTGCTGCGTACGTGAATATTCGCGCACCAACGAAAAGGATAACCCGACAGGAATGCTAAACAGCATCACAAGCAGGAAAAGAAGCCCAACACTGAGAAGCAATTGGAAAGAACTGTTGTCATATTCTGAAAAGCCCACAAAAGTACCCGCAATGATAAAAAACGTAATGGCCAATACCAGACAGCCCGCCGCTACGAGAAGCGAATAAATAGGCACTTTGGCATTGGCATCTTTTCGCCGATCGGCCAGTATACTCACTCGGATAAAGTCAATGAAAATCAGCAGGAAAGGCAGCAAAATAGGCACAGCATACAGCGCTCCTATATCCATAATAACAAAAACCAAACTTACAACCATTGATATGAGTTGTAAAAAGAAGAAATATCGAAAGGGTTGGTGGAGATATTGATAAAGTGATACATTGATCAGCATCAATCCGACATACGAAGTGATCAGTGTTATTAATTCACTGATTTGTTGGTGGCTTGTGGTTTGCAGATTATCTTCCAGGCTGCTGAAAAAAAAGGCAATGGCAAACGCAAGCATGGTAAAGCCAAGCGTAAGACTTACATTTTTGGGGCGATTTGAGGCATAAAAAGAAAAATGTAAAATGCTGAAAATTAAGAAAACGCCGATACTGAAATAAAGAAAACCGGCCGTACGTTGCGTGGTTAAATGTACGTGGGAAGCGATGGCCTTTGATTTAAAAACCTTCAAACTGAAAGCTTCCTGACCGGAGCCGGGGTAATGAAAATGACCTTTTGTGTGCGAAAGCCGAACAGCAATGGTGTGTTGATTCGTATCGGGAAGGGTGAAGGAAATCATTTTTGGACGAGCATCCGTGATCTCGCGGGCTGCGGATGTACTTACTCTTCCCAACGTATCCAAGAGTTTGCCGTCCAGATAAATTTCAGCCGCTCCGGATTGAATAACATAAAAGCAAAGAGGGGTATTGACCAAATCTGCGTGGATCTTTAAACCACGTCTCAACCAACCGATTTGGGCTTTCCGTAACTCGGATAAATTGTGAATATTTTTAGTGGGGTCTATAGAAGCCCATTTTTGATCGTTAAAGGCCGGTTTCGCCCAAGCCGGATTGTCGCCGGCGTGCCATTTCCAATATCTTTGCAAAGGGGTGCCGCTTTCAGGGAGGGGGCGCAAAGCCGGAACTGTTTGGCCTTGTAGCTGTGCGCAACAAAAAAGTAAGAAAAAACTAAAAATGTACTTCATTCAACAACGCCGGTTTAGGAGTGAAATGGGCGGGAAATTAACAAATGTACTAAAATAGGAAGATTAATTTTTTACTGTACTCGCAGCATTCGCATTTCTACCCGACGGTTTTTGGCGCGATTGATCTCTGAATCATTGGGAGCTATAGGTTTATCGGGGCCAAATCCCACCGCTGCAATGCGACTCTCATCAATTCCTTTTTGAATCAGAAACAGTTTGCAGGCAATTACCCTATCGCGCGACAGTACGGTATTGAGTTGGCGTTCGCCTTCGTTAGAGGTATGTCCGGAGAGTTCAATTTCCATTTTCGGATTAGCGATCAGCAGGTCATAAATGCGATTGAGTTCAGCCGTCCCCGCAGGAAGTAGTCGGTAGCTACCCTGATTGAACTGAATGTTGTTCATCACAATGGCATCACCTTCTTTCAACTCCTTATTATTGAACGAAATGGCTTTGGAGCGTTCCAATAAAATATCTTTACTTTCGGGTTCGGCATTGGCTATTACGTCAAATACTTCTCGCCCTGAGGCGTAGTTTTTAGCGCTTGCTTCGGCTACGTTGAGGCCAACCGGAATATCGTTCAAGGTAAATGCGCCTTCTTTGTTGGTGGTAACTTCGCCGTACCCTTTGACCCGTACCGTGGCGTTGGGAATAGGTTCGTAGGTTTCTTTGTCTTTCACAAAACCCGTGATCAACCCTTTATACACCAACGATTTAGGATTAATGAGCAACTTTATAAAATCAATTGCGTACCCATCGGCCGCCCCGGTGGTAGGATCATCTATCAGTAGTTGAAGTTCTTTTTCTTTGAGCAAAGGTAACAGCTCATCGGGTAGCCGGACGGTGATGAATTTTCCGATGGGACCGGTTTGGTTCAATACATTGATGATGCGTTCGAGGTCAATGAACCGTTTGCCGTTGAGCGTTGCCCGAAAGTTGGAACACATCACGGGCACTTGAAAATCATCAATAAACATTGTCAGCGTAGCGGCCGTTACGTTAGTTCCCTGCAAGGTCGCTAACGGAATTTTAATGGCTTCGGGTAAGGTATTTTGTCTTCCCTGCCCTGAATACCCATCGCCGCCGCAGTTGTTTACTTTTTCGCCAAAGGATGAGCCGAGTAAAATTCGATCCAATCCCGGCAGGTCTTCGGTTTTTGGGTCCCACGGATAGGAGTGAGGCTCCGTAGATTTTCCCGAAAAAGGATTGAAATTTTCGGCCCAGCCAAATCCCAAATTGTCAATGTCGCCTATACGGATCATTACGGCAGCTTCGGCGGTATTTTTCAGTATTACTTCATTTTTGCTCCAATCACCGTCATTGGGCGTTGTTTGGGCCATGACGCGGCAGGCGACAATTAAGAAAAGAAACAGGAATACCTTTTTCATAACATACCGATTTTTGCCAAACGGTTAACTGCTTTATTTACAGGTTAAATAAAGCGAAAAATTTGCATTTTTCAGCACATTTACCCAATGGGTAATTTGATCGTAAATGTCGTTCCTTCCCCTTCTGTACTTTCTACATCCAACGTACCTCCATGTCCTTTGGTCACAATGTCATAGGCCAAACTCAGCCCCAATCCCGTGCCTTCGCCCGTGGGTTTGGTGGTAAAAAAAGGTTGGAAGATTTTAGCTTTGGTAGCGGCTGACATACCTGTGCCGTTGTCTTTTACTGTTATTTCAACCCCACCCAACCCTCCCCTCTGAGGGAGGACTTTTGAACTAACTGTTACTTTTGGCTGATAATTGGGAATGCCTTGTTTTGCCCGCTGATTTACTGCATAAAACGCATTATTGATCAGGTTTAACAATACTCTCCCCATGTCTTGGGGAATAACTGCTGTTTTTGGAAGATCAGGGTCAAAATCGGTTGCTAAGTGTACATTGAAACCATTGTCTTTGGCTTTTAAGCCATGATAAGAAAGTCGTAAATATTCGTCGACCAACGCATTGATGTCGGTGAGTTCTTTTACGCCTGTGCTTGCTTTTGAGTGTTCGAGCATTCCTTTGACGATGCTGCTGGCACGTTTGCCATGATGGTTGATCTTTTGCAGGTTTAGCCTGACATCGTCGGCAATGGCTTTGGCTTCTTCGGGATCGCCTTTGGTAAGTTCTTCCTGCATTTCTTCCACCAGTTCGGCCGATACTTCCGAGAAATTATTGACAAAATTCAACGGATTTTGAATCTCGTGGGCAATGCCCGCCGTCAATTCACCCAAAGAGGCCAATTTTTCCGATTGAATCAATTGATTTTGGGTGGTTTTCAGGTCTGCCAATGATTGCTCTAGTTCAGCAGTACGTTTAGCCACTTCCCGTTCAAGCGTTTCATTTTGGGCGGCGATCAATTGATTGCGTTCGATTTCTTTTTCTTTGGCCAGACGCTCATTATCAATGCTTTTCTGAGCATTTTCTTTTTGCAGATCATTGTAGCGTTCAAACAGATTAAAAGCAAACAACACCACCAGCCAGAAGATACATCCCAGTTCAAGCGACCGAAAATCGCCCACCAGCAGGATTCTGAATACCGGAACACTGAATATAATATTCAATAGAATGTAGGGCAAAGAAGCGATCAGAAAAGTGATATAAAAGCGATCACGCCGTTTAACAAACAACAGGAGCGTTATGAGAAGAGAGCTGAATAACAGCGCTCCGTGTAGTTGAATTTTCGTATCGGGAAGGAGAGAAATGGCCTTCGCCCATACAAATTGCCTAATGATAGTAAGCAGCTGATTGAAGGAAAGAAAGGCCGCAAGCGAGATAAAAAATGTATCCCATTTAGGATAAGAGGAAAATGTTTTGAGCGCATGGCGGAAGAATTGCGCCAGAAAAAAGGTAATGAATATCCATGCCCCATAAAAGAACGGTGAATAAATCCGTAATTCTCTATTTCCCAAGTTAGCATATGCAAAGAAGATATTAGTAGCTCGGTTGAACGCCAGAAACAGCAAAAAAAGGGCAAAGTACAAATACATTCTTTCTCTGACAGTAAAGAAAAAGAACAGATTGAAAATAGCCGTTATTAACAAAAAGCCCATCATAAAGGCTTCTTTTAAGTGCGAAGAGTTGTAAATAGACGTTCGGCTGTCACCCGTATCAATGTAGTATCGCTTTATGACTCGGTCGGTGCCGGCAAGGGCAATGGAAAAGTCGGAAGATAACCCCGGTTTTTTGTTTTTAACTCTTTGATAAACAGTTAGTTCTTCCTGCGGTTGCAGCACTAAGGGAACGGCATCTGCGATTTTGAGACCGTCTTTTTGCTGCCAGTTATTCATCAAACCGCTTCGGAGATGCTTCCACGTTTTGTTGGGTTGAGATACATAAAAATCATCGTAGTCTGACACGGAGTTTAAACTGACACGCGCCTCACGATTCATGGTGTTTTTGAGCCGATACCAAAACCAATAGGTCTGACTCACTGTATCGGTAGGGGTTTTTGCGCCTCTGTAATGAAATCGGTGTCCTGAATGCAATACTTCATTAAGTGTCAGCTTTCCGTCTTTGTCCTCGAGCATTTGCCATTGATCAGCACTGAAATGTTGGAGGAAGGCCGTATCAGATTTGATCTCATAAATAGGCGGCAACGGATTTTGCCCACAACAAACCAATGAGATACCAACGAAGAGGAAAGATGAAAAGAAGATTTTCATGTTGAGATAAAGTTTAAACGGGCAAACTTACCACAAACGTCGTCCCTTCACCTTCCACCGACTCCATTTCCATTGTTCCGCCGTGGCCTTTGGTCACAATATCGTAGGCCAAACTCAGCCCCAATCCCGTACCTTGGCCGGTGGGTTTGGTGGTGAAAAAGGGTTGGAAAATCTTGGATTGAACTTCTTCGGGAATCCCTGTGCCGTTGTCTTTAACGGAGACGATCAGCTCATCGGCTGTTTTTTTGGAGCTAACCCAAACGGTAGGATCGTAATTGGCGATTTCTGATTGACTTTTCTTTTGAACGGCGTAAAAAGCATTATTGATCAAGTTGAGAAAGACGCGCCCCATATCCTGCGAAACCACTTCGGTTTTTGGCATATCGGGGTCAAAATCAGTAACAATTTTGGCGTTAAACGATTTGTCTTTGGCGCGTAAGCCGTGGTAACTCAATCGTAAGTATTCATCGGCCAGCGCGTTGAGGTCGGTCAATTCCTTCTTGCCGCTACCGGCGCGTGAATGTTGGAGCATTCCCGTGACGATGCTGGCTGCGCGCTTGCCGTGATGGTTGATCTTTTGAAGATTTTGGACGATGTCGTTCAGGATTTCGTCTTCCAATCCTTCGTCGCGGTCGGCTTGAGCTCTGGCCCGTTCTCCTTTCAATTCATCCAACAATTCAACCGATACTTCGGAGAAATTATTGACAAAATTGAGTGGATTTTGAATTTCGTGGGCAATGCCGGCTGTCAATTCCCCCAACGAAGCCAGTTTTTCGGACTGAATAAGTTGCTCCTGTGTTGCTTTCAGGTTGTCGAGGGCGTTTTGAAGTTCTTCTTTCTGTTGTAAGATTTCGGCCGTCCGTTCAGCCACCTGCGTTTCCAGATCCAGCTTTTTTAATTCCAAAATGCGATTGGCTTCTTCTTCCTGTTCACGTTTTGTTCGCTCTTCTTTAAGCGCTTTATCAAACGTTTTTTGCTGATTTCGAGCGACCAACGCAAGAATAAAACTCGCAGTCATGGCAATTCCTTTGAGGGAACCAAAGAAATTATCATGCTCTTTATAAAAAGTATGAACCCAGTAATCAGCCAAATTGTCTATCAGAAATGCAAGCCCTAAAGGTCCGATCATCCACAATAGCAGACGCGCATTCGAAACTTGTGCTCTCAGTATATAGGCAGGAACGGAGACCAACATCAGCAAACCGAAGAAAACCGGAGGAGAAATAAAGTCAGTATCTGAAATGACTTCTACGGCCAATAATCCAAAAGCAACAAAGCGAGCGTATTTCAGGCGCTGATCCCATTCGGGGAGGCGCTCTTTGGTTTGCAAAAACTTTTGAACAAAAGGCAGTAAGAAAAAAGCAACCATGAAAGGTGGTAGAAAATTCATAGCTGGAAAATGATAAGGTTTGGGAATGATTAAAATCGTAATATAGGACTTGCCGTTGTTTTTTCTCCAATATCTGTATTTTTGTCGAATATTGATTACTTTTTATGTCTTCATCTTCCCTGTACCGTTCGTTAGGAATCCGAGCCGATGAAATTCGAACCGTCGGACTGTTTTTTTTGCATCATTTTTTTCTGGGCTTTGGCACCATGCTGATCTATGTATCGGCCAATGTCATCCTGCTCGAAAACCATCCGGAGAGCAGCTTGCCATTGGCCTATATGGCGTCGGCGTTGGGGATGATGGTCATTGGTAAAATATATACATACTTTGAGCATCATTTGAGGTTAAACCAGTTGGTTATAAGGGTTTTGTGGGCGGTGATCGTGCTTACGGCCATTATACTGGTCCTTGTTTCTTTTGGTCATTCAGTTGCAGCGGCGGTGGCGATCATGGTGGGTTTTCGGGCCATTTATCTACTTACTAATCTTGAATTTTGGGGTGTATCGGCGGTGGTGTTTGACGTGCGTCAAAGCAAGCGTTTATTTGGGGTTATCAGTGCCGGTGATATGCCGGCCAAGGCTTTGGGTGGGATGTTGGCGGTATTGATTCATGGACATACGGAATTGATCTTTCTGCTCTTTCTGGCGTTTGGATTCTTTTGGGCCGCCATGTATACCGCCGTTTTGACGTTTCGTTCGCACCACGTAACCACTTCTCACGGCACAGAAACCATTCAGCGGCGTACCATGCCGCGTTTGATCACCCAATTATTTGGAGGCAGTCAGTTGATTTTTGCCATGTGCCTGAGTTTGACCGCCGTTGCGATAATGGCTACGGGTGTAGAATACGCTTTTTTTATCAATGTAAAATATAAACTTCACAGCCAGGCCGAGGTGATGAAGTATTTGGGAGGCGTGTTAACCCTTACTTATCTGTTGGCAACGTTTGTAAAACTGGTTGTATCGCGGCAGACAATTGAATATTTCGGTATCAATAAAGTGTTGTCTTTACTGCCCGTGGGAGGTTTGGCTGTGGCGGCGGGCTTAGGCGCTATTTTCTTTTTAGGATATGATGAATCGGTGCAGTTGGTCGCGTATTGCTTTGTGTATCTGGGGTTTGAAGTGGTTCGTCGTGCGCTTTTTGATCCCGTTTTTCTCGTGTTGTTTCAGCCGCTTTCGCCGCACCAACGTTTGCGCGGGCATACACTTGCCAAAGGATTTTATGAGCCTTTGGGGCTTGGATTGGGAGGATTGATGCTTTATCTCAGCCATCATTGGTGGCAGGGCGGCCAATGGTTTTTGGTGGAAGAGATCGTAGTGGGAGCGGTGTTTGCGCTTTGGTTTTTACGGCGAACGTACCTTCAATACGTCGCTACGTTGCAGGAGGCGCTCAGTAAGCGGTTTGTGGCGGTGGAAGATCTGGCAATTCCCGATGAGGCAATCAAAGCAGTTTTGGAAAACCTTCACAGCGATAAACCCAAAGAGGTTATCAATGCGGTAGATTGGCTGAGTAGCAACCATACGCACGGGATTTCGCAGGATAAATTGCACGATTACATTACGGAGCTGTTTACTCACCGCGATGATCGCGTGCGTTTGGCAGCTATTGAAGCGATTGATAAATTAGGTTTAGAGTTAAAAACCAATCAATTACGAAAAATAGCCGTGGAAGATCCTTCTCCTGCCATTCGAGAAGTAGCGGCAAGGATCGTAAGTAAAATATCGCCAACGATTGGGAATGAGTTGTTGTATACACCTGATATACCGGTCAGAAAAGGGGCTATTGCGGGGCTTTTGACGCATCAACCCAACCATACGTTTGCGCTGACAGCGCTGGAAGCCATGCGTCAGAATGCGCATGCAAACAGCCAATTGGCAACGCTGGCAATTGTACGTTCACTGAAATTGACGCAATACATTGACTTCGTCAAAGAGTCTTTTGACCATGCTGATTCGGAGATAGTTCAGGCAGCTATTGAAACGGCCGGTGTGTTGCCGAGTGAGGTATTGACCGAGAAACTGATCGATCTTTTATCGGAAAAACACTACTGGCGTACGGCATCAAAGAGTCTTGCCAATGTTGAGGGTGAAGTTGTCGGGTCGTTAAATGAGCGCCTTACCAAAACAACTTCGGCAGATTTGGAACGGCGTTTTGTGGCGGTTTGTGCTCAAATGCAATCCAAAGAAGCGTATCAGTTGTTGTTAAAATTATTACAACGCCCCCATGTGTCTGTCCGGACGGCCGCTTTGCACGCATTGCGAAATTTTAACACTTCCAAAGACTCATCACTGTTCGAAAAACTCCTTCATCAGGAACTTCTGCTCGTTCAGCGCCTGCTTCACGGACAGACCGAGTCCATTGAGGAAGACCTTAAAAGCAGCCTTAGCTATGAACAGGAGGTAGCAGTACAGCGTATTTTTGGTCTGTTAATGCAATTGTATGATCCCGACCTGATCGCTGATACGCAAAACAGTGTGTTGCACAGTTCGCGGGAACGGCGGGCTAATTCGCTCGAATTGCTTGAAAATATTGTTTCGCGCCAAGCCTACGGGAGCTTACACGCGTTGCTCGACGATGTCTCGGATGCGGAAAAGATCGAACAGATCGATTTACAAATGGGCACTTTTTCGAGCAAAGATTCCATTAAAGAATACATTCTTCAACAAGGGATGCGGCATTTTACAGACTGGACCATTCGTCTTACGCTCCGTGGAATGCCACCTGCTCAACTGTTCAACTATCCTGATCTACAACTCATGAGTCATTCTTCTGCCGCCGCCAAAGTGTCAATTACAGAGCGTGTGATGGTTTTGAAAAACACCGACCTTTTTTCCGAAACACCCGAAAATGTATTGAGCAGCATTGCGCCCATTATGAAGGAAGTAAGCTACCTTGAAGGAAAGGCCATTTTTGAAAAAGGCGACTTGGGCACGAGTATGTTTGTGATTTACGATGGCGAAGTAGGCATCTACGACGGGCAGGTACAATTGGCGACATTTAGCCGAGGCGATGTGTTTGGAGAGTTGGCATTGCTGGATGCGGAACCTCGTTCGGCAGCGGTCATTGCGCTCTCGGATGTTCAACTTTTCCGCGTTGATCAAGCCGATTTCTATGATCTGATGGACGAACGTGGAGAAGTACTGCGCAACATCATCCGTATTCTCTGCCAACGCATTCGTAATCAGAATACGAAGCTGAGGATGATGGCTGCGAAGTAAAACTATCGGTAGAGAGTCAACAAAAGTTGAAGTGATTTTTTATCTTTATAAAGCTGACAAAGAAAGAAAATGAGTGTAACAGAAGCATTTGGTGATGTAGCAAGTTTGATTGCGCAAATGAATCCGGAAAAGGTGGTTGCCTTAAAAGCGTCTAAACAAATGTCGGAACAAGTAGAGAAACTGGTTGTACTGAAAAAAGAAGGTACAATAACCTTGGAACAGGCGGCTGAACTGGAACGGTTTTTGGCACTTGATTTGTTTATCAGCCTCGCTAAGGCCCGTGCTCGGATATTAATTACAAAATGAGGCGAGGGATTTCTGAAAAATTGCCTCGATTAGTAGCTGAACGCGCGAACTTTCGGTGCGAATACTGCTAAATCCATTCTGATAATATGTTTCTTTCGTTCGAAATAGATCATGTCATTCCATTAAATCATGGCGGAACTAATTCCGGTGACAATTTAGCTTTTTCCTGTCCGCATTGTAATCAGCATAAAGGGTCTGACTTTGCTACGTTATTAGATAATTTTGAAGATATTGTAGTATTGTTTAATCCAAGAATGCATCAATGGGCAACCCATTTTGAAATTCAAGAGGGTGAGATACTTCCTAAAACTCGGATTGGCCAAGCAAGTGTCAAGATATTTCGTTTTAATCAACCTGATTTGGTGATACTTCGTCAACTGTTAGTGCAAGCAGGGCGTTATCCGCCAATAAAGCTATGAATAACGCCATTACACTTCTAAAAACGGATGCAATACATCCTGATTTCAGGGAATTGGTTAAACTGCTTGATGCCCATTTGGAAGACAAAGATGGCGATAAGCATCCGTTCTTTGCACAGTTTAATACGCTTGATGCCATCAAACACGCCATTGTAGCGTACGAAAATGATGTGGCCGTGGGCTGCGGTGCCATTAAAGCCTACTCCGATGCTGTAATGGAAGTGAAACGTATGTACGTCAAACCTGAATACCGGGGTCAGGGAATTGCGTCGCAGGTTTTGGCTTCGTTGGAAGAATGGGCCAAAGCAATGAACTATTCAGAAACGATACTGGAAACCCTCAAAGCTCAGACTTCAGTAGTAGCAATGTATTTGCGAAACGGCTATGAGATCATCCCCAATTATGGTCAATATCAAGGTGTTGAGAGCAGTGTTTGTATGAACAAGAAATTATAAAAAGAACCGTTGGTGTTTTTCGCCAACGACGGCCAACAATGCAGTTGGCGAAAAACACCAACTGCGGCTTTGATAAAGAGCGACTCCTTTGGTTTATTGAACCGTTTTTCGCACCAATACAACATTATCCAAAATCAGATTGGACGACCAAATAAAGGAAGCCGTTGACCAGACGGAGCTAAAATTGGTAAAGGCTGTTTTATTGTCTACGCCCACTGAGGCAGTGCTGTAAATTTTGGCTGATGGCCAACCTGCGTCATTGTATGTTTTGGTGTTCCAATCAGCAGGAATCGCCCAATGCAAGCCGTAACAGGAGCCGTCGCAGGTGGGCTTGGTAGAAGCACCGGCCGATGAGCGACTACCGTCCGCCGTTTCCGTTACCGCATTCACATCGGCAAGCGGGGCAATGTAATAGGTTTGAGCTTTCCAAGTGGCATCGGTTTTGGTGCCGTCACTGAAATAAGCGATCAGGCCTCCATCGCCCGGGTAATAAGAACTTCCGCCGTTCGCTTCGGAGCCTAAGCCCAAATTCTCTTCCCAATCAACCAATTTAAACGCAATCGTGTAAGGTTTTTTTACTTTGAACTGTAAAACGCCGGAATTAAAAGGTGTGTAGGGAACCGGGTCTACGCCAACCAGTGTACCATTGATGTACAATTCGAAGTAATTGTCGGCAAAAACATAAGCGGTAATCACTGTTCCATCGGCGTCAATCACGGTTGTGGGCACTTTTGTTACGTCCAATTGACTGATGTTGCTTAATTTGACACCACTGCAATCGTTGTATAGATCAGTTGCTTTTTTCCCCGTCATATATTGCGTTTCTGCGGGTAATATCCAAGGTGTTTTGCCGTCAGTTGATAAAATAGTACCGACTGCTGCCACTCTTGAGCCGCTGCAACCCGTCAATAGGTTGGTGGTTGTGGTTGCCCCCAATCCTTTGGTGACGGAGCCGGTGCCGGTATAAGTGGTTGTGTTGGCGGCAGGATCTTCGCTGCTTTTTTGGCAGGCAGTGTTGAACAACAGTATTGCCCCTAAAAAAAATGAAGTTGCTTTCTTGACTTGAGAATGAATCATGGAATAAGAAAAATTAGAGGAGAAAAATAAGTAAGAACATGTGTACTCAACGTTTATGACGCCAGCCGGTGTAATATGGTCACTGACTTGGCAGAATTCGTAAAGAGAATTTCACGTTTTTGGTTTTTTCTTGGTTAGACGCCAATACGAATTTTTTCCTTCGCTATTTCGAGAAAAACCTTGAGGATTTGTAAGAAAACGTTGATTTGGAGAAATTAAATAGTCGATTCTCGCAAGCACAAAAAAAGCAGCCGGCGAAAAACACCGACTGCGTGGAAATAGATACGGAGTTTGGCCGTATTCGATTGAATTGCTTACAATTTACGATTGCTCAGCCAGTTGCTTTACAACGTCAAGCGCCTTCGGGAACATGCTTTCAAAATAGGTTTTGTGCTCTTCGGTTCCGAACAGTTCAACTTCCAATGATGTCACTCCGTCGGCTTCTTTTAGAAAATAGCTTTCAGTAGCGCCTTCCCATTCCATTGATTTTGCATCAGAAGGTTTTTCTACGCCTTTGGACATTTCACCCAAATGCTTGAAAACCATGGTATTGTTTTCGTCAAGCGTTTCGATCTTGCTGACCAAGCCGTCGCCTTTGCCGTCCAAAAACAGAACTTTGCTGCCTTCTTTCCAATCCGATTCTGCGCGCGAACCTTCGGTAAATACGGCCGTCCATTGGGGATAGGTAGTGTCGTTCCAAAGCACATTCCATACTTTTTGTTTGGAGGCGTTAATGTCGATGTTAAATTCTAATCTTTCCATTGTCAGTAGGTTTAAACGGTTTTCATTTGCTGTCTATATTGACATTACAAATTTACAACCTCCCGGGTGCTTCATCACTGTGTAAAAACGACAAAATAGCAGGTGGTTTGCGACAGGTAAGAAGGTAACCGGAAAACCGCAAAATGATAAATGTAAAAATTGTTGCGTACCTACGGCACGCGTTTTATCGGCATTTCTACAAATAGGTAGTCCCTACGGGACATTTTCCTACAAAAGCTTGCACATCATTAATAGCCTCCAGTAGGGACTACCTATTTGTAGCAAAAAAATATGATTGTACACATCTGAAAATGTCCCGTAGGGACTACCTGTTTGTAGCAGAAAAACATGATTGGACATAGTTGAGAATGTCCCGTAGGGACTACCTATTTGTAGCAAAAAAATATGATTGTACACCTCTGAAAATGTCCCGTAGGGACTACCTATTTGTAGAAACATCAATAGAGGAAACCCTAAAACAGCGTGCCGTAGGTACGCAACTGATAGCTGAAAAACCGCAAAATGATAAATGTAAAATGAAAAAATTGGGTGAATGCTTTGACTGTTTTATCACTATTCCAACAAATCAAGTAAGTCATTTTTTGAAAGTGATTTCATGATGGATTCGTCGGATTTCAGGAGATTACCTACCAATTTGGTTTTTGTTTCCTGCAATTTTACCACTTTTTCTTCAATGGTATTGGGACAGATCAATCGTACAGCGATCACATTTTTGGTTTGCCCGATGCGATAGCTGCGGTCAATGGCTTGATTTTCAACGGCAGGGTTCCACCAAGGATCAATGAGATAGACATAATCCGCTTCGGTCAAATTCAGCCCTGTACCGCCCGCTTTTAAGCTGATGAGAAACACGCGGACGTTGTCGTTGTTTTGGAATTCATTCACTTTGGAAGCCCGATTTTTGGTCTTGCCCGTGAGGTATTCAAAAGGAATATTTCTAACTTCCAACTCTTTTTTGATGACATCAAGCATAATCACAAATTGAGAAAAGACCAAGATCTTGTGTTGAGAAGATTTGTTCTCGATTTGTTCCATCAGCACCTCCACTTTCGACGAAAAATCGCCTTGGTATGCTTCTTCTTTCAGAAGTGCCGGCGAATTGCATATCTGTCGTAGTTTGGTAAGTCCTGTGAGTACGTGCATGCCACTCCGTTTAATATCATCTTCCGATTTTCCCAATATAAAATCCCGCAATTCTTTTTCGTAGATCGTGTATATTTTGCGTTGTTCCTCGCCCATTTCGCAATAAATGATCATTTCTATTTTGTCGGGAAGTTCGGAGGCTACTTGCTTTTTGGTTCTTCGCAGAATAAAAGGCTGAATCTTTTTCTGTAATTCAACCGATCTTTTACTGTCTTCAAACTTATCGATGGGCGTTGAATAGATAGCTTTAAAGAATTGTTTGTTGCCCAACAATCCCGGACAGGCAAAAGAAAGTTGACCGTAAATATCAAAAGTGTTGTTTTCGATCGGCGTACCCGTCAAGACCACTTTGTTCCTGGATTGTAATAATTTAACGGCTTTATAACGCTGCGATTCAGGGTTTTTGATGGCTTGTGATTCATCCAGAAAAATGTAATTAAATCGGTATGTTTTCAGAAAATAAATATCCGAAAGAATCATGCCGTAAGTGGTCAGGATCACTTCGAAGCCGTCAAATTCGTTAGCAGTTTTCAGGCGGTTTGGTCCATAATGCGTGAACAGCTTAACAGACGGCGCAAATTTTGCCATTTCATCCTGCCAATTAAAAAGCAGTGAAGTAGGCACCACGATCAGATTGGTGGTGTTGGGGTATTTGGCGCGTTGCAAAAGAATGAAGGCAATGATCTGAATGGTTTTTCCTAAGCCCATGTCATCGGCCAGACAAGCGCCGAAATTGTGTTCATCCAAAAAATTCAGCCAATTAAGTCCCTGCCGTTGATAATCGCGCAGGGCACCGTTCAGCTCTTTCGGAACAGGTACTTCGCGGAGATTTCCGATGGAGGCGAATTTGGAATGATAAAAGGCCACTTCATCCTTAACTTCCTGACTTAGCAATTCATCTTCAAACAGTTGATCTATGTCCGTAAAGTTGCTTTTGGGAATCTTCAGTACCTCTTCGTTTACTTCTCCCGCCTGAAAAAAAGCGGTGATTTTCTGCATCCATTCAGCGGGTAAAATGCCCATCGTGCCGTCGTCCAATTGCACAAATTTGCTTTTGTTTCGAATGGATTTATGCAATTGTTTCAGGGTTGCTTTTTGCTTGCCGTACTTGATCTCCACCGACGTATCAAACCAATCTGTGCCGCTGCTGACGCTGATGGAAACGCGTGCTTTGTTGGCATTCAATCGGTTATTGGTTAATTCGTTGAAACCCAAGATGGTAATGTTGTCGTTTTTCCAAATTTCAAAGGCAACCAAAAACCAATCTTCGTTCAGAAACCGATCTTTGTGGAGATAAAAATAATTCATCTCTTGAAGCTGTTCCTCAAAATCAGGATGCTGCTGAACCACAAGCGACGTAAATCGAACTTCCAATTCTTCGTCGCGCTCTACCTCAAAGATGTTGCCGTTTTGGTCGGTATCGTAAAGCCGTTTTTTGGATGAAACGGGCACTTCGATGGTGCCGTATTTTACCACAGGCGTGAGAACTACATAATTATTTTGGTCTGATAAATAGATGATCTTCTCAATGGCCCGATCCGCTTCAATGGTATATTCAACCGGTTGCTTTTTCGTTGCGGGTCGGAGATACGCGTAGCGAATGGTGATTTGATGCTCCAGTTCGGCAAGAATGGTTTGGCGAAACTCATCGTATTTTGAGGCGTGAATAAGCAGGATCGGATTGCTCTTCCTGAAAAAGTGAATCACACGCAGCATGTCCGGATTGGTTATCAAATGCAGCGTGTTGCCTATATGAATAAAATAATCATACTTGATATTCAGCGTTTTCAACGGGTAAGTTTTATCGTTCAAAATCAATTCGCCGGTGATCTCGTAGAACTGTTTTCGTTGGTCAACCGATAATTTTATGTCAATCGGTGTTCGGTGGAGTTTGACCGATAGAATGGAACTTGCCGTGATATTTTCTGATAGGTTGGCGTCGTGATAGTACGCGTCCAGATGCAACGGATTTCTTACAATGATCTTTAAGGCTTCCAACGCCGACTCGGTTTTGCCGGTCGAAAAGTGTTGTTGGAATTTGGAAACGGCAGTGTAAAATTTCGCTTCTTCGAGTTGTTCGGTTTTCCAGATAAGATTCAATGGGTCGACAACGGTCAAAGGGTTTTTAAGTTTCCCGTCTCTGCTTACCTGACCTTCAACAAGTTCCACCCCAAATCGGTCGTAATATTTATGTTTGCGGAACACAATTGCCATTTTGCCGGTGGGCGATTCATTGGCGGTTGCGGGAAGGTAAATCTCCTTTTTGGGCAATAAATGTTCTCTGAAATAGTCGTTGGTAACTTTGTTTAGAGGAAAAAGATTTTTGAGTTTCGGTTTTATTTCGAAGGATTTGTTGGTGTATTCTACGTAAAAAAAATCGTCTAAATCGGTTTCTTCTTCCAATCCATAGTCTTTGGCGGCTTCCTGCATTTTGATGTGGCGAAAGATAGAATCAAAGAAAATTCGTAGGTAAGGGCGGTCAATAATGTTGTAAAGTACCTGCGCCTGATGCTCACACAGTTTCTTTTTGGGCGCTTTGCAAGGGCAGGAAAGAATGACGGAATGGTCTAATTGTGAAACAGATACGCCGGGAAAAGCAAGTGCCGTGGAAGGATGGATAAATACGCCGACGTTGATATCAATGGATTGGGGCTGAATATCAAAAAAAGTTCTTGCGCCGGCATCAATAAAATCAGAGCTGTGTTTTAATAAGTCAGAATAACTAAATGCTGAAAGGTTGGTATTCTCAAGAATGTATTCGTAGGGATGTTCTCTCATGAATTGGATTACGGCTTTTTGGAAAAAAATGTTGTTGGTGTTTATCACCAACGATTGTGCTAAAATACTTGATTATTGATTTTGCCGATAATAATCAACGTCCAAAATGGCGTAACTGTATGCATCTTTCCATTCTCCACGGATGGGCAATATCTGCCGTTTCATTCCTTCTTTGGTCATTCCTGCTTTTTCGAGCACTTTGCTCGAAGCCGTATTTTCAACGGCGCAACCTGCTTCGATCCGGTGAAGTTTCAGTTCATTGAATCCGAATGCCAACACTGCCGCCAACGCCTCGGAAGTGTATCCTTTTCGCCAATGGTTCACGTGGGTTTTGTACCAAACTTCCGCGTTTTTGAACGCCGGTTTACCGATCATTAACGCCATAAGTCCGATAAGCTGTTTGGTGTCAACACTTTCCATGCAAAATATATAAGATGTTTGCGGCGCAGTATTTTGTGCTTTCAACCATTCCTTGACAATTTGCTCGGTGGTTTGGATCGTTTCGGGAATGCCTAACGTATTGTACCGGTCGGTTTCGGGCAATGAATGTAATTCGTGAATGGTCTCAATGTCATCTAATACTATTTCTCTGAGTAGCAGTCGGTTTGTTTGTAGTTGCATGATTAAATATCTCACTATTCTTTTTTCATTTGAAACAAAGAGCCCACTATTTCATACGGGCCTTTTACTTCGCCCCAACCCCATTCCGGAATATGGTCTTGGTCAGTAGTGGGATTTTCTTCAAGCTGTGAATTCAGTAAAGCTACCCGCGTGCCCCATTCCAAGTGTCCAACGAATGTAGAGCGAAATTCCGGATCATCGGGCAGCCCTATTTCATCAGCACTCATCAATAGCAATTCGACCCATCTTTTCCGCTGTTCTTCTTTCAATCTCTTGCCAATATGTTTGCCAACCATGTGTTTTAAGGCATCCGTGCCGTACTCCTCGCTATAAAACTTAGGCCCTTTCAGCACCTCTGCCAAAAAATGCGCTACATGTTTGGAGTGTTCGGGTGACATGTGCCGAAATACCGGTTCTAAAACTTCATCTTTTAAAACTTTGTCATAAAATACCTCGGTTAGTTTTTCAAACTTACCCACGCCGCCGGCCCATTCATAGGGAGTTGGAATTGCGTTCTTATTTTCCATTGTTTTTGACTTTTTTATATAAGTTTATCAAGTAGACGTTGCTTTTTTATCATTTCCAATGTTTAGTACGGGCGACCTAAAATACCGACATTTTGTTTCATTCCTTGGATTATTGGCAGATTGTTGCTGAGTTTACCCGGAAAAGGATGTTATATTCTGTAATAATAACAAAAAAAAAGGCGACCGTCCCGGTAAAATTTACCGAACCGGTTGCCTTTGAGCGAAAAATGAACGGTTAAGATTGTTCTCTTAAACTTACTTGGCTTTGCCCTCTTTTTCTGTAAATGTATTTAACGCTGAAATAAATGATTAACGCGGAAAGTACTCCCGTCAGAAAGTCAGTCACCGGAACCATCACGGCGGTATACACCATCATGGCAAATTCAAATTTGCCGGCGTGCTTAATTTCCTTTATCTCAGAAGGTTTTATCATGTTGCTTGCTACCCAAACCAAAATACCGCCGATGCAGGCCATCGGGATCAATTCCAAATAGTGGGCAAGAAAATAGGCCATGCTTAATTTTATGATGGCTTTAAAATAACCCGCCAAAGGTGTTTGAGCACCTGCTTTGATGCTGGTGGCCGTACGCGCCAATGCACCCGTACACGGAAATCCCTGTACCAACGGCGTTAAAATTTGAACCATTCCCTGACCGAAAAACTCCTTATCCGGGTTGAAAGGAGTCTTTTGATTATTGGCTAATTTATCGGCCATCGACGAACACAAAATACTTTCAACGCCCGATACAAAAACAATGGCCCCCACAAAATAGAAGATATCAACGATCACGCCTGTGGTTAGGATCGGGAGAGAAGGCCGGGTTAGCACGAAGAAATTATTGGGGATAGAACCATAAATATCTTTTACGAGAATGATGCCTTTGTCGGCCAAAAGGGTAGAGGACAAGACCGTAGCTAACCCCATAGCAATGACCGGACCGGGAATAAATATTGATATACGCAGCAATCCTTTTGTGACGGCGAAGGTCAGCACTCCTAAGAAGATGGACCAAAGATTGATCTTGTCTAAATTCCGGAAGACAGCACTCAAATTATGAAAGAGCCCGCCTTTGATGTCTTCATCCTGCCCCAATAGATCCGCAAAAGACTCAATGCCAAGGATATCCTCCATATTGGTTAGGGCAATGGCTACCGCAATACCGACCGTAAATCCAACGATGATGGAGTTGGGAACCAACTTGGCATAGCGTCCAAATCCAAAGATGCCCATCACGATGAGGATAACACCCGAAATGATGGAAACGAATATCAGAAAACCATGAGCGGTTTCGAACGCGCCGCCGTTGGCCGGGCCATATTTGGCAAACAGCGCCGCAATGACCGGAATAAAAGCAGCGGTGGGTCCATACACTTGATATTTGGAACCGCCAAATGTACGACCGATCACGCACGCCAACGCTCCTGCAATGATTCCATTCTCCGGGCGCATTCCCATTGCCATCGCAAAGCCCATTGCCATCGGAATGGCCGTCATGGCTACGATCAGACCGGCGCTGAAGTCGCGGTAAACAGTTGTTACCCAATTGGCTTTGGTCAGATCTTCCCAGCGCGAATCAAAGAGCGTAAAAAAAAGCTTGATTCTTCCCAACGGCGTGGTCGGGAAATGTTGTCTGTTCATAGAGTGTCTAGGTAAAAAGTGTGATTAATTGCTCATATTCCGTCGTGCTTCTGTCAATTTTCCATCCTACTTCGATGAAAGGAATGTCCGACCTTCGAATCAGAGCCGTTGGGTCAAACGCTTTTTTGGCAGGTAGGAGTTGGTAGCTTTTCGGAATAAATACCCGGTCAATGCCGTTGCCTTTTGCGAAATGACTGAAAGCGGCGGAGGTGTTCCCATGAAATAAAAGAATGTTGACATCGCCCCACAACGTAGCCTCAAAACGATTTTTAATTACTTCCAGAGCCTCTTTAAATTCGTTGGAAGTCAGGCTTTTAATTATCTTATCCGAATCGTAAAACAGTAATTCTGTAATGGAATCATCCAACATTTCGGAATACATCAACATAACTTTTACCCGAGTATCTCCGTACGATTCCAAGGCGAGTTTTAAGGTGTTGAGTGATGCAACACGGAAGTCTATCGGTATTAATATTGTTTGTGCCATAAAACGGACGTTAGTTTATGGCACAAAGCTCCCACGGCCGTATTAGCGGTCTCTAAGAGTCAGATTAGAAAATGATTAGAATGCGAATTAAAATTGGAACAGGGGAAGTTTGATCTGTACGGTAGTGCCGACGTTGACGACGGAACTGACCAAAAGCTGACCTTTATGGAGATTGACCACGTTTCTGGCCAAAGGCAATCCTATGCCATACCCTTCAAAAAGTTTGGTATTTGAGGCCCTAAAGAAAGGATCGTAGATGTAGGGCAGTTCTGATTCAGGAATGCCGATTCCCTCATCTTTGATGGTTATAATTACATGGGTGTCGCTGGAAGCGATATAAATGGCGACAGGACTGTTGTTTGAATATTTGCAGGCATTCATTAAGAGATTGGAAAAGGCAAGTTGCAACAATTGTCGGTTGCCTTTTACTTTCAGCTTTTTAGGGTCTTCGGGCAGCAGGCTTAGATCTGCAAATACTTTATTGGCAGGGTTGAGCTTGTCGATCAGTCTTTTGGTTTCCCAAATGATCTCGTCCATTCGGATCATTTCAAAAACAATGGCCTTGCCCTTGTAGCCGGTCTGAGCCAGAAACAGCAATGATTTTGTGATCTGGTCCAATCGTTCGGCCTGTTGCAGAATATTCTGCAACGATTGTTGATAGTCTTCCGGCGTTCTTATTTTCAGCAATGAAACGTCGGCCTCGCCAATGATGGATGTCAGTGGCGTGCTCAACTCGTGCGAGGCATTACTGATAAAATTCTTTTGGGTTTCAAAGGCCGTTTCAATTCGGTTCAGAAGATCATTAAAGGTGTTGGTAAGTTCAATGATCTCGTTGTTGTTATTGTAAGCTCTGGTGTCCAAACGAAGGTGGATGTTCTCGGTGCTGATCTGTTTTACTCGATCCGTAATTTCTTTGATCGGGACAAAAATATGCTTTGAAAAATAGACCGAAAGCGAAATGATCACCAACATGATCAGGACGACGCTTCCGATAAGCAGATTTCTTAAAAAATGGAGGTGATGAGATACGTAATAGTTCTCCGCCGATACGATCACGAGGTATTGTCGGTTTCCTTTTTTGTATTTTGACCCCACAAAAAAAGTACTTCCCTGTTTTTCGCTTGCTTTACCTGCTTTCAATAATGTTTGGATAAACTCCTTGGGCAGACCATATTTTTGAAAAATGGAATCAAGGTTCAGGCTTGGCGTTATTTCTATTAAATATTCCTGCTCACGTTCAAGTTTTTCAAGGTGCCGGTTTCGAAGGATTCGCAGGTTTTCTGCATTCAAATCATTAGGTTCCAGATTGTATTTGGCAGAAATGCTGACGCGCGCTTCCAGCCTTTTATAGAAATCAATGTAGGAATACGTATTTAAGAAGTAATAAACAGCACTGCCAAACAGAATGACGATGATGATGCCTGCCACGCCTACGATGAGTGCTATTTTTGTTTTGGTTTTCATTTTTCTTTCAATACATAACCCATGCCCACGATGGTATGAATAAGCTTAATGTCGGTGTCGGCATCAATTTTTTTGCGCAAATAGTTGATATAGACATCAACCACATTGGTGCCTAAATTGAAATTGATATCCCATGCACTTTCCAACAGATCAAGTCTTGACATTACTTTTCCTTTGTTTCGAATCAAGGTCAGAAGCAAACGGTATTCGGTAGCGGTAAGGGATATGGCGACGTTGTTTCTCATGACCGTCTTAGCATCATCATTTACGACCAGATCGGCCATGAAATACATGTTTTTAGTCGGTTCAAAGTGCGGCTCTTCGATGGGAGATGCTCTTCTGAGCAAAGCGTTGATTCGGGCATACAACTCAATGAATTTGAACGGTTTTACCAGATAATCATCTCCTCCCATGTTCAATCCAATGGCGATGTTTTCGGAGGTTCCCAACGCGGTCAGAAAAAGAATCGGGTTTTTTATATTGCGTGCCCTCAATTCGCTGCAAATTTCAAAACCATTGGTATCGGGCAGCATAATGTCTAAAATGAACAGATCGAAGGATGATTCCAACGCCATTTTCATGGCCATTGCGCCGTTAAAAGCCACAGAGACGTCGTAATTTTCTTCCGTTAATCCTTTTTTGATAAATTCGACAACACTTGCCTCATCTTCAACCAGAAGTATTTTTTTCATTCAGAGAATTATGTTATTATCGTCGTGTTTGAAGTAAGTAAGTTATAAGAACCGGGCGGTCGGCCGCTGCCGTCAAACAGCCTGCTTTTTATTTGTTCTGCCCATAGGCACATCTATCTTCTACGACGAGGGGTTGCTATGCACCAAGTTTGGTGCTTATTGCTTCAATATGACTGAGCGTTACGGCAGTAGCATTGCGCAACGTATTTTGAATTTCGGCAACGGTGTCGGTGTATTTTAATAACTCTATGATTTCGCTTTCAGAAGCGTCGGCTTCGACTTTGGCATTGTAGGCTATGTTGCTTGCCGGTTCGCCTTCCTTGCCGAAATCGCCTTCTACCGTAACCTCCACGCCGGTTATGGTAATGCTCCGTTTGGCGGCTTCGCGGTAAATATCATTGCAATAACAGGTCGCCAATGCTAAAAACAGCAATTCGCCACCGTTGGCACTTGAACCTAATCCTGTTGATTTGGCAGGAATGGTGATAGAATGCAGGTTATCGTTGGTTTGGAGCGTTACTTCATGTTTGCCTTGGCTGTTTTGTACGTTCGCGCTGATTTTCATACCTATTGCTTTTACTTCTTTCTATTTATTTCAGGTGTGCTTATTTAAAAGTAACAGGAATGCCTTTACGAAGCAAAACTTCGTTCAATACGTATAACTTCAAAAATGCATTCAACGGCGGGATTATTTCTTCTTTTTGCCCGCTCTTTCCAGATTCTGCTGTACTCGGAATTTTACCATTCGGCTGATCAGATCCAAAGGCATGGGTTTGTCGATTGGAAATTGAAGCGATCCTTTGCCTGATTTGTAACCGGAAAGTTCTTTTTCAAATGCTTCATTGCCGGCGGGCGTTGCGTAAAACCCAATATGGTTTTTGAAAGCGGCAAAGTGAACCAAATTTCCTTTATAGACGAAGGTCGGCATGACATATTTGATGGCTTCTTCGGCTTCCGGTGCAGCAGCCTTCACGGTTGCCCGTACTTGTTCCAGTATATTTTGGATGTCTTGCGGAAAGCCGGCGATGTATTCGTCAATGTCTTTGGGAGCGGCAGTTGTCATGGTTATGAGATTGTTTAGGCTGATCTGACGTAAAGTGGTGAAATGAGCTGTTTTACTCTGATATTAGCAGGTGAAAAATTACGCCTTTATCTTTTCACCGATCTCGAATTCTGCGACTTTGCCGTCTCTGAGGCGAAATAAATGATACACAAACTCATCGGCCAAAAGGTTACCCGCCAAGTCATGAACCACCTGATGAACGTTTATTTTTACAACATCATCTTCTATTTCAATTTGTAGCGGAGTTACGTTTGAACTTACGACCGCAAACTGTCTTGTCCAATAATCTGTCACGCCTTCGTGTCCATATACATAACCACCCTCCATGCCATTGGCCCATTTTACGTTTTTGGTCATTTGAGCAACGACCAAGGCTATTTGTCGTGCGTTAAAATTTTGATACAGTTCCTGAAAAAAACGAGTAAGTGCGTCCATTGTATTATAGAATTTTATCGGGTAAATAATCGGTAACCTAAAATAAGGATTGCGATGAAAACGATGGTTGTATAAATCAATTTGTTGTATTTGGCCAACCAATTAGGCAAATAAATATCAAAATTGTCTTTCTCCGAATTTGAATACTTTCGGGCGATCAGAGTGATTGGACAAACGTTTTTGAAAACAAGTAGCGTAAGTCCTTCCAAAGCGATCAGGCCAATGCAGATCCAAACCCATTGGTCAATCTTGCCAATGATAACAGCAACTAACAAATAAAATATAACTGCATTGAAAAACAACCAAACTGCGGTGTGAATGCTTTTGACAAGTATAAGTTTTGAATTTTTGCTCATGCCAATTTGATAATTTATCAGCATTTATTAATGCGTTCTATAATAAATGAGGCAGGTGTGAAGGTTATGAAATACTAAAAAAATAACTGAAACGGTAAGAAAGATCCAACGTTTATAAGGCAAGCTGAAATAGAACGAATTTCCCATAAGCCCGATTCCTGTCAGCCACAACAAAGGCGTATAAGCGGGTGCAGAAAATCCTATGATGCTGTTGCTCCATGCGCTGCTTGGAAAAAAAATCAACAAAAGCCACGAAATGAAGTAGATTAAAAGCCCTGATACATAGATTAAAAGCCCTTTTCGCTGGGTAGGTGTCACAATATGCAGAGGCATAAACAGCGTCAATATAAATACAACTGTTCTTGCGGTATTTTCTCCGTAAGCTAAAAAAAGCGGAATGGTATTCCAAAATATTTCGGGCTGAAAAGTTTTGGGAAGGCTGTTTGTCAGCGCAAGGTTCCAGATTAAAATGGGCAGCGTTAAAAGAAAACAATTGTAGAAATACTTCCGGATGAGGCTTGATTTTGCCATTTATATGCAAAGCGAATTTACGTTTTATTTTAGCTAAATCCCTGTTTAAAATTAGATTGTTTGACCCCGGATGGGGTCAAACAATCTAATGCAAAATAGTTCTTATAGTCCGTCCATAAATAAACGGTCCAGATCACGGTGATCACAAACACCACAAGCACCGGAATGAAATATGTAATAAAAAAATCGTGGAAATAAGCGCCAAGCAGGAGATAGGCCGCCGCGATGCATAACTTTAATGGAATAAATTCTGCATTTGACCAAGTTGTTTTGATTTTGAAGAAGTTCATAGCGATACGTTTTAAGGTTAAATATTCATAACCTTAAAATACTTCCAACTGATTTTGGTCACTTTATTTAAGTGACGGTTATCACTGTATAAGTACATTTGCTAAAATAGTTTGATGTATTTCGCAGTTGTTTGACGGCAGCGGCCGGCCGCCCCATCCGGGACGGTCGGCCGCTGCCGTCAAACAAATAATGCAAAGTATACTTAATTGGAGAAGGAGTTAAATTAAAATTTGTTTTTAAACAGCGCTAAAATAGTACATCCAAAGGCAAGAATTGCCGCAACGGTTCTAATGAAGTGGTACTGATTCCACGCATTTTCGAAAACACTCCTCATGGTTGCAAGGTCATTTTGAGAAGCTTTTGAAATATCAAACGTAGCTAATTGATTGTTCAACGGAACATTGCCAAAAACGGTTATCCCAAAAACACCAATGAGATACAGTGCGGTTGCCGTGAGCATTAAATAAAAAGAGGTTGCGGGAGGTTGGGTGTATAAACCCCGGGATGCAATCGGATATAACAGAACCAAACCGAGAAAGCAACTGAAAAAATAAGGATTTTGGATGGCAATATTGATGGATTGCATCGCTCTTAAATAGGCTTCGTCAGGCAATGCTTTTAACCCATTATTGACCGAATACGAATAACTATACATCAATCCGGCAATTAAGCCTGAGAATAAAGTCGTTATAAACAGCGATATGTTCTGAAATGAAAGCATAACGTTAGGGATGAAGGTTAAAAAAAGAATGGCCTTTCAATAACACCAAAATAGGTGAATTTGTAAAGCAAATTGAAACGACAGCCCTTTTTTTACAAACTCTGCATCAAATCTTTGCGCTTCTGCGTGACATCTATACAGTAACGATAACAGCGTAAATAGACCCTTTTTGGTAAAGAGAAGGGCGCTCGCCCAACTTGCGAATAGTGGTGTAGCCAAGCTTTTCCAACAGGCTTTTCAGGGTTTTAAAACTCGTTGGGTACGGAACCCACGGATTAGGGGTATCCGTGTCGTATTCAACGATCAACAGGCGGCCGGTGACTTTAACAGATTGTTGGAGTTTGTTCAGAAAAGAAACTTTATCGCGGACAAAATGCAGAGAATTGGCCATCAAAACACCGTCTAATTTCGCAAAGTCAAGTGATTCATTCACAAAATCCAATTGCTTTTTCTGAATGGTAATTTTATTGGGATTGGGTTGATTGTCAAGCGATATGGGGCTTTTGTCCACTGCATAGATCAAACTTTCAGATGGAAGCAAGTTGGCCAGTGCATACGTAAACAGCCCCGAACCGCAGCCCAGATCTGCCCAGATTTCAGGAGCTATACTTTTTCCTAATCCATCGATGAGTTTAATGGCATCTTTTAATTCCATATGTTATATCAAAATTGCACTTAGACTTGGCAAGTTTTGGGAACTTGCCAAGTCTGAATGAATGCCTTTACATCAAAATATTATTTACGGCCTGAATGGCGGGCGGCAGATCGGTTTCGTCCAACATTTCCCGCAGGTCTATTTCAATCGTGCGACTCATCGACGTAATGGGGACATCATTCGCTCCGCCCTCAAAGGGATTTTCGGTACTTTCTCCCACTTTTTCCATGCTTGAAAATACCCACGAGACCAATACGCTGAACGGAATGGTCAGCCAAACCATGTGCTCGCCAAGTTTTTCAAATTCTTTCAACATTCCGAACGGAACCATAAATACAAAAAGCCGCACAAAAAATAAGTTGATGGAAGCAAACTGACGGGGATACGGAAAGTTTTTGATGCGCTCACATTTACCCTGTTGTTCATAAAAATTTACCAACAGATTTTCCAGCTCAATATAACTCAGCGATTCAATGTATTGCTGTTGTTTGAGTTCGCGCAAGTGCTTCGATTGCAGGCTGATGATGTGCGTAGCGCGATTTTTCTTGCTGAGCACGTAGGCTAATTCGTCGGCGGAAAGGAATTTTTTGAGTTCTTCATCAAGCTTTTGTACTTTTTCGGCAACGGTAAAGAATTGACTGTATTCTTTATTATAACTCTTATTCATATTTTCCCACGCTCGTGATTCCCTCAACTGAAACCGCAGTGCCGTCAGCCAGGCAATATGGCGGTAGATCAACTGCCGATGAATGACTTTGGCATCAGCCGCCGCATCCGGGGCAATCACCCCATCTTTGACCATGATTCCCCACGCCCGGCTGCCGTTGACTATGGCTCCCCAGATTTGTCGCGCTTCCCAGAGACGATTGTAGGTTTGAGTATTTTTAAACCCCACAATAAACGCTGCCGCCGTACCGACCAACGTAATGGGCACCCACGGAACTGCCAGCCAATGCCAACCCAAATAGTGATACAGAACGGTAGGAACGATGGCTAAAACCAGTAAAATATAAATTTCGCGACGGGTCCAAAGTAAAAATTCTTTGATAGTGTAATGACTTCCTGCGTGCATTATGATTAGAGGCGATTTAGGGTTGAATTAAAATGTCGCTTACTGCTTCAATAGGTTGTATTCGCTGACCGGCAGTGGCATTGGAGTGTGCAACATCACTTCGAAAGCGGATTGAAACTTGGAAACCAAAAAGTAATAAACTGAAAAATGTAAAAGTGTTAAGGGTGTTTATGTCAAACATGTTCCTTAAATAAACATAAACCTGTGATTTTGGCAAATTTTCACAGGTTTATGTTTAAAAGGAGTTTCTCAAATGAAAATTCTTACAGAAACATCCCGCCCGAAGCTTCGATGCGTTGAGCGTTGATCCAGCGGGCATCCTCGGTACATAAAAAGGCGATTACCCCGCCGATATCGTCAGCAACGCCTACTCTTCCCAAAGCAGTTGCCGAAGCCAAAAAGGTATTCAGAGATGCATTATCGCGCACGGCACCGCCGCCGAAATCGGTTTCAATGGCTCCGGGCGCAACCACGTTGGCCTTTATTCCCCGTGCACCCAACTCTTTTGCAAGGTATTTGGTAAAGGTTTCGATGGCACCTTTCATGGAAGCATAAGCGGCATAGCCGGGCGTGGCAAAACGCGCCAAGCCGGTAGAAAGATTAATGATACCTCCCTGATCGGCCAAAAGCGGCAGCAGTTTTTGGGTTAGGAAAAAGACGCCTTTAAAATGAATGTTGTAAAGCGTATCAAACTGCTCTTCCGTCGTTTGGACAAAAGAAGCGTAAATACCGATTCCTGCGTTGTTCACCAAAAAATCAAAGGATTCTCTGTTCCATTTATCTTTGAGCGCATTCTGTACCGATTGAGCAAAGGCGTCGAATGTGTTTACGGTGGAGGTATCCAACGGCAACGCAACGGCTCTGCCCCCGATCTGCTCAATGGCGGCTACGGTAGCTTCGGCTTCTTCTTTTTGGGTGCGGTACGTCAAAATAACGTCGATTCCTTTGCGGGCAATGCTCAGTGCTGCGTTTTTGCCGAGTCCTCGGCTACCGCCGGTTACGAGGGCGATCTTTGAATTTGTTTGCATGATTTGTTCATTAAAATTGACAATGCAAACAAAGACAACATTGGGCTGAAAAAATGGTGAGAGTTTCCTATTTAATGGTGAGAATTTCAGTATTTATGAATTGGTTACGGTATTCACGGGGTGTAATGCCCTGAAATGTTTTAAAAAACTTCGTAAAATTGGTCGGTTGCTGAAAGGTAAGGGCATAGCAAATATCGGCAATGGGCATCGCTGTTTCGCTGAGCATTCTCCGTGCTTCCTCCATGAGTCGTTCTTCCACAAAATCGCAGGGCGATTTTCCCGTGGTCAACTTGATGGTATTGCTGAAATGGGTAGGATGAATGTGCAGTAATTCGGCAAAATCTTTGATATGGTACGTATCATCCAGTTTTCCGTCCAGAATATCACGTATGTGGTTGTCTAAAAGCCGAAAAAAATTAGCGGTAATTTCGTCTTTACGGGTAAGTATTCTTTGTGGAATAGCCATATAGCTCGTTGTGTTTATTCCAACACTTCATAGATCATCAACGGATTGGCCTTGTTTTTAAGGGTTACTTCTCCGATGGGCTGACAATTAAACGATTCTTTCACTTTCTTATACGCATTTTCACCGATCACGATCTGGCCGGGTTTGGCCACTGACTGAAAGCGCTGCGCTACGTTGACCGTGTCGCCGATAACCGTATAATCCAAGCGCCGCAGCGAAGCCGAACCGATATTGCCTGAGATCATTTCGCCCGTATTGATACCAATGGCCACGCGCGGCATATAAGTAGTGTGGTCAAAAAGGTTTTCTTCAATGGCAGCAATGTGGCTGCGCACCGCTAAAGCCGCTTCGATGGCGTGGTCGGTGTGAAATTCCTGCCGAAAAACAGCCATGACGGCATCGCCCATGAATTTATCAACGTGGCCACCCTGCGCAATGATCTCTTTGACCATGACGTCAAAATACTTATTGATGAGACGCACAACGGTATCAGGATCAGCGTTTTCGGTAATGGCCGTGAAGCCGCATATGTCCATAAAAACCACCGTGGCTTCCACGGTCTCGTTGGCCATCAATGCCGATTCAAATTCCCGGCGACTCATAAAACTCAGCACATTTTCGTCCACATACATCCGCAGAATGTTGTTTTCTTTAATGGCCTGAAGGGTATCGCGCAGTTGTTGAACGTGCGTAAGTGTTTTTTGAACCGTCAGCTCAAGGTCTTCAAAATTAACGGGTTTTACCACAAAATCGAACGCGCCCCGGTTCATGGCCGTACGAATATTCTCCATATCGCCGTAGGCCGAAACCATGATCACTTTAATGAGTGGACTCAGTTCACTTACTTTACTCAGGAGCGTCAGCCCATCCATCATGGGCATGTTGATGTCGCTCAATACCAGATCTATATCGGGAATTTCCTGAAGGAGTCGGAATGCTTCGACGCCGTTGGGTGCAAAGACAAATTGGTATAAACCCTCGCGGATCTGTCGTCGAAATTTTTGTTTAATAAGCAATTCCAAATCGCTTTCGTCATCTACGACGAGCATTTTGGCTTTATTCATAATGAGTGGGTTAGTTTCTGTTTCAAATTGGCGAAGTCAATAGGTTTGGTCAGAAAATCATCCGCGCCGTATTTTTTTGCCTGATTAAAGTTTTCATCGTCGTTGTAAGCTGTGATCATCATAACGGTGGGCGGCGCGCTGGGGCGAGCCGTTCTGATACGTTTTAAAAGTTCTATACCGCTCATCCCCGGCATATTGATGTCTGAAAGGATCAATACGATTTCAGAAAAATGATCGTCCAAATACGTAAGTGCTTCTTCTCCCGAGTGCGCAAAGTCAAAAATCAGTTCACCGCTTCTGATTTCGCGCCGAAAGCGTTGTTCGAATAATGTTTTAATATCGTGTTCGTCGTCAACAACCAAAATTTTCATGAGAAAAAAGCTAAAAGGGATGTTTTGGAAGTGTAATAATACGAAAAATGTTGGAAACTAAAGAGGTGATTGCTTAGTTAGACAAACTAAACCGCGTCTCAAAAAATTTCAACTCATGAATAATTTTCAATACCACAATCCCGTCCGAATCATTTTTGGAAAAGGACAAATTGCGCAGTTGTCCAAACAAATTCCCGCAGAAGCTAAAGTAATGATTACCTACGGCGGTGGCAGTATTTTCAAGAACGGAGTATATGACCAAGTAAAATCATCTTTAGCAAAACATCAAATTATTGAATTTGGCGGAATCGAAGCCAATCCGACCTATGAAACGCTCATGAAAGCCGTAGAATTAGGGCGATCCGAAAACGTTGATTTTCTGTTGGCCGTAGGCGGTGGCTCGGTGTTGGATGGTACAAAATTCATTGCGGCGGCTATTCCATTCCAAGGGGAAGATGCGTGGCAATTGGTGGGCAATCGCGCCAAAATTACGGCAGCATTGCCGCTTGGGGCCGTTTTGACACTTCCGGCTACCGGCTCAGAAATGAATTATTATGCTGTCATCAGTCGTAAAGAAACGCAGGAGAAAAAGGGATTGGGGCATCCGCTTGTTTACCCAAAATTCTCTATTCTTGACCCCGAAACCACGTTTTCGTTGCCGCCGCGCCAAATTGCCAACGGCATTGCGGATGCCTTCACGCACGTGATGGAACAATACATGACCTATCCTGTTCGCGCCGAAATGCAGGATCGATTGGCAGAAGCCGTTTTACTGACGTTGATCGAAGAGGGACCCAAAATGATGGCCAACCCGACCGATTATGATTCGGCCGCCAATGTCATGTGGGCCGCAACGATGGCGCTCAACGGCCTTTTGGCGGCGGGTGTACCGACGGATTGGGCCACGCACCAGATCGGTCATGAACTTACAGCGCTGCACGGCATCGACCACGCACGTACATTGGCGGTGGTGTTGCCGCATTTGTTGGAAATTAAAAAAGATACCAAACGGGAAAAACTTATTCAATATGCCAAAAGAGTATGGCAGTTGAGCGGTACCGATGATGAATTAGTCGCGGGAGCCATTCAAAAAACGGCGGATTTTTATGAATCACTAGGTATTCCGACCAAAGCGAATGCGTACCCGATCAATGCAGAAACTGTCCGGGAAATCGTAAAACGCTTTTCAGAAAGAGGAATGAATTTTGGCGAACGCGCCGATATTACGCCCGAGGTGGTTGGAGAAATTTTGGAATTGAGTTTGAGCTGAGTTTTGGCAGTAGTCTATTTTTAATCATCCGGGTGAAACTGTTCGGAAAAGTAAAATAAGCCCGGCATATTTGCAGAAAAAAATACGACAATGCCCAACTGGATCACGGCTAAAGAATATACCGATATTACGTATAAAAAATGCGACGGTGTGGCGCGGATTGCGTTTAACCGCCCGGAAGTACGAAACGCATTTCGTCCCAAAACCACCTTTGAACTGCTCGACGCCTTTACAGACGCAACGCACGATCCGAAGATCGGCGTAGTGCTGTTGTCGGGAGAAGGCCCCTCGCCAAAAGATGGCATATGGGCTTTTTGCTCAGGAGGCGACCAAAAGGCTCGTCAGAAAGGCGGCTACCGCGCCGAGGATGGCCGCGACCGCCTGAATATCCTGGAAGTACAGCGCCAGATCCGTTTCATGACCAAGCCTGTCATCGCCGTTGTGCCCGGTTGGGCAGTAGGAGGGGGGCACAGCTTACATGTGGTATGCGATCTGTCGTTAGCCAGTAAAGAACATGCGATCTTCAAACAAACCGATGCCGATGTGGCCAGTTATGATGCGGGTTATGGTTCGGCGTATTTGGCCCGCATGATCGGCCAAAAACGGGCTCGTGAAATTTTCTTTTTGGGGCGCAACTATTCGGCGCAGGAAGCTTTTGAAATGGGCATGGTCAACGCAGTAGTGCCCCACGATGAATTGGAAGATACCGCTTTTCAATGGGCGCAGGAAATACTCGGAAAAAGCCCGATGGCAATTCGGATGCTGAAATTTGCCTTCAACCTCGTGGACGATGGCTTGGTGGGGCAGCAGTTGTTTGCGGGCGAAGCCACGCGATTGGGCTACATGACCGAAGAAGCACAGGAAGGGCGCGACGCATTCCTCGAAAAACGCAAACCCAACTGGGATAAGTTTGAACGGTTTTCGTAGAGTGACTAACGGGCGTCATTTTTCGCTTTTTGATAGTATAGTTGAAGACCTGCCGGGATGTTTTACCGGCAAGCCTTCTTTTTAACTCTTTATTTTGGCCCATGAATTGGATGAGACCGCTACTGATTACTTTTCTCTTTTGTATCAACCAATTATATGCACAGAAGTATGTTGTAAAGGAAACGCAGGGAGCGATCCTGCGCATGGATACAACGCAGAAAAAAATCTACCTGACATTTACCGGGCATGAGTTTGGCGAAGGTGGTACGGAAATTCTCAATACCCTCAAGGGCCATCATGTGAAGGCCTCTTTTTTTTTAACGGGCGATTTTCTGCGTAATCCTGCTTTTCAAAAAAATATTCGTCGCATTATTCAGGAGGGTCATTATCTTGGAATGCATTCCGATAAACATTTATTGTATTGTGATTGGGGAAAACGAGATTCGTTGTTGGTAACAAAAGACCAATTTGAAAAAGACATCAAAGCTAATCTGGCAGAACTCATAAAGCTGGGGTTACGTCCGAAACAGGCGATATTTTTTATGCCGCCGTATGAATGGTACAACGCTTCTGTTAACAATTGGGTGCAGGGAATGGGTTTGGCGTTAGTCAATTTTACGCCTCAAACAGGAACTAATGCCGATTATACGTGGCCGGCTCTTTCCAATTACCGTACAAGTGAACAATTGTACAACCGACTGATGCAGTTCGAGAAAAATACCCAAAATAGCTTAAACGGAGCGATTATACTCATCCATGCCGGCACAGATCCGCAACGAACGGATAAATTTTACAAAAAATTGCCTCAAATAATTACAGAGTTAAAAGCCAAGGGATATAGTTTCGGAAAATTTTGATCTAAAGAGTCCGGTTGAATTGCGTACCTTATTTCTCGGCAGTGACAATAAAATGATATACAAAGCCCCTCTTCTTTTGGGAGAGGGGCTTTGTACTATATTAAAAAAACTTATTTTTTCGGATTAGAGAACACTAGGCCGAACAGCAAAATCACCGTATAGCAAACAATTGGAAGCAGGTATGACTGCGCCACATTGATGTCTGCCACTTTTCCCATAATGGGAGGAAATACTGCGCCGCCTACAACGCCCATTACGATGAATGACGAAGCGCGCTGTTTGTGCTCGCCTAAGTTGCGCAATCCCAAACCAAAGATGGTCGGGAACATGATACTCATAAAGAAATTGAGCATCATTAACGCGATGAACGATACCCATCCCCATGTTTGAGAGATGATCAGACACATCACAATATTGGCACCCGCAAAAATGGCCAACAACACATTGGGTTTAATGAAACGCATCAAAAACGTACCAACAGCACGGCCGGCCAATAAAAGTACCATACTGAAAGAAAAATAGTACCCCGCTTTTTCGTCGGTCATCTCAGGAATGTATTTGATGGCATAATTAATGAAAAATGCCCAGGTAGCTCCCTGAGCCGCCACGTTGAAGAACTGCGCAATGGCTGCCCAGATAAAATGACGATGTTCAAATAACCCTTTTTTAGAACCGACACCGCTTCCCACTTCATCCTCTGACGATTCGGAGGTAAGCGGTGGAACTTTGATAAAGGAAAAGGAAACAGCTACTGCCGCCACTACCAGACCAATGGCAATGTAGAGGTATTTGACAGGAGCTAAATCGACGGTTACGTCGCCTGTAGGTACATTACGTAAGATGATATAAGAACCCAATACAGGCCCAATAATGGCACCGACACCGTTGAAGGTTTGTGAAAGATTGATACGTTGCTCCGACGTATCTTCGTGACCAAGGGCCGCAGAGAAAGGGTGAGCAACGGTTTCAAGGGTGGCCAAACCGCACGCCAGAATAAATAAAGCCGCTCTGAAAAAACCGAACGACTGTGCTTCGGCAGCGGGATAAAACAGGAATGCTCCAAGGGCATACAGTCCGAGTCCCAGAAGAACACCGTTTTTGTACCCATATTTTTTCATAAAGATTCCTGCCGGAATACCCATAACGAAATAGGCACCGAAGATGGAAAACTGTACCAGTCCGGAATCGGCCAATGATACATTCAAAACGGTTTGAAAACGACGGTTGAGCAAGTCTCCCATCGTGATGGCAATCCCCCAAAGTAAAAAAAGGCTCGTCACGAAGACGTACGTCGGGACGTATTTGGAGGTCAATAAAGGGGCATTTTTCATTAATAAAAGATTAGAAGGTTCAGGGTTGGTTTGCTATTGATGTTTAATGATCGAGCGATCCAAATGCACATACCCGCCATCCACATGAATCAACTGACCTGTCGTGTGGCTTGATTTGTTGGAAAGCAGAAAAACGACCGTTTGGGCAATTTCGTCGGGTGTGGTCATACGGTTACCGAGCGGAATTCGGCTATTGATGTCGTTGAGGGTTTCTTCGGGATTGGGCAGGGTCTGTATCCATTTTTCGTACAATGGCGTCCATGATTCAGCCACGATCAGAGCGTTAACACGAATGCCGTATTTGAGCAATTCTACGGCCCATTCGCGGGTCAGGGCATTGCGTGCTCCGTTAGAAGCGGCGTAGGCGGAGGTATTTCCCTGACCGGTCTCGGCTACTTTGGAACTGACGTTCACGATCGGGCCTTTGGTTTTGATGAGGTAAGGCAGTGCGTGGTGAGCGAGCAGATAATAGTGAACCACGTTTTTGTGTAAAGAGGCCATGAAGGCTTCATAACTGCCATTTTCGAGCCCAACACCATCATTAACACCGGCATTGTTGACCAAGCCGTCAATGCGTCCGAAGCGCTCTACGGTCAGGCGAACGGCCTTTTCGCATTCTGTGGGACTGGTCAATTCGGCTTCAATGCCGTATGCCATACCGCCCAGGGCTTCGATCTTTTCGATAACTGCCTGATTGTCGGCGGCACTGCGTCCAATAATGACAGGAATGGCTTCTTCAATAGCTAACGTACGGGCAATTGCTTCGCCAATTCCTTTGGCTCCCCCCGTCACAATAATTACTTTTTCTCTAAGGTTCAGATTCACTATAATTATATTAAAGGTTATTCGTAACAGTTACTGACAAACCTTATAGGTTTTCAAAACCTATAAGGTTTATGTTTGTATATATACTTCGATTGCGTCAATTAGGCCCACACCTGCGTTCCTTCGGTACAATTTTTACACATTTCGATCTCCGAGCGCGAACGGATCAACGTTTGACGAAAATCACGGTAAGCATTGCTTTGCCAGAGATTTTTAAAGGTTGTTTCCGATACATCGCCGAGGCGATAATGGGCGTCTTTGTCAAAACAGCAGGGAACCACTTTTCCGTCCCAGGTAATGACGCATGAATGCCACATCTTCCAGCAATGTCCATCAAGCCCGTTTTTGATTTGGTAGGTACCGTCAGACTTTTGGGTATAACGAGAGTACTTATCAATAGTGGGAATCAACGGGTCGCCTTGTTCATAATCGTAAATTTGGGCAGTTTTCAACCCTAACTCATCCACGCCCATCTCTTCTGCCAACCGTTTTACGTCTTCGATTTGATGTTCATTGGGCTGTACGACCAAAAACTGAAAAACCACGTGCGGCGTTTTTGATTTTAATTCCCGTTTCCATTTGAGAATATTTCGGGTGCCGTCCAATACTTTTTCCAGTTTTCCTCCCACGCGGTACTGCTGATATACATCCTGCGTAGTGCCGTCGATTGACACAATAAGGCGGTCGAGGCCACTTTCTACCGTGCGGCGGGCGGTGGCATCATTGAGATAATGAGCGTTGGTGGAAGTAGCGGTATAAATCCCTTTTTTAGAAGCATATTTTACCAATTCCAAAAACTTGGGATGCAAATAAGGTTCGCCCTGAAAATAAAAAATAAGGTATAAAAGAGAGTCAGATAATTCGTCGATGGTCTTTTTGAATAATCCTTCTTCCAGCATTCCCGTTGGTCGGGTAAACGACCGTAAACCACTCGGGCACTCGGGGCAGCGAAGATTACAGGAAGTGGTGGGCTCAAAAGATATACTCATCGGCAGGCCGCGCTGCGTAGCTTTGCCTGTCCATTTGGATTCGTAAAAACTATAAATCACTTTGAGGGCATTCCAGACACGCTTGCGAGAGAGTTTGGATAAAAAGTTGAGCCCATCATTTAAGTTTCGATTCATTCGTCAGGAGTGGAAGTAAAAAACTTTCCGAAAGGTAGCATATCTTTCGGAAATAGTTGATTAACCCAAAAACTGTCTTAAATAGTTGCGGCTCGTCAAAATAGCCTCCTTTACGTCTTCAATGCTGCCTTCGTAGGCTTTATCTTCCACTTCGATGCAAACAGGGCCACGGTAGCGCACATCGGTCAGTGCCGCGAAAAATTTCCGCCAGTTCACATCGCCTAAGCCGGGAAGTTTAGGGCTGTGGTATTCGAGCGGATTGGCCATGATTCCTACGCGATCAAGTTTTTCTTTGTACAGTTTGGCGTCTTTCAGGTGAATGTGGTGCAAACGGTCTTTGTAATCATAGATCGGTTTTGCTTCGTCCATCATTTGCCAGATCATGTGCGAGGGATCATAATTCAACCCCAAGATCGGGCTTGGAATGATCTCAAACATACGATCCCAAACGGCAGGGGTCGTGGCAAGGTTTTTACCGCCCGGCCATTCATCGTCGGTAAAGAACATGGGACAGTTTTCGATGCCGATCTTGACGTTATGCGATTCGGCCAACTGAATAATTTCAGGCCAAACCTTGCCAAACGTTTTAAGGTTTTCCGTAATATTCTTTGAAGGGTCGCGACCAATAAACGTATTGACATTGCGTAACCCCAAGCGGGCAGCGGCTTTAATTAACTGTTTAATGTGTTCTTGGTAAAAAGTGGCTTTTTCATTGTTGGAGTCCAATGGGTTTGGGTAATATCCTAAGGCCGAAATAGTTATGTTTTTTTCTTTGGCGTACCCTATGAGGTAATGGGCATACGTACTATCGGTAAGCACGCGGTCTGCATCGATGTGCGTAACACCCGCATACCGCCGCGCGTCGGCATTGTTGGAGGGCCAGCACATTATTTCAACGCAGGAAAATCCGTGATTTGCCGCAAAATCAATGACGTGCTCGTAGCCAAAATCAGCCAAAATGGCACTTACAAATCCAAGTTTTAACATGTTAATCAGAAGTTTTTAATTCGACTGCAACTTACTAAAAAGCGGCTGACGGAATGAAAGTTGCCCTGAAAAAAGGTTTATTGGCTCTGACACAGATCAATAGGGGAGAAGGGAGCGGAAAGTGTCTTTAGCATTTATACAGGCCATTTAAAATAATTTTCATGAAAACAACAGCCATTGCTGCCAAGGAACGCATCTTGCTCATTGACGGTCTTCGCGGATTTGCCCTTTTGGGAATTCTCATTGCCCACATTACGTATTGGTTCAACGCCGGTCCTGCTCCCGACAGTGTTTTCTCAAAATTCAATGACATTGGTTTTCAAATCGCCTCGACGTTCGAGGGAATCTTTATCTCCGGGAAATTCTACACATTTTTCTCGTTTCTCTTTGGGCTGAGTTTTGCCCTGCAAATGGAAAGCAAAAGCTTTACTATTGGGCGTTTTCTGTGGCGCCTGTTTATTTTGGGATTGATCGGGCTGGCCCACAGTTTGCATTGGAGAGGTGATATCCTCAGTATTTATTTTTTCGTGGGGTTGGTCATGATCCTTTTTCGCAATGCTTCCGATAAACTGCTGGTTATTGTGTCGTTTTTGATGATTCTTAACCTTCCCATTCGTATCCGTGATCTATATCGATTTGCTTATCCAACCCCGCCGCCGACGGCACAGCAACAAAAGCAAAACGAGGCTAAAACCAACGCATATTGGACAATGATAAAAGGAGAAAATTACGGTGAACTTCTCAAATCTAATGTTTCGGCTATTGTCGATAAGCTTGAATTTCAGTTTGACAGCGGACGTATTTATATTACCCTCGGTTACTTTTTATTGGGTTTATTGGCGGGTCGGCGCAAGTGGTTTGCGAAATGGGAAGAGCATCGACCGTTTTTCAAAAGATGGCTAAAGATCAGCGGCTTTTCCACGTTAGGTATTATTGCAGTCGCTATTCCGTTGGGAATCATTTTTGGAAATGGCCAGCCGAAACCGTGGTTTAATTTCTTAATGACTACCCTTTACGACGTTCATTGCATGTTTTTAACCTTTTTTTACGTCGTAGGGATGACGCTTTTGTTGCAAAAGAAAAGTTGGGCAGGAGCGTTGCAAAATTTTTCGGCCATTGGGAAACTGGCCCTGACAACCTATTTGAGTCAGACGTTGGTCGGAATGATTCTTTTCTATGGCTTGGGCTTTAATTTGATGGGTGAAGTGAACCCTTGGATTTGCTTACTGCTCACATTTCCCGTTTTTGGATTACAGATCATTTTCAGCCGTTGGTGGCTTTCCAAGTATACGTATGGGCCTATAGAATGGCTTTGGCGTTCGCTTACCTATTTGCGTTGGCAGCCATTAAAGCGCTCGAAACTTGCTGCTGAATTTGCAGATTCTTAAAATCCTACTTATTGCATAAGCGTATAGGCATTGGGGGTTGAGAACCTGACTTCACGATATTGTGCCGCCGGGTTTTCAAACCCGGCGGTTGTGGTTTCTCAAAACCACGATATATCAGTAAGGTCCGCAAATGAAATGAGGCTTTTTGCACTTTCATGGATGCCCGCTTAACGGAATAGGTTTGTTGGATGTTTTTATCTTTTGAAGCACTACAGGAATGCATATCCCTTTCGGACATTGGCAATCTTCAATGATTACCAACGGACAGCAGGTGTTGGTAGGGCATTGGCCTTGGGCAATTTCTACCGTATAATTTCCCGCTGCGTCAACCGATAGCGTCTGCGAGGTAGCTCCGTCTAGTTTGACGCCATTTTTGAACCATTGATACGTGGCATAACCCGCAGGAGCGGAGATAATGACCGTATCTTTGCGGGCAACACAGATCGGAATCGGTACACTGATGGATGCAATATCATAATCATCTTCTGATTTTACCGAATTGCCGGGTTCTGAATCAATATCATTGCCCGATGCCTTTATGATTTGGGCTTCATTCAAAAGAATACCATTTTCAAAACCGTTGTTTTTATTGATAACAACGGTAAGGTTCAGCGTATCGCTCAGGCCCGGACCGATAGCCAATGGCCCCCATTGATGCGTGAGAGAATTATAATTGCCCTGCGAAGCAATCGCGGATAAAAGCGTAAAATTGGAATGTAATGTATCCGCGACCATGACGCTATCGGCCGCTCCAAGAAGTGATGCATTATGGACAATGAGTTGGAAGGTAAGCGTGTCTCCGACTTGATGGATACAATCTCCGAGGACTCTTTTGCTCAGTTCCAGATCGATTTCCTGATTACCAAGAGACAGTCCAAAGTCCAACGTGTGATTGTTTTGGGCATTTTCACCCGTTGTTACTTTAATAATAACTTGGGTAGAATCACTATTGTATTCTGCATTCGAATCACGTAAGAAATTTTGCGTATCTCCCGTTACCTGCTTGGGAGAGACTTGTAAAGTTTCTTTGAGTTTTATGGTTTGGGTAGTGAAATTTTTGAGCAGTATAGAAGTGGAAATTTCCTGATCAAGGTCAATTCTCACTTCATAGGAGTGATTTCGTTTCAATCCTCCCGGCACGTTGTTGTCATTAAAATAATACTGGCCTCCGTTGGCGGTAGTGTCGCGGGCTACTTCTGTGCCGCCATTCTGCATATCATGAAGCGTAATGATGATATTGTCGAGCAATCCTTCATTGGCTTCCTGAATACCGTCGTTGTCGGTATCGTACCATAAAATATTGCCGATTTCGAGAGGGGCAGGTTCACAAATACCGGCCAGATCACCTACACCCCCTGATTTGCCCAACGAACCCGGATTGATGGCATAAACGGCAAAACCACGTTTACGGGTGCCTGTTTTAGTATCAAACGCAACAAATCCGGTAGCCAGATAAGTAGCATGAAGGGGATCCATGGCTGATATAAGCACTTCTTCAACACCGGATATCTTGAAAAGGCCTCCATTGGTGATTTCAGCGTGACCGACATTGCCATTGCCGTTCAACCAATAATCTTCACAGAAAAACTCGCCGCCGCCGGGACCTGAGTTGGTGTTTATTCCGCATCCCTGCAAATCTCCCGATTTGGCGTTGCTTTCCAGTGTAAAAGTACCATCGGCATTACGCTGAGCTCGGACCAAGTCGCCGCTCATAAATCCATAATAATCCAATGTATCATTGACGGCAATACCCGGTTGATCTTGCCCCGTTTGCAGTCCGAGGCGATCCATGAAGGCGAGGAGCAAAGAACCGTCATCATCAAATTCAAGGTCGGAGAGAATGGCTTGGGGATAGACCGCAAAAGCTGCGATCGGATCAGAGGCACCATTGGGGAAATTGCACTGTTTGGGAAATACGTTTGTCCAAGGCATCCATGACGTGATCGAATCACAACCTTGGGTGTTATCAATCGGGCCCCGAGGATAATTAAGTCCAAATTCGAAAATATTTTTATAGGTTGCCGTTTTAGGATTAAACTCATAAACAGCAGCCTTGAGATCGTCTTTCTTTTGTGATGTTTCGGCCGTACACACCACTCCCAAGTACAATTTACCTCGGTAATATTTAAGCCCCCACGGAACAAATTCATTGTTTGAACAACCGGGATGAGGTATCGTAAAAGAATGGGTATGTGCTTCCTGAATATTGGCCGGGGCAATCATGGGTTTGCCGACCAAAAAACTATACAGTTTCCGGTCATAAAGATTGACCATAAAGAGCGTGTCCTGATTGGTAGATAATTGTGAACCGCCCAAGCCCACTTTTCCCGCTACATGAAAAGACAGAGAATCGCGATTGCGAGCCAACTTATCGGCAGGAAGAATATTCAAATGGGTGATCGGGTCAATGTGCGGATCAGGACCTGTATCAATGCCAATGGTCTTGACATCCAAAAAATTAGATACGGCTTTGGTTTTCAAATTAATAGAATAATATCCGCCGGTACCGAGAGGCCCCAAACCAACGTGTCGACGCGTGATGGCACCTACCAAAAGTAAATTAGTGGCTCGTTGATAGGCCGCTATCCAAGTGGCACCAATCTCGCTTGCTTTGGCAAGTTTGATCATCGAACTGTCTTGAACACCCGCAAGTCCATGCGCAGTATAATCAAAGACAACCAAGGCAGGATCATCGCCGGCGCTGCCATTTTTAAGCGGATCACCCATTGCATAGCAGGCGGTTACAATTTTAACTTCACTGCCCACTCGGCAAAACTCATCGTCATTGAGAATTCCCAGGTCTATGTTTGCAGCAGGAGCTTGAATAAAACGAATTTCAGTACCGTTCTGTGGTCCTACAAGGCTGACAAAAAATGTTTCGGGCAAGTTGAAAAATTCCAATCTGGCCAGCGAGCCCGTTGGGACCTGTTGGGCAGAAAAAGAATAATGACCTAACGTATCGGTTTGGGTAATAATGGGTTGGGTAGTACCGGCAACAAAAATACGGACGCCTACTTTGGACACACCTGCTTCACCGGGCGCAGTAAAGGTCTGGGTACCGTTAGCGTCAAAATCGTAAAAAACGGTTCCGCTGATTTGGGCATTTGCGGTAATAATCCCTGAAATGCCCGAAAAGAATAAGTAAACAAGATACCTGCTAAAAACACGCAGTAATAATGGTTTCATTTTGGGTAACATAGGTTAGAAAAAATTGAATCGGCACCTCTCTTTTGAGGGTATTAGGGTAAAGTATTGCTATATAAAGTATATAGATATTATATACCTAAAAGGTAAAAAAATAGAATTAAATCAATTCAAATTTTGTAAAATCAGTAGTATTGATGTTTTAGTATATTTTTAATAATTATTCGATACTATAAACACTTTAAAGTGTTATATTTAATTCAGAAGACATACTTTACCTGACCGGCCATAACTGTCATTGTTACAATGAACAAATGGCTGATAATAGCGGCAAAATGCACTGATAACCGTTAAGGTGTATAGATGTGATTAAGACCGTAAGATGAACCGGTCAAAAAAAATGAATTATAATTTTAATAGATTTTTTCATCAAGAGGTTAGTTATTCGACATATTTTGGTTGTCAAATACCCTGCCATAAGAGATATAGGGAGAAAAAAAGAAGTATAATAAAGCGAATTGTTGTGCTAAATAGCTGGTAATGAGTAAATTGATAGTTGGCGTGTGGTTTAATTAAAATAATCGGCCTAAGTCATCATATAAGAAGTAAAAAGACAGACCGGTATATTTTTCTAAGTAGTAAAATGCTATTTATTTGGCCTCAAAAATAATGCCGGAAAGACTGAATGGGATGTTTATAAAACCCAAACAGTATATTTATTTCTCATCGTTTATTCATCATAATGAGGCATTTAAGAAGATAATATATTTGTATAAACGGTATCCCTAACCGCTTGGCTAAAGTTTGGAAGGAAAAACTGAAAATATACTTTAATGAACGAAAATAAAGAGGCCGCGTAAGTTTCTGCTTACGCGGCCGGGAATATTACAGCATTTCTACTTTTGTTACATTGTCATCAGAAATTCGGTCGATGAGTTTATTGTAAGGATCAATTCCACCTTTGACGGGTTTGCCTTTAACGATCAATTCAATGGTATGTGTACCGGGAGTGAGTTTGTGTTTATGGAGATAAAGCGGCACTTTTTGTTTCATGCCGATCTTGTTTTTTGTTTCTTCAGCAAATACACCAATGTCCATGTAATTAGCCGTTTTTCCCTGGGCGATCTCTTTTCCGGTTTTATCATAGTAAAGCTTTTTGGTTTGTATGGTCAGCTTCACTTTGTATTGATCACCTTTAAGCGGTTGGGCTTCAACCTTTGTGACTTTGTTTTCGTAGACCGTGATCTTCTTGATACAATCTTCTACAAAGTATTTGAGCGAATCGGGGGTTTGGTCGTGAATGGCATTGTACCATTCGTCGGTTGTGGTAAATGGCGCTTTTTGGCGGAAGGCGGTGGCTTTGGCGTAATCTTTTAGCCAGCCATTCAGTTTTTGCTCGCCGATCATGTCCTGCAATGCGTAAAATGTCAACGTACCTTTTCCGTACCAAATGTACGAGCCGGTTTCGTTGTCCATGAGTGGCTGTTCTCCTTTACTTTCTGTACCCCGCCCGCGCAGGTATTGGTCAAGCGCGTATTTGAGACGCTCCTGCATCACATCGGGGCCGTATGCGTGATGCAACACCATATGTGAACTGTATTCGGCCAGTGCTTCCGCGATGTTGTTGCCGCCTCGCGTATAGCTTGGCATGACCTGATGTCCCCACCATTGGTGCGCTACTTCGTGAGCGGTTACGTAATAGGCGTAGTCGGTTTTGTTAGGATCAGAAAAGTCTGCCAGAAATCCAAAACTTTCGGAATACATGATCGTATTCGGAAATGATTGGGCAAATGTTTGATAACGAGGAAATTCCAAAATCCTCATTTGCCGAAACTGATAAGGTGTAAAGTTGGACGAACAATACCGAAGGGCGTCTTTTAAACCGTTCATGAAATGACTGATGTTTTTGCCATGCGTAGGATGGTGAAAAATCTCCACTTTGATGTCTTGCCCGTCGGAATTTTTAACAGTCTCACGGTGGACGGTGTACTTGGCCGAGGCTACGTTGAAAAACATATCCATGACCTCGTTTTGTTGGTATTTGAAATATTTCCGATTGCCCTGCGTCCATTCTTTCTGCAAATATCCGGGCATAATGGCAATTTGGTCGGGTTCGGTGCTGACGGTGCCTTCAAAGGTGATCCAATCGCCTTCCTGACTGAACAGGAAGTTTTTTAAGCCGGTTGAATCTTTACGGGTAGGCATTTCAAATTCCCGAATTGGTAACTTGTATTTTTTACGGTATCGCTCCGATTGCAGCTCACCCTGAACACTGTAACCAATGCTCGGGAATAGATCACCGTGATTCAGGAAGGTGCCGTTGTCGGTTACGGTAAATTGGTCTTCTCCGCCTTGTCTGAACCCTCTGAATTCACCGTGCGAAACAATTTCGATAACGGCCGAATCATTGGGCATAAGTGTTTTGGGTAATTTATAAATATAGAATCGCAAGGATGTATCATTCACCACTTTAAGAGGTTCAATTCCGTCGATTTTGATACTCATTTTGTAATGAGGAAAACCGCTCCCAACATTCAGCAATAGCGAATCCAGCGGTTTATTGTGCTTGTTTTTTACTACAAAACGCCCGCGCGCGTCGGCCATTCGTTGTTTGGGAAATAAGTCTACCTCTACTTTTACGGCCGTTACTTTAGGTTGAGGCTTGAGGTAATACTTACGATATTTTTGTTCGTAAGAAACCTGGCGTTCACGCCCTTCTTCGGCGGTGCGGTACTTATTCAAAATACTTTGGTTATAATAAATAAAACCTGCCGAGCCGAGCCAAATCAACGTAAATACACTCAACAATGCACCCGTAGTAGGCGTAAAGCGTTGTTTCATCAACTGCCAACGATTCTTGAAGTTGGTTTCTGTACCGCGCGACCAAAATAAATTGCCAATTACCAAAAACACCGAAGCTAACCCGCCCCAGCACAGTACGTACCAAACGGTATTCTCGGTAAAGCCAAAACCGTTCATGTCGGAATAGGTACCCGTAGGAACTGCATTGAAATAGAGAAGTGCATATTTATATTCCGAAAAAGCGCGGGTTCCGTATAAGATCGCCCAAAATCCAATATTGACCACGTGGCCTGTCATTTTATTATTGACCAACGTATGGATCAAAAACGTGATCATGGTCAAAAAGGTCCATTGCAAAATAGGAACGGCATACCCTTGCAGATAAAGACCGAATTGGTAATCGAAGTAACTATTGGCGGTTTGCCAAATCATTCCGCACAAAATACCGATGACCGGAATCAATAACATTACACCTAACATTGCCAAGAACTTAGAGCCGTACACCAACCAGTTGGGCAAAGGGAGGGCATCGCTGATAAGGTGGAAATTGACCGTGCGGTCGCGGTGGACGACTTCTCCCGTAATGAAAATAATCAAAATGATGACAATGAAGTAGAAAGTACCGTCTTTTGATTCAAGCATCAAAAAAGTGGTTGGCAGTGAGTCAGTGCCGTACATCATGCCGTTGTATTGACTGTCGAGGAATAAAAACAAAGCTGCCGCCAACAAAATGGCGATAAAGAAAGGGTCGCGAATGATGTTGCGAAACTCGATCTTAGCCATGCTGAACATTTGCCCCAAAAAACGACTTGTTGAGTATATCTTTTGTGAAACGGGCAATTGCGCCAACGAAATGGAAGATGTTCCGGCAGTACTCTTTGCTTCTTTTTTAAGTTTTTTCTGCGGAGCAGGAGCCAGAAAACGTTGAAATTCAAATCGCCACAGTAAATAAAGAAGCGGCACCAATCCTACCGTAATCCAAATGAGTCGATTGTAAAGAAAATTGCCTTCTAAAGGAAACATGCGGGTATTTTGCTCCGAAACGGTCCAATAGCGTGTCATGTCATCCAAGGCATTGAGCGCAAAAGGGTCAAGCAAAGCAGCTAATTGTTTATTGTCCAGATCAGACATCAGAGAGGATGCTACCAAATAACCCACCAATAAAATGACTCCACCTGCATAGGTTACAAACACTCGGCGTGTGAGCGCTACCAGACTGAAAAACAGGCTCCCCGCAAAAAATAAATTAGGAACTCCCACCACTAAATAAGGCCACAAATAATTAATAAGACTGAAGGGGCCAATGCGTTCGGCGTTGTCGCCTACCTCAAAGGTTTTACTGATCACCGCCCCCAACATATGGCCGACGATCATGCCGGAACCAATGAACAAAAGCGTCAGAAATGACCCTATGAATCTTCCCATTAGATAGCCTTTTTCGCTGATGGGGTAGCTGAAATAATAGGCTTGGGTTTTGTGTTCAATGTCGCGGTAAACCGGTACGCCCATTACCGCCGTGGCGAGCAGTACGCCAAAGACGCTCAAAACAGCAATAAAAACGCCTGCTTGGGCGGGGCCGTTGATGAATACTTTTTCAGAGGAGCCTCCGCCAATGCCAACGGAGCCAAACAAAGCCAAAAGCAACGAAAAAAGCAGCATGACCAACCAATAGCCCCACGTAGCGGGGCGCTTGAATCGGTAGCTGAGTTCGAATTTGAGTATTTTTGAGAACATAGATTTTGCCTTATTGTTTGAACCATATAAGGCATAAAAGGAAATATTAACCTTATATGAACTTATATTTCTTATATGGTTTAATGAAAAATTAAACAGCCAACCCCTGACGCGCAGTGATTTCGGAGAAATAGACATCTTCCAAGTTGGGCACATCGGCGTCAAAGCCGCTGAGTGGCTCGTCTGAAACGACCCGAATCTGGGTTTTGCCCATTTTCAACGACGTAGAAATAACCTGATGGTCTTCGCGGTATTTGTCCAGTTCAGATTTTTCGATCAATTTCTTAAATACCTTTCCATTAAGCGATTGCACTAAGTCATTCGGATTTCCCTTAGCAACCACTTCTCCCAAACAGATGATGGCCATTTCGGAGCAAAGGTTAGTGACGTCTTCCACGATGTGGGTAGAAAGTATGACAATGGTATTTTCACCGATCTCCGACAATAAATTATGAAAACGATTGCGCTCGGCGGGGTCAAGACCGGCGGTAGGTTCATCGACAATGATCAATTTAGGATTACCGATCAATGCCTGTGCGATGCCGAAGCGTTGTTTCATCCCGCCTGAATAGGTGCCTAAATTCTTTTTACGGGCGTCGTAGAGATTCACTTTCTGCAACAATCCCGTTACGATCTCTTTGCGTTCGCGGTTGTTGGCAATTCCCTTTAGATCAGCAATATGATCCAACATAGTCTCGGCACTGACGCGCGGATATACGCCAAATTCCTGTGGTAAATAGCCAAGTACTTTACGCACTTCCTCTTTTTGATGCAATACATCAATGTCGTCGAGAGCAATGCTGCCGCTGTCGGCTTCCTGGAGGGTGGCAATGGTTCGCATTAATGAAGATTTACCCGCGCCGTTTGGTCCCAATAGACCGAACATTCCTTGGTTGATCGTCAAAGAAACATCTTTAAGCGCCTGAACACCGTTGGAGTAGGTTTTGGAAAGATTTTGAATGATTAATTTCATAAGTCGGTTGTAAGGGTTGTTTTCTTACGAAAATAGTAAAAAGACATATATTTTCAGGGTAATTTTAGGATTAAAGGCAACATAAGCAGATGAGCGTTTGGCGGTAGTGCGTAAGTCGTTTGTTTTTGTATTTTTGTAAAAAAGAAATGGTATGACATATTTTCAATACATTACCGATAAAAAAGGGCGTAAAAAAGCCGTTATCATTCCTATCAAAGAATGGGAGATGTATAAGAAAGCGCTTAATTTAGAGGAAGAAGAAGATAAACCCGTGTTCACAAAAGCCGAAATATTAGCGAATCTGAAAGAAGCTGTTGAGGAAGTAAAACTGTATCGTCAGGGAAAAATTCAGTTTCAAACTGCCGAAGAATTCTTAGAAGAACTCAAACAAGAAGGGTACTTATGAGAATAATTATCGGGAAAAAATTTAATCGTGATTTCAAACGATTGGCTAAAAAGTATGTATCCTTAGCAACCGATATTGCCAATCTATTTAATGATATTCGGCAAAATCCTCAGCTTGGTATTCCGCTTGGACAAGATTGTTACAAAATCAGATTAGCGATTTCATCCAAAAAACAAGGGAAAAGCGGAGGTGCCCGAATAATTACCTGTGTCAAATTGTTGATGATCAAGTGTTTCTTCTCACTATCTACGATAAATCAGAAAGGGAAGATATTACTGACAAAGAGCTTTTAGCGCTGTTGAAGGAACTGGATAATTAAATTGATATGTCAATTCCTTACAATTTACGCCGTTGGCAACCGGGAGACGAGCCATCGTTGGCGAAATATGCCAATAACTATCGGATTTGGCGTAACGTTCGTGATTCCTTTCCATATCCTTACACAATTGATGACGCTCATCAATGGGTTCAACTGTGCGAGGCTGAAAAACGCCCCACAGTATTTGCCATTGATGTCAACGGCGAAGCGGTGGGCGGGGTAGGAATTATCCTGCAAAAAGATGTTTTTCGTAAAAATGCCGAGATCGGTTATTGGCTTGCCGAGCCGTTTTGGGGCAAAGGAATTATGCCCGAGGCAGTAAAAGAGACGACAGAATATGCGTTTAAGAATTATGACCTGAATCGCCTCTATGCCGGTGTTTTTGAGTACAATCCAGCTTCCATGCGTGTACTCGAAAAGGCAGGCTATCACTTGGAAGCCATTCTTCGACAGTCCATTTGCAAAGAAGATAAGCTATGGGATGAGCATGTATATGTGAAGTTTCGGGAACAAAAAATCCCCTGATCATGCTCATCAGGGGATTTTTGTACTACCGGAAAATGAATTATCTAGTCTTCAAAGATACGTTTCTCTAAATGTTTTTCCAGATCAAGGCGAGGAACACCTTTTGACCACCATTCAGGAACGGGTTTGTCTTTCAATTGCGCATCAAAAAATTCCATCATCCGAACAGAATAGTCTTTACGATTGGGTTGTTTGGCCAATCCGTGATTTTCGCCTTTGTATTGCATCATCACCACCGGTTTTTTCAATCGACGCAATGCCGTGTAAAATTCTACCCCTTGTGTAAAATCAACCGCACCGTCGGCATCATTGTGCAATAATAACAAAGGCGTTTGCACTTTGGTGACGTGATAAATGGGCGAGTTGCGGTGGTAAGCATCCCAGTTTTCCCACGGAGCGACCAAACGTCCCTGTGAACCTTCAAAGATTTGGCCGTTGCTCGTACCGCTGTTCTTATAGATCAGGTTATACATCGAGATCATATCGGTCAACGGCGCACCGGCCGCAGCGGCTTTGAACATATTTGTTTGCGTAATCAGGAAACTGGTTTGATAGCCACCCCATGAGTGTCCGTGAATTCCGATGCGTGTTTCGTCGATAACGCCTGTTTTGATAGCGGCTTTTACGCCCGGTAATACGCACCACACGGCCGACATACCCGGGTCATTGAGTTTATAGACAATATCCGGAATAAATACGGCGTAGCCATTGGAAGTGTAAATGGCAGGATTCCAGCCGGTTCCTGAATAACCCGGGTTAACAAAATTGTGCAGTGTTTGCGAAAGTTTTTCGTAGTAATAAACGATGGTTGGGTATTTTTTGCCTTGCTCATATCCCGCCGGCAAAAACAACGCACCCTGCAACGTATCTCCTTTATCGCTTACGTAATCGATCAGACGTGTACCTGCCGACCACGCATATTTGTCAAATTGCGGAGCGTTTTTGGTGAGTTGCTTTTCAGAAGCCAACTCTATATTGTTGCTCACAAAATACTGACGGGGCTTTGTAAATGTCTCTTTGGCAAATACAAACACGTCCGCTTTTTTCGCTTTGGTAAGGCTTCCCACATACGCATCTTCCCAGATCAGTGGTTTTACTGCCAACGTTTTCCCGTTTTCAATACGTGCCAATCCGCTCTTTTTGGTCCATTCGCCGTATATGCGTACGTAGATCGGTTTTTTCAGGTCAATCCCTTTTTCTTCAGGATCAAGTTGGAAGCGTTGCTCGTAACGGATGCGGTCGCGTTTGCCGTTTTGCGTCAGGTTGAAAGCGGTCAATGCTTTGCCTTTGGCATCTTTCAGATCAGTTGGTACTTGCCAAATGTCCCAACCGTCGCTTAACAACACAGCTTTGCTGTCGCTGCTCCAGCCTACCAATCCTTGAGGAGGTGTTTTTTGATTGTGGTCATCTTCTACATCTACAAACGACGTTTTGATATCTTGGGTAAGGTTACGCGAGGTTTTGTTGACCATGTCGTACAGGAAGTAATGCGTTCCTTCCCAGTACAAAAATTTCGTTCCGTCGGGCGATGTTTGCGGGCCGGACCAAAAATTAGGCAAATAATGTTTCTCACGTATCTTCTCACGTTTGCCTGTTTTGAGGTCAACCAAGTAGATGTCTACATAGCTTTGTCCGTCAAGACTGCCTTCGAGTTCATAATTTGTATTGTCGTTGCCTAATGCATACAATTGCTTTGGCACAACGGATACATTTTTTACGGTACTGTCGGCCAATTGCACAAACTTTTTGGCGGCTACGTCATACATTGAGAGATAACTCTGATTTTTATCCTGCATTTCCATGATCTGCTGGCGCGATTGCAGGCGTTTGTCCTGCCAATGCCAAACGGTCACTTCGGGCTTTTCGGCGTCGTCCGGTTTTGCGGCAACGGCCGATTTGGTCGTATCTGCTTTTATTTTTGCCAAGGCTTTTTGCAGATCTTCGATGGTTTTCAGCGTGGTATCGGCCTTTATTTTGGCTAATTTTTCAACGTCTGAAAGTTTCTTGGTTGTATCCTTTTTGGCTTCTGCGGGCTTTTTATCTTCTTTTTTAGCCAACTCCAGTTTATGCACTCCAAAGAACAACCGCGTCAGATCTTCCGACCAATATGGGCTGCGGTTGGGACTGACGGTCATGTCTTTCGGAAAATTGACGCTGTCCGTTTTGGGTTCATAGGTTGTCAGTTCGGGCATAGCGCCAAAGTTTTTGATGCCCAATACGCCAACGCGTTCGTTTTTGTATTTCTCATCTTTGGTGCTTTTCAATAATGCTAAGGCGTCCCCTTTTTCGGTCCAGTTCAGCGACTGATAACGGGCTTTGTCGTTGTCCATCGTCATGGTGACGCCCGTGTTCATGTTGCGCAATTGCACACCGTTACCTGCTTTTTCGTTGGCGTCAATGGTCAACGCCAGCCAATTTCCTGATTTATCAAAAGCCATTTCCGATACGTTTCCTACGTTTTGGGTTTTGCTCGTGGCAAGGTCAAATAACAACAGATCAGACCCTTTAGCAGCATCTGAAGCACCGCCACCGCTTGGTGGACCGGCAGGCGCGCCGCCGCCCGCAGGAGTCAGTAACAGCGCCAAGTGTGTTACTTTTTCGCCGTTAAAGGCAAAGGATTTAACACGGTCAAATTCCGTTTTTTTGTTGGAAGCCAATTCGATCAAAAACACTTTATCGGGAATAGGCTTTCCACCGGGCTTAGCTGCCGCTTTTTTGTCTTTGTCTTTTGCAAACACCTTGAATGCGATCCATTTGCTGTTGTCAGAAAAGCTCATTTGAGCAAAGCTCGGTGCCCCAATGGGATACACATATTTGGTGGAATCGGATGTTTTTTGGATAATAAGTTCAGCGTCGCTTTCGTAAGTACTGAGTACGTAGGCGTACCACTGACCGTCAGGAGAGAGTTGCGTACCGCCAAAACCGGGAATGGCTTTCCACGTCATTACGTCTTTCCAGGTCATGGCCGGTTTTGGTTTAGGCTGGGCGAGAGCCATTGTGCTGATAAAGAAACCAAATAGCACAAAGAGTTTTTTCATAAGTGTTGGGATTTTAGAAGTGATGAATCACGAATTTAGAACAAATGTAATCAAGAGCTTTATAATTTTATAAAGCAATTATCCGCAACTCCTGCAAATGAAAGATTTAAAGGAAGGAAATTGTTATCTTCGCACCCTTAAAAAAATAAAACAGAAGCCGGGAGCGAGAATAAAGAAGTAAGACTTCCTTCGTGTTATCCTTGTTTTTTACATAGAAATGAGCAGAACTATTAATATAAATAACCGTCGGGCATCGTTTGAGTATTTCTTTTTGGAGACGTACACGGCCGGTGTAGTACTGACGGGTACTGAAATCAAATCCATTCGGGAAGGAAAAGTTAACCTGACCGATGCTTATTGTATTTTTCAGGATGGCGAATTGCTCGTGCATCATTTGCACATTTCGCCCTACGAAAAAGGAACGTACGCCAACCACAATCCCACGCGCGACCGCAAGCTTTTGCTCAAAAAGCGTGAGCTCAAAAAGTTGCAGTTGAAACTGAAAGACCAAGGATTGACGGTGGTGCCAACGCGTATTTTTATCAATGAAAAAGGCTTAGCCAAAGTTGACGTAGCGCTTGCCAAAGGTAAAAAGCTATACGACAAACGCGAAACCATCAAAGAACGCGACCTCAAGCGCGGCAACGACGAGTAGGGACAGGCCCGTTGCATTTTTGTGAACTGCAAAACCGCAGAACAGAAAAATAATAAATGTAAAACCGAATGCCGTAGGGGCAGGCCTCGCGTCTGCCCGTTAATGGCGAAAGTGTCTGTTTTGAAGAGTTAATGGCAGACTGTTTACCCGGATTGATTGTAAGATTCTAAAAAAATTGTCTCAAAAAAGTGTCAATTTTGATGAAGTCAGGAGCTTGTCCGGTACGAAGTGCCTTCAAGAGCGCGTGATACTTTTCATCATCTTCTATCTGTTGGCTTTTGAGACTCTTTTGAAATTCCTTTTGTATCTCTGAAAAACCGAAATCAGTTACCCTGATGCCGACTTGGGCAGCGTTGTAGAGGAGGAAAGTCTCAATGGCTTTATCTAACACAACAAGAAAATGCTGCACACTATAGTCATCTTTTTGTTTAAAAAAGACCCGTTGACCTCTTTCAATTTCTTCGAAATCTCTGAAATAAGGCGGGATACGTTTATCATTATCTACAAATCCTATTAAAATGACTGAATCGTTTCTTTCAGCTTCCATTTCAACCGCGACTTGTCCGATACTTAAAGCATGGTTGACAAATTCAGGTTTTGAAAAAAGAAATTTAGCTAAAACAGTATCTGCGTAACACTCAGGAATAATACGCACTTCACGCTCAATCATTTGGTTCAAACTTTTTCAAATTGAAAAATACATCATATCCAAAACGTTGAATATCACTTAGTTCATCAGGAGTAAGCGCTTTGACGTGGGTTTGATAATCCTTGTAATACGTCAAATAAACGTTGAGTTGTGTATCGTCCAAACTATCAATAAATGTTTGTAACAAGTAAGGACTGTGTGTGGAGACAAAATATTGGTTATCGTCTTTAAGAATCATCCGTTCGGCCAATTCTTTCACATAAGGCGGAAAAGAATGCACTTCAGGCTCTTCAAAAATCAGCACGGAGTCGCTGTTGGATTCAATGGCAGCTAAATAAAAGATGAAACGTTGGAAGGTGTCGGCGATGCTGGAATAAGGGTATTGATAGACAAATCCATCCTGTTTTTTTTGAATTATAAATGTTTTATCAGTTTTGGAGATTACAAATTCTAATCCATATTCATTGAGCATTTGAACTATTTTTACACGAACTTCTTTGTTTGATTCTATGACAGAATATAATTTATCTCCATGTCTTGGAGAAATATACCATTCTGAATTATAGCCGTCTGTTCCGGTAAAATCATACTTCTCAATTTTTTCAGTTGTTAGAGATGTATCTTTAGGTACAAGAAGATCATCATTAAGAACCTTACCGTTAATATCTAAAGTTAGCTGTAAGCCTTTTCGAAATTCGAAATCATCTTCAACAAATTCTTCAATTTGCTTTATGTATTTTAAATCATTCGTATTGATAAATTCAAATGATTGGCCATTAGAGAATAAATAAGAAGAGCATCTATCACCTTTGATTCTTATTTGTTTTCCTTTTTCAATAAAGTTATCGTAAAACAGGTTTTCTAAACTTTTATATCTAATTATTCTGTCAAAAAATCTCTTTTCACGTAAAGGAAGATGATAATCCCACCATCCCAATAGAGCTGTAGCCTCCAAAATATTGGACTTGCCTACATTGGGCTTGCCGATAAACACGTTCACCCGTTTGCAGTCGAGTGAGAGATGTTTGATGGACTTAAAATTCTTGATTTCGAGGTTTTTGATGAAATTATCCATGCGTGCATAAGAAATAACGGCAGGCTCAAAGTTAAACAATTCTCCTTTCCCGTACTATTTTACTAATTTTGCCCCCTGAAATTTGACATTCTATATTATGAGTAAAAGATACACCGTCACAGCCGCCCTCATTTATGCCAACGGTCCCATTCACATCGGGCATTTGGCGGGTTGTTACGTACCTGCCGATATTTATGTACGCTATTTGCGTGCCAAAGGTGCTGAAGTGACCTTCGTGAGCGGCACCGACGAACATGGCGTGCCCATTACGATCCGCGCCAAAAAAGAAGGATTGACGCCACAGGCCGTCGTCGATAAGTATTACACCCAGATCAAGCGATCGTTTGAAGATTTCGGTATTTCGTTTGATGTGTATTCGCGCACGAGTTTGCCTATTCACCACGAAACTTCACAGGAATTTTTCAAGACAATTTACGATAAAGATGGCTTCATTGAAGAGACAAGCGAGCAGTATTACGACGAAGTGGCGCAACAATTCTTGGCCGACCGCTACATTGTAGGAACGTGTCCGGTTTGTGCCAATCCAAACGCCTACGGCGATCAATGCGAGCGTTGCGGTACGGCGTTGAGTCCATTGGAGTTGAAAAATCCACATTCTACACTATCAGGTTCAAAACCTGTATTGCGAGCCACTAAAAACTGGTTTTTGCCATTGGACAAAATGCAGCCCGACATTGAAAAATATGTCAGCAGCCATACCGAATGGAAAACCAACGTAGCAGGCCAATGCCAATCGTGGTTGAAAGAAGGGTTGCGCCCGCGAGCTATGACTCGTGATCTGGATTGGGGAATTAAAGTGCCGTTGCCCGATACCGATGGAAAAGTGCTTTATGTATGGTTTGAAGCACCGATTGGCTACATCTCGGCCACCAAAGATTGGTTGATTCAGAAGAACGGTACCGATGCCGGTTGGGAAACATGGTGGCGGCGGTCGTCACCGAAAGATCAGGATACTAAATTGGTGCACTTCATCGGCAAAGACAATATTGTATTCCATTGCATCATTTTCCCGGCTACACTGATGGCGATGGGTGACGATTACATACTGCCCGACAACGTGCCTGCCAATGAATTTATGAACCTGGAAGGCGATAAGATTTCCACTTCACGCAACTGGGCGGTATGGTTGCACGAATTTTTGGAGGAAATGCCTGATAAACAGGATGTTTTGCGGTATGTGTTGACGGCCAATTCTCCCGAAACTAAAGACAGCGAATTTACGTGGAAAGACTTCCAAACCCGCAACAACAGCGAATTGGTGGCCGTTTACGGAAATTTTGTCAATCGTGCCGTCGTATTGACTCATAAATACTGTGACGGGAAAGTGCCCGCACGTGGTGAATTGACCGATTTTGACAAAGAAACGTTGGCAACGTTGGCCGATTTCCCTGCCAGAATCGCCGAAGCCATTGAAAACTATCGTTTCCGTGAAGGTTTGTCGTTTCTGATGGATCTGGCACGTTTGGGTAATAAATACTTAGCCGAGACGCAGCCTTGGCAAGTCATCAAAACGGATGCCGAGCGCGTAAATACGATCATGAACATTGCGCTGCAAATCGCGGCTAATTTGGCAATTGTCAGCGAGCCATTCCTGCCTTTTACGGGAAATAAACTTCGTCAGCAATTAGGCAATGGCGCGTGGAAATGGGAAGAGGCAGGAAGTGCTGATTTATTATCTGAAGGACAGACCATCAGCGAGGCCTTTTTGTTGTTCGAAAAGATCGAAGACGCCGTAATTGAAAAACAAATTCAAAAATTACACGACGCAAAGAAAATGAATGAATTAGCGACAAAGTCGGTGCCTGAACTGAAACCGACGGTACAATTTGATGATTTTGCCAAACTAGACCTTCGCATCGGCACCATTTTAGAAGCAGAACGTGTACCTAAAAGTGATAAATTGTTGAAGTTTTTGGTGGATGACGGTTTCGAAAAGCGTACCATTTTGAGCGGAATCGCCAAGCATTTTTCACCCGAAGAAATGGTGGGTCGGCAAGTGACCTTTATTGCCAATCTTGCGCCGCGTAAGATCATGGGACAGGAATCCAACGGTATGATCCTCATGGCCGAAGATCGGGATGGCAGCCTTTCGCTGATTCAGCCGCACAAAGAAGTGTGGGCGGGAGCGTCGATTTCGTAAAAATAAGTAGATCGAAAGGATAAAATGAAGGGTCTGACGGTATCGAACCGTCGGACCCTTTTTTCGTTTTTTAAATTAATTTATTAATTTGCTTCCCTATTGCGGCCGGATGCATAATAGTTATTAAGCCGCTGAAATCGACATCAAAAACCCTTAATTGATATTTTAATCAACCTTCAACCCCTTCCATTTCATGAAAAACATTCCGGGACGTCGTTCATTTTTGAAAGCATCGGCGGCAATAGGTTCAGCGTTAGGGCTGCCCTTTAGTTCCAAAGCCACTAACAATTCCGTAGAATCACAAATTGAACGTGCCAATTTCGTACCCAATGCCATTGGTAAATCGGTGATCGGCCTTAAAATGGCGCCTATTGCCCAGGTTCGGGTAGCTTTTATTGGAGTTGGAAACCGTGGTTCGGGGCACGTTAAGCTGGTTCATGCCTGCGGAGCCAAAGCGAAGATCGTAGCAGTTTGTGACATTCAGGAGCGTTATACCAATCGCACAAAAGAATGGTTGGAAAAACAAGGTGTTAATGACGTTGCGTATTATCATACCAAAATTGATGCGTGGAAAGAAATGTGCCGCCGCGATGACATTGATCTCGTCATTATTGCTACCCCTTGGGAAGACCACGTCCCGATGTGCGTTTATGCCATGCAACAAGGCAAACACGCTGCTACCGAAGTGCCGGCTGCGTATACCTTGGAAGACTGTTGGAAGTTGGTCAATACTGCCGAGCAAACGCAGAGAAACTGCATGATGCTCGAAAACGTATGTTACGGAGATGAGGAATTATGGTTGCTCAATATGGCCAGCCAAGGGCTTTTCGGAACGCTTACGTATGCTGAGTGCGGTTACATTCATGATCTGCGTGAATTGCTGTTCTCAAAAACTGAGTACTATAATATGTGGCGGATTCGGCACAACCTGACCCGCGACGGAAACCTGTACCCGATGCATGGCCTTGGTCCGGTGTCACAATACATGAATATCGACCGTGGTGACCGCTTTAATCACTTGGTTTCGATGAGCAGTCTGGAAGCGAGTCTAAGTGAAGACTCTTCCACCATGACAGACCCTACCAATGAGTTTCATGGACGAAAAGGGTTCAAGCATGGTGATATGAACAATACATTGATCAAGACGCACTTAGGTCGTACGATTTTGGTTCAGCACGATGTAGTGACGGCGCGCCCTTACAGTCGTATCAATATGTTGGCAGGAACAAAAGCGTTCCATATGGGGTATCCAAGTCATTTTTCTAAAAAAGGACAAGGGCACGGCTTCCTGAAAGATGAAGAATACAAAGCCTTAAGAGAGCAATACAAACACCCGATCTGGGCCAAGATGAAAGATGAAATTGAGAAGAACGGCGGTCACGGAGGGATGGACTTTGTGTTGATCTACCGTCTGATCGATTGCTTCAACCGTGGTACGTCCTTGGATATGGACGTTTATGATGCCGCGTCCTGGTCTTCGGTGACACCGCTTTCGGCCCTTTCGATTCAGGGTGGTAATGCGCCTGTTAAATTTCCGGACTTTACGCGTGGTCGTTGGAAAGAAGAACGTAAGTTGGGAATGTTGGTGAATGTGTAAAAGTTGATGGATATAAAAAGATAAAGCCCCGCTATCTAGAGCGGGGCTTTATACTGACTATTCCTAAACCCTTAACCTTTTCTACATGAAAAAACTAACTTTAATCTCTTTTTCAGCTTCTTAGGTTCTTTTAAAAACCGTTAAGCATGCTGATTGGTTCCCCAATAATTCTTTCCGTGTCGTGTGCCGGTGTTAGACTTTCCCAGTCTACAGTCCACAGAAAATGTATGTTATGTGCCGTTTTGCGAACGTTTTCGAGCCATATTTTTGCATTTTCGTCATTGCTGCTTTTCATGGCATGATTCAATAACTTTACTGCACTCGTAAACTGTTGCTGCGTTTCGGCGTTTACGTTCAATAACTTAGACGGGCTTTGGTTGTATAAAGTCACAACTTCCACAAAAACTTTCCACTCGTCCTGCTCGGTAAAAGGGGTAAAATGTTCAGTGATATACTGTTCAAATGCCTTTTCTCTGCCTTTCGATAAGCCTACTGTATTTACGGTACTCTTATCTTCTTTTGCGTTTGATTCGATGGAAATAAAGCTTAAACCGAATCCTATTACAAATATAATTAACTTAACTGTGTATTTCATAATAAAGTTCAATTTGCTTTTGCTGATTGAACGATACAAAGGTACGGCAAGATTTTATAAATCCAAATTTGAAATTTTTGATAATCGAAATATTATTTTGTTTAATGTTCTATAAAACGCTGATTTTTAAAGAATATTAATTTTCAATTTGTTATAATACAAAATAATATTCTGATTAAAATAATACAACTTTAAGAAAATTTTTATTTTCAAAAAAGTAAAATTCTTTAAAAAATACAATCATTGATTGAAATTATTCATCGCATTCTGTAATCCTAAAGTACAAAAACTAAGTATTGCATCGCCGGCTCGGTCTAAATCAATGAGTAATTCTTCTAAATTGTTTTCGGGAAAATTACTCAGCACATATTTTACCTGTTGCCCACGGGGAAAATCATCACCAACTCCGAACCGCAACCGAATATATTCCTGCGTACCCAGCAATTCTTCAATGTTTCGCAATCCGTTGTGTCCGCCATTGGAGCCTTTAGGCTTGATTCGGATCTTTCCCTGCGGAAGCTGAATTTCATCCGTCACTACCAAAATATTCTCAATAGGGATTTTCCACGCATCCATATAATAGCGAACGGCCTTTCCACTGAGGTTCATGTAGGTGGTTGGCTTAATAAAATAAATCTGCCTTCCCTTGTATTTAAACTCAGCGGTATAGGCCAGTTTTTGCATCGTAAACTTAAAGTCGTGCTGAGCTGCCAACCGATCAAGGACCATAAAGCCGACATTGTGGCGTGTAAAAGCGTATTCAGGCCCAATGTTTCCAAGGCCTACAATAAGGTATTTCATTTGTGGTACGGACATCCTGTCCGTCATTTAAAAGTCAAAATTTGTTGTTAATAAAGCCTGCCTGTTATGTTAAAGCTCCGGGATTTCCGTAAATGCTGATTGTCATTAATTAAGGAGCTACTTTCTCCACCACCAGATTATGATTAGTGTAGATACAGATGTCAGCAGCAATGTGAAGGCTTTCGCGCACCATTTCTTCGGCAGTGAGTTGAGGTGCGTGTTTTTTGAGCGCGAGTGCGGCCGATTGTGCGTACATAGAACCTGAACCGATGGCGGCGACCTGGTTGTCGGGTTCTAATACATCACCGGTTCCCGAAATTACCAGTAATTCATCTTTTCCTGCTACGATCATCATCGCTTCCAGACGGCGTAAAAAACGGTCGGTGCGCCAATCTTTGGCGAGTTCGATGGCCGCGCGTTTCAGGTTACCGCCGTAGGCATTTAATTTTTCCTCAAATCGCTCCATCAACGTAAAGGCGTCGGCTGTAGAGCCCGCAAAACCTGCAATTACTTTGCCGCCCGCCAAACTTCTCACTTTGCGAACATTACTTTTAGCGACGGTATTTCCCATCGTGGCCTGTCCGTCGGCACCTACGACTACTTCTCCGTTATGAATAATACCCACTACGGTAGTGGCATGTATGGTTGGAATACTCATTGTTTAAATTCGTTTGAATGAACTGCAAAGGTAGCAAGTGTGTTGGTCTTGCCGAAAATAAAACAACGTTTCTAAGGGACCGGAAAAATAGATTAGTACTTTTAACTACGCTAAAGAGAAAAAAACTATGAAAAATGTTATTTTTTCGGTAATGATTATGCTGTTTTGGCAAACGGCTTACGGTCAAGTTTTCTCAAATTGGAAAACGGCTGATACCACGCTTTACAATGCAAATGATACGGCCAAAATCTGGCGGAGTGGAGGAGTGGCGATTTCGTCGTGGATAAGAAATCCCGGCAACAGTAAATTTTTAGTGACAACACCCTATATCCAAAAAAGTACGCGAGGGGCCTATCTCAGCATAAATGAACCTGATTGGTACGAAGGAAATCCGGCCAAAATTGGATTGGCTACCGATACATCTTCTACTTATACGGGCTTGGTGGTGAATCATTTTACCAATTTTAAGCAGGGAGTTTATTTTAAAGATGTACACAACAGCTCTTTAGAGTCTAATTTTATACGCGGAACTACCGATACGTTAGGTTTTCAAGACGGTGGCCGTTTGCGAAATGGTTATACGGCTCGTTTGTCGGCTACATTCAACAACAACGGGCGTCCGCACGTAACAGATGAGTTTGATCTACTGAATTTGCGTCTCTTTACCGGTAATACGGCCGGCAATATCGCCGAAGTGACTAATTTTTATGGTATTCGATTGGATTTTATCAGAGGAGTCAATCCTGCCATTATAAAAACCGGTTGGGGAGTTTACATTGTCCCTTCTATTTTGAAGAACTATTTTGGCGGGAATGTAGGTATAGGCACCACCAATGTAACCCACGCACTTACGGTTCAGGCGGTATCAGATCCAATAAAAGCCGTTGGGTTGCAGGAAGGGAATGATAAACAATTGGTTACGGTAGATGTAAATGGCGTACTGCATAAAAAATCAGTTGCTGTAACCGAGTTTCAGGTAACTTACAATAATACAACCCTGAGTGATGATGTCCAACTATACATTCATAAAGGCGGAACCGTCACGTATACCTTACCGATTCCTTCGCTCAGAGCAGGGAAAAGTTGGAAGATTGTAAATATCGGGACGGGAACGATAACGTTGTCCCAATCATACTATGAAGGAAATGCCCTGCGTACCGATATCCTGAACGTAGCCGGAGGCTATACGCGCGAGATCTTTTCAGACGGCACGAGTTACATTGCCATTAAATAATAAAGAGATGACCGTTAAGCCATCTCTTTATAAAATTGGGATTAGTTATTAAACCAGCATTCCGAGCGGGTTTTCCAGTAATTTCTTAAACGTTTGCAGGAAGGCCGAACCCGTTGCACCATCCACTACGCGGTGGTCACACGAGAGTGTTACTTTCATCAAATTGGTTGGATAGATCGTTCCATCTTCTTTAAAAGCAGCTACTTTCTTGATTCCGCCAACGGCCATGATACACGAATCCGGCGGATTGATAATGGCCGTAAACTCATCGATTCCAAACATTCCAAGGTTAGAGATCGAGAATGTATTGCCTTCCCAATCTTTCGGTTGGAGTTTCTTGTCTTTGGCTTTGGCCGCCATCTCTTTTACTTCACCGGCAATGATCGAAAGTACCTTTTTGTCGGCATCCCGTACCACAGGAACCAACAAACCTTCGTCAACCGCTACGGCTACGCCAATATTTACATAATTGTATTTACGGATCTTATCACCTAACCACGCAGAGTTAACGGCAGGGTGCTGCTTCAACGCCAATGCCGCCGCTTTGATGACCATGTCGTTGAATGAAATTTTGACCGGGCTTACTTCGTTGATCTTGCCGCGCAATTCCATCGCCTTGTCCATGGTGATTTCCATAGTAAGGTAGAAATGCGGTGCGGTAAATAAACTTTCGCTCAAACGACGTGCAATGGTCTTGCGCATTTGCGATACCGGTACATCTTCGTAGTCGCCCGCAGGTGCGGCGGCCGGTGTTGGCGCAGGTTTGTCCGTTTTGGGAGCCTGAGCAGGTTGCGCTGCCGGCTGTGAGGCGGCAGGAGCTGATTGAGCAGCGTCGATATCCTTTTTAACGATACGACCGCCTTCGCCCGAACCGGTGACCTTGGTCAGATCTACGTTTTTATCTTTCGCTAATGCTTTCGCCAATGGCGATGCTTTGATGCGGGAATCAGTACCGTTGTCTGAAACTTGCGGCGTTTGAGCGGCAGGTGCAGGAGTTGCGGGAGCTGTTTCTGCCGCCGGTGCCGGAGCAGGTTGGCTGCCACCGTTCAATAAGGCTTGGTAATCGGCTCCTTCTTCGCCAATGATGGCAATTACCCCATCTACGGGTACGGCCTCGCCTTCTTTGGCACCTACGTAAAGTAGGGTGCCGTCTTCGTAGTTTTCAAGCTCCATAGTGGCTTTGTCGGTTTCGACCTCGGCCAAAATATCTCCTGATTTTACTTTATCGCCTACTTTTTTAAGCCATGATACCAATACTCCTTCGGTCATGGTATCGCTCATCTTAGGCATCCGAACAATGGTTGCATTCACATTTGCCGCCGGTGCAGGACTGGCTGCCGGTGCAGGGGCTGCGGCAGGAGCGGGTGCCGGTGTAGCGGCAGGCTGCTCTGCGGGGGCAGGTGCCGGAGCGGGCTGTGCTGCGGGAGCGCCTCCTCCGTCAAGGAGTGCTTTATAATCTTCGCCGGGAGCGCCTACAATGGCCATAATGCCATCTACGGGCACCGCCGCGCCTTTTTCTACGCCAATGTATAAGAGTGTTCCTTCCTGGTACGACTCCAAATCCATGGTAGCTTTATCAGTCTCTACTTCGGCGATGATATCGCCTGATTTAATTACATCTCCTACTTTCTTATTCCAAGCTGCTATGACGCCTTCGGTCATGGTATCTGACATCTTGGGCATTCGGATTACTTCTGCCATATGAGTGAGTATGAATAGGGAATAGTTCCGTTACGTTTCGAGCGTCAAAATTAGTAGAAACACTCAAAAATCATTATTTTCTTGTTGAATTAGTTTAGCAATTCTTCATTGAACGTTACACCGCTGTAAATTTCTTCCATCGAAATTTCAGCTTCAATGGAGCTAAGCTGTATGTTTTGATCTAACTGTTCATACGCTCGGTATTGCCACGTTTTTTCGTCTACCTTAAAAAATACTTCTACTAAAGGATAACGTTGTTCGATCAATATATATTCGCGAAAACTCGGAATCTGACGATATGTTTTGAATTTTTCGCCACGGTCGTAAGGCTCCGAGCTTTCGGAAAGTACTTCTACAATCAATACGGGATTTTTGGCTGCTTCGGGGTTCTCATCGTAGTATTCTACCGGACCACAAATCACCGAAGCATCTGCATAACGGTATTTTTCTTCGTTGATGGCGATTTTTAGGTCGCTGTTGTAAGCATTGCAGGAACGGTTTTTGAGAACACGACGAAGTTCTCCACCCACGTTATTGCCAATGAGACTATGTACAGCAGTTCCTCCTGCCATCGCAAATACTTCACCGTCCTCATACTCGTACTTAATGCCGGTTTGGCGTTCAAGTTCGAGGTATTCCCGGATGGTATAGAATTGATGATTGTGCGCCGGTAATCCCATTCTTTTGCCTTAATTTATCTTCAATACCGCCATAAATGCCTCCTGAGGTATTTCTACGCTGCCGACTTGACGCATACGTTTCTTTCCTTTTTTCTGTTTTTCCAACAGTTTACGTTTCCGCGAAATATCACCGCCATAACACTTGGCCAATACGTCTTTCCGCATGGCTTTTACGGTTTCACGGGCAATGATCTTTTGACCGATAGCTGCTTGAATTGCAATCTCAAACATTTGACGCGGAATCAATTCGCGCAGTTTTTCGCAAAGCTTTTTACCCCATTCGTACGCTTTGGTACGGTGCACAATGGCTGAAAGTGCGTCCACCGCGTCACCATTAAGCATTACGTCGAGCTTGATCATGTCTGACTCTCGGTAATCCAAGAGTTCGTAGTCAAGCGAAGCATAGCCACGGGAAATGGTTTTCAGTTTATCAAAAAAGTCAAACACCACTTCGGCCAACGGCATCTCAAAGACCAGTTCTACGCGGTCAGCCGTGAGGTAGTTTTGATTTTTCAACACCCCGCGTTTATCCATGCACAATTTCAGGATGGGGCCGATGTATTCCGCCTTTGTAATGATCTGAGCCTTAATAAAAGGTTCTTCGATCCACTCAATATAATTTGGCTCGGGCATTTCGGAAGGAGCACTTACTTCCAACAGGCCACCCTTCGTAGTTACGACTTTAAACTTCACGGAAGGAACTGTGGTAATAACGGTCATGTCGAATTCCCGTTCCAAACGCTCCTGCACGATTTCCATGTGCAGCATTCCCAAGAAGCCGCAACGGAATCCAAAACCTAAAGCGGCGGATGTTTCCGGTTCCCAAACAAGGGCCGCATCGTTAAGTTGAAGCTTTTCCATGGCTTCGCGCATTTCTTCGAACTCACTGGTTTCAACAGGATAAAGTCCTGCAAAGACCATTGGTTTTACTTCTTCAAACCCTTTGATGGGTTCTTTGGAAGGTTTATCGACGTGCGTGATGGTATCACCTACTTTTACTTCACGGGCTACTTTGATTCCCGATATGAGGTAGCCTACATCGCCGCATTCGATCACATCTTTGGGTTCTTTTTCCAAACGCAGTGTTCCGATCTCGTCGGCATTGTATTCCTTACCCGTAGCTACAAACTTTACTTTATCTCCTTTGCGAATGCTGCCGTTTTGCACGCGGAAAATTACTTCAATACCGCGGTAAGAGTTGAAAACAGAGTCAAAGATAAGGGCCTGAAGTTCAATGGCAGGATTGCCTTTAGGGGCGGGGATACGCTCCACAATCGCCGCCAGAATTTCCTCAATACCAATACCTGCTTTGCCGGAGGCGGGAATGATATCGTCGCGGTCGCAGGCGAGGAGGTCTTCCATTTCGTCTTTGATCTCTTCGGGCATCGCGCCCGGAAGGTCAATTTTGTTCAGGACCGGAATAATTACCAACCCCTGATTCATAGCTAAATAGAGGTTTGAAATCGTCTGCGCCTCTACGCCTTGCGAAGCATCAACCAGTAACAATGCACCTTCACAGGCCGCTATTGAGCGCGATACTTCGTAGCTAAAGTCAACGTGTCCCGGCGTATCAATAAGGTTGAGAGTGTATTTTTCGCCTTTATATAAGTAATCCATTTGGATGGCGTGGCTCTTGATGGTGATACCGCGTTCGCGTTCCAAATCCATGTCATCCAATAGCTGGGCTTGCATTTGACGGTCGGTAACCGTTTTGGTAAACTCCAATAAGCGGTCGGCCAACGTACTTTTGCCGTGGTCAATGTGGGCAATAATGCAGAAATTGCGAATATTTTTCATTCAAAAATTTAGTGGTATGTAATGGGGGTTGAGCAGTGAGGATTGGAACATAACAGAACTCAACACTCATTACAACCTACTGAACACCCCTTCGGTCCGCAAAATTACGTCAGATTAGCCGAATAACAGCGGGTTTGGCGGGATTGTTTGCTGAGGGGGGCATTAGTTTTTGATGTTACTCTCGGTATGGATAAGTTCGATTAACTAAGTAAGTAACGTATCGGCCCCAATTCGCCCAATAAAACGGCTCATTTTTTCGACAGTATCCGGACCATATTTGGTAGAGTATTTGTTAATAATTTCGGCCACTTCATCACAAATAGTCTGTTTGGTTGTGGCTTTGAGTTGCTCCCCTATAATAAAATGGCATTGCCGGGAGATTTGATTGATGCCGGTGTCACGCCAAAATTTCAGCCAGTCGTTTGGCATTCTCCTCGGTATCCAGGGCAAACACCATCAAAGGGAGGCTTCCCCGCATGATCAACACGCGTGTGGCGTTGTTGGGGTCAGCCTTGGCTGAGAGCGTGGGTGTGGTAACGGTTAAGCCATCGGCCTGAAAAGAGTCCGAGAGTCTTACTTTCACCAACGGCAAGGTCATTTCATTGATGGCGGGATTGACAGGGTATATTAAGGATTATCCACATCTGATTTTTTGATCCACCCTTCAATGGTTTTGCCTGTCCATACTCCATTTTTTTCCGGATAGTAGTTGAATTTTAACCAATCTGCCATTTTTTCAATAATTACTATTGGATCATTTTTTAAGAGGTACATTTTTGTTTTATTGCGTGCATCATTAAAAATATAAGCTTTAGGATTTTTTATAATTAAAAATTTTTTATTCAAAAAAGCTTCCACTTTATACAGTTCTTTTTTGTTTTTCACCAAATTAGATACTATTAAATTGGGCAAATGATGTAGCTGCTCGTGACGGTCAATGTCTCTGCCGTTAAAACTGAACGTAAAATAATTAGGTCTACCTTTTTCGGGTGGAGATAATTCTTCTTCAATAGCATTTCCATTATAGAGTGCCGAACAACTTGGGCTGGCTTCTCGAAAATATTTGATACTGTCGTTGGGGGCTTGAGGATTAGGGCTATAAAAATACATTCGTTGACCTACTGAATCTAAATCAGATAGTTTATAAACCTTCTTATCTTTTGGAGAAAAACCAATCAGCATTGAATCTACATCAATATTTTTTGACTTATGCCAATAAAAAATATTAAACCTAATTCTGTTTTTGAAATATTTGATAGATGTAAAATTAGTATCATTGCTCCCTTTAGGTGGAACAAACTGCCACATTCCTTCAAAGTCTTTGAGATTTGAGTGTATACCTGTACTTTGCCCTAAGGTATTGCTTGTTATCAAGAGCAAAACAATCATGAAGTTATTTTTTAAGTATTGCATAAGCGTCGTTGGTATACTTTGTTCTGTGATCAATTCCATTTTCTGCACCATTTACTGCTATTGTTACTTTTCTTATTGCACTTTCATTTACTTCCTTTGCTCTTTCATTTGTATTTCCAGCCTTCCAGAAAGTTAGTGAAATAAGCATTGAGAAATCTAAATCGTTGGCAATGTCATCTAGGTTTTTGTCGCAAGCCGAACTTCGACACATAAAATCTTTTGTCCCCTTACCGTGTACATCATCCCACTTGTTCTGAACCATTTTTTGGTAATTGGTTTGTCCCGTAATCTGAATAAACCCTCTGCCTCTAAAACGATATCCATCGCCGGATTCTATTCCGCCATTATTTAACTGGCAAGCATAGACCACATTAAAAAAATTAGGATCACGAGGTAATTCATCCACCATATTAGCTCTAACTGTTTTGCCCATCTCTTTCATGAAAGTTATTGATGCATACAGGGCACTATAGCTGCCCGTTGGAACTACAATATCTTCATCACAATAGGGATAAGGACACCCTGTACCACTAGGCGAGTAGTCCTCAAAAATAGAGCAGTATTTCAATACCTTCTTACCATTGTGCGTTCTTATTGTCCGTGTTTTCTCTGCTGTCAAAATCCGTGAGGCAGAGTACGATTTCTCATCCAAACTTTTCAACTGTGTTTCGGCTCCGATCTGCCCAATGAAATGACTCATTTTTTCGGCAGTATCCAACCCATATTCCGTCGAATATTTGTTAATAATTTCGGCCACTTCATCACAACGGTCTTGCTTGGTCGTTGGAAATATCTCCTTCAGCTGCGCTCCTGTAATGGGAAAAGTAGCGTTGGTTACAACAGGCTTCGGTGCTACGCCGAAATAGTCAGCCAAACGTTTGGCATTCTCCTCGGTGTCCAGGGCAAACACCATCAAGGGAATACTTCCCCGCATGATCAACACGCGTGTGGCGTTGTTGGGGTCAGCCATGGCCGAGAGTGTAGACGTGGCAACGGTTAAGCTTGACTTTTGATGTTATCGGGAGTAGTCGGCATTCAGTCTCTCTTCACTTCCACCACGATGCAATCGCTCTTAGTGTCATCGATATCTTTGACGATCCGGATGTTATTGACTTTAACACTTTATGTAAGATACTGTACTGATTTTTTAACCTATATCACTCTTTTTTATCCAACCTTCAATAGGTTTGCCTGTCTTCTCACTGTTACCGTAGTAGCGAAAATTGAGCCATTTTGTGCCTTTTATTTCTTTCTCTCTTACTACTTCTACTTGATCATCTTTGATTAGATACATTTTGCTGAGAATAGTAGGTTTAGAATAAATAAATGATTTCGGCATTTTTATTTTCATAAAGGTTTTATCCAACATTCTTTTTAGTATTTGTGTAGGATACTTTAATGATAATTTATGAATAAATAATGGTGGCAAATCCTTTCTTTTGATATAAATATGAACATTTGAGTTGATAATTTCCATGCGTGTTCCCGTTTGAATCGGATAATCTTCAATACCTAGACTGCTTAATACGCCATCATCATAAAAAAGATTCTTCTTCCCTGACACATTTTTTAACTTGATATGTTTTATATCCTCATCTGTTAAATTTACTCTAAAATGAAGAGGTATAAGTTCATTTTTGTTACCTCTATCTGCATTTTGTATTGAGTCCAATTTTATCAGGTATGGATCGTCCTCATCAATAAAACCAACTTTTCCAAAACTGATTCCTAATTCTCCATTACTTCTAAGTCCAATTGACGCTACACTATCCTCATAAAAAATGTAAAAATTATTTTCATATAATGCAAACTCCCATACCCCTTTTAAGTCGGATAGTTTAAGATTTTGAGCCATACTCAAATTAGAAATGAGTAGAAAAATACTCAGTAACAGAGACTTCTTCATCTTTTTATTATTTTTTTAGAACTTTAATTGCATTATCCTTGATATCTCCGCGATTTTTTACTTCGTCGTCTGGGTCTGACCCTTTCACCCTTTTAGTAACCCCTTTAGTATCATCATCATCGGCTTTTGAATTACATTTTTTCAACTGCCAATAATACATACTGGCTTTCATGGCTACATCTAAATTGGTTTCCAGCTCGTCTATATGGCCATCCTCTGATGTTTGCTTATGGAAATATTTTTTATTATCTGCGTTTTCAGGGTCTTTATTCCATACGTCACTTAAGTCCTTATAGTTATACTTACCCGTCAATTGGATAAATCCTCTTCCAAGAAAGGTAGAGCCATCTTTACTATTGGGGCTGGCATTTCCTAAATCATACATCCCTCCCTTTAAGCGAGCAGAGCAAGAATAAACATAATCAAACAAGGCAGGACTACAAATGTATTTTTTCTTGATTTCTTCTTTTGTAGTAGGAACATCGGGGGTACATTTTACTCTTTTGGTTTTAGTAGCACAAGCGTCCATATCTATACATTCAAATCCCTCAAACAAATCGCAGTAATGTTTGAAGCCGAAATTAGCCCTAATAGCCTTTTCACGATAACAGGGAATTTCTTTGGTATGCTTTAACCCTCCTGTTTCTACTCCAATTTGCCCCAGAAAGTGCGCCATTCGCAGGGGAGTATTGATTTCGAATTTATCACTGTATTTGTTGATTAAATCAGCCACCTCATCACAGCGACTTTGATCTGTTTTAGGGAGTATCTCCTTAAGCTGCTCTCCCGTAATGGGAAAAGTAGCGTTGGTTACAACAGGCTTCGGCGCCACGCCAAAATAATCAGCCAGTCGTTTGGCATTCTCCTCGGTATCCAGGGCAAACACCATCAAAGGGAGGCTTCCCCTCATAATTACCACCCGTTTGGAGTCGTTGGGATCGACCAGGGCCACAAGTGTAGGTGTGGTAACGGTTAAGCCATCGGCCTGAAAAGAGTCCGAGAACCTTACTTTCACCAGAGGTAATGTTAATTCGTTGATGGCGGGGTTAAAAGTGCATTTTAAAAGTTATTGACATCTGCTTTTTTTATCCAACCTTCAATAGTTTTTCCTGTTGTCGCACTGTTACCATAGTAACGAAAATTGAGCCATTTTGTGCCTTTTAATTCTTTCTCTCCCACTACTTCTATTTGGTCGCCTTTAATGAGATACATTTTGCTGAGAATAGTAGGTTTAGAATAAATAAGTGACTTCGGTATTTTTATTTTCATAAAGGTTTTATCCAACATCCTTTTTAGTATTTGTGGAGGATATTTTAATGATAATTTATGAATAAATAATGGTGGCAAATCCTTTCTTTTGATATAAATATGAACATTTGAGTTGATAATTTCCATGCGTGTTCCCGTTTGAATCGGATAATCTTCAATACCCAAACCGCACAATGTTCCCCCAAAATAGAAAATACTCCTGCTCTCTTCCCTATTTTTTAACTTGATATGTTTTATATCCTCATCTGTTAAATTTATTCTAAAATAGAGGGGTGCAGGTTCATTTTTTTTGTCTTTACCTATATTTTGTATTGAGTCCAACTTTATCAGGTATGGATCGTTCTCATCTATAAAACCAATTTTAGTAAAACCAATATCTAATTCACCATCATTAAGCCCAATAGATGCTATTGTATCCTCATAAAAAATGTAAAAATTATTTTCGTATCTACCACTTTCCCACACCCCTTTTAAGTCGGATAGTTTAAGATTTTGAGCCATGTTCAAATTTGAAATGAGTAGAAAAATACTCAACAACAGATACTTCTTCATCTTTTTTTTATTTTTTTAGAACTTTAATTGCGTTATCCTTGATATCTCCGCGATTTTTTACTTCATCTTTATCTTTAGAGCCTTTTACTTTCCTGGTCACCTCTGCGGTATTATCATCATCAGCCTCTGAATTACATTGCCTCAACTGCCAATAATACATGCTGGCTTTCATAGCTACATCTAAATCGGTTTCTAACTCGTCTATATGGCCACCTTCTGATGTTTGCTTATGGAAATATTTTTTATTGTCTGTGTTTTCAGGGTCTTTATTCCATGCGTCACTTAAGTCCTTATAGTTAGACTTTCCCGTCAATTGGATAAACCCTCTTCCAAGAAAAGTAGATCCATCTTTACTTGATGGAGGGCCGTTCCCCAAATCATACCTACTATGTTTTTTTCTGGCAGAACACGAATAAACATAATCGAACAAAGCTGCACTGCAAATATATTTCTTCTTGATTTCTTCTTTGGTTGTGGGAACACCACCATCACATTTTACATACGCTTTTTCGGTAGCACAAGCATCAAGATCGACACAGTCAAATCCTTCGTACAGGTCACAATATTTTGAACTTCCGAAGTTGCCTCGTATAGCTTTTTCTCTATAACATGGGATTTCTTTTGTATGCTTTAGCCCACCTGTTTCTACACCAATTTGTCCCAGAAAGTGCGCCATTCGCAGAGGCGTATTGATCTCAAACTTATCACTGTATTTGTTGATTAACTCAGCCACTTCATTACAGCGACTTTGTTCTGTTTTGGGGAATATCTCCTTGAGTTGCTCGCCCGTAATAGGAAAGGTAGCGTTGGTTACAACAGGTGCCGGCGCTACGCCGAAATAATCCGCCAGTCGTTTGGCATTCTCCTCGGTATCCAGGGCAAACACCAGTAGGGGCAAACTGCCCCGCATGATCACCACCCGTTTGGAGTCGTTGGGATCGACCAGAGCCACAAGTGTGGGAGTGGTCACGGTTAACCCATCGGCCTGAAAAGATTCCGAGAACCTTACTTTCACCAACGGTAATGTCATTTCGTTGATGGCGGGATTGACAATCACATTGCTTTCCTGAGTCGTCAGACAGTTTTCCGGCAGATCATGCAGTTGCAGATTGTGTTTGTACAGAATAGAAGATTTCAACGTATAAATTAACACGGCCATCGGGATACACTTATTTTCAGTGGTATTGGTCGTGAGTTTGATGGAAGCGGGTTTTTGGACATGGTCCTCGGTTTCCAATTCCTCGCGGGCAGCCGCTTCCACCGCCGCGTAACTTTTCGCGGCGGCTTCATTATAGGCATCGACGGGCATGGTTCCTTTTATTTCCGCTGTCAGGTTTTGAGCGATCTCGGCCACGCCTTCGCAGTTACCTTCAAGAGCTTCCAGTTGGTCAATGATGTCCGAAAAGTCTTCGGGAAACTCCGGTTGATAGCTACTGAAAGCGGGGTCATTTCGAAGTTGATCTTCGGCGGTGGCCAGAAAAGTCGCGGTTTTTTCGGCCGAAAACTGTCCGTATTCATCATAAAACGCATTGATGTTATTGCAGAGCAGGGTGGCAAAAAAATCGGCCATCAGGTTTTTCAGCGCCACACCTGCCGTGCAGCCCGAAGCGGCCGTTGCACGGTCGGCATCCGCTGCTTTGGTGCTTTCGGAGTTTGCGATGTCACCGATGCGGGCGTTGGAATTGTTTTCCCGGCGGATACCCGTTTTTTCAAAATAGAGCGTATACTTACAGACTTCACCGGGATAGGTGATCGGATTGGCAATGCACGTGATTTCTACCCGGGAGTTAAGTTGGGCGTAAAATCGCCCATTATTGAGCACTGATTGCGCCGGAGCGCCGGCAATGGGATAGTAGTCTACCTTCAATTGCTCAAAACCCGGTTTGTCTTTGCTGATACAGCCCGTGGCTTGGATCAGAAAGGTTCCGTTGTATTCGGCGATGACTGAAATGTTACCACTTTCGGCCCCGCCTAATTGCCCTGAGGAAGATTGTGGCATCACAAACACCTCAAAGTCCTGACAACTTGGCTGATGAACTTCTACCAAAAACTGTTTTTGAGCGCAGACCACCCCATTGGTCTCGCAGGAAGCGGTATACGTAGTAGAGGTGGCAGGTCGATCCTCCAAAGCGGTTAACGTCCGGAGGTTTCCTTCGGCATCCTCTGCTTTCCATTTAACCGTTCTCTGTTCGCACCCTCCCTGTTGCAATGTAATTTTTACCCCCGAAGGCAGGGGATAAGAAGCCTGGATCGGGGCACTGTAAGATGCCCAGAAGCTGCTGCAAACCGGTTGGTAAACCACTGATCCATACGAATTTTTGAGCGATACATTTACGCTTTTAGTGATCGTTTGTCCATTGATCAGACACGTGGCTTCAAAACCGGCAGGAGCCGTAATAACCGGGCTGTTGATCGTACAGGGCGAGCCGGTACAGGAGGCCGTTGGATTTTTCCAGACAATCGTCCCGCCGATGCATCCTTCGGCGGTAAGTGTGGTCGTTTTACCGACTTCTACCGCTTCGGGAGCGGCCTTGAGTGTAAATCGAATTTCGGCCTTTATATCAATGACTGCCGACACCGGCGGTAAGGCTGTTTTGGTACAAACCGCCGTGTACGTGGCGGCCTGCTGAAGCCCCACAACGGTGATCGTGTGGTCAGGATAAGACGTCGGGGTATCAGCAGGGAGCAAAGGTCCATTCCAGGTAACAATGCCGCCTGTACAGCCCGAAGCCGTCAGTTTAACGGTAGTGGACTCTCCCTTAAAAATAGGACGATCGGGGTCTGCAAGTAAAATCAGGTTTTCACAAATGATCGGATTGGGTTTGCCCAAAGGAACGTTAATCGACAGAGAGCTTTCACATTTACTTATGTCGCATACCGCTTTAATTTTCAGGTTCTTTACAGGATGCAGCGTCAATTCCTCTCCCCACCCAAGCAACGCTCCCGCAGCGTCCTGCCACACTACTGTGCCGTTAGGACACCCTTGGGCAATCAGTATGGTCTCTTCTCCCGCTTTGAGCGTCGTTTGGGTGGCCGTGGCGGTAAAGGAACACGGCTCGACCTGTACAATGTGTCGAGCCAAACAGCCCGGGTTGTCACAGGAAGCCACATAAATCGTATTGACCAACGGCAGATCGGTCAGCACCTGACCCGTACCTAACGGCGTCATACTTTTCTCCCATCCTTCCGGAGAAAGCCCGATGCCGGTGGTATTGGTGCTGCTCTTCCATGTAACGGTTCCCAAACATCCGATGGCGGTAAGTGCAGCGGTTTGACCTTTGGCAACGCTTTGGGGCGCGTTGAGCGAAAGACACAACAGAGGGATTTCAAGGGTGTAAGAACGTTGAGCAACCTGATGCTCCTTTGTGATGCAGGTGGCGGTATAGACCGTGGTATAGGTAGGGGCTGAGTCAATGATCAAATTTTTGTTAACGTCGGTCTTCAGCGATGACGCGGGAGTGCTTTCCCATGAAACGGTACCTTTGCAGTTGACCGGCCATAACGTAACCGGATAACCATTGCCCGGTTTTTGTTGAATATGAAATAACTCATTGGTATTTTTTCGTTCATAGGTGTAGTAATTTTCACACCCGTTGCGCCCGCATACGGCTTTAAAAACAGTGGATTCTTTGGGAAGCGGCAGGGTGATGGTTCCTCCGCTCAAGCCGTTATTCCAGGTAACGGAATTTCCTTCTCTGCAACCGGTGGCGGTAAGGGTCAATGTGGTAAGATCTTCGGTGCCGGAAACGGCAAAATCCCTGCAAGCCCTTGTTACAGCCTTCACCTGAACAGTTTGAGTGCAGGCATCTGCGCCTTCGCCGCAGGAAGCAACAAGGGTCAAATCGTCTTTGCCATCGAAAATCTTGGTGCCAAAAATGTCTCCTTGCAATTTCTCGCCATTTAACAGTAAAGGACCGGTAGTACACGTAGCCTCTAATTTTACTTTCTTATCAGCGAGCAGTCCCCAAAGTGAACCTTCGTAAATGGGGGTAATTTTAAGAACAATAGTACACCTAACTTTAATGGTGACCGTCCGTTGGCAGGACAAAGAACCCATTGTACACCTCGCCGTAAATGAGGTGGTAGTAGTGGGAAAAATACTGATGGCAGGCGCTGATCCCAAGCCGTTATTCCAGGCTAATTGGCCGTTGCATCCCTGGGCTGTTAACATTACCTGATCTCCCTGTTTAATTTCAGTTTCAGAGGCATTAATTGTAAAATATTCACAGGCCGGCGGCATTACTTTTAGTTCTACAAAATCCGAACAGGCTTCTTTGCCGGGGACTTGACAGACGGCAAAATAAATGGTGGATACCGTTGGAGCAACCGTCAGGGTTCGGGTGGCCTTTTGTCCCGTACTCCATGTCAGGTGCTGAGGCTCACAGCCAAAGGCAAACAGGGTCACGTATTGGCTTTGATCAATGGTTGTTTTTTCCGCTTTGACCGATAATCGACAAATGCCGGTTCGCTGACGGATCGGTCGCTACCAAAAGCGATAATTTCATACCGGTAATTTTGAGTAAGCTCTATACCTGTTAAGGTGGCCGAATTCGTCGTGGGCCTTCCACAATCAGAGTCGCTTCGGTGATCTTCCCGTTTTTGGCGCGGGCTTTGGTCAATGCATTGTCCAACGCCGTTTGTGCCTCTTTTCCACAGAAGAATCCTTAGAAAAGCCCCTACTAAGCGGGGCTGTCTCTCTCGAAAATATGTAGTGTACCGGCTCGGTCCAGGACATAGAGCCTATCTTGGGTCATTTCGATTTTTTGTAATCCTTTAAAAATACCTTCGTTACCCAACTCATGACTTGTCCAAGTGATTTGCCGTGTTTTTCGATTAAAAATACCTACATGTGTAGGGTCTTTGGCAAATGAATTTTGACCAAAAAATATTTCATCGCCGAGCCAATTTCCTTTAAAATCAGGTACAATGCTGTGGTTTTTACTTACTTGTGAAATATCATAACGAAGATACGTTTCGGAAGGATTATTTAAATTGCACTCCCAATAATTGGGATAGTCAAGACCAAAGATAATGCCCTTTTCAATATCAATAAACGACTTTTGGGCAGGGATAAATACCTCCCAATTCCCCCATTCAGCAGGTATATTATCAGGAACTTTGAGACGATATTTGCATTTGCCCGTTTCCGATTCTATACCTATCAGATGACCCACATCACTCACTATCCATAAGATTGAATCATATACACCTAATATATTCTCAATCCCATTACTCACTGCCGGCGCATAGCTTAAACCTTGTGAATATTCAACTTTAGGAAATTCGTATTGCCAAAGGAGGCTAAAGTCGGTGAGAGAGTAGGAAATTAATTTCTTTGAAAAAGAAGAAGAAACATAGAATCTGTCTTTATCAAAAAATATCCCCATAAAGGTTTCCGGAGTCTTTAAAAGATATTTTTCATTCTCAATATCAAATACACTTAAGTATTCTTTTGTCAAATCTTGGTTAAAAGTCAATGAAAAAATATAGGGATATTTCAAGATACAATTTGCATCTTTATCTGTTCTAAATGACTTTATAAAGCGATCACTATAAAGTTCTTTTTGTCCATTTTTGTCCATTTTAAATACAAAAAAAGGACTGTCGACCATTAATTGTACATTACTCGAAGATAAGAAATTAGGGTTCAAAACTTGATTGCCTTGAATATCTACCAGCCTATTTTCTCTAATTTCAAAGATTTTTGATTTTTCAAAGAAAAATTGAGTATTCTCTATTGTTTGTATCAACCTAAACATATTTGAAGTTATTTTGAATCCACAAAACCTGTATACTGATTAAAATAATCGGCATTTTCAATCCTTGCCTTAAATATATCACTATCGTCAGTACCAAATAATTGCTTAAACTTTGCCTCCCCAATACCACCTTCTGAAACAGGCTTGATGATCTTATCCGCATTTTTTATCAAAAACGTCTTCATTCCCTGTTTTGCCTGTTCGGTGGTGAGCTTTTTGACATTGAAAATGTACCGTAATTCGCTTAGATTGTCAATGGTAGCCAAATAGTTCTTAAACTGATCTAAACTGATATTCTCTGCCTTAAGATAGCTCTTGTATTCATAATATTTTACCCAATTTTGGGGTGTAATATCAGGTCTCTTCATCTGCACATCAAAGCGGCAGTTTGTACAGGGTAAACCTCCTTCCACCTCCGGCTCAAACACGTAATCAACTTTTTGTACACTGCCTGCCGGCAATTCTTTCATATGATTAAGTGAATGAGCAATGCCATCCTGTTTTTCGAAGGTGCTGATTTTCAGATCGGTAAGAATCCTGTCAAAGCCTTCGACATCATGATGATTTTTGACAACGATCCGTAGATTTTCCAAATGTTCGGCCAATGTTACCAATTTACTTGCAGTACCGCTCTCTAATGGATTGGCTGCGTTTTTCAGGATGTCGGTCAGGGTAGCTTCACCGCCTTGCAATTTATCCATAAAGTCAGTATCTCTCAACAATTCGGTTACTTTGGTAAGTGTTGGTAAGTGTACCTTTTTGCTTTGGGTATCCTTCATCAACCGCCACGCCTGCGGGTCGAGTGTGCCGTCGTCAAACTTATTAAGCAGGTCTTCTGATTTTTGAAAATCCAGGGTAAAAGCATCAATATCCGCCTTTGACCAATTGAGGTCTTCCAACTTTTGGATGACCTTGGCCAAAAGCTCCAACAGATCAGGTACTTTGTTGATCATGGTCAACACAAGGCCTCCCGTGACAATATTGAATGCTACCGTACCGCCCACTTTCCCCGTGGCGTGACCCCGATAGCTGCCCCCTTTGTCAAACTCGGCGGCATCGTAGCCCACCATTCCCTGTGCCATGGTTTTGGCAATGCTGCCGGCCTTGTCCCAATCAAGGCTATTTTTGAAGGAAACAAAACTGTCCCATGCTCCCTGCGGGTCAGAGACCAGTTTTAGTCCCAAGCCCACCAATTGAGCCTTGTCGGTGGCTTCGGAAGCCACGCCGTCAAAGGTTCCTGCAATAATGCCTTTGGCGTCTCGGACATAAAACTCCTTGCCCGGCAGCCATACCTCTTCGGGCACTTTGGCTTTGTCCAACAGTCTGTTGTAGGTCGTGGCCAGATTTTTCAGCATATCCATCAGGTTCATGTCCTGATAGATGATATCCCCCGCCGAACCGTAGGGTTTGGTAATGCCTTCCACAATCAGCGTACTTTCGGTGATCTTCCCGTTTTTGGCCCGGGCTTTGGTCAATGCGTTGTCTAATGCCTTCTGTGCCTCTTTCCCGCAAGTGGCACATTTAGAGAACGTTTTCCATTGTCCTTTTACGGTGATGTCACCGTTTTGGTCGGTCAGGTAAAACGTACTGCCCTGAATGACCACCGTTTTGTGTTTGATGCCCTGCGCGTCGGTCGTCCACGAACCCACATAATCCGGCACTTCACAGGCGCGGTAGTAAGTTACCTTCACGGCACCGGCGGGATTGATCAAGTCCATGATCTTGCCTTCCTCCACGGCTTTGAATTCATACTCACTCTCCACCACCTGGTAACCGCACTGCCCGTTGGCTTCCACATAATTCAACTTATACACCTTTTGCGGCCCCGTTAACGACAACTTCGGGACAGGATAATAATTCGGCGGCCTCGAAGCGTCTCCCATCAGGCGATAGCCACTGAAGGTGTTCCGTCCCTCCACTATGTCTGCGTAGTACAGCCGCCCGTCCGGCAATTTAAACCCCTGCAAGGTGCCGTTGGGATACGGGCTGCGGTCTTTAAAAAAGACCATTTCCGCCCCTTCGGGCAGTTGTAAGGCTTGGCCCGAGGAGGTGAGGTAATAATACTCGTTCGGGGCGGTATTTTTTTGATCGGGGTCATCCACGGTCGGCGCGGCCGGCAGCAGGATGGAGGCCACTTCTCCCGCCAGTGCATCGGCATTGCCGAGGATATCGTTGAGCGCATCCGTGTTTTCATTGCCGGTCAGGGCGTTGGTGAGGGCTTCAATGACCTCGCTGCATTTGCCCGCTACCAGATCGGCCGCCATTTGCGGCGTCACGGGGGCCAAGTCAAATCCCTGTGATTGCAGGGTTTGACGTACGGCTTCCAGCTTGGCATTATCATCGGCGGGCAACAGACTGATCTTGCCGCATAATAAGTTAGCCAGCAGGCGCTGCGCGGCTTCCCGTTTGGAAGATACACAGGGTGCCTGCGCGGTGGTGGTCTGTGCGGTTTCACCGACGCCCTCACGTCCGTTGGCTCCGCCCCCCCCTGCCTGCCCCGCCGTGGGTTGCAGGGTCAACTGAGTTTCGCAATAACTCCCGTTGGCGAACGTACACCGCCCGTAATAGGTCACGGTTTGGGTGGGTTTGGGCACCCTGACGTGCCGAACGGGAGAATCCGAGCGGCGGTCGATCCGGCCGGTAAAGCCCGGATCGGTAAACCATTCCAGGGTAGAGGCCGGATCGGCATTGCAGACCTTATCCACCAAGCCCACTTCCTGCGTCGGGTATTGGGTGGTGAGGGGAACGCTGTTGACGGTCAGAAACGAGATCACGCCCAGATCGACCGTGGTGTTCCGCATGAGGGCGTCCACCGATTCACGGGTGGTGGTATTGAGATACCCCGTCGTGCGCACCGTCCCGTTGCGGTAGTTTCCGCAGTCCCGTTGGCTCCGTGCGGCTTTGGGATCAGTGGAGTACTGCACATAATAAGCATTGGAGGAGCTCTTGTTATTGCTGACGGTGATGTATACATAGCGCTCACAATTGCCGACACCGTTGATAAAATTGGTGATCTTTACCAAAAAGGAGCCTTCTTTCACATAATCGGCTTTTTTAATGATGACCGTGGCCTTGGTTTTATCGGAGGCATCGACCGTCAGGTCATAGCCGGCGGTCAGTGGACTTTTACCCTCTTCAATAAACACCTGTACATAATCGCCCTTGCCGAACAGGTCGATCCGGATCGGGTCGCTCGGATCGGGCAGAAAGGTATCGAAGAGGTTATAATTGGCCGTACGAATGGCAAAATCACAGGGATTTTTCGGCAGCGCAGGGGCCTGTTTGGTCACACTGACGGTAGTGTTTTTGGGCGCATCGGGGAACAGTGAACAGGTGGCTGTGTAGGTGAACTGTTTATTGACGTCGGCATTGGTGTAATTGACCGTAAGCGTACCGCCGGCGTTGGAAGTCAGAACCGTGCCTTTGGCATCCTTCCACGTCACTGTTCCGGCAGTAACCCCGTTGCTGCACCCGCCGGCGGTCATGGTCAGCGCCTTGGACGATTGATCGGCGGGAATCTGAACGACGTAGTGGGGGGACAGCTGAAAGATCAGGCAGGGCAATGGCTCAATATGTTGGGTCGAGGGTTGATACACAAACGAATTTTTACAGCCCTCGTCAGAATGGATGGAAAAGACCCGGGTCCCCTGCGGCTTAGGGAATGTGCGGATTTTATCGCTCACGGGGGCGTCTTCCCATTGAAACGGTAAGGAAGCGGTCACTTTCAGGGTGAGGGTATTATAGGTTTGTGCCGATAGGGTAATATCAAACTCGCCCGGCTGATTACAGAATGTACTGCTTGGCGGAGCCTTTAAAAAGCCGGTGGTAGCCTTACATCCTGTGGCAAGGCAAGTGGGGTTGACCGTAAAACCCGTGCGGATGTTTGAATAAATGACGGTATTGGGATCACGGTATTCGGTACGGATGCCGGAATTTCCACCGTCAATGGCTCCCCAATTGACGGTGCCGTCGCAGCCGATGGCCTGTATAATGATGGTGCGATCCGCTCGGTTCAGGGCACTTCGACTTGTGACGGCCAATTGAAAATGACAGTTTACTTCCACCTTCCCGACTTCAACGCTGCACTGTTGGCCGGTTTGGTCTACGCAGGAGAGCGCATAAGTTTGAGTTAAGGTCGGGGTGAGAAAGAGGGAACTTTCCCGTCCGATGATTTGGCCGGCCGGGTAGCCATCCTTCCATTGAATATCCCCGCTGCAACCGGAGGTTCTCAATAAAACGGATTGGCCCTGCTCAATGTGTTGAGCGGAAACGCTTGCTGTTACCCCTTTGCATCGACGGTCTACCACGATCTGCACCGCTTCCGAGCAGGTCTCCGAGCGGCCGTCGATGGTCAGGGTACAAAAGGATTGGTAAGTGGTGGTTTGCAGGGGGGTGTGGGTAATGGTACTGCCGGTGTAGACATTGGAGGGATTATCGCCGATCTGCCAACGGACACTGCCGGTGGGGCAGGTTTCGACCTTCAGCGTCACGAGCGTACCTTCCACTACCCGTAAGGGCACCGAACTGATGGCAGCCCGGCAAACGGTTCCCAATTGAAAATCGCCGTCGGCCGCCGTGCTGCTGCGTTGTTCACTGCCGAAGGCGACGATGGAATAGGGGTATACCTGATTCCCGGGCAAGCCGGCAATGACGGCAGAATTGGTGGTGGGGTACAGCGTGCGCAACTCTCCATCAGTATCTTTATAGGTCAGTTTAAAACTCTGATGCAGGCTGTTCTTTTTCCAGGTGATTTTGACGCTGCCGTCAGTCTGTACGGTGGAAACGACATTCTCCGGTGGCGGTAAGAGGTTGTCAGGGGTGGTAAATGTGCCAGTTCCGTAAGTATCCACTACTTCACCTGCGTTGTTATAGCCCACGATCCTGTAGGTGTAATTCCGCCCCGGTTTAAGGGTTGTAAGGGCCAATTCAGGGCTTGTCACCGTTTGAGTGAGCTCTCCATCGCCTTCGGCGGCATACAGGATGGTGTATTTGGCAAACGTCTTGCTGCCCGTCCAGGCGATTTTCGCCGATTGAGTCTCCACACTGCTGACACTTACGTTGGTAATACGCGCCGTGGGGTTGACCACAGGGGGTTCCAACGGCGCGGTGGTGAGTTGTTTGAGGCGCTCAAAAAGGGCTTGGTACTTTGCCTCCAACCCGTCGATGACCGCCACCGATTGTCCTTGATTGATCGTGGCTTGATTGGCTGTCAATTCGTCCGTCAGCGTTTTCAGGTCTGCCAATATACTAACCGCCAACGCATTACCGACTCCCAATTCCTCCAACTGCGTTTTCAACACTTGGCTTGCCTGCAAAATGGCCGCTGTGAACTGAGTGACCTGTTGCCTCTGTTCAGGGGTCACGGGCCGGCCGATTGTTGTTGCCTCACTGATTTCTTTGGCTACGAGGTCATACCGTTGAAGTGCCTGCTGCAAGGTACCCACAAAGGCCGTAGGACTGTTTTTTTGTACTACGGTCTGAATCAGCGACTGCCGCTGCTCCATGAGTTCTTTGGCCGGTACGTTGTTTTTGGACTGCACATAACCTCCTGCCTCAATGGCGTACACGCAGCCGCCGTGGGTGCCTTCTTCGCCTTTTTTGGCCCGTACGCCTTTGAACTCCATGGGTATCATGGCATTGCCCAAAAACGGTAGCCGTACCAATGCTTCGCCCGAAAAACCGGGTCCTTCGCCGACCTTGGTGACAATGAGGGCAAAATCATAGATGCCCAACACATCGCCGATATTGAGCGAAGTCAGTTCTTCGCCTGTGGGCAGGGGAATGACGGGATGCGTGGGCTGACAGTCGGCAAACGAACCCGCCCGAAGGGCACAGTCGGGAATCTTTAACTTCGTCGTCGCCGCCCCGGTCGTGGTGGTGGCAGCAACAGACGCCGGAGCCGTAACAGTTGGGACGGGCGATGCCGCCGCCCCGGAAGTGGTCGAAGCGGCCACCGGAAAATTAACATACAATTCCTGTAACGTCGTCACCGGTACGGCTTTAGTTTCCACCGTCTGCACGTTGATCCACTCGGGTTGGAGCAACTCTTTAGGCCACTCCGGAATGGTCTCGGGCGCTTGTTCTGAACTATTCCATTCCTGCTCCGGACTTGGAGCGCTCGGCAGCAACCCTCCGCAGTCACTGCGTAACCGAAAGAGATAGGTGGTTTTAGGCTGTAAACCTGCCGCCATATACGTCGTGCCGTAGACCTTCTCAGACGTCCATTCCGTGGCCGTTTCGGTTTTGTATTCCACCACGTAGGCTAACGCCTGCGGTTGAGCCTCCCAACGCAATCGCACCCGGTCAGAAGTCACCGAGGTCAGTGTAAACGATGAAGGCGGCAGGCATTCCTGTCCATACCGAAACCATTGCACTTGGCTGTAGCCTTGGTTGGCAAAATTTGTCAACTCATTAGCTAAGTCCACCGCCTGTACCTGCACGGCGTAGGGTTGCCCCGGTTCGAGGGGCTGAATCCATTGGGTCATGTCCCCTGTCAATGAGGTGCCGGGATCGGTCTTGTCCAATACGGGTTGGGTGCAGGAAAGCATGGTCTGCTCGTTGGGTTCCTCCCCGTCGGGCACGCGGCAGACCTTCAGGCGGTAAACCACCTGCGACTGCGGGGTGGCAAAGTGGCGCGGCGTCCACTGAAACAGGACTTTCTGTAAAGCGCTGACGGGTACGGAGGTGCCGCTTAGGGGCAGATTCAGCATAGGCGGTTGAGGCGAGGAGAGCACCAAAAAGGTTTGGGCGGTATTGGAGACAACTTGGCCCGTGGAAGCCTCGAAAGCCTGCACGGAGAAGGTGTAGAAACCTTCGGGCAGCGAGGTATTGTAGGCCTGGTGCGGATCGATGCCTTCGGTTTCCAGCAGAGAAGGGAAAAAATAGTGAGGGGCCAGATCAATACCCCTGAGGCGGGTGGGCAGGCCCGGGGTGAGGGAAATGAAGGCAGGGGGTATGTAACCGGGGCGGGTGGCGATGCGGATGCCGGGGCCATCGAGTTGCCAGCGCAGGTAAACGGACACGGAAGGTTTGGTGAGGTCTTTGAGCAAAAGCTGCACGAAGAGGCGTTGGTCGGAGGTAAACCACTCGGAGAGGCGTTGCGAGGTGGGCGCTCCGAAGTACACCGTCGTTTGTACCGGATAATTATCCGTCGTTTGAGAAAGGATGGGGTGTATTATAAGACATATAAAAATGTTCAAAAGAAGAAGAAAGCGACGGAAAAATGCCATAGAACTAACGAGAGGTAATACCTCCGTAAGACGCGATAACAGGAAGTTCGTCACCTCGTTCAAAAAAGAACTTTTTTCAGAAATACTGATCGGAACAATTCTGTTGTATGGAATCTCTTACGGATAATATGCCTATAATCATATGTATATCTCACATTATCATGGATTTGAAGCGTATTTGGCGCCGGAATGGCAACACGTAAATCATGGAGATATGCCAAGTGAGATTGAAATAAAGTATGTTAAACGAGCACATAAAGGATATTGTTTGTCTTCTATGATAGAAATTGTGAAAGAAGTTGAAACTCGAACACCGTCAATGGTAATTGTTTGTTGTTTATCATATAAAAATGTACGATATCTACAGTAAAATCAGTTCGTAGTGTTTACTTCAATGATCTCCGTTAATTGACTCGACAAATTCTATAAGACGAAAAAACGCTTGCGAAGAGGGTGAGATATTTATAGAAAATGTTCCTAATACACCTTGAAAAATTTTCGACAGCTACTATGAAGATATCAGTGGATGTTTCTCTGAAATTTTGCTTTCATATTAAAGTAAAACTACATTCTTCAGGAAATCAAGGACTTTGACTTCGGGCATTTCGCAGGGTTTTAGTAATTCATTTTGAGACGTGATGTAGTAATTTAAGCTGATGAAATCATTGCCGCCCAGCTCCTTTGCGTAAATTTTGAAAGAACGACCCTGACTGAATGTCGTCTTGGTGATGCCGTATTTTACCCCTTTGTACAGGCCTTCAGAATATCCTTCGGAGATTTTTTCGAGGTAAGGGAGAAGCATACGCTGATAGGGATAGTTATTTTTTTATGTAAAAACGTATATTTACGCAAAACCCTGCAATGTAACCTTTTATGAATACGATAGACAATTTAGCTAAATTGCCTTCTCGATTTTCAGAGTCTGCACTTCGTGAAGAAATGCTCACACACGGAAAATTTATTACCGTCAACAAAGACGATACCATTGTGCGGGAAGGGCAATACCTGGACTTTTTACCCATTGTGATAAAAGGCGAAATACGGGTTTTTCAGCAAAAAGAAGACCGCGAAATTCTGTTGTACTACGTTCGGGAAGGGCAAACGTGTATGATGTCCCTATCGGCCGCTTATTTCAGCAATACCAGCACTTCATACGGAGTTGCTACTGAACCTTCAGAACTTTTTGTTTTTCCCGCCCGCCTCGTCAATGAATGGCAATTAAAATATCCTTCCTGGAATGCTTTTCTGATCCAGACCTTCCGCAGCCGTTATGATGAATTGCTGGGTTCGTTTGAAAGTGTTGCTTTTGACCCCATTGACAAACGCGTACTTACTTATTTGGCAAACCGAGCAAAAAAAGAGAATACTCAAAAAATAACCATCTCGCACCAACAATTGGCTTATGAATTGGGCACTACCCGCGTGGTGATCTCGCGCATTCTCAAAGCATTTGAGCAACATGGCAAACTCAAATTGTTTAGAGGTTACATTCAACTGAAATAATTTTTTTGGCTTATGTATCTTTTGATACCGTTTCTTGGCGGTGTCGTGGTTTACTTTTGACAAATTCAAAGTAAAACCACTATGAAACAGCATTTTTATTCCCTTCTCTTCCTGTTTTTATTGTCGGCGATTGCCCATGCTCAATCAAATTCCAATCCTATTCCTGCCAAGAAAATGAAATTTCTGATTCACGTTACGCAAAGCCCAAAAGATTCGACCAAAGCAGCTTTGGCGTTTTTAGTTGCCAAAACGGCGATTGAAGAAGGGCATACTGTGGCATTGTTTTTAGCAGGTGATGCCGTCAAACTCCTGCAAGACCCTACACTCAATTCTTTGACCGGATTAGGCACGGGCAAACTCCGCGAGCATTATGACGCCATTGTAAAGGGAAACGGACGGTTTTACCTGTCGGGGAATTCCTCGAAAGCGAGAGGCGTGACCGAAGCCGATCTGAAAGATAAACCGGCCGAATTTGCGTTGCCTACGGTATTGGTCAAACTGGCTGCCGAAAGCGACCGAGTATTTACCTATTAAAACTCAAAAACCAATCCAATAAAAAAGATGAAAACACTACATTGCAGCGATGCGGGCTTTGATTGTGAAGGTGTAATCAAAGCTACTACCGAAGAAGAAGTGCTAACCTTAGCCGCCGATCATGCGCTGAATGTGCATGGCGTGAGCGTCACGCCCGAGTTGGCAGAGCAGTTAAAAAGCTTAATAAAAGAAGAAGTTTAGTAAAGTTGGGTGGCGCGGGGCAAAGCCTCGCGCCTATCTTTCGAGGTTAATGCTTGAAAATTAGCCAAATAAATACTCTTTTACTTTTATTACCGGTATAGCTGTCAACCTCTGTACTTTATTTTGCTTCTGTTTCGATTACTTTCAAATCGGCAAGCAGCAAGGACAATTCTGCCAAATAATCCTCAAATCGTTGTCTCATTTTAGGGACAATTATCCACCACCAAAAGCCATATTCGAGCACTAACCAAGAAAGCGAAGTAACTAAGTACTGAGCCCCTGCAAACATAACAACCCCAAAGATTCCAATCGGTAAGCTAAGCTTCGCATTCCAAGAGCGAAAGTGATTCAGACGCTGATATACATTTTCAACATGCTCACTTGTGGGGCGCATCTGTGATTTGTTCAGATGAATCAGCACTCGAACGTATTGGAAGATATAGACCAATAGCAGCAGGTTCTCTATCGTAAAACAGCTGATTCGAACGAATTCCAACGGCAATTGTACAACGAAAAATAAACTGTCTACCCCAAGCAGCAATACCGATAACAACCATAACTCAATCCGAAGTTGATTCCTGATTTTCTTCAAAACACCTTCTGATTTTTGAGAAAGAAAATGAGATAAAGTCGCACTTTTCAGGGTTTTATGAATGGATGGGTCTTGCGCTTTCCAAGCTACGATAAGTTCTTCTAAATGCATCCGTTTATAAATTTGTTGTTTTTAACAGAAGTATAAGCTTTTCCTTAATTCGTTTGATTCTCATACCTACGGCGGGCGAACTTATTCCAATAACAGCACTGATTTCCTGATAGCTTTTTTCTTCCAGATACAACAGAATAATAGCTTTATCAAAAGCAGTTAGTTTTTGAATCGCTTTTTGAAGTAGAGCGGTTTCTTCGCTCCAATCCACCTCTGTACAATTAGGTAAGTTTACTGCTTCCTGATGGGTCAAATCCACCTGTTTTTGGTAGTGTTTGTTGCGGCGATAATTGGTGATAGCTGTGTTTAAGGCAATTCGGTAGAGCCAGGTACTTATTTTTGACTCTCCGCGAAAAGACTCATAGGACGTCCACAGGTTAATGACTATTTCTTGGAACAGGTCTTTTTGGCCTTCATCCGTAACAGCGTATACGGCCGCGATTTTATATATAATGGCTTTGTATTCATCCAGCAATTGAATAAAGGTCTCTTGAACTGTTGCCATCGGCAGGAATTTGACTCATTTGACTAATTAGTCGTCTATGACGGAGAAAAATAACATAAAATTGAAATTATTTTTCTCTCAGTTGATCCTGCTGCTCATTGAGTTTACGCAGACTTGATCCTATTGATTCAGCGCCGTTCCTAATAATTCTACATTTTTGAAAAAATTGATCACCTTCTCTTCCGGCATTTCGCAGGGTTTTAACAGCTCTTTTTGGCCGGTGACGTAGTAATTTAGGCTGATAAAGTCATTTCCTCCCAACTCCTCCGCATAGATTTGAAACGAATGATTTTGATTGGAAAATCGTTTTGGTAATCCCATACTTCACGCCTTTGTACAGACCTTCTGAATATCCTTCGGGGAGTTTTTCAATGTATTCCAGCAGCATTGGGTAATAAATTGCGCGATTTAACTATTAACGTTGCATTTAGAATTTGCGACATCCATCATTTACTGCTTTCTCGTAAATACTTCCAAAACGCCCATGCTTTCCGCGTTTCCAAATACGCTAAGTTTTTATCATTGCCGTAGGCTTCTCGTTCAAAACTGATATTGCGATAGGCAAGATAGTGTCGACGGTATTGAATAAGCCGTACTAAGTATTCGATTAAATACCATCCGTAAAAGAGAAATATGCCCAGTTCGATCTGTTGACGAAGATGAATACGCTCGTGGTTTAACAGCCACTTGGGAGGATTCGCGTCTTTACAAAATACCCACGGAAACAGCGTCAGTCCTTCCACCCAAAGAAAAGGCGTATGCACTAAAATCATGGGCAGGCGAAATTGTTTTGGCATGGTTTTAGTAAATGGTTTGACAACTTTTTGCGAAAGAACTAATTTTAAGCAACTTTCTCAACGGATTTAGGGCTAAAAACCGACGATGCAAAAATAACAGTGCTGTATCAAGCAGTCAATCTCATAAAATACGTATGTTAATTCGTTAATTATTAATACTTAATCCTTTCGGGAATCTATGCTCTTTACAGCCAATTTACTCAACCTTTTTGATCACACCATCGGACATGCTGAAATTGAAGTAGCAGAGAAACGAATTATTGGTATCAAAATTATTGGCGCTGAAAAACAGGGGCTTCCATACATCATGCCCGGTTTTGTAGATGCGCACGTTCATATTGAAAGCTCTATGCTGACTCCTGCACAATTTGCCAGACTCGCTGTAGTGCACGGAACAGTCGCAACAGTATCGGATCCGCATGAGATCGGCAATGTGCTCGGTGTGGCAGGGGTAGAATACATGATCGAAGATGGAAAACGCGTGCCGTTCAAATTTTGCTTTGGTGCGCCTTCCTGCGTGCCGGCCACAACATTTGAAACTGCGGGGGCTATAATTTCGACCAAAGATATTCGTCGATTGTTGGCCATGAAAGAGATCGGGTATTTGGCGGAAATGATGAATTTCCCGGGCGTTTTGTACGAAGACGCTGACGTGATGATGAAAATCCGCTTGGCACAGGCATTTAATAAACCCATTGACGGACATGCGCCGGGCCTTCGGGGAGAAGATGCCAAAAAATACATAGAAGCAGGAATTACGACCGATCATGAGTGCTTTACTTATGATGAAGCGCTGGATAAGCTTCAGCTGGGATTAGACTATATTTTGATACGGGAAGGAAGTGCGGCCAAAAATTTTGAAGCGCTTATTCCACTCATTGCCGATTATCCCAATCGGCTGATGTTTTGTTCTGACGATAAGCATCCGGATAATTTGGTCGACGGACATATCAATCAATTAGTGAAGCGGGCATTGGCTAAAGGCTATCCGCTTTTCAGCGTGTTGCGGGCAGCTTGCCTCAATCCCGTGTTGCATTATCGTCTCAATGTAGGCCTGTTGCGGGAAGGCGATCCTGCGGACTTCATTTTGGTAGACAATTTACAGGATTTTAACGTTTTGGAGACGTACATCGAAGGAGAAAAAGTAGCCCAAAACGGAAGTTCAAATATCCCGAATCTACGCAGTCCGATTGTAAATCAATTTGATTGCAATCCTATACAGGCATCTGACTTGGAGATTGAAGTTCCTGACTCTGACTTAACGCTGAAAGTCATTGAAGCACTTGACGGACAACTGATCACTAATCTTCTCGAGCTTCCCGCATTGATCACAGGCGGCCGGATCGTGTCGGATACAAAGCGGGATATATTAAAAATAGTAGTCGTAAATCGCTATCAATCAGCACCTATTGCGATAGGTTTTATCAAAAATATTGGATTGAAAGACGGTGCTGTTGCCTCGTCGGTCGCGCATGATTCACATAATATCATTGCGGTGGGTTGCGACGATGAAAGTTTGGCGCAAGCCATCAACTTAGTAATCGAAGCCAAAGGCGGTATCAGTGCCGTTGGCCCTAAAGCAGCCGGTGCGCATCTTCTACCGCTTCCTATCGCGGGTTTGATGTCGGACGCAGATGGATATAATGTAGCTAAACGGTATACCGAAATTGATTTTTTTGTTAAATCTCAGCTTGGCTCTCAGCTCGTTTCGCCGTTTATGACCCTTTCTTTTATGGGCCTTTTAGTAATTCCTTCGCTGAAAATGAGTGATTTAGGCTTATTTGATGGGCAGAACTTCCATTTTACCAAATTATATTTTTAAAAATTAATTGTTAAAAAAACACTTTTTATTTTGCAACTTATTATAAAGAAAATTACATTTGAGGCGTGATTGTTTCTAAACCCCAAACCCCATCACCCCAATGCCTCGTTTTCACCTTACAACCCAAGAAGAGGTAACTCTCTGGAATCAGTTCCGCCAAGACGATGAGCCCTCTTTCGCACGTTTGTATCAATGTTATGTTCAACTCTTGTACAATTACTGTACACAATTCAGCGCCGACAAGGCATTAATTAAAGACTGTATCCACGATTTGTTTGTGGAACTTTGGCAACACCGCCACACGCTTGGCGATACCACTTCGGTACGCTATTATTTGATGGCTTCGATTAAACGTAAATTGGTTCGTCACCTCAATGCGCAACAAAAAAATACCAGCAGCGAGGAGATCCCGTTGGAGTATCATCACCTTTACACTGCCTCGGCTGAGTCGTATGTTATTGCCCAGGAAGATTATTTACAAACCAATCGTAATCTAAATGAAGCGCTTGAAAAACTGCCCCGCCGTCAGCGCGAAGCGATTTTTCTGAAATTCTACGTTAACATGACCAACGAAGAAATTTCTAACTTCATGAAAATCAACATCCAATCTGTTTATAACCTTGTATTTGGAGCGTTGACCAGTTTGAAAAAACAGCTTTCGATGGAGCGCGTGATCGTGTAAAGCTGAAAAGAATTTTGTTTTAAAGTGATATTTAGGCCAACGCCCGTAGATGAATTTCTACGGGCGTTGGTATTTTTGTACCAGCTATTAACGGCTCCGAGTGATTTCGGCTTAAACAAAAGATATATGTCTGCTCCATTGCCCGAACGCATGCGCCCACGCACGCTGAATGATTTTATCGGTCAACAAAAATTGTTGGGCCCCAATGGTGCCTTGCGGCGGGCTATTCAAAATAATCTGGTTCCTTCCATGATCTTATGGGGGCCGCCGGGAGTAGGGAAAACCACTTTGGCGCTCCTCATTGCAGAATCGACCAAACGGACATTTTACAGCTTGAGTGCGATAAGTTCAGGCGTTAAAGAGTTACGTGACGTGTTGGCGCGCCCGTCGGGGCTTTTTTCTCCGATTGTGTTTATTGACGAAATTCACCGATATAACAAAAGCCAACAGGATGCATTGCTTGGGGCGGTGGAAAAAGGACAGATCACCCTTATCGGAGCCACGACCGAGAATCCTTCTTTTGAAATCAATTCGGCGTTGTTGTCACGTTGTCAAGTCTATATTCTGGAAGGCTTAGGAAAAGAAGAACTGACAACCATGTTGCATCAGGCAGTGGAAAAAGACGTAGAATTGAAAACGAAAAACATTCAATTTGAGTCATATGATGCCTTGTTGCGATTGTCGGGAGGAGATGGACGCAAATTGTTGAATTTATTGGAACTGGTTGTCAACGCTCATTTTAATGAATCTCCTATTGTTATTACTGACGAGATGGTGACGGAAGTAGCGCAGCAAAACCTGGCGCGGTATGATAAGTCGGGGGAGCAACATTATGACATTATCTCGGCATTCATTAAATCCTTGAGAGGAAGCGACCCCAATGCCGCTATTTATTGGATGGCACGAATGATCAAAGCAGGAGAAGATCCCGAATTTATTGCGCGACGTATGTTAATTCTGGCTTCGGAAGACATCGGCAATGCCAACCCCACGGCGGTTATCATGGCCAATGCCTGTTTGCAGGCGGTAAAAGCGATCGGCTACCCTGAATGCAGGATTGTAATGTCGCAGGTTGCGGTGTATTTGGCCACTTCTCCCAAAAGCAATGCAAGTTATTTGGCCATTGACGAAGCGTTGGCATTGGCGGAAAAAACGGCGCATTTGCCCGTACCGCTTCACTTACGCAATGCGCCTACGAAGCTAATGAAAGAAATAGGGTACGGTAAAAACTACAAATACTCGCATGATTTTCAGGGAAATTTTGTGGCTCAGAACTTTATGCCTGATGAACTGAAAGGCACTGTTTTGTATCAACCCGGCCAGAATGCCCGTGAAAATGAGATCCGTAAACAATTGCAAAAATGGTGGGGCGAATGGTACGAATACTAAAGCAATGGTTAAATTTTGCTTCTTGGGCGGTATTGTTTGCGTCGTTGATTGGCTTTTTGGGAGAATATAGTCGTTGGTTTGACCATTTCGCCAGTTTCAGAGTTCAATACTGTTTGCTGAGTTTGGCTTTACTGCTTTGGCAGCTTTATCGCAGGCAATGGCTATTGGCGGTAGTGAGTTTAGGAATTTTCTTATTCAATGGTTGGTTGGGGTTGGAATGGATCAGGACTTCACAGGCCAATTCTCCGGACAAGGCTGATATTACGTTGTATCATGCCAATGTACTTTACAAAAACCACGATTTTTCGTTGGTCACGCAACAGATTCGGGAAGAAAACCCTGATTTTTTCTCCATCAATGAAGCTACTCCTGCGCTCATTGCGCATTTGAAAAAGACATTTACCAAAGAATATCCTTATACTTTTTTTGTAGTAGCTAAAAATGATACTGAGGTGTTTGTGGGTAGCCAAACGCCAATTGTGGTAGATTCTGCTGCGACATTTGCCATAAAAGGGTTAATCAAATTTTCAACCGTTGTGCAGGATAAACCCGTGACGATCATTGCGTGTCATGCCTACAATCCGATCAAAGAAACTGATTTTATTATCCGAAATCAGCAATTGAGGCACATTGCGGCATTAGTGAAGAAAGAGCCTAATCCGACAATTGTGGTGGGAGACCTGAACATTACGCCTTGGTCGGTTATATACCGCCAATTTATTTCAGCCTCAGGATTGATCAATAGCCGTAAAGGATTTGGACTGAACCCCAGTTGGCCGTCCTGGATGCCACTCATGCTGATCCCGATTGACCACTGTTTAATCAATGATCAATTGGAAACGGTAGCGTTTAGAACGGGAAAATATAACAAATCAGACCATTATCCATTGCTGATCCATTTGCGATTTCGATAGCAATTTAGCCTTTCTTTTCTTTCATCTGCCTGATGGCCGCGCGCGTAAAATCCGATAATACCAACCTGCCGCTTATAGCTGCACGCTCGGCCAGTAGCGTTTCCCAATGGTCGGTGCCTTCCCAAAATACTTTTTTTAATTGCTGTAAGGCTTCGGGATTGTAACCTGCCAGTGATTTCGCCAATGTCGAAATGGCGGCATCCATTGCAGCAGTTGTTTCAAAAACTTCGGCGTATAAACCTTTCTCGTGTGCCCAAGCGGCAGAGTAAATTGTGGAAGCATTGAGGGTAAGCTGCGAAAAAGCTGAGATACCGATTTTGCGTTCAATGGCAGGGCCAACCACAAAAGGACCGATTCCGATCAGCAATTCACTCAACCGAATGGCGGCATGTTGAGTGGCAAAACAGTAATCGACGGCCGCCGCCAATCCTACACCACCACCCACGGCTTTTCCCTGAACTCTGCCCACAATAATGGCCGGGCTTTTTCGACAGGCATTGATAACGTTGGCAAAGCCTGAGAAAAAAGTAAGTCCTTCATCTTTGTTTTGAATGGCGGCTAATTCGTCAAAACTCGCACCGGCACAAAACGTGCGGTCGCCGCCACTTTGCAGTATAATAACTTTTGTGGCGGGGTTTTCGCCTGTTTCCTCAATGGTTTGGGATAACTGCCGTAGCAAAAATCCGGGCATGGCATTTTGGGAAGGATGAAAAAAAGTAATTGTCGAAATGCCTTCAGGAGTAAATTCGGCGGTGACATAAGGTTCCATAAGCCAATTATCGTTTACGACGAGACGACCTTTCATAGGGTTGATACCAGCATTTGTTAGGATCATCGGGCTTGCGGTGGAAAAAAGGCGCGTATAATGCAAAATACAAGTCCAAACCTTGGGGTTTACCAATGTCTATGAGTCCACCTAAGTTATCTGTACCAACAATAATAGGACCTGCGCGCATAGCTACTCCTACGGTAAAGACTCGGTAATTGTCAGCCATTGCTAAAGGAGTTGCAAATTCAAACCATTTGGTTTCGTAGCGAGGAGTGACGGCCAAAACAGATTGTGGTTTTACATTAAGGTAGTTTTGACCTCTCAGTCCCTGTACCCAAAGTGCATTGATGTACCAGTTATTTTTATGGTGGTAATCAAAACTCGCGTTGAATGATGTAGGCAGTCCTGTGGTCCATCCCCGTGGATTATCGGCCGGTTGAACGAAGAGACTTTTGTTAACGGCATTGATGGCTGCCCCGGTTCCGGGCAAACTGTTAAAATTATTATAAGAGAATTGTGCCGTTTGATCTATATCTATTTCCCTTACATAATTTAAATTTTTGTAACGAATGGCTCCAATATCTGTCAGTGCGGCGGAGATACGGTATTTATATTTGTTTTTGTTGGGATCATGATGGCGTCCTCCTTTAGGGCCACCGATTTTGAGCTTTTGGACATCCGGCCGGTATTCATAGACCGCACCCAGGTCAAATCCCCAACCACCGCCGGCAGAATTTTTTCCAAATAAAAATTTTGGATTAAGGCTGAGGTTACTGAAAGCTTCGTCGGTTGTGTAACCATAGGTGGCCTGTAATCTTGTGGCAGCGATAAATTCTTTTTCGGGGTTGAGGCTTTCAACCTCAATCCTGTAATCAGCAGCTTTCATGTCAGCATGAACATTGTATACGCCCACCAAGCGCTTAACTGTAATTCCTATTTTAAAAAAATCTTCTTCATAATCGGCCAAAACCGCACCAAACGTTGCGCCCATTTCCACAAAACCGTTGGTAGACAACTTAGCGGTTTGATCAGTAAAATTTTTACGTTGTAAGTCCACTAAATTTGTTCCATACCGGATAACCCTAGCGGTTTCTTCAGAAACGTCCGTCATACTGAGTGAATAGCGACCTCTGGAAGTAAGCGCAATGGCAAAACGATTGTTTTTGAAAGAATATAATAATGAAGGACCGCGTACATCGCCTCCCGTATGAAAATGCTTTTGTTTGCCATTGAGGCGTTCGGCGTAGTAATTCTCTCTCCAAACGATCAGACCTCGCTCACTGCGGTATTTTTGAGGAACGCTGTTGGTAATTAACCTAAGAAAAGAATAAGGAGCATCGTATCGGAGATAATTGTTGATCAAATAGAAATCGTTTCCAATAAGATTTATATACAGTTTATTTCGGGAGTCGGCTGCGTGGGCAGGATTAAGAAAAAGGGCATTGGTACCGGCATAATTGCTTGACGATAACCCAAGCCAGTGTTGTGTATGGCCGGAAACACAGCTGAGCATTACAATAACAATGACCAAAAGTCGACGTGTCATCCCAAAAGAGTAAAGTGTTAGTCTGTATTAAAAAGGGAGAATAAAAGTATCGGTTGGAAAACACGGAACTCCCATTCAAGAAACGTAAAAAGGTGATGCAAAGTACGATATAATCATACAATTTAAGAAATGTGAAAGTGGTGTGATAAATTGAGGTAGAAAATTTGGCTAAATCCTTAATTTGTCCATATCTTGTTCGGCAAAACAAATAACTCACCTACTTTTTCGCCATTATGCAATTCTCTTTTAAAAATTATGACACCGAAAAGTTTTATGATGAAATGTTTTCACCGGACGGCAAAATCCGCCCGGGATGTGAAACATTTAAACAACGCGTAGAACAATTGACGCAGACCGAGTTGATGAACCGTCAGCATACCGCCGAAAGAGCGTTGATGTCAATGGGGATCACATTCAATGTTTATTCTGAAGGAGAAGGCACCGAGCGTATCATGCCACTTGATATTATTCCGAGGGTAGTAGCAGGCGAGGACTGGAATCGGTTGGAAAAAGGGCTTATTCAGCGCATTACAGCCCTGAATATGTTTATTGACGATATTTACAACGACCAGAAAATTCTTGACGATGGAATAGTACCCAGAGATCTGATCGAAACGTCAAAGTGCTATTTGGAAGCGTGTAAAGGGCTGAAACCTCCCAAAGGAATTTGGTGCCACATTACCGGAACGGACTTGATCCGGGGCGATGACGGAACATTCATGGTGTTGGAAGATAATCTTCGTTGCCCGTCGGGAGTATCGTACATGCTGGAAAATCGTGAATTATCTAAGCAGATCTTCCCCGAAGTATTGGCCCGTACCGGCGTGCGACCGGTGTCGGATTATCCGGCGCGTTTGTTTGAAATGCTTAAATTCATTGCTGATCGCCCTAATCCAAATATTGTAGTATTGACGCCGGGAATTTATAATTCGGCTTATTTTGAACATTCTTATTTGGCACAGCAAATGGGTGTTGAGCTTGTTGATGCCCGCGACTTGGTAGTTTCCGGAGGATATGTGAAAATGCGAACCACGCGCGGTTTTGAGATCGTGGATGTAATTTATCGTCGTTTGGATGATACGTTTTTGGACCCACAAGCGTTTAATCCACATTCGCTTATTGGTATTCCGGGAATATTTGATGTGTATAAGAAAGGCCGCGTAGCCCTTGCCAACGCTCCGGGAACGGGCGTTGCCGATGATAAGGTAATTTATGCATACGTGCCGCGGATCATTAAATACTATTTGGATCAGGAAGCAATTATTCCTAACGTTCAGACATATATCTGCCGCGAAGACGATGATTTGAAATACGTACTTGAAAACGTTGAAAATCTGGTGATCAAAGAAGCCAACGAAGCAGGAGGATACGGGATGTTGATCGGACCTAAAGCTACCAAAGAAGAGCATGAGATTTTCCGTAAAAAAATTCAGGAAAATCCGCGCAATTATATCGCACAGCCCGTGATCTCACTTTCGCGTGTACCGTGTATTGTCGACGATCACGCCGAAGGTCGTCACGTAGATTTGCGCCCATACATTCTCTACGGTGACGGTATCAACGTAATTCCGGGCGGACTTACACGCGTGGCGTTGCGTAAAGGTTCGTTGGTTGTTAATTCGTCGCAAGGCGGTGGCGGCAAAGATACTTGGGTAACTTATTGATAAGCTATAAATTTATAACTTATTGATTATAAGATTCCTGTTTGTTTTGATAAGCCTTTCTTTAGAGAAAGGCTTATTTTTTTGAAAAATATAATAAAAAAACCTTGACATACTAATTAGTATGTTTACCTTTGTGCCGTCATGACAGATACACGTACCGAAATATTACAAAAAAACTTTGAAGCCATTCACCGAAACGGTTTTCAGGGAGTTCGTGCCGATAAGGTGGTAGCCGAGATGGGCATTACCAAAGGTGCGCTGTACCATTATTTTCCTAATAAGTTTGACTTAGGATACGCCATATTAGATGAATTGATCGCTCCACAGTACCTTAAAATTTGGAAATCGTTTGAGGCAACAGACAAAAATTTTGGAGCAGTTTTGTTCGAAACCTTGGATAATTACCGCAGTTTTGCCAAAACTGATGAACAAATCAAGCTTGGCTGTCCATTAACGAACCTCACGCAGGAAATGCCGCCTTTGGATGAAGGATTTCGAAAACGACTTTATCGAATCACCAACCAAATGCATCAGCAGATCGAAACAGGCTTGAAAAAAGCCCAATTATCAGGAGAGTTTCGACTTGATTTTAACCCAACGCAGGTAGCTTTCTTTTACTTATCAACCATTGAAGGTGGGTTCAGTGTATCTAAAGCAATGCAGAGCCGCGCGATTTTTGAAATGGTTGTTGCTCAATTAAAACAATTTACCGAAGGCCTTAAAGCCTGATTTTTTTGCTCAATTACATACCAACTGGTATGTATGTTTTTAAATTTATTTATAACTCTATTAAATCCAACAGATCATGTACGTAATTACCGGAGCCACAGGAAACACAGGTCACGCAATCGTTGAAGCATTGCTTGCCGCAGGCAAAGAAGTAAAAGCCGTTGTTCGCGACGCGGCCAAAGGCGCCAAACTCGCCGAAAAAGGAGCGCAGTTAGCCATAGGTGTATTGGAAGATGCCGCATTTGTAAAAGACACATTTAAGGGTGCTGAGGCAGTTTATTTGATGATCCCACCAAAATGGGATGTAACCGATTGGCGAGCCTATCAGCGTGAAATCACTCAAAACTTTGTAGAGGCATTACAGGATTCAGGTGTGAAATATGCCGTGGTGCTAAGTTCAATGGGTGCTCATATGCCAAACGGGGCCGGTCCGGTGAGCGGCTTGTATGAACTGGAGCAGGGATTGAAAACCGTCGAAGGATTGAACGTGCTCAATTTACGGGCGGCTTATTTTATGGAAAATTTCTACGCAAATATCGGTCTTATCAAAGCCGCAGGTATTCAGGGGTATGCCCTCCGCGCCGACTTAAAAATGCCGCTGGTTCACACAAGAGACATTGCGGCAGCAGCTATTAAACACCTTTTAGCACTTGATTTCAGCGGACATTCGGTAGAATTTGTGGCCGGCGCAGCCGACTATACTATGCCCGAAGCAACGGCAGTGTTGAGCGAAGCCGTTGGACAGTCGTTTCAATATATTGAATTTTCGGTGGCCGATGCGCGGGCAGGGATGATTGGCGCAGGACTTGCCGAAACCATTGCTGATGGCTATAACGAACTTTTTTCGGGTTTGAATTCAGGTGAATACCTTAAAGGATATGAGCGTAGTGCAGAAAATACTACACCAACAACATTGGAAGATTTTGCCAAAAATGAATTTGCCGTAGCTTTTAAAGCATAAACGGTATACATTGTTGAAACATCCCGTCGAGATACATTAATTTCGACGGGATGTTTTGTATTTGGGCTTTCTCCTTGAGACGGTAGGTAATTTGTTAAAATAAGACCGCAGCCTACCTTTAACATACAAAATCATAAAGATCTGCGTTCTATATCTTTTTTAACAACCGGAACCATAAAATAAAATGTCTACTTTCTTAAAAACCAATGCCATGAAGCGATTACTGATAATAACGGTTGCCTTATTGGGTGCCATTGCTGTTCAGGCTCAACAAGGAACAATAGAATACAAAATGACCATGTCAGGAAACGGACAAAGTAATGTTTCAACCAGTAAAATGCAGTTTGCTGCCGGGAAAGTACGCATGGAAACCAATCTTGCGATGCAGGGAATGTCTCATAAGCAAGTGATGCTGATGCTTCCTGATAAACCCAATACAATGGTCATGTTGAATGAAGCTTCCAAAACATATACCGAAGTGAATACAAATTCAGCGTCGAAAAACGCTGATTTGGGTAAAGTGACGGTGAAAGTGGTAGGCAAAGAGAAACTGCAAAACCTAAATTGTACTCATATCATAGTAACAATGAGCAATCGACCTATGGATATGTGGACAACCAAAGACATTGCAGGGTATGAAGGAATGATGGGATATTGGAAATCAAGCATGAGCGGCGGCAATGACCAAATGTACAATGAACTGAAAAAAGCAGGCGCCGAAGGGTTTGTGGTTAAAACCCAATTGAAAAACCCCGAAGGAGGAATGACGATGGAATTGGTAAAATACGATACCAAACCTGTTGCTGCTTCGATATTCAGCATTCCATCAGACTACAAGAAAGGCGTTTCTTTTGATCCTGAAAAAATAAAAAATATGTCTCCTGCCGAGCGAAGTAAAGCCATGCAGGAGATGATGAAACAATACGGAGATGGCAAGAAACAATAATGAAAATTCCGTAATTTTATCAATAAAAAAGGCCTTTCTGCGCAGAAAGGCCTTTTTTATTGATGGAAATTTTATGGAAGACTTGCCAAGACTGGGCGCCCCCGACTGGGCGTCCCCGGTTTAAAAACTTGGCAAGTCTATTTTAATCTTCACTATTTAGTTCCGATTTCGTATTTGTCAGTATACTTTTGGTATTGACGCTTGTGGCGATCGTCAAGGCTTGTTTTACGACCTCTGATAAATGCCTGCTCAATGCCATTGGAGCGCATATCCAGAATGTCTCCTTTGCAAACCACGAGTGTGGCCATCTTGCCTTTCTCCAACGTTCCAACCTGTTTGTCAATGCCCAGAATTTTGGCAGGAGTGGAGGTGATCATTTTTAACGCCTCTTCGCGGTCAAGGTTACCAAAACCCGCCGCAGTTCCTGCCACGAATGGCAAGTTGCGCGTGCGCCAATAGGCCTCACCGTAGCTTAACGCTACTGTTACACCTGCTTTTTGTAAAAGAGATGGTAACTGGTACGGCTGATATACCGGTTCATCCTGCCGGTTGGGAAGACGGTGCGTTTCACCCAAAACAACCGGAACATTGTTCTCTTTCAGAAAATCAACTACGCGCAATACATCTTCGGCGCCGATGATTACCGGCTTTTTTACTCCCTGTTGTTTGGCAAATTTCACGGCTTCGATGATGTCTTTGCTGTTGTCGGCACGGATGTATAAATTTTGTGTACCGCTGAAAAGCCCCCGCAATGCTTCCAATTTAAGGTTAGTTATGCTTGGATTTTTGATTTGGCTGTACCCAAGCGCATCGGAAAATAATTGGGTAAGACTGTTGATAACCTCCTGACGACGACTGTTTTTTTGAAGGCTGACCGAGAAATCTTCAAAATTAAATTCACGGGCAAAGAATGGCGGCCAAGTTAGCCAAATGCCGTCGTCTTTTTTCAAAACGGCATCTTCCCAATTCCATCCGTCAAGTTCCATTACCGATGATGAACCCGAAATAGTGCCGCCTTGCGGCGTGGCCTGAGTAAGCAGCAAGCCATTATTGCGCAATGTCGGAATGACTTCAGAGTCAGTATTATAAGCAACCAATGCCCGCACGTTGGGATTAAGAGCGCCTATTTCCGAATTATCGGCAGTGGCGCGCACCGAACTGATTTCCACCAAACCGGTAGTGGCACCCATAGCGATAAGTCCCGGATAAAGATGTTTGCCCGTAACGTCAATCACTTCTGTTTGGTTACGATCAAAGGTGGTAGCGGCATCCCCAACGGCGGTAAGAATACCTTTGGTGAACACAACCACTCCTTTATCGATCACGGTGCCGTTTCCTACATGAACAGTGGCTCCCACCAGCGCAATGGGCTTGGTTTGAGGTTTGGCCGGTGCGGGGTTTTGCGCCCAAAGTGCCGTTGATATAAGACTGAGAAATATCGTTAATTTTTTCATGTTGCTTGATTATGAAAAATTGAGTTTGTTATTTTCTGCAAAAGCGGTCTACTTCTGCTCGCTTTGTTCTTCGCCTTCGGCCATGACACCTTCCACGTCTTCACAATGCCACATACGCTGACGACGGAACGGCGGACGGATGGCAGTAGCGCCCCCGGTTTTGGCTGAGATCATTTTCTGAACCAAACGGGCACGTTCTTTCTCTACTTCGTCGCGGCGTTTGTCATCGCCTTCGGTTGAATAATAGATCGTACCTTCTACAATGGTATAGTCAGGACGAGCGTAGATAGAAAGCGGATGGTTGTTCCACAATACCAAATCTGCGTCTTTTCCTGCCTTAATGCTTCCCGTACGTTTGTCCAAGTGCATGATTTTTGCGGGATTGATGGTCACCATTTTGAGGGCTTCGGTTTCGGCAATGCCGCCGTATTCTACGGCTTTGGCCGCTTCCTGATTCAGACGACGAGCCATTTCGGCATCGTCGGAGTTGATGCTGGTCAATACGCCTACTTTGGTCAAAATGGCGGCATTGTAAGGAATAGCATCTTTTACTTCCATTTTGTAAGCCCACCAGTCGGCAAAAGACGAACCCGCTGCGCCGTGTTTTTTCATTTTGTCGGCTACTTTATAGCCTTCCAGAATGTGGGTAAATGTGTTGATCTTAAAACCCAATGAATCAGCAACTTTCAACAACATATTAATTTCGGACTGCACATACGAGTGACACGTAATGAAACGCTTTCCATTTAGAATTTCAGCCAATGCTTCCAATTCAATATCACGACGAGGCATAGGAATGCCGATCTTATTCTTCATTGAATTATAGGAATCCCAAGCGCGGTCATACTCACGGGCGCGGGTAAAATGGTCCATAAAAACCTGCTCTACGCCCATACGAGTCTGTGGATAACGCGCGGTAGGATTGGCGCTGTTGGCCTGTTTAACGTTTTCTCCCAAGGCAAACTTGATGAATTGCGCTTCGGGTAAAAGCATTTCAGAGATATTGCCACCCCACTTCAACTTCACTACTGCCGATTGCCCGCCGATGGAATTGGCCGAGCCGTGCAATAACTGTGACATAGTGACGCCACCGGCCAATTGACGATAAATGTTGATATCATCGGGATTGATCACATCGCTCATGCGTACCTCTGCCGAACTGGATTGACCGCCTTCGTTAATAGAAAACAACGCAATGTGTGAGTGTTCATCAATGATGCCCGGCGTAAGGTGTTTACCTGTTCCGTCAATAACCTTGGCGTTGGGAGCGGATAAGTTTTTGCCGATGCGGGAAATTTTACCGTTTTCAACTAACACGTCGCTGTTTGGCAACATTCCTGCGTCATCGCTTGTCCAAACGGTGGCATTTTTGATCAATAATGTTTGTGATTTCAGTTTTTCGGTGTTGCCGAAACCTACAAAAGGAAACAAAGGTTTGCCCACATTAGGAACGGGTTTTTGTGCCGTATCGCGGCGTGCTTCCGCTATTTTCATTGGCTCCTGCAACATTGCATTCCATTTAACAGCGACTCCCTTGGCAGTTTCACCGCTTCCTTTAAATCCTGTGCCTTCGCGATAACCCGTCAGGCGAGTAGTGGCGTTGGGCGCTTTTTTGTCGGGTTGGAAATTGAGCGAAATAACGTCATTGAGGTACGTTACTTTCGGCGTGATCTTTACCGTATCGCTTAATACTATCTGATATTCAGGCTTATCAGGCTTTCCGGAGATGATAAGTTTTCCCTTTTCAGCATCCAGGTTGAGGCTATAGGTGCCGCGTATATCGGCTTGATTTAGGTTATTGATGCTGTATTTTTTACCTCTGATCCAGTTTTCGTAAATGATGTTATCAACGCTGAACAAACTGCCGGAAGTAATAATAAAATTAGCCCAGGAACCTGTTTTAAGACTTCCCACTTTATCGCTGCATTGAAGCAACTGCGCGGGAACGGTTGTAAGGGCTTCTAAGGCTTTGGTTTCTGACAAGCCGTATTCAATGGCTTTGCGGAGATTGGCCCAAAATTCAGTTTTGGTTTTGAGTAAAGCAGACGTTAAGGCAAAATTGACACCCGCTTTTTCCAACGCCGCGGCGTTAGCGGGAGCCATTTCCCAGTGTTTCATTTCGGCCAAACTCACATTGTCGGCGTCCCAAACGTCTTCTACGTCGAAAGCTGCCGGAAAATTGATTGGTACAATGATGGAGCCTCCGGCGGCTTTTATTTCGTCAATGCGCTGATACTCATCGCCGTTGCCACGAAAAATGTATTGTGTCTTGAACTCATCCCCCAATTTATCGGCGCGAAGCAAGCTCCATTTGTCGGTAGCTTCAAAGATGGTAGGTAAGTTGCTGAGGCCATTGAAGGCATCCATCGAAATGTTATATTCAACGTTTTTGCCTGCGTTTTTGTACCATTCGGCATCGTAATACGTTTGGCGCAACAACGCCATTGCCCCCATGGGAGAGTTGGGGTATTGTTGAGTAGAAGAACCTTTGCTAAAGGATAAATGGGAAGAAACAGGACTGCGAACAATCACGCTGTTTTCACTTTCGGTGGCGAGTGTTACCAAGGCACCTGTTCCACGTACAATACCGTCGTGGTGGTGAGTGAGTACGGTTCCAAAACCCAGTTTGCGGAGTTCGTCGGCTTTGGCGTTGTTTACCGCAAACAATTTTCCTGCTTCTGTTTCCGAATTAAGCGCCTGATTCCAGCCGTAAGCTCCTTTTTTGTTCGATTCAATTTGTTGAGGTGCGCCCCGTCCGCCGCCTTGAGCGCGTTTGATTTCGGGCATGCCATAATCAGATTCCATGTCGATCAGGGCAGGATAGATACGGCGGCCTTTGAGGTCGGCAACTACCGCACCGTTTGGAATCTGAATGTCTTTGCCAACGCCAACAATAATACCGTTTTTGATGAGCAAAGTAGCATTTTCGACTACCGTGCGTGCATCTACGTAGATGGTTGCATTGGTGAAAGCATACATTTCGGGGCGTTCATCATAGACGCCGTTGCGCGGAAAAGTAGGCGTTTGCGCCCACGCTGATGAAAATACGGAAAGTGTGATGAGAAGTGTAATGAGTTTTTTCATGAAGTAATACGGATTTAGATTAGGATACTGTTTCCAAAACTACTTTGGAAAAGTGTTGAAAAAAAGGAAGGAAGGAAAAAGTACAATTTTTTGCTGCAAAGTGGCTAGTAGAATGGCTAATCGGGATTTTAAATCCCGATTCAGTCTGCTTTCGGATTTAAAATCCGAAAAAGCCCGGCGTTGCTTGTTTGCTCTTCTATCTGGGCAAAGAAAGCGGCAAATTACTCCAAAGGCACTTCCGTCGAGTATTTTACATCGTGTAAGACCACTACGCTGCTGTGCACTTTTACAACGGGAATTTCAGCGAATTTTTTCAGGAAACCGTCGTATTCTTTGATGTCTTTAACGAGTACTTTTAATTGATAATCAACCACACCTGCCAGATGATAACACTCCATTACCTGAGGCATTTGCCGGACGATCTTCTCGAACTCTTCGATGTTTTCGGTAGTATAAACAGGCATGGAAACATTACAGAACACGACTTGTCCGCGCCCTGCTTTTTCAGGATTGATTAGAGCTACATATCCATTGATAAATCCTTCTTTTTCCAATCGCTTGATGCGCTCAAAAACAGGCGAGGTAGTCAGGTGAAGTGCTTCCGCCAATTCTTTAATGGTCAGTTTGGCGTTTTGTTGCAATTTTACCAAGATATGAATGTCGGTTTCGTCCAGCATAATTTGCTTTTGGGTTAGAAGTTTGATAGATGCAAAAGCAAATTATGCTTAATTTTTTAGAATTATTGTTTTTCATAACTATAAAATAAGAAAATTAAAGAATAAAATACTATTTTCGTGAATGTTAACGTCGGCCAGGCTTCAAGCCTCGCCGACGTTTTTGCTGACGTTTTGAACCTCAATCCTATGAAAAAGCAATTATTGTTTTTGTGCCTTTACCTGCTGTTGAGCGGTGTTAGTTCATACGCTCAATACAAACCTTCACAACTGAAAACACTGGATTCGGCATTGACGATTTTGCACCAACGTGCTTCTTTCAGCGGAGCCGTTTTAGTGGCGGAAAATGGCAAAGTTGTTTATAAAAAAGCGTTAGGAATTGCGAATCTGTCTACTCAAGAGCCGCTCAAAACAACATCGGCATTTAACTTGGCTTCAATATCCAAGCAATTTATGGGGATGATGGTCATGATGTTGAAAGAAAAAGGAAAGCTGCAATTTGACGATAAAGTCCAACAACATCTGCCCGATTTTCCCTATGAAAAAATCACGGTCCGTCATTTACTCACCCATACAAGCGGTTTGCCTGAGTATTTTGATCTGGCCCTGAAATACTGTAATACCTTGGATACGCTCAACAATGATAAGTTGATTCAATTGTTGAAAACCCACAAGCCGAAAGTTGAATTTGAAGTAGGAGAAAAATGGCAATATTGTAATACCGGCTACGTGCTTTTGGCCTCGGTGATTGAAAAAGCGGCCGGAATGCCCATTGAGAATTTCTTTAAACAGCAGATCACGAGCCCGTTAGGTATGAATGATACCTATATTTATTGCCTGCGTATGAAACAATCTCCTGCCAATCGTGTGTACGGATACGAGCGCAAAAACGGCCAAAATATTCTCAATGATCTGGTACGCTTGGATGGGGTAATTGGTGATGGGAATGTGTATTCTTCGGTAGAGGATTTGTTGAAATGGGATCAGGCACTTTATACGCAAAAATTGGTCAGCGCCAAAACGTGGCAGGAAGGCATTACACCCGTAAAACTCAATGATGGCAAAACGCATGACTATGGGTTTGGCTGGGGAATTGGCGAAGGTGGAAAAGTGCTGTCACACACAGGAGGCTGGGTGGGTTTTTTGAACGAGATCGTACGGAATGTAGACAAAAAACAAACAATCATTGTCCTTACGAATTCTACGGATTTCACAGCTCGGGGCATCGTGAAAGATATTTTGGCAGGGAAAATGCCCAAACTTCCTAAAACAGAGATCATTACCAATATCAGACTTATTGATGGTACTGGCGCTGTCGGCCGACAAACGGTTGTGCGGCTGAAAAATAACAGGATTTGGGAGGTCGGAAACCTTACTCCTTTTGCTAACGAAACCGCTACAGACGGAAAAGGGCTGACGCTTGCTCCCGGCTTTATTGATAGCCATAGTCATCATTTTGGCGGCTTGGAAGAACATCCGGATGCGAGTGCGGCGGTGAGTCAGGGAATTACCACGATCGTGATCGGGCAGGATGGCGGCAGTATCCCAATGGATACGATTCAGCAATTCTTCAAAAAGCGACCCGTTGCCATCAACGTGGCTACCTACACGGGGCATTCGACACTACGGGCTAAAGCAATGGGTGCCAAAAGTTTATACCGTACTGCAAAACCCGAAGAAGTGGAAAAAATGAAAAGTATGCTGAACGACGAAATGAAAAAAGGCTCATTGGGTTTAGCGACGGGTTTGGAATACGAATCGGCTTTTTTTTCCAATCGAGACGAAGTACTTGAGTTGGCCAAAGTAGCGGCAGCGTCGGGTGGACGTTATATGAGCCACATTCGAAGCGAAGATATTAACCTTGATGAAGCCATTGATGAGATCATCGAAATAGGGCAGCACACTAAAATGCCCGTTCAGATCTCGCACATTAAAATAGCTAAACGTGACCAATGGGGACAATCGTCGGCGTTGTTGGCGAAACTTCAAAAAGCTCGTACTGAAGGTGTTAACATTACTGCCGATGCTTATCCTTATGATTTCTGGAATTCTACCTTGCGGGTACTTTTTCCCAATCGCGATTATACCAATCCGAAAAGTGCTGAGTTGGCAGTGACTCAATTATGTGATCCTGAGAAATCGGTCGTGGTTCAGTTTGCGCCCAATGCCGCTTATGCAGGAAAGACACTTTCTGAGATTGCAAAAATGAGGCAGGAAAAACCATCGCAAACGTTGATGAGTTTGATTGCACAAGCGTCTGAATTTGAAGAGAAAAACCCTAATTATAAGGGTAGTATTGAAGCGATCATGGGCAAATCAATGGATGAACCCGATGTAGCCAATTTTTTGACTTGGTCACAGACGAATATTTGTTCCGACGGCGGATGGCGTGGCCACCCGCGCGGGCATGGAGCTTTTACGCGGGTATTGAGTACCTACGTTCGTGATCAAAAAACAATGTCGTTGGAAACGGCTATCCATAAAATGACAGGTCTTACGGCCGAGCACTTGGGTATTACAGACCGGGGAATTGTTCAACCGGGGTATTATGCTGATCTCGTATTATTTGATCCCGAGACCGTAAAAGACAACGCCAACATTCAAAATTCCACGGCGCTTTCGTCGGGTATTGAAAAAGTGTGGGTCAATGGCGAACTCGTGTATCAATCTCAAAAAGCAACGGGTGCATTTCCGGGAATGTTCATTAAAAGGAAGTAATACGACACAATTATTCACGCAAAGCCGCAGAGTGGCGGTCTGCTGCTGCGGCAAAGATTTAAATAAATGATACTTAACCTCTTTGCACCTCTGCAACTTTGCGTGATAGTTAAATTAAATGCATACAGGTACTTAAGCGGTGAATGAAGTAAGAATATGAATAAGGCAATTATTTTAACCAACGGTTTGCTCACAACCAATGATGCCAAAACAGCTCATGGGCTGATTCGTGGTACAGAGCGTTACGACATCGTGGGCGTGATAGACCCGCCGACAGCAGGGCGTGATGCAGGTGAAGTATTGGATGGGAAAGTTAGAAATATTCCGATTTTTGATTCATTGCAAAACGCGGTTACTACTCTGCAACAGATTGATTATTTGATCATTGGCGTAGCAACGACAGGCGGTGTTTTACCCAAGGATATGTTGGATATTATCCAATCCGCCATTCGTTATCGTATTTCAATTGTCAATGGCCTGCATGAATACCTCAATGAAAAACCGGAGATCGTGGCATTGGCAAATGAAAATAACGTACAACTGATAGATGTTCGGAAGCCTAAATCGAGAAAAGACTTACACTTCTGGACGGGCGAAATCTATGAAGTAACTGCCCCAATTATTGCGGTGCTTGGTATGGATTGCGCATTAGGAAAGCGTACTACAGCACGTATGGTTCGTCAGGCTTGCGAGGCTGAAGGGATCAATGCCCGGATGATCTATACCGGGCAAACGGGTTGGTTGCAGGGGGGGGAGTATGGATTTGTGGTTGATTCAACGCTCAATGATTTTGTGTCGGGAGAAGTGGAACATGCTATTGTATCGTGTTGGAAAGAAACGAATGCAGATGTGATTTTAATCGAAGGGCAGTCTTCGCTTCGTAATCCCAGCGGGCCGTGTGGCTTGGAATTTCTGATTTCGGGCAATGCCAAAAATGTCATTTTGGTACACTCTCCCAAGCGCAGCTATTTTGACAATGAACCGCATTGGGGCAAGATTCCCAGTGTAGAATCGGAAGTCGAAATTATTGAAAAATTTGGCTCAGAAGTAATTGCGTTGGCCTTGAACACGGAAGAATGTGCCGAATCGGAGGCTTTTGAGTATCAAAAATACTATGTCGAAAAGCTTCAAATCCCTGTGTTGTTGCCGTTGGAGGAAGGGGTTGGGGAATTAATGCCGACTTTAAGAAGGTTGGCTGATTTTACCGGTCACACTATTAATAGGTAATGATGTTTTTAGTTGACGGACGGGCCGTCCGTACCACATAGTTATGAAAATTAAGTTCATTCGTTCTTACCTCAAAAATTTGGCGTTGAGCAAGCCTTACAGCATTGCCGGCTATACTTTTTCGGAAGCAGAAAATGTGTTTTTGGAAATAGAATTGGAAAATGGAATAATAGGCTTGGGCGCGGCAAGTCCGGCGGAAGAAGTAGTGGGAGAAACCTGTGCGCAAACATTAAGCAACTGCCGATCTGCTGTTTTTGAAAGCCTCATTGGAAGAGATATTCGACATTTTCGACAACTGATCGATGAAATAAAAACACAATTTTCGCATTTGCCCGGTACGCAGGCCGTGCTTGATATTGCGCTACACGATGCTTTTGGGCAGTTTTTGGGAGTTCCTGTGGTAGAATTTTACGGCCGGAAAATGACCCAACTTCCTACATCCGTCACTATTGGCATTATGTCGGTGGAAGAAACACTGAAAGAAGCGGAAGAATATCATAGACTTGGTTTTAAAGTATTGAAAGTAAAAACGGGAGAAGACGTTGAGCAAGACATTGAGCGAGTATTGAAACTGTCTGAACGTTATCGAAATAAACTGAAGATCAGAGTCGATGCCAATCAAGGTTATGCGCTGAGCGATTTGCAGCGATTCTTAAAAGGTACATCTGCTGTTGGTTTAGACTTAATTGAACAGCCGTTACCCGTTGGAAAAGAAAAAGAATTATTTGTATTGGATGAAAAAGAACGGATGTTTTTAACGGCTGACGAATCGCTCAAAGACGCTTATTCTGCATTGCTTTTTGCGCAACAGCCGCAGCCTTTCGGCATTTTCAATATTAAACTGATGAAATGTGGTGGAATAGCAAGTGCGTTGGAGATCGCCAATATTGCCCAACACGCTTGCATTAGCCTTTTTTGGGGATGTAATGATGAAAGTATCGTGAGCATTACTGCGGCTTTGCACGCCGCATTCGCCTGCCCTACAACCCGTTACCTTGATCTGGATGGCAGCTTTGATTTGGCCGAAGATGTGGTAAGTGGCGGATTTATTTTGGAAAATGGGTACATGAGATTAAATGGAAAACCCGGTTTAGGACTCAGAAAAGTGCAGTAAGCGTTCAGGTAAAATTGGAGAAAAGACAAATCGCTTAATTTTTTGCTATTTTCGCTTTGTCGAAATGGATGCTGCATTCTATGCTATGTGTTATGATCATGGAATGTTATCTATACTATTCTCCAAAATCAGTATACTATGAATCTGCGCCTATTGCTGCTTCTTTTCAGTATTTTTATCTCCTGTGCTTCGTTAGCGCAGACTATCCATAAGGATTTTATTGATGGAGAAATTTATTTAAAAGTGAGAAAAAAACCGACGGGTGTTTTATCGAAAGCGGTGAATTTCTCAACAGATCTGCCTTTTTTAACAGCGTTTGCCAATGATTTTATTGTAGCAAAAACGAATAGAGCTTTCTTTACGGCCGGCTCGGAAAATCTTCAGAAAGTTTATCGGCTAACCTTAAAAAAGCCGGAAAAAATAGATGCTTTGCTCAACGCATTAAAACAAAACTCGGAGGTAGCCTATGTTGAGAAAGTGCCTTTCAGAAAAATCATTGCTACTCCCAATGACCCAAATGTTGGTTCACAGTGGTCATTGAATAAAATAAAAGCGTTTGAGGCTTGGGATGTGAATGCGGGCAGTGCAACCATTGTGGTTGGAATTGTAGACAATGCATTTCAGACAAATCATACGGATCTACAGGCCAATATGCTCCCGGGCCGCGATTTGGGCGACAATGATAATAATCCCAATCCACACACTACTGACTTCAGTCATGGCACGCATGTTGCGGGTATTGTCAGTGCTGTTACTGATAATTCGATAGGAATAGCTGCGGCCGCCAACAACCGAATTAAGATCTTACCCGTAAAAGCAACGCCCGACGCAGGCAATCCTCTGGGGATTTATTATGGTTTTGAAGGGATAATGTGGGCCGCAGATAATGGCGCTCAGATCATCAGCTTATCCTGGGGAGGAATTGGCTATTCGCAGGCTGAACAGGAAGTGATCGACTATGCTTACTCAAAGGGTATTGTAATAGTAGCGGCCGCCGGCAATGATAATAATAACATCGAAAGTTTTCCGGCAGCTTACCGAAATGTGATCGCTGTGGCAAGCCTTGATACTGACGATAAAAGAAGCTCGTTTTCTACGTATGGTACTTGGGTGGATATTTCGGCTCCCGGGCGTGGTATTTTAAGCACAGTCCCATTTAATGATTACGCCACTTTTAGCGGAACTTCTATGGCAACGCCGCTTGTAGCCAGCGCCTTAGGATATATTTGGTCATGTTTGCCTTCACTTACTCCTGCGCAACTCGAAGGTATTTTGAAAAATACAGCGGATAATATTGACTCGGCCAATCCCACCCAAACGGGTCTTTTAGGGGTGGGAAGAATTAATTTATTGAAGGCGGTTTCCTGCCCAAGTGGGAATTTATTGGCGGCTACCATTACTGCCGGCGGTTCCACCTATATTTGTCAGGGCGAATCGGTTACTTTATCAGCCAATTCGGATGACGGCCTAAGTTATAAATGGCTGAAAAACGGGCAGGATATAAACGTCGCAACAAGCTCTTTGGTGGCAAATACCGAAGGCAACTATCAGGTAATGATCTCAAAAGGGAGTTGTACACTCACCTCGGCAATTACAAAAGTAGCTTTCAATACGCTTACGACGCCTTCTCCAAGTGTACTTAACAAAGAAGTGCCTTATTGTACTCCGTTGACAATAGGAAACGGGATGAAAGCCACAGCAGCGAACTGCAATTATGCCGGACCTACTACCTTTACATACGATGGACCAACGGTGGGCTATGATGGCCTTGATAAAAGCGGTGCTGATCCAACCGTCAATGTGCAGGGGTTGGGAGGGTTAATAACGTCCATAAAAGTGTCGATCACGTGGGAAAAGAAGGATCAGGGTGATGAAAATTCCTGTGATTTGGCCGATGGCGGTGCCAGGCCATTCAATGAAGAAGTGTCTTTTCGTTTAAAATCTCCTTCCGGTACGATCATTACGTTGATTGCAGAAGACACCTATGGAAGCGGGGCAACTTCTTCAGGAATTGTTACTACCGTTTTTGAAGAAAATGCCGCTCCAATACCCCAAAACGCGCTTCCTGCTTCCGGCACATTTGCTCCCAATCAATCATTTTCTGCTTTTATAAATGAGGTGCCATTTGGCGGTTGGACGCTTTTACCCGAAGATAACAGTTTTTTAGACCCTTTATGTGTCAAAAACTTTTCAATAACCATTACCACAAACAGCTTAAACCAAGCACCGACCATCACTTGGTGGGATGCAGTTTCGGGAGGAAATCTCTTAAGTACGGGGGGAGAGTATTTAGCTCCCACAAATGCAGTGGGTGACCATACCTATTACATACAGGCAAGGTGTGATGGACTTTGTCCGAGCCAACGAACGCCTGCGATATTGACGGTAACACCTATTCCACAAGTCTTTGCATTTCCTATTTCTTATAGTTTATCCAACGACAGTAAATTCAAAAGTCTGTTGAAAAAACAGACAATTGCTGTCACTAAAAACGCCGAAAATCAATACGAGGTCTTTGATTCGAACGAGCCCTCAACGTCAGTTGTCATCATTGGTAATACACCGCCACTGACCGGCCCCATTACACTCTGTACTACCGGCACCTACTTACTGTTGGCCGTGGGCTGTACAGGCAACAGCATTGTATGGTCGAGCGGTAAAAATGATCAGGCGTTGGTTGTTACGCCGACATCACCCATTAATTATTCGGCCATTTGCCTTAGAGATTGGGGAGCGTGTGAGCCCATCACTTCTAATACGTTGGCTTTTCAATCGCCGCTTTCGCAAATTGTTATTACGGATAAAATTTATGCCAATTCGGTACAAACCTTTAACGGAACCACGATCAATGCCTCCAATAAAATAGAAACACCGGCCAAAATCGATTATAGGGCAAACAATACGATTTTGCTGAATCCAGGCTTTAACGTAAACGGCAACAGTGTTTTTACCGCACAAACGGGAATCGGTTGTAATAATTAGTACCGGACTTAGTAGTTTTAGGGCAGTTTTTAGCTTTGGAGACCAAAACTATAGCCATTACCCACAAAATACAGAAAAATGAATGTTAGATTAAGCGCGGTTCTTTGCGTATTACTTATTGCAAACCTTTCCCTTAAAGCACAAAAAAAACGCGAATATTTTGGTTGGAGTTTGGTTTGGAACGACGAATTTAACGTCGACGGTGCTCCTAATGAGACCAATTGGAAATTTGAGAAAGGGTTTGTTCGCAACCATGAATTTCAATGGTATCAGCCGGAGAATGCCTACTGCAAAAAAGGCAAACTCATTATTGAAGGCCGCCGCGAAAATCGCCCCAACCCCAATTACGACGCTAACAGTCAGGACTGGAAAAAGAATCGGAAAGATATTGAATACACGTCGTCAAGCCTTAAAACGCAGGGGATGCACAGTTGGAAATATGGCCGTTTTGAAATGCGTGCCCGCATTGATACACGGGCGGGTATTTGGCCGGCATGGTGGACGCTGGGCGTAGAGGGCGAGTGGCCAAGCAACGGCGAAATAGATATAATGGAATTTTATCGGGGAATGTTGTTAGCCAACATTGCATGGGGCAGCGAAACACGCTTTAAGGCCGTGTGGCATGACCTCAAGAAACCCATTGAAACCTTCGAAGACCGTCGTTGGAGTAAGAAATTTCACGTTTGGCGCATGGATTGGGACGAAAAAGCCATTCGTTTGTACGTAGATGGAGAATTGCTCAATTTTGTTGAACTCTCGCAAACCGTTAACCGTGACGGCTCCGGAATAAATCCCTTTATGCAGAATCACTACATGATGCTCAATCTCGCCATTGGCGGCGATAACGGCGGTGACCCTTCGGGAACAAAATTTCCGTCAAAATACGAGATCGATTATGTGCGAGTGTATCAGAGATGATAAATTCTCTATTCAGCTAAATAGCGTCTTAAAGGTTCAATAGGAGGCATAAATGAAACGGCTTCGTAAATAGCCGCAACAGGCATTGTAAAGTGTAAACGTTCAAAAGAAACAGTATTGGCCATATCCTCATAAGTTTGATAAAGCCAAATGTCAGGGTCTTTGGTACGACTATATAGCTCTACACTGCACTCATATTGAGAAACGATAAGATAATACTGTAATGAAGGTATCTTTTTGTACTTTTTCAGCTTGAAATCTTTGTCATACTCTGCGGTACTTTTTGAAAGTACTTCAACTAAAATAGAAGGATGTGCGACAATATATTCATCTTCTTTATCTTGATCATCACAACTTACCATTACATCAGGATATGGATAGTAAGTATACTTAATTACTTCTAACTTAACACTCTCACTGAATACATCACAGCCTTTGGGTCGAAAAATGGTTTTAAAATAATCTCTAATATTATCGGTAATCAGGTTATGGTTTTTAGTTGTTCCTGCTATGGCAAAAATTTCCCCTTCGTAAAATTCATAGCGAATTTCACTGGCATTGTCTAACGCAAAATACTCTTCAACAGAATAGTATTTTTTTTCGCTTTGTGGAAGTCCCATGTTACTTGGATTGTGATGAAACGATAGGGAGAAGTTATACAAAAATCTTATATGAATTGCGGTGTTATCATTTCTTCAACTGATTCAATGTATAAAATACTGCACGGTTCATGAGCAATTTTCCGTCAGGCGTTTTAAGTTCGCCCATTTTGAGGTCATAAACATAACCGGCTTTCAGGTCGTCCAGTTTGAACGAAACTTTACGGCCATCGGCAGATACTTTTACTTCCTTAACAGCTACATCAGCTACGTCGGTTTTTGGAGAACCGTAGGTCTTATGGTATTTGTAATAATACCTTTGGAATTTGTAAAGGTTTGGATTTGAGGCGATTTTAGGGTCGACGAGCAGTGAAAATGTCAGCTCAAAACCATCTGTTGTAAGATTCATGGCCATAATATCGAGCGGAGTTTTCCCTTTCCAATGAATTCGGGAAAGACCTTCATCACCCACCCAACCGTGGTCATTATGGCCAATCCATAAGTCACCGTTTTTGTCGAAAACCAACCGATTGTTCCCTTTTAAAAGCCCCGTGCCATCGCCAAATGCCACGCAGGCACCTTGTAATTGACCGTTTACGTCTTCCATTAAAAGTCGAACTAATCGTGGATAATCCATTTCTCCAATAAATAGTTGTCCCGCAAACGGACCGAATTTGCCGGCCGTATTATCTAATAACGGTTGAGTGGGAGAGTGGGCGATCTCGGTATGCGGAAAAGCGATGGATTCGCGGGTTCTCAGGCTGTCGAGTTGTGTGACAGGCAATGAAAGAGGCTTCACACGCGGAAAACCTTCCTGCCAGATCAAACTGGCCACATGGCCGTAAAATTTACCTTTTTCAACGTGATATAACGGACTTGTTCCGCGCCAATCGCCTTGATTATCAGAAACGAACAAACGGCCTTTGGCGTCAAATCCTAAGCCATTCGGTGAACGAAAGCCCGACGCGAAAGGCTCCAGTTTTTTTGTTTTTGCGTTGTATTTCATCACCCAACCGCGATACGGCACGCACGAATACATTCGACCCTCGCGACTGAGCGAATCATATTGGCCGCGAATTTCGGGGCGAATACCCGCGCCGTTGGAAGCTACATTGAGCGCAATGAACATATTGCCCTCTTTGTCTTTCAAAGGCCCGAAAGCGAATTCGTGGTAATTTCCCGACATTCCGAAATCATCCGTGACGGTTTCGTAAACATCGGCGAACCCATCAGCATTAGTGTCTTTAAGGCGAGTCAATTCGGGGCGTTGCATGACCAAAATCTCTGAGTTATTGACGGCTACCACGCCCAAAGGATCGTGAAGCCCTTCCGCAAACTTTTTCCATACTTTTGTTTTAGGATTGTACGTCATTATCTCCCCTAAATGAAAACACGCTACCAATCGCCCATCGGGCATGAAATCCAGGCCGCCCGTTTCAGCCCGCAATCCTTTAGGAAGTTTGATCTGTTCCGTTTCGTAATAATTCGTAATGGTATCACGCTGGGCATAACAGTTGGTGGAAAAGCCAATGAAAAAATAGGTGAATACGAAGCTCAATAACTGATACGGCAAAGAAGGAAGTTTAGACATGCTGTTTGAGCAGTTGAAAATAATGATAGTAACTATTTGATAAAATCAGTGGTACACTTTAAAACTAATGACTGTGAGCAGGAGAATGTAGGGTTTGGCGGGCATTGCGGTGCATTGTCAATGTTACTCTCGTTGTGCCTTTTGGGAGTGTCAACGTGTCGTTTTGCCATTTTCCTGTCGAGGATTTATAGGTAATGCCATCGTCGGTTTTAATGACAAAATAAGTCAACTGTACAGTAGGTTTAGTAAACGTAAAAATCCGGGTAAGTCCTTCTTCATTAGCCAGACTTTTCAACGTTTCTTTTACTTCAATGTCATCTAACGTGTAATTGAAGGTAGGTAAACGATTGACAAGGCTATAACCCTTGAAGCTGACTTTAGGTAATTTATCAACTTTTCCCACGCGAAGCGGATAGGTTACATTATCTTTAAAATAAATGGTACCCTGAATTTTGGCAAAAGCATTTCCGTTGCCTTTCCAATGATCGGTATTATCCACAAAACCGCCCGCCCAAGCATAGCGAAGATAACATTTGCCGGCATCAAAGCAGTAAGAATGGGTAGAGGTCAATGCTACCGCAATGGCCGCAGGGCTGCAATCGGGCATGAACGTACGATATAAAAGAGGATATTCGAGCGCAAAAGGATGCGGTGAGCTTATGGCAAGTATGCGCTCGCTATTCTGACGCGAGGGCGGGATAGTAGGATCCGTAGCCAAGGGTGGCAGAGGCTTGGTCGTGACGTAAAGTGCACCATACATCACATAACCGTGGCCCGGATACGTACACACATAAGGATAGACTCCTTCGGCAATGGGAGCTGTGAACGTAAACGTTTCGGTCGTATTGGGAATCAATATTTTACTCGCGGCCAGTACATCTTCAGACTCAGGTACATAGTTGGCTGCCTGACCTTTATCGCCCATTTTGATGGCAGCCTCTGCAACTGACAGGCGCTTGTCGGGCTTTGTAAACACCAGATTATGAGCCATATCATCGGTGTTTTTGAAGATGATCGTGACCTTTTGTAAAGGCTTGAGGGAAATTCTTACCAAATCAAATTGAAGTCCCGTAATGGCTTGTAAGGTGATGGTGGTATCAGATTGAGAAAAGCCTTTCATTGCAATGAAAAGACTGAAAATAAATAACAAAGGACGCATGAAATGGGTTTTTTGGAGACGGTTTTTTGCGTGTGAAATGCGTTTTTGAAAAAAATAATACCAAAAACGGTATAAAACTACCGGATTTTGAACGTTAATGAAAGGCAGCTTTTGGGAAAATGTGAGGGATTCGCGAAATTCCTTTATTTTTGCCGCTCAGTAAATGGATCTAAACGTATCATTATAACCATTGAATATGGAATTGTTGAAAGAAATTGCCAATTTTTCGGGTAAAAGTGGATTGTACCGTATTTTGAAACCCGGTCGTGGAGGTGTAATTGTCGAAAGTTTGGACGATAAACGCGAAAAATCAATGATCGGCGCTTCGGCGCGTGTGTCGGTGTTGAAAGATATCTCCATCTTTATGCAGGACGATGAAAAAGCGACTCCGCTGGGCGATGTATTTACGAGTGTTCATGAAAAATACCAAGATAAAAAATTGGATGCCAAAGCCTTGTCAGATTACCAATTGGTTGATTTTATGACGGAAGTTTTGCCCGGATATGATACTGAAAAAGTATATCTTTCTGATATTCGTAAAATTATCAATTGGTATAATATCCTGACTGTTTACGCGCCGGAAGTCTTCGAAAAAACATCGGAAGAACAACCTGCCGAAGAAAGCAGCGAGCAAACAACCGAAGAAAGTAAATAGCTCTGTAAGAATGCATTGTACGAAGCCGTGATATAAGGTCACGGCTTTTCCTCTTTTAACGCATGTCGGTTATTTTCAACCTATTGGTAAACATGGGGCCTCGATATGTGTGGTTCCGTTTGCGCTACGAACTACTCCGTAGAACCGGTTTGTTGAAAGCCAGATTTCCTACTGCTCCCCCCACTGAAGAATTTGCCGATTTACAGGAGTGGAAAAAACTTCAAACTACGTTTTTCTTTACAAGTCGCGAAGAGCTAAATCACTACGCGTCTGACGGTTTTAAACAGGCAGACACATATTACGCAGCTTTAAAACATCAACTGGCTGAATACCGACAAGGAAATCTCCTTTTTTTTAGCGCCAACTATTATCAGGTCACGGATTGGTTGACAAACCCGACCAATGGGTTTCGCTACGACGCAACCAAACATTGGACCCAAATCGCTGATTTTTCCCCAACGGCCGGCGATATAAAATACATTTGGGAAAAATCGCGTTTTGCGTTTCTATATCCCCTGATTCGATTTGATTTTCATTGTAAAGAAGATTTGTCGGAAACCGTTTTTGCAGAAATAGACAGTTGGGTAGTCGCAAATCCGATCAATTACGGCCCCAATTGGCGCTGCAGTCAAGAGATTTCTTTACGATTACTTAACTGGACGTTTGCACTAAACTATTATAAAAACTCTTCTGCTTTGACGGAAGAACGTTTTCAACGCATTATGCACGTTATCTATTGGCAGATGCGCCATGTGGAGGCCAATATTGATTTTTCACGTATTGCCGTTCGAAACAATCACGCCATTACCGAAACACTCACGCTTTATTTGGTTGGTTTACTGTATCCGTTCTTTCCGGAGTCAGAACGTTGGAAAATGCTCGGCAAACGTTGGTTCGAAGAAGAGATCGCCTATCAGATTTACGAAGATGGAACGTTCCTGCAATTTTCGATGAACTATCATCGCGTTGTAATTCAATTGCTTACTTGGGGGATTCGTTTAGCAGAGCTCAACGGCGAACGATTTGAGAACGTGGTATATGAACGTGCTCAAAAGTCGTTGGAATTTTTGCGGACCGGTCAGGACGAAAAAACGGGATGGTTACCCAACTACGGCAACAACGACGGAGCATTATTTTTTCCTCTCAGCGATGCCCATTTCCGTGATTATCGACCTCAATTAAATGCTTTGGCCGCAGTGCTGAAAATAGAAAAGGGCAATTGGGAAGATAGTTTTTGGTACGGACTAAACCCCACTCCCTATAGGGCGGGGGAACCTATAGCCCGCCCTACAGGGGAGGGTTGGGTGGGGTTCAACCAAGGCGGTTATTACACCCTTCGCGATGCTGATACGCTGACATTTATTCGTTGCGGCGCTTACAAAGACCGTCCGTTTCAGGCCGATGACTTGCATTTGGATATTTGGGTAAATGGTAAAAATATACTGCGCGATGCCGGTTCTTATTTGTATAATACAGATGAGAAATGGACGAAGTATTTTGCAGGTACGGCTTCTCACAATACAGTTATGCTTGGTAACTATGACCAAATGCAAAAACGCCCGCGCTTTGTTTGGTATCATTGGGTGAAAGAGGCCAAGGGTCAATGGCAGACGGAATCATCAACGGCTAATCATCGAAAATCGCAGATTTTTGAAGGTTCAATCAAAGCTTTCGCTCATGTTGGCTCCAATATCATTCATCGCCGTCGGGTTACTAAATACGAAAGTGAAAACCGTTGGATCGTGGAAGATTGGCTTGAAAATGCGCCCGAAGATTTACCGATGCATCAGATCTGGCATCCCTCCGATGATTTTTTTGAGAACTTTTCAATGAAAGCCGTCGACCAAAACAAGAGTGAGTTAACTGCCGAAGAAACCGAAGGGTGGTATTCAGAATTATACGGGCAGAAAGAGCCAGCCAAACGACTTGTCTTTTCAACTTCAATGCGTTATATCAAAACCGAAATATTTGCCGTACCTTTGCTGCCTGTTTAGAAAAACCATCCTAAAATAGTTACCTGTTTATGAATGACCGTAATCTTTACGTTGCGGATCACCGGCAACAGTTAACAAACAACGATTAACAATTCTTCCCAAAAATGGAATTATACCTTGATTCAGCCGACCTGAAAGAAATCGAAACTGCCTTCCAACTCGGTTTTTTGGCGGGTCTTACTACTACGCCTACATTCATGCACCGCGAAGGAGTCACCGACTTGGATGCCATGATCGTAAAACTTTCTAAAATTGTTCCTGTTCTTCAAATTGAAGCCCTTGGCGATACTGCCGAAGATATTTTGAAAGATGCAGAACGTCAATTGGCCCTAGGTCTTGATCCTGCCAAAACAGTTTTTAAAATTCCGGTATCGCTTGAAGGGGTTCGTGCCTGCAAATTGTTGCGTGATCGCGGCATGATGGTCAATGTACACCTTGTATATACAGTACAGCAAGCCTACATGGCAATGGTTGCGGGGGCAAGTTATATTTGTGTATTGGCCGGACGGATGCAGGACCAAGGCTACGACGCCATCAAATTGATCGGTGAATGCGTAGAAATGGTTAATTTTTACGGTTCAGATTCAAAAGTGATGTTTTCGTCGGTGCGTAATGCAGAGCACGTACGTAATGCACTCGACCTTGGTTGCCATACAATCACGGTGCCTTGGAAGATCATGAAAGTATTGACCGAAAATAGCTTTACTGCTTTGGGTACGCAGCAATTTGTAGAGCATACGCGCCTCATTACGGTTAAAGTTGGGGAAGCCATCAATGGTGTGAATCCTACCGTTCCCACGGATACAACCGTGGCCGATGCTATTGTTAAAATGACCGAATATGGATTTGGTTGCGTAACCGTTGTCAATACCGACGGTAGTGTGAAAGGCGTATTTACCGATGGTGATCTCCGTCGTTATCTTTCATCAGAAGGCCGTGATGTGTTGAGCAAGAAAATCGGTGATTTTGAATACAAAATGCCCGTTTCCATCGAAGCAGATGCACTTTTGGATGCGGCAGCCGCATTGTTCAAAAAGACAAGCGTAGATACCATTTTGGTAACCGATGGCGGTAAAGCCGTTGGTATGTTGGATATTCAGGATTTGAAATAAAGCTGCGCAGATTTGAGTTCACGAATGCAAAGACGCAACCCCTTGCGTACAATGGAACAAACGAATAAATTCGTAGAGACGCAAAATTTTGCGTCTCTACCTGTAATGGAAGCCTTCTATACCCTTCAGGGAGAAGGCTTCCACAGCGGCAAGGCGGCTTATTTTATCCGTCTTGGAGGCTGTGATGTGGGCTGTGTGTGGTGCGATGTCAAGGAATCGTGGGATGCCGAAGCGCACCCGAAAGTTAGTATTGAAGCTATTGTAGAGGAAGCATTGCGTTATCCGGGCCGCATGGCGGTGGTAACGGGTGGAGAACCCTTAATGCATAATTTGGACCAACTTACCGGTGCTTTAAAAACGGCAGGCTTTCACACCAATATCGAAACGTCGGGCGCTCACCCGATGTCAGGCCGGTGGGATTGGGTCTGTTTTTCACCCAAAAAATTCAAAGCGCCTCATTCAAGTGTGTATGCACAGGCCAATGAATTAAAAGTCATTGTCTATAACAAATCAGATTTTGAATTTGCCGAACAACATGCTGCATTGGTCAATGACGATTGTGTGCTGCTTCTTCAACCGGAATGGAGCCGTGTACAAGAAATGACGCCGCTCATCGTTGATTATGTAAAACAGCATCCGCAATGGCGCGTTTCGTTACAGACTCACAAATACATGGATATTCCATAGTAAAAGATATATTGCCTGTTTTTTATTTAAGTGCCAAGAACTTATCGCTACTTTATTTCTTTTCATTTCTTCTTTTTTCCGTTTCTTCTTCTGCTCAGAAGCGTACCAACAAGCAGGCGCAATATGAATTTGAAGCTGCCAATCGAACATTACAATTTGATTCAGAGCAGGCATTAAAACGATTTTATGAGATTTTAAAGTTGGATAGTGCATTTGCGCCGGCTTACATGCGGATTGGGCAATTGTTAGACAGAGACTTAACTCAAAAGGATAAAGCAATCTTTTATTATGAGAAAGCAGTAACATTTGATTCTACAGCAATAGCCTTTAAAAATATATATGAGATTCTTGGGAAATACTATCTTGCGAGTGGTAATTATTCAAAAGCAACGTATTTTTTTCGAGCATACTTAAAATTCCCCGGCGCGCATTTTGCTCAGCGAAAAAACATTGAACGCTATTTGAGTCAGTGCCTTTATGCACAAAGAATATTGGCTTTAAACCAAGGCGCTGCTACTCTTTCTCACTCTCCTTTGCCCGCACCTCTAAATTCATTTCTTTTTCAAAGTTATCCCGTTTTGACGGCCGATCTAAAAACCTTGGCCTTTACTGTTTTTAGAGGAAATGAAGATTTGTTTATTGCACAAAAAGACGCCAATGGCTGGACTGTTCCCGGTAGTATTTCTCCAAAAGTCAATACAGATAAAAATGAAGGAACTTGCAGCATCTCTGCTGATGGGACTACCTTAGTCTTTACGGGTTGTCATCAAAAAGATGGATATGGAAGCTGCGATTTGTATATATCCAGAAAAATAGGGCAGACTTGGCAATCACCACGAAACTTAGGCTCTATCATCAATACTCAAAACTGGGAATCCCAGCCAAGTCTTTCGACAGATGGGCGTACGTTGTATTTTTCTTCAGATCGACCCAAGGGGGTGGGTGGAAAAGATATTTGGGTTTCTCAATTGGATACTTCCGGAGAGTGGACGAACCCAAGTAATTTGGGAGAAACAATTAACACGGTTTTTGACGAAATTTCACCTTTCATTCATTCTAATAATGAAACCCTTTTTTTTGCTTCTGATGGCAGAGAAGGAATGGGAGGCTTCGATCTTTATATTTCTAAGTTAGAATCAGAAAAAGAAGATTGGACAATTCCGATCAATTTAGGCTATCCTATTAACGACTTTGCCGATCAGCAGGGCTTTTTTATTGCACCTGACTGCCAACAGGCTTTTTATTCATACAAATTCAAAGTGTCTGATCAAGGAGACGGAATGGATTCAAATTCACTGATTTGCCAATTAAAATTGCCGGATACACTTACCGCGTTATGCCCCAAAGCTTTCTTTTTGAAGGGAAAAGTAATAGAAGCGCAAACGCATAAACCTTTGAGAGCTACCTTAACGCTCTTAAAACAAAACATCGCCGGGACGAATTCGACGGTTCATGCTACCAATGATTCTACAGGTGAGTTTATGATTGTTTTTCCCAATAAGCCGGAGACGGTATTTTTTGTAGAAAGTAATGGCTACTATCCTAAAAGCCTTTCTGTTGATTCGCTAAAAATTGTAGAGAATCAAGAAATAGTAGTTGAATTATTACGTTTTGATTCAAGTCAAAGCGAAATACTGAAGAATGTACTTTTCCTTAGCGGAAGTGCTGAACTGGAAGCAACTTCAGGAATGGAATTAGATAGACTCGTTTATTTTTTACAAAAAAATCATTCTGTTAAACTCATTATTGAAGGTCACACTGATGATTTAGGAAACAGTAAACAAAATGAAAATCTATCACTAAGCCGAGCGCAACAGGTAGTTAAGTATTTGATAGAAGCGGGGGTTGCTCCCGAACGTTTAAAAGCTGCGGGATATGGTTATCGTAAACCGCTTGTTCAAAATAAATCAGAGGAAACTCGCCGCCTGAATCGTCGGGTTACATGGCGGCGAATAGAATAATTTTTATGAACATGAGTTGTTATCAGCAATCGTTCCGGGAGATAATTTCTGCGTACAGGCAGAGAATTTGGCCCACACTATTCTTTATTATCAGTATTGTTTACGGAAGTTTCGCCCAATCTCCTCAGTCGTTTCTCCCCAAAGCATCGGTCAATAAAAAAGCCATAGAGGCATTTGAAAGGAGTACGAAATTCTTCAATGAGAAAAATTATGAGCAGGCCAATCGTTGGACGGACGAAACCCTGAAATACGATTCTGCTTTTGCCGAAGCGCATTACCGCAAAGCACAACTGTACGAAGTGTTCACTCAACCCGATCTGGCGTTACAATCGTATCGAAAAACAGTTACACTTCAACCCGACGCTCCCCAATTTGTAGCAGCGTATCAAAAACTCATTGAATACCACCTTCGCGCGGGCGAGTACGCACAGGCAAAGAGTGATTTGCAGCATTATATTCCTTTTTTAAGACCGAACAGCGTAGCCCAAAAACGAGCGCAACGGCAACTTCTTACCTGCGCCTTTGGCGAAAAAGCCATAGAAAACCCCTGGGTGATTACTCCCGAGGAATTGTCTGATACCGTTAATCAATTCATTCTCCAATATTTTCCTGCGCTGACTGCTGACGGTGAAACGCTGTTGTTTACCGCTTTAAGGCCCGAAAACGACGAAGATCTTTACATTACCCATTTTAAGGATGGACATTGGACAACCCCAACTTCGATCTCAGCGAAAATAAATACAGCCGAAAATGAAGGTACAGGAACACTTTCGGCTGATGGGCGTACGTTGGTTTTTACGGCCTGTAATCGGCGGGATGGCTACGGAAGTTGCGATTTGTACATCAGCCGCAAAAACGGCAAGGACTGGGACGCTCCCAAAAACATTGGCATCAATGTTAATACTCCTTTTTGGGAATCACAACCTACTTTGTCAACCGATGGCCGTACCTTATATTTTATCTCTGACCGAAAAGGAGGTCTCGGAGGGCGTGATGTTTGGTACAGTTCACTGCAAAAAAACGGTGAGTGGAGCGTTGCTAAAAACATTGGCGGGCCTGTCAATACGCCTGACGACGAAGCTTCTCCTTATTTACACGCCAACGGCCATACGCTCTTTTTTGCGTCAGAAGGTCACGAAGGCTTTGGGGGATATGATCTGTTTTTCTCAGACAGCACGGCTATTGGTTGGCAAAAACCTGAAAATTTAGGCTATCCTATTAATACTTCAGATAATCAGGTAGCATTGGTCATCACGTCCGACAGCCAATATGGCTACTACTCGCTTGATACAAAGCGGGTCGGAAATCAAAGAGTGTCACGATTGTATCGGTTTCGTTTACCGACAGAACTTCAACAAAAATTCAGTGCGGCTAATTATTTAAAAGGATTGGTAAATGATGCTCGTTCAGGAAAACCCGTAAAAGCAAATATTGAATTGATAGAGTTAAAAACAGGTAAAGTAGTACAACGCTTTTCGACCGACAGCGAAAGCGGAAATTACCTGACTACGTTACCAAACGGCAGCGAATGGGGGCTGTATGTAAATGCCGCAGGCTATTTCTACAAAAGTTTATCGTTCGATTATACGCAGAAAAATAAGGCAGAAGGACTACAACTTGATATTAAACTGGAGCCGATGAACATCAATTCATTTGGCGTATTAAGCAATATTTACTTTGAAACAGGCAAAGCCGATCTTCAGGATAAATCCCGAACCGAACTCAATAAGCTTATTGACGAATTGAAACTGCAACCTACACTTCGCATCGAAATTGCAGGCCATACCGATGATGTGGGCGATTCAAAGCAAAATCAAATCTTATCGCAAAAACGCGCCCAAAGCGTTGTGGATTATTTGATCAGTGCCGGTGTACCTCGTGAGCGAATCCGAGCTGTAGGATTTGGAGAGGCCAAACCCATTGTCCCAAATACCTCCGATGAGAACCGACAGCTTAACCGGCGCATAGAATGGCGTATTTGGTAAGTTTGAAGAAAGAGCTGATTTTCCATTTTGTTATCCGGTACTTTTTTGCTTAATTTTGCAACTCTTTTGCAAAAAAAAGCATTGAATAGTTGAACGATTTTAAGAAACGGGTGGTAGAATCTTCTATCAAAACCGGTGAAAAATCGGTAATCGTAATCGTACATTTGTAATGTCTTCAGAAAAAGTTTCTTGTTTAATAGTAGGTTCAGGCCCTGCGGGGTACACAGCAGCAATATATGCTTCACGTGCCGGTCTGAAGCCGGTTTTATATACAGGAGGTCAGCCCGGCGGCCAGTTAACCATTACTACTGAGGTGGATAATTATCCCGGTTATCCGGAAGGAGTACAAGGACCTCAAATGATGATGGATTTTGAGGCGCAGGCCCGTCGTTTTGGAAGTGATATTCGATACGGTCTTGCCACAAAAGTAGATTTTTCAGATTCAACCATTCATAAAGTTTGGATAGATCACGATCACCTTGTTGAAGCGGAATCCGTAATTATTGCAACAGGTGCATCGGCAAAGTGGTTAGGATTGGAATCAGAACAGCGTCTCAATGGTCACGGCGTATCGGCCTGTGCCGTTTGTGACGGATTTTTCTTTCGTAATCAGGTGGTTGCCATTGTAGGAGGCGGAGATACAGCTTGTGAGGAAGCCAGTTATTTGTCAAAGCTTTGTAAGAAAGTATATATGATTGTTCGTCGGGAAGAATTTCGGGCCTCGCTTATTATGCAGGAGCGCGTAAAATCACTGCCCAACATCGAAATACTTTGGAATACTGAAACCGAAGAAATAATCGGGAACGGTGAAGTGACGGGTGCTCGGATTCGTAATCTTAAAACGGGCGAATCTACTTTGTTGGATGTTACCGGCTTTTTTGTAGCCATTGGACACCAACCTAACACTGATATTTTTAAAGAATACATTGATATGGATGGCGCAGGATATATCCAAACCATCAAAGGAAGTACTAAGACGAATGTAGAAGGTGTATTCGCTTGCGGCGATGCACAGGATAACATTTATCGTCAAGCCATAACGGCTGCCGGCACCGGTTGCATGGCCGCATTGGATGCAGAACGTTATTTGGCGGAGAGAGGCTTACACTAATGTTTAACTCTCGATTTTTGAGCGGGCATGGATGCGTTCCCCCCGCTCAAAAGTCGGCTAAACCAATCGCTGATGAAAGCCAGGTTTGCTTACTTGTTGATTATCCTTTCCATTGGGTGTTTTTCGGGATTACAGGCACAAGAGAAAGGACTATTTAAAAAAAATCCCAAAATTAAGCCCGGCAAGACAGAGGAACCCGTTAAGGTCAGTACTCCGGTCATTAAACCGCAAAAAGACGAATTGGAGGAGTTTGAGTCAACAACGCCTAAAATGCGTTTTTCAAACCAATTTGAGCCGGTCAAGGAAGTAAATCCTACGGTAGCCGACGACACCACAGGAACCATTGATGAAGGGGAAACGACCGTTGCCGAAATCATTGATTCGGTACAGGTAGGAGATGATTGGGTGCAGGTGGCAGATTATTACACTATTTGGGACTCGAGGACCATTGATCCCTACAACCTCAATCCATTAGAGTTTGAAGATAATCTTACGCTTCGTTTATACGATCCGGGCAAAGGCCGTTTTTGGAATTTACCCACAAGTGAAGCCAAAGTAACTTCTCAGTTTGGCCCGCGCTGGGGAAGATGGCATGAAGGAATGGATTTAGACCTAAATACAGGCGACCCGGTTTATAGTACATATGATGGGATTGTTCGCGTAGTAGCCTATAATGGAAGTGGATATGGGCGGTTTGTGCTGGTTCGCCACTACAATGGATTGGAAACTCTATACGGCCACTTATCCAAAACAACTGTTGAAATAGGACAACTCGTAAAAGCGGGTGACATGGTCGGATTGGGAGGAAATACGGGAAGAAGCTACGGCGATCACCTCCATTATGAAAACCGTTATGAAGGCAACCCTTTTAGCCCGGCATGGGTTTGGGATTTTCCGGGGCAAACGATCCGAAACGAACGTTTTGTATTATCACCCAGAGTTTGGGATCATTTGAGAGGGGGGAAAGCGTACGATAGTGAGTTTGATATAAGCAATGCCCCCGTCAAACGTACGGTGTTGCATAAAGTACGCCGCGGCGAGACCCTTGATTCCATTGCTACCAAGTATGGAATGTCAGCTTCTGAATTAGCTCAAAAAAATCGCCTCAGGTTAAGCGCACGACTGCGGATAGGTCAAAGACTTCGCGTAAAATAAATAATAATGAAACTTGATATACTAGCAATTGCTGCGCATCCCGATGATATAGAATTGGGATGTGGCGGGACTATTTTGGCTTCTATTGCCCAAGGGCGTAGTGTAGGAATTGTAGATCTTACCCGTGGTGAGCTCGGAACGCGGGGAACTCCCGAAATTCGTATTGCGGAAGCGGAAGCTGCCGCAAAAATATTGGGTGTTCGAGTCAGAGA
>NZ_OZ257252.1:0-2457500 GCF_965279615.1 Runella sp. | reverse complement strand
GTAGTTTGACTGGGGTGGTCGCCTCCAAAAGAGTAACGGAGGCTTCCAAAGGTCGGCTCAGCACGCTTGGTAACCGTGCGGGGAGTGCAAAAGCACAAGCCGGCTTGACTGTGAGACCGACGGGTCGATCAGGTGGGAAACCAGGGTTTAGTGATCCGGTGGTTGCGCATGGGTGTGCCATCGCTCAAAGGATAAAAGGTACGCCGGGGATAACAGGCTGATCATCCCCAAGAGCTCACATCGACGGGATGGTTTGGCACCTCGATGTCGGCTCGTCACATCCTGGGGCTGGAGAAGGTCCCAAGGGTTCGGCTGTTCGCCGATTAAAGTGGCACGCGAGCTGGGTTCAGAACGTCGTGAGACAGTTCGGTCCCTATCTGTGATGGGCGTAGGAAATTTGACGGGGGCTGACCTTAGTACGAGAGGACCGGGTTGGACTCACCGCTGGTGAATCGGTTGTAACGCCAGTTGCACGGCCGAGTAGCTACGTGGGCAACGGATAAGCGCTGAAAGCATCTAAGTGCGAAACCGGCCTGAAGATGAGATTTCCAAACAAGGGACGTTATAGACGATGACGTTGATAGGCTGCAGGTGTAAAGGTGGTGACATCAAAGCCGAGCAGTACTAATTGCCCAATAGCTTCTATATATACTGCTTATTTATTTTTCTTTCCAATGTCAATTAATGTATAAGACCCTATAGTCTGAAAAGACCTGATAAGAATTGAGAGGCGACAGATGTCCCTGATTAACTCGAATCAAAAAGCCTTAAAGATAGGTTAGCAAGACAGGATGGTGCGGTAATTAATTTTACTGATGTCAGTTCTGAAACGCTAAAACGACCTTGATGGTGGTTACAGGTTGGGACGGTGCGACGGTTCGCTTCACCTGTTCTCCTTCCGAAAACCCCAAAACGACCTTGATGGTGGTTACAGGTTGGGACGGTGCGACGGTTCGCTTCACCTGTTCTCCTTCCTAAAACCCCAAAACGACCTTGATGGTGGTTACAGGTTGGGTGTTCACCTCTTCCCATTCCGAACAGAGAAGTTAAGCCCCAATCCGCCGATGATACTGGGATAAAACCTGGAAAAGTAGGTAGCCGCCACAATATTAAAATGAAAGATATGCCTCCGATTTGTCGGAGGCATTCTTATTCGGGATGTAGCGTAGTCCGGTCATCGCGCCTGGTTTGGGACCAGGAGGTCGCAAGTTCGAATCTTGCCATCCCGACTTTCAAAAGGTTCACTATGAAAATAGTGGACCTTTTTTTTAGCCCTTACTTCTACTCAAAGTTCGCCAAAGGTTTGGATAGAGGGAAGAGGTGGCGTAATTTTGATCCATCAAGTTTATGAATTTTGACATTTAGCACGCACTTTCACTAATGATTTTATACAGTACTAAGAATGCACAGCTTAAAGCCAATCTTGAAGAAGCTGTATTTCGGAGTCTTCCCGCCGACAATGGTTTATACATGCCTGAAAACATTCCTACGGTATCAGATGTGTTTCTGAAAAATATTGAGCATTTGTCATTTAATGAAATTGCGTTTGAAGTTTCAAAAACCTTATTGAGTGAAGATATTCCCGATGCGGATATTCGTATGATTGTAGAACGGGCGTTTGATTTTGATGCTCCTATCGTTCCTACTGAGAACAATATCTATTGTCTTGAGCTTTTTCATGGCCCTTCTATGGCTTTTAAGGATTTTGGAGCACGTTTCATGGCATCCTTAATGTCTTATTTTTTAGTACGTTCCCAAAAAGAAATACGGATTTTAGTGGCTACATCCGGTGATACGGGCGGAGCTGTAGCGCAGGGATTTCATAATGTGCCGGGCATAAGTGTCACAATCTTGTACCCAAGCGGAAAAGTAAGCGATATTCAGGAAAAACAATTAACTACCTTAGGCGGAAATGTCACCGCTTTGGAAGTTGACGGTACTTTTGACGATTGTCAAGCGTTGGTTAAACAAGCTTTTTTGGATGCCGAATTAACCAAAAAATACAATTTGGCTTCTGCTAATTCAATCAATATTTCTCGCTTGATTCCACAGTCTTTTTACTATTTCAGAGCTTATGCTCAAGTAAAACACTTAGGACTGCCGGTTGTGTTTTCGGTACCGAGTGGTAATTTTGGTAATTTGAGTGCCGGTGTTTTGGCTTATCGTATGGGCCTGCCTGTGGAGCATTTTGTAGCTACGACCAATCGTAACAATGTCGTTCCCAATTACTTGGAAAATGGCACTTATTCTCCTGTTCCTTCGGTAGAAACGGTTTCCAATGCCATGGATGTAGGGAATCCAAGCAATTTTGTGCGTTTGACACGATTTTTTGCAGATGATTGGGAACAGGTAAAAAACGATATTTCGGGATGTTGGTTTAACGATGAACAAACTAAAAGCGCCATGCGGGAGGTTTATGAGCGTCAAGGTTATTTGATGTGCCCGCACACCGCAGTTGCTTATTTGGGTTTGAAAGAATACATGCACTTGACTCAGAAAGATGTAACAGGGGTATTCTTATCAACGGCACATTATGCCAAATTTCTGAATGTTGTGGAAGAAGCACTTGGAACTACGGAGGTGGAAATTCCCGCCCGCTTATCCGATTTATTAAGTAAAACCAAAGAAGCGATCCCGATGAGTACACGCTTTGAGGATTTTAAAAACTATCTGTTGTCATAGATAAAAGAGACATTGATAGTAATGTCTATATCTCATGGAAATTATCGTTGCCCGTACTTCTGAACATTACTCCGCAGCTGTTGAGCTCTTCAAAGAGTATGCGTTAGGGTTAGGAATTGATTTACAATTTCAGAAGTTTGACAACGAACTGCAAATTTTACCAACTATGTACGGACCTCCGACGGGGGAATTATGGCTCGTACAATCTAACGACAAATTTGTGGGTTGTACCGCATTGCGGCAGTTGGATAAACAGACGTGTGAATTGAAGCGGATGTTTATTCAACCCGCTTACCGTGGGCGCCGTTTAGGTGAGCAACTCATGGATACTGCATTAACTACTGCCCGTGATCTTGGCTATGAATATATGAAATTGGATAGCCTTCGGCGTTTAGAACCTGCCGTCAAATTATACCTTCGCTACGGCTTCACCCAAATCCTTCCCTACAATTACAATCCTGAAGTAGACGTTGTCTATTTTGAGAGATCTCTCATTGGCGTGTAACTTCATCCCCAAAATTTTCCATTCATTTTGTTCTGTAACCGTTGGAGGTAAAAAATATTTGATTACCTTGCATTGCATAGTACCTTTGAATCAATAATAAAATAAAAAAACATAACAGGCATCAAAGAACAGACTCCAAAATGGTCACCCATTTAATGCCTATCGCCTAAAATCCAACATCTTAACATTGCAAAGTCATGAACAACAAACAATTGCATCGTATTCAGAGTGAAGCCGTCCTTGGCGGAGTAGCTGCCGGTCTTGCTGATTATTTTAGTATAGATAAAGCCATCATGCGGGTTATTTTCGTCGTACTGATGATTTTTGCCAAGGGCTTTCCGGTTATTTTGATCTATATTATTTTGTGGGCGGCATTACCTAAAGAGGATCCAGCTACGAGAGTTACAGAAACGGATTGGGCCTTTACGAACAATCCACAACCCAAAAAAGACTTTGGAAAAGGAGCCGAAATCATTGGCTATGCTTTATTGATCATCGGTGGTTTTATGCTCTTTGACCGACTTTTCTACTGGATGGATCTGGATCGCTTTATTCCGGCAGCATTACTGATCGGTATTGGACTTTTCCTGATTTTGAGAACCACCAATAAACCTGCAACCACTTTTACCGCAGATACTGAGCGCGCCACTCCTTCATGGACCGACACTGCTCCGATCAATGATTGGCAACCTCCAAAATCGACTGAGCCAAAAGAGCCAACTACTCAAGATGGTTCGGAAGAGCCAAAAGCATAGATTACCAAACCGGCCTATATAATATATACGGCCGGTTTGTAAGTCAACCTGTTAATAACCTAATAACTTTTCAACTCAAACTTACTTTTGCCATGAATTATCAAAGCACTTTTTGGGGTATTCTCCTTGTACTTATCGGCGGACTGCTGCTTATGCGCGAGCTTTTCGATTGGTTCGATTTCGAGCGATTCTTTTGGCCTGTATTGTTTATTGCCGGTGGTGCGCTACTGATTTTTAAAGACAAACTGAAAAAGATATCTTAAGCAACAGACCATGAAACAATCTTCAAACGCTCTGTTTTGGGGCACTTTTTTACTGGCCATTGGCTTGATATTAATGGCTAAAACCCTTGGTTGGTTTCACATTGATTGGGGGATGACATTACGTTTCTGGCCTCTATTGCTGGTATTGGCGGGACTAAGTCTCTTACTCAAACAAAGTTGGTCTGGAATTTTGACTGCTATTTTGATTGCGATTGCCATTCCATCCGCGATTATCAATGGAGCGAACAAAAAAATTCGTCACTGGAATGACGATGGCATTGAATTCAATCTGGATGATTTTGACGATGACGACGATGATAATAACAGCGACGATGATGAATATGATAAACGCTCAAAAACCTATTCAAAAGAAGGAGAAACGCATTTTTCAGAACCATTGGCCGACGGAACTACTGAAGCAACGCTCAATTTTGGTGCAGGAGCGGGTGAATTTAAAATTGAAGGAACAACCGCACAGTTGGTAGAAGCAGATGCCGAGACTAAATTTGGCAACTACGTTTTAACCACTAAGCGAAACGAGAGCACTAAGGTCAGCTCGGTCAACTTTGAAATGGAAAGTAAAGACAGCACTAAGCGCATCCGCATTCGGGATTTTGACAAAATGGATAACCACGTCGAAATGCGTTTGAGTGATAAGCCTGTTTGGTCATTTGATCTGGGGTTGGGTGCCGGTAAAGCGAACTTCGATTTGTCGGAATACAAAGTTAAAAAGGTGAAAATTGGCGCAGGCGCTGCTGAAGTTGAACTGAAACTGGGCGATAAAATTGAAAATGATGCCGAAGTGGAAATCGACGCAGGAGTTGCCTCTATTGAAATTACCATTCCTGAATCCATAGGCTGCGAATTTACGGTCGACGGAGCTTTTAATTCTAAAGAACTGGATAATTTTGAAAAAATAAGCGACGGTCTTTATCGCACTTCTAACTATAAATCAGCCGCTAAAAAGATTAAAATTTCGTACGAAGGCGGATTGTCGAAATTAGAGATCAAACGATACTAACGTTAATAAATAGTTTAAAAATGCTGTCGGGTAAAATAACCGGCAGCATTTTTGTTTTTTGTACCTTTGCCAATCACGCAACAAACAACCCGTTTTTTCGTTTAAAATTGGCAAACCTTCGTATTCTAATGAAAAATATACTTACCGCTGCCGCTTTTCTGACAACCGTCACGCTTTTTGCCCAAACAACCGGCAAAGAATTTACTATTTCGGGAACGGCTAAAAATCTTCAACCGGAACATAAAATTTATCTGGAAATCGCAGGTACACAGCCCCTTGTGGTGGTGGACTCAGCGAAAGTAGGAGCCGACAAACGTTTTACATTTAAGCGTAAAGAAGTAGACGAAGGAACGGTTTATCAGGTAAATCTCGCCGGTGCGCAACGTATCATTGTGTTGATAGAAGGAGGGGAAACGATTGATATTGTAGCGGATGGAACCGAAAAAGGAGGCGCTAAAGTGACCGGTTCAAAGAACAATGATTACTACCAACAACTGATCGGAATGTATAAAGAGATGAACGAAAAGTCTCTTAAATGGCAGGAAGAATATGCCCAGGCCGAGCAAAAGAAAGACAGTAAAAAAATAGCCAAGATCCAGCAGGATTTTGAAGCGGCGAGTCAGGCATTTACGGGAAAAGTAAAAAGCATGATCCCGGAATTGGGAACATCATTGGTGGCGTTGTTTGCCACTAATTTCCTCAATCCGGAAGTTGATTTCGCAACCATTGATGCGTTGGCAAAACGCTTTGAAACAGAACGCCCTACCATGAAACAGGCGCAGGTTTTTGTGGGCAATGCCAAACGCATGCGTGGCATTCAAATTGGCGATGCTGCCCCCGAAATTACGCTTAACAGTACTGAAAATAAACCCGTAAGTCTTTCATCATTGCGAGGGAAAATTGTGTTGATCGACTTCTGGGCTTCATGGTGCGGGCCTTGCCGTCAGGAAAATCCAAACGTCGTACGGGTATATAATCGTTTTAAAGATAAAGGTTTTGAAATCTTCAGTGTATCGCTCGACCGTGACAAAGCGGCATGGGTAAAAGCGATTGAAAAAGATGGTTTGATCTGGACAAGTCACGTTTCAGACTTGAAATATTGGCAGTCGATAGCGGCGCAAAATTATGGAGTCAATGCCATTCCTGCCACATTTTTGTTGGATAAAGATGGAAAAGTGATCGAGAAAAACCTCCGTGGAGTGGCATTGGAAAAGAAACTGGAAGAGCTCTTGAAGGTAAACAATTAGGAGAACTGCAACCGCCCGAAAATTGCCGGTTGTACTATAGCTTTCAAAAAAACTTTTCAGGTTACCCCAACTTGGAAAGTTTTTTTATTTTCAACTAAATCTCAATCTTTACACCCTGTATTTGGACCCTAGACCTGTTACTTTCATGAAATTGTTGCGTTACTCTTATATATCCTTTTGCGTCGGAGCTTTATTTTTTTCTTCGCTTACTTCTCTTGCTCAAACCTCTGACTTTTCACCGGAGCATGAATTTACTCAGAATTGTGAAGGCCCGGCGGTAGATCCTGAAGGAAATGTTTATGCCGTTAATTATATCATGGATGGTACGATTGCACAGATTCCCCGCCGCAATAAGGCTTCTATTTTTCTTACATTACCTAAAGGAAGTACAGGCAACGGGATTCGATTCGGCAACGCTTCTACCTTTTATGTGGCAGACTTTACGGGGCATAATGTGTTGAAAGTAGATCTGAAAAGTAAGCAGGTGAGTGTGCATTGCAACGAACCTAAAATGAATCAGCCGAATGATTTGGCGATCAATAAAAACGGGCATATTTTTTGCTCAGACCCTAACTGGAAAGAAGGTACGGGGCAGGTGTGGCACGTGTCGCCCGAAGGAAAAGCGAGAATTGTGGCACCCAATATGGGAACGACCAACGGTATTGATTTAAGTCCTGATGAAAAGATACTTTACGTCAATGAAAGCGTTCAACGTAATGTTTGGGCGTTTGATCTGGCGGCTGATGGCACGCTTTCCAATAAGCGACTTTTGCATAAATTTGAAGACGGCGGGATGGACGGAATGCGCTGCGATGCCAAAGGAAACCTGTATATTACAAGGCATGGAAAGGGCGAAGTTGCAGTTGTTTCACCCGAAGGGAAAGTTATAAAAACGATCACTACAAAAGGCAAAAGTGTTTCTAATATTTGTTTTGGAGGCAAAAAAGGGCGAACTTGCTACATCACTCTCCAAGATCGCGGATGCCTTGAAACTTTCCACGCGGATGCTCCCGGCCGTGAGTGGGTAATGATGAAAGCGTTTATGGAAAAGAAATAAGCATATATATGTACAAAGTTGTATCCATTTTTTTATCCTTAATTTCACCCTTATTGTTAATGTCGGCAGATGCACCAAGTGCTCAGTTAGTGACATTGGGACAGGCATTTCTGCAATTGAATTCACAGATTCGCGAGCAAACCATTCAACCCGATTCCGCTCAATTACGTTTTCAATTGATCTTTAGCGAACTCCGTGAAATCAGCGACGGATACCGCCAACAAATATGCAGTGATTCGATTGGTTTTGTTTTTCCCATAAAATCGTACGACGCAGAACAAATTGGCGGACACGGTTCGGGGTATCGACCCATGGGTTTCAACCTTTTTGACCATGCTGTACAGGGAAGCCACCCGGCTCACGATATTTTTGTCTACGACCGGAATCAGGATAATTTAGACGATCAGACCGAACAACCGATTGACGTGCTGGCAATGCGCCCGGGAATTGTTGTAGCCACTGAAACCAATTGGACCGCTGAAAGTAGCTACCGAGGTGGAAATTTTGTGTGGATCTACGATCCCTGTTTAGATGGTTTGTTTTACTACGCTCACCATAGCCGCGTTACGGTGCAAGTGGGCGAGCAGGTTGTTGCCGGCCAGAAAATCGCCGAAGTGGGCCGTACGGGCTTAAACGCGGCCAAACGTCGTTCCGGAACGCATCTTCATTTAATGTATCTTCAGCTGACACCTGACGCGCTTCCCATGCCCGTAAATACGTACGATTGGCTGGCCGCTGCTGAAGTGGTGAAATAAAGAAAAAGGAGTTAAGGGTGCGTCTTTTTGCCTACCCCCTAACTCCTTTTTATCCATCTCTGACTCTTCTTTTATTTTCTGACCAAGCCGCTCAATTCCGCCTGTAAGGTTTTGTTATCAGGAAATTCCTGCGGAATCCAGCGTTCTACAATTTTTCCCTGCGAATCGATCAGCACAAAAGGATACCGCATAGTAGAAGCGTAGGTATCTTTGATCTTTTGAGCATCTTCGTCGGAAGCCCATAAATGCAGTACACCCGGACGACTTTCGGTGGTAGGTTGCCACAGTTCATAGGGAGTACCGGGGGTTACATTGAGGTATATGAAGGTCAAACGGTCACGGTATTTTTCTTCCAATGGTTTGAAAATATACTCATGTTGTTTGAGGTTATAGCAAAAGGCGATGCATACCGGTTTGCCGCGTAAGCTTGATAACGTTACGGTTTTTCCATCGCGGTCTTTGAGCATAAATTCAGGCGCAGGTTTTGCTACTTCCATCAGCTCTTTGGCTGCAATCGTGCGCTTAAAATAAGCATTAAGCGTTGATTGCGGATATGTTTGTTCGTACTTGGCCAGCAACGCGTGAGCAGCTTTCATATCGCTTCTGAACGTAGTAGAATAATCAAGCCAGTGCGTTAATAAGTATTCGCGTTGCTTGGGATAATCTTTCAACTTTTCGTCGCTCAACTGATAAGCAAGTTGTACCGCATCGGGAGAAAGTACGTACCGTTTGGCTGAGTCGGTAGGGTATTTTTGGATTACCGGAATTTGAATAGAATTGCGCAATTCATTACGATACACATCACTGAGCAAGGCAGCATCCGGCAGGATTTTAAAATTCTTAAGCGTTAACTCCTGAATTTCTTTTCGTTGATCGGGTTTTAGCTGCACTCCCTGACTCTCACGGATTTTCTTGTCCGAAACGACCAATTTGAGCAAATAAGGTTCTGTATTTGTTACGGCTGTTATATATGTTTCGAATGCTTCATCAACGGGGTATTGGCCCTTCAATTTTTGAAACCCCTGTTGACGTGCCCGTTGCAGGCTGTCAACTTTGCCAAGAATTTGGGAATTATCAATTTGGGAAGGATTATACCCAAATTGGGGCAAATAGTCGTACATATTCTCCCTGAAATAATCTCTGAGGTATTCCTGATAGGCAGCATGGGTGCCCGAAAATGCCAACGTTTTGTCAGGATTAACGGTAATAGTCAGGCTGTCTTTAGGACTAATGAACAACAAACGATTAGCACTGCCTTGACTTTTGTAGCCTACTACAAGGCGTTTATTGGTGATATTCAATCGAACCAGTTGCGGCTCTTTCAGTTCAAATTCGGTCATTGCCCAGCGTTTGGTGCTGTCATCGAATACGCCGATGTTTAAGAACTCAACGTCGGTCAGGCCAATGGAAGGAGCTTCGATGTGACGTATCTTTTCGGTTGTCAGCGAAACGATAAAATCGTTATTTTGGGGCAATTTGAGCACAATATGTGCTGTTTGTGCGCCCGCAGCTAAACTCAGCAATAGGCAAAAAGAGAAAAAATATGTCTTCATAAAATGTTTTATTAAAGTGAAACAGCTGTGAAAAAGGCCCAATCATTAAAAATGTTCTTATTGAATCGGCCGAAGCTACTAGAACGAACAAGTTATTTAAAACTTGTTTTTAAAAAGGGCAATTTAGTTATCGGTCAACCTTTACAGAAAGCTTATTGAATTGATTTCAGTAGTTTTCTATTATTGATAACGAATTTAAAGATAGCTGCAAAAGGTAAGAACAAAATCATGCCGGCTCACTTTTCCAATAGGCAAATTACTTAGCGATAGAACTATAAAACAAAAAGCCGTTCTGCAACGGCTTTTTGTTTTATAGAAGAATGGTTTCTGTTATTTACCCGTATTGGCTACTCCGTTGGGATTAAATTGAATCCATTCCAGACCGAAAAGCCCTTTGGCCTCGGGAACGGATTGAGTAGTGGTAAATACCAGATAAACGTTGTGGAGCTTATCATCCGGTCGGCGAACCGCCGTACTCACGACTCCCATTTTGTTGTTAGGGACTTCGACTTCACCAACCAAAGCACCGGTCGGGCTATCCAATCGTACTTCGATCTTGCCGCCTACAGTACGACTTGGATCAGTATAAACCATGAATGAAAGGGTACTGATGTCGGTCAGGTCAATGTCTTTGTACAACGCATAACTGCCGTTTTTGACAGGTGCCAATACTTCTGATTTTGAAGGCAATTCCACCTTGGTAGCATCTTTTACCTCATCATTTTGTACGGCTTTTACTTTGGCAGGACGGAGCGCAACCGTAGTGGTAGATGTTTGAGGTCCTACGGCGTCGTTACCTCTGTCAGTGTAGCTTGCTGTAAAAATATAAGAACCTTCTTTTTGTTTTGCAGCGGTTACGTATTCTCCTTTGAGCGGTTTTTTGTCGGGGCCTTTTTCATTGGCCAACGACATGATATAGCGCACTATTTCCTTGGCTTCATCTTTTTTGATTTGAGGGTGGGCGCTCATGGCCTGCTCTCCCCAAACGCCGCCGCCGCCGCCGATGATTTTGTCAGCTAAGCGGCTCTCTATGTCGCGCTCGCCTTTGTATTTTTTTGCCACTTGGCGATAGGCCGGTCCGATGGATTTTTTGTCAATGTCGTGGCAGGCTTTGCAATCCGACAAATCCATGAGACGTTTACCGGTTGCAAATCCCAAATTCGCCTGGTGACCCTGTGCCAAAATGGTTTTGTCAAAACCTTCCAGATAATCAATCGTTACGGTCACATCTTCCGGATTTATTTTTTTATTGACCAAGCTGCCGTCTTCTTTGTCGGCTACTTTTACTTCGTAGTTAACGGGTTTGTTTTCCCAGTAGAAAGACTTATTCCCCGCAACGGCTACTTCCACTTTTGGAGGTTCATTACCAACTTTTACTTCCACATTGCCGGTCGAAGAATTCCCTTTGGCGTCTGTTACTTTCAACGTTGCGGTATAAACACCGGGCTTGGTGTAAGTGAAGGTTGGATTGGCAAGTGTGCTTTTGGGAAGACCTTTGCCGAAATTCCATTCGTATGTAAGTGCGTCGCCGTCATAATCGACTGTGCCCTTTGATGAGAATACTGCTTTCATGGGAGCAGCTCCTGCCTTTTTGCTTACAGCCGCAACAGCTACCGGCTTGCGGTTTCCGGCATTGTATGTAATACGTGATAAGCGAGAATCATCGTTTTGGGCAAACCATGTGTTTCCGTATTCCATAACGTACAAAGAACCGTCAACGGCAAACTGCATGTCGATCGGGTGGTTGAATTTGGAATTGGGCATGAAGGTTTCCATGCTCACAAAATTGCCTTCTTTGTCCATTGTAACGGGGTGAATCCAGTCACGAATCCACTCATAAGCAAAGAATTTACCGTCGTAATAACGGGGGAATTTTACATCATTTTCCGGATAATCATCATAATAATAGACCGGACCGGCCATAGCGTTACGCCCGCCTTTGCCAACGATAGGGCCAAATTCGGGTGAATCAGCGTAAGGATAATAAATAAAGGCTTTTTGGGCAGGAGGTAATTCAACTAAACCGGTATTATGGGGTGAGTCATTAATGGGTTTCATCGGGTCAAAACGTTCGCCTGATACTTTGGTGCCCATATCATAGCGGTTATAGGCCTTATTGTCGGCTACAAACAACGGATACCCGAAATAGCCTGCTTTACGTGCCTGATTGACTTCATCATACCCGCGCGGGCCACGAGTCTCGCTGTCATTGCCGGCATCGGGACCTACTTCGCCCCAATACAAAAAGCCGGTGCGTTGGTCAATGGAGATACGATACGGGTTACGATTCCCCATAATATAAATTTCGGGATGTGCTTTTGCCGTACCTACAGGAAAAAGGTTTCCGGCAGGAATATCATACCCACCTTCCGGGCGGGGTTTGATACGTAGGATCTTGCCCCGATAATCGTTGGTATTGGAAGAGGAAGAGCGACCATCCCAACCTGCGCGCCCGGGACGGCCGTCCAAAGGACCATAACCATCATTGCCGAATGGATTGATATCGTCGCCGGTAGAGAGGTACAGGTTGCCTTGCTTGTCCCACGCAATGGACCCACCCGTGTGGCAGCAATCGTTGCGTTTGACGGGAACGCGCAGTAAAATCTGTTCGGTACTGGGCAACAATGTATCGCGTTCGGTATCGTATTTCATGCGTACCAGGCGTTGTGATGTATCGGCTTCGGTAGAAACGGGAGAATAATATAGGTAGACCCATTTATTTTCTTTGAAATTCGGATCAACATTGATTCCCATCAAACCGTATTCCTGTTTGAAGTACACGGGCAAATTGGCCACCAATTTATAGGTATCGGGCTTTTTGGGGTTGTAAAGCTTGACTTTTCCTTTGCGTTCGGTAAACAGGACCCGCTGATCTGCCAACACAACAAGTTCAGTCGGTTCGTCTAATTTTTCCAGTAAAACGTTTTTAGTAAAACGATTTTCTTCAGGAACGGCGGGAGATTGAGCGAAAACACTACTGCTCAACAATGTGGCTATCAATAGCGAACTACCGCCCACACGTATTGAGGTTTTCCAAAATGGATTTTCCATGAGGTCACTTATGTTTGTTTTAATTTAACAGTAAAAGTAAAAATACGTCGGAAACTAATGATACTTATGCCCGGTGGTTTATATCTATAACGCTGAAAATTCAAAATGATACTACCGACCAGATTCATAAATCCGGTTTCTTTTGAACCGGGCTTTTCGTGATTATTTTAAAGCAATCAAGCTATAAAATCTGCTAACGGATTGTCTACCAATCATTACTGATTTATTTGAACCATTGGAAAAAATAAATCGTTTATTTATTGGATTCAGAATACAATTTAACCGATATTTGTCACGTTTTTTTCAAAAACCAAATTATAAGGTGGCACACTCGCTTTCACATACTCGCTGCGCGCATATTACGCCATTTTTTTTCAGGTCCGAAAGGACACATTAATCTTCGTTTGCCTACGCAGCAAACTTTTTTCGCTCAATTTCCAAAAATCACTCAATTATTAACACCAAAGCGGATTATTTGTCTCCGCAGAGGATTCAATTCCAATAAATGACAATGTCAAACATAGAAATAGTAGCTAACGAATACATCGTAGAAACAGCCGAAGAAAAACATTTCCACCTTGCCGAAACCATTTGTAAAGAAATGGAAGAAAGTGCCAAACAACGTGGAACCGGAATAGCAAAACGTTCTCCTGTCTATATTCAGGAAAAAATGGCCGAAGGAAAAGCCATTATAGCAACAACACTGCTTGGAGACTGGGTAGGGTTTTGTTACATCGAAACGTGGGAGCATGGTAAGTTTGTGGCAAACTCAGGGTTGATCGTTCATCCTGACCACCGCAAAAGCGGTATTGCAAAAGCCATCAAACGGAAAGCCTTCGAACTTTCGCGGACCAAATATCCGGACGCCAAAATCATCGGAATCACGACCAGTTTGGCCGTGATGAAGATCAATTCGGATCTTGGATATGAGCCCGTTACGTTCAGTGAATTGCCGGCCGATGATGCCTTCTGGAAAGGTTGCTCCAGCTGCGTGAATTACGACGTACTGACGCGGACAAACCGTAAGAACTGTCTTTGTACAGGAATGATGTATGATGCCGCGCAGGTACAAAAATCGGAAAAGAAAGCGCCTTGGGATTTTCTGAAAGAATCTAAATTGTACGAGCGTTGGATGCGCATTAAACAACGTATTCTGCTGCGTCGCGAAATACGTGAAGCTAAGGCACGCAATCGCCAGAAAGAGCTGGAATTGACGCATTAAAATAGCATTTCATATTTCTTTATGACCCCGATTGCCGATTTTTGCCGGTAATCGGGGTTTATTTTTTTAATTTGGAATTTAAATTTGTATTCACACCTAATGTCCACCCCAAAAAAGAGTTATTGCTTTGGAAATCAGACAAATTACTAATCGACTTATTCCTTTTCTTAAACCTTATCAATGGCTGATCATCGGTACATTGTTACTTACCTTGTTCGGTTCACTGACTGCTCAGGTCAATCCTTTGGTGTTGCGTTATACCGTTGATAAAATTGATCTGTTGCTGCGGGAAGGGAAAGTATTGCCGGAAGGCCTTGCGTTACTTGGATTGATTTCGATAATTCTTTTTGCTAAAGAGATACTGACCATTTTTATTCAGTTCGGGCAAAAATTTTACGGCGAAAAACTACGTATCAATGTGTCATTTCATTTGGCTCAAACGGCCGTTGAAAAGATTTTGACCTATCGAATGGATTTTTATACCAATCAAACGAATCAATCGGGACGGTTGCAAACTCGGATTGATCGCGGCGTGGAGAGTTTGACCAAGCTTGTTCAGAATTTTTTCATTGATGTGCTTCCTTTGTTTGCTAATGCGATTGTGGCTTTGGTGGTAATGTTTTCGGCCAATGTGTACGTAGGATTGGTGGCAATTTGTGTGTTGCCTGCTTATTTTTACGTAAGCTTTCGGCAAGCTCAGAAACTTCAGGGAGTTCGACGCAAATTGCGAGGCCAACGGGAGGATAAAAACAACGGACTCATCAATCTTATTGAGTCCATTTCGGTGATAAAATCATTTGTCAGAGAACAATACGAAGGGAAAAAGCAATTGACTCTTCAACAAAGACTCATGGATCTGCAATTGCAGACGCGGCGCACCGGTTTCATTTTTGAGGGCTTGAAGTCTTTTATTGAGCAGATTGGTGTCGTACTTATTATTATACTGACGGCTTATTTAGTACTTGATCGACAAATCTCTATCGGTGCTATCATGTTTCATATCATGCTGTTCAGCAATGTATCTGCGCCCATTCGTCAATTGCACCGTATTTATGATGAAATGAATGATGCCTTGATCTATGCCGAAGGCTATTTCAGTATTTTGGACGCCAAAAAAGAAACAGAATCGCTCGGACAGATGATTTCGGAGCCGTTAAAGGGCGATTTTGTGTTAGAAAATGTTGATTTCTATTACCCTACCGGAGTGCATGCCTTAAAAAATGTCAGCATTCATATTCCCAGTGGAAAAACAACAGCGTTGGTGGGATTGTCGGGCGCAGGCAAATCGACGGTCATTAATTTGCTGACAAAATTTTACGCACCTTCAAGTGGAAGTATTTCACTGGACGGTATTTTGCTCAATGATTATGATACGCACGCCTTGAGGGATGATATTGGCTTAGTGCTTCAAAAAAATCACATTTTCAAAGGTAGCATTGAGGAAAATATCCGTTACGGTAAACCCAATGCTACAACGGAAGAAATCCGGATAGCCGCTCAAAAGGCTTTTTTACACGATCAGATTTTAGATTTGCCCGAACAATATACCTCAGATGCTTCCATGCTTTCGGGCGGGCAGCAACAGCGCATTGCTATTGCGCGTCTTTTTTTGAAAGATCCTCCGATCATTTTTCTGGACGAGCCTACGGCAAGTTTGGATGCCATCGTTACCGAACAAATCAGAAACAGCATCGAAGCCATTAAAAAAGGAAGAACAGTCGTTATCATTTCGCACAGTATTTCTCAAATCATGGACGCCGATGTAATTTATGTCATGCAGCGCGGTGAGGTGGCAGAAAGCGGAAAGCACGAAGATCTGTATGATTTGAACGGAGTGTATCGAACCATTTTTGACGCATCGACGCGCAGCCTCAATCTGGACAAGATCACAAAGACCTTGGATAATCATTAAAGAATGTGCCCCGCAACCTGCGTTTCAAAAACGACGAGCGGAGCTTATTTTTTTTGGTAACCTTGTCGTTATTCTCCTAACTTTGCGCTAACATATTGATGATGACCACTCGGGTTTTAGAAATTTGGTACGCACACAATCCGGGGGGGGTATAAAAATCCATCGTCGTTTGGCAATTGCCCGAATTAACGAAATAACATTTAAGAAGTAGAAGTCCATGTCTGAAAGTAAAAAAGTTGTTTTAGCATTTAGCGGAGGTTTAGATACCTCTTTTTGTGTCAAATATTTGTCGGAAGACAAAGGCTACGAAATTTACTCCGTATTGGTGGATACGGGCGGTTTTTCAGCAGAAGAACTGAAAGCAATTGAGGACCGCGCGTACTCACTTGGCGTGAAAAAACACGTGACTATTTCCAAAACGGAAGATTATTATCAGCAGTGTATCAAATATTTAGTGTTTGGGAATATTCTCAAAAACAATACGTACCCGCTTTCGGTGAGCGCAGAGCGGATTTTTCAGGCCATTGCCGCTGCTGAATACGCCAAGGAGATCGGTGCACAGGCCATTGCGCACGGAAGTACGGGCGCGGGAAATGACCAGGTAAGATTTGATATGGCTTTCCGGATCATTATGCCGGAGGCGGAAGTTATTACGCCGATTCGTGATCTGCGTTTGTCGCGCGAGGCGGAAATTGAGTATTTAAAATCAAAAGGCGTGCATCAGGAATGGCACAAAGCTGCGTATTCTATCAATAAAGGCCTTTGGGGAACGTCAGTAGGAGGAAAGGAAACATTGACTTCGGATAAATACCTACCCGAAAGTGCGTTTCCGACGCAGGTAAGCAAGTCCGAAGCGGAGCGTGTTACGTTGCAATTTGAAAAAGGAGAGTTGGTTGGTATCAACGAAGATTCTTATTCACCCGTAGAAGCTATCCAAAAATTGGCTGAAATTGCTTCACCTTTTGGGATTGGTCGTGATATTCACGTGGGCGATACGATTATTGGCATCAAAGGACGCGTAGGTTTTGAGGCTGCTGCGCCTTTAGTGATTATTAAAGCACACCATACGCTTGAGAAACACGTGTTGAGCGAACAGCAATTGTACTGGAAAGAGCAACTGGCCAACTGGTACGGCAGCTTGCTTCACAAAGGACAGTTTATGGAGCCGGTGATGCGTAATATCGAAACATTCCTGTCTGATACACAGCAGCATGTGACGGGGAAAGTGCATATTACATTGGCACCTTACCGTTTTTATGTGGAAGGAATTGAGTCAAGTTATGATCTGATGTCGCCGGTATTTGGAAGTTATGGAGAAATGAACAATGCCTGGACGGGTGATGATGTGCGAGGGTTTGCTAAAGTGGCCTCTAATCAAGTGATGATCTATCAGAAAATAAGCGAATTGAATCAATAATGATTTTTAGACAGGATTTCAGGAAAAAACAGGATGTAATCTTGTCAAGCCTGAAATCCTGTCAAAGAAAAAACTCGGCTGGATGAGAAAAAATTTACCCCTCGTTATTGCATTTTTATTGGTATCGGTTCTTGCAAAAGCTCAAACGGAAGGATGGGCTATTTGTAACAGCGGGGCTAATTTATATTTCAAGATAGTCGGGAGCGGAAGCCCTGTGTTGGTAGTGAGCGATGTAGGTAATTCGTCGGGCTATTTAAAAGACCTGATCAAAAAACTGTCGGAAACCAACCGTGTTGTTTATTATGATCCGCGAGCTACGGGTAAAAGCCGATTCCCGGTCATTAATGATTCAACTGTCAATTTTGCCAAGGCTGTCGCGGATATTGAGGCGCTGCGTATGGTGTTACGGATTCCAAAATGGTCAGTTGTGGCCCACGGATTTGGCGCCAAGATAGCTTGTGCATATGCGTCGCAGGCAGGAGGGCATTTGGCGCAATTGGTACTTATCAATCCCACATCAATGTCGGAAATCAAGCCAAGTCCAAGCAACACTTACCTGGACAGCTACGAAGAATACGGATTTTCGGGAATGTTATCACAGGACGTTATCAATCGACGTTTTGAACGCTTACAGGACCGGCTCCAAACCCAAATCACGCCCACGGATTCGTTGGCAAGAGCGCGGGCAATTATGGCATTTCAGGCGGCTACCTATGTACATGATACCTTACATGAGCCTATCGCCGCCGATTTTCTGTACGAGAAAGTAAGTAACATAGCAATTAAAAGTCGGGTGAGTAATAAATTTGTTCCTGAGCCGTTTGATTGTATTACTGCCTTACGGCAACGGAATGTACCCGTATTGGTGGTATTATCGCGACAGCGTTATAACCTCAACGGATTGGTGAATTACTGGAAAAATTCGGTTCCCGCTGCCAACATCAGCGTAATAGACCGAGCACATCATTTCCCTTGGTTAGACAACCCTACCGCATTTTACGAGCAGGTAAATCCATTTTTACAACGTTTTGTAGAGGAAACTTATGTCAGCCAAAAAAAAGTTAGTCGTCCTGTCGGGCGCGGGAATCAGCGCCGAAAGCGGTATTAAAACATTTCGAGACTCGGATGGGCTGTGGGAAGGGTACAGTATTGAAGATGTGGCAACGCCGGAGGGATGGCGTCGGAATCCCCAATTAGTACTGGATTTTTACAACGAACGCCGTAAGCAGGGACTGACGGCGGAGCCAAATGCTGCCCATTTGATTTTGGCAGAACTGGAAAAATATTTTGACGTTCAGATCATTACCCAAAACGTTGACAATCTTCACGAACGGGCAGGTTCAAAAAAAGTACTTCATTTACACGGAGAATTATATAAATCGCGCAGCACCAAAGAACCTTCATTGGTTTACGATATAGAAGGCTGGGAACTTAAATTGGGCGACAAATGTGAATTGGGCAGTCAGTTACGCCCGAACATTGTGTGGTTTCATGAAGAAGTACCCATGATGGTGCCGGCGGTAGAAATGGCCGAACAGGCCGAAATCTTCATCGTAGTAGGTACTTCATTGGTGGTTTATCCGGCAGCCGGTTTGGTCTATTATGTGCCGCCTCGTGTGCCTATTTTTGTGGTAGATCCCAAAACGCCTGAGATGTCCGGAAGCACCAAATACGTAACCTTTATTCAGGAAAAAGCAACGGTCGGCATGGCAATGTTGAAAGAAAAATTAATCAAAGAATACCTATGAAATTCCTTGGATTACGAACAGTCATTTACCCTGCGTCTGATTTAGAGTCTACTAAACAATGGTACATTCAGGCAACCGGTGTTCAGCCTTATTTTGACGAGCCTTTTTACGTAGGATTCAATGTTGGCGGCTATGAATTAGGCCTTGATCCCAACGCTACTCAAACAACTACCTATTGGGGTGTCGAAGAGATTGATCTTGCTTGGAAGCATCTGATTTCGACGGGTGCGACAGCAGATCAGGAGATTCAGGAAGTGGGAGATGGAATTAAAGTGGCAACGGTAAAAGATCCGCTTGGCAATGTGTTTGGTATTATAGAAAATCCTCATTTTGGGAAATAACTTTACCTATGAATCCCTTACTGAAAGATAACCTAAGCCAGCTGAAAGCCATTTTTCAAGCCCATAAGCTTGAGAAAGTGTATGCTTTTGGCTCAGTAGTTTCAAACCGGTTCGGAAAAGATAGTGATATTGATTTTTTAATAGTATTTCAAAACGAAATTGAACCACTTGAAAAAGGCGAACTATGGTGGTCGCTTTATGATACATTGAAGGCTTTTTTTAAAAGAGACATAGATTTAATTACAGAAACCTCATTGAAAAACCCTTATTTTATTCAGGAGATTAATAAAACGAAGGAGTTAGTCTATGAATAACATTGCTAAAAAATATCTTTTTGATATACGAATGTGCATTGATAATATTGAGAAATACATTGGTACTCCTCAAATTTATGAAAACTATGCCGGCAATGATATGCTACAGGATGCAGTAGAACGGAATTTAGAAATCATTGGCGAAGCGGTTAATAATCTGCTCAAAATACAACCGACAATTCCCATTTCCAATGCACGGAGAATAGTAGACACCCGTAATAAAATCATACACGGCTATGATACAATTGAGCCCGTAAATATATGGGCAATTGTTGTCAATTACCTTCCTGTTTTGAAAGTAGAAATACAATATCTACTTGATAATTAAGATTTAACGATTAATTCAATGCAACTTTTAGACGGTAAAAAACTTTCTGCCGAAGTGAAGGCGGAAATCAAAGTAGAAGTAGACAGAATCAAGGCCGAAGGCGGAAAAACGCCACATTTGGCGGCTATTTTAGTCGGTAACAACGGCGCAAGCGAAACATACGTAGCGTCAAAAATAAAAAGCTGTGAAGAGATTGGGTTTAAATCAACGTTGATCAGCCTGCCTGATACCACTTCCGAAGAAGAATTGCTTTCGCATATTCAGGACCTGAATTTTGACGATGATGTCGACGGTTTTATTGTTCAGCTGCCTCTTCCTGCCCATATTTCAGAAAATCGGATCATGGAAGCAGTAGCGCCTGAAAAAGATGTGGACGGATTTCATCCCATCAATGTTGGACGGATGTGCAAAGGCTTGCCGGCCTATATTTCGGCCACACCTTACGGTATTCTGGAAATGCTCGAACGCTACAAGATACAAACGGCCGGCAAGCATTGTGTAGTGGTTGGGCGCAGTCAAATTGTGGGTTTGCCGATGAGTATCCTGATGCAGCGCAATGCCTATCCGGGCAATTGCACCGTCACGATTTGCCACAGCCGTACGCATAATTTGAAGGAAGTGTGTCAAAGCGCCGATATTCTGATCGCCGCCCTAGGGCGTCCTGAATTTATCACTGCCGATTACGTCAAAGAAGGCGCCGTTGTGATAGACGTGGGCATCACCCGCGTACCCGATGCTTCTAAAAAAAGCGGTTTTGCTATCAAAGGAGATGTGAAATTCGACGAAGTAGCCCCAAAATCCGGGTACATTACGCCTGTTCCCGGAGGAGTAGGGTTGATGACCATTTGCGGTTTGTTAACCAATACGCTCTTATCTTCGAAGAAAGCCATTTACAAATAACAAAGAAAAGGTTATTTTCCGGTTAATGGCTTAATGAATGGGTCGGGTTGTGAGCAACCCTCCGCACAGGGATGCACTCTCCGTGTGAAGGACGGTCGGCCGTTGCCGTTGCTCACAACCCGACCAGTCTTTTCCTGTAAAGCCGAAAAAGCTTGTTCAACTACTTAATCAGGCATATAGCTTAGGTCATTATTGCGTTTCAGCTTGATAATGCCTGTGGCGTTGAGCAATAAAATGAACGGATACGTTGGGTCAAATTCATGCCACTTAATACCGAAATTGGCGCGCCCTCCCAGTTTGTGGTGATTGTTATGATAGGATTCTCCCATCATCAGAAAGTCAAACGGCAAAAGGTTTTTGGCGGTGTCGTTTACTTTAAAGTTAGTATAGCCGTATTTATGAGCATACCAGTTAATGATTACTCCGTGCACAGGCCCCATGAGAAAATGGATGGGCAACAATAAAAACATCCACCAAGCCGTGGCAAATTGGATGTAAAACAAAGTATACAAGACCCCCCAACCAATGCGCACGATCCAATAATCTCCCAAGCGTTCCATAAATTCCCAGTGAGGGACCTGTTTTTTGAATTTGGCAGAAATGGTATCTTCACGGTGTAGAATATTATTGTAATAATTTTTTGTTTTCCACATCATATCAACCAAACTCGACGAAAAACTTGGCGAATGAGGATCTTCTTCTGTATCGGCATACGCGTGGTGAAGGCGGTGCATTACGCCATAGGCGTAGGGACTTAGAAAAGAAGAGCCTTGGAACACAAAGGTGAGCGTGTAAAAGAACTTCTCCCAAAAAGGACTCATCGTAAACATTTTGTGAGCAGCATAACGGTGCAGAAAAAAGGTTTGCATCAATAATGATAAATACCAGTGAGCTACGAAAAATACAAGAATGTACATAAAATAGAGATTATGTTAACGGTAATGTATGCCAAAAGTACTAATGCCGTTTTTGCAAAAAGATGAGTAAAATCAGTTTGAATTATTTTTTTAGAAGTAAAATTTAACCCTGACAACCATGGATTTTATAACATTTCAATCATCGCTTACCGGGTCTCAACCCCCAAAAGAATGCACGCAGGTAGTACAGGCGCTTTGGTATGATGCCAAAGGAGACTGGGAAAAAGCGCACGAAATAGCACAGTCGCGGGAGGGCACTCGTGAGTATGACCGCTTGCACGCATACCTGCACCGCAAGGAAGGCGACCAATGGAATGCCGGCTATTGGTACCGGCGCGCCCGTGCCGAAATGCCCGCGTATTCACTGGAAAAAGAGTGGGAGGAATTGGTAAAAGGATGGCTGTAAATTTTATTGTCGCTCCGGAGGAGCCTATTCGGGTATATCCTGCTCAAAGAAACCTTTTTCCGGTGACAAATAATTCTAAAATAATTTTCTCATGAAATCCTTCTTTCGTTATACCTTTTGCCTTGTTCTATTTACCTCCGGTTCGGCTTTTGCACAGGATAAGATTGGAATCGTAAAACACAACCATATTGCGTTGCAGGTAGCCGATATTCAGGCAAGTGCCAAATTTTACGGAGAAGTTTTGCAACTGGATCGCCTTGAAGTGCCTGATAATCTTAAAGCCATCCGCGCTTGGTTTAAGATCGGAACAGATCAACAAATTCACTTATTGGCAGGACGTACACAACCGGTGGTCAACGACCGAAACGGCAGCCACTTTGCGGTCTTTGTGGCTTCCATGGAAAAAGCCGAAGCTTATTTAACGAAGCTCAAACTGCCGTTTCACAAACAGGTACGTTTTGATGGGGTTGTGCAAATTTACCTTGCTGACCCTGATGGGTATTTGGTAGAGCTTAACGAGTGGAAATAGGCTCGACAACCTTTTGGCGTAAAAATTTGTCCGTTTTCGGGCAGAGGTAAACCCTGCCCCTACATTTCCCCTACACTATTTTCTGGCGTAAAAATAAAGATTAACACTTGGGACGTTGCGGCGTTCACTGAGGGTGAAATACCCTTTGCCGTCTTTGTCAAAGCAAACGGCTTCTCCCTGTGGTTCAAAAATATAGGGTAAGCTTTTAGCCGGTGCGCGGAGCAATACGTCTCCGACTTTCTCTGTGGTAGCGCGTTTCCAATAATGAATTCCTGTATACCCTCTCACAATGATCTCTTTACCCGTGGTTGAAATACTGCCTCCCGTCAGGTCGCTGCCAATGGTCATTTCTCCCAACTTCTCGGCCGTAATCACCTCCGTCGTTGATTGGGGGTAGGCCAAACGGTACAAATGCGCCTTACTTTCCCATTTTGAAACAATAAATAAATCGCGGGTAAGTGGATCCAGAAGCACGGTTTCGGCGTCGTAAGAACCGTCAGGATAGCGAAATTGAATGCGGTCGTAGTTGGTGATGGGTGACGTCAGACCGGCCGGTTCGGGAAATCGATAAATGCGCTTTATGTCCAAATTAATGGCATTGTCGCCAATGTCGGCGAGGTAAAGATAAGTTTCGTTGGCTTGTGGTCCGGGGCCGATGGCAATGTCTTCCCAATCGTAGTTGGGAAAAGGCGTTTTCATTTTACCGACGATTGTTCCGTCGCGATTTAATAAAAAAATTTCGTCGGGAGACGCCGCATCTTCGTGCGACCACAAAAGCCCCGGCTGTTTAAAACTGTCGGCCAAACCGGAAGCTTCGTTGAGGTCATCGGCGGGTTGAACGACATGACTGGTAGGAGTCTCCGAAAAATTATCGGATTCCGGATCTACAGGCGTTTCTTCGTGTTTACAACCGGTAAAAAACAAGACAAACAAAGTAGGGATGACAAGAGAGTTTTTCATTTTAATTTTTTAATGACGAATTCTACCCGTCGATTCAGATGACGGGTTTCTTCGCGGTTATTGTTGGCGATGGGGCGCGTAGAACCAAATCCGCGCCCACTGATACGTTGAGCAGCAATTCCTTTTGAAATCAGAAAAGTTTTTACAGATTCTACGCGTTGCCGGGATAATTCTAAGTTGAGGTCGAAATCTCCCAAGTTGTCGGTATGTCCCTGTAATTCGATTTCGGCTACAGGGTTATCGCGCATAAACATCCACAAACGATTCAGATCCTCTTCTGATTCGGGGAGAAGTTCAGGTTTCCCCTGCACAAATCGGATATTGTTCAACACGATACTTCCACTGACTGTAACGGGTTTTAGGTTGAAAATAGTGCCGGATTTTGATTTCTCGGCCAATTCTTTAGCAGTATAGTGGATACTTGAAGGGAAAAAGCCCTCGGCTTCCACCATAAAATACAGGTCTTGCCCTACCTCGCCTGCAATTTTAAATAACCCATCGTCAGTGCCTTTGAGGCGCTGTTTTTCCACATTGTTTTTATCCAAAACCAATATTGTTGGCTGTTTGACGGCTTGATGATTCGTTTCGTTTTGAACTTGGCCGCTCAATACCAATGAGGGCGCTTTTGCAGGTTCGTTGGTAGTAGCAGCAGGCGTTTTTACTTCGGGCAATGGAGAAGCGGGAGGAGGCGAAACGGCTATGGGCCGAACAGAAGATTTTTTCAGTACCAACTCATTCAGCTTGATAAAACTGTTTTTTATTTCGGTAGGAATTACCACATAATCAAAGAGTTTGATAATGGCTACTGCTCCGATGCTTGCTTCTTCTTTGACGATCAGATCGTCATAAAAGAAGTTTAATACGCCGTCTTCGTCAATAACCCCTTCGTCGTTTTGGTCGGTAAATTCTACTTTGGATTCGCCGTCCACGTACATTTTGAGTTGCTTGGTTTTTCCGTTGCGCGAGATCACGTAATGGGTGTATTCGTTGGCGCGCACGGGAGCACGGGTTCCCAAGGCAAAGTTGTAGAAATTGAGTTTGCCGTCATAAATGTAACAGCCATTGTCCGACTTGCGATTTTTAAAATCAATGACGCGTTTCCAGCTGTCCAGTGCCGCAAATTTGAAATAAATCTCAATCGTGTACGAATCTTTCAGAAAACCATTGGCGGCTCGATTGTCAAATTGAAGACCGCAATTTTTTTCAAAATGATACACCGGACGTTTGGCGTTTTTGAGTTCGGGAAGCACATCTTCTTTAAATACGCCTTCTTCTCCCAATACTTTCAGCGCCGGCAACTTCCCTGATTCTTCTTCCAGATTTTTCTCAAACTGATAAACTCCCGCCCGTTGGGCATAGATCCACTGAGTTGTGAAAAAAAGAAAAAAACACCAAAGAATCCGATTCATTCAGCAAAATGGTTTTTATAAACTTGTTTGATCGGCAGCGCGAACAAAAATAGGGGTAAATTAGCTTCAAAGGCTATTTTTATTTACGAATAAGGATATGAAAATAAAAAACAGCCGATGATATTCAACGACTGTTTGGGGTTTGAAGTATATTAAGAAATGTAATTGTGAGCGTAAAATTGCTATTTTTCTTAGTCGGTATTGGAAGCCGGATTTTCAATTGTACCTTTTTCGGATGCCTGAATTAGTTGCTTTTTGCCTTGAAAAAAACGATTGTTTTTGTCCAAGGCGTTGTCGGTATCCAGCACGTTGAAACTGTCGTAATCTGCTTCCTTTATACTGTGTTCCTGAAAAAAGATTCGTTTTTTATCTCGGCCATAATTGGTATTTAAAGGCATGAAAGTCTTTGAGTCAGCTTGCTTTAGCTTTTCTGTAAAAAAGTAGACGTTCGTCTTATCTCTGAAATAATTTTGAGAAACAGAACTGTTAATTTGCTCAAATGTTGCCGCATCGGCTTCTTCAAAAATATGATAATCAAAAAACACCACATCAGGCGCTTTGTATATATTGGGGTAATGACTGATTTTGGTGAATTGGCTTGCGTGGCGGGAGATGAGGGTACTCTGATAATAAACGTTTTGAGCATCGGCTACGATAAACGGCTCAATTTCAGCTACATTGGCAGCATTGGAATCAGGTAATCTGACGTTTTTAAAATAGATGAAATGCTGATCTTTGGAATAATAGCTGTTGATCGGTTCAAAAAAGCTTAAATCGACGCTGAAATACAATTGTTGATAGTAGGCGTAACGCTTGTCTTTGGCAAAATTCCGATTGATAATCGTAAACGAATCATAATCGGCTTCGTCAATGGTATATTCTCGAAAAGAAATAAATCCCAAAAGTGTACTTCGCCATACGACCCGCTGAGGAGCAATTTTGAAATAACCACTTTTGGGATTTTTGGAAGTTGATTTACCAAAAAACAATTTCTTCACCTTAAAGAAGCAGACGCCTAAAAATAAAATAACAGCACCGCCGACTATCGACAAGAATACTAAGAAGAGCGCCATAAAAGCCAATTTACTCTTCCAATGAAAAAGGTAAGTCGTATTCGCGGACGATTGGCGCTTTTTTGCTGCGAACCTTTACTTCCACTTTTGCTTTAAGCTTTTCGTCTACAACCAAATAATTTTTGATGTAAGTATCGTCGTAAGTGGTCCATGAATAGTCGGTAAGCAGGTATTCCTGCACATTTTGCTTTTGTGCCTGATACGCCCAACGCTCTACGTGAAGCGGCTCAAAATTGACAATGGAAGTGCCGCCCGCGATGGTGTACCACACCTGAATGCCCGGCACGCCGCGATTGCCCATTTCGGTATTGTGTTCTACATAAATACGCAGGATTCCGTTGTCTTCCAGGTCGCGAACTTCAAATTCGTCTATTTTGGTTTTGATGTTTGACATGATCTATAAAAGGGTAGTTAATGTGAATGTTGGAACGCTGATTTTGTATGATTTTTAAGATTGATTATGATACAGCTCAAATCAGTTTTTGACAAACTTAATGTCTTGGAAAGGCATGAAATAATTGGGAAGACAGGTAAGCGTACCGTCGGTTAACGTAAAATCAATTCCTTTGAAGCTCACCATTTGTAATGAAGGATTAAGGCCAACTTCGAAATAATTGTTGTCGTTGGTTTCGGATTTGATCTCAGTTGCAATGTCGGGGAAGAGCTCGTGTTGGAGATAAATCTTATCAACATGAGGCGTATTGAGGCGTAATTCACCTTTATCATTCACAAACTCAACCGATTGTTCTTTGCCGTTGAACACAATACATTTTACGTATTTTGCCAGCATCGGGTTGGGCGCGGCAACTTTGATGGTGTAGCCTTTGGACGTCTTACTTTGTTTGGTGATCGTAAAATCCTTGCCGGCTTCTTTGTCGCTTTTCAGCTTTATGGTCTTGCCTTCTACGGTGTAGGTGCCTTTGGCAAAGCGGTCAACGGCGCCGTACATGTAATAGAATTCAAAGGTACCCTGTTCTGTTAATCTGATTCCTGCGGCCATGTCATGAATACCCACTAAGTTGTATTCGCCCGCTGCTTTTGTTTGTGTCATGCCGGTAATAGTGAAAAATAAAAAGATGAAAAAGAGAAGGATGTTTTTCATGGGAGAAATTTTAACGATTAGAAGCCTACTTTCAACTGCTCGTCTACACGCATTACGGCTTCCTGTTGATAGTATTTTTTGTACTTTTCGCGGATGATTTCAATTTGTTGTGAGCGTTGGGGCGTGAGTTTGGAAAGAATGATCAATATCTTGGAAGGCTCCGATACCAATTTGCCGTTGTGGCCCAACCATTGCCCCTGACCGTCGATAATGGTAGAGCCTTCGGTAAAGGTTTTGGCAATGACCGTATCGGCAAATGACTGCCACGCACTTGCTGACACTATCGAACCATCGGGTTTTGAAAGACCGAAATAAAGTTCGGTTTTGGTCATTTTCTCGCCTTTGAATACCGTGCAGGAAGAAAAAGTAAGAAGCAATAGGCTGAAAAAGAGAGGTGTTAGCCTACTGCTTCCTGATATATTGAAAATAACTGTTTTCATGGCGGTCATTCGCGTAATTTGTTTTCGGGCTGTTTGATGGTACAAAATTGTACGATGAAATGCGACGGCTGAAAAGAATGATTGTGAGGTGCAGGAAAAGCCAAGTGAAGCGTGGAGATCGAAGGCTTAAGCGTAAAAGCCGGCGGATAAAAAGAGGGAGAAAGCAGCTAAAATAAAAGGGTTAAGAAGGCTTGCCTCTTAACCCTTTAACGTTTAAATCTTGAACTTTACGGTGTTTGCAGAATCTTTTCCAATTCCTTTTTGCCGTTTTCATTTTTAGGATTCAATTCAATGGACTTCTTATACATTTGGGCGGCGTCATCTTTCTTTCCATTCTTTAAAAGTGCTTCGCCGTAGCTGTCATATACATTCCAACTTTCGGGATAGAGGCTGACATTCAGTTTGAAAACTTCGAGTGCCTCTTTCTTTTGGCCTCGGCTCAACATTCGATATGCCCAATCATTGAGATCATTTTCGTTGGGCTGAAAATCGGGATTTCTCTTTTTTTCGTTCTGTACAATGGCAATTGAATTCTCAAAATTGCTTTTGCGTAACAGCATATGAAGCGCCGTAATTGGGTCGGAAGCGGGAATGTCAGGATTGTAACAGCCGGCCAATTCATCAATGAAATCTTCGGGAGAAGCGCCCGATAAATTGGTTAGCACCACAATCGCCAGATCATCTTCGGGATACACAAAAAAGGCCGACCGTCCGCCACCGGTGGCGATTATGGCCGAATGTTTGGGGCGAGGTTTCGTCATCCATCCCAAGGCCCACTGCGTAGGAGAGCCATTGTTATACGTTCCTGCGGTCCAAAGGGTTTTAAGTGCGGCCTTGGTTTTCAGCAATTTTCCTTGTTGTAAAGCAATGATCCAACGAGCTATGTCTTCTGCGGTGCTGTTCATCCCGGAAGCCGTTCGTCGAAACGGCGGGAACTCTGAGTTAAAATTGATGAGTTTTTCCTCATTCAATTTTTGCCCGTCAAGGTTTGAAACGTATCGGTAGCTTTGGGTAAAGTTGGGAATCACATCTCGATGGTCACCAAAGCCGGTATTCGGCATTCCGGCTACCTGAAACTGCAATTCTTTGAAAACCTGTGCAAACGGTTTTTCGCGGTATTTATCAATGATCTTTCCCAACAACGCATAATTCGTTTGGTTGTAACTGAACTGTGTTCCCGTAGGGAAATTCATGGGAGCGGCTTTGGTTTTTGCCCAAGCGGCCTCTTCACTCAAACCTGAAGGTGCCGATTCCAACACACGAAGAATATCGGGAATTCCCGAAACGTGCGTCAATAATTGGCGTAATTTAATGGGTTGCCAAGGTTCGGGAAGACCATCGAGGTAGCGGGAAACGGGTGCTTCAATGTCTATTTTTCCTTCCTCCACCAATTGCATGATAGCTACACCCGTAAAAGCCTTGGTACAGGAATTGATCTGAAAAATGCTTTTGGGAGTAACGGGAACAGAATATTGAAGGTTGGCGATGCCATAAGATTTGGAAAGCACAACCTTGCCTTTATGTACTACAGCTATTTGAAGTCCGGGGATGCGGCGCTCCTTCATTTCGCGTTGTATGATCGTTTCTACTTGCGCAGTTTGGGCGGAAGAAATTGCCTTAAGTCCTATCATAAAGAAAAGGCTTAAAGCAATTTTTGTTAGTTGATTCATTGAAATAATGGCTGTATGTTGTTAATTGTCTTGTTACAACGTCGGCGAGGGCTGGGCGCCCCCGTTCCAAACCTCGCCGACGTTCTTTCCGGTTACTTCGCTTTGCGGATGTAGATATTGCCGTGCATGTTTTTCATCATCACTTCGCTGCCGCCGCCGTTCACTTTGCCCTGTACCCAATCGTCGATGCTTACTTTGTACATACCGTCTTTGGTTACTTTGGTAGATTTAGGCTCGGTTTTGTCCACGTCCACATCAAAGTCGCTGTAAATTTCTCCACGGTCAGACTTAAGTTTTACATTGAATTTGGCCGAAGGCGGGAACGTTACATCAATTCGACCATTGAGCGAAGTGAAGGCCATCGGCGATTCGGCCGTAACGCTCTTGAAATTGGCCTTTACTTCTCCATTGACTGTTGTCGCTACGGCAGAACCGGCTACGTTATTGAGCTGAATGGCTCCGTTGACGTTGTTAATTTCCAATACGCCCGTCACATTTTCGATCACAATATCGCCATTGTTGATTGTGCTGACGGTAAGTGAAAATTGTTGCGGTACTTTGATCGCTAAATCCATCGCACGCTTCATAAAGGAAGCACTCACTTTTATGTTGTTGTTACGCTCCTCAGCGGTTACTTCAATGCCGCCGCGAGTGGAAAGTTTTTTCATACCGGCCGCCAATTCGTCGTTTTTACTTTCCGTTTTCTTTCCACTATAGGCTTCTGCGGTAGCATCAATGACGACATCTTTGCCGGCATAACCCGTTACTTTAATAGAGCCGTTGATCAGACTTACCCGCAATGTACCGGGCTTGTTGGGATCGGATAATGGAATGGTCAATTGTTCTTTGATTTCGTTCTGAGCGGCCAAAGGGCCTGCAAAACTCACGGCTGCGATTGCAAAAAATGCGAATGTTACTTTATTGATTTTCATAGGATTGATGCGTCGCCTTACCCCGAAGGGACTGGTGTTTAGATTCATGTCCGGGGAATATGAATGACATGAAAGGATTGGTTTATGATTGTTTTTTGAGGTAGATATTTCCGTTGAATGTTTCAAAACGAAACGTTTTGCCGCCGTTGCCGATTCGAACGGACGTTTCGGTATTCAGTTTGTAGACCGTGGTTTTGTCCGCTTTTTGATCTTGGTTTTTAACTACTTTGACAGGCAACGATTCAACGTTTTCAAAATCGGTGTAAAATTCGCCGTGGAAGGTTTTAAATTCACAATCGGCGGAGAGTGCGGCAGGATACGTAATTCGGATGTCACCGTTGAGGGTTTTATAGTCCGATCTTCCCGGAGGAATAGCTGTATAATTGGCGGTTACATTTCCATTGATGGTACGTACATCAGTTGGGCCTTTGGCGTTGGTCAGCGTAATGGCGCCGTTTACATTGGATACGTGCAAGGCTCCGGCAACATCTTTGACCGTTACATCGCCGCCGTTGATGGTGGAAGCGTGCAGGTTCATCGAATAAGGAATTTTGACCTTGAAATCCAAATTATACCGATATTCAATGTGTTTATTGTAATTGCGCCCTTTCCAATCGCGTCTGGGGCGGGTGTCGTAAGGCTCGAGGATATACACAATGACGCTGTCTTCATTTTGTTCAAACATCAATTGAAATTCAGCTTTGCCCTGCTCTAAGATTTCGTTGGTTTTGCCCGAAATCGTTTTGTCAATTTCCAACACTACCTTATCACCGGAATAACCTTCTACTTTAATATTTCCGTTAAGGTTGTAAATGGCCAATGTACTGGAAGCGGCATTTTGTTTGAGCGTGTATTCTTTGGCAATCTGCTCCTTGAATTCCTGCGTTTGGGCGGGTGCTTGGGTACAAGAAAGTACCACTCCCGCTAAAAAGGGGATAATAAAACGTTTCATAGCTATTGGATTGATTATTGGTTTTTAAGACAAATCTTTAATGGTCTGTTGGATTTTGGTTTTGACGAGGTCATTCAAATCTTCGCGGCGCAACATTTGTCGGAATGCTTTGATGGAACGTTTTTCCTGTAGTTTTACCATCACATCGGCCAAAGCCACCTGCACCAACGGCGATTCCTGTTTCGAAAGCGATAGTACCAAACCTTGCCGGACGTCCGGATCGTGGGCCAACTCAGCCAAGGCTTCCAGCGTCACCAACCGTACATTTACATTAGGGTCGTTATTGAGCGTCGTAAACAGCGCCTGCAAAACTTTATCGTCTACTTCGGTGATTTCTTTGGTATAACTCACGGCTTTGAGGCGCTCGCTGGCGGAGGGGTTTTCGATGAGCGAAAGCATCATCATCTGGCGCATTTCCTGCACTTCCGTGGTAAGTGCCTCCATTTTAACATCCTGCGGGCGGTTTAGCCAATAACCGGCAAAGAGACCGATACTTAACAAACAGGCACTATATGCAACCCGAAGCGCTAATGGAGGTGTCCACCATTGCTGAAACTTTTCAACAAAGTCCTGCCATGAGTTACGGCTTCTCTTTGCTTCGGTCTTTTTATAATTGTCCAACATGGCGTAGAATCCTTCGCGCATGGCTCCGCTTGGTTCGGGTGCAACAGCGGCTTTCCCCAGTAATTGCCAAAGCTCTTTATCCGTTTCAAATTCCTGTTGACAATCAGGGCATTCTGCCAAATGATTATCTATTGCTTTTCGTTCGGAGGCCGTTAGTTGGTTACTTAGCCAGCCCGTTAGCCGTTCTTTTGCGTTTTCACAGTTCATGAGCTTTGCTTCCATTTTCAATTTTTAAGAAATTTTTTTTTAACTCACCCAAGGCCCGGTGTACTCTTACTTTTATGGCACCTTCGGTCGTATTCAAAATTTGAGCTATTTCGTCGTATTTTAATTCCTGAAACCGACTCAATATCAGTACTTCGCGATGTTCAGGACTCAGTCGCTCCAATGCATTATGGAGGGCGTCCATTTCCTGCTGTTTCTCAAGTTGTTCGTCTGCCGCAATTCCGCCACCAAGTTTATCCGTTAAGTCGGCTATATCGAACGGATGGCCTCCCCAGCGTTCGGTTTGTCGGAAGGAATCATTCAGGATATTTCTGGCCAAATGATACATCCACGTCCTGAATTCTCCTTCGCCGTTGAACGTATGACGATACTTCAACATCCGATAAAACACATTTTGTACTAAGTCTTCGCAAGCGTGGGCTTGGCCCGTCATGTGGTACAAAAAAGCAAACAGCGGACGATTGTAGCGCTCAAAGAGCAACCCCATCTTGTCGAGGTCTCCGGCTTTTACCCGAAGCATAAGTGCGTTATCCGTTAGAGCATTCAATCGTGTAAGGATGGTTTATCAGGTGATTTGTACGTGGTAACTCCGGGTTTGAAAGAAGGTTACAGAAATTTTTTATTTTTTTTAAATGTTTGTTCACAAATGTTTGTCTACAAAGGTTTGACTTCTCCGAAGTCTTTCTTGTGGTTACTCTTTTTGTTCTAATAGTCTACAAAGGTTTGACTTCTCCGAAGTCTTTCTTGTGGTTACTCTTTTTGTTCCAATAGTCTATAAAGGTTTGACTTCTCCGAAGTCTTTCCTGTGGTTACTCTTTTTGTTCCAATAGCGCCTTCAATGCCCGTTTCCCGTCTTCATTGTTTGGAGATAAAACAATTGACTTTCGGTACATGGCAATGGCTTCTTCTTTCTTGCCGCTTTTCGCCAACGCATGGGCGTAACTGTCGTACGTATTACCGCTTTTGGGATAAAGCAACGTATTGATCTTAAATACTTCCAACGATAACTCATTATGATTGGGAAAAGGCGCACTGAGCAAATCAAAGCCTAAACGATTCATTTCCAGCTCATCCACATAATAATTTGTGCTGTCATTCTTTAATTCATTAAATGTAGATGCGGCAGCATCAATTCCTTTTGTAACCAATACCTCTCCATAGTGTTTCGCCAATGATTTGGTGAGTCGAACGGGTAAAGGAGGACTGCCGTTCAGTAGATTGGAAATGGAAACCATGACCTGTATCGGATTATTGTCGGTGTTATCGTAAAAGATGACGGTCTGTTTTTTAGTGAGATTTCGGTGCAGAAAAGTAGTTAAGCCAACGATGCGCCCATCGTGAAAAATAGAGGTATCGGCCGGATTTGTCTTACTCGTGTACACATTCCAACCCAAGCCGTAGGAGCGGGTGCTGCTGCCCATGCGGAATGGTTTCCCATCGTTCAAGGTGACAGGCGTAAAGGCAGTTTCCATCAACGCCGAAGAAATGAGTTTTCCGGCGTTAAAGGCATTGTCAAAATTCCACAGGTCTTCTAACGTACTTATAATATTATTGGAACCCGTTAAGGCGCCTAAATGATAATAGGTGTAATGTTCTGAAGGATTCAGCGAATCAACATTGTGGTAGGTTGGACTGTAAAAGTTGAGCAGCGTATAGCGGGTTGTATTGTCCATACCCGCCTCCCGAATATACGTTTTTTTCATGCCTGCGGGGATGAAAATATTCTTTTTCATATAGGCAGTAAAAGGCACCTGACTGACCTTTCCCACCAACAAAGCCAATAAGAAATAATTGGAATTATTGTATTGCCATCGGTTCCCCGAAGTAAAGTTCAATGGTTTTTTCAAGGTGACCAGGTGTTCATACGCTGTTTGATTACTGATAGTCTCTTTGGGATGCGCTTTTATATATTCATCTTCATATCTTTCCACTACAGGAACGCCGGAAGTTTGGGTCAATAAATGCTTAATGGTAACTTCAGGATAAGGGAAATCAGGAAAATAGGTAACAAAAGTATCTTCCAATTTTAATTTCCCTTTTTGAATCAATTGCAAAACGGCAATGGCCGTAAAGGGTTTGGACAAAGAAGCCAAATTAAAACGAGTAGTGTCGGTATTCGGGATGCCGCGCCCGAAATCTGCGTAGCCTGCCGATTTTTTATAAATGATCTGTCCCTGCTCAGCTACCAAAATACTGCCATTGAATAAATGATGATTGGCCAATGAGGTTAAAAAAGAATCAATTCGGGCTACTTTTTGATGGATGGAGACTTCATTTTGTGCAAAACCGAAGTGAGTAAAAATGGATAACAACAAAATCGGTCGAATCATGAAAATGAATATTTTTTTCATACAAATGGATAGAAAATGGTTTTAGAAGATTTGTACGTGGAAACTGCGGTTGCCAAAAAAGGTTACATAAACACCTCAATTTCTTTGAGTTCCGTTCGCAATGAAAAATAATTGTAAAAAGTTACGACTACCTTGTAATGTTTCTTCGGCTCAGTCGTCTATGCTCTTGAAATGGATATAAAAGCCTTTACACAACTGGTACTTCCCACACAGGGCCGACTTTTCAGGTTGGCAAAGCTGTTTCTTCGCAACCGCGAAGAGGCAGAGGATACCTTGCAGGAAGTGTTGTTGAAGCTTTGGACCAATCGTCAGCAATTGGAATCGTATCAAAGTGTAGAGGCTTTTGCGGTACAAATGACCCGAAATCTGTGTTTGGATAAACTGAAATCAAAAGCGTACCAAACCACTACGGAAGATGCTGATCTGCATGATGTAGACGCAGAAAGTATTTCGCCGTATCAGCAAACGGAGTTGGCCGACAGCGCAGCGCTCATGCGTCAATTGATGGAGGCCCTGCCCGAACAGCAAAAACTGATTCTCCATTTACGAGACGTAGAAGAATATTCTTTTGAAGAAATTGAACAGGTAACGGGGTTGAATATCAACAATATACGGGTGATTTTGTCGAGAGCACGGAAAGAGGTCAGGGACGGGTATTTAAAAGCAAACAATTATGAATCACGCTATTGAAAAGTTATTGGATAAATATTACGAAGGTGAAACCACGCTGGAGGAGGAGCGCGAACTGCGCGACTTTTTTCAACAGGACGATATTCCACACCATTTACAGTTACACGCCGAGCAGTTTCGGTATTTTGCCAAATCACGTAAGCAACAACCGTCAGCAGGCACCAGTTATCGGATTGTAACTCAACTCAATACGCAACCTAAAGTGCAACCTAAAGTTCGCCCTTTGGTTTCCTGGGGAATGCGCATTGCGGCAGGTATAACGCTGCTTTTGGTAGGATTTGCGGGTGGTTTGATGTACACAAATCGCACCTCAGCACAAGCTGAAACCGACAATGCAGAAGTAGCGGCGATGAAAAGTGCCCTCCGGTTCGAGCAAGTAAACCAAACCTCGGCGAGTGAGCGCATTCACGCGGTTAATCAGAGCGTGGAATTGGGGAAAGTAGATGCCGACATCACACAAATGCTCATCAATACCATGAACTTTGATGAAAATGTAAACGTGCGTTTGGCGGCGTGTCAGGCATTGAGCCATTTTGAAAATGAACCGTTGGCACGCGAAGGTTTGATTCAATCGCTCCGTATTCAGACCGATCCAAATGTCCAATTGACGCTGATAGAAATTTTGGTTTCCATCAAAGAAAAACGGGCGGCGGAAGAAATGCAGCGTTTGGCCGGGAATAAAGAAGTAATGGATGTAGTGCGTATGAAAGCCGAAGAAGGAGTTACGCACTTGAATCAATTGAAGAAAAATTCAACCTCATAACCATACAGCCAGACTTGTAAAGCCTGATAATTAATGAAATACCAAACTTTCCAAATCTTCGTCTTTTTTACAACACCCAAAAAAATCTTACAATTAGCAAATAACCACTAACGAGTGCTTTAGTACTCACAATCAAACCATGAAACGAAACATTTTATTGAGCGCCCTGTTTTTAGGGTGCTTCGGGGGAGCTTTTGCTCAGGAATTCAAGGCTAAATTTCCGAATGCCAAAGAGCGGAAAGTGGTCATTGAGATGGATGCCGGTAATATCAAAATCGAAGGCTACGATGGCGACGAAGTTATTATCAATGGGAATGGCTTTCAGGCGCCGCCCGAACAGGCCAAAGGGCTGAAAGCACTCTATAATACTGCCGTTGACAACACCGGTATCGGACTGTCTGTTACGACCCAAGGTAACCTGTTAAAAATTGAAAAAGCATCGCGAAAGCATGTAACCTATACGTTGCGTGTACCCAAGAAAACGGCGGTTTTTTATGAGCAAACCAATTGGAATCAAGCCAATATTACGGTCAATAATGTAGAGGGAGACTTGGAAATAAAAACCAACAACGGCAAAATTGAACTGAATAATGTTACAGGTCCTGTGGTGGCCAATACAACTGCCGGAGATGTAAAAGTGGTGTATTCGAGCCTGAATCAGGAAAAACCCACTTCTATCTCCGTGATCAGCGGAGCGATTGACGTAACGATGCCTGCCAATGCCAAAGCCAATCTGAGCCTGCGATCCATCAGTGGAGAAATGTACACGGATTTTGACCTTGGTACGAAGACCTCTAAAGATGGACTCGCAAAGGTGGGAGGAGGACATAACATTGACGCTACTACCAACGGCGGCGGTGTAGAGATCCAACTGAAAAGCATCAGCAGTAATATTTATCTCCGTAAACAAAAATAACCCTGTCTAACGCATACTGCCATGAAAATATTCTCATTCCTGTTGATTCTGGGTCTTTGTGTCAACGCGGCTTTTGCCCAGAAAATAATTGAAAAAAAATTTCCGTTCTCCACAAGCCAAACCGTTAACCTCAACCTCAGATTTGCCGACAGCATTCAGGTGCGGTATTGGGACAAAGCAGAAGTATCGGTACGTATCGCAGCGGTCATCAACGGCGGGCGATTGAACAATGCGCTAACGGTCGAATCAGGGTCAACATCTGACGAAATTTTCCTCAAAACAGACTTTGACAAAGAATTGCTCAAAGACGGAAAAGCCGAAGATTGCCCTGACCAAAAATACAGTTGGCGGACAGAGCATAACGGTGCCGATTATTATGTGTGCAGCAAAATTCATTACCAGGTGTACTTACCTAAAAATGCCAAACTAAAACTGGAAACCATCAACGGCAACATCGACATTAAAGGTGCTTCAGGAGCGGTATTTGCCAAAACCATCAGCGGTTACGTGGATTTTAGCTGGCCCAAAAGCAAAGGAGGCAACATTGCCATGAAAACCATCACGGGTGAGGTCTACACCGATCTGGATATTGATCTCAAAACAAAAAAACAAAAACATCCGATTGTTGGCTATTTGTTGGAAGGAACCGTCAACGGTGGCGGGCCGGACGTGCGATTGGAATCCATCAGCAACAACGTCTATATCCGGAAAAAAGACTAAGGAAGGTCGGTCTTTTTTAGTCACCAATTAAGTGCTTATAATTGGGCTTTATTGCCTTCCTTTTACTCCGTCCTTCAGGATGGAGCGGATAAGAATAAATCTATCAATAGGCTTTAGCCGTGACAGAAATACACAAGAAGTCAGTTTTTTCTCTTGTTGAAATACATTGTACTAACGAATTGATTTTTAAGGATATAACAGCCATGAACAAAGAAAGGTAAGAACGAAGCGGAAGTTGGAAGGAACTTTCATACGCCAAAAACTTTACGGTTCAAATAATCGTATGTTAGCATAAAAATACAGGCTTATGAAAACTCTTTCCTTCTTCTTCGTTTTTGCCTTCAGTATTTTTAACGTATTTGGGCAAACACCGCCTACCGTAACTCCCACGAGTGCTTTTATTGATTACGGTTCCAATGTAACTTTAACAGCGGCGGGATGTGCCGGCACCGTCAATTGGTCTACCGGACAAACAGGGACTTCCATCTCGGTTTCTCCCAAACAAAGCGCTCGCGTTACGGCCACTTGCACAGTTGGGATGCAGACAAGCGGAGCTTCCAACAGTGTATTGATTCAGGTAGGATTAACCACTTCCCCCTGCAACAGCAACGTAAGTGTTACGTCGTCGTTGTCAAACATCGGATATCGTTATGAATCAAGCAACTATATTTTAGGCTCAGCCGCCATCGAAGCCAGTGCGAGTATCCAGTTCAAAGCCCAAAGTTACGTACAGTTAAATCCCGGTTTTGAGGCAAAAAGCGGGAGCGTATTTAAGGCTTTTATGGGAGAATGCACCGAATTGCAAACGAGAGAAGTACTTACGGGAAGGCAATTACCGTGGGAGATTCTTTGGGGGCCTGATGATTTTATTTGGATGACCGAAAAGGATGGAAAAATCAGTAGGGTAAATCCGCAAACAGGCGCCGTTCAGACATTGATCACTATTTCGGATGTATATTCAAATGGAGAGGGAGGTTTGCTGGGAATGGTATTGCATCCTGATTTTACCAATAACCCTTACGTTTACGTCAGTTATAATTACAGTATTGACAATACCATTTCGGGAATGCGGGTAAAAGTGGTGCGTTTTACTTATAACAGCGGTAGTAATACGTTGGGCAGCCCCTTTATCTTGGTACAGAATATTTTAGGAAACTCCACGCACGATGGCAGTAGATTGGTCATTACCCCCGAATTGAAACTGTTTGTTACTACGGGCGATGCCCAAAATTTCAGTGCTCCTCAAGACAGTACTAACCTGAACGGTAAAATCCTGCGAATGAATTTGGATGGTACTGCTCCGGCCGATAATCCTTATCCCGGCAGTATCATTTGGAGCATTGGGCATCGTAATCCGCAAGGATTGGTGTATGCCAATGGAAAGTTGTATTGCTCATCACACGGGGCGAATATTGAAGATGAAATCAATTTGATTCAGAAAAAAAGAAATTATGGATGGCCTAATGTAGAAGGGCCATGTGATACGCCTTCTGAAATCACATTTTGTGGTGCCAACAATGTTGTTGAACCTATATTCTCTTCCGGCAATTCCGCTACATGGGCTTTTTGTGGATTAGACTATTATAACAATGATGCTTATCCCCGTTGGAAAGACCATTTATTGATGGTGTCCCTTAAAAACCAAACGTTATACAGTCTCAAACTAAGCACTGATGGAAACACTATTGACGGGTCGCCTGTTTTGTACTTTGTGAACCAATTCGGTCGCTTGCGCGACATTGCCATTGCGCCTAATGGGAAAGTGTATCTTTGCACAAGCAATGGAGGGAATGGTGATAAGATCATTGAAATAACCCCCATTGTGGAATAAGAGCCGCGAACAAAATAAATGCCTGAACACTATATTCCTGCCCTGAAATACCATTTTCTCACACCACTGTATGATTGGTTTATCAGGTTGACAATGCCTGAGAAGAAAGTAAAAACACAATTGATTCAACAGGCTGATCTACGGGCAGGAGAAACAGTGTTGGATTTTGGGTGTGGAACGGCTACGCTTACGCTTTTGATGGAAGAATTACATCCTGATTGCTCAATTGTTGGATTAGATGTTGACCCTCAAATACTTGCTATTGCTGATAAAAAAGCGAAGTTGAAAAATTCGTCTGTTCAATTAAAAGCATTTGAAGGAAGAACAATTCCTTTTCCCAATAATACTTTCGATAAAGTGCTGTCTTCCTGGGTATTTCACCATCTGACAACAGAGCAAAAATCCAATGCTTTTCGTGAAATTCACCGTGTGCTCAAGCCAAAGGGCGAACTTCACATTGCTGATTGGGGAAAAGCTGAAAATTGGTTAATGCGCTTTCTGTTTTTTATCGTGCAGGTGGTAGATAATTTTTACACGACCAACGATAACGTACGGGGAAAAATCCCTCATTTATTGTCGCAGGAGGGATTTCAGAAGGTTGAGCAAAAAGGCAATCAATCCACGTTGTTCGGAACATTAACTTATTTGAAAGTCCCCAAAAACTAAGCACGCTATGTCATTGCAGTTTTGCGGTAGGCTTCAAATACTTCCCCATTACTAATCGGGTCAGTAAAAATTTCCAGCATCTTTGATTTGCCGGTTGGAGCAATAAAGGCATTCCAACTATCCATAAAGTCTTCTCCTTCTTTCAGAGAGAAATAGTCTAAACCTGCATCTTCAGCAGTAGGACGAGCAGTTGTGGAATGGCGTGTTTCGAAGTATTGCTCCAGTTCGGGTTGAGCCGATGGGCCGTCAATGAGTCGAAAAATATTGCCGCCTGCGTTGTTGAACAGTACAATACGAAGATTTTGCGGAATATGCGGATGCCATAAAGCGTTGCGGTCGTAGAAAAAAGCCACGTCGCCTGTGATGATAAAAACGGTTTTTTCAGTCATCAAAGCCGCTCCGACAGCCGTACTTGTGCAGCCATCAATGCCGCTGGTGCCGCGATTGGCAAACACTTCGGCAGACTGACTGAGGCCGAGTAGATTGGCGTAGCGCACAGGCATACTGTTGGCAAGGTGCAATACGCTGCCTTCGGGCAGATTTCCCAGCACATTGCCTACTAAAGCAAATTCATTCCATCGGTTCTCGTGAAGCAAAAATTGATGCAAACTCCGTTTGGCTTTGCGGTCGGCTTGGAGCCATGCTTCACGGTAAGCACCGCGACCGTCGTCGTCGGAATCATTTTGTACAAACTGCTGATAATCTAAGTCTTCCAATAATTTTTGAAAAAAATACGTCGGCTCCACGGGAATTTGTGTGGTAAGCGTCTGAAAGGTATCGATGAGTTGTTCGGTCGTTTTAATGTGCCAATGACGAGCGGGAGAATGATTTCGCAGGAAAAGCTTGAAATTTTTAGAAATAAAGGAATCTCCGATGGTAATCAATAAATCGGGTTGGAGAGAGCTTAATAACTCTTCGTTTTTGCCCCGTAAAAACACATCATGTTGTCGAACAAATGCCTCATCCGCAGGTACATTGGAAATAATATCTCCCAACACCGGCACGCCCATTTCTTCACTGAACTCTTTCAAAACCGCCCAAAGTGCCGGAGTTGGAGGCAATTGCCCAACTGCAATAAGCACACGGCCGACATTTTCGAATTCATTCTGAAGCCGATGCCAAGTATCAGTGGACAATGTTGGTTCAGCTGCGAGCCGCTCGACCAGTTTTACGTGCCGGTCATAGATGATTTTTTCTTCTGCCGCAGGATAAAAAGGTTCGCGGATCGGTACATTGATATGAACGGGGCCTTTAGGGGTCGTTTGTGATAAATTGATCGCTTCGTTCAGAACACGCTCAATATACCAATTTGCGTCAGGATGAGAGTAGTCAGCCGGTAATTCAAACGATTTTTTTACATGTTTTCCGTATAATTCGTTCTGATAGATCGTCTGCCCATCCTGCTGATGAATCCATTCTTTGGGGCGGTCGGCGGTAAAAATAACTAACGGAATCTCCTGAAAATAGGCTTCTACTACGGCGGGAGCAAGATTGTAAGCGGCACTGCCTGAGGTACATACCAAGGCAACGGTCTTGCGACTGTATTGGGCCATGCCCAATCCGATAAAACCTGCCACGCGCTCATCAGGAATGACTTTTGTTTGAATGCCGCGATGGCGTGCAAACGCCAAGGTTAAAGCAGCACTACGCGAACCGGGAGAGATAACTACGTTTTTAACGTTTTTACGAGCGCAGATCTCTGCAATATTATTGATGGATTGAAGAAGCATATTTTTTCCGGAAGTGAGAAGGCAGTAGCGAGAATAAAAAAAAGTTTCTCACTCCTCGCTGCCGGCTTCCCGTTTCTGATTTATATCGGCAATGACGTTGTACTTTTTACCTCCGACATCACAAAGAAACTGCTTATGTGCGAAATCGCTTTGAGGGTAGCGAGTTTTTCCTGATAAAAAGTGTGATAACTTTCTACGTCAGTGGCAATGATTTTGATAAGATAATCAAACGTGCCCGAAACCACGCAACATTCCACCACTTCGGGCATTTGAAGCATAGCTTCGTTAAACTCCTGAAAGTTCTCTCGTTGCTGCTTATCGAGCGTCACGTTGCAGAAGACTGTAAGTCCTTTTCCCAGACGTTTCTTATTTAAGATCGTCACGTATTTTTCAATAACTCCTTCCCGTTCGAGTTTTTTGATGCGGTCGTGTACGGGAGTGATAGATAAATTGATCTCGGCTGCGATCTCTTTAATGGTCAGTTGCGCGTTCATTTGTAACAACTGCAAAATGCGGTGATCGGTTTCGTCCAAGTACATATAAATCAGTTGTTTTGTTCTCTTTTTTTGTTAACCATTCTTTCCGGCCGAATTTTTTTCGTTTCATAACCATTAAATAAGAGTAAAACAGAAAAAAACTATTTAATTACTTAAAAATAAGAAATATTTTCTTATTTTTAAGTAATTAACAGAAAATATTTTCCTTTAATGTAATTTTGTATCGTATTCCAATAAACACTTTAAGGCAATAAATCTCTTAACACATAGCTCATTAAGACAATGATCATCGGCGTACCAAAGGAAATCAAAAACAACGAGAATCGCGTGGCATTAACGCCCGCAGGAGCAGCAGAGTTTCGCAAAAACGGCCATACAGTGTATGTGCAGTCGACTGCCGGACAGGGAAGCGGTTTTGAGGATAATGAGTACGAAGCCGTGGGTGCCACAATTTTGGACACTATTGAAGAAGTGTATGCTATTGCAGAAATGATTGTGAAAGTGAAAGAGCCTATCGCTTCGGAATATGGCCTTATCAAAGAAAATCAATTGTTGTTTACTTACTTTCACTTTGCCTCATCGGAAGAACTGACCCACGCAATGCTGAAAAGCAACGCGGTGTGTTTGGCGTACGAAACGGTAGAAAAACCGGATCGTTCGTTGCCTTTATTGGTACCGATGTCGGAAGTGGCAGGACGCATGGCGATTCAGGAAGGAGCCAAATACTTAGAAAAGCCAATGGGCGGACGCGGTATTTTGCTGGGCGGAGTTGCGGGAGTTAAACCTGCTAATGTGTTGGTACTTGGAGGTGGAATCGTTGGTGCTCAGTCGGCCAAAATGGCGGCAGGTTTGGGAGCTAACGTAACGATTGTGGATATTAACCTGAACCGTTTGCGCTATCTGGAAGATATTCTTCCTGCCAACGTAGACACGGTCATGTCAAATGAATATAATATTCGTGATTTGGTAAAAACTGCCGACCTTATTGTTGGAGCGGTATTGATCCCCGGAGCAAAAGCGCCGCACTTAGTAACGCGCGACATGCTGAAATTGATGAAAAAAGGAACGGTATTGGTCGATGTGGCAGTGGATCAGGGAGGATGTATTGAAACCTGCAAGCCTACAACGCACGAAAATCCGATTTATGAAATAGATGGTATTGTGCATTATTGTGTTGCCAACATGCCGGGAGCCGTACCTTATACGTCTACCTTGGCATTAACCAACGCAACACTTCCTTATGCCCTTCAATTGGCTAACAAAGGTTGGCAAAAGGCGTGTGCTCAAAACGAAGATCTTAAAAAAGGCTTGAATGTAGTCAATGGTAAAGTAGTTTACAAAGCCGTTGCCGATGCATTTGGTCTTGAGTTTACCTCTTCAGCGGATGTTTTAGAGGAAGAACTGGTGGGTTAATTTTATTAATTGAGATTGATGGCGGAATGACCAAACATTATTGTTTGGTCATTTTTTTTATAACTTTTAATGCGGAAAAGAATGCCCTGCGTCCGAGATTAAATACCTTAAAATTTGTTTTTTTTAAGATTTTTTTTCACTTATTGATACTTTCAAAATAATATTTCTGTTATATATGATGGAGCATTTTTTTATTATTAATGCGTTATTTGCCCTCCTTAAATTTTAAATAAGTGCGAAATAAATAATTTTTTTATAAGAATTTATAAAAAAAAGTATAGTATTTCAATGGAAATGTTAACTTTGCATACCTTTTAGCAGGTTAAAAAAGTATTAAATTTTTGATAAAAAGTAGAAGAATATATATAAAATAAAAAAGACAGAAATACATAGCTTTATATGTTTAATTACGTCTTTTAAAAAGAATTTTTCATAACGTTGAGTAAAGTCAAAAAGCCGTGCGGACCTTCTGCATGGCTTTTTTGTGAATCTTCTGACTTATTGGGTCAAAATCAAAACCAGTCCGGATGCATTCCAATCGTAACATGATTATGACTTATTAATCGTTCGGCCAGCGAAATTGTCTTTACTACTTCGTATTCAAAGAAATAATTGGCAGTAGCCAATTTCCCCTGATAAAAATTACGCTCGTTTTCGGCATGTGTCTTACTAAGTGCCTTTTGTGCCTGAGTAGCTTGTTTTAACCATTGCCAACCAATTGTCACAATTCCGAAAAACTCTAAATAAAGTGTGGCATCGGCCAGCAATAATTCTTTATCACGTTGGGCAATAGCCAATAGGGAACCCGTGACTTTTTGGACTCGCTCCAAGGCAGCTTCCAACTGTAAGGCCAAGTTCGTTAAACCCTCTGACTGTTTAGCTTCTGCAATTGATCGTAGCATTTCTTCTGTCAGATAATTCAGCCCTTTGCCTCCGTGAAGAATCAATTTTCGCCCCAACAGATCCATACCGTGAATGCCCGTAGTACCTTCATGGATGGGATGAATGCGTGCCTCGCGATAGTATTGTTCTACCGGAAAGTCAGTCGTATAGCCTGCGCCGCCCAGGATCTGTACGGCAGCACTTGTGGTTTGGCAACACATTTCTGATGGGTATGATTTGGCAATGGGGGTTAGCAGATCTAACAGTAACTCAGCGCGTTGTTTGGTCTCACCTTCACTCACGTGTATCAGATCAGACCACAACCCACATTGCAACAGTAAAGAAAGTGCGCCTTCAACTACCGCTTTCTGAAATAACAGCATTCGTTTTACATCGGCATGATGAATGATGAGCGTTTGGGGTTGCGCCGGATCTTTAGCCGTAATAAGCCGTCCCTGCGGGCGTTCTTTGGCATATGAAAGTGAAGCATAATACGCGGCGGTGCCAATGGCAGTTGCATTCATGCCTACACCAACGCGGGCTTCATTCATCATTTGAAACATATAATTGAGCCCTTTGTGTGGCTCCCCAACCAAATACCCCAGGCAATCGTCATTGGAGCCAAACATTAAGTGAGCAATGGGCGCGCCTTTGTAGCCCATTTTGTGGTACACCCCTGCCGTAATAACTCCATTTTCCGTTAGTCCGGCGCTTGTTGGGCGTTTTTGAGGAACAACAAACAACGAAATTCCTTTGGTGCCTGCGGGCCCTCCTTTGATTTTGGCTAATAAAAGATGAACCACGTTTTCGCAGGCATCATGATCGCCGCAGGATATAAAGATTTTTTGCCCGTTAATTTTATATACTCCTGCTTCCTGCGTGGGTTCGGCAGAAGTGCTGATGTCAGAAAGCGAACTGCCGGCATTGGGTTCGGTGAGTGCCATTGTGCCTTGCCAACGTCCGCTGTACATGAGCGGAGTGTAACGTTCAATAAGTTCTTTTGAGCCAAAACTGCGAATTAAATTGGCCGCTCCCGTAGTCAAAAAAGGGTATACGCTCGCAGAATAATTGGCAGCCTGAAAAATAAATGCCGCCGCATTTTGAACTGTAACAGGCAATTGTTGACCACCTTCCTCATAGCTGAAAGTGGCATTGATCCAGCCATCTTCTCCAAATCGTTTTGTAACCTCTTTCATTCCTTCATAAACACGAATTTTGCCTTCTATCAGTTGTGGCTCTTTACGATCCATTACGGTTAAGAGCGGACGGAGCATTTTGTCGGCAATTTGTTCAGCGGCGTCCAAGACCATGTCAAATGACTCGCGATCATGGTCTTGAAAAAAAGGATAACGCGTCAATTGCTCGACGTTGAGCAGTTCGTATAAATTGAAATGAAGATCGCGTTTTGAGAAAAAAGAAGGCATTTTCGTAGATGTTAAAGACATAGAGCCGCAAAATTTTGCTTTTGCGGCTCTACAGGTTAATGGAAGATAAGATTATTTCACTTCATCGCGTAAAGCGCGGCGGAGTATTTTTCCCACGTTGGTTTTAGGAAGCTCTTTTCTGAATTCAATGTGTTTGGGGCACTTGTAAGCAGTCAGATTCTGACGACAGAACGCGATGATTTGCTCCTTTGTAAGGTTTTCATCTTTTTTGACCACGAATATTTTGACGGCTTCGCTGGTTTTCTCATCCGGCACGCCGACACACGCTACCTCCAATACGCCCGGGCATTGGGCTACTACATCTTCCACTTCGTTGGGATAAACATTGAAGCCGGAAACCAGCACCATATCTTTTTTGCGGTCAACGATTTTGAAGTAACCGTCGGCATCCATCATACCGATATCGCCGGTTTTGAACCATTGGCGACCGTCGATTGGGTCGGTGTACATTACTTTAGCCGTTTCGTCGGCTCGGTTATAATATCCCGGCATTACCTGAGGGCCAAAAGCACAGATTTCTCCCGATTCTCCTATATCCGCCCAGGTATCATCTTCCCGCAAAATACGCATTTCCGTACTTGGAAAAGGAATACCGATCGTTCCGATTTTATTCATCTTGTCATTCAGCGGATTGGCAGACAAAACGGGAGAGGTTTCTGACAGGCCATAGCCTTCGGTGGGTAAATTGCCCGTTAATTTATACCAACGCTCTGCTACCACCTTTTGCAATGCCATACCGCCGGCCGACGTGATTTTTAATTGACTGAAATCGATCTCCCCAAATTTCGGGTGATTCATTAACCCGTTGTAGAGCGTATTTAAGCCGGTAAAGACGGTCACTTTGTATTTTTTCAACTCCTTGATAAATGCCTCCATATCGCGCGGATTGGTGATAAGGAGATTCATTCCACCGTTTTTAAGGGCGGAAAGGGCATTACAGGTCAAAGCATACACGTGGTACAACGGCAAGGCCGCCACAATGACATTAGGCTGATTTTCAGGAAGATTATCAAGCACTGAGCCCAGATAGACGCAGTTGGCTTCTACGTTGGCTATAATATTGCGATGGGTAAGCATGGCACCTTTTGAAACCCCGGTTGTTCCGCCCGTATATTGGATAAAAGCCAGATCCAAATGATCCAAAGCAGGCTTGCTGTACGACTTTAACGCGCCCTGCTTTACAGCATCTGTGAATGACACGGCTTGCGGAAGATTATACGCGGGAACCATTTTCTTGACATTCTTCACCACGAAATTCACGATCTGCTTTTTGGGAAACCCAAGCATATCGCCGATCTGTGTCACAAAAACATGCTGTATTTGAGTAGCGGGAAGCACTTTTTCGAGTTTATCAGCAAAGTTGGCTAAAATCACAATGGCTTTTGCCCCCGAATCCTTGAATTGATGCTCCATTTCACGGGGAGTATAAAGCGGATTGGTATTAACAATGGTAAGCCCCGCCCGTAAAGCGCCAAACATTGCTACCGGATATTGAAGAACGTTGGGCATTTGAATCGCAATCCGGTCGCCTTTTTTAAGGCCGACGCTCTGCAAATACGCCGCAAAATCGTGTGACATTTTATCAAGTTGTCCGTACGTAATGTGCTTACCCATACAGGCATAGGCAGCATTTGAAGCATATTTAGTAAACCCTTCTTCCATCATATCCAGAAGGGAAGAATAGACAGCGGGGTCGATTTCATAGGGCATTCCCGGCGGGTAAAACTTCAGCCATGGAAAAGAATCAATAGTGACAGTCATCGGGTTTTAGGTTGATGTTTAGAAAAAATTGTACACTGCAAAGATACTAACGAAGAACTACACCCTAAGATTTCAGGTTATTTTTCGCAAATAAAATTCATATCCCTAATTCTTTTTGATCAATATCGAAAGATTTGGCCGAATCTTTCATGATTTCGATCACTTCACGGTAGCTAAAGAGCCGCCCGTTCAGGTAATCCTGCTCTTCGGGAAAAGCATAGATTTTCTTTCCTTCCAAATCGCGAATGTTTTCGTGCATAGAGATAATGACGTCGTGAAAGAATTCTGTAAATTGGGAAGAGGTCATCAGAGGAGACAGCTAAGATTTTTAAAATAAAGCCTAAAAGTTAAGGATTATTTGCGTTGCCGGTGTAGTTAAACCCGGATTCCTGATTCATCGTTAATTCTTAGCTCTGCGCTCGCAAGGATAATAACTGCATACAAAAACCTCCGTTTAATAGGGTATATAAATTATACTTTAAAAGTACTTTTTTGGACTGTTCGATACGTCTAAAAAAAACTTTCCGGCAATTAAAGTAATTTATGAGGTCGTACGTCTACATTGGTGAGCATTTACCATTGACGTTGGCAACACAAAAAAACAATATCGTACAAACCATCAAAAAGTACAGCAAGCAGTTGTTTGGCTTTATTCGTCAGCGTGTGAGCAATGACGAAGATGCCGAAGACATTTTGCAGGATGTATGGTATCAGTTGAGTACGCAGCCCGAAGTGGAAGCCATTGAACAAGTGGGAAGTTGGTTGTATCGAGTGGCCCGAAATCGTATTGTGGACGGTTACCGAAAGCAACGCCCCGAGCGACTGGAAGATTATGGTTATGAAGATGACGAAGGAGATGTCTATTTCAAAGATCTTTTACTCGCCGACGACGGTACGCCCGAAACGGAATATTTAAGAGAGATATTTTGGCAACAATTATTTGAAGCACTCGACGAACTTCCCGAAAATCAACGGCAGGTATTTATTTGGAATGAATTGGAAGATGAAACATTTCAACAGATTTCGGATCGTACAGGCGAAAATATCAAAACATTGATTTCGCGTAAACGTTATGCCGTGCAACACCTGCGTCAACGTCTCGAAAGCTTGTATCAGGATTTGGTGGATGGATAAGAGAATCACATGTAGCTGAAAAAATGATGAATTTGATTATTTATTAAATAGATAAGAATATGAACAGACCACATAAGTATAGACTCCGCTTTTTGCTCTTCCCCTTTTTTGCAGCAGCGGCTCTGGTGTTGGGGTGGGTTGTCAAATGGCTCTGGAACACTATATTACCGCCTTTATTGGGTGTAGGAATCATTTCCTTTTGGCAAGCGGTGGGTTTGCTTATCTTATGCCGTATTCTATTTGGAAATTTTGGACGCGGTTCGATGGGTGGAAATCCAAGATGGAAGCAGGAAGATCATTTTCAGGCAAGAGCGCAGTGGCGACAAAAATGGACAAATATGACAGACGAAGAACGAGCCAAATTCAAAGAAGAATGGAAAAAACGATGCAGAAGGTAGGGACACGATGTTCATATAAATCTTGATAGACCTTTGTAGGGGCAGGCTTTACGTCTGCCCTTTTTGCGTTTGTATTTGTGTTGAGGATTTCGCGGTTGTCGGGCGGAGGTAAACCCCGCCCCTACGTTTTGAAAAAAAATGAAAAATTTTCAAAATTCTTTAAAGTAATTTTTGATCTCATCCGTCATCCTTCCTGTACAGCAACTTGTACATTTTTCTAACGAACCATTTAAACACATTACAGCTATGTTTACGCAAATTTTGAAAGTTATCGGAGCAGGATTTTTAGGCGGACTGTTTCTTTTTATTCTTCCTTTTTTATTATTGAAGGCATTTTTGTTTTTCCTATTTGCAGGATTACTCTTTCGCTTGTTTGCAGGGCGTCGTCGCAGGTATTGGAGACATTACCAAGCTCAGTTTTCGCCTTACGAGGATGTAACGTCTCAGTACCGTAAAGAAGGCTTGAAAGATGAATTTCAACGCCCGTCCATCAAAATCTAATTAACCCCTACCATTTAGTAAATCAACATGAACCGAAGAACCAAATGGATCTTGGGCGTGACAGTTGCGCTCATTACCGCCGCAAGTTTACGCATTACCGTCGGACATCATCATTGGGGACACCATCGTCATCCTCAGGGGCAAGGCCACGAAAAATGCGAAAGCCGCTGGCATAAACAAGGCGAATGGGGCAAAGAAAAGCCTCAGGCCGAACCTAAAACAAATCAGTAACCAAACAAACTTATTACATTATGCATCATCATGGAAGATGCGGCTACGGAGATCCCGGTATGGGGTACGGCCGCTATGGAAAACGATTCGGAAGGCACTTTGGCGGAGGACAATTTCGCGTACCCGTCAACGTCTTGAAAACCGACAGCAGCTACGAACTTTTCGTCATTGCGCCGGATCGCGCCAAAGAAGATTTTAAGATCAGCCTGAAAGGCAATGAATTGACGATTTCGTATCAGGTAAAAGAAGAAACGGAAGAAAATAAGAACTGGATCCGCAATGAATTTCGCAAAGCCTCTTTTGAACGCAGTTTCTTTATCGACGAAACAATTGACTCTGCCGGAATTAAAGCCGAATATCAAAACGGGATTTTGCAGGTAACGCTGCCCATCATTCCGGGCTCAGAACAGCCGGCACAGGAAATTTTTGTGGCTTAGTATGCGGGTCACGCAGAGGCGCAAAGATGCAAAGGGAATAAATCTCTGCATTTTTGCGCCTTTGCGTGATTAAACAGTAATTCTTCGCTTTCTCCCCAATACCTGCCAAGTGCCGGCAATGGCCTGATTTTCCACTACATATGCTTCGTCATACAGATTGACCGTAGGGCAAACATGGTAAGGAACCCCGTACAATACATCGCCTACTTGGATGCTTTCCCAATCTTGAACTTTTAGTACACCGTGTTCTTCGCTTTGACCGATGAGCTCATAGTTTTCGAGATTCAGAAAACGAATGCGTTTATCAATGGGATTTTCGGCCGCTACGGCTTTATGGCCCATGTCAATGGTAACGATTCCTTTTTGCGGCTTGGAAATAACACGCGTCAATACCAGAGCTGCGTATTCAAAAGGTTGTTCGGGAAGTTTATCTCCATACCCCCAATCCCATAAAACGCACGTTCCGGGGCTGCAATAGATTTCGTTATGCAACGCATGCGCGGTGAACGTGGGTGTGCCGCCGGCTACAATAATAGGGGTGGGTAGGCCTGCTTCCCGGATGGATTCCACAAAATGCTGAACATCCACAAAACCCTCCTCCACTTCGTGTTTGCGGGTTTCAAAATCAGGCGTTCTCAAATGCCCGTCGTAGACATGCAATCCATGACATTTTAGGTTTGGCAATTCGTGAAGGTATTTATAGAGATCAAGAATAGTATCGTCGAGTGGGTGACCGGAGCGATCCATGCCGTTGTTTACGTCCAGAAAAACGTTGCCGGTAAGTCCATGATTTCCAAATATTTCATTGTGGTCGTTAGCAACGGCTTCAGTGTCAATGAGTGATGCAAAAAGCACGTCGGGGTATTTTTGACACAAAGCCACAAGTCGCTCAATTTTCGGACCTACCAGCTGGTGGGCAATGATAAGATGTTTGGCGCCGGCAATAGCCGCCATTTCAGCCTCGGCAATGGTTGCGCATTTAAATTTGGAAATGCCCGCTTCCAACATCATCTTCACTATTTCGGGCATTTTGTTGGTTTTTACGTGCGTATAGAGCCGCTCGGCCCCTCCTGCAATAGCAATCATTTTAAGAATATTCTGCTGAACGCGTTCTTTATAGATCAACAATGAAGGAGAGTCGGCATGGGACCCATTTTGAAGTTTATACCAAGGAGTTGAGGCCATACAATGAAGAAATTAATCGGTTTGGGAGTTCAAAAAATGAACCGCAAAGGTAAGCTCTTAAAACTGTTTTCCCCACTTCACTTTGCGGGCAAAATCTTCTAAGGTATCTGTGCCGCGAATGTCGATCCGTTGAATTTCGTAGGGATTCGAAAGTGGAAAACGATTGATTCGATTTCCAATACGGAATGCAAATCGGATTCCCAGCGCAGCCATCGCCTGTTGCATTTCCCGCTTGAACGTTTTGTCTTTGGGGCGCCCGCCGTAGGGGTAGGCGAAGGCAGGAATAAAAGATAAATTATTCTCGTTGAAAAATTGGATATTTTGGCGCAGATCTTCTTCAATTTCGACAACGCTTAATTTTCCGTAATGCCGGTGAGTGTGCGAATGCAGGCCCAGTTCAAATACATCGGTATCAAGTTGTTGAAGTTGCTCCGGTGACAAAAGAGGCTCAGCCGCTATATCCCATTGACTGGTTTGACCGGCATATCCCGAAGGCACAAACAAGGTAGCTTTGGCCTTATGTTCTTTCAGAACAGGATATGCATATTCCAGATTATTCACGTAGGCATCATCAAAAGTGATCAGAACGCCCTTTCCGGTAGAAAGTGAGACATCGGATAAGTTTCGGACACTGATAAACTCATAGCCTTGTTTTTGCAGATGCTCCAGTTGTTGACCCAATTGTTCGGTCGTGACGGTCAACATATCCCGGCGCGAAGGATCTACCTTATGGTACATCAAAATACGTACTCTATTTCCTGACTTACGAAGCTGTAAGAAAGCCACTCCCACAAATACTACCAACACAACGATGACCAGCAACATAAATCTCTATACGTACCAATAGTAAAAAAAAAAGAATTTATCTGACGAACGCCTTGAAAATCTTTGAGTTGCGAAATAGAAAATTGCAATATTGTTGCTAAATTCAAAAAGGGTAGTTACGTGCACATCAAAGAGTCCATCAAAGTTAATAAATTTGTTACGTCTTAATATGAAAGAGAGTTAAGTATTAATGAATAATTTATTTTTTCTATAAACATTTTTAAAAGCCTTGTTCTATGTCAAATTTATTAGATGCTTCTGAAGAGCCGTTATTGGTTGAAGACCCCCACCGTTTTGTGCTTTTTCCGATCAAGCACCACGACATTTGGCAATTTTATAAAAATCACGAAGCGGCCTTTTGGACAGCGGAAGAGATTGACCTTGCTTCTGATATGCAGGATTGGGAGAAGTTAAATGATGGCGAACGTCACTTCATTTCGCACGTTTTGGCTTTCTTTGCGGCGTCAGACGGAATTGTAAATGAAAATTTGGCCGTTAATTTTCTAAAAGAAGTACAGTATGCAGAAGCAAAGTGTTTCTATGGCTTTCAGATCGCCATGGAAAATATTCACTCTGAGACCTATTCTTTGTTGATAGACACCTATATCAAAGACCCTACAGAGAAAGATAGAATGTTGCGGGCCATCGAAACCATCCCCTGCGTGCAGAAAAAAGCCGAATGGGCAATGCGTTGGATCGGTAACGGTACTTTTGCCGAGCGGCTTATTGCTTTTGCGGCGGTTGAAGGGATTTTCTTCTCGGGTTCTTTCTGCTCTATTTTTTGGTTGAAAAAACGTGGTTTGATGAAAGGGCTTTCGTTCTCCAATGAACTTATCTCGCGCGACGAAGGCTTACACCGTGATTTTGCCTGTTTGCTTTATACTGACCACATTGTCAATAAATTACCTGAGGAAACGGTTTACAATTTGATTAAAGATGCGGTAGCCATTGAGCAGGAATTTGTGTCCGAGTCTTTGCCGGTATCTTTGATCGGAATGAATTCAAAATTGATGAATGAGTACATAGAGTTCGTGGCTGACCATTTATTAGTATCATTGGGCTTACAAAAAGTGTACAATGCCGTCAATCCGTTTGACTTTATGGATATGATCTCACTTCAGGGCAAAACCAACTTCTTTGAGAAGAAAGTAGGGGAGTACCAGAAAGCTGGCGTGAAGAACTCAAGCAAAGAAAGAGAAGTACAACAACTTAGCTTTGACGCTGATTTTTAGGTTGTTTGCTGTGTACACGATGAATAGAATAGAAAAGGGAGCCTTAAGCTCCCTTTTCTATTCTATGATTTAACTTGATTCTGCTTTTTCGCTTCTATTCCCGATAACCCAGCGCTTTGTTCATTTGCTTAACAATTAATTCAAAATCTTCGGGATTGCTTTCAAAATCAAGATTATTGACATTAATGGTCAATAACGTTCCGTCCAAATAGCTGTGCGCGAAGTTCTCGTATAGATCATTCAAATTCAATAAATATTCATCAGAGATACTTTGCTCAAAATCGCGCCCCCGTTTTTGAATTTGACTGCGGAGTTTTGGCAGATCGGCCTGAAGATATACGATCAAATCAGGCGCTTTGATGGCATTCATCATGGTTTCGTACAGCATCAGGTAATTTTGGTAGTCGCGTTCTTCCATCAACTTGGAATCGGCCAGGTTTTTGGCAAAAATAAACGCATCCTCATAGATCGTACGGTCTTGAATAACCGTCTGATAGTGCATGGAGCGAATTTTTTGGGCTTGTGAAAAGCGGCTGTTGAGAAAGAAAACCTGCAGGTTGAACGACCAACGAGCCATATCTTCGTAAAAATCGGATAAATAAGGATTGCCTTCTACAGCTTCATACAATACTCCCCACTTGTAATGTTCGGATAGTTTGCGCGCAAGTGTGGTCTTGCCCGCACCGATGTTTCCGGTAATAGCAATATGCATTGAGGTAAAAATTAACCGTTAGTAGTGATTGGTTTTGAGATTATAAAATAACATTACGACCTATAAACATACAAAAAGTCTGCGAAGATAAAGAGATTTTAGCCTTTTTCTCCCTGATATGACCACGGTCAATTATTGAGTGGCGATAAATTCGTATTTTTGCAGAAAACTTATCCGGTCAATTTTTCTTTTAACTGATTGACAAAGAGCAAAGCGGCTTGCCGCTGATGTAACGAACAACCGATTTTTTGTGATGAAACCTTATAGTGTTCTCTTGTATTATCAATACGTGTCCATTGAAGATACCGAAGCGTATCGCGATGCCCAACACGAGTTTTGTGTTAACAATAATTTACTTGGCCGCATTATCATTGCCCCCGAAGGCCTTAACGGTACCGTTTCGGGATTAACGGAAGATTGTGCCGCTTACATGAAGTGGGTGAAAGAAGACCCACGTTTTGCCACGATTGATTTTAAAGAAGAAAAGCACGAAACGCATGCCTTTCAAAAGCTGCATGTGCGCCTGAAAGAAGAGATTGTCAATTCTGATTTGCCTGTTGATCCACTCAAACAAACGGGTGTTCATTTGGAACCTGCCGAATTTAAGCAAATGCTTCAAAAAGATCCTGATTTGGTGGTGATCGATATGCGTTCCAACTATGAACACAGCGTGGGAAAATTCAAGGATGCCATTACGTTTGACATGGAAAACCTGCGCGAACTCCCTGACCATATCAAAGAAATTGAGCACCTCAAAGGACAAGGGAAGAAAATCGTAACCTACTGCACAGGTGGTATCAAATGCGAAAAAGCCAGTGCGTACCTGCTCGATCAGGGTTTTGACAACGTCTATCAACTTCACGGCGGTATTATAAAATACGGTTTGGAAGAAGGTGGCGAAGATTTTGAAGGTAAATGCTACGTATTCGACAATCGTCTGACGGTGGATGTCAATCAGGTAAATCCTAAAGTGATTTCCAAATGCTACGTATGCGGCACCGCTTCTGACCGCATGGTCAACTGTGCCAATAACGATTGCAATATTCACGTACCGATGTGTGAAGAATGCGGTTGGAAAATGGAGGGCGCCTGCTCTGAAGAATGTAAATGCAGTCCGAACAAACGCGTTTACAACGGTACGGGCTATTATCCCAAAAAGAGCGACCATTATACGCCGTTGCAGGGTTTGAAAAGCTTCAAAAAGTCAATGAAGAAGGAAGAAGCGTAGTCACGCAAAGACGCAGAGGAGCAAAGAAAAACTGCGCGGCTCTGCGTGATTAAACAAAACCAGAACCGTGGTCTGTGTCTCCACAGACCTACCCGATACAATTTTGCCTATTTGCCGGTTAACAAACATTTACACGTAGTGGTCTGTGGAGACACAGACCACGGTGTAGGAGGTAAGACGACCAAGATGCAACCTCATCTGAAGAATCGACCGGTTCAGAAACGTGAGGCGTAATGTGTCAAAAAGCCAAACTCGTCTTGGCCGGTTTCATAAAATTTAGCCGAAGACCAGGGGTAATTCTCGGGAGATTCAGCCAGATTCCATCGTTCCTGTAATGGATTGCGATGAACATAATCAATCTTTTGTTCCACTTTCCATTTCGTATCCATCAATACAGCCAAAGGGTCGCGTTGCCAAATTCGATAAGCTCGTTCCGGATCATCTACTTTAAAATAAGGCAATACAGCCGGATGATATACTTTCAAATCAGCAAGAATGACATGACTTGTGTATTTATTAAAACTTGCGTTGGGCATTTCCTTGCCGTTAGGCTCTTTTAGTTCCCAAACTACATGTAAATGATTGGGCATAATAACAAATCCATATACCTCAATTTTTTGTCTTTTGACCAACTCCTGCCATGATGAAATAATAATTTCTTTGTACTTATCCTTCTTCAATAAGTGTTTCCGATCTTTGATGGTATCTGTCCAAAAATAAACCTCATCAACGTTCATTCTTGAATTACGGTATTGGCTCTCTTGATGTATACGGTGCATAAACCATTATTGTTTTTTGGTTTAGACGTGGGTAGGACTAAAGAGATACAATCTTTGATCAGATATTGGCAGGTCAGGTCTGTGGGGACACAGACCACGGCGTAGGCTTATAAAGATACAATTTCTCATTTAGACACCGGTAGGTCTGTGAAGACACAGACCACGGGTTTGGAAGCTTTTCTTTGCTCCTCTGCGTCTTTGCGTGACGTGATTTATTAAATTCCTTCTTTCTTCAAAATTTCTGCTGCCTCAGTATCTTCGTATTGGAAAATAAGCTTCTTTAAATCAGCAATTAATTGCTTCTGAATAGCTTTATACGCAGCATTTCCGTATTGATTTTTTAATTCTTCGGGATCTTTTTTGAGGTCGTACAATTCCCAATATTCACCGTCATTGTAAAAGCGAATCAACTTGTAGCGGTCAGTGCGGATGCCAAAATGTGTTTGGACGCTGTGTTCGGCAGGGTATTCGTAATAATGATAATAGGTTGATTTTCTTGGTGTTTTGCTGAAAAATGATTGGCCCTGCATGTCTTTAGGAACAGCCAATCCTGCTTCCTGCAAGATCGTAGGAGCAAAATCTGTGTTGTTGTGGATGGCTTTGTCGACGGTGCCCGGTTTGATGTGTTTGGGATAGCGGATGAGCATTGGCATGTGGTGCGATTCTTCGTACATAAAGCGCTTGTCAAACCACCCGTGTTCTCCCAAATAAAACCCTTGATCAGACGAATAAATGACGATGGTGTTTTCGGCTAAACCTGTTTTGTCCAGATATTCCAACACACGACCCACATTACGATCCAACGATAATAATGTGCCCATATAATCCTGCATATAGCGCTGATATTTCCACTCGTCAAGGGCGCGGCCTGATAGATTTTGCTTTTTGAAATCAGCCGTTACTTTATCATAATAGGTGAGCCATGCTTTTTGTTGGGCAGGATTCATACGTTTGACAAAAGCATCATCACCTGCATCTACTTTCAGATCTTCTTTCAAACGCATGGTTTTCGTCACGGTCATGTCCTGACGTTTGGCGGCGAGGCGACCTTCGTAATTGTCGTAAAATGTTTTGGGTAGTTGAAACTTTACATTGTCGAAAGCGCGGAGATCGCCGGTATCAGGAAGCCAATTACGGTGCGGGCATTTGTGGCCGATCACCAGACAAAAAGGTTTGGAAGCATCGCGGTCGGCACTCAGCCATTTCAATGCCTTATCAGTAATGACATCCGTAGCGTACCCTTCTTGGCGAACCGTTTTACCGCTCATTTCAATAAAATCAGGATTATAATAAGCTCCCTGCCCGGGCACTACCGACCAATAATCAAAGTATTGCGGCGTAGCCTGTAAATGCCATTTACCGATCCAACTCGTCTGATAACCTGCGGTTTGCAGGTATTTTGGGTACATGTCCTGACCTGCATTAAATTGAGTAAGATTGGTTTTATGTCCGTTTTTATGACTGAATTTACCCGTCAACAGAGTAGCACGACTGGGCGCACAGATAGAATTGGTACAAAACATATTTTGATAGATCGCGCCTTCTTTGGCCAAACGGTCAATATTAGGCGTTTTGATGTATGGACTTCCGTAAGCGCTGATGGCTTGCAGTGCGTGGTCGTCCGAGAAGAGGATCAAAATATTAGGACGCTTATCTTTGGATTTAAAAGATAAAAGCCCGCCACTTACCATTAAGGCAAACGCAACAAGTGCAATGAATGATTTTTTCATGTATTGAAATTTTGTGTTTAACGTCAGGGAGGATTATTTAACGTCGGCGAGGGCTGGGCGCCCCCGCTCCAAGCCTCGCCGACGTTTTTTTATTGTTCCAACCAATCATACCCAAATGAAACATACACAATTTGAGTATAATTATCTTTCTCGTACAAAACCCCGATGTTTCGGTCTTTTTGCACTACCAGATCTGAATAAGCGGCCGAGCCTCCGTACATTTCTTTGCCGGCAGACCAACTCTTTCCGTCGTCATAACTGACGCGGACGGTTAATTTCTCACGTTTGGTTTGGCTGTTGGCATTGGAAAAGATCAATACTTTAGAGCCTTTTTTGGGTTGGAAATCAATGATACTTCCCTGACAAACAGGGTCGGGTAGGTCGCTCATGATTTTTACTTCATCCCATGTTTCACCTGCATTATTGGTAAAAGCCTGAATCCGGTATTTCGCATCACCCGATTGATTCCGGCAATTGAAGAGTAGGCTTCCGTTAGAAGTTTCGGCAGCAATGGCTTCGTTGCTGCCGGCGTAATTCACATTAGGTGAAAGTTTGAAGGTCTTGCCGTGGTCGTCGCTGTAATAAGCGTGGGCTATGTAATCTTTCGATTGCTTTTGTGGCGGCCCTGCCGAATGATTGGCCGGGATAAAGATGCGTCCTTTGTAATTCCCCTTTTGAATTTGCAGTCCATGTCCGGGCGTATTGGCATAGGAGCGCCAATCTTCCGTAAAATTATACTTCGGATTCACTTCCGGCTTGTTCGGCTTGGAAACCTGAATGGTAATGTTGACAGGTTCATCCCACGTTTGACCGCCGTCGGTACTGGTTTTGTACCACACTTCCCGGATGGCTTTTCCTTCGCGAACTTCCTGCTCATGTGCTATGCCTGTGTTGTAAAACAGAAACAATCGCCCCTTGGGAAATCGTTTATCCGTCAGATCAAAAACAGGCGCTTGATTGCCTGCCTGATCAGCGCCGTTATCGACGACAACCTGTAGTTTTTCCCATGAAAGACCATTATCGGCACTACGTTTCATCACAATTTCTACATCGCCAAAATCCCCGCAATTGTTACGACGAGCTTCGGCAAAAGCCAACAAATTGCCATTGGGAGCCTTAACAATGGCAGGGATACGGAAGCATTTGTAGCCATCTTCCCCGTTTTGAAATACAATCGTTTCTTTTGGAGAATCATTGGCCGATTTTGAAATAAAAAAAAGTAGAAAGAGGTATAAATGCATTTTTGCAAGGATTGAAATGTACTTCGTTGACGACTGAAAAATAAGTAGTATTTCCTGTCAAAGGAGGGGAAAGCGGAAAATTACCGACAGACTTCGGTAAAATTGGGTGAATAATTGGCCGAAAGAGGCTTGAAAATGAAAGGATCAGGTAGGTTATTGTATCAAATTGTATTTCCATAAACGATGAAAAAACGAATTCTTCTGCCGGTCATAGTTTGCGCGATTGTGGGAGTAGGCTTTAAGAGACTGCCAACCGCTCCAAAGCGTCCCAATATTGTGTTTTTATTGGCCGATGATCTTGGTTGGGCGGACTTGGGATGTTACGGAAATACCTTTCATGAAACGCCCAATTTGGACAAATTAGCCGCCGAAGGAATGCAGTTTACGCGAGCGTATGCGGCTTGCGCGGTGTGCTCCCCCACAAGAGCGAGCATCATGACGGGCAAGTATCCCGCACGACTCAAAATCACCGACTGGATTCCGGGCGTTGTTTATCCGTACGCCAAACTTACCACAGCTCGAATGCGGTATGAATTGCCGTTGGAAGAAGAGATTTTGCCCGAAACAGTACACAAAAATGGCTATGCTACCTACCATATCGGTAAGTGGCATTTAGGTGAAACGGATGAATTTTGGCCGCACAATCGTGGATTTGATGTCAACATCGGCGGGCATTCCAAAGGGCAGCCCGGGTCATATTTTTATCCGTATAAAAATGTAACACCAACGGCGGATTATTCCGTTAAATTTCTGCCGGAAGGTGGAAAAGAAGGCGATTACCTCACCGATTTTCTAACCGACCATGCCCTGAAATTGATGGAGAAGGGTGCTCAAAGTGATAAGCCTTTCTTTCTGAATATGAGCTATTATCAAGTTCATACACCGCTACAGGGGAAACCGGATTACATTAAAAAATACGAAGAAAAAAAGAAACAACTCGGCCTTACCAAGCCGAATACTGCTTATGCGGCCATGATTCAAAGTTTGGATGAAAGTGTGGGGCGCATCATGCAAAAATTAGATGAATTGGGATTACGGGAAAATACCATTGTTATTTTCAGTTCTGATAACGGTGGCTTGGTTGAAGTGGATGGGAATGCTCCGTTACGCGAAGGAAAAGGATTTTACTACGAAGGAGGCATTCGGGTGCCGTTATTGGTACGGTATCCGACCATTACAAAACCGAAAACACAATCACAAAGCATCGTTTGCAGCATTGATTTTGTGCCGACATTATTGGAATTGACGCATCTACCCAAGAAAAAAGACGTTGATGGAATAAGTTTTGTGCCTTTGTTGTCAAATTTCGATAGAACGACAAACATGAAAAAACGTGACTTATTCTGGCATTATCCGCATTATCATACGCCGCAGCGACCGCCAACAGGAGCGGTTTTATCGGACGATTATAAGTTGTTGGAATATTTTGAAGATGGGCGATTGGAATTGTACAATGTTCGGGAAGATGTTTCGGAAAAACGTGATCTGGCAAAAGAAAAACCCGAACTGACGCAAAAATTGCTCAAAAAACTAAAAAAATGGCAGCAGGAAACGGGAGCTTTACTACCCGCTCCTAACCCAAATTACGATGCTGAAAAACCATTCAGAAACTCTGTCACGGCGTGGAAAGGAGAAAATAGATTGTAATCCGGAAAGACGAAGAAAGCACTTGTGCCTTTCTTCGTCTCTTCCACTTTTAATGTACTTCTTTCGCCTCAAACCCTGCCTGTTGCACCGCAGATTGGATAAGGTCGCAGGTGAGGTCTTCGCCGGATACTGTCAGGATTTTCTCAGGATTATTGGTGTCTACTTTCCAGGTTTCGACATTTTCAAGTTGATTTAAAAAGGGCGTTACTTTAGCCACGCAGCCGCCGCAATTGATATTGGTTTTGAATTGTAATGTTTCCATGATGTATGAATTTTACGATTTTTGATGTTATAATTTTTTCATTTTCAGACGTAGACTGTTGCCCACCACCGATACTGAACTCAACGCCATCGCCGCGCCGGCAATCATGGGATTGAGCAAAAAGCCATTGATGGGATATAACACACCGGCCGCGAGCGGAATTCCGATAAGGTTGTAAATAAATGCCCAAAACAGATTCTGATGAATAGCAGCCACGGTCTGTTTGGAAAGAAGAATCGCCTGCGGAATCTTTTGTAAGTCGCCGGAAATGAGCGTTATTTTAGCTACATCCATCGCAATATCAGAGCCTTTTCCCATCGCAATACTCACATCGGCCAATGCTAAAGCGTGCGAGTCATTGATGCCGTCGCCTACCATCGCTACGACTTTCCCGGCCTTTTGGAGTTCTTTTAAAAAAGCGGCTTTGTCGGCGGGCAATACCTGAGCTTTAAAGTGTTCAATGCCAACTTGTTGCGCCACTTGTTTGGCCGTTTGTGCATTATCACCGGTCAGCATATAAACCTCAATTTCCTGATCCTGAAGAGCTTTGATAGCTCCGGCTGAAGTAGGTTTTAGGGGGTCAGTGATGGCAAAAGCGGCTAAGACTTTAGTTGTGTCGGCAAAAATAATGGCCGTTTTAGCTTCTGACAACCACTTATTTATGGGAAGACCGAATATCGGGAGCCCCAGTTCGGTCATCCAAACAGGGCTGCCAACATAATAATTTTTACCTTCAATGGTGGCTTTTACCCCTCGCCCTGCTATGTTTTCAAACTGTTGAACAGGGCACGTTTTTATACCTTCCGGTTTTAAATGATTTACAACGGCTTGGGCCAATGGGTGAGAAGATTGGCTTTCAAGGGCGAGCAAAATGCTTTTTTGCTCCTCATTATTTTCAACCCAAAAACTATCCGTAACGGTTGGCTTTCCTTCCGTGATGGTGCCTGTTTTGTCCAATATAACCACATTCACGCGGTGAGCCAGTTCCAGACTTTCAGCGTCTTTGATCAAAATACCATTCTCAGCACCCTTCCCTACACCGACCATGATGGCGGTGGGCGTAGCCAATCCCAACGCACACGGACAGGCAATGACCAACACCGTAACGGCGGCGAGCAAACCTTGTTCGAGGGCATTCTCTCCGCCCATTGCCAACCATGTTAGAAATGTCAAAACAGAAATGCCGATGACAATGGGGACAAAAATGCCGGCGATCTTATCGCTCAACTTTTGGATGGGCGCTTTGCTCCCCTGAGCGTTTTGCACCATTTGAATGATGCCGGCCAAAAGCGTGTCGCTGCCGATTTTCTCCGCAATGAAGCGAAAACTTCCCTGCTGATTGACCGTTCCCGCAAAAACCTTGGCACCTTTGGATTTTTCAACGGGAATCGGTTCTCCGGAAAGCATACTTTCGTCCACAAAAGAGGCGCCGAAGAGTACTTTTCCGTCCACAGCAATTTTATCACCGGGCTTGACAATGATTCGGTCACCGATGCGAACTTGGGCCAATTCGACTTCTTTTTCTTCTCCGTTTTCAATGATCCATACCGTACGAGGTTGTAGCCCCATCAATTTTTTGATCGCCGATGAGGTATTGGATTTTGCCCTTTCTTCCAGCAATTTTCCCAACATGATAAAGACAATCACCACGGCAGCCGCTTCATAATACACATGCGGATGCAGTCCGCGACTGTGCCAAAACTCGGGGTAGAAGGTGTTGAAAATACTGAATAGGTAGGCAATGCCCGTACTGAGCGCCACGAGGGTATCCATATTGGCTTGACCATGACGGGCCTGCTTCCAGGCGTTAATGAAGAAACTTTTTCCAAATAAGGCCAAAACGGGCGTAGTGAGCGCCAACATGATCCAATTGGCGTAAGGCAAATCCATAAAAAACATCCCGATAACAACGACCGGCGCAGTCAAAATACTCGCCCAAATCACGCCGGTTTTAAGGGATTGGACATGCGTTGCTTTGATTTCGGCTTGTTTCACTTGGGCGTTTTCTGTATCTATAATCAGATCATACCCAATGGCCTGTACCGATTTTTTAAGATTTTCGGGCGTGGTTTGATTGGAGTAAAAAGTGATTTGGGCCGTTTCGTTGGCAAAATTGACCGCCGATTCCAGTACACCGGTCTGTTTTTTGAGCACATTTTCGACGCTGGTTGCGCAAGCCGCGCACGTCATGCCCGTAACAGGTATTGTTATTTTTTGTTCATTTTCTATTGCTAACGTTTCCATGAAGTTCTCGATTTGATACTGCAAAGGTACATTTGGTAGATGAATGCGGTGTTACACTATTTTTGCTAAGATTTATACTTTTATTGTTTTGTCAGTTTAAAGAAGTTGCCAAGTGCAGATGTATTCACTTTTGTGATTTTGCGAAGCCATCACTTTAGGAAGCCCAATTCTTTCGGTTTTGAGAAACCGAAAGCACGGAGATGTGACGTCGAAGGTGTGACTCCGGGTTTAAGAACCCGGAGTTTGGGGTTCTTAAAACCCAAAGAGAGAAGTATATCGCCGACTTAGCTTACATTCCATAAATAATAAAACATAATTTTGTTTTGTATAATATTGAAAGTCAACATTATATGTACTGATCCCTGATTTGTGTTTACTACTTTAGTGGTAAGTAAATCTTCTATTGTGCCTTTTAATAAAAAACAACTCAAGATGTTCAAACACCTTTTTTGTTTACTGCTGATTTTCTCCTTGTGGGGAAACCATCGATCCGTTGCCCAAGTTGCTGCCAAACACGATTTGGTTTTTGATAAACTCCCAACGCGTTGGGACGAAGCGCTGCCGTTGGGCAATGGTTTCATAGGAGAGTTGATCTGGCAAAAAGGAGATAAAGTACGTTTCTCGCTCGACCACGCCGAACTCTGGGATCTGCGCCCGATGGAAGGCATGAAGAAGCCTGAATTTACCTATGCGTGGGTGCAGGAGCAGATCAAAAAAAACAACTATACGGCAGTGCAGCAATACGGCGATGTGCCGTATGAGCGCGAACCTGCACCAAGCAAAATTCCCGGTGCAGCTTTAGAAATTGACGCAAAAGAGTGGGGCGAAGTAAACTCAGCCAGGGTGGATATTCAGAAAGCGATAGCTGAAGTAAAATGGACCAATGGAGCCAAACTTACGTCTTTTGTGCACGCTGCATCGGCGCTTGGGTATTTTCGACTGGAAGGGGTGAAAGCGTTTAAGATCAATTTATTAACTCCCAAATACGAAGGCGAAGTAGATAAAACGGCGGGCGGCTCGGTGGCAGGTGATGATCTGGCGCGGTTGGGGTATAAACAGGGAAAAATAACACAAAACAGTAATTCATCTACGTATCGCCAAAAAGGTTGGGGCGGTTTTGAATACGAAGTAAGCGTACGCTGGAAACAAACGGCGGCCACTGCGTGGGAAGGAGTTTGGGCTATTTCAGCGCATTATCCGGATAAACCAAAAATCGAAGCGAGTAAATTGACGGCCAATGTATTAGCTTTTGACAAGGCAGTACTGACGCATGAAGCATGGTGGCAAAATTTCTGGACAAAATCAGGCATTACGTTGCCTGACACTGTTCTGGAAAAACAATACTATCTGGAACAATACAAATTTGGCAGCACCGCCCGCCGAGGTGCTCCGCCGATTTCACTACAGGCCGTTTGGACGGCCGACAATGGTCGGCTGCCGCCTTGGAAAGGAGATTTTCATCACGATCTGAATACGCAATTAAGTTATTGGCCCGGCTATGCCGCCAACCATTTGGATGAAACCCTCGGCTATCTCGATCACCTTGACCAAAACCGTACCGCTTACCGCGATTATACCAAGTGGTTTTACCAAACCGACGGAATCAACGTGCCGGGAGTGACCACGCTTACGGGTGTTCCGATGGGTGGCTGGATTCAGTATTCTTTTTCGCCCACGGTTTCCTCATGGTTGGCGCAGCATTATTATTTGCAATGGCGCTACAGCATGGACCGCGATTTTCTCCAAAAGCGAGCGTATCCGTGGTTCAAAGAAGTGGCAACATTCTTAGAAAAGAACACGTTTTTGAATGCGCAGGGAAAACGCCAATTACCCATCAGTTCAAGTCCCGAGATCAATGATAATAAGGTAACAGCTTGGTTTTCGGAGAATACCAATTACGATCTGTCGCTTATGCGTTTTACGTTTAGCAAAGCTGCCGAGTTGGCGACGGAGTTGAAACTAACGCAGGACGCCGCGCATTGGCGGATGATTTTCAGTCAGTTTTCTTCCTATGCTGTTTCCGAAAACGCGGAATTGAAATTTGCGCCCTCGTTGCCATATAATGAATCGCACCGTCATTTCTCGCATTTAATGGCGATTCATCCTTTGGGAGAAATACGTTGGGAAAATGGTGAGAATGACCAAAAAATGATCAAAAACAGCCTTGCTTTACTCGATAAGATCGGCCCTGATTGGTGGTGTGGGTATTCGTATGCGTGGTTGGGAAGTTTGAAGGCACGGGCTAAAGACGGTGTCGGTGCCGCCAAAACGTTACGGACGTTTGCTACTGCATTTTGCTTACCCAACTCGTTTCACGCCAACGGTGACCAGACCAAATCAGGACTGTCGAAGTTTACATATCGGCCGTTTACATTGGAGGGAAATTTTGCTTTTGCGGCAGGAGTTCAGGAAATGCTGGTACAAAGTTATGCGGGTTTTATTGAGGTATTTCCTGCCGTGCCTGCTGATTGGAAAGAGGTTTCTTTCAAAAATTTACGTACTGAGGGAGCAACGTTGGTAAGCGCAAAACGCAGCGGCGGCTTGGTAGACGAAATTGTTTTAAGGTCAGAAAAAGGCGGTTTGGCACGGCTGAAATTGCCTTTCAAAACTCATTTTGTGAAAGAAAAAAAAGGCGCTGTGCTGGAAAAAATAGAAAATGAATTTGTAGAGATCAGTTTTCAAAAAGGAGGATTTATTGTTTTTAAGAATGGTTATGAATGATGAAAAAAGGGAAATACAGCAGAATGAAGCATGAACACCAGTAATTTTATAGAATAATTGCCGCTTGTTCTCGTTTATTTAATTCCTTCTTTGCACAAAAGAACATGGTTTGGAAGGGGGTAAAATCAAAAGTAAAAATCTAATGATTTGTCTGTAACTTTGCGCGCCATAAAAGAGAACTAACCGAATATGCCTTCTCCAAAACCACTAATACTAGTCAGCAACGACGATGGGATTACCTCGTTAGGAATCAGAACCTTAGTAGAGTTAATGAAAGAGTTGGGAGAAGTGGTTGTGGTAGCACCTGACAGTCCGCAGTCGGGTATGGGACATGCCATTACGATCGGCGAGCCTTTGCGCTTACATGCAACTGAGATTTTCAAAGAGGTAAGAGCCTACGAATGCAGTGGTACGCCGGCAGATTGTGTGAAGTTAGGGAAGCATTATGTGTTAAAAGACCGTACTCCCGATCTGGTAGTGAGTGGGGTGAATCACGGATCAAACAGCTCGATCAGTATTCTGTATTCCGGAACCATGTCGGCGGCCATTGAGGCAGCCATTGAAGGAATTCCCGCCATTGGCTTCTCATTGTGCGATTTTGCACCGAATGCCGATTTTTCCCACGCCAAACCCTACATTTTGCAGATCGCCAAGGCTGTCTTGGAAAATGGATTGCCAAAGGGAGTAGCCCTGAATGTAAATTTCCCCAAAAAATCGGGTGAGCCGTTGAAAGGGACGCGTATCTGTCGCCAAACAAACGGAAAATGGCAGGAGGAGTTTGAGAAAAGAAAAGATCCTTATGGGCGCAGTTATTTTTGGATGGCCGGCAATTTTGTCAACTTCGACGAAGGCAATGAGGACACGGATGAATGGGCATTGGCCAATAATTATGCTGCGGTGGTACCTTGTCAATACGACATGACAGCTTACAACACAGTAGAACTCATGAAAAAGTGGCAATTGGAAGAGAAAGTACCGGAAAGTTAATGGTTTGAGGGTCAGATTATTGGATTTTTGCCGCTTTACGCTTAATTTCCTTGCACATAACCCCCTCAACCTATGAAATATAATCAATCAACTAAAAACCCCTGATAGCATGGCACTTTTAGGAAACTTGTTAAAAGGAGGACTAAAGCTGACCGTAAGCATTCAGCGTGAAAAAAATAACCACGCAAAAGTGCAGCGAAAAACGTTGAGTAAACTTCTTGCAAAGGCGCGATATACGCAGTTTGGCGAAAAGTATAATTTTGAAGAAATACTTAATACAGCCGTTTTTGACGAAGGCAATGCGTTTTACGAAAAATACAAACAGTTCGTTCCTGTTCATAATTACGAAAAAATTTTCCGCGACTGGTGGCACAAGGCGCACGAAGGAGAAAAGAATGTCTGCTGGCCCGGGCGCGTCAAATACTTTGCGTTGAGTTCGGGTACTTCAGAGGCGGCTTCCAAGTACATTCCCGTTACCAAAGCCATGACCAAAGCCTTCCAACGCGCGAGTATTCGTCAGATTTTGTCATTGGGACGTTACGAAGAATTACCCAGTGACCTTTATGAAAAAGGTTTCCTGATGATCGGCGGCAGCACAGAATTGAGTGTGATTGACGAAGGACGTTTTCAGGGTGATGTAAGCGGAATCAATGCGGCCAATATCCCTTTTTGGTTTGAGCGTTATTATAAACCCGGGCGCGAGATAGCCCGTGAGCGTGATTGGAGCCGGAAACTGGAGAAAATTGTGGAAGAAGCACAGCACTGGGACATCGGCTTTATGGCAGGCGTGCCGGCTTGGTTGCAAATCATCATGGAGCGAATCATTGAACGGTATAATCTCAAGAATATCCATGAAATATGGCCTAATTTGAGCGTTTTCGGCCACGGCGGTGTTTCTTTTGAGCCTTATCGGGCCGGTTTTGAGAAACTTCTCGGCAAGCCACTTATTTACATTGATACCTATTTAGCTTCGGAAGGATTCATTGCCTTCCAAAATCGCCCGCACGCCGATGGCATGCGGTTGGTGCTCGACAACGGTATTTTCTACGAATTTGTGCCGTTCAATGATAAAAACTTTAACGAAGACGGTGAATTGGTCGCTAATCCGCAAACGCTGATGATCGATGAAGTGGAAGAAGGAGTGGATTATGCGCTGCTGATTTCTACCTGCTCGGGAGCTTGGCGGTATTTGATTGGAGATACGATTAAATTCGCCAACAAACGCCGCGCCGAAATTACCATTACGGGCCGTACTAAGCATTATTTGAGTCTTTGCGGGGAGCACCTTTCCGTAGAAAATATGAACAAAGCCGTAGAACTCAGCGCCGAAGACTTGGGTATTACGGTGAAGGAGTTTACCGTGGCGGGCATTAGCCATGATTCACTTTTTGCCCATCAATGGTACATTGGCACCGACGATGCGGTAGATGCTGACATGCTGCGCGACAAGATAGATGCTCATCTTAAGATACTGAATGACGATTATATTGTAGAACGGCGACATGCTTTGAAAGACGTTTTTGTAACAGTTTTGCCTTCGGCTACATTTCTTGGCTGGATGGCAAAAAGAGGAAAAATGGGAGGCCAGAACAAGTTTCCCCGCGTACTGAAAAAGAACCTTATTGACGAATGGGAAGCCTACTTACAGGAGCAGGGGGTACAGGTTGAAACCGTTAATTTGAAATAAACGTACTCCTTTTTAAAAGCACTTTTTCCCTATTCACCGATAGAATATTACACTTCAACGAGCTGTTGATTGATACTGCCCTTCGACAAACGCCATCTTTGCGTTGTCGAAGGGCAGTATCTTTTCAGGCACCTGATGCCTGCTTCCCTTCCGACGCATTCATACAACCATTTTAAACAATCAAAATTTTTAAGCCATGAAACGAATTAATTCTTTCATTGTGGCGGCAATGGCCTTCATGATGATGACCCTTGCCGGCTGCAAGAAAAACGACAACGAAATCGACCCCGCAGATGGGCCTGTTTTTGTGGGCAAACGGTTGATCCTTAGCTCATTTGTGATGACGCCGGCGGTTGACCTCGACGGTGACGGAAAAGTAGATCCTGACCTGATGGCTTTTTTGCAGGCATGCGAAAAAGATAACATTGTGATTTTTGAAAAAGGCGGCAGGATGTCGGGCGAGAACGGACTTCTGCGTTGTGATGACGACGGTCCAAGCGAGGGGGATGCGGGAACCTGGACGTACAACGAGCAGACGCAAATTTTGCGTATTGTAGCTGCTGACGATAAAAACGATATTTCGGAATGGAAGATCATTGAGGCATCGTCAAAAGTTTTGAAAGCGCAGGTAGAAGTAGAGGAAGATGGCTTTGTGCTTAAAGCGGTAATGACTTGGAAAGCCGTTTAGGCAGATTACTCGAAAAAATATACCTTGGATTAAGTATTCATTATTCAACGTTTATTCAATTGACCGGACTGAATGATTATTGGTTACGTCTCATCGGCATCACATTGTTGATGCTGGTGAGCGTATCACTTACTAATTATCTCAACCTACCCTTCAGTTGGGTCGAAACAGTAAATCTGGTACTTATACTTATTGAAATTGTAGTCACCTGGGAGGTTGTGCGCTTGATCATCTTTACGTTAAGAGAGCGGTACATTCACCGTAAGCAGGTGCTTCAACGTCTGTTTTTTACGTTTGTTGCCGGAACAGTGAGCATGGCATTGATTCACTGGATTTTGAGCATTGCCCGTTATTGGGTTAGACACCGGTCGCTTAATGATTTTATCAATTATCAGGTAATTATTACGGTAAATGGTCATGGCCTTTCTTTTCCGGTGTATGGAATTGATTTTGTGCAGGCCGGAATTTTATTTTTGTTGTTTTTAGGGATGTACGAGGCTCTTTTCTTCGTGTTGGAATCCCGACAAATGAACAACCGTCTACGGCAGGCGGAGCGGGAAAAAGAAGCCCTTGAGAAAACAAATCTCCAAAGCCAACTGGAAGCACTAAAGCAACAGGTAAACCCCCATTTTTTGTTCAATAGTCTGAATGCGTTGGGAACACTCATTGAGGAAGATCCCAAGCAGGCGTCGCTGTTTTTGGAAGAATTGAGTACCGTGTACCGGTATTTACTCCGGTCGAATGAACATAACTTGACCACATTGGCGGCTGAGTTGGACTTTATCCATTCGTATGCGCATTTGCTCAAAACCCGCTACGGAGCCGGCCTGCGACTGTTCGTCAATGTAGATTCGCGCCATGAAGCCTTTCAGCTCCCTCCCTTAACGTTGCAATTACTGGTTGAAAATGCCGTAAAGCACAATATCATTCTTCCCGAAGAACCGCTTACCATTACTATTTCTACAAATGCCCTTAATCAGTTGATAATCACCAATAACCTGCAACGAAAAAATGCCAAAATTCATTCCAACGGTCTTGGGCTCAATAATATACTAACGAAATACAAAATGCTGGGGCAGGCTACTCCGACCGTTCACGAAACCGAAATCCAATTTGCCGTTTTTTTACCCCTTATTGAATAACAATCCATGGAAACCGGTATCCTGCATTTTTAAATTTATTAAATTTGTACATAATCGTTTGCTTAATTCTGCACACTTTTGAAACCGCTCAATGATAAATGGCCCCGCCGAATCATTACCCTGGCTTTGGCGTTAGTGCTTAATTTCTTTTATTTTAGAAATAACCGCTATGACTTCGACGCCAAAATTTACCTGAGCCGGTCAGTACTTAGTACGGTCTACATTGTGCTGATTTGGGAGTTGACAGTAGGTTGGGTATTGTACGTTCGCAGCCGTTATGCCAACATCAATCAGACGCGCCAACGGGTAGTAACCACCATTGTAGGGTATGTTTCACTCACCGTAATTTTACAGTTGGTGTTTGTGGGATTAATTGATCTTGCCGGTTTTTATGTAGTTGCCCTTACCTGGCGTTCGTATGCCCTCAATGTGGTTGGCGGATTGGTATGTACAGTACTCATAGGTTCTACCTACGAAGCCATCTATTATCTGAGGAAATACGGAGAAGCGGTACAGGAAGCTGAAGCGGTCAAAAAGGAAGGATTGCAAAGCCAGTACGATAGCCTGAAAAACCAGGTCAATCCTCATTTTTTGTTTAATTCACTCAATTGCCTTTCAGCCTTGATCAGTGAAGATAAACGTCGGGCCGGGTTATTTTTAGATGAGCTTTCGAGTGTGTATCGGTATTTGCTTCAGGCAGGCCAAAAGCCAATGGTTACGTTGTCCGAAGAGGTCAGTTTTCTGAATTCCTATCGTTATTTACTGGATACGCGTTTTGGGGATGTTCTTCGATGGGAACTGGACATGAATGAATATTTTGCCGATTGCCTGCTCCCTTCGCTTACGTTACAGGTACTGATTGAGAATGCCCTTCGTCATAATCAGTTACTGTCGGACCAACCGCTAAGGTTTTTTATTCAAACTACGGTGAATGGAGAGTTGGTTGTAAGAAACAGCATTAAACGTAAACGAACGTCGGTAGCGCCTTCACAGGGCAGGCTGATGAAATTAGCCGCTAATTTTGAGATGTTGGGCTTTCCTCAACCTGTTATTGAAGATGATGGTCGGCATTTTACCGTTCGGATAGCATTGTTTCAGCGTGAACAAATCTTGTCGGGATCTGTCAATCCTAAACTGTCAAATCTGTGAAAATCCCTGCATATACCAAACAAAATACGGTAATACAATTGGCTGTTTTGCCGGTGTATATACCTTTGGTAAACTGGATTTTGATAGGAAATCTGTACTGGAGTGATTGGCGCATATTTTTAGTAACGTCATTACTTATGTTTGGCTTTATTTATCCTCACTGGTTTATCAATAATATTATTGCGCTCGAATATCACCGGTTGTATCAGCACCCCAATCAACTTGTTAAACGATTGATTTATACCGTTATATTGAGTTGTTTTAACTCTTGTCTTTTTACTTGGATCGCTTATCAAAGTTTTGGTTTAGCAGGTTTCTCGGAGTATCATCCACAGCCTGTTCGACTGGCATGGGGGCTGAGTTTTGTTATTTTTACTGTGATCGTAGTAACGGCTGTTTTTGAAAGTATCAATGCCTTTGAACAATGGGAAAAGACGTTGCGGGAAACGGAGCAACTTAAAAAGATTCATCTCCAAACTCAGTTTGAAGGCCTGAAAAGTCAGATCAACCCTCATTTTTTGTTCAATTCACTCAATTCACTTTCATCGCTTATAGAAGAAGATACCGATCAGGCCGAGCGATTTGTGGAAGAAATGAGCAGTGTATACCGGTATTTGCTGCGAAGCAACGAGACCCAACTGGTTAGATTGTCGGATGAGTTGACGTTTGCCAATTCATATTTTCATTTATTGAGCACTCGCTACGGTGAAAATATACGGTTGGAGCAAGCCATTGATGATGATTATCAAGAGTATCTTTTGCCGCCGCTGACGTTGCAGCTATTGCTCGAAAACGCCATCAAACACAATGTTATCTTGCCCGAGCAGCCGCTTCATATTCACATTGAAACCATATCGGCCGGCCATCCGTCGGAACAAACCGGCGAACCGGGACGATTGAGGATTCGAAATAATTTGCAGCGTAAGTCTACGAAGGTTTTATCCAACAGGGTAGGATTGGCAAATATTACCACTCAATACCGATTGTTGGGAGGGGGAGAGGTAGTGGTACAGGACGACGATGCCTTTTTTACGGTAACATTGCCTTTGATACGCAGGAACTGACGTTTCAAAGGCGGTTTGTACCGTTTCAGGGACTCCATTCTTGAAAAACCGACTTGTATCGCCGACATTTAGAATATTAACCATTGCTTAACCATGAATATATTAATCATTGAAGACGAAGAACTTGCCGTTCGAAAACTGTCAAAATTGTTGCTGGATGTGGATGAGAGTATTAACATCGTAGGCACCTGTGCCAGTGTAAGGTCTTCCGTAGCGTGGCTCAATGCCAATGCCCAAGGGCAATCTTTAAGCCCTGATCTGATTTTGATGGATATTGAACTTGCCGATGGACAGAGTTTTGAGATATTTGAGCAGACCACCGTTAGTGCCCCCGTTATATTTACAACCTCTTATGACGAGTACGCTTTGCGCGCGTTTAAGGTCAACAGCATCGACTATTTGCTCAAGCCTATCAAAAGGCACGAGCTGGAAGCGAGCCTCGAAAAATACAAACGGACGCATTTTGCCAACGGAGCTGCTGCCGGCAAAAACGAAACCAAAACGGTAGACATTGATGCGTTGGTGCAACAACTCCGGCAGCATATTCAACCGGCTGATTACCGCCGCCGTTTTTTGGTAAAACACCTGCAACAATGGGTACCTATTGAGGTAAGCGATATTGCCTATTTTTATTCCGAAGAGGGCGTCAGCCTGTTTCGGACAACAGCAAATCAGAAATTTTCGTTGGATTATCCGTTGGACGAATTGGAAGCAATGCTTGATCCGTCGCATTTTTTTCGAGCCAACCGCCAGTACATTGTGCACATCAATACGGTACAGCAGGTGCACCCTTATTTTAATAATAAATTGAAGTTGATCCTTAAGCCAAATGCCGATGATGAAGTATTGGTAAGCAGAGAGCGCGCCACGGACTTTAAGCGGTGGATGGGCAAATGAAGCGTTTGATTCCTTTCAGTGACACAAAACTCCGAATATTTGGGCCAATTGTACTGTTTTTGATCGGTACCGTATTTTTTCGTCTCAACTGGTATTTTGAATTACATACCATTGATCTGCTTATCTCAGATGCGATCGCCTTGACGGCCGGCTATATTTGTTGGGAGAGTACACGCTTTGTGATCAGACGCCTGCAAAAAATATATCCGGGCTATCAAAACACCCGAAGGCGTTGCCTTTGGTTGTTGGTGGCCTTTCCTTTTTTTGTTTTTTACGCTATTGCCGTCAGAACGTCGATACGAATCCCGTTGGGGTTTGTCCGACACACACCTTTACCGCAATATATTTATACCATAGGAATTCAAATTTTTTACAACAGTGTTTACATCATTATCAATGAAGGATTTTACGTATTGAGAGAATGGCAAAAAAGTCATGCCGCCAAAGAAGCGCTGAAAAAAGCAAGTTTGCAAACACAATTAGACTCGCTGAAAAGCCAGATCAATCCCCATTTTTTATTCAATAGCCTGAATGCGCTCACCGCTCTGATTACCGAAAATCCTGCCAAAGCAGAAACATTTGTGGACGAGATCAGCAGTGTATATCGGTACTTATTACGGAATAACGAGCATGAATTAGCGACTGTCCGGGAAGAGATAAGCTTTATTCTTTCGTATTTTCACCTGCTCAAAACGCGTTATGGCGAAGGGATTCAACTGCATTTGGATGGACTGAAAGGCCACGATGATTTTCAATTGCCACCCCTGACGTTACAGGTATTGGTCGAAAACGCCGTGAAGCACAATGCGATTTTGCCCGAAAACCCTTTAATGATTGATATTTCTATAGAAAATAATACCTTGGTAGTGCAGAACAACGTACAGCGAAAGACCGTAAGAGTAGCCTCCAATCGCGTGGGATTGGCCAATATTGCGGCTAAATATCGTATACTGGACTACGGGGCCATTGAAATCATTGACACCGACAACCACTTTACGGTTCGTCTTCCCCTGATCACACCAACCCTTTGAGATTGTGTATCCAAGCGCATGAATACCATTGTTCACACGACCAAATTTCGCATCATCGGGCCTATACTCGTATTTGCGTTTGTCGAATTCTTTTTTCGATTGGTGTGGTATGTGGCTTCTCCGTTGGAAACGATTTTGAAAAACGATCTCATTATGCTTACCGCGGCCATCATCAGCTGGCAGGTGGCGCGTTGGACGGTTTTGTCCATTCAGCAACGTTTTCCCGGATTGGTTCATGCGCGAAAACGCCTTCTTCTTCTTTTAGCACTGATGCCGGTTTTGGGCAATTTTGCCTGGATTTTGGCGCATTCTGTTTGGTTCATCACAGATGGACATTTTTTATATTTTGATAGTGTTGTCGATTATTGCCGCACGCTGGGTATTCAACTCTTCTGTCATATTATCTATTACGCTATTTATGAGGGGAGTTATTCATTTCGGGAATGGAAGCGTGATTACATTGAAAAGGACGAATTGGAAAAAATAAATCTCCAAAGCCAATTGACCTCTTTGCAACACCAGGTAAACCCTCATTTTCTGTTCAACAGTCTTAATTCTCTGTCTTCTCTCATCAGCGAATCACCCGCTCAGGCCGAAGAGTTTGTCGAAGAGTTAAGCTCGGTCTATCGGTATTTATTGCGCGACAATGCGCAGAATCTGACCACATTGGCGGCCGAATTGGCGTTTATTCGGTCGTATTATCTTCTATTGAAAACCCGACACGGGAATGGGCTGACGTTGCAGGTGAATGTAGCCCAAGAGCTGCAATCGTATCAAATGCCACCGTTAACGATGCAGTTATTGATTGAAAATGCGGTCAAACACAACGTCGTTTTTCCCGAACAGCCCTTGCGAATAACGATTGAAACCAATGCGTTGCAGCAATTGGTCATCAGTAATAATTTGCAACGTCGAAAAGTACGGGTGGCTTCCAACGGGGTAGGACTGAGCAATATCATGGCCAAATACGAGATGTTGGGTCAAAAAAGACCAATGGTGCAGGATGACGGAGAACGTTTTATTGTCACCTTGCCGCTCATCTAACAGTAAATACTTGCATAGTTATTCAACTGCCGTCAAGTACAATTCATTGGCACCTTATACCGTTTCGACGGCCGGCTGTGATGATTCATCGTGATTGAAATTGCTGAAAATGGTTTTTGACAACAATTTTGCATCGAACATTAACCATTTATACAGCCATGCAAAACAAAAAAATTCTATTTGCCACCATGCCTTTTGAAGGGCATTTTAATCCGCTTACAGGTCTTGCCGTTCATCTCCAGTCATTGGGCTACGAAGTGGCTTGGTACGCGGGAGCTTCTTATGCCGACAAATTACGGAAACTGGGAGTGGATCATTTCCCGTTTCAAAAGGCCGTGGAAATCAATCAGTACAATTTGGATGAGTTGTTTCCCGAGCGTAAACGCATCAAGGGAACAATTGCCCGCCTACGATTTGACATCAATCGCGTGTTTATTGAGCGCATTCCTGAGTTTGTCGAAGATGTAAAACGTATTTACCAAGATTGGCCGTTTGATTTAATTGTATACGACCTTGCATTTACTGCGGGTCCTGTCATCAAGCAGTTGCTTAATATTCCCGTTGCAGCTGTCGGAGTAGTTCCTTACAGTGAAACTTCCGAAGATTTGCCTCCTTCAGGCATGGGCAAGAGCCCATCGATCCACTTCATGATCAAGCGGTGGCATTCGTTTCTCAGCTATTTGACTACTGAAGTTTTACTCAAACCCTGTACAAACCTTTTCAATAAATATTTGGACGAATATGGACTTGAACCAACAAAAGACTTTGTTTTCGATGCCGCTATTCGGATGCCTGATTTGTATTTGCAAAGCGGCGTACCCGGATTTGAGTACGAGCGAAAAGATATGAGTAAAAATGTGCGTTTTGTTGGGCCTTTATTGCCATACAAGGGTAATGTTAAACATTTTTTTACGCATGCTGCAAAAACCAAGACCTACCAAAAAGTGCTGTTGGCAACCCAGGGAACAGTAGAGCGTGACCCAAGTAAGATCATTGTGCCTACCTTAGAAGCGTTTAAAAACGACCCCGATACGTTGGTCATTGTCACCACGGGTGGGTCACAAACCGCTGAGTTGCGGGAGCGCTATCCGCAGACTCATTTTATCATCGAAGATTTCATTGATTTTAATTCGGTAATGCCCTTTGTGAATGTGTATGTAACCAACGCCGGTTATGGCGGCGTAATGCTGAGCATTCAGCACGAAGTACCGATGGTCGCTGCCGGTGTGCACGAAGGCAAAAATGAGATTGCCGCTCGGATTGGCTATTTCAAGCTTGGAATTAACCTCAAGACCGAAACGCCCAAGCCTGCGCAAATCCGCAAAAGCGTGGAAAAAATTATGGCCGACAAAGAATACAAACGTAACGTTCAGAAACTGAGCTCGGAATTTCGGCAATATTCGCCCAATGCTCTGTGCGAGAAATACATTAAAGAGTTGTTTGGAAGCAAAAGCGGTAAATCGTCGCCTATGCGTCAGGTTTCAGAAGTTCATTCCTGATCATTCCTTCTTCTTTTGAAAAAATGCCCTTCGATAAAGCTCGGTTAGCGTTGTCGAAGGGCATTTTTCTTGCGCCAACAAGAGTTTAGTCTGCTTTGGTCCAAACCGTTGTTTTGCCAAAAGTGACTACTTTTATGTATCCTCTGATCTCCAGTTTGCCGTCTTTTAATTTCATAACGCTGTCGTAGGTTTTGCCGCTTTTGGGATCGTATACTTTACCGTTACGCCATTCACCTTTCTGAAAAACATAGTGCTCCAAGATAGGCATGTTTAAAAGGGGGCGACCTTTTAAGGTAGCATCACTGTTTTTGACATCTTTTTTAGGCGTTTTACCGTCGGATTCGTAGAGATTTTTACCCCAGATCAGCTTTCCAAAGTACTCATTGCCCGATTTGTAGATTTGAATTTTACCGTCTTTGTCGGCATTGAGCCACACGCCTAAGATCGCGTCGGCATTTTGACCAAACGTACTTTTGTCGCTCAAAAGCAGCAATGAGGCGGAAATAAGGAGTATTTTCATGGTGTTTGCGGTGGATAGTTGAGGCAAAGTTATATAACTGACAAAGGAATGGTTTGGTTTTGAGGGACAAATCCCGTTGAATACAAATAAATCGGAACAAAAGAAATTGGGCTGAAAATCAATAAATTGGATTTATGCCTTGAAGTATCTATTTTTAAAGGTAAAGCCCGAAAATGGCTAGTATGCGTTCAAGTTATTCTCTTGCCCTTATGAAAAAAATACTACTCTCTTTGTGCGTTCTGATTGCGTTTTCGTCGATGGCCCAAAAGCGTAATTCGCAAAACAAAGCCATTTATTTGGAAGATATTTCATGGCCGACAGCCCAAAAACTTCTCACTCCTGATGCCGTTGTGGTAATTCCTTTGGGAGCGGGGTCTAAGGAACACGGCCCACACCTGCCTTTAGCCACTGATTACCTGCAAGCCGAGGCATACGCCAAAGAGATTGCGCTTCAGCGAAATGTTATTATCACGCCCGTGGTTAGTTATGGATTTTATCCTGCTTTTTTGAAATATCCCGGTTCGACAAGTATCAATTTTGCCACCGCTACCAATACCGTCGTGCAGATTGTGAGGAGTTTGGCGGCGTATGGCCCCAGGCGTTTTTACATTATCAACATTGGTGTAAGTACTACGCCTACCTTACTGACGGCAGCCAATACGTTGGCAGAAGAAGGGATCTTGTTGTATTACAGTCGCTATGACCGTCAGGGATTTGTCAATGCTGAGCAACCTTTTCGCACCAAAACCTACAGCGGCCACGCCGACGAACTGGAATCTTCCAATATGTTGATGATTCGTCCTGATTTGGTTGATATGCGTAAAGCTGTCAATGATTCCTCCATGAAAGGGAAGTCGGGAAATATGACGCCGGTAAAGATTGATGGAGGGAATTTGAATACCAGTGGAGTCAACGGATATGCAGCCTTAGCCACGCCTGAAAAAGGCCGAAAGAGCATGGCCGCTTTTGCCAAAGAACTGATTCGCGAAGTTGATAGCGTAAGCACTTGCGCTTTGCCCAAAATGCAGGACAAAAGTGCTGAATACAAGCTGTACGAAGGGAAATACGTGAATGGTTCGGGCAAAGAAATGGTGCTTTACCAAAAAGATGGCAAACTCTATTTTACGTGGGACGGTAAGGATTCCCGAAATTTTTTTCCGCTGTACAAAGATGCGCCCGATTATTTCTCTTCCATGAACCTGAACATTCTTTTTGTAAAAAATGAAAGTGGCGGCGTCAACAAAGCATGGTGTCAGTATCGGGGAGAAAGCTTTTGGATAACAAAAACAAACTGATAAGTGCCATGAAAAGAAAAGACTTTTTGAAACTGGGTGGACTCATTGCCGCTACGGCTTCCCAACCGGATGTTTTTGCGACATCAAAACCTCAGAATCCAACAGGCGAAGTCGATTTTATGCACGATGGGTTGGCGCTTTCTCCCAAAGAGTATGCCGGCTTGCTGATGAAATTGGCCGATGAAGGAAAAATTAAGGCCGATTATTACTCCAACGGCGGTGTGGTAGAAGAAATGGAAGCGGTTTTTGCGAAACTGTTTGGGAAAGAATCAGCGGTATTTATGCCCACCGGAACGTTGGCCAATCACATGGCTATTCGGCGTTTGGCAGGGCAGAATCGTAGAGTGATTGTGCAGGAACAGAGTCACTTGTATAACGATACGGGCGATTGTTCTCAAACGTTGAGCAATCTGAATCTAATTCCTCTCGGTCTAAATGCGGTCGAATTCACGTTGGAAGAGCTGGACTATGTGGTCAAAAAAACGCAGGGAGGACGCGTAGAAACGCACGTTGGCGTCATCTCTATTGAATCGCCCGTACGGCGACAAAAAGACCAACTGTTTAGGTATGAGAGCGTAAAAAAAATAGCGGATTACGCCAAAAACAATAACATAAAAATGCACTTGGATGGGGCGCGGGTGTTTGTGCAGCCCATTCATAACAATATAAGTGTTGTGCAGTATTGTGCGCCGTTTGATACTGTTTATACATCTCTTTGGAAATGTTTCAACGCGGCTTCGGGGGCAGTGTTGGCGGGACCTAAAAGCTTTACCGAGAACCTATTTCACGAACGACGGATGTTTGGCGGCGGACTTCCCACGGCGTGGGCGTTTGCGGCGGTGGCCCTGCATTTTGTCAATAGTTTTGCCGAAGATTATAAACAATCGTGGCAAAAAGCCGAAACCTTGTTTTCTCTTCTTCAGAAGGACGAGCGGTTTAAAATTACTAAGTTTGAAAACGGCTCCCACATTGTAGGGTTGGAAGTAAAAAAAGCGAATGCCGAACGTTTCAAAGAAGCGCTTGCTAAAAAGAATATTCAGGTATCTGCTCCGACCGCCAATGGATTTTTATTGAAAGTAAACCCTTCCCTTCTTCGAGAATCGGCACCCAATTTGGCAAGCCGTTTTAGCGAATCATTGAAAGAAAGCGAGATGTAGTTTTTCCCGCAGTCGCTCGCGTCTCGCGAGTGACGACTATCACAAGGCCTCTGGCCTTTCATAAACGAGGCTGGAAGCCTCAAAATAGTCGTCACTCGCGGGACGCGAGCGACGGCGGCAGACGCGACTGCGACTTAAAACAAACTCATTTCACCTGCCAAAGGTGCGGCCAAGCGTTCTCGGATACGTCCTAAATCGCTTTCATGCTGTAATACCCACATCATTTTGGTAATGGCGGCTTCGACAGTAATATCGCCGCCGCTTACTACACCGATCTTATCAAACCATGTACTTGTCTGATAGCGTCCCTGCATTACGCGTCCGCCGTCGCATTGCGATACGTTCATGAGTATGATGCCTCGTTCGGTCGCTTCTTTTAATTCGTGCAAAAACCAAGGAAGGGTAGGAGCATTGCCGGCACCGAAGGTTTCCACTACCACTCCCCGTAAGTCGTTAATAGACAGAATCGAACGAACTACGTTTTGGGTAATGCCCGGAAAGAGCTTTAGGATGGCCACATTCTGATTCAACTGAGGTTGGGTACGAAAATCTAAATCAGGATTTGGAGTAGTAATGAAAGGAAAGTTGTACTCAATCGTGACGCCAACCTCGGCCAAAGACGGGTAATTTTCGGAGCGGAAAGCATTGAACTGCGAACTTTCTTTCTTTTTGGCGCGGTTGCCGCGTAACAATACGTTTTGAAAATAGATACATACTTCCGGTACTAATGGACGCCCATCTATCTGCGCGGCGGCAATTTCCAAAGCGGTAATGATATTTTCACGAGCGTCAGTGCGAGCCACGCCGATGGGCAATTGTGCCCCCGTCAAAATCACGGGTTTTCCCAGGTTTTGGAGCATGAAACTCAATGCTGAGGCAGTATAAGCCATCGTATCTGTTCCGTGTAAAATCACAAAACTATCGTACAACTCATAATTACGTTGAATCAGACGCGCAATTTCCGCCCATACGTCGGGGCGCATGTTGGAAGAGTCCATGATTTCTTCCAAACTCGTAAACGTGATCTCAAAATCCAATCGCTTGATTTCGGGAAGTTTATCCAATATTTGTTCAAAATCAAAAGGAACTAATTGGCCTTTCTCAAAGACCATGCCTAATGTGCCTCCCGTATAAATAACCAAAACCGACGCACGCGGTCGGTTAGGTAAAACGGGATTAATGGTGACTGTTTTATATGCAGGCAAGAGCGATTAAGTTTAAAAGTTGAATGCTGGTCCGGATTTGTAACGGTGCGACGATTCGCTCCGGACCACGACTGCTTGGGATTTGTAATCCCAAGTTTAAAACAAACTCAAATGATAAAATTGGTAGTTAAAAAGTCAGAACGGTGCTCTTTTAAAATGGTGTTCAGCAACTCTTTGTTGGCATCGTTCAGTTTGGTAGCTACCAATGAGCGGATCGAAAAAGAACGCAGGGCATCATGTACAGATAACGTTCCTTCGGCACTGTCTTTCCGGCCGGTAAACGGAAATACGTCGGGTCCGCGTTGGCATTGGCAATTGATATTTACACGGCTTACCTGATTTACCAATGGGTCAATCAGATCCGCAACTTCCGTGGCATCATTACTGAAAATACTTACCTGCTGTCCGTGCGGCGATTCAATGAGGTAGTCAATGGTCTCTTCAATATGATCAAAAGGTATCACAGGGATCACCGGACCGAACTGTTCTTCGCGATAAAGTCGCATGTTTTTATTGACAGGAAATACTACGGCAGGATAGACAAAGGATTCAGCCGTAACGCCACCATTTTCGTTGACAACACTTGCCCCATTGGCGATGGCGTCATCAATGACCTCTTTGAGGTAGGCGGGTTTGCCGGGCTCTGCTACGGGCGTAAGGTTTACACCTTTCTCCCACGGCATTCCGTATTTCAGTTGAGCAATGGCGTTGCTCAATTTGGTGTTAAATTCTTCAGCGACGCTTTGGTGTACAAAAATGATCTTGATGGCTGTACAGCGTTGACCATTGTACGATAATGTTCCCAAAATATTTTCACTTACTGCTAAATCCAGATCAGCATTTTCGGTGACAATGGAGGCGTTTTTGGCATCCAAACTAAGCACCGCCCGCAAACGATTCAGTTTTGGGTGTTCCTTTTTGAGTTCATTGGCCACCTTACTGGAACCGATAAAGGCCAAAACGTTGATCTTGCCCGTTTGCATAATGCCCGGAATGACCGTTGCGCCACGTCCATATACTGTGTTGACTACGCCTTTTGGGAAAGATTCCTGAAAGGCTTTCAGTAAAGGATAGTGCAATAAGGTGCCGTGTTTCGGGGGTTTAAACAAAATGGTATTGCCCATCAAAAGAGCAGGAATAAGCGTCGTAAAGGTTTCATTAAGAGGGTAGTTGAACGGTCCCATGCACAACACAACGCCCAAAGGAGAGCGGCGTATTTGGGCAATAACGCCTTCACTGATCTCGAATTTAGACGAACTGCGGTCAATGTCTTTCAGTTCATTGATGGTTGCATTAATGTAATCAACGGTACGATCAAATTCTTTCACGGAGTCGGCGTACGATTTGCCGATTTCCCAAAGTATGAGTTTTACCACCAATTCTTTCTGGTCACCCATTTTCTTCACAAAGCGTTCCAAACATTGGATCCGGTCACTTACGCTCATGGTGGGCCATTGTCCGCGCCCGCTGTCGTAAGCCGCCACGGCGGCATCCAATGCTTCCGTTGCTTCGACTTCCGAGGCCAGTGGATAAGTTCCGATCAGTTTCCGTTTCAGACCATCCGGCGTTGATACAAAAATAGGAGAATGCACCTCGCTTACCTCGCCGTCCCACGCTTTCATTTCACCATTGACCAAGTATTCGCGTTGGTGAATTTCTTCAATTTGAAACTCCTTCGGAATCTCACTTTCTTTTACAAATAACTTGTTGAGCTGTTCTTGGAAATTCATAGTTGTTAATGGGTTGTTTAATTGAACCATATAAGCAATTCTTATATGCAACTTATATGCCTTATCGGTTCGCCGACGCGATGGTTGATAATAATTTACTGAATCACAGTGCCATTACGGATTTCTTCGCTGGCTTTGGCTACAAATACATCGCCTTCATTCACATTTCCAAACACTTCTGCCTCGCTTACTGTTTCCTGTCCTTTGGTTACTTCCACTCTCTCTGTTTTTTTGTTGACAACTTTGATGAGAAACAATCCTTCGCTCGTATTGATAAGCGCAGATTTAGGGACGACAAAGGTATTGTTACTTCTGGATAAATTGATGATGGCCTCGGCGACCATGCCCGGCGAGAGCGTTTTGTCGGCGTTGATCACATCCAATTCAACTCGTTCTGAGCGCAATTTAGTATCCAATGCCCCCGCTCTGCGGATTATTTTGGCCGAGAATACGTGGTCAGGGATGGCTTTTACGGTAAACTTTACTTCGTCAGAGAGTTTAACCAAGCTTTTGTAAGCTTCGGGAATAAGCACAACCAAACGCAGTTTGCGAAGTTCCTGTAAGGTAAAAACGGGCAGTTCAGAACCTTTGCCTGAAGGTCCTACATAAGCGCCTAAATTGACATTCCGGGAGGTAATGATTCCGTCAAAAGGTGCAGTGATGTTGAGGTAATTGGTCATGATACCGGCCTCTTTGTAAGACGCTTTGATGGCTTCCAACTGCGCCAGATCAGAGTTCTTTTTGGCCATTGCGATATCCAGATCGTTTTTAGAAATGGTGCCCGGCGTTTTACTGGTTTCCAACAAACGATTGTAAGTAGCATTACTGGACATGTAAATAGCTTCCTGGGATTTCAGCTTTGATTCGGCGGCGGCCAATTGTGAACTTAATTCCGGTGCTTCCAATGTAGCCAATAATTGCCCCGTTCTGACCTCAGACCCTAAGTCAACTTTCAAATCTTTGATAAAACTGTTGACCTTGGCGTACAGATCCACTTGGCGGTAGGCCATCAACTCCGCAGGGATTTGTAACGAAGAAGCAATTTTTCCTTTATGCAATTCAAACGTTTCGAGCGCCGGTGGCTCAACAACCGTTTTAACGTTCTCGTTTTTTGCTTCGGGCGACGAACAACTGCTTACCAAGGCAAAAAGCGGTAAACTGCACGCCACGAATAGATATGAATAGGAAGTGATTTTCATTTTTTTTATGCATTTAATGATGAAATGTACAGTTTACTTTCTTCGTCGTTGGCTTCTAATGAAACTGATTTTGTGCTTGTTTTTTCCTGTCCCCACGCAAATACCAAAGGTAAAATAAATAAAACGGCAAACGTGGAAGCGATCAGGCCACCGATCACGGCGCGACCCAGCGGAGACGATTGATCGCCGGCTTCGCCTAAACCGCTGGCCATCGGAATCATTCCCGCCACCATTGCGAGCGTGGTCATTACGATGGGACGCATACGGAGTGCAGCAGCTTCTTTGGCGGCTAAAATGGCTTTACCGCTGTGTAGGCGTAACTGTTCGGCGTTGGTAATCAGCAAGACCGCATTGGAAATAGAAACTCCAACCGACATGATAATACCCATATACGATTGCAGATTGAGCGTTGAACCCGTTAACAACAGCAACGTTAACGCGCCGACGATTACGGCCGGCACCGTAGCCAACACAACAGCCGATACTTTGAACGACTGGAAATTGGCCGCCAACATGAGAAAAATAACCACAATGGCCACGATCAATCCGTTTTGCAAACTGTTTAAAGTGTCGGTCAATGTTTGGCTCATACCGATCAATTCAACCGAAAGCCCGCGCGGTAATTCTCCCAAGGAGGAAATGGCTTTTTGGACATCTGCGGCGGCAGTTCCCAAATCTTTGTTGTTAAGATTGGCCGTGACTGACAATAAGGGTAAAGCCCCGATATTGTCGTTTTCACCGTAGGTTGTATCCGGTTTGATGGTCGCAATGTCACGCAGAATCGGGCGTGCTGAATTTTTCAGCAACGGCACTTCACCGATCTCATCAATGCTGTTCATTTTATTTTCGGGCACCTGCACCTGAACACCGTAACTGAAACCTCCTTTTTCATCCACCCACACATTCTTTTCAGTATAGCGTGAAGACGAAGTCGAAGCGATCAGAGAACGGTTGACGTCACTCATATCCACACCCAACTGCGCGGCACGTATTCTGTCCACTTCGATGTTGATGGATGGATATTTGTTGGATTGGCCCAACTGTACATCGCGCAAATAGTTGATTTCCTTTAGTTTATCAATTACTTTTTGAGCATACGCCTCATTCGTTTTTTTGTTCCTTCCCGACAACCGTACTTCGATGGGCGTAGGTGAACCTTGGCTTAATATCTTATCCGTCAGCTCGATAGGCTCAAAAGAAAGTTTAATGTCGGGGATTTTCTGTGCGATCCGTTTTCTGATGTTTTCTTTTAATTCATCTAAGTTGACTTTGTAATGTTCGCTCAATGCTACTTGGAGCACTGCTTCCTGCGGCCCGGCCATGAATAAATAAATGGGACTTACCGAAAACAAAGCCGGGTGTTGACCCACATAAGCCGAAGAAACGACGATGTTTTCAGCACCCACTATTTCCTTAATGGTGTTGATGGTTGCCAAGGTTTTCTCTTCAGTACGCTCGATGCGGGTTCCTTCGGCGGCACGCAGGCGCACCTGAAATTGGCTTCCGTTTACTTTAGGCAAAACGTCTTTGCCGATGGTGGAAAGCAGAAAAACCGATAACGCACAGGTAATGAGCAGATAACTAATGACAATGAGTTTGCGGAAAGGAAGCATTCGGTCAATGAAGCGTAGAAAACGCAGTCGGGTACGTTCGAAGAGACTTATCTTTCCGTTCTGATTGCTGTCTTCATTTTCAACCAACACTTTCTTTTGATCAGGCAGATCGTTTTCAGAATCAGCCGCCGGATACTTAAAAGGATGATGGTGGCCTTTGGGCGCTTTCATGATCCAGTTGGCCATGACAGGCACGAACGTTTGCGCCAAAAAATACGACACCACCATGCTGAAACCAATGGCAAGTGCCAGTGGCAAAAATAAGGAGCCCGGAATGCCGCCCATCGTAAAAGCGGGTGCGAACACGGCCAGAATACAAAACAGGATCAGCAATTTCGGAAAAGCAATCTCTTTACAGGCATCCCAAATGGCCAACCGCTTGGGTTTGCCCATGTCGAGGTGTTGGTGAATATTCTCAATCGTCACGGTACTTTCATCCACCAAAATCCCAATGGCGAGTGCTAACCCGCTCAAGGTCATGATGTTGATGGTTTGCCCGAAAAGATTTAGAAACAATACCCCCGAAATAATGGAAGTAGGAATGGTCAAAATCACGATCAATGCTCCACGCGCATCTCCCAAAAACAATAACACCATGAGGCCCGTCAAAATGGCTCCAATGACGCCTTCCACCACCAAGCTTTTAACGGAATTGATAACATACACCGACTGGTCAAATTCATAGGTTAAGTGGACATCATCGGGCAATTGCGACTGCATTTTGGGCAGAGCCGCCTTTAATTTTTGTACTACTTCCCACGTAGAAGCATCGGCACCTTTGGCAATGCTCAGATATACAGAGCGTTTGCCATTCACCAAGCCATATCCTGCCGTCACGTCGGCGCCATCTTCTACCGTGGCTACGTCGCGCAGATAAAGGTTTTGTACGCCTCCTTTAAACAAAGGAATATTCTCAAAATCCTTGATATTACGAATCGTTGTATTGGTAGGGGTAATGTAATTTTTATCGCCAATGCGAACGTTGCCGGAAGGTGCCGTCTGGTTGTTCAGACGAATAGCTTCTACCAATTGATCGGGTGTCATGTTATGTGCCCGAAGCAACCCGGGATCGGCTTTAATGACAACGGTACGAATATTTCCTCCAAAAGGCGGCCCGGAAACCAAGCCCGGAATGGTGGTAAACGATGATCGAACATAGACGTTGGCCATGTCGAGCAATTCATTGTTGCTCCGCTTATCGCTGCTCAAAATAAGTTGCCCGACGGGTAAAGTGGACGCGTCAAATCGAATGATGAACGGCGGCTGCGAGCCCGTGGGAAAAATGGCCTGAGCGCGGTTACAGAAAGCACTTACTTCGGCAGCGGCCTGCGCCATGTTGGTGCCGGGGTAAAAATTCATTTTCATCAGGGTAAGTCCCTGAATGTTTTTGGTCTCAATGTTCCTAACCCCGTTCACGTACAGCAACAGGTTAATGTATTGTTTCCCAAAAAAAGTCTCCATTTGGTTAGGAGTATATCCACCGAAAGGGTGAGCTATGTAAATGACGGGCATATCCAATTTTGGAAATATGTCCACCTTAATGGTACGAAGAGCACTGATACCAAAGAAAAACAGCGAAGCAACCAACACCATGATAGTGATGGGCTTACGCAGGGCAAAGAGGATTAATTGCATACTGTAAATGTTAAGTGTGGGTATAATGGGTATTCTGCATTCTTATCTTCGGCACTTATAGATTCTTCGTGAAAATGCTGAAATCTCCTTCTGCAGCGGCTTTGAGGAGCAATGCCTGCCAAATGTTACTGTAGGCAATTTCACGATCAGTTTCGGCCCGAATCAATGTGTAAAGGGATTGGGTCACATCGACCAAATTGGTGAGGCCATTGTTGTACAAAACCGTTTTTTGCAAATACGCATCGGACGCGGCCTTTACTTGAATGGGCACTTCGCGGTAGATCGCTAAGGCATTCTTGATTTTTGTATCCGACAATTGCAATTGTGCTTCCAGTTGCTGATTTGCGAGATCATATTCTTCCTGCAATCCTTTGCTGATCAATAACTGAGACTTGACCTGTTGCGAGATCCGCAGCCGTTGCGTCAGATTCCATGTAATACCGACGCCAAGCAAATAATTGGTTCGGGTGGGTTTTATGCCTTCAAAGAAATTATGGGTAAAAGCCGTTTGGTCTTGTGCGTAGGTGTTACTGAAACCTGACCCGCGCGTTTGCAGCACTCCTACCAGTGACAAGGTAGGAAAGGCTAACGTGCGGTAATACTTGGCTTGCCCGTCGCTTAGATTAATTCTGCTTCGGTAGAATTGAAGCGTAGGATGTTGTTGCACAGTAGCTTGTCCTTCTTCATTGATCAATGCGGGAAGTTTTGTGACAAAGAGCGTATCCAGTATAAATTCCTGCGCAGGAATTCCTAATAATCGAGCGAGAATATTGGCCTGTTCCTGCTGAAAATCAAGCGCTTTGGTAAGCGTGATCTTAACATTGGAAATTTCCGCATTGGCCTGCGATGAATCCACTCCCGCGATCAATTCATTTTTAGCGCGGGTAACCACCACACTCCGAAAGGTTTCGGCTCTCGAAAGATTTTTCTGATAAGAAGCCGTCAGACGTTGGGCGGTCAATAAATTCAGGTACGCAGCGGCTACTCTGATCTGATGCTGAAAAATTTCCTGCTGCCAGTCTTTCTCATCTCGGTAGGCAACGGCGGTGGCAGTATTGATCTTCTCTTTTGCTCGGCCGAAAGCGTAAAAATCCCAGTTAACATTGGTGAGGTACATAGCCCCGAAAGCTGCGTTCCAATTCTCTTTGGGCAACGGAAGGCCGGAAGACGCAACACCGAGGCCACCAAAACCATATAAAGGCCCATTTTGACCATTAACGGTGCCATAATCCATTTGCCCGGCGAGGTTGACATTGGGCAAATAATCTCTTCTTGCCTGCTCTATGCTTACTTTCGAAGCACTTGCATAACTGGCTTTCGCTTTGATGGTGCCGTAATTGCTGACGGCGGTTTGAACGGCTTCGGTAAGGGTAAGATTTTTTTGAGCGAGTGTGGGGATACAACTGCTGAGAAGCAGGGTAATTTTAACTAATAGATGGTGTTTTTTTAGAATCTCCATATTAATTCTGTTTTTTATTATGCAGACAAGTCTATCTACTTTAAAATAAAAAAAGTTAGAGGAATTTCTCCACAATTTTTTTTGCACTTTCCATCGTATCGGCATTCCGGTAGATAGAGCCACTGGTTGTTCCGCCTTCCAAAAGCAGGAAAATCATGTCCGAAAACAATTCATCGGAAAGGGGAGAAGTATGTTTGACCTCTGATACCAATTGGCGAATGTAGTTGCGGCTACGCTCTTTCTGCGCCTGCACCATTTCAAACACTTTGGTGTCTTCGCGGCTTACTTCCGAGCTGATCTTGATGAAGTTGCAGCCTTTAAAACCCAATCGTTGTTGTCGCCGGATGCGGTAGTCAAACACGGCCAGGATTTTTGCTTTTGGGTCTTCAAACGTTTCGACGTAGTCGTGCATTTCGGAAAACCATTGCTTGCCTGCTTTGTCGATATAGGCCAGCAACAGGTCGGTTTTGGAATCAAAGTGGTTATAGAGGGAAGCGCGGGCAATGGACGCTTCTTCAATGATCTGGTTGATTCCCGTCAGGTTGTAGCCCTGATCAAAAAATAGCCTTGATGCTACATCAAGGATTCTGTCTTTTACAACGGATTCTTTCATGAAGCAAAACTAAAAGCTTTATTTTGGATAGACAAGTCTGTCTACTGTAGTTTATATAAATTAACCGGAAATTAATAATTCACAGGAAGTATACTCAGTATTTGCGGTAGGTATTGACGCGGCTGACCCAATCCGTGCCAAATTCAATACGGATTTGTTTGCCTTGGGGAGTAATTAGGATTTTGGTAGGATAGCCATCTACGGGATACATTTTCTCCACTTTTTTATCCGACATAACCACGGGAAAGCTGTAGGTTTTCTTCTGCATAAAATCCCGAACTTTCGATTCCGTATCATTACAGGCGATGGTAACCAATACGATGTCATTCTGAGCTTTGATGCCATCATAAAATTTCTGCATTACAGGAAGTTCCTGCACACAGGGAACGCACCAAGTTCCCCAAAAATCAATCAGTATCCATTTCCCCTTATGTTGAGACAGATCAAAAGAAGTACCATCAAGCAGTTCCAATCGGAAAGGAGAAGCATCTTTTTGGTCAGTATTAAGAATTTCCTGCCAATAGTCTGCAAAAGGTTCTTGACCAAGTTTTTGATTTTCGTAGTATTCTTTAAGCGTACCAATGTGATGAGGATCAATTTTGGCCATTTCAACTAAAAGCTGAGTTACTTCAGATTGCCTTCCTTTTTTGACAAGTAAATCAATATAGGGTTTGCGAAAAATATCGTCATCGGCATCGTCAAACAAAAAAATACTTTCGTAGAAATAGGAAGATTTACGATTTCGGTCACTTTCATCGGGGCTATATTCAGCAGCGGTTTGTAAAAATGCTTCAGCTTTGGCGGATTCATTAAATACTTTAACCTGTTGACTGTTAAGGTAATTAACACTTGCAAACATAAAACGAAAATAGGCTCGCTGAGCGTTTTTGTTTCTGTCGGATGTCTGAAAACCATAGAAATCATTTTTAACCAGATTTTCCAGTCGTTGCGAAACGGCATCAAGCATACGATTTGCCGACGCAGTACACAAAGGATATTTTTGGGCTATTTGGTAAATCAGCACCGCATAACGTTCCGTTCGATTGGTTTGTTGGCGAGGCAATTGGGCGTGTATTTCGGTTAATTCCTCAATGATCTGCTTAATTTCTTCTGCACCGGTTGTAGTCTGTTTTGCCTTTACCCACATTACCAACGGCTTTACAGAGTTTGCGACAGTTGAATTGCTGCTCTTGGCAAGCATATTGAGCAATTCATAATTAAACACTGAATCTTTGTCAGAACGAGCCGGTTTGATAAAATGTTGGGCAAAGGAATCGTGTAAGAGTTCATTCAAGCTGCCGGGACTCTGGTTTGCCAATTCATTGGCAGATAATAGGGCAGAGTCTTTTTGGTAAGCATGTGTAAAGTCTTGGAAATTGTTGAAATGACTAACGAATTTTGTAGTTTTTTTCTGCCCGAAAACGGCAGAAAACACGCCTGAAACGAAGAGCAAAAGAACAAAACTTCTCAGTTGATACTTCATGGCTTTTACGGGTTTTTATTTGGTCAGCAAAGTAGCATTTTCAGTCGTCTTTTGCGCAATTTCATCGAGAGAAACCTGCATTAAATCAGCTACTTTCTGCGCAATTAGAGGAATATAAGCAACTTCATTGCGCTTGCCGCGATACGGGACGGGTGCCAAATACGGGCAATCGGTTTCCAAGACAATATGTTCTAAATTTATGAAAGGTAATACTTTGTCCAAACCACCGTTTTTGAAGGTAGCCACGCCGCCGATTCCCAGTTTAAATCCTAATTCGATAGCTTTTTGCGCCTCTTCAAGCGTTCCGGTAAAACAATGAAAAATACCCCTAAGGCGTGAGTCACCGATTTGTTCAATCAACTCAACTACTTCCCAAAAAGCACTTCGGCTGTGAATGTCGATCCAAAGGTTGTGTTTCAACGCCAAATTGCATTGTACCAAGAATGCTTCCTTTTGCTGCTCTACAAAGGTTTTATCCCAATACAAATCCATGCCGATTTCACCGATTGCCACAAATTGTGGTACGGACCGCCGGTCCGTTGTAAGAGTAAACTGTGATTTTAAATCCTGCTCAGTGAAAGTTCGGGATTGCAAATCCGAAACAGCGTCTTTCGTGGCAGATGCTTTATTGAGCCAATCCTCCACAATGTAAAGCTCTTGCTGAAAATCTTCTTTTACATACGTAGGATGCAGACCCATCATGGGCAGGCATACATTGGGATATTTTTCGGCCAATGCCATCATACCGTCAATGGTCGTATGGTCGCAATTGGGCATCCAGATTTGGGTAATTCCTGCGTTAAAAGCGCGGTCGAGCATTTCCGTGCGGTCCTGTTCGAATACTTCGTCGTAAATATGGGCGTGGGTTTCTATCATTAATGAGTGAATTGTGATTTAGTGAATGTAAACGTGTTTTGAATTCAGACATTTTAACATTCTTCAGTTTTGCAGTTTTACATTTAGCGGTTTTTCAGTTCCTCAATACTGCCGTCCTTTCCAGACGGTGGTTTTTCGTACATAATAATTGATCAACATGGCAAAATTCGTAAAAACGTGGTAAAGCCAGAAAAAAGGAACACCAATAAAAAGTTGCGGTTGTTGCAGCCAATTCAGAATGCTTACGAGCCAGGCACAGATCCACAACACGTATAAGAAAAGAGTAATAAGAGCGATTTTTGGTGCTGTAATTCCGAGCACTATTATAAAAGGGAAGAATAATGTATTGACATACAAGCCGATACGCTGTTCCCATGGTAAGGACATTGCACCATACATCCAACGTTTTCGTTGAATCAATAAATGCGAATACGTTGGAATTGGTTTGGAAAGAGTGAGCACACGTCGATCAAATAATTGAACAAATCGGAAACCCTTAGCCAGAATCGCTCGAAAAAGAGCGTAATCTTCCGTGATTGAGAAACCGATTTTTTCATACCCTCCCACCGCATCATACGCTTTGCGTGTTACGGCCATATTATTGCCCATAGCCGTAACGGGAAAACCGAACAATGACAATAAACGCATCAACGAAAGATAATACAGCCATTCGAGCCCTTGCATAAGTCCTAATAAGCCGCCACCTTTCATGGTCGTAATTCCTGTCACAATTCCGACATTTGGCTTGAAATGCATAAGCATATTTTCGACCCAGCCCGTAGGAACTTCAATATCAGCATCGGTAAAGAATAGGTAATCTCCTTTGACTTTATGGGCCAATTGTGCTAAGACATTGGTTTTGCCTTTGAGTAAGCTTCCTGAAAGTTTGGAGGCTTCGGGAAGGATTTTTACCAACTCAAAATAGGGTTTATCCTGAATAAACTCCTGAATTAATGCGGACGTATTATCTTCCGAAGCATCATCGCCAATGAGTATTTGGAGGTTTTCTGAGGGATAACTCAATGCTGCCACTGACTTCAAGCAGGTAATGATATTGTCGGATTCGTTGCGAGCGGCGATGAGAATAGAGACTTTTTTCACAAACTGCTTTTTTGCAAAGGTAATGGTTCTTGGAGTGTATTGAGCGTTGGCAAAGCGTTTATTCATTATTGTTGCTTCCAACTTAGGTGTCGTTGTCAGTAAACAAAACATCAACTGTAATTTATTTAGACACTTTAGTGAACGGTAATTGAATAGGAAATTGTTAGAGTGAACATAGTGTTAGCCTTCTTATTTACAATGAATTACAGTTTACAAATCGTATGACTACACATCGACTTACCACCAAAGTTAAAAACAGCAAACTTCTTGAAAAAGAAGAAGAACGGAGAGATTTAGGGTTTGGAACGCGCCTTACAAACGACAGCGGAAGATTGATAAATACCGATGGCACATTCAATGCCCGCCGCATCAATGTTTCGTTTTGGGCATGGTTGGATATATTCCACCGCCTGACGGTCCTTTCGTGGCCGCGCTTTTTTTTGGTTGTGTTCCTGATCTATTTTGTGGTGAATTGCTTTTTTTCGCTGCTTTACATGCTGATCGGCGTTGAACATTTGCAGGGGATTCAGGCCACCGGAACAATGGAGCAATTTTGGGGAGCGTTCTTTTTCAGCGCTCAAACCTTAACCACGGTCGGTTATGGCCATGTAGCGCCGGTAGGATTAATGGTCAGTGCGCTGTCGTCCATTGAGTCATTAGTGGGCGTTTTGGGATTTGCTATCGCTTCGGGTTTGGTGTATGGACGGTTTTCTCGCCCCATCCCTAAAATTCTTTTTAGCCGGAATGCTATCTTTGCTCCTTATTTAGATATTAACGGCTGGATGTTTCGAATGATCAACGAAAGTCCGACGGAATTGGTAGATGTGCGGGTCGACGTTTCCCTGTCTCGATTGGAAACGCTCGCCAACGGGCAACGCTCGCGGCGTTATTATCCGTTAAAATTAGAACGCAGTCAGGTAAATTTTTTCCCTTTAAGTTGGACACTTGTTCATCCGATAACTGAAACCAGCCCCCTGTACGGTGCCACGGAAGAAAGCATGGCGGAATCAGATACTGAATTTCTGGTGTATGTCCGGGCGATTGAAGAGACTTTTTTACAACCGGTACACGCTCGCTATTCATTTAGATATGAAGAGATTGTCTGGGGAGCCAAATTCAGCCCAATGTTTGATAGCGGTAAAACGGAAGAAATAGTAAGAGTAGACGTACAAAAAATTCATGATTTTGAGCCAAAAACCCTGAATTAAGATTTCACTGATATTAGTCAAATGATGGACAATACGAACGACGAAATCCCTAAACGCACCACCAATTACGCCAAATATTCGGGCATTGGACTGCAAATGTTAGGCACCATAGGACTGGGTACGTATGCAGGAGTGAAGCTTGATGAATGGCAGGGAAATAAAACTCCCGGCTGGACGTTGGCGTTGGCATTACTTTCTATCAGTGCGGCTTTATACAATTTTATTAAGCAGGTAAAAGGATAAGGCAGAAAGGAGAATTGCCCCAATAATTTTTTGTTATTCACTGTACTTGCCCGATAATTATTGCCTCTATTGTAGATTAACTTTTATAAAATGCTTCGAACCATCCTTGTCACTGTCATTTTGGGAATTGTACTTTTTACAGCCGATTACTTTTCAATAGGCACCTACATTCACCCTGAAAAGTGGAGCATCCTGGCATTTTTCTTTGCCGTTTCACTGCTTCAACATCGGTTGATGGAACAGGGTTTTAAGGAAAACAGAGAAAAATTCGTCCAATTTTACCTGACAACGGTGGTTGTGCGCCTGTTGCTGTGCCTTGTGTTTGTAGGGGTGTTTTTGTATTTCAAAGTACCGTCACCGAATAGCTTCGTCATTACCTTTTTTGCATTTTATTTATTTTATACTTGTTTTGAAATCTACGGATTGTATCGTAACTTGCGCCGCGATTTGGAATAGGAACGTATTCTTAATTTGTAATCAGTTAATCGTCAGTTATGTTTCAGAGCTTACGTCATACATTTTTCGCGACATTCGCGCTACTTTTTGTTACTTTTTCCGTTGCTTTCGCCGAAGAACCTGCTCATGATCACGAGCATAAAGAAAGCAAATTCAACATTGGAGAAATGATCATGCACCACATTGCGGATGCCCACGAATGGGAATTTGCCCACGGTGCCGCTATTCCTTTACCGGTGATTATTTATGATAATGGCTTGAAGGTATTTTCATCGAGCAATTTCTATCATTCTCCCGATGTTACTCACGAAGATCACGAAAACCATGTATATCCTAATAAGTCATTGGGATATGTTTTGGAACACGAACACATCTATCGCATCGGTGCTGACGGAAAAGCCGACAAAGATTCTCATATATTGGATTTTTCCATTACTAAGAACGTGGCCTCTTTGCTTTTAAGCGCCGTCATTTTGTTGCTTATCTTTACTTCAGTAGCCAAAGGATATTCTAAGAATAAAGGCAAGGCACCTTCAGGTATTCAGTCTTTTCTTGAGCCGATCATTTTGTTCATTCGGGATGAAGTTGTGAAGCCCGCCATTGGTCCTAACTACGAAAAATACCTTCCTTACCTGTTGACGTTGTTTTTCTTCATTTGGGTAAACAACCTTTTGGGTTTGGTACCGGGCGGAGCAAACTTAACCGGAAACATCGCCGTAACACTTATTCTGGCGGTTATCACCTTTATCATTGTTCACTTCAGTGCCAATAAGCATTACTTTGCTCACTTGATCAAACCAACGGGTGTACCGGTAGCCCTATTACCGATCATGATTCCTGTAGAGATCGTCGGAGTATTCATGAAGCCTTTCTCTCTGATGGTTCGACTTTTTGCCAACATCACGGCCGGTCACATCATCATTTTGAGCCTTTTAGGTTTGATCTTTATTGCCAACAATTTAGGCGGTGGCGGTACCGGTTGGGCAGTAAGTCCGTTGGTGCTTATCTTTACGTTATTTATGAACGTCATTGAGTTGTTGGTGGCGTTTTTGCAGGCGTTTATCTTTACACTGCTAACGTCTATGTATATCGGAAGTTCTATCGAAGAGCATCACGAAGCCGACCACGGGCATTAATAATTGCCGTTAAGAGTTAAAAATCAGAATTGACAAATAACTCTCAGCATTTTCAATCGAATTCTTTTGTTTCACTATATAATTTATTACAATCATGTTGCTTCAAATCTTACTCCAAGCTGCTGCTGAAAGCGGTGCAGGTCTAGCGGTATTAGGTGCCGGTATCGGTGCAGGTTTAGCTGCAATCGGTGCAGGTCTGGGTATCGGCCGTATCGGTGGTAGCGCAATGGAAGGTATTGCTCGTCAGCCGGAAGCTGCCGGTCGTATCCAAACTGCGATGTTGATCATCGCGGCTTTGATCGAGGCCGTTGCTCTTTTCGCTGCCGTTATTTGCTTGTTGATTTCTTTCAAGCTCTAATCGCAACAAATGTATTTCGTACTGTGCGCATTAGGCGTCGGTACGAAATACTCCTTTTGTAGTAAACAAGAGACATTCTAAATTATTATCTCAATCTGTAAACTGTATTCAAATGGAATTGTTAACCCCCGCAATCGGCTTACTTTTCTGGATGTTGGTGGTATTTGTTATCTTGGTGGTTATCCTGCGCGTAGCTGCCTGGAAGCCCATCATGAATGGCTTAAAAGAACGCGAACACCAGATTCAAAGTGCGCTTGATCTGGCCGAAAAAACCCGCGCCGACATGGCAAAGTTGCAATCAGACAATGAAAAACTGTTGATTGAAGCCCGTGCAGAGCGCGACAGCATTTTGAAAGCCGCCAAAGAATCGGCTGACCGTCTTATCGCCGAAGCAAAAGACCGTGCAAGTATTGAAGGAAAACGTATCATTGAAGATGCGCGCGAAGCCATCAACAACGAACGCGTTGCCATTGTTGCTCAAATGAAGAAAGAGATCGTTACGATTTCGCTTGATATCGCCGAAAAAGTGTTGCGTAAAGAATTAGGTGACAAATCTGCTCAGGAGAAATTGGTCACTGATTTGGCAAAAGAAGCAAGACTTAACTAGTCAATTATCATTCAACATTGAACATTGGCCTGATGCCTGTTCAATGGTAACTGCTCAATAAATTATGTCTGAATCTACCGTAGCATTACGATACGCCAAATCACTCATCGACTTGGCACAGGAACAAAACTTAGTGGACACAGTTTATCAGGACATGCTTTTCTTCAAAAAAACAGCAGAAGAAAATCGTGGACTGATGTTGGCCCTGAAAAGCCCTGTGGTACGTCACGACAAGAAATTAGCTATTCTGGAAGGTGTATTCAAATCCAGAGTAAGCCCGACTTCTTATACCATCTTTACGATCATTACGAAGAAAAACCGCGAAGCAATCATGTTCAGCATTGCGGAAGAGTTTGTTAAGCTTTATGATGAGAAAAAAGGCATTGTCAAAGCGGTCATTACTTCTTCGATGCCATTGACAGCTCCATTACGTAAACAATTTGCGGGTTTAGTAGCGGAAGCTACCGGCAAAACGGTTGAATTAGAGGAGAAAGTAGATGAGAAACTCATTGGTGGATACGTATTACGGGTTGGAGACAGACAAGTAGATGCCTCTATTCGTACGCGCTTAAACGATTTAAAATTAGAGTTACTCAACTAAGATATTATTTTTTATCTGCTTAGAGTGACAGAAGCCCTCATTGCTTTGCGGTGAGGGCTTTTTTGTGTCTTTCTTTATGTAAAAAAAACCTTCTCTTTGTGAGAAGGAAAGCAGATCATAAAGCATCAAAAATTTCTTCGATGGCATCGGCCAGCGCTTCGTCTTTTTCGGTGATTTTATTGCCCGCATCGTGCGTGGAGAGCTCGAAAGTAACTTTATTGTAAGAGTTTGACCACCAAGGGTGATGCTGCATTTGTTCGGCCACTTCGGCTACTTTGGTCATAAAAGCAAATGCTTCTTTGAAGTCTTCAAATTCGTATTCCCGAACGAGTTTATTGTTTTGTTCCAGCCACATAATTTTGTTTGTTATAGTGAGGATTAACCGCCTGTATCTCTACTAACGATTAATCCGCCACAACTAACATACTTTTTTATTCTGTAATGTTATCTGACACGGAAAAGGAAGCCCCGGATTAAGCTTCCATCGCATCATACACTACAACCTTGCTCCATAAATGAGAGTAATTCTTGATGAATTCCTGATGGATCGGATGATCCTGATATACTTTTTGGCCTGCTGTATCGTCAAAGAACATCAGTTCCGATACGTCCCAGGTAGTATCTACTACATCTCTTTTTTCGGTACTGGCCAATACACCAACATGTATTTTGCGGATGGTTTCTATTTTAGATAAGGTTTTTACGCCTTCTACCAATTTATCGCGGTCGGTGACCGATCCGGGATTTTTCAGCCAGAAAAAAACGTGATGAACCAATTGCTTTTTTAGTGGAGCATCAGCTAAAGCAGAAGTGGCAGCCCCGGTACCGATCATGGCAGCAGTAGTTAAAAAGGAACGACGATTTGATTTTTTCATAGTAAAAATTAAATAGGTGAGTATATAACAAAAGTACAAAAAAGAGGATTGACCATTGTTATTCTACCGTTACTGATTTAGCCAAATTACGTGGTTGGTCTACATTGCGCCCTCTCATTACGGCCACGTAGTAGGAAAGCAATTGGAGTGGAATGGATGAAAGCAAAGGAATCAATATATCATGCGTTTCGGGAACTTCGATCACAAAATCGACCATGCCGGGAATGAGCGTGTCTCCTTCGGTCACGATGGAGATCACGCGGCCTTTGCGTGCTTTTACTTCCTGAATATTAGAGACGATCTTTTCGTAAGAACTGTCTTTGGTGGCAATAAAAACGACCGGCATGTCTTCATCGATCAGCGCAATGGGGCCGTGTTTCATCTCGGCTGCGGGATAACCCTCGGCGTGGATGTACGAAATTTCTTTCAATTTCAGGGCACCTTCCAACGCAACGGGAAAATTAAGGCCACGACCTAAATAGATGAAGTTACGAGCGTACGTGAAGATATAAGCGATTTCCTTGATGCGGTCGGCGGCTTTAAGTACTTGTCCAACTTTGCTTGGGATGTTTACCAGTTCAGTAAGTAATTGCTTATAAAGTTCTTCCGTAATGGTGCCTCGTTTATGTGCAATAGCAATGGCCATTTGCGTCAGCACCGTTACTTGGGCCGTAAAGGCTTTGGTACTTGCTACGCCGATTTCCGGTCCGGCGTGGGTATAGGCACCGGCGTGGGTTTCACGGGCGATGGAAGAACCCACCACATTACACACGCCGAAAATGGTCGCTCCTTTTGATTTAGCGAGCTGAATGGCTGCCAAGGTATCAGCCGTCTCCCCTGATTGAGATATGGCAATGACGAAGTCGTCTGCGTGAATGATGGGATTCCGATACCGAAACTCAGAAGCGTATTCTACTTCTACGGGAATTCGGGCAAGTTCTTCAAAAACGTATTCGGCTACCAAGCCGGCATGCCAAGATGTTCCGCAACCAACGATGATGATGCGTTTGGCGTCGGCCAGTTGGTCCATGTAATCGCTCAAGCCGCCTAATTGCAGAATACCTTCTTCGCTGTTGACTCGTCCGCGCATACTGTCGGCAATGGAGCGAGGCTGTTCGAAGATCTCTTTCAGCATGAAATGATCGTATCCGCCTTTTTCGATGGCTTCCAGTTCCAATTCCAGTTTTTGGATATAAGGTGCCTGCCGCTCATTTTCGAGGTTGACGATTTTGAGTTCACCATTCCGAACAAGTGCTATTTGGTTGTCGTCCAAATAAATAACGTCTTTGGTGTATTCAATAATGGGCGTAGCATCGGAAGCAAAAAAGAATTCGTTTTTTCCGACGCCAATCACCAACGGACTGCTTTTGCGGGCGGCGATCAACTGTGTAGGATCATCTTCAGACATCAGAACAATGGCGTAAGCGCCAACAACTTCCTGTAAGGCAAGGCGTACGGCTTCTTCCAACGAACAATGGGTTTCCTGTTGAATATCTTCAATAAAATGAACCAGTACTTCCGAATCTGTCTGAGAACGAAATTCGTGGCCTTTTTTGAGCAATGCCTGTTTTAGACTATCGTAATTTTCGATGATGCCATTATGAATGATCGCCAGCTTTTTATGATTCGAATAATGAGGGTGAGCGTTCACGTCATTAGGCTCTCCGTGGGTTGCCCAGCGCGTGTGTCCTATGCCTACGGTAGCATGCAGGTCTTTATTCTGCAATTCATTTTCAAGGTCAACAACTTTGCCTTTTTTCTTGTAAATTTTTAAGCCGTCGCCGTTGAGAAGCGCAACACCTGCACTGTCGTAGCCTCTGTATTCGAGACGTTTGAGGCCTTTTAGAATGAGAGGACACGCTTCGCGGTATCCTACATACGCTACAATTCCACACATATTGAGAGATGTTTAAGGTTGGTGAAGGCCTCTATCATTTTTAAAATAAATTACCAACTGAAAGCGCCATACAAACTTTTTTGAAAAACTTACTTTTGTACAATAAATTTAGCCAAAATCCTCGAAATGTACTGAAATATTACAAAAACAAAAAGAGAGCGAAATATTTTCGCTCTCTTTTATAAGAATCATCAATATGCTGATCTATTACTTTATTAGGGTATAGAATATTCTCAATTTTACGTTTTCCTTTGTGGGGTTTATCGTTAAACGATCCACTTTATTGCCAAGAAACGGATAAAAACTCGTCAATGCCTGATTGTTGGTAACGTATGTCTGCAAGGTAGGACCCTGACTGGCGGGCAATAATAACAAGCCCGTACTTTTTTTGAAACCGATAGAAACCGCCTGCAAATATGTAGTAAGTACAAAATTATAATTACGGAATTTAGAGGTATACGGAACGATCTGCGGTAAAACATACGACTGGAAAGTCGCACCGTCTACCGGCAGCAGCAATTCAGTATCTCCTTTGGATCGTAATAATCGATTGGTCTCATCGGTCTCGGCCATCGTGAGGGCACTTGGCAACCCGAATAATCCTCCGACGTGTTGCGGTTGATTGGGTACAATATTTAATTCAGCGCGATTAATGGCTACTCGGCCATCTCCAAACAATTTTGACAAATACGGAAACTCAACTTTAGTCACTACCCCAAGCGCATCCTGAACATAGTTAAGACCACCGGTTTGCGCCGCAGAAAGAGGTTTCAATGGTTGGATAGAACTCAATGCTGTTCCCTGACGGTCTGCCTGCATTTGGTTAAATCGTTTCAGAATGGGAACCTGAAAAATATAGGCAATCGTATCGTTGGTGATATGGTAGTAGAGATTAAGGCTAATACCTGAAGTTCCCGGAGAGAAACCCATCATCATTCCATTACCTGCCGAAGGAACCAACGTAAATCCTTTGAGCATCTGGGCGAATTTAAGCGCAGTACTCACCTCTGTTTTTCCACTCAGATCCAAAATTTGCTGCCCCAGGGTTTTTGAAAGCTTAAATTGGAACGTATTATTGGTAGAAGGAGCAGGATTAAATTTTACAGTGGCCAATGGAGATGCTTCGTATGGAATACTACTGTTGTTGTAGTATGTTTTACCTGTTCGAAGTGTATCGGTCAGGCGGTGGAGGCCGATCTCAAACGGTTGAAGTGTATCTCCGTATAAATACGAATAAGCAACATCCAAATTGAGTGAATCAACCACGTAGGTGTTTGTACTCCCATCCGCATTTAAATTCAAGATCCGTCCCATTTCGAAGAAGGGCTGTCCCGAAACCCGACCAAAGATCGGGTCTCGGTATCTTCCCACCAGCAATTGTTGAGTATTGGACGTGCGTACAGAATCCATAAGAACGGTGCTGGTACGAACGGTAAGCGTATCGGTAAACTGTACCTCTGCTATTACTTCCGGAGGGAGCCCTATTTCTTTGGGCGCCTCGCACGAAGCCAAGGTAACGGCCAAAGCGATGACTGAAAAACAGGCAGCCTTAACCGGCCAATTCATTATATAAGTTGTAATAAGCGTCGGTATAATTTTCGTCTTCTTCAACCAGTTCAAGCTTGCGTTCGGGCAATTCATCAAGGATTCGGTTTAAACTTTCACTAAAATCGTCATCAGCTTTTACTACAGCATCGGCATACGCACATCCAATTTTGATAAAACCTTCAAAATCGGCAGAACGAAGATGTGCCAATGCCTCATCGCTGACATCCATGGCTTTGGCTTTGTCCATAATTCCACCTTCAAATTTGTAATTGAAAGCGTTGTTATAAACGGTGAAAACACACTTCGTATCCTTAAACATCGGATCGTTTTTGTAAGTGGTTTTGAGGTACAAAGGAATCAGAGCGGTCATCCAATCGTTGCAATGCACGATGTCGGGAGCCCAGCCCAACTTTTTAACGGTTTCGAGTACGCCCTTGCAAAAGAAGATGGCGCGCTCATCGTTGTCGTCAAAGAAGTTGTTGTCCTTGTCTAAGAAAACGGACTTTCTGTGAAAATAGTCTTCGTTATCTATAAAATAAACTTGCAACTTGGCGCTTGGGATAGAAGCGACCTTGATTACCAGCGGTTTCTCATCGTCACCGACTGAAATATTAATACCTGAAAGGCGGACTACTTCGTGAAGGCGATTTTTGCGCTCGTTGATGAGTCCGAAACGTGGCACTAATATGCGTATCTCCATGCCCCGCTCTTGCATCGCTTGGGGAAGTCTTCTAACGTAGTCGGCTACCTCGGTGATCTGGAGAAAGGGATTTATCTCGCTGGCTACATACAAAATCCGTAGTTTACTCATAGGCTTTGGTAAAGCTTGATAGGATTGGTTTTGAAGAAAAATTTTGCAAAATTATACAAAATTTTGGCGATTTTCAACCATATTCCCTGAGATTTATTTGATATAGGTGAAAGATATTACCTTTGCAGCCTCAAATTCTTCTGTATCGAATCTATGAAAACACCTTTGGTTGAGAGCTTGGTAGGTTGGGCCACGTTGGGCTTTTTTATTTTATGGGTCATGGAATTCCGCCGAACTGAGTTTCAGGAAAGTTATTGGTTGTTAATGCTTAGCCTGTCTTGTTTGCTGGGTTTTCAATATTTACGCTATCGTCGCGGAGCGGTACCGCTTATTGATCCGGAAACCAAAAAAGAGGCAAAACCAAAGGCAACGGTAAAGCCTTCGATCAAAAAGAAAAAATAATAAAAATTGGTGTTAACTGTCATGAAAATTTTTGAAGATTTCAGGATATTGAATGACTTACAGGAGCCAGAGCGTAATCAAAAAGATACCATCTCCCAAGCGCCGGTAGCGTTCGTCGGCGAGGGCGGTGGCCGAAGAGCGTTTTAACCAATGCATACAGGCACTCATCACAACGACCACTACTGCCGCTCTGACGCAATACCGATGAGTAGTGAAGATAATGACGCAAATTGCCCCCACAACGATTAAGCCTAAAAGCCAATTCAGCACCGCAGAAACCGTTTCTGTACCCCACGCAATGGCCAGTGAAAAGCCCTCTTCCAGTTCGAGCGATTCATACCATGAGAACAGCAATAAATTCTGAAAGGCCAATAACCCATATAAACCCATCAACACGGGACTTTCCCACGCAAGGGTAGTCTCGGTCAGGATGGCAGGTCCCCAGATGCCTGCGGTGTACGCAAGGGCCACCAGCGGCTCTTTAAAGATCTGCGCCGTATGCGTAGAAGAAATTTTGAAGGTAAACCACAAATAAAGACCCACAATACCGGCTAATCCTGCCCCAAATAAAAGCACTTTGGAGGGCAACCAAAAAACAAGCACTAATGCAACAAGCGCAAGACCCGCAACTATTTTAATAAGCAACGGCTCGTGTTTAACGTGAAATTCATGTCTGGGAGTAGGCGCGTGGTCAGATTTGCGATTATCTAACAACCGATCTGTGACGTAAATAATAAATACGGCAATGCCTACCAAAAGAGTGGATACCCATGAAACTTCGCCGTGACCGTTGGGTAATCGACTCGCAATGATGTGGGTTACAACAGCTCCCGCTACTACATCCAGACTGAGCCAATGCGCTCGTTGGAGGTAGTAATTAATGATGAAAACCGTATCTTGAAGCCACTTCATAAGTGTGGGAAGTTAAGAATTGGAAAGATTTGAAGCAAAAAGACGAACTGTTTTAACTCTTTGCTTTTAGGCTTCCTTTGATCTCTCGGATGCGTTCATTGAAGTTCCAATTATGAAAATCGACGTTGGGGAGGCAGGTGGTTTCCAGATAATCCATGACCGTTGGTGGGTGAACAACCCGTTCGCCCACGCGGACATCAATGTATTTTGACGTTACCCAAAGTACATTTTTAAGCTGAGTTCGGTTATCGTCCGTCATGTAATATTCGGTGACGGTGGTATCTTGGTTAAAATAGATCAGTCGAGAGGTAATACGGACCCATTCACTCACCATCGCCGGACGTACGTATGCGATCTGATGCTGATAAACGACCCAGCTTTGGCCCAGTTCGCGGAAAAGTCGTCCGAAATTAAATTCGTATAGTTTTGCTACCTGATCTTCCCGGGCGTTGAAATAATAATCAAAATACTTGGCATTGTTGAGGTGTTGCAAAGGGTCGCAATCCTGAAAACGGATGATTACCCGAGATTCCGGTTCTTTGGGATATTCTTTGCCCGGTATACGTTCGAAAAACATGGAAGTAACAGTAAGTCGTTGAATGAATGAGTTATCTGTAAGGCGCTATTGCCCCTTTTTTTTTGCAAACCAATAGCCGTTTATCTCCATTGGCGAGCGTTGTAGCCGGCAAATATACGTCACCACCGTCTTTTAGTTTTAGTTTTTTACGAAGTTGGTCAGGAAATTACGAATGGTAAGATTCGCTTTTCCACTCAATCCTTTGCATACCAAAACGGTACGGCCACATAGTCAGTCCACACTTTTTTGGGAAGGCTGTCGGTTTTCATGGTTTTTATGTAGAGCGTATTTCGACCTATTTTGCATTTTTCGGTACTCAAATATGTCTTTAAGCCTTTCGTAGTGTGGTATTCTTCAAAGAAAAATTCTACGGGTGTTAATGTACTGTCATTCAATATTATCTTAAAATACTGATTAAAGCAGTCGAGCCGGGTTTTATCTTTCAGTATTCGTTTTTTATAGTTTTTGAGAGTGTCGGGAAGCGTTGGGGCAGAGCAAAACTTCGATAAATCGGCATCAAGCCCCTTATTGTAGGTGATAAACAGCTTCACAAAAGGTTCTTCAATAACGTCAGACTGAATACCGGCTATTACTATTCTTTCGCCTTCCTGCCTGAGATTATCATAATAATTGGCTATTAATTGATGTTCTGCCGAGCCGCTTGAATAAAAATTGCGAGATTCTAAATAAGGAAGACCGTTGTGATCTAATAACTTGAGTGTATATATAAAAATAGACACCCCAAAAAACAAAAAACCGATCAAAGCAATAGCTCGGAAATACTTTTTACGAGGTAGGTTCGAGCCAAATGTAAAGTTTATGTATTGTATGGGCTTATACATACCCATATATAACCAAGTGCTTTTCTGTATGAAGTGTTTATATAATTTCCCTACCAAAGGGTGTTCTCTGTATTTCTCTTTTGAACTAAGTAAAAATATGAGCATGCTTACTACTGCTATAGCCAAAGCAATTGCCATAAAAATAGGTTTAGCTTTGGTGTAGAGCTCCGGAAAATACGTTCTAACGCCAACTGTGCCAAGAAATATAACGACATACAATAGGGCAAGCATTAGGCTAAACAGAACCAATACAAAAGCAATGGAAAAAATTTGACTGCATATTTTGTCCAATCTGACGATGAAACCGTCTAAACTGCCAAATTTCTTTTTATAGATTTCTGCCAACTCTTTATTGGTATTCGGTATATTTTCGAAGTTTATGCCTTGCGGAAATACTGCTCTCAAACCTACCAAAGCTATCCAAAATGCCCGAAGTATAAAGTGTGAAACAAAGGTGATAATAAGTAAATAGGTAGAAGATTTGGCAAAACTATAGGCTAAAATAGGAAATAATTGATCCGGAAGATCATTGGTGAGTTGGTAGTTTTCAAAATAACTCGCTATAGCTTGGTCGGTTAGTTCCGGCAGAAAAGAGGTAGAAAAAATAGCCGCACCGGAGACTACAAATTCCAGGTTCCAGCTTTGGTTTGATAATTCCTGGATCCAGTTGCTTTTTTCGTGAGGAGGAATTTCCATAGAAATTATTTTATGGTAGTTTAGGTGGTAGCAGAAATAAAAATTTATTAATTTTTTGGCTGCAGCTTTATAAGTAGTTGTTATAACGATGCCTTGTTACACACCAATAGTCGTTTATCTCCATTGGAGAGCGTTGTAGCCAGCAAATATACGTCACCACCGTCTTTTAGTTTCAGTTTTTTACGAAGTTCATCGGCCGTTGCCGGAAAATTACGAATGGTCAGGTTTGCTTTTCCATTTGTTAAATAAGGGATAAGGGCCTTAGTATCAGCTTTTATTACGTCGATGAGTTCAAATATTCTTCCAGGGAAATGGGGGAGTAAACTTTCAGAGGTATAAAGGTGACTGTGCGGAGCGAGCTTCGCAACTTGGTACATTGCGGCCAATGACTTAAAAGCACCTGCCTTTAAAACCGCAGCATTGGGTTCATAAACGTATCGAAGAGGATTGCTGAACGAAACTGCGGCAGTAGGTTCATCGGCCCATTGAAAATCAAACGATTGGCTACTGCCGTCGTTCTTAAAGTTAATGGTTTTTACGAGCAGCTCAGAAGAAGAAATTCCGATTTCCAATAACAATTCTTTGCATTCATTTTCAACGGCCACTACATACACCGTTGTGATCTGCGGTACTTCCCGAAGTGTTTGTGTTAGGTCTAATAAGGGAGAAACTTTAATAAGAAGTCGGTGAGCTTTTTCCAACAACAACGGTAAATGAGTTGTAATATCAGGCTCGCAATCGGCCAATCCTACTACGCGGCGTTGATCGGCGGTGCGGCGGGCGGGGTCCAAATAGAGCCAATCTGCTTTGTCTTTCAATTGACGTAAATGAGCAATAGAATCGCCGCAGATAGCGGTAATATTGTTGGCTTTTAGTACCTCAAAGTTATGGTGCGCCCGTTCTGCCAGTTTTTCATTTTGTTCAATATACGTAACGGAATCAAAATAATTTGAGAAAAAAAAAGCATCAATTCCCATGCCGCCGGTCGCGTCGATCAGTGTATGTGAGGCTGCCTGACGCATGATTTCAGCTTTGTAACGGGCGGTGGTTTCGGAAGAACTTTGCTCTACCGAAACGGCAGGAGGGAAGACCAAACGAGGCTCGGCAAACCAGGTCGGAAGTTTGTTCCGTGCCTTTTGCCGAGCCTCAATTTGTGCAATTAAAAATTCTTTCTCCTTCCCGAATTTAAGCAGTAAAGCAGTTGGAGTAGCCGTAATATGTTGTTGGATAAAGGCAATTTGTTCGTTAGATAGCATTGTACTTCGCAACCGCAATCACGAGCTCACGCTCGGTTTTCATTTCTAATTTTTCGTGTTCAAAAAGAGCTTTCAACGCCTCTTCTTTGTCAGACAGGGCACCTAAAACTGATTTTTTGTTCTTTTTGACTTTTACCATGCTGCCGTCCGCTTTAATGAGATAATACTCGTTGGCATCCTCATAGGTATCAAAGCGTACGTTGTTGCTGTACGGGTCTTTGAAATCGGCTTTTTTTAGCGCCTTACTGACTAATTTTACTAAGCTTGTCTTGCCTTCGTACAAGGTCAGAAAGTATACTTCACGCAGGTCGTATTTTGGGGTTTGGGCAGCCGGATAACGCTTGAATTCAAAATTTGCCTTTGTCACCGGATCATTGATCACAAAAGAACTGATCTGGTAGGGAAATACAATGATAGAATCGCCACCCGGGCGTTTCATGAGCAATTCTTTGCTGTAGGCATTGTATTTAATGGGCACTTCTTTAAAGATACGCCCATCCACAAAAGCCAGTTGACCTTTGATCCATTCTGAAATAAAAAAAGGCGAGCCTTTGATTCCTTCATAGCGACTATCAAAAGAAGAAGTCATGTAAGTACCCGTACTGAGGCGCCCGTCTACATCCCGGATGAGGTTGTTGGCATTGTTGGTTTGGGCAAAAAGCGAGGTGCCTGCCAAGACACAGAAGCTGAAAAGGAATACATTTTTCATGTCTTATTGTTTTTATCGGCCGTACAAACAGCAGTTAGCTTTTGAGGTATTCAAAGCTACGATAGATAAACGTCAAACCCAAACCAATGAATGAATCTTTTGGGCAGATAAAATGAAAAAATAGTACGAAGCTAAGATATGCACTCGACGCTTTTGGAGTGAAACCAATAAGAAAAGGCCTCAGAAACTATCGTATTTGGCTACAACCCTTACCAATTCAGCTTCGGTTTTGACAGTTACATTTTGTTGTACCATAAAATCCTTTACTGCGGGCTCTTTATCAGACAACGCTTCCGTAATGGCTTTTTTGCTTTTTTTAACTTTTGTGAGGGTATTATCGGGCTTAAGCAGGTAATATTCGTGTGCGTCTTCGAAGGTATCGTAAGGGATATTGTTGCTGTAAGGATCTTTGTAATCTGCCTTTTTGATCGTTTTATTGATCAACTTTACTAAGCTTGTTTTTCCTTCATACAGCACCAAAAAGAATAGATCGCCGGCGTTGTTCTTCGCCATTTTTGCGGTAGGGAACCGCTTAAATACAAAATCATTTTTGGAAACGGGATCGTTGATCACAAACGAATCCATCAAATTGGAAAATACCTCAATGGAGTCACCAACGGGGTTTTTCATAAACAGTCGTTTGGTGTAGGCGTTGTATTTCAGCGGAACATCCTTAAACAATCGACCATCTGTCAACGAGACCTGACCATTGAGCCATTCATTAATAAACAACGCAGAACCTCTAAAACCTTCGTACCGAAAATCATGGCCGGTGTACGCCCCATCCATCCACATGGGTTGTTTGGGAACAGGATTGGTCGTTTGAGAAATAGCGACGTTTATAATTCCCGGCAGTCCAAAAAGAAGTAGTAAAGATATTCTCATGATTGTATTTTGAGCGTCAGTCAGAAATATTGGTTTTCTGACTGACATTCAATTATATGTTTTTGCTATTTTTCGCCTGCTTTTTTGAAGTAATTATCGGCTTCGCGCTTGTAAAAAGGTGCAAAACTTGGCGGTACAGTACGCAACAACTCGGTTTGTCGCTGCTTGTCTTTTACGTATTGTTCAAACTCGGCGGGCGGATTGCGCGGTTGTGGCTTGGCCGTTTCGGCTTTGCGTTGAGTATCTTCTTCCTGTTGACGTAACGCTTTTTCAGATTCCAACAAACGCGTCACAATTTCCTCCTGACGTTTGATCACTGTAGGATTAATGCGCTTGTTCACCAAGTCGGTTTCGGTCTCATCCATTTTTTCCATTAACTCTTTAACGTCATTGCCAACCTTACGACCGCCTTCCGAGCCTTTTTGAGAATCCATTAACTCCTTAAGCATCTGACGAATACGTGCCTGTTCGGCGGCCATTTGCGCCAATTGCTCCGACATCTGTCGTCCGCCCATGCCGCCTTGACCCTGACCTTGCCCTTTTTGCATTTGCTGGATGCGGTTATTGAGCTGCTTTTGCAGTTCACCCAAATTGCCCGGACTCTTTCCTTTGCCTTTACTGCCTTTTTTGTTGCCACTGCCCGGACTGGCCATCGCCATCATCGCTGCCTGCATTTGCTGAAGCGTCTGGCTAAGCATCAGCGATAGGTTGTTGATGGACGTCATGGCGAACTGTTGCTTGCTGGTAGCCATATTGAGGCGGCGTTCGCGAATGTAGCGTGTGCTTTCTGTCATGTGAAACTTCATGTCGTTGAGCTCACGGGTCACAAACGTCTGGATTTGCATCACTCGTTTGGCCAACGCGTACAAACTGTCTTCTATCACCTTGGCATCGTCCTGAAGTTTAAGTTGATCCTGTGCCAATTTGATGAAACGAGGGTCTTGCAAATTGACGCCTCTGAAATCTTTCATGACGCGCTCTTGGTCAAACGAAAGGTGTATCAGGTTTTCCAAAATATCGCGCAGGTTGTCCATGTTTTCGTCCATCTCCTGCATTTCAGCACTTTCCATTGACTCTTCCATTTGCTGAGCCATTTTCTTCATGGACTTGGCAGCTTTCTTCTGAGACTGGGAAGCGCTTTTGTTTTGCTTCTGCTGAAGTTGTTTCGAGCTGTTTTGCTGTTCTTTTTCTACATCCTTCTGATCTTCTTTGCCCGTATCCATTTCCTGCTTATCGGCAAGTTCTTCGTTCAACTTTTCGAGTTCTTCGATGTCCTTTTTGGTTTCTTCAAACTCTTTGTTCAACTCTTCCTGCTCCTTTTTCAGCTCTTCCTGCTTAGCATCTTCTTTACCATCCTTATCCTTACCATCCTGCTCTTTATCTTTGCTATCCTTATCTTTTCCGTCTTTGTCTTTTCCTTCCTGATCCTTGCCTTTTTGGTCTTTATCTTTCTGGTCTTTATCCTTTTGATCCTTCCCGTCTTTGCCTTTTTGGTCTTTCTGATCTTTCTCTTTCCCTTCTTTCTCTTTGCTTTCCTGCTCTGTTTTTTCGGCCAGTTTTTCCTGTTTTTCGGCCATTTCTTTCAAATCCTTCTGAATCTGTTCGGCTTTTTGTTGAAGCTGAAGCTGTTTGAACATTTCCAATGCTTTTTCAATTTCTTTCTGAGCATTGAATTCTTTGTTTTTCAGCTTGTTCATCAACTCCTGCATCTTATCGTCCTGCTGTTGTTGTTGCAGGAGTTTTTCGAGTTGATCGTAGAGTTTCTTGGTTTCAGGGTCGAGCAATTCTTTCATCAGTTTTTGCAACTGCTCCATCTTTTGCTTCATTTCGGGACTTTGCTCCGCAAAACGTTCCTGCTTTTCCTGCGCGGTTTGAGCCTGCTCCTGCATGCTCTTCATGTCGTTCATGAGTTCTTCGCGCTTTTTGAGCAGGTCTTCGATTTGTTTTTTGTCTTGGAAATCCAACTCACGCTCGCTTTTCAGACGTTGGTCAAGTTTTTCCAACTCTTTCTGCAAACTCTTTGCTTTCTGTAATGTTTTGTTGATTTGAGCTTCGGTTTTCTCGGCCGATTTTTCCGCTTCGGCGCGCACTTCTTCTTTCGAAGGAACGGCGAAGTCGATCATGCGCGATTTGGCTGACTTAGGACCATTTACGCCGTCGTTGTCCCATACCTGTACATAATATTCAATGCGGTCGCCCGGCGTAAGACGAAGGCTGTCCACGTACCATTGGAAGTAAAATGTTTGGTTGGTCGTCGATTTGTTGAACGGAATACCAAAGCCTTTGTAAGCGACTTTTTTCTCGTCGGTTTTATCGCCTTTGCGACGAAGGTTGTAAAACACGCGCAAATTGGAGAAACCGTAATCATCGGCGATGTTGCCGCCCAACACGAAGTAATTGTACAGGGTAGTATCCTGATAATTCTCCAACGTCAGCGTTGGGTGTTTGTCGTTAATAACGTTTAGGAAATAACTGATCTTCTCGCGGTTGTCTGACTCATCGTTTTTGAGTTTGATCTCGTAATTGGCTGAGTGCCGAACGTTTTTCTGAAATTCATAACCGCCCGTCAGTTTGCTTTCGGCGGGATACACTTTTTTGTCGCCTTCAAATGCCAAGGCCATATCTTCGGTAGCGTCGGTGTTGAAATCCCACGTAATGGTGGTGCCTTCGGGGACGGTCAGGTTGCCTACATTGCTCAATTGCTCCGCAGGTTTTCCTAAATAAGAAGGATATTGAAGCGTGACATCAAACGACAACAGGCTTGGGCGCTCAGCTACGATCAACTTATAATTGTTTGATTTATAGCCGGCTGCTTCAAATTGAAACTCTATCGGACGCTGAACATTTTTGAATGTATAGCTATAAGTATCGGCATCTTCGGGTTCGAGTTTGAACTTGGCTTTGTTATGTACTACGTAAACTGCTTCGGGCAATGCTCCGCCCGCCAACGAAACCTGTAACGTAAAATCTTCGTTACGGAAGGCTTTGAGGTTGGGGTTGTCTAGTTTGAAGGTAAATGGAGCGTCGTTGTATTCTTTTTCAAAGTGAATGATACGGTCAGAACTGTTGGCAAAAAAGCGGGGATTGATAAGCAATACCAAGCCAATGGCGGCCAATGGGTAAATAGCGTATTTAAGATAACGACGATTTTGGTCGATCTTGACGGCATCTGAAAAGCGCACGATCAGCAATTGCTTCGATTTTTGCTGAATACTGGCTTCGATCAGGTCGGTTTGCGCTCCGGATAAATTGCGTAACTGTAAGGTATTGATGAGTTTGTCGCCGATTTCGGGAAAGAAATTTCCGATTTGTCCGGCAGCTTCTTCGTCTGAAAGCGACTTGCGCAAACCGTATAAATGCACTAAAGGAGTAACTACCCAACGGGCCAACGCATAGCCCAGAATAGCTAAAAAGCCAAAGAAAAGCGTACCCCGTACCGTTGAACTGAAACGCCCGAAGTACTCTATGGTGTTGACAAATAAGTACGCCGACAGCACAAAAGCTGCCGCGAAAATCACACCTTTGACGAGTTGGTTCAGATAAAATTTCCGTTTGTACTCACCAATGCGCTCCTGCAGTACGGAAAGTGTTTGGGTTTTCATATAGTAGTGTTTGGGCGGTGCTTAAAGGTTGGACGTCGTTATTCCAAAGTTACTAATAAATTTAACGCAAAAATGATGCAAAAAGTAAATTTGGGAGAGAAAGATTCTGAGAATAACGCAAATTGGGGGAAATCTTATAGGCGATAGGGGGATTTGTAGGGGCAGGCCTCGCGTCTGCCCCCTTCGCACATCAAACCGGGTAAATGTCAACTTGGTCAGATTGGGCAGACGCGAGGCCTGCCCCTACGGTTTTATTCGCCGGGTTTATAAATTCGTTCGGCGTTATTCATGACGTCTTTTTTATAGAAAAAGATTTCTTTGAATTGGCTGTTAATGTATCCTTTCACTTGATCGGTAAAATGCGGTGAATTCGGGTCGGTACTGGCACCACCGGTCAGAATAGTCTTGGCTTTCAGCGTTTTGCCAAATTCAATTACAGCCACAAAGGTATTGCCATTGACCCCGTAACGGGCTTTCGCCTGCGGAACTTTACGGGTTGAATAGGCATTGAGCGAACCCATTGGTCCCGGTGTGGCGGTTACGGCCCGGCTCGGGCGACTGTCGCTGAAGGTTTCTCCTTCTTTAATGCGTTGAAAACGATTGATACTTCCCCAAGGTACTTCCCACGTTCCAAAATCTTTTTTCAATTCCTGAATGACCTGCGTCAAAAGGTTAAGTTGCTCTTTTGAAGTAATAAAATCCGTTGAAAGGTTGGCGCCGTTGGTCACGGAATAATTTTCTTCGTTGGCAATGGGTTTTTTGAGTCGGGCAACGTTCAGCGGAATGATCTTTTCTACCCACATAACCGCCAATGTTGTTGCCACAGAGGTGGTATCTGCGCGAAAATTCCAACGACGAAGCGTTTGAATAGGTGCGGCAAGCAGCGCTGATACAGAATCAGTTTGATTTGATTCAAACGATTTGATCAACGTTGGAATAAAACGCTCGGCGTTAGGCAAGTAGGTGTCATGTGCCGCCGTAATGACGTCGTCAATGGTGGCATTTTGAAGCTTACTCAGTAGCCGTACAGCGTTCATGGCACGGGGTGTATGGCCATCCGGAAGCATGTACGCTGGTTTACGACTCATCAGTGTATCAAAAGTACCTGCGCCATAGAGGGGTGTAGAATTACAATTTTGCACCCAACCGTTTACGGGATTAATATAATGTGGAATTTCGCTTAGAGGGTGTGTTCCCTGCCATTCGGTGGCGTCAGTACTGCCATCTACGGGGCGTTTCCAGTCAAAAGAAGGGTCGCGTTGGGGAACGTAATTGCCGTGCCAATAGGCAATGTTTCCTTTGCGGTCGGCATAGATGATGTTATTCCCGACCATGACACGTTTCCCAATGGTTGACTGAAATTCTTCAAAACTTTTAGCCTTCATTTTCTTCCAATGAACTCCCAACAACTCAATATTGGCATCGGTACTTTTCAGCGTTATCCATCTTTTATCCCTGACCGCCACAACGGGGCCGTGATGAGTACGATAAACGGTGAAAGTTTTGGAAAGCAATTCATTGTCTTTTTTGTAACGAACCGTGATGCGTGAGCTGTCAACGCTCCGCAATTCGCCGTTGTAGCGATACGAATATTTGCCGTCTTTCTTCTCTACAGTTTCGGCATACAGGTCTTTGGCATCAGAGAGAGTGATGGGATGCATCCATCCGCAAAAATCATTAAAGCCCTGAAAGATATTGAATTGACCCAAAAACGGCGCGCCATACGAGTTGAGTCCCTGCTTGCTTACCAAATGGATTTCCAGCCGCCCGTAAAACTCGGAGTGAGGATTGATGAGCAACATAGCGTTCTTATTTTGCGTCCGCGACGGAGCTATGGCCCAACCGTTGGAACCGCCCGCTTCCTGATAAAATTCATGGTTGACCTTGGGTAGATAAGAGAGGGAAATAGCTGCATTTTTGGAATAAAATTGACGAAATTCTATTTCCGTAAGATTGCTGTTGGCGATGGAGGGAATATTGTTCATCAGCACCATCCAAGGCTCTACGCGGGTGATAAGTTTGGGCTTTTGAGCCGGGTGCGAGATCATGTAGAAATTAATGCCGGCCGCGTAGGCATCGCATAATTTGCGAAGCCACTTGGGGGTTTGATGATATAACGCTATGGCTCGGGTCGAATCAATAAAGGTTCGTGCCCACAGATCCTGATACAGTTCCTTTTCCCCTTCGACTTCCGCCTGACGTCCCAAACGGGTGATCAGTGTATTTTCCACTTTCTCAAAAAACTCTTCGCATTGAATATACATCATGCCAAACACCGCATCGGCGTCAGTTTTTGTATAAACGTGCGGTACGCCCCATTTGTCTTTGACAACGGTAATGCGTTGGGCTTGTTTTCGAAGTTGCGCGATTTCGTCAGATGAAAAAGTTTGAGCTTGTAAGAAGCTGTTAGTGAACGCAATAAAGATTAATATAAGGGTAAACAGTCGTTTCATACTGTTGCAGGGTGGTTTTTGTAGATGTTGATGAAAAGGGGACTTGGACTATGGCAATTTAGAAGAAAATTTTGAAAAACAGAAGAGAGGTTGTTGGTGTTTTTTCACCAACTAAATCCAAAAAGCCTCAGCGAGGCGCAACCTTTGTAGAATCGGTGAGGCGCAACCTTTATTGATTTATAAATGCAATTTCATTCCTTCATGGGAAGCCTTAAAGCCCAAATTTTCGTAGAAGCGAATGGCGTCGGGACGTTTTTTGTCGGTGGTTAACTGTAAGACATGAGCGCCTTTTTCTTTGACTCTCTCAATGGCCCATTTGAATAATGTTTCGCCAATTCCCTGCCCGCGTTGATCACTTCGTATTCTAACCGCCTCAATTTGAGCTCTAATGCCGCCTTGATAGGTTAAGTACTGAATATAGCTTAACTGTAAAGTGCCGATGATTTCTCCCCTTTCATTTTCAATTACAATCAATTCCTGATTAGGGTCATTGTCGATATTGGCAAAGGCTTGGTAATATTGGTCAGGCAAAGGTTCCTGATAGTTTTCTCTCAATTTCCCCAATTCATCATCCGCCAACATTTGGACAATGAAGGGGACATCTTTTTTAGTGGCTTTTCTGAATTTCATTACAAAGGTTACGCTTCCGCGCGGCGGATCCTGCTGAGGCTTTTTTGAACTCACCTAAAGTGGCAATTTATGCAAAAATAACTTATTTGAGCGGCATAATCAGAGCATTTATCAGATGTTAACAGGCCTTTTTCTTTGAGTTTTTTCTGCACTGATCGCTGCAATACTTTACTTCCTGCCACACTTTTTCCCACTTTTTGCGCCACGTAAACGGCCGCCCGCAAGCAATGCAGGTTTTTTTGGGAAGGTTTTCTTTTTTGACATTTTTCATGGCTAGGTACTGCCTGTCACCCTTTAGCGATTTTATTCATGCTGATACTACGCTGTTGCGAACAATGGAAGCGTTCAACTGTATCATTGCGTAATGCTTTATGTTTGGTCAAGCGGCCGTTCATGCGCTTGCGCCACATCTCAAAACTGCTCCGTTTCATTTGCTTTCGCATGAGGGCAATCACTTCTTTTTCGGGAAGCCCAAATTGTGCTTCAATCGCTTCAAAAGGGGTTCGGTCTTCCCACGCCATTTGCACGATACGGTCTGTTTCCTGATATGATAAATTCATGTGGTACAATAATCTTTGTACGTTCTAACACGGTTGGGACGGATTTGTTTGGAAAGAAGTCTATCTATACTTGTAAGCAGAAGAATTTTGGTGTATATGTAACTTATTTACCGGTTATGAGTCTAATATTTGAGCTATCGGTAAAAGTGAGATAGGTAGGGTAAGGATAAACCAGTACTTTTGTGTTATTATGATGTACTATAGACGCAAAATATTGCTTTCAATACTTGAAGTTTTCGGAGGTCAGCTTAATAAGATAAACCTTCAAAAACTGCTGTTATTATTCACAAAGTATCAAGATAAACCATCTTTTGAGTTTGTCCCTCACCGTTATGGCTGTTTTTCATTTCAGTCCAATTGGGATATACAAGCTTTAAAGACGTACGGCAAAATCAAAGATACAGGGAAAGGGTGGGAGTTGGAAGAAATGACTTCATTTCGTAATGAATTAACTGCTGATGACAAGAATAAACTTTCTCACTTATATAGGGTGTATAAAAATTTTTCAACGGATGAGTTAATGCGGGAAACCTATATAAAATACCCTTACTATGCCTTTAGAAGTGAAAAAGCAAAAGAGTTATTAACAGATGTTGAATTTACCAGAGTAATGAACCAAAAGCCTGAGAAAAAAAACACCGTGCTTTATACTATTGGTTATGAGGGAATAACGATTGAAAAATATTTTAATAAACTTTTGCTAAACGATGTAAAAATCTTGTGTGATGTGAGGCGTAATCCGTTGAGTCAAAAAGTTGGGTTTTCAAAAAATCAATTAAAGTCAGTTTGTGATGCTATTGGGATAACTTATATCCACTTACCCCAACTTGGTATTCCCAGCGAAAAACGGCAAAATTTGGTTACCCAGAAAGATTATGATGTGTTATTTGAAGACTATGAGACAAACTATCTGATTAATCAGGGAGAGTACATTAAGACCATTTTTGACCTTCTGGAGAAGAACCAACGGATTGCGCTGACATGTTTTGAAGCGTCTTTTTGCCAATGCCATAGAAGTAAGGTTGCTAAAGCTGTAACTGAGTTAGAATTTTGGAATTTTGAACTAATACATCTATAAAATGGCTAAAATGCGTGTTTTGATTACTGTTAAAACTTATCCTACTTTATCGGGCAAATATGATGAATTAGTATGTACAGCAGGGGTTACTGAAGAAGGAGATTGGGTTCGTATATATCCGATTCAATTTCGTAAGCTAGCATATGTAAATCAATACAAAAAGTATGATTGGATAGAAATTGATTTGGTTAAAAATACGAGTGACTTTCGTAGAGAAAGTTATAGGCCTGCGACACTAGAGACAGAACCTTTACGAATTGGAGAAGCTTCTAAAGACAATGATTGGGAAGAGCGAAAAATGACAGTTCTTAAAAATGTTTTTACTGATTTAGATGAATTAATCGCTGATGCGAAAAGTAAAGATAGAAGAACTTCGCTTGCTACTTTTAAGCCTACAAAAATTTTGGATTTCACATGGGAAGCTGTTGACAGAGAGTGGGATAAAGATAAGATTGCGGTGATGAACCAACTAAGCATTTTTGAACAAAGAGGTAGCGATTTTAAAATAGTAAGGAAATTGCCTTATAAGTTTAGCTATTTATTTGAAGATATTAATGGGCGAAAAAGTAAAATGATGATTGAAGATTGGGAAGTCGGGGCTCTTTTTTGGAGATATAATAATGAGAAGGAAGCTTGCGAAAAAGTAAGGCAAAAATATTTTGACGACTTTGCGAAAACAAAAGATTTATATTTTTTCTTGGGCACTACTCAAGCATTTCATCTTCAAGCTAAAAATCCATTTATGATTATTGGGACATTTCATCCAACTTTTCCAAAGCCCCCCAAAATTGATCCTCAATTGAGTTTATTTTAATTAACTCACTCTACATCTTTTACACACCGAAAGCCTACATGAAACAGGCTCGTTTCGGTAGTGGAAGAGGAACGTCCCGATACGCGGTAGCCGTGGCACCAGCCGGGTTCACAAAGGAAAGAGCCGCCGCGTTGGGCACGCTCGTTGGAAAGATCAGCGTCGCGGGTAGGGGTCCGGAAAAGGGCTTCATAATTGAACTTTGGATTGGATTGCCATTGCCATACGTTCCCGCTCATGTCGGTAAGGCCAAGCGGTGTTTTGCCAAACTGTCCAACCGGTGACGTATAGGGAAAGCCGTCTTCGTTATAATTCTTCACCGGAAATTTTCCCTGCCAGATATTGGCGTTGTATTTTCCTTTGGTTTGAATATCATTGCCCCACGGATAAATAGCACGGCTGTTGCGGGCATTGCGAGCGGCGTGCTCCCATTCGATCTCACACGGAAGGCGCTTTCCGGCCCATTTGGCATACGCATTGGCATCGTTCCAGGAGACTTGTGTGACAGGAAGGTCATCGGTCGCAGCGGGAAAATCAGGGCCCATTGGATGATGCCAATTGGCGCCGTCTTTCAGAATCCATTGTTGGTCGGTCGATTCGTCGATGATGCCGGCGTTTCCAAATTTTTCAGCTTCCGTTTGATAATTTGTGGCGGTAATAAACTTCCGAAATTCCGCTACCGTGACGGGGTGGATGTCCATCAAAAACGGTTTTACCTTGGCCCAGAAAGAAGGGCGTTCGTGTTCTTTGCCTTCGTCGGCACCTACCTGTACCGGTCCGCCCGGAATGTATATCATGTTTGGAGGAATGGCAGCCGGTTTTGTATTCACAACGGTGGTGTCTTTTGGCTTTTCCAAACCGATGTAACTAATAGTTGACGGAAATGCGAGTTTTTTCAGGAAGTCATTATTAAGTTCTGTTGCCTGAACCGTAGAGGAAGTATTTTGTTGATTATCAGACTGTTTTTGGCAAGACGATATTATAAAGACAATTGCTGTACTAAACAATAAAAGATGAAAAGCGCGTAACATATCAGAATGAAAATGTTGAACAATTAAACCTTAGGCGGTTTGATCCGTCAAAGGTAATGAAACAGAAAACAACCGCATTGACGGTATTTAAAAACCATGAAAAAAACACACATCATTCGCACCATTTTTGTAATGGCGCTGGCCATCGGAGCTCAAGTTTCATTTGCTCAACGTGAGCCGATGGATCCCGTAAAACGTGCGGAACGCGTTTCCGCAGATTTGAAGCAGGCACTGACGCTGGACGATGCCACCACCAAAAAAATCTATGATCTGGAATTGGCCCGTACACAGGAAGCCGTAAAAATCAGAGAGAAAAATGCAGGCGACCGCGATGCCATGCGTGAGAGCATGAAGGGAGTTAACGAAAAATTCCAGACGAGCATTAAAGGTATTTTGAGCGAAGATCAATTTAAGAAATACCAGGAATGGCAAGCCGCTGAACGCGAAAAACGCGGACCGCGCGGCGGGGGAAATCGCAGAAGAAAGTAAGTTTTAAAGTGAAATGAGAGTTATGAATGTGGAACGTCGGCGAGGCTTTAAGCCTCGCCGACGTTTTTTTATGCTACACTTTCCAAATGCATCAACCATTGTTTAGTCCCTTCCCGACACCATTGGCGAAAATTCTCACCTACGGGTTGATGTTGCGGTAAATAATTCATTAAGATCGACAGATCAAATTGTTTGGCAGCTACGCCTGCGCCAACGCGCTCAGTATCAGCGGCATTGCACGCCTGTTCGTAATGGATCGGTACCACCATGACCGGTTTGTCTAAGTACATCGCTTCGCAAACTGACTCAAAACCTGCCGTGGTGACCAAGGCTTTGCATCCGGACATCATTTCCAGAAACTTAGTGCCGTCCAAACGGTGAAGAGTGAGCGTATTGTCGATTTTTTCTTCAGAAGGAGCCTCCGGTTTACTCCAAAAACAATGCAAAGCCACTTCAGGATGTTGTTGGTGCCATTGGAGGATTTGGGCGTATAAAGCAGGATGATTGAGATAAACCAAAATATATTCTTTTTGCGAGGGAGCCAACGAATGGACATCGTGCCGCAACAGAGGAGATACTACGTATACCTGTTTGGCAGGTTGATCGGAAAGAGCATCAAAGGAAAGTGCCAATAACCGTTTAGCTCGCAAAGCGGTAAGCCGAGAATTGAAGTTGACCAGGAATCGGTCTATGCGACCCTTTTGCGGAAATTGAAATTCGGAATGAAAAAACAAATATTGGTGTCCAACACAAATCATTGGAATGGAGGGGCGGTATAACCAATTGTAGAAACCACCCAGAATCTCGTAAAAATTCAGGATCAAGTCGGGTTGATAGTGCTTAACGGCTTTGTTGATTTGCTGTAAGCTTTTGCCGAATCGCAGGATATTGGGCAGATGATGCGTAACGGTTTTTTTGAAATCCACTTTCCCTTCGGCATTGAAGACCAGATTGGGACTGGAAAAGGCCTCAGTTGGAGCGTGTATTTGGTCATAAAAGAAGGAAGGAATCGGTCGTTCGGCATTTCCTCCCACCAGTACTGCAACGAGTTGATAACCCGCTTCACGCAATGTCTGACTCATTGAAATGGCCTGGGTAAGGTGACCGCGCCCTTCCCCCTGCACTAAAAACAGCACTTTTTTCATCTACTTTGAGTAATAAATTAGCATACTCAAAGTACCGAAATACAAATTACCTCTTCATTACCAAATGATTATGGATTTGTTGTTTTTACCAACCTACATACCCTTCAGGGATTACGCCCTTTAGTCGCAAATAGCAGATGGCTTGCCCACGGTGGTGGATAAGATGATTTTCCATGGCGTAAAAAAACTGCCATGCCTGAATTTTGCCGCCTGCAAAATTTTCCTGTTTGGCAAGTTTTTCAGGTGGAACTTCTGCCGCTACTTTTTCCACCCAAGCGTAAAAGTTCTTGATTTCGTCTGCAACCTGAGCCTTGGTAATTTTGGTCCAATCTTTCTTATTTTCAAACGGATTGGGAATTTCCAATCTCCCGGCCAATTGCATGGAAGTAAAAACGATACAGTGCACGAATTGATTCCGAAAACTGAATGATTCAGGAGTGTATCTATAGTCCAAATGCTCTTCGGGCATTTGGTTGAATACCGTAAGCGTATATTCCTCTGAGCGCTTCCAAGCAACTGAAAATTCCTGTTTAAAACCCTGAAGTTCTTTTTTGCTGCGGGAAAAACCTAAAAAAGGCATTGAGACCAGTGTTCCCGTAAGGGTATGCAGGGCGGTTTTACGGCTGATTTTCATGGAGTGCTGATTTAGTTTGTTGGCGTCTCTACAACCTGCCCGGTTTTATAAATCTACTATAAAACCGGGCAAGGTTCAAAAATACTCCTGTTAGCATGAAAATCAAAATAACACTTTATAAATCAGTGACTAATTGTGATACGATCACTGACTTACCCTCACTACCTTTTTGAAGTTCGTAAGCCAATAACAGGCCGTTGGGCGTGGGAAAAAGCACCGGATAGGAGGCATTTTCATAATCGGCCGTTAAATAATTGGTAGTTTCCCGGCCTTTGTTATCAATGATTCTAAGGGCGATTTTGGTAAAAAACTCTCCTTTCTTTTCAATTGATTCATCCCAAACAATGGCTAAATTACCGTTCAGGTCGGCGATTTGAGGGTGTTTGGCCCGTACCGTCAATTGCGAAGAAAAGAGTTTCTCTTCCCCCAATTTTACTATTCTGACACCGGCTTCGTGAGTTTCTGATTTCCCACTGAACCACGTGACAAAGAAATCATTGCCTATTTGAGCCATGCCCGGCCCGGTATGCGGACAGGCGTTGACTTTCCAACGGTCATTGTAAACCAATTGGGGTTGGGTAAACGTTTTACCGCCATCCGTTGAAACCGCGTGACTCATATCGCGGGTGCCGTCGGCGAGTAAGTCGCGGTAAGTGAGGTGAATGTTTTTGTTATTGTCAATGAATAAAACGGTGCGACAGCATTGGCAGGCGTTGGAGTCAACAACGATCTCTTCTGAGAAGCCTCCATTGGGCAGTGTTTGTACGAATTTTACACTTCGGCCTTCGTAATTGCCCATTTTTTCGTCCAACCACACAAAACCTAACTGCCCGTTGGGCAAACGAATCATATCGCTGAAGGAATGGCCTTTGCCCGGTGACGTGTCTTTATGTACTGCTTTAGGCACCGACCACGTTTTACCGCTGTCGGTTGAAGATACATACATCAAATCTGCCGCGCGAGGCGCTTCTTTCGTCGGTCTTTTAATTTCAAACGTCGCCCAAATGCTGCCATCGCTTTTGAAGGCAATGCGTGGCATTCCTTCCGCATGAACGGTTAGGTCAGTAGGGGCGTTGATCTTGACTTTTTGGCCAAATGTGCGCCCGCCGTTTTCAGAAACGGCAAAATAAAAATAGCCTTTGTCGCCGTCTTTTTCTACCCAACTCAATACCGGATTTCCTCGATGATCAGTGGTAAAACGGGGTGTAGCACCCGTGAATTTTTCGTTGGAAACAGGCGTTGTTTTGTGGTTGAAAGTTGTTGAAACCCCAAAAAAACTTAAAACAAGAGCTAATGATATTTCGATAATGTATTTCATAGTGCTTTTATTTAGAATGCAAGGTTTTTACTAGATTTGTTAAAAATTAGTGAAATGACAGTTACGTATCAACTTACCGAGGACGAATTCGACTATCAGCTTTTTCGTCGCATCAAGTCTCAGTTTGCTCGCCGGAACAGTTCCTTCAAAATTAAAATTGAAATTGAAGAGACCGAAACCGACGAAACCGATGCCATTATGGCTAATCCCTATTTAGTTGAAAAAATAAAAAAGGGTATTGAGTCTATTGATAATGGCAATGTAATCTCTTTTACTTCTGAGCAATTTGATGAACTCGTCAAGAAACATTCTGTTCACCCCACAAGCCTTTGAGGACTTTATGAGTTGGATCAACGAGAATAAAAAAATCTTTCTCAAAATTTCGGAACTCATTGAAGAAACGCGCCGTCATCCTTTTGAAGGCAAAGGCAAACCCGAAGCACTCAAGCATGATTTTAAAGGATTCTGGTCTCGCAGGATTACAGATGGGCATCGCATGATATACAAGGTGACCAACGAAGCAATAGAGTTTTATTCGTTCAGAGATCATTACGGCGACAAATAGTTTCTCAAGGTCATTTTATTTCCCATTAAAATTATACTGAACTCCCATCGTAAACGTACGTGGTGCGGCGGGAGTAAACGTAGTGCGGTCGGTGACAGCGTTGCCTCGGGTAGCGTTGGTGGCATATAAGGCATCGGTTAAGTTCATGACGTTGGTAAAAAGCTCGATGCTTTTCCATTTATAACCTGCTCTGAAATTGATCAGGTTATATCCTTCGTAGCGGACGGTATTGGTCTGATTCTGAAACCAACCGGCCACGTGCTGCCATTCCAGCGACGTACGGAAGTTTTTAAACCAAACAGGATAATAGCTGATTTCGGAGTTCCACAACCGGCGCGGTGCTGAAGGCATATCTTTGCCATTGACATCTTTGAGCGCATCCGATGCCTTCTGACTCAGCGTAAATTCCACAAAACGGTGAATGGCAGTAGTGCCCCCAAAACGCAGAAATACTTGTTTATTAGGCTTGTAAGTAATGCCGAACTCAATGCCCCGATGGAGTGTTTTTCCGGCCGATTGATAATCGGTGGAATTGTCGGGCTGACGAATGTTCAATAGCTCGTTGGTTCCATTCATTTGGTAAGCGGCAATATCAATGTACACTTTATTGTTCAGCAACGAAGCCCATCCACCGATCTCGACATTGTCAAATTGGGCCGAAGCAAGGTTATAATAAAACAGATCGCCGTTGGGAAGCGGAGTCGAGCGTTTGCGAAAAATCGCCGTTAACCCCGGAGGCGAAAAACCTTTGGAGTAATTGGCATAGATGCCTTTCCCTTTCCCCAAATCGTAGGTTAAACCAATTTTTGGTGTTGTTTGACTATACGATTTGTTCCCCGAAGTATTGTCCAGATAATTTACAAAATCGAAGGACATATTGTCGTAACGCAACCCTGCCGAAATGCGCAATTTGGGCAAAGGCTCAAAGTCGTATTGCGCATAAAAGGCCGTGTTATGAATATCAGCTTCGTAATTAGCGATCTGAATATCCGGGCGCTCCTTGGCAATGGTGTATTTTTCAACCGATTTTTTGTCGGCGCGTAGTTGGGCAGTTAAATCGATCTGATAGGACCAATACGTGCTCGGCGAAAAATCAATCGTGGTTCCCGCGATCAGTTTTGAGTTCAGGAATTTGAATTTTTGCGTGTGTTGAGCAATAACTCCCAAACTCTTGAAGTCACTTGAGTTGATCTCACCTTTTGCCGTGCTTGCGCCCGAGGTCCATCGAATGCCGTACGAAGGATTCTGCCCGTGTTTGTTGTCGCGGCCAAAAACGGTGATAAACGATTGTGAACCGTTATTCCAATCTTTTTCAAACGTTAGGCGTGAGCGAAGCGAATACGATTTGCGATAGGTAAAGTCGGTAGTGCTCACGTATTGGCGACTGTAAAACGCGACGCTGTCTACGCTGCCGCTGGTTTGTGAGTCGTAATTGTTGTATGAAAGGGTATAGACCAACCGCGATTTTGGTGTAAAATGATACTCTAACCGCGCATTTACGGCGTTTTTGTCGTAATCGGAGCTTGTCATCCACGCATTGCGCTGACGGGCAACGAACCCGCCTACGTACACACCAAACTTGCCCTTCATTGCCCCCGCACCGTATTGCAGACGTTGATAGCCCCATTGGTCGGCCTGAATGCCGATTTTGGCCGTCGGAACCGACGTAGGGCGGTGCGTGATAAAATTGATGGCTCCTCCCACGGCTTCAGGCCCATAAATGGAAGAAACGGGACCCTTCACTACTTCAACCGAACTGATGGCAAACTGATTGAATTCTAAGATGGAATTGTGGTTGAAAACGCCCATCGGTCGAATGGGTACGCCGTCTTCCATGTAAAGAAAATAGGCATTGGTGGTCATCGGTTGCCGAATGGCCATCATGTGTTGTTCATTGTTTAGGTTAACCATCATAACGCCCGGTGTTTTATTGACAATTTCAAACAAGGCCGTTGCTTTGGCTTCGTCGATCTGCTTGGGTGTCAGTCTTGAAATGGCAATGGGAGATTCTGTGCGTAGAGAAGCTTCCCGATTGCCCGTTACTACGATTTGCTGCAGGTTTTCCACGGCGGGCTCCAACGAGATTGCCAGGGGTTGAGCGTCTGTAACGGTCAGTTCCTGAGCGGTATAACCAATCGTGGAGATTTTAATTTTAGCGTTTTGAGGAACTGATTTTAGCTGAAATTGACCATTTTGGTCAGTTACTGTACCATCAGCAGTGGTCAGAATCTGAATAGTAGCCCCTACGACGGGTTCTTTGGTGGTGGCGTCAAAAATTTTGCCTTTAATAAGGTGTTGCGCCGCCGCTTCGCGGGCAAAAATTCCCACAAGAAGCAGGAGTAATAGATGTATATTTTTCATTGTTGTTTCAGAAAGTTTTGTGTTTCTTCGATACTCTTGAGCATGTCGTCGCTTACCTGCTCAATGTTGATCTTTTCCTGCGTGAGTGCCTGAATCGCTTGGGACGGGAGTAATTTTTTGAGTGAATCACCACGATATCGGTGCATCCAATCCATCATAGCATGATCGGCCTTTTTGAGCTGAGACGAAAGAGTGATTGATTTTTCCAGCACATATTGCAGTGTGGAATCATTAGGGGTAATTTTCAGCAAACTGTCTGTTTGGGCAATTTGCCTTTGAATGGCGCTTTCCATTGCCACCAATTCGCCCATTTTGGGCATGACAGCATCATGAATCGTCATCACATCTTTTTCAAGGGCATTGATTTGGGATTGTTCCCTGCTTTGACAGGAAGCCGCCAATAATACCCCACCGAATAGTAATGGGTTGATTTTCATAGAGTATAATTGCCAATGTGTAAAAAAAGCGTTAAAGTCCCTTCGTGGTAGGTTGGGAATGGCTTTTTAGTACAAAAAATCAGGCAATCGGAGGCATGACAGGCTTAGACAAAAAGCCTTTCTGTACTGAAGAAGAAAAAACTGAAAAAAGGTCGGACTCGTGATAAGAAACGGTAGCCAGGATAAGATTAAACTGACTTTCTTCAAATACTTCCTGAATCACACGCTTAGCGGAATCACTTTGTTTTTGGGCTTCATCACGGGCGTGGCCTTCGGCTACTTTGTGTAGCTGTTTGGCTAAATAACATTTTCCGTCGCAATGAAGTTGGGTTTTGAAACGGTTTTCGCAGAGGTTATGAATAATGTATTCTTTGCGAAGTTCAAAATCCAAATAGATAAACGGCACCACCAGCGTTTTGAGGCTGATCAGTAACAGCAAAAAAAGGGATATGTGCCGTTTGTATGACATGTTTAGGTTTGTTCAATTACCGCAAAAGTAAAGGATTCTTGGTAAAAAGGCGGATTAAAATTGATTTAAGAACTCATACACATTTATTTTAACTATCACGCAAAGTAGCCAAGAGGCTAAGTAAGCTATTTATTCATCAAGCAATTATAACTTTGCGACTCTGCAGCTTTGCGTGAATAATAATATTTCAGCTGCCTGTCCGGCGTAGATTGTGCCTCATTCCTTTTGAGTGATAGGGAAATAATTAAATGTCTTTTTCTTTCGACGCCTCCACAACAAAAAGCCCGTAACAGAAAGCAATCCCGGTGTGAGTCCAATAATAATGTAGAGAATTTTGAGCAAAATTCCCCCGAAATTTCCCACATGCAATGGATAAAAAGTAGCCTTAATTCGACGCCAAAACGATAAATCCTCAAAGGTAGTTTGGCTCAGAAATCGGCCTGTTTGACCATCAAATTGAATAGAGTTTCCACCGGCAAATAAAGGATTTTGGCCTTTGAGGATGCCCCGAACGCTGAATGTTCGCTTCGGTTGCGTTGGAAAATAGACATACGTTGGAGTCAAATCGGGCATTTTTTGAAGTGCTTTGGCATATAGGCTGTCAAGTGAAACGTTTACCAATGTGTTGGGAGGTGTAGGAATCATTTCGTTTTCCCAGACTTTCTTTTCAAATGAAAACAGGTTCAGCCAAAAGCCGGTAAAAAGAATCACCACGTTGAAAATCAGCGCCCAAACCCCTATGATACGGTGCAGTGACGATGACAACGTACGTCGGTTTTTACGATTAAAAGGAACGTTGAATGTCACTACTTTCCAAATATACTTTCGATAAATGACAAGGCCTGTAAAGACTGAGATTAACATCGCAATTCCGAAAATAGCGACCAGAGCGGCTCCGGGAGTTCCCAGATGAAATGAAAAGTGAAACTGAAAAAGCCACTCCATCCAACCTACTTCCAGATCATCACTGCGGCCTTGTCGTAAGATTTTGCCTGTGTATTGGTCAATGTTTAAGGCTCCCAGATCATACGAAATCAGTCGACTATCGTTGAGATACAACCTGAAATGATAAGAATGGTCTTTGGGGGCAGAAGGATTGATCCACGCCAAACCATCCAGATTCGGGTAGTGCTTTACTGCGATTTTATAAAGACTGTCGAGCGTGAGAGGTGTTTCCTGTGGCTTGACGGTGAGCAGATCATGATACATTAAGTGATCCAGTTCTTCTTTGAAGATCAGCAGCGATCCACTTACTCCTAACATGAGCAGAAACACCCCGGTGACGAGGCCAAACCATGAGTGAATCGTGAATAGTTGCCGTGATAGATTCATTTCCAATAACTTTATGCAATCCGTTGCGTAAAAGCAAAATTAGCCTTTTTAAACGCTGTTTCGATAATTTTATCTCTTTGTCTAAACCGGATAAAAAAGCGACTGAAATTAGAAGACCCCGGAAAAGGAGAAATTGCAAAGATCGCAGAAAGGTTGTATTGCCCGGTCGAAGAATATCCCGGAAAACGGGTGAGGGAGAAAAATATAGATGAAATGAATCAGATGTGGATAAGAGACGAAATTCCTTAGGGGTATAAACACTTTATTGTTTCTGGAATTTCTTCGCTTTTTTGAGCATGGCTGCTACTGCCAATGCCTCTTCTTTTTCACTCACCAGCGACCATCCAAGTTTGAATGCGATGCCAATGAATACACCCAACATGATAAAAATAGAGAGAGAAATAGTTATATCAGAGTGGGTAGAAGGTTGTTGAATTGTTTGAAAAATGCCAAAAAGCAGGTATAGCTGTGTTAAAAACATTCCTCCCAACATTATTAGAATAGAAGTGGGCAGTTCCTGTACAATAGCTTTGACGATTCTGCCGGTTTTTGCTGAAAATGTTTCAAAGAAAACCAATTCCCCCTTTTCATTAACATAAGAGCCGGATAGTTCAGAAGAGGAAGATGAGTTAGAAGGTTTCATAGGTGATCAAATAAAAGAAAATAGACAAAATATATTTTCTACCTCTCTAACACTGCCTGATTTAGAGAATAGCCCGGCCTACAACTTCGGTAAAACGATTGACTTGATTTAATAAACTGATTAAATCGTAAAAGGCAGTTTTTGCAAATCTTTCAAATGTAGTAATAGGATCTATCCAAAATAATGACGAAAGTCATATTTGGATGTAATAACATATAAATAGTGACGATTGTTTGAGTTTTTGTTGATAACCTTTTGGTTTAGAGAAGGAAAGCATTAATGAGTGCAGAGCAAATAAAAAAAATAAGTTCTTGAGCAGGCCCAAGAACTTATTCAGAAGTGTGTTTTTTCAGGAAAAACTAAGTGCTCAGAATTTTTACCATTCGCAGCATATCTTCATTAATAGGCTTTGGCAGCCGGATCGTATCTCTGAAAGGAGTATATACTATTTCGTTGTGTATGATGCCGACCATTACGTTTTTGTGCTCATTCATAAGCCCTTCAACGGCACCCAATCCGAGGCGACTGGCCAAAATACGGTCATAAGCTGTGGGAACTCCTCCCCGTTGGATATGTCCGAGGGTTGTTACGCGGATATCAATGTCAATGTCAACGCGTGATTTGATTTTTTCGGCCACTTCAGCAGCGTTTCCTTCTTCGTCGCCTTCTGCTACCACAATGATAGAGGAGGACTTTGAACGATTCCAACCTTGCTTCAGCGTTTCGATCACTTCGGTGATAGGAGTCAGTACTTCAGGTACCATTACGATCTCGGCACCGCCCGCAATTCCTGATTGAATGGCAATGTAGCCGGAGTCGCGCCCCATTACTTCGATGAAGAAGACGCGGTCGTGGGAGTCGGCTGTATCACGAATTTTATCGATTGCTTCAAGGGCGGTATTAACGGCCGTATCGTAACCAATGGTATAGTCGGTGCCGTAAAGGTCATTGTCAATGGTGCCGGGGGCGCCTACGGTAGGAATGCCGTACTCATCGTAAAAAATGGTTGCTCCCGTAAACGTTCCGTTTCCACCGATAGCGACGAGTCCTTCAATACCAAACTTTTGGAGTTGTTCAAACGCTTTTTGGCGACCTTCTTTGGTCATAAATTCTTTGCTGCGTGCCGACTTAAGAATGGTGCCGCCACGCTGAATAATATTACTTACAGAATGAGAAGTCATCTGATAAATATCACCGGCAATCATGCCATTGTAACCGCGACGGATACCATATACTTCAATTCCATAGTACATGGAGGTGCGTACCACAGCGCGGATGCAAGCGTTCATACCGGGAGCGTCACCGCCGGAGGTAAAAACCGCAATTTTTTTGATCATAAGTTAGGTATTAAGGTGGTTGCTTATTTTGGTAGGGAACAGTGTATATTGAACTGAGTTCTACTTAAAACACACAAATTTATTTTCTATTTCGATGAAAAACCGAATATTTTGAAATTTTCTCAAAAAATTAACCGGATGTTAAAATAGAAGCCCTTCGCTGCCGGCACTTACTTGTCTCTTATATTTGCAGTATGAAAATAGATGAACGCCTATCATTTAACCCTGCCCATAAAAAGACTATTGGGCTGACTATCAGCCTTATTCCTGTTGTTATCTACTTTTTATTATTGCTTCGTTACAGTTATAATTTCCCTTTTTATGATGATTATATCGCCGTTTTAGAGGCGATTTCCCGTTGGCAACATGCCTCTTCCTTTAACGAAAAGTTATCGTTATTAGTTGAACAACACAACGAACATCGAATAGTATATATCCGTTTTGTCTCATTGGTAGATTATTTTTTACGGGGAAGTGTGCATTTTACCGATTTGATATGGTGTGGAAATATCAGCCTACTGTTAGTAATTTTCTTACTCTATAAAAGTGCAAAACCGTTCAGTGAACTATCTGTGTGGTGGCTATTGCCCGTCGTGTTGTTGATATTTCAGTTCCAATCTTGGGATAATACTTATTGGGGAATGGCTTCATTGGCCAATTTCGGTATTCATGGATGGGTTATTTCGGCCTTGTATTTGGCTTCCCGTCGTGAACCTTGGGCGTGGTTGGGAGCTATCATTGCTTCTTTATTGGCGCTCGGTACCATCGGCAGCGGGTTGTTTTTAGTGCCCGTTGTATTGGCCGTTTGGGGTGTTCAGAAACGTTACCGTGAATTGGTATTAGGAACGGTCGTACTCGGAGTTGCAGTGCTACTGTATTTTAAAGGGTATCAGCAACCCGAAGGATATCCATCCATTACTCAAACATTGAAGCATGCTGATTGGGGACAACTGCTGCTTTTCTGGGGGGCATTTCTGGGCTCAAATGCTTATCACCCTACCGTGGCCTTTGTAGCTCCTTTGCTTGGATGGTGTGGTATCGGGTGGTTTCTGGTACTTACCTTTCGGTTGTATTTTCAAAAAAATCCGGTCTTGTACGGAATATTGGGTTTTTTGGTACTTACGGCCTTAGCGGTTGCACTGAATCGGTATGGACCGGGTATCCGGGGTGCTTATCCATCGCGCTATCGGATGAATTCCTCGTTGTTTCTGGCTGTTTCTTACCTAACCATGGTTGATTTTGTAGCGCCTGCCCGGAAAAAAAGGCTGATTGGCGCTGCCGTTGCGGCTACATTTGCTCTGTACTTACTATCTGTCGCTGCGTATTTGCCTCGAATCAAAAATAACCTTGAATTCCGGATGGCGGATAATTGGTTGCATCAGCATGAATTACCCATTGCAGGAAGTTACCGTCTGAAAGATACCAATGAGATGCTGAAGAAATTTGTGAAGGAAGGTTTGTTTGTTCCTCCCCTTTTGCCCAAGGATCTATTTGAACATTCGGTGGAAAGAAAGCAACTTAATGTCGGCCTTCCCGTTGCTGCGGATACTTCTGCAAAAAATAGTGAGGCAGAATATGATATTGACTGGATAAAAATCGTTGACAATCAAGTGGTCATTCGGGGTTGGGTACGTTTTAAAAAAACGGGTTTATTCCTCAAAGAAGCGTACATTTTTGTCAATAATGAGAAAGGCTATCCTACTTTATTTCAGAAGCGGTACGATCTATTTGACAAATACCATGACGTTCGCTACCAGGATACGGGTTTTTTAGGGGTAATACCACTTAGTGAATGGCCAAGATCAACCAACAAATGGCACCTGTTGGCAGAAGCATATAAAGGTCAACGTATTTGGTTATCCCCGAAATAACTATTTTTGCGATGCGCCCCGGCAAATGGGCATGATGTTTGTCAATCCTTAACCAATCAGCACCTAACTACATAACACTTAATTACTTCTTTACTAATGAAAAAATCCTTTAATTTCAAAGCTCTGTTGCCTCATTTATTGGTGGTTTTGGGTTTTGCAGTCCTTTCCATCGTGTACATGAGCCCGGTGCTCAAAGGGAAAACCCTCATTCAAAATGACCCTTTACAGGCAGCGGCGGCCTCTCGCGAAGCGTCGGATTTTTTTAAACAAACAGGTGAATGGACGGGATGGACCAACAGTACATTTGGCGGAATGCCCACGTATTTTATCTGGGGACACCATTCGCGCGGTATTTTGATCCCGATGGGGTCTGTGATCAACCAATTGGGGCAGGGGGGCTATATTTTCTTTTATTTGTTGGGGTTTTATATACTTTTATTGGCGCTTGAATGCGGTTTGCTGACAAGCGTTTTGGGTGCCATTGCCTTTGCCTTTTTTTCCTATAACATCCAGATCATTGAAGCAGGGCATATTTCCAAGGTACAGGCGCTGGAGTTTGCTCCCATTATGATCGCGGGTGTGATTTGGGCTTACCGAGGTCGAAGTTGGATAGGCGCTGCGGTATTCAGCCTTGGATTAGGGCTGGACCTTTGGGCCAACCACGCTCAGATCACCTATTATTCGGGCATCATCATCGCCATCTTTGCCATTTTCGAAATTGTGCGAGCCATTCGCCAAAAGAAACTTTCTTCGTTTATTACTTCCAGTGTGCTATTAGCGGTTATGGGAGTTTTGATCGTGGCCAACAATACATCAGTGCTTTGGACAACGTTGGAATATACCAAAGAGACCATTCGCGGCAAATCGGAATTGAGTCCCAAACCGGGCGAAAAAAGTACCAGTGGCGGCCTTGATCGCGATTACGCTTTTGGTTGGAGCTACGGAAAACTCGAATCATTGACACTGCTTATTCCTAACTTTTCAGGCGGCTCATCAGGCGGGGAATTGGATGAGAAATCAGAATCTTATAAAGCCCTCGGGCGCTATAATATTCCGCCTGAAACGGCCTCTCAGTTTGTGCGTTCGCTGCCTACGTATTGGGGTGATCAGACGTTCGTGGGCGGTGGTATCTATTCAGGAGCCATTATTTGTTTTTTGTTTATATTGGGTCTTTTCCTTGCCGACAATCGGTATAAATATCCTTTTGTGGTTGCGTTTGTTTTCTTCCTGTTTGTGTCATGGGGGAAAAACCTGGCCATTCTCAATTATACACTTTTTGATTATTTCCCAATGTTCAATAAGTTTCGGGCGGTGAGTATGGCGATGTCGTTGGTGCAATTGTGTGTTGCGGTCATTGCGGCGTTGGGCGTGAAAAATTTGCTGGAAAACAAACCCGATTGGGAACAGTTGAAACGCCCTTTTTTCATTAGTTTGGGACTGACCGGCGGTGTGGCTTTATTATTTGCGTTGGTGCCCGGCCTGTTTGATTTCAGAAGTGAGAATGATCCTCGATTTATTGAAGGGCTAACGCAGCAATTTGGCAATAATAAGGCCGCAGCCAACGAAATTTACAACGCATTGTTGGCTGATCGAAGCGATATGCTGCGCTCAGATGCTTTCCGAAGTTTCTTTTTTATCCTCCTTGGTGCGGGTGTTGTGTGGGCTTACGCTACCCAAAAACTGAAGAATGTAACCGCCGTTGCCGGTATTTTGGTAGGGCTTACTTTGATTGATATGTGGGCTGTAGACCGTCGTTATGTAAATACTGACAGTTTCCAACAAAAGTATTATTCGTACGATGAACTGTTTCAGCCCAGCGCGGCCAATCAGCAGATCTTACAGGATACTGATCCCGATTACCGCGTTATTGATCTGACAACCAATCCATTGATGGATGCGCGCCTTTCCTATTTTCATAAATCACTGGGCGGTTATCACGGAGCTTCTCTGCGACGCTATCGCGAAGTAATGGATGCGCAATTGAGTAAGAATACAATGGCGGTCTACAATATGCTTAATACCCGCTATTTTATCGTGCCCGGACAAGACGGCCAACCAACGGTACAAAAAAACCCCGAAGCATTAGGAAATGCGTGGTTTGTAAAAGAAGTGAAACAGGTAAACAATGCTGACGAAGAATTGAAAGCTTTGGATACCTTTAACCCGCGCCAAACAGCACTTGTCGATAAGCGTTTTGCTGACCAGTTGAAAACCGTGACGCCTCAACCGGATACAACCGCTACTATTCGATTGACGGAGTATAAACCAAATCATTTAACGTATGAATCAAATTCACCAACGACACAAACTGCCGTTTTCTCCGAAATATATTACCGGGGCGGAATTGATTGGAAGGCGTTCGTGGATGGTCAGGAAACGCCGCATTTCCGCGCTGATTATATTCTTAGAGGGATGATCGTCCCCGCAGGAAAACACAAAATTGAGTTTAAGTTTGATCCGCCTGCGGTTAAAACAGGCCGTCAGATTGATCGAATTGCGGCGGTGGCTTGGGTGTTGCTGTTTGCAGGAGCTATTTTTATGGAATATCGCCGTAAGCCTTCCAAAGAGGCCTAAACGAAAAAGAGCCAAATTAGAAAGGGAGTTCGGTCAATGGCCCGGATTCCCTTTTTTATTTCGGGCATAAATGCGCACATCTTCCAATTCTTCCTTTAGCGTATAGTTATCAGAAATGTACTTTGCCAACGTCGGGAAACGTTCATGTCCGTATTTGGTTCGGTCACTGATCCAAATGGCTTTTTCGCCAACGGCATCTACAAATACGGGAGGCTGAGTTCGCTTTAGATCGTTGAGATACCGTTGGAGGTAAACAGGTTGCAAAGGCTGCGCAAGAGCACTTCGGGTGGTGTGGTTCTCGTTGACGGCCTGCGGCATTTGGGTAAGTACGTAAAAAGAGCACGACCAGCCCCATACCGCCAAATAATCGCCTTTTTGCCCATATTTGAGAATAGTATCAGCGACTTTTTTGTTGCTGACATCTTCTTTTCGAGGTAAATACGTGTAAGTATTGGTTGGCTGATCGAGCATTGTTTTCTGTAACAAAACGATCAAAAAACATATTTGTGTAGAAAGCACAAACCATTTTCCCCACGATGGAAGGTGCTTTAAAAACAAACTCATCAGCAACAAAAAGGGTAGCAATAAAAAGTGATCATAATGGTCGTAGAAGCTTCCCGTGCGCGTAATGGCTACATCGGCCATGACCAAATAAGCAAGAATCATTGCCCAAAAGTAAGAATCCGTAGATAGCAGGCGAATGCCTTTTTTACGATAAAAGGAAAATAAAACGAAGAGAAAGGTTACTAAACAGAAAGGTAAGAAAAGCCATTCAAAGCCACTACCACCCCGAATGATGACCCACGGAAGCCGGAAAAAATTAAGCAGAGGGCTGCGGGTATTGGTTGCAGCCAGCGCATCTGTATATTGAAAATTGGCTTTAATGTAAAATAATATAAAATCATCCAAGACCTTATTTTTCCAAAGGAACAGGCTCCAACCTGCCCACACTGAAAGAACACTTCCTGCAAGGATTGCCCCATAACGAATCGCTTTGGTTTTCCGGAATAAGAAAATTTGAAAAAAAGCAAAAACGCCTATTACAAAAGCCATAGGCAACACCTGAATTTTGCAGAGCGGAAGCAATCCGAGGAGAATGCCAAAGACGATAAGTTCGACGATAGTAATGGCTTTAACGTATGACCAACGGGCTAAGAAACAGAGACTTGCACTCAATAAAATCATGCATGTGATTTCGCTGTAAAGACTAACGAAATCCGCTAATTGAATAAAACTCAGAAAGGCAATAAATGGAAGCATGGCCCACTGAACGGTAGTTTTCAGGTTCAAAAAAATCGCTGATTTGTATACCAAAAACAACGAAATCAATGTAAGCAACCATCCCACCAAGTGCGCCAAGTGAAAATTGAGTGTAAAGCCTAATTGCGCTAATGCTGCCAATAAGTAACTCGTTAAGGGGCCGCCCGTAGTTGGATCAACGGACTGATAAATGATGGGATCAACCGCCAGCGTAATTCCCTGCGTCAATGCCTGACTTTCATCGGGGTCGAGTTCGTAATTAAACAAAAAAACGGGCAATCGCATTAAACCGGTCAGCACCACAACCACCGTAAAAAACAGCCAATCCTGAAGTGGGCGCTGTCGAAGTAAAAGCCAAACGCTGAAAATTCCTATAAACAAATGTCCCGCCATCCAAAAATAGGTCGGAGATTGATCAAATTGAATCCAACGCAGAAGCATACAGGAGAATGTTTTGCAGAATTGAAAAGAAGTTAGGTTTTAATCCTTGCGTAGACTCTAACCCCGTTGATGGTTGCTTTAAGGGCATAATGAGTTGCAATGTAATGGGCCAACTCAGGATAATTTTGATGGCCGTATTTGTCAGGGTCATCCATCCATAAGGTGGTTTTGGTCATAGCATCAACAAACACCGCCGGCTTGGTACGCATGATGTCGCGTACGTAGCGTTGATAATAGGTTTTTTGAAGCGAGTGTTCCATCGCACTCCGAACACTGTGATTTTCATTGACTCCCTGCGGCATTTGTGTTTCTACATAATATTGACAATCCCAACCCCACACTACCAGGTATTCGCCGGGCTTTGCGTATTTGAGGATTTCGCGGCTTACAGGACTGAACTCTGCTTCGTCAGAAAAATTGGTTGGGTATTTGTTAATTCCCGTTCTTGTTACGGTTCCAACTGCAAAATAGAAAAAATATACTCCCTGGGTTATCATAATCAACCAACCCCACTGGGAAGGAAGTCGGCGGAGGAAAAAGCCCATGAGGAGGCAGCAAGGGACGATAAAGAAAAGGAAATGGTGAGGGTAAAAACTGCCCGTTCTGATCACCGTGGCAATGACCGCTACAAAATAAATGCCAACGAGAACCCAAAAATAATGCTTGGATGACAGTGTTTTCCAAAACGTTTTTTTTGAAAAAAGGTAGAATAAATACCCCAATCCTGAAAGGATGAAAGGCAAAAAGAAATATTCGAGTCCTTTGCCAAGGGTGTAGACAATCAGAGGAAACGTTACCCATAAAGTAATTGCCGGCTTGGGGGCATCGGCACCAAAATTTCTTTTCAGCAGGGCATTGGCCTTGATATAGTAAAAATAAAAATCTTCCAACATTCCGTAGCTCCACAGATGGGCTAGCCATACTCCCCAAACGCCGATTACGCCCAGAGTAAGCACTGCTGCATAAACGAAAAACTTGGGTTTATGATAGGCGTAAATGAAGTAAAGGCTGCCTGCCCCCAGCACAAATGCCAATGGAATAGCCTGAATTTTACACAATACGATGAGTGCGGTGGAAACGCCAAAAACGATGAGTTCGCCGAAAAGAACCTTTTTACGTTGGTCCCAACGGGACATTAAATATACATTCAGACTCAAAAATACGATGGCGATACTTTCACTGTAATAATGCAGATAGTCTTCATCCTGCACAAAACTGACAAAGGCCGCCGCCGGCAATAAGGCCAATTGGGCATTTACACCTAATTGAAGCCGTTTGAGTGACTTATAGATCAATGTCAGAGAAATAAACGTAAGGACCCAACTAAGAAAATGAGCTAGCCGAAAATCAAGTTTAACTCCCAAAAAGTATAAAAAAGTAAGCAAAGAACTGTTGATCGGGCCACTCGTGGTAGGGTCGACTGAACGGTAAAAAATAGGGTCGTAGGCCAACGTTAACCCTTGCGCCAGTAGCTGACTTTCATCGGGGTTGAGGGGTAAATTATACACAAAAGCAGGAAAACGCATAAGTCCCGTAACAACGCCGATAACAACTAAAAAAAGCCAATCAGAAAAAGGTTGTTGCCGACGAATGAGCTGAAAACTTACTATGCCTAATGCTAAGTGGCAAAGCAACCACCAAATAGTGGGAGAGGTATCAAAATAAATCCAATGCGTTGGCGTCATAAAAAGAGGTAATACAACCGAATAGAATAAGGTAGATTTTGTGATTGCTCGCAAAAATAAGAATTTATTCAGGGTTTAATGCGGGTGAAAAGAACATTGAAGAATCTCCACCCGGTTAAAAAATATGTAGGGGCAGGCCTTGCGTCTGCCCTTTTTGCGTTGGTGGTTTCGCGGTTATCGGGCAGACGCAAGGCCTGCCCCTACACATTAACAAAAAAGACAGACCTAACGTCTGTCTTTTTTTGTTTCTACCTATTTCTAAACGCAATTAATTGGGTTTCAAACGTGTAGGGGCAGGCCTTGCGTCTGCCCAAAATTACCTCGCTCCAACAAATTTAAAAACCTAATCCTATCGCCATGCCACGCACGGTTGGGTTGCCTTGCAGGGATGAGCCTCCTGTGGCGGCACCTGTGGTCAGATTGATGGTATACACTTTCGTGATTCCGCCCACACGGAGCAACGCATAAGCAGCATTGCTGGCTCCGCCGATGTCAAATCCATTGGCACTTTCCACTTCCATACCCAATGAACCTACCAAGTTTAGAGTACCGTTGTTAGGGGGATTTTGCGTATAAAGCATAGCATTGCTGCCAACAGGAGTATCAATATCGTATAATGTAGTGGTCGCTGTGCCGGCAAAATTATTGGAATAAGCCGCCGCTGTAATCGTGGCTGATACAATGCTTAGGTCTGTATCCGCAGTATTGAGAGCTCCCGTTAACGGGCTTATTCGTAAATTCTGCCGTGTATTGCTGACAATCCGAATAAGGTCAGGCACGGGATTGAAATCAAAACCGAAACTTGTTCCTGATAGGGCGGGAGTGAAGGGGCCTGAACCTAAAGCCGTAGCAGTATAAGTGGCAGTGTTGGCGGCATTGACCGTAAGCGTATAAATTCTGCTCGTGCTGCCAAGGGCGTACAGCTGACCGTTGGAAGGACGGAAATCAATTCCTAAAATGTTTTCGCCGACCTGTAATCCCATGATCGTTTTGGTTGTTGGAGCAATGGGAGAAGCTGCCATTGGATTGAAAATGAGCAAATTGTTAGCATCATTGATAGCATAAGCAACGGGTTCCGTTGGGATGGCAATACCAATAATGTTGGCCGGTAAATTGCCCAATTTCTGGAGTTGGCCCGTGGTAAGATTTACCTGATTTAATTCTGACTGCCCTAAAATAGTTACGGCGGCAATAGCATCTCCATTTGGAGAAATATCAAATCCTGCTGTTCCGGTAATGTCAATTCCAAGTGAACCTACAAATTCCAGTGTTCCGTCATTAGGCGGATTTTGTTTGTAAAGTCGGTCGTTGACAGGATCAATATCGTATAAAGTAGTGCTCGTCACTCCTGCTTTATTGTTGGTGTAAGCTACTGCCGTGATCATCGCTCCGGCGGCTCCGTTGATGGAACCATCTACTAAGGCTACCGCGCCCGTTTCAGGGTGCAGGCGCAGGTTTTGACCTGTATTCGTGACCAAACGAATGCGGTCTACGGTTGGGTTAAAATCAAAGCCGATCATGCTGCCGTTCAAGGCCGAGCTCAATGGACCCGTGCCAATGGCGCGGGCGGCACCTGATGTAGGATTAATGACGTACAAACGACTGTCGCTGCCGATGCCGTACAATTGACCCGTGGCGGGACGGAAATCAATGGCCAGAATTTTTTCTCCTGTGGGCAATCCCGAAATGGTTGCTGTTGCCGTTGGACTGCTTGTGGTCCGTACGTTGATCAACATTAATTGGTTGTTGTCATTGAGCGCATAAAACGATACATCGGGTAATGTCAGAGGAGCAGGCGGTAACCGGTGGTCAGTGCACGAATTAAGCGTGAGCAGTGAAGCCACGACGGCAATGACAAACAATCGTAGATGTTTGACGTGGAGCATAGTTGTAAGTTGTTAACAGTGTTAGTAAGAGAAATTTTAACAACCGTACCTACGTAGAAAACCAAACCCCGGATTGAGCAAAAAGGATGGAAAAAAGCAGAGAATTGCTTCGTAAAGCACTTTTACTTCAAACAGTATGATGAATTATATTGGCAAATAAAAGGCTTAGAAAGGAATGAGTTTAGTAAAATGCCTGAACAAAGTAAAGAATAGCGTTTTTTTTTATGACGGTTACGGATTATTTTTTTACCGTAACCGTCATAAAAAAAACAAACTTTATTAATAAATCTCAACCGCAGAAATTACCGGAGATGCTTTAGCAGCGGTAATGGTCACGCGGATTTTGTTTGTTTGCACAGGCGCTAATTTTAAAATACGCTTGTAGCCGATGGTAGTAGCTTGGGCTACTTTCTGCCAAGCACCATTTTGCCATGCTTCTACCTCAAAAGCCTTAACGCGCTGCCCTAAGGCAATGTATTCTTTGAGGGTTACGTATTTCACGGTTTGGGTCTTTCCCAAATCAATTTCCAGACTTCCCGTAGTTACATCGTCGTTGGTGGCCCAGTAGGTTTCTTTATTGCCATCCGTAACATTACCTGCCGCGTAATTAGCCGCGTTTCCACGGAATGAATTGGCTTTTACTTTGGCGTTAGCGGCCAAGTTAGTTTTAAATTCACGGTCAATCATCGCCCGCCATCCCTGTAATGCTTTTACGTCATTTTCATGGATCAATCCCCGGCGGTCGGGCGGAACATTGAGCAGGAGCGTTGAGCCACGTCCTACGGAGGTCAGGTAAATGTCAAACAGATTTTCGGGCGTGCGTACTTTTGCATCTTCTTTGGCGTGATAAAACCAACCCGGACGAATCGACACGTCAACTTCAGCAGGTATCCATTGAGTGCCGTCTTCTGCACCGGTGTTCAAGAGCTTTTCAATACCGCCTTTGCCGGCAAACAGGGTATCGGGGGTAATGCTGTTCCAATTGGTTTCGCCCGCTACTCCGCGCTCGTTTCCTACCCAACGCACGCCCGGGCCGGCATCGCTGAAAAAGATGACGTTAGGTTCCATCTTACGAACTAAATCAAGTGTAGTCGGCCAATCATAGTACGTAGAACCTTGAATTCGGCGTTTTTCGCGAGCACCGCCATAATAGCCATCGCCGCCGTTGGCGCCGTCAAACCACATTTCAAAGGCGGGGCCGTAGTTGGTAAATATTTCTTTGAGTTGATTGCGATAATATTCTACGTAGCCGGGTTTGCCGTATTCGGGGTGGTTGCGATCCCAAGGCGATAAATAGACTCCGAACTTCAAACCGTATTTTTTGCAGGCATCGGCCACTTCTCTGACAATATCGCCTTTCCCGTTTTTGTAAGGGCTGTTTTTGATAGAATGTTCGGTATACTGACTGGGAAATAAGCAAAATCCGTCGTGGTGTTTACAGGTTAGAATGGCTCCTTTGAAGCCCGCATCTTTGAGTGTTTTTATCCACTGATCCACATCGGTTTGAGTAGGATTGAAAATAGACGGTTTCTCGTCGCCATAGCCCCATTCCAAATCCGTAAATGTATTGGTAGTAAAGTGAATAAATGCATTTTGCTCCATTTCATGCCAGCCCATTTGTGCTTTTGAAGGAGTAGGCCCAACGGGCTTGGGAGGTAGCACATCAGGGACTTTCAGCACTACGTGCTTTACTTTTTTGCGCTCGTGCGTATAGGTAATATGGACCAATCCGTCGGTAGTTTGAATGACGGCCGGATAGCTGAATTCTCCCTTGCCTTCGTCTTCCAAGATATAAATGTCCTGCCAGTTGATCCCGTCTTTGGAGGCTGCTACACGCAATTTATTGCGCCCGTTTTGCCAATCTTTGCCGCGTATCAGCGGATTGTAGATCAAAATCTGAGTGCCGTTTTTGAGTGTTACGGCATCTGTTCCTGAATTAGGATTGGGAAGAGTGGTTGCGCTTACCGGGCTCCAGGTTTTGCCGCCGTCATTCGACCATGTTTGTACTACCACATTCTGTTTACTACGACACAGCAACTGCATTTTACCGTCAGGATAGGTCAAAATGCTGGGCTGAATGGCACCGAAATCGCCGTTATCAATGTTGATTTTTTGCCAATTATTTCCTTCTTTATCTGTTTTCTCCAAATGCACATGCCAAATGCCTCCCGTCACACTTTCAGTGCTGGTTGGGTGTAAAATAGTGCCGTTGGAAAGTTGGATGGGCTTGTTTTTGATAGGGCCCAACATACCATCGGGCAGCTTTTCGGGTGCCGACCATGTTTTCCCGTTGTTGGTCGAAGAGCGCACCATCCCCCACCATTCGCGCGGATTAGGCCCCACTTTGTAATAAAGCATGAGCTTTCCTTCTTTGGTTTTGAACAAAACGGGGTTCCAGCAGGGATACCGTTTCGTGGCATCAATGATGCCATCGGCCATTTGTTTCGGTTGACTCCATTTCCCTTTTTGGTATTCTGACAGCCAAATAGTTACGTCGGGTTTTCCTTCGGCAGTGCCGCCAAACCATGTAGCCATCATGTGTTGATCGCCCAGTTGTACAATACTTGAAGCATGGCAGGAAGGTACGGGCGGATTGTCAAAAATAAATTCCTCTTTGACCAACACAACCGCAGGGGTCTGCGCAAAAAGTGTGGTACTTACAAAAGCAGATAGAAGAAAAAAGAATGATTTTAGATTCATAATGTAAGGGTTGGGAACTGGAAGATTGTAAACTGAAAAATGTAAAACTGAAAAATTATAAACCGAAAAATGTAAAACAAAGAGCAACCGTCGTCCCACAATGTAAAACTCACAATCGGAATTTCGAGATAGTGTGAAATTAGGAAAAGGTAAAATTAAAAAATTTTAAAAAGTAAAAACAAAAAATATCAGCCGATTCACTTAAAAGTGCCGACAGATAAATTTACCGGTGAAAATGAAAGAAGATTTTGTGGCCTATATACTAAAAAGCGGAAGAGTAAAGTAATAAAACAGGGTTGTCTTAACAATTACCATCGTTTTTTTACCCCTACATATCCCCCAAAAGTTTGAGGAAACAAGGCTCCATGATCAAGCGCGGCAGAACCGATCAAGGTCAGCCCTTTTACTTTAGGAAGAATGATTTGCGCGGAAAGCAGATGAGAAAATTGCTGCAAGGCAGGCGTATAAATATAAGAGAACGATCCAAAATTTTGGCTGAATGAGCTGCGCGTGGTGATATTTACGTTGTTACCAAGCGTCCAGGCACTTCCGACGTACCAAACCTTTAGCTGATTATTTGGAAAAAAGAAACCCTTAAAACGGTCCTGTACTTCGGTTTTCAGCGTTGAGCCGGGAGCTATAAAGGGAGTGCCCAACGTATGTTTCAGATAAGACCAGCCTTCAATGTATTGGCCGTGATTAAAATAATTGTCGGTGCCTTGGTACTGCGCAGAAGGATCAAAAACGGCCCCGCTTTGATTAAGTGTTGATAAATATTCAATGGTTAATTTGTTGATTGACAGTATGTTTTCTTTGGTATTTTTTTTTCTTGAAATGCTGATCCCGGTCAATCCATCGGGGAAATTCTGAAATGCCAATCCTGATGCATCTTCGTAAATGTGTTGATGGTAAAGCAAAAATCTGTACGATTTTTGCTGCCACTCCAAGGCAAAATCATAACTTCCTAAGTGGTTACCAATACGATTGGTACCGTCGAAAACGGTGTAGCGGTCGTTGCTGAGGTCGTCGGGATAACGACCTGTGATGAGCGAAATATAGTCACGAAACGTAGAAGGTAATTGACCGTTTTGAGCCAGCAACGTTCCCTTCAAATAATCAGCTTTCCCACCCCATTGCACCTGATGATTTAGGCCCGCGTAGAATCGAAGCGCCCAATGAGGTTTGCCGAAACGCAGATAAATTGTCTTTTGATGGAGATAAGCACCCTGAATATAAGGCACTGTAAACCACCCATGAGCGTAGCTTGCTTTAAAGGACAGAATGCTTTTTAGGAATTTAAGCGGCACATAATCAATGGTTTGCAATTGGATCTTTGGAAAAGGCATTGCATTGCCCGACCACGCCACAAAACCCGACGTCAGCGTGCTGTCTCCTAAGCCAAAAATCTCACGACGATTGCCGCCTGAGAGTTCAAAAGGACCTAGCTTTACTTTCACATACAGGTCAGGCCACCAAATTTTGTTGTTATTTTCGGTTACATTGAACACTCCATTAACCCCAAATCCCCAATCAAAGGCAGATTTTAGGGTTGTATCAGTGCGGTACTGACGACTCATGCCCATCCGCGCCGTGCCAAATTTGCTTTCTAAGGGAATAATGCCGTATTGATTGGTTCGTAACCAAAAAGGTGTTTGTGAAGAAGTAGCGACAACGCCACCCAATTCAAGTTGATAACTATAGGCGCTTACTTTCTGCACAGACTGTGTTCGAGCCGCTTGGGAAAAAAGACCGACGGTTGCTGCCAATAAGTAGCGTAGCTTCATATAGTTGTGAGAGAGGGTCTAAAACTGTCAATACATACGTGGCAAATGAGGGTTTTAGACGTATGCATTGGACAATTTTATAATGTTAGCTTAGAGTAAAAACCGAAAAATGATGAATGTAAAACTGAAAAATGTAAAAGGATACAAGCAGTCGCGTGGCTCTGCCGCGTGACGGTTATTAAAAGGCCTCCGGCCTGAATGTTTGTAACGGACGGAAATTGTAGAGGGAATTTTAGTACTTGACCCTTAAATGCGGTAGCTCGGGCGGCAACGGTATCAGTTCGCCTTCGCCATCAATGCGGGGAAAAACATCTTCTTTCCAGTCTTTCTTTGCCTTTTCGATGATTTCCTGACTCGTCGCTACAAAATTCCAGTAGATGAAACGTTCTTCGGGAAAAGGTTCTCCGCCGAAGATATAAATGGTTGTGTTGGCATGGATGACAAACTCACACAGTTGACTGTTTTTGGCAACCAAGATGCGTTTGGGTTCGTAAGTATTGCCTTCGCTTTCAATGCTTCCTTCTAAAATATAGAGGCCTGCTTCCCCAAACAATTCATCCCCAAGACGGATGGTTTTTGTGGTAGGGCTTTTAATTTCCAAAAAGAATAATTTGCTGTAAACCGGTACGGGTGATTTGTGTCCAAATGCCTCACCTGCAATTAGTTTATATGAAACACCATCAGTTTCCCAAGCGGGAATTTGGTCGGCTTCTGCGTGGTAAAAAGCGGGAGGCATGTCTTCCAACTCTTTGGGCAAAGCCACCCAAATTTGAAGTCCATGCAGTTTTTTGTCTGAATGGCGTAAGTACTCGGGCGTACGTTCAGAATGCACAATTCCTTTGCCGGCGGTCATCCAGTTGACTTGATTTGGAAAGATTTCGATAGCCGTCCCCAACGTGTCACGGTGCATAATGGCTCCTTCAAACAGGTAAGTGAGGGTTGAAAGTCCAATGTGGGGATGTGGTCCTACATCGATATTTTGGTGTTCTTTGAGGAGGGCAGGACCCATGTGGTCAATAAAAATAAAGGGCCCAACCATCCGTTTCCCCCGAAAAGGAAGCAAACGGCCTACCAGAAAATTGCCAATGTCGGCAGGCCGTTCCTCAATAATCATGTTGATGTTTGACATTGTCGTTGGCGTTATGTTAAGAAAGAACGTCTTGCCATTCAGGAGTTCTCTGAAACGTAGCATTGGCAAAAGGGCACAGAGGAATTACTTTCAGATTATTATTCCTTACAAAATCAACCAATTCTGATTGCAGCTTTTTTCCAATGCCTTGCCCTTGTAGCGACTTATCCACTTCGGTATGATCGATGATGATCTTATCGTCTCCTGATTGAACGTACGTCATGGCGGCCAATCGTTTGCCCTCCGATTCGTAGTAGAAATAACCTCCTTTTTCGGTTTGTTTATGCTTGAACTCTCCCATGAACCGGTTGTTTTTTAAAATGTATGAAGACGCGAATATAGGCCATATTGTGAATAAATGATGTATTCGTCTTTGGTGACTTTTCAGCCAAGGTATTCCAAAATGGTGCAATGTTGTTCGAAAGCTATGCGAGCCGGAATTGCAGTGATGGCGTGCCGGGCCGGGTTGTGAGCAACCCTCTGCACGGAGAGTTTGGCCCTGTGTGGAGAGCGGTCACAACCCGACCCGGCCGGTAACCGGATACCGGCATACTGTTTCAACTATCCTAGCCAAAGCACTTAACTATTAAAATGCATTGATTTACAGATAGATATAGTGCATAATTGCGGTCGCTGAAGAAATAGTGCCAGCGACCGCAACTGCGTATTTATCGATTTGTTTTTGTTAGCTAACCGTAGATGTTAGTGTGCTTTTATCCAATCCAGAATGTAGTCCGCGTCTTCTTTCCAGGTAGGCTGTCCCAATACGTAGTGGTTACGGCCTTTAAATTCTTTGTAATCCGTAACAGAGCCCGGGGTATTGTATCTTTTGAAATTACGTAAATTCAGCGAAGCAGGGAGAATGTTGTCAATGCTGCCTGACGTAATTAGCAATGGTGCGTGAGGTTTGTTGAAATCCACTTTTGCGGCGCTTGACAGCCCATCTCTGGCTACTAACTTTGATTCAGGAATGGTATATTTTTCGTAAGAAGATTTCTGATCTTCCAACGACATCTCATTGGTAAAAGCGTACTGCCAATCACTCAGCGACATGAGGTACGTTTTCTTGGTGGAAGTAAAATAACCGAGGGCTTTCCAGCCGGCTTTCAAAAAGGAAAATTCGTAAGGAATAACGCCAAGCGGTGGCACGGGGTGAATAGCGATGCCGGCGGCTGCCAAGTCACGATTGACTAAAATCTGCGTGACCAACCCACCCAACGAGTGACCGATCAAAATGGGTTTTTCGGGTAATTTTTTGACAAAATCAGCGTAATGGTCAACCAATTCGCTCAATCGTAAGCCTGCCAAGTCGGTGTCGTTGGGTTGTCTTTCTCTTAATTCTTTGGCGGTTCCGTTTTTAAATGGCCAGGCAGGGGCAAATGTTTTGTAGCCTTTGCTTTCAAAATATGTTTTCCAGTCATCCCAACTGCTGTTGCTTACGAAAGCTCCTGTGATAAATACGACGGTTTTTGTTTTGATCGTTTTCATTGTCTTATTGATTAAAGTTTAAGTATCTGTTTGTGTTAAATGATGATACAAATGTCCGCCGTGCACGTGTCAAAAACTTTAACCCAAGTTAAAATCGATCATTTCCCCGAAATTCTTTTTCGAATGCGGCTGAGAGAAGGGCCTTGGATGCCCAGATAAGAAGAAATATGATAAAGCGGGATGGATTGCAATAGCTCAGGATGCTGTTGGGTCATTTCCAAGTAACGCTCTTCGGGTGTTTTAAAAAGAAAACCTTCGTTTTTATCCATGACGATATTGAAAGCATATTCGGCAATAAGCCGCCCGAAACGCTCCCATTGGTGCGATTTTTTGTAAAGAAGGGTCAGGTTTTCGATGCTGATCATCCAAATTTTGGCATCGGTCATGGCCTGTGTGTAGTACTTGCAGGGTGTTTGGGTAACAAAACTTTTATAAGAAGTAATTATCTGATGCTGAGTAAAGAAGAACATGTTTTTGTCATCACCCGTTTTGTCGTCGGTATAATAGGCTCTGAAAACGCCCTCTAAAATGAAACCCAAGTAGCGGCAAATGTTGCGCTGCTCGTTGTAAAAACTTCCTTTTTCGTAGGTCTTGTATTGCCAATAAGAGGAGGATAATTGGAAGTTTTCCTCGTCCATCTCTGCGAATTGGGACAGGGAATACTGGAGAATTTCTTTCTCGGTCATTGCTGGAAGAGGGTTTAGACTCTCCAAGTTAGAAGAAAAGAAGGGAATATAAAAGCGAGTGTTTGCTTGAAAAATAAGTTAGAGCTAACTTCTTATTTAGATACCAAAATATATGGTTTTGGGGCAATTTTAGGTCAAATGTGAAGTGTAGCCCAAGGTCACCAACTGTTCATAAGCAGCCCAAACATCTTCAGGAATTTCCTGAAAAATCTGAAATCCTTTTTCGGGGTAAATTTTTACGCGTTGAAGGTCGCCGACCATGATATGAATAACTTCTTCGAACGATATTTCTTTGTTGGGGTATTGGTCCAACGTCAATTGCGGAGAGGTTACAAGGAGTTGTTTATCAGGCCGGTGTTTCTTAAAGGTAGCATAACTGCGGCGCTCCATGTACGGTTTTTGAACCACGATAAATGTTTCAGGCGCAAGGCCGTGGGCGGTTAGAAGCTGTTGGGTAAACAGAATATTTTCGCCTGTGTTGGTGGATTTGTTTTCGATATAAATGGCTTCTTTGGGTACGCCCATGCTCATTGCGATGGAAGCAAATTTATCTGCTTCGGCATCTTTCCACATGTCTTGCGTCAGCCGGCCAAGCCCTCCCGAGAAAATCAGGATCGGCGCCCATCCCTGTAAATACAGCTCAGCCCCGCGCTCGGCAACGCGCAGATCATGACTGCCCAATACTAAAATACAATCCGATTTTTCGAGTGTATGATTGAGATGGTGATAATCCCACAGTTTTTGGGCCAAAGCCAAGGTTTCGTCGGAGAGCATTATGGGCTGTTATAATTTAGATCTGTACAAGTTGAGGGTTTCGTTCAAAATGGCATTGAGTATTTCTATCGGTAAATCCTCGGCCGGTTCCAATAGCAAAATTTTCATTCGCGTTCTTTTCTCCTGAATAAGCAATGGATGATGTATTTTATTACCTTCTACGATGCCAATATAAGGCTGCCCGGATTTTTTTTGCGTCCACAGATAGCAAAACATTTTTTCGTTATAACAATAGACAGGCATGCTGTATTTCCAAGTCTCGCGGATGTTACTGTCAAGGTTGAGCAAATAACTTCTCAAAAATAACAAACAACTTTTTGCAGGTTCTGCTTTTTCAAGAAAATAAGTGTCGATTTCCCTCATTACGCGGGTCTATTACATAAACTTGAAATTATACGCCAACGATACCACGGGCGAGGAGAAAATTTGAAGTTGGTACGTGTTATATGCCGTGCCTTGGGTACGCATAAATACCGAATATTGATTCTTACGCCCGTAGAGGTTATACACCGTAAAAATCCAACTTCCTACCCAACGATTGTTTTTGAGACTTGGATTATTGATCTGCCACGAGAAGTCGAGGCGGTGATAATCCTTGAGTCGGCCTTGGTTACGTTCGGCGTAGTAAGGGTAGGCTTTACCCTGAAAACTTATAAAACCGTTCGGGATCGTATACGGGCGACCTGTTCCATAAGTAAATGTAAATGAAATATTATGGTACTTATTTTCTGAATAATTGAAGGACATATTGATGTTATGAGGACGATCAAAATTGGCAGGATACCATTTGCCGTCGTTGACCTGCTCCGTAAAAAGCGGCCCTTCGTTCACTTTGTTCAACACACGGGAATAGGTATAATTGACCCAACCCGTGATCTCGCCCTTTTTCTTGGTCAACATAAATTCTGCGCCATACGCGTGACTTTTACCCTGCAACACTTGTGTTTCGATGAAACTTTGCAGTAAAAAATCAGCACCGGGTTTAAAATCCAGAACGTTGTCAGTGGAGCGATAGTACCCTTCCACCGACAATTCATAGATATTGCTCTTGAAATTCCTGAAATAACCCGCCGACAACAATTGACTCACCTGCGGACGAATGTGGGCATCGCTGGTTTTCCAACGGGAGGTGGGCAGGGGAGTGGTCGTATTGGAAACAACCTGTAAATATTGACGCATCAGGTTATAGCCAAATTTGACTGATGTTTGTTCGTCGATGGTGTAACGTAACCCGATACGCGGTTCAAACCCACCGTACGATTTAGAGACTTTGCCGTTGCCATAAAAAACCGAATCAATAATGGTCGATTCCAAACGGGGACCGCCTGCTGCGTAGGTGCGTACGGCACTCGGGCCCAATGCCATAAAGTACGAATACCGCAAGCCAACCGAAACCGTGGTTTTGGTAGTTACCGTTATTTCATCTTCTGCGTGTAAAGCCAACTCAATGCCGTTTTCAGTAGGAACGGTTTGGGCATTTACGCGTTGATTACTTCCGGGGTCCAGTGTTCCGGGCTGAAGTTGGTAATGGGTCATATTAGCCCCTAATTCTATCTTATGTCGACTGTTTGGTGAATAATTGAAATTGGTCTTTACCTGACGTTGAAGAATTTCCGAGCCAATGGTTACCTTATTATCGCTGTCTACTTCGGGCAATAAAATACGCGGTCGGTATCTGCTGTATACTCCCGTGGTCTGGACATTAAATTGGTTATTGAATGAATGAAACCACCGTGCCGTAAAGTTGAGTGTTTTATATTTGTATTGAGTCGAGCTGGAATTAATGTTGTTTATCCCCCCAAGCAGATCGGTTTGAAAGAAGTCCGTGCTGTAATAATTGGAGAGCGATAAGGTGTTTTTTGTGCCGATGCGCCAGAATAATTTTGCGGCAGCATCGCCAAAGCCGGCTCGAATATTTTTGAGTTTTTGCGGCCCCCACTGAAAGGCAAAATCATTGAAAGCACCCCGCCCCGTCACCAAAAGTCCTACTTTTCCTTTGACAAGCGGAACTTCAGCGGTGAGCCGATTGGCCACAAAACTTACGCCTCCCTGCATACTGAATTTATCCAAACTGGGATTTGACATCGAAACGTCCAATACTGCGGCGGCTCGTCCGCCAAACCGCGCGGGAGTAGTTCCTTTGTATAGTTCCATGCTTGAAACGGCGTCAGGCGGGAATACTGAAAACAGCCCAAACAAGTGCGTAGGATTAAAAATAGGCGCATCATCCAACAGGATCAGGTTTTGGTCTACCGCTCCGCCCCGTATATTGATTCCATTGGAAGCTTCACCCACCGACGTTACACCCGGCAGCATTTGCAGGCTGCGCAACACGTCTATTTCACCCATGATGGCCGGCAGTTTTTTAATGGTCTTGATGTTTATCTGCGTTACACCCAACAATGGCCGCGATACATTCTCGTCCACGGCTTGGGTTGAAATGACAACCTCTTCCAATTCCTCTGCCACATTCATCAATTTTATGTCCAAGTGAATGGCTTTATTCATTTTGACCCGAGTACGAAATGTTCTGTAACCCAAACGACTTACCGTTACCACGTATTCGGCGTCGATCAAATTGACCGAAAATGTACCGGTTGTGTCGGTGTAAAGCCCGATCTTGTCAAAATTGACGCGAATAACCGCGTTGGCAACGGGTTCTCCCGTGATGGAGTCGCGTACCATACCGCTTAATTCATTGGGTCGAGTTGCCTGAAACTTTGGCCGTTGCTGTCCCAAAACACGTATGACTGCGCTGAATAAGAGGATAAAAATGAGTAAATGTTTCAAGGTCATCAGATACGTAGCGGTTAATAATGGTATGAATATCTTTGATCGCCAACCTTCCGTACAAATGGGCGTTCGGGTCAGGGAAAAACAGTCAGAAACAAAACGGTCAATAGAAAAAGCGGTTAGTGAAACCTAGCTATATGTAAAATCAGGGAATCCATCCTTCCGGTTGTATGGGCGTACGGTTAGCCGAGGCTCGACAAAGCGCGAAAGGCGGACGAAATATAAAATCGGGAGGCATGGGCGGGGTATCAGGCTCTCGAACCGGGTTTCGACCCAATGTCAGGTACTTGAAAGCGTCTGAAAAGTAGGGTCTCTTGTCAATAAAAAGACGTGATTTGCTTACCCCTGCCGCACCGAAATAACCTGCTATTTTCTCAGTTGGGTCATTCACGTTGTGAATATTACCGATGATGGCGGCGGGCGGCGTATCTGTCAGGTTGCCTGTGTTTTGGGCCTGATCGCTTAAAAGCTTGTAATAGTCATGAGCGCTTGGACTAATAGCGTACTGCTGTATTTCCACCAATGCCCCTTCGATTGGATATCCGGGGCCAATGTAATAGAATGGAACTTTGGCCGCTAAACGCCCCGTAACAGTACGGCCATTGGAGTAAATATCTGAGAAAACATTTATCTCATTGCTGTAATATATCTCCCAGCATTTGGTTTCACATATATAATCGTAAATAGCTTTACTGTTGCGTTCGGCTACGCATTCTCGGGTATTAACGTCGAGTTTTCCGCCTTCACACGTGGCACAAATGCGCTGGTCTTCGAAATCAGTCCAACGCCATTGGTAATAGTTTTTTTTATCGCCGGGATCATTAAAATCCACATAAACATCCAATGAAGAGGCTAGTACGCGATTGCCGGTACGTTCAAGGATGCCGTTCTGATTAAATTTGTGGTATATTTTTGCAATGGGAGGGGCCTCGGCAATACGTTCTTCGTCGGATTCATACCTTGTTCCGGAAGGCGTTTTGAAACGAAGTTTATAGGTTTGTCCAACCTGTCCTTCAAAATTTTCAGGTGCTGAATACACGCCGCTTGATGTTTCTTTTAATAAAACAACACTGCCGTTTCCGACCAAAACTTCAACGGTGCATTCCCGTAACGGTTCAGAATAATAACTGGCGCCTGAAGAGCGTGAGGTGCGCAGATTGACCGTGAGTCCTCGTTGATTGGTAACGGTTCCATCGACCGTAATAACGTTGGCGTCTAAAGTATAACGAATATCATACACTTCCACACATGCTGTTACCACTAATAAAAGTGAAACAAAGAGTAATGTCTTCCTAAAAATCATCCTGAAAATTAGTGGTTTAGTAACAAACCACTAATTTATCCTATTTTACCCATTCGGACGAATTAAAATCGACGAATAAATAAAAATGCAGGCCTAAACAGCCAAGCCGGTTTTTTTAGGTCTGGAAATGAGCAATAATCCCAGAAATACGATCAAGCCGTTCAGCATGAGGCGCTCGAAACCGATTTTATAGCCGTTGAACCATACTTCTGAATTTTGATTGAGAATATAGGTAATGATCGGGCCGGCCACGCAAACCAAAGGAGTTAGTCGGTCAGTAACCGGACGCTTGGTGTACAGACCAAAAGCAAAAAGGCCTAACAAAGGTCCATAGGTATAGCCTGCAATGTCAAAAATAGCCGTAATAACTTCTTTGCTGTTCATCTGATTGAAAAGCACAATAACGATATAGAATAACACCGAGAAACCGATATGAACCCAATGCTTAATGCGGGCGCGCTCGGTTTCAGGCTTATTGGCAACGTTCATAAAATCAATACAGAAAGCCGTGGTCAGGGCCGTCAGTGCCGAATCTGAACTGGCGTAAGTAGCGGCCGTAATTCCGATCAGGAAAGTAATGGCAACGATCACGCCTGCCGTTCCTTCATGCACACCAAAGTGATTGAGCGCCAGCATGGCATACAGATCATCGGTTCGGGCAGGAAGCGGGATGTTTTTGCTTTGGGCATAAAAATAAAGCAACACACCCAGGCTCATAAACATCAGATTGACGAAGGTAAGCGTGATGGTAAACCAAAACATATTTTTTTGGGCTTCACCGATGTTCTTACAGGTCAGGTTTTTTTGCATCAGATCCTGATCCATGCCCGTCATGGTAATGGCAATGAAGGTGCCCGACAAAAACTGCTTCCAAAAATACTTGTTGTCTTTGGGATCATCAAAGAAGAAAACACGGGAATATTCACTGTCGGAAATGGCGGAAACCATGCCGCTAAATGAATAATTAAGTTCTTTTGCTACCAGATAGATCGTCAGCGCGACGGCCGTAACCAGAAAGGTGGTTTGTAAAGTATCGGTGATGATGATGGTCTTGATTCCTCCTTTGAATGTGTACACCCAGATCAGGGCAATGGTGATCGCCACCGAAACTTCAAAAGGAATTCCCAATCCGTTGTACATAGCCAATTGCAATACTTGGGCAGCTACATAAAGGCGAACCGCCGAGCCGAGAGTTCGGGATAAAAGGAAGAAAGCCGAGCCGGTTTTGTATGCCCAAAAGCCAAATCTTTGTTCGAGATAGGTATAAATAGAAACCAGATTGAGGCGATAATACAGCGGCATCAGTACCGCACCGATAAACAGATAACCTAAAATATAGCCCAAAACAACCTGAAAATAGGAGAACTGAATTTTTCCGACAGCGCCGGGAACAGAAATGAACGTAACGCCTGAAAGCGATGTTCCAATCATTGCGAAAGCTACCAAATACCAAGGTGATTGTTTGTTGGCGGTAAAAAATGTATTGGTATCGGCCCCTCGGGACGTATAGATCGAAACGGCAATCAAAACAATGAAGTAAACTACTAAAATACTGAGTGCAATGTAGGGGCTCATTGAAGAAATGGGTTAAAACTTTTATTATTTTGCAAACCTATTAAGGTTTTTTGTAAATTTGTTATAACTATAGTAAAACCAAAAAAAACTTTGCCCAATGCAACTGTTTGAGATGCCGGAAATCGACGTATTAGAAGAAATTGAAGAAAAAGTGGTGGAGACCGACCTGTATAGTTTAGTGGTCTTCAATGACGAAGTTAATACGTTTGATTGGGTGATAGATACACTGATGGAGGTTTGCAGCCACACCCCTGAGCAAGCCGAGCAATGTACCATTATTATTCACTACAAAGGAAAATGTAAAGTGAAAAATGGTTCGTGGGAAGAACTCGTTCCCCTACGTCAGGAGATATGCCGGAGAGGAATTTCTGCGGAAGTCCTTTGAGGATGTATACTCTTTACTGAGATTTATACTACTAACAAAAAGCCTGCCTTCTTATAGTAATTATAGGAAGGCAGGCTTGTCTATGATATAACCCTTCTGTAACGGATGAATGGCATCGCAACGATCCTTTTTTGTTTTAGAGTGATGTACTAAAACATTTTTGCCAATCGTTTTATGATTGCATTCTAATTGCCATTCCTCACTCATTTCCTTCTTATCTTCATGAAAACTAACGTTTTACTTGCCGTTGCAGCATTGACTTTGGCCCTTTCTGCGTGTGAAAAAATAGGGTCTGAAGAAACTCTCACTCCTACAGTTCCTGAATTGACGTTGGCAGAACAGGCCAAAAAATACGCTGATGAACACACCACCATTCAAGGGCCTGTTCCTTTGGTCGTCAATGCGCTTCCTAAGTCTGTTAAAGTAACTTTAGGACCTTTTATTAGTAGTTATTCTTTTGGCTATGATTCACAAAATCAATGGATAAGTATTGTAGACGACCAAATAGGCAGTAGTGGATTCAGCATTACGTATGATCCGGTTGCCCGAAAAGCCACCGGTGGGAATATCAGTTTTCAGCTCAATCAGGAAGGGCTGGCCGAAAGCGGGGTTGGCTTCTTCGTAAATGGGAAAGTAGCCAATAATCAATATTTCTACAAAAACGGCTACTTGGTAAGCATGGCAGATTCAAAAAATCTGACAAAAATGAAGTACAGCAGTAATGGAGATCTGTTGGAATGGAGCGGAGTAACACATCGGGGCGATAAAACTCAAAATGTATATGAATACACCGAATACCCCAATACAATTCGTCAGGAAATACTCGGTTGGGCAACGCCGCAATTCTCGTTCAGAGGCGATTTTTTGGGAAAATACAGCAGCCGTTTGTTGAAAAAAGCCGTTATTAATGAAAATAATGGAATGAATATTAGTATGGAGTTCACTTATTCTTTTGACAGTAATGGCCGTGTTTCGAGAATGCAGATCAAACGAAATGACGATCAGGATGTACAGTATGAATATAGTTATTGAGTGCAGTAAGTTGTAATAGTTGTAATTGTACCAAAATACCTAAACCATTCTTCCGATGAAACCCTTTTTGTACCTCTGTTTGTTGGGAATAGTTGCCGGTTTAAATTCACAAAACGCATACGCTCAACAGTTTGCCAAAGGCACTTGGCAGGTTGGCCTGAAAGATGGGTACAGCAGAGGAAATATCCTCAAAAATCGCAATGGTCTTCAGGTGTATTCAGGTTATTTTATTGCCAAAAATCTGCTCATAGGCGCAGAAGCTACCTGGTCTAAAGAGTGGTTCGAAACTATTCGTGGAGACGATGTTACAATCGGGCCTTTGGTGCGCTATCAGTTTTTTGATGCTCGATTTTCACCATTTATTGAAGCTTCTTACCAATTCGGTAAAAGCTTTGCTCTGCAAAACAGGCATTTAGGAATTGTATTCATTAATCCCGGATTGAGTATCCTTGTGCTGCCATCGTTCCATATTGATCTTGGATATAGTTTGCAATTCGGTGGCAAAAAGGGCTCTCCGACTGCATTTATAAGACAACCTCAAGTGGGAGTTAATTACCTGTTCGGTAAGAAGTGAAGTAATTACTATAGAGGTAATTACTTCACTTTAGTGGCCTTTTCGTAGGCGAGTCGCTGTTGGTAATAATCCATAAATCCATCCAGTTGTTCTGCCGGAATACGCCGCGCAATGATTTTTTTGTCGCGATCCAAGACGTAGATCATCGGCGTATTGACCACATCAAAATCTTTGCGGAAGTCGATACGGAAACTGTAATCGTATCCATGTATCCATTCCTGTACGCCAAAATCACTAATGTATTTTTTCCATTGTTCAGGCGCGCGTGCTACCGATGCGGCTAAGATTTGCAAGCCTAAGGTTTTCTTATTCTTTTCATAAAATTCCTTCAATACAGGCGTAGATTGTCGACAATGACTGCAATCGGGATCATAGAACATCACAATGGTATAATTAGCGTTCAGATCGGCCAGTGAGCGCATTTTTCCCGTGGTGTCGGTCAGGGAAAGCGCCGGCATGGTTTTTCCTACGAGAAGGGGTTTTAAAGTATTGACCTTCTGACGAATATTCTGAACCGTACTTGAATCCGTAGACGGCATGATTCCGCCGATGTAATATTTCTCGGCCAAATGAACAAAAACCTGCTCACCGCCGATGATAGCAGGGTTTTCAGCTTTGTTGGTCAGGTACCAAATACAGTAAGACTGCATTTCTTTGTTACCTCCTTTTAAGGCTTTTTCAATCACAAAATCGGAGGATTGAATCAATGAATCCGGGTCTTGAAAGGTAACTTCCTGTATGTAACGATCCAACTTTCGTTGTAGGGTTGACGTGCGTACGAGACGGTCGTCTGAAAAATCAAAGTTATCCCAAAAGTGAGTTTTATAATATTGAAACAACCAAGCAGAGTCCACACGGCCGTCGGGGCGTTTGGGCGCCGCCGGCAGTTCGATGTCAAGATTGGCCTTCATGATCTTCCCGGGCAGTGTATTGGCATTTTCCTGCGCAAATGTGCGGTAATAAGTAAAGATCTGACGCCGCAAATTGTTGATCTTGGTTTGTGTCATGAGATCCTGCCGCATTTTCATCTGGGCGGTCAAAATGCTGATCTCACCGTTATAACCCGCAATCTGTTGTTGAAATTTGTAATATAACTCATTGTCGGAAGAGCCTTCGATCTTCATATTCGCTATCACGTTGACGGTATCGGAGCTAAAGGTAAAATGTTGCTCTTTGCCAATGATAAATTCGGCAATGCGGCGTTTGGTGGGCGAAAGCAACATGTAAACACCCTCGGGCAGGTGCTTGTCGCCCGTAAACGTCAGACTTCCGCTGTTATCTGCTACGGCAGTATCTTTTACAATGTATTGGGAAGACCCAAAATAATGAGCCAAGGTAAAAGGCTGCGGAGGAAGTCCTTTAATGGTTCCTTTAATAGTATAGCCGGTTTGGGCTATTGCTGATATACCAATGAAAATAAAACAGGTTAGGAAAGTTAGCTGACGCATTTGATTCAGGAACGTTTGTTTATTGTCGATTCCCTGCGGGTTTGGACTCCATCGCAAGGCGCTTTTTATAAACATTCAAAAATGGTTCCAAATCTTCCACTCCCAGCCGGCGGGCAATAATTTTTTTGTTTTTATCCAAAACATAGACCGTCGGGGTTGATAAAACGTCGTAATCGGTGCGATACACTACCTGACGGGAAGCCACCAATCCGAAGCCATTGTTCAAGGTTTCAAGTTTAAATTCTTTGATGAATTTGCGCCATTCTTCTTCGTTTCCGTCAATGGCAATGGTCAGGACATCAACGCCTTGTGCGTGCATTTTGTCATGGAATGCTTTCAGCTTGGGTGCTGATTCGCGGCAATGTCCGCAAGTGGGAGAATAGAAAAACAGAATTTCATAATCTGCCTTACTACCATGAATGTATTCCAACTTGTCGGGGGCGCGATAGCTCATGACGCCCAAGTCAGGAATGATCTTGTTGACAAGCAACGGCTTCAGCACTTTGATACGGTCGGCAACATTTTTGAGCGTGGCGGTGTCGGAAATGGGCATGATTCGGGTGAGGTAATATTTCTCGCCCATGTGTACAAAAACGCCTTCGGTTCCTACCGTTTTGGGCATTTCGTACTGATTGGTAATGTACCAAATACAATACGAAATAATATCCTGCTGCTTTCCTTTGATGGCTTTATTGACGATAAAATCAGCTTCTTTGATGAGCGAATCTTCCACCTGAACGGTCAGGTCTTTGATATAGCGTTCCAATTTTTGATGGAGAAACGGCGTTTGAAGCATGCGGGCGTCGGCGAAATCGAAGTTGTCCCAATAATGATTTTTATAATAATTGAAGACCCAAGCCGAGTCGGTTTTGCCGTTGGGAAGTTTAGGTGCTGTCGGCAGTTCGGGTTCGGCGGATGCTTTGAAGAGTTTTACGGTAAACGTTCCTTCGTTAGTCTTCATGAAATTATCATAAAAAGCCTTCCGTTGGTCCTGAATATCTTTGTAACGCTTGTCGCTGTCGGGTACTTTTTGGGTTTTGAGTTTTTGATATTCACCTTCTTTGCCTTTCATAAAGCGCTGAAAATCATAAAACAGCTCATTGTCACGACTTCCCGTTACTTTCATGCTGCCTACAATATCGGTGGTATCGGCGGTAAAGCTGAAATTCTGGTCGTCGGTAATCAGCACCCGATAAAGCGTTTTGCGGTCAGGAAGTACGACTTCATAGATACCACCCGACAAAGGCTTGGTGCCTTCAAACACAAAATGTCCGTTATTATCGGCTTGGGCGGTGTCTTTGGCGTATATTTGGGCGGCATAGTAGTTGGCTAAAATGCAACTGCCTCCCGTAAGCCCTTTGATTTGACCTTCAATACGGTAAGCTGACTGGGCAACAACTAAATTACTGACAAACAGAAGTAAAGGAAAAAGGATACGTTTTAATTTCATCGCTTTATGCGTTTTATGAACCTCAAAATTAGAACATTTATTTTAGTCAGTTAAACGAATTTTTTACAGTTTTAGCGTCTCTATACTTAAAACAGGCTGTATGTTTTATATTTTATCCAAAACCATTGATGTTTTTCTGATGCCTCTGACCATGGTTTGCATGGCTTTTCTTTATGCCATCTTGACCAAAAACCGTGCCCGAAGCAGAAAAGTTTTGATAAGTACGTTAGTGGGGCTTTATCTGGTAAGCAATCCGATTCTCGTAAATGAGTTGCTGAAGTGGTGGGAGCTAAAACCCTTGGATCGGGAATCTACCTATGAAGTGGGCGTTGTTTTAACGGGCGGTATTATCAAATCGTACCATCGGCCTTCCAAATACATCTGGTTCAGTAAAAGCGGCGACCGGGCGTTACAAGCTTTTGAATTGTACAAAAGAGGCCGAATCAAAAAGATCATCATCAGCGGTGGTGAAGGGTCGTTGCGAGGTTCAAAAGTAAATAATTCTGAAAATGAAGGTATTCGGCAGTACCTGATCGACTCCGGTGTGGCCGCTGCTGACATTATTCAGGACTCGCTTTCCCTGAATACGCGCCAAAATGCTATCAATACGGCCAAAATTTTAAAAGAACAATTCAAAACGAACAAATGCGTCGTGATCACTTCGGCTTTTCACATGCGTCGTTCTATCGGTTGTTTTAATAAAGAAGGTATTACTGTGGTGCCTTGGCCGGGACATTATCTTCAGGAAAATAGTATACTATGGTTTGATAAACTATTCCCGTCTGAGGATGCATTGGCCTATTTTTATCTGGTTTGGCACGAAATGATCGGCTATGTAGTGTATAAAATGGTGGGATATATTTAAAACTGAAAGCGCCTGTTTGTACATTGGGTTTTGAGAAACCCAACCGTCAGGTTTGAGAACCTGACGGCACTTCTCAGTGCTTTACGATTCAGCGTGCTGCCGGGTTCTCAAACCCGGCGGTTTCGGTTTCTCAAAACCGAAAGATTATCTTCGTGCTTTCGGTTTTGAGAAACCGAAAATTATAAAAGTTTGATAAAACTCCCTCGTTCGTCGTCGTTGGTAATATGGAGATAGCGGTCTATTTCCTGTTGCATCTCTTCCACGTGTGAAATAACGCCCACTACACGATTCTCTTTTCGCAATGATTTTAAGGTATCAAAAACTGTTTGCAGCGATTCCCTGTCCAAAGAACCAAATCCTTCATCCAGAAAGAAAAAGTTTTCCTGCGAGGCAATTTGACTGTTTACGCTATCGGCCAGAGCTAAAGCAAGCGACAGGGCGGCCTGAAATTTTTGCCCACCCGAGAGCGTATTCAACGCCCTGATCTTGCCGTCGTTGAGCAGATCACGTACCTGAAAATTATTGGTTTCGTTGATTTCCAATTGCAGTTGCTGGCGCGTCATGCGGTGAAAACGGTCGTTGGCCTGATTACACAAATTCTGTAAATACACCGACGAGACATAATTGACAAATCCACTTCCTTTAAACATCTTTTCAAGCGTTTTAAGGTCTGCCTGACGAAGTTCCAATTTTGCTTTTTTCTGAAGCAGGTCGGCTTGATGTTGGAGTTGCTCTGCCTGTTTTTGTTCTAACGCCGTTAGCCTTCCCTGCTCGCCGGTCCATTTTTCGATGGATTGTTGAAGCAGTTCTATTTCTTTCAACAATTGCGCATACAGTTCAGCATCAGGCAATTGATCTTTGGTGGTTTGTTGAAGGTCTTCACGCTCTTTACGAAAAGCAAACAGATTCCGATCAAATTCGGCGATGACTTCCCGTTCGTAGATCACGTCCAATTTCCAACTTAATATCTCCGTAACATTTTCTTCAGACGTAATTTGGTGGGATCGTAAAAGTGCATCAATGTCTTTTACAATTTTCTCCCAATCAGTTCGGTGGTTAATGATGGTTGTTTGCAGGCTTGAAATTTCTCCCATCAACGGCCCGATCTCATCCCGTTGTTTTCTGATCTTTATATCTAAGGTTTCAAATCGCTGAATAAGCATTTTCAATTCCTCTTCCCGTTTTGACGCTTTATGCTCAAGCGTCATTGCATCAACATCGGTAAACGCGGCAGTAGTCAGGATTTTCAGTTGGCGGGTAGCCTGTTGAATGATACCGTCGAAAGAGGCGATTTCCTGCCCGAATTTCTCAATGGGTTTCTCGTACTTTTCTTTCAGTTCAATATCGTCCTGTTGTATTCCCTTTTCCTCAATTTCGAGTTGTTTTTCTACCTGATTCAGCGCGAGCTGGAGCGTTTTTGCCTGTTCCAATGCTAAATCCAACGGTTTGCGGTCGGTATTGTCACTATCTTTCCAGCTAAACTGGGCTTCGTGTTCCCGAATTTCTTCTATTTTTTTATCCCAGTATTTTTTGACTTCCTGTTTTTGAGATTGAACCAATGCCAAATCCTTATCTACTTTTCTGAGTTGTTTCTCCCATTGGCTCAACGTTTGGGTAGCGGTATTCTTAAGTTGCTCCTGCCGCTGCTGCAATTGCCGAATATGCACGTTGTAATCAGTTTCGGCCGTCAGCGTATGCGGATGATGTACGGCTCCGCAGAGCGGACACGGCTCGCCTTCCTGCAATGCGCCGGCGTATTGTTGCAGTGCTTTTTGCGTATTAAGGTGCAGAATTTCAGGATCCAGCGCTTCTGCCTGTTTGATAAGCTGTTGACGTGTCGTTTCAACCGCTTCATAAATGGTGTCAAAGGATTGTTCGGGAGTGGATTTTGGAATCAGAATCTGTATTTCCTCCGTAAACAATGACACTTTTGCTTTGCCCGCAATCTGTTCATTTTTGACCAAGTCATTGGCTTGCTTTTTGAGTTCCTCCTTTTCTTTCAAAAACCCTTCTTTACGGTCAAACCAATTCTTTATTTCCAACAATACAGTTACATCGGGTAACTGATTTCGGAGCGCCGTTTTTTGCTCTTTCAGGACTTCATAATTTGTTTTGCGGTCTTTGAGTGCAAGTTGCCGAAGCCGTAGTTTCTCCTTTCCGTCTTCGATGCGTTTTTGAAGTTTATCCCGCTCGGCTTCCGCTTTTTTAATGCTTATAATTGCTTTTAAATCATCAATTTCTACCAGACTTTGACTGCACTTTTCATGGGCAGGACGCAGTTTATCGAGTTCAAGTTGGTTCTTTTCTAAGGTGTCTCGTAAGGTATCTACCTGTTTCTGGATAGCATTCTGCTTTTCGGTTTCCCGGCTGATGTAGTTAGCAATATCCTGCTTTCGATCAAACAAAGGCTTAAACCCCAACTGACATTGTTCAAACTGTTGAAGGCGCTGTCGGCGACGTTGAAATACGTCGGTTTGTGCTTCTGCTTTTTTGATCTCTTCCTCGATTTCGAGCAGGCGATTGAACAATTTCATCAATGCCTCTATTGCTTTTTCCTCGTTTTGTTTCCGCGTAAGTTGATCTTTTTCCTGTTTTAACAACGCCTGTGCATTCTGAAGGTCTAATTTGGTTTGGGCATACATATCCCCTGTAACATCACCAAGCGCTTTGCGCTGACCGTCAATGTTTTCCAAGTCGTTCTCGGTGCGACTCAAAATGCGTTTTACGCGATCAGAAAGCTCAAACCGTTCGAGTTGAAACAGTTCTTTCATCATCCGAGTGCGTTCGGCATCGCGGAGTTCGATGAATTCCTGAAAACGTCCCTGTGGGATGATCACGGTGCGTTTGAAATTTTCGTAGCTGAGGCCAATGATCTTTTCGGCAGGGTTTTCGGCCGCAATGGGCGCCCAGTCGTTGAGTTCGGGCATCCATTGATAGGCTTTCCGGTCGATCTTTACTTGGTCAAAATGCTTACCGCTGCGTCGGCCTTCGGCCACAAACCGATAGAGAGCCTGAGTGTGTCCGGTACGAAACACCAGATCAATGTACAAGCGATCAGAACGCAGGTTCATTAGGTTGTAGCTTCGATTTTCGCGGTTATTCAGTCGCTCTATGTCGTTGTACAACACAAAAGTGATCGCTTCTAAAATCGTTGATTTTCCACTGCCTACTTTGCCGAAAATGCCGAAAAGTCCGGCCGCTGTGAGTTCTGAAAAATCAATTTCCTGCTTTTCTCGGTATGAATGGATTCCCTGTAAAATGAGTTTGACCGGTATCATAGTGCTTCGTCTTCATCGAGGGACAAAATCTCTCTAAATACTCCCAACAACGATTCGTTGGGAATTTGCCCTTTGCCTTCTTTGCTGTTTTTGAAATAGTCGATAAATAATTCTTCCATGCTGCTTCCTTCCAACTCCAACAGCTTTCCAGCGGTGCCGTTCTCGGTCATTTTGGTCCGTATTTCCGGAATGATCGGCATCAAGCCGGTATGCGCTTCGGTCAGGCGTTTTTTGTCGGCCGATTCCAGAAAATTATCCGTTACGATGGTCAATTGTACCAAGGCATCCTGACAACCGCCTAACCATTCCAATGCCTCTTCTATTTGTTCAAAACGCGCGCGGAGCAATTTTTTACCTTTTGTCAATGCTATCTCACGGTAGTCGGCCGGCTTGCCGGGTTCTGCTTCAATAACGACAACGTATTTGGTTTGATTGGCTTCGGCAAAACTATAAGCTAACGGGCTGCTGCTGTATACGATGGGGCAGGGTTGTTTACTGACGGTTTGATACCGATGCAAATGCCCCAATGCTACATATTGAATTTGGGTAGGAAAATTGTCAGTATAGATAGCCTGTGCTCCACCAATGTGAAGAATAGGACGCTCATCGTCGGGTTCTTCGGGCGGGTTCTCATCGTCCCGGCGCATTACATAGAGGTGCGTAGCCAATAGATTAACACCTTTGTCATCACAATAGGTATCAGACAGGTACTGCCAATGACTTTCGAGCAACTCCCGCAGGCTTTCTTCTGATTTTTCAATCCCTAAAAATGTTTTCAGACGGATTTCGTTGGCATAAGGTGTAATGATCAAACGCAGCGGAACCTCGGTGTGGGGAAGCTGAAATTCTACAAAACCTTTGTCGGTTTTGGTTACTTTCAGTCCGTTTCGGGTTTCAAAGGGATGAACGTGCGCATTGGGAAACCCAACAAAGATAATTCCTGAAACCCGTGCCAGTGCGTCGGGCGCATCAATGCGCTCGGGCGAATCGTGGTTTCCGGCAATGGCAATGACAGCGCGACTTCCAAAATCGGAGAGCCGGTGTAATGTGCTGTAAAGCAGTCCCATCGCATCCGAAGAAGGGTTGAAGTTGTCGAAGAGATCACCCGCAATAATTACGGCATCTACCGACTCCCTTTCTGCGATCTCGCAAATTTCGTTCAATACTTCTTTCTGCTCTTCCAGCCTCGAAAACTGCTCAAGTCTCTTTCCCAAATGCCAATCGGCCGTATGCAGGATTTTCATTATACTTTATTCTTTTTTAAAACCTATATTTAAACCTATAAGGTCTCAACGACCTTATAGGTTTGCAAAAAATGCAAACATGAAAATGGCATCAGCTGTCCCGTCCATGGTAGGTTCATTGGTGGAATAATCCCCGATATCATCCATGTATTTGACATGATCGGGCTGAAATTGGGCAAATTCATCCGATTCCGACAAGGTCAGTCCCACCATTTTCCCGTGAATAGTTTCCCATAAAGGCCCATCGACCAAGCCGCCGGGAATCACTTTTTTGGTAAAATGCCACAACGGTAAATGCACATCCAGCGGAAAATCGCCGTTTTCAGGAATGCCCGTAAACATCGATGTTCCCCACGGATTACGACCCAGCAGCCAATCACGGTGTGCCAACATCGCGGCGTGATAGCGCTTGTCGCCCGTCATGCGTTCGTACAGGATCGCCTGCGTCACAAACGCCGTGACCAAATTATTGGAACACCAAATGAAAGGTACCCCAATGCCGTACGGATTTTGGGCACCTTTGTTGGCTACGCGTTCGAGGTTATGCCGATAATAACCTGCTAATTCTGCTTTGGTGGCGGCATCGGCAATGTCATATAAAGCGGAATGCCCTACATTGACAAAAGGGTACAATTGATAATGAGCCGCCGTATCTTTTTCCATCCATGACGTAGTGCCGATCAGACGGGCGTACCGCTTGGCATCGGTTCGATATGTTTCTTTTTTGGTGACTTTATATAACTCCGCCGCTCCCCATTCCATGTCGTCGGCCCACGTATCTTCGGTATAGCGATAGGGCTGACTATAGCTGTTTCCCTGTTGGTAGCCTTCTTTTTGTTTTCCCAAAGCATACAATTCGATGGCGGCTTTGAGGCATTTTGCGGCAAAAATCGGGTCTTTCAAGTCATTCTTCCAGATGCGCGCCGCAATGGCCATTGCGGCGGCGGAGCGCCCGGCCAGATTGGCTACACCCGTGGCTTCGCTTTTGTACTTGCCGGCCCCCTGCGGTTTTCCGTCCGCAAAATAGACGGCGCGGTAACTGTTAGGCCCCCAGCCATAATCGGCGTTGTCTTTGTGCGGCCATTTAAAGCCGCGATGGTCGCGGTCGTCGGCTACTTGGTGGTATAGTTGGTCGGGTGCCGGGTGCATTTTGTGCATCCAATCCAAGCCCCACTTGGCTTCGTCGAGTACATCGGGAATGCCGTTGGGGTGTGCGTGACCCAGATCGTCTACTTTATCTGCAAAACGGTCTTTGGCCCATTCATAGGCCAAAAGCATGCGTGCCGTGGCGTTGCTGCTCGTAATGAGGTATTTAAGTTGGTCGCCGGCATCGTGCCAACCTCCGCTTGCGTCAATGTAAGAAGAGTCTTTCAACGGTCCGAAGAAGGTTCTGCCATCGCCTTGGTGACAAACTTGGTCGATGTAGGGATTATAGCCGCACCGTTGTTGGCGCATGAAAAACAGTAATTGTTCCTGATACGCCGGATAACCGCCGATGGTAAAACTTCCCGATTGTACATCGGAGTTCTCGAGTTGAATTTGATAAGTTCCAGCAATTTTAAAAGCACTGAAATCAAGGTCATAATAATATTGAAAAGGCGCCCAGGGTTTTGTTCTGCTTGCCTGCAAAGTCGCTTTGAATACTATTTGTTTTGTGGTGGTATGTTGAATGATAAAATTCCCGTTCAATGATTCTTTTGATAGAACCAACGCTACTTTAGCATCGGCAGCCAGGTATCCAACCTGATTGTAACGAATGTACGCTTTGGGCGCAGTTTGGGCATTTATGCTCCGCGAAGTTCCCAAAAGGAACAGGAGTGCAGTGATGCAAAATACGTTCTTCCAAGGGTTTTGAGCGGGGTTCATATTTTGTTAAAGAGTAATAAACAACCGGTTACTGAATATTTTATCATGCTAAAATAGGGGATTAAAAGCATGGTTTTTTGCCTGTTTTGGCGGTTTTACAATGATAAGAGAATGTATAAATGCTGAAACTTCATATAACTCTGCAAAAATGACAAAAAGGAACGGTAAATTTGCACGCTGATTGGACAATCGTCCGCAGCCCCCACCGATAAACACATAAATTACCGCTCAATGCTTACCAACACGCTCGAACAAACCTATTACGTTATTGACTTTGACAGCACGTTTACGCAGGTCGAAGGCTTGGACGAATTGGCCAACATTGCTCTTGCGGGCAATCCCAACCGCGAAAAAGTGGTGCAACAAATCCGTGACCTGACCGAAAAAGGCATGAACGGCGAAATGTCGTTTGCCGAAGGGTTACGCCTTCGTATCGAACTTTTACAGGCCAATCGTTCGCACATCGCTACTTTGATCGAATTTTTACGTACTAAAATATCCGATTCTTTCCTCCGAAATCAGGCTTTTTTGCGCGATTACGCCGATACAATTCTGATCATATCAAGCGGCTTTAAAGAGTTTATTGTGCCGATCGTTACCGAATTGGGGCTCAAAGAAGAAAATGTATATGCCAATACTTTTCGCTTCGACACCGACGGCAACATCATCGGCGTGGACGATGAAAACGTTCTTTCAAAAGACAAAGGAAAAGTAAAACTGCTCCAATCCCTCAACTTGGAAGGCGATGTATGCGCTATTGGTGATGGCTATACCGATTACGAATTACGTGCTTCCGGATTAGCAAATCGTTTTTATGCGTTCACGGAAAATGTTGAACGTGAGAAAGTAACGAGTGTGGCTGACCACATTGTGCCGTCATTGGATGAGTTTTTGTTTTTGAACAACCTGCCGCGCTCACAATCGTACCCTAAAAGTCGCATCAAGATTTTATTGCTCGAAAACGTTCACCCCGTAGCTCGAAAAGCGTTTGAAGATCAGGGTTTTAATGTAGAGTTTGTAAAAGGGGCATTGGATGAAGATGAACTGATCGAAAAGATCAAAGACGTAACCATTTTAGGCATTCGTTCCAAAACAATGGTAACGCGCCGGGTACTGGAAAATGCTCCGCGCCTGATCGCGATTGGGGCATTCTGCATCGGTACTAACCAAATAGATATTAAAACCGCGACCGAACAGGGCGTGGCGGTTTTCAACGCTCCTTACAGCAATACCCGTTCGGTGGTAGAATTGGCAGTGGGCGAAATGATCATGTTGATTCGGAATGTGTTTCCTAAAAGTGTGGGAATGCACGCCGGAAAATGGGATAAATCGGCGAACAACAGCTTTGAAGTACGCGGCAAAAAACTGGGGCTTGTAGGCTACGGCCACATTGGTACTCAATTGTCGGTCATTGGAGAAGCCTTGGGAATGGAAGTGTATTTCTACGATGTGGTCGACAAAATGCCCATCGGTAACGCCAGAAAACTCAAGTCTTTGGATGAGTTATTACAGATCTCAGACGTTTTGAGTATTCACATCGACGGCCGTAAAGATAATAAAAATGTGATCGGCAAACGTGAGTTCGGGCTTATGAAAGACGGAGTCGTATTTCTCAACCTTGCGCGGGGCCACGTAGTGGATGTGGAGGCGTTGGTGGAAGCCCTTAAAAACGGAAAAGTATGGGGGGCAGGTTTGGACGTATTTCCGTACGAACCCAAAACCAACAACGAAGCTTTTGAAAGTGAACTTCGCGGCCTCCCCAACGTAATCCTGACGCCGCATATCGGTGGCAGTACGGAAGAAGCGCAGGAAGGCATTGGGCATTACGTGCCTGAGCGTTTGTTGGAGTACATCAACAACGGCAGCACAACGGGCAGTGTCAACGTGCCCGAAGTGCAGTTGCCGTTGCTCAAAGGCTCTCACCGTCTCTTGCACGTTCACCGTAATGTGCCGGGTATTTTGGCGAAACTGAACAATATCTTTGCCCGCTACAATGTCAACATCACGGGGCAATACCTCAAAACCAACGACCAGATCGGCTACGTCATTATGGACGTAGAGCGCAGCTACGTTGATGGTTTTGTGGAAGAGATCAAAGAAATGGAAGAAACCATCAAGTTTCGGATGTTATATTAGTTATCAGACTTTCCAAGTCTCCAAGACTTGGAAAGTCTTTCTTTAAAAAAGCTTTGCGTCTCTGCCGCAGTAGCGGACCGCTCCTCTGCCACTTTGCGTGAATAAAATTTTGTATGATTACTTTCCCCAACGCCAAAATAAATATTGGACTTCACATCACCGAAAAACGCTCCGATGGTTTTCATAACCTTGAATCGTGTTTTTATCCCGTAGGATGGTCAGATGTGTTGGAAGTAATTCCCGCAAATGAATTTAGTTTCTCGTCGTCGGGCATTGATATTCCCGGCGACCCTGCCAAAAATCTCTGCGTGAAAGCATATGAATTGCTCAAGAACGATTTTGATTTACCGCCATTGGCAATGCATTTGCTCAAAATTATTCCGATTGGCGCAGGCATGGGCGGTGGTTCTTCCGATGCAGCCTTTACACTCACACTTTTAAATCAATTTTATCGGTTAGAACTCTCGACGGAGGCCTTGGAAAATTACGCCCGCCGATTGGGAAGTGACTGCGCTTTTTTTATTCAGAACAAACCCGTTTACTGCTACGAAAAAGGCGACCGCTTTGCCGATATTTCGCTTTCACTTAAAGGCAAATACATCCTCTTAGTATATCCAAATCTGCACATTTCAACGGCCGAAGCCTACGCCGGCGTAAAACCCCAAGTGCCCACGGTAAATTTGTTGGAAGCACTGCAACGGCCGATGCCGGAATGGCGTCATTGTATTCAGAATGATTTTGAGAAAGGGCTTTTTCAGAAATATCCTGTTTTACCCGAAATAAAAGCACTGTTATACGGAAAAGGTGCTGTCTATGCCGCAATGACGGGTTCCGGTTCAACTATTTATGGTATTTTTGAGAAAGCAGCCGATTTAGAGAACATTTTCACACAATATACCGTTTGGCAAGGAGAGTTAATGTAACTCCCTTCAATTGGCCGCAGGCAATCATCATGGGGAAGGCTTCTATTGTTAAAGAAAATCGCTTTACGAAGCGGCGTGAGCCGTTCAATTTTATGCTTTGGATGGGCATAGGCGGAAGCGTATTGATCTTTACCATCTTGCTGGCGGTCTATACCCTGCGAAAATCAGCGGGCGTTTATTGGACGGACGTGCCGCTGCCCGCGCTTTTTTGGGTGAGTACGTTTGCCATTGTCGTCAGCAGTCTTACCCTGCATTTGGCAAATCACAGTTTTCGTACCGACCGTTATCCGCAGTTTCGTTTATATATGTCGGCTACTCTTTTCTTAGGGGTTTTGTTTGTGATTCTTCAATTTTTGGGTTGGCGGCAACTCATTGAGGCGGGCATTTCGACCGTCAATAATCCTTCGGTTGGGTTCATTTATTTGTTTTCGGGATTGCATATTTTCCATATTGCTGTTGGCATTGCAGTGCTGAGTTGGGCGGTGTATCAATCACTTAAAAACAGCACGTACGTTGATGCTTTTGTATTCAGCGTTAATCCCCCCAACCAGCTCAAGATCAAACTTATTACCATTTATTGGCACTTTGTAGACGTGTTGTGGCTGTATCTGTTCAGTTTTCTCTTATATCATCACGGCTTTTGAGAGTGATTCATTGATGTATGAAAAAGAAAATGGTGGGTATTTGTGGAAGCACCCGGCAAAATTCCACCAATCTGGATCTTTTACACGCGATTGCCGAACTGGAAAAAGACAGGATTGAGCTTTATTTATTTACCGACCTCGCTTCCTTACCTCACTTTAATCCCGACGATGATCATGAAAATGTTGATGCCTCGGTTTCGGATTTTCGTCAATTACTGAGTGAAAGCGACGGCATTTTGATCTGTACGCCCGAATACGCTATGGGCGTGCCCGGCACGTTGAAAAATGCGCTGGATTGGACAGTATCTTCGATGGAATTTTCGCATAAACCCACCGCATTAATTACAGCCTCTACCTTGGGCGAAAAAGCGCATCAGTCCTTGTTGGAAACGCTGCGCATCATTGAAGCTGATATTGATGATACTACTGCTTTGGTGATCTCAAACGTAAAAATTAAGGTTAGAGATCGCACGATCATTGATCCGGTCACGCTAAACAAAGTAAAGGCGGTAATGAATGCACTTATTGAAAAGATCCCTAATTGATATACACACTTACGATATTTCAATTTTTTCGGTCAGCCCGGCGTTTCTTCAAAAAATAGCAGATAATTGCTATTTTTGATATAATTCTACTAATTTTTTCGCTTCATTTTCCCAATTATAGGTCGTTTTTATGGCATTTCGCCCATTTTCGCCCATTGACTGCCATTTTTTGGGATACTCAATGCAAGCCAACATGGCAGCGGCAAGGGCTTCGGCATCGTACGGAGAAACGCAAAAGCCGCATTGATTTGGCTCAACCACTGCCTTCAATAATGGTAAATCTGACGTAATAACCGGCAGACCTAAAGCCATGTAATCAAACAACTTAGTAGGATACGAATCGGTATAATCACCGACAGGTTTGAGCAAGGCAATGCCTGCAAGAGCTTTACGCGCATGAAGAAAGGCCAATTGCTGCGGTACATATCCGTGAAAGATCAAATTTTCGTTGACTTGCCGGTAATCTTCCCGTTCATTCAACGTTTGTTGCGGAATTCGTAAATGACCGAATAAATGAAGCACCAGATTGGGATAGTGTTGTTTGACGATCACCATTGCACTCAACAGGGTATCAAAAGCGCGTTCAAAACTGATTACTCCCGCGTAAAAAAAGGTAGGCCGTTGCAAGTCAGGAACAGGAACCGGCTGCGATAGCCACTGAGACGTTGCAAAATTATGAACAATAGCATAGGGTTGTTGAAGATTTTGGTATTCATTCAAATAGGCATCTTCGGTAAAAACAAATTTGAACAATCGGCGCGCACGATGGTCGAAGTACCGAAAAACATTTTCAAACAACCAACCTCGGTTATAGGTCTTGAGCGGGAGTTTTTTGTAAAGATTTTCCTGAACTTCATACACGATCTCAGCTCCCAACCATCGGAACACAAACGCCAACGGCAACAGCTCTGCCACAAAAATATGAACGATGTGCGGCCGTATCCATAAAAATTTGATAAATACCATTGGGTGAACCCAAAGCAGGCGCCATATAAGATGTTGGAAATAAGGTAATTGGCTGAAATGATGCTTAAAAGCAACACCGTTTTTGTCCATGCCGGGGGGCTTGAAATATTCTTTTGGGGCGGCCACTGCTATTGTATACACCTCATAATACTCCTCTAAACTTAGGGCAATTTTTCCCGCAATTCGTGGGTCGGTCATTGAATGAACCGTACTGAGTAACAGAACTCGTTGGCGCGGGGGAGGTTTATGCATATTGCAAATATGGGCTAATCCCCTTATTTTTGAAAAAAGTACCTGCTTTTTTAAACCTATGATGAATGAAAACTACTATAAAAGCCCCTCTATGGCTTGCTGCTAATTTGTTTGTTGCAAGTGTAGTAGCTCAACCGTCACCAAAATTAGAACCGCGTATGAACCCACCTCAGACTGACAAGATCGTTCTTTATCAAATTTACACCCGCCTGTTTGGAAACCTGAATACGACCAACAAATTTTACGGTACCCGCGACGAAAACGGCGTCGGGAAATTCAACGATATTACCGATAAAGCGCTCAAAGAACTGAAAAAATTCGGCATTTCTCACGTCTGGTATACGGGCGTGATCGAGCATGCCACCATGACCGATTTCTCTGCTTACGATATCCCCAAAGATAACCCTTACGTAGTCAAAGGAATTGCCGGTTCGCCCTATGCCATCAAAGATTATTACGATGTCAATCCTGATTTGGCCGTGGATGTACGAAACCGGATGGCTGAATTTGAAGCATTGGTAGAGCGTTCGCACAAGGCCAACCTGAAAGTGATCATTGATTTTGTACCGAATCATGTGGCACGGCATTATAAATCAGACGTAAAACCCGCAGGTGTCAAAGATTTTGGCGAGGGCGAGCATTATGATCAGGCATTTAATCCCCAAAATAATTTTTATTATTTGCCCAATCGGAAGTTTTTGGTTCCGGACAATGTGCCTGTGCCGCCGGGAATTTCAACTTTTCCGTACGAAGAATTTCCTGCTAAAGCAACCGGCAATGACGTTTTTTCGGCCAAGCCGAGCATCAATGATTGGTTTGAAACCGTCAAGCTGAATTATGGCGTTGATTACCTGAACAATCGCAGTAGGCATTTTGACCCCATTCCGAGCACGTGGCTGAAAATGCGTGATATTTTGCTCTATTGGGCGGCTAAAGGTGTGGACGGTTTTCGGTGTGATATGGCCGAAATGGTGCCTTTTGAGTTTTGGGGTTGGGTGATTCCCGAAGTAAAAAAAATAAATCCCGCTGCAATCTTCATTGCTGAAATATACAATCCTGCGGAGTATCGTAACTATCTGTTCAATGGCAAATTCGATTATCTCTACGATAAAGTCGGCCTGTACGATTCGTTACGTCGATTGATGGAAGGCGGTGGCCATACGGCCGATATTACACGGGTATGGCAAAAGGAATCGGGAGATTTTGCCAATCGGATGGTGCGTTTTTTGGAAAACCACGATGAGCAGCGCATTGCTTCGAAATATTTTGCCAAAAATCCATTTTACGCCATTCCGGCAATGGTGGTTTCGGCTACGCTGCATTCCGGGCCGTTGATGTTGTATTTTGGTCAGGAAGTGGGCGTGAATCCAACCGTTGCCGAAGGTTTTTCGGGCGAAGACGGACGTACAACTATGTTTGATTATTGGGGTGTTACCGAATACCAGGCTTGGGTAAACGGCGGCAAATTCGACGGCGGCAAACTCAACGAAGAGCAGAAAAAGTTGCGAGGCTTTTATGCTGATTTGCTCAAATTAGTTAATTCAAGTGATGCCGTTCAAAACGGTGCGTTCTATGATCTGCAATACGCCAACAATAATGGACAAAGCGCGGGCTATAACGACGCCAAGCAATATACGTATCTGCGCCATACCGACAAACAGAAATTATTGATCGTTTGTAATTTTGATTTGCACAACGGCGTTCAAACAACCGTTAAAATTCCTGCCCACGCCTGGGAAACAATGGGACTGTCGGCTACCGGAAAATATACCCTGAAAGAAATCTTTCATGCTCCTCAAACCCTTACCGTAGAAGCGGCGCAGGGAGTACCCGTTACGATGAGTGAGAACAGCGTTCGTATTTTTGAGATAAAAGGTGTAAAATGATGTATCTATTTTGAAAATAATGATGAAAAAATGGTGCTTAATACTGCTGCTTTTTATACTCTCTTCAGCTTGTAAAGAGAAACTGTATCCTGAATTAGTTGGAATTTGGCAACTTACAGAGGTAAAGGACAGTACTAAAGACTGGGATAGCACTAGTTATAGGGTAGGTTCTCGTATTGAGTTCAAAAAAAATGGAATAATAGATTTGGGAACAATAGATTGCTATTGTTCCCACAATAACTCCTATAAGCTTTCAGGTAATACACTTTTTTTTACCTATGGTGAAGCCGGTTGTTACCCTTTTATAGATTGTCCAAGACCTGTGAAAGCAACTATCATTCAAATCGATTCACAAACCCTCATTCTTGATTGGATATTGCCATCTCGGTATCCTGAAAATTTTAATTACCAAGCCAAGTTTAAGCGAATTTAGATAGAAGCCAAAGCATCTGTCTTCCACTTACGCAAATGTTTTCTTTTCTCTGAGTCGGCGCAGAATCCGCTCGGCTTCAACGACCTGTTTTCTGGGAAGACCGCGTGGGAGTTTCACTTCTTTTTGCGGTGGCTCGGTCGGATAAATCTCTTTGATGTCGGTATAATTTAACGAAAAACCCATTTTTTGGGTCAAATGGTCAAACAATTGCCTGTCATGCGTTTGCAGTTGGTCGAGTTCGATCAATACATAATCATTCGGATTTTTTGATTCCAAAAACTGGAGAATGAAATAATTAAGCATGATCCAATTCTTTAAATGTTTGGTTTCAAAAGAACCTAACCCTGCTTTTAGTTTCATACGATGAACCAAGTAAGAAAGGGTGTTTTTTCGCCGTTGCTGCGCTTCAATGTGTCGCCGCTTCCAGGAATCAAGCACCTGAAGATAAGGCCGAAACACAATGATTGCTTTGGCTTCGGGCAAAATGTAATTCCATTCATCCAAAAAGAAACACGTCTGAGGGGCTTTCCAACCCCATTGTGAATGTGCTTCGCTATTGGCCGCGACCAGTTTTTGAGCTTCTTCTATGAAGTCAACGGGAAGCAATGGTTCAGAAGCGGCCAATTGATCTTCACGGGCTGCTTTTTGAAGGCGTACAAAGCGTTTGTCTTCAAAATAGCCATGAGGATTTTCGGGCGTTACCCGATAAAACTCATCGCCGATGAAAAGTCCGCAGGCGCGCAGCCACTTGGCAACAAAAGAAGCTCCGGAACGCATATTTCCCAAAATCATTAATGCATGATGGGATTTTGGCGTAGCCGTAAATTGTGAGTAAAGATGTTGTGGGTTGGTGTAAATAGATGACATTTTGAGTGGGTTTTTATAGGTTATACATAGGTTAGTAAATGGGTCGAATTCCTTAAATGGTAGCCGTTCTCCACCAACAGCGGGTAGAGGATATATAGGCGGTTGTGAGCTGCCGGCCGAAAATTGCAGGAAAACTGTACGAAAAAATCAGCGAATTTCCCTAATGACTTTTAGAATCTATGGGGTAAATCGCTTGATATTCATCGCCATTGTCCATGAATAAGAATGCAAAATGTCTTGTAGTGGGAAGGTGTTTAAGTGGGTACATTGGTTGAGTAAAGGGTTTGGAACGAGGAACGGAGTTTTTCAGAATCAAAAATAAAGAATATACCGAAGAGTTAAAATAATTGTTAGCATATTTCATGCCTTTTTAACTCGAAAAGTCATCTTTTTTTAGGTTTTACAATGAAAAGGTGCTATCAGTAGCTGGTGCTCTCTATGATCTTTTGTTTTTTATGCTTGTTTGTATGCGTTATTCCTTTGCTGCAATGAAAAAAATCACCACGCTTGCTTTCCTTTTTGTTACCTTTTTTGGGTCAATTCTCTTGGCTCAGTCCACAAGACCGGATAGTTTATTGCCGGTCAGAGGATTTTGTATTGCCGCTCCTCAGCCGAAGCAGTTGGATGCCTTCCTAAAATTTATCAATGAAGAATTGGCACCTCGGCAAGTGAACACGCTCATTTTGCGCGTCGATTTCAACTATCAATTTGAAAGTCACCCTGAACTGCGCGACAGCATTGCTTTGTCGAGCAAAGAGGTAAAAAAACTGGTGGCGGTCTGTCGGAAAAATGCTATTCAAATTATCCCGCAGATCAATTTGCTGGGGCATCAATCGTGGGCTACCACAACCCATAATCTGCTGCGGGTCTATCCTGAATTTGATGAAACCCCTCATGTAAAAATGCCCGAAAAATATGCTTGGCCGAATACCGACGGGCTGTACTGTAAAAGCTATTGTCCGTTGCATCCGGGAGTACACAAAGTGGTTTTTGACTTGGTAGACGAAATATGTGCCGCTTTTGAAAGCAAGGCATTTCATGCGGGCATGGACGAAGTATTTTACATCGGTGACGATAAATGCCCGCGTTGCAGCGGACGAAACAAAGCTGAATTGTTTGCGGGAGAAGTCAATACCATTCGAAATCACTTGGCGTTGAAAGATCGTAAACTCTGGATCTGGGGCGACCGACTCATCGACGGGAAAACCACGGGCATCGGCGAATGGGAGGGAAGTATGAATAACACCCATCAGGCCATTGATCTGTTGTCGAAAGACGTAGTGATCTGCGATTGGCATTATGAACGCCCCGACCAAACCGCCGTTTATTTTGCGATGAAAGGTTTCAATGTCATTACATGTCCTTGGCGAAATCCCAAAAATGCACTGCTTCAAACCCAAGATATGTTAAAATTCAGAGCGACGGCTACGAAGGAAATGAAACCGCGATTTTTTGGAATGATGCAAACCGTTTGGTCGCCGGCGGGTTCGTTTTGGGATGAATATTACGGGGTAAAAGTAAACGAAAAAGCGGGAGAAAATACCGCTTCCAATTGCTTTAAAACCATGTATGAAGAAATAAATAAAGCAATCCGCTAAATTTGAAATACATAAGCTCTTAACGTTCTGATCCTAAATTCCTCTCTACTGTGCAAATTACCCTAAAGCGTGTTTTGTCAATTGATGCTTTTCGCGCCCTGACAATGCTTCTGATGATATTTGTCAATGATTTTTGGTCATTGACAGGGATTCCCTATTGGCTTGAGCACGCTAAAGCAGAGGAAGATTTTCTGGGATTTTCGGATATTATTTTTCCGTGCTTCCTTTTCATTTTGGGAATGGCGATTCCTTTTGCCGTCCAAAGTCGTCTGGCAAAAGGCGACAGTTATCAACAAATTATCACTCATATCATTTTGCGCTCCGTGGCGCTTATCGTCATGGGTGTTTTTACCGTCAATGTTCCTGACCTGAATGCCGAGGCAACGGGCATGGGGAGGGAATGGTTTCAGATCATAATGGTCATTGGCTTTTTCCTGATCTGGAACGTATATCCCCAAAGTGTAGGTACTAAGAAGTATATTTTTCTTGGACTGCAAGTGCTGGGAGTGACACTGTTGTGTTATTTGGCGTTTATCTTCAAAGCAGGCGAGAACAGTGCGCTTGTGGGAATGAAAACACAGTGGTGGGGCATTTTGGGCCTTATCGGTTGGACCTATCTTGGATGCGCGCTCATTTATTTGGTTGCCTACAAAAATTCAAATTGGCTGCTCATTTCGTGGAGCATCTTTACCTTTTTTACCATTGCCGGCCATGCCGGGTGGCTCAAAGAAGTTTGGCCTTCCGGTCCGCGCGATTGGATTTTGGGGAATGGCGCTTTCCACGCCTTCGCGATGACGGGGCTTTTGGGTACGCTATTGATGGAATGGTTGCACAAAAAAAATAAAAGAACGCAGGTGCCGTCTATTTTTACGAGTATCGGCGTAGCGATGGTGCTGATCGGACTGCTGTTGAGAAACTTCTTTATTATCTCTAAAATTCAGGCCACGCCTACGTGGGTGTTTCTTTGCAGCGGCATTGCTTTTATGTTATTCTCGGCGATCTATTTTTGGGTTGATCTGAGAGGAAAAGCTAAGTGGTTTGCACCTGTCAAAGCGGCCGGTACGGCCACGCTTACGTGTTATCTGATTCCCTATCTCTATTACAGCATAGCTGATTTATTGCCTTTCAGCTTGCCCGAGGCCCTTAAATATGGTGCCGTAGGATTGTTGAAATCGTTGGTCTATGCTTTCATTGTGATAGGTATCACGGCTGCGTTGGGGAAACTGAATATCAAGCTGAAAATTTAACATTGCCATTATACGATGCTATAAACGTTTCACGCCTATGGCGTATTTGAGAAGAAACCGCATAAAAATCCTATGACCTCTCTGAGGTCATACGTTTACAGAATAATTTGAACAGGTAATTTCATTGACCTCGTAGAGGTCACACCTTGTAGCTGTTAAATAACCACATTTTAACCGGCAACAATAAACTCCAACGCCTCAATAATTCTTATAATAATCGCGAATTTTGCTTGTGAGACGGTCGTAAATGGGTTTGCTGAACTCAATAAAAAGTTGCTGCGGCGGCGGTGGGTTGAGCTCACGCACATTGCACAGTCTTTTTTGATCGGAAGTCAAGGCACGTTCATCGCCGTTGAAGTTGGCCCATTCGCAATTCCAGGTATAATCTCCACGGAATTTCTCCTGTGTTACGACTGATTTATTGCGAAAATCCATGATCTGCATATCCAACAAACCTGACGAAAGGACCGATTTGCGCGTACGGGTCAACTTAGCGGTTACTTTGTTGTAAACTGCTATTTTTTTACCGTTCACGGTTGTTTCTCCCACTTTGACGGAATCTTTGCTGGTGACTACGTCGGTATTGGATGCAATAAGCGTTTGTCCCACCACAAAATCATCAAATTCGAGTTTAACAACATGGTCGGGCTTTAGACGTATCGTTGAAGCTTCCTGTGGTGAATAAAACCGAACAAACTTATTGAGGCGCTTATTGGTCTGTAAAAATTCGTTGACCTTGTTTTGAAAATATTCATTGCTCAATTGATACGCCCGCGACGTGACCAACACCTGTTCCACCACTACTTTAAAGGAAGCGTATTCATACGATTCGTCCAGCATGGATTGCACATTGCGAAAACCACCCAGCAGGGCATTCGTTTTCTCAAAATGCTCATATGCCTGACGGGCCATCTGCCGATTTTCTTTATTTCGCATCGAAACCATGCCGGCTTCGTAGCGCTCGGAGGCTGCTTTTTCGCGTGCGTCTCTCTCCTCCGGCATGAAGCTTCGAACAGTTACCAAACGCTCACAGGCCGGGCATTTACGCAAAGCGTCATACAAACGATTAAGACGCTCGTAAGCATTGACAACCGGCTCTAAATGGAAAGCTTCAGGAGAGTTTTGATAACGGGCTACGTCGTCCAGGTTTTGCTGCAACGCCAATGGATACGCCTGTTTGAGAATATCAGCGGCAGACGAACTTGATGGACTGTCTCTGAGCTTATCGGCGGCCCGGAGAACCGACTCGTCATAATCACCGCGTTTGAATGCTTTTTTAGCGGTTTTGCAGCCGATAAAACAAGTTGTAAAAAGTAGAAGAGTGGCAAAGATAAAGGTAAAAGAGCGCTTCATATTCGTTGTTTATAGGAGCAAAAATAACCGGATTTTGGTAATCTCTTTTCTCAACGCATCTTGTTTCTCTTTACCAAATAAGCCGAAAGAATTTGGTCATACCCTTTGGCTACGTCGGCTTCAATAAAGTCAATTTTATACTGACCGCATTTTAGCTTTAAATCGTGATAATATTTTTTGACTGCTTCCTGATAGTGTTTTTTGACTTGCCCGGGCTGAACCTTTACTTTTTCACCCGATTCCAGATCAATGAATTCATAAGGACGATCATCAAACGCAAATTCTTCTTCGGTTTTGCGGTCAGTAACGTGAAACAGAAGCACTTCGTGGAGATTGTGGCGCAGGTGTTGCATAGCCGAAAAAATGCGATCTGTTTGGTTTATATCTTCAAACATATCGCTGAAAATAACCACCAGTGAGCGTTTATGTATTTTCTCGGCGATCAGGTGCAGCACATCCGCTACGGCTGTTTTGCGTTGATCTTTGGGTTTTTGGAGTATACTCTCCAAATCCAAAAATATCTTATGAACGTGGGAAGGGGTTGACTTGACGGGCGTCTGAATTTCGATCTTATCCGAAAAAGTACACAAGCTCACGGCGTCTTTCTGGCGTTGGAGCAGATTGGCAATACTTGCCGCTGCCATCGCACTAAACGTGATCTTATCGTGATTTGGCTCAGGATAATACATTGACGAAGAGGTGTCTATCAATAAATGACAGCGCAGGTTGGTTTCTTCTTCGTAGCGTTTTACAAACAAACGATCGGTTTTTCCATACACTTTCCAGTCAATATGCCGGGTGGTTTCGCCCGTATTATAGAGGCGATGTTCGGCAAATTCGACCGAAAAACCGTGAAAGGGAGATTTGTGAAGACCGGTAATAAAACCTTCCACCAACTGCCGAGCCAAAAATTCCAGATTCCCGTACTGTCTTACTCTTGAAACATCTAAGGTGCGTGTACTCATTGGCAGTTAGTTAATAAAAAGGTTAAAGTTTGTTGGCCTTTTCAATGATGTCGCCCGTGTCGGTGATGATCTCATTATGGCCGAGCAGGATCATTCCCTCCATTCCCACCACCCTGAGCCTGACTGACGCGATACCGGATTTAATAAAACCCAAGTGTTCTGCCGCAGCGCGGGTCAGATCGACCAGACGTTTGTTATGAAAGGGGCCTCGGTCATTAACTCTTACGATCACCGATTTATTGTTTGATAAATTCGTTACTTCGATCATAGTATTGAAAGGAAGTGAACGATGGGCGGCGGTTAATTCTTTTTGATCAAATTTTTCGCCGAAAGAAGTCTGCCGACCTTCAAACATTTTGTTGTAAAAAGAGGCATTTCCTTTTTCTTCTTTGCCCAGCAACTGCGCCGAGGCAGGATTTAATTTGAAAAGTGAAAGCAGTAAAACTAAATAAAATGCAGTAGAATACATAGGGTCTTTTCGGGTTTATTTCCAGTTAAAGAAAGGGTTTCCACAGAGCTTTTACCTCGAAGCCTACTCAAAAAAATGCAACCTTTTAAAGGGTTAAAGGTTGATAATTAGATGCAAATTTAATATAAACTATGTTTTTTACAAAACCTATTTTAAAAGGCATGTTTTTGATAACGTAAAAGGTGGTAACTTTATTTTACAAAAATTTTGAAAGGCAGCAACAAAACATGTACTTTAGCGTTTGGTTAAACTCTAAACCTACCAAGTATAGTGGAAGATAAAGACAGAGAGAAAATCTACTCTAAGCGCGTAAAAGCCGGTAAAAGAACTTACTTTTTTGATGTGCGTTCGACTCGTTCAAATGATTATTACCTAACCATCACTGAGAGTCGCCGTTTTCCGCAGGGAGACGGATTTGCGTATGAAAAGCACAAGATGTTTCTCTACAAAGAAGATTTTGACAAATTTGTAGATGCACTTCAAGACACTGTAAATCACATCAAAACAGAATTAATGCCAAATATTGATTTCTCACAATACGCCGTACGTGAGGAAGAAGATTATAGTGGTAGCGATCTGAAGTGGGAGTAATACCTGTTTTATAAAACTATCCAATGACTTGCCTCCGGTATTTGCCGGAGGCCTTTTGGTTTTGTAGGTAAGCCTAAATATACTAATTTTGCGACCTCATTTAAGTGTGTCCAATTATTGTTGTGTGTCTTTGGCAATGAAATGAAAAAATATACATTTCGACGCTGATCGATTTTCTGCCAAACCGGCAACTAAAAACTAAAAACTCCCGGAATGTCTCTCCAATGTGGTATTGTCGGATTGCCGAATGTGGGCAAATCCACCCTGTTTAGTGCATTATCAAGTGCAAAGGCTGAAGCAGCCAATTATCCCTTCTGTACCATTGAACCCAACGTAGGAGTGGTAGAAGTACCCGACGGCCGGATGCAAATACTGGAAGGCTTAGTGAAGCCGCAACGTATGGTGCCTACCATCGTCGAAATCGTAGATATTGCCGGCCTTGTACGCGGCGCCAGCAAAGGTCAGGGACTGGGAAATCAGTTTTTGGCAAATATTCGTGAAGTGGATGCTATCATTCACGTGGTACGTTGCTTTGCAGATGATAACATTGTACACGTAGAAGGGCGCGTAAATCCCGTAAGCGACAAAGAGATCATTGATCTGGAGCTTCAATTGAAAGATTTAGACTCCATCGAAAAGAAATTTGCCCGGGTTGAAAAAGCTGCCCGTGTGGGAGATGCCAAAGCCAAGGTCGAACTTGAAATTATTACTCGGGTCAAAAATGCGTTGTTGCAGGGAAAAAGTGTGCGCGCAGTGGGCCTGACGGAAGAAGAAAAAGCGGCCATCTCTGATCTGCAATTGTTGACCATCAAGCCGGTCATTTACGTAGCCAACGTGGATGAATCGTCTATTATCAACGGGAACGAATATGTAGATCAATTGAAGGCAGCTATTGCGGAAGAAAAAGCCGATGTAATTGTTCTTTGCGCCGCGATTGAGTCTGAGATTGCTGAAATGGAAGATCCTGAAGAACGCGCTGTTTTTCTGGAAGAATACGGTTTGCAGGAATCGGGATTGAATAAATTGATTCGGGCATCATATCATATTCTGAACCTGATCACATACTTTACGGCGGGTGTAAAAGAAGTGCGGGCCTGGACGATTCAGCGTGGTTGGAAAGCTCCCCAGGCCGCAGGGGTGATCCATACCGACTTTGAGAAAGGATTTATTCGGGCAGAAGTAATAAAATTGCCTGATTACGAAAAATATAAAACAGAAGCTGCCTGCCGGGATGCCGGTAAAATTTCGGTTGAAGGAAAAGAGTACGTGGTGCAGGATGGTGATATCATGCACTTCCGCTTTAATGTTTGATGGTATTGTAACGTCGGCGAGGACCGGGCGTCTCCGTTCCAAACCTCGCCGACGTTTTTTAGATTACCATTCTTCTGCTTCCGCCGACTTTTTTTTGCCAAACAACGCCCGAAAGGTGCCTGACATTTGGATCATCGCATCTACCCGATTTTTGGCTTGACTCAACAAGTGAATATTAACTCCTTCTGCGATCATATGAGCCAGTGAATTTGAAAGAATGTACATTTCTTCCACATTCACTGAAAAATCGCTGACAACATATTTTTGGAAGCCCTGATCTTTGAGATCTGCAAAATAAAGGACCAAACAAAAATCCTGACCTTCGAAATAGGTAATGACCCGATTTGAATCAAACTTTTTGGGCATTTCCCGGTGGTCTACCAATCCATCCACAATCGCAACTTCTTCGTTGGTCATGTATAGATAAGGAGTCAAATATACGGGTGGTTGATAATTCATTTTGATACGTTCTGATTTTGGAATACTTAGCGATATTACTCAAAAAATGATTTTTGTTGAGCAAATCTTGTAAGTAAAAACCATATATCATAATTTATTCTATAAGTAATTTGATTATTCAAAGATTATACTTAGTTTGTTTTTAAAGTAATTTTACTCAAAAAAACAGTTAAAATCCTTAAATCACCGTTAGCCAAATTATATTTGGCTGAATTTCGCAGAAAAAGCAACCAAACAGGTTGTTTTTGAGACCAACTATCTAAAATAAAAAATTTTATTCGGAAATAAAAAAAGTGGGTAGCCTTTCGAAAGGCTACCCACTTTTTAGTTCAAAATCTATGCCGGCACATTGGTCGGCAGTAGTAAGAACTAGCGCGATATTTCCAATACTTCAAATTCCATGGCTCCGGCAGGAACTTGAAACAGCGCAACATCGCCTACTTTTTTACCTAAAAGGCCTTTGCCAATGGGGGAGCCTACGGAAATCTTGCCAAGTTTTAGATCAGCTTCTTCTTCAGACACCAGCGTGTAAGTAACCACAGCGTTGTTCTTACGGTTCTTTATTTTGACTTTAGACAAAACAGCTACCAAAGATGTATCGATAGACGATTCATCAAGAATCCGGGCGTTGCCCAAGACTTCTTCCAGCTTAGAGATTTTTGCTTCGTGCAATCCTTGTGCTTCTTTGGCGGCGTCGTATTCAGCATTTTCGCTTAAATCACCCTTGTCGCGAGCTTCAGCTATTGCTCTTGCTATTTCTTGTCGGCCCCGCGTTTTTAAGTCCTGCAATTCAGCTTTAAGCTTATTGAGACCTTCTTCGGTGTAGTACTGTATTTTAGCCATTTTGCTTTACTGTACGTTAATTGTTAATGATATGTGTTAATGGTAAAGAAATTTCTTTCACTATGGACAAAAAAAAAGAACGGTGAAATGACCGCTCTACAAACAGGATGGTAGAATCTGTCACTTCTTCTGTAAGACCGAAAAGTATTTGGCGTGTCGGTTCATAGTCGAGAATTGAATCACAAAATTAGCAATATTTGCAACTGAAATCAATATCTCCAAGGGCTTTATCCTAAAAAATAGCCTTATTGTACTACTTTAAACGTAGAATTTAACTTCTTATGGCAAGACTTCGGATTATTTTTATGGGCACGCCTGAATTTGCGGTTAGCAGTCTTCAAAAGCTTGTGGAAACCGGCGCAAATGTAGTGGCTGTTATTACCGCACCTGATAAACCCGCCGGTCGCGGCTTGCAATTGACTCCTTCCCCCGTAAAACAATATGCTGTATCGCAGGGAATTCCCGTCCTACAACCCGAAAAACTCAAAAATCCTGCTTTTTTAGAAGAATTAAGCAGTTATAAAGCTGATCTGCAAATTGTGGTTGCGTTCCGAATGTTGCCCGAAGTTGTTTGGAATATGCCGCCGAAAGGCACCTTCAACCTCCATGCATCCCTTTTGCCGCAGTACCGTGGCGCAGCGCCGATCAATTGGGCCATTATCAACGGTGAAACACAGACGGGTGTAACGACATTCTTTCTTGAACATGAAATTGATACAGGAAAAATTATTTTTCAGGAAACGGAGCCGATTCATGAATATGATACAGTAGGCACACTGTATGAGCGATTAATGCAAAAAGGCGCGGAGTTGGTGGTACGAACAGTAGAGGCAGTAGAAGAAGGCAATTACCCTCAACTACCCCAAGCTGAAGCGGGCGTTTTGAAAGCCGCGCCCAAGATATTTAAAGAAACCTGCGAGATCCAATGGAATCAATCCGCGTCGGCTATTCGTAATTTTGTGCGGGGTTTATCTCCTTATCCAACGGCTTGGACTACACTCAATGGAAAAATTTGTAAAGTATTTAAAGTGTCAACTGCCAACAAAGAAATGCAAACGGAAACGGTTGAAGTCGGGCAATTTATGACTGATCATAAGTCATTCCTACATTTTAAAACGGCTGATGGTTGGGTCGCGATTGAAGAATTGCAACTCGAAGGCAAAAAACGCATGGGGATTGAAGAATTCCTGCGCGGTGCCAAACTATAATTGAATTTCCTATTTTAACTCCATTTCGTATGCCTCCAAGTCGCATATCTGTCAGTTTGATTTTCTTCATTTGTGGATTCATTTACACCAACTGGAGTACCCGATTACCAAGTATTCAAACTCTTTTTTCGCTCAATAACAGCACCTTAGGCCTAATGCTGCTTTGTGTAGCCATTGGTTCGCTGACTTCTATGCCGCTTGCCGGATGGCTGATTGCGCGCCGTGGCAGCAAATACGCCACTACATTATCGCTTCTGTTGTTTTGTTGTTCATTATTTTTATTCCCTTTGCTCACGGTTAAATGGCACTTAGCCGTTTTTTTCTACATTATAGGAGCATTTATGGGTGCGTTGGATGTGGCAATGAATGCGCAGGCAGTAGCCATTGAGCAACGTTATCAGGCCGCGATGATGTCGTCCTTTCATGCTATTTTCAGCGTAGGTATGATGCTCGGAGCTTTGAGTGGTTCATTTTTTGTTCAATTTTCTATTACTTCTCATTTTACCATCGTTTCGGCGGGAAGTTTGCTGCTGGCTATCGGTTGCCTCTTCTTTCTGATTCCTGATACCGTTAAACCATCCAACGAAGGAGTAGCCTTTCGCATGCCCGACCGTTCGATGCTTTTTATGGGATTAATAGCTTTTTGTGCCATGTTGGGAGAGGGCGCAATGGCCGATTGGAGTACCAATTATTTGAAAAATGTTCTGCAAACCGATGCCTCCGTTGCTCCTTTGGGCTTGTCGGCGTTCTCGGCAGCAATGACGATAGGGCGTTTTGGCGGTGATAAAGTGCGTACGATTTGGGGTGATAAACGCCTGATATTCGCTAATTCTGCGCTGGCAATGCTGGGACTGATTATCGCATTGATCATTCCTTCCGTCTGGGTGGCAATTGGCGGGCTTTTTCTGGTAGGTTTGGGTATGTCAACCATCATTCCGATTGTGTACAGTACCGCCGGCCATAACAAATCTTTGCCCAATGGCGTGGGGTTGGCAATGGTGACAACCTTGGGTTATTTCGGATTTTTGTTCGGCCCGCCGGTGATCGGCTTTTTGGCGGATTCGCAGGGACTGCGGGCAGCGTTGTTGTTTGTTGTATTACTGTTTGGGATAATGCTGTTTTTAAGCCGGAAAATAGAGGAATAGTTGTCGAAAACTATTCGTTAAAATTCTGATAGATTGAATCCATGATTCGGACAAAATGCTCATAATCCTCTTCGTTAAGTTCCCCCCAACCTTGGCGACGAATTTCTTTGACCACAGGCAGCACCATTTCAAAGGTTTTTGTGCCTTCGGGCATCAAATAAATATTGAACTTGCGGCGATCTTCATCCGACATGCGTCGTTCTACCAGCCCCTTTTTAACGAGCAGATCCAAAATACGTGTCACCGTAGGAGCATCTTTAGTGGTCAGTTCTGCCAAAGTATTTTGACTGATTCCCTGATTTCTGGCTACATGGTCAATCAATACCCACTGATCTACCGTCAAGTCAAACCCGGCATCGTTGAAACGTTTTTGCAGGACATTTCGGATTTTTTTGATGGTTGTATCAATCTTGAAAAAGTAGGCACGAGAATCGGAAGGGTGAGTCATGGGGTAATAGACTAAAAGTTAAAGTATTAGCTTGCTAATATTTGTTTCGCAAATTAAGGGAGGATTTTTAAAACGGCAAAACTATCGCCAAAATGGCCAGCGCAACACAAAATTTTGTTTGGGCTGTTTTTTGCGAAAAAAGACCAAACCAACCGAAAAAAGATCAATGGTGACCGAAACAGCAGCATGAGCGGTGATATACTTCCAGGCGGCTTCCATTTCCGGCGACCAATGAATATCGTCAAATACAAAAAGACTGTCGTCATTTGCTTTGGTCAGACAGGTTTCAAAATAGCGGACGGTAGGTTCGTAGCGGTGATTGGCATCAAAAAACGCAAAATCAATATTGGAAACCGCCGCAACCTGCGCGGGCAAGGTTTCATCCAAATTTCCGACCACGACCTGAATCGGCGCCAATGTGTCAAATTGCTCAAAATTTCGTTGGGCCATTTTGGCCGTTTCGGGGCAGCCTTCAAAGGTGACGACCTGCGCATCTTTTTTGGTCGAAGCCAGATAAAGCGTTGTCATTCCCAGCGAAGTGCCGAGATCAAAAATAGTGTGATAATTAAAATGACGAATGAGACGGTAAAAAAGCCGACCTAATTGAGCTGATTTTTTGGAATGCCCGGCAATGTCGCGCACTTCGCGGATAGGAGAGGGGTTTACTTTGGAACCTGCCCCAAGATCGGTGATTTTCAGGGTTTCCCGGCTTTGAAGCATTTCGGAACGCAAGGCTTCTATGGATTCAAATTTCGGTTGTTCAGTGTCTTTCCTGATCGTATTTAAATAAAGGTCGAATACAAAAGGAGAATGAAGGCCGTGCTCGTTTTGGGCAGAAAATAAATAGCGAAAGATAGGACGAAGAAACAAAGTCAGGGAAATTGGTGGATGTAAAACTGAAAAATGTAAAACCGAGAAACTGCAAAATGATAAACCGAAAACTAAATAAGCAATCGGTTGATTTTTAGCGTATTGCAGCGTTTTGCAGAATTAGGCAAAATGATTTTAATGATTGCTTTGCCAGCACTGATGAAATGAATCAATTCAGACGATAAGGAGCGATCATTGTAAATTCAGGAATGGTCACGCGAAATTGTTTGCCGTCCATGACGCGTTCCATCAAATACGTGCCGCCCATTTTGCCCATGCTGGTGCGAAGATTGCAGCCGGATACGTATTCGTGTACTTCACCGGGTTCCAATACGGGTTGTTGTCCCACTACTCCTTCACCCTCCACTTCCCGAACGGTGCCGTTAGAATCGTGGATAAACCAGTGCCGACGCAGTAATTGTACCGTATGCTCACTGTGATTTTCAATAGTGATCCGATACGTAAATACAAAATGGGCCTGCATCGGGCTCGAATATTCGGGCTGATATTGCGTCAAAACGCTTACTCGAACGCCTTCTGTAATCGCGGATGTCATGGTTTTATGAAGCTTTACTAACTTTATAACCAAAATTAGGTTTTAATCGTTAAAAAAACCAAATCTTTGTCAAAAAAGTGCCTTGTTGTTTAAAACGAATCGCATGGGCATGCTATTTTTAACCTGATAAATGTAACCTGATACTATTTCTCCCACTTTCATTATTTCTATGGATATTAAGATTGAAGCTTCGTGGAAAACCCGATTGCAGCCTGAATTTGAACAGCAATATTTTGCTGATCTCGTGGCCTTTGTGCGACAGGAATACGCCACACAAACCATTTATCCGCCGGGCAAATTAATGTTCAACGCGTTTGACAAGTGCCCTTTTGATAAAACCAAAGTAGTGATACTGGGCCAAGACCCTTATCATGGAAAAGGGCAGGCCAATGGGCTTTGTTTTTCGGTCAATGACGGCGTTCCGACGCCTCCTTCGCTCGTTAATATTTTCAAAGAAATTCAGGATGATCTGGGAAAGCCTTTTCCACGTACAGGAAATCTTGAACGATGGGCTGAGCAGGGGGTGTTGCTGCTGAATGCTACATTGACAGTACGCGAAGGCAAGCCCGGCTCACATCAGGGCCACGGCTGGGAGCGTTTTACCGACGCCGTAATTCGTCATTTGAACGATGATAAAGAGGGACTTGTGTTTTTGCTGTGGGGCAAATACGCTCAAGACAAAGGAAAAATCATTGATTCAAAGAAGCATTTCGTTTTGAAATCAAAGCACCCTTCGCCCATGTCGGCCAATTATGGAGGATGGTTCGGAAATAAGCACTTCAGTCAGGCCAATAATTATTTAAAAGCCAAAGGCTTGCCTGAAATTGAATGGTAGGGTAAAATATATGTTGGTCCATAGAGATTGCATAAACCCAATTGCTATGGACCACCGTTTATTAACTGTTTTATAACCCTTTTTGTTTTTCTTCCAATAGCTTTTGGTATTCCTGCTCCGCGAGGTCAGCGTCGTCGGGCCGTATGTAAGCTCGGTAATATTGAGTGGCTACGCCTATTCCCCAAAAAAACAATACCCAACCCGGCCAAAAATGGTTGTGCGGTCCGGAAGTAAAATACCAAATGGCGATCAAAATGGCATTGGTGAAAAAGTAGGACATCAGATCACGTTGGAAATGAGCCCGGCGCTTGGCTACTTTCCAAAGCTTTTCATCACGTGGTTGCATGGCAAAGTGAGTTAAATGATTACTGTTTGTTCAAAAGCTTCTGATACTCACGTTCTACCATTCTTTTTTCGCTGTAAGTATAGGCTCCGAAATAATGCGATACAAGCCCTATTCCCCAACCAAATGTAGTCCATATTGGCCAAGGATACCTGGTGCCACGATCCCAAAACGCGCCAAATGCCCATAATGCCCAAAGACCGGCATTGACAAAAAGATAAACGTAAAGGTGGCTTTTGAAAGCAGCTCTTGCTTTTGCCATTTTCCAAAGTTCGGGGTCGCGTTGCGTTTCCATTGTGTTATAGAGTTTTAAGGTTGAGATGCTTGGTTTTTATAATTTGTTTTCGGCTGAATGATGTACCAAAAATAAAATGCGGTTGGGAGGTTCCCAACCGCATTCCGACGGACTTGACTTTTAAGAAGATGAATCGGGCTTTTTAAAGAGTCAATTGCCCTGTCGAATTATTTAATGGTGAAGTTGCTTGATCCAATGCGGAATCCTTCGGAATATACTTCTACACTGTATTTACCGGGACGGAATTTCTGTGCATTGTCATAGGTCATTTCAACCATTTGATTTGTATTTTGGTAGGCTACTCGATCTTTCGTGGTAAACATCATTTCCTGACCTTTCCAGTTGAATTTACCTGAGCCCATTGCTTCGTCAGAGATTACAGCACCATCAGGATCAAGAACTCGTACATAGATTTCTTTTTCGTCTGATTGCGTAAGTGGGTTAGATGGCAAAGTGAATTGCAATTTGATCTTGTCCACTCGTTTTGCTTTGTAGCTGTCATCGTCTTTGATTTTGCCTTTGGGCGTTACAGCCAATACTTTAATGTTTTCAGCTTTAAGAGCAGCACCAATAGCTACTTTTTCGCTCAACTCACGGTTTTGGCTGCTGTAGGTCATTACAGAGTCGGTAAGCTGTTGTTTAACCTGCGTTAAAGCTTCTTTTTCGGTTTTAAGACCTGTATTTTCGGTATTTAACGTTTGGTTAGTTGCCGTCAACACAGTATTTTCTTCTCTAAGTTTAGCAAGTTCCACGTCTTTGTCAGCCAAGAACTGCTCGTACTCTTTGATTTTGGCAGTATACTTAGCAATTTCAAACCGACTGTTTTTCTTCAAATTGGCTTTATCGGTTTCCAAACGTGCCTTCACTTTCATCAACTCTTCGATGTTACCGCCAAGTTGTTGAGTTTCAGCGATTTTTGCATCCAAATTACGAGAGACAGAATCTAATTTTGTCTGGGTAAATGCGAGCTCTTTTGCTTTTTCTACGATCGCTACCTCTTTTGTCTCGGTTTGATCTTTTTGATCAAAATACATAAATCCAAATGCACCCGCTGCCAACGTCATGATAACTAGTCCTACCCAAGCGAATGTACCCTTGCTTTGCTGATTGCTTTCCATAATTGTAACTGTTTGATTTGTGAAACATGAGTTAAAAGAAAAGTAAAGCAATTTGTCATTTATAGTTTTTGTACGATGGTTGTGTTAAAGGTGGTTAAAATACCATTCCACTCAATTTTTTTAGGCTTTTTGGCCTGTTTTTACTTTTTGAGCGAGGTTTTATTTCCCCATTTTGTAGAAAATTATATAAAATTTTACCCCAAGAGTCTAAATTTTAGTATTTTTCAAAGTACTGATAAGCCTTTTTCAGGAATGTGTTTCCGGTAAGGTAACGAAAGGCAAAGTTGAAATAATATAAAAAGACCGGAAAAGGGGAAAAAGATGGCGTAAATCAGGCTGTAATTTTAGCTTTGCAGGAAGAAACCGAATTCCTTGGCTTTGTTTTATCTGCGTTAATTTAGGCTATTTTTGTCCATAACAGCCCCTTTCTAACAATATCAATCATTAATCCATTTTTATTATGTCTAACGACGAAATTGTAGATATCCTTGAACTTACCGGTAAACTGCTTGAACTCCATGATGCTGATGCTTTTAAGATACGCACCTATACTTCTGCCTCCTTTAACCTGAGTCGCCTCAATGACCGGGATTTGACAACGATGTCTGCGGCAGAGTTGACGCAATTGCCGGGAGTGGGTAAGAGCATGGCGGGCAAGATTCAGGAGATCGTGCAGACGGGACGATTGGCGGAACTTGAGCAACTCATCGCGCAAACACCCGTTGGCGTGCTTGATATGTTTAAAATAAAAGGAATTGGTGCAAAAAAGATCGGGACCATATGGCGACAATTGGGCATTGAAACCATTGAAGGTTTGCGAGAGGCGTGCGAGACCGGTCAGATCGCTAAATTGAAAGGTTTTGGCGAAAGCACTCAGCAAAAGATTCTTGCGTCGATGGCATTTTTACAAAGCCAAGTAGGAAAAGTACGTATGGATAAAGCCGCAATTTTGGCGGATCTGATTTTACAGGAACTTCAAAAACGTTTTCAAAATGTGGCGATTACGGGAGAAATAGCCCGGAAGAACGAAACGGTTGAAACGATACAGCTATTGATCGGTACGGAGTCGCCGGTAGTGGCGATGCGCCAAATCAATGAAGTGGGTTGGTTGTTGCAAAACGAGAAACTGTCGTCTCCTTTTGTGTGGCGTGGTAAGATCGTAGATCGCAGTACAGCCACAGAATTACCACCGCAGGGCGAAGAAGTAGAACAGAAAAAGACGCTGGAAATTCAGGTGGAAATCGTGCTTGCGTACCCAAGTAAATTTGAAACCGAACGCTTTATATTAGAAAGTACCGAGGCTCATTTAGGGCAACCAACGGCGTTGGGCAATTCATTGTTGGCGGTAGCATATGGAATTGCGTCTGTACAATCAGCGGAAGAGATTTACCAAAAAGCCGAATTGCCGTACGTAGTTCCCGAAATGCGCGAAGGAATGGGTGAATTTGATTGGTTGGCTAAGTACAAAAATGAAGATTTGATCACGTGGGATGATCTGCGGGGAATTCTGCATAATCACAGCACCTACTCCGACGGAAAGCACAGTCTGGAAGTAATGGCGCGGTATTGTCAGGAATTGGGGTTTGAATATTTGGGCATCGCCGATCACTCACAAACGGCAAGTTATGCCAATGGCCTTCGCGCAGATCGCGTCAAACTGCAACACGAAGAGATTGATCGTTTAAATCAATCATTGGCTTTAAATGCAACCAAGCCGTTCAAAATTCTCAAAGGAATTGAGTCGGATATTCTCGGTGACGGTTCTTTGGACTACCCTGAAGAAGTACTGAAAACCTTTGATTATGTGGTGGCATCTGTTCACAGCAACCTTACCATGAACCTCGAAAAAGCAACGAGTCGATTATTGGCAGCCATTGAAAATCCCTACACTACTATTTTAGGGCATCCTACCGGGCGTTTATTACTGGCCCGTGAAGGTTATCCTATTGATCATAAAGTAATCATTGACGCATGTGCCCAACACGGGGTTGTGATTGAGATCAATGCAAGCCCGTGGCGTTTGGACCTGGATTGGCGTTGGATCCGGTATTGTATGGATAAAGGCGTAATGCTCAGCATCAATCCCGATGCGCACCAAAAAGAAGGGTATTTTGACATGCACTACGGCGTAAACGTTGCCAGAAAAGGAGGTCTAACCAAAGAAATGACGTTCAATGCGTTAAGTTTGGCACAAATCGAAGACTATTTACAGAAAAGGGAAAAAGTGTAGAGAAAAAAGTGCAAAGAATATAAATGTAAAAAGAAGAAGCGTGATTTCGCTTCTCCTTTTTTTGATAAAAAAGTCAATTTATTTTTTTACAAAACGTACATAGATCTCTCTCAATGGTTTTTGATTGGTACCGGTTGGAGTTACACCGCTGCCGCGCCCTTCAGCATCGATCCGAATATAGCTGATGCCTGATTTGATCAATGCGTCTTTTATGGCAAAAACACGCTTCACTGAAAGCACCTTGTTGGTTAAGGGAGCTTTTGCATCATTGGCATAACCTACCAATTTTATCTGTGCGTTGGGGTATTTTTTGAGTAGATCAGCCAGCACAGCTACGGGAGCATTGGCATCGGCTTTCAATTGAGCGGTATTATCTTCATAGTCCACTTTCTCAAACTTAAATACTTTTCCAATCGGTGCAGCAGTATTTTCGAGATATGCAGCCATTGGGTCGGCGGTAAGCGGAGCGGCTGTTGCGGCGGGGGTAGTTGGAGTAATAGTTATGGTATCTTTTGCCAAAGAATCTTTTACGACAGGCGGTTCTTGGATGGTACGCGCTTCTACCATAGTAGAGTCGGTCTCGTCATCACTTATGTCTGCGGCCATTTGCCGCTGATTCCAGAAGTAAACACCTGCTGCGATGGCTCCCACTACCAATGCGCCGATGCCTATCCATTTAAGGTAAGGTTGATAATCAGCTTGCTGCTGCATATCTACGCCTACGACAAAAGGCTGCGAAGCACTTCCCTTTTCGGTGCCCGCCGCTCTTGATACTATGCCTGACTCTTCAGTACGCGGAACGGCAAAGTTTTGCAACAGGTATTGAATACCCATTGTTTCGATCAGTTTGTCGTTAAGGTCAGGAAGAATGGTAAGCATCCCTTCCCGTTGGTCACCCAAATAAGCGGCCAGTGACTCAGCATCTAATTTCTTCTCATTGATTTTTCGTTTAAGGACCGACATCACGATGGGCATCGCTACACCGCATAACGAAGACACCAACGAATTTTGAGTGCCGGCATATTTAGCAACCATACTGCTGATGGCGCTTTTAAGGCCGGGCAGTACTGTATTCAGGTCTTTTTCACCGACGGCTTTCAGCTTGTCAAACTCGACTTCGTTTTTTAAGATATTTCCTATGTGCTCCGGTTCAAATTCGATTTTTTTAGCCTGATTAAAAACCAGTTTCATGCCTGACTCGGTCGTGACTCGCTTGATCAATCCGCCCACAAGGGAGACGCCCAATGCGTCAAATATCTTTTGTATTTTCTCGGGTTTTTCATGTTTCTGTGCTGCAATTTGACCTATCACCCCCTCAGTCAAAGCCTCTTTCAACGATGCAAAAAAGTTCATTTTAAAAAATCAGTTAATTGGTTAGAGTATAAGGTTGGAACGAAAAAACGTGGTGAAATCGGTAACAATGCCGCCTCGTTTTACTACCTCTCTTTTGTTCTCTTTCTGAAAATGGGCGGAAAGTTACTTAAAATAGTAGATAGTCTAACAGACTCGACCCGACAGTTTTTGAGTATTATTACTAAACGATATGCCAATCCAAAGAAAGATAGGCTGATGTGCACGTAGATTCTTTACCTTTGCGCTATAAAAAATAACCAAACTGTTTGACACTTGAAGCGCTCAACTGATTCTCTTCCGATTGTTTTTGTTACCGGGACAAATGGCCTTATTGGCAGTGTGGTAGTTCGAAGATTGTTAAAGGAAGGATACCCCGTACGAGGATTGCGGCGCGCTGAGAGCGATGTGCGTTTATTACAGGATATTTATTCGCAAATTGAGTGGATAGAAGGAGATATATTGGATGTAATTACGCTCGAAAAAGCCTTGGAAGGAGTGAGTTACGTTGTTCACACTGCTGCTGTGGTATCGTTCATTCCCCGCGATCGCACGCAGATGTATGAGATAAATGTCAGAGGAACAGCTAATGTAGTTAATGCGGCTTTGACGGCAGGAATCAAAAAGCTTGCGTTTGTAAGCTCCGTGGCGGCTCTCGGTAGACCCAATCCCAATAAGTCAGCAGAGAATGAATTGATCGTCATTGACGAAGAGCAAAAATGGGAAGAATCTTCTTTGAATTCCCACTATGGAAAAAGCAAGTATTTGGCAGAGTTGGAAGTATGGCGCGGAGTAGCCGAAGGACTTTCGGCGGTAGTGGTCAATCCGAGTATGGTGTTGGGAGAAGGAGATTGGCAGCGCAGCAGCACGCAGTTGTTTAAATATGTATATGACGAAAAAAAATACTATACCGAAGGACTTGTTAATTATGTTGATGTGGAAGATGTAGCAGAAGCAATGGTTAAATTGCTTTTTTCCGCTATTAAAAATGAACGCTACATTCTGAGTGCCGGGCACGTGACCTACCGGGAATTATTTACAAAAATAGCCGACGCTTTCGGAAAACAACCTCCTGTAAAAGCTGTATCTTCGTTCATGGCTGAAACGATATGGCGGTTTGAAGCTGTACGTTCGTGGCTTACGGGAAGTAAACCGTTGATCACCAAAGAAACGGCAAAAACGGCCCGTACCAAATTGGTATATGACGGGCAGAAAATAAAAAAGGCAATTGATTTTGAGTATAAAACATTGAATGAAACAGTGAAACGGGTCTGTAATGCTTTGAAGAAATAAGAAATTGTAACACAACACCTAAACCTGAAATATTCTTGATTTTATGAAACAGATGCTTTGGATTCTGTGCTTATTAAGCTTGTGGCCTATTGAACACGCCTTCAGTCAGATTAATCCGGTTGAAATAACCTATACCAACAATGCTGACAAAAAAGAGTATACCTTTCAATATCAGAACAACACTTACATTGACTATGCAGTAAAACTGAATTTCTCGAATTTACAGGGAGGAACCTGTACCTGTTCGTTGCCGTATGTAGGTTCTGTTTCAACAGGAAAGGGCAGTCTGTTTACGCTTAAACCTTCGCAGGATAACCAGGGAATTTCATTTCGATTTAGTTATAAATACCAAAAAGGACGTTTGCTCAACAAACCCCCTAAGCCTTACATCTACCTGTTCCCATTTTCAAAAATACAGGCGCACCGAGCCAATCAGACACAAAATATTCTGGAACTCATTGCCGGAAAGAAAGTTACAGACTTTTATGGTATGTCTTTTCAGATGAAAAAAGGAGATACCGTATTTGCCGCCCGTCGCGGGATTGTGAGTGAAATAAAAAATGAATTTGATACCCACGCCGAAGGGGTATGGTTTTCAAGCAATACCAATTTTGTTGAGATTTTTCACCAAGACGGTACTTTTGGGAAATACAATCGCTTCAAAAAAGGCACGATTCTGGTAAAAGAAGGTCAACAGGTAGAAGCAGGAGAACCTATTGGCGTAGTTGCTGATGATACTTTTGAAGGAAACATGCTTGTCCAATTTACTGTTTACTATTTGGATAGAGCAAAGGCTTTTATAGATACAGGCCACTCATTCACGTATGTAATACCTACTTTTTATTCCACTACTACTCCCGCAGGAGTGGTGCTTCAACAGGGAGCTTTTTATACGTCTGATTTTCCTGAAAGTATTGTTACGCAAGAGATGACGAAGCGAGAACTGAAAAAGTGGAAAGAGGCGAAACAGTAAACTTTCCGAAAGACCGGGCCAGAGCCCGGCCTTTCGGAAAGTTTACCGCTGAATTTTTATGCCATCAATTTCCTGTATTTGATCCGCGTTGGTGTGGCTTCTGTACCAAGGCGTTTGCGGCGATTTTCTTCGTAATCCGAGAAGTTGCCTTCAAACCAATATACTTGCGAATCACCTTCAAAAGCTAAGATGTGCGTGCAAAGTCGGTCTAAGAACCAACGGTCGTGGGAGATGATTACCGCACAGCCCGCAAAATTCTCAAGCCCTTCTTCAAGCGCACGTAAGGTGTTGATGTCTAAGTCGTTGGTAGGTTCATCAAGCAATAATACGTTGCCGCCTTCTTTGAGCATCATGGCCAAGTGAACGCGGTTGCGTTCGCCTCCCGATAGGTTGCCGATTTTCTTCTCCTGATCACTTCCCGAAAAATTAAAACGGCTCACATAGGCCCGGGCATTGGACTGTTTCCCTCCCAGAATGATCCATTCATTTCCTTCGGAGATTTGTTGAAATACCGTTTTGCCGGCATCCAACTGATTATGCTCTTGATCAGCATAGGCAATCTGTACCGTCTCGCCGATGGTAATAGTGCCGCTGTCCGGTTTTTCCTGTCCGGTAATGAGTTTGAAAAGCGTTGATTTACCCGCACCGTTTGGCCCGATGATCCCCACAATTCCCGCAGGAGGTAGTGAAAATGTTAGGTTTTCGAACAACAATTTGTCGCCGTACGCTTTCGAAACCCCTTCCATTTCGATCACTTTGTTGCCCAATCTCGGCCCGGAAGGAATGTATAACTCCAAGCGTTCTTCTTTTTGTTTGCCGTCTTCGTCCAGCAGTTTTTCGTAGGCGCTCAAACGGGCTTTTGATTTTGCCTGACGGGCTTTGGGAGCCAAACGTACCCACTCCAACTCACGTTGGAGGCTTTTCTGGCGTTTCGATTCCTGTTTTTCTTCTTTGGCTAAGCGATTTTGTTTTTGTTCCAACCATGAAGAGTAATTACCTTTCCACGGAATTCCTTCGCCACGGTCGAGTTCAAGGATCCAACCTGCCACATTATCAAGGAAATACCGGTCGTGGGTAACGGCAATGACCGTGCCTTCATACTGTCGAAGGTGTTCTTCCAACCACAAAACTGACTCGGCATCCAAGTGGTTGGTAGGTTCATCAAGAAGGAGTACATCGGGCTTTTTAAGCAATAATCGACAGAGCGCTACGCGGCGTTTTTCTCCGCCGGAAAGATTGGCAATGAGCGCATCCGGTGGCGGACAACGCAGTGCATCCATGGCACGCTCCAACTTGTTGTCCAGATCCCACGCGTCGAGGGTATCCAACTTTTCCTGTACTTCACCCTGACGCTCCAATAGTTTATCAAAATCAGCATCAGGATCACCGAATGCTTCATTAATTTGGTCAAATTCTTTCAATAAATCCACCACTTCCTGCGTTCCTTCCTGTACTACTTCGAGTACGGTTTTGTTAGGATCGAATTGGGGCTCCTGTTCAAGCATTCCTACGGTATAGCCCGGCGAGAAAACCACATCTCCGGTATAGTTTTTGTCTATACCTGCTATAATACGTAAAAGAGTAGATTTTCCGGAACCATTTAGGCCTAAAACACCTATCTTGGCACCATAGAAAAAGGATAAGTAAATGTTTTTAATGATTTGTCGATTGGGAGGAATTACTTTACTTACCCTCGACATTGAGAAAATAATAGTTTCGTTACTCATTTTTTGCTTATTTTGTGGAGGCAAATATCGTTAAAAATAGGAGTTAATTGTTAAACGGGACAGGTAATTGGGATTTTTCTCTTTACATTTAAGCCCGAACGTTTAACTTTACACCCACCAAAACCTTTAAAGCAGATAAAAAAGTAAGATTGCAATGGAAAACGCCACCTTAATGGACGAATACGGCTATGTCTCAGACGGCAAGGTATTCTTAAAAGGGTATTTAGGTAACCCGGATCGCCAAATCGGCGAAGTAAAACGAACTGAACAGGAAGCCATTGATTATTTCAAAAACCGCTTCAAAATTGCTTCCGGAAAAGTAGAACAGCTTGAAAAAGACGTTGAAGAAGCCCAAAACAAAGGCTCTTACCTTACTAAACTGGTTCAGCTGCGCAAAAAACTACTCAGCTTTGATGGGCTGGGCGATTTTATTCCACTGTTGGAGCGATTAGAGAAACTCGAAACGGTATTGGAAGATCTGATCAAGGTCAATCAGGAAAAAAACCTTGAGATCAAACGTGCGCTGTTGGAAGAAACCCGCGCCGTAACGGTCGTAGGAGATGATTGGCAGGGAGCAACCGATCAGCTTCAGGAGATCAAATCCAAATGGATACGTACCGGTCCTGTAGACAAAGAATATCAGGAAGAAACCGAAGGAGCCTTCCAAACATTGTTGGATACGTTCTTTCAGCAACGCCGTGATTTCTTCTCGGACTTGAACAGAACGATTGCAGACCGGATCGAAAGATATACGGAGCTGATCGCAAAATCAGATATGCTGGTACGGATGTATGATGTCGAAGAAGCCAGTCGGCAGTTGCGTCAGATTCGCGCAGAATGGAAAGAGATAGGGGAGATCCCCGTGAAACGTTCGGCGAAGTTCTACAAGCAGTTCAAACGTTCCAATCAACGTATCATTGACAAGTACAACCGTGTCAAAGGCATCGTAGTACAAACCTACGAAAACCCGTTGGTGACCAAGCAACGCGAAATGTGCCGCGAAGCGGAACAACTGGCGCGCTCAAACGATATTATTCAGGCTTCCGAACGGGCAAAAGTATTGCTTAATCAATGGAAGGAGATTCGTCTTCCACCCCGTGTTGGTGATAAAATGGTTGCTGAACGTTTCCGCTCAGCCTGCGATAAGATCTTTGAATTAAGCTATCTTGCCCGGGTTATCTCGCGCAAATATCCTGCGTTCGAAATTCGCTCGGAGGAAGATCAGCTTAATATCAAGACGCGTGAAATGGAGTGGCTTATCAAACGCGAAAAAGCAGATTTGGACGTAACCATTGCCAGCGCACAAAATATGCCTCCCGATCCGGAAACTGAGCGCCAAATGATGGGGAAAATCAATATTCAACGCCGTAAGATCACCATGAAGGAGAAGATTCTGGAAGAATTTAAGGCCAAAATGAATAAATAAGAACGCTGAGAAGTTAAATAATAAAGGGTTAAAAGTCAGGAAACGAATTCCGAAACTTTTAACCCTTTATTATTTACACTCTGGTTACTTTACGCAACCTCCTCTACTGTATCGAGGAGAAGAACTCATACGTCCCTAAAAGGAAATCCTGTATTCCTGTGCCGTGATCTTTGCCTTTGAGGGTAATGAGGGTTACGTTCGTTGCACCGCGCGCTTTCATTGCATTGTAGGCGTTAACGGAATTGAAATAAAATACCAATTGGTCTGCATCGCCGTGGTAAAGCCGGGTCGGTGTTTTTGGTTTCCAATCATACACATCGTTGTCTTTGACCGCGTTCAGAAATCCCGTATCTGTGCCATCCGCAATTCCTTTTGCAAAAGCATCCGTAAATATCGTATTAAAACTTACGTTAATATTCGTATTTTCTTTGCTTGTTTGGATCAAACCTGCCCACGGCTCTTTGAAGTATTGGGTCATTGGGCGATTAAGATTATAGAGGCGGTCATAGGTTAAAGTAACCCACAAATAAAGTTGGTTAGAACTTACCGCACCTCCTGTTTTGGAGCCAATGAGGTACTTCATGAAGGCCGTTTTATCATATGCACCGGCACCGCAACTTGACGCTTTCAGGTTAAATTCACTGCCGGTTTCTTCTTCAATTTTCTTTTGCAAAGACATGGTCGCGTAACCGCCGGCAGAATATCCCGCAATGTAAAGACGTTCATCCCACGTAATGCTTTGTTGACGAATGAACTCCCTGGAAGCGCGTATCATATCCAATGAAGCGGTGGCCAAACTTTCACGGTGTTCGTAAGGATGTGGAACTGTGTTGGAAGCTCCGAAACCGATATAATCAGGATAGGCGATAATATATCCCAAGGCGGCAAGCAAAGAACCTGCGGTATTGGCTTCACTGTTGGTGGCAAAATAAGAAGGTGCTTCTGCATCGTTACGAATCGTGCCGTGTTGCACACTGATCATCGCCAGCGGGCCTGTTTTGATGGGGAAAATAAAAGCGCCTGACGCCTGAATTTCTTTGCCGTCGGTGTTTTTAGTCTTATAGACCAACTTATACACCTTAATTCCATTTTGAAGAAATGGGGCAATGGCCGCGAAAGTAGGATCTGCCGAGGCAACACGCTGTACCAATTGCTCCTTTGTAAATTCACCGACAAGCGTACTGCTGACAAGGTATTGATCTTCGGGAATTGGCTCAGTGGGGTTTTTGTTACAACCACTTACAACTACTGCTAAAACAAGGAAAAGAGCGTAAAAGTGTTTTGTGATAGATTTCATACGCGTTGTGCTAAAACGTTGTTAGGTTCTGTACCTAAACGAAGAAAGATACCTTAAAGTTGCTCTTAGAATCCTGATTGACCGTGATTATTCGGCAATTTGTGGCTTAATAATGAATATTTGCTTTGATTTTTCTGCTTCTCCGTTTGAAAGCAGCCGATTGAAAGCGAGCGTAACGCCATCATGCGACCACACAAGATTGGAGGGAGAAAGATTCGTTGGTGCTGTCAGCACCTGAAATCGCTTCTCAAATGCGTCATTGCCCATTTTGCACAAAACAATACTGCCATTCCAGACATAACACAACTGCTTACCATTAGGATGCCAACGGACACTTCCTGCCACATCTTTGTCATGAAAAGTGAGTTGCGTAGGCACACCACCGTTGGGAGAAATGGTGAAAATTTGCTGAATACCTTTTTCATCTTTTGCCAAAAAAGCAAGCAGGCTGCCATCCGGTGATGACCGTACAATGCCTGTACAACCTGCGTGCGGCGTATTTGCTGTGAAGGTCAGTCGTCGTTGAACCGTTCCTTTGGGCGGCATTGGGAAAGTAGTATCAGTTCCTTCCAACGGGCCGAAATCACCGGGGATAGTAATGTCGTTTGGAATGTCTACAATGAACACTTCATCTACGCCCTTGCCGTCTTTGTCTTTTACTTTTCCGATAAACGCCCGTGCGATTTGAGGCGTCCCGTCGGATTTCAAGTATCCTTTTGTGCCTACCCAACTGTCGCCCGCTGCATGGCTGATCTCATCCGAACCGGCTTTCGGGTTAGGCGTTACCCGAACCACCAAAGCACTGAACCATTCGCCTGAAACGTTGTCGCCCTGTGCGTCTTTTTCCAAGGCAACAGGATTGTTTCTTTTGGAAACACCGATGGTGCGTAAATTATGTTTTTCGCCTGTTTTGTCTTCCAATGCCTTCAAAACCGCGTCGTTGTAGGTGTAACCGATCCACTGTCCGTCGCCGCTCCATTCGTGGCGGTGCGTGCCGCCGCGTAAAGCACCTTTGGTGTAAGGTGGTGTGATGTCACGAGCATCCATAAATATGGGTACATTAGGCGCTGAATCGTTGATAATAACGCCCGTTCGCCGCCATTGTTGATAGGGATTGTCTTTGGTTACGCTCATTAATCCGTGAATAAACACCACGGCATTATCGACAGGCGAATAACTTACAGCACCTGCACCCGGACCCCATTCCGCATTGTTTGGCAGCGCGTACAAGACTTTCTTTTCGCCCGTTTCGACGTTTACTTTTTCAATTTTGGCCGACGCCGCAATACCGCCTTCTTCGGTGCGGGTGTCGTAGACGAGCCATTGGTTGTCAGGCGAGAAATTGTCATTGTTGTCTAAGTCGTGGTTGTAACTTAGATCATTTGTAAGTTGCTTTTCGGCTAAATAAGTGGAGTTGTCGCAGGAATACATCACAAGAGAGATAAATAAAGCGGAGACTTTCCCAAGGTTTAAAAGGTCTTGGAAAGGCTGCTGATTTTGGAAAAATATTTGAATATTCATTGAGGTTTAGATTAAAACGGCAGTCGCTCGCGTCTCGCGAGTGACGATTATTTTGATGCTTCCAGCCTTCGTTACCTTAGGCCGGAGGCCTACTGATAGTCGTCACTCGCGGGACGCGAGCGACTGCGGCGCACTGATTACTTTCAAATAACGTCCCATCCAATAAGGCAGCAAAAACGAATCTCCTGCACTTAATTCGGCCTGCCCGTTGGAGGGTCGATCAAGTTTGAAGAGATTACGATTATGTTTCAGTTCAGGGCGCTCATCAGGAGGGAGAACCTGCGTAATGGTTTGTCCGCGAAAATTAGCCGGGACGGGTTCAATATCTTTGCGGTGACTGTTCATGACCTGCCATTCGATCATGTCCAACGGAAATTCTTTCAAATACCAAATGGTCTCGGCTTTGTCAAATTCTTTGGCACCTGTCATGGCGTAGCAGAGGTTCCACAAACCGTTCTTTTCAGGACGTTCAAAGTTCCAGTGTTCTTTTATGGCTGCACCATATTGCTTTTTCAATTCGGGTGTAAAAGCATAAGGGTATAGACACCAATACCCCAGAAAGTACATTTCATCGTCGGAGTGATTCCAGTCTTCCGATAGTTCGGCGGCCAGTTTTCCATCAGCTTCGGTGACTCGGCCGATTTCTTTCAACGAACGCAACAGGTTTTCCAAGTACCCGTGTTTGTACATCAGTTCGTAGGCTTTCTGTTTGTAAATTTCTTTCTTCGTAAAATGATAGGCAGTTTGTAAAAAGCCAATAATGTTGGAAGAATTTAATTTGCGGTCACCTACAGTTTTCGAAAATGAATTCACATATTCGGGATTCCATTTACCCCAAAGCGTAGGTTTTCCGTCGAAATCAATCAAATACCAGTCATTTTCGATGATGTTGGTCATCAATTGATCAATCAATGTCACGGCTTTTTGTTTTACTTCGCCGTCCATGTTTTGGGCTAAAAGTGTCAAGGCAAACATCTGCCCCACCGTTTGGTCACTGCTTGTGGTGCCGCGCCAATCCCACTCTTCGTTGGAGGATTTTACCCAACCGTTGGTCATGCCGCCGTCCCATTGTTTGGGGCTGAATTTATGATAACCGCGTCGCTCAAATCCCCGCGCAAAATAGCCTTTCATGCCCGTGATGGCAAACTGGCGTTGCATGGCTTCAAAAGATTCGAGGCAATTGTCGAGCGCTTCTTTGTCACCTGTAACTTTATAGCGAAACAATTGACTGACCAAATACATCGACGTCCAGAGATTATCGCTGTCGCGTTGACCCATTTCAAACGTAGAAAGGTCACCGTGTTTTAAAGTAGAAATATCAGAATTGAAACCGTAGCGAATGTGGCGTTGGCGTACCTGTTTTTCGTAGGTTAAGGCTTTGTCATAAAGCGTCATTTTTTGAAAATGGATTTCGCCCAAACCTCTGGTTGTCAATATGTTCACATTTTGCCCTTCTCCTGCTGAGATGTGAATTACCCGATTGCTCGGAATCCAGCGTTCGCCGTAATAATAATTATATCCACCGTCAGAACGGAGCATGAAAGCACCCAAAGGCGAGCCAAACCATACCTGATCGTGCACAATGGCAATAGTAGTCAAGTCAGTACAGGGCAGTTTGCGCTGAATATTGCCTAAGGATTTGAATGAATCGGCTTGAAGTACAAAATACCCGTTTTTTGTTCCAACGTAAATTTTGTTGTTGGCTATCTCAAAACAAGTGAGATCGTTTCCCTGAAAAACAGGTTGCAATTCCTTGGTTGTTAATGAATACGTATCAATCGATTGACTGCTTAAAATCAAAAAACGATTATGCAGCGCATCAAAACGAATCGCTGACACTTCTTTGCCTGATAGGGCTTTTTCATCTAAGATTTTAGAGTCCTGAATGATTTTCAGCTTTTTTCCGTCGGATACCAAAAAGGTGAAATTAGGGCCGGCGCAAAAAAGTCGGGCGTTTGGCATATCATGCTTTGAGTACAAATTTCCCGCCCATGCGTTGCTGAATACGGCTTTATCGTCCAGGTATACAAACTGTCTTTCATGAATGACCATGTCCTTGATTTTCTTACCGATCATCGGGACGTAAGAACGGTCGGGAAGTAATGCCCCCGGATACTGAAATTGGCCGCCATGAGGCTGTAATATCCAAGCCGATGACAGAATACGTACCTTGCCGTTCTTATCCGTAAAGACCTTGCGCAATTGCATGGAACTATCTTGCAGATAATGCTTTACGCTGAAATCCTGCAAATAAGGCTTGTCAATGTAAGCTGTCGTTTGAGAGAAAACGTTGTTCCCCAACAATACACTGAAAAGTAATAAAATACAATTCTTAAATTTCATAAGTTAGAGAGAATGGAACGCTGATTTTATATGATTTTTATGGTAAAATTATGCTCATAATAAATCTTGACAATCATACTAATCAGCGTTCTATTAGATTGAAACTACTTCATTACAGGAGCGCTGATAACGCCCAAATACCGACCTGCCCAATACGGCAGCAGCCAAATGTCGCCCGCACTCATTTCGGCATTTCGCTCTTTTCTGTCCAGTATAAATCGGCTGTTGTTGTGACGCGCAAGGCCCATTTCGTCGGGCGGTAGCACTTCTTTGGTCGTTTGTCCAATAAAATTGGGCGGCAACATTTCAATGTCTTTGCGGTGGCTGTTTTTGATAGGCCATTCGATCATGTCCATTGGGTATTCCTGCAAATACCACACAGCTTCTTCCAGATCAAAATCCTGAATGCCGGTGATGGCCGTAAGAATGTTCCAAAGCCCGTCTTTCTCAGGGCGTTCAAACTGCCAGTGGTCTACGATTGCCTTTTTATAATTGGCTTTAAGGGTATCGTTAAATGCATAGCGGTACAATCCCCAATAGCCCATGTAGTACATTTCGTCGTCGGAGTGATTCCAACTGCCCGAAAGGTGCTTGCTCCAATCGCTGGCTTCGGCAGGGGCTTCGCCGATGATCTTCATGGGGCGCATCAGGTTTTCATAGTACCCATGCTTTTTCATCAACTCAAACGCCTTGGTTTTGTATTTCTCTTTTTTGGTAAAATGATAGGCCGTTTGCAGCATGGCTGTGATATTGGACGAATTGAGCTTGCGGTCGCCTACGTTGGTCGGAAAAGAATTAACGTAATCCGGGTGCCATTTGCCCCACAAAGTAGGCTTGCCATCCCAATCCACAAGGTACATATCATGGCTGATGATGTGACTCATGAGGGTATCAATAAGCGCGATAGAGCGCGATTTCAGGTCTTTGTCTTCGATCAATTCGGCCATCGCACCAAAGGCGAAAATGTGTCCGATCACTTCATCGCTGCTGGTGGTTGACTTCCAATCCCATTCGGGGTCGGAGGCGCGGCGCCAGGGTTTGTCCTGAAATTTATAACCCGTTCTTTCAAACGACCGCGACGGGAATCCCGGCACGCCATTGATAGAATAAAGTCGTTCCATCGCTTCCAACGATTCACGGCAGTTTTGCAGAGCTTTTGGGTCTTTGGTGACGGCATAACGGAATATTTCACCGCCCAGATACATTGAAGTCCAAAGGCCGTCATTGTCCGAATCCTGCAATGTTCCTGTGGACAAATTACCGTTTTTCAAGCGGGCCAAGGTTCCATTGAATCCGTTACGAATATGGCGAGTGCGTACCTGTTTGTCGTAATACTGCGCTTTTTCATGTAATGTCATTTTGGTAAAGACGATCTTGCTTAAGCCTTTTTCGGTCAAAATCAATACCGATTCTTCGTCACCTTTAGAAATGTGTACAACCTTGTCAGAAGGAATCCAGCGTTCAGATGCATAGTAATTAAATTTGCCATCGGATTTTCGCATGAATGCCCCGGAAGTAGAACCAAACCATAACCGGTTGTCAATGAGAGAAATACAGGTGAGTTCGGGCCACGGCAGCTTTTGCTGAATCGGCGTGACAACTTTGCCCGTTTTGTCTAGTTCAAGGTAACCGTTTTTAGTGCCTACAATGATCTTTCCGGAATACAACTCAAAGCATGTCAGGTCGCTGGCGGAATAGACTTTTTGAAGGTTTTTATCTTTTTCCGAAAGAGAATAAACGGAGTTTTCGGTCAAAACGTAGAATACGCTACTGCCTGCATCATACTTCAAGTCCAGAATTTTACCGCTACTGTTTTCCTTCCAAGCGGTTCCTTCTTTGGGTAAGTATTCCAATTGTGTTCCGTTGGAGATCAAAAAGCCAAAGTCTTTTCCTCCCGCCAACAGATAAGCATCAGGCATGGAATGTTTTGTAAAGAGCTTACCCGCCCATGCGTTGCTCAACACAGCTTTATCGTCAACCATCACAAACTGCTGTTGATACAAGCCCAAATTGGCAATTTTCTTATCGGCAATGGGACGGTAAGAAACGTCTTTTGCCAACGTACCGGGATATAAAAATTGCCCGGCATAGGGCTGATATAAGCCTGATTTAGTGCTTACTTTGATCGCGCCGTTAAGATCAGTATAGGCTTTGTGCGGCTCAATATTTTCGTTGAAATAGTATTTTATACTATAATCCTGTACGTAGGGAATGTCTTTGTAGACAGGTTGTTTGGGTTTTTGAGCAAAGATCAGGGATGAACTGAGCAGAACGCCCAAAGTAAGAAATGTAAACTTCATAAATTGTGGGTATTGGTGTTGAATGGAACACAATGGATTTAGTGAATCGCATTGACGTTTATAATACGCCGTATCTTGGCGTTAAGGCTATTTGTGAGGAAGAAAAAAGGGAGGTTGAGCTGTCCGGTACGGACACTTACCATGCCTGCTTCAAGAGAAAAGATACAACGAGAAAGTTATAAAAGTTGAGTTGCTCCCGTTTTTCGGAAACTCAGCATTTTCAACGTGTTAAGTGCTTGAGAATAAACTTCAGAGTATTTGAAATAGCAGGCCATTCTCTGAGCAAAAAGTCGGGTTGTGAGCAACCCTCTGCACAGGGGAACACTCTACGTGCAGAGGGTTGCTCACAACCCGACTTTTTGCTAGAGCAATATCTATTTTATAAAACCCGAAAGCTTTTGCTTCATTGCAGGCAAATGCAATAGTTTTACTCATTATCCCATTTTAAAACCGCCTTAATCACTGCTTCTCGGATGGGATTGGGGTTGAAATAGTCTCTTGAGGGCTGTAAACCCATATTTTGACGATTGATGAGAAGAATCACCGAGAGTTTTTGCTCAGGTACTACTGTTATGCTCGTGCCCGTAAAACCCGTATGACCAAAGGTGCCCGCAGGCGCATTGCGCATAAACGCATTTTGAGGGTCCATCATCCAACCGAGGCCGTTTTTGAAGCTGTCGGGTGTCAGAAATAAGGCAATGGTTTTCGCTGAAATAAACGACTTACCTTTTATTTGGCCTTTGTTTTTCAGCATATCCACCAATTTTTGAAGGTCGTTTACGGTCGAGAAAAGCCCGGCTGCTCCCGAAATTCCTTCATTGGCATACCATGCATTGCCATCGTTTACTTCGCCCTGCAGTAGATATTGCCGCCAACCCTTCCAACTTTGGGGGTCTAACCCCTTCACCGTAAATCCCAATGTAGAGTCTTCCACCATGCGTTTTTCGTACGGATTTCCCGGGGAGGTGGCCGCGAAGCGATTGGAATTTTTATCGGGGTTATAACCGGTTTGGGTCATTTTGAGCGGGGCAAAAATTTCAGTTTTCAGGTAGATGTTCAATGGCTGACCCGAAACATTTTCAATGATTTCTCCCAAGAGCGTAAAGCCTAAGTCCGAATAATGACGGCCTTCGCCTACCGGATATTTCAGCGGAAGCTGCTTGATAAATGAGAACGTGCTCGCTCGTTTGTTGGAGAAATAATACAATGGATACCACTCGTACAGCCCCGACGTATGGGTCAGTAAATGCCGGATAGTGATTTTCTTTTTGTCGCCCTCATCAAACCCTTTTATGTACTTGGAAGCCGGGTCTTCCACGTTCAGTCGCCCTTGGTCGTGGAGTTTCATGATGGCAGTGGTTGTTCCGATTACCTTGGTCAACGATGCAATATCGAACAAATGGTTTACGGTCATTAATTCAGGGTGTTCAGCCATCGAACCGTCAAATTCTTTCAATTTGGCGTAGCCATATGCTCTTTGGAGAATTACTTTATCTCCCTTTTTGACAGCAAGCACTGCTCCCGGGATCTTTTTTTCGGAGATGTATTTTTCGATGATCGGATTGATTTCATTCTCTAAGGTTTGTGCCGATTTCTTTTGGGCAAATAAAAAGGGCGTAACAAAAAGCAGCAAAAAGTAAGCGAGTTTCATCTATAAATGAGTTAAGACAACGATCAATATGCAAAACGGAACAAAGCACTTCAATGCGTAAACCTACAAATTCTTTGATGGAAAAAGAACCTCCCGACAGGTCATTTATCATTGAACATTCGTCATTCATTTAACTGCCGCCGCCACAACCCCCACCGCAACCGCCGCAGCCCCCTCCACATCCACCGCTTCCTCCGTCGCCGCCACTGCTGCATCCCGCACCTCCTCCGCCGCTTTTATCGGAAGAACTGGCGTAGATAGCTCCTCCCAGCCATCCTGCTCCGTCGCCGGAGGCAGAAGTTTTGTGAAACACTCGTTGAAGCGTTTGGTCATTTCCTAAACTATACGAAGCGTTGAACAACATAAACGCTAAAGCTCCTGTCGTAATTTGCGTTCCCCAATCGGTTGCCTGGTACGAAGCGCTCATATTGCGGTCTATCAAAGATGTTGTTAACATTATCACCCAAACAATGACATAAACGATCATGAGCAACAGCAGAAAAATCACCGGTTTTCCGTTGAGAATCCCCTGGCATAACCTCGCTGTTCCAATCAGCATTACCCACCACTGAAACATAGTTACTCCCCGGTCTTGCGAAAGTTTATTCTTAACGAAAGTTGTTGCTTGGGTGATGGCTTTAGCATAAGGATATAACAATCCTCGCAGGCGCTCGGCGGGCATTACTTCTTCGTCCTGAGCTTGCAGCGAGTACATCATCGGTTGCTGAATTTGATTATCGTAGGCAAACTTATCCTCAGAGTGATAGCGAATCCACCCCCTTTCGGCAAAATCCGCCACGAGGGTTCGGAATACCGTTTCCGTATCCTTAAATAAAGCGGCAAAATGATAGGGGTGTAACTGACGCATTGCTTCCTGCAAGACCTGTTTCTTAAAACGGATTTTGTGATACGTTCCCCACCAAGCCCAAGCCATCAGAAGAAAATACGCCGGCAAAAAGTGAGGCCCTGATAACGTAAACAGAAACAGTGACATTACGCCTGTCAGCGCTGCTCCTACCGGCCAATACCCCTTTCCTTCCCAAATAGGTGTTACCTGCAATATAGGTGCTCGAAACGGGGACGTTGGCGCTAGATATTGTGTTAAATCAAGTCCTTTGGGCAATGACCAGCAATCCGCCGGTGGCAATTCCTGAAACTCTTTTACGTAGGCTGTCAGCGTATCGGCGTACCATTCCAGGTGGCGTTGATTTTCGGACGTTCCTCCTTTATTGGGATAGTGGTGCAGTTGTCGTTGCAGTACATCGCCGCACAGTTTTTGCCAGTAGCTCACTGTGTATGTCAAATGCAAATGCCAAACTTCATCCACCACCTCTGAGGGTGACGCGCCCTGTGGTAGGGTTAGGCAGAGATATAAAAATTTCTTATATTCGGCAATAGCCCGCTTCGCAAAATCGGGCGCCCACTTTGTTTCTTTGATCAATTTGTCCGAAAACTGCACCGCAGCTTCAGACGAATCGTCTAATTGAAAGTCGCTTATTTTTTGCCAGAGCGACGGGTTTGAAAGTTTAGGATTCATCATAAAAGATCAAGGTTTGTATTGTCTGATTTAATTGACCTAAAATTGAGGACTTTTGCCGGCCAAAGTCAAGGGTAACTACTGATCGCTCGCTGTGTAAGCGTTGGTTACAGTAAGATTACATATAGTTAATGTGTTGATTATCAATATTAAAAAAGCAAAAGGGGGTAGAGGCAGCCTTCTTTTACCAAGAATTAATAAAATGGAGGTAATCGCTTAAAAAAGTTAAATTGCGTTTCGAAAATTACCAGGTGACAGGTTCCAATCTACCGTTTTTACCATGAATATTGAAGTTGCCCGACCGCTGTTTGAAAAACTTTGGAATCAAGTACTCGAAGTGTATTTCCGGGAAGAATTGGGTCTTCCATACACTGATTTTCGAACGCCCCCGCACTCAATGAACCAAGTATTAGGCAATGCAAGCTGGTCTAAAAACAGTAATTTTGAAAAGCAACTAAAACGGCAGTTGCCCACGTTTGTCGGTCATGCCACTCACCGAAAAAGCCTTGAACTTCACGAAAAAGGCATTGGACCGGAGACCTACAAATTTGGGGGCAGCACCTTTCGTGACCGACACGATGACCTTCTCAAATCTTCCAAAACGTACATCGGAACCACTGACCATTTTATGCTGGCGCTTGTTCGTACACTTGGATTTGTTACCCTCGACGACTATCGTCATGCCCACGGTTTTGATGCTGCGTCGGTTCGTAGCGGTGTAAGCAAAGCTTCGTCGGATTCTTCCCAATGGGAAAACCAATCGGTAGCTCTCAATGCAGATTTTCAACAACTTATCAAGACACATGAAGGCCTTCGTCAAACCGAAAAACGTTGGAAAGCGGTGGCGGTCGTTGCTTGTGTCGGGTTTCTTGCGGTTGTGGGGTGGGGATGGTTTTTTAACAAAGAAAAGAGCGAGGGAAAAGTGATCCGCTCAGTGGCCGATACCACTACGTTAGCCAAGGGTGTTGTAGGAAGTTGGTACAGCTACAACCGCTCCTACGAAGCGCGCGGCAAAGAGGACGGTTATACCTTCAATCGAATAGCTTGGCAAATTTCGGTCGATGACCACGGCTATTTGGCGCTGAAACGCTACTGGAAAGCTATTGAGTTTGACGGCTGGACGGAATTTATTGGCGGCACTTCGCCCCAACTTCATTTTTTTGTCAACGTTTATCAAAACGGTAGCGGCTACAAAAATCCCGTAGGATACAGGCATTTCAATTGCGGGATTTGGGGCGAAAACGCCGACTGGATGCACGCCGATACATTAAGCTGTATCTGCACTACCTATAATTTCAGCGACAGTCATTTAGGGGAACCTTTGGCCGGGCGCGAAATTTTGATTCGCCAACGCGGCACTTCGTTCGACTCCCTCAAAGCAGGTGCTCAAAGCCTTACCGCTTCTGAGGTGCCTTGGCTTGAGCGTTTTCTTCCGAAAGACGAAAGTTATTTATTTCAGAAACCAAAGGGGAAAAAATAGCTTTTATATTCTTCAAAGTAGTTCGTGAGGGCTGGACTCGATAGCCTTAATTAGGGTCGATAACCGGATATTATGCCTTTAAGAACCTCGGAGAGGTTTGACCTTTGTAGTAGAGATGATTTGATTTTGATACATTTCGGCTTCGGAGAAGCCCAACATTAATTTGTGGTTGGGCTTCTAATCCGTGGTCTGTGTCACCACAGACCGGGTATATTAAAAATTAAAATTTTACAGAAAGTGCTGTGAGACACTGCCCACAACCCCACGAAGATATATAAGGTCAGTGGAGACACAGACCATGGATTAGGGTCGATAACCGGATATTATGCCTTTAAGAACCTCGGAGAGGTTTAACCTTTGTAGATGATTTGATTTTGACATATTTCGGCTTCGGAGAAGTCCAGCCACAAATTAATATTAGGTGTTGGGCTTCTCCGAAGCCTTGTAAATGGGTGATGATAAATCGCTACAAAGGTATGGCTTCTCCGAAGCGGCTTCTTGGCCAAACGGCTATGGTTTTATCACCCGCAAATCAGGGGTAAGTTGAACGAAGATGCTGATGTTTTCCACCAACTTCGGCAAACGCTACAATACGCGCAGTTTACTGTTCTGATAGGGAGCCAATACCGTCGCATTGGCGGGAAGCTCAGTAATGAGGTAGTCGATCTCATTCAAGTCAGCTACTTTCATCTTCATTACCGAATTCAACTTCTCCGAAATGGCAAGAACTGCCACTTTTTCGGAGGCTTTCATCATTGCTTTTTTCACCTGTACCGTTTCCCAATCCGAATCGGTCAATCCGATTTGGGCATCAATGGCATTCGTACCAATAATGCATAAATCTGCCTTCATTTCCGAAAGGCGCTGATGCACTTCGCCCCCCACAGACATTTGACTGTAGCGCGATAATTGCCCTCCGATAAGAATGATCTCGACATTGGGTTTATCCAATAATTCTACGGCGGTGAGCGGGTTTATGGTCATAAAAGTGGCCGAGAAATCGTCGGGAATGAGTTTGACAAATTCGCGAATGGTAGTGCCGCCACCTATGAGGATCAGCATTCCTTCCCGCAATAAACTCAGCAATTTTCTGCCAATGGTCTCTTTTTGAGAATGAGCATACGTTTCATCAAGATTTGAATTGTGATGATAGGCTTTCGACATGGCTCCACCACGAATCTTGATGATTTCTCCGTCTTCTGAAAGTTCATTCAAATCCCTTCGAACGGTATCTTCCGATACATTGAGTTTTTCTACCAATTCATTCAACGAGATGCGGGTGTGGACATTGATTTCCTGCAAAATCAACCCTTTTCGCTCCTTCTTAAGCAAACTGACTGACATTTTCTTGTAGAATATTAATATATGACTGTACTCTGCAAAGGTATGAAAAAATGCGCATGACTGCCACCTGTTGTTTATAATATTGCAAAAACAGCAGAATCCGTAAGTATAAACACTTGTTTTGCAAAAATGTTGTAATATTTTATTGCGAAATTTGCAGTTTTTGCAAAATAATCGCTTAATATTGCGCAATAGTTGCAAATTATTGACGCATTTGTTGCAACGTATGGTGCATATCTAACTGTCTAACTCTATATGAAAAAAAATCGACTTCTTAAAAAAAATCAACGTCTCCTATGGCTTTCAATGGTTGGATGCTTGACTTTAAGTCCTTTTTCGTATGCAAGAGCGTATGAGAAAGGAACTGCTGTAGCTGAAAATCCTGCAAAATCTGTACTGTCTCGTGAGTTAACAGGAAGCGTAGTGTCTGCAAAGGATGCAAGCCCTATCGTTGGAGCTTCAGTGGTTGTCAAAGGAAACCAACGCATCGGGACAAGTACCGACGCGCAAGGCAATTTTAAACTTTCTCTTCCCGACGATCTTGCGGCTGCGAATGTTACCCTTGTGGTAAGTTTTATCGGATTCGAACCATCTGAGTTATCGGTCAGCCCGGCCCAAACTTCCGTGAATGTGCAATTGAAAGAAGGTGCGCAGGAATTGGCCGAAGTGGTAGTGACGGCGCTCGGTATTAAAAAGGACAAGAAAGCACTTTCCTATTCCGTCACCGAAATAGCAGGCACCGGCTTTACCCAAGCCCGCGAAAACAACGTAGCGAATGCGCTTACGGGGAAAATTGCAGGGGTAAACGCAACGGGACTTTCGACCGGGCCGGGTGGTTCAAGCCGCGTCGTAATTCGTGGAAATGGTTCGTTGACAGGCAATAGCCAACCTTTGTACGTTATCAACGGGATGCCGATTGACAACAGCGTACCGGGCGGCAGTTCATTGGCCAACGGCCTCGGAACAAAAGCAGGAACCGACCGTGGTGACGGTATCGCCGCGATCAATCCTGATGATATTGAGTCGATGACCGTGCTGAAAGGCGGTGCTGCGGCAGCATTGTACGGTTCTCGCGGGGCAAATGGCGTTATTTTGATCACGACCAAAAAAGGGAAAACACAAAAAGGAATCGGAGTGGAGTACAATGGCACTTTTACAATGGAAAATGTGTCGGTATTCCCTGATTTTCAGTATGAATACGGACAGGGAGACGGTGGCGTAAAACCTACCACCCTCGCACAGGCGCAAGCTACCGGAAGGCGTTCGTTTGGGTCGAAAATTGACGGCTCTACTGATTATGTAGCGGCGGATGGCAAAACGCACCCTTACGTTGCCCAAAAAAATAACTTGAAAAATTTCTACCAAACGGGAACAACCTTCACGAATTCGATTGCGTTGTCGGGCGGAAATGATGCGGTAACGTATCGCCTTTCGTTGGCCGATCTGAACGCAAAAAGTGTGTTACCGTCTAATACCTATAATCGCAAGTCGGCGAACTTAACTGTTTCGGCGAAACTAAGCGACCGCCTCAGAGCCGAAGCCGTAGTTCAGTACAACCGTGAGCAGGGAAATAACCGCCCGATTGCGGGAGATGCCTTGGGCAACCCCAACTGGATGGCCTACGAAGTAGCCAATACGGTTGATGTGCGTTGGTTGGCGCCGGGCCACGATGCAAGCGGCAACGAAATCTTCTGGAATGATGCAGGCATTGTAACAAACGGTTATTTCTTCATCAATAAATTTAAAGAAACCGATACCAAAGACCGCTTCATTGGTCAAACGTCCATTTCGTACGACATCTTGAAAAATTTGACGTTGAAGGCGATCACTACGCGCGATTTTTACAATTACAATTTTACGAGTATCATGCCAACGGGCGGACAGTATATTCCTCAGGGTCAATACGATGGCATTAAATCGGATGTTTCGGAAACCAACAGCATGATCACGGCGGCTTACAATACCCGATTTGGACAGTCGTTGGGATTGTCAGCGTTGGCAGGAGCAAATACGCGTCAATTTAAAAACAACCAATTTGATTTCTATGGCCAAGGCTATACGATTCCGTATTTCTACAGCTATTCAAACTTGGCTACGTCGACGGCTACTCCTGTGGCAAGCACGGTCAAGACAAACTCAGTGTTTGGGTCGGCAGATTTGGACTACAAAAATTTCCTGTTCCTTACCCTCTCAGGTCGTCAGGATTGGTTTTCGACGTTGAGCCCTAAAAACAACACGATCTTCTACCCAAGTGTCGGAACAAGCTTCATGCTTTCGGATGTGGTGAAAATGCCGGACGCCGTTGATTTCCTCAAATTGCGTGGTTCGTGGGCGCAAGTGGGCGGAGGAGGCCCTGACCCTTACGCCATTAACCTCGCTTACAGCAGCATACCGAGTGCGAGTTCGGTGCCGCTCCAAAATGTAAGTTCCGCTTCGATTACCAATGCAGAATTGAAACCGTTTACCTCAACCACCATTGAGCTTGGTTTTACGACAAGCTTATTTGGCAGACGTCTGAATATTGATGCGGCGCTTTACGACAAAAAATCAACTAATGATATTGTAAGCGTTCCTATTTCGGGAGCATCGGGTTATACGAGTGCGATCTTAAACTCGGGTGAGTTGAGCAACAAAGGAATTGAATTGTTGATTGAAGGAATGCCGGTCAAATCGACGGATTTCAGTTGGAATACAAGTTTCAATTTTGCCTATAACAAAAGTGAAGTTTTGAAATTGGCAGATGGAATTTCGACCTTTTCTATCGGAAACTCTGCCAATGGTAATGCGTTCATCAACAACCAGGTAGGGATGCCTTTCGGCGGAATTTATGGGTACCGTATGCAGAAAAATGCGGCGGGAAACATTATTTATGATACCAATGCTAACCTCCCGTTACAAACCGACAATAACCAGTACCTGGGCAATGGCGTGCATCCTTATACAATGGGTCTGACCAATACCTTTAAGTACAAGAACTTCACGTTTGACGCTTTGGTAGACGGCAAATTTGGCGGCAGTATTTTCTCCGTAATGGAAGTTTATGCTACGCGTTTGGGACTACTGAAGTCAACCTTGCCGGGCCGTGAAAATGGGTTGGCATTGACAGGGGTTAATTCCAAAGGCGATGCTTATTCGTACACGGTGCCGGTGGCCAATTTGAGAAGTGCGTATTACAACAACCTGAACCGGTACACGGAGTTGTTTGTCCACGATGCAAGTTTTGTGAAGCTACGTCAGATCATCATTTCATATAATTTACCTACGGGTCTGTTGAAGTCACTGGGTGTAAAATCATCAAGTGTGTCGTTGGTGGGACGTAACCTTTTGATTCTGTACAAAAAGACGGACAATTTTGACCCGGAACAGGGTTTGACCAACGGTGCCGCTCAAGGCATTGAGTCGATTGGATTGCCTCGTACACGTTCGTATGGGATTAACCTGAACCTGAAATTTTAACCTAAGTACAAGACTATGAAACACTTATTTTCAAGATATAAACTCCCCGTTTTCGCTCTGTGCGGCATGACGTTGCTTGCCTCCTGCGATAAAGATTTCGTCGAAATCAATACCAACCCCAATGCGGTGTCTGTTCCTACAACGCCCTATATTTTCAGCAAAGCGTTATACGACGGAGCCGCCAATAGCGGTAACAAAGGCAGCCTTTTGTTTGGTTTGATGCAATACACCACAAGCTACAACGACGTAGAGGGTTTCGGTTCTAAATATACTGCCTCACAGGTCAATGCGACGGGTGGTGTTTTTACCAATTCGTACCCCAATCAGATCAATGAGGTAATGGAAGTAATCAAAGCGGTAAAAGATGACCCTTCCAAAGTAAACCTCTACGCTACCGCGCGTATTTGGCGGGTGTATTGCTTCAGTCGCCTGACGGATCTGTACGGTGATATTCCCTACTCAGATGCAGCGCAAGGATACAACCTGTCTGTTTTCCAACCTAAATACGATACTCAGAGTGCGATCTATGCGGATATGCTCAAAGAATTGGAAACAGCGGCTACCTCTTTGGATGCGGCTAACGCCACTACCTTTGGCGGTTCGGATCTGATCTATCAGGGTAATGTGACCAAATGGAAAAAATTCGCGTATTCGCTTATGTTGCGTTTGGGAATGCGCCTGTCCAAAGTCGATGCGACGGCTGCCCAAACTTGGGTAACCAAAGCCGTCGCAGGCGGCGTGATCCGTGACTATGCAGACATTGCGAAAATGAACTACCTGGCATCAGGGCAAAATATCAACAAGAACCCCATTGCCTGGCAGCTGTTGAATGATAATTACCTCCGCGCCGATGGTGTCAACAACACCGAAGGCGGTAAATACCAGGATGTATTTATCAATTCATTGAAAACCAATAACGACCCTCGTCTCGGTGTCTTGGCGGTGGTGTACGTCAACGGAGTGGCCAATTCGACTGAAAGTATTCAAAAAGGAATGCCGGCGACCATCAACGGAACGAAACCTGCTGATTTTGTGACCTATTCAGAACCTAAACAAACGACCGTTTTGAAGGTAGACGCGCCGCTGTTGTTGTTTACGGCGGCCGAGTCTAATTTCTTATTGGCCGAAGCAGCTATAAAAGGTTGGTATAAAACCGAACCGGCTTCTGTCTTGTACGAAACAGGAATCCGTGCCGCGATGCAGCAATGGGATCTGATCAGTGGCACCACTAACGTGATTGACAAAAGCCGTATTGATAGCTACATAGCATCGCATGCGTTAAAGGCGAGTGGCACGGTAGCCGAGCAAACCGAGCAGATCTATTATCAGTTTTGGACCGGTATTTTTCCTGATGCTCAGGAAGTTTATAACAATTATCGTCGCACGGGCTACCCTAACTTAGTACCAAATGTATATCCCGGAAATGCCACAGGAGGTAAGATTTTTCGTCGATTCCTGTATCCGGTTTTAGAACAAACGTTAAATAGAAGTTCATACACGGAAGCTGTCCAACGACAAGGTGTTGATGATCTGTTGACGCGTGTTTGGTGGGATAAGTAATAATTTCCTATCTGTTTCTCTCAAGTTGTAAAATACCTTTACCCTACTCTTTATTTCTTTACCACAAAGTACTCGAAGTTAAAGCACCTCCAACGTGAAGGTGGATCTTTGAGAACTTTGTGGTAAAATTTTGCGCTGCTTTTTCATCAAAACAAGAATAAAAATAAGTAATCAACAATGACGATCATTGAAACCATTAGCCCGGAAGAGGCATTTGCTTTGCTCCGGTTAGCATTACCGCCGGCCCCGGCGCCTCTCGGTGTTTACAAACCTTTTTTAATAGACGGTAAATACCTGTTTTTGTCCGGTCATGGGCCTGTTCAGGATGATAAAAGCTTGATCATTGGCCGAGTAGGTGAAGATTTGGACATTGAGCAGGGAAAACTGGCGGCCCGTCAGGTTGGATTAACCATGCTTTCAACCATCAAAACCCATGTGGGGTCGTTGGATAGAGTAAAAAGAGTGATGAAAGTCTTGGGAATGGTGAACTGTACTTCCGATTTTTTGCGTCATCCGTACGTCATCAATGGGTGTAGCGAGTTGTTTGCCCAAGTGTGGGGTGTCGAAAACGGCATCGGCGTCAGAAGCGCAGTAGGAATGGGAACCTTACCCGACAATATCCCCGTTGAAATTGAAGCGATGTTTGAATTGCACGAATTTTAATGAATTTCAAGGTCTTTGCAGGTGTTTTTTTTTCTGCAAAGGCATTAAAATCAATAGCTTACAACAAACCATGCCCAAGTTATTTGCAGTATTTCGAAAGGTGCCTATGAAGGCAGGAGAGTAAGAGTGTTTGTAATACGGTAGGCGCTAATCGTATCGTCTAATAGCCTTCTTTTATTTTTGATTTTCAGAAATTCTGATTCTTTGTAGTTTTGCGCATGAAGCAAAATCGAAAACAAGCCAATCAATACGACAAGATTTTTAAAGAAAATATAGAGGCCGTAATCCCAAGTCTTATGCAGAATGTGCTTGGGATTACGGCTGTTTCTTTGGAAGAATTGCCCGACGATATACAACATACCAAAGAACGGAAACCCGATGTACTTAAAAAAGTAACAGATAATTTGGGTAATACATTTGTGTTACAAATTGAGTTTCAGGTAGCTGATGAACCGGAGATGGTTTATAGAATGGCGGAATATTGCATTATGCTTGCTCATAAATACAAATTGCCTATTCGCCAGTTCGTGATATTTCTTGGTAAAACAGGTCCGCAAATGGAAACAGAGTTGTTGATGGAAGATTTGCGTTTTAGGTATCATCTGCGCTCTATTAAAGCTATTGATTATCACCTTTTTTTAAAGTCAGGAAAGCCCGAAGAAATCGTTTTTGCAGTGCTGAGTAATTTTGGGCCGGACAAACCTGAAACAGCAATTGGAAATATAGTTGACCGACTTGAAGAAACCACCGGCACAGATTTGACGTTAAAGAAATATATAAATCAGTTGCGTATCTTAGCAGAACTGCGTAAATTAGACTTACAAATCGACGAAATCATGGAGAGCATCGCAAAATATTTAAACGAAGAAAATGATTACTTTGTAGTCAAAGCAAAAAGAAAAATCGTTGAAAATCTATTGAAAGAAACTGATATGGCTCTTGATAAAATCGCTAAAATCGCAGGAGTTACTGTTGATTTTGTCATGGATATTAAGCAAAAACTTTCTGCCGGAAAATAACCAAATTGCTAACTTGTTGTTCGTTTTTACTCTTTAGAAGGCTGCGAACGCAAAATAGTTAAGCCTATTTAAAACATTTTTTCAGCCTCCAAGTCGACTTGGAGGCTGAAAAAATGTAATTCTCTTACAAAAACTCATGCGTTATCACGACTTCTCTGTGTTGTAATAGCGGAACTATTTGTCCTACGACAATTTGCTTAAAATGATCAGAGTTTCTGTGAGTTTCCAAAGAAGCTTCGTCCTTGTATCCCTCATACAACAAAAACGTATTGGGGTCAGAAAGGCTTTGGTGAATTTTGTAAAATAAATTGCCCTCTTCGCCGGTACTTTTTTCGATCACTTCCGAAAAAAGATTTTGAACAGATTCCAACTGACCTTCTTTTACCTGCCATTTGGCAAATGTATAAACTGCTTGCTGTGCCATCGGAGTAGTCGTTTTAAATTGTTTTTTAGATAATGTAAAGCACCTTGCCCTTCAAACATTAGTTGAAGAACAAGGTGAGTGGAAGTATTAAGCTTTTGCTTCCAGAATGTTAATCATCTTTTCACCCACTCCTTTTGCCGAAGCCGGGTTTTGTCCGGTGACAATAGTGCCATCGGCTATACTGTTGGCTGACCACGGTGCTGCGGCATGAAAGATAGCTCCTTGGTTGGAAAGTGCGGTTTGTAAGTCAAAAGACACATCCGGGCGAGCGTAATGATCTTCTTCGGCTGTGGTAAATGAGGCAATATGTTTGCCGTTTACCAAGTAAGAGCCGTTGCTCAATTTTACGTTCAACAGCGATACAGGGCCATGACACACGGCTCCAACTACAGCACCGCGTTCGTAGGTTTCGGCAATTACTTTTTTGAGCAGGGGATTTTCCGGCATATCTACCATTGGAGCAAGCCCGCCCGGAACAAATACGGCATCATATGCACTGACATCTACGTTTTCGAGCTTTTTCGCTTTTTGCATTTCGGCCCATCCTTTACCGGTCAAAAACTTCAAATTGTCGGGGTCATCGGCTAAATTCAGTGCGTCTAAATAAGGTGTATCGCCCGATAGACTTGCAAAGTCGATTTGGTAGCCGGCGTTATCAAATTCAGCATAAGGGTGAGCTACTTCCGGTAAAAAAGTACCTGTTCTTCTATGGTTAGGACCAATGGCATTGGCATTGGAAACGATGATTAAGATTTGCTTTTTCATTTTTGTAAGTGGTTAAATGTAAGATTGTTATGGAGAATTATTGTGTAACAAAGGTATACTCGGATAACGAGATGGGAGAGGACCTGAATCACTATTATCGTGTGATCCAAATCACACATTTCAGTGAATGCCTTTTAAGATGCCGCCGTCTGCTTTTATGGCTGCGCCGTTGGTAGCAGCCGCCCACTCGCTCGCTATAAAAAGTACAGTAGCCGCCACTTCATCGGGCGTGATAAAACGTTGGAGCAAACTCAATGGCCGAGTTTCGGTAAAATATTGATGTTCCACTTCTTTAATTGAAGTGTTTCTTTGGGTGGCCAGCTCACCAAAGAAGCGTTCGGCTCCTTCGGAAAAGGTAGGGCCGGGGAGTACGGCATTAACCGTTACCTGAGTACCTTTGGTGAGTTGTGCCAAACCGTTCGTAAGAGATAGTTGAGCGGTTTTAGAGAGTCCGTAATGAATCATTTCGGTAGGAATCTGGATGCCTGATTCGCTGGAAATAAAGACGACCCTACCCCAATTATTTTGCAACATTTGAGGCATATAGAAGCGAGTCAGTCGAACACCACTCATGACATTGATGTTGAAAAGTTTCAACCAATCTTCATCTTTTGATTCAAAAAAATCAACCGGTTCAAAAAGCCCAAGATTATTGACTAAAATATCAACCGAAGGCAATTGTTGAGTGAGAATTTTGAACCCCTCTTCTGTGGCGAGGTCGGCGGCGATACCTTCTACCGTAGCGTGAGGAACTTCCGAGAAAATTTTAGAAACGGCATTATCAACGCCGGTTTGCGTACGACCGTTTACGTAAACAATCGCTCCTTCTTTAGCAAATCCCTTGGCAATCGCGTATCCGATTCCTGCGGTAGAACCGGAGATAAGTACTTTTTTCTGAGCAAGTTGTAAGTCCATGACTATAAGTGTTGTTGTGTTTTGATTTCAATGGCAAAACTAACACACACATAGCCCGGGCTCTAAGGAGCGAAATCACTAAAAAAGTGTGAGCCAAATCACACCGGCACAGGTCGAAGAAAATTCTGTGATTATTTGGAATAGAGCCTGCTGAGGGTTTCCCGGCTGACACCGAGGTATTCGGCAATGAATTTTTTGGGTACTCGTTGAATCAAATCCGGGTATAATTTGGAAAAAGCTTCGTAGCGTTGTTGCGGCGTACTTGAGAGAAGCAATTTAATTCTTTCCTGTAAGGCTACATACCCATTGGTGAGTTTAATTCTAAAGAAATGCTCTATTTTATGCAGCTCGGCAGAAAGTTTTTCTCTGGCCTGCAGGCTACAGAACAGCACTTCCCCATCTTCCATACATTCTACATACATGGTTGCATTTTTTTGTTTAAAAAACGCGCAATAGTCTGACATCCACCAGTTTTCCTGAGCAAATTGAAGGATGAATTCCTTGCCTTGTTCATCCACAAAAAAGACCTTGTAAATGCCTGACAAAACAAAGAATTCGTATTTAACTTCATCCCCTTCATTGATAAGGTATTGATTTTTACGCACTCTTTTCAACGAGAAAAATGACTTAATGTATTCAAACTCCTCGTCGCTGATGGCGGTAACTTGCTCAATGTGTTTTCTTAATCTTTCCATTGCAGTAGAAATGAATATCAGGGTAAAATGAGCGAATTTTAAATAACTGTCAAGTTATTTAAAACAAAAACTTTTCTATATGCTGAATGCAATAGAAAAGTTTGTTGAACTTCCGGCTTTGCGTCTGTTATCGACTGCAAATTAAGTTTAGGTGAGGATGTTGGTGCTTTCTGCCAACATTCTGCCTTTGCGGGTGTTATCACCCGCAAAACCGCCTCAGGGATTCGTCATTTTTTTCGGGTCAACCACTACGTATTTAATGGATTTATTATTTTTTGCTGCGTGAGCGGAATAAGTGATGTGCAGTAGACCGTCAGCGGTTTGGATCAGGCAAGGATACGAATAGCCTCCCTGTTTGGGGTCGTGATCTTCGAGACGCGTTTTCCACTTCCACGTTTTGCCTTCATCGTCAGAGAGATAGAGACTCATTCGATAGCGACCGTCGTCAATGTCATTGCCCAGAAATGCCCATTTACCGTCCTTTAAGGTCAATAATTCAACACTTGCCGTATTGGGAATGTCAATCTTAGTAGTGGCAGTCCAACTTTCTCCTTTGTCGGAAGATTCACTGACGTGTACGCGCGTGGGGCCGTCACCGCTATCGCGCAGATACGCGACCAAATTTCCATTTTTACGTTTTGCCAATGCAGGTTGAATCGGCCCGCGGCCTACGAGTGGCAGACTTGGTTTCCATGTTGTGCCAAAATCATCGGAAATAGCCATAAGTGAAAAATTATAACCGTCGGAATAGAGCGGCAAGACGATGCGACCGTTTTCCATTAACATCGGCTTGATGCGCGTCATCCAGCCGATGCTGCGTTTGGGTGCATCTTTGGCAGCTTCAATGATAAGGTCATCATATTTATGTGCATAACCGGCCCAACCTAAGTGAGTTTCAGGAAGAGTTTTGAATTTGGACGCTACTTCTTTGGCAAAATTATCATCGGGTTTCAGCAAAATATTGTCTTGCCAATTCCAAACAGGTGGGCCGCTTTTGGCGTAATCGGTCGAAGTTTTAAAACGTAAAATAGACTGTTCCCATTGGTTGGCCTGTACGGCGATCCACACCAAAAAGAGTTTGCCCTGTTGATTCAGAAATAAAACAGGATTACAATCAGGGATATTAGGTGTGTCGGCCATCTCGAAAGGTTCACTCCAAGCGGTTTCGCCTTTTTTCAGACGTGCTCCCATGATCTTGACATCGTCGGAGGTGCGTTCACCGCTTCCGTAAAACCAGGTTGCCAAAAAATCTCCATTGGGTAAATTGACCAAACTGCTGCCGTGAACGTGTTTTTCCTGGTTGGGAAAAATCAGTGTAGAGTGAATAATAGGGGAGGTTTGGGCAAAGGTGTTTTGAGGGCAGAAATCGGTTAAGAGGAAGAGAAAAAAGAAAGGATAACGGAGTTTCATTAAATTTTTATTTGTCATGCCGGAGGCATCTACAAGCCTTTGCATGGTGATATAATTGCTTTTCTGCAAATTGTTAATTCGTAAGCTTTTAGACCCCTCCGGGGTGACAAAGTCATTTCACTTTCTTGCGTCGTTCCATTACTTCGCGCCACGTTGTGAGAATGATTCCCTGTGATTGAATATAAGCTTTTAACTCCGGACTCATCATGGAAAGCATGTCAGCGTAGCGCGAGCCGCCTGAGCCGCTGATGTGTTTGAAGGCGTCAGTCACGTCACTGCTGTGGACAATGAACATTGCTAATCCGGGCTGCATGGCATTGAGGGTTTCGATGAATTTTTGGGCTTTGTAGTTGCCCCACTCTTCGGGGGTTGGATTGGGTTTTTCGGGTTTCCAATCGCCGCTGATGGTGTGCAGATCATCCAACACAGGCAAGCCCGACTGCCAGATTTTTTGCCCGACCGCGCCCGTCATTTTATTCATTTCGGGTTCCGGCAATTTCATCCCTTCCTGCCATTTCCCTTCGGCTTTCATTTTCTTCATGATGGGATAATTCTGGCACTCAATAAGCAGTTTATTATTTCCTCCGGGAAACATTACCGGAATGCCGTACTCAACACCTACTTTGATATAGCGTTCCAAAAAAGGGATATGCGCGAAAAGTGTTCCCATGTGCGAGTCCATGTGAGTGGGCTTCAGACCCATTCGTAAAGCCCGCTCAACCTGTGCTCTGATCTCTTTTTCAACGTCGTCAGCCGTGCCGTTTTTAACGACTTGCGCTACTTCGTGCCACATATTTCCTTCTTTGTCTACTAAACTCGGCACATTCTGATAACCGGACAACGGCCCCCAACGATAATCTTTCCACTCCGAAGTAAGCGTCAAGTGGACGCCCGCGTCCAGATTCGGATTACTTTTTTGGATATAGTTAACAAAACTCGCTGACCACGGACAGGGAAACATGATACTGCACGATGTAGCCACGCCCTGCTCCACCGACTTAATGGTTCCCTGATTGGACGAATAAGACATACCGGGGTCGTCCACGTGAAATATCACGACTTTGGCACCTTTGGGCCAACCGAGTTTTTCGGCATAGGTTTGTTGTGCCTGACTGATGAACGTCGTTGCGGCTAACAAAGTGATTGTAAATGTTTTTAGGATGTTGCTTATCATGATTTGGATATATTTCGTGTGAACGGCAGTCGCTCGCGTCCCGCGAGCGACTGCTACTTTTGCGACTGTGAATACGGCGCGGCGTCTTTGCCTGTTGCCCATGATTTATTTGGCTCAGGCCCCATGACAAATGCCAATTCTCCACCTGCCATGATTTCGTTGTGGTCTATCCAACTTCTGTCCAAAGACTTACCGTTGAGCGTAGCCGACTGAATGTAACGATTTTTGGAAGACGTGTTTTGAGCAATGATTTTAAAGGTTTTTTCTTTACCGACATTGAATGCAATTTCATCGAACAGTGGACTGCCAATGGCATAATGTGTACTGCCGGGAGCAACGGGATAAATGCCCATGCTACTCAACAAATACCAAGAAGACAATGAGCCCATGTCTTCGTTTCCGCACAGGCCGCCCGGACCGGTACGATAAAAACGTTCCATGATTTCGCGTGCCCAATACTGGGTTTTCCACGGTGCGCCTGCGTAATTGTATAGGTAGGCTACGTGATGCGATGGCTGATTCCCGTGAACATATTGACCGATTGTTCCAACAACACCTACATATTTTGGCAAGCTGATGGAAGCATCCATCGCAAAAAAAGTATCAAGGCGTTCTGTAAAAGGTTGATTCCCACCAAGAAGCTGAATTAAACCTGCCGGATCATGTTGCACCGACCAGAGGTATTGCCAGGCATTGGATTCGGTGTAATGCCGATTAGGGCGACGGCCCACCAACAAGGGATCAAAGTAGCGGTAATAATGATGGCTTCCGACCGAATCAATGGCTTGTTGATTGGTGCCGATGGCTTCCAACCATGTACCGTTCTCGCGTTTCGGACGCATAAAAGCGGTGGAAGCGTCAAACACGTTTTTATAATTTTGAGCGCGTTTATAAAACAATGCGGCATCTTCTTTTTTGCCCAGCGCTTCTGCCAATCGTGCAATGCACCAGTCATCGTAGGCCAACTCCATCGTATTGGGTACCGATTCGGTCGTTCTGTCGCACGGAGCATATCCCAATCGAATATAATCCGCCAGTCCTGCACGACCTGCGGAAGCCGGTATGTTTGCAGGCGGAGATTCTAAGGCTTTACGGCGCATGGCGGCGTATAATCCTTCGATGTCCCAATCACGGTAGCCTTTAAAATAAGCGTCCACAATGACCGGAATGAGGTGGTCACCCACCATGCTCGGCCTATAGGTATTGCGAAAGTGTTGTGCGGGCAGCCACCCGAATTCAGTGGTTTTGGCGGCAATGGATTTAACAAAATCGTTGACATGATCAGGTGCAACAAGCGTCAACAAAGGATGTTGTGTGCGGTAAGTATCCCAACACGAAAACGACGGATAAAAGTCATACCCTTTGGCTGTATGCACTTTTTTATCCATTCCCATGTACTGACCATCCACGTCCTGCCCGATGTATTGGGCCAATAAACTGCGGTAAAAGGCCGTGTAAAAAACCTGTTTTTGGGCTTCGTCTTTGCTTGTGACAGCTACGCGTTTAAGTTCTTCATTCCACGTTTGGCGAGCGTCGTTTTTTACTTTATCAAAATCCCAATGCGAAATTTCAGCCTGTAAATTCTTTTTGGCTCCTTCCACGCTGACGTGCGAAATGGCCACTTTTACCGTAACCTGATCGTCTTTTTTGGTTTTATAGCCGACAAAAAAGCCCACGTTCAGTCCCTTTTCTTCGTTTTTATATGGCCAATAGCCTTCCGAAGATTCAGGCGTGATGTAATCATTGTCCCATGTGCCGTAATATTCAAACGGTCGACTGAATTTTGCCACAAAATAGACCATCGTTCCGTTGGCATCTTTGTATCCCTCAAGTGTTGAATCATTGGTCATTTTTACCAGTGACTCACCACTTGTGGCATTACCGCCGATTTCATGGCCGATATCAAGCAAAATAGTGGATTTACGCGATTCAGGAAACGTGTAGCGATGCATTCCCACACGCTTGGTGGCAGTAAGTTCGGCTTTGATGTGGCTGTCTTTCAACAGTACTGAATAATAGCCGGGCGAAGCAGATTCATCTTTTTTATCGTAGCGAGAACGATACCCCGAATCGGGATTGTCTTTACTTCCTGCTGAGGTTTGAATTTTATCGCCGACAATGGGCATGACCAAAATATCGCCACCCGTCGTCATGCCGACGCCGCTGAAATGGGTATGACTGAAACCGATGATAGAACTGTCAGGGTAGGCATAACCTGCGGCATACGTCCAACCGTTGACGTCATGGTCGGGGCTGAGTTGTACCATGCCGTAGGGGAGCGTTGCACCGGGGAACGTATGGCCAAAGAAATCAGTGCCGATGAACGGATCTACGTAATCAACAGGTTCTTTATCGGATTCGAGAGATGAACAGGAAAGAAATAAAAACGGAATAACCGTTGAAATTAAGGTTGAAAAAAGGGAAAACGATCTTTTGTCAGACATTCTTTTTGAGGCTTGTGTGACCCCATCCGGGGGCAAATGTTTGTAGATAATAAAAAATATCCTACAAATAGGCGATCCCGGATGGGGTCGAACATGGCATATGAAAAAATATAATTACACTGCTTCCGAAATTTCTTCTTCTTTAAAAAGCAAACTGACAAGCTTGCGATATTGCGAGAAGTCGGGAATGATCAATTGCGCACCGGCTTTGACGAGGCGAGGGCGTTTATCGAAATTATGGCCATGGCGTTGTACTTCATTGCTCGTGATTCCTACGGAAATACCGCCAAAACGACGCCCTTCCCGGATTTCGTCGGGACCGTCACCGAATACGGCCAATTCATTGCCATTCAGGTTGTTGTCGCGAATAATGCGCTCAATGATCATCTTTTTGGAGAACTTGGTGTATTCGCGCAATGCTCCGTAAATACCGCCGTCGAATAAATCAGCGTAACCGAGTACGGTGGCTTCATTGCGAACGTCGTCCACATCGGTGCCGCTTGCTAAGTACATCACCACGCCTCGTTCTTTGAGTTCCTGCAAAAAGGCGACGGCGCCTTTCATCGTATAATCCTCCCATTCCAACTCTCTCGCCTGCAATTTGGCCATGCGTTTGTTGACCAATTCCATCAGGGCATCATTGTAAATTTGCTTGTACTGAAACTTATCCAAAATTTGGTCTTCGGGTACATACCCTGCTTCACGAACCATATTGACCAATCCTTCCATTTGATAGATCGTCTGGATACCGGTGGTTTTATGGATAAAGTCCTGCGATTCTCGCTGAACCTTTTTGAAAGTTGCGGCATCAACCGTATCGTAAGAATCCCCCAAGATCGCTTTCATCATGACGGGCTCCATGATCTCTTCCCAACCATGACGTAGCGTGCTGATGGTACCGTCGTGGTCAAAAACGGCGTATTTGATATGTCCGAGTTTGTCTAATACCGCCGGGTCACACAGTTCCGTTTCGGAATCCGGCAAATAGACTGCCTGACGTGGGTTTTCGGCCAGATCGGCTTGGTAAATATAGTTGGGGTCTTTGCTGATGGCTAAGATTTCTTCGCCGTTGGCTGTGCCGGTAATAAACAGTTTTTGTACCGTAACGGCGGCGGCAAAATTGGCAAACTGAGCAGCTTCGGCGGGTTCTATTCCTGCAGCAATGCACAACGTAACGGCACTGATGACGGTATCACCCGCGCCAACGGTATCCAGTTGTGAGGTGAGTTGTAAGCCCAAATGTTCGTGATAACCCGTTGAATCAAAGGCAGTAATGCCCCTTGCGCCACAGGTAACAAAAACGGGTTTTTGTGATTTATTGAATAAGGCCTGTCCATATTCTAAAACAGTAGCGCGGGGCAACATGGTGCGGGGTTCTACCTGAACACCATTTAAGTGTGCCGCTTCCACATCGTTTACTTTACGAAAAACATTGGAAAAACGGTCATTGAAATGCCGTGAGTCAACCAAAATGATCTTGTCGCTGAATTGTTCAAAAAGTGCGTTGGCTTTGTCGATAAAAGAATCATTTGTAATGCTTCCTACAACCTGTTGATTGAAAATAACGGCATCGTATGTTTCTAAAGTAGCTTTTAGACTTTCTAAGATTTGCTCGTCAATTTCGACCGAGCGTTTGTTATATACCCCAAAATCTATGCGCGGCTCTTCTACGCCTTCAATATACCTTTTGAGATAAGCATAGGTTTGAAAATGTTCTTTTTGAATAAATAGTGAACTTGTATCCGCACCGAGGTTTTGCAGTTGAGCAGCCAATTCGCGGCCGTGAATGTCGTTGCCCACCACGCCGATCACTTTGATTTGGGCGGGTTCGAGCGCCGAAAGATTGGCGACCACATTGGCCGCGCCACCGGGAGAATAGTAATGTTTTTCGACGGACTCTGCCTGCAGACCCGTTTCAATGGATACTTCCGACTTGCGTGTGTCCATGATCCAGTATGCGTCCAGACAGAAGTCGCCATATACCGCTACTTTGACGGTTTTTATTTTTTCAAGAATAGATTTGATTTGATGGGTGTTCATAAAAATGAAATTGGAATAGCTGCCAAAAAACGTTTAAGTAAATACTGCAATTGCACTATTCAAGGCTATTCTTTCATTCATTAAATTCATCTTTGCCCACAAATCGGTTTTGAAAGTTATAGGAGAGGCAGGTTTTGAGAAACCTGCGCCACTAGGTGTGTGCCGGCGGTGCGCCGCTGCGATTCTCAAAACCACGAGTGGGTTGCTCACAACCCAAAGTAAGTTCGGCTCAGGGCAGGTTTTGAGAAACCTGCGCCACTAGGTAGCGTGCCGGCGGGCGGTGCGCCGCTGCGATTCTCAAAACCGCCAACCGGGTTGCTCACAACCCATTGTTTCTCAAATCTCAAATTTAATTCCCTGTGCCAATGGCAAAGTAGTGCCGTAGTTGATGGTATTGGTTTGACGGCGCATATAAGCTCTCCACGCATCGGAGCCTGATTCGCGGCCGCCGCCCGTTTCTTTTTCGCCGCCAAATGCCCCGCCGATCTCAGCACCTGAAGTACCGATATTGACATTGGCAATGCCGCAATCTGATCCTGCCTGACTCAGAAATTGTTCTGATTCACGAAGATTCAGCGTAAATATTGCCGATGAAAGCCCTTGAGGAACCCCATTTTGCAAGGCAATGGCTTCATCCAACGTACTGTATTTGATGAGGTATAAAATGGGAGCAAAAGTCTCGTGTTGGACAATTGGCCAGTGATTTTCCACTTCCGCAATGCATGGCTGTACATAACAGCCGGAGGCAACGTTTTCCCCTGTCAAAACGGCCGGTTCAACCAAAAATGTACCCCCCGAAATACGTATCTCGTCTGCCGCAGACTGATAATGTTTTACCGCTAAAGTATCGATCAATGGCCCAACGTGATTATTTGAGTCCAAAGGATTGCCGATTCGAAGTTGTTTGTACGCTTTGACCAAGCGTTGTTTTACATCCTCATAAATACTTTCATGAATGATCAATCGGCGTGTGCTGGTGCAGCGTTGCCCTGCCGTGCCTACTGCTCCAAATACAATGGCCGGAATCGCTAACGGCAGGTCGGCATGCTGCGAAATAATGATGGCATTGTTGCCGCCTAATTCCAACAAACTGCGCCCCAAACGACCACCAACCGCCTGCCCGACGGCTTTGCCCATGCGAGTGCTGCCCGTGGCAGAAACCAATGGTACATTTTGGTCATTGGCAAGCCATTCGCCTACTTCACGCCCGCCAACCAACAAACCCGAAACGCCTTCGGGAACATCATTGTTCTTTAAGACTTCCTGAATGATATTTTGACAGGCAATGGCCGTTAAAGGTGTTTTTTCGGAAGGTTTCCAAACGCATACATCGCCGCACACCCACGCCAACATAGAATTCCATGACCAAACGGCTACCGGAAAATTAAAGGCTGAAATGATTCCTACAATGCCAAGCGGGTGCCACTGCTCATACATTCGGTGTGCCGGGCGCTCGCTGTGCATCGTGAGGCCGTATAATTGACGCGAAAGACCAACCGCAAAATCGCAGATGTCAACCATTTCCTGCACTTCGCCCAAGCCTTCCTGAAGACTTTTACCCATTTCGTAACTCACAAGCGTGCCGAGGTCGGTTTTGTACTTGCGAAATTGATCGCCCATTTGACGTACAATGTCACCACGCTTGGGAGCGGGGATAAGACGCCAGGTCTTAAATGCTTCCTGCGCCTGACCAATGACGGTATCGTAGTCTTCACGAGCTGCGGCGTGTACTTTCCCAATAAGTTGGTTATCTACGGGCGAAAAAGAAGAAAGTTCCTCGCCCCGTCCTTGCCAGGAAGCTAAACCCGTACTGACTCCGTGATTAGCAGTTGAAATTCTAAGTGATTCTAAAATAGCTTGCATCTGACTGATTTGGAAGTGATTTATTGATGATAAAATAAGTTTCCAAAGGTAAACCCAATCTTACACAAACAAAAACACCAACGTTCCTGCAACATACCCCAGCAATGCCAAAAGACTGATGCGTTTGAGGTACCAGAAAAAGCTGATACGTTCCATCCCCATTACTGCTACTCCCGCTGCCGAACCGATGATCAACATACTTCCGCCGGTACCGGCACAATAGGCTAAAAATTCCCAAATTCGGTGATCTTGCGGATACACTGCCAAGTCGTACATACCCATGGAAGCGGCTACCAAAGGCACGTTGTCAATAACCGCCGAGGCAATGCCGATGATAAAAACAATGACATCCAAATTGCCGATACTGTCATTCATCCATCCTGCCAAATGGCTTAATGTATGAGTAACTTCCAATACGCCAATGGCCAATAATATCCCCATGAAAAACAAAATGCTGCTTGTGTCTATTTTGCTCAGCGCATAACTTGCCGTAAAAGGTTTTCGGTCTTCTTCGTCTTTTTGGGAATGAATGATTTCCGAAACGGCCCAAACTACGCCCAAGGCCAACAAAACTCCCATATAAGGCGGTAAATGCGTGACGGTTTTGAAAATGGGGACAAATAATAACATGCCTAACCCAACGATAAAGATCAGATTACGCTCATAAAACGATAAGTTCTCAATAAGCACTTTTTTGGAAGTACGAGGCGATTGAATGGAGCCTTTTAAAGTGAAGGTCAGGTAGAGTAAAGGCACAACCAGAGATACCAAACTCGGCAAAAAGAGGGTTTTCATGATATTAACGGCCGAGATTTGCCCTCCGATCCACAACATGGTTGTTGTGACATCGCCCAACGGCGACCATGCGCCACCTGCGTTGGCGGCAATGATGACGATGCCGGCAAAAAAACGCCGCATTTCATCATCACGAATGATTTTTCGCAGCAACGATACCATCACAATCGCCGTAGTGAGATTGTCTAAAACAGCCGACAAAAAAAACGTGAGAATGCTGATGATCCAAAGTAAAGCACGAATGTCTTTGGTGTGAATTCGTTCGGTAATAAGCCCAAACCCTTGGTGGGCATCGATCAACTCCACAATGGTCATGGCACCCAGCAAAAAAAAAGCAATTTCCGCAATGCCGGCCAAATGATGGGAAAGTTGTTCAACGACCGAATGTGTGTCGTTGCTTCCTAATGCATAGATCGACCAACAAACAGCGCCTGTTAATAAAGCAGTAGCAGTTTTGTTAATATGAATGTTGTGTTCGAGGGTGATAAATAAATAACCGACAACGAAAACAGCAATGATGGCAATGATCATTTTTTCTTTAAAGATAAAAAAATAAAAAACACGAGCGGGATAATTCCCACTCGTGTGTGGCAAACACTTAGAAAGATTACTGAATAATAACCAAAGAAAAAGTCTTTGGAAAACCTTAAAAACGTGTTAGTGAATCCTTGAAAGGTCACTAATTGGAAAATAACGATGAGTAAAGCAGCCGTATAGCTTTTAAGAAAATAAGAATGACGAGTAAGTACAAATTACTCGTCATTGCTGGTCAACCAAATCGTATGTTACCTTCATTTTCCGATTATCTTTAATTATTTTTCTCTTGTTTCAGACGATGATTTGTCTTTCTCAATTGATTGATAGTATCCTGCATTAGAAAAATGATCCTGTCTTGTGACAATTTCACGGCTTCGAGCGAATCTTGTCGTAAGATGGCCCGATTGGTGGTTTGTGTCATATCACGTTGCGCAACCCATTGATAAAGACACGCGAAAATCAAGCCCACTGTAATAGCTGAAAGACTGATGACAGCGCTGCGGCGATTTCGGTTTCGTAGCTGACGGTCGTATACATTGCCGTAGCCGGGCAAGGTTCGTGTCTTCATTCAATACTGCGCGTTGATGGTGCTTCTTTAATGGTGGTGTAACGGGTACAAAAAAAGAGGTGAATCCTTAAGAACTTATGAACGAATCATTAAAAAGTCGCTAAAAAATGATTTTTTTGCTTTTTTACCATCCTTTCAGCGGCCTGTATAAGTCAGTGACGATAAGGAATGATCAAGGAGAAGAAGGTAGTTTGAGAATCAGCTATAGAAGTGACTTTGATGCTGCCATTGTGCAGTTTGGCAATGCGCTCCACCAACGATAAACCTACGCCATAACCTTTGATATTGGTGGTGTTATCGCTTCGAAAAAAGGGCTGAAAGATGTAAGGTAAATCTTTGGGCAAAATAACAATCCCTGTATTGGTAAATCGAATCTCAACGTCGCTTTTCATCGGAAACACATCGACCATTACCTGCGAATCAGGCGAAAATTTGCAGCCGTTTTCCATTAAATTGACGATGGCGGTTTTCATCAGATGAGGATTAGCTTTGACAATGAGCTGATTATCATCTTCAATGGTGCTTAAAAATTCCACCTGTACTTGGTAAGTGGGTTCAGCCTTGAGTAGCAGGTCACGAGCTTCCCAGACTACCTCATCAATTCGTACATCATCGTAGATCAGACTGCGGCTTTGGTCATTGACCTTGGCAAGTTCAAGCAGTGTTTCAGTCAGTTGGCCCAGGTCTCTTATATCTTCCCGCACCGATAACAGCGTCTGACGGTATTCTGCCTCGGTGCGTTCTTTGAGCAGCGCCACGTCCAGTTGCGCACCTACACGCATAAGTGGGTTTTTAAGTTCGTGCGACACGTTGGAAATGAAAAGATTCTGCAGCCGGAATACCTCGCCGATGCGATCTAAAAGCGTATTGAATGTACTTGTCAATTGACCGACTTCATCGCGGGGGTTTTGCACCGTCAATCGTTGCTCAATGAGTTTGGGGTATATCTGATTTACCTGCTCAATGGCGTGTGAAACGGGGCGCATAGCCTGCCCCGCAAAATACCACCCCGCCACAATCACCAGTCCGATCACCCCAAAATACATTCCCGTCAGAATCCGGAACAGGCTTCGAAGCTCTTCGTCGCCGTCTTTATCTTCAGCCCCCGCCAGACATACTACCCGATTGAAGCGATCTGTGTACAGAATGCCAATGATCTTGGCTTTTCCTTCGGAAAATTCAACCTCTTTTTCGAGCCTTATTTGGTCAAGGAGTTCGGGCGAAATGGTATAATAAAGCGACTCATTGCTGGTGTACAGTTCTTCGTTGGTATGGTCGTAAATAGTTAGATTTTCGTTGAATAATACATCGTAGTTCGTCTTATCTATTTTTCGAAGCAGCTTAGAATCAACACCTTCCACTTTGACCAATAACTCGCAGGTGGTGATGGCTTTACGGCGTAATCGTTTGTAAAACTCCTGCTCTACGTACGTCATTCGTATCAGGTAAATGGTAACGAATGCCATCAACATAATGGTCGATACGAGCAACGCAAATTGTAGGGTGAGTTTGGTCCGAATCTGCATCTGTTACTCTTGTTTTAGCACGTAGCCTATGCCATAGTGCGTGTGAATGAGTTTGATGGAAAAATCTCGGTCTATTTTTTTGCGCAAAAGCGTAATATATACTTCAATGATGTTGGTGCCGGTATCAAAACGAATGTCCCATATCTTTTCGGCAATATCTACTTTTGACAGAACGCGTTCCGAATTTCGGAGTAGAAACTCAAGCAAAGCGTATTCCTTGCCGGTCAGATCAATGCGTTGGTTATTTCTAATGACCTCACGAGTGGTCAGATTCATTTCAAGGTCAGCATAACGTAATACATTGGCCGTAACGGGTTCGGATTTTATTCGTTTTGTTACAACCCTGATACGGGCTAACAATTCCAAAAAGTCAAACGGTTTGACCAGATAATCGTCGGCACCGGCATCAAAGCCTACCAGTTTTTCTTCCAAGGCTCCCAAGGCAGTCAACATAATAAAAGGAGTACGAACACCTTCTTTTCGAATTTCCTGACAAAGTTGGACTCCGTTTATGCCCGGAATAATGATATCTGAAACGATAACAGTGTACTCATTGCGGCGGGCAAGAAGCTTTCCGATCATGCCGTCGTAAGCAATATCTACTTCATATCCATTCTCTTCCAGCCCTTTGCGCAGCGATTGAATGATCTTAATATCGTCTTCTATTAAAAGAATTTTCATACAAAATCGAGTAATTTAAGGTGCGGTAATTGCGCCGATTACCGTCAAAAATAAGCTGAAAATAGCTATTTTGAGCTATCTTTGTATTGAATTTATGAGAATGGTCGTTGGTGTATGAGATGGGTTTGGGGAACCAAACCCGTTTGAAATGGTGTTTTTTCTAAACCGTGTCTTAGTAGTTAACACTTAAAGAAAAGGTATACGAATGAAAAAAGTGATGTTGGTCGTGAGTATTTGTACAATGGCATTCGTTGCCTTGGTTGGATTTCAGAAGATACAAGAACCCTCTTTAACTACAAAACAGCCCATTGATTCCACACAAACAGCGGCAGTTTCTCTTCCCCAATGGGAACGGGTCTATAACTCATTACACCTCAAAGAAGCAGGCCTATCTATTGAAGGATTTCGATTTGCCTGGAACGGTTTCCAAAAAGAAAAATTCATTAAACCTATTTTAGCCATTGCTGATTTTAGCCAGTCATCGCGCCAAAAACGTTTGTACGTGATTGATCTGAAAGAAAATAAGCTGCTGTATACTACCTACGTGGCGCATGGCCGAAATTCCGGCGAAGAATTTGCCCGTCGTTTTTCCAATACCAACTCTTCGTACCAATCAAGCCTCGGTTTTTACCGGGCACTAAGTATCTATCAGGGCAAGCACGGCTTATCGCTTAAATTGCAGGGATTGGAAACAAACATTAACAATCGGGCGTTTGAACGTGCTATTGTAATGCACGGTGCCGATTACGTAAGCGAGGATTTTATTCGTCGTACGGGTCGGTTGGGTCGCAGTCAGGGATGCCCCGCTGTGTCAATAGACGATACCAAAAAGCTTATTCCTTTGTTATGCAACGGTGCAGGTCTGTTCTTGTATTATCCTGATGCTGCTTACCTTAAACAGTCAAAGTTGATCACCGATTCGATGGGGCAGGGCTAAGCCACTTTGTTGTTCCAATTATACACATCTTTGAAAAATACCAACTGCCCGGAATCGTTAATGTCTGCTCCTAAATAGAAGATAAATACGGGCACTTTCTGCTTTAATTTAGTCGACTGAGGCTTTTGATTCGTTATGGGTTCATTGATAAAATTATCGTCCAATAAATGCTCTCCCGCCAGAAAATTAGCTAATTGAGCAGGATATTGCAGGCGTACACACCCGTGACTTCGCCAACGTTGGTCATTGACAAAAAGCGTTCTGACATTGGTGTCATGTAAATAGATAGCTAATGGATTTTTAATGTTTACTTTGAGCAAGCCCAGCGAATTGTCTTCTCCATTATCCTGCCGAAAACGATACGGGAAATTGTCGACAGAGATTTCATTCCAATTGATGGAACGTACATCTACGCTGTCGCCTTTGGTATCAATAACCGCCATGCCGTTGTCTTCCAGATAGCCTTCATCTTCTTTGATTTTGGGCAACATTTCCTTCAGCGCAATGTTGGTAGGCACATTCCAATAGGGGTACATGATGATATTGGTGGCATACGTATCCATGCCCGGGGTAGGTGAAGTTGTTTTGCCAACGATCACCCGCATACTTAATTTTTGACTGCCGCTCGCATCAAATCCTTTCAGATACGCTCCGCGCGTATTGACAAACACCATTCGCTCGGCTCCCTGTGCCTGGCGGTTGATCCATCGATAGGCATTCAATGATTCGGCAATGATGGCGGCGCTGTCGGCCTGACCATTTTCCAGAAAACGACTATAATGGCTTTTTAACTGAACGTAAGCGGGAAAGACAGGCTCTAAACCGGCCAATACTTTGTCAATATTTTTGTTTTTACCTTCTACCAACGCCCAGGCTGCGTCACGGATGCGTGCTGAATCGGGCTGCAATACTTTGGCGGTATAGCGAATATGTTGTGGTTTGTGACCATAACTGATTTCTTCCAACAACCCTAAAGGTCCTCTTTTTGCGGCCAATGTCGTATCAATTCCTATCTCGTGGGTATAACTGAGAATTTTTTCATAAGTCTTTTTCTCCTGCAGTTTCTCCAGCAGTAGGGCTTCCGTTTTTTCGGGTTTGCGACAACTGTCCAGAATAAAGATCGAAAGACAAAAAAAACTATATCGAATGATTGTTTTCATAGATTTATGGGAGTCACTGACGTATAGAGGATTACTTTAAACATTCATGCCATCACAAAGGTATGTCTTGTAAAGCCTTAAGATATAAGTCAATAGTATTCTTTGGAAGCGGTTACTCAAATGATAAAAATCACCGGATTGGGTATTTATTTCCCCAATATATACTTTTATTTTTCGAGTGATCTGTAACAAAAAATGCCATGCTCAAAAGCATGGCATAGAAAACAGGAATGTTTTTTATGGAATTAAGAGGCTTGCTCCGTCGAAAAATAACGTTTAAGCCATGTCGTATCAGCGCGCACTTTCCAACGCTTCATCCATTGCGCTTTGGTCGTAACGGTATTGTCAAAAACGGTAGTGTCCGGGAATAACTCTTCGGAAACAACGGCGTTTTTGATGCCCGATACGGGAATGCTTTGCAATTCGTCTCTGTCATCAATATAGATCAGCGAACGGTCGAAAAAGTCGACACCCAAACGAGGGCCGATTTCCTGCAACCAATGCACGGACTTATCAATGGAACAGCCGCTCGGTAGCGCTTTGTTTTCGTCTACGGCAATGACAATAAAACGGTTATGGAATATTTTCCCGGAAGCCGTTAGTTTTTCGCCGTGCGCTTCCCAATCGTCCAGCGCGGCTTTGAGGGTTTCGGTAAGCGTACCGACTTCATCGTTGGTGAGTTGGCGATTGGCCTGATAGACCCAAACGCGTGCTTCAAAATCTATCTGATCGAATGGAATATACATGTTTTTTTAACGTTTAGTAAGTTATTGTCGTGATGAGTCATGTTTATAATATTACTGCAAACCTTGTGCCTGCCCCACAGGTTCCGACGGATGCAGACTTTCCAAGACTGAATTCTCCTCTTTTTAAGTCTTCCGGGAGTATTTATAAACCTTGCGCCTGAACCACAAGTTCCGCGAGGTCAAAGACTTTGACGGTGTCTTCTTTTTCTTTGTTTTTAACACCGTCGCTCATCATGACCATACAGAACGGACAACCGACCGCAATCGTATCTGCGCCCGTACCCAAGGCCTCTTCAATGCGTTCAATATTTATATCTTTCTTTCCTTTTTCCGGTTCTTTAAACATTTGTGCGCCGCCCGCTCCACAGCAAAGGCCTTTGACTTTGGATCGCTTCATTTCGACTAAATCAGCATCCAACGCTTCTAAAACCGCTCGGGGTGCTTCGTACACATTGTTGGCGCGGCCGAGGTAACATGAATCATGGAAGGTGATCTTACGCCCTTTAAATACACCGCCGCCTTCAATCTTTACTTTGCCGGCGTTGATGAGTTGTTGCAAAAATTCCGAATGATGGATCACTTCGTAGTTGCCGCCAAGTACGGGATATTCGTTTTTGAGTGTATTGAAACAATGAGGGCAGGCCGTCACGATCTTTTTAACGCCGTACATATCCAACACCTGAATATTGGACATGGCCTGCATTTGGAATAAAAATTCATTGCCGGCGCGACGGGCGGGGTCGCCGGTACAGCCTTCTTCGGTGCCGAGTACAGCAAATTTTACACCTACTTTATTCAGTATCTTAACAAAGGCAATGGTCACTTTTTTATAACGGTCGTCAAAGGAACCTGCGCAACCGACCCAAAACAGCACTTCGGGGGTTTCGCCGGCAGCCGTCATTTCGGCCATGGTTGGTACTTTTAATTCGCTCATTGATTTTTAGAATTGCTTTAAAATGTTGATTGTTAACCGTTCTTGGAGGTATATGTTAAATGATCCTGGCTTCGTCCAGATCCAATTGCGCTTCGTGATGGCGCAGCATTTCGTCGTCAAAAAACTTCTCTTTACGGAGCAAAAACAGCTCTTTTCGTTGGGCGGAAATAATATCGTGCAGCACTCGATTGAATTCATCTACTTCGTTCCTGTCCACTTCGTTAGACTCTAATGATTCCAGTTTTTTTGAAGTCAGAGCCATAGTGCTTTCCAACTGCGCTTTTAAATTTTCCACCAATTCATTTTCGGCCATTTCTTTGGTATACAGATCGTTCAAACGGGTTAACGCCGCATGCATCAATCGCAGGCGAACGCCTGCTTCCTGTTCCTCGTCGGGAATGGCGCTGTCTACTTCTTTGATTTTCATCCATCGCAGGATAAGGGGCAACGTGAGTCCTTGAAATACCAAGGTAACCAAAATAACCACAAACGTAATAAACAGGATCAGGTTACGCTGCGGAAACGGTTGCCCATCAGACAGGGTTACCGGGATGGCCAATGCCGATGCCAGCGAAACAACGCCACGCATTCCTGCCCAACTGACCACAAAAACGCCTTTCCAGCCGGGGTCTTCCTCATTGTTACGGATGTGTTTGCTCAACATTCTGGGCAAGTAGGTGGCCGGATACATCCATAGAATGCGAATCGCAACCGTAACCAAACTAACGAGAAGGCCATATTTCAGTGCCTCAAAAAGTGAGTAATTGCCCAGACCATCCACAATGACGGGCAATTGCAGTCCGATCAAAATAAATACCAATCCGTTTAATACAAAGGCAACGGTTTTCCAAACGCTTTGGGATTGAAGACGAGACCGATAACCAAAAAATTCGTGGGAACGAAACGATAAAAACAACCCGCCGCTTACCACGGCCATAACGCCTGAGTAGTGAAAATGTTCGGCCCCGATGTACATAAAATAAGGTCCCATAAATGTGAGTGCTGTATCAATGCTGGGGCTTGTGGGCAACCAACGATGCACTACGTAAAAGAAATGGGCAACAATAAGACCTACTACAATACCCATCAGGGTTACCACAAAAAACTCCGTAGCGGCTTTCTCAAACACAAATGTTCCTGAAATAACCGCTGCAAGGGCAAAGCGGAATACAATTAAACTGGAAGCGTCATTGACCAAACTTTCCCCCTGTAAAATGATTAAAGCACGTTTTGGCACTTTTACGCTTTTCAAAATAGAAGTAGCAGCTACGGCGTCGGGGGGAGAAATGATGCCGCCCAATAAAAAACCCAAAGCCAACGTAAAACCCGGAATAAAGGAGCTTGAAACAAACGCAATGATGCAGGAAGTAAAAATAACCAACCCAAAACCCAACAGCCCGATGGGGCGTTTCCACTTCCAGAAATCGGCCCAGGAAGTGTACCACGCGGCTTCATAAAGCAATGGCGGCAGGAAAATAAGGAAGATAAGATCGGGACTGATACTGAACGCCGGAACGCTCGGAATAAAGCTGATAAGCAAGCCGCCGATCACCAAAAAAATAGGATAAGATATGCGCAGCTTTTGCCCCAACATCACCAGCATGAATACTGCGAAAAGGAGTGAAAGTATGAGCAATATTTCTTCTTGGAGCATAATGAATGCGGTTATTCCATAAATGATTTGGATTTTTCCTAATGCAAAGTCGGTAATTCTCTAAATTTTTCCAATGTTTGTCTAAAGATTCAATTAAACAAATGAAAACCGTATATAAATCACACCCTTGGCATGGTATTCCCATTGGGGATAAAGCTCCCGAAGTCGTTACAACCTTTATCGAAATTGTACCGACCGATACCGTTAAGTACGAAATTGATAAACTGACGGGCTACCTTAAAATCGACCGTCCACAGAAATACTCAAATATTGTTCCGGCATTGTATGGCTTTGTGCCCAAAACCTATTGCGGAGATGCGATTGCGGAATTTGCCCGCCAACAGTCGGGACGTAACGATATTAAAGAAGGCGACGGTGACCCGTTGGATATTTGTGTTCTTTGCGAAAGTACCATTCCTCACGGTGATATTATCTGTCAGGCCATTCCTATCGGCGGTTTGCGCCTGATCGATAAAGGCGAAGCCGACGATAAGATCATTGCCGTATTGAAAGATGATTTGTTGTACAGCAAATACAAAGATATTACGGAACTGCCGGAAAGCGTTATAAATCGTCTGCAACATTACTTCCTGACATACAAAAACTTACCGGGAGAACCCATGACGTGCGAGATCGCTAACGTGTATGGTCGTGATGAAGCTCACCAAGTAATTCGTAAATCCATTACGGATTATCTGAATAACTTTGGAATGTTGTAGTGAATTAATTTCCCCGCAGCTATTCGCCGATTTTACCAACTCTGTACATCTGCGTTTTTAAAATTTGCGAAAAGCTGTGGGAAACCTTTTTCACTGTTTTAATACTACTTCACTCAGAAATTTATCCGTTTCGCGGAATACACCTTCTAAGTCTTTGGAAGTAAAATGGGAAGCAATGACGTGTTCACCGGCGTTGGGAAGGGCTGCTTTTCGCTTTTGCGAAGCGGGCGTTCCCAACTCATCGTACGCTTTCAGCATTTCTGCTACCGACACCACTTTGTCCTGATTTTCTTCATCCTTGTAGTAATAAAGCATCAAAACGGGCATTTTTATTTTAGCAAACGTTTCCGGTTTTACAATAGCGTCCATCGTCTGTTGAAGTGCCAACACTCCGTTGGTATGGTAGCGTGTGAGCCAATAATTGGCGCGGTCGGGCGCATAATGCGTAATGTCGCGGTGCGAACCACCTATTTGTTGTAATAATTGTTTGCCCCAAGGTCCCGTTGCTAACGCCAAACCATTGACTTTGAAGCAGGGAGAATAAAGAATGAGTGCTTTGATCTCCGGGTGTTCTGCTGCAATATAAGCGCCCAATAATCCACCCGCCGAACAACCGATCACAATCACGCTGTCGCCCAAGGCTTTCCCTACGGAAATGGCGTATTTGGCTCCTGCCAGAAAATTTTCAGGCGTAAGGTTTTTAAAGGCATCGGGACTTTTTACACCCGAATCGTACAAACGGGCCAAATAAAGATTACAACCGTATTTTTTCGCCAGTTGTTTATGGATAGGGTCACCTTCGGCCCAGCTTGCCCCAAATCCGTGGACATATACGATGCTGTATTTGGTTTTCTGTTTTTTTGCCGTATCGGCCCAAACGATTCGGGCTTCGTTGTCGGGTTTAAGCTCAAATTGAGATTCCGTCTCTTTAATGTCTTTTTCAAGTTGAACCACATCAGTGATCAAATCAGGAAGGGTAGGGGAAAGCGTAGCTTTGTCGGGGCGAGGGCCGATAAAGTAAATAATGACCAATGTTGCGAGCACAATACCGGCCCATTTAAAAAACTTTTTCATTTGGTTACAAAGGTTTCGGGAAAGGGTACAAATGTAAGGAAACCATTAGTTTAAGGTTATAAAATGCTTTAAATAATCATGACCCTTATTCATTCAATGTACCTAAACACTATGCTTCGTTTATCTATCTGTTTTTGTTTGATGTTTTTGTTAATGCAGGCCGCACCTGCTCAAACAAATATTCCATTGCCCGAGCATCCGCGCCCCGATTGGCAGCGGGCTAATTGGCTCAATCTCAACGGCGATTGGGAATTTAGGTTTGATAAAGAGGATGTCGGTTTGAAACAGGGTTGGGCCAAAGGAACTCAAAAATTTCCCTTAACCATCAAAGTGCCTTTCCCGTGGGGAGCGCCGCTGTCGGGTGTTAAAGACGAGGCCGATATTGCGTGGTATCAGCGTACGATCTCTATTCCGAAAGATTGGAAAGGTCAACGCATATTTGTGGTCATCGGTGCCAGTGATTATAAAACAACCGTTTGGTTTGGCGGTAAAGAATTAGGTACGTTTGAAGGCGGTTATGTTCCGTTCGAATATGAGTTGCCTGCTGCAAGTCTGAAAGTCGGGACGAATCAAAAATTGGTGATTCGGGTAGACGACGTACGCCGCGATTATGCCTTGTACGGCAAACAGGGCTACGGCAATGCCCGTGGCATTTGGCAAACCATCTATTTGGAAGCGCGCGCCGATAATTACCTGGAAACCCTGCATTTTGCGCCCGATATTGACAACGGAAAGGTGAAAGTGACGGTTACGCTGCCCAAAGCGGCACCGCAGGATTTGGAGCTAAAACTGACCATTGCCGGAGTGTCTTCGGTTCCTGCTCAAACCATTGCAAAAGGACAAACACAACTTGCTTTTGACGTAGCAATACCTGATGCTAAGCTTTGGACGTTGGACAATCCCCATTTGTACGAAGTGGAAGCGTCGTTGGGAAGCGATAAAGTTACTTCCTATTTCGGGATGCGAAAGATTTCAGTAGTCAATCTTCCGGGCACAAACTATCCTTATTTTGCCCTTAACAATCAACCGATTTACCTTCAGTTGACTCTCGACCAATCGTACCATCCCGAAGGTTTTTACACCTTCCCGACCGATGAATTCATGAAAAATGAGATCAAACTGGCCAAAGACATTGGACTGAACGGCATCCGGACGCACATCAAGATTGATGTGCCGCGTAAGTTGTATTGGGCCGATAAATTGGGGCTGTTGGTGATGTCAGACCTTCCCAACTTCTGGGGCCAGCCCAATGCGGAAGCTCGTGCGGAATCAGAGCGTGTTTTACCGCAATTGATCAAACGTGATTTTAACCACCCCGCCATTTTTTCATGGATTCTTTTTAATGAAACTTGGGGGTTGCGCACTAAAATTGAAGAGAACGGCAAAAAGGTAGATAGGTATTTGCCCGAAACCCAAAAATGGGTAGCAAGTATGTACCATAAGGCCAAAGCCCTCGACCCGACCCGTTTGATTGAAGATAATTCAATTTGCTGCGGTGCAGGTCATACTGAGACCGACATCAACTCATGGCACGAATACCTGCCCGGTTATGGATGGGATGCTTATCTCAAAAATCTGACGTCTAAAACGTTTGAGGGGGCTACGTTCAACTTCGAAAAAGGCTACAAACTCAGCAACAATCAACCCAACATCAACTCAGAATTCGGCAATGTATGGGGCTATGAAGGCAGTTCGGGCGATGTAGACTGGACGTGGGATTATCACCGATCGGTCAATGCTTTTCGCAAATATCCATTGGTGGCAGGTTGGTTATATACCGAGCACCACGACGTGATCAACGAGTGGAACGGCTATTATAAATTTGATCGTACGCCAAAATATACCGGATTGGAGGCATTCGTGCCGGGCATGACCTTAAAAGATCTGCACGCCGATATTTACATAACTTCCGGACAGGACATTTCATACAGCGTACGTCCGACAGAAGTAGTGCAGGTGCCGTTGACGATTTCGTCGATGACGGGCCGAAATGATTTGGGAAATGAGTTGACCCTGAAAGTCGAATTGAACGGTTGGGACGCGTTTGGGCAGGAGAAGAAATGGCAGAGTTTTACCAAGACCATTCCCTATAAACCGTGGATTCAACAGGCTATTTCGCCGCTTTATGTGGTGATGCCTTCTGAAAAATCGGTAGCGGTGTTGGCGCTGACGTTGCAGGATGCAAAGGGAAATATCCTGAGTCGTAATTTCAATACATATATCATAGAAAAACCTCAATCGTCGGAAACGGAAACGGTAGGAGGTCAAAAGCTGCGATTATTGACGATTGCGCCCAAACAATTCAGCGATGCCAAATGGACATTGAAACAATGGAATGTACTGGACGGCCTGAAAGTAAACGGTGCAGGAAGCGGTTATTTTGAATATAAGATCAAATGGCCGACTGATCTCAAAGCCGATAACGTTGGCGGGGCATCATTTATCATGGAAGCCTCGGCCAAACAATTGTTTGGAAAAGATAAGAACGGCGAAGTGAAAATCCCTGAAAATTATATGCTTGGCGGCGGTACGTTTGACAATAGCCTCAACGTCAATTCATACCCTATGACCGATGATTACAAGTTTCCGAGCGATGTGGCCATCAGTTTCAACGGAGTGTCGGCCGGTAAACTTAATCTGCCCGATGACCCTGCCGATCACCGTGGTGTATTGTCGTGGCATTATCAACTACAAGATAAAAAACTTCGCGAAGCGGGAAGTTACGGTTATCGTGTAGAAGTAAACGTGCCTGCCGAAGCCCTTCAAAAAGCATATCAAACGGGCGAGTTAGTGCTTCGTTTGGCGGTGGAAGGCAACGGAGGATTGGCCATTTACGGCGAAAAATTCGGTATGTACCCTTTTGATCCAACGGTGATCGTGAAGGTGAAGTAAAGTTTGAGCGTGGCGGCGGTTTCTCAAAACCGCCGCCACGGTAGTGAGGCAGGTTTCTTAAAACCTGCACCTTTTTCAACTCATATAGGATGAAATACACGTTCATAGGTACATTTCTTGCTGCTTTGGGTTTGGCGGGTTTGAATTTCAGACCACCTGTCAAGGCTTCAAAACCTAACATTATCGTCATCATGGCCGACGATATGGGGTTTAGTGACATTGGGTGTTACGGGTCCGAGATTCCCACGCCACACTTGGATAACCTTGCTAAAAATGGCGTCAAGTTTACGCAGTTTTATAATGCGGCCCGTTGCTGTCCCAGTCGGGCGGCGCTGCTGACGGGCGTGTATCCGCATCAGGCGGGAATGGGCGAAATGGTGGTGACGAAAGTAAAAGATCGGGCGCAGGAAAACCCTTACCAAGGTTGGCTGAGTCGACAAACCGCTACCGTAGCTGAAGTGCTTAAAACGGCAGGATATCAAACGTTTATGTCAGGTAAATGGCACGTAGGCGAAGAGCGCGCCGATTGGCCTTTACAACGCGGATTTGACCGTTATTTTGGCCTTATCAGCGGCGCGTCGAGCTATTATGAAGTCTTGCCCGGTCGATTGGTGTTGGAAGACAATGAGCCTTACACTTTGCCCAAGGATTTTTATATGACCGATGCCATCAGTGATAAAGCCGTTGAATACATTTCATCCAACGAAAAGACAAATCAGCCTTTTTTTCTATACGTAGCCTATACCGCACCCCATTGGCCCCTGCATGCGCCCGACGAAGAAATTCAAAAGTTTAGAGGGAAATACAAAAAAGGCTGGGATGAATTGCGGAAAGAACGTTACCTCAGACAGCAAAAAATGGGACTTTTCGACAAAAAATACGTCTTGCCGGAGCGCGATCCTGAAATTGCTTCCTGGACAAACACCCCCAATCAGGACGAATGGGATTTGAAAATGGCCACTTATGCCGCGATGGTGAGCCGAATGGATGCAGGAATTGGCAGAATCGTAGAAAAACTTCGAGCTAATGGACAACTGGATAACACAATGATCGTGTTTTTGTCGGATAACGGAGCCTGTTCGGAAGTGTTGGATGCTCGTGCAAAAAAAGATTTGGGAGACGATGCGTATGCCGTTGCGCTGAAAACGCCGGCGGGACAAAAAGGCTCTTATACCACTTACAGCAAAGAATGGGCAGCGGTAGGCAATACACCTTTCCGGATGTACAAACAATTTACGCACGAAGGCGGTATTGCTACGCCCATGATCGTGCATTATCCGAAGCTCATTAAGAAGTCTTTTCAAACACCGCAGGTCGGCCATATTATTGACCTTATGCCGACGATTCTTGACTTGGCCGAAGTGGAACATCTGAGTGGTAAGCAAAACCTGAAACCCGTGGAAGGAAAGAGCTTAGTGCCGATTTTGCAAGGAAAAACCCGTAAAGACCACAATTATTTGGCGTGGGAACATTTCGATAATCGCGCCATTCGTCAGGGAAAATGGAAATTGGTAGGACTTAAAGGCAAAAGCCAATGGGAACTTTATGATATGGAAAACGACCGTACCGAGACCAAAGATTTGGCGCAGGCTTATCCTGAAATCGTGGCACAGTTGACCGAAAAATATAATCAATGGGCTGAAAAAGTAGGAGTGAGAAAGTGACCTGTCAAGAAAGAATTAACAACATTAAATAAATAATCAATCATAAGTAGAATCATGCCTATTCACACTGTTACAAAACGTTATAATCAGTTTTTGCTGCCTTTTCTGTTCTTTTTTATTCTCCAAATTGCTTCGGCGCAGAAAAAACCGTTGCGGTTATTTCTTATTGGCAACAGTTTTTCGCAAAACGCGACGCACTATTTGCCCGAATTGAGCAAAGAAGGTGGGCATGAGTTGATTATCGGAAGGGCCGAATTAGGAGGTTGTTCGTTGCAGCGTCACTGGGAACATGCCGCTGCCGCTGAGGCAAACCCCGAAGATGAAAAAGGAAAACCTTACAAAGACAAATCGCTGAAAATGCTTTTATCGGAAGGAACGTGGGATGTTATTACACTTCAGCAGTATTCCAAGATTTCCACCGATCTGAGTACGTATGAACCTTACGCCACAAAGCTTTATGAATACGTCCATAAGTTACAACCCAACGCCCGCATTGTTTTCCAACAAACGTGGGCGTATCGGTCGGATTCCAACGATTTTGGACAATTGACGGAAGGTGGAGAGGCTAAAAGTGAGCAGGAAATGTGGGAGAAATCACGGACTGCTTACCGTACCACTGCCGCGTCGTTGCATACGGTGGTTATTCCAACGGGCGATGCATTTTGGCAAATGAGCTCAAATCCGAAATGGGCGTACCACAAGGACAAAAATTTTGATTTTAAAAACCCTCCGCCAGCCACCTTGCCGGATCAGACCCATTCACTGCACGTTGGTTATTCGTTGAATAAAGACAAATTAGGCTTTGATTCACACCATGCCAGTCCGGCAGGATGTTATTTGGGCGCATTGGTTTGGTATAGTTTTCTGTTTCAGGAATCGCCGGTCAAGTTGACCTTTGTGCCTGAAAAAGTGCCTGCCGATTTTGCCAAACAATTACGAAAAACGGCTTGGGCAACCGTAAAAAAAGATTTAAAAGCCTCCGCTCATTAATTGCTAATTTTTGAAACTTATTGATCAATCATGCGACAAATTCTGTTTTTCCTTTTTGCTTTATTCTGCGTTGTTACTGCCCAAGGCCAATTGGTAAGTGATTCTGTATTGATCGAAGGCAATTACCGCACGTTTCATTTTCTGAAACCCGCCCAACCGCAAGCGTCCCTGATGTTTGTTTTGCACGGTTCAGGAGGCAACGGGCGGGGTCAACGAAACGGTGCCCAAAAGATCGAAGCCATTGCACCCACTGAAAACATTCTTCTCGTATATCCCGACGGTTACAAAAAGTATTGGAACGAGTGCCGCAAAACAGCGCAATCGGCGGCGAACATGGAAAACATCAACGAAAAGGATTTTTTTCAGTACATGATCACTTACTTCCATAAACAATACGCCATTGATACCAATAAAGTATTTGCCGTGGGCACTTCCGGCGGTGGGCACATGGCTTACAAACTGGCAGTAACGATGCCCGAAAAATTCAAGGCCATCACCGCGCTCATCGCCAATCTACCCGATACTAACAACATGGATTGCGTCGAAAAACGCATGGCTATTCCGGTGATGATCGTAAACGGAACCGCCGACCGTACCAATCCTTACGAAGGAGGCGAAGTAAAAACGAATGGTATCAGTTTGGGACTTGTTCGCTCCACCGACCGTTCGTTCAAATATTGGTATGAATTGGCAGGTTACGAAGGCGCTCCCACAATGGAAACGCTGCCCGATACCGATCCCACCGATGGCCGGACCATTGAAAAATATACTTACAAAACGCCCGGTAAGCCTGAAGTAACGTTGCTGAAAGTCATTAATGGAGAGCATAATAACCCTCGTGACATTGATGTTTATCTGGAAGCTTGGGCCTTTTTTAAGCGACAAATGGTGGAGTGATGACTAACAGTGTTTTAGCCGTGGTTCAGGTTTTGAGAAACCTGAACCACAGACATCAATATGCATTTACCCCGTAGGGGTTACCTGTTTGTAGCTCAAAGAAATAGTTCATCTGCGAAAGTGTGCCGTAGGTACACCCCTGACAGTTGCGTACCTACGGCACGCGGCGATGATTTAATATTTTATTTCTCTACTACAAATAGGTAACCCCTACGGGACATAAATACCCTTGGCTTTAGTTTTTTTGGTGTTTCTCATCAACAATTTTTCGAGTAGAAAAGATTGGCGGAGAAGACACACAACAGTAAAGTTCCAAATTGTTAATGCGAACGTTTAATGAACAAACTACTTCTTAAAGTTCTCTTCTTTGCATTACTTGCCAAGCTCTCTTTACATCATCAGGAAGCAGTTTCACAAACAACTTTTCTGATAAAAGGAAGAATTACAGAGGCGTTAACCGGTCATGCAATTCCGTTTGCAACCGCATTTTTAGATGGAACTACCATCGCAGTTGTCGTCGATTCGGTTGGATATTTCCAAATGATTGTTGCTCAGCCGGGAATATATGTCTTAGCTGTAACCATGACGGGCTATAAACTTTCAAAAAAGAATATCTCCGTTTCGGCCAATTCAACCGTTACTACTGTTAATTTTTCGTTGGAAGCATTGACTGTCAGCCTCAGCGAAGTACAGATCAAAGGAAAACGCGATAAAGCATGGGAGCAAAACTATAAGCGATTTGAAAAGCTATTTTTAGAAAACAGTTTCGGAAAAGACCGGGTTGTTATTCAAAACAAAGAAATTCTTAATTTCACTACTGAAAATAACCTGTTTCGGGCAAATGCGCCAAGCGTGCTGAACATCGAAAATCATTATTTAGGATACAGAGTTCATGTGCATCTTGAAGAATTCAAAAAAGACAATCAATTACTGCACCTGCTTACAACAACAAGATTTGAGCCGATGATTTCCCTAAATGCTGAAACGCAGCAACAATGGGAGAAGCATCGCAAAGATGCCTATGCAGGTTCGTCGCGGCATTTTTTTGCAGCGCTTTATAAAAACAGACTGACGGAAGAGGGTTTTGATGCCCATTTGTTAAAATCAAATTCGGTACCAACGCTGCAAAATCGTTCCTTTTACGGAAATCGTGAGGGCTACCAAAATCTCTCAACGGATTTGATTCTTCAAAAAACGGACAGTAGTGCTAAAAAGAGATTATCGTTTCGAACTCCTATTGAAGTAGTGTACACAAAGCAGTATGTGTCAAGGCCTGTTTTTAGAGATGCACCTCACCCTTTCTCCATCATTCAGATGAAACGACCAACGACTATTGACTCATCAGGTTGGATAACCGACCCTTCGGCCATTGTGCTATTTGGAGATATGAGCAAAAAAGGAGTATCTGAATGGTTGCCGTATGATTATTCCCCTTTGCCGCAACCCCATTCAATGGTTGTGCCTTCAAGTCAACATTCGCCAATTATTTCATTGGAAATAAACAGCCGGTCTTTTTTGGCCGGAGATACAATATGTATTCAGGTAGATGTTCGGGATAGTTTAAGCCCCAAAACACTGACCAAACCTTATACATTGATTTTTGAGCTGAAAAAAGGCGATGTGCTTATGAAGAAATACCGAATTAAGACAGAGAGTAGAATTATCGAAACGGCAATCTCTCTGCCCGATAGCCTTCCTTCGGGTGCTTATACGCTTTGGGCTTATACCAATAAAATGCGTTCGCTAACTCCAATGCCGCTTTTCGGCACTTCTTTTTCGGTGATGAATTTTCAAAAGAGATTCGGAGTTTGGCAAACTGAATCCAGTGCAGTTTCGGAAATACAAAAAGAATATGATAATGTAGCTCACGATTTCATCGAGGGGACGGTGATTGATGCTAAAAAGCGACAGCCAATTGCGAATGCTCATTTAACATTGGTGCCGATCGACTCCCTTTTTCGACATCCTTTCTTTTCCGATACCGATAAGGCAGGTCAATTCCGGGTATTCGATTCAACGCTTTTCTACGGTGTTTTGAAAACCGTCGTGAAAGTAGAGAACAGGAAAGGGCATCTAATTGATGCGATTGTGCGGTTAGCACCTGAAAAATCATGGATTCCTGCCAACGCATCGAAACCGGCAGCATTGGACAGCGTGTCTTTAAAAAAACTGTTTCAAAGGCACATTGAAAGAAATAACAGCCACATACAGAGAGAAGGCAAAACGCTGTCTGAAGTGATTATAAAGGGAAACCGAACCATTGATTTTAACTATGATTCAGACAATCATTTGCTTTGGAAAATCTATGACGAACCCGATGGTTATATTCTGATGGATGAGAAAAAAAGGAATTTTCAAACCATTTTAATGTTGCTGTCAAGTCATATTCCAAGTTTGACCATAAAAGGCGATGGAATAGGGGTTCCTTTTACTTATACATTCAGAGGGCCAAATACGATCACGTCGACCGGTGGCAATAACGCTTTACTGCCGGGGCCATTATTTTTAGTGGATGGCGTTCCGGTAGAAGCCCCACGTTATCAAACTGATTTTTTACTAACGCTTTTGCCAACGGATATTAATAGAATTGATTACTTGACCAATAAGGCAGGTACATATGGCGTGAGCGCTTCCATCAGCATTGTTATAGCCATCTACACCAATCATGGTAAAAGCAAATCAACGAATAATGGACTGGGTAATTTGATCATTGAAGGATATCATTCATTAAAATGCCGTTAGTAATTCCTTTTGCGTAGAGAAATCTAAATCTTCGAACAAAAATGAAAAAAATCTTCCTTCTCCTTTTTTTTTCACCCCTTTTAGCAGTGGCTGATGTATATATGCCGGCCATTTTCAGCAGTAGTATGGTATTGCAGCAACAATCCAACGTTACGGTATGGGGGTGGGCGCAGCCGGGAGAAAAAGTGACGGTGTCGGGAAGTTGGCAAAGCGAATCGGTGAATACAGTAACCAACGAAAATGCCCTTTGGAAATTGACCATTGTGACGCCGAAAGCGGGCGGCAGCCCTTATACCCTGACCATTCAGGGACGTAACAAAATTGTGTTGGAAAACGTACTCATCGGCGAAGTGTGGTTGTGCGCGGGGCAATCCAACATGGAATGGAGCGCCGAACATGGTGTAAAAGACGCCAAAGCAGAATTACCTACGGCTTATAATGCCAACATTCGCTTTTTCAAAATGCCCAAACTCACCGCCGAAACGCCTCAAATTGATACGAAAGGTACATGGGCTGTGTGTGACTCACTGACATTGAAGCGATTCAGTGCGGTAGGATATTTTTTTGGTAAAAAACTGAATCAATCGCTCAACGTGCCCATCGGCCTGATCGACGTGGCGTGGGGAGGTTCCTACATTGAATCGTGGATTCCCGAACATTTGGTCAATCTCTTTCCCAATACCCGCACCTCTGCCGAAACCATGATTCCGAGCAAAGGATGGCCGCGCGAGGCGGGTTATATCTATAATGGCATGGTGGCACCGCTCACACCGTTTGCCATTGCCGGTGCGCTCTGGTATCAGGGCGAGTCAAACCGCCATTATCCGTCTACGTATTACCAATTGATGCATTTAATGGTGGATACATGGCGTGGCGCTTGGCAAAAAGATTTTCCGTTTTACTACGTTCAGATCGCTCCTTTCAATTATGGTGATGCCACAGAGTTTAAAGCACCCGCTGTGCGTGAAATGCAGACTCGCGCCATGGATATTACCAAATCGGGGATGGTGGTGGTAACGGATTTGGTCGATAACCTGAGCGATATTCACCCGGCGTATAAAAAAGAAGTCGGTAATCGCCTGGCAGGCTGGGCACTGGCTGAAACATATAACCAAAAGATTGGCAACTATAAAAGTCCACAATACAGATCAATGCACGTGGAAGGCAGTAAAGCAATTGTGACCTTTGACTACGCCGAGAGCGGACTTGCTGCTAAAGGCGGCCCATTGACCGAGTTTGAAGTCGCAGGGGCAGATCATATTTTTTACAAAGCCGAGGCGCGTATTGTTAAGAATAACACCGTTGAAGTGACTTCTGAAAAGGTTAGCCAACCTGTTGCGGTGCGTTTTGCCTTTCGAGATACGCCCGTTCCCAATTTATTTAACAAAGAAGGCTTACCTGCCATTCCCTTTCGAACGGATGATTGGAAATTGGGAAAGTGACGGAAAAATGACAATCTATAGGTTTTTAACCTATCAGATTGTCAGATTACTACATGGATAATAGCGTATCAGCGGAAATACCCAAATTATAATGTAATTCCTTAATCATTTTGAGGCTTAATTTTCTTTTTCCGTTTAATACTTCTGATACTCTGTTCTCCCCTCCAAAATACTTCGCTACATCTTTCTGAGAAAGCTTAAGTTCCACCATTTTATATTTGATGGCTTCAATTGGGTTGGGCTTTGGAATCGGATAATGCTTTTTTTCATACTCTGAAGCGAGTATTGTAATTGCCTCTAAAATTTTCTCTTCCTCAGACCCTTCAGGACACTCCAATAAGCGTTCAATCATTTCATTTGCCTCGGCAAACTCTTCATCGTTTGTGATTGGCTTAATTTGAATAGGTCGATTTTCCATTATCATAATGACAGTTGATTAAAGCGTTGAAATGTCTTTTATTTTATCGTACTCTTTGTGAGTATCAACGAACCTAACATAAACAGCGTGGAACTTATACCGGAAATAGGCCACTAACCTGTATTTGTTGAGTGCTATGTTAAAAACAATCCTACCGTTCCCAACTATGTCCGCATCTTTGAAATCCTTGATTACCTGATTCGGACTTTCGTAGGTGTTCGCTTCCATTTTTTCATACCACATTTCCAATGAGGTTCTTGCATCAGGATGCTGTTCCCAAAATTCCCTTAAAGTTTTATGTGAGTATATTCGCATAAAGGCAAAAATAGAAAAAAAGTTCCACAATTTGGGAACTTACCTTTAAGCGCATTGATCAACGTTTTTGGTTTGACAGCAGCTATGAGTTACGGCGGTTGCATAGAATACTGCCGTAACTCATAGTTTTTATAACCCGATCTGGACTCGGAATCCCGGCATTACATTTTTGAAAAAGCCATTGAAATAAATTTCGGGCTGTATTTTGAACATTCCTTTGGTGGCAACGGTCATGGAAAGATTCCATGTGTTTTTGTCAAAAATATCGACCCGACGCATTACCGAATGTCCCAAATAGATTCCGAAAAGGATGTGATTGGGATTGATACGTTTAGATTGGGTTCTTCTGAAATCATAAATGGTGATACCTGCGTGTACAAAGCTATTGGTTTGAGCACCAAGACGTTGGGTAATGTCATTGCGTTCGGTAAAAAACAGGCTGCGCCAACCTAAAGTGTACCCGATAAGGCCATATCTGCTCGGCACAAAAGAAAAATCGGCCTGAAAATTAGGAACCAACTGATTCCGGAAAGCCCCCAACCCGACTGAAGGGTGAATGGCAATAAAATCCGCATTTTGTGTTTCGACCGTTTTAAAGGAAGGAGTATCTGAATCGGGAGCATATATCAGATCGTAGCGAAAGCCTGCTTTCTGTAAATTATGGTGCGGATACTTGGCTACATCCTGTAAGGACTGTCGAATTTTAGCATTAGCAATTCCTTTTTGGACAAGCGCCTCAATATCGTCTAATCGGTTCATTACCAGACAGAAATAAAGGTGTTCGTTTAATTGCACCGACCCTGATTTTGTTTTTACAGGTTTGAGAAACGTGTGAATGATCAGCAACGTATCCTGCACATCTTTGATGAGCAAAGGCTCACTGCCCCCGACCCTGAATTGAAATCGCTGCTTTGCAGAGGCTTGTTCGGTAATATCAAGTTGGTGCTGATTATTATCCAAAAGTTTGTAGGTCGCAATGCGAGAGCTGGTATTTTCGGCCAATGCGCCTTTGATCTCTCTGTACTCTTTGGCAAACAGCATCAAAACAGAGTCAATGTTTTGAAATTTCTGCAAGTCCTGCACGGTGCGGGCGTAGGCGAGCATCTTATTTCCCTGTCCCAGATCAAAGCTGTATTTGCTGTGGCGGTCCAGCGCGCCGGGCAACACGCCCGGTAATTGTTGGGCAAAAGCGTGGCTGAGGATGCTCACGCAGAGCATCGTGGTGATGATGATTTTCATGGTAATCGGTAGTTGCGGAGCGCCGCACCGGTTTGTTAAAAAGTGGCTGTTAATCGGCCTTGGAAGATTTGTTTTTAAAATAAGATGTTAAGGTACTTTCAGATTGATTGTTGGCATTGGCTTTCCAGTTGATGACGATAAATCCCCTGGCTTTTGCTTCTTTTTCCCGTGCTTCCGCTATCTCAGCTTTCTGATAATCAGCCAACTCATTGGCGTGAACAATTTTGAATTTAGGTTTTGCCGTGATTTTTGCGGTCAATTTATTGGTTTGTGGAGTGGTTTCCGGTAATTGAGTAATGGAAATTTCTATGGGGGTCTCGGGGGGGACGTCGGCAAGGACTGCGCGTCTGCGGTTCAAAACCTTGCCGACGTTATCGGTACCAACATTTTCGTTAGATTCGGCAAAGGCTATGGCCTGAGAAATCTTAACTCCCGATAGCTGTTCTTTTGGCTGTTTTTGAGACAAGATGTGTTTCTTTACCGGCAAATTCTCTTTTTTTAAGTTATTTTCAGCAACAATCAAAGGTTGTTCTTTCGCTATCGGGGAAATACTTTGTTTTTTTACTACTGATTGATCAACAGCTGGTTGATTTGGCGTTTGTATTGTTTTCCACCAAACGCCTCCCGCCAAAAACAACAATGCTGCTGCCGCCGAAATACGGTAATTGGATGCCTTCAGCGCAGTAAACATTCCTGTTAAAAAGAACGGTTTCTTTTCGGGCGCAGGATGCAGTTCTGTTTGGAGTTTTTGCCAAATGGCGCTTTGCCTGAAATTTTCAGGCGAACTGTCGAGGCTCTCCATTTCCCCACGTATCCATTCATCAAATTGTTCCGTATTGCTCATACCCTCGTTGTTTTAAAAGTTGTTGCAGCATGGCTCGCGCTTTACTGAGTTGAGACTTTGACGTTCCTGCGTTGATATTCAGCTGTTTGGCAATTTCTTCGTGTGTGTATCCTTCAATAATGTACAAATTGAAAACAGTCCGATAGCCCGTAGGCAACTCCAAAATAGCCGCATAAATAGCCTCAGTATCAATGACATGGTCAGGTATGTACACACCTGCTTCCGCCTCGTCGGAATCCGTAAAGACGGGCAATGCTTTTTGGTGACGCAGGTGCATGAGGGCTTCATTGACCATGATTCGTTTGAGCCATACTTCCAGGCTGTTGTCGTCGCGATAATCAAAATTAGGCAACCCTCGAAAAAACTTCAGAAAACCGTTCATTAATACTTCTTCGGCGTCTTCCTGAAGCCTTACGTAGCGCATGCATACCCGAAACAGGCGCCCCGAAAAGGCTTCGTACAACCGATTTTGCGCGAATCGGTTGTTTTCTTTGCACATTTCAATGACTTTTTGCCAGCGATACACAGGGATGATATTGGGTTTCAATCATAGAAATGCAGAAAAAGCGACAAGGGTTGCCCGGCATATAAAAAAAGCGATTTTTCTCTGAAATCGCTTTTTTTCGTTCTATGCTTTTGCAGGTGAAAGTGCTACTTATTCATTCCCATTCGACTCAAAATAAAAGCGTAATTCAATGCTTCATCTTTCAGGTAATCAAATCGGCCTGTGGCACCTCCGTGACCGGAGTCCATGTTGATTTTCAGCAATGTGATGTTCTGATCGGTTTTTAAAGCACGAAGTTTTGCTACCCATTTGGCCGGTTCATGGAAGCCTACCTGTGAGTCATTAAGACCGCCCGTTGCCAGAATGTTAGGGTAATTCGTTTTTTTGAGATTGTCATACGGCGAATAGGTCATAATATAGTCATAATCGTTTTTCACGTTGGGGTTGCCCCATTGTTCGTATTCCTGCGTCGTGAGCGGCAGGCTGGCATCCAACATGGTATTGATAACATCCACAAAAGGCACTTCTGCCACTACCACTTTGAACAGATCAGGACGAAGGTTGGTAACGGCTCCCATGAGCAATCCTCCCGCACTGCCTCCATTGATGGCTAAGTGAGCGGAAGAGGTGTATTTCTCCTTGATCAGGTATTCGGCGCAGGCGATAAAATCGGTAAACGTGTTCATTTTCTTTTGCAACTTACCGTCATCGTACCATTGTTCGCCCAGATCTGACCCGCCGCGTATCTGCGCAATGGCATACACAAACCCCCGATTGACCAAGCTAAAGACATTGGAATTAAAACCCGCATCGGACGAATACCCGTACGAGCCGTATGAATACAGCAAACACGGATTACTGCCGTCCAAATTCAGACCTTTTTTGTAAACGATAGCCATTGGCACTTTTACCCCATCTTTGGCCGTAGCCCAGAGGCGTTTTACTTCATACTCTTCCGGGTTAAAACCGCTTGGTACTTCCCGTTCTTTGAGTTTGATGCTTTGGCCGGTGGCCATGTCATAGTCGTAGGTAGTCGTGGGACGATTGAGCGAAGTATATGAATAACGAAACTTGGTAGCTGCAAAATCAGGTGTACCGCTTGGATAGGCCGTGTAGACCGGTTCAGGGAAATCAATGGTTTTGGCAGTGCCCGTTGCCAGTTCGCGTACCTGCATCCGGAGCAGACCGTTGATGCGTTTGGTAACAACCATGTATTTTTCAAATATGTCCACTCCTTCGATCTTTGCTTTGGGGTCATGAGGAATGATCTCTTTCCATGTGCCGCGATCCTGATAACCTTCTTTGGGCAGTTGATATACTTTTTGATTTTTGTTTTGCGGGTCCTTCCACGAAAGATAGAAATGAGCAGGGTGGTCAGAAATATTATATTCTACGTCTTTTTGGCGCGGTAAAAACACTTTAAAAGCAGCGGCAGGTTGGTTGGCCGGAATAAACCGTGTTTCAGAACTTGTAAAGCTTGAGGATGAGATAGCAATAATGGTTTTGGTTTTCGACCGGCCTACGTAGCAGTTAAACAGCTCGTCTTTTTCTTCATATACCAATTCGTCTTTACCGGTACTTCCCAGTACATGTTTGAAAATTTTGTGTGAACGCAATGCCTCATTGGGTACGGCGTAAAATACTGTTTTGTTGTCCGCCGCCCACGCCATGCTTCCGCCCATGCGGGGAATGATGTCCAAAAGGTCTTTGCCCGTTCGTAAATCTTTGAATTTGAGTTCGTACTCAGCGTAAGAACCGGTAGTATTGCTGACATACGCTACAAGGTTATTGTCATCACTGACCTCAAAACCCCCCATGATAAAAGCGGGTTTGCCTTCGGCCATTTTGTTTTCGTCAAATATGATTTCTTCTGCGGCCTCAGTACTGCCTTTTTTACGGCACTGAATACTGTACTGTTTATCTTTTTCCACCCGCGAATAGTAATAGTAGCCATTGTCAAACGCCGGTACCGATTGGTCTTCTTCTTTGATGCGCCCCTTCATTTCGTCAAAGAGCGTTTTTTGGAGAGGTTTAGTCGCCGCCATGACGGTATCGGCGTAGGCATTTTCGGCCTTGAGATAAGCGATGGTTTCGGGGTTGGTTTTGTCTTTGAGCCAGAAATAATCGTCGGTACGTTTGTAGCCGTGATTGGCAAATTTCCGGCTTTTTTTGGGGGCTACCGGCGCGGCGGGATAATCCGCTTGGGTGAGTACTTTGGTTTGTTCCGGAGTGGTTTTGCAGGCTGAAAAGGCAAGTATCAGCACCAAAGTGCCGTAAGTGATGGTTTTCATGGAAAGTTAAGGTTAAAGTTTAGAGGCAAGTTAGCAAATTTTCCTACATGATAAATTTGTCCGGTGAATCTGCCGGGAACTACTGAGATTGGTAATAGAAAAGGCAAATTGGATCAGGTATTTTGTGCTTGGAAGGGGGAACCGAGTTGCAAAAATAAGCGCTACTTATTGCCGCACCCGTCCACATAAGCCGTAAAAATACTTCCCTGTTCTGCTTTAAAGCCGGGATTCAGTAATACGTAATTTTGAGCGTCATAAGTGACGCGGGCCGAGGGAGAAAGGATGTTTTGGGCCTGAATTACAGTACTTACTTCAAATTTTACAGTGTTTGTTATCGTATGATTCAACACTAATAATACCGTGCAGGGATCAATTCGAACCAACGATTTACTGACACTCAGGAGGGAGCTGTCAGTATTTTCCAATAAATCCCAAGCCGTATTTACATCGGCGCTGTGGCCGGCCAAAATCTGATTAAGAGTTGAAGTAATTACTTTAGGCTCAATGGCTTTTAAGAAAAGGCTATCGAGCAATTGATTGATCGTCGTATAATTTTTGAAGGAACGCCCGACCAAATTATTGTGAAGGTCCATGGCCGAAGCGGCATTCTTAATCAATGCTGTACCGGAATCATCGTATTCATAGGCCGACGTAAATTGTTGAACAATGTCTACTGCCGTAGCTTCGCTGCTTCCCGCATCCTTTATTTTTTTGACCGAAAGAGCATTCCAGAGTGAATGCCGAAAGGCATTGGCACTGTTATTGTCCTGGCTCTGAGAACCCACACCAAAACGTTGATCGGTATACGTATTTGCCTCATTTGCGGCCTGATACATAAGTTGCGCTTGTGCAGGATACGTAAATCCCAACGCTTGCACACGAGGATTAATACCAAGCGGGTTGGAGATAACAAAACTTTTGCCCCTTCCAAAAGCTGTTAATTCAGTAAAGCAACAAAAATAAAAGAGCACTAAACGAAGCATTGTATTTGAATAATAATAGGTCTTCATTTTGGGAGTATTTTTTAAAATTAAGCTAATTTTCCTGTTTATTGGATTTAAAAAAAACATTCTTTTTCGGTGGGTTGATAGCTATAAAGGTATTTATTTACTTCAACTGAAAAAGAAATCTGGGAGATTTCGATCGTTTTTGGCACGATCATTTTGAAATCTGAATTTTAACCGGTTCTTTTAAATAAGACGATAAAATTATTCACGCAAAGCCGCAGTCCGTCGCTGCGGCAAAGATGTAAATGTATGATGGACAATATCTTGGCGGCTTTGCGTGATAGTTAAAATAAATGCGTAAGAGTACTTAATTATTAAAAACGGAATGATTACAGTTAAGGCAAAATTTGTCACCATTAGTGAGGAGATCATTGAGAAAATAAAATCGGGAGAACTGCTCCCGGGTGACCAAATCCCGTCCGAAAATGAGCTTATTAAGAACTATAAAATAAGTAATACAACGGCCCGAAAAGCCTTGCTCGAAATAGAGTCCAAAGGTTGGGCGCGGCGAATCAAGGGCAAAGGAACGTTTGTGCTCAATCGCACCGAAGACCATCATTTGCTGCGGACGCTCGGTTCTATTTATGCCACGCGGCGTGGTTTTCACGATAGCCTGATTGCCGAAGGTTTTACACCCAAAAATATTGTTCTTGAAAAGACGATTTTGCCGGATGGAATCTCCTCGGAAATCAACGGACGACATTTTATCATCGGTGGGCCTGTCTTAAAACTGCACCAACTTCGCTACGCCGACGATTTGCTCATTAAAGACGAGGTCAAATATATTTCGTTGACCTTATGCCCTAAGATCAATAAAATTCCTACCGAGGTTTCGTATTTCAAAGTATATGAAGATATATATCACTTGAAAATCAGTGAAGTACAACAAACTTTGGGCGTGGCAATTTTGGAGCCCAACACGACCAATTTTGAATCAAACAAGCCTATTCCTGCCTTTGTATTGGATAGCGCAGTGGTGTGTTCGGGCGATACAGTAGTGGAAATTGAACAGTCGTATTACCACGGCGACAAATACAAATTTGCCGTCATTGCCAGTCCTGAATACAGTTACAAATCCGGAAATGTTGCAAACTGATTGATGGAACGCTGATTTTGTATGATTTTTATGATAAGATTATGTTTACTTATTTCATCATAACAATCATAATAATCTGCGTTCTAAGATTATGGCTTAAACCATTTAAGCAGTTCATTCACAATCAATTCGTGTCCTTTTTTGTTCGGGTGATTGACGTGTGACATGTAGTTTGTTAACTCCCCGCGAGCGGCTACTTTTTTGAATTGTTCATACGGGTCCGCCAAACCGATACGGTATTTTTCTGCCAATTGCTTGATCTGTTGTACATGCGCTTCCAACGGGTTGCCGGGGGCTAAGATATCCAATCGCTGATCAGGGGAGGGTGTCAGCAAAATGACTTTTATATTTTGCGCTAAGGCCGATTGAATCATTTTTTCCCACGCTTCTTTTACAGCATTACTATCAGAGAAACGATCATTGAGGGCATAGTCGATGAATAAAACATCGGGTTTGTGATTTAAAACTTCGCTTTCAAAACGCTTTTGCCCTTTTAATGAATTTTCTCCGCCAATAGCCGTTACAATGACATTGATAACAGCGTATGGATATTGTTCTTTTAATTTCCCCAAAGTCAAATAGGGATACGATTCCAACGTATGCACCTCATGGTCATGCCAAAATCCCGCCGGCACTGAATGTCCGTGAAAAACCAGATTGATGGTGCGGTTTTTAGGCCATTGTGTCACCAGTTCCTTTTTGATTTCTGATAAATACGTGGCTGAATCGGCGATGGATTGGGCGTTGAGAAAAGCCGGGAACAGCAGTGAAAGAAGTAGAAAACGTTTATAGTTCATCCTATTTATTTTTTGAACAACTTTTGGGAATTTACCTCGGAAGTTGTTATTTGGAACCCAATAAGTATTTTTCAAACCAATCGGCCAGTAAATTCAGATCGCTTTCCCACGTTTCGGGCCAACCGTGTTCTCCGCCCTGATGAATAATCAATTGAGCGGGAACCCCCTGTTCTTTTACCCGAGCAATAAACCGCTGCGATTGTTCCAAAGGTACGATCGTATCCTGTGTTCCGTGCAAGAGAAGGATAGGCGGCATCTGTTTGGAAATTGCATAAATGGGCGATAATTCCTGCATGACTTTTCGTTTTTCTTCCCGCGTTTTAGTATCGACCGCAAAGGCAGGATGGTAGCGTTTGAGGTGCTCCTGTTCCACAAATAAAAGTTCCGGTGAACCATAATTGACCAGATCGGTAGGAGGGAAGAAGCACGCAACGGCCTGAACCTGACTCGAAACTTGGTCAACGGGGTCGTTGGAGATGGTTGAGAGTGAAAGCTTTCCCAGACCGGTACCGATAGAAAGTGATAAATGCCCACCCGAACTCATGCCGGAAACGCCCAACCGATTTGGGTCAACACCATAGTCTGTGGCATGATAACGAACAAACCGAACAGCGCGGTGAACATCCTGAATCACTTCATTGATCAAAAATTTAGGAACAGAACCATGAATGATCAAAAAAACGGTTTGGCCTCTGTCGGTAAAATACTTAAAATGACGAAGCCTTTTTTCGATCATACTGTGGTCGGAGCGCCAACCGCCGCTTAATAGATAGACCACACCGATGCCATTGGGGCGGGCGGGTTTGAGTACATCCATGGTAAGTGCCATTCCGGATTTGTACCCATAAATCACATCTCGAATTCGGGTAGCGCCCTCAATTTTGGATTCTTGGACGAGAATTGGCGCTTGTCCGAATGAAATGCAACCTATCAGCGCCAAAAAGAAAACGAAGATACAATGTTTCATAATTGTCAGCGAATGGTTTTAATGACCTGTATCGTTACAGGGCCAAGGAGTCCTGATTCTTTCAGAGGCAATTGTTCCCAGGGAACAAGGTTTTTATTGGCTTTAGTAATGTTGGTTTTGGTATACTTTTCACCCGTAATCCCATCACCCGTCAGGCGATTGGACCAGGTATTTGCTACTTCTATTTTTAAGGTATTTGAGCCCGACTTCACAACGTCGGTAATATCAACCCGATACGGCGGCGTCCAGACAATTCCTGCTGATTTACCATTCAACCATACTTCTCCTACTTCGGCTACTTTGCCCAGATCAAGGTAAATTCTTGAAGAGGAAGAAGGCGTATTATTAAATTGAAATGTTTGTTGATAGACCGCCGTTCCTGAAAAATAACAAACGCCGGGCTGTTTTGCTTTGCTCCATGAAATCAGTTGGGGAAAAGTGACTGATTCGGGAGCGGCCCAACCTTTGGGAAAAGAAAGTTTCCAAGGGCCATTTAGCGCCTGAACAATCGTTTTATTGTCTATTTGGGTCTTATCAACTCCTTTTTCTGCTTCAAACTTTCCTTCTTCCCATAAGTAAAAACCGCCGGAAGTATACTCCAAACGGGGAGTTGTTGAAGTGGCAGAAGTCAAATGATTGAAATGGGGCTTTGCTGCTGATGTAGAAAATACGACGAAATATGACCCGTAAGGCGGCAACGAAATCGGCAACTTGATTTGATTGTTTACCTGTTCATAAACAGTAATGGGGGCGCTATTCCCAGAAACCGGGTCCCAAATTTCAGGTATTTTTTCGGATTGCCGAAAGGCGCAAACATGGGAAACCCATTGGTCTGTAGTGTTTCTGACCAGATAGAAATCAAGCCCGTTTTTAGCGTAATGGATGTAGTCCAGTTCTCCTTTTTGTTGATTGGCATAACTGAAATCGGGCGGAATGGCCAACTTTTCCCTAACATTCATTCCCGTAATAATGCCGCCTTGTTTCTGTAATTTTTTTAATTTCAACATGGCTTCAGGATTGAGTTTTTCACCTTTACCGAGACTCAGCACTTTAAATCTTCCTACCTGTGGCAGCACCCATTCTCCGTTTTCTACGGTGAGGTCTTTCAATAAGACTTCGGTATTAATTATCTCATAATCAAAACCTTCACCAACTTTGAAGGTGGAGTTTTTGGGAGGGACCAGATTGGGAATGGCGTCGCCGTAATAATAGAGTACGTCAGCCATAAAGTCGGCCTTTTGGAGAATGTACGAAATACGGCTCAGATAATCATTAAAAGGCTTTATTTTGGGCCACCAAGCCTGTCGGTCATTGTAATGGGTCCCTGCAAAATAGGCAATGCCCGGGTAGCCCATGCCCGTTGGATTGTGTGTAAAACCGTGAATGACCAAACGATTCATTCCTTCGCAAAATGCGCGGTCGGCCAAAGGTTTTAAATTGGCCGGGCCTTCCTGCCAATCCCAATAACTCGTAAAGGCTTCTTCTTCCACAATGCCGCGTTTGTAGATGTGCGAAGCCGCCGCAATTTCTTTTACCAAATAAAGCAGATCAACGATGCTGTCTTTGTCAAAAAACGTGCGATTGTACCAAAACTCCCCCCGAGGCACGTCCAATGAGCCCAATGCTTTAAGGGTTTCAACGGGAATGTGGTGCAGATGCCCCGGCCCGCCGGCTTCGGAAATGATCTTCAGTCCATGATGATTACAGATTTCTTTGGCTTTTCGGTAATGGTTATTGATCATCAATTCTGACAATGTATGGTCAAAATCAAATTGAAATGGATTGACTGCCGTTGAAGAATACCATTCTTTGTTGAAAATGGCGGGCAAAAATTTATACAGATCATACCCATTCAACTTCTTAAAGGCAGCGGGCAGGGTAGGAGTCCATGTAAACTCTTTGGCTTCGTAACTGGCTAAGTACAGGTTTTTTAAAGCACTTTTGCTGAAATCTCCCAACAACGGTTTGAGGCGGTCAATAAAATACATTACGTGCATTTGCGTGGCCGAGGAATCAAAATGGTCAATGATCGGCCCGACCGAACGCGGCGTGGGTCGGATGAGTTGCTCACCCGAATTGGAGCAGATGTATCGGTAAATTTCCCAATTTCCTTTGGGAGCGTCCCAGGTAAGTTGCTCTTTTTTAGGGTCAAAAAAGGCAGTCACGTTAATGATTTGCGTGGTGTCTAAGCCGGTCTTTACGCCGGCAGGCAATGCCAAAACCGCTACCTCTTCATAATACGCCGGCTTGCCGTCAGCACCGTAAACAATAGGGCGTGGTTTGCCTTGTTTATCGGGGGTAATGGTGGGAAATGGCAACTTTACGGACTGTTTTGCATCGCCCGTAACGGCGATTTTGGAAAAGTACAGCGTTTTTGCGGAATGCTTGGGCGTTACCCATGTGCCGCCGGCATTCCAACTGCTGGCTAAATTGAGTCCCACTTCCAGACCTAATTTTCCTGCTTCATCAATCGCAAATTTGATGGCTTTCAATGACGAATCGCCCATAAAGGCGGGGCCGGAAGGGATAATTTGATTCGGGTCGCTGGCAGGTGGCAGACCTATTTCAAAAATATCCACGCCGCCCAACCCTGCGTTTTTGATGGCTACTAATTCTTCCTTCATCCGAACCGGATCGGTATAACCATTCAGCCACCACCAATACACTTTGGGGCGCGCTTCATTGGGTGGGTTTTTGAAATTTTTCAGCAACAAAGGCTTCGTTAATGCATTGTTTTGCGCATAACTCGTTATAAAACATATTGATAGCAGGAAAATTGATGTATTTTTCATTGGTTACAATTCAGTAAATTGTTTGATTTTGAGGCTACAAATGTTGCGCTTCTCCGAAGCTGAATTATGTGTGGGAGTATTTTTTGATTTTCTACAAATGTTGCGCTTCTCCGAAGCTGAATTATGTGTGGGGTATTTTTTGATTTTCTACAAATGTTGCGCTTCTCCGAAGCTGAATTATGTGTGGGGGTATTTTTTGATTTTCTACAAAGGTCGTGCTTCTCCGAAGCTGAATTATGTGTGGGGTATTTTTTGATTTTCTACAAATGTTGCGCTTCTCCGAAGCTGAATTATGTGTGGGGGTATTTTTTGATTTCCTACAAAGGTCGTGCTTCTCCGAAGCTGAATTATGTGTGGGGGTATTTTTTGATTTTCTACAAAGGTCGTGCTTCTCCGAAGCTGAATTATGTGTGGGGGTATTTTTTGATTTTCTACAAATGTTGCGCTTCTCCGAAGCTGAATTATGTGTGGGGTATTTTTTGATTTTCTACAAATGTTGCGCTTCTCCGAAGCATAGGTTTTCAGCTTCGGAGAAGCATGACCTTTGTAGAATAAGAAAATCGGAATCTCCAAATTCAGCTTCGGAGAAGCGCAACGTTTGTAGAAAATGGACGAATATCGTCCCAACGACCTCGGCGAGGCCAAATCGCACTACATTTACCAAAACGTAACCAATTCACCGCTTACGTTTTCAACCACAAAATGTTTCCCGTATTTTTTATCCCCCAATTTGAACGCCGTTCGGCCGCTTTTCCACGGGTAGCGCGTATTCAAATACACGTTTAGATCCGCTTCCTGCACATTGTCGTCGGGGTAAATGCGAACGGTGGCGTTTTTGAGTCCGGTGAGTCGGAGGCAGCGTTTCATGTGTTTTACACCCGATGTCATTTCCTGACAGGAGACAATACCGTCATTTTGTTCGAGGAAAATACGGCTTTCGCGGTGCCATGCTTTGGGCATTGAGTATACCGAAAATCCATCGCGAAGCTCGGTTTCATAACCCGTCAGGATGGGTATGCCCTGCGGCATTTTGAAGCGATGAGTAATGGTGGTATTGGGACAATAACCCGAAAAGAAAAAGCCGTTGCTGCTTCGTGCAATGGTCAAAACGGGATTTTTTACCGACGGATTTCGTTTATCAATGCGATAATCAACTCCAAACTCTTTGAGAACGTAGCGCAACAATAAAGGGCCGGTGAATAATTCCTCAGGGTCATCGGGCGTGAGAAGTTTCCCTCCCGTAAATTTGCTTGAATTAGTGCCGCGCACGTAAGCTATTTTCCCGCCTTGCCAATCCGATTTATTACGAACCCAAACCACGGCCCGTTCATTCACACCCTGTGTCATTTTGGCTAATACTTTGGTAGAAGCATCGGTGATATTTTTGACTTGCGTCCGAACGCCGCCACCCGAAAACAGAGCGCTGTGGATGATTTTATCAGGATATTTTTTATCCAAAACGTCGGTTGTAATGCTGGAGTTTACCTGAAATTCTCCTTCCAATGGAGTTTCATTTTGCAGATTTAACAAGTTAAGAAAATCAGGGCTAGCATGATCGGCAGGGCCGTAAACGAGCAATTTGCCGCCTTTTTGCACAAAATTGATGAGCTGTTTTTCAAACGATGAGCCTGCCTCCGGGACGATACTCACCAGAATGGATTCGTTGAAGTAGTCTGATCTTGAGGCAATTACTTTTTGAAATGATTGAGTGGAAATAATGGTGTTGAGCGGAAAGCCGTTGTTGATCGCTTGGCGAATGAGCCAATCGCCGTAATAAATCTCCGAAATGCGTTGGGGTTGCGTGTACGCCCAACGATGGTATTCTTCAAAAGGATAGACCCAAACCAACGGCCCCGGCGCTGTTGGGGCTTCGTAACGCGCTTTCAGAATGTGGGGCGTTACTTCATCGGGGACCTGCGTGGGCAATTCGCCGTAAGAGTTGTCAATGGTCAGGAAATTTAAGTGCGTTGGAAGCCGCACTTCGCCTTTGGCATTGATACGCGCCACCGACATGGGCAGATAAATATCATGCGGCTCACTGCCATAGCGGTCGAGCCACGGACTGTTGACCCACCACGGGTCGTGGGTGTAATAGCGGAACAGATAACGCTCATCGGGTAGCTCGGCCATGCGTGACATATACCCGACCATTTCCAACCCAAAATCGCCATCCAACGCCGCCCAAGGCGAATTGGGGGGGGGGAGCATATTGTATTTTCCTCCGTAAATCTGCTGTAAATCAACGCCGTCGCGGGCCAGATCTGCCCCCGTTGAGAGGTTTGTACCACGCGTTTGAATCTGAAATTGAGGGCATTCTTTGCGGAAAAGATTCCAGAAATTGGTGATCTTCGCTTTGATGTCGGGCAATTTTTCGGGTTGAAATGCTTTGCCCGTAAAGGATGCACCTGTAGATGACCACCCTTCAACCCCAAAGCCAAAACCGTTACTTAACCAAATATAATCGTATCCCAAATCAGTTAAAAAATGCTGACTTTGTCGACCTAAAAACGTACCAAAAGGCGTGTCGGCGGGGATGCCTTTGGGAAATCCTGCGTAGGCGTCTTTGTCGGCGTTGAGCGTGGCGTAACAGCTCACCATGGTTTTGTGACCCATGGCATTTCCACCCAAAATCTCGGGATGTTTTTTATACTTGAATTCCGATTTGGCAAACTCCGGGCCGGGGTCAAACGTGGCACCGATGCGAATGGGTTTTCCCGTGATTCGTTTCCCGGATTCCTTTAAGGTTTGGATGATAAATTTCAAATCACCGTACGTGAATTTGGGCGGATTTTCCATGTACAAATACGCTCGTTCGTGCAAAGACAGTTCTTTTGGTCCTGATCCTACTTCGTGTTCGGTATTGGGATTGCCGATATAACGCGCCCATTCCAAGGGTTGGGTCAAGTTGCCTTTGTAATCCAGAATTTCCGAGCCATCGGACGTCCACAGCATGACCGAAACCGTATCGGTATGCCGCAAAAGCGCGTGCCATTGCGTAAATATCTCATTGGCAACGTCTTGGATATATGCTTTGTCGTTTTTCTTAAACGGTTTGAGCGACAGTTCCAACGTAATGTTATTAAACGATTTACCCTTCAAGGTAGAGTTGTCCAAGTTGGGGGTATCGGTGGTAAGACCCAACAGGACAAAACTCAGCAAGCAGGAAAGCAGGAAAACGGACAAACGCATGGAGATAAAGGTTTAAGTGTGGTTAAAAGACTTGGAAAGTTTTTGAAACTTTCCAAGTCTAATCTTATTATCTAATAACCCGTATTCTGTTTCACGACCGACGGATTCAAATCCACTTCGTTTTGCGGAATCGGGAAAATGAGCTCAAAATCATCCACTTTAAACGAAAGTTTCAAACTCTCATAATGTGCATTCAGTACCGCCTGTGCCCGTCCCGTACGAACCAGATCAAACCAACGATGGCCTTCGTACAGAAATTCGACGCGGCGTTCTTTTTCGATGGCCGTTCGTAAAGCTGCCTGACTCAGTCCGGCTAAATCGGTCAATTTCGAGCGAGTACGAACCATGTTAATATAAGGAAGTGCTTCAGCCGTTTTACCTTGCTCAGTTAATGCTTCGGCGTACATTAAAAGTACATCTGCATAGCGTAACGGCATAAAAGTGATACTGCCGTCGGAGAGGTCGATGGCTTTAAAATCCACGAATTTTAATCCATAGCGGCTGTACGATTTCTTCCCTCCGATTAGCAACACCGAGTCACTGACCGACAGCGCTCTGCGTACATCGCCCGCTTCGTAAGCTTTGGCCAGATCCAAGGTAGGTACGATGCGCCCGGAGCCTTGCAGGTTATTGGTAAAAATCGCCATGCTGGTAATGGCGGGCGTAAACAACGATGAATAATTATTTCCCATGCTTCGCCCCGAGACGTATTCTATCTCAAAAATGGACTCTGCCAAATTGTTATTGCCGTTAGTAAACAGCGTTTTATAATCGGCCGCTAAACTGTACGATTTGGCATCGATCACTTCTTTCAATTTTGTGGTGGCCAGATCGTAACTCTTTAACGTAAGGTGTACTTTCCCCAACAAGGCTTTTACCGTTAGGCGAGAGGCTTTGGTTTTGTCGGTGTTGAGGGTGGCGGGCAACAGCGTTTCGGCTTCGGCCAAATCCGCTAAAATCACTTTGTATGCTTCCTCTTTAGGCTTCAGCGCCATGTCGGCCGAGGCCACTTGTTCCGGGCTGCTGAAGGTTTGAGTCACAATCGGAACGTTGCCGTACAATCGTACCAAGTAAAAATAACTGTAAGCCCGCAAAAATTTGGCTTCGCCCTTGATGCGGTCTTTAACGGTTTGGTCAAAAGTGGCCGCGTCGATGCGGTTAATGATACCGTTGCTTTGCGAAATGGTATATAAACAGGAGTTCCACACCGAGCGCACAAACCCATTGGTGGACGTTACCGCGTTTTGGTCCATCTGCATCTCATCAGTAGACGGCGACGACCACTGAATTTCGGTGTTGTCAGTCGCCAATTCAGTCATGTACAGCACCGCACTTGAGCTGAACAAACCGCGAAAAGTGCTGTAAACGCCCGTCAGAGCGGTTTCAAAGTCATTTTGGTTTTTGAAAAATGTTTGGTCACTGATTTGATACTCAGGACTTAGGGATAAAAAATCCTTGCAGGAAGTGGCCGTCACTATAAATAGGAGCAGGACAATTAATTGCTTTTTCATAGTTGTTGTCGGTTAAAAAGTTACTCGTAGTCCAACGGTGTACGTACGCGGATTGGGATACGCAAAAAAGTCAATTCCGCTGCGGGCAATGTTGTCGCCCGTAGTGCTTCCTTCGGGGTCGTAGCCCGGGTATTTGGTGAAGGTGTAGAGGTTAGTTACGTCGGCATAGACCGAAAGCGCCTGCATTTTCAGCTTATTGACCACCGTTTGCGGGAAGGCGTACGAAAGATTGACGTTACGAATGCGAACGTAAGAGCCATCGAACAGAAATTTGGTGGTACCCGCACTGAATCCAAAGGCGTAATCATTGCGAATAGCCCGCGAATATAACCCTGCGCCCGGGCTGGTTTCGGAACGCCAACGGTCTGCCATCGTGGCTAATTGATTCTGCACGCCGGCACCGTTGAGCGATACTTCGCCGCCTTGGAAATAAATCTCATTCCCCTGTGAACCGTTGATACTGATGTTCAATCTCAGACTTTTGTACGAAAACTGGTTGCCCATTCCCCACGTAAAATCAGGCCACGGACTGCCGACAATCGTTTTATCGGCGCTTGTAATGGTGCCGTTCCCATCGGCGTCTTGGTAGCGATAATCGCCCGGTTGTACTTTGGGGTGTTGCTTTGGATTATTGTTTACTTCTTCCTGCGTTTTAAAAACGCCCAGAATGTTCAACAACCGGAAACTGGAAATAGGATAGCCCACTTGCGCCACTTGGTAATCAGACGTGACCAATCGGGCCGTTTCAGAATTGAGGGCTAGGACTTTGTTGCGGTTCCAACTGATGTTGAAATCGGTATTCCATTGGAACGCGCCTTTGGCAATGTTTTGCGAATTAATGGTTAACTCCAAACCTTTGTTTTCTACTTCGCCGATGTTTTGAAGTGAACTGCTGAAACCCGAAGCCGCAGGGAGAATGACGTTCAAGAGCAGGTTTTTCTTGTGCGCCCGATAGGCATCAAACGTGAAGGAAAGTCGATTTTGGAATAACGAAAGGTCTAAGCCCAAATTGGTTTGTACGGATTGTTCCCACGTCAGCACGTCGTTGGCCAAACTGTTGGGAACCACGCCCGAGACGACTTGCCCGTTGGATACATTTCGGGAAATGCCCAATAAACCCTGGCTGGCGTAATTGGAAATAAGGTTATTTCCCGAGATACCATAACTCGCGCGAAGTTTCAAGTCACTTATAAAAGGCACGCTTCGCATAAATGCTTCGTCAGACAATCGGTAAGCGGCTGAAAAAGAGGGGAACATACCCCAACGATTCTTCGCGCCAAACCGCGAACTGCCATCCTGACGAATGGTTCCGGTAAATAAATACTTTCCTGCCAATGTATAATTAACGCGTGCCAACCACGAAAGCATGGCCCACTCACTTTTGTAATTGGTGCCCGAAGTGACCGCACCCGCCGCGATGTAATGCACATCATCCGTCGGGAAATCGGAAGCGCCGGCCTGTAATACTTCATCGGTATTTTTTTGCGCTGTGAAACCTACCAACACATCCAGATCATGACGTTCGCCGAATTTATGGCGGTAATTCAACGTGTTTTCATTCAGCCAGTTAAGGCTTTTTATTTCGAATGCTCCCGCCGTAGCGGCCCCTGTGCGACTGGTGGCTAATCCTACTTTCGACGATTTCCACAAACGCGTAACATTATTGGAATAATTGACTCCAACAGACGATTTGAAGACCAATCCGGGAGCGAGTTCGTACTGTAAATAGTTGTTGGTGAAAACGTTGGTATTGTTTCGTTTGTCCGAAAACTCCGCTGCAATGATCAGCGGATGCTCGACGGGAATCCCCGTTGGACTGGAAAATTCTGAATAAGGATTGCCGCTTGCGTCGTAAAGAGGAATAGTTGGGTCGCTGGCCAAAGCGGCAGAAATCAAGCCCCGATACTGTAAATGGCCTTCGGCACGTGCAAAATCACCGTAGGAATGGGCACCCGAAAAAGAAGCTCCGATCTTCAGCTTGTCGGTCAATTGGGCATCAATGTTGGTACGTAGGGTAAATTTCTTGAAATTGGACCCGATGATGATTCCTTTTTGGTCAAAGAATCCACCTGAAACATAGTAGTTCACGTCTTTGCTCGTGCCGCTGGTGGAGAGTTGGTAGTTTTGAACCAATCCTTGTTGAAAAATAACATCCTGCCAGTCGGTGCCGCTTTGATTGGCGTATTGCGTCGGATTACGGAATTCGGGTTTAACCTGTGTCGCGGTGCTTCTTACGCTGTTGGGGTCGGAGGCTTTCCCGCCCGCAAAAACCCACGCATTGTCGCGGCCTTCGGCTACAAACTCGGCATATTCCTGAGGCGACAATAAGTCAAGCTTTTTTGCCAATTGCTGAATTCCGGTGGAATGTTCAAAACTGATCGTTGGTTTGCCTATTTTCCCGCGTTTGGTCGTGATAATGACAACGCCGTTGGCGCCGCGTGAACCGTAGATGGCGGTGGCAGAAGCATCCTTCAACACCTGAATCGACTCAATATCAGAGGGATTGATGGTACTCAACGGGTTGATACGATTCGTAGAACTGCTGCTTGATATTCCGCTTGCCGTGTAAGAGCTTGAGCTGAAGGTACTCAAGTCAGAGCCGCCGCCACCCGTTCCGATGGCGTAACCATCGACAACGTACAAGGGAGAATTGCCGCCCGTGATGGAGCTGATACCGCGAATCACCACGTTAACGTTACCGCCCGGCGCACCGGAAGTTTGGGTGATCTGCACCCCGGCCACTTTGCCCTGCATCATTTGGTCTACGCTTGTTGCTGACGGAACAGGCACTAAGTCTTTGTTGGACAGATTGACTATTGAACCCGTCAGGTCTTTTTTGCGCTGCGTTCCATAACCCACCACCACCACATCCTGCAACTGTTGTTGGTTGGTTTTTAGAATGACATTGATGACCGAGCGATTATTGACCGGAATTTCCTGAAGGGTATAACCGATAAAACTCACTACGATTGTTGCATTTCCTGCCACGTTCAACTTGAAATTTCCGTTGGCATCGGCGGTTGTACCGTTGTTGGTTCCTTTTTCGGTAATGGTTGCTCCAACCAAAGCACCTCCATCTTCGGCGGCGGTGACTTTGCCGCTGACCGTTGATTGAGCGAATGCAACATTAGTTAAAACCCAAAGACTCAGCATGCAGCCTATGACCAATAGGCGCAATTGGTTAAATAAATAACTTTTCATGATGTAAAAAATTAAGGGGTTATTGATGGATGACGACAGATTCGACGTTTAAATAATCGGCAATTTTCTGAATGGCAGCGGCATGGTGGCCTACGCCTAAAGCAAAATGGTGCGTGGGTCCTTCTTTGATCCAACGTTTGAGAAACGTGCGCACATCGGGTTTGAAAAAGCCGCGCGTGTTGGTGTTGCCGGTCGGAGGAATCGGTCCTGCAATGGATTCTCCCTCGGCAATGATAAATTTCATTTTCCCTTCATACGTAGAGTTGATACTCAACATGGTGATAGGGCCTTCTTTGATCTTAAATTCAACACCTGCACCAAATCCGGGCTTGCCGTGGTATTTTTTCAAACTTCTCAGCACCGGTTGCCCTTCGGCGATAGCGATATTGTGAGGGCCATCGTGACCGACCAACACAAAGTCTTCTTTGAAATCAACGGGATGGAATTCGGCAAAACTTCCTCCGATGCCCAATCGTTCCATGATAAGCATGGCAATGCAGGTTTTCAGGTCAGACTCACCGCACATGGGAAAACCGGCTCCCTGAAGCAGCGAATTGCCCACGATCAAATTGGACATGACCACGCGGGTAACACTGTCTTCCGGGCCATCATAATAGTAAGCTAAACCGTCCAGTTTTTTGGCTTTGACAAATTTCTCCAAGGCAACGGTCACCTGAGCGGCAATATGCAGATCGGTATCACGCAATTTTTCAGAGATAGGGTCAGAGACAGGGTCGGGGGTATCGAAAAACGCTAATATCCGTTCTTTGACCGCTTCAATTTCTTCATCTCCTGCCTGATTGTATTGATTCACAATTTCGTGGGCTTCGCATTGCACAATGTGAACGCCAAAATGCGCCGTCAGCATCGTTGAGTCGGAGTGCATGTCGAGCATGGCTTCAATCGGGTGGCCGATGTGTCCTATTTTAGAAGTTTTCAGATCGTGCAATACCGCCGCAATTCGGCAATATTCCTCGATTTCGGCTTCGGCGGCAGGGTCGTCATGAAGTGTTCCGATGATCATTTGCGGAACAGGCTTGCCCATTCTGACGGCCACGCCCGCAAATTCAGGCAAGGCACAAATGTCGTCGTTGTAAAGTTGCAGGTAGGTCGACGCGTTGCTGTAATCCATCGCTTTGTCGGGCTGCAAAGCAACAAGCACGATGGGAATGTTAATGCTTTTGATGATAACGCCGAACGTGCTCGATGTGGCATACGTAAGCATATCGCAGAAAATCAGATCAAGATTAGCCGCATTGAGTTTTGGTACGATGTCGTATGCTTTGTTGACGTCATCCACCATGCCGAAGTCAATGATCTCAACGCTGTCTAAGGCCTCAATTTTGGAGATAAAAATGGCCTGTTTTTTATACATATCTTCCAGCAAACCTTCGAATTGTCCCCAATACTTGAAATAGCCAACCCCAAACACTCCGATGCGCGGCCGCGTCTTTTTTCGTTTGACCACTCCCGCTCGTGCCAACATTTCTATTCCATTCGAATAATTATCTTTCATATTGTTATTTTATGTTTTATAAAATTTTAGTTAACGCACTAAGAGAAAATAAATATAATTTGACAATGCCTGAGTAAACAAACCTCTTTTGGCAATACAGAATAAAGTAATTTAGGAAGAAGTAAGGGGAATGTCTGATTGTTTTACTTCCGGTTGTGTTCCCCAATCCAAGGTTGTAATTTTAGGGATCAGTAAAACCAACAGGGCAAAAGCCAAGGGATACAGCAGACCCGACGCGATCCAAAGCGGTCGATAGGAATACTGCTGAATCACGGCTCCCATCAATGGATTTAGGAGTAGACCCGAAATGGCACCCGCTGTTCCCGATAGGCCCACTACGGTAGATGTGGCTCGTTGCCCGAACATATCGGAGATGGCGGTAATGTAATTGGTAATCCAACAACCGTGGGCAAACATGAACAAAGACATGCAAAAAATGGCGATCTCTACGGTCGAAACCCACTCAATGGCCGGCGCTGCCAAGGTCAGCACCGCCGCAATGCCCATCACGGTTTTACGGGCTTTGTTGACCGAAAATTGACGGGCAATCAGCCAACCCGACAGCCAGCCTCCCAGCACGTTTGAAACGCCTAAGGCTAAGAAAGGTATCCAAAAAAGGCTTCCAATTCGCTCAAAAGGTACATTCCTTACCTCACTCAGGTATTTGGGTATCCAGAACATCATAAAGTAAAATACAGGATCAAGCAAAAAACGAATCAGGATAAAGACCCACGTAGGACGTTTTTTGAGCAATGCTAAAAAAGGAACGGCTTCCTGCATTTCTTCCTGTTGAATTTTAGGAATGTATTTTTTCCAAGGGATTGACAGCCAGATAATTACCCAAACAATACCCACCAACCCCGGAATTAAAAAACCGCCTCTCCATCCATATTTCCCTGAAAGCCAAATGGTTAATGGTGGTGCTATGACTGCCCCGATGGCCGAGCCACCGATGGCAATGCCGTTGGCCAACGCCCGTTCTTTTTTATCAAACCAGCGATATACCGTCCAGGCGGCTCCCGGGAAACAGCCTCCTTCACCCATGCCCAGTAAAAAACGGAACGTGAGCAATTGGGAAAATGAGTTCATAATCGCGTGCAAACTATTGGCGATAGACCAAACTCCAACCGAAAGCGCTAACCCTAATTTTCCGCCCACGCGGTCAATCAACCAACCGCCCAATGTAAACATCAAGGCATAACTGATTAGAAAACTTGTATTAACCATGCCGTATTGAACATCGTTAATGTGAAATTCCTGCTGAATTTTGATGATGGCAATGGACAGTACCTGTCTGTCCAAAAAACTCAGCCCCGTTGCCACAAACAAGAGCCACACAATCAGCCAACGAATGTTTTTTTGCATTTTACTTAACGCACTAAGTTAGATGCCAGCAAAGGTATAAGCTCTTAAAAAGAAAACAAATAAAATGGTATTTTTTTTTTATTAAATAGAAATATGTCAGTTAAAAAGGCTTTGAATGACTCCTGATAAGATATAAATAAAATACCCGACGCGCTCTTTGTTCGGCACGTCGGGTATCTGATAGATATAACACCACAAAAAACGAAAAAGAATTCAACTTATGTGATAGCTTTTCGTTTGATTATGACAAATATGCAATTTTATCATTAAAAAGTACTTAAATTTGACTTAAACTTTGCTTAAAATTTATTTTTACTCATTTCTACACTCTTAGAGGAAGAAGGCTGCATTTTTCCGGAAAATTGTTGATACCACTTTTGAATATACTTTGTAAAAATCAGTGATTCCGGTTCATTAAGGTGAATGCCGTCAGTGGTTTGAAACTGCCAGTTTTTGGTTGGAATGTAGGTATAATGAGTTTCATTGAAGGTTTTTCTGAATTGTTCATTAAGATAGCGATATCTTGGGGTATTGATAAGTTGAGGATGAATAGGCATTTCATAAAATACAATTTTTACCCCGGCGGCTTCCAGTGCAGTAAATTTATATTTTAACTTTTGCAGTTGCTGAAGCACATCAACCGTGTCGGGAAGAATCGCATAGTTTTTTTTAGTGATATTAAACGGTCCTTGACGGAAATCCCCCGGTTTGCTCGCAACGTGTTTTAAAGTGTTAACTGAATAACCGCGAATTTTCTTTTTTAGAAATAGGGTAAATTGTTGGCCGATTACCGAAATGGGCGGCTTATCAGACCTGAATAACGGGATATACTTCTTAATAGAATAGTTTATCGGATTAAGCAACGGATCAAGAAAATAGTCGGATTCTTTTTTTAGATAAAAGTTTGTTTCGACCAACAGAAGCTTTGGAAAATGCCTTTTCTTTAAAATTACGTTGATGCCATCCTGGATACTCAATCCGATCAATCCTAAATTGTAAAAGTCCGAAATACTGTCTGTAATGATACGTGTAGAAAGAGAGCTGCCAATGATCGTTACCGGCTTCATAGCGCCGCTTTCATAAAAATAGTTTTCTACTTTTATGTAATTACGTTGGGTGAAATTTGATCTTATAATTGAAGTAGGTAATAAATGAAATACCACACTATAGATAACGATTAGTACCCCCAACAGCAGCAACGTTTTTTTTATCATGTATTTTATTAAAATTGAAAATAGATAAATGAGCCCGGAAAGCCGCTGTTAAAGAAAATAAGAAATAATAAAATAGCAAAAGCTATGTATTCATAGTTACGCCATTGCAAATATTTGAGGCTGCTTTTAAATGAAGCATACCAATGATACAATACAATAGGAAATGAATAGATAGTAATGTAAAGAAACATTTCTTGATTAAAAGAAAGTGAAGGCTTTAAGAATAATAATTCTAAATATATTAATGCATGATTAAATTCTAACCTGAATAATAACCACGCCAAAGTTACAATAAGAAAAACAAGTAATGAGTAAAATGTACTACAAGAGGTAGTTATTTTGATTTTAAAATAGTCAAAAATAAAACGTTCGATGCTCAGAAAAACCCCGTGAGCAAATCCCCATACTAAATAACTCCAACTTGCTCCGTGCCACAATCCACCAATGGTCATGACAACAAATAAATTAAAGTAGGTTCGTATTTTTCCATATTTATTTCCACCCAGTGGAAAATACAGGTATTCCATTAAAAAAGTGGAAAGAGAAATGTGCCACCTTTGCCAGAAATTTTTAAAAGAAGTTGCTGAATACGGGAAGTTAAAGTTTATATTTAAACGATACCCAAATAGGCCTGCAAGCCCAATGGCTATGGTGGAATAGCCCGCAAAATCTGCAAATATTTGACAGGAATATCCGAATAACAGCGCCAAAAGGTCAAACGACTTATAGGTTAAAAAATAAGGATACGTAATTTGGAAAGTAAATTCTTTAAGATTGTCGGCAACGACCATTTTTAGAAAATAGCCTATTACTAAATGACGAAAACAAAACTCCCAATCAATTTGTGAATAAGATTTTTCTTTTATTTGAGGAATAAAATCATGAGCTTTTACAATGGGGCCGGCAATCAACTGTGGAAAAAAAATAATATAGAAACAGGTATTCTTTAAATGAGTTATAAAAGAAACAGGCACAATTGATTTTTTTTCACCGGCTTTATTTCGAAATACGTCAATAAGTAAACTTATTCCATGAAAAGTATAAAAAGAAATACCAATGGGTAAAGGAATAGTGACTAAAAAATCGGCAATGGGTTGGTCTTTTTTTAAAAATGTACGCGCGACCAATGGAACGTATTTAAAGAAAATAAGTATACCTATATTGACCGCTACACCAATTGTTACGTACGTTTTTTGTCTTAAAGGATTTCCATAGCTGACCGAATAACTTGTGGCAGCATTGATAATAAGAGAAATACATAAAAGAATTAACAATGATATATTTTGATAAGCGTAAAATATCGCACTTGCAATAATCAATATATAGATTTGCTGCCTTTTGAAATAGGGAATATAATAAAATAGGAAGGTTAAAAGAAGAAAGAAAATAAACGGAAAACTGTTAAAAAGCATGTAGGTAATGCAGTTGGAAAGTAGCAGAATTTGGTTTTAACGATGCTGAGCCGCCCAAATGAGCGGCTCAGACTAGAGATGTTACGATGGTTCTTCTTTAACTTATTTGCGCTTCAAGCTTGATAAATACTCGATCAAATCTACTAATTCGGGCTGACTCATGGCTTCATGCAGGCCCGATGTCATGAGCGATTCATCCATTTTTTTCATAGAGACTACTTGGCTCATTTTGTAACTTTGAGTAGTGCCACCCGGAAATTTCATCAATAGATCAGTTTCGGTTTTACTTGATACAATTCCAACCGTTGTGGTGCCGTCTTTGAATTTTACTTCGTACCCTTCGTATCCAAAACTAACGCCTGCACTTGGATAGAAAATAGCCATGTATTGACCGTCTTTGCCCAATTTACTGCCGATTTCCGAAAGTTTTGGGCCAAAATCAGCACCTTCTCCATTCACCTGATGGCAAATGGCACAATAGTTGGCAAATACCTTTTGGCCGTTTGCAGCGTTGCCGGTCATGGCTACCAATTCACTGACAGGAGGCAGTTTTTTTCCTGATTTTGTGGGCGTGGCATCAATATATTTGGCGGCTTCTATTTTTACGTTTTTGCGCCATGCACCGCTTACGCCCTGTACTGCAACAGCTTTGTAATCGCCGCTTATTTTTCCTTCTTTCAACAACGCCAATACCAGATCTTCGCCGTCCATGCTGCCACCCAGTGCGCGGGTTGCTTCGGTGCGCAATGCTTTGGAACGTTTTGGATCAAGGGCGATCGCTTTCAGAATGTCGATGGATTGTTTAGTTCCCACACTTCGAAGCGAGGTGACCACACTCTGGGCTTTGACGGCATCTTTTCCGTTGATGGTTGCCAAAAGCAACGGTGTTTGTTCCTGTTTCAGCAATTGCCGTGCGGCGTCGCGACCGTCTCTTTGCATGGGTTTTTCGGTGGCGATCTGTAAAAGGCGTTTGTATTCCGACACCGGTTCAAAACGTTGCACGAGATCCATGTACTCAGATGTTCCAAAACTTGCATCTAACAGTTTTTGCAGGCCTTGTTGCGCTACGGGAGATGTTTTGACAAAACCCGGATCTAAATGGCGAAGGCACAATTTCGTAACATCGTTATCGGTGTTTGCCTTCATAATGGTCAATAAAGCATTCGATTTTTCAGTCGCGCCCGGGTTAAAGTCAAAAGCACGGAAATAGCGCAAACGGTCATTAAGCGGAACGTTTTTATCACCTGCCAAAGAGGCCAGTAGCGGTACCGATGCCGCCGTACGCGCCCGCCATACAATGTCGCGACCCTTCTCTGTTGAAATAGGATTTGAACCTGCCATTTTGAGCCAAGCCGAATAAAATTTATCCCATTGACCATCGGCTGATACACCCAACGCTTCCAGATACCAACGGTCTTTTCCGTCGTAACGGGTGGCCAATTGCGCCCATACATCGGCTGCCAGCGGGTCGGTATTATGACGAATCGCCAAAGCTACTTCACGACGTATTTGTGGATCAGGATCGGCAGCCAGTGTATTCAAATTCTCGACCGACAATGGTAATACACCTTTGGCTGTGATTTGTCGCGCAGCGCGGATCGCTGTGATCTTGATGTCGGGATTGGCATCTTTGAGAGCGATTTCTACGTATTTGCTGCCATTGGAGAGCTTACTCAGCAACCAAAGTGCCCGCGCTTTCATGCGGGGATTAGCGGCGGTTTGATACATTTTTACGAGTTCCCCTTCAGCACTTTGTCCAAGGCTGCGGATTTTGTTCCAAGCCATATAACGTACTGATACATTGGGGCTTTGGATGGCTTTCAGTGCGCCTTCCAACGTGCTGAAATCATTGTTTATCACTTTATAAGGAGTATTGGCAGGTGCAACGCGGTAGATGCGTCCACGATTCAAGTCACCCGCTTGGTGCCCACCCACGCCGGGATCGTACCAGTCGGCTACAAAAAGCGACCCATCGGGTGCCGCGCATACATCCGACGGGCGGAACCATTGATTGCGCTTGCCGTATACTACATTGACAATGTTGGCTTTATAGCCCGCGCCACTTTTCTCAACGGGATAAGAACGAACGACGTTAGGCCCTGCGTCGCAATGGATCATTTGATTTTGAAATACTTTTGGCAACATATCACCTTCGTAGATCAGCATGCCCGTAGGCGATCCCGCACCGGTTTGGAGCAAGTTAGGCATGGCACCCGGGTCATTCAAATGCCAGTGACGAAGCGGAATTTCGGATTCAATATTGGTACGGTTGGCCGACCAGCTTGCGCCCGTCATTTCGTCGGTGTAACCGTAGTTGCCATATTCCATTACATAGTTGATGCGTACGCCTTTGTTACCGTCGTCGTCGTTGTCTGATTGCCACATGGTACCATAGCTGTCTACGGCCACTTCGTAGTTGTTACGGAAATTATGACCCAATACCTCTACATTTTTGAAATCAGGGTCGCAGCGAAATACCATTCCCTGTCTGTATTTTTTGCGGTCAATGGGCTGTCCGTCCTGGTCCAAAACGGGTTGGCCTTTGCCGTCGAGCAATTGATTGCCTTCGTTTCCAAAGTTAAAATACAGTTTACCATCATGACCGAACGTAAAGGCGTGCATTCCATGGTCGTGCTGTTCGCCTTTGATTCCTTCAAAAATGATCTCTTTTTTGTCGGCCTTGTCGTCTCCGTTTTCATCGGTAAACAACCACACATAAGGACTTTGCGAAACCAGTACGCGGTTGCCCATTACCAAAATTCCCAGTGGTGCGTTGACTTCCGGGCCTTGGTAAAATACCTTGCTTGCATCGGCTTTGCCATCACCGTTGGTATCTTCCAGGATCATGATGCGGTCGCCTTCTTTGTGCGTAGGGTTTCCGGTAATGTGCGGACGATAATTATAGGCTTCCAATACCCAAATGCGGCCTTTATGGTCGATGTCGATATTGGTCGGATTAGTGATCATGGGCTCGGAAGCAAACAGATTGGCTTCCAGTCCGTCTGCTACTTCCAATGCACCTACAGCATACTTCAAATCATGTTTTTGCTCTTGCGTAAGGGCTGCATATACACTGTCTAAAGTTGATTGGGCACCGCGACTTGGGTTGTCGTTTTGGTAAGTTGCCGTCAACGTGCCGATCAGAGCCAATCCACCCAGCCCCCAAAGGTATTTTTTCATAAGTATCCGAAATTTAGTACGTGTCGTTTGAACAGTTAATTGCTAAAGCAAAATGTTTGGGGATTATAATGCCTTTTTTCAACGACATGCAGGAGGATACTGTTGGGGCTCGATTCTAAATTAAATCAGTAAGATTTTTGGATAGCCCCTATGGGGCAAAATGGGCAGAATATTTTCTCTCTTTTCTACAAATAGGTAGTGCCTGCGGCACATCATTCCGGAGCAATGTTTATGTAGTACAAATGCCATAGAGAGTCGACTGACCGATTTTACCCTCATTTGGAACAGTTTTATTTCCGCGCGTAAAACATCGCAATGTTTTTGAGACGAGCCCAATGTCGGACTTTTACCCACGGGTATTTTTGTTGGGCCATTGGAATAATGTCATATTCTGTGATCTCGCCATTTAGCTCTTTTTCACCCAGTTGGTAGATATAAGATTCCGCCTGACGGCAGTATTTTTGAATTTTATCGGCCCATTCTGCATCAATGTGAGGGTATTTTCTGTTCAATCTTTCATAAATGGGCTTGCCGAAATTTGCGCCCCATTCGGTCGTAAACTCTATTGCGTCATTCAGCACTTCATCATTCACACCCATATCGGTCGTAGTGGGAATTGGGGTTTGAACGGCAGGGAATTGAAACTCAGAAAGATCAAACCCGATCTCTTTAAGGGGCGTAAAGGACGCCGGTTGTTGCGTCGGACGTGTTGATTGGTTCAAGTAATCAAATTTTTCTTTTACTTCCTCAGGATAATGTTTGATGAGGTCAATGCTGTAATACCGGCCTTCTGTAAACTGAACCTGAACTTCATAAAACCCAAAGGTAATGTGACTGAATTCACAGACTACCTTCCATTGGCCATCTTCTTTTTTGAGTTTTGGCGAATAATAACATTCAGCTTCAAATTGTTTGACTTTATTGAAAACAGCGATCTGCTCAATTTCAAATCTCTCAGAAGGTAATTCAATGATAACCTGCTGAAAATGAATGTTCTGAAAAACAGAAACGTGGTTTCGTTCCAAGATTCCCACGGGTACGTTGGAAGGCGCAGGCGCATCGGGGTATTGCCGGCTTTTGGTCGCGGTCTTTGTAATTTGCAGTTGCCCTTTGAGTGGTGAGAAATTTTGAGAGAAAGGAGCACAAATGATTACCTTCTCTTCCGGGAGAATGGCCTGTACGCCATCGCCTCGGTCGGGCAGTAAGTAGCCCTTGGTATGGTATTCCCAATCGGCGATCTCCTGCCTTTTTTCATTCGCAGCCTTGCTGATTTGGGCATGACTGTAAAGCCGGTTCTCCAACTCAAACAGTGTGCCGTCCGGAAAATCACTTAGATTTTTAACAAAAAATAATTGATAATTTGCTGTACTCATGGCTGTTGCGTTTATAATTTTTCTTGAGATTGGAGATGGATTTTTAAAAATCCATCTAAAGTAGCCGGGTTAATAATCCGATGAGTTCACCATTTATTTTTCGGCACTAATTTTCACCGGATGCTGTTCCATTAAAGTCGAAAATGCTCGAAGTCGAATTTCAGTTACTGACGGGTACAATCGACGATCCGAAATTGAAATCAGCACAATGGCCAAAAAAAATAAACAGGAAACTCCCACCTTCAAGGCAAGATTACAGGCGCTTAAATACTTACCCCTCTTTTTTAAAGAAATCTGGCAAACTCAGCCTTGGATGACAGCTGCCAACATTGGCCTCCGACTCATTCGGTCGGTGATTCCATTTTTGACCTTGTATTTGGGAAAATTGATCATTGATGAAGTCGTGCATCTCATCAACACGCATTCGACTGATACTCACCGGTTGCTACTGTTGATTGCCTCAGAATTAGCCTTGGCGTTGGGATCCGATATTCTTAATCGTGCTACCATGCTGTTGGATGCACTTTTGGGCGACCTGCACGCCAACCGCTCTTCCATTCAAATCATGCAACATGCTGCTACGCTCGACTTGGCCCAGTTTGAAGAACCTGTGTTTTATGATAAGCTCGAACGTGCCCGTCAGCAAACCGTTGGACGTACGGCGCTGCTTTCGCAATCTTTGGCCCAAGTGCAGGACATCATTACCATTGGATTTTTAGGAGCGGGCTTAGCGGTGTTCAGCCCTTGGCTGATTTTGGTGCTTATTCTGAGCATCATTCCTGCATTTTTGGGAGAATTTTACTTCAACTCACAGAGTTATGCGCTGTCTTATCAATGGACGCCCCAACGCCGTGAATTGGATTACCTTCGGTACGTAGGGGCAAGTAACGTCAATGCCAAAGAGGTAAAATTATTTAACCTGTCCGGATTTTTGACGGAGCGTTTTCGCGAGGTCTCAGCGGCTTATTACCTGCAAAACAGGAAATTGTCCATTCGGCGGGCGGTTTGGGGAGCATTGCTGGCAGCTATCGGCACAGCGGGTTATTACGGAGCGTACGCATTTATCGGCGTTGAGACCATTCGAGGTACCATTACCATCGGGAGCCTAACGTTTCTGGCGGGGTCTTTTCGCCAGCTCAAATCCTCGTTGGAAGGAATTCTGAATCGCTTTACGAGCATTTCGCAGGGCACTTTATACCTTCGGGATTTCTTTCAGTTTTTTGACCTGCGTCCCCAAGTTGCTTCTCCCCAAGCGCCGCTTCCGTTTCCGGCGGTTATTCAAAAGGGGATCGTATTTGAGAACGTCAGTTTTCGTTATCCCAATGCCGAAAAATGGGTTTTTCAACACCTGAACTTTACCTTAAAAGCAGGCGAGAAATTGGCAATAGTGGGCGAGAACGGTGCCGGAAAAACAACATTGGTTAAATTACTTACCCGTTTATACGACCCTACCGAAGGGCGCATTTTACTCGACGGTCACGATCTGCGCGAGTATGATCCGGCAGAACTTCAGCGTCATATCGGAGTGATCTTTCAGGACTACATTCGCTTGATGATGACCGCTCAAAGCAATATTGCCGTAGGCGACATTGACGAGATCAATAACCTTGACCGCATTGCCACGGCTTCTGAGCGCAGCTTGGCAGCCGCACTTATTCAACGTTTTCCGGATGGTTTGAAACAGGTATTAGGGCGACATTTTAACAATGGCGTTGAACTTTCGGGCGGCGAATGGCAAAAGATCGCCCTTGCCCGGGCTTATATGCGCAACTCTGAGCTACTGATCTTAGACGAGCCTACTGCTTCTCTTGATGCCCGGGCCGAATACGAAGTGTTTCAGCGTTTTGCCGAACTGACCAAAGGCAAAATGGCGTTGCTGATCTCACACCGTTTCTCCACCGTTCGCATGGCTGATCGCATCATTGTGATCGAAAACGGCAAGCTTATTGAATCCGGAAGCCATGAAGCACTTATGTCAAACAAAGGGCGATATGCTGAACTGTTTCAGTTGCAGGCGCGTGGCTATTTATAATTTTCCTTTTGCCTTTTAAAAAAGCGTTATATCTTTGAGAAAATAACGCTTTTTTAGTTGATGAAAATACCTGTACTCGCAACGCTTATCGGAATTATTGGCATCAATGTTTACTCTTGGGGGCAAACGAAGGATACAACTTCGCTGCAAAATCGTATTTTTCGGTTGGATGAAGTCGTTATTTCTGCTTCGCGGTTACAGGAAAGCGTGTTGAAATCGCCTGTCAGTATTGAAAAAGCCACACTTCAGGATTTTCGCCGCTCGGGGCAACCGTCTTTTTTTGATGCTCTTGAAAACATCAAAGGAGTTCATTTGATCGTTCCGAGTTTAGGATTTAAAGTCTTAAACACCAGAGGATTTGCCAATACAACCAACGTGCGTTTTGCCCAACTCATTGACGGAATTGACAATCAATCGCCGCACATTGGTGCGCCCGTTGGCAATGCCCTTGGACCGGGTGATTTGGATATTTTGAGCGTTGAGATCATTCCCGGAACAGCTTCGGCCTTGTACGGTATGAACGCGATCAACGGTTTGGCCAATTTCCAAACCAAAAGCCCGTTTGAGTACGCCGGTTTGAGCTTTCAGCAAAAAGCAGGCGTTAATCATCTGAATGATAAGAATGTATCGGCCAAATTCTTTAACGAAAGCAGCCTGCGTTACGCTCATTCGTGGAATGACCGTTGGGCGTTTAAGGTCAACGGAACCTTTACCAAAGGCTACGATTGGCAAGCGACCGACCTCACCGATATTACACCCAACGTCAACTCTACCGTCGGGCTGACGGGCGCTGATAATCCCGCCTTTGATCCCGTAAGCGGCTACGGCAACGAATCAGCTAATCGACGCACATTGACGTTGGCCAATCGCAACATTGTGGTGGCTCGCACCGGTTACAAGGAAACGGACGTGGTTGATTACCGGTTTCAGAATTTGAAAGGAGATGCGGCTGTTCATTTTCGCCCCACTAAGGCTATCGAACTGAGTTATACGTACCGTATTGCGTACTTAAATAATGTCTATCAGCGTTCCAATCGCTTTCAGTTAGCAAACTATTTACTCCAACAACATGCCTTTCAATTGCGCGGAAGAGCGTTTCAAATTCGGGCGTATGTGACTTCCGAAAACACGGGTAAATCCTATAACCTGCGTTCGATGGCTGAAAATATTGATCGCACGTACAAGTCAGACAATCAATGGTTTACTGATTTTCAAACGCGATTCAGGCAAGTGCAGAATTCGTCTTCTTTAGCCGACGCCTTGCGTGAGTCTCGGACTTTCGCCGATGCAGGCCGTCCACAACCGGGAACGGAAGCGTTCAAAAACAGCTTGTCACGTTTGCAGGACATAAATAACTGGGACATAGGCGCAGCCCTCCGCGTAAAAGCTAATCTGTATCATGCCGAAGGTCAGTGGAACCTGACCGAAGAATGGCTTGAAAAATGGCGTAAACAAACCGGCATTGAGATTTTGGCCGGCTTTGATCATCGTACTTACGCCATTGTACCTGACGGTAATTATTTTATTAATCCGGTAAGTGATACCCGTAATTTGACCTATGGAAAAACGGGCGGATTTGTGCAGGCAACCAAAGTATTGTTTGGTGAAAAACTCAAACTTGGAGCTACGCTTCGCGCTGATAAAGCCGATTATTTTGATCTGAAACTTAATCCGCGTTTTACGGCCGTTTATTCGCCCGTTGACAATCATCATTTTCGAGCTTCTTACCAAAGTGGCTACCGTTTCCCAAGCATTTTTGAAGGGTTTTCCAACATCAACAGCGGCGGAGTGAAGCGCGTGGGCGGCTTACCGGTGATGTCTCAGGGAATATTTGAGAACTCTTACATTCGTACGTCGATTGATGCTTTTCAGGCGGCAGTCAATGCAGGAGTAAATAAATTTGGCGTGGGCAAGCGGGATAGTTTGGTAAAAGCCAACCTCGGGCTTTTGCAACGAAATACCTACACCTATCTAAGGCCTGAGTTTATTCGTTCAATGGAAGTCGGTTACAAAGGCTTATTCTTTAAGAAACGCCTTTTTATGGATGTGGATTTTTACTACAACCGCTACAAGGATTTTATGGCGCAGGTGGAAGCCAATATTCCCAATACTTCTACGCCGGACTCGCTTGGGTATATCATGCTTGATCGCGCTAAACAGCAACGCTACCGCCTGTGGACCAATTCCAAAACCGTTGTTCGTAATTATGGCGCAAGTCTGGGTGTTAAGTATCGGTTGTCACAGGGGTGGGTCATTGGCGTCAACGCTACCTACACGCAACTCGACCGCAAGGAAGCCAATGATGGCTTGGAAGATGGTTTCAACACGCCCAAATGGATGACCAATTTCTCCATCAGTCACGCCAATGTATTCAAAAATGTGGGATTTGGCGTTAGCTATAAACACCAAAGTGAGTTCTATTATCAATCGTTTTTGGTCAATGGCAACGTTCGTGCGGTCAATGTTTTTGATGGACAGATTACGTACACCCTACCCAAACAAAAATTGGATTTCAAACTTGGCGGTACCAACCTATTAAATCGCTATTATTTTTCTATTCTCGGCGGCCCGCAGATAGGTGGATTTTATTACTTAACAGTGACTTATCAGTAAGATTATAATCCCTGCTCTTTTTTTATCTGTAGTACGAATTCAAGGTCTACTCCGAAATCTTCGGCGATTTCTTCCGGCGCCAGTTTTCCACGGAGAAGCTGCTTGACGATGCTTTCAGTTATTGCAGCCATTCTTCCTTTTATTTCTCCTTCTTTTATTCCTTCTTTTATTCCTTCTTTTATTCCTTCTTTTATTCCTTCTTTTATTCCCTCCAATCTTCCTTTTATTTCTCCCTCCAATCTTCCTTTTGTCTCTCCTTCCATAATAGCCGTATCAATAACATTTTTTAGATCACGGTAATATTTGAGACTTTGCTCGTAAGCATTCATCTCATCGGGAGTGAATTTGGCAATTTCAGCGGCGGCAAACAGTTGATCGAATACTTTTTCCTGTAAGGCTTTGGGTTTACTGTCTAAATACGGCAAGTGTTTCAGGACATAAAGCCATTTATCGTAGGTTGTTTCCAGTTCTTCCTCCGTTTTGGTAAAATGGGGCATTTCCAAATAGACAAAGGTCAGTTTTTTGTAAAAAACGCGTCCATTCTGGTCCTTGAGTTTTACTTCATGACGTACTTCCTTTTCATCTGCATCTTCCGAAAAAACGAAATCCAATACGCCCACCGTATAAATTTCGGTCAATTGAAAATCCCATTCGCCGCGCTTTGCCTGTTCCTGAATAGGAAATGAAGCATAAAATACACTTCGATCTTTGAAATAGTTCTGTTTGGCTTTTTGCATCTCCACGATAAATCGCTCACCGTTTCTGCCAATACAATACAGATCAAAAATAGCTTTCCGGTCAAGTTCAGTGGCTCCGAGATGCTCGTTTCGGGTATAGCTTAATTCTGTAATACGATGTTGCTCAGGCAATACCACCTGATTCAGGAAATCAATTAACAGATCTTTGTTTGGTTCGCTGCCAAACAATTTCTTAAAACCAAAATCGGTAAATGGGTTAATGTATTTTTCTGCGAAGGCCATGATTACGTAGTTACGAAACAAAATTACACCTTTATAGGCAGTATCTCAAAGACTTTGCAGAACCCCGATCTTTCGAAATTTCTTAATTCGATGGAAAGTCAGGTAATTGGCATCGTGATTGTTGTGAGCGCCGCCTTGGTCGTCGTCGAAGGCCGTGCGGGAAAGGAAGATAATGTCTTTGCCTTCAAAAAGCCAATCTACGTACTGAAAGCCGTGTTTGATAACTTCGGGATGTTGTAACAGAATAGTGTGTAAATTCCAATTTCTGAGGTCTTTGGAACTGAAAAGCGCTTGAGTATTGCGAATGCTTGCCGGATTTTTGCCGGCATTGGCCGCTTTAACTTCCTGTGGAATGTAGTTGGCAATGGTCCAATATAGTTTAGATTTGGGATCGTACCGAATGCTGAATTTCTTGCTGCCGCCGGGGAATTTGACAAAACCGGTCGTTTGATCAAAAGTCGCCGTTTTGCCATCGGCGCTTATTTTGACGAAAGCGGCTTTTTCTTCCAATGTTGATCTGTCGTCAACGCGCAACACATCCCACAATTGCCCGTTGGGGTCTACAACGGCATTACCCTCGATCCATGCTCCGAAATTGCCGTTGAGTAGGGTCGAATCATAACGCAATACATTGCTGCTTGTCCAGTTGGCGGCTTTCATCGGATCGGCCCCCAACGGAACGGACATCATGAAAGCGCCGTAGCGTTTGCCCCATTTTTTGATGGAACCCATTGCGTCTTCCATGGCGCGCCACAGGCGTCCGTTGTGTTCGATGAGCGGCATAGGCGCGCAGTGGTATTCTCCGGCTAATAAAAGACCGTTTTCGCCGTCAGCCGGTTCTGTCCAAGTGTTGCCCCCATCGGTAGATTTTCGGATGATGGTATTGCCGTGGTGTTTACTTGTCCCCATGAAATACAGCCCTTTTTCGTGGACAAAGAGCTTTGACCAAAACTGTCCGTTGATCTCGGCAACCTGCGACCATGTTTTTCCTTTGTTTTTGGAGCGATAAATTCGGGAAATGGGCCGCTCAAACTCATTGGATTTCGGCCCAAACAGATCGTGTGAAGCCAAATAATCGCCGTTGGATAAAATGCAAATGCTCGGCGAGCCTATGTACAAACCCGATACTGCCGGGCTGTAAGCGACCACCGAGCCGGGAACTTGAGCAAAAGCAACATTGCAGATCCAAAAAATCAAGCAAAGCAACAGCGGGGAATAAAACTTTTTCATCCTCTATCAAGGTAGTTTAGGTAGAACCGGTCAATGAAATTAAAAGACTTTTTCCTACTGAAAATACCTCGAAAGGAAGGTGAAGAGTTTTTAACCTACTAAAATTTTTCTACTTGAGTACTGTCGTCAGGTACAAAGTCGAGCACGATGGAATTCATGCAGAAGCGTTTGTGCGTGGGAGCGGGGCCGTCGTCAAATAAGTGCCCGAGGTGTCCGCCACAGCGTCCGCAGAGGACTTCGATTCGGTTCATGCCGAAGGAACGGTCGGGTTTGTAGGAAACGCTGTTGGGGCGCATGGTTTCAAAAAAGCTCGGCCAACCGCAGGTGCTGGCAAATTTTGCGCCCGAGCGAAACAGCGCGTTTCCGCAAGCGGCACAATAGTAGGTTCCTATGCCGGTATAATTCCAATATTTTCCCGTAAAGGCACGCTCCGTGGCTTTGTTACGTGCTATTTGGTAGATGCTGTCGGGCAATACTTTTTTCCATTCCGCATCTGTTACGTGCAGTTCGGTGGTATCTGTTCGTGAATAATAGGGATTTTCGGGATGTTGTGAGGTTTCCATGTTTACCGTATCGTTTTGGGTGGATGTTGTGTTGTTACAGCCTGATAACCAAATGATTGTTAAGGTGGCGAATAAGAGTTGTTTCATCAGAATAGATTTCAATTATTATGAATAACGGACAAATATGCATAAAGTTATTATTCTACAGCCTCCTGATACCATTTTTCGAAATTGACAGGTGGCTGCCACTTTGAATTAGGCTCATAGTAATTCCAGAGCAGTTTGCCAATGGTACGCAACAATGTATAGCCTTCGTTTTTGGACGTCCAACTTTCATCAATGTTGTTTTTAGTGATGATGCAATATACATATTCTCCATGAGGCGCGTGAACAAGCACCGCTTCTGAACGTGAGCGATTCACCGCGCCGTTTTTACAGGCAGTTTTGATGTCAGGCGGAAGTTGCGAAAGACCTTCGCCGTCCCAATATTGACGGCACAAATTGCGGTACATACGGTCGGAAGCATCGGGGCTGATGGCTCGGCCCCGGCGAATCATAGCGATCAACTCAGCCATTTCGCGCGGACTCGTTTGACCCCAGCCGTAGCGGGTGCGATTGGCTTCGCGTCCGGGCGTACGCGAGTTCATGCGCGTAGCCGTAAAGCCGTTTTTATCGAGCCACTCATTGATGGATTTTCCGCCGCCCGCTAAGGCTTGACACCACAAACTGCCTGTATTATCGCTGACGGTTTCCATCAACATGACCACCTCGCTCAATGGAATTTTAGCGCCGTCTTTCAACGAACCCACAATACCGTCGTCGTAATGAAGCGAATCTTTGTAGGTGAGAATAGAATTGTAGCGTAGTTCTCCTTGGGCTATTTTGTCAAATAACCCGCACTGAATCGGCACTTTGATCATACTGGCCGTGGGAAAGAGCGTATCGGCATTGATTTCGACGATCTTATTTGTTTTTAGATTATGTACATAAACCCCTACATCGCCCCGAAATCCTTTGATGGCTTCCTGTATCTTAGCGGTGAGCTTTTTGTCTGTTTTCGTATTTTGTACAGTAGAGGGTTGGGCATGAATATGAAAGATATTGAGAAGAATAAGAAGAGTGAAGAAAAATCGGGTTTTCATATAAAGAGCAAGTTTGGAGATGAGGTCTAAGGATTGCATATATAATTCATGGTAATATCAAGTTCGTATTCAGGAGCGGGTTGGTAAAATTTGATTTTATGCTTAAAAGAAGTGACGGTGTTATTGGAAGCATCAAAATTGTAACTGTTTGTGGTGTTTGAAATTTTATTTGAATAGCTATACCAATCTGCTTCCAATAAATTGTTCGGGCTTAATAGATAACTTATTGGAGTATTATAAATATTGGCAAAATGAAATAACCAATAGTCTTTTACTGCTTTGACCTGATTATAATAGGGCGAAGGATTAGTATCAAACCTAAGATTTTCCACAACTAAATATTCTTTTCCGTTGGAGTTTACTTCAAATACTTTTGAAACATTTCCGGTAGGTAAATATTCGATTCGAAAACGCCTGAAAATAGTTTGTATGGCGGTAATTTTACCTTCGCTGTTATATTCAAATGTTACATTTCGGTAGGGCGTATTTTGTGAAACTAAAAATTCAGCGACATTGGTTAGCCTGTTTTGAGTGTCATAGCTAAAGGTAAGTTCAGCGTCTAGCTTGTCATCAATATCTGAACGGGTATTTATTTTTGAAATATTGCCTTGTTTGCCATATTCAATCCCCACTTCTGTAACAGGAAACCGGTTTATTGCCATGCCGATTGGACGTAAATTTTTATCATAATTGATAATGCAATGCCCGGTAAGTATGCCTGCATCATCTTTCACCGACGACCAAAAACACCCTGTAGGTTTTGTAACAGCAGGTTCTTTCTTTTTACAACCTGCTAATTGAAAAATAATAGGAAGGAGGATCGGCAATAATGAACGAATTGATCTTCTCATAATGTAACTTTCCCTTTAATATTAAAGGTTTTTCTCCAAAATAATCTTAGGCGCTCCGGTATTATCGGCCAGAATTCCTACAATATTAAAGTCGTGTTTTAGGTTCAGGATCAGCATGTTGCGCCATTTGTTGTAAGTCATGGTACGTACGGTATGATAACTGTTGGCGCGGCACCAATCATGCTGCATTGTCATAAGTTGACTCGCAATTCCGTGTCCTCGATAATTTGGCAAGACACAGCCCAGCCAACTGTAAAAATGCCCGACTTTACGCTGATAGCCCATCTTATAACCAATAGCTTTATTGTTTTCGTAGGCAATAATGGTCAAAAGGTGAGGCGTTTCGTTGATTTCCCGAAGGAGTTCAGAGCGTTCCTGCCCGTCGAATACCTGAAAGTGTACTGTTAAAACGGACTCTAAAACTTCACCGGGAAGTTGATTTTCAATTGTTTTGTAATCAATCATGGTTTTACCAAAGTGGTGGAAGGATTAAGGGCTCCTGCTTCAAAATCGTGCAGGTTTTGAAAGGTAACTTGGGCAATTTGGCAAAGCGCTTCCTCCGTAAAAAAGCCTTGGTGGGAGGTAATGAGTACATTCGGGAACGACATCAGCCGCATCAATACATCGTCCTGAATGATGCTTTCCGAGAAATCATTGAAAAACAGATCGGCTTCCTGCTCATAAACGTCAATGCCTAAATAGCCCAAATGGCCGCTTTTGAGCGCTTTAATGACCGCACCTGTATCGACCAAACCGCCCCGACTTGTGTTGATGAGCATGGCATTGGGTTTCATTTGCTGTAACGTTTCTGCGTTAATAAGACGATTGGTTTGAGGCATAAGCGGGCAGTGTAATGAGACAATATCGGAGGCGGAAAACAATTCCTGCAATGGAACGTATTTAATGTCAAGTGCTTCTAATTGAGCATTAGGCTGAACATCATACGCCAGTACCCGGCACCCGAACCCTTTCATGATTTTGGCAAATGCTTCTCCGATTTTTCCCGTTCCGATCACGCCGACCGTTTTGCCAAAAATATCAAATCCGGTCAATCGTTCCAGCGAAAAATTCCCTTCGCGTACTCGGTTATAAGCTTTATGGGTTTTGCGATTGAGCGTCATAATAAGCGCCACGGCGTGTTCAGCTACCGCATGGGGCGAATAAGCCGGAACGCGTACCACAGCTATCCCGTGGGATTGAGCCGCCTGTAAATCTACGTTGTTGAACCCCGCACAGCGTAAGGCAATGATCTTGATGTTTTTAAGGGCTAACTGTGCAATAACTTCGGCGCTGAGTCGGTCATTGACAAAAACACAGACAGCTTGGCTATCTGTCAATAGATTAACGCTTTCGAGGTTTAGGCTTGTATCAAAAAACTTCAGTTGATGCGTCGTATTGTAGCGATTGAAATAAGTACGGTCATAAGATTTCGAACTGAAGAAAGAAATTTTCATAATTAACGAATGGAATATACTAAAAAGGTGACCTAACAGTAAAATAATAGTCTAAGGATTTGCAAGGACTTAAAAAAAAGGTAGATTTGAGCCTTGCCAAGTTAAAATTTTTCTAAAAACTAATCAAAATCTCAAACAATTATGGGACTCATGTCATTTTTTAAAGGAGTAGGCGAAAAAGTCTTTGGTAAAGACGAACCCGCTGCTGCACCCGAAAAAGTTGCTGACTTAAAAGCCAGTGCTTTACTCCAACATGTGAAAACGCTTGGACTTGCTTACAACAAATTGATTGTAAAAGTATCAGGCCATACCGTAATCCTTGAAGGTGAAGTAGCTACTCAGGAAGATGCTGAGAAAATTGCTTTGGCAGTAGGTAACGTTGAAGGTGTTGAATCCGTTGATAACAACATTGTTGTAGAAACTCCTGCTCCTGAAGCACAATATCATGAAGTAAAGAAAGGCGATACGCTATCGTTGATCGCAAAAGCATACTACGGAGATATGATGAAATATCCCATCATTTTTGAAGCAAACAAGCCTATGCTTTCTGATCCCGATAAAATCTATCCCGGTCAAATTTTGCGTATTCCTGCACTTTAGTCAGTTGCAAAAAATAAGGGTTAAAAGCTAAGAGAATTTTATCTCTTGCTTTTAACCCTTATTTTTTTGTTCTACCCCACCGCGCGGCGGACTGTGACCAAGGGATTTGCCCCTTTCTCTCGCATGGGTTTCGGCGATTCTTACTCTTAGCAAAAGACTGTTCGGGTTGTGAGCAACGGCTGCAGACCGTCCTCCGCACGGGAGGGAAGTATGTCGAGTGTGTTGGGTTGCTCACAACCCGACCGTCCGTTGGAGAACGGACTGTTTTTTAACTATCTGAAAGTTTTTCTGCTTAACTCTTTGCGGCTCTCCTTACTCGCCATTCCTGAATTTGCTTTAACGGAAAAGGCAGATCATTGTAAGAGAATAGTGTATATCCTTCTTTTTCTGCTCCAAAGCTTTGATAAAACGAGGAAATGGACGATAATTCAGGGCTTTCAAAATCAAAAATAAAGTCGGTTTGGGCGTATTTCTGAATCATTTGGTCGATTAACCAAGTACGGGCATTGCCTTTTCGGCCCGTGGCAGAAGCTGCATTGAAAAGATAAATGATGCGATCATCAAAAATGGCAAACAAAGCCCCTGCCTCAATTTGGCCATTTTTGAGCGCGTAAACTAACCGAAGTGCCTTTTTTTGTTGTAACACAGCAACGACTTTTTGTAATAAATAATAAGCATTGGCCGAAACTCCTCCTTGGATCTGCGCTGCATGATTTTCCTGAAACAACTTGATCAGCGGTTCAATATCAGTGCTTTGCTGTGATTGCCATCCAAATTTCTGTGCGCGCAAGAGGTTTGTTTTACGGTCGTGTGTGTAGTTTTTGAAAAGAAGAGAATAAGAAGGTTTGAGCGGTAAAATGAAATTGTCCGCGTTGGTTATTTTCATTCCTTTGGGATATAAAATAGGTTGCCCAAAACGACCGGTATAAATAGAGATATACCGAAAACAAAAAGGTAGTTTATCAAGTAATAGCCGTACAGCCTCCGTAAACTCAAACAATGGCGCGGTAAATACGCCTAAAAGCTGGCAAAAAAAAGGCTGCTGTACCACATTCATTCCCCATTTTCGGCGACAGGGTAAAGGCATTACCGCTTGCCATTGGTCTTTTTCTACCAACACCAAAGCTTGCCAATCGGGAGAAACCGTATCTAAATACCACGAATAAGCGTAAAGAATGCATTGCGGCGAAGCAGCAACGAACTCATCCCATTGACCGGAATTTAATTGAGAGCGGTGGAGAAGAAGTACGGGCACATGAATAGTTGTCTGATCACTAACTAAAAGTACTCCGAATTTTTTGAACGGCATCTTTGACCGAATCGTCCTGTTCCATCAGATCGCTGATGGTTTGAATGGCGTGAATGACTGTACTGTGGTCGCGACCGCCAAAATGATAACCGATGGATTTCAGTGATAGATCTGTCAGTTCTTTGGCAAAATACATGGCTACCTGGCGCGGATATACCAACTCTTTTTTGCGGCTTTTGCTTTTCAGATCAGCAATGCTCACGTCGTAATAGTCTGATACAATTTCCTGAATTGTATCAATATTAACCTCGCGGTCTTCGGCCGTCACGATGTTTTTCATGACAATTTTGGCTAAGTCCAAGTCAATATCACGGCGCACCAGCGAGGCTTGCGCCATCAACGAAATAATGACACCTTCAAGCTCACGGACGTTGGTGTTGACGCTGTGCGCGATGTATTCAATGACACTGTATTCGATGTAAATCCCTTCGGCCTGCAATTTACGCTGAATGATGGCGATCCGAGTTTCAAAGTCAGGTTGTTGAAGATCCGCCGTTAATCCCCATTTAAACCGCGACAGCAATCGATCCTGCAAGCCCTGCAATTCGCTCGGCCGGCGGTCGGAGGTCATGATGATCTGGCGGCCCGATTGGTGTAAATGGTTGAAAATATGAAAGAATGTATCCTGCGTTTTTTCCTTTCCGGACAAAAACTGCACATCGTCCAGAATCAACGCATCTACTTTCATGTAAAAATCGGTGAAATCCTGAAGTGTGTTGTTTCTGATGGCATTGATAAATTGATTCGTGAACTTCTCCGAAGAAACGTACAACACAAATTTGTCGTGATAATGCCCTTTGATGTGGTTGCCGATGGCTTGTACCAAGTGCGTTTTGCCCAATCCTACACCGCCATAGATCAGTAGTGGATTGAATGAAGTAACACCGGGACGTTGCGCTACGGCCATTCCTGCCGAACGCGCCAAGCGGTTACAATCGCCTTCGATGTAGTTATCAAAACTATACGTAGGATTCAGATAAAGGTCTAACTCCGAAGAATCGGGGCTGCGGGGGGGCTGTGGAGTAGCTTTTTTAGGTTCTAAAGCGGCTTTTTGGCGTGCTTCGGCTGCTTCGGGCGAGTTGGTGGTTGGCACATGCACTTTGATAGGCGGCTGGCGATCTCCGCCCGTATCTACGATGATGGAGTATTCCAATTGACCGTCGCGACCGATGGCGTAGTCCAGTGCCCGCCGTAATACGTGAATGTAATTTTCCTCCAACCACTCATAGAAGAATTGACTCGGAACCTGAATGGTCAAAGTTTTTCCTGCAAGCCGAAAAGGAACAATCGGCTCGAACCAGGTTTTAAAGCTCTGCTCAGAGACATTGGCCTTAATGACTTGAAGGCACTTTTCCCATACAACAGCTACTTCATGTTGAAAAAAACTATCCACTGAGTATTCTGAGTTATTCGTAAAAACGGTACAAAATCGTTGAGAGAGTATTATGTAAGTGTCAGTAAATCTGATTTTTGACGCTTAGCTCTGTGTACATATAAGCTCACTGAAAGCGTTTTCTGCACAACTGCCCCAAATAAAGGGTTGCAAAAATAGAAAAAAGGATTTAGAAACAATGACTTAAATATACTGATTTTGTATTTGGAAAGGTAAATTTAAAACAGGATCAAATAAATTTCTATCCCGAATGGGTTAGATCAGATGGGATTTGTTTTGCCGGAAGTTGAAAGCCAAAAATATAAACCCTATTTTTACCTTCATATAGCGTACAAAATTTCCTTTTTTATAGTGTAAGATTTTCATGAACTCTTCTCTTTTTTCTGAATTTTCGCCGACCGACAAAGAAGCGTGGACACAGCAGGCTCTCAAAGACTTGAAAGGCAAAGACTTTGAGAAAACGCTGTTGTGGAATACACCCGAAGGATTTGTTGTCGAGCCGTATTATACCGGAGACGATATAGAGGAGGAAAAAACAGTACCGGTGCAAGCTGCCCAACAAAAGAAATTAGGATGGCTTACACAGCCCGTTGTAGTGTACGAAAACGAGCGAGTCACCAATGCCGCAATCATGGCTCTTTTGCAAAAAGGAGTTGATGCTGTGACGTTGGATATTAAAAGTATACCTATCGAAAAGATTGAGTTAACGAAATTACTCAACGGTATTAGGCTCAGCGATACACCCATTTTCTTTAAAACAAACGGACAAAATGCCGCATTACTGAGTTCTCTTCAAACGTTCATTGCGTATCAAATGAAAGGTGGCTTAGTCGAGGATGGGTTAGCGGAATGGATGACCAAAGGAGAATTGGCCGAAAACTATTTTGAAGAATTGGCGGCAACAGTTGCGTTGACAAAAAGTTCTCCGCATTTTAAAGCCATTTGCGTAAGCAGTCATGTGTTTCATAATGCAGGTGCCAACGCGGCTCAGGAATTGGCTTTTACATTGGCCTCAGCCGTAACGTATGTTGATAAATTAACCGATGCCGGAATTTCTGCTGAAGAAGCTTTTTCGAAGTTTTATTTTTCAATTTCTGTCGGAACCAACTATTTTATGGAGATCGCTAAAGTGCGGTCGTTGAGGTATTTATGGCAAAAAATGCAGGGAGCATGGGGCTTGGAATTGACATCGGCCTACATTCATGCACAAACGTCTACATATTACGATGCCGCCATTACGGCCAATACCAACCTGTTGCGGGCAACGACCGAGGCCATGAGTGCCGTCATTGGCGGTTGCGATGCCCTTACGGTTCATGCGTACGATGCTGCTTTTCGTTTGCCCGATGAATTTTCAGAACGCATTGCCCGCAATATTTCCATTTTATTGAAAGAAGAAAGTTATTTAGACAAAACGCTGGATCCCGCTGCCGGCAGTTATTTTCTGGAAAACCTGACCCAACAGTTGGTAGATACAGCATGGAGGTTATTTTTGGAAGTGGAAGAAAAAGGAGGCTTAATGGCGGCTTTTGAGCAAAATTATATTCAAGACCAAATCGAACAAAACGCTCATTCGGCGTTGGAATCTCTCCAACAGGGAAGCAATATAATGGTGGGAGTAAATAAATTTCGCTTTGATGAAGAACCGGTTAAAGATGCTGTGAACGTAGAATCGGTAAAGGATTCAGTTCCGTATAGATTGCTTCAAAACCAACGAATAGCCCAATCCTTTGAACAATGATAGAGACAGCCAATGAGTTGAGAGATATTGTAAATAAAGTGTTGCCATTGCTTCAAAATATCCCGGAAGAAGAGGCGGCCAAAAAGCCTAACCCTTATAAATGGTCTAAAAAAGAAATTTTAGGTCATTTAATAGATTCGGCATGCAATAACCAACAGAAATTTATACGAACCATGGCGGAGCCGCAACTGCATTTTGTAGGCTATGCTCAAAATAACTGGGTAGCAGCGCAACAGTATGCATCGGCTAATTGGAAACTCATCACTACGCTTTGGGCGGCCTATAATTTACATTTGGCGCACATCATTGAGCATGTAGATACGTCTGTTTTGCAAAATACCATTACCATTGAAGACGCAGGACCGTTTACGCTTGAATTTATCATGAAGGATTATGCCGAACACTTAAAGCATCATTTGCTGCAAATACTCCCTGATGCAGAATTGAAAAGCGGTTTTGAGAATGTATATGGTGCCTGATAAAGATTTTATCTTCTCTTTAGTAAAAATTACAAGTAAAGACAGTTTTAAAAAACAGTAAATGAAACCCGATTTCCTCAACATACATAATCATACGAAAGACCTTCGAAAACCGGATAGCGGAATCGGGAAGCCCTTCATGACTGCCGAAGGCATTAAAGTAAAACCTGTATTCACCAAAATTGATGTTCAGGACGCGGAACATTTGAATTTTGGTGCAGGAGTTGCCCCTTTTCTGCGGGGACCTTACAGCACCATGTACGTACAGCAACCGTGGACGATCCGCCAGTATGCGGGTTTTTCAACGGCGGAAGAATCCAACGCTTTTTACCGCCGCAATTTGGCTGGTGGACAAAAAGGTCTTTCCGTTGCATTTGATCTGGCTACGCACCGTGGTTATGACTCAGACCATCCGCGTGTGGTGGGTGATGTGGGTAAAGCAGGCGTGGCTATCGACAGCGTGGAAGATATGAAGGTGTTGTTCGACCAAATTCCGCTTGATCAAATGTCGGTTTCAATGACCATGAATGGGGCGGTGCTTCCCATCATGGCGTTTTACATTGTAGCGGCGGAAGAGCAGGGTGTAAAACCCGAACAATTGGCGGGCACGATTCAGAACGATATTTTGAAGGAATTCATGGTGCGCAATACCTACATTTATCCGCCTGCACCGAGTATGCGTATCATTGGTGATATTTTTGCGTATGCCAGTCGGTTTATGCCAAAATTCAACAGCATCAGTATCAGCGGTTATCACATGCACGAAGCGGGTGCGCCCGCGCACATTGAGCTGGCCTATACGCTTGCTGATGGTTTGGAATACCTGCGTACCGGTTTAGCAGCGGGTATGGATATTGATGATTTTGCGCCGCGTCTGTCATTTTTCTGGGGTATCGGTATGAACCACTTCATGGAAATTGCCAAGATGAGGGCAGGTCGATTGCTTTGGGCAAAAATTGTTAACCAATTCAATCCCAAAAACAAGAAATCGCTTGCGTTGCGTACACACTGTCAGACGTCGGGTTGGTCGTTGACGGAGCAGGATCCGTTTAACAACGTAGCCCGGACAACGATTGAAGCAATGGCCGCGGCTTTGGGTCATACGCAAAGTTTACACACTAATTCGTTGGACGAAGCCATTGCATTGCCGACTGATTTCTCGGCGCGGATTGCCCGAAATACGCAATTGTATTTACAGTATGAAACCGATATTTGCCGCGTTGTTGACCCTTGGGGCGGGAGTTATTACGTGGAATATTTGACCAAAGAATTGACCGAAAAAGCGTGGACATTGATCGAGGAAGTTATCGAAATGGGCGGTATGACCAAGGCCATTGAAGCAGGTCTGCCCAAAATGCGCATTGAAGAAGCCGCCGCCCGCAAACAGGCTCGCATCGACAGCGGAAAGGATGTTATTGTGGGCGTCAACAAATATAAACCTGACTCGGAAACACCGCTGCAATTGTTGGAAGTAGACAATAAAGCGGTGCGAGAAGCACAGGTAAAGCAGTTGGAAAAAATAAAAGCCGAAAGAGACAGTAATGCTGTTGAAAAGGCGCTTGCCGCCATTACTGAATCAGCTGCAGCAACCCCTCTCTTAGAGGATCGGACCGTCGCACGGAGGGGCAGGGATGAGGTTAACTTATTAACTCTGGCGATTGAAGCGGCCCGTGTGCGGGCTACGTTGGGAGAGATTTCGTACGCAATGGAAAAAGTTTTTGGAAGATATAAAGCCGTGATACGTTCTATTTCAGGAGTTTACAGTGCGGAAGTTTCGGACGATGAGAATTTCCGAATTGCCCGCGAAATGGCCGACCGCTTTGCCGAGCTGGAAGGCCGTCGGCCACGCATAATGGTGGCTAAAATGGGTCAGGATGGCCACGACCGAGGTGCCAAGGTCATTGCAACGAGTTTTGCCGATCTGGGCTTTGATGTTGATATGGGGCCATTGTTCCAAACACCGGAAGAAACAGCTCGGCAAGCCGCTGAGAATGATGTCCATATTGTAGGTGCTTCCAGTCTTGCGGCAGGGCACAAAACATTGGTACCACAACTCATCGAAGAACTCAAAAAACTGGGCCGAGAAGACATCATGGTCATTGCCGGAGGCGTGATTCCCGCGCAGGATTACGACTTTTTGTACAAAGCGGGTGTCAAAGGCGTTTTTGGCCCCGGAACGGTGATCTCGGTAGCGGCTCAGAAGATTTTGGGGGAACTGATAGGGGAGTAAGAAAAGAATTGCACTCACAGACAGACAAAAAACAAAAATCACTTTCATTAATGCCTTGTTATCAATAACAAGGCATTTTTTTGTTAATTTGAAGCAGAATTAAAGAAAATGACAATGGATAACTTTCGTATTGAAAGTCTGCAAATCAATGAAATTGGGCCGTTTCAGTATCTAAAAATTGACTTTCCTGTAAAAAAAGACCCTGATAAAGCAGAGATTCATATTTTAACGGGTGAAAATGGAACGGGGAAAAGTACGATTTTGGAGGTATTGATTTATGCCTCGGCACTTAAACAGGATAATTCTAATATTTATAAAAAGACTTGGAATGCTAAATACAGTTTTATTATAGAGGATTCAGAGAAAGGATTATTTAAATTTCCAGCTTCACAAAGCCAATTTCAAGAGTTATCAATACGAATGAGAAAATATTTACTTGATGAAGAGTTAGAAAGGGATATTGTTTTTTTTGCCTACGCAGGGTACAGAAGGGTTGCCAATATTAAAATAACAGGCGTTCAGGAAATGCTAGATTTTCCTTTGGATAAAGCGAATGACTTTACAAACTCAATTAACCCACAAAATCTTATTCAATGGCTTGTTAATATTCAAACACGTGAGCTGATTGTTAAAGGTAAAGGTGATACTGCAAAAGCTAAACAATATCGCAGTACCATTGAGATCATAGAAAATGCGTTAGGTGAAATCATAGAATCCGAGGTAAAGTTTGATCTCGAAGAAGAACCTTTGGGCATAAAAATTAAAGTCGATGGGCAATCGCTTAACTTTGATCAATTACCTGACGGCTTGAAATCAATGGTGAGTTGGATGGGTGATTTATTAATGCGAATGGATAGATTGAAATGGGTAAATAATACACCCGTTTTGGAGCGGAATTTTATTCTTCTCCTCGATGAAATTGAAGTTCATCTACATCCGGCGTGGCAAAGGAAAATTTTGCCTGTTGTCCAAAAGCTTTTCAAAAATGCTCAGATCTTTATTTCTACGCATTCTCCTTTTGTAGTGGGTTCGGTGGATGGCGCTTGGGTGCATCGGTTTATCAAAAAAGACGGGTACAGTGTGTTGGCAGGAGAGCCGATTCTATCAGAAGATGCTAAAAGTTATGATTATATTTTAGAAGAAATCTTTGGAGTCAAAGAACGGTTTGGGGTTGATGTAGAAAGGAAATTGGCTGAATTTCAGTCGCTTAAAAAGGAGATATTAAAAAATCCTGAAACGGCTGTTCCGGTTAGGTTCAGAAAATTGATAGGAGAGTTGATGAATCAAAACAGCGTTGAAATTGAAAGCATCATCGGCATGGAACTCAGACAGCTAAAACGTCTCACTAACCAAGATTTTTCAGTAGCTGAGATATGAGAAAGTTTACCCGCTCAGATACCCCTGATGTTTTACTTGAATCGGATGCAAAAACAGGAAAGGCCCGCTGGCAAATGTATGGAGAACGATACATACAGAACAGAGGAAACAACCCTTCTTTTGAATTTCAATGGCCACAAATTAGCGGTAAAAAATTAAATCAACACCTTTTGCCTGATTTGATAGCAATGACTGACGACCATTGCTCGTATTGTGATGGCTTTCCTTTGAAACGAGGAGATGATACGATTGACCATTTTCATCCTAAGACGAACCCTGCGTTCTATTCGGAAGTCTGTAAATGGGAAAATCTGTATATTTCCTGCAAACATTGCCAGGATTCAAAAGTTGATCAATTTGAAGAGGAATTGTTAAGACCGGATGATATAGAGTTTCATTTTAATCGGTATTTTATTTATGATTATATCGAACACACAATTTCTCCAAATCCACTTGCTTCTGTAGAAGAACAATATAGAGCAGAAAGGACTATCGAAATATTTGATTTGAAGCACAAAAGCCTTTGTATAAGCAGACGTCATGCTTACCAAAGATATAACAGTGACGCTGATCCCGTTTTGTCGGATTACAATTTTAGATTTATGTTTGAATAAAAATTAGGTTTTAGGAATTTAATCATGCAACAATACCACGACTTACTTCGCCATATTTTAGATAACGGAACCCGCAAAACTGACCGCACGGGTACGGGAACCATCAGTGTATTTGGGTACCAGATGCGGTTTGATCTTCAGGAAGGATTTCCATTGGTGACAACCAAAAAGGTGCATACCAAATCCATTATTCATGAATTACTTTGGTTTTTGAAAGGTGATACCAATACAAAATACCTCAAAGATCATGGCGTAAGTATTTGGGATGAATGGGCCGATGCGGAGGGTAATTTGGGGCCTGTCTACGGAAAACAATGGCGGAGCTGGGAAGCGCCCGATGGACGCGCCATTGACCAGTTTCAGGACGTACTAAACCAACTCAAAAAAAGCCCTGATTCGCGGCGTATTATTGTATCGGCGTGGAATCCTGCCGATTTGCATAAAATGGCGTTGAGTCCCTGCCATGCATTGTTTCAGTTTTATGTGGCGGACAATAAGCTCTCTTGCCAATTGTACCAGCGCAGTGCCGACGTATTTTTAGGCGTGCCGTTCAACATCGCCAGCTATGCTCTGTTGACTATGATGATTGCGCAGGAATGTGGTTTTGAGTATGGAGATTTTATTTGGACAGGCGGCGATACGCACATTTATTCAAATCACTTGGAACAGGTTGAATTACAGCTTTCCCGCGAGGTGCGTCCGTTGCCGGTAATGAAATTGAATCCGGAAGTGAAAAGCGTTTTTGATTTTAAATTTGAAGATTTTACGCTCGAAGGGTATTCGCCCTGGCCTGCCATCAAGGCTCCTGTCGCGGTATAATTTAGACAGGATTTCAAGATTCACAGGATTTAAAATCTTGTCAATCTTGAAATCCTGTCATTATAATTCCTCCAAGTAAAGAGCATTACCTTCCACTTTCCGTTGGATCTTCGTGCCGTTGATGATGGCAGTAAACGTAACAGGTTCGAAAGCTTCGGCAAAGTTGTCCTGAAAAAGCAATAACCGTTTTCCCGTTTTCGGATTTTTCCACACTTGAAGCCACGGCTGATTGTGCTTAAAGGCGCGGGAAAATTCTCCCGTATCATTTTGCCAAACTGCTTTTGCGGTTTTCTGAGCCATGCGTTGATATTCAAAACCATAACTTTCACGCATTTGGGCACCGTCCAGAATGTGCTGATAGTGAGCAAATAACTCATGCGCCTGTACCATTGCCGCTACGCCGAGCGCATCTTTGCCCATATAATCTTCGCTTACCGTCGGGCAGGGAGGTTGGTCAGGACCTTGGTATTCATACACAAAGTACCCACCTGTTTTTTGCGACTCACACGACAGATTGCCGTTGATCTTAGAGTAGCGTAACGCCTGATACGGGTTATACGATTGACCGAAAATCCAATAGTTGGTGTAGAAAACACGCGGATTGCAGAGGTGAATGAATACGGCATCCCGCACCAAATTCATGGGATACATCACCCGATTGTCTATTTGTCGGATATAGCCTTTGCTGCCGTTACCCACCTGAAAACGCCGCGTAAGACTGCGTCGGGCGTCGGCAGGTTTATCTTCGTACGGCCAAAGGAAGTTTAGTAGTTTAACGTTGGGCGGCGCCGTCAACGATTTAAGATTGAGCATGTCTAACGTTCGCAGGTACCAATTAACGGGGGCTTTCCATACCTGAGGTGGTTGATCGTTGGCGTCACTTGTATTGACCGTTGTACTGGTATAGCCAAAGCCCGTCATAAGCACGATTGGTGAAGGGCTTTGAACATTTTGAATGGATTTAGCCCCTTGATGGATGGCCAGATAATCATCAATGTTCTTTTTATCAGAACTCCAATTGTCGTTGGCGTAGCCGTCGAGCTTGAATGATTTTCCTTTGAAATCAAACGTAAGCGGCTCCCCGATCCAGGAATAGAACAATTTCCCGTGTTTCTTATAAATACGGTCCGAAAGCTCATACATTGTTTTTCTGAAATTAGGATCTGACATATCCCAATACCATCCTTCTTCGGGTTTTCCCGGCTCAAAATCGACCGAAAAAATGTCGGACGGGCTGTTTTTGGCGAGCCAATCGGCCGCTTGGTCGAGCTGACGGGAATCAAATCGGGTGATTCCCTGCTTATCTTTGGGACGTATGTGTTTGATCAACGCATCTACTTCACCCGCATAAAGCAGTTTAAACTTATTGGCGTTGACATTCCAACTTACTTTTCGCAGGTTTTGAACAGGTTCGTCCAATGGCAACGATTCTGAACCGTATTTCTTGTTAATTAATTTAAAGGCAGGCGTTTGTTTAAATATTTTACTGTCTCCTACGGCACCGTTATTGGGCCAAAGAGGTTGGGTATAGGCGAGTTGTGAAGGTGTTTTTTGCAACGAATCCCGAACCCAAAAAATAGCTTCGTACGCCGCCGCGAATTTGGCCTGGCCCGAGGCAACATTAAAAGCTGACGTGAGCCAACCTTCCGAATTTACGTTAGAGACTTCCGTAACGTACTTCACCAAATGAATCCAGCGATTGGGCAAAAGCGGCTGTTGTGTAAGCTGACGCGCATCTACACGATTGACGCTTCCGTTGAGCGCATAGTAAGTGGTACGACCCTGTTCGGGTTTGGAATCGTCAACCAAATACAACTTGTTGTCGGTGCGGCGTTCGATTCGTAATTTGAGTTGTTGGTCTTCGTAGCGGTTGGGGTCAGGCTCAAATTCAAAATAGACAATGGCCGCTTGGGCGTGCGGAAGGGCTTTGAGGGCCGGAACATTTATAGAAGGACCACCAACGCTCGGTTCATCTGTGTAATACTTTATTATCAAAAAAACGCTTGCGACAACACCTGCAATTATGCCTATTTTCATGCTGTTTTTCACTTCATAAGATCTTTAACGTCTTGAAGGTAACGCTTAACGGTTTCCAACTGTTGTACAGCACGTTTTATTTTGATCCGTTGGCTTCGCCCCGACTCTATGATCTGGCGTGCGGCGGCGAGCTTATGTTTTTTCTGCTCAACGAGGTACACAATTTCGTCCAAGATCTCCAGGTCTTCCGGTGTGTAAATACGATCTCCTCCGCGTTTTTCGGGCTTGAGCATCGGAAAAACAGACTCCCAGTAGCGTAATTTAGAAGCGTCAAAGCCGTAGCGAGCGGCGGCCTCGTTGATGTCGTAGTAGAGTTTGTGAGAATCGTCCTGCATGGTGGATTATAAGGTTTTAAGACTTTCGATGTGCGGAGCAAGAACTGAATCTCGGGCCATTTGGGCTTTGATTTCCTTGAGCATGGTCGGTGAGAGGGTAGGTGCTCTGCTGATAATATCCACCCCTTCAGGTGTAAACAAGGTCTTTGAAAACCAAATCACCGCCCATTGTCCCGAAGGGTCAAGCAGTACTACTTTCCACTTACTTTTCAATAAACTCAATAACCCTTTTCCCCGCCACACAAAGGCCTTTTTATCAGTTTCATCTTGAGTATCAAAGCCCGTAATGGTCTTTGATTTGCCGTTTTTGAGGTATTTTACTTCATCCAGCAGCGTATTTTCTTTATTGACAACCAAGCTATAATTAAACGTTGGATTTGTTTTATTGCCTTTGAGCCACATCGGAAAATTGGTTGCGCAAATAAACCACGTCCCCACCAATGTTTGGAGTATTTTATCCATGATGAAAAAAATAAAACCATTAACTTACTTATACTTCTTCACCCTGCAACTGCTTCTCGTAGAGTTCTTTATAAACACCGTTTTGTTCCATCAAAAACTCATGCGTGCCTTGCTCTACAATGTGTCCTTCGTCTAATACAAGGATAAAATCGGCCAGTTTTGCCGACGAAACCCGGTGTGAAATAATGACCGATGTGCGGTCTTTCATAATGCGACTCAGGTTGTTCAAAATAGTGTTTTCCGTTTGGGTATCTACCGCAGAAAGGCAATCGTCCAGAATAAGGATTTTTGGGTCGCGTGCAATAGCGCGGGCGATGGAAAGGCGTTGTTTCTGTCCGCCCGAAAGCGTGATTCCCCGTTCGCCGACGCGGGTACTGAAGCCCTCCGGAAAGTCAATGATATTGGCATAGAGGTCAGCATCTTTGGCGGCCTGCTCAATTTTTTCAAACGGCATGTCCATCGACCCAAAAGATACGTTGGATTCTATGCTGTCGGAAAACAAAAACACGTCTTGGGGTACATACCCCATTTGTCCGCGAAGCGATTGTAATTTGTAGTCTTTAACAGGAATGCCGTCAATTGAAATTTCGCCTTCGGTAGGGTCGTACAGACGCATCAGAAGGTTGGCAACCGTGCTTTTTCCCGAGCCGGTTGTGCCCAAAATGGCCACCGTTTCGCCCGATTTTACGCTTAATGTAAAGTTTTTGAGTGCTTTGATACCTGTATCGGGATAATCGAAGCTAACGTTTTGGAAGTGAATATCTCCCGCTATTTCGTGTTCGATGTTCTTAGCTGAAACCAGGTCCGTTTTGGTATTCAAAAATTCGTTAATGCGTTGCTGCGAAGCCGCTGCCCGTTGCGTTTGACTGGTCGTCCAACCGAGCGCCATTACGGGCCAAGTGAGCATACCTACGTATAGAATAAATTCCGTGATATTGCCGGGAGTCAGCCGACCGGACATGATTTCCTGTCCGCCCACGAAGACAATAAGAACATTGCTCAGTCCTACCAATACCATAATAAAAGGGTAAAACAGCGAATCAATAATGGTCAATTTCAGTGACTTATTGCGATAGTCATTGCTTTGTGTGACAAAATTCCGCAGTTGCTCCCGTTCCCGAACGAAGGCCTTAATAACGCGTATGCCCGAAAAAGACTCCTGAACGTAGGTCGAAACGCTGGAAAGTTGCGCCTGCAATTCTTCCGAGCGCTTCATGACGAGCGTATTAACGAGGTAAATACTGATGGATAAAATCGGCAACGGCAGCAATACATAAAACGTCAATTTGGCATTGACAGAAACCATGTAGCTGATTACCAGTATAAATAAAGTAATCAAGTTAATACCGTACATGATGGAAGGTCCCACATACATCCGCACTTTGCTGACATCCTCAGAGATGCGCGCCATCAAATCGCCGGTGTTGTGGCGACGATAGAAACTCAACGGCAGTGTTTGATAATGCGCATATATCTCATTTTTGAGGTCAAACTCAATGTGCCGTGACATTACGATGAGGGTTTGCCGAACCAAAAACAAAAATACGCCTTTGAGCAACGCCATGATCATGATCAACACCCCGTACAGCAAAATACTGAAAGCAAATATTTCGTAAAGACCGGCTTGCAGCGAAGAACCTTTGAACAGGAAATACACATCCAGCGTATCTTTCACCAAATCAAGCGCGTAGCGTACCAATTGGGCCGGAATGATGCCGAAAAGATTGGAAACAATGGTGAAAACAGTGCCCAATATCAGGTACCATTTGTATTTAACTAAGTATTTGTTGAGGTGAGCAAGTGCTTTCAAATGACGTGCGTAGTTGGGTTGGCAGAACTGTTTTTCGATTACTCTATCGGTTTTAACACTAAATTTTCAGAAAACGTTTGCGAAATAGTCAAACTAAACATCCCTAATTTTTAGTTTTCGTCTTCTTCAATAATATTAAAATCCTTCCAAAAATCATCCTCAAAGGTCATGCTTTGTTCCGTAAAGGAAGCGTCGATCTTCAGAATTTGATTGGCAGGGAATTGTTGGAGATTCCGGTTCGAGATATGAGTGGTCACAAAGGCCATTTGATTATAAAGCCCAACGCCTACGTCAATGCGTTTGGGCGCATTTTTTGGACGGGTTCCTTTGGGCCATGCATAATAATCATACTGAAAATCATTCACTACGCGGGCATCGTGCAGGTACCATTTCCCCTCAAAAGGTGCGTAATTGATGATGTATTTACGGTTTTTGAGCCGTATTCCCGGAGTGTTCAGTTCGTATTGGTGCAAAGCCTCGGCGGTAAGTTCATATTCTGCTTTTACCACCGCCAAACTCTCCGTTTCGATGTAAATAGTTCCCTTGTAAGCAGCAAATCGTTGATTAAATGAACGACGCACCACCGGATTATTTTTAAATTTGATCTTGTACAGGAAAGTGGTTCCGATGGTTTGAACGCCATCGTATTCAAACGTGTACGAGTTCAGATCATACAGCGGAAAATCACGCGCTCTGACAACATCCAAAAAATAACCCAAATACGGCCCATTGGTGATGCGGGGTACGGGGCAGGTATCATTTTGGACGGTAATGATCTGCGTGGGTAATTCTTTTTTGCGCCCTTTGATCATCCGCGCCAAGTCCGGCGTATTGGTGTCTACGCCCGATTTGTAAAGTTGGATAACACCTTCCGAAAAAGCAAAAAAATGATTGGTGTTGGTTTGTTTGACAGATTCTCGGTAAAATCCTTCAATGATCGACGGGCTTTTGTCATAATTCTCAGGAATAAGGGCAACTGCCTGATAAATGATCTCGGTGGGATTGATGGGCTTCACAACCACTTCCTGAAGCCGAATAACATTCACTTTCAACTTTATCTCAAGCGGTCCGGATTGCATGGCTGATTTGACCGAAACCTGATACGACTCAAACCCCATGCAGTTGACAATGAGCATGTCAGAGGCGTATTGTTCGTTCAGTTTTAAGATAAATCGCCCCTGTTCATTGGCTACAGTCCCGATGCTTTTTCCCACAATACCCACGCCGGCAAACGGAACGGGCTGATTGGTTGAAGCATCAAGTATCCTCCCTTCAATCGTTATTGTTTGGGCATACACCGAAGAAAACCACCCCAACAGCACGATAAGTTTCAGAATTTTCATGGCGGCTTTCGTTTATTTATGCTTCTGATGTATTTGATAAAACCAGTTCAAATTGCACTTCCCGAACGGGGCGGCCCCACTCAGCGTGGAAGCGTTCGCCGGTCTGTTGAAACCCAAAGGTATTGTACAAATGCAGAGCCGCGTGCAACTCGTCAAATGTTTCGAGGGTAATTTTTTGATAACCGACTTCGCGACAGAAATCAATGGCCAATTGCACCAATCGGCGGCCCAAGCCGCGTCCGCGAACCGATGGATGCAAAAGCAGCGAACGCAAATGCGCCACACCGGGATGTTCCTCAAAAACAATAACAGAACCTACAATGTGCTCATCTGTTTCGGCGATCCATAACCGTTCTTTTTCAGGCCGGTGGTGTGGAACAAAATGCGTGATGAAATTGGCCATTTCAATATCGTTGAGCAAGTTCATACCGTACTCTTTAGCGTACAGCAAACCCACTAAATACGTGATGTACCCTAAATCACCGGGACGAATATCGGTTCTGATAGTAATGGCAGACATGGCTTAACGGCTTGTGGCGGATGAGTTGGAATGAATCGGCAAAATAGGTCGGATTTGGTTGAACACAAAATTCAGTTCTTACTTTCTGCCGTTTCCCTTCGAATGTGCGTAACTTTAGGACTTTAAATTCGGAAGAGTCCGCTATGTTCAAAATTGTGAGTTCGTCGGCAGGGTCGGGAAAAACCTATACGCTTACCAAAGAATACCTCAAACTCGTCTTACAAAACGAAAATGCTTATTATTTCAAGCACATCCTGGCCATTACCTTTACCAAGGCCGCTACGCGTGAGATGAAAGACCGTATTTTGGGGAAATTGGAAGCGTTTGCCAATGGAAAAGACGACCCGATGCTGCACGATATTCTCCGCGAACTGTACCCCGAATCGCTGAGAGACCCGGAAGGCGCGTACCGCGCTCGTGAACGGGATGTACGCAAGCGCTCCGACTTTATTTTTAAACAGATCCTGCACGATTACAGCGATTTTGCCATCCTGACCATCGACAGTTTTGTGCAGCGGGTGGTGAGTGCTTTCACGGATGAACTCGGCATTCCGTTCTCGTTTGAAGTGGAAATGGAAGCGGGAGAATTGTTGCTGATGGCTGTGGAAAGAATGCTTGAGAAAACAGGCGACGAAGCGTATTCGGAGTTGACCGATATTCTCGAATCTTTTTATCTGGACGCCGGGCAGGAAGGGCGAAATTACCATAGTTTGCCCGAAGCATTGGCGGGGTTTGCCAACGATCTGCTCAATGAGCAACGTTACGCTTCCATCATGAAAAATGCCCATTTGTCGGGCAAAGACTTTAAAAAGATTCGGCGGCAACTCGTAGGCGCGCTCCGAAAATGGGAAAATCTAGTGATACATAAAGCCGAAGCAGGACACCGATTGATCTTGGAAAGTGGCTTGGATGAGAAAGATTTTTCGTACGGAACTGTCTTTCGCTATTTTAAAAAACGTACCGATGCCTCCGAAACCATGTCGGAGCCGGGAGCGCGCGAAAAAGAGGCTTTTGAAAATGACAAAGGATGGCTGACCAAAACCGCTCGCCCGTTTGTGACAGAAACCGTGGCCGGGATAAAGTCGCAATTGATTGATTATTATGAAGATATAGAGAAGATACGGAAAACCAACGGCGGTACGTATTATTTGTACCAACAGCTCATTCCGCATTTGTATCATTTATCCTTATTGAATGAGATCAAAGAAGAATTTGATCGTCAGTTAAGGGAAAATAACCGCGTTCATATTTCGGAATTCAACCAAAAGATCCTTCAAATCGTGACCGAAGACCCGGTGCCGTTCATTTACGAACGCATGGGGGAGAAGTTCAATCATATTCTCATTGATGAATTTCAGGATACATCTAAACTGCAATTTGCCAACGTATTACCGCTGATCGACAACAGCCTCGGCTATGACCATTTTAACTTGGCCGTTGGAGATTCTAAACAGGCTATTTATCGGTTTCGAGGGGGCGATATGGATCAGATCATTGCCCTCCATTCCCAAGACCTAACCCGGCTTTCGCATTCGTTGGGGGATAGCGAATTGACCGTAGAGCGCCTTGAAAGTATCCGATGGCATTTATCAGGAGATATATTAAAGGTAAATCGCCGGAGCACAAAAGAAATCATTGAATTCAATAACGCATTCTTTAAAAAGATCGAAGAACTGTATCGGGATCAATTCCCGCTTTCGCGCGAAGTATTTGAGCAGGTGGCGCAGGAGTTGCCACCTGAGCCCAGAACGGGCGGGGAGGTGCAAATAGAATTTATTGCTGCCGGCAACAACGATGCCAACGACGACGATGATACGCCGGTGATGATCAACCGAACGCTGGCGCTCATTCAACAGGCTACCGAAACAGATGGTTTTGGGGTAGGCGATATTTCGGTATTGTGTCGGTATAAAAAAGATGCAAAAAAAATTGCCAACCACCTCAAAGAGAACGGTTACAATATCATTTCCGACGATTCGCTTTCGTTGCGTTTTTCGGGAGCGGTGAATTTGGTCACGGCCTTTATGCGGGTACTCGTCAAGCCCGACAGTCGATTGGATAAGTATGAGGCATTGTATTTATTTTTCCGGATGATCGTCAAACGGATTCCCAACAACAAAGACAACCATCTGCTCAAAGCCGTGGTGGAAGCCCAAGATGTGCGCGAATTTTATGTATTTGTCAATGATTGTTTGAGACAATCTAAAGGAATGGCAATAAATGTTGACGAAGCAGATCCGATGGATACGTTTCTGAATCCTTACCGCCTTCTTCAAATCAGCGCGTATGAGTTAGCTGAAAAACTAATACAGACCTTTGGACTGTTTGAGGTCGTGGAAGAACGGGATTATTTATTTCGTTTTTTGGACGTAGTGTTGGAATTCAACACCAAGCGCGGCAGTCATTTGGCCGATTTTTTAGATTATTGGGAAACCCAGAAAGAAAAAATATCCATTTCGGCCCCGTCAGATCCCAACGCCATAACGGTACAAACCATCCACCGTTCTAAGGGGTTGGAATACCCCGTTGTCATCATTCCGTACGCTGATTGGGACTTTGTACCCAATGCCAAACGCGATACCATGTGGATTGATCTTGACCCTGAAGAAGACCTCGGAATTACGGGTATTACTAAGAACGATGTTGAAAACGGGGATATGATCGAGCAAGTGTCGGTAAAATGGCTCAAAACGGGTTCGGTTCAGGTGAAAGATACATTACTGTTCACCACAGATTCCGTCGTATCTCAGTACCGGGAAGAACGGGAGCGCGTGTTTGTTGAGAACCTCAATTTAATGTACGTGGCGTTTACACGCCCTACGCAAAAGTTATACATATTGGCCAAGGAAGAGAACTTTGCCAAGATCAAATCGCCGCGAAAAGTAAGTTATTGGCTGCATCAATATGTGGAAAGTATTCAGGAAACGGAAATGGCAAACAGGGATATACCAAAGAAGCTTACTCCCATCGCACCTCACAGCTCGTCCGACACTCCTACGTTCTACATTCCTCATATTATTTCGACCGACCGCAGCCGCGAGTTGCGCCTGCGGCGACTGGCCAATCGCATCTTTGATGTGGAGACGTTTGAACCTAAGCGTGACCACGGCAACAAGGTCTACTATGCACTTTCAATGGTGCGTACACCCGACGATGTTCCTTCGGCGTTGATTCGAATGCAGACCGAAGGATTAATAGAAAAGATCGAAGCGAACGACATTCGGGAAAGCCTTGAAAAAATTCTTCAACATCCTGATTTGCAAGGGCTTTTTGAAGTAGAGTCAAATGTGGACAACGAGTGCGAGATCCTGACGCCCGATGGAAATGTTCACCATCCCGACCGCGTCATTCACTTCGCCGACCGCGTGGTAATTGTAAATTATAAAACAGGGATTCCGCTCGATGACCACGTCAGGCAGATCAAACGTTACGCCAAACTCTTCTATGAAATGGGCTTCACTACCGTAGAGGCATTGCTTGTGTATATCGAGCGAAACGAGGTAATAAAGGTTTGAAAATTAAATTTTATTTTTTTTTCGAAAATACTGTGACTTTAGGTATACTTTTTACGTATGTATATTATAGAAAGCAGAAAACCCCAAAATACCCACAATACTATGGACCCATTTTTTTACTTTGACGACGATGAATTAGACGCTACGGAAGCCGTTTTGGCTACGGAAAACAGCATTACTTCACCAACCGATACACAGGATAACGTGAGTATGTCTGCTCAAAATACGGAGAATTCCGGTATATAAATTCCAGTTGAGCCGCCCCGCTTTTAGCAAAAGCATCATCCGATTTTTTACGTTCTTCTAATTTTTGTTTCAACGTCGCATCTTTGCGCAGCATTTCAGCCGCTATGTCTTCAAAGACATAGGCTGAAAAATGTTCTTTTTGTCCCAATATACTGTCAAAGAAATTCCAGGAAAAGAACGAATCAACTCCCTGAGGTTCGAGGGTTTCCACAATATACCGGTTGGCTTTCTGATTGGTTGTAATGAGGAAGTCTCCTTTATAGAATTGCATCTTTTGCATTTCTTTTCTAACCACTACGCCGGTGTGATTGTAATGCCCTTCGTAGGGTTTGGCGGGAGTTTTATAATCGTCAATGTAGTAAGTTTCTACTTCCATTTCGGTATCTTTTTCCAGCGGCTGAAGCAGGACGCCGTTCAGTTTGAGCAATTCGGCCACGCGCGCCCAACTTTGAGGCAATACGTATGCTTTGGGTTTTTGAACGGTTACATCGGCTACATAATGGTCAAAAAAAGGAATTCGTTTGGTAAAAGGCTCTTTTCGTTCATAATACAAGCGATTCGTCCCGCTTACTTCACTGGGTTTGTATTTGGCCGCAAATCCTTTGAAGGAAATGGTGTCGGCCACGGTACGATCCACTTTCCAACTCAGCGGAAATGTAGTTTGGGCCGCCACGGCTTCATCGGCTTTCTGCTTATTGGCGATCAGTGTGGCCGCATTTTTGGCCGCAAGGTCAAGCGTGATTTCCATGAAGGCATATGTGCCTTTTACGCGGGTGGGGTAGTCTTTGAGCATGTGCAACTCTACGACGAAGGTTTCGCAATTGAACAAAGACGCATACCCCGAACTATACCGAGGGGAATCATTAAAGCCGCCGTAGCCCGTTTCAGGACTTGCCCCAAAGGCATTTACGTACGGAACGGGATCGAAACCTGATTTTGCCAATTTTGTATCCAATTCCGGTTTAAATTGTTTCGTAAAAAAGGCGGAAACAATAGGATTAAACTTGTCTTTCTGAGTAGGGAAATACGTGACAGCGTGTTGATAATCAGCACCGTTGGAGGTGTGGTTGTCGACAATGATGTGTGGTTTCCAAGCCTGAAACATCGTTTGCCATGATTCAGAGTTCTTGGAATCGGTTTTGATAAAATCACGGTTAAGGTCATAGTTGCGTGAATTGGCCCGAAATCCGTAACTGTTTGGCCCGTTCTGATTAGGCCGCGACACGCCGCGATTCAGACAACCTTCGATGTTATAGACCGGAACGATGCACAGCAATACATTGGCCGGCAGCATTTTCTTTTCCAACAATTCCCGCGCCCACATCATGCTGGCGTCGATGCCTTCCGGTTCGCCGGGGTGAATGCCGTTATTGATCAGAAGCGTTGCTTTGTCGGGTTGCGGTTTAAAGATCCTGTTGGCGGATAATACAAACAAATGCATCGGTTTGCCAATTTCGCTTGTACCGACTTCGATCAATGAGGCTTGGTCGTATTTTTTGTCTAACTCGCGGTAAAAGCTAATGATTTCTTCGTAGGTGGCGGTTTCCTGTTCTTTGCTTTTTTCATAGGGTGTGATTTGGGCAAAAAGAGAATTGGACAGCAATGCCAGCAAAATAAACTTTTTCATAAAGTGAGTAATGGATGAAGTGTTTGGGTTAAGAACCGGGATTCGTTTACAAGTATCCGTAAAAATTGACGGAACTGCAAATGAAACGAGTCGACCTACCGCCCGCAAATCTCTTTATAATCACAATATTGGCAGCCAATCAACTGATCGGTTTTGCGAAAAGGCTCATCGACGTTGAGGAGTTTTTCGGTGATAAAAGCGCGAATGTATTCTTCCGATTGGGCTACGTAACTCTCGGGGTCGTTGGCTTGGTCAAACTGAAGCGGATTCTCAATAAAGCCCCGTTTGATATTGCGCAAAGAATAAAATCCCGATGTTACCTGATAATTGTCTAAATGAAACAACTGTCCACGCAGCATCAGACCCTGATCGTGCAGCATTTGTTTGTAAATGAGGTATTGATAAATCCACAATTGCCTGATCTTCTCATAATTAGGATTGGTTCCAGAATTCATGATATCGGCCAGTTTATCAGGCGTTACTTTGGGGAGTTGGTCAATTTTGCCCGTTTTGTAATCGGCCACCCGAATCATATTGTCTACCAGCTCGATCCGGTCGATCTTCCCCCCAACTTTGAACAGAATCGTCTTGTCGCCTACTTGAAAGCTTAACGTAGCCGACAGTTTTCGCTCAGTCGCCAAGACCACCAGCGATTCATTGCGTGTACGTTGTTCCCGCAAAAAATCTACCACGGTTTGTTCGGCTACCTGATACAGCAATCGATTGATGCCTGATTCGGCATCATAGCCGCCAAATTGTTTGTCAAATTCTTCGCGTAAAATGGCCTTTACCTGTTCGTCAGTGATGGGTTTGCCTTCCATCAGGAACTCCTTGTCAATGCGTTCCAGTACTTTATGGATCCAGGAACCAAAGTCGGCAGACCCGATGCGATCCTCTACTTCCTCATCTTCCGCTACCCCCGCAATTCGGTTGAAATAATATTGGAGAGAACATTTTAAATATTGGTTTAAATGGGTCGCATACAATCCGTCTTTTTCGAGCGAACTAATGAGGAAAGCCAACGTTTCGGGCGTTTTAGGAACAGTCCAATCGGTATTTGCGGCTTTTTGGCGGGCTATTTTTAATTTGTGTCCTTCAACGAGGTTTTCAATGGTTAATGGATCAAGTCTGTTTTCACTTTCCGCTTCTTCTGCACTTTTCTCTTTTTCCTTAAACATTACCGTAAGCTCTTTATAACGAATCGTGTCTTTGGCTTTATCGGCCAATTCATGTTCCAATTGTCGGATAAAACGACTCTTTTCGCCTCCGTTATACGTGTTTGGGTCGGTGACGTACACCAAATGAACATCTTTGGCTCGTTGCAGAAGGCGGTAAAAATGATACGACATTACCGCGTCCTGATCTCGGTAAATGGGTAGGCCGGCTTCTTTGGCAATGTCCCACGGAATCATCGAATTTTGGCGTTTGGCGGCAGGAAATACTCCCTCGTTCATCGAAAGAATAATGATTCGTTCAAAATCCAATGCCTGTGTTTCGAGCATTCCCATGATCTGCAATGGGCTGACAGGCTCACCGCTGAAAGGAATGCGGGTTTGGCGGATGAGTTCGTACATAAATGCTTTGAACGTCCGTAAGTTCAGTTTTTCGGCGCGGCTGTTGTTGAGGGTGGTTTCGAGTTGCTTCAGCAACGTGTAAAACAAATACAAATACTCGGTTTCAATGGCGTTTTGAGTGTCTTTGTACACTTCTCGCAGCAGATCGATCAGCACGTACATTGCCTTAATGACCGTATGCGGATTGTCATCCCAACGACTGAAAAGAGACACAAACAGTGGGTGATTTTCCCCCCATTCCAGCAATTGATTAGGGTCAAGATACACAAAATTGCGCCGTTGTATTTCGTGAATGGTGGTTTGAATGATGCTCGGTGCGGTAGAATTGCGGTCCTGTAACGCCAAAAATTCGTACCGACGGATAAATGGGTGGTTCAATACTTTTTGAACCGTGCGGTGGTTGTATTTGGGAATTTTGATGGCGCGCCCATCTTTGGCTTTAAACTCCGCTACGGTAAACTGTAACTCGAATAATGAATCTACAAGGGTGAACAGCAGTGAGTTGCGCAGGGTGAGTCCCATCGTTACGTTAAGGTCAACGATGGTTTCGTCCAAACCGTTAAGCACCGGCACCAAGAGGTTTTCGTCGGCAAGGACAATGGCTACGGGGCGATCTTCGGTTCCGCCCAGGTCTTCGACACCCCATTGTCGGTAGAGTTCACCCGCTACTTTGGCCTGCATCGAAGCATTCGGAACGGCGTAGACCGTAATGTCTTTGGGCGTTTGCAGGAGTTGATTTTCGGTCCACTTCCATTGGCCTGCCCAAGCCGCGTCACGATATGCGCGCAATGCTTTACCGCCTTCGATGTAAGGATTTTCACGCATGTAATAATGATCCGTGTCCCACAGGATTTCGGCGCGTTTGGCTTTGATGAGCGTTCGGACGATCTTCTCCTGCGCAGCACTCAGGGCGCTGAGTCCAACAAAGTAAAAGTCGGGCGCGGAATTGGACGATGTCTCAGTCTCTTCGTTTGCATTTGGGACAGCTTCTGCGTCATTATTTAATAGAAATTCAAAGGTATTTTCGGCTAATATACGGTAAGCGAGTCCCCGGTAAACCCTCTTTTTAGCTTGAAGATGTTGGCGGAAACGTTCGTATACTTCCCTCAAATTGGAGAACAGTTCGAAGTAAGCTTTGATACGCTCCGAATCGCTCGAGATTTTGTTTTTGGGCCAATCAAGTTCCCAACGTTCAATGGCTTTAGCTTCAGTAATGTAGTCGAATAAATAATTTGTTCTGTCGGCGTCGAGGTATTGATCTATTGCGTCAAAATCGCGGAGCAGCATACTTCCCCATTGCAGGTAGCGCTCAAACGTAATATGCTTATCAACCTGCTTAAAAACGTCATACAATTCAAACAATAAACTGACATCATCTGCCATTTCAACGCCGCATTTTTTGGTCACAAAATCATCAAATGACAGCACTTCGGGAGCTAAAAAAGGCCGGTCAGAGCATTGAGCCAGTGCCCGTTTAAAAAAATAAGCAGCTCTCCGGGTGGGTACAATTATCAACAAATTTTCAAGACGGTTAGTATGTCTTTTTGTTTCAAATATATACTTAGCAGATTTCTCTAGAAAAGATTCAAACATTTTGAAAATCAGAAAATAAATGGATTTACTTAAGAAGTAAGAGGAATTAAAAAGGATATTTTGGTGTGCAAAAAATATGTTACTGAGTAATAATCTTCTTTTGCCTTTTTTTTTACTTAGTTAATTCATGATTAATTTCACCGCAACTTTTTTCAAAGTTACTTGTTTTACTACGGGATCGTAGTATCACCATTTTTATTTTAACTAAAAACCAAACTAAATCTTATGCGGAAGTTTTTACTGACAAGCATCTGCTTGTTGTTAGCTCTTTGTTTCCAGCTTCGGGCACAAGAGCGCACAATTACCGGTACTGTCACCAGTACTGAAGATAACTCTCCCTTACCGGGTGTAAGCGTTATTCTGAAAGGTTCACTTACCGGAACAGTCACTGATGGAACCGGAAAATACTCCATCCGGATTCCGGCAAACGGCGGAACATTGGTGTTTTCCTTTGTAGGTATGGAAGATCAGGAAGTGTTGATCGGGAATCAATCCACGATCAGCCCTTCGTTGAAAACATTAGCCAATGAGCTGAGTGAGGTCGTGGTTATCGGCTACGGCGTGCAACAGCGGAAAGCATTTACGGGAGCGGCTTCTAAAGTAGACGCCAAACAGTTTGCCAACCTCATGACCTCTTCCATTGACAAGCAATTGGCGGGTAGAGCAACGGGTGTACAGGTAACCAACGTAGGTGGTGGTGTAAACACACCTGCCCGTATCCGTATTCGCGGTACAAACTCGATCAATCAAGCCAATGATCCGCTGATCGTGGTAGATGGTATTCCCATTATTTCGGGTAACTTGGCGGGAACCACCAACTCGAACGCTTTGGGTGACATTAACCCGGCCGACATCGAAAATATGGAGATCCTGAAAGATGGTTCGGCAACGGCCATTTACGGTTCCAGAGCGGCAGCCGGTGTGATCCTGATCACGACCAAAAAAGGTACAAAAGGCAAAGGCAAAGTGAGTTATGATGCGTACATCGGATTCAACAACGCCCTCAAACGTTTTGATCTGTTGAATGCACAGGAGTTTGTGACCATCGCCAACGAAAAACTGGCCAACGCCGGACAGCCATTGCGCGCCAACATGGATGCCAACGGAACCAACACCGATTGGCAGGATCAGGTAATGGTAAAAAATGCGACGGTACACAATCACACCATCAGTGCGCAGGGCGGTTCTGAAAAGACCAGCTACTACATGTCGCTTAACTACTCGCAGCAACAGGGTATCATCATTACGAACTACAACAAAGCGTATCGTGCTCGTTTGAACGTAGAACACGAAGCCAACAAATACGTAAAGTTGGGTAACAATATCACGATCAGCCGTCAGGATGACGGAGACCAAAACAACGGAACCAACGCTTTGAGCGGGGCTATTTCTTCCAGTCTTCGTTTGTTGCCGAACGTTTCACCGTACAATCCAAATCACCCAACGGGCTTCAACATCAACTGGCCTAACGGTAACTCCATGAATCCGGGCGCCAACACAACATCGGTGGATGATAACTTTACCAATGCGGCGTATACGTTGCGTGCCAACCAGTACCGTTCTGACAAATACCGTATCATCAACAACAGCTTCATCGAAATCTCACCGGTAGCCGGGTTGAAATTGCGTTCGGTATTTTCGGCGGATATGTTCAATGATTACAGCTTCCAAAGCTGGACCAATCAACACGGCGACGGTTATGGTACATCTACGGGTGGAACCAACGGTTACGTCTATAACATCAGCCAAAACCAATTGAGATACACGTGGCAGAACTACCTGAACTACAACCTTACGTTGGGCAAAAATCATAATTTTTACCTGACAGCGGGTCACGAAGTTCAACGTGAAAACTACAAATGGCACTCAGCATCCGGAACCAACATTTCGGATATGTTCTTTGTGAAAGAGAACTTTATCACGGGAAGTGCGGCGATCCAAACAATCGGTGGTTCATTGAGCCAATCAGGTTTTGAGTCACTTTTCGGTCGTTTCAACTACGATTACAACAGCAAATACTTCGTACAGGCGTCTATTCGTCGTGACGGACAAAGCTCGTTGTCACCTGACAAACGCTATGGGGTATTTCCCGGGTTCTCGGCAGGTTGGAGAATTTCGCAGGAAGGCTTCTGGGCCGGCAGCAATTTGAGTCAATACATCAATGAAGTGAAACTGAAAGCGTCTTACGCAAAAGTCGGTAACACGTTGACCGGCTTCCCTTACCTCAGTACGTATGGTGCACGTCCTTACGGAAACATCAGCGGAATTGCCGTTTCGGCGGTTGGTAACTCCGATCTGCAATGGGAAACCAGTAACAAATACGATGCAGGTCTTGAGTTGGGTATTTTGAACAACCGTTTCAATGTAACACTTGATTACTTCGTCAATGACGTAGATAATTTGGTATTGGATGTACCCACTCCGTTGAGCGGTGGAGTACCTAACAACAGCATCAAGCAGAACATCGGTTCATTGCGTAATAAAGGAATTGAGTTGTCGATTGGCGGCGATATTCTCAGATCGAAGGATTTTTCATGGAATGCAAACTTTAATTATTCTAACATTAAGAATGAAATTACAGCATTGTATTCTATCGGTGGAACAGCCGTTCCTTATATCCAGAACGGTGGCTATAACCTCATCAAAATCGGTCAACCGATCAACGTAATTCACGGGTATCAATTCTCAGGCGTTAATTCCGCCAACGGAAACCCTGTGTATGTGAAAGCTGACGGTTCATTGATTCAGTTGAACCTCTCAAACGGTGCACCTTTCTCGATCGGGGGCTACTACTTGGCAAACAATCAGAACGAAGGCACTTTAGGAGCGCAATCCTCTTTGACCTTTACCGACCGGAAAGAGCTTGGAAATCCAACGCCGGTATGGTTTGGCGCGTTGACCAACAACTTCCGTTACAAGGGGTTAAGTCTTGAAGTGATGCTTCGTTATTCGGGAGGAAACAAAATCCTTAACGTAACCAAGCAGGAAATTCTGTTGAACCAAAGCTTCCAAAACAACGGAAGAGAGATCCTGAACAGATGGCAAAAAGCCGGTGATGTAACTACCGTTCCAAGATTATATTACGGACAAGGTAACAACATCAACCAAACTCAGTTGGCCAACTCTCGCTTCATCGAAAGCGGCGACTACCTGCGTTTGCAAAACGTAGTATTAAGCTACACGCTTCCGAGTGGTGGATTGAGCAAAGCAACCAACGGTTTTATCCAAAGCCTGAGATTGTTTGCCCAAGGTCAAAACCTGGCTGTTTGGACAAAATACTCAGGAGCTGACCCGGACAACATTAGCAATCTTGGATTGGATTATGCGGTAAGTCCGCAGATCAGAACCACTTCTTTTGGTTTAAATATCGGTTTCTAATTCTTTGTGACAAACGACTTATTTATGAAAACATTTCTTAGAAAAACCTTACTATGGGCGTTCCCGCTTGCTTTGTTGAGCAGTTGCGAAACAGCCCTTGATAAAAGCCCTTTCAATGCCATCACGGACGCCAGTGCTTTCAGTACGGCCGACCGTTGTTTATTGGCCCTTTATGGTGTGTATGATGCCGCCCAAAGCAGCCCGTATACTGACGGTACCGTTCGTGGATATCCTTTCGGCGCGGCAAACATCGAACAGGGAGATGCGCGCGGCGAAGATGTGATCAACGTAGCGGCGTTCTTTCAGGTAACGTATCAGGCAACCTACAATTCAACCACGGCCAACAACGTAGGACAATGGGGAGCGTTGTATGCGCTGATCAACAAAGCGAACATCTCAATCGAAGGCTTTAAAACGGCGGCCACTTCCAACATTATTCCGGCAGCAACGGCTACGCAATACGAAGCGGAATGTCGCTTTCTGAGAGCGTTGGCGCATCATGAGGCGGTTGTATTCTACGCTCGTCCTTATTTGGATGGTAATGGAAGCAAATTGGGTGTTCCTTACCGTGATTTCGCGATCAATTCGGGTACGGCCGTAGAGCAGGTAAGAACAGTTGCTCGCCCTACCGTTGCGGAGAACTATGCGAAAATTTTGGAAGACCTTGATTTTGCAGAGGCCAACTTGCCTGCTACGATTACGCCGGGCGTAGTTCGTGCCACCAAAGCTGCCGCCATTGCGCTGAAACAACGCGTAAAATTGCACAAAGGTGATTGGGCCGGTGTAATTGCCGAAGGTGCTAAATTGATTCCTGCTGCTGCTCCGTTTGTAAGCCCGATCGGAGGATTAAAATTGACCGACGAGCCTAACGGTCCTTTTACCAACAACAACTCGACGGAAAGCATTTTCTCCATTCGTAACGATGCGTTGGACAATACAGGAACCAACGGTGCCTTGCCAAGTATGTACGGTGCCGCTAACTTAGGTGCTCGTGGTTTGTTGGCTATTTCACCCATTATCTGGAACAACAGCAAATGGTTGGCGACCGACAAACGTCGTACGCAGTTGTACGTATCGGGAGCTAACTCAAACGGTGCTTCTACGGTCAATATTTTCGCTAAAAAATATACTTCCTATACCGAAAGAGCCGATTTTGCGCCTCAACTTCGTTATGCGGAAGTATTGCTTAACTCAGCAGAAGCAGAAGCACGCTTGGCTTCCGGTGTATCAGACAGAGCGCTTTCGTTGTTGAATGCCGTTAGAAATCGTGCATTGGCCGCTCCGGCAACCGAAGCCTATACAGCAGCCGGTTTTGCCGACAAAAAAGCATTGATCACGGCGATTTTGTTTGAAAGAAGAGTAGAGTTTTTGGCCGAAGGAAAACGTTGGGCTGATATTCACCGCAACGCCGTTGACGCTGACTTTACAACGGGTGGAATTCCTGCAAAATACGCAAACGGTGCGCAGGGAGCAGCTTTATACAGTGTTGGCGGAGCGATCAACCCAACACAGGCTGCTATTCCGTATTCTGATTTCAAATTTATCTGGCCAATTCCGGACAACGAAATCACTCAAAATCCGATCATTAAGCAAAACGAAGGGTATTAATTTATCACAGGATTTTGATCAATATTAAGTACAAAAAAGGGTCGCAATCTTGCGGCCCTTTTTTGTAAATAAACAAACAAACCAAACCTATAAGGTCTGAATAGGTTTATATATAGATTTATAGTAACCCCTGGTTAACAACAATAAACACGCTTGGCAGGTGGATACGGTTCTTTTAGAAGGAGCTTTTAACTGTCGCTTCTTTTGTTTCATTAGCCGACACAAAAATCAAATTCGTCGATGCTCAACCGAGAATCGTCCTTTTTTAAGTAAATAGCTGTAAAATAAGCGGAATCGGCAGTCATAAGTCATGGTTAAGCAGTACCTTTAACCCTTCATTTCTCCTGTTTACCCGTTACGACGAACACCCAATACCTAACCGGAATGAGCAAACCTATAAAATCAATCTTAACCGTACTTGTTATTTTAATTATTACCGGCTTAGCTTTTTATCCCCGGCTTAAAGAATATACCGCTAAAAAGGACGAAAAAGCCGCCGGAACTACAGGCGCAGTCAGTGGAGCAGGGCAGGGAGCCGCCAAAGGCGGAGGCTCGGCACCCATCAATATCATGGTGATCGGCAATCAACGTTTGGAAGAAAAAATACTTTCAACGGGGACTATCATTGCTAATGAAGAAGTAGATATTCGAAGCGAAATAGCCGGACGAATCACTTCCATTAATTTTAAAGAAGGCGATTACGTAAAAAAAGGAACCGTTTTGGTTCGTATAAATGATGCCGATCTACAGGCTCAACTTCTGAAATTACAATACCAGAAAAAATTGGCCGAGGTAAACGAAGAACGTCAGAAGAAACTGTTGGAAAAAGAAGCCATCAGCCAACGCGATTACGACATCAGCTTGACCAACCTTAACAGTATGAACGCCGATATCGAAAACCTATCGGCTCAAATTGCCAAGACAGTTATTCGGGCTCCGTTCGACGGAACCATCGGTTTGCGTTATGTCAGCGAAGGAAGTTATTTATCTCCCGGTACGGTCGCAAAAATTGCTACGTTGACCAATACCAATCCTGCTAAAATTGATTTCTCGGTTCCCGCCAAATATGCTACAAATGTCAGTAAAGGCACTGCCATTACATTCACTACCGAAAGCGGTGATGAGAAATTTTATGGCCGAGTGTACGCGATCGAACCAAAAATTGACCCTAACACCCGTACGCTTACGCTTCGGGCTACCAGCCCCAACAATGGCCGTAAGCTGTTTCCGGGATCATTTGCGCGCATTGAAATTGTCCTTAATTCAAAATCGAACGGAATTCTTGTTCCTACAGAAGCGGTTATTCCCGGCCTGAAAGGCCATAGCGTATTTTTGGTTCGGAATAATAAAGCGGAATCCGTTGAAGTGGAGATCGGGACTCGCGGTGACAGAACCATTGAGATATACAAAGGCCTGCACGTAGGTGATACGCTCATAACATCAGGGATTTTACAGGTGAAACAAGGAGGTGAAGTGGACATTAAAGAAGCAATCGTTAAGCAGTAAAAAGAGACAACTATGGCATCTTTATCTACAACCAGTATTCAGCGGCCTGTATTGGCAGTAGTGATGTCGCTGATTATCATTATTTTCGGCCTGATCGGTTTCTCGTACTTAGGGGTACGTGAGTATCCGAGCGTGGACCCGCCCGTGATCAACGTAGGGACGAGTTATACGGGAGCCAATGCCGAAATCATCGAATCTCAGATCACAGAGCCATTGGAAGAATCCATCAACGGGATTTCCGGCATCAAAACCCTGACGTCGTCGAGCCGCGACGGTCGCAGCAACATTACCGTTGAATTTGATTTGGGCGTTGATCTGGAAACGGCTGCCAATGACGTTCGCGACCGTGTATCCCGTTCGTTGGGACTTCTGCCACGCGACATTGACCCGCCGATCGTTTCCAAGGCCGATGCTGATTCCAATCCTATTTTCTTCCTGAACGTAAAGACTGAAAAACGTTCGATGTTGGAACTCAACGATATCGTGGAGCGACAGATCAAAGAGCGTTTGCAGACGGTTGCCGGCGTAAGTTCGATTCAGGTGTGGGGCGAAAAGCGCTATTCGATGCGTTTGTGGATCGACCCACTCAAACTGGCCTCGTACCGATTGACGGCAATTGATGTATTAAATGCGTTGACCCGACAAAATATAGAACTGCCTTCCGGAACCATTGAAGGGGCATCTACCGAACTGACGGTGCGTACTTTGGGACGTTTGACCACGGTTGAGGAATTTAACGGGCTAATCGTTAAAGAAGAAGAAGACAGAGTGGTAAAGTTCAGAGACGTAGGTCGTGCTGAGTTGGGGCCTGAAAATGAGCGAACTCTGATGCGCCGTGATGGTATTCCGATGGTGGGTGTTGCGGTAGTGCCTCAGCCGGGTGCCAACCAAATTGCCATTGTGGATGAAGTTTATAAGCGTTTTGAACAAATCAAAAAAGAATTACCGCCTGATATTGTTCCTGCCCTCGGGTTTGATTATACGCGTTCGGTGCGCCGTTCCATTGCTGAGGTAGAAGAAACCATCATTACCGCTTTTGTATTGGTGGCGTTGATCATCTTTATCTTCCTGCGTGACTGGCGCAGTACCCTGATTCCTTTGACGGCCATTCCCGTATCATTAGTGGGAACGTTCTTCCTGATGTACATAATGGGTTTTTCGATCAATGTACTGACCCTCCTCGGAATTGTCCTTTCCATTGGGCTTGTGGTGGATGATGCCATTGTGGTTTTGGAAAATATATATACCAAAATTGAAGAAGGAATGTCCCCGTGGGATGCCGCGATCACGGGTTCAAAAGAAATTTACTTTGCCATTATTTCAACTACTGTTACGTTGGCGGCGGTGTTTTTACCCATTATTTTCTTGCAGGGAGTAACAGGGCGATTGTTCCGCGAGTTTGGAATCGTGGTGGCGGGTTCGGTGATTATTTCGGCATTTGTATCGCTGACGTTGACACCGATGCTTAGCTCAAAATTGCTTAAAACACGTCACAAGCAGCCTTGGCTCTATCGTGTTACGGAGCCTTTCTTTCAATGGCTGAACAGCGCTTACGAATCATCCTTGGCGGGTTTTATGCAGGTGCGTTGGTTGGCGTGGGTATTGATGGTCGGCTTTATCGGTATCATTTACCTTCTTTTCAAATACGATGCCATTCCTTCTGAGTTGGCTCCGATGGAAGACCGACGCGGCTTCCGGGTATCGCTGACGCTGCAAGAAGGAGCTACGTTTGATTTTACCGACAAATACCTTCAGGAGTTTGCCAAAGTGGTCAAAGATGAAGTAAAAGTAAATGAGCGTGATGCGTTGATTACCATTACGGCGCCGGGCTTTTCGACCAATGCCACCAACACCGGTTTTGTGCGTGTGGTATTGAGCGAACCCGAACTGCGTCAGCGTTCACAAATGGAAATATCGGACGCTATTCAGGCAAAAGTTAAGAAAATTTCGGGCGCAAAATCGTTTGTTATTCAAGATCCTACCATTCAAACGGGACAACGGGGAAATAACTTTCCTGTTTCGTACGTAATTCAGGCCACGAGTTATGAAAAACTGCGGGGCGTGATTCCCGAGCTTATGAAGCGCGTCAATGAGAGCCCGATGTTTGTTGGCACGGATGTAAACCTCAAGTTTACCAAACCCGAAATTCGCCTGGAAATTGATCGCGATAAAGCACAAAATTTAGGCGTTTCGATTCAGGATATTGCTCAAACGCTTCAATTAGGGCTTTCAGGGCGTCGTTTTGGTTATTTTTTAATGAACGGAAAACAGTACCAGATCATTGGCCAGATCGAACGCGTAGACCGCAATGACATCATGGATTTAAAATCTCTCTTTGTAAAAAGTAACCGTGGAGAATTGATCCAACTTGACAATTTTGTGAAACTGACCGAGCAAAGTTCGCCGCCGCAGTTGTTCCGATTTAACCGTGCCTCCGCCGCTACCGTGACCGCAGGGATGGCCAAAGGTGTGACGTTGGGCCAAGCCCTTGATGAAATGGATAAAATTGCCAAATCGGTTTTGGATGACACGTACACCACAGCACTTGATGGCCAATCGCGTGAATTTAAGGACAGTTCGTCCTCGCTGTTGTTTGCTTTTGGCTTGGCATTAGTCTTGATCTATTTGATCTTGGCAGCTCAGTTTGAGAGTTTTATTGACCCTATTATCATTCTGCTTACTGTGCCGTTGGCGGTGTGCGGAGCATTATTGTCGTTGTGGGATTTCAGTCAAACGCTCAATGTGTTCAGTCAAATCGGAATCATTACTTTGGTAGGGCTGGTAACCAAGAACGGTATCCTGATCGTGGAATTTGCCAATCAGCAAAAAGAAGCGGGGCTTTCTAAGTTGGAGGCCGTAAAGGCCGCTTCAGCGGCTCGTTTCCGCCCGATCATTATGACAAGTTTGTGCGCCATCTTAGGGATCTTGCCCATCGCATTAGCGTTGGGAGCAGGTTCTGAAAGCCGCGTTTCAATGGGTATTTCGGTAGTGGGAGGTTTGTTATTTTCCACTATTCTAACATTATACATCATTCCTGCGATTTATTCGTACCTGTCATTAAAGGATAAAAAACATTCGGATACAGCCGCTCATGAAAAACTGTTGGCAGAAGAGGCTTAACAGTGCCGCGGTATTCCATACCTTTCTTTCAAGGCCTCTGCTGAAAAGCAGGGGCTTTTTTGTGGGAAATCATGCAAAAAAAATAGATTTCCAAAAGAAGATAGTAATATTGCGGCATAAGCAAAACCACCAATACTGTGAAAAAAATTCTTATTATTAACGGTCCCAATCTGAATCTTTTGGGCAAACGTGAGCCAACTATTTACGGCAGTCAGACGTTTGAAGATTACTTTGAAACCCTCCAAGTGACCTTCCCTGAAGTAGAATTGCACTATTTTCAATCCAACCATGAAGGCGCGCTGATCGATAAAATCCACGAAATCGGTTTTACGTTTGACGGAATTGTGCTTAATGCAGGAGCTTATACGCATACCTCGGTAGCGATTGCCGATGCGCTCTCGGCCGTGACGACCCCGGCGGTGGAAGTGCATATTTCCAACGTTCATGCGCGCGAAGCTTTCCGTCACCATAGCTATCTCAGCAGCCGCGTTAAAGGCGTTATTGTTGGATTGGGGTTGAAAGGATATGAGATGGCTGTGCGGTATTTTTTGTAAACTGACATTATTTTAGAACTGAAAAATGATAAACCGAAAAATTTCAAACTGAAAAAGGAGAGGGGATAAGGGCGAATCTCCAGAGTGTAGATGAACTGAGAAATGTAAAACCGAAAAATTTCAAACTGAAAAAGGAAGGGGTAATGGCGAAAAACCAAAGCATAGATGAACCGAGAAATGATAAACCGAAAAATTTCAAACTGAAAAAGGAAGGCAATAGCAAATGGCCACAATCCAAATGTGTTTAAACTGAAAAATTTTAAACCGAGCGGCGATATTTATGAAGGAAACTATCGTCTAATAAAGGTTAATTAAAATTTGAATAATGAATTATCGGAAGTTTGACTTAGAAGAGCGGTTGATTGATTTCGGGGTTTTGATCATTGAGGCGAGCGAAAAAATGCCTAAAACGGCCGCCGGAAGACATTTGGCAGATCAACTTCTCAGATCAGGCACGGCACCTGCCCTCATATACGGCGAGGCACAGGCGGCTGAATCAAAGAAAGATTTTATTCATAAAATGAAAGTGGCTCATAAAGAACTTCGAGAAACTTCTATTAATCTTCGGATGTTACTAAAAGCTAAAATGCTCGTTGATGAACTGTTATTGAGTGAATCTCGTCAACTTGTCGCTATTTTTCAGAAAAGCATTGATACCGCGAAAGGCGGAGCGGATTAGGAATGTAAAACCGAGAAACTGAAAAATTTCAAACTGAAAAAGGAGAAATAAAATAGCATTTTCCAGTTTTATATTCTGCATTTTTCGGTTTGATACTGCGCTCCGCTCTACGGTTCAGTTTTACATTTTTCAGTTTCTCGGTTTTACATTTCTCGGTTTTACATTTCTCGGTTTTACATTTCTCGGTTTTACATTTTTCGGTTCTGCATTTTCCGGTTTTACATTTTCAGTTCTTTCTTTCCCGTATTCAAAATGATAACATTTTATCCCGGTCCTTCCAAAGTATATCCACAGGTCGAGGGCTATTTACAGGAGGCCTTTCGTTCGGGGATTTTGAGCATGAACCATCGCAGTCAGGGGTTTATGGATGTGTTGCGTGAGACTATTCGTTTGATGCATCTCAAACTCAATATTCCGGAAGATTATACCATTTATCTGGTTTCGTCGGCAACAGAAGCCTGGGAGATCATTGCCCAATCGCTGACATCGCACCATAGCGCGCATCATTATAACGGTGCTTTTGGAAAGAAATGGTTTAGTTATGCCTCGCACATCGTACCGCAAACCACCGGGTCGTTGTTTCCCATTGAGCAAACGCTTACGTATCATTTGTTTGAACATGATGACGATGCGACGCGTGCTGAATTTAACCGGCAACGATTGCAAAATTATGAAGTATTGTGCCTGACACACAGCGAAACCTCAAACGGGACGCATATGCGCATGGAAGAACTCGCCCAAATCCGTGCCATGACAGATGCACTCATTGCCGTTGATGCTACCTCCTCGCTGGGAGGTGTTGCTTTCGATTGGACATTGGGCGACGTGTGGTTTGCTTCGGTACAAAAATGTTTGGGACTTCCTGCGGGATTGGGTATCATGGTGTGTTCTCCAAAAACGCTCGAAAAAGCGCGAAGCGTAAATGATGTTTTGCGATATAACAGCTTGCTTTTCATGCATGAGAACTTTGAAAAATTCCAAACGCATTATACGCCCAATACACTTGGTATCTACTTGCTTATGCGCGTAATGGAGCAAGTCGAAAATATACAGGAAGTGGGCGCAAAGACGGAAAAACGCGCTGCTATATGGTATGATTTTCTAGCCAATGAAACGATTTGGCAACCCCTTGTTCAGAATCCTGCTACGCGCTCTGATACGGTCATTGCGGTAAAAGGTGATCCGGAAGCCATTGCTGCTATCAAAAAGGCCTCGCTTGCGGCAGGAATTACGCTCGGTAATGGATATGGGGAATGGCGAAATACTACTTTTCGTATTGCTAATTTTCCCGCTATTGAGGAATGGGAGGTAGAGAAGTTGAAGAATTTTTTGAGAAAATAGAAAAATTTAAAACGCTATATGCTCATACACTTCGTCTAAACGAAGTGTAACACCCAACGAACGAAGCGATAACTTTCCTTCTGTGCCATGAGCGGTTGTTTTTTGCCAAGTATTTTCTTCGATTTGATACCAAGATTCTACCAGTGGCGTGTGTTGCTCTATTACTACGTATTCTTTGAGAGAAGGAAGGCGTTGGTACAACATAAATTTCTCGCCTCGGTCGTAATTTTGGGTGCTTTTAGACAAAACTTCGACAATAACCAAAGGGTTAATAATTACATCCTCACGACTATTCCAAAATTCCGGTTTTTCACAAATTACCAATGCATCAGGATATACAGTTGTATCTTCTGAATCAATGCGAATTTTCTGGTCACTGGTATAAACTCGGTAAATGTTTTTTAATGGTCTTACTGCATTTTTCAGCGTGGAAACCACATTAGCACTGATTTCATTGTGAGTTGCTTTTGCACCTGCCATAGGAATAATCAAACCTTTATAGAATTCATTTTTATTGTGCGCTTTTTCTTCAAAACGCAGATATTCCTCATGCGTATAGATTTTATTGGAGCGTGGCTTGCGCAAAATACTTGTAATCAAAACCATAGCTTTCGACGTTTTTAACAAAATTATAAAAAAATAAGCCAAGTGTACGCGAAGGTCATCAATAGAATCAGTGCCTGAAATTCTGCCGGCTTGATAATTATTTCTTCTGTTTCACTTCTTCCACCATCTTCGCCGTCACGATCTTTTTATTTGACGTATTGCCCCATGAATTTTGAATATAATTCATGACATCTGCGATTTCTTCGTTGTCTAAACCCGGATTGGGCATCATGCCTTCGTAATTCACGCCGTTAACAACGATTTTTTCCTGTAAACCAAATTTGATGGCTTCAATGGCTTTCAGGGGAGTTTTAACCAGAAAATCGGCTTTGGCAAGGGGAGGAAAGGTGGAAGGAACGCCTTCGCCGGCACCCATATGACACGTAACACAGTTTTCAGCGTAAATGGCTTTGCCACGTTCGATACTTTTAGCGAGGGCATCGTCTTGACTTGGTAAAACAGCAGAACAAAAAATGATCCCTGAAAGGAAAATCAACAAAAGTTTCATGTAAAATGGAGGTTGTTTATAGACAATGCAATTAAAAATTTGTGCTGTTAAAGTAAAATATAACGCTTTACTTTAACAGCACGGTAGTTGATTATCAGTTATTTACAGATTATTTATCAGGCGTTTTTAAGCTTTGGGGCTGATTCTGACAATTTTACCCGAGTTTTCAAGCACAACGTAGATATTGCCATCGGGACCCTGGCGAATATCTCTTACACGGCCGATTTTTTCAAACATGATCTCGCGGCTAACCACTTTGTTGCCTTTTACCACAAGGTGTTGCAGATAGGCAAATTTAAGCGAACCAACGAGCAGGTCGCCGTTCCATTCTTTAAATTTACTGCTCGTTACAAACGTCATACCGCAGGGGGCAATGGAAGGTTTCCAGTAGATAACGGGTTGCTCCATACCGACTTTTGCGGTATCTTTTGAAATGATACTGTTGTCATAATCAATGCCGAAAGTGATCACGGGCCAACCGTAATTTTTGCCCGGTTGAACGATGTTCAATTCGTCGCCACCCTGTGGACCGTGTTCGTGTTCCCAAATGACGCCCGTCGTTGGATGGATCGTCATACCTTGTGGATTGCGGTGACCGTAGGTCCATATCTCAGGACGTGCGCCGGCGGTTTTTACAAATGGATTATCCGTCGGGATTTTTCCGTCTTCGTGCAGACGAACTACTTTACCTTGATCTCTGCTCAGGTTCTGGGAATTTTCCTTTTGACCGCGTTCGCCAAGAGATAGAAATACGTAGCCTTTTTTGTCAAATACGATCCGTCCGCCAAAGTGAACATTGGCTTTTACGTTAGGAATGGCTTTAAATAGATACTGAACGTCAGTTAAGGCATGATCTTTCAGTTTGGCACGAAGTAAGGCTGTATTGGCACCGCCGTCGTCGCCTTCTTCACCCGCAGCTTTGGGAGAAGAATAACTGATGTAGATCCAACCGTTTGAAGCATAATTCGGATGGAGAGTTACGTCGAGCAAACCGCCCTGGCCTTTGTACATTACTTCAGGCAAGCCGCTGATCTCTTTTGGGTCCAAAACCCCGTTTTTAACCAAACGCAATTTTCCGACGCGTTCGGTTACGAGCAAATCACCGTTAGGTAAAAATGCAGTGGCCCAAGGCATGGTTAATCCTTTGGCTACGGTATCAATGGTAAAATTGGCTTCGGTTAGTTTTCTTACGGAACGTGTATCTTCCGTGCTGCCGCTGTTGCTCATTAATGCAACGGAAGCGGTTAGAATCAGGCCTGCCAATGCAATGGGAAGGCTTTTTTTCAGTAGAGATTTGTTGTTGGTCATAAATGTAAAATGAATAAAAACGATTAGGGTGGGAAATAAGATAGATAAAAGATTGTTTAATGATCCTTCTTATTGAACCAATTCCAGTTTATTTAAATGCCCGGTGATGAAATTTATTTCTTCGGCGGTTAAGTCAATATTCATAGCCGCCGCATTTTGCAGTGCCTGTTTAGTGTCGCGGGCACCTGCCAGCGCGATGGTGATGCCCGGTTGCTCGACTGTCCAGCGCAAAACCAATTGACCGAGCGACGCATTCTTTTCGTCGGCAAGGGGTTTGATTTTTGCTAAAAATTCATTTACCCTTTTTAGATTTTCATCCTTGAAAAAGTAAAGTTTGGCCCGATGGTCGTCGGCGCTGAATTGATAGCCCGGTTTCATTTTTCCCGTCAATAATCCACGCTCCAACGGACTGTAGGCCAAAATGGCCTTGTCGTGTTCAATGCAGTAAGGCACCGTTTCTTTTTGAATGTCTCTTTTGACCATGCTGTACGGAACCTGATTGGACGCAAGATCAATGGATTTAGCCGATTCGCGCATTTGGTCGGCGTTGTAATTGCAAACTCCCGCATAACGCACTTTTCCCTGCTGTATTAACTGTGAAACAGCCTCCATGGTTTCGGCAATGGGCGTGGTTTTGTCGGGCCAATGGATTTGGTATAGATCAATATAATCCGTGCCGAGGCGTTTGAGGCTATCTTCGCATTCTTTGATAATGCTTTCTTTGCCTGCATATTTATAAATATCAATGGATTCGCCGGCGTTGTTTTTACTGTGCATCGCAAAGTCACCTTTCGCCAAATCCCAACGCATCCCGAATTTTGTCAGGATTTGTACTTTGTCCCGGGGAAGGTCTTTGATGGCTTCGCCTACAATTTCTTCACTGAGACCTTGCCCGTAGATCGGGGCTGTATCAATCGACGTGATGCCAACTTCGTAAGATTCTTTGATCGCCTTTACGGCTTCACTCCGCTCAGTTCCGCCCCACATCCAACCCCCGGCAGCCCAGGCACCAAACGTGATCACGGATACTTCAAGGTCAGATTGCCCTTTATTCGAACTGCCAATTTTTCGGTATTGCATAAAAGTGTGGTTAACAACAAAACATATACGAGTAGGTTACCTCTTTTATTTACTCTTTTCAAAAGAATTCAGTTCACAAATGAACGCTTAAATCTAAATTTGAGCAATAGTTTCGATAATTATGAGCAACTCCTTTAAAAGTTAGTACGGCAATGAGAAAGTTAAGTTCTACCAATTATTACAATCAGACGTTTTTGGAAGAAAAATGTACGCTCAATGAGCTGATTCATCTGCTTAGTAAACGGTGGCTGACCGAAGTGCTGTTCAGCATTGAAGAAGGCAATAACCGTTTTTCGAGCCTAAAAGAAGACCTGAAACACATTAGTGACAATATTTTGGCTGATCGCCTGAAATTGCTTGAGCAGCATAAATTGATCGTTAGGAATAATCACCTTGGGGAAGTACCGGTAAAAGTAGAATATGCGTTGACGGAAACAGGAGCAAGACTGAGTGAATTGCTCGATGGCTTATGCAAATTTTCCGAAACAGAAATGGAATTTCCCGGCTGATCTGCCGGAATCAGCCCTTCTTTACCTTCGGGATGAATAAAATAAAGCATTTTACAACGCTTTAAAACGCTCAAAACATTGTTTTTCCAACTCTTCACGGTCGTCGGGATGAGCAATGTTGATCAATGCTTTGGCACGTTGTCGTAAGTTTTTTCCAAACAAGTAGGCGCTTCCGTATTCAGTAATGATGTAGTGCGCGTGCGCGCGGGTAGTCACTACGCCTGCTCCCTGTTTTAGAAAGGGAACAATTCTGGATACTCCTTTTTGCGTGCGGGAAGGAAGGGCAATGATGGGCTTGCCGCCTTGGCTGAGCGCCGCACCGCGCATAAAATCCATTTGTCCACCCACGCCGGAATATTGGTAGGTTCCAATGGAATCCGAACAAATTTGGCCGGTTACGTCCACTTCCACGGCGCTGTTGATGGCGATTACTTTGGGGTTTTGTTTGATGATGTGCGGGTCGTTGACAAAATCAATGTCCATGAAAGAAAAAGCCGGATTGTCGTTGACATAATCGTAGAGCCGTTTGGTTCCTAACGCAAAGCCTGTAACCGTTTTGTTAGGCATAATAGCCTTGAACTTGTTGTTAATGACGTCTTTATCAAACAGATCTATCAAGCCGTCGCTGAACATTTCGGTGTGTACGCCCAGGTTTTTATGATGATGCAGGCATGCCAAAACCGCGTTGGGAATAGAACCAATGCCCATTTGCAGCGTACTTCCATCATCGATCAATTCGGCCACGTATTGTCCTATTTTTTGGTCGCTTTCTGAAACTGATCCCCCAAATCGGGCTTCGTGCAAGCTGTCTTCACAATAGACCATCGCGTGGAAACGACTGGCATGGATCATGCCGTCGCCGTGCGTTCGGGGAACATTGGGGTTGACTTGGGCCACTACATAACGGGCATTATTAACAGCCGACCGGGCAATGTCCACCGACACACCTAATGAACAATACCCGTGTTGGTCGGGCACAGAGACGTGCACCAATGCCACGTCGATCGGCAAAATTCTCTGCTTGAACAATTCAGGAATTTCACTTAAAAATACGGGTACATAGTCGGCGCGTCCTTCATTTACGGCCTTACGAATGCTTTCGGAAACAAACAGAGAATTGATATGAAAGTGGCCTTGGTAGTCGGGTTTATCAACAAATACATCGCCGTATACTGTAATGGATACTACTTCAACATCCTGTAAACGAGGGGACTCTGCTGCCAAATGTTTTAATAAAAAAGAAGGTGTTTGTGCACTTCCCTGAACAAATACACGGTTGCCGGACTGAATACAGGAAAGGGCTTCTTGCGGAGAAACGTAGCTGATTTTTGGGCGCATGGTGTGAGCCGTTTAGTTTGGCGCAATGGTAGGCGCTGCGTTGGTTTGAAAAAATGATAATTGTCATCAAATAGTGGCGCGAATATCCTCAAAAGCGGGGATTTTAACTACTTTTATCTCTTCAAAACAACGATACGTCCCCATTGCTTATTTTTGTGGCCGGTATTCATTTCTTTTGATTTTTAAACCGTATTTTACATTATAAACTCTTCATCTTACTGACTTATGCGAAACTTTTGCCCTAAACGAGCACTTTCGTTCGTCCTTTTAGTTGCTTCTCTTTATTCATTAAGTGCCTCTCTGAAAGCCCAAACCCTCGCTCCGCTCACGGTAGAGAAGATCATGCGCGATCCTAAATGGATGGGCGTGGCTCCTTCCAATCCTTATTGGAGCGAAGACGGTACCAAGATTTACTTTAGCTGGAATCCCGAAAAAAACACCGGCGACTCATTGTATGTCTATGAACTTTCGTCTAAGCAAACCCGTAAGGTAACCCCTTTAGAGCGCAATTCATTGCCAACGGCTTCCGGTGATTATAACCGTTTGTTTACTCAAAAACTTTTTGTAAAAGATGGTGATCTCTATTGGACAGACGTCAAAACGGGCCAAACGCGGCAACTGACCAATACCGTTGAACCCGAATCGAATGTTACCTTCAGCAGTGATGACAGCAAGGCTATTTTCAGAAGAGGACCGAATCTGTTTTCGTTGCACTTGATTACGGGAGAATTGATTCAGTTGACCAACTTTTTGCCCGGTACTAAAAAAGCGGAAGCTGCGGCAAATGAACAGGACAAATGGTTAAAGAAAGATCAATTGGCGTTGTTTGAAGTGCTGAAAGAACGGGCGGACAAGAAAAAAGAAGCTGACAAAATTGCAAAATCGAACCTGCCCAAGCGCCCGAAAGAGATCTATACCAACGATGCGATATTGGATAACATCCTTCTTTCTCCCAATGCCGATTTTATTACCTACCGCGCTACCAAAGGCGGAACCGGTTCAAAATCAGCCATTGTGCCCAGCTACGTAACCGAATCGGGCTATACCGAAGACCTACCTGCCCGGACCAAAGTGGGGGCAGCGCAAAACAATTCACAATTGTTTGTTTACAATATTAAGAAGGATACGGTCTTGGAAGCATCGATCAAGGACTTAACGGGTATCACGGCAAAACCTGATTATGTAAAAGATTATAAGGCAGATACATCCAAAAAAGCGACTGTACGTAAGGTGCAGTTTGTAAGCGTTCGTTGGTCAGAAGACGGTAAGTATTTGGTAGTAATGATGCGCTCTCAGGACAACAAAGACCGCTGGATCGCTTCGCTTGATCCCGCAACGGCCAAATTTAAAGTACTTGACCACCTGCGCGATGAAGCATGGGTAGGCGGTCCGGGCAGTTTTTGGTTGGATTGGGTTGACAATGAGACTGTTATTTTCCATTCCGAAGCTACGGGCTATTCACATTTATACACGGTCAATGTTCGTAGCGGTGAGCGTAAAACACTGACTTCGGGCAAATTTGAAGTGCAACAGGCACAATTATCGAAAGATAAAAAGACGATCTATTTTCAGTCAAATGAAGTACATCCGGGCGAACAGCATTTTTACAAAATGGCCGTTACGGGTGGGGAGCGCACCAAGTTGACCAAAATGGTGGGGTCTAATGATGCCACTCTTTCACCTGATGAAACAAAGTTGCTGATTCGTTATTCGGCTGCTACCAAGCCGTGGGAATTATACTTGCAGGATGCCCAAACCGATGCAACCGCAACGCAACTTACGAAGTCACTTTCGCCGGAATTCAGTTCGTACGCATGGAAAGAGCCGCAGGTGATCACCGTAAAGGCAAGTGATGGGACCGATATTTACTCTCGTTTGTACGTACCCAAGAAGAAAAATGGAGCTGCCGTGATATTTGTACATGGGGCGGGATACCTTCAAAATGCGCATAAATGGTGGAGTCAATACTTCAGAGAATACATGTTTCACAATCTATTGGTGGACTTGGGCTATACCGTCTTGGACATGGATTATCGGGCTTCGGCCGGTTATGGCCGCGATGTGCGCACGGGTATCTATCGTTTTATGGGTGGAAAAGATTTGGATGATAACGTAGACGGTGCCAAATACTTGGTTGAAAAACACGGCATTGACGCCAAACGCATCGGTATTTACGGCGGCTCTTACGGTGGCTTCATTACGTTGATGGCATTGTTTACCAAACCGGGCGTATTCAAAGCAGGAGCGGCTTTGCGTCCTGTCACTGACTGGGCAGCGTACAATCATCCTTATACGGCCAATATCCTTAACGAGCCTGCCACGGATTCACTGGCGTACCGTCGCAGTTCTCCTATTTATCACGCTGCCGGCCTGAGAGATCATTTGTTGATCTGTCACGGGATGGTCGATGTAAACGTTCACATTCAGGATTCGTACCGTTTGGTGCAACGATTGATCGAGTTGAAAAAGGATAATTGGGAAATGGCATCATATCCAATGGAAGACCACGGATTTGTGGAAGCCAGCAGTTGGACCGACGAATACAAACGTATCTTGAAGTTGTTTCAGGAAAAATTGAAGTAATTAATGTGTTGAAATGAAATGCAAAAAGGCAGGCCAATTTAGGTCTGCCTTTTTCGTAAACGAGGTTGTGAGCAACCTCAGCGCAGGTTTTGAGAAACCTGCTTCACAAACGGCGCTGCTGTGTCGCCGCTGTGTCGGCGGTTTCTCAAAACCGCCGGCCGGGTTGCTCACAACCCAATGCAGCGCACAAAAAAAGAGCCGCAAAATAGTGCGGCTCTACAATAAGAATAGAAAGAATTAGTCAATAAGTCTAAACAAACGATTCCAGCGGATTTTGTTCAGAACCGACTTTGGGTTTGGGTCAATGGACATCCAAATAAAGACCGCTTTTCCGACGATATGATCGGCAGGAACAAACCCCCAAAAGCGTGAATCGGCTGATTCATAACGGTTATCACCCATCATAAAGTAATAATCCTGATTGAAAGTATAGCTTGTGATGGCCTTGCCGTCGATACTGATGGTGTTTTTATCTACCACCACTTTTGCCGCATCATTGTGGTCAAAGAATTTGATCACGTGAGCGTATTTAGCTACGTTGGCCGAGTCCAGTTGAATTGTTAGCCCCTTTTTAGGAACCTGAATCGGACCCCAAAAATCAGGATTCTGTTTGGCCGCTGCCGGGAATAGCCCCATTTCGGTACTGCCGGGAGCGTAGCGATATTCGTGTTTGACGTCTTTGATAAAACTGTGTTTGCGCAAGCCTTCCACAATTTGCGGTGTTGTCCGAATTTGGTACAGGAACTTATTCGGAGCTAAGGAATCGCCCGGGTAGGCACTGTAATCCTGAATGTCTTCATTTTCAAAGAAGCGGTCATCCAATAGATCCGTTGACCACATACGGTAGTAAAACTGAGCTTTTGCGGGTACCTCGGCCGGTTTACCATTTACGTACACGTCGGCACCTTTGATGTCGATCAAATCTCCGCCGACACCGATACAACGTTTAATAAAGTTAGTACGTAGGTCGACGGGAAATGCCTTGTAACCACCGTTGCCCTGTGCGGGATCTTCAAACGGTTCGTCAGGGTCGCCCGGATAATTGAACACGACCACGTCATTCCGCTTTACGTCCGAAAAGCCCGGCAGGCGGTACATCGGAAGTTGGATCAAGGTAGAAAACGATGGAATATTGGTTCCCCAAATGGTTTGGTGCGTGAGCGGTACCTGCAGTGGCGTGCCGGGTGTACGCGCACCGTAATGGAGTTTGCTGACAAAAAGGAAGTCACCGATCAAAAGACTTTTTTCCATTGACGACGACGGAATGGTGTAGGCTTCTAAAAATAACCAACGAATTAGGGTAGCTGCTACAACGGCAAAAACAATGGAATCGAGCCATTCTCTAAAGGCTGATTTTTTGGGAGTGGGTTTTGACATTTCCGGTGATATTGAATGCAATTTTTAAAATGAATAACTAGGCTTCGCCGAGCAGATCGTCCATTCCGTAGACTCCCTCGCGAGGGGAGAGCCATTCGGCGGCAACGACTGCTCCCAAGGCAAATCCCTGACGATTATGAGCTACGTGTTGAATTTCGATGCGGTCAACGTCGGAATCATAGCGAATAACGTGAGTGCCGGGCACCTCGCCTTCGCGCAAAGATACAATTGGGATTTGATTTTCAGCAACATCGGCTTTATTCGCCCACTCTGTTTTGGTGCGAAGATTTTCTATCAGCCCCTCGGCGAGCGTAATTGCTGTGCCGCTTGGCGCATCCAATTTATGGATATGATGGATCTCAGTAGTATGCACCTTATATTGTTCATAAGGAGCTATGAGTTTGGCCAAATACTTATTTAACCGAAAAAAGAGATTGACCCCGATGCTGTAATTGGATGCGTAGAAAAAAGCGGCACCGTTCTCTTTGCACAATAGCTCGATCTCCGGACGGTGTTGCAGCCAACCCGTAGTACCGCATACGGTGGGCAAGCCTTTGCTCATGCACCATTTGAGGTTTTCGTAGGCTGCTTCGGGGGCGCTGAATTCAATGACTGCATCTACATTTTCACGGCTGAAAGACTCTAATTCGTGACGATTACTGACGTCAATCTTTCCGATTATTTGGTGACCGCGACTCAGGGCTATCTGTTCGATTACTTTGCCCATCTTGCCGTAGCCAAGAAGAAGAATGTTCATTAATTTGGGAATAAGATCAGATAATTATTATTTAATGGGTATCACTAATTTGGCTCCGATAACGCTTCCGGTAAATGTATTGTATCCGCCGGCAGGTTCAACACGAAAAGATATATCTTCCGACATATCGAAGGTTTTTAAGTGGGCTGCGACGTTGGCTTCGACGATATTGAACGCCCAAACGACCGTCAACATGATAATATTCAAATCCCGGTAGCGACGATAAAAATCTTTCCCTTTCGTGATTTGATCGAGAGTTAATGTACGTGTTATTTTTTGGCCCCGTATGTACACATCAGATTCTGTATGTAATACTTTACCGGACTCCTGATCATAACTGGCAAGGTAAGGGGTTAAATAGTCGTGATAACGGATGTTAAAATAACGGATAAAATAACCGACGGTCCCAAAACCTACGTATACGAAAGGCATTTTCCAGTATTGCTTATTATAAGCCTGCCCAAGGCTTGGAACCATGAGCGAATACATAGCGGCTTTGCGGGGACTATGCTTTACGGCGGGTTTTGGCGCAATGACTTTGGTAAGCGTATCTTTTAGAGCCTGTATCTTTTTGAGTGAATCAGGGCGTAAAGTATCAACGACGACCGCAAGCCGGGATAAACGTTTTTGCAAAGAGTCCGTTCTGATCTGTTGGCCTAATACTCCCATCAATCCAAACCCACACCAACAAACGATAAGTAATCCTGCCCGTTTCACGATTCAAATTTTAAGACCTTTAAAATACGTTCCAATTCATCCTGCGAAGTAAAAGGAATTTTGATCTCGCCCTTTTGTTTATCGTCGGTTTTGATGGAAACCTTTGAACCGAAATAAGAAGAAAGTTTAAACTGCAACGACCGCAATTCCTGCTTTACTACACTCGGGCGACGTTCGTTGGTGCCGGTATCAGGAACTTCCATTTGAAGACTGCGAACGGCATCTTCCACTTTCCGTACCGACCAGGCTTCCTCGATGGTTTTGCGGAACAGTTTTAGTTGTACGTCAGCATTATCAATATTAATGATTGCCCGGGCATGACCCATGGTGATCTGGTCGTCGCGAAGAGCGGCTTGGATCATAGGAGGCAGTTTTAGCAGACGAATATAGTTATTGACCGTTGTGCGGTTTTTACCAACGCGCTCGCCCAATTCGTCCTGTTTAAGACCGCAATCCGAGATAAGGCGCTGATAACTAAGGGCAATTTCAATGGCGTTAAGGTTTTCGCGCTGAATGTTTTCGATCAACGCCATTTCCAGCATTTGCTGGTCATTGGCGGTACGAATATACGATGGAATATGGGTCAGGCCCGCAAGCTTGGAAGCCTGTAAACGTCGTTCTCCCGAAATCAATTGGTACCGATCCCGACCGATCTGACGTACGGTAATGGGTTGAATAATACCTTGAATACGAATGGATTCGGCCAATTCATTGAGGGCTTCTTCGTCAAAACGTGTACGAGGCTGAAAAGGGTTGACGTCAATCTGCTCCACGTGAAGTTCATTCATCATGCTCACGTTATCGTAAGGCGGCAGGGGGCGCGTAGAACGATTGACGTTATCGCTGTCATGGAGTAATGCACCCAAACCACGTCCGAGGCCTGTCATTTTTTTAGGAGCAGCTTTACCGATATTTTCCATGTTTGAAGATTTTTATGATTGTTGGGTTGAATGGTAGACGTAACTTCTTGCAGCGTTTTTACGCTTGCCAACGGGCGGGGCAAATGCCTCACCAATACATCAATTGGCCTTTCGTACAGCTTGTTCGTCTTGTTCAAGCAGCCCATTCTTACTTAAAATTTCGCGGGCAAGGTTAAGATAACTAACCGCCCCTTTGCTGTCTGAATCCTGCGCAATGGTAGGAACACCATAACTTGGGGATTCACTGAGACGGATATTTCGAGGAATAATGGTATTGAATACCATGTGTTTGAAATGAGCCGTTACTTCATTCACCACTTGGTTTGAAAGGCGCACGCGCATGTCGTACATGGTCAGCAGGATACCCTCAATGGCCAAGTTGGTATTAAGTCTTGTTTGAATGATCTTAATCGTATTGAGTAATTTACCCAACCCTTCCAAGGCAAAATACTCGCATTGTACGGGCACGATCACCGAGTCGGCCGCCGTGAGGCTGTTGATAGTGATCAAACCCAGCGAAGGCGAACAGTCAATGATGACAAAATCATAATCATCTTTGATGGGCCATAGTGCCTCTTTCATTTTTTCCTCGCGGTTTTTGAGATTGATCATTTCGATCTCGGCCCCAACAAGGTCAATATGAGAAGGCAAAAGGTACAGATTTTCGAAGTTGGTTTCAACGATAGCTTCCTGAGGAATAACCCCTTCTACCATACATTCGTAAATACTGTACTCAATTTCTTTGGGGTTGAAACCCAAACCCGAGGTAGAGTTGGCCTGAGGGTCAGCGTCTACGATCAGGGTTTTAAAATCAAGTACTGCTAAGCTTGCTGCCAGGTTGATGGCAGTGGTCGTTTTGCCGACGCCACCTTTTTGGTTGGCTATTGCTATAATTTTGCCCATTGTTGTTAGGTTTACCGCCTCCAAATATCCATCTTTATTCGGACTCTGCCAAACTGTTCCACGTAAAAAATGTTAAATGTTTCACGAATTGCTTATAAGCAGTTGGCAGTTAACCCTTAGCAGAGCACGAATTGGTTTTTTTGATGGAATTTGTCGACAAATTGAGCATGATACAGCAAAGAACGTGCTAAAAGCATGAGATTGAGGTACTTTATGAAATGATTAAATTTTCATCATAATTTAATCACCTTTTGGGAAAGCTGACCGGCCTCTACATCCACATTTGTACTGAGTGGCATTCAGCGCGAAAAAATCAATAACCACAACCCTCAATGGCTGCCTTAAAAACACTTCCGGCCATAGTCTCAAAACCTGTAGTGAGCGAAATGGATTTTGTGCCGGTGTAGGAGGCAATTCCGCCGTTAAACAGTTTATTGGTTGCGGTGATCGTGGCTGCGGAAAGAATGCGGTACTCCTGTACCGAAACATCATTAAGCGGGCTGCTTAATTGGGTCGTAATTCCTGCCGAAACAGTTAAAGCAGTAGTGCTTTTGAGGATAGCACCGGGGCTGTAAACGTATAAATAACCGCAGTCGTCCCAAACCATTTTGAAGTAAGTGCCTACAATTCCGGCAATAGGAACAAAGGTAGAAGAAGCCGTAAACGGTGGCGTAACGGTAAATAAAGCAGGAGTGCCTTGCCCCGTTGTGGTGCAGTACGCTTTGCCGGTATTATCAAAAATTATATCGGTAACACCTTTATAGTCAGGCAAAACAGCGCTTGTGAAATTGGAGTAAGTTGTGCCGTTGTCGGTTGAAAAACGAAGCGTTCGTTGCCCGCCTGCTCCTACCAGTATGTCGCCCATTGGAGAAATTTCAATGATACCCACATTGCTGTTCAGCCCCGGTAAGGCGTATAAAGAAAAAGTGTTGCCGGCATCCGTAGAACGATAAACGCCGTTCGATTCACCGGCCACAAACATATTTCCGGCGGCATTTGCGGCGGTACAATAACCTAAACCGCTTAATACATTTAAATCTATCCAATTGTCGCCGTGGTCGTGCGAAATGGCTAAACTTGAACCTACAATCGTTGCCGAAGGTACTTGAGACCCAAAACCATGCGAACAGATTAAGTCGCCATTGGACAATTCGGCCATTTCGAGATAACGCCAATCTTTGGCAATGTTGACGGGTGTCCATGTGGCACCGTCATCTTTTGATTTATACAAAACACCGTCTCCGAAACCGACACTGCCGGTTCCTAAATAGCGCCAAACGGCACAAAACAAATTCCCCTGACTATCGCATTTCAACAATGAAACATTATGGCGCGTTAAGCCGACATTAGCAGGCTGCCACGTAGTGCCGCCATCCATTGACTTGAAAACGCCCTCGTCGGTGCCGTAGAAAATATGGTGATCGGGCGAGGCCGTTACGGCAATGTTTCCGTTCGTGTTAAAAACACCGCCCGATAAACCTGTTTTAGAGGAAATCCAGGTAGTACCATTGTCTGTTGAGCGAAACACGCCCCAACCGACCGCAAAAAGGGTAGTGTTACCCGTAAACAATACGCTCCTGATGGACGTCGAATTGATACTCGTTCCAACCTGTGACCAATTTGCCCCACCGTCTGTACTTTGGTATAGCTTTCCGACAAGCGTGCCTACTTGGTCAAAATTAGACCCTGTTCCGACCACAAGGTGTGCAGGGTCAGTGGGGTTGATGGCAACCGAACGAATAGCATCGGCCGGAAGGCCGGTATTTAAGGCAAGCCAGGAGGTGGTGCCGTTGGGCAATTTGAAAAGACCTCCATTTGTAGAGGCAAACAGATCACCGGTGGAGGCAAAGGTGAGCTTATTGACGATCAAATTACCCAGACCGGTGTTGATCGCTGACCAAGTGCTGCCGTTATAAGAAAAAACGCCGCCGTCTGTGCCGGCAAAAACGGTCGTTGAAATCGGATTGATGGCAATGGAATTGATGTCGGTATTCGTCAGACCGTTGGTGATGCTTATCCAAGTGCTGCCATTGTATTTGTAAAGATTGCCGGCAGTGAAACAGCTTGTATAGCTGTGCGCTCCTGCGTAATAATTTCCGGCAGCATCAATGGCAATCGTTCTGATGGGTATCGGAACGCCGCAATTCGTTGTGATACCGGTATTGATCGCCGACCAAGTACTGCCGTTCCAGAGTTTTACACCTCCCTGTTCGGTTGCGGCTACTAATTGATTGGAGTTATTGAAAACCAGCGCATTTATTTGCCCGACGCCAATGCTGTTTCCGCCAAGCCCCGTCCAATTTTGCCCGCCGTCGGTCGAAGTAAATACGCCTTTTGTGTGCGAAGCAAGGAATAGATTGCCGTTGTTGTCCTTGACAATGTCATGGTAGGTGGTAAGTGGCCCTTTGATGGAAGTGAACGTTTGGGCAAAACCTACAATACTGAAACAAACGAAAAAAAAGGTAATTGTTTTCATAGGAAAATTACATTTTTATGATCCACTCTTTTTATCTCGTTTGTTAACCGCAAATACGATGGCAAGAAATAGATAGTAGAGGTCTAAGTACAGCGCAAAAGCGCCCATGACAGCGGCGATTTGATGAGACTTATCAGTGCCCACTTTATCATTCATTTCTTTTATCCTTTTGGAATCGTACGCAGTGATTCCTGCAAAAACGGCTACCGCTATACACGAAGTAATAAACTGAAATTGGTCATATTTGCCAATAACATTGAGCCAAACGTTCAACAGTATCCCAACAAAAACCAGTAGAAGCAGATTTCCCCGTGAAGTTAAATTACGTTTGGTAAAATAGCCAAATGCGCTCATTATCAAGAACATTCCTGCCAAAATGAAAAATGTACTTATGATATAGTTTTCGGTAAAGAATTGAAAAATCAAAGGGAGTAGGAGTCCATTCAAAATAGAAAAACCCAAGAAAAGCGGTCCGATATTGGAAGAGGCCATTTTTTCTAAATTGAAGGAAATCCAAACAACAAAGCCTAATTGTCCGATTATTAAAGCGCTTAAAACGATATAATTGCTTGTGATGGATTGGACCAAATAGTAATTCTGCAATAGCTTAAATGAGATGAAACCACTGACCATCAATCCGGCGGCCATCCAGCCAAAAACATTTGTGGTAAAATGTATTTCTTCTGAGACAGCGGCATTTTTCATAGAAATTGTTTGTAATTGGTATAGTTGTCAAAAGCCGCATCCACCGATATATGCCTTGAAAACGCTGCCGCTTTGCGCCTCAAAACCTGCCTGCAATGTGACCGAACTGCCACCGTTGAATGTGACAGTTGTTGCGGTCAATATTTTCGTCTGTATATCATTTTGAGTTGTGATCACATTGGAGGCATCGTATTTGCCGGCTGTTATGTTGCCGGTCAATGTTTGCGTTTCCGGGCAAGGCGGTGAACTTCCTGTTTCCTGAACGAGAATATTGTCCAAAAACAAACGATTACCCCAACCTCCAACATCTTCAAAAATTAACTCAACCTTTTTGCCGGCATAGGCCGATAAGTTAACACTTTCATTGCGCCATTGACTGCAATCTGCGGGCGTAAAAAGCGTGGTTTGGTCCGGAGCGGTTGCCAGCGTACTGCCTGATTTGTCATAAACGAGCTCTTGCGTGCCATCGCAGGTAATGGCCCAAACGCGCAGTTTATCAAATTTTGAGGCATCATAACGGGCATAGGCTACATCAAAAGTGAGTTTGGCTATATCCATATTGGAGAGGTCAACAAACCGCCGAAGTTTATCTGATTTGCCGGTATTGTTCGCTGCACGATTGTTAATGACGGCCGCGTTGGCATGACAGGTATTGCTTTCCGTTTCCCATTTAACGGCGTCGTTATCAAGATTTTGATTGATCCAATTTGTTAAATTTGAGACAAATTTTTCGTTGACCGGCTCGGCAATATGCACCGAAGGGTCGTTGGGAAAGGCATCATAAATATCCTTTACGCCATCGTTGTCGCTGTCAATTCCTTTGACATAATTCAGTAATGTGGTCAACGCCTGTGGTGCATTGGCGGGAGAAGGCTGTCCTGCCTGATTCAACGTACTTTCACCGTGACAGGAGGTGCAGGTTCGAACTTCACCGGGTTTGGTGCTTACCCACAATCGTTCCCGAACAATGCCTTTATTGTTGGCGTCGGTCAACTGCCAGGTTAACGCCCGTTTTGCCGGAACAATCATGGCCGCTGAGCCGTCGGGGTGTATATTTGCACTTCCTTGGGCGCCGGTGGTTGGTGGATTGTAAAGCATGGCGGTGGGATCATGCAGGAATTTGGCGATCCCTCGTCTTCCGGCCTTCGGGGTGTTCATTCCGCCTATGCCCCGTACCAGATCATTTTGCAGGAATTGCAGGTGTTTTACTTCGTAAACGGGAGCAGGCTTACTTGGGTTGATGGTTTGATGAGTGTTGCCGGATACTTTCAAATTGAAAGGTTGCTGTTGATCGGCATCGTCGCGGCTCGTAACATCCCGAATAGCAAGCACCGATAAATTATTACGACGCAGGAATTTCTGAAAATCATGCAAATTCACGCCCGCCGATGTAAAAAGCGCCTGCTCAGAGGACGCTATGGTTTCCGGATGAAGGGTTGGCGTTGTGGGCAACGGTGTGGCTTTCACTTCTACCGGGTAGGTTTCCCACAATATTCCATTATAGCTAAGCTTTACATCAGGACTCCACCACGAAACGCTTTTGGTAATACCTGCACCTGTTAAAGCGGTATCACTTGCTTTAAAATAGCTACCGGTTGGCTCTAATAAGCGAATCCGATAATTGTATTTGCTGAGTGGTATGGTGTCGGAACCAATGTTTTGATCGTAAGAAGGTGATTGGGAATGCGATACAATAACTTTGCCATCAGAAAGCGGCATGGGATTACGGTACATTCCCGAATGGTTTGCTGTGGGAGTATTGGTTGGATTTCGCGTTTCGGGATGGGTTATATAAGTAAAGGTGACTTGTTCGGCGTGCATGCCGGGGGGCGCATTTACTTTCACCACCATGCCCGAACCGTGGGTGCCGAATTCGGGTGCTTCAATGCCATAATAAAGTCCCGGCGTTACCGGCGATTCATGAATATGAAACATGGCCCGAATCGGGTTAGGGGTAATAGGCGTATAAAAATCGTGCAGGTTGGCGTCGTTGGTAAAGTTTTGAACCAGATAGTTTCCCATGTCATGTCGGCCAATATGGTTCAAAATTTCCATTTCGGTGCCGTCTTCGTTCATCATCCATGGATTAAAGATATTGAAGGTTTGCGGATTGGTATTTGCCCATTGCGGAAGCGACAACAGATCATTGCGGCCGGGGCGCGGCTCGGGAAATATCTCACCGTCGGGTAAAATGGCTGATTTTACTGCATTGGCGTTTTCATCGGCGTAGTTAAAAGTGCCATAAGTGGAAGCATTACCATCCAAAATTTCCTCCACATCGGCATCGGCCTGTTGGTCACGTTGGAGGTGATCCCATCGCGTAAAGATTACACGTCCGGCATGGTCAATACTTGGCGTAAAATCTCCGGAAGGCGAATGGGTCAGCATTTCAAGTCCATCAGCTACGGAGCAGGCCTTGGGGTCGAGCCGCCAAATACCCGTTACGGAAGGAGAGGATTCGTATTCGTCGTGTTGCGGATACAAATGGGCAGCGCCGCCCAACGGCATATCGGTGGTGAAAATGATACGGTCATCGGTACCGTAAATGGGTTGGACGTTGTTGTAGCCAATCGGTTGGTTGGGCACAAGCGTGATCACCGGTGTGTCGTTTTTTCCCAGGCCTGTAATTTCGTATAACTTCCACGTATAGCTTTGAACCTGATAGCGTGTTGTAGCTGAACCGATCACCATGCTGAACAGCGCTTTTGTTCCGCTCCAATGAACGGATGGGTCACGGACGGCGATGGAATTGGCTCCCTGCATACCTGTTTGACCATATCCGGCCAACTGCGTCAAGTTCTTTAATGTACCATCGGGGTATCGAATATAGAGGTCGCCGCCGCGAGGCGCAGAGAAGGTACTTGCCTGATGATTTCCAAATGTTTCCAGCGAAGTGGCAAATCCAAACGGTTGAGGCACCTGCGTACAAAACAGTATCGGATTAGGTAAAGTTTGTGCGCTGAGTGTCAGGGTGCTACATAATAATATACCTAAAATAAAATATCTTTTCATAACATATTTTGTTTACAGTTAAGGCTGATTTTGGTATATGTTTTTTCCCTAAAGATTAAGAATCTCCGGAAAAGTAGCGCTGTTTTTGCCGTTTCTTTTGGGCACTTTTGATTTAACGGTCACTTTTCGTTTGGAAGAAAATCATTGATTTACCTTCCTCTTTTTGAAACAGTTAAGGATTAATTGTCCTTAAAAAGCTTCTCCATTTCCTCCACTCGTGCCGTCATGGTTTTGATATCAGGATGGTGTTGCTCCAGTTTTTCAACCCGTTCGTTCAGGGCTTTAAGGGCTTCGACAAACATGGGCACAAAATCACCATAAGAGGAGGATAAATAGCCTGCTTTGTTTTCATATACTTTTGTGGGGAAAATCTTTCGTAATTCCTGAGCGATAAAACCATACTGAGTGTTCTGCTCAGGTTGCGCGATCAATGTATAATTCACGCCTCGCATTTGAAGTACTTTTTCTAAAACTGTTTCGCGGTTGAGCGCGACAATTTCCTTTTTCAGGCGTCTGTCGGAAGGGAATTGCCAACTGCCTGAGCCTATGGTTTTGAACGCGGCTCCCTGAACTTGAAACGCTTCACTGCGTGTGCTGAATTCATTTTCGCCTGTAGTAGACATATTGCACCCAACGCACACTTTTCGGGCTGAGAAATCACCGCCGATCAGGGTTATGTTTGCCTCAAAGGGAACATTATTGGCGTCAATGTAGAGTTTATTGCTGCCCGTTTCGAAATAACCCGCTTCCATGCCTATCGCTACGTTTCCTGATCCTGAAACATTATCATGCAGTGCGTTACTTCCAACTACTACGTTTTTGGCTCCGGATGTATTCTGTACAAGTGCGTAAAAACCTACTCCTACGACACTTTGACTGTTGGAGCTCGTCAGCGCACTTTCTCCGAAAGCGACACCGGAACTGCCGGTAGTGGATAAAACCAGAGCAGAAGAGCCAAAAGCAGTATTTGAATTGCCCGTCGTATTATTTTGAAGAGATAATTGGCCGAAGGCAGCATTGTTTGCGCCTTTCTGGTGGTTGATCATAGCGTTTGATCCAAAAGCCGCATTATTATCTCCCTCGGTATGAAATTGCAGGCTTTTAGTTCCAAAAGCAGATTGGTTATTGGCAGATACATTAGCAGTTGCGGAATACGCGCCAAAAGCGGCATTTCCATTGCCGAAAACGTTGTTGTAAAGGACTGACTTGCCAAAGGCGGCATTATCACTCCCTTCCATGTTATACGTTAGAACATTATGACCAAAGGCGGCATTTCCGTTGCCTATTATGCTTCCAAGCACGCCATCCATTGTTGAAGGGCCAAAGGCTGAATTATTGTATCCCTGTACATTGAGTCGAAGTGAATAGGTGCCTACAGCCGTATTGCTGTTACCATTGTAAGCATTGGGCGAATTCAGGCCACCGGCAAGCATTGTTTGTGCACCAATAGCGGTATTGTTTGTGATGGTTGATGCCGCAATCAAGGCCTGATCTCCAAGTGCTGTGTTGGTGGAAGATACATTTGGATTGTTATTCATTTGTCCGGAAACACCGGTTGGGGTGAGGGTAATGCTGTAATTCAGGCTGCCGTTCGTAATGATCTGAGCAAAATTGGTCAGGGAAATCAGCAGCAAAAAAAGGGATAAAAAAGTCGTTTTCATGGTTTGCAGCATGTTAGAATGAAAAATTTCAGGATTCTTATGTTACCGACTTTCGACTTTTTTCACCAACTTTTCATTCAGTGCATCCAATCGGGCATTTAGGTTTTTCAGTTGGTTGTTTTCCTGTTCCAGCTTTTCGATCTTGTCGTGCAGGGCTTTGATGGATTCTACGATCATGGGGTCAAAATCACCGTACGAAGCGGACAAATAACCGGCTTTATTTTCCGTCACTTTTTCGGGAAAAATAGCTCTCAAGTCCTGAGCGATAAAGCCGTACTGCATTCCGCGCTCAGGATGAGCCTTCAATTCGTAGGTAACGCCCTGCATTTTTAAGACTTTCTGCAACATTTCATGGCTATTCAGTGAAACGATGTTTGTTTTCAATCTTTTATCGGAGGGGAAGGCCCAATTTCCTGAGCCTAACGTCTTAAATGCCTCACCTTCCACCTGAAATGCTTCTGATCGGGAGGCGAAGTCGTTCGTACCTACTGTAGTCAAATTGCGATTGATGCCTACTTTATTATTCGCAAAATCACCACCGATCAACGGAGCGGCGGTGTTACTGTTGTCAATATAAAGCCGATTGCTGCCGGCTTCGTTGTAGCCTGCATTGTAGCCGATAGCCACGTTGGTATTGCCCATAGTATTATTTAGAGCGCTCTCGCCAAGGGCTACATTATTCATTCCGTCGATATTGGCATAGAGTGCATTTTTACCTACGGCCACATTATCACTGCCCGATTGGTTGGAATACATGGCCTGATAGCCCATGGCAGCATTATTGATTCCGCCCAGGTTGGATGTCAAAGCATTGGCACCCAACGCCGTATTGCTGTTGCCGGTATTGGCCTGAAGCGCATTGACCCCAAATGCAGAATTGTATTGGCCGGTCAAATTGGAAGCCAGTGCATTATAACCAAACGCCGAATTGTTAATCCCCGTAGTATTTGTCGACAGGGCGTTATTGCCAAAGGCAGAATTATAATCGCCGGTGGTATTGGCTTTTAACGAATTTGTTCCGAAAGCGGAATTTCCAACTCCCGGATTACCGGCAAGGGTGGTATTGGCTGCCAGCGCATTGGTACCAAAAGCAGAGTTTTCGAAGCCGGTAGTGTTATTGGCCAAGGCCGAAACCCCCAGCGCCGAATTACTGAAGCCGGTCGTGTTGGCATTCAATGCCAGATACCCGAGAGCCGAATTTTGGTATCCGGAAGTGGTGTTTTGCAAAGCTAAACTGCCAACGGCCGTGTTTCCGCTGCCCGGATTTTGACCGGAAGGAGTAACCGTGATTTTAGAAAGCGTTTTGTACCCAATAGCGGTATTGTAAGTGGCAGTGGTAGCGAGCCTGAGGGCATCTTCTCCCAAAGCGGTGTTGGTGAGGGAAAGGGTGGGAGAGGCAACATTGCTGTTTATACCCGCAGGTGTAATGGTAATGCTTTCAGACGTAGAGCGAGTCGCAAAGATTTGTGCATTTGTTGTTGAATAGATTAAAATTAAAGCGAGGAAGCTGACAGGGAATAATGTTTTCATAGTTTCTATAATAATGAATGGAAGGAGTTTTTATGATATGTACATTTTTTTCTGATCGTTGAGAATATTGATTAGCTGCGTTTTCAGAGACCTGAGTCAAAGGTTACTTTTTCTTTTGCCCGCAGGAAAGATATAAGCCTAACCCGTGGTTAATTGACGGTGAACCGTAGAAATGAGTAAGGGAAGCAAAACGGGAAGAAGTCTAAGCGGATGGGCGTTTGCTGAAAGTAGAAAAAAACCAAAATGCCTTTAATCCAATATAAATAACAGGATATCTCTTATGGCAAAGTATCTCTTGATTTACGCAGCAGCGGGCATGATCACCCTGACCAACTTTTTTCTCACGCCTTCTCAAAAAACGGCCGCCCTTTTTGACGGGAAAAGTTTTAAAGGGTGGGAGGGTGATACGGTAAATACATGGCGCATTGAAAACGGAGCGATTGTGGGCGGTTCATTGGTGACCAAAGTGCCTCACAATGATTTTCTTTGTACCAAACGCAGCTACTCAAACTTCATCTTAAAGGTCAAATTCAAATTGAGCGGCACCGAAGGTTTTATCAACTCAGGCGTACAGTTTCGCAGCAAACGACTGACGGATCCTGCATACGAAATGACCGGTTATCAGGCTGACTTGGGCGATAATTATTGGGCAAGCTTGTATGACGAATCAAGAAGAAATAAAACGCTGATCGCCCCGGAAGCTGCTTTGGTAAAAAAAATATTGAAACCCGGTGACTGGAACGACTTTGAAGTCCGCGCAGAAAATCGCCGTATTCGTATCTTTTTGAACGGACAGCAAACCGTTGACTATACCGAACCGGACGAAACCATTCCCCAAACGGGCATTATCGGACTACAGATTCACGGAGGCGGAAAAGCAGAAGTTGCCTATAAGGATATAATCATGCAGGAATTAAACTAACTTAACCTATACCATGAATAAAAGAACCTTTCTGAAAACGTCGTCTGTATTAATAACCGGCAGTATGCTGACAAACTTGATTTCGTGTAAAGAAAAAGCCGAGGCCCGCACCAATTGGGCCGGTAATCTAACCTACAGTACCGATAACCTACACGTTCCCAAAACGGTCGCGGAACTTCAGGAGGTGATCAAAAAATGCAAAAAAATCAGAGGTTTGGGTACCAAACACTGTTTCAATCAAATTGCGGACAGTACCGAAAATCAAGTCTCAACGGCAGAATTCAATAAGATCATTTCGTTGAATAAAGAAAAAAATACGGTAACGGTAGAGGCAGGTATCAAGTACGGAGAAATGTGTAAGTACTTGGATGACAATGGATATGCGTTGCCGAATTTGGCTTCATTGCCGCATATTTCAGTTGCCGGTGCGTGTGCCACTTCTACACACGGTTCAGGAATTAAGAATGGAAGTTTGGCCACGGCAGTTTCGGCGATGGAATTGGTGAATGGCAAGGGCGAAGTAGTGAATCTGTCACGCGAAAAAGACGGCGAAGAGTTTCTGACTGCCATGATAGGATTGGGCGCGATCGGTATCGTGACAAAAATGACGCTTGATCTGCAACCGACTTTTAAAATGAAGCAGGTGGTCTATCAAAACTTACCCATGAGCGAGTTGGAGAAAAATTTTGAAGCCATCATGTCGGGAGGCTACAGCGTGAGCTTATTTACCGATTGGACCAAAAAGAACGTCAGCGAAGTTTGGATAAAAAGCAAAGCGGACGACATGAAAGACATTGCGCAGGAGTATTTTGGTGCCAAGTTGGCCACCAAAAATCTCCACCCGATTGAGGCGCTTGATCCTGTGAACTGCACCGACCAAATGGGCGTGGAAGGACCGTGGTACGAACGGATGCCGCACTTTAAAATGGGTTTTACGCCCAGCAGTGGTAAAGAATTGCAATCGGAGTATTTTGTGGCGTTTGAACACGCCTATGAAGGATTTATGGCGATTGAAAAACTCAATGAAAAAGTATCACCTCATTTGTTCATTACCGAAGTACGCGCCATTGCCGCCGATGATTTATACATGAGCCCGTTTTACAAAAAGACGTGTGTAGCCTTTCATTTTACGTGGAAACAGGAGATTCAGGAAGTAATGCAATTGTTGCCGCTCATTGAAGAGGCCCTTGCACCTTTCAATCCAAGACCGCATTGGGGGAAAATATTTACATTGAAACCTTCGGTACTGCAATCGAGAATCGAAAAACTGCCTGAGTTTAAAGCGCTGATGGCCAAACACGATCCCGAAGGTAAATTCAGAAATGAGTTTATAGAAACGAATCTTTTTGGTGTAAGTTAAGGGAAAAGAGTTAAAAGTAAAAGCCCGTCGATGACGGAAGGTTTCGATAAAATGGCAGGGATTAAAGCGGCAGAGCAGTGTAACATTTGTAGAGGATGAAAAAAAATGCTTTCGCCGTGGTCAGTGTCCTCACTGACCACTTCTGAACAACAAAAAAGACGTCGATTTATCGACGTCTTTTTTGTTGACAAAGTATATTTTGATCAGAAAAAGCTATACGGCAAAACTCTCTCCGCAACCGCAGGTACGGCTTGCGTTGGGGTTTACGAATTGAAAACCTTTGCCGTTGAGTCCGTCTGAAAAGTCCAAAACGGTGCCTGCCAAATACAGAATGCTTTTTTTGTCTACTACGATTTTGACACCCTTATCGACAAACTCCATATCGGTAGGCTGTCTTTCAGAGTCAAATTCGAGGTTATACATTAAGCCTGAGCAACCGCCCCCCACCACGCCGACGCGGATGTGGCTGTCTTCGGGTCTGCCTTCTTCTTTGCGCAATTCAAAGATCTTGTCTTTTGCTTTATCCGTTACCGTGACCATTGTGTCTTATATTTCAGAGTAATAAAAATCAACATTTACTACCCCTAAAAACCAATGTGAGGAAGTAAAAGTTTCAGCTTGAGAAGTTACTTTCAGTATGAAATCTTCCAAAAACAGAAGTTGTTATTAAGCGATATAATTATCGTACGATATTTTTATTGTACAATAAAAATATCGTACGTTTGTATCTCAATAAAAATAGATGGAAATGCAAAAGCATTATAAGTTGTCTCCAACAGTAGGGACGATTCCTCCGGATAAAGTGGTTGGAAGGCTTACTGAAATTGAAGATCTGTATACATTAACCGAATCTCAAAGCGTGGTATTGTCGGAAATACGGCGGATGGGAAAAACGCTTTTTCTTCAAAAATTCGCCTATGTCACCGTCAAAGAAAATCGCCCGAACAAAGCCATTCACTTTGATTTGATGCAGGTTGTTGATGTGACGGAGTTAACGGACAATCTTTTAGATAAACTTCGCAGTAAAGAAAATTATGGTTGGCTCAAAGTACAATTAGAACGTTGCCGATTGCTTTACAATAAATTTAAACCTGAAAAAATAGATGTGAAGCTTTCCCAATTACCTGAACTTTCATTTAAACTGCCTGAATTTAAAACAGAATGGAAGAAGGCTTTATCAGCTTGCATTGAAGATTTAGCTGACCGAAATCATCAGGAAAGCGAAAGTCTCACCTTGATTTTGGACGAAATGCCGTACATGCTGTGGCAATGGATTTTGAATGGGAAAGCCCAAGATGCCATTGAATTGTTAAGTTTACTAAGAAGCCTTCGGCAAAGTTTGCAGGACAAAGGCAGAATCCGATTTGTTATTTGTGGGTCTGTAGGGTTGGAAGTCGTTCTCAATCACTTACGAACAGAATTTCGCTATACTGCTGAGCCTTTCAATGATGCCGCAAAATATTCATTGGAAGCAATGAACGACCGCGATGCTGTTTTTTTGAGCGAATGTTTAGCATTATCGGGGTTTACATTTACCGAAAGTAAAGAGGAAGCTATCAATACTATTTGTCAATTGACCGAAAACTTACCTTTTTATATCAATAAGCTCTTTGCAATACTACAAAATTCGTTTGACTCGAAAATCAGCCGGAATACTGTTTATCAGGCTTTTGATGAACTTTTAACCAATGTTGATCAAGATACAACGTTTGAACAATTGGATACGCGCATCTCCACCTACTATCCCAAACAAGCGGATATTATGTTCAAGGTTTTAAATTATCTGTCAAAAAAAGGAGCAATTACGAACGAAGACACAATCAAAGATAGCATTCAAGCCGACGACAAAGAGATTCAACAGGTACTTAGATTGCTTACCAAAGACCAGTATTTACGAAGAATCATTGAGAACGAAACGCGTTCTTATCGTTTCAAATATAAATTGATACAGCAATGGTGGAAACTCAACAAAACTTAGCTCAAACAGGTATCAGTACGTTTTTGTCGTTTGGAGCGAAGAGCGTAAAGCCCGAAATTTTAGAAAAATTGCTGATTGGCCGACAGAAAACGGTCGATATGCTCACTCAGCAGGCTACCGATATTGCCGAACACGGTATCAATGCCCAACTCATGCTCATTGGCAATCGGGGCATGGGAAAAACACATGCATTGCGTGTGTTATACCATCGTATTCAGCCGTTGGTGCAAAGCCGTAAAATCGTGGTGGCATATTTTGTAGAGGAAGCGTATGATGTAGCGAGTTATTTGGATTTTCTGGTCCGCATCATCAAAGATTTTATTCGATGGTACACCGCAGAGGCGGAATTGTTACAGCAAAAACTTTCAATCCTCCGTGAAACGCCCTCAGTCCGACAGGAAGAACTGGCAGAGCAAATCGTGGCTGAATACGTGGCTGATAAACCTTTGTTGATTTTAACAGAAAATTTTGATGCCATTTTGGAGGCGCTGGGTAAAACAGGGCAAGCCAAACTGCGTTCCTGGCTGTATCGCCACAATCGCATTAGCATCATGGCTACAGCGCAGGCACTAAGTCCTGATTTGGGACGCGAAGACCGCCCATTTTACCAGTTTTTTACCACTATTTATCTCAAACGACTTACTTATGAAGACTCCCTCGAACTGTTGCGGACCCTTGCGCAAACGGACCACAACCAAGCGGTAATTGACCACTTAAATGGAAAAGGCATTGGACAGGTACGCGCCATTCATGAGTTGGTGAAAGGCAACCACCGTTTGTTAGTGACTTTTTACGAGTTTCTGAAAGCCGATACGTTGGCTAAACTCTCGGATATTTTTTTGAAGACCCTCAACGACCTCAAACCTTATTACGAAACATATATCCGCTATTTGCCGCCGCAACAGCAAAAGATTGTCCATTATTTGGCCTTGGCCGTTACGCCTCGTAACGGCACCGACATCTCCAAGGATTGTTTTATTGACCAAAAATCACTCTCCAAACAACTTTCCGATCTGCAACGCTCTCATCTGTTGGAGGCTTATACCGATCCTGCCGACGGCAGAAACAAACTCTACGACCTCAGTGAACCCCTGTTACGGATTAGTTTGGCCATTGGTGAACATACTGAAGGGATCACCCCATTGTTTATTGATTTTTTGGCCAATTGGTACAATATCAATGAGTTGGAGAGCCAAAAAGAACGTTTTTGGAAATTGCATTTAGAGGAAAGTAATGAGAAATTGAAACAGGATTATTTATATGATTATCAGGCGAGGGAAAAGGCTATTGAGAAAAAAACTGCTTTTGAGTTAGAAACGGATCAGATATTGATGCCAATTTTTGAGGCTTACATGGATGAAAACTATGAAGAAGTTATAAAGCTATCAACTGTGGTAAAAAATGAATTCAAAACATTAAAGTATTTTCTTTATTTAGGAAACAGTTATATTTTCTACAATGAAAATTATGGTAAAGCAAAAGAGATTTATACTCAAGCAGCAAAATATTTTCCACAATCATATACTGTTTGGGATAATTTAGCTCGTATTTTTTTTATAATGGATGATTTTGAAGAATTTCTCCAAATGTCTGAAAAAGCAATTAAAGTAGGATTGAATTACTATGAAATGCCGGAACCTAAGCCCCCTTATAGAATTCTCCTTGCAGATATTGCAGACAATATTGTATCGGTTCTTCAAATAAATAAAAACTGGACAGTTGAAAAACTATTGAATTGTGAGGATATAATTAAAAACGGATATGGTATGCCAGATGCCCTAAAAATCTCATACTTAATGTTCCAAACCTATCGCCGTTATGTGTTGGAGAAGGACAAACGAGCCATTTATGAGCTGCCTAAGGAGCAGCGAGAATTCTTTCTACGCGAAATTGTGAAGGAATAATTACTGCGAAATGAAGTTCCCGAAAACCTATCACGTAATTTTGCGTTTATATTGAATAAAAGCTGGAGCGGCATGATGGCTTAACCAAACTGTATCGGTTTAGACAAAACTGTAATGAAGTATTATCATCTGAAAGTAAAAGAAGTTGTAAAAGAAACGACTGAGGCCGTAACGATTCATTTTTGGCATCCATTGAGTGAAATGATAAAGTACAAGCCGGGTCAGTTTTTAACCCTGATCGTATCGGCTGACGGGCAAAAAGTACGTCGTTCGTATTCCATGAGCAGTTCTCCTCACACCGATACAGCACCTGCCGTAACGGTCAAAAGAGTACCCGGAGGATTGGTATCCAATTGGGTGATGGATCATGTCAAAGAAAATGATTTTGTAGAAGTAATGGAGCCAATGGGGCATTTTTGGGTAGAGCCCGACGCCCGCAATGCCCGTACAGTTGTGTTGATGGGCGCAGGGAGCGGCATTACTCCGTTGATGTCCATTGCTAAGTCCTTACTGAAAGTGGAAGCCGAAAGTCGTGTGGTGTTGCTTTACGGAAATCGTGACGAAAATTCAATTATATTTAAGGATAGGCTTGCAGAGATGGTTCAACAATTCGGTGAGCGATTTGTGTTGAAATACACACTAAGCCAACCGCAGAAACAAGATTGGGGAGGACACGTGGGAAGGTTGAATCGGCCACATATTTTGAAACTTCTGGAGGAGATCAACGAGTTTGTTCCCACCGCTGCCGAGTATTACCTGTGCGGCCCTGACGGCATGATGGAAGAAGCAAAAAGTGCGTTGGCCCTGTTGAATGTAAGCGACGTGCGTATTCATAAAGAAAGTTTTGGAACTGTACATTCGGTAGGAGAAGTGATTGAACACGAAGATGATGGAAGCCTCAAAGCACAGGAAATAACGGTGCTTTATGAAGGCAGTGAATATAAATTTATGGTAGAGCCGCACCAAACCATTTTAGAAGCGGCATTGGAATTGGACATTGACCTCCCGTATTCGTGTCAGGCGGGAATGTGTACGGCCTGCATGGGAAAATGTACATCGGGCAAAGTGCAGCTCGACGAAGAAGACGGACTGACAAAGTCAGAATTGGAGGCGGGTTATATCTTAACCTGCGTGGCTCATCCCTTATCGAAAGACGTTGTGGTAGAGATTGAGTAACGATTCGTCGGTAAAGTTTGGAAAAATAGAGAAGGTTGGCATTTTTTTTGCCTTGTTTATAGAGTAAATGCTTGAATTATGGAAATAACGTTTCGCACCTACGACCTTAGTGACCGCACCAATTTGGAAGAAATTTTCATGTTGAATACTCCCAAATACTTTGCGCCCGAAGAACTGGGTGATTTTTTGGAGTACTTGGATATATTCGGAGATGATTACGTGGTGGCGATGGTAGACAGACAGATCGTTGGCGGCGGCGGTTATTGGATTCAATCTTCTACCCATCAGGGAGGATTGTCATGGGCTTTTTTACATCCTGATTTTCAGGGTACGGGCGTAGGGAAAGCATTGGCTATATATCGAATTGATCAGATCAAAGCATCGGGAGAAGCCAAATCTATTTTGGTGGAAACGTCGCAACATTCGTTCGGGTTTTACGAAAAACTGGGATTCAAACTTCTCTCTCAACAACGCGATTATTGGGCTCCCGGTATTGACTTATATTCTGCGGTATTGGAATTGGAATAATCTAAATTTGGGGCCTGCCCCTACGGGTTATTTGCTGATTTTTCTCCAATTGTTTCCATCATAATATTCCAGCGTAGCTTCATCTGTATTATAGATCAACATTCCTGCCGTTGGATTGGGCAAGGCTTGCCGTTGGAGGGTTTTAAGGCGCGGAAGCAGTACGCCACGATCTCCTCTGACCTCTGCAATGGCTGTAGGGTTGATCGCGCCCGCGCCGGATTCGGATAAGATCAATCCTCGAAAATTGGCCATCGATTGATTGACCACGCCGGCTGAGACTGTATTTTGCGGCGCTCGTACAATGGGCGCAGGAATGCTCTCCGTCAGTAAACATTTCCATTGACTCCCGTCATATACCTGAAGACAATTATTGGAAAGATTGTAAACCAACAATCCCGTGGCTGCGCTTGGCAGTGCGTTGATCTGTGTAGTGGTAAGTCGAGAAAGGAGAAAGGCTTTGTTACTGACTCTCAATTCCATGGCTGCTGACGGATGTATATCGCTACCCTCATAACTGATTGATAATCCCTGTTGGTTTTGGTTAATAACCCCAATGCACGTAGAAACGGTCAGCGTGTCACCGGCGGCATAACTTTGGGTGGCTACCGGATTGGTAGATGTAATGCGAATTCGGTAGCCCGTCCCGATCGGTACATTCGCCGGAACGGTTCCGGCAATGGTTGTCGCTATTGTACTCTCAACACTGCCAAGCACAAACGGTGAGGCAAAGCTTCCGGAAGCATTGGAGAGTTCGGCCGAAAAAACATTACCGCTATTGAATGTTCCTGCCGTTGAAAAAGACACATTGATAGATTGATTCAAACAAATGACAGACGTGCCGCCTAAGTCAGTAAAAGTATAAATTCCTGAATCCAAAATAGTGATATTATAATCTTCCGTTTCTCCGTAGATATAGGCTTCACAGGGATTTAAATTAGTTTCATTATAACGTGTACGAATACGAAGTCTCATAACTCCTAAGGAAGCTGTTGGCGGAATGAAAATAGAACCATTGATGGTACCGTCTATTGGTGATGGTGTCAGGTATAATCGTTCCTCAGGATTATTAAATGTGGTATCCCGGTTGAGATCCAGCCAAATAGCTATACCTTGAGAAAACCCTAACGTTGTAAGGGAAAACGCGTAGGTTTGTCCTTTGGATAAACTAAGAATGGGAGTTGGATAATAACTGTAGCCGTTTGCCGAGCCGCAGCCGGATGCGGTACTCAGCGCCACTCCGTTGATAGTAACACTGTTAATCCCATCATTGTCAACACAACCGATGTTGTTAGAAGGAATACAAAAAGACGCCGATGCTGTACGTGTATTTGTGGCTTTTTTAGCAGATGCTGTCGGATTTATAGGGGAACCCGTAAAGCCTGAATTTTTGCTCAGACAGCGCCAATCTGTACCATTATATACCCGAATGCAGGAATTTGTATTGTCAAACACAATGGAACCGGCCGTGGGTTGATAAATGGAACCTATTTGATTAGCCGTCAGGCGCGGAAGCAAAAACGCTTTGTTGGACGTTTGAATATCCAACGCCGCTGACGCATGCACCGGTTCGCTGTGATAATTGATGGATAAATTGGAAGGAGCATTCGTAACAACCGCTTCACAGGTTTCCAGTACCAGATCATTGCCGTTGTTGGCGAGATAACCCGCGCTTGGAGAATTACTGATGACCCTGATTCGATACCCGTTTCCCGCAGGCAGCACCGGAATGGTGGCGGTGATGCTGCCGGACGTTGTACCGGCGAGCGTACCAATGGTTGTCGGAGCGGCAAAACTGCCGTTTGCATTGGAGAGTTGAACGGTAAAAATGGTGCCGCCGGCAAATGAACCCGTCGCCCCGAAAGGAATACTGAGAGTTTGCCCTACACAAAGTGTCGGCGTAGCAGGAAGAGATACCGCCGTATGAGTAGTATCGGCGACGAGGTTGATCAAATAATCTTCGGTTTCACCCGCAGTAATGTACAGGTCACAGGCTCCGGGCGTTTGAGAAGTAACAAACGTTCGTACTCGAAGGTAAGAGGTGCCTGAGGTTGCATTCATCGGAACGGTGAGATTTCCGGACAGGTTGCCGGTCATTGGCGAATAAGAAGCAACCAATTCGCCGTTTTCGAACGTACCGTTCTTATTGCTGTCTATCCAAATGTGCGCTCCCTGAATGGTGGTGGAGGCTAATGGCACAACTGAAAAAGCATACGAATCTCCCTTTTTTAGTAGTGGAACAACCTTCTGAAAAACGCTGTAGTTACCAACGCCGCAATCGGATTGAAAACTTAACTTTTGCTGATTCAAGACAAAACTGCTGATGCCCGAACCATTGGTGCAGTCCGTGGAAGTATACATTGGAAGACAGGATGTTACCGGTGTTGTAAAAGTCGCAATGGCTGAATAGTCGGCGGAGCAATTAGATCTGACGCGCCATTGGCAGACCGTAGCGGGAAGCAAACCGGACAGCGAGTAAAACAACGCAGTAGTCGTATCTGCGACCGTGAAACTGCCGCTTGTGCCCACGCGATATTCGACCGTGAAGTTCCCGCAACACACACCTGGTATCCACGTAAGTCTTGCCGAAGTAGAAGTAATGTTGGTAGATGTCAGAAATGTTGGCGCTCCGGAGCCGGTCAACAAACAGGAAGAGGCCTCCTGAATTTCGGTTCGAATTTTATCAGCAGGCAATGGCCCAAAACCATTGGTAAAGCTGATGCCCGGTTGAAATTCCTTGTGACAATAACTCATGATCGTACCGCCGTTCGTTGGCGGAGTCGGCCCTGCCACACAAGTCGGACAGAAGTCGATTCCTTCCGGTCGGTTACAATTGTCAATAGGACCACCCGGCCAACGGCAATTGTTGGTATGTGGAGAACCCAAGTTATGACCTATTTCATGAGTTACAACATAGACAGTCCAGTTGTAAGTTGGGTAATTTTGGTATGTGGAGTAGATAAAGCTAAAAGATACTGACTGCGATTTATCACACAGCGTTGAGTTAATTCCTGCAATGGTGCAAGTATCGGTAACGGAGCCGAACTGGCTGCGTCCGCCTTTTCCGCCACCTGTGAGGCTTTTCGTCGACAGTAAATGTGCAACGTCTCCGTTAAAATTTCCATTTAGATGATCCCGAAAATTATTCCATGTATCATCAAAACCGTTATACAAAACATAAGGGTCGGGGGAGGTCCAGATTTTAATCTCTGAGATTTGAACGTAAATATTATCATTGCGATATAAAGTGGCCACCTGATTGAACATTCCCAACACAAAATTCGCAGCAGCCGTGGCGTTGGCACCCAGTTCGGTATACATTTGATAGTCTACTTCGAAGTAAATCCGAACCACTTTACATTCTGTTTCTGCCGGGGTTGCCAACGCTTTTGTATGCAACGTTCCAAAAGCCGCTGCCGGACCGGTAGGCTCCGGACATTGGAAATTCAATTGCGAGCTTATAAGATCTTCATTGTAAAGAACATGCAAATCCTCGCCTTTCATCTTCCCCAGTACCCGATTACGCTTGCCTTCACTGATCACCCCAATCATTTCATTGGGAAATAAACTGATGGAAACTAAAGACTTTTTACTGCCTTTTACAATGCCACGATAGTGTACACCCATTTTCAAAAGAAGCCTTGTCTGCCTGTCGGTGCTGATTTTGAAATCAGAGGTAGTGAGTGCTACCCGAATCAATTCGAGTTCTACCTGACTGCCATCGGGTTGCGGGAGCGATAAGTCTAATTGTGAGCGTGGGTTAACGGTTAGATCGGTAAGAGTGGCTGCGTTAATGGTATAGAAAACACCTTGGTCCGTCAGGTTTTTGCCATTGACGGTAAGCTTGGTTTGGGCACTCTTGGGAGATAATGTTAAAGGAGATGATTTCTGAACCTGTTGAGTACTGCGGGCCTGCGCAAACCAGGCAGTAAAAGATTGATCCTGCGATTGGCTATGAGCACTCAAATGAATAATGAACAATAAAATTACCTCGAATAAGGTACCCGCCGTCCGCTTCATGTGTCGTCTGTAAATAGAATAATTGAAAGAAAGTATAGTATATTTACTTAATTGTTCTATTACAAAAGAAAGCATTAAATTTCAGTATTTTACGCTATGCCTCGACTACTCCTGTTTTTTCTGGTTATCTGCTTAGGTTGTACTCAATCCGAAGAGGTTCAAACGGATGGTTTGTTGACAAATTCGGACGATTATTTTCAGTTCGGAACCGTTGGCGGTTTTTGCCCGACACCCTGTAATGTAGCTTATAAATTGGGAAATAATGTCTTTTTTGAAAATACAAATCCACAAAACCCTACTGACTTTTCAAAGGCCACTTTGGCTAAATTACCTGATACAAAATTGGCGTTGGCAAAAGACTTATTGGCGCAGTTGCCGCCTGAATTATTACAATTTGACAACAAACAATTCGGAACTTCGAAGGTGATCGTGGATGGACAGGATTATGTCATTGAACTGAAGTCGAAAGGAAAAGTGTATCGTTGGCAAATGCCGACTGCGTTTGATAGTCGTGATACCGTACCGGACTATGTGCGATTATTCCAAAGGCGTGTAGATGAAACACTGGCCCAATTAAAAAAAATGTAGAGACGCCGCATCGGCGGACTGCGCGTCAGCGAACCGAAAATCTTGCGTCTCTACATCAAATAATATCAATACCAAAAAATTACAATCTAGAAACAGCCTGTTGTACAAATGCGGTCAAGTCACTGCCCGACAACATTCCCTGTGACAACAATGCCAAGTTGTAAGCATGACGAACCAATGCCGATGCATCTGACGGTTCTGATGTGTTCAGAATTTTTTGCGTAACGGGGTGATTGGCATTAATGGCCACATTCAGCATTTGCGGCATATCGCCAAACATTGATTTCTGCCCCGAAGTAGCTGCCATATCGTTCATACGACGAATAAATTCCGGAATCGTGATCACAACCGGCATTTCATCCGTTGGCATTGCTTCTACAGTGATCGTCAATTTAGGCGCACCGCCGAGGGTTTCTTCAAACAATTTTTTAGCACGCTCTTGGTCATCGTTGGAAAGCACACTTTCCAATTTGATCTCTTTTTCGATCAGTTTATCCAACGTATCGGCGTCGACGCGCTTGATACTCGTTTTTTCGATTTTATACTCGATACCGTTGATAAAGTGTGGGTCGATCACACTGTCAAAAATCAATACGTCATAGCCGCGTTTTTTAGCAGATTGGATATAGGCATCTTGTTTTTGAACATCACTTGCGTACAACCACACCACCGTACCCCCTTTATCTGTTTGGTTTTCTTTGACTTTTTCGGTGTATTCATCAAAGGTAAAATGCTTGCCTTCCAAGTTTTTAACGAGGCAGAATTCTTTGGCTTTCTCTCCGAATTTTTCGTCAGAGATCATACCGTATTTCACGAACAGACTGATGTCGTCAAATTTCTTCTCAAACCCTTCACGGTCGTTGCGGAAAATCTCGGAAAGCTTATCGCCTACTTTACGGGTAATGTAACCGTTGATTTTCTTAACATTTGAATCCGATTGCAGGTAGCTGCGCGAGACGTTGAGCGGAATATCCGGTGAGTCGATCACACCGTGGAGCAATTGTAAGAAATCAGGAACGACGTCTTTCACTTCGTCGGTGATAAACACCTGACGGCTATAAAGTTGTATCTTTTCTTTCTTGACAGAAAAGTCGTTCTTGAGTTTTGGAAAATACAAAACGCCCGTCAGGTTGAACGGATAATCTACGTTGAGGTGAATCCAAAATAAAGGATCTTCGCCCATTGGGTGCAGTTCTTTGTAGAACGCCAAATAATCTTCGTCTTTCAATTCCGAAGGCTGCTTTGTCCAGATCGGGTTTGGATTGTTGATGATCTTTTCGTCAAACTCAATTTCAACGGGCAGGAATTTGCCGTATTTTTCCAGAATTTCGTTGAGACGGTATTTCACCAAAAACTCTTCCGAATCTTCGGCAATGTGCAAAATGATGTCCGTTCCGCGGTCTTCTTTTTGAGCGGGTTCGATGCTGAATTCTGTCGAACCGTCACACGTCCAGCGAACGGCTTCCGAACCTTCTTTAAACGATTTGGTAATGATCTCTACTTCTTTCGCCACCATGAACGAAGAGTAAAAACCAAGCCCGAAGTTACCGATGATGTTGCCGCGCGTGTCTTCTTTCTCTTTGTATTTCTCCACAAACTCGGCGGCGCCCGAAAATGCGATCTGGTTGATGTATTTCTTGATTTCGTCGGCGGTCATCCCGATACCACGGTCGCTGATGGTAATGGTTTTGGCTTCTTCATCCAGTTTTACCGTTACTTTCAGCTCGCCCAATTCACCATTGAATTCACCAAAACCCGCCAGTTTTTTTAATTTTTGGGTGGCGTCAACGGCATTGGAAACCAACTCACGCAAGAATATTTCGTGATCTGAATAGAGGAATTTTTTGATAATCGGGAAAATATTGTCGGTATGAATCGACAATTGACCTTTTTCGGTCGCTGATGTAGTTGCTTCCATAATCAATGTTTAAGTGACAAAATGTTATGACGATTGACAACCGGTCAATTTTTGTTCCACGACCTTCTATTCTGACAGATTGGCAGAAACAACGCAATATAATATTTACAAACAGCCATAAAAGGCATGATTGTAAAGCATTGTACTGACTGATTGAAGAAGAAAAAGTAGAAAAAGAGATAAACTACGCCGGAAGTTTTGGCGATGGATTGCGGTCTTTATAAAAACTGTACATGACCAAAAATGTACCGACCATGATGGAAACATCGGCCAGATTAAAAATGCCCGTTTGGAAGATACCGAATTTCAAGTGCAGAAAATCAGTAACAGAACCTCGAACGGCGCGATCAATGATATTTCCGATTCCGCCGCCGATCACGCAGGAAGCCCCCAAACGGAAAAGAGCCGACAAACCTTGTTTAAACAGAATAACCGCCAAGCCCGCAATAAGCGCAATGATCGGCAAAACCACTAACAAAATCTCGCGCACGGGAGACGGCCATTCATTGCCAAGACTCAAAAAAGCACCCGTATTTTCGACGTTGGTCAACGTAAAATGATGACGCACCACGGAAATATGTTCATAATACGAAATATGCTTGCGAACCATGTCTTTGGAGATCTGGTCGCACCCGATATTGGTGAGGACTGTCAGCAGTAAAACGATATTTCGGAGTATTCTCATGGTGGTAAATCGATTCATTGGCGGCTGCATAGTAGGAGTGTATCAATGATTTTACATAAGGGTAACGCAACGAAGCAAAATAAATTTTCTTATTCGCCAATTTCAATCCCAATTTGTCGCATGAGTGCCGTGGCGTTGAACTCCTTACAAACACCTTCCTGAAGGCGATAATCAAAGTGGAGTTGGCCCTCTGAAAACGTTGAATAAAAGCTGTAATTATGTACGTAATCATGCTCCGTAGACATCATTCCCAGTTCCAGATCATGCGTTGAAACAAATCCTGAACTGTTCAATAAATGCAATTGACGAATCAGCGCTTCGGCTCCGCGATGGCGGTCGGCCGAATTGGTTCCTTTTAAAATTTCGTCTAAAAAATAAAAAACGGGAATGTTTGATGATTTGGCAAGTTGAAGCAAAGCTTCCAGCCGTTTTAGTTCGGCATAAAAAGAGGACGTGTTTTCTTCGAGCGAATCCTGCGTTCTCATGCTCGTAAATACCCGAACCGGCGAGCAGATAAACGTTTCTGCACACACCACCGAGCCTGATAGCCCGAGTACAGTATTGAGGCCCAATGTGCGCAGGAAAGTACTTTTGCCCGACATGTTAGACCCTGTAATGACGGCAGTTTGGCCAATGTTATTGAGTTCAAAATCATTACTGACCCTTTTTGCAGGGTTTATCAGCGGGTGCCCTGCTTTTTGAGCCTTGAGTTGAAAGGACTGAGGCGATATTTCGGCAAAAGGATAGTGAGGATTTGCGTAAGAAAACCCTGCCATGCTGCATAACGCTTCCATTTCACCTACCACCGCAAACCATTTGCCGAGGTCATGGCGGTGCGTTCGTTTCCAATCTTCCAGTCTGGTCATCCATTGCAGATCCCATAAAGAAGGAAGGCCGATGGCCAACATAAAATAAGGATTAAGGCGAAAATTAAGACTTTCAGTGACCGAAGCAAGTGATTCAATTTGTTTGGATGCAACTGTATTTCCTGATTGAAGTTGGTATTGCAGTTGTTTTAATTTGGCAGATTGAAAGGGTTGGTTTTCAATTTTTTCAAGCAAGACTCCCAACGCTTTTAAGGTGCCGACAATACCATCCGATTGCTCAGCGTATTCTTTTACTGATGGGTTCAGTTTACTCAAAATGAAGCTTTGAAAACCTAATAAAAGAATAACCGCGATCCAGGGAATATACCCCAAAAAAGCGCCGATGATAATGCTTATGGTGAGCACAGGAAGCCAACGCAGTTTTTTCCACCGTATAATAGCCTCATTCTCGCCCGCATGAAGCCAATGTTCCAAAAAATCGGTGGGTTCAGCAATGCGTTTTTCCAGACGGGCATTTCCTTCCAATTCCTGACGCCAATCCAACAAAGGGGTGAGTTCTTTGATGGCTTCCTGCCGTACCGAAACTTCGATGGGGTCAGCGGGGCCAAGCAACCAATCGGCCAAGGTCTGCATTCCAACGCGTGTATGAGCGCGGTTGAGCAATCTGAACAATGAATGAGGGCCGAAAATATCGAGATCGTTGCAGTAAATATGATTTTTTATGGCAAACATCTCACCGGTTTCCGCACGGGAAAAACGCAACGAAAGGCGTTCGGTTTCATCACCATTGATCGTTGCGAGAGCACGATACAAATCCCACTTCCTTTTGGTAGCCTGGTGCCTGCGTAAAATAACCGTAAAAAGGATAAGCCCAACGGCACCCGCCAACAAAGGAATCCAAATAGGGAAGGAGAGCGTTTGCCAAACCGCAATGACAGCACCAACAAAAACAAGGAGGCGAACGGTGGATAACTGATTGTATTGGCGCTGAAAAGCCTCTGCCTGTTGCTTAAATTCAGATTGACGCTTGACAAAAATTTCGGAAGGAATCACAGCTGTTTTTGTCCGCAAAGGTAGCAATACACTTTGGGATAACTATAAATGGGCAATAATAATGCCTTAATTCAGTGAATAAAGCGGCAGCTTTACGGCGGTGGCGGTGTTATTGAACATCAATTCGGACACAGTAGCCTGCATAAAACCAATCAGCGGAAATTCGGCAAGGATCTCCATTACCTCTACTTCATTCTCGGCCTTAATAACACACCACAGTTTAGAACGGTCGGCCGCAAGTGAGTAAGATGTTATTTTTCCTTTCTCCATCAATTGATTGATCTTCAATCGTTGACGGGGGACTTTTGCAATAAATTCCTCCGTTGTTTCCTCAGGAAGAATAAATTCAACCATGAATTGGCTCATGTTAGGTTCAAGTTTGCGGTGAATTATAAACTGCCTCACAAATCCACTTTAGGTGAGTTGGGACAATATGTGTGGACATGAACGTAACAGACATACGTATAAAATGGTTCGAACGGTTTTGTCGGGTCGGTTATAATTAGCTCCGCAAGTCAAAATAATCATTATTTTTTTTGTTGATTTGCGCTCACAACAACTAAAACCGGTATTGTTTCATGCCTCTGCCCAGAAAAGCCTACGAATCACACACAATTATGACCGAAATGGTATTGCCCAACGATACCAATACGCTAAACAATCTGATGGGAGGGCGTTTGTTGCACTGGATGGATATTTGCGCGGCCATCGCCGCCCAAAAACACGCCCACCGAACGGTCGTAACGGCCTCCGTTGATAATGTATCGTTTGCAGAACCGATCAAATTGGGAAATATTGTCACGTTTGAAGCGCAGGTGACGCGCGCTTTTACCTCGTCGATGGAAGTTCATATCAAGGTAAGCGCCCAAAATATTTCAGCCGGCGAAAAAGCCGTTCACACCAATGCTGCCTTTTACACCTTTGTGGCCGTTGACCAAAGCGGGCGTCCCATTGAGGTTGCGCCCGTTATTGCAGAAGCTGAAGAAGAAAAACAACTTTTTGAAAGCGCGTTGCGTCGTCGTCAGTTGCGGCTTGTATTGGCGGGCCGTATGAATCCTGCGGAAGCTACCGAATTAAAAGCGCTGTTTGGTTCATGAAACTCAAATCGTTTCTATTTTTTTCGATGAAAATGCTAAGGGCTTTTCCGAAAAAAGGACTTTTGTTTTTGCCCAGGTAACCTTAAATAATTCCGAATCGCGGTAATGATTGAGCGCGGCATCGTCGTCCCAATGGCTGTGCGTGACGAAAATATTGGGTTGGTCATAATCTCGGAGCAATTCAAGATGCTTACAACCGGGCATAGCTCGTATCTTGTGTTTTGACTGCGCAAAGATCTCTAAAAATTCAGCGACTTTCTCGTCTTGAAAAGTCATACGAACAATTCGAATAAGCATAAAAAGCAGTTTGGAGGAGCCGAAATTATTTTCCGCGATAAAGGGCTTTTCTTTTTTGCAAAAATGCCATAATACCTTCGGAAGCATCGTACGTGCGACTCAGCTCGTCTTGGTGTTGGGCTTCCATCTCAAGCATTTGTTCCAAATTAGAATAAAGAGATTGATTCAGAGCCTGTTTCATCGCACCGATCGCTTTCGTGGGAGCGTTACGATAATAACTTACCACTTCACTCACCGTGAGGTCCAGTTCACTGGAAGGAACGGCTTTGAAGATCAGCCCCAACTGAACGGCTTCGGTAGCAGACACTTTTCGTCCGGTGCTTGCCAGTTCAAATGCACGCTGCATACCCACTAAACGCGGCAAAAAGAAGGTAGAACCTGCATCGGGCATCAGGCCGATATTGACGAAAATCTGACTCAAATAGGCTTCTTCAGCAGCAATGACTACGTCGCAGGCAAGTGCTAATGAACAACCGGCTCCGGCCGCCACTCCGTTCAATCGGCAAATAACGGGTTTGGTAAGGGAGCGAATGGCTAAAATCATCGGATTATAGTTGGTACGAAGCGAATCGCCCAAACTTTTTGCACCCGCCATGCCTTCTTTTAGATCCGCTCCTGAGCAAAATGCTTTCTCTCCCGCGCCTGTAATGACCACCACCCGGACGGAATCATCGGTTGCAGCGGCATTAATGGCGGCGGTAATATCTCGCAACAGACCGGGGCTAAGTGCATTATATACCTGAGGGCGGTTAAGGGTGATCTTTGCAATGCCGCCCGAAAGTTCAAATAAAATATTGTCGTATTCCATTTCCATCAGTAGGTTTAGGTAAAAAGTTATAGGAGAAGTCAATAAAGCTGTTTTAGACAAACCACCAAACGGTGAATAAACTTATGGAAATTCCCAGTAAAAGCCCGGCTGCTACTTGGGCAGGGGTATGGGCATTGAGTTTAAGTCGGGCGCTGATCAGAAAGCCCGTCATCAGGATCAGTGCGATAATAGAATAAAGAAGGTTGGCATGGCCAAACTTTACAACTATGCCCAAGACCGCGCCCAGCATTCCGCCGATGCCGACCGAATGCGCGCTGATTTTCCAAAAAAGGCTGATCAATCCCACCATTGCAATCGAAACGGTGATACTGCCCAATACGATTCCAATTTCAGGTGCTATTTCGGATAAAGGCGGCAGACTGAAACTGAAAAAATAGGTCGCAAAAGCGTAAAAAAGCGTAGTAAGAAAATAAGGAAGTTTACGATCGGCCAACTCATCCAAATGGAGACTTTTGATGTATTTGGCGCGGTATAAATAATAAATACCTAACGCCGGCACCACAAAAGTGGTCATGCTTACAAAACCCAACAGGGTGATGCGGATAGTGGGAGTGAGTACATCTACTCCCAAGACATCAGGAGCTGCAAAAAAGAGCAAACCCAACAATAACGTGGGCATCAACAATGGGTGGAAAAGGGCAGAAACTGCCTGAGCAATGCGCGTATTCAAAGGAAACGTAAGTGGTTAATCTGTTAATAGTTGTCGCACGGGCGAATTGTAAACGTAAAATTACACTATTAACAGATAACTACTAATGAAACCCTAAAGTTGCTTTCTTAAACGGGCTACCGGAATATTAAGCTGTTCACGGTATTTAGCCACAGTCCGACGGGCAATATTGTACCCACGGTCGTTTAAGAGTTTTTCCAATTTATCATCAGAAAGCGGATTGCTTTTGGATTCGTTTTCGATAAACTCTTTCAAAATGGATTTTACTTCACGGCTGCTGGCATCTTCGCCATAATCAGTGGAAATACCTTCGGAGAAGAAATATTTGAGAGGGTAAACACCGAATTCAGTTTGAACGGCTTTGCTGTTGGCTACGCGCGATACCGTCGAAACATCCATTTCAATTCGATTGGCTATATCCTTCAAAATCATTGGCTTAAGCCGTGTTTCGTCGCCGTCTGCAAAGAATTCATATTGGTACGTGACGATGGCATTCATGGTACGTTGGAGCGTATTTTGGCGTTGCTTGATGGCGTCAATGAACCATTTCGCAGCGTCCAGTTTTTGCTTTACAAACGTGACCGTCTCGCGAATATGACGGTTGGATTTGTCACTTTTATCGTATGTATCAAGCATATCGGCAAACGAACGGCTGATGCGTAATTCGGGAGCGTTTTTGGAATTAAGGTGAACTTCCAACTTGCCGTTGTTATTACTGACCCAAAAATCGGGTAATAAATATTGAGCTAGGCCGTCTTCACCTTCTACTGAGCCGGGTTTTGGATTTAACTTAGTGATGAGGTAGATGACATTTTTCATCTGCTCGTCATTGATGGCAAGCCGTTTTTGAATTTTTTCGTAGTGTTTTTTCGAGAATTCTTCAAAAAAGTCTTCGATCACTTTGATGGCAAATGTAACGTTAGCGTCAGAAGCGTCTTTACGGTCAAGTTGAAGTAACAAACATTCCTGCAAGTTGCGGGCTCCGATACCGGGAGGATCGAAGGTCTGAATTTTCTTTAAAACCTGTTCAACTTCTTCAATGGTCGCATAAAAGGCCTGTGAAAATGCCAGATCATTGACAATGGCTTGCATTGAGCGACGGATGTAGCCATCATTTTCGATGCTTCCCAACAATTGCAAACCGATAACGGACTGACGCTCGTTGAGCCGCAAAAAGCCAAATTGCTGAATCAATGCATCATGGAGTGTACTCATGGTCGCAATTGGCATTTCTCTGTCTTCATCGGGATGATTGCCATCGCTGTACATTTTATACCCTGCGTATTCATCATGATTCAGATAGTCATCCAGGCTGATGTCGTCGCGATGATTGTAATCTTCCTCATACTCATCGTCGCCGTCATTATTATAGGCATCTTCTTTATTGAGCATGTCTTCTTCCATGCCCTCTTCCAAAGCCGGATTGATCTCAAGTTCTTCTTCAACGCGCGTCTCCAACTCGGCAGTTGGAATTTGTAAGAGCTTAATAAACTGAATCTGCTGAGGCGATAGCTTCTGCTGTAGAGTCTGGTTCAGGCTTAATTTCTGCATGATGCTAAGGGTTATAGAGATTTGCCATGCGTTTATATAAGGGATAATTTACTACAAAGTTGACCTTCTCAATAGTCGTGCCAAATTTTTCTAAATGTCTGTAATAATTTTTGAAAAAAAATGTTGGGCGTAATTTTTTAACGTTTGGACGTAGTTTTTTGAATAAAGTGACAAAAAAACGCCTCATTGAGGCGTCTTTGGGGAAGAAAAATAAATTAAAAGATTTTACTCCACTACGATAAGGTGGTTTTTCTTCCCTTTTGAAACCAATAAATATTTATTTTGCAGCAGTTCAAAATCAGGTTGAGCATTGCCGTCCGTGATTTTTGTTTTGTTGATACCTACCGCATTCCCCTGAATAGCACGCCGTGCTTCGCCTTTGGATGGATAAATCTCGCCGTTGGTCGCAGTTGATAATAGGTCGGTGACAGTTGCGCAATTGCTTAACTCTTCCCGCCCGATAGCAGTTTGTGGAACACCCTCAAAGACCGATGAAAAAGTGGCTGCATCCATGCTTTGGAGGGTTTCAAGTGTCCCTTTTCCAAAGAGCACTTCAGAAGCAGCAATAGCCATGTCATAATCGTGTTGCGAATGAACACGTATGGTGACCTCTTTCGCCAATGCCTTTTGCATAATCCGTAAATGAGGAGCTTCAGCGTGTTGTTGCTCAAGGCCTTCTATTTCCTCTTTAGAATACAGCGTAAATACACGCAATAAACGGGAGCAATCGGCATCCGCGCAGTTGATCCAAAACTGATAAAATTGGAAAGGCGATGTCATCGACGCATCCAACCATACATTGCCGCTTTCACTTTTCCCGAATTTGGTACCGTCGGCCTTGGTGACTAAGGGCGTGGTGAGTGCAAAGGCGCGGTGCTCCGATGTTTCGTCGTTGTTGGATTCTTTGCGACGAATCAGTTCCGTTCCTGTCGTAATGTTACCCCACTGATCGGAGCCGCCCATTTGGAGACGAACGTTCTTGTTTTTATATAACCAGTAAAAATCGTATCCCTGTAATAACTGATAGCTGAATTCAGTGAAAGAAATGCCCGTTTCCAAGCGCTTTTTGACTGAATCTTTGGCTGACATATAATTGACTGTAATGTATTTTCCGGCTTCCCGCAAAAATTCCAGAAAACCGATTCCTTTGAACCAATCGTAATTATTTACGATCTCGGCAGAGTTGTCGCTGTTGTCAAAATCAAGAAATTTTTCTAACTGTTTTTTGATGCAGGACTCATTGTAACGCAGTGTTTCTTCCGACAAAAATGCTCTTTCTGCGGCTTTGCCCGAAGGGTCGCCTACCATTCCGGTAGCGCCGCCCACCAAAGCGTAGGGCTTATGACCGCACAACTGAAAATGCTTGAGCAGCATAACCGTGGCCAAATTTCCAATGTGCAGCGACGAAGCGGTAGGGTCAAAACCAATATAAGCAGCCGTAATTTCTTTTTGCAATTGCTCTTCGGTGCCGGGCATCATGTCGTTGAGCATTCCGCGCCAACGAAGTTCTTCAATAAAATTTTTCACTTTATTCAACGGATTGGAGTGTAAGATTGGGGGTGAAAAGCCGATGAAAGGGTCATTCGACAAACCTCCGCAATCAATTTTCAAAAAGTCCACAAAGGTACGGTGAAAATCGACTGAAACGAAATCCGGATTATTTTTAAGTTAAAAAGAACTCGGATTTTAGATTCCCAAAAATTTCTTCTAATTTTACGCGGCAAATAACGAATCGTTTATTTGCTATGCTCTCAGACACATCTAAGTTTCTTTACGAAGCCCTAACGTACGACGACGTTCTCCTCGTACCTGCCTACTCCGAAGTACTGCCGCGCGATACCAAAACGCAAACACAACTTACCCGTCACATTCGTCTCAACGTGCCGCTGATTTCAGCTGCTATGGACACCGTTACTGAATTTCAATTGGCCATTGCAATGGCGCAGGAAGGCGGTATCGGCATGATCCACAAAAACATGAGTGTCGAAGATCAAGCCGCCCAAGTTCGAAAAGTGAAACGTTCGGAAAGCGGAATGATCGTTGATCCTATTACGCTCAACGAAGATGCTACTCTTCGTGATGCAATGCGAATCATGGCCGAATTTAAGATCGGCGGCATTCCCGTTGTTGACAAAAACAGCCGACTTATCGGAATTGTTACTAACCGCGATCTGCGTTTTCAGAAAGACATGGCGAAAGGTGTTTCTGAAATAATGACGAAGGACAACCTTATTACTGCCCGCGAAGGCATTAGCCTTGAAGAAGCTGAAAGCACCCTTCAGGAATATAAAATTGAGAAATTACCTATCGTTGACAAAGACAATAAATTGGTAGGATTGGTCACTTACCGCGATATTATTAAGCGTAAAGATAACCCGAATGCCTGCAAAGATTCGCTGGGTCGTTTGCGTGTAGGAGCAGCAGTGGGCGTTACACCTGATTTGATCCGTCGGGTTGAAGCGCTGCTTAAAGCCGGGGTTGACGTAGTAAGCATTGATACAGCCCACGGCCATTCGCTTGGGGTGATCGAAGCATTGAAAGGCGTAAAAGCCCAATTTCCCAAATTGGATGTTATCGTAGGAAATATCGCCACGGGTGCTGCCGCTAAAGCATTGGTAGAGGCCGGTGCAGATGCCGTGAAAGTAGGAGTGGGGCCGGGAAGTATTTGTACTACCCGGATCATTGCGGGTATTGGGATGCCGCAACTTTCGGCCGTTTATGAGTCGGCCAAAGCCATTGAAGGTTCGGGCGTTCCGGTCATTGCCGATGGCGGAATCCGTTATTCGGGCGATGTTGTTAAAGCCATAGCGGGCGGCGCAAGTACCGTAATGATCGGTTCATTGCTGGCCGGCACCGACGAAGCACCGGGCGAAGAGATTTTATACGAAGGGCGCCGTTTTAAATCCTACCGTGGAATGGGTTCCGTAGAAGCGATGGAAGATGGCTCCAAAGACCGTTATTTCCAAGATGCGGAAGATGATATAAAAAAACTGGTTCCTGAAGGAATTGTCGGCCGTGTACCTTTTAAAGGAAAAGTGGCTGATATCGTATACCAATTGGTAGGAGGTCTGAAAGCAGGGATGGGCTATTGCGGAGCACCTGATATTGAGACGCTTAAACAAGCTCAATTTGTCAGGATCAGCGCGGCGGGGATGCGCGAAAGCCATCCGCACGATATTCAGATCGCCAAAGAGGCACCGAATTATACCACAAAGTAAAATCCGTAGGGGCAGGCCTTGCGTCTGCCCTTTTTTCTCGGCGTATTTTGGACGTAATTGGGCAGACGCAAGGCCTGCCCCTACGGATTTATTTCTGCAAAGCCTTTCGGTATTCCGAAGGGTTTTGTTGTTTATGGGCTTTAAAAACACGGTTGAAATAGGCAACATTACCAAACCCGCTTTCGTACCCAATGTCCGTAATACTTTTATCAGTAGAAAGCAGTCTGCACGCTTGATTGACGCGGTATTGATTGACGAAATCGGTAAACGTTGCATTCATCATCTTTTTGAAATAATGGCAAAAAGAAGGGACAGTTAAATGAATTATAGAAGCAATTTCCTGAATATCAATGGGTTTTTGATAATTTTCTTCGACGTATTTTAGGATTTTATTCAGGCGAATTTCGTCTTTGGGGCTTACTTCCAATTTAACTCCTTCGGTATTTAACAGAAAAGACTCATTGGAATTAGCCAACGTTTGAAGAATATTGATCAATTCCACTAAACGTTCAAACGGCGGTAAAAGCAACAATTCCCTAAGGCGTTCTTTCATGTGTGCTTTGGTTTCTCCGTGAAAACAAAGGCCCAAATGTGAGCGCTCAAAAAGTCGTTTGACGGCTTTCATTTCGGGCATTTCCAGAAAATGCTCGCCTAATAGATTCTCTTTCAGTTGAACCACAATTTCTTCGTGCGGGCCTACGGCCTCCTGCCCAAAGCCTGAATGCGGAACATTAGGGCCGATAAAAACCAGGTCACCGTCTTCATAATGACTGATGTGCATCCCTACATGGCGCCGGCCGGAGCCATTGAATACACAGACGATCTCGTATTCCGGATGATAATGGAACTGCCATCGAAAAAGCTCCGGTAAAACAATGTTATGAAGAATGCGAAAAGAACTCCCCTCATCGGGACGAATGACTTCAAATTCGGTTTTCATCGCCTGTGTTAAGCTATTTATTCCAAAAATAGAGTAAAAAATCTTAATATAGGATAAAAAATGCGCAATAGAAGCTTATTTTTTTTTGAGATAATAGTAGAACTTTGCCATGAAAAAATTGTCTCGGCTTTATCTCACTCCCCTATGATGATTGAAAAGCGGGCTTCGTCCCGCTTTTCTTATTTAAGTCCGGGCAGGAATTTCGTCCCTTGATCTTTTAACTTCCACTCCCATCCTTTTAACCTAAACCATATGCAATCGTATTGGAAAGTAAAGCTTTCGATATTCCTGAATTATTTTGTTTTTGCCATTCTGCTCAACAGCGTGGGAACCGTTATTTTACAGGTTCAACATACCTATGGTGTTTCTGAGACTTCGGCATCCATTCTGGAAGCCTTTAAGGATCTCAGCATTGCGGGCGTTTCTTTTTTGATCGCTTCTTATATCAATCGACTGGGTTACAAAAATGCAATGCTCGTCGCATTGGGCTTCAATGCGCTCGTTTGTTTATTGATGCCGTCTATTCATTCATTTGGCATGACCAAAGTGGTTTTTGCGGTGGCAGGAGCGGGTTTTGCACTTATTAAAGTATCGGTATACGGAACAATCGGCTTGGTCACGGCCGACAAAAAAGAACACATCAGCCTGATGAATTTCATAGAATCGTTTTTTATGGTGGGCATTTTGGCCGGCTATTTTATTTTCAGCGGTTTTATTGATGAGTCAGCGCCTACGGCATGGCTAAATGTATATTATGTGTTAGGCAGTATTGCGTTGATCGCTTTTGTTTTACTTCTGACAACTCCCCTCGACGAATCATCGTTGAAAATAGATGCCGCCAAGCCTTTTTTGGAAGATTTTGCCGACATGTTTCGTTTGGTCATACTGCCTTTGGTGCTCGTTTTTGTCATTTGTGCCTTTACGTATGTATTGATCGAACAAAGTATTATGAGTTGGCTGCCTACATTCAACAATAAAGTGCTGCATTTGCCCAATGCATTGAGTATTCAGATGGCAAGCCTGTTGGCGATTGCTACGGCGGTGGGGCGATTTTTGGCCGGTGTATTGTTGAAAAAACTCAATTGGCTGTTTGTGCTGATTGGTTGTTTGGCGATTTCGGCGGCTTTGGTAGTGATTGCGCTGCCGTTGGCTCAAAATGCCGCAACAAGCGGCGTTACGGGTTGGGGAAATGCTCCATTGGCAGCGTTTATCTTTCCAATGATCGGATTATTCTTAGCACCTATCTACCCTGCTATCAATTCATTGATATTAAGTTCATTGCCTGTTAACAAACACGGCCTGATGTCGGGTTTGATCGTCATTTTTTCGGCCTTGGGCGGCACGACCGGCTCGCTCATTACGGGCTACGTATTTGAACATTACGGCGGACAAACGGCTTTTTACTTTTCGCTCATACCCATCGGATTGCTAATTGTGGTTTTGATCTTATTCAGTCGTTTGCAGGGCAAAAATGTCACGCTTGAGATCAACTCGGTGGGTGGACATTGAGCGGATCATTGATGTATCATTTTTAATACTATGTACGAATGACTTTACCCGAATCTCAACATTCAGATGCTGCATTTGCTGAAAATTTTCAGTCGTTGTATAATGATGTACAGCAGAGTACCTTATTTCCTGACTCAAAAACATTTTCAGATGCAATTGCCAAATATCCTATTGTTCAGATAGTTGAGCAGTATGATCGGCAGAAGAATCAACCGAGTTTCGATTTAAAAACATTCGTTGAAGAGAATTTTACGCTTCCTGCCGAACAACTTACCGATTATCACAGCGACCTCCACAAACCGCTCCGGCAGCATTTGGAAGATCTATGGGAGGTATTGACCCGACAGCCTGAAAAAGCAAAAGATACAGGAAGTCTAATTCCGCTTCCGTTCAACTATGTGGTTCCCGGCGGGCGGTTCAGGGAGATTTATTATTGGGATTCATATTTTACAATGTTAGGGCTGCAAGCTTCGGGGCGCGAGGATCTAATCGAAAGTATGATCAATAACTTTGCTTATTTGATCGATACTGTTGGTTTTATTCCCAATGGCAATCGCACGTATTACCTGGGACGTTCGCAACCTCCTTTTTTTGCCTTAATGGTTGAGTTGTTGGTAGCCCAAAAAGGTGAAAAGATTTGGCAATACTATTTGCCTCAATTGGAAAAAGAATATGCATTTTGGATGCGCGGCCGTGAGGAATTATCAATAAAAAGTAAAGAAACATCGTCGAAAGGTCGTGTCGTAATGTTGCCTGACGGAAGCGTTTTGAATCGGTATTGGGACGACATTCCACAACCAAGACCCGAAGCTTACAAAGAAGATGTTGCGTTGGCGGCGCAGATAAAAGATCAATCTCCGGAAGATGTGTACCGACACTTGCGGGCGGCGGCTGAGTCAGGCTGGGATTTCAGCAGCCGATGGTTTAAGGATCGCGAATCCATGGCAACCATTCATACCACAGACCTTATTCCCGTTGATTTGAATTGTTTGATTTGGAATCTTGAAAAAAGTCTGCAATATGCCTATGAGTTACAGGGGAATACCTTTTTAGCAGCCATTTATCATCAGAAAGCAACCCAACGACAATTAGCTATCCAAACTTATTGTTGGAACGGGGCCCAGGGATTTTATTTTGATTATGATTGGAAACTGAACCAACAAACGAATAGCTACACCTTGGCAGCCACCTTTCCATTGTTTTTTTCATTGTCAACAGTAGCGCAGGCAACGCAGGTGGCGAAAGTGTTGGAGGAAAAGTTTTTGAAGAAAAACGGCTTGTTGACCACACTTCAATTTACACACGAGCAATGGGATGCCCCCAACGGCTGGGCTCCGCTGCAATGGATCTCCTATCAGGGCTTTAAAAACTATGATTTTGATGACTTGGCAAACCTGATAAAAACAAACTGGATGACCAATAACGAAGCGTATTACGCCAAAACGGGCAAAATGATGGAAAAATACAACGTGTTGACAGATGATGTTTCCGCTCAAGACGGCGAATATCCCAATCAGGATGGTTTTGGTTGGACGAATGGAGTGTATTTGAAAATGAAGGAAAGCCTTTGAATCAGCAGAAAAAAAATCTTTTGCTGATTTTATCAGACATGGCAAGGTTTGATCTTGTAGAAGAAAAACTTGCCATGTCTGATGATTAAAAACTAAAACGGCAGATTATCTTCATCACCGCTTTGGAAAGTAGACGGCAACTCAGTTGTAGGGCGAGTAGACGTGCCCGATGTGCCGGAAGTGGCAGGAGCAGGAGAAGCGTCAAAACCACCCGCGCCAAGCGCATCAATTTTCCATGCTTTAACGTCAGTGTACCAACGACCGTTGTATTCGCGGCTTTCAACGTCAAAAGAAACGTTTACTTCGTTGCCAACTTGCAGGGCGCTTTCATTGATCTTATCTCCCCAAGCCGAAATACATATCTTTTTTGGGTATTGTCCGTCGGTTTCAATGACGAAATCCTGTTTTTTCCATGCGCCGTTTTTGCCTTCACCCGTTTGTAAAGCCAATAACTGGATAACTCTTCCTTTAATGTCCATAATTAGTATATCGGAACGCCGATGCGATTTAAGGTTGCGTATAAAAAAACACGAGCCATCGGATGCTTCCAATCGCTCGTTCTTTTCTACGTACAAAAAGCATTGCTGCTTCGTACGATTGTACCTAGTCTTTAAAGAATTTTTTGTAGTTGCGCTCTTGGCTTTCCAAAATACTTCCTACCCAAAATGCGATTCCAAGTAACACAACATAAAATATAATTGTACCAATAGTTCTTAAGTCCATTATGATGATTTTAAATAGGTGAAACCTTTTTGTACTTCCTGCAAAAGTAATAAGGTAAGGTGCTTCGATACAAACTTAATTCGTTTTTTTTAAGAATTATAAAACTCCTTTGGTGGAGGGCAATACATCCAACGCTTTCAGATCACGTTTTACCGCCATTTTGATGGCTTTTGCCCATCCTTTAAAGATAGATTCAATCTTGTGGTGCTCGTTGGAGCCGGTACATTGAATGTTCAGATTGCAAAGCGCCGTATCTGAAAATGATTTGAAAAAGTGATAAAACATCTCAGTCGGCATTTCACCGATCTTTTCCCGTTTAAAATCAGCCTCCCAAACCAACCACGGCCGGCCCGAAAAATCAATGGCGACTTGGGCCAATGCTTCATCCATCGGTAGTAAAAAGCCATAGCGACTGATGCCGCGCTTATCGCCAAGAGCTTTGCGGTACGCTTCTCCAAGGGCTAAAGCTGTATCTTCGATGGTGTGGTGTTCGTCGATGTGAAGATCGCCTTCAACCGTTATTTTCAGATCTGCGCCTGAGTGTTTGGCCAATTGGTCGAGCATATGGTCAAAAAAGCCAATGCCTGTGTGCATTTCTGAATGCCCGTTGCCGTCAAGATTGAGTTCTATCTTAATTTGGGTTTCGCGGGTATTGCGCTCTACGGTGGCAGTACGCGCGGGCAAACGCAGATGTTCATAAATTTCATCCCAATCTTTACTTACCAACGAAATGGCATCGTGCTGCTCTTTGGGTAAATCAGCGGGCCATTCTGACGCAAATAAAATAGCTTTGGCGCCCAAATTTACCGCCAACTGCACATCCGTCAGGCGGTCACCAATGACGTAACTATGGGCCAGGTCGTACGCATCGCTGAAATATTCGTTCAATAACGCCGTACCCGGTTTGCGCGTGGGAGCGTTTTCGTGTGGGAAACTACGATCAATGTGAATATTTTGAAACGTAACACCTTCACCTTCCAGCGTTTGGAGCATTTTATTTTGAGCAGGCCAAAAAGTATCTTCAGGAAAGGAATCAGTGCCTAATCCATCCTGATTGGTCACCATCACAAAGCCGAAATCCGTTTCTTCAGCTAAACGGCGTAAGTTGGAGATGGTTTTAGGTAAAAAAGCCAGTTTTTCTAATGAATCTACCTGAAAGTCAACGGGCGGTTCTGCAATAATGGTCCCGTCGCGGTCTATGAAAAGAAGTTTTTGCATTAATCTCAATGGTTTAAACCGCGAATATCGAACATACCATTCCGATTTTTCATAAATTGCTTGAAATTTTTCTTAACGACAACTAATAACTTCATGAACAAACCTATCTTATGCGGCATTATTGCGGGGCTTAGCCTTTCTACCGGCTTTGCTCAAAGCGGCCTCAAACCCGTCATTAATCAGTCGGCCGATGCCATTGAAAGTAAAGTCATTGCGTGGCGTCGCGATTTTCACGAACATCCTGAATTAGGAAACCAAGAAGTAAGAACCGCCAATATCGTGGCCGAACATCTGCGTAAACTGGGCTACGAAGTTCGCGAAAAAGTAGCCGTAACGGGCGTAGTGGCGGTACTCAAAGGAGGTAAGCCCGGTCCGGTGGTAGCACTGAGAGCGGATATGGATGCCTTGCCCGTAACGGAGCGAGTAGACGTACCGTTCAAATCGAAAGTAATGACGGAATTCAACAACCAGAAAACGGGCGTTATGCACGCGTGTGGGCATGATAGCCACGTAGCGATCTTAATGGGTGTTGCAGAAGTATTGGCTTCTATGCAAAAAGATTTGTCCGGAACGGTAAAGTTGATCTTTCAACCGGCCGAAGAAGGAGTTTATAACGGGCAGACGTTTGGCGCCAACCGTATGATCGAAGAAGGTGCATTGGAAAATCCAAAAGTAGATGCCATTTTTGGGCTACACATCAATTCTCAAACGGAGGTTGGCAAGATTCGTTACCGTCCGGGCGCTACGATGGCGGCGGTTGACCAATTGACCATCAAACTGAAAGGAAAACAGGCACACGGCGCGTCTCCTTGGTCGGGCGTAGACCCTATCGTGACGGCTTCACAGATCGTAATGGGTCTGCAAACCATTGTTAGCCGTAATGTAAACATTACCGAAAACCCTGCCGTTGTCACCGTAGGCGCTATTCATGGTGGAATTCGTTACAATATTATCCCTGAATCACTGGAAATGATCGGTACCATTCGGACATTTGGCGACGATCAACAGGCATTGGTACACCGTCGTATCAAAGAAATATCTACCAATATTGCCGAAAGTGCCGGCGCAAAAGCAGATGTTGAAATCGGTATCGGCTATCCTGCAACGGTGAATGATCCTGCACTTACGGACAAAATGATTCCAACGCTGGAAGCATTGGCAGGAAAAGAAAACGTTATCATTTCTCCCGTTCAAACGGGGGCCGAGGATTTCAGCTATTTCCAAAAGAAAATCCCGGGCTTCTTTTTCTTCCTGGGTGGAATGCCCAAAGGCAAAAGCCCTTACGACGTTCCTTCGCACCACACCCCTGACTTTTTCATCGACGAAAGCGGTTTCACATTGGGCGTAAAATCCCTGAGCCATTTGGTGGTGGATTATATGGAAATGAACTCAAAAGCCGCTGCAACAACAAGCGCAAAAGCGAAGAAGGTAGGCAAGTAATTTCTTATTGATTTTATATGAAAAGAGCAGACGGAAAACCCTCTGCTCTTTTTGTTGCTGCTTAAATGTTATTTCTCAGTAGTGAAGTGAGTTTTTATTTGATCTCTTTCACTGCCGGTTGTTCTATGGAATAGTAGCTATTTTTGAAACGATCTCCCGAAATATAGTTGCCTCATTGTTCAAAAAATAAGTATAATGGTATATTGAATAAGTAAGCCATAAGAATTAATTTACATTATTTTGTTTGACCCCGGATGGGGTCAAACAACCGGCCAATAATTTAAACTGATTTTGAACAGGTACTTAAATAGTTTAGGATATTCTATCTTTGAAAATTCTATATGAAGTGAATTTTGGAAAGGTATTTACGATAGCGTTGCTCTCTGTTTCATTTTTCAAAGATAACTTTAGAAAAAAATAATACATTCACCGGGCCGATACAAAAATCAATGTCTGAACTTCTGCATTTTGCTTTTGGTTATTCTACTTCTATAAAAAAAATCTTATCTTTTCAGAGCCATAGACGCAACCTATCATTTCAAATTTCCGTAAACTGATACTGGATGTTATTTTCTCGTGCGTTGAAAACTTTACCGGAACTGCTTGAAGGCTGTCTGCAAAACGACCGCAAGTGTCAGGAATTGCTTTATAAGCAATTCTACGGTTACGCCATGGGAGTTTGCATGCGCTATGTGCCTAATCGGGAAGAAGCTCTGGAAGTGGTCAACGACGGTTTTCTGAAAATATTCCAAAAAGTTCAGAAATACGATGCTGAAAAACCCTTTAAAATATGGTTACGGCGCATTATGATTAATACTGCATTGGACCATTATCGCCAAAATGTAAAATACCAAAACCACACTGATCTCAGTGTAGCTGAAAATACTGTTGCCGCTTCCGACGGTGACAACGCATACAGTCAGTTGGCACACGAAGATCTGATCGAGCTTATTCAACAGCTTACTCCGGCTTACCGCACTGTTTTTAATTTGTACGTCATTGATGGTTATTCACACGAAGAAATCGCCCGGCAACTGGGCATAAGTGAGGGGACTTCCAAATCAAATTTGGCACGTGCCCGCGAAAATTTAAGAGTTATGTTATCTAAAAAGAAAAGCAATGAGTATGCAAGAGTTTCCGGACGATGAACTGGACGAACTCTTCAGAAAATCTGCTGAGGAGTTTGAACCGGAATATGAACCCCAGGCATGGGCCAAGATGCGCAAAAAGCTGGATAATAACGGAGGCATTCAAAAAAGGCCTCTGTTGTTACCGATTCTTCTATTGCTTTTAGTTTTATCTGTTTTCAGCGTTGGCGGTTATGTATTGTGGCCTCAACTTAAAACGTTGGCCTCTAAAGATTCTACAGGAACGTCCTCCGTTTCACATCAAAGTTTGGCGTCGAATCAACCCAACGCAGGAAGTGAAAAAGAGACGAAGCTTTCTCCCGAAAATACCTCCAACAGTCCTGAACAAAACGATCTCAAACAACAAACGGAATTGAAGCAAGCCGAAGTGGAGGGAACCAAAGGCGTTTTCCCAGCCAATGCTTCTGAAAATAAAGAGGACGTTTCAGACAAAACAGTTGCTGCTGCCTCTACTCTTGCTTCAACAAAAGATAAAAAGGACGATCTCATCAACCCCAAAAAACAGGCTGCCGACACTAAAAAAGCCGGTTCTCCCGAATCGCCTTCCCGCATATCAACGACGACCTATAAGGCTGAACGTTCGAAAGTGAAATCAGGTCAAAAAATGCGTGAGGTAAATCCGACCCTTTCAACCGTTCCTGCTGTTGCCTTTTCGACAAAACACTCGTCGTCCAAAACCGGATCAACGGCAGACCAACAACCGGTAAATGCTGCCAACAGGAAGATCAAAAACGAATTTTCAGGTTCGTTAGGTAAGAAAAGCAATTTAATAACTGCTGATCAAAACAAGCTTTTATCACCCGACCGTTCATCTGCCTCTACGCCGGCTTCAGAAAAATCCACTTCGATCAATTCTTCCGTTCCGGCCGGCAATAACGGTCTGGAAACGGCAGTTATGACGCCACAAATCAGTACTCCAAATGAACTTTCAATCCATCAGTGGAAGCTTCTAAAGGTGGCTCATGCACCTATTGAAGTTTCGTACGCCACTCCTCCGGCGCCTTTGGCAATCGTTAAAAAACCGGAAACGGGAGTTGCTTCCGTCTTTAAGCCGGGGTTGAGTCTACGAGTATTAGCCGCACCGGATTTGAGTTTTATTGGATTTGATCAAATGAAACGCCCGGGCATTACGTTGGGCGCTATGTTGGAATACCGATTCAACAACAGATTCAGCGTGCAGGCGGGCGCTATTCGGGCGATGAAACTGTACGATGCCCTCGGCAGCCAATACATCTGGCCGGAAGCATGGAATTCACAAAAAGCGCGCCCCAGCAACATTGAAGCCGCCTGTAAAGTATTGGATATTCCCTTCAATCTGCGCTATGACATTACCCAAGCCGCCGATAAAAGATGGTTTGTGTCATTGGGAATTTCAAGTTATAAAATGATCAACGAGAAATATATTTACATTTATCCTCCCCATTCCTATAACATCAAATGGCCTGATTGGGAAGGCTCTACCGGTAGTTATTGGTTTGGAGTGTTAAATGTATCAATGGGTTTTGAGCGTCAAATAAGCAAAAGATTCACACTACAGGGAGAGCCTTATCTTAAAATCCCGTTGTCGCAGGTAGGTTTGGGGAAAATAAAGCTCAATACCGCAGGCATATTCATCTCTGCCCGTTATCGGTTAGGTCGTTTTTAAACTTCAATTACATTAAATTCATCAACTCATTGACCATCGTCTCTGCGCCAATGTAAAGCGGTGCGCGTTGATGCAGTGATTCCGGCGTTATTTCCAACACCCGTTGAAAACCGTTAACGGCTTTTGCCCCCGCCTGTTCGGCAATCATTGCCAACGGAAAACACTCGTACAAAAGGCGCAATTTCCCTTTAGGATCTTTATTGGTTGGAGGATATAAATAAATGCCGCCTTTCAACAGATTCCGGTGAAAATCGCCTACCAACGAGCCAATATACCGTGCAGAATATTTGCGTTTACGGCACTTGATCAGGTACTCTCGTACAAAACTCTCGTAACTGTTATAGTTTCCTTCGTTGTACGAAAAGATCTTCCCATCCAAGGGGCTGCGAATATCCGCGTGAGAAAGAATGAATTCTCCCAACGAAAAATCATAGGTAAAACCCGCTACACCGTTTCCCGTAGTATAGACCAAAATGGTGGAAGAACCGTATAAAATATACCCGGCGGCTACCTGCTTATCTCCGCCTTGCAGAAAATCTTCCAATGTTGGCTTCTCGCCAAGCGGACTCACACGACGGTAAATCGAAAAAATAGTACCAATAGAAACGTTAACGTCGATATTGGAAGAACCATCCAACGGATCAATGGCCACTACGTATTTGCTTTGGTTATTTCCGGTATAGATAATATCGTCCTCTTCTTCCGAAATAATTCCGCATACTTCGCCGCCGTTGATAAGCGCCCGGATAAAACGAATGTTCGCCACCACATCCAATTTTTGCTGTGCCTCGCCCTGAACATTGTCGGTTCCAAAACCTCCCGTAATATCGATCAAACCGGCGCGATTAATTTCACGGTTAATGATTTTTCCGGCCAAAGCGATGTCTCTCAGTAATTGGGAAAGTTCTCCTGTAGCAAATGGAAAGGCGTTTTGGTTGTGCATGATATAACGGTCTAACGTTACACCTACGGGCACTGCAATGTGTTGAGCAATGTTCGTTTCCATATTTTCCGTTGAGATTGATTTTGTAGAACTGTATTACACAAAACTACAAAATATTATATTTTTGCAATCGAAAACAGAAAAATAAAATTTTGATTTTTATAAAAAATGTACAATTTTAAATCGCCCTGCTTTTCATCCAATTTTTTACTTAAAACGTGAAATTTTAAACACCGACATAACGCTTGACAAGTCGTTCGACGGGAGGCAAATAGCTTTTCCCGAAAAGATTGACATGAACCAGCAACGGGTACAGGTTATAAATGGGAATGCGCGCTTCAAAATGAGGTTCAAGCGGGAAGGCTTCTTCATAATTATCGTAAAATTCATCGTCAAAACCGCCAAAAAGGTGCGTAAAAGCAATTTCAGCTTCTCGTAAACCATAATAAGGAGCGGGATCTGCCAAGGCAACCCGCCCCTGTTCATTGACCAGAAAATTACCCGACCACAGATCCCCGTGCAGAAGTGCCGGGCGTTCGTTGGGAAGTAAGTTTTTAAGAAGGGGATAAAATCGCTCCAAGCGGTTGTACAATTCATGGTCAATCAAGTTATTGTACAATGCCAATCCTGCCTGGGCGCGCAGGCGATTTTCTATAAAAAAGTCAATCCCATTTTCGACAAATGTATTGACCTGCTCCAGCGAGCCGATATAATTATCAAAGTCTAACCCAAAATCGGGACGCGTGTGGGAATGAAGTGCGGCCAACGCGTGTCCGAAAATCCGCCAAAAATCGGGGCGCTGTCCTCCGTTCTCCACAAACTCCTGAATCAAATAGGCCTTGCCTCCGTTTTTACCATACCCATGCACAAGAGGAATGTGAATCGCATTTGTTTTTCGTAACAGTGCTAATCCACGCGCCTCTTTTTCAAACATATCTTCTTTTTCGGCGTGATTAAATTTAACAAAAAACGTACCTTCGGGCGTAAAAATTCGGGCGGCCGTATTGATACTTCCTCCCGAAACAAATCGAGCCTCTGTCACTTCAATGGTGTGCCCGAGGGTTTCAAAAAGTATACTTTCAAAAAATTGATATTGATCGTTTCCTGCCCACATAACACAAAATTAAACACCGATCGATTTTTCAATTGAGTATTGACATCGACTTTTATATGAATCCAAACCTAACAAAACTTTTCCACATCGCCCAAAAACCGGAACGCCGAATCATAGGCCTTATGTCGGGCACTTCCATGGATGGATTAGACGTTGCCGTGTGTCGTTTCAGCGGCAGCGGTTCGACTACAAGTGTCACGCTCGAACACTTCGATACCGTCTCATTCAGCGAAGACATCAAAGATGAGATCAGAAAAGTGTTTGCCAAGAAAGAAATTGATTTTCAACATCTTTGCCTGCTAAACGCATGGACCGGACAGCTTCACGGCAAACTGGTGTTGGACTGTTTGAAAAAATTTCAGCTTGAACCGCAGGATATAGATATCGTTGCAAGTCATGGACAAACCGTTTTTCACGCTCCGAAAATCCTGCACCGCCTCAAAAAATATCCCAATGCAACCCTGCAAATTGGCGACGGTGATCATATTGCCGTCACAACAGGAATCATTACTCTCAGCGATTTTCGGCAAAAACATTGTGCTGCCGGCGGCGAAGGCGCGCCATTGGCGGTGTATGGCGATTATTTTATTTTTTCCAAAAAAGACGAAAATCGCATTATGCTCAACATGGGTGGAATTGCCAATTTTACCTATCTGCCCGGCACTTTAAATGCGGAGGAAGTTTTTGTAACCGATACAGGTCCGGGAAATACGTTAGTCGATGCCTTTGCCCGTCAATTTTTCAATTTGCCGTACGATAAAGGCGGTGAAATTGCCGCAAGCGGAAAAGTAAATGCCGACCTTCTGGAATTTCTGAAAAAAGATCCTTTTTTTGAAGCACCTTTTCCCAAAACAACGGGTCCGGAATTGTTTAATTTAGACTATGTGCGCTTGGCACAACAACGCAGCGATACTACCTCTTTAGCCCCGGAAGATATCATGGCTACATTGACCCGATTTTCGGCAGAAACCATTGCAGAATCCATCCTGAGGGTTTGTAAAGAAGAAGAAAGCTATCGGTTGTATCTGAGTGGCGGGGGCATGCATAATCCTGTATTGGTGGGTGCATTGGGCGAATTGCTACCGAATTTTCCGATGGACGCTACCGATTCCTTAGGAATAGCCGGCGATGCCAAAGAAGCCGTCCTGTTTGCCATTCTGGCCAACGAAACACTGTGTGGTCAACCCACCGATTTTGGCAGCAGAGAAGGGGTCCCAAGTGTATCAATGGGTAAGATTTCCTTTCCTTCTTAAAAATACGCATATAAACCTTATAGGTCTGTTTACAGTTGACAAACAGACCTATAAGGTTTTGTTTTCAGATCATTCGCTTCAATTGGAATTTGGCAAATTGTATACTTCCTTTTCGACGAATAAGAAGCGTAATTTCTTTGCCTTCTCCTTTCTGAAGCAGTTTATAGACTTCACTGATGACTAAATCGTCTGAAGATTTATTATTGATAAACAGTACCTCATCGCCTTCCTGCAATCCGGCTTCCCACGCCGGGGAACCTTCTACAATTTTGTCAATGTAAAATTTACGAAGGTCAACACCTTTTGCCCGCAATTCCATCCCGCTCATGTCGTGTTCAAAGGTCTCTTTTAAACGGCGTTTGACAGGTTTAAGAACAATATACCGATCTGCATAGTTGAAGGTTACCCGAAAACGCCGCAGCAATTCACAGCCAATGTTACCCTGTCGTTCGGTACGGGCCGCGAATTTTACCCCAAAAGCCAAACTGTCGGGAAAAGAGGCCAGTACATTGTCCAGTTCATATTTTCCAAAACGGACTTTATCGATTCTACCTAAGTTTCCATTGATCACCCCATTAAGTCCTCGCCCTAATTGGGCACGCAGGACTTTCTCAGGAAGTTGAATTTTGTTATCGTACGATTTATCGATCAACAACGCATGGCCCGCCCCGGTATCGATCACCACTCGAATAGGAAGTTCTTTTCCATTTCCAACCAATGCAATAACATCTGCATAGGGTTTGGTGTCTTCAATAATAATGGGATATCTGTCTCCTTGTTTGCGACGGTATTTGTAGCTTTCAGGTTTTATCAAAACCAGTTCCCGATTGGTAAAATCAATGGTCACCACAAAATTATTGAATACTTCATAACCAAATATACCATCAATAGGAATGCCAACATATTCAGAAAGTTGCAGTACATCTTCTTCCAATACTACGATGTTTTGATATGTAGCCCGCATACGACCCATTTCGATCACATTACCGATCGCTACCGAAGCACTCAACGATTGTCCTTCGCCCGCCCCTGTGAGTTGCACGCGGCGTGTATAGCGCAGATTTTGCTTTTTAACCGCTGCAGGATTTGTAATAATAAGCGAGCTTACACCTGTATCAAGAATAAAATGAAGGGTATCAGAGTTATTGACTTTGACCGGAACAACAATAAGATTTGCGTGTAATTCAAAGGGAATTCGCGTGAATTTGGAATTCCCCAACAAAAAGTACCCGAACTTATCTTCTTTCCTGGTGCTTTTTTGAGCGAAGATGAAAAAAGGTAAAAAGGATAAAAGGGCCAAGTATATATAACGTCGTACCATAGCTACCCCCGGAAAAAACGATTGGCTGTTAGTAAAGTTATTGTTATTTCTTAGAAAAACAAAAAATATACCCAAAAAAGTGCCGTTTTGAATTAATATATTCTTACTAATTTCGCAACGCTTTCTTTACAGGCAAAAGCTCTTTTTCAACTAATTTTGAAGTTTTCATGCAAACAGCAGGAAAGTACTTTCAAAGCCTGAATATACGAAATAAAATCAACCCAATATTCATTCAAACTCCTCTATTCCAATGAGAAAAAAAATAGTAGCCGGCAACTGGAAAATGAACAAGACCCTCGACGAGGCGCTCATTCTTACCTCTGAAGTGGTCAATATGGTTCGCGACGAAGTGATTGGCGACGTGGAAGTTGTCCTGTGTACGCCTTACATCTACCTGCCGGTATTACAGAAATACGTTGAAGAAGTAGACCGCATCTCTTTGGGAGCACAAAATTGTCACCAAAAAGCATCGGGTGCTTATACAGGAGAGATTTCGGCCGCTATGCTTGCTGCTCTGGGTACGCCTTACGTGCTGGTCGGACACAGCGAGCGCCGCCAATATTTTGGAGAAACCGATGAGTTATTGGCCGAAAAGGTAAAAATTTCTTTGGCAAACGGTTTGAAACCTATTTTCTGTTGCGGTGAATTGTTGGAACAACGCCAAAACGAAGATTTCTTAGCTATCGTAAAAGCACAGATCACTGCTGCTCTTTTTGATCTGTCGGCCGAAGATTTCGGTAAAGTAGTAATTGCTTACGAACCTGTTTGGGCAATTGGTACGGGCTTGACGGCTTCGTCGCAACAGGCGCAGGAAATGCACGCGGAATTGCGCGCACACATCGCCGGTCAATACGGCGAGCAAGTAGCTGACGATACCACTATCCTGTATGGCGGAAGCTGCAACGAAAAAAATGCAGCAGAACTCTTCGCTTGCCCTGACGTTGATGGCGGTCTGATCGGTGGTGCTTCGCTCAAGTCTCGCGAGTTTACCAACATCATCAAAGCTCGGATGTAGATTTTTAAGAGTTAGCGGTCTGACGGTTTTGAACGGGGACACGGTACCGCAACGGCGTGCCGTTGCGGCCCGGTCCGTCAGACTGCTGATTATACCAACTTTATACACTGTATTCCTTTTCTTTAAAACTGTGCATTCGACCATGAAAATCTCTTACTTGTCTTCTGCTTTTGCCATAGGCTTTCTTTTATTTTTCAATGCCTGTCAACGCCCTGCTTCTAAACTGCAAACAGGCGGCACTATTGTAAAAGAAGGGTTTATTGATTGTTTTCAATCAGGACTTCAGGCTGCAGGACGGGAAGTATGGTGCGAAGCGTCGGCGGTTTTGAACGATGGCAAAAACATTTCAATTGCCAATGACAAAGATATGCCCGGCACCGATGCCTCAGTCTTTTATTGGGCGTATGCCGAAGCGGGCGTTTTTGGCAGTAAACCAACCTATCTTACCCAAAATCTTTTCAAAACTTCGCAGAAATACGAAGATTTTGCCCTGACTCCCGATCATAAAACAGCTTTTTTAACCACCGCTTTTGACCGCGTAAAAGAAGGTAGCAATGAATGGGACAGTTATAACGCGCTGCTTTATTGGCCCGTCAATGGCAATCCTCAGGCTATTCAACCGAAAGCAGTTCATTTGGCAACGGGCGAAAAGTTTTCAATGGGTTTGCGTAAAGCATTGTCTAAAACCTTACGCTCGTCGGAATTTCCTGACGGTATGCCTTATTTTAAAGTGGAAGGCTTTGCGGCTACGAATAATAAACTCTTTTTCGGGATTCGGGAAGAAGGTAAAAAATTCGACGATTTTAAATACAAAGCCAAAGTGTTGACAGTTTCGTATCGTTTTAATGGCGACTCGCTCATTGCAGGTACCGACTTTCAGACCTTAGCCGATATTGACATTGCGGCCTTGGAACCCGGTCTTCCCAAACCGCTCGCACTTTCATGCATTGAGTTTGATGCCAAACGCAACGTATTTTGGGTGCTGACTTCTATGGAAAGTGAAACACAACTCAACAGCGCGTACCTGTGGTGGGCAACGGAAGCGGAATTGAAAAGCAACAAGCTTCATTTGGTCAAAGACCGCACCACCGGCCAACCGCTAAAATTTACGCACAAAGCCGAAGACCTCACGCCAATCAGTGCTAATCGTTTATTAGTAATCCACGACGACGACCGCAATCGCACCAAGATCGGCGACCAAACCCGCCAACCGCATCAGGCGGCGTATACGATTGTGGAATTTTGAGATGAAAAACGACAACCCAAAACATTACATCAATGTTGAGCTTCTCCGAAGCTTTGTGGTTAATTAATGACTAAAATTTCTACAAATGTTGGGCTTCTCCGAAGCTTTTTGGATATCTAACGCCATCGTCGGTGTTTTTCACCTTTACTTATTTTAATAGTAGACCGGGAACAATCCTTTTACATTTTTCAGTTTACCATTTATCGGTTCAACAAAGCTCTAACGAATCTCAAACCTATCAGCATCTAAGTACGCCGGAAAACGCTCTCGAAACGCCTGTAACGCTTCGTAATCAAGCGTTTGCTCTATAATCATTTCGTTAGCGTTGCGACGACTGAGCAATTCTCCTTTAAAATCAACAAAAGCTGAATCCCCCGCGTAAAACAATTTATTACCATCCTCTCCCACTCGATTTACCCCCACTACATAACTTAGGTTTTCAATGGATCGGGCCTGCAAAAGTGTATTCCATATCTGGCGTCGAACTGCCGGCCAATTGGCTACATAGACCAATAAATCGTACTCTAACTGTTGGTTGCGTGCCCAGACCGGGAACCGCAGGTCATAGCATATCAATGGACACACGCGCCAACCTTTGATCTCTTTGATGATTCGACGCTCACCGGCGGCATAGTGTTCGTGTTCTTTGCCCATCCGAAACAAATGGCGCTTGTCGTAAGAATCAAATTCGCCATCGGGCTGCATCCAAAGCAGGCGATTGAAGTAGTTACCATTTTCCTTTACAACATAACTTCCCGTAACGACCGCACCCGTTTGAGCCGCCATTTGGCGCATCCACTTAAAAGTCGTAAAATTCATAGGCTCAGCTACCGTTTCAGGCTTCATTGTAAAACCCGTCGTGAACATTTCGGGCAATACAATGAGATCCGCAGGCTGCTCAATAGCGGCAATTTTCTCTTCCAACATGGCCAAATTGGCCGTTGGGCTTTCCCAATACAATGAAGTTTGAACAAGTGCGACGCGTAAATCCATACAATTCTCAGTTTACTGCGATTAAAATTATTTCAACTCACTTGCTTTGATCTCACGCGTCCAGAGTTGCTTATTTTGGGCATTATAAACAGTCACTTTCAAGGCTCTTTCTTTGGCAGGCCCGGTGATCTCGAACATGCCGAAATTGCGCGTATTTTCCACAACCGTTCCGTCCACAAATGTTTGAGCCTTTTTCTCTTCATCGTTTGGTTTGCCGGCACCCGAAGTAAGCGGTGAAATGGTAAAATCGTACAAAGGATACGTGCCGAAACGCTCCAGTTTGTGCAATGCCGTGTGGTGACGGTCGCCCGTTAAGAATATAACGCCGGGAATTTTTGCATCTGCGATCTTTTGCAGAAAACGAGTTCTTTCTTCTCCGTAAATCGCATAATTTTCAAACAACGCTGCCGAATTGATGATCTGGCCTCCGGATACAATAAATTTAAAAGGGGCTTTGCTGAGGGTCAATGCATCAATTAACCAATTGATTTGCGCCTCTCCGAAGTAAGTACGGTCATCGGCGCGGTTGTTGGGAGCACGAAACCAACGGTCGTCCAACAGGAAAAACTGGACATCGTTCCACTCAAAGGTGCCCGTACAGGCACCTTCAAAAATGTAATTGGGATTTCCCCAAAACAATCGAAAGGCCTCTGAAGTAACGTTTTTCAAAGCAAAACTACGGTCAGAATCATTGGGGCCGTAATCGTGATCGTCCCAGATCGCGTAGTGGTGTACCGAACCCAGCAAAGGCTGCATCTCGGGCAACGAACGGGTATGGGTATTGCGGTACAAAACACCCGTACGCGTATTCCAATCCGGATCGCGCGTATATACGTTATCGCCGCCCCAGAGCATAAAATCAGGCTTTTGTGAAGCAATGCTTTTAAATATTTCGTACTCTCCACCATATGCACTCGGACGATCGTAAGGGGCATCATTTACATATGCACAACTGCCAAAGGCAAATTTGAACGCCGGCGGTTCGCTGCGCCATTGCCACAATGTCTGTGATTGAAAGCTTAACGGATACGTAATGGCTGCTTTTTTGCCATCGATCCATACTTCGTAGTCATACTTTTTTCCCGGCTGTACCAGATCGGCAATGAGGCGGGCAACGAATGCCGTATTTTTAGCGGTGACTGTTTCGTCCGTCGTCCATTTTTGAGCCGTATTTCCCTGCTCCCAATACACAAACTTTACCTTGGCAGGCTGCTTGGTTTGCACCCATAATAGCACCTCCCGCATTTCAGAGTATCCCACCATTGGGCCTGATTGGATTTGCGCAAAAAGCGAAAACGAGACAAAACAAAGTAAGAAATGTAGGAATAGCCGTTTTTTCATAGTAATGGTTAATTTTGGTGCAAGTTAAAAAAACATCCTTTGAGGGTTATCTACATAATTGAGTTTCAGTGTAAAGATTTTGTAAAATTAATTCCAAAATGAAAGATCTATTCTCCGGCCATGCCACTGATTACGCCCTTTACCGCCCTGATTACCCGGAGGTGCTATATCAATGGGTTTTAGAAAGAGTTAAAAATTTCGATACAGCGTGGGATTGCGGTACCGGTAACGGACAGGTAGCCACCGTATTGGCCAAGCACTTTCAGCACGTTGAAGCAACGGATCTCAGTCAGGCGCAAATCAATCAGGCAGTTCCGTTGGATAACGTTCATTACCAAGTCAGTCCGGCCGAAACAACGCCTTTTCCGAACCAAACATTCGATCTGATCACAGTTGGGCAAGCGTTGCATTGGTTTGATTTTGAACGTTTTAACAATGAAGTAAAACGTGTGGCAAAGAAAGGTGCTATTTTGGCAGTATGGGGTTATGAATTACTGACAATTTCACCTGAAACAGATGCCGTCATTCTGGATTTTTATCAAAATACCCTAGGTGACTATTGGGATATTGAGCGCCGCCATATTGAAAATGAGTATGCTGATATTCCTTTTCCTTATACCAATGTAGCGAAGAGTGTTTTTCTTCAAACCTACCAATGGACGTTGGAGCAAGTGTGCAATTACCTGAATACTTGGTCGAGTGTCCGAAAGTTTGAAAAGGCCAATGGCTATAATCCGATTGAGTCATTATTTGATAGATTGGCCGCTGTTTGGGGCGATTTTCCTGCGCGTTCGGTTACATTTCCCGTTTTTGCACAACTCGGTGAGGTTTGAAAAAGAGGAAGCATCAACTATCTTTGCGGCTTCGTTTTCAACCAATCATCTTTTTTTTAACGTCATCATTAATAAGCCATAAGGCAATGTATTAATGATGAACGCATTAGACCCAATCATCATGCAATTAGTAAACGACCGTTACGAAATTCAAGGAATACCTGTTTTAGACATCGCGCAGCAATTCGGAACCCCGCTTTATGTATATGATGCCGATAAAATTGTCGATAAGATCAATCAGCTGCGTAATGCTTTTCCATCGGTCGATTTAAAGATAAAATTTGCCTGCAAAGCTCTCACCAATATTTCCATTTTGAAATTGATGCGCCAAAACGGTGTAGAGCTGGACGTTGTTTCGCCGCAGGAATTGCAATTGGGATTGCACGCAGGTTATGAAGGAACCCAGATCACTTTTACGCCCAGCGGAGTTTCTTTTGATGAAATAGAAGCCGCCGTTGCCGTAGGTTCGATCATCAATTTAGACAATCTTATTGTTCTGGAAAAATTTGGGCAACGCTACGGGGGAAATGTGCCGTGCATGATTCGTATCAAACCCAACGTAGCAGCGGGTGGCAACGCTAAGATCATGACCGCGCACGAAGGCTCGAAATTCGGAATCGACATTCGTCAACGTGAGGCTATTTTACGCATTGTTAATCAATACGGGATCAACGTTGTTGGTCTGCACCAACACACGGGTTCAGACATCAAAGAAGCAGATGCTTTCGTGCGTGCGGCTGATGTTATCTTTACCTTTGCCAATGATTTTTCAAATCTTCAGATCATTGACCTTGGCGGCGGGTTTAAAGTTGCTTACAAAGAAGGCGATCCTATTACCGATATGCCGGCGCTGGGCGCCAAGCTCAGCGAGGCGTTTTTAGGCCTCAGCGAAAAATTGGGCCGTAAACTTCAATTGTGGTTCGAGCCGGGCAAGTTTTTGGTGAGTGAATCCGGCGTATTGTTGGTCAATGCCAATGTGGTAAAGCCAACGCCTAATCGCACTTTTATCGGCGTCAACTCGGGACTTAATCATCTGATCCGTCCGATGATGTACGACGCTTATCATCACATAGTCAACGTTTCCAATCCTGTTTCGGATCAAGTCAAAACGTATGATGTGGTGGGTTATATCTGCGAAACAGATACGTTTGCCACCGACCGTTCGATCAGTGAAGTGCACGAAAATGATACACTTGCTCTCCTCAACGCAGGGGCTTATGGGTTTACAATGAGCAGCCAATACAACAGCCGTTTCCGACCCGCTGAGGTGTTGATCTATCAGGGAGGATCGCACATCATACGTCAACGCGAAACGATGGATGACATTCTGAAAAATCAAGTACTTTTGGAACTATAATTAACTAACATATACTCATTTAATATGGGACGCGCATTTGAATACCGAAAAGCAAGTAAATTAAAACGTTGGGGAATGATGGCGAAGGTCTTCACCCGAATCGGTAAAGACATCGTAATGGCCGTAAAATCAGGAGGTTCTGATCCACAGAATAACTCTCGTTTGCGGGCCATTATCCAAAATGCCAAAGCCGCCAACATGCCCAAAGAAAACGTAGAAAGGGCTATCAAACGGGCAATATCAAAAGATCAGGAAGATTACAAAGAAATAGTATACGAAGGAAAAGGCCCGCACGGCATTGCGATCCTGATCGAAGCGACCACCGACAATACCAACCGTACCGTAGCCAATGTCCGCAGTTATTTCAATAAATTGGGGGGCAGTTTGGGAACCTCAGGCATGTTGGATTATCTGTTCGACCGCAAATGTCTCTTCAAAATTGCCAACGAAGGTATTGATCTGGAAGAACTTGAATTTGAACTCATCGACTTGGGCGGCGACGAAGTTTTCTTGGACGATGAAACCAACGAAATAAATATTTATGGAGAATTCTCCGCTTTTGGAGCCATTCAGAAATTTTTGGAAGAAAAAGGGTACGAGCTGAAAGGTGCGGAATTTACCCGAATTCCGACGGAATTGAAAGAACTTTCCGAAGATGAAATCGCCGAAGTGGACAAACTCATTGAGCGTCTCGAAGAAGACGATGACGTACAAAATGTATATACCAATATGAAGTAGAATAAGGCGGCCGTGAAGTCCCTTATCTTTTTTTAAGCGAGGCATTTGCCTCGCTTTTTTATTCGCTTTCGGATTTCATTTCTGCCAATTCTGACCGTATTTGAAGCAATACACCTTCAAAATCATCCGCCCGAAATCCTTTGAAATTGCCTTGGTGCTTAAACCACGTTATCTGTCGTTTGGCGTAGCGTCGCGAATTGCGTTTCAGGAGCCGAACCATTTCTTCGTAATCGTACTGCCCGTCCAAATACTCAAATACTTCTTTATAACCAACCGTTTGCAATGCATTGTGCCAACGATACGCTTCCAATGCACGCGCCTCTTCTACCAAACCCGCCGCCAGCATTTGCTCCATTCGAAGGTCAATGCGATGATACAGTTCTTCCCGTTCCCGTTCCAACACGATCTGTAAAATTCGGAAGGGGCGTTGCGCCGGTTGGTGTTCTCTGAAAGAAGAGAACGGTCTGCCGGTCATTAAACAAACTTCCAATGCGCGTACCACGCGTTGGGTATTTTGAATGTCATTGTTTGCACAATAAATAGGATCTAATGCCTGCAATTGAGTTTGAAGTGCATAAAGGCCTTCATTCTCAAGACGGCTCATGAGTTCAGTGCGCAGTTCGGGCGGTGTTTCGGGCAGATCGTCCAAGCCTTCACAAACGGCTTTGATGTATAACCCGGAACCGCCTGTCAAAATAGCAATGTCGTGATTTTGAAAGAGTTGATCCAATACGACCAACGCGTCGCGCTCAAAAGCGCCTGCACTGTAAAGGACATCAATGGAATGGGAATTGATAAAGTAATGCGAAACACCCTGAAGCTCTTCTTCTGAAGGTTTGGCTGTTCCGATGGTCAATTCACGATAAAACTGCCTTGAATCGGCTGATACAACTTCAGTTTTTAAGGTTTGTGCCAAACGAACACAAAAATCAGTTTTTCCAACGGCGGTAGGACCCGCTATGACAACGAGAAGTTTTTGCAAAAGATAAATTATCCGTTTTTCTTAAAAGTACGTTCAACAGTTTCGCCAAAAAGGGTTTTTATCGAAAGGCGCAGCGTTACATTGTTGAGTTCCAGAATTGTATACCGCTGTTCATTATTGATGATAAGTTCGGTCTCACCGGCATTAAAGGCCCACGTTCCTTTCTCATAAATCTGGGGATCCTGTGAACGACATTTGGTCTCGCCTTCATTGATCTCATATGATTTATTAGTGCGGTAAACGGTGATATCATCCCGAGTACACACAAGGGATTGATTGAATATCTCTTTGCCATCTATTTTAGACGAAATAAGCACCCAATTTCTGGAAGATGTACCCGCCAACAATTCAGTTTTGGTAACTCCCGGTGCAGGGGTAGGATCTTCTTCTTTATTTTTATTGCATTGCGTCAAACCAAACACAAGCATTAACATTATAACCAACGCGGAGATATTTTTCATAGGATTTGTGCAGAAATATTATTCTCAAAATAACACTTTTATTTTTAATCAAGCAATGATTTTGCCAAAGTAACTGTCCAACAGAATCAACATTCTATTGGTCATAAATTTTACCTAACTTTCGCAAAATCCAACAATTATGGGACTGTCATCACTTATTTTTTTCATTATTACCTTAGGATTGGGCGGTAGCTTGGGATTTGGCATCTTTTATGTGCTGACCCAAAAACTAAATACCAATAAACAATTGGTGCAATCGTCTACGATTCTCCTTGAGCGCATCGAAAAAGTATTCAAAGTAGTGATGGCGGAAGGCTATTTCACCGAAATCTACGACTACAAAGACGACAAACCTTTTCTGTATTTATTCAAAAATTCTAAGAAAGCACTGGTCATTGCCAAAGCTAAAGTGCTGGTAGGTTTTGATTTTGCCAAGATGCGCTATCGTATAGACGAAAAAACCAACAAAATGGTTGTGGAATACTTTCCCGAACCCGAAGTTTTGTCGATTGACACCGATTATAAATTTTACGACATTGAAAACGGACTTTGGAATCGCTTCAATCACGAGGATTACACCAATTTGCTCGTAGATGCCAAACAGGCCATGAACGAAAAAGCCCTGACCAGCGATCTGCCGCGTATTGCCAACAACCAAGTCCAATTTATGATGTACCAATTGGCTGCTTCTATGGGTTGGAATGTTGACATGCAACTACCTCCAACCAATCAACAACAACTTGAAGAGTTTAAAAGCTACGAAGAAGTTAAAGCTGAGGTTAAGGTTTTAGGAGAAAGTGGAGAGGGATTAACTGAAAAATAATAAACTGAAAAATGTAAAACCGAAAAACTGTAATTCTTCGTCTTAATTATATAGCTTCGGAGAAGCATAACATTTGTAGGAGGTTCGTTATCAATTAATTAAAAGGCTTCGGAGAAGCCTAACCTGAATTTTAGGTTGGGCTTCTCCGAAGCCTTACTATTTGACAACCAAATCATTATCTACAAAGGTTGAACCTCTCCGAGGTTGCAGTACCATTGCTCGTGATAGCATCTGCTAAAGCGTAAGGACTACAATTTTTCGGTTTGTTATTTTTCAGGCGCAGGCGCATCGGCGCTTCGATTTACATTTTAAGGTTCAAAACCCTAATGCAATATCCTAAAAATCAACTCCTTTAAAATGGCTTCTTCGTCTACGCTTCCTGCTTCTATACCTTTGGAGGCATTGTCGGCGCGGCGAATGGCTTTGATGACGTTTACGACGTGGCCTAACGAATATTGGCGAGCTGTAGAAAGATAATCTTTTACAAAAAACGGATTTACGCCCAAGACCGATGCCAGATTTCCTTCCGATTTATCCTGTGTGCCGTGAACGACGAGTACTTTGCTGAAAAAGTTATAGAGAATAATGAGAACTTGCGGTAAAGGATTTTCTTTCGTATTGGCCGCCAAATAGTTAGCAATCCGATTGGCTTTTAAAATATCCCGTTGCGTAAGTGCTTTTTGGAGTTCAAAAACGTTGTATTCTTTGCTGATGCCAACGTATTTTTCCACAATCGCCGCCGTGATTTCTTCACTTGCGGTAAGATTCAACAATATTTTATCGATCTCACTTGTGATGCGTTTGAGGTCATTCCCAATGTTTTCGACGAGCATTTGAATCGCTTTGATGCTGATCTTCGTACCCAAACTTCGGGCGTATTCGCCTACCCAATCGGGCAGTTTGTTGTCGTACATTTTTTTGCTTTGAATCATTGCACCATTCTTTTCAAACACTTTGGGCAACGATTTTCGCATGTCGAAATTTCCCTGAAAACAAAGTACCAAAACAGTCGAAGCAGGCGGCCGCGACGCGTAATCTTCCAGAAAAGCCGTTTTATCTTTCGAGTCAAATCCGCTTATTTGTTGAGCTTCTTTGACCAATACCAACTGACGTTCAGCCATAAAGGGAAACCTGCGCGCATAATTCAGAATGGTACCGATATCCGTCTCTTTGCCAAACAACACAAATTGGTTGAAACCTTTTTCAGCTTCGGGAACCGTCACTTTTTCGATAGCGTCCGCCAGCAATTCTATATAATAAGGCTCATCTCCGTGGATAAAATACAGCGGCTGTAATTTCTTTTGACGAATATCTTTGAGGGCTTGTTCAGGAGTGAAGATCGGCATTTTTCTTTGGGAACGAAAAGGCAAAAAAGGATGAAAACAAAAGCGTAAAGAGCAAACCGGCCAATGGGCAATAGTTAACTTTTTTGCAAAAATCGTGATTCGTGTGGCGTAAATCAAAAATTACTTCATTTTCTCCCAAATTCAATCAGTCGATAACCCACCAATTGGTCGGCACGCGCGGCGGGCGGGCGATGGTAAACGAAGATTTCGTAGTCATTGGCGGTATTGGAAAAACTACCTTCAAAGGATGTTTCATCCACGTTGCCGTTGTTTAGCACTGCATAATAGCAATAATTAGCCACGCCCTGTTTGATATAAATACTTGCTTCATAGGCATTTCGCTCGGTGTTGTAGGTCATGCGGTTGGCGTCTTCGCGTTGCCAAAGATTAAACGCACCTCCTACGTAAACCTGAGCATCGGGATAAGGCGGACTTTGAAGCGTAAAAACTACGTTGATGTAGTCGGCCTCGTTGGTACTGTTGGCAGCATCCTGATTCAACACAATGTAGTTTCCGTTAAAATCACGTGCCTGAAAACTGGCTCCTCCACCCAATCGCGACGCGTCGGGGCGTAGATGCGCAACGGTCTGATCAGGAAGCTGTTGCACGTCGCTTACGCTCATACCCGCCGCTCGCGAAAGGCGCGTGTCAAACCAACGAAATTCATTTCCACCCAATATATTGTTAGATAAGTCAAACGGATGATACTCCAATCGCTGGTCAAAAACCCGCACATTGGTAGGGCGTAATTTGGTAATGACCTTATCCCAACGGAAATTTTGCCGAATAACGATCTTCAGATCTTCGGCCGGTGATAAAATCTCGTAGCCTTTGTATTCCAGATCAAAATCTATTTGTTGATGCGTGCGCTGCTCGGCAATACCTGTCGAAAGGCGTACCTGCGGAAACACATTTACGCGTGACTGATAAATCATGAATCGGCGCGTTAATACCAACTTGGCAGGACGAGCATCTTCGTACACAACCAATACATAATTGCCCGACAATTTTAGCTTCGGTACTTCCAACGTGTAATGAAAATACGGGATTTTGGTATTGAAAGATGCCTGATAATTGTTGATGGCGTAGTCGTTGTATTCATACGTAAATTCAATTTCGTTCAAATTGGAGGGGGTCCAATCGGCATTGCAGTGAAACACTTTGTATCTGAACGTACGAAAACGAGCCGTTAGATCATCAAATTCGGCAATGAGCGGATTAGTTGCGTCCAAACTGATAACGGGTGGATAGGTAGTTCGGGCGGGGTCTTGCAATTGTGCAGGTGCCGGATAAATACCAACGGTCTTAATGGTTGTTTCGTACGTCCGGTCTTCGTAGCGAATCGTTGGAAATTTTTGGGCTAAAAGTGCCGGCGAGCCGCTTAACACCATTAAAAGCAGAAACAAAATCCGTTGGTTAATCATACATTCATCGTCATTTATGGCTTAAAACTAACGTATGAAGCGCACATTTTATGTTGGCAAATACTTATATTAGCAAAAAATGTAAAAACGACTTTTCATGCAACGCCGAAATTTCCTTCAAGCCCTTGCCGCCACTGCTACTGTTTCCACAACCTCTTTTTCTAAAAACAAGCCTACTGTCAAACCGCCCCGCCTCAAAGCAGGTGATACCATCGGATTGGTTTGCCCCGCCGCTCCTGCTTACAGCAAACAAACTGTACAAGTGATCGTAGAATCAATGGAGGCGTTGGGTTTTAAAGTAAAATTCGGTAAGCGAATGTGGGACCGTTACGGCTATCTGGCGGGCAAAGATGCCGACCGCGCCGCCGATATCAATGAGTTTTTTGCCGATAGATCGGTACAGGGAATTGTGTGTGTGCATGGCGGTTGGGGTTGCGCGCGTTTGTTGCCGTTATTGGATTATGAAACCATTCGCAAAAACCCTAAAGTGTTGGTCGGTTATTCTGACGTCACGGCTTTATTGTTAGGTATTTATAGTCAAACGGGTCTTATTACTTTTCATGGTCCGGTGGGTGCGGTGAGTTGGAATGAATTTACGGTCAATTACTTCCGGAAAGTACTCATGGACGCCGAAGCTATCTTTTATGAAAATCCAAAGATCATAGGCGACAACCTTACCCAAATTGCCGACCGTATCGACACGCTTGGTTCGGGAAAGGCACGCGGTAAATTGTTGGGAGGAAACCTGACCGTTTTAAGTCATATGTTAGGCTCGCCGTATGTTCCTGACTGGAAAGGCTCACTCTTTTTTTGCGAGGATGTGGAAGAAGCGCCTTATCGCATGGACCGCATGATAACGCAGGTAAAACTGTGCGGAATTTTGGATGAGATCAACGGCTTTATCTTCGGAAAATGTACTGATTGTGAACCGGGTAGTGGCAGTTACGGATCACTAACCCTCGAAGATATTTGGAACGACCACATTCGTCCCTCAAAAAAACCTGCGTATGTCGGTGCCATGATCGGGCACATTCGCCAAAAATTCACCATCCCGGTCGGACTGGAGGCTGAAATGGACGCCGATGCCGGCACAATTCGCTTTCTGGAAAGCGCTGTACTTTAAGAAACGTTGGCCATTAAAAATCTATTAACCACAAACTTTTAGCCATTGTTCTGCGTTTCAAGTAGGTTATTGCCTCTCTTTCATGAAATCAATTTTCTATCAAATTTTCCTGCCGGTCGCGTTTTGCATTGCCTTTTCAGCGTGCGAAAACAAACCCAAAGAAGTCCCTGTCACTGTTCGTCGTCTTGAAAATGAGCTTTTTGCTGCTAAAAGCCCCGACGACCTCGCGCTTTTGCTCAAAAAAAATCCGTATTTAAGGGCTTATTTTGGATTAACCAAAAACGTTCCTGATTCGGCAGTTGTCAATCAATTGTTTGCTAATATCAATAATAAGAATCTACAACAATTCAACAGAGAAATTCAAACGCAATTTGGTGATTTGGGTGCAATCAAAACACAATTGCAGCAGGCATTTGGACAGATACAAGCTAATTTTCCCGATTTTAAAGCACCGCAATTGGTTACTTCCGTGACAGGTTTTATGGGAAGTGATCTATATGTTTCAGACAGTGTGATCGTGATCGGGCTTGATTATTTCGGGGGCCCGAAAGCGAGCTATCGTCCTCAATTATTTGATTATCAATTGCGTCGTTACCAACAGGAGTACATTGTTCCTGCCATTATTTTCCTGATTTCGGAAAAATACAATAAAGTACCCGCCAACGACCAAACGCTGTTGGCTGATATGATATGGTACGGCAAAGGGTTTGAATTTGTGAAACACGTAGCGCCCGAAACGCCCGACAGTCTTATCATTGGTTATTCGCAGGAACAACTCGAAGATGTGTACGCGTCGCAACAGGACATTTGGGCTTATTTTCTGGACCGAAAATTACTGTATCAAACCCGCGATGCTGAAAAAGAACGCTTCATCAGCGAGCGCCCGGCCACGCCCGAAATAAGTCAATATTGCCCGGGCGGCATTGCCCGATGGGTGGGTTGGCGAATCATCAATCGGTACCTGGCAGAAAAACCTTCCACTAAACTTCCGGATCTAATGGCCAATACCAACGTCAGACAGTTTTTGGAAGAATCAAAATACAAAGGACAAAAGGAAGAAGAGTAACTTTGCAGTTCCGTCGGAAATTGAGCCAAGGAACTCATACACACAACTATCATCTTATTAAAAAAAACGTTAACCGTTATCCGAGCATCCATTCTTATAACGATTAACCGTTAATCCAAAAAACAAATGGCAAAAGGAAGAGGAATGGGCACGGAACTGTTGCCCGAAGATAAAAAGCGAAAACTCAGCAAAGAAAGTGTTTCGAAAGCACTTAAGATATTTCGATTTATTTTACCGTATAAAAGTACATTTTTGGTAGGGATATTATTTCTACTCCTGTCACTCACAACCAACCTGATCTTTCCAAAATTGATCGGTGAAATTGTGGCGGTGATTGAAGGAAAATCTTCTTATCAACTCAATCAGGTGGTACTTTTTTTGATAGCGATCCTGATTCTGCAATCTGCCTTTTCATTCGGTCGAATTTACTTTTTCTCCATTGTGAGCGAAAAGGGAATGGCCGATATTCGTCGCACATTATACAGCAAAATAGTTTCGTTGCCCATTCCTTTTTTTGAGCAACGCCGTGTGGGGGAGCTCATGAGCCGCATCACCTCCGATGTGCAGTCATTGCAGGATGTGCTTTCATTTACCTTGGCGGAGTTGTTTCGTTCACTCGCCACCGTTGTGGTCGGAATTGTCATTATTTGTTTCATTTCCTGGAAGCTGACCATTTTTATGTTGGCTACATTTCCGGTTGCCATCGTAGTGGCCATGTTTTTTGGGCGCTACATTCGCCGACTGTCTAAAAAAGCCCAGGATGAACTGGCTAACGCTAACGTTGTGGTGGAAGAAACACTTCAATCCGTGACCATTGTCAAAGCTTTTACCAACGAATTTCTCGAAGTCAATCGCTACGGAGATGCGCTTTCACGCGTAATTACGGCGTCTTTAAAAGCGGCTCGTTTTCGCGGAGGTTTTGTGTCTTTTATCATCTTCGCTCTTTTTGGCGGCATTGTTGGAGTCGTTTGGTACGGAGCAACGTTGGTACAAAGCCACGAAATGCCTTTCTCGGAATTGATGACCTTCATTTTTTACACCATGTTTATTGGTGGTTCGATTGGAGGTTTGGGCGATATGTACGCCCAAATCCAGAAAACCTTGGGAGCCTCGGAAAGATTACTCGAAATCTTGGACGAGAAATCAGAAGTGGAAGTAAAGGAATACGTACAACCCATTTCGGTATCAGGTAATATTGCCTTCGAAAATGTCCGGTTCTCTTACCCTACCCGCCCTGATATGACGGTACTAAAAGGCGTTTCGCTCGACGTAGCTGCCGGACGCAAAATTGCGTTGGTTGGTTACAGCGGTGCCGGAAAATCGACGATTGTGCAACTGTTGATGCGTTATCATACACCCCAAGGCGGAAAAATTTCGGTTGACGGGCAAGACATTCAGTCCTTTGACATTACGGCTTATCGTCAAAACATCGCCGTTGTTCCGCAGGAAGTCATTTTATTTGGCGGCACTATCCGCGAAAACATCGCTTATGGTAAACCTAACGCAACGCTGGAGGAAATACGCGAAGCTGCCCGCAAAGCCAACGCCCTTGATTTTATTGACTCTTTTCCTGATAAATTGGAGACCATCGTCGGCGAGCGCGGTATCAAACTTTCGGGTGGACAACGCCAGCGCATTGCCATTGCCCGTGCGATTTTGAAAGACCCAAAAATCCTGATTCTTGACGAAGCCACCAGTTCATTGGATGCCGAATCTGAAAAATTGGTGCAGGATGCGTTGGACGGTTTGATGCAAAATCGTACTACCATTATCATCGCTCACCGGTTGGCGACAGTACGCAACGTAGATTGCATTTATGTGATCAAAGACGGTACCATCTTCGAATCAGGCACGCATGAAGAATTGGCCATGAACGAAAACGGTCTTTACGCCGGCTTGATCAAATTGCAATTTGAATTGGTCGAAGGTGCTTAAAGAAACCGCAAAATGATAAACTGAAAAATGTAAAAGTGTGGAGACGTGCGTCGGGTTGCTCACAACCCGACATAGGACCGTCCGACCATTTTTTCAAATATCCTAAAGATTGATAGTAACTGTCGTTTTACAACTTCATTTTACCGGATTTTCAGGAAAAATACATAGTAATATCATTTTGGATAGTGCTATGTATTTTTAATTTTACAGCCGAAAATCCTTTCATTTAACATTCCCAACTCCCAAACTCTATGATAAATCTGATTGTTCGCCTCATTGTCAGTACCGTCGTGGTGATAGCCGCCAGCCGTGTGCTTCAGGGCTTTTACGTTGATACTACCCAAACCGCTATTATTGTCGCCATTGTGATGGGGATACTCAACACGTTTATAAAACCGATATTGGTATTTTTATCATTGCCAATTACCATTCTGACGCTTGGATTGTTTTACTTCGTGATCAACATTCTCATGGTCTATCTTTGTTCATATTTGGTCGATGGTTTCAATGTTGCGAGTGTTTTTGCTGCATTATTATTCAGCTTAGGGCTATCTTTAGCTCATGCTATTGTAGGAATTTTTCTGGACTAAATCGTTAGCTTAAATGAGTACACGGCCTGATTTTCAACGAAAATCAGGCCGCTTGTTTTTACGTAATTATCTATTTATTTCAGGCTGTCTTTTTGCAACGGATTTCCCGTAAAGTCTTCCGCGATGAGTTGCGGGAATAATTCAATACCTGCCTTAGACGTAATTTGGTTATTTTGAAGCATCAGCCAACGCACATTAGGGCAACCGGACAATGTTTTTAAGTCGCGGATAGCATTGTCGGCCAATTCCAAACGTTCTATTCTGAGGTTTTTTAAACCCGACATATCACTCAGGCGGCATCCTCTCAGGTATACCTGCCCTAACTCCGGGAACTGCGAACATACACCTACTTCTCGTATCGGCACATTTAAAACGCTCAAACCTGTAATATGGCCTTTCTGAAGGCAAATTTTCAGAGGCGCATCTTTATCCATCAGATGCCAATGTTCGGTCAATTTTACCTGTTGCGGCGTCAATCCTGTTGTATGTAATAACTGATCAAAAGCTGCTTTTTCAGAAGGAACCAATGTAGAAATATCTCCGTCGTATTGTCCGGGGCTTGCTCTTCCGCTTCCCAAACTCATTACTATCCCGAATGCGTATATGCTAAGTCCGAACACGCAGAGCGCCATTGAAAAAAGTGCGGTTACTTTATGCGCATTGAAACCTTGAATAGCCCACCAAAAAGCCAGTATATACAGCAGAGCAAATACAATTAGTAATACAAAAGACATCCAATCGGGTATCTTTTTCAAATAGGAATCAGGATCAGTGAGACCAACGGTCAATGAATATCCCAGCATTATCGTCACTAAAAGCGAAATGAACAAACTCTTGATTGCCATGTTTTGAATGTGTTTGACGAATCAAAAGTAATAGGCTCATTTAAGCCTCGAAATCAACAATGTAAGGGTTGCCGAAAAACGCCTAAAAGTGGTTAGGATGAATGTAAAAACGGCGGCTGAAGTCGGATAAAACACAAAAAACCCGTCAGAGTTTCTGACGGGCCGGTTCAAAATCGAAATGTCAAGATGGAGTGGTTATAGTAATTTGTTGATGAACGACGTCATTGTGGGTTATTTCACTTTAACGGATTGTTTGAAAGATTTGTCAGCTACTCCGAATTCAAAAGTATATTCGCCACTTGGCAAATGTCCTAAATTGAAACGGCTGGCAGCCGATAAATATCCGTTGTATACGACTTCACCGGTACGGTCAGCAATGGTCACTTCCATATCTGCCAGGTTTTTGTTGGTAGTTACAACTTCGAAGCGATTGATAGCAATGGTCTCAACTTTTGGAGCCAAAGCTTCTTTGTAGCTATTCTCGTTGATCTCAACGTTACCGTTTGTGATAGAAAGTTGTTGCGAAGACCAGAAATTCTCGTTAGAACAATTTAGAACGTACTCACCGTTAGGCAATGCATTCAAATTAAATTGAGTTGTAACGTTCTCTCCGCCCTGGAGTTCTCCCGTGTATATAAGTACTCCTTCTTTATCTTTTAATTCTACATCCAGTACGCCAACATTAAGTTGGTTTACACGTACTTCAACTTTCTTGGTATCGCGTTTTACTATTTTCACATCTTTCGTGAAAAGGTGACTTTCAGCCATTGCATTTCCTGTGCTTACAAAAAACATAGCGGCGAATATTGACAGAAGCATTGTGTTCTTTTTCATTGTTTTATTGTTTTTGTACCATCTTGTCTCACCCGTGGTGATGACTTCGTTTTGACACTACAAAGGTGTAAGGTTTTGAATTACAAAAAAATAGGGTAAAAACACCCTCTTGATAAATTCATATGCCCTGTTTAAACCTTTTCTTAGAATAGTACAAATCTTAGAATAATACAACAGGAAAATTCAAACCGTGCTGTGTTCCGTCCAATTAAATTTTTTACAAAAATGAAAAGTTCTTTAAATAGTACAACGAAAATGGAAATAGTACAACTATCTATCGTCCTGTTCCCTAACGGGAATGTGCAAATTTGTCATTTTGACAATTATTATTGATGCGCCAAACTCGTTCGGTTCACCATAATTTGATGATGATGTCGGAGATGGTAGGCGGTAAAAAGCAACATTTCACGAACTGTCAGCGGCCCCAATAACGGGTGCGGAATCACGTATTCATCCGGCTCGTTTTCTTCCCATTGCGCAATATGATCGGTCAAAGCAGTATAATCTTGCTTAAACCCTTCCATTAATAGAGTAATATCAGGATTAGGACTCATGGGTACAAATACTCCTGTGGCTACCCGACCGGTACCCAAAGCAGCATGATAAGCCTCAATAATTGCTTCATACGACTGTGAAGGATGGTTCGGCGGACCCCATTTTTCCATAAAGTAACTTTTTGGCCGCCCAAAAAGGCGATTAAGCGGTTGAGCCGATTGCGCCAAATGCTGTACATTCTCCGCCGCAGACCACACGTTTTCGGCGGGCTTGAAGTAAAAAGCATCCAAGGGTGTAGCTTGTGAAAAAGCCATAATCTCGTTCACACCTTCGGTTAGAAAATCAATCAGTGTCGTTTTGTTCATATCAATCAGAGGTTTACTTTTTTGAGCGCGGGATTATTATAGGTAAGATTGGTGGAAATCATCGCCTCCAGATCAGCCACGATTTTGGTCCAAAAATGCGTTTTTACTTTTCGTGAGAATAACCCAAAATGACCAATACTTTTTAATCCATAATCTGCCGGGCGAATGGTCTCGGTCAGGATGTCGGCTTTACGAAAATGGCGCAGCAATGCGGGAACCGTCACAGCATTGGCAATGGGGTCGTCGGTAGTCCAGTAGGCTTTGATGGGCAACGCAAGTTGATCGTAAGCGCTGTACGGAATGCTTTTCTCCAAAAAATCAAATAGGTAGTTTTCGGAATTACACCATTCTCGCCATTCCATGATCAGGGCTGCCGGCAGATCTTCCATGATTTTCAGCTTTTTAGCGGGCAAATAACCCGTCCATGGAACTGTAAGTGGAGTAAGAATATTAAAGAAGAAATAGGATTTGAGGCGATAAGGCAGTGAATGATGCCACCATGTTCCTGTTGAACAGGTAATCATGACCATTCCTTTGAGTATCGAATAATTTGGCAATAATCCCAAAAGCTGCCCTCCGATACTGTGTCCGATCATTAACTTTGGCCAATCAGGGTACCTTGCCTCCAGAAAATCCAGCACTGCCCGCATATCAATGGCCCAATCCTGCATGGTGATGCAGGCAAATTCGTCTTTATCATACGGTTTTGACTCGCCCATTCCACGATACTCCCACAGACAGACGATAAAACCGTTTTCGGCCAGGTAACGCGCAAAATTTGCGTAGAACTCCTTTCGCATGCCCGTTCCGATGTTGAGCTGGACCACCGCTTTGGGTGCGCCGCAATATTCATACAAAATACCTGACAGCTCAAAACCATCGGGAGTAAGTACTTTGATATTGATTTCGTTCATCATTTTAAGTTATCGAAAACAGACCTATAAGGTTTTATATTCAGTGTGTATTACTATCGTGAGTGTCAAATCGTACCAAAGCCCGTTCCAGCACATCCTGTAAATAATGGGAACTATCGGTCAATTTGACCATTACCCAAGCCCCTTCGTACTCGACCAGTGCCTGCTCGGCTATTTGCCTTGCTTTTTTCGGTTCATATTTATAAGTATAGATATGAACCAAGGCATTCAAATATTCTTCAAAGAAGGCGCGCATGGCGGGCCGAAATTCATCCGTTACAAGTGCCGTTTCGATGGCCATGTTTCCCATCAAACACCCACCTTCGGTACTGCAAGCTACCCTGATCTGTTTGGCAAGCATTTTTTCAAGCCGTTGCCGTGGCAAAAGAGATTCATCGTAGGCAATCACAAATACTTTTGTTTTAAAATACGTGTGAACCGCCTCCAACACCTCTTTCATGAGTGCTTCTTTTCCGCTGAAATAATGGTAAAAACTTCCTTTCAGTAAACCACAGGCGGCTGCCAGATCGGCCATACTCGTGCGGTGATAGCCTCGTTTCTTAAACAAGAACAGGGCTTGTGTAACAACTTCTTCTTTCGTTACTTTTTGGATCGGCATTGTGTGGTATCTTTTTTTATTATATCTACAAATATGAACATAATTTCATTTTTACCAAACAAACGTTTGGTAAAATATTTTCACAAACTTTCTTCCTTCTTTTCAGTTTAGCATAACAAGTCCTTGCCTACCTTTGTTAAACATCAACACCCTTTACAATCTTGAAACGCTCGCTCTTATTTATCAGCATTTTGATGTTCTTTCATTGGAACAGTTTTGCCCAAGCATCTTATTTACTCAAACCCGACCGCGTATTTGATGGATTGGATATTCACGAGGGTTGGAGTGTACTGGTGCAGAAAGAAAAAATCGTTGCAGTTGGAGAGCACAAAAGCGTCGAAGAAACTGCTCGCAAAAGCGCAACTTCCGATAAAACGACCCTTCAAGTGATTGAACTAAAAGGCTGTACGCTGCTTCCCGGATTTATTGAAGGGCACTCTCATTTGTTCTTGCATCCCTATAATGAAACAACGTGGGACGATCAGGTATTGAAAGAAGCACGCTCTTTACGCACGGCAAGGGCTACACTACACGCTAAAAAAACGCTTTTGGCAGGCTTTACCACTGTCAGAGATCTGGGCACGGAAGGTGCTGAATTTGACGATGTTGGCCTTAAAGAGGCTATTAATAAAGGCATCATTCCCGGGCCGCGCATGGTGATTGCCACCAAAGCCCTCATTGCCACAGGCAGTTATGCTCCAAAGGGATTCAGCGCCGATATTGACGTTCCACAGGGGGCCGAAGAAGCCGACGGCCACGACCGCCTCATTCAGGCAGTGCGCCGACAGATTGGCAAAGGAGCTGATGTTGTTAAAATTTACGCCGATTATCGATGGGGATTGATGGGTGAAGCACGTCCTACTTTTCTGGTGGATGAAATAAAACTTATTGTTGAAACGGCTCACAGCAGTGGTCGCCCTACCACTGCGCACGCCGCAAGCGCCGAAGGAATGCGTCGAGCCATTCTGGGAGGCTGCGAAACATTGGAACATGGTGATGCAGGCACGCCCGAAATTTTTTCGCTCATGCACGACAAAGGCGTAGCGTTGTGCCCTACTTTAGCGGCGGGTGATGCCGTAAACCAATACCGAGGGTGGAAAAAAGGCATTGAGCCGGAACCGGAACGCATTAAAAATAAACGGATTACCTTTAAACAAGCCTTAGATGCAGGCGTTACGATCTGTTTTGGCGGCGACGTCGGGGTATTCTCCCACGGCGATAACGCCCGTGAGATGGAAATGATGGTTGACTATGGCATGAAGCCCATTGACGTATTGCGCTCGGCAACTTCAACAAACGCCAAGGTTTTTCACTTGAATCAATTAGGCCTTGTTAAATCTACTTTTTTGGCCGATTTAGTTGCTGTAGAAGGCCGTCCCGAAGAGCGCATCAGCGATGTTCGTAAGGTGAAATTTGTAATGAAAAATGGGGATATTTTCCGTAACGATGCCGACACCCTTATAAAGCCCGGCAAATAATAATTGCTGAAAATTGGTTAAAAACGAACCAAAAAAGCCTTTTACTTCTAAAGTATCCTTTCCTTGTTCAGCTTCTTTCAAGAAGAAATTTTGAAATATTTAATCCATAATGTTTCATAGAAAAAACTTTTTTATGAAAATTGTACCTTTATCCCAATCCATCCAATATTTTAACCTACCACCACTGTATGTCAGATAAAGCCCAACTTATATTAGACGGAAAAACCTATGAGTTCCCTACCACCGAAGGAACCGAGCAGGAAAAAGCGATTGACATTAATTCCTTACGAGACTCAACGGGCTATATTACCATTGATAGTGGATATAAAAACACAGGAGCCACCAAAAGTGCAATTACTTTTTTAGATGGCGAAGAAGGGATTTTACGCTATCGCGGCTATTCAATTGAAGAGTTAGCCGAGAAAGCTACCTTTCTGGAAGTAGCCTATTTGTTGATTTACGGTGAGTTGCCGACTAAATCACAGTATGAAACCTTTGAACACGCAATTCGTACACATACGCTTGTCAACGAAGACATGCGAAAAATTTTCGAAGGTTTCCCGGTCAACGCGCACCCAATGGGCGTTTTGTCTTCATTGGTAAGTGCCATGAGCGCTTTTTATCCGGATTCGTACGATGATAAAGCGCCGGACAGTACCGAAACCCACATCATTCGGTTGATGGCTAAGATACCAACCATTGCTACCTGGTCATTCAAAAAGTCACAGGGACATCCCGTCAACTATCCTAAAAATGAACTCGACTACTGCTCAAACTTCCTTCATATGATGTTTGCTTTGCCGGTAGAAGAATACAATGTGGACCCTGTCGTATCTAAAGCGTTGAATAAGTTGCTTATTCTTCACGCCGACCACGAACAAAACTGTTCTACTTCAACCGTGCGCTTGGTAGGTTCATCGCGGGCTAATATATACTCTTCTATTTCGGCAGGTATCTGTGCGTTGTGGGGACCACTCCACGGCGGTGCAAATCAAGAAGTAATCGAAATGTTGGAAGACATCAAAGCCGACGGCGGCGATGTAGCCAAATACGTTGACATGGCCAAAAATGCCAAAACAAGCGGCTTCCGTTTGTTCGGTTTCGGTCACCGTGTGTATAAGAACTTTGACCCGCGCGCCAAGATCATCAAAAAAGCCGCCGATGAAGTGTTGGCAAAATTGGGCGTAAATGACCCTGTTTTGGAAATCGCCAAAGGCCTGGAAGAAGCAGCTTTGCACGATGAATATTTCGTGAGCCGTCGTTTATACCCCAATGTAGACTTTTACTCAGGGATCATTTATCGCGCGCTTGGTATTCCTACCAATATGTTCACCGTGATGTTCGCTTTAGGCCGTCTGCCGGGTTGGATTGCACAGTGGAAAGAAATGCGCGAAAATAAAGAACCGATCGGTCGCCCGCGTCAAATTTACACCGGCGCAACATTACGTTCTTTTATTCCGATGGATGAAAGATAAAAAATAGGTATCAAACACTAAAAAACGCAGCAGGATTAATTCTTGCTGCGTTTTTTATTTTGTTATGGTCTTTGGAGCAATCAAAGTATTTATTATCTGAAAACAACTGTTTCGACAACACAATCGAAGAGGATTAAATAAGTAGGATTTAGCAAGTCAATGCTCTTTTATAAGTAGTACATTTACGAGAAGTTGCGGTATATAACAAGGAATATTCCACCTTCAGCGACAGGTACTTTTCAATCGATTTCACAACTTTTATCTTTTTGTTTAAAACCGTGCAGGAAACAACGGAAATCTTCTGGCTTTGGCAGTTTTTAGGTCGATTACACCCATTGATCGTCCACTTTCCCATCAGCTTGCTTTTTGTAGCGTTAGTATTGGAAATGATGAGTTGGCGGCGCAAATCTGCTGAATTGAGGGCCGGTATCAGTGCGTTGGTGTGGATCGGAGCCGTTAGTGCTGTGGTAGCGGTGGTGTTGGGTTTGCTGTTAGCCAACCAGGAAGAATACGGCGGAGACACCGTTGCTATCCATCAATGGTCAGGTATCACTACCATGCTTTTCTCGGTAATTGCAGTGATTGCCCTTCGTTTTGGGCGTACCAATCTCTACAAAAGTATGCTTTTTCTGACGGTTGGCGGCGTAACGATAGCAGGACATTACGGAGCGTTGTTGACCCACGGAGACGATTACCTTTCAAGCGTACTTCCTTTTAATAAAACCTCGGGAGGTACTGCCGGAGGTGGCGCAAATTTTACGTTTGCCAATACCAATCAACCGCTTACGCAGGAACAGATCGTGGAGTTGAACGTAGAAGTGCGGTCTATTTTTGCCCACAATTGTTACAGTTGCCACAGCGCGACCAAAACAAAAGGAGAATTACGGCTTGATAAAAAAGAGTTTATCTTTCAGGGCGGTGAAGACGGCCCCGTCATCGTGGCGGGCGCTCCCGATAAAAGTGAATTGATTCGAAGAGTTACGCTCCCAACGGGTCACAAAGAAGCCATGCCAACCAAAGGCAAAAGGCTGAGTGAGAAGGAGGTTGCCTTGCTGGAATTTTGGATAAAACAAGGTGCGCCGTGGCCCGATGGCCCTGAGAAAAGTATCTACCGCGTAGCGGCTTTGGAACCTCGCCTACCGGTATTGCCCCCTGCTACGGCCGAACTTATACAGCCCGTTGATCGCTTGGTCAATGCGTATTTTCAAAAGAATAAAATTGTCTGGAAAAATGTGGTCGATGATCGTACTTATATCCGTAGGGTGTATTTGGATGTGATCGGTTTGCTGCCTTCTCCCGAAAATATTCAGGTGTTCATCGAAGATAATCGCCCCGATAAACGTGAGCAACTGGTTAAAAGTCTGTTGGCCCGAAATGAAGATTATGCCCAACATTGGCTCACATTTTGGAACGATGCTTTGCGTAATGATTATTCAGGAACGGGGTACATTACAGGAGGGCGCTTTAACATCACCAAGTGGCTGTATGCTTCACTTAAAGACAATAAACCGTACAACCTGTTTGTCAAAGAATTAATAAGTCCTACCAAAGAGTCGGCAGGATTTATTAAAGGGATCAAATGGCGCGGAACCATCAACGCCAGCCAGCGCAATGAAATGCAGGCTGCCCAAAACGTAGCCCAGGTTTTTCTGGGACTGAACCTCAAATGCGCGTCTTGCCATGATAGTTTTATCAGCGATTGGAAATTGGAAGATGCGTACGCATTTGCCAATGTGTTTGCCGATACCACCCTTGAGATACACCGTTGCGACAAACCTACGGGTAAATTGGCCGGGCGCGGGATATTGTTTAAAGAATTGGGACAGATCAAAGAAACGCCCATCACCGAAGAAAGACTCAAAGAATTGGCCGAGTTTTTGGTTCAGCCCAAAGACGGTCGCCTTTACCGTACATTGGTCAACAGAGTCTGGGCGCAACTTATGGGGCGCGGCATTGTGGAACCCGTTGATGTTATGGACAATGAGCCGTGGAGTCAGGATCTGCTTGATTGGTTGGCGTCTGATTTTGTGGCCAATGGCTACGATATTAAGAAGTTAATGTATACCATTTTAACTTCTAAAACGTATCAATTGCCTTCCGTTGGCATTAAAGATGCAGGTTTGGTTACTGCACCCGATTTTGTATTTGAAGGAATGGTACGTCGGCGGTTGACAGCTGAACAATTTTCGGATGCTGTGAGCATCGTTTTTAACCCGGTCTACGCCGATACAATGATCGTGTTTAAACAATTGCCGGAAACTATAAAGAAAGAGATCCCTTTTACGCGTGCTTCTTTGGTGCAAAGAGATCCATTTCTGACAGCTTTAGGGCGACCTAACCGAGAAACGGTGAGTACAAGCCGCAACTCACAGGCTAATTTGTTGCAGGCGTTGGAATTGACAAATGGTTCAAAATTCAATGAAGCCCTGAAAAACGGCGCAAAAATCTGGAAAGCAAAATACCCCACGTCCGAAGTATTGGTAAAAGAATTGTACCGAAAATCGTTGGGGCGAGAGCCGTTGCCCAAAGAAATGGCAGCAGCTCAAAAGATCATCGGACCAAGCCCTACCGTTGAAGGAATCCAAGATTTGGTGTGGGCGATGACGTTACATCCTGAGTTTCAGTTAATTTATTAGAAAGGAAAGATAAACGGGAAGTGTGAAATCACGAAAACAACCAAATTCCAAAAAGCCCCGGCGGGGCGCAACCTTTGTAGTAGGATTGATAATTGGATAAAACGAAAACCCCCAATTCCAAAAAGCCCCGGCGGGGCGCAACCATTGTAGATTGGATAAAACGAAAATACCCCCAATTCCAAAAAGCCCCTGAGGGGCGCAACCTTTGTAGGATTTGTCATGAAAAATAGATGGAATAGAAGAGAGTTTCTTCAAAAGACCAGTGCCGCAACGTTGGCCGCATTAGCCGCAAGTGCTCCAATACCAAGTCTTTTATCGGGCTGTAAAAGCAAAGCAATCGGTCAAACGGACGGTACCGCCGATACGGTGATTTTGCTCTGGATGGCAGGCGGCATGGCCCATACCGAAACCTTTGACCCAAAGCGACATACACCGTTTGAAACAGGCATGGAAGGCAATCGGGTATTGAGCACATTCAAACCCATTCCTACCGTTTTGGATGGCATCCATTTCTCCGAAGGGCTTCAGTCCATCGGAAAAGTGATGGACAAAGGCACCTTGATTCGGTCGTATGTGGCAGCGGATATGGGTCATATTTTGCATTCGCGCCATCAGTATCACTGGCATACCTGTTATGAGCCACCGCAAACGGTCGCTGCGCCGCACCTGGGCGCGTGGATCGCAAAAGAACTGGGCCCAAAGAACCCCGTTATCCCGGCCTTTATTGATATCGGTCAACGGTTTACGGTCGGGGAGGCCGAAGAATTGAAAGCATTTCACACGGCCGGATTTTTAGGCAATGAATTTGGGCCGTTCTTTATTCCGGACCCCAGTCAGGGCTTGGAAAGTGTGCGCCCGCCCGTTGGGATGGACGCCAAGCGTTTTGAACGCCGAAATCAACTGTACAACGACCTGATCAGTAATAGCCCCGTGGGCGAGTTTGGCAGTGATTACCAAAAAGAATCGCTCAAACGCTCTATGGAACAGGCCTATATGCTGCTCAACTCGCCCGAAGCCAAGGCGTTCAATTTGAGTACAGAGCCTAAAGAAAGCTATGATATTTATAATACCGGCCGCTTTGGATTAGGCTGTTTATTGGCCCGACGTTTGACCGAACAAGGCGCTCGTTTCATCAGCGTGACTACCGAATACGAGCCTTTCTTTGGCTGGGATACGCACGAAAACGGGCATACCCGTTTGGAAAAAATGAAACAAATGATTGACGGCCCCGTAGCTCAACTTGTCAAAGATTTGGATAAGTCGGGGCATTTGGATCGTACGATGATTATTTTGGCCAGCGAGTTTAGCAGGGATATGATGGTCGAAGGCCGCCCCGATGCCAAAGTACTTGAACAGGTCAATCAGCCTGATATTCTTTCTGATATGAAGTTTTACGGAATGCATCGCCATTTTACCGACGGCGGTTCGGTGTTGATGTTTGGAGGAGGCACCAAAAAAGGGTTTGTGTATGGAAAAACAGCCGATGAACGTCCGTGTAAAACCATCGAAAATCCTATCAAGATCGACGGCCTTCACCAAACCATTTACCATGCCTTAGGGATTGCGCCTGATACTCAGTATGAAATTGAGAAGCGCCCCTTTTATACAACACCCGACGGTAAGGGAAAGGCAGTCTTGGATTTATTAACCTGAAACCAAAAAAGTATCGGAGATGCCCGACCTTAATGCAGTGCCGGATTTATTGACTTGAAACTAAATCTAAAAAGCATCGGAGATGCGCAACCTTTGTATAATTTTATTAGCAGGAATCTTAGGGTATTTGCAATCATGCACCAATACCTCAACGACGCAGGCCACGCAGGAGCATATTCCTGATCGTGTCAGCTATAATTTTGACATTCGCCCCATTCTTTCGGACAAATGTTTAACCTGCCACGGACCCGATGCGAATAAAAGACAAGCCGGTTTGCGACTTGACGACCCCGAAAGTGCCTTTAGTGCGTTGAAAGAACATCCGTCTGCGCATGCTATTGTGGCCGGGGAACCGCAGCTTTCGGAAGTTTTTTTGCGGATTTCTACCAAAGATACCAGCAAGATGATGCCGCCGTCAGGGTCTAATTTAAAACTGTCACCGCACGAGATTTCGCTCATTGAGAAATGGATAAAGCAAGGTGCCAAGTACGAAAAACACTGGGCATTTGTAGCCCCTAAAAAGCCTACTTTGCCGGAAGTAAAAAAAGAAGATTGGCCTAAAAATGAGATTGACTATTTTGTTCTGCACAAACAGGAACAAAAAGGATTTAGCCCCAACGAAGAAGCCGACAAAGAACGTCTGTTGAAGCGTGTCAGCCTTGACTTGACCGGATTGCCGCCAACGCTGAAAATGATGGATGCTTTTCTGGCCGACAAGTCTCCCAACGCTTACGAAAAAGTAGTGGATGAGTTGTTCAAAAATCCTGCGTATGGCGAAAAAATGGCGGTTTATTGGTTGGATCTGGCCCGCTATGCCGATTCACATGGGTATCAGGATGATGGTTACCGGACCCAATGGCCCTGGCGAGACTGGGTGATTCATGCGTTGAATACCAATATGCCTTACGATCAGTTTGTTACGTGGCAATTGGCGGGCGATTTACTTCCCAATAAAGACAATGTCGCGCTCTATAAACAGCAACTTTTAGCGACGGGTTTTAACCGAAATCACAAAATTACGGAAGAGGGCGGCGTCATTCCTGAAGAGTACCGCATCAGTTATGTGACCGACCGAAATGATTTGTTTGGCAAAGCATTTTTGGGCATGACGTTGGAATGCGCTCATTGCCATGACCATAAATACGACCCTTTTTCCCAAAAAGAATATTACCAACTTTTCGCCTTTTTTAACAGCGTCAGCGAAGTAGGCATTGAATCGGTGATCGGCGGACCGGAAACGTATGCGAAAAAACCGTTGATGGAAATCAGCAATGACGACGTTAAAAATATCCTGAAATTCATCAATAAGCCCGATACAAACCGCCTGATCGTGTCGGTCATGAGCGATTTGGACACCATGCGCAAAACGCATATTCTGCGACGCGGAGCGTACGATGCGCCCGGCGATGAAGTCCAACCCAACACACCGAACTTTATCCTTCCTTTTAATAAATCGTTTCCCAAAAACCGATTGGGGTTGGCAAAATGGTTGGTCGATAAGCAAAATCCGCTCACGGCGCGGGTTTTTGTCAATCAGGTATGGCAGGAATTTTTCGGAAAAGGCATTGTGAAAACTTCCGGCGATTTTGGAATGCAAGGAGAATTGCCTTCGCATCCTGAACTGCTCAATTGGCTGGCGGTCGATTTTATGGAACACGGTTGGAACATCAAACGGCTCGTCAAACAATTGGTACTATCGGCTACGTATCGACAATCGGCGATAGTTACGCCCGAAAAACTGGCCGCCGATCCTGAGAATATTCTGTTGGCTCGTGCGCCGCGCTACCGTGTCAATGCTGAATTCGTTAGGGATGTGGTATTATCGAGCAGTGGTTTATTGGTCGGAAAGATCGGCGGTCCCAGTGTAAAACCGTATCAGCCAGCAGGTTTGTGGGAAGGTGCTACGTCGGGCCGTGGATTGCTTTCGATGTATACTCAAGATCACGGCGCAAGTCTCTACCGTCGAGGAATGTACACGCTTATTAAGCGTACGGTGCCGCCGCCGGCCATGAGTATTTTTGATGCCAGCAATCGTGATCTGTGCGAAGTAAAACGCCTGAAAACCAATACCCCTTTGCAGGCATTGGTGATGATGAACGACCCAACGGTATTGGAAGCGTCGCGCGTATTGGCGGCGAAGTTATTGCAGGAAAACGGCTCTGCGCAAGACAAAATCTCGAAAGCATTTCGCCTCATTGTGTGCCGAAAGCCGACCGAGAAAGAAGTGTTGATCTTGACTTCTTATTACGAAAAAGAACTCAAAAAAATAAACAAATCAAGCGCCGAAAAACTACTGGCAGTGGGCGAATATCCCATTCCTGCCCAATTGGATAAAACACAATTGGCGGCTTTGATGCGCATTGTTAATACCATTTATAATCTGGAAGAAACGATTACTAAGTCGTAAGAGTGAGGAGTAAGAAATAAGTTACGCCAACATCATGGAAAAAGAATTTTTAGAACATGGTCTGACCTTTAACCGTCGGCGCTTCCTGTCCACGATGAGTTTGGGACTGGGAAGTGTGGCGTTGGGTTCATTGATGATCCCCAATCTGCTCAATGGCGGCGAAGTAGACGAAGCGGGTTTTGTGCCGGGCATTCCACATTTTGCGCCCAAAGCCAAGCGGGTCATTTATCTGTTCCAAAACGGTGCCCCTTCGCAGTTTGAAACCTTTGATTTTAAGCCCAAACTGTGCGAAATGATGGGACAGGAACTGCCGCCTTCCGTGCGGGGTACTCAGCGCCTTACGGGCATGACGGCCAACCAGGCGTCGTTTCCGTTGGCCGGCTCATTTGTGGATTTTAAACAATACGGTCAATCGGGCGCATGGATAAGTGACTTGCTGCCCTATACGTCCAAAATCGTGGACGATCTGTGCATTGTCAAATCCATGTATACCGAAGCCATCAATCATGATCCTGCCCTTACGTTTTTTCAGACGGGCTCTCAACAGGGCAATCGCCCCAGCATGGGTGCGTGGCTGAGTTATGGCTTAGGAAATGAAAATAAAAACTTGCCCGATTTTACCGTTTTGCTTTCACGCGGTATTGGCAACGGGCAGGGAGTTTACTCTAAACTTTGGTCCAATGGTTTTCTGGATTCCATTCATCAAGGTGTGCAGTTCAGCAAAGGAGAAGACCCTGTACTCTATCTCCGCGACCCTGAGGGCATGGATCGAGCGGCCCGCCGCGAAATGCTGGACAATTTATCGGAACTGAACCAACTTTCCTATAATGAATTTGGCGACCCTGAAATTGCAGCTAAAGTAAAGCAATATGAGATGGCTTATCGCATGCAAACGGCGGTGCCTGAGGTGATGGATCTGTCAAAAGAGCCCGACGATATTGTGAAGTTGTACGGCCCGGATTGTTTGGTGCCCGGCACGTATGCGGCCAATTGTCTGTTGGCGCGCAAATTGTCGGAAAACGGCGTTCGTTTTGTGCAATTGTATCATCAGGGTTGGGATCAACATGGCAATCTCCCGTTTGAAATCACCAGTCAGGCCAAAGACGTAGACCAAGCTTCGGCAGCTTTAGTAACTGATCTGAAACAGCGCGGCTTATTGGACGAAACATTGGTCATTTGGGGGGGAGAATTTGGTCGTACCAGTTACAGTCAGGGGAAATTAACAACCGATAATTATGGCCGTGACCACCATCCGCGCTGTTTTACCATTTGGATGGCCGGCGGTGGTATCAAACCCGGAATCGTTTACGGAGATACAGATGAGGTAGGGTATAATGTTAGCAAAAATCCGGTACATGTGCATGATTTTCAGGCCACAGTGCTGCATCTGTTGGGGCTGAATCACGAAAAACTTATTTTCAAACATTTGGGCCGAAGATACCGTCTGACGGATGTATCGGGAAAAGTAGTGCGCGATATTATTAGCTAAAAAGCCTCGGAACGGTCCGCCGCGCGGAGGCATAACCTTTGTAGGTTGGTAAAAAATATCAACAACGTTCAAAAAAGCCTCGGAACGGTCCGCCGCGCGGAGGCGCAACCTTTGTAGGTTGGTAAACAATATCAACAACGTTCAAAAAAGCCTCGGAACGGTCCGCCGCGCGGAGGCGCACCATTTGTAACTCTGTCGCCAATAAATGATTCGAAAGTTCAAATACATTGCCGAGCAGGCAGTAATTGTGTTCGCGATTTTTATCGTTTTCTTGCTGCTCTTTGAAAGCAAACTGGTAATACCCGTTTGGCTGCAACCTATCGGACGAATGCACCCGATGCTTCTTCATTTTCCTATCGTACTTATGCTTTTAGCGTTGGGAATGGAGTTTTTTCGGTTCAATCCTGCCAATTCCAATAATACATTCTACCGTACATTTTTGACCAATTTCTGGCTGATCGGGATTTTGTTGGCGGGAATGACGGTCATCATGGGGCTGTTTTTGTCGAAAGAACCCGGATACGAAGGGGAAGTTTTGCCTTGGCATAAATGGACAGGAATTGCCGCTTTTTTTCTTGCCGCTATCGGGTATTGGTGCCGAACAATGTCGTGGTATCAGGCACCTATTGCCAAAGGATTGGCATTGGTTACATCTTTATTGGTGGTGTTGGCAGGACATTACGGCGCTGTGTTGACCCACGGTGACAATTTCATTACTGCGCCTGTGCTCAAATCTGCGCCCGTTTCGTTGGATGAGGCGATTGTGTTTAATGACGTAATTCAACCCATTTTAGAACAAAAATGCGTAAGTTGCCATAATCCTGACAAGCTGAAAGGTGAACTTGTTTTGACCAATCGCCAATCCATTTTGAAGGGCGGTAAAACAGGAAAATTGTTTGTGGCGGGCCAACCTGAGATCAGTCTGTTGTTGCAACGCATTCATTTGCCTTCGGAAGATAAAAAACACATGCCGCCGTTGGGCAAATCTCAACTGAATCCACAGGAAATTGCGTTACTGTCGTTATGGATAAAAGCCAATGCAGACTTTACAAAGAAAGTAAAAGAATTGCCGGCCAACGATTCGTTAAGAGTCATTGCAAGTTCTTTTTTGTCGCCCGGACAATCCGAAGAAGCTACCTTCGATTTTGCAGCGGCGGATGAAGAAACCATTCAGAAGTTGACAACAGAATTTCGCAGTATTGCGCCTTTGGCGCGGGAATCACCCGCTTTGGCGGTCAATTTTTTTAATAAAAGTGCTTATACTTCTCAAAAATTAAAGGAATTGGAGGAGATCAAAAAGCAGGTGGTATTTCTGAATCTGGCCAAAATGCCCGTGAAAGATGCTGACCTTGCCCAACTCACCGCATTTGAAAACCTGCAAAAACTGGAACTGAATTTTACAGATATTACCGGAAAAGGGCTGAAAGAACTGACGAAACTGAAACAACTCAAAAATTTGTCACTTTCCGGTACAAAGGTGAATTTTAAGGACTTACAGGCAGTTATTCCGAGTTTTAAAAGTCTCAATACCGTGGTGGTCTGGAATACAGAATTGACGCTTTCGGAGATTCAACAATTGCAGAAAACCTATCCGAACATTCGATTTATTGAAGGATTTAAAGACGATGGCAGCAATCCCATTAAGTTGAATCCGCCGCAGGTTAAAAACAAATCGACCATTTTCAATGAACCGCTGTTGGTCCAATTGAGTCATCCCGTTAAAGGCGTTCAAATTCGATACACTACCGACGGCACCGAGCCTGACAGCATCAAATCTCCTTTGTTTACCAACCAAACACTCATCAAAGAAAGCACGAGCATCCGCGCCAAAGCCTACAAAAATGGCTGGTTTGGCAGTGATGCCGCTGATTTTGATTTTTTCAAAAGAACGTATAAACCGGACAGCGCACACTTATTGTTACCACTCAATCGAGTACACCAAGCCGATGGCGCCAATACCTTTTTTGACGGCAAATTAGGCACTTTCAACGCCAATAGCCCTGCTTGGGCCAACAATTGGGCGGGAGTACGGAACAATGACTTGGCCTTGGTTGCCGAATTTAAAAAGCCGATTTTGCTTTCATCGGTGGAATTACGCATCATGGAAGAAACCGAGACGGGCATTTTCCCTCCCGAAGCCATCGAAGTTTGGGGCGGAAATTCGCCTGATCAACTGAAAAAAATCGCGGTGCTGAAACCAAGCATGCCGACCAAATACCGTACCCATTTGTTACAATCAGTGGGAGGGAAGTTTAAACCCCAAACGATTTCTTATTTGAAAATTGTCGCAAAGCCATTGGCGAAAATGCCTCAATGGCACGGCAGCAAAGACCGGCCGGCTTTATTACTGGTAGATGAGATGTTTTTTAATTAAAACAGACTTGCCAAGTGTCCAACACTTGGCAAGTCTCATGCAATCATAACCTCGGCGCGGTGGGTTTATTGGGTTTATCCCACGCATTTGCTCCTTTTACTTTCACTTTTCGTTTATAAACTTTATCGCCGCAGGTAGCGTAAAGGATGTCAAAATTCTCTCCTCCGAAACAAATATTGGAGACATCGCCATTAGGTGTTGGAAGGATAGCATTGACACGCCCGGCCTGATCGCACACCTGAATGCCCAATCGCGTAGCCACGTACAGACGCCCGTCGCGGTCGGTTTTGAGACCGTCGGAACCGGCATCGTCGAAGTTGTCCGGAGCATGTATCCAGTAATATTTTTGTTTGTTGGCCAGTGTTCCGTCGGGTAAAATGGAATAACTGTACACCCAATGCGAGTGATCATCGGCTACATACAGAAGCGTTTGATCGGGAGAGAGGGTGATGCCGTTGGCAAAATGAAGGCCGTTGTCCACTTCCACTTTCTCGCCGTTGGGCCGAATAAGCCATACTTTGCTCTTTACATTGGCGTCGGAGGAAGGGTTGGTTACATAGGTATTTCCGTTGTTGGCAACCACAATGTCATTTCCGGCAAAACCGTCTGCTAATTTAACAGCCTTGCCATCAGCACTGTATACCATTACTTTTTTGGCATTCATGGCCGCGGCATACATTTTTCCGTCGGGACCAAAAGCCTGCCCATAGACATTGCCCGAATTTTTGGCGAATGAAGTTAGTTTGCCGTCCAAACTAACTTTCCAGATATTTCCCGCCGGGCCGTCATCAAAAAATACTTCTCCTTTGGCATTAGACGTTGGGCCTTCGGAAAATTTGTACCCTTCGCCCACGAGTTGCCAGCCTTCGTTGGGCAGTAAAATATCGTTCAGCATGGGATTTTTGGTAGCGCCTGTTTTAACGGGCTGCGGCCAATCTTTCCACAAATACCGCATGGCGTCGGGAAAGATCGCGGTTCCGTGTTTGCCGTTATGGGCGCCTTCGCCCCAAACGTGCTGTACTTCATAACCCGAAAAAATAAGCGATCTTTCAATGGTTTGATTGGCCATCCACCAGTCGCCGGCGTAAATATTATTATCGTTGGCTCCATCTTGGAGAAATATACGGAGCGGTTTGGGTTCGTATTTTCGTAAGAGCGTATGGTAGCGGTCTGCACCGCGTAAGCCAACGTATGTACCAATAGCACTAAATACCCGACTAAATGCGTCAGGACGCTCCCAAGCGGCCGTAAAAGCGCACACCGCACCGCTGCTTGAACCGCCAATGGCGCGGTCGTTGCCGCTTTTGGAAAGTTTTATGGTGCGGCCATCGGAGGTTTTCTTGGTTTCCACCTCAGGGAGAAGTTCTTCCAATAGAAAACGGGCATAATTATCACCCAAACCGTCGTATTCAAAACTGCGATTGAAGCGGTCGAGGGCAGCATCGGGAGTGGTTGCTTTTACACGACCGTGCATCACAAAAACCCCGATCGTAACGGGCATTTCTTTTTTGTGGATCAGGTTATCAAATACGGCGGGAGCCTGCCATTGCACCCCGTCCTGATTTACGTAGACACAGGCGGGTTTGGAAGCATCGTATTGGGCGGGAACATAGACCCAATATTCCCGCCAAGTGCCGGGGAAAATTTTTGAATTTTCGAACGTAAATTTAAGGATTTCTCCTTTGGGAACGCCTTCTTTTACCTGTGCGTCGGGATGGACAGGGTATTCTTCGGGCGTTTGGGCAAGAAGGGAAAAGGGAGTAAGAAAAAAGAAGGAAAGGATGAAAGCTTTCATGAAATAACAGTTGATTGTTAATCACTTAAAGCCCGGTATTATTTATAATTACCTTCGCCGAACTTGGAAAGTTTTGGAAATCGTAAGACATGCCAAGACCGGGCGTCCCCGACTGAGCGTCCCCGTTTTAAAAACTTGGCATGTCTTACAACGTTACTCCCAATGCTTTTGAATTACTTCCAACAACTCCGTCTGTGCAGCACAGCCGGCAATGACATCACCGCCAAAGAGCCAATCCTGCCCACCTGAAAAATCAGTGATCTGACCTCCTGCTTCTAAAATAAGAAGTGCGCCCGCAGCCATGTCCCAAGAGTTAAGATTATATTCATAGAATGCTTCAAAGCGTCCGGCTGCCACATAGGCCAAGTCGATGGCTGCCGCGCCCATGCGTCGAAGTCCATGACAGCTTTGCATGAGCGTTTCCAACACTTTGAGGTATCTGTCCTGTTTTTCAAATTTGTAATACGGAAAGCCGGTGGCCAACAGGCTGTCGCCCAAGGTTGTTGCTGCCGATACTTTCAGGCGAGTGGCATTTTGGAGGAAAGACTCATCCAATGGCAAGCCGCCCAACATATAGCGCAAACTAAGGCTCCACGCACCACCGCCTTGCCAACCGAAAAAAAGCTCTTCCGTTCCCAGATGATAGATCACACCGGCGATGGGTATTTTATTCTTTACCAATCCCACGCTGACGCAATAAACGGGCAGGCTGTGAATGAAATTGGCGGTGCCGTCGAGTGGGTCAATGACCCAATAGAGTTCGTCGGGATTTGATTCTTCGCCGGCGGTGCCTTCTTCCGTAATGAAACCTGCGTCGGGCAAGATTTGGCGCAAGCCGGTCACCAGAAGCTTTTCCGTTTCTTTATCTACATACGAAACCAAATTATTGGCGGCTTTATATTCCGTTTGCGCACGGTCAAACTTGGCAGCTTCCTGTTTGATAAATGCCCCTGCCTGACGGACGATTTCTATGGTTTGGTGGGTGAGGAGTTCGAGGTTCATATACGCTCGTTTAAATTTTTCGATTTCGTTGGGATCTTGTGATTTGAAGATAGGTATGATTTGACAGAAACAATCGATTTTAGATTATATGATCTATGTATCTATTTGGCTGCAAGGCGTTTGCGTAAAAAGTTAAGTCTGGCTATTACAGCAATGATAAAAAGTTCTGATCCGCGAGGGATGGCGGAATCTCCCCAAAAGAAATTATCAGCTATGGAAACGGCCAAAGCTAAACCAACAGCGACCAGACTTGCACCTATAAAATAAGATGCCCAAGGACGTTTGATGAAGTAGATAAATGGTAAATAAAATGGCATAACCCACAGTAAATTAAAATTCCAGGCCGTTACGCCGTGGTCAGTAGCGACCCATAAGAGAAATAAAACCCAACCGGCCAAACCGATGATAGAGAAGAAAATTTTGTCAAACAAAAACGTAACCTTTTGTTGCTTTTGCTGCCTGTACATAAGCAGTATAATTAAAATTCCTAAAAGATGAAAAATTGCCATTGGGCTGTAAAGTATTTCCCACCAATTGCTGCTCTCAGGTTTCGGTGATTTTGTAAATAGATCTTTGTATTCCGCTACGGCCTTTTGTCCGCCGATGGTCGCCAACTCAATGTGTTGCTGTAAATTGTCAGGAAGATACATTTCTTCCTGAACCGAGGCTTTTCGGTCAGAAGGTAAACCGATGGCTAAATTCATCCCAAATTTTGACCAAGGCTTATCACCAAGATACTTATTCATCCACCATCGAAAACTCTTCAACATTCCGTCTTTGGCTACAGTATTTCGACTAAATACCAGACTGTCACCACAGGCAGCATTCAGAGCGTCGCGCAGGCGGGTAGCGCAGTTGTCGTAAAAGAACTTATAGGCATACTGCCGATTTTGGGGCAGGTAATTATTTTCTAAAAAATCGAAAAGCTTCTGCTTTTGATTTTGGGAAAGATTCAATACTTGCTCCGTTACACTGCGATTTTCAGCCTGTGCACCATACATGGTGTGATACATGGGCGAAACAGAAAGTTGATAGGGGAGAGTGCCGCGCAGAAATTTGATGTAAAACCCTTCAGTCCTGAAATCAAAGGTTCCGTAGTTATAAACACGGTCAATGCCCTGCATCGGGTCGGAGACCCACAGTGCATTGTGACCAAAACTGCTGTATAACTCTTCGCCCGGTGATACAGTAATGAGGCTCACTTTGGCCTCTTTGGTCAGGGGCTGGGCAAAGAGTGTAGGGTGTAGAGTGTAGAGTGGAAAGAAAATCACGAGAAAGAGCAAGGCTCTTTGGACCGCGGTACGCTTTGTAGCGGCAGGCGCGAGGTGCGGTTGGGCAGACGCGAGGCCTGCCCCTACAGCCTTTAACCTTTTTCCTTTAACCTTTACACTTTTTTTAAGGTTTCCCTGCAACAACGATAACGATTTCACCTTTGATTGTTTTTTCGGCAAAATAAGCAATAATTTCCGTTAAAGTTCCACGAACAGTCTCTTCATAAAGTTTTGTTAATTCTCTCGAAACAGACGCCTGACGTTCGGCACCGAAGTATTCCGCAAACTGTTCCAATGATTTCAGAAGCCGGTGGGGCGACTCGTAAAAGATCATCGTGCGCTCTTCTACTTTCAGTTCTGTAAGGCGCGTTTGGCGACCTTTTTTGTGAGGAAGAAAACCTTCAAATGTAAAGCGGTCGGTTGGCAGACCGGAATTGACCAAGGCAGGCACAAAAGCCGTTGGTCCGGGCAGACATTCAATGTCAATGCCGTTTTTGAGGCATTCGCGCACCAATAAAAAACCCGGGTCCGACACCGCCGGCGTACCGGCGTCGGAGACCAGGGCCATGGTTTCACCTTTCAGAATACGCTGAATGATGCGCTGCACCGTTTGATGTTCATTATGAATATGATAGCTCTGCAGGGGTTTGCTGATGCCCAAATGCTTAAGCAAATGGCCCGAAGTGCGGGTATCTTCGGCCAAAATAACATCTGCATTTTTCAGAACATTGATGGCCCGCAGCGTAATATCTTCTAAATTGCCGATAGGCGTAGGGACCAGATAAAGTTTTGGATTCACAGTTTATGGTAATTTATAGCGTCATTTAGTTTAATAAGGCAATTTGTACGATTTCAAGGTGTTAACAAATAGATTTTATTGCGCTAGGCAACCGGCCGGGTTACGTTTGATTTGGGCAAAAAAACCTATTTCCGGCCAAAATAAGGGCAAAAAAGTTCTTAACAATTATTTAAAACAGCAATTTGGAAAAATAACGATAAAAAAATGGATTATTCCAATGAATCAAGCTTTTACGACCGCTAACCTACTATTTTCTTTGGAAATGGCTTTTGTTTGTCCCATAAATTTCTTGTTTCTTTGCAGCGAATTTTGACATCAATCAACTGATTTTACCAAACACAATTCTAACTAAAATTCCCAAATTTATGAATGTTAAACATTTACGAAGGATGAGAGTAATAATTGCACTTTTCGCAGTCGTAACCTCTCTTTTTATGGGTTTATCTGACGTGCAGGCTCAGGTTACGGCCTCTTCGATTCGTGGTCTTGTGAAAGACGACAAGGGTGCTGAACTGCCGGGAGCCACCGTTGTAGCTACTCACTTACCTTCCGGATCAAAGTACGGTACGGTTACCAACGAAAAAGGCCGGTATGTATTACCGTCCGTTCGTGTGGGCGGTCCTTATAAAGTTACTGTTACGTTTGTTGGCTTTAAAGAACAATCAAAAGAAGACATCGTTGCCAGTTTGGGTGCTTCTTCTGATGCTAACTTTACATTGGTTGAAGACGGAAAAGAAATTCAGGAAATTGTCGTAACGAGCAGTCGTTCGGATATTTTCTCTTCAGGCCGTACCGGTGCCGCTGCTACTTTAGGGCTTAATGCGGTTAACAGTTTACCTACTATCGGTCGTACCATCGACGATATCACAAAATATAACGCTTACAGCAACGGTCGTTCATTTGCAGGTCAAGATGCCCGTTTGAACAACTTTACCATTGACGGCGCGGTATTTAACAACGGTTTCGGCTTGGGTAACTCAGCGCAGGCGGGTGGTCGTACCGGAACAACGGCTGTATCTCTTGATGCGATCGAACAAGTTCAGATTAACATCGCTCCTTTTGATGTACGTCAATCAGGTTTTGCCGGTGCGGGTATCAATGCCGTAACTCGCTCAGGAACAAACGAAGTGACGGGTTCTGCGTATTATCTTACCAGAGGAAGCGGTTTAGTGGGTAAAGAAGCCGCCGGAGAAAAGTTGCCAACGGTTAATATCAATGAAAAAACGTTTGGTTTCCGTATTGGTGCGCCGATCATCAAGGATAAGTTGTTCATTTTTGCCAACTTCGAAAACTTTACCAGTTCTACACCTGCTACTACTTGGGTGGCGGCTCGTCCGGGAGCAGCGGGTAACGTTTCCCGCGTAACTGCAGAGGATCTGACCGATATTGCCAATTTCATGAAGACCAACTTCAATTATGAATCAGGCGCTATTGACAATTTTAATAATGAAGTTAAAAGTACCAAAGGGCTGGTTCGTTTGGACTATAACATCAACAACAGCAATAAATTAACGTTGCGTTACTCGCATCATAATTCACAATCCGGGGCCATCATCAGCAACAGTAACAGTAGTAACACCGCAGGTAACGGTAACCGTACCAACTCTTCGTTGGCATTGTCACCTGAAAATACCGGTTACCTCATTGCCGATAACACGCGCTCTTTAGTAGCTGAATTGAACTCTAACTTTGGCGGCAAATTTGCCAACAACTTCATTGCTACTTATAATAAGCAAATTGAAGACCGTCAGTACAAAAACGATATCTTCCCAACGATCGATATTCTGAAAGACGGAAGTACCTATACTTCTACGGGTTTTGACCCTTTTACCCCAAACAACAAACTAAACTACTCAACGTTGAACATTACCAACAACCTGAGTTACTTTGCGGGTAAGCATACGTTAACATTAGGTCTGTCGTATGAGCACTATACGTCAAACAACGTATTCTTCCCTTCTTCAAACGGGGTATATGTATTTAACTCGATCGCTGATTTCAAAACAGCATTGCTGGCTTACAAAGCTAATCCAAGCTTGACTACTTCGCCGGTTACGATGGCTCGTTTCAACTATCGTTATTCATTGTTACCTGATGGAGCTGAGCCTTTGCAGACATTGAAACAATCAACGTATTCAGCATATGTACAGGATGAATTCCAAGTAACGGATAAATTTAAACTGACCGGCGGTGTTCGTTTTGACATGTTTGATTACAATGATGACTTGGCAAAAGACTTTAACAACCCTGTAGTAGCCGGTTTGACTTATAAAGACGAAAACGGTAAGGATCTGAAAGTAAGCACAGGTGCTTTCCCAAGCAATAAACTTTTGGTATCTCCTCGTATCGGTTTCAACTTGGACGTAAAAGGAGATAAAACAACTCAGATCAGAGGTGGTACCGGTATCTTTGTATCACGTATTCCTCAGGTATTGGTTTCTAACCAATTGGGTAACAACGGGGTGAACACAGCGGTATTGAACTTTACCAATACAACTGCCTATCCGTTTACGTTGGACCCATCTCGTTATAAGCCAACCACCACCGATATTACAAAACTTCCTGCATACGTAATCAACGCATCGGTAGACGGTTTGAAAAACCCCGTCATTTGGAAATCTAACCTGGCCATTGACCAAAGATTGCCTTGGGGATTGATCGGGACATTGGAAGGTATCTATAACAAAAACGTTCAGGCACTTCGTTACATTGACGGAAACCTGAAAGGTCCAAGCAGCACATTGAGCGGTCCGGATACACGCGGTCGCTTCCCTGCTTCGGGATTGTCAGGTACAGCGGTTAACCCTGCCCGTTTTATCAATGCTGCCAACACCAACGCGTTTATCCTGACCAACACCAAAGAAGGATATTCATACTCTTTCACGGCTAAATTGGAAAAAACGGCCAGCAGAGGATTCAGCGGAATGTTGGGCTATACATACGCTTTAGCCAAAGATCTACAGTCAGTAGCCAGTACGGTATTGGCTAACATCCCAACTGTAGCCGGTCAAAATTATTTGACTCCTTCATGGTCTGACAACGACCTGCGTCACCGTTTTGTAGGATACCTTAACTACCGCATCAACTATGGCGGCAAATTGGGAGGTTCTACCATGTTTACGCTTGGAATGGTTTCTAACAGCGGATTCAAGATATCTTATACTTCAGGAAGCGATATTAATGGCGACGGACAAACCAACGACCTTATCTTTGTACCAAACAAAGCGTCTGACCTGACATTTACTTCATTGACCACCGGTTCAGGAGCTACCGCTAAAACCTTCACTCCTGACCAACAGGCGGCTGCTTTCGATGCATACATCGATAAAGATCCTTACCTGAAATCACGTCGCGGACAATATGCAGAACGTAACGGTGCGGCTGTGCCTTGGTTGACCCGTTTTGACTTTACCGTTGAGCAGGACTTCTTTGTAGCGGTTGGTTCAAAAGGAAAGAAAAACATTATTCGTCTTCGTTTTGACGTGTTGAACGTAGGTAACTTGCTTAACAACAAGTGGGGTGTCGCTAAAACATCAACCACTACCAATCCATTGACAATGGCAAGCATCAGTGCAACGGGTGTTCCTACGTATCGTTTGGCTACGCAAACGATAACCAACAACGGCACCAGCGAAGTTATCTTATTGCGTGATGCATTTGTGAACAGTATCAACGTAAACAACGTATGGCAAGGCCAATTCGGTATTCGTTATATTTTTAACTAGTATCAGTCGTTTATCAATACAAAAAGATCCCACGCTTTAAACGTGGGATTTTTTTGTATCAACAACTGCAAAAAGAGATGGATAAAAAACAGGTATTTTCGGACTTGATTTTCCCACCATTCTGTAATGGAGATAAGCAGCTCTCCGCTGAGTTGACAGCGTTGTTATATCAACGATTTATAGTGGAGAACAGCAGCTATCAGAGCACCAGTGTATGGCATATCGTCGAAAGCTACTTCATCGGTAAAGTGATTCCGCACAAAATAGAAGTGCGTAAGGCCGGATTGGAGCTGTTGGAGCACAATTGGTTTGTCAAGCTACTGTCTCTGTCAGATTATTCTGTCTCCGAAAACCCTGTTGAGACGTTTAAATACAACCTGTTCATTCACGACCTTTCAAAATTTTCGTTGAACGAAGCTTATGGCTACGCCATTCATGATTTCAAAAATCCGGAGCCAACGTTATCCATTTTTAAGAATGCCTGGCATCATCACAAAATAAACAACCCTCATCATCCCGAATACTGGTTTGATGTAGGAAGAGACGGTAAAACGACACCGCTGCCCATGCCCGGTATCTATGTTGCCGAAATGGTAGCCGACTGGATGGGAGCCTCACGGAGCTATGGTCAAAATTTGGAGGAATGGCTGTCAAAAAACGTATCTCAATACCTATTTCACCCTTACACGGCGACGTTGTTACACAATTGTCTTTCCGAAATGGGCTTTAAAGTTCAAAACAACGGACAGCAATTGTCGATTAATTAAAAGTCTGACCTGTTCAAAGAATAGTTACCATACTTGTTTTTTGAAGGAATACAGGTCGTTTTTTGGAAGCAGTTCGTTGGTTTTGCAATTTTTACATTTTTCTGTTTTTCAGTTTCTGATTTTTCTGTTTCTTAGTGTCACATTTCTTTGTTCTTTTGCAGGGAATACAGTAAACAACCAAAACATAATATACCATGTCGCAAAAGCGCGTTCTCATCGCTGAGGATAGTTCCGTAATCCAAAACTTAGCCCGTAAGATTTTGGAATTTCAAAATTATGAAATCACAGCCGTCAAAAACGGTGAGCAAGTAATGCAAATTGTAGACAAAGAAGATTTTGACATCGTTTTGCTCGACATCAACATGCCAATCATGGATGGGATGGAGTGCGTAAAAGCCATCAGAGCATTGGGCGATAAGAAAAAGTCAAACTTGCCGGTCGTGGCCATCACGGGCAATGCCAAAAATTATTCGGAAGAAGAATTTAAATCGGCAGGCTTCAACGATGTGCTGGTGAAGCCGCTCAACTTCGACCGTCTTGTGGAAATTGTAAATGAATTAACGGAAGAGTAAAAATAAGGAGCCGGAAATCAGGAGACAGGAGAGCGAAATGTTAAACTCCTGTCTTCTGTCTCCTCACTCCTCGCTCCTGAAAAATGCTTGTCACCCTCTTAGGTACCGGAACATCTTCGGGCGTGCCGCTGATTGGCTGTAGCTGTGAGGTATGCCGTTCACTGGACTACCGCGACAAGCGACTGCGGGTTTCAGTCTATTTGGAAGTTAATGGGCACCATTTTGTGATTGATACCGGCCCGGATTTTCGTCAACAGATATTGCAGGAAGGAATTGATCAATTGGACGCTGTAATTTTCACGCATCAGCACAAAGACCATACGGCGGGTCTTGATGATGTTCGCGCGTTTAATTTTCTTCAACAGCGTGATATGCCCGTTTATGGCCGCGCCGAAGTGCTGGAACAACTGCATCGGGAATTTGAGTATGTTTTTGCCGAACATCGTTATCCCGGCATTCCCCGACTGCAACTTCACGAAATTACAAACATGCCTTTTGAGGTCAAAGGCGTCACCTTTGTCCCGATTGATGTATTGCACCACAAGCTTCCTGTATTTGGCTTTCGAGTGGAGAATTTTGCGTATCTCACCGACGTAAATCATATACCCGAATCTGAGCAGGCCAAACTGAAAGGATTGGATATACTGGTGCTGGGAGCACTCCAACGCGATCAGCATATTTCCCATTATTCTTTAGACCAAGCATTGAACATGGTCGAGCGACTGCAACCCAAAATGACCTATTTTACGCATCTCAGTCATAAAATGGGCAAACATTCGGAGGTAGAAAAAGAATTGCCCCCCACTATTCGATTGGGATACGACGGCCTTAGGCTTAAATTGTAGCAGACGTAAAATGTAAGCGCAATTTTTTTTGTATTTAAAGCAATTGATTATCAGTCAGGAAGCAAATTTTTTAGAAATTTTACGTATTCCGCGTTTGGATTTTATATAAAACCAGCTACCTTTGCAGTCCCAAAACAATGGGAACAATAACGAATCGGATGCGTAGCTCAATTGGATAGAGCACCTGACTACGGATCAGGAGGTTTGGGGTTCGAATCCCTACGCGTCCACAACTTAGTAAAGCTAAGTATAACAAACGTATTGAAAAACGCGCTTAAACATGGTTTTAAGCGCGTTTTTTGTTTCTTTGCCCTTTGGGTCACGATACTATTTCTTTACTTTTTCTGTCCGTGATTCTGTCCGTATGAAACTAAACTTTCGGCTGGATTCTTATTATGCTGACAAATCGGGTGAATGTCCCGTCTTTATTGATTGTACTTATGATGGTCAACGGCTGAAAATGTCGGCGGGTCTGAAATGTCTTCCTAAAGATTGGGATGCTAAAAAGATGCGACTTCGTCGGTCGGCTCCTGAGTTCTTGAGTGGTAATAATTTGCTTGATTCGTTAGAATCTCGGATTCGAGCGGTTTATCGTGAATCATTGGCAAACGGATTCCCCAGCCTCGCACATTGCGGGAGCTTATGAAGCCTAAGAAGCAGGAAAAACGGAAAGGATTAATAGAAATGTATTCGAGTTTCCTTAAAACTCGGCGCTCATCAGTCTCTTTAGGAACTCACAAAGCCTATAATATAATAGTGGGTCGTTTGCAAAAATTTGAAGCTGCTCACGGCAAATTATGGATTGATGCTTATGATCAGGTTCCGACCAATTTATTGGAGCGGGTTCGAGATGCGTTTCTTTTTTCTTGTTATACAGGGCTTCGTTATGGAGATTTACACGGATTGACGTCGAATGAAATCAAAAACGAAGCCAGTTATAGTTACATTGAATTAGTACCTAAAAAGTCGCGTTCACGGATGAAAGAGGCTAAGAGCGTGCAAGTTCCTATTCCTGCTTTTGCGCTTGAAATATTGAGGAAATACGATGGCTCTTTACGTTCACTGCCTGTTCTTTCTAATCAAAAGATGAATGAATATTTGAAGCAAGTGGCAGAATTGGCGGGAATAACGGTACAAACGCAAACTGTAGAGTATCAAAAGGGCTTTCCAATAATTAAGTATAAAAAGAAATTTGAACTGATTACGGTACACGTAGCGCGTCATACGTATGCGACTCTTTCATTGGTGATGGGTGTACCGATTGAAGTCATTCAAAAAGTATTAGGCCATTCAGACTTAAAAATGACCATGCGCTATGCCAAGATTGTAGATGCGTATAAGAACGCCGTTATTCTGGGCGTGTGGGATAAGGTGTAATGTTTTTCATTTCACAGTCCATTTCTTCCATGTCAATCAACTGAGCCATTACAGGAAACAGATAATGAGCAAACGTTTCCAGTTCGATGATCTTGCGGTCAATGTTGGTATATTCTTCTGCAAGTTGGTTTTCAGCCGTTGTTTGTGTTAGTTCCTGTTGCATCATTTCAAGCGGTGTTACTTTCAAGCTTTCGTAGCCTTCCTGATAGGTTTTCGTAATCTGGGTACGCTTTTCTATGACTTTTGCTTTTCGCTGCAAACTTGCCATTTCATTTGTCAGAATTTTGTACTTGGCTCGTAGCTGTAGCAACTCTTCTCTAAACTGAAACTCTGCTTGTGCCTATAATGCTTCCAATTTGGCTTTCTTAGTTTGCCTGTCGCGGTCAATTTGGGCCAATGTCCCTGTATTTGTGCTGATAGTTGGCATTCCAAGTGTAATCCCCACATTTGGGAGATAATACCACCATTTCTTTTTGGTTGTTTCAAGGAATTCTTTGCGATCTGCGGCAAACTTACGATTATGCCATTCCTTCAATGAAGCCTCGTACTTTTCCAACTTCTGGAGGTTTTCGTTTACCTGAGCCATTGTACAAAAGCCAGAAAGTAGGGTAATGGTCATTATTGTGGCAAAAACTAAGCGGGGGGGGCGGGGGGTGAACATAATTGTTATTTTGAGTTTACAAGTTTTGGGTAAAAGTGAACAGTTTTTTGTTGGACTTTTTGAAGAATAGTGCTTTTAAAATCAAAGTTAATTGATAAAAATAAATTTCACCTTTGGAATGACCGCTTGATAACTTTTTGCTCAGATACGGATTAGTTTTTATAATATTTACCTTTGACCAAATAGACGCGTTTTTTATCCTTTATGCATGTATTAATGTACTACTCTAGGTTTATAAAAATACAAAATACGCATTGCGGTTTGATATCGGAAGTACATCTATCAAACCTATATTTGTGAATAGACGCATAAAGCTTTCGTATATTCGAGAGTTATGGGCAAGCTTAAATCGACAATCTTCAATCTATGGAATTATCAATAACAACTGCTGCAATTGCTACCATTATTTCTGCTGCAACTTCTGCGACAGTAACCTTGTATATTAACAGAAGTAACAGAATGAAATATTTAGACGACCAGTTGGACTCATTACTCAAAATAGCTTTACAGTATCCATATTTAGAAAACCCCGACTTTATTAAAACATGGAATGAAAATAAGACTTCAGGGAAAGACGAATATTTGAGATATGACCTTTATTGTACTCTACTTTTTAATTTCTTAGCAAGGTTGTCGTCTCATTATAAGTATAACAGAAAAAAGATTGACAACTACGTTGCTGCAAAAGACTGGATACGGCTTCACAAGGAGTATTGGCTAAACCCAGTTAACACATTTGAAAATGTAGATTCTTATGACAAACAATTTAAACAGCTCATAACAGATTATCTAAGCTAATATGAAAAAGAAAATTTTACTTGTAGGCAATAATGACGGTCTTCCTGGAGTTAAAATTGACTTAGAAAATTATAAAAATTATTTCAAAAGTAAGACTGGGGGTGAATGGTATGACTCTGAAATGATCGAGAAATTAAATCCCAAAAAGGATGACTTAATAAATTTAATTGATTCTCTAAAAAATCAAAATCTTGATTATGCAATTGTAATTTTCAGCGGTCATGGTGGAATGAAACGAGAGACAATTTTAGAATTAAATCCAGATGGGGAATTATTCTCAGAATCAAGATTTGAAAATATCTCAAGAAAGCAAGTAACTATTTTAGACTGCTGTAGAGTGTACGCACAAAATTTGTCTGAAAGTATCAGAAGTATGAAGCTTGAGAAATCTTTTAGCGCATACGAAGGAACGAGAGCAAGGTTTGAAAAACGAATTACAGAAGCTTCACCTCAACAAATAAAAATGTACTCATGTGCAAAAGGGGAATGTTCTCATGACACACCGAAGGGCGGAGTTTATTCAAAATATTTATTGGAGACAGCCTTTGCTGATGAATCAGAGTTTATTTATTTTGGTAGAACACACAGTACGGCTTCCGACAAAACGGCGAGAGATTTTAGCGACCAGCACCCTGAAATCATTCAGCCTAAATCTCTGACAACTCAACAATTAATATTTGGAATTAACTAAAAGCCTGCCCACCATATTGCATTGGCAATATGGTGGGGCGACGAATATATCCTCAGTTTTATGTTCGCTAATTATCTTCTGTTTCGGCAGACGAACAACGCCGAGTAGCAGAAGAAACAATGAACTTTTGTAACTTTAATCAGCATTGGACGTTCAATGAATTCCGCTACATCGCCAATGCCTTAACGTTAACTTTTACCCCTTTCGATTCCAACAGTTTATAAAGAGTCGTTTTAGATATGTTAAGTTGCCGTGAGATGCCATTGACGGATAAGGATTTTGATTCGTAGAGGATTTTGGCGGTTTCGGCCTTTGCTTTGATTTCGTCGGATAGTCCTTTTGGTCTGCCACCTGTGCGGCCTACCCGTCGAGCGTTTGCCAGACCTGCGTTAGTACGTTTGCGGATCATGTCGCGTTCAAATTCGGCAAAGGATGCGAAGATGTTAAAAACGAGTTTGCCCGTTGCGCCTGATGTGTCGAAGGATTCTTTCAGGCTTTTGAACTCTGCGCCTTTTTCGGCAAAGAGATTGACGGTTTCAATTAAGTGTTTCAGGGAACGACCCAAGCGGTCAAGTTTCCAAACAATAACAGTATCACCTTCACGGATTTGTTCCAATAATTTGGCAAGTTCGGGGCGGTCGGCTTTCGCACCACTTTCTTTTTCTTTAAAAATTTTTTCGCAACCTGCCTCTTTAAGGGCTTGAAGTTGGAGCCCTAAATTTTGGTCTTGGGTCGAAACGCGTGCGTAGCCGATTTTCATGGTAGAAAGTTCATTAAAATGTTAAAACCCAAATTTAATGAACTAACATTTGTGGACGGGAATTGTGAACCATTTTCCCAAATGAATTTTCAGGAAACAATGTAAAGCCTAATAGTCCACGAAAACGACCGTTTTTTTGAACAAGAATTAATTCAATTTTATAAATAAACCTAAATCTCTATTACCTCATGGAACATTATGATTCTGATGGCGAAGAACTAAAGCCACGAAGAAAAAAACAACTTACAGAAGCAGAGCTTATAAAAATTGCGAAAGAAAAGCAGGATACTTTAAATAGGTTAAGTAGTAGGATTTTTGAAAGCGCACGGGATAAAGTGGCTTATATTCTAAATAACTCCTATGAATCAAGAAACTCTGATATTGATTTGGTTTGGGAGTATTGGAATACTTTTGAAGATGAATACTTTAACGAAGGGAATCTAACGAAAGAAAACTTAAGGAAGCTTACTAGGTATACTTCAATGACAAGAGAGCGGAGAAGGATTCAAAATGATTATAGACTTTTTGAAGCGAATGATGACGTAAAAAAATTGAGAGGAGTACTTGAAGATGAATATAGGCAAACAGCAATTGATGATAGACCAAGTGGTATAGGAAGTTATACTGTTTATATTGACGAAACTGGGAAAACACAGGATTATCTCTCAGTTGGTTCTCTTTGGGTTTTAGAAAAGGAATCGCTAGGCTCACATAGGAAGATTACTGAATGGAAAAGGAATAGTGAAATTGATTTCGAATTCCATTTTAGTAAGTTGACAAGAGAGCGCTTGCAAACTTACAAAGATTTCTTTTCTCTATTTTTAGGCCTTTATCCTGCCATTGGATTTAAAATTATAGTAATTAACAATAAAGGCTTAAAAGATAAAAATGGCGCTATTACTGATCTGACTTATCATTTATTGAGTAGAGGAATTCAGCACGAACATGACAGTAGAAGAGCGCCGTTGCCTAGAAATTTACAAGTTTGGATTGATCAAGATGAAGCAGGAAGTGACCATTTAAAACTTGCCAACATTAGGGAAAGGCTTAAAAATCAAAATACTAATGGTTTGCTTCTTGATAGTTTTGAGGTTGTTTCTTCACAAGACAACCTATTTATACAAATCATAGATTTATTTACAGGGGCAATAAACAGAAAATTACATAGCCCTGACGGTAATCAAATTAAAGATGAATTTGCGGATTTTGTCCTTCAATCTCTGAATTTCGATATGAATAATATACAGGATGATGATAAAAATAATGAGAATGCTGACAACTCAACAGTCTTTAATTTAAGGTAAATTGTAGTAAGTAATTATTGATTTTCTACATAAAAGCGTAATTCTAAGAATTGAATTGCGCTTTTATGTAGTATGATGATATTCATTTTAAACATTTACCCTTCGCGTCTTCTTAAAGAAAAACCTTGCAAAAAGCATCAGGACCATAATAGAGTGTAAGTATCCCTAAACTACAGACAGTTTAAAATCAGATAAATTTAATTAATTTTGAACAGGGTCACTTACACCTGTTATATTTCTAACGAAGCCGCCTTATTGATAGTAAACACGCTTTGGTACCGTCAATAAAAGTTCACTCTAACAATCCTCTAATGAAAAAGACCCCTTTGTTCGCTGCCTTGCTTGGCCTTTTTGGAAGTGTAGTGGTTCCAATTTATGCTCAAACTGTTAGTCTTCAACCGCTCTGGGAATCCGATACCACCCTCCGCACACCTGAATCGGTTTTGTATTATCCTGCACAAAAAGCCCTCTATGTGGCCTGTATCAATGGAAGACCAACCGCAGAAAACAAAGGCAGTTTTATTGCCAAGGTAGGCTTGGACGGAAAAGTGATCAAATTACGCTTTACTGAAAACCTCAATTCCACCAAAGGAATGGGTATTTTAGGTGATAAACTCTATGTGACGGAAATGGCACAGGTCGCGGAGATCTCACTCAGCACCGGAAAAGTGGTGAATCGGTATTCAATACCGGAGGCTAAATTTCTTAATGACATTGCCATAGATACTCGAAAGAATATCATCTATGTGACAGATATGGGAAGTAACAGGGTATGGTCGCTGACCAATGGAAAAGCGGAGTTGGTGGTGGAAGGAGCTCCCCTCCAAAATCCTAACGGTTTATTATTCGACAACAATCAAGTATTGATCGGCAATGGAGACGGTTCGCTGTTGGCGGTGGACCCGGCCACCAAAAATGTAAAAACCCTTGGCAAAGTGACGGGCGGCATTGATGGTATAACGGCATTGGGCCGCCAAGCCTACATGGTCTCGGAATGGGGCGGTAAAGTTTGGCATGTTCGGGCCGATGGGACAACGGAGTTAAAACTGGATACCACTGCCGAGAAAATTAATTCCGCCGATATCGACTATAATTCTGATGCTAAAGTGTTGTATGTGCCCACCTTCAATCACAATACGGTGAAAGCACTCTCATTGAAGTGATTATGTCTGCCTTTTGGATATAGTGTAAACACTATCAGTCCGGAGAGCGATAGTTCTCCGGACTGATAACAACAAAAAGGTATCATTTTTTAAAGATACGGTACAGCCTTCCGCTGTCGGTAATGGCATACAGGGCTCCGTCATTGCCTTGGGTGACGTCCCGAAAACGTTGAAATTCGGAGGATAGTAATCGCTCTTCGCCCACTACTTTGTTGTTTTCGATCACCAACCGAGCGATGTGCATTCCGCTCAAGGCTCCGACGAACAGATTGTTTTTCCATTCAGGAATGGCGTTACTGCTGTAAAAGGTCATGCCGCTGGGCGATACCGACGGGTCCCAATAATACACCGGCTGTTCCAATCCTTCTTTTTGCTGAATACCGTCTCCCACCTTTGACCCCTTGTATTCAATTCCGTAGGTAATGGTAGGCCAACCGTAGTTTTTGCCCGGCTGAATGCGGTTGATCTCATCGCCGCCTCTTGGGCCAAATTCCCCTTCCCACAAGTCACCGGTGACCGGATGGAGCGCCAAGCTTTGTACGTTTCGGTGACCGTAAGAATACAGTTCAGGTCGGGTATCGGCCTTTCCTGCGAAGGGATTCCCCGGAGCAGGTTGACCGTCTGTGGTGATCCGAATCACTTTGCCCAAGCCCGAATTGACCGATTGCGCCTGCGGGCGTGTGACCAGATCAGAACGTTCACCGGTGCTGATGATCAGATTACCGGCTTTGTCAAAAAGGATGCGTCCACCGTAGTGCAATGTTCCTTTATACGCCGGAGTTGCCTGATAAATGACCTTTGCATCTTCAATGGTCTTCTCATCGGCCGACAATTTCCCTTTGGCAACAGCCGTTAGGTTTCCTTCCGACAGTGGTTCGGAGAATACCCAGTAAACCATTCGATTCTTGGCAAATTGGGGGTCTACCCGAACGCCCAGCAGTCCGCCCTGACCCGCCGAGTTCACTTTTGGCAGACCGGTGATCGGGTCACTTACCTTACCGTCGGTGGTCACAATACGCATTGTTCCTTCTTTCTGGGTAATGAGCAGACGACCGTCAGGAAGACTTGTAATTCCCCACGGACTTTGGAGGCCTTCGGTCAGTACTTTTCCTTCATACGGCGTTTTTGTTTTGACTCCGGAGATGCGGGTTTGTCCCGAAAAAGCGGATTTATACTCTGAATTAGGGGCGTTGGTTTCGACCGGCGGAAGATTGCCGGCCTTTTGCGCAACGGCAGAAGAAAAGCCGGCCCCAAATACATACAGGACGGTAGCGGTAATTAATATTCTTTTCACCATGACATTATAATTTTTAAATCAAATATATAGCCTTTACCACATACAGACCAATTTATTTGACTAACAACCGCTGTAGTTCTCTCAATGCAGGTTTTATTAGCTAAAAAAAACGGTTTTCTCTTGGCCCGATTTGGTTTGAAAGCGGAGTAACTTGACCCCGCTTTCCATTGCAAATAACCCACCGCTCATCCTGCGATTATTTTGTGTTTATCGGTTATCTGTCAGATTATGGACATCCTCCGATGACAGCCTGAAAACTCTTGCCTTCATTTGCCGTTGCACTAAAACCCGGCAACAGGGTCACCCACTGACTTGCCTGATACACCACCGTGGCTCCCGATACCTGATTGGTTCCTGTAATTCGGCTACCTGTCTTCAGCACCGTACCTTCTGTAATGGGTTCATTTACCGTCAGTTGATCGGGACCTGTGCTGCCCGTGGTCTGACTTTCATATACACCCATGTCTGTAATACCGATGCCGCTTGAATAAGGGCGAGCATTCCCATCCAGATCTACCATCGGGGCATCCGTGTTAGTGCCCGCATTGATGGCCGTCGAACAGGGTTGTACATGATAATCTCCCAAACCGCCCATCGGTGCCAACCCACTCGAGCCCGCATTGACAAACAACGGATTTTGACTCGAATTGTCCGTGCCCGTATAGCCGCCTTCCACGATACTGTAGGTGATCATGCTTTCCTGTGTAGTCTGCGGCGAAGTATTGCCCCACAACAGGCTGTTTTTTACCGTAGTAACACTGTTAATATTAAAGATTCCTCCCGCGCTGCCGTTACCATTATTGGAAGCAATGGTACAGTTGACCAACATAGGTTGGCTTTGATTGACATACATTCCGCCGCCCAGGCCTTTGTTGGTGACGACCGGCACATTTTCCAACCGGGGCTTGCTGCCGCCGATCACATAAATACCACCGCCAAAATTGGCTTCGTTGCCCCCGATAATCGTTTTGGTAATCCTCAATTGACTGCTATCCATGACCATTATTGCCCCACCTGATGTCGCGCGGTTGTCTGTCAGGGTACAATTGGTAATGAGGCCTTTGCTTTTGTCAATGGCCAAAATGCCGCCCCCCGAACTCAACAGGTTGGGATCATTCAGGTCTGAATTTTGGTTGCCGGTATAAAATTCCGCATAACCGCGCTGAATGGTAAAACCGTCGAGTTGTGTAGCGGCGTTGGTGGCCATCTTGGAGTCTTTTTCCGGCTGATTCATTAGAATGACGCAATGCAACAAGCCACGTACAGACATCTGCCCAAAGCGCCGTCAGGGATAAATAGCTGTTGAAAAACGAGCGCAGCCACGCAGGCGAGAAGCCTCCAAAAGCCTGCTGAAACCGGAAGAAGTGGTAATAATTGTAGAGGAATGTTACGAATTAATCCCCACATACTCTTATGCCTACGCAAGTTGTTTGAAAAACGGCCAATTGGATCCTTAATTGGCCGTTCTTACCGGCTAACCTCGGTCGTAATGTTACTGCCTTGTCCTATCTTGAGCAACAGATTTGCTACTGCATGCGGTTGAGAAAGGAAGGGTGAATGGCCGGTATTGACCTCGTAGGTTGTTTTGATGCCGGCTTCGGCGATCATTCGATTCTGGAGGCCCGGGCTGATCACAATGTCCTGAAGGGTCTTGATATATACTTTTTCTACGGCCCCAAAATGATCATTGGTCAGCGTAACCTTATTGGTAAACGGAATGGCCGGCTCGGCGCGATAGTTGGCAAGTACGCGTTCTTTTTCGGCTTGTGAACCATCGTTTATAAAAAGATAGGTTAAGCTATCGTGCTTCACATCAAGTGCCAACTGATCGGCCGATGGAATCAGCAAAGGGCCAAGTTTGGAGTCCGGATATGAAAAGGCCAAGTCGGTAAGAGCCTGTCCCGAGGCAGGAAGAAAAGCCCCAATATACACCAGCTTACTGATCTTGAAAGGTGCTTTCTCGGCTACATGGGTTATAACCATCCCCCCCATGCTGTGTCCTACCAGAATAACTTTGCCATCTACTTTCGACAGCGCTTCAATCACTTTGTCCCGATAAACATCCAGACTCAGGGTGTGCGGAGGGGTCATGTCGGCACCGTGTCCCGGCAGTTCAACTACGACTACTTTGTTGCCTTGACCGATCAGGTCGGAACGGACGGCATCCCAAACATAAGGGGCTTGCCATGCTCCATGAACCAAAACATACGTTTGCGGATCATTACCGAAAACTTCATCCTCTTTAGAGCAGGATGTAAATGCGGAGAGGGCTACTGCTGCTGACAGCAGCAACGAAACTGTATTTTCCATTTTCTTTTTGAATTGTTAGTATAATGAATGGTATTGCCTACTTTGTATTCGTATTACGGTGTTCGGCTTGTCCGCTTATTTATTTTCATTGACTGAGAGATGTGATGAATAAAATAGTGTTGAAGACGCTTTCATCATTTAAATTGCTTACCCAGTTGCTCCACTTTTCGTAGCCACCCGGTCCGCTGACTGTCGGTTGATTTTCTCATGAATCCAAAAGTGGAAAATCGGATGGGGTCGAAGCCAACGTAACCAAACACGATGTCTTTCAGTATTTGATACTGAGATGCCCGATAAATAAGGTAGAACCACCATTTAGGCGTATCCATCGTTACCAAAAGCCGCATGCTTTTTCCTTTCAAAAGTTTTTCGGGAAATATTTTTCCGGAATGATGTTGGAAGGCAAAGCCGGGCAGAAATACCCTGTCTATAAAGCCTTTGGTGATGGCCGGCATAAAACCCCACCAGTTTGGATAAGCAATCACTACATGGTCGGCCCAGGTAAGGAGTTGTTGTGAAGCAATCAGGTCTTCTTCAAGGGGTATCGCTTCGCCGGTTTTATAACCGTCCGAAAGATTTGCGTTAAAATTCAGTTTTGATACATAGATAATTTTGCAGTTGCCACCTGTACTTTCCGCCCCTTTTTGGTAGGCATCAAGCAATGCGTTGCAGAAAGAATTTTCCGATGGGTGCCCCAGTATGAGTAATATGTTCTTTGCCATTGCAGTTTGTGTTAAATTGATACTGCAAAGGTGGGGCGTAAATGAAGGGCAGACCTGACACAAATGTGTCAAAAACTATGGGTGAGCTAATTTTTGGCGAATTCGGGTAAGTGATTGTCGTTCAATGCCAAGATAGCTGCAAAGGTGGGACAGTGATATTCTGTTGAATAAGGTGGGATGATGTTTGATAAAATCAAGGTAACGCTCTTCAGCGGTTTTAAAGATGAAACTCTCAATACGGGCCTGTTGCCTTTTCAAGATCTCTTCGGCAATTAACCGCCCATAGCGTTCAAAAACGGGAAACGTTTGATATAACCATTGTATGTCTTCATAGGAAAGACAAATCATGGTGGTAGGCTCTAAACATTGAATGGTATAACTGCCGGGTTTTTGGGTAATAAATGCGGGGTAATGGGTGGCATATTCTCCTTCTGAATAAAAACCAACTGTTATTTCATTCCCATCGCGATCAACATAAAAGGAACGAACCAACCCTTTTGCAATAAATCCTATTGCTTTTTGGACTGTACCTGCTTCAATAAAAAGCGCTTTCTTTTGTAGTTCTTTAAGGGTGAGTTTTGAGGCAAACTGAGAAAGTTCATGATCGGTCAGGGTAGGACAAATTGCCTTGAGTGACTCCAAATATAGTTCTGTTCCCGGTTCCATTTTCGGTTTATTTGTCTGATTCCATGAACAAATATATAATTTTCACCTGTCTATCAGCTTTTTTTAATGTTGGTTTCTGAATTACAAACAAACCAACGAGCGACAGCTTTTTGGAACTCGCCGCGATCCGGGTCGTTGTCGGAAGCCCGAGCGATAATCCCATCGGGGCGGATCAGTACGGCGGTTAAGCCTAATTGTTCCTTGGCCCGGCCCAAAACATAGTTGATTCGGTCGCTGTATTCACTCGCCAAAGCTTTAAGTGAAGCATTTTTGTCAAAATCAAGCAGTATACCTTGGCCATCGTGCATTAACTCGCCGATCATTGTACCGTCTTCCAACTCAAAGTTGGGGACGCTGTGGCCTGCCAAAGGGTGGTCGCCACCGAGATCATAGTGTGTAAAAATGCCCCATACTCTTCCGGCAAAGTAAGTGGCACCATCGCGTGTATCCATAAGATCACGGACAATGGCATTCAGTGCGCGGGCATGTGGGTCCGGTCGCATGAGGGCAACTTGAGCGCGTGACCAATCCAACACCTGCGCACCAATTGGGTATCGTTCGGTATAATAACTGTCCAACAAACCTTCCGGCGCTTTCTCTTGGACGATTGCGGCAAGTTTCCATCCAAGGTTCATGGCATCGCCCAGTCCAAGGTTAAGCCCTTGGCCTCCCAACGGCGAATGAATGTGCGCGGCATCGCCGGCCAAAAGGATTCGTCCGTTGCGGTAGCTTGTGGCCTGCCGTGCCCGGTCAGTCCACGTAGTTGCGATATGTAGCGCATTGATAGTCACGTTGGTGTTCGAGACGCGGCGCAGTACTTCCTGTAGGTGGTCGCGCGTGATTGGCTTTTCTGAAGTATGAAATGATCCACCATCAAAATCTTGGATGATTACGTAACCCGGTTGCGATTGGAGGTACATGCCTGTTGGTGTCACGTTTCGGCCCGGACGCAGCTTTTCCGGATCGGCAATGTCAACTTGAGCAGAGTAACCCGTAAATTCCGGGTCTGTACCGGTGAATTCAAAACTGCCTGCCTTGCGAACGACACTACGGCCTCCATCGCAACCCACGAGCCATTTACCTTTAAAAGATTGGTCACCTGACTGAACAGTTACTTCGTCCTCAGTTTGATAAAGGCCGGTAACGGCAAGCCCGCGCTTTATTTCCACACCCAATTCTTCTGCCCGGCGAGACAGCGCAGACTCAATCTCCTCTATTGAAGACAATAAATGGGTGTAGGGTGAACTTAGCAGGCGATACTTCCACTGCAAGGTGTCAATATCACCCTCATAGAATGGAATGCCGGCGAAGTGCCCTGCCTGACGACGTGCCCCCTGAACGGCGTTTGCGTGGGGGTTTTTAAGGCGTTTATGTAGCTCAAGCTCTTTCAGCAATCCACGGCGATAAAGCGCTTCAACAGTAGGCGTGGAGAGTCCCCGTATTCCGAAAGGAGGCTGCTTTAAGGGTGAATGCGGATTCTCTGCCTTTTCCAGAACCAGGACAGAACATTTGGCTAAGGCGAGTTCACAGGCTAACAATAGGCCTACAGGTCCTGCGCCGGAAATGATCACATCGTGAATACAATGATTTTGTGTCGTTTTCATAGAACAATGATTAAAGCACAAAATTCCGGAATATTTCGGCGTTAGGCTTGTACAAACGCGACAAAATCAATGTTTACAGCCTGTTTCTTTGCTTTTCGCGCGAATGCCGCCGGCGTAGTGCCGCTGTAGCGCTTGAATTCTCTGCTTAGGTGAGATTGATCCGTATAACCCAGCTCATGTGCTAAGCCGGCAATATTGGAATCCGGGTTAAGCCATAACCGGTTTCGTACCTGCTCAAAGCGCATCAGGCCTGACACGTCTTTAACCGTATGACCGGAAGATTGCCTGAACTTCCTTTCCAGTGTACGAACCGTCGCATGAGCCGCCGCCGCTACCTGATTGACCGGTAGGGTGCCGTTTGCTTCCCTCATAGCAACTCCCGCTTTGGACAGCATACTGTCAGTAGCGATCCGCGACCCTACATGCAGGAAATACCGGTTTAGCTGAGCCACCGCTTCATCTATCCTATCAGCATGAATGCACTCATCCAAAGTAGATTGAAGTTGAGCAATTGGATGTTCAAATATGCGCACTCTATCTTTACCGGACGGCAACCCGAGCAAATCAAACACGGTCCAGGGAAAGCACCTAATGCCAAGGATTTCCAAACGATTTTTCGTGTAAAAAAGAACAGGTTGATTGAGCAATCCCACCATAAATGGTGATGGCAGTGACTGCAAACCTCCATTGTAAGAGATGCTGCAGGCGCTGCCGAAATAAAAAATAATTTCAGCGTAGCCATCAGGCACCACCTCAAAACTCGATGGTAATTCTCCGAAGTCTCTTCGGGTATACCAAAAGCACTTTATGGAATCCCGCAGTTCTTCAGGGGGCTCAAATTCTTGGGGCTGTATTTTTAGCATAATGGGAATATATTGGATACGGGCAGGAAGAAAAGTAACGCTGCCGATTTGTTCAAAAAAGACAACCAATGGCTGAAAGAACAGTTGGAACCGACTAAGGCCCAATTATTGCCTTCGCCACACTCCCCATTACTGCGTCAGACCCCAAAGGCGAGTTTCTTTCTGCCATCGCAGCAGCGCCTGTCTATAAACTATTTAATGAAAAAGGCCCCGAAACCACCCAAATGCCGGCCGCCGGTGATACCTCTTTGTTGATGAATCATCTGGGTTATTTTATGCACTAAGGAGGGCACACGGTGTTACCGACCGACTGGACGCACATGATCGCCTATATGAAAAAATACCTTTAGCAGATGAAATTAGAGGTTGACTTAATTGCTTTTAGAACTTTTATTCCGGAACAGAAGCAAGGGCCGTCGCAACAGGTTGCGACGGCTTTGTTATGACCAATGTCAATAAAGCAGAAATCAGCACCGCTACTGCCATAAAAATATAAGAGACATTGAACGTACCGGTAAGGCCGTTGAGATAACCCACGAGATAAGACCCGACAAACGACCCCAAAGCTCCCATACTGTTGACCAATCCAATGGCTCCGCCGGCTACATTTTTGGGCAATAACTCGGTAACAAGCGCAAAAAACGGTCCATACGGCGCATACAAAGCCCCCCCCGCTATTACCAGTAAGAAATAGGATAACCCAAAGCTATAGTCTTCCAACAGAAAAGTGCCGAAGAGCGCGGCAGCGGCAATGAGCAGGAAAGGCCAGATAAAACGCTTCCGTTGGAGTGTCTTATCTGCGAAATAGGAAGCCCCGAGCATTCCAACGATGGCCACAATGTAAGGAACGGCCGATAGCCAACCCGTGGTCACAATATCCATGTTTGGTTGTTGTTTTATAATGGAAGGCAGCCACATCACAAACCCATACACCCCGAAACTCCACAAAAAATAATGCAGACACAACAGAATCACCACTTTAGATCGGAACGCCTGTGCGTAATTCTTGATGGGCTTCATGGCCAACTGTTCATGCTGTAAACGTTCTTCAATGGCCGTCTTTTCTTCACCGGTAAGCCAATTGGCTTCTTTGGGAGTTTCGTCGATCAATTTCCACCAGACAAATGCCCACAAAATTCCCGGAATTCCCTGAATGATGAACATCCAACGCCAACCCATGGAATTGATCAAATAGCCTGACAGGATCGACATCCACAGCACCGTAACGGGATTTCCTAAGATCAAAAACGTGTTGGCTCTGGAACGTTCTTCTTTGGTAAACCATTGGCTCAGAAGGATAAGCATAGAAGGCATTACGGCGCTCTCCACCACGCCAAGCATGAATCGGATAACGATCAGCGAACTCACATTGCTTACCATTCCCGTTGCGGCGGCCAGCCCTCCCCACAGAATCAGAGAAATAAAAATTAACTTTTTGGCACTTTTGTGCGATGCATAATGCGCGCCCGGTATCTGGAAAAAGAAATAACCAAGAAAAAAAAGTGATCCAAGCAGAGACGAAACGCCCTTTGTGATACCAAGATCTTCATTCATCCCTCCGGCCGCCGCAAATCCAAAATTGGCCCGGTCGAGGTAGGCCAAACTGTAGGTGATGAAAGCAATCGGAACAATACGATACCATCGCACTTTGGCAAGTTGTGTTTTCATTAGAAAGGGTCGATTTAGGAAAAACAATTAAAACAATAACCTGCCAAACAGGCAAATGCAACTTTACTGCTTCTTTTTTTCAATCTGCTACTATCAGGCGTTTTTACGGTGAAGTATGGATTAAAAAGCCATTGTATTTTTGGGATAAAAGACAGAACAGATACCCGAATACTCGGTATTTTATATTTTCCGAAATCATCTTCGCAACTGCCGAAAACGCAGCCTTTTTTGCTTTTAATCTTCACTTTTTGCCTCATTTTGAGTTGTAAACGTCGCTAAATTGTCATAACTTGCGGATATTCACTTTAAAAACGCTCCTTCGTGCCTTGAAAAAGACATTCAGAATCATAGCGCTGCTGACCATCTCTGCCCTGTATTGCTTCGCCGTAAGCTTATACAGCAGCAATGGGTTGGGGGCAGATTCTGCTTTTTCAAAACTTACCGGTGCCCAAAGCAAACACAGCAGTTCGTTACAACTGTCTAACCTGCTTTGCACTCCGGCACAGGCCACAATATCCATTACGGCGTTTCAAAATACGCCGCCACCACCGCATAAAAACCCGTTCAATGAATTTTCGGCATGGGTCAAAACGGCAGAGCACTTATTCTTCAGTACCTTTTCTCAATACAGTTTCTATTCAAAAAATGTGTTGGTGCGATTACAGCGGACCGACCTTATTTTCCCTTTCCATTACTTCTGGTAATTGCGTTTTTACCCGGGATTCTAATCGTAACACAACAGTTTTTGCACCTACGGCAGCTCATGTCGCATCTGCACTGCTATTGGATTCTATTGTAAAAATTTAAAAACTGAAAAATGGATTTAGGCGCATCGATCGTAGGGATAACGATCATACTCATCTGTATTATCCCCTTTGTATTAATCAGTAGAAACAGCCGTAAAAAAAAGCAACAATTGGTAGAGAAGCTTTCCAACTATGGCGAAAAGAATAAGTATAAAATCAGTCGGTACGATTTATGGCGCAACTCAGCCATAGGCATTGATGACACCGCACTTGGCGTTGTTTTTACAAGAAAAACAAAAGACCAAGAAACGTGGCAACAAATAGACCTGATCGAGATTCAAAAATGTCGACTCATTAATTCAGGCAGAACGGTAAGCCATACCAACGGAAACCATAAAGTTATTGAAAGACTTGAACTGGCATTTACCCATCGGGATAAAAGTAAACCCGAAACAATTTTAGAGTTTTATAACACTGCCTACGACAGCCTGACATTGTCGGGAGAATTGCAGTTGGCAGAAAAGTGGTGTGCCATTTTTAACGACAGGATTGCGGCCGTTGTCCCGCAAAAGCAGTAAACTTTCAAAAGCACTGCGGTTTGGCCGCAGTGTTTTTATAGTTAGTGTTGCTTCCGTGAAAGCACTTATATCGTTCTGTGCTCGGTCGGTCGGGTTGTGAGCAACCCTCTGCACGGTGGTGTGTGTCGGGTTGCTCACAACTCGACCGGCCAAGCAATACTTTTCTGTAAAATCTGCACGGTGGTGTGTGTCGGGTTGCTCACAACCCGACCGGCCAAGCAATACTTTTCTGTAAAATCTGCACGGTGGTGTGTGTCGGGTTGCTCACAACCCGACCGGCCAAGCAATACTTTTCTGTAAAAGCCGAAAACTTTTACTCGACTTCTTAAAATTACAAACTACCATTCGCTAACCACCCAAAAAATATGAATTCGCTTTTGACCAAAATAATTACCCGGACTATTCTTCGTGATAAAAAAAGTACTGACGGGGACCATGAGTATTCAGATTTCATCTTGGCCAAAGGCTTTCGTGAGCTCAAAATTAATGTTGTACGTCTTTTCAAAGACTTTATACTGGTATCGCTCGGCATTGCTTCCGCCGCTTTCGGACTGGAAAGCTTTCTTATTCCCAACAGTTTCATCGACGGTGGCGCTACCGGTATCTCCCTATTGATCACCAAGATAACCGGAGTTCCGTTGTATATTTTACTCGTTGTGATAAATGTGCCTTTTGTTTTTCTGGGCTATATAGTCATCGGCCGACAATTTGCCATCAAAACGGCACTCGCCATTGCAGGATTGGCCGTTTGCGTGGCTTTTGTCCACTTTCCCGAAGTGACTAATGACAACCTGCTGGTAGCGGTTTTCGGCGGGTTCTTTCTGGGAGCGGGTATCGGGCTGTCCGTTAGGGGAGGGGCCGTTATCGACGGTACGGAAGTATTGGCTATTTTTTTAAGCCGAAAATTCGGCACGACCATCGGCGACGTGATCATTATGATCAATATTGTCATTTTCCTTGCCGCCGCTTATTTCCTTTCTATTGAAACAGCCCTGTATTCGATGATCACGTATTTGGCCGCTTCAAAAACGTTGGATTTTGTTATTGAAGGTATTGATGAATACACGGGCGTGACCATCATCTCACTTCACAGCGAAGAGATACGGGAAATGATCATCAATGAAATGGGACGAGGGGTAACCGTCTACAAAGGCAAGCGCGGCTATGGCAAAAGCGGCGCGACCGGAGAGTTTGATATTATTTACACGGTTATTACCCGTTTGGAACTCAATAAATTAAACACAGAAATTCTGACGATTGATCCTAATTCTTTTGTGGTCATGAGCAGTGTAAAAGATACCAAGGGCGGAATGATCAAAAAGAGATCGCTGAAGCATTAAGACGCTTATTGGATCACGGTTTCTTAACAACTTCACATTGCACGGACTATGCGTTAGGGCACAATCAGACAAAAGCTTATCTTTAGTTTTTCAATCGCACCGACTGTTGAGCGTTTGCGTGCGATTGATTGACTGATTCCTGAAAATTTGTCTGTCAATTTCATAACGTATTCCTGTGCTTTAATGATGGAACAAACCGAAACATTGGTGGTGGGTGCAAGTATCTCCGGCTTGGCTTTAGCCGCCTGTTTGCAGAAACAAGGTCTCGAATATAAGATCATTGAAAAGCAACCTGAATTAGCTGCGCCTTGGCGTACTCATTATGAGCGCCTTCACCTTCACACCAACAAAAGAGTTTCAGGTTTGCCCTATAAAAAATGGGGAAGTGCCTTGCCGCGTTACCCAAGCCGCCGGCAGGTAATTGACTATTTGGAGGAATATCAAAAAACATTTAATATCAGCCCGATCTTTACTGCCGAAGCAATATCCATAAGGCGAGAACACGATCATTGGATCACTGAAACCACCAACGGCACCTTTAAATCAAAATACGTTATCATGGCGACCGGCCCGTTTGGTAAACCCAAACCGGTCGATTTTAAAGGAATGGAAACCTTTCCGGGCAGAATCATGCACAGCTATGGGTATAAAACCGGCAAAGATTTTAAAGGACAAAGCGTATTGGTGGTTGGCTTTGGAAATTCAGCCTGTGAAATTGCCATTGATCTGTATGAACAGGGAGCTTCTCCGGCGATGGCCGTTCGCTCTCCTGTAAACATCTTGCCTCGTGATCTCTTGGGTGTCCCGATATTGGAACTGAGTTTATTGATGCGTAGCCTTCCACCGCGTTTAGCTGATACCTTAAATGCCCCTTTAATACGATTCCTGGTTGGGGATATTACCAAATTAGGCCTTAAAAAGATGCCTTACGGGCCGCTTGAAGGGATTCAAAAAGACGGTAAAGCGCCTGTACTTGATATAGGCACTCTAAAACATATCCGACAGGGGCACATAACTGTTTATGGAGGCGTTGACCGCATGAAAGGTAAAACCGTTCATTTTTCAGACGGTAAACAGGCTGATTTTGATGCGGTTGTGGCCGCTATTGGATACTATAGAGATTATGCAGAAATCATTGATGTCGATAAAAGCCGTTTTGAAGACCTGAAAGTACGTGTCGATGAGCAAAAATACTTTGGTAAAGATGGCCTGTACTTTTGTGGATTTTGGATAAGCCCAACGGGACAAATTCGGGAGATAGCCTCAGATGCACAGAAAATTGCGAAAGATATTGCAAAAAAGAATCAATAAGATCGACCACATTTTCCAATACATATGACCCAACTTGCAGCCAATATTTCCTTCGAAAAACAGGAAGCCCTGTTTCAACATTTCCGGCAGTTTATTAAACTCTCTGATTCCTTAAAATATGCATTGGAGAAAAGAATGAACGTAAAAACTTTTAAAAAAGGAGAGTTAGTCTTAAATGCGGATACCGTTTGCACGAAGAGTTACTTTATTCATCACGGAATGCTGCGCACTTACTTTCTGAAAGACGGTAAAGAAATAAGCGAATATTTTTGCGCTGAAAACGAATGGGTTAATTCTCCGAAAAGCTTCATGCAAAGGCAAACGGATATTTATTACATCGACGCCATAGAAAATACGGAAGTGTTCTATCTCCACATAAACGATCTGGGTTATCTTTTTGACAACTTTCCTGAAATGGAACGCTACGCAAGACTGTCTATGGGCAGTATCTTTGGTCATTTGATGGAAAGGATCACTTCGATGCGTTTTACGACGGCAAAAGAGAAATATACCCATTTTTGTGCAACGTATCGGGATATTTACCATCGCATTCCTCTTGGGATGATCGCTTCTTATTTGGGCATTACGCAGGAAACCCTCAGCCGGATCAGGGCTGAAAAGTGATTTTTTGATGTAGATCAAAAATTAGAAATTTTTCATCGTTCATCTTTGCAAAAAGAAAAAATGATGAAAATGACTAAAATTTCGCAACTGTTTACCATTGCTCTGCTTAGCCTGCGACTGTTTTCAAGCCATGCGCAGGATACCTTAAAAACGACCGGTACACAGGCTGTTTTGTATGTAGGGAAAGGAGAAAATCAACCCCTGATTGTGGGACTTGGCGGCTCCGAAGGCGGCAATGCCTGGGCAAGCCCTCATTGGAAAAATACAAGAGATCAGTTTCCTGAAAAAGGATATGCATTTTTGGCCATCGGCTATTTTGGCGTAAAAGGCGCACCTAAGGTATTGGATAAAATTGCCATTGAAGCTATCCACGATGCCATTATTGAAGCTACGAAGCATCCAAGAATCAACAAAATGAAAATTGCAATAGTAGGAGGCTCCAGAGGCGCCGATCTGGCATTGTTGATAGGGAGTTATTACCAAGATATAAAATGTGTGGTGGGATTGATGCCGAGCCATGCCGTTTTCCCCGGACATACCGAGCATCTTTCTTCTTCCTGCTGGACATTCCAAAACAAGGAATTAGCGTTTGTCCCCGTCAATGAAGAAGCTGTGCCTTTTCTAATGAAGCGCGACCTCAGAGGCGCTTTTGAAACCATGCTCAAAGATACTTTAGCTGAGCATAAGGCCTTGATCAAAGTGGAAAACATCAATGGACCTATTCTCTTACTTTCAGCTACCGACGATGAAATTTGTCCTTCTGCTCCAATGTCCGAAAAGATCATAGCGAGGCTGAGAGAAAAACGATTTACATACTTCAATCAACATCTTGCAATCACTGGGAAACACACCGAGCCTTTAAATCATTTTGACCGTGTATTTACCTTCTTAAACACTTATTTTCCCGCGAAATAAAGGATTGCCGTCAGTAGGTTTATCGTAAAGTATGTGCAGAATTTTCTTTAAAAATCACTTGGTTTGAGTAAACAATGGCTTTGGAAGTTATCCTAAAAGTTTTTTTTACACTCCTAATAGGATAAATAAATGTCGTAACACTAACGGATTCTTTTATGGGCAATTTAATGCGTAAATTTACCCTGATAATTTACCCTACTTTAAAAAGGCAATCTTAGATTGCCATACCCTACGATAATGACTCGAACAAGTCTTAATGTTCTCCTGATTGAAGGCAATCAGGATGAAGTATCCATTATGGATAAAATGCTGTCGACCATCGGCAACAGCCTAACGCGAATCAACGCGCACACTCCCGGAGACCTGCTGGCAAATTTGTTTTCGCATCCTTCCGATGTAATTATGTGCCATGCTGCTCAATCCGGCAGCGTGATGAGTGCTTTGCATCAATTGGAGCACCCGCTGCCTGTTATCATTTTAGGAACTTCCGGAGTGCCGCCCCTGCTGGAAAGCTCATCTGAATTCCAAATTGTTCACTTAGCAGCACCTTTTTCGCAAAACGTCATCAAAGCCGTTTTGAAACTATTGGTTTGCTTTAATCCAAAATGCTACCACGTCAACGGTTGAATTTTCATCCTCTGAGTCAGGGGACATTTCCAAGAGACAATGAACATTTTGAAAAGGGGGTGTGTCCGGTTCAAAGATTTGATGAGCAACTGCCTGCTGACGGTTGTTTTCCAATATCCATGTCTTTTTCTTATTTACACGACCGACACGGATGGAGAAACCATAGCGGCCTTCCATTAATTCTGAAACCTGCACCCATATCTCCTTTTTTGTCATAACGTGTTGTAAATTAGAGTTTTTTGAAGAAAAGACATGGTCAGGAATGATATAGTTTCAAGTTGTGAATTTATTTTTGTTTCTGCTAACTTTTAAATGATCCGGTAAAACATGCTGAAAGGGTTGTTACTATTCAACTTTCAGCATGTTTTTAGGGTGTAAAAAAACATACTTTCCTTCACATCTCGGCTTTTAAAGCGCTGAAATGGGACAACTGCACCATTCGTGTTTTTCCTTACACTAATATAGTATACAATTTCCGTGCCTTTTTTACGTCGTTCAAATGATTTTTAGAAAGAAAAAAGATTTAAATCAGGAAGTTACCGGTAGAAGACCCTTTCGATATTAAACATAAAGTGATCATTGATCAGGCAAGAAACTCAAATTCAGGCTGAGACTCAGAATATTTCATTTGATTAACCGGATAGTCATGCCTCTGTAATGTGTCCATATTTCATGAGACATAAAATAAAACTTCATTTAAAAGTACGAAATAAAAAAAAGCAAAGATTTTTTGGCATGAAATTGTAGTGACTGCCATTATAACCGATATATGCCTTGTCAGTTAAACAGTATCGGAGAGAATAGGCCTACCATAGGCAGTATAAACGAAGATTAAAAGACATATTAAATATACGTGGAGTCTGAAGGATATTTTGTTATTGCCGCTCTTATAAAACAAAGAACCTGCACAGCATTGCCATACAGGTTACAGACTATACTCAAAGTTATAATTTTTTTGCTAAAGGCAAACAGGAAAGACTATTTCATAAACAGCCACCAATTGCCTGAAGAAACAACAGTCTCTTGTCTTAGTTTTGAGACCATTTCAAGATTTTTAACAAATTTTTCGCGATGCTCGATCAGCGTATTGCGAAGTTCGCTGTTCTGAAGTACGTTGTCGGCCATGAAAATCAGCAATTGTTCGCTGATACTGGGAATGACGTAGCAGATGCCTTTAAAATCCTCCTGAGATTTCTCATAGAGAACCGTGTCCAACCCGGAAATCGGGCAATGTAAGGTTAGGTGATTCATTTATGTATTTTTTAAGTAGGGTAAGTGATTCAAAGTTAATACGTTAAACTTTCTCTTTGAAATTATTATGAATAAATTTTACATAATATTTGAAACTTTTCATTTAAACCTGCAATAAGACAATTTGGCCTTTGAAAATTATCAGATAAATGCCCTAAAGGTCCGCTTTCAAAGCTTTGGGCCGATTTTCCCGATTGTATTTTCTTAACCGGGAACCTCTGATTTCAAGTAGTTTCTTTATTCTCAAGATGGCTTCAAATGTGTTTCCTGATTTTGACTTGTGATTTTCTTGAAAGTCACATATTGGGATATTTTATTTCAAAACCGGGCGTTACATATAACCATTTACTTTCCAATTTATCGTCAGGAACTTACTTTGTTTTACACTTGCTGACCGAATATTTTTGTTAATATTATTTCTAACGTTGAAAGATGTTTGGTTTTGAAAATACCGGCTTGATTTTTGCTCAATACAAATAAACGGAATGAAAAAGCGACTTCTTTCACCAATGCATGAGGTGCGGGTTTTCAGGGTAAAAAAATATCGGCAAATATCATTGACAGGATGCCGTTTTTAACTGAATTGGCAATAATGATCTATCAGCATGAGCGATGGGGAATCAAATTCAAGGCACATTACTATCCATTAAAGACATCGAAAAAGCGATTGAGGCACTCGAAGAGAAAGGGTTTTATGCCACTGTTTCGGGAGTATTTGTCAGAGGCAATCGAAGGGTGACGTTTGTTCGAAACGGCTTTATATACAAAGACGGCTTATCCAAAGAACACAGTTTTACGCTGGAAAAATTGATGGAAAAGCTTAAAAAATTGTAATAAAGATTACACCAAGTGTTTGCGATGGGGGGGGCGAGGGTGATTCAGCAGGTAACATCCGAAAGGTATATTTTTGGTGTTTCCTTTTGCATGGCGGGTATGATAATAAGTGGTTTGAACTTTGGGCTGATGGTGGCCAACTTTTCGACTGTTTTTCCAAGCAACAAAAAGCATGGCGCACAACGAAAACAAGGCCGAGATAATAAGTAGCTTAACGATGAGTTTGTAAATATTCATTTCAGCAGAAATAAATGAGCAAAAGCTAAACCGTTGTCATTAGATTGTAGCGCACTGATGATGTTACATCCAAAAACGTGCCGGCTTTCTTTTCAAAAGAAAAAAACTGCCCGGCAATGCCGGACAGTTTCTACTCACTTTACCCTACTTAAATAAATATTTTACAAATTTAACAACTATTTATAAGATATTTATTTAAAAAGAGAAATATTTTTAATATATTTAAACTTATTTTTACTTTATATGGTTTTACGCCGGTTGGAAATAACGATCTTGATACAGATAATATTTTGCAAACGTTAATAATCCACTCCTGCCCTCGGATTTTTGAACTTCAACGCTGTTTCTTCGAATTCTTTAGTGAAAGTTATTGTGATATCCGTAAGCCGGATTCATCGTTGCAGTAAATTTTTTTTTATGGCGATCAGTCAACGTATCCATTATTTTTTTAGAAGTGATTCCTTAGCTTCAGGAATAGAGTGGACAAAATTGATTCGACCTGCTTTGTTGCTTTCATAAATAAAATCTTTCAAACTTTTACTTGTATAAGCGGAGAAATCCCCCACAATGGCCAGTTTTACTTGGTAGGTGGAAAACTTTTGAAGGACCTCACCGGCTATGCCTGTTTTTAGATCAAAAAAATCGGGAGTAATGTTTTTTTGGTGAATGATAATGTTTTCGGCTCCTTGGTAGCCGGCATTAGCCAATAATTCAAGGGCATCCTGAGCGTTGGCGATTTCGATGTTTTCCGAGATCAACTCCGCAATGCCTGTTCCGTTAATGTCAATAATAGTAATTGTCATGGTTATTATTCAGTAAATAGTATAATATGACAGTAGCGTTTGAAGGTGAGGTAGGCTGACAACTTTCGTAAATATAGTTGTCAAGCATCTGTTGCGTATGTATTTTGCTCGAAAATACCTTCAGCAGATACAGCCTTTGGTATCTTTGGAATGAGTAAAACAGAAGATAATCAGATACTTAAAGTGCAGAATTGCAAGAGGTGTATTAGTATTGTCCCTATTTTACCAAACAAAAATCCGCCCGGAAATACCGGGCGGATTCAGACACAAGATACTCTTTTCATTATGAATGCTTACACTTAGGGGCAAGATAAGGGTTTACCGACATTGCATTCATGAGTCCCATCATAAAGTTATCAAGCGGTCAATCGCTGATGGTGATTTATGTCTTTTAACGCTTCCAAAGCCGTACAATTTCTTTAAATAGTTGAGCAAAAGTTTTCGGGTTTTTACAAGATAGATATTACTCCGGTGAGCGGGCGGGTCGGGTTGTGAGCAACGGCAACGCCCGCTCGGAGAATGGCCTACTACATCAAATACTCTAAAATTTATACTCAAGTATTTACTTATTCAGGTGAGAAGACTGATATTGCTTGGGTGTAATGCCCGTGATTTTTTTGAATTGGTCGTTGAAGTGGGTAAAGTTATTGAAACCCGTTTCGAAGCAAATTTGCGAAATACTCAATCGGTTATCAATGAGCAATCGGCAGGCATTGTCTACCTTGATATCGTTCAGAAACTGTGTGTAGGTCTTGTTAGTGTGTGATTTGAAATACCGACAAAAAGCCGTTGCGCTCATATTTGCCACTTCCGATACACGTTCGAGGGTTGGGTTCTCGGTATAATTGTCGATGATGAATTGATACACTTTATTGATGCGTTCGCATTCATCTTCGCTCACGTATTTGGTAAACGCATTGTTGAGCAGCAATTCATATTCTTTGGTCTCGGCCATGATTTTGAGAATGGAAAGCAGGTCAATGATTCGACCAATGCTGTTTTTTTGGTCGTCCAACTGTTGTACCTGACGTTGCAGTTCTTCTTTAGCTTCACCTTTGAATTTAATGCCGCGTTTTGAGAGAGCCAGCAACTTTTTGATGGGAGAAATAGGAGGTAATTGCCAAAAACTTTCTCCCAAAAAATTCTCTTTGAAATAGACAACAGTAGCCCGTGAGACCAGCGGAGTGTCTTTTTGGTAATATTCCTTATCGCTGCGGTAAAGGTGCGGAATATTGCTTCCATACAACACCAGGTCTCCCGCCTGAAATCGCTCCATACTGTTGCCCACAAACCGTATTCCTGACCCTTCCTGCACAAGCATGATCTCCAATTCAGGATGAAAATGCCAGGTTGGAAAAAAATAAGGATCATTCACTTTCATGATCTGAAAAGCTTCACTCTGCTGCGTATTGACGATTTTTAGGATGGGTTTCATGGCGAAAATGTCATTAAATGGTCAGAAAACAGGTATGATTTGGCTTTTAAAAACTTTCCAAGTCTTGATTTCGAACGAACAAGACTTGGAAAGTTTAATGACGTATGAACTAATACCCGGGATTTTGTTTAAACTCTCCCTCTGTCCGGTCAATTTGCTGCTGCGGAATGGGCCGCAAAACGTGAAAATCCTTGATATTGGGTGCGGCCACGGGATTGTATTTTTTTACTCTTTCTACCAATTTTCCCGTCCGTACCAAATCGATCCAACGGGTGCCTTCTCCCAAAAGTTCTCTTGCACGTTCGTCTAATATAAAGTCAATGTTTAATTGATTGGGAGAGATTTCCATTGCAGTGCGGTTGGCTTCCGTGGCGGCGGCAGTAGCGCCCGTTTTGGCCGCGCGCCGACGAACAACGTTAATGTAGGTAGCGGCCTCGGCGTTATTTCCACTCATCATCAGGGCTTCGGCGGCGGTCAGGTACGTTTCGGCAAGCCGAAAGAATAGAAGGTCTCTGGAGCCGGGAATGTCATTGACGCCCGCTCGTTGCGGGTCAAGAAATTTGGTAAGCGTAGGAAAAACTCTTTCAGTTTGCTTGCTTGGGGTATAAACGCTGTATTTTGCCCGACTGATCTCATCGGCGGTCCATTCTCGGTCGGGTAAAAAAACGGCGGTATCGCCGGTGGCGAGGGTTACAGATTTGCCGTTAATGGTATAAGTGCCCGGTTTGTTGCAGTAAAATACGCGTTTAAAACTTTTGTCGTAACGACTGTCTAATTGTCTGTTAAACAATGTGTTTAATGTAAAATCGGTAGGTTTGTAACGGGCATATGGCCGGCCGTTGGGAATATCGCGCTGCACTCCGATCAGGTCATCGTATTTCATGATAAAATACAGGTGCATCGAATTTCCGGGTCCGTTCGAGATCACATCCTTACTGTTTTGAATGGCCCAGATCACTTCAGAGTTTTTCTCGCCGGAACCCTGTTCGAACGCTTTGCCAAAATCGTCCAACAACTTGAAACTGTATTTGCTGATAACTCCTTTGGCCAATTCGGCGGCTTTGGCATAATCGCCGGCCTGTTTTGCTTCCGAAGTGGCGCGGGCTAAATACACATTTGCCAATAAATTCTCCGCGGCGGGTTTGGTCACACGGCCATAATTGGCGGCGGTAACGGGCAGCGTTTGTACCGCAAACTCCAGGTCTTTGATGATGGCATCGTAAATGTCTTTTATGGGCGCACGCGTTGCAGTGGTTTCAATACCGACCGTTTCGGTGAGGGTTAAATGCACAGGGCCAAAGAGTTGTACCAATAGAAAGTAATATTCTGCCCGTATGAACCTGACCTCCGCGACGCGTACATTTTTCACATCTTCCGCCAAACCCGTAACTTGTGGAGCACGACTGACAACCGCGTTGCAGGTGTTGATGGATGTGTAAAGATTATTCCAGTTGAACGTCACGGCGTTGGTGCGCGGATTCAGGTCGCTGTTGTAAAAATTCATCATTTTGAAGCCTCCGTCAAAACCGTTGGTGAACGTATCGGTTCCGAAAACGGTGATAATGGGAATGATGCCGTTGTCTTCGATGGCGCAAAAAACGGTTTTCAGCGAAGCGTAGGCAGCGTTGACGGCTTCCTGAAAACCCGCTGCGGTTGTTAGATAAGGGTCGGTTGCCTGAGTGCGTACATCTTCTTCGAGTTGATTTAAACAGGAAGAAAGAAAAAGGCTGATACCCAACAGTGAGAGGACTATTTTCTTTTTCATGATTTCGTCGGTTAGAATTTGATGTTTAGACCGGCCAAAAATGTTCTGACGGGTGGGGTACTGGTGGTAGGAAATTCGGGGTCAATGCCATTATACTCAGAGGTGTACGGAGAAAATACAAACGGATTTTGTGCGCTGACGTACACCCGTAAGGTTTGCATTTTGAGCCGTTGAGCAACTTTGGCGGAGAAATTATAGCCCAGATTGATGTTGCGAACTTTGGTAAATGAACCGTCCATGTACGAAAGAGTAGAGCCGTAAATAGGTGATTCCTGATTTACATTCGGTTGCGGATAGGCGTTGGTCGGGTTGGTTTTGGTCCAATAATCTACATTATATTGATTAACCCTACCCGACAGGTACCGAAAAGAACCATGAAACGGACTCTGGATTATGCTGCCAAAGCGCGAGAACACCAAGATGGAAAGATCAAAGCCTTTGTATTCAAAGCGATGCGTCATGCCGCCCACTAATTTTGGTACATCAGAGCCCAATATCTGACGGTCGGCGGGGTCGATCACGCCGTTGTTGTTTACATCTTTGACTTTGATACCGCCCACAATGGAGCCGAATTGTTTGGCCTGACTTTCTTCGCCGAGTTGCCAAATCCCCGTTTTTACAAAATCATAGTATACCACGGCAGGTTGGCCGATGAACCGCAAATTGCCAATGTCATCCACTTTTCCCTGCGAAAGCTCCAGAATTTCTTCTTTATTAGTGAATAAATTCAGATCGGTACTCCATTCCAGGTCGCCTGCGTTTTTGGCCGCAATGTTGAGGGTGGAGACAGAAAATTCAAGTCCTCGGTTGCGTTTTGAACCAATGTTGGAAATGATGGAAGCAAAACCACTCGTAATAGGTAACAACTTGGGCAATAACAGATCCGTTGTTTTGGATTGGTATACTTCTATGGCGCCGGTAATGCGGTTGTTCCAAAGCCCAAAATCAATACCGACGTTCAGAGTGGTAGTGGTTTCCCAACGCAGGTCACTGTTTCGAATACTGGAAGGTTTGTAACCGAAGGCGGCTGTTCCGTCAAAATCGTATTGGGTTCTGGCCAACAATCCGTTGGTTTGGTAGGGGAGAATACCTTCGTTGCCCGTTGCTCCGTAACTTGTTCGGAGTTTTAAATTGGAAAAAAGCTGATTCCCATTCATGAAAGGCTCATTGCTGATATTCCACGCAAGGGCTGCGGAAGGGAAATAGCCCCATTTTTTTCCTTCGGCAAATTTAGAAGAACCGTCGGCGCGACCCGTCAACGTCAGCAAAAAGCGATTATCGTAGGCGTAATTGATACGCGCCATATACGATAAAATGGACCATTTTTCGTATTGACTGCTTACGCTGTTGATGATGGAAGCGGCACCCAAGTTGTAATATTCAAAATACTCAATGGGAAGGCCCGCGACGCTGATGGCGGAACTTTCAAACTGACGGGTTTGCAGACTGTACAATCCTGTGAAATCAATGCTGTGTTTTTCACCCAATCGCTTCTTATAAGTAAGAATATTTTCCCACGTGTACGCCAGTGTAAAGTCTTCAGAGGAAGAGGCGGCCGGATCGCCCAAGCGACGCACATTGGTGTATCGGCCTCGGAAATCACCTTTTTTGTTTTTGGTAAGATCAGGGGCAAAATTCATTCTGAACCGCAGTCCGTCAATGATTTCTGCTTCGGCAAAAATATTGCTCAATAATCGGAAACGTTTGGTTCGGTTAATGACCGCACCCGGAACCAATTCCGACAATGGATTGCTGCGAAGCCCATCGCCCGTTGGGAGAAAGATCAGTTCACCTTTGTCGTCGTATGCTTTTCCTAACGGATTTTCGGTCAATGCGCCGAAATCCGCACCCTGACCATACGGGTTTACATCTTCGCCGTTGCGCTCGCTGTACGAACCCAACGTAGACATTCCCAACTTGAAACGTTGCCCCAAATTCTGGTCAATATTAATGCGTGACGTATAGCGGATAAAGTCCTGCCCTGAGATGATACCTATGTCTCGGTAATAGCCGAGAGCCACGTTGAATTTGGTATTTTCGGTACCGCCCGATACCCCCAATTCGTGGTTTTGTATATTGCCGTTTTTAACCATTAATCGCTGCCAATCCGTTGAGCGCCCCTGCGCAATGGACTCTAATTCAACGGCTTCGAATATTTTCGAGTCGGCTTGCGGGTCGGCATCGTCGTATAAAGGCCGTCCTGTGGCGGTATTGATTACGGCTCTTCTGGATTCGCGCTTGTATTCGGCAAACTGCTGTCCATCCATCAGATCGGCGTAGCGCAAAATCCGTGAAGCCCCGAAATAGGTATTGTACGTAACGGTGGGCTTGCCCTGTTTTCCTCTTTTGGTCGAAATGATGATGACCCCATTGGCACCGCGAGAACCGTAAATGGCGGTAGCAGAGGCATCTTTCAATATCTCCATGGCTTCAATATCGCCCGGATTGATATCATTAAAGCCGCCGCTGATGGGGATTCCATCCACCACGTAAAGAGGATCATTGCCTGCACTGAACGAGCGCCGGCCCCGTATCTGTACCGAAACACCCGATCCGGGCTTGTTGCCGGTGTTTAATACGTATACGCCCGCCGCTCTTCCCTGAAGCATTTGAGGAGCATTGGTGACGGGAACTTCTTTCAGGGCTTTGGGAGCAATGGAAGAAATGGCACCGGTAATGTCACTCTTTTTTTGACTTCCGTAACCGACCACCACTACTTCGTCCAACTTGCGAAGATCAGCTTCCATTTTAATGTCAATGACGGATTTCCCCGCCACGGCCACCTTTTGGAATACATAACCCACGTACGAAAACACAAGAAATGATTCCGCGCCGGGCACTTCGATGGAGTATTTTCCTTCGGCATTGGTGGCTGTGCCAATGGTCGTCCCTTCCACCAGAATATTGACTCCCGGCAAAGCTTCGCCGTTACTTCCATCGGTTACTTTCCCCGTAATTACAATCTTTGCTGCGGGAATTTCTCTTGCAAAAACGGGATTCCACAAGGCCAGGCAGAGCGAAAAAATCGTCCATTTTTTCAACATTCTCCCGGCCAACGCTAAAGTAGAGTTGGAATTCATAAAAATTAGGATTTTGAAGTAAGTTTTAGTTGGCGTACAGTTCCTGCGGATTTCTCCACACTACTACGTTGTTGCCATAGAGCTCCTGATCGGTGTATCGTTTAGCAGGTGTTTTGAATCCGGCAGCGACAAATTTTTCTTTCAACTTGCTTAAACTCAAAAAGTCACCGAAGAAAATGTTGTTCATGACGCGCCAGTAACCGCTCAGCTCGTAGCGAGCCTGTTCCCACTCTTTGGGGTATTTTTTGCTTAACCCTTTGTCGAGATCCAAACAAACGGCCATGTAAGCGGCCTGCGCTTTTTGCTCTTTGGTGCCTTTGAGAATATGGTCGGTAATGTCTTTTTCGTAGTCTTTCTGCAATGTGACTTTTTGGTTTTCCAGTGAGGCCAATGGAAGCACAGACGCGGGGCTTTCACTTGGTATTTCGTAAACAACTACTTGATTGACAACGGTTTTCTTACCGCCGTTGGATTCGTTGACCATTTCAAAAAGGTCGATCAGACGGTCGGCAAAACTGGTAATGGTTTCATCCATCGGCATTTTGTCGCGGGTGGTGTTTTTGTATCGGTCAACGATCATCCAACCTTCACTCATCATTTTGCGGTAGCCGTCTTTAGCACCGAGGATGGTTCCCAACGTGGCGGCGTTGCAATCGGCATCCCAACCGATATTAAAAGACAATTTCAAGGTTTCGGCAAAATCGCCATTGCCGTACAGCAGAGCCATGATGATAGCGCCTGTGTTAAGTTCCGTTCCGTTTCTGTCGCGGGTGCGGCTGTTTTCCTGCGTATATTTTTCTTTCAACAACCGGCGCGACTCCACCCAGTTGTTCGGATTTTGGCGGTGCCATTGTTTTACTTCATTAATGATCTTGAGCGTGTTGCTTTTTGGGTCAATCGAAGCAATACCCGCGTCCAGAATTTTGTTGATGTCTTTTTCCAGAAAAGCAGTAGCGATCATGGAAGTAAAGAGTTGCGTGGTTTGGGCCGGTTCGTTGTCAATGGCCACTTTTGTGTAGTGCAGGCCGATCTTGGAAGCTGTTTGGGGCATGGCAGGTGCGAGTAAGCCAAAAGTTTCACACAAAAATTGCCCCGAAACGTTGAATTCCGCCCAGGGGTTCAGTGCAATGTAGCCCGTAAAAGGAGGTTTTACTTCAATGTCCATTAGATAACGGGCGTAGCGATTGGAGCACCAGATGTTGCGATTGATGCGTTCCTTCCAAAGGGCATACACATCATCATACGGCAGAAAAACGCTGCGTTTTTTCTGCATGGTATGGATATAGACCCATTCAAAATCGGTGTCGTCGTCGGTCATTGCACCGGCGGGCAGCGAAGGGATGTAGTTTTTGAGATCACCGGGCGTTTCGATGTATTTAAACTCATAGGGAAGTCCGTTGAGGTTGCCCAGGATTTGGCCCAGCATTCCTCCCCGGATTTTATCCGCTATCGTTTCAGCAGGTACCTGTATTGTTTTTCGCCCTTGTGCAACCGTAGTGGGTAGCCCGGCCATCAACGTAAAACAAGCGACAAAAATGATCGTAACAAAAAGGTGCAGGGATTTCATATCACTTTTATTTTGTATTAAAATGAGATTATTTTGTTCAAAAGCTTGATACAAAGGTATAGTACTAAAATCGCAGAGAGATAAAGTGGATTAGCCAATACTTAAACTATTTTAGCAACTACTTGGATAATCGGAAGGAAAAACTGTTAATATGAATCACAAAAAAGGCCAAATCACGAGCCGTTTTTTAAAAATTGACCGGTATGACCCGTGATTCAAAGAAGACATTCGTACATTGGCAATACTGTTAAAAGATCAAAGAACGATCAACGCCTTTTCATTCTTTTTGCGGCCATTGCACATCGGAAAAATTTACTTCTTCGGCGTCTTTGATCAGACCCAAAGAGATGTCATGCCGACCGCCTTCGTAAGGTGTTTCGAGCCAATTGTTCAACATATCATAGGCTTCAAAAACCCCGATGCATCGTCCGCCCAAACAAAGAATGTTTGAATTGTTGTGGGCCGAGGTCATTTTTGCCTGATAACTGCTGTAACACAACGCCGCTCGGATGCCTTTGTATTTGTTGGCAATGATGCTCATGCCAATGCCCGTCGAACAAAGCAAAATGCCTCTGGCGCCGGCGTCGGCTAATACCGCTTTAGCCACTTTGGCGGCGTAGTAAGGATACCTGACAATGTCTTCCGAATGACAACCCACGTCTTCTACTTCGTATCCTTTTTCGGTCAGGTAATTGACCAACGCCACTTTGAGGGTGTAGCCGCCGTGGTCATTTCCAATATAGATATTCGGCTTTTTCATGGTTAGTTTGGGTATGACGCTAAACTCCTGATTTTTATTTGATTAATACGTTTACTTCCTCTCTTTTTTCATTGTATTCTTTTACCAAGGGCAATAAAAATTCGGCCGATTGTTGGGCTGCCGTATCGGCATCAGGCTTGGGAAGAATTTCTATGGAAACCCAACCGTCGTAATTTGCTTTGAATAACTCATTGAGGATTTTCTGAAAATCCAGATGCCCCTGTCCGGGTGCTAATCGGTTTGAATCGGCAAAATGAATGTATTTGATAAAATGAATGTGTTTGGCTAATTCCGGCCCAATGGTTCGGTCTTCAATGTTCATATGAAAGAGATCGGGCATGAGCTTCATGTTGGGCCGATTCACCTTTTTCATCAATTCCACGCCCTCCTCCACGCTGTTGATAAAGTCGATCTCGTAGCGGTTTACGGGTTCAAGAATTAAGGTAACTCCTTTAGGATGAGCATAGTCACACAATTCCTGCGCGACGGCGATAAATAACTTTTCCGCTTCATCTTTCGAACGGTTCCCGATCTGCCCCCGTACCCGGCCAATGTTGACAAGCTGGCCGAAGTTCTCTGCCAAATCGATCAATTCCCTGAAAATGACCTTTACCTGCTCTCTTTTTCCGGCATCTGCATCGGTGAACATCAGCCCCTCGTCAGCGTAAACCTGCCCGGTTGAGATACATGAAACCTCCAATTGGTTTTCATCGAGTAAAGTTTGTAATTGTTGAATATTGATTTCATCCGCGCGTTTCAGCGCCAGTTCAACCCCGTTAAAGCCCAATCGGGCGGCTTTGGGAATGCACTCATTGAACCCTCGGAACACCACAAATGCGCTGGGTAAAGCGTGTGTATCGGCAATGGCAATGGACAATTTCATTGTACGGTATGATTAGGTGGTGGGGAGAGTTATTTGAATGAATTTATTCCTTTTGATCAAAGCCAACGCCAGTAAAAAGCCTAACGGATGCAGCAAGCCTGATATAATAAAAGCAGGGCCATACCCGTGTTTTTCAATAACAAAACCAATGATCACGCTGAACAACATGGCTCCGTAGGTCACCAAACAGCCCATCAGTCCGGTCACAGACCCAACGACTTTGGAAGGGAAAAGATCGGTGACAAGCGTTTGAGCAATGGTAGAATACAGTTGATGTCCAAACATAGCCATGCTGAAAAATACGATGGCCATATTCAGGGATGCACTCGTGATCAACAGTGAAGCAGGTAATAAGGCCGCCGCGATTCCCAACGGAATTTTTCGCGCCAAGTCAATCGGGAAATTGCGTTTCAACAGATAACTGCTTAACCAACCTCCCAGCAAACTTCCCATGCCCGCAAAAGCGTAAGGAATCCAAGCGTAAGCGCCAATGCCTTTAATGTCAAGTCCGCGCACATCATTGAGGTATTTGGGAAGCCAGAAAATGAAAAAGTACCAAGCCGAATCAGGAAAGAATTTGACGATGATCACTGTCCATACATCCCTGTCTTTGAACAGACTGAGCCAAGGCACTTGCGCTTCCGACACAGTGCTGCGTTCTGCTTTTAAGGAAGAAGCGATGTATTCTTTTTCCCGTAGATCGGCAAATTTACTTTGTTGGGGTAATGAATAAATTTGCAGCCAAAATAATACCCAACCCAAGCCCAATAAACCCGAAATGATGAAGGTCCAGCGCCAATTGGCTACGGCAATAATAGCCGCGATCAGGGGCGGAGCCACGACCGCACCAACGCTCGAACCTGCGTTGAAAATGCCGAATGCCAGCGATCTTTCTTTACCCGGAAACCATTCCGAAACTACTTTGGCCGAACCCGGAAATCCGCCTCCTTCGCCAAGGCCCAATAAAAAACGGGCAAGCCCCAACCCGGTTACGCTCGAAACCATGCCGTGCATGATATTAGCCAACGACCACCACACGATCATGACGGCGTAGCCCATTCTTGACCCCAAAATGTCTAAAATGCGACCGCCAATGGCGTACATAGTGCCGTAAGAAAACAGAAAAATGCTGTTGATCAGCCCATAGTCAACATCGCTGATCGCAATTGTTTTTCGGATCTCACTCAACGCAATGGGCAGGTTTTGTCGATCCAGGTAGTTAATTGCCGTTGCCAAGCCGATCAGCGCCGCAATCCACCAACGAAAGTTCTTTATCTTTTTCAAAATGAGTTAAAATAACAGAGAACGCAAAAAGTATGGAAAATGGAGAACGGTTTTTTTACTTTTAACTTTCAGAAACTTCAAATAAATAAAGTACTTATTCTGAGTACTCACTACTCAAATCTCGCTACTGTTTAAATGGTTTGCCAAAAGAAGTCAACAGCCCCCCGTCTACGTAAATGATCTGTCCATTCACAAAATCGGAGGCTTCGGAAGCCAGAAAAACGGCGGCCCCAACCAAATCTTCGGGCGATCCCCAACGTCCCGCCGGCGTTCGACTGATGATGTAATCATTGAGCGGATTGCCTTCTTCCCGGTAAGATGTATTGATAGGGGTGGCGATGTAACCCGGCCCGATGCCGTTGATCTGAATGTTATGATGTGCCCATTCGGTAGCCAGATTTCGGGTCAACATTTTAATACCTCCTTTGGCGGCGGCATAAGCCGAAACGGTGTCTCTACCCAGCTCACTCATGAGCGAGCAGATGTTGATTATTTTCCCACTTTTTCGCTTGATCATGTGCTGCCCTACGTATTTAGAAACCATGAAAGGAGCCGTTAAGTTGGTCAAAATCACCTCATTCCAGTCTGCTTCCGGCAATTCTTCAGCAGGAGCGCGTCGAATGATACCCGCATTATTGACCAGAATATCAATGGGTCCAATGGTCGTTTCAATGTGCGTAATTGCCTCCTTTACGCTCTCGGCATTTGTTACATCAAATAAGGCACCGCCGGCGTCAATACCCTCGCTGCGTAATGCCGTAATGCATTGATTGAGTTTTTCCTGATTTCGGGCATTGACCAACACCGTTGCCCCTGCCTTGCCAAGTCCGTTGGCAATGGCATAGCCGATTCCCTGGGTTCCTCCCGTCACCAATACTCTTTTACCTGACAGACTAAATAAAGATAAAGACATACTTTTTAATAAAATAATACAACCTATTTGTTGAATGCAAAGGTAGCAGCCCCACAGATCGAGAAACCAAGGGAATTAGCGAAGACTTAAACTATTTTAGCCGGTTTTTAAAAGAAGGAAGATGATACCGGTCAAAAAGAACTATTAATTGCGATTTTCAGTAGCTGAAAACCGCTCGGCAATGGCAATAAGAAAATAACTGACGTGTAGTAACCCGGAGAATCATAAGGAAAAAGTATCGGTAAAATTCAGAGTACTATACAACCGGAGAGTTACTTCGTTTCGGTTGTTTCCACCACTTCGTTGTAGATTTCCTCAAAGTCTTTTTCCTTATGCTTTTGCCACATGGATGAAAATTTTATCTCAATGGTTTTCAATAATTGAATACAAAGTTCTTTATCGTCATCAGTTAGGTCATGCACCATCATAGCGGCATTTTTTAAAATTTTGACCTTACAGGTTTCTACGGCTATTTCTCCTTTTTCAGTCAGTTCAATTCTTTTGGACCGCTTGTCTTCCATGTCATTGTATTCTACAATCAACCCTCTTGTTTTCAGTCGGTTGAGCATATCTGTGCCGCTCGAAAGCTCGAATAGATTAGCGTAAATTATTTCTGTTTTCCTGGGGTTCTTCTCCTGCTTTATCGTGTATAACATCCCAAACTCTTCGATTTGATTTAGGCAGGTCCCTTTAAGAGCAATATTGGCGTAATTCATATTCAGCTTACTGATCCTGCCGATTATTTTCAGCAATAACCCATCATTGACCGGAGGAACGGTGCCGCCTACCAAAGTGCCTTGTGTGTTTTGTTGGCTTTGTTTGGCAAGGTGGTGTCGGCAAAAATCTTCAATACTTCCGGTAGGATGCTGTTCTTCAAAAGCGCCCCATAAGTTTACCAGTTCAATCGTCTTGTTCATTGTTTTAATACGTTTTCGTAGTAAAGATAAAAAAAGTACTTCGAAAATAGATTATTAATTCGAAAACGTATTATATTTGCCAAGTAAACAACGTAAACGTAATAAATTTATCATTTACGAAATCGTCAAAGGATCATGAAAAAGGACAAACTTATTTATTGGATCACCACAGGCATAGTTGCCTTGGTGATGCTGTTTAGTATCTACAAAATGTATACAACAGACTATGAGCACTTTGCGCTTCCCGGATATTTAAGGGATGAGCTTTCGGTATTCAAAGTAGTGGGAATCATCGTTTTGCTGCTACCGCAATTTCCGGTCAGGGTAAAAGACTGGGCGTATGCCGGTTTTGGTATTACACTTATTTCGGCTTCAGTGGCTCATTATAGCAGCGGCGCCGGGCTGTTGAGGTCATTGGACCCGATGATCTTTTTTGTATTGCTGGCGATTTCCAATTTCTATTTTCATAAACTTCAAAAAAGAGTAACTGTCTCAAAATGAAAAAGATAATTGTGTTTGGTGCCACAGGCGGTACCGGTAAATCGGTGGTTGAGCAAGCATTGGAGGCGGGATACGAAGTGACGGTTGTGGTTCGAAATCCTGAGGCATTTACGCTGAAACATCCGCAATTGAAAATACTCAAAGGAGATGTGTTTAAAACGATCACTTTTGAAATCGCCATTGCGGGGCAAGATGCTGTTGTTTCGTGTTTGGGGATTCAAAAACGCGAAACAACAACGGTTTATTCCGAAGGGGTGGGCAATATTATTAAAGTAATGCAAAGAGAAAAAGTGAAGCGTATCATCTGTCTTTCCGCCGGAGCGGTCGTTGTGCCGTCAAAAGCCTCCTTTATAATGAAGTTCATGACAAAAAATTTCCTGCAACGATTATTCGGTCATCTTTATAGTGACATGCTTGAAATGGAGAAAATACTGAGCAAAACCGATTTAAATTGGACTGTTATTCGCCCGCCTTGGTTAAGAGACAGTAAGCATACCGGTAACTACAGAATTTCCATTAATGAGCCTTTGGATAATCCTTCAAAGCTTTCCCGCGCCGATCTTGCCGATTATATCATAAAGCACCTGACCGATGAAAAAACGTTTAAAAGCATGGTAGAGATTTCTTATTGAAGAAACTGCCAAAATATATGTATTTTGAACATAAAAATGCCCAAGCAAATACAAGTAAGTACCTGTTCAAAATTAGTTTAAATTATTATGGCTTACTTATATTCGCTTGGGCAATAATATAAATAATACCTACTTTTTGTCGGAGTTACGAAGGGTAGTTTCCGTTTTCAGGTCTTCCAATGCTGCCAATCTTTTCACGATAATTTCATTTTGCTTTTTCAGATCTTCCAAAGATGCAACGGTTTGTGTCAGGGATTCATTTTGTTTTTTCAGTTCATTGATTTGCTGCTGTTGCTCTTTAACGGCATTGACCAGCGGCATCACGAAATCAGAATAAGCCAACGAATATGTGCCGTCATCTGATTTTTTCAAGCCACTAAAAGGTACATTGAGATCTTTCATCACCGCTTCAATGTCCTGTGCAATGAATCCATCGTGACGAACGTGGGTCTTGTCGGAAATATAACTGTAAGACACCGTTTGGAGTTTATTGATAAAGCTTAAGCCTAACCTGTTGGTATACAGAATGTTTTCTTTCAAACGTCGATCAGAAGGAAAACTATACGCTACCTGTCCCTCAATGACAGTTACAGCGTTATTGCCAATGCGAATTTTATTACTCGCGTTGACCGTGGCATTCGCTCCGATGGCAGTGGCATTGGTATAATTGGTATCGGCTGCATCGGCTTCAAATCCAAGAAATGTATTATTGGAACCTGCTGTATTCTTTTGACCGGCGCTTTGTCCGATGGCGGTATTTTTGTAACCGATTCGGTTGTTGAAAAGCGCTTCGTGTCCGGTAGCGGTGTTTAAGTAGCCCGTCTTATTCCAATAAAGTGCGCCACTTCCGGCGGCGGTGTTTCGAGTACCTTCGGTGTTCGAGAAAAGTGCTTCAAAACCCGTGGCGGTATTATAATATCCCGTGGTATTGGAAAAAAGCGTCCGGCCTCCAATGGCGGCATTTCCATCTCCTGTGGTGTTTAAGGAGAGCGCTGAAGCTCCTAAAGCGGCATTGGAAATCAATGTCGAATTGTAAGGCGCTCCCTGCATACCTTTAGGGGTAATAAGGAGGGAGCCATTGACGGGAGATTGCGTAAAGATTTGGCCATTGGCCATCAACGTACTGAAGGCGAGTGCTGTAAGGGCATAGATTTTCAAGCGATTTCTTTTCATTACCTCGATCGTTTATTAGTTGAATACCTGAAAATAGAGATAAAACCACTTAAATGCAATTTGCCTCTTTTTCTCACTTGGCGTTTGATGATCTCATCTCCTGAATTATGCGCTATGTACAACTTCCTGCCCGCTTTTGACTTTTTGTATTTCTCAGCCATTGAATGAATTTGATAATTGATTTTTATTTATCTTTGCTGCTAAGATATTTATTTGCTAAAATATATTTACCTAAAACACCATGAGCAATGAATTAGATACTGACATGATTCAGACGATCAGCGATTTGGGAAGGCGGTTTTCGGATGCAACCATTATGATGCACGAGGCCATTGCCGGTAAAGCCGGCTTGTCGGGAACAGACCATAAGTATTTGGGAATTCTGATCCGGAACGGTGCCATGACCGCAGGTGAATTGTCAAAATTGACGGGGCTGACAACGGGGGCCATCACGGGAGTAATAGATCGGCTGGAAAAGAAAAATTTAGCCAAAAGAGAGTTTGACGAAGACGATAGGCGGAAAATAATCATCGTTCCAAACACTGAAAATGCGACGCTGCTGCTGGGACCTGCCTTTGCCGATTTGCAGCACAAAATGGTCGGGCTGATCTCAACGTTATCAGCGCACGAAAGAGAAATTGTTGAGAAATATTTGCTTTCAACCATTGCTGTTATGAACGAAGTAACTGCTGAATTAAACAACAAGCCACTATAAAAATGAACAACCTCACCGCAAATTACGTGCTGAGAGCCGAAATATGGGTTTTCATCACCACCCTTATTTACTTCTTAATGAACGGTGCTCAAATTTTTGAAACAGCCGTTATTGTTCCGAAATGGACCGCCGCGCCGCCGGAATCTTTCGAACTGTTCAAGGGAAAATACGGGCTTGATTTCAAGCCTTTTTGGATTGTGCTACACTCTGTGCACGAGATCACCTTTCTGTTGGCCATTGTTTTTTGTTGGAAATTGGAAGGTATTCGGAATGGACTGTTGATCTTATTTGTGATTCATTTTGCGGTGCGGGTTTGGACACTTATATATTTTGCTCCAAACATTATTGAATTTCAAAAAATGGCAAACACATCAATCTATGGCACAGACTTAGTGAGCAGAGCCGCACTTTGGCGAACATTGAATTACGTAAGAGTTGGCATTTTTATAGCAGTCTCCGTCGGGCTTGTACCATTGTGTATCAAAATTATGAATTATAAACTTCAATAAATTGAGTTCCTTAAAACGGTAAATGTCTTCATAAACTCAACCTCGGTAATTTATCCGAACACAGAATTTTGGGACAGAGTCGGTATTTTTCAGGTAGATGCAAGAGAGTTCGATATTCTTTAATGCAGGAAATGCATAAAACAATTTGGAAAGAGTTTTGTTATTTAAAAATTGAAAAGTTAAGCTGCAATAACTAACCCCAATGCTGGAATCATCCATAGGGTGTTTAGTGTGAGAACAGTAACAGGATGCCCTTTTACTCAGTTACTGTTTGCAGTATCGGACAAAATAATATTTTTGTAATTTTCAATAGCTTTTATGTTGCCATACCCGTTCTTTTTGTACCAAATCTACCTTTGACTTATGGAAGTCAATCCCAAAAAAATCCCTGAATTTCTTTCCGGCGGCGGCGAAATGGGCGAGCGCATCCGCAATTTCGATTGGACAAAAACACCGCTCGGTGAACCTGAACAATGGGAGCAAAGCCTGAAAACCTGCGTTCGGATCATGCTTACATCGAGTCAGCCTATCTGGATTGGCTGGGGGAGTGAACTCATAAAACTCTATAACGATCCCTATAAAGCCATTGTGGGAGGCAAGCACCCTGAGGCTTTGGGCCAACCTGCCGCAGTGGTATGGCGTGAAATATGGAAAGACATTGAGCCGATGCTCAGGCGGGTAATGGATAAAAATGAAGGGACGTACGTGGAGCGTCAATTGCTCATTATGGAGCGCAATGGCTACCCTGAAGAAACCTATTATACCTTTTCATACACGCCCGTGCCGGGAGATAAAGGAGGAACGGCGGGAATGTTTTGCGCCAATACTGATGATACTTCACAAGTACTTTCCGAGCGTCAGCTTGCTACCCTTACTGACCTCGGTAAAAATCTTTTGAATGCGACAAACGATTCGGAAGTGTATCAAAAAGCCATTGAAGTAGTTGAGCAACAACCAAAGGACTTTCCCTTTGCGGTGTTATATCAAGTCAGTGAAGAGGGAAATGTATTGCTTCGCAAACAAAAAACGCCTGTTGAATTACCCGAAACATTTGCATTTGAGCAAATGAACAGGAGAATACGGCCGGAAGTGTTTCCCGAATTGGATGAAGTACTTCAAACGGGTAAGTCGGCCATTATTGAAAATCTTCGGACTAAAATAGCTGATCTGCCTTCCGGCCCTTGGCAGGACTCTCCCGATAAGGCGCTCGTTTTGCCTATCCTTCAAAGCCACCACAAAACACCTTTTGGGGTACTGTTCGTCGGCATTAACCCATATCGTCAGATCGATGATAAATACCGGAGTTTTTTCGGACTCGTTGCCGATCAGATCGCTACGGCCATTGCCAATATGCATGCTTTGGAGGAAGAACGCAAACGTGCGGCCGCGTTGGAAGAACTGGACAAATCAAAAACGATCTTTTTTTCAAACATAAGCCACGAATTTCGAACACCGCTCACGCTGATGTTGGGGCCGCTGGAAGAATTGATGACTGCATCGGAAAGCAGTTTGAACAACGGTGAAAGACAAAAGCTGGAAACTACCCATCGCAATGCCATGCGATTGCTCAAATTGGTCAATACGCTGTTGGATTTCAGCCGCCTTGAAAGCGGAAGACAAAAAGCGTCATTTTCCCTTGTTGATCTTTCGGCCTATACAAAAAATTTAGCTTCTAACTTTCAGTCGATCATTGAAAAGGCAGGACTGGCATTTATTGTAAAAGCGGATACGATCCCGGAACCCGTGTACGTAGACCGTCAAATGTGGGAAAAAATTGTATTTAATCTATTGTCTAATGCCTTTAAGTATACCCTTGAAGGTCGCATTACGGTCTCGCTTTATTTCAAAGATCACCGGGCAATACTGGAAGTGGAAGATACCGGCAGCGGTATTCCCGTCAATGAATTGCCGCATATGTTTGAACGTTTTCATCGGGTTCAGAATACGACCGGCAGAACTTTTGAAGGTACGGGCATTGGCCTCTCGTTGGTAAAAGAGCTTGTTGGTCTGCACAGCGGTACCATTGGAGTGCAAAGTACAGAAGGAAAAGGCAGTGTATTTACGGTCAGTATTCCCTGCGGGAAAGAACATATTTCGGAACCACTGATAGTTGATAATGAGGGCTATATTGATGACGCATCGTCAGATGTTTACCTGCAGGAATCTGCCGGCCTGCTCGAAACAATTTCTGCAAAAGGTCAAAATGGAGCACTTTTGCCCGACGGAAATAAAAATAACAGGCAGCCAACGATTTTAGTCGTAGATGATAATGCCGATATGCGGGGGCATATCCAAACGCTGCTTCAGAAAACCTATCGAGTTGTTACGGCCAATAATGGCAAAGAAGCCCTGACGTTGCTGCCTTCGGTGAACCCTGCTTTAATTCTTTCCGATATTATGATGCCGGTGATGGATGGCATTCAGCTGTTGAAAGAAGTAAAGGACAATCAGCAAACGGCTCAAATTCCCGTTGTTTTGCTTACGGCCCGGGCCGGTGAGGAGTCAAAAATTGAAGGATATGAAACCGGTGCGGACGATTATCTGGTAAAGCCTTTTTCGGCCAAAGAATTGTTGGCGCGTGTTCGTTCACAGATAAAGATTGCCGGTACCCGCAAACACATTGAACAACAATTAAAGAAGATATTTTCGCAGGCGCCGACCGGTATTTGTGTGTTGCGCGGGCCAAACTATACCGTAGAAGTTGCCAATGCAAAGATCCTTGAAATATGGGGAAAAACAGAAAGCCAACTACTTAATAAACCGCTGTTTGAGGCTGTTCCGGATGTTGCCGGACAGGGTTTTGAGCAATTGTTTCACCAAGTTTACACGACAGGTACCCCCTCTTTGATCAATGAGATGCCCCTTGTTTTGCTGCGCCGGGGGAAAATGGAAACAGTGTATTTAAAGTTTTTATACGAACCGCTTCGGGAAGAAGACGGCACTGTTTCGGGCATTATTGCCATCGCGGATGAAATTACAAATTTGGTCAAAGCACGTAAAAAAATTGAAGAGAGTGAACAGCGTTTCCGTAATCTGGCCGAAACCCTTCCGCAATTGGTGTGGGTAACGGATGAAAGAGGTGACCAGACCTATGTATCGTCGCGCTGGAAAGAATACACCGGCATCGAACCTGACGGTCAGGAGACTTGGAGGGCTATTGTTCATCCCGATGATTTTGACGGCACCAATGAGGCATGGGTCAACAGCCTGAAAACAGGCAACCCCTACAAGTACGAAGTACGCATTAAAAGCAAAGCCGGAGAGTACCGTTGGCATTCCGTAAACAGTGAACCTGTTTATGAAACGGGCAATCGAATCGTAAAATGGGTAGGTGCATTTACGGATATTCATACTGAAAAGAGCTTTGCACAGGAGTTGGAACGTCAGGTAGAAAGCAGAACCGCAGAACTGGAGAAAGCCAACGAAGCCCTCGAAGAAAAAAATGGAGAACTTGAGCAAATGAATACCGAATTGGAATCCTTTGCCTATGTGTCAAGCCACGATCTACAGGAGCCGCTGCGTAAAATACAAACCTTTGCCTCGCGCATTCTTGAAAAGGACAGTCATAATTTATCCGAAGTAGGCAAAGATTATTTCGGCAGGATACAGGGCTCAGCCAAACGAATGCAGGTTCTTATTGAGGATCTTTTGGCTTTTTCGCGCGTCAACAGTAGTGAACGTACCTTTGAATTCATGCACCTGGGCCTCATTGTGGACGAAGTGAAAGCCGAATTCAAAGAAATTATTCACGAAAAACAGGCCGTTATTGAGTCCAATGAAATGTGTGAAGCCACTGTTATTCCTTTTCAATTTCGGCAATTAATGCAAAATCTTATCGGCAATGCCCTCAAATTTACCACGCCCGAACGGCTCCCTCATATTGTCATAAAAAGCGCTATCGTGGATGGGAGCAATTATCAATATGAAAAGCTCTCACCACAAAAAAAGTATTGCTGCATTTCCGTGAGTGACAATGGTATCGGGTTTGATCCAAGGTTCAATAAGAGGATATTTGAAGTATTTCAACGATTGCACACCAAAGAAAAATACGAAGGAACCGGCATTGGCCTGGCCATTGTAAAAAAAATTATTGAGAACCATAACGGCGTTATTACCGCAACCGGCGTACTGAATGAAGGAGCAACTTTTACGATCTTTATCCCCCATATCCCCCTCAAAGCGTAGAATTTGTACCCTGATAATGATTTAGTGATGCAAAGCGCCGTGGAAAGATGCCTAAAATAAAGTGCCAAAAAGAACGTTCATTAGAAATATAAGATGCCTGATTTGGTCCGTTAAATAAAATTTAATTACGGTAAGTTAGCCAATCGTTAGTTAATTCATTATTTACGAGCTAACTTTAACCAAATCATTGAATGAACGCCCGGCTTTTTATTCTGAAGGAAACAAAAAGTAGTGAAGCTCAACGCCAATTCTTGACCAGTTTTTATCACGAATTTAACAGTAACTAAAATAAGAATGATACTCACACTAGAAAATTCAGCCGTGCTTGCCATCGGGTTACTCATTATGATCTTTGATATTTGCAATCCGTACGCACGGTTAAGCAACTCACTCGCGCTCATTCCGATACGCCGTAATTAAACTCAGCTGTTAAGAAGAGTTTTTGAAAAGTTGTCGAAGGTGGTTTTCAATTACTTTCCGCACTTTGTCAGCCTTAGCAGCAGTAATCAGTAAAAACAGGCGTTTCAAAGGCTTTTTGCAAAAAGCTTTGAAACGATAAAAACCCGCAAAACGTCGCTTTTGCGGGTTTTTATCGTTTTATATGCTTGTGTACTTTAGCGGATAACCGTAAGATGGAAATTCATGGATGCGGGGTTGATGGCACTGCCTGTAATGTTGGTAAATTTCACGGTAACCGTACCGGCCGCTGAAACCCGTGCGTTGGCGATTATGATGCCGTCGTTTAAATTATCTTCGGGAGATATATGTACTGTGGAGCCCAAAGCAGCATTGGTAACGGTAAATGTCTGGGCAAAAGTGCCGGCTGCATTAATGCTTGGCAGGTCGGCAGAAAGGGTCGTTTTTATGATTTCATTAATAAGGGTTCCATTTGTGCCCAGTTTTATATCTCCACTTACGTCTAATTTTGCGTTGGGAGAGGTGCCGATCCCCACATTTCCGTTAGAGAGGATCGACATTTTTGTGTTGTTGCCGCCGGTTCTGAACTGGAGCCCTTTGCTTCCGGCTGAATTGTAGTAAATACCGCCGCTGACCGAGTTGGAAGGCACGCCGAAGGAAATGCCGTTTTCGCTTGCTTCCGGCGTCAAAATGGAAAGGTAACCGATGCCGTTTTTTTCGAAAGTCGCGATGGCATTGGAACTTGGGGTAGCTCCCGACTCACTTTCAAACACATGAAGATACGATTCCGGTGTGGTATTGCCAATGGCAGTTCTCCCATTTTTCAGCATAAGCATTGCATTGCTTCTTGCTGCGCTGCTTTGACCGTTTCCGATGGTAAAAAGCGGGTCGGTGGCTACCCATGTCGTGGCATTTGCTATCGGAGGAAGGATGTTATAATAACCCATTGCCATAGAATAATACGCATTAGCACCCGTGCCGGTACCGATGGCGATTCCATTGTTTCCGAACGCATTGCAGTTTTCACCAATGGCAATGGTATTGACAGAGCCATCGGCAAAGGAAAAATTTCCGATGGCAACGCCAAAATGTGAATTTGATCGGGCTCCATACCCAATGGCGACGCCGTTTTCGCCGGTGGCATGGGTATTTTCTCCAAAGGCAAGGGTATTGGAGGTGCCGTCGGAGATGGCGTTGGTGCCAAAAGCAACATTTCCCACGCCCGTTGCTACTGAATTATACCCTGAAGCAAACGAATGAAGTCCAATATTGGCGGCATCCCAAGCATCACCGTTTGTTGTGCCACACCGAAATGCACTTCTTGAAGGTATCCACATCATGCGCGTACCGGCTCCGTCTACGGGCGCTGTTGGTGGATTGGTGATGTCGGTAGCGGCATAAGGCACAATGCCCGGATTGTTGGACCAAAAACCTCCGGCGTTGGTATTTTGAATTTCATTGCCTGCCGCTCCGGCGGTTTGCCATAAAGAAGGCAGTGCTGCCCAAGACGCGTTTCCGTTGGCATCTGATCTTAGGACTTTTCCATCGGCCTCTCCCAAATTGGTTAGTTTTAAACCATTGGTAATAAGAGCGTTGCCGCCAATCTGAAAGGTAAAGGCTTCGGTAGTTATATCGCTGATCAAGCGATTGATGCCCACTCGGTCGGTGGCGAAATTGCCACCGATGAGTGGGGTAGAACTGTTGGTATTTTCGATGTATAATTTATCGTCGCCGGTTTCGGTTTTTCCGGCATTGAGCCCGATCATGATATTTCGGCTGCCAATTTTGGAGGAAGTTGTGGTACCTCCTCCCGCTCCGCTTCCGATCAGGGTATTGCCGGCACCGCCGCCATAATTCATCGTAAAACTTCCAATAGCTACCGTGCCGCCGCCACTTGGGGCAAAAGCTCCGGCATTGTCTCCGATAAAAACGCCGGAGTCTGTATCGGTACTTCCGTTGCTTAATGTTCGATGGCCAATGGCTACGGTGTTGCCGCCTCGGTTGTTTTCCATCGAAAAGTGCCCGATGGCTATGCTGCCACCGTCTTGCGTAATGTTGCCCATCGCTCTTGTGCCGATAGCGATGTTAAGCGCTTGGCCGGTAGTGGTATAATTCCGTAATGCCTCAAAACCGATGGCCAATTGCGAAGCGTTTAACAGGTCGCCGGAATTGAAGGCTTTTGAATAGGTCATCAGGGCGTCTTTGCCGATAGCGATATTCCGTTTTGAATTCACATTGCTTTTCAACGCATTTTCGCCCATCGAAATATTCGTTGAATCTTCCGAGCTGCTGACGGGCAAACTCCCTCTGATACCGTTAGGGCTAATGGTAATTCCACTGTTATTTTTTTGAATGACATTGATTTGGGCATAGATCGCCGAACTGAGCAGCACACACGCACAGAAAATGATCGTTTTCATAGTTTTAGAATGGGATTTTATTCAAAACTATGAAATAGTTGGATAGCATGTAACTACTAAATATAGTAGGGGAGGACTGCTTGAGTGTAAAGCAAATACATAGCTTTTTTAAGATAGGACAGGAGATAAACCGAGTTGAGATGGCGGCATTTCAGATAAGCAACCATCAGCCTTCAATTGATTTTCAATGTTTGGATAAACAAAATCAATGAATAGGTGTTTTGAATAAAAATTGCCCAATGGCCTGATATTTTATTTGTGGTAGTAAGTCGTTTGTCATTCCCAAAATTTATATTTGGGTTTAAAACAGTAAATCCCTCAATGAGCATTAAAACGTCAGGCGAACACCTTCAATTCCTAAAAGGAGGAGGCGAAATGGGGGAGTATACCCGCAATTATAATTGGGCACAGACCTCCATTGGCAGCCCTGACCTGTGGCCCCAAAGCCTCCGTACTACACTAAGCATCATTCTGAATTCAAAATTTCCCATGTTTTTGTGGTGGGGCCCCGAATTGATCTGTTTTTATAATGATGCTTATCGCCCCAGTTTGGGAAATAACGGTAAGCATCCGTACGCCCTCGGCAAGCCCGGAGAAGAAATATGGCCGGAAATTTGGACTGTCATTAAACCCTTGATCGATCAGGTACTGTCCAAAGGAGAGTCTACTTGGAGTGAAGACCAGTTGATTCCGATCTATCGAAACGGCAAATTGGAAGATGTGTACTGGACATTTGGCTACAGTCCCGTAAACGATGAATCCGGTCAGCCTGCGGGGGTATTAGTGACATGCACTGAAACAACGGAAAAAGTAATTAATCTGAAAAACCTTAAAGAAAGTAATCACCAGTTGGAGTTTGCCATTGAAGCCGCAGAATTGGGGATGTGGGATTATAATCCTGTTACGGATAAGTTTACGGCCAACAATCGCTTAAAAGAATGGTTTGGTTTACCCCCGGAAACGGAGATCGGGTTGCCGGTGGCGTTGGCGGCCATTGCAGATAAGGACCGGGAAAGAGTATCGAAGATAATTCAGGTAGCACTGGAGTATTCGTCGGGAGGGAATTATAGCACGGAATATACCATTATTAATCCGATATCCGGAAAAGAGATCATCGTACTGGCAAAGGGGAAGGCATCATTTGATGAAAATAAAAATGCCTATCGCTTAAACGGAACTCTTCAGGATATAACGGAGCAGGTAATGGCTCGCAGGAAAGTGGAAGAAAGCGAAGAGCGGTTTCGAACCATGTCGGAAGGAACCGCTATTTTGATTGCTGTAGGCGATGAGTACGGCAATGCTACGTATTTCAACCGGGCCTGGATGAGCCTGACCGGCAAAATGATGAATGAATTGACCGGACTCGGATGGATGGAACTTTTATACCCTGGAGATCGAAAACGGTACATTGCCTTTTTTGTAAAAGCTTTCGAGCACAAAGACCCTTTCAGCATTGAATTTCGACTGCAATGCAAAGACAGTAACTATAAATGGTTGCTGGCGGCGGTCACGCCCCGTTTCCAACCCGATGGTTCTTTTGCAGGCTATATCAGTTCAGCCATCGACATTACAGAACGCAAGCAAGCCGAAGAAGCTTTAAGAGAAAGTGCAATTAAGGAAATATCAGCGCGTGAAAGAGCCGAAATCAGTGAGCAAAGAGTACGAACGATCATTGAAAATGCCCCTTTCCCGATTGGTGTATACGTAGGTAGGGAGATGCGGATAGAAATGGCCAACCAAGCTATTCTGGATGCTTGGGGCAAAGGAAATGATGTTGTTGGTAAGTTGTTTTCAGAGATACTGCCGGAGCTGGATAATCAGGAAGTATTTCAGCAACTGGATAGTGTATTTACGACGGGTACGCCCTTTTATGCTCAAAATCAACGAATTGATTTGGTTATAGACGGAGAATTGCAACCTTATTATTTTAACTACAGTTTTACACCCCTTTATGATCTATCGGGTCATGTGTACGGAGTAATGAATTCTGCCGCCGATGTAACGGATCTGAATCTTGCCAAGACAAAAGTAGAGGAGAGTGAAAAGCGTTTTCGCTACGTGGCAGACAGTGCTCCTGTGTTGATCTGGATGGCCGGAACGGATATGCTTTGTAATTTCTTTAACAAGGCTTGGCTGAGTTTTACGGGCCGAACCATGGAACAGGAAATGGGAAATGGTTGGATGGAAAGCGTGCATCCCGATGACCTCGAAAAATGCCGCGCTGTTTACCTGCAATCCTTTGAAAAACGGCAGGAGTTTTACCTGGAATATCGCCTCAAACGGCACGACGGAGAATATCGGTGGATATCGGATCATGGTACACCGCGCCTTACCGCAGAAGAAATTTTTGAAGGATACATCGGGGCATGTATGGATATTCACGAACGGGTGATTGCCCGGAACAGACTAAAGGAAAACGAAGAACGACTCAATATTGTCATTGAAGCCAGTGAACTGGGAATGTGGGAGTTGAATGTAAAAACCGGACAGGCAAATTATTCGGATCGTTATCTTGAGATATTGGGTTTTAAAAAAGGGGCTGTTTTAGCACATCATCAACTCCTTCAACGGTTACATCCTGACGATAAAAAGATACGGAACGAAGCGTTTGAGCAAGCGTATCTGACCGGTAGCCTGCATTATGAGTCAAGACTGATCTGGGAAGATGGCTCTATTCATTGGATAGCTGCAAAAGGGAAGGTATTTTACAACGAAAAGAAAGAACCCGTTAAATTATTGGGAACCGTTCAGGATATTACCGAAGAAAAATATTCTCAACAGGAATTGGAAGAAAGAGAACAGAAATTTCGTTTGCTCGCCGACTCCATGCCCCAATTTATTTGGACCGGCGATGCCGAAGGCAATCTCAACTATTTCAACCAATCCGTTTATAACTTTTCAGGGCTAACCCCCGACCGGTTCCAAAAAGAAGGTTGGCTTCAAATAGTGCATCCGGACGAGCGGGAAGAAAATATCCGCGTGTGGTTGGAGGCTATTCACAAAGGAGAAGATTTCATTTTTGAACATCGTTTTCGGCGGCATGACGGCGAATACCGCTGGCAGTTGAGCCGCGCTATTCCGCAAAAGGACTCTTCCGGAGTCATTCAAATGTGGGTGGGTACAAGTACCGATATTCAGGATCAGAAAATATTTACCAATGAATTGGAGCGGCAGGTGCAGGAGCGAACACGCGAACTTGGGCAAAAAAACCTGGAGCTTGAGCAAATGAATACGGAGCTGAAATCTTTTGCGTACGTGTCCAGTCATGATCTACAGGAGCCGCTGCGTAAAATACAGACCTTTGCTTCGCGTATTCTTGAAAAGGACAGCCATAATTTATCCGAAGTCGGCAGGGACTATTTCGGCAGAATACAGGGCGCGGCCAAACGCATGCAGGCGCTCATTGAAGATCTGTTGGCTTTCTCGCGCGTAAACAGTAGTGAACGTACCTTTGAATTCATGCACCTGGGCCTCATTGTGGAGGAAGTAAAAGCCGAATTCAAAGAAACGATTCAGGAAAAAGGCGCTGTTGTTGACTCCGGTGAAATGTGTGAAGCCAATATTATTCCTTTTCAATTTCGACAACTCATGCAGAACCTCATCGGCAATGCCCTTAAATTTTCGGTGCCGGAACGTGCTCCGCACATTATCATAAAGAGTGAAATTGCCAATGGCCGCCAATGGCCGGAAGAAAAACTCTCTCCCAATAAGATGTATTGCCATATTTCGGTAAGTGATAATGGCATTGGCTTTGAAGCGCGTTTCAATAAGCAGATCTTTGAAATATTTCAGCGACTGCACGGCAAAGAAAAATACCAAGGAACCGGCATTGGACTGGCCATTGTGAAAAAGATCGTTGAAAATCACAATGGGGTCATTACTGCAAAAGGGGTGTTGAACGTGGGCGCAACGTTTGATATTTATCTCCCTCACGATGAATTTAACTAAGAGATTCATGCGGATGAGCACCGAAAATGGAGCTGCCTGCGCAATATAAAACCGAGAAACTGCATAAAAGGTTTTTAGCTGTCTGAATCACTTATCCCTTTTTCATTCATCTGATTCTCAAAAATCCTCTCAAAGAATTCACCTTCCGGTATTTCTCTGACTTCACCGGGTTGGAGGTTTTCAAGACTTAGGTTTTCGATGGATAGCCGAATCAGTCGCAAACAACGGTGTTTCACGACCGTCATCATTTTGCGGATCTGTCGAAATTTGCCTTCGGTAAGCGTCATCAGCAGCCATGTTTGCGGAATGTTGTCAGGATATTCCCAGCCGCTTTGAAACAAATTCGCAGGTTTTTCTACGATGGTCACTTGGCAGGGAGCGGTTTTATAGATTCCGTTGTCTTTGACGCGAATCACTACGCCTTCTTCCAATTGTTTCAGCGTTTCAGCTTTCAGTTCGCGGTAAACCTGCAATAAGTACCTACGTCGGTGCGGTTTTTCGCTTTTGAAAAGAAGCCGGGTGATTTTTTTATTGGTGGTCAAAATCAACAAGCCCTCAGAATTGTGGTCAAGGCGGCCAATACAATGGGTGCCTTCCGGAAACGGATACCCCAGATCACCCAACATGGGACGGCCTTCAACGCCCGTAAATTGAGAGTGCATGTCGTAGGGTTTGTTGACAATAAAGTAGCGGTGCGAAGCAGGAGTCATGGAACGTGTTTTTTTGCTATCTTTTTTTAAAAATTGATAGCTTTGCACAAAACAAACAATTATTAACGAATCTATTTAATTCCTAACGAAAGTCCTCCCATATGGCTTCATTCAAAATAGCAGGTGGTCGTCAGATGAAAGGTGAAATTACTCCTCAAGGCGCCAAAAACGAAGCACTTCAGATACTTTGTGCGGTGTTGTTGACGAAAGAACCTGTTACGATACATAATATTCCCAACATTCGCGATGTAAACCAACTCATTGATTTATTGGGCGATCTGGGCGTAAAACGCACACGATTAAGCAACAGCTCCATTCGATTCGAAGCCTCTGATGTGCACCTCGAATTTATGGAAACCGAAATGTACCGTCAAAAGGCTGCGGCTTTGCGAGGTTCGGTCATGTTGTTGGGGCCGATGTTGGCGCGTTTCAAAAAAGGCCGTATTCCGCGCCCCGGTGGAGATAAGATCGGGCGTCGTCGTTTGGATACGCACTTTTTAGGATTCGAACGCTTAGGCGCAAAATTTGACTATGATCCCAACGACGGCGGTTTTTACCAAGTAGATGCCAGTGGGTTGCAGGGCACGTACATGCTCCTCGACGAAGCATCCGTGACCGGAACAGCCAATATTCTGATGGCCGCGGTAATGGCCGAAGGCATCACGACTATTTATAACGCAGCCTGTGAGCCATATCTTCAGCAGCTTTGTAAAATGCTCAACCGCATGGGCGCTAAGATCAGCGGCGTAGCCTCAAATTTGTTGACAATTGAAGGGGTAGAAACGCTGAACGGAACCGAGCATACCATGCTGCCTGATATGATTGAGATCGGATCGTTTATCGGCATGGCTGCCATGACACAGAGCGAGTTGACCATCAAAAATTGTTCAATTCCGGATCTGGGCGTTATCCCCGGCGTTTTTCAAAAACTCGGCATTCAAATGGAATTTCGCGGCGACGATATTTATATTCCTTCGCAGGACCGTTACGAAGTGGAAACCTTTATCGACGGCTCGATGCTGGTCGTGGCAGATGCGCCTTGGCCCGGATTTACCCCTGACTTGTTGAGTATTGTCCTCGTAACGGCCATTCAGGCCAAAGGAACGGTGCTTATTCACCAAAAAATGTTTGAAAGCCGCCTGTTTTTTGTCGATAAACTCATCGAAATGGGCGCTCAAATTATCCTTTGCGACCCACACCGCGCTACAGTAGTAGGCCTTAATAAAGCAACACAGCTACGCGGTATTCGCATGACTTCGCCGGATATTCGCGCAGGAGTATCGTTGCTGATCGCGGCCATGTCGGGGCAGGGAGTGAGTATTATTGATAATATTGAGCAAATAGACCGTGGTTATCAAAACATTGATACGCGTCTGAATGCCATTGGTGCAGAGATCGTACGATTGTAGCAACGTGTAACGTGAAAGATATAAACAGGAATTGTCACGAAAATTGCGTAAAATCAGATTTGTAGGGGCAGGCTTTACGTCTGCCCGTTTTACGTCTGCCTGCTTGTAGTAAATGAAGTCTAAGCGATGACAATGTTCAACGATAATACGTATGCCGTTGACAAAAATGAGTATAGTTAAGTTGACGGCACTGCGACGCGAAATAATAGCGGAAACAGGAACTAGTGAGTGGACCGGAAACTGAAAAACAATTATTCCTGACGTAGTAACCACTTAACGAATGAAATACCGCTACCGCGCCTTAGCCTTTCTATTTGCCCTTTCCATTATTACCTTCCTTGACCGCGTTTGTATGAACGTGGTCAGTAAATACGTAAAAGCCGATCTTGGTCTAAACAACGAAGAATTTGGCTGGATCTTGGGCGCATTTTCATTGGCCTATGCCTTGTTTGAAATCCCGACGGGGGCCATGGGTGATTCCATCGGCCCCCGTCGCGTGTTGACTCGGGTGGTCTTGTGGTGGTCAGGTTTTACAGCGCTGACGGGTACCGCATTCAGTTTCTTTTATTTGCTCGTTGTGCGCTTTTTGTTTGGCGTGGGCGAAGCGGGCGCTTATCCCAATGCCACGATTGCCATTTCGCGTTGGTTTCCGGCGGTGGAAGTGGGAAGGGCGCAGTCGGTGATTTGGGCGGCGGGCCGTATTGGTGGCGCGCTTACGCCCCTACTCGTCATTCCACTCGTTCATGCAGTCGGTTGGCGTTGGTCCTTTGCCGTGTTGGGGTTGGCCGGTGCAGTATGGGCAATGGCATGGTATCTCTGGTTTCGTGACGAACCTGCTGAAAAAGAAGGGGTTTCTCCTGAAGAAGTGGCAGAAATTGAATCCGGTCGTAACATCAAACGCGCCGACCACGCCATCCCGTGGAAAACCATTATTCGCAATCCCGACATTTGGGCATTGATGCTGATGTGTCATTTATTCTTTTACGGCGCTTATTTCTTCACCAACTGGTCGTCTACCTATTTTCAGGAAGGTCGCGGCATGACGGAAGAACAATCTAAGAATTTCATCTCACTATCGTACTTTTTGGGGGCCATCGGCTGCGTGGTGGGCGGATTGATGAGCGATTTTTTAACCAAAAAATACGGCCTTAAAATTGGTCGCCGCGCCGTGGCTATCACAGGTTTGGGTTTATCGAGTATCTTTTTTCTGGCCGCAGGACTTACGCCTGATAATCAACTTTCGGGTTATTTGCTCGCCATCTGCGTATTGACCAAAGACTTGGCATTACCTGTTTCGTTTGCTGTATGTGTGGATATTGGCAAACGTAACGCCGGAACGGTGGCCGGTTCAATGAATTTTGCGGGACAGATGGGTGGCTTTTTCATTACCATCATTTTCGGTTCGGTGGTGGAAAGTACCAAGAACTTCAATATTCCACTGTATTTGATCGCGGGTTGCTTGTTTGTTGCAGCATTGCTTTGGTTCAAAATTGACCCAACCAAAACGGTAGATCTAAAAAAAGCCTGATGCTCTTTCGGATTTACAATCCGAAAGCACTCTGCCGCCGATTTGTAATCGGCCGTTAGCTATGATTTAAACAAGTTCAATTACACTTCTCATTTATGAAAAAAATACTCCTGCTGGCTTACGCATTAACCGGCTGCTTACAATCAGGCTTCGCCCAAAAAAGACAGGTGGATGTATTGATCAGATCGGGAAATCTGATTGATATTCAGACAGGTAAGATTCTTACCAAGAAAATTGTCATTACCAAAGGCAAAGAGATCGTGGGCATTTTTGACGAAACGGAAGCCAAGAATTTTCAGGCCAAAAAAACAGTAGATGCTACCGGCAAATACATCATTCCCGGCCTTTGGGACATGCACGTACACTTTGGCGGCGGCGACACGCTCATTCAGGAAAATAAGAATTTACTGCCTTTGTACGTAGCTCACGGCATCACGGCGGTGCGCGATGCTGCCGCCGATCTGAGTCCGAGCGTTTTGCAATGGCGGAAAGAAATAGCGGAAGACAAACTCTTTGGCCCTACATTATTCACGTCCGGCCCGAAATTGGAAGGGTATAAATCAACGTGGATCGGTGATATCGAAGTGAGCACCAAAGAAGAAGTAAATAAGAGCTTGGACTCGCTCCAAAAGCTGAAAGTGAATTTTATTAAGATTACCGACAATGCCATCAAGCCCGAGATCTACCTGTACATTTTGGCGGAAGCCAAAAAAAGAGGTATCAAAACCTCGGGCCACGTACCGTTTGCATTGACAATGGACGAAGTGTCGGCCGCAGGGCTTGGCTCAGTAGAGCACATGAGTTATGTGCTGAAAGCCGGCTCCACGCGCGACAAAGAGATATCGGAAAAAGTAATGGCCGGGAAATTGGCGTATCGCGTGGCGCTCCCAATGGCGTTGCAAAGCTTTGACGAAAATACGGCAATGGAAGTTTATAAGCGTATGGCTAAAAACGGAACCGCCGTGGTGCCAACGCTCAGTATCAGTCAAAGCACGGCATTTTTAGATAAAGACAATCACCAAAACGATGCGTATCTGCAATACATCGGAAAGGGGCTTAAAAAAACCTACGAATGGCGCGTCACGCGCGCGGCGCAGGACAGTCCCGATGCCATTGCCGAGCGCCACGAAATTTACTTCAAAACAACTACATTGCTGCCTTTGCTCCTGAAAGCCGGCGTAACCATCATTGCGGGAACGGATGCGGGCTTTTTGAATTCGTACGTTTATCCGGGATTGGGATTGCACAAAGAATTGGAAGAATATGTCAAAGCCGGGCTGACGCCGTTGCAGGCACTGCAGTCAGCCATTATTCCCGGACCGAAATTCCTAAGTCAGGCACAGTTTGGCAGTATTGCGGCCGGGAAAAGCGCCGATATTGTGCTGCTGAATCAAAATCCATTGGAAAAAATAGAAGCGACGCAAAATATTTATACGGTCATTCTGCGCGGCGAAGTATACGACCGCAAAGCCCTTGATGCGATCTTGGAAGACGTTAAAAAGAAAGTAAAAGAGAACTGATTTTTACGCCCTAACGAGGATTCTATGCTTTTAAGCACTTTGTAAAAACAGTTAATAAATATCTGTTCAAAATTAGTTTAAATTGTTTGCAGGCTGTTTGACCCCATCCGGGGTCACCTGTTTGTAGAGGAATCTTTATTTCTACAAACGTCTGACCCCGGATGGGGTCAAACAGCCTTTTATAACTTACTAAATAAATAGAGCTTGTTGCGCATAAAAAGCCACTTCTAAGTTCAGCCTGCGGCTTTTTGTTGTACTTTTAAGCGTTACTTACAGCACGCTTATGAATACAGAAATCCTCTCTCGCATACAGTTTGCTTTCACCATTGCTTTCCATTATATCTACCCTCCGCTGAGCATTGGTTTAGGTGTTGTTCTGGTCATCATGGAAGGAATGTACCTCCGCACCGGCAAGCAGATCTACGAACAAATGACCCGTTTTTGGATCAAAATATTTGCCCTTATTTTCGGAATCGGCGTTGCTACGGGCATCGTCATGGAATTTGAATTCGGAACCAACTGGGCCGTTTATTCACGATACGTTGGCGATATTTTCGGCAGTGCGTTGGCCGCCGAAGGTATTTTTGCCTTTGCCCTCGAATCCGGTTTTTTGGGAATTCTTCTTTTTGGGTGGAATCGGGTAAGCCCACGAGTGCACTTTTTCTCCACCATTATGGTGGCCTTGGGGTCAATGTTTTCCGCCATTTGGATTGTGGTAGCCAATTCCTGGCAGCAGACCCCGGCAGGCTTTCGCATTGAAGGCGAAGGCATGAAAGCGCGGGCTGTTATTACTGATTTTTGGGAAATGGTCTTCAATCCTTCGAGCATAGATCGACTTTCGCACGTCATTATCGGGTCGTTCTTGGCGGGTTCATTTTTGGTTTTGAGCGTTAATGCATATTATATTTTGCGCAAGCGCCACCTTGAAATTGCCAAAGCGAGTTTTAAAATTGCGTTGACAGTGGCTACCATTTCGTCATTAATGCAATTGTTTACAGGTCACCGTTCGGCAGATGGCGTAGCCAAGAATCAACCTGCCAAATTAGCGGCCTTTGAAGGCCATTACGATTCGTCGGCGGTGGCGGATATGTATCTGATGGGTTGGACAAATGCAGATAACCGGAAAGTAACCGGCCTGAAAATTCCTGCGGGATTGAGTTTTCTGATTCATCAGGATCTCAAAGCACCCGTCAAAGGGTTAAACGCATTTCCCAAAGAAGATCGACCTTCTGCTCGCGCGGTCAATGTTGTTTTTCAAACGTATCACCTGATGGTTGCTATCGGAATGACGCTGATCGGGCTTTCACTTTTGGCTTCTTTTCTTTGGTGGAAAGGGAAATTGTTTGATCAAAAATGGCTGCTTCAGATCTTTGCGTGGTCGGTGTTGTTGCCGCAAATCGGTAATCAGGTCGGCTGGTATTCGGCTGAGATCGGACGACAGCCTTGGGTGGTGTATGGTTTGCTGCGAACATCGGATGCGCTGTCGCAATCGCTGAAGGTGGAACAGGTATTGTTTTCGCTGATTCTGTTTACGTTGGTCTATGCACTGTTGTTTGTGTTATTCCTGTATTTGTTGAACAAAAAGATAAAGCACGGCCCCATTGATGCGCATTTAGAAGAGATTCCTGTAAAACGCGATAATCCGATCTTAAAATAATGGAAACGATCCTTGGAATTGACCTGCCTACGTGGTGGTTTTTGGTTATTGGCGGCGTATTCAGCGGTTACGCTATTTTGGATGGCTTCGATTTGGGTGCCGGAGCACTGCACCTGTTTTTCAAAAAAGAAGAAAGCCGACGTATTGCGCTCAATGCTATTGGTCCTGTTTGGGATGGTAACGAAGTGTGGCTTGTTATTGGCGCAGGAGCGCTTTTTGCGGGTTTTCCCGTGGTGTATGCAACCATCTTTTCGGCGTTGTATGAGGTATTTATGGTGTTTTTGGTGATGCTTATTTTCAGGGCTATTTCCATTGAATTTCGCTCCAAAGAACCGATGGAGTGGTGGCGCAAACTGTGGGACATTAGTTACACCGTTTCCAGTGTTTTGTTGGCGTTGTCGTTGGGATTGGTCTTGGGAAACGTGATTCAAGGCATTGCGATTGACCAAAACTACGTCTACCAAGGCACTTTACTTGATTTGTTCAATCCGTATGCGCTGTTGGTTTCGGTCACAACATTGGCCTTGTTTATGATGCACGGTGCTATTTATTTGGTCATGAAAACCGAAAACCGCCTGTACGCCAAGCTCACGGTTTTGGTCAAAAACACTACTATTTTCTTTGTGTTGATGTTTGCCATTACGTCGGTTGCCACGTTGTTGTACATTCCGCACATGCTCACGCGCTACAAAGAAGTTCCTTATATGTTTGCTTTTCCGGTACTGGCCATTTTGGGGGTAGCCAATATTACGCGTCAGATTTCACGTCGAAAATACTTTCTTGCCTTTATCTCTTCGGCATTTGTGACGGCCATGTTGATGATCTTGGTGGCGGTTGGGCTTTTTCCAAACATCATTTTGTCATCATTGAACCCTGATTTACACATCACGGTTTACAATGGTTCGTCGACGGAGAAATCCCTTAAGATCATGCTCACTTTTGCCGCCATTGGCGTGCCCTTGGTGGGTATTTATACTGCATTTGTGTTTTGGACCTTTCGCGGAAAAGTAAAATTGGATGAAACAAGTTATTGAAAAATCAATGTACTATGGAATTGTTGCCCATTGAAGAAACAGAAGCCGAGAATCAGGACTTTATGAACCATCCTGATTCTCAGGCTACCATTCCTGTTACTATTGATTTCTTTAATCGAATTGGTTACACTCCTCCCTGGATCGGCTATTATGCCCAACTGAATGGCAAATTGGTAGGTAGCTGCGCGTTTAAAGGTGCGCCTAAAAACGGCAAAGTAGAAATCGCCTACGGCACATTTCCGGCCTATCAAAAACAGGGCGTTGCTGCTGAAATGTGCAGGCAGTTGGTAAGGCTTTCGTTGAAAACAGACCCGTCGGTCATTATCACCGCCCGTACCTTGCCGGAAGAAAGTTTTTCAACAAAAGTACTCCGTAAAAACGGCTTTAAATGTCTTGGTATAGTATGGGATGAAGAAGATGGCGATGTATGGGAATGGGAATTTCAACCCACCGATTGATTGCTGTATGCCAATAATTATTTAACGGTTTGTTGGCGGTTTTCTACGTTTCGATCTGAAAATAGCACTCTTTACTTTGAAGTTTTTGTTGGGGTTTTTATGTGATTTTATGTTTGAAGAAATATCCTTTTAAACATAAATCATCGCCATGAAAACGACATTTATTTTTACAATTTGTATTTTATTCTTTGCCGGTGCGCTCTCTGCCCAATCAGTCACCATCAACCCCGGTTCGTTGGATTTGCCCCGTGTTACCTCACTGCCAAGTTGCTCGGCTTCCACCAAGGGCAGATTGGTGTATAATGCCACTGACAACAAAATGTATTACTGCAACGGAACCGCTTGGATCAATACCGAAGTGGACGGTCCGCAGAGCGAGCCGGCGTTCAGCGCCTATAACTCCGGAGATGTATTTTATACGTCGGTAGATTATTCACCAGGCGTTACTTTCCTGACATTTAACGCGGAAAATTATGACGTCAGTAACAATTTCGCTATCAATAATATGCAGAACGCCAATACTTTTATAGCCCCCGCAAATGGAATCTACCATTTTGATGCTACGATAGGGATGGATGTTTCGGGTATCATGTCAAGTTCCTATTTTGTGAGTATTCATTACATGGTCACTACTGCGGCGAACGGCTTTACTTCAGTGGCCGCTACCCAAACAGTAGCTCCCGTTGTGAGTTCAAATTTCAGCGCACAGATCAGCCGCGATCTGAAATTGGCGGCGGGAGATAAAGTAAGGGTTTCGGTAAGTGCAAGCATTCCGGGTACTCCCTACCTCAAATCCAATCTGAGTTTCTTTTCCGGCCATTTGGCCACGAAATATTAAGAGTAGTTCCTCTTCCTGAATAATTGGATTGACTTGGGTAAAAATTTCAAACCGTTGAAGTTTTACCCAAGTCTTTTTAGCTTTGTAGCATGAGCAAATCATTTTATCAATTACTTTACCAAAATGAAACCCTTTATCGGGTGAACGGAGATACAACTATGAGCGAAGTGGCAGAACCGACAGTGCCTGCGGCACCTGTTGTGAATGAGCCGCCGACCCCACTTGTTGCTGCGGCATCTCCGACAAGTACGCCGCCCATTGCAGTGGCTGCTGCTCTGCCTACGCTCAATCACCAAATTCTTATATTGGTGGATGAAGTTCCGGCCATGTCGGCCAATAATACGATCTTTCTGGAAAAAGTATTGAAAGCCGTTAACCTGAACCTTGATGGGGTAGACATTTTAAATTTGGCAGGATCCAAACAAATGGACTTTCGGCCCCTGCTTCAAAATAAGAAAGTGCATCATTTTATTTCTTTCGGGGTGCCGTTTATCAATATCAATTTGGAAATAATGATGAACCGCTACGACCCCAAACGCATTGCAGGAGTCAACTTTTTGCTCGCAGAATCGTTGGACATTGTTCAGGCCGACGATAAAAACAAACGTGCTTTGTGGGGCGCGCTGAAAAAAATATTCATAGGCTGATCCTTTTTCTTTATTCGACACAATTTCGTCTTGATTTTATCAAAATGCCCCTTATTTTTGTTGACTGATAGTATGCAGGCAGAGTAATTATTCTGTTCGTTATCCCATTTTTAAACTTCTGAAACCCCAATGGCCGAAGCATTCATTTATGACGCCGTCAGAACCCCGCGCGGACGCGGAAAGTCGGACGGTTCACTGCACGACGTGCAACCTGTTCAATTACTGACTTCTGTTTTAAAAGAAATTCAACAACGTAACCAACTGGATACGAGTTATGTAGACGATGTGATCATGGGCTGTGTAACGCCCATTGGCGAGCAGGGCGCTGACATTGCCCGTACGGCGGTCATCGAAGCTGGCTATGCCGAAAGCGTGGCGGGCGTTCAACTCAACCGCTTTTGTTCATCGGGATTGGAAGCTATCAATCAAGCGGCTGCTTATGTGATGTCGGGGCAGGTGGATATGATCGTAGCCGGCGGGGTTGAATCCATGAGTCGCGTGCCGATGGGGAGCGACGGCGGTGCTTTGTTCATGAATCCGCAGATCGTGGCGCGTCATAACATTGTTCCACAGGGCATTTCGGCTGATCTGATCGCAACCAAATACGGTTATTCGCGTACTGATGTAGATACGTTTGCGGCTGAGTCGTACCGCCGGGCGGTGGAAGCGCAGCAAGCGAATCGTTTTGTAAAATCATTGGTTCCTTACAAAGATGAGATAGGTGTCACGGTTCTCGACCGCGACGAAGGTGTACGCCCGGGAACGACGGCTGAGTCGTTGGGAAAATTAAAGCCTGCTTTTGAAATGATGGGTGGTATGGGCTTAGACGCCTTGGCGCTCATGAAATACGCCGAAGTTGATAAGATAGATCACGTTCACCATGCAGGGAATTCCTCCCAGATCGTAGATGGCGCGGCGGGTTTATTGATCGGTTCTAAAGAGATAGGAGAGAAATTGGGCCTGAAACCCCGCGCTAAGATCAAAGCATTTGCCATTATCGGTTCTGAGCCTACCATTATGCTTACCGGCCCTGTTCCTGCCACGCAAAAAGTGCTTAAAAAAGCAGGGATGAGCATTTCAGACATTGATCTCTTTGAAGTCAACGAAGCTTTTGCCGCTATACCGCTCTTTTTTATGGAGCAATTGGGCGTAGACCATTCCAAAGTAAACGTCAACGGCGGAGCCATTGCTTTAGGCCATCCGCTGGGTGCGACGGGGGCCATTATTTCGGCTACGCTCATTGATGAATTGGAACGTACCGGCAAGCAATTTGGCCTTTCAACGCTGTGTATTGGCGGTGGGATGGGAATAGCGACGATTTTTGAGCTGGTGTAACCTCATCCCCCGACCCCTTCTCCTCAAAACGAGGAGAAGGGGAGCAATTGAAGCTATGGCTATCATCTATAATATAAAGCAGATGGAAGTTACTCGTCGTTTATTACGAAATGAGCAAACTGAATCAGAAGATGCTTTATGGCAAGTTCTACGAAATCGTCGATTTGAAAACATAAAATTCAGACGCCAATATAGTGTCGGATATTTTGTGTTGGATTTTTACTGTCCACAAGAAAAATTGGCCATTGAAGTGGATGGAAATGTACATGATTCTATCGAGGCTCAACAATATGATGCTTATCGTACTGAAGCTCTCAATGGAATTGGAATTCAGGTGGTAAGATTTCGAAATGAGGAAGTAGTAAATAATTTACCTCAAGTTTTAACAAGAATTAAAAGTTTTTTGAAAAACACATTGCCTGCGCCTACAGAATCCCTCTCCTAATTTTAGGAGAGGGGCAGGGGTGAGGTTAAATTTTATCATTATGGCAATCAACTACACAACCAACAATAACATAGCACTCATCAGCTGGAACCTGACCGGCTCACCCATGAACGTCCTGAACGACGAATCTGTACCCGCCTTTGGGGAAGCGTTGGAAAAGGCGTACAGCGATTCGGACGTAAAAGGAATTATCATTACTTCCGACAAGCCCGAATTTGTGGCGGGTGCTGATTTGAAGATGATCTTACGCAATCAAGGGGGAAATCCTGCCGAGATCCTGAAAATATCGGTGGAATTGAATCAACTTTTTCGCAAGATAGAAACCAACGGCAAACCCGTTGTGGCGGCCATTAATGGCACGGCGTTGGGCGGTGGGTTGGAAATCTGTCTGGCGTGTCATTACCGTGTGGCGTTAGATAATCCCAAAACCAAATTGGGCTTACCCGAAGTAAAAGTTGGGTTGTTGCCCGGTGGGGGGGGGACGCAGCGACTTCCTCGGATGATCGGAATGCAGGGAGCGTTGCCGTTGATGTTGGAAGGCAAGGAACTGACGCCCAAAGATGCATTAGGGCTGGGTATTGTGGATGCCATTGCCGCAACGCGGGAAGAAATGCTTGAAAAGGCAGCGGCGTGGATCAATGCAAATCCCAATCCCGTAAAACCGTGGGACGAGATCAATAAGAAAACGGGTAAAATTCAAGCCAAAGACAACTATAAAGTACCGAATGGGGCTGTCTTGAGTCCTGTTGGCATGCAGACTTTTACGGTGGGAACGGCCATGATGATGGACAAGTCGAAAGGCAATTACCCGGCCACGCAGCATATTATGTCATGTGTATACGAAGGGTTGTTGGTGAATATCGACCGTGGTATTGTGATCGAATCGCGGCATTTTGTGCAGGTTGCCACCTCCAAAGTAGCGGGCAATTTGATTCGAACCATGTTTTTGGGACTGAACGAAGCTAACAAAGGTGCCGGTCGTCCGAAGGATATTCCGAAGACGGACGTGAAGAAACTCGGCATTTTAGGAGCAGGAATGATGGGAGCGGGCATTGCCTACGTGAGTGCAGTTGCGGGTATCGAAGTAGTGCTGAAAGATGTAAGCCTCGAAGCCGCCGAAAAAGGAAAAGACTATTCACGGGCGTTGTTGAAAAAAGCCATTGAACGCGGTAAAATGGACGCACTCAAAGCCGAAGGTATTTTGAATCTAATTAAACCTACGGCCGATGTAGCTGACTTACAGGGAAGTGAGCTGATTATTGAAGCCGTTTTTGAAAATCGTGATTTAAAAGCTATGGTTACCAAAGAAGCAGAGCCTATGCTGACAGAAAGAGGCGTATTTGGTTCCAATACATCAACCCTTCCCATTACCGGATTGGCTAAAGCCTCAACGAGCCCCGAGAATTTTATAGGAATTCACTTCTTTTCACCCGTTGATAAAATGATGTTGGTCGAGCTGATCGTGGGCAAGGAAACTTCAGACTATGCGTTGGCAGTAGCGATAGACTTTACCCGTAAAATCAGAAAAACGCCGATTGTGGTCAACGATTCACGCGGATTTTATACCTCTCGTTGCTTTGGGACGTATACATCCGAGGGTATGGAGTTACTGAAAGACGGCGTTAATCCTGTATTGATCGAAAACGCCGGTAAATTAGCGGGAATGCCCGTTGGGCCTTTGGCTGTGACCGACGAAGTGGCGTTGGATTTAGTGTATAAAATCTCGGCACAAGCGGTGAAAGATGGGGTATTGGCCGATATTGATACGAGTTATCAGATTGGTAAGCAGTTTACGGAAATGGGGCGTTTGGGCAAGAAAGCGAAAGCAGGCTTTTATGAATATCCCGAAGATGGCCCAAAACAGCTTTGGTCGGGTCTGGCAGATTTATTCCCGTTGGCAACGCAGCAACCTTCTCCGGAAGAAGTAAAAACACGATTGCTCTACCGTCAGGCCCTTGAAGCTGTTCGTTGTTACGAAGAAAACGTTATTCGTACTAAGTTAGATGCTGACCTGGGTTCTATTTTGGCGTGGGGTTTTCCTCCATATACGGGCGGTGCGCTTTCCTTTGTAGATTTTGTAGGCATCGAAACCTTCGTAACTACGCTTGATCGTTTGGCTGCAACTTACGGAGAACGTTTCCAACCTACCCAAAAACTACGCGAGATGGCAGCGGAAGGCGTTGGATTTTTAGCGAAACCGAAACAGGTTGTAGCTTAATGGATGCAGACTTGCCAAGTTTTAGAAACTTGGCAAGTCTCAGTTTCAAACATAATGAAATATATCGGATTGCTGTCGCAAAGCACCCTAAGAATGACGGAATTACACCGTTTAAAAGTCATTGTTGGGTGATAATTTTGTATCGTTAATCAAACGCTAATTTAATAAATACAGCAATGAGAAAATTGAAATTGCAAGTACAAATGTCTTTAGATGGATACATTGCCGGTCCTAATGGAGAAATGGATTTTATGACGTGGGAGTGGGATGATGAACTCAAAAATTACGTCACCGAACTGACCGATTCAAGTGATACTATTTTATTAGGCCGAAAAATGGCGGGCGGTTTTATTAACCATTGGACCAATGCAACCACCAATCCTGACAGTCCCGAATATGAATTTGCCCGAAAAATGGTTGACTATCCAAAAGTAGTTTTCTCAAAAACATTGACCGAATCAGAGTGGAACAATACGGTAGTGGCAAACGGCGACTTGGCCGACGAAGTCAACCAATTAAAAAACCGGGAAGGCAAAGACCTGATCGTCTACGGCGGTGCCGGTTTTGACGTTTCTTTGGTAAAAGCCGGCCTGATCGATGAATTGCATTTATTTGTCAATCCGGCGGCTATCGGTAAAGGGTTATCTATTTTTGAAGGTCTGGAAGCAAATCGGAATTATAAATTGGCCAAAGCCATTCCATTCGAGTGTGGAATTGTGGTGATGCATTATGAACCAAAGTAATTTTGTATCTTTAGTATAGATTTTAAGTACACTCTGAAGGGCATTGACGTAGGTCAATGCCCTTTTTTTTTGTGGTTAAAAGCTTGAAATTGTTTCGCACTTAACTTCGCTATACCTTTATGAATTGGCGGGTTGATAAAACTCCCGTAAAATATACATGGATACCAAGAAAGACCTGAGACTGGCAGTACTGATTGATGCTGATAATGTTCCTTATGCAAATGTGAAAGAGATGTTTGAAGAAATTGCAAAATACGGAACACCTACTTTTAAGCGGATTTATGCGGATTGGACCAAGCCCACTGTTTCAGGTTGGAAAAAAGTATTGTTGGAAAATGCCATTACGCCCATTCAGCAGTTCAGTTATTCAACAGGGAAAAATGCCACAGACAGTGCGCTTATTATTGATGCAATGGACATTTTATATACCGGAAAGGTGGATGGATTTTGTATTGTTTCAAGCGACAGTGATTTCACTCGACTTGCTACAAGACTCCGAGAAGCAGGCATGAAAGTAATTGGAATTGGAGAAAAAAAGACGTTGAATCCGTTTATTTCAGCTTGCGATAAGTTTATATACCTTGAAATTCTGAAGCCGGAAGAGACAAGCCAACCCGAAAATGTGAACAAAAAAGCGAAAACAGCAGCGGATAGCAAACCTTTAAACAGTATTGAACCCAAAATTATCAAGTTGTTTACCGATAGTATCACTGACCTCGCGGACGAAAACGGTTGGACATTTTTGGGGGACCTGGGAAATTTAATGTTGAAGAAAAAGCCTGATTTCGATCCAAGGAATTATGGTTATCCCAAATTATTACCCCTTATAAAAAGTATTGATAAATTTGAAATTGACGAGCGCGACAGCGGTAAGCATAACATCAAACACATCTATATCAGAAAGAGATAGTGGTTGATTAACCACGGCATAACAGCATACCGCAATGACTTTACAAAAATTTATTCTTCTGTGCCTTTTTTTACTTTGCCTAACATCGCAAGCTCAAACCACGCCTTCCTCGAAGAGCCGCACTCAGTTGGAAAAAAGCTATCAATCAGCCAAAAAAGAATTTGCTGCCTTTGAGAAAAAACACGGCCATTTTGTTGAAACTCCCAACGTTCGAATGCATTATCTCACCTGGGGCAGTCCATCGGGTGTGCCGCTGATTTGGTCACACGGAAGTTTAACAAATGGGTTAGAATTGTTGACGATTGCCGATAGCCTGGTTAAAGCGGGCTATTATGTAATTGCCATTGATTACTACGGCCACGGCCAAACGTCCATCCCAAATCACGAGGTTTCGCTGTATCACGTTGCAGATGATATCAAAGCATTGATGGACAAAGAAAAGATACGGAAAGCAGTTATTGGCGGTTGGTCGCGGGGAGGATACATCAGTACTGCTTTTTATGATGCGTATCCGGAGCGGGTATTGGGAATGATATTGGAAGATGGCGGCTCTGTCGCTACCAATACGTATTATCATAAAATGAACTCAGATACATTATCAAAAAGGATAGACATGATATTTAAAGACCGCTATCCTGATACCACTTTTGCGACTGAGATGGAGGCGTATGGTACTTATTATGATCCTCAGAGTCAGGGGAATCAATTTGACTTGCTGGCTTGGATCACGAAAACAAAAGAAGGAAGATGGGCCATTGGACCGGGACTGCTGAAATTGTTCAACATGGGCGATAAAACGCAATTTTTGGCAAATATCCTGCGCCCTACGCAAGTGCCGCTCTTTGCCGAGTCAATGGCCATTATGGAGCCTAAAATCATATTTCGCAATCTACACGTCCCTGTTTTGATCCTTGACCCAACAGGTGCCAATGATCTGTTTCCTTTTGAGGCTGAGAATGCGAAACTACAGAGCCAACATCCACGATTTATTGATCATAAAATCTATGAAAATACGGGACATAATATCCATTTTGAGCGTAAAGAGCAATTTATTAAAGATGTGAGTACTTTTTATAAGAGAGTAAAATTTTAACCATATTTAAGGACATTTAATTAGAGCTACTGTCATAGGGTTGTCATTAAGGAGGCTTTTCTTTGCAGGAGAATAAACTGATTCTAAAAGAAAAACCGACCGCCATGAGTGCATTAAAAGATATTTACTCTTCTGCCTTTTACCAAAAATTCGCCGGTACTCTTACAAAAACGCTTCCGGCCTTTGATACACAACGGTTTATGGAGTTGATTTTTGATGAAGACTTTGACCGAAAAGAATTAAAAGACCGCATGAGGCATACAACGCGCGTTTTGCATCATTTTTTACCCGTTGAATTCAGTGAAGCGGCAAAGCTGATTGAAAAAATCATTGAAGAACTCCGTAAAGAAAATTCTCGCGAAGACAGTTTGGCCTATATTTTTTTTCCTGATTACATCGAAACGTATGGACTGGAAGACTACGAACATTCGGTAAAAGCCATTGAATTCGTGACTCAATTTGTCAGTTGTGAGTTTGCTGTCAGACCATTTTTGCTAAAATATGGCGATGCAATGATGGAGCAAATGATGAAATGGTCACGGCATGAGAATCATAAAGTGAGACGACTTGCCAGTGAAGGCAGTCGGCCCCGCCTACCTTGGGCTATGGCCATTCCTGCCCTTAAAAAGGATCCTGCTTCGTGTTTGTTATTGCTGGAAAACCTGAAAAATGACCCTTCCGAATGGGTAAGGAGAAGCGTAGCCAATCATTTGAATGATATATCGAAAGATCATCCGGAGATGGTGCTGAAAGTTGCCAATACTTGGAAAGGCCACACAAAAGAAACGGACGCAATTGTTAAACATGCTTGCCGTACTTTGCTGAAACAGGGGCATCGAGACGTGTTGACGCTGTATAATTTAGTAAGTGAGCATATTCGATTGGAAAATTTTACAATTCAAACGCCGAAAATAACCATCGGAGAAAGCTTGGAATTTACGTTGTCGGTCATTAATGAAAACGAAGAACATCATACTGTAAGGTTGGAATACGCAGTTTATTACCAAAAACAGAATGGGCAATTATCAAAAAAAGTATTCAAAATAAGTGAGCGCGAATATGCGCCCGGTGAAAAGGCAGTCATTCTTCGAAAGCAAAAATTTGTTCCCATCACCACTCGAAAATTTTACGCGGGAGCGCACCGCCTTTCTGTTATCATTAATGGCGAAGAGAAGCAGGTCGGTGATTTTGAGTTGATAGTATAATTATGAATTGATAGAACATTGAGCCGGCATCTTTGAGGGACGATTAATGTGCCTTTGAATAACTTGACCGGTAGATTTAATCTTTTTATTGGAAAAACGTTAGCGGAAAGCTGTAATTTAGGAGGGTGTTCAAAAAGCGAAAATTTTCAACATTAAACAAAATCAGAACGACTGTTTATGAAAACACTTTTTATGCTCCTTTCTGCTTGTGGCTTTGCTTTTTCGGCTACCGCCCAAATTCTGACTGAACAGGATAACAACGGCTCTGTGACCATTTCTCCAAAGGGAATAAAAGGCAGCACTACTTCGGCAACGTCAAATTCCAACGTAGTCCTTGGCCCTGATGCATTTATCAGTAACATTTCCGGACAATCAAATACTGCGGTAGGGCAAACAAGTCTCTATTCAAATACCACGGGAAACAGCAATACGGCTTTGGGCGCTTCCGCTTTGTATTTGAACACTTCGGGCAATGAAAATACGGCTTTTGGAAATGCAGCCATGTTTTTGAATACCACGGGAAAAGGAAATACCGCAACCGGTTTTTATACGTTGTCTTCCAATACTACCGGAAATTATAATACCGCCACCGGGCAATACTCTTTGCCAACCAATACCACCGGAATAGGTAACACGGCCTATGGAAATAATACATTAGATATTAACAAAACGGGCAGCAATAATACTGCGGTTGGCTCCTATGCGGGACAAAACATTCGCTCGGGTAGTAATAATACATTTTTGGGCTATGACACAGGTGCTGCTTTGTTGGGTGATTCGTCACTGACCAATGCTGCTGCGCTCGGTTATAATGCCAAAGTAAATGCCAGTAATAAGATCAGGATTGGCAACGATCAAATCACGGTCATAGAAGGTCAGGTTAACTGGAGTGTTCCGTCAGACGGCCGTTTAAAAGAGAATATTGTTTATTCGTCGCAGTTGGGGCTTAATTTTATCAGTCGCCTCAAGCCGGCAACGTATTATTATAAAACTGATAAAAAGAAGACTTCTTATAATGGATTTATTGCGCAGGATGTGGCGCAGGCCGTAACCGATTTAGGCGGAGAATTTAGTGGTCTCAAAATAAGCAATGACGGAACGTATTCAATTGCGTATGCAGATTTTGTGATGCCGCTGGTCAATGCAGTGAAAGAACTCAAAGGACAGAACGAAGAATTGAAAGCACAAAATGAAAAGTTAAACCAACGTTTAACAAAACTGGAAGAATTGATGTCAAAGATTACGACCTCAAAAACAGGGTCGGATAAATAATGATAAATCAAACAAACCTATAAGGTCTTTGAGACCTTATAGGTTTAAGAATTGTAAGAATTCTTTAAAAGTGGCGGTCCCCCGCTTCGCGACGACCCAGCATTACAGCCCCGATCATTGCGATCAAAAACAGCACGGAAGCCAGCTCAAAAGGAAGTAAATAGTCTTTGTACAAAACTTCTCCCAGACTTTCTACCATCCCCACCTGTGAGTCAAAGCTGTAGGTATTGAACGTGCCGAATTGTGTCTTACGAAATACCGCTACAAAGATCAAAAACAACGTGCCACCCGTTACCATTGCAGCAATTTTGGTCAAATTGGTTTTAGATTCTTCGTCTTCCTGTTTAAGGTTCAGAAACATGATCACAAACAGGAACAATACCATGATGGCACCTGCATAAACGATAATATTGACCGCTGCCAAAAATTGCGCATTCAGCAATACATAATGCCCTGATAGACAGAAAAATGTTGCAATAAGATACAACACGCTGTGAATGGGATTTTTGGATAAAATAACCATCAATCCCGTAAGGATTGTCAAAAAGGACAGGAAGTAAAAAAAGCCCGTTGCAGGCGTAAGATTATTCAAAAAGCCGGAAAAATCCATAATTGATCATTGTTGGTCTACAACCAAACTATTTTAAGCGTATATTAATTTCCCTTTAGGTTCAGGTATGGTACGGCCCAGTTCAAGAGCAGTTTCTATCCATTCATTTATTATTATTTCGGCGTTTTCTAAGGCTTCTCTGTACGTTTGTCCATCAGCCATGCAGCCCGGTAGCTCAGGAATTTCAGCAATAAAAGCTTCATCCGTTTGGCTCCAATAAATGATAATCTCGTATTTAGGGTTATCCATTTTCTTTAGGGCTTAATCGATATTTCAAAATAATACTTCTTCCTGCTTCACCTGATATCCTTTGGCTTTGCCTGAAGAAGCTGTTTGCAAATTAATGATTTCTTCGACACCTTCTTTTGAAAATATATGATGACTTCCTTTTATACGTTCATCAAAGCCAAAGCGAACCAATAAATTACAAAGTTCTTCAAAACCAATATTGCTGTCCGATAGCCCTCGCAGAATCTTTTCTAATAATTTTTCAAGTTTACCCACAACCCAAATCTTACAATTGAGTTCTTGGTTCAGCATCGACTCCTTCCAAATCCTGCTCTCTTGCTTCTTCTTTGGTCCATGCTTTGCGCAAATAGCGATTGTTCATGTTTTCGGCCAACAGATCTTTCCCCCAGATCACCTGATCGCGCTCGGTAAATACAGGCACGAACTCATCGTGGCGCAGGTAAATCGCCTGCTTTGGACAAGCTTCTTCGCACAGGCCGCAGAAAATACAACGCAACATATTGATCTCATACACGGCGGCATATTTTTCTTCACGGTATAGCTTTTCTTCGCCTTTGTCACGCTCGGCTGCTACCATTGAAATGGCTTCGGCCGGGCAGGCTACAGCACACAAACCGCAGGCAGTACAGCGTTCACGGCCTTGCTCGTCGCGTTTCAATACGTGTCGTCCGCGAAATACAGGCCCCAAAAATTGCTTTACTTCAGGGTACTGAATGGTTACTTTCTTTTGAAAAAAGTGCTTAATCGTAATCCCCAGACCGGTAGCGATAGCGGGTAAATAGATCCGCTCAGCAAAGGTCATTTGCTTGTTGCTAACTTGCTTTGAACGATTTGTTAATTGCATACTTTTATGATTTAGAACAGTAAACGTTTGACAATGAGTTTATTGCCAAGGTCTAATGAATGTCTATTTTAAAAAACTCATTACCAATGGTTTCAGGAACAGAATGGCTCCCCCTGTCAAAATAATATTTATCATTGCCAGTGGAATGAGTGCTTTCCAACCTAAATTCATCAATTGGTCATAACGGAAACGGGGTAATGTCCAACGTACCCACATGTAAAAGAACACGAAGAATAACGATTTTCCAAAGAAGACCAACGTTCCGATCAGCGTGCCTACGTTATGACCCGCAATATCTCCCAATGCACCCGTTAATTGTGTTTGTACCCAGTCCATCCCCGGATAGTTATACCCGCCAAAATAGAGACTTGAGATCATTGCCGAAGAAACGAACATGTTGATATATTCGGCAAAGAGGTAAAAGCCTAATTTCATCGAACTGTATTCGGTGTGATACCCGCCGATCAATTCGGTTTCGCACTCCGGTAAGTCAAAAGGAGTACGGTTACATTCGGCAAAAGCGCAGGTGATAAAGATGATAAAACCGAGCGGTTGATAGAAAATATTCCAGTTACCGCCGTGTTGTTGTTCCACAATGTGGCGAATCGAAAGTGAACCTGTCATCATCAAAATAGCGATAATGGCCAAGCCCATAGAGATTTCGTAACTGATGTTTTGGGAAGCGGCACGAATCGCGCCCAACAATGAGAACTTATTGTTGGAAGCCCATCCACCCACCATAATTCCGTATACTCCGAGCGAAACTACGCCAAAAACGTACAAAATACCGATATTCACATCAATGGCCTGTACCGGAATATCCCATACTTTGCCGGGAGCGGCTTCGTATTGGATGCTGTCGCCGAAAGGAATAACGGCACTTGTCATCAAAGCCGTCAACATCGAAAGACAGGGACCCAGAATAAATAACCATTTGTTGGCCTGTGAAGGAATAAAATCCTCTTTGAAAAACATTTTGACGGCATCGGCAAGCGGCTGTAATAAGCCGAACGGCCCGGCGCGGTTAGGCCCGATGCGATCCTGCATGAAAGCCGCAACTTTACGCTCTCCGTAAGTTGAGTACATCGCTATCAAAAGTGTGATCCCAAAAATGAGCAATATTATGATTGCCTTAATGATAAAAGCGACGTCTAGTGTGAGGTTCATATTCTTTCTTGGACGTTTTTTAATTATTCTCTGCAAGCGAACGCTGATTTGCCTTCGCATTGTTTTCTTTACTCAACTCCTTAATTGTAGAATTATCGGTCACGTACGGACGCGAATCATCAATCTGTTTGTACTGAGCTGCTGCCACTTTCAAACCGAATTCCGGTTTTTTCAGATCAGCACGGTATTTATTGGCCATAATGACCGAATGACGGGAAATTTTAGTTGGCCCTTCAATGGTCCAGTCACTTGTCTTCTTACGCTCAAATCGGCAAGTATTGCAAATGAACTCTTTCACTTCACCCCATTCGTTTTTGCGGGCCGTTACGCGAATTACCTCGTCGCCACGGTACCAAAGGGTTACGTTGCCGCTGCATTTTTCGCAATCGCAATGGGCATCAACGGGTTTGCTGAACCACACACGGTTTTTGAAACGGAATGTTTTGTCGGTCAAAGCACCTACCGGGCATACATCAATGACGTTTCCGGAAAAGTCGTTGTCGATGGCCTTCTCAATATATGTACTGATCTCGGCATGGTCGCCACGGTTCAAGACACCGTGTACACGTTTATTTGTGATCTGATCGGCCGTGAATACGCAGCGATAGCACAAAATACAACGATTCATGTGCAACTGAATATACGGACCGATATCGTGTCTTTCAAACGTACGGCGTTCTTCTTCGTAGCGCGTTGTGACGCGTCCGTGTTCAAACGCAAAATCCTGTAAATGACATTCGCCGGCTTGGTCGCAGATTGGGCAATCCAGCGGGTGATTGATCAATAAAAATTCAACAATACCGCGACGCGTTTCCAGAACGGATTCATTGGTTGTGTTTTCGACCACCATTCCATCCTGAACGGTCGTGATGCACGAAGGAACCAATTTAGGCATTGGGCGGGGATCTTTGGCCGAGCCGGCAGCTACTTTCACCAAGCACGCACGACACTTACCGCCGGTGCCTTTGAGCGGCTCATAATAGCACATGGCAGGGGGAGCGTATTGCGGTCCTAATTGGCGGCCGGCCTGCATAATGGTTGTTCCCGGCGGTACTTCGATTTCGATACCGTCAAATGTAATTTTGAACAACTGGGGTGCGGTATTTTCCATAGTTTTGGTCAAATTCCTTTTTAAATCAATACTACACTAATTCCATGGCTCCGCGGTATACGGCTCCCGGTTGCGTTGCCTCGACAGGGTGTGTTACGTGCCACTCAAATTCATCACGGAAATGACGAATTGCCGAAGCAATTGGCCAAGCGGCAGCATCTCCCAACGGACAGATAGTGTTTCCTTCAATCTTTTTCGCAACATCCACCAACAGGTCAATGTCACGCATATTTCCTTTTCCGGTCTCAATACGTTCCAATACTTTGTCCATCCAACCCGTTCCTTCGCGACAAGGCGAGCATTGTCCGCAGGACTCATGGTGGTAAAAACGCGCAAAGGTCCATGTATTCCGCACCACACAGGCGGTTTCGTCCATGGCAATAAATCCACCTGAACCAAGCATGGTACCGGTGGCAAAACCACCATCGGAAAGCGACTCATACGTCATGAGACGTTTGTCGCCGTTGGCCAAATTCAGGATCAGTTTAGCGGGTAAAATAGGGACAGACGAACCGCCCGCAATTACTGCTTTTAAGTGATGGCCGGGACGAATTCCGCCGCACCATTCATCAGCATAAATAAAATCTTCGACCGTGATTCCGAGCGGAATTTCGTATACGCCGGGCTTATTGATATGTCCGGAAGCTGAGATCAACTTTGTACCTGTACTGCGACCTATTCCCAAACCGGCATAGGCATCGCCGCCATTGTTGATGATCCAAGGCGTGTTAGCAATGGATTCTACGTTATTAACTACCGTTGGCGATTGATAAAGACCCTTAACGGCGGGGAATGGGGGTTTATTACGGGGGTTCCCGCGTTTGCCTTCCAGTGATTCCAACAGCGCGGTTTCTTCACCACAAATGTAAGCACCGCCGCCCGGTTGAACAACCAACTCAAGGTCATAGCCCGAACCCAGAATGTTTTTTCCTAAAAAACCCGCTGCTTTTGCTTCGGCAATGGCTTTTTCGAGGATATTAATGACGTACATCAATTCACCGCGTACGTAAATAAATGACTTCTTGGCACCGAGCGCAAAACTTGATACGATCATTCCTTCGATCAAGAGGTGAGGAATTTCCCGCATCAAATAATGGTCTTTGAACGTTCCCGGCTCTGATTCGTCGGCGTTACAGACAAGGTAACGGGGAACGCCTTCCGGTTTTGCCAAAAAACTCCATTTCATTCCCATCGGGAACCCTGCGCCACCGCGACCACGTACGCCCGATTTTTTGACTTCCTCCACAATTTCTTCGGGAGTCATTGTTTTCAATGCCTTTTCAACGGCGGTATAGCCGCCCATTTTGCGATAGACATCGAAAGTATTAATGCCCGGGACGTTGATGTGTTCGGTGAGAATTTTAACTGCCATATTTCAAGTGGCAAGCCACAGTTAATTGTTATGCAATAATTAATTATCCCTTAGCGGCTCTGCTTTTGTTTTTAAAAGCTACCTGTTTTGGGCAAAATTTGGTTTTATTTTCATCCCATGTTTCTCCCATTTTCCAGTACATTTTTTCCTGTGTGCACATGGGGTTCTGTAGAGATGTAAAATGTATATGAATTGTTTGTCAGCAATTCAATCATTAGACTCGGAAAGCAAAACAGATTGGTTTGTCTATTTTGACAATTCCTCAATGATCTCATCCACTTTACTGTTTGTCAAATTCATGTAGTATTTCTCACGAATCTGAAAAACCGGTCCCCAACCGCAAGCAGCCAGGCACTCAACTTCTTTAAGGGTGAATTTCCCGTCAGAGGTAGTTTCGCCGGTATTAATTCCAAGCTTTTGTTTTAAATGGCCATACACGTCTTCACCGCCCATCAGGCAGCAAGGGCCGGTACGACAATATTCAATCACGTGTTTTCCAACGGGGTCAAGGTGAAACATCGTATAAAACGACGCCACTTCGTATACTTCAATCGGTAGAATATTGAGTAACCCTGCTACGTAATCCATGACCTCTTCGCTTACCCAACCATATTGCTCCTGTGCAAGGTGCAACAAGGGTAAAAGGGCGGATTTTTGTTTTCCTTCGGGATAACGAGCGATGATTTCCTGCGCTTTGATAAGGCGCTCAGGGGTAAAAGTGATGGGGTTGGTGGTATCGGTCATTTTCTAAGTCAATTAAGCATCCAGTTCTCCTGCGATCACATTTAAACTACTCATGGTGACAATGGCGTCTGAGATGGTACTTCCAACGCACATTTCAGGATAGGCTTGATAATAAATAAAGCACGGACGGCGGAAGTGCAAACGGTAAGGTGTACGGCCGCCATCGCTGATAAGGTAAAAGCCCAGTTCGCCGTTGCCGCCTTCTACCGCGTGGTATACTTCGCCAACCGGAGCCTCGATCTCGCCCATTACGATCTTAAAATGATAGATCAGGGCTTCCATGTTACGATACACTTCCTTTTTGGGAGGCAGGTAATATTCAGGCGCATCGGCGTAATAGGGTCCTTCGGGAAGATTTTTCATGGCTTGCTCGATGATGCGCAAACTTTGCCGCATTTCTTCGTTACGAACCATGAAACGGTCGTATGTATCGCCGTGCTGTCCTATCGGAATATCAAATTCAAAATCTTCGTATGAAGAATAAGGACTCATGACACGCACGTCATAATCCACACCCGCAGCCCGTAAATTCGGGCCGGTAAAACCGTAACTTAAGGCACGCTCGGCTGAAATACCGCCGACGCCGATGGTACGGTCCATGAAAATCCGGTTACGGTTAAATAACTGTTCGAATTCCTTCATTACGGGTGGAAATGTTTTAAGGAATTCGTTGATTTTACGAATGGCAGTAGTGGTCAAATCACGCTCCATTCCTCCCACACGTCCCATGTTGGTGGTAAGGCGCGCGCCGCATATTTCTTCGTATATCTCGTAGATCTGTTCGCGTTTTTCGTATAAATACAGAAAGCCGGTAAAGGCACCTGTATCAACCCCCAAGATGCCGTTACAAACGATGTGATCGGCAATACGCGCCAATTCCATCATGATAACCCGAATGTATTGCGCTCTTTTGGGAACTTCAATGCTCAGGAGTTTCTCAACCGTCATGTGCCACCCAAAATTATTGATAGGGGAGGAGCAATAATTCATGCGGTCGGTCAGGGTAGTGATCTGGTAGAAGGGTCGGCGTTCGGCAATTTTCTCAAACGCGCGGTGGATATATCCGACGGTCTGTTCGCCTGCCACGATCTTTTCCCCGTCCATGGTCAGCACGTTCTGGAAAATTCCGTGCGTGGCCGGGTGTGTTGGGCCGAGGTTGAGGGTGGTTAGTTCGTTGACGTATTGTACCTGTTCGCCTTGGGCGAGGTCGGTCGTATTTTTGGGTGCTACTGCAGTTTCTGCCATTTTCCTGAACTTAGTTTTTGGACAATAACGTTACTTTCGTCGTCGGATGTCCAATGTCAAGCGTCTTAAAAGTTATCTTCCAAACAAAGCATCAATTTTATCCTCACGCGTTTGGTCTTCGAGCGGATATTCTTTGCGCATGGGGAAATAATCCATCTCGTCCATGTTGAGAATACGCTTTAGATTCGGGTGCCCGTCAAACAAAATTCCGAACAGGTCATACGTTTCGCGCTCCATCCAGTTGGCGGAAGCAAACAAACCGGTAGCGGTTGGAATATGAACATCGCCATCGGCCAAAAAAACCTTGATGCGCGTGCGGAAATTATGGATAAAACTATGCGTATGATATACTACACAAAATTCCTGACCTGTCGCGTCAGGATAATGAATAGCCGTTATATCCGTCAGAAAATTTACCTGAAATTGGGAATGCGCCTTCAGATACTCCAGCATCGGGATAATTTGGTCACGGGTTGTGCTAAAGGTAAGCATGCCAAACGGCTCTTCGAAATCGAACACGTCGTCTCCAAATTTCTTGATGATCTCTTCGGCTACAGATTGGTTTGTAAGCATAGTTACATGAGATGTTACTTCTTGATCGTGAAATAACGGTTAACTTTTTACTGAATATTATAAGACGCCAATAATGCCTGATACTCCGGTGCATTCCGACGGCGAAGCGACTCGTTATGCGTTAATTCGCGTACCTGCATGATTCCTTCCAAAATTTGCTCGGGGCGCGGCGGACAGCCCGGCACATATACATCGACGGGAATAACCCGGTCAATTCCCTGCAATACACTGTACGTATCAAAGATCCCACCGCTGGAGGCGCATGCCCCAATGGCAACCACCCAACGGGGTTCGGCCATTTGTAAGTACACTTGTTTCAGAATGGGAGCCATCTTTTTGGCAATCGTTCCGGCAACCAAAAGCATATCTGCCTGACGCGGCGAGAAGCTTGGACGCTCAGAACCAAAACGTGCCAGATCGTAACGTGAAGCCATGGTAGACATAAACTCGATCCCACAGCAGGAAGTAGCGAAAGGCAAAGGCCACAATGAGTGGCTGCGTGCCAATCCTACGACTTTATCAAATGATGTGGCGAAGAAACCCGAACCTTCATAGCCTTCGGGAGCTTCTACTATTTTAATATCTTTTGTCATGATTTATTCTTTCGTTATTTCACGGATTAACTGCCTGAAGGTAATAGGCATATAATCTATTAACACATACCGACTGTTGATAGTTTACTTTTCCCATTCCAGTACCCCTTTACGGATAATGTAGAAAAAGCCTGCCAGCAACAGTCCCATAAATAAGATCATTTCAATAAAACCATTGGCCCCCAATTTAATAAAATTGACAGCCCAAGGATACATAAAGATGACCTCTACATCAAATAATACAAACAAAATGGCAACCAGAAAGTACTTAATGGAAATAGGAGTACGGGCATCTCCCTTGGCCTCAATACCACACTCAAAAGGCTCGTCTTTCAGTTTGCTGTTTCGCTTAGGGCCAATGGCGTGAGTGACGAGCATCGTTCCCACTATAAAAGCGATGGCCAACCCAAGTTGAATCAAAATGGGTAGATAATCGGAGGGTAAATAGTTCATTACTGTTGGAGGTTGGTTGATGCAGGTTAGATAACCCAAAGTTACAACTGTCGCTTAATCAAACCAAATGTTTATACATAGGTTTTGAGATGACGACGTAAAATTAATAAGAAAGGCTTCTGCATAACGCAGAAGCCCAAAAAATATCAATTATCTATAATAATTCTTTTGGATTGCTTAAGTGTTTTCGAGTTTACCTTAAGAATATAAGCCCCGTCATTAAGATAACTAAGATCAATTTCTTTGCGAATGGTCAGCGATGGAAATGTCTTTGAATAAACGACTTGTCCGCTTAATGCGGTCACGGTTATTTCAACATCTGTCAGATCTTCGAGCGTTTCGATGGCTACTTTCCCTAAACGACTCGGATTGGGATATACTACTAAGCCGTCTGACGTTTCCCCGGTAGGACGATACAATACCGCCGCTGAGTAAGGAGAAACGCAGGTACGCGCACTTCCGCCCGAATTGGCAACAAACGTAACCCGTGAACGGGCGGTAAACTCGCCGATCTGTGTTACTTTGATGGCCGACTCAGTGGCGAGTAGGTCTCGGCCTCCCTGACGCCAATCCCACGTGATCGTTGATACTTTTGTATCGGCAAACGAAAAGATCGTAGTATCGGGCGTGGCCTGAACACTGTACGGTCCCGACTGGATCAACGTTGGAGGTTTAATGCTGATGGTTTTGATAGTGACAGGAGCTGATGGCGCAGAACTGCACCCAAATATACTGCTGATACTTGCCGTATAGGTACCCGGGGTTTTTACATTAATGGTTCTGCCAAAAATTCCATTGCTCCAAAGGACGGTATTTACCGAAGAAACATTCACGGTCAATGCAATCGAAGAATCGGCACAAATGATCTGTTCTCCACTCGGGGTAATGACCGGATTGGGTAGTGATACGGAAGACTCTGCAACCACCAATGATGGAGTAAAATAGGTATTACCCACGTTGTCTTTCATCGTGGCCTGATAGGTCCCTGCCCGTTGAACCGTGATCGTTTGGGAAGTTTCACCGTTAGACCATCTGTAAGACGTAAATCCATCGGGAGCTTTTACGTTAAAACTTACATTGCCGGCATTACAGGTAACCGCAAGAGGGCGAACCGGGCGGGCCATGACAGGAACAACAGTGGCAAAAAAACTGGGTTGCAGTGAATTGTCCCAAGCCTGTGCCAGATCAGCCAGTCCCTGCGCTTGAAAGTGTACGCGGTCTTCTTCACCATTGATCGGGTTAGTGGCAGGTCTTGGAACCTGAATATTGTCCGTAAAAGGTCCCGGATAGCATTTATTAAATGGAATATTAATGACTGCTGTTTGGGCGTCTATAACGGATTGAGAAGTAAGAGAAACCGAATTAAAAGCATAACGCGACGTGCGCGACAATACCCAAGGCAAAGAAGATAACACTTCGCCCTGCTCAATACGGGCTACATTGACCAACCCTTGCAGAGAATTTTGGTAGGCGTCTTTGGTCACATTGGCCGCCGCATCGTTTTCTCCCTGTAGCCACAATACCGAACGCAAACCCAAAAGCGAGCCATAGTATTGAAGCGCATTTTTAAAGTTCAGGTAAGGCATTCCTGCCGGAAGATCCTGATTCAGACGGTTTTTGACCGTTTTGCCGTTGGCCGAATCCAACCAGTTTTGGGTTGACGTATCAATCCAACCGGTATTCATAAACAGAATGGGTACATTAAGCTTTCGAGCCAATAGATCACCTAACGCCCCCCAACACCATGCACTGCGACCACGCGGACCGATGAGCCCTTCGGCGGTCAACTTCGCAAATGTAAAGGTAAGATTGTTGGTGTTGTCGGAATTTTGATTGTCCCAAGTGACAGTATTTACGCGGTCGTCGTTGACGGCAGGCGCGCTAAATCCAAAAAATCCCTGCGCATTTGATTGACCCGCAATTAAGAATACTTCACCGACGCCCATTTTAGCAATGGCATCGCGACCCACTTCCGCTCCTCCAAAAAATGCCCTGATTTCCAGCGTGTACCAGCCGCCACGTCCTGTTAATGAGCCTAAAAATACACCTCCTTTGGGAGCATTTGCAATGACTGTCCAATCGGTAGCCTGGCCTTGGCCTACCACCACCGGTACGAGACGGGCTTCGATGCGGTCAACTGCCTGAGTATAATAGCCGCCAATGGAAATGAGGGCTTGGTTAGCATTATTACGTTGAAAAACGGCACGCTCCACCGGGAACGTAATCTTGATTTGAGCTGTCAACGTACCTACTGTTAAAAAAGTGATCAATAACACATTCAAGCAGCGCCAATAGGTAGGGGTTTTTTGCATAATAAAGAATGAATAACTTTAGTAGTTTTGGTGTTTTTGCCGCGCAAATTTAAGATTATAACAATACTTTTCACACACGGGATTAAAGTTATTATGGTTTGAACGCATGATTCACTAAATTTGTCCCCTCATTTTACTTATCGGTTATTATGTTTGAAAGCTTACAGGATAAATTAAACAAAGCCATTCGGACCCTTAAAGGGAAAGATAGAATATCGGATATAAACGTAGCGGCAACGACCAAGGAAGTGCGCAGAGCATTGGTAGATGCCGACGTTAACTTCAAAGTTGCCAAAGAGATTACGGATAAAATAAGAGACAAAGCCCTCGACCAGAAAATCCTGATCGCCGTTGAGCCGGGGCAGATGTTCGTAAAGATCGTCCATGAAGAACTTACGGCACTCATGGGCGGGCAGGCCGAAGCGATCAATATCAAAGGAGATCCTGCGGTTATTTTGATTGCGGGTTTGCAGGGTTCGGGTAAGACAACTTTTTCCGGAAAATTGGCGCATATGCTTAAGCGTCAGGGGCGTCAGGTGTTATTGGCGGCCTGCGATATTTACCGTCCTGCGGCGATTGACCAATTAAAAGTACTGGGAGAGCAGATCGGCGTAGAGGTCTATTCGGAACCCGACAGTAAAGATGCCGTGTCTATTGCACAAAACGCGGTGGCACACGCCAAAAAATCGGGCAAGAAGATCGTCATTGTCGATACGGCCGGTCGTTTGGCGGTGGATGAGGTGATGATGAAAGAGGTCGAAAACATTAAATCTTCCATCAAGCCGAGTGAAATCCTGTTTGTTGTGGATTCCATGACGGGACAAGATGCTGTAAATACGGCAAAAACCTTCAACGAACGCCTGAATTTTGACGGTGTTGTTCTGACCAAATTGGACGGTGATGCTCGCGGTGGAGCCGCCCTTTCGATTCGGCAGATCGTTGACAAACCGATCAAGTATATTTCGACGGGAGAAAAAATGGAAGCTTTAGACAGCTTCTATCCCGATCGTATGGCGAGTCGGATCTTGGGTATGGGCGACGTGCTTTCATTGGTTGAACGTGCGCAACAGGCCTTTGACGAAGACGAAGCCAAGCGCATCAATGCCAAGATGCGGGCCAATAAGTTTGATTTCAACGACTTTTTGGGTCAGCTTCAGCAGATCAAAAAGATGGGGAATGTCAAAGACCTTTTGGGAATGATTCCGGGTATGGGGTCGGCCATGAAAGACATGGAAATTGACAACGATTCTTTCAAGCCCATCGAAGCCATCATTCATTCCATGACGCCTAAAGAGCGTGAAAATCCTGATGTGATCGACGGAAGTCGCAAAAAACGCATCGCGGGCGGGAGTGGAACATCGCTTCAGCAAGTCAACAATCTGCTCAAGCAGTTTGATGAAATGCGGAAGATGATGAAGAAGATGAACACTATGGAAAAAATGGGAAAACTCAAAGTGAAGTAAAATAAAGGAGTCAGGAATGACTTCCACTCCTTTATGCTTTACATGAATAAGTTCATTAAGTTGTGAGTAGGGCGGGTCTGACGCAGTCTGACTTGCACTTACAGTAGTATAAATCGGTACTTTACACGTTAAAAAAGGGATTGTAGCCGTTGCTCTTATGATAAAGATGTATTTCCAATCTTCTCTCCCCGACCAAAAAAGATGCTGGCCGGGGATTTTTTTGATATTGTTCGGGCTAAGCTCCACCGCAAGTGCTCAATCCATCGGATATTATCCCTGGAATGGATTGTTGTCGGTCAGTACCAATCCCAATAAACCGGTTTGGCTTGATGTTCGGCTTCAAACCAATACGCTGTTCGGCAGTTTAAGTACGGAGATTTTGCCCATCGTAAACCTGACCCGAAAAGAGAATTATCAGTTGTATTTAGGCGGAGGAATTCGCTTTAATTTCATTGGCGTTTTGGCTAATCAAACCAATAATATCGTAGAAGGTTACTCTCTTAACTTCGGTACACGCGTGGCTCCGTTCAAATCGGTCCCCAACGTTCGGGTGGCGTTTGAATTGGCACCGTATGTGGTGCGAAAATTTGATTCGGGGGTGTTAAAGAGCAATCTTGGCATCATCTATACCTTTGGAAAAAAGAACTAAGATTTAATCTACATGGCTGAAGTTGCATTTTATGGGTTTTCGACGCTGGCCATCGGTGCGGCTTTAACGATATTGTTTACCCGAAATGTCATGTACGCGGCACTTTGTCTTTTTCTGGCGTTGCTGGGAGTCGCGGCGCTTTATGTGCTGGCAGGGGCTGATTTTCTGGCCATTACCCAACTCCTGATCTATGTGGGAGGGGTGTTAGTGTTGCTTATTTTTGGTATTATGCTTACCTATCGCCCCGACCGTGAGGGAAATCAAAAGAAAAACTACGTGATTACCACGCACGTAAATCAATTTTGGGGTGGATTGGTGGCCTTAGGAATTTTCGGTGTATTGTTTTGGATCATTGTCAACGCTAATTTTATGATCCTCCATTCACCACAGTTGGCCGAGTTTACTTCGCAGCGTTCGACCTTACGAACGATCGGTGTCAGTCTGATGACAACGCACGTTTGGGCGTTTGAAGTAGCCGGAATTTTGTTGTTGGTGGCTTTGGTAGGTGCTGCTTATGTAGCAACACAACGTGAGAAATAGCGGTAAATTAGGGTGATGCTGTAAAAATTCTTTTTTGATCGAATCAATAATAAATCCTGAAAAGTGATAAGACCTCCCTATTTACGAGCAGGTGACCGTGTGGGTGTAGTGGCTTTGGCCAGCCAAGTATCGTACGATGCGCTGTACGAAGGTTTGCGTATTTTGAGGGAAGACTGGCAACTTGAAGTGGTGGAGGGAGAAACATTGCGCACAAGCTATCACCAATTTGCCGGCACTGACGATCAACGGCGAACCGACTTTCAGCGTATGTTGGATGATCCAAGCATCAAAGCTGTTTTTTCGGCGAGAGGCGGTTACGGCAGTTCTAAAATCATTGACAAACTGAATTTTCGAAAATTTCGAAAGCACCCAAAATGGGTCATTGGATTCAGCGATATTACAGCCCTGCATTGCCATCTTTGCCGTTTGGGGTTTGAAAGTCTGCACGCGACCATGCCTAAATTATTCGGGCAGGAAGGTGCTTTTAATGCTTTGGATACCCTTCGAAAAGCACTTTGGGGAGAATCGTTGCAGTACGAAATAAAAACACATTCCTTCAATCGACTTGGGACTGTCACGGGGCGGGTCGTTGGAGGGAATTTATGTCTTTTGGCGCATTTGTCAGGCTCTCGTTCTGAATTGGATACGCGAGGCAAGTTGCTTTTTATTGAGGATGTAGAAGAAACATACTACAACCTCGACCGAATGATGGTTCAACTCAAACGGGCACGAAAATTAGATAAGTTGGCCGGACTTATTGTCGGGCAATTTACGGATATGAAAGACAATGACACCATTAACTTTGGCAAGAATGCCAATGAGATCATTGCCGAATACGCCGCCGAATACGATTATCCCGTTTGCTTTGATTTCCCGGTCGGGCATGTTGCCGACAATCGCGCCATGATCGTAGGGCAGGAAGCTCAATTGACAATTACGCCCGAAAGTACCCGATTAACCTTTGGTTATTGAGTTTCGTTAATTACATTACTACTGAACTAAAATCGGTTGAAACCCAACTTCTTATATGAAAAAAATACTGTTTCTAAGCCTTTTACTGACTGGTGGTCAGCTTTATGCACAAAAGACCACCTCCGGCAATCCCCTTTTTCCGGGTTGGTATGCTGATCCGGAAGGAATCATTTTTGGGAATAAATACTGGATATACCCTACGTTTTCAGCGCCTTACAATAAGCAGGTATTCTTTGATGCATTCTCTTCACCTGACCTGATCCATTGGACCAAACATGAAAATATTCTTGATACGGCTCGGGTAAAGTGGGCAAAGCGCGCGATGTGGGCACCTTCTATTATCGAAAAAGACAAAAAGTACTACCTCTTTTTTGGGGCTAACGATATTCAAAACGATATAGAAAAAGGCGGAATCGGCGTTGCGGTAGCGGATCGGCCTGAAGGGCCGTTTAAGGATTATCTTCAAAAACCGTTGGTCGATAAATTTCAGAACGGCGCGCAGCCGATTGACCAATTTGTGTTTAAAGACGGCAACGATTATTACCTGATATACGGCGGATGGAAGCATTGTAATATTGCCAAATTGAAAAATGATTTTACCGGTTTCATTCCTTTTGAAAGGGGAGGGACGTTTAAGGAGATCACGCCTGAGAGCTATGTTGAAGGGCCGTTCATGTTTAAAAAGGACGGAAAATATTATTTTATGTGGTCGGAAGGTGGTTGGACGGGGCCTAATTACAGCGTGGCGTATGCTATTGCCGATTCTCCTTTCGGACCCTTCAAACGTGTTGGTAAAATATTGCAGCAAGACCCGAAAGTAGCCACAGGTGCCGGCCATCATTCGGTAATTCATCATGCGGCGGACGATGCGTGGTACATCGTTTATCATCGCCGGCCTTTGGGAGAAACCGACGGTAATGCCCGCGTTACGTGCATCGATAAGATGATTTTTGATGAAAACGGCTTCATTAAACCCGTGATTATTACCAATGAAGGAGTCGAGAAACGCATTCTCGGCAAATAGTATTTTTTTTGTATCTTGCCCGTCCGACGTTTTCTGAAAGAATAAGTTGACCTAAACTTTTCTACGGTCTTGTACAAACTCATTGCCCTCATATTTGTCATAGGGACAAGCCTGAAAGGGTGGACGCAAGACTACCGTTTGGAGCATATTGGGGTTGAGAAAGGGTTGTCTCAAGGGTCTCCTTATCACATGCTGAAAGACTCGCGCGGATTTATGTGGTTTGGTACACAAGATGGGGTCAATCGTTACGATGGACATACTTTCACCGTCTATAAACCTGATCTCAATAATCCGTATGCATTGCATGGTGTCAATATTGCCGGCCTTGTGGAAGACCGACAGGGCAACGTGTGGTTAGGAACAGAAGAGGGGCTCAATTGCTACGAACGCGCCACTGACCGCTTCCGATTGGTGATCGATAAAAGCCAAAAAGGAATTAAACGGCGTACGGCTCCTTTTTATGCCAATCACGATGAGCTTTGGTACATTCGGGAAGGCGACGGTATTTTGGCCTATGAATTTAAGACCGGCAAACATCGTGTTGTAGCGCCTAAAGTATTCATTACCCAAGACTTTGATTATATCGACTGGACTACCCGAACCCCGGCGGGAGATGTGTGGATGGTTGGCTCCAAGGGGGTAGTGAAATATAACATTAAAGAAAAAAAGTACTATTATTATTTCAGCGACCATCCGGAAAACAAACTGGGTTATCCGCTGAATATCATTTGTTTATACGTAGATGCTCAGAACATAGTCTGGTTGGGGGCGTTACAGGGGTTGATTCGCCTCGATCCTGTTTGCGGAGAATTTCAGTTGTTCGATAAAACCCCCGACAACCGAAACCTTGGGGCAGTATACAGCATTGCCGAAGGGATAAATCATAAACTTTGGATCGGAACCCAACGGAACGGATTTTGGAATTTTGACACCCGAAAAAAAACATTGCAGGTCATTTTCCTGCCTCATGTGACCCCGAGAAGTTTGGATAATTATGAGATTACCCGAATTTACATCGATAATCGAGGCATTATTTGGGCCAATGTAGATCCTGACGGCCTGCTTAAAATTATTCCCAATGCGTCTATTCTTCGAAGAATAACGGATAGTCCTAATTTGCCTGTTTTCAAACGACTGGATAATTTTTCGGTGCGTTCTATCATTCAAGCGCCTGATGGCAACATTTGGATCGGCACCGAAGGAAGTCTGAACGTGTTTGAGCCAAAAAGTCGAACGATTGTCAAACGCTATTTGACAGAATCGAATTCGCCAACATTACCTTCGGTCAACTTCATCAAATCTTTTCTGCGCGACAGCCGCAATCAAATGTGGTTGGGTACGTACGGAGGTCTGATGCAGTTTGACGCAAAAACCGAGACGTTCCAATTATATCAATTTGATAAAAATCCTTCGCGCAACAACTACACCCGAAACATGCTTGAACTATCGGATGGGCGTTTGTTTTTGGGCACCCCCCTTGGCCCTTGGGTTTTTGATCCTAAAACCAAAGCGTTTACCAGATCGCCGATCTTGAAAAATCGTAACGTTTTTGCGGCCTACCAATCCAAAGATTCTACCATCTGGCTATCGGCGTATTTTGAAGGACTCTATGGCTTCAAGTACAAAGACCAACGTTGGAAGCAGGTATATTCGGGAATGAAGCAGTTCAATATCAATGTGATACGTGAAGATACCACCGGCAAACGACTTTGGATAGGCAGTGAAAAAGGCTTAATAGAATTGAATCCCGTAGACCGTCGGTATAATTTTTACGATGACCGTCACGGAATAGCCAACTCGTATGTGTATGGCATTGTGCTTGATAAAGAACGGAATATATGGCTCAGTACAAACCACGGAATTGCTCAGTTGGATCAGCAAACGCGTCAATTTCGCAATTTTGATCTTGCCGACGGCATTCAGGGCTACGAATACAACGGCAATGCCTTTGCTATGAGCAAAGAAGGGGAAATCTTTTTTGGAGGAGTCAAAGGGTTTAACAGTTTCTTTCCCGAACGTTTGCGAAAGCTCTCGTTTAAACCGAGCGTTCATTTTTACAATTTGAAAGTAAATGAGAACGCTTATCCGATGGAAAAACAAATCAACGAAACGGATCTGCTTTCGCTTCCCTACGATCAAAACACGATCTCATTGGAGTTTGCCGCCATTGATTATTATAGCAATGGCCGAAATATTTATCGCTACAGACTGGAAGGTCAGGATAAAAAATGGGTGAGCAGCAGCGACCGAAACTATGTACGCTACGCCAATCTGGACCCCGGCAGTTACACGTTTAAAGTAATGGCGGCTAACCGCGACGGGGTGTGGAGCGATAGTGAAAAGACCTTGTATATTCGGATCAATCCTCCCTTTTGGCGAACCTGGTGGTTTTATGTTTTTTGCACGGGACTGGTAAGCTATGTAGCGTTTGTGACCGGAAAAAATCGCCTCATCAGCCTGAAACAGAAGGAACAGGAACGTCTTAAAATTGCGCTGGATGCGCAGGAGCAGGAACGAAAACAAATTGCGCAGGACCTGCACGATGAAGTGGGTGCGCGGCTGGCAACGCTCAAATTATACGCTTCGTCGCTGACAAAATACCTTTCCAATCACCCGGAAAGTCAGGAAATAAAGAAAAAGACCCTCGAGATCATCAATGATTCCATCGTCGATATTCGTCGTATGCTGCGTGAACTCAGTCCACGAATGCTCGAACAATACGGCTATGCCGCCGCCGTGGAAGCACTTGCCGAAAAAATCAGGCAATCGGGAGAAGTCAGTGTGGAATTGGACGCCTCTCGTTTGCCGGAACGCTTGCCGGCCGAAATTGAAACGGGGCTTTATCGCGTAACGCAGGAATTAATGAACAATACCCTCAAACACGCTGAAGCCAAAAAGATCACCATTCGCGTGCATTTGGACGATGAAATGATCCATTTTGATTACTTCGACGATGGCAAAGGATTTACCTACAGTCAGGCAAAGCAGGGCTTGGGCATTGGTAATATAGAGTCGCGCGTGGCAGTTTTGCGAGGGCAGATTGTTTGGACGCCCATCGTTGGGGAAGGAAATGCCGTCTTTATTCAAATTCCGATGTATCCTAAATTTCCCGCCTTTTCCCTCCCAAATCCTCAGGATATATTGGATTCGCTTCAAAAGTTTTTCCAAAAATAATTTATTAAATGCGTGAGCATAAATTTTAGAGTATTTGGAATAGATATGCCATTTTCCGGGCGGACGGATGGTAGGTCGGGTTGTGAGCAACCCTCTACACTTGGACGCACTCTCCGTGCGGAGGACGGTCGGCCGTTGCCGTTGCTCACAACCCGACCTACCATCCGATACTTTAGCAATACTTTTTTATGAAACCCGAAAACTTTTGCTCAACTATTTAACAGTTTATAGAACTTCTAAAATTGCCAAATACCAATAAAGGTAAGATTTGATCAGGAAACAGATATTCTTTACATACAACTAAGTGACAAAGCCATTGTCGAAACCGGGAATAATTTTGGATTATGCCTCTGATGGCTCTATTGTAGGAATTGAGATTATCAATGCCTACAAAAACATTGACAATCTCAATAAAATTGATATTTCGGGAACCGCAGGTGAATATTCTTTTGCAATGGCGGTTTAGTGACTGCTTTAGAGCGAACAACGTGACTTTCTCAGCTTGAAATTTTCCCTTTATCGGCTTTTGACTTCCTCCCTTTCCTGCACGAACATTCCTTCAATTTCCGCTTTATATTTTTCCTGAATGATTCTCCGCTTCGGTTTAAGCGTGGGCGTTAGCTCGCCGTTTTCTACGGAAAGTGCCCGTGGCAGCAAATGATATTTTTTTACCCGTTCGTAGGGAGCCAGCTCGTGGTTTGCTTTGTCTACTTCTGCGTGTATTTTAGCTACTATTTTTTCGTTTTTAATGATCTCTTTGTCAGATGTATAAGCAATATTTTGTGTCCGACAAAATTCTTTGATGGCGTCAAAAGAAGGCACGATCAGTGCGGCCGCATATTTTTGGCCGTCACCGACTACAACGGATTGCTCAATGAAGAACGATTCTTTCAACTTCGCTTCTACAGCCTGTGGGGCTACGTATTTTCCCGCTGAGGTTTTGAATATTTCTTTCTTGCGGTCGGTCAATTTTAAGAATTTTCCGTCAACCCATTGGCCAATATCACCCGTATGAAACCAACCATCAGGGGAGATCACTTCAGCGGTTAGTTCAGGTTTTAAATAATATCCCTTCATAACGTTGGGGCCTTTGACCAAAATTTCTCCGTCGTCGGCGAGTTTTACTTCCACACCGTCGATCACAATGCCGACCGTTCCGACGCGGACTTCCTGTTTGGGATACAGACGATTGAAAGCGATCACAGGCGAGGTTTCGGTCAAGCCGTAGCCTTCACAAACGGGAATCCCTGCTGCCCAAAATACCCGCGCAATGCGTGGAGGCGTAGCGGCTGCACCGGCTACGATCATTTCGAGTTTGCCGCCAAGTGCTTCTTTCCACTTGCTGAAAACCAGTTTTCGGGCCAGCTTCAGTTGCATATTGTACCACCAGCCGAAATCTTTATTGGGATCATATTGTAAGCCCAGATCCAAGGCCCACAGGAAGATATTGCGGGAAAGACGCGGCTGCTCGTAACCTTTGGCGATGATTTTATCATAGACTTTTTCCAGTAAACGCGGTACCGTCGAAAGTACCGTAGGATGCACTTCACGCAGGTTTTCGGCAATTGTGCCTACGTTTTCGGCGTAATAGATCGAGATACCCGAACGCAGATATACATACTGCACCATGCGCTCAAATACGTGGTTGAGCGGTAAAAAGCTCAACGCCCGCGCTTCCGTTCCGAAAGCGATGAGCTTACAGCCTTCTTCGGCGTTGCTCAAAATGTTGCGGTGCGTAATCATTACGCCTTTGGGGTTGCCCGTAGTTCCTGAAGTATAAATGATGCTCAGGAGATCGTCGGGTTTGACGGCTGCTTTTATATTGTTGAGTTTAGTTCGATTGGCTTCATTAGCTTTTGAGGTGACTTCTGACAGGTTTTTAGCACCTTTTACGGTGTCAAACGTATACATTTCCTCAATAGTGGGAGAAGTAGCAACCACGTCGTTCAATTTTTTGTACAAAGTGGCATCACCTACGAACACAAACTTTACTTCGGCTTCGTGGAAAATATATTGAAAATCTTCAAGAGTCAACGTCGGGTAGATCGGGACTGAAATAGCACCGACTTGCTGAATGGCAAAATCTACGATATTCCATTCGGGCCGCCCTTCCGACACGATGGCAATGCGGTCACCCACCTGAACACCTAATTGGAGGAGCCCCAAGCTCAGCTTGTCTACCTGCTCGCAAAACTGTTGGGCGGAGAAAGTGAGCCATTCCCCGTTGCGTTTACAGGCAAGGGTATCGGGTTTGTTTTGGGGTTTGACGTATAAGTCTAAAAGGTCGAATATGCGAGTGGCGATTGTTTGCATGTTGCTGATTTTCTGAAAAGATTAACTGACCGCAAAGTAAAGTAAAAAAGGAGCGATGCAGATTACAAACTTATTAGACGGTAGCGAATGAGATAATAACGCTAAAAAATTGCATATAGTTGATGTGTTTAACTTGTTAATCGTAATTTGGTTTTATGTCGTAATGAACTGATCATCATTGTGAAGTGAGCAGAATATAAAAATAATTGTTTGACCCCATCCTGGGTCATATATTTGTAGACAATGTTGTTGTTTTCTACAAACATGTGACGGCAGCGTCCGTCCCGGATGGGGTCAAACAACCGTGTTAAAGATCGGGTATTTAATCCTCAAAAGGCTTACTTTTTTATAAATACCGTGAATGAGATTTGATACCTACCTTCCCTGTGATGAACTGAAACCGTATGTAAAAGCCTTCGTCATTTCGGAAAATTTAAGTGAAAGTACCTATAAAGTACTGCCTGACACAGGATTAGTGATCGGGTTCCAATACAAAGGCCGACTTTCGCAACTGCATAACGGCAATCAAATTTCCCTTGATTCTTCCGGATTGACGGGGCTGCATGACAGCTTTCGGGTATTTACCAATTCGGCAGATACGGGCAGCGTGTTAGTGTATTTTAAAGAAGCAGGAGCTGCGCCGTTTTTCAAACAACCCATCCACGAACTTTTCAGAGAAAGTGTTTCACTGGACAATTTTGTGCTTCGTTCTGAATTGCTGATTTTGGAAGAACAACTCTGCGAAGCCAAAACCGACACGAACAAAATCAAGGTGATAGAGCAATTCCTCATCTCAAGATTGAAACAATCCGTAGCTGACAATTTGGTATTGGCGGCGCTTTCCCTGATTCACAAAGCCAAAGGCAACATCAGAATTAAAGAATTGACGGAACAATTACATACCAGTCAAAGCCCATTGGAAAAGCGCTTTCGGCAAGTGGTAGGCACTTCACCGAAAAAGTTTGCTTCTATTGTCCGTTTTAAACATACCCTTCAACTGTTTGATTCACAGAACTCTTTGACCGAGTTAGGTTACGAAGCGGGGTTTTATGACCAAGCTCACTTTATCAAAGAATTCAAAAACTTCACGGGCGAAACGCCCGAAACATTCTTCAAGGCTATTTGATAAAAACGATTTTTTACAATTACGGGGCTTTTGATTGTCGGACCTTTGCAACATCATTTTAAAACAAAAAATCATGTTCACCATTCAACAAATCAAAGAAGCTCATTCGAAAGTAAAAAGCGGTGCCGATTTTCCGCAATATGTTCAGGACGTCATCAAACTTGGAGTGAAAAAGTATGAATCATTTGTGTCAGACGGCCATGTATTGTATTATGGGTCAGACGATCATCAGGCACAGTCGGACGCAAAATATCCTGCATTAACGATTGCCGACAAAAGCGACAAATCCCAATTTCAAAAAGAGTTAAAAGAGCATCAACAAGGCAAAACGGATTACATGACCTTTTGCAGTATCTGCGCTCAATTGGGCGTGGAAAAATGGGTAGTTGATACGGATAAAATGACCTGTACCTATTATGACAAAGCAGGAAATGAACTCTTGGTAGAAACCATTCCGGCACCCTAACAAGTTAGTATTCAGTCCTGTCCAACGGACAGGTTATCAAAAACGGCGATCCAATAGTTGGGTTGGCCGTTTTTTTTGTATCATTGAAGTACATTCGGTAAATCAGCGTAAATACAAATTGTTGACAGTATTTCTTATACGTTATGCACACATCGCCGTTAGTCAAAACTATTCAAATACTTTTACTTTTCTTTCTTGTTTTTGCAGGATTATACATCGCCAAGCCTTTTTTGGTGCCATTGGCGCTTGCCGGGATTATTGCCATGTTGTTTTTGCCACTTAACCGTTGGATGGAAAAAAAAGGCATTGGGCGCGGAGTTTCCATCTTACTTTGTATCCTTATTTTAGTGTCTGTGATAATCGGTATCCTTGCCATACTAACTTGGCAAATAGCCGGTTTTACGGAAGATATGTCCCAAATGCAGGCGTACATTTCCAAAATGGCAACCAATGTAGCAGAAATGATTCAAACCAAATTCGGTATTTCGCTCAAAAAACAGCAGGAGATACTAAAACAACAACAGTCGTCGGGAGCGGGCGGGGCCGGCAAGATGGCAATGACCGTTATGAGCTCCTCTATGTCAATGATGGTTGATACGGTGTTGGTATTGGTTTACATCTTTTTGCTGATGTATTCACGTAACCACCTCAAACAGTTTATTTTAAAATTAGTACCTAATGAACAAAAAGAAAAAACGCTGACGATCATTCACGATGGGACAAAGGTAGCGCAACAATATCTTTCGGGTTTGGCAATGATGATCGGTATGCTTTGGGTCATGTATGGCATTGGGTTTTCCATTGTGGGCGTAGAAAATGCGTTGTTCTTTGCCGTCATTTGCGGTTTGCTCGAAATCGTCCCTTTTGTCGGCAATATTACCGGCACCGGCTTAACGTTGATCGGCGCTCTTTCGCAGGGAGGCGACACCGCGATGATCATCGGTATATTGCTCACGTATGGCACTGTTCAGTTTCTGCAAACCTATATTCTTGAGCCCTTGGTGGTGGGTTCGCAGGTCAAGATCAATCCTTTGTTTACCATCATTGTCATAGTTGTCGGAGAATTGGTTTGGGGCATTCCGGGAATGATTTTGGCCATCCCTTTGGTAGGAATTGTGAAGATCATTTTCGATAATGTAACCGCATTAAAGCCCTATGGTTTTTTGATCGGAGAAGAAAAAAAGAAGAACGCCGGGATTATTGATAAGATAAAAGGTTGGTTCAATAAATCATGAAACACGAAATACGGGCAAATATTGATGATCCTAAGCAACTTGAAAGGTTGTATCGGGACAATAAGGCGGTTTTCAAACGCGATTTCAACGCCTTGTACCCCGAACTGAAAGGCCGCCCGGTGGCTGAAGTTTGGAACGAACGACTCAATTATGAAAGCAGCGACATTTCGTGGGGAACGCATAATGAGCTGCGATTTGTCATTGTGGCTTCGTTATTGGCAGGAATCATTGCCAAAATTCCTGCATTTCTGCCGATCGGGAAAGATTTTTTCTATTTCAGAAACACCGGTTTTGTCGTTTTCCCGCTGTTGACTGCTTATTTTGTTTGGAAAAATACGCTGCAACCCAATAAGGTCGCCATAATCGCAGGAGCAACGCTCATGGCATTAGTGTTTATCAACCTGTTGCCTGTCAATTCCCAAAGCGATACGTTACAACTGGCCTGTATTCATTTGCCGCTGTTTTTATGGGCAATTCTTGGGTTTTCTTTTGTGGGACATAAACTCTTTGACAATGAAAAACGCCTCGATTTTTTACGCTACAACGGCGATTTGGTCGTCATGACAGCGCTGATCTTAATTGCCGGTGCGGTTTTGACCGCCGTCACTTTTACTCTTTTTTCGGTCATTGGCTTGAACATCAATCGCTTTTACGGTAATTATGTTGTGGTTTTTGGCTTGGCCGCTTCGCCCATCGTGGGTACGTACGTCATTCGCTCCAATCCTCAGTTGGTCAATAAGGTGTCGCCGGTCATTGCGAAGATATTCAGTCCGTTGGTCTTGGTTACATTGGTTGTTTATTTGATCGCTATTATTTATTCCCGCAAAGACCCTTACAACGACCGCGAATTTCTTCTGATCTTTAATATTTTGCTACTGGGTGTCATGGCGATTATTCTGTTCTCTATCGCAGAGACTTCGAGAACTGCCAAAAATCAAACGGGTACGCGCATTTTGTTTCTGTTGGCGGTGGTTACGATCATTGTCAACGGCATTGCGTTATCAGCCATTGGATTTAGAATTGTTACTTGGGGAATAACCCCCAATCGTTTGGCAGTTTTGGGTGGAAATGTTCTGATCCTGATCAACTTGGTGATAGTTACCATTCGACTTTTCAACGTACTGAAAAACAAAGGTGAGCTGCAAGAAGTAGAGAGATCCATCGCCGCATTTTTGCCGATTTATACCCTTTGGACTTTCGTTGTCGTCTTTGTTTTCCCATTTTTGTTTTGGTTTAAATAAAAACGCAGCGTATCTATAAAAGAAATACGATTTGGGTTATTTATTACAAAAGCAGTTGATAGTAGTTAGGCGATTAGAGGAAATCATGTAAATTGCCATTCCCCAAAAACATAAGATTTTCCACGCTATATCATCCTAAACAAAAACAATGAAGAAGATTTTTCTATCGCTACTGCTCTTTTCCATTCACCTTATAAGCAATGCACAAACTTGGCAGGATACGCTTTCGTTGATTGAAAAAATGGCCGAACGTTACAAGCCGGCCGGCCCCGGATGCCAGTTGGCGATCAGTCGAAACGGGCAGGTTATCTTTTCCCGTGCGTGGGGTATGGCTGATCTGGAGCATAACATACCTTTGAGCAATAACTCGATCATTGAAGCCGGTTCGGTTTCCAAGCAATTTACGGCTGCGGCTATTTTGTTGTTGGAACAACAGGGGAAACTGTCTGTAAATGATGACGTTAGGAAATACGTCCCTGAATTGCCTGATTATGGAACACCGATCTTGTTGCGACAAATGATGCAACACACGAGCGGACTGAAAGATTGGGGAAGCGTGATGGACATTGCAGGGTGGCCGCGCAGCACAAAAACCTACAGCAACGACGACGCTTTGTTCGTCATTTCCCACCAAAAAACGCTGAATCATATCCCCGGTGCCGAATACATTTACAGCAATTCCAACTATAACCTTTTCGCCATTATTGTCGAACGCGTAAGCGGAATGAGCTTGGCCGAATTTACCCGAATTCATATTTTTGAGCCCGCCGGAATGAAGCACACGGAATGGCGTAATAATTTTAAAAAGATCGTTCCCAACCGCGCCATTGCCTACGAAAAAACCGACGATACCTATCTGACCAATATGCCGAACGAATATGTATACGGCAACGGTGGGCTGCTCACGACTGCGGAAGACCTGCTGCTATGGAATAACTATTACCTGAGCGGGAAATTTGGAAGTCCTTCGCTGCTTCCGAAGCAGTTGACCACTTATCCTTTTAATAACGGTCGAATGAATCCTTACGGAGCAGGGTTGAGCATATATTCGGTTCGTGGTTGGAAGATCATCGCGCACAATGGCGCTACCGCGAGTTATCGCGCCAATCTTGAACACTTTCCTGAATTAGGGCTTAGCATTGCTTGGTTGAGCAACTCTTCTGAATTTGATGGGGGGCCTAACATATCAATTGACGTCAGAAATTTGTTGGTAAAAAACAGAGTCGTTTCCGATAAAAAGAGCGATCCAACCCCCTTCACTATTTCCAACGAAAAATTGGCCGTTTACAGCGGCTGGTACAAAGAGGTCAGAAACGGCGGCAGCCTTCGATTATTTGTAGAGGATGGAAAACTTGCAAATTCCCGAGGAGGAACGCTGATTCCGGTGGCAGAAAATGCGTTTATGATAAACGATAATCGAATTGAAATTACTCCCGGCAAACCTACAAAACTTTCCGTGATTACTGCGCAGGATACTACCGCTTTTGTCGCCGCAGATTCTCCGAATTTGGACGAGAAGACCATGAAGGAATACTTGGGCGATTATTGGTCGGAAGAAGCGGAAGCAAAATTCTCCGTTCGGGTCAAAGAAGGTAAATTGATTTTATTTCAGGCACCCACGACAGAATACCTGCTTACACCCACGTACAGGGATGGGTTCCTTGCTCCTCCGGGTATTGTTTATTTTGAAAGAGATAAAAAAGCCCGTGTCAATACGCTGAAATTTTCCGTGAGCAGAGCACGAAATGTAGAATTTAAGAAAATCACGCAGTAAATAGTTTATGCCCTCCTGTTGGATAAATATCTTTTTATTAAGCCAATATTTGGTGATAAGTAGTTCATTAAAAATACTTTGCATTATTTGTTTGACGGCAGCGGCCGACCGCCCCATCCGGGGTCAGATATTTGTAGTAATACCGCTCTTTTCTACAAACATCTGACCCCGGATGGGGCGGTCGGCCGCTGCCGTCAAACAAATACGAAATACATCGTATTGCATTGCCAAGCAGAAAAGCAAGGATTCGGGTAGATGGGGTCAAACAAATACGAAATACATCAAACTATTTTAGCCAATGTACTTAAGTAAGTATGAAATTTTAGTAGCGATTGCAGGAATAACCCATGCGAAATTCGGAGTTGATTTTTATGAAATATTTCCTGAAAAAGCATTTGTAAAAGATTTTGGAATTGACTAAAACAATCAGATTTATTCCTTTATGCAACCTTTATCCCTTTTGCATGTCCTCTGAAAACCTAATCTCCGAAAATCAAGGTGATATCAATACGTCCGAGCAATGCAGGCTATATAACCAATCGTTGGATAAAGAAACAAAATTCGAAACTTGGCAACACTTACATTTCCGAAACCTCAGGACAGGCCGGCCAATGTTTCGCTAAGACTCTTTAGTCGTTTTGCCCAAATTCTGTATAAAAATGCCAATTGAACAAAGAATACAAGGATAATCGCGGCCAAAGAATAATATTTGGCAGTAGTGAATTCTAATGAATACGTAAAGAATAAAAGCAAGCCGGCAGCGTAGCATATTCTTGAAATCAGCGACCCGATTGCGTATAATTTGATATGGGAAAGATGCTTTTCCAGCGAAGCCGTAAGAGCAGCGCCATTTGTCGGGTACTTGACCAGTGCATAGCCGTACAGGGTATGGGCGATAGAGATCACTAACGCAATCACCAAAATGGCATTCACTGACAGAGGCTTTGTCGCGCCGTCAAACATAGTATAATAACAAAGTAAAAAGGCGGACCCGCCCAACAGCTCAATGGTGAGTTGTTTTCTGATTCCTTTCAGGACCGGATGCCTGTTTTCCTGCAGCATCAGTTTGATTTCTTCATTTGTTTTGGCGGGTGGCGCTATGCCTTTCCAAGTCGATTTTAATTCGTCGGAGTTCATGATTTTTTTGCTAAAAGTTGTTGGATTTTCGTTTTTATTCGATTGATTTTAACGCCTACATTGTTTTCGCTGATTCCGAGGATTTCTGCAATTTGCAGATAACTCAGGTCATCCAAATAGAGTGCGATGATTGCTTTTTCGCTTTCACTTAACTGCTTTATGGCCGCAAGCAGACGTTCCTGGCGTAGTATAAGCTCTTCGTTTTGAGACTCTTCGGCAAATTCAGGCAATGTCTCAACGTAGTCGATAGTCGGTTTCTCTTTTCGATAAGAAGCGATGGCTGTATTTAAAGCAATGCGATACAACCATGTGCTGATCAGAGAGTTGCCTTTGAACGAAGGAAACGATTTCCAAAGTTGGAACGTAATTTCCTGAAAAAGGTCTTCACGATCTTCGCGGCTGTCACGATAGAGTCGGCATATTTTATGAATGATCCCTTGGTGCTCGGCCATCAGGGTTAAGAATGCGGTTTCATTCATAGGCTGTTTTAATCATATCTGTAATTCGCGGAAATAAGATAGTTATTTTTGATTTTTCAGCGCATTTAATTCAGTGCGAATAGCGCTGAGGCTGTCAAGAACAGCTCTGTTTTGCCGGTTCAGATGTTCAATTTCAGCTTGGAGTTTTTCATCGCGTATTTTTGATCGGCCTTCGGGGGAGGATTCACTGCTGCATGCTGTGCAGGAAAGCAAAAGAACAATGGCAAAGTATTTAAATAGTTTCATCTTGTTTTTATGTTTTGAACAATTAGTAGCAGAATGGACTGAAAACTTACATTGACCGATTTTTTTTAGTAATTGATACCAACGGATAACAACTGACCTGAATCCTGTTCGTGATAATTCTTTTATCTTTACGACCACGGCTTAGGTACACTTTTATCTACTTTTTCAAACCCTTTTCATGAACCCCGAAAACACTATTTCCGAAGATCAGGGCGACATCAATACGTCCGAGCAACGCAGCCTATATAATCAATCGCTAGATAAAGCAACGCAACATTGGCTCGAAGAAGATGCCAAATATTTCTTTCATCAGGCACTTTCTACACCCGTCATGAACGTGCTTTCTAAGACCGAAGGAGCGTACATTTATGACTTAAACGGCAAAAAATACCTGGACATGCACGGCAACGGTGTGCATAATGCAGGATTCAATAACCCCAAAGTAGTAGAAGCAATGATTCGGCAAATGAGCGAATCATTGGCTTTTACGCCGAGAAGGTATACCAACATTCCGGCGATTCAACTGGCTAAAAAACTGACCGAAATTACGCCTGAAGGACTGGATAGAGTACTTTTTTGTCCGGGCGGCTCGGAAGCGATTGAGATGGCCGTAATGCTGGCGAAACAAATCACGGGCAAGTGGAAAACCATCTCGTTTTGGGATTCGTACCACGGCACGGGCTATCAGGCGGCAGCCGTCAGCGGTCAGGCGCATTTTCTGAAAGGCAACGGGCCGATGGTGCCCGGAGCGTTGCACGCGGAATTTCCCAACTATTACCGCAACCCTTGGAAATGGGACAACCCGGACGATATTGACGAAGAATATTTACGCCAAATAAAACTCATTATTCGCAACGAGCCCGACATTGCCGCTATCGTGGCCGAGCCGATTTCTTCCACGCCGGTAGTGCCTTCCAAGAACTATTGGCAGGAAATCCGTAGTCTCTGCGACCGCGAAGGAATCTTCCTGATTTTTGATGAGATCATCGAAGGTTTGGGGCGTACCGGAAAAATGTTTGCCAGTGAGCATTATGTCACGCCCGACGTGCTGGTACTTGGAAAATCCTTGGGAGGCGGCATGGTGCCTTTTGCGGGAATTGTTTCTAAATCAGAATACAACGTTTTGCAGGACAGTTCCATTGGGCATTTTACCCACGAGAAAAACCCACTTTGCTGCGCGGCGGGACTGGCTGAAATTGAGTACATTGAAGAACAAAAGCTCGTTGAAAATGCCGCGATAAAAGGAGAGTATTTGATGAATTCGTTTCGGAAAATGCAGGAGAACTATCCGCTTATCGGCAATGTAGCCGGCAAAGGATTTCACATCGGCATCGACCTTATCAAAAATCCTAAGACCAAAGAACGTGCTTACGAAGAAGCCGAGCGCATCATGTATCGCTGTATGGAACGCGGATTGGCTTTCAAGATCATTGAAGGCAATGTCATTACGCTTCGCCCTTCGCTGATCTTGACGCAGGATCAATGCGATTTTATCATTGATACCATCGAAGATGCTTTACGGCAAGAAACCCACTAACTCATGCAACACAAAAAGGTAAAAGTGGGCGTTGTTCAGGCAACACCTGCATTGTTTGATATTGAAAAAACCGTTCAGATTGTTATTGATTGGATTGAAAAAGGGGTCAAAGAAGGCTGTGAATTATTACTTTTCCCCGAATCCTTCATTCCGTGTTATCCGCGAGGATTAGACTTTGATTCAGTGGTAGGCCGCCGTACTGAAAAAAGCAGAGATCAATGGTTGGACTATTGGGAAAACAGCATTGAAACGTCGTCTCCTTATATCGAACAAATCGGTGAAGCCATTCGCAAAGCAGACATTTTTGTGGGTTTGGGCGTAACCGAGCGAGAAAGTGTCGGTGGGTCTTTGCATTGCGCATTACTTTATTTTGATAATCAGGGAAATCTCATCGGCAAACATCGCAAACTCAAACCAACAGGCTTAGAGCGCTACATTTGGGCCGAAAGCGACGGAAGTACATTGATGAGTTTTGACACCGAAATCGGCAAAATCGGCGGGTTGATTTGTTGGGAAAATTACATGCCGTTGGCACGCATGTCGATGTACCAACGCGGTATTGAAATATACCTTGCGCCTACGGCCGATTCGCGCGAGTCGTGGCAATCTACGATGCTGCATATCGCGTTGGAAGGCCGCTGCTTTGTCTTAGCCTGCAATCAATTTGTTCGAAAATCCGATTATCCTGAGCGTTATCAGGCAGATTTAGTCCATGACCCTGACATTATGAGCAGCGGTGGGAGTGTCATTATTTCTCCGTTGGGAGAAGTTTTGGCGGGCCCGCTTTGGAACGAAGAAGGTTTACTTACTGCCGAACTGGATTTTTCTGTATTGGCCAAAAGTAAGTTGGATTTTGACGTCGTAGGACATTATTCTCGAAATGATGTATTTAAACTGGAAGTGGTTGGGCAACCTGAAATAGTAAAAGTAAGGCAATTTTGAGCATTAATAATGTTTAAATAGGTAATGTTTCTTTTTACCAAAGGTAATATTGTCTATATTTGTTTTTAAATAAGCGAATTCACCATGAAAATTAAACAGGAAGCCTTTGAAGATACGAGTCTTTGGGAGGAAGTACCGGAACAGATAAGTGATAGTGAAGTGCTGGTATTTCTCCAAAATAGAGAGATTGATTGGCGCTACGTGGAAACCATTAAGAAACGAACTGATTTTAATGATGATGTTATAGGAGATTGGCTAAACGTTAGCCCCAAAACGTTCAGGTCGTATCGCCAAACAGATAACAAATTTAAAGCAAACTTGCAGGAACATATTTTGTTGTTGCTGGCACTTATTAAGCGAGGAATTCAATTGTTTGGCAACACCAAGGGATTTGATCAATGGTTGAATACCCAAAATTTCTTTTTTGACAATCACCGTCCGGTGCTGTACCTGACAACCGTAAGCGGAATCAGATTTGTAAACGACCGCCTTACTGCGTTGGAGTTTGGCGATAATGTATAACAATGGAAGTATTCCGAATTTGCCATGAAAAATACGCCAATCATTTAACCTCTTCGGGGAGCGCTAATCGTTGGAATTTTCAAGGTCAAAATGTAATTTATACGGGCAGCTCACGCTCTTTATCCACGCTGGAATTGGTAGTGCACCGCAACGCTATTGTTCCGACCTTTCTTTATAAAGTAATGGTGATTTCTATTGCGGATGAAGATCGTCTTATCAAACAGGTTCGTTTGTCAGAGTTGCCCTTGGATTGGCGATCATTGAATGCTTATTCAAAACTTCAAAGAATGGGCAGTGAATGGTACAACCATCAGGAAGCGCTTATTTTAAAAGTACCGTCAGCGGTTATTTCTCAGGAATATAATTACATCATTAACACAGAACATCCCGACTTTTCCTCAAAAGTTCAACTGGTGCGAACTGAAGATTATTTTTGGGATAATAGGCTGTTGTAATTTCTGAAGACATTTTCATAAAAAAGCCGTTGGCGTTTCTTACCAACGGCAGCACAAAATATACAAAGTGCCTTTCGTTACACCCCAGTATAACTGAACGGCGAAATCGCTCTCAATTCATCTTTGATAACATCTGAAACATCTAATCGGTCGATGAATTCGGCGATGGCGTTGGCGGTAATTTTTTCGTTTCTGCGCGTGAGATTTTTGAGGGCCTCGTAAGGTTGAGGATAGGCTTCGCGGCGCAAAACGGTTTGAATGGCTTCGGCTACAACGGCCCAATTGTTTTCCAGATCGGCGTAAAATGCACTTTCATTCAGTTCCAGTTTTCCCAATCCGCGCATCAGGGCTTTTAACGCAATTACGGTGTGCGCCAACGGAACGCCTAAATTGCGTAGCACCGTAGAATCGGTCAAATCGCGTTGGAGACGGGAAATGGGAAGTTTGGCGGATAAATGCTCAAAAATGGCGTTGGCGATGCCCAAATTTCCTTCCGAATTTTCAAAATCAATGGGATTTACCTTGTGTGGCATGGCCGACGAGCCAATTTCTCCCGCCTTGATCTTTTGTTTGAAATACTCCATCGACACGTACGTCCAGATGTCACGGTCAAGGTCTATCAAGATGGTATTCATGCGCTTGAACGTGTCCATCAATGCCGCCATCATGTCATAATGCTCAATCTGAGTCGTCAACTGACTGCGCGAAAGCCCGAGCAGATCATTCACAAAATGATTTCCGAAAGCTACCCAATCAATATCAGGATACGCTACGTGGTGCGCGTTAAAATTGCCCGTTGCCCCGCCAAATTTCGCCGCAAAAGGCACGGCTTTAAGCATGTCCAATTGTTTTTCCAACCGTTCAATGAACACACCGAATTCTTTGCCCAAACGCGTCGGAGAAGCGGGTTGTCCGTGCGTCCGTGCCAACATCGGAATGTGTTTCCATTCTTCGGCCAAGGCTTTTAATTTAGTAACAACTTCTTCAAACATCGGCACAATTTCGGCCTGTAGGGCATCTTTGAGCGATAAAGGAATGGAAGTATTGTTGATATCCTGCGAAGTTAATCCGAAGTGAATAAATTCTAAAAACTGTTCTAAATTCTTGTCTTTCAGTTTCTCTTTGATAAAATATTCTACGGCTTTTACATCATGATTCGTCACTGACTCGATCTCTTTGATCATTAGTGCATCTGCTTCCGAAAACTGACCGTACAAAGCGCGCAGGTCAGTATACAGTGATTTGTCGAAATCTTTCAACTGTGGTAAAGGCAATTCACACAGCGCAATAAAATATTCTACTTCAATCAGGATGCGGTAGCGAATCAGTCCGAATTCAGAAAAATAAGGAGCGAGTTTTTCAACTTGACGACGGTAGCGGCCGTCTACGGGAGAGATAGCTGTAAGGGAATTTAATTGCATAGCTTGGTTTCTAAAGCCCAAAGATACGCCGGTAATCGGAAAATTTTGGTAGAAAACACGGGAAAATGCTTTTATAAGCAGTTTGGTATTGAAATCCTTTTTATATGAAAATAGTATCCATACTTGCCTTATTAGTAATACTTACCGGTTTTCAATTTTCTTCCGTCGAACTCCCCGAAAGTTTAAGACCGACGGGCGCTCCCGTTTCGGGAAGTTCCGAAGATTGGCTTGAATACAACGGCGATGGAGCCCGCAGCCATTATTCCACACTAACCCAGATCAACGCCGATAACGTTTCCCAACTCAAAGTGGCTTGGACATACGCCTCCGGCGGTGCAGATACGGTTTTTCACCGTACCCAAATGCAATGCAATCCGCTCATTGTGGATGGCATTTTATACGGTGTATCGGCCAATACACAAGTGTTTGCATTGGATGCGGCCAACGGAAATCCTATCTGGAAATCAAAGATTTCGGAAACGGAAGGCACCACTGGTCGAGGCGTAACTTATTGGAGAGACGGACAGGAGAAAACCATTTTTATAGGAGCGGGAAAATGGCTGTATGCTTTTGAGGCATTAAGAGGAAAACCCGTAGCAAGCTTTGGCCAAAATGGACGCATTAACCTGAAAGAAGGCTTGGAACGCCCCGGTGCGGATGATTACGTAGTGGCCAATACGCCCAACGTGATCTATAAAAACCTGATCATTGTAGGGGTACGGGTGTCTGAAAGCGAAACGGCACTCTTGGGCGATATTCGGGCGTATGATGTGCGAACCGGCAAAAAAGTATGGGCTTTTCATACCATTCCTCAAACGGGAGAAGTGGGCGCAAACACGTGGCCGGCCAATTCACGCCAAAATATCGGCGGAGCCAATGCGTGGGCGGGCATGGCCATCGACCGTGAGCGCGGTATCGTGTATGCACCTACCGGTTCAGCCGCCTTTGATTTTTTTGGGGGAAATCGGAAGGGAGATAATTTGTTTGCCAATTGCCTGTTGGCTTTGGATGCCAAAACGGGTAAACGCCTCTGGCATTATCAGTTGGTTCGTCATGATATTTGGGATCGTGACCCGCCTGCACCACCAAATTTGATCACTATTACACACAACGGAAAAAAAGTGGATGCCGTGGCGCAAATTACGAAGCAGGGGTACATTTTTGTGTTTGATCGTGTAACGGGCAAGCCGCTGTTCCCGATTGAAGACCGCAAATTTACCTATGATGCCGTGCCGGGCGAATATCCGGCGGCTTCGCAACCCATTCCGCTCAAGCCCACGCATTTTGCCCGGCAAAGCTTTACCGAAAAAGACCTGAATTCATTTGTAGCCGACCGTGATTCTTTGGCCGCGCTGATTCGAAAAGCGCGTACGGGGAGTGCTTATATTCCCATCGGAAAAGAAACAACGATCTTCTTTCCGGGTACCGACGGCGGTGGGCAATGGGGCGGTGCTGCTGCTGATCCTGAAGGTATTTTGTACGTCCCTTCCAAAGAGATTCCTGTATATACCTCGTTAGTGACCAAAAAACAGGAAACAAGCGGTGGATTTGTAACAGGAGCGCAGTTGTATAAACAAAACTGTTCGGCTTGTCACGGAGCAGACCGTCGCGGAAATCATGACGGATCTTATCCGCCGTTGGTTGAGATCAATAAAAAGCTTACGGCTGATGCCGTTGATAAACTCATTCCCAAAGGGCGCGGAATGATGCCGCCAATGACGCATCTTTCAGCCGCTGAACGCAAAGCAATTGTTGATTTTCTATTTCAAAAAGAGTCTGATAAACAGGTCGTCAGTTCAAAGGGCGGGGCTTTGCCTTATCAACATACAGGCTACAATCGTTGGTACGACCGTAACGGTTATCCCATCAGTCAGCCACCGTGGGGAACGCTGACCGCGACGGATCTGAATTCAGGAGAACGTCTTTGGCAAGTGCCATTGGGCGAATATCCCGAGTTGACCGCCAAAGGAGTTCCCATTACCGGTACTGATAATTACGGCGGCCCACTTGTGACAGCGAGCGGTTTGTTGTTCATTGCCGCGACCCGCGACGAAAAATTGCGTGTTTTTGACAAAAAGACGGGGAAACAATTGTGGCAGACCCAACTTCCGGCGGCGGGCTATGCTTCTCCGAGCACTTATTCGATTGCCGGCAAACAATACGTTGTCATTGCCTGCGGCGGGGGGAAACTTAAAACAAAATCCGGCGATAAATACGTAGTATTTGCATTGCCATAAGATGTTTTTGTATTTATTTGCGAACAGGAAAACCCTTGATACTTTTAGTGAGTAATTAAGCCCAAACTAACCTTTAACCTTTTACACTTAAATGACTCCCTCTCCTTTTTTGGGCGAATTGCTCGGAACCCTCGTATTGATTTTATTGGGCAACGGTGTTGTTGCCAATGTTGTTTTGAAAAATACCAAAGGCCACAACGGTGGCTGGATCGTCATTACTGCCGGTTGGGCATTTGCCGTAACCATTGGTGTTTTTGTTTCCAAAGCTTTTGGCGGATACGACGCACACCTCAATCCCGCCGTAACAATTGCATTCGCCGTTGCCCAAAATGAATATGGAAAAATTATTGATTACGTAAGTGCTCAGATGATAGGAGCGTTTTTAGGCGCGACTTTGGTGTGGTTGTTCCATTATCCGCAATATGCTGTAACAGAGGATAAAGGAGCAAAATTAGCCACGTTTGCCACTGACCCGGCCATTCGCGCTTCGGGTTCCAATTTCTTTAGTGAAGTGATCGGAACAATTGTGTTATTGATCGGAATCAAAGGAATAGGAGCCGTTACGACAGGCTTGGGGCCGTTTGCCGTCGGAATTTTGGTGTGGGCCATTGGGCTTTCGTTGGGAGGGACTACAGGTTATGCCATCAATCCTGCCCGTGACTTGGGCCCTCGGATTGCGCATGCGCTTTTACCCATTGCCGGCAAAGGAGATTCGGATTGGAAATACGCTTGGGTGCCTGTGGCGGGGCCGGTGACGGGCGCTATTATTGCAGGACTTTTATTTTTGTAGCAGAATAAGACTTGGAAAGTTTGTTATCAGTCGTTTATCAAACTTTCCAAGTCTGACTCATTACTTTTATTTTTGTAGCAGAATAAGACTTGGAAAGTTTGCTATCAGTCGTTTATCAAACTTTCCAAGTCTGACTCATTACTTTTATTTTTGTAGCAGAATAAGACTTGGAAAGTTTGCTATCAGTCGTTTATCAAACTTTCCAAGTCTGACTCATTACTTTTATTTTTGTAGCAGAATAAGACTTGGAAAGTTTGCTATCAGTCGTTTATCAAACTTTCCAAGTCTGACTCATTACTTTTATTTTTGTAGCAGAATAAGACTTGGAAAGTTTGCTATCAGTCGTTTATCAAACTTTCCAAGTCTGACTCATTACTTTTATTTTTGTAGCAGAATAAGACTTGGAAAGTTTGCTATCAGTCGTTTATCAAACTTTCCAAGTCTGACTCATTACTTTTCAAATTTGAGCTTAAAGGCACCGCCTGATAAGACAATTTCGTCTTTGTTATCCAATTTTTTGTACCCTCGGCCTTCGGGGTCAATATCGGAATCAAAGCCGGTAGCGCCCGTAAATGCTTTGTCTTCGAGCTTGCTTTTCAAGCGACTCAATCCTCCCAATGCCGTTGCCGATGTTTTTTCTTTGAAATGTGTTCCATCAAGCGTACACGAGAATTTACCTTCCAGAAACCCATCGGCGGCTTTTACCACTTCAATTTCTCCGCCATTTTCCCGTCTCGATTTGCCTACGTGGTATTCCATGCGCGGCGATTTGGTCTCTTCCACGTATTTTACGTAGGCAACGCCTTTGTATTTACCTTCGGCCATGATAGGCTGAACCGTAGCTTTTCCATTGAATTCTTCATCCACAATTTTGTACAAACCTACCTCGGGCGTATCGCTGTTGGTCCAGGTGGCAAACCAAAACCGCAACGATTTGTCGGGGCTTGTGGCATTGGCAGTAATATACCAAGCATTTCCTATCCGAATTCGTCTCGGGGCTGTTTTATATTCTTTGCCGTCTACCTGTACCGATAAACTGTTGTCATTGGAAATCTGCGCCATAGCCACCTGACTCACGAGGCCGATAATAAGCGCTGCCAGCTTCTTATTCATTTCATTAATAACGTTTTAAAGTGATTATTTTAAGCACCGAAATGTACACGTTTTCTCTACTAATTGATGTGAGGGTGGGATTGAAATGTTATTAAATCTTACTGAACGGTAATTTACTGCCGTTTGATTTATTGGCATCGCTTGCATTCGCTTGTATCTTTGAGCGTTCAATCCAATCAAAATTCAATGAAACATTTTATCGTTATAGTTTTAAGTAGCTTGATTTTCGGCCTGCAATCGTGCAGTTTTTCGTCAGAAGATAAATTTGAAAAGGGGAAAGCTTTGATGAAGGAAGGGAAATTTCGTGAATCGCTGTCGTTTCTCAACGGAGCCATCGAAAGCGATAACAGCAATTACGAAGCCCTGAATGCGCGTGGAGTTGTGTATTATGAATTAAAAGAATACCAAAATGCCTTGCTTGATTACGAACAGGCACTCAAATTAAAGCCTGATTATTACCGCCCCTATTACAATAGGGCTTTATTGAAAGTAGCGCAAAATGACGGAGACGGCGCGCTGAAAGACTATGCAGAAGCCGTTCGCCTTGATCCCAAAAACGCCGAGATCTTTGTGAATAGAGGTCAGTTATTGGCCGCTTTAGCCCAACCCGACGCCGCCCTTCGAGATTTTGAACAGGCCACGATTCTTGATTCTACCAATGCCTTGGCATGGTACAATCGGGGCAATGTATTGTTTCAACGCGAAGAGTTTAAAAGTGCCATTGCGAATTTTGAGAAAGCGGTCAAAACAGATTCCAAGTTCGGCAAAGCTTTTCATGCGTTGGGAGTAGCCCAAATCTTGGAAAATCAAAAAGAAGTAGGATGCCTAAATCTCAAACAGGCCGAGCGGTTGAAATATCCGGCGGCAAAGGCCTCCATTGAACAGTATTGTAAATAAAAATAACCTCGTAGGGGCAGGCCTTGCGTCTGCCCGGTTAGGCCTTGTGTCTGCCCGGTTATGCCTTGCGTCTGCCCGGTTATGCCTTGCGTCTGCCCAATTCGACGTATTTGCACAACGCAACCGGGCAGACGCAAGGCCTGTCCCTACAACAAAACACCCCGCCGAAACTCGGCGGGGTGTTTTGTTAATATAAAATTTTATGCAGTTTTACAACCCGATTAGTGTGCTGCGGCAGCGGTAGTAGTTGCTCCCTTACGGCTACGCATCCAGAAGTACAGAACACCAAATAAAACGATCAAAATACCCGGAAATATAACCATAGTCCTGAGTGTATCCTGGCCGGCGGCCAATTCCATTGCATCTCCGACCAATCCTTTTAAGGTTTGATCTGCACGTGCTTCATCGATCCATTTTCCAATAATAGGCTGGAAAATAGCGGTTGAGAACATTCCTACCCCCCCAATGATCGACATTCCCAAGGCACCGCTTAACGGCACGTTTTGAGCAATAAAGCCAACCATGGTAGGCCAGAAATAGGCTACTCCCATTGCAAAAAAGATGGCCGCAACGTACGCCATCGGACCGGTAACGGTACTGAATAAATAGATACCGACAGCAGCTAAGATAGAACCACCCCATAAAATACCTGTTTGACCTAAAGCCGCCACAACGGGAGCCGCAAAAAAGCGTGCTACTGCCATTAAACCGGTTACCAATGCCAAGATCAACATGGGGCTGGCACCGCTTTTACTCATGATCAACCCTGTCCATTGTTGAGGACCGAATTCTGAAATAGCGGTCAACGCCATGCAAAGGAACATAAAGAGGTAAAGAGGGGTAAAGAGTGCTTTAACGTTTTCTCCCAAAGAAGTAGAACCTTCCACTTTAGGTTTAGGAAATGCTTGGCCCCAAAACAAATACGCATAAATTAAAGTAGGCACAAGAATGATCCAAATTTGGGGCTGCCAACCGGTATTCAGTTGTTTCGTCATAAACTCAGATATTAAACTGCCTACCACGATTCCGCCCGGAAACCACATGTGGAAACGGTTCAACATTTTGTTCATTTGCAAGCCCGAATAAGAATCGGCAATCATAGGGTTACAGGCTGCTTCGGTACAGCCGTTTCCTAATCCAATTAAAAAAGTAGAGATCAAAAGCCCGGTATAGCCTCCTGAATAAATTGTAAGCAAAATACCGATAGCATGGGCTACAAACGCAATTTGCATGATTCTTTTCGGGCCTACTGTGTAATAGACCAGTCCGCCTATGATCATGGCCAGCGGAAATCCAAGGAACCACATAGAGTTAATAAAACCCAATTGCTCGGCTGTCAGGTTAAATTCAGTTCCTAATTGAGCCAGGATACCCGCCCGGATACTGAATGAAAAAGCCGTCGTAATGAGTGCAAAACAGCTACCATAGAATAATCTGTCTTTGTTGATCATTTTTGGAAAGTTGGTTAAAGGTTAGATAAGACATCGTGATACAAGTAGGCAAAGTATAATTTTCTTTTTTTTTACCCAAAGCTTATGAGAAAAATGCCTTTTTTTACTTTAGCCTAATATGGAATTCAGGTTTGACTCTATTTTCTTTCTTGAAATGTGCCTTAAAAACAGTTCATCACACACTATTTAGAGCGTTTTTGCCGACAATTCTTTACTTATAAGTACCGATTGCCAAGGAAAAACCAACTAAATTGTGCCTAACTATTAAAACTTAAAATATGTCACGTAAAATCAGAATGGGTATGGTCGGTGGCGGACGAGGGGCGTTTATTGGTGGCGTTCACCGTATTGCTGCCGCAATTGACGGCGAAATTGACTTGGTGTGCGGAGCATTCAGCTCTACGCCCGAAAAATCAAAAGCATCGGGAGAAGACCTTATGCTTCCTCCGGAACGCTGTTATGGCGATTTCAAGGAAATGATCCAAAAAGAAAAACGCCGTAAAGACCGTATTGATGCGGTTTCGATTGTTACCCCTAATCATATGCACTTTGCCCCCGCCAAAATGGCATTGGAAAACGGCTTTCATGTGATTTGCGATAAACCGGTCACGTTTTCGTTGCCGGAAGCTAAAAAACTCAAAGAAATTGTCGAAAAAACAGGATTGACCTTTGCGCTTACGCATAATTATACGGGCTACGCAATGATCAAAGAAGCCCGTCAACTGATAAAAAGCGGCTTATTGGGTAAAATCCGTAAAGTCATTGTGGAATATCCGCAGGGATGGCTGTCATTTCCCATTGAAAAAGAAGGCGCAAAACAAGCCGAATGGCGTACAGACCCGAAGCGCTCAGGTATTGCGGGAGCGGTAGGTGACATTGGGACACACGCTGAAAATTTGGCCGAATATGTTACAGGGTTGAAAATCACTGAATTGTGTGCCGATGTGAGCCGAGTGGTAGAAGGAAGAGTGCTGGACGATGATGCAAACGTTTTGCTTCATTTTGACAATGGCGCCAAAGGTATTTTGCATTGCAGTCAAATCTCGAACGGAGATCTAAATGGTTTGAATATAAGAGTATATGGTGAATTGGGAACCTTGCAATGGCACCAGGAAACACCTCAATATCTCCACCACAAAACAATTGACGGGCATAAGATATATCAACCGTCAGTAGGCAAGTTGTCAGATTCTGCCAATGCGCACACCCGTATCCCGTTTGGACATCCGGAAGGGTATTTAGAGGCATTTGCCAATGTTTATCGCAATTTTGCCCGCACCGTGCGCAAGCGCATGAACGGTGAAGAACCCAACGAATTTGATCTGGATTTCCCAACCATCGACGATGGTATTCGCGGAATGCAGTTTGTCGAAACGGTTATTGCTTCGGGAAAAGCCAGCCAGAAATGGGTGAAATTTAAAAGTTAACTTTTTTGTACGAGGTATGAAACCATTTTTCATACCTCGTACATTTTCAGAAATACCACCACACATTCATTAGTTATAAATTTAAATCGACGAAACAATGATTTATTAAATGAATGAATAGCAGTCAAATACATCAGGGAGAGGAGTTGGTTTGGGAACGACTGAAGGCGGGAGATACGGAGGCTTTTGGCGAAATTTCCACGCGTTATTATCGTTTATTGTTTGACTACGGACGCAAATTCACCAAAGACCGTGAACTCATTAAAGACGTTATTCAGGATGTGTTATTATTGATCTGGCATAAACGAGAACAAATCGACCCGAACGAAAACGTCAAACTATACCTTCTCAAGATCGTTCGCAATCGCCTCTACAAAGAATTACAAAAACAACAATTAAGAGCTTCCGACGATTATTTTGAGAAGTTGGAAGTTGCAGATTCTGAAGAAGCGTTGATCATTTCAACCGAATCAACGCAAAGCATTATCGCTAAGCTAAACCTGCATCTCAAAAACCTTCCCAAACGGCAGCAGGAAGTCCTTTTTCTTAAATTTTACCAAGACCTCACCAACGATGAAATCGCAGAGGTAATGCACATCAATCGGCAATCCGTGGCTAATCTGCTTCACAACGGCCTCAGACTACTTAAAATGCGCGTCTTTTTGACGGTTGCGTGGCTCTTGCAACTTGTGCTGCATTTTTAGGAACTTCCTTTTTTATCGAAAAATATTTTTCACATTTCATGAGTATTGAGAGGTATTCTTTGGATATACCTTACAAATGCTCGTATAAGTACTATTTTTTCTATGATTGATTATAGTAAATTTAAAGTTGAAGACTTCATTACCGACGAATCTTTTTCGCTCTGGGTAAAAGGAACGTCGCCCGAGCACACGGCATTTTGGGAGTTTTGGGTTGAAGCGCACCCTGAAAAATCAGAGATGATTGCGCAGGCCCGCCGGATTCTACTGGGGCTTAAAAACCAACCCACATCCATTAACGATGACGAAATTTCGTTGGAAGTGGAAAAAATAATGGGATTGGTAGAAGAACGCCCCCTTACCGGTACTAACCCTTTTTGGTTCACTTGGACACGGATAGCAGCGGCAATTGTATTGGTAGGAAGCCTGTGCTGGTGGTTATGGTCGGGCAAACGGAATAGTGAATTAAAACCCCAACTGACGGAAGTCAATGTTGCTCCGGGCGCTGCTAAAAGCGCTCAGATAGAAGTATCCAACAATACTGCATCAGACTATACCGCTACGCTTCCGGACGGAAGTACCGTTCAGTTGAAGAGAGGAAGTAAAGTGAGTTTTGCTGAAAAATTTTCGGGCACTAAGCGGGAAGTTTACCTCACGGGCGAAGGTTTTTTTGAAGTGATCAAAAAGCCGGATCAACCTTTTTATGTTTATGCCAATAATTTGGTAACCAGAGTTTTGGGGACAAGTTTTACCGTAAAAGCCTATTCCAAAGACCAAAAAGTAGTGGTGGCGGTAAAGACGGGAAAAGTGATGGTCTTTCCGATGTCGGAACTCAGAAAATCGGAAAAAATAGCCAATTATCAGGTGCAAAGTTTGTACCTCTCGCCAAACCAACAGGCGACGTTTGAACGCCAAAATGAAAAGTTCAATAAAGCATTGGTTGAGCAACCCGCCATCCTTACCGAGGCCGAAGAAACGCCTGATTTTAACTTTGAGAACAGCCCCATTTCGGATGTATTTGCCAAACTGAAAACCGCCTACGGAGTAGATATTGTGTATGATGCCGATGTCATGAAGCATTGCTCGGTCACTGCCCCTTTGGGAAATGAATCATTATTTGTAAAGCTGAATATCATTTGTAAAACGATTGGCGCACGCTATGAGATCGTCGAAACCAAAGTTGTGGTTTCGAGCCGTGGCTGCCAATAATTAGTTCTGAACACTCTAAACCCTACTCTATGTCCCCATAACTACCTATTCTACAAAAAGTCGGCGATGTATTGACCGGTACCGACGCTCAGATCCTCTTCTTATTTATTTACCGAAGCTGCTCGAAAAAAGAGCAATAAGAGGTGATATAAATCAATATACCTAAACCAAAACCAATCAAAAATGATGGAATGTTTATCCAAAAAGCGCAAACTGTTGCTTATAGCTATGCGAATCACTTGTTTACAATTGTTGATCAGCGTTGTGCTCAGCGGTTTAGCCATCGCGCATGAGGGGCTTGCTCAGGAAGCCCTCAACCGAAATGTGAGCATACAGATCGAAAATAAATCGCTCAAAGCGGCGTTAGGAATGCTCGAAAAATCAGCAAATGTGAAGTTTACTTATCTGCCGCAATTGGTGACAAAAAACGATAAAGTAACCCTCACGGCCAACAACCAACCGCTATCGGTGGTGCTTGAAAAATTGCTCAAACCATTGAATATGTCGTATGAGGCTTCGGGGGAGTACATTATCCTGACCAAAGCCGACATTCAAACGCTGGAAAAAATAGGCTTTGTCCCCAATCAAGTAATCGATCAGAATGTGAAAGGACGCGTGACGGATGACAAAGGAGAAGGACTTCCGGGTGTAAGTGTGCTGGTCAAAGGCACGCAACGCGGAGCTACTACTAATACGAACGGTGAATTTTCGTTGATTGTACCGGATGAAAAGGCTGTATTGATTTTCAGTTATGTAGGTTATACACCGCAGGAAGTGATCGTGGGCAGCCAAAGTGTTTTTAATGTGTCATTAAAAGCTGACTTAAAAACACTTAACGAAGTAGTGGTAGTTGGGTACGGTGTACAAAAGAAAGCCAATTTGACGGGTGCGGTTGATATGGTTACCAGCGAGGTATTTGAAAACCGTTCCATTACGAACCTTAACCAAGGACTTCAAGGGGTTTTGCCTAACCTTAACATTAAAATGGGCGATGGTAAACCAAATCAGGCCCCCAGTTTCAACATCAGGGGAACTACTTCCATTGGACAGGGCGGGAGCGCGTTGGTCTTGATCGACAACGTAGAAGGTGATCCAAGTTTGTTGAATCCGAACGATATCGCCACCATTACTTTATTGAAAGATGCAGCTTCTGCTTCGATCTACGGTGCGCGCGGGGTATTTGGCGTGGTGCTTATCACTACAAAAAACCCAACGGCCGGCAAAACGACGGTGACGTATTCGACCAATTATTCGTTCAAAAAGCCCATTGCAAAGCCTGAATTGGTTACTGATGGATACACTTGGGCGTCGATGTTTGCGGAGTCATTTGTCAATTTTGGCGGAACCTTTCCCCAAAATGCCAACAAAACACTCAAATTCTCACAGGCTTATTTGAACGAAATTAAAAGAAGATCGGAAGTGGGAGGATTGCCGGAGGTTGAAGTTGATCCCGTGACCGGTGAATATGTTTATTACGGAAATACCGCGTATTATGATCTGTTGTATAAAGATCATAACACTTCCAACGAACACAATATTAACATTTCCGGGAGCAGCGATAAAGCCAGCTATCTGATCACCGGGCGTTACTTCGGGCAGGAGGGTTTATTTCGCTATAATTCAGACGATTATCGGGTATTTAACTTTACCGCGAAAGGTTCGATCCAATTGTTTCCCTGGCTGAAAGTCAATAACATGTCGCAATATTCTGACATGAAATACCACAATCCATCCAACGTAGGTGAAGGCGGAGGCGTTTGGCGGAATATTGCCGATGAAGGTCACCCGTTGTCTCCTTTGTTGAATCCGGACGGAACGCTTTCTGCCTCGGCGGCCTATACCGTTGGTGACTTTTATTACGGTAAAAACGGAATAGACAACAACAAAAAGGTTTTCAGAAATACCTCAGGATTTGTAGCACAGTTTTTCAAGGATAAGTTGAGAGTCAAAGGTGACTTTACAATTCAAAACACCGACAACAACGACCGAGCCAAAGCTGTTCCGGTGCCTTACAGCATTAAACCCGGCGTGATCGCGTACGTTGGAACGACGACCAATTACATCAATGATGTGTATCGGGAAACCGCTTACATGACGACCAACTTTTATACGGAGTATGAAAATACGTTTAAAGAGAATCATTACCTGAAATTGTTGGTGGGGTATAACTACGAGCAGTCTAACTATAAGCGACTTTCGGCACAGCGCAACGGTCTTATCTTTGAAGATGCAAACGATATCAACTTAGCACTGGGACAAGCCATTACTACTTCGGGCGGCTGGGAAAGATGGAAAATACAGGGCGGTTTTACAAGACTTAACTACTCGTACAAAGACCGTTATTTGTTTGAGATCAATGGCCGTTATGATGGTTCTTCAAAATTCCCTTCCAATCAGCGTTTTGGATTCTTCCCGTCTTATTCAATCGGTTGGAGACTTTCAAAAGAGCCTTTCTGGAAAGTGCCTGAGCAGGTGATCTCCGATTTGAAATTCAGAGCCTCCTACGGTTCCTTAGGAAACGGAAATATTGGCTCTTATGCTTATCTGGAGCAATTCGGTATTTCTCAATCATCGCTCATTCTGAATGGCCAGAAGCCGCAGCAAACAAGCAGACCGACGGTGTTGCCCGAAGGACTTACCTGGGAAACAGCCACAACCAAAAACGTTGGTATTGACCTGTCAATGCTTTCAAATCGATTGACGTTTGTGGCAGATGCGTATATCCGTACAACAACCGATATGTTTACCGTGGGTTTAACGCTTCCTGCCGTTTTCGGAGCCACCGCCCCGAAAGGAAACTATGCTGACTTGGAAACCAAAGGTTGGGAAACAATGCTTTCGTACCGCGATAAATTTTCGTTGGGGTCAAAACCGTTCAATTTTGACATACGTTTGACGCTTTCTGATTACAAAGCGGTCATTACAAAATACAATAACCCTCAAAAACAATTGAGCGATTATTATGAAGGACAGGTACTGGGCGAAATTTGGGGCTACCAAACCGATGGTTTCTTTAAATCGGCCGATGATGTGAAAAACAGCGCAAGCCAGAATTTGTTCAGAACGGCTTCCAGCGGATTGTGGTTTCCCGGAGATATCAAGTTTAAAGATGCAAACGGTGACGGGGCCATCACACCCGGTAACGGCAGAGTCGGTGATTCAGGCGACCGTGGTATTATCGGAAATTCAACGCCTCGCTATACCTATGGCGTGATGTTGGGCGCGGATTGGCACAATTTCTTCTTCTCGGCGTTTTTTCAAGGTGTGGGCAAGCAACAATGGTATCCAAGCGGCGAAGCAAGCCTTTTCTGGGGGCAATACAATCGTCCTTATGGCGGGATTCCTAAAAGCCAATTGGGCAATATCTGGACCGAACAAAACCCCGATGCCTATTTCCCAAGATATGTATCACGTTTAGCAAGTAATGCCAACGGTACATTGATCGCGGCACAAACAAGATACCTTCAAAATGTAGCCTATTTGCGATTGAAGAATATTCAGTTGGGCTATAATTTACCACGTAAAATTGCTTCGAAGATCGGCTCATCAGCGGCCAGAGTGTACCTGTCGGCAGAGAATATTTGGTCTTTATCGCCTCTGTACAAACACACGCGTGATTTTGACGTAGAGAATGCCGTTGCTTCTGATCAGGTATTTAACCCCAATGGGAATTCCGGCGATGCCTACAATTATCCACTGATGAAAAGTGTAACCGCCGGTTTGTCTATCACATTCTAATCACTCAAAAAGTACGATTATGAAACTGAAATATATTTGCATTTTATTAACCGCCATCTTTTTGGTTGGTTGTAATTTGGAGGAGCTTCCCGAAGCTACCACCTCAAAAGGCCCCATATTTGGCAGCGAAAGTGGCTTACAGCTCTATACCAATTCGTTTTACAATATGTTTAACGGAAAGAATCTCCACAGAGCGGATGCCATGTCGGATTATTTGGCGCGCAAAGATACGCCTGCCTTTATCACCGAAGGAAACTATAGCGCTCAGGTAAGTACCGGTTGGAGTTGGACCGATCTCCGGAATATCAATTATTTTCTGGTGAACTGTAACGACCCCAAAGTGCCGGTGGCTGTTCGAAAAAACTACATCGGTATTGCCAAATTTTTCAGAGCCTGGTTTTATTTCGATAAAGTAAAACGCTTCGGCGATGTACCTTGGATCGGAAAACCATTGGATGTAACCGACACCGAATTATTGTACAAAGCCCGTGAACCCCGTACCATGATCATGGACTCGGTGTTGGCAGATTTGGATTATGCCTGTCAAAACATAATTACCACAAGTGAAGCTTCACGCAGCTTGGTGACCAAATACGTAGCGTACGCCTTCAAAGCAAGAGTAGCATTACACGAAGGTACATTCCGTAAATATCATACCAATCTCGGACTACAGGCTTCGGCGGATGGCTTATTGAATCAAGCTGCGGTAGCGGCTAAAAAAGTGATCGATGAAGCAGGTTATAAACTGTATGACGGCGCGGGAGTAGATAAATCGTATCGTCAGGTATTCATAAACCCTTTACCGATTGCGACCGAAGTAATGCTTTCGGCAGTATGCGATCTGGCATTGAATAACCTAAACGATGCCAACTGGTATTGGACCAGCGGTACGTACGGCGATAAAGCAAGTTTTATCCGGACTTTTATAAATACCTACCTGAATATTGACGGCACTCCGTATACCAACGACCCCGCCTACAAAACGATGTTATTTAAAGATGAGGTAAAAAATCGCGATAAAAGACTTGCACAAACCGTTCGCGCCGGAGATTATAAGCGAATAAATGCGGGTGTTTTAGTGCCTTCACCGCCGCTTTTTTCGTACACTTTTACGGGTTACCAACCCATCAAATGGGCATTGGATGATATGTATTACGATACTCGGGATTTGAACATCAATTCAGTTACCATCTTCCGTTATGCAGAAGTTCTGTTAGCTTATGCCGAAGCAAAGGCCGAATTGGGAACACTCACGGACGCCGATTGGGCATTGACCGTTGGAGCATTGCGGAAACGTGCCGGAATCACGGGTGGCCTGACTGCCAAGCCAACGGTGGTTGATACCTATCTGCAATCAAAATATTTCCCGGCCATTACCAGTCCCGTCATTCTGGAAGTTCGTCGTGAAAGGGGCATCGAATTGTGTTTGGAAGGCTTCCGCTTTGATGACATCGTTCGTTGGAAAAGAGGTGAGTTGATGCAAATGGAGTGGAACGGAATGTACGTTCCGGAATTGAATAAACCATTGGATCTGAACGAAGATGGCGTGCCGGATGTGGCTTTCTACAAAGTATTGCCGACCAAAGTTGCCGGAGTTACGTACGTGGAGGTTTCTCCTTCCATTGCCGGAAAGCCAAATTCACAACTCATCTCCGGTGAAAATTCCGGTGAGTTGACATGGTTGAATAATATTCCAAGAAAATGGGCCGAAAGAAATTATTACTATCCTATTCCGACGGGAGATATCATTACCAATCCTAAATTGGTACAAAACCCCGGTTGGTAGTTTACTTTAACCATTTCCAACAATCTATAAAGCAGTTCGGCCGGTGGCCGGGCTGCTTTGTGTTTTAGGGCCGGAACAACAGTAATAAAATTCTCTTTTTTACTTTACTTATTTGTCAAAAAGCTTGCAGCGATTTGCTTAATTGCGGGCATAAATACCAAATTATAGTCTTTTACTTATTCAAATCAATGAAAACCATCAAAGGACCTGCCATATTTTTGGCGCAATTCATGGGCGACGAAGCCCCGTTTAATTCGTTGGACACCATCGCCGCTTATATGGCGGATCTGGGCTATAAAGGCATTCAGATCCCGACGTGGGACCCGCGCTGCATTGACCTTAAAACAGCGGCTGAGTCTAAAACCTACTGCGACGAATACAAAGGAAAACTGGCAGACATCGGCGTAGAGGTTACCGAACTTTCTTCGCACCTGCAAGGGCAACTCGTAGCCGTACACCCTGCTTATGACCCTATGTTTGACGGTTTTGCCGTACCCGAAGTACGCAACAATCCTGCCGCACGTACCGAATGGGCGGTGCAGCAATTGCTGTGGGCAGCTAAGGCTTCACAAAACTTAGGGCTGAAATCACACGTAACTTTCTCCGGTGCGCTGTTGTGGCCATTTTTATATCCTTGGCCTCAACGTCCTGCCGGCTTGGTTGAAACAGGTTTTAAAGAACTTGGCAAACGCTGGACGCCGATCTTGAATGCTTTCGACGAAGCGGGCGTCAATGTAGGTTATGAACTTCACCCCGGCGAAGATCTTCACGACGGAATTACGTTTGAAATGTTTTTGGAAGCGGTGGGCAACCACCCTCGCGCAGGGATCAACTACGATCCAAGCCACTTTGTATTGCAGCAGTTGGATTACCTCCAATTCATTGATTTTTACCACGAGCGCATTTTTGCGTACCACGTCAAAGACGCTGAGTTTAACCCAACGGGTAAGCAAGGTGTGTACAGCGGCTTCCAAGGTTGGGCCGACCGCGCCGGTCGCTTCCGTTCATTGGGCGATGGACAGGTAGATTTTAGCGGTATTTTCTCTAAATTGTCGCAATTCAACTATGATGGTTGGGCAGTATTGGAATGGGAATGTTGCATTAAATCGCCCGTACAGGGTGCTGCCGAAGGAGCGCCGTTCATTGCAGATCATATCATTCAGGTAACGGAAAAAGCATTTGACGATTTTGCAGGAACGGGTGCTGATGAAGCATTCAACCGTAAAGTGCTTGGTTTGTAAGTTAGCGTTTTCGTGGTTTTGAGAAACCACGTCTTTCGGTTTTAAGAAACCGAAAGCACACTACCGAAAGCACCCAAACGTGAAGTCAGGTTCTCAAACCTGACGGTGAGGTTTCTCAAAACCGAACGTATCAATAAGTATAATACGCAATAAAAAAAGCGTCGGACGGTTCCAAACCGTTCGACGCTTTTTTGTACCTATACTAAACAATTAATTTCTTGGAGGACCGCCGGGAGCTCCGGGGCCACCCGGACGGGCGCCGTTTGGCCGACCGGGATGTGATTCGCCGCGGTGGCAGGTAGTGCAACCGATGCGCGGCTTACGTTCTTTGGTCGAATACGAAGGCATTGTTGCGATCAGGTCATCGTTGATCTTTCCAACCATGGCCACCATATCACGGGCAATAGCGTGGTCATTTTTTGATTCTGATGCCCAATCTTTCACGTCGTGGCAGTGATTACAGCTTACGCCCAATGCTTTGCTCCAACCATTCTCCATGATTCCGATCACCTGCTCGGCAGGGCGCCCTTTGAAGATCTTAATGTTTTTGAATACATCTTCTGCGTTTGCCTTTTCTTTTCCGGCAATGGCTTCTTTTACCATTTTAGCGTACTTGGCGCGATCAGCGGCAAGGCTGTCTTCCCGTGGGTCGGCAGACTTGGTTGAGACGGGCGAAGGGGTAAGTGCTACTAACGACACTACAGCCGTTATTGCAAAAAGCGCAGTAATCCATTTTTTCATGCTACAAAGGGAGGTTAAATAGTTATAAAAGCAAACTTAGGAAAAAAGTAAAAAGGTGCAAGATATTAACCGAAAATAACCTTTAAAAAAGCCCTGCTAGCGCTTCTTAGCGGGCTTACCGGTGCCGAGCCAAAACAAACCATCAATGACCAGTTGATTTTGTGTATCGCTTTCGAACGTGAAAGAAAGTTCTTTGTCGGTTTTGTTGGCGTAATCAATGTCATTGTGGCCCATGTTGATGTATAACATTTTATACTTTTTATTGGTCCAAACGACGGGGTAATAACCGTTGTGCCATATCTCATGCAGTTTGGGACCTGTACCAAGCGGAAAACTGGTGGAATCAATGGACGCCAGAATTTTAATATCGGGATTGAGACGTAGGTCTTTTTCCCAACGATACCACTCGTTGGGCGTTGTTTTGAAGGTTTGCGGTAAATGCTTCGTGGAAGGATGCTTACGGTCTTCTACCCGCAAAATTGCCGAAGTGGGTCGCCAAGTATTGCTTTTATATTGCCCGGCGCCAATGAATTGATTGTGATACCAATCCCAATTTTGAGGATATTGAGAAGGCGTGAGCGCAAAGGCCGCAAAATGAAATCCCATCCAGGCACCGCCGTTTTCCATGTATTTTTGGAAAGCTTCGCGTTGTTCGGGGGCTTCGGGGCGCGTGTCCAGAAAGATAACGACCTGATACTTTGAAAGAAAATCGGCGTTGAGGTTGCTCCAATTGTTGGTGGAATCGTACACAAAATGATATTGCTGAGCCGTTTTAGCAAACCAACCATTGGCTTCATGAACGTAACTGACGTGCGCTTTGTCGTTCTTGCCCGTATAAAATGCAATGGCTTTGAAGGCAGGTTTCGACTGCGCAAAACTTTCAGGAGAAAAACAGAGAACAAAAAGAAAACAGAGCGCTATTCGGCTCATTTTGAGGAAGGTATTCATGTGAAGGACAGCGTTTAGGCTCCAAATATACTAAATCCCCCTTCATACAAAAAGCTCCGCTGAGACGGAGCTTTTTGGAATTGAAAATTCATGAATTTAGATGTCTACTCTTCCCATCACCGGGTCGCTGAACGATGTTTTGCCCGTTTCCACTCTTCCCGCAAAACGTTGCTCGAAGGTATCAAATCCTTCGATTTTGACGCTGAAATCGTACCAACCAAAGCTGGCTTTGAGGTCAAGTATGACCGATAAAAGACTGCCTTTGTGCGTAGCAATGTCCAATATTTTGGTCTGACTACCGCTTTTATAAGCATTATCGATGATCTCTACTTTCAGTTTTTGCTTCGGATCAAGATTGCGCAATTTCAATTCCACATTTCCTGTCAATTGTTTTCCCTGCGGCGAGGAGCGTTGGTATTCGCATTGCGCAAGAAATTGCGGATCATTGGTATTGCCGATGTATTCGCGGAAAAAGCCGTTGGGTCCATACACACGAAGATGATATTGGTCGTTTTCAAAGTTTTGCAGTGGCCACGTATCGGTCAGGGTATCGCCTGCTGTCACGGCATACGACCATGCTTTCAGGTTTTCAAAGGCACCTTCTTTAGTACGGTATTTGTTCGGTGCGTAGATATTGAAAGGAGAGCCTGCCGCTTTTTTGCCAAAGACTTCATTCTTTGCGCTTAACTGAATTTGAAACGTTTTCCTGTCAGCACTCAATTTTCCTTCGGTATATAATTGATAAGGCAATGCCGAAGAAGGGCGAATCCCTTTTTCCTGCTGCGGCATGAGCGGAGAGGCGGCGGGATTTTTATTGATTTGCTCAATGTCGGTTGCGCTGAGTTGCTTGAAATTGGACGGCGCTTTTTTGAATTTTGCCTTATGAACACTTTGGATAAAACTGTCTTTAACCACCGGCGTAGGAAGCTTTATTTCTTCGCCGTTGTAAGGACGGAAGGTTGATGTCAGGTCACCGCAAACGGTACGCCGCCAAGCGCTGATGTTGGTTTCTTCGATTTTTTTGTTGGTTTTATGGCTCAAAAAGTGTTCCATAAATTGTAACACCGATGTATGGTCAAAAACCTGAGAATTGACATAACCACCTCGACTCCAAGGAGAAGCGATCAGTAAAGGCACTCGAAAGCCTAACCCGATAGAACCGGCGCGACCTTTGTTCTGTGGACTTGCCTCTTTACGTTTGTTTTCCTGCTCCATAGTAACATGCTCCACGCTCGGGTCGATGCCTTTGGAAACCAGACCTGTATCGGTACGATCGGGATGAGGAGCTACAAAAGGAGGAACGTGATCAAAATACCCATCGTTTTCATCATACGTAACCATAAAAATGGTTTTCTTCCAGACGTCAGGATTCTGGGTCAGGATGTCCATGATTTCCGAAATATACCATGCGCCGTACCAAGGTGCGCCCGGGTGATCGGAGAAATTTTCGGGAGCCACCACCCACGAAACAGTAGGTAATTTTCCTGTTTTTACATCTTCTCTGAATTGGTACAATACATCTCCTTTAGGAACGGAAACCTGCCGCTCAATATCGCCGTCTTTGTACGTATGTGTGGTGATCTCGTGGTAATGAGGGTCGTTGATATTGGTCGTGAATGCTTTTTGGTGCAGGTTTTTTTCGCGTTGTGAAAGTTTCTCAAAGTTTTCACGAGTTCCTCTCTCACTCTCTCTTTTTGCGAGTAATAACCCGTCCTGCTTTTGCTTCAGGGATTTTTGGGCAGCTTCGGTTTCTTTGCCCGTTGTAGGCATTGATTTGATCTTTTGTTCCAACTCCGCAATTTCGCCCGGCAAGGTCTTGAGTTGCGTGGCCAGAAATCGCTGAAATCCGGTAGAAAATCCTACGTTGTATTGGACAAACCATTCGATAGGGTTATCTGTAAAATTAGCAAGCCAAGCCTCTTCTTCTCCCGAAAAACCCATCGGCAAACTCAATTCATTCTGATAGATTCGCCACGAAATATTATTGTCCTCCAATCGCTCCGGAAACGTGATCCACTTGGCCGGGTCATCGTAATCCACATCTGAATTCCGAACGTTTGCTTTTGATTCAATGCTTGGTTTTTCGCGGATGGTTCCCGTCCAGAGATAAAGCCGATTGGGAGTGGTTCCGGTCAGCGAAGAACAAAAATGTTGATCGCAAACGGTGAAGGCATCGGCCAATGCATAATAAAAAGGAACATCTTCACGGTTATAATAGCCCATGGTGAGCGGCATGGGCGCGTATTCTTTATTGCCCGAGCGTTTTACGTCGAGCCAGCGGTCATACCGTCCGTCGTTGCGCGCATCCACCTGATTTTCCCACGAGTGCGGAAGGGCGCTCATCCAGGTAGCTTTGGTATCTTTTATGTCAAGCCGAAAAGGGGCGTAGGTTTCTCCTGCGGCATTTTTTTGGAGCCAAACCAAGTTTTTATTGGGTAACGTAATGGCGCGCGGATCGTTGTAACCACGCACTCCGCGAAGCGTTCCGAGGCAGTGATCAAAAGAGCGGTTTTCCTGCATCAATACTACGATGTGTTCGGCATCTAAATAGGTACTGCCTTGCACAGGGTTGATCTCCAGGGCTTTTTGAATGGAATCGGGCAACATGCCCCAAATACTGGCTCCACCGGAAAGGAGTGCTGCTTTTTTAAGAAAATCTCTTCTGTTGTCCATAGTCAATGAGAAAAGGCAGGTTGATAAGAATTTAGGTAAATATACTGCACAAAAGTATAAATATACTACACGTCGCGGGCTGAATCAGGCTATCAACCCCGTACAATTTAGAAGAAAAGAGGTAACTTCTTTAAAGACAATTAATTGCCGAAGAATTATGAAATTGTTATCGTTGAATATGTGTAGGGATGGGGTTTGCCTCCACCCAATTTGCGAAACCGGGCAATGGAAAAGGGCAGACGTAAAGCCTGCCCCTACAGATTTTATCCATTTATAATGAGATTTTAGAACCTATGCAGGGATGGGGTTTACCTCCACCCAATTTGCATTCCCCCTCCGTTTTAATCTTCTTCTTTGAGCAGGTTCCTGTATTGGAAATAATACAGCACCGAACTGGCGCTGAAACAAACCACCATCAAAATACGTGGCAGGTTCCAACTTTGGGTAAAACCGGCTATCAAAGTAATTAAAGCGGCTAATGCCATGCCGACAGTAGCTATTTTGGCCCAACGTCGACGCTTTTCTAAGTCCATTTATTGAACGCTGATTGTTAAGATTCTTAGGATAAATTAGGCAGGAAGTTCACAGTTTAATACTGCTTAACAATTGTCGGGTTAGTGATCAGGAAGCTGATGGCTAATTTATTGAACACTTTAGGTTTGTCAAGGTTTGACAAATGACCCGCTCCTTTGATAATCACTTTGCGAACATTCGGGATTTTTTCGGCCAATAGGGTTGCCATTCGATGAAAACTTTCTTCGTCTTTTTCGCCAACCAAAACGAGCGTTGGCGCGGTAATGGTTGATAGAAGGTCAATCGTACGTGGTGTACCAAACGTAGGGTCTATGCGAGGATTGATAAAATGATCACCGTGGTAATCGGCGATCATTTCACTAAGGTTAATGATCGTTTTGTCATCGGCGGCATAAAGGCGCATGAGTGGCGAACGCAGCCACACATTCTGCTGCTCGTCGTGCCAGCCCTGATGAGAAGCAAGGTCAATGATATTTTCAACAGCGGCACTTAATTGACGCGTGTAGTCTTTAAACCCGTCCAAATTGGTATCGGCAGTCACGATTTTCAGGACACGCTCCGGGTATTTTTCGGCAAAACTGAGTGCCACATTTCCCCCCAATGAAAGTCCTATCAGGTTTACTTTTTGGATGTTAAGATAGTCCAACAAGGCTTTCAGGTCTTCACAGGGATTATGCGGGTCACGGGCGCGTGCCGACTGTCCAAAACCCCGAATGTCGTAGCGGATTACTTTAAAACGGCGGGCAAATGCTTTCCATTGCGCATTCCACAAGCGAGTATCAAGGGCCATTTCGTGAATAAACACGACAGGCTCTCCTTTACCTTCCACTTCATAATACAGCTTTGTGTTCGCAACGGCTGCCAAGCCGGTCAATGTTTTTTGTGCCGAAACTTTCCCCGCCAACATTCCCCACAAACTCAAAAAAACGATAATCCGCATGAGACGAAAAAAATAGTTTAGGAATAGGTGTGATGATTGACTTTATCAATAGTCATCAAAATCATCACTGCCTCCGGTGCCGTAATAATCATCATCTTCAGTGCGGGTCTTTTTGCCGAGACCTTTGTAAAGTAATGCTTTTTTTAAGATAGAAATTTGGCCTGAATGGTATAGGTCGTGTTGCAGAATGCCGTGAAGCATGGTGTAATAATCGTACTCGCGCCCCGGAACGATCTCTTCCATGAACTCATCATCTTCGCGTTTTTCGAGCTCGGCAATCAATTCTTCCTGACTGAGACTCAACTCCATTTGGAGTGCTTCCCATTCAAATTCGTCAAAAACTAAAAAGGATTTCCAATCGCGGGCTTTGGTTACTTCGTATTCGCCGTCACCTTGCAGGCGTTTTACCACGAATATCCGCCAGGTAGTCATGTGATACACCAATTCCGCAATACTATGGGTATTGGGCATGATTTTCTGGGAGGCCATTTCCCACGAAACATCACTGAGTACCTCTACTACCGAAGGACCATGCCATGCTTCTTCGCTTTCGTATATGAGATTAAATTGATCAATAATTCGGAGTAATTCTTCTTTTTTGTCCATTGGGATATTTAAGCGAAGTTTTTTTGGTTGTTAGCAGCTTTTTAGTGAAATTATAAGAAATGCAAAGTTACTTAATACTCAGTACTAACAACTCATTGTCTTTCTTAAATTCTTGTATAATTATCGGTTTTTTCAACGTTCTATAATTGAACAAACAAGGTAAGCAGGATTGGAATAGAATGTAATGTGCTTTTAGTTAACGGTTTACCGGCCTTTTTTTGTCCTTATTAAAGCAGAATACAAAGCGAAACTTCCGGCAATTGCACTAAAAACCAAACCTAACGTGTACTTTTGCAGCGTTTTCAGCCGGCGGACAATAGGCGTAAGGCGATGCGTCCTATGGAGTCCGTTTCCAAAAATTGAACGTCAAACATCTTCATTTCATGTCGCGTAATTTAAAAATAGGAATATTCATTACGGTATCTGTAGTGTTCACTACATTTACTTTTTACTTTTGGCAAATGGCTCAAACGCCTAATTTTCAAGTAGATAAAGATAAGGATTTTGCATTGCTGATTCCTACGGGCGGCACTTATCAGTCAATACTTGATACGCTGAAAAAACACGAGGTTGTCAATGATGATATCTCCTTTCGGTTTTTGGCTAAACTTCTGAAACTGCCTGAACGTGTCAAGCCGGGGCGCTACGTGTTGCGCCGCGACATGGGAAATCTGGAAGCCATTAAAAAACTCAGAAACGGTACACAGGACGCTGTACGACTGACGTTTAACAACATTCGTCTTAAATCAGACCTGATCCAACGTATCGGTGGCAAGTTTGAATTTGGGGCGGATTCTCTCGGAAAACTGCTGAACGACCCGGAAGAGTGTCGCAAGTTCGGGTTTGATACCACCAACGTCGTCAGCATGTTTTTGCCCAATACCTACGAGATCTATTGGACCACCAAAGTGGATAAGTTTTTAGGGAGAATGCACGATGAGTACCAAAAATTTTGGACGCCCGCACGCATTGAAAAAGCCAAAGCGTTGGGCTACAGTAAAGCCGAAGTCTCAGTACTGGCGTCTATTGTAGATGCCGAAACCAATCGCAACGAAGAAATGCCGCGCATTGCAGGGGTGTACCTCAACCGGATCAATCAAAGCATGCCGCTGCAAGCCGACCCGACAGTGATCTTTGCATGGCGGGATTTTTCCATCAAACGCGTTACAAGTCGCTTGTCGGCGTTGAATTCTCCGTATAATACGTACCGAAATTTAGGTCTGCCTCCGGGACCTATCAACATACCGAGCACGGTGGCGATCGACGCCGTATTGAATGCTGAAAAACACAATTATGTTTATTTCTGCGTAAAAATTGATCCCGAAGGAAAGTTACTGGGGTATCATGATTTTGCCGTTACCTACGACGAACACCTCCTCAATGCCCGTATGTACCAAGAGGCATTGAATAAAATGAATATTAAATAAAGAAATCAGAAGCCGGAAGTGAGGAGCGAGGATTGTAGTTTTTTTGCTTCTCACTTCCGGCTCCTGACTTCTCACTCCTTCGAAAACATGTTTACCTACGAGCACAAAGGAATTCGGGTGCGTTACGCTGATACCGACCAAATGGGGTATGTTTATTACGGGAATTATGGGCGTTTTTATGAGATCGGTCGGGTAGAAGCACTACGCAGTATTGGGTTTTCATATAGAGATATGGAAGAATCGGGAACGATGATGCCCGTGTACGAAAATTACTCCCGCTACTTACAACCGGCGCGCTATGACGATGAATTGACCATCAAAGTAACCATTCCTGATCTGCCTACGGCAAGGGTGGTGTTTCGGTATGAAATTCGTAATCAGGAAGGTACAGTACTGAATACGGGTGAAACAACCCTTGTGTTTCTTAATCGGGAAACTAATCGCCCCACGCGCGCTCCGGGGTTTTTACTGGAAAAACTGAAACCGTATTTTAAATAACTACCCCTAAGCATTTATTTTAACTGCACGCAAAGCCGCAGAGTGGCAAAGAGGTTTTTACATCTCTGCCACTCTGCGGCTTTGCGTAAATAATTTTGCCGTACCGGTTAAGTCCCTATTATATCCCCGGAAAAGCCATCACTCTCGGAGGATATATCATTTTATGGGGTTCTTCTTTTCCCATTCCAAGTTTTTTTTCGGCTTCTTATTATTTAATCTCTTCTCTAAATCTATTTTCATTCGTGGCACGTATGTACTTGTGTATGAATAAAAGATAGTTAATTATTCGATTTGTACAAACAAAACCAAGAAAGCATGATAGAAAAGATTACTTCAGCGGCCCTCTTTATTCGGGCTTTGCATTCGGGTTAAGTTCTTAATTCGTCTTTTACAGGCACTCTTCCACACCCCTGTTTAAGCCTCATCTTATTTACTGTTAAAGTGCCATTCTCAGAAGCTGAGTGTTTTTCCACTTGCCCTTCTAAGGTATGGTTGTCTGACTATTGCCCTAACAAAAGGTTTTTGCCCCCAATTTTTCACATTTTAACTTTTTTACATCATGCGAATGTTTCCATTACATAGTGTCCAACGCAGGTTTGGATTGCTTTGTTGCGCTTTGCTGCTATCTGTTGGCAGCTACGCTTCCAGTCACCGGGAAGCCCCGCTTATTTCTCAGGACCCGTTGGCCGATAACACCGACGTGTATGCCTTCAAGAGTCCGGATGATCCTAACATGATCACCATCATTGCCAATTACATCCCGTTTGAATCGCCGGAAGGAGGTCCAAACTATTACAATTTTGGCGCGAACGTACGTTATGAGATTCACATCAAAAACAAAGCGACCACCGCAGGAGACGATATTACGTATCGTTTTACATTTTCCAACACCAACCAAGATGCTTCTACTTTTTTTAACATTCGCTTAGGCCAACAAAACCTAAAGACGACTTACAAATGTGAAAAAAGTATGGACGGTGGAAAAACGTTCGTAACCATTATTGCCAACGGTATGGTGCCGCCTGCCAACATTGGGCCGCGCTCTATCGAAGACAAGACCGTTGGTTTGGGAACGACCTACGACGCCTTGGTACAACAATCGATCATGTCGGCAAGCAGTGGCGAAAAAGTATTCTGCGGACCCGTGGATGACCCTTTCTTTGTGGATCTGGCCGGTGCGTTTGACGTAGGAAATTTCCGCCCTCAGGGAAATTCAACCAACCCGACCATTGATGGACTGAACCGTTTTAACGTACACACGATTGCCATCAAAGTTCCGGTAAATCTGTTGCAAAAAGACGGCAAAAGCGTGATGCAGGCCGCCAATATCCTTGATCCTGATTATGTGATCGGCGTATGGGCATCGGCAAGTCGTCAAATGATCCAGACATTGTATGGCGGTTCTGACGTAGGCTACGATGGAAAATACGTACAGGTTTCGCGTTTGGGAATGCCTTTGACCAACGAAGCCGTGATTCCCATTGGCATGAAAGACAAATGGAATGCTGCCTCACCTTACAATGGTGAAGACCTGCAATTTGCCAAGTATTTTACCAATCCTGAATTGGCGCTGTACATGGACGATGACCAATTTGGAAAAGCCGTTCCTTCACTAAATGCGTTGCGTATTCAGAAAGCCTCTTTAGGTTCGTTCGATTTCCGTAATGGCAAACCCGGTTTGTACGGTTTGAAAGGTAACGCTGCTCTTAACGGAACCGCTTTGTCGGAAGCCGCTTTCGGAAGCATTCTGTTGCCGGACGATAAAAGCCCTCGTGCGGTTGACTTGCTGCCTATTTTCTACACCGGCGTACCCAATTTAGCGCCTTATCAATTGGCTACAGGCAAAGCCGGCGGAAGCCCGTTGGCAGCGGGTAAGCCTTTCATTCATAACTTCTTACCTACTTTGGGTGATATGTTGCGTTTGAACATGGCGGTTCCTGCCACGCCTCGTAACCACCCTAAATTCAGTTCATTGGGATTGGTACAGGCGGCCGTTTTAGGATTGACTGACACGGAATACAATGGCTCAACAGCGTTACAATTCATTCCCAATATGGATGGTTTCCCTAACGGCCGTCGTCTGGAAGATGATGTAACTACCATTGAACTTCAGGCAGTGAGCGGGGTAGTGTTAGCGGCTGTCGGTTTGTGGTACGATGACTATAAACCCGGCGTAACGGCCAGCCCGGTAACGCCCAGACTCGGCAGTGTATTGGGCTTTACTTCAGGGCCAACCAAAAACGACATAGAATTGAAACCTATGTTCCCTTACGTTCAGAATCCTTGGAGAGGATTTGATTATCCTACAAAAGCACGATTCTAACATTCACCAATCACAACATTGAAAAAGATGAAAAAGATAAAAAATCTCATAGCTCCGGTGGTGGTGATGGCCTTGATTTGCCTGCAAACCTCCCAACTGTTTGCTTCTTCGCACCGGGAAGCACCTCTTATTTCCAACGATCCGTTGGCGGATAATACCGACTTATACGCTTTCAAAAGCCCGGTCAATGCCGAAAATATCGTGCTCATTGCCAATTATATTCCTTTTGAGCACCCCGCCGGCGGACCTAACTGGTATTCGTTTGGCGAGCGTATTCGCTACGAGATCCACGTAGATAACAACGCTTCCACTCCCGGTTCTGATATTATCTATCGTTTTACGTTTAGCCGCGTCAATCAAGATCCAACAACGTTCTTTTTGGTTCGTTTGGGCAAGGAAAACCTAAAAACGACCTACACCTGCGAACGCAGCATGGACGGCGGCAAATCGTTTGCGACGATTGTCATGAACGGAATTGTGCCGCCACCTAACATTGGGCCACGTTCTATTGAAAACAAAACCGTAGGCCTCGGCGCGGCTTCGTACGATGAGTTGGTAGAAAAAGCGATTTCAACCGCTACTACCGGCGAAAAAATATTCTGTGGACCTGTAGATGATCCTTTCTTTGTGGACTTGGGAGGCATTTTTGACGTGGGTAACGTTCGTCCAAGCAGCGGCAAAGACGGCGTGGCTAAATTCAACTGTCATTCTATCGTCATTGAAGTGCCCGTTGCAACATTGCAGAAAAGCAAAAAATCGGTGGCAATGGCCGCCAATATTCTTGATCCTGATTATGTAATTGGTGTATATGCTTCGGCGAGCCGTCAAATGATCAAAACGCTTTATTCGGGCGCCGATGTAGGTTATGATGGAAATTACGTACAGGTTTCGCGTTTGGGAATGCCTTTGACCAACGAAGCCGTGATTCCCATTGGCATGAAAGACAAATGGAATGCCACCAAGCCAAGCGATGACCTGCAATTTGCCAAGTATTTTACCAATCCTGAGTTGGCGCTTTACATGGACGATGACCAATTTGGAAAAGCCGTTCCCGGTTTGGCTGCATTGCGTATCCAAAAAGCTTCTTTGGGGTCGTTCGATTTCCGTAATGGCAAACCCGGTCTTTATGGTTTGAAAGGCAACGCGGCCCTTAACGGAACCGCTTTGTCGGAAGCCGCTTTCGGAAGTATTCTGTTGCCGGACGATAAAAGCCCCCGTGCGGTTGATCTGCTGCCTATTTTCTACACAGGTGTACCTAATTTGCCTCCGTATCAATTGGCAACGGGCAAAGCCGGAAACCCGCTGGCGGCCGGTAAGCCTTTCATTCATAACTTTTTACCAACATTAGGTGATTGGTTGAGATTGAACATGGCCGTACCTGCCACGCCTCGCAACGATCCTAAATTCAGTTCTTTAGGATTGGTTCAGGCAGCTGCTTTGGGCTTAACTGATCCAATGTACAATGGCTCAACAGCGTTACAATTCATTCCCAACATGGACGGTTTCCCTAACGGTCGTCGTCTGGAAGATGACGTAACTACCATTGAGCTTCAGGCTGTGGGTGGTGTCGTGTTGGCCGCTGTTGGTTTGTGGTACGATGATTTCAAGCCCGGTGTAACGGCCAGTCCGGTAACGCCTAACTTGGTAAGTGTATTATCGTTCAATGCGGGGGTAACTAAAAATGATACAACCTTCAAAATGATGTTCCCTTACGAACAAAATCCGTGGAGAGGTTTCCGTGGCAACAGCTACTCCGGACCGGCGCTTTCTGCGGCCCGTATAGCTTCTGCTCCGGTAGAAACCAAAATAGAAGGCCTAACCGTTCGCGTACTTGGAAATCCGGTATTGTCGGATGATGTATCGGTTGAGATCACCGGTGTTGACGGACAGGCTTTGCGTCTTGGTTTGACCAATAGCCAAGGACAGGTAGTTGGACAACAAAACGTCGGCAAAGCCGGTCGAATTGAGCGTCAAACGCTGCGTTTAGGTCGTCAGCCGGGCATCTATTTCCTTCAGGTATCGGCGGAAAATGAGCACCAAACGGTTAAGATCATTCGTAATTAAATCACAGACTTGGAAAGTTTGATTACCATAGAATTCAAACTTTCCAAGTCTAAAAAAACACCGGCAGGAGATGGAAGCGGTGGAAAGAAGAAGTGAACTGGCCATCTCTGCTTATTTTATACATTACTAATTATTCCCCCTCTTTAAAAATGAAAAAGATAACATTTATTCCAAAACGATCCTTACTGTTTTCCCTTGCCGTTTTGATGATTTTGACGCTTCAGATCGGTTGCACTGACAAAGGAAAAACAAGCAGTGAAACTACCGCTTCTGCTACGCCAACGATGGAAATTCCTTCTTTGTATGAACGGCGCGGTGAGTTGGCCAAAGCTGAAGAATGGCCTCGCACCAAAGAAAAAGTAGAAGAGTTGAAGAAACAGATCAAAAAAGACCCCAGCGATATCAAATCGCGTTTGCAGGTGGCTATGATCTATCTTTCTGAGGCACGCATCACCGGCGAACACCCTTATTATTACCCGGCCATTTTGACCATATTGGACGGTGTGTTGGCAATGGATTACAAAAACTTTGAGGCAACGACGTTCAAATCTTCGGTGAAAATGTCGCAACACCAATTTGCCGAAGCCAGAGAATTGGCTGAAAAAGCGCGTCAACTCAATCCAAACAATGCATACGTATACGGAGTATTGGTAGATGCCAACGTAGAACTCGGCAACTACGAAGAAGCCGTGGCAATGTCGGATAAAATGCAGCAACTCAAACCTTCTTTGGAGGCGTATTCACGGGCATCGTACCTGCGCGAGATTTATGGTCAATACCCAAGCTCCATTGAAGCCATGAAACTGGCGGTTGATGCAGGCTTGCCGGGTTCGGAGCCGCAGTGTTGGAGCAAAAATACGCTCGGGCAATTGTACGAAACAACCGGTAAATTGAAAGAAGCCGAACAACAATACAACGAAATTCTGGCGATGCGTCCCAGTTATGCGTTTGCGTTGAGAGGATTGGCCCGCGTACACAAAGCCCGTAAAGAATACGACAAAGCATTGGCCGTTTTAGACAAGGCCGCTAAGATCATGCCTGAGTTTTCGTTTCACGAAGAAATGGCCGAAATTTATGACCTTCAAGGGGATAAAGCAAAAGCAAAGGCCAAATACGCCGAAGTGGTGACCATGTTGGACGAAGATGCCAAGTCGGGTCATGCCGTGGATCTGGAGCTTTGCAAATTGTACACGCAAATGGGCGAGTTTGATTCGGCGCTGAAATATGGCATGAAAGAATACAAAAAACGCCCTAAAAACATTGACGTTAATCACGCATTGGCATGGGTGTATTTTAAACAAAATGATATTCAGAAAGCGCAGCAACACGTACAGATCGCCTTGCGTACGGGTAGCAAAGACCCTGAATTATTGCAAAAAGCAGGAGCCATTGAGATCGCTCTTGGAAATGCCGGTTCCGGAAATAAACTGATCGCCGAGGCCAAAAGAACCAATCCAAAGTTCACGCTTTAATATCCTGCCCGATGTCTCTTCGCTCGTTTGTTGCATTTTTATTGCTGGCCAATTACCTGCTGATCGCGGGGATAGGCGGCATCATGCAACCGTATGAGCGTCAATCTCTTTTTATAGTGCAAACCACCTACGAAGGGCAATCGTATCAGGAATGTCGGTATTTGCGCATGGATGGATTGGAGAATTTTCTGATCGAATCGCTCAGCGTTCGTGAGCAAAAAGACCAACGTCCCCTTGGTCATTCTATTCTTATTGAAATAAACGGGGTGGATATTCATTGTTTATTTTATACTGTTGCTCAGGCATCAACGCCTGATTTGCAATTCCATTCTTCTGCTAAGATTCATTATTTCCCTTCTTCTGTTTCGGAAGGAGTGGACAGAACTTTCAGTCCACCGCCTTGGGTAGCTTAGATCGTATATTATTTTTGCATTGAAGTTTTAGTACAGTTCCCGGTTTTTAAGCGTATGCTTAAACGGGATTGAACTCACTCATGAGTGAGACGGTTTCTATTTCTTTGCCACACAATACAATTTTCAGCTACCTCTTTTTGCGATGAAACGCCTCATTTACTATAGTATATTTATTATCTCCGGCTTACTTAGCTTTTCGGCGTATGCACACCTTGGAAGTATTTCGGGAATGGTGTATGAACAATCCACCAATTTGCCTTTGCGCGGCGTGAATGTTCAACTTACCGGACTCGGCAAAGCGACGACAACCAATGAATTGGGCCAGTACCGCTTCGATGACTTGGTTGCCGCTCCTTATAAAATAGAATTGTCTTATGTGGGTTTTAAAACATTGGTTATTGAGGCAATTGTGCAGGACGACCAAACTACGTCGATCAAAACGCTCATGGCCAATACAACCCTCGAACTGAAGGAAGTAGTGGTGTCGGCACAGCGAGCGCACGACCAGCAACTCATTAGCAGTCTGGATATTAAAATACGTCCTATCGTCAATTCGCAGGAAATTTTGCGGATGGTGCCGGGATTGTTTATAGGTCAACACGCGGGTGGTGGGAAGGCAGAGCAGATATTTTTGCGCGGTTTTGACATTGACCACGGCACGGATATTCAATTGACGGTCGATGGGATGCCCGTTAACATGGTCTCTCACGCTCACGGCCAAGGCTACGCCGATCTGCATTTTGTGATTCCCGAACTGATTCAGGGCGCTGATTTTAAAAAGGGGCCATATCATGCCGAAAAGGGTAATTTTACAACGGCAGGTTGGGTGAATTTCCGAACCCGCGATGCGCTGGATCGCTCTTTTGTGAAATTGGAAGCCGGTCAATTTGATACTTATCGGGCGGTAGCAGGATTGGATTTGTTAGGCCAAAAAGGGCGTGATAAAAACCGATCGGCGTATTTGGCTTCCGAGTATTCCTTTACCAATTCCTATTTTGACAATCCGCAGAATTTTAAGCGGTTAAATGTGATGGGGAAATACCACGGACATCTTTCCCCGAATACCAATTTGACATTGACGGCCTCCACATTTTGGAGTAAATGGAATCACTCCGGGCAAATTCCCGACCGCGCCCTTGAATCGGGCCTGATAGGATTTTTCGGCTCCATTGACCCCACAGAAGGTGGAGAAACGAGCCGGACGAACGTAAATGTTCAGTTAGTAACCGTAACGCCGCGCAATCATACGATCAGGAATCAGCTTTTTTACAGTAATTATAATTTTGAACTGTATTCCAACTTTACCTTTTTTCTGGAAGATTCTATCAACGGCGACCAAATTCGTCAGAAAGAAAAACGCAATTTGTTTGGCTACAACGGCAGTTTCTCTGCCCAAAACAACGTAGGCAATACACAATGGACCACAACGTTCGGCGTTCAATACCGACAGGATCTGACAAAAAATACCGAGCTTTCGCACACTAAAAATCGTACGGAAACCCTCAATAACATTCAATTGGGCAACATCAACGAACTCAACGCGGCAGTCTATGCCGATGAGTTGATTCAGGTTTCCAATCATTTTTCGATCAATGCAGGACTTCGACTGGATTATTTTCGTAACCAATACGAAGATTTGCTCGCTACGCCTGTTACCACAAAACATGCTTCGGCGGCCATTTTATCGCCCAAGCTGAATTTTTATTACACATTCAACAATCGTTTTCAATTGTATCTGAACACGGGTCGTGGATTTCACTCCAACGATACGCGTGTAGTGGTTCCGCAGGGCGGACGGCAGATATTGCCGGCTGCTTATGGCTCTGATTTGGGCGTAATTTTTAAGCCTTTTCCTAAACTGCTCATCAATGCCGCAGCTTGGTATCTGTGGCTGCAACAGGAGTTTGTGTATGTGGGTGATGCAGGTGTCGTTGAGCCGGGCGGGAAAACACGTCGGCAGGGAATTGATGTGTCTGTACGGTATCAATTGACCAAACATCTTTATGCCGACGTAGACATAAATACGACCAAACCACGCGCCATTGGCATTATGGAAGGCCAAAATTACCTGCCGCTGGCGCCCATTTTTACCACAACGGGCGGCTTGTCGGTACAGAGCAATTCGGGTTTCAGCGGTTCGCTGCGGTATCGTTATATTGGTAATCGACCGGCCAATGAAGATAATTCCATCGTCGCCAAAGGATATTTTGTGACGGATATGCAGGCTAACTACAGCCGCAAGAATTACACGCTCGGATTGTCGGTGCAAAACCTGTTCAATACGCGTTGGAAAGAAACCCAATTTGCCACTGAAAGTCGTTTACAGGGCGAGGCGCAGTCGGTTGAAGAAATTCACTTTACACCGGGAACTCCCTTTTTCGCTCGTTTGAGTTTAACGGTTTTCTTTTAGAGCAAACCTATAAGGTCTGATTAACGAGGCCTTATAGGTTTATTAAGCAGTTAAAAGCCGGCCTTGTATTTACTAATATGCCTTATAGGGTTCAACACCATTGACGATATAGTGGAATTTGTGGAATTATTAGGGCTAAGTTTACTAATTTCGGGTTCTAACTACTTCGAAACTTATTAATGCTTCAAAATTGGTCCAATTCAAAACACAGGCCGTTTCGTAAAAGCTATGCCTTACTGCACCGAAAGCGGTTCTTTGGGAAAAGTGTATCGTTGGCCGATATTGGCACGCTATTGATCGAAAAAATATTTTTCTATGATATAGACCAACGCGCGGCGGCCGTAGCTTACAACTTTACGTTGGCCGTTTTTCCCACCATTCTGTTTTTATTTACCCTAATTCCTTATTTTCCGATTCCCAACATGGAGTCTCAGATCATGAACTTCATGCGCGACGCCATGCCCGGGTCGCTGTACGAATTTGCGGCAGCAACCATCTATGACATCATCAGTCGAAAGCAGGGGGGGATTTTGTCGTTTGGTTTTGTGTTGGCGTTACTCACCGCTACCAACGGCATGGGAGCACTCATGACTGCCTTCAACATGGTGGATCACGCCTCAGAAAACAGAGGCTTTTTTAAAGCCAAAGGAATTGCTTTATTGCTGACGGTTTTATTATCAACTGTACTTTTTCTGGCAGTCTTGGTAATTATTGTGGGCGCTTTTTTGGTCGATTGGCTGCATCAAACCATATTATTGGGAGATCATTTTACCGTCTTTTTGTTGGATGCACTTCGGTACCTGGTCATGTTTTTTGCGTTTACGCTGGCAGTAGCCATCATTTATCGTTTTGCACCCAAAGTGGACCACGGGTGGCGTTTCTTCAATCTTGGTGCGATCATTGCGTCGCTTTTGATCATTCTGGCTACGTATGGTTTCTCCTTTTATCTTTCTCAATTCAGTAGTTACAACAAACTCTACGGTTCTATCGGTACCATCATTGCCATGATCATCTGGTTTTACCTCGTTGCGCTGCTTTTGATCTTTGGTTTTGAACTGAATACCAGCATTTGGCGGGCTAAGCACCAAAAATCTGATGCTGGGAAAAAAGAATAAATGCCACTCACAATCCGGAATGGCATTTACGTACTACCCTAACCCATAAATAATGAAAGATGTATTACTACATCAAATCATTATAAAATAGCAGAGAAAACCGTGCCAAAATGTTAGGGGATGATAATTTACACTATTGCCTTTTATGGTATAATTTATAAATTATTGATTTGTAGATGTTTAATTGAAAAATAAATTTATAATATACCGAAAAATGAAAAACAGCTTGGTTTTTGTATGTCGAATAAAGGCCTGTTTCTTACCGTTTACTAAATAATCTCCGGCATTTGGCTGATAATAAAACCTAATATTTTACATTTACCTTATCAAAACACGCCGGTTTATACTTTTCGGCGTATCGCATATACTGACTTTATGAATCCAATCGTAACCGTTATCTGCACCTGTTACAATCATGAACCTTTTGTTCGGGAAAGCCTTTTATCGGTCATACACCAAACGTATTCATCCATTCAGCTGATCGTGATCGACAATGCGAGTACTGATGAATCAAGAAGAGTAATTCAGCGATTCACGGATGAATACCCGGAGGTTATTTTTCTTCGAAATACCCACAACATAGGTTTGTGTAAGGCCTTTAACCAAGGCCTTGGCGAAGCAACGGGCAAGTATGTCATAGATTTGGCCGCTGATGACGTAATGCCCCCTGATCGCATCGAAAAGCAGGTTCAGGCCTTCGAAAGCCTGCCTAAAGATTATGCAGTTGTATTTTCAAATGCAGCTTATATTGATTCTTCCGACAAAAAATTAGGCTATCATTACTCATTAGGTCCCGACGGGCATGCGGAAGGGCGAGTTCCTTCGGGCGATATTTACAAGGAGATCCTGCGGCGTTATTTTATTTGTACGCCTACCATCATGATACGCAAATCGGTATTGATGAAACTTGGCGGTTACGACGAAAACCTAAGCTACGAAGACTTTGATTTTTTCATTCGTTCAGCTCACGACTACAAATACCATTATATAGACGAAGTATTGATGTACAAACGGGTATTGTCCGGTTCTATGGCAACCCAATTTTACCAAGTCGGCAATTCAATGTTGCGCTCGAGTTGGGAGGTTTGTAACAAGGCCTACGATCTGAGCCGTTCGCAGGAAGAGTACGATATATTGGCGAGTAGAATACGGGAGTTTATCAAAAAATGCTTCGTAGCGGAAGACGCCGAACAGGCTCTCGCTTTTCGAAAATTACTCAACTACATCGAAGATCCCGGCTGGAAGACCGAATTTTTGGTATTGCTGTGCCGTTTGCATTTGCCTGTCAACTGGTTATATCAACCCTATGCAAAGTGGCGCAGCCACCGCAATCTTACGTTGATGCAACAGGGAGTACCTTTTGTGCAACTGAAGCGGTAATATCATAAAGTTCTCCGTTGTGCGTTATCAGTTATCCAAATAAAATCATAGGTTTGTAACGATTACATTTTGTAAGAACGAAACCTATTTTGGCGAATTTGTCATTGATCAACAGATAACGGATCGTAAAAATGCCTGCCGAATTTATTCATATTCATCCCCAAACACCCGAGCCGCGCAAGATTCAGCAGGTGGTCAATAGCCTGCGGGATGGGGGTATCGTGATCTATCCTACTGATACCGTTTATGCCCTTGGGTGTGATATACATAATGCCCGGGCGGTAGAACGAATTGCGCGTATCAAAGGAATCAAGCCTCAAAAAAACGACTTTTCGTTTATCTGCCACGACCTGAGCCATATTTCAGATTATGCGCGTGTAAGCAATGCGGCGTTTAAAATCATGAAACGACTGCTGCCGGGACCTTTTACCTTTATTTTGGAAGCCAATAATAAGGTCCCCAAAGTATTGGCCAACCGTAAGACCGTCGGTATCAGGGTGCCGGACCATCCCATTACGCGTATGATCGTTTTTGAACTGGATCACCCCATCATCACTACTTCCATTAAAGACGATGATGACGAGATCATGGAATATCCCACCGACCCCGAGATCATCTTTGAACGCTTTCAACATTTGGTGGATATTGTGATCGACGGCGGTTTCGGCGGACTGGTTCCGTCTACGGTCATTGATGCCACCGACGACAATTTTGACATCATTCGCGAAGGGGCAGGAGAGTTTACGTTATAGCGTTTAATCGTTTTTGAGGCAGTATAATTAACCCTTATCATCTTGAAATACCTTCGGCAACTCTATATTTCCACCCTGTTTTGGGAAGTTTTTATTGGATTGACGGCTACTTTTTTGTTGGCATTTGCCTTCCCTTTTTTGTTTGGCATTGCCAAGATCGTAAGTGCGGTAGCCGCGTTGTTGGTGTTGGTGGATCTGGTTTTGCTTTTTAGAACTAAGGCCGGACTATTTGCCCGTCGCGACGTAACCGACCGCCTTTCCAACGGTGATCCTAATCCCATCACGATCTATTTGGAAAACCGTTACGGATTCAAAGCGCGGTTAGAGATCATTGATGAAATCCCGTTTCAATTTCAAAAACGTGATGTACTGTTTGAGGCCGAGTTGGTCCCCAACGAAACGCAGTTGTTGCGCTACGAACTCCGTCCGACCAAGCGTGGCGAATATAGCTTCGGAGCGGTTAATGTGTTGGTAAGAAGTCCGTTGGGACTCATGAAACGGCGGTTTCAATTTTCGCAGAATAAGATGGTAGCTGTTTATCCGTCGTATCTGCAAATGCGCCAATACGAACTGATGGCTATTTCAAATCGCCTGACCGAGCTGGGCATCAAGCGCATTCGGCGACTGGGGCAGAGCATGGAATTTGAGCAAATCCGCCCTTATGTTCAGGGTGATGATATTCGAACGGTGAACTGGAAAGCCACGGCGCGCCGTAATGGTTTGATGGTCAACGCTTTTCAGGATGAACGCTCGCAGGCGGTGTATTGTCTTATCGACAAAGGCCGCGTGATGAAATCTCCCTTTGAAGGGTTGACGCTGTTGGATTACGCTATCAATGCTACATTAGTATTGAGTAATATCGCTTTATTAAAACAGGACAAAGCCGGTATCGTCACATTTTCGGAAGTGATTGGTCAAATTGTGCCCGCCGAGCGCAAAACGGGACAAATGCAGAAAATTCTGGAAACGCTTTACAAACAAAAAACGCGCTACCTGGAAAGCGATTACGAAACGCTATACGCGCACGTCAGAATGCACATTCGGCAACGGAGTTTGCTGTTGTTATTTACAAATTTCGAGACGCTCAACGCCATGCATCGGCAATTGCCTTTTCTGCGGCGATTGGCCAAAACCCATTTATTGATCGTCGTATTCTTCGAAAATACCGAGACTTCTTTAGTACTGAAAACACCCGCCGAAAATACCGAAGATATTTACCTTAAAACCATTGCCGAACGTTTTTTCTACGAAAAGCGCCGCATCGTCAAAGAATTGGAGCAATACGGCATTCAATCCATCCTCACCGCACCCAAAGACCTGAATGCCAATACGGTGAATAAGTACCTGGAATTGAAGGCACGAGGGATGATGTAGGAGAACAGATTCTTCAGGAATACCGGTGTAAAAGCAGGTTAGCATTACTAATGCAAGCCAAACTGGTTTATACTGCACTATTACCATATTGAAATATTAAGTGTTAATTTTATGTTGTTGATAGTTGAAATCAGTCCCGACTATCTCACGTAATTGCTTAAACCATGACACAGGTAACACTCACAATCAAAGAGAATAAACAGGCTGAAGCGTTGCTTCGCTATTTGGAATCGTTGGATTTTGTGAAAGTAGAGCGCAAAATTACCCCTCGTTCTCCAAAACCAAAAGCTGCGAAAGCAGCCCAAAGTATGAGGGATTTTCTGGGTGGACTCCCCAACCGCTCAGCTAAACAATCTGAAATTAATAAAGCCGTAAAAGAGATACGGGAAGGTAATTTTGTCTGATTGGTATGCTTCGTATTATCATTGTCCCTAATTTGATAGCCAGCGTATTAATTGGAGGAATTACCCGCGATAGATTTAGTGAATTGGTCGGAAGGTTGGATATTCTGGAATTTATCTATTGCGATCAACTCATTGACGAAATAGGAGCGTTTCCTCAAAAAGCTTATTTTCAGAAGAAAGGGATTGATGAATCTTCAGTTAAAGCTTTTATCACTTTTTATCAGGCATTTGCCCTTAAAGTACTGGTTACCTCTCTGGTAAAGGTTGGGCGGGATCGTAATGACCATTATCTTCTAAGCCTGAGTCGTGATGCCCGGGCTGATTCTCTAATTACAGGCGATCCCGATTTGCTATTACTTCGAAAATATTCCAATACCCAAATTGTAACCATGAAGGCAATTATAGAATTGCTGTAAGTGGCACCCATCCTCACCGCTCCTAAAGGCCTGAACGCCAATACAGTGAATAAGTATTTGGAATTGAAAGCGCGAGGGATGATGTGACCAATACCGGTTTACGTTGTCAAAGAGAGTATAAAAAATCATTTAATATGCTCTTAAATCCCAACTTCGTTGCTGAAATACGAAAAATCATTGCCAATGCCCGCGAAAATGCCGTAAGAGCCATTGACCACCAACGAGTGTTGATGTATTGGCATATTGGTCAACGAATTTTCGAGGAAGAGCAACAAGGGAAAGACCGCGCTGAATACGGAAAATACCTGATACGTAATTTGGCGCAAGCGCTTGAACCTGAATTCGGGAGTGGTTTTTCATTTAGAAATCTCAACTGGTATAGGCAGTTTTACCGAGTTTTCCCAATTGTGAACGCACTGCGTTCACAATTTAGTTGGACGCACTACAGATTGCTTTTACCCATAACGGATGAAGACAAAAGAGCATTTTATGTTGCAGAAGCTTCCAAAAATCTCTGGACATCCCGTCAATTGGAACGTCAGATAAACAGCCTCCTATATGAACGCCTCTTACTGAGCAATGACAAAGAGGCTGTTTTAGCCGTTGCTCGTGGTGAACAATTACCTGTTACACCCCAAGATATTATCAAAGACCCTATGGTGTTGGAGTTTTTGGGATTGAAACGCGAAGCGGCCTACTATGAAAAGGACCTTGAGCAAGCTGTGATTACACACCTACAGGAATTTTTGTTGGAGTTAGGAAATGGCTTCTCGTTTGTGGCACGTCAAAAACGTATTCACTTGGAAGGCGATGATTTTTTCATTGACTTAGTATTCTATAATCGCCTCTTGCAATGTTTTGTGTTATTTGAACTTAAAACCCATAAACTCACACATGAAGACCTTGGGCAGTTGCAGATGTATGTCAACTATTATGATCGAATCGAAAAACTTGAACGGGAAAATCTAACCATCGGAATTTTACTTTGCACCGATAAAAACAATGCCGTGGTAAAATACACTTTACCCCAAAACAATCAGAGTATTTTAGCAAGCCAATATCACCTCTACTTGCCGAAAGAAGAAGAACTGACAAAATTGCTTAGGGAAGACATGGAACGATTTGCAATGTTGAAAAATCCTTAATCCACAACGGGTACTATTTCTTTCACATTTCCGCTGATGGGCATGGTAATTACCCTTTTTTGACCTTCCACCAAATAGAAAATATAAGCGCTGTTTTGGCCGAGAATTCTCACCCGTTTGGTAACATTATCATTGAACAGGATCGTGTGACTTGCCTTATGATTACCTTTTTCGATGCTCTGTTTGGTTTTATGGCCATTTCCGACGCGCAACCCCAGGAAAACGCAGGCAATAAATACCAACATAAAGGGGATTTTTTTGTTCTCCTGAAAGTCTCGGTACTTTTCATCTACCTTCTCCACATCTTTCACCATCTTTTTGTACCAAGCCTTCTCGCGACTGCTGTGATGAAAGTGAGGAAAGGCTTTAAAATAGAGAAGATACGTAATCCAAACTGCAATCAGGACCAGAACCAACACCCGAACATCATAAAGCAGCGTATTGACGGGCGACATCAGTACGTCGGAAATCGCGGAATAGTTTAAGATATTAATCCCTAAAAACTTATAGTAAATCACATCGTCGACAATTCCTAAAATGATCAGATAGATATAGCCCAGTGATAGGTATTCCTGTAATCCGTAACTGTGAAGCTTGTTGGTAATTTCTTTTTCCATAATGAGTTGTCTGTAAAAGTGTTTAGGTGTTAACGGCAAATGTATTAAAAATGCCTTCCTGAATCTGCGTTGCGAATTTATGGAAAGGAAAACACTCATAAAAAAATATGTTATTTGAGTAATGACGATTTGGGAAATACCTATGGATTCATAGAACCGTAAATTCGGGGAACATTTATAAAGGGCATGTAGGGGCAGGCCTTGCGTCTGCCCGGGAGGAGAGGATGATTTGCATTCATATCAATTCAATAAATAGTAAGAAAATGGTTAATTTTGGCACAAAAGGGAAATAGTATGTACGTAAAAAAGGTAACCATCAACAATATTCGGTCTATTTCTGATTTTGAAATGACATTTCATGAGCCCGCAGGTTGGCATGTGATCATTGGAGATAATGGCGCCGGGAAATCGACGGTTGTAAAATCTATTGCTCTTGCTATGCTTGATATCCAGGATATTAATGCTGCTAGACAAAACTGGAGTGAGTGGCTCAAGAATAATAAAGATTTAGGCTTCATAGAAGCAATTATTTCACCTGATATAACATTTGACCATTCAACTAAAGAAACATATAATAAAATCTCCTTTGAGCGTGAATCGAATAAAAATAAAGCATCATTATTAGAAGTATACTTCAGGGGAGAGAGGACAATGAAAAAAAAATCTGGAGATTCTCTAACTACAAGTAGTAGTGTGCCATATCCACCGCCAACCCCGACGCCGACGCCGATACCGGTATATCAAGAAGAGAAACATTTTTTAGGTTGGTTTTCAGTAGGTTATGGACCTTTTAGAAGATTTTCGGGAGGCGAATCTGGGACAGATGTAATTTATCAATCAAATCCTCATTTAGGAGCGCACTTTTCTATATTTGGAGAAGGTATTGCCTTGTCAGAGGCAGTACGTTTTTTAAGAGACTTGTATATTGAAGAATCAGTTTCGATACGTAAAAATCAAGATTATAAGCCTACTTTAAAAAATATAATGCAATTTATAAATGAGACAAAGTTGCTGCCTCATGGTGCTATGATAGCAGATGTTGACCTTGATGGTGTTTGTTTTAAGGATGGTTATGGTAATATTATTGCCTCAATGCAAATGAGTGATGGATACCGCTCAATTCTTTGTCTGATGTTTGAATTAATTCGCCAACTTATTAGAAGTTATGGTGAAGAAAAGGTTTTTGAGAACGTAAACAATGGTCAAAACATCATTGATTTACCGGGCGTGGTGTTAATAGACGAGATTGATGCCCATCTTCATCCTACATGGCAAACACGTATCGGGGAGTGGTTTACAATGTATTTCCCTAAAATTCAATTTATTGTAACGACGCATAGTCCTCTGGTATGTAGGGCCTGTGAAAAGGGAAGTATATGGCGATTGGCGGCTCCGGGTAGTGATATAGAGTCCGGAGAAGTGACGGGAATAGAAAGAGAACGCTTGATATATGGTAACATACTGGATGCTTATGGCACGGAATTGTTTGGACAGTCTCCCGTACGTTCGGGAAAATCAGAAGAAAAACTTGAAAGATTGGGGCACTTAAATATGCTTTCTGCCTTTGGGAAAATAACCGAAGAAGAAGACAAAGAAAGACTGGAATTACAAAAAATACTAAGTACAGATGATCCAACTGGCTTCTAATGATTTAGATAAAGATGTACAACAAGAGTTGGACAATTTGCAGTTTAAAGTAGATAACGAACTGACTTTTGCAAAGAAAGTGGAAAAAGCCCAAAGCCTTTGGAACTCAAAAGGAGGGGTTAAAGGGAAGCAGGCTTTCGAAAAAATAACAACCCGGTTATATGGCTTGTGCGTTTCTGAAGGTATTTGCAATTACTGCGAACAAAGTGAGGCTAATGATGTAGAACATATTTATCCCAAGTCATTTTTCCCTGATAAGGCATTTCAGTGGGAGAACTATCTTTTGGCATGCAAACAGTGCAATTCCGGTTATAAGTTAGATAAATGTCATGTGTTAGATGCTGATAATGAATTAATAGTCGTAAATAGAGGTACTGAGCCTTTGTCGAAAATTGGGGCATTCATTAATCCGCGAACCGAAAATCCAAATGAGTTTATGATTTTGAATCTAATGACATTTAAGTTTGACACTATACCGGGATTGTCGAAGAGAGATATCAACAAAGTAAAATCAACACTTGAAATCCTTGAATTGAATAAGAGAGATCCGCTTTTAGTAACTCGAAAAAGTGCAGCAAGATATTATTATGAAATGCTGGAAAGATTGGTGAGAATACTTGAGGTTTTAACAATAGAAGAATTACAAAACCTATTGACTCCCTGTGATGACCGTTTTGACTTGACCCAACCTCTGGAAAGTATAAAAGATGAAATCAAAATAAGTTACAAAAAATCTATTGGAAACCATCAGCATCCCTCTGTATGGTACAGTATCAAAATGATAGAAAGCAAAGTCAATACAAAGTGGAAAAAGCTATTTGATAAAATTCCTGAAGCTCTAACATGGTGAAATATAGGTAATAAGCAAAAATGATGATTATTCGTATCGGTACTTCTAAAATTCCCTCTTCCCGTCATAAATACGCCCCCTTCATTTGACATCCTGAAAAGCTATCCGTATTTTTAAGAATAAATCAACAAACCTGACTGAAATCTCTATGAAACCACTTCGCCTTCTGCTGTTTTTCTGTGCATCACTCCTTGCTGTTTTTGAGAGTAATGCGCAGGCATTCAATAACTTACCGGTTACTACCCAAAAACCGCCGCTGCACGGAAAGCACTGGATGGCCATTACGGGCAAGCCGTTGGCCGCTACGGCAGGTGCCATGACCTTTACCAAAGGCGGCAATGCCATTGATGCCGCTTGCGCCATGTTGGCCGCTACCTGTACCATGTGGGATGTGTTGAGCTGGGGAGGGGAGACGCAGGCGCTCATTTACAACCCCAAAACCAAAAAGGTCATCGCCATCAACGCCCACGGTGTAGCGCCGACGGGGGCCACGCCTGAGTTTTACAAAGGAAAAGGCATGAAATACCCGCCGCAATACGGTCCGTTGGCGGCCGTCACGCCCGGTACGCCCGGCGGATTGATGACGATGTTGGCCGAGTACGGAACCATGTCGTTGAAAGATGTTTTGGCGCCCGCTATGGAAATGGCGGCCGGTTACCCCATCGAAGCCCAGACCGCCAATTCGATCGAAAAAGGCAAAGACCTTATCAAGCAATGGCCTTATTCTAAAAAAGTATTTTTGCCGCACTTGGGTGCGAACCGCGAAGCACCCGATGCCGGTGAGGTATTTGTCCAAAAAGATTTACTCGAAACATTGAAAAAATTGGTGAGTGCGGAGCAACAGGCCTTGGCCAAAGGTAAATCACGGAAGGATGCCATTTATGCCGCTTATGACGTGTTTTATAAAGGTGAGATTGCCAAAGAATTTTCGAGAGGTTGCCGCGAACAGGGTGGATTGATCACCGAACAGGATCTGGCCAACTGGAAAGTGAAGATCGAAGAGCCGATGGTAACCAACTACAAAGGCATTGACGTTTATAAGTTGCAACAGTGGACCCAAGGCCCGGCCATGCTCCAAACCCTGAATATTTTGGAAAATTTTGACCTCAAAAGCATGGGGTACAACTCTACGCGCTACATTCACACGCTGTATCAGGCCATGAATTTGGCGTTTGCCGACCGTGATTTTTATTACGGTGACCCTGCTTTCGGTCCCGAAGAACCGATGAAAGGGCTGCTTTCCAAAGAGTACGCCAAAGAGCGCAGCAAGCTCATCAATCCTGAAATGAATGACCCTAAAGCAGGTCCCGGCGATCCGTATCCGTTTGAAGGTAAGGCCAATCCGTATCAGGATATGTTGAAAAAATGGGGCAGCGCAAGCCTGTTTGACCCTAAAAACAATGCAACATTAGACAAAAAATTTGAGGCTGATTTTACCGCCGGTACTACCTCCATCGAAACCACGGACGAAGAAGGATGGGTCGTTTCCGTCACGCCCAGCGGCGGGTGGGTGCCGGCATGCATTGCGGGCAATACGGGTATCGGTATGAGCCAACGGATGCAGGCCTTTGTGTTGGATCCCAAAGAAAATCCATTCAACGTCGTAGAGCCGGGCAAACGTCCGCGTGTAACGTTGACCCCGAGTTTGGCATTGAAAGACGGTAAGCCGTTTTTGTCTTTTGCCAAGCAGGCGGGAGATGAACAGGATCAGTTGTTACTGCAATTTTTCCTTAACGTCGTAGAGTTCAACATGACCGTACAGGAAGCCTGCGAAGCGCCGAGTTTCAAAACCTTGCAGATGTATTCGAGCTTCGGCGACCACGAACGAATTAACGGAGGACTCACGCTCAACGAAGCGATGCCGGCGTGGACAAGAAAGGATTTAGGCCGAATGGGCTACAAAATAAATTATCAGGAACGTACCAGTGGCCCTATCAATGCCATTTATTTTGATTGGGTGCATAACACTTTTTGGGGTGGCTCCTCCAACCACGGCGAAGATTACGGCATCGGCTGGTAATCGCTCTTTTGTCACCCTGTAAGGGTCTCATCTCAAAAGCGTCCATTGTTCAATGGGCGCTTTTGTTTTAGCATTCGGCTGATTTGCTTACGTGTATTTGAGCTTTTCTTCTTCCAGGTCTATCCCGTACAAAAACTTTCGGATGATTTCTTCATCAATCTTATTGTCGGTTTTGTTTTGGTTTCGTAGCCACACCCTTTGTTGTTCTAAAATATCCAAATAGATTTTTTTGGTTTCTTCCGAAATGTATTCATCGGGTTCCGGGTTGCTTTTCTGTTCCCAAAAGGCTACCTTTTGCCGCAGGATGCTATTACTTACAAGATGACGCTTGTAGTTGGTGTTGAAGTACTGTAAGGTATGCTCATGCATTCCCTTTTTGAGCAAACGTTCTGTTTCTTCTTCGGGAAGATAATCGTGGAAATCGGGCAGATCTACCTTTTTAATTAACCAGGGAAGGGTAAGCCCCTGTAAAAGTAAAGTGACTAAAATCACGACAAAAGTGATGAACAAAATCAGGTTTCGGTGCGGAAACGGAACTCCGGCGCTCATTTCTATCGGTATGGACAAGGCCGCCGCCAAGGATACCACGCCGCGCATACCGGACCAACTTAATAGGAGGGGAGCTTTCCAGCCCGGATTTCTGTCGGCTACCTCAATAAATCGACCTGCTATTTGGGTGACAACCACGGCTCCGTAGGAGGCCAAAGTCCGTACGATGATCAACACAAATGTGATCAATAACCCGTATCCGATGGCTACGGAGAGTGCGGTCCCTTCCTTTTTTAGACCTTCGTTGATTTCGGGCAAATCGAGTCCAATCAATAAAAACACCCAGCCATTCAGCAGAAACACAAGGCTTTGCCACACATTGACTCCTCGTAACCGAGACGAACTGCTCAGAAAATAATGTCTTCTGCTTGACATCAGCAAACCTCCACTCACCACTGCCAATACCCCCGAGCTGTGTACTTCTTCCGCGGCTATGTACATCACATAAGGCGTGACCAAGGTCAGGGCAATGTCCATATTGGCATCGGTGGGTAGGTATTTATGGGCTTTCATAAACAGCCAACCGACCAATACGCCGATGGCGGCGCCCCCGATGACCATCCACCCGAAACTAAGGGCCGCTTCCTGCCACACAAAGCGCCCGGTGGTGGCGGCAATCAGGGCGAAGCGAAAAATGATCAGTGAAGAAGCATCGTTCAGCAAGCTTTCTCCCTCCAAAATGGACGACATTCGACGCGGTACTTTGACAAATTTCAGAATAGCGCTCGCGCTTATGGCATCAGGAGGTGACACAATACCGCCCAGCAAAAATCCCAATGCCAACGAGAACCCGGGAATGAACCAATCCGCCACAAACGCCACCGACAAAGCCGTAAAGAAAACGACGATAAACGCAAAACTCGTGACAATGCGCCGCCACCGCCACAGTTCTTTCCACGACATGGCAAAGGCCGCATCGTATAACAGCGGAGGCAGAAAAATGATAAAAATCAACTCCGGCTCAATGTGTATTTTAGGAAGTCCGGGCAGTAAACTTATCAGCAATCCGGTGACTACCAGCAGCACCGGATAGGCCACTTTCAGTTTGTCTGCCAACATGATGAGCAGTACAATAACGACGATCAATGAAAGGTAAAAGGGGAAATGTTCAATCATATAGGGTTGGTGGGTGGTATTTGTCAGTGTACTTTATTAGCTTTCTTTTAATATGGTTTGTATGAAAAATAGGTTATCCATTCTAAAAGTTCTTTTACGAGTATATGAATCCTGGTGCTTGGATTGGCTTCAATTGCTGTTTTGCCATGTTGTTTCTGTAGTAATATTTCTGCTCTATTAATAGCGTTGGTTTGGTTTCCTATTTCATCTATGATTTGTAATATCGAAGCATTTCCGTGTTCGTATTCAAATGTTTTATGTGCTTCATCGTCTCTTATATTCTCTTGCAATAATGCATATATTTCTGCTCTTGGTAATGCTGTATTGGCATCAACCTCAGTTAAATGCAGCAAAAGCCATAATTCAAAAGCTTCATTGCTGTATGCTGTTTCAATATTATTGCTTTTTGCTATTTTAAATGCATCTTCAAATCGTTTAATTTTGGCTGCGTTTTCATCAGCATCATCTTTGTCAAAGACAGCCCATACTACATCCACCTCTTTTTTTGCTTCAAACGAAAGTTTTTCCCTTTCTACTATCGCTTGTTCTACAACACCTTTCGCATCTCTACCTGTTCCTACCGGTCTAAGAAAAATAGTTTCTTTAGGAATTTGGTTTTTGAAACGCTCAAAATAGGCAGGCTCTGTATTTTCATCTTCACATACTATTAGAAACAAATATTGATACCGCTTAAATCTAACGGGTCGTTCCTCTAATTCCTTTTCTTGAAACTTTTTTAGCTTACCTTTTTTTGCCATTATTTTTCGATTTTAATGGTTTAAAAGGACTTAAAAACGGTACAGCTCCATACCTTCCTTCAAAATATCTTTTCTCTTTATCTGTGTCAGGTCTTTCCTTTGCAGCTTTAGAAGATTTTAGGTCTCCCAGATAAACGAAGTCAGATAAAGAGAATATTTCTGTAGATTCCCATTGGTTTTTTTCGGTGAAATAAATTTGGTCTCTTCTAAGATCTGAATATGAAAGTAAGTTTGTGTCGTGAGTGGCAAAAATTATTTGGGCATTGTTAGGATTAGTTTCTTTATTTAAAAACATATTTATAGTATCCAACGTCAATAAGGGGTGCATTTTTGCCTCTATTTCGTCAATAATTAGGACACCTCCATTTTTTAACGCCCATAAAATAGGACCGCTTAGATGTAATGCTTTATTTGTACCTTTTGACTCTCTTTCATCAAACGGCCAAGGCTTACTTTTTCCTGTTTCTTTACCATCTAATGAATACGTTTTATGTAATGCCTGAATTGAGTAACCTTGTGAACCCGACAAGTCTTTAACTAACAAATTTCTGGTGGTTTCATTGATGCTTTTGGGTAAGTCTGATTCTTCAAAATCCTTTTTAAAAATATCTACGCCTATAAAACCAAGATTCAATCTCAATAAATAGTGAGTTATATCTTCTCTGTCGGTTTCATTATCCCACATAGTTACCGTCCTTATTTCTTCATCTTCGGTGTCAATACCGTCTATGTTGTTAAAGTGCTTGAACCATTGAAAGATTAGTTTAGCTTCTTCAACATTAAACATATCACAAGTAGAAAGAAACAACGCATTAGGTTTCGTTGCTTCAATTGCTAAGTCAATTATTTTGGCATTCCCTTTAAATCCAGATGAAGGGTCTATAATATCTCCTTGTCTTAAAAACAATACAACTTCTCTACCTTGACCCTTTCTGTATAACCATTCACTTTCTATAGATTCTTTGTAAAATTCAACACCATACCTGTACTTTTCTTCGTCTATAATAAAAGTAATTTCAAATTTTGTGGGCTTTTTATCCCAACCCTCGCGAAGTAAAAATGGGTCAAAAGGTAATTTAGTTGTGGAGGATGACCGTGCAGAAAGATGAATAAGTTTGTCAAGTAACCCCATTGCAAGCAAAAGATTGCTTTTTCCACTTCCGTTGGCTCCATAAATAGCTAAAGCATTTAAGGAGTGGTGTTTCCCTTTGGAAATGATATTGTCTGAATATTCCTTTTGCTTTGGAGCAGGAATTAGACTCAAAATTTGCTCCTCACCTATTGAACGATAGTTGGAGACTCTAAACTCTATCAACATGGCTTATTTTGAATGATTTCTGCAAAAATAGAGTAGTTCATCTTTAATTACAAGTGATTGTCTCGGAAAATGGTAAGTTAGTCCATATGAGAATTGGGAGCCGTAACGCAATTACAATGCTGATTATCATAGTGGATAGATTGAGCGCTACACGCTTGCCACCAACAGCTGCATTGCCGCAACTCATTGCCCATTTATTTATCAGACGGTTTCTTGACCTGCGCAATCTCTATCTGAGATGTACATAATTGGATTGGGCTGCTTCCGTCGGCGCATATCCGAATTGTTTTTTGAAGGCAAACGAAAAATGGGAAAGGTTTTCAAAGCCCGTTTCGTAGCAAGCCTCAATCGGTTTTACTTTCCGTTCGGCAATCTGATAGTGGGCCAGTTCCAATCGTTTTTGGGTAAGCCATTTTTGGGGCGTGGTGTTAAAGGCTCTTTTGAAGTCACGCTTGAAAGTGGTTAAACTTCGGCCCGTCAGGTAGCCAAATTTTTCGATGGGCATATTGAACATGTAGTTTTTCTCCATGTAGCTGATTAAATCCACTTTGTACGGGTCGTCAAAATTGGCCAATACGCTGTCCACTTCGGGGTCGATGGCTCTTAAAATACTGATTGCTTCGGTGATTTTCAACGAGGCCAAATTTTCGGGAAAGGAGCCTTGCAATTCAAAATAGGGAATCAAAGAAGTAAGGCAACTCTCCAGTAAAGGGTGGTTGCTGAAACTGCGAATTTTGGGAACTGCTGCCATTTTGGTTTTTATCTCAATGGTACTGTAAAAATCCCTCAGAATTTTGGTCGTCAACAGCATCACTACGGTTTTGTGGGGTAAACCGTCTTTGGGATAATTGATGATGGTGGCGGGCTTGTTTCTCGGAATCAGAAAAATATCACCCGTTTTAAAGCGGTGGGTGGCTTCTGCCTGCACGATTTTTGTTTCGCCGGAAATGAACCACACGAGCATGTGCTGGTCAAACACAATTTCAGATTTGAAAAAGTGATCCTCGTAGCAGGAAAGTTTTATTTCAGGGGTTAAATAGTTCGATACGTGTTCCATATTTCAATGCTGTTTCTAATCAGGGTTAAATCAATATTACGCTCTTACCAGTTCAAAGATAGTTATTTCGGGAGGCATACCCACGCGTCCGGGAAATCCTAAATACCCAAATCCACGGTTGACGTATAACTGCTGATCGCCTTTTTGGTACAATCCCGCCCATTGTTTGTATTGCCATTGGGCCGGTGAGTAGGTTTTGCCGCCCACGTTAATGCCTAATTGCAACCCGTGGGTATGCCCGCTGAACATCACATCAATGTCGGTATAGCGGCTGTTTACTTCCATGTCCCAATGTGTGGGGTCGTGGCTCAGTAAGAGTTTGACCGAAGCTTCACTTGTGCCCACCATTGCCCGTTGTAAGTTACCATTATTGGGAAAAATAGACTCGTTCGCTGAGATGTTTTCGACACCAATGATGGCCAATTTTTCACCCCCCAGCTTGATAATTCGATGGTCGTCTGTCAGCAAGTCGTAACCCAGTACTTTATGTGCCTGCTTTACGTTTTCCAGGTTCTGTTTTTTGGCTTGAGGGCTTGGCCAGCCTGCATAAGCACCGTAGTCATGGTTGCCAAGGGTGCTGTAAACACCCAACGGCGCTTTTATTTTAGCAAACAGGTCAACGTAATCGTTTACTTCATTGGCTCGGTCGTTTACCAGATCGCCCGTAAAAAATACCATATCGGGTTTTTGTTTCAAGAGCAGCTCTACGCCTCCTTTCACGGCGGTTTTGTTAAAGAAAGAACCCGAATGAATGTCTGAGATTTGCCCGATGGTCATGCCTTCAAACGGCCGGGGAAGATTTTTTAGGGCCAGTCTCACACGACGAATGCGGTAATCATGCGCCCCCGACAAAAGGCCCCACGTTAAGGCGGTTGCCGGAAGGGATGCCGCGACTAACGCTGTTTTCATCAAAAATTCCGATCGCGTGAGGGTAGGGCTGCTTTCGATGAGGGTGTTTGCTGTTTCATGGCCGGAAAATAATTTCCCTTTTGTCCAAGTGAAAAAACGGATCACATCATCAAGAAAAATGAACAGGATTGAAAACAGCTTTGAGCCGTAAACAGTGAACACACTGAATAGAAGGGCCGTTCGCAGCTTACGCCCTAAGGTGTCAGGGTCAGCAAAATTGTATATCCATAAACCCGAGATAGTCATTGCTGTGATGCCCCAAAAAATCCATTTGACAATCTGCTGAGTTTGCGCGGTATTGTTTTGAAAAACCACTTTTACCGCCTGCCATACATACCAATCCATGAGCAGTAACAGGCAGGTGAGAAGGGGAATGACGATGTATTTGCTTGCTGTCATTGTTGAAAACGATGTTTGATAAAGGAAGAGCAGTTATTTCTTTCTGCTCTTCCTGAGGGATACGAATCAATTTTTTGAATAAATGTACTTGTCGACATGGTCGCTGTAAGAAGTCAACAGAAATGCCCAAGCTTCTTTGCTTATTTCCAACGTAGGAAACATCACTTCAAAGGCGTGGTAGCAACCTTCAAACAGCTTAAAAGTTACGGGAACGGCTGCCTGTTTGAGATTTTCTACATAGGCAATGGTTTCGTCTCGGAAAGGTTCTAAGTCACCAACAAACGTAATGGCAGGCGGCAACTGAGAATAATCCTTGGCCCTGGCGGGTGCTGCGTAAGCAGGGATTTCTTTTCGATGTACATGCAGGTCTCGTAAGTAGGCAGACCAACCCATTTTATTGGCGTTGGAATTCCACCCGGCAGAGTTATTGTCTCTGGCCGATTCAGTGTCTTGTCTGTCGTCGAGCATGGGATAAATCGGAATCTGAAACGCAAGTTTTACATCCTGCGTGTCGGTGGCTTTTAAGGTAACGGCGGCGGCAATGCCACCGCCGGCGCTATGCCCGGCGACAATCAATTTATCAGGAATAATGCCTAATGAGGCGGTATTTTCGTTCATCCACAACAGCGTATCGTAGCAATCATTAAAAGGGGCAGGATAAGGGGCATCAAAAGCCTTGCGATAATCGGGAGCTATGATGATACAGGGTTTTGCATCAATATAGTTTTTGAAAATGGCAAGGTAATCTTCCGGAGTGCCCATAATCAGCCCTCCGCCGTGAATGTAAAGCATTCCGGGGAGGTTGCCGACGTAGTGGCAGGGCTTGAATATTCTCACCCGTATTTCGGGGCCGCCGTTCCTGCTTGGTATGTATCTTTCTTCGCAGTGCAATCCTTCTATATTTTTTCCTTTCGACCGGGCACTGTTGGCATTCAGCAATCTGACGCCTACGCTGTTCATCAGCAACCGTGATGACAATTTCATTAGTGCATAATTGGGTTGCAGTTCTTTGTGGTGCATTTCTTTCGTTACTCTCATGGCAGTTGTTAGTTAGAAGTGATTAAATCTTTTAAGCCGTTTGGAAAAAATGCTTCCACAAATGGAATGGTATTCAGGAATTCCCGGTGGCAGGTAATTTTCCCCTCTTTTGAGGTTACATGGCCCATGTATAATTGCTTATAGCTTTTTCCATTTGCCAAAACAGCTTCGCTTTCATATTCGGCAATGGCCTCGGTAGGCGTTTCCAAAATGATTTTGATGCTTGTAAAATGAAAGTTGGGGGCATTTTGCAGAAGCCCCTGCATGGTGGCTTCTATGGCTGCTGCGCCCGTGATTTTTGACGGCATCCCCAATGATTCAACGTAAGGAGCATCTATGTAACCGTCTTCGGCAAAAAAGGAAGCAGTTGCTTTTGGATTACCGGCACTTACGCTTTCCAGATACTCTTTCAGCAGGGCGGAGGCAGATTTTGTTTCTTGCCCTGAATTTTCAATGGTTGTGGGATTATTGATTTGAAATGGTATTCCCGTCCATTTTTCGCTTACTTCCCACAGACGTTTCGCGTTGGCTTCGTCCAATGAATAAGATGCTACGCCGCCCGGCAGAGAAGCATCATGAGATAATTCGGCGATATCGGCATCTTCGCAATACACCCCGCCCAGGTCGTTGAGCAGTGGGCTGGTGGCACACCACACGGTGGTGGCCGCTCCCTGCGGAATTGTTTTCAGCGATGCTGCCACTTCGGGCAGGATATTTCCCGCAGCATCGCAAAAGCCCATTTGCTGAAACAACGCTATCGGAGCCTCTCTTCCTAATTCGGTTCCGTTGATAGAGCCAGGGTGCAGCGAAAAGGCTCTTACATTGAATGCTTTGCCGCGATGGTCCAGTTCAAGGGCAAAAAGATTGCTTGCCGTTTTGGATTGTCCATACCCTTGCAAGGTTTCATAGTTGCGGTGATGGAAATTGGGGTCTTCAAAATCGAACGAAGCAAACCGATGGCCGTCGGAGGATACATTAATGACTCTTGCTCCATTCGCCTTTATCAGAGCAGGCCACACTCTTGCCGTAAGTTGAAACTGCGCCAGATAATTGGTTGCCAACTGCGATTCGATGCCCCGGCTGTCTCTGCGCAGCGGAACCCACATAATGCCCGCATTGTGAATAAGTAAATGCAGCGGTCTGCCGGATGCCAAGAATTTTTCGGCAAAGGCATCAATGGAATCTGGATTCATTAGGTCCATTGTTTCCAATTCGACATTGGCGATGCCTGCCAAATTTTTCTTTGCTTTTTCAACATCTCGGGCGGGCACGATGACGGTTGCTCCTGCGGCGGCAAGGGTTTTGGCGGTTTCCAGGCCGATGCCCGTGTTTCCACCCGTTACGATGGCAATTTTCCCTGTGAGGTCAATGCCTTTGATGACATCATTGGTTGTTGATGCGGCGTTAAATCCCGAACCTATCGGTTTCTGTAACGCTCCCTGATCATTGTTCTGTCCCATTTTTTCAGTTGTTTTTTGTTGAGACAAAGGTAGAAGGCGTTTTTCTGACAGACTTTGTTTAAAAGACCGAATTTACTTTGTTGAGAGGGTCATTTTTCAATCGAACTTTAGAGGTAATTTAAGAGTCTTGTGTGGATTTATTTATCAGGCCGCTTCTTGCCACTCATCATAAATCTCTTCCTCACGTGCAGCTAAGTGCTTTAATTTGAAAGTTATAGACACCTCCTGCGTCAGTGTGACGAGTTGAGGAAATGATAGCTTGATTTTGCAAACGTAAACGCGTACCCAATTCCCATGGTGCATTTGTCGGAAGAAACTCGAAATACCATAGATTCCATCAAATACGATGATAATCTGTTGGTTGTCTCTTCGCTGAAAGGATTTTATTATCCCGTAAAATCGCAGGGATTTGCCATTAAATACGTGATGGACGGTGTGGAAAGATACACGTTGAACGGTTGCCAATTTCCGGTCGGAGCGGGGAAGTATTTGCTGTCGAACGGAGTAAGTGAAGGACATGTCGAAATTGAAGAAAATCAATACGTAACAGGTATTTGCGTCAATATTGTCCCGGAATTGTTGGCAGAAGTGGTGGCAAGTCAGTGCCGACCCGATACGGCTTTTATGGATGCTTCATTGGGGCAGTTTTTCAGTACCGGGCTATTTTTGGAACAACAATATGATGCCGCTTCCACGCACCTCGGCGCGATTTTGCGCAGACTGCACAACGCTGTTTTGCGAAATGAAGTAAGTCGGGAAGTCGTCAATAAAGAGTTTTTTTATACCCTTTCCGAGCAGATCATTGTCGACCAAATTCCCGTTTTTAGACAGTTGCAGGCCATTCCGAGCATTAAGCCGATCACTAAGAAAGACCTGTACAAACGGGTTTCAAGAGGGAAGGAATTGATAGATGAACTGTTTTGTCATCCCTTGACCGTTGAGGCCGTTGCCAAGGAAGCGTGTATGTCTGAATACCACTTTTTTCGCCTTTTCAAATCTGTTTTCGGGCAAACACCCAACCAATATATGATTCAGAAGCGCCTACACTATGCCTTCACATTGTTGCAAAAAGATCGGACTTCGGTATCGGAGGCCGCGTTTGCGTCGGGTTTCTCGGATATTTTTGCCTTCAGTAAGTCTTTCAAAAAGCATTTTGGCTATTCTCCTTCCAAAGCTTTCAAACTCGTCTAAACTTTCCAAGTCTTTGAGTTGGATGGTACAGACTGGGAAAGTTTTGTAGGACTCGTCTAAACTTTCCAAGTCTTTGAGTTGGATGGTACAGACATGGAAAGTTTTGTAGGACCCGTTTAAACTTTCCAAGTCTTTGAAACGAATTGTACAGACATGGAAAGTTTTGTAGGACCCGTTTAAACTTTCCAAGTCTTTGAGGTGGATGGTACAGACATGGAAAGTTTTGTAGGACCCGTCTAAACTTTCCAAGTCTTTGAGTTGGATGGTACAGACTTGGAAAGTTTGGAATTAGCAGGATTTAACAAATCGCTTCGTTTTCGGTGCCTTAGTTTTGTATACAGTTTGAAAACACAAAACGATGAAAAAAATTACGCTTCTCTTATTACTTGGGTATCGTGCTGCCGTGGCGCAACAACCTGTTGCTGATGCCCGATTTGCCGGTTTGGATACCGCTTTTGCCCGCGTGCTGAAAGACTGGAAATGTGCCGGTTTTGCCGTGGCCGTGGTCGAAAAAGACAAAGTGGTGTATGCCAAGGGGTTTGGTTACGCCGATGTGGAGAATAAAATTCCCGTGACGGAGCATACCCAATTTGCCGCCGGAAGTTGCACAAAAGCTTTCACCTGTGCGGCCTTAGGGATTTTACGCGGTGAAAACAAGTTGGATTTCAATCACCGCGTACGGGAATACCTGCCGCAATTGACGTTCTACAACGATGAAATGAACAAAAATATCACCTTGCGCGACCTCATGTGCCATCGCACCGGCCTTCCGCGACACGACGATGCCTGGGCGCTTTTTACCACCTCTTCGACCGATACATTGCTCAAAAGAATTCAGTATTTGGAACCCAATTACGGTCTACGTGAAAAATGGCAATACAATAATTTTATGTTCTTGGCTCAAGGCAAGATAGTGGAAAACCTTAGTGGAAAGTCGTACCGGGCTTTTGTAAGGGAGAAAATCTTTCAGCCTTTGGGTATTACAAATGTGAATTTTTCGGTGGATACGATGGCTGTCAATAAGGATAGAGCATTGGGCTATACGGTTACGGACGACGACAAAATACACAAGTTGGATTACTACAATTTGGACGTCATGTCGGCGGTCGGAGGTATCAATACATCGGTGAGTGAAATGGCAAAATGGGTAATGCTTTGGGTAAATAACGGCGTCTATAAAGGACAACGAATCTTGCCCGCTGACTATGTGCGCGAAGCGATGAGCTCGCAAATGGTGGTCAGAGAGGCAGTTCCTGCGGCCAATAATCCGACATTGCATTTTGAAAACTACGGCTTGGGATGGTTTCTGTCATCGTATCGGGGGCATTACCGAGTGGAGCACGGCGGCAACATCGCCGGTTTTTCGTCCAATGCCTGTTTCTTCCCAACCGACGGCGTAGGTATCGTGGTTTTCTGCAATCAGGAAGTTTCCCGCGTACCTTCCATAGTCCGAAATCTGCTCGCCGACCGAATGCTGAACGCGCCTTACAAAGATTGGCAGACCTATCTTTATTCATCAGACCAAGCGGGCAAAATGGCGGCCAAAAATGCCCAAGCTCAATTGACGGTTCAAAAACCGGCGTCGGCAAAATCGGCGCATGAATTGGACGAATACGAAGGATTCTATACGCACGGTGGCTATGGTACCTTTGAAATCACATTCCAAAATGATTCGTTATTTGCGGTGTTTCCTCAGACAAAATGGTTGTTAAAGCCTTACAATCACGACGTTTTTGATGCATTTGGCTATGATACAAAGACGAAAACAGCCGCTGATGTCAGTAGCAAACGGGTTGTTTTTAATCAAAATGCCAATGCTGAGATCGCAAGTGTGTCCATTGCTTTTGAAGCGGAATTGTTTCTGCCTATCGAATTCAGATGGAATTATAAACCTAAAAAATTGCCAAAGGCTGTGTTACAAACCTATATTGGCGAATACAATTTGAGCGGGACGAACTTGAATGTCGCTTTAAAAAATAACGATAAACTGGTTCTCACTATCCCCAATCAACCGCCTTGGGAATTGGAATCCGTTGGTAAAGGCAAATTTCGTCTGAAAGGAATAGTGGGTTATTCAGTGGCTTTTAGCCAAGATGCCTCGGAGTTATTGTTGACCCAGCCCAACGGAACATTTAGAGCACTCAGAAAAAAATCCTAAGTTTCCTATCAATCTAAAAAATATGGCAAATCAATCGCTTTTCAAATCCAATCTTTTCAAGGTATTTATGATACTGTTCATTGCCGCGTGTCTCTTTAAAATCTTCGGCAGCGGATATGATTTTGGGCAGTGGCTGCATCGAGTCACGCATTAAAAATTTCAACCGAATTCAATGATTCTCGATTAAACAATAGAACGCAGATTGTCATGATTATTAAGATAAATTCTGATAAAAAAACATACCCAATCATGAAAATTATAAAAATCTGCGTTCTATTGTTTACGTATTAATTTGTATCCAAATTCAACTCCATCTCATATTGTTTTATAAAGATTTTCAATCCGATATGGGTTAAAAAGGAGATAGTAGAAGCAGAAGATGAATCTATATTGATGAGCGAACAATCGCTTTGCAATATCTTAGAAACAGCGGAAAACAACAGACGACCTATGCCCTGATTACGGTGATTTTTGTGAACGCCAAATTGATGAATACGTTTGGAAGTGGGATTGAAAACAGCATACGCCCATAATTCATCTTGGGCAAAAAGTCCAATGGTTTGGATGTTGTCTTTGTTGTTTTCTATGGCCGGCATTGCATTTTGCCAAGTGGGTTGCCAATCCCAAAATGTGTCTAAAATAGCCCAATGTTTATTTGATAAAGCTTTGAATTTAAAAGGATTAGATATGTTTGACGGAGCAATATTTCCTTTAAAGCACGTTAGTTCGCGCACTTTTTTGAACCCAATTGCCTCATAACTTTTATAAGCTTTGGTATTTTCACTAATGACTTCGAGTTGAATTTTTGCAAATTGTTCCTGTCGCAATAGCGGTAAAATGAAAGCATACATTTGTTGGGTCAGTCGTTGCCCTCTCATTTCGGGAATGACGCCCGTCCCTGCATTGTAGGCAACTTTTGGGGAAGGATGAATTCCGTGAAGAATAAATCCGACGAGTTTGTCACTTTCAAAAGCTCCGGCAGAATACTTTAGGTGAATATTTTCAACCTGCATTTTGGTTGCCAATTGCTCTTTGGTGAGCTTGAACGGAACCAAATAATCAGCAAAAGACCGATTGAATACGTCAGTGATTTCGTCAATGGAAGTATGTTCCAGCGTTTGAAGGGTCATTGAAAAGAAGTTGTGTACATATAGACGGTTGCGGTGTCGAAAATAGTGATAAAGTTCAAAAACCAGTGAATATAAAGGTAGAAACACTTCTTACCTTATTTCTACCTTTGTACCCTATCTCGTTCAACGCTTATCACTATTTACAATGCTTACGAAAGAAGAAATTGAACTTTTAGATACCAACGGTTATCTCAACTTAGGTCAATTGTTGACATCCGAGCAAGTGGAACAGATCAATGACCGCTTGGCTGAATTAATGGACTCGGAAGGAGAGAATGCCGGGGCAGAATTGGCGGAATCAAAATACATCCGTCACCCGAAAGAAGAAGGAGCCGACCGTCTGGCCGATTTAGTCAATAAAGGCCCTGTTTTTGATGTCTTTTACACGCATCCGCGCGTTTTGGCGGGAATCGAAGCTGTTTTAGGACAGGAATACAAATTGTCATCTCTCAACTATAGAGCCGCTAAACCTGGGAAAGGACATCAAAAACTGCATGTTGATTGGAAAAATACGGCGGTGAACGGTACCTATAAAGTCTGCAACAGTATTTGGCTTTTGGACGATTTTACCGAGCATAACGGTTCAACCCGAATCGTTCCCAAAACGCATAAAATAAGCCTGTTGCCCGATGAAGCAATGACTGACCCGAATGAAAAACATCCCGACGAAATTCGTATTATTGCCCCCGCCGGGTCGGTATTTATTTTTAACTCGCATGTATGGCACGGCGGTACCACCAATCAAACCGACCACGACCGACGCAGCATTCACAGTTATTTTTGTACAAGGGAACAACCGCAGCAAATTGACCAAAAGAAGTATATCACCCAAGAAACGCTACAACGGATCGGCGAAAAAGGGAAGCGTATTTTGGATGTGTAAGAGAAGAATCAATAATTGATCTTTTAGGTTCTTGCTTCGGATTAATCTGAACAATAGATTTAATTTGGTGAGCTCTTACTTTTCTTGCTTGCCCAAGAAAAGTAACGCAACGGCGAACCGTCAAAAGAAGGGCAGCCTGTCCAAAGCTTCTCACGCACAACCTTCGCGCACCACGTTGGACAGGCACACCTCGCGCGCAAGGAATTGTTAGTCAGTGATTTGTAATGTTTAAGAAAGTTCTAAATAGAAATATATGCCGAGTCCCCGACCCCTCACTATTTCTGCGGAAAAAATGCAGAAAACGTTGAAAAATATCCTTTTAAAACTCCGATTTCCGAAGAAAAGAGCCGAAGAATGTGCCGCCATTTTTACGCAGAACAGCATTGACGGTATTTATACCCATGGTATCAATCGCTTTCCGCGTTTTGTGCAATACATTCAAAAAGGCTATGTAATTCCCGATGCCAAGCCTACCCGTACACACCGTTTTGCAGGGGTTGAACAATGGAATGGCAATTTGGGAGCAGGGCCTTCAAATGCCATTTTTGCTACCGAACGAGCGATGAAATTGGCTGAAAAATATGGTATTGGCTGTGTTGCCTTAGCACATACTAACCACTGGATGCGGGGCGGTGCGTACGGTTGGCAAGCGGCCAAAGCGGGTTTTACGTTCATCGGTTGGACAAATACCACCGCGAATATGCCTGCCTGGGGAGCAACCAATCCGAAATTGGGGAATAATCCCCTCGTTTTTGCCGCCCCCTACGGCAACGAAGCCATTGTGTTGGATATGGCCATGTCGCAGTATTCCTTTGGAGCGATGGAATTGGCCGTTTTGAAAAATGAAAAACTATCCGTGGTCGGGGGCTATGACAAAGAAGGAAATTTGACCAACGAACCCGATTTGATATTGGAGTCGTGGCGGTCGTTGCCGGTAGGCTTTTGGAAGGGTGCAGGGCTTTCTTTTTTATTGGATGTTTTAGCAGCCATTTTATCCAATGGATTAGCCACGCACGAAATCAGTCAAAAACCCGCAGAAATGGCTTGCTCGCAGGTGTTTATTGCGATAGATATGTCAAAATTGGCCAATGCTTCGAGTATTTCGAGCACGATTGACGCTATCATTGAGGATTATAAAACGTCGATTCCCATCAAAGAGCAGGGTAAAATAAGTTACCCAAGCGAGCGGGTTTTAGCGACGAGGCATAAGAATAGCCAAGAAGGAATTCCTGTATTGGAAAGCGTTTGGCAGGAGGTTTCAAGCTTTTTAGAATGATTTTGGTTTTGTGGACACAGAGTTACACGGAGTACTGCACAGAGTATCACAGAGGTTATTTGAAAAAGAATTTCTTGGCTCTGTGGAACTCTGTGCAGTACTCCGTGTAACTCTGTGTTAAAATTTTTGTCACACTCTACCCATTTATTGTATACTCAACTCAAGATTCACCTTAGCACGTATTTCCTGCGCTTCATCCATTAATAAAGGTCATTAAAACCTCAGTTTGTTTTTTTAGGCGATGCTTGCGGGTACCTTTGCAAACTTTTTCAACCAATCCATTACAGCCCATGATTCAACGCTACACTTCTGCTTTTGCAGCTTTTCTATTGTTTATTCTATCTCAATCTCTTTTCGCTCAAACCTTTAAAATCACGGGGATTATTCATGACTCCGGGCAAAAACCGCTTGATGGAACCGTAGTGTCACTGCTCAAAGCCAAAGATTCCTCCTTTGTCAAAGCGGCTGTTTCGGAATCCAACGGCCAATTTGAGTTGTTGAATATCAAACCGGAAACGTATCGGTTGATGGTGAGCAATATAGGGTTTCAAAAATACATCAGTATTCCTTTTACCGTTTTTCAAACTGATGTGGCGCTGCCGACAATAAACTTACAGGAAGAAAACAAGACCTTGGCCGAAGTAAAAGTAACGGGCAAAAAGCCGTTTGTCGAAACCAAAATTGACCGAACAGTTGTGAATGTGGATGCCTTGATCGGTAATGCCGGTTCCAATGCGCTGGAAGTTTTGGAAAAATCGCCCGGTATCGCCGTGGATCAAAACGGTGGTATTCGATTGAAAGGGAAGTCGGGCGTGGTGGTGTTTGTGGATGATAAACCTACCTATTTGTCAGCCGATGATTTGGCCAATTACCTGAAATCATTGCCTGCCGGCTCGGTCGAAACCATTGAGATCATGCCCAATCCACCTGCCAAATACGACGCAGCGGGCAATGCCGGCGTGATTAACATTCGTATGAAACGGAATGTGTTGAAAGGCTTCAACGGTGGTATCAATTTAAGCTACGGGCAGGGCGTTTATAAGCGCACCAACAACAGCCTTAATTTCAATTATCGCATCAACAAATTTAACTTCTTTTCCAACGCGAGCGTCAACCAAAACAACATGTATCAGGATCTTACGATTTGGCGACGTTATTATAATGCCACGGGTGCTTATACTTCGGCCTTTACGCAAAACTCTTACATTCAGCGCAATTTTGGAGGCAATAACCTGAAAGTTGGGTTTGATTATTACGCTTCTAAAAAAGCAACGTTTGGGGTAGTTTTGAACGGGTTTTACAATCCGTCGTTGGTCAACGTGACTAACAAAGCCAAGGTATTGAACGCCTCCAATGAAGTAACAAGTTTGGTGGAAGCCATCAGCCCCACCAACAAAACGTGGACAAACGGCAGTATCAACTTCAACTATGCCTACAAATTTGACAGCACGGGAAAAGAGCTAACGACAAACGTAGATTACATTCACTATCAATCGAAAAGTAACCAAACACTGACCAACACGCTGTTGGACCCGCAGAATAAGTTTGTCAGTCAATCAGTTTTGCTTTCTTCATTTCCCACCACCATCGACATCAGTACGGCTAAAATTGATTACGTTAATCCGTTGAGCAGCGGCGGAAAATTTGAAACAGGCTTGAAAACAAGCTTTATTGGTACGGGAAACGTTGCCGACTTTTTTGATGTACTCGACGGAAAGCCCTCGCCCAATTATGAGTTTACCAACAATTTCAACTACAACGAAAACATCAACGCCGGATATTTGAATTATTCAAGAGACTTCAAGCGACTGTCGGTACAGGCGGGGCTTCGGTTTGAAAATACCAATATCAAAGGCCATCAATTGGGAAACAAACAAACCAAAGACTCCACGTTTACCCGAAAATACAACAACCTGTTTCCGACGGTTTACCTGCAATACCGCATGGATACGACCGGTACGCATCAATTGGGTTTCTCGTTCGGCCGTCGGATCGACCGACCTAATTATCAGGACATGAACCCGTTCTCGTATCCGCTCGACCGCTTCACGTACTACGGTGGCAATCCGTTTTTACAGCCGACGTTTTCGTACAATTTAGAGCTGTCGCACACCTTTAAAAACAAGATCACGACCACGTTACAATACAGCATTGCTAAAAATGTGATTTCGGAAACCAACGAGCAGCGAGGCACGATTTACTACAGCCGCCCGGGCAATTTCGGCCAACGGATTTCGTACGGAATTTCGGTCAATGGCAGTTTTCAACCTGCCAAGTGGTGGACCATCAATGTCTATACCGAGTACATCAGCAATGGTTTCAAAGCTACATTATACGGTCAAAAGTTAGACGAGTCGCGGTTTTATTGGGCGTTCATTCCTACCAATCAATTTCAGATCAATAGCTCGTGGTCGGCCGAATTGGCAGGTTCGTACCAAACTAAATTTTTACTGGGACAATTGCTGATCTATCCGATTGGCTCGGTGCGGGCAGGTTTAGCCAAGAAAATGTGGAAGAATCAGGGGACGATCAAGCTTAACGTCAGCGATGTATTTTATACCAATCAAATCAAGGGAGACATTCGCAATATCGCCAATGCGTCGGCCAATTGGTTCAGTTATTTAGATTCGCGCGTGGTGACATTGTCACTTTCATATCGTTTCAACAAAGGTAAATCGCTGAATGTAAGGCAGACGGGTGGCTCTGACAGTGAGAAAAGTCGTGTAAAGAGTTAAAAAATGTTAGTAAAATGATAGATTTTTCTGTATTCCGTTGGCAGAATCCACCGCAAAAGTTTGAGGTAGCCAACAATCGCGTCAGCATCAGAACTGAGCCGAAAACCGATTTTTGGCAACGAACCTATTATGGATTTCAAAATGATAATGCTCCGGCGTTTTTGCGGAGCATTGCCGAAGATTTTACGTTTACGATCAAAACAACCTTTGATTCACACACCCAATTTGACCAATGTGGCGTTATCATTTACCAAGACAGCGACAATTGGTTCAAAGCATCCATTGAATATGAAAATGAACACATAGCCCGTTTGGGCAGCGTCGTAACCAATTTAGGGTATTCAGATTGGGCCACAACCGATATTTCTGCCGAAGTGCGTACCATGTGGTATCGACTGTCGCGGCGCGGTTCGGATTTTTTGATTGAAAATTCAGAAGATGGTGAAGGATTCGGGCAAATGCGCATTTTTCATTTGCACCAACCGCTGCCCGAAGTACATTTTGGAGTGTATGCGTGTAGTCCGCTGGAGTCAAGTTTTGAGGCAGTTTTTACCGATTTTCGTTTGACAGAATCGACATGGCAGGCGCATCCGCTGTGAGTTTTGAACTGAAATGGGTATTGCGTGAGAGAGAGCCGGCGGTGCTGAGATCGAAGAGTATTGTGTAAAAGCTAACAAATCAATAGCAAAAAAGAATTTTCGACTTTAGGGGTTTTCAGAGCGCCAACTTGGAAAGCCTTTACGTGATTTTCAACGTTTTGTATCTCAAAAAATAGTCGAGCAGCAAAAGGGTACAGATAGCAAACAACCCCAACGCATACGTAGATGGAATGGAAGTGAGCGCACGCGAAAGTTCGGTTAAATTCTGAACCGGCGTTGGTGATTGGGGAGATTGGGCAATCGTCGGGTTAGGTGTTTTCCAAAAATAAGCTATCAGTCCAATCAGTGAAGTGACTATTGCTGCGGCGTAATACCAAGCTTTTTGGGGAATAATTGGCGCGTACACCGTTTTAGAGGCGGCTGTTTTGGCCATTATTGTTTTTGTAAAATCAATCGAAGGCGTTTCTAACGCATGACGTTGCAACAACGTCTGAAGCTTCGGTTCAAACGCCATAGACTGCGCTGCTTCGGCTTCGATTTGCTGCATGATCTTCTCCGTAAAGCGGAGCGAAGGTGTATCCAACTCGGCTTTACGGATCAGTTTTTTAAAAGATTCTTCGCCTGTATTTTCCATGTTACGTCTGTGTCTAATTCAAATTTACATCAAAAATCGTAACGATTGTTCTAATTTCTTTCGGGCTCGAAACAGCCTTATCTTGATATTTTCGGCCGTTAAACCCGTAATTTCCTGAATTTCTTTGACCGAATTTTCTTCCAAATAATACAACGTTACCAACAGCGCTTCTATTTTGGGCAATCGTTGGATGGCTTCGCGCACGTATTTTTGCTGCTCGGCTGCTTCCATTGTTTCGCTTTGGGGTGTGAGCGAATCGGGCGCATAATTCTCGGCGATTTCATCCGTCATCGAATACGTTTCTAAGGTGTTTTCCTGCTGTTTGGAAATAGCCGTTCGGTACACGATCGTGTACAGCCAAGTCGAAAACTTTGATTTTCCTTCAAAAGTGTGAATTTGGCGGTACGCCTTTATGAAACTTTCCTGCGCTATATCTTCGGCGTCGGCTTCGTTATCCATGATTTTCAGGGCAATCGTGTACGCCATGTACTTGTATTTATCCACCAAAAAAGCAAAGGCCGCGTGGTCGCCTTTTAGAATTCTGTCGATATAGAGTTGGTCATGATGTTTCATTACAAACAATGAGACAGGCTTTTTCGGAAGAGGGTTACAAAAATAATTCAGTTTATTGCTTCTTACCCGGTTTGGCCTACATCATTCCAAGAGTTATTTTTCAAATAATTTTCTGAAAGTTTTGTAACCGATTCTCTTAAATACCTGTCACATGAGCATAAACCAATAAAATAAAAGATCATGGACGAGATATTAAGGGATTGTATTGTTTCGCTTATGGCCATTTTGGCCATTTCAGGGATTCTGTATGTGTTCCTGATGACACGCCACCGGGAGCGTATGGCATTGATGGAGCGGGGGCTGTCGCCGGATGAATTCAGTAATAAGAAAAATATATTCCGTGCAACTTTACGCTATGGATTGTTGGGGGTAGGTATTGCCATCGGTCTTTTGCTGGGCAATTTCGTAGATCGGCATTTTGATGTTCCCAGAAACGCAGCTTTTATTTCTATGATCTTCTTCTTTGGCGGCATTAGTCTCATTGTCAGTTTTTTAATTGACAGAAAATTGAATGATTAAAGCTAAAACGCACTAAGTAGTTCATTAAAAATACTTTGCGTTATTTGTTTGACCCCATCCGGGGTCAGATGTTTGTAGAAAAGAGCATTACTACTACAAATATCTGACCCCGGATGGGGTCAAACAAATACCAAATACATCAAACTATTTTAACCAATGTACTTAAATCATGAAAAAGCTAAAAAGAATTCTCACGGTTATTTCACTGATTGTCTTGCTTGCCATCGGTATTTCAACGATTAATAATCGTATGGGCAACTGCAAAATTGAAGGGAATATTAGAGGTTTGGGAACCTGCCTTGCGTTTGTGTCGGGTGGAACAAATTCTCACAAAAGCAATTTCTTTAAATTGATTTTAGTATGGAACGACCGTTTTTCATTCAATGCCAAAGTAAATGAAGGGAGCGGAGGGCAGATTTTAACCCGAAGTATGTTGTTTATAAAAGCAAATGGAAGGCCACTCGGGATGCGCTCTAAGATGATAAATTTTAATGTAAACCCCGATGAACATATTTCGATTGAAGGAGAAATGAAGGCCTATTCCGTTGATTATAACGTGAAAGGCAATAAGTTGTCACAACAGCTTTCCACATTTCGTAATGCAAACTTGCCATTGCTGGAGCAGGAAGCTAAAACCCTTTTAGCAGTAGAAAAACTGGTCCATGAAGGTGCAGGCAAGGAAATCGTTGATGCTAAGTATAGAGAATTAAGTGAACTGTCGGAAAGTTATAATAACAAACGATTGGAATATGCAAAGGCACATCCGGGGGATGAACCGGCTGCCCTTTTTTTACAAAGCCAAGCTAAAGATACTATTTTGAGGTATTTTCCTTTATTATCGGAAAAAGTAAAGGGGACGGACGAAGGAAAATTGCTGCAAAAACGGATAGAGGCATGGGAGCAGGTTGAAATAGGGAAACCTATTCCTGTATTTTCAAATATTACGCTTGACGGGAAGACATTTCATTTGTCTGAATTAAAGGGGAAATATATAGTTCTTGATTTTTGGGGCTCGTGGTGTGGACCTTGTGTAAGAGGAATACCAAAAATGAAGGAATACTATAAAAAATACAGCAGCAAGCTTGAATTTGTAGGAATTGCCTGCAATGATAAAGAAGCAGATTGGAAAAAGGCAGTGGATAAATACGCACTGCCGTGGCCTCAAATCCTGAATGATGAAAAATCCGCTTTAGCGATTAAATACACCATTGAAGTATTTCCGACAAAGGTTCTGATTGATAAAAATGGAAATCTTATTAATATATTTAAAGGAGAAGGAAGTGAGTTTTATCAAAAATTAGACGACCTACTTGCCGAATAATTTTGTTCAGTTTGATTTCTGGATATTTAAATAAACAGTACGCTAAATTTTTTAAACAACAACAGCCATGAAATGGATCTTATTTGCCCTCGCCTTTGACGTTTTCTCTTCTTTTTTCGCAAACGCTCAGTCTGATTTATTCAAAACGCTTCAGAAACAGGACAGTCTGATGTTTGAGGTTACTTTTAACACCTGTGATCTGCGCCCGCTTGAATACCTCGTTAGTGAGAATTTTGAGTTTTATCACGACAAGGGCGGCATTACCAACGGCAAACGGGATTTTATCAACAGCCTCAAAAATAATCTTTGTGCTCATCCGGAGAGTTATCAATCACGAAGAGCGTTGGTAAAAGGTAGTTTGCAAGTATATGCACTGGAAAAAAACGGCGTTTTATACGGCGCGATCCAATCGGGGCAGCATCGTTTTTACGAGAATATCAAAGGAAAACCCGAACGCTTTGCGAGTATTGCCCGATTTTCGCACGTTTGGTTGTTGGAGGACGGAGCCTGGAAGCTCGCCCGTGGATTGAGCTACGACCATCAAACATTGGATGTACTTGATAACTCCGGAAAAGGAGGAACGCTGTTTGAGAACGACGCTGCGGTAGAAAGTTGGTTGGCCCAAAATAACATCCCTGCGTTGGGATTGGGTATTATAAGAGACGGGAAATTGAAGGAAGTAAAAGTGTACGGGAGTCTAAAAAAAGGCGTATCTGCGCCCTACAACGCACTTTTTAACGTAGCTTCGCTGACAAAACCTATAACGGCCTTAGTTACATTGAGATTAGTGAGTGCCGGCAAATGGAATTTAGACGAGCCATTGTTTAGCTATTGGATCGACCCTGATCTGAAAGACGACCCGCGCCATAAAAAATTAACAACGCGCCATGTACTGACTCACCAAACAGGATTTCCGAATTGGCGTTGGAACAATGCCGACAAAAAACTGGCCTTCGGTGTTGATCCCGGCACCAAGTATGGGTATTCGGGTGAAGGGTTTGAATACCTGCGCAAAGCCTTAGAAAAGAAATTTAAAAAACCTTTGGACGAGTTAGTCAAAGAAACACTGCTGACGCCCGTTGGCATGAATGATACGCAATTTTACTGGAATGCTACTGTCGATGAATCTCGTTTTGCCGTAGGCCATACCCCCAAAGGCGATGTCTATAAAATCAATAAAAACACTTATGCTAACGCTGCCGACGATCTGTTGACGACGGTGGAAGATTATGGCAAATTTTTGGTTTCGGTTATGAAAGGTGATGGGTTGAGTAAGGAAGTTTTTGACGAAATGGTCGCTCATCAGGTAAAAACGAAAGACCACAAATATTTTGGACTGGGTTGGGAGATATACGATTTTGGAAATGGTGAATACGCGTTATCACATGGTGGCTCAGATGAAGGCGTTAAGACGCAGGTATTTTTGTTTCCCAAGTCAAAGCAAGGATTGATCATTTTTACCAATGTAGACGACGGTCACAAAACGTATACAGAATTGGTGAAAACGTACTTGGGTGATTTGGGACAGCGGATCATTGCTATTGAAATGGGATCAAAATAGAAATCAAATCCTCTCAAAGTTATGTTTTGAGAGGATTTGATACTGTTACTTTAAAACCTTTATGTCAAATTTAATGCGGGATTTGGCACCGTCTTTGATAAATTCTTTGATCAGTAATGCACCTTTCTTCTTTTGGGCATTTTCGAACAAAACGATCTTAGGTCCTGTCTCATTGAATGAATTGTCGGGGTCTTCTACTATTCGATTTATTTCCAACGCGTTGAGTTGAGCTTCTCCCATACTTTCAAAGGCAGGAACAGTACCGACATTGGCAGGATTCAGAACGATGGTTTTTCCCGTTCCCGGAATAGGATTGATTCCTGCGGAAGCGGCTGCATCGGGCGAGAGAAAACGATTAAAACTGAAATCGTCATTTAATCCAAAAAAAAGCAGGTCAATGGCGGCGGCCTCCCCCGCAGTTACCGGGTCAGACTCTTTGAAGGCCTTTCGGAGTGTGGTAGAATAAAAAACGCCTAAATCACTTTTGGCGGCGTAGATTCCGAGTTCAACATCCTTGATGTATGCGTAGCCTTTGCTTGGTTTTATGGTGATTGACTGACTGGTTTTTTTTGTTTTTTTTCCGTTGTTGATCTCCAGCAAAATCGTGTAGGTGCCTGCTTTAGAAAACCGGACAATAGGCTCTTTTTCTTGGGATTGGCTGACATCAGCGCCCTCTGTTTGCCAAAGATTCACGGTATTTCCAACGGAAGTATTCTTTAATTGTAACGTGACCGGGGCTTCCAATTCTTCAAACTGTTTAGGGATTTCAATGGAAAAGGCGGGGGTGAGTTCGGGTTCAAAGGTGATGAGCGTGTCTTTGGAAACACTTTCGCGGGAGTTAAAAATGGTCAATCGAATTTTATGTGGACCTCCGTTTTCAAACGTTACCACCGGCTGCTGTTGGGTAGACGTGGCCGGCGTGCCTCCTTCAAACGACCATTCCACTTTTTCGTATCCCGCTGATGCATTGGAAAAGTTGACAACAACGGGCGCGAAGGCATTACCTGCCAATGAATAACTGAAATCGGCCTTTAATTGGGCGTCGATGGTTACTTTTTTCTCCACTACGTTTTGACTTCCGTCAAAATTGCTAACTTCCAAACGCACGTTGTAGATGCCGGGCTTTCTGTAAATAACCTCACCGGGCGTTTTTTTTGCAGAAGTGCCGGGGTCCCCTCCTTCAAACGTCCACTTAAAACTTTCGGCGCCCACAGAGGTATTGCTGAACGTAAGGGTGACCGGAACGGTGAAGCCGTTGTTAACTGCCTGATACTCAAAATTGGCGGTGACGGGAAGCGCAGCTTCTTTGTAACATCCTGTAAACAGAAGGAGAACAGCATAGAATGGTACAGGCCGTATCATTTTGAGTCGTGTTTTGAAAAGTGTTCTCATTTTTATCAACATGATGTTTATCTCAGTATTGAAACTTTTTTAGTGATTCGGTCTTTTGGCGTTTCGACGGATAAGATATATGTGCCCGAATTGAAATCCCGTGCGTTTATCTTAGTATTGAAATCAATCTTATCTTTTTCCTCCATCTCCATAAGTACAACATCCGGCTTGGCAGAATCAATGATTTTGAGTTTGAAAGAAGTAGGGCTTTCAAAATGAAGCGTTACCTCAAATGCATCAAACGTTGGATTGGGACTTACCCTTAATGAAAGCTGTTCGGGGTTGAATGCCACCGTTTTAGGGTAAGAGTCAACGATGGTGATTTTTTTTGTTTGATATAATTCACATTCGGCAAATATGGCTTTGATACCGATATTGTAGTCGCCGAGTGCAGCGATACTGAACTGTAATTGCTGATCGGACTTTTCCGTTATTACGGCTTCTTTGGGCATTCGCCACTCTACTTTGCCGGAAGCCGGTTCGGAAAGATTGAGGATGAAGATCGGCTCGTTGCGGGGAGCGGAAGAGGCCGAAGCAAAGCGGATTTTGCCCGTAGCCTGTACCGATGCCACATTAACCAACGATTTGAATTCACACTTGGATTTATCAAAAAGGGATACGGTAAAAACGCCCGTTTGTTGGGTTTCGATGGCAGGTTTATCAGAAGTGCTTCCATCGGGCAGTTTCCACAAGTAGGAAGCGGCAGATTCGTAAGTGGCATCAAGCAGGATGCTTTGTCCCTGACAGATTTTTCGGTCTTTTTCGATCTTTAAATCAATGGCCGCGGGCTTAACAATGGGGATAACGGCCAATGCTACACATTGATTGGCATCGGTTGCTCTGAGGGTCAGGGATTCGTTGCCACATAGATTTTCGATTTTCAACGCCCGGTCAGTTCGGCCATTCCAGGCAAAACTATAAGGTGCCACTCCACCTGAAATGGTTGTTGCCACCTCCCCGTTGCAGGAGTTGGAGCAGGTGGGATTGCTGACTTTATACGAAATTTCTACTTTGGAAGGCTCACTTATTTTCGCTGAAAAAATGTCCGATTGGCACCCCTGCACGTCGTACGCAACGCCTGCGTAGGTACCTGCGACCAAATTATTTATTTTTAATTCCTTGGATTTATTGCTCCAACTTGCCGTATAAGGAGATTTCCCTCCGGCCACCGCAATTTCTATGCTTCCGTTTTTATCGCCGTTACAGGTCAGGTCTTTTATGGAAGTGATCTTAACGGTTACTTTTTGAGGTTCTCCCAGAAAATAATCAAAACTGCGCGACACATCGTTGGCGTCGGTAACGGTGAGGGTGTACTGACCTGTGCCGAGATTTTTGAATTGGTTTTTGTCGGACAGGAAAGCGGTTGGACTGTCACTTTTCTTTTCTAAACGCAACACATAGCCCGTTGTTGATGGGACTCCGCCTTTGGGCGTGATTAGCAGGACACCGTCTTTTTTGCCGAAACAGGTTATTGCTGTGGCTACGTCGATCTTTGCTTCGATAATGGGAGGCTCAACCAATGTGAAAGTGGCTTGATTGAAACAGCCGTTTTTTTGAGTTGCGATGGAATAGTTGGCATCGTAGACACGTACAGTATACTGCCCGCCGCGCAGCGTTTTATTGGCGTTTTCAGCATTATTGGTTATTCCTGTTCCGTACGAAACGCCTTGTTCATTTGTCCATTCAAATACATAACCGGGAGTGCCGCCCTTCACATTGACAATGGCCTGCCCGTCTTTTGTTTCAAATCCGCGCGGGTCTTTTTGAAAGATTTTGGTAAGGCCGACCGGCTCGGAAGGTTGGTTGACAGTTACCGACTGATCGGGAGCAAAGCAATTAAAGCTGTCGGCTACGCGAAGGGAGTAAGTGGCCAATCCGACATTTTCAATGGTATGCGTGTTGCCATTGGTAAAATAAACCCGATTGTCGGAGTTGAGTTGATAGAAAAACAGACCGGTGCCGCCGGTGGCGTTTATTTCTATTTTACCATCGGCCCCACCAAAACATTTTATATCGCTTTTGCTGAAAGAAAAGGAAACGGGTTCGGGGTTGTTTATGGTAATAATTCCCTCAGTTTGAGCCGAAACGGTGCCGCCGATAAAAGTTTCGATGATCGCAGTGTAAGTACCTGCTTCTAAATTTTCGGGAGTAGTGAAATTTGAACCTTGGAAGAAATACTCGCTGATATTTACGCCGTTCTTTGAGAGTTTTAAGCGGATATTGGTTTCTCCAACGACAGTTCCTCTGCTGAGATTCAGGGTTAAACTTCCATTTTGGTTACCAAAGCAGGTAGGTTGTTTGTGTGCATTGGAAACAATAAAAATGGGCGCAGGACTGACCGTAACCGTAACATTGGCGGTACAATTATTCCCTCCCCCGAATGGGACACACGTGGCGGTATAAGTGGTGGTGGAAACGAGGTACAAAGTAATGTTGTTTCCCGATCCGACGCCATTGTTCCAATTGACGCTGCCGTTAGAACATCCTGTATACGAAAGGGTTGTGGTCTGCCCGACATTGATGGCATCAGAGCTTGCAAAGGCAGCAATGGAGCACTGCGTTACATTGACGGTAACGGAAGCTGTACATGGATTTCCCCCGCCGGAGGGAGTACAGGTTAAAGTATAAGTAGTGGTTCCGGAAGGGAAGACAATAACATTATTTCCTGAGCCCGCACCATTATCCCATGTTACGGTGCCGTTGGAGCAACCTGAATAAGATAACGAAGCGCCTTGTCCGGCATTGATATTAGAAGGGCTTGCAGATGCAGAAATAGTGCATTGGGTCACGTTGACGGTAACGGAACCTGTGCAGGTGGAGCCACCACCCGAAGGCATACAGGTGGCAGTATAGGTGGTAGTGGAGGCCGGACTGACGCTTTTGTTATTTCCCGTCCCGACGCCATTGTCCCACGTTACAGTGCCGTTGGAACAGCCGGAGTAGGATAATGTGGCGTTTTGGCCTGCATTGAGGTTATTGGTACTTACTGATACATTCAATGAACAGCCGGCCACATTAACAGTGACGCTGCTTGTGCATGGGCTGCCTCCACCATTTGGGGTGCAGGTAGCCGTATAAATGGTGGTTGCTGAGGGGCTAACGCTTTTGTTGTTGCCACTTCCAACGCCGTTATCCCAGCTAACGCTTCCGCCGCTGCAACCGGTGTAAGAAAGTGTTGAGCTTTGCCCTGCATTGATATTGTTGGGCGATGCGGATGCCGTGATAGTACAGCTTGTGACATTAACGGTGACGGACGAGGTACAAACCGCTCCGCCGCCCGAAGGTGTGCAGGTAGCCGTATAAGTGGTGGTGGTTGAGGGGCTGACGCTTTTGTTGTTGCCATTGCCCGCCCCGTTATCCCAGCTAACGCTTCCGCCGCTGCAGCCGGTGTAAGAAAGTGTCGAGCTTTGCCCTGCATTGATGTTGTTGGGCGAAGCCGAGGCGGTGATGGTACAGCTTGTGACATTAACCGTGACGGACGAGGTACAAACCGCTCCGCCGCCCGAAGGTGTGCAGGTAGCCGTATAAGTGGTTGTTGATGAGGGGCTGACGCTTTTGTTGTTACCACTTCCCGCCCCGTTATCCCAACTGACGCTTCCGCCGCTGCAACCGGTGTAAGAAAGTGTCGAGCTTTGCCCCGCATTGATGTTGTTGGGCGAAGCCGAGGCGGTGATGGTGCAACTGGTGACGTTGACGGTAACCGATGAGGTACAAACCGCTCCGCCGCCTGCCGGGGTGCAAGTAGCGGTGTAGGTAGTTGTGGCAGTTGGGCTAACGCTTTTGTTGTTGCCATTGCCAACGCCGTTATCCCAACTGACGCTTCCGCCGCTGCAACCGGTGTAAGAAAGTGTTGAGCTTTGCCCTGCATTGATGTTGTTGGGCGAAGCCGAGGCGGTGATGGTACAGCTTGTGACATTAACCGTAACGGAAGACGTACAAACCGCTCCGCCGCCCGAAGGTGTACACGTGGCGGTGTAGGTGGTGGTGGTTGAGGGGCTAACGCTTTTGTTGTTACCGCTTCCTGCACCGTTATCCCAACTGACGCTTCCGCCGCTGCAACCTGTGTAAGAAAGTGTCGAGCTTTGCCCTGCATTGATGTTGTTGGGCGAAGCCGAGGCGGTGATAGTGCAACTTGTAACATTAACCGTGACAGACGAGGTACAAACCGCTCCGCCGCCCGAAGGTGTACACGTGGCGGTGTAGGTGGTGGTGGTTGAGGGGCTAACGCTTTTGTTGTTACCGCTTCCTGCACCGTTATCCCAACTGACGCTTCCGCCGCTGCAACCTGTGTAAGAAAGTGTTGAGCTTTGCCCTGCATTGATGTTGTTGGGCGAAGCCGAGGCGGTGATAGTACAGCTTGTAACATTAACCGTGACAGACGAGGTACAAACCGCTCCGCCGCCCGAAGGTGTACACGTGGCGGTGTAGGTGGTGGTAGCAGTTGGGCTGACGCTTTTGTTGTTGCCATTGCCCGCCCCGTTATCCCAGCTAACGCTTCCGCCGCTGCAGCCGGTGTAAGAAAGTGTTGAGCTTTGCCCTGCATTGATATTGTTGGGCGATGCGGATGCCGTGATGGTGCAACTGGTAACGTTGACGGTCACGGACGAGGTACAAACCGCTCCGCCGCCCGAAGGTGTACACGTGGCTGTATAAGTAGTGGTAGCAGTTGGGCTGACGCTTTTGTTGTTGCCATTGCCCGCCCCGTTATCCCAACTGACGCTTCCGCCGCTGCAACCGGTGTAAGAAAGTGTCGAGCTTTGTCCTGCATTGATGTTGTTGGGTGAAGCCGAGGCGGTGATAGTACAACTTGTGACATTAACCGTGACAGAAGAAGTGCAGACCGTGCCTCCACCCGTTGGGGTGCACGTGGCCGTGTACGTAGTTGTGGCAGTTGGGCTGACGGTTCTATTATTTCCGCTTCCTGCACCGTTGTCCCAACTGACGCTGCCGTTGGTGCAGTTTTCATAGGCCAATACGGTAGATTGTCCGGCGTTGATGGTAGAGTTCTGAGCCAATGCCAGTACGGAGCAGGCAGTGACAGTAACCGTTGCCGAACTGCTGCAGGTAGCGCCACCTCCTGCCGGTGCGCAGGTGGCGGTATAAGTGGTTGTTGTCGAAGGGCTAACGGTTTTGTTATTTCCCGTTCCCGCACCGTTGTTCCAAGTGACTGTTCCTCCTGTACAACCCGAGTAAGAAAGCGTGGATGTTTGGCCGGCATTGATAGCCGTTGGTCCGGCCGAAGCAGTAACGGAACAGGTAGAAACAGTTACCGTAACGGAACCTAAACAATAGCCGCCTTCTTTATGGCAGGCAGCGATATAATTGGTGGTTGTGGATGGATTCACCACGATATTGTTGCCTGAGCCTACTCCTTCGTCATTGCCGGTGACCCAATCGACCGAGCCGCCAACGCAGCCGGTGTACGAAAGCGTAACACTTTGGCCGGGCGTAGCCGTAGAAGGGGAGGCATTGGCCGTAATGGAACAATCTATGAAATTGACCGTCACCGATTGGGTGCAGATCAGGCCGTTGGTCGGAGTACAGGTGGCGTTGTATGTCGTTGTTGCCGAAGGACTTACGGTTTTGGAGTTGCCTGTTCCCAAGCCGTGATCCCAAGTGACCGTACCGCCGTTGCAACCTGAATACGTCAGGGTAGAACTTTGCCCCGCGCTGACGGGATTGGAGGAGTTGAGGCTCAAGTCGCACCCAAAAGAAGGACAGGCATTAATATTTGTGATTCGAAACGAGTAAGGGGTAGCGCCGCAATTGACGGTATAGGTGCCGGCGGTGGATATGGTGCGTAACGTAGTGGCATTGGCACTGTTATCAGCCCATGTTGGGGTGGAAGGGCAGCCGGTAAACTGCACCCTGACAGGGCTTCCCGCCGTACAGGAAAAACTCTGGGCGAAGGCAGTGGTTGTCGACAGCCATCCCAACAAAAGTACGGGTATGATTTTTTTCATTGCTTTAGTTCGATAACGGTTTCTTTCCAGCCTGACAAATATCCCTCCTGCATTTTGGCCCGAATAACATACTTATACGCGGCATTGGGCGCGATCTCAATGGAGTCTCTCCATTCCCGATTATTTTTATCCATTTTTTTGACAAAAGCTAACTCCTGATTGGGTAAGGCTCGGTAAATCAGGAAGTTGTCAATTTTATCCGCTTCATTACATTCCCACGAGATTTTGACCCGATAATCGGTGGTATCTACGACCGATGTAAAATGAAGAAAATGGACAGTTCGGGTAAAAAACGGGGTTTCGAGGATGACCGCGCTTGCCGGCTCGGATTGATTATTGTCGCCGTCAAAAGCGATGAGCGTATAGGCATAGAGACTTTTTTCGACGACGTTCGTATCTGCGTAGGTATGCTGAAGGGTATCGGTCAGGGTCAATACTTCTTCCCAAGCGGCAGAAGGCAGCTTTTTGCGGTATAAAATGTGTTTTTGTACGTCGTCGGAATAACTGCGCGTCCAGCGGAGAAATATCTTTTTGTCTTCTACCGCAAAACTGTCAATGATGGGCGAGGTGGGGGGATAGAGGTCGGGTATCGGAAGAATCAGGGGCTCTGAATTCTCTGACTGCTTAAACAGCTCATCCATGGCATTGACACTATACGTTACATATTTTTGAATATGACTGAGTTGGATGGTGTCTGTCAAGGTTGTATGTGTCATAACTTTATTATTGACTCGGGAAAAATCGGTTTCTACGCCTATTTTTCGATTTAAAAAATATCCCATTAAATCAGAATCCGTATTTGCATCCCAACTGAGAGTGACGATCCCAATATCCTTTTTGACTTCAATCTTGCCTTTCAATCCCTTGGGACGAGCCGGCGGATCATCGTCGGTCAAAACAATGGGATAGGGGAGTGTTTCCATCATCTCTCCTCTTTTGGGATACGTGCGTAATTTGATATAAAAAGAAAATCCTTTGGTGGGTGTCAGGGGCTTGAAATTGTAGTAATGCTGTTCGGGAGGAATGTCGCCGCTGATGGGCGTGTAGGGTCCGTCTCTCAATAAGGAACCTACTAATTGATAGTTGGTAATGTATTTATTGAGACTGTCGCGGTAGAGCCAGGTGACTTCGATCGTGTCTTTGCTTAGCTCCTGAGCGGAATAAATTTCGGGACGCGGAAGATTGGACTTTCCTTTCAGTTTGATGATTTTGGAATAAGGGCCTTCCTCCTGAAAGAGGGTTAATCCCTTTATGCGATAATAGTAATAAATATCATTGTCTTTAAGAGTATCGCTCACCAGTAAGCTATCCCGTTTATTTGTGACTACGATAGGCAAATCGCTGATGGATTTAAATTGGAGGGAGTCGGTAGAGCGTTCGATACGGTATTGAATATAGTCTTTTTTGAGGGTTTTGGTTGTGGCAAAAAGTGTGGCGTTATTGGTTCCTCCCACGCCTGAAAATTCAGCAATATTCGGTAATGGAATATGGTCGCTCAGCCCTACCTCGGCAGAGACAGTAGGGGAAAGTCCGTATTTGGGAGCAATTTTATGCCGGATGATATATTGATAACGCTCTCCGGCAACGGCAGTAGAATCTACAAAACCTATCCCGGCCATGCACGCTGCCTCAAAACTCATATCGGCACCGAAAAGAGCAAACTGATACAACTGACGACGTTCACTCAATTGTTGCAGTATATCCTTGGAATACTCCTGCGGCTCATAAATGGCGGCGTATAAGATCGTATAGTTGCGATCGTTTTTATCCAAAAACGGTTTCCACAGCGTGGCCGGCATAGGCTTGATACCCGCATGGAGCGTAGTTTTCCGGTTGGTTTTAGTATTAATGCGTTCCAGCACGTAGCCGCTTTGGTAGCCAAACTCCCAATAACTCTGCATTGTAGGTACCCAACGGATATAAATATGCCCTTTGATGGCTTTGACCGCCACCCCGATACATGCTCCGGGCTCTTCCGATTCCGGAGGACGTACAGTGCTTTTCGGAGGCGTTTTAATTCCGATTTTGGTCTGACCTATGGTTACTTCACACAGGATCGGACACAACAGACATAGAATAAGTAATGTCTTTTTCATGAGAAGTAAAGGTTAGGGATTACGGATATAATAATCGTGGTTTTTATCGACGTGCTCTGTTTTTAAAGAAACTCCCGTTCGGAACCTAAACTCGAACTTTTGCTCAAAATCTCCCAGTTTGTCCCACTTTCGATCGCCGTCACCGAATTGTATATTGGCATCGTCGGTAATGAGCAGGGTGACTTTTAATATATTATTTTGATTGGGTACATGTAGATTGGCCCACCACCACAAGGTACTGTTGGGCCCTCTGCGTTTTACTTTGTTATACGCATTGTCACGCCCCACAAAGCGTATTTCATCGTCCTGCCGGTCTTTACGCTTTTCCTTCCACCGCTGAATGTTATTAATGGGACCGATACTGTAGTTAGCGACCACCGCCACGTTGACCAAGGTGTCACGCCCGTCAATCACAATATTGCATCGTTCGTATACCGCAATTTCCGGGTTGATCTTCAGGATCAGCATTTCATTCAGATACACTTCTCCGTCGGTAAAATCGGCACGTCCGAACGAATTGTTGGATATAATAGGCGATTTGGGAGATACGTCGGTTACCAAATTGACATTACTGCTTAAATTATACTGTCGAGGATCTAAACAGGGGGCGCTTCCCACTTTGAAAAAAGCTTTACCTTCTATAATACCGCCTAAAATGCTGTACTCAAACATCCCGGCACCGTAGCTCTTTTTACCGTCGCCTACTCCTCCTACTGAGAGGGCTCCTTTCAGGATCGCAAAGCGGGTTTTTCCCTTCGCGGTGAGGTTGATACTTAATCCCAGTTCTCCTGAGCCGTGAAAAACAGCCGAGCCTAAGAAGTTTGAATTATTACAGGTAGGCACCTGACTGTAGGAAAGCATCATCCCGAACCCTATGGATGCCTGAAAATAAGGGAAAACTTTGGCTCCGGAATTGCTGAGTTCTACCGATCCCCCTAAGGAAAAGCCCATAGCGAAATACCGATTGCCGTCCATTTGGAAGGAGGGAGGCAAATCAAAATGCACTTCGTCTTCTCCCCTTGCGGTCAGTTCGGCATTGATTTGATCTTTGACATTTTCCAATAGGGAGTAATACTTAACTTTGGTACTGGGCAATCCTACGTTTCCTCCGATCATAAAAAAAGTAGCCCCAAAACTGATATAAGTAGGAGATTCTTTTCGGCCGACATTGATCATTGCTTCAATGGCTAAAGGCTGATCAGGGCGGCCGATCCAGAAATATCCTTTGTCTTTTTGAGCCCGAAAACTGATCATTCCCAAAAAGCCGAGCCCTTCATCATCGGCCGCTCCCCTGACATACGATCCGTCAGAGTCGCTGGTTTCATCAAGATTCACGTGCATAAATCCGTATAAATTTCCTTCAGCCGTGAATTCATCTTCGGAGTTATCGAGCATGAAGTTGAATTTGAAAAGGGCAAATTTGTCGTCTAACGGGACATCCAGTATCTTGACAGCATCAAAGACCTGTTTATTATACAGCGTACTGTTGCTTGTTGTTTTGGCTACCGGGGTAGTATTGGAAGTGCCCGGTGTTTTGGGCAGACTGCCGGCGGTTTTTTCAAGTACATCCTTAACATTAAAGTCAGCTAAAGGAGAGGCATCTTTCGCGATTTCCCACTGACCGTATAACGTGAGTTTGCGGAAGCCGTCGCCATCCGTTGCAAATTCAAAATAGATGCCTACGTACCCTCTTTGTTTAGAATCTGCTGTGATAAGCGAGACCGAGATCATAGCCCCATAGACTTTTTCTTTGGGCAAAAATTTCAACCCGGTGGCTGTTTTGCGACTTCCAAATTCCTTGGTCTGATACATATTGACTGCAACACCTACCCCGAAGCCGTTGATCTTGACAGCACCTACCGGAATCCCTCCGGCTGCCCCCATATCAAACATTCCGTCAAAATATCCATACCCATACCCGTCTTTTTTGCCGGCAATCCAGTTAATTTGAAATCTGGGAAGAGGTTTGTTGGCAGCGGCTTTTAGGCTCTTAGTTTCTATCTCGGCCATTAAATCTCCCATCACAGCCGTTCCATAATCTTCATCATCGGTTACATAGCGGAGCGAACCGTCAATGGTAAAACCATTGGTAGAAGCATTTCGGATGCGTAATGAGGTAAGCTCAAACCCATCAAAGGAAGCTGCCGCTTTTTCGTCAGAAACTTCCATATAAAAAGTGATGTTGAACCCCAGACTTATTTGAATAGTAGATTTTGGGGGCGGGGGAGTGTTTGGAGTAGTTGGATTTGCAGGCGTAGTTGATCCGGGTGGCGTCGTAGTTGACGGAGATGGCGTCGCAGTTGGTGCAGGTGGTGGCGTAGTTGGCGTAGGTCCCAAGGCATTCTGTCTGCTTTTGGGATTGAAATTGGCGTAGGCTTCTACTTCAATGGTTGCCAGTTTTTCTTGGTCATCGTAGCTTACCATCAACTTCCGGAGCCCGACATACCCGAAGACCGGAATCTGTCCCATTTGCTGATAACCGATTCGCGTAAAACTGAAAATGGGTTTTTCACTTAAAAAAGAATAACCTAACACTACATCTTCGGCTAAAATAACCCCTAAGCTTACAATTTTTTCTGCATTACTCGAAGTGACATCATGCTTCACTACATTACCGGCCAAGTCCTTTCCGATCACGAATCTAAAACTTAACTTAGGAGTGACGAGCCGTGCATTGAAAGTATGGTCACCGGTTACTTTTGTAGACTCGGTCGTTATTTCCGGAAGGTTATTCGCGTTTGTCGTATTGCTGCCTTCGGGCGTAGAGGTAACGGCCGAACTGCGATAGTTGGGGGAATCTTGAGTAAAGATAACTTTTGAGTCCTCGCGCAGAGTGGATTTAGCCCCCATGAAATACATACTGTTGGCGGTTTCGGCTTTCATCGCGAAGGTTTCCGACTTATCGTCCAGACTGCCGGTGTATTTGAGGTATTCTTCCGGTTTTAGATTATCAAAATTATACGACTTGTCTCCTTTGGCCGCAAAGGGGCTTTTGGCTAAAAGTACGCCTATTTTCCCCTTTAGGTTGAAGGATTTATACGTGCTTCCTTTCAGGGTGAATCGAAGTTCATCAATGGTCATGGGCGAACCTCCCATTTTGTCCCATTTGGCAACCGACGTTTGAGCGGAAGTCATATAAATGCCCGAAGCATCCATGACCAAGGCCGAAGATTCATAGCTTGGTCGTACCGGATTGGGATCCTTTTTGGTCGCAGGGTAAAAGAAAAGCGGCAGATAGACCCGCGTTTTTTCGGCGTAAAGGCCGGTCCATTGCTTGCGATTTTGTTCCGTTTTGGGGTTTAGAAATGTATCTAACAGCGTACTGAGCGAAGCAGGGGTAGAAGTCTCGGATATATCTAAAAAGGCTGTTTCCAAGAAAAAGCCCATTACACCGGCGGACTTTTTGAGAGTAAACGCAAGCGAATTTTTTAGCGGAATGCGTACTTCGCTAAGATTGGAGGTTTGAAAATCAATCGGGCATTCAATGGTTGTTCCTTCGGCCATTGGAAAACCTTTGGCGTCCAATTTGAGGAAATGATCCTTATTAAAGACAAAGTTTCCCTTCAGTACCAATGCTTCAAAAGTGCCGCAATTGATCTTTAATTGTGACATGCCGGCATTGGGGGTGCTGCCGGCATTGCCGCCCGTCAGGCTTAGTTTGTATTGGGCATTGGAAAATTCCTGCGTGCCCAGCATGGCCAGCGCGGCATTGCCGGCAAAGCCGGAGCCCGGTACGTAATTGATTTTTTTGTTGCCGAAATAAATTTCCTCATCTCCCAGAAACAATCGGCCGTACACCTCCAATTCAACATGGGTGGGGTAAAATGTGGCTTTTTTGATGGCTAAATAACCTTGTTGAGTAGCCTCCAGTGGGATAGCCACCGGAAGCTCCTGTAAGACTGTATTGGTGAGGCCGGGCAGTATTTTTCCGCGACGTTCCAAGTCATCAAAGAGCGCTTTGGCGTCTTTGGCTTCCTGTGTCAGGTCCGCGGTCGGGATTTGAACCGGTGAGAGCCCGCCGGCTATCTCAATAGGATTGGCCGAATGGAGACTTTTGTTGAGCGCCGTTTCCAGAGCCAACGCGGTTTTTCGTTGGCTTTCGCTGCTGCCGGTTGTGGCGGGGTCGTTGCCTGCACAGGCCATCGGAGTGGCCAACGCAACTAGTGGGAGTAGAAACAGCAATCTTTTAATTTGAGCACACATATCTTCAGGAGATTAACAGGCGTTGGGCAGTTATAGAAAAAGTTGGGGTAAAAGCAGCCCCATTATATCATTGGTGAAATTCAACCCTCTGAAATTTTGGATAAATGTATTCAGGTTGTCTATGTTTTTTTGAGTTTCACTTGATTTGGCCGTTAGTTTGGTTTTCATGTTTTGCAGGTGGGTTCGCTGCTGATTTGGTAGGTTCTTAGCCAGCTCCTCATTGATTACTTTTATACTTTCCAGAATCAATGCCTGCTTGGCCGTAAGCAAACCGGAAAGTGCGGGCAGTGCGGCGGAAATCCGGGAGATATAGCGATTGGCGGTCGTATACGCCAATTGCTGTTTACTTTGATCGTGGATCTGATTGGCCAATATTTTGAGCGAATCAGTTCTGACGCCTAAAGAGATCAATTGTTTATTGGTGATATCTGTTTCACCGATGTCGCCGCCCGAACTGAGAAGTTTGATGCGTTGGTTGGTCACTTCGCCGGTCAAATACCCCGAGATCAGTTCGTTATATTGATTGATTTTAAAATCGGCCGAATAATACAGTTTGACAATCGTACTGCCACCCGGCGTTTTAATGAGGGCATGGGCATATTCGTCCGACATGACGACCACATCGGTGCCGCCGGCATGTACCGTATCGCCGAGCACAACAGCGTTGGTTTTGGTATCGGTCGGATTGACTCTTGGATTTGGACAGGTTGCCGCCAAAGGGTTGGGGTTGTCTTTTCGACTTTTGCCCGCCAACAGCGCCAGATAGTCTTCGCTGTCGCTGAAGATGCCGCTGACGGTGATTTTTGACCAGTCAATCGGCGGTAAAACTATGGGTCCGGAAAACAGCGTTTCTTCGCCCGAAACACCGGTAATACCTCCTACCCGAAAAGTATAGCCGGATTTGAACTCCCTTGCCGCGTTGATCTTGCCGACGTACGTATTGTCGCCTGTTTTTTGCAGATAAGGGTTTGACAGACTGAAAAAAGGAAATGAGGCTTCTTGGGTATCTGAAGTTCTCTTGTAGAGCACCTCAAACTGTGTATGGCGATCCATGCCTTTCCAAGTGATTACCGGCTTGGCATCGTTCCCCCATTTGGCAGAAAGAATAATAGGCGCGCGATTCTTTTCTCCGTAGTTAAAAACGAAGATTTCACTGTAGCCGTCATTTCTGAAAATACCCACTTCTTCAAATCCCTGTTTGGCTTTGGCCCGTACCCTAAACCCGTAGGTTCGTCCGGCGATCAGTGGCGGTTGCGCCGGGCCGAAAAGCAGCGAAGTGCTTGAGGTGGTGGCTTGATAATAAGGAGGTTGGGAAAGAAAAAGGTTTTGGGGGTTCCCGTTGAAATTATCGGGGATCAGCAATTCCGTCAGCACAAATTCGTATTCGACCGTGGCCGCCTGCCGGTGCCGGGGTGTCCATTGAAAAATCAGGTTTTGAGGGTTTTGTACTTTTATCTGACTTAGGTTCTGCGGTACATTCAGGATGGGGGGGTCGTTGACCACCAGCCACACGGGCGGCATTTGCTCCACTTTAGACAACGCCCTGTTGGTCAGCACATCAATGATCTCAACAGAAAACGTATAGATTCCTTCCTGCAAAGGCAACGGATACAAAAAAGGCGAAACGTTGAGATTCTCACGGGTGAAATTACGCGCAAAATCGGCTTGGGTAAAGGTCTGTACCACGCCCGGTGTAAGCGTAAAAATGGGCGTGCCGGAGGGGGTTTGGGGGTTGCCGTAACTGACGGAATTGCTCGAAATTCGAAACTTGAAATACACCTGAGTGGGTCCCAGATTCAGGTCGCGAAGCACTACCTTCAGGGACAGGTTTTTGCCCTGCGGATTGGCATAATCGACCAGCCTGACAGGATAGGGAGGTCTTGAATAAAACGTGGCCTGCACCGGAAAATGCTGCGCCGTTACCTCGGTGACGGTGAGCAAAAGAAGACTGAGAAGCCCTATGAAACACTGTTTATTCCTCATGACTTTGGATTAAAACCGATTGATATATCCGACCGTGAGTGATACATAAGTGCGCGCTCCAATAGATGAACCCGACACCTGCGTAAGACCGAGATTGCCTGATACGCTGTTGTTTTTGTTCCATTTATAATTAACGTTTCCACGCAGGTTAAAGGCCTCCGTTCGGGTATCGGGGGTGTCGTCTTTGGAGTGAATGTAAGAGAGGTAACCGGTGGTGGTAAGCTGATCCTTAAGAAACCCTTTTTGGTAGTTGAGCAGCGGACCGACCGAAAAAGAGTTTTGGGTGCCGATGGTGTTAAGACTTGCATTGATGCCCATCCCGATCCCCTGTGATTTTTTGGGCTGTTGATAATTATAGAGTATATCTGAATTGATAAAACCCGACTGCTGCCCGATTCTGACCGCATCTCCCTGTTTGTTGGCGGATTCCATCCAGGAAAAATCGGCGGTCAGGGTGTTGACTTTTGTCTCTGATTGGGAGAGCGTATAGGCTGCATTGGCCGAAACGGTTTGGTTGATCTGGCGGTAATTGAGGGTGTCCAATTGCTCAAAAGGATTCAACTTGCGGATTTCGTCAAAGGCGGTCCGGACGTAGGAGTAGGACGTAAAATTGGAGAAGCTTACGCCCATATTCAGTTTTTCGGAGGGATTGAACATGAGATTTGCCATGCCGACGATTCGCCGCTGACTCGACGATTTTTGTTTGGCAATGTCATCCTGTTGAAGGCCCAGATTGCCGGACAGGTTGATCTTGCCCGACCATATACTTTGGGAATACCTGAGCGTGAGATTCTCAAAGTCATTGACAAAATAGTAGCCGCCCAACGTGACGTAGTCAGGGTCTACTTTTTGGTATTCAATTCCAAGGATTCCGTTCCATTTACTTAAATTATAGTTGAGACCCAGCCGATAGCTGTTGTATGATTGCAGGGAAGCGTTGTTTCCTAAAAATATACCTGAGAGTGATTTTCGGTTAGCGGGCTCGGTGGAAGTTTGCGCCTTGTCTGCGTTGAGTGTGCTGGAATAATAGGCAGCATCCAATTGTAATTTTTTGAATAAAACTGTGCTGAAATCAAGCCCTGCAACCATATTTTCTTTTGGTTGAGGGCGTTGATTGTCGGGCAGGTTGGGTAAAGTGTTAGCTTGATCTCGGGCGTTGAACAACGATACTCCGAGGGTATAAAAAGAGGATTTGTAGACTGCTTTGATGCCCATGCCCATTCGTCGATAGTTGGCTTCAATTCCTGCATCGGTGCTGCCTTCCGTTGCTTTCAGCAGTCGCCCGTACATCATGCTTACGGTCCATTTATTGGGCGTGAGGGTGAGCCCAACTCCCTGAAACTGATGACCGCTGAGAGAATATGGCGAAAAAGACATAAAACAGGTACCTATTTCTGCCGATGCCCATTTGTAGGAAGGACGAAACGTAACAAAATTGAACGAAAAGGGTTGACTGTAGGTGAACCTGCGATTGGAGTAGTTGATACTCACGGGCAGACTGAAATTTCGGTAGCTGAAATTGATATTTCCACCCAAAAAATAACTTATCGGGGGGATATTCGGTGATTGTGTTGCGTTATATACAATGTTGGCGGTCAGTCCGCCGTTTACTTTCAGTTTGTTGTCGCCTCCTTTTAAAGCACTGAAGTCAATGGTTTGGCTTATACTTTCAAACCAACAGATGCCGCAAAAGAAAAAAGTAAAGGCGGTACATAGTTTCTTCATAACTCAAAAGGGATAGGGTAATGTTAGAGGGAAGACAGACGCCGTCGTTCTCTTTACAAAGCTACCCTCTCCTTTAGGGCAAATGCTACCACTGAAGTGTCATTTCATATAAGTATATTGCACTATGTAAATCGGTCATTTATTGTCCTGTTTTATCTTTTGAAAAAACATCCGGTATTGTGTCATTTTATGTAAATATGTTGCATTTTTGTTATTTACTGCTACCCTATGCAAGGTCTTAACTGTTTGTTGCTGTTGGTTTTGTGCGCTGTTTCGTGCTTGGGACAAATCATGCCCAAACCGCTTCAGGTTATTTCTGTAGAGGGGCATTTTTTTGGCGGTTCCGATATTACGAAAGACCGTTTTGGCAATTATTGGTTTGCGGGACGGAAAGGAATGTGCCGCTATGATGGTAAGCAAACCCGTATTTTTCGGGATCCGAAAGCCGATAAAGAAGAATTCTATACGAAAGCCCGGGCATCGGTAGACGGAAAAGTGTGGTTCAAAACCAGCCGAGGGTATTCCCTTTCTTATTTTGATCCGAAACGTCAACAAATTGTCCGGATTCCGGACAGTGCATCGGTCATTAAAAATTACCTGACTAAATACGGCAGTACTTTTTTATACCCTGACAAAAAAGGAATAGTATGGATTGGCCTGCAGGAAATCGGGCTTTTGCGGTTTGATCCTGCTACCAACGATGTAAAACGTATAACTAACCGGAAAATAAATGTGAATGGTATCACCGAAGATGATTTCGGCCATCTTTGGTTGGCCACCAATCAAGGTGTTCAGCAGTATGATCCGGTATCCGGAAAATTTACGATTTTTTTGCACGATCCTCTCAATGATGAATCACTCAGCGATAATCATACCCACAGCGTAAACCTTCGAAAGAACGGTGATCTATGGATAGGTTTTCAGAACATGGTCAATATCCTCAGTCCGAAAACCGGAAAAGTAAAACGCATTCCGCTTCATTCGTTTCCTGAATATAATACCGTTATTAATGTTGTGCATGACCAAACCGGCAATGATTATCTGGCGCATGGCTTTATCGTGTATCGTTACAACGACCGCGAAGGATTGCTTCGCATGGATTTAACTCCTTCGGGCCGCTACGCGCTGGCAATGATGGTGGACGAAAAAAATCGCCTGTGGGTAGGCAATGCCAAATTTGTCAGGGTATACGACCTGAATCAACTACAGCGCACTCAATCGTTTCATCCTTTGAGTATTACGGTCAATGGCAGTATCCTTAAGGACAATACGGAAAACTACTCCTACACCCGCGACGAGAAGGGAGTTCCTGTCATTACACTTCAGGAAAACGACAATATTGTCATCTATAGTGCTCCTGCGGCACCGGCAAAACTGTATGAATACAAGCAACTCCTTTCCGGAACAGAGGATGCAGGACTGACATTTTCAACGGTGAATAACCGAGTGACGTATACTGACATGGAAGCGGGCAATTATACATTTATTACGTACAACCGCCTTGATTCCAACCGATGGGAAGAAGCCGGCTCGCTTAAAATTATTGTGATAACACCGCTTTGGAAAAGATGGTGGGCCATCGCGCTGTATGTATTTCTGGCGGGGATAATCGTGTTTTTTGTTTCAAAAGAATGGCAAAAACGCCGAAAACTCCGAAAAGAACTGCGCCGTAGAGAACAGGAAACGGAGGTGTTGCAACGCGTGGACGAAATGAAAACGCATTTTTTTGCCAACCTCACCCACGAATTTCGCACGCCTTTAACCCTTATTCTAAATGCTGCCGAGCAATTGGAGCATTCTGCACCGGAATTGACCGACCGGGAACGTATTAAATCCATACAGCGAAATACCCATCAATTGCTTCGTTTGATTAACGAAATGTTGGATCTGACAAAGAAAGATGCGGGAAAACTGGAAGTCATCGAAACCATTGGCGACCCCATCCAACAGTTGTCTCAGCTCGTACGGGCGTTTGAGGGAGTGGCCGCGAAAAAACAACTTACTCTGGCGTTTAAGGCTCCTGAGTCAGGGCATGATTATTTGTTTGATCAGGATAAAATTGAAAAAATTGTTTATAATCTTCTTTCCAATGCCATCAAATTTACCCCTGAGGCAGGAAAGGTAACCTTAGAGGCCAACATCACCCCGGAACACATACTCGTGATTAAAGTCAACGATACCGGAATTGGGGTTGCCCCCGAGCACCTTCCGCATATCTTTAACCGCTTTTATCAGGCGGATGCTTCTTTTACGAAGCAATACGCCGGCACCGGTATCGGATTAGCATTGGTGAAAGAACTTGTTGAAATGATGGGAGGAACCATAAAAGCAGAAAGCATCCTGAATTTAGGAAGTTCATTTCGGGCTCAAATTCCTTTAAAAATAGCAACCTTAAAAAATGCTTCGGCCGGAGAGCGCTCGTTTGAAATTCATCCATCCTCTCTCCCGTCAGCCTCAGACGGTCATATTTCGGTCCAACATTCGACTGCTGCACCGCTTATTTTAGTAATTGAAGACAATGAAGAACTGCGTTCCTTTTTGGTCGATAGCCTGCGCCTTTCCTATCAGGTAAAAGCGGCAGGTAATGGCAAAGAGGGTATTGATTTGGCCTTGGAGTATATCCCTGATGTGGTCATTACGGACGTTATGATGCCATTGGTGGATGGGTACGACGTGATAAAAACCCTCAAAAATGACGAGCGGACCAGTCACGTTCCCATCATTGTATTGTCGGCAAAGTCTTCTTTTGACAGCAAATTGAAAGGGCTGGAGTTTGGTGCCGACGAATACATGAGTAAGCCATTCAGCCTGCCTGAGTTAACGGTAAGGGTACACAACATGCTCTCCATTCGTCAAAAACTTGCCCTGAAAATAACGGGTGCAGAATCTGAAGAATCGCCGAAAACCAATAGCCTGCCTCAGGTATTGATTGAAAAAGAGCGGATCTTTCTGCAAAAGATCAAAAATATTGTGCTGGAAAACCTATCAGATGAGACATTTGAAATAGAAACGCTGGCCGAAAAGGCAAACATGAGCCGCTCGCAGCTGTATCGTAAAATTCAGGCACTTACCAATCAAACTACTTCCCAATTTATCCATAAGATTCGGCTTGAACGAGCCCATGAGCTATTGAAGCAGGGAAATCTCAATGTAACTCAGGTGGCTTACGAAGTAGGCTATAGTTCTCAATCTTATTTTTCCAAAATGTATCAGGAACACTTTGGCTATTCACCCAAAAAGGCGAAAGTTTGAGCCGGATAACTGCTTATTAGCTGAGTCAATTCCGTTTATTCCTTACATTTGCCGGCACATCTTATTAGAATCTGCATCTATGCTAACCATTCAAAACGAATACATCAAGGCTGTCATCAATCCGAAAGGAGCGGAACTCGTAAGTTTAATATTGCTCGGGCCAGAACTCGAATTTATGTGGGAGGGCAATCCCGAATTTTGGAGCAAACATTCACCTGTTTTGTTCCCGATTGTGGGAGGATTGAAAGACAATACGTATTACTGCAATGATAAAGCGTATCAATTGTCCCGTCACGGTTTTGCCCGTGAAAAAACCTTTGCAATAGAAGCACAGGAAAGCGGCTCGGTCACGTTTTTGTTAACGCATGATGAAAGTACGTTGGCCGTATATCCTTTTGAATTTGCCTTTCGTATTCGGTACACTTTACAAGATAATCAACTGCATGTCAGTTATTTGGTAAATAATCCAAGTAATGCCCCGTTATGGTTCTCAGTAGGAGGGCACCCTGCTTTCAAGGTGCCCTTGGTAGAAGGTACGCAGTATGAAGATTATTTGTTGAGTTTTAATAAACAGGAAGATTGGGCAAGATGGCCATTGACGCCGGAAGGTTTGGTTGAAACTAAACCGGTACTTATTGCCGAACAAACGACGGATATTGCGCTTTCCAAAGAATTGTTTCATGAAGATGCGCTGGTTTTCAAGAATTATCGCTCCGACAGTGTGGTGTTGCATACGCCTAAATCTCCACATTCGCTTCGCTTTGATTTTTCCGGGTTTCCTTATCTCGGCGTTTGGGCCGCCAAAAACGCTGATTTTGTGTGCATAGAGCCTTGGTGTGGCATCGCCGATTCGGTTGACCACAATCAGGACATTACCCAAAAAGAAGGTATTATTCAGTTGGCAGAAAAAGGGAGTTTTGAACGGACTTGGAAAGTGATTTTAGGTTGACGAAGGAGTAGATTACTCTTTCGTTTCTTTCTCTAATACTTTGATCTCGGTGATTTCTTTTTTTATCGCCTGACGGATAAGTCCGTAGATATTCATGTAGATATTGGCTATCCAAACCAATGCAAATCCTGCAATCAAATACCCTCGCCAATCATTCAATAACAGTTTATAACCGGTTAAAATAAGGAAGAAAATAGTGATATAATGGCTAAAGCAGTACTCACAGGTAAAAAGATAAAAAAACTTTCGCTGTAACATGGCCTTATCATTCTGACTCCGCCTTATGCAATATTCGCGAGGTTCACGAAAGATTTCTTCGTGCGTAACTGTCCATGCAACACAGGCAATGGGCAGCGCTAATAGAAAAAGCCACTGGATTTGCGTGTATATTTCCATAACGAATGTGGTAGTAATTTTAAAACAAATCTTGTCAATTACGATTGAATATACTTTTCATATTCTGTTATTTTCAAACGCAATCGTTCTTCCAAAAACGTATTTCCTCCTTTCAGTTCTTCTAAAATAATAACTGCTTCGTTCCGGTATTCTATTTTCTTGGCAGTATCCCAATGACTTGGCGGCGTCTGCAAATTCGTGATTCTGTCCGCTAATTTTACCGCCCACGTTTCTGCCTGCAACTGCTTTATTCTTCTTAAACTATCCGGCATCCGTTCCGGTTTTGGTAATGCTTCATTTTTTGTCAAGGCCAAAACGCCTTCGGCGATCATTGGGCCAAATTCGGTGATAAGTTCCTCTATTGTGGTAGAAGTATCTTCCAATGTATCATGTAACAACGCAACCTGTACGGCGTAGTCCAAATCAAAATTAGCAGAATGTTGGGCGGCAAGTAGAATTTCCATGGCTACATTGCTCAAATGTACCACATACGGCAACTCACTTCCCGGAACAATTTGATCTTGTTCCAAGTGTTTTAAAGCGGCAAATTTTATTGCCTTTTGGTATAACGATTGAGTTTGCATTCAGATCGTATTAAAAACTCGGTGTTTGAGCTACTAATTTCCAACGTTGAAGATCGGATTTTTGCTTTTCCTGCAAAATGATCGCGCTGTTATCTGCGCCGTTACTATCTGCTGCCGTAACATACAGATTTGTATTTTTCAACCGAATGGAATATTGGTTTTCCGCTTCTTTAATAAATTCCCATTCCTGTTGCAGATCATCATTGATAAGCGTTTTCTGGATCAATTTGTCGCCCGCTTTGGGTTGGGTTTCTGTCTGGAAAGTTTTAGCGGTAAACAGATTTTTGAGTTGATACACATTATCGGTTTTATGCTGAAAATCCCACGTCATGCACTTCCATTCTCGATGATCGTACAAAACAATTCGGTTGCCTTCGGCTTTTTGAGCTTCATAAGGCCGTAAGTTCTTTTGTGTGGCAACATTCTGAACAGCAAACGTTCCTTTGATTTCCTGAGCTTTTATGACCAATGCATTAACAATGATCAGCAAGGCAAAAATTGTTTGTTTCATGATAGTGTTTTGGATGGGTTTTACTTCAATAGTTTTGGAGCGATCTTCTAAGCAGCTAAAGCTACATTGACATCCATTTCTGCCAATAACACTAAAAGTTGTTTAGTAAGGTCTGTTTTCAAAGCCTGATATTGCTCAATGGCTAATGCATCCGGGGTTTCTTGCGCTTCATGTCGAACGAGGGCGACATTTATACGCCCAATGGTTTCAAGTGTATGTTGAATTTCATCTTGAAGTGATTCGTAAGGTTTCATAAAATGATTGTTTTAGTTATTTAAACTTTACACCTCCTTAACCAACAATCCTTCCAATACTTTCCACACGTTCTCCGCCACGATCTTGGCCCCGATGGCGTTGGGGTGAATGCCGTCTTTTTGGTTAAGTTTTACTTCACCTCCTACATTTTCGAGTAAAAAGGGAATCAATTCGACATTGTTTTTCTCGGCCAATTCGGGATAAATGACGCGAAACTCATCGGCGTATTTTTTACCCATGCTCGGCGGTACCTGCATTCCGGCCAAAATTATTTTGGCTTCGGGATATTTAGCTTTCACTTTGTCGATCATGGCTTGCAGATTTTTGCGCGTTTCCGTGGCGGGAATGCCGCGCAGACCGTCGTTGCCACCCAATTCCAAAATGAATATATCGACGGGATTTTTCAAGACCCAATCCAAGCGACTGTTGCCGCCCGAAGTAGTTTCGCCGCTGACACCCGCATTAACGATCTTGTAAGGTAACTTGAGCGAATCCAACCGATTTTGAAGTTGAGCCGGATACGATTCTGAAGGTTCTAAACCATACCCTGCGGTAAGGCTATTACCAAAAACCAGAATATTCTTTACGACTTTCACGGGGGTGGCGGCGTTGTTTTTGGAAGGCGTGTTTTGCTCGGCGGATGCCTTTTCCTGATTATTGCAGGCAACAAACGTAACTACCGAAAAATAAAGCAGAAAGATTGAAACTATTTTAGACATAATGTATTTTGATTAGAATACTGACTCAAAATAAACTCACGCAAAGACGCATAAGTTTCTGAAAAACTGTCATTTCTTTGCCGCAGCGGCGGACTGCTCCTTGGCGTCTTGGCGTGAACTTTAAATTTTAAACATAGACTATGGCAAATATACTTCATCTTCACCAAGTTGGGAAGGTTTATCGTAGCGGGAATCGAGATTTAACGGTACTCAATGATGTTAATTTCTCCGTCGAAGCGGGTTCTACGCTTTCAATTGTAGGGCCGTCGGGAAGTGGGAAAACAACCTTGCTCGGATTGTGCGCGGGACTGGATCGCGCTTCGAGCGGACAGGTAGAACTGAACGGCATAGGCTTAAACAAACTCAGCGAAGACGAATTGGCGTCGGTCAGAAACCGGTACATCGGGTTTATCTTTCAAAACTTTCAGCTCATGCCTACCCTCACGGCGCTCGAAAACGTGATGGTGCCCTTGGAATTGCGCGGTGAGAAAAACGTTCGCAGTCGTTCGTTAGATTTACTTGATAAAGTGGGTTTAGCCGACCGTGGACACCATTATCCTACCCAATTGAGCGGGGGCGAGCAGCAACGCGTATCGCTGGCGCGGGCTTTCTCCAACCAACCTCAGATTCTTTTTGCCGATGAACCTACGGGAAACCTCGACGCCGAAACGGGTGTAAAGGTGGAAAAGTTGTTGTTTGATCTGAATAAGGAATCAGGAACAACGCTCATTTTAGTGACGCACAACCTCGAATTAGCCGCCAAAACGCAACGGATCATTAGAATCAAAGGCGGTAAAATTGTTTCGGATGCCCCTGTTGTCTGATAAATAATAATCACAGAGTTTTACTGAATAGAGTACGTAGTTATAGAATCGTACTTTGTGTAACTCTGTGCAAAACTCCGTGTAACTCTGTGGTAAAAAAACGTTAACATGAATTCAAAGATAAATTTTGCGTGGCTGGCCAAAATGGCTTGGCGCGACAGTCGGCGCAATTATTCGCGTTTATTACTTTTTGTTTCTTCCATTGTCTTGGGAATTGCGGCGTTGGTGGCCATCTATTCACTAGGTTACAACTTGCAGCAAAATATTGACACACAGGCTGCTTCGTTGTTGGGCGCTGACCTTGAAATCTCTAACAATACGCCTCCAACCCCGAAGATCACCAACCTGATCGACTCACTGAAAGGGCAAAAATCCGAAGAGCGGAGCTTTGCTTCCATGATCTATTTTCCCAAAAGCAGTGGCACCCGCTTGGCACAGATTCGGGCATTGGAAGGCAATTTTCCTTATTATGGTGAATTGGAAACCGAACCGGCATCAGCGGGAAAAAGCTTTCGTAACAAAAAGGAAGTGTTGGTTGATCAAACCCTTATGCTCCAATACCAAGCCCAAGTCGGCGACTCGCTCAAAGTGGGAGAAGTGACTTTTTTGATTGCAGGTATCCTGAAAAAAGCGCCCGGTCAGACGGGCATTGCGGCTACTGTGGCACCGTCGGTATACATTCCGTTGTCTTATTTGAAACAAACAGGGTTGGCGCAGAAAGGCAGTCGAATCGTGTATCGGTATTATTTCAAGTTTGCGCCTACGGTAAATATGCCGCTGTTGGTCAAAAAAATTGAACCGACGGTTGAACGTGAAGATTACAATTACCGCACCGTTGAAAGTCAAAAAGAAGATACGGGCCGCACCTTCCGCGATTTGACGCGTTTTTTAAGTTTAGTGGGTTTTATTGCCTTGTTGTTGGGTTGCGTGGGTGTGGCAAGTGCCATCCATATTTATATTCGTGAAAAGCTTAATTCTATCGCTATTTTGCGCTGTTTGGGCGTGAAGGCTTCACAAGCCTTTTTGATTTACCTGATTCAGATTTCGGGCATTGGCCTGATTGGTTCATTGCTCGGCGCGGGCCTTGGCGCGGTGATCCAACAATTTTTGCCTGCTGTTTTAAAAGATTTTCTGCCTTTCGAACTGGCTACAGAATTGTCATTTTCGGCCATTGGACAAGGCATTGTTTTAGGCGTGATCATTTCCAATCTGTTCGCGCTTTTGTCGCTGATTTCCATTCGCAAAGTATCTCCCCTTAATGTGCTTCGTGCTTCGTATGAGCAAGGCCAAATCACCAAAGACCCCTTGAAATGGTTGGTGTATCTTTTGATTGTGTTGTTTGTGTTCGGGTTTACGTGGCTGCAAATGAAAAAATGGACCGATGCTATAGCTTTTACGGTGGGGGTAATGGTGGCGTTTTTGCTGTTGTTGGGCGTGGCATCGTTGTTGATGTGGTTGGTGCGCCGCTTTTTTCCTTCTTCCTGGGGGTATTTGGGCAGGCAGGGGTTGGCCAATTTATACCGCCCCAATAACCAAACGGCTATTTTGATGGTGTCCATTGGTTTGGGAACCATGTTTATTTGCACACTCCTTTTTGTACAAAATATTCTGCTCGACCGCATCAAACTTTCTACCGATGGCGATCAGCCCAACATGGTGTTGTTCGATATTCAAACATCGCAAAAACAAGGCGTTACAAACCTGCTCAAACAACAAAAACTGCCCGTTTTACAGTCGGTGCCCATCGTGACAATGCGTTTGGAGCAATTGAATGGTCAAACCTCGGTGGAAGCGCTCAAAGATACCACCAACAGGCGGTGGCGTGGGCTGTTCAGCCGTGAGTACCGTGTAACGTTCCGGGACTCGCTGATCTCGACTGAAAAGGTGGTAAAAGGCAAATGGAACGGTGAAGCAAAAGACCTAAATGCGGTGCCGATTTCGTTGGAAGACGGTTATGCAGAACGCAATATGATCAAGATCGGTGATACCCTTACGTTTAACGTGCAGGGAACAATGGTAACGACCGTGGTTTCCAGTTTGCGCGATGTAGATTGGGCGGGCGTGCAAACCAACTTTTTGGTTGTTTTCCCGAAAGGTGTGTTGGAAGAAGCTCCGCAGTTTCATGTGTTGCTGACGCACGTTCCCACTAATGAAGTGTCAGCCAAATTTCAGCAATCTATTGTCCGGCAATTTCCTAACATTTCCTTGATAGATTTGGGCTTGATTCTCACCGTGTTGGATGATATTTCTACCAAGATCGGTTTTGTGATTCGCTTTATGGCAGGCTTCAGCATTTTGACCGGTTTGATCGTCCTTATTGCCTCGGTGTTGATTTCCAAGTACCAACGCATTCAGGAAAGTGTATTGCTGCGCACATTGGGAGCCAGTCGCCGACAGATATTGGTCATTACTGCGTTGGAATATTTCTTTTTGGGAACATTAGCCTCAGCTACGGGCGTTTTGTTAGCCGTGGGCGGTGGCTGGGCGTTGGCGCATTTCAGCTTTGAAACAGATTTTGATCCACAATTTGTGCCTGTTCTTTTGGTATTTTTGATAGTGCCTGCCATTACGGTTTTCATCGGCTTAGCCAATAGTTGGGGTATTTTATCGCGTTCGCCTTTGGAAGTATTACGGCAGGATGTGTAATATTAATTCACATTCTTTGAAGGAATGGAATAGGCCATAAAACCGGCGACCAAAAGCGGAATGGAAAAAAGGCTGAAAAGTGTAGTCACTTCCAACCCCAAGTCGGAAAATATTCCAAACAGAGCAGGGCCAAGAATGGCGCCGAAACGTCCGACTCCCATCGCTAAACCTACGCCGGTAGAGCGCATGTTGGCAGGGTAAATTCGGGTGGCGGTTGGGTAAAAAGCGTTAAATCCTCCCTGCACAAAAAAGCCGATAAAGAAGGTCAATATAAACATCAAAAGTGGCGTGAGTTTTAAATTACCGTAGATGAGCATAATGGTAAATGCCGTCAGCATAAAGCCTAAAAGCACTTTTTTGATGCCAAAGCGGGTAATGCACATTCCCATAACAAAGACGCCCGTAAAAGCTCCGAAATTAAGCGCCGTGCCAACCAGCGTTGCCATTTCAAAGGGCATGCCCGATTCTTTGGCGATGTTGGGAACCCAACTCATGAGGGTGTATAAGGTAAGGAAACCAAAGAAAATCCCCGTCCAGAGCCGAATGGTCGAAGCAGCGTAGAGAGGCGCAAAAAGGTCTTTTAGCGGAATAGGTTGGCTTGCGTGGGGTTTGGTCGGAAGTTGCTCAATGCCTGCCTGATGCATCTTTTCCAGAATTGCATTGATTTTGTCTTTGGCATTTTTTGGCTGATGTTTTCCCAAGAAAGCCAAGGATTCGGGCATAAAAATGTATACGCCGATGAGCATGACTAAAGATACCAACCCGGCAGATAGATATGCAAATCGCCAACCGAATTCGGGAACGGCCCATGTCGTAAAAAATCCTGTAAGAATAGCTCCTAACGGCCATCCGGCCTGTACCAATCCCACACTGAAATCGCGTCTTTTTGTATTGGAAAACTCTGCCGCGACCGTGGCTAAATTGGGCAAAATTCCGCCGATGCCTAAACCGGTTACGACTCGAAGCCCCAAAAGTTGAGCGTACGACGTGACGGTATAAGCCAAAAGCATTCCGCTTGTAATAAGCACCAACGAGATGAGAAATATATTTCTTCGGCCAATTTTGTCGCCTAACGGAGCCAATAAAAAACATCCTGCGGTCATTCCTGCCAATCCGGCGCTGAAAATATAGCCCAATTCACTTTTGGAAAGACCCCACTCATGGGCAATTTCAGAACCGGTGAATGATACCACCAAGACATCAATACCGTCGTTGAAGTTTAAAATAAAACAAAGCGCCACAATGACGATCTGATACGCCGACATGGGATTTGTATCGATCAACTCTTTTAATCGATTTTGTAAATTCTCGTAGGTCATAGGTTAAGAAAAGCGAAGACTAGGGAAGGATAATTATTTTACTGTCTTCCCCGGCGGCGGCAAATTCCAGCGCAGTTTGCAACTGATACAGCGGCATAAAGCGTGAAATAATAAAACTTGGACGAACGATACCGGCCGCAATGAGTTGGATGGTTCGTTTGAAATCTAAAGGATGGTCGTAAATAATGGAAGGAATAATATGAATCCCTTCGCGCGCTATTTTGAGAGGAGTAAAAGTGGCCGGCTTTGCGGAAAGCCCTACCAAAACGATCTCCGAGCCACGCGGCGCAGCGGCCGTTGCCAAGGAAGCAGTATGTGAAGTACCCGCGCATTCAAAAACTGCGGCTACCTGATTTTGCTCCCAAATTGCGTTTAAGAAATCTGCCTGTGTTTGCGTATCACCGACAGGGTAAAGGGCCACAGCACCCATTTCTTTGGCCAGATTTATTTTCGTTTGGCTGATCTCTGTTACAAAAACTTTATACCCTAACGACAGCGCCAAATGGGTCAGCAGCAATCCAATAGCTCCCAAACCAATCACGGCAATGGTATCACCGGGTTTGGCGTTGGACGACAACAGTGCGTGAACACTTACCGCCATAGGTTCTATCGTCACGGCGTCGTTGTCGGAAATGGTCTCGGGTAGCGGCCAACAAAAGTCGGCCGGTACAATGACGTATTCGGCAAAGCAGCCGGGTTCGTTTAGGCCAAGGATGCGTTTGTTGGGGCAAATATTGCCGCGGTTTTTCAGGCAATATGTACATTTATAACAAGGCGTATTTGGTTCAATTACAACACGTTGGCCGAGAATTCGGCCGGTGACACCCTCCCCAAGTTTATCAATGATGCCCAATCCTTCATGCCCAATAACGGTAGGGGAAGGCAGCTGGCGATGACCCAAAAACAGGTGAACATCGGAGCCGCACACACCGATCATTTTTAGCTTTACTCTCACTTCGCCCGCACGAGGTTCGGGAACAGCAATAGTACTTAGTTGGATTTCTTTGGGCTTTGTAAGAAAAGCAGCGCGCATGAGACAAAAACAGAACGTGAGTTTTTATATCAAAATAGCCACTTTTAATTGATTTTCTTGATGAAAAACAGATTAAAATACCAAATTATTTTTTTGATTGGGAGAAAATAAGCTTATTTCAACAACGCCTTTATTTCATTTTCTACTTTTCCGGAAGAGGGGCGGGGGGCAGGTGCGGCACTGATTTTGCCTTCTTGATCAATAAGCAGATATGTCGGCACGCCGACCATTTGATAGGTTTTGTATAAGTTACTGACTTGGTCAGAATTTGAAATATTAATATGAGTCCCCACAAAAGCAGGGTCTGATTTTAAAAACTTTTTCCAACTTTCAGTATCGGTATCTATCGAAACGTATAGAAACACTACTTTATCGTTTTGCGAAAACTGCTTTTGAATTTCTTTTGACTTTGGCAATTCCTCCCGGCAAGGCCCGCACCAAGTCGCCCAAATATCGGTGTAAACTACTTTCCCTTTTAAATCATTCAACGACAGCTTTTGGCCATCGGGTGTTATGCCAACAAAGTTAGGTGCAAGTGTACCTTTTGACAGGGTTAACCATTTCCGGTATCTTTTATCAATACTTGACAAGTAAAAAGAAGAAGGATAACCGGTCATAAATTCGTTGTACAAAGAGGTAGCGACCTCGTTAATACCGTAATCAAAAGCTTCATAGACGTTTTGAGCTAATAAAAATTCTTTAACGGCAGGTGAGTAAGTTCCTTTTTTGATTGCGGCATCTTTCAATTTGGGAAGTAGTATGATACTGTTTTTGCGTTCTTCCGGTAAGATATTGTAGTATATTTGATAGGTAATATCTGTCAGGTAATACAATAAAACAGTGGCGTAAGCCTCATCTTTGGCTAATAAAAGAGCATCATTGAAGGGGACTTCTCCAAAAACTTTTTGCAATGCCGGCGGCACCGCAACTTTTTCTGTCGGGGTATAAAAACGTGCTGTACTATAATTTTGCTTCAGAGAAAGAGGATACATACGGGCGCTGATTCTTAGAAAATCCTGCATTTCTCCGGAAAGAGAAGTTTTTGCCATATACTTACGGTGAAAATAGGCTAATGCTTTATCCATACTATCTAACCTGACAGCAAATTCCTCCGGTTCAAACTCATTAATATATTTCCCGTTGATGATTAAATGATCGGTGACAATTTGTGAAGATTGCGCCAGATAATTGTTGACTTCAGCAGTTTTGCCTCGATAAACAAAAATACGATGCTCTTTTTTCAGATCTACGTTAATTTCTGTGTTTGTATTAGGCTGAAGATAAACCTTTTCAGATTTTTTGCCTATTCGGATAAATGCAAAAACGGGAGTGGTAAGCCGTAATGTAAATTCCGCATTTCCGACCGCATTGAGGTTGGTTTTTGCCAAAGTATCACGTCCTGAGATCATTCCGGAGGATATTATATATACCTTTTCCGCATTGCTGCCAATGGCTTTTATGGTGATTTGAGTAGAAGCAAAAAGTGGAACAGTATTTAAACACAGCACTAAAGTGCTCACGAAGAGCGCAAAGCGAGAAGAGATTTTCATGTGACGGTTTAGGTTTTATTGTTTTTGCACTACAAACTCACTATTTGCTTTTAGCAAGTGAGTTAAATAGAAGCGTTATTTGCTTAATAACGCCTCTATTTCATCCGCCGCTTTCCCGGAAGAGGGACGAGTAGCATCGACATTGACAATTTTTCCTTCCTGATCAATCAGAATATACCGTGGAATGCCGCTGATCTTGTATGATTGATAAATTGATTCGGGAATCTTGGAATTAGGTTGATTAATATGATACCCTTTTGGTGTTCTTTGGTCAGAAAGAAGTTTTTTCCATTGCTGGATGTCTTCATCAATAGATACATTCAGAAATACCACTTTGTCATTGCCTTCAAATTGTTTTTGCAACTCCTTCGCTTTGGGAAATTCGGCCCGGCATGGCCCGCACCAAGTAGCCCACACATCAACATAAATTACTTTTCCTTTAAACTCATTTGTAGACAGCATTTTGTTATCAGAGGTCAAACCGGCTATTTCAGGAGCAGTTTTTCCTTTGGCTAAAGGCAACCATTGATTATATCGACTTTCAACGGACGGAAAATAAGGAGAAGCACTGTATTGCTGTTTGAATTCATGATAAAGCGATTCCGTGATTGAAGTTGGCCCGTTTTGTAAACTATATGCAATCGTTTTTGCGATCAATAATTCTTTAAATTCCTTTGGATAACTATCTTCTTTGATTTTTTCTATTGCCGTTTTGAAAAGATCCTGAGAGCTATTCCGCTCTTTAATTTCTTTGGCGGTAATTGCCAGCTTATCCAAAAAATGGTAGTGTAATAAGGCTCCATAGGGTTCAGGGTTTGCATTCAGAAGAGCGACATCAAAGGGAATGTAATCTTTGATTTTTTGCAGATCAGATGAAATGCTTTTGCGCTCATTACGTATTCTGTTTTGTCTGAGATATAGTAAATACATCTTACTGTCGTTTTCAAACAAAGTACTTAACTCCTTTGATAATGATCCTTTATAAATAGTGTGTATTTCGGAGAGCGAACTTTGGAGTTTATCTAACTGACTGAGATACAATTGAATATCTGTATCGTCTAAACGCTTACCGTCGGGCATCAATGTATTTAGAAAGGCTTGATCGGAGTGAGCCAAATAGAGAGCATTTGCTGCCCCAACTCCCTGAAATTGTGGTATAGCATCAGGCTTAGTTAAATCCACTAAAATGTTTAGATCCTCGTTAGGAGACAGATACAGTCGGCAATACTTCGCTCCGATATTGACTCCAACAAACTGAGCTTGCGTAAGATTAAAATTCAATTTGGCAGCACCGGAAGCGTCTAATTTTGCTTCTGACAATAGTGTAGTCCCACTCCGAACCGGATCGGCAACTTTTACTTTTATACTTTCGGCATTGCCGCCAATGGCTTTTATGGTGATTTGGGTAGAAGCAAAAAGCGGAACAGTATTTAAACACAGCACTAAAGTGCTCACGAAGAGCGCAAAGCGGAAAGAGATTTTCATGAGACGGTTTAGGTTTATTTTTCTTCAACAACAAATTGAATATCCACTATCCAACCTTTAGGAGTTTGTGTCGGTAAAGGAGTAATATTGATTTTCTCAGGATCAAAATAGCCACTTTTAGCCAATGCACTCATTGAATTTATCAATTTGGTGCGATTAAAAAATTCTCCTTTGTGAATAGCAATTTGTTTTATAACGTCCTCTTTCGAAATTTTCTTGTTCCCCATTAAAATAATATCGTTGATCAGCACTTTTTCACCTTCAGCAATCGTAATTTCAATATCTAATTCATTATTTATTGTTTTTGATTTGAGGCTTGAAACGAAGAATAAATATCCTTTATCCATATATAAATTAGAGACGCTGCCCGGACTAAAATCATCAATACGATTACGAATGTCTTTTTCGTTGTATATGTTTCCTTTTTTGAGGCTTAAAGCTTGATCTAATTCAGTGTCAGTATAAAGCGTATTTCCAATCCAGGTAATTTTTCGAACAGGTAACTTCTTATCAGTAACTGTATGTTTTGTTTCAATTTTTTCAGCTACAGTCGGTAAATTATTATTTTTATCTCCTAAGAAAGAGCATGAAACTATAGTAAGTGACAAAGCGGGAATTGCCATTAAAAAACGCAGTTTCTGAATTTGGCCGGATTTAGGTTGAGTGAGCATCATGATTCGGTTTAAAAGTTGATTGTTTGAGATACCGTTTGCCATGGGGAGATTATTTTGTCGAAGGGCTAATTTGAGAAGTAAATGGCTGTATTCTTTTAAGTCATGATATCTTATAATATCTGCATCCACTAAATATTCATGGATCAACTTGAGGGACTTTTTGAGGTAGTTTATTGTAGGATTAAACCAGAAAACAATGCTGACAACTTCAAATAAAAGTAAATCAATGGTATGTTTTTGTCGCACATGAACCTGTTCATGATGAATCACTTGCAGCAATTCCTCCTGTTTTAATTGACGCATTTCATCCTCTAGGAAAATGTAACGCATGAATGAAAAAGTAGGTAGTGCAGTTTGGATGTAAACGGAATAACAGGACTCCTCCTGCGTTTTTTCACTTTGATGAATAAGGCTCATAATAATTCGTAAATTTTTTAGAAAAAACCACAGCTTATATATGAATCCCGAGAGATAAATCGCAGTAAATAGAAAAATCAATTGGTTTGAATCCTGCGTTTTTTCAGAAAGTTGACTTGATGATAAAAACTGATTTTTTGTTTGCCAGACAGCAGGGCTGAGATTCCAATGGAATACCTTGATTATCTCAGGTTGATTGCCATAAAACCAAATTGACGGAGAAATTAGCGGAATGATAAGTGCTAAAGATACGCTGCTTAACAGGTAGCATCGGTTCCATTGAAAATAAGTAATTTTACTCAAGAGCAATCGGAAAATGAGTGTAAATAAGAGCAGACAAATCGTCGATTCTGCCAAATAAATAAAGAAGCTATTAATCATTGGTAGGAGGATTTTTATTGTCGGGGTCTTTATTCAGCATTTCTAAAATCTTCTGAATTTCATCTTGGTTAAGTTTTTTTTCTTTTACCATAAATGATAGCACATTCTCAGGAGAGCCCTCAAAATAATTAGCCAGAAAATTGGAAAAAGTAAACTTTCGATAGGCCATTTTTGAAATCTTGGGAAAATACTCGTGCGTTTTCCCGTATGCCTTATACCCTACAAATTCTTTTTTTTCCAGTATTCGAATCAAGGATGAAACTGTATTGTATGGAGGCTTGGGGTCGGGCATTTTTTCGATTATATCCCTCACTACTCCTCTTTTCAAATCCCAGAGGATTTGCATGATTTTTTCTTCCGCTTTTGTTAATAATTCCATGAAAACGTTTTTTTTAGTTGTATAACTTATTTTACAGTTATATAATTGTAAAATAAGTTAAAAAAAATCAAAAATCTTTTTTTAAGGTCAATTATTGGAAGCTAATTGATTGAAAGAGAGGTGAAAAGAGAAGGATTGGTCGCGCTTATTACAATTCCTGCATGCAACTTCTATTTTATTTCTGCCGATTGGTAAGCACCAATAATTGCGGAAAAGAGGTAATTCCTTTAAACATTAAGGTAGTCAGTTCGCCTACTGTATGGAAATAGGAGCCAAGTACAATATCTACATCGCCATCGTGGTCGAGGTCAGCTACTTCCATTGTTAGCCATTTCCCGGAGGCGGCTTCCGGCGTGGAAAATGCCTCGAAGGTTAGGGTTCCTTTATTGGATAGATAGACAAATCCCTGCTCGGGTTTTTCCAGATCGGAATAAAAAGAAATCGCGGCAATGTCTATATCTCCGTCGTTGTCAAAATCGCGCGCCATGGCTTTGCTTGTTCCGTAAAGCGGATAAAACCAAGCTTCCTTGAAATTATCCCGGCCATCATTGAGGTAGATACGGATGCCGTGGTAATTTTTCTGAATAGCGGAATAATCCCAATTATCACCGTTGGTGAGCAGAATATCCTGAAACCCATCTTTGTTAAAATCTACCAATTCAAAATAACTGACACCATAGGAGGGTTGGAATTTCAGCACTGTTTTTTCCTTAAAATTCCCGTTTCCCTGATTATAAAAAATAGAAACTTCTTCGTGAGCCTGCGCCATCAACACCATTAAATCAGGCTTTTTGTCATTGTTGAAATCCCTGACTTCTACTCGTCTTGCACCCGGCAATGCTTTCAGTATGTGTTCTTTAGCAGAAGAAAAGCCGTCATACCAAAACAGTTTTCCTGCATTATTTCCAAACCCACAGATCACTAAATCTTCTTTGCCGTCCAATGTAAGGTCAGCGGCGACAAACTGAACGGGCCTTGGCAGGGAATCAAAGTAAACACTCGTTTCGGTAGTGGAAGTGTCCAACGAAATGATTTTTCCTAGCTTTTGATCGGAAGGGCTGAACGTCCCGATCGTGAGCAATCGAGGTTTGGCATTTTTGGGAAAGTATATATCCGTCGGCGGACTGTCGAGATTCCACAACGTTTTCAATTGGAATGCCGAATCTACGACATATAGTTCATTGGGGTCATTGCCCACATATAATTGAGAAGAAGCAGGGTCAAATTTTACCAGCGTTGTTTTAGGAACAGGTTTGTCGCTGATTTTTATCGGTGTTGCCTTAAACTGAGGGAGTTGATCGGCGATGGGTGGATGCGCTTTTTGAGGGAGCGGCTCGGTGGGGGCTTCGCTTTCGTAATAGTTGACAATGCTTTCCCATTCGGCTACGGAAAGAAGGGCCGTTTCGGGATATGTACCCAACTGATGAAGTATTTTTTCATCCTCTCTCGAAGTCAGGCCATCATAAGGATTTTTGCCGGCTTGCTTTATTCCCAAGCGTAAGCCCATATTGGGCAGCACACTGCCGACCCACGTTTTTTTGTCCAATAAACCAGGCTCAGGAAAAAGGTGGCAGCTTTGGCAATACTTTAAGGCTAATCGCTTTCCTGATGTTGTTGAGTCTATCGCATAATTTGTAAAGGCGAGCGGATAAGTTTGTTTTGAATCAGTTCGGATCAAAAATTCGTTGCAGTTAGGGTCAGGACGGTTCGCCGCACGATTGCAAATCCGGACCGGCTCACATAGGAAAAGCACAGCAATTAAACCGATTTTGATGGACGCCATAGTATTAGTTTTATTTACAAAGAAAAAAAAATCCGAGATAAAACTATCTCGGATTTTTAACTACTTACCAAAGTTCAATTCTAACATTTTGTTTTTATTCGTAGGTTACTTGACATCCCAAAAAATCTTGTTAGTAAGCTTATCCTGGTCTTTGATCGTCGAATAATTAGGGTTGTATGTGATTTCATTGCCCGGGATTGTCCAACGGTAGGGAGGCAACGTTTGATTGTTTGAATTATCCGCCACAAAGCTAAACTTAGGCATGTCAAGTCTTCTCACGTCAGCCCAGTTTTCAAACGACTGAGTGATGTTATAGTGAAGCCATTTCTGATCGGCTATCAACGCCAACTTATTAGCTGCGGTTCCTGCCTTGGTCCAGTTTACACCGTCTTTGGCAATGTAAGCGGAGATTTGCGCAGCCGTTGCCGCTACCGGAATATTTTTCTCACCCACAATGTTATTGCTCAATGACAAAATCTTGTTGTAAAAATTAACGGATTGGTCAATCGCAGTTTCGTAAGCTGTTTGAGCCTTCGCATCGTTGCCGGTTCTCAAATAATATTCCGCTTTGATCAAATTTACCTCGGCAGCATTGATCAACACGCCCGGGAAGTAGTTGTTGCCGCTAAACGTCACGCGGTTGTAAACGGCCGCCATTCCTTCATTCGCCAAGGCCGTTTGAACACTTGTATTAGCCATAGGATCAATGCCGATGTATTCTCCTTTGGCATTGTTTCCGGGTTGGAAAATGATCGGCAAACGGGGGTCTGCATTGGTTTTCATGTGGTCGATCATCTTCTTACCTGCGAAGTTGATGTACCAGGTAGTTCCCGACTCAAGTGCGTCTTTAAACCCTTTGGAGTTAATCGGCGAATTGAGGTCATACACATTCACCTGAATATTTTGGGCGTTTGTTTCTACGATAGGATACGTAGTGGGCGCATTCAATATCTCGGCTATTTCCGAATTGGAACGGGCTTTCAGGCTTTCTACATCAGAAACCCGGTTCAGCATGCGCAAACGAAGCGAATTGGTATAACGTTTCCAGGCTGTAATATCCCCATAGTTCACAAAGTCCTGAACCGTGAATGATTTTTGATAGCCTGCACTTAACGTGATTCCGTTCAACTCTGTAGAAATGCTTTTTAGATCATCCAGCATCTTGGTATAAAGTTCCTGCGGAGCATCAAATTTTGGCAATGAATTGGCGTAATCTCCTCCGTTTGCGCTTAACAAACCTGCTTCACTGAAAGGAATAGCGCCGTGAAGGTCGATCAGCTTTTGGGTATAGTCGTACAAATAGACCGTAGCCGCAAGCATGAAGATTTTCTTTTCCTTTTGCTCATCAGCCGGTCTTTGTGCGTATACTTTTTGTAATTCACGATACTGAGCCAACGTACCGTAATAATTGAACCAAACGTCTTCCACACCGGATGAGCCGGGAACGTATTGCCCTTCGCCGTTTACCCAACCGGTTGTTTGTACGTAGTGATTGATACTTGTACGGAGCGTAACAAAGTATAGACGATAACCCGGAAGAACATAATCTTTGTTTGATTGCAACATACCCGTGAATTGCTTTTCAATGGTCGTCGATGCAAGCTTGGATGGATCAGGATACGCCTCAATAAATTCGGATTCTTTACAGGACATCGCAAATAAAAGAACTCCTGCTAGTAATATAGATGATATTTTGTTCATTTTCTTGTTCATTTAAAATTAGAAACTGGCTCTTAACATAACACCTGTTGTGCGGAACGATGGGTTGTTTCCTGCATTGTTCACGTTGTCTGTCCAACGGGTACCGGCATTGGTTTGCTCTGCATCCAAATCTTTGATGGTGCGGTAGAAGAAGAACAGGTTACGACCAAATACAGATACTGTCAGGCTTTGAGCGCCAATTTTGGAGGCAATAGACGAAGGCAACGTATAGCCGAATGAAAGCTCTCTCATTTTGGCATACGTATTTTCTGTTACATACAACTCATAACGAGAACTGCTGTACTGAGGCCCGCCCCAGTTATAGGTGCTGTTATAATAAACGGCCTGTGAAATGATGTTGGTATTTGCTTCTCCGGTTGCCAGGACACCGTCCATCAGCATACCGTCATGGTATACAGGTTGGCCTTCAGGCCCTGAGGTTCCGGTAGTGGCAACTCCTTTTCCATTCTTGTCGACATAGTAGCTTAATCCACCGTGTTCAGCATCCATGCTACCCAAGCTTTGTTCTGTTAAACCTCTGGAAGTCATCCAGTTGATACCGGTTGGCATAATGCTTCCACCGATTCTGAAGTCAACCACTGCTTCAAGATTGAAGTTTCTGTAGTTAAAACTGTTAATAAAACCACCCACCACTTTCGGCATGGCGTTACCTACTTTTTTCCAGTTCGGGTCAAGTTGATATAAACCACTCGGACCTACCACATTTTTGCCATCTTTTTGCAGGATTCCGTGGGCATAAATGTCACCCATGGCTTGGCCCACAACCGATCTTAGTTGAGCCGCGTTTCCATCGTAATCGGCGTGTAAAAGCTCGGTAGAATTGTTGGCCAGTTTTTCAACTTTGTTTACATTCTTGGCAAGATTCAACGTGATGTCCCAGTTCAGATCAGAAGCAGACTTTCCTCTGATCGGATTCGCATTGATCCCAATTTCCAATCCTTGATTCCTCAACGTACCGATATTGGCAAGAATGGAACGGGCGCCCGTAGTTGAAGCAATAGACAACGGAAGTATTTGATCTACGATCTGTGCATTGTAATAGGAAATATCCAATCCTAAACGATTATTGAAAAATTTGGCGTTAACTCCAAATTCCAATTCATGCTTTTGCTCCGGACGAATCAGGTCATTACCATAGGGATTTGCACTTGTATTGGTATATAATACAGAGCTGCCTCCTGATTGTTGAATATTAAGGGTACCTTGGTTGTAGGCTACGTTAGCAAGATAAATACCCGGATAGTTACCCACAACACCGTAAGAAGCACGGAGTTTACCAAAGCTAAAGAACGAAGGCAAACGGAAGGCATCAGAGAATACAAAACTTGCGTTAACTGATGGATAGACAAATGCGTTATTTCCCGGAGCCAACGTAGAGGTACGGTCTCTGCGCAGGGTTCCTTCAACAAAGACGATGTTCTTATAATCGAAGTTAACCGTTCCCAAATAAGCATCTCTGATATAACGATCACGGGTTTGTTTACCATTGGCAGTGTTTACTGATGCAGAAAGGTCAAAGAAATTTTCTGTACTCAATCCGCCATTAGTCTCACGATTTAAAGTTGTATTCAACTCACGTTTGGCTGTATATCCGCCCATTACTGAAACGTTTATGTCGTCCGTGATTTTTTTGGAATAGGTCAAAAGCAAATCACCGTAAACACTGTTGTACAAATTGTTGCTCATGGAAAAGCTACCACTGTAGCCAAATGCTAAAGGTGTTGCGCTATAACCTTTGTTTTCGATACGTTCCGAGGTAAAGTCGGTCGCAATACGACCTCTCAGATTTAGGCCACTGACGATATCCCAGTTTTGAGTAATGCTGGCAATGATACGATTGCTGTATTCGTCAGAGGTATTTTTACGTACATTCCATACATAATCAGCAATATCTCCTTTGAAGCCGTTGTATCTGATGTTTTCGTTGGGCGTTAAGCTTTGCGTACCCGCACCGTTTACAAACTTATACCCAAGGCTGGTTTGGTATTTGGCATTGTACCAGTCTGCTGATTCAAAACGATCCATCATCCCTGTAAAGTTGTTGATCATACGATCCACTTTAAAAGGGCGATTATGCGTATACTGGTTGACGAAATTCACCATCAGATCCGTTTTCAGCTTCTTGTGGGGGCTAAAGCTGGCGTTAAGGTTAGCAATGTTTTTGCTGTTTTTAGCACCGTAGCTGATCATTCCGTTGTCCTGACGGGTAAAAGAGAACCGAACATTCGAATTGTCCGAAACTTTGGAAACGGCTAAGTTGATGTTGGAGCTGGACGTATTTTGAAAAAGATCGCCATAGCTATTGTTGGATGGTGAATAAGGTCTAATCACACCATCCCATGACATAACAGGCTGGCCGTCAAATTTTGGACCAAAGTTTACACTGGCACCAAGCAACCCGCGCGTTTCTTTCACGCCATCACCATTGGTGTCGTAATAAATAAAACCGGCCGCATCCTGCCCCCCATTATTATAGTTCAATGGGTAGCCGGGGCCTCTGACGTTTTGGTAACGAGGTAAATAAGCGATTTTATCTACATTGTAGCTTGCGTTGAAGTCAACGCCTAACCCTTTTTTACCTTTTCCGCTCTTCGTAGTTATCAACAAAACACCGTTTACCGCTTCAGAACCATACAATGCCGCTGCTGAAGCTCCTTTGAGTACTGAAATATTCTCAACATCAGCAGGGTTTATGTCCAACAATCCATTACCACGGATGCGTTGGTCGCCCCAGTAATCGGTATTTCTGGCTTCACCGTTACGGATGGGGATACCGTCCAAAATGATAAGCGGCTGAGTATTACCGGTGATAGAGCTAAACCCACGGATGCTTATACTTACCCCACTGGTTGCTCCACCCGGAGTAGCATTGATCATTACGCCCGGGGCTTTACCATACAGTGCATTGGCAATGTTGGGAGAGGCCACTTTTACAAGCGCGTCACTTTTGATCGTTGAGGTGGCATATCCCAACCCACGCTGCTCTTTACCAATTCCAAGTGCTGTAACAACTACTTCCTGCAATTGAGACGCATCTTCTTCCATGAGCAGGTCTATTACTGAGCGACTGCCAACCGCTACTTCCTGACTTTTGAAGCCAATATAAGAGAAAACAAGGATGCTTTGCGAGGATGCTGCAAGACTGAATTTCCCATTACCATCCGTTGTCGTACCTGTTCCGGTGCCTTTTACCACCACCGACACCCCGGGGAGGGGCTGCCCTTCGGCCTTTGTGGTGACCTTACCTGTTATTGTTTGCGCAAAAACAGGCGCGCTTATCATTGCCAGAATGACAATAAGCATGAGTAATTTTTTTTCCATTGATTAAAAGAGATTTAAGTGAAAAATGAAAGAATTGGATAACTGGATTTCAACTTTCCGGATTCGTATAAAAGGGCTGTTCCGATTGTTTGGAAGCGCCTCTGCCATTTTGCCGTACATGGTTACGCTAACGTAAAATCAGCCACAATTTGGAAGACCGACGTGTTTTCGACCCTGCAAAACCAACTTATCGGTACTGATAGTGGTGAAACCAAGCATAGTGGTTACGTAAGACGTTACTACAGAAACATTTCGAAAAAGGTTGTCCGGAACCGCCGGCTGCCTTTCGATGTCACCGACGCCGGGTAGAAAATATCCCTTGTGAGCAGAGGGCACGCTCGTTTATGAGCAACATGATTAAAGTAGCTTTTTTGTCATATTGGATTGTCAGGTTAAGAATTAATAAAAAAATATACTTATTCGGTGCAAAAATTGCGGCATTACCGAGCAAATTATAGAATTATTTTACAATGATAAAGAGAAAATTAGCTTTAACAAATAAATTTAATAAAAAATATTTTTAAATCATGTTATTTACTAAAAAAAATTAATATTACATTTATATACTTAAATACAGTATTTTAGCCATTGATTTTCCTTAATAGTTATTATGTTTGACTCTACTACTTCATCTGAGGTCGATTTTCAGCCTAAAACCTCTGTCGTTGACTACAAAAAAAGTCAACATCGTCGTCGCATTCTTACCGAGTTATACCGCTCAGGTACCTGTTCAATTGCTGAAATGGCCCGTGTCATTCACAGCAGTGTGCCTTCAGTGACCAGTATTGTGGAAGAAATGGTGGAGGAGAAATGGATTGTGCCGGTGGGAACCGGAATCACAAAACAGGGACGTAAGCCCGTTTTATTCAGCCTCAGCACGGAACGCTATTATTCCATTGTATTGGATGTCAATACGCACGACACAAAGATTTTGATATTGAATCTTAAAAACGAAGTGATCTTACGACGGGATTTTAACCTTCGTTTGGAAGATTCTTCTAAATTTTTGAATAGCCTCGTTGAAGCTACCGAGCAGGTTTTGCGGGAATCAAACATCCGATACGATGATTTTATGGCCATGGGAGTATCAGTGGCCGGTTTGGTGGATGCCCGCAAAGGCTTCAACTTTACATACCGCAGTTTGAATCAAAATGAATCTTTTGGTACATTTTTGGAGAACTACTTCAAATTTCCGGTATACGTTATCAATGATACCAAAGCAACCACGCTTGGAGAGCACCGCTTTGGATTAGCGCAGGGTAAAGATCATGTATTGGCAATTTATATTGACTGGGGTGTTGGTCTTGGCGTTATACTGAACGGAGAAGTATTTCAGGGCGCTTCCGGTTTTGCCGGTGAGCTGGGACACATTCAAGTGGTTCCTAACGGTGAATTATGCCATTGCGGAAAAGTAGGATGTTTGGATACCATCACCTCGGCCGCTTCATTGATTCGTCGTATTAAAAAAGGGCTTTCAGAAGGCAGAATTTCCCGACTTTCGGCGATCGAAGGCGAAAAAATTGATGCAGAAACCATTATAGAAGCTGCTTGGCAGGGTGATTCGTTTGCCATTGATATTCTCCACGAAATCGGAATGGAACTTGGCAAAGGGTTATCTATCGCCATTCATTTGTTCAATCCTGAAATTATTATCGTCGACGGGATCGTGGCAAAAGCGGGCGCTTTTATTACCAATCCGATTGAACAGGCAATCAATAAATATTGCTTAACTGATTTTAGAAATAACCTGACCGTAGTTATCTCACAATTGGGCCAGGAAGCAAAATGGCTTGGTACTCAGGCGTATGTAGTTGAAAAAGTCATTGAAAGCAATTAATCCAACAGCAACAATTGCGCTAAAAGATAGTCGGCTACCAAAACAGCAATACAACTGTTGGTAACGGCTGCCGTAGATGCCTGCCCTACTTCCAAGGCTCCGCCGCGCGTGAAATATCCCTTAAACGAAGAAATAGACGTAATTAAGAACGCAAAAACAACGGACTTGATGATCGCAAAGGGAATATTGAACGGACGAAAATCAGAGCGAAGACCGCGAATATAATCTTCCGGAGAAATAACGTTTGTGGCGATTCCCGCCAAATACCCGCCCAAAATCGATAGAAAGCCTGAAAGAATCACTAACATCGGAAACGTAATAATAGAAGCGATGATCTTGGGCAAAACCAAGTAAGAGACTGAATTGATCCCCATTACTTCAAGTGCATCAATTTGCTCAGTGATACGCATGGTGCCTAAGCCGCCCGCGATGTGAGAGCCTACTTTTCCTGACAATACAACGCAGGTAATGGTTGGGGCAAATTCCAGGATACTGCTGTCTCGAACAATCAATGAAATGATGTAATTAGGCACAAAAGGGCTGACGAGGTTGTCGGCAGTTTGTACGCAGGTAACGGCCCCGAGAAAGGTAGCAACGATAGAGACAATAAAGACCGAGTTGATGCCGATCTCTGAACATTCGTCAAAAATCAGTTTGACATAGACCCGAAATTTCTCGCGGTTACTGAATAAGTTTCCAAGAAAAATAAAATAATTCCCTAACGTTTTCATAGCTATGTGATGTAGAAAACAGACGTTGGACTACGGATAACGGAAGTTGATTTTCCATGCCCGTAGTCCAACAGCTGTTTTCCCGTAAATTAGTCCATTATAAAAGGATAATCTTCCTGCGTATATATATCTTTGAAGATCTCAGACGCATCGGGCCACGGAGATTCTTCCGAAAACTTCACTGCTTCTTCTACCTGTTGCTTGATTTTGGCATCAATGGCGGCCAGATCCTCTTCCGTTGCAATACCCGTTGTCAGGATTTTATCCTTGACCATCTCGATAGGGTCGCGCTTTTTGTATTCTTCGACTTCTTCTTTGGTCCGGTATTTTTGCGGGTCAGACATTGAGTGACCACGATAACGATACGTTTTGAATTCCAGAAACGTCGGGCCCTGTCCGCTGCGGGCGCGTTCTGCGGCACGACTAACAGCTTCATGCACTGCTTCTACGTCCATTCCATCGACCGGCTCAGAAGGCATATCGTAGGCTTCGCCAATGGTATAAAGATCAGTTACGTTGGAGGTACGATTTACCGAGGTACCCATGGCATATCCGTTGTTTTCAACGACGAAAATAACGGGTAATTTCCACGTCATGGCCATGTTAAACGCCTCGTGCAAAGCACCTTGGCGTACGGCTCCGTCGCCAAAAAGGCAAATGCAAAGGTTGGTGGTTTTGTTGTACTTTTCGGCAAAGGCAATGCCGGCACCCATTGGGATCTGTGCTCCCACGATACCGTGGCCACCTACGAAATTGCGTTCTTTGTCAAAAATGTGCATCGAGCCGCCTTTTCCTTTGGTAGTACCGGTTGCTTTTCCGAAAAGTTCAGCCATAATGGCTTTAGGATCAGTACCTAATGCCAATGGAATGCCGTGGTCACGGTAAGCGGTGATCCATTTATCATCTTTTGTCAATGCACTTACTCCGCCCGAAGAGCACGCCTCCTGACCAATGTAGAGGTGGCAAAAGCCGCGTATTTTTTGTTGACCGTAGAGCTGTCCTGCTTTTTCTTCAAACTTACGCTGAAGTTGCATTGACTCATACCAGTACATATATCGTTCTTTGGGGTGGGTAGTTTTTGCGGGTGCCGCTTTGGTTTTGGTTGCCATTTTTTATAAAAAATAAAGTTTATCTGTCAACTATGAACTCCGAACTGTTGACTATTTTATCTTTGCCCCGCGAAAATAAGCATAAAACCAATTAATGCCACAGCTACACTTAGAAAAACTCCATTTGACGTACTTCAGGAATTATGAAGAGGAGCGTTTTGAGTTTAGTCCCGGGCTCAATTGCATCGTGGGCGAGAATGGAAGCGGAAAAACCAACCTGCTCGATGCCATCTACTGGCTGGGATTGACCAAGAGTGCGTTTCAGGTGCAGGATGCTTTCAGTATTCAGCACGAAGCTGATTTTATGCTTGTTGACGGTGTTTTCCGAAAAGATTCCCGGGAAATACAGATCACGTGCAGTTTGCAGCGCGGCCAACGCAAAGTGCTCATGTCTGACAAAAAGCCGTATGAGCGTATCAGTGATCACATAGGGGAATTTCCCATCGTGTTGGTGGCACCCAATGACACGGATCTGGTACGGGAAGGCAGCGAAGAACGTCGCCGTTTCTTTGACGGAGTATTGTCGCAACTCGACCAATTGTATTTGCAGGACCTGCTTCAATACAATAAGCTCTTGGCACAGCGAAACAGTCTGTTGAAGATTTTTTACGAACGTCATTACGTAGATGATGTCCTGCTGGATACGTATGACGAATCACTTATCACATTAGCCAATCGTATCTTTGACAGACGTCAGCGATTTCTGGATGATTTTGAACCTTTGGTGCAGCATTTTTACGGTTTTTTGGGAGAAAGTCGGGAGTCGGTGGCGATTCATTATGAATCTGAAATGGAAGATCTGGAGTTTAGGGAGAATTTCCGCCGCCACCGGCAGCGTGATCTGCAAACACAACGTACCTATATGGGGGCGCACAAAGACGATTTTCGGTTTGAGATGAGCGAGGTTGCCTTGAAAAAATTTGGCTCGCAAGGGCAGCAGAAATCCTTTGTGTTGGCCCTGAAATTGGCTCAATTTGAGCTGTTGTCGGTCGAAAAAGAGATGAAGCCGCTGTTATTATTAGATGATATCTTCGATAAATTGGATGACCGACGTATTCAAAAACTCATTCAACTCATTGAAAACGGCACGTTTGGACAGGTATTTCTGACCGACGCGCGGCCTGACCGAACCAGAGCATTGCTCAATGATGTAAAAGCGGACGTGAAGTTTTTTGAGGTCAATGCATTAGGCTAAAGATGAACTCACTAACAAATTGAGTCCATCTTTAGCTAAAAATCTACACCTTCTTAGCAGGATTACCAAATACACGATTACCCGCAGGAACGTTTTCCACAACCACTGAACCGGCACCAATGCTGGCTCCTTTGCCAATTTTTACTCCGGAAATGATCGTCACTCCGGAGCCTATAAATACATCCTGATCAATCACCGCGCCGCTGCCAATGATGCTCCCGGCTCCTACGTTGATATAATCGCCCAAGATGGCATCGTGTTCGATCAGTACTCCCGTATTAAGGATGGAGTGATTGCCAAGTCTTGCTTTAGGACCAATGACCACGCGGGCACTGATAAGATTGCCATGACCGATTTCGGCAAAAGTTGAAATGACGGCCGTGTCGTGAATGGCGTTTACGGGCATGACGCTGCGGCGCTCGTTGAGCATTTCGACGATATCTGTTCGTTCCGCACGGGCTTCTATGGCAACAAAAGCTTCGCATTTTTTGCCGATCAATTTTAAAAAACCATCATCGTCCGTGTTTCCCAATACCGTATACTCCCCGATTTGGGTGTTATGTAAGTTAGGGTCGTCGTCTAAAAGACCATAAACTACTACATTGTTACGCTGAAAAATGTCTAATGCGACCAATCCTAAGCCTTTTGCCCCAAAAATCAATACCGGGTTTTCCATTTATGTGTATACGGTTTTGCTTATAAATTTAACCTTAATGGCTATTTTGTTATTAAAGTTCCTTTAAATGTATGTAAGTACCAAATCAAATTCTTTGCCAAATAAGTGTCAATGATATTTATATGGTTGATAATCAAATGTTTACATATTAAAATTAATGTATTTTCTAAACCTGATAATTGTGTGTTACTATAATGTTATTGGATGAAAAAAAACTTCTCAAAAACGTAAATTGCTGGTAATGAATAAGTAAAGGAAAATTGCGTTTTTTGAGTACATGAAAAGCAACATACATTTCCGCACGATTGTCATCTCTGACCTTCACTTAGGAACGAAAGGGTCCAAAGCGAAAGAAGTAACAAACTTCTTGAAACAATATAAATGCCAAAAACTGATCCTCAACGGAGATATCATTGACGGATGGCAGCTGAAAAAATACGGTGCCTGGAAGAAAAAACATACCGCTTTTTTCAAAACTGTCCTGAAAATGATGGATGATTATGATACAAAAGTAATTTATCTGCGGGGAAACCATGACGACTTTTTGGACCAGATCATGCCGCTTCGTTTGGGTAAGCAGTTTCAGATCCGTAAGGATTACATTCTTAAATCGGGCTCAAAGCGTTATTATATTACCCACGGCGATGTTTTTGACAGTATCACCACCAATCTCAAATGGTTGGCCTACTTAGGGGATATTGGCTATACTTTTTTATTGTGGGTCAATAAGCTGTATAATCATTATCGTGCTTGGCAGGGAAAGCCTTATTATTCGTTGTCACAGGTGATAAAGCAAAAGGTCAAAGCGGCGGTGAGCTATATTTCTGATTTTGAAGAAAAACTCACTGAGCTTGCACGCTCACGTAATTGCGATGGAATCATTTGCGGGCACATCCATCAGCCCGCTATTCGTCAAATAGGGGAGTTGATCTACATGAATTCGGGTGACTGGGTAGAGTCGCTGAGTGCTTTGGTGGAAGACCACAACGGAAACTGGAGTCTGATGTATTACAATGAGCAGGACGTAAAATCATCCGAAGAACCAACTATTTCCGAGTTTTTTGGCCGAAAAGAGCGCTTGGCGCAGGTAAGTTAAACGTCAATCAACCGGCCGTTGAATAAGCAAAAAGCGGCCTGTTGCCTGTCCAACGACCAACTTATACATTTTTTGCCCAAACTAACGCTTATTTTTTCTCAGGAAAAGGAATAATAAGTTTCTCGCCTCGTTCTGTAAAATTCTTGGTCTTTTTGTTGGCCGCCATTAATTGCTGTACCGTTACACCGTACTTCTCAGCCACAACGCGTAGAATATCACCGGGACCAACAGTATGCACTGCCTGAACACGAACTTTGATACGCGTTACGCCTGATTTTACATCGGTGGTTTCGTCTTTAATGACCGGGTTAAGCCCTTTAAGGGTAGCGCTTTTCAGATTATAGCGATTGGCAATCCCGTAGAATGTTTCTCCGCTCTGAACTGTATGCGTAATTTCCACACCTCCGGGATTCACAGCTACCGGCGCAGGTGTTTCTTTTGGTTTTTCAGGGGCTTTTTCTTCGGGCTTTTTGGGCTCATCTTCGTCCGTTGGGCGAGTAGTTGGAGTTACAACTTCTTCATCTTTGGCAGAAGCAGTCGGTTTATCATCTTTCGCTTCAGAATCACTTTCGGTGTCTTTTGATGCTGCAGGCGTAGTTGACAACTGATCGTTTTCGTTAGGAATAGGCTGTAATTCCCGGCCGGTGGTATCTAAAGGCGTATTCAGGAGTTGGTCTACATCGGCAGCGTCGTCGGCAATGTACTCATACCCAACGTATAAAAGTCCGGCAATCATCAAAACCAATACTCCTAACGAAAGATAAGGCAACTTTGACGATTCTTCAGGGCGACGATTTCTGTTTTCGTTCTCTGACATTTGATTTGGTAGTGTTTTAGTCGATTTACAAAGCGTAAAGGTTATGCTTTATAGCCATAAAACCCCGACTTTGTAAAATCTAATTTAAAAATATAGTTAAATTTTGTGCCATACAATATCGCACATCATTATCATTTCAGCGCATTGATTTTTTGAGCTTCCAGGCTCATTTCCGCCACTTTGTCTTTAAGTGCTTCTTTGTACTCTTCAAGTTTGGTGCCAACAATTACATCTGAAGCACCAATGATCTGAGCGGCCAAAATTCCCGCGTTGCGGGCGCCGTTTAAAGCTACCGTTGCTACGGGAACCCCCGAAGGCATTTGTAAAATGGAGAGGACAGAATCCCATCCATCTATGGAGTTGCTGCTTTTGACGGGTACACCTATGACAGGTAATGTAGTCAGCGAAGCGACCATACCGGGCAGGTGAGCGGCACCGCCTGCGCCTGCAATAATTACTTTCAGACCGCGAGTGCGGGCAGATTTGCCATATTCGACCATTTTTTCGGGGGTCCGATGGGCAGAAACAATATCTATTTCGTAATCAATTCCAAATTCTTTTAAAATATCGGCAGCCTCCTGCATTACTTTTAAATCTGAAATGCTGCCCATTATAATTCCTACCATGTGATTTTCGTCAGGATTTTTGCTATAATACGTCGTTTCGTTGGGTTTGTCAACTTTACCGTATTAAATATGTTTTGTTTTTGCGTAAATTGCCCCGCAAAAATAGTATTTTTCTAATGAGTAACGAATTAGAACAAGCGTTAATTCAACTTACGACCCCACTTTATGCACTCCTAATTGGATTGGAGGCATTGCTGAGCCATTGGCAACACCGTCAATATTATACCTGGCGTGATACGATCACCAATTTCTTATTAATGCTTTTTAACGGAGGTATTGATTTGGCCTTCAGGGTGGTTTATGTTGTCATTTTAACTTGGTTTTATCAGTACCACTTTACCGAAATTACCAACGTTTACGGCTATTGGTTATTGCTGTTTTTGGCCGAAGATTTTCTGTTTTACGTATTACACGTTGTAGATCATTACTGTCGTTTATTTTGGGCGGTTCACGTTACGCACCATTCTTCCGACTTTTTTAATCTTACGACCGGTTTTCGATCTTCCGTATTTCAGCCGTTGTATCGTTTTGTTTACTTTATTCCTTTGGTTTTGTTAGGTTTTCGCCCCGCTGATATTATCTTTATGTATGCTATTACACAAATCTATGGCATCATTGTACATACCAATTATGTGGGGAAATTGGGAGTTTTGGAATATATTCTGGTTACACCTTCGCACCACCGCGTCCATCATGCTTCCAATATTGAGTATTTGGACAAAAATATGGGTATGTGCCTTATTGTTTGGGACAAGCTTTTTGGTACTTTTCAGCCCGAAGATGCAGACATTCCTTTAAAGTATGGTTTAACGACACCTCTTGCACAACGCGGAATCGGTCATACTGTTTTTCATGAATGGAAGGCCATTGCCAATGACCTGCGCCGTAAGGTAGATTGGAAAACCAAACTTAAATATGTATTGAATCCGCCGGGCTGGTCGCACGATGGAAGCACGAAGACCAGTAATCAATTGAGAGAAACACTGGCCTCCGGTGCACAGCAGGACGTGACAAATGCAACGGTTGAACTATCTAAAGATTTACTCTCAAAGTAGACTCCCGAACGATCAGTGACGAAGACAAAACAATGTTTTCAACAGGTAAATGCGTAGAAGAGTCCTTTAATTGACCCAAAAAAATTCGCGAAGCCTCCGTTCCGATCTGTTTTCCGGGACGTTTTACGGTGGTAAGTGTGGGTTGAATGTAAGCCGATATGGGCGAATCATCAAATCCGACAATGGCAACTTGGTTGGGCACTTCAAATCCTTTTTCCCGCACTACATACATGGCTCCAATGGCTACCTGATCGTTTACTCCGAAAATACCGTCGGGAGGTTGTGGTAATTCCATGAGACGTTGAGTGGGAATAATCGCGCTTTCCACACCAAAATTGGTCGTTACGATCAGGTCTTCGTTTAAAGGGATCCGGTATTTTTCCAGACAATCAATATAGCCTTTGTAACGCTGTTCGGTTACCGCCAGACCGTGGGGGCCTTTTAGATGGGCAATTCGTTGACATCCCATTTTGATCAAATGCTCGGTGGCGGCAAAAGCGCCATAATAGTCGTCAATAGTAACGCGGCAGGCTTCAAACCCTTCGTATTCCCGGTCAATAAAGATAAGGGGTACCTTGCGTTGGATGATACTTTCGAGGTGTTCATAATGGCCTGAGTCGTACGTTTCCTGTGAGACAGACAAAAATATCCCTTCCACGCGGTTGGCTAACAGTTTGTCAACGTATTCTTTTTCAAGAAGATAGCTTTCGTTACTTACGCAAATATTCATCAAGTACCCCAAGGGTTGAAGGATGGATTGTAAACCCTCAATAATGGCAGTTTCGTGCTGGTGGTTGAGCGTGGGAACAATGACCCCCAAGGTGCCGGTGCGTTTATTAAGAAGACTCAACGAGACCGAATTACGTTGGTATCCTACTTTTTGGGCGTATTCCTGAAGATTACGGCGCGTATCTTCGTTGATCAAAGGGTGATTGTTTAAAGCTCTCGATACAGTAGAGGGAGAACATTTGAACTTTCGGGCAATATCCTTAATGGTAACGGGGCGATCAGTAGCCATGGCAATTTAAACATAGGAGGTCTTACTAATATAACGCATTTTGTTGAACAGCAAGTCTCTCTTCACCGAATTAACGTATAAAAACAAAAGAGCGGTCTTAAAAACCGCTCTTTTGTTTTAGAATTTCAAGGTTGCCGGCAAATACTTGGCGGCCAGATCCTCGTAATAAGGACGAAGCTCTTTCCAGTTGGGAACATTAGGAGACTTCGTATATAAATCGTATGGATTGAAAAGCTTTACGTATTTAAAATACTCGTGATCGTGCTCATCCATCAGGTGATTGTACGCCTGCTCACGGTGCTGAGCATAGAATGAGTGATAACGGATCATATACAAAGCCGATTCGGGCAAGTAATTTTTGGTCATTTGGTACAAATATTCATCATGCCCCCATGACATGTGTACATTACGTAAGCCACAATTAGGCTCATATACGCCGTATTTTGTGTTGTAACGCTCATCGTAGGTATCAGGATTGGCGGCAAAGAACTCAGGAAAAACAATTTTGTCTGAATGCTTACAACCCACCGGGAAAGTATCTCCTACGACGGCCCATTGAGGTTCTCCAAACAGACAAAGCACCTTGCCCATGTCGTGCAGCAAACCGGTCAATACAAACCAGTCAGGATGGCCGTCGGCGCGAATGGCTTCGGATGTTTGAAGGAGGTGTTGGAGTTGATCAAGGTCGATGTCCGGATCTGAATCATCCACCAACGTATTAAGGAAGTCAAATGAATCCCAAAGGGTCATTTCCTTCTTATCAAATTTTAGAAAGTCACGTTCTTTCTCCATCACAAAATCATAGGTCTGATACTTGTGATTGAGGCGATAAAACTCCGTCACGGTGTCGCGGGCGGGGCTATCATAATTACGGAATTCTTCTTTGGTTTTTGCCTGAGCGATACTGTCAGGGTCGGGATAACGAACTAAAAGATCATCTTCCCACTCATCCAAACTCGCCAAGGGAGCTATTTCGGCGTTGCTATAAGATGTTGCGTTCATGAGTATATATAAAAGTAAATAGAAGTTGAAAACCTATAACTCAACAAATATACATTATTAAGTTTTGAAGAAATCAACCTTTTGTCGTAAAAATACATGCAAACGTTTGAAATAATTTGAAGCTCCGATTTCCGCTTTGTCTTAAAGTAGATTTTGCATAAAGCAACCCTTTGAGAGCAAATTGAGATCAATAACGGTGAGGCAACGAGGAAAAGAACTACGAATAGGTTTTGGCTCATTTGCTCATTATTGTCAATATTGTTCCGGAGTTGCTGAAAAATTAAAAACGTATGTTTGTTAACGTAGAACACATTGGAATAGCGGTCAAAAACATTGCTGCTTCCGACGAATTATTTTCTAAACTTTTCAGTATCCAACCTTACAAACACGAGGCGGTAGAGTCGGAGGGAGTAACTACTTCTTTTTTTAAAATTAATGAAACAAAAATAGAATTGCTGGAAGCCACAAATCCCGAGAGTGCTATTGCAAAATTTATTGAGAAAAAGGGAGAAGGGGTTCATCATGTGGCGTTTGAGGTAGCGGATATTGTATCGGAAATGCAGCGCCTTAAAAACGAAGGTTTTGTGCTGCTGAATGAAACGCCCAAGCAAGGTGCTGATAATAAACTGGTTTGCTTTCTGCATCCCAAAAGCACTAATGGTGTATTGATTGAGCTTTGTCAGGAAATAATGTAGGGGCAGGCTTCACGTTTGCCCTTTGTATGCGGTTTCGGGCAGACGTAAAGTCTGCCCCTACGGGTTGGATTTGTTTGTTTTTAATAAAAATATGCGTTTAAAACTACTTATTTATTCGGTCATTGTGGTGGCCGAAATTGCCTGTGGCTATGCCGGAGTTTGGGTAGGAGTTTATGTATTAAAGCCCCTTATTATGCTCTCGCTGCTGTTTTGGGCAAGAGAATACCGAAAGTCATATCCTTTGTTATGGATAGGAATGTGGTTTGGGCTTGGCGGTGATGTATTTCTGATGATTCGCGAAAAAGACCTTTTTGTGGCCGGATTGGGTTCTTTTCTGGTCATGCAAATTTTCTATATTCTGGCTTTCAGAAATACATTTACTACCGAAGGAAAAACGCAATTGCGGCCTGTGTGGTGGTGGCTGACATTGCCCTTTGCCATGTATGCAATGGCTTTTCTAATGATGTTGCATCAACCTTTAACGCAAAATCCTGCTACACAAGGGCTATGGATTCCTGTGGTTGCGTATGGTATTTGTTTGTGTACCATGGGGGCAGCGGCGGCTCTTCGAAGAGGTTCGGTCAATACGATAAGTTATAGTTGGGTGTTGGCGGGAGCGGTGTTGTTTATCGCTTCTGATTCGGGGATTGCGATCAATAAGTTTTTGCAGCCTTTCGAATCTTCTTCTCTCTTTATCATGACCACTTATGCCGCCGCGCAGTGGCTGATCGTGTGGGGCATGGTGAAAAAGTGAAGCGTCCTTTAGGGTAAATGCTGATGTCTTTTACGTCGGGTTGTTATGAACTTAGGTCTATAAACGTTTCAAGTGCGTAGATTCATTTTATGGATTTGAAAAACAATCGTTACAACAGTGAAACCGTCTTTGCTGTCTATTTCAAACTGCCCTTTATTGATTGTGACTAATTCCTGCGCAATCCATAATCCTAACCCAAGGCCTTGTTGCTCATATTTTTCTCTCTCAAATTGAATATAAGGCCCTGTTTGTTGAATGTGATCCTGTTTAAATTCTCTCCCTTGATTTTTGATACTTAACGTGTACGTATTTTCAGTTTTCTTTCCAATGATTTCTATAGAAGTCTCATCGTCGGAAAATTTGAAGGCATTTTCAATTAACTCTTCCAGAATTTTTTTTAGGTTCGTTTCTGAAATAGCAATATTGGCTTTTTCTATTGACACAGAAAAAAAAGTTTTACGTACAAAATTAATTTCATATTGATGAGCCAATGTTGAAGTAAATTGAATTACCCAATATTCTTCAATGAGCGCATGCCCGGTCGTATATTGATTATACCAATTGCTTGATGGCTCAAGTTGTTGTAAAAGAAAATGCAATTGAGTATTGTCCAGTGTCTTCTTTAAACGAATGCATGAGATCGTAATTAATTCAAGCATTGACAAAGTCTCCTCTTTATTAAAAGAATAATAATGATCTGACAGCAGATGTAAGAACCCCATTATACTGCTCAATGGTGTATTATATTCATGCGTTGAGACTTTGTTAAGGCTGCATTGATATTCTTTGATCCGGGCATTTAATTCTTCTTTTCGTATTCTTTCCCGTTTTAAGCGACTTTCAATGGTGGCAATCAATTCAGAAAAATTAAAGGGTTTTGTTAAATAATCATCAGCGCCTATCAACATTCCTTCACGTATTTCGGCAGGGTTGGCCATAGAAGTCAAAAAAATGAATGGAGTATTTGCCTGAGAAGTGGAGCTTCGAAGGGTTTTAAGTACCTGATAACCATTCATAACAGGCATCATAATATCACACACAATGACATCGGGTTTAAAGACCAATGTTTGAGAGATACCGTCACTGCCATTATTTGCTGTTTTTACCTCATAACCGGAAAGCGATAACATTTCGGCTATATTTTCTCGAATAGCATCTTCATCTTCTATGATTAAAACTTTAGTAGCCATAAGAGTTTTTTCGTTCAATACACAACCATGCTTATAAAATATGCCCCCGTTAAAACCTGTTGAGTATAATTTATGAGAACACGAGTCTTCGTAAGTAGTTGATTATAATTAAGATTTTTACCGTTAATAAAGAAATGAGTGTTGTCAATTTTGTATCCGATCTGCCTTGGCGGATAATTACAATAGCATTAATAAACTCCCCAACGTGGAATATAGTATACTATTTTTAAAAATAGCACAAGTTTTTAACTGTAAAAGGCATATAACTCCATAGAGTTTTGCACTAAACAACTTGCTGAAAATTGTAACCTGATAAGAACGAATTTGCATTGAATACAAAAAATATCAGCATGTTTAAAATATTGTAATTTCTTATTAAATAACCTGTTTTTGTTTTTAATAGATTTTTTGATAGACATCATTTTATGATGTTTGAGCGGTTTTGCCCTACTAACTAATGCCCGAAATAAATGCTTTTATGGTAAAAATATTGTTAATTTTTTCGCCTTGTTCTGTTGTCTCAATAAGGCAAAAAGTATTGCAGAAAGGTTGATTATTTATTGTTGTTTTCTGGTACATAAGTGGGATACCTTTTTCAGTTAAGCACCATACATTATTTTCCCCTTTTTTCATGTTTATAATCTGAAAATTTTTATTTTCTGCAACAAGTTCAGCAACTTTTACCCAGATCATTTTAGTATTCATGGGAGGTGAGATTTATAGGTTAACGACGAATATAGGGTTGAAAAGTTTCCTTCACATACTGATTATACAATGATTTATACGTATTTTAGGTACTTTACAATGAGTATATAGGAACTATCAAATAGTTAGTGCGCTTATTGATAATATGGCCGAATTTCCTGTTGGTAATGCAAGAGTCTGTTCGTTTGCTAAATAAAGCAAAAATAGTGATATGTTTAACCAATATACGTTATGTTATTTACGAAGTACTTAAAACCTCAATTTTTTTTAATCTAAGCCTTTATAAGTCATGTTTTTAGCACTATTATGTGATACCAAACAGTGCATCCATTTCAGATAATGTATATTACCGACGATTCAATTCAGATATACGGATTTTGATGGCTTGAAGTTGCTGCTGATGCTTATTTTTTTGTATTGGAAGACAATAAAAACATGGTAGGCTGTAAAACGAAGAAAGCCGGATAAATAATGCAAAAAGAAAGCCGATTCCTGTGAAGGAACCGGCTTTCTTACATAATGATTTTTATGAATAAAATTAGATAACTTTTACGTTAACTGCATTTAACCCTTTTTTACCATTTTCGACATCATAAGACACATTGTCATTTTCACGAATATCTTCTGTAAGACCTGTTACGTGTACAAAAATGTCTTGACCTCCGTTTGTTGGAGTTATAAAACCAAATCCTTTGGTATCATTAAAAAACTTTACTACGCCTTCTTGCATTATTTTTTCTTTAAAGTATTAGGATATAAAGGTACGATATAGTATTCAATAAACCTAATAAAAGCGTAAGTACTTCAAATTTGTGTGTAGAGTGGCACACAGGTTATGGGTAAAAAAATTATATTTGTTACTATTTTAAAAAAAATTAAAAACTCAACCCGCTTATGAATAAGCCTTTTTACCTGCTCATTTTTGCGTTTATTTTTATTATTAGCTTAAGCCATGCGCAAACTGTTCGCCCATTTACTGAAGGTTTGGTTGTTGGCCCTTGCCATCAATACGGAAGAGAAGCCATATATACTGACCAAATAACCTACCAACTGATCAAAAAAACGTTTGTTACTCCTACCGAAGGCAAAAGCGTTCTGACAGATGCGCAAGGAAAAGAACTGAAGTGGCAGAGTATTATGGCTGATACATCGCGTCGTTTTCGGCACTCGGCTTTGTCCAACGGGTATCTTTATTTAACGTATACTTCTCCTAAAGAAACAATGGCGTTGTTGCATTTGGCCGGACATGCAGGAGCGTATTTTAACGGCGTTCCTCGTGGAGGCGATGCCAATCACTATGGTTATATGTATAGTCCCGTCAAACTTAAAAAAGGATTGAACGAAGTATTGGTAAGAGTGGGGAACGGCGGAAGATTTCAGGGCGTTTCGGCCAATTTGGTATTTCCTGATAAAAATATACTGCTCAGCACTCCGGACATGACACTGCCAAATATAGTACTATCAGAGAACAATGAGCAGCTTTTAGGCGCAATCGTATTGTTAAATTTAACTGAAAAACCGTTGGCTGATTTACGAATTCGGGCCGTTATACAAGGCAAAGAAATCATTACGGAAGTACCCATGGTTACAGCGCTGAATTCCCGAAAAGTAGGTTTTAAAATGGATGCAGGTGCGGTGCAGCAAAAAGGAGAGGTAAGCTGCGAACTCTCGTTGCTGCAAAACGGAAAAGTAATTGATCAAAAGTCCATTCCGCTACAGGCGGTGTTGCCCAATGATCATTACAGTAATACTTTTATTAGTGCTATTGATGGAAGTGTACAGTATTTTGGCGTAGCTCCGCAAAAAGGCGTGAAAACAGATACTGCTTCTTTGTTTCTGTCGGTGCATGGCGCGGGGGTAGAGGCAATTGGGCAGGCAAAGGCTTATAAGCCAAAGGAGTGGGGTACCTTGGTAGCTCCCACAAATCGCCGCCCAAGGGGATTCAATTGGGAAGATTGGGGGCGAATTGATGCGCTTGAAGTGCTGGAAGTTGCCCAAAAGAAATTCAATCCGCATCCTCAGAAGATATATCTGACGGGTCATTCAATGGGTGGCCACGGATCATGGTATCTGGGAGCAACCTATCCGGGCAAATGGGCAGGCGTAGCTCCCTGTGCAGGATATCCAACCTTAATGGGGTATGGCTCTGCCGACGGAAAAATTCCTGAAAACAGTACGAATGTGATTGAAAAAATGCTGCTTCGGGCGAGCAATCCAAGCAACGTAATGGCCTTAGCGCCCAATTATAAAGCAAGCGGTATTTATGTGCTGCATGGCGATGCTGACCGTACTGTTTCGGTAGAATATGCCCGCACGATGCGCAATACATTGGGGGCTTTTCACAATGATTTTTCGTATTATGAATATCCGAACGGCTCGCATTGGTACGGCGATCACAGCGTAGACTGGCCCGCACTGTTTGACTTTTTTAAGTGGCATCGCAGCAAAAAATCGGACGAAGCAGAGGCGATTGATTTTACAACAGCTAATCCTGCCATTTCGGCACAGTACCTTTGGGCTGGAATTGAGCAGCAGGAAATCCCGCTGAATTACAGTCGAATTCAAGCAAAACGTAATACAAACAATAAAAGTATCATCATTACGACCGACAATGCACGAACAATGATGTTGTTGCCGGGCGCATTTTCCAAAGGGCAGGCATTTACAGTAAAAATAGATGAGGCCGAAGTTTGTACGGCTTGTATAATGGAAGATAAGCCGCTGTATTTCACTAAAAACGGCAAGTGGACTATGGCGGAGAAACCTGCTGTAACGCAACGAGGTTCACACCGAAACGGTACTTTTAAAGCGGCTTTCAATCATCGCATGGTATTCGTTTACGGAACTACAGGAACAAAAGAAGAAAACGAATGGGCGTATAATAAGGCACGTTATGACGCTGAAACGTGGTATTATCGGGGTAATGGTGCCGTAGATGTAATTCCCGACCGTGAATTCTCGCTTACGGGGTATGCAGACCGAGGAGTGATCTTATTTGGAAATGCTACAACAAATGCTGCCTGGAATTCCTTATTGCGCCAAAGCCCGATACAGGTTCAACGGGGAAGTATTAAAGTAGGAGAGGAGCAACTGACCGGCGATGACTTGGGCATTTATTTTACCTATCCGCGTCCGGACAGCCCTTTTGCATCGGTGGCGGTGGTGGCCGGGTCGGGTTTGCCGGGAATGTTGGCTACCGAATCAAATCAATATTTTACAGGAGGCAGCGGTTTTCCTGATTACTTTATTTTTGGTGCAGCTATGCTGAAAGATGGCGTAAAAGGGGTAAAACAGGCAGGCTTTTTTGACACTAATTGGCAGATTTCAAAAACAGATGCGGTGAAAGCACAGTAAACTGACTGATAGTGCAAATAAAAAATGACCCTTCCGGATTTTGCCGGAAGGGTCATTTTTTTGTTAGTGGGAATGAGTTTCATTTCCCTTCTGGCAACAGCTCGGCAATTTGTCATGCGCCGATTTGCTGCATTGGAGGTTGTCGGCATCATAACCTGTATCAGTAATTATCTTACGAATAGCCGCTTCGTCGGTTTTATTGGGGTTGTATTTAACCGTTACGACTTTATCTTCTAAGTTCAATACCGCTTCGGTGATTCCTTTACTTAGCGTTAAATTTTTTTCAATACGCTCCTTACATTCTTCGCATACGGCGGAAGTTTTAATTTTAACTTCTTTTTCTTTGCCGGGTTTGTTGGCTGTTGTGCTGAATACTACTCCCAGTATCAGCGCAAAAATTAGGGTTAACTGTTTCATTTGGTTGATTATAATTTATTTGTCTTTTTAATTTCTGGTCCTTCGAATTTGTGAAAACGTTTCTACTCTTTGACTTTAATTCGTATTCCTGCATAAATCACTCGTCCAACGACCGGACCCCATGTTTGTCCGGCATCAAAATACTTGCTGAAAGGGTCTTCAGGATGAATGATCGGATTGGGTTGTTTAAAATTTGCTAAATTTTCACCTCCCAAGTACACTTCAAATTTCCTGAATGCCCTGGATGCCTGTGCATTGATATTCATAAACGACTGAGAATATAAAATCGGCATAGGCTTGCGATCAATGGTTGCCTGCAATGATTTCATAGGATCTGTAATACGCGCTTTGCCATTCCATTGTACCGTTAGGTCCAGTTTCCATTTGTCGTACGGAAGGTTATAACCAATGTTGAATAATATGCGGTCATGCGGTACCATCATGCGTTGTTGTAGCGTCGAAGTTCCAAAAGGTTGTCCCATGGTTTGCCATACATCAAACAAACGATATGCCAATTTTACTTCCGTACGTTTTGATAATAATGTATTTAATTCGATTTGGAAACTATTGGAGTAAGACTTGCCTTTCAGATTGTAAAAATACAGGTGTGAAGCCAGCGTTGTAGCATGGTCGGTATCGGCAATGAGTTGATTTTGAAAATCGGTTCGGTAATAATCAAGCACCAGATCCCAATGCTTATCAAGCCAATGAAAAGTTTGCGTAAGGCTGATGCCGTAATTCCACGAAACTTCGGGCTGAATCCTTGTACCCCAATACGTTACATTTCGTCCACTCACTAAGTACCCATAATATTCGGCAAAAGCATTGGGCGTACGCTGACCACGACCTCCGGATATGCGCAGAACCGTATGTTCCAAGGGCTGCCAACGCACGTGCAAACGAGGTGTAACAAACGCTCCGAACAGATTGTGATAATCGGCGCGTAACCCGGCCACGAGCGTAAGTTTATCCAAATGGGTGTACGTGTATTCGAAAAAAGCTCCGGGAACCGACTCAGTACGGGTCATGAGGCTGTCTTTATATGTCTCGCGATAATCATCCAACATGTAGCTCAATCCCGTTTTGAACTGATGATTGGTGTTGTCAATGATGGATTGATAGATCAAATTTCCGTACAATGTCCGTTGGCGACCGTCGTAATTGGCAAATCCAAAGTAAGAATCGGCGTTGTGTTGCGAAGCATTCAATACAAACCCCAGACCTTTATAAGGTTTGTCCTGATACAGTTTGGCGATTTTAGAAAACAACTCAATGCGATTTGTTTGATTGCCGAACCCGTAAAATTTGGCCGTGCCGCGATGCTCTGAGGGGTAAAATCCCATTTGTCCGCCAATCCGATTATCGGTCAAGGCTTTTATACCAAACTGCGCCATGACTTTATCGCTTTTATATTGCCAACGATTTATGCCGTTGAACTGTGTATAAAGTGGCAGATCCATGAATCCATCGCCGTTGTGATCCACGCGATTTTGCAATGTACTTGCATGCGTTAGAAAACCTGTTGACCATTTATCGGACAACTTTCGGTTAATGTTTAAATTCACTTCGCCTCTTCCTAAGTGATTGAAGTAGGCATTGAAATACATTTTTTCGCGAACATCAGGCTTGATAAGTTCCACATTAATGGCTCCTGTCATGCTTTCATATCCGTTTACCACCGAGCCTGCTCCCTTGGCTACATCAATGGACTGGATCCAAGTACCGGGAATATAAGTTAGCCCAAAAGTAGAAGCCAATCCCCGCACGGTCGGAACATTTTCGACGTTGGTTTGCACGTATTGACCGCCTAATCCCAAAAACTGAATTTGTTTGGCTCCCGTTACCGCATCGCTGTAACTTACCGAAACCGAAGCGTTGGTTTCGAAACTTTCCGATAAGTTACAACAGGCGGCTTTGGCGAGTGCTTTGGTTGTAATGATCTCGGTTTGAATGGGATTCATGCGGTCGATTTGGGAAGACGTTCCCCGTACAACTACTTCTCCGAGTTGTCCTTCGGGTTTCATCACTATTTCAAAATTACTTTCAGAAGTGACTTTGATCGTATCTGTTTTAAAACCAATGTACCTTAAAACCATTCGATTTGACTTAGCGGAGCGGGCAATGTCAAATTTACCGGTCGAATCGGTGGCTGTTCCGAGTGAGGTCTCGGCCCAAAATACATTTACACCTACCAACGGCGCTTTTTTTCCTGCTTCGTTTCGCTCGAAAATCGTACCCGTCACCCGTTGGGCATTGAGCGTCATGAGCAGCGAAGGAGCGAAAATAAGGATTATTATTTGAGAGATTTTTTTCATTGCCTTTACTTTACTATCAATCTGTATCTCGACATCAGAGATCGTTGATTGAAAAATTGTTTTCATGATTGAGCTGATTTGTACACTGCAAAGGTACCGGGAAGCTGTCCGGAAAGTTTTACAAAATTCTCGTTACGTTTTACATCATTTTTGGAACTCATACTTTATCCAACGATCGCCGGTCTTTCGCCGAAGCAACTTTATACTGACTTGGCGTCAGCCCCGTTACTTTCTTGAATTGGTTAGACAAATGTGCTACACTGCTATATTGAAGTGAATCAGCAATTTGACTCAGGCTTTGCTCATCGTAAAGTAAAAGCTCTTTCACCCGTTCAATTTTTTGTCGAATGATGTACTGCTCAATGGTACTGTTCTCATGTTGAGAAAAAAGGGTACTTAAACCACTGTAATCGCGGTTTAATTTCTCCGATAAATAATCTGAATAATTACTTTTTAAGTAAGGATGCTCCCCATGAATTAACTCTACCAACAACGTTTTGATTTTCTCCACGATGCGGCCTTGTTTATCATCCAACAACTCAAAACCTACTTCGCTGAACGTTTGCTGTACTGTTTGCAGTTGTTGAGGGCTTAGAGGGTCGATGGTTTCAACTTCGCCGAGTTCAATGCTTTGTACCTTGGCACCGGCTTTTTCAAAGGCATCTTTGACCACAAGCTTGCAGCGGTCGCAGACCATATTTTTGATATGAAATAGCGTAGACATGATTCTGTTCTTTTTTGATAAAATCTATAAACAAATTTGCCTGTAAGAATCATTCTTACAGGAATTGCAGTCTATAAGATTTCTAGATCAAAAAAGATTGGACGAAAGAAAGCAGGCTTCGCCCATGAAACAGTGAAGTAAAGGAAGATAGAGCCGTCGCAGCGTCGGTGCTCGTGGCAAACAACGCAATAATGGATTTAAATACAGCCATTAAAGCACCAATGAAGGCATCGCTGACAATCTGCAAAAACTTCGCTACCAATTGCGTAACGGATGACGAAACATCTACGTTTTCGTAACTCTGTTGGTCATCGCAGCAATTCTGTTTTTGAAAAGTAGCTTTGTCGGAAAGCGGCGCTTTAGCATTATTTTGTTGACAATTTTGTGTCCCTTCTTTTTGCAAAGCCGCTAAGTGGAGCGATTTTCCCCGCATGAGGCAGTGATGCTCGATCACACCAAAGCCTGTACTCGCTGCAAGTACAACGAAGGCCATGAATAGCGTGAGCGATCTGCGGAGGAATAGTTTCATTTATATCCGACAATAAATAGAAATATGGAAGTAAAGATAGGAAGTTTTTTATTTCCAAACGTCGGGAAGAGAAATTTTGTTTAAAAAAAAGCGGGACGTCTGTCCCGCTTTTTGTATACTACTTTACTTTTTCGACTACTGCCTTGAATGCCTCCGGATGATTCATTGCAAGATCAGCAAGTACTTTACGGTTCAGTTCGATACCTGCGGCGTGAACTTTACCCATCAAAGCAGAATAAGATAATCCTTCTTGACGAGCAGCAGCGTTGATACGCTGGATCCACAACGCGCGGAAATTTCTTTTCTTGTGTTTACGACCGGTGTACGCATAAACAAGCCCTTTTTCAACGGCGTTTTTTGCAACGGTCCAAACGTTTTTACGACGGCCATAATAACCTTTGGCCAATTTTAAGATTTTTTTGCGGCGAGCCCGCGAAGCGACGTGATTTACTGAACGTGGCATAATTTTAAACGTTTTTTGACGGCTGGTGGCTTCTGTTGAAGCACTTGTCAGACCAACAATCGGGTGAAACAATGAACCTGTGCCGAAGCACTTTTTTAGTTAAAAGTTATACGTGAATTGCTGAAAGAATAAGCAACAAACGTTTTTAACAGTTAACTCAAATCTTGAGCATCAATTTGATACGGTCAAGGTTTGTGTCATCAGCGATGGTAAAGCCAACAAGATTGCGTTTACGTTTCGTTGATTTTTTAGTCAAAATGTGACTGTGGAAAGCGTGTTTACGCTTGATTTTCCCGGTGCCGGTAAGCTTAAAACGCTTCTTGGCACTTGAGTGTGTTTTTACTTTAGGCATGATACTGAATCGTTTAAGATACTAAAAAAGTAAAGTTTTGGGGCGCAAAGGTAGTGATTTGCTGCTATAAATGCAACGAACCGTTTGATTTTAAGTAGTTAAAGCATCGGCATCTGTATTCTAGATACCCAAAGACAGCGTAGCCTCGTCTTTTTTGAAGATATAAGATTTCTTTTGACCTTGATAATTGAGATTGACCAAGTTGATCTGGTCCTCAAAAAGGTCGTGCATGATGGTATTTTGAAGTGAAAAACCCGTAATGGCTTCCTGAGTGGGAATTTCTATGTATATCCAAGTGGCATCGGCTTCCTGTTCTTTACCAACGTAAGAATACGTTTTCTTCTGTTTTTGTGAACTCACCAAAGCAAAATGTTTACGGATATATTTTTCAACCAACGGGTCGTTTTTGTCATTGTTGACCACCAGGATCTTTTGGCCGTTGTTATCTTTTGAAAGGGCTTTTTCCAGATCATCCGTAAAGACACGAATGCTTATCTCAAACGCTTTATCCTTTGCATTATAATCCATCCGTGTAATACTGGTGTGAAATTCGTGGAGATGAAAAGAGAATAATGACAGTGAGAGAAAAAGTACTGAAAACGGTATAAATTTAATCACGCAGAGGCGCAAAGCAGCAAAGTGATGGTTCATGACAACTTCTGTTTTTTTGCTCCTTTGCATCTTTGCGTGATTTTTTAAATAATGAAGTTTTGTTAGTTTACTAACGGAACAACTTGAAAATATCATTACCAAAGGCAAATACCATTAGGCCCAACAAAATGACCATACCCACTTTTTGAGCACCTTCCAAGAATCCATCGGAAGGTTTGTGGCCGGTCACCATTTCATAGATCAATAAAACGGAATGCCCACCATCCAATGCCGGAATCGGCAAGATGTTCATAAAAGCCAATACCATTGACAAAAGGCCGGTCAGGAACCAAAAACGGCCCCAATCCCAGATACCGCCAAACATTTGCGCAATACCGATAGGGCCGCTAAGTGCTTTGGAAGCAGAAACTTCACCACGGAATATCTTGCCAAAACCACGAATGTTATCCGTCACAACACTGAACGCTCTTCCTGCACCAATCGCAATGGATTCTCCAAAAGAATAATCAATGTGCGTAATTTTCAGATCTTTATCAGGATAAAAACCAATAGTACCTTCGGGAGATACTTTTACGGGCAACTGTATGGTTTGTCCGCCGCGCTCAACGGTTAGGGTTACGGCTTGATTTTTTGTTTTATCCAGTGCGTCCTGAATATCGTGGTAGAAATTGATGGGCGTTTCGTTAAGCTTCACAATTTTATCTCCCGGTTTCAATCCCGCTTTGGCTGCCGGCATGCCCGGTACCAATTCACCTATTTTAAAAGAAAAAATAGGGTCGATAAACTCGCCTGCATTCTTTTTATCGCTTATTTTCTCAATAAAGTTATTAGGAACATACACATCTACGCGTTGCCCTCCACGTTCTACGGTGTAGTAACTGTTGGTTTCCAGAAACACTTTACGTACTTCGGCAAAATCGTCAAACGCTTTTCCGTTGATCGCCACAATTTTGTCGCCTGTACGAAGCCCCATTTCATGCCCTAACTTATGAGCAACGATTCCGTATTTAACGTCTTTGGTAGCGATGTAATCATAACCTTCGTAATACGTGATGGCAATAAAAATGATCACTCCCGTAATTACGTTGACAATGATACCGCCAAGCATGACGATCAGGCGCTGCCAAGCCGGTTTGGCGCGGAATTCCCACGGTTGAGGTTCAGCAGATAGATTTTTGGTATCCAACGATTCATCCACCATTCCTGAAATCTTCACAAATCCACCAAGTGGTATCGCTCCCACACCGTATTCGGTTTCGCCGCGTTGAATGGACCATATTTTGGGAGGAAATCCGATGAAGTATTTTTCAACCCGCATTCCAAATATCTTGGCAGTGATGAGGTGTCCCCATTCATGTAGTCCCACTAAAATCGACAGTCCTAAAATCAACTGTCCAACCATTACTAAAATTTCCATTCTTTGCTTTTATGAGTTTGTTTAATTGTTCTGTTGTGCAACGTCGACTGTTTAACGTCATTTTTTATCCTATATCTTCAAAAACGGTTCTGAGATCAAGTTCTAATCCCTCTAACACCTCACCGCCGTTGATAATTCCAAACGGTTGTTTTTCAGGATTGGTATTTCGAGGTGTAAAAATCATGTAAGCTTTTTGGTTAGAATCTATCAGCCACCCCAATCGGCATCCATTAGAAATCCACTCCCGCATTTTATCTTCATGTTCTCCCCACGTATCTGATTCTGAAATAACCTCTATAACAAAATCAGGACAAATTGGAGCGAATTTTTTACGCAATTGGTGGGGTACCTTTTCCCAACGTTCACGACTGATCCACGCTACATCCGGCGATTTGATCGAGCTGTCAGGGAGCATAAACCCTGTAGAAGAAGGGAATACAAATCCGGTATTTTTTTTTCTGTTCCAAAGTTTTATTTCAACAAAAATTTCGCCATCATCATGGCCTCCGATACTTCCGGTTGGTGACATAAAAATAATTCTGCGGTATTTATCCCGTTCAAAATGCATTCCATTACGGCGATTTGCTTCGCAAAATTCGAAGAACTCATCGTCGTTCATGGTATCCATGGTGGGTATGTTCAGGACTTGGGGCATCGGGTTATTGGATCCTTTTAAGGTCAAACACAAAATCAGGCAAGACATCTTCGCCGGTGAGTACAAACTCGAATGTTTCTATCACTTCAACTTCTTTGTTTGGACGATAAATGTACGTTTTCTTTTCTAAACGGTCGATGAGCCATCCCAACCGGCATCCATTGGCAAGGTATTCACTCATTTTATCCTTTAAATAAGTCAAACTATCCGTTTTTGAACGAACTTCCACTACAAAATCGGGACAAAGCGGAGCAAATGTTTCTTTTTGCTCATCGCTAAGAGCTACCCAACGTTCTTTTTTTACCCACGCAGCATCCGGAGAACGGACGGCGTTGTTAGGCATCAAAAATCCCGTTGATGAATCAAAGCAATAGCCCGGGAATTGATTACTTTCATTCCAATTCAATAATCTGCTGCCAATGATTAGATTAATAATTCCTGTTTGAGACCCTGTAGGAGACATAAAAATAATGTTGCGCTCACTATCGCGTTCAAAATCAAGGGTATCGTTCAATTGACAAAAAGTAAAAAACTCTTCGTCAGTCATTAAATCCCCCATTTTTATCAGCACCGGTGTTTGCATAATTTCCTAAATATGAATGGTGACCCAATTCTCGGCTAATTTCCGGGTTTCAGCATCTGTTTCGATATAATCTTCCAACGTTGGCTGTTTTATAAACGTCACACGCTGCATACAAGTTTCGATAAGGTCCGACATTTCCAGAAACCCGATCTCGTCGCGCAGGAAAGCTGCAACGGCTATTTCATTGGCAGCGTTGACGATACAAGCCATATTCCCGCCTCGTTCAATGGCGTCGAAAGCGAATTGCAAATTACGAAAAGTTTTTAAATCAGGTTGCTCGAACGTCAGCGCTGGGTAGTTGGCGAAATTGAATCTTGGGAAATTGGCCGGCAGACGATGCGGAAAGGTTAGTGCAAACTGAATAGGCAAACGCATATCCGGCAGACCCATTTGGGCTTTGATGCTGCCATCTTCAAATTGCACCATGGAATGAATGATGCTTTGCGGATGTACAACTACCTCGATTTGAGATACATCCAACCCAAATAGCCACTTCGCTTCAATGACTTCCAGACCCTTATTCATTAAGGAGGCAGAGTCAATGGTAATTTTGGCTCCCATGCTCCAATTGGGGTGTTTGAGCGCCTGAGCTTTGGTTACATGCAACAATTCTTCACGCGTTTTCCCTCGGAAAGGCCCACCGGAGGCAGTCAAAAAAATCTTTTCAATGGGATTATGAAACTCCCCCACAAGGCACTGAAAGATGGCTGAATGCTCAGAATCAACAGGATAAATGCTTACCCCTTTTTTTTGCGCCAAAGCAGTCACCAACTCACCGGCTACAACGAGCGTTTCTTTGTTGGCCAGCGCGATCTGTTTTCCCGCTTCAATGGCTTTTACGGTAGGGATCAGTCCCGAATAACCCACCATTGACGTTAAAACAGTATCAATGGAATCCATTTGAACCACGTCGGCAATGGCCTTGGAACCTGCATACACTTTGATACCAAGCGGGTCGAGGGCGTCGAAAACTTTATCGTAAAGATCTTCATTGGCAATAACGACCACATTGGGACGAAACTGCGCCGCTTGCTGAATAAGCAGTTCAGCGTTGTTTTGAGCAGTGAGTATCTCAACGATAAAGGAGTCGGGATTGGCGGCTACTACGTCGAGGGCTTGGGTTCCGATAGAACCCGTTGAGCCGAGAATGGCTAAATGTTTTTGGGGGAACTTCATGCAGTAAGCAAATAATCGTGAGCAAAATTACACATTCTTCCCGCTTTTAAGTACTTGCACATCCGTTAATAGTTAACCGTTCGTGGTTAATTACAATTTGGGTTTGATTATCAATATATTATGGCAGAAAGCACCCTCTTCTCATCATTTGTAAATTCAATTTATTTGCTCGGAAGTCGCTTAACAAAAAGGTGGCCAAATCCAACGCTGCTTTTTATGTAGATTTGTCCGGCCTGATTGTGTCTCATTACAAAGTAAGGAGAAAGTAATGACCGAATTCTTTATTCCCAAACGTAATACTCACATCAACGAAGCGATAGTGAAGAGACTGAAATCTTTGAATGATTGCTTATTGACGCAGTAAATAAAAAAATAAATCCTTTATTTACGATTGATAAAAAGCTTAATCGCAAAATTGATGACCCAAAAATACCAAATAACTATACTGAATGAAACGCCTGTTTTTCTCTTTTACCTTTACACTTTCGATACTTTCTACGGTATTTTCTCAAGCTCCTATTCATTATAAACAACCCGCTCGCAACTGGAATGAAGCATTGCCCGTTGGAAACGGACGTTTGGGGGTAATGACCTTTGGCCGAGTCAATGAAGAGTTGCTTCAATTAAACGAAGAAACGCTTTGGTCAGGTGGGCCGGTGGAGAAAAACCCTAACCCCGACGCTATTAACCATTTACCGGCGGTACGGGCAGCCCTGAATCGGGAGGATTATGAGGGCGCTTCCAAAGAACTGCAAAAAATACAGGGCCTCTATACCGAGGCGTATCAGCCGTTGGGAGATTTGCTTATAAAACAACCTTTTGATGCACAGCCCACCACTTATTTTCGCGATCTGGACCTTCAAAATGCCACGGCACATACGCAATTTACCATTAATGGAGTAACCTACAGCCGTGAATTGTTCGTGTCGGCACCTGACCAGGTAATCGTACTTCGCCTGACGGCTTCGAAAAAAGGAACACTGAATTTTTCGGCTTCTACGCGCAGTCCTCATCCCGTGTCGAAAATGATTATCAGTAAGAACGAATTGAGTATGCGGGGAAAAGCGCCTGTGCACGCTGATCCCAACTATGTAAATTATAATTCTGAACCGGTGTATTATAAAGATCCAACGGGATGCAAAGGAATGCGGTTTGACTGGCGTGTAAAAGTGCAAACCACCGATGGAAAGGTAACTGCCGATACATCGGGGATTACGGTAAGCGATGCTACCGAGGCCATTTTGTTGGTGACCGCCGCCACAAGCTTTAACGGTTTTGACAAATGTCCCGACAGTCAGGGGCGTGATGAGAAAGCACTGGTAGAATCGTATTTGAAAAGAGCTTCTGCCAAGTCGATTGATATTATCCGTAAAGCGCATATTGCTGATTATCAACGTTATTTTAATCGGGTAAAATTAACATTAGGACAATCGGGAGAAGCAGCGCATCTGCCGATGGATTCGCGTTTGATGCGGTATGCGCAAATGGGCAATGACCCGGAATTAGAGGCATTATACTTTCAGTTCGGCCGTTATTTGCTGATCTCAAGTTCGCGCCCGGGAGGGATTCCTGCCAATTTGCAGGGAATTTGGAACCCGATGACGCGCCCACCGTGGAGTAGTAATTACACCACTAACATCAACGCGCAAATGAATTATTGGCCGGCCGAACCCGCCAACCTTTCGGATCTGCATACCACATTTACTGATTGGATCGCAAGTGCCGCCAAGACCGGGAAGGAAACAGCCAAGAATTTCTACGGAATGAATGGATGGACGGTACACCACAATTCAGACATTTGGGGTGCTTCCAATCCGGTAGGCGACAAAGGAAAAGGAAGCCCGTCGTGGGCCAACTGGGCCATGGGAGGCGCGTGGTTGAGTCAGCATTTGTGGGAACATTATACGTATTCGGGCGATGAAAAATACTTGAAAAGTTACGCCTATCCGCTCATGCGAGATGCCGCTCAGTTTTGCCTGGATTGGTTGGTCAAAGATGCCAACGGCAACTGGATCACATCGCCGGCAACTTCACCGGAAAACGTATTTGTGACCGAAAAAGGAATCAAACAGGCGGTTTCGGTTGCTACAACTATGGATATGGCGTTGGTCTATGATTTATTTACCAACGTGGTTCATGCATCTGAACACTTGAAAATGGATGCTGATCTGCGTAAAACGTTGGAAGACAGATTGCAGCATTTGTTTCCGTTACAGATCGGTAAAAAAGGAAACTTGCAGGAATGGTACAAAGATTGGGAAGATCAAGACCCTCAACATCGCCACGTGTCGCATTTGTTTGCACTGCATCCGGGACGCTACATTTCTCCACTTCGTACGCCTAAATTCACTGATGCTGCCCGCAAAACGCTTGAGATCAGAGGTGACGGCGGAACGGGTTGGAGTAAATCCTGGAAAATTAACTTTTGGGCGCGATTACATGACGGCAATCATGCTTATAAACTCCTTCGTGAATTATTAAAAGTAACAGGCATTGAAGGCACAGACTATGCGAATGCCGGCGGGACATATCCAAACTTATTTTGTGCCCACCCGCCTTTTCAAATTGACGGAAATTTTGGCGGTACATCGGGCATAGCGGAAATGTTGCTCCAAAGTCAGGATGGACTCATTAATCTGTTACCGGCATTGCCCGATGCTTGGGCAACGGGTGAAGTTAAGGGCTTGAAAGCGCGCGGTGGATTTGAACTGGATATGAATTGGAAAGACGGAAAAATCACGCGTATTATTATAAAATCAGCTTTGGGAGGAAATTGCCGATTGAAATTGCCGAATGCATTGACAAGTGCCAAACTACAGGCAGCAAAGGGCAAAAATTCCAATTCTTTTTATCAGGTATTTGAAAGTAAATACCAAACGACTACACCCGAAGCCGGCCGTTTTGTATTTGATTTGGCAACGGAAAAAAATAAAATTTATATTTTGGGCGAAAATTAGAAGTTTAATGATTTGATAGAACGTCGATTTCGAAAACTTTCGGAGAGATTTTACTGTAAAAATAATCACCATTCTATAACTTAAATAACTTCTTTATGCTGGATTTCTTTAAACCGAATTCAAAAGTTGCTTACACGGATCTGGGCATTTTTGTATTGCGGGTATTTGTTCCGCTTCTGCTTATTACGCACGGCTACGACAAACTGTTAAGCTTTCTGGACGGTGCAGACAAATTTCCTGACCCGCTGCATATAGGCGTGCGCTTTTCTCATGCGTTGGCCGTGATCGGCGAAGTGGTTGCGCCGATATTGGTTATTTTAGGATTGTGGACGCGGTTGGCAAGTGTTGTGGAAATCATTCATTTTCTGGTCGTTGTATTTATGATGCACGCCAACGAACCACTTGGTGAGAAAGAACACGGTTTGTTGTTTCTGATTCCTTATGTAACGATTTTATTAACAGGAGCAGGAAAATATTCGTTGGATGCTTCTCTATACAAAAAGAAAAGATACTGAAAAGAATGGCTGTTCACAGACTTTCCAAGTTTGGGCGACCCCGTCTGGGCGACCCCGTTTTTAAAACTTGGAAAGTCTAGTATCCGCGATGCAACAGCCCTACTAATTTTATCGCCTCTACAGCTTCTTTTACGTCATGTACGCGCAGGATATTCGCACCGTTCATGAGCGCAACGGTATTCAAAACCGTTGTCCCGTTAAGTGATTGTTCCGGGCTAATGTCAAGTTTTCGCCAAATCATTGACTTTCGTGACACACCTACCAGCAATGGCACATTTAAAGGCTGAAAGGCTTTAAGTTCATGCAATAAGACATAATTTTGGTCAGCATTTTTAGCAAATCCAAACCCCATGTCGGCCACAATATCTTTGACGCCCAGGTGTTGAAGTTCGTATATTTTTACCTGTAATTCCCGTAATACATCCGTCACCAAATCATCGTATTGATTGAGGTTTTTCATGGTTTGCGGGGTACCGCGGCTGTGCATCAAAATATAGGGTACGTTGAGTGAAGCTATGGTTTCAAACATCTGAGCATCAAGATTTCCACCTGCAATATCATTGACAATGTGCGCCCCTGCTTCCACTGCCTGCCGTGCTACTGAAGCCCTGAAAGTATCAATGGAAAGAATTGCATTTGGAAAATCTTTCCGAAGCATTTCCACTACGGGCACTATACGCTTAAGTTCTTCTTCCTCACTCACGGCATCCGCGCCCGGACGGGTGGAATGTCCGCCCAAATCAAGAATGGAAGCACCTTCGGAAAGCATGCGTTCGGCTTTCCTGCGGGCATCATCAAGTTGGGTGACACGGCTCTCCGAATAAAAAGAATCGGGAGTAACATTAAGGATTCCCATGACTTGCGGCGTAGACAAGTCCAGTAATTTACCACCGATGTTCAGCGTTTTTTTCATAATTTAGCGGCGAAAAAAGTCACGAATTGTCATTTGTCGTCAGTTTAACGTCAGGAAATTGCTAAGAAACAATGAATGGCACACGAAGTACACATGACCACCTCTTGACTCGAAGCTAATGACTATGAATGACCAAAGTAAAACCGAGCGCGAATATCGGAGTGTAATCACTCGCTGCAAAGATATTTTTACGAAAAAAAACCAAGATTACGGCCCGTCGTGGAGAATTTTGCGGTTGCCGTCCATTACCGATCAAATTTTTATCAAAGCCCAACGCATTCGTACATTGCAGGAAAATGGGTTTTCGAAAGTAGATGAAGGAGAAGTCCCTGAGTTTATCGGAATTATAAATTATTGCGTCATGGCCCTGATTCAGAATCAGTTGGGAGATAATAAACGAACTGATTTCACCGCGGTCGAACTGACTGAAATGTACGATGCTCAGATGAATGAAGTGTATGAATTGCTGTTTAACAAGAACCACGACTACGGCGAAGCCTGGCGCGATATGCGGGTAAGCAGCATGACGGATATTATTTTGATGAAATTGTTCAGAATCAAGCAGATCGAAGACAATGAAGGCAAAACGATCATCTCTGAGGGAGTAAAGTCAGGGTATCAGGACATCATTAACTATTCGGTTTTTTGCCTGATAAAACTTGGACAGGCAGTTTAACTTTTCATTAACACTTTCTTTGGCGTGATTTTTGAAATTTGCGAACGATTAATAAAACTAATAAGACTTTATGAAACGTAAAATAACAATTTATAAAGAACTTAACGAACCCTACGAGGCGATGCTTAAACGAGGCCTGGAAGAAACTCCCGATCAGAGATTTGTTCGTTTTTTTGAGGAGAGGGCTAAGTTCAGAACATTTTTGGGAATAAAAACAGCTCCCCAAAAGAAAATAGTTATACGAAAAGTTTCATGGATTTAGAAAATAATGAATTCTTGCTATTTACAGCTTGTGCTGAACAATGTCAGTTACAATATTTAATAATCGGCGGGTTTGCAATGTATTTAAATGGACTAAATCGCGCAACAAATGATATAGATATTTGGATTAAGCCCAGTGTTGAAAATGGCAAAAAACTTATTGAGGTATTACTTTGTATGGGTTATACTGCTGAAGAGTTGGATGACTTGGCAATGTTGGATTTTAGACAACCACAAATATTTGGAATTAATGAAGAACTTGATATTCTTACCCAAGTACACTACCGTTTTGATTTTGACCACTGTTTTTTGAGAGCTGGAAGTTGTAAGAATGGTCAGGGCAATACACTTTACTTTTTACATCTTAACGATTTAAGGGATTTAAAAGTTATTGCTCAACGACCTCAGGATTTGAGGGATGTAATTATGATTGATGATTTTTTAAAGCTACGACAGACAAATAACGAAAATAACGAACCCACTAATTGAATGAAAATAGCAGCCCACGTTGTTCGCTTCCTGGTTGGGGGCATATTTATTTTTTCAGGATTGGTCAAGCTCAATGACCCCGTTGGTACACAGATCAAATTAGAAGAATATTTTGAAGTTTTTGCCGCCGATTTTCCTGCTTTGCATGATTTCTGGATGTCATTGGTGCCGTATGCGTTGTATTTTTCGGTGTTGATGTGTGCTGCAGAAGTGATTTTGGGTGTGGCGTTAATTGTTTCATGGCGTCTCAAACAGGTAAGTTGGGTGCTGTTGGCGTTGATTATTTTCTTTACATTTCTGACGTTTTACTCGGCCTATTACAACAAAGTAACCGATTGCGGTTGCTTTGGCGATTTCCTGAAACTCAAGCCGTGGACTTCTTTTACGAAGGATATTATTCTATTGATATTGATCGTATTTATCATTTGGCAACGGAAAGTATTTCGTAATCTCCGCACCGGTTCTTTGGTTGGCTTTTCGGCCATTTTTTCGTTGGCAGTGGCTATTTATGCTATTCGTTATTTACCACCGGTTGATTTTCTGCCTTATAAAATTGGAAATAATATTCCGCAATTGATGCAACCTTCGGAGCCGCTGCGCTACAAATACATTATGGAAAAAGACGGCAAATCGGAAGAATTTGAGAAATTCCCGACCGATACTACTTATAAATACAAAGAAATGGTGCTCATTAACGAAAGCGCCAAACCGAAGATCACAGATTACAAAGTCTGGAACAACGAAGGAGATTTTACGCAGGAAACTTTTAAAGGTAAAAAACTCATTGTTATCATTAAAAACGGCCCTGACCTTAATGGGGCAAGCTTGGCAAAGATTCGTTCATTGGTCAATTCGGTGAAAGGCAGTGACATTGAATCACTGATCCTGACTTCCAATAGTGACGCCGAAATTCAGGAGATCCGCAAAGCATATGCGTTGGATATTCCTTATTATTTTGCCGATGGTACGGTATTAAAGACGATCTCCCGCTCAAATCCGGGCGTATGGTTGCTCGAAAACGGTACGGTAAAAGGGAAATGGCATTACAACAAGACACCTGATAAAGAGTTGGTTGTAAGTAAATTGTAAAATCAGAAGTGAGAAGTTAGGAGCGAGAAGTGGGGTTTGTTCATTTTTTACTTTTTCTTCTCGTTTTTCACTCCAATAAATGAAAAACATATTTTTAGTCGGTCTTCCTTCGTCGGGCAAAACTACTCTTGGCAAGCAGCTGGCGAGGTATATTCGGTACCGTTTTGTGGATACTGATGTGCTGATCGTAAAAGAAGAAGGCATGAGTATCAACGATATTTTTGCAAAAAAAGGAGAACCTTATTTCCGGGAAGCGGAAGCAAGAATTCTACGTGCCATTCGCCCCGATTCCAAGCTGATAGTGGCAACGGGCGGCGGGATTCCTTATTTTCACAATAACATGAACTATATCAAGGAGAACGGTATCAGCGTTTTTCTGGATGTGGCACCGGAGGAAATTGTGGAACGCATTCAACGCCATGCCTCCAACGACCGACCAACGTACCGGAAACAGGATACTCAACTCCTGGAGAACCTCAAACAGAAATACCACGACCGTTTACCTTTTTATTCTCAAGCAGATTTTACATTGAGCGGAGAAAGTCTCCACATTAAGCAGTTACTGGAATTGTTGCAGGAAGTGGTGGTGGTTTGATTCTTTTCTTATCCTTTTACGTTCAGGTCTATTTCTGAAATAATTTCACCTTTTCCGTTTTTATCCCAAAAACGTGCTTTGAAGTGATATTTTCCGGTTTGCATAGGCTTACCAACGGTAAAAGATGCCGTAAGCGTTTTGGCATCCTGAAGCGCAACTCCATTTTTGTATTCGGCCAACAAATCGCCTGTGTTCATGATTTCAAGACCTTCCGCATCGCTGACCACAATGGCAATGCCGGGATAGGCGTTGCCGGTTTTTAATGTAAACCCATCTACGTCGGTTAGAACCACCGAAAATGATGTTTGCAGGGCCATTTCGTTGCTGCTTAATTTTTCGTTTCGGTCGTTCACCAAAAATACTTCTTCATAACTGAGCCCGTCGTTGGTTGTCTTTAACCCTGTTGTTATATCCTTTTTGAGGCCTTTGCTGAATCCGAAACTAAACCCTGTCTCTTCTTTTACGGCAGGAGTGGTTTCTGTAGAAGTATTTTCAGTACTTGAATCACACGCGATCAATAGGGCAGTGGTAGCCCAAACGGCTACAAAATAAGCGGAGAACCAATGTTTGTTTTTCATGCTGCTGATAGATGACTTGTTAAATGATGAAGCAAAAGTATACATCCGGCAGATTGGTTTTCAGAAGGTCTTATTTATCGGTCATTGAATTGAGTTATCGGTAAAAGATTTACTGCCAATCGGTTAAAGGTATCGTGGCCGGTATTCTACGCTATTGTATGTCTGAATAAAAGTGACCTTTTTAAACATAGATTTACGATCAAATGCATTTACTACACACAAATAATATACAAATAGTGCGGCTATGATTACTCATTATTTGTATATTCTTACAAAGGGTAGTTTCTTTGCGATTCCAAACGCTAAAAGCTCTTTACAACCCGAATGAATTACGAAAGAATCTACGAATACCGCTTCAAACAGGTAGCGCACGAAAAAAAGAAAGTGATCTGGACCATTATTGCGGAATATTTTTACCAAAAATTGGATAAACCTCAACGTATTTTGGATTCGGCAGGAGGGATGTGTGAGTTTATCAACGCGGTGCCTTCGCCCGAAAAATGGACAGTAGATATTGTCGAGGCCATCAGAAATTACGCAAGTCCTGAGGTAAATCTTATCATTGGGGATATTTTGAAAGTTGATCTGCCCGAAAATTATTTTGATGCAGTATTCATCTCCAACTTTCTCGAACACCTTCACAGTCAGGAAGAAGTAGCATTTTTCTTAGGGCGGATGTACAAAGCACTCAAACCGGGCGGTAAAATCGGCATCATCGGACCCAACTTTAAATATTGCTACAAGCAATATTTTGATTTTGCGGATCATACGGTAGTGCTGTCGGAATTGGGGGTTGAGGAGCATTTGTACGGGGCGGGTTTTAAGATCAGCGAATCACACGCCCGGTTTTTGCCTTTGTCATTTCGGGGTGGTTTGCCCGTTCACCCAATGCTTGTAAAGCTGTATTTGGCAATGCCCTTCACGTGGTGGGTATTGGGGAAACAGTTCTTGATTGTGGGCGAGAAATAAGTTTATTATGTCAACACTTACGGTATTTTATGTAAAACTGTTATTGATCGCTTTTTCATCAATCGCAGTTTGGTTAGGTGCACGTTCGAACGCTTTTTGGGCACAAATTCACCAAAATAAGCAGGAAAATCGTGTTCTCGGTATTGGAATTATCTTATTCAGATTGTTGCCATTCATTCTTATTTACCTATTTATGGACCAATCGCCGCGTGGCGATGTGCCTTTCTTTTGGGGTAAAGCAACCGTAGCATATAAGGGTGGGTTGGTGTACAGAGATTTTGCTTCGTATCATGCTCCGTTGTTTTCATACATTATTACGCTGCCGATTTTGCTTTGGTATACGCCCAAAGCCATCGTTTTATTGATGGTATTGATTGAAGCAGCCATTATTTGGGGAACGTATCGAACATATAAATCCCTACATACGAACGTATTAAAATCGGTCTCGCTCTACATCATACTGTCAGCACCGATGGTAATGGTGTTATTTGGAGGACAGGAGGATATTTGGTTGTGGGGAGTCGCAGTGTGGATGTTGTATTATTTTCTGCGAACCAACGATGATGGCTTGGGCTTGGGCCTTCGTTTTTCGTCGGGTTTGATCCTTATCAAAGCGACTGCCGGTTTTTGGTTATTTCCACTCTGGTTTTTGATCAAAAAACAATGGTCTTTTTTATTGGGAATGATAATAGTGGGAGTACCCTCGTTGATTATTTTATATTTATTGATGGGGATGGATTTTCTAATGCCCCTGCAAATGACCACTAACCTACTGACTCCCAATCTGTTTACGATTGCCAGACCGCTTATTACAACTATATTGGGGCACGCGCCCGACTTGCCGACATTTAGTTGGATAGGGATGGTCATTACGCTTGCTTCTGCCGTGTGGATCATGTATCCTGCCCGTCATAAGTCATTGACAAAGACGTTACCATTGGCATTTTTAGCTACCTACATTGCCATGACTATCTTCCAACCTACTTCGCCGGGTTATTATGTGTTTACGTACATGTTGCCTTTGGTGATGGAACTGGTGGATTGGAAGAAAAATAGAGACATTTTTATTTTGCTGATTTTCAACGCCTTGCTTGTCGTGCAACCATTTCTTTTCACGCGTTTGGAAAGCCCAACGTATGATGATGTATCGGTGTTGGCCAAACCTTTATTCTTGTTGGAGTATACCCTTCAAGTTCTGAATGTAGTTTGTTATGGTTGGTATTTTATGAAAGTATACCAAAAAGCGCGTTACTCATAAGTTCTGCAATTGATTTGACTCAATCGTAAATCCAAAATCGTAACCCCAAATTCTATAAATGCTTGTAATTGTAGCAAAAACCATTGTATCACTGATTTGTGTAGGCTTAGTGAGTATTTTGCTCGCCTACCGGACTGTGATAGAACAGTGGATCGCGCGTCAGAATGAGCGTTTATTGCTTGGCGGTGTTTGGGTGGCAACCCGGATCATTCCTTTTGTTGGAATATTTATTGTGATCGGATTTACTCCTTTTTCCGATCTTGACGGCTTCTATAATCAAGCGAGGGAAGCGGTACAACTCAAAATGGTGTACCGCGATTTTTACTGCATGTACTCACCCTTTTTTCCGTACGTCAACGCGCTGGCATTATGGTTTTGGATGGATAAAAAAGCCATTATCCTTATCATGATTCTCATTGAAGGTGGTGCGTTGTGGGCAACTAATCGTTATTTTCAATCATTGCTGCCTTCTGCTGAGCGAATTTATAAAAGCCTGATTTATTTATTGTTGCCCGGTTCTCTTGTGTTTTGCGTCTTTGGCGGACAGGAAGATGAGTGGATGTGGTTTTTGCTGATCGGTGCTTATTTGATATGGCAACGCACCAAACGGGTAGAATGGTTTGGTGTAGGCTTGGTGATTGGATTTATGTTTACCAAAGCCGTTTTTATTTTGGTGGGGCCGGCGCTTTTATTTCTGGTTCCTAAACCTTTCCGATGGATTTCGGCGGCGATTGTGGCCGGTATTGTTTGCTTAGGGGCGCTGTATTATTTCACTGAATTTTTATGGTTGGATCAGCCATTGCATGAAGCCGCGACGCTTCGCGCACCTAATTGGCTTTCCGTTCTTAATCCCTTAACCTTCAATGTACTCCACGCGGGAGCTAAAGGCTGGAACTGGCTGGGCTTATTGACTACGGTAGGATTGGGAACAACGTTGGCGTATCGTTTACGACAACTGGATTTTGTGCGGGCCTTTTCAGCGGTATTTGTGGTAGTATACGGCACCATGATGGTGGTGCAGCAGAGCGCGTACAGCAGTTACATTTTTATTTTTTTACTGCCGCTGACATTTGTTTGGATCGACTTCCAAAATCGGCGCGAAGTGTTGATCTTTTTGATTTTCAACGTATTGGCCGTTGTACATCCTTCCGTATGGTGGCGACTCAAAAGTCCTTATTACCGATCTCCTGCGGCCATTTTTACCCAACCCATTTATGTTCTGGACTATGCCCTGCAAATCGGTGTCGTAATTTGCACGCTCTATTTCCTGCAAATGGTTTGGAAAAAATCACTTCTCCTGACCAAACAACGTTAAGGCAGAAGAAGTGATAAAAGGCTAGAGATCATCGACTTTGAACACTCCCTCAAACACTTTGATGGCAGGGCCGATGAGGTAAATACTGTCAAATTTTCCCGGTTCATGCGCTGTAAAAGAGACACGGAGATTGCCGCCTCGGGTTTTAACATTGATAGGAGATTCCATTTGTAAACGGTCGTGCGCTGACAATGCACAGGCCGTCACTCCAGTACCGCAGGAATAGGTTTCGTCTTCTACGCCGCGTTCGTAAGTTCGTACATATAGTGAATCTTCGTTAAGAACTTCGGCAAAGTTGACGTTGGTGCCTCCAACGGGACCATAAACATCACCGTAGCGAATTTGTTTCCCTTCATTGACTACTTCTACGGCTTCAATGTCATTCACAAACGCTACATAGTGCGGTGAGCCGGTGTTTAAAAAATCATGATCGGTGTTTTGCTGAATACCTGAGACATCACTCATATTCAGGAAAATTTCTTCTTCACACGCCACGGCTTTGTGTTCGCCATCCACCGCAATGAACGTCGTACTTTCTTCAAAAAGGCCCAGATCCTGCGCAAAACGGACGGTACAGCGTCCACCGTTGCCGCACATGCTGCCTTCGCCACCGTCAGCATTGAAATACACCATGCGAAAATCGTAGTTTTCGGCATTGCGCAATAAGATAAGTCCATCGGCTCCGATGCCAAAACGGCGATGGCACAGAAAAGCGATGAGGCTTTTATCAACGGGGAATTGTTCGGCGCGGTCATCGATCATGATGAAGTCATTGCCGGTGCCCTGGTATTTTGAAAATTCAATGGTCATTGTATGCGTTGGGATTGAATCAGTTATAAAAAAAGCCGCCTCTAAAGACAGCTTTTTATGACCACTCTGTGCAGAAAAACTATTTTTTCTCTTTCACACGAGCGGCTTTACCTTGCTTACCACGAAGATAGAACAAACGGGCACGACGTACTTTACCGCGACGAATTACTTCGATTTTGTCAATGCTTGGTGACAAAATAGGAATGATACGCTCAACACCTACACCGTTTGAAATTTTGCGAACTGTAAACGTTTCGCCGTTTCCGCCATTGTTACGACGTTGGATAACGGTTCCGGTAAATACCTGAATACGTTCTTTGGCACCTTCAATAATTTTAAGGTGAACGCTGATAGTATCACCTGCTCCGAAAGCAGGGTGGCTGTCGCGTTTTCCCGCGAATTCAGCGTCTACCAGTTTGATTAACTCATTAGTCATTGTTTTAGTAAAATTGTAGCTTTTTCCAGCGGATGGCTCATCGGCCTTCATTCAAAAAAGCGAGTTTATCAGAAAAATTGCCCGCAAAAGTACTGTTTTTGACTGATAAATGCAATTTTATGGGTCGAGTTTTTGCGGACGATGAATGTTTTTTTTTCTGAATTGTTATTGTACTAACGCAGAACCCACTTTTTTGAGACAGATAATCGGGCACTTGTATATCTTTGCCCTCCAAATGAACAGCACGCATGACCAAAATTACCGACTACATCCGTCAGGCCAACGGAAAAACATTGTTTTCGCTTGAAGTCATTCCGCCCCTTAAAGGGAACAATATCAAAGAGTTATTGGCCAATATTGAGCCTTTGATGGATTTCAAACCCCCGTTTATTGATGTTACCTACCACCGCGAAGAATACATCGAACAAACCCTTTCTGACGGAACCATTAAGCAAATTGTAACGCGGAAACGCCCGGGTACGCTTGGGATATGCAGTTCTATTATGCATAAATTTGGCGTGGACGCTGTTCCGCACGTGCTTTGCGGCGGATTTACCCGTGAAGAAACCGAGGATTTTCTGTTGGATTTACATTATTTGGGCATTGACAATGTACTGGTGTTGCGCGGCGATCCGGCCAAACCGTATAAGACGTTCAAGCCCAAAACCAACGGTCACGAATATGCCAGTCAATTGGTGGAACAGGTGGCCAATATGAACAAAGGACAATACCTGCATGAAGGTGTTGAAGCCTTGGCACCCACGGATTTCTGCATTGGTGTGGCGGCTTATCCTGAAAAACACTTTGAAGCGGTTGATTTCGATATTGACTTTGATTTTTTAAAGCAAAAAATAGCGCTTGGAGCGGATTATATCGTAACGCAGATGTTTTTTGATAATCGCAAGTATTTTGATTTCGTAAAACGCTGTCGGGAAGCGGGCATTACGGTTCCGATCATTCCGGGGTTAAAACCGCTTTCGACCAAAAAACAGTTGAATATCTTGCCGCGTATCTTTTATTTAGAAATGCCCGGTGACTTTGTCAAAGCAGTGGAAGCGTGCGAAAACGACGCGCAGGCCAAACAGGTAGGCATAGAATGGTGTACGCAGCAATGCAAAGAGTTAATGGATTTTGGTGTGCCTGTCCTGCACTTTTATACGATGGGTAAATCCGAAAATATTTACAAGATTGCCTCACAGTTGTTTTAAACGAACTTTAAGTAGTTGAGCAGAAGTGGCAAAAGTCGGATGGTCGGGTTGTGAGCAACGGCAACGGCCGACCGTCATCTGCACGGAGAGTGTCACCCTGTGCAGAGGGTTGCTCACAACCCGACCGGTAACCGGAGTTGCAAAATACTCAGGCACTTACTTTAGTGTAAACGAAAAAAGCCGCTCAGAGAGCGGCTTTTTTCATTGATGGAAGCAAATCGGTTACTTTACCGGATTAGTGCGAGTTTCTGATTTTACTTCCGTTTTTGGAACAGTAACAGTGTTAGTAGTTTGCTGAGCCACTGCTGTTTTTTCAACAATGACGCTTGGAGTTTCGATATTTACATCCACTGTTGGAAGTAAAGAAATCAAGCGTTGATCGTTAAGTGAAAAAACAGGAGAAGTAGGCGTATATGTATCGTGCGTTGGTAATGAAGCCAACATTTCTTCTGCAATTTGTGATTTAGTGCGAAGGCTCTTTCCATCTTGAGCTTCGGCAAAATGTCCAAGTGATAAAACACTTAAAGCGACTGTGATAATGAACGTTTTCATAATGGGTACTTTGTGTTAATTTAACGATTTAGCATTTGTTATTGGCTGTTGTCTCATTTTGACACTGCAAAGGTGCACTACTCCGGTGACTTCGGAAAGTGAAATTGGATGAGTGGAAGTTTTTTAAGGATGAATGGCGGCCTGTTTTGGCTAAAACCAAAATATATTCTGCTTAACTATCTTTTTGAGTATGTATACTTTGTAAAATTATATAAAAAATGCGTTATGTTATACAGTAAACAAAATATTATTTTGTTTACTGTAAATTGATTTTCTTGAAAATCGTTTTTGCTAAATCTTGTTTATATACCATTTACCTTTTTTTGTTTTTTTGGATTATACCCATTACTTTTTGTAAAAATCATTGTTTTTGAGATACTTATTGTTATTTTCACAGTCATAAGTACCGGTACTCTATTCTTCTCCCTTTAACTCTCTACCTCTATGGCTTCAGGTGTCAAAACGCTTGCGTGGATTTTGCTCATTGGTTGGATGGGCGGCTCCACTTACTGGCACGTTTGTAAAATCAAACTATTATGCGACGGTCCTGTAGAAGCAGGGCCACCTGCGACTGCCGATTATTCTGTTCCTGCCCTCAGTATTGTAGATGGCAACAACCTTAATTTGTCGTCAGCAATGAATTTTGGCTTTAAAAAGTCAATGCCCGAACCTAATTATGCGAATGTTAAAAAAGAACTGGACTCGTTGGCAGCTTATTTGAAGGCAAGTCCCAATCGTAAATTGACCATTACGGGGCTTTATGCTTCGATTGAGCAAAACACCACTTCGTTTGCTGATCTGGGATTGGCTCGTGCCGATGCGCTGAAACAGTATCTTGTTCAGGCAGGCGTTCCGGGAGGCCAATTGCTGACGGCGAGCAAGTTGGTTGAACTGACCTTCAGTAAAGATGATTCTACGCATGGAATGGAATTCGGATTTGACAGTTTGATGATTCCGAAAACGGAAGAAGCACTTGCTGCTGCCGAGAAGTACGAAAATGTTTTCAAACCAATGGATCTGTACTTTAAAAGCGCTAAGGCTGATTTTATCAAAACACCCGAAAATGAGAAATTCATTGAAGAGGCAAAGAAGTATCTGGCGGCGAACAAAGATAAAAAACTGAATTTAACGGGACACACCGACAACGAAGGTGCTGACGACGAAAACCTGAAATTGTCGAAAAACCGGGCAACAAGTGTGAAAGATATGTTGGTGAAACGCGGTATTTCGGCGGCGCAGCTCGTGACTGATGCAAAAGGCGAATCGGAGCCTAAGGCCTCCAACTTTACCCCTGAAGGTCGTAAAGCCAATCGTCGGGTAAGCATTGTTGTGCAATAAGTTGAATTAAAAAGCACTGTTCCTTCACATTAAACACTAAAGATATGTACCAACATTTTAACCCTTTTGCTTCAGGAGATGCCTGGTGGCAACACCTGCTGATGCTGGTCGTGGCGGCTGTTTTAGGTTATATAATAGGTTATATAAGCGCTAAAAGCAAAGTAGAAAAACTACAAACAGATTTACAGGCATTGGAGATAGACATTGATGACTGTCAACAAAGTAAAAAAGCGATTTTAGCAACGCCCGTGCCGTCTGTAAAAGCAGTTACCTATATCACTCCCGTTTCGGAAACTGTTGTAGCGGCAGTTCTACCTGACGACCTGAAAATAGTGGAAGGGATTGGGCCGAAAATTGAAAAACTGCTTAATAATGAAGGAATTTTGACATACGATCAATTGGCGACAACTTCTCCGGAGCGTATTAAAGAAATTTTGGTGGCGGCCGGGCCGCGTTTTCAAATGCATAATCCGAGCACTTGGCCCGAGCAATCGGCGTATGCCCGCGACGGCAAATGGGAGGAGCTGAAAGCGTGGCAGGATGAGTTGAATAAAGGCCGTACGGAATAATGTTTTACCCCAAACTGAATAATCACCATGATCATATTACAAGTTTCACCCATGAGTCAGAATTTTTGGATCGCCGGCATAGAGGCGCTTCTGTTACTGGCTTTAGCCGCTTACATTGGTTGGTGGATCGCTCGCCGAACCTTCGCCGGTCAGCTGGCAGGACTGGAAGCCGACGTTCATGCCCGACACAAAGAACTCAATGATTGCCACAAAAGTCAGTTAATAATCTCAACGCCTCCGCCGGCGAGAATAGAACCCGTTCGGGTAGAAAGTTTTGCGCCGATTGCTGTTATAGACGAGGCTTTGAATGGACCCGATGATTTAGAGATCATTGAAGGGATAGGTCCTAAAATAGAGGAACTGCTCAATAAAGAAGGTATTTCAACTTTTGCGCAATTGGCCGCAACTTCGGCGGAAGCTATCAAAGCGATATTGCATGCCGCCGGGCCGAGGTTTCAGGTGCATGACCCCGGTACCTGGCCTCAACAAGCGGCATTGGCCCGTGATGGAAAATGGGACGAACTCAAACAATGGCAGGATGAGTTGAACAAAGGAAAGTTGGATTAGTTGAAAAGAGACGCAAATGCCCCACTAAACGGGGCATTTGCATCATAGCTGTTACTCAAAAAAAGGAACGCCTTTTGGCGCATATTTTCGCATTCCTTCTTCGTTGATCTCAACGCCGATACCGGGCTTTTCAGAAAGAGGAATATAGCCGTCTTTGACCATTGGCCCGTCAAATGTGACAATTTCCTTAAACATTGGCTCTTCGTGGAAATAGATCTGCCATTCCAAGATCAGGAAGTTAGGCACCGATGCGCACACGTGGCTCGAAGCCATAGCACCCAAATAGGACGCCACCATGTGAGGCGCAAACGGGACATAATAAAGGTTGGCAAGGTTGGCAATGCGCTGACCTTCCCCTAAACCGCCTGCTTTTTGAAGATCCGGCATGACGACGTCCACCGCACCCAGTTCCAATAATTTTCGGAAACCATGTGCCAAGTAATGATTCTCTCCGGCACAAATAGGCGTTTGGGTAGAATCACGGACAATTTTATATGCTTCGGGATTTTCGGCGGGGAAAGGTTCTTCCAGAAACAGTAATTTCAGCGGCTCCATCATTTTTGCTACACGCTTGCCCGTGGTTGTATCGTAGCGTCCGTGCATATCTACACAAATATCAACTCTTGGTCCAACGGCTTCGCGAACGGCGGCAATTTGGTTGTACATACGTTCCAATTCCATGTTGTTGGCCGTCCAGTTGTACACGTCATATTTATTGGGGTCATTGCGTTCGTCGATGTCGTATTTTACCGCGTTAAAGCCCATTTTTACGGCTGCTTTGGCGCTTTCGGCAAAAGCCGCAGGACCCGTTTGGGTAGTGCGATACGCACCTGTGTCGCAATACACCCGAATTTTGTCCCGAAATTTACCCCCTAAAAGCTGATAAACAGGCAACCCAAGAGCTTTGCCCGCCAAATCCCACAAGGCCGATTCTACTGCCGACAATACGGCAATGTACATACCCGCCTGCGCTCCTTCGAAAAAACCGGCCCTTCGTACATCTTCAAACAAACGATGCACATTGAGTGGGCTTTTTCCTTTAATGCGCTCGCCCATCATTTTTACGAGGTGATACGTGCCGGGAGTGGCATCGACCCCTTCACCGCAGCCATGAATGCCTTGATTAGTATAGATTTTGACAAACAAGCTGTGCCCATTTCGGATGAATCCGCATTTGATGTCGGTGATTTTCAGATCAGATGGGGCCGAGGATTGCGGTGTGCGATGAAGGGCAGTTTCAAGCCCTTTTCCGTAACTGCTTATCGTTGAAAGCCCCAGAGCGGTAGTGATGGCACTTTTGGTTAAAAAATCGCGGCGGGAAGTCATGTTTAGTGTAAAGGTTAAAGGAAAAAGTTAAAAGAATACTACCAAGTTCGGGTTTTCAAATACTCCTGAATCTGCTCTTTCGGCACCGGCAACTGATTGATATGCGCATTGAGCCATTGAGAAAAGTCTTTTTCGATGTCGTCAGACCAGCGATTGTCAATTTGTCCGGCCGTGTACTTTTGTTGACGTAACCGTTCATGACCAAACATGTCGCGCAAACGAACGATTTCGGAAGTAGTAACTACCTTTTCTGCCAAATGCGGCGGAATGAAGGTAACGGCACCGTCGCGGCCCAAGACCACGTCGCCGGGCATGACCATCACTTTGCCGATACGAGTGGGATGATTAATGCCGACCAATGTCGTATTCAGTTCACCATCAGGATTATTGAGGTGATGTGAAGGATGATAAGTACGGAAGAAAGATGTAAAACCGCCGATCTCTTTCAGCCCGGCAATATCGCGAACAGCACCCTCATATACGATGCCATTGCCGGATTTGGCGTAGATCGAATTTCCTAAATTGTCGCCGATGGTGGGGCCGTTCTCGTGCGCTCCGAATTGATCCACGACATATACGTCCCCTTTGACCAACAGATCAATGGGCCATGAGTTTTGGGATTTGATACGTCCGTCTTTCTCGTGCCCTTTTTTGTCGATCACGCGATGAACATCGGGACGTCCGGGCATAAAGGTAGCCGTGAGTGCTCTGCCTACCAGCACACTGTCGGGATTGATGCATTGCCATCCTTCGGCATATTGAAATTTATAATTAGCCCCTTTCATCACCGCCCATGCTTCCTCGTGCGTGACGAGGCGCATTCGTTTCAGCAGCGCATCCGATACTTTAGGGCGCCCATCGGCAAAGCGTTCGCCTTTCCATTCAGGTGTCAGAAAGAGCAGTTCTTCTTTCGAGATTTGTTGAGCAAACAGAGACAACGTAAGTCCCCACCATAAGACAGCGGAAAAAATGAGATATTTCACAGGCAAAGGAGTTGAAGTTTGAAGGCATTTATAGTAAAAGTCACCATATCTCAAAACTTACTTTTTCGCTGTTTTTTTTGGATTATTTTTCTGTTTTTAAACTTGAGTCAGTTGTTGTTATTAAGGGATAATCTTTTTGGTACAATTGATGTTTTTGGAATATTTTGGGTGATTTTCGCCATTTCGCCCGTTTTTAAATGTATTTACTCTTTTAGTGACGCAAAAGAAAGATGAACGTCTTAGCCTTAAAGCTACCGTTTCTTTCATGCGTCTGAATCTTTATTCGAAAGCAGTTACTATAGTATTGATGGGTTTCGTAAGTCTGTTCACTTATGCCCAGACGACGGACAATTATCCTGTACAAGCGACGGGGTATTTCGGAGCACCCACTACACAACGTCTTTCCGACTGGTTCACCTCCGACCAACGTCTTTTCGTGCAGCTTTTGCTCAAAGACCTCACCAAACCCTCCGTATCGGTCTACCTGCGCTGGCAACTCGATGGCCCCGGCATCCGCATCGCCACCCGCCCCGGCTACGTACCCCCTGCCTTTATTTCCCTCGCCCCGGGCCTGCCCATCCGCCTCAACGGCGCCGATCTGGCCGCTCATTACTTTTCGCCTTCTCTCCTGGAAACTGAAGGCATTGATGCGCCGCAGGCTTACAACGCCTCCCTGCCCGAAGGCTTCTACACCTTCTCGGTGCAGGCCTTTGAAGCCTCTACGGGACAGGTCGTTTCCAACACCGCGCAGACCTTCTTGGTGCTCTCCTCGCCTCAACCGCCTCTGCTGAATCTGCCCGTAAGCGGCACCTCAGTACCCGTCAGTGCGCTACAGAAAGTGTTGTTTCAGTGGACGCCGCGCCACTTTGCCACGCCGCAATCGCAGGTGGTCTACCGCCTGAAGGTGTGCCGCGTGCCCGACGGGGAGGAGCCCAACGAGCAGAGCATGCTTTCCTGCACCGAACCCGTATTGGACAAAACGGATCCGGGCACTTCAATGACGGGGGATATGACCCAATGGATTCAGCCGTTGGAGACGGGACAACGCTACGCTGTGCAGGTACAGGCCATTGACCTCAATAATCAACTGACGAATTTTGCCAACCAAGGCTACAGTCAGGTGCAATGGTTTCGGTATGGGCAGGCGTGTTTGCCGCCTTCGTCGTTTACGCTGCAAAGCGTGGCTTCTGACCGGGTGCGATTGCGGTGGCAAGCCCAGTCGCAGGCACAGGCTTACATAGTGGAATACAAAGCCGAAACGGCCACAGAATGGCGGTCGGAAAAGGTCTACGCCACGACGTATATGGCAACGGGGTTGCAAAACAAAACCACCTATTTATTTCGCTTGCGCAGTGACTGCGGAGGTTTGATGCCGAGTGCTCCGAGTGAGGAGCAGGCGTGGAATATCTCGGAACAGGTCCCTGAAAAAGCTCCTGAGTGGCCGAAGGAATTACTGCAACCCGAGTTGATCAACGTGCAGACGGTAGATGGTAAATCCGTGCCGGTGACGACGTTGCAGGAGTTGTACGTCAATTTTTCCGTGCTGTCACCAGACCCTGCCGCGACCGCGACACCGGTTGCCGCGACCTCCGGTGCCTCAGCAGCGACTGCAAAATTGAAATTACCTGATTGTGCCCTCAGGGTGGGGTCATTTGCTGATTGTCAACCGACGCATCCGGTCATTCCCCTGCCCACGGGCGAAGAACTGACTTCGCTCAATATCGGCGATGTATTGGGCATCTATGATTTTGCCGTTATTGTCACCAAGATAGGGGAAGGGCCGGGGTTTTCGGGCGAAGGATTGGTACGGCTGCCGTTTTTGGGCAATGCCATGATGCCCATGGAATTCAAAGGCGTACGGGCCAAAAAAGGCGAAGAAGGCACCAATGGTGGGTGCGTGTACGCCATCGACGCAGGAGGCTATGTGCAGTCCAAAAACAATGTATCGGCCAAAGAGTTAATGGAGCAGCGGCAGTCGCTGATTCAGACGGTAGTGCAAAAAAGCAACCCCAAGGCCTTTGTGGGTACTTTGCAGCAGGTGCTTCAATACTACGATCTCGTCGCCAAAGAAATCAGTGAAATAAAAGCAGCAGGTCAGCCCGTGACCCCTGAACAGACGCAAAAGCTAATTCAGTACACGGCGGCGATCTTGCAGGGTAGTGAGGTGTTGAAAACACACTTGGAAACCCTCGGCACAGGCAGCGAAAAGGTCGTTGCGCTCTTGGCGGATTTGAAGGCATTGACAGATGAATTGGCGGCGAACCAAGTCAAGATTGCCAAGGGGCAGGAGGTGTCTGTCATGGACGGACTGGAAGCGAAATACCAAGCCCTTTTTGACCGTATCAAACAACTTACTGCCTTGGCGTTGGAGCCGCCCGTTGTTATCCCAACGGGGCAGATTACTAATGTAAGCGTCAGCAGCATTGAAGCGCATTCGGCCACTATTGGTTGGACGGGCGGTAAGTCTTTTGCGAAGTACACCATCCTGTATGCCGCCGAAGGCGAGGGAGAACTCACCCAAACGGTCACGAGTCCTAAAATTAACCTTCAAAATCTTAGATCAGGAAAATATTACACCATTAAGATTTTAGGATATAATGATGCGGGGGAACTGCTGGATACCTATGGTCCGGCTTTGTTTGCTATCCCCGCTAAAGTTTTGCCTCCTCCTGAAAATTTGTCTTATACCGTCCTAAATGACAATAGTGTGAGGATTACCTGGAACAAGAATAGACAACATTTTTCTTATAAATTGGTTTATTGGGAAACTAACGGCGATGTAAGAACTACTTATCTCACTACAAATCAGGTGATTCTTTCCGGCTTGAAAGTAGGCCAAAAATATGATTATAGCATTGTTGCCTTCGGAAGAGATAATATTTCAAGTACACCTGTTTCAGCACAATTTTCTTCTTCGTTTTTAGTGTTGCTGAATGCTGATAAGTCAACGGCTTGTTTGAGTGAAATGGTTAAACTTACCGCGACCTGCCCCAAAGAATGGTATGTCGAGTGGACTTGGAATAAAAATGATACTGTCCATACTGTAGCCACTTCGTCTATTACTCAGGCGGGTCCTAACACCTACCGAGCTGTATGTATACATAGGAAAACTCATGAACGTAGTGCATCAGAAAAAATCATTATTACTCCTAAATCCAACGATTTTTGTGGTCATGATACAATTGTTAATAGAAAGAACTATATTCTATGGGTAAATCCGCAAGATGCTGATTACTTTAAGAGTGTTCCGCTGAAAAACAGTTCTAGCGCTCGTGTCACAGGCAATACAAGAGGCATTTTTAATGTTACTCTCATGTTTGGCCCGGAAGACTGTTGGGAATTTATGGTACAAGTATCGGAGGCACCCCAACCTGTTGCATCAACACCTTCTGTTTGTGTTCCTTTTACTATTCATAAACCACTCTCAGAACCTTCTAATCCCACACAAGGCAGTGGCTCTGTTGATGTTCCGGGTACAGGAGCCTATCCTTCTATCAGTGACCCGATCACTAATCCGCCCGTTATTATTCCACAAGAACCTCAGACTGCGAATCCTTCCGATATCCCTCAACTGCCACGCCCCGGATTACCGCGCCCGACTACTCCCTGCACTAACGAAGGGGAAGATTGGGTATGGAGTACTGATAAATATGGCCGATTGGGTTGGGTTTGCAAGCCTATTAATTTGCGAACTTCTTCCTCTGATTCCTCTAATATAATAACCGCATCTCCTGCACGTCTGGCAGTGTCTAATGCTTCTTCTGTTACCTGTATATCATTTGTGATAGGGGATAGGCAATATAATGTTCAGGTGCTTAATAAAGAAAAGGTGCCATGTGATGCTACTTCGGAAGATTTCGAGAAAAATCTTTTAGTTGCTTTTTTGGAGCAACAATACCCCAGTATTTATTATTATAATCAACCTGCCGGCAATACCACTTTTCTGGGATTGAAAGAAGGGTTTATGTACTTGTTTGAACAGGCATTACCTACTATTGGTGAAACAGAAAATCGTAACGCTTCAATTGATCTGTATTTTAACATTTTGCAATATTTGGTTAATGGAATTACTGATTTCAATGGAGCGAAGTTACAACTCACTCCTGAATCATACTCCACTCTATATGCTTTGTTGACCCAAAAAGGAGCCTATGAAGGCGTTGCAAGTGCATTGAGTCAGTTGCTGCTCAAAGACGGTGTAAACGCAGATTATAACATTGTAAAAAAAGATATAGAAGCCTTAAGTATATCTTTGCAAACTATTTATACAGCACTCCAACCTCTTTCCAGCAAATTGCAGCAACAGGTATGGGAAATAATCAAAGAAAACCCTAACCTTTCTGCTAATGATATATCAGACATTGTGAAAGAGCTTACAAATTCGGATAGATGGGCTGAGAGTTATAAACCTATATATCAAACAGATGGTCATTATGGGACTGTATATTTGATTTGTTTAATGTTAGGGCTTACAAATGCAGAAGATATCGCTAAAGCTTCGGAATTTCCAGACAATGTGATAACTACTCATACTGCTCAACTGCGAACTACTTGGATAGATGCAGAGTATCAAAAGAAACTCCATGCATTAACATATGGTTTGCATACGCAGGAAGAATTTGAAACAGCTCTTGGTATACTAAATGTTGAGACAAATGATGTAGCAGCTTTGGGTAATCTAATTCATAGGTACGGTGATACATATGCTCATGTTAGATTAGAGGACCGTTTAAAGCCGGAAACTTTACAAAGGATGTATGGAGAAATATTCAATTTGACTATACCAATTGTTGTTAATGGTATCATCATTGGATATAATATGACATATGATAGAACATTACAACACCAATTTGTTGATGGTAAAGTCGTGGGGGAAGCTCCTGATATGATTAAGAATGATGATTTTTCATATTTGAAATATGTTTATAATTTAGCTGAGATTCTTGCTATCAAATTTAACAAAAAAACAGATAATATGGATTATGCATTATTTATGCGCCTAGCCAAATACGCTAAAGAAAATAATGTGTCTTTAATGGGAATCATTCACTACCATATTGCAAAAACAAAAAAAATGAATGAATTCGTAATTCCATACCCTACGCTGGCAGATAAGGGTAATGGGACTATTCCTTTTGGATGGCAAAGATGGTTAGGCACCACAGCGCTTGAAATTGAGAAGAAGAATTATGAAAAATGGATTTTAAATACTGAAAAGTATATCAAACAAGTCGAAAAAGAAGTTGAAATTGAGAGACGTAAAGAAGATAAATATATTCCCGGTGTAAACGGGAATCCTATAAAAATAACATATGAGTACGAAGCAACTTTTAAATGGTAAAGAGGAATATGAAAACTAAGCTAGTAAGTATTTTTTTTATAAATTATAGTTTAGGTATTGCTCTAAACTACATTATACTTATAGCTCTATTATGGGGCGTTTGGTCGTCTTTTTATGATCAATTAACTGTGATAACGCTGTTGTATGTTTTAATTTTTTCACCTATCTGGATTTTTCCTTTTTCATTTTTTTTTACTATAGCAAGAGTACTTCATTTTTTATTACCTAAACTATCTATTGACTTAAGAATTTTTATTGCATCATTAATTACGGGATTGGCCTTACTTATTATCCTTTTAAATACCAGTGGCCTTTCCTCAAATATAACCAATCAAGAAGAGATACAAGATAACACAAATAATGTTGTTCCCATTTCTTTGTCGATTATATATACGATGAGTACATACCTGACTTATTTGATTTTAAGGAAAATTTGGATGAAAATGTTTGCACCATAGACATAATATAGTTAACTTTTTTACTTAATTTAACTATACTAAAAAATTAGCATGAACAACTATCAGAAAAATATGCTAGTGTTAATAATAGCACTATGTTCATTCACTTTTATTATCTATCAAATACTCCGACTGTTTGCGTTAATTCCTCATTTCATTGATGGAGCGGATAGTCAACATTCTTCAATGCAGAAAATAACAGGAGACTATTATTTAGATTTGAGGGATTCTACTTTATGGAAAAATAACCATGAAGTAGATGCATATATGTTACTGATATCTGAGAAAGTTAACGGATTATCTTATAATACAAGATTCATAACGGGTAAAACTAAAGGTACCTTCTTTGTTATTTATTTTCAAACAGACTCTGTTTATTACTCTTCAAAACCGATACAACTTGATTCTCTGCGTTAATAACTATAGGCGACTTACTACGCCGGTTTTAAGTCGGGCGACGACCGTTTTGATGCCTCCGCCGTCACTGCTCAAAACAGCAACTTTTCCATTACTATGATGGCAGGGGCCACCGCTCAAAAGGGTGGAAATCTGATGGATGATTTGGGCGGTTGTACGGGACGGTTGGTTTGGAGCAACAACCGTGACAATACCGTTTGGGAAACCCAAACCCTGCGCCTGCAAAACGATTATGTTATTCCCGACAGTAAAACACTCATCGTACGCCCATTACCGAGGGTCACCACCACGTATTATGCCACCTGTTATCAAAACGATCGGGTGTTTCCGGCGGCCAATCCCAAAACCATCGTCATTACCTCCAACGACTGTATGCGGCTCGACCCGGTGCCCGTCAGCGTTGCGTTGGGCGGCTCGGTGTCGCTGACGGCGGAGGGGTGCAGCGGCGAAGTTCGCTGGTACAACGGAGCGGCGGAATTGGGCAGGGGACGGACGTTGGTTCATACGCCGTTGCCGACGAAGAATCCTACCCAAAGCAGCCCCGTTGCGTACGTCTATGAGGCCGTTTGTGCTGACCCCGTATGTCGGGTCAAAACCTCCGTCAGTGTGAAAGCGTGCCGCTTCCTGATCACGGCCGCCAAAACATTGGCCAAAATTGCCGAGCCGGTGCAGTTGAACTCCGAAGGTTGCGACGGGGGACAGGTCGAATGGAGTACGGGCGAAGCCGGAGCGACCGTTACGGTCAAACCGTTGCAAACCGCCGTTTATTCGGCCAAGTGTGTGGTGAATGGGCAAACGTTGTGTACCTCCAACGAACTCTCCATTGACGTTGATAATCAGCCCCCCGCAGACATTGAATGTCCTTCGTTTACGTTACAGGCTTCGTTGGCAAGTGTTGATAAATGTGCACAGCAAACGGTGACCATTACACCCAACTGCCCGGCAGGTGCCTACATTGTTTGGGAGAACGCTGTCAGGCAGGGAATTGCCGAACCCTACACGGTCCAACTCAACGATACCAAAACCATTACCACTACCTGCACTACTATTTATGGCCTATCGGTGACGAAAGAAATTACCATTGCTGCTACTGCACCTCAACTGACCGTAAGTCCAACCTCAGCAGTGGTGGGCTATCCTGTTACCCTAACCGCTTATGGCTGCTATACACCCGATTGTAATCAAGGCGCTTACAGTTGGAAAAACCTTACGACGGGCATAACGTACTCAGGACAGAATATTACCGTCAAACTCGCGGAGGATACGCAATTTGAAGTAAGTTGTAACGGCAGCACCCCGAAAGTGGTGGATATTGCAGTGCTGAAACAATGTGAAAACTCCCCAACCGTCACTGTAGTAAATGGAAAAAGTAAGCTGAAAGTGAGCGCAAATTCGGAATACGACATCACATGGTACCGAGTAGATCCCATAACGCGTACCACGAGCCGGTCTACCGAAATTTACAAAAACGTGAGCAGCATCACCGTTCCACAACCGGCCTGTACCGGCACCACGAATTTTTATCCGTGGTACAAAGCCGTTTATGTCAATGAATCGGGAGCGGTTTGTACTGATGTATTTACTGTAAACTGCAATAACAGTTCATCAGGCGCTATCATCACTCAGGAGCCTACCACGCCTGACCCCTGTAACCAATGGGCATTTGATGAAAAAATCAAGGTAAACCCTTACGAAACCGTGTTTTTGTACTCCTCTTGGTGCCCGGGCAAGGTACGTTGGTACAGCGATGAAGCCCGAACGGTCCAAGTAGGCTCCGAACTCAGCGGAGGCACCACCCACACTCTTGGAAAACTAACCAACACCACGACGTTTTATGATCGTTGCTACCTTGCCGGCGGTGCAGTGTGTGAAGGAAGCTACACCATCAACGTAAACCCAAAACGGGCAGGTACTACCGAAGCCATTGCTACAACTACAGCTTCTAATTGCCCTCCCGATGCTAAAATAAGTTTGGCGGTGGCCATGGAAAAATACTTATCACAGATGATTTGCCAAAGTTTATATCTCTATCAGGGCGACCCAGTCAAAGCACAGAGCTTTTTGGACGATTTACAAGCTGCCATCCTTAGCAATCCCGCTTTTCGAGGAATTAACATTTCCTTCCCCAGCAATCAAAGCGCTATTATTGCTGCGCTTGTAGCGGGGGATTGTCAAAAATCCGCTCAACTCTTAAGCGAAAATAACACAGGTGCAATTCCTTTTAAAGATTTTAATGCGTTCAAAAATGATAATTATAGGAAGATATTAAAGGAAATAATCAACCTAAATCTGGAAGAAATTGACATTTCACAGCTCAACCCGCCTACACTTCTCAATATTACCCCCACTGATGCTGCTCGTGTGGCTGCCCAAAACTGTGAACCGCTTTTGTTGCAATATAAAACCTTGACTACTCAATATACTGTCCTGACAAAGCTTCCCTCAGGAGTAAATTGCAATTTTATTAATAACAATTTGATTATTACAGGTTTAACCGGTAGTAATGTCAAGTTCAATGGCGTTTATCTGCCGATGTTTGGTTCCAATACAGGTAAGTTTATTGGATTCTACTTAAAAGACAAATACATAACGCAACCCGATTGTGCTACGTCCCAATACACAGTAGCCAACAAACCAAAACCTGCCTGTGGAGAATACTTTCTACCCAAAATGTGGTGGGAAAGTGTAGTGATTGACAATGAAAAAGGTGAGTTTGAAAGTTATGAGAAATATAAAGCTTTACTTGGAGATAAAGCATTTGCTGAGAGTGAATGGAAAGGACAAGATGCGCATTGGCTGACCTCAGATAGAGAGAATTGCACAGATCGTTGGCAAAATGCCTGTTGGAATATTATTAAATATGATCAAAAAGGTAAATTACAGCCCTTCTCCCAAATCAGAGATTTTTATAAATGGATAAGATGGCAAATTCAACTACAAGGCCATGAGGTACGCTGGGCACTAGGAGCAGATTTGCTGGTAACTAGGTTGTCAGTTATAGATGTAACACCAAGTTTTTTTACGGATATAACTTTTGGCCCAGAGTATATAAACTTACTTCAAGATTTAAATTTGGGTATTGCTAATTTTTCTTATCATAAATGGAAAGAGTTATTGATAGATAGAAGAAATGTGCCAATAATAGGTGCAGAAGCCTACAATTGGGATAAAGACTTTATCTATGAAGAGCAAGGGATAATTGCTCCACCGATTTACGCTAAATATGAGCAAATATCTCCAATAGCTATTGATATTATGAATGTAATCGTCCATCAAGAAAATACAGGAAATTATAGCCCATCTCAAGTTTTGGTGCAAATAATGGGATTATATAGTGGTATTCCTAAATTCGATATTTTTGTTAGTTGTACTGACTCTCAATATCGTATTGATTTACCATTAAAGATGCTTTACCCTTTTACACATCAGCCTGTTCATATCGTTTTAAAGCAAAGACCTATTGATGATTTTGTGAATATTAAATTTGTCCCTATGAATTTCTGTAAACCATGAAAAAGCATTTTGTAAATATTATTTTAGCGTTTATTCTAAACTCTATTTTTGGTCTTATTGCTTTTTCTTATGGGCAAGGATTTTATAATAATGGGTTTATGTCTCAATTCCTGGCCTTGTGGTTGCTCTATATTATGATAATTGAAATTTGGATTTTTATCATTTATATAATATTGCAATTGATTTTAGTGTTTCTGAAAATTAAATTTCGTAACGTTTATATAGGCGTAGGACTTGTTGATTTTGTAGTTAGAGGGCAAGATTTTTTTAATAAACACCATAGTTTAATACCCCATTCTAAAGGCGATTGGCTACTTTTTATGCCCTCTTTATCCCTTATTTTAATTGGGTTGATTTATTGGATATGGGTAAAATATTATAAGGAAACTGTAAAAAATATCTCTAAAAAATGAAAAAGAGGTATTTACTATTGGCAATCTTGGTTTGGTTGGTTTGGAAATGCTTCAGCTATAAGGTGGAAGAAAAGTGCATTCTACCGGATCACTATCGGGGTTTTTTCGGCGTATTATATCAGGCTACCAACCGCTTATCTCAATTAGAGCAGGGCGAAAGAGTCTATCATATTCCTGCCAACGGAGTCTTGGAATCGACTGACAGATTTGCCATAGGACCTCCAAAACAGGAGTTCTATTTTCAAGACGAAAGCAGAATAAACGACACTGGATTTACCCCGTTGGGTAGATTGGATTTAAAAGTTAATGAAGAAGATTACCAACAAATTAAAGCGAATCCTCAAAAATTATTTGCTGTTTATTTTTTCGGTGCAAAAATAAATCAGCGACATAATGAACATAAATCTTTTGTTGTTTACATAATTGCCTCTGGGAAAGAAATATTGACATTGGAAAAAAAATCAGAAAAAATATTTACTTATATGAATAACAGTTTTGATTGGAATTGGCAGCAAAATAAAGAGAGTTTAACAAAAAAATATTGAAAGGCTTAATAAAGAGTATCAGTCTGGAAAACCGCCTTTTGACTGACTCAAAGTAGTCTTATACTACTAATTTCTAAATAATGTTTTGGGTTTTTATAAGTCTAAAAATGAAAACTGAAATATAAAAAATAGGACTTAAAAAAACTGTTGCCTTGGAACGAAAAAGTACAAAACGTTGGGAATAGTATAAATTATTGAAAGTAAATAAAAATCCTAACTTCTTTTTGAGATTCTGAAATTTCATTTAAATATATGTATGAAAAAAATATTAAAAAAAGAATTTACGGTGCTGTACTGCTGCTTGCGGGAATAATCTACTTAGCCGTATTTTGTATTCCCGGGAGTATTGTATTATTTAGATATGCTGATTGGAATCAATCGGTAACCTATATTTTTTGTGCTATTGGTTAAGCAATACCTTTTGCCATTCTATTATTTGCTATTTTTTATACTGCATATCGCTTTTTAAAATAGAGTAGTTTATTGATTTTTCTGATTATCTAAGTGTGAGTGGCAGATATCTTTAAGTACTAAAGAGAAATATGAAAATTAAACAAGTAAGAACTGTTTTTGTAAATTATGTCCTAGAGTTTGCCCTGAACTACATTATATTTATAATTTTACTATGGGGTATTTGGTCATCTTTTTACGATCAACTGACTGTATTAACACTATTATATGTTTTAGCCTTTTCTCCTGTTTGGATTTTGCCTTTTTTGTTCTTTTTTGCCGGAGGAGGGGTGTTGCATTTTTTGTTGCCTGAATTGTCTGCCGATGTGAAAGTTTTTATTGCATCATTTAGTACAGGGTTGATTCTACTCATTATTCTTTTAAATACGCATGGCCTTTCCTCAAACGCGACAAGCCAAGAAAAAATTGACAATGAAATTAATAATGTTATTCCCATTTCATTGTCAATTGTGTATATGATAAGCACATATCTAGCCTATTTGATTTTGAGAAAAAAATGAATGAAAATGTTTCCTAGTCCGTGGTCTGTGTCTCCAAAGACTCTTTTAGGTAGGTCTGTGGAGACACAGACCACGGTGAAAAGAATCTATGAAATAAATTCAAGAAAGTCTAAAATAAGATGAAGCTATATTCTATTTTTTACACTTTATTGATATAAATATAAACAATTGTTACTCAAGCCGTTAAACGATTAAGTGAAGAACGCTATCGTAAAAATTTAGTAAATAAACATGTCTTTCAAAATAATCAAAAGACGCATAATTGAAATAGTTATTGCGTTTTTGCTAAATGCAGTACTAGGAATATCTTTATTACTGGAGGGGAACGTTTTGCCGGAATATGGGTATTTAACTAAAATACTTGCTTTGTTGATGTTATATATTTTTATAATTGAGATTTTTTATTTTCTACTTTGTTATTGCATTAACTTTGAAAATGTTGGGTTTGCGATTTTTAAATGCTTTTTTGGGAGTCGGATTAGTTGATTTAATAATAAGATTTCCTGATTTCTCTTCAAAGTATGTTAGCATGGATTCATTTTTACAATGGATTTTTATGCCCAGTTTTGTAAAGATATTCATTGGGATTGTCTATTTGATTTACGAATTACATACTGGAAAAGCTAATTTTGGCGCATTTAAAAATAACGACAAATAGACTCCTACCCCTCACTTTACAGAAGGCAATACCCCATAGCTGCGCAATTCATCGCGGACTTTTTTGGCCCAAGCCGCCTGCATTCCCTGATTGATGCCGTGGTTGGTTTCGTCGTCGTATTGTTGTTGGAGTTGGCTGTGGAGGCGATAAAATTCGAGGTATTGGTATTGGATCTCACTGCTGAAATCCTCGACCGAAAATGTCATGGATTGCAGCTTTCGCCTGAAACGCTCGGCGGTGAGTCGGGTCACGTCAAAATGCAACTGTTCGTGGTCGAGGACATAGTCGTTTTTGGAGTCGGGGCGCACCCATGAAATGGTTTTGTCGATCCAGACCTTTGTTTTGACGCGCAGTTCCAGAGTACGGTTTTTGACGGCAGAGCGTGCTTCGAAGCCAAAACTTGTAAATACCTGCGCCGCCCAACGATTAAAAACCGTGGGTGCTCCCTGAAAATCCTGCCAAATAAGCGGACGTTTTGGATTATAGTACACCAACGTATCGGCTTTGGAAGGCGGCGGAAGGCTATCACTTTCAAGGATCAACGTAACGTTTCGCGCAAATATGTCGGAGACATTGACGCTTTGGGCAAACCATTTATTAAATCCTTTCAACTCGTTTTCGAGCAAATTTCGAAGTTGAGGTTCTATGATGTCTTCCGGCGCAATGCCCGCCCGGGTATACGTAGCCGAAGCGTTGGCACTCGTAAGAAAGGTCCGTTTGCCTTCTCGGTAGGTTTCGAATCCCAGATTCATCCTGATCGTTCCACTGACCTTAGCGGGCGGAATGAGCGCTTCGGTAACCTGTAATTCTTTGATAACAAGAATGATGGGTGTAAGAGAATCGGTTTGCGAAGGGTTGAAATAACGACGAAGAAAATTGTCGATCGCCGGCGCTGTGCCGCCCTGAAGTACGGCCGTTAATGGCTGTGGACGACTCCATATTTTACCGATATTGGAGGTTACCGGGCGATTGTCAATGACTTCAATGATGAAAAACCCTTTGGGTTGAACTTTGAGCCGTTCGGGTTTGAGCGCGATGGTTTGCGTCTGTGAAAAACAAAGCGTTGGGGAAATGTATTGCACGACAAAAAACAACAAAAGCCACAGGACACTACGCTGCATACATTTCTTATTTGTTACTTTGCTTTTCATTTTCAATTCGCTGCACTTTTAAACTTACTTTTCGGAATGCGTCCTGCTTTTGACGATATATTTATGGAATTGGCCCAAAATCTGGCGCGGCGATCACATTGCATCAAAGCACAGGTTGGGGCGGTCCTCACCAAAGATACACGGATTATTTCAATTGGGTATAACGGCCCGCCGTCGGGAACCCACAATTGTGACGATGAATTTCCGGAGACCGGTTGCCCGCGCGATTCCAAGGGAAGTTGCTCGTTGGCGCTCCATGCCGAACAAAATGCGATCCTGTACGCGGTCAAAAATGGGGCAAACCTGGAAGGAACCACGTTGTACGTAACGCTCTCTCCCTGTATTGCCTGCGCACGGGTTATTTTTACCATGAAAATCAAACGGGTCATTTACTTAAATTCTTACGCCGCCTACAAAGGCATCGGTATTGATGAAGGCGTAGAATTCCTGCGGAAATTTGGCGTAGAAGTAGAACGTTATCTGCCGAAAAATAGTACAGAGGCCGAATTGTCTATTACCAATTAAAGGCATGGCCTTTCAGAAATCCAAAATTGATAATGAATTATCTCGCTCATTTTTATTTGTCTTTTGATCAGGAACCCTTGATCATTGGCAATTTATTGGGCGATTTTGCCCGTGGCCGTCTCGACCACCCCCGCAACGATCGTTACAATTCCCCCATTAAACAGGGAATTTTGCTGCATCGACAAATTGATTCATTTACCGATACACATCCTGCCGGGCAAGCCTGTCGTCAGGCGTTGCCGGCCCGTTTCGGAAAATACAAAGGAGTGGTGATGGATATGTATTTTGATTATTTTCTGGCGAAACATTTTAAAGATTATCATCCGTTGTCATTAAAGCATTTTACGATTTGGGTATACGGCATTTTGGAAAAACACCGCGCGGTTATTCCTCCGGAAGCGCTGATGTTGGTCGACTCAATGATCAAATACGATTGGTTGTACAATTATCAGTTTGCCGAAGGCATGAACCGGTCGTTTGTGGGAATGTCGCGTCGTTATCCTTTTTTGGCAGGAATAGAGCAGGCAGGGACGGAGTTATTTGATAACGAGGCGCTTTATGAATCGTATTTTCGTCAATTTTTTCCTGATCTCATCAGCACCTGCAAGGACTTTCTTTCGTTTGATTAATATATTTTTTAACCTTTTTAAATTAAAAACCTTATAGGTTTGATTTGGCGAAAACGATATGTATACCGATCATACTCCTTTAAAAGAACTCATGGGTCATTTCCCGCAGGCGGGAGAGGTGATCTGGATAGGACTGAGAACAGCAACCCGGCAAGAAATAGAAATAGTAGAGGAAACCTATGCCCGTATCGGCACGGGTCTGGACGGCGACCGCTATAAAGGCAATGCCGACAGCAAACGGCAAGTGACCCTGATCCAGGCAGAGCACCTTGCGGCAATAGGTTCATACTTGGGGCGAGGTATTATTAATCCTATTCTTTTGCGTCGAAACATCGTAGTTCATGGAATCAACCTGCTGGCGCTGAAAGACCATCGTATTCAGATTGGCGATGCCGTTTTGGAAATGACGGGGTTGTGCCATCCATGCAGTCGTATGGAAGAAGTACTGGGGGAGGGAGGCTACAATGCCATGCGCGGACACGGAGGCATTACTGCGCGTGTACTTCAGGAGGGTGCGATTCGTTCGGGAGATAGAGTAACCATTTTAAAAACAAAATAGAAGTGCCGGTGCTAACTTCCTGATATCTTTTTAATTACTGATCTTCCCCTTTTTTTCTGTTTGAATTCAGGCATTGAGTTGCTAACTTGCGACCATGGCAGACAATTTTGTAGTATCGGCTCGGAAATATCGCCCCGTTACGTTCGATACGGTGGTCGGGCAGTCGCACATTACCACTACCCTCAAGAACGCAATTCGAACCAACCACTTGGCGCAGGCATTTTTGTTTTGCGGCCCGCGTGGGGTGGGAAAAACGACCAATGCGCGTATTTTAGCAAAGACCATTAACTGTCAGAGTCTTACCGACGAAGTGGAGCCGTGCGGAGAGTGCGAATCGTGTGTGGCGTTTCAAAACAATGCTTCGTTCAATGTGCACGAATTGGATGCGGCGTCCAACAACTCCGTGGATGATATTCGTAACCTGATCGATCAGGTACGCTATCCGCCCCAAACGGGAAAGTACAAAATCTACATCATTGACGAGGTACATATGCTTTCGTCGGCGGCCTTCAATGCCTTTTTGAAGACCCTCGAAGAACCGCCGAGCTACGCTATTTTTATCTTGGCTACGACCGAAAAACACAAGATTTTGCCGACGATCCTGTCGCGGTGTCAGATCTTTGATTTTAACCGGATTCAGCCGCGCGACATTGCCGATCACATCGAACTCATTGCCAAAAAAGAAGGCATTAAAACCGAGCGCGAAGCCCTCGAACTCATTGCCCAGAAAGCCGACGGAGGCCTTCGGGATGCGCTTTCGATGTTTGACCTCAACGTAACTTTCTCGACCGACAACACGGTGCGATATAAAGAGGTGTTGGAAAATCTTCACATTCTGGATTACGATTACTATTTCCGATTGACCGATGCGTTGTTGTCAGGAGCACTTTCCGAAACGCTGTTGATCTTTAATGAGGTATTGAAAAAAGGCTTCGATGGGCATTTGTTTGTGATCGGGATGTTGGAGCATTTTCGTAATCTGTTGGTTTCTAAGGATTCTGCTACTGTACAACTGCTTGAGGTTTCCGAAATCGCCAAGAATAAATACCTTGATCAATCAACCCGTGCTTCGTTGTCTTTTCTGTTGTCGGCGCTGAGTATCGGCGGGCAATGTGATATAAATTACAAAGCAGCAAAACAACAGCGTCTGCACGTGGAGCTTTGCCTGATGAAAATGGCCAAGCTGACCGAAGTGCTTGATCTGGAAGCCTTAGCCGCCGACGAAAAAAAAAAGCCTAACGTAGGGGCAGGCCTTGCGTCTGCCCAACCGGGCGCGGCCTCTGCCCAATCAAACGCGGGGGCCGGTCAAAACGGCAACAACAACGTATCGCAAAACGCGGCAGATAGGGCAGACGCGAGGCCTGCCCCTACATCGTCGTCATCATTACCCATGACGGCTGAGCCTACCATAACGTACCAAAATACGCCTAACGGTAATAAGTTGGGTCCGCTTGGCAAATTGCGTTCAACGGTCAATTTAAGCACTTCTATTACGGATACTCCCGAACCGACGCAGGTTTCAAAGCCCGTCGAAGTGGTTTTGGAGACATTGCCCGAAAAAGACCAACCTGTAACGACAGAAGCGTTGAAAGATGTTTGGGCCGCTTTTTCACGGATGCGGGAGCAAAACGGCGGCGCGGTAAGTGAACAGATCATGCTCAACCGTGAGATAAGTTTTCAGGACATGACCATTGAGTTGATCCTGGACAATCTGCATCAGGAAACCCTGCTTAATGAGATCAAACCCATGCTGTTAGGCTACCTTCGAAGAAACCTCCAAAACCGTCAGATTCAAATTACACACCGCATTGCGCCGAGTGAAGTAAAACGCAATCCCTATACCCCACAGGAAAAATTCAATGCTCTTGCCGAGCGTAATCCTGCCCTGCTTGATTTACAGAATTTGTTGGGGTTGGAGGTGGATTTCTAGGGGTTTTGTAAATTGATTTTGGATAGTATTTCTTGATACGCCGCTTCACCGATTTTTTCTTTTATAGCGTTTAGAAAATTTATCGGATGTTGCACATTAGGGAATACTTACACAGAAGATGCTTCGAGAAAAAACGCGACTTTCCGGTTATCATAATTTAAACCAAACTGCATATTTTGGCAGATAGAATCGTTATATTTATAAAAAGTTTTAAACTGCTTTTTATCATGAAAACGACAGCATTGAAAAATATCACTTTGGGGCTTTTGGTGGGAATCGCTTTGGTTTCCGGCCCCCTCGCCGCCCAACACCGAAACGGTGGAGGAGCGCACAACGGTCATCATCAAAGCGGTGGCTCACACTATGGTAACGGTCGGAGCAATGGCGGTAGCTACCACGACGGACGGGGACAAAGCTATAATTCTTCGCGACAGCATTACAACAATTATAATCAGGGAAGAAGTTTTAATCGCCCCGCCTATCCCCAATATGGACAGAGAGGAGGATACTATACTCCTCCAAGGCAAAACTATTATCGTTATGCTCCACCTGTGGTGCGCCGAGGATATGGCTATGGGAATGCGTATGCATACGGAGGCTCCGCTTACCGCTATGGAGGCGGATATGGGTATCGTTACGGTGGCAGACCTCGGGTATTGATCGCCCCGCCGATTGCGTGGGGAACCCGCATTGGAATGTTACCCTACGGATATGCCCAGATCTACGTTGGAGGAATCCCTTATTACTATCATTCCGGCACCTTTTATCGCCCCTACAATAATTACAATAACCAATACGAAGTGGTACGTCCGCCCGTTGGTGCGGTTGTGACAGAACTGCCGGCCGACGCCCAACAGGTGATCATTGACGGTCAGGAATATTTCGTAAGTTTCGGAACCTACTACCGGGCATTTGTCGATGAAAATAATCAAACGGTATATGAAGTAGTGGGCGAGCAATAAAGCATTTCATTGATTAAATAGAATTGGAAGCAATCATGAAATCAACAGTTCTGATCGCTCCCGGCGAAGAAGGCCTGCGAGATATTCGTGTATTGGAAGCGGTGTATAAATCTGTCGCAAACGGGGGAAAAACGATCAAAATTTAATTCGTCGTTTAATTCAAATTTATAAATAGGAGCGAGGCATTGTCTCGCTCTTTTTGTGCAATCGCTCTCGTCCCGCGAGTGATGCTTATTTCCGGGCTTCCTGCCTTTTTTAGTAGTAGCCTGTAATGTGAAGTAGCTTCGTTATAGTTTTATAAAATTATTTCATTGACATATTTAATGTGCCAAATTAGTCTTTCATAAGAGCCTGTATCCAAAGCTCTTTGGCCGGTGAGCATACTTGTGAAAAAAATGGGTGTGTTATTCCAGTCCCAACGATATGTCCCTAAATTTTCCTCAAATTTAATCGGTTGTTGCAGCCAATTATCGGCTTGATTAAAATGAGAAGTGAAAAAATCACGAGCAAGAGAATTGCAGATAACAATAATTTGAGGATTAATATTTTTTATTAGCTCTAATGACAATTCGAGCTGACTTAATATAAATTGTTTCCCGATATTACCTGTTCTGTAAGCAATTTTACTGACGTTTGCTTGGTTAGTATCCCTGAAATAAAGCAAGTCTAAATGACCCCATTTTAACGTAGATTCTTTTGATACTTCCTGAAATCGTTTGAAATATGAATGCTCAACAACTGTTGGATTTTGAGGGGTAATCTCAAGGTGGTTTACTTCAATGTTTTTTTCCTCTGAAGGGTTAAGCCCAACAAAAAGCAAGTCTACATTTTTAGGGTTTTCGCAATACAAATATTGCTTATATTGAATACCGTTATCTATAGCTTTTAGCGCTATTTTGGTTAACTCGCTTTCAATATTTATTTCAGCCATAAAGTTTAGGAATTAGATATTCTAAATTCTTTCTCTAATCCGCAACTTTATTCAGCATTCCAACTCCTACAAACAAAAACAGTGCTCCGACCGCAAACGGAACGAGGGTTTCCCATTTGCTGAGTGTAAATCCTAAAACAGCCTTGTCGGACATGAAGGCGATGCAGGCAAAAAGAATAAAAATGACACCCATACCGGTGAGGATTGTTCCAATCGTGCGTTTCATTATACGTTTGTTTATGGGGCGAAAATAGGCTTTTTACAGCAAGCATCCAATAATCCTGCACCACCGGTTATTTTTAGGCTCTTTGCGTTTTGTGAGTTATTCACATTTGAGAAATTTTCAAAAAATTGGCTTAGTCTTCGGGCCGAGGAGCTATGGCGGATGAATCGATCAGGTATTCTGAGCGGTAATAATGGCGGTTGAAAAGCAACACACCTACCGTAAGGCATAAGCCCACGATCAATAAGACGGGCAGACGAAACATGATCACAAAATACAAAACAATAAAGGTATAAATGCCGAGTTTCAGCAAATGCTCCATGGTGTGATGCTTCTGTAAAAAACGTCCGAAGATCAGCCACAAAAGACTGATCAGCAGGCACCACCATTCAATTGCATATAACAAACTCACTCCCTTGGGCAGATAGCGAATCAAGAAAATCGTTTCGGGAAGCATAAGCAAAGTGAACAAACTACTGTAATTGACAAAGCGTTGGACAAGGGTAAAAGGAAGATTACGCAGTAACGGCAACTGCACATGTTCAAATTCGTATAAATGCAGTAACAGCACCACATGAACCATTCCGATGGCGGAGCCGGCCAACGAGAACAGGCGTTCATCATAGGTATCGGTAGGGTAAAGTTTACAAACTCCCACGACCAACAGGCAGGTAAATGCTTTGGTTAAAAACAGCAAAACGGGTGCCTGATTGAATAAATAAAGGATAAAATACGACCAATACGGTTTGGTGAACCGGCGATTGATATACGCCGCAAGCTGACTGAGGCGAGTATCGGGATTAGGTCGGTACAAACGATGTTCATACGCCCATACACCCGTAAGTGGTAAGATCAGCAGGAAACCTGCGGTAGAGAGAATAGCTGTCTGTTGCCCGATTTTCCATCCATAATACCCGACAAAAACGGCATAGGCAACCACAGGCAGCCAAAGCATCATTTGGGCTGCCCAAAGTAACGCCCAACGAACAGATTTTGGCACCAACACTAAGTGATATAAAAACGTATGCGAGTCCCAAAGAAAACGTTGGCGGACAAAAAAGAGGATTTTCAGATGGTATAAGGCCCAAATGCCAAACAGCAGCAAAAGCAAAAAGGGCGACGCAAACACATATGCTGCTAACGCAATGTGATCTTCGGGCCGCAGAATGCCGAATCCAAACATAAGTACCAAGAACAGAAATCCCGTATTTTGACGGTAATATTCCCGAACGAGGGTTTTATAGAGTATGTTCCAAAGTGTCGGCAACGGATGAATAAGTAAAAAAATGTAAAACTGAAAAACCGAGAAATGTAAAACCGAAAAAGGTACTGATATAGTTGATAATCAACTATTTGTGAGTTAGTCTAGCTATTGGGAATTGGGAAGTGATTGAGCATAAATCCCTTGATTTTCAACACGGAAAATGGTTTGAATGGGTAATTTCTCAAACATAAAATCCTGATGGGATGATAGCAGAAAAGTGACCCCCTGAGCGTGATAATCGCGCACTAACTCGTAGACTTTCAAGACTGTGGCATCATCAATGGTTATGAGGGGCTCGTCCAAAATGATCACTTTGGGGTTGCCCAAGAATGCCAATGCCAACGATGTTTTTTTCAGCATTCCGCTTGAATAGGTGCCCGTGGGTTGGTATAAAAACGGCTTGATCCCGAGCGTTTCAATTAATTTCTCCACTTGGGAGGCGTTGGCCTGTTTGGCCTTGGCAACGAACGCAATAAGGTCATTGGCCGTCAAAAATTCAGGATAATCAGGCTCGGCTTCTCCGTAGTTGATGCATAGTCGGTAGGCAACATGGTCGCGGCGGATGTCCATTCCGCCGAGGGTGATTTCGCCCTCAAAAGGCAGCATTCCGGCCAAGGTTCTGAAAAAAGTGGTTTTGCCTGAACCGTTAGCTCCCTTGAACCAATGAATACCTGTTGATAAAACCAAGTCGGGCACTTGGATAACCAAATGCCCGCCGTAGGATTTTTTAAGCTCTTTAATGACGATCATCGCGTTGCGAGGTAGGCTGAAAGGAACGATGAACGGTTAGTGTACTTGTGTAATTATTTTTGGCTCTTTTCGGGTCATGGCAACACTTAAGACGTGCTTGCCGATCTTGATACCGCAGCGATTGCCTTCATCGCACCCTGAACGGTAGTGGATTCCGCCGTATACGCGGCTGATACTGGCCATCAATGCCGCTTCCCTGAATGATTTAAACGACATTACACCGTGTCCGTGCTTAAACTCGGTTGAGTCGGTGAAAGCCACATTGTCGCCGTGTACAAACGTCAACACCTCGGCAGCGGCGGCCGAAATAGTGCTGTGGCCGCTGGTGTATTCGGGAAAAGGGGGTGTTTGCAGGAAAGGTTGCCATTTGGGATCAATGTCTGAATTGATAACCGTTTCAGGGCGAACTTTAGTACTGCGGTATTTTTCGTCCCAACAACTGATAAATCCGTCCATCAATGCAATAGAACCCAATACATAGCCTTCTACACTTGTGGCAAATGAGGCTTTGGTTTTTCGGCAGACCGTTTCATGAATGGCCAACCAATGGCCGCCGGGCGTCATTTTTTTATTGGCAAACATAACGTGACCTACCACATTCATTACAAATGGATTGTCATCCCAAAACCACGCAATACGCTTTTGTTCTTCGGTCAGGTTTTTCCCAATTTCGTAGACCTCACGGGTTTCCTGCCAAAACAGACTGGTTTTATCGGTACTCCACATGGGTGGGCGCGGAGGCATAAATTGGGTAACTGTATCCAAGGTAAATAATCGGATCTTATTCCATTGGGGTTCGCACGCATCGGCATAAGCAGGTGGGGTTGGCACCCATGTTCCGGGTTTGTTGGTCACTGTAAACCGAATACCGCGTGTTTGTTTGTAACTGTCTTTTGTTGAATAACGTATTACGTGCGCAGCGATGCTGTCACCGTAAGCCATTGAGTTTTCAATGACCTCTTCGGGAATCCCCATTGCTTCATATTTTTTGTAGAATTCTTTTTCATATTCATCAAAAAAACTTGCTGAGAACGTTAGGTTTCGGGCTACTTTCAGGAAAGCACGGGTACCGGCTAATGGAAAACAATATTCTTTTCCCGGTTCCGGTGCCTTAGGAGTGGTAAAACCTTTGAGTTTTCCGCCGAGCGACTGATAAGCGGGAAAGCCGGGTACCATTGCTTCGTATCCGGCAAGGTTGGCATATACGTAGATGCGGCTCGCTACGGGCGGTTTAAAAATATCATGAATGATCACTTCCGTCAATAACTCGACCGATTTATGGTATAACTCAGGATCAGCAGCTTTGGCGTTGTATTCTTCAGGGTTTAATTTGGGTTTGCAGGCGCTCATCAGCAGAAAAATGACTCCCACTGCCGCTAAGAAAGACTTTCTCATCATAAGATTCCGGAAAAAATCAAAAATAAAATTCGAAAAATATACTGTTAAAGGGCAAATTTACGAAAGGATATGGTCAATAAATTGATTTTTATCACTTATTTCACTGCCTGTCCTATGGCTATTGCCGAAATAAGCGAAAGAAAATCAGATTTCAACGTAGTGTGTCAATCCTCAGCTTGTAGAAAAACAGGGATGTGGACCGGACCGCAGCATGTTGAAATTGTTGCAGAACCGGTAGGACAAAAAAAGGCCGCTTTACATTGAAAGCGACCTTTTACCGGAATCATTTACTTACTCCTACTTTCTGATCTTTTTAACGGTATATGGAATACATTGCACGATAAGGCAACAATTAATACTTGCTTCAACGATGATTGGGCAACATCCTTCCAAAGGACAACTGCCATTGGAGGAAGTAAACGTATAGGTTCCTGTCGTATCAATGAGTATCTGATTGCCGGAAGCAATGGTGCCTGTTGTTCCGGTTTTGAACCACTGTACGCCCGTAAATTGACCCGGAACGGTTAATAGCGCCTTTTCGCCTCCGCATATCTTGATGGGAACACTAAAGCATTGGCGATCCAGATCATCTTCGGTCTCTGATTGATTTCCCGGCGTACTGTCTACATCCTTTTCGTTGACTTTGCTGATTTCGGCAGTATTGAACCACACCCCTTGCGCTACTATTTTGACTTTGATCGTGAGGGAAACGGTGTCGCCGTTAGTGCCGATATTGCCGATGATCCATTTGGAAGTCAGTGGATTGTAACTGCCGGCAATGGTGTTGTTTGACAACCTTAATGTTGAACTGCTGATGTATTCTACCCCTGCATTGAGGGAGTCGGTGACTTCCACACCCGTGGCAAAACTGGTATTTTCGTTCCAAACTTTGATGGTATAGTGGATGGTGTCGCCGATTTGAACCATTTTTTTACTGATGGATTTTTTAAGTTTTAAATCAACCAACGTGTCGCAATCCTGTACTGTGATAATAACGGGAGTTCTTGAAGCGCTGATTCCACCGCATTGGGCCGTGGTTCCGCGTGCTTCCACGTAAAAAGTATCGGTAACAGTTGTCAACCCGGCGGGTTTATAATTTACTGATCCCGAGATCAACGCTGAACCTCCCGTTGCGTTGGCGTACCAGTCGGCGGTGGTGCCTCCAATGACCGTTGCTTTTAAAGTTGGAAGAGTATCTCCTTTGCAGGCAAAGACATTGGGAATGACCACAACAGGTGCCGCAGGAATACAATTACACGCGGCCGGAGCAGTGATAGTGGTATCAAATTTACAGATGGAAGTCAAACTGTCGGTAATTTTCAAACTCACCGTTGGCGGAATATTACTTACGGTATAGGGGCCGTTGTTGCTGCCCGTTAATGTTCCTGCGTTAACTTTGATGGTGCCGTTTCTTTGGAGTACGTTAAACGTAACGCTGTATGATTGTTTGTTTGGAGCACAGGAAGGCGTGCCGCTCAGCACAAAGCCGGTTTTCAAACAGGGAGGAGGGCAGGGGAACTCACCCACAAAAGGATAATTGTGTATTTCGCCGCCTGATGCATTGTGGGTAAGATTACCACCAACTACCAGACGTCCGTCGAAGTTCCCTCCCGATAACGTTGCATTTCCGGCCGGAATGATGGCAGAACCATAGAAAGTGCCGGTAAATGTGACATTAGCGGCTTGATGAAAATTAAAAAGCAATCGAAACAGAGAAGGCGAGCCGGCCGTTGGTGTAACTGCGTTCACCGCCGGCATTTGAACATTGGTGAATGTTGAACCACTCACGTTCACAATGACGGAAGCGCCGACAGGAATATTTTTGAAAACAAAGTTTTTCCAAGTTGAAACGTTGAATACCTGAATTGAAGAGGTATTGTTGCCCTTAAGGGTATCTCCGCTTAATGTGCCGGTGGCGGTAAGTGTAGCCCAATAGAGGCTTTTGGCCTTAATGTCATTCAATGTACTGTCAATATTCAGCCCGATGCCTCCGATTCCCAGATTGCCGGTTACGGTAATGGGATTGGGTAAATTATTGGCATAACTGCCCCCCATTGCTATTCCTGTTCCTCCCACTCCAAAAGAATTGGTGTTACCTTTGATCGTACCGCCGATGAGCAATGCGGGCAAATCGGTTGAAGCTATTACGTAAGTTCCGCCGCCCGATGTTCCAACGCCATAGTAGGAATTGTACGGAATGGTTGTATCACCGAGGATAAAATTGCCTTTGATCGCAACCCTACCTTCAATTTCGGCCGGTACACCCTGCCCACCGTCGTGAATCCTGAAATTTCCGCCGACCAATACACTGAAAGAACGGTCATATCCTCTGACAGTATTGTTGCCCCAATTGAACGGAAGGGGAAGATAGGTGGTATTGAGAGGATAACCACTCAATGCAACATCTTCAATAGTATTGTTGTTGATATCGACGGCAGTAGTGAGGTCCGGACAATTACCATTTACACATCCACTTAGCTTAGGGCCCAGTCCGCAGTTCTGTGCCTGTGCTCTTAAATGGGTTGGACTGAATGAAAAGCAGGCTAAAACGATAAGCGGCAATAGATGAAATAAAGTCCTTTTGCTAAAAGCCTTTGGGTTAGATAACGGGTGTTGCATTTCCTTGATTGTTTGTTTTTAGCTTCAAATCAAGGCTTCTCAACAAATGTGCCATTTTTTGTAAAATGGTATATATTAATCAGTTACGGAAGTTGAAAATATACCTATAAGTTTAATAAAGGTGGGCGAAAAGTTGGAATATGGGCTAGAATGAGCTTTTTATGCTTAATGGCTATTCTAAAATAAAAAGTTGTTTGATTTTATAATTTTAGGTTGAGCAGCCGCAGAAACGGTTCTAAAATGAAGGTTACTTTGAATAAGTATCATTCAAAGTACTTTACGATCAACGTTCGACAGTCGGTCAATGATAGGATTGAAATGAAATCGGCAAAGGCATTTCGTACTTATTTTTAATTTCCTTCAACTCTTTCAGAATCAAAGTTTCTCGAAAAAGCTTCCCTAAAAATTCACTTGAAAAGTTGTAATTCTTAAAACAAAAACGTATTTTTCCCAAAGCTAAAACGGCAAACGCAACGTTTTAGGAAAGCAATACGTATTCATCATTATCAAAACACTTACATCGTTTGGTCGAAAAAATAATTTCCTTGGAAGATGTGTCTTTAGTTGACTTTCTCGGTGTAGAAAACAACCACATCAAAGAAGTTGCTGCCGCTTTTCCGATGAGTAAAATCATTTCGCGCGGCAACGAAATACGAGTAATGGGCACACAGCCCGAAATCCTTCGCATCAGCGATATTCTGGACTCTCTTCTGCAACATTACCAGAAATACGGAAAAATCACCAATGAAAACGTACGGCATTATCTGACCGCCAATGGTGGTTCAGTGGCTCCGCCGCACGTGCTGCAGGATGAAAAAGATGTAATTCTGTATGGTACCAGAGGGGTAGTGGTAAAGGCCAGAACGGCAAATCAGCGATTGATGGTGGAGAAAGCTGCCGAAAACGATCTGATGTTCGCGATCGGTCCGGCAGGAACGGGAAAAACCTATACTGCGGTAGCTATTGCGGTACAGGCGCTGAAAGAGAAGAAAGTGAAAAAGCTTATTATTACTCGTCCGGCCGTGGAAGCAGGGGAGAACCTAGGGTTTTTGCCGGGAAATTTAGAGGAAAAGATCGATCCCTACCTGCGTCCTATCTATGACGCCCTTGACGATATGATCTTAAGTGAAAAGCTTAAATTTTATCTGGAAAACCGCATTGTCGAAATCGCTCCTTTGGCATACATGCGCGGACGAACACTTAATAATGCTTTTGTCCTGTTGGATGAAGCCCAAAATACAACCCCTGCGCAGATGAAGATGTTTTTGACGCGTATGGGTCCCAGTTCAAAGGTGATCATAACGGGAGATAAAACCCAAATAGATTTACCGAAAAATCAAAAATCCGGTTTGAAAGATGCGCTTGAAACCCTTAAAGATGTCAAGGGAATTGCCTTTGTCGAGCTTGATGGACGTGATGTAGTGCGCCACCGCCTCGTCAAAGATATTTTGGATGCTTATGAAAAGAAAGAGAAAGAATAAAAAACGTTTATCGGTGAGCAGTTCATTAAAGAACCTGCTCACCGATAAACGTTTTTTAGCGGCCTTTTTACTGCTTTGCGGTTCGCTCTCAGGTTCTTATGCACAGCGTTGCGCCTCAGTACAATATGATTCTGCCATCGCGAAGCGCTACCCTTATTGGCGCTTGAAACGAACGATGCTGGAAGATTCCATTCAATCGTATCTGAAAACCCCTGCCGCTAATCGCCGTGCTCGGTTGGGTGCGATTTGCAGTCAAATTCGTATTCCGATTGTGGTGCACATCGTGCATAACAATGCTGCCGGAACCATAGGCGGCAAAGACAACGGTAATATTTCAGACGACCAGATTCTATCTCAAATTCGGACGCTGAATGAAGATTATCAACGCAAAACCGGAACGCGCGGCTTTAACAATAATCCCGTGGGCGTCAATACAGGAATAGAATTTTATTTGGCTACCGAAGATCCCAACGGAAGTCCAACCAATGGTATCACGCGGCATTATTACAACGCAAAAACTACTTTTGATGTCTTTACCGATGACCAAACATTGGCCAATGTTGTCAGTTGGCCTACCGACCGCTATTTGAATATTTGGGTTACTCGATTCGGTAGTAATTATTTGGGAATTGCGCAGTTTCCCTCAACAACCGGCATCGACGGGTTGGATTCGGGCAATGAATTACTGGAAAAAACGGACGGGGTATTCATTGATTATAGAGTTTTTGGCTCAGGAGGCGCTGTAAACAGTAATCTGTACCGCTTGGGGCGTACCACAACCCATGAAGTAGGGCATTGGTTGGGGTTGATACACACGTGGGGAGATACCAACTGCGGTGATGATTATTGTGCCGATACTCCACCCGCTGAGAAAGGAAACCAATCGGATAACTGCGGGCCTCTTTATTCCAATTGTACGGGAGTACGTACTCGCAACATGACTGAGAACTACATGGATTATTCGCCCGATTCGTGCATGAATATCTTTACTAAAAACCAAAGTGAACGAATGATGGCGGTCATTGAAAAATCGGCACGGCGGGCAAGATTGGTGAAGTATTGGTGCGCAAAACTTCCTTTCAGCGATTCGTTTGGGGTAAATATTTTTCCTAATCCTGCCACCGATCAAGTGAATATTCAAGTAAATGTGACAGAATTTACGGATTTTGAAGTCGGATTGTACAGCTTAACGGGCCAACTGATGGGCCAACAGCAGTTCAACGATTATCCAAGTTGGGTAGTCTCATTTCCGACCACTTCGATACAGCCGGGTGTTTATATCGTGCGGGTAAAAACGGAGAAAGAGACCGTCAGCAAACGATTAGTGATCACCCGATGAACGTTTTATTGCGCTGCACAATCGCTTTTGCCGGTGGTATTTTACTTCAATCCTTTCTTCCAAACCATTGGTATATCTCCGGCAAAGAGTGGGTGATCATTGGCGGTGTCGGTATTTTATTTACTGTACTTTTGCTGCTCGTTATTTTCCGTCGTGGCAACCGTTATTGGTTGGGTACGCTGACGACGCTTCTTTTTGTCATTCTGGGTTGGATTCGAACGCCCGATGCCGTTTCGGTACCTGACCTGTCGCAGTTTACGGCGTATGAAGCAGCAGTACTTTCGCCGCCCGAAACCCGTTCCAAAACCTACAAAGCAGAAGCCGAATTAAAAAGTGCGAAATGGGAGAATGTGTGGCATCCAATACAGGGAAAGGTGCTGTTATACATTGATAAAATGGCAACAAAGCCGCGTTACGGCGAAGTATTGTTGATTCGTGGGCAACCCCGCCCGGTAGAGCCGCCAATGAATCCCGCGCAATTTGATTATCGAAAATTTCTGAGCTATAAACGCATCTGCCATCAACATTATCTCAAAGCAACGGATTTTACCATAACGAGTGATTATCAGGGTATATGGTACAAAAAATGGGCGTTTGCCGTAAGTGAGTGGAGCGATGCCGCGTTGCGGCGGCTTGTTCCTTTTGATCGAGAATACGCCGTTGCCAAAGCAATGGTTCTTGGCCTTCGCGATGAAATGGACAATGAATTGGTTCAGTCATATTCGGCGGCGGGAGCGGTGCATGTGTTGTCGGTGTCAGGGTTTCATATTACAATATTTATTTGGCTTTTGAATCTTATTCTGTCGGGCTTGGAAAAGCGCCGCCACGGGCGATGGCTGTCATTGAGCATTACATTAATAATTCTGTGGTTTTACGCGGTGCTTACCGGGCTTTCGGCACCCGTTATTCGCTCGGCGCTGATGTTTACGATTTTTTTATTGGCTAATCCACTAAATCGGACAAAAAATGGAGAAACTGCCCTTTTTGGCTCTGCATTGATTCTTTTGGCCATTGATCCTTTACTGCTGTATTCGGTTAGTTTTCAACTTTCATACGCTGCGTTGGGAGGTATTATTTTTCTTCAACCTGTTTTATATCAATCTTTTACGATTAAAAATTGGTTTGGCAATAAATTGTGGGAAATTACTGCGGTAGCCTTGGCAGCTCAACTCGTTACGTTTCCCATTGGTGTCTATTACTTTTATCAATTTCCCACCTATTTCTTACTGGCTAATCCTTTTGTGGCCCTTTTAGCGACGGCCATGCTGCCGGTTGCAATGGCAGCTATCGTCTTTTCTTGGATTCCTTTGTTGGGTCAAGGGCTCGGTTGGGTACTGACGGGCATTACGTGGTTATTGAATAAAATAGTGATCTGGACTGACGCATTGCCTTTTTCTACCCTTGGAGGGCTATCCCTGTCAGCGTTGGAATTGGGATTAGTGTACGCAGTCATAGCAATGCTTTTAGCGTTACTATATTACCGAGACAGACGTTGGCTTTGGAGTGCTGCAACGCTGAGTGTTTTGCTCTGCGCTTTGCAACTTATTGAAATGAACCATTATAGGAGGCAGAATGTGTTTGCTGTTCATGCAGTCTCTCGTCAAACGGTACTTAGTTTTATCAATGCCAATGACGCTTTTTTGGTGGCAGATTCTGCTTTTTTTCAGGCGGGGCAACAGCCGTTCAATTTTTACCTCAAAAACTTTTTCGTAGAGCGAAATATTCGACGAATCCACCGGCAGGCATTGGAGCGGAAAACGCAGCCTTTGGTCAGGCAACTTCCCTTTGGCAAACTGATCATTTGGCAGGGAAAAAGCCTTTTGTTGGTAGATCGGCCGGTACGCAGTGCCATTCCTGCCGTGGCAAATTATGTACTTATTAAAAATTCTGCTTTCCGAAAAGTAGAACAATTGCTTCCCATTTTTGGCACCCAAAAACTCATTTTTGACAACTCCAACAAACTTTATGTGTTAGAAACACTGCACGCCGAAGCACAAAAACTTGGCCTTCCTTGGTACTTTGTGAATAAAAAAGGCGCATTTTTGACCTTTTTGTAAGATTTAACTGGATAATTTAAAGAATTTAAAGTGCCCGTTTGTTTTTGTAAAAATAGTTGGCTTACATTTGCATACTAAATCAATAGATAATAAGTAGTAATACTCCGTATAGTCTATCTGGAGTAGGGTGTTAAGAGGTAACGCATTCTAATTGTTTTCTATTTAAAACTATTAAATCTATATTTTTACTATTTATTGCTAAAACAGAGAAATACCACCAACCACAATTACCAATGAAACAAATTTTCAAATCAGTTTTCTTTATAGGGGTGCTTATTTTGCCCTTTCTTTTATCAGCCCAAAATACGCCTACCATCAATGCCACCGTATCCGGGGTTGTAGTGGACGCACAAACCAATGAAAAATTAGTGGGCGCTACGGTATCCATCAAGGGAACCACCAACGGAGCGGCTACCGATGCCAATGGAGAATTTTCGCTCATTACCGGTCAAAAACTTCCTTTTACCCTTATTGTTTCGTTTGTAGGATATGTAAAAAAAGAAATCCTGATCAATGAAAGTAAAGTAGAAATTAAGCTCGAACAGGATGTAAATAAATTGGAAGATGTAGTTGTTTCGTCTCGTCGCCGTCAGGAAGCTGTTCAGGATATTCCAATTCCAATTTCGGTAATTCGTGGTGCTACTGCTGAGGATGCCGGTGCTTTCAACGTAAACCGTTTGAAGGAACTTGTGCCAACGGTTCAGTTGTATGCTTCAAATGCCCGTAATACAACATTGAATATTCGTGGGTTAGGTTCAACTTTCGGTCTGACCAACGATGGAATCGACCCGGGCGTAGGGTTTTACGTAGATGGTGTATACTATGCTCGTCCGGCTGCTACTGCATTAGACTTTGTTGACATTGATCGTGTTGAAGTTTTACGCGGTCCACAGGGTACGCTGTTTGGTAAGAATACGACTTCCGGGGCGTTTAATATTACAACTCGTGAGGCGAGTTTCACCCCAAGTGCCAGTTTTGAATTAAGTTATGGCAACTACGGATATATTCAGGCGAAAGGGTCACTTTCCGGGCCATTGAGCAAAAAATTGGCGGCAAGACTCTCTTTCTCGGGTACACAAAGAGATGGGCTTCTATACAATATCAAGACCCAACAACACATGAATGACATCAATAACCTTGGAGTTAGAGGTCAGTTGTTGTATACGCCTACGGATAAAATTAAAATTACATTCATTGGCGATTATACTGACCAAAAACCGAATGGGTATGGTTGGCCGGTAGCGGGCGTAGTTACTACTAAACGTGCTGCTTACCGTCAATTTAATGCTATCATTGCTGATTTGAACTATAAACTTCCATACAGCAGTCCTTTCGAGAGAATTGTTGACCTTGACACACCTTCAAAAGCCGATAACCAACTCGGTGGTGCTTCTGTGAACGCCGATATAAAAATCGGTAACGGTACGTTGACATCAACTTCTGCCTGGCGTTATTGGAAATGGACTCCACTGAATGACCGTGACTATACGGGTTTGCCCATTTTTACCATTTCATCGGGTAACTCAGTACACGAACAATGGTCCCAAGAGATCAGGTATTCAGGAAAGATTTCTTCAAAAGTGAGCGGAGTTGTTGGTGTATTCGGATTATGGCAGGATTTAAAATCAGATCCGGTTCAGACCGAAGAAGCGGGTTCGGCGCAATGGCGTTTTGCCCAAAGCTCAACAAGTGCCTTATGGAAAACGCCGGGTTTGTTTGATAATTTCGGTATCCGTACCACCAACCGTATCCAAAGCACAAGTTTGGCCGTTTTCAGTCAGGCAGACTGGGCTATTACCGAGAAACTACACGTTTTGCCGGGGGTTAGATATAACTATGATAAGAAAGTAGCCAACTATAAAAGAGAAACCTACGGTGGGCTCCAAACAACGGATGCGGCTTTAGTTGCCTTGAAAAATGGGGTTTATACCAACCAGGCATTTGATACAGAAGCCACAAACGGGAATTTTTCAGGGCAGTTGACTTTGCAATATAAAGCAAACAGCAACCTTAATGCCTTCGCAACGTACGCAATAAGCTATAAGCCGGTAGGGATTAATATCGGAGGTTTACCAACAGCCAATGGCCAGATTCTGCTCGATCTCGCTACAGTAAAACCTGAATTTGTAAAACACATTGAAGTGGGTTTGAAAACGAAACCTTCGGCCAACTCTGTTCTTAACATTGTATTCTTCGATGATGAGATCAAAGATTATCAAACGCAGGTTCAAACGCCTGAGCCCGGTGTAAACAGAGGTTATTTGGCCAATGCCGAGAAAGTTCGGGTAAGAGGTATTGAATTGGATGGAAATATCAGAGCAAGCAGTCACTTTACCTTCAACGCAGCAGTAGCTTATACAGACGGCAAGTATGTTTCATTTATCAATGCTCCTGTGCCGCTTGAAGAAGTAGGTGGAGCTCAGGCATTCAAAGATGTATCGGGTGGAGTCTTGCCGGGTATTTCAAAATGGTCGGGATCGGTGGGGGCAGAAGCTTCAGCGAAAGGAAGTCTTCTGGGCTTAAAAGGTAATTATTTTGCAGCACTGGATGTTTATTTCCGTTCGAAATTCTCATCGAGTCCATCACCTTCTGAGTTCTTAAACATTGACGGTTATTCATTGTTAAACGGCCGTGTCGGTTTCAGAGCATCAAATGGTATTTCGCTCTTATTTTGGAGCAGAAACCTTGGCAACAAAGATTATTTCGAGCAATTGCTGGCTGCTCCGGGTAGCGCGGGCCAATATGCAGGTATCTTAGGTGATCCACGCACTTACGGTACTACATTAAGATATTCTTTCTAATCAGAATAGCAGCGTAGAAAGTAGAATATAGAACGTTCGGATGGTTTTGAACCGTCCGAACGTCTCAAAGATTTAAACGGTTTAAGACCCGAATAAATGTATCAAAGTACACTTGATCAACGAATTATAAAACTAAATACGGCTATGAAAAACACAATCAATACAAACTTTTCATCCTCACTGACCCAATTGGAAATATTGGGTTTTGACCGTGTCGGATTTGTCGAGGAAGTCACTCGGTTTACTTCTGATTACGGTAAAATTGTAAGTGTAAAATTTGAAGCAGACGGTGTGCGCTCGGAGGGATTCTTACGAATCAAGCTTGAAAACAGCGACCGGTTGGACAGCTTGCTCGTGCGGCTTAAAGCCATTACGGGATTGGTAAAAGTAAAACATTTGATTTAAATCGAAGTAAAACAATGGTAGAAACTCAATCACAGGGGCGTGTTTTTTTGGGCAATAGGCTGCTTTATGGTTTATTCGTGAGCATATTTGCTATCGCCATTGCCCTGACGATCTGGCAATTATATGGCACAGACATAAAGCCATTTGCGGAATCTTTTTTTACAGCCGAGACATTGCTTTTTATCGGTGCCGGTTTTTTAGCCCAGACAATTGATGGAGCCTTGGGAATGGCGTATGGCATCAGCTCCACTTCTTTATTGTTGAGTTTGGGAGTAAGCCCTGCTGCTGCGAGTGCAAGCGTTCATATTGCCGAAGTTTTTACGAGCGGTGCCTCCGGACTTTCACATTGGAAATTTGGCAACGTAAACAAAAAACTTTTCAAACTTCTGCTCATTCCGGGCATCATTGGAGCCGTTACGGGAGCGTATATTTTAAGTTCATTTGACGGTAAAATCATACGGCCTTATATTTCAGCGTACCTGCTGATCATGGGTATAGTGGTGATTTTGAAGGCCATTCGTAAAAAAACACCTAAGAAGAAAACCCGTTTTGTGGGGCCGCTGGCATTGCTGGGCGGTTTTGTGGATGCCGTAGGTGGTGGTGGATGGGGACCCGTAGTGACCTCAACATTGATCGGGAGCGGACGCGACCCGCGTTATACCATCGGGTCAGTGAACACGTCTGAATTCTTCATTGCTGCTGCGGGCGCCGGAATGTTTACGTTGATGATCGGAATTGATAATTGGCGCGTGATCATCGGCCTTTTACTGGGAGGAGTCATAGCGTCGCCTTTTGCGGCATTTGTGTGCGGAAAGGTCAATCCAAAAATCCTGATGATTTTTGTCGGAATTGTTATTATCGCGTTGAGCGTACGAAATATTGTGACGCTGTTTTAACTGATTTGAGTTATGGTACTAAACGTTTTTGCTTTTGCTGTGCCGCTTTTCCTATTTTTTATCGCTTTAGAATATTATATCGGTAGAAAAACAGGGAAAATATATCATCAATTTAATGAGTCTGTTGCCAACCTTAACGTTGGTATAGCAGAGCGTTTGATCGACCTTTTTACGGCGGGTGGATTTTATTTTGTGTATGATTATCTGCACCGCCATTTTGCTCTTTTTGATATTAAACCCACATTTTTGCTGTGGGTAGCTTTACTGTTGGCAACTGACTTGCTGTGGTATTGGTACCATCGTTTCGGGCATGGAATTAACCTGTTTTGGGCGGCGCACATTGTCCATCACCAAAGCGAAGATTTTAACCTGACAACAGGCACCCGAATTACAATTCTTCAAGCGGTGGTTCGGACGGGCTTTTGGGCCATTTTGCCCATTATCGGTTTTCCTGCCGATATGATCACGTCCATTCTGATCGTCCACGGATTGTATCCATTCTTTACGCATACGCAATTGGTAGGTAAACTTGGTGTATTGGAATATATATTGGTTACGCCCTCGCACCATCGGGTGCATCATGCTGCCAATGAAATCTATCTTGATAAGAACTTCGGAGATATGTTCATCATTTGGGATAAGCTTTTCGGAACATTTGCCAAAGAAACCGAACCGCCAGCGTATGGACTGACCAAACCGCTTAAAAGCTACAGTTTTATGTGGCAGCACTTTCATTACTTTGTGGAACTCGGTTATGCACTTAAACAACAGAAAGGAATCCTTAAAAAACTAAAGGTACTTTTTGGATCACCCGCTGATTTTGATCCTTCCGCTCGCTTAAAGGCAGAGAAGAAATTTTTATCGAAACGGAAAGTCAGAGCGCATTCCAATCGGTTACGGGGCTATGTGTTTGCCCAAATGGCAGCCATTTTAGTGATTTTGTTCCTGTTGCTGTTGTTTGAACATTATTTGCCGCTTCCCCTGCAAATTGCGGCAGCACTGTTCATTGTGATCACGCTCATCAACAGCGGCGCTATTTTGGAACAACGCCGTTGGGTATTTTACCTTGAATACATTCGGGCGAGCATCCTCTTAGGCGTAGCGTATTACTACTATCCCGATCCAACCATCTTACTTCTTTCAATTGGGATTTTTACCGTCTCATTAGTGTACGAAAAGTCAATTCAGAAAAAATATCTACGATTGGTCTACGGATAAATAAACATAATTCATTGTATACAAGCACTTAAACCATAAAACGAACATGAAGTCGATTATTAAAATTGTGGGTGAAGATTACGTGATTTCTGCCCTGCCTAAGTCGTATCAAAAAATTCAACCCTTAAAAAATCGGGATACCATTCCTACCATTCGTATCAATTGTGAGTTGGGAGTATGGCAACATCTGCCTTCCGAGTTGCAGATGGCCAATACCATTTATCTGCATCAGTTATTGCAGGATGGTCCCTTGGTGATAAGCACCTATAGCCCCGATTGGAACGGATACGGCGAGCGTCATTTGCAACTGCTCAACAGCGTGTATCCACGGATTCGTGCTTTGGGAGGCAATTTACTGTTGCTGACTACCGAATACTTCAAAAACATTGTACACACGATTCAGGAATATGACCTTGAGTTTAACGTGGTGCAGGATTACGAAAACAGAATCAGCGAAGCGTTGGGAATATATTCCAAATACGAACCTGTTTGGGACCGTATCGCCGGCATTTCCGAAGACGTTCCTTTTGCGGCCACGTTCGTGATCAATTCTGATCGTCGTGTTGTGTATGATTACGTAGATCGTGATTTTGAATTTATTGTATCGGATAAAGAAATTGAAAAAGCCGTTAAAATTGCGCGATTATGAGTATTTTAGCACAAAATCAGCCATTGCATCAAGCACAGGTCAATGAAAATAAAGTACGGGTCACTGCGTTTTTGGTCTTGATTTTGGTTATTCTGTATGCCATTACCCGTTGGCCTGTCATTGCTGTATTGTTGGTTGTTGATTTCGGGTTGCGAGGATTTGATCTGGGGAAATTCAGCCCGTTGGCTTTTGTGAGTGATTGGATAGTAAAAGCATTGGGATTTCCCGTAAAACCGATCTATTATCCTCCAAAACGGTTCTCGGCACGCATCGGCTTGGGGTTTTCAATTGCCATTGTGATTTTGCATTTTGGCGGTTGGGACCCCCTTATAGTAAGTGCAGTCCTTGGCTTTTTTGCCGCCTTGGAATCGCTTGCGGGGTTTTGTGCGGGGTGTTATATGTATGATTTGCTCGTTAAACTCAAATGGATATAAAAATGCCTTTCAACTATAAAATCCTGCTTTTCTTTTTGCTGGGTGCAGTGGCAACCGGTTTCAGAACTGATGATTCAGGCTATGAAACCGAACTCAAAACCTGGCACCAAAAACGCATAGAAGGTCTTAAAGCCGAAAATGGTTGGCTGAATTTGGTGGGCCTTTTTTGGTTGGAAGAAGGGAAAAACAGCTTTGGCTCCGATGCTGGAAATAACATTGTCTTTCCTGCGGGAAAAAGTGCTCCGCTGCTTGGCAGTTTTACCTTAAAGAATGGGGAGGTGTGGGTCGATGTTGATCCCAACGCTAAGGTGTCGGTCAATAAAGAACCTGTTACTTCACTTAAAATTTATCCTTCTGAGAAAAATGTTGTGTTGGAAAGTGGTTCACTGCGTTGGTTTGTGATCAAACGGGGCAACAAATTCGGAATTCGCCTGAGAGACTTGGAAAGCCATGACCTGCAACATTTTACCGGAATAAAAACCTATTCAATTGACCAAAAATGGCGCATTGAAGCCAAACTGGAACCTGCGGCTGCCGATAAAAAAATCCCGATCACGGATGTAATGGGACAAACTTCGCTGCAAACGTCACCCGGTACATTGGTCTTTTCGGTTGACGGAAAAGAGTACCGTTTGGATGCCGTAGAAAGTGACCAACAACTGTTTATCCTTTTTGCCGACAAAACAAGCGGCAAAGAAACCTACGGCGCCGGCCGTTTTTTGTATGCCGAGCGGCCAAACGAACAGGGAATTACCGTCTTGGATTTTAATAAGTCGATCAATCCGCCGTGTGCTTTTACAAGCTTTGCGACTTGTCCACTACCGCCAAAACAAAACCGATTGCCGATTGCTGTAACGGCCGGAGAGAAGAATTACGGAACTCACTGATAGCTATAAATTGATACACAAAGGCGCGGAAAACTATTGACTTCCCGCGCCTTTGTGTTTTTATTGACAACCTGAAAGATAAGCGGTAAAAGTCGTGGTGGCATTGGCGGTTACGGTAAATGTTGGATTAAGTTCTACGTAATTCCCGCCTCTGTAAATGACCGTACCATTCGAAATGGTATTGGTTGCAATGACCGATTGAGACGCCTGCACTATGGTAGAAGCAGAAATAGCTGCCGTTTGGGTAATGGACGATGTGCAGGGAAGAATAGTAACACTTACCGAATTGTTGCTCAATTCACCGCAGACAACGAAATTGGCCAGGTCTATTTGTAAATCCGTGAAACTCCCTCCGATATTTGTCAGCAAAGCGGCCTGTTGGCTTGTAAGATAAGAGATGCCATATACGCTGTAACTGCCTGTTCCGTAGGCAGATGAATTACTTAGGTCTGCCGTTGGGGAAATATCAACCACATTGCCGGAAGCAGTATTGACAATGACGTAACCGTAAGAATAACTCGCCCCCGGATCAAAATATTGGTTTACACCCAGCTTCCCTCCTGCCGGAACGGTAAAGGAAACAGAATAAGAAGCCAACGTTCCCGATGAAAAATTAGCAGGAGTTGTGACTGCAAGATAGTATTGAATGCCGGGTTGTAATGTGGCTGAAATGGTATAGCGAGTACCTTGAAACGTGTTTGGAGAATTGTACTTCCGTGTTGAGGCCAGAAAATTGGTACAGGGAGAATTTTGGGTAAAAGATGTTTGGTACAGATTTGCTATTTCATAACCACTGCTTGTAGCATCAAAAGTATAGATTCCGGCAATATTCACCTGAAAAGGATAAATATCATAAAGAGAATTGGAAGGACTCCAATTGGCGCAGGCATCGGTGGTAGCTTCCGGAACAGCGAATGAACTTGTCAGATCTCCTGCAAGAAGGCTGCCCGCAATGGGGGAGGTATATTCGGCGGTATATTGAGGGGAAAGTGATAACGCTAATGCGGCATTGCCGGCGTAAGCCGCTACGCCGGTAGTTGGAGCAATCGGTGCGCCCGAGGCCAGACAATCAGAGGCATCGGTAATGGTGATGTTGGCGTTGTTGATGTCAAAGAAAATGTTGCCAATGGCTTCAATTTTAATGCGGCCGGCAGAAGTAACATACTTAGGAACGATCAGCGTTTCACTGCCATCGTTGGAGGTGCTTGATTTCAATACATATGGGAAGGTCAGGCCGCCGTCTTTGGAGAACGAGATCTTTACATTGCTGCAATTGACGGGCGCGCCGGTGGTTCCGTTCACATCCCATGTAATCGCGAAGGTAGCGTTTCCGTCAGCGGCTAAAGCAGTAGCGGTATTCTGCGAAGTAAGGGCAAAAGGTCCGGAATTGGCCACTGTAATGGTCGTTGCATCAAAATGAACTCCTCCACCTCCTGCACGATTGTCTTTGGTGGTAAGGCGAAATGTCAATGACCGGGCTACCAAAGGCAGTTCTTCGCCTGCCTGATCCGGCGCATCGTTGGCATTGTTTAAAATAAAAGAAAGAGCCGGTAATGTTCTTACCGCGCCTGATGATACGCTGCTTCTGAACAACGGTGCCGTCGTGCTGTTTGCCGCTGTACTGCCTATCAGACCTGCATCTCCTGCCGTTGCAAGGTTGAATTGCTCCCATTGATACGTAAGCGCATCTCCATCTGCATCGGTTCCTGAGCCGTTTAGTACAAAAGGAGTGCCTTTGGGAATGGTATAATCTGCTCCTGCATTTGCTACGGGCGGGGTGTTGCCGGTAGCGGAGGTTGTGGCGCAGGTACCCTGAGTTGCGCTGAAAGAATTAATGACGGTTTCAATGGTATTGGTATGGAAATAGGTTTGTCGGGAGCCGGTCAGATTTTGGGGAGAGCAGGAACCCTGATACGACATAAGTGTAGAACCACTGGCGGGTTCATACGCTCCGGCCGCCATTCTGTTACCTCCTGCGCATGAGCCGGTGTTTGAGTTAAAGGTATGAGGGGCATTGAATTGGTGGGCTATTTCGTGCGCAAATACGATAACGATCAGGGCATTGGAGGCCGAAAATCCGGTTGTTTCCGTATATTGTGTCCATGCGAGTGCTTTAGAGGCATTGGTGCAGGGCGTAGCTCCGGCTACTCCGTTTGCGCCCGCCGAACTTCCTGAGGCGGGAGGAATGGTTCCGCTATAATGCAGCAGATGACCAATGTCATAATTTGCATAAGGTAATGTTGCAGTGGTATTCAATGAGTCAAAAATAGATTGAGCACGACCGGCATTGGCGCTCGTTGTTGATAGATTTCCGATAGATACCGGCGATACTAATGTAAAATGCACCGCAACTTCGTTTTCCCAGATGGCATTTGTCAGGTTGATGATCGTAGTGATTCTGGAAACGGTATTCACGTCATTACGCGTGGTAAACTCTCCGGAAGCAACAATTGCCATGCGATAGGTCCGTAATGTACCTCCGTTGCTGTATACTTGGTTTTGAAGCAATCGACCATTGCGGGAAACCGCCCCGAAAGCATTGCCGGTGACCGAGCAGCCTTGTTCACCTTCCACTTCACCGGGCGAGATAACCTTGTAAATACCTCCCTTTGTATCGACCGGTTCAATGAATTTATAACCGCTTGGTGAAACGATGATGCCATGAAATCCCGTCGGGGAAATGTCAAAACGAATGGTTTCTTTTGGGCTATTTATGTTAACTCCGTGGTATGTTTTTATGGAAGGAAATTTGCCGGCAAGTTCCGCTGATAAAACATCGTATTCCACTACTTTGTAAGGAGCTAAATTGCCTTGCCGGTCGGGCAGGGATACCGTCGGAAGATTTGTGTTTTTTGTAGCATTGGAAAGATTTGATGCCGTTGCTTTAGGAGAGTTTTGCAGTGCTCTTTGCAAAGAAATTATATCCAATTTGACCGTTTGGGGTATATTTTGAGCCAATGACTGAAAAGAAAAGAAAAGGCCAAGGCTAACTGCAAGTAAATGTATTGGCTTCATAACTATAAATGATTTTTTAAATTTTATATCTTATAGTAGTTTTTTTACATTAAAATATATGGCTGTTATTGCCATTGTATACAAATAAATATAAAAAAATCACTAATTAATACAATATATACCATTAAAATCTTTTTTAGCCTCTACTTTACAATTACATTATTGGTATAATTAATATATCTTTTAAACATTGCAGTTATTGCAGAACACTAAACTAAGAACCCTCACATCGGAGATGTGAGGGTTCTTAGTTTAACAGTTAACCGGATTAAAGGCTTCTATAAGTCAAGCAAACTGCTGAAAAGGCGGGTATTATAATTTACCCAATGCCTGCTCTATATCCGCTTTTATATCATCGATGTGTTCAATACCGACCGAAATCCGCAATTGGTTGGGATCTACGCCGGCGGTGATTTGCTCTGCTTCTGAAAGTTGAGAGTGAGTGGTAGAGGCAGGGTGAATAATGAGTGTCTTGGAATCACCCACGTTTGCCAAATGGCTGATCAATTCAAGGCTGTTCACAAATTTCTCAGCCTGTGCTTTATCTCCTTTTAGCTTAAATGAAAGCACACCGCCAAAGCCACGGGTAAGGTATTTTTTGGCAAGTTCATGGTACGGACTGCTTTCCAAACCTAAGTAATTGACGCTTTCGATGGCTGAATGTTGTTGCAACCATTGGGCCAGATTCAGGGCATTTTCGCCGATGCGTTCTACCCGTAAAGTAAGTGTTTCTAACCCTTGCAACAGCAAAAATGAATTGAAAGGTGATTGTGACGGGCCCCAATCACGCAAGCCTTCAACGCGTGCCCGAATGATGAATTGAATATTGCCGAAAGGCCCGCCTATACCAAAAACATCGTTGAGAACCAAACCGTGATAGCTCGGCGAAGGCTCTGTAAATTGCGGATATTTGCCGTTGCCCCAGTTGAACGTTCCTGCATCAACGATCACCCCGCCCATTGTAGTGCCGTGACCACCGATCCACTTGGTCGCGGATTCAACGACGATGTGTGCGCCGTGTTTGATAGGTTGGGCAATGGCACCTCCTGCTCCAAATGTATTATCGACAATGATGGGTAGGTCGTATTTCTGCGCCAATTTGGCAAATGCTTCAAAATCAGGAACATTGAAGCCCGGGTTGCCGATGGTTTCCAAGTACAGAAACTTGGTTTTTTCGTCGATCAGTTTTTCAAAATCTTCGACTTTATCGCCTGACACAAAACGGGCTTCTACGCCGATGTTTTTGAAAGAATTTTTGAATTGGTTGTATGACCCGCCGTACAGAAAAGAAGTGGTAACAAAGTTGTCGCCGACGGTTGTAATATTATTAATGGCCAGAAATTGCGCTGCATGTCCGGATGCCGTTGCCAATGCTGCTACGCCTCCTTCAAGGGCCGCGATGCGTTTTTCAAAAACATCATGCGTAGGATTCATGATCCGCGTGTAGATGTTCCCAAACTCTTTGAGCGCAAACAGATTTGCTCCGTGCTCGGAGTTGTTGAAAACATAAGATGTTGTTTGATAGATCGGTACGGCACGTGCGTTGGTTGTAGGATCGGGCACTTGTCCTGCGTGCAGCTGAAGCGTTTCGAATTTCATAAAATTATTTTAGTTAGATGTAAATAAATCTGAGTGATTGGAAAGAATACTGATAGATTTTAGGAAAATCGTTTAGATAGCCCTTGAGCAGGTTTTCTACAAGTCAAGGGCTATTTCTTTTTTTCACGGAGTATATTTCAGTAAAAGACAGAAGACGGTGTTTTTTCTAATTATTTCATAAAAAAAGACTGAAATTTATGCTTTTCCTGCTTCAGTAGCTTCGGGAACCTCGATCAATTGGCCTGATTTTACGTCGTAGATGTAGCCATAAACAGGGATACTTTTGTTGACGAGCGGGTGCGCTTTGATGCGTTTTACATCTTCTGTAACACTGTTGGCAAGATTTGTAAACGTAAGAAACGGAATAAAATTGGCTTCTTCCGAGCCGCCTTCTTCGGTCACATTGCGCCAGCCGTTTTCGTCTACCGTTGCGGTGGTTAAGCTTTTGGCAAGCAATCCACGGATAATATCGTCGGTAAACAATTCCATGCCGCAGTCGGTATGATGGATCACAAACCATTCTTTGGTGCCGAGCAATTTATGCGAAATGATCAACGAACGAATGGCGTCATCGCTGGCTCTGCCGCCGGCATTGCGGATAACGTGTGCGTCGCCTTCCGAAAGCCCGGCGTACTTGGCGGGATCAAGTCGTGCGTCCATGCACGTCAAAATGGCAAATTGACGAGCGGGCGGAAGCGCCAATTTGCTTTTATCGCCAAAACTTTGGACGTAATTGTGATTGGCGTTAAGTACTTCCTGAAGTACAAAACCGGTTTCTTTTGCAAATGTTGCTGACATGGTTAACGTGTTTATGTTTTACAATTGGAGAAAAAACATGCTGATTTTTGGGATAAAGTACCGTCGGACAAATCTACCCGACGGTATCTTTTCACTTTTCGGTATTGACAGCATCATGTGCCGCACTTGCTGCCAATATTGACATCTAACTGACCGTATAACTAACCAAAGTTTTAAACTGCAAAAACATTTGAAAAATATTTAATACATGTATTTTGTAGATTAAAAAATAAAACATAACCTGCCTTATAAAACTGCAATCAATGCTCCGTGCATAACACATATTAGAGCAATTTCGTATTTGTCTTTTTTGTCTATTGATTTAATTCCATTGCAAAGATGAATGAAACATTTTGAATTCTCAACGTTTTTTTAGGAAAATGTTTGAAAAAAAAATTACGTATGAAAATTTATTAGTCTATTGATTATTAGGGCTTTAAGCTTTTGAAAAAAGCGAAATGCCGAATAAAGGGCTTTTAAATATGACTGCACCATTGTCGCGTAGCATTATTAATAGAAATTGGCTGAAACTTAGGTCTGGTGGCATTACAGATACTCCTTAAAATGGGTCGTTTTCAGGGAGTAAAGCCAAAGAAAATTGAATGATTTACTTTGGCTTTTTCGAAGGTTGTCTCTAACATTGTACCGATCCTTTCACTTCTTACTTCATCTACTCACTTTATTCGTATGAAAAAACATTTTCTCCTTTCGTTCGCCCTATTATTGGGCAGTATCATTGGATTCAGTCAAACGCCTATTCTGGTCAATGAAAAATCCACGACCCGTCACGGTCCCGAAAAAGGCTCACTTCTCATCATTGGCGGCGGGAGTGTTACGCCTGAGATATGGGCTAAATTTATTGAGCTGGCGGGTGGAAAAGAAAAGGCCAAACTGGTCGTGGTAACAGCTGCAGCAGGCGACAGTGCCGCGTTAAGCATGTCTCATGTAGAATTGTTAAAAAAACAAACCGGGGCGGCCAAAGTCACACTTTTGCATACCAAGAGCCTTAAAGAAGCCAACAGCGAAGCATTTGTAGCACCTTTGCGCGAAGCTACGGGCGTATTTTTTGTGGGCGGACGCCAATGGCGCATCGCTGATTCCTATTTAAACACCCTTACACACGAAGCATTTCAGGGAGTGTTGGAGCGGGGAGGAGTGATTGCCGGTACCTCGGCGGGTGCCAGTATTCAGGGATCATTTTTATGGCGCGGTGACACCAAAGGGCCGCAGATTTTGGTCGGTGATCATACGCAGGGATTAGGCTTTTTGAAAAATTCAGCCATCGACCAACATTTGCTTCGCCGAAATCGTATGTTTGATCTGGTAGAATTTATCAAACAGTCGCCTGATCTGATCGGTATCGGCCTTGATGAGTCTACGTCGGTACTGGTTCAAAAGGATTCGATGGAGGTGATCGGTAAATCATACGCCGTGATCTATGATTATGCCACTATTGTTGGAAAAGGAGAAAAGCACACCGAAGCCAACGGCGAAAACTTTACGGCCTCCAACGGCGCTTTCTTTTTCCTGGGTAATGGGCAAAAATATGACCTGAAGAATCGAAAAGTTATTCCGGAAACGCGTCGTCGCCCGGTACAGACGGGTAACAGATAATTTGTTTTTGGGGTAAAAGTAGCTCGAAAAAACAGTGACGATTTAGATTAACCTATCTTTTTGTAATGACCCAAACAGAGTATGATGCCATTGTGGTTGGTTCCGGCCCGAATGGATTAGCCGCTGCCATTACACTGCAACAGGCAGGATTGAAAGTTTTATTGGTGGAAGGCAAAAAAACGATAGGTGGCGGACTGCGTTCTGCGGAATTAACCTTACCGGGTTTTATACACGATATTTGTTCGGCCATTCATCCATTGGCCATTGCCGCTCCTTTTTTTAAGACGGTTTCGTTAGAAAAATTTGGGTTTGAATTTATTCATCCGGCTATTCCGCTGGCGCATCCCTTTGAAGATGGCACAGCAGCCCTGATAAAGCGGTCGCTGGAAGAAACGGCTGCTTTGTTGGGAACTGATGAAAAAACGTATCAACAACTCATCCATCTGCTTGTAGCAAAGTGGGATACGTTTATTGGTGATACATTGAATCCGTTGAGTTTTCCTAAACATCCGTTTGATTTTGCTCGATTTGGGTTGAACGCCATTCAGCCGGCGATGTGGCTTTCCAAGCATTTTTCAACCAAGCACGGCAAAGGTCTGTGGGGCGGACTGGCCGCGCATTCCATTCAACCCTTTCATAAATTGACCACTTCGGCCATTGGATTGGTGTTAATGGCGGCGGCCCATACCAACGGATGGCCCATACCCAAAGGCGGATCGCAGCAACTGGCCAATGCGTTGGCAGCGTATTTTGTGTCTATCGGCGGTAAGATCGAAACGCAGTTTTATGTTGAATCATTGGGGCAATTACCTTCGGCCAAAGCTGTTTTGTTTGATGTTACACCGCGCCAATTATTGAAGATCGCGGGCCATACTTTTTCTTCCATCTATAAATGGCAACTGGAAAAGTACCGCTACGGTATGAGTGTTTTTAAGGTCGATTGGGCATTGGATGGGCCTGTGCCCTTTGCTTCTGAGGGCAGTGCAATGGCAGGAACGCTGCATTTGGGCAATACGTTTCAGGAAATTGCGTGGAGCGAAGGTCAAACCTGGAAAGGAAAACATCCCGAAAAACCGTTTGTGTTGCTGGCGCAGCCCAGCGTATTGGATGCCACCCGCGCGCCTGCCGGTAAGCACACACTTTGGGGCTATTGTCACGTACCTAATGGCTCTACCAAAGACATGACCGAAGCCATTGAACGTCAGGTGGAGCGGTTTGCGCCCGGATTCCGCGAGCGTATTTTGGCCAAACACGTCATGAATTCTGTGCAGATGGAAGAGCATAATCCCAACTATGTGGGTGGCGACATCAACGGCGGAGTCATTGATCTGGGACAACTGTTTACCCGACCTGCGTTGCGGTGGTCTCCCTACCGAACCTCTACCAAGGGTTTGTACATTTGTTCCTCTTCTACGCCGCCCGGCGGGGGCATCCACGGAATGTGCGGATACAACGCTGCCCGTCGTGTTTTGAAAGATTTGTTTCCAAAAAACTGATAAATTGCTAGCTGAGAAGTGAATAGCTCATTAGATCAGGGAAATTTCAGCAGTTATCTTTTGCATTATCTGCAAAAAAGGTTACCTTTGCGCCCTCATTTACAATGAGTTCATTCATATAAACATTTAACAATTCTCAGTATGTTTACAAAACAGTATGAGATGGTGTTCATTTTAACTCCCGTTTTATCTGATCAACAGATGAAGGACACCGTCGAGAAGTTCCGCAAAATCCTTACCGACAACGGTGCGGAACTGGTACACGAAGAAAACTGGGGCCTAAAAAAATTGGCGTACCCGATCCAGAACAAGAACACAGGTTTTTATCACCTCGTTGAGTTCAAGTCTGAGCCTTCTCTCATTCAAGTCGTTGAGACTGAATTCCGTCGCGATGAGCGCGTAATGCGCTATTTGACGGTAGCTATGGAAAAACACCACATCACGTATGCAGAACGCAAACGCAGTGGATTAGTTGGAAGAAAACAAACCGAAACAGCTAAGGAGGGCGACGCATAATGACACTAGTAAACGAACCAATCGAGCGTAATCAAAATCGCAAAAAGTATTGCCGCTTCAAAAAAGCCGGTATCAAGTTCATTGATTACAAGGATCCTAACTTCCTTTTGAAGTTGATCAACGAGCAAGGTAAAATCTTACCTCGCCGCCTGACAGGTACCTCTTTGAAGTACCAACGTAAAGTGTCGCAAGCCATCAAACGTGCGCGTCACTTGGGATTATTGCCATACGTAGCTGATCAATTAAAGTAAAAACGGAAGGAGAAAACTGACGATGCAAGTTATTTTAAGAACTGATATTGCCGGCCTTGGATATAAGAATGATATCCTTGAGGTGAAAGCCGGTTATGGTCGCAACTATCTTATTCCGCAGGGTTTCGCGGTGATGGCGACCGAATCCAACAAGAAGCAATTGGCCGAAAACTTGAAGCAAGCTGCTCACAAGGCCGAAAAAATCAAAAAAGACGCCGAAGATCTGGCAGCAGCCATCGGTGATTTGACCGTTCAAATCGCGGCGAAAGCAGGTGATAGCGGCAAAATCTTTGGCCGTGTTACGAGCATCCAAATCTCAGAAGCGCTGAAAGCCAAAGGATTTGACGTGGATCGTAAGAAAATCACGGTTGAAGACGTAAAAACCATCGGAACTTACAAAGCTACGCTTGACCTTCACAAAGAAGTGAAACATGTCGTAACGGTAAATGTAGTGGCTGAAGCGTAATCAACGCCGAACATAAAAAAAGTGGCGCGACTTTCGGTTGCGCCACTTTTTTTGTGCCCTCATTTAAGGGGTAGGAGGGGTAGCCGGTTCAGAAGTGCCGCTTTTTCCCCGAAAACTATCCAACAGATCCTGAAGAATTTTCTCGGCTTCCGGCGAATACTTTTTCAACGTTTCGGAGCCTTGATTTTTGAGTTGTTCAAAATACTCAGGCATTTTATCAAGCGCACCTTCGGCTTCCGTTTTCAGGTCACCCGCCTTGGATTTCAGGTCGTCGAGCATTTTCTCTCCTTCTTCCGTCTGTAAATATTTGTGTAATGCTACCCCGGCAGCTGCTCCCAGAACAAACGTAGCTAAGTGTTTGGCATTGACCATGATATTTGTGGTTTTAGTGATAAACTGAAACAAAGGAATGTGATTAATCGAACCAAAAAATGATTTTTACACCAACGGTTGGCTTTTTATTTAGACTTTGCAAAACTCTGCTTTAATTTTGTTTGTTCTATTTTTAATGCAATCGCGTTGGTGTGGAAGACCTTAAAAGGTCGTTCATTACTAACGGAATTACTCACTACTAATTATCGACAAAGTGCTTGATATTCAAAAAATTCGGCAGGACTTTCCCATTTTGGATGAAGTGATCAACGGGAAACCGTTGGTCTATTTTGACAATGCCGCCACTACTCAGAAGCCATTTCCTGTTTTGAATGCATTGGCGCGTTATTATGAGCATTACAACGCCAACATTCACCGTGGTATTCACCATTTAGCCGAAAAAGCTACTTCTGCCTTTGAAGCTTCCCGTCATAAAATTCAGACCTTTTTGAACGCCCGTTACGTAGAAGAGATTATCTTCACCTACGGTACCACCGACGGTATCAACCTCGTTTCGCAAACTTACGGACGTACTTTTTTGAAAGCGGGCGATGAGATCATTATCAGCACCATGGAGCACCACTCCAACATTGTGCCCTGGCAAATGCTGTGCGAAGAAAAAGGCTGCGTGTTGCGCGTGATTCCCATCAATGATGAAGGCGAATTGCTGATGGATGAGTACGAAAAGATGCTTTCTGAAAAAACCAAATTTGTTTCGGTCGTACACGTTTCCAATGCCCTCGGCACCATCAACCCCGTCGCCGAAATCATTCAAAAAGCGCATGCAGTCGGAGCTAAAGTGCTGATCGACGGCGCGCAGGCCAGTTCTCACATTGACATTGACGTTCAGGCGTTGGATTGTGATTTTTACGTATTTTCGTTGCATAAATTGTATGGCCCCACGGGTATGGGAGTACTGTACGGGAAAAAAGACATTCTCAATGCCATGCCGCCGTATCGAGGGGGAGGGGAGATGATCAAAGAAGTGACGTTTGCCAAAACAATTTACAACGATCTGCCCTATAAATTTGAAGCCGGAACGCCCAATATCGCCGATGTAGTGGCCGCTTATAATGCATTGGAATATGTAGAAATGCTTGGTAAACAGGAAATTGCGAAGTATGAGCATGAATTGTTGGAATACGGTACGGATGCGCTGCAAAGCATTGAAGGATTGCGCCTAATAGGAACCGCCAAAGAGAAGGTAAGCGTGATATCATTCGTGATGGAAGGGATTCACCCGCAGGATATTGGAGTGATCTTGGATCAACAGGGCATTGCCGTTCGAACGGGCCATCATTGTACGCAACCTTTGATGCATCGACTGGGAATTGTCGGAACTTCCAGAGCCTCTTTTGCGGTTTACAATACCAAGGAAGAAATTGATAAATTAGTGGTAGGTTTGGAGAGAGTTAAGAAAATGTTGAGCTAAATCAAAAAACAATGTTATCAACAACAATAAGAACGGAAAGCGTCATTGAGTCTCTTCGCGATTTGCCCGAAAGAGTAAGCGTTGATGAAATTATTGAACGAATTATTGTGATTGCAAAATTGGATGATGCCTTAGAACAGGCCGCATTGGGCAAGGTATCTTCACATGCAAATGTCATGAATCAGGCCAAAGAATGGATAAAACGATAGTCTGGTCTGACCCTGCTAAAGAAGATTTTCGAGATGTGGTTTTTTATTTAATGCGCGATTCAGACGTTCTGGCTGAAAATTGGATAGAAGAATTAGATCATGCTTTACTTCTTTTGAGCAAATTTCCTGAAATGGGAAAGATGAACCCTGAGAAAGAAGTACGTTTTATCAGGGAAATATTTGTTGGGAAATATAGGATTGTTTATAGTTAGTTAAATGATGTTATAACTGTGCTAATGATAAGGCATCAATCCAGACCTTTAGGAAAAATAGAATGACAATCAACGAAAAGCAAGACGAGTTAATTGAGGACTTTGATTTGTTCGACGATCAGTTGGACAAAACACAATACATTATTGATTTAGGCAAGAAACTCCCGCCCATTGCGGAAGAATATAAGACGGATGAAAATCTTATCAGAGGCTGCCAATCAAAGGTTTGGTTGCATTCTGAAATGCGCGGCGATGTAGTTCATTTTGAAGCAGACAGCGAACCAACGGCTCAGATCAGTAAGGGGTTGGTAAGTCTTTTGATAAAAATATTGTCGGACGAAAAGCCCGAAGATGTAGCAAATGCAGATCTGTATTTTATTGAAAAGATCGGAATGAGCAGCATTATTACTTCACGGCGTGCCGGTGGTTTGGCTTCTATGATCGCGCGAATGAAAGAATTTGCGCAGAACGAGGCGGAAAAGGTTAGCTGATGAAAGATTGAATCATTCAGGCTACTACTTGATCTATAACGATTAACCCTAACAAAAAATGACTGAGTCAGAATTAAGAGAAGAAGTTGTCAAAGCGATAAAGTCGGTCTATGACCCCGAAATCCCCGTGGATGTATGGGAGTTGGGCCTTATCTATGACCTGAAAATATTCCCCGTAAACAATGTCTACGTTGAAATGACCCTGACGTCGCCTTCTTGCCCTTCGGCCGGAACGATTCCAAGCGAAGTTGAACAAAAGATTCGCGAAGTGGAAGGCGTCAATGATGTAAGCGTAGAACTGACGTGGGATCCGCCTTACTCGCAGGATATGATGAGCGAAGAAGCCAAATTAGAGCTTGGATTTATGTAAACCCCGTAGGGAAGTATAAAATTAAAAAAACTGTAAACTTAAAACTGTAAACTGATTATGTATCCTCCTCACTTAGTAGCTCCGATGAAAGAAGATCTGACGAGCGTAGGATTTCAACAACTTGAAAGCGCCGAAGACGTAGATAACTTTATGGCCAATGCCAAAGGTACTTCGTTGGTAGTTGTTAACTCGGTATGTGGCTGTGCCGCCGGGGCAGCACGTCCGGGCATCAAAGCTGCTTTGGCGTTCAGCGATGTAAAACCTGAAAACCTGGTTACGGTTTTTGCGGGTGTTGATCAGGAAGCTACTGCCAAAATGCGCGACTATCTGTTGCCATATCCTCCGTCATCTCCTTCTATCGCCATTTTCAAAGATGATGAATTGGTGCATTTTATTGAGCGTCACCACATTGAAGGACGTAACGCTAAAATGATCGCTGAACATTTGGTGATGGCTTTCGAAGAATTCTGCGGCGAAGGCGAAAAAGCATAATTTTCTTAGCTTTTGAAAATAAGGAGTGAGAAACACAGTTGTTTCTCACTTTTTTTATGCCTCTAAAATATCTTAACTCCTTCGCCTTTGTGACGGCACAAGACCGCGTAAGCATTGGGCTTTACTTGGCGCAAAGGCGAGTTTTCGAGCAAAAAAGCTTTTGTTTTATAGACCAACCGTTGTTTCCAATCTTTCATTAAATACGAAACAACCTCGTCACTGAAAAACAAAAACAACTCATCGATCACTTCAAATCCCTCCGATTTCAACAAAAACTTAAACAACGCCGGAGTGAAAATATTGATGTGTCCGTAGGAAAGAAAATGCTCGATCTTCCGATCCACGAACATACTGAAATCAATAGGAACCTCAAAGAATTGATATTCAGCGACGCGGGCAATTTCGCGTAATAACAATCGCGGATGCTCTACGTGTTCAATAACGTGCGAGCAGGTAGCCAACGGAAACGCTTTGTCTTCGTACGGAATGGTGTAGCCATCAAACAGTTTTACTTCCCGCAATGATTTCAGTTGGCGCTGATTGATCTTTTCAATGCCGCTGCCTGAGATCTCTACCGCGTGTAGATTTTCTGTAAATTCACGGCTATCCAGCTCTTTCAATACCGCTCCGTCGCCGGCGCCTACGTCCAATACCTTTTTAAAGTTATATTTTTGGCATAACTTTATAATGTCATCCGCTTTTTGACGCGCGCCGATCTCACGCCATTGTGCATCCGAATTGACGTATTGTTGGTCGTAAACAGTTTGTATAGAGGAAGAAAGCGGCGCGTTTGACATAGTTCAGAAGGTAACAAATACATTTTATCTTCAACAAAATTAATCAAAACCCTCGAAATCCGCGTAGATTATGCAAAAGTGCCTAAACTTCCCGGGGGATTTGATTGTTAACCCAAAATACAACAGTTCACATCCTTAACTTGATATTCAACCATGCTTGGTCATCGTTTTTCGGAATTTAAACCCACGGAACAAACCGGTAAAAATAAATTTGATGAGTTGTTGAACATCTTTCAGCAACTCCTGCTGATGAATTCAGGTGACGTAACGCAGGCAATGGCGTGGATGAGTCAACTGGATCGTCAATACAATCTGACCAATGATCAATACGGCATCGGCGATTTCTTCGAAGACCTGAAACGCAAAGGCTACATTACCGAAGAAAACGAAGAAGGGAAGGTCATCATGACGCCCAAAACAGAGCGGAGCATTCGTCGGAGCGCGTTGGAAGAGATCTTTGGTAAACTTAAGCGCTCAAAAGCGGGCGGTAACCACCATACACCATATACCGGCACGGGTGATGAACTCAGCAGCGATGTGCGTGATTTTCAGTTTGGCGATACACTTGACCAGATTGCCATGACCGAATCCATCAAAAATGCCCAGATCAACCACGGCATCGGCGAATTTTTCTTGGTGGAAAATGATCTGGAAGTAGTTGAAAAAGAGCAAAAAACGTTTACCGCCACGGTCTTGATGATCGACGTAAGCCACTCCATGATCCTATACGGTGAAGACCGCATTACACCGGCAAAGAAAGTAGCTTTGGCAATGGCTGAATTGATCAAAACCAAGTACCCAAAAGATACACTTGACATTATTGTTTTTGGCAATGATGCCTGGCAGATTCAGTTGAAAGACCTGCCGTATCTGGAAGTAGGCCCGTACCATACCAATACGGTGGCAGGATTGGAATTGGCAATGGATCTATTACGTCGTCGCAAGACCAAAAATAAGCAGATTTTCATGATCACTGACGGCAAGCCGACGTGCTTGAAAGAAGGCATTAAATATTACAAAAACAGCTTCGGTCTTGACCGTAAGATCGTGAGCAAGACTCTCACGCTGGCCGCTCAATGCCGCCGATTGGACGTTCCGATCACCACTTTTATGATTGCCTCCGATCCCTATTTGAAGCAATTTGTGCAGGAATTTACGCGGGTCAACAACGGTCGTGCTTATTACAGTAATTTGCAGGGATTAGGTGGTTTTGTGTTGGAAGATTTTCAACGCAATCGTCGTAAAAATATGAAGTAAATAAAACAGGACTTGGGAAGTTTTTAAACTTCCCAAGTCTTATAATAGTACTCTCTTCGCCATTACGGTTTTCAACGGAAAATATGCCCTCCAAATAAGGCGAAAACCCGTGTACGCTTACGCAATATTCAAAGAAACTTCTTGGGAGTTAGCTCAACAAAAAGACGGTTAAGGGTTTGATAATTAGGTTTTTTTGCTAATTTAGTTTTAGCATTATGATCTCATTGTTCATGTAATAAATTCCCGACATATGAAACTCCGGTTAGCGGTTATTGGTCTGATTGCGTTGCTTACCCAATTCGGTTGGGCACAAAGTAAAAAAGAGAAGTTGGATGAACTGATGAAAACCTATCATCGTTTCAACATGTTTGACGGTAGTGTTTTAGTGGCCGAGAATGGAAAAGTTATTTACAAAAATGCTTTTGGAATGGCAAATCGGGAGTGGGATATTCCAAACACGACCGATACAAAATTCATGATCGGGTCGGTATCAAAGCCAATTACATCCATTTTAATGCTCATACAGGTGCAGAAAGGCTTAATCAGCCTTGACAAAACCATTTCTGACTACATTCCTGAATTTTCAAAGAAAAACGGAAATCGCATCACCATTCGGCAATTGCTGGGGCACGCCTCCGGTCTGCCCAATTATGATATTATCAAGGATTTTTTTCCCCGAATCAGTCGGCAGAATTTTTCAAGGGAAGAATACATAAAATTGTACATGGATTCGACCTTGGTATTTGAACCGGGTAAGAGCTATTATTACAGCAGTTGGGGGTATTTTACGCTCGGTTACATTATGGAAAGAGTAACGGGAAAAACGTACGCTCAGTTGATGAAAGAAGATATTTTTGATAAACTGGACATGAATGCTTCCGGTTCTTATTACCATACCCAAGTCGTTAAAAAGAGAGCCACGGGCTATGATTACAGCCTTGGAGGCTTCACAAGTGCTGATTTTCGTGACCAATCGAATACCATGGGTACAGGAGATATTTATTCAACTGTCGAAGATCTTTTCAAACTGCACATCGCTATCTCCAACAATACGCTGCTCAATAAGAAACTCACGGAAGAAATGTTTACTCCGGGGATAAGACCCTGGCGGTATGGGTACGGATGGTTTAATCAAAATTTCAAATACACACCTACCGATAGTGTTTTTACCAATTATCATTTGGGAATGACCGAAGGGTTTCTTTCTTTTCTGGTTCGTATTCCTTCTTCCAACAGCTTTATTGTGTTTTTGTGCAATAGCTCGCCTACTCATTTTTTTGGAATAGCTACCAACCTCATGAAAGTACTTTATAACAAACCGGTCGACCTAAAACAACCGGTTCACAAAGCTTTGGAACCGATAATTGTGTCAAACGGAGCCGTAAAAGCCGTAGAAGAATACAAACGAATGAAGGCAGATACCGCACATTATTATATAGATTGGCTGGCTATGGATTTTTTGGGTAATCAATTGTATACCCTGAAAAAGTACGAAGATGCCCGGGTAATTTTTGAAAACAACGCGTTGGAATTTCCACAACGGGATCTGGTAATGCTGAGTTTGGCAAAAACGTATGAAGAGTTGGGGCGAAAAGAAGACGCAGTTGTCTATTACAAGAAAGTAATTGCCCTCAATCCGGGATATGAGGAAGCAAAAAACAGGTTGAAAGAATTAGTTAGGTAAGTAGTGGCTCATTCTAACTTCAGAACATGAAAATACAACGAAAAGGAATAGAAGCAGACCTCTGCATTTTTAAATTAATGCGTTAGTTTTGTTGCCGCCCCGTATTACTATTTACATTATTTACCTTCTCATGATTATCCGTAAATCCGCCTTGGAAGATTTAGCATCCATTCAACAATTGTATAAAGATGTAGCTCGTATTTCCGGAGGAATTGCGCGCAAAGAACACGAAATTTCGGAAGCATATATTCAGAATTTCTTATCCAAAAGTCTCGACAATGGTTGTTCGATGGTAGCGGAAGAAAACGGAAAAATCGTGGCGGAAGTGCATACCTATTCGTTTGGGATAGAATGTTTTACCCATTTGCTGGGAGATACTACCATTTGCGTACATCCTGAGTACCAGGGCAGAGGCTTAGGGAGGGAAATATTTGCAGCCTTGTTGGACTACATCAGCAATGAACGAAAGGATATTTTACGCGTAGAATTACACGCCCGAGAAAGCAATTCCGGCGCAATAGAGCTATATAAAAAATTGGGTTTCAAGGTCGAAGGACGCGCGGAAGGGCGCGTCCTTGACCCTGATGGCCGCATCGTTGCCGATGTGCCTATGGGGTGGTTGAATCCCAATTTTGTTCAATAACGGTAATGAATTATGAAAGTAGGGTAAAATTTGTTAATCAAAGGTCTGCCTCGAATTCTATTCTAAAACCGGTACAGGCTCCTGAATGAACGCCACCAGATCGTGATTCAATTGAGGCCAGTTAGTATAGAAAAAGCCGTGAGGCGCGTCTTCGTAGGAGATCAGCTGTGATCCGGCAATGCCGGCGTGCAATACTTTAGCGCTGATATCAAAAGGAACGATCTTGTCACCGGTACCGTGAATAATGAGCGTTGGCACGTCAATACCCGCTAACTCGTCGCTTAAATCTGCCTGACTGAACGTAAGGACACAATTAATAAAAGCACGGGGCGATGATTTCATGGCAAGTGCGTGGAACCAGTCCATGAGTTTACTGCTCAAAGGTGAACTGATGAGGGTAGCGCCAAAGAAATCTTTCGAAAAAGATTCCATAAATGCGGCACGGTCCTCAATGGCGGTTTCGATCATGGTATCAAACACCGATTTTTCAACGCCTTCTTCAAAGGCAGGTGTTTTCAACAAACGCGGCGCAGCAGCTCCCAGCAACACCAATTTTGAAATACGGCTGCTGCCGTGTCTGGTGATATAACGGATGGCTTCGGCGCCTCCCATTGAAAAGCCTACGAGCGTAATGTTATGCAGGTCAAGCTGTTCAAAAACAACCTGCAAATCGTCGGCAAGTGTGTCGTAATCATAACCTGTCCATGGTTTGTCTGATTGTCCAAAACCACGGCGATCAATCATGATGCAGCGAAAATCATTACCCAGTTGATTTATTTGGTATTCAAACATTTCGTGGCTAAGCGGCCAGCCGTGCAAAAAAACAATGGGTTGTCCCTGACCCCAATCTTCAACGTGCAATTGGACATCGGGTGCGGTGGTTATCTTTGGCATAAGAAAAGATGTTAAAAGCTGTCTGTGGATAAAAACAGCAGTTGAACTAATGTTTCTTTGTCTATAAAAGAAGTATGCCGTGCGTTGTTCAGGCAAAAAAATCCCCAACTTGATTAAAAAGTTGGGGAACTGAAAAACAGGTGAGTCAATAAAACTACGTGAGATTTTAAAAAGGGGAACGATTCAGATCAAATTTTTCCAAATAATCGGAAACCCGTTTAACAAACATTCCACCCAACGCACCATCCACCACGCGATGATCGTAAGAATGAGAAATATACATCATGCTACGCACGCCGATCACATCTCCCTGCGGTGTTTCGATCACCACAGGGCGTTTTTGGATCGCTCCAAACGCCATAATAGCCACTTGTGGTTGGACGATGATGGGAGTCCCCATCAGATTGCCAAAACTGCCGATGTTTGAAACAGTGTATGTTCCACCCGAAAGGTCGTCGGCGGTGAGTTTATTTTGACGGGCGCGATTGGCTAATTCATTTACTTTCTTAGCCAGCCCGATCAGACTGTATTGGTCTGCATTATGGATGACCGGTACAATGAGATTACCGTTTGGCAGGGCTACCGCCATGCCAACGTTAATATCCCGTTTCTTGAGAATGTTATCGCCTTCTACGGATATATTGATCAGTGGAAAATCCTTAATAGCTTTCACCACGGCCTCAATCAACAGGGGCGTGAAAGTAATTCCTTCACCCGTTTGTTTTTTGAATTCATCTTTGATCTGATTCCGCCAAAGCACGATATTGGTCATGTCGGTTTCTACAAACGATGATACATGCGCTGAAATACGCTGTGATTCCAACATCCGTTCCGCAATTACTTTTCGCATTCGGTCCATCGGAATGATTTCTACGCCTGATTTCCGAATTGAAGCCGCTGACTGTTTGACTGTTGGCTTGTCTTGAATAGATTCCGGATCCTGGGCAGACGCAAGGCTTTGGATAGATGCGAGGCTTTGGGCAGATGCGAGGCCTTGGGCAGACGCAAGGCCTTGGGCAGACGCGAGGCCTGCCCCTACTTTCTTTTGTTCAATGTATCCTAAAATATCATGCTTTGTGACGCGTTTTTCGGTACCGGTGCCGGCAATCTGATCAAGCTCCTGACGCGAAATTCCTTCGGTTTGGGCGATATTGAGCACTAAAGGAGAATAAAAACGCGCGTTGTCCAAAGAGACTAAGACTTCAGAAGGGGTACTTTGTACAGACGGTGAAACCAACGCCTGAAACTGAGATTCCAACTCAACTGCTTCCTGAGGCACATCTCCTTTTGGCGCAGACGAGCCTGAGCCATTGACGTGCGCTATTGCCTCAGTTTCAATCCGCATAACTGCGTTTCCGATGGCAACTACATCACCTTCCTGAACCAATATTTCTTTGATAGTGCCGCTGTAAGGACTGGGAACTTCGGTATCTACTTTATCGGTAGCAACTTCCATGACAGAATCATCAGATTCGACACGGTCGCCTACTCGTTTTAAGATGCTGATGATGGTACATTCCATGACGCTTTCTCCCATTCGGGGCATCACCATTTCAACTGTTGCCATTTGTTTTCGTGTTAAATTCTATTCCAAACTCGCAAACTTTTAACGTATTATAGAGCTGTGCTTACAAGCCAAGAATCTGTTTTCTCAGTAAATTCAACAGATAAACGCTTGTGAATTGGATGTTTTGTTCGCGAAATTTTCCAAGTTGTAATTTTTGAGTAACAGTACCGTCCGGTCCGGCACTTGCGATCCAGATGGTACCGACGGGTTTTTCGTCCGTTCCGCCATCGGGCCCTGCAACACCGCTTGCCGCAATGCCATATGTCGTATTGAGGCGTTTGCGAACTCCCTCAGCCATTTCAACGACCGTCTGCTCACTTACCGCGCCAAACGCCGCCAATGTTTCAGGCTTGACCCCTAATTCAGCTATTTTGACCTCGTTGCTATAACTGACCACTCCACCGACAAAATACTGCGATGAGCCCGGCACTTTTGTGACCAAATGCGATGCATACCCGCCTGTGCAGCTTTCAGCCGTAGAAAGCGTTTGGCCACGTTCTTTTAAAAGAGCGCCGATCACATTCTCAATTTCAACATTATCGTAGCCAAATATGTTGATGCTGATCAGCGGTATCAGTTTCTCAACTTCCGTTTGAGCGTCTTTTTTGAGTTGTTCTAAGTCCGTTCCGGTGGCAGTAAGCCGAAGACGTACCTGCCCAAAATTGGGCAAATAAGCCAATTTGATATGCGAAGGCAGATTATCCTCCCAATCGGCGATGCGCTCGGCAAGGAATGATTCGCCGATCCCGATAGTATGAATCATTTTGTGGTAAATGACCGGCGTTTCAAAAAAGGCCTGCAATTTGGGCAACATGGCATGAGTCATGAGGTTTTTCATCTCAAACGGCACACCGGGCATGGAGATAAATACCTTGCCGTTGTGTTCGATCCACATGCCGGGAGCGGTGCCCCAGAGGTTAGGAATGTAAGTGCTGTTTTTGGGAAGCGCCGCCTGCATGCGGTTAAGGTCGGTCATGGGGCGCCCTCTTTTTTCAAAAAAAGCAGTGATGAACGTCAATGCTTCTTCGTTAATATACAGCTCGGTATTAAAATAAGTGCAAAGCGTTTTTTTTGTAATATCGTCTTTTGTAGGCCCCAGACCACCCGTTATGAGAATGACATCCGCTCGTTTTTCGGCTTCGGCGAGGATTTCTAAAATGGCTCCTTCGGTATCTCCGACCGACGATTTTCGGATGGTTCTTATGCCGATATTCGTTAATTCGGTGCTAATCCACTGGGTATTAGTGTCGGTAATCTGTCCAAACAATATTTCGTCACCAATCGTAATTACTTCTGCTTTGACCATGAATGCTGAAATTTTTTCAAAGTTAGACAAAATTCTGTTTTGGCATGAATCTTGGCTTCGGGGTAAAGCAGATTGTTGACATTGAAGAGGTATTATTTGTTATTTAATCTTTCTCGGTACTTGCCAAAATCAATGCTCCTCCGGCTATTGCCAAGTCTTTGAGAACCGTACTGAGCGCCGATTGATCTCCTCCCAAAAATTTGGGCAGATGTACCAATACCACAAATACAATAAGCATGACTGCGAGGAGAATACAGGCAATTTTTGCCCCTTTTTGAAGAATAATAGCCAGCGAGGCGGCAATGAAGGCGACTCCCGTAATGTATACCCAAACGATACTTCCGGGTAAATAAGCAGGAACGATGTTTGCCATAACGGAAGCATTCATAAGATGAAATGCGCCAAAAACAGCCATTGGAATTGCCAATAGCAGACGACCGAGCGTTGGAAGCATAGATTGGAACGAGGTTTAGGGAAAGTATAAAATAGAAGCCTAAAATTAAATGTAATTACAGTTAAATACGTAACTATCCCGATAAATAATGTAAAAATAATAAGATATTATAGTTGCTATCAGTCATAAAGCCTTTCCCGTAGAAGCAGCTCCGGTGCTTCTACCGCTTAATAAACATTTATACCGTTCTTGGAAAGTTTTACTACCTTCATCCTTAAAGCGTTGTAATACGCAGCTTTATCCCGTATTTTCGTTTCATATTTAAACCTTAACTATCCTCATGATTGCATTTATCGTTATTCTCGTTTTGGCCTTGCTCATCGTATTGATGACGGTCAAAGTGGTACCTCAACAAACGGCTTATGTCGTAGAACGTCTTGGTAAATTTTATGCAGTATTACAACCGGGTATTAACTTTATAATTCCCTTCTTTGATCGCACTGCTTATAAGCATAGTTTGAAAGAAAAAGCAATTGATATTCCGGAGCAAATATGTATCACCCGCGACAACGTACAGGTACGGGTAGACGGTGTACTTTTTTTGCAGGTAGTTGATCCACAGCGCGCTTCTTACGGAATTGGCGATTATATCTTTGGGGTAACTCAGTTGGCTCAAACTACCATGCGTTCGGAAATGGGCAAGATTGATCTGGATAAAACGTTTGAAGAACGGACTACGGTCAATCAGGCAGTCGTACATGCTATTGATGAAGCCGCCATTGGTTGGGGCGTGAAAATGCTTCGTTATGAAATCAAGAACATCACGCCACCGCAAAGCGTATTGCACGCGATGGAGAAGCAGATGCAGGCAGAACGTGAACGCCGCGCGTTGATCTTGCAATCGGATGGTGAAAAAATGGCGGCCGTCAACGTAGCTGAAGGACAAAAACAGAAGGTAGTATTGGAATCGGAAGCCTTAAAAACTCGTCAGATCAATGAGGCAGAAGGACAGGCAGCGGCCATTATGTCAGTGGCAGATGCAACGGCCGAAAGTATCAGGGTAGTGGCAGCGGCCATTCAGGAAAAAGGAGGGATGGACGCCGTACAACTCAAAGTGGCAGAGCAAATGGTGCAACAGTTCGGTAACTTGGCCAAATCGACCAACACGATGATTCTGCCGGCCAATTTTGGAGACATGGCATCGATGATCGCGGCAGCCATGAGCGTAGTAAAACACGAAAATAAATCAGGCAAATAAAGCCTGCGGTAAATAAATGTTTATTAATCAAATGGATTCTACACAGATTTGGGTAATTGTTGGAGTGGCTATGCTCATAGCAGAGTTACTTTCAGTATCGTTTGTTTTCTTATTTCTGAGTGTTGGGGCATTTGCGACGGCGCTGTTGTCATGGATGGGAATTATACCGGCCGTAAATTCGCAACTTTTCAGTTTTTCGGTCATTTCAGTGCTTTCTATGCTGGCATTACGGAAGCCGTTGCAACAGTTTTCGCGTCGTAAAAACAAGACGCTGGAATATTCGGAATACGTCGGTGATAAAGCAACCGTGGTGCAGACAATTCCATCCGATGGAGAAGGTAAAGTTTTTTATCGGGGAACAGAATGGATCGCATTAACCCGAAAAGGACACCCTATTGCAATGGGTTCTTCGGTGGTGATCAAACAACTCGACGGCATAAAATTGATCGTTTCAGATACAGAAATAGAAGCTTTTGAATAAGGTAAATCCAATACCTATTTTAAGGACAATAAAAAAGAGGCGGACCGTTTGGTGCCGCCTCTTTCAGTATCGTTTTAAACCTAATTCTAGTACATAAACGGTTTGCCGCCGGCCAATACCTCCTGCGTTTTTTCGTCGAACGTAACGCGCTGACCGGTGCGGTAAGCGGCGTTGGCCATGATGGTTGCAATAGAGTGTTGATAACCTGCCTCAATCGGAGCGTTTGGCTGCTTGCGGCTGCGCACGCACTCCATCCAGTTTTTGATGTGATTGAAAGTCAATGGATCGCCGCCCGTGTTTGCATCGGTAGCAACTTTTATACCTTCGAGTTTGAAAGGAGCTACTAAATTGGCTTTCAATCCCATCGCGGCGGCTTCGCGTTCGCGCAAGCCACCTGTTGAACTGATCTCATTGGTATCCAAATTGATCATACCACCGTTTGAGTAATACAATTCTTTGGTTTCACCCGCTGAGTTAGAAAAACGGCTTGTAAACTGTACCTGGAAGCCTGTGGTAGGATCATTGAGCGGACCGTAATCAAATACGACCGTAAGGGTATCAGCATTGGTACGCCCGTCTTTCCACTGATAAATACCGCCATTGGCTACCGCAGAGCGTGGGTGTGGCAAACCGCTGAACCAGTGTACCGTGTCAATTTGGTGGCTCATCCACTGACCGGCAATTCCTGAAGAATAAGGCCAGAATAAACGGTATTCCAAGTATTTGCGAGGATCAAAAGCTGCTTTGGGACGATTGAGTTGATAGCGTACCCAGTCTACATCTGATTCTTTCAGGTCTTTGGTCAATTCAGGACGGCGCCAGCGGCCGGGTTGGTTAACGTTCCACATCAATTCCACCATAACGATGGGGCCGAATTTGCCTGATTTGATAAACTCGTCAGCCGCCCAGTAGTTTTCACCGCTACGACGTTGTGAACCGATCTGAACGATTTTCCCTGAAGCTTTGACGGCTTTCAATACGGCGCGGTTGTCTGCCATTGTTTCGGCCAACGGTTTTTCGGCGTATACATCACAACCTGCTTTTACGGCCTCTACGGTATGAAGGGCATGTTGAAAATCGGCAGTGCTCAAAAATACGGCGTCTACGACCTTGGCATCATACATTTCTTCGTTATTACGAAATGTTTTTACGTTACCTCCCAACTGTTTGTCTAAGAACGCTTTTCCTTCATCACGACGGCGATTCCAAATGTCGGAAACGGCGGTCATTTCAAAGTTCATTTTTTTAGATAATTCCTTGAACGGACCTACGTGTGAGGCGCGGTGACGGTCTGAGAATCCAACGACACCTACGCGTACGCGGTCATTGGCGCCGATGATTTTGGCATAGCTGGTAGCCGACATCGCGGTGGCAGTACCGGCTAAAATGGATTTTTTAATAAAGTCGCGTCTTTCCATGATAATATGTTCTAAACGGGGGTTACTATAGTTGTATGAATTAATTACGTTAAAATGCGAATGATGGACTACTGCAATTTCCGAATTCTAATGCTGCAATATACTGCCTTTTATGTGATAATTGGTTGGTTATTATGGCTTTAAAGGCAATTAATTAGGTTTTTCCAATGTTAAAACGTTCGACACCGAATTCTGATATGTGATCTTATAAAGGATGGTTCAGCGTCTTAACAATATAATCACGATTAGTGGTAGCACACGATAAAGGCGTTTTGTCTTTTTCAGGCACACCGTCCAATTCAATCACTCCCCAACCTTTAAATTTAATTTTGTCAATGGCTTTGAACACCGCAGGTACATCCACATTTCCGCGCCCCAATTCCACAAAGCGATAAGCTTTTGGGTCATCGGGCTTGTCGGGAACGGGCGAAAGGGTATCTTTTAAATGCAAAGAATGTAAAATATCCTTGTATTTGATGACGGCTTCTTCGGGCTTTCCTCCTCCCTGACGGTAATGGGCAATGTCCAACAACAATTGCACATATTTTGGATTCATTCCCTGAACCAACATATCTACTTCTTCGGGCGTTTCGCCCCACTGATTCATGTGGTTATGATAAACCGCCGTAACGCCCAGATCGGCTGTTTGCTGCCCGATCTTATTCATTACCTCCGAGAGTTTTTTCAGCTCGTCGGCAGTAGGAACAACACCTTTTTTGCGGAGGCTATTGGTCATTTGAATCGCATTTCCACCCAACGCCTTTACAAAACTGGCGTGTGCAACGTGCATATCAATGGTGCTTGATTCTTTGGCGGGGTCAATTTCCACACTTCCGCTTGAAAACATGGCAAGCTTTAAATTATTGGCTTGAAGCAAATCATGAAGTTCACTGACCTTGTTTCGATAAGGCCCAAACGTGTTGGCTCTCAGTTGAATACCTTTGAATCCCAATGAAGCGATCTCGCGAATGGCAACATCGTCTTTTCCACCCCATGTAATGGAGGAATATCCAATTTTAAAATCGGATTTTTTAAGAATATCAGCCCATAGATCGCTGCTTATCAATGAAGCAGCGCCGGCGATTGATAGTTGTTGGAGAAAATGACGGCGGGTAAGCATGGATTTGGTAAAAGCCTTTGCAGGCTATCGTTTACTGTTCAACTTTGGACCTTTGGTAATTTAAGACATGCTCTTTCAATTTCTACCCTGCAAAGGCTCGTTCATTATAAGTCTTACACAATTTACTTGGTTTTATTTTCAAGAATATGCAATCCGGTCATGCCCTTAGGCATTGGATTTGTATAAGGCGGTCGCTCAAGATAGCCCAACAACAGGTCATTATCCCCGTCTTGGTCATAATCAGCTTTTTCGAGCAGCATCCATTTGTCCTGTCGCGGATTGGGGAAAGTTTGGGCGGTAAACTTCATATTGCCCTGATTCTCAAAATACACAAATCCATCCTGCGGTTTGGAAGGAAAATAAGAAATGGCTGCAATATCAATATCTCCGTCCTTGTCAAAATCATCAGCGAGGGCTTTTGAAGCGCCGTGTAAGGGGAAAAACCATTTTTCCTCAAATTGATTTTTACCATTGTTCAAAAAGATACGCACGCCGTGGTACGGTTTTAAGATCAGGGAATAATCGGCATTGTCACCATTGGAGTATACTATATCGACCCAACCGTCACCGTTTACGTCAGCCAAGTCGGCGTAACTGGAACCATATACGGGTGGAAATCTGAGCAATAGCTGTTTTTCGTATTTTCCGCCACCACGGTTGTAAATAATGAATAATTTCTCGTCGCCCTGCGCCATCAAAACGAAAAAGTCTAATTTCCCGTCACGATTAAAATCATAGGGTTGAACCAATCGTGCCCCCGCCGCAGGGTCCAATTCGAAAACTTGGTAGGTATGGTCTTTCTCCTGTTTGAACCACGATAATTGTCCTACATAATTTCCGTATTCGCATATCACAATGTCTTCGAGGCCATCGCCATCTACATCAGTAAAAGATTGATTGACAGGACGACGCAGTTTTTTGAGAACCGGATTCAGCGTCCACGTTTTACCGTCGGCCGATTTTTTGGCTCTTTCCAACGTTCCTTTCGTGTGATCGTTGGGGTCCATGATGCCCATCAACAAAATATCCAAACTGCCGTCGGCATACGCACGCAAGTCCGAAGGGGGACTGCTTACCAGAATGGAATCAATGCGATTGAATTTTTGGTCAAAAACAGATACCATTCCGCGACGACTGCCCACAAATAATTTCTTAGTAGCAGAATCAAATTTAATAAGCGAAACAAATGGATCTATCTGAGGAGCATCGGATTTAGGAACAAAGCGAGTTAACGTAGGTGCGATAGGAAATTTACCTGATGAATCGGGCAATTTATCGGGAGCATTTTTGACGTAATAATTAACAATACTTTCCCATTGTTCCTGCGTAACGATGGGCGTTTCGGGAAAAATGTTGGCTTGGGTCAAAGCTACAATTTCTTCGGGCGAGAAATCCTGATAGAAGCCAATGTTCTGTTTGACAACGCCCAAACGCAGCGCCATCTGAGGCAGTACGCTTTCTTTCCACGTTTTTTTATCGAGCAAATCGGGCGTTGGCATTAAATGGCAGCCACCGCAATAACTTTGGGCTAATTTTTGCTCTTGGGATTCTTTGGTGGTATTGCAGGCAATAAGAATTGATAATACTAAACCAACGGCAATAATTTTCGTCATGGAATTGTTTACTTTGCAACTAAAACGCAGTGTCGGTGAAAAACTACGCAATGAAATCCAAAACTCCCCTTTTTTGGCGTATTCAGCAATTATTTTTTTGCTTTACCTTAATCAGTTACACGCTTACCTACTTTGCCTTTACCGGACATTGGATTGCGGGGTTCATTATGATGAGTCTTCCTTTGTTACTGATTCTTCATATTTTGTTGTTTGGCTTTTGGTTAGTGATTAGACCAAAGAAAGCTTGGTTATCGGGTTTGGCATTGTTACTGAGTTTCCCTTTTTGGGCAAGGACCTACGGATGGGGAGCCCCGGAGGAGGCCGAAAAGCATTCAGGGAAAGAAATTAAAGTCATGAGTTACAATGTGATGTCGTTTGACATGCAGAGTTACCTGGGCGAAAATGAACGTGAAAATACCTACAAATTAATTAAATGGGCTGAGAATGAAGATGCGGATGTGAAGTGTTTTCAGGAGTTTTTTAACCACGAAACTCAAGTGGAATTGCAAACATTTTCTCAATTCCAAAAGAAAGGCTACCCTTATCGTGTGTCTTTGCATTCTGAAGAAGAATCCGGAAAGGACTATTCAAACGGCTTGGCAATTCTCTCCAAATATCCGATTGTGCAGCACAAAGAAAAAGAGTTCAGTGCTCAAAATGGGATCATTTATGCTGATATTAACATTAAAGGAGATACCATCCGATTCATAAGTGTTCATTTACGTTCAATGATCGTACGAGTGGGCGGCATAAAATTAGCGGTTCGTGAAAAAAACTTCGGTTTGGGGCGTTATGAATTGTTCAACATTTTCAGAAAGCTGAAATGGGGGTTTGTCCATCACGCCGAAGAAGCCGCCATTCTTACGGAATGGATCGAAGAAAGCCCGCATCCGGTGTTGGTGTGTGGTGATTTTAACGAGATTCCTTATAGTTATGCGTATGGACAAGTCCGGAAACGATTGTTGAATGGATTTGAAGAAGCAGGCAGCGGATTTGGATTTACGTACCGAAAAGCGCCCGGCTTTATTCGAATAGACAATCAGTTTTATGATCAAAAAAGCCTAAAAGTGATTGATTTTCAAACCCGTAAAGATGTAAAATATTCGGATCATTACCCGACGATTGCGCGTTATAAAGTATTATAAAACGTAAATACTTTGGTGATGTCGCTACGGGATTTGAGGCTGAGTTTATTGGTCTTTATAAATTCTTCCACATCATCGGCGCGGTCGGCCATAGCATCCAATAACTTTTTCTTAGAAGAGCCGATCGCTACCAACGTATTTCCTTTTACAACGTAATATTGGCTGTTCTTTACGATCTTAGTGTCTTTGCTTCCCAACGCCATCGCTTCATTGTAGTTGGGTTTGATGATAGCTGTTTTCGTTAATTCCACCAACGATAAGCGTCCGCCTTTGATCAATTCTACGAATCCCTGAAGGTTGTCTTCAGACCTGAATTGGTTTGTATTCAGAAAAATCCGCCGCTCGGGGGCTTCAAGGGTGAAGAATCGGACTAGGTTTCCCGTCACTACCCTGACTTCTTTCGCTTCCCCGATCCGTACTTCCAATTCATTGACAAACAGGTCCAAACGGAGAGGTACGTTAGCTATGCTATCCCCTTCGCGTCCCGGAGGGCCTATTTTTTTGTATAATTTAATACTCCCGATTTGCCAGGTTGAGTCAAGATAAGGATCACCAACGAGATTGCCTTTAGGTCCTTTTATTCCAAAAAGCCCCACGTTGGAGTTATTGGCGTTGAGTTTAAACCCGTCTAAATTGATCAGATCACGAGCCGTATTTGTCAACTGCCCATTGGTTTGTTGAGCGATTGCGATGAACGTAAATCCAAGGAATAATAAGGTAAAATTGAATTTCTTCATTTTCAAAAAAGGGTTGATAAATGGTTTTTTGCTCAACGTAAAGCTACAAACAATTCTCAAATCAGGGGGTAGGCAATGCAGTTTTTATTTGCCATAACTGATATCAGTCAGTTAATCGGTTGATAAACCTCATACCTGAAAAAAAAAATAATAAGGAGTTTAGGTCTATTCATCTAACCACGCATATCATGGCACGAAATACTAAATTTGATCTGGCGCGATTTCATTTTGAGCATTCGCTTTGGCTCAATGAAACCATCTTTGTTGAGCAGGAAATTGATTTTTTTTCGCATTTGGTTCATGAAATGCGCGCGTTTTTGCCTGTTGAAGAAATAGAGAGCCACTTTGAAGAAACACTGACACGCTTTGAACGAGAGTTTGACCATTTTAAGCGGACCATTAAAAACATTCAGGCAGATCTCCGTGATCAGGAGGGGATCATCGCCAGTGTTATTAAAGAACAAACAGAAGATTTTAACGAAGAGATCCGTGAGACACAAACCTATTTACGGGAGAAAATGGTCTTTTTTCATGATAATTATCGTAAGTTAAAAACTGAATTTAAGCTGTTTGTAAGTAAAGATCTGGAAAAACACATTGACATCCCGGCAGATGCCCCGGGAGCGGAAAAATAAGACCGCTTGATTTTTATCATTGCTCTGCGTAAGTTGTTGCCGGAAACCCATTTTTCTGATGCGACAACTTATTTTTTTATGCCTCATGCTGCTCACGCTAGCGAGTAATGCGCAAAAAGGCCTTTCTTTTAACGCCCTTGAAACTTATCTTTCGCAACTTCCTGCCAAGACCGTTGTAAACCTGCAAATTGAATCGCTGAAAGGAGAAGTGTATTTCAGCAAAGGACCCGCTGAGGCCGTTCCGTCGGCGAGTATCATTAAAATTCCGATCTTGGTGGAATTGATGGAACAGGTCAAGGCAGGGAAAATCAGCCTAAATGAAACCTATACGTTGCTGGCTACCGACAAAACGGGCGGTTCAGGGGTGATGGCATCCTATCCCGACGGGAAGCAAATGACCCTGAAAGAAGTAGCTCGTTTGATGATGATCGCGAGCGATAATACGGCCACCAATATCTTTATTCGAAAACTCGGAAGAGCAACGGTCAATGATCGTATGAAACAACTCGGGTTGTCGACGCTCCAATTGAATCGAGTGATGATGGATACCGCAGCGGTAGCGCGCGGGATCGATAATTATGTGACTCCCCGTGACATCAACGCATTATTACGTCTTATTTATAGCCATAAAGTGGCTACGCCCGATCTGTGTGAGCAAATGATGGAATTCCTATACCAAAATCAAGATACGGTGACATTGCCTCGGCTCATTCCTAAAACAGTTAAAATAGCGCATAAAACAGGCGGATTGACGTACGTACGAGGTGATGCAGGCATTGTATTTGCTTCTATGCCTTTTGTGATCTCGGTTTTTATTCGTGGAACGCCCGAAAAAGAGGCCGAAAAAATGATTGGAGAAATAGGAGAGATTTGTTTTACCATTTTTAATAAAACTACTAAACCCTGATGAATACATTCATAGATTGGATTGCAATGGTCCCTTGGTGGGCATGGATATTGTTGGTTTTGGTTGTGGTTGCGATTTGGGATATAACCCAAAAAAAGCACACCGTTCTGCATAACTTTCCGGTTATTGGGCATCTTCGGTATTGGTTGGAGACCGTCGGACCGGAATTTCGCCAATACATTGTGGCCAACAACCGCGAAGAACTTCCCTTCAATCGCCGGCAACGTTCGTGGATATATGCGTCGTCCAAACGGGAAAATAACTTTCAGGGTTTTGGAACTGACCAGGATGTTAACAGTGCGGGGTTCATTTTTATCAAACCGGCATTGGTAACCAAACGGCTCGCCCCGGATCATCCCTATCGCGAAAATCCGTACGTCTTGCCTGCTCCCAAAGTCATTGGGTTAAGCCATAATCGTCGCAAGCCGTATCGTCCCAAACAGGTCGTTAATATCTCCGGAATGAGTTTTGGCTCTTTGTCGGCCTCTGCCATCACTTCGCTCAACGAAGGTGCGGCCAAATTTGGCTGTTATCACAACACCGGGGAAGGAGGTTTTTCGCCGTATCATGCCAAAGGCGGCGACGTGGTACTTAATATCGGTACTGCCTATTTCGGTATTCGAGATGAAAACGGAAATTTTGTGATGGAAAAATTGGTCAAACTCACGCAGAAAAACCCGGCCATTCGGATGCTTGAACTGAAACTTTCGCAAGGCGCTAAGCCCGGAAAAGGAGGCGTATTGCCCGCCGCCAAGATCACGCAGGAAATTGCTGATATTCGGCACGTTGCGATGGGGAAAGACGTTATTTCGCCCGCAGCCCACAGTGCTTTTTCTACCTTGCCGGAGATGGTAAATCTTATTGAAGCCATGGCTGAGGCCACGGGGCTGCCGGTCGGAATTAAAGCAGCGGTTGGGAAATTGGATATGTGGGAGGAGCTGGCTGAGTTAATGGTAAAAACAGGTCATGGGCCTGATTTTATAACCATTGATGGGGGAGAAGGTGGAACGGGTGCGGCTCCGCCTTCGTTTGCCGACCATGTATCTTTGCCTTGGGTCTACGGCTTTTCGAGCGTGTACCGGATCTTTAAAAAGCATGGACTTACCGACCGCATCACGTTCATCGGTTCAGGGAAGTTAGGGCTTCCTGCTCAGGCAATTATGGCTTTTTCGATGGGTGCAGACATTATCAATGTAGCCCGCGAAGCCATGATGTCTATTGGGTGTATTCAGGCGCAGTTATGCCATACCAACCGTTGCCCGTCGGGTGTGGCAACGCAGAATAAGTGGCTTCAGTCGGGGCTGGACCCGACATTGAAAAGCGAGCGTTTTTACAATTATGGCAAAACATTGACCAAAGAAATTCTTGAGATCGCGATTGCCTGTGGGTATGAACACCCTTGCCAATTTACGATGGATGACGTAGATGTGGCCATGGGCGATAATAATCATACGCGTTCGCTCAAAGTAGCCTACCAATACGAAAAAGTGCCTGTTCCATATCCCGGCATTGATGCTTTGATCAATTGTCAATACTTGGGAGGTGGTATTAAAAATGAACACTAAACTTAATTCATGGACCAACGTCTTTATCAGTTAGGATTGCATTTAACTCCCGGGTTGGGAGGTGTACTGATTCGGTATTTAATGGCTCATTTTGGAGATGCCCAAAAGGTTTTTGAGGCCAATTTTAAAACATTGATCCGTGTTACGGGCGTAGGGGAAGCACTGGCACGGACCATTTTACAAAAAGAAGGATTAAAGACAGCTGAAGCTGAATTAGTGAAGCTGGAAAAAGTAAATGGCAACATTGTTTTTTACACCGATGTTGCTTTCCCGCAACGGCTCAAATCACTGTACGATGCTCCCGTTTTGCTGTATACAAAAGGTAACATTGATTTTAACAACGGACGCTATGTGTCGTTGGTCGGAACGCGCAAAGCCACCGATTATGGTCGAAACATCACGGAACAGATCGTGGAAGGCCTTGTCAATCATGACGTAACGATTGTCAGCGGCCTTGCATACGGCATTGATATTTCGGCGCATCGGGCTAGTGTCAGGAGTCATATGCCTACCATTGGCGTTATGGCTACGGGAGTGGATGTGGTATATCCTGACAGTCATGCCAAAACCGCGGTTGAGATGGAAAGCAACGGCGGGATCGTAACGGAATATTGTTTGGGAACTAAGCCTGATCCTATGCGCTTTCCGGCCCGAAACCGCATCATTGCAGGTCTTTCAGATGCTGTTATTGTGGTAGAATCTGCCAAAAAAGGAGGAGGATTGCTTACCGCCGAGTTTGCCAATAATTACAACCGAGATGTGTTTGCTGTGCCCGGAAATCTCTCAAATCCGTATTCCATTGGCCCTAATAATCTGATAAGTGCCAACAAAGCCCAGATTTTTACGGGAGTGGATAATTTGCTGGAATCCCTGAGTTGGCTATCCAACAAATCATCTGTCAAGATCGAAGTTCCCGAACATTTTACGTTGGAAGAAAGCCAAATTGTTTCGTTACTTCGTCAAAAAGGAGAAATGCACATTGATAATCTTACGTGGGAAAGCCAGGTATCCACGGGCAAACTGGCAACGTTACTGCTTAATCTGGAGTTGCAAGGCTATGTGCGTTCACTGCCCGGCAAGCGTTATGCGTTGGGATAGAAGTCAGAAAACCTTATAGGCCTGATATACAATGATAACCAGACCTATAAGGTGGATTCTCATTACTTCCCGATCACTTTCACCAACATTCCTTTCTGGATGGGCGTATCGGCTTTCATGCTGTTGACCACTCCCAACTCTTCTAAGCGACTTGCGGGCATTCCCAAAGCACTCATAATTTCCTTAAATGTACCGTTACGGGGCGCACTTTTTACAAATATGCGTTCGGGTTTGCGGTTAAGCTTGTCAGGATCGCTCAGCGAACGAAAATTTTCGGCGGTATTTTTGAAGGTTGGAAACAACGAAGGAAAAATGTCGGCGGTAGATAAACCGTGCATGGCATAGATCAATCCGTTGTATTGAATCAACCATGTCCCGATCTGCACTGTAGTGGCGGGTGTTTGTGGTTGTTGGGCTTGTCCCTGTTGCGGTTGAGGAATTTGTTGTGATACTATTACAATGGCCGGGTTGCCGTTGATGGTTTTGCGCGTAGACTCAAGCACTTTCAAATTGTATTGTTTCACCACATTTTGTGCCGCTGAATCAAGCATTTTGCCTTGGGCAACGTTGAACAATATTCCTGATTTACCATCTTTAGGTGCCATGACCAGTTGCTCGGGCGAGTTTTGCGTTTGCCAGTCGGCAGGTACAGGAAATTGAAAACGCAGTTCAGGATGGTAAAAAACATTGTTTTCCACAAACCCCTGTTTAGGGTCTTCACCGTACACAATACCGTTGATCATTTGCAAATAGCTGTCCCGATTAATGGCGTAATTGCCCGCATTTTTGGCTTGCCAATCGGTCGCCATTGCATGAACATTGTTAAAACGGTCGCCCGGATCGGGGTGCGTTGACATAATATTTGGAATAGACTGCCCTGAGTTATCCGAAATACGCTTAATGGTACCGAAAAAGTTGGCCATTTGATGCGCATCATACCCTACTTTGCTCGAATATTCCACCCCAATTTTGTCTGACTCAGATTCATGGGCGCGGCTATAACTAAGCATCAACATTTGCAAACCCTGCATGGCTTGCTCACCAAACTGAGCAAATTTGGGCGAAATAGCCATGCCGGCGATTAGCCCAACCGTTCCCAAAATTTGGCTCGTCTGTTGGCGTGCAGAGTGGCGCGCCGTTACGTGGCCGATTTCATGTCCCAATACGCCCGCAAATTCGGCTTCATTGTTGAAATGGGCCATAATACCACGCGTAAAATAAACGTACCCACCGGGCACCGCAAAGGCATTAACGACGGGAGAATCAATGATATTGAACTGATAAGGCAGGTCGGGGCGATGGGAAATTTTAGCCATTGCCATGCCTTTTTCGGTAATAAAACTTTGCAGTTTCTTGTCTTCATACAGACCCATAGAGGCTATGATGGAAGGGTGAGACTGTTGACCCAAAGCAATCTCCTGATCGGTCGACATCAGGATAATTTCCCGTTTGCCCGTTACAGGATTACGCGAGCAGGATTGCAGGAAGACTATGCCGATTAGGATAAGGATCCCATGAAAACGAATACGGTTTCTCATAATAAGTAGTGATAAAATCAATAAAGGTATATTTTGTATTGACGAATAAGGCTGTAAAATGTCACTTTGAATTGCAAGTTTAAAAAATGTTTTGTTGGAAATCGTGATGAGAAGGCTTAGCCGTTAAAATCTCTTATTTTTGAAATCTCATCCTTTTGGTCTCAGAATTACATTGCGCGATTTAAAACACTTTCTGTATATTCCACTTATCACCCTCAATAATGGTGTTACCATGCCGCAATTTGGCTTAGGCATTTATGATCCGCAACCGGACCAAGACATTAAACAGGCAGTATTGTGGGCGTTTGAATTAGGATATCGACTCGTAGATACCGCCGCTGCTTATCGCAATGAACGGGAGGTGGGACAGGCTATGCGCGAAAGCGGTCTGGCGCGTGAAGAAATTTTCGTAACCACTAAAGTTCAAAACGAGGACCGGGGCTTTGAGCCAACATTGCGCGCTTTTGAAGAAAGTCTTCGTCAATTGAATACCGATTATGTGGATCTGTATTTGATTCATTGGCCGGTGCGTGGCCATCGCATTGAAACATGGAAGGCGTTGGAAAAGATCTATACCGATGGCAAAGCGCGTGCTATCGGCGTTTCGAATTACTACATTCCTCATTTTGAAGAGCTTTGGCCTGAGGCGGAAATTATCCCTGCCGTCAATCAGTTTGAACTGAGCCCGTACTGCTATTTGCCTGAGCAATTGGACTATTGCCGGCAGCGGGGCATTCAGGTGGAGGGCTATGCACCGTTGGTGCGCGGACTGAAAGCAAATGACCCAAGACTGGTAAAAATCGCTGAAAAATACGACAAAACTACCTTTCAGGTTTTAATTCGCTGGTCGTTGCAGCAAGATGCTGTTACGATTCCTAAATCAGTAAGCAAAAGCCGTTTGGCGGCAAACATTGATGTGTTCGATTTTATTCTTTCCGCCGAAGATATGGCCGAAATGAGTACATGGCACGACAATACACGCGTGGCCGATGATCCGATGGATTATTGAGTGTGTGAAGTTGAACTTGTGGAGTGGGTTTCTCAAAACCCACTCTATTGACGTTTTTATACCTTCGTTTTCAAGGTTTTGAGAAACCTTTGTATCGGATGAAGGCATCCGATAACACATTATCTATATCACATTACCCTAGGCTCTTTTTGATGTTTATTACAACTCTCTCTAAATCTTCCTCTGTCAGATTTGAACCTGAGGGGAGGCAGAGCCCGTTGTTGAATAATTTTTCAGCAGTGTTACCTCCATAATAGATCGCATGTTTGAATACAGGCTGTAGGTGCATCGGTTTCCACAAGGGGCGTGCTTCGATGTTCTCGGCGGCTAATTTCAATCGTATAGCTTCCCGTGTGATGCCGCCCGTCAGCGCAGGGTTAACAACGATACAACTCAACCATCGGTTGGAAAAATTGCCTTCGGTTTCGGGTTGGAATATAATGCCTTCACTATTTCCCAATTCTTTTTGGTAAAACGCAAAATTGGCGCGCCGTTGAGCCACTCGTTCGTCGATCACTTCCATCTGTCCGCGCCCGATGCCTGCGCAAATATTGCTCAATCGGTAATTATAGCCGATTTCGGAATGCTGATAATGAGGGGCATTGTCGCGGGCTTGGGTGGCCAGAAAACGTGCTTTTTGAATAAAAATTTCATTATCGGAAAGCAGTGCGCCTCCTCCTGAAGTGGTAATGATCTTATTGCCGTTGAACGATAATACATTCAATAAACCAAAACTTCCCATTTTTTGTCCATGATAGGAAGCTCCCAATGCTTCCGCAGCATCTTCAATGAGCGGAATATCATAAAGGCGGCAGATTTCCTGAATTTCGCGCATCTTTGCCGGCATCCCGTAGAGATGTACCGCAATTACCGCTTTCACTTTTTTGCCCTTTGCTTTTTCGCCTTTAATGGCAGTTTCCAGCGCATTTGGGCATATATTCCACGTTTCCGGCTCTGAATCTACAAAAACGGGTACCGCACCCTGATAAGCAATCGGGTTAGCGGAAGCGGCAAACGTAAATGACTGGCAGATGACCCTATCCTCGCGGCCAACCCCCAACAGCACTAATGCCAAATGAAGGGCCGCCGTTCCCGAGGAAAGGGCTGCTGCATGCTCTGCGCCGACATATGTACAAAGATCCCGCTCAAAACCATCGACATTTGGACCAAGGGGGGCGACCCAGTTGGTTGCAAATGCTTCCTGTACGTATTTTTGTTCATGGCCGCTCAAATGCGGAGAAGAAAGCCAAATTTTATTCATTGTTCGTTGGAAAACTTCCCGAAAGTTCTACATCTTTCGGGAAGTTCCAAAAAAAATCACTATCAGATGCACGCTCTCACCAACTGCACGATCTACACCGGCGAAGAGGTTTTGACCAATTATGCGGTTCTTGTTGAAAATGAAATCATTACAAATGTTGTGCTGCAAAACGACATTCCCCAAGACCTACAAACCATTGATCTGCAGGGCCACGACCTCCTGCCGGGTTTGGTCGACCTGCAACTGTATGGCGGGAAAAATGGCTTTTTTGTACGAGATCTGTCGGAAGAGTCACTCACCGATATGGTCGAAACGCACCGCCAAGACGGAACAATTGCTCTGGTGCCTACACTGTATTCTACCTCACACGAACGAATTTTAAAGGCGATTGAAGTAACCAAAGCCTATATTGCTTCAGGAAAAACGGGAGTTTTAGGATTACACATAGAAGGGCCTTTTATTAATTTTACCAAACGCGGTGCCCACAGTGCCAATGCGGTGCGCGTGCCTATCAAAGCGGAAATTGCCGAGATCATCGCCGCATGTGAAGGGTTGCTGACGGTCATGACCATTGCCCCCGAAATATGGCCCGAAGAATTATTTCATCTTTTGCAGGAAAGTGATATTATTCTTTCATTGGGTCATACCAATGCCACTTACGAACAATCCAAAAGTTATTTTAACGGCGGCATTCAATTGGCTACTCACCTCTATAATGCCATGCGGCCGTTTGAAAGCCGGGAACCCGGCGTAGTAACGGCAATTTGGGATACGCCTACGGTCAATGCCAGCATTATAGTAGATGGATACCATTGCGATTATGCCACGGTGCGCATTGCCAAACAGCTCATGCGTGAGCGCCTTTTTCTGATCTCAGATGCGACTTTGGCTAAGATCGATCCTATGCGGTTTGAATTTGAAGATTTCATTGCCAATTACGACGGCCACCGTCTCCTCAACGACGAAGGTAAACTGGCCGGTTCGGCGATCACACTGCTTGATGCCGTGCGTAACTGCATTCAGCACGTAGGTATTCCTAAAGACGAAGCTTTTCGAATGGCATCCATGTACCCTGCCCAACATCTCGGTGTTGGCGACCGATTTGGGAAGATCAAAACGGGCTATCCGGCAAATTTAGTCGTATTGAATGGTGAACAACAGGTCGTTGGCTTGGTCGGAATGCTGTGAGATTGCCGGTGAAAAACACAAATAAAGGCGTTAAACGATACATAAAAATGGTGCCGACGTTTTCGCTGTCGAGAAAACGTCGGCACCATTTTATGGGGCAAAATCATTTTAGTTCTATAAACTATTCACTCTTCAACACCTTTGCGGGATTGCTTCGTGCTACTTTCAGGGTTTGTGATCCGATGAGTAAAAAGGCCAGCGTCATTACTGCCAAAACCCCGGCTAAAAGTTCTGCCAAGCTAATAGACTGATGATAGGCGAATTTGGTTAGTACCACTTGTTCAAAGAAGAAATAAGTGGCAGGAAGGGCTATCAGCGCCGAAAGTATGAGCAGCATTAAAAAACCTTTGCTCAACAAATAGACCAAGGTAAATTCATTGGCTCCCAATACTTTGCGAATACTGATTTCTTTTAGCTTGGTTTCGGTAGTAAACACGACCATCCCAAACAGCCCCATAGAAGCGATGCAAATAGCCAGAAAAGCCAGAAAACCGATCACTTTGACCATGACCGAAAATTGACGATATGCTTCTTCAATTTGGTCATCATAAAAACGAGCATCCAACGGATGCGTTTTATCTATCCTCTTCCAAGCTTCTTTAATACTTTCCATCGCGCCGGGCAAATCGTTAGAGCTGATTTTGACATTGAGATAGCCGCCCGACTCTTCCGATGAATAGCGAAACACTAAAGGCTCAATTTTGTCTTCCAACGTACCATAATGAAAGTCTTTCACCACACCTACAATGCTCAGGTGTTTGCCTTCAGGCGTAATCAATTGTTTGCCAATGGCTTTCACAGGGAGGCGTTTCGCGATGTTAAAACGCTTGAGCAATTGTTCATTCACAATTACTTCGGTTTCTTCACCGTTTTTCGGACGAGTCCGGAAATTGCTCCCCGCTAAAAATTGGTGTTTATGAATAGGAAAATACTTTTCATCCACAAAGTTTAGCCACACGCCCGTTGAGTCAGTTTGATATTTCATGGACATGCCATATTTACTTCCTAAACTTGTTATCATGCGGGAGGTAGAAATATCACTTACTGCCGGAAGAGCAGCCAATTCCTTCTTAAATACTTCCGCTTTATTTCCCTGCATCCGAATGTTTAAAATATTCTCCGTAGTAAAGCCTAAATCAAAAACCAGAAAACTTTTGTATTGATTGTACCCGATGACCGTAGTGGTGATGAAAATGAGCGATAATGTGTATTGCACCACAATAAGTACTTTTCGCATCGTAACCCGACGGAATAATTGCAGTGATGCCATGTCTTTCATCACCTGAACGGCTTTAATGCGGGCAAAAAACAAAGCCGGCAGGAACCCTGCCAGAATGCCGACAAAGATGGAAAATCCGATAAAATAGACAATAAGTAATGGAGAAAGTTCCAGGGAAATAAGGTCACTGATTTGCGGTGCTAGCGAAAGAAATTGGGTTCTTAAAAACAGAAATAAGATAAAGGAGAAGGCCAATGCCAGTAAAGAAATGAGTACTGATTCCATGATAAACTGCCCCAATACATGACCCTTCAATGCCCCGATTACTTTGCGAATGCCCACCTCGCGCGAGCGGCGGAGTGAACGGGCGATGGAGAGGTTGGTGTAATTGAAACAGGCCGAAAGGATAACAACCACTACCAATCCGCTCAATATCCATATTGCAATTCTGTTTATGGTAGGGCCAATGGAGTTTTCCACTCTGTTACCGATCACCACCTCACTCAACGGTTGAAGCGACAACGAAATGATATGATTTTTTATATTCTTATTCTCTTGATTACTGAATTGATTCAGACGGTCTTGCAAAGTTTGGCGGTTTCCGTTTTTAGGTAAAACCAAGTAAGTGAAATTCGAATAAATGTTTTCCCAACTTAAAAAGTCCCCGTCGGCTCCCCCGGGATTTTGCAGTTCGATGGTTGCATAAGAAACCAGTGCCTCAAACCGCAGGTGCGAGAGTTTGGGAATGTCTTTCATGATGCCCGTCACTACGTAATTCAGGGTATCAAAACGAATAGACTTACCCAACGCGTCAGTGTCACCAAACAGTTTTTTTGCCGTTTTTTCGGTCAATACCAAGGAGTAAGGTTCTTTCAAAGCGGTGTTTGGATCGCCTTTGAGCAATGAAAACGAAAATACCTTGTAAAAATCATTATCGGCCCACAGCCCTGACAGTGGAATTTTGGTGTCACCAATCTGCGCATCGCCGCCAAATCCCCAACGAATGAGTGTTGTCTTTTCAACACCCGGCAGTTCATTTTTAATTTTTTTACCTGTTTTTACCGAACCCGAAACAAGCTCCATAGGTCGTTGGCCCGGTCGTTGGCTGGTCGTAATGATCCGATAAATCCGGTCTTTCTTTTCGTGAAAATCATCGTACGAAAGCAGGTCGGTAAGAAAGGCGATCAAGAGTAATCCGACCGACATACTAATGGACAGACCAATGATGTTAATGGCTGAAAATAATTTGTTGCGCACCAAACTGCGCCGTGATGTTTTAAAATAGCTGCTAATCATGATCCAAGGAATTATAGGGTGAAAAAAATCGAATTTTCGTACGGTATAAAAGCGGAAGAACTTCAATACATCAAGGCAATAAATGAAGCGGGCGCGTTTGGCACCTTTGGCTTTCAGGTTGCGGTCAAAAAACTCATTAAGATCGCCCTGTAAGTCTTCCAATAATTCGGCACGACAATACCAGCGCAGAAATCGTTGCGCCCAGCGGGGTGGTTGCGGAGAAGTGGCAGAGGTTTTCATAGAGAGCCTTCCAAGTTAAAACCGGGAATAATGCGCCAAAGCCCTTCACGCACATCTTTGGCGCGCATTAAGGCAATTTTGCCCGTTTGCGTCACTTCGTAAAAACGTTTGCGTTTGCCACCGCGCGTACTCGTTGCTTCTCCCAATTGACTTTTGACTAATCCTTTCTCTTCCAGTCGATTCAATACAGAATGCACTACTCCCAATTTCGCGGCGCGGCCGGTATGTTTTTCCAATTCATCACAAATAGCCACGCTGTAAGCCTCACTGATCAGCGCTGCAATAGTGAGTAAAACCAATTCTTCAAATTCTCCCAGATTGCTTCCTTTCATAAAAAATGATACCTGATGTTATTTATTTAGTAAATGTATGTAAAATCAATTTGATTTATTTGGTATTTGTATGTAAAATATTTTTTTGACCTGAATTTCTAATTCTTTCGGTTTTGAGAAACCGAAAGCACAGCACCAAAAGTACACTACGCCAATGTAACGTCAGGTTCTCAAACCTGACGATGAGGTTTCTCAAAACCGAATGTAAACAGGAGTAGTATTTGGAAACTTTGTATCTTTAGAAACAAAATATCAGCCTATCTTAAAAATGGAATTGAAACTTAGGATAATTTTAGAAAAGCCGGTATCGGGCGTAGTTATTGGACTTCAAGAGGGCAGTGGTTCCTTTTATCAAACCATTCAAAAACAGCAATTTGAAGGAAAAGACCTTCTGTTTGAATTTACATTGAAAGTAAAATCAGAAACGGATGAATTTCCGGTGTTTCTGGGTGCGATGGCGCAAGGTTCCCCCAAAGAGCGCTTCGTCTACCTTGACATTGGCACTGCCGCCGGCCAATTTGATTCGATCTGGAGCCGCCGATTGAAGGTTCCGCTGAAGAGCATTACGTGGGAAATGATTCATCAAATGCAAAGTCTCCCACAGGCAGTGTTGGAAATAAAAGTGCCGGGTACGGCCAAAGATGGCAGCCCCGGTTGCGCTACTGTAAAGACACCGGAAGGATGGAAGATAGTCCAATAATGGTTTAAATGTACAATGGAAGCAACATTTCGGAAGGAAAAACATCCTTTGCCAAACCCTTCATTTATGTCTGACCTCAAAACAGATACTCGGCGTTATTATTTAGATTGGCTTCGCGTCATTGCTTTCAGTTTACTGGTTTTTTATCATACAGGCCTCATGTTTGTAGACTGGGGCTTTCACATTCAAAACGACATCTTCAGCAATGATTTAAAACTGCCGATGCTGTTTTTGAACCAATGGCGATTGCCACTGTTGTTTTTCATTTCGGGCGCAGGTATCAAATTTGCGCTTAAAAAAAGGACGGCCGGCGCATTTCTCAAAGAGCGTTTTGTCAGGATATTTATTCCCCTTGTTTTCGGTATTTTGGTAGTGATTCCTCCACAGGTTTACATTGAACGGCTGTACCAAAACAAATTTGTCGGTTCCTATTTTCAGTTTTATCCCCATTTTTTTGACGGCGTTTATCCGCAGGGAAATTTTACTTGGAACCACTTATGGTTCTTAGTATATCTGTTTGTATTTACACTGATTACGTTGCCTTTATTCCTGCTTTTCCGGACGGAAAAAGGAACAAATTTCGTCCAACGATTGCATACCTTTTTGGCCGGCAGAGCCGCGCTGCTTTTTGTGTTTGCGGTGCCGTTAATTATTGTCGAAATTACCTTACGTGCCGCGTGGCCCACTACCCGAAATTTAATAAGCGATTGGTATAATTTTGCTTTTTACATTTTGATCTTCATCTACGGTTATTTCACCGCATCGACCGAAAAGCTTTGGAATGCTATAGAAAAAGATACGTGGCTTTATGTTTTTGTGGGCTGCGTTTCGTTCTCAATGATCTATTTTGGGCTGCACGCAAAGGGTAAAAATTTTCTGGAAAGCAGCGCATTGGGGTATTTTGGATTTCAAGTTTTCAGCAGTGTGAATGTTGTTACCTGGATTTTGGGCCTGATCGGTTTGGCTAAGAAATACTTTAACAAGAACCTTCCTGTTCTTCAATATACCAATAAAGCAGTATATCCTTTTTACATTCTTCACCAAACCGTTTTGCTTATTGCCGGCTATTTCATTCTCAAAACAGATTACGGAATTGCCGTAAAATACCTCCTTATTGTAGCCGCTACCTTTATCGGTTCCATGGTTTTGTACGAGTTGGTGATACGTCGAGTACCTTGGATCGGGTTCTTTTTTGGCGTAAAGCCGGAGAAATCGATATCATGATTATTATAATTGCTTGACTTTTATAAGAGTCTGAAAGGCAATATTCTAATTTTGGATAAATACGCAATTGACTCTGAAAGTGCTTTAAGAGATAATCAAAGTGATAGAATTGACTAACAATTATGGAATAATGATCTTTTAGTACGTACATTTGTATATGACCAAAACCTTAATGTTATGTTACAAACATTTGAAGGCACATTAGAAAATGGGCATATTGTGTGGGATGAACCTAACAATGTCCCTAAAAAAGCAAAAGTTTTAGTAACAGTTCTGTATCCGGTACAGGAAACGCCTACTGCAGAAAAACCTTCCCGAAGATTTCGAGGGGCATTAAAGCACCTTACTCAAACTCAAAAAGATGCCCACGGCCAACAAATACAAGAGCTTCGTAATGAATGGGAAAGGGATATTTAATTGATACAAATGTTTTTGTTAAATACATTCAAGAGCAACTTTCGGAGAAAGGAAGTGAATTGGTAGATACTATTTTTGATGCTAATGATTGCCGAATTTCTATCATCAATTGGATTGAACTGTTAAGTTGGCAAACGGATCAACAGACTCAAAAATTGGTTGAGGATTTTATTGAAATAGCCAATGAGTACGAGCTTTCGGAAATGATTGCCAATAAGACAATTATTATTCGAAGACAATTCAAAATTAAGCTTCCTGACGCTGTTATAGCAGCTACTGCAATGGTTCATGAGTTAATTCTATTGTTAGATAATGACAGAGATTTTGGCAAAATTGCTCATTTAAGCTACATCAATCCTACAAAACTATAGCTAAAGCATCACGCCGCTAATGCCCACAAAATCCCTTTTGCTTCATTATTCCTTTCCCGGCGATTTGGCCCGAGTGTATGAATGCGTTTTGAATTTCAGAAAATTCGGTGAACTTCATCCGCACATGGTGGAGGTAAATGAATTGTCAAAAACGGCGGCAGGGGGTATTGAATATGAAGTGAAAGAAGAAGTGGTATTGCTGGGATTTCTGAAAATGCGCCCTGAATACAAAGCGGAAGTTATTGAAATCGAGAAAGATAAGCACATTCGATATGTCAGCAATGTCAAAGGTGGGATTAACCTTGTGATTGATTTTACATTTATACCCGATAAAACTACGAGCTCAGTTCTGGTCGAGGAAAAGATTGAAATAAAAGGAAATAGCCTGCTGATTGCCTATTTCAGCACTATTCTGAAAAATGCCCATCTTCAATTGTTTAACCATCTTTCGGCCCGTCTTTTAGTAGAACGCTGATCGTTAAGATTTTTATGATTTAATTCCTCACTTCCAAACCCTTCATCCAATCCATGAAAAAGACCTTTTACCTTCTGCCGGTTTTATTTCTTCATGTTTTTTTCATTAACGCTCAGGTTATTACGTCTACCGAAATTGATGCTTTGGTCGAAAAAACCTTAAAAACCTTCGAAGTGCCGGGCATTGCCGTTGCGGTGGTGAAAGATGGAAAGGTGATTCATGCCAAAGGCTACGGCGTTCGGTCGTTGGCGACCGGGCAAAAAATGGACGAGAATACCTTGTTTGGGATTGCTTCCAACAGCAAAGCTTTCACATCGGCGGCGTTGGGAATGCTGATTGATGAGAAAAAAATGACTTGGGATACCAAGGTAACGGACGTTATTCCCGAATTTAAAATGTACAACCCGTACGTAACCGAAGAATTTACGGTACGTGACCTGCTTACTCACCGCAGCGGATTGGGGCTGGGCGCCGGCGATCTGATGTTTTGGCCGGATCAAAATGATTTTACCAAAAAAGACATCATTCATAACCTCCGTTACCTGAAGCCCGTTTCCGGTTTTCGTACCAAATATGATTACGATAACCTGCTTTACATTGTAGCCGGTGAAGTCGTGACGCGGGTGTCGGGGATGCCTTGGGAGGAGTTTATCGAAATCCGTATTTTGAAACCATTGGGCATGAACGCTACGGCGGCTTCGTTCAAACGGCTGAAAGATAAGTCGAACGTGATCGATCCACATGCGCCCGTAGAAGGCACGGTGAAAGTGATTCGCCGCGATTGGAGCGAAGTAGCCAATGCCGCCGGCGGTATTTACAGCAATGTGACCGACATGAGTAAATGGATCATCATGCAAATGGACAACGGCAAATACGATGGCAGCAAACAACTTTTCAGCGCAGATGTTCACGAGGATATGTGGACACCCCAAACCATTATTCCCGTCAGAGGAACAAATTCTTATAATACGCATTTTTCAAGCTATGGTTTAGGATGGGGGCTAACCGATGTAAAAGGCTATAAACAGGCCACGCACACGGGCGGTTTGGCGGGTATCGTAACGCAGGTAACGCTGCTGCCCGAGCTAAAATTGGGCATCATTGTTTTTACTAACCAACAGTCAGGGGCAGCATTTACGTCAGTTACCAATACTATAAAAGACAGCTATTTAGGCGTAAAAGGCATAGATCGGGTGAAAGAAAACCACGACAGGATGCTTAGAAATGAAGCCGAAGCAAAGAAAATAACCGGCGAAATTTGGCGCGATATTGAAGCGCAGCAAAAAGCCAACACCGGAAAAACAGATGCGTCGCTTTTTACAGGAACGTATCAGGATCAATGGTTTGGCGATGTGGTGATTTCGGTGAAAAATGGAAAACTATGGTTTGATTCCAAACGCTCTTTCCAACTGACCGGCGAGCTTTTTCCCTACAAAGGCAATACGCTGATCGTAAAATGGACTGAGCGTAGCATGGACGCCGACGCCTACGTGATGTTTGAGCTGGACAATGAAGGCAAAGCATCGGGCTTTAAGATGAAAGCTATTTCCCCTTTGACGGATTTTAGTTTTGATTTTCACGATCTGGATTTTAAAGTGAAAGACAAATAGCGTATAGACGAACGAGTATTGCTCAAAATGATAACAAATTCATGAATCTTTCTTTAACACGTATCCAACACATAGGCATTCCGGTCACTGATCTGACTCGCTCCATTGGTTTTTATGAGCGTTTGGGATTTGAAAATGTGATGTCGTCGTCGTTTACGCATAACGGCGATCAGGGGCAGGTTGCGATGATGCAAAGTGGTGAAATAATCGTCGAAATCTATCAAATGCCCGAAAGTGCATTGGCGGAGATCAGGCAGCGAAAAGATGGGCACGTAGACCACGTAGCCTTTGATGTAGAGGATATTGACGCAGTATTCCAAACGCTCAAAGCGGCTGATTTTAATGTGTTGGAAGAAGCGCCTGTATTTTTACCTTTCTGGAAAAATGGATGTAAATATTTCAACATCGCGGGGCCGGATGGTGAACGTTTGGAGTTTAATCAGATATTGTAGAGGATATATTTTTGTCTAATGATTCGTGTGCTGTTAGACCCCGGATGGGGTCAGACGTTTGTAGAAATCGGATTATTACCTACAAATGTCTGACCCCATCCGGGGTCTAACAGCCTGAAAGTAACTTAAAGCAATTTTGAATAAACACTTATGCAGATGCTTTACAAAACATTCCCATTTCACTAAAGGAACAAACATATATAGTGGAGCATTTCTATAACCAAAGACAATATGAGTAAAAAATGCCCTATTTTCAGTTTTAAGGGTAATTTGAAATTAGCATGAGAAAGAAACTTACCTCCGTTTTTATTATCGTTGGCTCTATGATTGCCGGCTTTGCCCAAGCCCAAACATCTACCGCTTGGGAAACTGTTCAATCGACCACAAGCTGTACCGCACGGCACGAAAATGCCTTTACCAAAGTTGGCGATAAATTATACCTGATCGGTGGACGCGGCACTCGCCCCGTGGATGAGTACGACCCTGAAACCAATACCTGGAAGCAATTGGCAGCACCTCCTGTTGAAATGAATCATTTTCAAGCCATTGAATACAAAAATGAGGCGTATGTCATGGGGGCTTTTATGGGGCCGTATCCGCACGAAAAACCCATCCCGAGCGTATATATTTTCAATCCTGTCAAAAATGAGTGGCGCGTAGGGCCATCCATTCCGGCTGACCGTCTGCGCGGAGCGGCCGGTTCGGTGGTGTATAAAAACAAGCTATACCTCGTCTGCGGAATTCAGGATGGGCATTATGATGGGCACGTAGGTTGGTTGGACGAATACGATCCTAAAACCAATACATGGCGCAAACTTCCCGATGCACCGCACGTGCGTGATCACGTATCGGTAGCGATCATTGATGATAAGTTGTACGTTGCCGGCGGACGACGCTCTACGGCCCGCATCAATCAGGTGTTGAATCTGACCGAGCCTGCGGTGGATGTGTTTGATTTTAAGACAAATGCATGGACGACCTTGCCCGAAAGTATGAATTTGCCCACGCAACGGGCGGGAAATACAACGGTACCTTTCGGCTATAAACTGCTCATCATGGGCGGTGAAAGCCCCGCGCAGGTAGAAGCACACGCCGAAGTGGAAGCTTTTGATACCAAACAAATGAAGTGGGAAAAACTGCCCAACCTTAACAAAGGTCGCCACGGAACGGGTGCAACGGTCTACAAAAAGAAAGTATACGTAGCAGCCGGTTCCGGCAACCGTGGCGGCGGCCCCGAGCTTACAACAATGGAAGTGCTTAAATAAAAGCAGGCAGGCTGTTTACTTTTACATTTTAAATTGCGGTCCGCCGCCCAGCGGTTCGGTTTAACATTTTTCAGTTTATTATTTATCATTTCTCGGTTTATTATTTCTTCAATGACAATTGATTCTCACCAACATTTCTGGATGTATGATGCTGTGCGTGACGCTTGGATCAATGACCAAATGACGCGTATTCAGTGCAATTTTTTACCCGAAGACTTATTGCCCGTTTTGCAGGCCAATGGCGTTGACGGCTGCGTAGCCGTGCAGGCCGATCAATCAGAAGCCGAAACACTTTTTTTGCTGGCCTTGGCCGAAAAATATTCCACCTTCGTCAAAGGCGTAGTAGGTTGGGTAGACCTGAGAGCGGAAAATCTCTACGAAAAACTGGAATACTATTCACAATACGAATTGCTTAAAGGTTTTCGCCACGTAGCACAGGCCGAGCCGGATGATTTTTTGATGCGTCCCGAAGTGATGAAAGGCATTCGGCAATTGACCGCTTTTGACTTTACGTACGATATTCTCATTTATCCAACCCAACTCAAAGCGGCGTTGCATTTAGTGCGAGAAGCACCTAACGTGAATTTTGTGGTTGATCACATTGCTAAACCATACATCAAAGATGGAAAGATCAATACATGGTCAAATTATATGCGCCAATTGGCCGCGCAACCGCATGTGCTTTGCAAAATATCGGGAATGGTGACGGAAGCTGATTGGAAAAATTGGACAAAAAAAGATTTTTATCCTTACCTCGATGTGGTATTTGAAGCTTTCGGCCCGGATCGCCTTTTATTCGGTTCTGACTGGCCGGTCTGTCTGGTAGCGGCTGAATATGAGCAGGTTATTGGGTTGGTGCGGGAATATATGACCAACATCGGCTTTTCAGAAAGCGATAAAGCAAAGGTTTTCGGAGAAAATGCAATGCGTTTCTATCGACTGGAAGAGTGATAATGCCGGCAACTGATTCTGATGTATTTTGGATAATACCTAAAAAAGCAGTCACTTAATGACTGCTTTTTTAGGTTGGGAAATCGCGTTTTCCTTCCATCATTTCCCTGAATTCTTCTAACGTATAACGGGGCGTAATGTGTTGCGGGCAATTCCAATCAAACGCTTTGACGTGTAGGATAAAAAGCCGTTCGGGTTTATGTCTATAATGTGCCGGGTCCAACTTTTTAAACAATTCCGGTCGTTCGTTCAAACCAACAAGCTCTGCTTCGGCATACAGTTTCAAACGCATTTGTCGAGCGTAATCCATCATGATCAGTGAGACGTTGGGGTGTGTTTGCAGATTACCCACCGATATGTATTGCTTATTACCACTGAAATCAACGAAACCCAACGTAAACTCATCCAGCACATGCACAAACCCTTTCGGGCCTCCTCGGTGCTGAATGTAAGGAAATCCGTTTTCACCAATGGTCGCCATGTAAAAACTGTCTCTTTGAGAAATAAAATTGATCTCTCTTGGTGTAAACCCTTTGTTTTCAATAGCTTTTTCAAATCGCTCATATGCTGCGCGGCTGTGTTGCTCCTGCTGTATTGCTTTGACAGGCTCCGTAAAGGCAAGCGAAGCATAACTTTGCGGTTTGGCCGGAGTGGGTTCCTGTGCAAGCACTTCGTCCCAAAGCGTATCACCGCATTCTTCATTTACGAACGGTACAAAATCGTTATCGTCCGGGGATTGATCTGATGTCGTTTCCATGGTATAAAATTAGTTTATATATAAGTATTTTAACTCTCACGCAAAGTCGCAAAGATATTGATCATCATGCATTTGCTCCTCTGCGGCTTTGCGTGAATAATTTTGTCTTTTTAAGAAAAAACTTCTTCCAAAGCAGGAACCGCCGGAAAATCTAAGGGAACCTGCGTTAAATTGTGCAGGTAATTCATGGCGGTTTTGTCACTTATCTGAAGAATGATATCCACTAAATTTCCATTGGTATATCCGGCGGCATAAAAAGCATTAAGCGTAGCATCATCAACGTGGCCTTTGTAAAGGGTAGCTTCTTTGGCAAATTTTACCAGCGCGTCAAATTTAGCGTTTGAGCTATTGCCCGAACGAAGTTTCAGGATTTCTTCGTCCGAAAAACCGTTCATTTTTCCGATCACTGTATGAGCGGCCAAACAATAAGCGCAGCCGTTTACTTCACTGACAATCAGGTTAACGATCTCTTTTTCTTTGTTGTTCAATGACGTTTTTGCGTTTTGATACGCCAAAAATTTTGCCAACCCGTTGTCGGAATAAGCGATCGTTGCGTACAAATTGGGAACAAAACCAAGGGCTTTTTGGAGGTTATCAAAAATAACTTTGTGTGTTTCAGAAACTTGGTCTTTGGTGGGAACGGTGAAAGTTGACATTGTCGTGGTTGTTTTAAAATGAATGATACATTGACAATGCAAAGGTGCGGCAATAACGAAGGCCGGTAAATGGCCCCATTTCCCGACTTGTTGTGTTTATTTCCCTACGGCAGCGATTTGTTTCCGATTTTTGAAATCGGTAGCGGAAACACCCGTTTGTTTTTTGAAAAAACTGCTGAAATAAGCCGCATCTTCGAAGCCCAATTCATAGGCCACTTCTTTCGCTGATTTGTCAGTATAGTAAAACAATCGCTTGGCTTCCATGATGAGACGTTCATGGATGAGCTGTTGCGGTGTTTTGGCACCGTAAAGCGCAAAATAATTGGACAGTGTTTTGGGAGATTTGTTGAGTTTGGCGGCGTAGAAAGCCACTTGGTGTTGGGTTTTGTAATGATGTTCTACCAAAATATTGTATTCCCGGACGATGTCAAATCTGCCGTCCGGTAGCATGTTATCATTGAATTGTTGTTGTCGGGCGAGCCGTGTAACAATGATAATGAGTCGTTTGAGCAGCATCAGCAACATTTCGGATTGAATGTTGTCAATGGTTTCAAATTCATCAATAAAGATCTGCACCAGCAGTTCAATTTTTTGTTGATGAACGGCGTCCAACGGCAGAAACAGTGTTTGGTTCCAACCATAAAACAAAAAACCAACGCAGCTCACTTCCTGGTCGTGGTCAATGATGCAGTAAAATTCACGATTGAACTGCCAAGCCACGATTTGTTCGGGTTTTTCAAAACGAAATGATTGATTGACAACCAATGGCAGAATACTGTTGGAAGGAAAAACATGGGTTATTTCGTCAATAATGACTTTCTGAGCTTTGCCTCGGTTATAGGCAATGGTAAAATGATTATCGGTACTGTCTTTGCCGAAAAAATGACGGTCAAATTGCTTATTTTCAATACTGAGCGATAAACTTGCGCCCATTTGAGCGCCCGAAAAATGATAAACCATTGTTCTGCTGATTTTTAGAGAACAGAAAAATTCTTTAAAATGGTCGCAACTCTAACATTCCAACCACCGATTCAGACTATTGATGCCGTTACTCAAAAGTAAGGAAGCAATTTGTTAACGTCTAATGCTCAGGGTTTAAATGCGTCAGTATCTCTTTGATCGTTTTAAAATCCCTGAAATTATCGTGCTCAATATGGTGCTCGATCTGCTCGTACGCCCACGTGGTGTGAAACGGGATATGAATGCCATGTCCTCCAATGGCCAACACCGGCAACACATCTGATTTGAGCGAATTGCCGATCATTAAGAATTCACTCGGATGAATGTCTAAATGCTTGATAAGTTTTTGGTAATCGGTTTCTTTCTTTTCGCTCATGATCTCAATGTGGTGAAAATAGTGTTCCAATCCCGATTTGCGCAGCTTTCGTTCCTGATCAAGCAGATCTCCTTTGGTCGCTACCACCAAGCGGTAATGTCCTGACAATGAATGTAAAACGTGCTCAACATCCTCCAAAAGTTCAATGGGTTTTTCGAGCATTTCTTTGCCCAACTGAATGATTCTTTCGATAACCGTTATGCTGATCGTGTTTTCAGAAATGCGCAAGGCTGTTTCTACCATGCTCAAAATGAAACTCTTAACACCATAGCCGTACAGCGGCATGTTTTGAATTTGGGTTCTGAATACTTCCTGAGATATACTGTGATGAGGAAGATAATCTTCCAGCAATGCGCAGAATTTTTGTTCAGTTTCCAGAAAAAAAGGTTCGTTTACCCAAAGGGTATCGTCGGCGTCAAAGGCAATTACTTTAATACTCATTGTTGCGTTTTGGTCATTCAGCCGCAAAAATAGCGTTGTTTTCGGTAACTGTACCGGATTATCTTACAGCGAATGTGGAATCCGGTTGAGCCTTTGACGAAGCAGGAGGAAGTTTTTTTGGTAACTCGGGTCTTTGTCCAGATCGTCGCTCATTTGTTGAACGAGTTGATTACTCAAAAACCATCCCAAAGGGTAATCACGTCGGCCACCGATTTCTTTTTGGGAATCCACCCTTTTCAGTTGGATATGGTAAAATGACGCATTCAGGTCTTTGCGTTTTTCAAAAACAGACTTAAATAAAATGGTACGCGTCTGTGTGCCGCGCGACCAGGGATTAAAAAAGCTTTTTACTATCGTTGAGTAATCGGTGAATGCGGCTCGTTTTATAGGTTTGAGCAGCAATTCATTGGTTGGAATATTTTTGGTGGAATCGATCTCATTTTCTGTATCGGAAGGTTGAGAGTTTTGAAGAAAAATAATGTGAAAATTGATCACTAAGTGGGTGGAGTCGGTTGCTGTTCGCAGTTTGTTAACGTCCTCAGAAACTGAATTGAGAAGTTGAGTTAAGGTTTCCATTCCCGTATTTTCAAAATAGCCACCGTCCGTGATATGGCCTACTCTTTCGTCTTTTGCATTTTTAAGCAACCCACCGCTTGTAATGAGCGGAAAGCGCGCACAAAGCAAAGCTGCGGTTTTTACGGGAATGTCATTCGGACGTTGGTCAAATGTAAAAACGATGTCTTCAAACGATCCTTTTTTGTTCTTTAAATCAAGATTGGACGTAATGATCCGTTGGCCGGTCTCGGCCAGTGTACCGTTGAGGATCAGCGCCGGCAGATCAAAATTGCGCGGCACATTGGCCGACGGTTTCCACAACTTGCTGAAATCGGAATCAAGAGTAGGGGAGTCAAAAACTCTTTTGTATCCTGCTGCCCAGGCATCTTCCAATTTCCGATTTCGGTCCAGTCCCGTTATGGGAAACGGCGAAAGACTGTTGATGGCATCCGAAAATAAAAAACCACCCAAAACGTCGGACAAAAAATCCTGATGGCAAAAAGCGCGCAACAGGCTGTCTTTCATGTGAAAAGGACTGAGTTGCTGATCGTGACGATACGCAGTATAAAAAGTAGCCCCCACACCGCCGCCGGAAACGCCGCTGACGGCGTACAAATGAGCATCAAACTCGGGGATAACTGTGTTGAGTTTGAGCAATGACAGCATCGTAAAGGCCGCTGCCCGTATGCCACCGCCCTCCGTGGCTATAAGCACCACGGGAAGTGTATCTTTAGGGGCATACCCTTTGGCTTTACGGTCGAGCGCCCATGCTCTAAAGTCGTTGCTGTCTGCAACGATACTGCGATTCGCTTGGCCTTCACCTTTTCTGATCTCTTTGTTGTCGTTCCAATACGAAACCACCCAAAGGTACACAAAGAAAAAGGTGACAATAGGGCGCCGCGCCGGAGAACTCATGAACAACAGAAGGCTGAAAAAAGTAGTAAGAACACAAACACCTGCTACTAAAATGGCGGGGGTTCCTATCAAAACAGCTATGCCGGAATCGACCGGTAGAATGACAAAAAAGAAGATACAAACAATGCTGACTCCTCCGATGGCTTCCAAAAAGATACGGTATTGTACATTACTCCATAATTTTCGAAAATCATCGGGAATGGACCCGGATAAATTCCAAAGTTGCGATATCCACTTCTCGTCCCACTTGATCAATGCAATCAGATTAGAAATGAAGAAAACAAGGTAGAGCACTGTCAACAATGACAAGACGAGCAGGCTATATCCCCACAAATTTTGCAAAAGTGCGACAAAAGGCAATTGAGCAAGAATGAATGGGAACCATTTGGCAACTCGCTCCGCAACGGCATTTTTGTCAATATTCTCGGCGTTGAAAAGGGTAATGTTCAGGCAAGCCTGACTCACATACGACCAAAAAAATACGGCACCGTAAAGGAAGGTTAATGGCCATGTCCATCCCTTTTGACTCATGTATTCTTTAAGAACATCTTGAGCTTGGGGCAGTTGAGTAAGCGTGTACCAGCCCAGAAATAAAAGGGCAAGCGTAAAGGAAGAATTTATAATGATCTGATAGAGAGCCAAAGCATAAGGCTTCAGCAATAACCAACGGTTTTTCATAGGGTTTACGGCAAAGGAAAGGGTCGAATCAAGGCAATGAAGATATAATTTTACACTTTCTTTTTCCTGAAAAGTCCATTAAAAATGCCAAAATTGTTGCCAAGCGGTTACACGTTCCACCAATAGGTTAATTTCAGAACAACAGCCCGGTTTTTAACCATGAGATTTTCGGGTAAATAGTTGTCAGTATAAACGATAAACAGGTCAGAGGCAGGCTTATAGCGCCATTGCAGACGGGTATTGAGGTTGATATTTTTTGCCTGACTGTTGTATTGTACAAACGTTGTCCAGAAAAGGCTGTTGGTAAACGTAACATCCACGCGCGGCCCCACGAGCCATAATTCAACGGGCGTTTTCAGGTACGGTACTTTGATGTTGTTGTAATCCACCGAAAACTTGGTTGCTACATACGGTTGGAAACGATAACCGAGCGTTGTTTTCAGGTTGAGGCGGGTGCCGTTTGCGTAAAAACCGCCGTAACGGGTATTAAAGGAATAGGTGAAGCGCGAGCGCGGGCTTGATATAAAATCCGTTCCCCATGCCTTCCATGAGTGTTTAGTGCCGGTAGCCAGTTTTTCGCGACCGGTATTTGTTGGGTCAAAAGGCGCCAACAATTCTACATAACTCGAACCTGCCCAAATATCGGCAATGGCTCGATTACGGAAGTTGAAATTGTAAATGAGCAGCGTTTCATTGTCCGTTAAACGGTTTGACTTGTTCCAAAACAGGGTCGATTGGATCAATGGCCCGTGACTGATCAACAGGTTGGACTTGACAAAGAACAAATAACCAACGTTCGGAACGGCCATTTGGTAGCCTTTGCGGGCCGCGTTGGGTACGTAGCCTACTTCTGCATTGTAATTTTCGCCCACAAACTCATGTCGTAATTGCCAAAAGAAATTGGCTTTATTGAAGTTAAGAAGGCTTGAAATGGCAACATCGTTGCCTGAAATACGCGGACTGAATGATTTGAGTACCGTGGCTTTGCCGGTCCAGATGTTGTTGGCCGAAGCCAAATTGAATTCAGCACCTATGTTGCGGTTGTATTGATTTACGGAGGTATGAATTTGCTCATTATAACCCAAGGATTCTTTATTGACCATTAATATTCCGACATTGGAACGGGCGAATACTTTGCGTTGTAACGCAACAACCGCAAAGTTTTGGGCCGGCAGATCGCCCTGTTTTTGGGTTTGAGTGTCCAATACCCCAATTCGCCAATTTTTATCCAACTTTCCGCTGAGCCGTGCGCCAAACAAAATCGGCACTCCTAATCCAATACGGCGCGAAAAAAAGGGGCGGAGTGTAGAAAAGCCAAAACTGGCGAATAAGTCTGCATTCTCTAAAAAGAATTGCCGCCGTTCGGGGAAAAACAGTTCAAAACGATCCAAATTGGTTTGCTGCACATCCACTTCCACTTGCGAGAAGTCGGGATTAACGGTCAAGTCAAGATTAAGCGAGGAATTAAGGGCAATTTTAGCATCTCCTCCAATGGCAGGTTTCCAATCGGTTGGCTTATTGTTGAGGTGATCTTTCGAGACATTGGTAAGTGCGTACGGAATCAGCGAAATGTTTTTGCCCGCAGGAGGAAGGGGTTTATCCCAAACCAATACTCCGGCGTAGCCGAGGTTGGCAGATTGGAATTGCCGGGGAACGGGTGCCCATGCCGATTTTTCGTTGATGGTCAGTTCCAAGCGGCTGAAATTTATCCCCCAACGCATTTGATCGGGCCGATACCGAATGGTTTTAAAGGGAATAACCGCTTCCCAGACCCAACGGTCGTCGTAATTTTTGGTTACACAATGCCATTTATTGTCCCAGTTGAGATTGATAATGGTTCCATCCGATTCCTGTCCGTCCCAATAGGCACCGGCGGCACTGGCACCAAATGAAAAGCCGTTTGTTAAGTCCTCAAAGGTATCCAGAACAACAAAAAAGTTGTCGTTATTGCCAAAAGCAAAATCACGCTTCAACGATTCTACCACCAATGTACCCTTGACGGGTTTATAGTTAATGGCTAAGATGTACAAATTGTGTTGGTCATAACACAGTTTTACCTCCGTTTTGCTGCGCGACAAACTGGTGTCCATCGGCGTGAGCATAAAAAAATCTTTGGCGGTTTCGGTGGTTTGCCAAGCCGCGTCGCCTTCGAGTCCGTCGATTTTCAGAGGAGCACTTGCTTCACGAATGTGGTATTGGTAGGCTTCGTTTTTCTTTTGGGCAAAAACCGTTGCCCCGCACAATAGAAACCACAGAAAGAAGCGCATTTGTTGAATTTGAATAAGTTAACGAAAAAAGAAAGAGGGTGGTTAAAGCCAAATCGTCCCTAACCACCCGATAAAGGTAAGTGTTTTGTGTTTATTGGTAAGCCACCGCCACCTGACGTTGGGTGCCGAGGTTGTCAATGCCTAGTTCGATCACGTCTCCTGCTTTAAGGTAGCGGGGAGGTTTGAACCCAAGGCCTACCCCAAACGGCGTACCTGTTGAAATAACATCTCCGGGCAGGAGGGTCATAAATTGGCTGAGATAACTCACAAGTTTGGGAATTTTGAAAACCATATCGTCAGTATTCGAATCCTGCAACATTTCGTCGTTTACTTTCAGCCAGAGGCGTAAGTTGTGTGGGTCGGTGATTTCGTCTTTGGTAGCCATAAAAGGGCCGAGAGGCGCAAATGTATCGCTGCTTTTGCCTTTTACCCACTGACCGCTGCGTTCAAGCTGAAATTCGCGTTCCGAATAATCATTGTGTAAAATATAACCGCCCACATAGTCCATGGCATCGGCTTCGTCGACGTAGCTTGCTTTTTTACCGATCACAAATGCTAATTCTACCTCCCAGTCGGTCTTGACGGAGTTGCGGGGAATGATGACGTTATCGAACGGGCCGCAGAGTGCCGTAGTGGATTTAAAGAAAATAACAGGCTCTGGTGGTACTTGTGCGCCCGATTCGGCGGCATGTTTGGCGTAATTCAGGCCTATACACACAATTTTGGACGGCCGAGCCACGCAGGAGCCGAGGCGAATGCTGTCAGATACTTCCGGACAAGTATCGGCATTGGTCTTTAGCCATTCGGCCAAACGATTGATACCGTCGCTCCCAAAAAAGGCTTCATTATAATCCTGACCGAAAGCGGATACATCAATTTTGCGACCGTTAGGGAGAATTACCCCCGGTTTTTCCTGTTCAAAAGTACCAAAACGAAAAAGTTTCATTGAATTAGGTGGTGTTTAAAGACTATCTCGGAGAGAAAGGCCATTGTTTAATGAATCGTTCTTCAAAAGAAGCAGTTTTGATTTGATTTCTAACGCTATGGGGGGATAGATTTAAAAAAATAAAAAAATATTTCAATCGTAATTGCTTGATATAGGGTAAGTTCTGTTTTTGATGCAATTTTTTTTCATGCGATTACTTGCGTCGTATTACCCATACGCCTACTTTTGCACCACAATTCACGGGAACAACCGCAAAATTGTTGAAAAAGTCGATTCTGTAGCTCAGCTGGTAGAGCAATACACTTTTAATGTATGGGTCCTGGGTTCGAATCCCAGCGGGATCACAAATTCATCTTTCATATCTATAAAAACCCTCAAAACAGCCCGTTTTGAGGGTTTTTTGTTTTCATTTTGTTTCAACATCTCGAAATTTCTTCATTTTTCAACCCTTATTTCAACATTGTTTCAATATGAAGTACTCTGTAAAGCTCTGTATCAACAAGCAGCGTGCACGACCAAACGGGACTGCTGCACTCTATTTTCAGATCATTCTCGACCGCGTAAAGACCACGGTGCCCATGAATCTTTATTGGCCTATAGACTGTTTCGATGCCGGTAAAGAAGCTATCATACCCCAAAGCAAAACAGACGCAATTCATGAGGATTACCAACGGGAAATAGACAGATTGAGAGGGGAGATCAACGAAGTCTTTATTTGGGCCAGGCTTTCACGTATAGAGCTAACGGTACCACGATTTAAAATGGAGTTAAAAAACAGCTACTCCCGAGCTGACTTCATTGCTTTTTGGGAGCAGGAGATAGCAGATAGAAAAGAAAAGGGAAGAGTAAAGATGCGCTCGGCCAGCGCCCAAAAAAGCTCATTAACAACCTTGAAGCGATTTAAAAAGGAGTTACTGTTTTCCGAGATTAATAAAAAGTTTTTGGAAGATTATAAGGCTTTTCTCATCAATAAGGAAAATTTAGAAATCAATACGGTCTGGAATAAGTTTAAAGACTTTCGAACCTACCTGAACCTTGCCAAAGAAGCCGGTCACCACTTCGACTATGCCTTTAAGGGTTTCAAGATGCCAAAGCTCCGAAATCGTTTAGACCATCTTTCTGAAGAGGAGTATATGAAGATGAAAAACTATTACTATTCAGGGCAACTGGAAGAGGGTGATGCCACTACATTAAGAGCGTTTTTATTCAGTTGTTATACAGGTTTACGTATCTCAGATGTAAAACAGGTATCATGGTCACAGGTAAATCAGGATCTACTTGTTTTCAGGCCCCAAAAGCAATCTCGTGAAATGATCACAGAGGTTATTATTCCTTTATGTCCGCCGGCCAAGGAACTGATAATTACCAAACGCGGGCGATTAGTTGAAACCCGGGCCGATCAGGTTATGAACCGAATGCTCAAAAAAATTGCCGCAAAATTGGATATCAAAAAGGAAGTTACCTTTCACTGGGCGAGGCACACCTTTGCTACGCGTTTCCTCCGACATGGCGGGCGTTTGGAGGTACTGCAAAAACTGCTCGGTCATGCAAAAATAGAAACGACAATGATTTATGTACACGTAGACAATGAACGACTTAGAAAAGAAATCAACCTGCTGTCATAAAAAACGGCCACCCATTTGGGTGGCCGGCACTTGTTTAGGTGGGTATCAACTTTGAGGCTTACCTGATGCCGCTACATACATGAGATAGTAGCGTTGCTTGTCTTTTTGAGCCTTTTCCTGAAGCTCAGTAAGGCTTTGTATCTTCTGAGTTAAACTCTCCTCCTGCATTGCCGAAGCTGTAAATCTCATCAAAATTTCCTCGGCCGCAAGGGCTTGCTCTGAATTATCTTTATCTTTGTCCTGCATGTTTTTAATTGGTTTCTATCGATTGAACATGGGGGTAGCGTCTCGAACACGCTACCCTTTTTTATTTAGTTTTCCTCTTTGCCAAAAATCGTGAGTTGGCTTCTCATGTTTTTCTTAATGCGCTTACCCATCTCACTGGCCTTTGATTGCAGCTCTATCATCTCAGCATATTCAGAATTTTCCTGTAGCAACTTTTGGTGTAGTTGCTCCCGTCGTATTTCTGCTTCCGCTTTTTCCTTTAGGTCGGTGCGGGTAGTTCCAAACATAAGTTGATCAATGGTGATATAAACCCAAAGCTCAAACGCAGGGTCAAGCCATGCTGCAAATTTCAAAGCCAGTACACGGTGCATCCATGTACCAGAACGTTGTTTAGAAACGTACAAATTCTCCTCTTTTACCAAACCTAAATAACGGGAATTCCCGTTATTTAGACAGGCTTCGATAAAACGTTTTGTGCTTTCATTAGCAAAAAAATCACTCATCCTTGCATTGTAAATCTTTGCCATTTCAGTGGCATTGACCATGATGTTTGCAGAGCTTAAATCAAACTCTACTTGCTGACCATTGAACTCTAAAATCTGATGTTGTTGCATCATGTCAGTGTTTATATTTATGATAAAAATTTATTAATATAAATATTTGTCACAAATATAAACACTACAAACATATATACAAGGTATGTTGTGACTTATTTTTATATTTGTCACAACAAACCATAATGTACCATGACAACCACAAAGATTTACCTAGAAACCCCTGATGATATACACGCAAAAATCAAACGAATCCAACTGGATAGGCAAGAGAAGGGGGAAAAAGTAAATCTAAAGGACTTATACTATGAAGTACTTCGTAAGGGCCTTGAAGCACTGGAGCCAAAAAAGCCCGCTTAGTAGCGGGCTTTTTTGTTTACCAATCTTTTTTAGGTCTAGACCTTATATATTTTTTCAAGCTCTCAAAACTATCTCTCACGTTTCTGTCAAGTTCATTTTGTAAATCAAGTTTTTCCTGTTTCATATCCTCCAGCCTGAGATTAGGCAAATACTTTTGGGCATTTTTAGGCACCATTTCTTTCAATTTTGCTTGTCCGGCTATTGCTTTTCCTTCATCATAAAATATACTTTCAACTGTAAACTTCTCACCATTTGGCCCTTTTGATTCACCGTTAAAGTCATTAGCATAAATCCGATACCTGCCTTTTTTTGTTTCAATCTCCAGTTTATAATGGAAATTATATTGATTCACAACTTCTTTAACCGCATAACCTACAGGCATTGATAATTTGGTTGTAATTTTGATAACAGGCTTTATGATCATTGTTGAATCGGCTTCGTCATAATAATCAATCATGTCTTTTCCTGCACCAAAAACAGTCACTGCCCATTTTTTAGTCAATTTCAATATAGTTATTGCAGATAGAGAATCAGCGGGTACTATTTCTTCATAACTGATAGTATTGGCCACTGGGTCTACTCTCAATTCCTGACTATAGCCCACAGTAATAGCAAGCATACCTAAAAGCATAAAGAGAAGCCGTTTCATTAGTAAAAGGTTTAAGGGTTATGAACTTGTATCATCACGGATAAAGTTAAATCTATTTCCTTCCCGGTCAAATTCAGTCCTGTTAAAGACAATCTTCTTTTCAGATTTCTCCTCTATCCCTTCCAAAATTATTATCATACGCATGAGCAGCGCATCACTCATCAAGGGCCCTGCATTTTTTCCCTTCGATGGTGATGGTGGTGTATTGCCTGCCGATGAGTAATAACGTGGCCGCAAATCTTCAATCATCCCGGCCATGTTGGCAACTACAGGGTCTTGCATCATGCGCCAGGGAATGATGTATTCAGGACGAAATCCCTCACCTGCCACAAATGCACTTTGTCCGAAAAGCGTAGGTCTATCCACCCGCCCGGCGGCCTCTCCTTTATTGACGGACAATGTTGGAGCAGATCCACCCGCTTCACGTCCCGCAAAAACAGGTATAGCCTGCGCGGCTATACTGGCAATACTCACCCCTGCACTTGTTTTAGCTGCCGTAATTTGGGCCGTCGTCGCTGCCAAACCTGCCCATGCTCCTACATCAGCACCCATTGATGCTGACAACCTTAATGAATAGTTAGCTAAAGCTGCTTGGTATTTGGTGATGGCTACGGTGGTAGTGGCAATAATATCTGCAATAGCCAGACCTTTTTGAACCAGAAATAAGGCTTTCCAAATACCTGATTGTTGCTTGGCCATACCCATCAATGCTTGAGTTCCTTGCTGCCAGAGTTCTCTTTTGTTGTCTGCTATTTGTTTTTCGGCTGTAAACTGCTTTTCATTTAGCTCACCCACTTCCTTTTTAATAGCATCATCGGCTTTTTTCGACGCTTTAAGTATCTCGGTTTTTTTATCTGCAGTATCTTGAGCAAGATCAATTTCGGCCTGAGCCAACTCCCGCTCTAAACTTAGAGTGTCTTCATCATACAGTTGACGAAACATGATTTCTGCACCAAGCTGGGCCACTTTCTTCTCCTTTTTGAGGCGGTCGAGTTCCTCTTCAGTAAGCAGGCCTTGCGCTGCTTTCTGTTCAATACTCAGATAATAAGTATCATATTCAATACCTAAATCTTTTAAAAGGTTAGCAAGGCCCTTTTTGCGTTCCTCGGCTACTCTTTCATCCAGATCGGCATAGGCTTCGATTTCTGCATCTTTAGCAGCCTGCAATTCCTCATAGCCATAGGTTTGTTTTTTCTTGCGTTTTTTGTCTTCTTCGTCACCGAGTGGCGACTTAATCTTATTGGGATTGACAGTTGGCTGTGTTTTTTCGGGCCGATTTAAACGATTATGGCGATCAATATCCTTCTGGGATATAATCCCCGTCAATTGCGCAAATTCCAATTCAGATTTACCTAGCTCCTTCTGTAAGGTTTCAGCCTCTTTTCGAAGTTCATTGATTTCATCTGCCGACAAATCTCGTCTGAATCCATAATCCCCTTCCACTTCAACGGTCATTCCGTCCCTAATCTGCCCATTGACTTCGGTTAGACGTTTATTTTTGTTTGCTATATCAATTCTTATTTTCTCTGCAGTCTGCTTTTTTGTCTCTTCAAAAGCCCTTCGTTGAACTATAAGAAATTGCTCCAACTTCTCACGGTCAACATCAATCGCATTGCCATAATCATCCCATGCCGTTACCGCCTGCGGGACAATTGATGCTATTTTTTGGGTAATATCATGCAATTCCTTTTGACGTTTTCCAGTAGTCAATACCTCTAACGAGAGCTCTGCATGTTTTTTCAGTAGGGGAGGTAAGGCACTGTCGAGTTGATTAATTGCTGAGTTTTGTTTTTCAAATTCTGCTCTAGCTTCTGCAATCTCATCTCTTAAGCCCATAACTGCTGTAAGCATGGCTACTGTCCCCTCAACAAATCCTTGGGCAGTATCACTGTACAGCAGACCGTTCCACCATTCCGATAGCTGCTTCATTCCCAAGGCAAGAGAGTGATTCCTTTTCTGGAATTCTGCCATGATGCTGTCGGTATTTTGCAACGCTGTACCTGCCTTGGTAATCTTACCGGTAAGCATTTCGGAGTTAGCGGCAAGTTTTGAGAGTACTTCACTCGCGCCAGAGCCTGTCAGCTTTGATTTTTCCAGTACCGACATAAACTCGATCTGATTTGGCACCACTTTCTTGAGTCCTTCCAGGTACTTCATGAATGCGCCGAAAATATCGTCCTGAATCAGCTTTTTATATTCCTTCAGGGGGATACCTGCTACCTTGGCAAACGTCTCGGTTTCGGTAAGCATCCGTTGGAAAATATCTACCGTAGCGGTAGATCCACGCTCAGCCGTTACGTTCAGTTCTTCGAGCGTGGCCGACAGTCCTAAAACCTGAGCTTCAGTAACTTTCAGAGGGATAAGCGTTCCCCCGATACGACTCGAAAAATCTGCCATGCCTGCGCCGGTCGCCGCGCCATCGGCCTCCAATACGTTCAGTCCGTTTCCTATTTTGAGCATATCCTGCTCAATGTTATCAGACTTTAAGTTTTGGAAAATATTTCTCAGCTTCAGTACGGCGCCGGCTGTGGCCTCAGCACCGCCAAACTGATCACCCAGCGCCACGTTTACTTTATCAGCCCCGGAAACAAACCCTTCGATCTGATTTTTCGCTACGCCAAATTGCCCGCCAACGCCCGCCATTTCGCGCAGTTCTGAGGTGGCCGTTCGGGTATTGATTTTTTTAATGGAACTGTTAAGCTTATTGACTTCCCGGTCGGTCATGTCAGTCTTTTTAGCCACGTCGGACAGCTCATCTTTCAGTTTGAGGCTGTGAGCTGTGAGCTGTGGCAAGTACATCAGCAATTTTTCGCTCATGGCCGTGATCAGATTACCTCCTACTACGCCCGTGGCAATGGTGACAAATTCCGATCTGAATTTTTGCCAACCGGTTCTTATATCTCCAATTTGCTTTTTCTGCTTTTCATACTCCGCTGAAATGGCACGCTTTTGTTCAATGAGGCCATCACGGCCGCTGTCATTGGCCTTCATGGCACGCAGCTCCTTATTGACTTGGTTCAGCGCACCCCCCAACTGATTGACGGAAGTTTCGGCTCCTTTGCCATCAATGACAAGCTGAATGATTGATTTGGACGTATTGGTACCGTTATTCTTTGCCATGATTATAGCTTGATTTCGACTTTTACATTCATTTGAGCGGCCAATTCTGCCAATACTTCCTGTGTATTGGCGGCGGCGAGTTTCCGGAGCTGATCCAATTCGTGCGCGAACTGAGGGCCAAACCACGGTTTTGGTTTCCGTCGGCTGTTCATTCGGCCTGCCCGAAGCGCGACGCCCGTTTGCAGCTCCAGCAAACTTGTTCCCTTCCCAACACCCCAATCCGTGAACCGGCCGTAGAAATTAAAACTGAGGATACCGGTTACCCCATCTGCCGACTTCTCCATTTTGGTACGGATACTTTCATCCAAATCACCTTCATGGCCAATGCCCAGTTCCTGCAAATTCCGTTTGAGGCGCTCCCTGAAAATCGGCATGAATTGCTTCATCGTGGCCTCATTCATGGCACTGAGCCTGATGGAGGGAAGCTCATTATTAGCCAAGCCGGGAATAGTTTGGGTTCCGACCAACTTCCGTTCCTTTGCTGTGCGTCTCCAGACGGCCTGCACTGTGCGGCCATCGGCTTTGATGGCGGTTTGCTTTGCCATTATTCGATAATTGAGTAGGTGGAACTTGCGATCAGTTTGGGCGTGTAGGCGTTGGTGGTATTGGGCAGAAAATCGTAGTTGGTGGCATAGATCACCGTCGTGTCGGTCAATACCACCTGCTCACTGCCGGTCACATCAACGGGGTATTCTGTACGCTCTTTGGTCAGTACATTTTCCATTGCAAACCAAACTCGAAGATTACTGACGGCCGCAGTTCTCTCTTTTTTATCGTCGGCATATACCCGTATTACCACATCAGCAATGGCATGGTAGATGGCACCTTCGCTCTGATCACGTTGATTGACAAACTCGATTACAAGCCAAATTACATTATTGCCGATGGTCCCGAGTTGACCCGGAAGCAGTGCATAACTATACACTTTGGCATGGAAGAAACCTCCCTGAGCAGGGAGATCGACCACCAACTTTTGAATCAAATGGCGCATCATCACGCGGTTTTCACCCATCAACCCTACTTTTTTGGAAAGTTTATATCCCTGCAAAGCGGTAATGGGCAATAGCAACGTCTGTTGAATTTGGCGGCTTTGATCCCTGAAAAACAGGTACGGTTTCATGTATTGAGCATACACGCTGTTGGTCAGCTCCGGGTTATCACTCAGCAGTCCAACCTTATTGCCTTTGGTATCGTATATCTCCGATGTAATCAGGGGATATACATTTCCTTCCAGATCGGGTTGCATCCCTCGGAAGGCAAGCAATCTGAGTTTGATATCATTCTTAGGAGGAAAAGTATCCGAGAAATTCTCACTTTTTGCGTAAAATCGACCGCGTAAATTGCCCGGTTGTTTGCTGTTGGGAATGGTCCAGAGCGCGCCGGTAGTTTCATTTTTTTGGCGTACCATGGGGAGCGTGGCCAGCGGTACCGAATAGGTTTGCTCACCGTCACCGATCAGGAATTCAGTCACCGGATTCAACTCTTTATAGAGCTTATCGGCACTATCCTCCTCAAACTTCACTTTCCAACCCTGCCCGGACGGACGGCCGATACGCACCGGGTCTAACGTTTGGTATTCTCTCCAATCAACGTAGTCGTTACTGATCTCAATGGTTTTGAACGGAATAATGGAAACCGTGCCGCGCAGCGCATCAAAGTCGATATTCAGCGCATAATATTTGCGGATGGCTTTGATATATTCCGCAATGGTCATATCAGGTACGTGCTCGGCTATTTTTACCGAAATCACCGGATTGGCCTGCGTTGTTTCAGTAAAACTTGTCAGCGCCTGTGTATTGTAGATAACTCTGCACTGAATTTCGGGATCAAAAAACCACTGGCTTTCAATGCCGAAACCCAGATAATCCATTATTTGCTGAAGGACGTACGCCATAAAAACGTACGGAACATTGATGATACCCGCGTTGATCGCCGTCACATTCAACTTTACCGGGCCGATTTTGTCCAAAAAGGAAGTTGTCGTATTGTATAAAAAACCACGGCTTCCATCCTGTCGTTTGCCCCAAGGGTTGATGGTATCATTGCGAGTGTAAAGAATAAAAGTAGACGCCGGCAGACCTTCAATATCCTCCCGTTCCAAGATAAAATCTTTTTCTACAAATTCAGGATTATAGACCGGGCCAAATACAATCGGATAATGGCCGATTTCTGCCCTGACCATATCTTCCATAATGCTCGCGGCCTGTGCCGGATTCCTTCCTAAATACACCACCTCAGTAAGCAGCTCACTGAGTTTTACGTTTTTGATCTGAGCGTTTACCTTGGCATGCTCAAACTTGAGAAAGCCTAAACCGTCTTTGCCTTCAATCTCATAGGCAAGGTTACAGCTCATTGTCAGTGCATTGCTGAGTACTGCAAAAACCTCAATTTCACGATAGGGCTGCTCAGCCAAATGGCGGTATTCCAGAAAGGCAATATTGAGAGGACTGAGCGGAAAACGGAACTCATGCGTGAAGCTGCCCAGCAACGTATCACTATCACTGAAAAGCCAACTGTTCAGCTCCAGATCAAAGCTTGTATCGGGATAGAGTTCGAGTTCCGAATTGTTGCGAGTGATGCGTATCATGTCGCAATAGTAGGATTCTGACCTGCTTACAAAAAGGAAAATAAGAAACCCGCACCACAAAGCGGAACGGGTTTCCAGTCACATAGCCATGTAGAAAATGTTATTTAAAAAGATTGATAATTAAGTAAATAATAGTGATGCCCAAAGAACCTGTGATAAGACCACCCGTTTGAGCCAATCTTGCATCGGTTTTTGCTTTCTCACGCGTTCGCTGAAGAACCTGAGTAGTGTCGGTAAGGGCGCATTCACAGGCGTTGAGCATGTCAACTGCCGCAATGGCCGCTTGTCTGTCACTTATTTTGGAGGCTCTTGAGGCTGTCAAGCTGTCGGCGTAATGTTGCAGCTGCAAGTCTCTTTTTGAAGGCTTCGAGCTTATACAGCCCGGTAGTGTCAGCATCAGAGCGAGCAATAACAGCAGCGCCCACAGCGTCGGAGTTGGTTTGAACGTTTTCAAGGGTAGCTTTTCGGTTAGGTGGGGGATTGAGTTGAAAAGATTTTATGGCAATGATGATCATGATGATACTGAACACGGTCACAATCAGGCCGAAGATGAGTTTCGTTTTCATGAGCTATTGAATGATTTCTGCCAGTGCTTCCACCAGCAAATTGTAATTGCGTCGATAAGAATCTACGTCGCCGTTATTGGTTAGAAAGCAAACCTCGACCAACACATTGACCGCGGCCGATGGTACTGAAATGATGGCCAAGCTACTGTGTTGGCTTTCCGATTCGTGTCTCACGCCTGCATTGCCGCGCAGTTTGATGCCCAGTACCCGGCTGATGGCCGTGGCAATTTGCCGCGCAAAAACTACTTCTTCACCGGTCGGTGTATCATCAATATAGACTTCTACGCCTGTCGCAGTTGGAGGCCCGGCATTAAAGTGCATTTCAATTACCTTATCGTTTTTCTTAACCAGCGACTTGAGCCACATCACTACTTTTTGCAACGGTGTAGTGTCTACGTCGTTAATTACCGCTACGTTTTTTGAACGGAGGAGCTTCGTTATATCATCACGAAGCCGGGCGGCTTCAATGGCCTCATCGAAGCCATTAATGCCAAATGCGCCGGTGCCCTTCCCGGCAATGATAGTATGTCCTGCCAATAAGTAAAGCATGATTATTAAGGGTTAGGGTTTTGAAGGTCACTGAGTTTACCGGACGTATCGAATTTCTTCAGGTATGACAGAATATTGGGATTGATAAGCCCCGGACGAATCGCACCTACAAGCTCTAATACACTGATACCTTCACGCACTACAATAAGCGATTGGGCAGAGGCTTTGAACCACCCCAAAACAACCTGTGCCCCTGCCATTGACGGCAGGTTATACAGAACATGAATTACAATTAAGGCAGAGAAATAGAGTACCAGTTTTTCGAAATATTTTGAAAAACCGCGTGAGCTGACCTGCTTGGTTTTTACTGCGTTCCAAAATCCCAAAAAGGTGTCAAGATGAACTAAGATCAATAGGGCAATAAGTACGTCCCAATCATTAAAAAGGTGAATTTCAACCAGATCAAAAACGGCTTTCAGCCAACTGATCAGTAGGGTTGAAGCCAAAATCATAGGTTTGGAGGCAAAATATTCGAAGAAATCAAACAGCTTTTTCATTGGTAAAGGTGGGTTAATGGGAAATAGGTAGGATGATTAGGCCATTGCTGTATCAAATCGGGCAAATGCTTCTTTGTAGGCCAATACTTCTGAATCGGTCAGTTGGGCAAAGCCAACAATAGCGCCTCTGATTGTACAGTCTGCATTGACAGAAGGGTTACTTGTACCGGTTGAAAGTCCACCCACATAGAGAGGGGTATTGCCATTGGTTTGCCAAGTATCGGAACGCGTAGTTTGTGCTATAACAACACCGTTATCGTACAGTTTTTCTACACCACCGGTAGTTCTGACCAATGAAAGCAGACCCGTTTTATTAATGTCATAGCCACCGGGAGCCGCCAAATAAAAAGGGGCAGAGTATGGCGAAAAAGCCCCTTTGGTAAAGGTATTTCCACGCCGATGCAGACCAATGTAAAACGCATTTCCTGTTGCATTTGCCTGCGCACCTGCCAAGAATGCATTGGTATTGGTGGAGGCTGTTTTGTTGAAAACGTGCAGGTGAAAACCGTTAATATCCCCGTTTATGGGAAAGTTTGTATTAGCGACGCGGCCCGTTAAACCGTCCGGTATATAGCCGGCTCGCGTGTGCGCTCCGGTAGTGTCGTTTAGCCAAGTGATTTGGTAGGCAGGCGCAGAAATTCCCAAGGCAGGATACACCAGATTGATAGAATCGGAGAGCGCCGTACCGCCACCAAAAGCATAAATGGCTTGACACTTTAGAAACGCTCCTGCGGCTTCCAGATCGGTGTAAAGTTGTCGGTAGGCATTTTTAATAATATCGTCGGTGATCTGCGCATTTCTGATAAATGTTTCTGCCGCGAAAACACTTTCTTCGCCGTTTCCGCTAAAATCAGCGCCTTCTATTGTGACTGTAAATCCCATATTTTTAATGTTTAGTTGATTGTATATTCGGTTATCGGCATCCAATTGTATATTCTGAAATTGGTTCCGTTGGGGTTGAAATTGACGTTTTGGGAGTCTCTTACACAGCCTCTTGTGCCTCCTGTTGGTCCGGAGCCGCCCAAGACGCCATTAAAACCATACCTTAACTTGGAGCCGGCAAGTATTGCGGTTGCGGCCACAATACGAATACGATTGGAGCCGGTAAGCGTAACGCTGTTGATGGTGATGGCCGCGCCGCTTGAAGAAACGAGCGAAAAACCGTAGTTTCCGGGATTGTTGATGGTGACAGTATCCAGTACCAAAGGTTCTACCGGAACGCGAAGCTCTACCTCTAAAATAGCACCCTGCAATACATAGTTTTGTATAATGATCGGCTTCCAGTCGATACCGTCCCAAACCTTTTTCGCGGCAATACCAAGCGATGCGCCCACTAATTTGGAAGATAGGGCCGGCAGGTGAATACCGTCCACATTGTACGTGTATTGATACATTGGCCCTGCCATAAAAATGTTTTTATGGCTTTTGTTCAGTGCGGCATTGAGTTGCTGAATGGCAACGGTTGGGGTTGCAACGGTTTGGGATACGGCGTTAAAACTTGCGGTTTGATAAATGATAAACATTACATCGTTCGGCTGTTTGGTTCTCGCTTTTATATCAGCGTTAATGTCCTTAAAAAGCGCAAACAGATTGTTCGTATACGTCGTGTCTGACAAATTGGCTTCTCCCTGCATCCAAAACAGGAAAGGAACATTGTACGTCTTATTGTCCTGATTTGCCCGTAAAAGCCCATACTCCACATCCTTCATAAGATGTGCGTAATGTGTTGTTCCTTTACTGAGTTGTGCAAGGCTCATTCCTCCATTGCCCGGTGCTGATACCAGAAATTTATTATCATCATTGGCTGTATATCCGTTTTCTGCTGTCAACAGTTGAATGAGCATTTCCACTAAGCCGGCCAGCGGGGTTTCCTGTACCGGTTGAGTGAAGGGTATAAAGCCGGCATATTTGGCAGCTTCAGAACCGGTAGGGTCAAGTGCCCAAGTGATTGGGCCTGCCGAAAAACAAATGGTATTGTATAGCTGTGTTGTGGTGATCGGTGGGGTGGAGCTGCCGCCAACGCCCAACGATTGACTGTAAATAATAAGGTGGTTGATGTTAGCCAGTGGCCTTGAAAGCTTTTTATTGGTTTGAGTTGGGGAGGGCCTGTTATCCACAAGATTTAACAGGCGGTCAAAACCATAACCTAGAATTCCGTTCGGGTCTTTGATAGCAAAAGGGTACAGATCGTTAAGGCTCGGCGTAACTTCAATGTCCTTTACTTTTAATTTACCCCTTTTATCAATACCTGCAAGCGTTATTCCACTTGATATACTTTTTACCGCAAATCCACCTGTACCGTCAGATTCCAGACTTAAATCCGTACCGATAATGAGTTTAGGGGTACGAACTTCCATTGCGAACAGTTTGCCATCTTTTCCGGCTTTAAAATTCGCGTAGCCTCTTGGGTCAATCTGAAGTAAAAAGAAATTGTCATTATTGGTGAATTTTACGCCATTCACCTTGTTGGCAGTGATCGTATTTCTGACAATAAGCTCCTTCAGTTTTGTGATCCCGGTTTTTGTGATTTGCAGAGCCGGAATACCGTTTTTATCAGTAATGTTAAAATTACCGAACAGGTCAATTTTGAATATTCCCCGTACAAACGACAAAAAATTAGACAGTGGGTTTTCCAGCTTTACCTGTGCAACTGTTCCATCGGCAAGCGCAAATGGCCCGCGAAACCATTGATTATTGATTTTACGGAGTTGGTCGCCTATCTGAAAGGTTTGTCCGGAAGCAAAATTGGTGCCTGCAAAACCGGCATTACCGGCGGCAGTAACAATAAACACTGTACCTGCTGAATATGCAGATGAGTCAGCCGTAAGGGCAGGGCTATTGGTGGAAGCGTTCCAGGCAAGCGGAGGTTGAACCTGCGCCTGAATGGCTTCGGCATATGCCTGTGCCTGCGTTTGACTTAACCCGGCGTTCATTTCGCTCGTATGAGCGTTGCCGGCACTTGTCAATGCTTCACCTGCTTTGTTTGTGGCAATACCTGCCTGTGCTGTCGCAATGCCTGCCTGCGCCGTTGCGGTATTTTTGGAATTATTGGCATCAAGGGCATGATTTTCCGCACCAGCTTCGCTGATCAGCGCCTCGTCCCTGAAATCTTCCGCTTCGTTGCGAAAGCCCAGTGCCTGATTTCGTGCTGCGACCGCTGCCGTTTTTTCTGCCGTTGCATCGTCGACCAAACCTTCAATTGTAGTAACGGCAGTATTTTTGACCCCTTCAATGGCATCAATCATTGGTTGGCTCAACACTGCCGAAACAACCTCAATGACCTGAGCTGAGGGGCTGACATACTTGATCGTAACGAGTTGGCTTTCTCCTGAAGCATTTTCTTCACCTTCAACGACCGGATTTTGAACGTTCACAGCAGCCTCAATCTGCACAGTAAATGCCTTAAAAGGAGTATGATCATCACCCGTATTGAACACGGCAAGTTGTGCCAGATAGGAAGTGCCTGAGCGACCCACACGGCCACGGGTATAGGAACCCTTAAAATGCGCTTTAAAGGTATCTGCACTGATCTTCTCCAGTATATAATCACCGGTATTGTCGCTTTTGAACTCCCATGTTTTATTGGCAGCCGCAGAAACTTTTAACTGCAAGCCGGCAAATTCAAAATCAGACAGATCGAAGTTCTCGACCTTTATGTAGAGATCAAATCCCTGTCCTTCAAAAAAACTGACTTCTTTCATTATCGAAAATTAAAAAGTGCTGAATGTTCCCATACGCTTCCAACCGGCAGCGGTTTTTTTATAGAGGTAATTATCATCACTGGCGAAGTCTCCGACATTGCCGTTAATGTCCGATGTGTCCGTTGGCGTATAGTCAGTTCTAAGGCGTAACTGGTTGTAACCGTTAGCCCCGACGATATCCAATTTGGAAGTTGGAGAAGCGGTATTGATGCCAACATTGCCGCCGGCTCCCAGAATGGTCATTCGCAGAGAGCTGTTATTGTTTGTATAAAAACTGACATTATTCGTTGATTGCGAGCTGATCTGAAGTTCATTGCTGCCCGATCCTAATATCCTTCGTATGTACAGATTGTTGAAAGCTGCTGCTGTATTACCGATGCTTACGGATAGGTTGCCATCAGGAAAAAGACTGCCGCCCAATTTTGTTGTACTCTTCAGGTACACCGTACCGTTCACGACAAAGTATTCCCCGGTAGGTGTCAGGGTATTAAAGTAAACATTGGAGCCGTACAAAAAGGCAAATTGCGAACCGTGATATTCGACCGGAACCCTTCCGGCTGTATCGTTTTCAGCGGAAAGACTCAAGCCTGCCGATCCTGAAATGTAAGACTTAACCACAAAATTTTGATTGGCGCCGGTCTTTACGCGCAGATTTCCATAAAGGTCTAAGGGATAAGCCGGCGCATTGGTACCAACTCCTAAGCGATTGTTTTTCCAGAAAATATTGCTGCCTCCGATGGTGTAACTGTTGATCCACGCGGCCACTGTGCCTTCAGGATACATAGTGGTTTTTGTCGGCCGATAGATCTGCACATTGTTCGGATCGGATGCAGCTCCTGCCAGCGTTACCCGTTGATAACGCAACCCGGAAGAATGTTTACGAATGCTATCGCTTTCCGGCGAGCGTCGGTCGTTGGGAATCAGCTTCCAAATCGTACCCCGATAGCCGTTTTTTCCAATGACAAAAACAACCGGGTTTGCCGTAGGCGAAATGCTGTTAAATTTTTCTTCCTCAATGATGGGAATGCTGTTGAGCTGCGCCTGTGACAAAAAGGAAAACGCGAACAGGAGAAGGAAAAGAAGCTTTTTCATTGCTAAGAGGTTTTGGTTTTGGTGTATTTGGCCGTAGCGCGCGCTGCCTCAGCAGCACCCAGCGAGGTAAGGCCGGATTGAAGAATTTTAGGGGGATTGAAGCGTTGCGCCTGTGCGTTGTCGGTGGTGGTACCGCTTACCACTTCGCCTACTTCGAGATTGAAGGTGAACGTCCCTGAAGGTTCTTTTACCTTCACAATTATTGCAGCTTCCTCAACCGTAACAGTATCGGCTACCGTGGGCGACTCCCCTGTTTTAAATGCATCAGCCTTGAAATTTCCGCCTTTGGCAAGACCTGTGATCGGAATTTCAATGGTGATAGTACCGGCGGTACTGTTTGGTCGCTGCGGCCCAAAGGCCAGACCATCCCGCAGGAGCTGTATGCTGGCACCTGCTTCAATGTTTTCGACGAAAACTTGAGTATGATGTGAATAGATAGGTTTACGGATCACCGGCTTATCGACCACCTCCAGACTGCTGACCAATTCAAAGGCAAACTGTTCGGCGGAGCTGTTTACCTGAAAAGAAAAAAGTTGAATATAACGGCCTTCATCGGGCAACGGTCCGGCAAGCTGCACGCGCGCATTGGGTGCGCTCCTGGGTGCAAGCATCACTACGCCCGCACTTACTTCGATCAATTGAAAACACTGCCGAAAAAAAGCATTGTCGGTCAAGCCGAGATCGTTTTGCAGGGTAAGCGGGCCGTCGCCGGTATTGGGCACTGTCCAATACTTGTTACTGTCGCTCTTGAGCTTATAGTAAGTAGTGGTCAAAAGCACCGTTTCCACTGCAATGAATTCAAAGAGAATATCATTGGCATTGTAGGTGTAATGGCCCAGCTGAGGAGTAGCGTCCGCGTTCGGCTTGATGTATTTTGAAAAAGCCAGGTTACGTACCCGGTATCTTGCGTTGTTGGTCAGGTTCATGGTTTTGAAAGATTAAAGTGTGCCTCTCCAGATGTGTAAAATGCCGCCTTCCCGATCATTCAGGGTGATTGTCTTGCCATTGTAGGTGCCGACGATATCCTCCTTCACGACCGGTGTCAAATAGGAATTAAGATAAACCGCGGCATATTGATTGCCCGCATGGCAGGCCAGCATCAGTCCTTTGCGATCATTGGCCCAATGCAATACCGTATCCTGATTCCAATTCTGTACACCGGGGCGAAAAAGTCTGGTATCTTCCGGTTTTTGAACGGCCACTGTCACACCGTCTGCCGTGTGTGGCACGTAATGCCAACCATCCGAAGCCCACAGGATATCTGCAATGGCTTCAAACTGCTGAGCACCCATTGTCATGGCATCATTGCCGCACTGAGGATATTGAGGATACATGGATTCGGTTGCGCCGGAATTAAATTGTGGCAGATCGGGTTCATCACCGCCTTCGCTGACCCAAACGGGCAGCGAAGGATAGCCGGGGCCTGTAGGCAATTTTTTACGATTTGCCTTATTTTTCGACCAAATAACTCCCGACTCCCAACTGAAGCAACCATCGGCCAGCGCGCAGCCGAAGAAACCGATCCAGCGCATCCTTTCGAAGGGAACGACATGCCAATTTTGCATTAACCAATAACCGCCTTCAGCCTCCTGATACCAGCCGGGATTACGGGAATGAGTATTGATAAGGGTAAGCACCGATTGCGTCCAGGGAGAAGTATAGACCACCGTACGGGCATCGGTTTTGGCAGCATACTTGCGCTGAATCTCAAAGACCCAGTACATGAACCAGTCGGTCACGTCACCGTCATTGGCAAACAAGGCCATTGTGAAGCTGTTGCACCATTCATGAAATCCGGATGTATAGAAGCCATCATCCGCCTGAGGCGAAGCGGGATTTCCAAAATCGTTGCTTTGCGCTTTCTTACGCGCACCCGCTTGAGAAGCTAAGGCACCGGTAAAACGTGCATGCAGCGGATTGCGGGAAGTAATGCCGGTAATATTAAAAAACTCTCCGCAGAAATTGGCCAGCCCCGAATCGTAGGTGCCGAAAAAATTATTGATAAAAGCCCGCGTGGCCAGCTTTTCACAAAGACGCCTATAGAACTTCGTCCCAACCGTATAATAATCACCCAGAGAAATCGCATTTGTTCCCTCACAAAACTGTTCACCAATTGCTGACTGTGCTTCAATGAGCGTCGCTACCTGATCGGCAAAGGCATTGATCTGTGCATCTGAAGGAGTAGAGGAACCGAAGCCATCGGGCAGCATTACAAAGCATTTGCGTACTTTTCCAAAGGTTGAATCATAGAAGTATTGCAGGTGTGTGATACCCCGATCAAATTTTTGCTGAATAGTAATTTCAGCATCCTGCGTAAAATTGGCCACGATCTTGCCACTCGGGTCGATCACGGGCGCTTCATCAATGTGCGAGGGAAAATCGGCAGTGAACCATTCTCCATTGGTAATTTCCTCTAGTGGCATGATTAGTAAGTCTTAAAATTATGTTGGCAGTAATAGCCGATCTTGTCCTCATTACCGGTGCCGATGGCCGCCTGCCAATGGTTGGCTTCGTAATCTGCCCAGCTGTCAAAAAATACCGGGTCTAAGAAAACTTTAGAAACTTCAATGAGTAAACCCGCGCGAAACGACACGTTTTCGAACTTAATTCTGGTGCCGCCCGAACCTTTCAAAGCAATGCCGTTCACATAATAGTGTGCGAGTTTGCCACCTTCCGAATCCGTGTAGGTATCAGACCAAACACCGTCAATTTTCTGAATGTTGATCTTTGCGGTGCGTACACCGGGGCTTGGAGTGCCGCTGCCGGATGTCGGCTCAGTCACCGAAGAAGACCAGGCAGAAGGAACCGAATCAACCACCGTACGAACGCGTGACTCAATGATCGCATTGGAGAACATGGCGTTTGCCAGCAGGAATTTAACGTTGAAGGGCAGGGCCTCGTCGATCTGATCATGCAAAAAGGGTATGGGTGGATTAATGGTCAGATTACCAAAGCTGTCCAGTGTATACCAGCTTGAGGTATTTTTCACCCGATAGTTCATTTCGTAATGATCCACCTTGCCGGGGTTCGTGTCGATAACCTCTACGGAAATCGTATTGGCATTGTAGCGCGTCACTTTGATCACAGGGGGATTTGGTGTACTGGTGGGAGGCTCAACCGTCACGGCACTGTACCAGCGCACTGATGCAGCCACGACTTCGTAGGTTGTTTCACCGGGATCAACGGGCGGCACATCCTGCCACCAACGCACTGTACCGGGAACAACTTCATACGTCGTCTCGTCAATGACCTCTTCATCTTCATCGAAAGCTGTTTGTTGCATAATCCACGCTGAAGCTTTATTCAGGGCGTCAATGTAGCGAACACGCCCGGCTACTTCGGTCATTCCTGAAGGGTGATTTTCGGCTGTCCAGAGGTGTTTCAGGGAAGTATAATCCTGCTGATTGACAAGCAGCCATTCACTCCATGCACCACCTGAAATGCGGTAGCGAACCTCTACGTGATAATAGCCACTTGTGCGGGCAATGTCAGTCCAGGCGATTTCCACATCAAATCCTTTCTGCGTCACCGTGATCGATGTAGGTGCTGATACAACCCCTGAAAGAATAGCTGACAGAGCCGGAAAGAACGTGGCCAGCATTTCACCCAAAGGCTTACTTGTCACACTGTCGCCATCCTCGCCAACTATAAGGACATTACCGGGCGGCAATTCTTCACGCTGAAATTTATTGGCAAACCACTGAAGCGCGTCCGCCTGTACCTGAGTAATAGTTTTTACCCATCGGGGAACGGTAGGATCAGCTTCCTCGGTAATCAGTCCGGCAGGTTTGCCGGTTATTTGGTCCCATGAAAAACCAATGGCTCCAATTGCGTTATCCAATAGTTGCTGAACCCAAGTTAAGAGCGGTCGCCAGGTTTTATTTCCAACCCATACATAATCTGTGGGATTTACTTCCACAGGCTGAATAACATCTTCTTTTGCCTGAAAAGCAGAATATACTCCTCCTGACGAAACAGCATTACTGCTGCCCTCAGTAGGGGTAGCATCAATAGGGATCGTTGTACCGCCATCACCGCCAATGGTTACCGGGCCTTCTCCCTGATAACCGGGCGGCGGATATTGATTGCCTGTTAAGTCCTGATTCATTGTAGAAGGGCGTCGTTTTTAAATAAATATTTGTACTCAAATTGATAATACAGCATTGTTTCATCGTCGGTCTGCTCACTCAAACGGCTGCTGGTAATGCCGATTGGATATAAGTCGCCATTCACATAGCGATATTTTTTCGGGGAAATAAACAGGTCACGGCAACGCTTTTGCTCTTCTCTTGAGAGCCAATCGGTAGAGCATTGGAAAGTTTGTTCATAGCTTACGTAGTAATCCGTTTGCTCACCATCGCCCTGAACCTGCGGATACGCCGGCCGTTTGGAGGAACTGTAGGTTTTAAGCTCAAGGGTACGATCTTCCACGCCGTTGGCACGTTGACATTCCCACGCTCCGAGGCTGTTGAAATACACAAAATACTTGCGTTTATCGCGGAGGTTAGCATCGGCTAAGTACCGGTATCGAAGCGTTTTTTCTGTACTTCCGGTTTTCAGATATAGGGTATATTCCTTTACTCGTTTGCCGGTGCTGTAGCTGTTTACGTTCAACTGCGTAATGCCCGCAGGTAAGATGATTTTTTCACCGTTGTTGACCTGATTGAGAGAAGCCAGTGTGTAGGTGCCGGTAGAATTATCATGCCAAACCACCTCCATTTTGTATTGAAGCCCTGTGATGTATGCCTCAACGCAAATGAAGGTCAGCCATTGCGGCTCATCTGCCATTACATAGCGTATGGTTGATCCGTTTCTGAGGGCTTTCATCAGGCCGTTGGCGTACAATCTTGCTGATACACCTGCCTGCTGAAAGTAACCGCTTCCTCCCCATAGCACTCGTTTCTCAGGAAGCGTAGCAGCGATTCCGATCTTGGTCGGACGGCCGTAGGCTTCCGCTACCGAAAGCTGGTATTTACGACTGGTAGCCCGGCTGATCACTGCGGTGGAGCCTGTCCAATAAGGATTTTCAATTTTGGGCTGGAGTATTGAGTTAAACACGTCGGCCAAATCAATTTCCGCTCGGCCATCGGCATCCGTAGGCAGGTATACTTCATAAATTTTATCCTGTCCGGCCCCGCCGATTTTTTCAAGATAAACCTGCATGAAAATGCAATGATTGATCCGAAGCTTTTCGTCGGTGCCGGGAGTGATGTTTTGCACTCCCCATTTGCCGGCAACGGCAATGGCTGACATATTGAAAGCCTCACCCTTTGCTTTTGCGGTAAAAACCAGCGCGGGCACACTTAGATCGGTTGAAACCGTAAAATCTTTGGAGATAGCGGGATTGCCTTGGAAATAAGGCAGGTTGGTCGTAACAAAGGCGGAATTGCCTGCTCCTGATTTAAACTGAAGCCCGTTGTTGACCGGAAATACGGCGGCGGTGAGCGTAGTCAGGACGCCGTTCCACAGTAGCTGTATGACCGTTCCTGCCAAAATTGGACCCGAAAAATAAAGGCGATTAACGGCCACCTCACCGACTGCACCGGTGTAGTCGTCAGACTGGAGGCGATAGACCAAGGGGTCTTTGGAAAGCCCAATTTCGGGGGGAGTAACGGTAGCCGTAATCATGCCCCGAAATTGGGTGGGAGAAGCACCTTAAAAAAGGAAAATAAGGCAGCGAACTACACAAAAAGCTCTTTTCCGTAGTTGATGTTTTCCGCAAATGACCACGAGAAATCCCGATTCCAACCTACGAACTGATTGGCAATTGGTGGAGTGCCATTGCCGGGACTATTGGAAAAGAAGTTGATCTTATTATTTAAAAGACTGCTCGTCTGTCCTGATTCCTCCGGAAACAGAGCAGAGCTGCTTCGTTTCATGTATTTCAGAATAGCTCGTACGTGTTGCCGGCATTCCTTCTGTTTTTTGATCATATCTGAAGGATTTCCCTGCTGAAACACATCTACAAGGGTAATACTTCCCTCCAGTGTACCGCGCGGATTGTCTTTGGAAAAATCCTCATCATCATCCGGTATGAAAACAATAAGGTGCTTCCCTTTAACGACATTACGGAGAGCCTGCGAAAACTCACTGAACAACATATCTTTAGAACAAAGGAATATCCGTGGTGATGCGGGGGTATGGCCGTAGAGTTTTTCAGCTATCTTAGTGAAAAACTCGATGTAATAATCTATGATCTCATCAGACGTCATTTCTTAGGATTTTTAGCTTTTAACTCTTTGATTTTAGTAAGCTTATTGTTCAGCATTTGCAGCGCAATGAGTACATTTTGTTTACGAAGTGACTCAAACTCCAGGGCGCTGTCATTGGCCATGTTAATGGCCAGTTGAAGCCAGCTGCCTTTTCCTTGTGCCTGTTTTTTCGGCTCCTGAGTCTCTTTGGTTTTTTGAGGAAAAACAATCTTGAATTGGTTGGCAAATGCCGCGCGGCATCCGGCATAATTGAAAGCAATCATCTCCTTTTTCAGCTCAGGCAAACGCCCTAAATGTGATTGCGTTTTATCAATCATTTCGGTAGAAAATGCCTTTTTTCGAAAAGCATCATCCCGGTACAGTACTCCGATCAAAGTATCAATATCACCCCGCTCATACGCAGCTTCGGCAAACCAAAATTCTTCAAATGTCAAAAGGGTTAAGCCATCGCCCGGGCCGTAGTAATTCTTACCGAGAAACGGGGTTTTCAGCTTCGGAACCTTCCAGTCGGAAGGCGCTGCGGATTGCGTAAACAGCTCACAAACTTTCAGCAGGGCTTGTCCCTGTTGCAATACGATTTCCTGCCCTTCATCGCTCATTACACCCATCATGCGCATAGCATCACGGTCGTAGAGGAACTGTAAAACCGAAGGATCAATCCTGAAAAGTGCTTGAGGAAGGGCAAAAACGGCATGAGGTTTTTCGGCCAAAAGCTGACCGACCTCAAATATTTTTTCGTAACACGCAGGATCTGTTTCCTGCCAGTTTTTAGGACCCTGATAATTGTACTGTTTGGCACCTACATGGAGGGTAATTTTCATCAGTTTGGCTATGTTTAGAATCCGACACTAAATTTTGAAGCAACAATTCCCGATGCGGTAGAGGTATCCACCACAGGAGGGTTAATTTCAGTAAGAATAGAATTGACGGTACTCCACATTTTTTCGGCTCTGCGCGCGGCAGCCTGTTGGGCTGAGATGCGCTGCGCGTCAGTGGGCGGAGTGTAATACTTGGTATTCTCAAATTGCGCGGTATAATTCACCCGTAAACCGCCTGCATCCAACTCCACATTCAGTTCGAGTTCCAGTACGTCAGCCACGGTCTGATAAGCCAAAAACCACTTACAGGCGTCCAGTAATTTTTTCTGAAGATCACTAAGTCCTGTGCCTGTTTTCAAAGTAGTATACAGCTCACCCAAGGCAGGTGCCAGGCGCTGAGTTTCGACCGCTGCCATCGTGGGCCGCAGGGCCAAAAAAGTAAGCTGCTTGCCGAAAATCTGATAATACGTGGAAAACTCAGTTGCATTTTTAATCAGGTATTTTTGATTTTCGGTACGCTGAGCAGAAGTAGCATATTGAGTCAGCTCAGTGAGAATATTGGGCTTTTCCAACCACCTGAGTAATTGCTCCAGTGCATTATAAGCAGAGTTGGTAAGAGAAGCCGTAATCCGTGCAATTTGGGCATCGTAGGCAGCCGTACGCATTTCACCCTTGCCCACGGTCGTGATGCCATCATTGCCGAATTGTACTTCTCCCATGGGAAGCCATCGAAGTGTACCCAGCCGGGCAACAAACCGCCGACAAAAAACAAGCCCTTGCCTTTCGATAGCATTGGGGTTTTCTGCGCCAACCAAACGTGCAATGAGGTCTGAGCCGATATAATCAGCCAGATCAATTTCCTCCGCATCGGTGAGGTAGGTTTCAATGGTAGGGAAATCAAAAATCAGGTTGAACTTGACGTAATCCCTAACATCTTCAATAGTCTGGAAAAGTGGCATCAGCTTATTTTTTTCTCGGTACCGGCGCCCGTATTGAGCGTGGTAAGGATGGTATCACGATACATAATCTTGAACTTAGGGTAGCGTTTGCGCCAACCGTTGTAACGGGCTGCAAACATCAACGGCTCATTAATGGCATCACGGTAAGGTTTCAGCTCAGCATTGGCAATCAGCCAGCTTTCCCGGATATCGGAGCCGGAGCCGCGTGAGCTTCCTCCGGTTTTGTTACTCAAGCCGATTTCGGTACCATCCACGCCCATCCCATAGCTGATATTATACGCGGCTTCGATACTGTCTTCGATGTACTTGTTATCCAACTTTGCATCGTCGATAGTCGTCAGCTCAATGTATTCCTGGTACTTACTGCTTTGCTCATCCCAAAACTTAGGAGTAGAGATCGATTTGCCCGCATTGGCAGCTTCAGCCAGCCTCGCATCCATTTCGGTAAGCCATTCAATACGAATATCCCTGCGCTGTTCAGGACCTGCTTTATCCCAGCGCTCGCCGTAGCGCAGTGGCCAGTAGCGTTCGTCAATCTTCCAGTGATACTTAATAGTCATCTGATTTTTCATCAGAAACTTTTTGAACTGGGGGATTGCTAAATGCACTTCAAGCCATCCGCTTTGGCGAATGCTGTCGTGAAAAGCAAGCTGATAGAAGGTTTTGCCGGGAGTGGGGAAAGAAACCGGATAGATGTATTTGTAGAGGTTGTCAGTCTGTACTTTTTCGACCCTCGAAAAATCATAGGGGTCAATCGCTTTTACAACCGTGGTATAAGGGTCTTTGGTGTGAACGTGGGGCCAATTGGCATTGATATGCACATTTTCACAGCGGCCCGTTTTATGATCCTGCTTGCTCCAACGGCAGTACGATGCTTCCTGATGGACCAATTGCACCACCCGTTTACGGTTTTGGCTCAGGTGCATTTCAGAAAACGCATTGAAAAACCATACCATATCCGTCGCCACTTCCCTCATGTACTTTTCCATCCATTCGGAGAAGAAAAACTCCCAAATGTCATCATCCATGATGGGCGTGTATTGCTCGGTACCGTCGGAGTTGAAACCCGTTACATTGACCGGGATGATACCATTGCCGATGATCTTGGAAACAAGCTTATTGAGTGCACGCAAAACGACCGTATCCTTATAGTATTCGCCCGTTACGAGCTGAGGGAAGTCGTTAGCGTCGCCCCACATTTCCACCTCATCGGTGTGGTGTCCGTAGTATGGATCAACAATGGGCATCGTTGGACCGCCGACAGTTCGCGTACTTGCCGACTCATTGCGCATAAAGACACTGCTCTGCGATTTTGGAAGCAGGGCAACATCAAAATATTCACCGCCAAAAAATTCAGGTTTACTCATGAGGTGGGTTTGTCATTAATCCAAAGAATCAAGTCCCAATGGACGCTTATGATCTGATTAGGCAGGCCGTACGGTGCAATATTCACCATGCGTTTTTTCTGTTTGATACCTACCAGTACCGCCCTGCGAAGTTCTTTTTTAGAACCTGCGGTTTTACGGGCTTCATCGAATGTTAGCCAAGCCAGGTCGAAGGGCCTTGGTTTGCCCCCCGCCAATTTCTGCTCCATCACGATCAGTACGTCTGTCCATTTAACCATTGATTTTCTTTGCAAAAACGGGCAGATTTCACTCTCAAAAAAGGAAAGTAAGGGAGGAAAGTGGTATCTTTGTATATGGTTGAGCTATCGACAGACGACGCCTTTGCCCTGCTTGTCAACAATCAATATCGTTGGCATAAGATGGGAGGGAATGAATCAACAAGGCGGTCGATACTGACGCGGATTGGCAATGGGAAAGAGATCAGTATGGATACGAAATTCAAATATCTGAAGATGGCAGGGTTTCGTCTGAAGTCATATCCGCGTTGGGTAACTCCCAAATTCAAGTAGCCCACTTATTTTTCGAGTTTTTACTCAAGAAAAAAGTGTTTATGTTTCAATTGAAACACAAAGCCCTTCTGCACTGCGGAAGGGCTTTTTAAATGACAGAATTTTATACATCGTGCCGGAATTTTATACAAACTCACGTGCCGTTTTGGGTTTTTCGCCCAAATGGGCACACTTGTGAAGTAGGGTGTTGGTCATTTTCAGCCAACTTCCTGCTTCACACCGCTTCGCGCCCGGGTCGAGCAAAGCAGGCGGGTTCTTTGCTACTTTCTTGATGCCTAAGGCAAGAAAGTAGTCACGAGCGCAAAAATCCCTATCGTTCACCGTGAAGTAAACAATAGGGATATAAACCGGAAAGTAAGACTACTTCACTACGCTATCTGAAATAGTAGGGCTTCGTCCTGAAGTTCATTTATACGCGAATTAAGGCGTATTTCAAGGGCTTCAACCTGTTCCTCAATCAATGTTACCCGATTGGTCGAAAACTCCCGGCCGGTCGAATCTCTTAAAATCAACGTGGCCACGTTGGAAACGTCCCCGGCTTGGTCAAATCTAAAGAGTCTCAAATCGTCGCGGGTTTCGGTTAGCTTGGTCAAATTGCGACGAATCCGGGTTAATTCCTCCAACTTTTGAAACTTGCTCCCGAGTTGAATCTGCTTGCTGTGATAGTCGGCTTTTGCCTGTGCAACCGGGTCCGGTTCGGGAGTTGGCGGTGTTAGGCTTGGCGTCGGTTTGAGGGTCGTAAGCGCGGGAGTCGTTGAACCGGCTTCGTCACTTTTAGGCGTTGTGTTCTCGCCTTTTTTTGGGGTGTTTTGATTGTTTGACATTGCAGTAAAAAAAATTATAGTTGAACATTTATTTGCTTGGATACGGGAAATTGATTTTTATTTGTGCGAGTTCCAGAGTTATATTTTTGTTGCATTTCTCGCATAGAATCCAATCAACTTCATTGGTCTTTATTTTTGTTACGTTGATTTGGCCGGGGTTCTCAGGGTCTTGAAATCCATAAAAAGCGGTCGCCTCCTGAATAATAAATTTAGTGCCTTGACAATGGGGGCAAACTGCCGTTTTATGCGGTTCAAATTCCTGTTCAAAGCCCATTATAAAAGGATTGTTTTGCATGGCTCAGGCGTGGTTCGGTTTGGTTAGGGTAGAAAATTCGGGAACCTGTTTAATGAGAAAATCAAATGCCTTTTGAGCTTCGGCGGCGGCTTCCCATAATAATTTAGGCTCGGCTTTCAGTACTTTGAGCCAACTTTTGAGGTAAGCGGCAGAAATACCGGTAATGTCTACGTTAGCAATTCCAAAGGCATTGCAGAGAAAACACGCGCCCAATTCCGCGACTAATTCCTCTTTAGAATAGTTTTCGTCACCAAATTGATGCTGTTCGGCCAACGTCGGGCGGTTGAGCCTCTTAGGGTGTCCGGTACTGTGTATGAGTTCGTGAAAAGCTACTGCATAGAAATTATTGGAAGTTTCAAACTGCTGAATCAGCGGCATATTAAGCAGGTCTTTTGTTTTGCTGTAGTAGGCATAATCTGAAAGTTTTACGTCAATAGTGGGCTTATCTTTCAGATTTTCAAAGAAGTAATCAACCTCCGCGTAACTGTCGTTTTCGTTCCAAGCGGTAGAAAATGGCTTTAACTCTATCCCTTCGGTATCGGCCATATTAAAAACCATGTCAAACTTGATGTAATAAATACGGCGTAAATCGTTCCGGACATGGGGCGGCATGTTTTCAAAGTCGGCCTCGTGGTATTCGTTTCCCTTCGAGTCATACCAAAGATTTTTAGAGAAGTACAAACGATGGGCTTTGCTGCCCTTTTTAACCTTTCCCCCGTTTTTGGTGATTTGGTTAAACGTCGCAAAGTAGGGCGTGGGGTACTGCTTAAAGAAAATCAAAAAGGCATTGATTCCCCGGTACTGATGCCCGGAAAAGTAGTTTTGGGGCGGCTCAACAAATCCCCATGTTTGACGCCAAGGCGCTACGCCGGCTTCGATAGAGGCAATAACCTTCCCGGTTATCTCCTCAAAGACAACTTCATTTTTCATTAATTTTTACTCTTAAAGTGTTATGTTTCAGTTACTAAGATAGTAATAATCAACGATTTACGCAAGTTTTTACAGGGAAAAAATGCGTTTTTTTTTCATTTAAAGCACTCATTTTCAACCTTTTTAAAAGTGTTTTTCACTTTTAAAAACCTCGTCAGCGACGAAAGACCCCGGAACGCACTGTCGAAAAGTGCAATTGCATAGGGGGGGAGGGGTGCGAAATGTGAAAACCCCACTCGCCTACTAGGTTTATAGGTTGGTGGGGTTTCAGAATCGAAACGAGAAAAGTGCGCGGACTCCCTTACTAAAACAGACCTTATAAATCTATTATAATCTTAGGTAGGGATAGTAGTATCAGGCTATCAGAAGGCTACATCGAAACCTATCATCTTATCAGTTAAGAGGAACTTATTAGCACCCAGCAATAAAGTATCAACGGCATCCGTGAAGTGGGTCGTTTCGCGTTGGTCTATCTTTAGTTTAGTTTCATTGCGCTTATCCTTTTGGTAGGTCTTAGTGCCCTGCTTGATTTGGGTGAGGCGCATAGCAGTAAGCAGATACTCACAGTTAGTCCGATTGAATGATACATTAAATACTTTATCACTTCCGCCTTTGAGAGCAACACCCCATGCTTCATATCGCTTATCAAAGGAGGGTGTATGACCCATGTAGCATTTATGTACCTTCCATCCATTGGCCTCTAAGAAGTTTACCACTTCATCGGCATACGATATATCAGAGCTTGCGTTGGTGGCAATGGCGGTATGATCGTAGAAATAGTAGAAGACTTTACACTTTGCAAAACGATAGTAATCTACAAACTTTGCTAACAGATCCTTTAACCGTTGAGGGTGCTTGACGTACATTGAATTAATGACCGGTAAATCAAAGTGTTTTGCCTGCCCGAGCGTCAACGTACTGATAATTGCACCATAGTCAAACCCACCACAGAGGGGCAAATGAGGATTATAATCGGCATCCTTTCGGCAGTCATCCAGCAAAAAGCCTTCCTGATTGAGTATCCTATCAATATTATCATCGACATACTTAAAATCAGTGGCATCATAGCAGTGCAGCTTATCGCGTAAATCAGGATAAAACGCGTTATCGGTCAGATAGGGGCGTTCATTCAGGATAGAGGTACGAAACACGAATGAAGGTAAAGTACGCTTCAAATCAAGAATTTGCTTGATACCAAACCCTTCCATGTTATCATGGCCTTTGGGTTCGTGGTAGCAAAAAGTGTATTTGCGGATAGCGTCCCAATATTGGTCAAGAGACGCTATTTTCTGCAAAATGCCCTTACGCCTGGACTCATGGGCAATGAGCAGTTTTTGAATCAGCTCATACTTTTCATACTGAATATCCAGCAGCAATTGCACCCTATCAGGATGCGCGACTTTTTCTTCTTCCAATACCCACATCGTATCCTGATCGGTGGGCATATCGGTTGTCCAAAGCCATGAATGAAACTCCGGTAAATGGGCAAAATCAAGGTGCATATCACCCCTATTGGCCTGCCGAAGCTCCGTATCAATCATGTTTTTGTCGAGCAGCTTCTTTTCATCGCCCTGCACCCAGTGGAGTGTCATGGAGTTGGCCGAACCTTTCCTGTCCTGACTGATAAGCTGAATAGCCGAACCGTTACGCATAAAGATCGCGTGACTGGAGTCAAGCGTTTCTCCGTAGGGTTCGGGTACGCCCATGCTCTTGGGGAATCGCTCTTTGATCGAAAAATCAACGCCTCGCTTCCATCCCAAATCTTTCCATCCCTTCACTAAACCCGGCAGAATATTCTCGAATAATTTCAGGTAAGAGTTTCCTACAAAACCACCGCGGGCGCCGGGCATTCGGGTGCTGCACTTATGAGAACGATGGGCGTGTATCTTCTCGGTTTTACCGGTACCCCTTGGCATGACCATCGTCATTTCGTTGGCATCTACCATCATCGCTTTGAACTGCGATAGGGTTCGGTGCTTTACCACAAATTCCTGCACTTCAGGAAGGAATATATCATCCATCAGCTGACCGAGTACTGCCCCTGAAGCGGGATTCCACTTGATCAGATCTATTATGTCGTCATTATCGATCAGATTCATCCTCCAATTCCTCTTTTAGGGTTTCAAAATCAGCCATTTGCGCTTCCTGTTCCGCTTCAATCTTCTTTAATTCCTGAGCAATTTGAGTTAGTAGATTAGGCCGCTTTTGCGCACCGATCAATGATGGGTCAAAGTTGAAAATGTTGATGATCACCGCACCGCCACCGCCCGAATGACTTGCCTCATCGGCTTTGAAAATCTTCATCAAATTGGCGTGTTCCTTAGCCATCACGTCCCGATCTTTGGGCGTATTGGCAATAGCCGCCTTTTGGGCATTGTCCTTAATGCTGTGAATCAGTTTAATCTTCTCCAGCTCCACATTCATCGGGTTCAGATAAACCGTAAGCATCTTGGCCAGCTGCAGATAATGCCTTGTTTTGGTCTTGGATACGTCAGGGTATTGCTCGTTGACCTTCTTAATAAGCTTCCAGTCCTCCCAATACCGGCTTTTCCGATCGCTTATCAGCTCCAGTGCAAAACTCACGACAAGGGCTGTATCATTCAGGTGGTTAGGAATTAAGTACTGATCATCGGTAGCAGCCCGTTTGAGTGCCTGAAATTCTTCCGTTTGGTCTATTTTGTCAAGGTTCATCAGTCTGCGGTTTTAGATTGTTCCCATAGCTTCAGGGCCAACGTTTGGGCCGGGCTGCTTCCCTGTTTTGCCAGTCGCATGACGGCCGTTCTTAGCTCAGCTTCGGATTTATAATGGCCGCGGTAATAGTGTTTGTAGATGGCGGAATCTTCATCTTCGAGTTCATCCATAAAATCAGATTCCTCTATGCCCACGATGATAGAAATGGCTTTTGGCGTCATAAACAGACCTGCCATTTCTTCTATTTCCAGTAAGATTTCATTCGTTAGAGTCATTGTTCAAAAGGGTTTTCACCGTTGAGTTCGGCTAAAATCCAATCACGGTGAAGTTCACTCACCGCGCGGCCTGCCGACAATACCCCCGCCTCGATGCGCGGGTTGTTGGTGTAGTTAGAAGATCCTACAATTCTGATGGCCCATTCCTGATTCATGAGCACCGTTACCTTGGCATGAGAGTTGCCAATGCCAACAGTCGTAAAATGTTGTTTGACGTAATCATGAACGCCCGGATACCTTACCTTGATTCGGTAGTCAAACAGGCAGTGCAGCTCTCTGATCACACCGGCCTGCATGGCTTCTACCAGCATTCGGGCAGGTGTTTCGCTCATGCTCCACGTAGCCACGTACAGGTTAGCCGGGCCGATCAGGCTCAGAAGATGAAATACCATTTCATGCGTGCTCCACTCACTCAAGCTGACAAAATCATAGCTTTTGCCCTGCTGAATGTCAGGAAAACACGCATCAAGTGCCTGTTTCACCTTGCATTTGACGAAATTTTCAGCAAACTCCTCGGCCGTTACCGGAGTTCTACGCTCAGGAAGAGCAACGGCGATATCTTTAGTCCTGAACAGCATCTTCGAGCGTTTTGAGTTTTTGTTCGATGCCAAACAATTCACTTTGCCAGAGCTGCCGTTTCGGACTGCCTTTCTTAGCCGTTCGGCTCAGGTAGGTACGAAGCGTATTGCGACGATTGATCAACTCCGATACCGATTGCACCGCCACCGCTGCCGTTTCAGGCAGGTAGCCATTGGCATCGTAAAAATCCCTCAAGCCAAAGATTTCGTCCAATCGCGGATTGATGCCCTGCATGATCCTAAGCACTATTTCGCTAAGTTCAGCTTCAGTATCAATTTTGCGTTCGATGATCAACCTCGCCCGCTCCTTCAGGGCCGTACGTTCATCCATTAAACTACCGGCTTCACGCATCAGGATTTGCACCACATCAGGGCGGGCCGCTTCTTTGGCGGTGACGGTGGCCACAGTAGCGGTAAGCAGCTCCTTCAGCTCTGTTGTGAGCAAATTACGGCGATGGTTCTCGGTACCATCATTGAAAAACTTCTTCAGATAGGCATTACTGCCATATTTTTGGTACAGCTGTACTCCTTCATAATACATCTCGTTTTCGAGCCAGGCAGTTATTTCCTCAATGATCTTTTCTTCCATGGTGGTAAGGAAAAAAAGCCGAAACACAGTATGTGCCCGGCTTTTTTTTTCATAGGTAAGGGTTTGGGAAAGCTATTTCAGGAATGGCACTTCATCAGGGAATTGCTTCAAATAGGTTTTCTGATCTTCAGTAAGATTACTTAAGTCATATCCCTGACCTTGAAACACAAAAGGCCGTTTCAGCTTTTTCTTTTCCTGTGGTGTAGCATTGGCACCACTTACGACTACTTTCGCTTCTTTTTCCATGATTATTCAGTAGGTTTAAGCGTGACAGCGCCCGTATACAGGATTTTAAACGGCTGCTTAACCATCAGCTCTCCAAAATACCCGCGACCGTGCTCTGTGGTGATCGGACCCGTTTTGTAGTCCAATTTTATGAAAACAAAGTGGTGCTGAGTTCCAAGCTGATTAAGGGTGCCGTCATTGTCCGGAATCAACGCCACAAACACATCTGACCGGCATACGTTGGCGACATAATTGAGTTCCTTGTCATTGCCGGGGATGAATATTTTCACTGAACCGTCGAAGCCTCCACCATCGCGGGCGCCAATAGCTGCCATGTCAAATTCACCAATCTCAGGCGTACAGTAAAATTTCAAAAAACCTTCATCCACTTTGGGAACAAAGGCTATTGTATGCAAAAACTTGTTACTGCCGGTCGAATTGGCCGCAGGAGCTGACCAAGTGGTAATATTACGCACCGCGATAATGTATCCGATCTGCGCAATTCCTCCCATGTTGGAGGTTTCGTTTCCCCAATCGGGGAGTAAATCTTTTAATACTGAAGACATTTTCTTGAGTGGTTAAGGGTGAAAGGTTAAACAGACTCTACCAATACGCCCGCTTTTTCTTCGACCAGTTTTGCCGCCAGTACAGGATCTGCTTTCACATCAGCCGCCGTCCGCTCTTCCCCTTCGTAGTTAAACTTAGGGATAGCAATGATGTAGGTTTTCTTACCCACTTTCACCGTAGGCACCACAGGAGCATCGTCCTTTTCGCTTATAAAAGCAGCGATTTCGTTGTTAAGGGCAGTAATGACTTTGTCCTTTCCCTGAACCTCCGTGACAAGATCAGATTTCAACTGACTTAAATCATTGACCTCTTTTACAAGGTCAATAATCATCGTTTCTTTTTCTGCAATGACCTTATCTTTTGCCTTAATATCAGATTTCAATGCATCCCTGTCAGTGTTGGCTATATTGATTTCGTTTGTAAGGCTTAATACGGTCGCTTTGGAATCTGCGATCTCAAGGTCTTTTCCTTCAAAAAATGCTTTCAAAGCAGCATATTCTTCCTCTGTCAGAGGAGTTTTTATCAGAGTCTCCACATTTACCGGAGTTTTGTCTTTTGCCATTGTATCAGTAGCGGGGGCTTTGACGGTTACCCATCGCCGCCCCCTGTTTGGGTTATCTTAGGTGAGAAATTAAGCCTGGTCGTTTACGATCAGGTAGCGCAAATCATCGAACTCAAAGGCCAACGTAAATTTCATGATGGTTTTGTAACCATGCATCGTATCTACGCGGTTACCCCATACGCCAAGGCTGTCAATGGAGTTCGTACCCATTACCAGGTTACTGTCAATCGTAACGATCACGCGTTGACTGGTACCCATCCAGTTACATGGAATGATCTCAGCCCGGCGGCTTGAGTCAATGATGTACTTGGCATGGCCTTCAAGTTCTACATCAGAATAACTAGCGCCTGCATCCTTTTTGGCACGCAGATGTGCCAAACGTTTGTCGTAAACGCTCCAGCTTACGTAGAACTTCACTTTCTTTTGGCGGAGCAGTTCCGGTACCGCTGCCCACATTACGCCGTCGATTTTGTCCACCGCGTTGGAGGTTGTAATGGCTCCCGTTACCACAGGCGTCAAATTCGTAGCCGCAATTTCTTTGGCCAATACCGTTCCCCAACCATCGCACAAATATTTGTTGGATGCCCATTGCCATTTGGCAGGGTGGGTAAGGGGCGTTTGTCCGGCTGAAGTTGTAGCAAGGCACAAAAAGTATTGCTGCAATGTACCATAGATGATCACATCACCGGCAGCATAGGTAGAACCGGCATTATAGGCGACCGCTACTGACTTATCTTTCATCAGATAAGCGTTGGTTTCCACCTCTTCCGCTACCTTCATCATTTGATTGCTCCAGTATTCCTCGGCAAACAAAGGAGGATGTTCACGGGTTAAATCCTTTTGCCCTTCATACAGGAACGTATCGGCAAATTCTTCCGAATTGATTTTCAGGATCTTCATGGCTTTGCGTGGCGAAATGCTGCGAAGCAACAAAGTACCGTCAACCAGATCCGTGTCTTCAATATTAGGGTTGTTGGGCTGCAAGCCATCGGCGGCTTTAAATCCCCAAAGTTGTTTGTCAACCGTCAGGTTGTTGATCGTACGCACGCCGGGCGTGCTGATGATCGTAAGGTTGCTGTAAAGCGTCTTCAGAATCTTAGGGGTATAAGCCCCTGCATAGTTCTGAATCGCTGCTACGTTTGATACTGGCATTGTCGTAGAAAATTGTTAAGGTGGGTTTGGGAAAATCAGGGGCTTATTTTTTTGGCCACAATGCACGCATCTGAATATCAGCTTCGCTCAAAAGTTCGTCACCCGCATTACCTGTGCGTTCGATTTTCTCTTCGCGTTTCAGAGGGTTGGTTACCTCATCACCGTGCTTTTCATAGCCTTCGAGCTTGGTCGTAAGCTCACCTACTTTGGTAGTGGCAGTAGTCAGTTTTGCTTCCAGTGCTTTGTATTCTACCGATGCTTTCACATCCACTGTGGTAGCTTTGGGTTGACCGAAAGACTGCATCAACTCAATAAAGCCTTCTCCACCTGCACTTTGCAGTTCGGTAAGGGCCGCATTGAGTTGTTCTTCGGTAATATCGCCCGCCGCTACGCCCATCAGGGCAAGCACCGCAGGCGCTTTCATAAATCCGAACATATCCGTATTTTGGGTTTGGTTTGAAAAATTTGCAGAGAGTTTCATTACACGCTTCAGTACAGCGTCAATATTTCCGATGCCATCAATCAGCCCTTGTTCCAGGGCTTTGGGCGCGGAAAATTCCCCACCCTTCAGGACAGTATCTGACTTGAGTTTTCCGCCACGTGCTAAGATTACCCGTGCCTGAAATTCCAAAGCTATTTCCTGAGCTTGGGCCTCAAGAAGTTTGAAATTGCCCTTTTTGGCTTCGCGGGTCGATTTGTTTTTGTCTGGACTGGCTTCTGCATACACGTCTTTTCGTACTATTCCAAACTTGGCATCCCAAGCATCGTAGTCCACAAAAGAGATATAGGCCCCAATGGAGCCAACAGAATCGGTATCGTTGCTGCAATTAATTCCATCACAACTACAAGCTACCAAGTAGTGTCCACTGTAGGCGCTGCCGTATTCGATATAGGCATATACGGGCTTATTGCGACGGCCAACAGCATCGGCCACCATGTAGGATGCTTTGCGCTCGCCACCCATACCATTGCCAAAACGCAGGACTACACCCTTACAGGAGGCGTCAGCATAGGCTTTGTCCAAGGCATCAGCATAATAAGCAGCTCCATAGGAGCGGCCGTAATTACTGCGCCACATGACCGAATCCATGTCGATTAGCCAAATAGATTCACCTTCCTGAAGCTCTGTAGTTTGACGACCGGGGATGTCGTCATCTTCGTAGTCAGCCCATAGGCGAGCATCTACCTGTTCAATGGTTTTGGCTTTTTGCTCTGGAGTGAGCGTCTGAAGATAATCAGCTAATGCCGATTGGAGCTCCTTAGGAACCAGCCAACCGGCATTCAGAAGTTCTGTTACATGTGAGGTGGGCGTTTGCATTCGTCGCGGTACACGATAATAGTGGCCGCAACGTTACGCCTGTGTCTCTGCCAAAAAAATGAAAGTAAGGCAGAGCATAAAAATTATAAGTGCCGATCAATCTTTTGTATAGGTATATACATCAAATTGTCAAGTTTTGTATACTTAATTTCATGTACAGGTTTTGTATACAAAATAGGCAGCTGTGAGGTCCATTTCTATACATGAATCAATTTGCATTTTTTGTACAGTTATACATTCCTTTTTTTATACAGGTCACTAAATAAAAAAAGGCGACAATTAGCCGCCTTTCGATTTTTTCATAAGATTAACACCTTTGACCGATTTCAGCAGGAGGTTTTTCCTCTACTGTCAGAAACCCTTCAAGTACTTTTGCAGGCAGATCAATTATAGGCACCACAGGAGCTTGTACATCCCACGGAGTATAAGTAACACCGGTAATACTAAAATCCAATGAGGGGATTATACATTCGATTTTAGGACTACTGCCTACAAAATCCTTTGTTTGGGTTTCTGTTATTGCTACCGCAAGGAAAATCCCTGCACCCAGCAACATTAGCCTTAAACTTTTCATTTGCGAACACTTAAGTAAACAGTGGCTGCAACGTTACGCCTGTCTTTATGCAAAAAAAATGAAAGTAAGGTAGAGCAAAAAAAAGCTAATTTTGGAAGGAAATATTTTTTGTAAAAATCCATTTAATTTTGGCTGAAATAGCTCGGGACTACTATGATAACAGGAATACCAACATCTGATGATTACAAAGCGATAGGGATTGAATGTTTGCTTCAGGCATATACAAATATCTATGAAGTTGATACATCCAAAACTATGAAAAATGTTCCCAGAAGGGAGATGTGGGGATATCATGCCATAGTCGTGAGAACATCAATTGTATTAGTTCATCAAGGTATAGAGTCTCTATTAAAAGCAAAAATAGCAGAAACAACGCCATTGTTATTAATTGATCAAAAAAGAGGTGACTGGAAAACCATGCCCAATAGTAGTGAGCAAAATTTTTCTGATTTATATACTATTTCCGGAGAAGATTTAATAAGGACTTATTATGCATGTATAATACCGGGTTCAGTTTCTGAAGAGTTTCAAGCTCACTTTGAAACAGTCAGAATTGCAAGAAATCGTATTGTTCATGGAGTTGGTGGCAAATTATTATCACCGGATGAAGTATTAAAATTGATTTTATGGACATTCACCTATTTATTTGGTCAAGATGGCTTTTGGGCCTGTTTTAAAGCAAAATTTGATAATCACCCCGGACACGATGCAAATGCTGATGAGATAGAGGAAGTTGAAGCCTTTCTGTATGATAATTTAGATTATTTAGAATTTGTGCTTAGTAAAAGAGAATTAAATAGACATTTTATAATTGATATAACTAAGAGAAGATATTTCTGTCCTGAATGTGTTGGGGGAAATATAATTAAAATGGGGATAGATGGACCCATAGAAGCTAGTAAATGGGCTTTTTTAAGCCCTAATGAACCTACATCTACTGCTGTTTATTGCTTAAGTTGTGATCAAACTTCAGAGGTTAAAAGAGAGGATTGCAATCAAATTATTAAAGGAAAGCAATGCAAAGGTAATGTTCTTTATATTGAAAACGAAGCAGAAGAAACCAGTTTATGCCTTACCTGTCTTGGTTCTCAAAATGAGTAATCAATATAGATCTTCACTAATTAGTATTGGATTGCTTTGGTCGTGCAAATTATGCAGTAATTGACCTGCCTTTTTTGCTATTTGATACCCTTCTTTGCGGTCAACATATCTATTCAGATTTGTAATAAAGCCCTGTTTATCCCGTCCAACATTTAGCTTACCATCATTATTTCCTAATAAAGCAGAAAGTGTCATATAGCAGTTGTCATGCCTGCGACCACAGATTATCAGACCACTACTTATGTTTTCAGGCTGATGTGGATATTGTTTACCATCTTCATAGTGGATGGCTGCACATAGAATGTATTCCATATTAACTAAACGGATAAAGCCCACTCAAGGCAGGTGTCTTCCCTTCAAATGCAATACTGAAGCCACGCGTGCCGGCCATGATACGATCAGTATCAAAGTCGGCTTTTTCCAGCTTCAGGCCGTGCCATGGTGTGCCGATCAAACGCCAATCACCCACGTGATCTTTGGTACGTACGATAAAGCGCCGATCCTCAGCCCATTCAAACACATCCCTAAACTCGGCATCATCGCCCGGTACCACACAACCCGCTTCTGTTTCGTAAAAAATGCCGGCAGCCGCCCGGCGTTTGGGTTCTCGGAAAAATAGTGTTTCGGGTATGCCATACACGTTAAACCAACGCCACCCCGCAAAAAACACAATTTCGCCACGGTACAAACCGCCGCTTTTGGCTATCCATGTTTGTACGGATTCTACCGGTGCAAACTGCATCAACATCACCCCTGCGGGGTTGGTGTCATCTAATTTTCGGATGATATCTTTCATGATACCACAACATTAGTGCTTAGACTCACCCACAAAAAGGAAAATAAGAACCTACGCGTAGGTTTTCTCGAAAGGAAAACTGCTGAACATGGCCACCATTCCCGCCGAGCGGTGATTGTGAAATGTTCTTATTTCCCGTTCCATATCCAATTCACCGTTGTGCTGATAGCCATATTTTTGGCTGAAAAGATTGAAGCCATCCATTTGCCCGACTTCCTGCATGTACTGATACAGCTCCTGTCTTATCAGCCATTCAACATATTTCACCCAGGGGCGGGTTTCCAGTACGGAAAATATTTCCTGAGGCTGTCCGGGAGTAAAGAAGTTCCAACGTCGATGATGAAAATGGGGGATTTCAATTTCAATCTTTTTCCATCCGGGTTCCATCGAAGTATCCAATACACGGGGGCATTGGGCCGTCCAGTAGAGGTAGCTTGTCAGCACATCACTCCACTCAATTTGCAGAGGCTTGTCATGGTTACATTTCGCGCGAAGCCATGGCGCGGCCAGGTCTGTGACTTGGATCACAAGCGGCACATTGCCGGGGTATCTCATAAGGTGGTCAGGTGGATTAATAATCTCCGAAAGATACGAAGAATCCAAGATATTTATTGCGTGTTCCGGCTCGTTTCAGGCCGTTGTTCTTCTTTCTGTCCGGAATAGCACCCGGCTCCAAAGTGGTTTTTTTTTTGTAACTTTTGTACCTGCGTTTTGTATCCTGATTTTCAGGAGATTAAAAGGTAAAACAGCATAATTGATTTTGTACCCGGGTCTGTTTTTTTTTGTATTTGTACCCTTATCAAGGCCAAAGGCTAATTCTTCTTTTTTATTTTTTGTAACTTCTTACCTTTTAGGTACAAAAAGATAAGAAAATATTATTTCTGCTAAAACCCTGATTTCCACACTATTTAAACCGCACTTTTCCCCAAGGGATAAGAAGTTACAAAAATATTATGAGTTTAAGAGGAGGGAAAGGAGGAAAAGTCAGGGCCTCTCTCTGAGGCACAAAAAAGGCCGCCCCCTCGGGCAGCCTGTTAAAAGGATTTTTTGTATTTTTTTTAGGGAGAAGTATGGCAGGAAAGTTAAACAGGTGTTACCCAATATCCAGACTTTTCCACTACATATTCAATCTTATACCACCGCCACGGCTCTATCCGTTCCTGATGGCTGTCGTATTCGATTCCCCGGGCCATCAGAAACTGTCCCAAGATGCCGGGAATCTCATAAGAACCTTGTGTCGCCATCGGATTTGTTTTTAAAGTGTTTATATATATCCCACCAAGGAGAAGAATCAATCCGGGCAAACGCGTAAAAATCATCAGTCAATACAGGAGGTTCAGGAGGAAACCTAAATCTTAATGACTCCCATTCATCTGACATGATCAGAATTTGGTTAGGGCTAATTAATGGACTGACATGCGTTTTGAACTTTTGAGATAAAAGAGGTTCTAACCCGGAAAGATTAGAACCTAAAATGATTATGAAGGGCTTACCATTTTCAGCTAACCTTTTTAGCGCCTCTTCATGATCGCTGAAAATATGAGTTAATATTTCCAGTTGGGATTCGGGAATATTTTCCCGCTGTATAGTCAAGTGACTCTCAATGTACTCCAAAAGTTCAGCAATGCTCTTCATGTTCTTCACCTTCAGGAGTTATCAATATAAGTGCAGGGTCCGGCCATTTTTCAAAATCCCAACCCTGCACTATCAGTGAGTTGGTGATCTGAGCACTGAAAATAAAGCCCTGCTCCGAGAGCAGGCCCATGGGGCGGGCTTCGTATCCTTCTTTGGGGCATTCCATCGCTTCGGCGTGTTCGGGCTTCATGGCCAGCGCTATGATCTGTTGCTCAGGATTAATTTGCAGCCATCGGGCAGGGATTTTGACTTCTCTTCCATCGCCGCTTGTCACGGTTACGAAAGTGTCATAAGCGGGCCGCTCATCGTCGGTTTTAAAGTCGTTTTGCATAGTTATAGAAATTAATAACCAATTTTTTTAAAGTATTGCCAATCTTTAGTTTTAAACAAATCAGCCACAAATGGCAAAGACTTATCAGTTAGAATACAATCTTTAGGTATTTCTTCCTGTAAACTTCTAATATCAAAATGCACCCATCCCTTGCAGGGCAATTGTATAAAATACCAGTACATCATACCCACACCGTATTTTAAACAATGCCTTACTTCTGTTTTTGTGCCGTTGGCAAATGAAGCCTCTATTCTTTGGTATCCTCTACTAAATTCACTCATTGATTTATTATTTAGCGTTATTCAGGCGTTTTTGAATCCATTTCAATCGGGAGGGGGGCAGGTAAGTCGGTAAGGACTCTTTTGCGCTCATTACAGCCATTTTCATCGCAGTAATTCATTCCGCAGTTACCGTTACAATTTTTGGCAACGGTATCTTTTTGAGTATTGATTGCGTCTAATTTCCAAATAGGAATATTATCCGGAATCACTGCTACTATTTCAGCACCTTGGTCATAAAGTATGGTAGGACGCTTTTCCTGAGGTACCAATAGTTTACCTTTTAAAATAATGTATTGGCCATTGGGTAATAAAAGTTGAAATTCGTGCATAAGATTTCTATTAAAAGGTTACTACTTCCATTTGCAATCACGGCAGTACTGCATGGTTCTATCCCTGACGTACTGTTCTATTTGTTTGGCGGGACGATTCACAAACGTAAAATCGTCCACCACCAACAAATCAAAGCTCTCTACATTTTCAGCATTGGCCCAATGAATCCGCCAGATCAATACGGTGCGTCGTTTATCGTCAATCCAAATACTGCCTTCGGTGAGCATACGCAATTCATCACTTATTTCGGGCATTGGCTTTACAGTATTTATTGAAAAGACCTACGACTGATCGGTTATTGACAAACTTTCTATAGAGATTCAAATCCTTCTGTTGCCGTTTTATTTCAATCCTCGTATTATCGTTGATCTTCTTTTGAATAGCATTTGCCTGTTTAAGCTCAGCATTTTTCTCCCGCAGGTATTTGTTTTCAGCCTCCAGCGTATCATTATCTTTAAGCAATCGGTCGCAATGCTGAGCAAGTATACGTACCTGTACTTCTTTTGGCAGGCTTTGAAATTGCATTTCAACGTCCGTAAATGGTGGCGCTTCCGCGTCTGTTATTCCGGGAACAGTATTCATATCAGTAAGGTTTTTGAGGTGAACCGGTAGTGATTTTTAGTTTTGGTGTAGGATCAATGATTTGATAATGGGTCGGCATTAAATCGTCTTCTGTATTATAGTAGTCTTGGTAGTTATTCCAGACGGCCGTTACAAATTTCCCATCCAACAAAAATCCGATGCGTGTGCCCTTAGGATTATAGTCTTCATCAATCCATTCAGAATGATGCGCAATGACTTCCTCACCCTCAACGAGCGGCATTTCAGCGGTAAGAATCCACTCCTTTTTAGTATCAGAAAACCAGATAAGAAGGCCGTAGAAGGCGCAACAAAGCCAGGCAATTGCCTCAGTATTATCTTTTTCGATAAAGCTCTGAACCATGTACCAAATATTGAAGCCGATAAAAAGGCGCCACCCGATTGTATTTAATTTTTTTGCCATATTAAATTGATTTTAAGTTGTCCGACTTCGTAATGTTTCCCGAATTTTTTACGACGAGCGTTGTCAAAACGGTCGTGTTTCAGATGGCATCGTTGGCAGAGCGCCTTCAGATTTGCCAAATCGTTGTTCTTTATGTCGTGGTCGAGGTGTGCGATAGTGAGTACGATCACCAACCAATCAGCATAAAAATGCGATGCTTTTAAATGGATACGGAGTTTTAGGGCAACTGAAAAGCAGTCAGGCGTTTCCTCATCATCGTATTCATAATAAGCCTCTCTGTCTTCATCCCAGCGGACCACAGCGTAGTTTTTGACCTTACAGCATTCACACGCATTGTTAGCACGGGTCAATACCGCAGGCCGAAGCTCTGTAAACCAGTTTTCAGGATAGAATTTGTAATTGATCGGCATCAGTTGAAAGGCAAAAGGTTGTTGGTCACGATAAATTCCTTCCAATACTTTTCCCTTTTTTTATGAAAAGCCTTTCGAGCATTTACCTGCTTTTTGTAGAGCCGATATTGTACCCAATTACGTCGATCAGGAATGCCGGTCTTTTTGTAGGTTTCATCAACGTTATTGCCTTCAGGAATTTTGCTGAGAATTACTATCCATTTTCCCCCAGGCAGTTCATTAGCCAACTCCATCAATGTGAGGATTTTTAAGGTTGCACACATGCTTCACCTCCTTCCACCACTTCACAAAGCAGTTTTTTATCATTGGTAGTCTCGTGATAAACCTTCACTGATTTAATTTCCATTTCCACCTTGATATAAGTGCTGAGAAATCCGCAATTTATACGGGGAAAATGATCGATTTCAGATTGGATGCCACGCATACAACCGCGCAGATCATCTTCGCTTGCACCGAATATTTTGGAAGTAAGATTCGACTCATATACTACCTTCTGAGTAAGTGCTCTTGCCTGCAAATGGATAAATTTCGATGATTTAGTGTGAGCTACATATTGAAGAATCATCCTTCACCCCCTTTCTGCTTGCTTTTTGATCTCGTAATTTCTACAAGACCATTTTTCTCCATTTCGAGCAATTTGTCATGGTTGAAGCTCATGCAGTAGTCACCCACTGTGCCAAAGGTGCGGCCCTGTTGGTAGACTATTTGGTGCTCCTTTTTTGCCACAGGCTTCACCTTATCAAGGTCTATTAAAACGCAGCAGTTAACAGGAAATACAAAACCGCCTAAGGTGATTGGCTTGAGCTGTCTTACTTTTAAGATTCGCATTTCTCACCTCCTTTCGGCAATGGCAATAGTCGCTTTTTGCGTTTAACTCTGGCAGATTCAGCATGGCATAAATCATCAGGCCATCCAAGTGCTTTTTTTACGAAATTCCCGCCTTTGGCCGCCATCTCGGATTCAGTCACAGATTTCCCCCATGTGACTACTGAAGTAGATCCGGTATTCCCATCCCATGCCACAATGATTACCTGAGAGTAACCGTGTGTCTCACCTATTTTGATTGCATCTGCAATCGGAATCCTGCTGCCTGATTTGTTTTCAGTTTCCATATTCACCTCCTTCCGGCAATACATAAGTGATCTGGCAAAGAAGTACAGTACGCTCCTTGGTATCCCAAATCAGGCCCACATAGCGGCGGCGTGGCGTGGTAGGATGCGGCTTGGGAGTCGATATAAGCAGAGCTTTACGAAGCTCGGGCGCGGCATTCATCACTTCGGCAATGTTAGTCTCAAGCGCAGTTTTTAAGCTTTCGGGCTTCTCGGTTATCTCATGAAACTGACCCTGATTGTGTTTGGCAACCAGGTCTTTCATGTGCTCCATTACTGCCATATAGAGCAGATTGGGCGCTTTTGTCACCTCTTGATAAGAGAGCTGTACCGTTTTGTTTTTAGTCATTATACTCGTGTTTATGTTTAAAAAAAGTTAAAAAGTTACAAATCAGAAGTCCGTTCCTTTGGGGAGTGGTTTGGTCCATTCATCGTCATCGGGGGAGGTGGGGGTAGTGGCCACGGTACGGGATTTGAAATACACCATTTCCTTTTTTACACCACCACCTGCATCGCGCATGATTCGGCCCTGAGAATTATGAAACTCAGAAGGATTATAGATAAGGCCGTAGTATTCAGCGTATTTTTTCAAGTAGTCTGTGAATTTCTGCGTGCTGAGGTCCCTGATTTTCTCAGAATTCATGTAGTCATTTTTCGCCTCTTCCTTGACTACCATCACATTGAGCCGGCCGCTGTCCGGAGCAAAATAGACCTCAGCCCATTCAAAGAATCGCCCTCCCATTGCGCTCAGTAAGTTTCGCTTGGCCAAGTTGTTCATTGGGGGTTTAACCTTCTCAGAAGTGGCAAGGTAGAAGTGCAGGCACTGACTCAGAAAGTTGTAAAAGCGGTTCCAATCGTCGGGCGTAAAGTCGTAGAAGAGGCGTTTTCCTTCAAAATCATCGGCAGGGGAGCGCGTTTCCAGATAGTGGCCATTATTTTCATGATAATAATCCGAGAACGCCGTTACCAACTTTCGCCGCTGGGTCGATTCTGAAAAGTCTCTGTCCCCAAAATTAGAGTCAAACCAAAACTTGGCACTTTCGTCAAAACTTAAGCTGAAGCTCTGCGCATTTTTCGGGTTGGGGGTCATATCCCCGGTGATATCCCCGTAGAAAAACCCAAAATCAAGGTATTCATAGCAGTCATCGACGGTGATCAGGTCGGTCTGCTTCGATACCTTGTCATAAATGTGTGGGTTTTTGGTCAGGTTGGGATTACGGCCCGAGAGCGGCACACAATATCGCCAAATCCAACGAAGCGCCTTTCCTGTTAATGATTTTCCACTACCACCATTACTTTTGGCATCCTCTCCTGCCAACTCGCTCAGCTTATTGTCCATCGCCCAAACACACCAAGGACGTGCCGGGTCTTTATATCGATGCAGCATATAGCCCAAAGCATAGATACGATTAACAAGGTGGTGTTTTTGTTCAGCCCGTTCGGCTTGAGTCAGCAGTGCTCCGCCAATCTCAAATCGGTTTGCCTCCACATACTCCTGAGCCTGTTCAGAAGTGCGCCGTACAAAGAATAAACGCTGCTCTTCGTCACTTAGACCGTGCTCAAGACTGTATTCTTCCTGCTTTTTAGCCGTATCGTATTTTAGCCACAGCTGTGGCCGCTCCTCCAATTCTTTTCTCCAGTGCATCCGGGCTGTCTGGATCATGAACTTGAAAAACATACACTTCATGTCCAAAACCTCAATGTCCCAATGGCCATCCACCTTTTCAATTTTAAAGAATGGGTCCAGTTTTTTAATCCTGGCTTTTTGGCCGGGCTTCGTAGGGTAACTTATTACTTTATCTTCCCACACATATTTACCACCTACAAGCCCCTGATGTTCTTCGATGCCTTTCGGTGTGAGCTTCCAAGTGGCATCAGGAAAAAAGAAGTATTGAAAATCGTAGCCATACGATTTAAAGTCAAGCTCAACGAGTGGCAGGTTCACCAAATTGGAAACACTCAGTTGATTGGTGATGTACATGGAGTTGCGCAGATCCTGCGTAATGTTTTCATCTGTCATGGCTCTTTCTTCCAGGAAAGAATGAATGAAGTTTTTGACGTCGTTGGCCTCGATGCGCGACACTACGTTATCCTGAATACGTATGTAGAAAAAGCCTTCCTTTTCCCGTTCCGATTTATATCGGGCAAAGCCGTTCCGGGTTAAAAAATTATACGCCTGCACATGGTTGAATTTGTATTGATACAGCAGCCGTCCGAACTTGTATTTTTTCTCTCCATCTGCATCATACTGCTGCTCTTCGTCCCAAAACTGATACGGCAGCGCAGTGGCCACCATCCGATCAAAGTCGTATTTTTTCTTTCCTGACTTGAGCCAATCACGCAGATCCTTACTTGTTGCTTTTCCGTTTTCATCCAGCTTCAGGAGTTCATCAGGAAGCCACAGCGTGTATAGCTTCAGGAAGCTGATGGCCAATTGATGCCCCTGCTTACGGCCGGTAGCATCTATGTCAGGAAGGTTATAGATTTTCCATGCGATCTTGCTGAGTTCCTTCCAGTCGCTTGGCTCCAACTGTTCACTTTCCGAATTTTGCCACAAAACCCGGTAGCCCAAGGCAGCCACGTTCAGCGCATCAGAGCCTCCCGAGCATCGAATGATCATAGGCAACCTCACATTCTCCATTTGCTCAATCTCCTTGGCAATATCTTCAGCTGTAGGAGCAAACTCAGTGTCTTTAGTGCCCTGATCATTAAGCTTCTTTTTACGAAGCTCTGTAATAAAATCATGAGCCTGCTTCAATCCGTGAATAAAGTGTTTTGGCTTGGTACCCCGGTACCGAAACCGTTTATCGTGGTCGGCTTTCGGCATATATAACTTTCCCCAAGTGCCTTCATCATAATAAAAAATAGGGAACGTCTCCGAACTGATCCGTTTTAGGTACTTGCCTTTATTTACCGTAGAATAGCTGTGAAGACTTTTGAGATGGTACACTTGAAAAAGCTGTTTTGCGGCCTCAAAACGCTTACTTTCTTCCTTGTCCAATGCTGCCCATGCCGATTCGGTAAGGATGATTTTGCACTCAGCTTCAGTAAATTCCTTTGGCTCTATATCGGTTTGCCCTTCAGCTTCTTCGGGTTTAGCCGGGCGTTCTTCGTATTTCGGTCGGGGTTTGTAGTTGATGGCATCATCTTGGTAATTATAAAATTCCGCTACCATTTTGATCGCATCACCATAGCTGATACTAAGCTTAAATTCAGCCAATCGGATGGCATTACGCCACTTGCCTTCATCGCCAAAATCAGTGGCGCCCCACTCACCGGATTCCATTCGTTTGATAGATGCACTTGCCGACTTCTCATCGCGCATCCTAAACTTCTTGGTGGGGTTGTCAAAGCATTCTTCAGAATCGGGGTATAGGTGAATAATAAAGCGTCGGCCGCCGTCTTCTGCAAACAACTTGGTAATATCAATCTTTGGCATTGGGTCGGGTTATTGGTAAAGGTTGGGTACTTAATTAAGGGAGGCAAAAAGCTCGTTCGGATTAAAAACGGGCTGATGTGGCAGGGGAGGAATGTTTACATCTGTGACACTCAAGCCGCCCAATTTTTCAAGCGTATCGACGGCATGAAGTACTTTAAGCCAGGCATCGCGGTGAGTTTCGGCTTCAATCTTTCCCTTTATTTTCTTCTTATTGATTTTGAAGCTGAAGGAGAAAGTGCTTTTTTCAGACGGTTCAACTATTGATAGAGAAGAATTTGACGAGCCTATTATTGGGCACTCAATTAATACATAACCTGCTGAATTGCTTACATTTAAACTTAGGTCAAAAACAACACTGGCAATTGTGATAATAACCTCAATATCATGCAGTACAAATGATTCTTCAGCTTGTGGGCTAATAGTAATTTTACCAACAAGAAAAGTGCTCAATGAAGATACCATGGCATACGGAACATCATCAAAAACTATTACTTCATCGTCTTTTTTTACATGACTTAAGAATCGCGGATTCGTTAGTTCTTTTATAAATCTAAAATCAACCCATGCGGCTTTCCTGTTTCCAACCAGTTCCTTGGCTTTTCTTGTTTTACCTGACAAGGCAGGCCCGTGGATAATAGTATTCTTTTTCATAATAAAATAAGGTTTGGCCCCTGCTCTCGACCTGCACAACCGGCAGGTTAGAGACTGTTAATTCAAACCCTTAACCAATACCCTTTCGGGAGCAGGGGGATATGTCAGTATAAATCGAAATGTCTTAAAAGGCTTTCCAAACGCAGTAATTCAAGCTGATAGGCTTTTGTCAGCGAAGGGTAAGAATAACTAAACGGCAGTGCGCGGAGGCCATCATTCAGTATTCTGCGGCAGGCCCCTTGCTGAGCCTCAGAGAATATCTTATGCTTTCCGTGGTTGACGGCAAATTCCACATCGGCAACCGTCACGGGTGTACTGTTTTTCAGTACTTTAGGCGAGTTTTGGTATTTGGCGATACGTGGCATAGTCATTGAATGTGTGCACCGTTATCATGTGAATCCCACCAATTTTTACTATCGTAAGATTTCTTTTCCCGACGGTCATAGAAACCAATAGCCACGCATACCCCCACGATCATAAGCCCAACAAATACCCCCAAAGTTTGAGCGAGTGTTTTCATTCTTCAGTGGGGGTTTCGGTCAATAACCCTATTTCAGTGAGGTATTTAACCACATCAGCTTTGGCTTTCTCCAAGTGTTCAGAAAATCGGGACACCAAATGAATCACGATACCGTGCGAATTTTTTGCCCAGGGAAAGCAGTAGCCATGCGAAACCTCTACGGCCCCCAGCACTTTTTCGTCCTTAGGAGCTTCATCAGAAGCCTGAATCAGTTCAGCGCCTACCGCGCTCGTTCGCCAAAATATTCCCATCTTATTTTATCGTTTATGTTTCGAATTAAAACTCTTATGAAGTAGGTAAGGAAGAAGAATCACTGCCGCCAGCAGCGCAATGATTTGAGGCGCAAATGCACTTAGTACAGGATTAATATTCATTGTGGTTTTTGCTATGAGGTGCACGTTTCATTTCCCATAGGAGCCAAGTCCACAGCAGCACAAAAACAATAATCAGTATCCGGTAGCCCATCTTATTTGTCAGTCAAAAGTTTCTTTTTTTGCCACTTATCAAATACAGTTATGGGCTTAGTAGGAGCCTTCAGCATTTGTTCCAGATCTGTCACCAGTTGTGCTGTTTTGGCAAGACCTGCGCGTTTATTGGCCACAGCCGTCATGGTTAGGCTTCCCTGATGTGTATTGTAGGCAGCGTTAAATTCAGCCAGGCATTCCATCCAATTTTTAGGAAGGATATCCTTTAATTTGGCAAACCGTTCACGCCAGTGATCAATGTCGAATTCGACATTTTTTTGCCTTTCAAGCATTTTTTTTTGCTCCTTCATGGTAACTCTGTGTAAATTGCTCACTGTAAAATACTCTATGCAAATGTATATAGATAGATTCTATAATTCAAAGAACGAATCTATAATTTATAGACTTATGACCGTATTTGGAACTAATCTAAAGAAGTACATGGCCTTGAAAGGCGTAACTCAAACTGCCTTAGCAAAGCAATTGGGAATGAAGCAAGGCTCAATCAGCGATTGGTTTCGAAAGGACATTATGCCAGAGGCAAAAAAAATTGGAATGATAGCAGAGATACTTGGAGTGACCACTAACGACCTTCTTTATGAAGTTGGCACCCCACGACAAGAGAAGCAGGATGATATGGTTTTGATAAGTAAAGAAGTGCTTGAAGCAAAAGACCGTGAGATTGAATACCTCCGGCAGATTGTAGAATTGAAAAAAGATAATGATCGCTTAAAAAATATTGAAGTTGTTAATGAGGGGCAATAATTAGGGTGCAAGCGAAAAAAGGCATATACGTAATTTATATAATACGAAAAGTTATCAAGCGGCTCTAGGCATACTTTTCAAGGCAAAAAACCTTCGTAAACATCAACAATAAGCAGTTAAAAGAATGGAGAATTACATGAAACACACAACAAATGTTTCAACAAAAAAATATAAGGCTTTGATTAACACGGCTTTGTTTGAAAAAATGCTCCCCCAGCGGGATCACCGAAAACCTTCTTAGTTTAACGTATTAGCCATTTAGCCCTCCTCCAGAGGGCTTTTTTGCTTTAAGTCCCTAGCCATCTTCGGGGTAAAAGTACCTACTTTTTTGGGTGCACACAAAAAAATTGGGGTACATCATTTTTGGTTTTTAAAAGTCATATTAAATGTGCTTATAAAAGTGCCGACATTTATAATAAATGTACCTTTTTGTGCTAATTTAAGCGAAATATACCCTTCTTAGTAGCTCCAACCGTTTGATAAATAAAACATAATTTATTGGAATATATTTTCAACCTATGTATGGTTTTTGTGATGTGCGACAAGTTTTAAACTATCAAAACACACAAACTGTATGTTAATCAAAAAACCAGAATGAGAATTGTAATCCGCTTCCGGATTCGCACAAAGAAAAACGCGCCAAAAGATGCGATGCTTTACATCTATGTTCGGCTGCGATTAAATGGAGTAGCTGCCCGTTCAGACATGGCTACAGGGGTAGGCTGCCTTCATGCCGATTGGGATAACAAAGCCCAACGTATTCGTGGTCACTCGGAATCTGCACGCCAGCAAAACGCAAAGCTTACTCAAATTCGAGATGATATAGACGCTATCTACAATGAGCTGCGCAAGTATGATAAGCCCATATCTGCTGAAATCCTTAAACAAGCCTACACGACAAAACAAGACCCTACACCAAGGACATTGCTTTATTATTACCGGAAATATATTGATGAAGTAAAAGCAGATGAAGTAAAGGGGGACACTCTGGACTGTTGGCATAGCCGCTACAATACAGTTGAGAAATACATTATCAAAAGCCTAAAACGGAAAGATGTTGAACTAACGGAAATAACCGGGCAATGGTTAATGCAATATGTGAAATATCACAAAAGCTTGGGCAATAGTAAAACCCACTCAGCCAGAGCGGTTGCTTCAATTAAAGCAATGTTAGACTGGACGGTAGTAGAGTCAGTTTTACCTTTTAACTGTACCCTGTCATATAAACCTAAACGAGATAAACCAAAGCCAATCAAATTCCTGTCGCAGGAACAACTAAGTCAACTTGCTAATTGCACATTCTACGATGACAGACTCCAAAAAGTAGTAGATTGTTTTTTAGTTCAAGCCTATACAGGAATGGCTTACAATGAAATACTGAACTTTAATAAGAGGCATATTAAAATCGACAAGGAAACGGAGTGGATAATGATCTACCGAAACAAATCAACCGAGTTAAGCAGTATCCCTGTATTTGTAACAACAAAAGCCCTGCTTGAAAAATACAACTATAAATTACCGGTAATTTCTAACCAAAAAATGAATGACTTTATTAAAGAAGCTGCGACAGTTGCGGGGCTAGAAAACGCCTTTGAAATCTCCACACACGTAGCCCGAAAAACGGCAGGTATGTATCTGCTCAATGCCGGGCTTCGCATAGAAAGTGTTAGTAAAATTCTAGGGCATAAGTCAGTAAAGGTTACGGAGAGGCACTATGCCACCCTGCTTACATCCGGTCTCGCTGATGATTTACGCAAGAATGGATTGATTTAATTTGGAATATTTCAGCAAAACAAGCCTTAACAAATTACCAAGGCTTGTTTTGCGTACGATAAATCTTCACCTTTTCCTACCTAAGTACCTGTTGAGAGTCTATTTTCATTAATCTGGCATAGTCACAGTTGGGAGGATTGAAAGTTCATTGATTCCGGAGAATAAAAGCAAAGTGTTTTTAGCTTGGGTAGGGCTGAATTTGTGTTTTAAACACCATTAATCTATGTTTGTGATCACAAAACTCCACTCCAAAACCATGCTGTTTAAAACATTAAAGTTACACAGGGGAGAAATTGCCATCTATGCCTTCTCCGGACTTATATCAGGCTTTTTGCTTACCATATTATTTGTATACGTCTTAAAACTAGTGCATTATCAATTTAATTTTATCTATTAATTTCGTTATATCTGGTTTTCATTTTGTTACGGGCTTTTTCCGTGGTAAACGACCAATTCACTTTAATAGCATTGTTATTTCTATTTTGTTGCCAAATCAATGCCTCAGATTCAAGTATTTCCATTGTTGGAATTCTTCTATCTAAGCATTGTCTTGAGAGAGCCGAAAACTCTATTTCTGCCATATTTAACCGCACGGGCGGCCCCGCAAGACCCATGTTTAGGTGTATAGTGGAATTCAAGTTTTTTCTTAATTTGGCGAGCCTCTTCAACCGGCAAGTTTTCATAAAATGAACCGTACGAATGAGTATTGTAATTGTCTTGAACAAGTTTTATTTTATCACTATTGGGATAATGAGTACTAATTAACCATTTCATAAAATGAGCATAATCGGCCTTGTTTTTGGTTTTTGTTACCATCAGATAACGCTTACCGGCATCTATGTCATAAGCTAATAAAACATTACAAACCCCCTTTCTTATATATTCCTGATGCTCTTTTTTAGTACAATTTGGTTTAGGGGGAATAGGTGTTAGCACCTCATCTAATAATTGACAGGGACGTTCCCGCGACGGCGTACCGTTCAAAACAGATTCTTGGCACATTTTCCTGCAAAGTTTCGGCATATAAATCTAAAATATCTTCCATATTAGCAAGATATTCGCCTGTAATAGTACCAATGCACCACCGCATCGGCGGTCCGAATTTGCTTTAACCAAGGCTTAAGCCTGCTTTTTTTAAAACTTGGCGTATAGATTCATTGGATATGGTTTCAATATAGTGTAACGTAACCAGTTTCTCATTGATGAGCGATAAAGTCCATTTTGCCGAACCTGTCGGAGCATCACTACAGGCAATACTTGTTATTTGGGCTTCCAGGCGTTCTGTTATTTTGGGTGGTTGACCGCTGCGAGGTAATTCCTCTAATGCACTCGAAAGACCCCCTGCAAAATATCGTTTCTTGATTTTATAATAATTATTGCTGTCTATACCCAATTCAGATTGTATTTCAAGGCGGCTTTTGCCGGAATCAAGCAATAATAAAGCCTTGGCCCTTATGATTTTACGACTTTTATGTGTGCCTTTTTTGGTAATGGATAGTAATTCGGCTTTTTCAGTATCCGTTAAAGTAAGTGCTCTTGAGTGCCTTGACATGAGAATAAAGTGAGTTTATTCTCAAATTAAATACATAAAATTAAATTGTCAATACACTAGTGGTTAAATCGGTACACTACATGGATTTTGTAAGAATGCAATACAAGTAATAAAGTGTTTTATATGTATCAATCAAAGTCGTGATCAGCACTATCCAACTGTCCGTTTTTAGCCATAACATTGTCCGTTTCAGGACATAGAAACAAATGAAAACCGATGTTGTTGCCCTATAGTGGCTTTTTGATCCAGCCGGCAAGATATTTGTCACATGGATAGCAACCCCTATCTATCCATTTTATGATTCGTCTTTTACTACTAACCGGTTCCACATTTCTTTTCGCCCTTTCGGCGTTAGCTCAAATCGAGCAGGTCAGGGACACCATTATCGCCCGTTTCAACCGAGATGATTTCAAGGGAATTTATCAATTGGCGGATACAGCCTTTACGAAAAATATTTCAGAAGCCAGATTAGTGGGTTACCTGAAAGCAAATCGAAATAGCGGCAACATCCTCAAAGTCGTTTCACAGGAAGAAATCAGAGGAGGCATTGCTTATCGGCTGGCCTCCGAAGTCAGAGACCTAATTCTTTTTTTAAAAGTCACCCCCCAAGGCAAATTCAGCAGTTTCGGATTTTCTAATGCTCCGACCCAATTGCTTGCCATGGCTCCCGAGGTGAAAACTACCAATCCTTTAAAGACTGCTTTGGATCACCGCATTGATAGTTTGGCTCGAGATTATTTTCGGAACCCGCAAGCGACCGGTCTCTCTATCGGATTCATAAAAGAGGGCAAGCACTACAGTTATCATTACGGAGAAATCAGGCGAGGCAGCGAAACAGTTCCAAGCTCATTAACAGGCTATGAAATTGCCTCCATTACCAAAACATTTACGGCTACCCTATTGGCACATGCTGTTTTGGAGGAAAAGGTTAGTCTCAATGACGATATTCGACGATTTTTACCGGGAGATTTTTCTAACCTGAGTTATGCCGGTCAACCTATTACCTTGCTGCATTTAGCTAATCACACCGCTCGGTTACCAACCTTACCTCCTGCTGTCGGAGAACAATCGGGGGCAAACCCGTTGAATCCGGAAGGCAATATGGACTCGTTGAGGTTTTACCAAGCACTCCGGGAGTTTAAGCCGGATACCTTGCCGGGTTATAAATTTGACTATTCCAATTGGGGAATGGCCTTGCTGGGGCATATCTTGGAAAACATCTATGATCAACCCTATTCCCGATTAATTGAAACCTATATTAGCCAACCTTTGGGGATGCATCATACATTCTACCATCTTGTCGATGAAGACAAATCACAGATGGCTCTGCCCTACAGCGAAAATGGTAATCAGATCATGTATCAACACGGCGGCATCTTTGGTCCTGCCGGTGATATTCATAGTAATTTGGCGGATATGACCCTCTATTTGCAGTCTCAAATTGAGGAGAAAGATACGGCCATTAAATTGACGCATCAATTCACTCGTAACAACACCGGCCTTGGTTGGGGAACCAGGGGCCAGGGAGTCAATCGAGACATTCAGCATAACGGGAGTTCATTAGGATTCAGGTCCCATATCTCCGCTTTCCCCGAATTGAAAGCCGGTTGTGTTCTATTGGCAAACAGCAAAGCAGATATGAGTAGATTAATTCTCGGCATGCAGGGTTTATTGAGCCGAAAATCTCCATAATATAGAAATCAGAATCCTGACAATTTTCGCTCAGTTCTCCGTCTCTCAAATCGGGCATTTCTCTGAGACTGGCAATACTGCCGGAAACTACTTGATTTGGTGGATAAAAACTGTTTCATATTGCCATCTCATTTATCAATGCGGCCGCCGAGCGGTATACTCCAAATTTAGTTCTTGATTTAGTGAGATAATTTCAAAGCTGAATAAGTGCTCAACAAACCGTCGTTTATTGAGCAGGTGAAGATTAGTGGGCCTTTGTAATAGATTTTTGACAACGCCGTAATTATATAGTAAATATTGGCGGACTGATAACTTACTCCATTCTGAGTAGACTATCTGCCATGAGCATAGATCTACGGAAATAAACCGGTGTTTAAATCAGTACACCTGTTATAAAGAGCCTTTTGAAACCCTGTTTAAAATATATTTTAGGCTGACAGGCCGCATTCAAAACGCTGTTATAGGTGTGGTTCTTTGACTTCCGTAGTCTGTTGCAGTTTGGCTATATGTCGGCTGAGAAAAAAAAGAGAGGAGGAGATTATGTCTTGGGAGGAAAGGACAAGCTCTTTTGCAAACTTTGGTCTGCGTGTTGGCTTTGAGCAGTTTGCAAATGTGCTTGACCCTGTGCAGTTGAAATTTGTTACCAGGGAATTTCCCCGGTTGTCGGGTTTGTTTCTTCACTGATAAATTTACCTGTCACCCCATCTTTATCTAACAAGGCATATTTGGCAATGCGTTTTCCTGCTTCTTCCACTTCGCCACCGTTGTATCCTGTAAAATCCGTTTTTGTATATCCCGGACAAACTGCATTTACTTTGAATGGGGTATCTCTGAGTTCGTAAGCTAAGTGAACAGTAAACATATTTAAAGCTGCTTTTGATGAACCATAAACTGCATATTTTGCAACGTTGTAACCCATCCAATTAGGGTCGCTTTGTAGTGTAAGTGAACCAACGCTTGTGCTTACGTTCACAATTCTTGGTTCAGGTGATTTGCGTAATAAATCAATAAATGCCTGTGTAACACTTGCTACGCCAAACACATTGGTATTAAATGCAGTTAAAAATTGCTCTGGGCTTGCTTCAAGTGCTGTATACGGTGCTCCGCCATTGATGCCGGCATTGTTAATCAAAACGTCTAAGGTATCTGTTTTTTTACCGATCTCAATTCGGGCATTTTTTACTGAATTCTTATCGGTTACATCAATCTCAATGATTTCAACATTCGTTAAGTTTTCGGCTTTTAATTTTTGAACGGCTTTTATGCCATTCTCCAAATTTCGGCTTCCGAGATAAATGTAAAAACCCTTTTGCAATAGTTGTTTGGCTGTTTCAAAGCCAATGCCTTTGTTGGCACCTGTGATAAATGCTGTCTTCATTTTTACTGTTTTTAAAATTACAGTGCAAAGATTTCACTATGAAGAACGAAGTCATTTACCATTTGGTAAAAAGCAAAATCATTTGATATTTTTTCTTATTCTGCTCAATGATTGTTGTGTAACGCCTAAGTATGAAGCAATATGTGAAAGAGTAACACGGTTAGTAAGTGTTGGGTAATTTTCTAAAAATTCCAAATAGCGTGTAGTGGCATCTTGAGAAATTACCGGGCTTTTTCGGGATTTTTGATAAAGGCACTTTTGAACCATTTTGTTTTTGATGTTATCCCATTCCACAATGGTATGCGAAAGTTCTTCCCAATCCTGTTTTGAAAATACAATAAGTTTACAATCTGTACCGGCTTGTAAATATTCGGCAGAAGCTGAGTTTGCTTCAAAGTTCACGTAATCAACTGCCAAATTATTCTCAGAAATAAAGCAACGTGTAATTTCTTCTCCTTTGTTGTTGTAGTAACAGCCACGAACAACACCTTCCACAACGAAACCGACTTGCCGGGGTATTTTCCCTGCTTCAGAAAAATACTCGTCCTTCCGAAGTCTTATTTCTTTGGCTTTGCCGGTAATAAGGTCAATTTGTTGCCTGTTCAAATTACCGAACTGCAAAATAAACTCTATCAATTCTTCCATGTTGCAAAGTTAGCAATTGGCTTCAGCTGTAATTTACCATTTGGTAAAAGTGTTGATTTTGAAGGTGAAAACCCCTTCGAAGCAAATCTTCGGGCTTAAGCTGATTGATTTTTTGGAATACTTGCTTTTGAAGGTAACACAGATTGTCGGAATCTGCCTAAAAAGACATATTTCTCTAAATTTCCTTTCTAAGGCCGGTGAGCTGCCCAACAAACGGTCGTTTGTTGGGCAGGGCTCTTCTAATAACCTTTCTTTATACATAAATAATCAAAATAGCAGATGCTCTCCTATTTGATTCAAATTGTGCTCATCAAACGGCCGTTTATTGAGCAGGCAAAGATTGCAGTGTCTTTGTAATAGATTTTTGACAAAGCCGTAATCATATAGAAAGTATTGGCAGGCCGATAATTTATTCCATACTTAGTAGACTATACGGCATGAGCAAAGGTGTACCAAAATAACCTAGGGGTTAAATCGGTACAGCCACACTTTACGCTTATCGAAACAAGGAACAATACAAGTAATAAAAGGTTTTATATGTGTCAATCAAAGTCGTGATTGACACACTATTCGGTATGAGCAAAGGTGTATCGAAATAACCTAATGCGTAAATCGGTACACCTCCCGCGAAAGCGGCCCGAAATGCTGTTTTATGGGTGGCATTATATTTATCTGCCCACAAATTATAAGAGCGAAGAAGATCATTCCTGATATTTTGTCCTGGTTACCCTAAGCCTTCCCTGTTTTTTAGTTGGACTTCAATGCCGGGGTTCACTTTTATCAACTCTTGGATAAACCCTTTTTTATCTTTTGGTGAAATCAGTACACTGTCAAATCAATTGTAGATCAGCTCGATTCGATCAAGCGAGAGTGCGGGTGAGCTTATGGGGTTACGAGTTTCAACGATTTTCTTAATTGAGTTGATCTCCAGGGATTTGCTGAAGAATAAACCGGACTTTATCTGTATGGGTATCAATCTTATAGTAGGTCTTTGCAAACAGGTGTATTATGAAGAAGGTAATGAGCGCAATTATAGCTACACCCGGTCAAATCTGTTTATAAAGCATAAGACCGCCTATCCCGGCTAATAGAATGGACAATTAGTCCAAGTCCTATTTTGAATTTATGTATCACCCTGAAATACCTTAAATTTGTCAAGCTATTTCAGGGTGATACATGCCGGAAAATTAAGTCGTTGTTGACAGGTTTAATGCAAATTATTGGTAATAAATTTTTCTCTTAATTGTATGTCAAAACAAAGCATTTTCAGCCTCCTGTCTGTGTTGGCAAAATTCAGAGCCAATTTTGCAATTTCCGATGACGACTGGGAAAAATATCTAGGTTTGTTCAAACGCATTGAGGTTCCGGCCAAGACTGTTTTGCTGCATGAAGGCGAAATATCCAGAAAGGCTTATCTTATTGAAAAAGGTGGTTTACGGGTATGTTTCAACAACAAGGGGGAAGACATGACTTTCCAGTTTTTTTTTGAATACAGCACTGTATCCTCTATTGAAAGTTTTAAAAATAACACCCCAAGTTTTTTTTCAATCGAAACAATTGAACCATGTACATTATGGTGGATTGATAAAACAGATGTAATAAAAATGTTAGAGCAAGTCAGCGAAATAGCGTCCATACGCAGTCAGATTATGGAAGCTATGTTTGCGCGTACCATTCATTACATGCAGCATTTTCTTTCTTTTATCCGCGATACCCCACAGGAGCGGTATTTAAATCTGTTAACCCAACATCCTTACATTATTCAGCGCGTTCCCCAACATTACATAGCTTCTTATCTGGGTGTAAGCCGCGTTCATCTGAGCCGGATCAAAGGCAAGTTAGCACGTACAAAATGATACATCCCGAATTTGGTAACAAATGTTATCGTTTGACGGCATGTCGGCCATATACCTTTGTTGTATCAAATTAAACAAAAAGGTAAGATGAAAGCAGCTGTGATGAATCCACCAGAGGGACTGATTAAATATACAGAATGGCCGGTTCCTGAAATTTCGGGTAACAATGAATTATTAATGCGCGTTAGAGTCGCGGCGTTAAAACACGTTGACCGAAGCAGAGCAAGCGGTAAACACTATTCCAGTGGAACGGTTAATGCCGCTCAACCCACGGTAATTGGAGGAGACGGGGTGGGATTATTGGCAGACGGCACCCGTGTGTATGCAATCGGCGTGAGCGGAATGGTTGCCGAGCAGGCTATTATAGATAAAGACCGGATGGTGATTTTGCCTGATAATCTGGATGATGCAACAGCTTCTGCACTGCCAAACGCGGTGATCGGCTCAGCTATGGCACTTAGATTTAAAGCCAAAATTCAATCCGGGGATACAGTACTTATTAACGGTGCAACCGGTGTTACCGGGCGCATTGCCGTTCAGATCGCCAAACATTACGGTGCAAAAAGAGTAATTGCCACGGGACGTAATCCGGATGCCCTGCAGGAACTACCGGATTTGGGGGCTGATGAAATTGTTTCGGTTCAGCAGGAAGATGAAGAATTTGTGGCTCAAATTCAGTCGCTTCATAGTCAGACACCGGTCGACATTATCATTGATTACTTGTGGGGCCATACTTCTGAACTTTTATTGATGGCTTTTAAAGGTAAAGGATCTTTCACCCACCACATACGATTTGTGTCAGTTGGCAGTCTGGCAGGTGACATTCTAAAGCTATCTGCGATGAGCTTACGAAGCGTTGATTTGCAGCTTACCGGATCCGGGTTAGGAAGTTGGAGCCGTCAGGATGTCGGAAAGTTATTTAGTGAAATTCTTCCTGAGATGTTTCAGCTGGCAGCTGACGGTAAACTCAAAATTGAAACAGTCAAAGTTCCGCTTGCTGAGATTGAGTCCGTATATGATACTGCCATTACTACCGGCAAACGTCTGGTAATTGAAACGATGTAATCAATGCGGCATTTTCGGTCATAAAAGTCTGTCAAATCATCTTTGCCACTAATTAAATCAAAAATTTTAAGGTCAATGGACTCTACAGCCAAGTGGACCACAGGAGCCCTTGTGGTCGCAGCGATAATTTACGGATTTTCCTCAGGACCAAAACACCTGATTGAAAATCTTAATGGATGGGAATTACGAGAGCAGTTTGTTTTTTTGACAGGGGTATCTTCCCTTTCGCTAATGGTGTTGTCCATGGTTATTTCTATACGTGTTCCATGGATAAACCACAAAATGCATGGCCTGGACAAGGCATATGTAGTACACAAGTGGACCGGGATTTTTTCAACTGTGCTAATTCTATTTCATTGGCTAGGTGAAAAAGTGCCTGAATGGCTTGTACAATCCGGAATTATACCTGACCCGGGCGAACTGACTGATGGAAGTGGATTTTCGGATCTGGAAATAAACCTTTTTCAAAGTGGTGTCGTCTTGGTAGAATGGACGTTTTATGTTCTGATTATTCTTGTAATTATAGCGTTAGTTAAAAAAATTCCATACCGGGTATTTCGTAAAACACACAAGGTGTTTCCTGTTGTTTTTCTTGTGGTTGCCTATCATGGTGCTACTGCACAACTGAAAGAACATTGGTTAGGAACATCTGCGGGCTATCTGCTCTTGTTACTTGTTTCGTTAGGTGTTGTATCTGCGATAATTTGTCTTTTCCAGAGCATTGGAAGAACGAGAAAATTTACTGCTACCATTAGTGATGTAAATCAAAATCTGCATAGCGTAGTTGATATACAACTATCTACCAAGAAATCTTTCTTGCACCAGCCCGGTCAGTATGCTTTTCTCCGTTTCGCGCACGACAAAGAACCTCACCCATTCTCTATCGCTTCTTCAGGAGATGATGTTTATTCCTTGCGATTTTTGGTAAAGCCACTGGGTGACTTTACCAAAAATCTGGGTAATCAAATATATATTGGGCAAGAAGTTGAAATCGAAGGTCCTTACGGAGAGTTCTTCCACTTGGCGACACAATCCGAGATGGCCGGCCGAAGAGAAATATGGATTGCCGGTGGCATAGGTATCACTCCATTCATAAGCCGTCTGGAAAAATTGGCCAATTCCGGCGCTACCCAACAACCAATCGACTTTTGGTATTCGACTCGCGGTGACTATAATATCTTATTTCCTGACAATTTGGAGCATTTATGCCAACAAGCCGGTGTAAACCTTCATCATCTGAATTCTGTTAAAAAGAAGCATCTTACAGCAGATATGGTTTTCGATTCCGTTGGCAGTTTTGAGAACGTGAGCATATGGTTTTGCGGACCGCCTGCCTTTGCCGAGTGCCTTTTAAAACGGCTGTCCGTATGCAATTTCGATAAGCGTTACTTTTATTATGATAACTTTAATATGCGGTAGCCGGTTGCGGAGAAAAACGCCCGTTTTGTAAGACGGTTGAAGCATTGGCAAATTACTTAATATTGTTAGGTAAAGTTATGATTGACACACTATTTGGTTTTTTAATCTATTTTGATTTAGGAAAATTTACGTTTGGGCTGCTTGGTTAACAGTAATTTTCCATTTAGGAATAATTCAGGAATGATAAGTGAAAAAACGAGTAGTATCCATAAAAAATGAATATAATGCTCATCACTCATTTGGCGAACAGCAGGTAAGCGGCTTAAAAAACGGGAAAGAACAAATGTAAATGTGACGCCATAACTTCTGGCCATCCAGACTTGGTGCACCCCAATTTGTCGGTTCACAGCAGCTAACCATGCGATTAGCGTCGTCAGTAGCCACACCACAGCTTGAGTCATACTCCGAACGTTTGCCGGCTCAGTAATTGGAGCATAAAGAAAACTCCAAACAAGAGCGAAGGAGCCTGCCAATACGATAGCCAATATATAAACCTTGCCCAATAATCGATGGAGTGGTAGATTTCGTTTCCGCAAACGGTCAGAAAACTGAGAAGGTCCTGTGAGCAGAGCAATGAAAGCAAATAGTATATGGGGAACCAATACCCACTTTGTTGCAAGCAGTCTATTGAGGGCAGGTGATGGAAGCGAATACAACAAAACTTTATAGTAGACTACAGTTAAGGTTATCAGACCCATCAGAATGAACAATATCCATTTGAAATAATTAGAGCGATTTTCCATAAGGGGATACAACAATTGGGCGAAGCCTTAATGCCCCATTAATGATTGCCCGTAAATTAGTTGACAAAGTTCTTAAAACAAAGTTGATTTTCGTAATTGACTATTAGTAAGTAAAGGCAAAAGAAGTTAGAAAGCAGTTAAAGGATATAGATTGAATGATTCTATTTTACATAAAATTCATTATTGAACAATTTTGCAGGGTGCTTTTACAGTCTGTTTTTCAGCTTCTTATCTCTAGTTTACAGTAAATTTATACGCCCGCAACGGCGGCCCAGCGTTTTGCGAGACAGACAATAATCAATATACTTAGCTAAATAAGGAAATGGGCGTTATAAAAGAACTACCAATGCGTCTGTTCCGGCCTTTTTAGGCTAGCAATCTTGGGGGAGTTTACTCCATTTGTAATCCGTCTCTTTGGAGAGTGTAGCTACTTCATATTTCAAATTCCATTCTTTTATGTGTTCTAAAATCGGCAAAAAAGCCAAGCCTTTTTCTGACAACTTATAGTCTACCCTGGGCGGTAGTTCCTTATAGGCCAATCGTTCCAATAAGCCATCTTCTTCCAATTCTTTTAACTGTTCGGCCAGTACTTTCCTTGAAATGTGGGGTACAATGGCATCTAACTGACCAAAACGAATGGTACGGGTACCAATGACATTAATAATGATCGGCTTCCATTTGTTACCAATGGTGCCAATAGCTCGCGTAAACGGGCAATTCGAATTACAAAATCGGTCGTCTCTCATAGTTAAAATTTGTAGTTACCCACTGGTAACCGGAATATATCATCAACAGTTCCAAAAATAAACTATTGATAGTTCCTTTGCGAAACAAATATAAAAGCAGTTAAAAATGAGTAAGCTAAAAAGCAAAGTTGCTGTGATTACGGGTGGTAATAGTGGCATTGGACTGGGCATTGCCCAAGAATTTAAAAATGAAGGGGCTGTAGGCGCTATTGTCGGCAGAAATCAGGCAACATTAACGAGTGCTGTGGCTCAGCTTGGCGATACGTTTATAGCCATAAATGCCGATGTAACCAGCCTTATTGACTTAGAAAGGGTGTTTAAAGAAACAGCTGAAAAATTTGGCAAAATAGACGTGATTGTCGCCAATGCGGGTGGTGGAACGATTGGAACGGTGGCAGATATTGGCGAAGCCGACTATGATAAGGCAATGGATCTGAATCTGAAGAGTGTCTACTTCACGGTTCAAAAAGCACTGCCCTATATGAATGATGGTGGCTCGATTATTTTGATCGGGTCAAATGCAGCCCATCGAGCCTATGCATCATTTTCGCTTTATGGTGCGGCCAAAGCGGCTGTAATCTATTTAGCAAAAGGATTTTCAAGCGACCTGTTAGCCAGAAAAATTAGAGCGAATGTCATTACACCCGGTACAACCGATACACCCGCATTTGAAAAGTTTGTTCCTGCAGAACAACTTGACGCAGTAAAAAAACACTATGCAGGTATCATGCCGATAGGTAGAATTGGGCAACCCGTTGATATTGGCAAAACAGCGGTTTTCCTGGCCTCGGATGATTCTTCGTTTATGCTGGGTGCTGAACTCCTGATTGATGGGGGTATGACCTACTTGGCTCAGTAATTGACCCCACGCCGGCGCGAGTTCAAATTCATGCCATTAACGAATTAAACTAAAGTCAACATGAATACATCAGAAAACAAAGAAGGAAGCTACGCAATAATTGGCTTCGGCAAGATCGGCCAGGCTCTGGCCAAGGCGTTTGCCCGCAACGGCATCGAAGTAGCCGTTGCCACAACGCGCGGCCCGGAACGCTTTGCCTCCGATGCAGCCGCGATTGGCCCCACGATCATTCCCACCACACTTATGGAAGCCGTTAAGGCAGACATCCTCTTTTTAGCGGTGCGTTTTGAAGCGCACCCGAATGTCGCCAAGGCGCTGCCCACCTGGCAGGGAAAGATCATTGTCGATGTAACCAATGCCTACGGCGTGTCCCCTGAACAGCTGGGAGGACAGCCTTCCGGCAGGGTCGTCGCGCAAGCTTTCACGGGTGGTAGGCTCGTTAAAGGCTTCAACCATTTGGGCGCTGCCATTCTTGGACAAGATCCGGCCGTACAGGGAGGCAAAAGAGTCGTGTTCCTGACCGGCGACGATGAGCGCGCCACAGCGGAAATTGCTGCGCTTGCGGATAAGCTTGGTTTCGCCCCCATCAACCTTGGCGGGCTATCGGAAGGCGGACTGCTGGTACAGGCGCGTGGAACCAGCTGGGGGCACCTCATCTTTAAAGACCTGGTCAAGTTCAACGGATAAGTCGAGATCACAACTTTTGATGCGATCAAGCTACAGATTGACCAAGTTGGTAAACTGAGTTTGCCGCTCAACCATTAAATCCAAACGTAATGAGTAAATTAATAAACAAAGTAGCCATCGTTACCGGTGCGTCAAAAGGAATAGGGGCATCGATTGCTAAACACTTCGCCGAAGCAGGCGCAAAAGTTGTGGTGAACTATGCTTCCAGCAAAGAAGCAGCAGACGACGTAGTGAAAGCCATCACTGAAGGCGGAGGTACAGCCATTGCCATACAGGCTGATGTATCACAAGAAGCCGATGTAATCCGGCTATTTGACGAAACCAAGAAGGCATTCGGCACCTTAGACATTTTGGTAAACAACGCGGTCGCTCAAGGATACGCACCCCTTGAACAGATTTCGACCGAAACTTTTCATCAGTCATTCAACACGAATGTTTTGGGCCCAATACTGACTATGCAGGCAGCGTTAAAACTGTTTGGCGATACCGGTGGCAATATCATCAATATCAGTTCGGGTGCCAGCAAAATGCCCCTTCCGGCAGCCTCGTTGTACTCGGCAAGCAAAGCGGCCGTGGATGCCTTAACAATTTCGTTGTCGAAAGAACTGGGGGCAAAAAACGTTCGGGTCAATTCGATTTTGCCGGGTGCTACGGAAACCGAAGGGGCCACCAGTGCCGGTATCACGACCGGTAGTGAAGCTGAAAAAATGTTTATTGCCAATACACCGCTTGGTCGCAGAGGTCAGCCCAAAGATATTGCGAAAGCTGCCGTATTTCTGGCTTCCGATGATGCCGCCTGGATTACGGGTGAGCAACTTTCTGTTTCGGGTGGTATGTACGGTTTTTAACTCCATTCACTCAAAAAAGAAATCCAAAGGGTCGGCACTATTGGTTGACGGTGTTTCTACCGACTGCGCAATAAACGAAGTCATCATCCCGATCCTTAGCTCAAAAAGCCACAGATATACAAAATATCCGTGGCTTTTTTGCTTTTCAGACCACACGTTTAACCGGCAAAAAAAACGGATAGCGGTTCATATGGGTGTATATCCCTAAAATAGCTTGACACTAATCGTGTAAAGTTATGAAAGTGAGCTACTTTATTGATTTAAAGAAAAAGTACAAAACAGGAGCCTTTCGATGGCATGTCATCGAACTGTATATCCCTGAAATAGTTTGACACAAACTGCATAAAGTTAGGAAAGGAATGTACAGGTTAGATCAACCGATAAATCTTAATAAAATTCAGCAACTCTGTCGTGTCCGTCAATTCCAGTTTTCGCAGCATATTCTGACGATGGGTATTGACCGTATTCACGCTGATGGCTAATCTCTCTGCTATCCGGTCACTCACCAATCCCTGTCCCAATAATTTAGCGATTTCCCGCTCTCTTTTTCCCAACATCGGCAATTGAGAACATGTTCCGGCTGCATGATCAATGACTCCCAACTGAGCTGTATCTCCCCCTGAGAGGTGAAAATGTTGTTTTCCTTCTCTTTTAAAATGGGTAATATCGGAGACAAAGGCCAAAAAATAAAGAATGTGACCCTCTTTGTCTGTTTTCAAAGCAATACTCTCCTGACAAACCCGAGTGATTTCTCCATCCTTTCCCTGCATTCGATAATCGTAGATCACTCTGAATTTTTTCAACTGTGGCGAGGTCAGGGCGGGAACATAAGCATTAATTTGTTTTGATATCTCACCTAAGCCGGCAGCATCTTCCGGTAAAAATTGAGCGGTATAGCCCTCGACTCCCACCTTATAAAAGTAATCAGCCGACCATCCACACACTTTTTCCACATCCCCCAGAATGATGGAGTACTGCATGGTTTTAATATCCAGTACCGCTAAGGCATTGCCCTGCATTAAAAGCGTTTCGTGCAATAGGGGATTGGTTTTAACCAGGTTTTCAACTACATCTTTCTCTTCGTTTAACCCACCTGAATTCCATATTTTTTTGAAATTATTAAAGTTAAAAGGGCATGAAATCAAAGTTGACATACAAAAGGGGGAATTAAAGGTAAAAAATACTGAAAATTCAGTATTGCAAAGGTAAGGTAATCGGGTAATATTTGTAGGTCATGCCTGAGCTTGATTAGCCTAATAACAATCAGGAAATATACCTGAAAGACCGGGGATATCATTCTGATTCAAACAGAATGTATTTTAAAGGTGTGAAATAAGGAGAGTAACTGAAAAAGGCCGGTAGTGGCTTTTCCTGTATTTTACCTTTTATAAGTGTTTTAGGCAGAAATTTTAAAATTATTTCCTAATGTAGTTATACGGATCATCTCATTGTTTTGACGGTCAGCTACGAATTACAAAATTAAGCTGCTATTGGCTTATTTTTTCGACACTGATCAGATCAGCAAAGATTATTTTAACTAATCCATTAATAAGGCGGTAAAGCTACAAGTCTGTTATCATGAAAAAGGCAAAAGAAATCAAAATTTGCAGCCTACTTTTTTTACAGCTTTTTACAGCGAATCCATTCGATTTATTTGCCCAAAAGGCTGATACGTTGTACGTTAGCGATGAAATTTATGTAAAAATTAAAGACTCTCAGCCTATTACAAAAACGACAGGCAGAGAGATTGAAACCATTTCCGTAAATTTCTTACGTAATACCCTGATTTCTTCCTTGGTTTTGAAGGCTGAATTACCCTTTTACTTTTCAAGTAATGAAAAACTTCTCAGAACCTTCAGAATAAAATTAAAGAAACCTGAAAATATCAACCTGATCATTGAAGAATTTCAAAAGGATACGACAATAGAATATGCAGAAAGAATATCAAAAGTATACAAATTCGATACTCCTGATGACCCCTTATTCTATCACCAATACTTCTATTACGATGTCATTCAGATGAATCAGGTTTGGGAACACTATAAATTTCTGCCTGATGCCACGGCAATTGTCGCGGTAGTGGATGATGCAGTACAAATATACCATAATGACTTAGTGGCAAATATTTATGATTCGCACGATGTAGCCGATAATGACAATGATGCCAGTCCGCCTTCTGCAAATTTTTCGCATGGCACTCATGTAGCGGGTATTCTGGGAGCCATCACTGATAACGGTATCGGAGTAGCTTCCATTGGAAGTAATGTAGTCAAAATCATGGCTGTTAAGGCGTCATATGATACATATACCGGTTTTATTGACAGATCCTATGAAGGCATTGCATGGGCAGCCGAGCATGGGGCAAAAATAATCAACTGTTCCTGGGGAAGCAGTGAGATTGATCAGACGGAGCAGATTATGGTAATTGGGTTGATATTTCAGCACCGGGATATGCTGTTTATAGTACTGTACCATTTAATTCATATGCCGGTTACAACGGAACCTCAATGGCATCACCGATGGTAGCCGGCTTGGCAGGACTTTTAAAAGGGATAAAACCGGATTTAACTTCCGAGGGTATTAAATCTATTATCCTCTCATCTGTCGATAATATAGATGCATACAATCCCGGATATGAGGATATGCTTGGAGCAGGTCAGATAAATGTGTATAAAGCCATAACAACACTTTGCCCAACTTTATCTGAAATTTATTACACAGGTTTAACCAATCTTTGTGAAGGCCAAACATTAACACTGTCGACAAATGCCTGTACCGGATGCAGTTATGCATGGAAAAAAGATGGAAGTATCATAGGAACCTCTCCAACATTTATTGCCGGTCAATCAGGGACCTATACTTTACGCCTGACAAGGCAGAAATGTTATTCAGAAGGTGAAAACAGCGTAAGTGTTTTTGTTAACCCTGCTCCTGCTACCCCTGATATCAGTGTCAGTCCTTCAAATATAATATGCAATGGACAAAGTGTAACTCTTTCGGTTACCAATTGCAATAACGGTACAGTCTCTTGGTCCGGAGGTTTTACCGGTGCTTCAATCAATGCCTCACCAACTGTCTCCACCAATTATCAGGCCACTTGTGATCTGAATGGCTGCCGTAAAAGTAGTACTACCTATGTGACGGCTATTCAAACACCCGTGCCTCCCATTGCCAATTCTCTCAGCTGTGCCACTACACCGACAAAAGTGTGGGAAAAGAAATTCGGGGGCAATCAAAAAGAAGAATTCAATTCACTGGTCGAACTCGCCGACGGCGGCCTGCTGTGGATCGGCGTTTCCTCCTCACCCCTCAGCGGCGACAAAACCCTGCCCAATATCGGTTTTGATGACCTGTGGGTCATCAAAACCGATGCCGCCGGCAATAAACTTTGGGAAAAAGTCTACGGCGGCTCGGCCGGTGAATATCCCAACGCCGCCCTCGCCACTACCGACGGTGGAGCTATAATCACGACGTTTTCCTACTCGGGCATCTCGGGCGATAAGACCACGGCTAATTACGGACAGGCAGACATCTGGACTCTAAAAATTGACGCTAACGGCATCATTCAGCAACAATGGACCTTTGGAGGTACCGGAGAAGATCTTCCCGTCCACCTTATTGCCACCGCTGACGGCAATTATTTGCTGAGCTGTTTATCCTACTCGCCCGGCGGAACCGGCAATAAAAGCAGCACTGACTCACCAAGCTATGGCGATTCTGATATCTGGGTCATCAAATTCGATCCCACCGTGAGCGACCCGTTGGCAGGAGCCATTTGGCAAAAGACCTACGGCGGCAGCTCTACCGATGCGCCCTATTTGTCCACCGAAACATCCAACGGTGATATTTTGATCGCGGCCTACTCCAAATCCAACAACAACGGCAATAAGACCGCCCCCAACATGGATGGCAACAACGGTACGATGGATTATTGGGTGCTGCGCATTACTTCGGCTACCGGGAACCTGCAATGGGATAAATCCTACGGGGGTGCCAAAACGGCATCCGATCCGGCAGGTCAAAATTATGGCGATGAGATTCCAACCTCAATCGTCAAAAGCAGCGTCAGCGGACGGTACATTATCGGGGGATTGAGCAAATCGCAGGCAGGAACGGGCAATAAAACCACAGCCCTGCGTGGAGATTATGACGGCTGGTTGGTGGAGATCAACGAGAGTGACGGCAGCAAGACTAATGAAAAGACCATTGGGGGAGCAAATCGGGAGGATTTCAGCAGCATGGTTCGAATGCCCAACGGCAACGGATATTGGGTGGTGATGCGGGTAGCCAACACGAATTCGGGTGACATCACGGCGACGCCGTTAGGGATGTTAGATTTTTGGGTGGCCGAGATCGACAATGATCTTTCGCTGGCCCCGCGTTGGGACCGGCGCTACGGCGGAGCATATGATGACAGCCCGCGCAATTATTCCATCGGTCTGACCAAGTCGGGAGAGTTGTTAGTGGGGGGCATTCAGGTTACCCAAGTAGTTAACACCGATGGAACAGCGCAGGATTATTTCGCCGTCAGGATCAATGAATGTTCGGTAAGCACTGCGGCAACGATTTGTGCCGGAACGGGAGTAACCTTATATGCCGGTGGCTGTGCAGGCAATGTCAGTTGGTCCAACGGCATGAGCGGCAACACCATCACGGTCACCGTGGCAGGTACATACACGGCAATCTGTACTTCAAACGGTGCAAACTGTCTGAGTGTGGCAAGCAATTCTGTAATAGTAACCACTCCGCCTGCTGCGCTTACGTTATCCGGAAGCGCTCCAAACGACGTCAAAAAAGCTACTCAAACTATTGCTTCCACTCAAACCATTCCCACTGGGTCAACTGTTATTTATCAAGCCGGCAGCAGCATTTCACTGCTGGGAACCTTTCAGGCGCAAACGGGGAGTATTTTTAAAGCGGAGATTAAAGGATGCAATTAAATAACCTGCTTTTGGGGAAAACTATATATTCTACTTATCATAAAATTCATTATTGAATTTTACGAAGTCCGCTATTATGTGCTGTATTTCAGATTATTATCTCCAATGTCGGGTATATTTATACCCCCGTGGCTGCGGTGGACCGTAGCCACTCCCATTTTGCGAGACGGCCAAAATAATTTTAAGTGTCTGTCTCAATTGGACCACTCCATCTCATTTACTGCAATACAACGGTTCGCTCAAACGGCTCACTTTGTTGTATTACTTCTTTGGTTTCAGGATCAACTTCCCGGATAAATGCTTTGTATCGCCCGGCAGGAACATCCGGTGGGATTGTCACATGAGGAGAAGCTTCAACAGGAAAAGTCAGCGGGAAGTGAAACACAGACTTGCCGGTAGATTCATCCTGCAACATAAAAACGTACCGCTCAAACTTTGCAATTACTGAAAACATGACATTAATTTTCTGATTACGAAACAACGAGACTGGTTCAGCAGTGAGTTCACCCGGCAACTGTACCGTGCTTAAGCCAATGATATAAGGTTGCTGCTTATTTTTAACGATGCTCAGTCGAGAACCTTTCCCTACAGGCAAACCATCCCTTAGAATTTCAATGCCATAATTTCCTAAACCCAGCGCAGCGGGGACAGCAATCCCCACTTGACGCCCGTCTAAAGCATACGTGGCCGAAACAGGAATGATCACTCCATTGAGCGTACGTATCCGAAAGGCAGTTGAACCTTCAAATAAGTTATTACCCCAGACCGTCAGCGTTTCTCCGGCCAATGCACTTAAACTCCAGTTAAAACTAAAACCGGACTTCCCCTGTACTGTTTTCAATACCTGATTGACCGGCATTACCGTGCCGTTCTCCATCTGAAAAGTAATATCATATTCGCCTAACACAAAGGGAACCGAATAGGCACGTACCCTTATCTTATCTAAATAAGAATGGATGAATACGTTTGATAAGGTATGCTGAATGCCGGTTTTGCGATGAGTAAAGTTGACCAGTTTCGGCAGGTCATTCCCATAGGCATTTTTGACCTCAATATCTATATCGGAAGAATCCGCAATAGCGAAGGTAGAAAGTGCTTTTGTCTGGGTGATTTCCAAAGGAGCCTTGGCCGATGGTTTGATTTGATAGATGACCGACTGGTTGGGATTAGTGATGGAGGAGATAGGAATCGTTAAATTGTTAGCGTTTGGGTAACTCCAAGAAGCAGCTCTACCAATATCGGCCAGTCTATCTTGACTTGAAATCTTAGCATCCGGCGAAAGTTCAGCAATAGGCAGCAGATTGGCAATTGTTAAAATTGCCGGCATTTTGACATGAATTGTTCGGTTAGGCTGGTCAATAGTAACATCTTTATCGGGAATGCCGGAGAAAGAAATACGGGTAATCAGTAAATGAGGATACTTTTCAGGCAACGGTTCCTGTTTTTCTTTACAACCCATCATTAACCCAACTATTATTAGAAGTACTAATGAGTTTTTCATAGAGATAGAATTGAAATGGTGGCTAAAGCATTGATATACAATGTTAATCATTAAGAAAATACTATGCAATTAATGTATATAGGAATTTACTCATTAAGCGTAAGACTCTCTTCTGACCTTGACGTTTTCATATTCTACTTAAATCCTATTATAAAACAGTCTGCAAACCAGTTATATAATAGGATTTATGATAAGTAGAATGCTCTTCAAAATAGGGGAAGGTAAAAATAAAGCTTCCACCAGCAATATTTATTAAGGTCAATAAGTGGATATTTAATATTTTAGTAAAAATTTATTATGAGGGCGTTTAGAAATAATCTTATTCCTTTTTTATTTATTGGTTCTTTTTGCTGGTGTATTTCATGCACAGTGTAAGTGCTCCTAAAAATCAGACAATTTAAAACTAATCAATAAGGCCCTGACTTTTGCTCATCCTACTTTACGCGGTTTATTTCCAGATTGACTTAGCCGTATACAGCTCAAGGTTCTTGACTTCAATGCGGTTCCCCCAAAATACAAGGCCGTCTTTGTTGGTCAAAACCGGTTTTCTTTCAAATGAATACGAGTAGGCACCGTTGTCGATAAATACCTCAATAGAGGTTCGATCCACATAGATGTCGGCGGAAACTTCCATCGACGTCATGTCTTCAGGAGAATAGAAAACGCCATTGACCAAATTGGAATTCATATCGTAATCAAGCACTCGCTGACCGAAAAAAGAAAGGCCCGCACTTGTAGCATGCGACAGTTTTAACGTTGTCTTTATTCGGAACCGATCGGAAGATTGAAACGATTTCAGCTTTTCATTTGCTTCCGTTGTGCTTAGCGAAGCCCATTGCCCGGCCCGATCAAACAATTGCTCCGTTTCCTTTACCGGTGCACTACTCAGGCGCAGACCGTTTTTAGTGGTATGAAGCCGCAATTCGGTGGGAAGCAGCATCATGTGGTTAAAAGGCATGCCGGGTTGTTGAATCCGCCCCCAGCCTATTTGAATGCGCCGGGAATCGCTTGCGGGCATGTTGGTAAACGTTTGGGCGGCATAGATGCTCCCGGTTGTGTAGTAATGCTTTCCCGATTCGGGCGTAAAGATTTTTCCGTCGAAAGAACCGATCATGTACGTTGCCGAGGCACCATACATGACCCATTTGGTCTTGCTTTTATCGTCGTCTATGGGTAATTCAAATAAGTCGGGGCATTCCCAAAAACCCGTTACATGGCTCTCATATTTCCACTCCTTTGCGTTTTTGGATGTATAGATCGAATGCCCGTCGCGCTCATTGAGTACCATCACCCAATGGTTGCCGGGTTTGTACCAAAATACCCGTGGGTCGCGCGTGTCCTTACTGTTCCATTTCGCTTTCGAATCAATCAGGGGATTTTTGCTGTATTTTGTCCAAGTGCGACCTTTATCCAAACTGTAGGCCATGCACTGAATTTGTTTTTCAGGATTATCGACGGTAAAAAAAGCAAGCATCGCCGGTATATTCCCCTGATTAAATCCGGCGGTGTTGGTATAGTCGATCACCGTTGAACCGGAAAACATCGTCCCCAGACTATCGGGTGACAAAGCTGTGGGTAATTCTTCCCAATGGATCATATCTTTGCTCACCGTATGTCCCCACGACATGTTTTCCCATTCTCTTTCATAAGGATTATGTTGGTAAAAAAGATGGTATTCTCCTTCGTAGAAAATCATACCGTTGGGGTCATTGATCCAACCCCGGCGGGTCGAAAAGTGGTATTGTGGCCGATTCTTTTCTTTATACAGCGAATCCTGACCGGCAAATGTATCTTCCTGGTAAATTTTATTCAATCCTTCCGGCTTACCGTCATAGCTTATGGTAATGGTTTTTCCCTGTAAGGCGGCCATGTCGCAAAACACCCAATAGTCGGGCTTATCAGTTGCGAGCCGTATTTTAAACGAACGCTCAAGTTTATCATTGATCTTGAATTGCATGATTCCCCTGTTTTGAGCTTGTGATACAGGCAGGTTCAAATAGCGTTTAGTGATCTTTAAGGAAAGATTCTGCGCCGGCAGTGAACGAATGCCGAACATCGTCAACACTGTTAGGGTTATAAGCTTTAAAACTGATTTCATTCGATTTAGGTAGTTACACGCGTAAAGTATGCATTGAAGCATTTATACTTTTAAGAAATGAGCATTAAGTCTCGGTCCTGATTTTCCGGTCTGTGGTAATTTTCAACCCGGCATTCGGTCTTATTTTGATTCTTAATTCGCAAAAATGATTGTACAAGTGACCCGAAAGATTTGGTCAGTATATTTACGTCAATACTTTGTGGTGGAATAATCGGTCAATAGCCTATGGTAGCTACGAAACGTATCCTCGCTTATATCCTTATTGGTTTGCTACCTGTTTTGGTTTCCTGCCAAAGCACTGAAAAGGCTAACTATCACCGGGAAGTCGAAAAAAGCAAAGAATTTGTCCAACGCAGATTTAATGATATGAACGCTCAATCCAATAAGCGCCTCGGTTTACTCCACCGGCTCTTTTCACTTGAAACTTCCGGCAGTAAGCAAATCATGAGTGAGTTGAGAAAGGCGGAAAACGAAGTAAATAATCTCCAATTGAAGAATAATGCCATAGTTCATAGCCAATTAGATCAGCAGACACTTGATAAATACATCCATTTACAGGAAAAAATTACGGACGAAGTAATTGCGTTGGATTTATTGGTCAATAACAATGGTACAATGAGCCAACCCGGTTTAAGTGAATTGTTGATACAGTTAAAGAAAGTCACTAAGCGGATTTCGATAGATGCGCGTAAATTTTCTTACCAACTGAAAAGGCACAACGAAAGCTATCCGGAGCATAAGATTCCATTGACATATTCCATTAGTAATAGTATTCTTGACAAGGTAGCTTCCTGAAACCTTTCCAAAAACACAACGGATAGCCACAGGCAAATTTTCGTTTTTTTTTTAACGTATTGCTCGCCCGGTCGGGTTGTGAGCAACCCTCCGCACGAGGAGTGTGTCGGACGGTCCGCCGCGCGGTTGCTCACAACCCGACCGGACGAGCATTGCGGTCAACAGCACAAGAATAATTTAAAGCAATTTTTAAGAAGCACATAACAACCACTGATATGAAAAAAGTACTCAAAAAAGTCTTTTATGTTATTCTTGCCTTAGTGGTAGCTATTGGTGTTTTTGGATTGATATTGGCGTTTCTTCCAACAGAATCAAGAACAAATCACGTTGGAATATCGTCGGAAGAAGCCGCAAAATTAAGGCAGAATTTTACAGGGCCACATCACCTGATCACTACAGCAGATGGAGAAACGCTGTTTCTGCGGCGATGGAATCCGGACAGTGGGAAAACGGGAAAAAAAGACATTGCCGTTTTGATTTTTCATGGCATAACTGCCCACAGCGGAGCCTACGACATGGGTGGTAAACCAATATCAGCCGGCGGATATACAACATTTGGGTTGGATTACAGAGGACATGGTTTATCGGGCGGAAACCGGGGAGATAGCCCGGGTAAAGAAAGATGGATCGCTGATCTGGTTGAGTCTGTACGATTTATTAAAGGTCTTGGTTATCCTAAAGTAGTTATTTTGGGACACAGCATGGGCGTAGCTTCCGCGATATGCGCAGTTGATGCCATTCCCAATGAGATCTTAGGATTAGTATTGCTTTCAGGGGCTTACGAAGGCAGAAAAGGATTGACCAAGGAGCCGACTTTTTTTCAAAAAGCTAAAATTTTTGCAAGTTCTGTTTTCCGCCCGTCGTATCAGGCGGTGGAATATTACAGAGAAGGGATGACGGTGACGAAAGATCCCCTGTTCAATTTAAGATACACGCTTCGATTCCTGACCATGCTGAATGTCAAGGAGCTCAGACTTCCGAAAACCCTGAATGTTCCGGTGTTGGTAGGGGTAGGGGATAAAGATGAATTATTTGAGATAGATAAAGTGAAGGAGTTTTATGGCCTTGTTCCCGGCAACAAAAAGGAATTTTTAGTGATGAAAAATACTACGCATGCCAAGATACCGGTCGAGAGCTGGCAGCAGGTGGTTGCTTGGTTGAATAAAACGTTTGATAGTGCGCCTTAAAAAAGAGCAAAAACAGTGATTTGTTAAGTAAAGTACATCAATATGAACGCAGAAGATAACTTGCACCGATTTTTGGAGGCACAGGATAACGATTATCCAAGGGCTTTGGCTGAAATTAAGAAAGGGAGAAAACAAGGACATTGGATATGGTACATCTTTCCGCAAATTTCAGGATTAGGTTTTAGCGCAACGACACAATTCTACGCCATTAAAGACCTTCAGGAAGCCGAAGCCTATTTGCAGCATCCCGTTTTAGGGAGCAGGCTGATCGAGATATCCGAAGCATTGCTTTCTGTGGAAGGAAAAACGGCCAATCAGATTTTGGGTAATCCGGATGATCTGAAAGTAAGATCAAGTATGACATTATTTAGCCTGTTACCAAAAACGAATCCGATTTTTCAAGCGGTTTTAGATAAATTTTTCAACAGCATCCAAGACCCAAGAACGCTTAGTAGTATTGAAAATTCAGCGAATGGCAGCGCAGGAAAGTAGTAACATGAGGCCAAGGCGCAAGACCCTTTTAATTTTAAGTCCCGGTTTTCCAAAAGATGAGGAAGACAGTACCTGTATTCCGCCGCAACAGCAGTTTGTCAAAGCCTTAAAGGAGACATATCCACTTCTTACGGTTGTAGTTCTAACATTTCAATATCCCTTTTTTACGGCTGAATATCAGTGGTTTGGTGTTCGGGTTATTGCTTTTGGCGGCAAAAGCAGAGGTAAATTATTTCGGTTAATGACTTGGATGCGTGTGTGGCGCAGCCTGCTGAAATTGCACCGTGAATATGAAGTGATCGGCCTTTTGAGTTTTTGGCTTGGAGAGTGCGCTTTTGTGGCGAGTTATTTCGCAAAACTGAAAAAATTAAGGCATTACTGTTGGCTCTTGGGACAAGATGCCAAAGCCGGAAATAAATATGTAAAATGGACACATCCAACCGGCAATGAATTGATCGCCTTATCCGATTTTATAGTCAGAGAATTCAAGAAGAATTATGCCATCACTCCGGCAAACGTCATCACTGTCGGTATCAATCCCTCTTTATTTAAACCGATAGAAATGGAAAGAAATATAGACGTTTTAGGTGCCGGTTCTCTGATTCCATTGAAGCAGTATCCTGTTTTTATTGAGGTCATCGACTCATTGAGGTCAGCGTTTCCGGATATGAACACCTTCATTTGCGGGGATGGCCCTGAAAGGCAAAAGCTTGTCGCATTGATTAACTCTTTGGCTTTGGAAAATAGCGTTGAGCTGAAAGGCGAACTTCCTCATCAACAGGTGTTGGCGCTCATGCAACGCTCAAAAGTATTTCTTCACACGTCAGCATACGAAGGTTTTGGGGCGGTTTGTTTGGAAGCACTTTATGGCGGGGCGCACGTGGTCAGTTTTGTGAAACCAATGGACGCAACTATTCCAAACTGGCACACCGTTGGCAGCATAGAAGAAATGAGCCGGGCGGTCAAAGCACTTCTGAGCGATCCAAAGCTGAATCACGAAGCCGTTTTACCTTATCCCATCGCCGATAATGCAAAAAAGATGATGAAGCTTTTTAACTACAGCGAAGAAGCAATCGATTGAATTTGTCGGGCGATGGCTTGAAAAGAAAGATTTTCCCGGAAATAGTTCAGCGCTGATTGGCGCTTGGTTGCCAAATTCATGTGTTGTGTTTGCATAAGGACATCAACCAATGCTTCTTCGTTGCCGGCCTGATAAAGCATTCCGCATTTGCCGTTGTTGGTAATCATGCGAAAGGAGAGAATATCCGTTACCAAAGGTATACACCCGCACGACATCGCTTCACATACCGATGTGCCGCTGCCTTCGTAATGCGAGCCGGAGAGGATAAAATCGGCGCTGTTGAACCAATACAACAACGCTGCGTGCGGCACTTTTCCTATCAAGGTTATTTGGTGACCAACGTTTGGTTCGGAATCAATAAGTGCCTTTAGGTGAAGCAATAATTCGTCGGTATGATAAACCATGTAAAGTCGAGCTTCCGGGGCAGTATGAGCGTATTTTAAAAATGCCCGTACCACCGTAAGCGGATCTTTATTTTGATTGAGTCGGCCTACCCACAAAAACACCTGCTCTCCCGAGACGCCCGTATGTGCTTTGGCCTCAAAACGGTCAATCGGATAAAAGACGGAGGAAACCTCCATTATTTCGTGTATTTTTTCGGCAGATCCCAGATTTCCGGCGGTCACCCATTGTTGCCCCATTGCTTTGGAAGCAAATAAATAGGCATTAACACAACGGTCAGCTAACTGCTGCAACAGTTTCCTTATTCCTGTAAATGGTTTTTCCGCATGGTTTTGGACAATGATCTTTACGGAATTTCCCAACAATAAACGTAGCTGAATGACCGGTAAAGGGCGGTGAAATCCTTGAATGAATACTACGTCGGGGTTTAATTTTTGAATGTAACGATGCAGGCTTCGGGGGAAAAAACGCAATGCGTTTTTAGAAAAACGTTTGAAATGATAATGTACATCGTTCTGAAAAACAGCACCTTCATGCGCAATCTGCTCAATACTGATGACCTCATTTTCTTTGCCCAATGCTTCCAAAATCCCGGTGTAAGCATTGATGCGGACCAACCACGCCTGTGGGTCACTGAACTCCCCGGAATACTCGTAGCCGACAAAAACAAATTTCATGGCAGGCAGATTTAAAGATCAGAAAATGTCAATATCGGCAAATACAAAAGCAAGCTCGCCGGGTGCTATGCCCGATCCAAGATCTTTTATCATTATCTGAAAGGATGGCATCGACTCGCTGTATTTTTTGAGCAGCGCGTATAGTGTTGTTTGTTTGCTGACCTGAAAATGCAATTGCCTCAATCCCAATTTTGCGGAAAGTTTTTTTAACGGCACAAGTATCTGATCAAAATCCGGCTCAAAACCGGTCATGTCACCGATGACAAACCCGTTATGAATCTTACACCAAATGAAAGCATTGCCAACAGAAATAGTGTACGTGTTGCTGTATGTTTTATACCGGAAATAGTAAGTATCTCTTAATACTCCGTTATAGTTTTCTGAGATCGGGAGATTGAACGCTTTCGGTAATCGGTACTTTTTCAGCATCAGGTTGGTGTAAATGTTGTATATCTTCCTCATAACAAGGGCTTTATTTACTATTCGTTCCAACGGGAAAGTTGTAACAGGAATCGTAAAGCGTTCTAATTGACCTGCCTTTATCCAACCAAGCTTTACAAAACCGGGCAGGGAATTTTGATTGGGAAAACCAAATACCAAACGGATTCCTTCCTCAATACAAAGTTCAAATGTGAGCGTAGCCAACGTGAAAAACAAACCCTTTTTTTGATGCTCCGGGTGAGTCATGGTATCAACGGATTGCGCAGCCAAAACAGGTTGTCCGTTATATTGCAAAAAGCAGGGAAGTACGCTGTAATGGCCCACCGGTTCATTGGCTTGATTATACGCAAGAAAACCTATGTATATGTGCTCCGTGTAAGCAGTGTCATATTTGCGCCTCCAAAAGCGATCGGATACTTTTTTACCATACAAAACGTAGTGCAGACGACGAACATCCTTTAGCCGCTCAATGGTCAGCCGTTCTATGCGGTACTCTCCGTGAAAGATGGCATTATTATTCATAACGGCCTTTGATAGTTGCATGCAATTGGCTGGCGGCAGAGATATATGGGTTAATGGTTAATCGCTCTCTCAGGAAAACAGCATCGTGGTCAGTCGGATGATTGAAATCGGTGCATAAGAGTTGACTATATCCTGCGGCTTTGGCCATTTCAAGGGTTTTTTCGGTATAAGCCCCGTAAGGAAAAGCAATGCTCGTGACTTCTTTGCCCGTAACTTTTTCAAGAAACTGTTTTGATAGTGTCATTTCTGAAAGCATATCTTCCGGGGAGATTTGCGAAAGGTCATTGTGATAATACCCATGAGAACCGATCGTAACATGCGATGAAGCTGAAAGTGCTCGAATCTGTTGCGTGTCCATTTGTACCCAATAGTCTTTGTCCCGGTCATTGTTTTTGAAATCAACCAAAGAATTCAAATGCTTTATAAGCGCGGCTTTTTCACCAAACCCTGTCAAGCGCAGTTGCTCCGCTAATGCGATGCCGTCTGAAGTGACATATTTATTATAGCGATTTTTACGATAATCGGCAGTGTTAAAAGTGAATACGTCGGGGCCGTATTTTGAGGCGATGGTTAAGAGATCATTCCATAAAATATCGTAACCGGCCTCTGTAATGGCCGTTATGAAGAAGGTAGCCGGAATTTGATATTTTTCCAGTAACGGCAGAACGTACCGGTAATTGTTGGCAAAACCGTCATCGAAAGTAAGGCAGACGTTAAATTTTTCGCTACTGAAACGCTGTGCGTAAAAGTCTTCCAGCGAAATCAGATTGAAATACTTTTTGTAATAGGTCAAATGCGCTTCAAAGCGTTTTTCTGTGATAAACAGCGTATTAAAACGGAACGGGTCTTCGTGACAAACACCATGATAAACGAGTATCCTACTTCCGCGAGCCGTTTGATACCGCCGTTGGTCAAGCCCCAAAAAATGGAGTAGATCCCACCGGGAATAAGGCAGTTGCTTTTGTTTTAAGGCTATCTTTTTCAGAATGTTCATGTCAGCGTATCGTTATAGGGAACTGCACATCCGACTTATACCGTCTGATCTCATTCAACAGACCTCTCACATCACCTGCTATAAATTTTGTACTTTTTCCAATACCGATCTTAGTGAACTCCCGCAACGGTATACCTGAAAGCTGCTCATAAAGGCTTTCATCAAAAAGCCGAATATGCCCTTTGTGCGTAACCAACAGAATATCTTTTGGACGTACGTTGTAAAAAGCGTCGTAACCTGTCGTGGTACCGCTTTTTGAGGTCACCACCAAATCGGCATCAAAACCCGTCGCTATTTTACCGCTGTTTAACTGCCAAATGGCGGCAGGCTTTTCGTTCAATGAATGATACAATTCAAAGTCGGTCAGCAGCTTTGTTTTTCTTGCCAAACGAAGATGCTCCCAAATATCCCAATGTCCCGTCAGCGTAGAATCACTTCCAAATAGAATCGTAGTATTTTTTTTTAGTTCCGACATAGATGCTGTGGCATTCAGAAGGAAAAAATTTGATTCCGGGCACCACACTAAGGCTTGAAAATGAGCCGATTGTCGCGCATCCATGCTAACTCCGTGGACGCCGATAAGTTTTCTTTTCAAAATGTTCCAACGAATAAATTCATCTATTTCTTCAAACACCGCTTCTGTAATTCCTTCGCCCACATGCATCACCACCGGCAGCTTTCTTTTGAACGGGTTATTGAGTTTCTGCTTCCATTTTTTTTCAAAACGGACTGAATGCAAACTCTGAGCCTGTTCCAATACAGTAATAAGCTCGGCGTTATGCCTCGTTTTTTCGCCATGATTCACAACGGTCGTAACGCCGCACAGCAAATTTTTATAAACGCCCCAACGCTCCCGCAACGAAGTCGGAATGTTAAGTACTGCTGCGATCTCGTTCGCGTATGTTTGATGGATATGATTTCCCCATTCGGTATAACTTTCGTACTTTCTATTACCTAATGCAGGAAAGAGATTGAAATCAAGATGGTCGTGCGAATTGATAAGGCCCGGAAAAATCAGCGCATCTGAAAAGGTAAGCATCAATTCTTTCGTATCGCCATGAATAGTGTCGGCCACCTGCACAATTTTATCTGCCTTAGTTTGGATACTTGACGTGTTTCCGGTATCAGCAAGGCAAACGTTATGCAGTATCATCTTTTCTTTTCAAGTGTAAGCCGTATATAATGGGAAAACCTTGGTACTTTTCATACACGTGCAGCGCATGTTGCTCTTCGTAATAGTGTTTTAAGGAGTTGTCAATCGTAATTTCTTCATAGACAATGGGATAGAAGTTGTTTTTTAAAAAGATTTCTTTCACTTTATCGACGGAATGCACATAATTTCGCACTGCGATATAGCCATTTTGATGTTTGAAGGTGCGTTGTCCGCCCTGAGCTAAAGTGCCGGGATGGAAGTCAGTGATGATGATCTCTCCGTTGGGCTTGAGGATTCGACACCAAGCCCGTAAAGCCGCTTCGATGTGTTGAATATGGGCTACGGTAAGGGTTGAAATGATCAGATCGTAGCTTTTGTCAGGCGTATCCAAAAACAGATCATCGGTGATGAGGTATATTTTGGCGTCGGGAAATTTATCTTTCAAACGGCTGAGCATTCCCTCTGATACATCATATCCCGTTATGCCGGATGGCTTTTGGCTCATTAGTTTAGCCCAATGCCGGCCGGTGCCGCAGCCAATATCGGCCAGTTGTTTATCTTTTAGTTCGACGTTTTGCAGCAGCCCGGAAAACAGACGTTCATCCAGATCCAACATAAGATTGCCCGGCTGCCGGTCGTACGCTTCTGACCAAATATCATACGCTTCCACAACGGCGGTTTCCGGGATGAATGCCGGGGAAAAACGGTTTTTCAAATAGTTTTTAAAACGGTGGAGCATGCGTAGCGACCAATAAATGAACAATCGGGTTTGAGAGTGTATACGGATATAAACCGATAAAGGTTGCCGGGCAATTTTTTATTTATCACGGCAGGCAACCCCGGCTACCGGCGCTACGTATTCATACTGTATGGTTGGATGCATGTTTCACCATTTTGTGAATCGAACCCTAAGACATGAACAAAATACTGTTATTCAATCCCAAAAGTGCGGTCAATAAATACCGAATACCTAATTCTATTCTGAACATTGCCGCTTCCGTTGACGGCAAATATGACTGGGTGATCGTGGATGGAAATTGCGAAGCGGACCCTCAAGCCAAGATTGAAGGTTATTTGCTGACCGGTGAGTTCAGGTACTTGGGTTTTACGGTGATGCCGGGTCCGCAATTAAGGCAGGCCATTGGAGTAGCCAAGGCGCTCAAGAGAAAATTTCCGACTACAAAAATGATCTGGGGGGGCTATTTCCCATCCAATCAGCCCAATGCGGTGCTTGATTCGGGGTATGTAGACTTTATCATCAATGGCCCCGGTGATCACGCTTTTCCGCAGTTAATTGATGCTTTGGAAACCGGCCGTTCCTTTGAAAACATAAAAAACCTTATCTATAAAACGGCCACGGGAAAGATAGTAAAAACCGCCAAGCAAGACCTCATCGACCAAGATTCGTTACCGCCTTTGCCGTACGATAAACTTGCGGACTTTTATGCGATTCCCAAATACCTCGGCAAAACCTATTTGGGCGAAAAAACACTGGCGTACCATTCCAGTATAGGTTGCCCTTTTACCTGCTCATTTTGTGCCGTGGTTCCCATTTATGAAGCGCGTTGGAAAGCAAAATCGGCGCAAAATGTGTACAACGATGTAAAATACATCAAGGATAAATGGGGAGCGGATGCCATTGAGTTTCACGATAATAACTTTTTTGTCTCGGAAAAACGAGCCGTTGAATTCGCAAAGTTGATAAAGCCCGAAAACATGACCTGGTGGGGGATGGCAAGGATTGATACGATGGCAAAATTCAAGGATTCTTCGTTGGCGGCTATTCGCGAATCGGGTTGTAAGATCATATTTTTCGGGGCAGAAAGCGGCAATAACGCCATATTGGAACAGTTGGATAAAGGCGGCACGCAAACCGGCGAGCAGATCATCCGATTTGCGGAAAGATTGAAGAAATTTGACATCATTCCGGAATATTCATTTGTGTTGGGCACACCGGCTCCGACCCAAAAACAGGTACAGTCACAAATAGATTTTGAGATCGATTTTATTAAAAAAGTAAAAGACGTAAATCCGAAAACGGAGATCGTGATTTACACCTATAGCCCGGTGCCTACCGAAGGCTCGGAATTGTATAAACAGGTATTGGCGAGCGGCTTTAAGTTTCCGGAAACGTTGGAAGATTGGATCAGTCCGGCGTGGGAGAGTTTTGACCTGCGCAAAAATCCGCTGACCCCTTGGCTCACTCCTGAGATGATCGATAAGATCAGAAACTTTGAAACGGTATTGAACGGAGTGTATCCCACAGTGACAGATATTCGGCTGAATTCCCTGAAGCGGAAGGCGATCAAACTGGTGGCAGGTATTCGATATAAAATTAACCTGTATCACTATCCTTATGAGATCAAATTGTTGCAAAAAGTGTGGCGCTACCGGCAACCGGAAGTACAGGGCTTTTGATACTTTATGAAATGAAAAGTCTCCTTAATAACGATGCTCATTTGCCAACGAAATCCTCAACGCAGGATTTCGAAGCGTTGTATGTAGCCGTAAGGCAAAAGGAGCAGCGTATCTATTCGGACAAACAGTTGAGGCAACTGCCTGATATTGAAGCTTCTCATGTTCATTACCGGGAATGGAAGATAAGGAAACGCTCCTGTGAGAAATTGACCGCTTATTTGTCCCGAAAAAACAGGCCTTTAAAAATACTGGAAATCGGTTGCGGCAATGGATGGCTTGCGGCAAAACTTGCTCTTTTGAAAGATACGCAGGTAACGGGATTGGATATAAACCGGGTCGAAATTGAGCAGGCTGAGAGCGTCTTTAACATGGAAAATCTGCGTTTTGTTAACGCTGTTTTTGAACCTGAACATTTTCGGGGAAATGCGTTTGATGTGATTCTGTTTGCGGCTTCGCTCCAATATTTTTCTTCGGCAAAAGAGATACTGCAAAAAGCGATGGAATGCCTGAACGATGAGGGAGAAATTCACATCATGGACACTCATTTTTACGAACCGGCCTCTGTCAATGATGCGGCAAAACGTACAAAGGATTATTTCACCGAACTTGGCTATCCGCAGCTTGCCGCCTATTATTTTCATCACACATTGAAAGAAATAAAAGAGTTCAGTTATACCGTTTTATTTGACCCCAACAACCTGCTGAACAGCCTGTTGAAGATGAGTCCTTTTTATTGGATATGCATCCGTAAATCATAAACTATGATCGGACAAGGTTTATTTCATACCCTTCAGCGCTATCGAACGCTGCACACTGACCGAATCTCGGTTTTGCCGATTGTGATTCTTATGCCGCACAGTGCCTGTAACTGCCGCTGTGTGATGTGTGATATATGGAAGGATAACAAAAACCTGAAACAACTGACTGTGAAGGATGTTGAGGCATTGCTGAATTCACTGAAAAAATTCGGAACCCAACAGATTGTTATGTCGGGAGGCGAGGCGTTATTGAACGTTCATTTTTTCACTTTGTGCCGTATTTTAAAAGAGCAAAATATCAAAATAACGCTGCTTTCGACGGGTTTGTCCATCAAAAAACACGCGGTTGAACTGTTGAAATGGGTGGATGATCTGATCGTTTCATTAGACGGTGACGAAAAAGTGCATGACCTGATCCGGGATATTCCGGGGGCATTTAGAAAACTAAAAGAGGGAGTAGAGCATATCAGGGAACTCGCTCCTGAGTACAGGATTACTTCCCGGACGGTCATCCACCGACTTAATTTTCAAAATTGGCCGGCCATCATTGAAGCGGGAAAACAAATGGGGTTAAACCAAATGAGTTTTTTGCCGGCCGATGTAAGCAGTCAGGCATTTAACCGCCCCACCGCGTGGTCAGAGCCAAAACAGCACGAAATACTGCCCGAAGAAAGCCAATTGCCTTTGTTTCAGGAAGTAATAAATCAATTGCCTGTACAATACAGAAGCGATTTTGCCGACCGATTTATTGCTGAATCGCCGACCAAGATTCAGGACATTTACCGGTATTATGCAGCATTTTACGGCTACAACGATTTCCCGTTTAAAAAATGCAATGCGCCTTGGGTTTCAACCGTCATTGAGGCAGATGGCAGCGTGAGGCCCTGCTTTTTTCACGAGGCCATCGGGACGATCCGTGAGCAGTCATTGGAGGAAATATTGAACAATAAAGCTGCCGTTGACTTTCGTAAAACGCTGAATGTAAGTACAAATGCTACCTGCGTAAAATGTGTTTGCTCGCTGAATTTATCACCGTTTGCCAAGTTGAATTAAAAAAAGAATGAATACTGTTTTATTTTCCCATTCTTATTTTCTGCGATTCGATCCAAAGCAATGGTCGCTCGGACAGCCATATCCACCCCTCGGAACCTTGTATGCGGCGGCGCTTATGCGGCAACGGGGCTATGATGTTGGATTGTTTGATACCATGTTTGTCAGTGATCCTGAAGAAGTAACAACGGCAATCGAAAAGCACCGCCCGGATTTTTTCGTCATTTATGATGATGGATTCAATTATCTCACAAAGATGTGCCTCACCAATATGCGTGAAGCGGCATTTAAAATGGGTAAATTGGCAAAGGAAAAGGGCTGCACGGTCATTGTTTCAAGTTCAGACTCCACCGACCGTTATGCCGACTACTTGTCCGAAGGGGTTGATTTTGTGCTGCTTGGAGAGGCAGAACATACGCTTTTGGAGTTAGTGGATTGTATTGGAAACGGCGGTAAAAATTTTTCATTGATCAAAGGAATTGCTTTTACAGATGGCACTGAGATCATAAAAACGCCTTCTCGCCCGGTGTTGAAAGAGTTGGACTCATTGCCTTTGCCCGCTTGGGATCTGGTTGATATGGACAGCTATAAAGAGACTTGGCTTAAACACGCCGGCTATTTCTCCATCAACATGGGTACTACAAGAGGATGCCCTTTCAAATGCAACTGGTGCGCCAAACCCATTTATGGTAATCGTTATAATTCACGCAGTCCACAGCACGTGGTCAATGAAATAAAGTTGCTCAAAGAAAAATATGCCATAGAACATATCTGGTTTTGTGATGATATTTTTGGCTTAAAGCCGGGTTGGGTAGCGGAATTTGCGCGGCTGATAACACAGGAGAAAATCACGATTCGCTATAAGATACAATCAAGGGCTGATTTGCTGATCGACGAAGAATTGGTGGCAGCGTTGGCCGAATCCGGGTGTGATAATGCGTGGATCGGTGCCGAAAGCGGCTCTCAAAAAATCCTGGATGCAATGGACAAAGGCATTACCATTGATCAGATACGTGTGGCTGCCCGCTTAATGAAAAAGCACGGGATCAAGCCTTCGTTCTTTATCCAATTCGGTTATCCGGGCGAAACAAAAGAGGATATCAAACTGACCATTGACATGATCAATGAACTTTTGCCTTTCGAGATCGGCATATCTGTATCGTATCCGCTTCCGGGAACTGTGTTTTATGAAAAAGTAAAAGCGGAATTGAAATCAAAAACCAATTGGACCGACTCCGATGAAATGGCGTTATTGTTTACCAATACCTATCCGGCATTTTACTACAAGCAACTGCACCGGTACGTGCATAAAAATTACAGGAAGCACCTGGCCAAAAACAGCCTCCGCTATTTGTTGAAACACCCGGCAATGGCGTCGGAAAGCAACATGAAAAAAGCACTTTCCTTTTTTTACTACGCTCCGCTGACGTATGTAGAAAAAGTCAGACTTAACAGATTTGAGAAAACAGTATGATGGAAAGAGTGGTCCCGCAAAACGAGCAATTGGCCCAAGCCGCTTTCAGCAACCAGTCGGGTGTTTTTGATGCATTGTATGCCGCCGATACCATTATTAATTACAAACGCCAAAGGGTAAGAACGCATATTTTGAGGTATCTTAAAGCCGGCAGCGCAATTCTTGAACTCAACAGCGGAACCGGTGAAGATGCGATATTCTTTGCAGATCAGGGTTTTAACATTCACGCGACCGATATTTCGTTGGGAATGCAGCAACAATTGGAACAGAAGGTAACAGAACGGCATTTACAGCACCGGATCAGCAACGAACAGTGTTCGTTTACGCAACTCGATCAACTGCAAAATAAAGGTCCTTATGACCTTATTTTTTCAAATTTTGCGGGTTTGAACTGCACCGATGAACTTGATAAAGTGTTGGCTTCCTTTTCTTATCTACTAAATCCGGGCGGGATGGTGACCTTGGTGATCCTGCCCAAATTTTGCCTTTGGGAAACCATGCTTCTTTTTAAAGGGAAATTCAAAACAGCTTTTCGTCGTTTTTTCAGCCGAAACGGCCGCACCGCCCACGTCGAAGGCGAATATTTCAAGTGTTGGTATTATGATCCTTCTTTTATCAGAAAGCATTTAAAAGCCGATTTTGAAGTGTTAAACATGGAAGGTTTATGCACCATTGTACCGCCATCGTACATGGAAGGTTTTGCGCAAAAACATCCCATCCTTTATGGTTATTCAGTACGGTGGGAAGAACGCTTGAAAAGCCGTTGGCCGTGGAAATACATCGGCGATTATTACATCATTTCTCTTCGAAAAAAGTAACGCTATTGAGCCGGTTTGTCATCGTATTCATGCAGCAGCAACGCAAGCTTGCGTTGGTATTTCTCAACTAATATATGCTGAAAACTTGCAGGGTCGGGTTTTGCGCAGTGTTTGCCGGCAGCCATACTCATGACCGTTCCGCGCAAATTCAGCTTTTTCATCAGCGTTTTTTGCTGCCAACGTTGAGCGGTGATCTTCATTAAGAAATCATCCAAACGATTTATTGCTCGGTGGTTGAAGAGCTTTTCCGCCCACCGTTTAAAGAAGTAATTTTCTGCGGTATCTATAGATGACGGGCACATGATTTTGTTGGGAAGAAAATCCCTCGTCCAGGCGTTGGCTTTGTAGAAATCTTCAAAAAATGATTTTCCCTGCATGGGAAGGATGGTGGCAATTTCTATGGCAGTATAAATGTTCTTTTCGGCAATTTCCAGTTCCAGTTCATCTACGTAATAATTCATGCAGAAGTAATGCTGCCTGCCCACCAAAAACGTTAGCTTTTTAAAAAAGTGCATCAGCGTTCGGGCAATCCAGAGCCGGTTTTTCTCGGTGATGATAAACAGGTCAATATCAGAGTGTTCATCCGCGAAGTTTTTGGACAACGACCCCGAAATGCCCACTCCGCGTACATAAGGAAATTTGATCAGCAATCGTGCTACTTTTTCTGCTTTACGAATCAATACCTGCGCGTTTTTATTTCCGTTAATGCGCCTTTCGGCGAGAGAAGCATCATTTTTTAATGAATAAAATTTATCGAGTTGGAAGATGAGTTTATCGGTGATCAGGCTGTTTAAGGCCACGCTGAAATCATTTTCAGCACATTTGTTTTCAAGAAATAAAAAGATCTCATGATATGTCAGAGGATAATCCCACATATCAAAATAGGCCAGCGCCGCTAAAATATTTTGTTCGATCTTCGACAATTTCTCTTTGTTTTAATGATTTTGACTTCTATGACTCAGCGGGAGCAGGTAGGGATGTATGTCCGCGAATGGTCTGTCGGTGGATTGATCCAATACTTTTTCTTTGTCCTGACAGCATAAAAAAGGAGAAAAAAACACTGTAAAAATAGATCCCTTTGTCTACGTCCAGAAAGTTTTCGGAGAAAGAAACAACCGTGATGAGTACTATAAATGTGCAGAGCATCAGGTCATTACGAATCAAAGCTGCTTTGAACCCCCAAATCAGCAGCATCAGGTAAACCGATACTCCGAGAAGGCCCGTCTTAATAAAAAAGCTGATAAACTGATTGTGGGCATTGAGTTCATACAAAAATGAACGGTAGAATTTCTTTTCAAAAAAACGCTCTTTCAACAGGTCGATCTCTGATCCTGCACCGTGACCGATAACCGGCGATTCCAAGCCCAATTTGATGGCTACTTCCCAGCGCGCCAGGCGCGGATCGGTAAGCTCGTGGTCAGTGGCTTGGCTCAGATCATTTCGCAGGTCATTGATATAGCGTTCTCTGAAATTTTCCAACTGATAGATTCCAATGGTTCCTATTGTCAGCAGCGAAGCGGAAGCAGTGACAAACCGGGTACGTTTTTTTCCTTTAAGTAAAAAATAAGGTACGGCTCCGATAACGAGGAGAATCATGGCAAATGAAACAGATTTGGAACTTAATTGCACCAGCCCGGCGGCAAGCAGGCAGCAGCAGGAAACATAAACGAATGTAAGGGCTCGGGTAGTTTTTCTTAACAAAAGCGATACCAAATAAATGAATGCAACGGCGACCTGCATGGAGAAAAAGGTTGCATGAAGATCCAGTGGACTTGAAAAATTATGGTTGATAAAAGCAGAGGAAAAGATGGCTGTAACCGGAAATTGATAGTAATGGATGGTATAAAAGGCGTGTGCAAACAGATAAGAAATGGATAGCGTACAACCCAAAGCAAAAAGAATGAGCAGATTATCTCTGTATTTTTTTAGATCCAAAGCGTTGATGCAAAAAACGAGAGGAATCAAAAGTATACTGAATTGCTTTTCCCATTCCTTAAAAGCTTCCGGCCTGTTTTCGGTGTAAGCAGTGCTCAAAAGGGTTAAAAAGAAAATAGCTGTAAGCAGAAAGTTAGATAAAGTAAAAAGCGGTTTAACACTTTTCTTATCAAAATGAATCATTGTATGTAAAGCCAGGCTTATCAACAGCACATGACTGTAAAAGCTATTGAAAGGCAAACTGAGCAGTAACAATAGGAGATGATAATAACTTATTTTATTGGCCACACTATCGTCCGGCAGAAACAGCTTTTTCATCATTGTGACTTTTATAGCATTCCAATATAAACTCCTCGTATTCTTCTATGATATTTTCCCAGTTGAACTGGTACCGAATTTTTTGCAGATTATTCTTTACCATCGTGCATTCATGATCTTTTCGTTGCACATTTTCCACCAACTGTTTTACCTCGGCTGCGTTATTAAAATAGAAGGCATCCGCACTGAGTACCGATTTATTGAATGGATTATCGTGTGCCGCAATAAGGGCCTCACTCGCCATAGCCTCAAGCAGCGATGGATTGGTGCCGCCAACGCTGTGGCCGTGAAAATATAAATAAGAGTTATTTTGTAAAGAGCGTACCGTGGTTGTATCAAAGTTGGCGCCTTTAAATTCTATTCGCTCATCATTTTTGAATTTCTGTCGGATGAATTTCCCGAATTTATTGCCGGTATTTCCCAAAACCTTGAATCTTTTCGGCGACGAACTTGTGCTGAAACCGTCTAAGATGGTTTCGATGTTGTTTTCAGGTTCCATGCGCGCCATCATCAGAAAATAATCTTCTTTTAACGAGCCGTTTTTGTCAAAGCGTTCCCTTTCTTGATCGGTGAAAAGATCAGCGCCGTAGGGGATGTACCTGCTGTCGATTTGGTAAGTATTTTTCAAATAGGTTTTAATAACGCGGGAATCGGAAATGTAAAAGTGACTGTGTTTTACGGCCAATTTTTCAGCGTATTTCAAAAACGTTTGCACCGGCTTTGAGTACTTGGAGCGTTTCCATTCAAGTCCATCCATATTGCTGATGATCACGCTGTTGGCCGGATACAGTTGCCACCAGATCGAACTGCTGGTGTAACCCATCAACAATATCACATCAAATTTTCTTTTGCGGGCATCCATCAGGCAATTAAAGTCATAGATAAACTGCCCTGCTGTTCCGATAAGGTACTCAGGGTCATGGCAATGGACAATGTCTACCCCCTTCCACAAATCTTTTGTGTAAGGATGATTGTGCGAATTATAAACGGTCACCGAATGCCCTTTTTTTACCAGACCGGCCGAAACATATTCTGAAACATGCTCAAACCCGCCATAATGATTAGGGATTCCGCGAGTACCCAAAATGGCTATCCTCAATTTCATATTCCGTTTGTTTATAGCTGTTAGCCCGTAGTAGACTGTAAAAATGGTGGCTGCTTTTTTGCCAATTGTACCGATGTTGTATCTGCGCAGCAACCCCGGTCGAGAAGGAGTTCGTGGGCGGAAAATTCAGTATATGTGCTAATTTTTGTTCAAAATCACGTTCATTCGCGGAATCAAAAGTATATGGCTTAAAAAAATCAAAGTCGTGCATGGCCGTGGACGACGAGCACAGCACCGGAGCGCCGCAAACGCCGGCTTCCAAAGGAGGAATGCCAAAACCTTCTGCTTTTGAAGGATAAACAAAAAGCCGGCAGGCCCGGTAAAAAGCAACCAGATCGGATTGGGGCAATTCCTCAAACCTGAAAAATAATTTCTTTTGCTCGGTACTGAGTTGCTTTATCAATTTGGTGAGAGCAGGCGTTCTGATGGATTCAAGTCCGATCAAAACCAGCGCGATGCCCTGTTTATCCAAACCTAATTTCAGGTACTTTTCCAACAGCAAAAGTTGATTTTTGCGGGGTTCCAGCCGGCTCGTATAAAGGATAAAATTCTCAACGCCGAATTTCCGTTTAATAAGCCCGGCCGCTTCCTTTTTTGTGTCCTGAGAATGCACAAATGCCGGATTGACCGCGTTGGGAATGACATGAACATCGGTGCGGCAGATTCCGTAATGGTGACAGATACGCTCCTTTGAGTAGACCGATACCGTCGTTTTGATGGCGGCATTTCTGATACTGTACCCAAACAATATGTCTCGACTCAGCCGGTAGATGAATGAAAAATCTTTTTTGAAATCTTTAAATATCACATCATGCAGCGTAACAATGTAGGTACAACCGGGTATCTTTTTAGGAATGATGTATTGAAAATGGGCAAAATCAAACCGATGCTTTTTAAGATAGAACGGAATATCAAACAGGAAACGCAGCAGACCGAATTTTCTCTTTTTATAAGGAAGAATATTAGCTTCCGGCAAATCGGGAAAAATGCTTCGAATGGTCTTTGTATTGCTTGCCCCAAAATAAATATCAACGTCCGGATAGTCGGCCAATAATTGGGTATATAATTCCCGCAGAAAGGTTTGAGTGCCTTGAAACTCTTTGTCGAAGCAGTGTGCGTCCACGAAGAGTTTGATTCTTTCAGTTGCCATAATTAAACTCCTTTCTTTTTACTTCGGCGTCGGATAAGGCGGCCTGATTTTGCTCATACTTCATCTTGAAAGCATTATAGAAACCCACCAGCCCTTTTTCGGGTAAGAAAGAAAGCAAAAGCAGAAAGTAATTTTTAATATGAAAAGGGCTGATAGACAGTGTTTTCAGGAGATTTTCCCGCGCTTTTGCAGGTTGATAATTATTCCATAGGTATTTCTTGCCCAGCAACGCATAATAGGCTCCTTCCTTTATACCTGAGGAATGTTGTTTTCTTCCGATCTCTAAAAGGCGACGACCGTCATGCTCGGAAATAGAGCGATTCTTTAACGTTCGGTATTTGATCTTACGGAAAGTATACGTGCGCCACTTTTCATCTATTGTGATGGATTCGGGGTTTAGCCTTACTTTAATGAGCGACCGATCCAGGTTACAGACCTTTACGTTGTCCGGAATTTGCGCCCATAAAAAATGATCCTCATAGGTGTAAGCATGCTCATTATAGCCGTCAAAATCAGTAATGGTCTTCTTCCTGTAAAATACGGTTGAGTGGATAAAGGGGCATATTTTATAATGTAGTCGGTTGATTTCATCATCACTGAAAGCAACCGGTCGGTTGGTGAAAACATAATTTCCGGCAACATCCACATAATCAGCGGCAGAGCCGATGATTTCGTAATCAGGATGGGCAAGGATAAAATTGTACTGGACTTCGAGCCGGTCGGGATAACAGATGTCATCCGCGTCAAAGCGGGCAATATAGGGCGCACGGGCGTGTTTTAATCCATGATTGAGGGCAGCGGCAATGCCTTTATTTTCCTGATTCAGAATTATGATCCGGGCATCATTAAATGCATTGATCACAGACAGCGTATCATCCGTTGAGCCATCGTTGACGACCAACAGTTCGAAATCGGTAAACGTCTGATCCAATACGGAGCGGATGGCTTCATAGATGTATTTGCCGGCGTTGTAAGCCGGCATCAAAACGGTAATTTTCGGTTCACGCACGCCCATGTACTTCAAAAGTTTTAAGGCCGGTTTCTTTTATATTCAAAAGCAGCAGCAATTCAAAGAGGACCAATACCGAAAGCTGCTCAAACCAATAATCGACCAAAAGAACGGCCATGATGAGCAGTAATAGCGGTAAACCATAAGTCAGTGTTTTGTAGTGTTTGGCGAAAAAGCCCAGGTAGAATACGCCGAAAGCGAACAAACCAAGCAATCCATACTCGGCCGGCAACTGATCGTAGACAGAAAACGGACTGTTGGTCAATGAGTGATAATCGGCCCGTTTGCTGAAAAAAGCCAGATAGATATCCAGATGATTTTGCATGAAATCGCCATTGATGTATGTATACTTCTTGGGAAATCCGCCCGCAATTCCAAGCCCGGTGGCTCGGAAAGCCAGTTTTGAAGAAAAATTGCCCATTCCTTCGCCCGTTAGGATTTTACCGGGATTTTTAACAAAAAATCGAAAGGTTTGGATAAGCGCCAATGCTTTGCCGGGTAAAGGGTGAACCAGGGTATCCTGCCTTGAAATAGGCAATGAATCGTTATGTCGGTGAATAAACCGAATCAATGGCTGTTGTGCCGCCAATGGCACTTTGATGTTTTGGTACGTTGCAGAATGTATATCGGCCTGTGGTAAGGTTATGCTGCCCGTTTCGGTTCTGATGATGGGTTTGTCACTTTCGAGCGCCGGTTCTTTTTTTTCTTTTAAGGCCGCAATTCTACTTAAACTGTCAAGGTATAAAGTAGCGATCTTTATTTTACGTTCGTTGGGATTCAATACAGAATCTGGGCGTTGAGAAATCGGAAGCAAACTCCCTGTAACTGCCCGGTGGTGAACAGTATCTCTATTAAAGGTTTCTTTAAAAGTTTCGGCAACATAAAGGTTGTTTTGGGGGGAAACTTTGGCCATGAACACAACCAAAAACAACAGGCACACCAGTATATAGCTTTTTTGGTCGCCATTGCTTCTGAAAAGAAACAGGCACAAAAGAAGAAACAGCAGAAAAAGATTAATAAAATTACTGCCGGTAAGCAGCAGCGCTGCCATGCAGACAAGGAGTAGGATCGGCTTTTTTTGGACTAAGAAATAAACCACGCCCATTGCGTTGATGACCGCATTGGTTGTTGAGGTATCAAACGTAACTCCTTTGATATAGTCGCCGGTGCTGATGAAGTATTTTTGAAATTCTCCCTGATAGAGATAGGGGTTGATCTCGCCGGTTTCGACGATGATAATCAGTAGATTGCATGCCGAAATTGCTGCATTGATGCCAAAAAACAGTCCTAATGTCTGATGAATAATGGCACTGTTATGCTTTTCGACGGATAATTTAACCTGATGGATCGCCAGTAGACAAAGCAGCCAAAAGAAAATACCCGTTGAAAAAACAACTGTATAGTTGGGACTGCGATGGTTTTGACTCATAAAAAGGCCTGCCAATGAGATCGGTATAATGAGCAGGTAAAAAAGCGGTAGTCTTGAGTTTTTGACACTGAACCCAAATTTGAAATTAAACTGCCAGAGGTAAAGGATAACAATGGTTGGGATTTTTACGGCAAGCTTTACATTTAAAAATAATAACAGAAATACCAGCAGTTTCCAGTCTGCGTAGCTTCTCCATTTGTTTACTTCCAAACCTACAGGGTTACCGATCATTCCGTCATTTTTATGTCAGTGAGTGAGCAAAAATGGATCGCGCTTTTTCCGCAGGAATCAGCCGAAAATAACGCTTTCATGCTCTGATGACAATACGGGTATTAAATCGGAATGGTTGCCTGTAACAAAGTGGTTTTATTGTTTTTTATTCAATGAAAAGGCTGCGGATGGATTTGCGGTCGCTGAGTTTGAGCTGAGATGTTACCAACAGCAACGTTAAAAAAATACCTAAGGCTAAAACTAAAACAAGGATATGATTGGTAAAGAAGAGTTTAGCAATAAAACCGCTGACAAAAGCAGCGCCGGTTGACATTAATATAGTATACCAAACAATGTTTAGTTCGGTTAGCTTGTTTTGGCTTGCATAAAAAAAAGTCTGTACTGCGCATGTCACCAAAAAAGCGAGAGCGGCACCTTCGTTCCCTAAAAAAGGAATCAGTACCAAATCAAGACCTACATTGACGATAAAAGTAATCGCAAATCCTTTTAATATCATGCGCATTTGTCCCTGAGCAAAATAAATGGTCCAATAGAAATTGTTCAGATAAAGAAACGGAAAGCAGAGTGAAAGCAGAAAAATGGTGTTGCTGTTGACTGAGCCATATTTTCCGGCCGTAATGGTATCAACGATCGGCGCCCAGAGGATGTTTAATACCAACGTCGTCGATGCGGCAATAACCATCTCTGCTCTCATTAAAAATACCAATTCATTGATACGTACCCGGTCTTTTGTGAACATCTTGGTAAAGCGGGGAATCAGCAAAGGAGCAATGGCCAAGAGCGGAAAAGTGGCCATTTCAAAAACTTTGTATGCAAAACTATATTCAGCCAGTTTGACGGTCGACACTATAAAGCCAATAAAGATCCAGTCGAAACGGGCAATGGCCGAAGTTAGAATAGTTACTCCGGTTTGCGGTAAAGATTCTTTCAGTAATTGGAGATATTTACCCATATTCAGGCTGATCCTGATAGGAATATGCGTATGACGGCTAAAAAGATAAATACAGACCGCAAGTTCAAGCACATCGCCGGCAATAAAAACAATAACCGTTGACTGTAAAGACAATACCTTTAAAGCGGTTAACAGTATCAAGCCGAAACTGCGCACAAAGTTTGTAATGATCAGCATCAACGAAAGAATCCTGAAACGCTCTAAGCCGATGGTTAATTGTTTGAAAGGGGTTGATAAATAAATCATTAGCCTGCCAAAGGCGATAAAGATGAGTAGGGGATAAAGCCCTCCTTCCGGACTGATGAAATACTTGCCTGCAAACACTAACCCGAAAAACAAAAAACCCGTTAGCAGCACATGGTACAGATACAATGAAAGCAGCGATTGTATATTCTCGCCGGAGGCTGTTTTTCGGATAGAAATCTGGTCTATGCCTAATGATAAAAGATTGAAGGAAAACTGCATTATTGCCAAAGCCAGATTTAATTGACCAAAATCGAATTTATCAAGCCCAGTGGATAAAAGATAGAAAATAACCAATCCAAGCAACTGGTTAAACAGGAGTTGAGACGTATTTGCCGAAAGGTTTTGAAGCAACCTGTTTTTTTTCAATGACAAATCTTGTTTTGGTTTTTACGTGACAAAAGCAGAACGACGGTAAGCCGTTTTAGCCTATACCGATTACTCCCCAAAAAGGTTGCTTCGTTCTCTTAAATAGTAGCTGAATTAAAAAAAAACGGTTTTCCGGTAGGTATGAGTTTTTAGAAGTCGAGCGAAAGTTTTCGGATTTACAGGAAAATATTGCTTTGATGGTCAGCCGGTCGGGTTGTGAGCAACCCTCCGCACGGATAGTGTGTCGGGTTGCTCACAACCCGACCGGTCAACACTCCTTATACTTCCCAGCCCCCGCGATACGTACGGCGTAAATAGCGCTCAGCATCTGGGTGATTCGGAAATTTCATTTTGACGGAATCCCATTCGAGCAATTGGTCGGGGACCCGAATCGCAATGGTGCCCAGTAAAACAGCTTCGGTCATGGGGCCTGATTGGGCAAAATGCGATTCCGTTTTTTCGCCGCCCAAACACGCATCTACAAAGTGATGATAATGATTACGTTCGGCCAATGTTGGAGTAGTATATTCTTTTACTTTTCCCGTAGGAATGATGACCGGCATTTTTCCGTGAGGCACCAATAAAGCGCCTTCAGTACCGATCAGCATGGCCGATTCGGCCGGGTATTCTTCGGCTTTGTACAGGTCCCTGATTTCCTGAGGCGGATAAAACTCTCCGTCAAACCATTCCACTTGCAAGGTGTTTGCGGCGGTTAGGTCATTGCCCGGGAATTGCCACGTAATATGATTTCCCTGTGGCCACGTATCGGCGCGGCGTGCCGGCGATTCCTGCCATGATTTCTGGACCTCTGCTTTTACCGATAGTGGTGCTTTCATGCCCAATCCTTTCCATACTGCATCAAAAATATGGCATCCAATATCGCCCGACCAACCTGTGCCGAAATCCTGCCATGTTCTCCAGATAGCAGGGTGATAAATATCCGGAGCATAGGGGCGAACCGGGGCCGTGCCCAACCATTGCTCCCAATGCAAATGGGCCGGTACTTCGTGAACTTCGGTGGGACGCGGCCCTACCAATCTGTATTTTGCTACGGCACCCGGGCGATTGGAACATAAATAAGCGTGTTTTACTTTGCCGATGATGCCCTGTTTTATCCACTGAACGGCGGTTCTGTCGCCCAAGCCGGACGCAACTTGAGTGCCGAGTTGGGTAGTTACCCCCGCTTTAACGGCTTCTTTGGTCAATGCCCGTACCTCGGCTACGTCATGGCACATTGGTTTTTGGCAATAGACGTGTTTTTTGTTCCGAATGGCCTGTACGGCGATGGGGAAGTGGTTATGGTCGGGAACACTTACGTTCACAGAATCAATATGGTCTGCTTCTGCTTTTAATAATTCCCGCCAATCGGTGTACGTCCGGGCACCCGGTGCAAATTCGGAAGCTCGTTTCAGGTTTTTTTCATCCACATCACATAGTGCCACGATCTCTACATTGGGATGTTTTTTGAACTGTTGCAGATCGCCCCATCCCATACCTCCAACGCCGATGCAGGCGTGACGCAGTTTTGAAGGAGCGGCATTAGCTTCTTCATGGAATAATAGGGGACCGGCCATCGCCGCCGTAGCTGCTTTGATCAAAAAATCCCGGCGGGAATCCAGGGTAGGCTTGTTTTTCATTTTGTTTACGAGGTTTAGGGTGAATAGTTGTTTTTACCGCTCACATTTTTTTTATAAGGCCAATTTTAGGGTATTATACTGAACTTTAAATCAGCCGTTTATGCAAACGAAAAATGACGTGCTAATCCTGAAAAACCACTTAATAAATTGTTTTTTTATTTATCGGATGTTCTGCTAAATTTCGTCGATTACTCCGCAATTGGAATTGAATTTGCCAAGGTTCGGTGCTTGAGTCCGGCCTGAGAAATCTCAACTAATAATAGATATCCATCCATCTTATGAAACTCACGTATTTAAGCTTTTCGAATAAAAGACAACTCGTTGCTGCGTTGGTCGGTCAACTCCTAAACTATCACCCCTTCTTTCGTATAAAATTCGGCTCCTATCGCATCGGCTCGGAATTTTAATCTGTACAAAACGATAGCTATACTGACAAGAGATTATGAGTTATAAAGTTTTGATCATAGATGATGAAGATTTTATTCGCGAGAATATTGCTGAAATGTTGACCCTTTTAGAGTATGAAGTTGCCATGGCCGTTAATGGAAAAGATGGAATTTCGAAAATAGTCAGCTTTCAGCCTGATGTTATTCTGTGCGATATTACAATGCCTTTTATGAATGGGTATCAGGTGTTGGAAATCCTTCGTAACTCCGGCGCTCAAGCCAATACGCCTTTCATTTTTTTGACTTCTATGGCCGGGGCTGCTGAGAGACGTGAGGGTATACTGATGGGGGCTGACGATTATGTGACAAAGCCGTTTGAGTTTTCAGATCTGATCTCAGCCATTGAAAAACAACTGAATAAAAGTAAACAGTAGTGAAGTAGACTTCCCAAGTCATGTTTGGCAGATACTTAAAATTTGGAAAGCCTACTTCAGGCAGGATACTTATTGCTAAAAACTAAGTACTGTATTAATCCCATATCCAACATTCCTCATCGGTGTCAGGGTGGAGTGTGGCATAACTGACTATGTAATTGTCGTGAAAACGTGTGGATAAAAAGTAATTCCGGCCATTTCTTTTTACCTCATCGTGCAAGGCTCTTACCTGTTTCAGGTCATCGCAAAGCCCTTCTCCCGTCGCTTTCAGCAAAGCTTCCTTTCTTGTCCAAACAGTGTAAAAATTCAACCGGTCATTTCCTGACAATAACTTTGCACGGTCTTCTTCTGAAAAGCAGGAATCAATGATGGGTTGCGGGTCAAAATCAGGATTGATTTTTTCAGCATCAATTCCAAGGGCAAAAGGGCTGAATGCGAGGTAGATATGGTCGCCTGTGTGCGTAATATTAAACTCCTGTTCCTGAAAAAAAGGTTTTTTGTTACCGGTAATCGAAAACGTAATTTCTTTGGGTGATAGCCCCGTTAGGTCGGCTAAAATACTTCGTAAAACGAATTTGCCTAACAGGTACAGTTCTTTGTCTTTGGCATGAAAAAAGCGTTCGGCGCGTTCGGCTTCTTCGTTACTTACTCCCGCAAAAACAGCTTCTCTAACGTCCTGAAAGCTGCTCCTGCGCACCAAAACAACATGAGTTTTAACTTTTCGGGAAAGTGAAAAAGCAGACTTGTCCCACTCTCGAAAGGTTATATGTCTCATTGACCATCAACGATTTGATTCAAGACCATCTGAAGTTTTTTGGCAAACGCTTTATCGTTTGGAGGAAGCAAAAATGTTTTGTGGTCGCCGGGAACGTTGGTCACAATGATTCCTTTGGGCGTGTATGGCTTCCAACCCAAATAAACGGGGTCGTCAATGTAATAGATTCGTTTGGAAACCCTGAAAAGGCAAATGGTATCATCATAAGGAGTCAGCTTATATTTCAAATAGGCTTTCTCATAATGTTGATTGATCTTATCCTCAATGGTTAATTCTTTGGCCTCTTCCGTTACCGCGTTGCCAAACATGGATTTTAGTTTTACTTTTGATATATATGCCTGATAGCGAATGGTTTCTTTAGGGTCTTTGATTAAATTCTGTAAGATAAAATTGAGTTTTTTGGGCTGACGTAAGAGCTTTGTTTTGTAACGGTCAATGGTCGACAAATGGTAATCTTCATTGTCGATAAACGTGTCGATGGTGCCAAGAAGTTTTACCTTTTTTCCCAAGGCTTTCAATTGTTTTGCCATTTCAAAGGCGATAATTCCACCGAGAGAATAGCCCACAATGGCATATTCATCGCCCAGGTTTGCCTCCAAAATTTCCTTATTATAAATGGCGGCCAAACCTTCTATGGTGTCAGCCTCGATGGGTCTTCCGTCAAGCCCTCGGGCCTGAATCCCATAGATCGGCTGATCTTCGTCAAAATACTTGACCAACGGCGAAAACAACAATACATTGAGCCCGGCTCCGTGTACCATAAAAAGGGGTGTTTTTGAGCCGGCAGCTCTGATGGGCACGAGCGATTTATAAGGTAGTCCTCCTTCTTTTTGGTCAATGGCGGCGGCAAGTGTGCGCACGGTAGCACTTTCAAAAAGAATAGCAAGCGGCAGTTTTTTACCCGTAACCTGATGAATCCGGTGCATTACCTGGGCGGCCACCAATGAGTGTCCGCCAATTTCGAAGAAATTGCCGTCCAACTCAATATGTTCATTCTTCAAAGCCTCCCGCCATATACTCATGACGGTTGATTCCGTCGGGGTAAGCGGATTGCTTTCCTGTACCCGATTCAATAAACTTTCCGGAACCTTCAGACTGTTTTTATCAACTTTTGCATTGGGGGTCAATGGAAATTCATCCAATGCCACATAATATTCAGGAACCATATAGCCCGGAAGGTAGGCTTTCAGCAATTGTTTCCAGGCAGTGGCCGGTAATACTTCCCCGTCATTTTCCAACGTATAAAAAGCTGCCAGCACCGTATGGTTGTTCCGGTTGAAAGGTTTGATGACTGCCTGCCGTACGCCGGGATGAGCAACGGTCATGGAATATTCAATTTCCTGTGGCTCGATCCTGAATCCATTGACCTTCAATTGATGATCTATCCGACCAAGGCACTGTATTTCACCATTTTCCAATAATTTGCCCAGATCCCCCGATTGGTACATACGTTGACCGGCCAGATTAAGCACCGTATCGGGCACAAACCGTTCGGCCGTAAGGGTAGGTTGATTTATGTATCCCCGGCCTACATTCTCACCTGCAATGTATATTTCGCCCACAGAACCTGCCGGTACAAGTTGTTTGTATTCGTCGAGCAGGTAAACGCGCATGTTTTGGATAGGCTTGCCAACGGTAATGATCTCATCGTCTTCGGATATTTTTTTGGCTGTAGCCCAGATCGTGGTTTCGGTGGGGCCGTATACATTCCAAAGTTCATTTACTTTTCTCAGCATCTTTTTGATGAGGTCTTTGGAAAGCGCCTCACCCCCGCAAAGTGCCTTGACCGGCAGCGATCGGTTTTCCGCAACTTCCAGAATACTGTTCCATACCGAGGGAGTAGTTTGTAAATAAGTGATCTTTTCCCGATGCACACACTCAACGATCTCTCGGGCATCTTTTGAATCGCCGGAATCGATCATGAACATGGTTGCTCCCGAAAGAAGCGGCAAAAAAAGCTCGAAATAGAAAATGTCAAAGGAGATGTTGGTAATGGACAAAATTCGGTCATTGGCCTGCATCCCGGGCACTTCTTTCATTCCGAGCAATTCACTGACCGCATTTCGGTGTTCGATCTGTACGCCTTTGGGCTTGCCTGTAGAGCCGGAAGTGTGCAGAATATAGATCAGATCGCTGCTGCTGCGGGCAACAGTGGGCGCTGACGATTTATGGTTTTTGAGTTGGGGAATGATTTCTTCAATGGAGATCGTTTCGAGTGCCGACTCAAATAAATGCTTGTATTTGAGCGAAGTGATCAGTGTTTTTGCTCCGCCATCCTGCAAAATATAATTGATCCTTTGCACAGGATAATCCGGGTCTATTGGCTGAAATACAGCCCCTGCTTTCGAAATTCCCAGAATAGCCACCGGCAAATACGTCGAACGCTCCATCGAAAGACCAACGATGTCGCCGTGGTTTATGCCGTTTTTAATAAGATAATGAGCAAACTGATTGGCTTTTTCATCCAGCTCTTTGTAAGAAATTTTTGTCCCTTTAAAATTGATCGCTGTAGAAGACGGGTTGGCAGCAGCCACTTCAGAGATCAATTGATCAACCGTTTTTTGAGAAGGATAAGGTTTATAGGTATCATTCAACTTCTCATAGGCCAAATCGTTGGGAACCGGTGATACGCCGGGCAGATCATGGATCTGTATGTCCGGGTTTTCCGCTATGAGTTGTAAGATAGTTTCAAGATGCCGATGTGATTTTAAAATGGTATCAGACGTGTACAGATTGGTATTGTAAGACCATTCAAAGATCATTTCGCTTTCAGAACCGCTGGCATTCAGAAAAAAATCGAAAGTTTCGTAATGCCTTGGATTGCTGATAAGTTTATAGGAAAGACCTTCGAAATAGACATCGTTGGTCATTCCCAGATCCACATTGAAGGAAACCGGCACCAGCGTGACCCGCGAAGGATCTCTTGGAACATTGATCTCTTTGAGCAAACTGCCAAACGTGATCTGTTGGTGTTCATAGCAATCAAGAATCGCCGACTTCCGATTTCTGAGGTATTCGGCGAAGGTCAGGGATGGATTAAGATGACTGCGGATAGGCAGCATGTTCACGCAATGGCCGATAAGATACGTATTTCCCGTCACGGATTGGCCCGCTGTGGGCAATCCGAAAATGACATCATTTTTTCCCGAAGCCTTATGAAGAAAGATCTCAAATGCGGCAATGAGGGTTGTTATGAAGCTGCTTCCGTTTTTTGCACCTACTTTTTTCAGTGTTGCGGCCAGCGCGAGGTCAATAGGGTAATCATTGCGCCGGCTTTGATACGAACGGGTAGCGGGCCTTTGAAAGTCAGTTGGAAAATCAAAAACGGGGGTGTTATCCTTAAACTGTTTTATCCAAAAGTTTTTGATTGTTGTGTATTCCTCCGTTTTCTGAAATTGATATTCCTCAATAGCATATTGAGAATACTGAACAACGGCAGGTAACTTAGGGAAATCGTTTTTATAATAGGCCGAATAGAGCTTTCCAAGGTCCTGCAATAAAATACCCAACGACCAGCCGTCAAAAATAATATGATGGCCGGTAAGGGTAAATTGCCAGGTATCGTTGCCGGTTTTGACCAGATAAGGCCTGAACAAAGGTCCTTTTACAATGTCCAAAGGCGTGTCGGCTTCGAGGTCGGCAAGGCGGCGAAGGTGTGCTTCCCGTTCTGAAGCCTCAAGGCCGGAAATATCTTCTTCTTCTAATTGAAAGAAAGGGGTTTTAAAGGTGATGATTTTTTCTCCATTAGCGCTGATGGTGGTTCGGAGCGACTCATGCCTTTTTACCAGGTCATCAAAGGCCTGTCGGAATGCTATAACGTTGAAATCACCGGTAAATAATAAGGTAAACGATTCATTATAAGCTCTGTTGGCATCATCTTCCCCAATAAGCGTCGAAATAAAGATCTCTTTTTGTGATTCTGTTGCCGGAGCCGCTTTTTCAATTTCTGTCCCTTCAAAAGGGTTATAATCAATAGGGGTAAAGTGATACATAACATTAGTCATTGCTCAATTTGATCTTCTTCATGCTTCTATCTTCAAAAACTTTCCGGGTCGTTGTGTATCCAACACAAACCACGCCGGATTGCCCTCCTGATCTAACCCCAATTTTGCGCCAATGACCGGCGGTTTAGTTGCGTCGGTAATGAGTGCTGACTCTTGCTTTGCCGATACGGGAATCAACTCTGCCTCAATAAGTTCCTTTACACTTTGTTCAAATTGCCGGATAATTTGGTCAATATCTGCTTTGGTGTGTGCTTCGGTCAGAAAGCAGGGGAAGTTTTCCCAGATATGAATCCCTTTGCTGCGCATTACGGCAAATACCAATTCATTGTATGGATACTCTTCTTTTAATTTTATTTTCCATAAAGACCCAAAATGAACACTGTATAAAGGGATGGTGTACCGCTCACAGACTTCATTCAAGGCATTGGCCAAATAGGCAGTTTTTTCATTGAGCTTATCCTGTAACGCTTTTCCTTTGGTTTTCATATATTCCAAGGATGCTTTTGCAGCGGCGAGTGCCAGGGGATGTCTTACAAAAGTTCCGGCAAAGTAAGTGACCCCTACTTCGGGAACAGACTCATCGCCATATTGCCAAAATCCGCCGTCCAATGCATCCATGAATTGTTTTTTTCCCGCAATAGCGCCGATCGGCAAGCCGCCGCCAATTACTTTTCCGTAGGTACCCAAATCGGCTTTGATGCCAAAAATAGCCTGTGCTCCCCCGGGATGTGCTCTGAAACCGGTGATTACTTCATCAAAAATAAGAACGGTTCCTGAATTTGCCGTTATTTCTCTGACTTTTTTCAGAAAATCAACGGGTTGAAATTCAGGACGTCGGCTTTGAACGGGTTCAACCAACACCGCTGCCAGTTCATCGGCGCGTTCGCGGATGATTCGAAGGCTCTCTTCGGTTCCGTAATCAAGAATGAGCATATTCTGAACCGCCTCCGGCATGATGCCCGGAGCGGCCGGGAAATTTTTCAGGCTTTTGGTACCCCGTACGATCACTTCATCATTGATGCCATGATACGAACCCGTAAAGGCAACGATCAGCGAACGCCCCGTCACCGTGCGTGAAATACGGATGGCACCCAGTACGGCTTCTGAGCCGGTATTGCACAGCGCCGCCCGGTCAAAATCGGTAAACTCGCAGATAAGGTCGCACACGGGGCCGGCAAGTTCATGCTGCGGACCGATCTCGTACCCTTTGTCCATCTGCTCACGGATGGCAGTTGTCAGAATATCAGGCTGATAGCCCAACATATTGGAACCAAAACCATTCAGGGCGTCAATGTATTCATTCCCGTCAATGTCTTTTACCCGGCTTCCTTTTGAACTGCTGACCACAATAGGGTAGACAATTTCTTTGATGACGGGTTTAAACCCGGTCACTACCCGGGGGTCGGCCATGGAAGCGCGATGCTTTTGGGTATATTCTTTACTCTTAGCGGTTTTCTTAGTATAAACGACGGTAAATTGTTGAATGAAATTCTTTTGAACCTCGTTCAAAGAGGTCTTTTGTCGTTCAATTCTGGCCGTTGCGCCAAAAGGTTTTTTCAGTTCGGCGGCCTCTTCAGCATTAATACTTACGGTACTGAGGGCCGGCGCCGCTGTCTTGACCGGAAGTTGCGGTTGAACAACCTGCGGAGTAGTGCCGGTATTTTGTAACAGTTGTACCTGTTGCGTAAGTACCTGTAATTGTTGAGCGATCTGGTCCAACGCCGTAAGCGAGCTGTTGCCGGCAGTACCATTTCCATTCATTGGAAGGGTCGATACCATGATCGGCTGCGGTTTGGGCCCAACCACCGGGGCAAATTTTTCGGCCGGAAGTTGTTGATCCAAATAAGCCACTAATGATTGAAGGCTGCCGTATTCTTCGCTTAATTGACGGAATGTGATGGGAACTGAGAATTCTTTTTTTAACGTAAGTGACAACTGAGTTAACAGAAGTGAGTCAACTCCAAGGTCGATAAATGGAAGATTTTCGTCGGCATTTCCAAGCTCAACACCTAGTGCGTTTTCCAGGATTTGCCTTATTCTTTCGGATAATACAGCGCTTCTGTTCACGGGTTGAGGAATTGTTTCGGGAATTGAATTAAATACAAATGGTGTAACTGTGGAGGTCGTTTTTGGTATATCGGTCACTATTGGCTCTAACCAAAGCCTTTTACGTTGGAATGCGTAATTGGGCAGGTCATGAAGCTTGGGTAAAGAAGCATCATAAAGACCCGACCGGGAAGGTTTCAGACCCAGTTGCCACAATCGCCCCAACGACAAAAGCAATTGTTTGGTTTCCGGGGTATTGGAGGTGATACTTTCCAGGGCAACCCAACGTTTATTTTGTTGTTTAATATACGATGAAAGGATATTGCCCGGGCCTGTTTCCAGAAATACGGGACCGGATTCTTCCATCGCAAAAGTGATCGCGTCAGAAAAACGCACGGTTGCCTTCAGGTGATTGGCCCAGTACGAAGGCGACGTAGCTTCGCTGTCTTTTAAATACGTTCCTGTAACGCCGGAAATAATGGGAATTCTGGGCGGATTCAGCGTAACAGAGGCAACAATACTTTGGAAAGGAGCGATCACAGGTTCCATGGCCGGGGAATGAAACGCATGACTGGTTTTGACCGGCGCGTGCGCAAGTCCCAGCTCTTTCACCTTTTCGATCAAACCGTTTATCTTTTCGGTCTCTCCGGAAAATACATGATTGTTCGGAGAGTTCATTAATGCATGGAAAATCCCTTCTTCCAGCAGACTGCTCACCTGTTCTTTGGGAACCCTGACGGCAAGCATAGAACCTTTGGGAAGCGTACTTACCATGGTTGCGCGTGTAGCAACCAGTTTTAACGCATTCTCCAAACTGAAGACCCCGGAAAGATGAGCGGCAACGAATTCTCCTAAACTATGACCAATAAAAGCATGAGGTTTGACGCCCATACTCATCCATAGTTTTGCCAACGCGTACGAAACAGAAAATAACGCCGGCTGAGCATAAAGGGTATTGTTTAAGCCTTCGGTCTCATAAGTATCTTCGCCGGGAGAGATTATTTCCAAAATATCGACCCCTATTTGCGCTTTTAAAATAGTGCGGCAAGCATCCATGGCTTCCCGAAATACGGGGAATCGTTGATACAATTCCCGACCCATAAAAGCATAGTGCGTGCCCTGTCCCGGAAAAACAAACACCACTTCCGGGACTGAATTTGAGGCAACAGGCGTTTTGGTCTGTATAGGGTCTTGCAAAGCGGCCGCTACCGTAGACGCATCTTTTGCCACCAGAAACCGTTTGTAAGGATACTCTTTGCGGGTAGATTGGAGTGTAGCGCCTACCGAAGCAAGTGCTGCTTCCGGATGAGCTTGTATGTATTCTCCCAGTTTGCTTCCGTAATCAGCGGCACTCCGGACGGAATGCGCCGACCAAGTGATCAATTGCCAGTCTTCTTCGGGTGGTTGCGGAACCGGTACAGGGGTTGGATAGCTTTCTACAACAACGTGTACATTGGTACCACCTACGCCAAAAGAACTGATTCCTGCCCGTTTTTTCTCATTTTTCCACTCATTGAGTTGATCATTGATAAAGAAAGGACTTGTTTCCAAGCCAAGGGCGGGGTTGGGTTTACGGTAATTGATGGAAGCGGGCAATACCCCATGCTGCATGGCAAGGGCCGTTTTGATAAGCCCCGCCACACCGGCGGCGTGGGTCAGGTGTCCGAAATTTGATTTTACAGAACCGACGGCACAAAAATGACTTTGTTCCTGCGGACCGAAAGCCATTTTCAATCCCTCTATTTCAATCGGATCGCCAATGGGAGTGGCGGTTCCGTGGGCTTCGATGTAACTGATGGTAGAAGGATCAACGGCGGCATCCTGTATCGCCATCGCGATGGCGGTGGCTTGTCCGTAGGCGCTGGGAGCGGTAAAACTGCCTTTTTCACCGCCGTCATTATTGACGCCGGTTCCTTTGATGATGGCATAAATATGATCTCCATCGCGCTCGGCTTCTTCGAGCGATTTGAGCAATACGGCACCTGCTCCGTCGCTGAAAACGGTTCCGGTAGCATCGGCATCAAAGCTACGCGTGTGGCCGTCTTTGCTGAACATGGCACCTTCCTGATACAGGTGTCCGCTTGACACCGGCACGGTCACGCTGGCTCCGCCGGCAATGGCAATGCTGCATTTGCCGTTTCGGATACTTTCCGTTGCCTGTGCTACTGCTAACAATGATGTAGAGCAGGCTGAAAATACGCTCACAGCGGGCCCTTTCAGGTTTAATTGATAGGCGGTTCGGCTGGCGATGTAATCCTTTTCGTTGACCGTATTGAGTTGAAATTGGCCAATAGCCTCTATTTTATCTTTATTGGAAAATACATTGTTCAGGTAATAGGTATTGTTGCCGCAACCGGCAAAAACCCCTACGGAATCTTCTTCTTTTGCCGAGAGGTACCCGGCGGTTTCCAACACCTCATACGCTATTTCGAGAAAGATACGTTGTTGAGGGTCCATTGCTTCGGCCAATCCAGGCGTAAGCCCAAAGAATTCAGCGTCAAAGTCTTTGATCCCTTCGATGATTCCCCGAGCGGCTACGTACGAGGAGTCGTTTTTCAAGGTTTCGGCAATCTGTTTGTCCAACTCCTCGGGTTTGAAAAAACGGACAGTTTCTTTGCCATTGACCAGGATGTCCCAAAAGCCTTCTATGGTATCTGCGCCCGGAAAGCGGCAGGCCATGCCAATGATCGCGATGTCTTTCTGCTGAACTGCAATTGCCGGAACAATGGGTAATCTGACCGGTTTATCATCGCCCGCCAGAAAAACCGAAATACCGGCGGCGGTAGGGAATTGATACAATTTGGTGATAGGCAATACGTACCCATGACGTTGTTGCAGGAGCACAACGGTCTTTTGGGCCAACAGGGAGTTTCCGCCGAGTTCGAAGAAATTATCGTCTGCACCAAGGTGTGTCAACAACAGAAGTTCCTCCCAAATGGCCACCGTCTGTTGCTCAACCAAGGTAGAAGGTTTCCGATAGGGCGACTGTAAAGCGGGCCGTTGAAGGGAAGGATTAGGTAACGATTTCTTATCTACTTTTCCATTGGGTGTACGCTTAAATTCGCTGACAATCACAAACCCCGACGGGATCATGTAGTCGGGCAGAATGGCGGAAAGCTGTTTTCGCAGGTTCAACTCCTGTTCCTGTTTGCCCGACATAAGGTAAGCAATCAGTCGGTTTTGACCCGGAATGTCTTTATTTACAACCACTACGGCCTGTGTAACATCCGGTAATTTATTGAGAGCGGCCTCTATTTCTCCTATTTCAATGCGATAGCCTCTTATTTTTACCTGATCATCTTTTCGGCCCAAAAATTCAATCGCACCATCCGGTAGCTTGCGGGCCACATCGCCTGTCCTGTAGATACGTTGGAGTCCTTCTTTCGGATGCTTCCATTGTTGGAATTTCTCCTTCGTCAGTTGCGGTTGATTCAGGTATCCTTCGGCCAAACAAACACCACCGATGCATAATTCACCTTCCACGCCATCTTTTACGGGTTTTTGGTGCTCATCGAGGATAAAAATAGAAACATTGTCGATGGGAGTCCCAATGGAAGGCAATTCAGGCCACGCATCTGTTGGCCCTTCAAGGACTAACTGAGTAACTACGTGACATTCTGTCGGACCATATTGATTATAAAGTTTACAATTGGGAAGAGCAGCGAAAAAAGCCCGTACCTGAGGAGTTATTTTGAGCTGCTCGCCGGCCGTCATCACTTCTGTCAGCGAAGCGGGGAAGTTCTGATTGTTTACGCCGGTTTCCGACAATAATTGCAGTGCTATAAACGGAAGGAAAATGCGGTTAATGTTATTCTTTGCAATAAATTCCAGCAGCCCCGACGGATTTAGTCGTTGGTCATCATTGATCAATACCAAGGTTCCGCCCGTTGTAAGTGTGGCGAAGATTTCCTGAAACGAAACATCAAAACTCAGAGGTGAGAATTGCAGGGTTTTAGTGCCCTGTCCGCAACTGCTGTTGTTGTTTTGCCAATGAATAAGATTGGCCAGGGCTTCGTTACCCATACAAACGCCTTTAGGAACACCCGTAGAACCGGAAGTATAAAGAACATACGTATTCGGCGAAGCAATTGTACTTTGTTGTATACCAATCTGTCCAAGACCTGAAAGATTGACCAGATTAAGTTTTTTATCAAAAATGGCCTCTTCATCGGCCGGATATAAACCGGTTTTTACACCGGAGTCTTTTACGATTTGTTTTAAGCGTTCTACAGGATAAGAAGCATCCAACGGTAAATAGGCTCTACCGGAATGAAGCACTGCCAAAACATGAATGATCATGTCCGGTGAACGAGTTGCACTTACAACAATGGTTTTTTCCGGAATACCTGATAATTTGGAAGAAAGCGCGACGATTTTTTCTGCAAGCTCATTATACGTGAGACGTTCTGCCTGATACTGTACCGCTACTGCATCTCCCGATAAAATTGATTGTTTTAAGAACAGCTCAATCAAGGTGTGAACAAGAGGCTGATTAGTCAAAATCATTCTTTAATCTAATTTTAATCTAATAGATTGTAGACAAAGATAATTTTTTTTGGTATAAAAGATATTTTAATTGGTATAAAGATAATTTCAAATCCTGACAATTAATTTTGTTTGTGTCAAAATGAGATTGATCGGTCATTCTTTTTTTATTCCCCAATAAGGCTAAAATCAAAAATATTCAACATAAAAAATAAACACCACTCAGGATAGAATGGTGTTTATGAAAGATTATTTATTATTACTCAGCAGAAACTGTATTACAATGTGATATTAATGACGGCCTCCACGCATACCGCCACCGCCTCTGAAACCGCCACCGCCGCTATAACTTTGACGACCGCCAAAACTTCCACTATTGCTGAACCCGCGGGAAGGGGCCGAATAAGAAGGCCGCGCCTGTGGAACAGATGAAGTTCTCGGAGAAGACGATTGGTAGGAAGGACGGGTACGTCCTTGGCTAAAAGTTCTTGCCGTTGAGAAACTCGATGCATTTATAACCCTGTTAGGTGAAGCAATTCCCCGGCTGTCTATGTAACAACGGTTGGGGTAATGCCGAACGTAATAGGCGTTGTTATACCACGGATTTCGAAGGCCCTGTTGCAGTAAAACAATGTACGCAGTATTGAGATTGATACCGGCATACATGGAAGGCAGGTAGGCGGATGAAGCCCAAATTCCTCCGTTATTGTACCAATACATTTGCGAGGACAAATCATAATACATGCCGTAATCGGGCAGGTAATAATACTGTACCCCCGCCATTGCAGCCCCTTGAGGTGCCCATGCAGGAGGAGTATAACTTTGATACGTTGTGCCATCTGCGATAGTGTATGTTCTTGGTGCACAGGAGTTAAGCGTGATAGCGGTAACGATGGCAACCACCCCCGCATAGGTCATTCTTCTTAACCATAGAAGATGAGGATGAGTGTGATTTTTCATGGTATTTAATGATTAATTGATCAGTTTTTGAATTACATTATCCCATGATACGAATAGGATAATGCTTTTTAAACACTTTGGTCACACCGGAATTGATCTGGTTCTGGATACGGTTCAGTTTGCCGTTCAATGTTCCCTGAATGACACCTTCCCAAAGTACTTCTTTGGTTCGGGCATCCAAAATATCCACTACCAACGTGCCTTCGGTGTATCGGTATTGGTACGCGTTGCCGCCTCCCCATCCCATTCCGTAGGGATAGAAACCGCCCCAACGTCCCCATCCGCCCATATAACCCATATATGGGTAGCCTCCCGAATAATTGGTGCGTTGCTGTTGCTGTGTGTACGTATGAAACTGAATGAGGGCATCGGGAGCCTGCTCGTCTTCTTTCATTCCTCTGATGGTCAGCTCGGTATTGACGGCGGTTTTGACAGTACTGTTTAAAAGTTCACTTTTATACATTGGATTGGGACCGGCCTTAATATCGGGGTCAAGCCAGGCAAAGGTTTTGTACGCACCCAAATTTGCCTTGGGGTTAATTCCGGCACTTATTTGAGCGGAAGCGGTTGATAAGGTCAGGGCGATCATTCCGAAAACCACTGACACTGTTTTTACGTACTTGTTCATGGACGTTAATCATTAGGTTAATTACTGATTCAAAATAAAGGTACCATTCTGTAGAAAATCCGGAGAATTCAGCCTTTAAAGGAAGAATTTTTATCTTTTTTTCTTTAGTATATTACCGTTCTTTCTATTGGTATATTAACGTTGGAACAGTAGGGAAGATTGTAATTAAAATATGGCGAAAAACGTCGGCGAGGTTCAAAACCTCGCCGACGTTAGCGGTCCGGAATTCCTACAGATTCGAACAATAGATTTGTGGATGACTATGAAAATTTTGATCATCGAAGACGAAGAATCACTCGCCCATACCATGCGCGAATACCTCACCGGCGAAGGCCACGTTTGCGAGTGGGTTTCGACGGTGCCGGCGGCGGAAGAAAAGATCGGAGTGTATGACTACGACTGCGTGTTGGTGGATATTATGCTGCCGGGTGGTTCGGGACTTGACTTAGTGGATATGCTCAAAAAGCAGCAATCGCAGGCGGGCATTATCATTGTGTCGGCCAAAAATGCATTGGATGATAAAATTTACGGACTGGAACTGGGAGCCGATGACTATCTGACCAAACCGTTTCACCTTTCAGAACTGAACGCGCGCCTGAAATCGGTCATTCGGCGGCGGCAATTTTCCGGAAACAGGGAAATTACGTTTGGTGAAATTAAGATCATTCCTGATTCAAAAGAGGTTTGGGTAAAAGGCAAAGAGGTTGTCTTGACGCGTAAAGAATATGATCTGTTGATGTACTTGGTCGTCAACGCCAATCGGGTATTAAGCAAAGGAGCTATTTCGGAGCACTTATACGGAGATGAGATCGATCAGGCAAACAGTTTTGATTTTCTGTATTCACACATGAAAAACCTCCGTAAAAAATTGACAGAATATGGTTGCCCGGACTACATTCAAACCATTTACGGAGTAGGATATAAATTTGCCCAATGACACTCATCAACAAAGCCACCCGTTCGTTTTTGCTCGCCTGTGTCCTCGCTTCGGCGTTGGGGGGTGTGAGTTGCTTCTTTTTCCTGAAAAAAATAATGGACAATGAAGCCTCCGACCAATTACTGCACGAAAAAGAACAGGTTGAAAATTATGTAGGCCAAGTGGGCATCCTGCCGCGTCGTTGGTTCTCGATCTCAGATAGTTTGTGGGCTGTTCGCATGCACCCACCTGTGCCGATGCAGATGAGCGATACCATATTATATAGTCCGGTCAATAAAGAGTATTTAGCGTATCGACAGTTGAGTTTTGGGATAGGTACCTTCAACGGCTACTATCAGGTGAATATTCGCAAGGCCATGTATGAAACCCATAACCTGACCCAAGCGTTGCTGTTGGCCTTTTCCGGCCTGACATTGCTGTTGATGGGTTTACTTCTGATCATCAATTATCAATTATCCAATAGCCTATGGCAACCTTTTTATCAAACCCTTGCCACGCTGCGCACTTTTCAGTTGGGGCAGCCGGAATCATTGCGTTTCAGGCGGACGAGCATCAACGAATTTCAGACGCTGCAAGCCAGTTTGAAACAACTGACCGATCAATTGCGTCGCGATTATCAAAGCCTCAAAACCTTTACCGAAAATGCCTCGCATGAACTGCAAACACCTTTGGCAGTCATTAACTCTAACCTCGAAATGCTCATTCAGGCACCCAATCTGACCGAAGAACAAATGGAAAGAATCGGGCATTTGATCGAAACGGTCGGTAATTTGTCAAAGATGAACCAGACGTTGGTGTTGTTGACCAAAATTGAAAATCGGCAATTCTCGGAAGAGGAAGAACTAAACATAAGTGAACTGCTGAACGAAAAAGTCAATCTTTGGGAAGCCCTGATCCGCGATAAAGGCATTGCCCTGACGACAGAAATTGCGCCCGACGTTCGGCTCAAAATGAATGCTTTTTTAGCTGATGTTTTACTGAATAATTTATTAGGCAATGCCCTTAAACACAATACTCCGTCGGGCAGTATTCGCATAGTGCTTACTTCCCGAAAACTGGAGATTTTGAATAAGGGTTTGCCGCCTTCGGTGCCCATCTCCCAACTTTGGGAACGTTTCAGTAAAGGCTCGACGCGCTCCGATTCAGTGGGGCTGGGTTTGGCATTGGTCAGGCAAATTGCTGATAATTATGGGTTTAAAGCCAATTATGATTATCAGGAAGGGTGGCATATTCTCAGCATACATTTCTTTTAACATTTGTTAACAACTCGCACCGGTATTCTACAGAATCTCTACATAATTGGGTCGTAATCTTGTATCGTAAATCATACGCAGCATGATTACAAACTAATTTTAAGAACACTAAAACTGTAAAATGCCATGAGTCAAAATTGGAATCAACTTGCCCTGGTTGGATTAATTTCAGGGGCACTTTCAGCAGGAGCGATTCAGCTTCTCAACCATTCAGAAAAAGACGTTGTGTTTAAAGAAGCCCCCGCCGTTTCTTTAAACAAATTGACCTCTGCCGGCAATCCGTCGGGTGTTCCCGGAGACTTTACTTACGCGGCTGATGTATCAATGCCCGCCGTTGTCCACATCACTTCAACCATGAAAGTAAGTCGAGGAAATTCTCAACAAATGCAAATTCCTGAAGAATTCAGAGAGTTTTTTGGAGACCGAGTACCACAATCGCCGCAAGGACCTCAGAAACAACAGGCTTCAGGCTCGGGGGTAATTATCAGCCCCGATGGTTACATCGTTACCAACAACCATGTGGTAGAAGGTGCGGAAGAATTGGAAGTAGTGTTGAGCGACAAACACACTTACAAAGCCAAAGTGATCGGAACAGACCCTTCGACCGACTTGGCTGTTATTCAGATTCCTGCCAACAATTTGCCTGCGCTGACGTTCGGTAATTCCGACGCCGCCAGAGTGGGAGAGTGGGTAGTAGCGGTGGGCAACCCCTTCAACCTTGAGTCGACCGTAACAACGGGTATTGTAAGTGCGAAAGGCCGTGGTTTAGGTATTATCGGTCAAAAACAAAGAGGAAACTTTGATGGCCCTGCGCCTAAGATCGATTCTCCGTTGGAGTCGTTCATTCAAACCGATGCGGTCGTAAACCCCGGTAACAGTGGCGGTGCGTTGGTGAATTTAAAAGGTGAACTCATTGGAATCAACACCGCGATTGCGAGTCCAACGGGAAGTTTTGCCGGTTATGCCTTTGCCGTTCCTTCCAATCTGGTAAAAAAAGTAGCAGGTGACTTGGTGAAATACGGCAACGTACAACGTGGTTATCTGGGCATCATGCTTGATGAACTTGACAGCAAAAAAGCCGAAGAATACGGCGTCAAAGAAACCTACGGCGTGTACGTAAAATCATTCTCGCCCAACAGCGCGGCCAAAGAAGCCGGCATCAAAGAAGGCGATGTGATCTTGAAAGTAGACGGTGTGAGTGTAAATGCCGTACCGCAATTGCAGGAGCAAATCGGTCGCAAACAACCCGGCGAATCCGTAACACTGACCCTGAGTCGTGGCGGAACTACCAAAGATGTGATGGTAAAATTGAAAAACCGTGACGGTGGCAGCCAATTGCTTAAACTCGACAGTGCCGAAATGCTTTTAGGTGACCTTGGCGTACAGCTCAACGATTTGAGCCCCCGCGAAAAAGCATTATTGAAACAAAGTGGGGTAGAAGGCGGCGCCAAAGTAGGTGCTTTAGAGCCGGGTAAATTTTCTCGGGCGGGTGTTCAGGAAGGATTTATCATCACTAAGTTGAACGATAAACCCATTCATTCAGTACAGGAATTTAAAAAGGCAATTGAAGGAAAAAAAGGCGCAAGAGTACAAATTGAAGGAATTTATTCCGATGCGCCTGCCGACAATTTCACTTTCGGATTTAACGTGTAGGTAACACAACGTTAATTCATGGCTGTATATAGGTAGTAAAAGCACTCGGCACCCTGCTGAGTGCTTTTCTGTTTTTAGTTAAAACAGAAAATAAATCCGGAATGAAATGACTTTTAAAAGCGCACGTTTAGATATATGGATAGTTGCGTAAGCGTTTCGACACTACATGGCGTTTTTGTGCCGTAGGCACTACCTGTTTGTAGCAACTTTCAGCGTTACGTCCGGCAATAAAATAATATACCTCATCTTCTCATTTATAAAGTTTTTTGATTGATCTTCCCCGATAATCTATTCTTTCATCAATGACCAACAGGTCTTCCCAACGCGTGGTGTAACAGGGAGAACGAAAAGCCTGATGAGTTGTTAATCCACTCCCTTGGGTCGCAATGCGTATTTTATCGCGTCCCAGTTTACGATTCAGCGCATCGACGGCCTTAAAAACGCGATGATCTTTGATTCTTTTGGATTCACCCAAGTCAAATAAAGTAGTTTGAATATTGTTCTCCGGAACAATTCCACTCACCATGATCCCCGCTTTTTTGTACCGATACCCTTCTTTGAACAAGAGTTTTAAGGCCCTTAGCGCCATTTCGACCAGGTCAAAACTGCTGTTGGTGGCGATGGGAAACTGAAGCACTTTGGAGCCGAAATACTGTGGGTCTTGCTCTCGGTGCGGATTGGTAAACAAAAACAGATGCAATAAATTCGCGACACTTTTTTGTTTGCGGAGCTTCTCGCCGCAACGTGAGGCAAAGGTTGCGACGGCTTCCTGAATGGGCAGCAGGTCGGTCACAGTGTGTTGAAAAGAGCGTGAAACACAAATACCTTTTTTGGGATGAGGTTCAAGGTCTAAGCCATAGCAAACCTCGCCGCGCAATTCGCGCACCATGCGCAAACCTACGATCTTGAGGTGCTTTTGTATCCACGAATCGGGCATTTGCACGAGGTCGAAAGCGGTATGAATTTCGTGCCCGGTCAAAAAGCGCGCATAACGTCTTCCTACACCCCATACCTCTTCGATAGGTGTACCGGAAAGGGCTATATCGGCGGTGGGTTCGTCTTCGATGATAAAAACACCTTCATCACTACAATGCGCTTTCACGTATCGATTTGCCACTTTGGCAAGCGTCTTTGTCGGTGCTATACCTATCGAAATCGGAATGCCTGTCCATTGTTTGATTTTTTGACGGATCAGTTGCCCAAAAGCGTACAGGTCATGGTAAGGCATCTGCCGCAGATCCAGAAAAGCTTCATCAATGGAATAAACCTCAATTTGCGGTACAAGCTGATGAAGACTTTGCATAACACGGTTGGAAAGGTCGCCATAAAGCGCGTAATTCGAGGAAAATACCGCTACGTTATGCTTTTTAATCAATGGTTCGATTTGGAACAAAGGCACACCCATAGGGATATTTAACTTTTTAGCTTCTTCGGAACGGGCAATGACACAGCCATCATTGTTTGACAAAACGACGATTGGCTTTTTGTCCAGATCGGGCCGAAAAACACGCTCGCAGGAAGCGTAAAAATTGTTACAGTCGATAAGTGCATACATCTTATAATAATTTGTGTGTTTTATGAATGATGTACGTTACGACGCCCCAAATTTTAAAATCATTTTCCTCTGTGACCGGGATAGGATCATAGGAAGGATGTTCGGCCAATAAAAACGTTTTCCCCTGTTCCATGCGCAATCGTTTGACCGTAAATTCGCCGTCGAGAGCCCCGATCACAACATTGCCGCTTTGAGCAATGATCGAACGGTCGACCAACAACATATCGCCGTCGTACACGCGGGCACCTTCCATCGAATTGCCCCGCACTCGAATGCAGAACGTAGTGTAAGGGTGTTCAATGAGGTGCGTGTTAAGGTCCAGCGAAAGCTCGGTATAATCGTCGGCAGGAGAAGGAAAACCGGCTGAAACCGTGGAACTGACCAGAGGGATGAAAATAGTGGGAAAATAAAAGTTCATGAGCAGCAATTAGTTAGGGATGTTTAATTGGAATATAAAGGCTTAAATGGCTATTTTATTTGTTTATTGGTTAATAATAATGTATTTTAGTTGCAAAAATTACTCGAAATTTAAATTCCATGCAAGAAAAAGTGAATAATTTTGCTCAAAACCTTTCTTTTTTACGTAGCAAATTGGACGGAAAGGTATCTCAACAGCGTTTGGCCGATGAGTTAGGGATAAAAAAGTCCACTTTAGCGGCGTATGAATTGGGTCGGGCTGAGCCGAGTTTTGGAGATCTGATTCGCTTGGCTACGTTTTTTAACATTACCATTGACGGATTTTTACGCAAGGATTTACGAAACGATACTCGTCCACTATCGTTGAACAGCGAACTGCGGGTGTTGGTAACGACCGTTGATCCGCAAAACCGCGAAAACATTGAATTCGTACCCATTCGTGCTTTGGGAGGCTACGCCGAAGGCTATGGTGATATTGATTACATTAATCGTTTGCCGGCGTTTCAGGTGCCTTTCCTGTCGCGTGACCGCAAATACCGTGCTTTTCCCTACGAAGGAGATTCCATGCCGCCGTTGCGTGAAGGTTCGGTGGTGTTTGGAGAATACATTGACCAATGGGACGGCGTTAAAAACGGCACGATTTGTTTGGTCGTGACCAGAGACGAAGGGGTAGTGTTGAAAAAAGTATTTAACTACCTGGAAGATAAAGGGGTATTGGTACTCAAATCGCTCAATGAAAGATATGCCCCTTATCCTGTTCGTCGAGAAGAAATTCAGGAATTGTGGCGCTTTGCGGGCTATTTTGATTCAGAATTTCCGACTGTATGATTTAGTGTGGTGCAAGTTTCTCAAAACCTGCATCAATTATGGTGACGTGGTGACGGCGGTTTCTCAAAACCGCCGGGTGGGTTGCTCACAACCCAAAGCGACCGGATTGCTTAGTGTTCGATTGATTGTTTTCACGAGGTTGTGAGCAATCTCAATGCAGGTTTCTCAAAACCTGCATCACGTGATGTGCCGGCGGTTTTGAGAAACCGCCGGCACACTTACAATTTCTTCTTCATCAGAAAATCATTTTGGACTTCAGCTCCCAAGGTAAAAACATGCTCTCCAAAGCATTGGAAGCCCATTTTTTCGTAGAAACGAATGGCTTTGGGATTATGCTCCCAAACACCCAACCAAACCACCTCTGCGTTATTATTTTTTGCCGACTTCAAACAGTCCTGCATGAGTTGAGTGCCCAACTGTTGTCCATGATACTCTTTTGCTACATAGATCCGCGCAATTTCCACCGCTTTTTGTCCCTTCAATGCTTCCGGTTGATGATTACTGACGAGTTTGGCAAAACCGATAAGTGCTTTATCTTTTTCGACCACCAAATAATGAACATCTTCTTCGCACAGTTCCTGTTGCACTTTTGTTAACCCAAATTGTGAGGATACGTGCATTTGCATATTTTCGGGCGTGTTGAAAACTGCATACGTATCAATGAAGGTTCTTTCCATCAAATCTCGCAACGCAATAGCATCCGACGGTTGAGCCGCTCGAATTTGCGGTAAAACCAAATCGTAGCGTTGTTCCGTAAGGGCAACACCAAACGTGGTGGTAGCTTTATCCTCAGTCAATTCAAAACCATAACGTGTATATAAATGAGCGGCTTCGGCAAGTCCTTTGACCGTCCATAAATAGGCCGAATGATAACCGCGTTCATTCAGCGTTTTCATAAACGAAGTCATCAGTTTTTTTCCAAGACCTGTGCCTCGATGATCTGAACGAATCAGAAAATAACGTAGCTGGGCAGCTTTGCCGCGATACATTAAGAACAAAGAACCCACAAGTTTTCCGTCGATCTCACAGAGCCAAACGCAGTCTTTTGAGGGGTTGTATTGCTGCGCAAATTCCTGTAATCCTTCCCGTACATAATTCGTGAAAACAGCACCGCCAAAATCGAATTCCCGGCGATAGATCGTGTCATGCAATTCAACTACTTTATCTATGTCAGATTCGGCGTGGAATTCAGTACGAATCGTAATTGTGGGTTTAGCTAATTCCATTATTATCCGGCAATTTTGTATTCGTAAAACACAGTATCAAGCGTCATAGCAGGAAATTGATGCGGTAGCGTAGATTTCGGCAATTGTACAAACCCGTTTTTTTCATAAAAACGCATAGCAGCCTGTAGCCGTGGAAGGGTTCCTAAATAAATAGAAGCCAATCCGTGCTGACGGCAATGTTTGAGCATTGCATTCAAAAGCAGCGAAGCAATGCCGAGTTCTTTCCCTCGAAAATCCCGGTGAACAAACATCTTACGAATGGCACCCATGTGGTCGCCGATATCAATGAGAGCAATCGTGCCCACGACCTGTTCACCGTTTAAGGCCACCCAAAAAGCGCCTTTGTTTTGGCAATAAAAAGAAGGAATTGTCAACAGATCGGGTTGATCGGCCAACGTAATGGGAATGTTGAACTCATTTTGCTGAATTCCTAAGATCAAATCAATAATTGACTGTTGGTGTTCTTTACGGTAATGGGCAATCTGAATCATGGTAGTAGTGTTATGGATGGGTTGCTAAGCCGGTAGTGACAACAAACCTCCCCACAAAAGCGGAGAGGTTATATTCTCATAAAGACAACTAAAAATCGTATTGGATACTTTAGTACGATGAACAAAGTAACGAAAGGCTTTTAATAATCAGAAATGCTATTTTTTTACTGATTTATGCTTAATTTGTATAAGTAGACAGATAAGACAAAAATTGATTCGGTTAATGTTTAGAACGTGTTTGGGAATTGATAAAGGCTGAGAGTCGTATCATCTTTGTATCGACCAAAATGCAAAGAAATGACCAAACAGTTTTCTAAACTGACCGACTCTCAGTGGGCTGCAATATCGCACTTTTTACCCCTTAAACGCAAACGAAAACTTGATTTATGCCAAGTAATGAATGCGATTTTATGGCTATTGCGTACGGGATGCCAATGGAGAAATTTGCCTGATGAATACCCGCATTGGCAGGCCGTTTATTATTATTTTAACTGCTGGAAAACGGATGGGACACTTGAACGAATCAATCGAGAATTGAACCAACTGGATCGAAAACAGGAAAAACGTGAAGCATATCCATCCGTATTTTGTGTTGATAGTCAAAGTGTTAAGCTAGCTCCTATGATCTGTGAATATCGAGGTCTTGACCCACATAAGAAAGTCAATGGACGCAAGCGCCAGTTATTGGTCGATACAGGTGGTCGCTTATGGGCCGCTCATGTACACGCTGCCAATGACGCAGATGGCCCTGCCGCATTAGCCTTGGTGAGTGATATATTGTGGTATGGTGATCGGGTTGAGAAGGTCTTTGGCGATGGTCCATACGGCGGTGTTTTTGCAAAAGCTCTGGCCAGTTGGGACATTGATTTTGAGCGGGCTTCTCGTCCTGAATCAGCTCAGGGATTTGTACCTGTAGCCAAGCGTTGGGTGGTAGAACGGAGCATTGCTTGGACAAATTTTTTTCGGCGGATCGTCAAAGATTACGAGTATACACTATCTTCTTCGGTTGGATGGCTACTTTTAGCCAACATTCAACTGATGCTGCAACGAATTAAGCCAAAAAACCAAACATAATTTCCCAACACGCTCTTAGGGTAGTATTCTAATGGATATTCGTCAACTTACGTATTTTCTGGGCGTCGCTGAAGAACTGCACTTTTCGCGAGCTGCCGAAAAATTGTTTATCGTTCAACCCGCATTGAGTCGTCAAATTCAGCAGTTGGAAGAAGAATTAGGCGTTTTGCTGTTTGAACGTGACAAGCGGAATGTAAAACTGACTGCCGCCGGAAGTTATTTTCGGGATGAGATCAGCCGTTTACAACATCAATTGACCTACATCACTGAACAAACACGTCGTATTCATCAGGGAGCGGTGGGTAAGATCAGAATGGGACATCCCGGCTCGGCATTGTATTCCATTTTGCCCGAAACCCTGGCCATGATGCACGAGCGATTTCCGGATGTTAATGTCCAATTGACCGAAACAACCGAAATAGAATTGATGGATGCCCTGAAAAATTATGAGATCGATGTAGGTTTTACGCGGGATAATAATGTTAATCCCCGTTTTTCTACGGAATTATTGTTTGAAGAACATTTTGCGCTGGTAGTCCCTAATGACTATCCACTCAATGCTTCCAATTTTGAAGACATCAGCCAATGTCGAACGGCAGAATTTATTTTGCCAAAGCTCAACGCGGATATTCATTACGGAAAAATTTTACACGGCATTTTTGAAGAAAAAGGATTTCGCCCGAAAGTGGTCTATCATTCAAATTACGGTGCAACAATTTTGCGACTGGTAGAAAAAAAACTGGGATTGGCAGTGCTGCCGATCTCCTATCGGGAAGGAGCATCTGCGTTGGGAGTTCGTTTTATGAAATTACCAACCGTAACGCAGTTATATCTCATTTGGCGTTCCGATGATAACAATTCGGTGTTGCCTCATTTACGGGAAATCGCTCAGGCAGCAGTGAAAAAACTGTCGTTGGATGAATTGTAAAACCCTATATAAACGACAGAATCTTACGTCTCTACGATTTTACAAATTTTTCCTTTTTATGCTTCCAACGGTTATGTGACCAAAGCCATTCGGCGGGGTGCCTTTTAATGGCGGCTTCCAATAAGTTTTTGTAGGAATCAGTAATGGCACCCTCAGGTAAATGATCGTAAGGAGGCTCGGCTACTGAGTGAAAACGGACAATATAATACCCGCGACCTGTTCGGTACATTTCGCCAAATACAACGGGCATTTTTGTGGTACGGGCTATTTTTTCCGTTCCCGGAAAAAAGCCCGTTTCGCGGTTTAAAAACGGTAGCCAATGCGCGTGTTCGGGTTCGTGGGGTGATTGGTCGGCTACCAATCCGGTGGTGCGGATGATTTTTCGGCGTGCAACAACCTCACGCATCAGGCGCTGCATCGGAATGGGATAAACACCAAACGAAGAGCGCACCTTGACCATGAATTCGTCGGACTGCTTGCTGGTCAGGTTTTTATACACCACATCCACGGGGATGCCACGCGTGGTCAGGGAGCCGGGTACCCATTCCCAGTTGGCGATGTGGGCGCTGAACGAAAGAAAAGATTGGCCTTTGTCGATATAACCCTTGGGCAATTCAAAATTCTCGATCTGTACGCGTTCCTGAATTTCCTGTGCACTTAAATAAGGAAGCTTCAGGGTTTCAACAAATAAGTCAGCCAGTAATTGATAAAAATCTTTTCGTATTTTCCGTATTTCCTGTAGAGACTTCTCCGGGAAAGACTCCTGTAAATGTTTGGTAACGAGTTTTCTTCGGTAGCGAACCACGTAATAGATCAATACGTAAAAAACGTCTGATAATTTATATAAAAATGCCAAAGGCAAACGCCCCAGCCAGCCCAAAAGCCACATCTGATTTTGTAATTTACGATTGCCGAATTGCGATGGGTGGAAAAATCACAAGGGAAACCTCTTGAAAAGATTGAATTTCAGCGGGCAAAATTAGTAAATCAAGCAATGTATTTTACTTCTTAAGAGAGAAGCCGTCATTAAATGTCAAAGCTGAATTTTAATTGCTTTAGTAATTGTCTGATTTTCAGAGTAATATTCTAAAATGAAGGGCTCAGTATTAAAAAAAGAACATAATTTTTAATCATAAAGATCATATTAATCAGCGTTCTTATGTCTCCTCGTCCTTACCTCCTTGCCGAAACCAACTGGAAAACTGTAAAAGATACGCAATACGATGTAGCCGTTTTGCCGTGGGGGGCCACCGAAGCCCACAACTACCACTTGCCCTACGCAACCGACAATTACGAAGCCGATGCCCTTGCTGCCGAAGCCGCGCGTTTAGCGTGGGAAGCAGGCCGCAAAGTGTTGGTTTTACCGGTAGTTCCTTTCGGGGTCAATACAGGACAAACCGACATCAAACTGTGCATGAACCTGTACCCAAGTACACAAATGGCCATTCTGCGTGATTTAGCTGAAGTCGTTTCAAGAAGCGGGATCAAAAAACTGCTGGTTTTCAACAGCCACGGAGGCAATGATTTCAAACAAATAATTCGCGAAGTAGGCGCTCACTTCCCCGATCTGTGGATAAGCACCTGCTTTTGGTTTCGAGCCTTGGACAGCACAGCCTATTTTGATAACGTAGGTGATCATGCCGACGAAACCGAAAGCAGCCTGATGCTGCACCTGCGTCCCGACTTGGTTTTACCCTTGGACGAAGCGGGAGAAGGATATGCAAAAAAAACAAAGATCAACGCCATGCGCGAAGGGTGGGCGTGGGCCGAGCGTAAATGGAGTCAGGTGACGGAAGATACCGGTGTGGGCAATCCTAAAAAAGCGACCGCCGAAAAAGGAGCGCGTTTCTACGAAGACCTGACCCAAAAGTTGGCCCGATTTTTCACCGATCTGGCCGATGCTGACCTGAATCAACTTTATGAATAAGGGTATTTGTTTTACCGAAAAGGATATAAACGGCCTTGATTAAATTTTTTAAAATTTGTACTTTCCTCATTTTTTGTATCTCTGAGGGGGGCTCTGTAAAATTTTTTTATAATTTTTTTGATACTATCGTGCAAATTACTTTATTTACATAATCACTCATTCATAAACCAATTTGTCGGCCAGAATAGAATTACAGTACTTGCCCTCATTAGAGTACTTTGCTTGTTTGTTAAAATACGGAGAGGTAGATATTGAAGCGCACGAACATTTCTTAAAACAAACGTATCGAAATCGCTGCCATATCCTGACCGCCAACGGTGTAGATACACTGATTGTTCCGGTAGTACATTCGGGAATAAAAATCCCCATTAAAGAAGTAAAAATTGATTATTCACAAGCGTGGGTAAAACGGCATTGGGGAGCCATTGTAGCCGCTTACGGCAAAGCTCCTTATTTTGAGTATTTTGGTACGGATTTTGAACGAATTTTTCAGAAAAAGCCCCTTTTCTTATTTGATCTGAATTGGGAACTGCTGACAATCTGTCTGAAACTGTTACGAATTCGTCCGACAATTAGGCTGACGGAAACATACCTCCCGGAGGTGGAAAGCGGCCAATATGACGGGCTTTCGGTGATTCATCCCAAAAAAGAGTACAGGCACAACAATTTATATAACCCTGTTGTTTATCATCAAAACTTCGGGAATGAATTTGTTCCGAATTTAAGCGTGATCGACTTGCTGATGTGTCAGGGTGCGGAGGCCACAAACATCCTAAAGCGGTCTGTAATCGTATATTGAACGAAGTAGGGGGTTTATTCGTTAAGAAGTTGATACATCAGTTAGCTATACTCCTCCGTTCCAACAGTGAAAGAAACCATAATTAAATGGAAGCAAAATTTTCAAACCGCGTAAAAGAAGTCATTTCACTCAGCCGTGAAGAAGCCTTGCGTCTCGGTCATGATTATATTGGCACCGAGCATCTTATTCTGGGAATGATCAGAGAAGGAGAAGGAGTAGCTTTGGCGTTATTGAAGAAACTCGGTGTTTCTTTGGATGAACTGCGCATTACCATTGAACAGGTAACCAAAGGAACCGCCACCAATAACGTTAAAAATCTGGCCAATATTCCATTGACTCGCCAATCTGAAAAGGTGTTGAAAATCACCTACTTAGAAGCTAAAATTTTTAAAAGCCCACTTATAGGTACGGAGCACCTGCTACTGTCCATTCTGCGTGACCCCGATAATCTGGCCTCGCAGATTTTAGCCAAGTTCAATGTAAACTATGAAATCGTTAAGGAAATGTTAGAGTATCAATCATCAGGCACCAAACCCCATGCGGGGCCCGAAACTGACGACGACGACGAACGGAGTATGTTCGGAGGCGGTGCTCAGCAAGGCAAAGACCCCAAAAATACCGAAAAATCTCGCACACCTGTATTAGATAACTTCGGTAGAGACCTAACCAAGATGGCTGAATTGGGTAAATTAGACCCAATTGTAGGCCGTGAAAAAGAAATTGAACGTGTAGCGCAAGTATTGAGTCGTCGTAAGAAAAACAACCCTGTTCTCATCGGAGAGCCGGGTGTTGGTAAAACGGCCATCGCTGAAGGCTTAGCGCTGAGAATTGTACAAAAGAAAGTTTCCCGTGTTCTGTTCGGCAAACGTGTCGTCACGCTGGATCTGGCCTCGCTCGTAGCGGGAACCAAATACCGCGGACAGTTTGAAGAACGTATGAAAGCGGTCATGAATGAGTTGGAAAAATCACCGGAAGTGATACTGTTCATTGATGAGTTGCACACCATTGTAGGTGCCGGCGGTGCTTCGGGGTCACTTGATGCCTCCAATATGTTCAAACCTGCATTAGCCCGGGGAGACATCCAATGCATTGGAGCTACCACGTTGGATGAATATCGTCAGTACATCGAAAAAGATGGCGCTCTGGCTCGTCGTTTTCAGATCGTCATGGTCGATGCACCGAGCGTGGAAGAGACCATTGAAATTTTGAATAACATTAAAGATAAATACGAGGATCACCACCACGTAAACTATACGGATGAGGCCATTGCACAAGCCGTGAAACTGTCGGAAAGATACATCACCGACCGCTTCCTGCCCGACAAAGCCATCGACGTAATGGACGAAGTGGGTGCCCGCGTACACATCAGCAATATTACCGTTCCGGAAGACATTGTAGTGTTGGAACAACAGATCGAAGAAGTGAAGAAGCAGAAAAACCTCGTGGTGAAAAGCCAGAAATACGAGGAAGCTGCCCAACTCCGCGACCGCGAGAAAAAATTGTTAGACCAACTCGACCGCGCTAAAATTGCTTGGGAAGAGGAAACGAAAAAACGCCGTTATACCGTAACCGATGATAACGTAGCCGAAGTAGTAGCCATGATGACCGGTATTCCCGTGAATCGTGTAGCGCAAAATGAAGGCCAGAAGTTGCTCGGCATGGGCGATGAACTCAAAAACAGAGTAATCGGTCAAAATTTACCAATCGAAAAGTTGACCAAAGCCATCCAACGGACGCGGGTAGGGTTGAAAGATCCTAAAAAACCCATCGGCTCGTTTATCTTCCTTGGCCCAACGGGTGTTGGAAAAACAGAGTTGGCAAAAGTGTTGGCTACCTATCTGTTTGACAAAGAAGATGCACTGGTACGTATCGACATGAGCGAATACATGGAGAAATTCAGCGTATCACGCCTGATTGGAGCGCCTCCGGGATATGTGGGTTACGAAGAAGGTGGACAGTTGACCGAGAAAATCCGTCGTAAGCCTTACAGTGTAGTGCTTTTGGATGAGATCGAAAAAGCTCACCCGGACGTGTTCAATATCCTGCTTCAAGTGTTGGACGATGGTATTTTGACCGATGGATTGGGACGTCGCGTAGACTTCCGTAATACCATCATCATCATGACGTCCAACATTGGGGTGCGTGACTTGAAAGATTTCGGTTCAGGCATTGGTTTTGCCACCAAAGCAAAATCTGAAAATCAAGACGATCTGATGAAGAGCACCATTCAGAGTGCATTGCGTAAAGCATTCTCTCCTGAATTCCTCAACCGTTTGGATGATGTAATCGTATTTAATTCATTGCAGCGTGAAGACATCCACCGCATCATTGATATTTCGCTGGCCAAATTATTCAATCGCGTAACCAACCTTGGCTATCAGGTAGAATTGACGGAAAAAGCCAAAGATTTCTTATCGGAAAAAGGCTATGACCAACAGTACGGTGCGCGTCCGCTCAATCGTGCTATTCAAAAATACCTGGAAGATCCCGTTGCTGAAGAAATTCTCAAAGGAGATCTGCGCGAAGGAGATACACTCTTGGCCGATCATGAAGACGGCGCGGAAAATCTTGTGATTACGGTTAGAAAAAAAGCAGAAGAATTGATTAATTAATCGGCTGTTTTATGGTCGGTAATGCTTTCCAAACCTTGATTTAAGAATTTTGAAAGACAGATTTTTCTAAAAATATAATTTTAAGTAGAAAAGGGTACGATTTTTGTCGTACCCTTTTTTGTTTGTGAAAAGATAACGTGCCAAATGAATTCACGTATACTCAATAATTTGCGGGACATCGCAATGAATAAAGTAGAGCAGGCTCAGTTTATGGACCGGATAGATGCGAGGTACCTTCTGCCCAAAAAGAATTTGGAGGAGATACTTGGTGTCATTCAGCCTCATTATCAATTGCTCCATCTTCGGGGAAAAAGGCTGTTTCGGTACGATACGCTCTATTTTGATACGCCTGAGCGCCTTTTTTATCACCAATATATATCCGGCAGATTGAAACGATACAAAATCCGCAGTCGTCGGTATGTAGAGACAGATGAGAATTATTTTGAACTGAAATGCAGGAATAATAAAAGAAATACGATCACCCAACGCGTTAGGTTGGATGATCTGTCGGAAGATATTTGTGACTATGGAAAGCAACTTTTAACTCAAAACGTTCCCATTGTTACGTCCGGGTTGAAGCCTGCTTTGTGGGTGTATTATCATCGGTTTATGCTGGTCAATCCCGAAACCAATGAACGATTGACTTTTGATGCCAATGTGTGGTTTCGGTGGCAGTCGCAATTTGTTGCGTATCCAAATTTGATCATTGCAGATGTGCAGCACGAAAGAGGATATCCAAGCCCTTTCAGGATGCTGATGAAAAAAATGGAACTGCGCGAAGGAGGCATCAGTAAATACTGTTTAGGGCTTGCCAATGTAGAGCCTTCGCTAAAGATAAATACGATCAAACCGATTCTTTCAAAAATTAACCAAATAACTAATTACTGAGAAAACTGAAACGACGTCACGAATATGTCCAATGTTTTACTTCACGAACTGGTTTTTCAGATTGGCCTTGATCTGTTCAGCATGGTGATTTTACTGTGGCTGATCTATTACCCCATTTATCGTAACCGTGAGTTTATTTTTACTTTTTTTGTTTTTAATCTCATCATCTTCTCCGTTACGTACCTGCTCAACAAAGTAGAGGTTTCGATGGGGGCCGCCTTTGGGTTGTTTGCGGTATTTTCCATGTTGCGTTACCGAACCGAAGGAATTACCATGCGCAATATGACGTATCTTTTTCTGTCCATTGCTTTAGGGCTCGTCCACGGTATTTCGGCAAATTCGGTAGGAATAACGGCTATACTAACTACAATGATGCTATTTTTAACCTTCCTTTTTGAAACCGATTTTGTGTTCCCCCGGGAATACTCCAAAGAGATCATGTACGATAAGATCTCGCTCACCACAGCCGCAAAACGCGAAGAGTTACTGGCGGATTTAAAAGAACGAACAGGCTTGAAGATCATTCGCATCGACATAGAAAAGCTTGATTTTCTGCACGATATGGCCTTCCTGAAAATATATTATTACCTGTAACAAACAGAACTTAAGGCAATTGTTTACTTAAGATTTGGCTCATGATCTGATGGGTGCGTTTATGTTTCATCAGGGTAGCATGTGTTGCGCCCTGAATTTCGAAGAACTCATCTTTTTTCTTAAGTAACGGTTTCAGCGTATGTGAGAGACTGTTTTTGTTGTCAGTACAAATAATTATTACGGGCGACCTTGCCCGTTTGATATCTTCCTCAGTGGTAAATAAAAAAGGATTGATAGAAGGCAACGGAAAATAAAGGCCTTCAAAAAAACGATCACTGAAATCTCCGGTAGTGGAAGCGGCATCCAATAAAATGGTCATGCGTGGCGTGTTGTTCGCGGCAAGGTTTGCCGCAATTCTTCCTCCCAATGAGAAACCGGCAATGACGATTTTATTTTCAGGATACCTTCTTTTCAATGAATCATAGACCAACTGAGCGTCTGAATAAAAATGCTGTAGTGAAATTTCGCCTTTGCTTTTCCCATTTTGCCGATAGTCGGTAATGATTATATCATACCCGAATTTTAAAAATGCAGGGACATGTTCTGCCCAATCTTTGATTGTTCCTCCGTTTCCTTTTAAAAAACAGATCACGCCTTTTGTAGAATCAGCCTTAAATATTAGTGAATTGAGCGTTCCGCCATCATTTGTCGTAAAATTAATTTCCTCAAAATGTTCCTGAAAAGAATATCGAAAATCTGATGGAATGACGTAGCCTTTAAAACGATTTCCCTGTTCTTCCTTTATTGAATATAAAAATAGATAAACGCCAAAATAGGTGATAACAATGAGAGAAATGCCTAAATAGATAATCCACTTTGACTTCATTTTTGTTTATTTTTCAAGGAGTTACAATTGCTCTTTCTCTCTTTTTGTTTGTTTCCTTTGGCTTTAATCCAAACAAAATTCGTGTGAGAATAAATGGTTTTATCAACCAATGATAAAGCATTGCAATTACCAAAAAACAAATGCAAATCAAAAGCAGAAGTTTAACGGCAATGGGCAACGACCATTGCACCACAAAATACCCGGCTACTACAATCACCGTTTGGTGTAAGATGTAATAAGGATAAACGGCTTGGTTGGTATAAGTTAAGAATGGAGTGGAAAAATTTAGGTATTTTTTGGCAAATCCTATCAAGGCCAAGATGAGCGTCCAAATGTGAACGGAGTTCAAAATGCCGTAGATGTAAAGTCGATTGTCGTTTATTTTGGGCAATTCCAACGCCCACCAATACCCATAGAAGAGAAGCGCAATACATATAATCGCCGTTCCCAGATAGTAAAGACGGAATTGCTCGCAGGTTTTCCAAAAGGTATTGCTTCCGCCCAAAAGATAACCATACAACACCAATGTAATGGAAGACACAAACAGGAACCAATCATTGAACAGACTTTGCTGCTCAGGATAATCGAGGTAAAGGGTAAAATAATAAAAAGTGAAAGGAATCACCAAAGCCCCCAACACCACAGGATTCGTCAGTCGATCAGTGATTTTTTCTTTCCAAGTGTTTACTGCTTTTAGCTTGAACAGCGCAAAAATGGGCAACAATAATAGGCAAAACACGAACAAGTAAACCACAAACCACAGGTGACTCCACGTAAGCGTCCCGTCCGGGTACGGTACCAATTCCCAAACGGTAGGATAGAACTCCGCATAGGAGCCTCTGAATTGCCCCCGTTGCAATCGTTCGATGTACACTTGGGCGGGCGTCAGAAAAAACATGCCAAACAACAAAGGGATAAATAAACGCACAATTCGTTCACCGGCAAACATTCCTACCGAGCGCCTTTGCAATGAAAAATAAATTCCCACGCCGGAGATGAAAAACAACAGTGGCAAACGCCATTGGTGCAACCAATAGATCAAGCGACTCAACCCTACGGATGTTTCGGCATTTTTGACCTCCCAGCCGAAAGTCACAAAAGGCATGGCGCAATGGAAAAAAATCAACAGGAAAAAAGCCAGGACACGTATCCAATCAATGTAATGGCGGCGTTCGGAAAGTAATTGCATCAGGTTAGCTGTATAAGTATGATGAGCAGATGCAATTTGGTTAGGTAAGGTTGCTTTAGGGCTTAGACATTCGATATCGCTTATCGCGGGTGTAAGAATGAATACAATAAAATCAAAATACCCATGTATAAAATTTTTCTATGTTACTCAGCCAAATGGTCACAAATCGGTAAAATTGGGTTAACAGTCACGTAAAATGTAACCGGTTCTTTTGCAGTTGAAAATTCTCTAACAACTAATGAAAAACCATTTACACACTGTTATTGCCTTCATTCTGCTGAGTTGCTTTGTCAACAGCGCACTGAAAGCACAAACTACTCAGGCGTCCATTTCCGGGGTAATTGCTGATAATCAGCAGTCTCCGCTTCCGGGTGCTACTGTTCAGGTTCGTAATGAATCGACCGGCTTCTCCACCGGTACCATCACCAATGCCAAGGGAGATTACTCGTTCAAAGAGCTTCCTTTGGGCGGCCCTTACACGATTCGCGTTACGTTTGTTGGGTTTGGTGAACAAAAGAGAAACGGCTACATGCTCAACCAAGGGGATGCTGTTAAGATAAACCTCACCATGCAGGAAACGGGCCAAACGTTGGAAGTAGTGCAGGTAGTAGCTTCGGGCCTGAAAAACAAAATTGAGAACTTGGGTGCGGCTACCGCCATTTCGGCTAAATCAATTGCAACGCTTCCCGTCAATGGTCGTAACTTTACGTCGCTGATGGATCTTTCGCCATTAAGCAGAGGTGGAAATATTTCGGGTCAGTTGGGGTCGTCTACCAATTACAGCATCGACGGTATGAACGCCAAAAATCCTACGTCGGCGGGGGCAACTACGAGCCGAAGCGGCGCACCTTACTCTATCTCTATCGAAGCCGTTCGGGAGTTCAAGGTTGTTACCAACCAATATGACGTAACCTTTGGTCGCAGCGGTGGCGGTACAGTGAGTGCGGTAACCAAAGCCGGTACCAATACATTTAGCGGAAGTGCCTTTAATTACATGCGTGCCGACTGGCTGTCAAGCCCTTACGATATCAGAGGAAACAAGCGTACGGCTCAATTTTCCACCTACCAATCCGGTTTTGCGTTGGGTGGGCCCATCGTAAAAGACAAACTTCACTTCTTTTTGGTGTGGGATCACCAACAGGATTCCCGCCCATTGATCATCGCCGATGTTCGTACCCCTGCGGATGAAAGCCAGTTTAACGTGACAAAAGTTACCCTTGATCGCTTCGTCGACATTGCCCGCAGCAAGTATGGGGTGGCCAATGTTCCTCAGTATGGGTCGTTTGACAAAGGCCGTGCTTCGGACGCTGCTTTTGCCCGTATCGATTGGCAGATCAACAGCAAAAACCTGTTGACGATTCGTGATAACTTCACCAACGACGTGAATAAACTTGGTTTGCAGGATAATACGTCCATCAATATTCTGGAATCTTACGGGAATGATTACAACCGTGACAACAGCTTGTTGGCTACCTTGCGTACATCGGTGAACCCACGAATTACGAACGAACTGAAAGTACAACACCTCTATACCTATCAAAAAAGCGCCCCGGGGGATCAATTACCGGAAGCAAATATTCCCCGCGCCATTGTTGAGAATGTAACTTCGACGGTAGACGGGGCTTCTCGCTCCACCAATATTCAGATGGGCGGCCACCGCTTTGCACAGGAAGGTTTTGATAATCATGTGTTGCAATTGGTTGATAATCTGTATTATAATACCGACAAAGTGCAGTACACTTTCGGTGTGGATGTTATGTATACCCGCGCACATTCTTTGTACGGCAGTGAAGTAAACGGTCGTTTTCACTATACGGTTGATGCCGCCGCCGGCATGACGGCCTTGGACAAATTTGCCGCGTTGCAGCCATATCGTTACTATCGCGAAGTTCCGTTGGTGGCTGATCCGAGCGTGTTGGGAAAAACCCTTAACGCCGGCGCTTATGCACAATTGTCCACTAAACTGGGACTTGGATTAGAAATGACCGCCGGGCTGCGCTTCGACTACGCACACTATCCTTCTTCTCCTCTTAATCAATTGGTTTTGGATGAATTGGGCGTACGAACCGACAATAAATTAAAGTCATTTGTGCCGCAACCCCGTTTGCAACTGACGTGGGATGTTAACGAGAAACACCGGGATTATGTGCGGTTCGGGGCCGGTATCTTTGCCTCCGATATCAACAACTACATGGTGATCAATAACCTTACATTTGACGGTAAACACTATGGAACGGTGGATGTTCGTGCCCCGAACATTCCAACGCCTGATTTTATTGCCTATCGCCAAAACTACGCTTCCATTCCTTCATTGGCGGCTTTTCAATTGCCCATCATTAATACCAATGCGCCCGACGCTCAGGTGCCGGTCATGTACAAAGCAAACCTGTCTTACAGTACGTATCTCAATGACCGTCTGAAAGTCGGTATCACCGGATTTGCGACGCTGGGCCGTCATAATTACATGTACGTAGATCGGAACATGGCCGCAGATCCTTTCTTCCGACTGGCCAATGAAGATAATCGCGGAGTGTATGTGCCTTTGAGTTCGATGCCGGCCAATGGCGCGGGCGACTGGTTGCAGGGGCGTATCAGCAATAAGCTTGGTCGGGTATTGGAACTGAACAGTCAGGGAAAAGTGAACCAGTTTGCGGTGGTGCTTGATGCTACGTATCAGTATTTCAGAGACGGCGAAATTTCGGGTAGCTATACTTGGAATGACACCAGAGACAATACCTCTTTCAACGGAAACGTGGCCAACTCAGCTACGCTGTCATTGCCCGTAAAAGATGATCCGCGCGACTTGAGCAAAATGACGTATTCAGACAACCATTTTCGTAATAAAGTGGTCGTATTCGGTACGTTGCCTACGTTCTACGGCATCAGCGTTGGGGTACGTTATTCAGGAATCGGCGGAACACGTTATACATTATTATCCGGAGCCAACAGCAATGCTGATTTCGTATCCGGGACCAACGATTTGGCCTTTATTTTCGATAGAAGAAGTGAAAACGTACCGACCAACGTAAAAACCGGTTTGCAGGCCATCTTGGATAATCCGAACGCAAGCCAAAGTATCAAAGATTATATCAATAAATACTCCGGCAAAATGGCGGAACGCAACGGTGGTATCAATGGCTTTTACGGGATCTTTGATATTCGGGCCAGCAAGAAATTCAAATTGTACAAAACCCACAGCATCGAAATTTCAGCCGATGTGTTCAACTTCGCTAACCTGTTGAACAAAAGTTGGGGAGTAAACAAATCATTAGGCTCACAGGCGTTGTACGCGTTGGGTATCCCTGCTACTTCTTCGACTCCCGCCGTGGCTGGGTTTGATAAAGCCAATCAACGTTTTGTTTACCGCGTTAACACTGCCGGTATTGTGAATCCTTCCGGAAACCCTTACCAGCTTCAGTTGGGAGCGCGCTATAGTTTCTAATGTTCAGGGTTGGAATGTCTGTTATATTATAGTTTGAGTAGATGCTCTAAATTAGTTTGATGTTTGACCCCATCCGGGACGGCCGGCCGCTGCCGTCACATGTTTGTAGCGATGAATCTTTTTCTACAAACGTCTGACCCCGGATGGGGTCAAACATCAAGCTAATACTCTAAAAAGTAAAAACCTTAAAGGTTTAATTCATTACTTCCTTATGATAAAAAAGATATTGTTCCTTTCGTTGCTGAGCGCACAATTCCTGATGGCTCAGCCTAAACTCGACCGGCAGGGGCATCGGGGCTGTCGGGGATTAATGCCTGAGAATACAATTCAGGCCATGAAAAAAGCCCTTGATCTGGGCGTGACTACGTTGGAAATGGACGTGGTCATCTCGAAAGACAAACAGGTAGTGGTTTCTCACGATACTTACATGTCTGCGGATTTTGCGCTCAAACCCGATGGCACACCCATAACAGCTGACGAGCAAAAGAAGATAAACCTGTATCAACTCACCTACGATGAGATCAAAAAATTTGACGTAGGAAGCAAACCACACCCTCAATTCCCTCAGCAACAGAAATTTTCGGTGTATAAACCCCTGCTCGCTGTGCTGATCGATTCGGTGGAAGCGTATGCAAGATCAAAAAGATTGCCTCTGCCGTTGTACAACATTGAGATCAAATCATCCAAAGCAACCGACAGCATTTATCATCCCGTTCCGCAGGAATTTACGGATCTTGTGATGACTGTTTGTAAAAGCAAAAAACCGGGTAAACGATTGACCATCCAATCCTTTGATATTCGGCCTTTGCAATTGCTTCATACCCAATATCCCGATGTTTCTCTTTCATATCTGACGGCCAACGCGAAGTCACTCGATGAAAATCTGGCCTTACTGGGTTTTACTCCGCCGATCTATAGCCCCTATTATAAAGCAGTAACGGCCGAAACCGTAAAGCTTTGTCACGAAAAAGGAATGCGGATCGTTCCCTGGACCGTAAATACCAAAGCTGAAATCGACAGCTTGATTCAGTTGGGTGTAGATGGCATCATTACTGATTATCCTGACTTATTTTAAATCGCTTTTTACGAACGTTTTTAGTTAAAAAGCGGAAAACCTTTGTCCATAAGCGTACAAAAAACGTCCAAAATCGGACGTTTTTTGTACGCTTAATTTTTGTAAAATGCCTCAATTGGACGAAATAAGGCCTTTTTATTCTCCGGCAAGACATTTGTTATACATTTACATAACTAATCATTGCTTTCACGATGAAAGGAACCTACTTAGGCGAATTTGAAGAAGTTGTTTTATTGGCCGTTGCTATTCGGGCAGGAGATGCTTACGGTGCAGCTATTGTAAACGAGATCGAACAACAAATGGGGCGCTCCGTCAATTTGGGGGCGGTACATTCAGCCCTGAACCGACTTGAAGAGAAGGGGCAGGTTAGCTCGCAAATGGGAGGCATGACCGCCGAACGCGGCGGACGCCGGAAGCGGCTTTATTCCGTAACGGCGTATGGACGCCGGGCGTTGGAAGACATTCGCCAATTGCGCAATCAGATGTGGGACGCTATTCCAAACACCGCCTGGTCATGAAACAAAACACAAAACCACAGCCGCCGCGTTGGGCGCACAAACTGTTTCGTTTGTTCTGTGCACGCCACCGAGTAGAGGAAATGGAAGGCGATCTGGATGAGTTGTTCCACCAACGCGTCGAAACAATGGGGCTTTCAAAGGCTCGTTGGAGATACGCAAAGGATGTGATCAGTTTGATGCAACCTTCCATAATAAAACAGGAACCTAATGAATATTCTACCCCTGCCACTACTACCATGCTGATCAACTATTTTAAAATCGCCGCCCGGACTTTGTTCAAAAACAAGTCGTATTCACTCATTCATGTTACCGGATTGTCCATTGGGCTTTGGGCCTGCCTGATGGTGGCTTCGGTGGTGCTCAATGACCTGTCGTATGACCGGCAGTGGAGCCGCAAAGACGACATGTATCGGATCATTTCCGTCAATAAAATGGGAGAGGGGCTTTATGACCGATTTCCTTCGTCTTTTGCCGGTTTGGCTCCCCGCCTTAAAAAGGATTATCCGGAAGTAGAACACTATTCTGAACTGTACACGGCTGATCTACACCTTAATTTGGGGCCTGATAAGCTCGACAATGAGATCAAAACGCACGCATTACATGCCGATACTACGGTGTGGAATATGCTGGACATCAACGTGATTGAAGGAGCGCCGCAGCACTACAAACACGGAACCCGTAATTTGGTCATCTCGCGTACTTTCAAAAACAAATACTTCCCCAATGAAAATCCTATCGGAAAGATCATTCACGATATTCCCGTTTATGATGAGCATGCCAATCCGTTTCTGATCACCGGCATCATGGAAGACCTGCCGTCCAACAGTCATTTACAGGCAGATGTGCTTTTTCTTCACAAGGGACGTTCGGAAGAACTTAGCCCAAAAGAATTCGGTACTTTTTCCCGGAATTATATTCTGCTGAAACCGGGCACCGACATCGCAGGGTTTTCCGAAAAGGTGAACAGCCTATACGGTAAATTTACCGGCGGCAAACCCAAATATCAATTTGAATTTCAATCGGTTAAAGACATTCACCTGCATTCGGACTTTGACAAAAAGAATAAAACCTACGGAAACGCAAAGAAGATTTACATTTTCTCGGGCATCGCGTTGTTGTTACTGTTCATCGCCTGCATCAACTTTATCAATTTAAGTACCGCTAAAGCCATTACCCGCCTGAAAGAAACCGGCATACGGAAGATATTGAGTGCTTCCCGTTCCCAGTTGATCATGCAGTTTTTGGCCGAGGCTTTCATTGTCTTTGGGATAGCCTCTATTCTGGCGGCCGGAATCTATTGGGTTTCGCTAAGATCGGTGGAAGATTTTTTAGGGCAGCGCCTGATCAAAACGGTTATCTCTGATTGGTCGGGGATACTGTCGTGGGTAGGTGTAGTGATCGTAACGTGTTTACTTACAGGATTGTACCCCGCTTGGCTTATCTCAGGGTTAGATCCGTCAAATACGCTGAAAGGCAGACTGTTGACGTGGACAGCCTTCGGGCAGAATCAACTGCGCAGAAGTCTGGTCGTTGTTCAGTTCTGCATTTCCATTTTTGTGCTGCTTGCGCTGATCGTGGTGCATCGACAGCTTGATTTCATGGAGAACAGGGATATGGGTTTTAACAAAAACAATCTCTTAAGCATTGATTATATATCGTGGGACGGCAAGAGTGATGCCTTCAAAAATGAATTGCTGAAACAGTCGGGTGTGACCAATGTCAGTGTATCGCAGTGGGTGCCGACGCAGGGAGCCGGCTTTATGTCCAAAGAAGTCGAAGATCCCGCAGATGCCAATACAAAAGTGAAAGTATGGTTTATTTCGGGTGATTTGGATCTGGCCCAAACACTCCAATTGAAATTGGCAAAAGGTCGGCTGTTGAGTGCCAAATTTGCAGCCGATGCATTGAATACCGATTCGCTTCAATCAGTTGATTGGGCTAAGTACGAAGGAGTTGCCAAACTTCAAACGTCGCTTATTACGGCATCGGCAGCCAAGATACTTCACATTGATAAACTGGATCAGCAGATCAAAAATGCACATACCATTCCGGTAGGTATCGTTGAAAATTTCAATAATGAATCGTTACACGAGCCTCTTAAACCTACCATCATCGTTGCCAACAGATCGGCTCAATACGGAGGAATGCTTGTTCGGGTAACGCCCGGAGCGGAGCAGTCGGTTAGGAATGGAGTACGTAAACTCTGGAAATCCTTTTTTCCGGCCAAGCTGTTGGAAATAAACCGGGTAGATGATCTGCTTGCTCAACAATATGAAGCAGAAGACCGACTTCGTCAATTCTTTACTTTTTTCAGCGGACTGACCCTGTTCCTGTCGGCGTTGGGCATTTTTGGGTTAGTGGTACAGGCGGCAGAACAACGCGCCAAAGAGATCGGTATCCGCAAAGTACTTGGCGCTTCGGTGGCCGGTATTGTGCAGTTATTGACCGGAGATTTTGTGAAATTAGTGCTGATCGCGTTGGTCGTGATATCACCCATTGCCCTGTATGCTATGAATGTCTGGTTGCAGGATTTTGCGTATAAAATTGAAATAGAATGGTGGATGTTTGCGTTGGCGGGACTATTGGCGATGGGCATTGCGCTACTGACCATCAGTTTCCAAAGCCTAAAAGCCGCTTTAACAAACCCCGTGAAAAGTTTGCGGAATGAATAGCATTCCCGACTATTCCATTGCCGGTTTATATTGATCGAATATTTTTTTCAGCGCCATTCTGCGTCGTCGGGCAACCTGTAGGATACATTGATCGGGGAGCGTTAACCGGAAAAACCGATCAATGCGACAATCCTTTAAAAAATGAAGGTTGAGCAAATAGGATTTGTGGAGACGCATAAACCCTTGCTCTTCCAAAAGCGGAACGTACGTGATCAAAGGAAGTGTGGTAACAACCTGCTCGCCCATCGCCAGATGAAAAATAGTGTAGTTGCCCATAGCCCTCAGGTAGATAATTTCTTTAGGGTCAATGGTACATTGCCCCGATTTGGTTTGAAAGCGAGGTAGTGTAACTGCACTTATTGCACTTTCGAAAGGAATCAATGCCGGAAATGGTGTCATAAGAATACTGTTTTGAGAAATTTTGATTAAAAATTTTCTTTTGAACAACTAATCAAAATGGCAAAGTATCAGCATTTCAATGCCTTGCTGATTTACTTAACTGTGAAGCAAATGTGGGATTTTTTGGCGCGTAGGTGTTAGCTCAAAATGAGCATTCTTTAACTCATTTTGAACTTTTACCGGCAAATTATAATCTCAAAGCCTTTTTTGGGATTCTTATTGAAAAATGTTGGAGAAACATGCCTGTGTTGTATAAATCCTGCTCAAGTTGAACTCCCTGAAAACTTTAGTTAATTGTCAGTCACATCGGGTTTGATGGTTGGCCTCATACTCCTGTCGCCTGCGAGTCTTGCGCCTAAACCGTCATTTCCTTTACTGTCAGAACTTAAATGTGAGCATTTTACTTACATTTAATGTTTGTGTATATTTGTATGGACAAAAAGGCGCTTTTCCATGAAAAAGAAAGAGAAATATAACAGCTTTCACGAAATGAAGGCAAGTTCAACTTCAATAACCCCGGCAAATGCTGCCGTGGTAATGGAGCGTCACGATAAATTTGAAAGCTTCATAAATTCTTTTAGGGTGACCAATTCAAAAAGTATCGCCACAAAGAGTAGTAAGCCGGCGCCTAAAGGATAACATGGACTTTAGTAGTATTCTTCATGTCTTCACTGCATTGAATAAGTACGATGTTCAATCAATGGCCGTTGGTGGTACAGCGGTAGCTTTTTACGGTTATTATAGAATTTCAACGAATATGGCGGGCGAATTTGTTGAAAAGCCGGATATTGATATTTGGTACAATCCAACCTATCAGAACTATTATAATCTTCTTAAAGCCATAGAAGAACTTGGGAAGAATGTAACAGAATATAGAGACGAAATTATGCCCGACCCTAAGAATTCTTTTTTTAGATTTGAATTTGATGATTACACCCTCGATCTTCTGCCAAGGGTAAATGCGTCTTTGAAATTTAGCGAATCCTTTATAAAGAGGGCTGTTTTTGCGAGAAACGGCCTTGAAATTTCAGTTATAAGTCGTGAAGATTTGATTGAAGACAAAAAAGTCACAGGGAGACAAAAGGATTTGTCGGATATTGAGCATTTAAAAGGTCTTCCTCCTCTCTTATAAGCCTATATTTTTAACTAAGCAATAATAATTGACAGAGATAAGATTATTCACAACAGGCTTTTAAAGCTGACTTGTTTCCGGGATTACCTTTTGGGAAGCAGGGAGTAGGGAAGGATAATTTGCTTTGCGTTTATAGATGCGAATGTGTTCGATTTCTTTCACAAACGAATACCGGCTTGCAATAAACGTATTCAATGCCGGGAAATATTCATGGCGTTGCGTTTCCAGTGTAAACATAAAGCTTTTAGGGCCAACTGCATCAAGAAACAGGAGCGGCTGATTTTCTTCAAGATTACGTAGGTATTTTTCAAGATAAACAGCCTGAAAAGAATTCTTCATAATGCTTCGTTGTGTAACACTTTCCGCAACTCCCTGCCGACGTTGGCTTTCGACATAAAAGCGACAGTTCCATCCCCATACGGCAATACAATCAGTGGGTTTGGTTGTTTGTTCGATCCATATCGACACGGGTGATTTCTGTAAGTGTATGTACCGGGGAAATAAAGTGAGGTAAGGATTAATATTGAAAGACACCGACTTGTCGGTATGCATCTTAAAATCACTCATCGGTGGATAAGTATTTAAAGCTGCACTGTAAGAATTAAAATAGCCGTATAATACAAATCGCAGGAGAATAAAAAACAGCATTGCCGAAACAAATACGCGAATCGGCCAACGGTTTGCTACAGCATGATTTTCTCGCAAAACTGCTGAAAGACAGAGAGCAAGTGCCCACCCGAAGGGAAAAACGACAAATAAGAGGTAATGGCTGAATTGCGTTTCAGGTTTAAATACTGCAAATAATGATAACCCTAAAGTAACCAAGGTCATGGCAATGGTCCATTGATACCCGCGGTGTTTTTTTACTTCAGGAGTTACTTTGAAGAACTGCATCAATAAAACAATAACGATCAGTGCAATAAGGGATAGTATATCCAAATTATGCGCTAAATAGCCCGGTAAGTCCAGCAACCTTTCCCAACTGCTGAGGCTCAACATGGTAGAATGTCGGGTCAATTCTTCGTACCCAATCAAATTAGCCAGCAGATAATAAGTATAGAAGTCATCTAATACATTATACCGGACACATAGAAGAAGAATGATGAGAACAGAACTCACTCCCCCCAGTACTAATACTGACAACGCCCGATAATTAGGAGCGGGAGATTGTGTCAGGTAAAGTGCAAGGATCACTAATGGACCGGCAATCACAGGCAAGGCCTGAAGCTTACCAAAAGGAACCAATCCGGCCATAAACCCCATTATGAACAAGTGAATGAATGATCTTTTTGTATCGGTTATCCATAAAGTGGCAATGTAGAAACAAGCTGTCAACAGCGGTAAGCCTGTTAGTTCGCCACTATAATACAGGAAATCAGACCAGGTTGTCCAGGCAAAAAAGACCGCAATAGCCAGTGCACTTAAACGAGTAACGACCGGTTGGGAAATAAGCTGAAGACTTCTGTAAAAAAAGTAAAAAGCGATTAGAATCAATCCAAGGCCAATGATCCGGGCAGCTGTATAATCCAACGGTATCCCGAAAAACGAAAGTAACAAAAGTACATAGCTATTAAGAGGGCCGGAAGTTGTACCATCCACAGACTCCCAGAAAATAGGCTTTTGACTCAGGGTAAGCGCCTGCGTCAACATTTGACTTTCGTCAGGATTTAATTCTTGATTAAATCCAATACTCGGGATCCGAAGAAAAACGATCATCAGGGCAAGCAGCGCGAAATGTGTTTTTCCTGAAATTTTGACGATATAGCCCGGAATTATCCCTGAAGCAAGGCATGTAAATAAAAGGAGAAAAAAACCTATTGGATAATATACCAACACTAAATTGCCAAAAAGCCAGTCCAATCCGCCATGTACCATTTGGGTATATATTTAATTTTATATACTACAAGATAGGGGCTTTGAGGAGAATATGAAGGCTTTTGAAAAATTCCCCTTCATTCAACAGAAGGTATTCTCGGTTGAGTTATTAGAATAATCCAATAATATTGGTCAATGACAGCGCTTAAAAAGAGAAGAAGAAATAATGGTTGATGGAAGAAAAGCTGATACCCGTGCACATCAATGCAATGGTGTATTTGCGGTGAATAGACAATGCATCGGCCATACTTACGATGATGTTTGGGCGCTCCTCTTTTTTTATATAAAAACCACTGAATATCAGTAGGAAACAACGCTCATTGTGGTGAGTAAGGAAAGGTGTTTTCCTTTTTGCATTTTGTTGTTTTTTATCCGGTTACGTTTAGCTCTTCATAAACGAAAGGCTTTTTGGTAGAAGCTTGGCAAAGTTATCTTATATAATTAACTTTGTTTGTAAGTAACCCCTCTACGAATCCAAGTCTTAATGAAAAGTTCCTCCTCTTTGAATGTGTGGTTGGCTGATGATGATGAAGATGATCGCCTTTTGTTTCAAGATGCTTTACAGGAAGTTTCGGAAAATTTCCAACTTTCAACCTCTACCGATTGTATTGATCTGATTGAAATACTTCATCAAAAAAAATTGCCGGATGTTCTTTTTCTGGATCTGAACATGCCGCAACGCAATGGTTTTGAATGCCTGGAGGAATTAAAAAAAGACCCTAAACTCAAACAGATCCCGGTTATAATCTATTCCACATCTTCCCAAAAAGAGGATATCCGCCGTGCTTATAGTTTAGGGGCTCAGTTTTATGTTAAAAAACCGAGTTCATTTTATCAATTAAAAGGGATACTTAATCGGTTGCTTACCATAGATTGGCAACATACAGAGCGCAACTTGAATACCTTTACGTTTGAATAGGCTTATAGCTATCAAGAGAATAATAATTGATTAACGAAGGCAGACTTGCCAAGTCTTGCACAACGATTTGTTATAACGTAGCTATACTCTGCTCAATCATAAAAATCCTTTATGAAGGCACTCATTCGTCATTTTCAAGAGTACATACCTTTGACTGAGGAAGAAATAAAATTGCTTGAGCCACGGGTACAAACGCGCAGGATCAAACGCCGGCAAATGATCTTGCAGGAAGGGTTTGTATGTAGGCATTATTCATTTGTAGTAGAGGGTTGTTTTAAAATGTATGGTGTTGACGATAAGGGCTTTGAACATAACATTCAGTTTGCGGCCGAGGGTGATTGGATTGCAGATATTGGAAGTTTTCACACTCAAAAACCAAGCAAATTATTTATTGAAGCCTTGGAAAATGCTGAAATCATACAAATAGAACAACCGAATTTATATTTTCTGTACCTCAATATTCCTAAACTCGACCGTATCTTTAAGGTACTTATCGAAAACAAATTTGTAGAGTTACAAAACCGGGTTTTGCAGACGTTCAGTTCAACCGCTGAACAACGGTACCTGAGTTTTCTCGAACAATATCCAAATCTTGCCAATCGGCTGCCCAATACCCAAATTGCTTCCTATCTGGGCATTACGCCTGAATTTTTAAGCAAAATTCGCAGAGATCTAAGCAAAAGATCCGTTTAAGCCTTAAACTATATTAAGAGTATTTCCTAAGATAGGTTAAGGGCGTGAACCGACCGCTCAAGGTACTTTTGCATTGTCAATCAATCAAAAAAAACTACGACAATGCAAACAACATCCGCTTCAAAAATAGCCGTTATCGGACTTGGTACTATCGGTCAGGTAGTGGCAACAAATCTTGTAAAAAACAATCGTTCGGTCATTGTTGCCGATAGAAATCTTGAAAAAGCCGATTCACTTGCGGCTCAATTAGGCAGTTTGGCTCAACCTGCAAGCCTTAGCGATGCCATCAAAGAGGCCGATATTGTGGTCTTGGCCGTTTGGTTTTCGGCAATAAAAGAGATTTTCTATCAATATGAATCTCTTTTTCAAGGCAAAACCGTCGTTGATCCATCCAATCCGATTGCGCCCAATGAAAAAGGCGGTTTTGACAAAATCGTTGGCGAAAATGAATCTGCGGGCCAAATCAACGCTTCTTTAGTGCCCAAAGGTGCAAAACTCGCTAAAGCGTTGGGCACATTAGGCGCCGCTTCTCTGGCAAATGCCGCTAATCAAACACCTGAATCGGCGGTATTGTTTTATGCTACTGACGACGAAAGCATCAATGCTGAAATAGAACAATTGATTCGTGATAATGGCTTTGAGCCGCTACGAGTAGGTGGTTTAGACGAATCCATCCGTATTGAAGTATTTGGTGATTTGCATGAGTTTGGGGCATTGGGTAAGGTTGTTACGTTGGCAGAAGCGAAAGAAAAACTCTGATAGTTTACTTTACATTTGGCTGGGATAAACCCACCAAGTGGGAAATTGTTTTAATCCTTTTTAAGATGTACACAAGACTGATTTCAGTACTATTTCTTCTACTTTGTTGCTCGTATGTTTACGGGCAACAAAAGTTAAGAAGGGCCTTTCAGCCGCCATCGGTGGTGAATAAAATTCCTTATGGTGCAAATGCAGAGGCCGGGCAGTATGTTCAATCAATTGACGCCAAGATTTATTACGAAGTGTATGGCAACGGACAACCCATTGTGTTATTACATGGTGGTATATTGGGGTCTACCATTGAAATGGCAACGTTTATCGACAGTTTAAAGAAAAATTTTCAAGTAATAGCAATTTCTACGCGTGGTCATGGCAAATCCGAAATAGGTAATACACCGATTACTTATGAACAAAAAGCTAACGATGTCATGGCCGTAATAAATGCTGTTACAAAAGAGAGTGTTGTGATTTTAGGGTTTAGCGATGGGGCGTACACAAGTTATAAAGTAGCAGGCATGTACCCGGGAAGCATAAAAAAAATAGTAGCTATTGGAGCCGGTGAACAAATTCCCGGCCTAAGAAAAGTGGTATTTAATCAGAAAGAATTACTTAACATTGATAAAGATTTTTGGAATCAACAAAAGACTTTAATGCCCGAACCGGAAAGATTAGAAGAGTTTTGGGCAGGAATGGAGAATTTCTATAATACTATGTCGGCAAGTAAAGCATTGTTTGGCTCAATAAAATGCCCTGTACTTTTTTTAGCAGGCGAATTGGATAAAAATGCACCCTTACCCACGATTATAAATGCATATAACATGACACCTAACTCCCAACTGAGCATTATTCCGAATACAGGGCATGTCGTTTTTCTTGAAAATTTTGCGGCAGTATGGGCAAGTATTGTGCCTTTTTTGAAAAATAAATAGGGTTAAATAAAACGATTATGAAAAACTTTATTTTTACGCTTTTTGTAATTTTATTTTCAGAAAGCCTATTTTCTCAGACTATCTATTTAGACGCTAATAATCTTGTAGCTAACCAAATATCAATGTCTTTTGAAAAGCTACAAGGTATAAAAGTGGTTAAGGTTATCAAAGACTCTACCGTAAAAGCAGTAGACGAACCTACATTTGTCAAGATCAAAGGCGTTGATTTTCAGGACGGAACGATTGAGGTAAAGGTACTGAGCCGTTTGCTGAAAACGGCTCGTTCTTCCGATCGTGGATTTATTGGCGTAGCATTCAGAATCCACGAAGATAATTCCAAATTTGAGTGCATATACATTCGCCCCACCAATGGCCGTGCCGAAGACCAAGTCAGACGTAACCACAGTATTCAATATTTTTCTTACCCCGATTTCAAATTTGACCGCCTCCGAAAAGAGTCGCCCGAAAAATACGAAACCTATGCCGACATGGGGCTGAATGAGTGGATTACGATACGCATTGAAGTAAAAGGCAAACAAGCCAACCTATTTTTGAACGACAGCCGCCAACCCACGTTGATTGTAAACGACCTGAAAATGGGCGAAAACGCATCGGGTGCACTTGGTTTATTTGTAGATGTAGGTACTGAAGGGTATTTCAAAGATTTGAAGATTACGAAACACTAATTGATGATCAGTCAGGAGTTTAACAAATCCTGTGAGGTTTGTAATGAGTCACAGCCTCACAGGATCTACGCCCTCAATACTTGTACTTTTTGCGGTAGGCGTTTGCTTCTTTTGTCATTTTTCCAAATTGTTTTCCGAGCCGTTTTTTGTCCTCCGCTTTTACTTCAAAACGCCGCTGCTCTTTGCTTAATTTGAGGTAACTTTCGTAGATATAAGCTTCCAATTGACCGGACTGCAACGCCTCCAACACCCCGCACCCCGTCTCATCGATATGCTTACAATCGCTGTATCGACAATGCGCCGCAAACTCTTGCAAAGCAGGAAATGAGATCTCAGATTCTTGCCCTTCTTCTGCCGTTAGGCCAAACTCGCGCATACCGGGCGTGTCTATCATCAGACTTCCGTTCGGCAACAGAAAAAGCTCTCGTGAGGTAGTAGTGTGTTTACCCTTACCGGTTGAATCGCTCGTATTACCCGTTTTTTGGGTATCATTGTTCAGTAGCATATTGAGTAAAGAACTTTTGCCCACTCCTGAAGAACCGATCAAAATATAGGTAAAATGTTTTTGTAATACACTGTTTTTCAGTTCTTCCATGCCAAGTCCTGTCCGTGTGCTGCATAGATAGATGGGGCAGTCGTGCTTCAGTCGCAAGACTTCATTTCGGTACTCCTCCGGATTGGCTACCAGATCGGCTTTGTTTAAAATGACGATAGGAGTGATGCGGCAGACCGCCAACTGAACCAAATACCGGTTAAGGCGCATGAGGTTAAAGTCATTGTCCAATCCCTGAATTACAAGGGCAAAGTCAATATTGGTGGCTAAAAGTTGTTTTGACGTTTGTCTTCCCGGTGTTTTCCGGGATAATTCGTTCATGCGCGGAAGTACCTCGATCAGGTAGGCAATGGAGTCATAACTTTTAAACAGCACCCAATCGCCCACTTTGGGAAGCTCTTCGGGAGCGGCTCCGTAGAGAAGTTTGCCGGATAGCTCTGCCTCCGATTCTCCTTGCTCGCTGAGAACAACATATTTGAAACCTTTGATGGATACCACCCTGCCGACAGAAAGTTCTTGGTTGGTATGGGCACTAAAATTCTCCTGATGGAAATGATTCCAGCCGTAATTGCTTAGTATAACCATTTGAATAAAATAGTAAAATGAGAGTTGGATCACCTGAACACAATAAAAATCAGGCAATCATCTTTTTAGACAATTGATTGGAATGGGTAGTGCGTTGCAGGGTAAAAAAGGACCTGCAACTAGGCAACTGTTATTCCGGCCGGGAGATGATATGTAGGAAGAATTGATTTCACCGTTTCAAAGATAATTGATTTTTACAAAACGTTCAAACAGAGCGTTTATCATGTCCGAAAATGAGGTTTTTCAAAGCAGATTAAATGTAGGTGCAGCTTTTTTTATGAGTCCACGTACGCGCGAACTGATTGACTGATTTCGAAAAACAGGATTAATTAAAGCCCCGTTGATTTTTCCATTGCTTCCGTATAACGAGTCCCTACAATTTCTACCTCCGCAGAAGCAGCTTCGATCTCCTGAAGCTCTTTGGCCGTAAGTACAATGTCGGCAGCGCCGTTATTTTCCGCCAAGCGGTGGAGTTTTGTGGTGCCCGGAATCGGGACGATCCACGGTTTTTGGGCCAAGACCCACGCCAAAGCAATTTGCGCATTGGTCGCATTTTTTTCTTTGGCAAAACGCTCAATGATATCCAACAAAGCCTTGTTGGCCATACGCGCCTCTTCGGTATATCTTGGTAAGGTATTGCGAATATCGCCTTCGGCAAACTTGGTGGTTTCATCTATTTTTCCGGCCAAAAAACCTTTTCCAAGCGGACTGAAAGGGACAAAACCAATGCCCAGTTCTTCGATGGTGGGAATGATCTCTTTTTCGTGCTGACGGGTCCAGAGAGAATATTCACTTTGGAGTGCCGTAACGGGTTGTACTGCATGCGCTTTGCGAATGGTGGTTGCACCGGCTTCCGAAAGCCCAAAGTGTTTTACTTTCCCTTCCCAAATTAAATCCTTAACGGTACCGGCTACGTCTTCGATGGGTACATTTGGATCAACACGGTGTTGGTAAAACAGATCAATGACATCTGCTTTGAGTCTTTTCATTGACTCCTCCGCTACTTTACGAATGTTTTCGGGACGGCTGTTTACACCTGACATTTTTCCATCCTGAATATTAAATCCAAATTTGGTGGCAATTACAAGCGGAACGGTGCTTTTGAATGGCGCCAAGGCTTCGCCTACCAATCGTTCATTGGTATAAGGTCCATACACTTCGGCGGTATCAAAAAAAGTAACTCCCTGCTCTATGGCCGCGCGAATCACTTTTATCATTTCATCTTTATCGCCGGCCGGCCCATACCCAAAACTCATTCCCATGCAGCCCAGTCCGATCTCTGAAACTTCTAAGCCGCCGTTTCCTAATTTTCGCTTTTTCATAGTTCAAACAACAATTTGATACTTACAATAATGAAACAAAATTAAACAAGTGTATTTTTTCGGAACAACGAAAACCAAACAGTATATTACGAATTTCAAACATTTCTGAATTTCAACGGACTTGTTTGAAGGTGTTTCTTGAAGAAGTTATTGAAATGGGTCACTTCCGTAAAACCCAGCGCATAGGCAATTTCGGCGACGTTCCAATTGCTGTGCTTCAACATAATTTTGGCTTCCTGAAGGATTCGCTCGGCAATGATCTGAGTAGTGGTTTTCAGCGTGATCTCTTTGACGGCCCGATTGAGGTGATTGACGTGTACATTCAACTGATCGGCAAACTCCGAAGCTGAGCGTAAGTGGATGTTCGGGTGATTTTCATCAATTGGAAATTGTCGTTCCAACAGCTCTAAAAACAGCGTAGCGATCCGTTTTGAGGCATTGATGGGTTGTTGACTTAAACCGGAGGCCGGCTGCATCTTCATGGCAAAGTGCAAAAGTTCGAACACCAGATTTCGTAACAGATCATATTTGTGAATATAGTCAGAATTTAGCTCGTCGGACATCTTCTTGTAGATGTAATTAACCTCCTCCGGCTGTGAATCAGTTAATTCGAAAATATGATTGCCGGAAGGCTGAAAAACCGAATACTGACTTAAATTCCCAAATTTATCAAAAAATTGAGGATTGAAAATGCAATAACAACCCCCTTTTATTTTATCCAAATACTCGCATTTATAAGGGATCTGCGGATTGGAAAAAACCAATGAAGGTTTGGTAACAAGTATTACTTTATCGGCATAATTGAACTCTACTTCACCGATCACAAGCATTATTTTATAATAGTCACGGCGTTTGTAAGGCAAAGCCCTTGTTGAACCCTGAGGAATGGGTTCGAGCGGAAACAGGTTAAAATGCCCAATTTCGTTTTTGAGACTATCGGGCATCCAATCAAACTTACGCCTATAAAATTCTTCAAGTGTTTCAACTTTTTCCATGAAAACAAATTTTAACGGTACAAAATTAGAACGGATTAACGGCTGTTTTTAATAAATTTCAAACGATAAATTACGAAAATCAAACAATAAATTAAAACGCAGCTCAGTTGCGTTGGAGCAGTTCTTCCAATTTGGCTTTAACCGGAATTTATCAGATCGCCGCACGATTTTCACGTTTTTACCGCTTACTAAAATTCATTGCTGAAATTTGGGAATGATAACTCATTGCCCAACCTTTAGTCTACAAACACCCAAAATAACTTAATCAACGATGAAAAAAACGGTTTACTTTCTACCTTTTATCATTTTAAGGTATTGGAGAGATTCAGAGGGTATGCCTGCATTTAAGGTGTTTGTACTGTTTAAAAGTTAGTGTTTCAAACTAACTACTGAAACAGTGAAAAGCTGCTTGGATCGCCGGTCCTAATGATGATGGGTACATCTGATTTTTAAGAAGTTTTCCCTTATATTTCAACGATAAAAGAGTAATACCGGATCATTGACGATCAAAGCCCAACTATTGTAAGATTTTTTGGCAACTATTGGAAAAGGTCGAGCGATAAAGCCGGTCAATGAATAGTTAAATTATACGTTTGATGCACACCCTTTTACCTTACCTGCTTGCCATGATAGCCGCCATCGTGTTGCTGAACATGTGGGCCAATAAACTGAAAATTGCGTATCCGATCCTATTGGTTGTTGCCGGGCTGCTCGTTGGTTTTATTCCCGGACTGCCAATGGTAAGACTCAATCCTGACCTTATCTTTTTTATTTTCTTACCGCCTCTATTGTTTGAAGCTTCCTGGACTATCTCATTCAAAGAAATGAGAAAATGGTGGCGCATCATTGGTAGTTTTGCCTTTCTTGTCGTGTTTTTTACCGCCATGTCTGTAGCGGTAGTGGCTGATCATTTCATTCCGGGATTTACCATGGCCTTAGGATTTTTATTGGGTGGGATCGTGTCCCCGCCGGATGCGGTGAGTACCGGAGCCATTACCAAATTTGTAAAAATTCCCAAATCCACGTCTGCTATTCTGGAAGGCGAAAGTCTGCTCAACGATGCTTCATCACTTATTATTTTCCGGTTCGCATTGGTAGCGGTTGGGACAGGGCAGTTCGTTTGGCAGCAGGCAGCTCTGAGTTTTTTATGGATGATAGTGGGCGGTACGGGTATTGGTTTACTGTTGGCTTGGATTTTTATTCAGGCTCACAAACGTCTTCCTCTTGATGCTCAATCCACAATAGCACTGACGCTCATTGAACCTTATTTTATGTATTGGGTGGCGGAGCAGTTTCATTGCTCGGGCGTGTTGGCGGTCGTGAGCGGCGGCTTGTTCATGTCGGCCAGGCGGCTTATTTTTCTGGACAGTGCCAGTCGTATTCAGAGCTTCAGCGTATGGGAGAGTTTTGTGTTTATATTGAATGGTGTGGTATTTCTGATCATTGGTCTGGAACTTCCCGAAATTGTCGAAGGTATGCGCGCTGAAGGGCTTCCGTTACGGACTGCCATTGGCTATGGTGTATTGGTAACGGGCGTATTAATTGCTGCGAGAATGATCAGTGCTTATGCGGCATTACTTGCTACGATTATCTTTCGTCCCGCTGTGATCCCCCGTGCCCGATCCAACAGAAGGCGTTGGCTGATGCCTATGTTGTTGGGTTGGACGGGTATGCGAGGGGTAGTATCGCTGGCGGCGGCTCTGGCGATTCCCATTACGTTAGATAATGGAGCAGCTTTCCCGCAACGAAATCTCATTCTGTTTATCACTTTTGTGGTGATACTCCTTACCCTTCTGGTACAGGGGCTTACGCTTCCTTATTTCATAGAAAGGACAAAATTATTTGATGGTTTGATCGAAGAAGGATCAGAAGAATTGGCCCGGCAGAAAATGAAACAAGGACTGAAACAACACGTCTATCAATTTTTGAAAAATAAATATGAAAATGAGCTCAATGGCCACGTCGGTATGGAGAAATTCCTGAAACAATGGGAAGAGCGGGCCAAAGCCACCGATGACAGTTGGATGAATCAAAAGACAAAGGCGATTTTTGTGGAACTGTTGGAGAGTCAGCGGGATTACCTTACGGAGCTCAACAAAGACCCAACGATTGACGAAGAAATCATTCGCCAGCAGTTATATCAAATCGATTTGGAAGAAGAACGGTTGAAGATCATTTGATTTTGACAAAGAAGGATAAGAAAAAAAACTTTAGGGGCTCCGTAAAGTTTCAAGCTTATGGTGGGCATAAGCTTGAAACATAAATAAAACTGCCGAACACTTTATTTAACAGATTCATTATTTGGTTATTACCGAAATAATGTTCACTTTTGAGTACCTCCATCTAAACTCTTTTCTTAAACGTGTTTTTCCGGACAGCCATACGGCAACGCATTGCGTGGATGCTTTGTACGCTGATGTTGTTGATTCAACTCAACAATATCTTCTTTCGGCATGCGCACCGGCTTTCCAACGGAAAAATTATTACCCACGCTCACCCTTATATTCCCTCCGGAAACGGACCCTATCAGCCTAACAATCATACCTCCGGCGAATTATTTTTATTAGATGCCTTTACTAACATTCTGTTCGTCGGGGCTACCGCATTTTCATTTGCCTTTTTAACGAACGCAGTACGGGCATTTCGCCCCGTTTTTTGCTATGCTTCAACGTATTATTCACGCAAACGTACTTATTGTTCGCTTCGCGGCCCTCCCGATTTCCGGATTTAGCGGGTTTTAACGGCAATTCTTTGATTAACAAAGGATAGAGGTATGCTCTGTCCTTTGGTCAGGAGTTTTGCGTGTTGCCCTATTGTTTTTTTTCTTCAATAAATCACGGAAAACCACATGAACTCGAAAATTTATTTTCTGGTGCCGGCTGTTTGCATCTTTGCATTAACGGCCTGCGATAAACTATTGCCCGCCGCTCCTGCCAGGCAGGATGTATTGGACGGAACTGTTGATGGCCTTTCAGCGACTGAAACAGCACAATTTTTACGCGGAGATGCCGCTTTTGGACGGGTATTCTCCCCAATTACGGGATTAGGTCCGCTTTTCGTTTCCAATTCCTGCATCAGTTGCCATGCCGGCGACGGTAAAGGCCACCCTTCTACCAGCCTGATACGATTCGGGCAAACGGATGATACGGGAAATCAGTTTATGGAACTGGGCGGGCCGCAATTGCAAAACAAAGCGGTTCCCGGTTTTACGCCTGAAATCATTCCGGCGGGAGCTTCTCATGCTACTTTTATGGCACCTGCCAATACAGGTTTGGGCTTTTTGGAAGCCGTGTCTGATTCAGAGATCCTGAAAATGGCTGACCCGGACGACAAAGATGGAGACGGCGTATCCGGCGTTCCCAATTGGATTCATCTGCCGGAATTTATCCGTCCCGTTGCCGGTGCAGCAACGAAAGACGGGAGGTACATTGGCCGTTTCGGACGGAAAGCCGGCGCGCACAACCTGCACAACCAGACCGTGAATGCGTACATTCAGGACATGGGGATTGTCAGCACGTATTCTCCTTATGATACGTATAGCAGTAAAGAACTGGACCCGGAGGTGACCAACGGCGAAGTGGAAGACCTGGTATTTTACCTGCACACCTTAAAAGCACCGATTCAACGGAATGCACAAGACCCGGATGTCGTTGCCGGTAAGCAGGTTTTTGTGAATACACAATGCGGATCGTGCCATAAACCTGTTTTGAAAACAGGAAATTCCTCCATTCGGGCTTTGGCCAACAAAGAATTCTCTCCCTATACCGACTTGCTGATGCATGACATGGGAAAAGAACTGGATGATAATTATACAGAAGGAACGGCTAAAACCTACGAATGGCGTACCACGCCGCTTTGGGGATTAGGACTGGCAAAAGATTCGCAGGGTGGAAGGGTCTTTCTGATGCACGACGGCCGAGCCAAAAGCATTGAAGAGGCTATCCTGCTTCATGGCGGGGAAGCGCTGAAGAGCCGGCAAAAGTACACCGGCTTAAGTGCCAAAGAAAAACAACAGTTACTCACCTTTTTAGAAAGCCTCTAACCTCCTTACTACTATGCAACGACGCGAATTTATCCGGACAGGCTGTTTGACCTGTATCGGCGGCGGTATCCTTTCTTCAGCGCTTCAGGGATGTGCTTCGCCTTATTATGCCAAACAGGTTGAACTGAAACAAAACAGCCTGGTGGTGAAAAAAAGCGAATTCATCGAGATCAAAAAAGACCAACAAACGATGCGAAATGCAGTGGTCGCCAAATACGAGAAACTGGCTTTTCCCATTGCGGTCTTTCGACTCGGAGAAGACCAATACAGCGCGGTTTATTTGGAATGTACCCATCAGGGAAATGAGGTACAGCCCCACGGTAACTACCTTGTCTGCGAAGGACATGGCAGCGAGTTTGACAATAAAGGAAACGTTACGCAGGGACCGGCGGAAGATCCGCTTCGAACATTTATCGTGAAAACCGACAAAGAAAATATTTACATCGCACTCTCCTGACTATGAGAAAGATATATATACTGACTGCGGTCATCTTACTGACTGCCATCGGGCAACGGGTAACTGCCCAAATAGACAGTACGCTGTTCAAACGAATGCCCAAACCTGACTCTGCCAAAGTCACTATGAACATGGATGCGGTTTATAACCGCCCTTTTTTACAGGTCGGGCGAACCCCGTTGGGCGTCGGCGGCTATGCCGAAATCAATACCAATTATGCCGCAACAGACGGCATCAGTGAAGGATTATCCTTCCAAATGCGCCGCATGACCTTGTTTTTCGGAGGAAGCCTGCACCGAAAGATCAAGTTTATGTCGGAACTGGAATTTGAAGACGGAACGAAAGAGATCAACATCGAATTTGCAGCCGTGGATTTTCAATTCAGCAATTTGTTCAATCTGCGCGGCGGTATTATCATGAATCCGATCGGTTCTTTCAACCAAAACCACGATGGCCCCCGTTGGGAATTTAATGATCGACCAATTTCCGCGACGCAAATGCTCCCGGCAACATTCAGTAACGCCGGAATGGGGATTTACGGAAAAAAATACACCCGACAGTGGGTTTTCGCATACGAAGCGTACCTAACCAACGGTTTCAGCGGGAAGATCATTTCCAACGAAGACAGTCGTACCTTTTTACCGGCCACAAAACAAGACCCGGACCGTTTCGAAGAAAGCAGCAACGGAAAGGCGATGTTTACCGGAAAAGTAGCTGTTCGGAATCGCAGGATTGGAGAGCTTGGGCTGTCTTATATGGGAGGGATTTACAATAAATTCCAAGATGATGGATTTGTGCTGGACAAAAAAAGGATGGTCAATGTTTATGCGATTGATTTCAATACAACCATCAGGAAAACCCGAACCTTCATCACCGCCGAATGGGCGTGGGTAAAAGTGGATATTCCCGAAAATCATGCAGTTCATTTTGGCAGGAAACAAAGCGGTGGGTTTGTGGATATTGTTCAGCCTGTTTTCAGAAAACCGCTGTTGGGCTTTCCCAACTCCACCTTTAACGTAGCCTGCCGATTGGAACGGGTGGACTGGAATGTGGGTGATTTTGCAGAAACCGGCGATAAAATTTACGATGAGGTTTATTCCATCATGCCGGCCATTAGTTGGCGGCCTATTCCTTCGACGGTCATTCGATTCAACTATCGGATTCAACGCCAATGGGATTTGTTGGGCAATCCGCCGGCTCGCACAGGGGCAATCCAACTGGGAATTTCAAGTTATTTCTAAATCACGGGGTTAACAATCCCTGTTTAAGGATACTGTTGTCCGGCAGCTCTTTGCACTGTATTGCGCAAAGAGCTGCCGGGCTTTTTATTTATATTTAGCGTAATGGTCAATATAGAGTTTTGTCACTTTGCCATTTTGAAAATACACCTGTATTTGATCCATTTGGTCAACACCTGTTGAATAACCGAAATACCACTGAGGGGATCGGCTCATGCCCAAATCGTAATTGGCAGATAGGTTTTTGGTGAGCAGAGAAATGTATTCAAACTTGTTTGTAAACTGCTTTATGGCTTTAATACTGACCAGCTTTTCATACAGGGACGAAACAGGATCGCCCAGACGTACAGATGAATTGTTAGGTTGTTTTTCGGGCCATTGCGTAAGTTGTTTCCCACTGTTCAGGTAAATGGCTTTAACCACTTGTTTCTCAACAGTGATCTGCACGCCGGAATCGCTCCCCGGCTTTTGATCTAAAAGAATGTATTGATACAAAGGCAGTTGCTCTTTAAGAGAAGTGAGGTCAGAGAAAACATTATTGACCACATTTAGGGCTGTTATCCCCTTGATCAGTTGAAGATTCTGAATTTTGGTATATACACTTGCCGCTTCTTCATTGATTGCGATGCCGAGATAATCACCGCTTGTGACGCTGTCACGGGTGACCTGATAAGGTTCGGGCTCTGGGCCTGTGGTTTCGGGTTTTACCGAAGTTGCCATCTTGCATCCATAAAAAAGGGGCAGTAACAGCAGGAATCCAATAAGCTTTGTTCTCATGAGTTTGTTTTTTTATTAACAACGACTCAGCAATCAGGCATTTGGTTGTAATGCTCGGCCGTAAAAATTTATTATTGTTTGACTCCGGATGGGGTCAAACAACACAAGGCAGATTTATTTAGATCAACTGCTTATATTGCTTCTTATTTGAATGTCAAATATAACATGCCGGCCCAAAACCAAGACCATGAAGAAAACTGCCATAAAATATCTTTTTGTTTTACAATTGTTTGTACCGTTCGCGGCGCTTGCTCAATCCACTGTAATTTCCGAAAAGCGGCTGACTATTTTCACCCTTGGTGATAGTAACGGTACTTTTCCCCACAGTTGGCCACAGCAACTTAAACTTGCCTTGCCCAATGCTCAAGTGTACAATATCAGTAAATCGGGCAGAACCATCGGTTTTTTAAATTTGGGCGACAGTACGCTGAATTCACTGTTTGTGATCGACCGAAATTTGAAAATGGCAGCGGAGTTTGTTGGGGAGAAACCTTATGATTTCATTGTCTTGGAATTGGGCACCAACGACGCCAAAGCAGTATTTGGCGGTCGCCAGGAGGAAGTGCCGATAAATCTGGAAAAACTTATTCACAAAATTAAAGGATGCCCATATACGGCCATCAATAAAGCTAAAATTGTGATCGTATCTCCACCGCCTTACGGAGCCAAAGCCGAGAATACTGAAAAATATGCGGGAGGCAACCAACGGGTAAAGGCAATGAGTGAAGCATTTAAAAAAGTGGCTCTGCAAAATGATTGCCTTTTTATCGACGGGTTTTCTATACCCGACTTCGACATCGAAACTATGACGAATGACGGCTTGCACTTAGATGCAACCGGTTCCCGAAAATTGATCGAACCTATCGTTGCTCAGTTTTTGAAACACAGCCGATAGGTACTGCATTTTTGTTTAGTGTAATGTACGAGGCTGTTACGCAACCCAAAGCAGTAAGTTTTCCGCCGTTTCGGATACCCATCCGGGGAAATAAATCACTGCGTTATTGAACCCTGATTAACTGAACACTCAGCACCGGGCGACCCTCGGCTGTAATGCCCTGTATCACCACGCGCAACGTTCGCGCTACGTCTGACAGCGGAAAACGTAGCCGGCTGTTCCCCTGACTGTCAGTTTGCATGATTGGTTTCCAGTATAAAACATCTCGGTAATCAACGGGGCCGGAAATTGTGCCGGCGGTTACCTCTGCCTCGTAGCGTGGCACATAAAACTCACGCTGTACCGACGGATAACCAATGAATTGAATCGGCGTCATTCCCTCCTTAGGTTTCGTGCTTGTCTGCATGGACCGTGCACCTTTGGAGTAAAAAGCAATGACGCCATTTCCCCCTCGAGCCCCGTAGGTAGCGGCTGTGCCACCATTTTTCAGCACTTCGACACGTTCGATATCGCCTGCATTAAAGTACAGCAAAGCAGTTCCGTCAGGGTCCTGAATGGGCATACCATCCATCAGGTATAGGGGCTGCGTACCACTTTTATAACTGCTTATTCCTCGTATAAATACCTGATAGCTACGCGCTTGCATGGCTCCTACACGTTTAACCGTCACACCCGTCAATCGTCCCTGAATCATTTCGTACAGATTTGCGTAAACCGGCGATTTATCATCGAACACAAGAACGGCATCCGCCGCATTGTGCAAACTACGTTGTTGAATATCGTCAGGTCTTTCCTCGTATTTACGCGCTCGAACCGTCACTTCCTGCAATACTTTTACCGTTTTATCGCGGTAAAAATCGGCGTTTGCTTCCTGCCGAATTCGAGCAGCTTCCGGTTGGGCCCGCAACGTCGACTCATTTGGCGCAACTGTTATTTCACCGGATTTCCAGTGTTTGCCGGGTCTTTCCTGAACCAAAAAGGCTTCTTTAGCAGAAACTCTTTTTGATTGACGATCAGTGATTTGCGTCATTAACTGTACCGTATCGGCAATGGCCATGCCCGCCAGTCGAAAGAGCCCCTGTTCGTCAGCGGTAGCCGATTTTACGAACGATTGCCCGGGGCCTGTCAACGCCACGGTAATCTGCGCACCGGGCATTGGTTGATTTTTTGCATTCAAAATGCGGCCCCTGAGCGAAACACCACCGAGCGAATCCGTTTCGGGCGTGCCACTGACCCGTCGCCACCCCTGCGTCAACAGCAAATCGTCCAGTGCCTGACGGGTTTGGGCAGAGTGATTTACTACGTATTGGTTGGGATTTTCGATACGTCCCCGAAGTTCTCCCGTTAGCAATAAGTGTGCTTGCAACGTAGCGTCGACGGTATCATCAGGCACTTGGTCGGCATCGGTAATCGACGCCGATAAAGCGGCCGGTGCAGGTGAGCCATTATCGTTCAGATTGAGGTTCAGGGTAACCTGTTCGCGGGGCTGATACCGGATTTTGTTGAAGCCCAACACCACACGTACCGGCGCGGTAAATTCGGATACAAAAATCAGTCGCTCGGCTTGAGGCTTTGCACCGGCATCATAAAGGGTGATTTGCGCAAGACCCGGCAACCATGTCATCATAGGTAAGCTTATCTTCGCTGCCCCATTTTGCAGGAGAATTTTTCGTTGATCGACCACACGGCCGCGTTGTTGAATCAGAATATACACAGAGTCGATAACGGCCCGGTTAGAACTTAGTATGGTCAATGTCAGATGAGTTGTATCGCTGACCGCATCGGCTGAAAGCAAAAGTCCTTCCGTTTCGGGTTTAGGCAAAGGAACGTGTTGCCGTTGGTTGTTATACGTTACGTCGGCGTAATACGTCCGCTGCGGCTTTGGTTCCATCGACACGCCGGTCATCCCCTGATGATTGGTCTTGAACCGAACGGCTTCAACTCCCAAGTCATCGACAATACGTCCTGCGATGGACAAGCCATGACCATTGGGCTGTACAATTTTCACACCCAAACGCGCCGGCAATCCCGAAATCCAACGACCGCCTTCCGGCAAAATCTGAACGTCTAATGGCTGAGGAACAGAATCACTACGCATTGGTAATTCGTTCCGAAGCAGATTATGAATGGCCACAGATCGCTCAAAAGCCGGGCGTCGTTGGGCATCATCTTCATCAGTATAGGCGCGCAGGCGATACGTTCCCGTTTTGAGGGTATCAGACAGACGGAAATTGCCTTCGCCACGTCCGTCAACGATACGTATCCATTGGTGCTGTACCGTTTCCCCTGTTGGCGTAAGCAGGTCGACGTGTATGGCTGTTTCACCGTCGGCTCGTCGGTAACCGGCCGCGTCGAGTAAGTACGTGCTCATCCAGAGCCGATCTCCGGTGGCGTAAAAGGGTTTATCAATGTGCACAAACAGGGTAGGAGCCAACAATTTGAATCGCTCGTTGAAGGCCGCAGTGATACGTTCCATGCGGGTGTCGGGTGGCGCGAGTTTTCCCTGTGTAGCCAATGAGCCGTTTGTCAATGACTCCTTCTCATTACCTTCGGGTTTCCAGTCGGCGGGCAACATAGTCGATAAGCGGTCATTACCCATCGAGCCTTTCGCTTCCATACCTTCCGGCATCGTAATAACCCCATCGACGGTCATCTGCATCTGACCGCCGGGCAGTTTCATTTCCGTATAGGCGTAACGGGCATCGGGATAGGGTGAGAAACCCGAGGACGCATTCTTGTAGAATATGATCAGTTTCATGGGCGAAACCAATCGGCGTTCGGTCGCTAATCGACCGGGTTGAATCAACGTAGAAACCTTAATGGGAACCAAATGCTTGTAGTCGTTGACCGCAGCGGCAAGCGTAATTGACTGCCTTTCCAGGGATAGCATTTTGGTAACATCTTCCTGATAGACCAGAAAGCCGTCCTGCTCGAACGTATTATCAATCAGGCCGGCCATTAAATGTCGAATAGATCCTTTATAGGCGGTCAACCGGTTTCGTCGGAATCGGTTGGCCTGCCGTTCGTTCTCGGGTTTCAGTTCTTCAAAACGGGCAGTACCCGCAGAATAAACATTTCCTGAAGCAGTCGCATCAAAATGTTGCAAATCATAAATCAGCCGATAGCCCAGCGCCTGATTATCAATAATTAACGGCTCATTGGCCGTTGCGTACAGATGACCTTTATCTTCGTTAAAATGGAGAACGTCGCTGTTTACAAGCAGACACTGTCCGCCAAACGGCTCGCCGAAGAGTTGCTTTTTAAACTGACGTAAATGTAGTTCCCGGCGCTTCGAATTGCCCCGTACGATTACGGTATCCAACGTTTGTTCACTTACTTTTAGCTGAAAATTGGCTTTTTGTGGCGACGTATTATCAAATCTGAATGAGCGTTTGTCAGACTGATAACCGATAAACGAAGCAACAACCTCAACTGTACCAAGCGGAATTCCGGCAAGGCTATACGCTCCTTTTTCGTCGGTGACAGCCCCCCGCGTGCTGCCATTAACATATACATTGGCAAACGGCATGGGTTTTCCCGTCGTGGCATCTACTACGTAGCCGGTCAGTACGGCTGTCGTTTGCCCATAAGTCGGCAGGATTAATCTCGGAAGTAGAACGACCGTTAGCAGGCCGATGAAGAACGAGCAACGCATAGTTATTAAATTACGCTCTGAAAAGAATTCTTCTGCGTAATTATACCTATGGCTGTAACATGCGATAATCAGCCAATCTCGTTGGCTTTTATCAGGCCATCGGCAAAAGCGCAATGTATTACCGTCAGAATCATTGACATAGAATTCAAGGCTTCCCCATGTTTGATCGAGTGGGCCTTCATGGACAGCGCGCTATTTTTAGTTTGATCTCTGTTTTGATCATTTGGGGGAATTTGGGTACGCCGGGCGGGTTGTGAGCAACGGCAGCGGCCGACCGCCCTCTACACTTCCCGTGCAGAGGGTTGCTCACAACCCGACCTGACCCGATCTTAGAAACAGTCGTATTCAGAGCTTTATCAGTCGTTGGTATTCTTCCTGACCGGTTTGGAAGGTACCTTTATTGGCGTAGGGTTTACCTGTTCGTTGGTGTGGTTACAGGCAATCATTGTCGGCAGCAATAATGCCGGTACGCAAAAAGTTTTTTTAGAAAAAGAAAACAGGTTGTTACCGGGCGATTTAAAACCTGTGTCAATCAGGATTTTGTTCAAGCGCTCGTTGTTACGTTTAGTTTAGGGATATATCCCCGGTCGTTTTCATTTTTGTGACCTTTTCCCATTTTGACTACAAACTCCCTCAATTAGGCTACAAATAGCGAATTGTATCTCCGGACCTTTGTTGTATCATTAAATCTCAAGTTATACATGATACATCAGAATGAAAATGCAGGCAACCAAATGACTAAGACGCCCGTAACGGCTCCTAAAGTTTGGTTCATTACGGGTGCTTCCCGAGGTTTTGGACGCGTTTGGGCCGATGCCGCACTGAGACGTGGCGATAAGGTCGCAGTCACAGCACGCTCTTTGGTAAGTATTGCCGATCTCAAAGAAAAATACGGCGCAAACGTTTTAACGCTGGAACTTGACGTGACCAAGCCCGAGCAGGTAAAGTCAGTTGTGGGGCAGGCACATGCTCATTTCGGAAGACTGGATATCGTCCTCAACAACGCAGGCTATTCACTGGTCGGTACGATTGAGGAAGCTAAAGCTGAGGATGTTCGAGCGCTTTATGAAACAAATATTTTCGGCGCGCTTGCCGTTATTCAAGCCGCCTTACCGCTACTGCGGAAGCAGGGTGGGGGACATATACTTGGTACATCAAGCAACCTCGGCCATGTGACACTGCCGGTGATCGGCTACTACTGCTCCTCAAAATGGGCTTTCGAAGCGATCCACGAAAGCCTGGCTGCCGAGGTCAAATCGTTTGGAATAAACGTAACGATCATAGAACCGGGGGCCTATGCCACCGAGTTTGGAAGCCGGGAATCGTTAAAATTTGCGGCAGGGCTTGACATTTACACCGATTTTAAAGACCATTTTGTGGAAGGGTTAAAAACCATGGAACGGGGTGATCCTGAGGCGACGCCGGAGGCACTTTTCAAAATGGTGGACGCCGAAAATCCGCCGTTACGGTTCTTTCTCGGCAGTCATAATTTGCCTTGGGTGCGTACTGCCTATGCTGAGCGATTGGCCACTTGGGAAGAATGGGAGTCGGTCTCCAACTCAGCTCAGGGTGAATCAAAATAAAAGATTTGGCAAAAACCTTGTTTACTGACCAACGCTAACCGATACACTTTAATGATCGGTTAGCGTTATATTCGTTATTTAATATATGAAAAAAGAAGAAAATAACCATCTTAAGCTCAATTCTATAGCGGACGCACATCGGGCTTTTGGCTTGCCAAAACCGCTGCATCCGTTGATCAGTATAATCAATGGAGCATCTAATCCAGTTGATCTAAACAGCATTCCCGATTTTCATGTGCTGAGCTTCTATAAAATATCGTATAAACCAAGACTCAGCGGAAAATTAAAATATGGCCAAGGGTATTATGATTTTGACGAAGGTGGGCTGCTGTTCGCTGCTCCCAATCAACTGATCGGCAGTAATAATGATGAAAACAACAATGCAGCGGACTGTTCGCTCTATACGTTGCTTATACATCCGGATTTTTTATGGAATTATCCTTTGGCAAGAAAGATCAAACAGTGTGGTTTTTTTTCCTACTCAACAAATGAAGCGCTGCATCTTTCAGAAATTGAAAAAGCAACGATCATCTCTGTTTTCGAAATGATTGAAAATGAACTGAAAAGCAGAATTGATGATTTTAGTCAAGACATCGTTATTTCCCAAATTGAACTATTGCTGAACTACGCTGATCGTTTTTACAGACGTCAATTCATTACCCGTAAAGCCGTGAGTAACGACCTGTTGCAAAAACTCGAAAATCTGTTAGACGATTATTTTAACAGTGAAACTTCCTCAAACCGGGGTGTGCCCACAGTTCACTATCTTGCAGAATGCCTAAACCTCTCACCCAGTTATTTAAGTGATATGTTACGGTCATTGATAGGTCAAAATGCGCAACAGTATGTTCATGCTAAACTCATCGAAAAAGCGAAAGAGAAACTGTCTACGACCAACTTATCAATAAGCGAAGTGGCCTATGCTTTGGGATTTGAGCACTCGCAATCATTCAGTAAACTATTTAAAACGAAAACGAACCTCTCACCGTTGGAATTCAGACGCTCATTCAATTAACAGGATTTGAAACGATTTATGATACTGTCTTTCCATAAAATCAAATACACTATTTCCCTATTTTTGCTCTATGCAAAATATCGAATCGTTCCTCAATCTCTATAAACAAAACCATAGACTTCCTATCCTCCTTATATCTCCTGACTTCGGCCATCTTCCTGCCGAAATTGCCGATAGCTATGGCCTTACTCATCGCAAAACTCACTACTTTTTCCTTTTTATGCTGGAAGGCTGCACACGCCACGGCGTTGATCTCCGGGAGTTTGATATAAAAAATAATGAACTCCTTTTTATCCTTCCTCACCAAATCCACCGACTGCCGACTACCGGAAAAGGCACCGACTATTTTAAACTTGGTTTTGATGAAGAATGCCTTTCCCAATTGCCAAAACAATATCCCTTCCTTATCAACCCTTTCAATAATCAAAAATTACAATTCACCCCATCTGCTGCTGCAAGACTCAAATCCATCTTCGGACTACTGCGCGATTTATTAAGCACGGCGGATACTGATCCTGAGCTTATTCTTGCGCACCTCAACAGCTTGTTAACAGAAATCAATACCGCATACTTCGCTGCCGGTAAAAGCCCCGCAGACAGCAAACTTTCCCAATACATTCGTTTCAAGCTCTTTATAGAAAATCACCTCACCGATCACACAACCGTTAGTGATATCGCTGAAAAACTCGCGCTCAACACCAACAGTTTATATTACATTGTTAAACACTACTCCGGGCTTTCTCCCAAAGAATTCATCACCAACCGTCTTATATTGGAGGCTAAACGCCGCCTCTACTACGCTGAAAGTTCTGTTAAAGAGCTGGCCTACGACCTGGGTTTCAACGATCCGGAATACTTCTCCCGTTTGTTTAAAAAAGCAACGGGCAAAACAATAACCATGTTCGTTCAGGATTTGTCAGGAAACTAATGCGTTTTGTCCGGTTCATTTTCTAAACTTCTCCGGACCTTTGCTCAACAAACAAACGCTAAGATGATGAACAGAAAATTGGGAAAAAATGGACCTCTTGTATCGGCAGTAGGGTTAGGATGCATGGGAATGTCGGGAGCCTATGGACAATCCGACGATAAGGAATCCATCGCCACTATCGAAAGAGCCCTTGAGCTCGGGCACAACTTTTTGGATACAGCCGATTACTACCGCACAGGCCACAATGAAGCGTTGATCTCTCAGGCCATTAAAGGCAAACGTGACAAAGCTTTTCTCTCTGTAAAAACCGGCCAGTTGGTTACGGCCGGACCTAACAGGTCTATGGGCCCCGGTTCGGTGACCGGCCGCCCTGATTACCTTTGCAACGCGGTCTTTTACAGTCTCCAACGCCTTAAAACGGATTACATTGATCTCTACACTCCTGCACGGGTAGATCCAACTGTGCCTATTGAAGATACGATTGGCGCTCTGGCCGATCTCGTAGAAAAAGGGGTAATTCGTTACATCGGCCTCTCTGAAGCATCGGCAGTTTCTATTCGTAAGGCTGCTGTGGTGCATCCCATTACTGCACTTCAAATAGAATATTCGCTTTGGAGCCGCGACATTGAAGCCGAAGTTCTTCCAACCATTCGCGAATTGGGTATCGGTATGGTGGCTTATGCCCCTCTGAGTCGGGGCTTTCTAAGCGGTGAAATCCGAACACCGGAGGATCTGAAAGACAGCCGCATCCACATGCCACGCTACCAAGGAGAGAACTTCTACAAAAATCTTGAGTTGGTAGAAAAAATTACAAAGCTGGCCACCGAAAAAGGATGCACCCCATCTCAGTTGGCGATTGCGTGGGTGCTCGCCCAAGGCGAAGATATCATTACCATTCCCGGGACTAAACGTATAAAATACCTTGAAGAAAACATCGGATCCGAAAATGTACAGCTTACCTGGGAGGACTTACAAGGTATTGAAGCAATTATGCCTGCCGGGGCTGTTTCAGGAACCCGTTACCCCGAAAGGTTCTTAAATTCCCTGAACCGATGAACGTTCATTGTTTGATGCAGCAGATAGGCGTGCATTCATCCAACGTTAATGGCCTGCTCACTCTAACATCACACTCCGGGGTCGGTGCACCCGCAGTTTTCTTCTACTTATCATTGGAAAGTAAGACTTTTGTTAAGTGAATCATTGCGATGGCAAAATTAAAGAATCAACGTTGGGCTACTCAGTAGACCGCCAAGAGTATATGGCTTCAAGTGAAAGTGAACAGAAGGCGTTGGCAAGGAGGAAGTCAAGCGATACACCGCTGTGCAGGACGGGTGAACGCCAATGCGAAGGTACTGTTCCTTTTTCGCCACGTGTGGGTTCTCTGAATTTTCTCTTTCTTTTTAGCGACTTCTGTCCACTTTTAGCTGATTGTTTATAGTCTATATGCTCTCTTACTTTTCCGATTTTATTTATTGAAAATGGTGGCTTTAATAGAAAAACACTTCAACTATTGTGCCCTTCTGCGTTCTTCCTCCGCAGCGTCTTCGGTTTGGCGGCGGCGGGTATATTTTTCATTCCCGAAACGGTAACTGAAATTAAGCCCGATGCGTCGGGTATCGTTCAGACTTTTTCGGTATTGCACCGTATTTTGGTAATTAGCCATGGTTTCGGTGCGATAGTTGGCAAACGTAGGGTCGTCTATTATCAAACGGAGGCTGCCTTTCTCTTTTAGTATTTTCTTCCCAATACTAGCATAAATCGAATAGAAATTGCCCAAGGTCATGGTAAACAGTTTATCTTTTGCCGAAAAATTGGTGTACAACTCCGCCGACCAACCCTTACCAAAACTGAATTGCTGACCGGCATAGATACGGAATGACACGTATTGCGTAACGGCCACATCCCCGTTTACAGTACCATTTATATTGAACCGAAAGCCCTGAAAACCGAAATTGGTTGTCCAGTAGTTGTTTATTTTTTTGTTGAAATTACTTACTATCCCAAATCGATACCCTTTTCCCAAATTAAAAGGTCGTCGCACAAATTTATTCCCCTCACGAATACTCAGATTTTCATTCAATCCATCCGCAAAATCCAGCACTGCGCCTATGCTGAAGCCACCGGTGTTCTGATAACGAAGCTGAAAATTATGCAGATAAAAAGGCTTCAACGTCGGGTTTCCGCTGGTGTAGGTGTAGTCGTCTACGTAGTTTAGGAACGGATTAAACTGCTGATAACTAGGGCGATTTATTCTGCGGCCATAGTTGAAATTCAAATTGTGTTTGCCCAAACTATCCAACGCCCGTCGAAAGAAAAAGGTAGGGAACAGGTTGGTAAAATGCTGAGAAAATTGCTCCCCTGCAGTAGCGATATTGGGTAGTAGATTGCCTTCGATATTGGTGTTTTCGGCACGCAAGCCCATCTGTAAGCTCGTTCTTTTGTTTATGGTATGCTTTAGGCTGAAGTAGGCAGCATTGATGTTTTCGTTATACACAAAATGATTACTTTGGGTAGGATCTATCACAAAAGTTTGGTCATTTTTATTTTCTACGTCGGCCTGATTGGTATTTTTCACCAAACCCACTTTTGCTCCCATTTCCATCACGGTTTTTTTAGAAACAGGCCGCCGATAATCCGTTTTGAAGGTCAAAATGGTTGCAGGCGTAAGGAATATGTTGTTGAAAATCTGTGTGTTGCCGGCATGGCTGCTTTGAAAATTTCTAACTCCGTCAGAGCCAAATTGCTGATAGCTGACATCACCGCTCCACTCACTTCCCTGTTTTTTGGGTTTATGGGTAAAATTCAGATTGGCACTTAAGTTGTTCCAATCAAATTGACCGTTATTTGCACCGGAAAAATTCACATTATTGACCAGATTGGCAAAAACGGCACCATCGTTTCTGTTGCTTTTTTGTAAAGACACCTGACCGCCAAACACCGTATTTTTGCTTTTGTCGTAGTCAAAACCCAATCGGATGGTGCCGCTCAGGCTCCGGTTAGTTGCCGTATTTTCGCTGATGTATTGCTGGCTGTTACTCCCTTCCGTAATGGTTCTTGTGGAAGTGGTCACCGTACGGTTGGCATCACGAGGCAAACCGATTCCTCCGAAGAGGTTCAGTTTTCCCTGCCTGTAATTTAGGTTCAAATTGTTATAACTTCGCCAGGTATGCCCTATGCTTTGACTGCTGCTTACATTGCCGGTAAGTCCGTATAGTCGGTTTTTTTTCAGTACAATATTGACGATAGCCGAGCCGGCGGCATCGTATTTGGCAGGAGGGGAGTCCATCAGTTCCAGTTTGTCCAACATTTGAGCAGGGAGTGATTTAAGGTAAGCGACCAAATCACTTCCGCTCATATAGGTAGGTCGCCCGTCAATAAGCACCAGCACGCCGGTACGGCCATTGAGTTGTATACTGCCGTTTTGGTCTATCACTACGCCGGGGGTTCTTTCCAGTACTTCTTGGGCCGAAAGGGTGGCTGCTGCACCCATAGCCTCTACATTTATGACGGTTTTGTCTTCTTCCTGTACCACCAACGGGCGGGTACTTTTCACTACTACTTCACCCAACTGTTGTACTTTGGCGGGAAGTAAAAAAATGGTGGGAAGCGTAATGGCATTGGCTCCAAGCCGAATGACGGGGCTTTGATAATTCTTTGCCCCCATGTAGCTGATTTTTAAGAAGTAGTTGCCCGATTTCAAGTTAGGGAATTCAAATTTTCCCTGTGCATTCGCCGTGTTGCCTGCCACTTGTTGGCTATCGGGAAGTGCAATCAACAGTACATTGGCCCCTACAGCGGCTTCGTTGTTGTGGTCTTTGATTTCCCCTTTCAGGCTGCTTTGTGCCAACGTATTAGTGGCAATGAATAAGAAGAATAGGATAATTTTTTTCATGCTGCTTGGCTGTTTTTGAAGCAAAACTCTGAAAGATAATTTTTCCCTTTCTTATGGGACTGACAGAAAGTCCGGATGCTGTGATAAAATGGGAAAATTGACTGACGAGGGCCAAGAGTCCGGGTCTGAATTCGCATTTGGCAGTTTTCGTCAGTCAAAAAGACCTTTCTGTCAGTCAGTAAGAAAAAAATTGAACAGGAATTGCCAATTTTGAAGTAAAACCGAACTGAGATGGCCGGCCAAATTTTTCTTATCATCATTTTGCTGATTGTCCTCTGGCTTATCTTTGGAAAGCAGAAGCAGTTTTTAATTGCTATTTTACAATGGATGATCGGCATTGCAGCATTGTTTTTTGTACTGCTTTTTACGTTTCACATCATTGATTTAGAACGCGAAAAGGACCAAACGCTGATCAGTACCTTATTGACGATAAGTTGTATTTTAGCGGGTCGTTTTTTGGCCGGCTATTATTTGAGCAGAAACACCGACAGTGAAGATCGAACCATAACGATTCTGGGCGTATTATTTGCGGGTCTCATAGCAGGATTTGGTCTGATAATCAATTATTTAAGAGTGAATGAGAGTTTCACGGTCTTGTTGTATCTGAATTTTACGTTGATGAGTTTAGGTTTCGTGGCAACGATGGGAGTTACCATTATTAAACACCAGATTGAGCAGAAAATCACTAAAGCCGAAACCAAAGCCAATGCAAGCGATGCCGAGTTGAAACTGCTCCAGAGTCAGTTGAGTCCTCATTTTTTGTTTAATACCCTCAACAATCTGTATGCACTTTCCATCCACGATGCTTCCAAATTGCCGCCCTTGCTTCTCAAATTGTCAGACCTGTTGCGCTATACCGTTTATGATACCAAAGCAACCATGGTAACACTGGAAGATGAAATAAATTACATCAAAAACTACATAGATTTTGAAAAAATACGCCTTGGCGAGCGATTGGAATTGGTGGCGAATTGGCCGGAAAATGTTGCCGAAGCACCACCAATTGCGCCCATGCTCTTGATCGTATTTGTGGAAAATGCGTTTAAACACTCCAAAAATACCCAAGACCCTCGGATTAACATTGCCATAGATTTGCAAATTTGGGGCAAAACCCTTCTTTTTTCCGTTCAAAACAGTTTTACCCCCAACCTGTCTGAGCCTACGCCGGAACAGCATAGCGGATTGGGGTTGGAAAATGTAAAAAAACGACTGGAATTGGCTTATCCCAACCGCCATGATTTAAGTATTGGGCAGAAAAATAATACTTTTATGATTAAATTAAGATTGACATGATACTGAAGGCACTCATCGTAGACGACGAACCTCTGGCGCGCCAACTCATTGAAGGGTATTGTAGTCATTTGGCTGAAATAGAGGTGGTTGGATCGGTGGTTGATGTGTTTATGGCAAGACCTGTCTTGGAGACCGGAAAGGTAGATCTGTTGTTTCTGGACATCAATATGCCCGTCATGAGCGGCGTTAATTTCCTGAAAAGTCTGCAAATCAAACCCATTACTATTTTTACCACCGCGTACAAAGAACACGCTCATGAAGCCTTTGATCTGGCCGCTACTGACTATCTTTTGAAGCCATTTTCAATGGACCGCTTTCTGCAAGCCATCGACAAGGCCAAAGCAGCTATAAAACAGCAACCGAATACCAAAGAAAACTACACCTTCATAAAATCAGACAGTAAACTGATAAAATTACTTTTCGATGAGCTTTATTATGTGGAAGCCCAAGGCAATCAAGTAAAATTTGTCACTGAACACAGTACCTTCAAGATCACACAAACATTCAGTTCTGTTTTGGAACTTTTGCCCGCTTCGCAATTTGTAAGAGTTCACCGTTCATTTGCAGTAAATATTCTGAAAATCAGCATAATAGAGTCATATAGAATTCTATTGCTACATAAAGGAGAAGTGCCATTAGGGAGCAATTTTCGGGAGGATTTTTTGAAAGTGGTGGTGGATAAACTACCTGATTAGTAAAACGTACAGTAATGGATACTCCGCCGGCCACTAAATACATTGCTATGTAAGAATGGGAGAATGTTTTCATATATTTGATTTTTACAAAACAAATAGTGATGAACGCTACTTCTCTGGAAGAACTTTGCTACCGACTGTCGACCGGCTCGTCGACTGATTTAAGTGCGCTGCTGCCAACCGGTATTCAGCAGGAAGCCGGGCATTTCAATGTGTTTAACCTGAATGATTTTGCACAGCCGGCGCGCGAGAAACCTGCGCTGCCCTATGCCTGTCGTGCGTTCTACAAAATCAGCCTTTTGATCGGGCGCAGTCAGGCCCGCTATGCTGACGACACCGTCGAGGTCACCCAACCTACGCTGATTTTCTCTACGCCTAAGGTTCCTTTCCATTGGTTACCGCAAGAACGACAAAGCGGGCAGTTTTGTGTCTTTACCGCCGAATTTCTTCAGCCAACAAAAAGCGGGGTGCTGTTGGACGAACTGCCGATCTTTAAAGCACCCGGGTACCCAATTTATAGCTTGTCCGAAACGGATTACCTGCACGTAAAAGGCATTTTTGAACAGATACATGCCGAAATAGCTACCGATTATGTCTATAAATACGATTTGTTGCGTACCTACACTTTGCAACTGATTCACATTGGACAGAAGCTGCAGGCAAATACAGCGCTCCATCCTAACCACAATGCATCCGTCCGAATGACATCATTGTTTGTTGAGCTATTGGAGCGGCAGTTCCCGCTGGAAACCCCGCAGCAGCACATACGCCTGCGTACGGCCATTGACTATGCCGATCACTTGGCGGTTCATGTCAACCATCTGAACAAGGTGCTCAAAGAAACAACCGGACTCACTACCACCGACCTCATTGCCGGACGCATCGTGCAGGAAGCCAAAGTCCTGTTGATCCAAACCGACTGGACCATCGCCGAAATTGCCGATTGCCTTGGGTTTGCTGATGTAGCGCATTTTGCCAAATTCTTTAAACGTGAGACAGCCTTTGCTCCGGGTGCCTTTCGCGTACAAGCCAATAGTTTGAATTATACATAAAATGGATTGATTCAGACAAACATTCAACGCGTCATTTGGCAGACTTTTGTCACGTTAATTTTAAGAAAAAAAGAAGCTAAATGACAACGGAAAAAATCGCATTGGTAACCGGCGGAAGCCGGGGTATCGGTAAAAACATTGCCCTGAGCCTGGCCCAAAAAGGAATTGATATACTGTTGACCTATCGCAGTAACGAGACCGAAGCTCAAAATACAGTCAAAGAAATAGAATCCCTTGGACGTAAGGCGGTGGCTTTGTCTCTCAATACAGCCGACATCGGCAGTTTCGACGCTTTTTTTCAACAGCTCATTCCAACACTTGAAACCACGTTCGGAACTGACCGGTTCGATTTCCTTATCAATAATGCCGGGACGAGCCTTTCAGCCCTCATTGCAGAGACGACCGAAAGCCAATTTGACGAAATGATGAATATTCATCTGAAAGGAGTCTATTTTTTGACTCAAAAGGCGTTGCCGGTTCTCCGCGATGGCGGCCGGATCATCAACATCTCATCCGGAGTAGCTCGGTATTCCTATGCCGGTGTTTCGGCTTACGGAATAATGAAAGGGGCAGTGGAGGTTTTCACCCGATATTTGGCGCTTGAGTTGGGTGGGCGAGGTATTTCTGCCAATGTGGTGGCTCCGGGAGCCGTTTTTGGGGGAGGGGCTATGGAAGATACACCGGCTATGCGCGAATATGTTGCCGGCATAACGGCGTTGGGGCGGGTCGGTCTGCCCGATGATATTGGCGGAGTAGTAGCATTCCTATGCAGCGAAGAAGCCAAATGGGTGAATGGTCAGCGCATTGAACTAACGGGTGGCATGAACCTGTAAACGCCGGTATGTTAATCGCTATAGCCCAAGGATTTATATCAGGAGATTGGCATTACCTTATCACTTTTCATCTTGCCGCTCTCATCATTGGGAGCGGCTTTTTATCATCAGTTCTAAAGCCGCGACTTAAAAACCGGAAAAGAAAAATAGACCTACGACTATTCTTGGGCCGTAATTTTCTTTTTGTGTTTTATACCCCAATCAGCCAACGTGGAAATTATATCCTTCAATGAACTGCTGTATTCAGTCGGTACATATTCTACCACCACCGGTTTTTGATCAGGATCAACCACTCTTTTTACCAAGCCGTTTAGCTCTAAGTCTTTCAATTCGCCCGAGAGCACTCTTGCGGAGATACCTTTTAGGGTACGCTGCAAATCGTTGAAGCGCGTGTGTCCGCTCAACAATGCAATGATCACCCGCAATGTCCACTTTCCGCCAACAACATATAATGCATCTTCCGTTGCAGCCAAATTTTTGCTGCATTGCAATTCAGAAAACGCGGCTTTTTTACCTACTGATTCTCCCATTTTGCTGATGTAGTAACAAAAACGTTACTACTAACCTTTAGTTTACTACTAATCTTTTGTTAGCAAATATACATAAGTTTGCAACATCAAAAAATAAAAAAATGAAAGCAACAAAAATTACGTACTACGGTCTTAGCGATATTGATCGTTTCCCCTAAAACAGGCAACAACTGAGAAAAGAGTATTAACCATCAAAAAATAAGCACTGTGAAAAAAATATTGCACATTATCTCAAGCCCGCAAGGCAAAGCGTCCGTTAGCAAAAAACTCGGAAACGCGGTTATTGAAAAAATCAAGGCAAAGTATCCCGACAGCATTGTTAAGGAACGGGACCTGACAATAAACGTTTTTCCGCATTTAGACGAACTGCAAATCGGCTCGTGGTTCACGCCTACCGAAAACCACTCCCCTGAACAGGTAAAGGCCATTAAAATTTCAGAGGAAGCGATTGCAGAAATGCAGGAAGCAGACATTTACGTGATTGGTGCACCTTTCTATAATTTTGCTATTCCTTCTCCCTTGAAAGCCTATTTAGACCACATTGCAAGACCGGGAATTACGTTCCGATATAACGCAAACGGCCAACCTGAAGGTCTTTTGAAAAACAAAAAAGCGTATGTTGCGATTGCTTCAAGCGGTGTTTATTCGGAAGGTGCATTTCAGTCGTTTGACTTTGTCAGTCCATACCTCAAATTCTTACTCGGATTTCTCGGCATTACAGACGTGACCATTGTTCGAGCCGAAGGCTTAAGAATTGACGGCATTAAAGAAACAGCTTTTGAAAAAGGTGTTGAAAGTATTGCGATTGATTAATGGTTATATTAAAGTATATTAATGGCAAACAGTGAATTGTTTTGCGACAGTTCACTGTTTGCCAAGCGGCTGTTGTATGCAGGTATTTTTTATTGACAGGTTTAAATTTCTATCAAGGGCGCTGATTTTTTATTCAGGTACCATTAATACATCCACATTGCTTCATTTTAACTATAAAACAGCAATACACTTTTTCGCCGATAAACTTAGTCAACAAAAATTGTGTCATCTGCATTTTTTTCAAAACATATATTTACTGTTCTGGTTACAGCACTTGTCTTATGGATAGTCTTTGAAGGAATTTTAATGAACTCGCCCGGTTTTAAAAACACAGTTTCATGGTCTTTAATTTCAATTTTGAGCTCGCCTTCCAGGACTACAAATAGCTCGTCCGTGTTTTTGTGATAGTGCCATCTATATTCTTCCTGCATAACTGCAATTCGTAAACAATGATCGTTTATAGTTTCCAGAATAAAATTGTCATACACTTTATCAACTTTATTGCTGATTTCTTCAAATCTTTTTTTGACTAAAATTTGCGCTTTGTTCATGTGTAGGTTTGAATTTTAAAGTTCAAATTATCAGAGTGTCACTATAAATAGCCGCCTCATAAGCAATTGTTTAATTGGTAAATTTATCAAAAATCGCCACATCGGCGTGTCATCCAATTTTCTGCTTTTAAACTATCCGCTCCTTAGGGAGACTTACACTTTACTCTACCTGCTTCCGTTCAAATGAATCGGGGCATCTTGGTGAAAAGTCACTCAAAAAGATGTTTTATATCATATTTGTTTATCCCGAAGATTCCTTAGTTGGGATAAACTTAAACGTGAAAAAGTCGGATACACGCCAATTTTTTATAACTCCGGGATGATGCAACTCTTTTTTAAAGTTATAGCATATTGGGACAACGGGGCAAATTTAGTTTGGTAAATGCCGGTTAAATCAATAGACCCGATGAAAAGGATAGCAACACATTTCTGCTCTTTAATGTTATTCTGTTTGAGCACCGGTGCCTCATTAAATGCCCAAATCCCTCTTTTAAATGGCTCAAACAGCGATTATAAGGTTCCTTTTGAAAAAACAACCGTCGTATCTGCGGCTGCCCGAATCGGCGGCAGCGGTATTCCTGACTGGCCTCCGGCAAAAGTTAAAATAGGCTATATTGTCCCTTCCAATCGTACTCCCCAAGCCAATTATAAAGAGAACCTGCAATTTGCCATAGAAATGGCACAAATGTGGTTTCGTGATAATATGGAGCAGAATGGTTTCGGGCCGAAGACGTTTATTTTTGAAACGGAAGAGGATTCTCCCCGACCCAAAATCCATCTGGTCAACGTTCCTGAAACGGACAGTTATCTGAGAGGGAATAATGGGGGGGAGTTATTTGACAGAACAAGGTTTGCCGCCAAAAATGCAGGTCTAACCATTGATTTGGAAGGGGAAGTATGGGTACTTATTCCGGAGACACAGGTACAGCTTCCGGATGGAAGTTTTATCGGCGGGCTTGCCATGGGGGGTGGGGGTGAAAGTGGAAACGGCAATAGATCGGCGACGGCTGAGTTGGGAAGTAACGTCATTCAATTATTCAATCCACAACGGTTGTTGGACAATACCAATTATGCGGGTCAAATTGTTCCTGAATTGGGCCCTTATCCTTTGGTTCAGGATGTTTCTTTTGCCTGGTTTGAAAAGAATACATTCAGTACCGTAGCTTCTTCCTATCTGGGAGCTTTATGCCATGAAATGGGTCATGCCTTTGGTCTACGTCACGATGCTCGTCATGACGAAAATTTTTTCGGAGGATTGATGGGCAATGGACTCAGGGGGATAAGAGGCAGCTTTTTTCCTGCTCTTTATCCAAATGACTATACACGATTGGAATATGGGGCAGCATTAATGTTAAATGAAAGTTATTATTTCAACCGTCATAGAAAAGCAAGCCTGTACAGGCCCAATTTAACGGTCTTAACCAACGGAACAGTCAGTCCCGTTGTAGGGGGCGGGTTATTGAATATACGATTTGTCGCTTCCGGTTCTGACAGTATAGCTTATGCACATTTATACGACAATAACGGACAGCTCATTGACGAACTTGTAATAAACCGATTGAATATAGATACTACGTTTAGAACGCCTTATTATCAGGCGGGAACGACTAACTCATTCAGTATTGCCGTAGGTGACAGGCAGGGAAACCGAACCGTTTCTCCCGGTTTTACTTTATCAGTAACGGTTGGCAACCAAGCTCCCAAGCCTTATTTGAAAATTTATTATCCTAATGCCCCTTATTCGGGCAATGGCACTCGCTTTGATGCCGGTTATACCACAGATTCCAACGGTGATTCGTTTACTGCTGAATTTGATGTTAACAACGACGGTGTTTTTGAGACGCCTGCTCTCAATGCTCACAATTACGACTATGTGATTCCACAAACCGGGCCTTATCGGGCACGTATTCGGGTTACGGATTCCAACGGAGCTTCTGCTGTTTCAAGTCCTGTCAGTGGAAATTATGGGAAGAATTGCGGCATTGATCCCCCCATTATTTATGGCGTAAATACCATTTGTCCGGGTTCTGCCACTAAACTTTCTGTTTATGGCTGTTACGGGACATTTTTGTGGTCAAACGGCGAAACCACACCTTCTATTACGGTCAGCCCAACTTCCACGACAAATTATACGGTGACCTGTAATTACGGCTGTGCACCTCAGGTAAGTCAGTCATTTACCGTCAAGACAGTGAACGATACTGCGGTAGTTTCGGCTACCGCTTCATCGGGAGTTCAGCAGGCTGCTCAAAGCCTTGTTTCCACGCAGGAAATACCCGTCGGCAATACGGTGATATACAGGGCGGGTAATAGTGTCAGTTTACTTCCCGGTTTTCAGGCTTTTAAAGGAAGTGCATTTGCTGCGTTGATCAGGCAATGTGGAACACCGATGGCTCAAGCGGATAATGCGTCCGTCACAGCGGGATACGCCAAGAAAATTAACATCCTGTCCAACGATTTTAACCCTGATGGTTCGGCCATTACGAATTTGACACAGGTTACTTTACCCGTGATCATTGTCAACCCAACCGGAGGAACGGCAACGGTCAACTCGGATGGAACCATCAGCTACTTCTCAAATGAAAATACCGGTACTGATAGCCTGGTGTATTGGGTCTGTAATAGAAATAATCCCTCTTTCTGTACTACTTCTAATCTAAAATTAACGTTGAACGGCGGGTTTCCCCTGCTTCCTAATGCCGATTTTGAGAACTCGGTTGACTTTGTAAGCGGCAGTTCTTTTTCATATTGGCTAAAAGACGGCTTGAAACCCGATCAGGCCGTATTTTCATGGCTAACGGGGCAGGGGCGTAATGGCTCCAACTGCATCCGGATTTATTCGGGACCGGCATCGGGACCGGTACAAAGCAATGATGTGCAGGCGTATCGGATTATTTTGCTTGCTCCTTATACCAATTATGTATTGAAAGGCTGGGTTAAAACCGAGAACATTACCACCAATGCCAACGCCGCAGGAGTAGGGGGATGTTTAAGTGTCGTGACAAGCATAAACAGTGCTGATTTTCCACCGAGAAGTAAAGACCTAAAGGGCACAACTGACTGGACACAAGTGCTGCTTCCTTTCAACTCCGGCGATGGTCATGTAAGAATCAGTTGCCGTTTGGGTTTTACCTACCAAGAGTCGGAAGGAACCGTTTATTTTGATGACCTGAGGATAGAGCTGCTTTAGGTAAACGTTGCTGATGGGTTTTCATTTTAACAGCCGCACCGGCTTAGCGGCCAATCCCCTTGGCCACTGCATAGACAAAATACCTTTTGCGATTGAAAACAGTTTGGTACTGCTGATTTTAACCATTTTTTTCTTTCCGGTCATTATTGGTTTGGTTTTGTAAACTTTTTCTAAATTTTAAAAACATGATATATACCTCAAAATTCAACGTTAAGAATAAGTGGGCTACCGGGCTTTCGATGCTGTTAACACTTGGTTCTGTAGTAGCTAACGGACAACTTGCTACGATCAACGCCACAAACGGTTCAATTACCATTACCCCAAAAGGACTGAAAGGAAGTACCAACAATGTTAATGATTCGACCAATATCGCTTTCGGTACGGATGCTCTTAAATCCAATACAGACGGTTATGAAAATACTGCTGTTGGGGTTTACGCCCTTCAATTCAATACAACGGGGCATTACAATACCGCCAATGGCTACAGAGCGCTCATTTCCAATACAACAGGGTCTAACAATACCGCAACCGGTGACAATGCTCTCCCGGCAAACTCTACAGGCACCTTTAATACCGCTGACGGGGCTTTTGCGCTTAAAGCAAATATGGTGGGTAGCTACAATACGGCGGCAGGGTATTTTGCGATGTATTCAAATTTGTCGGGCGGTTACAATACAGCCAATGGAAGCAATGCGCTGAATGCCAATACGACCGGTTATTTCAATACGGCCGGTGGAGGGTATGCGCTTCCGGCCAATACGACCGGCTCTAACAATACAGTTTTCGGCTATTTAGCAGGGACGACAATCATTTCCGGTAGTAATAATACCTTATTAGGGGCGAACTCAAATGCCACGGGTGATTTTACTAACGCCACAGCGCTTGGTTCCAATGCCAAAGTAGATGCGAGCAACAAGGTTAGAATTGGCGATGGAAGCGTTACAGTCATTGAAGGACAGGTAGCCTGGAGTAACCCTTCCGATCGCCGTTTAAAAGAAGATATTGTTTACACAAATCGTTTAGGACTGGACTTTATCAACCGTTTACAAACGGTCTCCTTCAACTTCATTACTGACAAAGCCCGTGTTCGGCACGATGGCTTTATTGCTCAAGATATTGAGATTGTTATGAAAGAACTGAATGTACCTTTCAGCGGATTGAAAAAATCGGTGGATGGTATGTATTCTCTGGCCTATTCTGATTTTGTAATTCCGTTGGTAAACGCAATCAAAGAACAACAGCAGCAAATTCATCAACAGCAAAAACAAATCAATGAAATGGAAAAACAAAACACATCTTTGGAAGAACGGCTGTCTGTATTGGAGCAAATATCTGCTAAGGCTACAACGATTAAATCAGCTAATAAATAACCTCAACCGGTTGGCCGCGTTTTATCAAAAATTACATAGCGAGCAGTTCGATAATTTTTACAGAAAAGAAAGGATTAAGTACATTGGCTAAACTACTTACTGTTAATTGCCTTAAATTTATTTAAGGCAATGTTCTCAGTCTTAGGTTGTATCTAATGATGGTCTGAATTCAAATTCCTGCTGATAGCAGCGACCTGTTTTAATCTTAATGTGAATTCGGTAAACAACAGCAGTAATAAATTTGGGATCGTCATGATGATTCTCACCTAAATGGCCTACTGTTTCATTGGCAAATATCGGAACCCTGCGGTCTCTGAGCAGATAAACAGCATATTCCCGTTTCTCTCCCTGCAACTCTTCAAATTCACCTTGGATAACAATACTGCACCAGACTCCGGGGCTGACCATATCATCTATTTCAAAAGCCACATTGGGGTTTTTTCTGAGCATTTGCAGCTTAGTGCCCTCGCGGGTAATGCCATAGATGTACCGGCCATCAAAGCAGAACATCATCGGTGCAATCAGGACTTGGTTATCGGCGGAGCAAGCCATACGGCCAAAATACTGGTTACTCAGCAGATGGTCGATAACTTCAGGTGAGATTTCAGTGAGCATGGCTGAGAAGAAAGAGGTTAATTATGCTTTAAAGTCGATTGTTATTGCCGTCTGATTCAAATACCAGCCGGCATACCGTTTTAACAATTGTTTTAGAATACGAATAAGAAAATTCTCTCATTCGTATTCTAAAACCAATAGGCTCTTTTTAAACGGTTGCCGGTTCGGGCTGCCCTTTTTTACTCAGGTATTTCTCTAGGATATCCGGCATTTTTTCAAAGGCTTCACTCAGTCCTTTAGATTGTTTGGTGGGAACAAATTGAATTTGGTCGCCCTTTGTAACCAGAAACCCAATGGGATCAATTCCGACACCTGCTCCGGCACCGCTTCCCTCGCCATGCCCCTGCTTTTTGTCCTCGCCTTCACCACCTCCAAATCCAAACCCCATTCCGATACGAATGACCGGAACACAGGAATAATTACCTAACTGGAAGGCTTGGCCTACGACGGTTTCTGTTTTTGATTCAGTACGAAGAAACTCCGTTACTTTATTAAGCACGTCATTGATTGAAGATTCCATAATAATAAACAGTTTATAAGTGGTTATGAACGAATAAATGCTTTGATAATGCGATAAGGACGATTCTCAATGATAATTTTTAAAGAAAGATCGCCGGTGAAGTTGATCTGTAAATGATAGTTTGAATTACTTAATAATCTGAATACCGGATACAGGTAGGCATTGAGCAGGTAATCATCGGTATCTATGCTGAGTTCAAACGTATGAACTTGAAATGTTTTTAAAACACGGATGGCTTTACGGACAATTATCCGAATGGGTAAATGTTGGTTAACTGTACCGGAATCGGACGTTTCAAGTACAGATTTACCCGGTCTGCTTCGGCTCTTGCCCGGTTTCCATGGATCTATCAATGTAGTCCATCGTATTATTGATAGTTGAATGACCCCATTTTGAAGAAATTGAGCAACGATCCACTTTCCCCAGTGTAAGGAATAAAGATGCTTTTTGCTGTCTATTTCCAAAATCAAAGGCGCCGTTATGAGCCAAGTAATTACTCCTGCCGGCAAACCGAAAACGAGTCCAATCCAAAAGTACCAAGCCATAATTCAGGCGGAAATTTAAAGCGAAAGGTTATTGAGCCAAATAGCCCCCATCAATTGGGTAATATGAACCGGTAACAAATGAAGCTTTGTCAGAAGATAGCCAAATGACGAGTTCCGCCACTTCTTCCGCTGTTCCAAATCGGCCGATCGGATGAAGTGACGTCAACATTTGTTTAGCTTCTTCAGGCAGCTGATCCAATAACGGAGTATCAATATACGCCGGTCCGACAGCATTAATACGAATCCCCCGCGAAGCATACTCTAAAGCTGCTGTCCGGGTAAGTCCTACCACTCCATGTTTGGCAGCCACATATCCCGGAGCCTGCGCTGTACCGACCTGACCCAGAATAGAAGCCATATTGACAATAGATCCGGCCACATTCTGTTTCAGCATGACTTGCAGTTCATACTTGAGACAATAAAATACGCTATTGAGATTGGTATTGATAATTTTCAGCCAGCCTTCCGTTGAATAATCGGCTGTCTGATTCATTTCTCCACCGATCCCGGCATTATTACAGGCCATATCCAGTTGTCCAAAGGCTGAAACTGTTTTTTCCACAAGCAGGCTGCATTGCACGGGATCTCCTACATCTGCTTTGTAAAATTGAGCATTGATGCCCGTCGAAACCATTTGCTCTGTTACTTTCCTGCCTAACGCATCGTTGACATCGGAAAGCATTACATTTGCCCCGAGCTGTCCATATAAAAGCGCAACCGCCTTACCGATTCCCGAAGCAGCACCTGTAACCAGCGCCGTCTTCCCTTTTAAGTATTTATCCATTATTCTGAAGATTAAAAAAAGGTCTGTCGTTAAACCTGACAGTTTAAAATAACGCCTAACGTATCCGTTATGAAATGACTAACTACGCTTGATCAACTGATAATAATCACTTTGTTTTGTGCCGGTTTATTTGTTTCTGAAATTCGCTCGATTTTAGGGTAAAGCAGATTTGGCCCATTCATCGACCATTGACAGGGCTACCTTTACGTTTGATTCTTCCATTCTTAATTCATCATTTGGGCGAAGCAACCAAAATGAACGTGACCCGACCAGTTTACCCTTCTTTTTCAGTATCAATTTTTCCAGTGCTTTTTGCGAAGATTCGGTTGAGCCGGAGCCGAGCGTAATGGCTATAACAGGTTTATCGGTTATTGAAGTTTTCTCAATAAACCCCGTAACAGCTCGATCCGGACGCCAATTATAGGTATTGGCACAAAAAACATATGCTTCAAAATCAGCAGCATTTAGCTTATCGGCGGCAGACACCGTGGCGACCTTTACCTTTATTCCACGTTTTGCCAATGCTTTTCCGAAAGTGACGCATACCTTTTCATCCAAATTGCAAATCGGATCGGGGTCATACACAATCAAGACTTGCTTTTTACCATTGCCGAGATCAATGCTTTTTGGCGGCCCTTTGGCCTCTGTCCAAACAGTAAGTATTGTCCAAACAACCAAGAGTCCGGAAAAGGCAAGAACAGTAATAATACTGATCGCTTTTGTTTTCATTTGTAATTTGGTAAAAGTATTATGCTTACTGCCGTAATGAGCGTTCCGGAGATCTATTATTTTGCTGAACTAGTTTCTGATTTTTGCAATGATCGGTATCATTCCAGGTATACCCTGCTTTACGAAGTACTTTCGCTTTCAGTCCGAAGGTAGTTTGGAAGAGTTTTTCAAATGCATTAATGGTTATAGTTGGATAAATCACGAGCCATTTTGGTCCGTTTTCCTTTCGACTTATTTTATGAAGCGGGATATTGCTTACTCCTCCCCTGATTGTGCGACCTTCCGGAGTATAAATCCGTAATTTTAAGAACGGAAAATGTCTTTGCCAATGCTGATTGAGTTGCAGTGCGGTAAGTAAGGTGGTGATGACAAAAGGTTTCATCTTTTATAGGTCTTACCAATTGAGATTGACTAGTTGATAAGGATATCCTGTTCCGTCCAGTAGTGTTCATTGCCATCCCACCAATCCAAAATCACATGCCAAAAACCGGAGCTAAGTTGCTGAGTTGAGACGACATGTCGTGGAAACGGTTGTTTTGGAACGGTTACCTGAAGAGGTTTTTCCCCACCAAAACGTTTTTGAAAAATAATCTCCGCATTTTTACAGGAGTCCGGTAAAACAAAAGCAAGTTGTTTAAGAGCAGCTTCAAATTTCATGGGATCTATTGTATTAATGATAGCAATGATACAATAGTTTTATAGGATCTAATGTGACCAACGTCAGCTAATGGGTTGACTTATATCAGATTAACGGACTGCCGTCCAATAATTTGTACTTATGACCGGAAAGGTCTGATTTCGATTTTAGTCCATAGCCGGTTAATTTGAAATAAGCGCATCATGTCCGCAATTTATGGATGATTGCCTATTTGTTTGCGGGTATGCGAGTCAGTGATGTACTTCGTCTTCGATGGAGTAATTTTCAAATTTTACAACGCAGCAGACGGATGAGGCATTGGATCCCGGGGTGAGCGCGTATTCACAAAAGAAAATTAAAAAACAATAGTTTAAACTTTAAAACCATGAAGACTTCAAGAGCAAGATGGTAGCACTTAAAATTTGTACATTTACCGTTTCGGTGGTTCGGGCTATCCGTGTAGATTTTCAGAAAGATATACTCCGTGTAGCGGCAATTTATAATTTAATTCAAAAAATTTTTGCAGAACTGTAATTTTTGATGTTACTTTGAATTTCAAAGTGCTTTTAAATGAAAGAAGAGCAAGATTATATTCGAGACATCGTTCAGATACGCACCATTATGGAGCGTTCGTCCAAATTTCTGTCGCTGGCCGGTTGGGCAGGCGTCATGGCAGGCCTGTATGCATTGGCAGGAACATACATTGCCTATGAAGTTCTTGATTTTAATCCGGACAAAATCATTTATACTGCCACAGGCAGTTTATCGAAGGTCATTGGTCTGGCCCTTATCGTTCTACTGTTGGCAATAGGCACAGCTATTCTTCTTTCCTACAATAAGGCAACTAAAAGAGGCGAAAAACTTTGGAATGCTATCGTAAAACGGCTCATAATCAATATGGCAGTTCCGCTGATCGTTGGTGGGCTTCTGATTCTTATTTTGATCGCTAAGGGGTTGATTGGTTTTATACCCCCATTCAGTCTGTTGTTTTATGGTTTGGCCCTGTTCAATGCAGGCCGGTTCACCTATGAAATAATGAAAAGTTTAGGGCTTATCCAGATCGGTTTAGGCTTACTGAGCGCCTACTTTGTTGAGTACGGATTGGTATGCTGGGCGTTAGGCTTTGGAGTAGTTCACATTGTGTATGGCATATACATGCATTATCGGTACGAAAGGTGAAAATATCAATTAATGGTTTACATAAAGCCTTTGAAAGCAGGATCAAGCTCGGTATTATGGCGGCTTTGGCTGTTAATCCTACGCTTGATTTCAATTCACTGAAGGAATTTCTTGATGTAACGGACGGCAATTTGGCAAGCCACCTGAAAGCGTTGGAGAAAGATGAGTTTATTTGTGTGGAAAAATCGTTTATTGACCGAAAAACCAATACAACGTATGCCGCTACAAAACTTGGCCGAAAAGCGTTTAGCGACCATGTAAATGCCTTAGAAAAATTGATCAAAGGAATTGCTTAACAGTTTACCCCCTCAATAACAGATGATTACTGCCGAAAGTGGCTTAGCTGAATTGGAGAAGCTTAAAAGGTTGTAACTATTTTTTTACTTGGTTACTTTGAAATTCAAAGTACTTTAATCAATAATTTAAAAACTATTTATAACGCTTAAAACTAAATGCTCATGACACCGAACAGCAATGTAGTGCAACCATTTTATCTGAATTCCTTGACTAAAAGAATGTTAACAGGTGCAGGAATCGGCCTGTTACTGATCTCCCTTTTTCTGGCGGGCGTCAATCATCCTAACCCGGCATGGGGAAAATTTTGGATGGTTAGACCGCTCATAATCGTTCCTTTAGCCGGCGCCATGGGAGGTTTGTGCAATTACTTTATTTTCCGTTTTCGTAGCCTTGTCGGTCTCAATAAGGCCATTGCAGCGATCGTAAGTGTCATTGTATTTATCATTGGCTTATGGCTTGGCATTGTTTTGGGATTAGTCGGCACGCTTTGGCATTAAACGGTTTTCACGTCCTGATTTGGGCTGTTTTTTTATTATTCAACTTTGAAATTCAAAGCTCTTTTAACTCATACCGCAATGACATTTAAATCACTATCCGCAACCGTACTGACCTTCGGCTTAACTGTGGCCGGTTATGCACAAACGCTCGACAAGGCTAAATTAGATCAATTTTTTGATCGACTTGCCGAAAAAAACAAAGCAATGGGAAGTCTGGTGATTGCCGAAACCGGCAACGCTCTTTACAGCCGTTCGATCGGTTACGGCCAAATCAACGGGGCTGAAAAGAAACCCTTGACCGCAACGAGCCGATTTCGGATCGGCTCGATCACCAAAATGTTCACCGCTGCAATGATCCTACAGCTTGTTGAGGAAGGAAAACTGAAGCTGACCGACCCTCTCAACAAATTCTTCCCACAAATCCCGAATGCCGATAAAATCACCATTGCGCAAATTCTTGCGCATCGCAGCGGTATCCATGATGCCGTTTTAGACAAGAATTTGCGGCCCTCATCAAACACAAATGCCATAACAAAAGATGAATTGCTCGCCCTTATTGCCAAAGGCACTCCTGATTTCGAACCCGACACAAAGCATTCCTACAGCAATTCCGGCTATGTGCTTTTAGGTTTTCTCCTTGAAAAGTTAACCGGTAGATCTTACGGAGAAACTCTCAAAGAAAGAATCACGGCAAAGATCGGGCTCAAGGATACCTACGTCGCGACCGGAAATATAGATGTGAACAAAAACGAAGCACTTACCTATATGAACCTGGACGGCAACTGGAAACCGGTTCCCGAAACCCATCCAAGTCTCCTTTTCAGCGCGGGCGCGATCGTTTCGACACCAAGCGACATGGTCAAATTTATTCAGGCATTGTTTGACGGGAAGGTTGTCTCAAAGGAGAGCCTCGATCAAATGAAAACGATAAAGGACGGTGACGGGGTAGGAATGGAACCCTTCACATTTGCCGGTAAAACCTTCTATGGGCACACGGGCGGGGCCGACAACTATGGCGCGTGGCTGGCTTACCTACCGGAAGAAAAACTGGCAGTCGCTTACACAACAAACGCAAAGGTGTACCCGGTAGCCAACATCATGCGCGGTGTTATCGACATTTATTACAACAAACCATTTACGATTCCCTCCTTAGAATCGGTCGCCGTCAGCCCGGAGGTGTTGGATAAATACGTCGGAATTTATTCGAACCCCGAAGCCCCCGCAAAATTGACGATTACCCGAGAGGGGACAACACTTTTCTTTCAACCGCCGGGAGCACAAACCTCTGCCCCGCTCGAAGCGACGGCAGAGAATAAATTTCAGATTGAGGGTGTGGTAATCATTGAGTTTGATGCCGCGAACAACCGAATGACACTAAAACGGCGCGGTGGAGAAAGGATTTTCACGAAGGAGAAATAACGGAAGGCGGGCGGAACAGCGCGACTCGCAACTATCCAAGGCAGAAGACTAAACGAATGGATACGGCGGTGCCATTTCAGTTCTCAAAAAACGCAGTATTGTTTTAAACATCTAAAAAAACAAAAGTTTTTATGACGGAATTACGCATTCAGGATGTGTCCAAAACCTATTCCGGCGGTCGGTCTGCCGGTGCGCGGCAGACCGACCCCATCGGTATCATGGCCATCATGAATGAGATGATGTCTAACTTGACCATCGTCGAGAAGAACGTGCGCATGTTTACCCTCGAAGGCGCGATGCTGTGGAATCGGCTGCTGCGGCTCGGTTTTGCCTTCGGATCGCTTGCCTTACTCTATCTGCGCTTTCGATTTGCGCATGGCACTGCCACCAATTGGCGGAGCCTAATCATGCGACGTTTTACTATAAAAATACCGTCATCTGCCGCTGCCATCTACAGGACATTAAGCCGTTGCCGTTATGTTCGGGGCAGACAGGAGCCTCTTGATAAAAAACCAACTTCTGACCGGCAAAGGTGTCAGCGGGATGGGTTCGAGCCCCATTTATACCTCTTCAGTTTTATTAATTCTTTTTAATGGACGTGATCTGAATCGGCCCTCCCGGAGCCGGTAACTCTAACTCAGGATGAGGACCCGGGCACCTCCTTTTTACATTACCCGAGATGGTGTAATTCAGGGTTTGTTTATTTTGACTTACTTCCCAGCTACTGTTCACGTCACAGGCCGAGACATACAGATAGCCTCCGGTTGTATCTGCAACAATGAACAAGCCGTTGCCGGAATATCCGGCTTGAAGGCTTTCAATGGTACGGTATGTTGAACCGGCACACCCACAATCCCTATCAACTTTTGTGCATGAAGACGCAAAAAAAAACAATAAAATATGGTAAAATGGAGTCTTGATCAGGAAACGCATTTTAAACGATGTTTGGTGATTTATCAAATAGACCCACTCATTTTAAAGATGGTTGGAAACAGTTAAACAAAAAGTTAATTCCTTAATACTGTTCTTTATTTATCCGGTTCTTATATATTGGCAATACGTCTTCTTCAATTGAATCAGTATAACATTCATTCTCTTTTTACTGCCGGTTTTCAGAGGTGGCCGGTTCTTCATTTCCCCAATTATTTAAACTTCTCAGAATGGCAGTTGAGTTGAGCATCAGAATCTTTCCATTACCTACGGACTACCCTGAGAGGTGATAATCATCGGTTCTAATGGATTGCCTTAAAAAAGCCAACCATAATTGGGTGCAACCCACGAATATGGGTGTGAAAACCGCAGGATGTAACTAAGTTGAAAGAGGGACAGAAGGCGGGACCGAAAACAATACAAGTAAGTATTAACAACCCTTTTTTCTCAGTCCTGCTATGATCCGTAACTGTATTGAGCGACATTATTTTCATTAAATTGTCAAGAAACAATCCATCGTCCTCAATAATTAAAACCTTTTTTTATGATACGCTTTAAAAGCGGCAGTGATATTGATACTGAATAATCTCTGTTAACACAAATAGTATTCCATGGCATGAAGAAGGGTTAACAGTTGATGTTTGTCTTCTAATGTACTTTTAGCAGGACTAAGTGTATCCAACTTTGCCAAAAAAGCCTGTACTGCCAAAGGGGCGGCTAACTCATCGCATTCGTTATAATCAAGGCGATGGGTCATTACAACGATTATCCGGCGCTTCTCCGAAAAAACAGCATGGCTCCAATCGAATGAAATTTCTTCCGCCAATTCCTGAATTGCCAAAAACAAATGAATATTAGTCATAATTATAACGTTTTTAGTAGAAACACTTGTCTAAGCAAATCAGCAAAAAAGCATTGATACTGTTTGTCCGGGGAATTTTGTAGCTGTCAGAACCAAAAATGTAATGTACACTATTTATGCTAAACAAGAAAAAAAGAACTATTAAAAGGTCAGTATAGTGCGCCGTTTATGTGTTGATTTAATTCATTATGAAAATGCGTTAGCTGAACGAATAAATCGGAGCATTAAACCGGACCGGTTTCTATTCGAGTTTTGGCAAGCAGCGAGGGCCTGCCTGCATGAGCCATTAACTCTGCCGAGCGATAGGATGTGCCATCGGAGCGCCGGTACGACCCAATTTGTTTACTCAAGTTACTGCGGTTTATTGGAATAATCTCACCAAATAAATCTAACGTACACGGCTCGTTGATCAGACTATTGATCAATCACTGTTTTTCACTCTTCGACATAGTTAAGCCACCACCGCTTCGTTTAGTAGGTTTCCATAAATTACGCTTTATTTAGAAACACTACTCATTCCAAAAGGAATATGCTATGAACAGAAAATATAAATACGTATTGCCGTTGATATCGTTTATCGTTTTAGCAGGATTACAAATAAGTGGCCTTACCGCTTTTGCACAGGGTCCGGGACAAAGACTACCGCTTCCTCCCATACCTATAAAAGGCGATACGACACATACCCTATCCAAACACTTCACGACAGCCTCTGCCGCAAAAAAAGCACCGGATGCAAAGGGGTTTATTCAACGCTGGCTTGTGCTGGAACCTGTAAAGAAAGATATTGTCAGGAATAATATTTTCACTGACAACTACCTTAGAACAGCTTTTTCGGCCGATAATTTTTCCGGTGATTACACCACAGTTCCCAAAAATGGCGAAACGGTAAAAGTGGGAAACCAAGAACTGAAGTGGTATGCGTTGGACAGCAAGGCATTCAACGTTAATTTATACCATTTTACCTACGCCCTTAACAAGCCAAAATACGGAATACTTGTCTGGCTTGTCACGGTCATCGATTGCCCCGAAGAAATCCAAAACGTCAGAATGGCTGCCGGATGTAATTCCGGCAGTATGTGGTGGTTGAATGGTCAGGAAGCATTGCTGCTTTCCGGTGACAGGGATATGATTGCCGATAATGGTACCTCTGCACGTTTAACACTTAAAAAGGGAAAGAACATCATCCGCGGGGCCGTAATAAACGGACCGGGTATGGCTAATTTTTGTATTCGTTTTTTAGATGAAAAAGGGTTGCCCGTAAAAAATCTCAGTATTAGTTACGAATAACAGTTAGTAGTCTGTTTAAGCTAATTAAAACAAATCAATACATGAAAAGAGTGAAAGTGATCGGCCTGACAACTATAGTAGTTTTATTGATAACACAGACAGCCATAGCACAGATCGGAAGACCATTTATCCATGATCCCTCAACCGTCACTGAATGTGACGGCAAGTATTACACCTTCGGCACAGGCGGTGGCGGATTAATTTCCGAAGATGGTTGGACATGGTATGGTGGCGGGGTGAGACCGGGTGGAGGAGCGGCTCCTGATGTCATCAAAATTGGGGATCGTTACTTGGTTATATATGGGGCAACCGGTGGTTCACCCAACCACAAAGGAGCGATTCTTACCATGTGGAACAAGACATTAGACCCAAAGTCCCCTGATTTTAAGTATTCTGAACCAATTGTCGTGGCAACGTCGGATGGTTATGAAGAGAACGACGCCATTGACCCGGGTGTTATGTCAGATCCCACTACGGGACGCCTTTGGTTAACCTACGGCACCTATTTTGGATTCACTCGCTTGATCGAATTAGACCCCAAAACAGGAAAACTCAAGGCAGGAAATAAACCCGTGGATGTAGCCATCGTATGTGAAGCCAGCACGTTAGTTTATCGCGACGGTTGGTACTACCTGCTTGCCACGCATGGCAGTTGCTGCGACGGTGCCAACTCTACGTACAATGTGGTGGTGGGTCGTTCAAAAAAAATAACAGGCCCTTACCTCGATAATGTAGGAAGAAGTATGCTGGAAGGGGGTGGGAAAATGGTGGTAGCTACCCGCGGAGGTTTAATAGGCCCCGGGCATTTCGGACACATCATTCTTGAGAAAGGCGTTGAAAAAATGTCCATCCATTATGAAGCTGACTTAGAGCAGGGTGGCCGAAGCGTATTAGGCATCCTTCCGGTGGTTTGGAAAGATGGATGGCCTGTTGCAGGAGAAAAGTTTAAAGAAGGTACGTATGAAATTGAATCCGTAAGAAGAGGATATGGATTAGAATTGGCCGTTGATTTTACAAGAATGCCGGTTGGACCACGGGGATTTGGCCCGCCCAACAATGACCCAATAAAACCCGTTCCGGCCCAGCAACCGGCCGAAGTAATGAAAAACTGGCCAACAGGTACAATTAATTTGAGAATAGGCGACTACATGTCCCGTCCCCATCAAAAATGGACGATTACCGATGCTCCTGATACGACCGGATATTTAGGTGGTCCCTATTATAAAATTGTACTTGCCGGAACAGATCGGGCATTAGCTGCCACTGCCGATGCAGAAGTAATAACAGTACCGGCATTTACCGGCACACCTGAACAGTTATGGCGAATTGATCAATTGACGGATGGTACCTACAGAATAATGCCTAAGATCGTACCGAATTCAGGAAAGAAGTTAGCTCTGGTATCTTCCGGAGACAGCACACCAACCTTGGCAGAATTTGATTTTAACAGTGATAATTCTAAATGGAATTTTAGGGCTCACTAAGAATATTCTTTGTGTATGTCGTCAAGCCAAAAGACTGAACCTGATGACGTACCTGTGTGACATCGGCAATCCGGTCTATAAACTGTCTCAGCGCAATTAAGCCAACTTTACCGATTTCAGTATTTCATTCTGAGGTATACTGCCAAAGACGGGAAAATCATCGATGATTTTGAAAGTTCAGAAAATGAATAGCCCAAAGAGTTTTTGAAATTATTCGACAAAGAAAAATGGGGAGTGGTGGACTTACATGCTTTGTGCGTTCTCTATCACAACGATAAAACACTGACCCAAGATACGTATCAAATTATTGATACGTATGATTTTACTGTTTTTCACCTGAGGTAAAAATGATACACTTTTACAAAGTCGGCCGAGTAAAACCACTTGATATATTGTCCTGCGCAGAAGGTAAAGACGGATGTGACAGAAGCGAATAAGAGTTGTGAGGGGTGTTCCGGTAGGACTTCTCCCGCAAATGCAACCCAACAAAGCTACTTTTTGAAGTTCTTTTGGTAGGACGACACAGGGCATCATTACTGAAAGCTGTTTTAAAAAAAAGATGTCATATTTTCCTTTTCGTGAGTATTTATTATATTTAACAATCTTTTGTGCATATTCTTTAATTGATTCATAAAAAGGAGTTGAAAACGCATTTTATGCTAAATAAGGAATAAAAAGCCATATTTTGGTAAATGGAGCACGGATCAAAAATAATTGAAAAGGAAGAGGGAGTTACTATCACAAGATCAGCCCTTAGCAGAAGGTAAATAGCCCTAAAAGACACTGGTTCACAAAATACAAACGTCTTATAACTGCGGGGTTGTATTAAAAAATTGCCCGATGCCTGCCCGAGCTAAATGGTAGCGGGGCAACTGTCCGGTTGAATGGTTATTTAAAGAGTAGGGGCGTCTACACGCTTGCATAAACCATAGCAATCCGCGCAATATACAATTAATTAAAAAGCGAAATCTTAGATGCCTTACAATAAAATCAACACCATATTCAAAAAATTGTTGAAGACATAGTTGAAGAAGCGGGAAACATATGTTCGTTACCCTGTTCCACTTGTTTACAAAATGCGCTACCTGTTTTTCGGATTAGTATTATTAAACATATAAGCCACATATATAACTCAACGTTATGAATAAATATTTTACTTTTTTTGCCGAAACCCATACCTGTATTTTAAAACCGCTTCTTTTTCAGATAGTCCTGTCCTACATTCCGGAGAAAGGGATTAAAAATACTATTTAGAAAAACGTAAGCTTTTACAGCAAAACCTTGCAGTAATGAAAGCTTGTGTAATGTAAAGTTTATACATGGTTCCGGAAGATGCATTCCTTATCAGGTTCTTTCCGCTTAAAGTAATCCAAATGGAATTTTTATAAATTCTTTGGATACTTATATATTATCCACATACGTTTATATTTGTTATGAAAAAAATAAAAAACTACGTTTCTTTATTAAGAGTCCATCAGTGGGTTAAAAATACTTTTATTTTTCTTCCTGCTTTCTTCGCATTAAAAATTAAAGATATTGCTATCGTTGAACAGTTAATTGTCTGCTTTTTTGGATTTTCACTTTTAGCGAGTGCTGTATATATATTCAATGATATGCTTGATGTCGAAAGTGATAGATTGCATCATGTAAAACGACATCGCCCTTTAGCCTCTAAAGCGGTATCTTTTAACGAAGGAATTATATTAATACTGGTTTTATTAATGGTGGGTTTGTCTGTTTTTATTTTTTTTATTAAAAATGAAGCAGCTATATATTTAGTACTTTTGTATTTGTTTCAAAATATTTTATATACTGTAAAATTAAAACATATTTCACTTCTTGATGTTGTTCTTATTTCAGTTGGATTTGTGCTTAGGATTTTAATAGGCAGTATAGTTTCAGATACAATTTTATCCCATTGGATTATTATAATGACCTTTGTCTTAGCTCTATTTCTTGCATTGGCTAAACGACGAGATGATGTCTTGAGCTATAATCAAACAGGAGTTGAAGTTAGAAAAAATATACAGGGGTATAATATGACTTTCCTTGATGTATCTATCACAATTATGTCCACTGTGGTAGTCGTAGGTTATCTAATGTATTGTACATCTGAAGAGGTAGTTTCCAGATTGGGCGATAATGTTTATTTTACAGCTTTTTTTGTGATATTGGGAGTATTAAGATACCTGCAATTAACTTTTGTGTGGCTGATCAGCGGCAGTCCAACGATGGTATTACTTAAAAATAAATTCCTTCAATTAATTATTATTGGCTGGATTTCGTCATTTTTTATTATTATTTATATGAAAAAATAAGTTAACTCCTTCCCGGATGGAAAAATATGTAAAAACAAGTCGACTCTTTTTTTTGTGCGGATATTTTTTTATTAGTTTATTCGCAATAATCCTGTTGTTGACTTCATTGTCTTTTTTTTGCCATATCTCCTTATCGTATTGGCACTTTCCCTTATCGGTTCTTTTGGCCTTTAGTTTAAATTATTTCTCCGGTTATCATTTATTCAAAGACCGAACTTTATTTTTTAAATCATTGGCGATCATCGTTGCCGTAATGATCACCTCTATTACTATTGCTGTTCTTGTTTATGATGTTTCTTATGATGGTCAGGCGTATCATCAGGAAACGCTTATTCAGTTGAAAAATGGTTGGAACCCTTATTTCGACCTATTACCAACTACCGTAAACCAGGCATTATATATCAATCATTACTCTAAAGGGGCTGAAATTTCAGAAGCCGCTATCTATCTGTTTCTTAATAAAATTGAATCAGGAAAAGCCTTGAATATAATGCTTTTATTCGCAGCGTTTTCCTTGACATTTTCACTGCTGCTGCAAATCATTAAATTACCTATCCTGAAAATAATTTTGATAAGCTTATTCTTAAGCTTAAACCCAATAGTTGTTAATCAACTTCTGACTTATTACGTAGACGGCCAATTGGGTTCTATCCTTCAATGTATGCTCGTCTCATCTCTTTTTATTATTATTTACCCAACGCGTTATTATTTTCTTCTGTTTGCTTTTACCGTTATTGTTCTTGTTAATACCAAATTTACTTCAGTAGTATATGCCGTTCTCTTGTTGTTCTGCTTTATTGGCTGGATTTTTTTTAACAGAAGACACCTGTTATATAAAATCATAATTGTGTCTGCAATATCGGGAATAATTGGTGTTGTACTGGTTGGCTTTAATCCTTATGTGAAGAATTTATATGGATTTGGGCATCCGTTTTACCCTGTTATGGGGAAAAATAAGGCTGATATTTTGACTTATAACTTTCCGGCAACGTTTATAAACAAGAATACATTTGAAAAGTTTTATATATCCTTATTTGCACATACGGGTAATCCTACTTCTACCAATGGTAAAGAAGTGAAATTAAAAATTCCTTTTACTTTTAATAAAGAGGATATAATCAGTGCATCCAAAATTGATGCCCGCATTGCCGGCTTTGGACCTTTATTTAGCGGAATTCTCGTAGTATCATTCTTGTTACTGTGTGTTTTACTGTTCTTTTATCAATTTAACAGGATCATTAAAAACACTTTGTTTTTATCAGGAATACTTTTGATTTCTTCTTTGGTTAATCCCGAATCATGGTGGGCGAGGTATATTCCGCAGTTTTGGTACATTCCAATAATAATTTTATTGGCCGGTGAATTAATGCCGACAAAGTATAATAAAGTGTTTAAGGGTATTTTATATTTAAGTCTGGCAGTAAATATCGGATTTACTTTTATCGGTATAGGTTGGAATATATTCATGACCGGACTGATCAATTACCAAATGGATAAATTAAAATATTCGGAGGAGATAGTTACCGTAGAGTGGGGGAGCGCAAAAAGTAACCGTATTCGGTTTGAAGAAAAAGGAGTCCCTTATTTAGAACGAAAATTGGACGGTCTGAAAATTGAAAATGTTATTCGTTCTGATTCCAGATTTATTGTTCCGGAAAAGAGTAAAAACGTAACAAAACCCCCTATACTTATATGGGCGCAGAAATTTATACCGGAAGGAAAGTAGTTGCTGTTTTCGACTTCGATGGCACTATTATTAATAAAGACAGTCTGCCTATGTTTATTTGGTTTTCCGTCAAATGGCCCGGATTGATTAAAGGCACCTTAAAAACACTGCCTGCGGTACTGCTATATGCTCTTAAACTCATGCCTAATGATAAAGCAAAAGAAACACTTTTCAGTGCTTACTTTAAAGGTATCTCGCTTACTGCATTTGATGATTTATGTGGAAAATTTATGCATTTGCTTCAACAACAGGTAAGAAAGGATGCCTTTGATAAAATAAAATGGCATCAGCAAATGAAGCACGAAGTAATAATCATTAGTGCTTCCCCTGAAAATTGGATCAAGCCTTGGGCCGGCCAACTGGGAATATCTACTGTATTAGCAACACAAATTGAGACGGTTAACAATCACATCACCGGGAAGTTTGCTTCTAAAAATTGTCATGGCTTAGAAAAAGTAAACAGACTGTTGGCTTATTTACCGGATCGAACTTCTTATGAACTGTATGCGTATGGAGACAGCAACGGAGACAAAGAATTACTGGAGATTGCTGACCATAAGTTTTATCGAACGTTTAATTGAACTCTTTATAGCTGAAGCGGTAAAGAATTTCCGGGTAGTGATTGGAAAGGTGTTGATGAGCACGGAGAGACAAAATTATTCCGACCTGGACGCTGCTTCAAAAAAGCTTTTACCACTTCGCTACGATGAATAGCTGCCCCATCCGCATGGGCCGTCCGACTGTCATGCAGGAGTAGCCCCTTTTGACGGGGGCACCCTTTAGATTTGTCCTATGGTAAAATTCTAAGATTGGGTATTTTTATTAACCAGTAAATAGGGTGGGTTTTCCTAAGGGGGCGCAGAGAATTTACTCTATGCGCGGATTCAGGTCCTGCTCTATAGTACTTACCGGAACTCAAATAGAAATTAGGCAGGGCCGCCTGTGCCGAGTTTCGTTCTGTTCAAAGCTAATAAAAAATGGCTTTGGTTAGCTTTAGACAGAGCCTCTCGACAGGTCGTGGCTTTGCATGTGGGTGACCGAGGGGCTGCCGGAGCGCTGGGATTATGGCATGCTTTAGCTGATCATTATCGGAAAAGGCTACCTTTTATACTGATGACTGGGAGGCCTACAAACAAATCATTCCGACGGCACAACATCTCTTCGGCAAACGAAAAAAAGATACAAATCATGTATAGCGTTTCTTTTGTACTTTGCGTCAACGTGCTTCGCGTTTAGTCCGCTTAGGGCTCTCTTTTTCTAAAAATATCGTTCGACATATAAATTCCATCCGATTTATTGTCACGCATTATAATCTCTTATTATAATCTTAGGACTACCTAAAAATAAACTCTTCAAATTTATTCCGGCAGCTTTGAGAATATTACAAATTTCATTGAAGAGATTTTGGATTTCAAATAAATTATTGTGCTATCTTTCTTGAGGGGTAGACATACCAAGGTGTTGTTTTAAGTTTGGCCACTCAAAATTCACACTTATTTGGGAGTCTTTTCCAAAAGTTTAAACAGCTTCGCTGTATAAATAAGCTGCCACTTTTACCACTAGATAACTTTTTGCAAAATTTTGCACCCAATTTGAGAGTTTAAAGGGGTGCATTTCAAATTGTCGTCTAATGTCTTTAACTTAGGGCATGACAGAAGACGAATACATGGCCTTAGCCCAACAAAAGTACCAAGAGCTGCATCAGCTCAAAACGCCGCCTACCTTTTACGATTATGAAAAATCGTTCGACCAAATCTGGACGGATTTAGGTCGTCAAGTGCTGGAGAAAAGTCTAAGCAAAGTACCGGCGGACCACCGTAAAAAAAAAGATGACGACAAAGTATGGGAGAATAGAAATAGCTAATACAGAGTCTTTTAGTTGTCATCTGTCAGGTTTTGGTATTAGTCCCTACTTACAGGAAAAATTACTTTATTTGGCCCAAGAGGGGACTTATCTGGAAGCGAGCCAAACAGGGGAAAGTTTATTGAATTTAAAAATTTCACCTGTTCAGATTTATCGTCTTGCCAATCATTATGGGCAGTACATTGAAGCGCCATTAAATGATACTCTTATTGATAAAGAGCCGCCTGTAAAACAACAGAAAATCGCAGCTTAACTTTTTGTCCACTTAACTATTGCAATTCCAGTTTGCTGGATGAGCAATAGATGGGACATTGTTAGGCAAAGTATTGAGCCTTATGAGGTAGCTGTAACCATAGCAGCTTAGCGACAATTTGTAATGCACCCGTTTAAACAAGACTTCCTTTTTATATTTATTAGTTTCAACGACTCTGTTTTTTGATGATGAGCCGTAAAATGAAAAAGTTTATTTTTATATTGAATTGTCTTGATTATTGATTACTGGGTCCTGCTTGGCTATTAAGATTTTCTGTTATATTTTTCTCCTTACAACCCTTGAACCATGAAAAAACCATCTTGGGGTACCTTGGCTGAACGCTATAGTGTCGAACAGCCACAGCGCAAACTTCTGGCCCTTGACGGGGGCGGTATTCGCGGACTGATCACGCTGGAAATTTTGCTGGAGTTGGAAAGCCAACTAAAGAAAAAACTCGAAAGAGGCGATGACTTTCGACTATCAGACTATTTTGATTACATTGCCGGCACCAGTACGGGAGCCATTATTGCCGCCGGTCTAAGCCTTGGAATGTCGGTGCAAACGTTGATTGACTTCTACCTCGAAAAAGGCGAAGCAATGTTTGATAAAGCGTTTTTGGCCAATTTTGGACGCAATTTTTATAAAGACAAAAAATTAGCCCAAGAGCTGAAAACAACGTTTGGCGATGGAACGAACTTGTTTTTAGACAGTGGAAAATTTCACAGTTTATTGTTGGTGGTTACTATGAATCGTTCCACTGATTCTCCATGGCCGATCAGCAATAATCCCTTAGCGAAATTCAATGATCCTGATCGGGAGGATTGCAACCTAAAAATTAAACTATATCAATTGGTGCGGGCCAGTACGGCTGCCCCGGCTTATTTTCCGCCTGAAACTTTGCAATGGGATCCCAATGATCCGGAAAAGACATTTGTCTTTGTGGATGGCGGAGTAACTCCGTATAATAATCCGGCATTTCTTTTGTTTCGAATGGCTACCCAGCCTGCATATAAACTTAATTGGAAGACCGGGGAAGATAACTTACTCCTTGTCTCTGTCGGAACGGGCTCTTCACCTACGCCCGGTGGTTACGGCAACTTTTTGGATACCCTCAAATCACTTCCTGACAACCTGATGTACGCCAGCCAGGTAGATCAAGACATTAACTGTCGCATCTTTGGTTGTTGTGCTTATGGAGCCCACATTGACCGGGAGCTGGGCGATTTGGTTTTACCCGAAGAAGCACTGTCTAACCCTGATCGAGAAAAACGCCTTTTCCGTTATATCCGTTACAATGTTAATTTGAGCCAAGAGGGATTGGAAGAAATAGGCCTCTCACATATTGAGTCCGAGCACGTTCGCCAACTTGACTCGGTTAAGTTTCTGGATGAGCTTCAGGAAGTAGGCAGGGAGGCTGCCAAACAGGTCAAGATTTCTCACCTTGGTAAATTCGTGTAATGATGGAAGCCTTTATCGTGCGCCCGTTTGGAAAAAAAGAAATTATAAAAAAAGACAAATCGACCGGCGAATTAACTACGGTAACGTTTGATTTTGACATAGTTGATAATGAATTGATTGTCCCTGCTATAAAGACAGCAAATCTCACCGGAGGTACTACCGGTAAGATTTTTGAAGCCGGTGATATACGGGAAGACATGTTCTCATTGCTCCTGTTTGCGGATGTGGTCATTGCGGATATTACCATTCACAATGCCAATGTATTTTACGAGCTGGGCATACGCCATGCCTTGAGGGATAAAAAAACGATTCTGCTTAAATGTCCCGGATTTGACGAAACTCCCTTTGATATATTAGGGTACCGATATGTTAATTACAACAAAGATAAACCGGCTGATGCGCTTGACAATCTGGTTCAGGCGATAAATGAAACATTACGTTCGGATAGGAAAGACAGTCCGGTCTTTAACGTACTTCCTTGGCTAAAAGCTACCAATACCGAGCAATTTCTGATTATACCGGATGACTTCAGAAAAGAGGTTGACCTTTACATTAGAAGTAAGCAAACAGATCGCTTGGCTTTATTGACCGAAGAAGTCAGAGGGTTTTTATGGGAGGTACCTGCTTTGCGTATAATAGGGCAGGGACAGTTTCAATTAAAAGCGCTTGAAGGGGCTAAGCAAACTTGGACACAAATAGAAAAGCGAAATCCTCATGACCGCCAGGCGAATGATCGGTTAAGTACGATCTACAGTCGCTTAGCCGAAATAACTACTTCAGGCCTGAATCGTTTGGAGTATCTGGCCCTGTCTGATCAGGCCATAACACAACTGTTAGAAACCGACGCCGTACTTGAGCCGAGTACGAATTCAGAAGCTTACGCTTTGCGCGCTCGTAATGCTAAGTCCCGTTGGATGGGAGTGTGGGCCGATAAGCCGGCCGGCACTGAACGGCAAATTACTGCCTTAGTATCGCCTTTTCTAAAGCAGGCGTACGAAGACTATGAACGTGGGTTTAACGAAGATCTAAATCATTTTTATTCCGGGGTTAATGCCTTGGGTTTATTATCAGTCATTGTCGCCTTAGCCGATGCCAATCCGGAGACTTGGGAATTGGAGTATGAATCAGAGGCTAAAGCACAACAAGCCTTGCAGGAATACAAAGATCGTCATCAGCAACTGGGTATCGTTGTAATGGCTTCGCTTGAGGCAACCCAAAAACGACTGCAGAGAACTCAGAAAGAAGACCCTTGGCTGTCTATTTCACTGGCAGATGTTAACTGTTTAGTGCTGAAACATCCTGAACGCGTAGGTCTGCTTTACAGAAAAGCCCTGAGTGATTTAAGAGGATTTAATTTGGATTCTGCTCAGCGACAGTTGTTGATTTACAGGCAATTAGGTATTTTGGTGGATAATGTTGATGCTGCGTTGAAGCAGTTTCCTCCACTCTCAACGCAGGTAGTGGTTGAAAAAATGAATTACCTGCTGTTTACCGGCCACATGATTGATAAAAAGGGGCGTGTTGATGTGGCAGGTAACCCTAATCCGCGTTTTCCTCCTGAAAAAGAAACTGAATTCCGTCAGGCAATTTATGATGCGGTCATGCGAGAGCAGAAGAAAGTAAAAGGACCATTGGTTGGACTGGCGGGTGGTGCCTGTGGAGGAGATATTTTGTTCCATGAAGTATGCAAAGAACTTGGTATTTCGACGCAATTGCTGATAGCCTTACCGCGCGATCAATTTCTGAAGGAATCAGTTCAGTTTGCCGGACCTGACTGGGTCGATCGTTTTGATGCGCTTTATGGTACTTTGCCGACTGAGATCCTGTCGGAAACAAAAGAACTGCCCAATTGGCTCCAAAAGAAAGAAAACTACTCTTTTTGGGAACGTAACAATTTATGGATGCTGCACAAAGCCTTGGCGAACGGAGGTCAATACATGACGCTGATTGCCCTGTGGGATGTTAAACCGGGCGATGCCGGTGGCGGTACTGAACACATGGTTAATCAGGCCAAGGCACGGGGGGCAAAGACGGTAATTATTGATGTGAAAAAATTGCTTTGATAGAATAGGATTTGCCGAAAAGGATATACTGTTAATGTCGACCTGAAACTCCGATTTTCCGGCCAAAGTTTTACGTCAATCAGTGATATACACTTCGGCTTTTCGTTCGATTCGTAGGCTCACCTTTTCTACTTATACCTACTTAAAACTTGACTTATGGGTTTTACTCGTTGGATATTACTGGTTGGAACAGGACGACAATATGATTTGCCGGCGCAAGTAGCTGGTCTTGCCAAAGAGTTTGGTCGTGCCTTGGCAGAAGAAGGCTATGGCTTAGTTATAGGAGGATGGCCGGGAGTAGATTATTTAGCCGCAGAAAGTTTTAATGAAGGTATTAAGAAGACGAAAAAGTCACTAAGCGATTATTTACTCCAAGTCATCGCAGATAAACGGCCGGCTGTATTTCCCGCTAACGCATCCTATCCGGACTATAAAGGAGGATTTATAATTACTGTTCCGACGGGAACAAGAGAATGGATCGAAGCTATTAAATATGCCGATGCAGTTATACTTTTAGGGGGAGAAGGAGGCACAAGAGAAACGTATTATTATGCCAATCAGGAACAACGCCCCGTATTTCCCATAGCCCGGACGGGTGGAGATGCTGCTTTTGTGTTTCAGGACAGTACTGAGCAGTGGGAATTTTTACCCTACAATGGCTTTACAAAAGAGGAGTTTAACCAAGCACTGAATCAGCCGGTAGAAACGGCCGAGCAAATACAGAAAGCAGTTCAGGATACTCTTAAACTTTTAAAATCGCAATTCTCAAAAGTCTCAGAATCACCAAACTTAGTCTTTGTCAGCTATGCTCATGAAGACCGGCAATGGCTGGTTAAAATACGCAGTGCGCTTCGTCCTTTAGAAAAGAAAACAGTGCTCTCGGTATGGGATGACTGGAAACTACGGCCCGGGGATGATTTTAAGCTTGAAATTCTTAAAAATATTAAACAGGTACGAGCGGCAGTATTGATTGTAAGTGATTCATTTATGAACTCGGAGTTTATTCAAAAATATGAATTACCCAAGCTTCTGGAGCTGCATCATCGTCATGGAATTAAATTGTTTTGGTTACAGCTTGAAGGAGAAACGTGGAAATCCTCTGAAGTTGCCAAGTTTTTATCCATTAATGACCCTAATTTCCCTTTGAGTACACTTCCCCCGGCGCAGCAACAGGAGGCATTGATACATTTGAGGAGGCGACTGGAAGTTGAGTTGTCAAATACAGTGTCATAGAATCAAAGACAATTAAGTAATTCAGATAACAAATAAACCCTTAGCCTCATGAAAATTGCTCAGCATGTATTAGTGCCCGAGGGCACTGAAAAAATCTTCACTTCTAAAAAAAGCCCTAATCAAAGAAACCTTACGACGGCAGATCAATTACCCAAGGATCTCATCATTCATTATACAGCTTGTAGCTTAGAAGCTGCTTTGAATACGTTTATGAGCTCAAACGGCACTTCCGCTCATTTGGTAATAGATTTAGACGGAAGTATTCATCAAATGGTACCCTTCAATCGTCAGGCTTTTCATGCCGGGTCCAGTGTATGGGATGACAACAGTTCATTTAACGGCCGAGCCATTGGGATAGAATTGGTAAACTTTGGCTGGGACGTGGAAAAAGTGAGTCCGGCAGATAGAGTTAATTTAAAGCACAAACACAAATTTGTGGGAAAAACCCAATGGCATATTTATTCTCCCAAACAGTTGGCTACTTTATTTGAGGTGACCAAGTTGCTCTTATCCACCTATGAATTACACCGTATTTTAGGACATGATGATATTTCAGCCGGTAGAAAACAGGATCCCGGCCCGGCTTTTCCATGGGATGAGTTTAGAATGCATTTGTTTGGAACAACAAACAATGTTGGTAAAATTTTTAAAACCAAAGTGGAAGACGTGAATTTGAGGAAAGGCGACGGAACGCAGTTTGAGGCACTCAGAAAGCTCAAAAAAGGAGTTGAAGTAGGATTGATTGAAACCTGGAACAACTGGTCGAAAGTATATCTGGCCAATAGCCCCGAAGAGGTAGTGGTCAATGAGAAAGTGAATGGCAAAATAACCCAAAAAAGTATCAAAACGATGGGCTGGATACGCTCTGATTTATTGGAACCTAAATAATGTCCTGTTTTCAATTAGGAAGTAATTGATTAGCCGGTGCCTGATTATTCCAACCTTTGAAAACAACCCTTCAAGATGGCCAAATGGAAAGTGTATCTGTCTTCTACTTTTAGAGACCTGAAAGAGGTTCGTGCGGAATTAATCCAACTTTTTCAAAAGCAACTTAGCAATCAGTTTGAGTTGACTGAAATCATGGAATGGATGTATGACAAAGGAACGTATGCTCGTTTTGAGATAGACTGTATAAAAGCAGTAAATGACAGTGATATTTATATCATTATTCTTGGTAATAAAGTGGGTTCATTTCCGGACCCGGAAACCCGGACCTATACCGAAATAGAATTGGATACGGCGCTGCAGACGCCCGGTAAAATGATTTTCTGCCTGAGGTTGGAAACATTTGATGAGCAGGAAATTGATCATAAGGCCAAGCACCGGGAACTGCTAAATAAATTCGCAGGCAGACCTGTCCATACTTTTAAAGATACCGAGAGTCTTAAAAATCGTATGTATGAATGCTTATATCCTTTTGCCTCTCAATCTCCCATCAACATAAGTAATCCTTATAAAGGTCTGGCGGCGTTTGAGGTAAAAGATGGGGGTTATTTTTATGGACGAGGAGCGGAGATAGAGAGTTTTATCAAAGAAATAACCGTTCGGCAACAGCGATATATCTCCGTTATCGGTAACTCGGGCATTGGGAAAACTTCGTTCATTCAGGCAGGCGTATTGTACAAATTACAAAATGAACCGGTTTGGGGATTCTCCCATTACCAACGCATTATTATAACGCCGGGAAGTACGCCGTTTACTAATTTTCAATATCAATTATGGGAAAAAGAGATTTCGTTGGAGCAGTTGGCGGATGAAAATACTCCTTCGGACAATTTTATTTTATTCTTCAACCAGTTTGAAGAAATAATTACCCAATGTACTACCCCCGAGGCTATTGGTGAAAGAGAGCAACTTTTTGATTTTTTATCGAAACTGACTTCTTCTCCGAAATCAGCCCAAAAATTCCTCATTATTACCACTTTTAGAAGTGATTTTCTTTCGCAATTGGCCAATTTTGATTTTATCAAAAAGCAGCGATTCTTCCCGTTGTCGAGTTTAGACTATGCACTTAATGTGGCTGACTGGGAAAAATCAATAGCTGAAATTATTACGAAACCGGCCGAAAAAAATGGAGTAACAATAGAGCCTGAATTGGTAGCTCAACTAACCCAAGAACTTAAGGAAGTAGATGGCTCATTGCCTATTTTACAATTTATGCTGGAAAAGATCTGGCATGAGGACACTATTAGAGATGGGAAGATTACGTCGACAGAATATATTGACTTGACCAAAGGGAAAGGGATTGGAGGAATCATTGAAGCTCACGCTGACGAAGTCATAAAACGAATCATTAATACCGGAACAGAAAGGAAAAATGAAGCCATTTTAAAAAGTATTTTTGTCAATTTGGTAGAGGTAAATGCTAACCTGCGAGATGTAAAAAAAACCATAAGACAATCAGAGTTATTTAAAAGCCTCGAAGTATATCCTGAAGAGAGGGTCAAAGCCATCTTTGAAGATTTAGTAAGCTCACAAAGCCGACTATTAACGGTGACTGAATCAAAAGATTTTGATACGGCTATAGAAGAAACTGAATATAATGTAGATATTATTCACGAAGTATTGTTACGCAAATGGGAGAGGCTACAAAAATGGATTGATGAACGTCGTGAAGCGTTGAGTTATCGTAAAGGGTTACTACTTCAAATTGAAGAATATAAAAAAAATAAAACGGAGTTATATAAAGGGAGCAAATTAGATAATGCTTTAAATTGGGAGAATAATAATCCTGATTTAGTAAATAAAATAATTAAAGATTTTATTGAAAAATCAAAAAAAAAGAGAAAGTCGCAATTGAGAAAATCTTTCTTTTTTCTGGGAGTTTTAGTTGCTTTTCTGGTATTTGCTATGCCTGCTTATAATTATTGGCAAAAAATACAGCTTGAAAAACTCATAAATAATAGCGATATGCTAAGAAGTAAAATGTCGGGGTGGGGTCTTTCATATAATAACATTGATATTGATAAAGTTAGCAATTTGGAAATAAATAGAGATATTTACCCTTTTGTTACTGAAAAATTGCATTATTTTAAAAATGTGACATCTTTGACTTTAAAAGGCATTCCTATAGAAGACCTGAAACTAATTTCAAATTTTTCGTCGCTTAGGTATTTGTCCATAAACGATTGTTCAAACTTGAAGAGCTTAGATGGGATAGAAGTTTTTAAATATCTTTCTGAGTTAATAATAGAAAAAACAGCTATAAAAAAATTAAAAGGAGTAGAAACGCTTGAGATGATTAATTCTATAAGAATCGACAATAACGATAGCCTTAGAAATACAGACGAACTTAGAAATCTTAAGTCACTCTCTGTGCTTGATATAGGAGGGAAGGGTATGTCAAATTTAGATTTGATTCGTAACCTTGATTCGCTTAAGTCATTGACAATAAATACTGGTGATATAGAAGATTTAAATGGAGTTGAAAGCTTAAAATCTCTTACAAACTTAGTCATAAAAAGTCGAAATGTAAAAAATATAAAAAGCCTTGGCAATAGTAAATCAATTACTTTTTTAAATTTATCAAATACTGGCTTGATTGACCTTCAAGGGTTGGGGAGTTCTGAAACTCTTGACTCATTAGTAATAAATGAAAATCCATCTTTACTTAACTTACACGGAATAGAGAATAACAAACGAATATCTGCTATTTTTTTAGAAAGAAATCCGGGCTTGAAGAGTTTGATAGGTATAAAAAACTTAGGATCACTCAAAACTCTTATAATTAACTCAAATGACTCTTTGGAGAATTTAGATGGCCTTGAAAATGTTTCGTTAAGCTTATTTAGAATTAATAATAATAATAAACTTTTAAACTTGAAAGATGTACAAAATGTCAGTGTAGATTCACTTTTTGTAGAAAATAATTTCTTTATAAAAACTTTGGACGGGATAGATAAGTTGAAATCAATTTCATTTCTTTCAATAAATAATAACACCAATTTGTATACTTTGAAGGAAACTCAAAAATTAAACAGACTTAATTCTCTTATTTTGGAGAATAATAAAAACTTAACAGATATAAATGCAATTGAAAAAATCCGCACTCCCTTTAGCTTAGCACTAAAAGGAGATATTGGGGTTCATAATATGAGACAAATTGCCAATTCAAAAATGATTATATCTTTGATCATACAGGGGGAAAGTATAAATAGTCTGGAAGGATTAGAAAATATTAAATCACTTACATCACTTGCGATAAATTATAATAACAATGGTAATTTGTTTAAAAAAATCAAAACGAATGAATCTATTAGTTCAGTAATAATTTCTGGCGGACAAGTACCTGATTTAGACAAATTGAAGAATTTAAAAAACTTATCTTCACTATCAATAAGTTCAAGTTCTCTTATTAATCCTGATGAACGACCTAATTTAAAGGGAATAGAAAACCTTGTATCGTTAAATAAACTTTCAATAGAATTGTCATCTTTAACTAATCTGGAGAAAATAAAAAACCTAAAAAAACTTAAATCTCTTGTATTGAAAATGAATCAAAACTTAGTTAGTTTGAAAGGTATAGAGAGTCTTGTATATCTTGACTCTCTTACCGTTACTTATAATAATTCATTGTACGATTTTAGAGGTATTAATAATCTTATTTTTCTTAAATATATAGATATTAATGGCTTAAAAAACCTTGATGAAATTATAAAACTAAAATCGCTTTCCTCTCTTACAATGTATAGATCTTCTGTCGAAAATTTAAACAGATTGAAAAATTTAAAGAAAATAACTTCGTTTTCTATTTCTTTTGCCGAAAAAAATGATTTGGTTGATATTGCTGGTATTAAATCTATTGTTTTTTTATCAATAGACTATAGCCGACTTGAAAATTTAGAGGGAATTGAAAACTTGAAAAACCTAAAAGAGTTAACCCTTTCGAACAATGACAGCTTAAGTAGTTTATTGGGCTTAGAAAAGCTTACCTCATTAGAATCTCTTGGTATTTATAGGAGTTACAATTTAAGGAATTTGTCAGCATTGGAAAATCTTTTCTCCCTGAAAGAATTAAAGATTGATATGGCTTACCCCTCCATCACCAATTTCTTATATTCATTCCGCAAATTGAAAAAACTGACTGTTCCAAAAAATATGCCTGTGGACTATGAGCGTCTTCAGGAGAAAAACCCGGGCATTAAATTAATACGACAATAGAACAACGATATAATAGCTTCATCTTTTCCTAACCTCTTCCCATGGACCCCATTCAATCAAAAAAACGTAATCTTATCAACGAAGCACGGCGAGTTTTAAACGGACAAAGCGCCTCCATTAAGGACTTAGAAGAACTCTGTAAAAAATTGGTAAAATTGGACCAATTCGGGTATGCATCGGAAGTGCTGCTTGCAAAGTTGGTACTTAAAGAATCGCTTGGAGAACCTGCTTCTCTGGAGGAGCAACAAAATCTTGTCAAATACATTTATAAAGACCCCACGCTGCCGGCTTCGTTTAAGTTTAAGAAGGCATTGTGTGAGTTGAACATCAGTGATCAACTCACAAAGACAAATTATTGTGAAACGCTCGGGTTGGCAGGGGCCATCTATAAGCGGCTTTGGCAATACAACCATCAGTTTAAAAACCTGATTCTTTCGCGCTATTATTATCAGAAAGGCTATGCTCTATGGAAAGAGTTTCTGGTCAAAAATTCGGTTGCAGACAAAAGCGAGCAAAACGATGAGGGATATACCGCAATCAATTATGCATATGTCAATGAATTGATGGCCGTTGATAAATTGGAAGAGCACGGGCGCATTACCGGCACCAGCCCGAGTATTGCCGATCGTTTGACAGAAACAGAAGAAGTTCGGACGTTTATCATTGATAAATTAACTGAATTTGAAGGCGGAGGAAAATTTGATAGAGAAAAAAATAAATGGGTTTATCAGACCATTGCCGAAGCCTATTTTGGACTGCGACGTTATGAATCAGCAGCTGAATACATCAAAAAATACTTGGATATCCGTAAAACGGAGGAGGCAAAAACACCAAACCTGTCCAACGATGAATTAGAGGAAAAAATAGCGTGGGAAGTACGTACGTTTCACCAACAAATGTTGTCGATTGCTTATTTGCAATTGTTTCAAAGTGAATACGTTACGAAATACATCACCCCCAAGGGTCAGGCTGTTAATCCCCATGAAATAAAATTGGGGGAGATAGCTAAGGAAATTGATTTGGACAAAATCAATAGTTGCCTGAACCACTTCCGGATTACACCTTCAGACGCCCCGGATATAAAGGTGAAGAAAGACGGAAAACTTGGTTTGGCGCTGTCGGGAGGAGGCTTTCGCGCTTCGTTATTTCACATTGGGGTTTTGGCCGCCTTGGCCGAAACAGAGCAATTGAAAGATGTTGAAGTAATTTCGTGCGTTTCGGGCGGGTCCATTATTGGCGCTTATTACTACCTGAAATTGAAGACATTGCTGGACAACCGGCAAGACGAAAATATCACGGCAACGGACTATATTGGTTTGATCAAAGAAATTGAAACCGGTTTTTTAAAAGGTGTACAAAAAAATCTCCGTCTTCGATTATTGACTAATCCGATAAAAACGTTAAAAATGCTGTTCAGCAGCAGTTATTCCCGCACGCATCGGATGGGTGAATTGTACGAAGAGTTTCTTTATAAAGGATTACTGACCAAAGTCGGACAAACAACTCCTGCCGAAAATCTGTACATGAGTGATCTTCGTATAGAGCCGGGAAAAGATGCCTCATTCAACATCGCCATTGACAATTGGCAAAGAATCAATAAAGTACCCCAACTTATCTTAAATGCTACCAGTTTGAATACGGGACACAACTGGCAATTTACGGCCTCGTGGATGGGAGAGCCACCGGGCATGATACAGGCTGATATTGACGTAAAACCACGGCTGAGACGCATGTATTACCCGGATGCCCCCCTCAAATACCAAAATTTTAGATTAGGTTATGCCGTGGGAGCATCTTCCTGTGTGCCGGTGCTGTTCAAACCCATGCCCTTGCCTGACCTCTACCCGGGAATTGATTTGCAACTGGTGGACGGAGGCGTCCATGACAATCAGGGGATTGGTGCCCTGATCGAACAGGAATGCAGCAATATGATCATCAGCGATGCCAGTGGCCAAATGCCCACGAAAGAAGGTGCAACAGGAGGATTAAGAGGGGTATTTTTCCGCTCAGATACCATTTTACAGGAGCGAGTAAGGGAGCTGCAATTCAAAGACATTGAAGAACGAAACCAAACCACCCAAATTCGTAAGTTAGTCAAAATACACCTAAAGGACGATTTGCAACGTAAGCCCATCAGTTGGAAAAACTGCATGGACCCGCCACGAAAGATCATGTATGGTTCAGACGAAGAAAACGATACGCAGTTGACCAAGTACGGGATATTGCGTAACGTTCAACAGCTGTTGTCGGAGATCAGAACTGACCTGGATTCCTTTCATGATACCGAAGCTTACGCCCTGATGTACAGCGGTTATCGGCAAACCTACTGTAAGTTGGGACAGACGCCACCCCAAACCGGCAATTGGAAGTTTTTGGAAATGGAAAAGTTCATGACCCGATCTGACGAGGCGGAAAAGATAATTCCTAAACTGACACCCGGCAATCGGCTGTTTTTTAAGGCTTTTTATTTAATAGGAATCGGAAAATTGCTGAAATCACTCATTACTTTTTTGGGTGTGGTCTTGGTTTTTTATGCCGTTTATCGGTATTACGATGCCTCTTGGGTGCCCTTTATTAAGTATCTCGGGAAAATTTTGGCAGGTACAGCCCTTGGGTTTCTTTTGTTTACCGTCCTTATACGGCTGTATTCAGAAATCATTCATCCCCTTTATAATAAATTGGGGAGTATGAGCCAAAAGAAGAATACTACTTAAAACTTTATGGAGGATAGATACTGTTTGAATTGATTTTTTGACCTGTCACCAATGCCCCATGAAATTATTCTTATCCTACAATACTCAAAATAATGCCTTTGTGCAAGGATTGGCTCGCGATCTTAAAAACAGCGGTTTTGAGGTGTTTTATGACAAAGAAAGCATTGCCGCCGGGGATGTTTGGACCAAAGTCATTCAGGAAGGGATTAACGCCAGCGATGCGTCATTGGTATTCATTGGCGAAGTGGGCATTGGGGAATGGCAAAATAAGGAAGTACTGGATATTGTGAATAGCCGAACCAAAAAGGAGGGTTATAAAATAATTCCGGTCATCGTACCCAAAAAAGCGGCCAATTATACCCTTCCTTGGTTTTTGTCTGATTATCAATGGGTTGAATTTGGAGGCGTTGACGACAAACACGCGTTTACTAAATTAGTAAAAGGACTAAGGACACAACCTGAGCAAAACAAAGACCTGATTGGAAAGAATCCGTACAAGGGCCTGCAAAGTTTTGAAATGGAAGATGACTATTGCTATTTTGGCAGGACCTACGACCTGAATCAGGTTTTTCATAACAAACTCCGCTTTCATATTTCGGTGAAAAACCATAATTTTTTGGCAATCATTGCTGACTCCGGTGCCGGGAAATCGTCGTTTGTGAAAGCGGGGATTTTGGCCGCCTTACAAAAAGGGAGAGCGCCGGGAAGCGATACGTGGAAGCAAATCATTATGAAGCCCGGCAACAGCCCCTTAACGGCTCTTTCTTCTACGTTAAAAATAAACGGCCTTATTACGGATTCCCTTAAGTTTGAAAAAGAAGCTGAAGTGCGTGACGACACACTCCTCCGAACGATTCGAGACCAGACCGAAACCCGGGTGTTGTACATTGATCAATTTGAAGAAGTAATTACGCAATACAAAGAAAAAGAAATCAAGAATGAGCAATCAATATTCCTTAACACTATTGCCCGAGCCATAGAAACCGAGAAATTGATTGTTTTGCTCTCGCTGCGGAGCGACTATTACACTGCCTTTGCGGGATTCCCTTTATTTAAAAGCGTATTGGAAAAAAACAACTTTACGCTCCCGCCTATAGATGTCAATAAAAAGGAGGACGATAAAACCAATCAAATTTTACGGGATATTATTGTGAAACCCGCCCAAAATGCAGGAGTGACCGTAAGCCCCGGTTTGGTAGAAACCCTGATTAACGACCTGAAAGAAGTGAAAGGGAAGTTGCCCATTTTGCAATTAACCCTTGATCTGCTCTGGAAAAACAAAGCCAATGCCAAAGAGATAACAACGGATGATTATGCAAAGCTTTCAAAAGGTAAAAATATAGAAGGAATCATACAAACTCATGCAGATGCGGTATTTAACCGATTGACCGATGAGGGTACAGACCAACGAAAAGCCGATTTATTGAAAAAGATATTTGTGCCACATTTAGTAGAAATAAGCAGGAACGGTGAAGATGTACGAAGAACGGCCTTACTGAGTGAATTGAAAGGAATTGATAACACGGTGCAAGACGACATTATGGCCTTGGTGGAGGAACTGAGTGATGAGAAATCAAGGCTATTGACGAAAGGCGATACCCACGTAGAGGTAGTACACGAAGTGATCATACGGGAATGGCCACTGCTGAAAGGTTGGATTGATGAAAGGAGAGAAGCGTTGTTTTTTCAACAGCAAATAAATGCTGACGCAAAGAGATTTTACGCGGGAAGCGGTAAACTGCTAAGTAAAGAGGCGTTGAAAGAAGCAAATGAATGGCAGAAAAACAACCCTGACCTGATAGAGGATTTGCCTATCATTATTAATTACATCAATGATTCTGCCAATACTATACGGAAGCAATTCTACAAGCAATTAAGAGTGGCAGGCATGGCAGCAGTTATTCTTATCGTGTTGGGGTGGATTTTGTATAAACCCTATCAGAGAAGAAAATTTGAAGAGGATATAAATAAAGTAGCGACATTGAGGGAGCAGGTAGAAGCCGCCGGAGGGCTGGACTCGGTCAGAACCCTAATAATTGATAATAATAATTTCAATGTTCTGAATGGCCAATTGTTTTATTTTACCCATTTGGATACGCTAAAGATAGAAGGAATAACAACTATTCAGGATGTATCTTTCCTTTCCGGAATCAAATCACTAAAGTTGTTGCAGATTTTTTCCAATCGTTCCATAAATAGTTTGTCGGGCTTGGAAAAACTTTCCTCTTTGACTTCGTTGGAGATTTCTAACAATAAAAATTTACGCAATTTGTCGGGTTTGGAAAAACTTTCCTCTTTGACTTCGTTAAAGATTGTAAGAAATCTTTACTTAAACAATTTGTCGGGTTTGGAAAAGCTTTCCTCTTTGACTTCGTTAGAGATTTCTGACAATCCTTACCTAAGCAGCTTGTCGGGTTTGGAAAAGCTTTCCTCGTTGACTTCATTGGTGATTTCTTACAATGAAAATTTACGCAGTTTGTCGGGTTTGGAAAAGCTTTCCTGTTTGACTTCGTTAGAGATTTCTTACAATCCTTACCTAAGCAGTTTGTCGGATTTGGAAAAACTTTCCTCGCTGATTTCGTTAAAGCTTTCCGGAAATGATAATTTACGCAGTTTGTCGGGTTTGGAAAAGCTTTCCTCTTTGATTTCGTTAGAGATTTCTTCCAATCGTTCCCTAAGCAGCTTGTCGGGTTTGGAAAAGTTTTCTTCGCTTACTTCGTTAGAAATTTCTTACAATCATACCCTAAGCAGTTTGTCGGGCTTAGGAAAGTTTTCTTCGCTTACTTCGTTAAAGATTTCCGGAAATAATAATTTACGCAGCTTGCTGGGTTTGGAAAAGCTTTCCTCTTTGACTTCGTTAGAGATTTCTGACAATCCTTACCTAAGCAGCTTGTCGGGTTTGGAAAAGCTTTCCTCGTTGACTTCATTGGTGATTTCTAACAATGAAAATTTACGCAGTTTGTCGGGCTTAGGAAAGTTTTCTTCGCTTACTTCGTTAAAGCTTTCCGGAAATAATAATTTACGCAGTTTGCTGGGTTTGGAAAAGCTTTCCTCTTTGACTTCGTTAGAGATTTCTTACGATCCTTACACAAGTAACTTGTACGATCCTTACACAAGTAACTTGTCGGAGATTTCCAGAAATGATAATTTACGCAGTTTGTTAGGCTTGGAAAAGCTTTCCTCCCTGACTTCGTTAGTGATTTCCGGCACGGCCTTAAGTAGTTTGCCGGGCTTGGAAAAGCTTTCCTCCCTGACTTCGTTAAAGATTTCTTACAATCCTTATCTAAGCAGTTTGTCGGGTTTGGAAAAACTTTCCTCGCTGACTTCGTTGAGTATTTCCGGCACGGCTATAAGCAGTTTGTCGGGTTTGGAAAAACTTTCCTCGCTGACTTCGTTGAGTATTTCCGGCACGGCTATAAGCAGTTTGTCGGGTTTGGAAAAACTTTCTTCACTGACTTTGTTGGAGATTTACAGTAATAGTAACCTACGCAGTCTGTCGGGTTTGGAAAAACTTCCCTCCCTGACTTGGTTGCAGATTGATATAAATACGCCGGAGGTGATCCATCAACTGTATCAATTACCGAAACTAAAAAAACTGACCGTTTCTGAGAACATGACGGTGCAATTTCAACGACTTCAGGAGAAAAACCCGGGAGTCAAACTAATCAGAAAACAATATCTGTATTAGATAATATTCCTTTACAATGAATGCTCAACCGTAACACTTTTCATAAACCATGGCCAATCCGGAACATCTTGTACTGCTGCAACAGGGTGCCACGCAGTGGAATGCTTGGCGTAAGCATCATAAACACATCCGTCCGGATCTTCAGGAAGCAGACCTCCGGGGGCTAAACCTTCAGGAGTTTAACCTGAAAGAGGCGCGGATGAAAAGAGCCAATTTGGCTCACTGCAATCTTACCAAAGCAAAGTTGGATAATGCATACCTGAGAAATGCCGATCTCACCGATGCCAACCTAACCAAGGCCTCCTTGGCGGGCGTTAACCTAAGGCATGCAATTCTCTGCCGAGCCAACTTTACCGAGGGTTACTTACGGAGAGCCGATTTAAGCTACGCCGATCTAACCAACGCCAACATGAAGGAAGCGGTGCTGGAATACGCCCAATTGGTCGACGTAACGCTGGAAGGCACTGACCTAACCAATTGTAAAATTTACGGTGCTTCGGTATGGAATTTGATGGGAACACCGGCCAACCAATCTAATTTAATTATAACTCCGCAAATAGCCCTACGGAAACCAATCGACAATGAGTCGGAGCCCATCGTCACCGTGGATGACCTCGAAGTGGCGCAGTTTGTGTATTTGCTGCTCAATAATGCCAAAATACGAAACGTAATCAACACCATGACCTCCAAAACGGTCTTGATCTTAGGACGGTTTACTCCCGACCGCAAAGCCGTTTTGGATACCATTGCCGGTGAGTTGCGTAAGCATAATTTGCTGCCCATCATTTTTGATTTTGAACGCGCCCAATCAAGAGATTTTACCGAAACGATAAAAATACTGGCCGGGTTAAGTTTTTTTATCATTGCCGATATTACCAAGCCCAAATCCGTTCCGCTTGAATTGCAGGCCACCGTCCCCGATTATCAGATTCCCTTCGTTCCCATTATCCAATCAGGAGAAGAGGCGTTTTCCATGTTTAGAGACCTGAAAAAGTATGACTGGGTACTTGATTTGCTGACGTATTCAACATCGGATAAACTTAAAGCCGGTTTTAAAGAAGCCATTATTGACCGAGCCTGGGCAAAACACCAAGAATTGGAAAAAAGCAAAGCCGTGGTGTTAGAAACGCTTTCCATTGATGATTTTTTGAACAAGCCTAATTGAGCCGGCTATTTCGCTTTCCCCACGATATTCAACACGTTGGTTTCGTTGCCTTTTTCGTAACTGATTGTTAATGAGCGGTTAAATGCTGACAGTTAAATTAACGACTTATACTGTTTGCTGTAAATGAATACTATACGAATCTGTACTCATATAATCGGAAATCCAGATAGCATTATTAGTCATTACTTTGACCTGAATTAAAGCCCCTCTCTGTACATTAAAAACCTGCACTGACAATCCTCCCGGTAATGGAAGAATTTTAGTTGGATATTCCTCTGATTCATTGTTGTCAATATACAACCGATACGTACATCGTAAATAAGGATTGTTTATTAATGGACGTATTTGAGTACAAAAATCATCGGGCAGTAGCTGCATTTTAACCTGTACATTCTGATTCCAATTCCCTAAAGTCGTAACAATATCAACCAGACATTGATCCCGGCGATTTTCATCGTATTCAATTCGTTGTCTATCGCCTGCAATTCCCCCTTGAGGATCGACCCCTGTTTCACGAACTTCTACCACCAGCCGTCTTGATTCAATCGCTATGGCAAGTTCTTCAACTACCCACCTATGCGTCGGCCATATCCCATTTTCGGCATTTTCTCCGCGACGTGTTAAAAAGGCAATGAGACCATCGCTTTTTCTGATGTTGGCTCTAACTGCTTCTGAAAGTATTTGACCTTGTATTTCCTCCCCTGATATTACCTCATGGCCAAAGGCCTTAATTATAGGAAAAACCAGTTCGCGTATCCATCTATCACGCGCATTGTAGCCGAAGGCGACGAATATTTTCATTGAAATAAAGATTTTAAGAATGGAAAAACAACGATAGTGCCGACTTAGTTAGCAGTAAATGAGCCATCCGGGTAGCCTAATTTTAAATAATGAGTTAATTGTTGTACTTCTCCATTTTTGAAGGTGACAGTAGCGCGAATTCGAAAAACACCCCATCCGCTCGTTTTTAGTTCAAATTTTGATTTTCTATCCGTTATAGTCCGTACCGGATTAGGAAACGATGAATGTAAATAATAGGTAACATGAGAAATTCGATCCAGAATTTTTCCGGAGCCTTCGATCCATATCCACCATTTCCAGGATTCTTCACCCATGTATTCATAATCTTGGGCAATTTTAATTGACTTGGTATCGGGTATAACTTCCTGTTGAGATTGATTTATTGAGTTATCTAAAGAAAATTTGGGATCAACGACTCCCTTTTCAAGGTTAGCATCAGTTAAATAAAAGGCTGTCTTATCGACTGAAGCTTTGTTGCCGGCAGTCATAAAATGTGCGGGATTTACAGTGTATTGGGCAAAAGCTCTACCGATCATCTGAAAGGCAGTGAGCGCATCAATTGCGTCAAGTGCCTGAACGGAATCTGCGGGTATGGACGATAGGCCTAAAGTGAGCAAAGTTGGATCTGAAAGTTCAACATCATAACGCAGGTAAGTGAAAAGTTTAACAGATAAGCCGGTATCCTGATTAACCATGTCACCTATTTCCTGTGTTAACACGTCGCCGACCAGACAACGGCCAAAAAAGCGGCAAAGAAAATCCTGCTCAAAGGAAGACGATTGCAGTAATCCGGACGAAATAGGATCCATTTGAAAGAGAGGATTAATTTCTTTGGGTCCTATAGTTAGATTAATCCCGGGGTTTCGGCCTGTTCCGACTGATGTAAGCAGCAGTTGTTCCTCGCCAACAGGCCAGTTAATTTGATAACTTCGAGCCGTTGCATTCAAAAATAAGAGAAAGGCAGGATTTTTATAAATGCTGACGCTTCCATCCACCAGGGATAGGTTGGCTTCCGGTAGCTGAATTTGTTCCGGACTTGTGAATGACGGTGTAGTTAAACTTGCTTTTATAAGTTGCCAGATTGGAATCCCCAGATTACTTTTAGGTTGAGAAGGTTGGTTATAAAAAGCATTAGGGTTATTGGTAATGGCCCAAGGTGAATCGGAATCTGCTGCTTTCAGCACCAACAATAGTAAGGTTTTGAATTTATCACTTCCCAAAAGTGTATCTTTACCAAACAGGTCTTGAAGAAGACAGTTAAGGTTTTCATCACGTTTTTGACTTCGAACAGGGTATAATGAATCAGTTGGAGTAAATGCTTCCAGCGCAATAGGCGTAAATTGGGTTTGAATAGCTTCTACCCGCATACCCAGTGAGAGACAGGCCGCGATAAAAGCTCCCGAGCCTGTCCCCGCAATGTAATCGTAGTAATCGGACAGAACAAACGTATCCGGCTTATCATCTTCCTGCCGTAATGAACGTTCAAGTTGAGCCAGTACCTCCAGCGAAAAGACACCGCGTACGCCTCCACCATCAATGGCCAATAATCGTTTAGGCCCCGTTTTCGTAAGTTTTTCTTGGACTGTCATAGGACAAAGCGTTTTTGTCTGGGTGAATCATTTTTTAACTATCGTTGGATCGTTAAGAAAGTTATAAGGATTGCAGTAAATCACTTTGCCTGTTGAGGAGCTCACTAAGCTTATTTATTTGTGACTCAAACGAATCAATCATCCATTGAGCCGGTTTAAGGTTCTTAAGAGCCAAAAGAGCTTTTTCATACTCTTCTGTTTCACCTAATCCGAAGTGCGCTTCGGCTTTGGTGGCTATGCACCAGAACTGATCATCCATCAGTTTTTCAATCTCTATAGCGGTACTTGCATCTATATCAGCGGCTCGCTTCTCAGCACGATCTAACTGATCCTGCATACCGTCTATTTTTTGTTGGCAAAGCGTAACAATTTCACGCCTGAGTCGATTCGCCCAAATTATATCAGCTACCTTTTCTTCTTTCGCAGAGTAAATAGTACTATCAACTCGCAGATTGAACAAATAGGCTAAATTAATTCCATTATACCAATCATTTCTAATTAGATAGCCGCGCTCATAATACCGAATTGAAAGACTTAGGTGATCATTTCCTTCTCCTGATTCGTAAAGCCTTTTTTCTATTGCACCTGCAATACCTAATGTTTCAGGGTCATTTGATTCCCTTGGATTTAAGGGTTCAAGTAATTGTAAGGCTTCTTTCAAAGCCGTTACCGGATCCGGTTTTTTTGCTTTATAAGTAGCAAGTGCTAAGCGTTGAACCAAGTACTGATTTTCAGGATTTGATCCATTTACTGAAGATGCCTCAGTAGAAACTTTTAGTGCACGGGCAATGAAAAACTTAGCTGTATCAAAATCACTTTCTTGTATGGCCTCTTCTCCTTGCTGAACGAGCATAGAAATTGTTTGCTTATGTTCATTGGAGGTATCGTTAATTGTGGTGCCAATCTCCCCTAAAGCTTTACCGGCCTCAGCAATAGCCTCAGCAATTTTTTCTTTAAGAAAGGGTGGAGTTAATTGTTGAAGAAATGTGTAAACCGGACTGTCTGTATCCTGCTTTGTTAAAACAGCATTGATTTTATTAACCAATACTTCTCGAAACCGGATTACTTCTTCAAAATCTATGGCTTCACCAAGATGGGAGTACCCTTCTATAACTATGTGATTGAGGTCAAATGGATAAATAAGTTTATTTTCTGATATGACTATGGTTGTAAAAGGGCGTAGAGCATGACGAATGCCAAGCTCATAAATTGCATTAGGATTTGCAGTTGAAAGGTCAGCAATGACAACATCAGCCGTTAGCAATTCCTGATACATCTGCGATTCGATTGAACCGGAATGAAGAATTTCATCGGCTCGAATACAAACTAAATCTTTCGCTTCTACAGCCGGCTTAATTAGTAATCGGTATGATTTATCTAAGTCAAGCTTTCGGCCGGTAGCGAGATCGGTCTTCGTGCCGAATCCCATCACAACAAAGCAGGTTTTCTTTTTTTCTGACATAATAGAGGTGAATTAGGAGCATCGGTTGGTACTTATGTGTAGGTTAATTCTTTAAAGCAGGAAGATGCCCTATCAATTCTTCTGCTATCTTCCTCAATTCGGCGGTAGTGGTGGAAGGATAGGCGATAGGCCACCATTTGATATACCGCTCCAATTGCCGGGCAGTGGACTCTTTAGCAAATGCAAAATCTGAATTGGCAATCTCATTTAAACAGGAAGCGGCTTTTTCAATCGCTTTTGCCTTTTCCGCCTCAAATTCATCGGAACTCACCGTAAAAGGCTTTAGCGCATATAATTCCGCTAATGTACCACTCGCCCAAATACGGTCTTCCTCCTTCATTGCATTGAGCTTATCTTTTTCTGCGGCAAATAGAGTTACGCACCACCGATCATGTTCATTTAGTAATTCTCCTTTAAGTATTGCCGTTAGTGATAAGTATTGTACAGCTGTCCAGTGATTTGCCAGCATTAACTCATGCCCTCGCTGATAATAGGTTCTGGCTTTCTCAAGGGATTTCTGCGATTTTTTGAGCAAAGCATCCTGATTTTCATTAGCTCGCTGTCCCTGTCTATTATAGTATTCTGCCAAACGTTTGTAGGCGCTTCCTAACAACCCAAGATGCTCGGCCATCCGTGCCGGGTTATTGGCAAAGCCTTTGTTTCGGTTAAGAAGTTTTTCCAGTCTGGTAATTGCAAAATTTAGATTTTCATCCGCCCGTTTATCAATTATTTCTATTCCTGCGGCCTCTTTTAAAGAGAAATCAGTCCAGGCATTGGCAGCTTTCATAATCTCTAAGGTTATTTTGAGCTGAATGTCTTCAAGTTGGTCTTCAAAATTGTCAGGAAATCGGGCATAGGCTACTAAACTCGCCCAATCGTGAATATCCGGGTGATCAATAGCTTTACGAGTATAATAAAGTGCTGTACGTGGATCTTCGCCCAGCAGAAGTCTTGGATAAAACTCCTTTACCAACTTTACCGAACCATCCATTGAAAGCGGGAACTGGGATGCCAATACATATGAGAAGCCCGACTGATGTAAAATATGAGCTAAGCTGCCTCCGGGTAACATATTGGTGCCTTCATTTCCCCCATCGCAAGCGGCTATAGTTACTACGGCCGGACTATAAAACTGATTGTCATTTATGTAACGCAGAGCATCTGCTAACCGGTAACCGTCTATTGCATCTGCACGAATTAAAGTGTCTTTTTTTTTTATAGGCTTCTCTAATTTCAGAGCGATTGCAAACCGTGGCCCAAGATCGGGGTCTGCAATTGGTGTCCCATGTGCTAAGATATGAACATGTGTGTAAGGATTGCTCTGTCGAACAGCTTCTTCAACTGTAGCCTGAAGGGCAGAATAAGTAGCATCTTTTAACTCTGTAATCAACGAATTATAGTCTTCTTCAGGGTTGGCTTTACGTTTGTCGGGGCAAACCCAAGGCAATAAAGCTTCTTTTAGTTTTTCTAAATGTTTTTGGGCGGGAACCGCTCTGGGATCCTCCGGATCGTTGGGGATTGTACTGTTTGATTCGGGCTCGGCCCAAACAAATAGTATGCGGGGTTTGATTGGCCAATCGTATTTTTTAGGAGCTACCTGGCGAACTTCTCGTGTTATTGTAGTGAGCCGTTGCGGATTCATTAGAAATGGGATTTCACGTCCGCCCTGAAATCCATTGGGAGTAAGAGCAAGCTCAAAAGGCAGCATAGCGAGTTCACGGGGACTCATGATTAAACGTAAGTGGAGCCAACTGTCATTACAACCGGTTTTTGCTTGCAGTGCCGGAATTTCTTCAAAAATTTTTGTAATAATTGCCTGTAATGCCTCTTTTGCTAATTGAATTGGTATAGCCTTGATGCCTGATTGATAACGCAGGAGTTGTAAATAGCGAGAAAATTTATACTGCTCCAGTTCTATCCTGAACTCAGTAGGAGGCTTATCTTCGCTCAAAGCCAAATAGGTAATACCTGGTGATAGGGTCTGATTGTGCGGTGTACCCGTCCGGAGTAACTCTATGGTCATAGAATTACTCACCGACGGGTATACGGGTTGACTTTGCTCATTCATAGCTGTTAGTCAATTTACTTCGGACAATTTTTGGCCATCAAGGTCTTCAAATGGATTTTCATCTGATTCATCTTCCCCTCCTTCAACTTCGTCTCCAAGAAAAGTAGGTCCCCCTCCTATTAATCTAAGTTTAAAAAGGCCAAGGGCAATAACTCCTGTTTCCCCTTTAATCTCTAAACCAAGTTTCTTATTCGTTTTTAAGCTGAATTTTACAGAAGCCTCTCCAACATTAAATTGCTCCAAACCGTTTCCTTCAGCCGAAATCGTAACCTCTGTTCCACCCTCATTGGCACCAATAATCAGCGCTTTTTTAGCTGTATATACTTTAGATACAACTATAAATTTTCTTTTCCACCCGTCAGTCTCTTTAAGCTTTATAGCTACCTGATTGACATTATTGATTATTGAGACATTAATAATCGGGGCATTAATCAGAAACGACTCATCTTTTTGGAATTTATAGGTCACATTCGCCTTAATTTCCGCTTGTGGAGTAATATTAACTCCTGCATTAGCGCCTGAATCAACCACAACAGTTTTTTCTGATATGAAATTAAAGGAAATATCTTTCCCGGGTTCATCAGTAAACGATACCCCAAAATCAGTAAAAATATTACCCAATTTTTCAAAAACGCCATTTGAAATTTGGCCATAATCGCCTAGCTTAAACGGATCTGTAACAGGCAACCAAGCGGCATGAAGCTTAAGCTCCTGATGAATAATGTCTTCGTATTTTGAAGCAAGTCCCATAATTTTAATTGGTTAAAGTTGAAATAATCAAGCATTTTAATATGCCTTACAATTTATTTATATGTTTTCAAAAAATCTTTATGTTAAATGATTTTGATGTCTAAAAGTTATCAAGTGGTAAATTGTGAAGAAAATGCATCAATAAAATAACGAAAAATTGGTTTTTAGAACACCTTCTTCTGAAGTAATATGCTAATTTTCAACTTAGTAGAGTTGACTATTAATGTTGACCGCTATCTGAATTATTTATTTTATGTCTATCTTGACCCACGAAAGTTTGCCGCTCAACCTTTGAAAAAACACCTGAACCGGATTCTGATGAATATCTTCCTCTCTTACAATCGCAAAAACCAAGTCTTTGTCGACGAAATTGCCAACAAACTGAAAAGCTTCACGATTGGTGTAACAGATACGCTGTTTTTTGACAAAGACGAACTTCGTTCAGGCGATGAGTGGGCGAATAAAATCCAGCAGGCATTGGTCAACAGCGATGCCTGTGTGGTGTTTATCGGAGAAGACGGAATAGGGAAATGGCAAATGAAACGCATTAAATAATCGCCTGTATCTGTCTTTCTTACCACTTGATAACTTTTTGGCGGTGCCGGTATCAGCTATTCTTGCTTTTTGTAACTTGCTGACAATTCGTGTGTTATATGGCCTTCGTGTATAATACGAAACCTGCTCGCCCATTACAAACCTTTTAACCTCTACTTCTCGTGTCAGTCCTAACAATCAGCATCCCCGGTGTCAGAACAGACAACGCCCCTGCCGATACCACCGAGTATTTGGCCATTGAAAAAACGTATGTGATCGGGTCCGCTACCCGAGGAGAGGCGGTCACATCTCATGTGGAGGAGTTGGATGGGAGTAAAATTATTGAGTTTGTTTACGATGATGATACCGTCTGGGTAGGTGATTTTACCACCATTGATGAGATTTTTCCCGGCACGTCAAAGCAGTTGCGAAGTACGGAAAATGGAGATGGGGTATTTGTCATTCCCACAGAGGTACAGGTAGGCGATGCAAGTCGCGGAATATTTCAGAAAATAGCCCTGAAAATTGTTAAGATTTTTACGAAAAAAGTAGTGTTAGCTCCGTTGGTGCATAAGCTGGCCGGGGAGTTGGAAGATAAACAATTGGGCGAACAAAGGGGGCTGTTGGGCTTTACCGATGCCTTTACATTGGTTAAAAAAGAGTTAAAAGAAGATACCCACTATTTGCTTTTTATTCACGGTACAGCTACCTCCACCATCGGTTTGAAAGAGAAAGCGCGCGGTTCGTTTGATGATTTAAAAGGAACGGACGTTTGGAGTGCGGCCACTAGGGCGTTTCCGCAAAATATACTGGCTTTCCAACACGAAACACTCACCAAAAGTCCGCTGGAAAATGCGTTGGATTTGATTCGCCAACTTCCTGCCAAGGTTACCCTGACTCTCGTCACCCAATCGCGCGGAGGACTGGTGGGTGATATTCTGAATCGCTTTTGTCCGGGAGGAAGCGCACTGCAAGTTGGTTTTTCGGCCAATGAAAAGAATTTTCTCCGAAAGCAAAAACGCGACAAAGATCTTGAGTTGATCGAAGAGATTGAGATCGCGATGCGCGATAAAAGCATCACGATCAACAAATTCATTCGGGTAGCCTGTCCTGCCAGCGGTACAACGTTGGCTTCGCGTCGGTTGGATACTTATTTCAACGTCATTTTTAATGTCATCGGATTGGCGTCCGGCCTGGCTGCTACTCCCGTGTACATTGCCTTCAAAGACCTGCTGGCGGCCTTGATCGAAAGCAAAGACGATGCCTCGGCCTTGCCGGGGTTGGAGGTGCAAAACCCCAAGTCGGCGTTTAACCAAATGCTGAACAATATCCAACCGGAAACCATCATCAGTACACCGCTCATTATTATATCGGGCGATGGCAAAATGAGTCTTCGCTGGCAGGGGCTCAAGGTCGCGCTGTCGAATTTGTTTTTTTGGGGAGACAATGATTTTATCGTGGACAGTCGCTCCATGTACAACGGTGCGAAACGCGAGAATGGCAAAGTGCAGTACTTTTTTGATGAAAGCAGCGATGTAAGCCATTTCAAGTACTTTGAAAATACCAAAACCCGAAAGGCCCTGCAACTTGCCTTAGAACATAAGGGCGACACGCTCATCCCAAGCTTTTCGAAATTAGATACCCGAGCGTTTACGGAGGCCGAAATCAGAAATATAGATTCGATACTTCCGGGCGGAAAGGTCTTTCGCACTGAAGTGTCGGGTAAAAAGCCCATTGTAGTTTTATTGCCGGGGATCATGGGCAGTACGCTATCGGTCAATGACAAGGCAGTATGGATCAACCTCTTGGGTTTCGCCTTTGGAGGATTGACTCGTTTGGTACACAGCGAAGCCAACAATAAAAATGTAAAAGCAGATGGACTGGTGGGCAGTTCCTATAAGAAACTGACCGACCATTTGTTAAAAAATAATTATGACGTAGTGACTTTTCCGTTCGATTGGCGCACCGATATGAAAAGTAATGCGACGGTTTTGAATCGAAAAATCATCGAACTCCAACAGCACCGGCAACCCATAAAACTCATCGGACACTCAATGGGGGGCGTGTTGATTCGGGATTTTATCATTAATCACTCCGATACCTGGAAAGAATTGAACAGCAGTAATGATTTTAGGCTGTTGTTTCTGGGTGCTCCGTTGGGTGGCTCATTCCGAATTCCATACGTGCTTTTTGGCTTGGATTCTTTGATCAGGAAGTTGGATTTTATCGACGTTACCAATTCCCAAAAAGAGTTATTGGTACTGTTTTCCCAATTCCCCGGTATTCTCAGCCTATTGCCGTTAACGACCGACACAGACAACGATTTTGCTAAGCCGGCCGTCTGGGAAAAAATGCGGGACGCCTTCGGTGAACCGGATTGGCCAATTCCCGCCAATGCATTATTGGAGGACTTTGCAGACTATCGCAATAACTCCCTTCAAAAAATGGGGAACATTGATTTCGGGCGGACTGTTTACATTGCCGGACAAACCCCCAAAGGAGAGCAGACCATCAGTGGCTATCGCATCGTCGATAAAGGAAAAGGACCTGAGTTGGAATTTCGGGCCACGCAGGAAGGAGACGGAAGTGTAACTTGGGAGAGCGGCATACCGCAGGTGATGATTGCGCAGAAATCGGTTTATTATTCAGATGTGTCTCATGGAGAACTGGCTAATGACTCCAAACTGTTTGGAGCCATTACGGATATTTTAAGCACGGGTTTAACTACGCAACTCAAACGAACCCCACCGGCGCTGCGTGGCCTCGGTACTGACCATGAATTTGAGGCCAAAGCATCGTTTGATTTTGACCTTTCGCCCGAAGGAGTGGAACGAACGCTCTTGGGGCTGGGGACTGATACCCGCTTCACGACCGGAGATACACCTATTACCGTAACAGTGAGCAACGGTGATCTGAAATACGCGTCTTTTCCGCTGCTCGCAGGGCACTTTGACAAGGATGGTATTCTCTCTGCCGAAAAAGCAATCAACTGGCATCTGGACGGGGAACTGAGCCGCAGGCATCAATTAGGCCTTTATCCGGGCCCAATAGGTACCGGCGAAATTATTTTGCGGGATACAGATAAAGGCTTTCAGGGAGCTATCATTGTGGGTTTAGGAAAACAGGGCCTGCTCACCGAATATTGGCTAACCTCTACAGTAGAGCAGGGAACGGTTAAGTATCTGGCGAATTTGAACAGTAATCCGGATAAGATAAATGATAAGAACTCAATACCAAAGCGCGGTATTTCTGCCTTGATCATTGGTTCGGGCTACGGCGGGCTGCGCATTGAAAATGCCGTGCGATCTATTATTCAGGGAGTACAAAATGCCAACAACAAAGTCAGACAACTGTATGCTTCGCCCAAGTTGATTGATACCATTGAATTTGTTGAATTGTATAAAGACCGGTCATTGGCCTGTATGAAAGCCATCAGTGCCATTGAAAAGGAAGAAAGCCGGGCACTGAATATTTTCAGAAATGGAAATAAAATCAAACAACTCATCGGATGGCGGGAAAGGCTGCCCATGGATGATACGACCGAATGGTGGACGCGCATCAGTGTACACCGCTACTCGGAAGATGAATTACCATCGGAAGCACAACGACGAGCTTTGCGATTTGCCATTTCGACGGACGCGGCTCGCATGGAAGAGCGGTTATTGAAAACGGTAAACGAGACTCTGCTCGGTATGTTGGAGGAGTTGTCAAGAAAAGATGCCTGGTCGCCGGAGTTGGCAAAGACCATTTTTGAGTTGATGATTCCCAACGATTTTAAGGAGCAGCTTAAAAGACAAAACAATATTATTTGGATACTGGATAAATACACGGCGGCCTTTCCTTGGGAACTCCTTCAGGATAGCATTACCAACGCGCGTCCCCTAAGCGTCAATGCGGGGATGGTGCGTCAGTTGTTGACCGGTAATTTCCGTATCAATGTGAATCCTGTTGTTGAACAGACGGCGATTGTAATTGGGGATCCTCAATTGAATGGTTTTGCCAGACAGCTTCCGGCGGCCTTTACTGAGGGGGAAAGTGTGGCCGATCTGCTGTTAACGCAGGGATTTGAAGTGAACCGTCTGTTAAAAGAAACTGCCGCACAGATCCTGCACAATCTGTTCGGTAAAAACTACAAAATCGTGCATTTGGCCGGACATGGTGTCTTCAACAGCGACCCTAACAAACCTGCGGGCATGTTGATCGGGCAAAATGCGTTCCTTACCCCTGCGTACATAGATCAGATGAGCAATGTACCGGAGTTGGTATTTGTAAATTGCTGTTTTCTGGGTCAATCGGATGGGGATGCAGAAGAATTTAACAGAAGCAGATTCCAATTAGCGGCCAATATCGGTACACAATTGATCGAGATCGGTGTCAAAGCCGTGATTGTGGCGGGTTGGGCAGTCAATGATAGTGCGGCGCTTTTGTTTGCGGAGCAGTTTTATAAGGCCATGTTTGAAGGCTACACTTTTGGTGAGGCAGTTAAAAAGGCGCGGAAAGCGGTGTATGAAAACGACGGTGCAAAAACCAATACGTGGGGAGCCTACCATGCCTACGGCGACCCTTTTTATAAACTTTCAAACGAAGCCGTGAAGGCAGACATCGTGTATGACTTTGTCATTCCCGAAGAAGCGGAAATTGAACTGGGCAATTTGCTTAATAAAATAGAGCGCGGCGGGTATGATTCTGAAGAAACAATTCAAACGATGGATGCCATTGAGCAGGCACTCACCAAATCGGGAATCAAAAGCGGGCGCATCACCGAACTTCAGGCGCTTTTGTACAGTGCTTTGAATGAATATGAATTGGCCGTAGCTAAGTTTGAAGAGCTTTGGAAAGTTGAAAAGGCTTCTTTCTCCTTTTCGGCCACTGAAAAATACTGCAATACAAAAGTTAAGCTGTATGTGGCGCAGGTAAAGAAAAAAGGCGCAGCCAATCCCCAAGTCATAGGTGAGGCCATTGACGGGTTGAAAGGAGTTATTGCTGATTTGGAAGGACTCAGCCGTTTTGGTGCCACGATGGAGCGCACAAATCTATTGGCAAGCACGTACAAACGGTTAGCGATGCTCAGCAGTGGCCCTGACAAACGCAGTGCCTATGAATGTTCGGCTTCTTATTACCGCAAAGCGTACGAAAATCCCGATAATAAAAATAAATACTACCCTCTCACCAATTGGGTAGCGATTGAGAATGCCTTGGTGTTGGAAGGGAGCCATAGTTGGGGAAAAAATCACCTGCTGAAAAAAGGCGATTTCTTAAAGGCACTCGACGCAGAATTGGAATTGCTTCAATCAAAAGCCGCCGATGACCGGGATTATTGGGATTGGATCGCCGAGCCAACTCTTTTATTATGTAAATTCCTTTTGGAAACTCCCAAAGTGACTTTTGAATCTGTTTTGGAAAAATACACCTCCGTTTGGAAAATGGTCGGAACTCAAGGTCAGCGTCAAGCTGAAATTGAGCATTTGGAGTTTTTGGAAGATGCCTTGGGGATGGGTAATTCTCAAAAAAAAATTCAACTTTTGGAGGAGGTGAGTAGGTTGAAAATGGTGATGGTGGGATAGTGTAATAATAAATTTTACTTTATTTTTGATCCATGCTAAACTGTCACAAATTAATTTCCATACAAATTATTTCTTATTTGAATAATTGCTGAATTATATATAGTTTTAGCAGTTTTTGATCGAAAGTGTAACAAAGTATTTGTTTTTTTAATATTAGCTTGACTCCGAATTTTTAAAAACTTTTAATGTTATCATATAACTATGAAGACTACTGCAAATTCTTCCTTTATTTATGATGTATTTATCAGTTATAATCATGCTGATTATGTATTTGTCCAACATTTGTGTGAACGTTTTAAGCAAGATAATATCAAATACTATCTTGATAAAGAAAATATACTTTGGGGAGCGAATATCCCTAATTCAATACAAAAAGCCTTGTCTCAGAGTAGGCATTTATTGTGTGTTTTTTCAAAAAAGTATTTAGAATCTGCTTGGACAAATATAGAGATGTCATCTAGGCAAATGCAAGATCCTAATGGGGATTTTAGATCTATTCTGCCAGTTATAATAGAAGATGATGTAGTACTGCCAGTTTTAATCAGACCTTTATATTCAATTTACTGCAATGGAGTTAAAGCATTGGCCTATCATTATCCATTCATGCTTAAATCTATTAAAACATTAAATTATGTTGTGGCATATAATGATACTGCAGAGTTGATGATAGATATTTCAGATAAGAATTATTTACAACCAGCTAAATTTATTTTTGTAATCGGTAATCCTGGGGCTGGAAAGTCTACATTTAGCAGAGAGTTATTAAAGCAAGTAAATGCACATTTTCCAACAAAAACTATAAAGTTTTATAGCGACTACCCTTTTCTTCAAATATTATTTCGGATGGACCAAGGTAAAACAGATAGATTTCGCCCAGATGACACTTCTGAATTTGAAATTTTAGACCCGCAAGTTTACAATGAGGCGTTGGAGCTTATTTATAAGCAAGTTATTGAAAAAGATTTTTCAGACGTAGCTATCATTGAATTTTCAAGACCAGAATATGATTCGTCGTTTATATTTTATACATTAAGGGCATTAGTTAATAGTGCTATTGTACATATTGATGTTCCTGTAGAGATATGTATGGAAAGAAACGAAGGGAGGCGAAAAGAGCTTGAAAAAAGGCTTAAAGGAGCTGCGAATAATGTTGATATTTTTGGTGATAATCCAGATCTTCATTATGTGCCTCCCTTTGTATATGATAGGTTTCGCAAAGATGTTTTAACAAACGATGAACAAGCCTTGGGTTTAGCATTAATGCCCTCACGTGGATATTTTAGAATAATTAATACAAAAGATGGTTATCATGAGTATAAAAATTATATTCATGATTTAATAAATGTTGATATTTTTCCCTTAATAAGTAAAAAAGAAAACCTGGTACATTACTACAAGAGGCGCTTGAAATCTTTAAGCGATTTTCTTAAAAACTTATAAAAAGAAATGAAAAATACATTAACTGTATATTCTGATAAGCGATATATTATTCTTTGGCTCTGTAGTTTTTTGACTTTTGGTAGTCTTTTCTTTATAATAAGCCACTTTGAAGATTTTTTTAAGGAGTTCAGTATAAAACCTCCCTTTAAAATTAGTTCAGGACTAGCAGTCTTGCTTTTTTCAATAACAGCAGGGTGTACTCGATTTTTTACTGTTAAGTTGACAAATAAATATGGCGAATATAAAGTTATAGTAGGGAGTATTTTAATAAATTTCATCAGTTGCTTCGGTTATTATATTTCCTCTTTTTTTGTCTCTTACTCAATAACTATATATATATTCCTTTCTTTTCGAATTTTACACGGATTTTCTCTAATTTTTCAACCTGTTTCAACTGCAATTATTACTGGTATTTTCTTAAAATCTCAAAGAGGTCGCTTTTTAAGCGCTTTTTCATTAAGTGCAAGTATAGCTATTGGACTCTTTCCGATGTTAAGTAGATTGTTAGATAATCATTTTAGTGAAATATTTTTAGTAGCTTCTATGTTTCCATTAGCTGCTCTCTTGCTAATGATGTTTTATCCACGCTCTTCAACTGACAAAAAACAAAACGATGACAGTAATAGTGTTCTTTTTAAAGAGAGTTTTCCTGAAAAAATCTATTCACCAATTCTTATTACATTTTTAATATCAATTATTTATGGAAGCTTAATTGTTTTATCAATAAAAATGGAAAAGGATATTGAAAATGAGGGTATCCCTGAAGGTTTTTTTTTTCTTGTTATTACAATAGTCTCAGTGTTTATAAGGTTAATTACAGGAAAATATTTTGACAAAATAAATAGATTGGTTTTATTAATGATATCAGCTTTTTGCGCAACCTTAACAATGATTATTTTTAGTTTTGATCGTTCCCTTATCTTGTTTATATTAGGGGCATTTATTTTTGGCGTCTCACGTTGTATTTTCACTCCAATAACTTGGGCTTGGATAGCAGATGTTGTCCCCGACGAAACTAAAGAGTATTGTTATTCAATAAATACTTTCTCTACAGAAATAGGTATAGGCATTGGAGCTTTAATGGCTTCAATAGAATATCCGGAATTTATAAATAAATACCTTATTTTTGCAATTTTTCCTGCTTTCTCATTTATTTATCTTTTAAGTTTGTATAAATTTTATAACAAAACTTTTTGACCCTATTAGAGAACTTTTGGATAGCTCATTTAGTGGTTAGGGGCTGGTGCTTTATTCAATATGAGTGTTTTATTGATCTGTGCATTAGTCTGTAATGAAGGCTACCTCTTTTTTGTTGAAGAACGCCTGCACTAATTTTGGGTCTTTTTGCAGGCATTTGACTTGATCAAGAATTGCTGCCGTTAGCTTCTCCAGACTCGTAAAAACCTGATTTTTTAAACTGCGTTTTAACTGGCTCCAGACCAACTCGACTGGGTTGAGTTGGGGACTATAGGCCGGTAAACGTTCCAGATGAATCCGTCCCGGGCGGTTTTTCAAAAAGGCTTTTACTACTTCACTGCGGTGGATGGCTGCTCCATCCCAGATAAGTAGCATATCCCGCTTGCGATAACGCCCACACAGCTTGTTAAGAAACCACACAATGTCCTCGCTGGTAAATGACCGGTCTTGACCCGCTAAATAGATCCGACCGTTAGGAGCAATAGCGGCAATCAAGCTCAAATGAGCGCGTCCTGCTTTCTCAACGAGCACCGGGGTTTGTCCACAAGGTGCCCAGGTGTGCGCTAGTAAAGGTAGCAAATAACACGCCGACTCATCCACATATAATATAATCCGATTCTCATCCTTGGCTTTTTTTGAGTTCAGGTAAACGCTCTTCCCGCCATTGAGCAACAGCCTGAGGGTCTTGCTGACTGGCTTTTCGCTGTGGTTTCTGTCGACTCCAGCCTACTTTCTTTAGAATCCGGCCTATTTGGGAAGGGTCGTAACTGACGCCAAAGAGCTTCTTGATCACTTCATTGACTCGGGGACGAGTCCAGATTGCTCCGCTAAAGCCATGATGTTCGGCTCCTTTGTTAAGCTCAACCACAAGTTGCCCCAATTGTTCAACCGATAAACGGGTCGGTGCTCCAGTTCGCTTCCCTTCTTGCAAGGCAGTTAACCCTTGCTGGTTGTATTTCTTAAGCGTTCGACTAACCCAAGGTTGAGTTAGGCCAAATGCTTGAGCAATAGCTGCTTGTTGCCAACCTGCTTGGCTCAGTTCAACACAGCGTCGGCGAAGCGCTTCGTAATCGGATTGTTTATAGATTGCCATTAAAGAGAAAGTATCTTACATAACGGACTTACTCACGCATCAATAACGTTTACTAATTTTACTACCGGGAAAAATGAAAATTGGCGAATAGTATACAACTTATTCAGTCCTTTGATTCGCTGGTTGAATGACGCCTGAAGAGCCCATTTTACCGCTGAGAACAATGTCAAGAAGGGAAAATACTTCAAGTGCTACTATCTGACAAATGGGACACTTGCAAAATTTTGACATCACTAAAGGTAATAATCTCACAATTTATCAAGTACTAAACCAGCCACCGCTTTCACCTGCACCCAATCCTTCTCAATATCCGCTTCCGTAAGGAAATAAAAAGGAGTAAATGTATCCCGCGTAATGCGCTTTAAGCTGCGGAAAGGTTGTCCGGCTTTCCAGGTGGCATTGGCAAAACGGCATAGCAGTTGTTTGTCAGCTTGGCTGACAGTGCCGTCTTTAATGGATTTCAGGATCTCGGAAGGAAGTTTGTGTTGGGTGGTTTGGAGATAATCAAGTCCGCATTCCAAGGCGTAAAACCCGGCTAAGTTCGTAGCAATTTTTTGTCCCTTTACGCTTTTTGTTATGGTAGCTTTTTCTTCTTCGGGAGAGAGAAAAGGAGGAGGAATTTGTTTTTGAGCGGTATAATAGGTGGAGTCTAAAAAGGACGCAATGTCGAAGGCAAATGACTCGTCTTGCAGCAAACTTCGTATTTTTTTCATTTGATCCTCCAAAGAACTACCCCTAACCTCCTGCATGGAAGCTAAAAGCTTACCGGCAGCCGCTACAATTTGGTCATAATCTTTCTGTACTTCGTCTTTTGGCAGCAGACTCGCTGCTTTGAAAATGGGTCGTTTGATACGGTCTAAGTCACGGAAAGGTTGGCCCGCTTTCCAAGTGGCATTGGCAAAACGATTCAGCAACAGCATCGTAGCCGAGGCAGCCTTTTTCTCAACAAGGATTTGAAGTAAGTCAGTGGGTTTTTGATGGGTTTGACTACATAGCGCACCAAGGCCGCATTCCAGCGCGTAAAACCCCGCCAAATTGATGGCGATTTTCTCTTCTTTTTGACTCATTTGTACGCTTGCCGTCTCTTCCGATTTTGATAAAAAGGGTGGTGGCGTTTCATTTAGGCCGATGTAATAAGCGGCATCCAACGTTTGGGCCATTTCCAAAGCGAAATCTTCACTGCGTAGCAGAGAGTCGATGATGTTACGTTCCTGATTGATTTTAAGACTCATTTCCTGTTGTTTGTTATCTTGGCTATTGTGTTTTACACACGACAAAGGTAGAAACAGGAAGCTAAATACAATCAGTGTTTTATAGTTATGTGTGGTCATACTTATTTTAAGGACAAAAATGGTGAAAATACAAAGGCATATTGGGAAGTTAATTTTTTGAAGTTTTCCATTCACCAAATGTCGGGCTTCCAAAGTCAGGTTAAAAACGACTGATTTTCTGCATAATCACTAATAACGTTCATTAGTAAGACCAACATAAGTGAAATTTTTACTTGCCAAACACCTGTTTTGCTTTAAAATAATAATTACTTCGTGCTTGCAGTCCATTTGTTCCACCACGTATTTTTTTTGTGATAGAAGGCAAATCCTCTTTATCAGCCAGTTTGTTCAATTTTCTATCTTGCCAATACCTGCAGGCCACATCAGTAGCCACATCAACAGTGCGTAACAATTCAGGATGATTTACAAGATCATATTTCGGTGGATTTGAGAAAGTAGAATAATTGCTTCTGCCTACAAGCATAAATAAGCCACGACCGTTATATTTTATACCATCGCCGGGTTGTGTATTGCCCAGATCCAGTCTTCCTTCGTATGCAGAACCGGCATTAGCACCCACTTCTTCTAAATAATAAAGCTCTCCGGTTTCATAGGCAACCTGTGCAAGAAATGCAGCTATTCTGTTAGTGGTATTTATTTCGTATATGTCCATCACTTTATTAAAAGCTTCCACAAACTGGGTTACATTTTTAGCGGAAGCTTTCGGCATTACCTGCTGTACTTGTTGTGTAGTAACTGAATGAATTAACTTGTCGTTATTTTTTTCAGGATTAATATTTGCTTCTAACTCATTAGTGATAGATTTAAGTTTGTCGATACTTGCAGTGTCAGATGTTTGACTGATTACAGTATTGATATTTTTTAACGCTTTTTCGGTAAGCGCTTTTGCTTTCGCTTTGGCTATGCTATCAGCTGTGGCATAATATTCCTGCGAAGTGATAGCATCTAATAGATTTCTTATGCTATCTGCCTTTGCCAGGGCTTTTCTTTCTTGCTTTCGTGCTTCGCTGTATGCCCTATCTGCCTTTGTCTTTGCTTCTAATGCCTCTATTCTGTTCATTTCAGACATTTGTCTTGCATTCTCTGCCAATTCCTTTTGCTTTAATGCCTCTATTCTACTCATTTCAGACATTTTTCCTGCCTTTTCTGCCAATTTTGTTTTTCTATTTGCTTCCATTCTGAGGCTGTCAGATACTTGTCTTTCATAATTTGCTATTTTTTTTTGTCTATTTGCTTCATAGCTTTGCCGTAATGCCTCTTTCTCACTTTCCTGTGCTGCTTTTGTCTGAGCTCGAAACCAGAAGGATACTACTGACACTGCAAACAATAATAAAGCAGCAAAGCCATAAATAAATTTTCTTATACGCTTTTTATTTCGTTCTTCCCTTGCCTGTTGTTTACTTTTTTCTAAAAATAAAAGTGTTTCTTCATAACTGTTATTATACCTGGCTGCCCATGCTGCGTTTGGGTTTTGTTTTTTTTGCCAGTTCACCGCTACCTGCAATTCCGCGCCGCTTATTAAATCTTTTTTTCCTTCTTTATTTAATGTTGCTGCTTCGCTCAGGCGCCGGTAGTTTTTGGCTGATTCTGTTTCTTTATCCACCCATTCAACCAGTGTTTCCCATTGGCGTATCAGGCTTTCGTGCGATATATCAATTAATGGATTTTCTGCGTCAATTGACTTGTTTATAACAAGAAAGCATCGTTTGTCATCATTAAAGTGATTAATGATTTTATATATTGCTTCAGAGTCTGCACCTGTAAGATTTGTCAATTCATTCAGGTGGGCAGGCCTTCGTATTTTTCTTCCTCCGTAATCAGTAGAAGTAAGCGCCTGAAATATTAATTCTGTAATGTATTTCTCTTCGTCACTTAAAACGGCCAATGCTTCATCAGCATGTTGAGAGAGTGCTTTTTCAATACCACCAATGGCGATGTAATCGTCTAAGTCAAACACTCCATTGCGGCCGGTTTTCATTTCCTGATCCCATATACGCATAAGAGAATGCTGTAGCAACGGCAATTCATCCTTCACCGTTTGTACATCATTCAGCAATTTCGTTGTAAGTGCAGGATTAATGGTTTCTCCATATAAACGAATAGGGCCTTCAATGGCATTTTTAAGTTGTTCACGGGTAGGGCGTGGTACAAGATACTGGCTTTTGTTTAAAGCTTCAGGCAATCCAAAGAATTGTGAGCAGTCGCCAATAAAATCAGAACGCATAGTGATAACAACATACATCGGCACGGTCGTATTGTCAACCAGTTCCAGTAAAATATTTACAAAATCAATGGCCTCATCTTTTTTAGCTGCGTCTTTTGATTCAATCGAAAAGCGAAATAATTCTTCAAACTGATCAACAAGAATAAAAATATTAATGCGGTTTTCATTGTACACCGGTTGCAGTAAATCAATGATAGCGTCGGCACCCTCTTTTTCTATTTTATCTACGAAGCTCTTTACGGAAGCAGGGGAGTTGTCTTTTTGCATTTCACTCAAAACAGCATTTGCAAAATTATAAAGCGGTCCTTCACCGGGTTTAAAAATGGGGGTCATCCATTTGTCCCTGTCATTTACAAGATAGCCGGCTTTCAAACTTGGAATAAGCCCGGCACGGATAAGCGATGATTTGCCACAGCCTGAGCTTCCTACTATGCCTACAAAATGATGCCTATGTAACCTTTGTAACAGTTCAATAGTTTGTTCCTGTCTTCCAAAAAAAAGAAGGCTCTCATCAATTTCAAAGGGTCGCAGACCAACAAATGGATTTTTCGATATTACTGAATTCATGCTGCACTTCCTCCTTTAATTTTTTTTATAAATGCATCAAGCATTTCTGCATTCAAATCAGGATTCGCACTATTATTTACAACATTTACTTTTAAAAAACGCTGGTTAAGTTTGATTTCATTATTCATTTTATTGGGGGGAGCCATGTACACATAGAAATCATCAATTGCATAGTTATTGGTAACAATCAATTGAAGTGCAGCACTCATACGTTCAAGTACCCACTCTTTTGAAACTTGGCCATATAAAAAAACCAGTTTATTTACTTGGCTTATGCGCTGAGCAAGGAGGTTAATATTTTTCCTTGGATCATCTTCTTCGGGATTGATATAGGGCTGCATATTGTTTTTCAATAGTGCTTCTCCTAAAGTAAATGCATATAGTTGATCGCTTAAATGAGTATCAAGTAAAACAGAAATTTTTGCTGAGCTTTCTCTTCTTGCACGGTATTGTTTTATAGCTTCTGCATAATCCGTTATCTGCCTTGTGAGCTCATTTTTATTGCCTCGGATAAATTCAAATTTATTTTCGGGTTTGTTGTGTTTTTCAAGCTCTTGTATAAAGACTTTGTATTTTTCTTCTTCAATATTATTTTCATCAAGATCTGATGGAACCCACAATAATTTGGCTGGTGATAATTGCAATGAAAGTTCAACTTGTTTTTTAGGATACCAAGTGTCGGTACCATCAATATCCCGGCCTGGAAACTGGTCGAGCAAGTGGATAGCTAAATCAGCCTTGGGTAAAATCTGTAGTAATTTTTGCTCGTGTGCTGATACTTCATCCGGCGGTGGTATATTCGTAATAATGCTGAACCCAATTTTCTCCAATTCAGTCATAGTTCTTTTACGTGCTGTACGAAGTGAATCAGATACTTCACCAAAATAAAGTGTGAGGCCGTTTTTCGGGGTAGGGTTATCCAGAGGGGCAGCGGTTGGTTGCAGCGTATCATCAACCGCTAAATTACTCCCTGTAATAAATGACACTTTACTTTGTTCCCTTGGAAACATTTCAAAAATATGAACCAGTGAATCCCGAAGGTCTTTTAGTTGCTGTGTAAATGTAGGGTCAGTATAATCAAGCGGATCACCAAGATCATCTTTGTCTTCTGATTTATAAAATGGAAAACCTGTCGCCCTTCCAAACTGATTTGGTAATTGAGTATGAGGTATATTATTAAGCAGTACCTTTATCATTCTTGTAGTGTCCCCCACACTAATACCTGTTTTTTCTGCGGATGATTTTGTGTAAAAAAGATTCATTTCTTTTTTACAATATTCTGATTGAAGATACCCGGGAGATATAAGGCTAATAAACAAGGCGGAATTTTGAATGCCATCTTCGATTGACTTGTCAAATAATTTCGTCCCATTTAATTTTTCGGTATCCCACCATATTTTTACAGCATTCATTTTACCAACTCGCTGTGCAAGTTTAATGTTAAGGCTTTGGTAAAAAAGTTCTATCCAGCCATATTCCTGACCAGGCATTCTCATATTGTCAAGGTGAGCATAACTGATAAAAATATCGTAAGTATATCCGGGGATATATGCCATGATTGGTTTTAGGTATAGTTTTAATAAACCGAAATAGTCTTGCGTAATATAAGGAAAAATTAAACCAATAAGCTTATAATAATAGATTAAACTCACCTAAATGATGTTGTTTTTAATAATCTTATTAGCGCTCCCCAAAAACTGGACAGTAATAATAAGTAAAAATCAATTAATCACTAAGTAGACTTGTTAGAACTGTGAAATTTCTAATATTGTCTGATTTACTTTCTGAATAAATGGGTAATTTAGTCCTTCAATTATGCTTTTATTATACATAACCCTGATAGTTAAATCAATTGAGAAATTTACGCATATGTATCTACGGGGGTACCGATCTTCAAGGTGCGTCACCCCATTTTACCTCCGAACTTACTCATACAATTCTGAAAACAATTCCGGGATGTATAATCATAACCGGCGGATTCCTTCATTCGAGCAAAAAGCCTCATGCAAAATCTACTGATTCAGCTGCATTAGAGGGTGCTAAACGATATGCGGCTGAAAGTAATACAGAACTAAAAAAATGTTTTGAGGCTTGGATTCCCGAGCCTAACCTTGACAAACGTCAGGAAGTTGAGGGAGTGAAGAGAATGGATGAAAGCCAAGGAATTACTGTACGGGTGATGCAGGGAAAAACCCCATTAGGTCGTCGCTTGGCAATGGTCGCAGGTGTAGATTTTGTACTGACAATTTCCGGAAAAAGGCACACTGAGGTAGTAGTAGAACAGGCGTTGGAGTTAGGTATTCCTGTTTTGCCTATTCCTGATTTTGGAGGTGACTCGCAAGAACTGCTTAGGAATTATCGAGAACGTATTAAAGCTGCATTTGAACCAAATAAATTTGACAATTGCCTTAAAATGCTATCGAAAGAGCTAAAAAATAAGGAGTATGCAAAAGCGGCTAATGCTGTTATTGATTTGATTGGAACAGCAAAGTTGGGAAAATGTCTCATTCTGTTGCCTTATGATGAAAAGCATAATGAACTGTATATTTCAACCATTGAACCGTGGGTTGCAAAGCACATGATTCCCGTTCGTTTGGATCTGCTCCCGGGCAGCGAATCGATATATACGAATTTTGCAGAGGCAATACGCTCGTCTTTAGCTGTTATTGCTGATATAACGGTTCTCAAAGATAATGTAATGTATGAAGTCGGTTATGCACACGGTCTTGGACTGACCCCTCTGATTTATACACAAGATAAAAATCGTCTCGAACAACTACCGGTCTACCTCCGAACATTGAATGTACAAATTGCACTTAAGGATGAAGACATAAAGCAGCTTATTGATGATTACTTGAGTTCGGTTAAGAAGAAAAAAAAATCTAGTTGGCTTTAATATTTTTTGCCCTTCTCACAAATCTCGGAACCTTAGATAAACCTTTAAATATTGACCTCTATGAAACTATTTAATTTTTTTAAAAAAACACCTTCCCAAGCACGGGCTCAAACAGCAATCAATCCTTACAGGGACCGTTCAGTAAATTTTACTTACAATTTACTTTTTTGTGACAATCCTGACCTATATAAGGAGGAAAAGCAACAGCCCCATATTTACCCGTTTGATCTTTTATTTTCTGAAACAGTTTCAGTAAAAGACCTGCAAAAAATTATTGAAGACGAAGGCTCAGACCCCAGAGTTAAAATTCTTGCCTATAATAAACAAATAGCGCTCGGTCACAGTCCAACGAAGAAAGAACTTCTTGGAGTAATTATAGAAGTTGCCCTTGATGAAGGGCTTGATGTTTTAGCTTCTTTCAATAACGGAACAGCACGATACATAAACCATACGGAAAGAATAATAGTTTGGGAAACAACCCATGACGAAGCGGCAAACAAAATAACCAACGACTTATTTACCTGTAGTCAGCATATAGTAAATCAAATTGGCCCTTGGGACAAACCACGGAGGCCAAATCCGGCTAAGGGTAATGTAAGAATTTCATTTCTTGTTGCGGACGGACTTTATTTTGGCGAAGGACCAATCAATGTTTTATTCAATGATCCAATGGCAAGCCCGGCCTTGGCAAAGGCAACAGAGTTAATGCAATACCTGACACGGAAATCGTTGGAAAAAAACAATTAAACCAAATTAGGTTGTATCGGATGGGTGAATGAAGTATTGCAACAGTTTTTATCGTTCCTATGCCTTGCTTAGCAACTTGGATGGCCGGTACACAAACATAAAGGGACACATAAAAATCCATTATCGAAAAACAAGTCGTAGGTTGTGGGAAATCTATTTAATGAGCAAATTGTTACTGACTGGTAAAACTATTATAGGTTCTTGGTTTGCCCTACTCGGTTCGAATATTTTAAGGGTTGCAACTCAATAATATCTATATCCTTGCCATGTTAAATATTTAAATTACTATTTTCTAAAGCCACTTTGACTAATTAATGTATGCCGCCGTTCGCAAAAATCTTCGGTATTTTCAAAACATCTCGGAGATTTGGAAAAGCGATGCGGATATTTTCGACATCACGGACACGTTTATTGAAAAGCTTCAGCAGACAAAAGAACTGACCAATACAGTCCAGATGGGTTAAATAAAATTGGTATTAATGATTATCCCCACCAAAGAAAAATAAAGCTAAGGGATATCAATGCCAATATTCTGCATAATAACTTAGGTGGAAGGCCAATGCCGGGTCAAAGCCCACGTTGGGTGCTATTTAGGTATCCTTAATTGTTTATAGTATTGATTTATCTGACATGGTCCAGACGACCACTCCCGCTTTTTCTTTCAAATACAAAGATATGCCTTTGGTCTTCGCTTTCAAGGGTAATTTAAACGGCCACTTCGGTGAGCCGATCGTTCGTCGCCGCCCTTGACAATTTCACCAGTCGGTATAAAAAGCACTTAAAAAGAAAAAGCTTTCGGAGAATAGAGAAAGGTGACCTTCTCCCGAAAAAGTGTCTAAGGCTTGGGAAAAATCAAGAAATTTGAATCAAAAAGAGCTTACAAAAAAAATGTAAGCTCTTTTTGATGTGTATTGAAGCCGCAATTATTATTCTCGATCTATTGATAATAATTAACTCCCTTAATTAACTGCTCTGAAAAGCTATAGATGTCATCTATGGTAGCAATTTCTGATTTAGCCTCTTTCTTTTCAGTGTCAAACGTACCAATGTATTTTTTGCCGCTATTCAGGTATAATCTGCAAATGGGTTTTCTGTTATTGTCATCCAAAAAAATAGCGAAATAAGATAAAGCATCCCTGTGAACAATCCTTTTGGATTCAATAACCGGCCTTAAAATGGAACGAACAATGTAGAATGCTTCCAGTTCTTCGGCAGTCGTTTCAACCTCCTTACCGGCAGAGGTAGCTATTGGTGCAACAACGACTTCTTCAATAACATCTTCTCGCTGGACCTGCTCCTCGATTGTAATAGCAGATTTTAATCGGTCGCTGATGCTATCACTTATGTAATTATTTAAAGTGCGTTTTACCAAAGGTCTGAAATATTCCAATGTTTTGGCGGTTACGGCAGAGGTATAAACCTGCTTCACAAAATACTTGACAAAATCGTCCTTGGGTTCTTGAAACTCTCCTTGAATTAGATGGCGTAACTCATTTGTATATTTTAACTCACTCGCAGATTGAAATACGCTTTCGGGATTAAAATACGTTTTGTGAAACTCTTTCAGGCGTTCTATTTGTCCATCTTTTATATCTTCAATATTAAAGTCTAAAAAGGGTTTCTCGTCCATTTTATTAGGCTCAATCAAATCAGTATAAAAACGGTAGATAATACCATTCGTAAGAAGAGCGAATTTTGCTTTTGATACATGAAAATATCGGAGTAACTGTCCATCATGAATGTCAAGTTTTTGCTTCCAATGCTTACATTCAATTAATATAATGGGTGTATCATCACGAAATATGGCATAATCAATTTTTTCACCTTTTTTAATACCAATGTCACAAATAAATTCCGGGACAACTTCCAATGGATTGAATACATCATAGCCCAGACTTTGAATGAATGGCATTATAAATGCGTTTTTGGTAGCTTCTTCAGTATGAATATTATTTTTCAGTTTTAATACCCGCTCAGAAAGCTGTTTGATTTGATCTTTAAAATCCATTGTTGTAGAGGGTTTAAGTAGTTAATAATCAAATTTATATATAAGTCGAATGATACTCTGACTTATGCTGCAAAAAGGCATATACTTATTTTTCTACGCAACTCTTCTAAAATAATTATCAAGCGGTTATTCCTAAATCAATTGTGACAAATGAAGTTGTGTGCTTTGAGTTTTATTCAAATTGACTTGAGTGATTTTTTATATTTTAATAACAAATCTATTCTCTACTCATCAGGAAAACAACATAAAAACTGTATATTGCATTCATCCTTAGACCTCTACCTGATAACAAGCGTTTCTCCTTTAGTTTATGACTTGGTTTAATAAAAAAGATATAGTCATACTTCTGGTATGCGCAATTTATTTCATAAGCTGTGTTGAAAAGTATCCAATTTATAAAGGAGATGCGTTAGTCATCAGCCAATCCATATCTACACGTCCGGTGGTGAGTGGTTGCCAAGTTAGTTATACTATAAATACTACAGGTGTACCAAACGCTTCGGCTATCAATGGCTGGATACGCAGTAGTTTTAGTAGCTTCGCACAGGCAGGAACATATTTACAGTTTATTGAACGCAGCAGCGGGAGTATTATCCTAAATGTGGTATTTAGAGAACAGGATGCTTTGCCTTACTCGACTACTCCCGGGGTATTTTCATTTAAAAACTATACATTGGGGGTACTTGATAATAATACGCTTACCCTTAACCGAGATTATGCATGGACCGAATCCACCATTCGTAAGGCTGTAATGTATCACTTAGGGCTGTTTTTAGGAATGTCCCCAAATCAACAGGATGCTGCAAGTATTATGTCTCCACTTCTGCAAAATTCAGGTGCTTCTCTCACCACAGATGACATAGCGAATCTCAAAGCATTATATTCCGCAACTCTTCCAATTACCTTATCCGGCAAAAATGCAGTTGTCAATCCGAGGGGGACGTTGTTTACTGTCAATTTCCAAAATCCTAAAAAGTTTCTCATAAAAGATTTTGGAATTACCTGGACCGATGAATTTGGGAATGTTGGTACCGGGTATCGCTCCCTTAATAATACTACAGAATCCATTGCTCAAACCTATCAGGTACTTTCTTTACAGCAAAATCGTGCTTACACTTGTCGCGCATATGTTCAAACGGAATGTCAAGTAGTTTATGGAACGCCATTCACCATACGAACTCCGGCATCAGGCTCTTGGAATAATTTAGGCAATCTTCCATTTAGCGAGCGTAAAGAAAGCACTGTTATCACTACAAATGAATTATGGGGAAATGCCTTTGTTATTGGAGGAGAATTAGCCGGTGGACAGAAAACAAATGAAATGTGGCAGTTTTCTGCCCAGACCAATAGTTGGCAGAGTCGGAAAGCATTCCCGGGTGCTGTCAGAAGTGGAGCGGTAGGATTTGCTATTGGAGATAAACTGTATTATGGATTAGGAAATGTCCCCAATTTGCTGGCATCGCAATTACGTGATTGGTGGGAATATGATATTGCAACGGATCAATGGACACAAAAAAAAGACTATCCGGGAGCGTTACGTTCGGCTTCCAGTGCATTTTCTTTTCAAACCACCGGGATTGTTACTCTGGGGGTTAATTGGACATCAGGAGGGGGTAATACTTTATTTGGTTCTTATAATAGAACTACTTACAGATATACAGCAGCTACTGACACTTGGAGTTATGTAGGAGATTCTCCCATTACAACAGCACTTCCAATTGGAAGTTTCAGACTACAGGGAGCCGGATTTTTATTGTTAACCAACCGTGAACTTTGGCGTATTGATTTACAATCTGCATCGTGGAATAATTTGGCAAGCTTACCAACTGACATCGTTATCAACCAAACACAACCTATTGCAGTTACAATCGGAACTTCTGATGCCGTAGCAATCAACAATGCTGGTTTTTTTGGATTGTCGGCATTCATAAATAATGCAAACCCTTCCTATTCAAAGCAGTGGTGGCAATATTCAATGTCCAATAATTCCTGGACTCAATTGATTGGATCAACCATTGACAATCGCCATAGCAGTATTGTCTTCTCCTTAGGAGAAAAGATTTACATATTGGGTGGACAGCGTACAGTACAAGGCGGAACGATTACCAATTTGAAGGATTGGTGGGAGTATAATCCGTAAAATTCTTATGGGTTAAAAATTACTTGGTGATTTGTATTATCAATGGAGAAAGAACCAAATCCGGCTGCAAAAAGCTGCGTTTCTACATTATTCATCCTCCTCCGAATCGTCGCTATCTGAAGAGAGGTCTTTTAATAAATCTGCTAAGTGTTTAATATGAATTCCGTATTTTAGTTGGGAACCATCTATCCCGGCAAAATTAACGGCTATCAATCTACCTGCCTTATTGAAGACGGGCGAACCGCTGGAGCCGGGTAAAGTAGATATATCGTATTGCATTTTTACATCATCCGTCACCTGAGAAATTTTACCTTCTAACTGTTGTACTTTTAGCCCTTCGGAAGTATTACCGATTGAAAGTCCCCGATTGTAGCCGATAATCATAACTTCATCACCTTCCCTCACTTTAAGCTTGACAATTTTAGGCACTTTAAAGAACGTTTTTATACCTGCCGGCAATTTTTTATCTTTAGTTTGAATAATTGCTAAATCTACGCCATCTTTTTCCGCTATTTTCAATAAGACACAACCGATAAAATCACTTGCTTTGTTAATATAGGTATTGTTCATGGCAATTCCCAAGTCTAAAATTTCAGTAGTAACTTGAATATCGTGGCTGTCTGTTGTGGCTGAACGGAGTACATCAACAATAGATTTAGTTTGTTGCACTTTAAGGAGTTGGCCTTGCAGGGTGGCAATATCGGCGGAATTATCATAATCATACGCTTGCTGTTCGTACTCAAGTCGGCTGATTTGGGCCGATACCTGTTGCTCCTTCCCGGCAATTTGAGCCTCAATCAGCGCCATTTGAATTTTTAATTTATTGATAATGTTGCTTACGGCGGTTTTTGTCAACCCTTCCACTACGTGGCGATTGGTCGCAATTTTACCATCTTTGCCGATAAAAAAGCCGGTTCCATACATCTCATTAGGGCGCGCGTAGGCGTCGTCTTTCCCCAAAAGACCATCTAAGCCACCCTTGATTCCTTGAGCGTCGTCCAGTTCATTAAAATAAAATACTAAATCTTTACTAAACGCAACCTTAAAAACAAATTGGGTACGAATCAGCACTACGCTATTTTTTAGTTTCTTAGGGTCTTGTTCTTTTCGACAGCTTTGAAACAAAGGAACATAAACTAATAAGCAAAGGAGAAAAATCCTTCCATTCATTGTTATTGTCAGTTAAGGGTTCTTTTCAACGATTTCTTTAACGGTCATCCAATTGTTGGCGAAGGTTTTTTATTTTTAGCCTTACATCTTCCAACATCAAATAATTAAATCCTTTTTGAAGCAAAGCTTTCTCTTTGCCCATATCCATCATGGTGGCTTCTGCCTCTACTTCCAGTTCATCCACCGCCTCTTCTAACTTGTCCAGTTGCTTCAGATAATCTTTCGTTTTTTGCCTTGACAGATTGCCATTTTCGACTTTTTTCTGAATTTTCAATACTGTCGTCTTAATCCGTTTGTATTCATCTTGGGGTGTTTTCTTACATCCTAAGACCGCAAACAACACTGCGACGCCCATCAAAAAGTATTTTGAAAACATTGTTTTTAAGGTTTGGGTCTGAATTTCACTGTTTCATTTTCGTACTTAAACAAAAGTATATCAGTATCAAAAGCGTGCTCCACCTCAAAAGCGATCCCCTTCTTGTTTTTGCAGTTGATAACCGCCCTGCTGTAATCCTCTTCGGTTGTAGAAGTAATAGTCAGGACATCGGTTTCTTTGGGTGTAACGATCCGGATAGACCGGGCATTGATAAAAAAACGAATACCGCCATCGTAAGGCTTCCATTCACCCCATTTTTGGGTATTTGTATCTAAATCGGCATATTCGTTGCAGGTAATATCTGAAATACCGTTTTCGGTCTTTAAGTAGGCCGGCAATTTAGACTGATTTTTACTTTGATAATCATCGTAAATCACGTAGCCGCTTCCCAAAATAGCTGCAATCACAACCCATAAAACCATTTTCTCAAATGAAAAACCCGCTTTAAATTCCTTAACCGTTACAGAAAGCGTTGCCGATACCGAAGTATCCGGCGGCACTTTAAGTACGTAGTCGGTGGAGTGAGGAGGTGTAATGGAGCGCTTTCCCCGGGGAGGCAGGTTGTTGCCAATTCCGGAAATGTGTACTACTGTGGCATTGCTTACTTCCCACGATATATCTACCTTTTCGTTGAGCATTATTTCAGTGGAGGTACTTTTGAAATAATTAATAACGGCTTTTTGGATTATGACGGAAGCCTCAGGCAATGCCTCATTTTCGTCAGGCACCGGAACTATATCATTCTTTTTTTCCTCAGCAACTGTCTTTTTGGTTTCGTCGATCTTTTCTTCTTTTACGGCTTCAACGACTCTCCAGTCAGCAGAAGTCAACCGAGTTCGGGCAGTTGTTCCTGTTTTCGGAGAAGTACTTGTCAGTTTATGGTCATCCAAAAACGTTTCAACAGCACCAATTATGTGAGATTCATTGTTTTCATTGGCCAATAATTCGAAAAGTGCCGTTACCTCTTCACTTTTAACATATCCTTTTTCATCTAATTTCTTTCTCAAAAAAGTGTATGTTTTCTCCGATTCTGTATTGTTTAAAATCTCAATAATAGGAACCTTGCCCAATACCTGCGGAATAAGTTTTTCAAGCACATATTCTCTTCGAATGTCAATTTGGGCAGCATTCCTGATAATTTCTTCCTTATCGGCCTCGGTCAGTAGCTTTCGACGGCGTACCGCCAAATCTTTGATTTCCTCTTTTATCTCATCAAACCGATTCCAGCGAATATCGCGACTGATGAGAGCAATATGTCTTCTAAGCAGAGCTTCCTCCATTCCCAAATCGCTTGCCTGCTTTAAAATACCGCTGTTGAACAGAGCTAACTCGCTCGTATTTCCGTCGGTATCAAGCAAAAAATCACGCAGGATTTGTCTGAAATGTTCTATTTCCATGGTACTGAGCCGACTTTATCCCTCAAAAAATTATTCCCTACCTATAAAAACTTATTTCGGCTTTTGTTAAAATTCGCCATTTATTCCCAACCAACTCCAATTCCCCGGGCGTATTTGTTCGAATGCGCCCACCGGGATCTCCACTATAAGTGCAGGTGGTACGTAAGTATTGATAAGGATCGGAGAAAGCCATTTTTTGGGCACTTTCATTTTGAGTGACTGAAAGTTTTGCCGAAGTAGGTGAAGTGATTCTGATTTCAAACAGGCTATCAGAACTCATTTGATTGGACAAACTTGAAACGCTGAACCCATCTCCCGTATCCGCGTAAAGGGCATATTTGCACTTTTCAGGTTCACGCACTCCTGGGGCTGGGTTTGGATCAGGATGCACATAAAACCCTCCTCCCGATTGCACCGGAGTTGTAAGTTCCCTTTCTTCCCTTAATTTGTCTCCATCATTATTCCGGTTATATACCTGTCTCCTCAAATTTTCGATGTTAGACTCTGATTTATATACTCTATCCATAAGAGACTGTGCCTTAAGAGAGATACTATTTATATCCTCTTCAGCAGTATTAATCCGCTTATGTAAGTCCCTCTCAAGTCCACCCGCATTTCTACTTTGTCTTTTGGATGATTTATACAAAAGATAGCCAACTAAACATAAATTGAGAAGGGACAACAAATAGGGTAAATAGTCAGTTAACGAACGCTCGGACTTCACTACATCTTTGACAATTTTTGCCACTTGAGCACTATCCAAAGCTACACTGTTGGGGGGGGGCGATGTTGTAACTACTTCCTTGCCAGTTGAAACCTCTGTTGAAGTAGTAGGGGTAGGGTCAGTAACGACAATAGCATCAATGGTGGCCTTTAAATCCTTGAATACTGCTTCCTCGGCCCTGTTAGGCTTATTCTTTATTAATTTATCAATGAGCAGTTTTTTATAATCAGTAATTGTAAGGTTAGGGTCTTTATCGGGGTTAGCAAAATCTACAAATTCTTCTCCTTTTTTTATATTTTCAGCATAATTATTGCATTGCTTCACTGTGGTGCAATCGTCGCATACCGGAGATATTTTTTGGGGATCATTTGGCGAATCACGCGCCAAATATTCCAAACACCTTTTCAGAACCTCATATTTAGCCTTTTTTAGGGCCTCCTTTTGGGCAAAGCCTGCGTGGCCTAACAGCCAAACACTTCCAAAAACAACCAAAACTTTCCAGTTTTTCATGATAGGTAGGGAGAAATAGTTAACCGTTGACGATTTTTTTAGACAACTCATACAGGGCATCTTTGAGAGGATAAAAGAAGAAAGTTTCTATTACCTGATCTTTGGGTGAATTGCGCATCTGTTCGAGCATTTCGTTGAAACTATCGTTTAAAATGCCGTTTTGGGTCACATCACTTCCAATCAAAAACTCTTCGTAAGGTTTTAAGTCACGTATATTATAATCGCTCAAAAATCCTATGATGTCCGGGTCATTAAACATCTTTTCAATAAATTGTTTGACGTTTAATAACACGGCATTATGTAAATCCTGTTGGTTTACTACATCCTGTATAAGGGTTCGTTTGTGGGTAATGTTAGGCTCAAAATCAGCGATAGTTCCCCAATGGCAGTCTGAAACGCGATTTTTGAAATCCTGTTTACGTTGGTCGTTGTCGGGTTTGTTTTGATACAACACAGATCCGTTTGCAGTTACTTCTTTGGGATTGTCTTCCAGTTCTACTTTGAAGTCGTTCGGAATGGGACGCTCCGTAAATGCCTTGAACAGGTATTTTGTAAAAACAGTAAGCCGGGGGCGGGTACAAAGCATATTGAGGTATTGGCTGCCTCGCCCGGTAAAAGATAAATAACGAGGGATAGGCAAATCATTTTTCTCCAGCAATTGAGTAAGATGATAAATAATGGCCCCGTAATGAATGTAAAGAATCACTTTCAACTCGGGCAGGCCATCGTTGATAGAGTTAGTAAACCTAAAATGCTCGTTGTATTTAAATAACAGGCTGATGACGTCCTCTGAAGTAAGTTCTTTTTTTGCTTTAAATGCGCTATAAATAGCATCGGCAGGGTGGGGAACTTTAGTAATTTTAAGGCGGTAGTAGTCAAAATTTTGAATAAAGCCATTGTCTTTTCGGTTGTTCCGAACTCCATCTCCCCATATATCGTTGCCGGCAAATCGAAATGAGGTATTCAGGTATTTTTTTCGGCTGTTCATAAACAACATCACATCGGTTGTACCTCCTCCAATATCTACATTTGCTACATCGGCAAAGCTACGGATGCCTTTTTCCACCAAATAAAAATAAGGAGCTAAAGATTCTTCAATGGGTTCAGACACAAATACATTTGTAGTTTTGAATACGCGTTTCACTGCTTTTTCCCACTCTTCAATCAATCGTTCCTGATTGCTTAACCGCATACTCAACGGTGCTGACCAGTTAATGGTCAAATCGCTTATTTTACCTTGATTCAGAATTACTTTGTTTCGAATCATTAACAACAATGATTCAAAGAAAACACTCACCCGAGCCGCGCTTTTGGGATCTTTAACTGCTTGAGCATCTTCAAGCATCCATTTGAGATTGGTGATGTAATTATTGACGCCCGATACATCACCGCTTTCTAAATCTATGTTAAAACCTGCATTGAGATTCGTAAAGATATTATTGTCCCCCGCGTCTATAAACCCGGTTTTTTCACATACAGCCGTTCGGAGCGGAAACGCAAAAGGCGATTCGGTTCCCTTCTCTTTGCCAAACAGCGCCGGAATAAACTCCCTCCTGACCAATGTGTTGAACTGAGGTAAGTTACCAAAACCCAAATTATAACGCTGTTCATAACCCTCTCCTTCTCCGGGTTTATTAAGCATTATCATCTGCATATCCTCCTCCGTAATAGTAAAGGGAAGAGGCTCTTTGGAATCAATGTCTGAGGTATAAGCGATATGGGTATTTGAAGTACCGAAGTCAATCGAGAAGGTAAACTTTTTATAGGCGTTATCACCTATTTTTTTAAATTCCGGCACAATCAGCCCGCGATACGTCAGCCCGCTGCGGCTCAATCTAAACTCAATGAGATCAAAAAGACTATTAACTTTATAATGGTAAGAAGCAGGAAGCGCACCTTTGGAGGTACGTGCCTTGGGCACTTCAACGCTGATGGGTTTACGGCTGTTTATTTGCTCATATTGGTAAAATTTGACAGTTTGGGCAGGGCTGAAATCGTAACCATCTGAAGTACGGTCGGCTACCAACACGGTATATTCATTTAATTGCATCAGCTTTGTATCCTGACTTCGGATTTGGTAGAAAGGAAAAAAAGCCATGTTGCCTTGAAAATTGCTGATGATAGTACTTTCCGGCAGATCCTGACCGTGGACATCGCCGATTTCATATTCTTTTGAAAATAATAATGTTCGTCGGTTTTTGAGGGGTATCTGAAGTTCAGCCACCAAAAATTTTCCTTCGCGGCGTGGATCAATGCGCATGGAGAAATGTCGCTTTAGGTCATCAATCCCAAAAAAGTTAAAGTACTCTTTCCGAATGGGCAGCAGAAAATCAATGTCACCCTTGAAACCCGTAAAAAACTTCTCACCGTTGACTGTAAAAGGCAGTTTCACCAATTTATCTTCCAGAAAGTCGCTTACGGTCACAAACGGATACTGCACGTGATCTACACCCGGAAGAAAACGATCTGATAACAGCCCGCCTTCAGCCAAATCGTTCAGTTCCGAAGGACGAATTTTGGTTCGAGGGTTCCATCGGCTGTTGGGCGTATAGACCCCGGGCTCATTCATCTCTGAAATAAGGGCCAATGGCTCGCGTACCGGTATCGACTGCCCGTCTTTGTTTTCAATCTTGTAATGTTTTTGGGTGGTTTCCATTACAAAATCGCTGTTTTTTTCAATATCAATTTGAACGCCATCCGGTCTTACCTTGTAAAGCGGCAATCTTGGCGCGGCTTCCAGCGGATAGCTTGATTTGGCATAGATTAATTCATAGCTGTCCATGCTCTTGGTTTTATCCACGCTTTTCTCTGCCGGCCCCTGAAAAGCCCCCTTGAAAAATTCAACCATATCGGCCGACAGGTATCTTTTATATTCCTGATAATAATGGTACAAATATGAGATAAAAGCAGGGTCGCGCTCAGCCAAAGGAATATACGCGTTAAAATAAGGCTGCCCTGTCGGGCTTTTTGGCTCTTCGCGTTTATTATACAACCCTCGAATAAGGTTGGGAGAAGTAAATACCAATGTGAGTGGCGAAGTCCCCCCAATCAGTATGTCTTTGTAGTAAATCAACGTAAATTGGCTGATGCCTTGAAAGGGACCTTCCAATTCTAAAGACAAGGCTTTAGCCCAGACACGATGGGGGTGATCATTGGGCTTATCCTCTTCCAGTTTTCTTAACTGCTCATTTTTATCCCATATTCGAAATGTTATATCTCTACTTTGACCTGCCTGAAACAACAACTGTAACAAGTCCAGGCAATGAGAAACCAACTCGTGATACATGGTAATTTTGCCCCGCGCTTCCTCAGGTGGATTAGCTACCATTTTAAATGCCGTATCAAACAAATACATTCGGGCAAAAGGCGAAGGTACCGAAGAACCTGCCTTGGCAATGTCGCCTTCTAAGGAGTCCGGGATGGTGGCAATGCGCGTCCGATCCAGTTTAACGCTCGTTCCTGTCCAGCATTTGATACTGTCGGGGCTGGTGCCGCCCTTATAATTTCTAAATACGTATGCCATTGTGATTACACTTCTTTAGAGGGTGGAAGGAATATCGCCTAATTCTTTGATGCATTCGTCGCTTACAGCGATCAACATTTGCATAAAACGCTCTTCGTTAGTGGGGATTTTTTTTGAAAGGTCATCCTGCGTTTTATTCAAATGTTGAATGAGGAATTTTTCACTAATGCCTTTTTTAAAGAAACCCGTTTCTATTTTTTTACCTCTGAAAAAAGTATTAAAATCTTTTTCAAACTCAAAAAAATAACCTCCTCTTTTGTTGGCTGCCAATTCATTAAGCCATTGCTGATAATGGTCTTTGAAAAAGGCATTCATTTGCATATAAAAATCGTTACCGGTTAGCTGCGAAGCTAAAGAAAGGCCTTTGGCAAACGCCTCGTTGGTTTGGGTTGGAATAAAATCCATGAGGAGCTTAGTAGCATAGCTTAGACGTACCATTGGGTTTAAAACTTTGGTGCGGGAATCGTCGTAGAAGTGGGCAAATTCCAGTTTGTCATCTTCTCGCTGTACTCCGAACTCATGGTATTTTTCGTTACCAAAACTGCCTGTATTGGAAAAATGAACAATACCCATCGCTGCCAAAAGCTCTACCATGTGGGCGTTGTTTTTTTGGTCTTCACCGCCTTCTTTGTTTTCGTAAGGCTCCTTGGCTTTATCAGAGAGATAATAAAAGGCATCCAGATCAATAGCTTCTTCATAATAACTCAGTGCCGCTTTGGTTTTGGAATTGAAGCGCAGTGAATCAATGGCGCTTTTTTCATCCTTTTTAACGGCAAAATAAGGCATCACCACCACAGCACCTTTTTTAGCATTGCGCAGGTTATTGTTGCGGCTTTTTTGTAAGAGTTTAATCAGTTGCGGAAACCCGGACGAGCCCGTACCACCAAAAATAGAACTGATGATAAAAATGCGATCGTTGGAGTCGTTGAAAGCCTGCTCAAAGTACCTGTATTCATCGGTGTTTTCTAAGTCATTGAATATCACCGAACCAATATTAGGATTTCCCTTGAACCCTTTTGAAAGTTCAAGTTTAAGTTCGGTATGGTTAGGATCATCTGAGTTATCATACAATAAATTCAGGAACTCTTCATTGTCTTTGTCCATTTCATTGACTTTCAAATACCGTTCAAAAGTGGTATTGATTCCTTTAAAAGTCATTAAAAATGAGTCTTTGACTCGTGTCTGCTCCTGTCCGTTTTGTACCGCCTGCCCGCCAAGGGTACTTAATTTAGGGCCGAAAAACTCCTTTCGCTCATTGGGTTCGTCTCGATACGCTTTTGCTCGAATTTTCTTATATAATTCCAAAGCTGTTACTGTTCGGGCAGTGTCGGCATTGGACAGGTCCACGTCAATAATGATGGGGATGATTTCTACGTTGGGATTCAGTTTAGCTCCCGCCGCCAGAATCATCGTCAGCGAACGCAGTACGCGGGCACCCGTACCGCCAATTCCAAAAACAAAAACGCGCATGGTCAAATAAAGGAGTTAGAAAGGAGTGTATTTGGCGTGAATGGAGAAACGCTTGAACAGTAAAGAAAACAGACAAAACAGAATAAAAGTATAACCAACATTAACAGCTCCAAAACTGTACATATAGTTGTCGTACTCATCGGCTTCGGTAGCATCCAAGGCTTGATTGATGGCAAAGACAAACGCAAAGACAAAGGCAATCAGCAACATGATGACCCAATGAATTGTTTTGTGGAATACGGGCTTCCAACGTCCAAGACCGACATAAAATACCAACGCTAATACCAGACAAACGCCTATAGTAATAAGAAATACCGGTTGAAATACGAGCTCACGGTAAGTGTCTGCGTCTTCGTCTTCGCCAAGAATCCACTCATAAATAATTTCCATAATAGGTCTAAGAAAAGGTTAGTTTTTAGAAAATTTGAGTTGAATATTAAGATAATTACTATTGCCTGTATCATAAGCTTCTTTTGCTCCTGTTACTAAATGTTTGAATGCAAAAGTTTTATGAAGGCGATTTTCTTTCAAAAGGTCATCATCAGTTGACCAAGTCATATACCAATCATCGAAACGATAAGGAAGAATAATATCGGCAGTAGCATCATCATTTCCCCTCATGTCGGAAATGCGAAAAGTGAAAATATGCGTGTTATTATTAATTAACTTTTTCTCTCTGTCTTTTTTTGAAAGGTTCATTACCTCTACTGCTTTCTCTATTTTTATCAACTTAATAGTAGCCTGTTGAGAACTAACCTGTAAATTTCTGTTCAAATCCTGAAGTACGTAAGCGGGCAGTAAATTGAGATTGACGCCAATTGAAAAAGTAACAGGTTTTGTTTTTGTCAATTTTATTTCTCTCACTTCATTCTTTCGCGCTTGCCAATCTCCTTCTTTACCATAAGAAAATAAGAGGTCAAACGATTTAATTTCACTATTGCTATCTCCAAAATTGATAAATTTTTCGGGCTTAAACCCGTCATCTTCCTGTAGTAATTTATTGACATGGCCAATCACATCTCGATGCCCAATCACCCATACATAAAAAGGGCGATTTTCTCCGGAAACAGGCTGATTATTGTTCCGGTAATCAAAATAGGGACCATTAAAAGATGATTGAAAAGCATATAAAGTTGCTCCAATATATTTGGCCCTTAATTTTCCAAATGTACTTTTTATGCTGCTTTTTAGCGTACTGGATGCATTGTTACGGTTTATCTCACGGTCTGCCCTTATTTCAGCATCTGAAAAAGATAGAATACAGTCAGAGACCAAAATGCTCACATTATTGGAACCTGCCTTATCGCCAACTGCATCAAATATTTTATGTAATTTCGAACTACGCGCTGTAGCAAGAGGGGTAGTAGCTAAGTCATTGGCAAATGACTGAGGGCTATTTCGATATTTTACAGGATTGTCAGAAATCGTCCATACAGAATCCGGAATCGTATCCTTTCCTAAAACCGCAATCAGGTTCGTCACAACGTCTTTAAACTCTGTTTTTCCTTTCAAATACCCTTTCATACTGGCAGAAGTTTCCAAAAAGAAATGCACCTGTTTTGGAGGGTGAGCAGTAACAGGCGGGGGCAGGGATGTTTCTTCCTTTTTCTTGCGATCACAACTAACCGCCACGAGCAGAAGCACGAGAAATACAAAAAATGAACGCAAACAATGCATTAATGTAGAGAGATTATAGAGGTTAGGAATCAGGCATATTAAAATTGAATTGTCAAATAAGCAAATTATGACTAATAATGCCTATTATCTGCTCTGTTTTTTTCAAAAAAGTTATCTAACGACTATTTCTTTATGAGCAAAGTCTCAATTGATAACTTTTCAGGAAAAATCTTCACTTTTATTTCATATTTACCTATAATTGTTTTTTATTACCCTCTCTATTGTTCTTACCTTCCCTATGCCTGCGGTAAAAATCAACTCATTTTCGGTAGTTCCCAAGTCTCTCCACAAAGCCAATACCATTACTTTATCATGGGAAATCGAAAATGCACAATCAATAAAGCTATCGCAAATCCGCTCAGGGGGGGAGGCTGTCGATTTACAATCTGATATGCCTGCTATTGGATCAGTTGAATATTCCATTAAGGAAACAATCACTTATCGCCTCTCCGCCGATAATATTTCCCGTGAGCTTACAGTAAAAGTTGGATATGGCCCTATTATCAAATATATTCTTTTAGGGCTATTAGCCATAAGTGTGACCGGTGTTATTTATATAAAATGGCCATCGCAGGAAAATAGTGAACCACGTAGTAATCATAGACAAACTTCACAAGTAATAGAAAATATAAACTCGCCAAATTGTCCTGAAGAACTATACAGTCAATTGCTTAAAGAAGGTGAGGAACTTGCATTGAAAGGAAATTATACATCCGCAGAATCTAAGTTTTGGGATGTGCAGAAGTTATTAGATGTGCATGACTGTTTAGATAAAAATAAGGCAATTTTGCTTCAAAAGAAGTTTATCCGGAAAGCTGAACAGTTTTGTAATACTTATAGAAATGAGCCTACTCTAAAATATATTCCAAACAATTATTATAAAATGGCTGCTATTCTTCAAAAGAAGAAGCCGAAGCAATGCTTATGAGAAAGATCTATGTACTTTTTATATTTCTGCTACCATTAACACTATATTCTCAGAGGCTTTTCGATAATCCTGATTTGTACCAAATATTGCGTACCGGAGATCAAAAACTACAGGAGGGAAAGTTTGATGAAGCACGTGTTATTTATGCGTCTTACAAAGTGCTGTTAGGTGGTATTACAAACGATTACTTTGAAAATCAAATCAAGAAGTGCAATCAGCTTAAAAATCTCTATCAGGAAGCCGAAAAAAGTTTTAAAGCAAAACGGTTTCCTCAAGCCCTGACCCAATACCGAGAATACCGAAAATTGATGCCAAACAGCGGTAGATTAGCTGCATTTGAAGATAGGATACAGATATGTCTGACACAGACAGATAAGAAAGTGGTTGGTGAGCTTCGTGACCCTGAACGAATAGTGGCGGGTTTTGAGTGGTCTGATAAAGGACAAAGACAAATTATTCAGCTAGATACTTCCGGTGCCCAGTTTAGTTTCCAAAAGGCAAAGAAATGGGGCGGTACATTAAATACTACACTTCAAAAACAGTATGAAGAAGGAATTTTAGCCGTGAAAGAGCTTAAAGCATGGGGCAAGAAAGTTAGAGATGCAAAATTGAAAGGAATAACTGAAGAAGAGGAAATTAATCTACTGAAGGAAGGTGAAAAAATTTCAATTTTTAAAATACAACCCCTAAGAGAAAAAATAGAGTCTATTGAAGTAGCAACTGCTTTTCCTGAAAGCCAGTCTCCCCTGATAACAATTCAAACTTTAGCAAAGACTTGTAAAATTGAACAACTTTTAAGTTATATTAAGTCTAACAAAAGTAAAATTGAAAATTCTGATAAATTACTGGAAGCTATCGACGATTATCGAAGAATTCAAAATGAAATCATTAAACTTAATCCGAAATTAGACCGTAGTAAGGATAAAGAAGCCTTATTATTAAGTGCTTATGAAAGTTTACTGAAAACTGCGGCTAACATTCCATTTGTGGGAAATAATCTCTCCGATTGCGCAAAACAGGAATATGTAGCAACTTTAATAGAATTGGCAGGTTTTGCCGAGAAATCATTTGATAATAGTGGAGAAAAGGGCCAGGTTGAACGTGCGCTTAGTTACTTAGCGAAAGCCCAAAATCTGGTTGCACCTCAAAAATCTGATGAAGTTGAAAAGGCAAAAAACCGAGTAGTGGGTAAACTGGGTTGTGATTCGGTTATAAGAGATTTTCGAAAAGCAGTAACTGACGTACGTAGGGCGGTCAACAACTGTCGTTTGCAGGAAGCAAAAGCTAAATGGGATGAAGCAACTATAAAATTGAGCGTTTGCTCCGATGCATCTTCAGGCATACTGAACAACTATGTGTCCCTTACAGACACTATAATAGGACTTATGAAGAATGACAGTCTATATTCAATCCTTCAAAGCCAAATTCGTGATTTAGTGCAACGTGAACGCTGTGATGAAGCTCATAGCATTTATGAACAACTAAAGGATTTAAAACTGTGTGATGATGCTAAACGCCTTCGAGATAATAGAACCCTTCTGGAGAGTATACAAGGCTGTAAAAATCGTATTTGCTATAAAGAAACAGCAATAAGAGCTGAAAAAGCTGAAATCGCGAAGGAATGGAAAAAAGCCTATCGCCTGTATGAAGAAAGTCTTAAATGTGCATCTCCCGGCCAAATCGAAGTTGTCAATGCAAAGTTGAGTGAACTTGAATGCGACGCGTTCCCTGAACGTTGCAAAAGTGAGACGACCTATTTTCGGCCTGAAGTAATTGGGGCTTATTCATTGATTAAACCTACTTATACTGTAGGTGATAAAGCTCAGGAAATGTCAATTGGGCATTATATAAGCGGTGGACTTCAGTTAAGTTTGATCAGTCATACATCTCTTGCTGATTTTTCCATTGGTGCGGAATATTTTCAAACACAGTTCCAATCTTTAGGGTCTATTAATGATACAAAGTATGTTCTGGAAGACTTCTCGTTAAAAGGAGTCAATGGGTTTGCTACTATTAAACTTCATAAGGTAAATACTGATCCTGAACGTTGGAGGCCTTATATAAAATTTGGCCTTGAAGCGATGATACCACTTTCATATCGCTATGAAAATTATGCATCCCGCAGCATTATGGAAAGTAAAGGTCAATTAAGCTCTCAATCGTTTTCCGGAATAGGGGGAATTGGTATTGAGCTTCAGCGTAAGCATTTTGGCTGTTTTCTGGAATTGTATGGCAGTTATAATTTTACAGGTATTTATAACACTAATGCTACTAATCTTTCTACAACTTTAAACAGCTCAATACGTGCTAATATTCACCGTGCCGGAATTCGACTTGGAATTCGACCATGGTAAAAAGTCTTAGCATCAATATATATTGATAATTTATCCATAAAAGATGAGGCCCATTTAATTGCATGACTCAGTTATGAAAAATATTTTTTCATTGTCTCTTTTATGTATTCTATACTTATACGAAGCTAACCGGCAAGTTTCATCCAGGCAACCAAACACGTATAAAAGAGCGGATAAAACCAAAACAATCCGCCTTCTGGAAGAGCGAGTATACGTATGTTATAGTAAAAATGCATATGCCTACCATGCCTATATCTGTTCTGGTCTAAAAAGATGTAAAGCATCCAGAGGAGAAGTTAGTGTTTCAGAAGCTAGAGCAATGGGTTATGTAGCCTGCAAAATATGTTATTGAATTGGAGAGAAGCCGGTGAAAAACACTGATGAATTCAAAGAATCTATAAATACCCGGCCACAAAAATCAAATTTTCCTCTTTGCGAAGCTGCTCAAACAAATCAAAAATGTTTGAGCAAAAACAAAAACGACTTACAAATTTCTCTGTAAGTCGTTGATAATGAGGGTGGAGAATATCGGATTCGAACCGATGACCTCTTGCATGCCATGCAAGCGCTCTAGCCAACTGAGCTAATCCCCCTTATGTCAATTTACAAATGTTTTGGTTAGAGAATAACCTCAAAAATGAGGGCCATCCTCAAACGGGACTGCAAAGATGCAGGGCTGATACGACATTTGCAAACTGTTTGTAAAAAATATCATTAATAAGAAACCTGAATGTCGTTTCCTTCCAGAACTTGTACAATGGCTTTGGAACGTTCGCGAAGCTGTGCGTCTTGAGCCACAGGGTTTTCGCGCAAATAAATCTTTTTAAGCTGTCGAAGATGAGGGATAGGGGCGGGTACTTCGCTCAAATTATTATAACTCATATCAATTTCTTCCATGCGTTGCAAATAGCCAATTTCGTTGGGCAAGGCGCTGAATTGATTGTAGCCAATGTCGAGAATCTGCAACGATCTAAGTTTGCCGATACTGTTGGGCAGTTTTTCAAGACGGTTGTGGTGGAGATATAACGTTTGGAGTTTTCGGAGTTTCCCTAAATTACTCGGAAGCAACGTGAGTTGATTGTGAGATAACGCCAACTGCTGTAATTTTTGCATCCGGCTGATAGAAGATGGGAAAGTAGCAAGTTCGTTGTAATATACGTCTAATACTTCCAGTCGCCGTAGTTTTACAATGCCTTTAGGAATGGATTTGAGTCCGCAGGAATAAAGATTAATGTCCTGCAAACGCCGCATTTTCTTGAAACTCTTTTGGTTAAGGGCAGTAAGATTGTTGTAACCCATCCATAAACTTTTAAGGCGTCGACAATTTTTCACTGCTTGGGGAATATCAGTAAAATGATTGCCCTGAATATTTAAAATTTGAAGGGTTTTGTTTTTAGAGAGGTGCAGGCTACTGTCAGATAATTGGTTGGTGTTAAGCCAGATCTGTCGCAATTTTGGAAGGCGGGATAAATCAATTGTAACGCTTTTCAGTTCGTTGTTGCTGAGGTTCAATTCCCTCATGTTTGGAAAACGATAGATAACGTCAGGAACAGACTTAAGTTCTAACTGATTAAGAGCCAATATTTTTACGGTATCCGGGCGATTTGTTGACTTAGCGGCTTCTATGCTGCTGATGATACTGTCTCCTTTGGGAACAGTGCGAATAAGCCCCAGATTCATGTAGTGAGAAGATACATGAGAAGAGATGATTTTAACGCCAAAGCGATAATTATCAAGCAATGTTCGGAGCGAGTCTACCAATGCTTTTTCAGATTCGGGCGAAATCCTTCCCCTTATTTCATATAAAAGATAGTCAAAAGTACCTGTTTTGCTTGCATAAAGGTGGTACATAATGCCGGCAGGAACCGTTTGGACTCCGAAAATTTTGCGGGCAATCTGACTTTTTCGCCGCAACAACGCATTCTCTTCTTTTACATATTCCTCCTGAGTGCCTTCATAAAATTTGCGAGCGCCTCGGTACAAACTATCTAACTTTTTATAGGTGAGTCCTTGTTTTGTCGCTTCTGCAAAAGGAAGGATATTGACTTGTGCGGAAGCAGAAGAAAGGATAAAAAAAAGCAGTGCAATTAAAAGGTGTTTCATGGCTAATTAGGATTTTTACTAATTAACTACGAAATTAGTTTTAATATTATATAAATCAAAGCTTTTTATAAAAAAAACTTATATATACTTGGAAAGTAACAACCTTATCTTGATAGTTTTCCTGAAGTATCACCGGTCGCGAGCCTTTCCACCTCTTCAATACTGACCAAATTAAAATCGCCTTCGACGGTATGTTTCAAGGCGGCTGCAGAAATGGCAAAATCAAGCGCTCGTTGAAGGTCTTTCCTGTAATAATCGTATCCAAACAGGAAACCGGCAATAAATGCGTCACCGCTTCCTATGCGGTCTACAATGTGGTGCAGGTCGTGAGTGATGGTTTTATAGTATTTATGGCCGTCAAAAGCTTTTCCTTTTAATTCGTTGTGCGAAGCGCTGATAGATTGTCGTTTGGTATCAAGCACCAGTTTAAGATTTGGAAAACGTTCCATGACCTGCTTCATCGTCGACACCCAACTGTTTTTATCACCTTCTTTTGGATGTATGTCAAACAGGTCATCAGCGTTGGAGTTTCCGCATACGATCAGGTCGCAGTGTTCAACCAGTTCAGGCATTATTTCCTGAGGTGTTTTGCCCCATTGCCAGAGACCTTTACGATAGTTAACATCCGCTGAGATTTTTACTCCCAACTTGCGGGCCGTTTGGACAGCTTTCAGACAGGCATTGGCCGCACTTTCGGATAAAGCGGGGGTTATTCCCGTAAAGTGGAACCAATCCGCTCCATTAAGAATCCGTGCCCAATCAAATTCATTCTCATCAAGCGTACAGAAAGAGTCGTTCATGCGGTCATAAAGTACCTGACTTGCCCGGGCGTTTGCGCCGTTTTCCACAAAGTAGATGGGAAGGCGGTCACCGCCAAAGCAAATTTCGGAAGTATTGAGGCCGAATTTTCTCAGATACATAACCGCAGCACGCCCCATATCATTATCGGGAAAACGCGTAACATGCACTGCATCAATGCCCCATTGGGCGGTTGCAATGCCAACATTAGCCTCTCCACCGGAATAAGTAATGTCAAATGTATGTGCCTGTACAAAGCGAGTAAAGCTTGGCGGTGATAACCGCATCATGATTTGACCGAACGTAACAATTTTCTTCATATCCTTTTAAAGTCATTCAACGGCGACTTTTCCCCGTCGGGCCTTTCGTTTTTTTAGTGCATCTTTTGTTAAATGGTATGTATCAAGAAACAGGGCACTTTCCAAAGTAAACCCAACGCTGTAATAAGCGCCGTTATAATTGGTTGGAATATTTTGCTGATAAATAGCGTACCTATATCCTCCCTGAACGCTCAGACCCACCCAACGAGTGGCTTTCCATTTGGCGTACAGTCCGATTTGAGCAGGCATAAAAAAGTCTTTTCTACGCCATATAAACAAGTCATTCAGCAATTTGTTAGCGGTGCTTTGCGTGGCTCCGATTCCTAACTCGACCGGAATACTGAAGCGCCATCTATGATTTTCGATGATATTGGGCCAGTACATCAAATTGAAATAGTAAAGATCTGTTTTGGTATAATAGCCGAGATTTATCAACCGTGATGCGCTTTTTCGTAGATCGATCAAGCGTAAAAAAGAATTGAACGTGAGCCAATAATACCCTACTGTAAGTTCATTTCGATTTTTTCCAAACGATATTCCGGTGTTTACTCCCCAAATATTCACCAGTTTCTTGTCAACAAATGAGCTTCTGGCGTCCCAGTTGACCGTATAGGTGAGTTTGGGGCGTGTTTTCAGTGTATCTTTTCGGACTGCCAAAATCCTCTTGAAAAAGCCCGGGCGAGGTTTTAACGTATCTTGTTGTGCAACGGAAAGACTGTCTGAACCGTACGAAAGATGGGTTAGAGCGAAAATAAATAAATAGATAAAATGGTAAAATGGCCTATTAAAACACATTTCTGAAAAAGTATCCGTAAAACTTGTTATTTAAACGCTTTATAAAAAAGTTTAGTTTGAAAAACGAAAAACTTGGAACAATTTTGAGGCGGTCATTGTATCTATTTTGTCGGAAACGTATAAATGCCCCTTTCCTTCTTAAGTTTAACATATTAAGTCGATAGGGATTAAGTAAAATAATTGTTTCACCAAAAATCATTACACAATATGTCACTAAGATTAGGCGATGTAGCCCCGGATTTTGAAGCAGAAACCACCAAAGGTCACATTAGTTTTCATCAATGGCTTGGCGATTCCTGGGGAATGCTTTTTTCGCACCCTGCTGATTTCACGCCGGTGTGTACCACCGAATTAGGAAGAACGGCTCTCCTGAAAGGCGAATTTGAAAAACGCAACGTAAAAGTTATTGCAGTCAGTGTAGATGATCTGGAATCACACAATCGTTGGGTGCCTGATATCAATGAAGTTAACGGAACAGAAGTTAACTTTCCAATCATTGCCGACGGCGACCGTAACGTAGCTACTTTGTATGACATGATTCATCCAAATGCCAGTGAGAAAGCAACGGTTCGTTCGGTATTTGTGATAGGGCCTGATAAAAAAATAAAACTTACACTTACCTATCCTGCCTCAACAGGCCGTAACTTTAATGAACTGTTGCGTGTAATTGACTCGCTGCAATTAACGGCCAACTATCAGGTAGCCACTCCTGCCGATTGGAAAGACGGAGAAGATGTAATTGTAGTTCCTGCGGTTTCTACAGAAGACGCTCAAAAGAAATTTACGAAAGGACTTAACATTGTCAAACCTTATTTGCGATATACTCCTCAGCCGAATAAATAGCAACAGTTTTTCAAATGCCCGAAAAAGCCCCTTCATTTTCGAATAAAGGGGCTTTTTGCTTATCCTACACGTTATATTTAATGTAATGACAGATAAATAATAAATATTATGATGTATCTTTGAAGCTTTTATATGAGCAAATAATTGCAATTGCGTTCGCCCTGTAAGAATAAGCTCTCACTTACCCTAACTGAAAGTAATGATACTATTGAATGCTAAAATCCTATTGGTAAAGGATGAGCTGAATGATGTTGTTGCCATTGAGGCAATGATTGAAGAATCAGGTTACGAAACTTTACGGGCTTCTGCTGCTGAGCACAAAAACTCAGCTCAACTCCCCAAAAACTATCCTGCGCTTATTGTTTGCCATTATTCTCAAAAAGAGAACTTTTCCGGGGTACAAATGAATGGCAGTCATATACCCATTTTATTGATTTCGGATGCCGATGAAAAAATGGTTATTTCAGCATCATCCACTCAAAAAATAGCCTATTTGACCCATCCTTTTTCGAAGATGGTCTTAAAAACGGTTATTGACATGCTTCTGACTTCACAATAACCTACTTAAAAAAGAATTCAACTTGCAGTTTAATTGATTTGTGGCCATTTTTGGCTTTTATCAATTTTCATCTCTGAAATATATGTCACGTATAGCTCTTATTACAGGCGCTACCTCCGGTATTGGTAAAGCCACCGCCGAAGCGTTTGCCAAATCAGGAATTGACTTGATCTTGTGTGGCCGCCGTCAGGAACGATTAACCGAATTGGCAGATGCGCTCGGAAAACAGGTTAAAATCACTACGCTTTTGTTTGATGTACGTAACGGTGATGAGGTTTTAAAAGCAATTGCTTCTATTCCTTCTGATTTTCATGCCATTGATATTTTGGTGAACAATGCCGGTAATGCGCACGGCATGTCGCCGATACAGGATGGTGATTTTAACGACTGGGATGCAATGATGGATGGTAATGTGAAAGGCCTCCTGTATGTATCTAAAGCAGTTATTGGAGGAATGATAGAACGTGGGAAAGGGCATATCGTGAATCTAAGCTCAGTGGCAGGCAAACAAACGTATGCCAACGGGGCGGTCTACTGTGCGTCCAAAAAAGCCGTGGAAGCTATCAGTGAAGGCATGCGCCTTGACTTAACGCAACACGGAATCAAAATCACAAACATCGCTCCCGGTGCTGTAGAAACCGAGTTTTCTTTGGTTCGATTTAAAGGCGATGAAAATCGAGCCGCAAAGGTGTACGAAGGATTCGACCCGTTGCGTGCCGAAGATATTGCAGACACTATTTTATATGCCGTCAATGCCCCTGCCCATGTCACCATCGCCGATGTGACCATTTATGCCGCTGCCCAAGCAGCCCCAACGACTGTTTATCGTAAATAACATTAAGTGGAGATAGTTACTTATTGAATCATCGGCAATCAGGTATCCGGTTTTTCTATCACCCTGACGATCAGTAAGATTGGAAATAAGTATAAAAAAACTGAAAAAAATAGTTGGAAAAGTGTTTTGAAGCCGCCATATTTGCACTCCCAAACGCGGACAACGAGTCAAAAAGCGTTAAAAAAGGGGAGTTTAGCTCAGCTGGTTCAGAGCATCTGCCTTACAAGCAGAGGGTCGGGGGTTCGAATCCCTCAACTCCCACAGAGTAAAAATCAAATAGTGTCCTTCAGTAAAAAGAAGGGAGTTTAGCTCAGCTGGTTCAGAGCATCTGCCTTACAAGCAGAGGGTCGGGGGTTCGAATCCCTCAACTCCCACGTTGAAAGTCAAGCAGTTACGTTAAATCGTGGCTGCTTTTGTTTTTTACTTGCACCACAAGTTGCACCACAAAAAGGCAGTTTGCCTACTTTTCCCCCTTTTCAGCCCTTAATTTGCTGCTTAGGCCGGTTTTTTGATTTTTTCCAAGCTGCACACTTTTTTGCTGACTTTAAGCAATTTTTAGAAATCAACTTGCACTACATTAAAAGCGGGATTCCTGTAAAATCGCCATTTTTAGGCTGTATTGGGTGATTTTAGTTGCACTACAAGATTTTGCCAACTATTGTTAAGTTTTAGGCATTGGGAAATCCGCAGGATGTAGCAAAAAGCAGCAATTTGATAGTAGTCGTTTGGCTATTAGCAAAAATGAAAATTTCCAAAAAATATTTTTTTAGACCGGCCCGTTTAAATGATTTGGGTTTTTAAACGGTACTTAAACGATTTAGGTTTATTGATCTGTTTGCAGGGACTGGAGGTTATAGATTAGTTGCACTTATTTACCTCCTACTTAAAAGAACCTGAATTGTTTTTGATAAAGTATCTTCAAACGCCTTCATACCCCTTGGGTTATATTGGTATATGATCACCCTTAAATGCCTCAGATCAAAAGGAATGTCGTCAATATTTTGTGCAATCAAGATTGTTTCTTTTGATAAAGTGTGAGCTATTCCGATCTCATAGAAAACATTAGGGTTTCTCCCCGTACAATCCGCAATTAAGATTTTCGCTTTTTTTATAGCGCTCCACACATCGGCCATGACAGAGCCGTTTGAAAACAGATCATCGGCTCTACCTACTTTTAACGGTAGATCTTTGGTAACATTTTTTATATGATCATCGTAGATTGGTCTTAAATCTTCCGCAAATGGCATTAATATTAAAATATCCGGAAAATGGTCGTCCGAAAGTCTACTTTCATTGAAAATAGCGGAGGAGCTTGTACTTAGACTGACCCCAAGCGCCCTTTCAATATCAACCGCCTGCTTCGATATAAAGAATTCCAGATTTTCAGGCCAATCCCATCTACTTGCATATTTTAAATCCTCTGCTGAGTAAAATCTGCCCTCGTTAAAAGCTTCAATTAAACCCCATCGCATTAAATTAACCAAATAGTCTAACACCAAATAACTTGGATCATAATCCATCGCTTCATATGCGGCGGGCAATACATGAATTAATTCTTTTAGGTGCATACCTCTATTGGCTCTTAATTCAGCCAAGATCAGGGAGTATGAATTCTTTTCCATGGATTTTTTTATAGGGAAGGCTGGGTCGTTGTGAAGTTTAATAAAGTGCAGACTCTGAGGTATTCTACCAATATTCCCGTAAAAAAATTATCAAACGGTCATCCGGCCCCATCCCTTTTACCGCTTGATAACATTTTTGCCTCCAATACGTAGAACTTTTCTCCTCCTTGGTTTTAATGGAAACTTAAAACACTATACACATGAAAAAGGTCTTATTCTCTGTATTGGCATTGGCTGTTATTGTCTGTTCTTTCTTTGCGTATTCTTTCGCGAAACCGAAAGAGGATAGCGAAAGATATATCTCAAAAGAAGTAGGAAGTTTAATCGGACTGGATATATCAATAGCAAGAGCGGATATAAGCTGATAGAGGTAGAGGCGTATAAGGTTAAAGACGCTAATAAATGGCTTGTGATCATGGAGAAGAAGTAGACCAAAAAAGCCGCACAACAACGCTGCACGGCTTTGATCGACTAATCAATATTTGGGTAATTGAGGCTATACATACGATGTGCATTCTCGAAATGTTTTCGTTGGCATAAAAAGAGTCCCGAACGCACAATGCTAGTGCATGCATTCATCTATATTTATTTGTTTGGATATTTTTAGCTGGCCTCTAATAATCATAAGTTGCCTTTTTGGGTATATTGTTTGCCTGCCTAAAGGTTAAAATAGTAAAGTAGGATTCAAGCGTAGATTGCAAGGAAAACATTGGTAAGCCGGGTACTTTTTTTGCCGAATACTCAACTAACCCATTGATTTGAAAAACTTAAATAAAAACGTTTAGTCCTCTTTTGGTTCTACACCTATTTTATTATCATTCTTGGCATTAGAATCAGGCAATTCAACAATTGGCGCGAGCGGCGTTCTGCTTAAGCTATCCAACTTTCTTTTTAATTCGTATTTCTCCAAATCAAGCTTATTTGATGTCACTAAGCTTCCAATAGCAAATCCGCCGCCGCCTAAAACCGATATTAACCCAAATACCCAAGCAACTGCAACCTCTTGTTTCATTTTGGATAAAAAGTTTTCTTGAGGTTTTTGATAAACACCATTATGTTTAATGTAATTAATAAACATATCAATTGTGGCATTCATCTTAGTTGGTTCAAAGCGATAAACAGACCTTCCATCCTCAACACTAGTAAGAGTGTAAAAACTCTCTAAATATGTTTTATCAATCAATGTTTTATATTGGCGACTTTCTATCCCAATATACTTCCCCACTAAATCGGTTAATTGGCTAAACCAAACGTCTGATTGATGCGAAGTCCCTTTGACGGTTTTTCTATATTCTTCGAAAGCTGCAACAGCAGTTTCTTGTTCACTTTCATTTTTTAGCAAACGTTGGCTCGCTGAGATACTTATTCTTGTAAAGTCGAATACATCCATGTTTTTTGGTAGAAATTGTCTTAGAGTTGAGTGTTAAGTTTAGTATCAGAAGTTTTCGTAGGCTTTCTTAAAAGCTTCTTGCAGGCCTTTTGCGGCTTCAATGCTGGTAACAATAGCTGGATAACCTCTAAATTTCACCATAGTTCCAAGGCCTGCCCCGCCAAGATAACTGGGCACTAATCCCACAAATACTGAAGAATACCCATCAGGCAGCAAATAAATAGCTTGTCGCTTACCATTGTCTATCTTTCCTGTCTTAACACCAAGTACAGCTTCTACCGCATCAATCCAATTTTTAACCTCCTCTTTTGTGTATACGCTGGTCCCATATTTATGCTCAATAGCCAACTCCTTTGTTTTGCCGTTTATGCTCTGATAATAGAAGTCACAATTATAAAACGGAGTCGCGATCTTACTGAACTCAAAGACGAAAAGGCCTGTATCTTTATTTCTTTAAGTGGTATCTCGTTGAGCATTACAGGTAAAAACACTAAAAGGAAAGTAAGTAAAGAAATTATTTTCATTAGTTCCGATTTGGGATTTTTGACACAATTAAGCATAATTTTTAATTGGTAGTTGAAAAAGTTATCAAACGGTATTGGGTCAAAAACGTTATTAGAGAGGGCGGCCAGCTTAGTCATTGCAGCCTTTTAGGCCTCCTTTATTCATACATGTAAAACAAAAAAATTTGCCGGTCTTGGCATAGTCCGGGTGATAGCAGTTGCATATTTTTCGCTATTTGGAGAGAATACCTACTCATTTAGGCATACGTTTAGGCGCATGTTCAGTTGAACTGCGCTAAATTCGTATTATTCAATAAGAATAATTATTCTACCCCTTGAGGAACGATGAGGCGATCGCCATATTTTTCCCGTTTTTGAGAAAGTGCTTTGGGGTCAAATGTGATGGTAAAGCTTTTAACGGGATCTTTAACCAAGCATGTGATAAACCAAGACGGATCTTGTTTAACTTCACCCGTTTCGCGTTTATTTGCTGCTCTGGAAGTGCCTCTGTTGTTATTGGTAGCCATAGGTTCTTAATATAATTATCTCTTACTATATCCAACAAGCATATGGCTATAAACGTGCTATAAATTGAGTATCTTTCTGATTTACTTTCAATTAATGCCATACCGCTCTCCTAAGGCCTGTTTTGTTGCTGAGTTTAACAAAAAAATAAATAGTTTGTCTTCTGATTTTGCTGCAAACCGCAAAATAATCAGTGTTTTTCGGTTTGCAGGATATGAGTAAAATTATGCAGATAGTCACATTTTGCATGAAATTCCAATGAGCAGGTTTCAAAACAAATTGTTTGCATTTTGAAGGCTATGATAAGCATTTTGTTATTGCTGACCTAAAATAATTGGCGTACGTCCATCGGTAATGATTACTTTGTTTTGGGTATTTCGAATTGCTTCTATCCACTGCTCCTGCAATACTCTAGGCTCCAATCCGCTGGCTTTTACACGGTTGGCTTCTGCTTCGATTTTTGCCTTTTCCAGATTCATACGTGCTACTTCCAATTCATTTTTGACCTGTTCGGCCTGTTGTTTGGCGTTGTTGCGGCGCTCAATGGCTTCTGCCATTGAGGCAGGAGGTTTGAGGCCACTGGTCAAAGACGTGAGCGTAAAGTACTTAGACTCAAAATCTCTTTTTAACCGTATTTCCACGGACTGTTCAAAATGATTCAGGTTGTTCATTAAGCTGTCGGTGCTGAAATTTCGCGCTTCTTCCCGATAAGCATTGACTACCAAGGCATTTAAAACCGCTCCTTCGATGTTGTCCATAATGGTATTTTCGTCGTCAATGCCTACATGTTTGTAATTGAAAATAATATCAGCCCCTTTGGTTCGAATAGCCTGATAGGTCAGAGAGGGGTCAACGGTGAAGACGCCGGCATCTTTGGCGGTAATGACAACCTCCGCAGGGTCGGCTTTTTGCTCAAACATAGGTACTTGGTAAAGCTCGGTGCCGGGGCCGAGCAATCCCTGCGAACCCGTTACGACGCTAAAATCGCTACGCCCTTCACGCCCGTAATTTTTCATAAGTACACCTTCATAATTGGGTTGTACACGCGTACAACCTACTATTGCCACCACGAACAATAAGGTATAATTAAGGTAATTTTTCATGTTTTTTGAAGTAGTTAGTATAAGGGAAAAAAATTAAACTAATGATGTGAATTAATGCCGTAACCCACGCTGCAAAGGGGTAAGGACCCCTGAATACCCAAAAATGAAACCAAAACAGCAGTAGATTGGCAAACCCGAAAAGGAAGCTTCGGAGGAGGAAATTTCTCATTCAGAATCAGGGGCTTTATTATTTCTCGCCGAATTTATAAAATAACTTTTTGATCCCTCTACAGCCATTCAACATTCTTATTATTCGGCTGAAAAATTGAACGGAAATGTTGGAGACAGCTTCTTATTTTTGAAATCTTTCATCGAAAAAAGAGAGCGATTTAGATAAAGACATGCTTTATATCTATCAATTTTAACATTCGTTGGCGTAAAATTTTGTCTGTACAATTATTTGACTTTCAAATGTTTACTTTGTTGTTTGATCTTTGATACGATATATCCCGTTTATTTTTAACTATTCTGCGCGAGTCAGACTATCTTTGCAGCTTTAAAAAGTTATCCTACCTATGTGGAATAAAATTGCTGCCGGCATCATCCGTTTTCGATTTGTGTGGATTGCCTTGATTTTTGTAACAATAGCATTTATGGGATATGAGGGAAGTAAAATTGAGCTTTCCTATCAAATGGCCCGTATTCTCCCGTCCAATGACCCAATAGAAAAAGAATATCAGGCTTTTCGTAAAGTATTTGGCGAAGATGGTGCCATCATGGTAATAGGTTGGCAGGATCCCAACCTCTTCGACCTTACTAAATTTCGGAATTGGTATCAGTTGGCGGAGCAGATCAAAGAAATGAAAGGGATAAAAAATGTTCTTTCGTTGGGTCATTTGTACAAAGTGGAGCGCAATGACAGCCTGAGTAAATTTGATTTTAAGCCGCTTTTTACCAAACTTCCTACAACTCAGGCGGAGATGGACAGCCTGAAAAATCAAGTCAAAAAACTCCCTTTTTATGAAGGATTGGCCATCAATTCCAAAACAAATTCTACGTTGATCGTTATTACCTTCAATGACAAAGACCTGAATTCATCGCGCCGCATTACGATCGTAGAAGATATTAAAGCTATGGCCGATGAATTTTCGGTCAAAAACAAAACCGACCTTCATTATTCGGGAATGCCGTTCATTCGGACGGTTATCATGAAAAAAATATCGGGTGAGTTAAAGCTTTTTATGGCGTTGGCGGTGTTGGTCACGGCATTTATTCTTTGGCTTTTCTTTCGTTCCGTACGACTCACGGCATTGTCAATTGGCGTGGTATTGATGGGCGTAATTTTCTCAGTGGGTTTGCTTCAATTATTTGGCTATAAAATTACAGCATTAACAGGTCTGATTCCGCCGCTTTTGATTGTGATCGGTGTACCCAACTGTGTGTTTCTGTTGAACAAATATCAGTTGGAATTAAAAACGCACGGCAACAAAGACGAGGCGATCCGGGAAATGATCTGCCAGATAGGGCTTTCTATTTTCCTTGCCAATATTACAACTGCTATTGGTTTTGGGGTGTTTTATTTTACCAATAGTGCCTTATTGGTTGAGTTTGGCATCGTGGCATCTATTTGTGTAATGGTAACCTACGTACTTTGTTTAGTGCTTTTGCCCATCACATTGTATTACATGGATATTCCTAAAGCGCGCCATTTACAGCATTTGGATGGAAAATGGGCGAAGGGATTCCTGACAAAGATAGATTATCTGGTACATCATCGCCGTCGTGCTATCTATGTGGCAATGATCGTGGTAATATTGGTTTCGGCGTATGGTATGACCAAGATCAAAGCCGTTGGTTACATCGTGGACGATCTTCCGCAAAATGACCCTGTGTACGTAGATTTGCGCTTTTTTGAGTCCAATTTCAACGGCGTTTTGCCTTTTGAGGTGATGATAGATACCAAACAGCCCAACGGCGTGTTCGGAAATCAGGCGCAGGTTTTGTATAAAATTAAGGCATTGCAAAACGAAATGGCTGACTTTAAGGAGTTTTCAAAGCCCGTTTCGGTGGTGGAAGCATCGCGATTTTTGTATCAGGCGTATCGGGGAGGAGAGGCTAAGTATTATGTATTGCCGGGCGCGTTGGAACTTTCAAAACTAACAGATTATGTGCAGGGCGACAATCGTGGTGTGAAGCAGTTAAACTCGTTTATGAACGAAGATCGCAGCATTACGCGGGTAAGTTTTCAGATGGCTGACGTTGGATCGGAGCGAATCAAAGTCCTTATCAATAAAATACGTCCCAAAGTTGATTCGATTTTCAATCCTGCACAATACAAAGTCAGCCTGACGGGACATAGCTTGGTATTTTTGAAAAGCAACGATTATTTATTGGGTAACCTTTATGAAAGCTTGTTGATCGCTATCGTTTTGATTGCCATTGTGGGTATGGTGCTTTTTCGTTCAATTTCAATTATTCTGCTTTCCAAACTTCCATGTCTCATCCCACTGGCATTGACGGCGGGAATTATGGGCTACTTTAATATCCATTTTAAGCCTACAACCATTCTGGTTTTCAGTATCACCTTCGGGATTGCTTCCGATGGAACGGTTTATTTTCTAACGCGTTATCGTCAGGAAATCTATGAACGAGGTCGCACCGCAGCCGAAGCGGTGACGCAAGCCATCTATGGAACAGGCTTGAGCATGATCTACACTGCAGTCATTTTATTCTGTGGCTTTTCTATTTTTGCAGCTTCCAGTTTTGGCGGTACAGCGGCGATGGGCGTGATGGTCTCAATTACCTTATTGGTGGCAATGTGCACCAACTTAATCTTGCTGCCGGCATTGTTATTATCCATTGCAAAAAGACAAAAAGAGCGCCCTTCTTAGAGGGATTTTAAAGTGATTTGTTTTGTGATGATGTAATTTAGTTGGAAGAGGATTTTGTTGGTTGGAGATAACTCCAACAAAGGCGTCAAACTTTATAGCCTTTATTTAAGCTAAGAAAGAGCTTCTGTAATTGATTATCATCCGGTTACAGGGCTTCGGAGAAGCCGAACCATAAAATAATGTTTGGCTTCCGTACGGGCTGCCCCATCCAAAGCTATTTTTGTAAAATAAAAAAAGGAGCAGCTTTGTGCTCCTTTTTTTATCATTTCACATTGGCCAACTTTCGCGGAATGGTAAAAACCTCCATCTGTCGGCCATCCAAGTAACGAAAGCCATCGGCGGTGTAGTAACCGTCTTCTTCGAGCATGATGCGAATGATTTTCTTCCATTCGGCCACTTCTACAGCGGCATTGAGTTCAATGGAATAGCCGGTATTGAGATACAAAGGATAATCTCCCGGACCGGGAACGCCCTTTTGTTGATCCCACATGCCGATCGTTGGCCCGGCTGCGTGGCCGTGTACGCCAATGGGATGAGAGTAAATACTACCTGTAATGCCTTCTTTCTTTGCTTGTTCAAGCGCGCCCAACAGCATTTGATTTCCGGTTACGCCCGTTTTAAAACGCTCTGTCAAAAGGTCTTGCAGGCGATTTCCCTGTGCAAATGCTTTTTTGATAAAGTCCGGAACATCGGTCTCGCCGGGTCGCAGTACATAGGCGTTTTGTTGTTGGTCTGTATTGAGTCGTAAATAGGTAATACCAAAGTCACAGTGAAGCAGGTCGCCGGGCATGATGACCTGTTTGTCAGGGCGTTTGGAAAAAGCGCGGAGATGCTCAAAGTTCTGTGAGTCAAACCGCTGAATGTCCACTGTGGGGTGAAACCACGTTTCAAGCCCTAAGTCTGTCACTTTCTGGCGCATCCACCATACCACATCATCGGTGGTTGTAACGCCCGGTTGAATCACTTTTTCTGAAAAGGCTTCCTGAATGATTTCGTGCGAAATACGGCAGATCAAAGGATAAATGGCCGCTTCTTTTTCCGAACGTGTTTCGAGCCATGCCACTGCCAAGCGGTCGGCCGAAATGATTTTGGCTTTTTGCTTTTCCGATAGGTTTGCCATCAATTCTTTTTGCTCGGTAAAGGTCAATCCGTCGGCGTGACCGTAGTCTTTGGAGTAGTTAAGCGCAATTTTTTTAGGATTTCGGTCTTCAATAACTTTACTCAGCGCCAACCACTGGTTGGGCTGCACATTAATGTCCCATTCACCTTTCAGCAAATTGCCCACGTCATAGCGGGCAATAGCGAGTTTTTCCAAAGGTTTATCGCCTCCTGCATCAAAAAATACCATGATCGTACGTCGACGTGCCGAAAGCCACGTACTGGGCAGCATCGTCTTCATGACGGGATCTTCGTTGTATTCGCGTGAAATGATGACCCACATATCAATTCCTTCGCGCCGCATGAGTTGAGGCAAAAGGTTGGTCAGTCGGTCTTCCAGAATCTCATCGACCACGCGCGCCCGTTCGCGTTCAGGCAGAATAGGGTATTGAGCGAAAAGAGAAAATGGTAATAATAAAACAATAATGTAAGGACAGGCCCATGCGGCGTACCGTTTGCGTCTGCCCAATTCTGATACACAATAAACAAAGGGAAGAGAGAAAAAAGAAAAGGAGAGCGATTTTTTCATTGAGATTAGGTTTGTTGAATGGAAGTAAGGCAAAGATAGGGCGTTTATTTGTCATGCTGAAAGCATCTTGGTACTTTTGTAACAAGTTCTTACTGCCGATTGCAAATCGGAAACAGACAGCATCCGGACGGTTCGCCGCGCGATTGTAAATCCGAATGAGCCAATCAACAAACAAACCCATCTAGGGTGACAAATAACTAATGCCGATTAATTATACTACTGCTGCCACCGATGAGGAGCTACGCCAAATAATGGCCCTCCAACGTCAAAACCTTTATAAAAACACTCCTGCCGAATATCAAAAAGATCAAGGATTCACAACGGTAGAGCATTCGTTTGAAACGCTCAAAGAAATGAATAATGCGTTGCCCCAGATCATTGCCAAAGACGGTGATACCTTGGTGGGTTATGCCTTGGTCATGCCCCGGACATTTGGCAAATTAGTACCTGAACTGGTGCCTATGTTCGACATTGTGGCTGAATTGGATTGGGAAGGGAAGGCCATCGGCGAACAACGTTTTTACGTAATGGGCCAAATCTGCGTGGCCGAATCGCACCGAGGACAGGGCATCTTTGATGGTTTGTATGCCGCGCACAAAAAATATTTTTCTACTGATTTTGACATCTGTGTTACGGAAGTAGCCGTGCGGAATACGCGTTCACAGCGGGCGCATGAACGCGTTGGATTCCGCACGATCCATACCTATGAAGACTACACGGATGTATGGAATGTAGTTGTTTGGGATTGGAGCTAAGCTTTCATGGCTTCGCGAAGCATGGCAATGCTTTTGCGAACGCCGGTCTCGGCGGCTTCTTTGCCTTCAAATTCTAAGGCGATGTAACCTTTATAATTGGCTTGGCGCAAAATGTTGATGATGCGTTTGTAATCCAAATCCAGCGAGTACCATTCGCCGCCGCCGTAATAGGTTTTGGCTTGTACAAAATTCGCAACGGGTGCCACTTTTTCGAGTTTAGTATAAGGGTCTTCCAGAAAGTTACCCGTATCCAACAATACACCCAACCAAGGAGAGTTGATGGCGTTGCGGATGCGCAGAAGCCCTTCGGGTGTAGACGTAAGGCCCCAGTGATTTTCCAATGTCAGCATCACTCCGCACTCTGCGGCTTTGGCGAGACATTTCTCTATGCTGTCGATGCACCATTTGAAACCATCGTCTTCGGTATAACCGGGCAAAATAGGTTCAACGCCGCGTTTGGCCATTAATTCGTCAAACGACTTGATCGTATTCCAACGCCCCGAATTAAGACGCATACTCGGAATGCCCATTTTATAGGCCAGTTCGATGCAGTGAATCGTATGATCAATGTTCTTTTGGCGTTCGGCGGCATCCGGCGAAACAAAACTTTGGTGAATGGAAAGACAGATCAAATCAACACCGTTAAGAAAAGCGTGGCGTTTTAATTTTTGCAGGTAAGCATTGTCATCGCTGTCCATTTGTCGGTGCAAAATATCGACTCCTTCAATTTCCATACGGGCGGCTTCATCAATGACCGTTTCAATGGGGACTTTAGGTGTTTTGAAATGCCAATACGAATAACTTGATAGACCAAGTTTATACGGAGTTACATTTTTTTCGATAGCCGGCATACTATTTTCAGGAGAAACTATAGCAGCAGTGCCCAGCGTAGCTTGTTGGAAAAAGTGGCGACGATTCATGATAAAAAAGGGTTTAAAAAGTCCCCGAATATAAGGAATAATTGATTAATTTCAGGGAACGGGCTTTTAATTAAAACTTGTACTTTATCGGTAAATACGTCCCAAATCGTCGGTATTCTTTGTCTTTTCATCGCTTTTTACAAAAGCACGGCTAAACTTTCTGCTACTTTATTACTCTAAAGGTCAAACCCAACACAGCACACCATGCAATACATTCGCCGTACATTCGTTCTGTTGCTTTTTTTAGTAACCCGCCAACTACTTGCTCAGGAAGTGGAAATAAAAGGGCGCGTGGTTGACCAAGCTACCCAATCACCTCTGATCGGGGCCACTGTTTCACTTGTCAGTACTGCCGACTCCACAAAAAAGTTTGGCGCAGTAGCCGATTCTTTGGGAGGTTTTGCACTTAAAAATATTCCAAAAGGAGCATATCGTTTGATTGCTTCACTGAAAGGTTATCTTTCTCTCGCTCAACAGATCAGCGCAGATAGTATCAGTGTTGATCTAGGAAAAATACAATTAAAATTTGATGAGCCGGTGTTGAAAAATGAAGCACCTAAAAATGATACAACGCTTAAGTCCGTGACTGATAGGGTAATCGGTAATGCCGGTGTGGCTAAAGATACGTTAGTCCAAAGTGCGACGGAAAAAAGCCCCACTGCACCCGTAGCGACCGGACCGGGAAGAGTACAAAACGGCACAGCCGTATCCAACGCAGCCGGTACTGTAGAAGTGAAAGGGCGTTTGGTGGATGCTAATGACAAATCACCCTTGATCGGTGCCAATGTGATATTGATCAACAGCACCGATTCTACGAAACGCTTTGGGGTGGTGGCTGATACTGCCGGCGTTTTTGTATTCAGAAGTGTTCCCAAAGATAATTATCGTATGATCGCGTCTTTTCTGGGATATATTACTTACAACCAACGTATCAATTTTCGCCGTGTGAGCCCTGATTTGGGAATTATTTCGCTGAAAACGGATGCACAGCTTCTTAAAGATGTAGTGATAAAAGGAGTGGCCGAACGCGTTGTACAAAAGGGCGATACCACTGTTTACAATGCAAGCGCCTTCAAAACCAACCGCGATGCCAACGCACAGGATCTGATCGAAAAAATGCCCAATATCACCATTGAGAACGGGCAGGTAAAAGCGCAGGGAGAAAATGTACAAAAAGTGACGGTCGACGGCCGCGAATTTTTTGGAGATGACGCTACCCTTGCCCTGAAAAATTTGCCGGCAGAAGTCATTGATAAGATTCAAGTGTTTGATCGCCTTAGCGATCAGGCTCAGTTTACGGGTTTTGACGATGGGCAAACCACCAAAACCATCAATATCGTAACGCGTTCAGACCGAAACAATGGACAGTTCGGAAAAATTTACGCAGGGTATGGTACCGACGGCCGCTACATGGTGGGAGGAAGCACCAACTATTTCAAAAAAGATACCCGTATTTCGTTGATTGGGATGTCTAATAACGTCAACCAACAAAACTTTGCCAGTGAAGACCTATTGGGCGTCTTGGGTAGTTCGGGCAGCGGTGCTCCGGGTGGTGGCAACCGTGGCGGTGGTGCCGGTGGCGGCGGAAATCGCGGTGGCGGTGGTAATACCGGCGGCGGTGGCGGCAATTTTGGCGGAGGAAATGCCAGCGGCAATTTTTTATCGGGTCAGCAGGGAGGGATCAATAAGACCCACGCGTTAGGTTTGAATTATTCAGACAACTGGGGCAAGAAATGGAAAGTGTCGGGAAGTTATTTTTTCAACGATGCCAACAACAATAACCAAAGCGAATTGGCCCGGACATTCTTCACAACGCAAGGCCCCGGACAATTATATAATGAAGATTATTTTTCATCCAATAACAACACGAACCACCGCTTGAATGCGCGTCTTGAATATACTCTTAATACCAAGAACTCGATCATCATTACGCCGCGCATCAGTTTTCAGGGCAATACCGCTTACAGTAGTTTATTAGGGGCAAACAGCATCAATGCCGCTGCGATCAGCCAAACCCAAACGCAAAAAACGTCGACAAACAACGGAAATAACTTTGGCAATACCATTCTGTGGCGGCACCGCTTCGGAAAGATCGGCCGGACACTTTCGGTAGGATTGACAACCTCGACGAATGACCGTACCGGAGAGTCTTCGCTGAATTCAATTGTGAATTATTATACCCGTAAAACTGCCGATTCATTGCAGATCACCGATCAACGTACCGATACGAAAGCAAACGGATATACGGTTTCAAGCAATATCTCATTGACCGAAAATGTCGGCAGAGGAGGACAGTTACAGTTGAACTACACGCCTTCCTATACCAAAAATTACTCGGATCGTAAGACCTACAATTACAACCAAAGTACCAGCGAATACAGTACGCCGGATCTGCGTTTGTCGAACGAATTTGACAATACGTACATCACCAACCGGATCGGCGGAAGTTATCGTTTGCGCATCAAAAAAACGATGGTAACGGCTGAGGTTAACTACCAAAATGCACAATTGAGCGGTAAACAAAACTATCCTTTGGAGTTTAAGATCGACCGGACGTTCAACAATATTTTGCCGTCGGCCATGATCATGTACCGCGGAAGTGACGGAAAAAGCTTACGGGTCAATTACCGTACTTCTACCAATGCGCCTTCTATCAGTCAGTTACAGAACGTTGTTGATAACTCCAACCCGTTATTCCTGAAAACAGGTAACCCCAACCTTAAACAGGAGTACAATCATAACATGGCGATTCGGTACGGATTTACGAATGCCAAAAACGCCCGCAGTTTCTTTATTAACCTGAACGGGTCTTTTACGCAGGATAATATCAGCACTGCCACTTACATTGCAACAAGAGATACGACCGTGGGAGGCTTTCCGCTCAATCGCGGTTCGCAATTCAGTCAGCCCGTTAACGTGAACGGAAACTGGAATGTACGTTCATTTATCACCTACGGCTTGCCCGTTCAATCGCTTAAAAGCAACCTTAATTTTAACTTAGGAACGGGCTATACCCGTACAATGGGGTTGATCAACAATGTACAAAATACTTCCAATACGCACTCTATCACGGGTGGATTGGTGTTGAGCAGTAACATAAGCGAGGAGCTGGATTTTACGGTGTCAGTAAATGGTAATTATAATACGGTCACCAATACATTGCAACCTGCGTTGAATGGAACCTATTATTATCAAAACAGCAACGTAAGATTGAACTGGTTGACCAAGGCAGGGTTCTTCCTGAATACTAACCTTAATCATACGTTCTATACGGGATTAGGACAGGATTTTAACCTCAATTTTACGCTTTGGAATGCGGCCGTCGGGTATAAATTCCTGAAAAAACAGGCAGGAGAATTGAAGTTGAGTACGTTTGATGTGCTTGGTCAAAACAACAGTATTAGCCGTACCGTTACGGAAACTTACATCGAAGATCTTCAAACACGGGTATTGCAGCGGTACTATATGCTTACCTTCACGTATACGCTTCGTAATTTCCGATAGAAGTAACCACATAATTATAAAGAACGCATAGAAAATTTCAACTTCTATGCGTTCTTTGTGTTTATAGGACTATTACTTTTACGGTTATGAAAAAAATTCTCATTACAGGTTCCAATGGTCTGCTGGGGCAGAAATTAGTTGAACTTCTTTTAAAACAACCCGATATTCAATGCATTGCCACTGCTCGCGGGGCCAATCGTCTGCCTTTTACGGAAGGATATGAGTACTATTCGATGGACATTACCAAACGGGAAGAAGTGGATGAGATCATTGAAAAAACAAAACCCGATGTTGTCATTCACGGAGCAGCCATGACAAACGTGGATCAGTGCGAATTTGAAAAAGATAACTGCTGGGCGCAAAATGTGCATGCTGTCCAATACATCGTGGATGCGTGCCGAAAGCATGATATTTTCCTCTGTCATGTCTCTACTGACTTCATTTTTGACGGTGCTGCGGGGCCATATACGGAAGAGGGAGAAGCCAATCCGCTGAGTTTTTACGGATGGAGTAAATACGCCGCCGAGAAAACTGTTCAGCATTCGGGTATTCGTTGGGCTATCGCACGCACGGTGTTAGTGTATGGAATTGCCTACGATATGTCACGCTCCAACATTATTCTTTGGGTAAAAAAATCGTTGGAAGAAAAGAAGAATATCAAAGTCGTTACCGATCAATGGCGTACCCCGACCTTGGCCGAAGACTTGGCTATCGGTTGTTTTCTGATCGCGGATCAGGAAGCGTCGGGCATTTTCAATATTTCAGGGAAAGATTTCCTGACCCCCTACGAAATGGCCATTCTGACTGCCGATTATTTTGGACTGGATAAATCATTGATTGCTCAAGCGGATTCTTCTACCTTCTCACAACCTGCCAAACGCCCGGCACGAACGGGATTCGTGTTGGATAAATCGAATACAGTGTTGGGGTACGAGCCTCGCAGTTTTTCGGAAGGCATTGCGATTTTGGCAGGGCAATTGTAAAAACAACGTCGGCGAGGTTTTAAACCTCGCCGACGTTATGTTACGAATCTCTAAAACTGAAAATAGATAAATTGATTGGATTCAAATACCCCAAAGAAATAAGTAAGAATAGTTAAGGCAATAAAAACGCTCCAAAATGTGGCGTTTTTGCGTGTGGGGATAGTCAGGACATAATGCTCTTTGAGGAGTAACAGACCAATTAAAACCACACACAGTATCATCTCAACGGAGTTCAGCGCAGATTGGATAGGAGAGTGGATCGACAGCGTTGCGATCTTTTTTAAGATCAGAAACGAACTGCGAACTTCTTCGCCAATGGTCATTTTGGGATTGTCACCCACGGCAAAAAATACCCACGTCAGCATCACTAATACAAACGTGACAGCAGTTTGCAGGTAGCCGTACCACGCTCCTGTGGGCAATGAGATATTCCAACGTTTCAGGTATTTGTCGCGAATAGAGGCCAATACGAGGTAAAATCCGTGTAATCCGCCCCAAATAATGAAATTCCAACTGGCGCCGTGCCAGAGTCCGCTGACCAGAAATACCGTAAAACGGTTGAAGTAAGCACGTCCTTCGCCCACACGATTTCCACCCAATGGAATGTAAAGATAATCCCGAAACCACGTAGAGAGCGATAGGTGCCAACGCCCCCAAAACTCAGAGATGGATTTGGAAACATAGGGTGTTTTGAAGTTTTCCATGAGTTTGAAGCCCATCACCTGTGATGCCCCCAAGGCAATGTCGGAATACCCCGAAAAGTCGCAATAGATTCGAAAGGTATAGAAAAATGTTGCGACCAGCAGCGTCAACCCGTTGTGATGAACGGGGTCGAGGTAAGCCGGTCCCTGCATCAGTGCAAGGCGGTCGGCAATGACCACTTTTTTGAAAAAACCGAACGCCATGCGCGTAAGCCCGGCTTTCACGTTTTCCCAATCGTATGGATGATTTTCGTGGAATTGGTGCAGTACATTTTGGGGGCGTTCGATGGGCCCTGCCACCAATTGCGGATAAAACATGACGTACAATGCATAAATACCGAAGTGTCTTTCTGCCTTTTGATTGCCTCGATACACTTCAATGGTATAACTCATGGCCTGAAACGTGTGGAATGACAAACCAATGGGGAGAATCAAATCAGGATTCAGATGTTTCAGAATGGGCATGCTCCAGGCAATCCCCATTTTCCAACTAAATGAGTTAAAGGTTTCGGCAAAAAAATCAAAGTATTTAAAAACGGCCAAAATACCTACGTTGGTCACAATACTTACTACCAAAAGCCATTTGCGACGCGTTCCTGTGGCAGAAGCGATCCATATCCCGGCAAAATAGTCAATGACAATCGTGGCAAAAAGGATGAGAATGTAGATCGGCTTGAATACTAAGTAGAAATAGCAGCTTGCCAACAATAACAGTAACCAACGCAGATTCCACCGAAGGCTGAAATAAGCCAACGTAACGACAATAAAAAAGATCAGAAATTGGACAGAATTAAATAGCATTTTTTACCCTTTTTCAGTTTTGCGGTTTCTCAGTTTGACGGTTTTGCGGTTTTTCCACTTTCCCTTCCACGATCTGCTCTTTGATGATAAATAACGGCCGATTTTTGGATTGAAAAAAGATTCGTAAAACGTATTCGCCAATGATGCCAAGCGCAATTAACTGCACGCCGCTGAATAAGATAATCACAAAAAGCAGCGCCGTAAACCCTTCGATGATTCCGGCATAGAAAAACTTCTTGACCAAAACGATGACAAAATAAATTAAAGCGAGCAGAATGGCAATTCCTCCGGAGCGCGTCATAAACTTGATGGGGAATTCGCTAAAATTGAAGATCCCGTTGTAGGCCAGATTAAATAGCTGTTTGAACGAGTACTTCGATTCTCCTGCTATACGTTCGCTGCGTTCGTACTCAAATCCTGTTTGTTTGAAACCTACCCAGGTGCGCATACCGCGTAAAAAGCGGCTTTCTTCCGGCATTTGATTCATGACGTCGACCACGCGCCGACTGATGAGGGAAAAGTCGCCGCTGTCGAGCGGAATTTCTACGTACGAAATGGATTTCAATAAGCGGTAAAACAGGAAATAGCCGGTTCTTTTGAAAAAATTCTCTTTGCGTTTACGACGAACGGCATACACTACATCGTAACCTTCCTGAAAAAGTTTATAAAAATCAGGAAGTAATTCGGGTGGATCTTGGAGATCGCCGTCAATGACAAATACTGCTTCAGTACCTCTTGCTGCGGCTAAGCCCGCCGTAAGAGCCAATTGGTGCCCATGATTGCGCGACAGAAAAACACAATGGTAGCGTTTGTCCAAAAACGCCAATTGACGCATGAGAATGGCCGTATTGTCGCGGCTTCCGTCATCAACCAACACCACTTCAATCGTAAGCGAAAGGCTGTCCATCAGCTTGTTGAGTCGCTCAACCAAGTGCGGAAAGGATTCGGTTTCGTTGTATAACGGGGCAATAATTGAAATTTGAGGCTTTTCCAAAGCAAAGTGTTTTTTTAACAATAAACGTTCAACAGTAATCAGCTACCGGTCTATTGCCATTTGATGGCTTGAGAAACAGTCGCTTTGGCTTGACCGTGTTTTACGTAAACAAAACCAAGATTGTACGGGCCCGGAATAACCGTTGCGTAAGGGATCAATACCGAACTGCCATCGTCGTATTGACGAAGCCAATTGTGGCCTTTATAGAAATTGGGCTCCAATTTAAACAAATATGTGCGTTTGTCGGATTGTAAAAATGCGTACAAAGATGCGTCAAAACCGGTATCGAACGAATAAGCATCGGTATAAATAGATAACCCGTCCTTCTGTTTTGTAATAATGGGTTTGATTTGCAGGCTGCGGTCGGTTTGTATGGATTGGAATGCAGGCACCAAGTGAGTAGGGTAGTGGTACGTCCCATTTTTGACATGGTATTGCATCAACGTATCTACATAAAGCGCAGCGGGAGAATTGGGCGTAAGTCCCAATCCAAAACCGTTATGTTCCTGATTGTAAGCATAAGCCAACAGGGTCTTGCGTCGCTCGCTTATGGTAGGCCAATAATTGAGAAAACTCAGCGCCCAAACAAAGACGCTGAGTCCCAATGCGGCATTGAACCATTGTTTTTTGGGCGAGAAAAGCCCTAAATAAAACCCATAACTCACCATCATAAACAGCGCGGGATATATCTTATAGTTGCTGACCAACATCACAAAATACCCGAATCGAGGCCGTAGGAAAGCGATAATGGCAGCATTAGCGAGTAAATATGTAGCTACGCCAATAAGAAAAAGCAGCAACGTGTTTTGAGTAAGGGCCGGTTTTCGGTATAATTTCCACAAACGTGTAAAGACAACAACGAGCCAACCGGCCATGACCATTCCAAAGATCGTTGGGAGAATGGAACGCTCGAGTGTGCTGCGGTCGGGAAAGAAATCGAAAAGGCCGCCGATGAATGTAAAAAAGCCAAAAAAGGTTTCGTGAGGATGCTGTAAAAAATACCCGAAACTGGACTCATTGTTAAGGGTTTGCATTCCGTAGAAATACAAAAATACGGCGATCATGCCTGTAGCCAACCACAGTCCTACAAAACGATAATTGCCTTGTAAAAACAGTATTGCTAATCCGGCCGGCCAGACAAAAATACCGTTGCTCATGGCAAAATTGGCGCAAAGCCCCGCCAAAACAGCCCATGTAAACTGCCGTTGAGCCAGCAGATACGATGTAAGGCAAACAAAAAAGATCACAGGCTGGTGTTGCAAGCCCGTAATGGCCCAAAGCGCCGTCATGTGGTACTGCAACTGAAACAACAGAAAAGGGAAAGGCAGTAAATAAAGCCACGAAATGTTGTTTTGGCGAAATACTCGAATGAAAATGGCGAAACTTCCCAAGGTAAAACAGAGGCCCGCCCAATGCAGAAACGTAAAATTCAGCTCACCAAACAACCAATAATAACTCAGCGCCGCCAGTTTTCCGAAAACCATTCGGTGCTCATTGTTGGGCTTGAAAAGTAATTTAATATAGGTAGAAAAATCGTCGGTTCGCTGCCATTCACGGAGAAAATCAGGAAACGGATCAAAATCGTCGAACCACGGCACATTGAGTGAATATCGAGCTATGACCAGCAAAAACAAACCGATGGGTAAAAAAGCAATAAGCCAAAAAGTAATCCGACGCATCAAGGGTTTGTTTTAAGTACAATTTCTTTTTTGCCAAAATAACCACCCATGCATCTGCTCCATAGGTGCTGAGGATTGGCGTTGGCATCTTCTAAAAACAGGGATTGTGGGCGGGCTTTGAGGGGCTCCACATACACTCGGTCGCCGGGTGTTTTTTCGATGTATTCGTAGCGTTGTTTCAACTCTAAATCGTATGCTGCAGCTCGCCCGCGCAGCCAATCGCCATACACCATTCGGAGGTTATAACTGAAAAGAGCACTTACTAAAATAAGTACTGCGAGTACTCCTTTAATAGAGGGCGGTAAGTACCATTTTGTTGCACCCAAAAAATCATTTTTGTGAAAATAATGCACTAATACAGCGATGGTATAAAACCAACCGATCAGAAAATAAAGATAGATCGAGTTGACAACCCGGGGAGCCGGCTCAATACCGATGCCGTAGTAAGAAGGAAAGATCTGAACGAATAAGATGCCGAAATAGGCTAAAACGGCCACCCAAAGCGGAATGGAAAAATAGCGGGATGCTCCACTGTTTAAAAAAATCTTTGGTAATAATGCGATCCATAAAATGGTAAAGACAAGCAAAGGCGTACGGGTGATCCATGCAATGCTCAATCGGGCCAATTGCTTAATGGATTGGAGCGCTGAAAAGGGAATATTTCGTCCTTCGGGATTGCCGCTCATGCGGAGGATATTGCCCGGTGATGTAAAGAACATATAACACGAGAAAGCCGCAATGCCGATCAAAAAGAACGCAAACCAATCCCATTTGCGATTGATAACCAATTGATAACCCCACCAACCGGCCACCAGCAGCACCATTATGGTCAGATTGGTTTCACTGCAACCAATGACCGCAAATACCAAAAAACCTGCTAAAACGGCCGTAAGATTTTTGAACATTCCGTTGGGTAATTGATACCAACGCATCATCACTACGATCCAATAAAAAGTAAGAGTATTGGGCACGGTATACGTAACAAAGGCCGCCATCCAATAGAAAGCTTCGGCAATACTGGCAATTTTGAGAATGAACAAAAACAATAAACCTCCCACCAATCCCAACGCTCCGAGACGTGACCATTTGAAAAAAACTTCCTTTGCCAGTGCATACAAACTGCCGGTGAAGCCCAGAACCAATAAAAAAGAAAGCAATTTGAACCCGCCGGGCCATTTAAGAATGAGCGGATTGGAATGATTGAGCAAAATACCGAAATAACGCCCTGTCCAGCCGGTATAATAGAAATTCATGGCTTCAAAGTAGCCATACTTAAAAACGGTATCTATATAGCAGTAATCATCCACAGGCGACGGATGATTATAACACGCCAACGCCAGCAACGGAATCAACACCATAACCAGCAAGCCGACGTTGAAAAGGTCTTGAAAGAAAGGTTTTTGTAATGTTTTGAGCATTTAACTATTATTTGTAAATGAAACTTGGAGGTCTTTAAAGCTTTCAAGGCAATGTTCCTATTTGTTTCAATGTTTTTATTTATTGGTTTTTGACTTCTCCACAACTTTCTCAATGATATATCGGGGCCGCCCCTTTACTTCTTCGTATATCTTGCCGACATATTCACCGATCAGGCCAATGGCGATCATGTTGGCTCCACTGAAAAAGGTCATTGGCAATACAATAGATGTCCAACCGGCTACTGTACTTCCATACAAATAAGAAATACCGATATATACTGTGACGGCCATCGCAATGAAAAAATTAAACAATCCGAAATAAAGCACCAGCCGCATAGGAAACGTACTGAAAGAAGTGACCCCGTTCCAGGCAAAAAGTAACATTTTTTTCAGCGGATATTTCGTTTCACCCGCTTCCCGCTCCAAACGTTTGTAAAAAACTTTTTCAGAACGAAAACCGATCAGGGGAATAATACCCCTTAAAAAGAGATTTACTTCCTTGAAGTGCGCAAATTCTTCCAATATACGACGATCCATCAGCCTGAAATCAGCATGATTGAACACCACCGGCACACCCATCCAACGCATCATAGTATAAAATGACTCAGCTGTGGTGCGTTTGAACCAACTGTCATTGCTGCGGTCGTCACGCACTCCGTAGACCACCATCGCGCCGTCGCGGTGTTGTTCGAGCATCTTGCCGATGGCGGCGATGTCGTCCTGTAAGTCAGCGTCAATGGTAATAAAACAATCGAAATCGTTGGTGTACTCTGTTAAACCCGCGAGAATGGCACTTTGATGACCAAAATTGCGGGATAATTTGATGCCAATGCTTTTGGGATCCTGTTGGCAGATAGTTTCGATGAGTTCCCAAGTACGGTCGCGGCTTCCGTCATTCACAAAACATATCTTACTTTCCGGAGCAATAAGGTGCTCCGCTTCCAGATGTGTATAGTATTCTTGAAGAGTACGGTGGGTTTTTGTTAAAATTTCTTCTTCGTTGTAACAGGGAACAACAAGTAATAACTTGGTTGGAAGCATCGACTTCAATTTTCAGTATCGGGCAAAAATACGGCACATTCCGGAACGAAGCGTTATTATGTGAATAGATTTTATTTTTTGGTAGTAAACACGCCAATTTTTTTATTCCGAGAATACAAAAAATGCTTAAATGTAATAGCAATTAATAATGACTTTATTGTAAGATTTTAATATAGTGTGATATGATTTCTGGGAAATGTTTAACTTTCGGCTTTAAAAGTTTCGGTTTAAACCAACCACAGTATGTTTCTCCATCAAGTTGGTCACTACCTGCCCGAGCAAGTTGTTGACAACGAACATTTTACCAAGCTCAACGGCCTCTCGGACGAATGGATTGTACAGCGTACAGGTATACAACTACGTCGAAAAGCGGCCTCTGCCGAAAACTCCCACACCATGGGCGTTGAAGCGGTAAAGGCATTATTAGATAAAATTGAGATTCCGGCAAGAGAAATAGATTTGATCATAGGAGCTACCTACACATCTTATGATACGATTGTAACGTTGGCCCATGCGGTGCAGCATTTTCTGGAAATCCCTGATATTCCGGTCGTGACCATTTCGTCGGCCTGCTCATCTTTACTTAATGCGATTGAAGTGGTAGAAGGATATTTTGCCATGAATAAAGCAAAAAAAGCGCTCGTCATTACTTCCGAACATAATACCGGATTTTACAACGAAACCGATACCGTATCAGGGCATTTGTGGGGAGACGGCGCGGCGGCAATGTTAATCTCAAAAGAACGTATCAGCGACGAAGATATAGAGATCCGTGCATTGGTTACGGGTGGCGCCGCCACGAGCGGAAAAGCCACAGAAGCCGTAGTTCTTCGACCCAATGAGCGGGGGGTGATCATGCCTTTTGGAAGAGATGTATTCATCAATGCCTGTACCTATATGCCCAAAGCGAGTTTGCAGGTGCTTGAGCGTTGCGGCCTTACCGTAAATGATGTCGATTATGTATTACCGCACCAAGCCAATTTACGCATCAGCATGAACGTAATGAATACGTTGGGCCTTCCGGAAGAAAAACTTCTTTCCAATATTCAATATTTAGGAAATACCGGTTGTGCCGGCTGCGCCATCGGCCTTTCCGAAAACTGGCCGCGTTTCAAAAAAGGAGAACGAATTGTGATCACTGTTTTTGGTGGCGGATACTCTTTTGGAGCGATGTTGTTGGAGAAATAAGAGAAATTACGCTGTATATTGCGGCGTAATTTCTCTACGCCATGATAAAACAAATACTATTCAGCCTTCTGTTGTTGGGGTGCTCATTCATTTCGCAATCACAGCAACAACTTTCGTTCATTCAGCACCGAACCGGCGCTTCTTCCAATCCGAGGGCTTTTCAGAAGCTGGGTGCTAAACTGCTGTTTATTGCTGATACACAGGAATATGGGGCTGAGTGGTGGACCACTGACGGAACAGATGCAGGTACAAAACTGCTGAAGGACATTGCTCCCGGACCGGCGAGTAACTTGGTTCGAGTTCTCAATAACTCTTTCATGCCGGAAGTCGAGCAGAGTATTCAGGTTGCGAATGGATTGATGTATTTTTTGACCAAAAATGCATTGAACCAATCAGAACTTTGGCAAACGGATGGTACCACGGAGGGGACGCAACTAATATACACCTATGAAGGGGTGATTGAGCAATTTAAGCCCACTCTTCAACGCGATAAGTTTTATATTATAGAAAATTTCGGACTCTACTACGTCGATATTACAGCCAAAACCAAAAGACGGGTAAGTAACCCGGGCGGATCGGTCACGTTTGTTCTCCCTGATCATGTGCTTAACACTGATGCGCCTGTGCTGCTGGAATACCAGTTATTTTTTACCTATAATGTTCAGGGCGAATATGAGCTCTGGCGGACAGACGGCAGCGCGAGTGGCACGCAAAGGCTTTTTGCTCAACTTTTTCGGATCGGCCAACCTCTCTACAATGTGTATAAAGGCGATGTGTATGTATACAACAGCCACAATGATAAAGTAGTGATCAAAACGCGCGGTACGCCGGCCACCACTCAAGTGTTGATTCCTCCGGTCACTACTTTGCCGTCGCAGACGCCCGAACGTTTTCGCGGGATGACCTCCCGAATCGTCGGCAACGAATTTCAACTTATTGAATATCCTCAGTTGCATAACTCATCCGGCAGCCAAGTGCTGCTGCGAACTACGTCTGATGGGCAAGCTTTGCGAACTGTCTTTGAAAAAACGCTACCGATAGGAGTGGCGTCCCGCATTCAGGTGTTGGAAAACAAACTTTATTATGCCGTTCAAACAAAGATCATTGGGTTGGATCTTACGACAGGAGATACCACAAATACCCCGGTGGGATGGAGTGTAGGTGGTGTTGAATATTTGAGTGTCAAAAAACTGAGTACAAATTCGTTGGCGTATCATTTGATCTCGTCCGATTCCCGCAGTCAACTGTATTTGTTTGATGCTTCTGCCCGCAGGGTTTCGACGATGAATTCTTACGTTTCGGAGGTAAATGAACTGAACAATTCGCTGGTGCTTTCGGGAAGTACTACTGCCAAGGGAAATGTCAATTTGTACAAGTCCGCTTTGACAGGTGCCGATGTAAAAGCACTTGGCAATCTCTATCAGACGGGCGATAACGAAATTCCGCAGTTTGTGCTGAAAAACCAATTGTATTTTATTGCAGATAATGAAGGACAGGGAATTGCGCTTTATAAAACAGATGGACTGACAGGCAGCCAACCCGTAAAAGTATTGACTACCTCACAAACCGCCCTTCTCAACGGAGCAGGGTCCGGATTGGTCTATTCGGATGGGCAAAGAGCCTTATTTTCGTACACAGACCTTAATAGAAACCGTTCTTTCTGGGTTACGGATGGGACGGCTGGCGGAACCGTTGTGTTGGCCAATTTTGTCAATGCTGACTTTATTCCTGTGGCTTATACCTCGGGTCAGCAATTGGAAGTTTGGCTTGGAGGAACCCGGTTTTATAAAGTCGATTTGGCTGGACCGACAATGGTACAATCTGCCGGCACAATTAATGTGAGTGGTGATCGAAAAACGCAGTTGGCAGAGAATAAAATTTTAGTGTATGATACTCAATCACTGGCCGTTGTCGGTTTTGATAATGCTATCAACAACCTTGAAAATCGAACACTTTTTACCATTGATTCCACCGTCGTACCGCTGAGCATCGGCGCAAGGTTTTTCTACCTGCGTCGTAAAACCTCGGGAAAAGTGGGGGTAATGAGCAGCGCTGCTGTCACTGACACACCGCGTGAACTAATCGAACTGCCTTCGGCAAAATCGACTTTTAAAACATCGGACGCCTATTTTGTTCATCGCTCAGAAGCAAATACAAATGGACAAATCGTCAGCTTTTTGACGTTTGTCGATGCTGACGCACAGCGTGTTCAGGAAATGGGGCCATTTGAGTTTTCGGAGTTGCGCGGCGTTCAAAAAATAGGGAATAGTTATGCCTTGGCCGTAGTAACGGGCACAAATAGACTCAATGTTGCCATGCTTGATGTGACCGCCAAAAGCATTCGTTTGCTTAAGGGCGATGCCGCTGCTGATGCCCGTTCAAGGTTTGTGGTTAATGGGCAGGATGTGTTTGTGATCGGGGGCAATGTCTGGAAAGTGCTGCCCGCCAAAGATTCGCTGAGTCGGTTGCTTCCTGCGAAGTTTTATCAGAATGGGCGCACGTTTGCGCAGGACAAAAAATTGTACCTATCCTATGCTGATCCTTCTCCTGAAACATGGGAAATTGATAGTGTTAAGGCCCAACAGCTCGGGAATTTCTTTGTCACAACCCGCTTTACCGAATTGCTTGAAAAGAAAAGTTTTCAGGGATATATCAAAAACAGTACCGGACCGGCAAATGGTATTTATATAGTAGAATCGCCCACACAGGCGGTGTTATTGAAAGCATTGCCTGCCAATCGGATCGTTCCCGAACAACCTTTTGCGGGAATGTTAATTTTTGCTGCCGAAAATGAAGCCACCGGCAACGAACTTTGGATCACGGAAGGCACCCTGGAAAGAACTCGCCAATTGGCGGATTTAAGAACCGGAGTGCAGAGTTCAAACCCGAAAGATTTTAAGGTTATGGGAAATAGCGTAACCTGTTCGGCATTTGTCGGCACGCAAGGGCGGCAACTTTGGAATGTGACGCCTCCGGTTTTGGCGGTAAAAATGCCGATACCGACTTTTTCATTAAATGTATTTCCAAACCCGGTTAGGGAAACCTTATCTGTCCGTATCACAGGAGCTGAAAAAGCCGCAATGTATCTTAAAATCATTGATATAAGCGGCCGGATAGTTGCAGAGAAATTGTTGGCTTCAACGGAGCAAACGGAAGAAATGGACGTTTCGCACCTGTCTACAGGAACGTACATTGTTTCGGTAAGCAATGGCTACCGGTGGGCTTCCCAAAAAATATACAAGTACTGAGCTATGAAAAATAATCGGGTATTCATTGCCTTTTTACTGACGGTCAGCGTATCCTTATGCGCTCAAAATCAACTGACTGCGGTAAAACACTTGGCCAATAATTCATCCAATCCGCGTAAATTCGTTCGGGTTGAAAACAAATTATTCTTTATTGCCACTACCAACCAACAAGGAGATGAATGGTGGGTAACGGACGGGACGGAAACCGGTACGCAACTTTTAAAAGACATTGTTCCGGGTTCAGGCTCGGGGCTTTACTATGCTGACAACCTCACTGTAAACCCAACGGCGGTATCAGAGGGGAAATTTTATTTTACGTCTCAGCAGACAGATGGCCAATGTGCCGTATGGCAGAGCGATGGAACGCCTAATGGCACTGTCCGCATAACACAATGGAGGCTTCCTATCACAGAGCTGATGCCGTATAATGGACAACTTTATATCGTAGACAATACCAAAAAAGTATGGATTCTTAATCCCTCAACCTTGGGCAGTACACAATTGGCCGACTTAGGATCCATGGAAGGCCGAGCGGCCTTTTTTCCTCATAACGGCAAAGTCTATTTTTATAACAGAGGAGAGGTATACCAAACGGACGGAACAGCTGCCGGAACGGTGCGCGTCGGCTATTTTGGCAGTTCTTCAGAATTGAAAACACTTGTTTGGCGCGATTACCTGTATTATTACTCCAATGAGTACAATGCAGCACGTATTGTTCGAGTAAAAAATAATGATGCGGCTTCTGCCGAATTAATTTATGTGCGAGGCTTTTCCAACCCTAACCCTTCGCTAATCCTTAACGGAGTAATTGATATAAGGGTCAAAGACGATAAACTGCAAATCCTTCAGCATATAAATGATGGTGCTCCTTCTGTTCGGTTGTTGGAAAGTACGGATGGGAAAAATTTTCGTGAGATCAGCAAAGCGACCATTCCATTTATTCTAAGTAATTTTTTATGGATCGATGCTAAATTTTACGGTGTTTCCCGAAAGAATACCTTCTTCTTTCACGATTTTGATCGGGCGGAAACCAAAGAGATTGGCGGTGTCAGGAACGCAGATGACTACACAAGTTTGACGCTGAAAAAGCTGGATCAGCTGATTTTGATCGCAGATGAAACCAATAGTGTTCCTCCGAAATGGTTTAATACCTTGGAAAGTAAGTTGATGGACGTTTCGGTTGCTCCTGCCAATTTCGGGCTTCTGCCGAGCGGTATTTTTCATTCGGGCCGTTTGGCCGCCGGTGGCGATACAGAGTTGTACAAAACAGATTTTGCAACGCTTAAAGCAAATTTGGTTAAAAACATCAAAACTACCGGAAATGATGATTTTGAACTGATACGTGTTGGGAAAAAGGTATTTTTTCTGACCCGAGACGAAGCCACCTTGCCTGCCTCAACGTCCCTTTGGATTACTGACGGAACCATTGGTGGAACGGTCAAATTAAAAGATATTCCGAGCGTTTCGGCTTCGAAAATAGTGTCAACTTATCAGGATGGTGCCAATTTATACCTGCAAACTCAAATCGGTTCAAATGAACATGCCGTTTGGATAACCGACGGAACCCTTGAAGGAACGAGAGAATTAAAGCGTTTTACGGGGCAGCGAACAGAACCTATGAAAGTGATTGTCCGCGAAAATCGCCGAATGTTTCTGCATCCTCACGTTTCTTTTATCTATGACGTGACCGGCAAAAGTATCATAGATTTTAAAGTTGGGGGCAATGATAACTTGGGAATTGATTTCAGGGAACTGCCAAACAATGTGGTGATTAAAGTAAACAGTACATTGTATTCGGTTGATTTTGACGGGAAATTCACAGTGCTGGACGCCAGTGGGTTGCCGGCCCTGCAATCTATGGCCGGTACTGCAAACAAGGTATTTTATAATCGCTTTGTCCGTTTTGATTTCAGCATCGGTGAGCCCACTATTGCGTTGATGGTGACCGATGGAACCTTGGCAGGAACCCGGGAAATAAGTCGTTCGTTGTTCGGCGCATATAGTGTACAGTCACTTAAGACCGATATTATTGCTACCTATGCTTCTGCGGTCACGCCAAAAAGGGTCTACGAAACAGTAGTCATCAATGAAAATACGCTCAGCCTGCGGAAAGCTGCGGTCGATATTATCCCGCGAGAAATACTGACGGTTGATGATATGTACGCCATCTTGGCGGACAATGGACGGACTTTTGCACTCAATCCACGCAACGCTTCTATCATTGAATTACAAAGTGTGGCTTATTCTGATAAAGTGATTGTGCATGAAGGAGAGCTATACATTCTGGGACAAAATTGTAGAAGAATAAATCTTAAAACTCTCGAATCAAGCCTGTTACTGCCCGTAGGTGATCGATATACCAAGCCCTTTTCCTTTTTTCAGGACGGTAAGGACCTTTATGTGTCATGGGATGGATCAAGCCCGCAAACATGGCTGATCCGTTCCAAAGAAGTGCGTAAGGTAGGTGATTTTGTCATGAATCAACGACCTTTGTTATTCAATGGCCGTAAAGCATTTATGGTTTCAAAAACCGGTTATCCTCCTATAATGCTTTACACCTCCGATACGTTGGCAACTCAGTTAACGTATATGCGTGATGTGGAAGACAACGGTGAGGAAGGATGGGTTGTTTTTAACAATTATCTGATAGTAAGCAGTTTTGATGTACAGGCAGGCGTAGAGCCTTGGACTACCGACGGAACTCCTGAAAACAGCCGTGTGCTCGATGACTTACAACCTGCTGCCGAGAGCTCTTTTCCTTCGCGTTATGCGGTGATCGATGATAAGCGTCTTGTGGGTATTGCAGAGGCGGGCGCCTTGGGCAAGCAACTTTGGGCTTTGCGTTCTCCCATTTTATCGGTAGAGCCTGCATCGTTCAGTAACCGTCAATACATCTATCCAAATCCTGCTTCAACCCATGTTACGGTTGTTTCGGAGGTTCCATTTCAATTTGGCACTCGGCTTTCAGTATATAATTCAATAGGGCAACAAATTTTTCAACAAGCTCTTATGATTAATGCCGCCCAAGCAGAAATAAGTGTAGAAAATTTAGCTACAGGGACTTATTTTATAGTAATAAATGATGCTTCCGGCAAGAGAATAACGCATAAACTTTGGGTTGTTCGCTAATTGGAAAGTGCTTTTGTGGGATAAGAATGTAACAAAAGATAACATAAACATAATATCATTCTTTTGTTTTAACGAAATTTTAGTTATGTATTTGTAGATTTTTTTATTTAAATATCACTAACATTTTCCACCTCAAAATGAAATCGAAAATAAAGGCCGAAGCAAATGAAATTGCTCAAAAAATTGCAGGCGTAATTGTAGGAGACACTGCTTCCAAAAAGGTTAAAAAAGCAGTCAACAAAAGCTCCGAAAAACTTGCTAAGAAAATTGTGAAAATAAAGCTGAAGGAAGAAAAAGCAAAGGAAAAAGAAGCTCAGGAAAAAACGCCGAAAGTCAAAGCGGAAAAGGCCGGTAAAAAAGCCAAAAAGAAGGAAAAGAAAGCACCAAAAGCTGAAAAACCGGCTACTGCAAGTACTCCTTCACTGACCGAAAGCACAGAAGCGTAGATTGATTTTTTAGTTTTCAGGAAAATAAGCACGCCGCTTACGCTTATTTTCCTGAAAGTTTAGCTACTCACCTCCTTTTACTATTGCCGAAGGCTACATTTCAGCAATAATTTCTTCTACTTTGGTTTGGGGCAATTCAAAGGTTTGGGCAATGGTAGCAGCATCCATCCCGACTTTTACTAATTTCTGCACAAACAAGATGGTTGCTTCTTCTTTACCTTCAATCTTGCCTTCAATTTTACCTTCGATTTTGCCCTGAATTTTGCCTTCAAGCTTCATGGCTTCTGCGATAGTCATGGGAGTTACGCTACATTTTAGCAATGATTTCTTCGACTTTGGTTTGGGGCAATTCAAAGGTTTGGGCAATAGTAGCGGCGTCCATCCCGATTTTTACTAATTTCTGCACAAACAAGACGGTTGCTTCTTCTTTACCTTCAATTTTGCCTTCAATTTTGCCTTCAATTTTGCCTTCAATTTTACCTTCGATTTTGCCCTGAATTTTGCCTTCAAGCTTCATGGCTTCTGCGATAGTCATGGTAATGCTGTTTGTTTGAATTGAAATGTTTCGAAATATATCAACGATTTTTGGCTTTGCCAAGTTCTCGGTGGTTGAAAGTACATACAGAAATACGCTTCGGATATAACTCATATCGCCCGTGGATTCAATGGCTTGGATTAGTTCGGTAAAAGCCCGGGCAATGCCGAGCAAGTAGGATTTGGTTCGACTGTTTTTGAGCAATATCCACGAGAGGGCCAGAAATTTGTTGGAGAATCCCGCGATTTGTTGGTCTGAAAACTGCGAAATGTCAAAGAGTAAATACTCAAAATCGGGTAAAAAACGACGGAGTTCAGCATCTGATCCTTTGAAATACTGCGGTAGAGATTGGTATTTCCAACGGTTTTTGCCGTGATAAATCACAATGGGTATAGTAAGGGTAGGCTCTTTTTTCTCTTTACTGTCTTGTTCCCACGCATTGAGTAAATAGCGTAATAATTGAAAATGAGGGTATTTTTCCTGATAACTTTTGTGCTCAAAAAGCAACGCAATGCGTATTTTTTGAGAATCTTGGTACGTACACTGGTAAACAATATCGGCAAAGTGTTCTTCCAATTTTTCGTCCGTGTAAGAGTTGTTGCTTAACTCTAAACTTACCAAGTCTATTTTTTGACCCAATTCTTTGGGGAAAAGCTCCTGAATCAAGCCTTCCACCAATTGTTTTCGAGAAAAGCTGTCTTTGAAAAACTTATCGTGTACGTTGTCTATGTGCATAAAAATAAATGAGGGCGAAAAAGTGAGGGAAAGTTAGTTTTTTATGCTTAACTAAAAAATTACCCGTGCTTTTTCGTCCCTGCTTTACTTTATACCAATACCTCTTCACACAGCGCCAAATACTTCTCCAGATCAGGCTTTGGCAAGCCCGTTACTTTGGCGGCTTCATCCCAGCGGCGCATTTGGATAATGAGTTCAAAATAAGGGTTTTGTTCGAAGACCGCGGCTTCTTCGGCCTGCATAGGACCGCCCTGAAATTCGAGCGTTTTGAGACTGGCTTCTGATAAACCGGCAAAGTACTTGGGGTTTTTGAAGGTAAGATATCGCTTGGCATTGACATGATTGGCGACTAAAATGCACACTTTTTCGGGAAAACCTTTTTCGCGCAGCCAATCGGCCGCGATTTCTTCGTGGTCTTTGCGGCCATACATTTCCATCAGTTCTTCTTCCTGCTCGGCAGGCATCAAATGACCGATATCGTGCAAAAAAGCCGCGGCCTGTACTTCTTTATCAAAGCCGCCTTTACGGGCCAGTTCAGCTCCCTGCGCGGCGTGTTCGAGTTGGCTTACGTCTTCACCGTAGTATTGTTCATCACCTTGTGATTCAAACAATTGTCGGATTTCGTTTAAGGAAGAGTTTGGTATCATAGAATGAAAACGGAAAAATGATAGATTCGGAATTAACGTTTAATCGATGCTTTAGTTCCTAAAACTCCGGGAATAGCTTCACCTACCGGGTGTTCACATTTAAAATCTAAACCGAGAAAATGCGCCAATGTCTGCGCTATTTGGTTTTGAAACAACACATTTTCAGTTTTAACTTCCCCCAGAGCGGGTGTATCGGGGCCCATTGCGCCCATCCATATCTGGAAGCTGTCGGGGGTTTTGGTACCGTGGTCTTTCCAGCGGGCTTTGGGCGTATGGCCGCGACCGTGGTCGGTGGTGAGCAAGATGGTGGTTTTGCCCTTATATTCAGCTTGGGATTGTAAATAATTCCACAGATCAGCGATGAATTTATCCACCATATTTACCGTTTGAAGATAGTTGTCGTACTTGCCCGCGTGGGCATAATCATCGGACTCGTCAAACGACAGGAAAAATACTTTTGGCTTGTTTTTTTGAATGTATTCTTTCGCCATATAATACGTAATAAAATCCTGACGGGTTTCACCCCAAGGGCTGGGTATTTTGTCCTGAATTTCATTCAGCATTTTTTCATTTGTGTTGACATTCGGGCCGCTGACAGGCTCATTGCCCGCGTTAATGGGAATACCGGTACGGTTTTCGTTAACTATGTTCGGAATCACGCCCCACGTAGCATAACCCGCCACTTTTCCCTTATACGCAGGCTGTTGGTTGATAAACTCAAAAACCGTGGTGTTAGGATTGTCTTTGGCGTCATTGGAATTGATGCGGTCATCGGCATAGCCGCACAGGATCTCGCTGTAGCCCGGATAGCTGAACCAGTACGTATTGCTTACATTCATGCGACTGTCTTTCCAACGATTACCGTACAATTGGCCTTGTTTGGCAATTGTTTCCCAAAAAAAAGGAAGCAGTTTTTTGCGACGTTCTTCGGGGGTATTTGCCCAAAATTGTTTTTTCAGTTTATTGGTATCACTTGTAAAGGCAGGGTCAAAAAGCAGCGAAGAATCGGCCCCGCCGAATACTTCCTGCCAACGCAACCCGTCGGTGGTGATCAAAAAGATGTTCTCGGTTTGGCGTTGTGCATAGCTTATAACCGTCATAAATAGGAAGCAGAAACCTGTAATTGTTCTTTTCATAATGAGGAAATAGTTTGGGGGAATATTTTACTCAATTTTCATTTTGCTGCCGATAATGTTCCTTACGCTGCTCGTCAGGGTCATCCATTTTGGGGCCGGGCTTGGCGGTTTTCCAGTCGAATGTTTTTTTGTAAATCTCCATTGCTTTATCTACGTCAAAAACACGCTTGTCAGGAATGACCATTTGATAGGGTGTGAAATCGGGTTTGTCCGTAAAAAAATCCTGAAGCAACGACGCCGTAGCATCGTATTGATTCACATACGGAACGCCCATTGTATTATAAATTATCTTCAGAATAGAGCCAAAATTGGCGTGCGTATGCGATACATGCCCGCGCTTTACGTAAGGCCCCGCCAGCATCAATACCGACCGGTGTGCATCAATATGGTCAACACCGCCCTGCGGGTCGTCTTCGGTAATAACAACGAGCATGTTTTTCCAGTAAGGCGTATGCGACAGAAATTGCAGTAATCGTCCCAACGAAATATCGTTGTCGGCCATGAACGAATGCGGATAAGGATACCCTGCCTCCGGACGGATGCCCGCGCCGTGGTCATTGGGAAGTTGGAGAGCAATAACGCGCGGCATATCGACTTTTTTGGGCGATTTTGGTTTGGCGGTTTTTGAGGACAACCATTTTGCGGTAAATTCTTTCTCAAATTGATCCATTCGAAGCCAATCCGGAATATTCATGTCAAAGCCGGCATAATTGCGGGAAGTATGTTCAAAAACAGATTCTGCCAACGGAAAAACAACCGGCTGACGAGCCCCAAACTCAAGATGATCCCATTCTTCCGAAACACCGGCAAATTCATTGCCTTCCCCAAAACTGTAAAAGGGAAGTTTTTTGCGTTCCAAAGCTTCCCATAATCCGCCTGTTTCGTTGTAATCCTCGGGGTCAATGGCTCCTGTCGCTTTAGGGAATCGCCTTCCCGGTGCTTTGGAAAATGCGTTAAATGTACCCGCATGGTTGGAATTAGCTTCTACCCACTCGTTCGGAATGACACCCATCATCCAATGGTGCCCGTGAATAGAGGCGTCAGAATCACAATAGAAATTATCGGAATACGCAAACTGTTTGGCAATCCGCTGATGGTTGGGCATTACATCAACATGGTGAAGCGTGTCTTTTTTTGAAGTCACCGTAACGTTGGTGCCGTAGCGTGCCAGCGTAGTATCTCCTTGAGAAAGTTGACCTAACACTTCATCGTAGGTACGATTTTCTTTAGTGACGTATACGATGTATTTGATAGGACTTGGCCGCAAAGCGGGTAGGGAAGGAAGAGGATTTTTTCCGTCGTCGGTGATAGTGACAGATTCGAAGGTGTTATCAATGGCCTGTTGCGTCCAGGTTTTTAATTCAGCAGGTGTCGGAAGAGTAATTTTTTGAAATGTACCCAGTTGAATATCACCGATATAGGTTCCTCGGGCGGGTTTTACAAAACCCTTTCCGCCGTTTTGGCCGGCTCCTAAGCCTCGGGCAGAAACCACATACAACGTTTTTTCATCGGGCGAAAGCTTGACTTTGGTCGGTCCCCAGCCGGTAGGAATCAGTCCTTTTACCCGGCGGTTGGTCAAATCTACCACGGCAACGGCATTAAAGCCCAGCAGGGCGACATACAACGTTTTTTCGTCTTGTGTCAGCGCCATTCCGAAGGGAATTAGGCCTCGGTATTTGTCAATTGCGGGAAGGACTTTCAAGGGGATATGGCCCGTGATTTTGCGGGTTTTATAGTCAATGATCGAGATATTGTCGTTGGTGGCATTGGAAACGTAGGCAAAGCGTTTTCCTACGGTCACGGAGTTGGGGCTGGCACCACCTACAATTTCGGTTTCTTCGATCATTTCACCGATTTGATTCCCTGTCTTGAATTTTCCGGTGACCTTATTGGTCAATAGATCAACTATCCAAACACTCATGGCTTCGGGCACCAACGGGCTGCCGAGGCCGGGAATTTTTCGTCCTTCCACTTCTACGCCTTCAATGGATTCTTTGGTATATGTGCCGTAAGGAGGAAACTTCAGCATCATGGTGTCGCGGTTTTTGGGGGTTACCCCGGGCACCAATGGGTATTCGTACAGTCCAACGTTGGCCACAAACGCGTGTCGACGGTCAGGACTCAGGGATAGCCCAAACGGTTGCCGCCCGACGGGGATCGAAGCGGTGACCTTTTTGGTAGTCAAGTCAATGCGTACCATTCTGAAATGGGCACGGTCCAGCACCAGTAGTTCATTTTTGGTTGGATTCAGCAGTAAATCGGAGGTAAAACTTTCTTCAAATCGCTGCTTTCCAACGGGTTGATTAAGCGATATCTCATCAATTTTTTCCTTTTTTTCGGTATCAAACACCACTACATTTCCCTTGTCACCTCCGCTCAGATACACCAGTTTTGAATCGGGCGCAAAGGCAGCTCCTAAAAAAGATGTCCCTTTGAGTGGGTCGGCGAATGTTTTGGCATAATCGGGAATTCGAATGGCCCGGCGGGGCATTTCAGCATCAATGAGTGATATAGCACCGCTGTGCAAAGCGACCACCCGTCGTCCGTCCGGACTTACTGTCAATCCGAAGGGGTCGTTGGTGATGCGCAGGGTGGTACCCACGGGAGTGACGCGTCGACCGCTTGGCAGAATTGAGTAGCCGCCTGTGGTGTCAATTCTGCAAAATTCATTTCTACTTGGTACCTGCAACGTTTTCACGACACGGGTTTGTGAATAAACAAGGGTAGAGATGAAGAGAAAAGGGATAAAAACGAATAAGCAACGCATAGTTGAGTAAGTTGGAAATGTTTAAAACGAAAATAAAGCGGGAAGAAATCTCTCCCGCTTTATTGTTCAATATTAACCTATTTAAAGTCTATTTTAAAATCCATAGCTCATCGTTGATACTTTCGCTCGCTTTTCCAAATTGTGATTGAATTGATGCTTTATAATTGGCTTCGTTATAAATACGCTCAGAATTGGGATACAACCACCGGCGGGGAATTACGCCTGAATTGCCTATTCCGGCACCGCTTTTGGCAAAGTTGGCCGGGTAACCTGTGCGGCGCCAGTTATAGAATGCTTCCATTCCGGAGTTCATAAAGAAGCCAAGGTATTTTTGATTTAAGATTTGCTCCAACCCTTTGGCGTTGTTGCCGGTGTATTTAACGGCGGGTTGTGCATAGAAATCAGTGAAATTAAATTTGACTGTATAACCGGCGGAGGTAGCATTGGCACCGTTACGGGTTTCAAGTACGGCGGTATTTTCTCCGTTTTTAATGTCAAAGAACCCTTGAGATGCCTGGATACCTTTGGTGTACCAATCTTCCGCATTGCTCGTGATCCAGCCGCGATTGGCAGCTTCGGCAATGTTGAAACACATTTCAATGTAACCGATTTGGATAGTAGCTTCGGGAGAATAGTTTTTATAATAGCGATTACGGTTAATGAAAGAATACTGGCCATTAAGCGCTTTGGTCGACATATCATCTAAACTTTCGCCCGGGTTTGCTCCAATAAAAGCGGCAAAATCAGTTTGGGCCAAGCCCTTTTTGATCTGCGCTTCGGCCGGTTCAGCAATGAAGAACAGACGTGGGTCTTGAGTTGCTTTCAGAATGTCAATGTTGGTTGAAGACATCTGCTGACGCGTAGCATCAAAACCGAAATTGTCGGGATTGATGGGATATTTGTTATAAGTGGAATTGTACTTATAGGCTAAGTTGTCGCTCATCCCTGTCATGATCGGGAACTTGGCGGCATTGTTTATTACCTCCGCAAAGCGAGCTTTGATGTTTAACTCGCCGTCGGTTTCTTTTTTGCTCAACGCTACCAATACGCGCAATTTATAGGTATTCACCACTTTTTGCCACGCTTTCAAATTGTTGCTGAGGTAAATATCTCCCTGCAATGAAATATCCCCCGCCGCAATCAGTTTAGACAAATCATCGTTGGATTCATCCAGCCATTTCAGGGCCTGCAGGTAGATTTCTTTTTGCGTATTGTACTTTGGGCTGGTGTTTTCGGTACCTTTTAGCGCTTCGTTCATGGGTAGATCGCCAATGCGTTGAGTCATCCAAACAAAGAAATACGCCTTGAAAAACTTACCCAAAGCGGAATAAGGATTCAGGTCTTTTCCCGTTGCCTTTTTGGCTTCTTCTTCCATTTTAACTACGTTTTTAAGCGTATTAAACATTGAGGTCGATGATGTCCAATCGTATTCGTTGTTGCCATAATAGTTATAATTAATGGTATAAAACTGATTCCAACGAGCCCCCTTTTTCCAAGGGCGTTCTTCGTCAGGCTGGGTTGCCATATCGTTTAGAATCCCGTTGAAAATAAGATTGGCCGGTGAATTGGCAGGAACGTTTGGATTCTTTTCAAGTTCTTGAAAAGATTGGCATGCACATATGCAAAGTGCAGTGAGAATAATGATTAGTATATTTTTCATATTTGATTTCGATTTATTTTAACGACAATGAACCGGATTGTTAGGGTCACAACAGTATATACAAACACCTAATGTAAGGGCGCCAAACATAGGCGGTAATAAGGAGGAAGCACCGATGCATTGAGATAAGTTCTCGTAATAAATTGAAGGGGAGTTTTGCATGGCAGACTCTCCACCTGCATAGATGTGACAACCTATCATATCTGCTATACCGGTTACTATTCCCATTGCAAATCCTGCTGATTCACAATCATCACATAGCGTTGAAATTCTAAATTTTCCTTGATTTTTTTTGAGAGATTTAATGAAAATTTGATTTAATTCAGGTTTGCTGAATTTATTAAATGATGTATAATACTTCTTCGAAAGCTTATAAGAAGTAAGTTTTGCCATTTCCAACTCATCTTCAATTAAATCATAGACATCTGTTTTTTTAGCTTCATTTACTAATTCTTCACTGAACCCTTTGTCTACAACTTTCTTTAGTTGGGAAAACCGGTATTGATCCATTTTTGAAAGTGATGCAATTAGTTTTTCGTGATTTTTCATTGTAAAATCCAGAGCAGTAAGAAAAGCTTCATCAGACGCCAATAAGTTTATTAACTGTTGCTCATTATAAGGTTTGTCTGTATTAATGTAGCCGTTATCAACTTTGCATGAGCTTGTACTCAAAAACAGTAAAAATGAACAGAATGTGATGAGATTTTTCATTGTTTAAGTGTGTTTTTAAATTTTAGAACGTGAAATTAAGGTTGATTCCATAACGGCGCAACGTAGGTGTTTGAAGCGACGAAGAACGGTTGCTGTAATTCACAAATTGCTCCACATCCAAGTCTTTCGAGTGAGCGAAGTACAGCAAATTACGACCAACCAAGGAGATAGTAGCCTGACGAATGTTTTTGCCCAAAATCCCCGACGGCAATGAATAACCCACCTGCACTTCCCGCAATTTTACGAACGTACGGTTCATGATGTTGCCTTCATTTGAGTTGTAATAACGGCTGATCCAATCTTGCAGATAGGTAGCGTTGGCTGTTGACATTGGCGTAAACTTCAATTCTCCATAGTTGGTAATTAAACCATCCGGATCGTATTTGATAGTACCTCCCGTCAATACCACGCCTTCGCCAACCCACGTTTTTCTTCCTTCTGTATCGGCCAAACGGGAAACGCCCATCGCACCTTGTACGGTAGCAATATGGCGTCCGCCACGGAAGGTTTGTTTCTGGATGTAGTTTTCGATCACACCACCGATACGTCCATCAAACTGGAAGTTGAAATTGAAGTTTTTGTAACTGAACTTGTTTTGGAAACCAAACGTCCAATCCGGGTTTGTATAACCCAAAAACTGAGATACCGGATTGTAAACAGGGCGACCGCTGGCATCGTTGATGATTTGGCCATCCTGCGTACGGGCAAATGCGGTACCATAGTAGGCATCCAAACGGTCACCGATCTTATAGAATTGATTCAAACGGGTTTGAGTACCGTAAATCTCTTTCAGTGTTTCCTGCCAGGTAGACCAGTTGGCCAAAACGTCCCAGTTGAATCCATTGGGGTTTTTGATCACATTACCACTCACCGAAATCTCCAATCCTTTGCGTTGCGATTTGATACCGTTGGTGGTCAAGCTGCCATATCCCGTTGATTCCGGCAGGGTCAATCCAAAGATCCGTGGTCCATCCAAATAACTGAAATAAGTGACATCCAAGCCTAAACGGTTGTTCATAAACTTCATTTCTACCCCGCCTTCGTAGTTAGTACGGGTAGAAGGCTGAATGTTAGGGTCGATCAGACTGCTTGAATAATAAGCGGCCGCTTCGTTGTTGTAAGGGCGAGAAATGCTGTAGGCCACTGTGGTACCGTAGCTGGGGCCGTCATACGATGAAGTATAGTTGGCTCCGTAATAAACCGGTGCTCCGGGAGGAACTCCGATATTAGCCTGCGTAAAGGCTTCTTTCACGCGGGCAAACGAAGCGCGGAGTTTTAAGAACGTGATCGCATCCGGTAATTTTACATAGTCGGAAAGGACGGTTGTAAGTCCTACCGAGGGGTAAAATCCAACGTTACGCCCTGATGGCAGGGTAGAGGTTTTGTCCCAACGGCCTGTCAGTGAAATGTTTGCGTATTTGCTTAGCGAAACGTCAGCGGCATAATATGCGCTCATTACTTTCATGTATGCCTGATAGTTGTAGGCCTGAACGGGGTTGCGGGAGTTGGAGAAACTATACACGCCCGGTACGTTGAGGTAATCGGTAGAAGCGAAGTTGGACGTGTAACGGAACAAACGCATGCTTCCCCCGACAGAGGCTTTAACAGTAATGTTTTTGGCAACTTCTTTATCGAAATTGACCAACGCATCCGTGTTGTTTTCCCACAAACTGCGGCGGTCTTCCCGATAATCTCCCCGTGCTTCTTCACGACCGTACGAAGTAGCGGAGTAAGGCATTTTTTCGGTGCGAAGAATGTCGTACGTCGTAACCTGAGTACGCAACTGAGCATTCAGAAAGTCGTTGATCTTGTACTTGCCGAGCGCATACGCATAAATATCGTTTTTGTAGTGACCGCGCAACCATTCTTTTACCACAAACCAAGGGTTATTGTAGCGTTGGTATTCGGCATAGATCTGCTGAACACCTTCTTTGCCCGGCTGCCACAATTGCTTCATATCATCAACGTTCCAGTCGGCACCACCCCAAATGATGGAGTTGTAAATGAGTGAGTTAGGGCCATAATCTACGTCCGGAACGTTAGGCGTGTATTGACGGCTGTAGTTGACAGTACTCTCAAAGCGGAGTTTTTTGGAGAAATTATACCCCAACGATGTATTTAAGTTGGTAATATTCAATTGAGTATTCGGAATTACCCCGCGTTGGTATTGATGCGACAGCGATACCCGAATGTCGGCTTTCTCGTTGCTGGCTGAAACTGACACGTTATTGGTAGACAATATACCTGTCTGAATAAAGCGTGTTAAATTGTTGGCACCTCTTGGCAACCAAGGCGTAGGAACTCGTTTTCCCGTAGCGGGGTCGATTGGACTGTCATATTGCGTCAATAAACGGCCATCCAACGGCGGACCCCAAATATCATAATCACCATCGTTTACACCACCTCCGCGACCATCTACGAAGGCGTACTTGCCGTGGTCACCGGGGCCGTACTGATCCTGCACTTTCGGAATGGCAATGAAACCTTTGTCAAACATGGTAGAAGAGTTCACATCGACCGAGAAGCCTCTTCTGTCTTTTGAGCCTTTTTTGGTCGTGATCATGATCACCCCGTTCTGTGCACGGAAACCATAAAGGGCGGTTCCGGAAGGCCCTTTCAATACGTCCATTGACTCAATGTCGTCAGGGCTGATATTCCAGGTATCTGAATTAATGGGAATTCCGTCAACCACATACAAAGGTGCACCACCGCGCAATGACACCTGAGGAGCGCGGAGAAGTTCAGCACTGGCACCCACGTTCAGGCCGGCTACTTTTCCTACGAGCGAGTTGATAGGATTGGGTTCGCGAGCTTTGACAAGGTCAGAACCTTTGACACTTTGTGTAGCAAAAGCCAACGTTTTCTTTTCTTTCTGAATACCCAATGCCGTAACAACCACTTCCTGAAGTTGTTTGAGGTCTTGCGACATTTTCAGATCAATGGTGCTGCGATTACCAACGGCTACTTCCTGCGCAGTGTAACCGACAAATGAGAAGACCAAAATAGTATTTGGCGCGATGCTGATACGATATTTACCGTCGGCATCAGTATTCGTACCGCGAGTTGTTCCTTTTACAACAACACTGACACCCGGAAGCGGTGTGTTGTTTTCGGAATCAGTAACTTGTCCCTGTACCGCAACATCCTGTGCAAATACAGTTGTGCCTAAATGGAATGTCAGTAAAAACAGTAACATCCAAAAAGTCTTCCCTACGTTTTGGGGTAAAAAATTCGGCATAGTTGTAAATTGTTTATGTGGAAAATGAAGGAGATAAGACCTGCTTATCAGAGTGCAAAGTAAGTTTAGGAGAGTTAATAGATAGTTAACTTATAGTAAAGGATTTGTTAACTTTTTTTTAAATAGTTAACACTGGAACAAACCACCTCAAAACGTGGTATTTAGACTGTTTATTAAAGTATTGGCCTTAATAAGTTGATTAGTTTACCCTATTATTTACGTTGAAATGTATAATTTTACTAAACTTTAATATTGAAAATTGTTAACTTTTCTTATGGAACTATTACTTTTGCAACATATAAAGTAGTCATAACACAATGGAGCAACAAAAGATAAAATTGGTGGTTTTGGACATGGCAGGGACCACCGTAACCGACCAACATGAGGTAGAGGCCTGCTTCGCAAAAGCAGCAGGACTGTCGGGACTGAATGCGTCGGATGAAGCCATTTTAGCCGCGCAGGGATTGTCAAAACGGTATGTTTTTCAACTTTTTTGGCGAGAGCAATTGGGTGAAGCACATCCCGAAGTAGAACAGCGTGTGGATGAATCGTACGCTGTTTTTAAAGAAGTATTGGAAGCGCATTATAAAACGCAACCTGTTTTTCCGACCGAAGGATGTTTGAAATTGTTTAACTACCTTAAACAACAAGGTATCAAAATAGCGTTGACAACGGGCTTTTATCGGGTCGTGACCGATATTATTTTGGAGAAACTGGGCTGGTTGGAAGGATTGGACGAAAACCGTATCGGCAATGAATCGACCATCATTCAGGCTTCTATTGCCAGTGATGAAGTGGAGCAAGGTCGCCCTGAGCCATTGATGATTCAGAAAGCGATGCGTTTGTTGGGCGTTAACGATCCTAAACAGGTAATTAATGCAGGAGATACCCCTTCTGATCTGCAATCGGGCCATGCGGCAGGGGTTTATCTGAATCTGGGGGTTACCAACGGTACGCACACCTCACACCAATTGATCGGCCATCCTCACGATGTCTTGATCGGCTCTATTGACGAAATTATTAACATACTCGAAGAAATTAATCAAGGCCGTTTGGCGATAAAGAACTGATGCGCACTCATTATGACCTGATTGTAGTGGGTGGAGGAATCATGGGTACTTTTCACGCGTACCATGCCGCTCGCCAAAACAAATCAGTATTGCTTTTAGAAAAAGATAACTTTCCCGTAGGGGCTACTGTACGAAATTTCGGCCAGGTAGTTCCATCCGGATTGGCGGGAAGGTGGTTTAATTATGGGCAACGAAGTCTGGAATTATACCAAGAACTTCAGTCCAAAACCGATTTGACCGTTCGCAAACATGGCTCAGTGTACATTGCCTCCGATGCCGACGAGTGGCAATTGGCCAATGAGTTGTATGATTATTATCAGGCAATAGGCTATCCATGTGAGTTATTTACGAAAGAAGCTTGTTTAGAAAAATATCCGTATTTGCAGAAGCAATATCCCGTAGGGGCGATTTTCTTTCCCGACGAAATGACGGTAGATTCACCGCTTTTGATGCAGCGATTTTTGGCGTATTGTGTAGAAAAAGAAGGGGTTACGTACTTAAATAATGCTACCGTTGTCGAATGCCAATCCTCGAATGGCAAAGCAAACGTGCGACTTACCAATCAAAAATCGTTTCAGGCTGATAAAGTACTTATCTGTAACGGGCATGAATTCCGAATGCTTTACCCCGAATTATTTGCGGAAAGTGGCCTGATTGTCAGTAAATTGCAAATGCTTCAAACAATTGCTTTTCCAACATTGGAGATGCAGGGCAATATCCTGACGGGCTTGACGATTCGTCGGTACGAGTCTTTTCAACAGCTTTCTTCCTACACAAATCTCACTACGCCTGCGCATTATGATGAACTCAAAAAATGGGGAATTCATGTATTGTTTAAACAGGCATTGGACGGCTCGGTCGTGGTAGGTGACTCACACGAATATGCGGGTGCGCAAAATGTGGATGATTTGGGCTATCACATAAATGATTACATCAATCAACTGATCATTGACGAAGCCAAGCGCATTGTGACTTTCCCGGTTGAAAAAATGCAGATGAGTTGGGCGGGTTTTTACAGCCAAACCTCTGATGAAATCTATGAATATGATATTGATGAACACATCCGCATCATCACCGGGATCGGCGGAAAAGGAATGACCTCCAGCGGTGGATACGCCGAAGAAACTATCTCTCGTTTATTTTCTTAGTCAGTGTAATAAAACGCTGATCGTTAAGATTTTTAAGATAAAATTATGCCAATACATAATCAAATCATAATAATCTTAACGATCAGCATAATCTTAACGATCAGCGTTCCAGCTTCTTCAACGTCTCGCTGTCGATGGTATGTTTTCCCTCAAAGGTTATTACTTCCAAATGAGGAATAGCGGTCTTGATGTCTGTTTCGTATTTTGCTAAATCTACCTGAACCAAATATTCATCCTGTGTTCCGTACACCAACGTGGTTGGAATATTGGTTAATTTGGCCGGATCGATCACGTCTGCTACGCCATTGGCAAAAAAACCTGCCCAAATCACCAGACGATCATACCGAATATGGTCGGCATTTAGCCAACGCAATACCGTCGCATTTCCCTGAGAAAACCCCAAAATAGTAATTTGAACGTCTGAGAGACTTCGGTCGTGCAGTAAGCTGTCGTACAATTGGTTGAGGTAGAAAATATAGTCGTCGATCTCATAAGCCCGTTCTTCTTTTGTCATCCAACTCGCACCTACGCGACCACTAACACCTTGTAAGTAAAACCGTGAAAGCGCCTCCGGTGCCACAATGAACGTATCATCGTTGTGAAGAACTTCAAACTTTTTGATGAAAAATTGGGCCAATTGCCCATAGCCATGAAGCACAAACCAAATGTGTTTTGTTTGCTCGTTAAGCGTTCCCAGTGTAAAATATCGTGCTGTTCGTTTGACTTCCAGATGGTGTTCCTGCATAAATTGAAGTATATTTGCCGCACCAAAACAGGCGCTTGCGCAAGATATTCTTTATTTATAAATAGTTTGTTTTCATGAATCGTAATCTTTCTTTTTACCTTATTTTGGTTGTTTTAGTAGTGGTTGATGCGTGGCTTTTAGCCCATCCGAATTTGATCGGAAGATTGGGCGTTCTGTTCTTTAAGTACGACATGATCAGGACTTTTCCACGCGCGTTGGCAACGGTCGGCATTGCTGCGTTGGTCAGCATCGGTATTGTTGCTTTTATTCCCAAAGCCGGTAAACAAACGGCGCTGTTGGTATTGGCTCTTTTGACCTTGGTATCCATCGGGGTGTTGATCAATACGATCTTTAAATTTTCGTCCGGTTCCTATGCCATGACGGGCGCAGGGTTTAAAACAGGCGCTATTTTGATGCCGATCATTTTGATTTTGGTGTTTGGGCATGGTTTGTTGGAAACGTCAAAGCTCAAAAAAGCCTGACAAATTCACATATTCCAAACGGCTTATTTCTTACTACATTCCATTCAATAGCTAATTTCTACGCCTGAAGGATAATTAATGGCGTTATTTTTTCTTTTTTCTGACTTTTGTTGTGTCAAATGAGCGATCGGCAACGTTATATTACCGATAACTAAGTTATAAGTCTCTCTTCCTCAGAGAAGTATATCTTTGTATTTGATTACAATTTAACAGCTATGAAAAAGATAAAGTACACAATTATTTCGTTGGCCATTGCCATTGGACTGAAAGCCTGCTGGGTAAAGGATACCCAACAAACATCACTAAAAGGTATATTTATAAACGAATCGTACCTTGCCAAAGCCGCCGATACACTTTTAAGCACGATTCCCTTTTATTGTACCGAATTGGTTTTTGACCATCCCGACAGTGTTTTGGTACGAAACGGAGTAGAGGAGTATTTTCTCAACTATCAGATCCATCAGGATACCTGCTTTGTGAAAAATGCGTATCAACACGAAGGAAAGCTTAAAGATCTGGTATTGATCGTAAAATCTGATACTTCGTTTGTGGCTTTGGATCAGGATTTTACCGGAAACAATCGGCCTGCACTTTTTCACAAAACATCCATTTTTAAGGGATTTGAATATGGCTTGAACAATGCAACCCTTGCCGGTAACTATGCTATTGTTGATGGCGTTGATTCGAAGGTGAAAAGTGTTACTTTTTCAGCAGATGGCCGAATTGAAGGACTGCCTGCTTATCGTAAATTTTCAGTGTGTTATTCAGGCGATTGTGTGTCAGAATCAACGGATGCTTCCAATATTATTATGTTGGAAAATGTTCAAAATAAGTTCGAATACGCCGTTTGGCGCTTAGATAAAACAAACGGGAAATTGACCATCTTCAAATTGACAGACGCCCGGCCTGATATCAAAGGCGACAGAGCCATCAAATCAACGTTGCTGGAAGCGAAAAAAATCAGCTAAAAAGTATTGGTTATCAGTTAAGTACCTTACAGTTGTCTATGATGGACTGTAGGCAGGATGCCTTTGCCCTATAAATACGTTTACCATTTATTTAAAACTCACTTTATACAGCCATGAATAAAAAATTAAATCAGGTACGTTTAGTGCCGGCCGTCATTATCATCGTCGTTTTTGGATGCAAGCCGCAGAATGAACAAAAAAAAACAATTGACCCAACTCCCCAAACCGTAGCAATTTTACCCCAAAAGCCGGCGGTTGAGCAGTCAAGAATTAAGCCTTTTACGCTGACATTTATCAATTTGATTGAAAGTAATCGACTCAATAAGTTACCCGCATTGACCCAAAAAGAAATAGCTTCTTATTTTGTGGAATCCATCGACGAAAATTTTGCGGATGATTATAAGTACCATTTGTTGGACGAAGTTGTGACAACTCCCGCCTATAAAATGCGGCTGATTGCGCGCGAATACGAAAATGAGAACACGGTTTGGTTGTGCTTATTTGACAAAAACCACAAAATTATGGATGCCAAGGAAGTCTATTACGACAATGCCGAAGGCAATTATCAGGTAGAAGCCATTCTCAAAAAAGACACGTTGACGCTGTTTATGGCCGATGTGAATGATGGAAGATACACGGAAGTGTATTCGTTCGATAAAAACTTCAAGATCATGCCGGTGAATACGAGTAAGAAATAAAAATAATAGTGGTCAAGAATGGTTGATGGAAAAAGGGGAGGGTGTTTGCAAAAAAAACAGGCCTCAACTAAAAGTCGAGGCCTGTCCAACCCATACAGCCATTTTAAAAATATTCTACTTAACGTAAGTTCTTGTTTCGAAATTGTGTTATAACTTCATTTGTCATAACAATTAAATAACAAACCTAACACCTAAAATAGTTCCCGATTGTTAAGCCCTCTTATAGGGACTTTAATCTAATCTGTTTTGTTTGTTATTCACTGCAAAGTACTAAAATAATCGTGCCGGACAAATCTACAAATAAAGCTTTTTTGTTAGGTCTGACATGCGACAAAGCCCGGCAAAAAAGCGTCCAAAATGAAATTTGCTTTTCGGGCGTTAGACCATTTTTCCGGAGAAAAGTTTAACGGCGCAATTACGATTTTTTTTGGATGTTCACTTTCATTCCGCCAAACCAGAACTGTCCTTGTGCCGGCTCAAAATAACGTCCGTTGGCGGCATTAATTTGAACGTTTTGAAAATAAACTGCATTCAAAAGATTGTTTACCCCCACAAAAGGTTCTACAACTAATCTTCCAAAGTGAAAAGTGCCGCCAATTCTCAAATTTAAATTTGTGTAGCCGTTGGCAGTCACCGCGTTGGCGTCGTCAGCGTAGAGGTCGGAGGCGTGGCGCACCTGGGCGATGGCAAACAAACCTGACGGCCTGAAATACCTTAATTCAACCTGCGCGGCGTGTTTTGGAATACCCGGAAGGATATTTCCATCAAACTCGCCGGCGGTGGTTTGGTAATGCCGATACTTGAAATCGGAATAGGTATAATTGGAAAACAGCGAAAGTCCCTTAGCCAACATTGTGTTAAAACTTAATTCGATGCCTTGGCGGCGCGAGCTGCCGGCGTTGCGGTAAAAAACGCGTCCGGCCTGTCCGGTGATTTGGTAAGGCACCAATTCATCTTCTACATTAATGTTGAACAGAGCTATATCAAATCGAACGCGGCGGTTGAAATACGTTTTGGCACCGATCTCATAATTGGTAGCACGTTGCGGATTCAAGTCAGGATTCAAACCGCCTGTGCCTGAAGGATTATTGGAAAGCTCGCTGAGCGTTGGTGTTTCGAAGCTTGTCCCGATATTAGTGTAGATATTTACCTTCGAAGAGAGCTCATACGATATACCGATGGTTGGGTTGATGCGACTGTATTGACGCTTGCCGGATTGGTCACCATCGCTTAAAAAAGCATCTTCGGCTTTCATCCTTATAGCGTCTGAACGCAATCCTGTGAGCAGCGTGATCTTACGATAACCAAGTTCCTGCGTAATGTAGGCGGCAGTATTTTTAAAAGATTCTACTTGGTCAAACGTTAACTTTCCGCGAACACCCGTCAGGTTGTCGAAGCGACGGCGGGTATCGGCCTGGGTTTCCAGATCAATTCCCAGACGAAAACGGTAGCTCAGGTCGCCGAATTGTTGGGCGTACTGGTATTGCCAACTTGCTCCGGCAAATTCACGATTGATGGTTCCGGCACCCGCAGCCTGAAAGGCCAGGTAATTGGCAAAATCACGCTTGGTGCCAAATACCCGGGCGAAGATGAGGCTTTTGCCCATGCGTTTTTCAAAAATAATTCCAATTCGACCTTGCGATACCGATTCGGTAGCCAGAAAGCGAATATTGTTGGGATGCGCCTGACGGCGATTCTCGGTCACTTGGGCCATTGTTAATCCACCCGGATCATCGGCCTGCGGGCTGTTGCCATAGTTGGCTAATATCGATAGCCGCGTCAACGAATCGAAATCGTAGCGGAGTTTCAGGTTGAAAATACTGCTCTCCATGCGACTGTTACCGCGATAACCGTCTGATTGATTATTGGTTGCAATTAAAACGTATTGAAATTTTCCTTTTTGTAAACCCGTCTTTACCCGAAAACTTCGGAAACCGTAGGAGCCAACGGTAGCTTGCCCTTCTACCAACGGCATATCAGCAGCGTTGTCAGTTTGTAGGCTGATAATGCCGCCGGCGGCATTTCCATACAAACCCGATGATGGCCCGCGCATCACTTCGACGCGTCGCATAGCGCCCATGTCCAGATTGTCAATGTCGGCCTGTCCGTCGGGGGTTGACTCAGGTATACCATCCACGACCAATCGAATGCCGCGAATTCCGAAAGCGGCCCGAGCGCCGAATCCACGAATTGAGATACGCAGGTCTTGGTTAAAATTGTCAGGATTTTGGGCAAAAAGCCCGGCCACTCCTCCCAACGATTCAAACAATGAAAGCTGCGGTTGTCCGATCTGGATTCTGCTGCCATCCAATACCGTCAGCGCCGCCGGCAACCGTTTTTCGTTTGTTTCCAGACGCGTTGTAGTGACAATAACGGGCGACAGTGACAGCGTTCTGAGCGAATCTCTTTTTTGGGCAAATCCGGCCATGGAAAAGAAAAGGCCGGCGATGACAAAAGCCCTTGTATAAAAGTGAGTTGAAAAACGTAACGGGGAAATAATTAAGTGCTTGAGCATAAATTTTAGAGTATTTGAAATAGTACGCCCTTCTCCGAGCGGACGGGTCGGGTTGTGAGCAACCCTCCGCACGGAAGTGTGTCCCTGTGTAGAGGACAGTCGGCTGCTGCCGTTGCTCACAACCCGACCCGTCCGCTCACCGGAGTAATATCTATCTTGTAAAAACTCGAAAATTTTTGCTCGAATACTTAAAAGTAAATGTAATGACATATCAATTTGTATTAAAAAAATGGGCGATTGCTTTTTGTGGAAATGGCTATTTATTAAGTACTGTATACTTACGGAAAACAACGAAACAAAGGTTTTTTTTATTAATCCGACACTGTAAGAGTCAATTATCCACTTGGTGCAGACCAAAGCCCGTACTGTATTGACCAACGTTCTGCGTTATTAATTGTCGTTTTTTACTTTCGCAGGTATGTAAATCTCAAATTTGGCACCTTCCCCCGGTTTTCCCTGTGCTTTAATAAATCCCCGGTGATTTAAAACGATTTTTTGGCAGATAGCCAGACCAATGCCAATGCCTGAGTACTCATTCTTGTTGTGAAGGCGCTGAAAAAGTTCGAAAATTTTACGAGAATACTGTTGATCAAATCCGATGCCATTGTCAGCAATAGAGATAAGATGGTATTGATTTTGAGGGTTTGCGCCTTCATGAAGCAACGCTTCCCCATGAACAATATCAGAGCCGATTTGGATATGTGGCGCTACATCTTCACGACTGTATTTAAGCGCATTGGTGATAATATTCTCCATTAACTGCTGAAATTGGATCGGTACAAAATGGATGACCGGCAAGGGTGCAACGGTAATGGTTGCCTTTTTTTCTTCTATTTTTTCCTGCAATAAATAGGTCACTTCGTCGAGCATTCGATTAAGGTCAACGGCCTGAACCACTTCTTCCGTGGAGGTGGCGCGTGAAAATGCCAGAAGTGCCTCGATCAATTTTTGCATATGATGCGCCGATCCGGCGATGCGCTTCACGTAGTCGCGGACATCTTTAGAGATGTTTTCGTCTTTATTTTCAAGAACCCTGCCGCTGAAAAGCGCAATTTTGCGTACCGGTTCCTGCAAATCGTGGCTTGCTATGTAGTTGAATGCCAGTAACTCCTGATTGCTTCGTTCCAATTCGCTGTTTTTCTGTGCCAGCTGTTTGCGTTGGGCTTCGAGTTCGAACTCAGCATTTTTTTCTTTCGAAATATCCCGAATGAAAGAAATGAAAACGGGTTCACCGGCGCGGAAAGAACGCGCAATGGAGAGCGCAATGTAAAACTCTTCTCCATTCTTTTTTTGAGCGGTGATCTCGATGGTTTGATTCAAAACGCGTGATTCCCCCGTTTTGTGCAGACGCTGTATGCCTTTGAGATGACCCTCCCTGAATTTGGGCGGCATAACCGTTTGCGTCAGACTTTGCCCTATGATCTCTTCTGAGGTCCAGCCGAATATCGCTTCTGCTTTTGGGTTCCAGAGCAATATCTTGCTGTCTTCGTCGATCACAATGATGGCATCGGGAGCGTTGAAGATCAATTGGCGGAATGTTTCTTCATTTTCTTTCAATTGCTCATTGAGCAAATGTTGCCGGGTAATGTCCTGACAGGTTCCGACCAATTTATAGGGATTTTGATTTTCGTCCAAAAGAACTTCTCCTCTTCCCTGAAGCACTTTTGTGGTTCCGTCTTCGCAGACGATTCGTATGATATAATCATCGGCAATGTGGGTTTGGAGCGCTTTTTGAATTTCATCCTGCCTGTTTTGGCGGTCGTCCGGATGAATCAACGATAGAAAGCGCTCAAATGTAATCTCTTCCGACTGAGGCTCAAGACCATAGATCCGATACATCTCGTCGCTCCAAGTTATTTTGTTATCGGGTATGTACCAACTCCAGTTACCCAAGTGGGTGAGAGCCTGCGCCTGTTTGTGCAATTCTTCGCTTCTTTCCAATCGTTTTACCATATCATGGCGTTGGGTAACATCCATGATCGTTCCTTTCATTTTTATCGGTTTGTTGTTTTCAAACTGTACCAAACCACGCGACCAAATGACTTTTTCCGGTCCGCTTTTTCGATAGCGATATTCACTTTCGTATAATCCATCTCCCTGAATAGCATTTTCCAAGGCGGTTTTGACCTTTTTTTGGTCGGAAGGATGAACATAATTAAGAAAGAGAGGAAGCGATGTTGCTTTGTCCAACTCAAACAATTTCATCAACTGAGGCGAAAAAACAGAATTCTCTCCAATAAAATCCCACTCAAAACTGCCCAAGCCCGCAATTTCCTGTGCTTCGCGCAACTGATGCTCGCTGCGTTCCAATTGATTGGAAACCTCTTTTTCTTTCGAAATGTCAATCGCAATGCCAATGACCTGAGAAGGCAGGCCGTCATTGCCTCTTTTAAAAATGGTCTCATACCCCCGCTGCCATTGATACATGCCGTTTTTAGCGCGTATCCGGTATTCGATCATTTTTATCTCTCCGTCAGCAACGGCTGAAAATGATTGAAAATGGTTCAGAATTTGCGGAAGATCATCGGGGTGAATCAGCAAATGGAGAATAGTATTGCCCATTGCTTTTATATCGTCTTCCGTATATCCCAACAATTCTTCTCGCTTATGGTTGGAATATATTTCTTTAAGTTCTTTTATATCAAATACATACGTAATGCCGGGAATGGTATTATTGATCTTATCAATGAAATAATGGTGTTCGTTTATTTTCTCCTGCTTCAGATCAAAGAGCGTTTTATAACAAATCTCTTCCAGCATCACCGTAAATCTGTCCACCTCATTCATCACCTGAATATAGACTGAAATGTCGGAAGTGTAGTGGGGTAAAAATTCGCGGAATGCTTTCCTGCGCGAAAAACTCACCTTTGAAATATCTTCAACGACTATCTCATTGGATTGGATCTGGGGAAGTTGATTGGTAAGCCAAGTGTTGACGCTGGATTCAATAAAATCATATATTTTATTTTGAGAGAATTTTTCCAACAAACGTTGAGTGCCTTGAATAGATAAAGCAACAATTTCAGCTTCGGACAGTGCTTCAAAATACTTGAGCAAAGGTACGTTGGTCTCTCTCGAAATTCTTAAAAGAGCTGCCGCAAAGTCGTTCAGATGGTGGGCCAGCAAAAAACGGGCGTAATCCGGTAAATGTATAAAGTCGGGACTATTTCGCAGATGAGATAATTCAATGCCCACTTTTTGCTCAATGGATAACATAGCAACTTACAGCTTAAGGTATGGTAAAATGGGTGTTTGAATTAAGTGCCTTTTAGTCAATTACTTCCGCTGCGGAGGATAAATATATATTCGCAACTTGGTTTTATAAGAAAAAGCAGGAAAAGGTTGAAAACTAATGAATTGAACGGAAGATAATGCATTTTTTTTGCGTTACACCGGGGTTGGAAAACAGCTTAATGACTACCAAATGTACTTCTTTTAAACGGCGATAAAGTCTTTTATCCCGGAATATTTGCGTTTTTAATAACCATCTTTTCCCTAACTTTCGGAAAAATCAGTACTGTAAATGATTCCTGAAATCTACCTTGCTTCAAAAGACGCCGTTCTTGCATCCATTATTGAAACTACTCCTACGTTGAAGACAACCGATTGGAATAACGATGTATATCTGGCGTTGTTGGAAAGTATTGTCTCTCAGCAAATTTCAACCAAAGCCGCTGATTCTATTTTTGCGCGTTTCAGAGCGTTATTTGATGATTCCTACCCGCATCCGGAGCTGCTTATAGGCAAAACAATTGAAGAGTTACGTGGCGCGGGATTGTCTTTTCAGAAAATAAATTACCTACAGAACGTTGCGGTCTTTGCCATCGAAAAAGGCATTGATTATCACCAGCTCAGCAACATGACAGACGATGAGATTGTCGCGTACCTTATCCCGATCAAAGGGGTAGGACGATGGACAGTGGAAATGCTGTTGATGTTTGTCATGGAACGGCCCGATGTATTTCCGATTGACGATCTGGTGATTCGACAAAAGATGGTGCGGGCCTATAATCTAACCGAAACGGGGCGTGTATTGTATAAAGAACTGCACGTTATTGCTGAAAATTGGCGACCGTACCGAACCATGGCGTGTCGTTATTTATGGCGTTGGAAACCGGAGTTATAGTTCCATTTTATAATTAAAAGCCCTCTTTTTGTCTAAAAATCATTAATTTGCGGACCAAATTTGTTTTTTATGGATCATAAAATCCTGACGAGCAAGCAATATTTTAAATTACTGTTGCTTGTTTATGGTGTAATGTTGGTGGCGCAGGTGGGGACAGGAACCGTTTTCTTTTTTTTACGAAGCACCCAAGCGAATGCTATGCCTAGTGAAGTCACACTAGGGAAATTGTTTGTTTACTTGGTGCCCGGGGCGGCCGTGGTGTTGCCGCTGTTGGGTATGCAACTCTCCAAAAAATCCATCAAAGAATTAGGAATTGCTGATCTGTTGTCGGACAAGCTTCGCAAATATCAAAGTGCCCTTATTTTTAAATACGCATTCTTCGAGGCCGCGACATTTCTCTCGTTAGTGGCTTATTTTCTGACGGGCGAGATGCTGCATTTAGGCGTGGCCGGTACCCTTGTCTTATTTTTTCTGACACAACTGCCCACCCGAAACAGGGTTTTCAACGAAGTGCCATTGTCTCCGTTGGACGAGTCGCAACTTAACAACCCGGATGCGGAAGTGGCCCATATTCCCGTTAAAGACTGATTTTTTGTTTTAAATTTTTGCCTGAATATGGCGCGCCGAGTTTCAGTTCCTTCTTCCCCCAAAAAACGTGCATTGCCTCCTGTCGGTTGGGCGATCATTGCGGCTGTCGTTTTGATCGCGGGAGGTATAATTTGGTACATTAATCGCCTGAATACCAACGATTGGCGACACGTACATAAGATCGGGATTCGCTTACCCTTCAAATATTCCATTCACGGAATTGACGTATCCAAGCACAACGGCCAAATCAATTGGTCGCAATTACGCCAAATGCGTTTTGAGGAATTACGGCTTCAATTTGCTTTTATCAAAGCCACAGAGGGAACATCGCTGACCGACAAAGACTTTAAAAACAATTGGAAACAGGCGGATGCGGTGGGGCTGTATCGGGGTGCCTACCATTTTTATATTCCCTGGAAAACACCGCAACCGCAATTTGAGAATTTCAAACGTTCGGTAAAACTTAAAAGAGGGGATCTGCCTCCCGTACTGGATTTTGAGATCGGTACCAACGCGCTGCCCCGAGAGCAGGTGATCGCGAATTTAAAAACATGGCTCGCTTTGGCCGAAAACTATTACGGTGCGCGACCGATCATTTATACCAATGCTGATTTTTATCGTCGCTACATCAAAGATAATTTCGTGGGTTATCCGCTTTGGATCGCTGATTATTCGGGTTGGACACTCAACCGCTACGATGATGCTGTCATTCATTTTTGGCAACATTCCAAAAGTGGCTATACCGACGGTATTCGTGGCCCCGTAGACTATAATGTTTTTTTAGGAGAAGTGGAAGACCTGAAGGCGCTGTGTTTGCGATAATTATGATTTATTCGAGGTTTAATGATTTTTAATTAAACGCGCCAGGGTGGATTTTTTCGATTCACGCCGCCGTAAAAAAGAATCAATTGATTATAGTCGGGATCTTTGAGCCTTGCTTCCCGCCAAAGCCAGGTTTTGTCATTGGGCAATTCTTCAAACGTGATTCCCTTTTCGATCAATTCCTGAACGTAATTGTCTAAGTCTTCACACTCAAAATAAACCCAAATACCTTCTCCTTGCGGGAGTTTTTCTACTTGGTGAAGTGAAAAAGTCCCTTCTCCATCGGGGCACTCAAATCGTGCATAATGAGGCGGAGCGTTTACGATGAGCTTAAGTCCCAATTGCTCATAAAACGGAACTGACCTACTCAGGTCAAGCGATGGAACGGTGATTTGATTAAGATTCATAATAGGTGGTATCGGTAATACCCGTCAGTCGGTTAGAATACGTTCGTTAATAACCGACCGACGGATAATTGACTAATCTACCCAATCGGCAATGTACAGATTAGTATCGCGTGAACCCGGTGCATTATTACGATTAGAGCTGAAAATGAGCTTTTTACCATCGTGTGAAAACATCGGAAAAGCGTTGAAAATACTGTTGTTAGTTATTCGTTCCACTCCGGTGCCGTCTAAATTGACAGTATATAACTGAAAGTCATACCCACGTTGTGAGTGGTGATTGGAAGAAAAAATGATCTTATCGCCTTTAGGAGTAAAGTAGGGAGCCCAGTTGGCCTTGCCTAATTTGGTGATTTGGCGCAAATCCGAACCGTCAACGTTACAGGTATAAATTTCCATATCGGTAGGGGCGACCAAGCCCATCGACAGCAATTTTTTATATTCGGCCACTTCTTCATTGCTCTTTGGGCGCGATGCGCGGAAAACTAATTTCTTGCCGTCAGGAGAGAAGAAAGCCCCGCCATCGTAGCCCAATTGATTCGTGACGCGTTTAACATTTTTGCCGTTAATGTCCATGACGTACAGGTCCAGATCACCATCGCGGGTAGACGTAAAAACGATTTTGTCGCCTTTGGGTGAAATGGTGGCTTCCGCATCGTAACCTTTTTCGGTGGTTAATTGCTTCACGATCTTTCCTTTCAGGTCGGATACGAAAATATCGTAGGTATCATAGATAGCCCATAAATATTTGTTGAGGTAAGGCTTGGCAGGAGGAGGGCATGAATCGTTTCCGACGTGCGTACTGGCAAAAAGTATCTGTTTATCGCCCGGCATAAAGTAGGAGCAGGTAGTGCGGCCTTTGCCCGTGCTGATGAATGGAGGGCGCTCATCCGGATTGCTTAGGCCTTTGTTGACATCTAAATAAAATATCTGATCACATTGCAAACCCCACTTCGGGTTGTTGGATTGGAAGCTGACATATTGGTCGTTGAAACTGAAATAGGCTTCTGCATTGTCGCCTCCAAAAGTGAGCTGCTTCACATTTTTCAAGTGTTTTTCTTCTCCTGATTGCGAGTAAGCATGTAGCGAGAAGACCAGAAAGGCAATAAGTAAACGGTTGACTCTCATAAGATTTAAAGTAATTTATTTAAGTACAAAGAAAGATATAGAAACGCGAAAAAACAGCAGCAAACCCTCAAAAAAAGGTTTTTTCACCCTTTAAAAGTTATTTTTCTATTGAAAGGCCCGAATAGGTAAAAAATTAATGAAAAATAAATTGTTTGTATTTAATCTAAATAAGCTACTTTTGCGTTAGTAATTGAAACTATTAAAGCTGTAATGATTCAGACTGAAGTATCCGCGTGCTCATTGGTTGAAACCGAAGAAAAGTTTTTTACCGCTAATCCATTTATAGGGTGTGCCTTTGCCTGTGATCTCAAAAAGTGCTGCAAAGCCTACAAAAAGAAAGGCAAGCACTGCAAAAAATGCCCTAAGAAAGACGACTAGATTATAGCTTTTTAGCGGACTTCACAACAATGGCTGAGCCTTCGGCCAAGACGGCAGAATGAGGAGATTGGTTGGTGAGAAAGTCGAATTCACTTCCGTACACTGCTCCAAAATCTACTTCAATTGTTTGTGTTTTGACGGGGTAAATTTCCCAACGCGGATGCTCAACACCGTACTCATAGGTAGTGGAAGCATTGTATTTTGTATACCCCCAATAATGTTCGGTGATAAATTCCTCCAAACTGCCAACTTCCATTGGAATTGCCGTATCGTCGGCGATAAGTTTTAAACGGTGCCATTCCTTTTTTTTCCATTCATAACTTACGGTTAATTGATCGTCCGCATTTTCCCAATGGTGACGCATCGGCATTGTGACGTAAGGCTCATGATAGATGGCATTCGCTACCCAACTAACCGCATATTTCGGGACAATTTCCTTCACAAAAGTAACGCCTCGTTTCCAAGTGCCATCTTCTGCACGATGCTTGACGTAAAACCGCAAATTGACTTCTTCAAACGTGGTATGAAACGGAATCGGTCTGCCCAGAAGGCTTACATTATCAAATAAAAAACCAATCAGGCTTACAAAGCAGTGTCCTTCAAACAAATCAAGTTCGGTGTGTTTGGGAACCAGTGGTTGCAGGAGGTTGGGAGGAACTGCGTAATTGACCATCGCCAATTTGCGCCAGTCGGCAGTGAGGAAGGAGGTGAGCATGATTTTGAATAAGAGTTACAACGTTGGCGAGGGCTGGGCCGCAGCGGAGTACCGTGCCCCCGCTCCAAGCCTCGCCGACGTTGGTTGCCGACAAATGTAGTGGCAAAAGCACCATTTTGCTATTTCGCCAGTGCTTCTTCCAATACTTTTAGTAACGCTTTGCCTTCTTTTTCGCTTGGACTTGGCGGTTGTATGGCGTAGAAATTTCCTGTTTTGTCAATGATAAACGATGAAGGAATAGAGGTTGCATCATAGATATTGGCTATGCTTTTTTCATTTTTTATATCATCACGCAAGTGTATTCCCGTTATGTGATGATTTGCAATGGCTTTGCGCCAATTACTATCCTTTTCATCAATAGAAATATATATAAACACCAAGTCCTTTTGGTCTTTGAAATGATCTTTGAGTTTTTTAGCAGATTTGATTTGAGTAATACAAGGCCCACACCAACTTGCCCAAAAATCTAAATAGACGATTTTCCCTTTAAAATCAGCCAATTGTACATATTGCCCGGTTGTATCTCGCAAGGTAAAAGCAAAGGCAGGTTTGCCGGGCAAAAACCTTGCTTTTTTGATAAGCACTTCTTTGATTCGGGCTGTAAAACGACTGTGTGGATATTGTTTTTCAAACTCCGTAACTTGATGCAATAGGCCGGGAGTAGCACCTTTATAGTTTATTTCACCCTCAAGCAGTTCGCTCTGTAACGTTTCAACAAACGCAGGATGAAATTTCGATTTGTTGGTCTTAAAATAGTCATTTTGTTCCCCAAACGGAATTCCGGGCGAAGGATATTTGAGCATTAGAAAGTACATTACCATCGTTGGGTAACTCATCGACTTAGCCGTTATCTCATTTTGCAGCGGAATTATTTCGGTAAATGAGCCTCGGTAAGCCACAGGGATTAGTGAATCTGTAGGTTCTATACTTTTTGCCTCTGCTTCCCGGTATATAGCTTGAACCATCTTTTTGCCAATGGCAGCTTTTACATCGGCTCGACAAATTGTACAAAAAGAAGGTGTAAGTTGTGATTTGTATTTTTCCAGTATTTTCAGTCTTGAGTTTTCTATTTGAGTCAGATAACGATAAAATTCATTTTTGGAGGATTTCAATTTGGCTTTTGCAGTGGTTTCCCAATTCTGACTTAGCGTTGTTGTTGCAAAATCTTCTTTGTAATAGCTAAATTTTGCCGCCGAATTGCCTGTGTAACAAATTGATTGCCAAAAATTTTTAGCATCAAATGTCATGGTAACCTCGTCGTTTGGTTCCAGAATATACCAATGTAGTTGCCCTCCTTTGTTGATTGAGCGATTCTCGTCGAACGTCAGCGTCATATAGGCTATGTCATTCAATGTTGTTTTAAATTCGAATTCATTGGCATCGTTTAAAAAAAGCACTTCTTTAATATTCTTTTGAGCATAAGGAAATAGCATAATTTCAATGGTACGAGCGGTAGGATTCTTGATTTTTCCCCGAATTAAAATGTTTTGCGCTTTCATCTGAAAACTGAGCAGAAGAAACAATAATATACATAGGAGTTTCATGCAGAAAGTTTTTTTAAATATATAAAACTAAATTTTATATATCCAGACAAAATTCCAATTCAAAGCAACGGCGATTTTGAGAAACCTTCTGCACAATTGTTTTATACTTCTTCCAAATACTTTTAGTAGGATTTTGCCGTCGCTTGGAAAATCAGCGGTTTTGAGAAACCGATGACACTACTCTGCTTCAAGTTCTTTTGCACAGGCATGCTAAAATAGTAAAGCAGCGCACTTCTATGCTTCAAAAACCACTTTATATAACCAAAATGTGCGGAAAGCCGGCGAAAATCCTACTTTTGCATATTCATAAAAAATCACAAAACAGATGTTACAAGCCATTCCTTTTGATCAGACGGCTGCTTACCGCAAACTCAAAACCCATCATAAGAGCATCAGCAAGAAGCACTTGAAAGAGCTTTTTGCCGAAGATCCCAACCGATTTAAGAAGTTCTCACTGCGCTTGGGAGATATCATCGTTGACTATTCTAAAAATCGCATCAATGGTCGTACCTTGGCGTATCTCTGCGATTTGGCGCGGGAGTGTCAACTGAGTGAAGCCATCGAAAAAATGTTTACGGGCGATAAGATCAATGCCACCGAAAAACGTTCGGTATTGCACGTAGCCTTGCGCAATCGTTCCAATACACCCGTGCTCGTGGATGGCAAAGACGTGATGCCTGATGTGAACGAAGTATTGGAAAAAATGAAGGTCTTTTCGGAGAAAGTACGTGGCGGTGAATGGAAAGGATTTTCGGGGAAGAAGATCACCGATTTGGTCAATATCGGCATTGGCGGCTCTGATCTTGGCCCCGTTATGGTGACGGAGGCCTTGAAAGCATACGGCAAAAAAGGGCTGAATGTGCATTATGTGTCGAACGTAGACGGCACGCACATTGCCGAAGCGTTAACAAATTTGAATCCTGAAACGACGCTGTTCATGATCGCGTCCAAGACCTTTACAACGCAGGAAACCATGGCCAATGCCCATACGGCTCGCCGCTGGTTTTTGGAAACGGCGAAGGAAAGCGCTCACGTAGCCAAGCACTTTGTGGCGATCTCCACCAACCGTACCGAAGTAGAGAAGTTTGGTATTGATCCCGAAAATATGTTTGGTTTTTGGGATTGGGTCGGCGGGCGTTATTCGTTGTGGTCGGCCATTGGATTATCTATTTCCTGCTACATTGGTTTCCAAAATTTTGAACAACTCTTGGCGGGGGCGCACGACATGGATAACCATTTCCGTTCGGCACGTTTTGAGAAGAATATTCCGGTCGTATTGGCTTTATTGGGCATTTGGTACAACAATTTCTTTGACGCCGATACGCAGGCTATTTTGCCTTATGACCAATATATGCACCGTTTTGCGGCCTATTTCCAACAGGGAGATATGGAGTCGAACGGTAAGAATGTGACGCGTGGAGGTGAGAAAGTGACTTATCAAACAGGGCCCATCATCTGGGGTGAGCCCGGCACCAACGGCCAACATGCTTTCTATCAGTTGATTCATCAGGGAACCAAGTTGATTCCTGCCGATTTTATTGCGCCTGCGTTGAGCCACAATCCGATCGGTGAGCACCACAAAATGTTGCTTTCCAATTTCTTTGCCCAAACCGAAGCGTTGATGAACGGTAAAACATATGAAGAAGCCGCCGATGAACTCAGCAAAGCGGGAAAAACAGCGGAAGAAATTGCGTTTTTGGCTCCTTTTAAGGTGTTCGAAGGAAATCGTCCGACGAATTCAATATTAGCTAAGAAAATCACGCCGCGTGTATTGGGAAGCCTGATCGCTATGTATGAGCACAAGATATTTGTACAGGGTATTATTTGGAACATCTTCAGTTTTGATCAGTGGGGCGTGGAATTGGGCAAACAGCTTGCCAACCAAATTTACCCGGAACTCCAAAACGACTGGCCCATCGACGCACACGACAGCAGTACCAATGGACTCATTAACCAGTACAAACGCTGGAGATAAACCGGAGAAATTTTGAACCGAGAAACTGAAAAATGTAAAATGATAAACCGGAAAAGTAGTTGAACCGAAAAACCGAAAAATGTAAAATAATAAACTGAAAAAGGGATGGGTGCAAGACCGAACTTCTTCTTAACTTTATCATTTTACATTTAAAATTTTTCGGTTCTTCAGTCTAACTACTTCATCATTTTACATTTAATACCTTTCAGTTTCTCGGTTTAAAAGGTTTTCAGTTCAGCCACTTTATCATTTTACATTTAAAATTTTTCAGTTTTTCGGTTCCCTATTTTTTGCCTCTCATGCCCGTTCGCATTGATTTTTTTGCCATTGTGATTTTGTTGGGTGTCGTGCAGGGCGTCTTGTTGGGAGGGCTTTTTCTGACGGGAACGCGGGCCAAAGTGCTGTCCAATCGCATCATGGGCTGGACCATGCTGGCGTTTTCAGCGGCTATTTTTGAAGTATTTCTGTGTTATTCCAATTATCAGTTTCAGGTGTTATGGACGGATAATTATGCCGAGCCAACCAACTTCCTCTTGGCGTTGTTACCTTACTTTTTTATTTACGCTCGCCTGCACGGTCATTTGCCCAAAGGTTGGAGATGGCATCTTATCCCTTTCTTTTTTTGGTTTTTGTATTCCGGATTTTGGCAATTTCAGCCGTATGACTATAAGTACAATTCATACATTGACGCCTGGCACCCCGAATTGCCTTATAAATCTTTTGAATATTGGCTACCGGAAGACCCGCTTCATATACGCAATCACGTCAATGACCTGACATTGATAAGCATGATCATCTATATTTGGCTGTCTTTGAGGGATATATACCGTGCGTTTAAGAAAGCGGAACTGTCTTTTTGGGTGTTTCAACGGGTTGCTCCTTTGACTCAGTTGCGTAATTTTATGTTGATCACTACCTTATTCCCACTCGTTTTTATAGCGGTAAAACTTACGTTCAAACAGGACTTGGGCGATTATTTATTAGGAAGTTTGATCACTTTTTATATTTACCTGACAAGCTATCTGGTCATCAACCATTCGGCATTGTTCCGAGTGGAATCAGCAGTGATCGAAAACAGAAAGAAGTACGAAAAATCTTCGCTCTCCGATGATTACGGCGAACTGATCCTGCAACGCTTGCAGGCCTATTTGCGGGAAGAAAAACCCTATCTCGAAAACGACGTTACGCTGCCTAAATTGGCACAACGGCTTTCTGTTTCGCAGCATCATTTGTCGCAGGTGCTCAACGACCGCCTCAACCAAAGTTTTTTTGATCTGATGGCGATGTACCGTGTGGAAGAAGCCAAAAATATGTTGGCCGATAAAGCCTTTTCTCACCTCAAGATCGATGAAATTGCCGAACGGGTCGGGTATAATTCTACTTCTGCTTTTCATACGGCGTTTAAGCGCATAACGGGTAAAACACCCGCACAGTTTCGGACAAACGGCGTTTAAATGACGGGGAAATAAATATTGAAAGTAGCTCCTTGATTTAACAGACCTTCTGCTGTAATAAGTCCTTTGTGGTTGGAAACTATTTTTTTGCAAAGTGCCAGACCGATCCCGGTCCCTGAATAGGACTGTCGATTGTTGAGACGCTGAAAGATCGTGAATATTTTCTCTGCATACTGTTGTTCGAAGCCTATCCCATTGTCAGTAAGTGTAATACGCTCATAATTTGCTGACGAGTTCAGCTGCGGAATGGCCTTCACTTCGTCGCCGGAAAGGCGTTTGGAGGTAATGGAAATGACCGGTTTTTTTTCGGCAAATTTGAGTGAGTTACTGATAAGATTTGAAAAGAGCTGTAAAAGTTGTGAAGGAATTCCCGCCACTACCGGAAGTGACACACTGGTGAGGGTTGCTTTCTTCTCTTGGAGCAGCAGATCAAAATCACTCTTGATCGTATCCACGATAGCATTAAGATCGACCGGGATGAATTGCTCCATGTGGTTGGACAATCTTGAGTAATTAAGCACGTCTTTGATAAGATTGGACATACGGTCGGAGGACGAAATGATCTTATCAAAATAGGTTTTTTGGTCCGGATTCAGCGTTAGATCTTTCTCCAGTAAAGACGAAAATGTTTTGATCTTGCGTAAAGGTTCCTGCAAATCATGGCTGGCGATGTAGGCAAATTGTTCTAGATCATGATTGCTGATGTTCAATTCATTGATCTTTTGCTCCAACCGGGATTGATACCGCTCAAGCTCTATCTGGGTCTGTTTGAGTTCTTTGTTATCCTTGAGTGTTTCTTCGATTGACTTTTGGGCGTTTATATCCACAAAAAAACCTATCCAATTACTGATTCCATCTTTTTCATTGTTAATGGGAATGATGGAAATAAGGTGCCAAAGAAATCGGTCTTTTTCTTTTTGCTTTAACCGCGCCTGTGCACGAAAAACGGTAGTATTGACTAAAGCTCTTTCCCAATTTTGCCAAATATCTTTTAGATCCTCCGGATGAAGTATTGATTGCCATGAGCTGTTGGAAACTTGGTTGAAGGTTTCGCCCAAATAATCTTTCAGCCATTTGTTGGCATACGTTACTTCTCCAAGGGGATTGAGGGCAAACATCATGAGCGGTAACGTATCGGTCAATAAACGGTATTGCGTTTCACTTTTTTGCAGCCGTTCTGAGAGGTCAATTAACTGGATATTTTTTTTTCGGATCTCATCATAAGGCGAAAGGGGAGGCTCCTGCTTGAAATAATTTTTGAAAGACTCGATCTTCGCGTCAGAAATAAGCCCGCCAAAGTGAATCCGTTGGTTGATCCTTACTTCATATAACCCATTTTCGTTGGAAAGGTGCAAATCGCCCATGAGGCGGGCAGCGTAAGAAAAAGCTTCTGAATTTTTATTGCTCAGGTTAATCGTATTGAAAACCGAAGCAACAATTTCTTTGCGGTTGAGTTTGAGGTGATGAATGCCAAGTACAAGGTACGATTTATTACCATAGCCAATAGCACAACGGGCAATTTCTGAAACGGCGGTGGCAAAAACGGTTTGTGCGGTAAGCGTAAGCCCACACAATTCCGCCAGTTTCATCGTGCGCTTGTGCGCAAGGATCAGATCCATTTCGTTGTCAAGATTGATTTTGGCTACCTCTTGCATGGTTTTCAATGAGTTACTTTGCCTGTTAATATCGTCATATCGTCAGTACGCCGGGCATTATCTTTGAAGATGACAGAGGCGATGATCGACGAATCATAATTAAGGATAAAAGGAAATTTTGCAGGGTTCCAACGATTGCGTATGCCGTCAGAATACATAATGATACCCGGATACGTATCTGCCGGTACTCGGTAGCTGTCAATAGTATTGGGAATATTCATCCCAATGATTCCGTTGTGTGAAATGCAATTTTTGGATTCAAGTCCCTGATATAGGCGAGTGGTAATATTGCCTATTCCGCAAATATTCCATTCGTTTTTTTTGCTGTTCAAAATAGCTACCGTCCCCACCAATCCTCGTGTTTTTTTTACATTTTGATGAATAAACCGGAGAATGTCTACCGGGTCTGATTCCTGACACTCTTTAAAAGCTGCAATGGCTGTTTGTACGGCTTCATATGCCAAAGGGCCATGACCTAAACCGTCGCCCAAAAAAATGTGGGTTTCGGCGCCGTTCTTCTTGATCCAGTAGCCGTCTCCGCACACTTTTTCGCCGGGAAGCGGCAACTGGATGGCCTGTATTTTCAGCTCACCTGAGCCGCGTTGGATCTTGGGTGTCACCGGATGCATGTGTACTTTGGCGTAGGCAACGGTTCCCCAATCTTCTTTTGAATAGATCTGAAAAAAATCGCTGAGTCGTTTGATCGCACCCAATCCATGCCCCAGTGTATTGGCAGAGGAAGCGCCGTCTCGCATCATCTTTGTGATGTCATTGGTGCCCGGCCCATCGTCCATACAGAATATTTCAAACGTCTTATTGTCACCTTCTTCGCTCAGGCGATAGATCAACTCACCGCCGTTTGCGTATTTGATCAGATTGGAAGTAAGTTCAGACACAATGATGTCTACTTCGCCCGCCCGCATAGAGCTGAACCCTGCCTGAATAACAATGTTGTGTATTTCTCTTTTAATAAAAGAAACGTAGCTGCGGTCCTCCACTTTATAAGTGAAAAAAATTCTATTATCCATTTTTCCACTTTATGATGGTAACAGTCGTTCCTTTGTTAACTTCCGACTGTATATTAAATTCGTTGACCAATCTTCGCGTACCGGGCAATCCCAACCCCAGGCTTTTGCCCGTTGTGTAACCGTCTTTCATGGCCAATGTAATATCTTGTATGCCGGGGCCTTTGTCAGCAAAGATGAGTCGGATACCCTGATTTTTTCCTTCGCTGACCACTTCAATGGAAGCATTGCCTCCACCGCCGTATTTGAGCATATTTCGCACCAACTCACTGGCTGCTGTGATCAATTTCGTTTGATTCAGAATGCCCATCCCAATTTTGATCGTATACTCTTTGACCCGGTTGCGAAACGGAACCACATCCTGCTCTCTAAAAATGGGGACAGTCTCTTTATTCAGTATCATCATCTTCGTCCTGCTCCTCGTTTTCGTCAGGTCCGATTCTGGAACGTAACAGGTCCATACCTTTTTCAACATTTAATGCGCTGTATACTCCTTTAAGAGGCAATCCCAGTTCTACCAATGTAATGGCAACGGCAGGCTGCATACCTACCAATACTGTTTCGGCATCCATGATTTTTGACATGGTGGCAATATTGCCTAAGATGCGTCCCATAAAAGAATCAATGATCGAAACGGCCGAAATATCAATTAACACTCCTCGTGCGTTCGTTTTTTTGACCATATTGATCAGATCAGATTCGAGGTTTTCGGCAAGTTGATCGTATAAATCCACCTGAATGGTCACCAAAAGAAAGTGGCCCATTCTTAAAATAGGTATTCTATCCATCCGCAGTATTTTCCGATTTATTTTATTCTTGATTTTTTGACAACTTCCAGTGTAAGCATGGTGAAAGCCGTTTTCAGGGCGCTTGCCAGCGTTGATTTCGTAATAATGTTGGAAAGATCAATGCCAAGATGTACTACTGTTTGTGCAATCTCGGGACGAATACCGCTGATGATACACTCTGCGCCCATTAAGCGGGTAGCGGTTACTGTTTTGATCAAATGTTGGGCTACCAACGAGTCTACGGCAGGAACGCCTGAAATATCAAGAATGGCGATCTGGCTTCCGGTTTCAACGATCTCCTGCAAGAGGTTTTCCATTACTACCTGCGTGCGTGAGCTATCCAATGTACCAATGATCGGTAAGGCCAAGATTCCGTCCCATACTCTGATAACGGGCGTTGATATCTCGGTAATCTCTTCTGTCTGGCGAAATATCACATCCTCCCGACCTTTGATGAATGTTTCAAACGTTACGATACCGAGGTGGTCGAAGAGTTTGGAAATATTCAGAATGGTTTGATACAGTACCGTCAAATCCTTGATTTCCTGCTGTGCTACCTGTAGTAAAGCGTCTTTTAGCCCAAAGATATACTCTCCGGTTTCGCGGGGTGAAAACCCCTGCTTGGCACGAGATACGGATATACCGGCGAGGACATCAATTATCTTGTCAAACTCTTTGGAACGTATATTTTCAAAATTTTCGTCATTAAGTGAATTTAACAGCACTGTCAAAAGCTCATCGGATTGCTCAAGCTGATTCTCATTGTTCAAAAGATAGTCTCGAAATCCTTCTTCCACTGCCTGATTTTTCATCCAAAGATCAAGAATGGTTTTCTTATTTTGTTGAAGGATTTTTATGGATTCGTTTTTCATTATACTTGATTGTTATCGTTTATATCAAAGGTTGAAATGTATGCATAGAATAAAAAAAGTGATCTGATGTCATCAATGTGAGCGGGTTTGCTACTAAAAAAGACACCATCTGAGTCAACCGTTTCGATTTTGTCTCGCTGCTCGAAAGAGCTGATGTAAATGATGATGGGAATAACTTGCAGGAATGGTATTTTCTTGAGGCAACAGCTTCAGCGCTTCGCCGGCACCGGTTGTACTGATATATTGAGTGGGTTTGTTGAGGTATTCAAGAGCCGGCTTAAAAATAAGTAGGTCATCTTCGTTAAGATTTATCAGCAGGCACATCAAAGGGGTCATAATCAATCGGTTATACCGGGCATAAAATTTTTAACCGAAAAGGTGGTCATGGCGACCAGTCTTCCCGGAACGAATATTCTAGCAGTTTACTAAAAACATACCAATTAACATAAGAATAAGAAAAATATTAATTTAATTGGTATATATAAGATGCCGTAAAGTACTCCGCGTGAATTCTAAGATAGAGCAGAAAATGTTTTTTTGTAAGTATGCAATTACCCTTTTACAGTACCGAAAAGCATAAATCCCGCTACTTTAAATCCCGCTTTGAGGAGGGTGGCTTTTGAAGCTTTATTATGAATAGAACAACGAGCTGCCGGAACTCGGCCCTGTTGATAACATTCCCTTTTCAATTCCTGAAGAAGATAGCTGCCCAAACCGTTGTTTCGGTAACTTTCGTTGACCTCCATAAACAGATCGGCAAAAGGAATATTGTAGTGCAACATGATACCGCCCGTAGCAACAATCCTACCCTGATGCTGTAATACGTACGCCCCTGCTCCCTCAACGTGCGGATCGTCATCGGTGCGAAGGCGAAACTGTGTTTCGGGATGGGTGATGGTGGTTACGTGATGATCTTCAAAAAGAATGGCCTGTGCGTTGATGTTCTCAGAATATTCATAGATCAGGGACGACAGTGAGGCATCGTTGCTTTGGCATTCGATATAGGTGGCTTTGGAAACTTTCAGCAATTCTTCAAAAAGCAGTGCGGTGTAAGTACGGTAAGCCGGGATCACATAAAACTCAAAAACGGTGTCTCTGTCGGGAATTTCCTGTCCTTTGATGGAACCATAACCAACCACATGATGATCAATGATGAGTCGATACGAGTCGGTCCAGCCGCGTTCATGACATGCATTGTACCTGATCTGAAAATTTGTCTCCTGCAGAAATAACGTGCGCAATGATTTAATCCCGGCCAAAGTGGCCTTCTGTACTTTTAATTTCATCGTAGGCGTTGAGAAAGTGCGCCCAAAGGTAAGATAGAGATTTCTGAAAATAGAAATCTCACTTTATTATTTTCCCATTGTCAGGTCTGTTTTCATCAGGCATATAGCAATAAGGGTCAATGATAGCATAGCGGGGTTTTTTCGATATGATGAAGGTCAACATTGTTGTATTCCCGGAAAATGCCTGCTTTTGAAAATAAAGCAACTTTGGCGTTTTTTCGCCGGCGGGGCCATCGTCATAAACGGCAACATCAAACGATTCATTCACCGGAACAGCTTTCCGTTGACCCGAAGGCATTTGTTCATTTTTGCGGGTAACTATGCCTAAAGTAAGCCTATACTGCCCATTGGGCAGCTTTTTGTTCGTTGCTGACGTAATTTTCAGATCATAAGTTATTACTTTTTTGAGCCAATCGTCGATGAGCAAGCGCTGCGCCGAAGTAGCAACGGCGTATAACTCATGGATAAAATCCGCAGAAGTTGCTTTGGGTAAAGGGTAGGTATGTTTAAGCAACATATTTTTCAACACCTGATTCATTGCCGCTTCACCCACTAATTCTTTCAGCGCATACATCACCAAACCTCCTTTTTGATAATATACCTGCGGCTGTCCTTCGGATCTGTACAAAGGCAATTCGGCGGTTCCTCCTTCTCTCAACGAAAAATAAAGATCCATATCGTTTTCCTGATAAGCGGCCATCCGTTGTTTGCCAAATGATTTTTCGAGCAATGAAACTTCCGAATACTTAGCTAAGGATTCTGTCAGAAATTTATAACCGGCATCATCCTGCGGGATGAGTTGATTGGCCCACCACTGGTGCGAGATCTCGTGAGCGACAGTGGCATACGTATAATTGACCTTGGCAGTATCTCTGAAATCGCTCAGAAAATTGATGTTTTCGGCGCAAAACACAACGCCCGGATAGGCCGTTGCCGAGCCGCGATAGTGCGGAATCTCGGCCAGTGTCAACCGGTTGTATTGGTATGGTCCAAACGATTCACTGTACTGTTTCAACGCATCTTTCATCGCTTTCTGCATACCGGGAACGTTGTATTCATGGCCTTTCAGATAACAGAGTTGCAATGCTACGCCTCGGTAATTTTCTTTCAGAATGCTATATTTTGCGGAGGAGATCGCAAACATGAAATTGATGGGCTGCGATGTTTTGTAATGGAAATAGTGCCGATTGTGTTTATTCCACTCTTTTTGCAAAGCCCCCACGGTTATAATACGCTGGTCGGCGGCGGTGGAAATAACGGCGTCAAAATCGACCAATGCGTATTGATTGGCGGGAGAAGAACGGCGGATTTGAGGAGGGAGCCCCTGTTTTTTTCGCTCATTAAGGTCGCCAATCTCGATGTGTTCGGCGTAGCCAAATCGGGGGACATATTTTTCCAATTCGATGTAAGAACCGTTTTCAAGGATAGAATGCTCATTGTTAAAACGCGCAAATCCCTGCTTGGATACCTCAAACGAAAACGTCATTGTTGTTTGTTGATGCGGCAAAAGCGGTTGTTTTAATTGAAACCAATAATGTCCGAATTCGGCGTCGTGTTCTGTCAGTTCGGCATTTGGAAGTGCAAGCGCGGAGGCGTTGCTTTCGGTGTCTAACCAAACCAATACTTTCGTTATGGGCAATGCGGTTTTGTTTTCGAGGCGATAGGTTCCTTTGACCTGATAGCGCCGTTCTTCAGGAAATAAATCGGCATATATTTTTATCGCCGTAATGGTAGGTTGCGGTAAATGAGCGAACGGTTTGTACTTCGTTTCGTAACCCACTTTCATCGCGCGTATTTTGTCAGACGACCAATAGGGTTGGAGGATATTGCTTTGATAGAAAATATAACTACCCGTTAGAATGAATACTGCCAAACACGCAAATGCTGATTTACGAGCCGTTTTGTTTTTCCACCCGGCACTCAACAAAAACATGAATCCGGCAAAGGCCGTCCAATAGAGCATGTACCAATGGAAAGGCTTGGCGTAATAGCCAAATTGGTTGAAGTCGGAAAACAACAATTCGGGTGTAGAAGCATAGCGCAGTAAGTAATGTTCAAGCCCTAATCGTCGACTGAAAATGATGAGACCAATGGCCAAAATGCTCAGTAACAGTCCGATGTATTTGTTGGGTGAAACAAGCTGAATAACGAACGTTAAAACACCCATCAAAAACAACGGAAGACCGCTATAATAATAAAGCGAAAGATAGCGCATCGGCTCAAAGTTGGAATAACCCGACAGCAATTGAAGTGTGATTCCAATAGTGATATTTAACGATACAAAAACCGCCGTCAGCAACGCCAATGTCGCGCATTTTGCGCCCCAAAAAGTAAGGTCAACCATTGGAGAGGCGCTGATGAGTGCCTGAATGCGCAGCGAACGTTCCCGCCAAACCAATTCCGCCGCGTAGAAAATAAGGATAATAAGCAGCGGCCGCGACGCCCGAAGTTGCTCGATAATAATTCCCGTGGTAGGATAGGACGAAATGCCCAATAGTCCGTTGAAAAGCGTTTCTTTTAAATCAATACCGATCAAAAATGCCCACAACAGCAGCATAACCGCGAACGATGGGCTTTTAAATAACCCAATGCAATCGACTCGAATTTGTGAAAGAAACGAAAGCCAAGCGTAGCGTGCACCTTCGGTACTGCCGACGACCGAGCGGTACGGAATTGGTCTGATGGGTTTGATCTTAGATGGATTTTTGCCGGAAGTTGAGGAAGAAGACGTTCGAAAAGAAAACAAATAGCTTGCAACGAACAGGACTAACAGCGAACAGGAAATCCATAAAATGCGGTTGCCCAAAAAAGCACCTTCCAACGTAAAAAGCGTATGATTGCGTTGATACACAGACCACAAACGGCTTTCTCCGTAGAAGGCAGTCAGCCCAAAAGGGTCGAGCAAAATGGGTAACAACGCATCATGATCAGATTTGAGGGAGGAAGACGCCATCAAGGGTGAATTGCCTAAAATAGAACCGACCAAGTACAGAATATACATCATAACTCCCGTGATGTACACCGTTTTGATATTCCGACTTAAAAGGGCCGTAGCATAGAGAAATGTAACACCAAACAGCACATTGGGAAGTCCGAAAAGGAGCAGAGGTGATAGATAATTACGCCATTGATTGGGGCTCAGTTCGTCGGGAGAAATTAGAAAAGTGCCGGCGTAAATGCCAAGTGCTGATGTACCCATCAAAAAAAATAACGCTGCCAACAGTGCCAAAAATCGGCCGGCAATATAACTGAATTTGGAGATAGAAGTAGTGTAAATGATGGCTTCCGTTTTGTATTCGCTGTCGCGTAAAACAACGTTGGCAGTGAGCAACGTGCTGATAAACAACGAAAAAAGGGATAGCAAACAGATAACTGTTGTAATGGCATAAGGTGCGTTCTTGTAGACTTCATCGCCGCCGTAAGAGCCTCGCAAAGAAAGTATTCCCAGCAAAAAACACGCAATCGCTGAGCCGATGAAAACAAGCTGTTTTGATAAATACTTCAGCTCATACTGCAGGATAAGAATCAGCATCTTGCAGCCTCCTTTCCGCCGAATAAGGCCGAGAAATAAACATCTTCCAAATCAGGATTCAGGGACTCAAAACCCGCTTCGGGACAATGATCGGACAAGACATGAAGTTGCATTTTGCCCGAGAACAGCCGCGTAGAAAGAACCGTTAAGTTGTTTTTGTAGCCATTAAGCGATTGTTTGTCAATGGTTTTACTCCATATTTTTCCTTTCAGTCCCGCAATTAGTTCGTCAGGTTTACCTTTTAGAATCACCTTACCGTTGGCCAAGATCGCCATGTTGGTGCAGAGCTCCCGAACATCTTCCACGATATGTGTGGAGAGAATGACGACCACACTTTCGCCGATTTCGCTCAATAAATTATGAAAACGGTTACGTTCTTCGGGGTCAAGGCCCGCCGTGGGTTCGTCGACAATGATGAGTTTAGGCGCGCCCAATAATGCCTGTGCAATGCCGAACCGTTGACGCATTCCGCCCGAAAAAGTGCTTACTGCGTTCTTTCGAACTTCATACAAATTCGTTTGTTGTAAGAGCGCCAAAACCTGTTCTGAGCGCTCTTTTTTATTCAATAAACCTTTCAGTACCGCCAAATGGTCCAGCAGATCAAGGGCAGATACCTTGGGGTAAACGCCAAAATCCTGCGGCAGGTAGCCAAGCTGTTTTCGCAATCCGTGCGGATTGGCATGAATATCTTCACCCGCAAAAAGCATCTTCCCTGAGTCGGGAGCCTGTAATGTGGCGAGGGTGCGCATCAGCGTAGATTTGCCGGCACCGTTGGGACCCAATAGCCCAAACATTCCTGCGGAAATGGACAGGTTGACGTTGTCCAATGCTTTTACGCTGTTGCTGTATACTTTGGTGAGATTTTCAATGTGCAGTTCGTTCATTTCATTGCTGTTGATGGTAGAAAAACTGCGTCAAAAGTAGCCGCGAAGAATTAAGAGGTAAATAAATAATGACCAAGGAAACGGAAGTCGTGACAAACGCATTCAAAAGACGTTCGTCAGGAGTTTTGTTACTTTCATCATTATTCCTTGGAAAAACTGCTTTTTAGCCCTTCTTTTATTCTCATTCGTGTATGAAAAAGGCAATCCATTTCCTGACTCACTTCTTTTTGGCCCATACCGAATGGGCTTTTGGAGCTATTATCTTTTGGTTAAGTATTGGCAGCGCCAATGAAAAACCTGCATCCGGTTGGGCCATATATTTTATTACTATTGGTATATTAAGTGTGTTTTTAGCCCCTGTTTTGGCGTTGGAATGGAAGAAAATGACATTGAAAAAACGCCTTTCAACCGCTCAGTATGGGCTAATATGGATTCTCTGTTATAGTGTGTACTTGCCCTGTACTGCGTGGCTGTTGTCGCAATATCCCCAAATTCCTGTACGGGAAAATATGTTTTGGGAAGCTTTACTGTACAGTGTATTATTGAGCATTGCCTTGGAAATCAATGCCTTTATTGAAAAACGAAGTGAGAATATAGAATGGATACGGCGACTTAGTGTCGAAAAAGCGATTATTTTTACGTTGTTGCTCCTTGCAATAACACTTTCTGCAATGGCCGTTTCCAGTTTGGATGACCCGCGTTTTCATACACAAGAGCAACTTTTGATCGGTTTTGTGTTTAGTTTTGAGAAACTTATTCGTCATTTTGGCCTTTTTCTGAGTTTCAGCCTTCAGTTATTTTTGATGTACATGGCGGGCTACTTATGCTTTGTGTTAAATCGTTATTTTTTGGTTTCCGTCATTTTAAAGAAAAAAGGTGTTTTGATATATGGATTAGCGCTGCTGACAACTACGGCGGCCATTTATCCAATCCTTGCGCAGTTGCTTTTGTGGTTACCTATCAATACCACATTCGGAAAAGTTTTTCCGGACAATCCTTTTCAGTTCGAAAATGGCATGGGCGTGTTGGGAATTATGCTGATCAGCCTGCCCATTGTGTTGGCGATTCAATGGTTCAACCAAAACAACCAAATTACCAATCTTGAAAAGGAGAAGATGCAGGCCGAACTGGATCTGTTGAAACAGCAGATCAATCCCCATTTCTTTTTCAATACCCTTAACAATCTGTACGCTTTGAGTCTGGAAAAGTCGGATAAAGCGCCGGAAGCCATTTTGCAATTGTCTGAATTGATGCGGTACGTTATTTATCAGGGAAATCAACCACGAGTGGCTATCGGGCAGGAGATCAAGTACCTTGAAGATTACATTGAACTGCAACGTCTGCGGTTAACCGTTGATCTGAACGTAACTTTTGAGAAATCCATTGACGATGAACAAAGACAAATATCACCTTTGCTTTTAATTATTTTTGTCGAAAATGCCTTTAAGCATGGTATTGAACAGGCAGAAAATCCCGGGTTTTTGTTTCTGTCTTTGAGCAGTAATCGGAATTGTTTAACTTTTACGTGCATCAATTCTTTTGAAGAAACAGCGATTCAGAAAGATGGCATAGGATTGAAAAATGTACGAAAGCGCTTAGCTTTGTTGTATCCTGATAAACATATACTTATTATTGAAAAAGAAGAAGGCGTTTTTAAAGCTGAGTTAACCTTGTATTACGTGCTTGAACGTAAATTTTAGAGTATTTGAAATAATAGATTGTTCTCCGGTTAGTGCTTTAACGGTCCTCCGGTCGGGTTGTGAGCAACCCTCTGCACATTGTGAAAGGGTTAGAGTCGGGTTGTGAGCAACCCTCTGCACACAAAGTGCCTCCCCGTGCGGAGGGTTGCTCACAACCCGACCGGCAGCAACCATTAGAGCGTTACTGAAATCCGAATATGTGTGCTCGACAGCTTAGGTAAAACAATTTAGAAATCATATAAAATCAACATTCCAACAGTAAACCAAAACTTCAAAAATGATGCTTCGCTGTGTGATATTGGACGATGAGCCGCTGGCCCACAAGGTCATCCAAAAATACATGGAAGAAGTGCCTTTTTTGGAGCTAAGCGGTCAATTTTACCGCGCCGCCGATGCCATTGCTTTTCTGAACGATACGTCTGTGGATCTGCTTTTTTTAGATATTCAAATGCCTAAGCTCAACGGACTGGAGTTTTTGAAAACGCTGAACCGCAAACCATTGGTCATTATTACGTCGGCGTATGAAGAATATGCACTGCAAAGCTTTGAGTTGGATGTGTGTGATTATCTTCTGAAACCCTTCCGTTTTGACCGATTTTTAAAAGCCGTCAACAAAGTAATGGATCAGGCAAAATGGAAACAATCAGCGGCAGTGACGGAAGAGCAGGTTTCGGCGGCGGAAGAATTTATGTATGTCAAATCGGATAAACGATATACGAAGATCGAGATCAATCATATTCATTTTTTGGAAAGCTACGGCAACTATGTCAAAGTGTGGTTACAGGATCATTTTCTGCTCACAGCCCGCACATTGAGCAGTTTTGAGAGCCAACTGCCGCTCAAAAATTTCATCCGTATTCATAAGTCCTACATTATCAATAAGAAATACGTGGATTATATTGAAGGCAACACCTTAATACTCACAAACAGCCAAGAGTTGCCCATTGGTAAAAACCATAAACATGTGGTGAGAACGTTGATGGGCAGCGCAGAATAGATTTGCAAAAAAGTGTATGCTGATTCCAACCAAATCATTTCCATTGGGGTCATGTAGTTAATTCTTAAATCAATACACCCATGAAAGCACTCTTTTCTATTTTAATCCCGATCCTTTGTTTGTTAATGGTAAGTGCCTGTAAAGAATCTTCTGTCGATACGGATACGCCCAAAACCGAGCAAATAGCGCGGATGAAAGCCGCGTTTGGGTCATTGGACGGCACGGAATGGTTACTGAAAGACTACGCCACTCATCCTTTGCTGACAAATCTGAAAAATACCGCTTCCCTGAAATTTGTTAAACAATCCGACAATTCATACCAATTGACCGGAAGGAGTTTTGTAAATCTTTACGGCGGCGAATTCAGTCTTGATGAAGAAAAAGGACTGATCGTTAAGAAAGATCATTTGATGACTACTGAAATGGCCGGGCCTTCCGACAACATGAAAGCGGAAGATACTTACTATCGGAATCTGTACAATGCTTCTTTTTACGAAATGCGCGGAAATGAGTTGTGGTTATATATTGGTCAGAACACCGACCCTGCCGAAGAGGTAATGTATTTTGTGAAAAAATAGATAAATTCTTAGTTAGAAGTAATGAGCTGCGAAAGCAGTTGGTTGAGCGTTGATTTCGAAAATGCCCTTTTGGTTATCCTGAGGGTATTTTTTATGCTTCCCGATAAGCACGAACTTCGATTTTGTCGGCAAATAGGAGGTAAATGATTCGAAGGTTGTTGTTTTGCTGAAAAAACAAACAACCATGAAACCTCAAAAAACAGTTACAGAACAAGATCCTTTACTTACTTCTGCGCCGCGCCGCTATGACCTTGATTGGCTGCGGGTTATTTGCATTGTTGTTTTGCTGTATTATCACGTCGGTATGATCTATGTGCCGTGGGATTGGCACATTAAAAGTGAAGAGAAAAGCCAGGTGCTGCGGTGGGTTATGATCTGGCTGCATTATTGGCGTATGCCGTTGTTGTTTTTCATTTCCGGTGCAGGAACCTATTTCGCGCTCAAAAAACGCACTTACGGAGCGTATGCCGGCGAACGGGTTAAGCGTTTATTTATTCCTTTAGTGTTTGGAATGTTCGTGATCGTACCACCGCAGATCTACTATGAGCGCCTTTTTAACGGTGTTCATTTCGACGGATATGCCGATTTTTATAAAACAGTTTTTGAATTTGTGTCCTATCCCAAAGGCAGTTTCAGTTGGCATCACCTGTGGTTTGTGGCCTATCTGTTTTTGTTTTCGTTGATCAGTATTCCGCTTTTCCGTTGGCTGAAAGCCGGCAGTGGGCTGCGATTTATGAATTGGGTTGAGCGTTTGGTTGCCCGAAAAGGCGGTGCTTTGTGGTACGCTTTGGTACTGATCATCAGCCAGGTTATTCTGCAACCTTTTTATCCCGATGAAACTCACGCACTTTTCGACGATTGGGCCTATTTTGTCTTCAATATTCTGCTGTTTTGGGGTGGGTATCTATTGGTTAGCCGCCCAACAATGTGGCAGGTAATGACCAACCAACGCCACATTTATGGCTGGGCTACGCTGATTACGACGATCATTCTGTACGGACTTTTTATGAGCCGTCTGTTTATCTACCCTGAATGGGACGATGAAAAATGGTATGATGTGGTTTGGGATATAAATTCCTTTTGTCTGACGTGGTTTTCGGTCTTGGCAAGCATTGCTTACGGGCATTATTACCTTAATCACAATCATCCCATTTTAGCAAAGCTTAATGAAGGCGTTTATCCGTTTTATATTTTACATCAAACCGTCATCATTGCCATTGGGTATTATTTACTCAAACTTAATTTGGGCGTTTGGGGTGGTTTTTTGGTGATAAGTACGCTGTCGTTGGCGGTGAGTGCGGGCTTATATTGGTTGGTGATCAAACGAGTAAAAATCCTGCGTTTGGTCTTTGGGTTAAAATAACCCTCAATTAAATGACATATAAAAAGTGCGAAAATAAAAACATTTTTGCCGATAACAGCACTGTTGACGTGCAGTTTGAAGGAAACGAAGTGCTGCTTATAAAACAAAAAAAGTGGACAACGAAAGAGCTGGAAACACAAGTGGCGGCTTTTCATTACACTGGTGAAAAGCTGCCCATAGACCCGGACGTTGAAAAAGCCAGGCTGCCGCCTTTCGCATTGGCATTTTATAAATATATTTTCTTCAAAAGTCGTTTGCCTGACGAAACAGAATTGTGGGAGTATTACGTGAACCGGCACTTTACAACCATTGATGATGAACACATTCAGACCGGAATAAGAGGAACATTGAAGACATTTGCGACGACTTCGGTGAAAGCTCGGCTATTGAGAAGTTATCCGTCCTTGGTTCGGGATTTTCACTTTTATGTACTTTGCCTGACCTCCGGTCAATTTGAGCGTGTAAGCTATTCATTACGTCAGGATTATTTTGAGGGTATTGATCTGTGCGTGCACTATTCGGGTTTTGAGTTTCATGTCTCTATCCTGCTCAACTCCCAACGAGCGCGTACTTATAAAAACCAAAAGTACGGCCGTCATACTGAAATGCCCAAAAATGAAGTGGTTATGCTGTTTGATCTGACCCAATTTGGGCAGGTAAAGAAAAAAATAAAGTTATTTTCGAGTAATCATGTAGAGATTTTGATCGAAGAATTGAAAAGGCGTATCGGAAGTTGCAACTTTGAGGTACCGGAGTAAATTTTTGTTTTCGTGGTTTTGAGAAACCGACGGCACGTTGCCGTAAAATCAGATTCTCACGCTTGGCCACTCACAGATTTTTACGTAAGAATGAGTAGAAAACGACCGGTCAGCCCTACTTATTTAAAAAGCAATAACCAATCCTCTGATGAATTACCACGTTTTTCCCACGTACGAAGAGCTTTCAACCCACGCAGCCCATTTTATTCTGGCGCATGTTCGCAACAACCCACAGGCTACCATTTGCGTGGCTTCCGGCGAAACGCCACTGTTGACCTTCCAAAAAATAGTAGCCGATGCCCAACCCGGCGATTTTGACAGAGTTACGTTTGTTGCGTTGGATGAGTGGGTAGGCATTGCGGCCGATAATGCCGGCAGTTGCCGCTCATACATTGATGCACCCCTCATTAAACCATTGGGAATCAGTCCCGAACGTGTTTCTTTCTTTGATGGTCTGGCCACTGATCTGGAAGCGGAATGCCAACGCGTTAATGATTTCATTGAAAAGCATGGCGGCCTGGATATCATCATGGTGGGTATTGGTTTAAACGGCCACTTAGGACTGAACGAGCCGGGAAGTTCCTTTGATTCATACGCACACGTTTCTGTGTTAGAAGAAGTTACGGCCTCGGTTGGACAAAAATACTTTCAGTCAGAAACGCCGCTTACGCAAGGAATTACGGTAGGATTGAAACATTTTTTGGAAGCCAAAACGGCCATAGTTTTAGCCAACGGTCCTCGTAAAAGAGACATTATTCGGCGCGTTTTGGAAGAGCCTGTCAGTGAGAGCCTACCTGCTTCGGCGTTGAAGTTGCATTCTAATAGTTATTTGTGGGTAGATGTAGCCGCCGATCCTACTTAGATGCGTTTGCGCAACGCGTCCAACAAACCAAGGGTAAATGCCCCTAACGGTACTGTCGCCATAATACGCAGATCCTCGCGGAACGTTGTGTCTTCGTCCAAAAAAGCGAAGAGGCGAGGGGTTGGGTTTTTCTTGTAAAGAGCGGTAAAAATATCTTTTCCGGAAGCGCGATTTTTCAGCAATACATTTAACATCGTGCTGTCGAGGAGTTCTTTAAAGCGCTGCCGGAACTTCTTAGGCTCGTGCAGCGGCTTGCCGACGGTCACTAAATTACGGACCAATTCCTGCGTAAAGCGTTGCGTGCGTTGAAAGGCATATCCGGTAGATGCTTTCACGTACCCACCGGCAGTTCCGATGCGAATTACATGTTCGCCAATGTGTTGAGGAGTCGGCTCGTCGGTCATGGGAATAACGCCAAACTCTTCGTGCTCAATGCTGAAATTTTCTATTTTGAGAAAATCCCGAATGTATCGGTGAAGTTCAACATCGTAGTCGGTAGGAGAGAGGAGACTGTCCGAAAAAACCGTGAATTCGATCATGGCGCGTGTGGGAGATTCGGGTAATATGTACATGAACCGAACGCCAACGCCCTGTTGTTCAACCCGATAATCCATCATGGTGGGGCAGGCCGGATCAAAGACCGGTTTGTCCGTCACAATTTCCCATCCTTTAAAATGTTGAAGCATATTGTGACAGTCATCCAAATCCAGCCGAAGGGGTTTGATGCTGTCAAACACGTACTCGCCCAAGTATTGGTTTTCGGTGGTAATGATAAATCCACCGGCGGGCGTATCGATCAGGCGCTCAATACGCTCGTTGACAAATTTGATGTTGGGATTGGTAGCCAGATCAGTACGGACGAAATTGTAGAAGTCAATGCCTTTCAGCCACTTGTAAGAATATTCGCCTAGATCAAGCGTATCGGAGTAGTTGGTGCCGTGAAAGTAGACCTTTTGCCACTTGCGATGTACAATTTGGTCGAACGGATTCTGATTCCCTTTTTCCCAAAAACACCAAGTCCGGTCATTTTTGGTCTTGGTGTCTTGGTCAATAATGAGGATAGATTTTTCGCGCAGTATCGTTTGGTTCATGTAATAAGCCAAACTCAATCCTGCCAATCCGCTGCCTGCTATGATGAAATCGTATTTCTGCATGGAAAACTATTCGTAATGACCTTCTAAGGCCAATATACGGATGGAGCCGTCAGAAACCTTATAAATCATGCGATGTTCATCGGTAATTCGACGCGACCAACACCCTGATAAATCACCTTTAAGAGGTTCCGGCTTGCCTATTCCATCGAAAGGATTTCGAGCCGTTTCAACTATAATGCGACATAGTCGAGCATGGACTTTCTTATTAAGAACAGCCCAATCTGCCAATTGTTGAAAAGCATTCAGATCGAACTCTACTTTCCTCATGGAAGAGTAATCTTAAATGATTCAGTATCAATTGCTTCACCGTTATTCATTTTTGACGCAATGATCTCAAATTCTTCCGGGGTAAAAGAGAGAACTTCCGAACTCTGTAAAGCCTTTTTAGCAATGCTTTTGGTGATGTCGCTTATTTCTGCTTCCTTATTTTCTTCAACGATAATTTTTAATTTACCGTGACCAAATAAAGAACGCAGTTTTTGGAGAAAATTTTCGTCTAACTCAGACGGCTCTATTTCAAACGTAACAACCATGGCAAAGTCAGTGTTAAATCAAATTAGATCGGCACATTTACGTGCCGCTCAGAATGGTAGCTTGAACGAACCAACGGTCCGGATTCAACGTATTTGAGGCCGCGCTTTAGACCTTCTTCGCGGTACATTGCAAACGTTTCGGGATGAATCCACTCGATTACCTCGTGGTGCATTTTGGTGGGTTGCAGGTATTGACCCAACGTCAGAATGTCGAGGCCGTGCGCCACCAGATCATCCATGGCTTTAAACATCTCGTCCTGCGTTTCTCCCAAACCCAGCATGATACCCGATTTGGTCCGTTTTCCAAAATCTTTGGTACGACGGATCTGTTCCAGACTGCGCTCGTATTTGGCCTGCGGACGCACCGCGCGGTAAAGTCTTGCTACGGTTTCTACATTATGCGATACTACTTCCTGTCCGGCCGAGATCATACGCTCCAGCGCCGCCCAATTGCTTTTGGTATCCGGAATCAAGGTTTCTATGGTGGTAGCCGGACTTAATTGTTTGGTCAAAACCACGGTTTGATGCCATATATCGGCGCCGCGATCTTTGAGTTCGTCACGGTTTACGGAGGTAATGACCGCGTGTTTTACGCCCATTGTTTTGATGGCTTCTGCCACACGGCGCGGTTCGTCAACATCGTATTCATTGGGGCGGCCTGTGGCTACGGCGCAAAAACTGCAACTGCGGGTACACACATTTCCTAAGATCATGAAGGTCGCGGTTCCTTCTCCCCAACATTCCCCCATGTTTGGGCAATTGCCGCTTTCGCAAATCGTGTGAAGTTTGTTGGTATCTACAATGGTCCGAACTTTTCGATACTCGGGACCTACGGGTAATTTTACTCTCAACCAATCCGGGCGTTTTTTTCGCTCAGATGTTATAACGGGAAGTTCTATCATTCTGAAGTTAATGTTACCGGTTAACAGTTATTTGACTCATTTAACGATCAACAAATAACGATTAACGAAAGTTACTTTTTATTTCCGAAAAACAAAGTTACATAACCCGAAGTGAACAAACTACGATTTTCGGCAAAAGGTATAATCACGGGCGCTTTGCTGAACAACTCCGTTAGGAAACCAACTTCCAAACCGGTCAGGTTACTCCGAAAGGCACTCAATTCAAAACTGAAGGCGATTTTGGCGTTTACTCCCGGTACGATCTTCGACTTTCCAAGACCCTGCAAAATGTTGCCGGCTCCCAGAATATTGCCCAGGTCTGTATGTTTCATTGGGTCATAGGCTTCGGTCTTCACCACTCCCGGACGTACCTGATATTGAATGTAATACGGCTTCAAAATACCCAATGAGGCGCCAAAAGCCACAATCCCGTTGATGGAAATCCCTTCGTCATTGCTGCGATTGGAGAGGATAATTTCACGGCCATATTGGGGACGTAACACAAAGAGATAATTCTGTTTTCCCGGCGTAAATCGCGACCCTGTATTGCTTGATTGGGCGAGTTCTTTGGGGTGTCTTACATTCACCAGTTCCATGGCTAAGTATCGGTATTGAGCTCTCCCGAACAATTCATTTTCGAGGCGGGTTGAATGCCGAACCACTAATCCACCCAACAGCCCTGAATTGGTGTTGGTCGTAATTCCGTAGGTAGTTATAGAGGAATACTCTTCCGCTTCATCCTCAAGGTTTGTTTTGGTACGACGTTGTTGGCTCCATGCCGCTTCATTGAAGAGCAGAAAAGCCAAAAGTACAGTTGATATCGCTTTCATCAGAATTAACAAAAAATTTATCTAAACGTAACAAGAATACTTAATAATGTCAAGTCAATATACGTTAAAAAACGCTTAAAGGTTGCCGTTACTTTCAACAAATTAAACTATTTTAATGCTATCATGGTTTGCGATTTTTTTCAAATCGTAAATTGCCGCTCTTTTGTTCAATGGATTATTTGTCAATTTTTTAGCAATTAAACATAATTTTTGCTCACTATGCCAACCGTTCAAACCACTTACCTTGGTGACTTGCGCACGCAAGCGACTCATTTACAATCAGGAACAACGATCATTACCGACGCGCCCACCGACAATAACGGCCGGGGAGAGGCGTTTTCTCCCACCGATCTGGTAGCAGCAGCCTTAGGCAGTTGTATGATGACCATCATGGGAATTGTGGCCCGGCGCGATGGAATTGATTTGAAGGGGTCTCAAATGGAAATTACCAAAGGCATGTCGGCCGAACCGCCGCGCAAAATTGCCAAAGTAGAGGTCAAACTGTCGATGCTGACTGAGGCCGAACTCAGCGATGTGGAGAAAGCAAAATTGGAACGCGCTGCCTATACCTGCCCGGTTGCGTTGAGTCTGCATCCTGACATTGAGCAGGCCATTACCTTTGAATGGAATGTAGCCGTGGAAGGATAATCCGATTACCTGTACATTTTTCAGCTAAAAATAATGACGCATTGCTCAGTGCTTGCTTTCCTGCTCAGTTGCCTTTTCAGCCATTCTCTTTGTGCCCAAAACGAGTCTGTTTTTGCCGAAAAGATGCGCCTGCCCCAACAGGCAACCAAGGCTGAAACAGCACTGAGCATTGCCCGAAGCTTTTTGGAAAAACCGTACGTTTCGCATACGCTGGAACAAACTCCCGAAGCACTCGTTTGCAACTTGCAAACTTTTGATTGCTATACTTTTGTGGAGTCTGTTCTGGCGCTGACGTTGACTCGGGAAACTTCAGGTACATATAAAGAATACCAAGATTTTCTCCAAAAACTGCGTTACCGTAACGGAAAGATCAACGGATACGGTTCGCGACTTCACTATTTTTTAGAATGGAAACAACAGGCGATTGCGCAAGGATGGCTCACGGACGTGTCAGCATCTTTGGGTGGAATAAAAATACAGCCGTCGATTCAGTTCATGACGAGCCATCGGACGTTGTATCCTGCCTTACACGACGAAAATGCGGTAAGTGAAATTCAACAAGCGGAAAAGCAATTGTCGGAAACGCCGTGGTATTATATTCCTAAAAATAAAGTTGCGGCCATAGAGCCCAAATTACAGAACGGCGACATCATCGGCATTACCTCAGGCATTGCCGGATTAGACTTTAACCACGAAGGATTTGTGGTAAGAACCGGTGCTCGGGCATATTTATTACACGCTTCTTCTGATCTGAAAAAAGTAACACTATCGGCCGAGCCGTTGGCAGAATATCTTGCCCGAGTCAAAAAACACAGCGGAATAGTGGTGTTGCGAATGAAAGAGTAAACGTTTTTAAAACCCTAGTTTCTGGCGGCAAACCAGCCTTTGGTGGTATTGGCGCTTTCTAATTTCTTCTCCAGGGCATCGGGCAAACGTGGGAAAAAGTCAATGCCTGTCATTTGCTCAATTTCGTCCACACTTACCACAAACGTTTTAAGGTTTTCGCCGGAGAATTCATTTTTGAGCACAAAACCGATCATGCGCGGTTGAGAATCGGTGAGGCAGAGAGCGATCTTATAGTATCGCTCAGGCACTGCGATTTCATTTTTGTTGCCAATGGTGGGTAAACCGGGCTTCAATACCGGTCCCGTAACGATGTATAATTCGCCGTCGCGTTGTGCCCATTGACGGAATTTCTGTTCCAGATCGTTCCAGATACCACGGTTGAAATCAGGTACTTGGGGGCTGATATTGCTTAGGTAGAATGTCTCCTGTTTTTCTTCCGGAGTAAGGTTAAAATCGCCGGCAGGAGCGAGGTGCCCTCGGTCATAGCCCGAACGCGTATAGTCGGAAGTAACCGCCGATCCCGTGGAAACAAGCGGATCGGGCACAAATTTATTGCCGTCGCGTGAAAGATAAGCGTTGGCTTCGTCGTCGGTGAGTTTGTAGGCTACCCAGTCGGCCTGTTCATACTGCTCGCGATACCGAAGTGTGTATTTGTTATGGCGAATGATCTGATCGTTGGAGCCAATGGCGGGCAGGTTGAAATCTTTTGTTCTTGAATAGTCTGCAGTAGAGGAAGAATTGGAGCTTTTTTCCTCACTTTCTTCCTCCGTTGTTTCTTTGGATTTGTTTTCCAGCCCTTCTTTTTCCAGTAACGTGCGGTCGTCGGAAGCCACGTCTTCGGTACGGTCATCCACGGCTACGTCGCCCGGTTCAGGGTTTTTATACGGGTTGTCTCCACGGTCTTTAGGGGCTTTGTCGTAGATAAACACACTTTTTACATCATTCCAGAAGGCAACGAGCGGTTTGGTTCGACCGCGATAATGCAGCACCAGACCGATGACAATAAAGAAAAAGAGTAAATAAAGCGTATTTCCTAAACGTAATCCTTTGCGATGCATTCTGATGTCAGCGTTTTTGATAATAAACGCAAAGAACGGCATAAAACGTCTCGATTACCATCGGGATGCGCAAAGATTTTTGGACATTTGCAGCTAAAATTCAACTTTCGAAACGTGCAACAATTTCATATCATTGTCATCGGTGGAGGTGCGGCGGGATTTATGGGGGCCATTACCGTCGCCGAGACCTTTCGTGATGCCAACGTCATCCTTCTGGAAAAGAATAAAACATTACTCAATAAAGTGCGCATTTCAGGAGGCGGGCGCTGCAATGTTACAAATGCCGTGGCTACTTTGCCTGAATTGTTGAAAGGCTATCCGCGTGGCGCCAAATTTCTGCGCTCGTTGTTTGAAACATTTAACAACCAACATACCGTTGAGTGGTTTGAGCGTCGCGGTGTTCCAATCAAAACAGAGCCTGACGGGCGCATGTTTCCCGCCACCAATACTTCTGATACTATTGTGGAATGCCTGATGAGAACGGCCCTTAAAGCGGGCGTTCAAATTCGCACGAGTGCGGGTGTCAATCAACTGAAACCTATAGATACGGGTTTCGATGTCATTCTTCAATCGGGAGAAATACTGCATGCTGACCGGGTGTTGGTTACTTCGGGTGGGCATCCGCAGTTGAGCGGTTACGATTGGTTGACCGAATTGGGCGTGGAGGTTGTTTCGCCGGTTCCTTCGTTGTTTACGTTCAATGTGCCGGCGCTTCCGTTCAAAGATCTGATGGGTGTTTCGGTGAGCGGCGTTGGGGTAAAACTGGCGGGCAGCAAGTTGGCCGAAACAGGTCCTTTGCTTTTTACGCATTGGGGCGTGAGCGGTCCGGCAGTGCTGCGACTGTCGGCGTGGGGCGCGCGTGAATTGTCCGACAAAGAATATCAGTTTGTTTCGTTGGTAAACTTTACCAATAAAAAGCCGAATGAGATCTTGCAGCAACTCACCGATTTTCAGCGCGATTCGGGGTGGCGAGCCAAGTTTGTACCTACGCAGGCTCCCTTTGGATTGCCTCAACGTCTTTGGAAACAATTGGTCGAGTTGGCCAATATTCCGGACACCATGCGTTGGGCCGATCTGCCCGCCAAGAACATGAATCGATTGGTAGAACATTTAACCAATTTTCAGTTGGACGTGCGCGGCAAAACGACGTTTAAGGAAGAATTTGTGACCTGCGGTGGGGTGGCCCTGTCGGATGTAAATCCTAAAACCTTGGAAAGTCGTAAAGTGCCGGGGCTTTATTTTGCCGGTGAAGTATTGGACATTGACGGCATTACGGGTGGCTATAATTTTCAGGCTGCCTGGACTACAGGATACATAGCAGGAACCCAAATAGGTGCGTCTTCTTTGGTATAAGAACCTTTTACCGTTAACTAAGTCGCGATTGCTCCTGATAAGAATATGCGTTAAATTGGCGTTATCATAGTGGTTGTGCATACATTGATTGTGTAAAACTCTACCATTTAGCTTTGCTGAACGCCCATGAAATCTTTCTTATTCCTATTGACACTGTTATTGTTGGCCGGAGCAACGTATGCTCAGAAAGTCACGTTTGATGACTATAAAAAACGCGGAGATGCCTGTTTTACCAAACAGGATTACCAGTGTGCCAAAGATAACTACGAGCGCGCCCTGCGTATTCGTGATAACGATGCATATTGTACAAATCAGCTCAAAAAAGTAAACGACGCCATTAAAAAGGCGGCCCAACCGGCCCCTAAAAAAACAACCCAAAAAGACCCGAAACCCGTAGAACGGGAATCTGAAACGGTTCGTATTGCGGAGTTGAACAAAAAAGACGGCGACGACCTTTTTAAAAAAGGAGACTACGAAGCTGCTCAAAAGAAATACGAAGCGGCACAGAACTCACCCGCTTTTTCCAACGACGGCTATATAAAAGAACAGATAAAATTCTGTCGTTTGGCGGCGGCGTTTCAGAAAGATGCCAAAAGTGCTTTTGCGCGCGGAAATGGAGCGGAAGGGTTGGCTTACCTGAAAAAGATCTTGGAAATGAACAGCACAGACCCTCTCACAAGGCAACAAATCACGGATTATCTGCAACAAAGGGGAGATCAGCAATACGCCAGAAATCAATTTAACGAGGCAAAGAAAAGTTACGAAGAAGCCCTGCCGTATGCAGATATTCAAACCAAAGGAACATTGGCAAACCTGATCAACAGTTGTGATAAAGAAATAAAAGCAGAAGCTGACAGAAGAGCCGAAGCCGCAAAGGTGGCCAAACAGGAACCGAAAACAACCCCTAAAGAGTCTAAACCGGAAACTCAGAAAGTCCCTGAAACAAAACCGGTCGAACCTGCTGTGAAACAGGAAGTTGTGAAAAAAGAAGCGAAGCCCGTACCTGAAGTGGAACTGATCTCAAAACCTTCGGTCGTTCCAAAGATCATAACAGCCGGCATTGGCGTAGGCGCGCTTGCTTATGCGTTCGTACTGAACAACCAATACAAATCCAAGTTGGATAATTTTACTTCCCTCAGTCGTTCGTCTGAATATCGTCAATGGCGAGTGGCGTACGATGACGTAAAGGCTGCCCGCAGCAAAAACGGCCTGATGAATGCCTGTCTGGGAGTAGCGGTAGGTGCCGTGATCGTCGAAAGCGTCTTGCTGATCAAAAAACCCAAAGCAAAACGGGCGGCTTTGCAGTTGAATTCCTCGTCTCAAAATTGGGGCTTGGCACTTCAGTATCATTTTTAAGACTCTAACCCATATTTTATACACCATGAAAAAGATCAGTTTTTATCTTCTGTTGTTGACCGTAACGAGTTGTAAGTGGGAAGAGCCTTCAGTAAATCCTTTGTTTGAGATGGTATTGGTGGATGGAGGAACGTTCGATATGGGCAGACGCGCCAACGATGCGATATTGGATATCCAAAAAAGAGACGATGAGATCCCCGTTCATACCGTTACATTAAACAGTTTTTACATCAGTAAATACGAAGTGACGGTCAAACAATACCGCGATTTTTGCGAAGTAACCGGACGTACTGCTCCCACCAATCAAAAAGATGAAAACCCGGTAGTAGGAGTAACCTGGAACGATGCGGTAGCGTATTGTAACTGGTTAAAGCAGGAAACCGGCCAGGCGTTTCGCTTACCAACGGAGGCAGAATGGGAGTTTGCGGCACGCGGCGGTACCAAAAGCCAGGCTTTTATTTATGCCGGAAGTAATGCATTGGCAGATGTAGGTTGGTTTGACGGCAATGCAGGGCGTACGGTACATCCGGGTGGGCAAAAACAGGCGAATGAATTAGGACTTTATGATATGAGCGGTAATGTATGGGAATGGTGCAGCGATTGGTATGGCCCATATTCAAAAGAAGCGGCGACAAATCCCAAAGGGCCAAGTTCTCCAAGTCAGGGAGCAGTTCATGTGCATCGTGGAGGTTCGTTTATGTTCGCAAATATTTATTGCAGAATAACGTATCGCGGTGGGCCTATTTATGGTACCGCGCCCAACGTCGAAACATTTACCAATTCCACCATTGGTTTCCGGTTGGCCGCTGACGTAAAATGATTTTTTCAAAAAGGCCGCATGGCCTTCACAAAACGATTTTTGAAGTATTTGGAGTAAAGGTTATCTTCCCGAACTCCCTTGGAGGAAGAGGCATGAATGAACAGGATTTCGTTTTTGCCCTTCACTTCCGTCACAATACCGACGTGCGATACGTAGCCGGCTTTGCCGGCCTCCGGTACGTAGAATATCCAATCGCCTTCTTTGATATTATGCACTTCTTCGATCTCGGTGCCAAATTCAGCCTGTTGCCATGAGATACGCGGTATCTTAAGCCCTACTTCGGTGTATACACTTGCCAATAATCCCGAACAATCAATGCCGCGCCGGTCGTTGCCGCCGCTGCGATAGGGTGTGCCGGTGAAGGTACGTGCTGTGCGTACAATGTCACGGACATAATTAGTGTAGGCGCCTTTGGGTTTGACGGCCAATGGACGTTTGGAAGCAGGTGCTTTTGCGGCCGGGCGCGAGTTGGTATTTCTTGAAGGCGATTCGGTGGTTCGGAAAACTGCGCATGAGCTTAAAAACAAAGAAAAACAAAGGCCATACTGCAGAAAAAAGAAACATCGTTTTGGAACAGACCAAGAGTGTAGACGAATGCGCATGGAGTTAGGGATAACCGGTCAATGATAACAACTTACTTCGTACCTTATGGGTGGGTTTTGCAAAAATAACGAACGAATGAGAAAATTAGCGTAGATGTTTTTCATTTTTACCAACGGCTATAACAGCACAACTTTTTGTTCTTTATCTTTCATTGTCCGCAATTCTCTTGTGAATTGCTTTCTTCAACGTTGGGTTAACCGAGCCGGAATGCTATTTTTGGGAACTTTGAAAATCAAAAACTGTTTTAGAAAAAAGCCCAACAACCACGAATGATTGAAATAATTACGGCAAACGAGGCACATTTGCCCGATATCAACCGCATTGCCTACGAAACCTGGCCTTCTACTTTTGGGGCCATTCTTTCCGAAAAACAAATCTCTTACATGCTCGACTGGATGTATAGCATACCGTCGCTCAGAAGTCAGATAGAGGAGAAATCGCACGTATTTCTTTTGGCAAAAGAAGGAGATGAATACCTCGGATATGCTTCTTATGAATTGAATTACAATGAATTGTCGAAAACAAAGATCCATAAGATATACCTGTTGCCCCTAAGTCAGGGCAAAGGCGTTGGGGCGCTACTGATCAATCGCATTGGAGAAATAGCGGCTGAGAACGGTAATGATACGCTTTCACTCAACGTAAATCGGTATAACAAAGCCATTGGGTTTTACGAAAAAATGGGTTTCAACATCGTCGGCAACGAAGACATTGACATTGGAGACGGTTTTCTGATGCAGGACTTTATCATGGATAAGCCACTGTGATTTTTAGCTTTAGGTGACTGTTTCAAATTTTTTACTTATTCACACTTTTTTCACGATCCGCCATGTCAAATCGCCTTATAAACCAAACGTCCCCGTATTTGCTTCAACACGCTCACAATCCTGTGGATTGGTATCCGTGGGGAGAAGAAGCATTGACTAAGGCTCGTACTGAAAATAAGCCCATCATTGTAAGTATCGGCTATTCGGCCTGCCATTGGTGCCACGTGATGGAGCGGGAAAGCTTTGAAAAAGAGCAGGTTGCAGCGGTCATGAACGCTGATTTTGTGTGCATAAAAGTAGACCGCGAGGAGCGCCCCGACGTGGATGCTATTTACATGGATGCCATTCATGCCATGGGTACGCGGGGCGGTTGGCCGCTCAATGTCTTTCTGATGCCGGATGCCAAGCCTTTTTACGGGGTTACGTATTTGCCCGCGCAAAATTGGGTGCAATTGCTGGGCAGCGTAAAAAATGCGTTTGTGAATCACAATGACGAATTGGTGAAATCGGCCGAGGGATTCACGGAAAACATGCTCATCAAAGAATCTGATAAGTACAACCTGCACGTAGGGGCAGGCCTTGCGTCTGCCCAAAACACGGAAGCCGGAACGAGGGCAGAGGCAAGCCCTGCCCCTGCAATAGAAGATCTGGACGAGATGTTTGAAAAGATAAAAGCGCATTTTGATACCGAAAAAGGAGGAATGGACCGCGCTCCCAAATTTCCAATGCCTTCCATTTACAAATTTCTGTTACGCTATTATGCCGTATCTAATAACCCCGAAGCCCTGCGCCACATTGAGTTATCATTAAATCGCATTGCTTTGGGCGGAATTTATGACCACGTAGGCGGCGGATGGGCGCGTTATTCGGTGGATGATGAATGGTTTATCCCGCACTTTGAAAAAATGCTTTACGATAACGGGCAATTGTTGAGTATTTATTCGGAAGCTTATACGTTGACAAAAAGCGAATTATACAAAAGCCGGGTATACGAAACCATTGAGTGGCTTGCCCGCGAAATGACGAGCGACGAAGGTGGATTTTACTCAGCCTTGGATGCAGACAGTGAAGGAGTGGAAGGAAAATTTTATATCTGGACCCAAGCCGAATTGAAAGCCATATTAGGCGACGATTTTGAATGGTTTTCTAAACTGTATAACACCAAAGCAGCGGGTAATTGGGAGCATGGATATAACCATTTGCACCTTATAACCCCTCCTCGGCTCTCCCCTGTTAGGGAGGGAGATAGAACTACTCCCTTCCCCTCAGTGGGGGAAGGGTTGGGGATGGGGGTTTATAAAAACGCCCTACAAAAACTCTTCAAAGCCCGTGAAAGCCGCGTACGTCCGGGGTTGGATGATAAGATTCTGGCTTCTTGGAATGGATTGATGTTGAAAGGATTAACGGATGCTTATCGGGCATTTGGCGAAGAAAAATTCAAAGAATTGGCTTTGGTCAGCGCGCGTTTTCTGAAAGAAAAAATGACTGCACCCAACCACCAATTGTGGCACAGTTACAAAAACGGCAAAGCATCCATTGTGGGATTTCTGGAAGATTATGCGGCAGTAATTGACGGTTATTTGGGACTTTATCAGGCTACTTTTGAAGAAGACTGGCTCGACGAAGCGCTGAAATTAACGGCTTATGTCGTCGAAAATCTGTACGATCCTGAAGACGAATTTTTCTATTTTACAGATGCCAATGCGGATGGCCTGATTGCACGAAAAAAGGAAATTTTTGACAACGTAATTCCCGCGTCCAACTCCCTCATGGCGCAAAACCTCTACGCTTTGGGGACTATTTTTGATTACGCCGACTATATAAAATTATCAGATTGGATGCTCGCCAAAATGCGCAATGCGTTGTTGACGGATGTGCAATGGGGCACCAACTGGGCGGCATTGTACGCAATGCGGGCCAAACCAACGGCCGAAGTTGCCATCGTGGGAGAAGACATGGATGAAATTCGAAAACAACTGGAATCCCGCTTTATTCCCAATAAGATTTTGGTCGGAACAAAAAGGGCTTCGGAGTTGCCCCTTTTGCAGGAACGTACGGCCAAAAATGAGTTAACGACTGTTTATGTTTGTTTTAACAAAACCTGTAATTTACCTGTTTATAGCATTGAAGATGTTTGGAAACAACTCAATTATCTCAACGAATAACCCTTAACACCTGTCACCCATCTATGCCTAACGCTACTGCTTTTGAACAGAAAAAACAGTTTCTGTTTCTCTTTCTGTGTGGTCTTTTTCTGACCAATGCTCTCATTGCGGAGATTATCGGTGTCAAAATATTTTCCGTTGAAGCACTGCTCGGAGCGTCGCCTGCGCAGCTGCCTTTGTTTGGTACCAAATTGGATTTTAACATGTCGGCGGGAGTGGTCAACTGGCCCATCGTTTTTATTACATCCGACATCATCAATGAGTATTTTGGTAAAAAAGGTGTTCGGCGCATTTCGTACCTGACGGCCATTTTTATTGCTTATATGTACATCGCCATTTATTCAACCACTTCATTGCCGCCTGCCAAATTTTGGTTGGAAATCAACAGCAAAGACAGTTTCGGCAACGCTATGAACATTGACGGTGCTTTTAATGCGATCTTTCGGCAGGGGTTGGGCATCATGATCGGTTCAATTGTGGCTTTTTTGATCGGTCAGGTATTGGACGTTACCATCTTTTCGTGGTTGCGTCGCCGTACGGGCAGCAAGCATATTTGGCTGAGAGCCACGGGTTCTACGCTATTTTCGCAACTCATTGACAGCTTTGTGGTGATCTTTATTGCTTTCTATCTTTTCGGGAACTGGTCGGTGGCACAGGTGATGCAGGTGGGGAGTATCAACTACATTTACAAAGGCTGTGTAGCTTTATTGACCACTCCTGTTTTGTACGTTGCCCATTACCTGATAGACCGTTATTTAGGGAAAGAAAACGCACACCAACTGGCCAACGATGCCGCCGCTTCCAGTTTTACGACGATGTGATGGAGTAAATTAAACCAGATAAGAGTATGTTTTGGAAGTCAACAAAATAGTAATAAAATGAGAATCGGTGTAACTTTGGTTTAATCAGAACTAAAGTAAATGAAAAGTAAGATTTCAAGAGTTTACCACACGGGTGGCCCGCAACGAAAGCGTAAACTTAGTTTGAGGGCAATCTTAATCGGTTCGCCGCACGATCACCATGGGCTCGCAACGGCGTACTGTGCCTCGCGCCGTTGCGGGCCCCGCGATGGTTCAATAAAAATCATCCCTACAAAAATAGGCAGGCAATCAAAATCTTTGAAAACGAAGATCATTTTTGCGATAAAGTTGCCAACAGGCCTTCCAGATTTTTCAATGTCGCCATGAATCCTTCTTTGAAGCCCATTTCAATCATCTTCTCCATACGTTCAAGGGATTCATTATAAATAGTAACGCTCACTTTTGTCTTTCCATTTTCTTCGATGAAATTCAGATCCCATTCAGAACCCGGCAATTCAGGATTTTCATTTTCGTCTGCAAAAGCATTCAAAAATTTAAAATTGGTTTTCGGGCTAATAGAAGTGTATTTCTGAATAGACCAACGTTCCTGTCCTTCCGGGCTTACCATAGCATAAAATCTTCTTCCGCCCGGTTCAAAATTCATAACTTTTGTTTTTGAGGACCAGGGCTTAGGTGCCCACCATTGATCAAGAATTTCCTGTTTGGTAAAAGCGTCCCATACCAGTGAAAGGTCGGCATCAAATTCCCTGTTTATAAATGCCGTTTTTTTTGATTTGTCCAGTGTAAAATCAAATAATAAGTCGTTCATTTTTTTTGTTTTTTAATCGTTGATAATACGTTGTCAAGTTGATTGAAGCGGGTTTCCCAAATTTTTCTGAATTGGTCAATCCATTTATCTATCTCTTTCATTTTTTCAATTTCAAGTGAGTAGTAAATTTCCCTGCCCTGTTGTTCCTGTCTTACCAGTTGGCATTCTGTCAGTATTTTAATATGTTTTGATACAGCCTGTCTGCTTGTCTGAAAATGTTCTGCAAGGGCATTGGGGGTCATTGCCTGTATGGCAATCAATGTAATAATTGCTCTTCTTGTTGGGTCGGCAATAGCTTGAAAGATGTCTCTTCTTATTTCCATTTTTAAATTATTTGCAACTATATGGTTGCAAATATAAATGCAATTATTTGGTTGCGCAAATTTTGCGTGAACTATTTTTTGTTGGAATGAAAATGTAATGATTTTTGAAGTGATTGAGAGTTGCAATAGCCTGACCGCTAGGGAGAATCCCATATTGGGAGCATTCATTTCTCTGCGTTGTTCGTCAAGCCGAAAATTGTGTCAAGTGATGATTAATGCTCCCAACATAGCAACTATAAATTTGCCGATATGGCCATTAAAGCTGAATAGCGAAACAAAAGTTGATTTGTGCTGACCATTCTTATCAAGGCAGTTTTGAGCAGGCTGCCGGCTATTGCGGCCTTTTCAGTTTCTCTTTTATGAGAAACGTTCCTGCCGCCATACTTTTTGTTGATGATTACCTAAGAATGTCCACGCTACAATGCGGCTGACCTTTTGCCCCTGCGCCATTTCAATCGTTTGTGTATCAAAGGCTTTTACTGTTTTCAGGGATTTGTAAATGAAAGGCAGCGTTGTTTTTTTGGAGACCAAAGTAGTAAACCAAAAACACCGGTTGGCTAGTTGGGCGCTTTGCTCGATCATCCGGGTAATGAATGCCTTTTCGCCGCCTTCACACCATAATTCAGCATTCTGACCGCCAAAATTCAACGTATCTTTTTTGGCCAAATTCGTCCGTCCGAGGTTTTGCCATTTACGTTGCGTCCCCGCCGAAGCTTCTTCCTGTGATGAATGAAAGGGAGGATTGCACATCGTAAAATCAAAGCGTTCGTTGGGCTGCACAATGCCTTTGAAAATAGAGGAAGGCGATGATTGCAAACGGCATTCAACGAAAGGCGTAAGAGCAGGATTGGAAGTAATGATCCGTTTGGCGGATTGCAACGCTTTGGGGTCAATATCGGACCCGACAAACGACCAGCCATAACTTTGATGGCCAATGATCGGATAAACACAATTGGCGCCAACGCCAATGTCAAGCCCCGTAATGGCCTTACCCATAGGAATATCTGCGTCATTTCCTGCGCTCAACAGATCAGCGATATAATGAATATAATCAGCGCGGCCCGGAATGGGCGGCCGCAGGTAATTGGCGGGGATGTCCCAGTAATGAATGCCATAAAAATGGATAAGAATGGCTTTGTTGAGCATTTTTACCGCCTCTGGATTGGCAAAATCAATGGATTCGTCGTGGTATTTATTGAGCGATACAAAGGGTGCAAGGGCAGGGCAACTTTTGATCAATGCCTTGAAATCGTAGCGAAACCGATGAGGGTTTCGAGGATGAAGACCTTGTTTTTCAGAAGAAGCTGATTCTATTTCGGAAGACATTGGATAAAATGAATTTTTAATGACAACGCAGGAACCGGAAAAATAATCCAATACAGCTGAATCAAAAACAGTACTAAGGATGATTGTCGGAGCAATTGGCTGAAATTCAACGATTTTTTACCACAAATTCCACTGCCGAGCGGCGGATATTTGCATTGTACAATTCAAACAACGCTACCATGCAAACATCTTTTATACTGAATGAAAGTGAAGGGCGCTTACCTGAAGCTTACAACGTTTTGGGAATGCCCGTTACACTCAAAATTGCGGGAAGTGACACCCAAGGACAAATGAGTATGTTTTGGGCTGAATATCAAAAAAATCAAGGCCCGCCTTTGCATTTACACAATGTGGACGAGACCTTTTACATCACCGAAGGCGAGTTTATTTTTCAGACAGGAGACACACGCATTACGGCCACTGCCGGCAGCACCGTTTTTGTGCCGCGCAACATGCCCCACGCTTTTCTTACCATAAGTGAGATCGGCAAAATGCTGTTTATGGTCAATCCTACCGGGAACGTAGAAAAGGTATTCGAAAAATTGAATGAGTTTCAGGAAATGCCGTCGATCGCAGAAGTTGTACGAGTGCATGAAGAGCTCGGCTTTAAAATTGTCGGCCCCCCATTGACGAATGAATAGCAGCATTAAATTGGCTAAAAACAAATAAGCCAATAGTTGATTTTTTACCTAAATTTGAGTAAATGAACCTGTTACTATGATTTGCAAGCGCATCAGTCCCGGGCTTTTTGTGAGCGGTTACATCAAAGAATACTTGCTGCTGCACATGAAGTTTGATGTAAAAGACACCCCTCCGGTCAAAGCCTATCCTGTCAATCCTGAAGAAGGGATCACCTTTCAGATCAGAGGGAATTTGGTGGCGGAAAATCCGGAATTGAATTCGTCTGAGAAAAGACCCCAAACATATGTGTTTGGATTGCCCGATTCGCGTCAGAATTTTTGCCTGTCGCACGAATTTATGATGGTACACGTTCGGTTTCATTCGGGAGCCATGTTCAAACTCTTAAGAATTCCTATGAACGAACTTGTCCATCAAAACATTGATGCCGAATTGATCTTCGGAAAAGAGATCAAAGAAGTAAATGACCGATTGGCCAATGCCCGTGAGTATGAGTCGATTCCGCTGATCTTAGATGCCTTTTTTGCCAAAAGAATCAACCAAATTAAGTACGGAATGCAACCGATTGATAAAATCGGACGGTTGATCTTAGCAAATCCTCAGGGTTTTAACTTGGCAAAAATTGCAAACGAAGCTTGCCTGAGTTTTCGACAATTTGAAAAAAGGTTTGCGCAACAAATAGGAATTACGCCTAAATATTTTGCACGCATTTGTCGCTTTTATCAGGCGTATGAACTGAAAGAATCCCAACCGAATCTTGACTGGCTGAGTATTGCGGTCCAAACGGGCTACACCGATTATCAACACATGGTCAAAGATTTTAAACGATTTGCCGGGACAACTCCCAACACCCTCATTCGGGAAAGTGTGCAAAATCCGGAACGTCGCCTCAACCTTGCTTCTGATTTTGTAGGAGTTTAAAAACACGCCCTTTTTAGCAACGCGCAGCGCCTTGATTTTTCACCATAACAAAATGCCCGCTTCTCAAGAGCGGGCATTTTGATGTAAAAGTATATTTAAACAAAAACTGTACATTGTACTTTATGCGGAATATTTATTGCAAAATAATGTAAATAACGGATTTATATTTTTTAATTGTTTTTTTAATCCAAATTTAATTTCTTTGTTAAAGCTATTATGGAACAATAAAAATAACTTTAATGGCGTATAAGCATTGCATTTAGTATTCTTAACCTGGACAATGGCACCCTAGGTGCTGAAAGCAATTATGCAGATGTATCGACGCGAATTGGAAACGTCGGCCACGGCAAAAAAATGTAGACATTGAGGCGCGCGAAAACGTCGGATGTCGGGTTTGATGACGAATGCAAAGCAGGAGAGAAGGCCCGAAAAAGGCAATTGGCAAGGATGGATTTTATGCGTAAAATGACCATCAACTCATACTTCTTTGAGCGTTGAAAAGGCTGTAACAAATAGCCTACGAACGAAGAAGTGCTCCCGTCAAAAACCCAAATAGATTTAGTTTGTATTGACCAAAACTACCCTCCGCGTTTGCAGAGGGTAGTTTTTTTATTTGAGGAGCAATACTATTTTTATAGTTTGTTGGTTACGAATGATTTCAAGGTCTATCTTTCCGTGCCAATTGATGGCCTGATAAATATCCAACAGTTCATTAATGTTTTTGACTGCTTTTCCGTCAGCCGTTCGGATGACGTCTTTTGCCAGTAATCCTGATGTTGCCAAAAGGCTTTTCTGACCCGGTGAGACGATAATAACGCCTGTTTCGTTGGGCAATCCGTAGGCCGAGCGCTCGCCTAAACCTTCGACGTTTTTGAGTGTTCCGCCCAAGAAAGAGATCGTTGACGTTTTACCCGAAAGGGATTGTGTGCTGATAAGAACAGGAATGGCCGGCTGTTGCGCCAACTTTTTCAGCGACGGCTTTTGGACACCGAAGGCATTCATAGAAAAATTTTTAAAGCCGATTTTTAAAGCGGGAGAAGTTGCCAAAACGGCAAAATTGCCCGCAGAAGCGTTGGCAAACAATGGATCACCTATTGTACTTTGCGCATCTGTATTGTTTTTTTGGGCCAATGCCAAAGAAGAAGAGTCGGGAAAAAGATTTTGATCAATGGAATGTCCCCAATCGTTGATCTGAATCGGAAAGTATTTTTTCAAAACGATATTGTGCCGAAATTCATCGCCGCTGTTTTTAAACCAAACGTGCGGGTGGAAAGAGTTGTTGACCATAATGTTGTTTTCCACTTTTCGGTAAAAACCTTCCCGCAGTTTGAGGCCACCGTTGAGGCAAACGTTGTTGTAAATGTGATAATTGGAAGAGCCATCATCCAGGTCAATATCCCACCCGTGGTCGCATCGAAAACGGTTGTTACGGATAATGGTCTGTTTTTGAGCGTCCAGCAAAATCAGTTCAGGATGCACCGCTACAATACTGTCCATGTATTTGCGATTGGCGTACCAAAATCGGTCACGCCCCCAAGAGTTAAAGGCGCCGTGGTCGCCCGTTTCCAGTACCGTGTTAAAAACGTCGTTGAATTCCAAAATATGCCCGCCCCAAGCGCCATCGCCGATGTTAATGCCCGCGCGGGGCGTGTTGTAAATACTGTTATGACGCACCAAAATCGAAGCCGACAGTTCTATTTGTACGCCCGTAGCTTGCTTTTCCATCTGTCCCACATCGTGGATCAAGTTATCCGCCACCGTACATTCCTGCGGAAAATTGTTGTTTTGTGGCCCCGGTGTTTTGTCCAGTTTTTCGTAAGGAATGGAAAGCTCATAGCGGAAAGAAGGAGAACGTGCGGCTTTGGGGTCACCTACAAAAGCCACGGCGCTTGCTCCGATGTGATGAATGTGACAGCCGCTGATGGTGTCTTGTTTATTATAATTGCTTAAAACAATGGCATTTCCACCTAAGTCGAAGAATTGACAATCGGTGATCGTACAATTTTCGGTTCCGTCAAAGAGAACCGCGCCACCTCGATAAAACGTCCAATCACTGCGTACCAACGGTTCCTTTGTTTCCATAAAACTGCGTTCGGTATGCACGAAATGTAAGTTTTTCAGTTGAACATTCCGCATAGGTTTTTCGGCCGAGCCGTGCAACTCAATGACGTTTTTAAGTGTCGAAACTTCCATCAACGCAGTAGAAAGGTTGCTGTTTTTAGGCGGGAAAAAGTATAGAGTTCGGTTTGATTTATCAAAATACCACTCGCCGGGAGCGTCCAATTCTTCGAAAATATTTTCCACAAAACGATGCTGTTTGTGCATAGGAGAGGGGCGATTATTTTGCCAACCTCCTTCCAATTTCAACTCACCCTTTTCATCTTTTCCCTTGATCAAATAATGAAATCCACCCCACTCACCCGAGTGCAGCGCATGGACATAACCACCCGTAGGATTTTTCCACGTTTTTGCTCTTTCGGGCGAGATCGCGTCTGCGGCTGTACCGTGAAATACGCGAGCGTTGACATCGTAATTGGGATAACGTGCTAAGTGTTGAAGTTGACCGCCGATAAAAAGTTGTTCAAATGAAATGTTATCAGGAACAACTGCTTGAAAAATACCTTTTTGATACGGTTTCCATTGGAGTTTTAGCTTTTGGCCTCCGTCGATAACCACGCTCTCTTTTGCGAAAGCTGAAATTTCCAGAGAAGTAAAGAGCGTTTCAGAAGCATTCAGAATAAGGGTTTTTTCTACATAATAAATGCCTGTCCTCAATTGTATTTTTACGCTTTTGCCTGTTGCTTGGTTGGCACTTTTTATGGCTTTAGTGAGCGTTTTGAAAGGCTTTTGCACCGTGCCGGCATTTTGATCACTGCCATAGGGTGCTACATAAAAGTTTACTTGTGAAAAGGCTGTTTCAGCAAAAAGCAACGTTGCAAAAAAGAGAAAAAATTGAATAAAAGCCATGATTATTTTGAGCGGGAATAGTCAGAATAGTTACTGATAGTAGTATTTAAAATAGGGCTAATACGAATTTTCTACTGTAATGTATCTTTTTTTGGTAGATTATCGCTCCCTTCATTTAATTTACATTTCTTTAATCCTTTATTTACGATATACCTTAAAATTTAGCGTTCCTTAAAGCTAAACCAACCCCTTGTCTCAAAAGAACTACATGGAAAAAATTATTAATGCAGTTAATGACATTATATGGAGCAATGCACTGATTTTACTTTGCCTGGGAACAGGAATTTATTTTTCAATAGTTACCCGTTTTTTGCAGGTACGTTATGTAAAAGAGATGGTAGCATTATTGTTTGGAAGTAAGGCTTCAGCTAAGGGTATTTCGTCGTTTCAGGCATTTGCCATTGCTATTTCGGGCAGGATCGGAACGGGAAATATCGCAGGAGTGGCTACGGCCATTGCGATGGGCGGCCCCGGGGCTGTATTCTGGATGTGGGCTATTGCTTTCTTAGGAGCTTCTTAGGCCTTTATTGAAGCCACGTTGGGACAAATCTACAAACAGGTAAAAGATGGCCAATATCGCGGCGGTCCGGCTTTTTACATTGAGAAAGGCTTGGGAATTCAATGGTATGCAACTCTTTTTGCCGTTGCTACCATTTTAAGTGCCGCTTTGTTTTTACCGGGAGTTCAGAGCAACAGTATTGCATTGAGCGCCAAGATTGCTTTTGATATTCCCGTGGAAGTAACGGGAGGAGTTGTGACCTTGTTGTTAGGCCTTATTATTTTCGGTGGTGTAAAACGTATAGGGCAAGTCGCTGAAATTGTAGTGCCTTTTATGGCCGGGGGCTATATTTTAATGGCCTTAATTATTATTGCGCTTAATATTACCAAAGTGCCGTCTATGTTCAGTCTGATTTTTCGCTCGGCCTTTGATATGGAGCCTGCCCTTGCGGGTATTTTTGGAATGGCCGTTTCGTGGGGTGTAAAAAGAGGCATTTATTCCAACGAAGCAGGACAGGGAACTGCGCCACATGCGGCAGCGGCAGCAGAAACAAGCCATCCGGCAAAGCAGGGATTGGTGCAGGCCTTTTCCGTGTATGTGGATACTCTTTTTGTCTGTACAGCTACGGCACTTATGATTTTGTTTACAGGGCAGTACAACGTTGTGAATCCTGCCGGCGGTTTCCTGATTGAGAATGTACCGGGCCTGGCTATTGGTTCTGAATACACACAAGCGGCCGTAAATGTCCATTTTCCATCGCTTGGAGGTGGTTTTGTGGCAATTTCTCTGCTGTTTTTTGCCTTTACAACCATCATGGCTTACTATTTATTGCTGAAACAAATTTGAGTTATCTGCTTCATAAAGGCGATAAAAAATGGATGGTGCAGGCCCTCCGAATTTTGATCATGGGCGCCACTTTTTATGGTTCCATCAAAACTGCAGCATTAGCGTGGACCTTAGGAGATATTGGTGTAGGCCTGATGGCGTGGCTCAATATAATCGCTATTCTTTTATTACGTAAACCCGCATTCAAAGCTTTTAAAGATTATGAAAAACAATTGAAGGCGGGTATAGACCCTGTGTTCAGCCCTAAAAAGTTGGGTATTAAAAACACGGAAGAGTGGGATAAGTACTAACAAAACCAATCGTGTAATGCCAAATCAATGCATCACGAAGCGAAGGTTGTTGAGACGTATAAAGCGAGCCGGAAACCTTACATCAAAATCCCAAATTTCGCCTGTGCTCTTTCAGGTAAATTATCTTCACCCAGCATATCGCGCAGGTCAATCTCGATGTTGCGAACGATGCTGCGCAGTGGAACGTCATTGAGCAACCCTTCGAAAGGATTTTCGCTTACATCGCCTGTGTATTCCATCAACATAAATACCCACGTCACCACCAAATTGAACGGGATCAAAAGCCACAGCATGGTTTCGCCCAACTTGACAAATTCTCCGATCATGCCAAAAGGCAGCAGAACAATAAAAATAAAGATGTAGATCAGGCTTGTGGTAGCGTATTGACGTGGAAAAGGTGTGTTTTTGATGCGCTCTGACCGACCCTGTTCATTGTAAAAGTCATTGATGATCTTTTGCAATTCGATCTGGCGAAGCGTGTTGATCAAACCGGCTCGCGTCAGCTGTGCCAAATGCTGTGATTGTTTATCCAGTAGTTGCGTTGCGCCGTTTTTCCTGGTTTTTACCCAAGCAATCTCTTCCGGCGATAGATAAGGTGTCAATTGTTCTTCGAGCGATTGTTTTTCTTTGGGCAATGCTTTGCGTTGGCGCTTGCTCGCACTATCCTCGTGTTCCCAGGAAGTACGTTGCGCCATCGCATATTTGAGCACGTGCAGCCAACCGATATGGCGATAAATAAGGGTTCGTATTTCCCGGTCTATCTCGGTTTGCGGCACAGGCTGTGTTGTGAAATCATTGTTGATATACGCTCGGGCCGTAGCGGCAAACGAACGACTCGAATTGGTAATGGCCCCCCAAATGATACGCGCTTCCCAATTGCGACCGTACGCCTGATTGTTTTTGAAACCTACGTAAAAAGCAGTAGCCGTACCGATCAAAGACATGGGCAACCAGGGAATCGCCACCCACTTCCAACCGAGGTATTGATACACGTAGATCGCCAGTATTCCCGTACACAGAGAAGCGAGAATCATTCGCCAGGTATAAAAATAAATAATAGTAAAGTTGAGATGTCGTTTAGTATACATACGGCAGGTTTTTTACCCAAAAATAACCGTTGATCTCAATTTTGCAATAGCTCGTTTTGGTTTTGGCCGACCTGAATGTATAGTGGAAAAGGCAGTTTGATCAGTAAATTCGAAAATTCCATTTTCCAACAAAACGGAGAATTTGGAATTGTAATTTAAAATAATTTACTATTTAATGAATAGTTATTAAAAAAAATGTAGCATTTTTGAATCAACGTAAAAACACTGAAATAATAGACAAGGCGAATCATGTCTGTAAATCATTGTTTTTGTATCTTTACTATTTTCTAAACCATTTAAACACACATTCATATGAACACCTCACGTCGCGATGTGTTAAAATTAGCAGGAGCGGCCCTTGCAAGCACCGCATTTCCATCCATTATTGTTCCTACTAAAGCCTTTGCAGGACCCAACAGCGAAACTTTAAAAGTGGGTTTGATCGGTTGCGGAGGTCGTGGCTCAGGAGCCGCTATGCAGGCGCTCAAAGCAGACCCGAACGTGGTGTTATACGCCCTTGGTGATATTTTCCCCGAACGATTTGATACGTGTTTGGAAGGTTTGAGAAAAGTCCACGGAGAGAAAGTGAAAGTAGATAATGAGCGTAAATTCGTAGGATTTGATGCTTACCAAAAAGTGATCGATTCGGGTGTGGATGTGGTTTTGTTGGCTACGCCGCCTTTCTTCCGTCCGTTACACTTGGAAGCGGCTATTAATGCAGGGAAACATATTTTCTGTGAAAAACCGGTAGCGGTTGATGCGCCGGGTATTCGCAAAGTGATCGAATTGGCAAAAGTAGCCAAAGAGAAAAATCTTTCACTTGTTTCGGGTTTTTGCTGGCGCTTCCACGAGCCTAAGCGGGCCGTATTCGGTAAGATCAATGATGGTTCTATCGGTGAGGTGATGAGCATTTACAACACCTATTATACCGGCGGGGCCTGGAATTTTCCACGTCAGATCGGTTGGACGGATATGGAATTTCAATTGCGTAACTGGATGTATTATACTTGGTTAGCAGGGGATCACATCGTAGAGCAAGCCGTTCACAGTCTGGACATGATGTCATGGGCGATGGGCGATGTATTGCCGGTAAGTGCCGTCGGTACAGGCGGTCGTCAGGTTCGCGTTGATCCTTTGTTCGGTCATATCTTTGACCACTTTGCCATTACGTACGATTATCCAAACGGTGCCAAAGGATTCCACTTCTCGCGTCAGCAGGAAAATACAGAGCGCAGTTATTTGGTTGAAACCTTCGGAACAAAAGGCCGTGCAATGGCCAATTGCTCACGCCCAACGCATAAGATCGAAGGACAAAATCCGTGGGAATATGCCGGCGTGCAAAACGATATGTACCAAACTGAACATAACGAATTGTTTGCGTCGATTCGTAACAGTAAACCCATCAACAACGGCGAATGGATGGCCAACAGCACCATGATCGCGATCATGGGACGTATGGCGGCCTATACCGGTAAGAAGATCACATGGGAAGATGCCATGAAATCGACCGAAAAACTGGGCCCTGATGCCGTTAGTTTCGAGACTCCAATCCCTAAAATAGAAGTGGCAAGACCGGGCTTTACGCCTTTCATCTAAGTATAGTTTTAAACCCCTATCCCCAACCCTTTCCCCTCTTAGGGAAAGGGAGCGAATTACCCCTCCCTTAGTGGGGAGGGGCAGGGGTGGGGTTTAACTTTCGGATAAACGAAAACCTCTCCCATGCAAAGAAGAACATTTATCAAAAATACCGTGGTGGCTGCCTCGGCGGCAGTGGTTGGCGTAGAGGCGTCGGTACAGGCTTTGACCTCGCCCGTAGCCCAACCGCTTATTAAGAAGAGTTTGAAATACGGAATGGTGACCGAAAATCTTTCCGTAATGGATAAATTCAAATTATTGAAAGACCTTGGTTTTGACGGCGTTGAGTTGGATTCGCCCAACGATATCAACCCAAAAGAGATACTGGAAGCCCGTGACAAAACAGGGTTGGAGTTGCCGGGCGTTGTCAATTCGGCACACTGGAAATCACCATTGTCGAGTGCTGATCCCAAAGTGCGTGAAGTGTGCAGCAAAGCAATGGAAAAGTCGCTGTACGACTGCAAAATGTACGGCGGCACCACTGTATTGCTCGTTCCCGGCGTAGTGAATGAAGGAACAAGCTACAAAGAAGCCTATGAGCGTTCGCAGATCGAAATTAAAAAACTGATTCCGATCGCTGAAAAAACGGGTATCAAAATCGCGCTCGAAAATGTCTGGAATAACTTCCTCATCAGTCCCCTCGAAGCGGCGCGTTACGTAGACGAGATCAATCACCCATTGGTGGGTTGGTACTTTGACGTGGGCAATATTCTGCGCTACGGCTGGCCGGAACATTGGATCGAAGCGTTGGGAAAACGCATCATGAAAATCGACATCAAGGAATTCAGCCGCAAAAAGCAGAATGATGAAGGCCTTTGGAAAGGCTTCAACGTGGAGCTGATGGAAGGCGATTGCAATTGGCCCGTGGTCAACAAAGCACTTGCCAAGATCGGTTATTCCGGCTGGGCTTCTGCCGAAGTACCGGGAGGCGACCGAAAACGACTCGAAGTCATCAGTCAAAAAATGGACGGAATTTTTAAAGCCGTTTAAATAAAAAGGTAAGTCGAAAGGCTTGCCTTTTTATGTTTATATGCCTTAATGTGTGCCGTCCGATTCTCAAATCGGAGGCTTGAAACAATAATTCATTTTTATCAGCTACCTGAATCTGCCGCATTCAATTCTCAAATACCGCCGGAAGGGTGTACCTTTGCAGGATGGACAATAATCAGAAAACGGCACATATCCTTTCCCATTTAGGTATTGAGGCATTAAATCCAATGCAGGAAGCGGCGCAAAACGCTGTTTTAAATCACAATAATACCCTTTTAATCTCCCCCACAGGTTCGGGAAAAACCTTGGCATTTCTTTTGCCTTTGGTGCAATTACTGCAACCCGACAAAGCAGCAGTACAATGCTTAATTTTGACCCCTTCCCGCGAGTTGGCGATGCAGATCGAGCAGGTATGGAAAAAAATGTCCACTGGGCTTAAAGTAAATGTATGCTACGGCGGACATCCCATGGCTACCGAGATTCAAAATCTGAGTCAACCGCCGGCGTTATTGATCGGTACACCCGGACGGATCGCCGACCATTTGACCCGAAATTCGTTTACGCTGGATGATATTCAAACCTTGATCTTGGACGAATTTGATAAATCGTTGGAGATGGGTTTTCAGGAACAAATGGCCTTCATCATGGACGGTCTGCGTAATCTGAAAAAGAGAGTACTGGTGTCGGCTACATCAGGTATTCAAATTCCCGGCTTTGTGGGATTGGTTACTCCCAAGATCGTCAATTTTACGCCTGAAGAAGAAGGGCCGCAAGCCTTGGTCATGAAGGCAGTGATTTCGGAAGATAAAGACAAAGCAGACACACTGTTTAGACTGATTTGCTCGCTGAATTCGGAATCGGCGTTGATCTTCTGTAATCACCGCGACGCCGTAGAACGCACTTGTGAATTATTGAATGAACGAGGCGTATATGCCGCTTTTTACCACGGCGGCATGGATCAGGAAGCTCGTGAGCGAGCATTGATTCAATTCAGAAACGGAAGCGTGAATTATTTAGTAACCACCGATCTGGCAGCCAGAGGTTTGGATATTCCTGAAATGAAACACGTAATTCATTATCATTTGCCCTTGCATGAACATGAATTCATCCACCGAAACGGCCGAACCGCCCGAATGCACGCAACCGGTAATTCATACTTGATTTTTCAGAAGGAAGAGATTCGTCCGGCTTATGTGGAAAACAACATGGTAGAAATAAAGCTCTCTGACAACTATCCATTGCCCAATCCTCCCGAATTTGTCACGATTTATATCAGTGGCGGGAAGAAGAATAAACTGAACAAAGTAGATATTGTCGGTTTTTTCTCACAAAAAGGCGAGCTTGAAAAAGGTGATCTGGGCCTCATTGAAGTAAAGGATTATACTTCTTTCGCGGCGGTAAAACGCACCAAATTCAAAGCCCTTTTGCAAAATATCAGAGACGAGAAAATGAAAGGGAAAAAGTATAAGATTGAAGTGGCGCGTTGAATAGCTCTGTTGCTGTTGCGGATTTAAAATCCGCAACAGCCGCGTATTGTGGGTGTACATAGTGCCATTGTATGCTTTTTCACCCATAACTTTACCGCCGGCAGAGGAAATAACATCCTTGTGTGCTTGAATTTATCCCATCTCGTTGTTATATATGAAAAACTCGCCCATTCGAAATCAGATCATAAATGCCTACAGGCAACTCAAAAATTATTACGACCGGCTCCCGCGTGACCCCGATCTGGATGCCTACATCAATCAGTTTTCGTTTGGAGAAGTTATTGAAAAAATATACGCCGTAGGGCCTTATTGCTGGTTTCTCTCTGACATGCGGGAAGCAAAATTTCTAAAGATCGGCGGCGCTTTGGAACAAATGACGGGCTATACACATGAGGAGTTGGTGAACAAATCGTTTATCAATGCGGCACGATTTACCAATGAGCAACACTTAGAAGGAATCGTACAGGCGGCCGGTTACTTTTGGGGCTATTATTATGCGCAACCGTTGGAGAATCGACTGCATATAAAATCATCGTACACCTATGAATTCAGACGCAAAGACGGGAGTACTTTTCACGCGCTGCAACAAAGTTCAACCATTTTTACGGATAAGCAGGGAAACGGGGTTTACCAGTTCGATCTGATCACAGATATTACCCATTTGGACCCAATTATTCAGCTGCGTTTTTTTATTTTAGATACTTCCGATGCTACCCAAATGAAAAATATCCCGGTGTTGCCGGGTGTTACCCGAAATCCTGAAAAATTGCCCGTTACACCCGCTGAAAAACGAGTACTGGAGCTGATGGCACAGGGAAAGAGTATCAAAATGATTGCTGCCCAACTCAATATCAGTGAGAATACAGTAAAACATCACCGCACCAATATGTTTCATAAATGTCAGGTAAGCAACATGGCCGAACTCACCGCAAAGGCTATCAGTCAAGGGTGGTTTTTGAAGTGATTTTTACCTGAAATGAGCGTGAAATCTCAGGTGTTTTAAATAAATTATTCCTGCAATTTTGGAATTAAATTCTAAATTTGCAGGAATAATTTACAAAAATGGAATTCAAACGATTTATTACCAATCGGGTTTTAGAAAGAATTGAGAATTTACCGGCGGTAGCTTTATTAGGCCCAAGACAAGTTGGAAAAACAACTTTGGCCAAACAACTGCAAAAGGAGATAAAGAAAGACAGCATTTACCTTGATCTGGAATCGCAGGAAGATGTTAATAAATTAACAAACCTGGAAGGATACCTGCTGCAAAGAGAAGATAAATTAGTGATTATTGATGAAGTCCAACGAATGCCCGAACTGTTTCCGGTATTACGTTCGGTGATTGATCGAAAAAGAAGCAATACCCGATTTATGCTTTTGGGGTCAGCTTCTCCCGAATTATTGGCTAAAAGTTCAGAGACTTTGGCCGGGCGTATTTCTTATATTGAAGTACATCCCTTGGTCTTTACGGAAGTATCAGAGACGTATACTTTTCAACAGTTATGGCTAAGAGGAGGTTTTCCAACGATGTTGATGACTCAAAGTGAAGAGGTTAGCTTTGAAAACAGGATTGATTTTATTCAAACCTATCTTGAAAGAGAATTGCCTTTGTTGGGTTTATTCGTTTCTCCGATCATGTTGCGAAACTTATTACGAATGATCGCGCATGTGCATGGCAACCTGCTTAACTATTCGGATATTTCCAAATCGCTGGGCATTGATGTAAATACCGTGAAGCGCTACTTGGATTATTTTGAAAATTCATTCTTAATAAGGCGTTTACAGCCTTATTTTGTAAATATATCTAAACGGTTGGTGAAATCGCCCAAAATATACATTCGAGATACGGGGCTGTTGCACGCGGTTGTCAGTATTGAAAATGAAGAGGAGCTGGAGGGGTATATTGGAAAAGGAAATTCATGGGAAGGCTTTGTTATTCAGCAAATTATTGCTCAATTGAAACCCAATATTCATCCTTATTTTTATAGAACCCAAGACGGTTCAGAGTTGGATTTATTATTGGTAAAAGGAATGAGTCCGGTGGTAGGAATAGAAATAAAATATGCCGATGCGCCCAAAATTTCGAAAGGTACTACCATTGCTTCACAGGATCTTGGGAATATACCTGTTCTTGTTGTGACGCCTTTCGCTCGTGAAGATTATGAATTGAGCCCATTGGTAGTGGTAACAAATTTTGAAAGACTTTTTACCCGACTTGCCCAATTGAAATTAATAAACATCAATTAAAAAAATAAGAATGCAAAAACGCTCTACTCACTTCATTACATTTCTCTTCTTCTTTTTTGCGGTTTTTAATGCCTATTGCCAGCCTAAAACGGATGCTTTTTTGACGCAGTTATTTGCTAAAAATGCGCACCCGATCTTTCAGGAAGTGATTCAACATCCTGAAAAGTACCGACTTCAGATCATTTATACGCAAATTGAGCGCGATAAAAACAATACCCCGTCGTTCAAAAATTACTATTTCAACATTGACAGCACCTTTTATTTCAATCCTGCTTCTATCGTCAAATTGCCATTGGCATTACTCTCGTTGGAAAAGCTGAATCAACTGAAAATATCGGGCGTGAACAAGTTTACTTCGATGCAATTTGATACGGCTTTCAGCGGGCAAACCAAGGAATGGAAAGATGAAACATCCCAAAACGGATTTCCGTCGATTGCACATTTTATCAAAAAAGCCTTTTTGGTCAGTGACAATGACGCTTACAGTCGCATGTACGAATTTGTAGGACAGGAAACGACCAACCGCGTTTTGCACGCCAAAGGCTATCCCGATACGCGCATCACGCACCGATTCGTACGCATGACGCCCGACGAAAATCGTCATACCAATCCCGTGCGGTTTATCAAAGAAGATGGCACATTGTTGTATGCGCAACCTGCGGCTTACAACCAAACGCCGTTTGATTTTAGCCGCATTGCGAAAGTGGGGAAGGGGTACATGACCGGAAAAGACAGCCTTGTCAATGCGCCGATTGATTTTACGACCCGTAACAAACTGCCGTTGGAGGCTTTCCAAACAATGTTACAATCGGTGATGTTTCCGTTGTCGGTGCCTGCAAAACAGCGGTTTAGCTTAACGACCGAAGATTATTCTTTTCTGTATCAATACCTTTCCCAATTTCCCGGAGAGACCAATTATCCCAAATACGATGGTACTCAATACTATGACAGTTACGTAAAATTCTTCTTTCAGGACAGTACGCATCATCAATTGCCCGAGGATTTGCGGGTTTTTAATAAAGTAGGTTGGGCGTATGGTTTTCTGACGGATGCGTCGTACGTGGCGGATTTTAAAAATAAGGTTGAATATATGCTTTCAGCTACGGTGTATGTCAACAGTGATGGGATATTGAACGACAATAAATATGAATACGAAAGCGTCGGGCATCCGTTTTTGTATCAATTGGGACAAACAATTTATCAACACGAATTAAAACGCAAACGAAAAGCCGTTCCCGACCTGAGCGCGTTTAAAATTCAGTATGAAAAACGATTGAACGATAACCGGCCGGTAATCAAAGATGTTGATAATTAGGCGGTTTAGCGTCTGATGGTTTTGAATCGTCAGACGCCAAACTGTCTGGTCTTCAACTATAAAATGAAAACTGTTACAGCGTACTCAGCGCCTGATCGAGGTCTTTGATGAGGTCTTCCACGTTTTCGATACCGACCGAATAACGGATCAGGCTTTCGGGAATGCCCAAATGTTTGCGTTGTTCTTCGGTAAGTTCTACGTGGCTTGTAGTGCGCGGCGGCCCGGCTATACTGCTGACCGAGCCTAAACTTGCGGCCAAATGAACCAGTTTGAGTTGAGGCAAAAATTTCCGAACATCGTCATAACCACCCTTTAGCGCAAAACTGAGAATACCCCCAAAACCCGACATTTGTTTCTTGGCAATGGCATAGCCCGGGTGGGTTTCCAATCCGGGATAAAATACGTCGCTTACCTTCTCGTGCCCTTTTAGAAATTGCGCTATTTTTAACGCAGAAGCATTTTGACGCTCAATCCGTAACTCAAGCGTTTTCATTCCGCGAGCAATCAAATAGGCTGATTCAGGGTGAATACTGGCTCCGTTTATCTCCCGAAACTGGAATACTTTTTTAACCAATTCGGCACTTCCGCAAAGTACACCGCCCATGGCGTCGGAGTGCCCGCAGAGGAATTTGGTTGCGCTGTGAATCACCAGGTCCGCACCCAATTTAAGCGGATTTTGATTGACGGGTGTGGCAAAAGTATTATCCACCACCACCACTGCATTTACCTGATGGGCTGCTTTGGCGAGGCGTTCAATATCAACGACTTTCAGGGTTGGATTGGTGGGTGTTTCGAGGTAAACCACGTCGCAGCCTTTGGCAATTTCGGCTTCCAATTGTTCGTGGTCGGTGGTATCGCAAAGAGTTACGTTAACCTGATAACTGGGCAAAAAATCCAAAAATAACTTACTGGTACCGCCGTACGTATCTTTAAGCGATACCACCCGTTTGCCCGAAGTCAGCAACGCAAAAAGTGTGTTGCTTATCGCGCCCATGCCCGTAGCAAACGCAGTGGCGGCTTCGGCATTTTCCAGGGCTTTTATCTTTTCTTCCAGTACGTGTACGGTCGGATTGGTATTACGACTGTAAATATACCCTTCGGCTTTACCCAAGGCCACGTTGTGCCATTCGTCGAGGTCTTTGTAGCCGTAGGTAACGCTGTTGACAATCGGAGGAGTAATGGCCCCGTCGGGGAAAAGCTCGGTTTCTCCGCCCCAAACCGAGGTGGTTCCTTTTTGGTAATTGGAAAAATCCATTGATGTGAAATAGTTATTTGTTGGAATGATAGTGTTCGATGTAATCCAATGCCAAGTGACATAATGCTTTGACGCCTGTGCCAAGACTTGCTTCATCCAGTTGAAAGTCAGGTGTATGATGCAATACTTCGCCCGGCCTTTTGCCTTTGGGCAATGCGCCTAATCGAAAAAAGAATCCCGGTACTTTTTGTGCATAGTAGGCAAAATCTTCCGCGCCCGTACCCGCAGGAACGAGCACCACATTGGAGATGCCCACCAACGTTTGGAGCGTGGGAACCATCTGAGACGTGAGGAAATGATTGTTGAAAACCATCGGATCTTCGGCGCTGATGGATACCTCGGCAACTGCGCCGGCACTTGCGGCAATGTGCGTGGCGATCTCGCGAACCCGATGGTGAATGGTGTTTCGCATGGTGGTATCAAACGTGCGAATGGTGCCGATCATAACAGCTTCTTCGGGAATGATGTTTTGGCGATTGCCGGCATTGAATGCCCCGACCGTGACCACGGCGGCGTTTTCGGTAATGGGTACATTCCGGCTCACAATGGTTTGAAGACCAAGGAGAATTTGAGCGCCCGTAACAATCGGATCAACCCCCGCCCAAGGCGAAGCTCCATGACTTTGTTTTCCTTTGACGGTGATTCTGAAAATGTCGTTTGCGGCGTAAAAACCACCGGGACGAAATGTAATGACACCCGTTTGGCTGCCCGAAGCGATGTGTTGCCCAAAAACCACGTCCACTTTTGGATTGTCAAGCACTCCTTCTTTGACCATTAACTGTGCTCCGCCCTGCTCGCCCGTTGGAGGCCCTTCTTCGCAGGGTTGAAAAATAAACTTGATGGTTCCTTTGAGTTGCGATTTAACAGCGACCAAAGCTTCCGCTGCACCCATGAGCATGGCAACGTGGGCATCGTGACCGCAAGCGTGCATGACGCCTGTTGTTTTGCCGTTGTATTCTGTTGTAACCGTCGATTTGAAGGACAAACTGCCTCGTTCGGTAATGGGCAATGCATCCATATCGGCGCGTAAGGCGACGACCGGGCCCGGAGAGGCACCTTTCAGAAGACCTACAACGCCCGTTTTCCCCACTTGGGTCTGCACTTCAATGCCCAACGCGCGTAGGTGAGCCGCAATTTTTTCAGCGGTTTTAAATTCACGATTCCCCAGTTCGGGATGTTGGTGAATGTCGCGTCGCCATTCAATGACTTTGGGAGTAATGACATCGGCTATTTTGTCTACCTGTGCGGTTAAGATGGAATTGCTGACTGCCGGGATTTTTTTTGCGGGAGCCTGAGAAAAACCTGCAATGGACAGCAATAGGCCTGCGAGCGAAATAAAAAAAGAGATTTTTGGGGATGGCTTCATGAAAAAGGGATAAAGCAACAAAATAGGGCGAAATCGAATACCTCACAATTTTCTCCCGATATTATTTTACGCCAATGAGCGAGAGTGATGCTTTATCGCAAATGAGTCGAAAAATGTCGTTTTTATACCAATAAACCCTCCGGAGCGCAGTGTACATTTGGTGCGGCAAATTCAATAACTATTTCACTAATCAACGCTACCCACATGAAACCCAGCCTCTTTATAAACAACTCTTTAGATTTACACAATTTTTTGCAGCAATGCTTTTTGCACCGCTTCGGTGGCCGAATGAACATGAAGTTTTTCGTAGATCTTCTTTAAATGCGAGTTCACCGTTCCGTAGCTGATGCCGCAAGCATCGGCGATCATCTTGTAACTCATGCCTTTGGTAAGGTAGCTTAAGATTTCTTTTTCACGTTCCGATAGTGTGTAGTATTCATTTTTGGGTGAAAAACTAACCTGTTGTTCGGCAAACATCGTCAGTACTTTACGGGCAATGTGCGGGCTCATGGGTGAGCCGCCGTTGTAAGTGTCCGCAATGGCTTCCAATATCTTGTCAGCAGGTGTACTTTTTAAGATATATCCCGATGCGCCCATGCACAAAGCGGCAAAAACGCGCTCGTTGTCGTCAAACATGGTTTGTACCAATACCTGCACCTGCGGATAACGGTTCTTGATGAGTCGCGTAGCTTCAATACCCGACAGTCCGGGCATTTGAATATCCATCAGCACGACGTCGGGCTGCTGTTTCCTGACCACGTTCAGCACATCAATGGCGTTGGGATACGCGCCCGTAAGCATAAAATCTTCGGAGCTTTCGACCAGCGTAGCCAAAATTTCCCGCATGTCATGGTAATCTTCAAATATCGTAACGCGAATCATGTGGTAAGGTGCTGAAAAAGAGTATCAATGAGTTGGCTCGGACGTTGCAAAAATACGGGTTTCCCGGGTATGATAACTACCTAATATTAGGGATTGAGCGGCGAGAATAATCTGTCGAATTTTGAAAGTGTATGATTGTACAGCCCGGAAACGGTTGCCGGTAAACTATTAAATTTCTTTTCCATGAAAAAAAATATCCTTTTAGCAGTAAGTGCATTCCTTATCACCAATACAGTATTTGCCCAATCCGTGACGATTGATCCCAAAGCCGGTGCAACAAAGATCATTGATGCCAAATCGACAACGGCGGGCGTAATGGTTCCGAAAATGAGCGCCACTCAACGGAATGCCATCACAAACCCGGAAGAAGGCCTTTTGGTGTATGACACAGACATCAAAAATTTTTACTTTGTCCAAAACGGTGTTTGGAAAAATATCGCCGGAACGCTTGATCTGCCTTTTTCGGGTACTTATAATCATGCCACAACGAGTGCCCTCTCGCTCAGTAATTTCCAGAATGCAACCACCGCAACGGCTGCAACCTTCGAAGGGTCTTATGGTATCGGGGTTTTGGGGATAACAGGTTCAGGTGTTGCGGGGAAATTTAAATCTGTACAGGGCGGCACGGGAATTTATGCCGAGACCTTCAGCGGTGGCTATGCCGGTAATTTTTATGGCGGCGACGGCACCGGCGTCATGATTGATAGAAATGGCAGTACGGGAAATTCGTTGGTGATACCCAGAGGGAAAGTAGGGATTGGGACTGTTACACCTCAAACTCTTTTTCAAATTAAGGGAGGGATCAATGAATATTTATGGGAAACCACCGCCAAAGAAAACGAGAACACAAGCGATATAACGGTGGGTTTGAGAATCAACCAGCAATACGCCGGCTTTCCCGAAACTGCCAAAGTGATGTTGGGTACAAAAAGCGACCATGCCCTTAATCTTTTTACCAATGATAACACAGATTCTCCCGACATGACCATTTATGACGGGAAAGTAACAATCGGCCCACAAATTTCGGATTCACGACTGACGGTTACCAGAGGCACGTATGGAACGGCAAAACTCCTTGGAACAAACTTTTACACAAGTTTTATGGAAGGTGTCAATGAAGATACGTACATCGCCGGAGGCCTTTTTGCCTCAAAACTGTATTTAAATGCAGCTAACGGACAAACAGGCTCTATTCATATTGGAAGCGCAACCAATGCCATAACCATCGGCTCATTGGAGGAGCCACTTTCCAAATTAACCATCCACACTCCGGAAAACTCCCTTGGTTTGACGCATACCGATGGTACGGTTCGGATGGGAACCTTTTTGGGCGTTAAACCTAATGTCCGGGAATCGGCCGGATGGCTGGGAACCGAAAGTGATCATCCATTGCATCTTTATACCAACGCAGGAGAGCCGCAACTGACCGTTAAAACAGATGGGAAAGTGGGGGTCGGAACGGTGACGCCAACGGAAAAACTCCATGTGAATGGTAATATGAAGGCTGATTCAGGGATTTATTCGAACCAAGTCGAAGGACTGAATATTGTGCCGTTGGGAATAATTCATTATGTATTGCAAGCCAACGATACGGGCAGCGGATCGGCGTCGTTTACGCAATATTCTACGGCAAATGTAGTAGGCAATTTGTATGATAATACCAATTCAGCGGGTGTTGAACTCTCTACCGATGATCGTATCTACGGTACGCTTAACCTAAACGCGGCTCCATTACAAGGGTACGGGTCGGTATTTATCACGGCCACCTACAACATTTCACAAGGCAATGGTTCCCACTCTTCACTGTACGAGATCAAACACATTCTTATACGTTCAAACGGTACAACACCTGATCAAATTAACATCAATTACGAGCTTGATAACCTCACGATGTTTGAAGCTACAGGCACCATTATGATGTATGGGATCAAAGGAAGCCCTACCGGGCCGCCAATTTTCGGGGCCTCAATTTCTTCGCAGAAATAAGAAGTGTTTAAGGTGTTATTTTTTCCTGATAGGTTGATACCGCTTGAAATCGGGACTGTGATTCGCAGTCCCTGATTTTACTATTGAATGATTTGGAGCAATTTTTTTCATCAAAGAAGGAGAATACGCATACCTGCGTAATGAAATTACGAAAATCTACGGACAATGCTCAGCCGGGCGCTTGGTACCATGCAGAGCTCCGGAAGGGCAGAGGCAACCAACGCTGCTCTATGCGGGAGTAGGTATATGAAGTGGCATTGTAAAGGCCAGGACGGTTCCCTTGCCGGCGTTGCTTTCAATGTTGATTTTTCCGCCGATCTCCTTCATTCGTTCTTCAAAATTTCGTAATCCATTACCATGATTTTGGGCGTTGCCTACATCAAAGCCCTTGCCGTTGTCGGTGATAATGAGCGTTAACTGCCCATTTCCCACTTCATTTTTTACACTTACTGAAGTGGCTTCGGCGTGTTTGATAATGTTGTTGAGGGCTTCTTTAAACGCCAAAAACAGGGTGCGTTTTGCAGCAAACGGCACTTCAGCGGCGGTATCAGAAGTGATTTGCCAGTTTAGGGCAACGTTTTTGGCGGCTAACGTTTCGATGCCGTACTGTTGCATACGATCCCAAATACTTTGCGGATTGTCTTCGTTGAGGGCCCGGATAGTGTCACGCATGGTCTGGATCATTTCTCGGGATTTGAGCCCGATACGCTCCAATTCACCCACCAATTCCGGCGCTGTTTTTTGGGCTTTGCGTTTGGTAAGGTCGCTGAAAATGGCGATGGTGCTCAGGGCGGAGCCGATCTCGTCGTGCAGGTCGGCCGAAACGCGCTTTCGTTCGGTGGATTGACCTTTCCAAAAGGCCTCTTCGATCTCGCGGTTTTTACGAAGAAGTTCAGCATTAGCCGCTGAAAGTTCGATGGTTCGTAGGGTAACTTTCTCTTCGAGTTCATCGTTCATTAGCCCGATCTGTTTTTTCTGTTGGCGAATACGGTAGTAGAAAAAAGACAGAATGCCGGTAAATAAAGCCGTTAATAATAGAATGCCCCATAAAAAATAATTGATTTTTTGCAGCGAGCCGGCAATTACACGTTGATTGTCAGCAACCAGCTGCACTTTTTCAACCTCATAGTTGCGTTGTTGGATGGCCAGTTGGTTTTGATTTTTAAGGTTGGTTATGTATTCCGTTTCCATCATATATTCTTCAAAATGAGTCATTGCCTTTTTTACATCGCCCATTTCTTTATAGATGAGGTATAAGATTTTGGAACCGGACTCATACGGGTCACTGATATAAGGGGTGCTGACGGCATACTTTAAGGCTTTTTCCGGTTGCTTCATTCCCAGATAGATTTGGGCAAACAGGCCGATGTAAGCATCACTCAAAAAAGGTTGCTTGTGAATTCTTCGATAGTTTTTGTCGGCTTCGATGGCTTTATTGGCATAATCCAGTGCGTTGGAATAGTGATTCAACAGTAGATAAGCATAGGCCTTTTCGGTCAGGAAAGGATAGGTATAAAAGTGCAGCGCAGGATTTTTCTCCAGAAGATTAATAACTTCCAAGGCTTTTTCGGGTTGTTTTCGGTAAATATAGAACCCGGCCAATTGCGTTTGGCTATACTCTTTTTCAGCGCTTGATACGCTTCCCTGAATGGCTTTTCGGTAATAAGTTAATGCGCTTTTTTCATCGTTTAAAAAAGCATAATACCGCGCCACCGACAGATAGCACTCAGGAATCATATTGCAGGCATCGCACGACATGTTGAAGCCTCTGTCGCAACGTCGGGTTCTTGCCAAGGCTACTTCCAGCGCTTTGATGAAGTCTCCCTGACTTTGGTAACAGCTTTCCTGCCCATCATATGCTTCGATTTCGTACAGTTCATGTTTGGCTTTTTTTGCAATTGCCAATTGCTTATTAAAATATTCTTTGGCTTTTTCATCAAACCCATTGCCGCCCCTTAACGTGGCGAGCGCAAAATGAATCAAAGATATATCATGAAGATAGTCAAGCAGTAAGCTATCTTGACGGGGGCTGCGCTTTACCTTTTGCAGCGTTGAAATGGTTTGTTGGTAGGCATGCAATAAACTGTCATACGCTTGCATATGAGCAGGGGTGAACTGCCCAAAATTGGGGGGATAGGGAGTGGGGAGGTGGGCAGGAAATAAATGGGGCAATGCCAAATTAAAACTCATACGCGGAGGATGGGCAAAAACAGGCTGAGCGTTTGATCTACCATAAAGACCAAGCATAAATAATAAAAATACCAAGAAATTTCTCATTGAGCTATTGCTAAGGTTATTGCCTTTTCTTTATGCGTTGCTAAGGTAAATAGAAAAAAATCAGGAAAGTGCCGGAGTAGGTATATGAAGTGGCATGGTAAAGGCCAGGACGGTTCCCTTGCCGGCGTTGCTTTCAATGTTGATTTTTCCGCCGATCTCCTTCATTCGTTCTTCAAAATTTCGTAACCCATTACCCTGTTGTCGCGCTTCAATGCAGTCAAAGCCTTTGCCATTGTCGGTAATGATCAGTTGTAACGTGGCTTGCTCAACGTTATACTTTATTCGTACCACCGTTGCTTCGGCGTGTTTTACAATGTTATTGAGCGCTTCTTTATACGCCAAAAACAAATTGCGTTTAGCGGTAAAAGGTGCTTCGGGCGCATTAGTGGGGATTTGCCAGTCGAGTTCAATGTTTTTGACTGCCAGTGTTTCAATACCATACTGTTGCATACGATCCCAAAGATTCTGCGAATTGTCTTCGTTGAGGGTCCAGATGGTGTCGCGCATAGTCTGGATCATTTCTCGGGATTTGGCGCCGATGCGTTCCAATTCGCTCACCAATTCAGGCGCTGTTTTTTGAGCTTTGCGTTTGGTGAGGTCACTGAAAATGGCAATGGTACTCAGGGCGGAGCCGATCTCGTCGTGCAGGTCGGCCGAAACGCGCTTTCGTTCGGTGGATTGCCCTTTTCCAAAAGCCTCTTCGATCTCGCGGTTTTTGATGATAAGCTGAATATTGGCCGTACGTAGGCGTTGGTTGTAATGGAAGAGAATTAATCCTAAAAAACTTAACAGGCCCAGCCCTGTCAATAAGAAATTTCGAGTACGATTTTGAAGCGTTACCTTTTGGTTTAATTCGTTGATTTTTAGTTTGTTGATTTCCTGCTGCTGTTTCTGTTGCGCTTGTTGGGCGGCCGCTTTGAGGGCTGCCGTTTCGAGACTGCGCTGCAATTCGGCTTTTTCTGTTTTTTCTAAAAAGGCGATTTTCTCGGCATTGGCTTTCAGTTTTTCGATTTCGACCTGTTTTTGGAAAGCAACAAGTTTCTGAGCCTGCAACTGCTGCGCTTGCCGGCTATGTAAAGCAAGTTGGTCGAGCTCAAATTGATTTTGCATAAAGATCGACTCATTGTGCTTGCGTCTTGACGATAATGTATCGGAGATATTATTAAATTTTTTGTAGTAAAAAAACGCCTTGTCCCATTGTTCTTTGGCTTGGTAAGACTGATAGAGCGCATCGTAACACTGACGGTCGGTGACCAATAAAGTGCCTTTCACCATGGCCTTTTCGGCAAAAACAATGGCTTGGTCGTAGTTTTTAAGAAAGCAATACGTTTGGGCCAACGAGGACCAAACATGAAAGGTCATGTTGCGATTTTTCATGCGGGCGCTTTCCTTTTCCGCTTTTAAGAACGACGAGATAGCCTGCTCGTAGCGCCGGTAGTAAGAATACAATTCTCCCAAATCACTGTATAAATAATAAAGGCTGGTAGCACTTTGGGTGGGTTTGATTTCTTCTATGGCATCCAATAAATGCCTTTCTGCTTCCGAAAAATCAGTAAGTCGGCGGTAGGAGTTGCCTATTTGCTGTAAGATATTGCTGTGATAAAATACATAGTTTTTCCCAACGGTGGCTCTATGTTCTTCCAATTCAAGGCGTGCCAATTGAAGTTCATTCAATGCTTTCTGATATTGCTCGAGGGCAATCAATATTTCCCCTAAACTGAGTCTGAATTTCCAGCGCTCGGGTTTTAAAAAATTATTTTGCTCGATCAATTGAATAGCCTCGTGGTTGAATTGCAGCGCTTTGGGAAAATTCGGTCGATTTACCTGATAATAAGAAGCCGCCAAATATAATCCTTTCAGTTCGTCCCGAGGCTGCCTGTATTCATGTGCCAATGCGATCAATTTTTGGGCATAAAACAGTGCACTGTCTCTTTTTCCGCTGCGGGCACGGTAGACCAAAGGCAGGTAAGCAAGAGCGTTTAGCTTGAGGGTATCATTCTTGAGATTGGATTTCAGGAGGGATACTTCATGCCAATTGCTCAACCCAACCTGAATGAGACTGTCCACATACAGCGTATCGGCGCGTCGGTCAAGATTGAGTTCCGGGAGTTTGCCGGTTTGTCCAAAAACCCATGAGCTGAAGAAAATCCACAGGAGGAATAAAATATATTTCATTGGTTGGGTAAAGTCAGGATATCCTCAAAAATATGATTTTTTATTACTCTTTTTTAGCGTAAAACTACCTGTTTTTCAGTCGAATCTATACCTATAATTAGGGATTGAACTATGCGTGGAAAGCGCTGAACTTTGGGGCATGGCTCTGAAACGTTTATTCATTATCTAAATAACACAATTCACCTGCCTGATTCTTAATGATAATCATTGAAAATGTCGGTTTTTACCAATTGAGTATGACCTGATTTTTGATTATTACTGCGACTATGTCTAGCTTTTAAACCCTTACAATAACTACTACTCTTTATGGAAACATCTTACAAAAACATCAGTTACTTTTTCGTGGGTATTCTGCTTTGCGTATTGGTGGGTTTTCATCAAACCTATACTGCCAAATTTCCCACTTTCGAAGGGCTTACTACCGTGCATCATTTCCACGGAGCCATGCTCATGGCGTGGTTTGGAATGCTCATTGGGCAACCGTTGCTCATCAAATACCAAAAACGCGAATGGCATCGCCAACTCGGCAAAGTGTCGTATGTGCTTATACCGCTGGTTTTGTATTCCATTTTTCTGGTGACAAAGACCCAATACCTCCGAACTATTTCACAAATGCCTAAAGAAGTTGTCATCGGAGGGTTGGCGTTGGATATTCCTGATATTGTGGTATTTGGATTGTTTTATGTGTTGGCGATGGTCTATCGTCACAGGCCTGATTATCACATGCGCTACATGATTGGCACCTCATTATTGATGATTGGGCCGGGTATTGGCAGGGCTATGATTATTTATGGGGGGCTTGCTTTTCCTGTTGCCATTATTTATACCATGTATTTTACCGAATTGATAGCCGCCATCTTCCTCGTTTTAGACTATATCAAGGGCCGATCGATCAAGCCTTTTGGGGTCATTTTAGGCTGTTTAGTTGTGTTGCATCTTATCTGGAACTATCAAATGTCCGGTTGGTGGCAGGCGTTTGGAGGGTGGTTTGCCAATGTATTTTTTTAAAATAACTCCCTGCTTAAAGATGAAAAAGGCTTTTTTATTTATTTCTTTTTTGCTTTTGACGAAGGAAAACTCCTTTGCCCAATCTATTCTGAGGGGGTGGCATTCGTGGGTTTGGGCCGACTCAAACGTAATTGTCCGGGGAGGTGCTAATAAATACTTAGACAATAGTTACGCCTCAGGAGGCATTTATCTCACTCCTAAAGCACTCTGCCTGTATCAAAAGAATTGATCATACTATCCTATATTCCAAGAAGTGCATGAAACTCTCTACGCCCTACCTTTCCAATCTTACGCCGCTGCGCGGCATTGCAGCCTTATTGACCGTCATGTTTCACGTCGATCTGATGCTCGGCGGTGGTGGAAATTTGCTCCTGAAGTTCAAAGACTCGCTGTTGTTTACCCGAATGTATCTCATGGTGGACTTTTTTTTCATCCTGAGTGGATTCATCATGGTTCACGTATATGGACGATGGTTCGCCGATTCAGTCAGCAGTAGCGAGTTCAGGCGGTTTACGGTGGCGCGCTTTGCGCGGGTCTATCCTTTGCATTTCGTGACGCTGGTCTACTGCGTGGGACTCAAACTTTGGTTTGTGGCCGCCGGAGGAGTTGACACTAACCCAATGGATACCGTCAGCAATAATTGGGCGGCTATTCCGAGTCATTTGCTGCTGTTGCACAGTATGAATGTCAATGAATGGTTTACGTGGAACAACGCCTCCTGGTCTATCAGTACTGAGTGGTGGATGTACATGCTTTTCCCGTTTTTGGTGAAGCCTTTTATGGGGTTGAAATCTTTGGGCAGAGCGGTGGTTGTGTTGGCTTGTTTTGCGGGTTATCTGTTCATCATGTTTGTTATTGTGCCCATTGTTACTGTTCCTGCTTCCATCCCTTTTGTCGCGGTCAATCCTGCCGATCTGACCATCAATGTATCTTACCAATACGGTTTTTTGAGGTGCCTGTTTGGTTTTGTGTTAGGCATGATGGTGTACCAATATTATGTTGAAGGGGCAGCTAAACGGTTGTTTGCCAATGGATATGTGTTGGTTCTGTTCACATTGGGCTTGGGGCTGTGTTTGCATTTTGCCGTACCGGATGTAGTTACCGTAGCTTTCTTTCCGCTCATTTTACTTTCGGCGGCGTATGGCAGTCAGCGCACGGATGCGTTTTTTGGAACGGCACCTTTGCAGAGAATCGGTGATTGGTCGTTTTCGATTTACTTAGTTCACCAACCACTAATGTACACCATTGCCACCATTATGACCTACCTCAATCCGCCGAATCCAAAGGCGCCCGCCGGCCCGCCACCGCCTCCAATGGATACGCTCACGGGTTGGCTTATCTGTCTGGCTTTTATTGCCTTTACCCTGCTTGTCTCATTTCTGACTTACCGTTTCGTGGAAGTCCCCGCACGAAAGTGGATCAATGCACGGTGGGAGAGTAAAGTAGTTTTAAATACATAAAATTTACCTTAAACGATTACAACTATGTCAGATGCGTATTTAATTCAAATTAGTGAGTTGCAGAAAATCACGACATCCAAGCAGGTAGTCGCGGCCCTGAATCTTCCTGCCGGTAAATACCTTATTTTTGGCAAAGCTAATGCGGCGGCCATGAAATTGAACGGAACGATTGATTTTAATCAACCTTTTGGGTGTACCTTGGTCTGCGGTACTACCGAAGACAAGTGTGGTGGAAATTTGTATTCAAATGCTTCAGAAGGAGGTAATTGGGGGACTGTCGCTCTGAATATTGGCGTTACGTTGGAGGCAGATGGTCGTGTCGAAATGCAATGTACTCCCGGAAATCCGGGTTGTATTCTGTTTTTTGAAGTGGTGATCAGCGCCATCAAAGTAGAAAATCTCACCATAATACACTTAATTCCGCCCGGAGAGTCACGGTTTTCTACACGGAGCGACTTTGAGAAAATCCATTTTGCTATTAATCTGGATGAATTAAAGGTCAAAATCTAGAAAGTTCTGTTTTATAGGTTGAAAAATGATGTCTAAGTTTTCAGGAAACGTTTTGGATAAAGCCGCTGTCCTGATTATAATTGTATTGGCTTATCATTTAGCTGCCTACTATAGAATTTTACAAAGAAACTCCCTTTTTTTATCGCCAAAATGCTACTTTATGAAGATCAATAATTCCTATTGGTTCAAAGCTGTTGAAGTGTTTTGTATGCTATTGGTTCTCATTGGACTGATGCAGTATTCAGAAAGCTTGTCCAAACTGCAATGGACAGTAGCAAATGATGTTCAATTGATACTGGCCGTAGGCGGAGGAATGTTGATTTTGAGCGCGCTATTGGGCTACCTATGGTATAAATTTGTCAAAAATACAGAGATTCATTATTGGATTCAGGCAATTATTGCACTGTATACTGCCCATATGATCACCACATATGGAGCGGCTAAATTATTGAAGACCCAATTTCAGGCCCCCAAATACATCCTCGACACGCCCATCGGCGAATTGGATGGTTTTTGGTTGACGTGGACCTATTTCGGCTATTCCGAACCTTTCGCAATGCTGCTCGGTTCATTGCAGGTCATTGGAAGCATTCTATTGGTTTTTCGTAAAACCCGTTTACTGGCAACGTTTATTCTCCTGCCCGTTATGGTCAATATTGATCTGATCGATCACTTTTACAACATATCTCCATTGGCTTATTTTAACGCGCTGCATTATACTTTTTTGTTGATTTTTCTACTGATGTTGGATTATGAAAAATTAAAAGAAACGTTCTTTTCGTATCGGGATACGTTGAGTATCAATTGGAAAAGCGCCGGCTTAATGCTGTTGCGGGTGATTGTGATCAGTGGCGCATTTTTTCACATTTACTCGCTTAGAAGCGGTCTTCAGGAGCCCACAGCCATTAATGGTGTTTGGAAAGTGGAAGAAATCAAAAAGAACAATCAAACGATGAACCCCGCCGCCGCTAAGCAAGATTCGCTCTGGTCTAAAATTTATTTTGAGTGGCGATACGGTTGTTTATTGAAGCACGACGCCGATAAATTTGACGCTAAAAAAGACTTGCGCGGACAGTACAATGTTGACGAAAAGAAAAAAGAGATAACATTGAGTCTTTTCAAAAAAGATGGCAGTAAGCCGGATTCTCTAAAGTGGAATTACCGACTGAAAGACAGCACATTGATCGTTCAGGGAATGTACCGAAATGACTCTTTATTGATGAGATTGAAAAGGATGTAAGCTTGGCAAAAACAACATTCTTTCATTCAAGCGCCTCCTTGATACTGATGAGCTTTATATTGCGCTCGGCAATCACTTTTTTGACGGCTGCGCTCGTAAATGCCCGCGTAACACCTTCCCGGTCGTAGGCAACATTTTCGTATCCTTCGTGCCCCACGCCTTTCATGTCGCCACTGTCGTAGCCCGGATGCTCGATCAAAAAGTGAGTGCCGGGCGTAAGGTTTTTCAAAATAGTCACCAGATCCTGCTCTTTTTGTTCGGGCGATTTTGTAGCTCCGCCAAAACCTTTGACATAAGAAATTCCCTGTGGCATTTGAATGGGCAATTTGTATTCGGCTGCAAGTCTGGCCACCAACGCTTTCACTTCCGCGTTGGCGTCGGTACAACCCATGTGTGATGAAAGATGACTTGCCCAAGGCAGATACTTTTTCACCAATTCGATCTGTGCCCGAAACTCGCGTTCCACTTCGGCGATGTTGATGGTTTTTTGGAGTAAGTAGGCACTGTTCTTCAATTTCTTATTTTCCCAAATAAACTGCGGGAAATACCCATCCAAGTTGGTGAGGGTAGGAGCGGAGGTCAGAGGACGCCATTTGAGGTTTTCCCATTCGCTTGTCAAACAAAGGTGAACACCGACATCGTACTTGGGTTGGGTTTTCAATAGTTGCACGGCTTCCATGAACCACGGCGCGGTAGCCAAAATTTCCACTGATTTGCTGATACCATCGGTATAGACTTTCATGCAGGCCTCGTTGGCGGTGTGGCAAAAGCCAATATCGTCGGAGCGGATGATTAGGCGAATTTCGTTGGTGTTCTGTGCCAATGTCAGTTGAGTATATAAGAGACAGAGAAAAAGAAATTTTCGCATAGCGTTAGATATATAAAGAACCTGATAGATGCTTTTATAAGTGCTGAGGGTTTCAATAATACTCGACGGTTGAAAAAGAGAAACACGTATAATGGATAAAAACAGGATGATCGACGCCACGTTATTGATGAACTGTACGTATGGATTGATGAAAGTACTTTCATCAATCATTTTATCCAAACTAACTTCCACAATGAGAAAAACTACTACTACTTCAGAAACGTTTACAGCACTCAGTTCTACAAAAAGGCGATTATGATTCGCTTATAGAGTATTATTTAAATATTTTATATAGATACTCCGGTATATTCTAAAATTTTATTTTGTTTTAATGGTTTTTTAATTTCTTTAGATAAATAAGTTTCTTCTTTTTTAGTAAATTGCTATTCTTAACTTAAACTAAATAGTCGTATGAAAAAAATGCTACTTGTTAGCCTACTTATGGTAGGCTGGTTGGGCGTGCTGTATGCCCAGGAACGCAAAATAACCGGTAAGGTCACCGCTTCTGACGATGGCTCTCCACTGCCCGGGGTTTCAGTATTAGTAAAGGGCACAAGCCAAGGTACTACAACAAACGGCGACGGTGCGTATAGTCTTACCGTTCCTTCAAATGCAGGAATTTTAGTGTTCAGTTTTGTGGGGATGACTCCTTTGGAAATTACCATTGGCAATTCGACAGTGATCGACGCAAAGTTGCAGTCAGATACAAAATTACTTTCCGAAGTGGTTGTAACGGGTTCGGGGATTGCTATTTCAAAAGCTCGCCTGGGTATTTCGGTAGAAGCGGTAATGGCAAAGGATCTGCCTTCTACGCCAAGTGCTTCGGTAGATCAGGCACTTATCGGTAAGATTCCCGGTGCGTTGATCAAAAGTGGTGATGGTACGCCGGGTGCGCCTGTCAACATTTTGTTGCGCGGGATCAACTCGGTCAATCGTGGAACAACGCCGATGATCTTGGTAGATGGTATTCAAATGGCCGCCACCGACCTTAACAGCTTGGATCTGAGCAACATTGAGCGTGTTGAGGTAGTGCAGGGAGCAGCGTCAGCTTCTATCTACGGTGCGCAGGGTGCCAACGGGGTAATTCAATTGTTTACCAAAAAAGGGAAGAACGGACAATTGAACATCGACTTTTCGACGGGTATTACCAATAATACTTATCTTAATATTGGAGGAGTCGCTAAATCACAGTTTCATGGATATAATACGGATGCAAGCGGCAATGTGATCGGTAGTTCAGGGAAGCCTATTACCATTGATCCTACAACCGGCGCGTATACTGAAAACGTTATTTGGAACAGTACTGATCCCGCCAACCTGACCAATAAACCCTACAACGCCAATTTGAAGTATCATGATCACTTCAGCGAATTTTTTGTGCCGGCCAATACCTACAACAACAGCCTCTCTATTTCGGGCGGGAAGGAAAAGTTTGATTTTAGCCTTTCGTTGGCAAACAACCATCAGAACAGCAACTTTTTGGATAATGGTTATAATGACCGTACCAATTTGGTATCAAACGTTGGGGCTGAATTGGCAAAAGGGCTGAAATTGCGCAGTACTACCCAGTTGGTATACACTAAAAATACCGTTAACGGGAATCAGGGCCTGGTGTATCCTATTTTCAATAGTCGCGCTTTTGCTGACTACGATGCCAGACTCACAGATGGCAGTCCCAGTGTTTATTTGGGCGATGCGGTTGGGGTAAACGGAAATAACCCCATCTATACACAATATTATACAAACTCATTAAATAATAAAGTAGACGTTCTTCAAAGCTTTAACTTAAATTATAACATCAATAAGTTTGTAGAACTGGATGCTAAATATGGGCTTAACTACCGAGTGGAAGACAAAACTTTTACTGCGCAAAATCAGTCGGAGAACCTGAATTCAAATGCTACATCGCACTGGTCAGGTACGACCATTTCGCCCGACAATACCGGTGGGATTGACAAGTACAACTACAAAACTACGTTTCAGAACTTTTTGGCAACGGCCTACATTCGGACCGATTTCAAAAACGATTTCAACCTGAATATTCCGATCACTACCACTACGCAGGTATCGTTCGATTATCGTAAAAACAAATACCAAGAGTATTCTGCTGCTACGGCCGGTTTGCCAACATACACGCCTTTTACTTCTGAGCAGGGAACGTCATTTAAGGTGTTCCGTGATTATACTGAGCCTTTTATTACGTACGGCTACTTAGTCAATCAGCGCATTGAATACGGTGAAATTGTGGGGATATCGGGTGGTTTCAGAAGCGATTACTCGTCGGCATTCGGTCGCGGTTCCAAGCCGTTTACGTTCCCGCGCGGAGATATTTATTTCCGGGTTTCATCATTGCCTTTCTGGTCAAACAGCAGCCTGTCTGACCGTATTCCCGAATTTAAGCTGAGAGCGGCTTACGGTGAAGCGGGTATTCAACCACAACCTTTTGACCGTTATGTAACCCTGAGTACCAAAGTGTTAGGTGCGGGCAATGCCTTTTATTTCTCGCCCAATCAAAACAACCCTGACTTGGGTGTAGAGGTGTCAAAAGAATTGGAAATAGGAACGGACCTGACGTTTAACGTTACGAAAGGATCTGATTGGCTAAATAACGTACGCCTATCGGCTACGTACTGGAAAAGAAGCACCGACAACGCTATCTACAACGTTGACGTAGCGCCATCGACCGGTTCGGGAACGCTCAAAACCAATGCTTTCTCGATTGGTTCCAACGGATTCCAGGCTTCTTTATCAACAACAGCGTTCAAACAGCGCGGCTTTACCTGGAATACGACCGTTAACTTTGGAAAGCAAACTTCCAAGATCTATTCGGTGGTAGGAAATCAGGAAATTGTGGTGATCTCCAACGCGGGAAGTACCAACTACGTGTTGCGTGCCGGAGAGAAGATCGGTCAGTTATACGGCCACTTCATGTTGCATGATGTGAAAGCCCAAAAAGCCGACGGAAGCTATTATATTCCTGAAAGTGAGCAGGCACAATATACCTTGGCCAGCAATGGTTGGGTAGTTAACAAAGCCACGAAATTTCCGTACGTAACGCCCGATAAATATAGCTTTGGTGACCCTAATCCGAAGTTTAACATGTCGTTCATCAACGATTTTACGTTCAAGAATTTCCTGACATTCTCATTCCAATTGGATTGGTTGCAAGGCGCTCACCTTTACAATCAAACCAAAGAATGGATGTACCGCGACGGTATCCACGCCGACTACGCGGTGCCGTTGACCATCGACGGGCAGACGGGAGCCTGGACGGCTTTCTACCGCGGAGTATATGCCGCCGTAACACGGAACGGTACCAAAAATTATTTCTACGAAGATGCTTCGTATGTACGTCTTCGTAACGTTGCCATAGGAATTGATTTTGCCAAAATGACCAAGCTTCCGGTGTTCAAACGCCTCCAATTGGTGTTGTCGGGACGTAACCTGTTGACTTTCACCAAATACACGGGCATGGATCCTGAGATCAGTTCAGGTTCTGTCAACTCAGCTTGGGACAGAGGAACGGACCACAGCACAATGCCTAACTTTAGATCGTATCAGGCTACGCTCAACTTCGGGTTCTAAAAGGAATTGGTGATTGACTTAAAACATGAAATGAAAATGAGAAAGATACAATTATTTATTTTGGGAGCATTGGTGATGCTTTCGGGTTGCAAAGACCAATTGGACGTAAAAAACCCTAACCTGCCAACAACAGGAAGTGCCGATACGGAGAAAGGACTCATTTCTCTGGCGCAGGGAAGCGTGTACATCAACGGATTTTATACCCTCAAATACTTTGGTTTTCAGGGAACATTCTGGGGCGATCCTTTTTCGTACCACGAGATCATGGGGGATAACGTAGGCTACGAAGCGGCCAACCAGCGCGGTAACGAACTCGGCGTAGCCAACTACGTTATATTGGACGATAACTCGAAAGTAAATAACCCCAACTCGCCTCTGCGTCAGCCGGATATGTTGCGTCAGGTAAATATCAACGCCAACGCCAGTGATAACCCGTTATACTACGAGTGGGCGTATATGTACGCCCTTAACGCCGCAGGAAACAATATCTTGGCTTTGGTTGATAAAACTACGTTTTCGGGTAATGCTGAAACCAAAAAGAGCACCTTAAAGGCATGGGCTTACTGGTGGAAAGGTTACGCTTATGCGCGTATTGGTTCGATCTACTACGCGGGTATTATCAACGATGATCCCGTCAATACCAACGGAAAGTTTGTGACCAAAGAAGATATCATCAAAGAATCCAACAGCAATTTTGACAAAGCCGCCGCTGCACTTACCGCTTCTACCAGCGCTACCGATTATGCGGAAGTGGTTGGCAAGTTGATTCCTGATATTTTTCAAGTGGGTAAAGGCGGAGTATTGACCGTAGACATGTGGAAGCGTAACATCAATACCATGAAAGCCCGGAATATTTTGGTAAACACCACCACTAAAACGATGACCGCCGCGCAATGGACTTCCATTCTGGATTTGGTCAATGCCGGTATTCAGACGAGTGACAAGGTATTTACGGGGCGTTCCAATGCCACCAGCGATTTCTTTGCGGCATCGGGCAATACGCCGGCGGCGATCTCCACCGGCGCACAACCGGGATACCACATCAGCGAGCGTTTGGTTCAGGATTTTAAAACGGGTGATAAACGCCTGGAAAACAACTTCAGATCGGATGCTGCTACGTGGATCGGTAACAATGACCGGGGAAATATTTTTAACAGTCGTTGGTATTTGATCGATGGTGGTAAAGGACTGCCGGGTGTAGTGTCATTGGGAACCAGAGAGGTCGGAAAGTACGAACTTTACATGGCGGGCACGTACGAAGAAAACGAATTGATGAAAGCAGAAGCGCTCATTAATACGGGAAAGATCGAAGATGGACTGAAAATTATTGACGCTATTCGTACCCTGCAGGGAGCCGGTCTGGCACCTGTTGCCGGAACCAATCTTGCGTTGACTGCTGCGAAGGAAGAATTGCGTCGTGAGCGTCGTGTGGTGTTACCTTTCAGAGGGTTGGCTTTTTACGACGCGCGCCGCTGGAGTGTGATTGATGATGTATCGGCAGGAGGAGGTCGTACTAACGCCGTGGTGGTAGATAAGAACGGTAAGGTCAATACCAAAGCAACCATTAACTACAACTTCCTTGATTATTGGGATGTGCCCGACAACGAGTTGGCCTACAACAAGCCGGCAGAGGGCAGTGTTCCTGTCAAAAATCCAAAGCAGTAACTCATATGATTTAGTTTAGAGACAATGACGATAAAACCGTTCTTCTATATCGAAGAGCGGTTTTTTTATGGCTAACAGTAAGCGGTTGAGCAAAATTTGATGATTCGGTCGGATTGTAAACAACGGCAGCCGCCGGCCGGTTTTCGCATGTAGAGTGCAGAAGGTTGCTCACAACCCGACCGGTAACCGAAGAAAGAGTTATAAATTTTTTCTCAAGCACTTAAGCGTTTATCAAAAGGGCATAATTGCAAGAGAAAACGAAAAGTTTCGAAATGATCGATAGGCAAATGCCTGAAATCTTGGAAATATTCAAGATTATGGAAGCGAAAAAATGCAAATAGTTGATAAACAGTTGTTCTTATTTGTAAGGCGCAAAAAAAGCCCGCATCAGAATTCCGAAACGGGCTTGAACTAACTAGGGTAAAGTGTGAATAAAGAAAATCAGATAGCTTCTGAAATCGCCGGTTTCTGAGATTTCTTGGGCTTTTTATTTTTTTCGCTGAAACGGTCTTTCAAGCGGTCAACGATCAGATAAGTGGCGGGAACGACAAACAGCGTAAGTACCAATGAACTGGTCAAACCACCGATGATAACCCACGCCATGCCGTTTTTGGTTTCGGCACCGGCACCGCTCGCTAAAGCAATCGGCAACATCCCGAACACCATTGCCAAAGTAGTCATCAGAATAGGACGCATCCGTTCTTTTCCTGCTTCAATGAGTGCGTGAACGACGTCATGTCCCTGTTCTTTTAACTGATTGGTAAAGTCTACGATCAAAATGGCATTTTTCGCCACCAAACCGAGCAACATGATCATCCCTACAATCGAGAAAACCGTCATGCTTTCCATCGTCAGCGCTAATGCCAAGATGGCACCGATCAGGGCTACCGGAATGGAGAATAATACGACGAAAGGATAAATCACACTTTCGTACAATCCCACCATGACGAAGTACACCAACAGAATGGCGATTCCGAGCGCGAGTCCCAAGCTGCCAAAAGCATCAGATTGCTGCTGCATTTGACCCAGATACTGAACCGATACGCCTTCGGGTAGTTTTACCTGCGCCATTTTCTTCTGAATATCAGCCCCTACCGTACCCACCGGGCGGCCAACTACCTGCGCATTGACGGTGATGGACGATAGGCGGTCGATGCGTTCGAGGACGCTTTCCCCGATCTGTTCCTGCACTTTGGCAAACTGCGACAATTCAAATGCTTTGCCTTGATTGTTCACAAAAAGCAGGTGACTTACATCGTCCAGACTGGTGCGGTCAAATTGATCGAGGCTAATGAGAATGTCGTATTCGTTGCCGTTTTGTTTGAATTTAGAACGGTCATTGCCACGGAATGCATTTTGCAAGCCCATCCCTACCTCCGAGGCACTAATGCCCAACTGCGCCATTCTTTCACGATTCAAATCGACCGTAATTTCAGGCTTGGGATCTTTGACCGAATATTTTACATCCTGCGTGCCGGGAATCGACTGCACTACTTTAAGCGCTTCCGCCGCCGTTTTACGAATCACTTCCAAACTCGTTCCTTTGATCGCGATTTGAATGGGTGCCTGCGAAGAACCCACAATACTGGCCGGACTTACCGTTACTTTTACGCCGGGAAGCTGACCCACTTCTTTTTTTAGCATTTGCCCAAAATCATCGGTCGAGAGTTTCCGTTGTTTTTTATCAACGAGCTTCACGTTTATATCCGCAACGTTACTGTTGGAAGCCGTACTTATTCCGCTGCTGGTGTATCCAATGTTGGAGAATACGTTCGTCACTTCAGGGTGTTGCATAATGATCTGCTCGGCGCGTTGGGCAATGGCGTTGGTTTGATAAATAGAAGCCGTAGGAGCCATTTCCAACTGAATGGTCATTTCTCCCTGATCACTTTTAGGCATAAAGGCTGCGCCGATAAATCCTGCCGGAACCAATGCAACTGTCCCGACAAATAAGGCAATAACGCCAAGGTACAACCAACGTTTGTGGCCAAGCACCCACGTTAAAGCGCCGGTATATACGGCAATGACGCGGTCAAGGAAATGCTCAAAACCGATGTTCAGTTTTCCCCACAAACTTTTGGGATTCAGGGTTTCCATTTTTCCGAAACGTGAAACCAGTAAGGGTGTCAAGGTAAAGGAAACAACCAAACTCATCAGGGTAGAGAAAACAACTACGAGAGAGAATTCCCGCAAAATATTTCCGATCAAACCACCCGTAAGCGCCAACGGTACGAATACCACCACGTCGACCAAGGTAATCGCAAGAGCCGTAAAACCGATCTCACTCCGTCCGTCGAGGGCGGCGGTTCGGCGGTCTTTGCCCATTTCGAGGTGTCGGTTAATGTTTTCCAAAACTACAATGGAGTCATCGACCAGAATCCCGACCACCAATGAAAGCGCCATCAGCGTCATCATATTGAGCGAAAAGCCCGCCAGATACATCAACAAAAACGTAGGCAGAATAGAAGATGGCAAAGCCACCAACACAAACAACGACGAACGAAAACTGTGCAAAAACATCAGCATCACGACCGACACGATCAAGATCGCCAAAAACAAGTCGTCAACTACCGCGTGAGCCGAAGCCAACGTGTAAACAGATTGGTCGGAAGCGATGGTGAATTTCAGGTGTTGACTGTTATGTTGTTTTTCCAGTAATGTAATTTTTGCCCGCACCAACTCGCTCACTGATACCGCGTTGGCATCCGATTGTTTCAGAATTTGAATACCGATCGAAGGTTTGGCGTTGATGTGGTTAATGGCAGTTGGTTTGGCGGTTGCATCAACAACCTCTGCCACATTTTTCAACAATACTTCACTGCCATCGGCCCGACGTGCCACGACCAGATCGCGCATGCGGTTGGTGTTAGCGATGGAGGCATCAAAACGAATGGAATACTGCGACTCGCGCGTTTCAAGCTGCCCTGCCGGATAGCTGGTGTTGGCGCTGTTGATGGCCTGCGACACCTGCACAATAGAAATACCGTAAGCGCGAAGTTTTTCGCTGTCAACGTTTACCTGAATTTGGCGCTCATTTCCTCCGATAAGGTTCACTTGCCCTACGCCGGGAACGTTGGAAAGTTGCGGCTTTAACTCATCGTCGATCAGGTCGAAAAGTTCGGTAGGTGATAGTTCGGCCGTAACCCCCATCCGTAGAACGGGTAATTCGTCGGTCGAGAATTTATTGACAATGGGGCGGTCAGCTTCGTCGGGCAGCGAGTTAATGATCTGCTCTACTTTCCGTTGGGCATCCTGTTGGGCCAAGGTCGTATTAATGCCGTTCTTCAATTGAATGGTTACAATCGACACTCCCTGTTGCGAAGAGGAAGTCATGCGATCAAGTCCTTCGAGTGATGATAACGCATCTTCGATACGTTTGGTCACGTTGGTTTCTACCTCATCGGCAGAGGCCCCGATGTAGGTCGTAGCTACGCTGATAACGTTGGCTTCAAATTTGGGTAATAGATTGTAGGACAGTTGCTTGTAGCCCAGCACACCGAACAAAATCAGAACGATAAATACCGTTGTGACCAAGAGTGGTCGTTTGACGGCAATTTCGGTTATTGACATAGTTGTAATTTTTTATTTTCGATTATGCCATTGGAATTGCAGATTCTCGATTTTCAATAAATCGCCAATCGAAAATCCACAATCGCTGATGGCTTATTTTGTGATCTGTACCGGTTTGCCTTCGCTGAGGTTGAGTTGGCCCGTTACGACCACTGTTTCGCCCGCTGAAAGGCCGCTGAGAACTTCTATTTTATCGCCCAATTCGCGTCCAAGCTTAATGACGCGCTGTTGCGCTACGTTGTTGTTGACCACGTACACGTACGGATTTTTAAGACTTTCAACCAACGCGATGCGCGGAATCTGCAGCGATTTTTGATTTGATTTCTGCGAAAAATCAACGTTAACAAATGTTCCTGCTTTTAAACCGTTAGTATTATTGACCGTAATTTCGACCGGATAATTATGTTCGGCGCTTCCCTGCGGCGCGATGTACGAGATCTTACCCGAAAGAGGCTGGCCCGGAAAGACATCGCTGGTAATGCGAACGGGTTGACCTAAACGCAGTTGATACACATCGCTTTCGTTGACCTGCACATCTACTTTCAGACGCGCTACATCCAACACCGTACCGAGTACAGCTCCAACGGTGATGTACTCACCTGCTTCAATATCTTTCTTAATAATACGGCCGCTGATGGGCGATTTTACGTTGGCGTCCTGCAATTGCTTTTTGATCTGCTCCGCCTGATTCATGGCGTTTTCGTAGTTATATTTCACATCGTTCACCTGAAGTTCAGTGGTAGCATTTCCTGCCAAAAGCGTGTTGTAGCGGTCAACGTCTTTCTTTAACTTGTTGATGGTGAGTTGCGTAGCTTCCAATGACAATTCTTTTAATTTATTGTCGATCTGAACCAGTACTGATCCTTGGCTTACCTGCGAGCCCAATTCAAAATTTACGTTGGTTACTCGACCGGCAGTCGTAGCCGTGATGTTGGCTTCTTTGAAAGGAATTAAATTCCCCGTTTTGATAAGCTGCTGACTTACATCACCTTCTTCTACCCGACTCACCGTAACGGGAATGGTGGTGTTGACGGTGGTGGTAGGCAACTGATTCTGTACGTCTATTTTCTTTTTATTGGAGGAGAGACGAAAGGCAATCAGACCGATGATGGCCAATGCGGCTCCGATGACGATGAATGTGGTCTTTTTCATTATGTTGGCCGGATGTTCTAAAGTTGATTATAAAAAGTAAGTAATGAGCCCTGCGATTGTTCCAGATCAAGGCGGGCTTGGTAAAAATTGATCAGTGAATTGATGTAATTCGACTGCGCCTGTCGGTACGAATTGTCGGCGTTGATGAGGTCCGTCAGTGATTTCGTGCCTTGTTTATATTGCAATGTGGTGATGTTATAGACTTCCTGGGCCAGCTTCACGTTTCGGTCGTCGTTCTGAATGTTCGTTTGCGATTTTTGGATCTGCGATTGCGCATTGCTGAACTGCAATTGATACGCAGCCGTATTCAGTCTAAGTTGTTCTTCCTGCGTCAGCACCGTCAGGCGGTTTTGCTGAATCTGCGCATCACGCTGAAATCCGTCAAAAATGGGAATATTCAAACGTAATCCGATGCTGCCGAAGCCCGTAAAATTGCGGAAGCCATCGGCAAATTTATTACCCAATGCCAAGGTGCCGTAGTTAGCCGTAAAATTTAACGTTGGCTGATAACCTGCCTTGGTGCGCAACAACTGAAGACGTTGAAGGTTCAGATTGGCGGTAGCCTTTTGGTACGAGATCAGGCTCTGCGCGTTGAAGTTAGATTGCTCCAACGTAGGTACCTGTTTCAACAAAAGTGTATCAGAAAGGGTGAGCTCTTGGTCCTGCGAAAGGCCCATTTGGTATTTTAAACGGTTGAGAGCCAGTGCCAAATTGTTTTCGCTAAGCGAAAGTTGCGAGCGCGTATTGTTGTAAGTAACTTCTGTATTGGTATAATCAATCGGTTGAAGAACTCCATTGTCGCGTTGCAACTTCAGGATATTCAATACCTGCTGTGTGCGGTTGAGGTTGTCTTTGAGCAATGCAATTTGCTGTTGGACAATGAACACCTGGTAATAATTGGTGGCAATGTTGTAGATGATCTCCTCGCGCGTTTGGCGAACATTCAGATCGGCCAATTTTTGATTTGCTTCGTTGGCTTTGATGCCAATGAGCAACGATTTGTCATAGATCGTCTGGGTCAATTGGGCCGAGAGATTGGTTTGGTACTTGGAACCCAATGAGATACGGGTCGGCTCAGGGCCTGCAAAGCCTGCCGGAAGCAGCGTGGATTGCAGTTTGAGGTTGTCCGTATAATTCCCCGTTCCGGTTACTTGGGGCAAATATTGTCCAAGCGCCTGACGCGCCTGTTGGTTGGCCGTTTCCACCTGATATTGCGCTACCCGAATGGTGCCGTAGTGTTGAAGGCCATAATCAATACATTCTTTCAACGACTTGCCCTGTTGCGCTGAGCCGGGCAAGATCGCTGCCATTGAGATCATTAAAAAGGCTGCTAATCGTTTCATGTTTGTAAAAAATAAAGAAAAATTTGTATTGTTGATATATCAATGGTAGACATATCAACTAATTAAATAAAAAAACTAACTTTCCATTGTTGCGGTGATTTTTCTTAACAGCGTCAACATGGTGGAAACTTCTTCCGGGGTAAGTCGGCTTGTTATTTCCTGATTGATCGCGGCAGCTTTCTCGCTGATCTTTTCAATCGTTAACTTTCCCGCCGGAGTAAGTTGTACTAAATTTTTACGGCGGTCATTGTCATCTGCCGTAATTCGAAGGTATCCATCGCGCTCTAAAGTGCGAATAGAGCGTTGAATGCCCGATTTGTCCTTCTGTAAAAAATTGGCAATATCCTGTTGTGAAAGCGATCCTTCGGTGGAATGGGCGAGCAAAAACAAAATAGGAAACTGTTCTACCTGTAAAGAAGAACCCGATTTGCTCAACTCACGGTTTACCTTGCGAATAAACAGGTGCGATACCTGATTGATGTTGAACGTCAAAAGCTGTCCCAAACTGTTATGGATTTTCTCCTTGATGTTTAATTCTTCCTGCGTTATCATGGCACAAAAGTAAATATAGTTGATATATCAACCAAACTTTTTTTGAAAAAGTTTATAAACGGCTGAAAAGAAAATTGAATGGCAATCCTCCGGCTCGTTGCAAAATAGAATAAGAACCGTTTTTTCGGACCATTTGGCAGATACTAAAGAAGCAAATTTGAAAGAGGAAAACGGAAAAGTGTTTTTCGAAATAACAAATAAAGAGTGGTACGTATTACCGCTCACCTTTGAAATACAAAGAAAGCCGTAATAGGATTTCGGGCGTTTATTTCCTCTGCAAATTATCCAGTACCACCGCTGCTGCAATGCCTACATTCAACGATTCTGCGCCGCCGAAGCGCGGGATCGTAATTTTTTGAGAAACGAATTTCTCGACCGTCGGGCTAATGCCATTGGATTCATTGCCCATTACGATGTAACCGGTATCGGTAAAGGTAGTTTGGTGAATGTTTTTTCCTTCCAGAAATGTCCCATATACCCCTGTTCCCTGTTCCGTATTCCTCACTTTTTCCAAATATGCAGCCAACTCCGTATAATACCCTCTCACGCGCGTAAATGACCCTTTACTCGCGGCGATGACTTTGGGATTGTACCAATCGGTGGTGGTCAGGGAGCAGATGATCTTGGTGATGCCATACCAATCGGCAATGCGGATGATGGTGCCCAAATTGCCGGGGTCGCGGATATCGTCGAGCACGAGTACGTATTCTCCCTTTTCGGCATACAAAAAATCGTTCGGTTTCGTTTTTACTACGGCCAACGCGGCGTCGTTGGTTTGCAGCGTGCCGGCGCGGGAAAGTTCGTCGGCCGTGGCTATTTCGACGCGAAAAGGTTGTTTATCCAATTTTTGACTGTTTTCTTTGTAAAATATGTCAGTAGTAACAACCGATTCAATCTGAAAATCAGACGCTAACAGTTCTAATACACTCTTGGCACCTTCTACCAAAAAAGTATTGTGTTCTTGCCTATATTTCTTTAATTGCAGTGAATGAAGGTATTTTATTAGATTTTTGGATAACATTTGCGTGATATATCAATTTTTCAAAAAGGATTCTGAATGCTTCGAAAAGCCGGTTTTGTCGCTCTGAAAAGATTTTATGCTACTGCGGGGCATGTGCCCGAATTGTCAAAGGGCAAAGATACAATTCAGTATCATAAAGCGACTAAACCGGCTCAATTGTCGACCCTGTTTTTAGTCGGCTCATTTTTCTTTTTGGCAGGGTGCTCCCACAAAAGCGCTCTCAAAAAAGACGAATATCTGTTGGGAAATCAGCTTTTTAAAGGAAATTCTGCGGTAAAAACCGAAGACTTGGAGCCATTGTTACCCCAGCGGCCCAACAAACGTTTTCTGGGAATTCCCGGCGCTACGGTTTCACTTTGGATCTATCAGGCGTTGGACAAACGCTATGACCGCGAAACCCAACGCATTCGATTTGATACACTTAGCCGCTATTATGAGCGTCAATTCACCTTGTACGCTGATGACTCCCGCAAGCTTTCCCGACTTCGCCGAAAGTATAATCGGATGGTGAATAAATACCGTCTCCGAATCGAAGAAGGAAGCTGGGCAATGCGCACTTTGGGCGAGCCACCTGTTTATTTTTCAGAAAAAAATGCCCGAAATAATGCCCTTAAGATCAAAGGATATTTGGTCAATGAAGGCTATCGGGATGCCAATGTCGAATTCCTGCCCGATACGATTTTCGGCAGAATTCGTATTACGTATAACATTGCCGAGGGGCTGCCGCATATATTACGAAATGTGGATGTTCTGACGCACAAAGACGCCGACATTGATAGCTTATTATCCTCCACCAAAACCGCATCCTTCCTGAAATCGGGCAATAATTTCAAATACAGTGACGTCGTAAGTGAAATAAGCAGGGTTGAGTTATTGATGCGAAACAATGGCTATTTCGGATTTGATAAAAATTACCTTCGTCCGGTACAAAGTGCCACGGGAAAGCGAAACGGCGGCTTTTTGGTAGATACCACGGGGCATAATTCGGCCACAGATTCACTTTTCCATATTGTAGATATAAAAGGATTGCAGGTAAATTATCCTCGTAATCAGGATAAACACATCCGTTATCGATTTAATCCTGTAGGTTTTAGGGTAGAAAGCCTGCCCGGTGAACCCCCTTTTTCGACAAATGATACGACAATATACCGGGGCATTAATTATTCATTTACCCCCAAACATTATTATGCACCCCGTGTGTTGGATGGAAAAATTTTGATCCGTCCGGGGAATTTGTATCGCCAACTCGACTGGGACGAAACCTTTCGTCAATTGAGTGCATTGGATCAATTTCAGTTTATTAACATTGATACCGACACCACAGACAGATACATAAAAACATTGATTCGGGTAATTCCGCACGACAAATACCAAGTTACGGGGGAAGGCGGGGTCAATGTCGTGCAGAATTTGCCGGGGCCGTTTTTGAACGGCACGTTTCGGGTACGCAATATTTTCGGACGACTTGAGAATTTTGAAGTATCCCTTCGCGGCGCATTGGATGCCAACTTTGGGCTAAATAACAACGCTGTCTTGGTTCGGACGCTTGAAATGGGAGTAAACACGGCATTGATTTTTCCACGCTTTTTGTTTCCGGGAAAAATAGCCGCCGGTTTTAACCGAAAAACGCCCCGCACCATCGTCAGTCTTGGATATAACTATACCAACCGCGATTTTTTGGGTTCTGACCCCGATTTTATTCGGAGTGGTTTTCAGGCAAGTTTGAGGTATAACTGGAAAAAAAGCGAATTTGAATACTTAAGCCTTACCGCCGTGGATTTGAGTGTTTTGCAAAGTAAGCAAAGTCGTGAGTTTGGAAAATTACTCGACTCCCTTTACCAATACGGCGGTAATCCGCTTAAATTCAGCTTTCAGCCTGCCGTTATTTCAAGTGTTAGTTTTTCGTATATTTTTAATAACAACATCATTGGACAAAACCGTCGCGCTCATTATCTAAGGCTCTTTGTTGAATCAGGCGGAACCGCGTTGAGCCTTCTGGAACCAAAAAAAGTATCGTTAGGGTTGGAAGGATTTGAGTTATATAAGTTTCTGAAAGGCAATGTTGAATACCGAAATTATAAACCGATAGGCCCAAAAAGCACATTGGTATACCGTGTCAATACCGGGTTGATCTTTAACTACAATAACCGCCGCGTAGCACCCTATGAAAAGTCACTGACGGGAGGAGGAAGCAACAGCCTGCGCGCTTGGCCGCCACGGCGATTGGGATTGGGTTCGGCGTATCCAAATGTTGACTTACAAACGGGCAGCCCGATTTTCAGAAACGGTGAAACCACCACACTGCAACCCGGCGTGACGAATTACAGCGGTTATGAGTACCGTTTTGAGCAACTCGGCGACGTGCTGATGGAGGCTAACATGGAGCTGCGGGGGCATTTGTTCCGTTTTGTGGGCGATATTAATTATGCACTCTTTGTTGATGTCGGCAATGTGTGGCGCTTGCGGCTCGACAAAGGCACCAGTCCCAATCAAAATACGTTGAACGGCGTATTTGATCTTAGCCGTTTTTACAAAGAGATCGCCGTTGGAACAGGCGTTGGGCTGCGCTATGATTTATCGTATTTTATTTTCCGTCTCGACATGGGCATTAAAGTGTATGATCCCAGCCGAAAATTTGTGGTTAAAGATACGGCCGGACAAACCACTGCCATTGATGAGCGCTACTTGCTTCCCAAGTTTTCTTTCCGACGTTCAAGCGCCAATTATCCCGTTTTTAATATTGGGATCGGGTACCCTTTTTAGAGGACGGATCATGGAGAATCGGAAAAAGGAATCCGGAAATACTTAACACAAAATGATAGTTCCACGAGCCGACTCAGGTTGCTCACAACCTGAGTCACTTCCGTTCCCCGGTCGGGTTGTGAGCAACCCTCTGCACAGGGCACGCTTACGTGCAGAGGGTTGTTCACAACCCGACCCCCAAGGGTATAGAGAAAGCGAAGCGATCTTTTTTTTGTTTTTATAGTACACTGATTCCTTAACCTTTACACTTTTAACTTTACTCAAATGTTCCGGCGGCAAACAGCAGTGTGGCTTTGGCTTTTTCGTATTTTGACTTCATAGACTCGAGTTTGACTTTCAGTTCGTTGAGTTTGGATTCGCGTTGATTGACCAGAAATAACTGACTTTCTCCGATGCTGAATCGCTGTTCTTCTGCCCGAAGCACTTGGGCCTGACGTTGTACCGCAATTTGCTGCTGAACGATTTGCCCTTCCAGGTTTTTGACATCATTGTACGCCGCCTGAACATCATTATTGATCTCCCTTCGCAATTGCTGCAATTCGAGCGTATTCTGAAATTGTTTGACACGAATGGTTTCTAATTTTCCACGCTCCTTTCGAAACAGCAAAGGCAGAGAAAAATCAACGTTGAGTTTATAAAAAGCGGGAAAAGTCCCCGTATCCGGAATTTTAGAATTAGTCAAATGGCGATGCATATAATTGAGCGATGACAGTCCAATGTCAAAGCGAGGTTTGAGCATTTCGCGCCCCAAGCGCTCATCTACGTTGAGTTGTTGGGCTTTGAGGTCAAGTTTCCGGATTTCGGGGTGACGAAGCCGCGCGGCTTCGAGCAAATTGGCCAAGGCCGCAGCATCAATGACCTGCCCGGCACTTAGTTGGGGAACGGCTGTTTCGGGCAGTTCGAGAGGCGCACCGTTGGCATCCCAAAGATGATTGGAGAGTCTCAAACGGGCATTTTGAAGGTCGACCGTAGCTTGGTCAAACATGACGCGACGGTCGAGCAGGGTCACTTGGGCATCGGCAGTATCAATGGCCGGCAGGTCTCCCTGAATGACGCGCTTGCTGACAAGTTGGAACCGTTGGTTGGCAAGTTCATAAAACTCTTTGATAAGCAGTTGATTACGATACGCAAAATACCATTCCCAATACTCTTTCGCCGCTGTAAGGATCAATTTATTAACCATTTTGACGCGCTCGGCTTCGGCGATATTCTGAAAAATGCGGGCGTTTTGGAGCGTGGCGCGGCGTTCGTCGATGACAAAGCGTTGCAGAACAGGTACGTTAAACCCCACATAACTCAGCCCATCAATCGGCGTTCGGATATCGGTACCGAGTACATCTCCTATATTTCGCTCAAAACCTGCCTTTAGATCAATGCCTCCCCAATACAACGGTACTTTGAGTTGATTGTCCCAAAAATTGAAATAGGTTTTATTTTCAAAGTATTTACGGTCAAAATTAACCTCCAATTTAGGGTCAAATCCGCCTTTTGCCATCAGTAACTCAGCCTTGGCTTGGTCTGAAAGGGAATTGGCCTGACGCAAAACCGGATGGTTTTTAAGCACCAGATCGTAGTAATCACGGTACGAAAACACCTTTGCCGTGTCGGTTTGCGCCCATAGGCAAGTGTGAAATACTATGAGTATCAGAGTTGCTGTTTTTTTCATGACATTGGAACGCTGATGTTGATGATCTTTAGGATAAAATTATGTTTTGAATTCATCAATATCGGCGCTTTGTTGGTTATTTCTTGGCATCTTTTTCTCCTTCGTCCGGTAAAATATCAGAAAGATAATCGGGCGGAAAGCCGTTGAGTTGCCGCCAGATCTCCCACCAGATAGGCACGTCTTTGAGCATCACAAACCCATTAACGCCCGAACCGATGCGAAGTTGGTCAGGCCATTTTTCGTTTTCATTTCCTTCCTGATTAGGCCGAATGAGCAGGCGGTATTGACCGTTTTTACTGTTGACGCGGTCAATGATGGCCACCGAGCCGCCAAAGGTTCCGACGGAAGTGCCCGGCCATCCGGAAAACTGCAAGGCCGGCCAACCGTCAAACTCTAACCGCACGTGGCGCCCGGGCGTGATCAGCGAAAGATCCATGGCTTTGACGTACAATTCCACGGCCAATTCGGGTTGACGCGGTTGAAGGGTAATAATAGACTCGCCTTCTTTGATGGTTTCACCGATACCTGCTTTGAGAGATTTGACTACGTAACCATCCTGAGGGGAGCGGACCACGTATTGATCGCGCCGGATGCGAATATTTTCGTATTTATTTTGAAGCTTCGAAAGCTCTGATTCGCCGTCGGCCACGCTTGATAATGCCGTACTGCGGTCAGAAAATGACTTGGCAATTTCCTTTCGATAGTCGGCTTCCACGGAACTCAGCTCAATGCGTGCGTTGATCAATTCATTGCGTGAAATGCTGAGTTTTTGCGTCTGGGCGATCATTTTGGCTTGGTCTTCCTGAAATTTCAGCCGCCGTGTTTCGGCATCTACCAACGAAATCGTCCCTTCTTTATACATCACTTCGGCGCGGTCAAGGCGTTCTTTGGCGATCTGTAAATTGCGATTGACAGCCACCATATCGGCACTGTCGCTGCGCACTTTCATTTGTGCCTGAATGAGCTTGTTGCGGGCTTTTTCCAGACTGAATTGAAGTCCTTGGCGCAGGGCAGAGATTTGGGTATCAGTAGCTTCAATTTTGGCTTTGTAGGCGGCAATCCCGTCGATTTTGGCCTGTATCTGCTCCTGTGTTCGGGCCAAAACCTGCGGGTCAAAATAGTCATCTTTGATTTCCGTAATCACCAAAATGGTATCTCCCTTTTTGACATAATCTCCTTCTCTGACGTTCCAACGGGCTATCTGCCCGGCCACGGCATTCTGAATATTTTGGGGCCGATCCTGCGGGGTCAGCGCCGTTACGTAGCCTTTTCCGTTGATATTCTGTTGCCACGGCAAAAACATCACCAACAACATAGCAATCACAATGCCTAAGATCCAACGATAAACGATTCTGGCCGTTTTGGGAGAATGGAGGGTATTGAGAGAATTAACTTCTTTTTCTATGGCGGGTATGTTGACCCGTTGCTTTGATAAGTTCAGCATACTGTTTTGGTATGTTAATCAGGCCGTTTAATTTTCAGGTAACGAAAGGTGCTTCAAAACATGTTTATAAGGCCCTTCGGCAATGATCTGCCCTTCATCCATGACAATGACCCGGTCGCAGGCACCCATAAATTCAGGCTCATTGGATAAAACCAACAGCGTCCAGGCATTGGCAGGGTCGGTCAACAGGTCAATGATGCGAAGTCGTTCATTGCGCTCGATTTCGCGGAGGGCATCGGTATAGAGCATCAATTTAGGTTGAGTCAACAAACAACGCGCCAAGGCGATCTTGGTCACAAAACTCAACGAGAATCGGCGCCCTCCCGAAATGACCGGAGTGCTGAGCCCTTCGGGAAGTTGGGCGATCTCGTCCGTTAAATTCAGTCGATCCATCACTTTATGCAATTCTTCCAGGGTAATTCCTCCGCGTCCCATGGTCAGATTTTCGAGGATACTGCCGTCAAAGATCTCCTGATTGGGGAAGTTCATGCTCACGTGCGTTCGCAACACATTCATGTCCAGATCACGCAGGGAGATGCCATTATAAAGTATACTGCCCTCGTAGCCGGTCAGTATGCCCGACAATACTTTAAAGAGTGTATGTTTGCCGGAGCCGTTTTGCCCCGTCACGCAAATGCGCTCGCCCGGTCGTATGTCAAGGTGGATATTTTTAAGCGCCTTTTTGGGCGAATTTTCGTAGGCGTACTGTAAGCCTCCGACTTTGAGGGTCATTCCCTGCTGAGGAGTATTGAATTTAAAACCGCCGTCTTTTTCGAGCGGCAGGTCGCTGACATAACCCAATTTGTCAACGGCTGTAAGCAGATCAAAGACCACATCAATGCTTAAAAAAAGCTTTTCAACCGCTCCCGTCAATAACACAATGACAATCTCAGAAGCCACAAATTGCCCAAGCGATATTTGACGATTGACCAACAGGTACGTTCCTAAGACCAATAATCCGCCAATTACCAATACTTTGAAAATCAAGGCATAATAATAAAATCCCTGCAAAATTTTAAAGTGCTTGGTTCGATACGTGAGGTAATTGGTCACCAGACCATCCATCCGTTGGATGGGCAAATTGGTAGCTCCGGCCGTTTTGAACGAAAACAGGGTACCCGCCATTCCTTCCAGCCAAGCTACCACCCGGTATTTGTACTTAGATTCTTTGATACTGGTTTCCAGACCTTTACGGCCATTGAGACGAACGATCAGAAAGAAGATAAAAAGTACAAAAAAGCTGAAGGCAATAAAGAAAGGGTGATAAAACGACAGTAATAAAAGCCCGAAAATGATCTGAAGTACGGCACCGGTCAGGTCGATCAAAAACTTGGGCAACGATTTTTGGACAGTCAGCACATCGAAGAAGCGGTTCATAAGCTCCGTCGGATTGTCCTGATGTAATCCTTCAAAGTTGAGGCGCGGAACGCGGTAGGTAAACTCAAACGCCGCCTTGGCAAAAATGCGCATTTGGAGGGTTTCTACCAGCGTGACCTGAATGATCTGCATGATGCCGCTCCCCACCAATCCCACAACTACCAATCCCATCAATACGTAAACCGAACTGAAAATGGACCCGCTGGAGACCAAACTGAAAATAGCCTGCACTCCCAACGGCAGAATAAGACTGATAAGCCCCACCACCACGGCATAAAAATAAATGTATCCGATGTCTTTTCGTTCGTTGCGAAGCAACCGCAGGAGCCGTTGCATAGGCGAGAGGACTTCCTGCTCCGCTTGGCGTAATGAACTGTCATCGCTGACCAATGGCTGCATCGGAAACGCGGTGATGTACAGCACCTGCCCATTTTTTGCGGGGTCCGGATGGTCCTTGAAAAGCAACGGGTCTTTAATGGAAATCTGCTCGGTAGGTTCGTAAGTAATAACGGGCGACCAGGCAATTTTTTTGCCCTGAGAATTGCTGCCGCCAATGATGGGCGTGAGCCCAAGCGTCAGTTGCTCAAAATACAGGACCGGGTAAGCTGAACTGTTGACCAAGGCGTCAAATTGTTCCGTCGGGCAATTGTTGATAATGATGGTTAGGTCATTTAGCCGGGCAGCATGACTCAGTTCCTCAATAAAACGATCAATGTCTTTGGCGGTGTACGTACTTTCTTGCTCAACCAGGTCTACTTTATTTTTTTGAGCCACTACCGGTTGACCCGTTGCCAAAACCAGTTGCTCAATTATTTGTTTTATGTAGTGAGAATTCATTGATGGATGAGTGGTAAGAAAAAACAACTATGGTTGCTGATGACGTTTGGATTGGGTGCTTAAATAATTACGTTCTTCTAACTAAGAATCTTTTAGGGTGTATATTTGTTCCGATTTTTTTCAATTCTAATTTAATTCTAATTTAATTCTAATTTTAGAAATTCAGTCGGGAAGTCGTAGCCTTAATATATGCACTATTTATTGAATTTGTTTTTTTTTAGTAATAAAACAACCTCCCTAACCCGGTTGGGGGTTTGCCTGATGCTGATAGGAGGGGCGATAGGCTGTACCGGGCCGGCCTGCGATGATTGTGGAAATCAGCCTTCAGGGGCGGCATTTTTCCCTACTGAAACAGGGCGTTTTGTTGAATATGAGGTAAACGAAGAAGAATATGCATTGGGCGGAAAAGTAACCACTCGTCACTATCAATGGAAAGAAATCATTGCGGAAAGTTATACCGACCCGGAGGGAAAGACCGCGTATCGTATTGCCCGTTTTCGGCGCAACGCAGACGGTCAACGCTGGCAGCCTGATTCGACGATTACCCTGCGATTGTTAGCAGATCACGCCGTGCGCAACGAAAACGGAAAGGAGTACGTAAAGATGATGTTCCCGCCTGCCGATAAAAAGGTTTGGAACGGGAATATTTATAATACTTCAGGAGAAGATAATTATGAACTGACAAACGTAAACAAATCGTATATACTGGCAAAAACAACCTTTGACCGCACCGCAACGGTCATCCAACAGAATGATTCAACGCTCGTCAATCAGGATAAACGTATCGAAATATATGCCGCCGACGTTGGATTGGTATATCGCGAACGTATTCTGTTGCAGTTTTGCTCTTCTACGCCTGCCTGTGTGGGAAAAGCGCAGATCGATTTTGGAACTCGTCAGTATGTACGTTTTAAGAATTCGGGAAAAGAATAGCAGATGGGTTGTCAGTTTTAAAGGAAATACTAAAAGTAATTTGGGTCAGTTATGAAGATGAGTTTACTGCATACTAAGTTTGAGACAGGGAAGTTGAACCTGCGAACGCTGTTTTTTTATGGGCTGATGGCTTGTTGGTTGTTGGTTTCAACGGCGCAGGCGCAACAGGCCAAATACCTCGTGTTATTGAAAGATAAAACAGGAACCACCTATACGGTAGATAAACCCGAAGCCTTCCTGACCCAACGCTCCATTGAGCGGCGTCAACGCCAAAATATTCCCGTAAAAACACGGGATTTACCGGTCACGCCATCGTACGTTACGCAAATTCGGCAAACGGGTGCCAAAATATGGTACACATCAAGGTGGCTCAATGCCGTGTTGGTAGAGGCTACGGCGGCTCAACTTACCGCCATTCGCGCCCTGTCGTTTGTAAGTGGTATTGAATTCAATAAAGCATTGTCCAACGCCCGTTTATCGGCAGAAAATCAATCCAAAACGACCAACAACAAATTTGGGCAGGAGAGTTTGGATTATGGCTCTTCGCAGAATCAAATTGAAATGCTGGGCGCGAATGTCATGCATGATCGCGGTTACAGCGGTGCCGGAAAGTTAGTGGCGATCCTGGACGGTGGCTTTCAAAATTCAAATACCAACCCTGCCCTGAAACCGATTTTCGACACAAAGCGTGTGATCGGTACTTACGACTTTGTAAAAAAAGAAACAAGTGTTTACGAAGATGATTCGCACGGCAACAACGTGTTCAGCATCATGGCAAGTTATTTGCCGGGTTCGCTGATCGGCCCCGCATTCAGTGCCTCATTTCTATTATTACGTTCCGAAGATGCCGCTACAGAAACACGCTTGGAAGAAGCCAATTGGCTGATCGCGGCTGAATATGCCGACAGTTTGGGCGCGGATGTGATCAGTACCTCATTGGGATACAATGAATTTGATAATCCTGCCGATAGCTACACTTATGCCGACATGAACGGCCGTACCACACTCGTGACACGGGCGGCAGATTGGGCGGTAGGTACCGGCATGGTCGTAGTGGCATCGGCAGGAAATGAAGGAAGCAGCGCCTGGAAATACATCGGCGCGCCGGCCGACGGCGATTCTGTGTTGGCGGTCGGGGCGGTCAACAGTTTAAGGGTAGCGGCCTCTTTCAGCTCATTTGGACCATCGGCGGATGGCCGGGTAAAGCCCGATGTAACTGCCCGAGGGCAGGCGACAACGCTTTCCAACCAAAACGGTACGGTCACGACCGGAAACGGAACCTCGTATTCGGCACCGTTGATTGCGGGGTTGGTGACCTCTTTTTGGCAATCTCAACCTCATCTTACTGCCATGCAGGTAGTTGACTGTATTCGTCGGGCCGGCGACCGTTTCAGCGCACCGACACCACTGTACGGATACGGAATTCCGACGTTTGAAAATGCTGTTCAGGTGGCCAAAGACCGATACCCTGTTACAGCTATTCCTGATTGGACAAAACCCGTGGATGTCTTTCTTTATCCCAATCCAATGGGTGTAACTTCAGAAGTAAATATCCATTGGGGTACTTTTTTTGCCGGAAAAAATGTTTATATCCGCCTGATAGATACCGCAGGACGGGTATTGTATCAACAGTTAGCCACTGCCAATGAGGCAACGACAAAGATTACGCTTCCGCCATTGACCAATGGTGGCTATTTCTTAAAATTGAACGATAATCAGGATGAAAGGGTTTTGAAAGTAATTAAACAATAACCGCAATAGGTGATAGAACACGGTGTTTTATCGCTGAATTGAAATTGAACAATTCCCCAATGAAACCACATCTTAAAATAGACATTGTATCTGATGTAGTATGTCCCTGGTGCTATATCGGAAAGCGCCGACTGGAAAAAGCCGTGGCGCAATTGAAAGACGATTACACGTTTGAACTTCGCTATTTACCTTTCCAACTTTCTCCGGATACACCCGTTGAAGGTGAAAACCACAAAGAACGATTGATCGCCAAATTTGGCAGCGAAGAACGTTATGAACAACTTATCCGTCAGGTGTCGGATGTAGCGGCGGGAGAGGGGTTAGATTTTCATTTGGAAAAGCAAATCATGGCGCCCAATACGCATGCATTGCACCGTTTGATCGGTTATGCCTTACAACAGGGCAAACAATTGGAAATGGTAGAAACACTTTTCAAAGCTTATTTTGAAGATGCGTTGGATCTGACCCAAACCGATACGGTGGTGCAACTCGCCGAAAGCATTGGCTTGGAAGGTACAAAAGTGCGTGAAGTTTTGACCACCGATGCAGGCACCGAGCACTTGGATAAGCAGTTGTATCAGAATCGTTTGATGGGCGTAAGCGGAGTGCCGTACTATATCATTAACGATAAATATGCCGTTTCGGGAGCGCAGCCTACGGAATTGTTTTTGGAGGCATTGCCCGAAATTGCGCTCAAAGCACCGATTCAGGCACCGGTTGTTTCCGGCGAATCCTGTGATATTGAGACGGGTGTATGTTGATTATTTCTCTTTTTGTGGAGAATATCTATTTTATTTTTTATAAAAAAACCGTACTTTTGCGGCACGTTTCATCCGAAGGACGTGATCCTTCATAAGTAAACCAATGCAAATACCATGGTAAGAATTCGTTTAGCGCGTCGTGGACGCAAAAAAGCGGCTATGTATGACATCGTTGTAGCCGATGCTAAAGCACCACGTGATGGTCGCTTTATTGAGAAATTGGGTACATACAACCCAACCTCGAATCCAACTAAGATTGTTTTGAACGTAGAAAAAGCGGTAAAATGGCTCCTTAACGGTGCGCAACCTACTGATACTACTCGTTCTATCCTGAGCCACGAAGGTGTATTGATCCGTAAACACTTACAGGTAGGTGTAATCAAAGGTGCCATTACCCAAGAAGTAGCTGACGAACGTTTCGAAGCTTGGAAACAAGAAAAGCTTGGAAGAGTTGAAACCAAAAAAGGTGGTTTGGACAAAAAACAAGCGGATGCTAAATTAGCACAATTGGAAGCTGAGCGTAAAGTAAATGAAGCTCGTGCTGCTGCTATCGCTAAAAAATACGTAGTAGAAGAAGCTCCTGCCGAAGCACCGGCTGCTGAAGAAGCTGCCCCTGCCGAAGAAGCTGCTGAATAATTGTGAAAGCTTTCCTAAATGGTATGAGCCTCTTTTCCAAGGGTTCATACCATTTTTTTTAATTAAAAATTATGCAGTACAACGATTGTTTTCAACTTGGACATATCACCCGTACCCACGGGACGCGGGGGGAAGTCGTCATTTTTCTGGACGTTGATTATCCGGAAGATTACGATGAACTGGACTCGGTATTTGTGGAAATAAAAGGGCAGCTTGTGCCGTATTTTATCAAAAATATCAACGTTCAAAAAGGAAGCAAGGCCATTGTGAAATTTGAGGACATTGAGTCCATTGAAGCGGCTACTCCTTTGATCAACTGTGCGTTGTTTTTACCCGAAGAAAATCTGGACGAACTGGACGAAAGCCAATTCTATTACCATGAAATCATCGGTTTTAAGGTTTTAGATGAAAAATTGGGCGCGCTCGGCACCGTTACAACGGTCTATACGATGTCTACGCAGGATTTGATTGCGATGAATTACCGTGGAAATGAAGTATTGATTCCTGTTAACGATGACATTGTTTTGCGGGTTGACCGTGAACAAAAAATCCTTCACGTTTTATTGCCGGAAGGATTATTGGATGTATATACCGAAGAAACAACCACTCCCGAAGACGGACAAGAAGACGAGCAGGAATAATTATGCGCATTGATATCATCACCTGTTTGCCGCGTTTGCTGGATAGCTTTTTTGCTCATTCCATTTTGAAACGCGCACAAGATGCCAACCACGCACAAGTGCACGTACACGACCTACGTGATTATACATCCAATAAACAACGGCAGGTGGATGATTATGCCTTTGGCGGCGGCGCGGGAATGGTATTGATGATTGAACCGATTGCCAAGTGCATTCGTCAACTACAGTCAGAACGTAATTACGACGAAGTCATTTACATGACTCCCGACGGCCAACGATTTGAACAGAAAACGGCTAATCGGTTGTCGATGGCTGAGAACCTCATCATTTTGTGCGGCCATTATAAAGGAGTGGATGAACGACTCCGTGAACATTTTATTACTAAAGAAATCAGCATTGGCGACTATGTATTGTCGGGCGGAGAACTTGCCGCTTGTGTCATTGCCGATTCTATTATTCGTCTCATTCCCGGTGTGTTGAACGATGAGACCTCTGCTTTAACCGATTCTTTCCAAGACAACCTGCTGGCTCCGCCGGTCTATACTCGCCCTGCCGATTTTGAGGGGTGGAAAGTGCCCGATATTCTTCTTTCAGGCCATGATGCCAAAATTTCAGATTGGCGTTTTCAGCAATCGCTGGAGCGTACACGTACGCGCAGACCTGATTTGCTCGATTGAGGCTGCCATAAAATGGCACGAAATTTGACGCCATAGCTTTTCTTCACTTTTGATTTTACAATCAGTATATTTTGGGCTATAACCTGCTGAATTTGCCTGTTTCGGTTATGTTTATTCCATTTTGGTACAGTTCTTGTCCTAAACGTTTTTGACGGAAAGGGCTATTTTGTTCAAATTGGATAAAATGGAAAAGTAAATTTTCTCAGATTATTTGCCTAAACCTTCCCGGATGAGTGCTAATTACTTTTAGCAAATTTTTCCCTACTCTATTATGCTGTTTTTTTACGATTACCAAAGTAGGCTCAATGCCTTATTGGGCCTGCTTTTCAATTGTGTGTTTAGAAAAGCACCTTTTGATGCAACCTGCATCTCTCTTATCTTCTTGGGCAGTTGCCTATTTTCAATGAAGACAATGGCCCGAGATCCATTGTTATCCGAAGCCCTTCGTGTTGATATTTTTCAGAAAAATGCTGATAATGAACTCAATATAAATGACGAATTAATATACCTGAAAGGTAATTTTGAAGAAACTACAGTTGCTGCAAACACTGTTTCAACACCTAAAACTACCCTTTATAAGACTTTAAAGCTCCCCGGAACAACTACCGAAGAAACCTCTCCCGCATCGTCTTCTATGATGAGCAGTGGACAGAACAAGGCTTCCTCTCCGCTGAAATCCGTTTCCAATGCATGCACAAAACCCAATGCCGGTAAAGACTCGACCATTTGCCGTGCGGTCATTCAATTAGTGGCACCTGCACAAGGCGAAACATGGACCTTTCTTTCATCTAACAATTCAACGACGGCCTCTGTTACCGCCTCCGGACTTGCTTCGGGCCTGAGCGTGACCGGACAATATAAATTTGTATTGAAGCAAACGCAGGATGATGCGTGTAGCGATACTGTTACGATCACAAGAGCTAATTTTATCATTTCTGCCATTTCCGATAAGTCCATTTGTCCGGGCGAAATTCTGACGTTCGGTTATCAGGGACTTTCGGGTGTTACATACCTGTGGAGTACGGGTGTAAGCACTCCTACCGTTACGGTGGCTCCTGTACAGACAACGGATTATACCGTTAAAGTCACTTCTCAATCAACAGGTTGTGTGTCGAACGATACGATCAAGGTAGCAGTGTTACCAAAACCTAATGCCGGAAAAGATACCCTGATCTGCGGGAATTCGGTCAAACTCAATGCGGCGGGTGCCGGCGAAACGTGGTCTTTTCTATCTTTTAATGACCCGAATACGCCCGGCAATACCGCAACGGCAAGCATTGATAATCAGGGAAATGTAAGCGGAATTGCGAAAAATGGTTTTTATCGTTTTGTATTAACAAACGGACAAACCTGCACTGATACCATACGGGTACAAAAAACATCCGTTAGCCTTCCTGACATCACTCTTACCCCCATTTGTCCCGGCGCAGAACTTACTTTCGGTTACACCAATGCCGTTGACTTTACCTATTTGTGGAGTACGGGAGAGACGACCCCGCAGATCAAAGTTTCGCCCGACCAAACGACCGATTATTACGTAACGGTCACTTCTGTGCAGAACAAATGTTCGGTAAAAGACACGGTAACGGTACCGGTAAAATCAACATCCGTGCTGACATTGGTTACTTCCGTTTGCGCTCCCAATAATTTAACGTATGCCACAACCGTCACTGTCACCAACGGAGCGGTCGTTACATCCAACGCCGGAATTGTAACCGGAAGCGGTACTTCCTTTATCGTTACCGTTGGCAGCGATACCACCCAATACACGATCACGGCGACGTTGGCTGGGTGTAAAACAAAATTGACCGTAACCAAGCCCGATTGTACCTGTCCGCAAATAGCAGCTCCAACCGCGACAAGCAGCAGTGTATGCGGAGGCGGCACAGTAGCACTTTCCGGTTCGGGTTGTGCTGCGGGAACGACGGCCAAATGGTACAGTAATCTTGGTTTGACCGCTGAAGTAGGTTCGGGTGCCGGTTTTACAACTCCGACTTTGACCCAAACAACTGATTATTACGTTGCCTGTGTCAGCGATGCCAAACCTGCCTGTAAAAGTTCGGGCGTAAAAGTAACGGCTACTGTCAAACAGGTACCTTCTTTCAGCGCAGTAAGCGCAACATGTAGTGCAGGAAATACAACTTATTCAGTAACAACCAGTTCGACCGGGACCGTAGGTGTGAAAACACCGAATGGCCTCAATGTGACCGGTAGCGGCCCATATATTGTTTCGGGCATTACAGCAGGACAAAATTTGGTGTTGACCGCTACCTTAAACGGTTGCTCGAAAGATACCACCATCACCGCTCCAAGCTGCGTAAGTGATTGTCCCACCATTACTATTACAAAAGCGACCGATACGTTGTGCTCGGGCTATTATGGTGACCCCATCATGGTAAATGTATCGGATACATCCAAGATCGTGCGATTTGTTTATTTCACAACCCCGCAAACAGGCACCGGCATGTATTTGGGAGGAACGCTCATCGAAGAAATAAAACCGTTTAGCTCAACAGTTGGAGTGCCCAACGGCCAGCCGGGATTGCAATTACCTGCCAATACAACCGGCGCTCCCATAAAATATTATGTGTATGCAATCTTTAAAACGCCGCCGACAGGTTCTCCCAACTGCTTCCCTTTTGCGGAAAAAGTGTATACAGTTTTGCCGCTTCCCAAATTTGAATTGGACTCCATTCCGGCCTGTACGGGTGATACCACATATACAGTGAATTTGAAAATAACATCTGCCGGCAATTTTACGGTGTACGTGGCAGGGTCTTTCGCAACCATCGGAAACGGGCCTATTCCGGGAAATGTGAGTCAGACCTTAACAACTATACAGGGCGGAGGGCAGATAACTGCCTTGAAAATCAGCACGACCGGTAATCATTATATCATTGTAAAAGATGCCAATGGATGTGCTTCGGTACTGGCGGCTCCTGTTCCTTCTTTCAAACCGTGTAACGGAGTCTATGATGTGGCATTGAAAAAATCGGTTAGTACTAAAATCCCGAAAGTGGGAGACAACATTACATACACCATTAAAGTATGGAATGAAGGCGATGCCAAAGCGACCAATGTTTCCGTAAAAGATACTTTAAATGCGGGCGTTCAGTATGTAACCTATGCTTCAGCGACAGGAAATTATAATGCTGCAACAAAAATTTGGACCCTTGGCGATTTAGCGCCGGGCGATACCGCCGTACTGCAATTGGTGGTCAAAGTAATTGCTCAGGGGGTATGGTTCAACACAGCCGAAATCTGCGGCATGACCGAAAAAGACCTAGACTCCACTCCCTGCAACGGCGATGAATCAGAAGATGACCTTGACCGTAAATGTATCAGTGTTCCGTTGGAAGTATGTACGGGAGAAGCCATTCAGGTTTCAGTTCCGGGAAGTTATCAGGATGTAAAATGGTATAAAGACGGACAACCGGCGGTAATTGCGGTAGGCAATGTGTTTTTAGCCTCCGAACCGGGAACATACACCTTTACCGCTGCCCAAAATACGTGTCCTGCGCAAGGTTGTTGCCCCATTATCATTTTGGCCGGTACCAACTGCTGTTTACCTGATCTGTGTATTCCGTTTACCGTCCATAAATCCAAAAAAGGCGGTAAATCCCTCTAATACAATTTCTAATTTCCTACTCTGTATTCATTTAAAAATGTATGCCCTATGGCCTATTTTATGCTTTCCCCTACCTTAAAAGGCAAGAAAACAACACCTTTTAAACTATCACACTCACTCCTGCGCTGCCTGTTGGGAGTACTGTTTTTATCATTTTCTCATTTTGCTTTTGCCACGGATATAGGCGGGCGTATTTTTTGCGATAAAGACGGGGACAACGTCTATGACAGCGGAGAAGGATTAAGCGGTGTAACGGTGAAGGTATATCGCCAAAGTAATAATACATTGCTTGGAAGTCCTGTAACCAATTCAAGCGGTACCTACACTATGACGGCAAACTCTCTTTCGGGAGTCTCTGTCAGGGCTGAAGTAGTCTATAATGGCATCACGTATTATAGTACCGGAACAGCTTATACCTCTGCCCTGAACGTACAGGTTACGTGTGCCGCTTCCTGCGATTGTCCTGACAATGCGCTTATAAACGGAAGTTTCGAAGACGAAGTAACGGGTTGGACCGCCTCGGGAGGGAATTTTTACAATGGGACCGGCTATCAGATATGCGGAGCTAAAAATGCCTATTTAGAAGCAACAACATCGAATGCACGCTTTTATCAGAATGTCAACGTAACACCGGGAAGTGCGGTATCGCTTTCTTTCTGGGCCGGTACCCATGAGCCGTCATTAAGCCACTTTGTAAGACTTAAATTTTATACTTCTGCCGACGTCGTTATCGGTGGTAGTACCGTAGAAGTGGAAATTAATAAAGATGTGGATTCCGGGCCTTACCCGCGTACCCAATATTATACATTGAACGCCAATGCACCGGCAAATGCTTCGTATGTGCAGGTGGAAGGAACGGCCACGGGGGATTACATTAAGATCGACATGGCATGTTTGAAAATTACATGTCCGACCGTTACGGACGCAAATCCAATTGATACGAAGACGATATGTTCGGGTACAAATGTAACTTTCTCGGCAAAAACAACCGCTTTGTCACCCGTAACATTGGAGTGGGTACGGTTTGATGCATCAGTTGCCAACCCTTATACCGCAACCGGTAATGGAAAGACATCTTTGGGAGCATCGGCGATCAGTAGCGGTTCCGCTTCAAAAACATCGAATAATTTTCCGGCGGTTAACGGGCAGGTAAAATCCTATTATGTATATGCTCTTTTGAAGGGTGCCACATCGACTTGCCAACCTTTTGTAAGTTATAAAGTGGACGTGATAAAACCCTCTGTTTCAGCTACGGGAGGTATTGTAAACTGCGCCGCTCCGTCTCGGCAAATTACCGCAGTTGGCAGCATTACTCCAACTGCCGGCACCACTACGGCGTATAGTTGGGCCGGCCCTGCGGGGGCAACGTTTACGCCCAACAATACGGTAGCCAATCCAACAGTATCTGCTGCCGGAACGTACACAGTTACTTATTCCGTAACCAAAGCCGGAGTAACCTGTTCTGCAACCGATACGGCCAAAGTTACCTCCTATACCTCTACCCCAAATGCAGACGCAGGAACCAACAAAGTAGTGACCTGTACCACAACGAGCGTACAACTGAACGGAAGCAGCTCAACGGCAGGGGTTACCTATAAATGGACCGGGCCGGCCGGTGCGACGTTTACCCCAAGCAGTACCTCAGCAGTGCCAACGGTTTCGGTAGCAGGAACTTACATGCTGACGGTAACGGGTACAAATGGTTGTACCGCAACCGATGTTGTGGAAGTAACCGAGAATAAAACACCACCCAACGTAAATGCAGGACTTGATAAGGTATTGAATTGTGTCGCAACGAGCATTCAATTAAACGGCAGCAGCTCAACTGCCGGCGCAACCTTTAGTTGGTCCGGGCCCGGCGGTGCCACATTTACGCCTAATAACACCTCAGCAACTCCGGCAGTATCGGTGGTAGGTCAATACATTTTGACGGTTACCAATCCGGCCAATGGCTGTACCGCAAAAGACACAGTAGTGGTAACAGAGAACAAAACGCAACCTACTGTCGTCATAACCGGGGGAGAACTTACGTGTTCAACCTTAAATTTAGCCATCAATGCCAATGCATCGGCCGGCGTAACGTATGCATGGAGCGGCACGGGAATAAACGGGCAAACTTCTCAAAATGTCTCGGTATCCTCTGAAGGTATCTACACCGTAACAGTAACAAATACAGTAAGTAAATGTACGGCTACCGATACGGCGGTTGTGACCAAAGATGTGGCTCGTCCTACGGTGGCGGCTACGGGAGGTGCTATTACGTGTACCAATTCATCCGTATCTATCAATGCGCAGGCCGCTCCGCCGGGCGTAACATTTGCGTGGACGGGACCCGGCAATTTTACCGCAACTACTCCTTCAATTACCGCAACGCTGGTCGGTGTATACACCGTAACCGTCGTTAATCCGGATAATAACTGTACGGCCAGTGATACGGCAATTGTTATTGAAAATAAAGTAAAACCAACTGTAAATGCCAGCGCTGATAAAGTGTTGACCTGTGCCCAAACGAGCATTCAACTCAGCGGCAGCAGCTCAACTGCCGGGGCAGCCTTTAGCTGGGTCGGTCCTGTGGGTGCAGTATTTACTCCTAACGTAACTTCAGCCACACCAACTGTAACTGTAGCCGGAACGTATATTTTGACCGTTACGAATCCCGGCAATGGATGTATTGCAAAAGATACAGTGATAGTGACGGAAGATAAGAGCAAGCCAACGGTCACGATCGATGATGCGGTCTTAACGTGTCTGAAAACGAGTCTTGTCTTAACGGCGAATGGTTCTACGGGCGTAACGTATCTTTGGACCGGTGCCAATGCCAACGGAAAGACTACAAAGACCGTTACCGTCTCTGCCGCAGGGACGTATTCAGTGGTCGTTACCAAAACAGCCAATGGTTGTACCGTTTCTGATACCGCCGTTGTTACGGAAGATAAACAAAAACCAACCGTAAGTTTAAACCCGATTACGTTAACCTGCGCGTCGCCAAGTCAAACCTTGACGGCTGCTGTTACCGATGCCGGCGCAAATCCGGTTTACGCGTGGACTGTACCGCAGGGAGTTACCGCTCCGGGCAATGTTAAATCATTCGCTGTTACCAAAGAGGGAGTGTATACCGTCGTGGTTACTAACTCCGCCGGTGGATGTTTCGAAGATGCAAGCGTAACGGTGGAAGCTGATACTGCAAAAGTACTGATTTCATTAACTCCGATTACACTGACCTGTGCATCGCCAAGCCATGTTTTAAAGGCTTCGGTCATCAATGGCGGTGCCGATCCAACCTATGTGTGGACTGTACCGCAGGGAGTAACCGGCCCGGGAAATATAGATTCACTCGTTGTTACAAAGGCCGGAGTTTACAGCGTAGAAGTTACAAATTCGCTCAATGGTTGTAAAGATAATGCAAGTGTCACGGTGACGGCTGATACTGCAAAAGTAAGTGTAACGCTGAATCCCATTACGCTGACGTGCCAATCTCCCGGCCAAATCATGACTGCAACTGTAACAAAAGGCGGGGTTTCTCCTATTTATGTGTGGACGGTTCCGCAAGGTGCAACCAGTCCGGGCAATAGTGCAACGGCTACTGTCACCTTGCCGGGGTTGTACACGGTAGAAGTAACCAATGCGCTTAACGGTTGTAAAGCCACGGCAAGTGAAACGGTGAAATCCGATACCAACCGGGTAACCGTAACATTAAATTCTGTAAACATAACCTGCGCTGCACCGAGCCAAACTCTGACGGCGACTGTTAAAAATGGCGGTGCCAATCCTGTGTATGTGTGGACGGTTCCGCAAGGGGTGACCAATCCGGGCAATGTCGCAAGTTTTGCCATAAGTGTTGGCGGAACATACACCGTACAGGTAACCAATGCATTGAACGGATGCAAAGGTTCAGCCTTTGTGACCGTTGCGGCCGATACCTCTAAACCGATTCTGGAAATATCAGAACGCTCTTGTGCCATTGACTTGCAGTTCTACTCGGTAAAAGTGGTGTCAAACGGTACCGTTACGGCAGTGCCATATACCGTGACTGCCAATGGCGGCGGAGTGTTTACCGTCAGCGATATTCCGGCAGGGCAAAGTGTTTTAATTACAGCCACATCTGCCACGACCCAGTGTAAAACCACTCTTCAGGTAGCTGCTCCTGATTGTAGCTGTCCACCGATCAATCCGCCGATCGGTACCAGTCAAACGTATTGTGAAGGAGATACTTCAGCGGCCTTAACGGTAGTGGTTGGGGCAGGAGAAACCGCTGATTGGTACAGCGCCGCCACCGGCGGAACATTATTGGCTTCCGGAACTTTGTCATTCAAACCGGCAACGCCCGGCACGTATTATCCGGAAGCACGTAAAATTGACGGCCCAACCTGTTCGAGTTCGCGCATTGCATTAACCCTGACCATTGATCCGAAGCCTACGTTGGCAATAAGTCAGGCGCCAAAATGTGCGGCCAATGTTCAAAGTTACTCATTTACCGTAATTTCCAACGGCACCGTTACAAGTACGTTAGGACAGGTAGTGGATAATCAAAACGGTTCATTTACGGTAAGTAATGTGCCTGTTAACCAAGATGCTTTAGTAACGGCAACGTCAGATAAAACCTGTAAAGCTGAACTTACGATCAAAGCATCTGATTGCAGTTGCCCACCTTCGAAGTGTGTACCTTATACAGTGGTCATTAAGAAGAAATGAGTTTGGAATAGTCAGAGCGAACGTTTTTCAGGCTTTATAGGAAAAGTATTGCGTTTATGGCTGGACGGTCGGGTTGTGAGCAACCCTCCACACAGGGGTATACGTTTCGTGTGGAGGGTTGCTCACAACCCGACCGGTAGAACATCCGCTTATTTGTTCAAGAAAATTATCCTCAATCACTTAGTAAAACGAAATGGGTTGGTAAATTTTACCAACCCATTTCGTTTATAATATCTGAAGCAATGAGGGCGGGCTGAGTACATTTCTGCGCCGCGCGATCCCCCGCTTTGCCGTGTTGAAATACCCCAAAGACTGCAGCATCGGCCGGAGCCATTCCCTGCGCGAGCAAGCCCGTCAAAATTCCCGTCAGCACATCGCCGCTTCCGCCCGTTGCCATTCCGGGATTTCCGGTAGAATTGAAATGAACGGTACCATCCGGCAATGCTACGGCTGTATGAGCCCCCTTTAAGCAAACGATGAATTGGTGTTTTTGGGCAAAATCATGAAGCAAATTCAGTTTTTCAAAATCATCTTTCCATTTGTAATCCAATAACCGCTGAAACTCCTTAGGATGAGGCGTTAAGATGGAATTCTTTGGGACAGATTGCAGCAAATCAGGATGTTTACTTAATAAATTAAGCGCATCGGCATCCAAAACAACGGGAGACGTAAGTGATTTTAAAAGCCCCTGAAGCATTAAAAGTGTTTGTGGGTCTTGCCCCAAGCCCGGGCCGATTCCTATTGCTGAATATGGTTCAATATCGGGCACCGTAGTATTGACCATCCAATGCCAATCGGGAAGTACCATTGCCTCCGGTAAACTCGTTTGGAGAATATCATAACCGCAACGCGGGGCCTGCACGGTCAAAAGCCCTGCGCCTGAGCGCAGACATGCCTTGGCAGACAATACAATTGACCCCATTTTTCCATAACTGCCTCCAATTAATAAAGCATGACCGAAAGAGCCTTTATGGGAATATTTCTTTCGTGCTTTTGCAAACGGAAAAACCGTCGAAGGCGATGTGTAAAAATAAGGAGTCGGCGTTTGTGCCGCATATTCTTCCGAAAGCCCAATAGGAACAATGTCCCAATCTCCCACAAATTCACCGCATTGGGGTTGAAAAAAAGCTAATTTAGGTGATTGAAAAGAAACCGTAAATGCAGGTTTGATAATAATATCCTCAGGAGCATTGGGAGCATCGGTGAAAAGCCCGGCAGCGATGTCGACGGAAATGATGGTACCTGCTGAATTATTTAATCTTTGTATCACCTCTGCCATAAGTCCTGTTGCCGGACGGGAAAGCCCGGAGCCTAATAACGCCTCGATCACAAGAGCATTGGCAGAAACAGTTTGAATTTCAGGAACTGTATCAATCCAATGAACAGAAGTAAGGGAGTTCAGCCGATGCAAATTTTGGCTAAAATCGGCGCTTCCCCGTTCGGTATGTTTGACAATATACACTTGAACATTGTAGCATTTCTGAATCAATAAGCGAGCAATGGCTAATCCGTCGCCACCATTGTTGCCCATGCCGCAAAAAATCACCACAGGATGACGGTCATCAAAACGGGCACATAACCACTGAGTAAATGCCACGGAAGCGCGTTCCATCAGATCGACGGAAAGGATAGGTTCATGCGCAATGGTAAAAGCATCCCATGCACGTATCTGATCTACGGTGAAGACTTTCATACGGAATTAATTCAGCTTGTTGAAGCTAAAAGTAAGAATTAAGCGGAAGAACCATGAAAATTGACCGCGAAAAATCGCTTTCTCCGGTAATTTCTAACTGAATTCCAGCCCATCCAATTCTTCATACATTGAATTATTGCTGACGAATTCGGGGACAATTGCTTTTAAATGTGTGACCATTAAGGTCTTATCGCCTTCGCGCAGGGCTTTACGAAGATCCTGAAGGGAAGAAGTGATCTCGGTAAAAGGGGGAGAATATACCTGGGCAATCTGAATTTTCGGGTGATAGGTTGCCACGGTTCGTTCCTTATCGCTCAACAGTTCTTCGTACAGTTTCTCGCCGGGACGCAGGCCGGTATAGATGATCTGTATATCTTTTTCAAGGCGTAACCCCGAGAGTTTTATCATCTTTTGGGCCAGATCAGCAATTTTAACGGGTTCGCCCATATCAAAAACAAAGATCTCGCCGCCTTTTCCCATACTTCCCGCTTCCAATACCAATTGGCAGGCTTCGGGGATGGTCATAAAATAACGAATTACATCGGGGTGAGTCACCGTAATGGGGCCGCCTGCCTGAATTTGTTTTTGAAAAAGAGGAACAACGGAACCGTTGGAACCCAAGACATTCCCAAAACGGGTAGTGATAAATCGGGTATCGTTGGGAAAACGTTGGTTGAGGCTTTGAACGTACAACTCGGCCAGCCGTTTGGTGGCTCCCATAACGTTGGTAGGATTCACTGCTTTGTCGGTCGAGATCATCACAAACTTGTTAACGCCCATTTCAACGGCTAAGTCTGCCAGAATTTTTGTCCCGAAAACATTGACCTTGATAGCCTCGTAAGGATGATCCTCCATGAGCGGAACGTGCTTGTAAGCCGCCGCGTGAAAAACAAAATGGGGGAGGTATTGACTGAAAATATGCCTCATCCTGATCTCATCGGTAGCATCGGCTACTTTTACAATGACGCGTGTTCCGTCGCCTAAATATTTTTTAAATTGTTGTTTCAATTCATTGTCCAGATCATACAATCCCGATTCGGATTGATCGAGTAAGATCAATGTTTTGGGTTGAAAACAAATTAATTGACGAATGATCTCACTGCCGATAGAACCGGCGGCACCCGTTACCAATGCCACACTTCCCGCCAATTGACGACTGATGTTTTGGTTATCAATTTGAATGGGGTCGCGCTCAAGCAGGTCTTCAATGCGAATATTTCGTATTTCTTCGGTTTTTAATTCCTCATTGCCGAGTCGGTCATAGATGGAGGGAGCCACTTTGACGACGATATCCTTCTTTAAAAAACGCTCGATGATTTGATTTTTGCGATGAGGTTTAATGTCTTTTATGGCCAGAATGACTTCAATGTCTTCCGGGCTGCTGCCTTCAATAAACTGACTGACAGCTTCTGTTTCAGGATAGACAACCACTCCTTCGAGCGTCTTAAAACTTAAGGAAGGATTGTCATCAATGAACCCGAGAATATTGTATTTTTTATGGCGATTACGGAGTAAGGTGTTCTTAATTAAAATCCCTAACTCACCGGCACCGTAGATGAGTACATTTACTTTCTCTCCGGGGGCGTTGATAATGAGTATTTTATAGATATTTTTTACTAATAAACGACTGGCTGTCATCAGAAAAAGTGAGATGAAATACTCAATGCCAAGGATCGAAATAGGAATGTAAAACAGGTTATTGTCAGTAGAGCGGGATAAAGCGATGGAAAACACCAATGTCAGTACGCTGCTTGTCGAGATGGCTTTAAAAATAAGGGAGGTATCTTCGATGCTTGTATGTCGAACGATACCGGTATAGGATCGAAAAAAGAGAAAGAAAATGATTCTGTTGACCAACAGGACCAAGAGATGATATTTATAAAGCGGCCAATTGACCTCAGATACTTTGAGATTGAATCGTAGGGTACATGCAATTACAAAGGAGACAATGACTACGACTATATCAATGGCTAATATCAAATGTCGTGATACAAAACGGTTGGAATATTTAGTCAATAAATGCTCAATCATTGTGTCTGGAACTACAATTGCACGGGAAATAGGGTAACATTGATTTGTCAAAGTTAAAAAAACATTTCAAAACAGCACTACGAATCATGGCCTTTTTGGGATTTAAGTAAATCCTGCAATGCCTCTGAGACGGATTTGAACGAGTACGTAAAGTTTGTTGCCTTGGCAATCCGATGATTGACCACAAAATTACTGCCTAATACCGTGTCTGCCAATTGCCCAAAAACCAATCGTAATGCAAAAGAAGGTACATTAGGAAGCCATAAGGGCTTTTTCAGTATGCCTGCTATTTGACGTGTTAATTCTTCGTTTGTTACCGGCGTCGGTGCTACTGCGTTATAGATCCCGCTCCATTTCTCGTTTTCAAGCGCCTCAATATACATAGCACATAAGTCTTCAATATGAATCCACGAAAGCCATTGCTTGCCGCTGCCGAGTGGTGAACCTACTCCCCACCGAATAGGCATTGCAATTTTGGGAAGCGCTCCTCCTTCCATACTCAGCACCACACCCGTGCGCAACTTTGTTGTTCTGATGCCAACGTTGTGAATAAGTTCGGAGGCATTCTCCCAGGAACGGGTTACATGGGCTAAAAAGTCGGTTCCTGACCGCGTTTCTTCCGTTAGCTTGGTATCTCCTGTATTGGCCCCGTAAAACCCAATGCCCGAGGAAGATACAAAGGCTTTTAATTTATAAGGTCGTCCCTGCAAATGTCTGGCAATGAGCTCAATGCTTTGCGTACGGCTTGTAATGATCTCCTGTTTTCGTTCGTTGGTCCATCGCCCGTCTGCAATTCCGGCACCGGCAAGATGGATAAGATAATCAGCTTTTGCGAGGGCTTCTTCCTCAATGATTCCTTTGGCAACGTCCCATGTATAGACCTTAACATTGGGAATATTTTTTTTCTTACGGCTAAGGTAGGAGACTTCATACCCTTTTTCCAATAAAAGTGCGGTAAGGCGTGTTCCTATCATACCCGTGCCTCCCGTAATTAGAACTGTTTTTGACATTTTTTGTCTTTATTACCTCTGTTGAAAAAGAATACATGTATATAACTAAATATAAGGCCAAAAAGTGGTGATTCTTAGAAAAAAATAGTGCCTTGACGGAAAATTAAGCCATTTTTATAACTGGTACCCGGATAGCAAAAACCGATAAAAAGCATAGATTTCTTTGGAATAAAGGCAACACAACCTCGACCGATGAAAAAATACTTTTGGGCTTTAAATGCCAAATTTCATTGAAATGCTACCTGAAACGGTATTCTATTGATGATTGTCAGACGTTTGTAGGAGTGGCTAAAATTTAATCAAACATATAATTTGCTTAAATTTTCGATGGATTTCACAGTTTGGCATAGTAGTTGTATTATCACTTGCATAATATAATAGAGTAGGGTAATTTGGCATTAGCCTCACTTCTTTGAAGTGAGGCCATGTTTTTTTATAGGAGGCAGTAATTGGAACGAACTTTTAAAACAGGTTCATTTGTTGTCAATTATGGACTTAACAGCCTTCTTATGTCATTCAAACTAACTTCTGAATATCAACCAACGGGAGACCAACCCCAGGCAATTGCCCAATTAGTAGAAGGAATACGCGAGGGAGAACGTGCTCAAACGCTTTTAGGAGTGACGGGTTCGGGCAAAACCTTTACGGTTGCCAATGTAGTGGCGCAACTGGATCGGCCTACCTTGGTGTTGAGCCATAACAAAACCCTTGCAGCTCAGCTGTACGGAGAGTTCAAGCAGTTTTTTCCGGAAAATGCCGTGGAGTACTTTATTAGTTATTATGACTATTATCAGCCTGAGGCGTATATTTCCACCACAAACACGTACATTGAAAAGGACATGGCCATCAACCAGGAGATCGACAAGTTACGTCTTTCAACGGTTTCTTCGTTGATGTCGGGACGGCGTGATGTGTTGGTTGTGGCGTCGGTTTCCTGTATTTACGGTGCGGGTAATCCCGAAGAATATCGAAAAAGTATTCTGCGGGTAAGTGTGGGTGACACCATCAGTCGGAATCAGTTTTTATTTCGATTGGTTGAGATTCTTTACAGTCGTTCCGAGGCCGAGTTTTCGAGAGGTAATTTTCGAGTAAAAGGTGATACCGTTGATATTTACCCCAGTTATGCAGATTTTGCGTATCGGGTCATTTTTTTTGGTGACGAAATAGAAGAAGTGCAACGCATAAAACCTGATAATGGAAAGAAAATCTCGTCCGAAAAAATGGTGGCAATTTTCCCCGCCAACTTATTTGTAACGGGGCGAGATGTGTTGCTCAATGCCATTAATGAAATACAGGATGACTTGGTGGCGCAGATCCGTTATTTTGAATTGGACGGCAGACACATGGAAGCGCAACGGATTCGGGAGCGAACCGAGTTTGACATGGAAATGATGCGAGAACTTGGGTATTGTTCAGGGATTGAGAATTACTCACGTTACTTTGATCGTCGCAAGCCCGGCGAACGCCCTTTTTGTTTGATCGATTATTTTCCGGATGATTTCCTGCTTGTCGTGGATGAAAGCCACGTGACCATGCCTCAGATCAGGGCCATGTGGGGTGGAGACCGTTCGCGCAAGGAATCATTGGTTGATTTTGGCTTTCGCCTGCCAAGTGCTTTGGACAATCGCCCGCTTACCTTTCAGGAGTTTGAAGAATTGGCCGGACAATCGGTTTTTGTCAGTGCAACACCCGCCGATTATGAATTGCGCCGAACAGATGGCGTGGTAGTAGAACAGATCATTCGTCCAACGGGATTGCTTGATCCTGAGATCGAAGTACGACCAAGCATCAATCAGATCGATGACTTGCTTGAAGAAATAGATAAACGTATCAAGCGTCAGGAACGTGTGCTTGTAACGACGCTCACCAAACGGATGGCTGAAGAACTCAGCAAGTATTTAGAACGGGTAGGCATCAAAGGGCGCTATATTCACTCGGATGTCAAAACCCTCGACCGGGTTGAGATATTGCGGGATCTTCGACTGGGAGCGTTTGATGTGTTGGTGGGTGTAAACCTCCTGCGCGAAGGGCTTGACTTGCCTGAGGTGTCATTGGTGGCCATCATGGATGCCGACAAAGAAGGATTTTTGCGTGATATTCGTTCGTTGATCCAAACCATTGGTCGCGCGGCAAGGAATGAAAACGGCAAAGTGTTGATGTATGCCGACCGAATGACGGGTTCCATGCAGAAAGCCATTGATGAAACGAACCGTCGCCGGGCCATTCAAATGGAATACAATGAAGAACACGGCATCACCCCGAAAACGATCTTTAAGAGTCGGGAAGCTATCATGGAGCAGACATCTGTGGCAGATTCTAAAGGCGGCAGTAAGCGCTACTATGTAGAACCGGAAGATATTCGCATTGCCGCCGACCCTGTTATTCAGTATTTGGGTAAACCTGAGATTGAGAAACTTATCGCCGAAACGCAGCGTAAAATGGAAACTGCGGCCAAAGAACTTAACTTTCTGGAAGCGGCGCGTTATCGTGATGAAATGTTGCAGTTAAGAGAAAAACTGAAAGGATAGAAAACAGATCGAACAAAGCTGAAAATGTCACTCAACTCCGCTTATTCTCATACGATTGTTGTTTCAGAAAGGGACATTGATGAACTCAATCACGTCAATAACGCGGTATATCTTCAATATGTGCAGGAAGTAGCCACGGCTCACTGGCAACATGCGGCCTCAGAGCAACTGCTGAATGAAGTGATTTGGATGGTTCGACGCCATGAAATAGATTATCTGCGGCAGGCGGTGATGGGCGATACGCTCCACATCAAAACATGGGTGGGTCAATACACCGCCGCCACGTGGGACAGGCATTACGAGATATATCGGGCCTTGGATAATCAACTGTTGGTCAAAGCCAAGAGCGTTTGGGTGCCCCTCGACCGCCAAACGCATCGTATTAAGCGTATTGAAGGTGCGCTTTTGGAATGTTTTTTAGGAGAATAAATAGTGAAATGCATTCATTGAATTTGCACCCCTGCAATTTCTTTAAGAACTTTCGGCAAATCTAAGCAGGTATGCCGAAATATGAAGTTGAAATTACCCAATATGCAGAAAGGCAATTCAGAAAAATTGATCGTCAACATTGGAATAGCCTGCGTCAGGCTATTAAGTTATTGGGAGAAGAACCCAGACCTTTTGGATATAAAAAGTTAAAGGGAAGAGAGGCGTATCGGATTCGAATGGGTGATTATCGCGTGATTTACGAGATCTTTGATAAAAAACTTGTTGTGCAGGTAATAGAAATCGGACACCGCCGCGAAATATATGATTAAGGAGTTTCTAGTTCCTTGATAAAACTCTCAAAGGTTCTTTTTTGACCCGCATTTTTTTTAGCACGGTCATATGCTTTGATTTCTTCCAATTCCTCTAATTCAAGCATTAATTTTTGATATTGTTTCATGGTTAAAAAAACACCCGTTTTTTTTCCCTTATCGTCTGTAACAAATTGTACACTGCTCATAATGTATTCTTATTTTAGACAAAGATAAGTAGAGTTAGCACATAAAAATATGATTAATCCTGAAATTCTCCATCCCGAACTTCAATTTCAAACCGCTCGCAGTGGCGGGAAAGGCGGGCAAAATGTAAATAAAGTAGAAACAAAAGTAGAGTTGCGCTTTGATGTGGCCAATTCGGCGCTGTTGTCGGAAGAAGAAAAAGCGATCTTGCTCGAAAAACTCACCAATAAACTTACTAACGAAGGAATATTAGTGCTGTATCACCAAACCGAACGGTCGCAATTGGCGAATAAAGACAAGGTGATTGAAAAATTTAACGCCCTGATCAAAAAGAGTTTTGAAAAACCAAAGCCTCGGAAGGCCTCAAAACCAACGGCAGCCTCCAAAGAAAAACGTTTGCAAACCAAGCAACGAGATGCGGAAGTAAAAGCCATGAGGCGGAAAATAACGGAATGAGTCTGTCAATGGCAATTGGACGCGTATAGCTGAAAGAAAGTCACAAATTCTCCAAAAAAGCCATTGACAGCTTTTTTATTAGCTCTTGTTGCCGCCGCCAAACATTTTAAAGGCTCCGACAATGACCAGAACTATTACCAACAGAACTACAAAAACGCCGACATTAAATCCGGCTTTGAAAATTCCGGCAATGGCATCGCAGGATGACAATCCAAAAACGGATGCGAGCACTACTAAAAGGTTTATTTTTTTCATGAAAAAGATGGTTGATATTGATTTATTCGATTACGGTGTTCTCTAAGCAATTCTAAGTCCCGGCCTTCATTGCTGCCTTCTGAAATTAAGCCAATAGCTCCAGAATTTCCCCGACAGGACCTTGAAACACCACTGCCTCCGGTTCCGGATTTCCCCGAATAGGAAGGCCAACCTCACTCAATATCTCCCAGTTTGCTTCCTGAAGTTTATAACGGAGCATTGACAGATCCTGTCCCTGCCAACAGGCAGAAGCGACGCCCGTTTTTAAGAAATCACATGGATATGTTTGAAAAGTATCTCCTGCATAATCAGAATAAATATGCTGTTCGAGTCCGACACTGTGCGTATCATAGCCCATAAGGCACATCTCAAAGCCCGCCTCGGCCGGCGCACCCAATAAAGTGGTTTTGCCTAATGGCCTGATCCGAAAATCGTTGATAGGAACCGAACCAAGTACTTCAGCATACATAGATTGTAACTCGTGCGTAGTCACCGAAATAACGGCGGTACTGGGAGCGTTGATTCCTTCGCAGCGTTCCACACAATCATTGGTTTCGGTGACAAATAACTGTTCACCCGAAGGTCCAATAAAAGCTACACTTTTTACGGCACTATTGGTCTGGTTTCCAAAGGATTCAAAGTCGAATTCGCCCGGAGAGGCAATGGCCCCGAATCGCGCGCGTAATACTTTCCAATACGCTCGTTCAACATCTGCCGTGCAGGCTTCCATCACCGCAAGGCCATTGTCCCACGGATGAGCGCCGATACGATTGGGTAATGCTCCAATGTTACTTGTTTCGATCAGGCGCACGACAGAACCTTCATCGTAACCCAGCAAAGCATATTTGCCCAGGTGCCGTCCAAAGGTATTTTTTTGGATATGGGTTAATTCGCCACGCTCAATGATTCTGTAACCCAACGCTTCGGTATAAAATCGAATACTTTGCGCCCAGCTGTTGGTAATGACAGATACCGCCTGCAATGCCCCCACAATATGTGGTTTTTGAGAATTCATGGGTTACAATTTTGGAGTTTGATTATAATAATTCTAAAAAAACTACGCCAAAGAGTTGGAATTATGGGGATTGTAATAAGTTTTATTTATTTAAGAAAAAAAATAACTTTATTGAGTTTAACAAACATCAATGCTCCAATCGGTTAGAAGAGATTTTTTATCAATAATTTTCAGGAACCTAAAATTCGGAAAATTGTCCGAAAATAAACAGGGAATTATTTTGCCCATTTTTGCCCGATTGGTGTAGAAAAAAATGGACATTTTTAATAAGGAATAATTTCACAGGAGCAGACGAAAAGTAGATAGATCGTTGGAATGGTTTGGGGTATCGTAAACAAAAACCTATCTTGCGGCATGGATATTCGTGATTACATTCGTTTAGCAATTTCGGAAGATGTTGGTGACGGCGACCACACATCTCTTTCTACCATCCCTCGTGATGCCGAACGCCGTGCCCGATTGCTTGTCAAAGAAGATGGCATCGCAGCAGGTGTTGACGTTGCCAAAATTATTTTTGAAGAGGTTGATCCACTGTTGAATGTAGAGATTCTGATTGAAGATGGGCAAGCCATTAAAAAAGGCGACATTGTATTGACCGTGAGCGGTGATGCACAGGCAATTTTAAAAGCTGAGCGCTTGGTACTCAACACGATGCAACGCATGAGCGGTATTGCAACTTATACGCGTTCGTTGGTAAATCTGTTGGAAGGACTGCCGACAAAACTGCTTGATACCCGTAAAACAACCCCTAATTTTCGGATTTTTGAGAAGATGGCCGTACGGATCGGAGGCGCGGTAAATCACCGTTATGCATTATACGATATGATCTTGATCAAAGATAATCACGTAGATTATGCCGGTGGAATTGAAGCGGCCATTACGCAGGCCAATGAATATCTGCGTCGTACAGGACGGAAATTGCAGATTGAAATTGAAGTAAGAAGCCTTGCCGAATTGGACGAAGCTTTGCGGGTTGGACAAATTCAACGCGTAATGCTTGATAATTTCAGCTTGGAAAACCTGCGCACAGCGGTGGAAAGAGTAGGAGGGAAGTATCCTACTGAAGCCTCCGGTGGTATTCGTGAAGATACAATTCGTGCGGTAGCAGAAACGGGTGTAGATTACATATCGTGCGGTGCGCTTACGCACCAGATAAAAAGCCTTGACTTGAGTTTGAAAGCGTATTGACCTCAATCCATGCCCCTAAATCATAAAAGTGAATGGCTTTAAATCAACGGATTTAAGGCCATTCGCTTTTATGATTACTAAGTACTGAGCGGAGTTGAAAATTTTTTCGTAACAGATTGAAATTTAATGAGTTATGTAAAAAAGGTCAACGATTGATTGGAAAGCTAAGACCGACATACCACATTTTTGAGCGCAAACGAAAGCGACGATTATCTGCCACAAGCATATTGTCGGTTTTGTATTCACTCACTGCAAATAGGTAACTTACTTTAATGGCAACACGTTCTGTAAAGCGTAAACGGGCAAACAATTCAGAATTTAGGGTGCCTTTAACATGATCACCGGGAAGCTCAACACTGAGGCCGGTAGGGCGTGCTGCCTGATTTGTTTTGTGGAGATTCAAGGAGTCTACTTTACTGAAACCTGTAGAGCCCAGATAAAAACCGGAACGGCGTGTTCCGAAAGCAAGCCCCAAAATATCTGCGTTTGCTCCAATATCAAGTCTGTTAAACAGGGAAATCTGCGCTCCAACGTTTAAATTAAAAGAAGTAATAGCCGTTCGTATCTGAAGTGTATCTATATTTTTTAAGATTGCAGGAGCATTAACAGCTAATCCGGTCTTGCCCTTAGTAAGATCAGAAGGCGCTGTGGTGTAATCTAATGTATTGGTTCTCAGATGAGAACCTCGAATTCCCCAGCCTACTTGAAAGATTCCTTTGCGGTCTATTTTTAAATATTGATTGTAAAGAAACCCAATGCTCCATGCTTTTTCCTTCCATGCCGCGCCTATATCAACCCCTGTTCGAATGGGGTTGAATAATTGGGCGTAAGAGGAAGGGGTGAGAAATGTGAATAGAAAACATACCAATAGGGTAAAAAGTGCTTTATTGTTCATTATTTGGGTTATTTTAGCATTAGTTGCAAAGGTCTTCGGTACAAATGAACACGCTTATCAGCAAATGCCAAATATCTTCAAGTAATTTTTTGATAAAAAAATAAAAAAGCCGGAGGCAGCTGCCTCCGGCTTTTTCTTCCTAACCTAACCTATGAGAAAAAATCTTGCACCATTGAGATGCTGATTCAACCAAACCCGATACAAATGTCGTGCCTGCGAATGGAATATTTTAGCGTAGAAATACGTGTTTTTCAAAAAAGGTAAATTTACTTTCTACAATTATTCAACGGTTTGCTTATCCACGCTTGCTTTCTTAGCTTGCAACATTGTTCAACCCTTTTTAATCCTTCACCACAATGCAAAGTGAGTTTAAGTCCCGCTTACCTAAGAATGCAGGAAGTTTTTTTTCAAAAGCCGAAATAGATAAGTATCGCGCCGAATTTAAAAGAGCTCATCAGCCACTGCCTTATGAACCAAAAGATCCGGAGCAAAACAGACAGGGAGAATACTTCAGCCGTGAGATACTGGAACAACTCCTGGCTACCGACTGCGATGGCATACGTATTTATTACGGTGTGGCTCCTGAAACCGGCGGCGAAATCCACCCTGAAGGAAAAACCATGATGCGTCGCCTGTTTCTGGTTCCTGTAAAAATTGATGAAAAAGGCGACGGAAAAGATTTTCAGTTCAAACCCATCAAAAAAGCGTCGGGCGAGAAAGACGGCGATGGCGGGAAAGGCGGAGCAGGAGGAGGATTGCCATGCCCCGGATTTTGTAATCCATAAGATTTTATGATTGCTTCATTTCTGGCATATTTTGCCGATTTAAGTATAATTATGCCGACTGTTTTTGGAATAGTCAGGAGGAGTTATTTTCAAACGAACATTTATAAGTTAATAGGCTTTTATGTATTCTTAACTTTGCTGAGAAATATTGCTACTCTTATAATGAATCAAATGGGAGTATATAATATTTACATCTATAACTGGCATAATCTACTGGAATTTATTCTGATTGCTATCATTTATAAACTTGTTATTAAGAACAGCAATTTTAAATTTTTAGCAGTTGGGGGCATTTTGGTTGTTATATGTACGGCTTTTCTGGATTATAATACGCTTATTAATATCAGAACAAGGGATTTTAATCAGTTTTCTTACAATGTTTCAGGCTTTATAGCGATTGTATTTATTCTTTTTTATTTGTACCAACTTCTAAAAAGCCTTAATGTACCGAATTTAACCAGCTATCCTTTGTTTTGGTTTAGTGCCGGTGCATTATTTTACTATGCCGGCACTATTTTTTCATATATTTTTATCGAAATAACTTTTAACAGTACGATAGAGTTAAGGCAACAATATTGGATGATTGATGCCATACTATCAATTGTTTTCAGTATTTTTCTTTGTTTTTCCATTTGGTATATGAAACCTGCTAAAACTATTTAATATTTTTGCTATACTAAAAGGCGTGGTATGAAATATTTGATACATTATTTTTATATATTGTATCAAATATTTTACCCTTTACTTAAAACAATTCTCATTTATGAAAAAAATTCTTATTGCCTTTAGCCTCGCGGCTTTTGTTTTTGCCTGCCAAAAAGACCGCGAAGGAAATGTTGACCCCCAAAAAACAGTATTAACTGCCCAAGAAAAGAATGCTGCGGCTAGAATGACCGCCGAAGAGCAACGCGTAGCGGCGAGCCTTGGGGGTATTATTCCTTTTAAGGAAGCAAAAGTCCGAATGGCATCTTTTCAAAAAAACAGCCCTGATGAAATCAAAGGCGTGGCATTTGGAAAAGATGTTATTGAAAAACTCATGGACCAAAAAGGAGTGGTAGGTTTGCGATTTTATTTTGCCAAGGATAAGGACGGCAAAAATTCACTGGTATTTGTGGGCATTGACAAAGACGGAAAAGACATTCCCGTTGCCGCCACCAATGCCCGTACGAGCGAAGATGGCGATGGTGGAGCGGGAGGAGATCCCATGCCTTGCCCGGGATTTTGTAACCCTTAAGCATGTTTCAATGCTCGTAGGGTGTAAAAACGCACCGACGTTTTTGTGCCATTTTCTTATACCGAGCCATTTGCTCGGTTTTTTTATGCCGTTAACTAAAAAAATAAAGCACCGCGAGTTTTTCTGCGTATTTTTGAGTGGGTCATATACAGTCATTCAGCCCGGTTATGGAATCTCCCTATGTCATTATTATCGGGACGGGCATCATGCTTATTATGGCAATGTTCATTGTATTGTTTGTGATGTATTATCAGCGCAAACAGATTGAACAGAAAATGCGTGTCAAAGACATGGAAGCTGAATTTCAACGCAAGCTTCTGGAGGTTTCTATGGCCTCAACTGAGGCTGAACGTCGACGAATTGCTCAGGATCTGCACGATGACATTGGTGCTTTGTTGTCGGTTACAAAGTTGACATTCAATGCGTTGTATGGACAATTAGGTTCCAAGGAACAGGCTGAGCGATTGGCCCAACAAGTACGGGAAGCTATGGATGAAACCATCAGCCACGTACGGCGGATCAGCCGAGAACTGGTGCCTACAACATTGGAGCGTTTCGGACTTCCGGCGGCATTGCAGGAGTTTGCGGCAAAAAGCAACAGCAGTAATGCGGTTCGTATCACGTTTGGATACTCGGGCGATGAAAATACCCGCCTGGAACCGAAGGTAGAATTGATGTTGTATCGGGTAGCGCAGGAACTCATCAATAATGCGCTCAAGCACTCGGGAGGCACCAACGTTCATGTACAATTGTCGCTTCCCCCCCAAACGTTTGGATTAGTGGTTGAAGACAACGGGCTTGGGTTTAAGTTGGAAGAGGTACAATCCCGCCCTTCGCCCGGACTGGGTCTGGACAGCATTGAGGGGCGATTGCGTATTATCAGTGGAAAGATACAGTATGAAACTGCTCCTCACAAAGGGTGCCGTGCAGTAGTGGAACTGAAGCAGTTGGTTTTGTTTGATAAGACAAAAAAAACAGATCTCGAAAAAATAAAATAGCTTAAGCAGAAAACAATAAGAAGGAAACTATCGGATGGATAAGATTAAACTCGTAATAGCGGATGATCATAACCTTTTCAGAAAAGGAATGACAGCTATGTTGAATCAAATCGGTGATTTTGAGTTGATTGGTGAGGCCGCTAACGGCAAAGAATTGTTGGATCTGCTCGCTCGGGTTACGCCCGATATTGCGTTGCTTGACCTGCAAATGCCCGTCATGGATGGAGTAGAAACGACCGAACATATTCAAGTGCAATTTCCGAATGTAAAAGTGATCATTGTTTCTATGCATGAAGAAGATCGCTTCATCATTCACTTGCTCGAAAAAGGTGTCAATGGCTATTTGCTCAAAGACTCTGAGCCGGGTGAAGTTGAAAATGCCATTCGTCGGGTTATGTCGGATGGATTTTATTACAGTGATTTTGTCTCTAAAGCTCTGCACCGCAAAGTGATCACACGGGCTACGCCGCCCGCCCCGCTTTTCAACAGCAAAGTGCAAATCTCCCCACGCGAAATGGAAGTATTGCAGTTGCTTTGTGAAGGCCTGTCAACGCTCGAAATCAGCGAGAAACTATTCGTCAGTCCGCGTACGGTAGAAGGGCACCGGTTGAGATTGCTCGAAAAAACCGGTACCAAAAACACAGCAGGACTGGTAGCCTACGCATTTAAGAACGATCTGCTCTAGCTCCTATGGATTACCCAATGGCCTCATTGAGATCAGGAAGACGTCCGAGCTGATGCAGATTGGCAATGTGCGAACGTAGTGCTACGCCAAAAGAAGGATTTTCAAGGTATGGAATTCCAAATTCTTCCGCCGTTTGTTTCACAATTGGGGCCAAGTGTGGATAGTGTACATGCGCAATTTTTGGGAAAAGATGATGCTCTACCTGAAAATTTAAGCCTCCTACGTACCACGATAACCATTTATTATTACGCGAAAAATTGACGGTTGTATTCAACTGATGAATGGCCCAATCGTTTTCGATAACGCCTTTTTCGTTGGGAATCGGATGACTTGTGCCCTCTACAGCGTGAGCAAGTTGAAACACCGTAGTAAGAATAACACCGCCGACAAAGTGCATCACCAAAAATCCAAGCACAATTTCTCCGAACGGTATATGAAATACCAACGTAGGTACCCCAATAATGACGGTGAAATAAATGACCTTCAACAGAATGATTTTTAACAACGTGATGGCATTCTGAGCTTTCGAATTTTTGTTTACGCCACTCGCCGTAAATCCAATGAATTGAATAAAGTCTTTTGCCAACACCCAATACAAGGTCAGAATTCCGTAAAAGAAAAAAGCATAGAGCCACTGAAGCTGATGAAAGGATTTGACGGGTGTATGCGGAGAAAATTTTAAGACCAATTTATCATTGATATCTTCATCCACGTGAACCACATTGGTATACATGTGGTGTAACACATTGTGTTGCAGGTTCCAATTGAACGTAGAGCCACCCAACATGTTGAGGTAAATATTGCCGATCCAATAGTTTGTTCGGGCATTTTCTGAATAAGCCCCGTGGTTTGCATCGTGCATTACGCTCATTCCCAGCCCTGCCAAACCCAGTCCCATAATGAACCACAAGAGAAGGCTGATGCCTAACGGAGGTTGCAGCCATAACAGAACTGCAAAGGGAAGTAAGTACATCGCCGTTAGAACCGCCGTTTTAATGACCAACGTGCTATTGGCATTTTTCGAGCGATTCAGGTCTTGAAAATGGGCGTCAACTCTTTTCTTTAAGGTTGGGAAAAATAGGTTTTTGTCTTTGTTAACAAATCTAATTTGGCTCTTTTGTTTCACTTTTCATAAGGTTAGATAAACGGCGATACTTCAGTGTGTAAAAATAAGGAGGGTAGGCTAAAATTTCTAACGATTAATAAAATAGCCCTGAACAATTCGGTTAAATGTCATTGTTATTTGTAACATTGTGACTTAAATTGTGTTTTTCACGTCGAACTGTATAAATTGTTAAGAGTCGTAATTCAAACTTGTTAAAAAATGAAAAAAATACTATTTATTGCCGCTTTAAGTTGCTTTTTTGGATATTCGAGTGAAGCACAAACGGTGTTGCCGGATAAGCGGGAGATCGACAAGTCAAATTTTGAAGGCTTATATGTAACGACCAAGATCGAAGAAAAGTATCTTGGAAAATATTGGGAGGATTATTTGAAGCAATTTGGCAAGGTAAGCAGCTCAAGAGGTGGAGTATACCGAGCATCGACTGCCAGCATCCCCAGTATTTCTTCTTCTTCCATCAACTTGGCGAGTCAGGTAAGTTCTAAAAAAGGGCTTTCGCAGGTGTTTATTTATTTGGATTTGGGCAATGGCTCGTACGTGACCCAAGGCACCAAAGGGTATGCCGAGGCGGAATCATTTCTGAAAAAATTTGCCGAAGATGCCATTCTGTATGACGATGCCCGTGTTGCGGAAGAAGCCATGAAAGATTCGGAAAAGAACTACAGCAAATTGACCCGTAAAGGTGAGAGTCTTAAAAAGGACATTGAAAAAACGGAAAAAGAACTCGCCAATCTGAAGAAAGACCTGGAGATAAATGTAAAAGACGTAGCAACTTCACAAACGGACTTGGAAACGAAAAAGAAAACGTTTGAAGACGCAAGTGCCAAAATCCCCACAAAACAATAAATACCGTATCGTAGGGGCAGGCTTTACGTCTGCCCTTTTTTGCAATGAAGCAGATTTTGTATTTGCATTACTTGTTACTTGGTTTTACGGACGGGCCGTCCGTACCACATTAGATTATTCTTTAAAAAAAACGCGTTTGACACGCTCGCTGATACCGGTCAAAAGCTCGTACGGAATGGTTCCGATCTGATCTGCCAACTGCATGATTGGCAGATCATTTCCAAAAATAATGACTTCGTCACCTTCCTGAACGGTGACTCCTGTAGCATCGACCATGGTCATGTCCATGCACACATTTCCAACCACGGGACACAAAGCACCGTTAATAAGTACTTTTCCCACTCCTTTGCTGAAACGCCGGTCGTAACCGTCGGCATAACCGAGGGCGATGGTGGCTATAGAAGAAGCTTTTTCCAAAATACCTTTACGACTATACCCGATTGTTTCACCGATGGGAAGATGTTTGACCTGAGAAATCACCGTTTTGAACGTGCCGATTTGCTGTAAAGCCCGCTGTTCCAAACGGTTTACCTCTACGCCGTATAGCCCGATGCCCAACCGTACCATATCCAGTTTGTAGTCCGGAAAACGCACGATGCCTGCGGAGTTGAGAATATGTCGCAATGGTTTATAGCCTAAAGCCTCCTCAAGCTGCGTTGCACCGGAGATAAAACGCTCATATTGCAGTCGAGTAAAATCATTATGCAAGGCCTCATCTGCACCGGCCAAATGGCTGAAAATGGAGGCGATTATTAAAGAGGGATGTTGTTGTAATTTATAGATAAGCAGCGGTAAATCGGCTTCAGTAAATCCCAACCGATGCATACCTGTATCAAGTTTAAGATGGATAGGCACCTCCTGCCGAGTTAATTCGCTCTCATCTTCATTTGTTGGAGAAAGAACGGGGAAATTGAGCCATTCGTCCAAAATTTTGTGACTGTAAATTTCCGGTTCCAGTTGGTATTCAACAAGTTTGTCGAAGGTAGAAGGCGAAGGGTTCATGACCATGATGGGTAATTCAATGCCGTTTTGGCGCAACAAAACTCCCTCATCGGCGTAGGCTACGGCCAAATAATCGACGCGGTGAAACTGCAATAACTGAGCTACCTCGGCGCTGCCGCTACCGTACGCAAATGCCTTTACCATGACCATGATCCGGGTGTCGTTTCCGACGCGATTGCGGTAAAAATTGAGGTTGTGCGTGAGGGCGTCCAAATTGATTTCCAGTACAGTACCGTGCACTTTTTGTTGCAAACGATGCACGATCCGTTCAAACTGAAACGTGCGCGCGCCTTTGATCAGCACCAATGCATCCCGAAACGATTGGGTGGAAAATTTAGCCAGAAAATCGTTGGTTGTGGCAAAATAGTGTGCTTCTACCTGAATCAGGTGCGCATTTCGTTCAAATGCTTCGCCTATGGCAATGAGTTTTTGAACACCTTTACCTTGCAGCAAAGTATTGATTTGAGTGTAAAGTTCATCTTCTTTTTGCCCCGTTTGCAGCAAGTCAGATAGAATAGCCACTTTTTGAGACCGCTGTTCCTGCTGACTTAAAAAATTGAGTGCAATGGTCAGTCCTACGAGGTCATTGTTGTAGGTGTCATCGATCAAATAGCAATTGTTAATTCCTTCTTTTAACTCAAGCCGCATCGAAATAGGTCGTAAGCGGGCTACCCGTTGTCTTATTTCGGACGAAGGAATGCCCATCGTAAGCATTACTATAAGGCAATGGATGCAGTTCTCAACAGAAGCCTCGTCCGTAAAAGGAATCGAAAAAAGTTGATTATCATAGAGTGCGACCGAAGAGTTTAACACTACGTAGGTTTGTTCAGTATCTTGATGCCATTCGGCCTGTATCAGGCAGTTTTCGCCGGAACCCCAACTGATGAGTTCACATTTTGGGTTGACCGATTTTAAAATAAGGCGAATTTCTTCGTCAATGTCAGAATAATCGGCGCGGTAGATGAGTTGATTGCATTGGGTAAAAAGACGAAGTTTCTCGGTTACTTTCTGTTTACGGCTTCGGAAACCTTCGTCATGCGCCGAACCAATGTTGGTAAAGATACCGATGGTAGGTTGAATGATTTCCTGAAGGGATTTCATTTCGTGTATCTGTGAGATTCCCGCCTCAAAAATCCCGAGCGTATGCGTCTCATTCATTTGCCACACCGACAGCGGCACCCCGATCTGAGAATTATAGCTTTTAGGGCTTTTAACGATGCGGTAATCGGCGCTGAGCAATTGCCCAAGCCACTCTTTCACGATGGTTTTTCCGTTACTTCCGGTAATTCCGATGACAGGGATATCAAATTGGGCGCGGTGACGTTTGACTACGTCCTGTAAAGCTTTCAGGCTGCTTTCCACTTCCCATAGTTGGGCGTTTTCGAAAGCGTCAAGCGCGGTTAATAACGTATCGCTAAGGGCTTTTTGCTCTACTACAAATTGCCGAACCCCTTTTTTGTACAGTTCTGCAATGAATTGATGCCCATCGTGGCGCTCGCCTTTTATGGCAAAAAATAGGGTCTGTTGAGGGAAAACCAATTGCCGACTATCCGTCAATAAATAAGTAGCATCGGTGTCAATTGGAGTATTTTGAAAAATCGTTGCGGTCATTTTTGTTCTAAAATTTCCGCCAAAAATAGTATTTATGTCTGAAGTTGTTGACTTTATTCTCAGAATGTCTCAAAGCACTCCTGCCTATAGACCGATTGACAGAGGCTATTATTTGCTTTCCAACAAGTCCCATTTGTTACCATATATATCTCTAAAAACAACAACCCAACCGTACAGTTCAGAGCGAGGTTCTTCCTGAAAATCAACACCCTGTGCTTGCATTCTTTCGTAAGTTGGCCAAAAGTCATTGGTATACAAAAATAAAAAAACGCGACCTCCGGTTTGGTTGCCGATATGCATTTTTTGTTCATCGTTCGCTGCTTTGGCCAATAATAAACCACATGCTGAGTTGTCGGAAGGTGCAACTACCACCCAACGTTTTTCTTCCGTCAGTTTGGTGTCTTCTTTGAGGGTAAAACCAAGTTTTTGGGTATAAAAAGCAATAGCTTCGTCGTAATCGTTGACTAATAAAGTAATGTGACCGATTCTCATGCAATAAATTTGTGTTGCGTCTTCTCAGCTATTACCGAAATTGCCCCTTTAAAAGTTTCAATTCCATGCCCAACGTTCGGTAAAATAATAACTTCTTTCAGGCCGCTTAGCTTTTCTTTGGCGTTTTGAACGGAGGTTTTGTAAGGAAACAAAAGGTCATGATCACCTTCAATGAGATAAACCTCGGAGGCCACTTCTTTGAGCTCATCGTCCATGTAATAGGGCTTTTGCGTATTGTCTTTATAGTATTTGAGCGCAAATACTTCATAAGCGATCAGCAAACCTTCATAATCATCAGGTAACTCATGCGTTGGCTTACAAAAAACGGCTTTGTTTAAAAAGGTCGCGACATTTTTTCTGGTGGGAAAAAGAATCGGCAATAGGTTGTAATACAGGTTTTTAAGCGATAAAGAAAAAGGCTGCAAACATCCCGGATTCAGTAAAAAAACTGATTCAACCGTAGAGGGGGCCACAATGCATAACTTCATACAAATTAAGCCGCCGAAGGAAGCCCCCGCAATGGTTGCTTTTGAAATGTGTAGTTTGTCGAGCACTTCTGAGGCCCATTCACCGTACCCAAGCGACTTAATATCAGGCGTATGTCCATCGCTGAGGTTTGGCAAGCCGTTGGTTTCCACCAAATAAATGCGGTAGTTTTCTTCCAACTCGCTTAGGCCATTGTCAAGATCCCAAAACAGGGCAGTGGTTCGTGCGCCCGGAAAAATGACCAAAGGCGGTCGATGCAGTTGGGAAGTATGAAGACCCCATACGTGGGTTTTACCAAGCGAAGTTTCGATGATTATTCGCTCGTATTTTTTTTGATTCAATGATTCAAGCCGAGCCACCCATTTTTCAAACCATTGATGGTGCAGCGCCGGGTTTTTGAAATGAGAAGTTCGGTATATTTTCATGGCGTATGAAAATTTTATTTGAGATTATACAACCTCATTATTTCTTCCGGAATGACCGGCTCCGGGTCTTTGAATGCTAATTTTTGGGTTATTCTCCAACGATGGAGCCACGAGAAACCACCTTTGCCTACGTATAGCTCTTCGCGTTGATAGACAGGGTCTTTCAGGGCTTCTTCCAGCGTAATAAAACCATAATTGCGGTTTTTCATCAGGGCAAGCACTTTATCAAAATGATGGCAATTCAGCAAATTGATGTGGCAGAGAAAAACGTGCCTGATGGGGCGTTTTTCCAATAAAAAAGCCAGTTTTTCAGAATAGTCAAACAATTCGTTCAAATACGTTAAATAAGCATTGACCACCATCTCCATTTTGGGTTTATCGCCCGCTCTGTACGCATTTTGATACACTCTGTTGAAGATATAATCTTCATTATCAAGCGTTACCGGCGCAATTTGGTAGCCTTTTTCGGTAAGAAATCGGTTGAAACCATACTTTTTTAAACTATCAGAACCTGTCTGCAAAAAAGGATGCCGAAAATAGCGGAGCGGAGAATTGTATTTTTTGGCCAGCACTTTCGAAACCTTTTCTCCTTTCAGAAAATCAGCTTTATATTCCTCCAATGAAGCGACATTGAAGGAAGGGTGTGAATAAGTGTGATTTCCGATCCAATGCCCGTTAGCCAGCCAAGTTTCGAGCAAGCCAATCCGTTTATCAACTTCTCCCGGTTTTTTATAAAGTGTTGATTCATTGACAAAACCAATGACAGGTACTTGGTTTTTCTTCAAAACTGCCATTAGCTTTTCGGTATTTTCAACGCTGTGTTGAAGCGATAGCTCGTTGGCAAAAATCAGATCATCAAACGTAATTGCCAGTTGGTTTGACTGTGCGAAGGCCGCACTAAACGAGAAAAACAAGAATAAAGAAAGAAAAAGGGCGGTATTTTTTTGCATGTAAAATGGCTTTTGTTACCTGTAAAACACGCTGAATGAATTTTCAGACTGTGCGAAGTTAAAGAATCTTCGCACAGTGCTTCCCACCTCTAACCTTGTTTTTTATAGTCTTGGCTGTCGCGTGTGTTTTTCTGAACGGCAATGGCGCCAAACATGCTCAGTAAAAATGCAAAAGCATAAAATCCTTTTTCGCTTGGAAGCATAGTCGCATTCCAAAGACCAACGGCCAAAAGTGTGATGGCCAGGATGGTGGAAAACCAACTGATTCCGTAATAAATATCCGTAACCGGCACGCCTTCCAAACGGTCGCGAACGCATTTTTGCACCGAGACGGCCGAGAATAATCCGTACATTAAAATCGTGAAATAATATCCCTTTTCGTTAAGCAGCATTTCGGCTCTCCAGAGCCCGATGAGATACCCCAGCATTCCTGCGCCGAGTGCTACCCAAGAAGCACCAATAAAGGCATTTGACGGTTTTTGATACATGGCTGTTGTCATTGTGTTTTTCTTTACGTGTAAATGATGGGACGAAGTTTCAGGAAAAACCTAAAATGAACAACTAAATGCCTGATTTTCTGAGGATGAACTTATTTTAAGGTCGTTGGGAAGAGATGACACCTAAAAGTCATAGTGTAATATGGAATGACAGAGAAGAGAAGCCGCGCTTTTTCTACAGATTTATTTTTTTTAAGACCTCCGACAATTCATGACTTGCTTTTATGGATTGTTTTTCTTCGGCAGTCAATACAATATCATGGTTAAACTTTCGCCCTTCAAAACGTACTTTTACGGGCTTTGACGTTGAGTCGGCAATGGCTTGTATAATGCCGTTGTCGCCCGTTTCGAGGTAGTACACATTTTCCCAAAAGTTATTGCCTGTACCTGCCTGCTTATTGTACTTGCTGGAGGTTTCTACTTTTGGACTACTCAGGATCAGGCTTCCCACGCGCACTTTTACCTGATTGTGAAAGATCCAGTCATTGCCGTACCATTGCGATTCCAAATAGATAAAACCATCTTCGCGCACGTGCGCTTTCAGGGTTTTACGACCGGCGGCTTTTTTGCCGAAATCCATGTGAGTGTACCAACCTTTATCCTGAAAGTCATCCTTGGTAAAAGTGAAGCTACCGATCATTTTAGCCAGTTTTTTCTTATAAAATGCCTTTTCGCCGGCGCGTTCGGCGATTATTGTAGAGGGGGTTATGGCGATACTGCCGGCTGTTTCCGTTGTATTTCTTTCGTACGGCTCAGTTGCCAACGTATCGGTAGAAGAGACAGGAGCAGAAGGGGAATAGATTCTTTTTACAAGCACTAAAATACATACGACAAGAGAAATTACTACGATGGTAATGACTGATGAACTTATTAAATTCTTGGAGTTAGGTTTTGCGTTTTTCATGTTGATTCCTTGCACTACTATTGATTGAAAACAAAGAAATTGCCTTCATTTGGTAGCCACAGGCATTAGTGCAAAAATAAAGAAACTACAAATACAACGGGCGTAAACTTCTCAAAAGAGTCAGGTTTGTTCTGCTGATAAAGACGTTTCAGGGAATATGTCCTTACAGGTGGCATAATTTTTTAATGCTGACAGTATATATCAAAACTGTTTTATCATGAAAACGAGCCTGATAATAGGATTGGCAGCGATAATGATGAGTAGTCCGGGAATTATCGCATTCGGCCAATCGGCACCTCAACCTAAGAACAATACGTCGGCAACTGCAATGAAAAGCGTGAGCAACGATGCAACGTTTCTGGCAGATATAGACGCTTGGAGCATTTTTGAAATCGAGCTCGGGAAAGCAGCGCTGAAAAAAGCCATTTCGACGCAGGTACAGGAATTTGCTAAAATGATGGTAGATGATCATACCAATGTAAAAACAGACCTGAAGGCTTTGGCAACTTCCAAAAAGGTTATGTTAGCTAATGGAATACAGGAAAGATACCAAAAAGTAATTACTGCTTTGACAGCCAAAAGCGGACAGGATTTTGACCGTGAATATTTGGCTATTGTACATACTGAATATGGAAAGGAAGTGGAATTGATTAAAAATGCTTCAGAAAACGCGAAGGATGCTGATATTAAGACCTTTTCTAAAAAAACACTTCCCAGACTGCTTTATCACTTAGAAATGGTGGAAAGGCTGGAAAAAGCAACTGCAAATTAAATCATAGCATCTGTACGGTTGAAGAATCTCAGTTGCACATTTGGTTGAGCCTAAGATTCTTCAATTTACCGTTGCAGGGTAATTACCCCTCGAAATTCAAAAACAGTATCATTGTTACGAATTTTATACCGAAACACATAGGGATAGGTGCCTTCAGGCAATAGAGTACCATTTAATTTGCCATCCCATTGAGGATCACTCTGTTCGTTTTTGAAGATTTTCTCTCCCCACCGATTATAAATATCAAGCCCTATGGCTTGGCCACTTACGATAATAAGCCTGAAAACATCATTAAGACCATCTTCATTGGGCGTAAAAACATCAGGAGCATAAATACGTGAAACGCAGGGCTCATTGATTGTAATGGTTCGCGTGGAAGTACAGCCCTGCGGTGTACTTATATCTACTTTATAAATACCTTCTTCGGTGACCGGAATATTTGCAGTTGTTTGTGCTGAATGTTGCCAATGGTAGGTTAAACCGGATTCCAATCCTCCCGCTTCAATTTCTTTGTTCAAACACACCGTTTCATCGGCTTTGATTTTTGGTAAAGGATTGATCGTTACCTTGACGGAATCCGAGATTTCACACACAAATTGCTTGGTTGTCAATTTGTAGATTCCGGGTAAAGAAGGTTTTATGGTTCTGGTATTTTCTCCGGAAGACCATTTGTAAAGTATTGAAGGAGATGCGTTTGTGATGGTTGGTGACAATTCCACAATTTCGCCTTCACATACTGTAATATCATTACCGATTTTTACTTTTTGAGCAGAAAAGACCTCAACAGATCGTGAAGACGAGCAACCTTCAGCAGTAGTGGCTTTCACTTTATATTTGCCGGGTTTAGATATTTCCAGAATGGCGGATTTTGATACACCGGGCATCCATTCATACCTCAGATTATTCTCAGAAGTCCCTGCTTCAATTTTAAGCGAAGAATTTATAAGGCAAAAATTTTCGTTGGGTTTAATGAAAGGAGACTTGTTAATGATAACAATTACGGTATCTTTTGCTTCGCACTTCGATTGGCTGTTTTTGGCAGTAATAATATAACTTCCGTTTTGACTGCCTGTAATTTTGGAGGCAACAGTGATTGAATTATCGGGTCGTTGCCATGAGTATGTGTCCCATTTTGAGTTTATCGGCGCGTTGAGCGTTGCGGTATCACAGGCCGTTAATGTACCTTGTCCAAAATTGTAAATGCCTGCCGGTGAAAACGTTACTGTAAAATTCTTTTGAATAGAGCAGGTTGCATTATCAGGATGAAAGATCTGTAATTGATAAACTTGAGTATTGACTCCTGAAACTGTGAGGGTATCTTGGATGGCTTTTTCAGAGGAGACATTCACCCCGATCCATTTTACAGGCGCGTTTGCATTGGCTTTAAGCAGCGCATTATTGCATCCTAAATTAGTGAATTTCGGAGTAGCCTCTAAAATTTTAATATCCATTGGCGCAGAGTTAACGGAGTCATTACTGCATTGACCTGCTTCTTTTATACTTACGCTGTAACTGCCCGAGCGGCCGGGTTTAAAACTTACGTTAGTGGCTTCGTTTACTTTTTTACCGTCCACAAACCACTGATAGTTAAGAGTGGAGGTTGTTTTTTGGTCAATGTTTGCCGTTAAAACTACATCATTACAGTTTTTGTCGGTGGTTTGTTGAATGGATGCAATAGGTGTAATATTGAAGTTAGAAGCAATAAAATTGGGAAGGCCAATGCCGCTTTTTTTATTGCCCAAACTAACTCCATTGGCAATGAATTGACAATCAGTGCCCTTTTGATCAGGGTTATTAATAACTCCTAAATAGTTAGCATTATTGATTGACGCATAAATTTTATTGTCGGGACCTAGCTGCAATGCGCCAAAGTAAGAGTCAGTTATCTCTCCAACGACCGTTTTCGATTCAAGAATAGCCGCCGTGGTAGTTTCAGTTATATCTAATTGATAGATTTGTTTTCCTTCACTTAGCGTACCGGTAACATATAAAAATTGATTATTAGCGGAAAATTCTGCCCCATATAGTCTTTTAAAATTAGGATGCGATAGTAGCAATGAATTTGAAAGCGTTCCCTGATTGTTGTTGAATTGGAGTACTTCCAGAACACTTTTTTCAAATAATGCGAGGACTATCTTTTGCCCGTTGGGAGATGCCTTCATGTATCCAAGCGAGGTTCTGTTAATGCTTCCAACTTTGCTTTCCACAAAGTTGAGGTTTAATCCACTTTCGGTAAGTAAGAATGCCCTGAATGCTTTTGTACCTACTTCATGAGTAAGTACCCAATAATCAATGTTATTACAATGTTTGACAATCGTTAAGCTTTCCGAAGAATTCGTTATCAGAAGATTATTTTTAGAGATCAGCCCTCCAAACCCATTGTTCAATCGTAAATCTACAATAGCATATTGTGCTCCTTTTATACCGGTATTTATGTCGTTTGTGTTAACCGAAAAAATATAAAAAATATTCGGATTCCCCGGTTGAGGAACAATAGTACCTGATTGAGTCGTAGAATTATGGCCTCCCAAATTTATCGCATCCGGAATAAGTTGATGCTTTTTATTCCAAATAGAGCGACCATCGGTGTAAAGAAGTAAATTGCCATTTTCATCACTAATACTTGCGCACCCTTCCCAAATACTTAAAGCGCCATCAGTAGCCGGTTCAGGTTTGCCACTACTGAAATCAAGCCCGGCATTATAGCCAAAATACCAATGATTGGCCTGCTTATTTAATTGACCAAACATCAAAGAAGGAATAAAGCCAAAAATGAAGAATAAATATAAAACCTGCCTCGCCATCTTAATATGATTTTGTACTTTTCACTAACCCGGCACCTCTCATTACACATTAAAATACAAAAAAACAGCCTGCTGATAACAGACATAATTTTATGAACCGAAGATCAAATCAGATAAAGCAGATTGTATTCAAAAAGTCGGTTCGGAATTCTTTAGGAAAGATAAGGCCTATAGCTGTCGAACTACAAATATTTATACTTGTTTTTAGTTTAAAAACGCCATTTTAACCTAAAATTAACAAAGAAGTAATAAAGCAGTGAATAGGTTGAAAATTAAATCTTTGAATAGTACAATAAATTTGCCTACCTCAAAAGTAGTTGATTTAGCCCTGTGCTAATGTTGTTGTTTAAAAGACATATCAAATGTGTTTAAATAAAACATATGCTCTGTTTTATCATCCCCCCAAAATTCATAAATGGTTATTCTAGTTTGCGGTTTCTGCCTATGTTTGCAGCGAAACAAACCCATCCCATTAAAAATGACAAATCGAAATTTTAGCCTCATTTTACTTATTTTAACCATTACTGAATTTTCATTTGCACAAAATCCTTCTCCCAAAAAATCGCTTGCATTAGATACTTTATACCTCAATGAAGTGATTATTTCGGCGTCGCGAACGGCAGAACCCATTATGGAAACACCCGTAACCGTTGAGCGTATTTCCGGTTTACAACTGCAAAAACAGCCTTCTTCCGAATTTATTTCGTCGCTGTCAAGGCTGAAAGGTGTGGATGTGAGTCGGTCGAGCTGGTTGATTACCAGTTTCAGTACGCGTGGTTTCAACAGTTCCAAAGCAGAGCGTGTGGTGCAATTGGCCGATTATGTTGATGTAACGTCTCCCACGGCGTCGTTGTATTACGGAAACTGGGTCGGTATTGGTGAATTGGATTTGGAAAGTGCCGATATTGTGTTTGGCGCGAACTCGGCGTTGTATGGTTCCAATGCCTTCAATGGTGTGTTATTGATGCATTCCAAAGATCCTTTTAAACATCAGGGACTTTCCGCTTCGTTGCGTGGCGGGAATCGCTCGATGATTGATGGGCAAATTCGCTACGCTAAAGTGTTGGGTAATAAATTTGCCATTAAATTTAACGCGAACTACTTTGAAGCCGATGAATTTTTATCGTCCAACAATGCCGCCATCAAACGTGTTACGTCGGGTGGATTGGCCGGCTCAGACCCTCTCAATAATGCAACGGGCAATCCGGCGGGATGGAATGCCATAAATCGGTACGGCGAAGCAGGGACAACCGTTACCAATGCTGCTCTGACATCACTCAATAATAATACTGCTTATCGCATCTACACCCAAGGATATACCGAAGCAGAAATGGCCAATTGGCCTGAATCATCAGGAAATCCGTTTAAGTTGTTTAGCAACGGCAATTATAAAGCGGGCAATTATCGACTCAATCCATCATTGCATTGGCAGATCAATCCTAAACTTCGTGCAGTATATGAATACAAATTGGCGGTGAGTAACGGTATTTTTCAGAGCACCAGTCGATATGCTCAACGCGGTATGAAGTATGATGTGCACCGTATTGAGCTAAAAACAGACCAATGGTTTATAAGAGCTTATACTGTTTTTGATTATGGCGGCAAAGCCTATGATTTGAATTCTTTGGCAAGCGGACTAATGAATGCGCCCATGGCTTCCGGAACGCAGGCCAACGGAAGTCGTTATCCAAGCTATGCTTCTAATTATTATACGCTTTGGAATCAGGTATTTACAGCGGCTCGTACTACAGGCCTTGCGTCGGGAGCTGCGCTTCCAAATGTGTTTGCCGCTAACTCTTCGGGAGGTGTTCCTGCTGCATATACTTTGCCACAATCAATTGTGGGTGGACAAAGCATTGAAGCGGCTCAGGCGCTGGCCTCTCAATTGGCGGCCGGCGTGCAATTGCCTGTAGGAAGTCCTTACTTCAATCAGCTTCGCGAGCAGATCGTAAATGGGGTAGGCTTGATCGATATCAACGGGACTAAAACAGTAAGGGGAGCCGCTTTTGCCAATACCGGCCGTTTCTGGGATATCAGTGCTCAGCGTGAATGGAATATTGATAAACTTAATGTTATTGCCGGAGCTTCGTATCGCACCCATTTGCTGCAATCGGCGGGGACGCTTTTTTCCGATGGACCCAATTCGCCCATTTCGCCCAATACCAACGATATTCAACGCCGCGACCGGATTGTCAATTGGGATGGCGGTGCTTATGGGCAACTTCGTTATAACGTGTGGCAAAATCGCCTGAAATTGGCTGCGGCCGGGCGTTTCGATCGGTTTCGCAATTTTGGCAGTCGCTTCTCGCCCCGCATTTCAGCGGTACTTTCTTTGGGGGATAACCGACAACATAATTTTCGCCTAAACTACGCGCAGGCCTACCGCCAACCGGCTCAACTTGACCAGTTTATCTACCTTGATTTTGGCACACTTCTGGTGGCCGGAAATGTACAAAACGGTTATCAAGGTCTGAATGCAGTATCGGCATTGCCTGACGGTCGCACAAATCCTGATTTTCTGAAGCCCATTACCATTAAAAAAATTGCTCCTGAACAGGTCAATACCTGGGAAATTGGCTATAAAGCCCAACTTGTCAAAGGCCTGTATGTGGATGTAAGCTATTATCGTTCATGGTACAATGATTTTATCGGGACGCTTCGATTCTATGGTCGTGAAGATGGAATTGCTCCAACGGGTGTTCCACTCCCTGCCGCCACGGGCGATTTTGCAAAGACAACCACCGACCGTACACGCGGCCGATTGATCCAAACATGGGCCAATGCCGACCGACAGGTACGCACACAGGGATTGATTGGAAGTGTAGAGTATTTTTGGAACAAAAAACTTAATTTGAATGCCAACTACACTTGGTCTCACATCAATGACGAAGATGTACCGGGATTGATATTGGGTTTTAATACTCCTTCCCATAAAATCAATGCAGGCATCAATGGAGAACCTTTCAAAAATGTAACGTATGCGGTTAATTATCGACATAGTAGTGGATACACGTATTTTATGCCCGTCGACGAAGGGTACATCAATGCTTTCGGAACGGTAGATGCGCAGGTGAATTATCGTTTGCCGAAATTGAAAAGCAGCCTTCGATTGGGCGGAACTAATCTGTTGAATACCAATGCAGTACAGGTTTACGGTGCCGCTTCAATGGGAAGAGTTGTTTATCTTGGTTGGACGGTAGAAGGATTGTAATTTGAACCACTTATAGAAAGCATTTGAGTTAAATTTTGAGCAAGGGTATCGGTATTTACACTTACATCCGCAATGAAAGGTGGAGAGCCGATACCTTTATCAAAGAAGTTTGGCAACGTTTTTATAACTTATGATTTTTCCGCTATAAAAAAAACTATCCCACTGTCAAATAGTATTGTCTGATTCCAATACCTCCAAAGCCGGAAAATTTATTTTGGTAAATGCTGCATAAAGCCCATTAGACTCATTTATAAGGTTAGCTGGCAGTTGCCGGATAATGATCCGGTTCGGGTAAATTTGATGGCTAATCATGTTTTTAGTAAGAATTTATTAAATTGCGCATTAATATATTAAAAGGTCAATTTTATAATTTAACTAATACATGAGGAGTAAGATCTACTATTGAAACAGTATTGGAGAAGCTTTTCTCCTGCGTTTTAAAGCTGTGAAATAAACGATTCCGGTTGATATAGCCGGGATGTTTACCAATCCATTGGTCGTCTTTCAGGGTCGATAAATGATTGTTTTTTTCTTGGTTGCAAAGCTCTTTGGATAGATTTTAGTATACCGTTTACTCAACCATTCCCTATGAAAAATTATCAAATCGCAACAAGAGGCATCTCATTCGATCATTTTGAAGACGAGACCGTAGCTGTAAATCTTCCGCGAGGCAATTATTACAGCCTTCGTTTTACCGCTGACTTTATTTTCAGACAATTAGTGTCCGGTAATAATGCCGAAAAGGTGGCTGTTGCTTTGACTCTAATCTATGATGTTGAATACAAAGAAGCTTTGAAAGCGGCTAATCAGTTTATTGATCAATTGCTGGTAGAAGAACTGCTGAAAGAAGCAGAAGCAGAAGGGGAAATTGAAATTGTCCAATTGGATGAAAAAAAGGAGTTTACGTTTCCTGTGTTGGAGATTTTTGACGATATGCAGGAGATGTTAGTACTTGATCCCGTTCACGATGTAGACTCTACCCAAGGATGGCCGCTGAAAAAATAAGTAAGCCGCTGATAAGCGTTATCATTCCGGTGTATAACGGAGTACGTTTTATCAAAGATGCCATTGAAAGTGTATTAAGCCAGGGATATGATCCGGTTCAATTAATTATGATTGACGGAGGCTCTACGGATGGTACACTTGATCTTGTTCGCTCTTATGGCGATAAAATTGAATTGATTCATCAGCAGAGTAAGGGGTTGGCATTGGCACGTAATGAATCTCTCCTTTTTGTAAAAGGAGAATTTATGGTATATCTGGACAGCGATGATCTTCTTGCGCCACTGAGCTTTGCGCGCATTATGGATGTATTTGAACACTATCCTGATACTGAATTTGCGTTTGGGAAAGTACAACATTTTTTTGAAGAAAATACTGCTAAAGACTTAAGCAACAACGATATTACAACTTCTCCTGTGATGGGAGCGGGTTTGTTTCGGACGTCGGCAGTGCAACGCATCGGTAATTTTATCCCTGCACTAAATCCCTGTGAGGATATAGAGTGGCTTCATCGGGTAAAAAAACAAATGAAGATTAGAATTATAGAGGGAGTAACTTTGCATAAACGGCGGCACGATGCCAACCTGACAAACGATATCCCGGTCATTTATACCCAATTGGTGCGTAGTTTAAAAATGGTCATTGATAGAGAACGTTATGTAAAATCATGATTTCTGATCTAAGCGTTATTATTACTGCCTATAATTCTGAAAGATTTATTGAACGCTCTCTCGAAAGTGTTTTGGCACAATCCATTCAGCCTCAGGAAATTATTGTCGTTGATGATGGCTCTACCGACCAAACTGCGGCAATCATACAGAAATACAGCAATAGGGTACGCTATGTATATCAGGCAAACCAAGGGCCGTCGGGAGCACGAAACACAGGAATACAGTCTACGCAAAATGAATTTATCGCTTTTTTGGATGCGGATGATTATTGGCCTTCCGATAAATTGGAGAGACAATACACCATGCTTCAGCAGAATAAAGCGGTTGATCTGATTTGGGATAGAGTAAAAATTGTTTACGAATCTGCAGAAAGTCAACGATTTACCAATGAATCTGTCGATGAAAATGCTGCGCCCATTACTTGCTTAGGAGCAGCACTTTTTCGACGGAGAGCATTTGAAAAAGTGGGCCTTTTTGATCATACATTACGAATTAGTGAAGATTGGGATTGGCATAATAGAGCGTATGAGTACCCCCTTACTATTTTAAAGACGAGTGAAGTTGCGTTGTATTATTGCCGTCATACTAACAATCTGACCAAAGACCTGAAAGAACTGACCCGATTTAGTGTTCACCTGCTGAAACAGACGCTTGATCGTCGCCGACAAATCCAAAATCAAACCCGGGAATCGTGATACTGCCCATCTCTATTATTATACCTGTCTATAATGCCGAAAAATATGTGCATGAAGCATTGCAATCGGTTATAAATCAATCTATTCCTGCCGCTGAAATTATTGTTATCAACGACGGTTCCACGGATAGAACCTTAGAAATAATAAAAAATCACGAGGCTGACATTTACTTCCGAAATAATAAAAACCAAGGCCTTTCTGCTACCTTGAATGAAGGGATTCAATGCAGCACGCAGCCCTATATCGCTTTTTTGGATGCAGATGATGTGTGGGCACCGCATAAATTGGAAACCCAATGGCAACACTTTCAACAGACTCCGGACATTGAGATCAGTTTTGGTTTGGTAGAACAGTTTATCAGCCCCGAATTGCCTGAAGAAATAAAAGCCGGGATTTATTGTCCTTCTCAATCTATGCGCGGATTTATGAAAGGAACAATGCTCGTTCGGCGCACCGTTTTTGAGACCGCAGGATTATTTGATCAAAGTGCAATACTGGGCGATTTCATTGATTGGTTTGCCAGAGCGCAGGAAAAGAAAATTCTTTTTGAGTGCTTAAATGAAGTGCTGCTGTACCGGCGATTGCACCGAGAGAGCCTCTCAGGAAGACATCAGCATCGCAAAGATTTTCCTCGCTTGCTCAAAAAAGCTTTGGACAGACGAAGACAGGAACTATAATATGAGAGCAAAGGCCGGTATTTATTTACTGATTGGCATCTTTTTGCTGTCTATTGCCATTTTCAGACAGGATTGGCTTTGGGAATTAGGTGAAGCGGGAGCGTGGATATATAATGGCTGTATATCGACAGGAATTGTATTGATAGGATACTCAGCCGGTAAACTAATGAAGATTCGGCCTCTGTTCGTTTTGGGGGGGCTGATCGGCTTTGAACTATTGATTGGGTTGATAATTGGTTTTATTGTTATAGCACAACCGGCGAAAGTTCCGTATATGCGCTTCTTTCAGAATCTATACGCTTTATGCTATAATACACTTCAGTATGACTCTGACATCAGTGAGTATAACCCCGTCTTTGGTTATCTGTTCAAAAAAAACACGAAATCGTCTTTCAGCCAATGGGAATTTTCGCCGAAATCTATTTCTACTAACTTTTTAGGGTTGAGAGATGACAGCGCCTCGTGTATTGATCCCGATATTATCGTTTTGGGAGATTCCTTTACGGCAGGGTGGGGAGTAGGTCAGGAGGAACTGTTTACCGTTTTGCTGGAAAAGCAATTGGGCAGAAAAGTATTGAATGCCGGGATTTCCTCTTTTGGCACCGTTAGAGAAAATTTGTTACTAAGGCACCTTCCCCGAGATTCGTGCAGGCTGGTAATCATTCAATATTGTGCCAATGACTTCGAAGAAAACAAAGCATGGAGTGATTCAGCTTCGGCTTTTCGTTCTTCAATGAATGCTCAGATGTACTCAAACAGGCAAATTCAGAATAAGGCAGGAAGAATGTATGTGCCCTTCAAACTGCTTTTTTATACCTCCCTGAAGGTATTTCAGTATTTGTTTGTCTCTCCTGAAAAACATGACATTTTTTATAAATCCAAACCGGGAGAGCCATTAGAGCATACCGATTATTTCTTAAAAACAGTGCAGGATGTGAGAAGTTATTATCATGGAAATGTATTAGTGGTAAGTTTGTCTAATTCGAAGCGTTTTGATACTCAATTTATGCTGAATACTGAGCAAAGTGCTCGGGAAAAAGAGTGGAAAAATATCTTTTTTTTGAATATTTCACCGATTTTTGTCCAAGGGGATAACTACACCATTGACGGACATAATACAGCCTCAGGGCACCGAAAAATAGCCGAGCAACTGAGTAAGTTTATAAAAAATAATGACTTATAATGCATCATTCAGAAAAACTGATTCGGCATTCATTGAAAGATAAAGGTGGCTGGTGGCCCGATGAAGATCATATCTTATTGCTGAAAGCAGGTTTATTGGAGCCGTCAAAAGCATTAAATGCATGGCAGCAGTGGTTGAAAAAACAAGACCTGACACCGGATTTGCTGGAAGATGGTGAAATTTTACCCAAAATTTTCGACCCTATTGACGAAGCATCGCGGCAGTTACTTCCTTTAGTACATCGAAATCTGGAGAACCTTAACGAACCGTTTTCGAAGCGGTTGAAAGGATATTATCGTTTTAAATGGGTTCGAAATCAGCAACATATAGCGAGAGCCGATCAACTTTGTGCTGTTTTGGAGAAATCAGGAATACCAACCATGCTTATCAACGGTTTGGCATTATCGTTGTGGTATTATAAAGATACAGGTGTACGTACCGTAAATGCCATTTCCATTTTGGTGCCTTTTGAACATCGTTTCAAAGCGATCGAATTGCTGAGTACTTCTGCTTTTCAGTATCAATTGCAACACCAAAATGTTCAGTCAGCACGCCTGATTTGCAATGATAAATTGACTTGTGATATTCAATGGTATTTGTTTCAGGAACATGCTTACGCCGATGCTGATATGATCTTTTGGGAGAAGTCTATAATGTGTATAGTAGGTGAATCAACCCCTTCTCGCCGACTGTCTTCCACGTATCAGCTTTTCCATAGCCTGATGCAGGGAAATCGGTGGAACAGCCCTGCACCCATCGGGTGGGTGTCGGATTGTGTATGGATTGCGCGGCAACATTCTGTAGATTGGGATATAATTTTCACCTTAGCAGAGCAATTTCAATACGTTAACTTTATTAAAATAGCTTTGCCCTTTTTAAAACAGGAATTCAGCTTGGACATTTCGGAGGAATATCTGCTCAAATTGGAAAAATTAATCGCTACTCCTAACGACGATTACTACTTTAAGGTAACAACCAAAGGCCCCGATTATGGACGTATTTTAACGTATTTTTGGCGAAATTATGCTCTTTACAGCTGTTTTGTCAAACACCAAAGCTCAACTCCTGCTTCATTTCTTACGTGGATGGGGCGCAAGATCACTCAACGATTTAAATTGTAAAATGGACGCTTCGATTTGGATAGTTATTGTATTGACGTTTATCATTCACTACATCGGTACATTGGCGATGGCCGTTAGGATTGTCGGCATTCAAACCAAACTTTGGAGTATGTCATATGCCATTTTCAATATTATCTCAATTTTTTCGAGAATGTCCAACACATTGCAGGCACCCTTATTGGCCAAAATAGTCGAGACAGATATTCAGCAAGGCCGCGAAATAGATACGTTATCTTTCCGAATTATTATCATGGCAGCTTCTGTGGGAACCATTGTGGGCGGCTTTTCTATTCCCACTTTCCAGCGAGTGTTAGCCAGAATGGTGAGAAAATATTATGAGGTCCATTCATTTACAAGACTTTTTTTGTACGGTTTCAGCCCCAGAGCCTGGGTATATGTGTATCAATGCTTAACGTGGCCGGTGAAAGGCAATTGGCATTTTCTTAAGAACTTTTCGGGGATTTCTCCGAAAATATTGATCCTTAACATGCTGTCAAGTGCCATTTTGACCATTGGGGTACTTTCATGCTTATATGCAGGTTATTTGAACCCTGATCTACGAGCTACATCGAGTTCAATGAATGGCGTTATCAATGGAGTCTCGACGCTGTTGGCCTTGGTATTGGTTGATCCTTATATTGCTTTACTAACCGATGAAGTCAACGTGGGAAAACGTCCCGAATCAGATTATAGACGTTATATTGTATTTTTATTGGTAGCTCGTTTGGCGGGAACACTTATTGCTCAACTCATGCTTATTCCATTGAGTTATTTTGTCCTGTTTTTAGCGGAACATATTCGTTTTTAATTGATTCAACGGTTTGGGAGAATGGAAATAGCCCTTATATTCTTGAAAAATCCTGCATTTATCGAATGCAATAGTGGAAGGAATTTTCCCCGAAATCGGAAATAGATACGTATAGAGGCGATGGGTAGTTAGGCCACTATTCATTTTTAATAATAACACCTCGCTCGTTGGCCGAGTGTGAGCAGCAATTGAAAAATACATTATGACGTAGAATTGACGAGTTATTATTGCTTGGCCAAACAGCGTGATGTATGCATAAAAAAGACGACAACCCGATTAATTAAGGTTGCCGTCTTTTTTATGCATGAAGGGAAGTACTATTCGCTGCCATTATCTTTTAATAAACCTTCACGTTCGGCTTGGGTTTTATAATCATGAAGCTGAACCGGCTTTGAAGCTTTGCGCATTTTGATGTTAAGGACTTCCACCAAGAGCGAGAAAGCAATGGCAAAATACAGATAGCCTTTGGGTACAGCGCCTACGTGTGAGCCAAAGAACGAAACTTCGGCCAAGTGAGCGCCTTCGGCGATAAGCATAAATCCAATGGCGATCAAAAAGGCCAACCCCAACATTTGTACAGACGGGTGGCGGTTAACAAAATCACCTACCGGGCCTGAAAACAACATCATAATAATGACCGAAAGGACAACGGCCACGATCATAACGGGTACATTATTCGTAAGACCAATAGCGGTAAGGATCGAGTCAATGGAAAATACGACGTTGATAAGTGCGATCTGCAATACCACACTTGTCAATTTGCTGCCTGCACTTCCTTTAGGCTTTTGCACTTCTTCTTCGCTGCCTTCGAGTTTATGGTGAATTTCGGACGTACTTTTATACAGCAGAAAGATTCCGCCAAGAAATAAAATGAGACTTTGTCCGGAAAAAGCTGCTTTGAACCAACCCGTATCTATGTGGGTAAAGGGTTCTGATAACGAAATGATAAAAGAAATTCCGAAAAGCAGCGTTACCCGAAAGATCATGGCGAGCAGTAATCCAATGTTACGCGCTTTAGGTTGTTGTTTGCGGGAAAGTTTGTTGGCCGCAATGGAAATAAAGATGATGTTATCAATACCCAAGACGATTTCCAGAAACGTTAGGGTCAATAAACTGACAAGTGCTTCAGCAGTAAATAAAGAATCCATTGTAAAATGAGTAAATGAGCGATTGGTTGAATGTGAAAACAGTATAGATGAGATCGTTGATATGCTAATGATAAACAAATAAAGCAATAGAAATTCAAAAATGGGCGATTTTTCAACGTGAATCGAATAATTTTACACGAAAATACCAAACACTACACAGAAGGTCTAAAAATGGAGTCAAAACTACCAAACGTCGGTACAACGATTTTTACGGTCATGTCGGCGTTGGCCAATGAATACAAAGCCATCAATCTTTCGCAGGGGTTTCCTGATTTTGATATGCCCGGAGCACTCGTTCGATTGACAAGTGAGGCTATGCAAAACGGTTTTAATCAATATTCACCCATGGCGGGCTGGATGCCGTTGCGGGAAAGTATCGCGGCCAAGATTCACGATTTACACGGCGTCTCCATCAATCCTGATACTGAAATTACCATTACGCCCGGTGGCACGTACGCTATTTACACGGCTTTTACAAGCGTTTTGCGCGCGGGCGATGAAGTCATTGTGTTTGAACCTGCCTACGATAGTTATATCCCTAATATTGAAGTCAACGGTGCGGTTGCGGTAAGAATATCGCTTGATTTTCCAACCTACCGCATCAATTGGGACGAAGTACGCGCCCGCATTACGCCGCGTACGCGCATGATCGCGCTCAATACACCTCATAATCCAACGGGTAGCATTCTTCGAGACGATGATATTGAACAATTACGCCAAATCGTGGAGCAATATGATCTGCTGATCATGTCGGATGAAGTGTATGAACATTTGATCTATGATGGTGAGCCGCATCGCAGCATGTTGCGCTACGAAGACCTGCGGCAAAGAGCTTTTGTCTGTTTTTCGTTTGGCAAAGCGTATCATTGTACGGGCTGGAAAATGGGCTATTGTGTAGCGCCACCGGCTTTTACCGCCGAATTTCGGAAAATCCATCAATTCAATTGCTTTTCCTGTTTTACACCGGCACAGGTGGCGTTGGCCGAGCATCTCAAAAATGCGTCTGAATACCGAAGCATTGCAGGATTTTATGAAGGAAAACGCAATTATTTTGCGCAGCTCATGCAGCAAACGCGGTTTAAGCCCTTGCCAAGTTATGGAAGTTATTTTCAGTTATATTATTTTGATCACTTATCGGATGAGTCAGACAAAGACTTTTCTATGCGACTGACCAAAGAACATAAAGTGGCCTGTATTCCCGTTTCGGCGTTTTATCAGGAAGCCACCGATAACGGCGTAGTTCGATTTTGTTTTGCCAAAAAAGAAGAAACCCTGGAACGTGCCGTAGAGCGATTGATAAAAATGTAATGGTTTTCGTTCCAATATAAATAACGTATATTTGTTTACTGAAAACATTGTAAAGTATGAATCATCTAATAACCATACATCCTGATATTCAGAGTGGTACGCCTGTGTTTTATAATACTCGCGTTCCTGTGAAAAACTTATTTGACTACCTGAAAGGTGGGCATACAATTGATGAATTTATTGAAGATTTTCCTTCAGTCAAACGTGAACAGGCACTTGCATTGTTAGATTACGTTCAATCAACCGTTACATTTAATTTTAGCTTAAATGTACAGACTGCTGCTTAATGAAAATCTCCCAAAAAAACTTAAATATCGTTTTGGTGATAAATTTGAAGTTACTACTGTACCGGATATGGGTTGGAACTCGCTTCAAAATGGAGAATTATTAAAAGCAATGTTTGATTCCGGAATAGAATATTTGGTGACAGCTGATAAAAACATGAGTTTTCAGCAGAATTATCGCAAATGGAATGTAAAGTTAATTGTCTTGAATACTCCTGACAATCAGTATGAGTTTGTTTTACCGTTTGTTTCTAAAATAAAAGAATTATTTGACCTCAACCAAATTCAGGATTATAACCGGATTGATTTATAAACGCTCTATTGGAGTATTCTTCTGATACCTACAAAGCGCTTTTTGTAATAGGCAGCATCCAAAAAGTCGTAACGTACGCCGCCTTTCCAGGCAGAATGGATAAATTTAACGTAGTTGGAGCCCACTTCGACGATCATTCCCACATGACCAACGCGTGTGCTGCCTGAATTATGACCTTTGAAAAAGATCAGATCGCCTGCTTTGGCCTTTTCCACAGAAATCTCCTGTCCGTGCGAACTTTGCGCGGCGCTTGAATGCGGTAATGCAAAACCGAATTGCGAGAAACAATAGCGGACAAACCCTGAACAGTCAAATCCTTTCTTGGAAGTACCGCCTGAGCGATACCGAAGTGCCAGATGCTTTTTGGCAAAACTGAGCAACTCAGCAGACATTGAAGCGTTCTGAAGTGTGTCTTTTTTTGCCATTTGGGCGAAAATAACTTGGCTAAGGCATACCAATGCCATCAACAAAATCAACTTTTTCTTCATAAGGTTAGAGAGACTGATTTGCTTGGGGTAAAGCAAAGGTAATGCCAAATAAAAGTAAAAAATTTGGCATTTACCAACTTTTTTGGAATAAATTATCATTAAAAAGTGTTATAGCCAATTTTTATATGTTTTACGTTTCTTGTGTAACTCTCTGAAAATAAGCGAAAAAGCAAAAATGTTTTGTTGGAAAAATTATATATCGTAATATTGCGATATATAATTTCAATAATGATTATGGGGCTATCCAAAACCGAAGTATTCAGCGAAGAAGACAACCGAACAGCAGATTTGGCCAAGGCATTCGCGCATCCGGCACGGGTCGCAATTCTGCGATTACTTGCCTCAAAAAAGGCCTGCATTTGTGGAGATTTGGTCGATGAACTGCCGCTTTCACAGGCAACGGTTTCGCAACATTTAAAAGAGTTGAAGCGCATAGGTATCATTCAGGGAAGCATTGACCCGCCGAGAGTTTGCTATTGTATCAATGAAAAAGTGTGGGAAGAAGCCCAGCAAATGTTTGGAGCTGTTTTTGCCGTTTTGTTGAAAGCCGAATGCTGTTAAATTTTTTGCCCTAAACCATCGTAATAATACAATCAGTTATGTGTTATAATCCTTCCACTAACCAACTGCCCAATTTCTGGCGTAACTACGGACAATCCGTGGCAGATTATGTTCGTAAACGCATCCGTGATGAGGAGATTTCCAAAGACCTTACCCAAGATGTTTTTATCAAGATCTATACGTTTTGCCAAAAGCATGATTTTTCCTGTGAGAAAGCAGGGATAACTAATCTGCGTTCCTGGATTTTTCAGATTGCGCAAAATACCATCGTTGATTATGTGCGGCGCGAACAACGTTTCCAAAAATATGATACTTGGAACGATGTCGCCGAAATAACTGAAACAACTACTTATTTACAGGCCGAAACCTTTATCAAGCCATTATTATTATTAATGCCCGCTGCTTATGCCGAACCGCTCCGTTTGGCAGACTTAGAGCAACTGCCCCAACAGGAAGTGGCTGATCGCCTTCAATTAAGTCTTTCGGGGGCAAAATCCCGTATTCAACGGGGTCGGGCAAAATTGCGTCATTTACTGGAAGAGTGTACTTTCATTGAAACCAATGAAAAGGGAGAAGTACTGTCGATAGAAGCTAAACCCACTTGCCACACGCTTTCCGGCTCAGAAAAAAAATGTGAAAATAATTGTAAACAAGTTGCGTCTTTTCAAGTATGCTGTTCGTCTTGACGGTGTAATTTAAAAACACTACCCATTTACAGCCATTTATTTTCATTATTCACATTTAATAAAAGAACTGAGATGAACAACGAACAGACGCTCAAAGACATTGTCCGTGAAAAATATACGGAAGTAGCACAGCAGTCAAAGGATCAAAATTCGGCTTCTTGCTGCGGTTGTGGCCCCACCTGCGGCACTGAGGAAGATTTTATCGGCATTATGGCCGAAGACTATACCAAGCTGTCAGGCTATGTTGCCGACGCTGATTTAGGACTGGGCTGTGGTTTACCGACGCAATTTGCCCAAATCAAACACGGTGATACTGTCATTGATTTGGGAAGCGGAGCAGGGAATGACGCCTTTGTGGCCCGTGCCGAAACGGGAGCGGAAGGCAAAGTGATTGGCATTGATTTTACCCAAGCAATGCTCACCAAATCCCGGGCGAATGCTGAAAAATTGGGTTTTAATAACGTAGAATTTCGTCAGGGTGATATTGAACAAATGCCTGTAAATGATAATGTTGCCGATGTGATCGTGAGCAACTGCGTGCTGAATCTTGTGCCCAATAAAGCCAATGTATTTGCTGAGATCTTTCGCGTATTGAAACCCGGCGGACATTTCAGTATTTCGGATATTGTATTGGTGGGAGAACTGCCGGAAGGATTGCAACATGCCGCTGAAATGTATGCGGGCTGCGTAGCGGGAGCGATTCAGAAAGAAGCATATCTCAACCTGATTGAACAAACGGGTTTTGTAAACATAACGCTGCAAAAAGACCGTGAAATCGTTCTTCCTGACACTATCTTAACTACGTTTTTATCGCCCGAAGAAATCACAACTTTCAGAACAGGCGGAACAGGAATTTACAGCATTACAGTATACGCTGAAAAACCTGCCGCTTCGAAGTTTTATTCGTCTGACGGGTCTAAACCTTCAGACACATTGGCAGCCGTGGCTGAAGTTGAAATTCGAATGGCGCAGGCGTCTGATTATGAATCAGTTGTTAATTTATTAAAATCGGCCGGATTGCCTACTGAAGACCTTAATCCATCATTGCCTGATTTTTTTCTGGCTTTTGACGATGAAAAATTAATGGGCTCAGCGGGGGTAGAAATAAATGGAACGATTGGCTTATTGCGTTCGGTGGCAGTACATAAAGATTTTCGTAATTATAAGATTGCTCGCCGTTTGGTAAATGATCTAACCAAGTCAGCGCGCCTGAAGGGGGTAAAAGAACTTTATTTGATAACCACTACGGCTGACGGCTATTTTGAAAAACAGGGCTATGAACGTATAAGCCGGGAAACCGTACCCATCGAGATTGCACACTCACAACAATTCAGCAATTTATGCCCAAGTTCGGCGGTAGTAATGAAAAAAGAGATTGAAAAGTCCAAGATAAAACTGTCTGATTTGGAACAGGTTTCTTCCTGTTGTACGCCCAACTCGGGTTGTTGCTAATGCAGTTTGCTTTTTTTATGAGCAGTTCTATAGTGCAGCGGTGATTTTCCCGTTTGGCGTTTAAATGCTTGGTGAAAATTGGACAAATTATGAAATCCGCATTCCAGGCCGACCTGCGCCACGCTCAGTTCAGAATCCGTTAATAACGTACGGGCGTGGCTGATGCGGAAGCCCGTGAGAAAATCAATGTAGGTTTTCTGCGTTCTTTTTTTGAAATAACGACAAAAAGCCGGCACTGTCAAGTGTGCGATTTCTGCAATGTCACTGAGCCGAATCTCGTCCTGAAAATGCGCCAGTGTAAATTCAATGATCCGTTTCATTCGTTCGGTATCGGCGTCATCGGTGGTTATTTGGTACGCAGTATCGGCCAACAATTCGGCAGAAATATCTTCCGTTAATTCCAAAAGAATATGTAGAAATGAAATAAAGCGAAATCCTTCGGACAAATAAGGCAACTGCAAAATCGCGGCTTTTACTTTTTGCGTAGTCTCAGCACTGAACTTTATACCACGAGTTGCTTTTTTCATCAGTTCCTGAATCGACTTAAATTCAGTTACTTTTTCGAAAAAATCAGCAATCAAACTTTGCGGGAATTGGATTACAACCGATTCAACCAAAAGGTCAGGGTTTGATTGATAAAACACATCGTCGTTGCGCCAGAAATGGGGGAGGTTTGATCCAAGCAACACCAGATCACCTTCGTAAAATGGCCCAATATGATCTCCTACAAAACGTTGTCCGTAGCTTTTAACAATGTACGTTAGCTCACATTCGGGATGATAATGCCACGGGGCATCGAAATACGCCCTTTTGAAATGACGAGCTAAGTAAGAAAAAGAGCCATCAATGGCTATTTTTTCGAGCTGAGGTTTCATGCTTTTTGACTCTTTGGGCTGCGAATATGTTAAATATTTACTTAAAAATATCTATATGATTAAATAATAAGTTAATATACCACATTATTTAATCAAAAAACTGCATTTTCTCTTTTTATAATTTCTGCTATTTTGTATCAACATTCAAGCTAATCATTCACAATCATGCTCGCAACAATTGATACCGCAGCTTTAAAAGAAGAGTTGAATACGCCATATTCGGTTACGCCCGAGGCCATCGCCTTTTACCAAGAGTTCGGATACGTAAAACTTAAAAATGTATTGAGCCCCGAAGTGATCTCTTATTACGGAGATATCATTACTGATCTGGTCTTTAAGCTCAATAAATTGACTAAACCGATGGAAGAGCGCTCCACCTACGAACGTGCTTTTTTACAAATCATGAACTTATGGAGAGAAGACGAAACGGCCAAAGAGTTTGTGTTTTCAAAACGTTTGGCCCAAATCGCGGCTGACCTTATGGAAGTGGAAGGTGTACGTTTGTATCACGATCAGGCACTTTACAAAGAACCGAGCGGTGGCATAACTCCTTGGCATGCGGATCAATTCTATTGGCCGTTGGCTTCACCCAAAACGGTGACTGTTTGGATTCCATTACAGGCAACTCCGATGGAAATGGGACCGTTGGCTTTTGCCGAGAAAAGTCAATCTGTTGAAATAGGCCGTGATCTTGAAATTAGTGACGAAAGCGAAGTATTGATGTCTCAAAGTCTGAATCAGTTTAATCAGAACGAAGGACCGTTTGATTTGGGAGAAGTAAGTTATCATGCAGGTTGGTTGTTCCACCGTGCCGGTGCCAATGCCTCAAAAAGTGCCCGCAAAGTAATGACGATGATTTATATGGATAAAGACCAGCGTATTGCTCAGCCCAAGAATAGTTTTCAACAGGCTGATTGGGAAACGTGGTTGGCATCGTCGCCGGTAGGAAGTGTGCCTGATAGTGTGCTTAATCCGATTTTATTTAACCGTTAGTTCTTTAACTATTAATGTCGAATGCCTTTTAAATTCCAACCGACACTTTTTTGGCATGATGTGCTTGATTTATTTTATCCAAATCTGTGCAGCTCCTGCAAGGCGCAATTGGTAGGTAATGAAGAAATTATCTGTACTAAATGTCGAGCTAATCTGCCCAGAACACATTCGCATTTAGTGCACATACCTGTTTTGGAGCAAAAATTTGCGGGAAAAGTGTCGGTTGAAAATGTGTATTCTTTCCTGAAATTTGAAAAAGGAGGAAAAGTGCAGCGAATGCTTCACCAACTTAAATATGGTAATCGACCCGAAGTCGGAAATGTATTGGGGAAACTCTACGGCTACGAACTTCGGCAGGCAGGGATGAACCATTCTTTTGATTGGGTAATTCCTATCCCACTTCATTCCCGAAAATTGACTCAGCGAGGTTATAATCAAAGCGACCGATTTGCCGCAGGACTTTCCGAAAACTTAGGAGTGCCGTGGTCGGACAAAATTCTTACAAGGAGAAAAAATACAGAAACGCAAACGCATAAAACCCGTATTGAACGATTTGAGAACGTTTCGGGTATTTTTGAGGTAAAGTTGCCTGAAAAGATCAATCATCAACGAATTGCTTTAGTAGATGATATTGTGACCACCGGCTCCACCCTTGAGTCAGCAGTCATTGAATTGCAACAGAATGGCGCCAAAGAAGTCTCAGTCATTACGATAGCAGCAGCGTATTAGCGGTTGTTTCAACATAAAAAAGGGCGATTGCATCAGCAATCGCCCTTTTTTATGCATTTATAAACTACTTCTTATTTATTTCTTCCGGTTGAGATCATTGCGCAACGGAAGCCGATGGTCGCTGTAGATGAATCTTGCGCTAAGAAACGGCGTGTGCCGGGTGATAGCCAATAAGCTACATCATTCCATGAACCACCTTTATAAACACGTAACTTATCGTTTACAACGGAATTGCTGTTTTTGGCATCGTAGCGTTTTTCGTCATCCAGGAAGCCATCACGACGCAATGGGTTCAAATCTTTAAAGTCCATGTACGAAAGAGGACGATACACGTCATACACCCATTCGTTTACGTTGCCGGCCATGTTATACAGACCAAAATCGTTGGCCGGATATTTGTAAATTTCTTCGGTAATGATGGCACCGTCGTTTGATTTACCTGCAATACCCGCGTAGTCACCACGTGCACGTTTGAAGTTAGCCAACATTTGGCCTTTGTTCTTGCCGCGTGGATTGCGCAATGATGAGCCGTCCCAAGGATAAATCCGCTGATTTGACTGGTTTTCGTCCGCATACTGCGTTCCGATCATTGCTTTGGAAGCGTATTCCCACTCAGCTTCTGTTGGCAGGCGGTAATCAGGTAAAACATAGCCGCTTTCTACCGCAGGGCGCGCCGAAGGCGAACTTGCCATCAATGCTTCTGATTCGGCGGCAGCTTGGCCTTTTTTCTTGCTGCGTTTTAAAGTAACTCCTTTTTTGCTTTTGCCGTTGGCTTGTTTTGCCAAATTGCTGTTTACAAAATTGGTCCGCCATGTAGAATAATCGTTGGCCTGAATCCAAGATATCCCAACAACAGGATACATACGGAAGCCCGGGTGACGGAAGTAGTACGTTACGTATGAATCATTGAAAGACAACGGATCGTACCAAACAGTGGTATCAGGCAGTGCTTTTGCATATACTTCCGCAGAAGAATCGCGTTGGGTATAGTGCAAATATTCTAAATAATGCAAATTAGCGATTTCAGTTTCGTCCATGTAGAACGACTGCACACTCACAGTACGCTCGCGGTTATCGTGCGTACTCATCACATCTTCTTCCAATGCCCCCATCGTAAAACGACCGCCTTCAATAAATACAAGGTTAGGTCCTACTACTTGTGACTTGTAAGGTAATACCACAAAACCATCTGATGGCGCATCTGCCGCACCTTTCTTCTTACTTTTCTTTCCATTCTTTGAGGCAAAGTCGGAGTTAGTTGCCGTACTTTTCTTGCCCGGATTAAGGCTGGAAGGGTGTTTTGACTTACAAGCACTAAACAACACTGTGGCTGCCAGTACCCAAATCGCCGCTTTCATACTGAATTTGACCATTTAGATTAAATAGTTAATCGTTATTTGTTATTCTTTGATCGTTATTACTACTACAGGGAAATACTGTTTGTTGGTAAAGAATCAGGCAAAAATACGATTATTGCCCAAAAAACAACTAAAATTCTGTCAGATTGTTCTGCATCAATAACTTTGCCAAACTTAAAGAAGCCTAAATTATTGATTATACGTAAGGGTTAATCTGCTTATTTTGTTGTTGTAATAACGAAGATAAAATTGGGTCTATTGTCTATCCGAATGAGATTTTCAATAAATATTAGTGAATGGTGCTGTGGACCAATGTGCAAAGGAGAGCGCCACAGTGCAAGTAAGTTCCATACCTCACAATGGAGAACGCATTGCTGTTTAGTATTACTTCTTTTTTGTGGAGATTTGCAGGGGGCAGCGCAATCGAAAACTTTCCTTGATTCGCTTCAAAATGACCTCTTGGGAGCGCTTAATTATTTGGCAGATTCGCAATGCAGGCAAACGATCGAGAACAAAGAATTTAAAGGCGAATGGCCGGCGTATATGCAAATGCATAAGCGTTTTATAATGCTCGGAAAGCGCTATAAATACCGTGATTCCAATAGTTTTACCACATCAGGTATCTATAACGTATTGGCGGAGATGTATTTAGCAGATACGTCTTTAAACCATATTCTTCCAATGCTCCGAGCTTCATACCCCGAAATTCAGAGTTATGCCGGTGAGCAACGGTTTAATTTTTGGAAACTTCTTCCGCCCAATCGTGACTTGCAGAAAGGGCCGGAACCGTATCCCGTGCCGTTGGTACGGCGGCCTACGCATTATAAACTATCCTCGCGTTATATCAACAACGCGGCTAATGTCGAAAACGATGCCGATGATACTGCCTCCGGAAATTTGGCGGTTTGGTACCATCAACTGATTTTCGGAAACCGAGAAAATCCGGAAGCGATTCCGTTAGCGTCATTTGAACTGTTTGATGCTTACCGAGATGAGCAACGCAAAAATCGGCACTGGTATAACTATTTATTTAATGGTTGCCCGGATTCAGGGGCTTATATGACGTGGTTGGGTCAAGAACATATGTTTAAACGTTGGAACATAATTAAGACCATTGGGCACAACCAAATTTTTTATTTGAAAAGCAGCATCTGTTATCCAACGCCTTACAAACCTTACATTCCTTACGGCACCAACGATGTAGATGCGGTGGTAAATGCCAATGTGCTGACGTATTTGGCGAAGAGAGGAGATATTTCTTTAAGTAAGGGCCAACAAGGTGCGCATCGTTTTATTCACCATCAGGCGCTGTATCGGCGATGGAGCCGTGCGGGGCATTATTATCCCAATCGCTACCATTTTCACTATGCCGTTTCGCGGGCTTTGGCGGCAGGAGATACTGCCCTTCTTCCCACAGCACAATTGATGCTTCAGCATTTGATGGAATCACAACGGAAACCGGGAAGTTATCATAGTCGTCGTAGAGTCAATCATCATGATGAACTCCAATCAACGACGTATGCATTACTGGCAATGTTAAATTTCAGAAGCTCGGGATTGAATGTTCCGCAGCACTTATTGGATCGGGCTGTGGATTTCCTGCATCATCAGCGACAATCAGAGGGAAATAGAATTTATTGGAAAGGTGGAGTTTACTTTTCGGGCGGGACGGTGGTGCGCAATGTACTCTATTTCACGTCGAATGCGTATACCACCGCATTGATAGCACAGGCATTGCAGAAGTATATGCAGCAAACTGATAAAAATCAAACACTTACCGGGCGTGATTAGCCGTTAGGGCTGATTCCTGAACGGTAATGTGCAAAAGCGTTTGGGCGCTTCCGATGGCGAGAGCGGTATTGGCAGAAGTGAAAATGGCTTCATAAATGCTGAATTGATCGTTGAGCTTTACGCCAAAACGCTTGTAATTCCCCTTTTTAGTGTCCAGAATGATTTGTCCGTTGCAGGCGGTATACAGGTCATATTGGTGGTTGGAAACACGACCCCAGATCAAACCGGCATCGTTGATGACCTGTTTGTGGGTATTACGATAAATACGACCTTTTTTGCCGATCCAGCCTCCGGTTGCTATAAAATCAGTGGCATTTTCAAATTGTATTTCGTGAAAAATGCTGTTACCTACCTTTTGACGGCGTTGCCAACGGTCGTTTTCCAGCGCGTACAAATGCGTACGATTGGGCGAATACATCAATGCGTATACTTTTCGATCATGAGGATTGTATTTGACACACCAAACCATTTTAAACGCATTACTATATACTTTTTGCCAAGTTCGACCGCGATCAATGGTTTTTAAAATAAAACCCAGCGGGATCGTTTTTTGCGAATGGGCGATAGCGGTGTTGCCGCCACCTATAAAAGCTGTAGAATCATTAACGACGGCCATATTGTAAAAACAGGCTTTTTCGTACCCTTTTACTTTAATAACTTCCCACGTTTTGGCCACAAGGTTGTGTTTGTACACAATGCCTTTATCAGCGCATGCGATCAGATTCTGCGCGTCAAAACGGTCAATTTTATAAATGTCAACGTTTTGATTGGGATACTCAATGTTGGATAAATGACCGAGTGAATCACTGGATTTTAACGTGCCATATTTGCCCCCGATCCAGAATTGATTTCCTACCGGGACAATATCATAATAAGAAGAGTCTTTAAATGTCTTGCCCTGTTGCACTATTTTGATATGGACTTCCTGCGCACATACGGTGCGATAAACTATAATCAGGACAAAGACAAACGTTATTTTGGCTGTAAATTTCAACGATGGTGAGTTTTTCTAAGGTTTCGAGTTTATGGACTTATCTGCAAAAATAGTCAAGCAGGCGCTCTTTACAAACTTACATGAAGACAACTTAAAGGGATTTTACCACTATTTATTAAATGGAAATCGACAAAATAGTGCATGTCTTTTACCGCCCGAACTATTTGATCCGATTCGGATTCTCGCTTACAAATGCCGACCAACCTCCTTTTTTAGCGCCTTTCTTTTTAGCAGCGGCGGAAGGTAAGGCTGTGGCGTGGTAATGGTGACAAATGGCGATGGCAACAGCATCGGTGGCGTCCAGGTATTCAGCCTCTAATTTTTGTTTGAGAATACTTTCCAGCATATATGCTACCTGTTCTTTGGAAGCACTGCCGCTGCCTGTCACCGACATTTTTACGGTTTTTGGGGAATATTCTACAATTGGAATGCTGCGATTTAGGGCAGCGGCCATTGCCACACCCTGCGCTCGTCCAAGTTTTAGCATGGATTGGGGATTCTTGCCATAAAAAGGATCTTCAATGGCCATTTCATCAGGTAAAAACTCTTCTATGATTTGTGTAATGCGGTCAAAGATTTTCTTTAGTTTCAGTTCGTGGCTGTTATATTTGTCGAGCTTTAAAACGCCGTATTGAAGAAGTTCGATGCGATGTTCGATGATACGGATGATTGCGTAGCCCGCGATGCGGGTGCCGGGGTCAACACCTAAAATGATTTTTTCAGTTGGCTGATTTGACAAGTCTTTTTGCATGATGCAAAGTAACACCCCTTCGTGGTTTTCTCGGTGGTATTCGCTTAAAAAAATCGGGTGGTTTTTAAAATTACTCCTATTGGGTGCCATGCTTTCGTACCTGTATGCCACCATTCGGGAGAAAGGCGAAAGCTTGCAGGATGTCTACCAACTTCTCATAGAACGCCTCAATTTCAATCATTTGACAGAATTAGGAATGGTTGTATCGCTAACTCCTCTCAACTGGGCCTGCGAAAGTCGAAAATGGCAACTATTGGCTCAAAAAATAGAAAAGATCAGCTTTTTACAGTCGCTGAAAGGTGTGTTGGCTGGATTGGCGTTGGGTTTTTTAATGCCCAATAACGTGGGAGATGCCGCCGGTCGGGTATTATCCTTGCAAAGCAGTCAACGTCTTACGGGAGTGGGGGCCGCGCTGCTTTCCAATGGGTTGCAATTTTATGTATCACTGTTTTTTGGAACAGTAGGCTGGGTCTTTTTCATTGGACATCAGGCAGCACTTCAACATTGGCCTCAACTAACACTGTTAGGTATGCTGACGTCGACATTGATTTTTGGTATATGGTTGATTATCAAACGGAAGAGTGCTGAAAATTACCTCGAACGTTTCCGCTGGTTTCGGTGGATTGAGACCTACGTAGACGTTATTGCTCTCTATGAATTAATTGAAATCCGCCGTGCTTTTCGTTGGGCCGTACTTCGCTATGGGGTATTTACCCTTCAGTTTGGTTTATTGCTTTCTATTTTTGATATTTCGCTGCCTGTTTTGCCGGCGCTCGCTTGTATTTTTTTGGTCTTTTTTGCAAAAACGCTTATTCCTGCCCTCAATTTTCTGGGTGATCTGGGCATTCGTGAAGCCTCTTCATTGTACTTTTTCAGTTTTTACGAAATAGCTCCCACCCGCATTGTTGCTGTAACGCTGACCTTATGGTGCATTAATATTTTGCTCCCCGTAGGGATAGGAGCATTTTGGATGCTGAAAATGAAGTGGTGGCGGGAGTGACCCCCACAAAACGCATCATACAATGGAGATTTTGGAATAAGGAGTTTTTTGTAATTTCGCCGCATGATGTATGCGGTTTGGTTTATATTTTTACTTTATGCCTTTGCCTGCCTGTGGCTTTGTGTGCAATGGCTTCGTATTCCGCAAAGGCCCTCCGAGAGGGTTACTATCCCCACCCAATTCAAGCTTTCGGTCATTATACCGGTACGCAACGAAGAAAAGAGCATTGGCGTATTGTTGAATGATTTGTTGCGGCAGACGTTGGCAAAACATTCTTTTGAAGTAATTGTAGTCAACGATGTTTCGACAGATGCGACGGAAGGCGTTGTAAATGATTTTAAAAGGTCGCACGCAATAGACATACAATTGATCTCCTTGGAGGATATTGTAGTCAATTCTCCCAAGAAACGCGCTATTACGGAAGGATTAAAAATAGCGGTGGGGCAACTGATCGTAACCACCGACGGTGACTGTCGGGTAGGAGAGAAGTGGTTAGAGATAATTGCGCAAACGTATTTGCAAACCAAGGCTAAATTTATCAGCGGTCCGGTCACATTTTTTGATGAAAGAAATAGTTTTGATATCTTTCAAACAGTTGAATTTGCCAGTTTGATCGGTACGGGTGCCTGCTTATTGGAAGCGAAACATCCAACGATGTGCAACGGTGCCAATCTTGCTTATGAACGTGCTGCGTTCGACGAAGTAGGCGGTTATGCCGGCATTGATTCCATTGCGTCAGGAGATGACGAATTTTTGCTTCAAAAAATGCATCATCGATACCCGGAAAATATTTGTTTTTTGAAAAATAAAGACGCTGTTGTACGCACTCAAACGCAGGAAAACTGGCGTGCTTTTTATCGGCAGCGAATTCGCTGGGCGGGCAAATGGGCCGTAAATCGGAGAATTGCCACGATGCTTGTGGCCGTATTTGTATTTATTGTCAATGCGTTAACGATTGCCGTGTTGGTAAAAGCACTTGGAGAAGGAATGAAGGAGGTAAGGTTTAATACAATTTTAATGATAAAATATCTGCCCGAATTTCTATTTTTGAGTTTGATTATCAGCTTTTTGAATAAAAGTAAATTTGTATGGTATATTCCTTTTGTGCAACTTTGTTACCCGGTGTATGTGTTGTTTTTCGGACTGGCAGCCCAACAAAAAGAGTATGAGTGGAAAGGAAGGAAATTGCGTTGAAAATTATAACCTATTGAGCAAAAATTCACTATTGTACAGCTAATGATTCCATTGTTTGTTCACAAATCACCCCGCCTGCTCAAGGCTTTCTACACGCCCTTTGTGTGGAATATCTCAACGGACGAAGACGTCATTTATCTTACCTTCGACGACGGCCCGATCCCTGACGTGACGGAATGGGTGTTGGAACAATTGGAACGATTTGATGCCAAAGCAACTTTCTTTTGTATTGGCGATAATGTGCGTAAGTACCCGGAGATTTTTAACCAATTGATAAGTGCCGGACACAGCGTAGGAAATCATACCAACAATCACCTTAACGGCTGGAAAACGGACGATTCGAGGTATTGGGAGAATGTGGCAGAATGTCAGGAAGTTTTACCTGTCAAAACGAACCTTTTTCGCCCGCCTTATGGGCGTATTAAATTAAGTCAGGCCAAACCGCTGTTGAACGATTATCACGTTGTGATGTGGGAAGTATTGACGGGTGATTTTGAAAAATACCTTTCTCCGGAGCATTGTCTCGAAAAAACACTGAAACACACGCGGCCCGGTTCTATTGTTGTCTTGCACGACAGTATCAAAGCATGGCGTAATATGAGTTACGTACTGCCTCGTTTTCTGGATCATTATGCTTCCTTAGGTTTCCGTTTTGAAGCGTTGCCGCAACAAATTCCGGTAGAATATAAGCTGGGAGAAGCTATGAAAGTTTTCTAGATACCTTATCCGTCACACGGTTAATGACAGCCATTGCTAATTGATTTTCTCCCGAAAGAAATATGAATGGTTTTTTTCTTCAATATCATCGTAAGTGTACATTCTGTACCTGACGTTTTTAAAATAATACCTGATCAGGATAAAATCACCGATGCAGGCAGTGGTGTGAAAAAATAAGGCAGTTGCCCAAAATAACGGCCATTGCGGAAAAAGATACCACAAAAATGCCAGCGCAATCGTGATCACGATAAACGGCATGGCCGCTGCCCACGCGTTCTCGCGGAGCGTCATCACAAATTTCTGAGCGTAAGCATATACAATGAGGCTTTTCTTCGACCATCCAAATCCTACTTTTTCAGCGCCTAACGCCTTAAAAAACAGCGCATGAATAGCTTCGTGAATAGGCAATAAAACAACAAAAAAACCAAGAAAAGCCAATCCGAATTGTAGAGCTATGTTAGTGCCGTCTACGCCGGATTTTACAGTTGCCTTTCCTAGCACTGAGCCAATTGCCCAGCCGATACCTCCGAATATTAAAAAAAGCAGAAACGTTTTGGGGGTCATTTTTCGTTGGTCCGACGCGGCTTTTTTTTGCTTCATTCTTATCTCTCGCGCCAAAAATTCGCCCATTTGGTCAATATGGAAAGAATCGACCAATTCATAGTTTGGGGAATTGTGCAATTGTTCGATAGTCGGTTTCATAAAGTTGGTTATGCTTGAATCGACAAAATTACCTGACTATTTTGTTTTTGTAATGCCGTCGCAAACGAATGTATTCGCAGCCCGGAAGCTCAAATGTTTAAAAAAGTGTAATTTGCGACAGGAATAATTGAAAGTAAGAACATGGTTCAGCAAGTAACAATTGAAAACTTTAAATCCATTCAATCGCTCACGTTGGAGTTGGGGCGAGTCAATGTGTTTATCGGAGAGAATGGCAGCGGCAAGAGTAATATTTTGGAAGCTATCGCGATGGGTTCAGCTGCTGCTGAGAATAAATTAGATAATGAATTTTTGAGTTCTAGAGGGATAAGAGTGGCGGAGGCTCAGGCCATGCGGAGTGGTTTTGAGAAAGAGAATTTGGATAAAGACATTCAAATAATTGTTAAAAGTATAGATTCTGGTAAAATAAATTTTACTCTGCATAATAAAAATGGCCCTTTTTCAACTTGGGAAGAAAGGAATATGGGTGAAATTATTGATACTATTAAAACCTCGACTTTAGAAGAAATACAAGAATTAGATGATGAATTAAGAGAGAGGTTGGAAATGAAACAGGGAAATTTAAATATATGGGTTGAAAAACTCGTTGTGGATAAATTTAGGCAAATGCTTAATATTAGATTTAATTTAGTAGATTTCCTCATTTATTCCCCCGAAAACTACTTCCTCCGCCGCTTTGAAGACGAATCCCAAATTACGCCACTAGGAATCCGAGGAGAAGGATTATTTAAACTATTATCGGTCATTTACGAAGAAAAACCCGAGCAATTTCAAAAAATCCGTGAAAACTTAGCCTTGATTGATTGGTTTGAAGGGTTCGAAATTCCCAATGATCTACGCTTTACAGAACGTAGAATCCGCATCAAAGACCGTTTTTTGGAAGATGGATTAGCGTATTTCGATCAACGCAGTTCCAACGAAGGATTTTTGTATCTGCTGTTCTATTTCTCGTTGTTTATCAGTGATTATACTCCCAAATTCTTCGCCATTGACAACATTGATAATGCCATGAATCCGAAGTTGGCGAGTCGGTTGGTACAGCAATTATCCCAACTTGCCAAAGAGCATGAAAAACAGGTTATCATGACTACGCACAATCCTGCGGTGTTGGATGGGCTTGATTTGAAGGATGATGAACAGCGTCTTTTTGTGATTTCGCGCAATAAACTTGGTCATACTAAGGCCCTCCGCATTACGCATAAGCCTGTGCCGGAAGGGCAGGAACCGGTGCGGTTGTCGGAGCAATTTTTGAGAGGATACATTGGCGGGCTTCCTAAAAATTTTTAATCTATGCCCACATTTGGACTCATTGCCGAAGGTGTCACCGACCATGTGGTTTTGGAAAATATTTTGATTGGTTATTTCAACGATCCTGACCTTGTTGTACGCCAGTTGCAACCGTTACGCGATGCTACCAATGAACTAAAAGGTTTTGGTAATTGGTACAATGTTTTTGAGTATTGTAAATCAACCGTTTTCAAAGATGCCTTTATTCAAATTGATTATTTTGTTATTCAGATTGATACTGATTGTGCCCATGAAAAGAATTATGATGTACCTCCCATTCATGGAGAATCAACAGCGCAATTCATTGAACGAATCATTGATAAATTTGTAAGACTGATTTTGGATAGTTTTGGGAATGAATTTTATGAATCCCACAAGGATAAAATTCTTTTTGCGGTATCTGTTGATGAAATAGAATGCTGGTTGCTGCCGCTTTATTATACCGATAAAACTCGAACGGCTGTGAATAATTGCCTGCATAAACTCAATCAGTCTTTGGGGAAACTTAAAAAGGAAACTATAAATCCAAGCCGGAAAGATGCTAAGATTTACGAAAAATTGTCACGAGACTACTGCAAAACAAAAATATTGAAGGCATCATATCCTCATAACCCAAGTTTTAATTACTTTGTTGAAAGGTATCTTGTGCCAATTGATGTGGAAATGACAAATTAGAACGCTGATTTTTAGGCCATAATTTTATCTTATAAATCATAAAAATCAGCGTTTCATTCTTAACTGAAAAATAATTTTTGAGATGAATCTCCCCTTTGAAGGAACTGAGAAATACGTTGCTACCCGTGAGTTATCGGTGGCAGTTAATGCCGCTGTTAGTCTGCAAAAACCGCTGTTGTTGAAAGGAGAGCCCGGCACGGGCAAAACCATGCTGGCGTATGAAGTGGCAAAAGCTTTAGGCAAACGACTGATAACATGGCACATAAAGTCAACCACGCAGGCGCATCAGGGATTGTATGAATATGATGCCGTGTCGCGTTTGCGGGATTCGCAATTGGGCGATAAACGCGTTTACGACGTTGAGAATTACATCAAAAAAGGGAAATTATGGGAGGCCTTTGAGTCGGACGAACAGGTGGTGTTGCTGATTGATGAGATCGACAAGGCTGATATTGAGTTTCCCAATGACTTGTTGCAGGAGCTTGACCGTATGGAGTTTTACTGCTATGAATTGGACCGTACCGTCGCGGCCAAACAACGTCCGATTGTGATCATTACCTCCAACAACGAAAAAGAACTGCCCGACGCGTTTTTGCGGCGCTGCTTTTTCCATTTTATTCGTTTTCCGGATCGGGAAACCATGCTCCAAATCGTGAAAGTACATTATCCTGAGTTGGAAAAGGAATTACTTGAAAGAGCGATGAAAACTTTCTTTGCCGTACGCGACGTGAAAGCGCTGAAAAAGAAGCCGTCGACGAGTGAATTGATCGACTGGATCAAATTACTTTTATGGGCCAAAGTTTCTTCCGATGACCTGAAAGATTTGGAAACGCTTCCCGAGGTTCCGCCGTTTTTGGGGGCATTGCTCAAAAATGAGCAGGACAATGATTTGTATGCGGCTCTCAGAGCGAAAGGGTTTAAGCCGTATTGACCGGTTGAATTAACCAAACTGAAAGTTATCTGAGAAACGAATATATATAATCGTAAATAACAGATCGGCATAGTTAAATGTATTTTTAATATGTTTCTCGATTTTTTCTTATTGCTCAAAAAACACACTCTGCCTGTTTCCATTGGTGAGTATTTAAATTTGCTGGAAGGGCTCAAAAGGCAGGTGATCGGCATGAGTGCGGAGGAGTTTTACTATTTCAGTCGCACGGCGCTTATCAAAAATGAGATGCATTACGATTTGTTTGACCGACTGTTTGCCGAATATTTCAAAAATGCCGAAACCGTTGAGGCTAAGATCATGGAGGCCAATCTCCCTCCGGAATGGTTCAAAGATGCACTTTCACGCGAGTTGACTGACGAAGAAAAAGAACTCATTGAACGGATGGGGGGCTTAGAAAAACTCTTTGAACGATTTCAGCAATTGCTTCAGGAACAGAAAGATCGACACGACGGTGGCAATACGTGGATCGGAACAGGCGGCACTTCTCCCTTTGGCAATAACGGATTTAATCCCGAAGGGTTTCGAGTGAAAGGGCCTTCGGCGGGCAACCGAACGGCGGCCAAAGTGTGGGAAAACCGGGAATATAAAAATTACGACGAAGACCTCGAACTCAATACCCGCAACATGAAAATGGCGTTACGCCGGTTGCGCATCCTGACGCGACAGGGAATGGACGAAGAACTCGACATGGACGCGACCATCGAAGGCACGAGCCGCAACGGTGGTATTCTCGATATTCACATGCACCCTTCGCGCAAAAACAATGTCAAAGTATTGTTGCTGTTGGATGTAGGCGGTTCGATGGATGACCATATCGAAATGTGTTCGCAATTATTTTCGGCGGCCAAGTATCAGTTCAAACACATCGAATATTTCTACTTTCATAATTGTGTTTATGAAACCCTTTGGCGCGACAATACGCGGCGCAGTTCACGCGTGCCGACGTTGGAAGTATTACATAAATACAACAAAGAATACAAAGTGATCTTCGTGGGCGATGCTTCGATGGCTTCGTATGAAATTACGCACCCACGCGGCAGTGTAGAGCATTATAATGAAGAGTCGGGCATGGCGTGGCTCAATCGTTTCAAAGAGCAATACCCTCATTTTGTGTGGCTTAACCCCGTCACCGTAGCCGATTACTGGAAATACACCCATAGCATCAGTCTCATCAGAGAATGGTCGGATAATCGAATGTTTCCATTGACGCTCGGTGGTTTGACACAGGCCATGAAGTCATTGAAGAATCCTAAAGTTAAATTTGAAAATTAGGAGTTGGAAGCGAGGAATCAGGAGCGAGAACAGATGCTTCTGACTCCTCGCTCCTGACTGCTCACTTCTGAAAATATGCATCTCTTTTATCAACCCAATTTTTCTGAACTATCTGCTTTACTTGACGATGAAGCCTTTCATGCCGCAAAAGTACTGCGCCTACGTGAAGGCGAAGCCGTGCGCGTCACGGATGGGCAGGGGAGTTGGTTTGATGCGATTGTTCAACAAAATAGCCCCAAACGTTGTGATCTGAAAGTAACGCAACAAACTCGACAAACTCCGAAACCTTTCAGTATCGAAATTGCGCTGGCTCCGACCAAAAACATGGACCGCATTGAATGGTTTGTGGAGAAAGCGACCGAGATCGGCATTGATACCATTTCGTTTTTTTACACCAAACATTCCGAACGACGAAATATGAAGTTGGAGCGATTGCATAAGATCGCCGTTTCGGCCATGAAGCAATCGTTACAGGCCTTTTTACCTGAAATCAGAGAAGTAGGAGATTTTACAAAATATATCCCCACGGTTACGTCAACTCAAAAATTCATTGCGCATTTGCCGGAAAATCGAACCCCGTTACATATATTAAAACAGGCGCAGCCAATGCAGCAGTATACCGTTTTGATCGGTCCCGAAGGCGATTTTACAGAAGCAGAAATACAATTGACCCAACAGTACGATTTTGAAATGGCAACGCTTGGCAATACGCGTTTACGCACTGAAACCGCCGCTTTGGTGGCTTGCCAAACACTTCATTCGGTTAATTATATAGCCCAATCCTAACGCTTCGATTGGTACTTCTCTACGTTTTAATCGGCTATTGATACGATTCACTGTTTCTTATTTGATTTAGGCTCCCGGAATACCCCAACTTTGGGTCATTCAAAATGTCTAAATCAACTTTCTTATGTCACAGCCACAACTTTTTTCACTATCACAAATTGAAGAAACACCCGTACACCACCTTTGCATCCATCTTTGCGGAATGGTCAGAACCATTGACATCAGTACAATTATGTACCTGCAATCGGAGATCAACTATACGCGTTTCTTTGCCAAAGACGGGAAGACATACCTGGAAGCCAAGACGTTGAAGCATTTTGATAAAGTGCTGGAAGATACCGAATTTATCCGAATTCATAAATCATATTTGGTCAACCGAAACTGCATTGTTTCGATGACATCAGACTTTGTTTTACTTAAAAACGGAGTGCAATTGCCCGTTTCCCGCCGTAAAGGACGTGCTCTCAAACGCAATCTTACAGTGACTCCTTTATTTACAAAGCTGCGTGAGCGAAGAAATTGGTATTGATTTTGTATGAGATGGAAAAAATGGTTATATATGTTTGCGTAAGCCGTTCGTTTACGTTAAGTTCGTAAACCATAAAATCCATCTCACACAAGGTAGCTATGAATGTTATTCGAGTTTTTTTTATATCCACCCTGCTTACGACTTACTGTTTGTTGCCCGCTGCACAGGCGCAGTATGCGTATAAAATTGCTAAATTAAAATATGGCGGGGGCGGAGATTGGTACGCTAATAAAACATCGCTGCCTAATTTAATTAAATTCTGTAATCAAAACCTCCGCATGAATGTCTTCCCTGACGAAGACATCGTTGAGCCCGGAAGTCCCGATCTTTTTTCCTATCCGTTTGTTCATTTAACGGGTCACGGAAACGTTCTGTTTTCGGATTCAGAAGCACGTAACCTTCGCCGTTACATGATTTCGGGTGGCTTTTTACATTTGGATGATAATTACGGTCTTGATAAATTCATTCGACGGGAAATGAAGAAAGTATTTCCTGAATTGGAATTTGTAGAAGTACCGTATACGCACCCTGTTTACCACCAAAAATTCAATTTTCCCAACGGTTTACCTAAAGTGCATGAGCACGATGCCAAAGCCCCGCAGGGATTCGGGTTGTTTTGGGAAGGGCGTTTGGTATGTTTTTACAGTTACGAATGTGACTTGGGGAACGGATGGGAAGACCAGAGTGTTTACAATGATCCGGAGGAGCTAAGACAGCAGGCATTGCGTATGGGAGCCAACTTGGTACAGTACGCACTTACGGTCAATCAATAGCTGCGAAATTTCGCTGAACAGTGTTGTTTATGCCGAAAGTATTTCTTAGTTTTGTACAAGTTTTCAATTTAAAAATAACCCGTTAATATTCATGTACGCAGTTTTGGCCGCTTTCTTTGGACACTGGTATCTTTCCTTGTTTTGCCAAACATTTTTTCTGCATCGTTATTCTGCCCATAAAATGTTCACTATGAACAAGTTCTGGGAGAAATTCTTCTATGCATTGACCTACATTTCACAAGGGTCATCTTATTTGAGCCCCCGCGCTTATGCAATTTTACACCGAATGCACCACGCATTCAGTGACACTGATAAAGATCCTCACTCGCCGCATCATACCGAAAACGTATTTACGATGATGTGGAAAACCAAAGATATTTATAATGCGGTTCTGAGCCGTAAAATGAAAGTGGAAGCTCGTTTTGAGCGCGATTATCCTTACTGGGAAAAACTCGAAAAACTTGGCGATTCATGGATGTCGCGCCTTGGTTGGGGAATTATGTACTCGGCATTTTATCTGTTTGCCTTTTTGTACCTTGACATGCACTGGGCATTTTTCCTTTTGTTGCCGATCCATTATTTGATGGGACCCGTACACGGCGCAATCGTCAATTGGAGCGGTCATAAGTACGGATACCAGAACTTTGACAACAAAGACGAGTCTAAAAACTCGTTGATCTTTGATTTGTTGATGATGGGCGAATTATTTCAGAACAACCACCACAAATTGCCAAACCGTGTGAATTTTGGAACAAAATGGTTTGAGTTTGACCCTACGTATCCCGTCATCAAACTTTTGAGTTGGACAAAGATCATTAAAATGAAAGAAGCAAAGGTTGGAGTAGAAGTGCCCAAACCGAAGGCTGAAATGATGCAATAATTAAATTTATAAACCTTATAGGTTTCAGATTTTATATACAAAAAAGGGACGAATAATTCGTCCCTTTTTTGTATTACAGCACTTTTGAGACGATGTCGTCCTTTACAAACCTATAAGGTTTTCAAAACCTTATAGGTTTTATTTTGCTTACAGCAATCTTGAAGCAATATCGTCCCAATTCATTACGCGTTCATAAGCGGTTTCTTCCAAATTATGCGGTGCATTGAAAAGCAATCCTTTTCCTTTGAAAGTCTTGAGATTGCGAGGCATATCGTCGATCAGATAATCACCGTTGAGTACGCTTTTGTCGCCGCAAAAAACAATATTTGACCAAGGAATAAAATCGAAATGTTTCTTCAGCCAATCGTATTTGTCACGGAATGAATTGGGAAACTCCATCGCCGCCGTTGCCACGAAAATTTCATATTTTTTGCTGAGTTCAAAAACAGTTTCCTGCGCTTTGGGCACTAAAGGAATATCGCTGAAAAATCCCGGTTCCTGAATGAGTTTGTACAATCGCTGATGATGGTCGGAAGAGAGAATTTTGTGAAAAGATGTTTTGTAAAATTCTTCACGAAGAAGGCCGGTTCCGAAATCACGAACTACAATGTCGGCAAGTCTGCCGTGTGTATCGGCCAATACGTCATCCTGATCTAAAATAAGGCGAGGTTTTGTCATTATAAATAGAATGTTAGTTATAAAGACAACCGGTGCATTTTTTGAAAAATTCACCACTTCGCTAAAATTTGCATTTTAATAATAGCCCAACCACCGAAATCCTCCTTCGTAAATTGGGATAAGTTCTTGACTTATTGCTATTTTTGACATTACACTATGCATCAGTTATGGCGAAACTTTACCTTGTCTTTGGTCTTTGGTTGTTAACTCTTCAAGTACAGGCTCAACGTATTTACGGGGGACATTTTGACCGGCGAAATCCTGTAGGAGCTTTTTCGGGGCAGCCGTATGCCTATCGTTTTGCCTGCACTTTTTACGCCGATGCACAGGGCGCAAACGCTTTGCCGGATAGATTGACATTCAGGATCATTCAAAAAAGCACGAATACGGTCGTAAAAGAGTATACGGCACGAAAAGACCAGGACACTCAAAGCTCTGCTGTTTTAAACGATTGCGGCTCGGCGGGGGGGACTTCCGGGATAAACTATCTTTTTGTGCGTTACAATTATGATACCATCGTAAATCCGATCCAATTCAATGACAGTCAGGGATATTATGTAGTCAATGCGCCTGTGGGAGCGCGTAATCCCTCGGCCAACGTAGCTTCTTCTCCTATAGTGTTATATCATTGGTTTTCGCCTCAGTATTTATTTGAACAACTAAACGACCCCAACGATGGAAAAGCTGCATCCGGTTGGATACCTGAGAGTTATAAATACATTTGCAAAGGACAAAGCAATCGTATCAATATAGGAGTAGGTATTTTCCCTGCCCAAACCACCTTTAATCCTCAAACCTTTAATTTAGTACTGCGTAATGCCGTTCCGGTGACGAGCGGCAGTTTGCCTTTTAAGGAAGTAGACTGGAAATCGGGCTTCAGCGCCTCCAGTCAGGGAATGGGAAACAGTGTTGTTCCTTCCGGCAATGCGGTTTTTACAAATAATTCATCTACATCTTCTTTTATTGTTACCTTGACTCCTCCCCAAACCGGTGTCTTTTCAGTAGCCTTTTTAACCGAGCAAAGCCGTAACGGTGTTCTATTATGTATTAATTACCGTGAAATGCAGTTTGAGGTCAATGATTGCAGTCAGACAAACAGTAAACCACTTATCAGCGTATCGAAAGTAGGAAAACCTGCGTTACCTGCACTGACGGCAGTATGTGAGGACAGTATCGTGCAGCTCAATCTGAAAAGTTATGCAAAAGGGAGTGCGTTCCAATGGAAGTTGAATAATACAGACATTCCAAACGCAACGGATACTGTTTTAGTGATTCGAAACAACCAAACCGGAGTATACACCTGTACGGTGAAGAATGAATTGCTTTGCCCCAAAACAATCACTTCGGACCCCGTGACCATTTCGTTGGTTCCGAAACCAACAGTAAGTGTAACGGCAGGAAATCCCTCCGGCACGCCCTGTGTGGATGGCACAATAAAACTGACGGTAACTGCGTCGGGAGCCGGCGCGTTGACTTATCAGTGGTATCGCGAAAACAAGAAAATTGATGGTGCGACCTCAACCTCATATGAAGCCATTGAAACGGGCGTGTATGCCATAAGAGTAACGGACTCAAACGGTTGCGCCACTACTTCAGGTAATTCGCCGGTTATTCCTAGTACGCCACCCAAAGCGGACATTAGGGCTTTAAAGAATGGTTATTGCAAAGGAAATAATTTGACCCTTTATTCAACAAGCGGCCGAACCAATATTTACCAGTGGATGCGCGACGGGCAGCCCATCGGAGGAATAAAAGACTCTGTGATCATATCACAGGCAGGCGTATATACTGTTAAAGTAACGGCTCCGAATTCATGTTCCACTACTTCTTTACCTCTGACGATAATCCAGTATCCTGAACCGGTGGTTACTGTTGACAGTCAGGGAAATCAACTGTGTCAGGGAACTTCACTTTCTTTAACAGCGAAAGGAGTTGACTTAAAAAAGTTTGAATGGCGTAGGAATGGACAAGCAATAAGCGGTGCGTCTAAGGACCTATTTACGGTAAATCAGGAAGGAAATTATGCGGTATCTGTTACTGACACAAATGGTTGTAAAGCAGTTTCAAAAGAAATTGAAATAAAAAAAGTAGATAAAATTACGGTTCAGATAGATTCCATTCCTGACTTCTGCGGCATTTCGGCATCGCCGATTGCATTGAAAGGCATTCCGGCAGGTGGAAATTTTTCAGGCCCGGGGATTGCCAATGCAACTTTTGACCCAAAAATGGCCGGGATTGGACGACATGTCATTACCTATACCGTCAAAGGGAACTTAGATTGCCTGAATGGAGAGGCCCAAAAAACAGTTACAGTCTCAAGCCCTCCGGCACTCAACTTAGGCGAGGATCGAATTATATTTAAAGGAGCGTCCGTAACATTGAACGCTGATATGGGAGTTGGTTACACGTACCACTGGACCCCGGAAAGCGGAGTTGATAATCCTGCTTTGGCAAAAACGACATTTACGCCTGAGCATACAACGACCTATCATATCACGGCCAAAGGGCCAATGGAGTGTTTGGCCGAGGATAGTATCACGATCCGGGTATTTTCAGGCATATACGTGCCGGAGGTATTTACCCCAAACGGGGACGGGCAAAACGATACGTGGGAATTGAAAGGGCTGGAAGCATACCCGGCGGCGGAAGTCACCATTGTAAACCGTTGGGGGCAGGTCATCTTTTTCGAAAAAGGCAACACTCAAAAAAACTTTGACGGTACCGTACAGGGAGATTCATTACCGATAGGGGAGTATGCCTTTATCATTCGCACTGAACCAAATGGGCATGTGCTGAGAGGGAAGTTTTTACTTTTGCGGTAGTTGTTTTGAGTTGCAATGAAAAATTATGGATTTTTGGCCTATTTAACCAAAAACATTACTTTTGAGTAAATACATGACAGGGGAAATTATGCTTAAATCATTGGAAATACGTAATTATCGAAACCTCAAACATCTCAAAATAGATAAATTAGGGCGTGTGAATTTGATAGTGGGTAAGAATAATACGGGGAAAACGAGTGTACTTGAGGCAGTAAGTATTTGGGCTTTGGAAGGCAAATTTGATTGGATATTTAAATTACTTCAAAAAAGAAAAGAGTATTTCGAGATTGAGGAGTTGACACCTTATGAACAGTTTAAAAATCTTTCTAACATCTTTTTCCAACGAAAAGTATTGTTTTCTCAGGATGATGCGATACAAATTGTTGCCCCTTTGAGCACTCTTAGTCTTCGCTTTGTGAGATATATTGATGCTAATTCTTTTGAAAATCTGGCAGATGCACCTCAAGGACTTCCAGAAGTATTCGGAAAAATCTATTCGTACAAAAAGGAAGTAGGGACAGATATTCAAGGTGCAAAATTGGGCTTGGAATGTAAGATTAATGAAAAAATCAAATTTAGACCTTTTACGAGAGAAAATATTTCTGAGTTTCTCGCTGATTCGGAAGCGGAATTTGAATCTTTACCAAAGGTTTTATTTGTTTCGGCTAGCAGTATGGACGAAGAATTGGTAGCTGATTTATGGCGTAAAACCCAATTAACTGACTTAGAAGAAGAAGTTGTAAAGGGATTAAGAATTTTGGATGATAATATCGAAAGAATCTCATTCCAGCGCCATGAAGATACAGAGTACGCAATTTGTAAAGTTAAAGGTTATACCAGCCCTTTACCGCTGCGATCCATGGGAGATGGCATTAACCGCATCCTCACCATTATATTGGCGATGGTTAATTGTGAAAATGGTTATCTACTGATTGATGAGTTTGAGAATGGACTTCATTATTCTGTTCAGGAAAAATTATGGGAAATTATTTTTCATTTGGCAGAACGGCTTAATGTTCAGGTTTTTGCAACTACGCATAGCTACGATTGTATAGATGCGTTTTCGGAAGTACTCAACGGTGGAAAATATGCGAAAGACTCAGGGGTAATGATTCGATTGGATAATTTTAAAGATACCATCGAAGCAACAGTCTATGACGCAAATGAAATTCAAAACACCACCCGTTTACACGTTGACCCACGATGAGTATCTTAAATCCGAAACACTTTAAAAAATTTCTAATAGTAGAAGGCAACGATGATTTACATGTTATCGCCAACATTTGGAAAAATTATGCAGGAGAGCAGCTCCCTGTTTTTTATATAGATGATAGCAAAGGGTTTCCAAATGTGTATGGGAAAATTGAGTCGTATTGTTTAAAAAAGAGACCAAATGTTGAAGTCATAGGAATAATTGTTGATGCGGATGAAAATCTACGTACTCGTTGGGAATCACTTAAGTATTCGCTTGAACAACTGGGATATAATGTTCCTCAAGTGCCTGATCCTAATGGCACAATTTTAAGAGGGGAAGAGCGAAATCCTGATATTGGGTTATGGTTGATGCCTGATAACGATGCCGAAGGGATGTTGGAAGATTTTGTCAAACATCTTATTCCTGAAGATGATTTCCTTTTGGCGGAGGCTGACTTGGTTTTAGAGAAACTTGAGAGAGAAGCGTATAATAAATATCACCTTATCCATAAATCCAAAGCTCGTATTCATACTTGGCTGGCTTGGCAAGAAGATCCGGGAACTCCTATGGGATTGGCAATTACCAAAACTTACTTAACCACTGATTCAGAAGTTTGCAGAAAATTTGTGGAATGGTTAAATGAGCTTTTTAATTCATAAAAAAAGGGTGCATTAACGATGCACCCTTAAATACTATACCTAAATCTTCTAGTTTACACCCAAAGACTTCAATACTTCAGTTACTTTGGCAGCAGCTTCTTTGAATTCAATGGCTGAAAATACTTTCAAACCTGATTCATTGATGATGCGCGCACCTTCTTCGGCGTTGGTTCCCTGCAGACGCACGATGATCGGCACCGGAATATTCCCGATGGCCTTATAGGCTTCTACAACACCGGTTGCCACACGGTCGCAACGAACGATACCTCCAAAGATATTGATAAGGATGGCCTTAACGTTAGGGTCTTTCAGGATGATACGGAATCCGGCCTCTACCGTTTTGGCATTGGCACCACCCCCTACGTCGAGGAAGTTGGCAGGCTCACCGCCTGAAAGTTTGATCAAATCCATGGTTCCCATGGCCAAACCGGCACCGTTTACCATACAACCTACGTTGCCGTCGAGTTTTACGTAGTTAAGGTTGCTTTCTCCCGCTTCCACTTCGAGGGGATCTTCTTCGTTGGTATCGCGCATCAGGGCCAAATCAGCGTGGCGAATCAGGGCGTTATCGTCCAAATTCACTTTTGCATCAATGGCCATGATCTTATCGTCTGAAGTTTTCAACACAGGGTTGATCTCAAACATAGACGCATCCGATTCCCAATAAGCAGTATACAAAGAAGTGATAAATTTCACCATTTCTTTGAAGGCATTGCCTGACAATCCGAAAGCGAAGGCAATTTTACGTGCCTGAAATCCCTGCAAGCCTACACGAGGGTCAACCCACTCTTTGATGATCTTTTCGGGTGTATGCTCAGCTACTTCTTCAATGTCCATACCACCTTCGGTACTTGCCATGATAACGGGGCAACCTTTGGCACGGTCGAGCAGAATGGAAATATAAAATTCTTTGGGTTCAGAAGCGCCCGGATAGTAGGCATCTTCCGCCAAAAAGATTTTGTTTACTTTTTTACCTTCAGGACCCGTTTGGTGAGTAACCAAAACATTACCCAAAAGGTTGGTAGCGATTTCACGCACTTGGTCAGGTGATTTTGCGACTTGCACACCGCGTTGTTCCAATCCCTTGATCTGACCTTTACCGCGCCCACCCGCGTGGATCTGCGATTTTACAACGACGAATTTAGAACCTGTACGCTCAGCAATAGAACGATAAGCTTCTACGGCGCGCTCAGGGGTATCTACCACGATGCCGTCTTGAATACGGACACCGTATTTTTTGAGTATTTCTTTACCTTGGTACTCGTGGATGTTCATAATAGGTATTCCGGTGAGTGTTTGTGATTTTTTGTTTTACCGTGCCAAATTACGGAAAATAACTGAATGAGAAATAGGATTTATCCGGTTTTGCTATATTCCTGTAGAATAAGAGAAAGAATGTGGAAGAATAAGTTCTTTTGTATTCCCTGCCGCAAGATCATCTGTCAGTATCCGGTTGCTCTTTAGTGGAAGCCGATAATCTCCCTTGTATAGATTGGCTCATGTCGGTCAAAGAGTTGAATGTAAGGTAATTGTAATAAGAAATGAAAAAATATAACTTAAAAATGTATTTTACGTAAGAGGAGAAAACTTTTCACAGGAAAGATAAACGGAGAGGATGATTTAGACGTTCTTGTAAGAAATCAATACACACATGCTTTGCTGAAACGTTTATTTAATCGATTTTGGAAGTATCGCTTCTTTATTTCCGACCCTCCAATTATCACAGTGGAAGGGCTTTATCCGCTTTTACTCCTTTTACTTTTGAGTTTAGTTGCGCTTACGTATCACATGATACGTATCCAATTTAAAGAAGCCGTCGATTTCTCAATGGATTGGAATTTATTTTTAAGTTGGATTCCGGTCCTGATTGCTTTTATGGTAGACGTGACGGTAAAACGGTTTGGTAAATTGCCTAAATGGGTAGCGTTTTGGAGTATTGGCTGGTTGCTTTTTTTTCCAAATGCCCCTTATATGATCACCGATCTGCTGCATTTATCGGTCGATATGGGAAGTGATCTTACATGGCACGATATCATTATGCTGTTTTATTACGCCGAAGTAAGCCTTTTCAACGGACTTATCTCTCTGTATTGGATGCACCGCAGTTGGCAAAAAACATATACAAATACAATAGGGAACATTTTATTGGTAATCAGCTTGCCAACAGCCGGTTTCGGCATTTATTTGGGTCGTATTCGTCGTTGGAACAGTTGGGACATTATCCACAATCCTGATGAATTATTGAGTGCGGTCTGGCAAAGTCTTACCGACCGCACTGCATTAATTCTAAGCTTCGAATTTGGCCTATTGTTAAGTATGCTATATTTGGTATTATGGGTATTATTGCGCTTTCGAATCAGGCACATCAATGATTAAGCTAATTCGCTTACCTTATTTATTCTCCCATTTTTCGCCCGCTTTCAATATATTTTCCTGAACTCCAAAATCAGGGTTTTGATAAATACCTACGCCGTTATAATGTTCTGTCACAGGAGGTTGCCCGAACCGATGGCGGTGAAAAGGAAGGGCTTCTTCTGTCGTGTAATGGCACACATACGATTTACGCGTTTGGTCAGGATTGGTAATGATACCACCACCGTGCGCCAAGGCAGCATGCCAGATCAATACGTCACCTCTTTTAATGAGAAGTGTATCTTTCGGGAGTTTTAGATCAGCACATTTTGTATCAAGATAATCGGCAAATTCGAGCGCGGTTCTGGTAGAGCGGTTGTTGTATAAAATGCCGTTGCCGAAATTGAATTTTGGCATTTTGTGGGAGCCTATATAATAATACAACGGACCTGAATCAATTTTTATATCTTCCAAAGGAATCCACGCTGCGGCCAAATGGCTCGGGATTTTGGCTGTAACCCACGGAAAGTCTTGGTGAGTAGGTTGCTGGCTGCCATACATAAACGTCAGGCTTTGCATAACTACCGTCTTTTGCTGAAAAACAGCATCCAGAAAATTAACAATGGCCGGGTGAGTCATTAACTTCTTGCCTGCTACCGAAAGGTTATGGAAGTCATTTAGTTTGACGTATTTCTCTTTAAGATCATCTTTTGTAAATTCTTCAATATGACGCTCGCGAACGGGGTCAAACTTTGGAAGGTCAATCCGGGCCCACATTTTATATTTTTGCGGATGCTCTACCAATTCTTCCACATCTGCCCAAAACAGATCAAGTAATTCTGATTGAATGGACTGCTCAAGAATAACATATCCGTTTTTTTGCCAAAACTTCAATTTTTCCGCCAAGTTGTAAGAAACCTCAAATTTTGGTTTATACTTTTTTATGAATTCATCCACATTGGCGTCAGCCCGATCGATCCACGGAAGTGTTTCTTCATCAAATTCCGTTTGTGGAAACAATTGTTCTTTGGTGGCAATGGCCTTTTGTTTCAGTGTTGATAATAATCCCATGATAAAGCGAGGGTTGGATGAATGTTTTCCAAAGATAAAAGTATTCAGAGATATTCTCAAAATCTTCCTTTCAGCAAATAAGTGCCCGTACATGCATACAGCGAAGAATAGATGGTAAAATGAGGCCGATTGGTTTCGATGCATTTTTCGAGACGCAAAACGGGCGTATTTTCAGCAATGCCCATAATAGTTGTCAATGGCGCTTGTGCCGCAGTAGCCCAAACTTTCTCTTCACCACCTTTTACAATAACATTATAACGATTTCGAAAAACGCCGAACAGCGAGCGATTTTCTAATTTTTGTTTATGAAAATCAGGCACTTCAGCCGACGGGAAAGCCAATCTTTCATAGAAAATCACTTCTTCATTGACCCGTCGCAAACGCTCCAGATAATAAAAAGCGCCGGCGGTATTAGGGGGAGTAAAAAGAAAATGTTCAGGAAATGGCATTAACTGAGGCTTTTTAAGTATCTCGGTTCGGATATCTTCTTCTTTGAGAGTGTGGTTGGGGTGGTGCGGTTTGATCGACAGCATTCCCAAACCGATGGGAAGTGGTTGCACTACACTGCCCTTACCTTGGTATTTTTTGATGAAGCCTTCCTCGGCCAACATCGAAAGCGCTTGGCGAACAGTAGGTTGTGTTAATTTATACGTCTGCTGAAGTTCTTTTTCAGAAGGCAATAAACTGCCGATTTCATAAACGCCTTTTACGAGCTGTTGACGCAATGTTTCGTACAAATGTTGGTAATGCGGGAGACGACCGGAGACTTCAGACATTGATAAAAGGTTTTTATTAAGGCAAAAATAGCGCCTCTTTTTTGAATATTTTTCTTAACATTGCATCATGCAACCAGTTGTTCCGATCCACTATTTCCTTATCGTTGCGGCGGCATTGTTCAGCATTGGACTTGCTGTCATGATTACCAAACGTAATGTCATTGCCGTACTGATTGGCGTTGAATTGATTTTAAATGCGGTCAACCTCAATTTAGTGGCTTTTTCTCAATACGACCCTTTACACCTTGAAGGCCAATTGTTTGCCTTGTTTGTAATGGTGGTAGCGGCCGCAGAGTCGGCAGTAGCGCTGGCTATTATACTGAAAGTATACCGTCATTATCAAACTACTGATTTAGACAAAATCAATTCGATGAAAAAATAGGTCCATTATACGCGATTAAGTGGATTTTTACGTTTTTATGAAAGTAAAAAGAGACCGCTTTTATATACTGCAAAGCGGCAAAACAAAAGAATATATGAATCGTATTGGCCTGATTTTATTTTTTTTGCTTGCAATCACGGTGGTTAGTGAAGCACAGCAACCTTCCAAAAACAGGAAACGTAAAGGCGAAGCCCAAACTGCGGTTGCGACAGGAGTAGACAATGTAACCATTTTGGGGATTAAAAGTAAGTTTTTAAGCAGAGACACCAACTCGATCACTGTTTTTATGCGGGTTGATCTGACCAAGCCCAACAGTGTGCCTATTCGATGGAAAGATTTTACGGATAAATTTACCCTTAACTACGTTCTTTATCCTGATTTTGCATCTCGCGAGCGCTTGGGCTATGGCAACATCCCTCTGAATAATGAGCAAAATGTGATTCAGCTAAGTTCTACTAAATTCATGATTCGATTTGAGGTGAAAAGGCCTGCCAATCACGCTACGGCGGTTCTTTTGGCAGAAATCTCAGAGATCGGAACCACTAAAAAAGTGCTTAATGATTTAGCGGTTCGATTCAGCACGCCAAAACTCAGCGACCGATTTGCTTTATTTGAGCGCACGGGTCAGGTATTGATGCACCAAAATTACGTCAACGTCAACGACACATTGCTCATTAAAGACATAAACAAAACGGTGAAGCCTTTGTACGTAATGCGTTATAGACACGATTTTGAGGCGGCCACTTCACCCATGAATACCACCCCGCGCAATGCGCCGCGCACTTTAGGGATTGATACAACTTTTATGATCAATACGAGTACGCCGATTACTTTTTCGAAAGAAGGATTATATTATATGACGGAAGATACAACCGATGCTACGGGCATTGGAATTGTAGTAACCAACAAACGTTTTCCTAAAATGACACGGCCTACGGAGTTGGTTCGCCCGGTCATGTACATGAGTCAGAATCAGGAAATAAATGAGCTTCTGGGAACAAAAGACCCGAAGAAATCCCTTGATCGCTATTGGCTCACGTTGATGAATGGAAATACTGATTTGGCCAAACGTACCATAAGCGTTTTTTATAATCGCGTAGAAGAAGCAAATCGGCTTTTTACCAGCTATAAAGAAGGTTGGAAAACAGACAAAGGAATGATCTTTATCGTCATGGGTTCCCCTGATCGGGTTCAACGCAGCAAAGACCGTGAAGTATGGGTCTATTCACAGCGAGCCAATTTTTCTGAAATCAACTTCACATTTAATCGCCGTCCGAACCAATTTGTAGAAGACCATTATGAACTTCAGCGCTATGTAGAATACCAGCCCATCTGGTATCCGATGGTCGAAGCATGGCGCACGGGCGCAATAAGAGATTAAGAAATTGTTGCACCGGAAACAGGATTGTTTTGTAACTAAGCATTAGAATTGTGATTGTTTGTTCTTAAATGGGTTACTAACATTTCAATGCTTACAATTCATGCAACTTAAATTCTTTTGCCCTAAATGGGGCTTGGAAAGCCTTTCCTTTGCCGATGCTGCCAAAAAAGTAAAAGCCGTCGGCTACGATGGCATGGAAATTTCCGCATCGCCCAACCAATCCGCCGAGGCAATCAGGGTGATGCGCGAGCATGGGCTCGAAACAATATTGATGGCTTTTGGCGGAGGGGATAAATTCCCGGAACATAAAGCAAAATTCAAGCAGGATCTGGAACAAATAGCGGCAGCCAAACCGCTTTTTATCAATACTCATACGGGCAAAGATTATTTCTCGCATGAACAAAATTGTGAGTTGATTCAAGTCGCGTTAGATGTGCAAAAAGCTGCCGGTGTGCGAATATTGCACGAAACCCACCGAGGGCGATTTACATACAGCGCCCCGGCTACCCAACACTATTTTGTGACCTTTCCTGAACTTCGTCTCACGGGTGATTTTTCGCATTGGGTCAATGTATCGGAATCGTTATTAGCCGATCAAGTTGCCAACATGGAACGCTCTATTCAGCGTACCGACCATATTCACAGCAGGGTAGGGCACCCGGAAGGGCCGCAGGTAAATGATCCGCGTGCGCCGGAATGGAAATACTGTTTAGAGGCGCATCTTGGTTGGTGGGATAAAATAGTGGAAACGCATCGAAAGAAAGGCTCACAGGTGCTAACCGTCACGTCGGAATTTGGGCCTGCGCCGGGCTATTTGCCAACGCTTCCCTTTACGAATTTGCCGGTAGCAAGTCAGTGGGATATAAATGTGTATATGAAGGATTTACTGAAAGAAAGATATAAGTAAAACACAATTGGTGTTAAAACAAAAACCCGACGGCATCGTCGGGTTTTTGCATAAAGGGAGTAGCTGATTTAGAAGAACAACCCGATGGAACTTACTACATTGATGCTGTTCACGTTCAACTGAGCTGAAAAATAATTATTTGGATCATTGAGCTGATAAGGGGAAAACGCATCCTTGGTTTGCAAATAAGTACCCGCCAGATCAATGTAAAAACGTTCGTTACGATACCCTAACCCGCCTGAAAAAGAAATCTTAGCGCGGTTTAATTTGCCTTCGACGTTATAGTTTTGGCTATAGATATTCGGCATATAACCTACACCTGCTCTTATACGGAAAGTATTTAGCCGAGCTTCGCCCCCCGCGCGCAAATTCACTACATTGTTGTAGGTAGATTGGATCAAGCGACGATTATCGGTGCGAAACTGGTTATCACTGGAAGTGCTGATCCCCATCCCTTTATAGCCTACGTATTCGGCCGTTGCCGTGATGAATCCTTTTTTACCAAAGAAGAAAGTAACGCCTCCCGTGGCTCGGAATGGTGTACGCATACTGTATTCAAAATCGTAAGGCTCGAGCGTCACGCGGTTGGTAGGCAATTGGTCAAAAGCTTGCTGTCCTTGCCCGTTCGTGACGGGATTTCCGTTAGAGTCATAAATTGGAACGCTGTTGTTAGCCACGTCTACCCCTACTTCTTCTTCATACGTCATTTGCATATTACTCCATGTTGGGCTGTGAATGGACGCGCCTAATTGCAGGAATTCATTGGCTTTATAAATCACCCCCGCCGACAGAAAGATTCCTGTTCCGTTGATGTTTATATCCTCGCGATAATCCAGTCCGCGAAAAGCGCCGCCGTTGACAAAGCGTTCGGCATAGTTCTGTTGACGGATGTACGTATGACGTGAAAAACCACCTGAGACACCAAGGTATAATTTGTCAGCGTAATTGCCGGCATAAGCAAACGTCCATTGAGAAGAGCCGCCCGATAATTCTACACTGCCGGTTTGTTGAAACGAAGACCGTGATAAAGGAACAGGGCGACGATAAGGGCCATTGGCCGACAGCGCGTCAATTTGATAAAGATTGTAAAAAGCGGATTCGATGGAGTAGGGGCGGCCGTTGTTATAGTCGTTTTCAAGCGTTGTAACCGAGACGCCGCTTGCCAATTCCGCAATATTGTCGATCATTGAGCTGCGATTGTTGGTGCCTCCGTATGAAAATTGTGTGTTTGCATTTACCTGCCGGGAATAACTGATCCCAAATGAAGTGCGGCGCCATTCGCGGTTATAGCTTTGAGGATTACCGGCCAAGATCAATGAAAATTGTGATAAGTTCGCATTGGCCTTTTGATCGGTCGTGGTAGTGCCGATGTAGCCCGCTTTGTTATTGATGGAATAAAAAGTAGGGCTAAGGCTGATCTCTGAGCGATTAAAAAAGGCAAGCCCCGCAGGGTTGCCGAAAATATTGCTGGCATCTCCTCCAAGTGCAGTTTGATTTCCGCCTACACCCTGAAAACGCGCCGTTCCGTTTTGAGTAATTTGAGATAATTGGGCAGCCGCATTGGAATAAAGGCGACTTTGTGAAAAAACGTGAGTTGAGGTCATCCCGACGACAATTCCCACTAAAATGTGACGTGTTCTCATGGCAGATTTAAAACGATTTCCCCGTTGAAATAATATAATATAGTGTGAGTTATTTATTGTTAAAAGTACATTTATTGGTAATAAAAAAACCTCGCCATTCAAAAATAGCGAGGTTTTTTATGAAAGCGAATTTTGTCATTTCTTTTTACTGAACGAACGGTTATTGAGATGAGAAAAGAATTATTTCTTAATCATTAACCCATGTCTTACTGCTAGCGTGGCCCGCGTGAAGAGCCGCTGCTGCTGTGACTGCTGCTTGAGCTACTGCTGCTGCTTGGACTGCTATAACTTGGGCTTGGGCTGCTGTAGCTGCTTCGGCCGCTGTTACTGTTGTTATAAGAATTCGAACTGTTGTTGCTATAAGAACTGCTCCGCTGGTTGCTGTATGAACTGCTGCTTTGATCGCCGTAAGAGCGGGTTGCTCCTCCGCGAGTGCCGGAAGAATAGCCTGAACTTTGCGAAGAAGGCGAGCTATACGTGCTGCTTGAGCGGCTGCCGGAATTAGACGAATAACCATCGTACGAACGGTCAGCGCCACCGCGTGGACGGGAATAATATCCGTCGCTCGTTGTTGAAGTGCTGCTGTTGGTACGGGCCGAAGGATCATAGCTCTGACGACGGCCTTCGTTGGTATAACGGGGACTGTTGTCGTTATTGCGGTTATAAGCGTTGGCTGAACGATCTACACGATTGTAATAATCAGTTCCGGGACGACGACGTGCGTCAACAATCTGAATGTTGTTGGTGGGGCCGTTGTACCAAACGTTGTTATTCCCGTAGTAACTGTTACCATAGCCATAATAGCTGCTTCCATAGTAACTGTAAGGTGAGTAGAACGAATTGTAGCCCCAGGGACTGCCAAAGCTTGAATATCCACCCCAGGCAGAATATGGAGAATAATACGAGTAAGGTGAATAGAAAGGATCGCTGTAAGCAAAGGCAGAACCATAACCGTAAGGGCTTCCGAATCCAAAACGATAAGGATTGCCGAAATAAGAACCGTATCCGTAGCCAAAGCCCAGCATCAACGCCGAACCGGTACCGAAACTGTTCATACCATACGAACGATACGGATTATTCCAATAACTTCCCCAGTTATTATTCATTGCTGTTTGGTATCCATCTGAAAATCCTGAATTGTATCCAGCATTGGGACCTACATTACGTTGAATTCCTCTTGAACTCAAATAGGATTCATCATAATAATCATAATTTTCAGCGTTAGTATTAGGCTGTTGCTGGCCGGTCGTGTAGTCGGGATTGTAATTGCGAAGGCTTCTTTTTTCTTCATCCTGACTGCCCGACTTTGCTGCTACTGCTACACTGGATGAATTACCGTAAAGGTCGTCGTACTCGGCGTCGTTGCCGGCGGTGTACTGTTTAGAGTTACACCCCCATAAACTAACCAAGCCTACTGCCGACAAAATGGTGAGTGAACGAAAGGTTTTCATGGTTATTTAAAGTTTTTGTTCCTACGATTTAAAAAGAAAATCAGAGTCTCTATATACTATGAACGTCAATTTGGCTGATATTGATTCAGTTTCGTCACAAATTTAAGATAAAAAAGTATCTTTGCAAGAACTTTTTAGAAAAAAAAAGGAAGGATTTTATGGTAAAAGGTGCTGAAAATCAAATAATTATAAATGTAACTGCGACACTAAATAACGCAAGTTGCTGATTTCGAGCAATTAGTATAGTATGAGTGTGGATTTTACGTTTTTTTGGGATAAAAAAATGTTTTTTCAGTATTTAAGAAGTTATGAATTAGGAAGTTAAGCGGTGTGATACGTGAGCAGAAGCGATAATTCTATTCAATAAAGTTTAAAACAAAAATTTACATAAACAAAGCAATGGCAAACGCGATACCCAGCCGTAGTGAAAATTATTCTGAGTGGTACAATGAATTAGTAAAAAAGGCTGATTTGGCCGAAAATTCAGCCGTAAGAGGGTGCATGGTCATCAAACCGTACGGCTTTTCAATTTGGGAAAAAATGCAGCGTGCATTGGATGATATGTTTAAAGAAACAGGTCACATGAATGCTTATTTCCCGTTATTTATTCCCAAATCATTTTTAAGCAAAGAAGCGAGCCACGTAGAAGGTTTCGCCAAAGAGTGTGCCGTTGTAACACATTACCGCCTCAAAAATGCGCCTGATGGAAGCGGGGTTATCGTAGACCCGGATGCTAAATTAGATGAAGAATTGATCGTGCGTCCTACTTCCGAAACGGTTATTTGGAGTACATATAAAAATTGGATTCAATCGTATCGCGATCTGCCTTTATTGATCAATCAATGGGCCAATGTTGTTCGTTGGGAAATGCGTACCCGTTTGTTTTTGCGCACCACTGAATTTTTGTGGCAGGAAGGACACACCGCTCACTCAAGTTCTGACGAAGCAATGGCCGAAACTCGTCAAATGCTGGAAGTCTATGCGCGCTTTGCGGAAGAATGGGCCGCCATCCCCGTTATAAAAGGGTATAAAACGGCCAATGAACGTTTTGCGGGGGCTGAAGAAACACTGTGTATTGAAGCCATGATGCAGGATGGAAAGGCACTTCAAGCCGGAACATCCCACTTTTTAGGCCAAAACTTTGCCAAGGCTTTTGACGTGAAATACCAGAGTAAAGCAGGTACGCTTGAGTATGTATGGGGAACTTCCTGGGGGGTAAGTACCCGCCTGATGGGAGCACTTGTAATGGCTCATTCGGATGATTCGGGCTTAGTATTGCCGCCTAAACTGGCACCGATCCAAGTGGTGATCGTTCCTATTTACCGTAGTGAAGAACAACTGGCACAGATTTTTGAGAAAGTAAAAGAAATCACGGCAGGCCTTCGCAAAAAAGGAATCAGTGTGAAATTCGATGATTCTGATGCCAACAAGCCCGGTTGGAAATTTGCCGAATATGAATTGAAAGGTGTGCCTGTGCGTTTAGCACTGGGTGCCCGTGACCTTGAAAACGGCACAGTTGAGGTGGCTCGTCGTGATACAAAAGAAAAAACGACGGTGCCGCTGGAAGGAATTGTGGATAGAATTGAAACGCTGTTGGAAGATATTCAACAGAATATTTATGCTAAAGCGTTGGCGTTCCGTACTGCAAATACCTATCAGGTAGATGATTATGCTGAGTTTAAAAAAATCCTGGACGATAAAGGAGGGTTTATTTTGGCTCACTGGGATGGAACTTCCGAAACCGAAGAACGCATTAAAGAAGAAACGAAAGCAACAATTCGTTGTATTCCATACAATGCTCCTGAAGAAGAAGGTAAATGTATTCTGACGGGGCAACCTTCAAGTCGGCGTGTGTTATTTGCGCGGGCTTATTAGTAAAACTTTTTAGGTTGGATTGAAGTTGATTTTATTTCAGCAAGTACAACTTAAAATAGAGCAATCAATAAAATCAATCATTCAAAACAACAACAAAATGAGTGTAGCAAAATCAGGAGATACCGTAAAGGTACATTACAAAGGCACCTTGACCGACGGTACTGTTTTTGATTCGTCGGAAGGACGTGAGCCATTGGAGTTTGAACTCGGCTCAGGAATGGTGATTCCGGGCTTCGACAACGGAATTCAGGGAATGAGCATTGGAGATAAAAAAACAATCGATATTCCGGTAGAAGAGGCCTACGGCCCTTCGCAGGATGAATTGGTTTTTCCATTCAACCGTTCTGATCTACCCGACGATATTCCGTTTGAGGTAGGAATGCAATTAAACATGCACCAAGACGGAAATCCACAACCTGTGCCTGTAACGGTAGTGGATGTAACGGATTCGCAAATTTTGGTAGATGCCAATCACCCATTGGCGGGTCAGGCCTTGATATTTGAAGTAGAACTCGTAGGCGTGAAATAACAACTCCGGACTAAGAGCCGTAAGAAGTTTAAATAGACGTTAGAATGATCTAGTCATCTCTAACGTCTATTTAACATTTATAGGCTGTTTGCCGTATTTTTCGTTCACTTTCTGATACAGATCATTGGGTATTTTACTATCCAAAACAGGTACTTTAGGCTGAGGACGTACCCAATCCAAATATCCTTTGCCCCAAGCGTAAGCCAGGCCCAGTACCAAAATTCCCACAAAAATCAACATCTCCACCAGCGAGAACCAACCCCACAAACCGCCTGTTTGTTGGATAAGAGGAGCTTGGCCAAAAACAACGGCCCACGGAAATAAAAAAACAAGTTCCACTTCAAACAAAAGGAAGACCAGCGCCACTACATAAAAACGCACGTTGAATTGCACGTTGGCATTTCCTATGGGATCCTCGCCTGATTCATAGGTCGTTAATTTCTCTTCATTGGGCTTGTGAGGCCGCAGCACTTTGGCCAGCATCAGCATCGAAACGATGAGGACAATGGCCGTAAATATAAATAAGAGAATAGTGCCGAATTCAGAAACCATAGCTTGTTTATCCTTGCAAATACGCTGACGTTACCTAGTTATGAAAGCGTAAAAATAGCCAATCGTTTTGTAAAACGACCATGTAGGAAAAACAATTAATGCGTATTCTTAATTTGATAAGTTAGGAAACTGCGCTTTGAGTTCATCGTCCAGTTTGTCAGCCCAATATTCCAAATCGGCAATACAGGTAGACAATTCACTGTAATCCATCCCTTTAATGTCGCGCTCATAAGTGGCATAGACCATTTGGCTATTGGGCATGATCGTCAATTTTACGCCTAGTTTTGAATCGTTTAGTTCTAACAGATGACGGTAAAAAGCCAGCAAATTATTGGTCGGGATGGTCATGAGCGGAGAAAATACGCGTAGGTAATCACGACGGCTTCCATTGGAAAAATTCAATTTGTCGATCAAGACCTCAATATTGGCCGAGCCGTTTTTCCAACGCCAATTTTTACGCTCTGCATTATAGGTTTGCTCACGGGATAAACCTACGGATTCAGCATAGCAGTGAACCATTTCAACCACGCGACGGTGTTGCTCATCAAGGGCTGCATGAGCAGGATTGGGAGTTTCGGGAGTGTTCATATATGTTTGCTTTTGAATTGATAAGACAAAATAAATTGGATGAATAAAAAGAGGAAAAAAAGTTTATTAAACGGTAAAATTCCGGCATAAAAAAAGCCGCTTATCAGGCGGCTTTTTAATGAGAAACGAAGAAGATTTATACTATTTAACGAACAGCATTTCGCGGTATTTTACCAATGGCCAGTCTTCGTCATCGATCAGAAGTTCAAGCTTATCGACTTCGTAGCGAATTTTATCAAAATAGTCTTTTACTTCTGACCCGTATAACTCGGCGCGCTCGGGAATGCTTTCCGTATTATTGGCTTTTTTGCGGGCTTCGGTCATTGCTTCTACTGCCTGCTTAATGATGGATACTCGTCGAGAGATTTCTTTGATGAGTTCTTTCAGTGGTTGTGCTTCGTCGATCAATTCCAGCTCAACCAACGATTTTGCCGTTTGTGCTAATTGATGTTGGTATTTCACCGCCGTCGAAACAACGTGATTAAGCGCCAGATCGCCAATGACGCGCGATTCGATCTGGACTTTTTTGATGTAATTTTCCAGTTCGATCTCGTAGCGAGCGTGTACTTCACGTTCACTCAGAACGCCCATCTTTTCGAGCACCAGAATAGAAGCAGGATCAATGTATTTCCCTAAAGCCAATGGGGCTGAGGCAATATTCGAAAGACCGCGTTTGGCCGCTTCCTGTACCCAATCTTCCGAGTACCCGTTGCCTTGAAAAAGAATGCGTTTGGATTCACGGTAGTAATCTTTGAGAATATCTACGATGGCCAATTCTTTCTTTTCCCCTGTTTCAAGACGCGCTTCCAACTCTTTTCTAAACTCTTGGAGCTGATTTGCCACGATGGTGTTGAGAATGATCATAGGCGAAGCACTGTTGGCGCTTCCCCCCACGGCGCGGTACTCAAATTTGTTGCCCGTAAAGGCAAACGGTGAGGTACGGTTACGGTCGGTATTGTCGCGCATTAGAGGAGGTGTGCGCGTAATGCCCAGTTTATAAAATACATTGTCGCCTTTTTCCAATTGGATCTCGCCGCGATTTTCGAGGGTTTCCAACAATCGAATAAGTTCTTCTCCCAAGAAAATAGAAACAATAGCCGGTGGCGCTTCATTGGCTCCAAGGCGATATTCATTGCCCGCTGAAGCAATAGAGGCGCGTAGCAGATCGGCATGATCATGAACGGCTTTTACAACGTTCATCAAAAACGTTAAGAACCGTAATGTTTCTTTTGGTTTGGTGCTGGGTGCCAGTAAGTTAACGCCTGTGTCGGTCATCATTGACCAGTTGTTGTGTTTTCCGCTTCCGTTGATTCCCGCAAAAGGTTTTTCGTGGAAAAGCACTTTGTAATTATGACGTTCGGCGATTTTATTCATCAGATCCATCAACAACGCATTGTGATCAATGGCCAGATTGAGTTCTTCGAAGGTCGGGGCGCATTCAAATTGGCCGGGCGCTACTTCATTGTGGCGGGTGCGAACCGGAATGCCCAACTTCCATGCTTCATACTCAAAATCGACCATAAACGCATTGACGCGTGGAGGAATGGACCCAAAATAATGGTCTTCCAATTGTTGGCCTTTGGCAGGAGAGTGCCCAAATACGGTGCGCCCGGCCATGACCAAATCAGGGCGGGCGTAGTAAAGCGCTTTATCTACCAAAAAATATTCCTGCTCCGGGCCGAGCGTTGCAGTAACTTTTTCGACGTTGCGATCAAAGTAATACATTACCGCAGTAGCGGCTTTATCCAGCACATGTAATGCGCGCAAAATCGGCGTTTTGTAATCCAGTGCCTCGCCCGTATAGGAGATAAAGACGGAGGGGATACAGAGCGTTTTACCACCGGCACCATTGTCCATTAAGAATGCCGGAGAGCTTGGGTCCCAACCGGTGTAGCCACGGGCTTCAAAAGTAGCACGCAAACCTCCGCTTGGAAACGAAGACGCGTCGGGTTCCTGCTGTACAAGGGCACTCCCTTTGAATTTTTCAATGGCTTTGCCTGAAGGAGTCACATCAAAAAAAGCGTCGTGTTTTTCGGCCGTTCCGCCCGTAAGCGGCTGAAACCAATGAGTATAATGCGTAGCGCCTTTGGAAGTGGCCCATGCTTTCATGGCCGCAGCAACTTCGTCGGCAATCTCGCGGTCTATGCGGGAGCCTGATTTGATGGCATTGGATACTTTAAGGTAGGCTTCAGGAGTTAACAACGTTTTCATCACGTCGTCGTTAAATGTATATGAACCGTAGTAATCAGCTACTTTTTCTCCGGGACCGGATACGCTGATCGCTGTACGGTTGTAGGCCGTTTCGATGGCCTTAAATCGCATATTTGCCATTCTTAGGGTTTAGTTTGAGGAATGATTGAACTGTTTATGGAATACGCACCAAACATATATTTTTTTTGTTTGACTCACAAAAGTATTGAAAGCAATTTGAAGAAATGGTAAACGTTCTTTTTGTTTGCAGCCGAAATCAGTGGCGAAGTCCTACCGCAGAAGAAATTTTTAAAAATCAGTCCACTTTCTCAGTACGTTCGGCGGGAACATCGCCGCGGGCACGGATAAAAATTTCGGAGAAATTGGTTCATTGGGCCGATCTGATTTTTGTGATGGAGAAAAAGCACCGGGAGATTTTAAAGGCCTGGTTCCTGAGTTTAGGTGCAGAAAAACAAATCATTGTCCTGAATATTCCGGATGAATATGGATTTATGGACGCAGATTTGGTGGAAATGCTAAAAACTTCGACCGCTCCTTACCTCAATCAGCTTGATTATCACTAATTTTGCAGGATGAAAAAAGTAGCATTTTATACATTAGGCTGTAAACTTAATTATTCTGAAACGTCCGGTATTTCACGGATGTTTGAGCAGCGGGGGTATAAGAAAGTCGCATTCAATGACCAACCCGATATATTTATTGTCAATACGTGTTCGGTAACCGAAAATGCCGATAAGAAATGCCGTAAGATCGTCCGTGAAGCGCAGGCGATCAATCCGGATGGATATGTGGCCATTATCGGTTGTTATGCTCAGCTTAAACCAAAGGAAATTTCGGAAATTCCGGGTGTGGATGCCGTTTTGGGAGCCGCTGAAAAATTTAGATTGATCGATTTATTGGATGGATTTGTCAAAGAGCCTTCGCAATCCAAAGGGAAAGTGTTTGCCTCGCCCATCGAAGATGCGGTAGATTATCATGTAGCCTATTCGCTCAATGACCGTACGCGTACTTTTCTGAAAGTGCAGGATGGTTGCGACTATCCCTGCGCGTATTGCACTATTCCGTTGGCGCGCGGCAAAAGCCGTTCTGACACCATTGAAAATGTGGTCAGATCAGCTCACGAAATTGCTTCTCGCGGTGTGAAGGAAATTGTGCTGACGGGGGTGAATATCGGCGATTTTGGTCTGCAAAACGGCCAACGAAAAGAAACATTTTTTGAATTGGTCAAAGCGTTGGATGAAGTGGAGGGGATTGAACGCTTCCGTATTTCTTCGATCGAACCCAATTTATTAACGGACGAGATCATCGCTTTTGTGGCTCAATCAAAGCGTTTTGTGCCGCATTTTCATATTCCGCTGCAATCGGGTTCCAATAAAATATTGGGTTTGATGCGCCGTCGTTATCGTCGCGAACTTTACGTGGAGAGGGTCAACAAAATCAAGGAGTTAATGCCGCATTGCTGCATTGGCGTAGATGTGATTGTGGGACATCCGGGCGAAACCAATGATGAGTTTTTGGAAACCTATCATTTTTTAAACGAATTGGATATTTCCTATTTGCACGTTTTTACGTATTCTGAACGCCCCAATACATTGGCGGTTGATATTAAGCCGGTTGTTCCTCAATCACAGCGGGCAGAGCGTTCCAAGATGTTGCATATTTTGTCGGATAAAAAGCGCCGCGCTTTCTATGAAAGCCAATTGGGAAGCGAACGAACCGTTTTATTTGAAGACGAAGTAGTCAATGGGTATATGCAGGGCTTTACCGAAAATTACGTCCGTGTAAGCGTGCAGTATGATCCTTTATTGATCAACGAAATGAAAACGCTCCGTTTGTCAAACATCACTGATGAAGGACTTGTCGAGGCCGAAGAAATAGAAAGTATAGCCCTGTTCGTTCACAGTTAGAGAAGGTCTTTGTGCCTTCTTTAACTGAACCTAATAACGCCCGATCGAGAGTAAGACCAAAGTACACGCTTCTTCTGCCTCAATGCCGTTATTGTTCAAGAGTTGCTCAAATTCAGGATTTTCTGTACCGGGGTTGAAAATTACGCGTTTAGGTTGAAGTGCAAGAATGTAATCATACCATTCGGGTTGGTGTTGAGGCCCAATATAAAGCGTTACAGTATCAATGTCTTTAACTCCAGGTTTTCCGGTTAGGATCTGATTGCCGGCCACTTGCCCTTCTTTCAGTCCCAGCATTACAATGGGGTGACCATGCTGCACCAGTCGATTTGCTGCGAGAAATGAATAACGTGCCGGATTGCCGGAGGCACCAAGAATGAGTGTTTTTTTCATTTTTTTAAGAATTCTGATTTTTTTCAAAACAAAAGTTGCTAAAACGTGTTCTAATCACACCCCTCGAACGTATATATGGTATTTCTTACTAATTTTAACTTTCATTAACGACGCAATGAGTGATAAGAAAGCAATTAATTATTGGAATGAAAAGTGGGTCCCCATTGAGTTTGTGGGAATTGATAATCCACCCCACTATGAAGTCTCTAATTATGGACGCCTTCGTAGTTTTCAGAACGAAGAAAAAAAGGCGGTAATTATCAAAGGCTCGGTAATTCAAGGGTACCGTTCGCTTAATATTCGAATTGCGGGGGGAAAGACCATTAATAAGTACGTTCATAAATTGGTGGCAGAATTGTTTTTGAAACAGGAAAGTGAATTGCACAAGTACGTGATCCATCTTGATTTTGATAAACAAAACAATCGTGCCGAAAACCTCAAGTGGGTCACAAAAGTAGAAATGGTTGACCATAATCGCGAAAATCCGGCAGTCATAAATCGTAAACTTCCTACCCGAACCCGTAATTACAAGCTGACCGAGATCAAAGTCAGAATGATCAAGAAAATGCTGAAAAGCGATAAGAGCCGCTTGAAAATGATTGCGAAACAGTTTGGAATAACACACACGCAACTCAATCGTATACGCTCGGGAGAGAACTGGAAGCACGTGAAAGTAGATGATGAGTAAGGTTAGCCGCCGATCGTTGACATAGATTCCGATACCTCACCCACCGTACGTCTTGCTTCCGCTTCAAAGCCATCTTTGGCCCGGTGTTGAAGTACTTCAAAAATACGTTGCTTTACGCTTTCATCATTCAATCCCTGACGTAACAGGTCTTTGATGTTAAAAACACCGTCATCGTAAAGGCAGGTTTTAAACTGTCCCTGAGGAGTGATCCTCAGGCGATTGCACGTACCGCAGAAGGTTCGACTGAAAGCCGCAATGATTCCAATGGTACCTTTGTGGCCTGGAATCTGATAATTATAAGAAGTGGAAGCGGGAGGGTCCGGCAGTTTATAAATGCCCGGATATGATTTTTTCAGTTCCTCCAGAATTCTGCGATAATTCCAGAATTCCTGATACTCATGAGCACCGTCACCATTGAAAGGCATTTCTTCAATAAAACGCACGCTGACATTGTGTGTGCGCGTAAGTTCTGCCATTGGAATAATATCGTCCGTATTTTTTCCTGACATTACCACGGAGTTTAACTTAGTAGAAATGTTATACTCCTGCAGGGCTTCAAATGTTTGCCAAACTTTCTGAAATTCGTCACGACGGGTAATGTCATAAAATCGCTGACGGTCAAGGGTATCCAAACTGAGATTGACCGATTTGATACCCAATCGCCGGAATTCGGGAATAAGCGGAGCCGTCAGTACGCCGTTGGTGGTAATATTTATTTGACGAAGACCGTCAATTTTATTTATCTCTTCCAAAAATTCCATAATACCGCGCCGAACGAATGGCTCGCCGCCCGTAAGTCGTACTTTGTCGACGCCCATGCTGACCAATATCCGAATCACACGTTCCATTTCCTCCCACGTCAATAAATGCGGTTTGGGAACATATTTGATCCCTTCTTCGGGCATACAATAAAAGCAACGCAGATTGCACCGGTCAGTAACGGCAAGGCGCAGGTAGCTAATGGGACGTCCGTGGTTGTCTATAACGCGGTTCAAGGAGGTTGAAATTTAGTGGCAATTTACCGTTAAACGGAAAGAGTTTATTCAAACCGTTCTCTTCAAAGTAAATAACCAAATTGTTAGTAAACAAGTTTAAAGATAGGGAAGAGATAATTATCGCGCTCAAAATAGTTGGCAATAAACTTGAATTATGGCACAAAAGCAGGTAACAGGGTTAATGTAAGAAGATTATAATTGGAAAATACATGTAAAAAATTGGCATCTACTTTGTACTATTTATAACGAACTCCCATTTATTCCTTACTTTTGCGGCACTTTTTAAAGAAATTAAGAAATAGACTTTTGTATGCTCAGAACGCACACTTGCGGAGAACTCCGTATTTCAGATGTCAGTAAAGAAGTAATTCTCAGCGGTTGGGTACAACGTACACGCGATAAAGGCGGTATGATATGGATCGACCTGCGTGATCGTTACGGTATCACTCAATTAATGCTCGAAGAAGGAAAGACCAATCCGGAGATCATTGCGCAGGCCCGAAACCTAGGCCGTGAATTTGTGGTACAGGCCACCGGCGTAGTGACCGAGCGATTTGCCAAGAATGATAAAATGGCAACGGGAGATATTGAGATAAAATTGACGGGACTGGCGGTGCTGAATCCGGCCAAGTTACCTCCTTTCCAAATTGAAGATAAAACCGACGGCGGTGATGAACTTCGCCTTAAATACCGCTATTTGGATCTGCGCCGTGATATAGTGCGCAAAAATCTGGAACTGCGCCATAAAGTAGCTCAACAAACGCGTCTTTTCATGGACGCTCAGAATTTTATTGAAGTAGAAACGCCCGTTTTGATCAAGTCTACACCGGAAGGTGCCCGCGACTTTGTGGTGCCAAGCCGGATGAATCCGGGCGAATTTTATGCCTTGCCCCAGTCTCCGCAGACCTTCAAACAGTTGTTGATGGTGTCGGGATTTGACCGTTATTACCAGATCGTAAAATGTTTCCGTGACGAAGACCTTCGTGCTGACCGTCAGCCTGAATTTACGCAGATCGACTGCGAAATGTCGTTTGTGACGCAGGAAGACGTATTGCAAATGTTTGAAGGGCTGATTCGTCATTTGTTCAAAGCGGTCAAAGGACTTGATTTGCCGGAAGTTCCGCGCATGACATACGCCGACGCTATGAAGAAATATGGTTCTGACAAGCCGGATGTACGTTTTGGAATGGAGTTTGTAGAACTGAAAGGCGATATTGACGTTACGTCAGGAAAAAATTTCGGCTTGTTCGATTCGGCTGAATTGGTGGTCGGGGTGTGTGCCAAAGGCTGTGCAGAATATACGCGTAAGCAAATAGACGAATTGACCGAATGGGTAAAACGCCCGCAGATCGGCGCCAAAGGATTGATCTATGCCCGCTATAATGCAGATGGAACCATAAAATCATCCGTTGATAAATTTTACAGTGAAGAAGATCTGAAAAAATGGGCGGAAGCATTCGGCGCTGAACCCGGCGACTTGATGCTCATTCTGGCGGGTGAGGCCAACAAAACCCGTAAGCAATTGAACGAACTTCGTTTGGAGATGGGTAGCCGTTTAGGGTTGCGCAATCCTGACGAGTACAAAGTGTTATGGGTGGTAGATTTTCCGCTGTTGGAATACGGAGAAGAAGAGCGGCGTTGGTTTGCCATGCACCACCCGTTTACGAGTCCGAAACCGGAAGATATTCCTTTGTTGACGACCGACTTAGGTGCTGTTCGAGCCAATGCCTATGATATGGTTATCAACGGAACCGAAGTAGGAGGAGGTTCGGTACGGATTTTCCAACGTCCGTTGCAAATGCAAATGTTCGAGATCTTGGGCTTTACGCCTGAAGAAGCGAAAGCACAATTCGGATTCTTGATGGATGCCTTTGAATTTGGCGCGCCGCCGCACGCGGGAATCGCCTTCGGATTTGACCGACTTTGCTCCATCTTTGGAGGGGTTGACTCAATCCGTGATTTTATTGCCTTCCCCAAAAACAATTCAGGCCGCGATGTGATGATCGATTCACCTTCGACCATTGACCAAAAGCAATTGGACGAATTGAAGATTGCGACAAAGGCATAGGCTTTGATTTTATAGAATTTGTAGAAAAAACTCCACACATTTTGTGTGGAGTTTTTTATTTAAAGGTAAAAAAATGAACTCTGCGTCATAAATTGCGCCTTTCGTCCCATTTTTGGGGCGCTGTACAATAATTTTGTTCAACTTCAAGTTTATAAAACGTCCGTTTTAACAGCCCAAATACGCCACTATGAGCCTTTTTGATCGAATCAAAGCCTATTTTAGCCCTGACAACTTCCGAAAAGACCCCGAATTAGTGTCTTTTGCGGAATTGGACCCTCCCAAGACCGAAAGCCCGAAGTTGACCACTGAACTTCCAACGACCTCTTTACCTGTGATTGTGCCGCAAACACGTATCCTGACCGAAGAGACTCCCGCTCCCACCCATACGTGGGATTTTACGCAACCTCAACCCGTACAGCCGACTATTCCCGTGGAATGGCCTTCATGGTTGGAGGATGAAACAATGCTCCGTGATGAAGGCGTTATTTTTGGACTTTCGGAATCAAAACCCGAAGAAAAAGTAGCCATTATCAGGAGCTATTTTGTTCATCAAACAGCTGATTTAGAGTTAGATGTAGAACGTCATGGTGAAAAGATACAGGAATTGAATTTGTTCATTGAACAAAAAGAAACCAAGATCAATGAGCTGAAAGATAAGGCTGCGGAATTGGATGCGCGCCAAAATGAAGGAGAGCACCAATTGCCCCGTACCATTGTAGGCCTGGTGTTTTCTACGGCGATGTGTGTAGGCAATTATTTCCTGATTGCAGATACACTACAGCCTTTGTATTCAAGCAGCCAATGGATAGCCGTTGGAGTGTTTCTGGCAGGGATGTTTAACTTATTTGGAAGAGTCTCACTTTTCCACGATACCGACAGCAATGTGTCGTGGCGCAGACTTTTAGAGGAGGTTGGTATGCCTTTTGCAGCGGCGTTGTTTGTGTTTGTACAAGCGCTTCAAAATCAAACCGTTTGGCGAGCAGTGGCGTTGTTTGTGTTTGTGTTTTTCCTGTTTCTGTTTGCCGGCAAATTGCTCTTGAGCAATATCACCGTACTTCGCAATGATCTGCGGATTTGGCTGACGGGAGCTGACATGAAAAAAGAAAAAACAAGCAAAACAGAAACGTGGGAAGAAGAAACGAATCGTTTGAATGCAGAAATAGATGAACTGCGTATTCAAAAATGGCAGATCATGCCGCATCTGAATCGGGCAGAGGCGGAACTGGCGCGGGTTAATGCACGTCGTGATGCGCTTATCAAATTATTTGAGAGCGAATTTTACCTTGCGCGCCAATTGCGCGACCGTTTGACAGACCGACAAATGAGGGCGATTCAGTCAACCTCAAAAAATCAACAATAAGTAATCAAACGACACAGACTTTCCGAGTTTATGTCTGAATACTTAAAACTTGGAAAGTCTATAATTACCCGGCATAAAATTAGTTGCAAGTTTTTAAAACAAAGAAAGCCATGCAGGAAACAAATAAAGAGCACACCGAAGAATCGGATTTTCAACACGGCTATAACAGCGGGATTGAGGGTTCGGAAAATCGTAATCCCTACGAAAGCTATTTGTCAAGCCAAATTCATTATAATTGGCTTGCCCAACGCATCGACGACCGTCGAAATGATATTCAACGCATCGATAAAGAAATCGAAGAAACGGCCGTAAAGCGCAAAACAGCGTATGACCGTTTGCAGGAATTTGTCCAACGGGTTATAAAAGCAACAAAACGCATTACAGAACTGACTTCTCAACGTGATAAAGTTGATGCAGAAACGGAAGCGTTACGCCATCGCCGTAAAGAAACACAGTCAGAGTATTCGTTGTTGGCGGGTTTCTTTTTCTTCTTTGCGGGTGCTGCTTTTATTTTCGGGGACTTAATTATTTCGCACGAAATTGTGGCGTACGCGCTCAATATTCGGAACAGCAATGAGGCTTGGGCTTTTGCCGTTGGTCTTGCTATGATCTCCATTTTGCTGAAACCGGCCTACGACCGCCTGATTGAAAAGCCGTATGTAGATCAACACACTCAACAGGATCGTAAGCGTTATGCATGGTTCAAAGTAGGTTTGGCAGGGTTCGCTATTGTGACTTTGGGCATTTTGGGTTGGTTTCGTTACGAAGCCTACCGCACTGACAAACTGAAAGAAGCCATTAATAAATCCGTTAAAAACCTTCAATTGGGCGCTACCCCGCTTGATCCCAACAGCACTATTACGCCAAAAGAACAACAGGTATTATTACAAAAAATTGAACAACAGCTTTTGCGTTCCGATGAACTCAATTTGGGGTTGGTCAATAGCCCTTGGGCCTTGGCATCCTTTGTTTTGAGCGGTATTTTATTTGCCTTGGCGGGAGCCGTTTCGCTTGGAATGGCGCTGCCGGTATTACAAAATTTCTGGTATCGTTGGCTCCAGATCGACCCCCGTTTGTGGCGATTGGGACGTCGTCGCCGAAAACTGAACAAAGAGCTACAGGAAGCGGATAAAGATCTGGCTGAGCAGACTACGCAGAAAGATATTTTGGAACATGAACTTCAGCAATTTCAAACGTTGGATGATCTACGGGCTGAGCGTACAAAATTGCGGAATGACTTGGATGAACTCATCGAATCAACGCGTTTGGCACAAACGGACAGTCGGATCGCTTCCTTCAACGATGGTTATGCCAAAGGAGAAATTGCCCGTGAAATGATGAACGAAGAAGAGTTTACGCAATTCCGCAATTCAATGCTTAATACGCATAATTTGGCCCTTAAGGCTTCTTCTTCTGCCGACAGAACCATGAATTACGGCAATGGAAACAGCAATAAACGTACAAATGGCCTTCGTCCTCACCAAATGATTCGTAAGATGATCACGGATGGGTTGGAAGGCGAGAAGGAATAAAAAAGTAATAATTTATAAAAAGAAAGGATGCGGAAACGCATCCTTTCTTTTTATAAGCTACCCCGTTTCCCCAACTCAATGGCTTCCAATTGAGAGATTTTGCCGTTATCCAAGGTAAAGCGCAATACAGTACGAACTTTATGAAATCCTTCACGCCCTGCTGCGCCGGGGTTCATGTACAGCATATTACGAAGTTGAGGATCGCGTATGACGCGCAAAATGTGCGAGTGACCGCAGATGAAAATGTCCGGCGTGTTTTTCTTTAATTCAGGCCTGACCTGAGGATTGTAATTGGGCGGAGCGCCGCCGATGTGGGTCATCCAAATCCGAAATCCTTCGAGTTCAAATCGTTGATGCTCGGGGGCTTGCCATTGCACTTCTTTGGCATCGATATTCCCATAAACGGCACGTAGCGGTTTGAATTTCTCCAGTTTTTCCAAAATTTCGAGATTCCCCAGATCGCCGGCGTGCCAAATCTCATCACAGTCTTTGAAATAGTCAAAAACAGCATTATCTAAATAGGAATGAGTGTCGGAAAGAAGACCAATGCGAGTCATTTCTGGAATTAAGTGAGTTCACCGATATGATTTAGAATGCCAAATAGGGAAGAAAAATTAAAAAAAAGTATCTTTGACTAAAAAATAAGCTATGCTGCCAGCTAAAACCCGTAGGATAATTGAAGGCCCGCGTCGCGTGTCGTTGGAGGCTTATTTCCAATCTGAGGAAAAGGCTTTACACAAACACGAATATCATAATGGAATTATAAGACCGGTGGCAGGAGCAACATTCAATCACAACCGTTTAGCCCAGAAAGCGGCTAATCTAATTGATATTTTCATAGAAGAGAATAATTTTGATTATATCGTAAACAACAGCGATACTAAAATCAGAATTGAACAATATGACAAAGTTGTTTATCCGGACGCAGTAGTAATTTGTGAAAAGCCTGAATTTTTTCAAAACCGTAAAGATACTATAATCAACCCTCTTCTTGTGGTTGAAGTATTGTCAAAGTCTACTGAAGCTATTGACCGTACCACCAAATATGAAATGTATCGAACGTTGCCGAGTTTTAAAGAGTACGTGCTGATCCACCAAGATCGCAAGCATGTTTCAGTTTATACCAAGCAACCCGACGCTACGTGGATCATTCGCGATTACGATAACGACGAGGCTACTGCCGTTTTGTATGCGCTTCATCAATGCCCTTTGTCCTTGAAACGATTGTATAGAGGCTTAGATATGTAGTTGTAAACTTTTTAAATCAATGCTTTAAAAGCCATTCCGCTCATTATCAGCACCACAAGCCAACCCGAAAGTTGCAACCAAACAGGATGTTTGTAAGTCCCTATTAATCGCTTGTTTCGAGCGGCGATGAGCATAACTGCCAAGGCAATGGGTAAAATAAAGCCATTCAATGTCCCGACGAACACCAGAATCTGTACGGGTTTTCCAATCCATAAAAACAAAACGGTCGAAATAACGATAAAACCAACGGTTAAAAAGCGGTGGTTCTTTTCCAATGATGAGTGGAAAGTACGCAGAAAAGAGACCGAAGTATACGCTGAGCCAATGACTGAAGTAATAGCTGCGCTCCACATCAATACCCCAAATAACCGATAGCCTGTTTGCCCGGCGGCCAATTGAAATACCGATGCCGGTGGGTTTTCTTTGCCCAATGTAAGCCCCGCTGTGACGACTCCTAAGGTGGCCAGAAACAAAAAATAACGAATAAAAGAGGTGACCAATATGCCCATTGTAGCACTACGGTTGACCAATGGCAGCGCATCAGCACCTTTAACTCCTGCTTCCAAAAGTCGATGCCCGCCCGCGAAGGTAATATAACCGCCAACTGTTCCACCAACCAGCGTAATAGTGGCAATTGGGTCAAACTTTTGAGGGAAGATTGTTCGGGTAATCGCTTCGCCAATTGGAGGATTAGCGGAAAGAACAACGTAAGCGATCAATATAAGCATCAAGAGACCCAACCATTTGGCGAAATTGTCCATGACTTTTCCGGCTTCAGGCAATAAAAAAATCCCAATGCCGATCAAGGCGCTGATGACCGCGCCGATTTTTACGTCTAAGCCACTCATGACCTCAATACCTAAGCCTGCTCCGGCCACGTTGCCAATGTTGAATGCAAAACCTCCAATGACGATCAATGCAGAAAGCAAATACCCAAGCCCGAAAAACAGATCGTTAGCAATATCCTGCGCTCTCTTTTCGGTGACGGCAATAATGCGCCAAATATTGAGTTGAGCGCCCAGGTCCAGCAAAATGGAAAGGAGAACAACAAAGCCGAAATTGGCTAATAATTTATCGGTAAAAACGGTGGTTTGCGTCAGAAAGCCCGGTCCAACGGCGGAAGTAGCCATAAGGAAGGCCGCGCCGAGAAGGGTAGATTGGGTTTGACGATTAGGGTTTGAAAGTTTGTTCTTTGGTGATGAAGGCATTTTGTAAAGCGTTAGGCAGTTTCCTGATACGGATTACAATAATGGCGATTTTTTGGTAAATAAGCGCGTTTTGCCACACCAAAGGGTTCTTTTTTTAGCTACTTTCGTTATGGCAAAACGGACTTTTAATAAAATTTACAAAGCTTTTATAATAACTTGAATGACTAATTCCTCATGATCATTTCCTTCATTTCGGAACGTATCCGCTTTTTGTCAATTTTACCAACGGAGGTTTTAGGGATTTCGGGAACAAATTTGATTTGGTCCGGAACATACCATCGGTTGATCTCTCCACAATCTACTTTTGCCTGCAAAGTAGATTTAATGCTTTCCGGTGTTAATTTACCTTGATAATCAGGCTTGATAACGAGAATAGCATGCGGTCTTTCCCCCCATTTTATATCGGGAAATCCTACGACAGCCGACTCGGCGACGCCTTCTATTTGTGAAAGCAAATTCTCAATATCCAATGAAGATACCCATTCTCCGCCCGTCTTGATCACATCTTTGACGCGGTCGGCGATGGTGACATAATAATCGGGACCGATAGTAGCAACGTCGCCGGTATGTAGCCATCCGCCGGCCCAAAGCTTTTCCGATGCTTCCGGATCTTTGTAATACCCCTGTGTCATCCACGGTCCACGTGCTACCAATTCGCCCACGGTCTCGCCATCGTGAGGGAGGAAGTTGCCTTCATCATCCATGAGTCGCAATTCAACGAATGGGCCGATTTTTCCCGCTTTTGTTCTAAATTCAAGTTGATCTTCAATGCTTAATTTTTGTTGCTCATCGTTGAGGTGAACAACGGCCATGATCGGTGCCGTTTCCGACATTCCGTACCCTTGCGTTATGTTAATGCCCAGTTCCAATGCAGCCTTGGCCAAACCCCGTGTTAGAGCTGAACCCCCGATCAGTACATTCCAATTGCTCAGGTCAACCTGTTTGGCAATGGGGCTGTTGACCAACATCGTTAAAATAGTTGGCACACAATGCGAGAATGTTACTTTTTCTTTGAGCAACAGCCTAAGCAACATTTCAGGCTCGTAACGGCCCGGATATACCTGTTTGAAATTGAGCATGGTAGCCAACAACGGAAATCCCCAACCATGAACATGGAATAAAGGTGTTATGGGCATATATACATCACGATTATCCAAGGGAAGTGCCCGATAACCCGGGAAATAAGCCAGTAAACAGAATGTATGCATCACTAACTGGCGGTGAGAAAAATAGACGCCTTTAGGGTTGCCCGTAGTGCCGGTGGTATAAAAAGTGGTTGCGATGGAATCTTCCTCAAAATCAGGAAATTCAAATTGGTCGTTTGCATCATTGACCAAACGTTCATATTCTCCCTCTAGTGCAAATGTCGTAGAAATGATCTCTGCGTCAGGGTTTGCATATACTTTGTCACTGATGATAATGTATTTTTCGACGGTAGAAAGTTGTCCTTTAATGGCCTCAAGAAGCGGCACAAAATCCTCATGAACAATCACCACTTTGTCTTCGGCGTGATTCATGGTATATAAAATCTGTGCGGGCGAAAGCCGCACATTGATGGTGTGCAAAATGGCACCCAAACAGGGAATAGTAAAGAAGCACTCCAGGTATCGATGGCTGTCCCAGTCCATAACGGCCACAGTATCACCTGCTTCTACGCCGGCGCTTGTGAGAACATTGGCAAGTTGGCGCACGCGTTTATCAAACGTATGATAATCCATCCTGAATAGATCCCGATACACGATTTCGCGTTGGGGATTGTATCGAACCGCTTGGGCAAGGAGGGTTTTGATCAATAAAGGAGGGTCGTAAGCGGATGAAGCACGGGGAATCAACTTGGTTTTTGCCATGATTTATCAAGGGTTTTTAAGAAAGTAAAGTTATGTTTATTCTTTAAATACTCACAGAAAAGCCAATCTTACCACTTATAAAGGCAAAATTGGCTTTTTAATTTTAGGTACTTTTTGGGTTTGCTTCATTTTTGGCAGTACTGGATAATTTTAAGAACCGGGAAGAGATAAGTGATTTTCAGAAGAAGCAACAGCGCGTACATAAAATCACTATGTGCATTATTTGCACAAACTTAAGTCGACTTATTTCTCAAAAATACAGCCAATGCCCTTTCCAACCTTGCTTTCGGTTGAATTCCAGAGCAGGAGCAGGGACTTTGAGGGTATTGAGCAGGAAGAAAAGTGTTTTAAGCCCTTTGTGGCGCGTAGGAATGCGGCGAAAATCAATGTCCAGCGACAGGTAATATTGGCGATAGGGGTCATAACCCAACGATTGACTCTTCTCTATTTCGGCACCAACCATATTATGAATTCCGTAGCCGAGCGATACACTGAGCCATTTGGGAATGTTGGAATGCGGCGCAAAAGAAGATAAATTTACTGAAAACCAGTACGTTTGGCCGTTGTAATCCTTGAGCCACTGCTCACTAAAGTTTCGTCCTAAAAGTTCCGGACGTATTTTAGCGAGAGAGGTAGGAGAGAAAGAAAACTTTGGAGTGATGCGTTCTTCACCCCATAATGCATACTGACCCAAATAGAGCGATGGCCCCATGATGTTGGCAACCATATCGCTGGGTGAAAACCCATACGTTGGATACTGAAATCCATCTAAAATCTCAATGGGTGTCAGAAACAGGAAACCGGATAATGCGCCATACAAAGCTGCCTGGCGGTTAGTGATTCCGGTTTGTTTGTAGATGGCAGCGGTGTGGCGACATATCTGATAGGCCGTAAAAAAATGCCCGACTTTGTCGAGCTGTTTCCATTCGTGGGCATCGTCGTTGATGCTGAAATGCGTGAAAGGTGTTTTGTACCATGCTTTACTCAGACCGTAGATAGAGGCCGAATAAGCAACAGACTCGCCCGCCAAAAGCCACCGTAAAGCACGATAGTTAGGACGTGTGGTATCAGCTTGGGCGAATGCGTCAGAACCGAAAAATGATAAATGCAAAATGTAAAACAGAAAAAGGAATTGATTTGTCGTGCTGAAAATACCTGAGCAACTGCGCCAAAAGAGAAGATAAGTCCTTTCAGGACGACAAAATTGTTTTTCCATAATACTCAACTCAATAACTCCCTTGGTATTTACGCGTTCCCCATTCCAGCGTAACCAGAAGCAATAGAAGGAAAAATAACCACTTGTTTTGAATCAATTCCGAAAGATCTTCGGTACTGTCAAGGCGGTCAACGGCTTTATTTTTAAGCAAATAGTCTTTCAAGCTTTCGATTTGGTTTGCTTTAACAAATTGACCGCCGGACTGTTGGGCAAGAGCGCGCAGCATACCATAATCAGCCGTATGATTTAACGATTCGAGTGCCAGATCGCGAACGATGAATTGTCCTGTTACGGTTTCAATTTTGTTGTTAAGACTGGTAGTCGCTTTGAATTGGTGCACCCCCTGTTTAAGTCCGCTCAATTCAAAGCGCGAATTTCCTTCACCGTTGGTATACGTATAAGGTTGCAGTTTGCCCTTTTCATCCGTGATTTCGAGGCGGATACTTTGGCCGTATATTTTTTCGTAAATATCGTTGTAAACCTCCGTTTCAAACGTCACTTTATCGCCCACATTATACTCATTGGCCAGCGGATATACCCTGAATTTGCGTTTGTCTTCTTTGACCGAAATGAGTTGAATCACTTTTTGCAGCAACTCATCGACCGCTTCCTGCTTGTCGGTGAGGGCGTATTCTTCCAAGCGCCATTGCCAGATTCCTTCACCGACAAGTACCGCCGATTTGCGGGCACCACCGGTATTTAAGATCAACAAAGGTTTGTTGGTGCGCAGATTGCCGACATTTTGATACAGGATCGTTTCACTGCCGGGCATCAGGCGATATTCACCGAACGGCACGGTCAGTGGCGGCATTTTTTCCAAAATACTGAGTTTATCAGCATCCAGATTCAACAGTTTGAAGTTGGGATTAAAACGGCCCGATACCTTATCAATTTGCCCCGGGTTGGAAATGACCGTTACGGCAGAGTTTAACTGGCTGACTTTGGTAGTATTGGATTGGGTCCCTAAAATAAAGAAAACAGGCGTATTGTCGCGCTGAAGGTAGCGCTGGAGAATATCGCCGCCAATGTTAAACAGATCCGGCAGTTGATGAAGAATGATCAGATCGTATTTTTTTTCGGCAAACGTTTCGGCGGCCGGATTCACCCCGAAAATTTTAACATCTACTTCGTAATTCAGGTTTTTTTCAAGAATAGTTCGGATAGCTTTGATATCGGGGTGCGTGGCCAAGGCCAGCATCAGGACTTTTTCTTTGCCGTCGATGATGTCAATGTATACATCGCGGTGGTTATTACGGGTTGTAAATTCACCTTTCAACGGTTCTACATCCAATGTATAATGTTGAACGCCTTTTTGAGTGGAAGAAGTTTGGAACGAAACCTGTTTAAAATCTTCTTTTTGACCAAACGCGATGCGTTGTGTACTGATCGTACTTCCATTTTGGCGCAACGAAACAGTAGCTGTTTGTCCCTGAAAACCGCTCGCCGTAATGTCTGCCTGAATAGGAAACTGATTACCTAAATAAGCAATTTTATTAGCCGAAATGGCTTTGATGCTTACGTCTCGCTTAGGAAGAGTATCGCCTACCCCAATGCTGTGGATACGAAATGGATAATTGCTGTACGTAGGAGCAAGGCCCTGATTACTAATGCCATCCGTCAACAGTACCACGTCGGTCAGGTTGCGGCCTTCGTAATTGCTTTTGGCGCTGTTCAACAAATTCGACAGATTGGTGGTGGTTCGGTCAAATTTCAGCTTGGCAAGTTCATCTTGGTAATTTTCACTATTGAGTGTTTGAACGGCCACTTCGAGCCCTTCATCCGCCAGTGCTTCGCGAAGATTATTGAGGGCCGTTAATGTTTTGGGGCCATCGTTGGTCATTGATTCCGAATTATCAATCGCTATCACCACTTTTGGTTTGTCAACGAGCGTTTGAATGCTGCGCAGCAGCGGATTAAGCAGTAAAAAGGCAATGATGCTCACAAGCGCTCCCCGCAAAATGGCCAATCCGGTATTAAGAAGTTTACTCCATACAGGCTTGGGTTGGTAGAGAAAAAACGCATAAGCTGCGCCCAATAACAAGCAAAATCCGACGTACCAGGGAGAAGTTTGAAAGATAATTTCGGTTAAAAGCATTTGTATGGTGTTTGTCTTAGTGGGTCGTTAGTCAAAGGTCGTTTGCCGCCCGAGGTCGGCCATTGTTCATAATGAAAAAGGGTTAATGCGTACTCACTGATAAGACGGTGGACGATTGACTAACGACGCCAAATTACATAACCATACCGCCGTCTACCTGCAATACTTGGCCGGTAATGTATTTAGACAAATCTGATGCCAAAAATACGACGCAATCGGCTACTTCTTCGGGTTGGCCGCCGCGCTTGAGTGGAATATTTTGTTTCCATTCCTCGATGGCTTTCTCGTTCAGCTCACCTGTCATTTCGGTTTCTATAAAACCCGGTGCAATGGCGTTAGAACGAATATTTCGAGAGCCGAGTTCTTTCGCCACTGATTTTGTAAATCCGATGATACCTGCTTTTGAAGCGGCATAGTTGGCCTGTCCGGCATTGCCTGTCAGACCTACCACCGACGTAAGGTTGATGATAGAACCGCTGCGGGCTTTCATCATGACGCGTGTCACGGCTTTGGTCAAATTAAAGACAGACTTTAGATTAACGCGAATTACTTCATCCCATTGTTCTTCTGTCATACGCATTAATAAACCGTCGCGCGTAATGCCTGCATTGTTCACTACAATATCAACAGTTCCGAAGTCGGCCACTACTTGAGCGATGAGGTCTTCCGCCGATTTGAAATCGGAAGCATCGGAGCGATACCCTTTGATCTTGGTGCCAAATTGTTGGAGTTCTTCTTCTAACGCTTGGCCTTTTTCAACACTTGATAAATACGTAAATGCTACCTGTGCGCCTTCCTGAGCAAACCGAGTGGCGATGGCTTTCCCGATTCCGCGAGATGCACCCGTTACGATAGCTACTTTGTTTTGTAAAAGAGACATTTATGAAATAGTAATTGGGTGAATCTTTTTAACGTTGTTGGTTTTCTTATGATTATTTCGGAAATACGTTGGCTTCAACGATCTCGCACATGATATGTCCGAGTAATATATGACATTCCTGAATGCGAGGAGTATCTTTGGAAGGAATATTCACCAAAAATGTACTCACTTCTTTCATTTTTCCGCCGGTTTCACCCGTCATGCCTACCGTGATCATTCCCAGTTCGTTAGCAACTTCCAATGCTTTGATCACATTGGTTGAATTACCGGAGGTCGAAATCCCTACCAGAACATCGCCTTCCCGGCCCATGGCCTGAATCATTCTTGAATAAATAACATCGTAACTGTAATCATTGCCCACGGCTGTTACATAGGAAGAATTGACGTGCAGTGCTTCTGAATACAACGGCGGACGGTCGTAATAAAAGCGACCGCTGAATTCGGCGGCTAAGTGTTGCGCGTCGGCAGCACTGCCGCCATTACCGCAAAAAAGCACTTTTTTGCCATTTTTAAAAGCAGTTGTCATGGCTTCGGCTACATCGGCAACCGTATCAAGAAGGGTTTGGTCAGACAGGACGCGATTTTTGGTATCAATAGAGGCTTGTACGATGGATTGAATGTTGATCATTAAAATGGTTATTTAATCAGGTGGCAAAAATAGTAAACTTCGTTTAAACTTCCCGAAAGTTTTGAACGAGTCGTCCGGCCTTTCGAGATGTTAATTTAAGAAACCCCTAAACGACTGATTCGTACTATCGGCTCTTTTAATTTCTCTATTTCCCGAATCACTTCCACAATTCCCCGTAAGGGAATATTTACCCACGACGGGCGATAACTGATCTCATACCCAAGCTCATACACCGCTTTTTCCAACAGGAAGAACAGCAGTAAAAAGTTAATTTCATTTTGACTTTTGAACAGCGGATGAGGCCAACCAAATGCTTCCAAATAGGCTTCCAAATAGGTATCTCGCATGAGTTTGTACCAACGGTCCGACACAACCTGAAGCTTTTCGGGGGAAATATATTTGGTTTCGTTGCTGTCAAAAAGCTTCGCACTGACGGCATAATGATAGCTCCGGATCATACCCGCAACATCCTTAAATGGGCTATGCTTGATTTTACGTTCGGCAATGGTCGCTTCAGGCTCGCCTTCAAAATCAATGATGATAAAGTCGCCGTTTTGGGTAAGTACCTGTCCCAAATGATAATCTCCATGAATCCGAACGCGTAGAGATTCCAGTGGACGTGTGAGCATTTCATGGGCAAAATCATCGATTAACTCACGCGCTTCCATAAAGATCCACGCCAATCGTTGCGTAGGTTCGTCCAATTTTTGATAATTATCGATCAACAACGCATAGCGACGGTCGAGAAGGTCAGTGAGGCGACCAAGCAAAAATGCCCGGTAAGAAGCATCAAATGCTTCAGGAGCAAACGCTTCTTCGGCACCGGGTGCATACAAGCCGAGGTGCATTTCACCCGTACGTTTGCCAAGTAGGGCTACCTGCTCAAAAACTCCTTCTTTAATGCTAAACAAGCCACTCGGAACGCCGTACATGAAATCGTTGAGAAAATCGCCCGTCAAGACCCAATTGTCTTTGTCGGCGCGGATAGCTTGTTGCATCATGCCGAGCGTAACGTCGGGCAGCCCTTTACGTTGCCAGGTAATGCTGCCGGCATAAGCAGGAATATTGCTGAAACCGGAATGTTGGGTTAAAAAACTCACCATTTCAACCTCGGGGTTGGTTTGGTCGAAAAGTTTTCGGTAGAGTTTCAGAAAATATTTTCCACCAAACAACATCGCTGAATTGCTTGAATCGACCGGTAATACCCAACTGTCGATGCTTTCCGGGGTATCGGACTCGGAGAGGCCTTTGCCTTTCTGTGATGTGAGCAGTGAAGAACCGGAAATAAGATGCGAACTTTTGAAAATGTTCGTGTATAATTCCTTTCTGAATCCTTCATCATAAATGGCATCGATCAACTGTGTCGAATCCGTTTTCTCAAGAATGCCTTTTTCGGGAATTTCGGTGTTGTGAGAAACTTCAGTAAGCGGCAATTGGTAAAACTCAGAAGGACCGTCGTAGTAAGAAACTTCAACGATCATAATGCAGGCATTGCCAAAAGGCAACGAATGTTGAACCTGAAACTCTTTCTGTGCACGTGCTTTCCCCGCAAACCAGCGACAGGTATTGAAATAGTTTGGGAAAACGTTGGTTTCCAAATGGTTAATATAGTTATCGTTTATCATGAGCGGTTAAGTGTTAATGCAGGTTCTTGGAATACAATAGATACGTTTTGCCGACAAAAAATAGAGCAAAAAATCAAAAAAACAGCCGCTTTTACGCTAAAAAAAGCACGAGACGTTGTCCCGTGCTTTTCATTGGAGGCAATTACTTCACCGTTCCAACGTGCAAATGCGAGTCGTGCTGACTGCTGTGGTAAATGCGAATCGTTGCTTTCTGAAAATCTTTTTCGTCGGCTTCCGGAATAGACATAAACTTTTGAGGGTTACGATCTACCAACGGAAACCACGAGCTTTGAATCTGTACCATGATCTTATGCCCTTTTTTGAACGTATGTAATATATCCGGCATGCGTACTTTTACATCCGTAACCTGATTCGGCACAAAAGGTTCAGGCTTTTCGAAACTGTTGCGGAATTTGCCGCGTAAAACTTCGGCCCGTACCAATCGTTGATAACCCGCCATCGTTAAATTCTTAGGATTTGGGGTTGGATTGGGGGTTTCATCCGGTAAAACATCGATCAGTTTTACAATAAAATCGGCATCGGTTCCCGTGGTGGAAGCAAAGAAATGCGCCGTCATGGGGCCGGCAAAGGTTACATCTTCGGTAAGTGCCTCGGTTTCATACGAAAGTACATCCGGACGACGCGCCGCAAAACGTTGATCTTCAACGACGTATTGATTATTTCTGCGGGCAAAAATCCCATCAGTATACGGAACAGGCTTGGCAGGATCGCTCACGTATTCGTCAAAACCGTCTTTTTCAACGGTGTCATTCCATGACAGTTTTCCGTTAGCCTGAAAGTGAAGTTCTTTCTTTTCACCGTTCTTTGGGGGCCATGTCTCAAAGGTTTTCCATTCGTTCGTGGCGGTATTGAAAAGAGTCGCTTCGGCGGCGGTCCATTGCCCTTTGTCTTTCAGGTAATAATTGAAGAACTTAAGTTCCAGTTCTTCCTGAAAATACTTGGAGGTATTTGCGCCAAAGTTTAAGGTGCCGAATTCTGTCCACTCGGGCCGTGACCAGGCACCGTGCGTCCAAGGGCCCATGACCAATTGATTTTTGTTAACAGGCGTTTGTTTTTCAATGGCTTCGTACGTGCGCAATGCACCGAAAAGGTCTTCGGCATCAAACCAACCGCCTACCACGAGTGTAGCGGGCTTGACGTTTTTCAGCGCCGGACGAATGTTGCGCGATTTCCAATAGTCGTCATAAGTTTCATGTTGAAGATACTCGTTCCAAATGCGCCCTTTATTGTTGAAGAACTTTTCGCCGTTGGCATTTTTGAGTGGGCCAAGTTTCAGGAAAAAATCATACGCATCTTTGGTGCGGTTGCTGAAAAGCCCATTATAGTTTTGGACAGGTTTGTCGGGCTGTGCGTCAAAATAACTGAGAAAATTAAAGTTGTCGAGCAGGAAAAATGCGCCGTTGTGGCGGGCATCATCGCCCACAAATTCATCCGTTACAGGTGCTTGCGGCGATACGGCTTTAATAGCGGGATGGGCGTCAGGCAAGGCTGCGGAAGCGTAAAAGCCCGGGTATGAAATGCCGGTAATGCCAACGCGGCCGTTGTTTTGCGGTATATTTTTCAGCAACCATTCCACCGTATCGTACGTATCGGTGCTTTCGTCAGTGTCTTTGGGTGTTTTTTTGTTGAATTTGTGCGGGGTCATTTCTTCAAATTTTCCTTCGCTCATATACCGCCCGCGCACATCCTGGGTTACAAAAATGTACTTTTCTTCCGATAAAAGCTTGCTCGGACCGGGGCCGTTATCGGCATAGTTGGCTTCGCCGTATGGTCCCGCCGAGTAAGGGGTACGCTCCATCAGAATCGGGTACTGCCGGCTCTTATCTTTTGGTATATAAATGACCGTATAAAGCTTGATGCCGTCGCGCATGGTGATCTGACGGTCCCATTTTTCGAAGTTGTCTTTAACAAAATTGGGGGTTTGGGTGTAGCTGTAATGTGTCCAAAAAAGTGCGATCAGAAGGGATAAGAATGTTTTCATACAGTATTTTAGATGACGAGTGTTGTTTTGACAAAAGTAGAATAAAATCAAAAGGTTCAGCATGAATTTTATCGTAAAACTATGAACGTTCAATCACACCGCAGAACATTTCTTAAAGCATTGGCCGGTATATCATTGGCGACACTTCCGAGTCCAGGTACGGCCGCACATTTATCGTTAAAAAACAGGAAGCTCAAAACCGGTCTGAATGCGTATTCATTCAACGCGCCGCTGATGAATAAGTCGATGAACTTAGACGATCTCATTGATTTTTGTGCCGGCGTTGGATTTGATGGCGTAGATATTACAGGTTATTATTTTGATGGCTATCCGAATGTTCCTTCCAACGAAACCATCTTTCACGTTAAACGACGTGCTTTTCGGCAGGGGTTGGAGATCAGCGGGACGGGTGTTAGAAATGATTTTACGATTGCTGACAAAGAAAAACGGAAGAAAGAAGTTCAACTGGTTAAAAACTGGGTAGAAGTGGCCGCAAAACTGGGTGCGCCGGTGTTGCGTATTTTTTCAGGAACGCAAAAAAATGAAGGAATTCCGCGCGAGCAAATCACCGATTGGATGCTGAAAGACATTGAAACGTGTGTTGAATACGGCAAACAAAACGGCGTGATCATCGGCTTTCAAAATCATTACGATTTTATCCAAACCGCCGACCAAGTAATTCCGTTGTTTGAAGCGATTCCTTCGGAGTGGTTTGGGCTTATTCTCGATACGGGAAGTTATCGCATCGGTGACCCTTACAAAGAAATCGAACGTACCATTAAGTATGCCGTTAACTGGCAGTTGAAAGAGCGGATATATGTAAACGGCCAAGAGGTTGATACCGATTTGGGGAGGGTGATCGATCTCATTAAAGCATCTCAATACCAAGGTTTTATTCCTATTGAAACCCTCGGTGCCGGCGATCCGAAAGTGAAAGTAGAGGCCATGTTGGCAAGGGTGAAAAAATACCTTTAGAGCAATGCTTTTATTCTACTTTAGAACATCATAAGCGGTGCTTTCATCTTTTACCCATTCTTCTTTGGGTTGAGAAAGTGTGCTTACAAAAATCGTTTGGAGTTTATTGTTAGTGCAAGTTAACAGTTGCAGAGCGGTATTTTTGCTTACATCCAAAGCTATCAGTTCATTACTGTCACAATAAAGACTATCCAGTTTTTTATTTAAAGTCGTATCCAAAGAAGATAGAAGGTTGTCTCGGCAGTTAAGATTTTCCAGAGATATGTTCTTGCTTATGTCTAAGCTATGCAACTGATTTTCACTGCAATTGATGATTTCAAGTGCCGTATTCTTACTCAAGTCCAAGGAGGTTAACTGATTATGAAAGCATTCCAATTCGATCAACGCCGGATTGTTATTTGTATCCAACGTTTGCAATTGATTTTCATCACACCACAATATGGTTATGGCGGCATTGTTGCTTATCTCTATGGTTTGAAGTTGGTTTTCATAACAATGCAGTACGACCAACTCGGTATTGTTATAAACATCTAAGGTTTGAAGGGCATTAGACCCGCACCGGAGTTCTTTTAAAGCAGCCAGAGAGCTTACTTCCAGCGTAGTCAGTTCATTTTCGTCGCAATTGAGTTTTTCCAATAGTGCATTACTGCTGAGGTCTAAACGGCTTAACTTATTGGTGTTGCAGGCAAGCGTTGTTAAAGCGGTAAGTGTATTTACATTCAACGTTGTCAGTTGATTCTTTGAACAATCTAATTCCTGTAAATTAACAAACGCTTCGATGCCGTTGAGGCTCCGAATATCCTGATCGGCAACATTCAATTGCGTCACTTTTTCGACCCGTTCTACGGAGATGGTTTTATCGTTTATATCAATGATCCCTGATCTGATCAAAGCATTTTTAAAATTTTTGTCAGCTATAATACTACCTGCCGGTTGCTGATTGTCAGAAGGATTTGAAGGTGAAAAAAAGTTAGTGAGGTAGCGGATAATTGCATTCATAATAATGGTGGCTTTTGGGGTATAGATAGGTGATTGTTTACAAAAATAAACGATTAAATAACAGTTTGTTATCCTTTCAGAAGTATCCCAATCACAAACTTTCATATAAAGGTGTTAAGGATAATTAATTATCAGTATATAAAATTGAATTATTCCGATAAAAAACTGCCATATTTTACTAATGTGAACACAGAGTATAGGATTCATCTGTGTTTTGTCATAAAATAGTCGTACCTTTGCGGGTCTTTTAGGAGACAAGCTAAATGTGAATGATTTTTCGTTAGTATACTACGTTTTAATCGATTCGATTAGCTATCAACAGTTAACAAACAACTCAAATGCAAAGCATCCGCAACATTGCCATCATTGCGCACGTTGACCACGGTAAAACCACATTGGTGGATAAGTTTATCCACTATTCTAAACTGTTTAGAGAGAATCAACAGTTTGATGACCTCATCCTGGACAGCAACGACCTCGAACGTGAACGAGGTATTACGATTGTCTCTAAAAACGTATCGGTACGCTATAAAGACGTAAAAATCAACATTATTGATACCCCGGGTCACTCCGACTTTGGAGGTGAGGTAGAGCGCGTACTTAAAATGGCCGACGGTGTCGTCATTCTGGTCGATGCTTTTGAAGGACCTATGCCGCAAACGCGCTTTGTATTAGGCAAAGCCTTACAATTAGGTTTAAAAGTTGTGTTGGTTGTCAATAAAGTAGACAAACCAAACTGCCGCCCTGACGAAGTACATGAAGCTGTGTTTGACTTGATGTTCAACCTTGAGGCAAACGATGAGCAATTGGATTTTCCAACGGTTTTCGGTTCGTCAAAACAAGGATGGATGGGTCCTGATTGGGATAAACCCACTGAAGATATTTCGTATTTATTGGATGTGATCGTTGAACATATTCCACCGGCACCTAACAACGAAGGCGATCCGCAAATGCAGATCACTTCCTTGGATTACAGTTCTTTTGTAGGACGTATTGCCATCGGTCGCGTACATCGCGGAACCTTCAAAGAAGGTGCTCAATTGGGTCTTTGCAAATCAGACGGAAGCGTAAAACGGGCTCGTGTAAAAGAATTGCAGGTGTTTGAAGGCTTAGGTCGTCAAAAAGTAACGGAAGTTTCTTCGGGCGATATTTGTGCCATTACCGGTTTGGAAGATTTCGAGATCGGTGATACCATCACCCTGTTCGAAAATCCTGAGCCGCTGCCTCGTATCTCAGTAGACGAGCCAACGATGAACATGTTGTTTACCATCAACAACTCACCGTTTTTCGGCAAAGAAGGTAAATTTGTGACTTCACGTCACTTACGTGAACGTCTGTTCAAAGAAATGGAAAAAAACCTTGCCTTACGCGTTGAATCAATGGGTAGCGAGGATAAATTTATGGTATTCGGACGCGGTATTCTTCACTTGTCGGTGTTGATCGAAACCATGCGTCGCGAAGGATACGAATTGCAGGTAGGTCAGCCACAGGTGATCTTTAAGGAAGGCGAAAAAGGCGAACGTCTTGAGCCCATTGAAATTCTTGTAGTAGATGTTCCCGAAGAATCAGCCGGAAAAGTAATTGAATTGGTTACCCAACGCAAAGGCGACCTGCTCGTTATGGAGCCGCGCGGCGATCTGCAACACTTGGAGTTTAATATTCCTTCACGCGGTTTGATCGGTTTACGTTCCAATGTACTGACGGCTACGCAGGGAGAAGCAGTACTTTCACACCGTTTCAAATCCTATGAGCCCCACAAAGGTGCTATTCCGGGACGTATCAATGGTTCAATTATCTCTAAAGGAACCGGAGTCGCTACTCCTTACGCCTTAGACCGTTTGCAGGAACGCGGAAGATTCTTTGTGGATCCAAGCGAAGAGCTGTACATGGGAATGGTGATCGGTGAGCATAGCCGCCCGGGAGATATTGTGGTAAACTTGCAGGAAACCAAGAAGTTGACCAACATGCGTGCTTCAGGTACGGACGACAACGTACGTATTGCACCTAAAATCAATTTCTCTCTGGAAGAATCAATGGAATACATCCAAAAGGATGAATATTTGGAAGTAACGCCGCTCACGCTTCGTATTCGTAAAATATATTTGGACGAAAACGAACGTAAACGCAATTCGAAAGAAATGGAGATGGCGTAAGAAAAAAGGAGTCAGAAGCCGGGAGTGAGAATACTTTATCTCTACCTCCTCGCTACTGACTCCTCTATACTAATTTTAATGTTTTGGGCAGTCGCAGGCGTTGCGTTTGCGGAAGATCCCACCCAAAAAACCTTTACGTTGCCGATTACGCTTGCGTTTACGGTACGAAGATTGCTCAGAAGCGGCCTCTACGGTCGCTTTTTTGTTTGCCGCCACTTTTACTTCCGCAGCGGGAGCCTCAAATTGCAAAAGGCTAATGAACAAAAGCAACAAAATACTACGCTTCATTTTGTATGGAATTAAAGGGTGAATCCGCTTATAAACTGCAAATTTATAAAAAAACAACGTTTGTTTTACCAACGACCTCTTCCACGTCCGTGGCGATTGTAATTGCGACTTTCATACCGTTGGCGGTGTGAATAGCGTGGCGGGTTAGCATACACTCGCGGGCGAACCACCATTGGTGGAGGCACTACACGTACGTAAGGGCGAGGGGCATAATAGCGGGAACCGTAATAGTCACGGCCGTAGCCGCCACGATAACCACCTGAATAAAAACAGCTGCTCAACATTGCAGTGAGCGCCAATACGGTTACAAAAAGTGTTATGCGCGTTTTCATAGCTTGTCAGAATTTAATAGTACCGGGTATATAACGTTTTTTATCCTTTTTTTTGTTCAAGACAACCCAAAAAGTATTTTCCCTTACTTCAAAGCAAAAAAATACCGAGAAATAATCCTTTTGGATTTGATGGCGCTTATCTTCTATTTTCGTACAATTCTATCTTGCCTCTTGTCCAATGAAATTCTTTTATGTGCTTATGTTGCTGGGATTGGTGGCTTACCAATCGTTTGCTCAAAAGATATACACGATTGAAACTGTTCCTGACCCGAAGAGTATTCCAAGTTCGCGGTTTGTGAGTAACCCCGACGGGCTTTTATCGGAAAAAACGGTTACTGAGATCAATCATCTATTGGCTGCATTGGAAGATTCTACCACGGCGCAGGTGGCGGTTGTGTTTGTTAATTCTATTGGCCAGGTCGTACCTAAAGATTTTGCACATGACTTGTTTAAGAAATGGGGAATAGGTTATCAAAAAAAAGACAATGGTTTGTTGATTTTGGTGGTCAAAGACCAACGGCGCATTGAGTTTGAAACAGGCTATGGATTGGAAGGCGTGCTGCCCGATGCGATCTGTCACCGAATTCAAACCGAACGAATGGTGCCTTACGCGAAAAAGGGTGATTATGATCAAGCTTTACTGGAAGGGGTAAAAGCAGTGGTGCAAATAGTGCAACTGCCCGAATCCAAAGAAGAAGTATACGACGAGTCTAAGTACAAAGCTAAGGCAGTGCCGGCCAATCCTAATTATACCATTGAAGATTTGGTCGATGTACTGTTTGTCTATCCATTCCTATTTTTGATCGTGGCAATTATCCGTGGCATTGTTAACAGTAAGAATACCACTAAAAAGGCCATTTTTAAACAAATACCACTGGGTTATCGCCTGTTTCGGTTGTTTGGTTTATACTTTTTTATTCCTGTCGGTATATTTTTCGGGATTCTTTTATTTGATAACCTTTTGAATGATATCGCCTTTTATACATGTCTGTACGTGTATGCTCTTTTGATGTTTTTGGAGCGTTCCCGTACTTCAAATCGTATTTTTCAAAAATTGTATGGCTCGTTGAATGAGCCGGAACGTTGGACGCACTTGGATGAACTGTATCATCATTCGTTTTGGAAAGTACTGTTTTTCCCGATCCCTTTTTTTCAACGAAGAAAAGACGCATTGAAAGAATTGGATTTTATTCGAAACCACCCGCGTACATGTAAAAACGATAACGAGCCATTGACCAAAACAAATGATAAAACCCGTCTCAATGCATATCAAAAAGTGGAAGAAGACCTCAAAACCGTTGATTATGATGTTTGGGAGTGTTCCAATGGGCATGTTGAAGCCATTGGCTATCCAAGATTAGGACTTACACAATACACGCTCTGTCCAAAGTGCGCTTCCCGTGCATACATACGCAGTGAGCAAACCGTTAGACCTGCCACGGCAGAAGTTGAAGGAAAAAAGATGGTAGTGAATGAATGCAAAGCCTGTAATTATCGGCAGGAAATTATGGTAAAGATTGAGAAACTTACCCCACGTTCTTCCTCGTCTTCCCACAGCAGCAGTTCATGGAGCAGTTCCGGCAGTAGCAGCAGTGGCTCAAGCAGCAGTTCAAGTAGCTCTTCAGGCAGCAGTAGCAGTTGGGGAGGAGGAAGTTCGGGCGGCGGCGGAGCCGGCAGCAATTGGTAAAAGAAGTTTTTATGCCTGTTTGTTCAACTTATGGTTTTAGAGTATTACATTTGTTATGTTCCTTAACCTAACTCTTGACGTATGAAAAAATCATTCTTTTTACTGATCCTCATTGGGTTTGGATGGCATTCATTGAATGCTCAAACCCCAACTGCCGCTCAAGCCGCGCAGGATTTCTACAAATGGTATCTGACCAAAGGAGTCGCCCTTGGATGGCGGCAAGTGGTCAAACGTTCAGACCTAACCCCCGCGTTTCAAAAACGCCTGACCGTTTTTTTTAAAAAAATGGAAAAAGACAATGAAGGCGGGTACGACCCAATTTTACAGGCTCAGGATTTTGAAGAAAAATTTTCGTTAAGACCTGTATCGCAAACCCCCACAAAAGCGACGTTTGATTTTTGGATGTTCGGTCAAAAGGCAGCGTTGGTAACCTTGATCAACAATGACAACAAATGGCTGATCGATGCAATCCAAGGCATTCAATAAGAGTATACTTAAAATACTCATGCCTTTGGATACAAGTGATTTGCTTTAAAATCATTTGTATCGGTTTCCTTCACAACCTTAATTTTCAATAGTATGAAACAATTATTCGCAGTAGTTGGATTGCTTGCCATGTATTTGATGGTCAATGCTACCTCAAAACCCTCGGCCAATGTAGCACAGGCAGTTGCCGAATGGGAACGTGCCAAGGCATACACCAAAGAGTATTTGGACGCCATGCCTGAAGATGGATATAAATTAAAACCTACTCCTGAGATTCGTTCGTTTGCCGAACAAATGATGCACCTTGCCGACGCTAATTATGGCTTTACAGCGGCCGCAACGGGTAAAGCAAGCCCGCTTGAGCGCGGAGCAGCTGAAAAAGCAGCGGCTACCGGCACAAAAGAACAGGTAATGAAGACGGTGTTGGACAGTTATGATTTTGCCATCAATGGCTTAAAAGGACTCACTGATGCGCAATTAGGTGAAACCGCAAAATTTGCCGGCCGTGATATGACCCGTGAAATGATCTTTGCAAAATGCTTTGAACACCAAACGCACCACCGTGGACAAACAACCATTTACATTCGCTTGAAAGGCATCAAACCGCCAAATGAGAAATTGTTTTAACCACTATTGATAGAACGCTGATTTTTATGATTTTGAAGATTAGTTATGTTAATCATAAAAATCAGCGTTCCAATTTATCATCACCCAATAGCAGCAAAGAATGCTTCAAGTTTGGCACTGTCTAATTGACCATTGGTACGCACACTGCTGCATAGATCCAGTCCGAAAGGCTCTACGGTTTCAATCGCTTCCCTCACATTATCAACATTCAGGCCTCCTGCTAAAAACAGCGGAACGGGAATACTTTCGCGTATTTTGCGACTGATGGCCCAATTGTGTACGCGCCCTGTTCCACCTAATTCTTTGATTTTCAGATTCGGGTTGCCACTGTCCAATAAAATGGCGTCAACAAATTCGGCGGCCAGTACAGCTTCTTCTACTGTTTTTTCATCGATCACGTGTATTACCTGCACCAATTTAACACCCGGAAGTGCTTCGCGGATTTGCTGATAACTTCCTTCTGATAAGGCATCAACGATCTGAACCGTAGTTGTATGAACCCGTTGATGATGGGCAATAATGGCTTCGGGCGTGGTTTCGCTCGTAAGCAGAAAAGTAGCGACGGGCGGAGGGACCGCTTTCGCAATTTGTGCAATCAGTTCATCAGAAATAACGCCCGGACCGCTGGGCATATTTCCGACCAGACCCAGCGCCGAAGCGCCGGCTTCAATGGCCAATTTGGCTTCCAATAAGCTACTGATACAGCAAATCTTAACGCGTGGTTTCATTCCTAAAAAGTCACTTTTACGGTCAATTTTTCATTGCTTCGTTGGATTTCCGCATCTATAGTTTGGCCCTTTTCGTATTTGCCCAATGCGCCCATATAATCGTAAATGGTATTCAGGGTGTAATTGCCCAAACGCAAAATAAGGTCACCGCCTTTGATGCCGGCATGTTCGGCGGGGCGCCCTTTGGAAACACCGTCTACTTTAATGCCCGGACCATTGAATGAGTAATCCAACAATAATCCCATTGTTACTTTAAAGCTGGCGTTACGTGCCATTGGCATGGCCGTTTCGCGGTATTCGAGGCGATTGGGAAGTTTGTCCAATGCATTAACGGTCGCTGTAACGGCGTTCAGAATCTGAGCCTCACCCGCAAAATTGATAAGGGCAATGTCGTCGCTCGGCCGGTGATAATCGGAATGAACGCCTGTAAAGTAAAATAAAACAGGAATTCGTTTGGTATAGAAAGACGTATGGTCAGAAGCGCCGGCCCCTGAGGAGTCAATTTTAAAGGCCATTTTCTCACGCTCCATTACCGGCGGAATTACTTGCCCCCATGTTGGACTGGTTCCCCAACCGCCAATGGTAATGGGTTTGGTAGGGTCAAAACGCCCGATCATGTCAAAGTTGAGCATGAAGTTCACTTTTGAGAGGTCGATGGTGGGATTATTGGCGAAGTATTTCGAACCTATCAACCCCAATTCTTCGGCTGAGAAACAGATGAAAAGAAAGTTGTGGTTTTCTTTGACGCCGTTTTTGGCGTAATAGCGCGCCAATTCCAATACTCCCGCCACGCCTGAGGCGTTATCGTCGGCACCGTTGTGGATTTTCCCTTTCGCGTCCGGGTCCAGTGAACCGCGCTGATAGCCTTCACCTAAATGATCGTAGTGCGCTCCGATCACAATGGTACGGTCAGCGCCATTGTCCAGATAGCCTACCACATTGCGGGCGTCCAATACGTGTATGGTATCAAGGTTGGCTTTGAAAGGTTGCTCAAAACCGTTGGTTCCTTTCGGTTGTAAGCCTAATTCATTAAAATAACCGGCAATGTATTGAGCGGCTTTTTGCTCGTCTTTAGTCCCTGTTCCTCTTCCCTTTAATTCATCGGAAGCCAGAAATGAAATATGTTTTTCAACATTATTTGGACTGATGGTTATGGATTGACCAAAGGCATAAGCGCTCGTAAATACGAGAAATAATGCAATAGACTGTTTCATAAATTTGGTTTTTGTATGCTTAACTTCACACGTTTTCGCGAAAATTATCAATGCTTTCTTTAATGAACAAATTTCGACTTGGATACGCAAAGGTAGCGCCGTATTCGCGCACAATTTCAATGATCCTGAAGTTAATTTCTTCTTTTGTTTCCATATACACTCGCCAAATAGAAGTATGAACGTGATAAATAACTACGATATCCAGTGAATTTTCTGCCAAATTTTCCAAACGAACCGTAGGTGTTTTGGAATTGGTCAAATAGTTTTCTTCTAAATGGAGACGAATGGCATTGATAATATTGGTGAGCGTTTCAGGGGGCGTTTCAAAGGATAAACGTACGTAGTATTTTGCCCGCCGATAGCTACGTTGTGTCACATTTTCAAGGGCTTGCGTGGTCATAAGACGATTGGGAACGGTGATCAAACTCCCGTCGTCCGAACGAACGCGTGTGCTGCGAAATCCAATTTGCTCTATCTCTCCCGAAATTTTGTCTAATACAATAGAATCGCCAATAACAAAAGGCCGCTCAAGCATGATAGCCACGGAAGCGATTAAATTTTCGAGGGTCTCACGGGCGGCCAATGCAATCACCAACCCCCCAATTCCCAAACTTGTGATCAATGCCCATACGTTGACCTCGTAAATTTTGTGAAGCATGAAAAAGAAACAGGTCAACGTCCAGACAATGATGGTAATGTCTTTGAAGAAAGGAACCAACTGGTCATCGAGCGGTGTGGGAGTTTCAGCTGCTTTTTGTTTGAAAATCAGGGAGATAAATTTAATTAATCGAATGCCCAACCAGCCAATGGCACCTGCCAGAAGAGTAAAAAACAGACGTTCTATGAGCATCAACCAACCAAATTTATCCGCTGAAACCCATGCCCATTGTTTGGGTACCGTTAAATGGCTGAACGCCCAAAAAATCATCATCAGCGTAATAAGCAATTCGAACGGGCGACGTGTGAGCCGAACAAATTCAGCCAAAGGAATTTTACCGGATTCACTTTTAATAAATCGATAAATGGTGCGACTGATCGTGAAAGAAAGCCCGCGTTTGATCAAAATGCCTAATCCAATAATTCCCACAAACCACAATAGGTTTCGGACGGGGTTTTCTAAAATGGTATAATTAAGCCACGTTGTTACTATTTCCATGGTAACTATTCGGTTATTTAACTGCAAAACAACAATTTTGTGCCGCGAAATTAATTAAACTCCTTATGAATGCAGCCATTGACCTCGGAAATACCTTTGCCAAAATCGGGTGGTTTGATGAAGACAAACTTGTAAAAGCTCACTATAAGATCCCCTTTGAAGAATTGACCGGAATTTTGACCGAACAATTACCAACTCACGCAATTTTGTCTTCCACAAGTCATGACACTCAACCGTATGCTGACTTTTTGCAACAATTGAATACACAGGTGGTACAACTTTCGCCAACTCTTCCGGTCCCTATTGGTAAGGATTACGATACCCCTCAAACCCTTGGTGCAGATCGTCTGGCGGCGGCGGTTGGGGCTGCCGGGCTGTTTCCAAATGAGAACTGTTTGGTCATTGATATGGGCACGTGCATTACGTACGATTGGGTAAGCGCCGATGCCGTTTTTCACGGTGGAATAATTTCTCCGGGCTTCCGTATGCGATTTCAGGCCATGCACACGTTTACTAAAAGGCTACCTTTGATCAATACTATAGAGACGGAATCTATTACGTCTTTGCCGTTGATCGGAAAAAGTACACATACAGCTATGGAGAGTGGAGTCATCAATGGACTATTGGCAGAAATAGAGGGCTTTGTGGAAAGGTATCGCAACGAATACGGCGAATGCCGCGTACTATTGTGTGGCGGCGATGCGCCTTTCTTTGAAAGTCGGCTTAAAAATCGCATCTTTGCGGCGCCAAATCTGGTTTTGATGGGCTTGAATCGAATTTTACTATACAATGTCAATTTACAAAACGCGTAAGCTTCTTCGATGGAGTTTGGTAGTGGGAGTGGTATTTCTGCAAACAAAGGGGTTTGCTCAAGGTTTAGGAAACTCTCCTTATTCGGCCATTGGACTGGGAGAAGTGTTATCCAAAGGTTATTCTCCCAACGCCGGTATGGGGGATGTCGGAGTAAGTTCCTCTAACCCTCTATACATCAATTCGCTGAATCCCGCCTTATTGGTTCGAAATCGCTTTACGATGTTTGATGTAGGGGTGATCGGTCAATATAAAAGTCTTCAGGACAGTAAGCAGAACCAACGCGATTTTGGCGGAAACATTGGCTATTTGGCGTTATCTTTTCCGGTTGCACCCAAATGGTCGCTTGGATTAAGCATCAAACCTTACAGTTTCGTCAATTACCAACAAAATTCCTACGGCCGTATCGGAACGTCTATCTATGAGGCGCAATATGTTTACAATGGCAAAGGAGGGCTTAATCAGATCAATTTGACCAATGGATTTCAAATTGGGAAAAACCTGAGTGTTGGGGCCGATGTAACCTATCTTTTTGGAAATTTCAACCGCAGTGTCACTTCTCAATTGCGTATCGGTGACAGTAGGGACTACATTGTTAGCCGCGACGACCGTTTGAATTTCAGTGATGTTAATTTGAAATTAGGCGCTGCTTACCGGCAAAAATTAAAAGAGAACCATTTTCTGAATTTTGGTGCTACCTATAATTTGGCTTCTTCTTTGAGCACTATTCGAAGCACTACCTTGGAAGTATTGAGCAGCGGTAGCCAACCGATCACGAACCCCGATACATTGACACAGGCAAATTTGAAGGTCAACCTTCCGGCCAATTGGCGTGTGGGATTAAGCTATGAGCAATTTTTTAAATTGTTGCTGAGCTTTGACTATGAACGTCAAAATTGGTCTGAATACAAAGGGATTTCGGGCAATAATGAGAACATGCGCAATGGACAAAGCTTCCATTTCGGCTTGGAATATGTGCCAAAATTCAATTCAACAAAGTATTGGGATTTGGTGTTTTACCGTCTGGGCTTTGTCTATAATCAGACGCCATTGGTTATCGGAACCAAGGCCGTGGATGATATGAGTGTTTCGATGGGGATCTCCCTTCCCGTCGGGCGGAATTTTGTAAATTTGATCAACGTGTCGTTTATCGCGGGGCAACGGGGAACGATTTCTACACAGACTTTTCGTGAGCGATATGGCCGCGTAGTTCTTGGAATATCACTAAAAGATACGTGGTTCCAGAAGTTTAAAGTTGATTAACGAAGGTTTAAAAATTGTTAAAAACGAGCAATAAGGTATTTATTTTCAGCATATTTGTATGTCTGCATACAAATCTTTGCTAAAAAAAATGAAAAAAAATCCTTTTATAAATCAATTGTTTTTGGAAAAGACGTTAGAACCCCTTAATTTTGTCAACAAGATGTTAAGGTGGGTTAATACAACATCTGCAAGGATGCAAATGGGAGATAAACTTTTATCTCCTATTTGTTTTTTACAACAGTCAGTTAAAACAGGCGTATTCTTCAAAGCTGCCTGTGCACTTTTTCTTCTTTGTTTATTCAGTGCCTGTGAGGAAGACAAAAATTCCAAAAAATTTATCCCCTATAACGGCCCGCTTGAAGAGGCTGAAAATATTGAAGTGCTTTACAGCGAACTTGGCTTTTTGAAAGTTCGGGTAAGAACCGCAAAACAGATCAAACTTCCATCGGAAGATAAAATATTCCCTAAGAAAGTATTTGTGGATTTTTACGGGCCGGCGGGAGATGTACTTACTACGTTGGAATCCGATTCCGGGCGCTTCGAAAATCGCACAGGTTTGTACAAAGTAAAGGGAAACGTAAAAGTGGTAACTCAAAAAAAAGAGCGCTTATTCTCTGATGAGCTGACGTGGAATCCGCAAACGCAAAAAGTATATACCGATAAAAAGGTAACGATTGAAAACCAATTGTCGGGTGAGCGCATGAATGGATTGGGATTGGATGCTAATCAGGATTTCAGTCAATACAGTATTCGCAAGCCTACGGGCTTCTTCAATGCCCCTGCCGGAATGTCTCCCAATTGATCCAAAAACGTTTATTGCTTCCGGAATTCATGAGTGAAATACCGCACTCGTGTCAATTCTATTATTGGGCATAGATCACTGTTGTTACTCAAATCTATATGTCTATAGGCTTTTAGTATAATTATGTGAAGATTTTTTTTGAAAATATTTACATAATGGGCAAGGGTAAAGAGGTGTTTTAATACTCTTAGTAGTTAAACATGCGTTTTTATACCAACCCTATGCTTTCTATGGATGCCAAGGAGCCAAATTATTCTCAGTCGGAGGAGAGCAATCTTTTTCCGTCACCATTGAAGGATAATTCGCCCGCAATCGTTGATTCTGAATTGTGGATCAAACGAGCTTTTGAAAATGATACTACAAAAGGCTACGAGTTATTATTCAAACGGTATTATCAACCCCTTTGCAGTCATGCCGTACGGTTTGTCTATTCAAAGGAAGTAGCAGAAGACTTGGTCATGGAAGTGTTCAGCCAATTTTGGCAAAAACAACTTCACCAAACCGTTACTACTTCTTACCGAGCGTATTTGTTTACCACTGTTCGCCATGCTGCTTATGCACATTTACGGACTGAATTCAGTCGGGAAAAGCCCACAGAATATCCTGTCGATGATGACTTGGTAAATGCACCGATCACTCCTCAACAACTGCTTCAATACAACGAACTGTATATAAAAATTGAAGAGATCATTCGTTCAACATCGCCTCAGAGCCAAAAAGTGTTTGTGATGAGCCGGTTTGAAGGAAAGAAGAATGCAACAATTGCCGAAGAATTGGACCTTTCGACCAAGACAGTGGAAGGGCACATTACGAAAGTGCTGTCATTATTGCGGCAGTCTTTGCGGAACTATGGACTGCTTTCTACCGTACTCATCAGCGCATTTTTCAGCCACTAACAACGATTGCTTTTCTCTTTTATAGCCATAATTACTACGCACCTATGAATCAGGATATATATAAACAGGCAATTCAGGCCTTATTTGAAGGTCGGGCAACTCCCTTGCAGAAAGCATTTCTGGAAGAGTGGTTAGCTGATGTAAACCATCAGGAACTCTATTTTTTATGGCTTGAAGAATGGGAGCGTCAAAATCCGCAGTTGATCGTTGATACCGAAAGTGCCCGCCTGCGTTTGCCGAATCAGACAGAAATTACCGAAAAGAAAACCGCCGCTGTACACCCCTTGGGAGGCAGACCGACTTTCTATTGGTGGCTGGTGGCGTCCGTTGTGTTTTTAGTGGCTATTGGCACGTATGTGTTCCGGGATTCGGTCAGGTACAAACACTATGAAACCTCTTATGGTGAGCTTCTTACCATACATTTGCCCGATGAGAGCCGCGTAATACTCAATGCTAATTCTATCCTGAAAGTCCCTCGTTTTGGGTTTGGGAGTAATTCCCGGGAAGTTTTTTTGAAAGGAGAGGCTGAATTTTCGGTTAAACATTTGCCAAACCACGGACGATTTATCGTTCGTACACCCGATCAACTGGAGGTGAAGGTACTGGGGACGGAATTTATGGTCTACAGCCGCGCACGGGGCAGCAAAGTAGTACTGAACAAGGGTAAAGTGCAACTGCGTTCATTGAAAGACCGGACGATCAAACCGTTGATCATCACCACAGGAGATGTGGTAACGATCTCTTCTCAGGGACGGTTGCTGCTGCGCCATCATCAGCCGGTCGCCCTTCATGCAGGTTGGAAAGAACATCGCTTTACCTTTCAAAATACATCTGTATCGGAAATAGCCTACCAATTGACCGAACGTTTTGGAACACAGATCGTTATTGCAGATTCTGCCTTGGCAAAACGTACACTTGGCGGCACTTTTAAAGCAGAGTCGGCCGAAAAGTTTCTACAGGTCATCGCCGATCTGTTGGAAGTAAGAGTTATCCCCAATGATACCGTCGCAGGAAAACCTCAAACCTATACCTTAACTTATTGAATTTAAACCCCCTATGATTATGATAAAGTCTGTACGTATTCCAATTTTTCTGGTGAGTGTTGTGGTTTGGCTACACACTTCACCACGACTTTCAGCCCAATTACTGGCTTTTAACCAACAATCGGCGCCGCGTTTGGAAGCGCAGCCACAATCCGGTAAGATCGCCTTGCGCGATGCGTTGATGCAGCTTAAAAAGCAACACGGAATTGATATTCTGTTTGAAGAAAAACTGTTGGAAGGTATTTCTATTCCTTCAAATCAACTGAATGCTGATGCAAATGCTGAGCGCAATTTGACTCAATTGCTCCGCCCGTTAGGCTTGCGTTTGAAAAAAGTGAGCAAGGATACCTTTGTGATCGTTTCATCAAAAGCCGTTCATAAGGCTGCCATGCAGGAAACGATTTCTCCCGCAAGTGCTGTTCAAACATCCCTTGAACGACCCACAAACTTAACGGCTCAAGTGTCAAGTTTGGAGAACCATGCTTCCGTTTTGGAAGCTATTGACAAGACGATTACGGGTTCAGTTACGAGTGAGAGCGGAGAAAAACTGCCCGGTGTAAACGTAGTCATCAAAGGAACACAACGAGGTACTGCAACTGACGAAAACGGTAATTTCAGATTGGATATCGCTGACGAGAACAGCGTATTGATTTTCAGTTTTATTGGTTATGTAAAACAGGAAATAGTAGTGGGTACCCGAACTGCCCTGAATGTTTCGCTGAAATCAGATGACATGGCTTTGAGTGAAGTCGTGGTCGTTGGGTATGGCGAAATTAAAAAGACGGATTTGACAGGAGCCGTGGCTTCGGTCCAAACCAAAGACATTGTTCGCGCTAACCCGGTGATGGCTTCCAAGGCAATTCAGGGACAGGTTGCGGGTGCAACCGTAACAAAATCAAGCAATAAGCCCGGTGCTCCTTATAATATCACGATCAGAGGTGAAAATACGATCAATAACTCAACGGAGCCACTGATCGTCATTGACGGCTTAATGGGTGGAAGTCTCAACAACCTCAATCCCAATGATATACAATCGATGGATGTATTGAAAGATGCATCCTCTACAGCTATTTATGGAGCGCGTGGAGCAAATGGAGTCATTATCGTAACGACCAAAAAAGGAATATCGGGCAAGCCGCGTGTGAGTTATGACAGCTATGTAGGCGTAAAAATACCCGCACACATTCCAAAATTGATGAACAGCGAGCAATTCTATAAATCGGTTTATACCGACCGAATTTTGGAAGGTTCGACAGGGGCTACTTTCTCTGCCGCCGAAATGGCAAATATTCAGTCAGGAAAAACCACTGATTGGGTGGATTTGATTACCAATCCGGCGCTGCAAATGAGTCATAACATCAGCGTATCGGGCGGCAATGAGAAAACGACCTATCGTTTTTCGGGTGGTTTGTTAAATGAAAACGGGAACGTTTTATACACCGGATACAGAAGATACAATCTGAATGCAGGTTTAGACAGCAAATTGGGGAATCACTTCAAAGTAGGTTTTACTTCTTATGTGACTTACAGCAACCAAAATGTGGGTTCTCAGGAGTCGTTGCGGGGGGCTTACCGCGCTCGCCCTACCGGTACGGCGTATTATAGTGACCTTGCGAATCCTTCTGAAAACGGAGATTTTAATATTGACGGATTGGCATATTGGATGGGAATCAATGATAAGCAGGTACCTAATCCATTGGCGGATGTTGACCCTAAAACTTCTAAGCTGCAAACTACTAACCTGACTGTAATGAGCAACGGGTATGTGGAGTTTACACCTATCAAGGGTTTAAGCATTCGCTCTTCACTTTCAGCTTCTTACAGTTCAGAGAGAGTGGGAGATTTTAGAGGCCAATGGTCAAAATCGCAGATCGGTGCCAAGCCAAGAGCGCAGTACGACAGTCGGGTACAGGGCAACTACACATTAGACAATATTATCAATTATAACCTTGAATTCGGTAAACACAAAATTGGCGTAACGGGCTTACAATCTGCGTTTTATCAGCGAAATGAAGCCTACCAGATTGCGGCAAAAGACCTGCCGTACAATTCGGATTGGTATGCACTGAATACAGGTACGGTTACGGGGATAAACAGTTCGTTGGTTGAGCGCTCGTTGCTGTCTTTTATGGGTAGAGTTAACTATTCTTATAACGACAAATATTTGTTGACGCTTACCGGTCGTTCAGATGGTGCTTCTCAGCTTTCAGACGCCAACAAATGGGCATTCTTCCCTTCAGTGGCCTTTGCATGGCGTTTGGGTGATGAACAATTTATCAATGATCTCAATGTTTTTTCTAACCTTAAACTGCGCCTGAGCTACGGCCAAGTGGGGAACTCTACGGTGAATCCATACAGTACACAGGCAGGTTTGTTGAACACCGGTTATGATTTTGACGGAACGGCCGCCTACGGATTTGCTCCTTCCAATTTGGCTAATAAAGATCTGAGATGGGAGAGAAGCAAAGAACTGAACCTGGGTTTAGACTTTGGATTCTTTAAAAACCGCATTGCGGCATCGCTTGAAATTTATAATCGGAAAACGAGCGATCTGATCCTGAATCAAAAAATACCAACCGTGACCGGGTTCTCGCAAGTAATTGCCAACGTGGGACAAATTGAGAACAAAGGCGTAGAACTTACCTTGAATACCGTAAACATTGTCGGGAAAAATTTCAGTTGGAACAGCACGTTTGCTTTCACCAGAAACCGCAATAAATTGCTTGAATTGTATGGCAATGGACAAACCGTTGACAAAGGCAACAAACTCTTTGTAGGCTATCCGATCAGAGCCAACTTCGATTATAAATTTGACGGTATCTGGCAAACTGCCGACAAAGATCTGGCCACAAAATACAAGCAGGTACCCGGCTCGGTGCGCGTAGTGGATGCCAACAATGACGGCCAGATTTCTTCGACCGAAGGAATTGACGATAGAATGTACCTCGGTACACAATTGCCTAACTGGATTCTGGGGGTTACCAACCGTTTCAATTACCGTCAATTTGACCTGTCTTTCTTCATGTACTACCGCAACGGGGTACAATACAGCAACAACACCTTGGCAGGTACCTTTGGAGAAGTAAGCGGAACGCGTTACAATCGTTTGGCGTCGTTGGATTATTGGAGAAGCGACAATCCTTCCAATACCTATTTTGGTGTTGTGGCGGCCAACCCTTACCGCAGTGCCATCAACTATCAGGATGCCAGTTTCTTACGTATCTCTGACATTACATTGGGTTACTCATTGCCAAAAGGTTTAATGAATAATCTGAAACTGTCGAACGCGCGTTTTTATGCCCAAGTCACCAATCCTTTTGTATTCACCAAATTCACCGGATTTGACCCTGAATTCAACTCGGCCATCTATCAGGACGACGTGCCGTCAATGACTTGTTCCATCGGCGTAAACATCAGTTTCTAACCTTGACTTTAACACGAAACAACAATGAAATCACTCATAAATATACGGATTACTTCTTTCGCAATTGCCCTTTTAGGCATCGTTGCTGCGGGTTGCGAAAAAGACTTTTTGGTTGAAAAACCCGTGACTACGCTCACAACCGACGTTTATTATAAAACAGAAGCAGGGTTTGAAGACTTGGTTCGGGCTTGTTATCCGTTGCTGCGGAATATTCACCAGAACCGTTCGCTCGTCTTGAACGGTACCGATATCTTCTCGCAGAGCGGATTTAGTGATCCTAAGTTTTCTACCCTTACCACGAGCCCTTTAGAGCATTATGACGTTCGCCTAAATGCTACATTGGCTGAGTTTCAAAGCCTTTGGACGCTGTTATACACTGAAGTTGCCCGGACCAATACGGCCATCACCCGTGCCGCTGATATTACCGGAATGGATGCGACCTTAAAAGGCATTCGGGTGGCGGAAGCCAAATTTTTGAGATCCTTGGCATATTTTTATTTGGTTCAACAATGGGGAGATGTTCCCATGCCTTTGGTCGAAACCCTCAGCCCCAGCAAAGAAGCGACCAGAGTTCCTTCGGCGGATATTTACAAACAGATCATTACGGATTTAACGGATGCGGAATCCATACTGCCGGTGACGGCCTCTAACTATGGACGTGTAACCAAAGGGGCAGCTCAGTTTTTGTTGGCGCGGGTGTATTTGACCCGTGGATGGAATTTCAAAAATGCGTTGGGAGGTACCGCGGCTGATTTTGATCTGGCGCTGCAATATGCCGACAAGATCATTGATGCGTATCCGTTGGCTACGGCTTATAATCAATTGTTTCCGACTCATACTGAAAATCCGTTGAAGCAATATACGGGTGCGCAAAATGATAAGAACGCAGAGATCGTTTTTGCGGTACAATATAATTCAGATGTGTTGACCAATAAAACCGACCCCGCTTTTACACAGGATGCAGCCGGTGGAAATAATTTACACTCGGTATTTGGCGGTGGCGGCGAAGGCTATCCGGGTTCTAAAGGCAGAACGACGGATTATAATCGTCACCAACCTATTCACATTACCAATCCGGCCATGTATCGCCTGTTTGACCCGGAAAATGATTCACGCTATGACCTTAATTTTGTGGAAGTAGGATATGCCTTATTGCCCGTTGCCGGTTTTAAACCTTTACCGGTCGTGAATCCAAACCTCAAGATCGACATAAAAGCAGGAGATACCGTTGTTTATTTCCGTCCTTGGAACAAACCGGCCACGACACTTGCCGAACGAGGAATTGATTACGGCGGTAAAAAGAATTATTCGGTCGTTAATGTGGATGAATACAGCGGCGGCTACGGATTCATCAACGGAAGCGTTGTAAACGTAAGCGGTTTCCCGGCCGACCAGCCGATGATGTGGAAGTTCTGGCAACCGGGCATTGCTTATGGCGATGCGTACGGAACATTCAACGAAGCCGTTTTCCGTTCGGCAGAAGCCTATTTGATTGCAGCTGAGGCTATTGTAAAAGGAGCAAAAAATGGAAAACTGGGCGGTGCCGAAGTGTATTACAACAAAGTATTGGACCGCGCTTTGGTGAAAAAAGGAACAGATCCTAAATGTGCCAAAGCGCCCGAAGATGTAAAATCACTGGAAGCAGTTTCGTACCGCGCTACCGCCGCCAATATCACCATAGATTTGATTTTGGACGAACGTGCTCGCGAACTCATGGGCGAATATTCAAGATGGTTTGACTTGAAACGTACCGGCAAATTGGTAGAACGCGTCAAAAAATACAATCCTTGGGCGGCAAAAAGTGCTGCCATAAGTGATAAACATTACCTGCGTCCCATTCCACAGGCTGAGATTGACTTGTCTTTCCCTGCCATGAAGCAGAACGAAGGATATTAGGGCAGGAGTGAGTAATGAGAATTGAAAATAAAACGCATTTCAGTATGATAAGAAAAAGAGAAGAAGAAGCTGTTTTTCTTCTCTTTTTTTGATCCTTTCGATCCAATTTTGACCCGAAAAAGACCTTGCCTTTGCCTTGCCATGGTCTGTGGAGACACAGACCATGGCAAAAAAGACACAGACCAAGGCAAAACAAAACAGGTCTGTGGAGACACAGACCACGGAAAAGAGACACAGACCACGGCAAGGCAAAGATTCGGTTCTATTTCAATCTAACACTCATTTTTATTCAGATACACAATGAAATTCCTTTTTTTAGCATGTGCAATTGCCCTTCTTTCGTTTAATTCCAATGCGCAATGGAAAGACCTTTTTAATGGAAAAGATTTAAAGGGTTGGGTAAAACGCAACGGCAGTGCTGAATACAAAATTGTCAATAATGCCATTGTAGGAGTGTCGCAACTCAATACGCCTAACAGTTTCATTTGTACGGAAGAAACTTACGGGGATTTTGTGTTGGAACTGGACGTAAAAGTAGACTTGGGGCTGAATTCAGGCATCCAGATCCGGAGCATCAGCGACCCCGCCGTCATGGCCGGTAAAGTGCACGGCTATCAGGTAGAGATCGACCCGGGAGATCGGGCTTGGTCAGGCGGCATCTTCGACGAAGGGCGCAACGGGTGGCTGTATCCGTTGTCTGTGAATCCCAAAGGGCAAAAGGCGTTTAAGAACGGACAATGGAATAAATACCACATCGAAGCGATCGGCAATAGCCTGAAAACGTGGATAAACGGTATTCCGTGTACCAATCTTTTAGACTCTCAAACCGCGCGCGGGTTCATTGCGTTGCAGGTTCACCAAATAAAGAGAGAAGAGCAGGTAGGATTGACGGTTCAGTGGAGAAACATCCGAATTGCCACCGAAAACCTGAAAGATGTCGTTTTTAAAGGAAAGGAAGAAGCCCCGGAAATAAGCTATCTGATCAATAAATTGTCGGAAAATGAGCAGAGAAAAGGCTGGCGCTTACTTTGGGACGGCAAAACTACCAATGGTTGGCGATTGGCAAACGATGATAAATTTCCGGCGGTAGGCTGGGCAATTCAGGACGGAGTATTGAAAGTGCTTGGTACCAAGAAAGATACGTTGATAAAAAGCGGAGACATTGTTACTGATAAAGAATTTTCAAACTTTGAACTCGAAATGGATTATATGCTTACTCCGGGAGCAAACAGTGGGTTGAAATATTTGGTGGTGGAAGATCGCACAAAAAGGGCAGGAACGGGTTTGGGACCTGAATTTCAATTGTTGGACGATAAAGTACACCCCGATGCCAAGATGGGCGTGGGCGGAAATCGCACGACGGCTTCCTTATATGATCTCATTACGGCCGAAAACCTGTCGGAAGGCAGTAAAGACAAACGCATGAACGGGCCCGGTAAATGGAATAAGATACGATTGGTGGTGAGAGACGGCCATGTAGAACATTGGTTCAACAACCTCAAAATGGTGGAATACGACCGTTTTTCGCAGATATTCCGCAATCTCGTTGCTAAAAGCAAATACAGTACGTACCCTAATTTTGCCCAAGCACCTTCGGGACATATTCTCTTGCAGGACCACGGTGATGAAGTGCATTTCAGAAGTATTAAGATCAGAGAATTTTAGCGTACATCGCTGTGTGGGCAAAAGTAAAAAGGGTAGCCGCATCGGCGTTCCGACACCATGTGGCATTTTGTGCCATAGGCACTACCTATTTGTAGCAAATGGTGAATTATAAATACAAAAAATGCCACGTAGTGGTTACCCAATCAATATAAGTGCATTTCAGGGGTAGCATTTATTCCAAATTGGAGTTTAAAAAAGAGTAGAACAAAATGGTTTATTCTCTTATTTTATAATTACTATACTCTGATTAATGGATAAAGATAATTCCTTAAAATCCCTCATTTTCAATGAATAGAAGAAGTTTTGTGACGATTGGCGCAGCCTCGCTTTGTGCCATGCCTGTAATGAGTTTCAGTATGTTTAAAAAATACAGCACGGTCAAACCGGCTTGGCTGATAGAATGGATTAAAATTTATGATCAGGGGTATCCCAATTATAAACCATTGAAAGTAACAGACCCTAACCACAAGTATTTCGGGGGCTATATGAACGATGTAGAGATTCCTAATCCGCACTCAACGGCCGGATTTATCATGGTTTCGTGTATGCTCATGTCGTGTCCCGAATCGGCTTATTATCAATCCAAAGATGTGTTAAAAGAAGTAGAAGCCGCCGCGCGGAGCATACTGAAAATGCAGCATTCGGACGGAACCATTGATTTATTGGAAACCAATTTCCATTCGACGCCCGACACGGGTTTTATTTTGGAAAACATGATTCCCGCTTATAAATTTTTGAAGCAAACCACTATCAAAGACTCCGAAAGGACGCTTGATTTATTAAAAACATTTTTGAAAAATGCGGGCGAAGCACTTGCGGTAGGAGGGATTCATACCCCAAATCACCGTTGGGTAGTGTCGGCGGCGTTGACCAAATTGAATGAGTTATTTCCCGATCCCCGTTATACCAATCGCATTGATCAATGGTTGGCAGAACATATTGATCTGGACCCTGATGGCCAATTCAACGAAAAAAGCACGAACAGTTATTCTCCTATTGTCAATCGCTCGCTGATCATCATTGCCAAAGGACTGAACAAACCGGAATTGTTGGAGCCCGTTCGTAAGAATTTGATGATGACGCTTTATTACGTCCATCCCAACGGCGAGGTGGTAACGGAAGCTTCCAATCGGCAGGACAAAGGCACCATCGGCAATATGGCCAAATATTATTATTGCTATCGTTACATGGCATTGCATGATAATAACGGCGAAATGGCCGCCATGTGTCGATTGATCGAAAATACCGCTGCCAAAGGCCAATTGGCAGGTTATCTGGATTATTTTCTGGAAGACCCAACGCTTTGGAAGGAATTGCCGACGAGCAAGACGTTGCCCACCAATTACGCCAAAGCGTTTCCTTATTCGGGTGTTGTGCGGATTCGACGGGAGAATTGGGATGCGACGATTTTGTCTAACAATGCAAGTTGGCTTACGTTTCATAAAGGTAACGCCGTGTTGCAGGCCATGCGTGTTGCGGCTTCTTTCTTTGGGAAAGGCCAGTTTGATTCCGTGAAAATTGAGCAACAGGGCGATACTTGGGTATTAAAAAAAGCACTTGAAGGGCCTTATTTTCAGCCCATTGCCAAAGATCAAATTGACCCGAACGGCGATTGGGACAAAATGCCCAAAGCCAATCGCCCACAAAGCGAAATACAAAAACTGGAAACAACGGTAAAAATCAAAGAAGCCAATAACGGTCTCCAAATAGACATTGACATCAGCGGAACGGAAGGCGTACCCGTATCTTTCGAACTGATTTTTCGAGCCGGCGGCACGTTTGCGGGTGTGACAAAGCATCCCAAAAAAGACAATGCGTATCTTTTGGCCGGCGAATCAGGTTCTTTTACGGTCAACACCGATACCATTCGTTTTGGCCCCGGAAAAGCGGAGCACAAAGGCATTCAATTAAGAGGAGCTTTGCCGGCAATGGATACACCCACGGTTTACCTGACAGGTTTTACACCTTTTAAACATACGTTATCTTTAAGCTAGGCAGTCGCTCGCGTCCCGCGAGTGACGACTATTACGAGGCCTCCGGCCGAATAAACAAATGTAGGCCAGAGGCCTTATTATAATCGTCACCCGCAGGACGCGAGCGACTGCGGTTGAGTCCATTGGTAATTATTAGAACCAACTATACAGTAGAACGCTGATACCGATTGCCTTCGAGATGATTGTATGGCCCAACTGTCCGGGCTTAACATTCAACCGATCATTTGAAAAAGGAAAGTAATGAAAAAGACCAAACTGAACTTATTGCTATTGGGGCTGACCGTTTTGATCTATGCCTGCTCCGTGAGAGTTGCCAACAAATTTGCTTCTGCAGATTTTTCGCAAGCCGCCACCGAGCAGGTTTACACAGAGAGTAGAAAAGACACATTACGAGAAGCCTTATCTTTTGATTTGAAACCACTAACGCCTGAGCAAAGCCTTCAAAAATTTGTGCTTCCGGAAGGTTACCATATGGAATTGGTGGCGAGTGAGCCGATGATTACTGAGCCGGTAGCTATTGCCTGGGACGGCAACGCCAAAATGTATGTGGCTCAAATGGAGACCTATACCCAGGACGCCGATGGCACAGGCACGAAAGAACCGAAGAGTCGGGTAATGCTGTTGGAAGACACGAACAATGACGGCAAAATGGACAAGAGTTCGGTCTTTATTAAAGACATGATCTTACCTCGTATGTTGTTGTGTGTCAACCACGAACTCTTGGTCAATGAAACCGATACATACGATATTTATAGCTATAAAGACACCAATGGCGACGGTATTTCGGACGTAAAAAAGCCCGTTTATATTTTGGGAAAAGTTGCTCCCGGTAATTTGGAACACCAACGCAGCGGATTGATCTGGAACATTGATAATTACATTTACCAAACCGTTGATCCGATTCGTTTTCGGTACGTGAAAGGAGTGCTTCAACCCGATTCACTACACAGCGGTTCCAATGGCCAATGGGGCTTAACCTCAGACAATTACGGTCGGTTATTCTTTAGTCGTGGTGGGGGCGAAAATGCCGGTTCGGGTTTCCAGATCAACCCAAAATACGGTCAATTGGAATTTGCCGACGCGTACAGCGAAGAAACATTCAGCCCTGTTTGGTCAAAGATTCAAAATCCTGATGTGCAGGGTGGATTGCAAAGAGTACGCCCGGACAGTACCTTGAACCACTTTACTTCCGCCAATGGGCAATCCATCTTCCGAGGTGACCGCCTTCCCGCCGACCTGGTGGGTGATTACATTATCAATGAGCCGGTAGCCCGCATCATCAGACGTGCTAAAGTTGTCAACCGAGAAGGAAAAACGTACCTCGAAAATGTGTATGACCACAAAGAATTCATTGCCAGTACCGATGCTTTTTTCAGACCGGTCAATACCTATTCCGGACCTGATGGATTTTTGTACATTATTGATATGAACCGTGGTATTATTCAGGAATCTAACTGGACCCAAAAAGGAAGTTATCTGCGTGGAAAGATCGATTATTACGGGTTAGCCAAAGTGAACCAACGCGGCAGAATCTGGCGCTTGGTACACGATGGCTATAAAGCCGGTCCCAAGCCCAAAATGCTGGATGTACCTGCCGTAAACCTGCTGCCTTATTTGGATCATCCCAACGGCTGGTGGCGCGATAACGCTCAGAAACAGATCATTGTATTGGGCGATAAATCTGTTGTTCCCGAATTGAAACTGATGGCATCGGGCAAAAAAAATGTATCGGCTTTGGGGCGATTGCACGCGCTCTGGACACTTGAAGGTTTGAACGAAATTAACAAAGAACTTTTGCTGCCTGCACTGAAAGACACCGATCCACAAATCCGACGGGCTGCCATTTGGATGAGCGAGCCGTATATCAAAAAGAATGATAATCAATGGATTGAGCAACTTGGTAAATTGGCAACGGATGAAAGTTTTGATGTAAAAACACAATTGCTTTTGTCTTTTGGTGCAAGCAAAAATGCATCGGCGAAAAAGATAGTACAGGATATTTTAGCCCAAAATCCAAACAATCAAATGCTGGCAAGTGTCAAAAAGAGCACCGATAGAAACGAAGATGCCAAAATATACGGAGCCAAATTGGCGGGCTTTACACCTACCGAACGAAAACTGATTTTGGGCGGCGGAGAAATTTATAAAGGGATGTGTTCACCCTGTCATGGAGGTGATGGCAAAGGACTTCCCACCAATGCCGCTCCACCGTTGAGAGGCGCCAGACACGTAAATGCCGACAAAGAGATCGCCATCAGAATCCTGTTACACGGATTGAAAGGTCCCATTGACGGGAAAGCCTATCCAAGCGAGATGGCTTCCATGAAAGATAATTCAGACGAATGGATCGCTTCCGTTATCAGCTATATCCGTTATGAATTCGTAGGCACTTCTATGCGCGTCGGAAAAGGTCGTCAATCGGCGGTAGTGTTGCCTGCCGACGTGAAAGCGTTGAGAGACCAATATTCAAACGTAACTACGGCTTGGACGATCGACGCGTTTGACAACCTATTGCCACAACCACCCAAATAATAAAATCGTATGCAAAGATTCCTTTTCAGCGCCGTTGTCTGTGTTGCTTTGATGACAACCTGTTTTGCCCAAAAATCGCAAAAACCTAATATTATCTATATTCTTGCCGATGATCTGGGCATTGGAGATGTATCGTGTTACAATCCCAACGGAAAAATTCAGACGCCCAACATTGACCAATTGGCGCAAAAAGGAGTTCGTTTTACCGACGCACACACTACTTCTGCCGTTTGTACGCCTACCCGTTACGGTATCATGACCGGGCGCTATAATTGGCGAACAAAGATGAAAAGCGGCGTTTTGCACGGATATGATCTGCCGCTGATCGATCCCAAACGTGGAACCGTTGCTTCGTTTCTGTCAAAACAAGGCTATAAAACCGGAATCGTGGGCAAATGGCATTTGGGTTGGACATGGGCAGGCATCGAAGGCGGAGAAAAGGCGGTGGATTTCTCAAAAACGGTGAAGAACGGACCAAATTCCAACGGTTTTGACTATTCTTTCTGCATTCCGGCGTCGTTGGACATGCCGCCGTATGCGTATGTAGAAAATGGACTTTGTACAGCAATTCCCAAAGATTCATGTGTGGGCAGAAAAGGGATTGAATTGTACCGGGCAGGCTTGGAAGCGCCGGACTTTAAGCCGGAAGAAGTGATCGGGAAATTTACCGAAAAAGCCCTTCGTTTTATTGATGATAACGCCAATAAAGAGAAGCCGTTTTTCCTTTATTTTCCGTTGGCGGCTCCGCATACGCCCATTTTGCCCATCGGAAAATTTGTTGGGAAAAGCGGCGTTTCTCCCTATGGAGATTTTGTGTTGATGGTAGATAATGTTGTAAGACAGGTAGTTGCGACCCTAAAAGCCAAAGGTGTTTACGACAATACACTCATTGTTTTTGCTTCAGATAACGGTTTTGCCCCGGCCGCAAACACAAATGCCCAACTTGAAAAGGGACATCATCCTTCGATTGATTTCAGAGGTTACAAAACGGATATTTTTGAAGGAGGCCATCACGTACCTTTCATTGCAGCGTGGGGGGATAAATTGAAAACGTCAAAAGTCAGTAATCAAATAGTGTGTACCACTGACTTTTTCAGAACACTTTCGGAATTGACCAATGCGCCGCTGAACGACCAAACCGCTGAAGACAGCTATAGTTTTTTAGCAGAAATTACCGGTACTAAAACAACGTTTCCAAAGCGTGAAGCCATTATTCATCATTCCTCCAACGGCTTTTTTGCCATTCGCAAAGACAATTGGAAACTGATCATGTGTGGACACTCGGGCGGAAACAGTAAACCGAAAGAAGCGAGTGAAGAGGCGAAAGGGCTGCCATCCATTCAGCTGTATAACCTTGCAAAAGACATTGGCGAAACCCAAAATGTCTATGCCGAAAATCCTGCCGTGGTCAAAGAACTGACCGATCTATTGACTCAAAATCTAAAGAACGGACGAAGTACAGCCGGCAAAAACCAATCCAATGACGGCCCTGCGTATTGGAAACAATTGACTTGGTTGAAAGAATAAACCCCGACCGTGGAGGTGTTTGGGAAAGTAGTTTATAAATGGAATGCCGATAATGAAACAAATAATTACTGCGTAGTTAAATGACCAAAGTGAAGAGTACGCTTTTATTGCTTGTCGTCAGTCTGGGTGCTATTGCTCAAGTTCCTGTTTCCTGGAAAGTAAGTGTTTCAGTTGCACCCGAAATGAGACAATCATTTCTGAAAGGTGGGAGGCTATTATTGCATGTGACTAAGCAAAATGAACGGGAACCGCGCAATCGTTCGGAGATTACCATAGGCATCACTCCGCACCGGTGGGATGCTTCAAGTCCGTTTGTCATTGAAACAAAAGACAAAAATGTGCTCTCCATCGGATTGGATAAGTTGCCGAAAAATGCATCCGACAAGTACTATTTTCAGGTTGTTTACAAACAAAATCCAGACGATGGACAGGAAAACGTACCCGGCAATTTGTACAGTACTATTGATTCTGTGCAGTTTTCGACCAATATTAACCTGAGTCTCACCCTAAAGACCTTAATACCGTCGGCTACCATTATTCAGCATAAATTCGTCAAAACGGTCGAAATCAAAAGCCCAATTCTTTCAGCGTTTTCGGGGAAGCCGCGCTATTTAAAAGCGGCTGTTTTGCTGCCTTCGGGTTATTTCGATAATCCCGATAAAACCTATCCTATTTGCTATCGAGCGGCAGGATTGAACGGGCGTTACACGGCGATCAATGGATTGATCAATAATAAAGAATTTTCGGATTGGTGGTTTTCCAAAATCGCCCCGCAAGTCATCTACGTTTTTCTGGATTCACAAGGGCCTTACGGCGATACGTATCAGGTAGATTCTGAAAACAACGGTCCCTGTGGTAAGGCATTGACCGAAGAGTTGATCCCTGAAATTGAACAGCAGGTCCGTTATAGCCCCAACGCTAAAATGCGCTTTTTGACGGGCAATTCAACGGGCGGCTGGGTGTCACTGGGGTTACAAATTTTCTACCCTGATTTCTTTGACGGAACTTGGTCGTATAGCCCTGATCCCGTTGATTTTGAGCATTATGGCCTCATCAATATTTACGAAGACGAATCCATTTTTTACAACCGTTACGGCTATTTACAACCCGGTCGTCGAACAATCTACGGCGAGCCTACTTTTTCGATGAAAGACTGGATTGCGGGTGAAAACGTAAACAGTCGAACGAATAATTACCTGATTTCGGGAGGACAGTTTGGGGCTTATAATGCCGTTTTTGGCCCCAAAGGAAAAGAGGGTTTACCTTCTCTGATGTTTGACCCGTTCACGGGAAAAATAGACCACAGTATTGCCAAACAGTGGGAGAAATACGATTTAAAAAAAGTGTTGGAAAAAAACTGGGTAACGCTCGGTCCGAAATTGCAAGGCAAAATTTGGGTTTGGATGGGTGATATGGACGGCTTGTATTCAAACGTAGCAACGCGGTTTTTGCAGAAGTTTTTGGACAAAACCGAAAATCCCAAATCAGATGCTAAAATTTCATTTACGGCGATGGCAGGGCACGGACAGGAATGGAGCGATAAGGCGGTGCTGACCTTGATTGCTGAAAAAGTTTCAAAAATGGAAGGGAGTAAATTGACAAAATGACAAAATTCAACAAATTAATAAGCTTTTGTTTATCAGTTGTTTGTGCAACGGTTCATGCCCAAAAAACCAAGCCGGTCCGGTTGGATGACCTTACCATTAAATCGTTTTCGGAAGGGATTCCGGCGGTGTTGGGAAAGACAAATGCCGGCGGCGATTCCATGCTCATCAATGGAAAGTATTTCAATCATGGCGTAGGGGTGAATGGAGTCGGCATTCTGGCATTTTTTTTGGATGGAAAAGCAACTGAATTTTCAGCATTGGCAGGTATTGACGACAAAGGAAACCGAGAACTGCCGCATACTTTTTATGTGGTTGGCGATCGAAAGGTTTTGTTTGACAGTGGGGAAATGCGCTGGGGCGATGCACCCAAAAAAGTAAATGTAAAACTAAACGGAATCAAGCGATTGGGCCTTTTGGTGAAAGTCAATGACGAAGGGCGCACGAAAGTGTATTCCAATTGGGCGAATGCACAGATTGTAATGTTGGACGATTTTCTCCCGCAAAACATTCCGAATACAGATGAAAAATACATTTTAACGCCTGTTCCTGCCCGAACACCACGAATCAATTCCGCTAAAATAGTTGGAGCCACGCCCAATAATCCCTTTCTGTACACCATCGCTGCAACGGGTGAACGGCCTATGAGTTTTTCAGCAAAAGGATTACCTAAAGGGCTTTCCTTGGATATCAAAACAGGTATTATTACGGGAACAGTTTCACAACGAGGAACGTACCCCGTCACTCTGGTTGCAAAAAATACGTTGGGCGAAGCTACCAAAAAGTTAACCATAAAAATTGGTGATACGATTGCGCTTACGCCTCCCATTGGCTGGAACGGCTGGAATTCATGGGCACGGAACATTGACCAAGCAAAAGTAATTGCCTCGGCCGATGCAATGGTGAAAATGGGGCTAAATCAACATGGCTGGACGTACATCAACATCGATGACGCTTGGCAGGGAAAGCGCGGCGGTAAATTCAACGCTATTCAGCCCAATGAAAAATTTCCAAAATTCAGGGAAATGGTGGATTACATTCATGGACTGGGTTTAAAAGTGGGCGTTTACTCTACACCCATGATCACGAGTTACGCAGGCTATGTGGGCGGTACATCTGATTTTGAAGACGGAAAAATAACCGACGCCATCATTGCCAATAAACGCGCGTTTCGCTACGTTGGTAAATACCGATTTGAAACCAACGACGCCAAACAAATGGCCGAATGGGGAATTGATTATCTCAAATACGACTGGCGCATCGAAGTTCCTTCAGCCGAGCGGATGTCGGTGGCCCTGAAGGAATCGGGGCGAGATATTTTGTACAGTATTTCCAATTCGGCTCCTTTTGCCAACGTCAAAGATTGGGCACGTTTGACCAATTCTTACCGCACCGGACCTGATATTCGAGACAGTTGGAACAGCCTGTTTGAGTCGGCATTTACGCTTGATAAATGGGCGCCCTACGGCGGCCCGGGCCATTGGAATGACCCCGATATGATGATCGTGGGCAATGTTACTACGGGAACGCAACTGCACCCCACTCGCCTGACACCCGACGAACAATACAGTCACGTAAGTTTATTTAGCTTATTGTCAGCACCTTTACTTATTGGCTGTCCTATCGAACAATTGGATCCTTTTACGCTGAATCTGCTCACCAATGATGAAGTTATTGAGATCGACCAAGATCCTTTGGGAAAATCAGCAAGATTGGTTGTGGATGAAAACGGCATTCAGGTTTGGCTCAAACCCTTGGAAGACGGCTCGTATGCGGTGGGTTTATTTAACGTGGGTGATTTTGGCAAAACGCCCGAATCGTATTTTCGTTGGGGTGATGAAACATCGAAATCATTTACCTTTGATTTTACAAAAGTGGGTTTAAAAGGAAAATATCTGCTGCGGGATGTGTGGCGTCAAAAAGACATTGGTAACTTTAATGGTTCATTTAAAACGGACATTCGGCACCACGGCGTGGTGATGTTGCGGATGTCTCCCAAGAGGAATGACATGAAATAGAATTTCAATTCCCGTTGCTGTGGAGACACAGCAACGGGGAGGGGAGGAGAAGCAGGAAATTCGTTTATGGATGAAATTTTAACTCTTTACATGAGAAACAAAATTCGATTAAATAAAAAAATACTGCCGGGCATTTTGCCTTTCCTCCTATGTATGTTGGGGGAGGAAGGGCTGTTTGCTCAAAAACCGGAAATGCATTACGGAGATTTGGACGTTCCGACAAGGCCTTATGCCAAAGACCCTTATGTGATCTTTTTTCAGGATAACTATTGGATGTACTATTCAGTCCCAAGTGATCAATTTAAAGAATGGTATATAGGTATTGCCACAAGTAACGATTTGGTACATTGGGATAAAAAAGGAAGCATTAAAGGCCAAAAAGGAACGATTGAAGAAAAAGGTATTTGTGCTCCCGGAGCATTGTTGAAAGACGGAGTGTTGCATCTTTTTTATCAAACCTATGGTAACGGTAAATTGGACGCTATTTGCCACGCTACGTCTACCAACGGCATTGATTTTGAACGAGATGCGACCAATCCCATTTTTAGGCCAAAAGTAAGCGATTGGAGTTGCGGACGAGCGATTGATGCAGAAGTAGTTGCCTACAAAAACAACTATTTCCTTTATTACGCCACAAGAGATCCCGAATACAAAATTCAGCAGCAAGGCGTTGCGATAGCACCCATTTCTACTGATTTTAGCCGAACCGGTTGGACAGAAGTACCAAATATGCCTATGCTGAAACCTGAATTGGCTTGGGAAAAAAAATGCATTGAAGCCGCGTCCTGTATTCAAAAAGGCAAGTATCTGTACCTATTTTATGCAGGTGCGTATAACAATGAGCCTCAGCAAATAGGAGTTGCCCGCAGTGAAGATGGCATTCATTGGAAACGTTTATCGGAGCAGCCTCTCCTGAAAAACGGCGATGCCGGTTCGTGGAATGAAAGCGAAAGCGGCCACCCCAATATTTTTAAAGCCCAAGACGGTAAGTATTACCTGTTTTTTCAGGGAAATAATGACAAAGGAAAAACGTGGTACTTGTCCAAAGTGGAAATCGGTTGGAATAAAAAAGGACCTTATTTGAAGAAGTAAAACCAGTAGCATATACATAATGAAAATGTCTAAATTCACCATTAACAATCCTACATTTAAGATTGCATTGTGCTCAATCTTAGCGCTTACCATCTTCATGGCAGGCTTCAGAATCATATCGTTTGATGCGCCCAACATTTCGCTTGAAAATTACACCATTGAAGACGGCTTTGAGCTAAAAGTAATCGCTTCCGAGGCGTTATTGAAAGCTCCCGTCAGCATGGATTTTGACAACAAAGGCCGAATGTGGGTGGTAGAAATGATCGGCTATATGCCCAATCTGGAAGGCATCGGTGAAGAAGAACCCAACGGCAGGATCACTATATTGGAAGACGTAGACAAAGACGGCGTAGCAGATCACTCCAAAGTCTTTTTAAATAAACTCGTTTTGCCCCGTGGACTGGCGCACGTGTACGGCGGCCTTTTGTACGTAGATGGGCCTAAACTTTGGTTTGTAGAGATAAAAAATGACAAGCCCGGTAAAAAAACACTGGTTGACCCGGTGTATGCCGAAGGCGGGAATGTGGAACACTCGTCCAATGGATTGATGATGCACATTGACAATTGGATCTATAATTCCAACTACAATTTTAGGTATCAGTTAAAAAACGGGAAATGGGTGAAAGAGCCTACGTCCTATCGAGGCCAATGGGGAATAACGAAAGATAATTTTGGGCGACTCTATTACAATAACAACAGTACCCAGTTACAGGGAGATTTTGTTTTGCCCAACAAAACAATTCGGAACCGATATTTTAAGCCTACCGCGACCGAAAATATACGGTTGACCGGTAACAGAGTATTTCCTATTCATCAAACATCGGTCAATCGGGGGTATCAAAAAGGCGTTTTGGACGAAAAAGGATTTCTGCGGGATGTGACCGCCGCTTGCGGGCCATTGGTGTATCGAGGTGGGGCTTTTCCCGAAGCGTACGATCAAAATGCGTTTGTGTGTGTGCCCGAAGCCAATCTGATTAAACGAAATATTCTGAATTTTAAAAACACCCAAACCACCGCTACGCAAGCCATTGAAGGAAAGGAATTTATCGCTTCTACCGACGAAGGTTTTCGTCCCGTAAATTTGTTTAACGGACCTGATGGCGCGATGTATATCGTAGATATGCACCGGGGAATTATTCAGCACAAGGCGTACATTTCGCAATACCTCGCTGAACAGCTTGCCGGTAAAAAATTGGATACTTTACAAAATGCCGGTCGAATTTTGAAAGTAACAAGTAAAGCAAAAAAGACGAATACCGTACCGGACCTGTCGAAAGCTACTGCCAAAGAATTAGTGGCATTGCTCAGCCATCCGAACGGTTGGTTGAGAGACCGTGCGCAGCAGATCTTGATTCAGAAGAAAGACCTTACGGTTATCAAAGAGTTGACCTCCTTAACCAAAACCGGCAATGAATTTTCAACGGCCATTCATGCGCTTTATGTGTTGGATGGCTTAAATGCTCTTTCTTTTGCCGTGCTGAGTGATGTTGTAAAACAATCAAAACAGCCCGAAACCATTGCACATGCATTAGGTCTTTTAGAACATTTTGCCACTGCACCGCAGATCACAAAGATGAAAGAGATCAGTACGCAATTATTGGCGCAAAACAACGAGACAATTGATCTCTACTTGTCGGTGTCACTCAATGCGTGGCTCAAATTGTCGGAGGAGGCTTTTTTGCCTGTTCTCTCGGAAATAGAAAAGAAATACGCTGCTCAAAAAATCTTTCAGGAAGCGATTGTCAGCAGCCTTGAAGGCAAGGAAGAAAATTATCTTAATACGTTGAACCCAAATGCACAACTTAAAAGCAATTTGACATTGGCCGTCAATAATCGGCAGAAAAAAGAAATGAACCCGATCTTTGTCAAGGAGAAAAATGTCTTGGACAGCAGAACCAGAGGTTTACAACTGTTCAGGACCATTTGCGCTACCTGTCACGGGGCCGATGGCAAAGGTATTCAGGACCTGGCGCCACCCCTTAAAGGCTCCGAATACATTGACGGTTCGATGCGCCGGCTGGCGGCTATCATTTTACACGGTGTCAGCGGACCGATTCACGTGAATGGGAAATTGTACCAACTGAATAATGAAATGCCGGCTCTGATCAATAACAAGGATATTACCGATCAGGACATAGCCGAAATTATTCGATTTACCCAAAATGCCTTTGCTAAATCAGGAAAGCCGGTTTCAAATGATGATGTTAAAAAAATGAGGGAGAGGAAGCCGGAAGGAAGCGCAATTTTTACCGAGAAGCAATTGTTGGAAACTGATTTTGAAAAATAAATTAAGCTAAACAAACCAATCTTTTTACAGTCGGGAATTGCCATTTTTCGCTTTGAGACAAAGCGCCTAAGGTGCGCCATGTCCACTCACTACACCACACCTGTTTTCTAAACTCTGACCAACCTAAAATGCCCAAATTCTTAACTATTGTTTTTCTATTTATAGGCCTTTCTACTTATTCTCAGACAACCAAAACCGTTTGGCTGGACGATTTGGTCATTCAAACCTATTCCGAAGGTATTCGCCCCGTACAGGTAAAACGGAATTATTCAAACGATACGTTACGTATCAATGGAACAAAATATGACAGAGGTCTTGGAGCGCAGTCACCCTGCGTATTGGCGTTTGATCTTGATAGAAAGGCCACTCGTTTTTCAGCATTGATTGCAGCCGATGACTTGGGCAACAAAGACATTGCACTGACTTTTTATGTCATGGGCGATGGAAAGGTGCTGTTTGAAAGCAAAGAAATGAAAATTGGCGATGCCCCCGTTCCCGTCAACGTTGACCTCACGGGCATTAAGCAGTTCGGCCTTTTGGTAACGGATAAAGTGGGAGGTATTGGCAACAAACGGACTTATTGCAACTGGGTAAATGCACAAGTGGAAATGATAGGGAATGCGTTGCCCGAACATGTTCAGCATTTGGGGGAAAAGTACAGCTTAACCCCACCACCCGCCAAAAAACCAAGGATCAACTCCCCAAAGCTCTTTGGGGCAACGCCCAATAACCCCTTCCTGTACACCATTGCCGCTACGGGACAAAAGCCTGTTTCCTTTTCGGCACAAGACCTCCCCAAAGGACTTGCCTTGGATGGAAAAACGGGAATCATAACGGGGAAAGTCAGCGAAAAAGGAACGTACATAACCATCCTAAAAGCAAAAAATGCCTTGGGGGAAGCTACGAAAAAATTGACCATAAAAATAGGTGATACCATTGCCCTCACGCCCCCGATTGGCTGGAACGGTTGGAATTCATGGGAGGCGCACATTGACCGGGAAAAGGTCATTGCATCGGCTGATGCGATGGTAAAAACGGGTTTACGTGACCACGGCTGGACTTATATCAACATTGACGATGCTTGGCAGGGAGTGCGGGGTGGTACACTTAATGCTCTGCAACCGAATGAGAAATTTCCCAAATTCAAAGAAATGGTGGACTACATTCACTCACTGGGCTTAAAGGCCGGTTTGTATTCTACGCCCTATATTTCCAGTTATGGCGGCTACGCCGGTGCTTCTTCTGATTTTGCAAAAGGCGGTGAATCTCACGAGTCGATCAAAGAGAACCGACGGGCGTTTAACCGCATTGCCAAGTACCGATTTGAAGCGGAAGATGCTAAACAAATGGCCGAATGGGGATTTGATTTCCTGAAATACGATTGGCGCATTGATGTTAATTCGACCGAGCGGATGTCTGCGGCATTGAAGCAATCCGGGCGGGATATTGTGTTCAGTTTGTCCAACAATGCTCCTTTTGAAAAAGTGACCGATTGGGTACGATTGTCCAATATGTACCGCACCGGTCCTGATATAAAAGACAGTTGGACAAGTCTTTACCTGACTTCCTTTTCGCTGGATAAATGGGGCGAATTTTCCGGGTCGGGCCATTGGGCCGACCCGGATATGATGATCGTGGGCAAAGTGTCCATTGGACCAGTCATGCATGATACCCGTCTGACGCCCGACGAGCAGTATAGCCACGTCAGTATGTTCAGTCTGCTGGCGGCCCCTATGTTGATTGGTTGTCCTATTGAGCAATTGGATGATTTTACCCTGAATTTGCTCACCAACGATGAAGTCATTGAAATCAACCAAGATCCCTTAGGTAAGCCCGCAAGGCTGGTAATGAATGAAAATGGAGTAGAAATTTGGGTAAAACCTCTGGAAGATGGTTCGTACGCGGTGGGCTTATTCAACACGGCAGATTTTGGAAAAACACCTCAGTCGTACTTTCATTGGGGCACTGAAAAAGCAAGATCGTTTACGTTTGATTTTGCCAAAGCAGGTCTGAAAGGTAAGTTTAAACTACGCGATGTATGGCGGCAGAAGGAGTTGGGTACGTTCAACGAAACATTCAAAACGGATATTCGGCATCATGGCGTGGTGATGTTGAAGATGGTTTTAAGTAAATAATATCAATTCCACAAACGAATAACTATCATGAAAAATGTAATTCTATTCACTACTGTTTACTTGCTAAGTGTTGCTTTCGTTTTTGGACAAGGAAATGCTCTGTATGCCAAAAAATATACTTACACAACCCTGTCGCCGTATCAAAAACACCTGTTTGAGGATTTTATCAACGATGAAATTCCGGCAGGAAAGAAAATCGCAGAGGTACTGACCAATACTACCAGTCTCCGAACTAAAACCCGTCTGGCAGAGGCGCTGTTATTCCGCAATAAAGCGGGCGATAAAGAAAATGCCGCCGAGATTCTGACTTGGATTTTAAAAAATCAGTACCGCGACGAAAATACGAAAATTTACGGCATCTGGAAAACAAACATCAATGACGATAAATTTGACCAAAACTGGCGGGAATTTATCGGTTGTGACCTCATTATCATTCGCCAAAAGTATAGCCACCTTTTGCCCAAGGATATTCTAAAAGAAATTGAAGTTGGTTTGGTACATGCGGCTCGCGGTGCTTTAAAACGGAACGTTGGAGCTGATTACACCAATATTTCCATTATGAGTGCTTTTTTGATGAACTATGTCGGGACCGAATTTAACATAGAGGAGTTGAAAACAGCAGGCGTGAAGAAGGCACACGATGTATTTAATTTATATCAATCACACAAAACCTTTAGTGAATATAACTCGCCAACGTATTATGGTGTGACATTGGTAGCCATTGCGTTATGGCGTGAGTTGGCGCTTTCGCAGGAGATAAAACAAATGGGGCAAACGCTCGAAAAAGAGTTCTGGCACGAGGCGGCCACTTTTTATAATGCCAATCTCAAGAATATGCCCGGACCGTATTTCAGAGGCTACGGCATGGACATGCGAAAGTATTTTTCCATCATGGGCATTTGGATCGCTCTTGCCGTTGACAATGAAAAACAGGCGCCGTTGCCTCCAACAACAGATGGGCCTAAATACGGCGAAATGAGTAACTTAGCGCCGATTTTTAACCTTGGCCTGTCGATTCCAACAGCAGATTTAGCAACACTTACAAGTTTCACCTCACCGCGATTTATCAGCCGAACGGTTCCTAACAAGTATATCGGCGACAGCCTCAAACAAGTAACGGCCATGATTGAGAAAGACTGGATGATGGGAGGTGTGTGGGGCAACCGACGGGTGTGGAATCAAATAAAAACGGGCGCTATTCACTGGAAAACCGCCAATGGCGATATTGGATGGCTATTGGTGCCGGGCAGTGGCGTGACCAACGTAAAAGTCAGCAAAACGGCTATGAGTCTTTATCTTGCAGATTCAAAAGCAACGAGTATTGAACTGTTTGTTTCGGTAAATAATGCACTAATTGATGCTTTTACCGATAAGGTATGGACATTGCCGGCAATGACAATGAATATAAATACTGTATTGAAAAGAAAAACGATTGAAAAAGTAGATTCAGCGAGTATTGAACGTGATCTGGCGATTGCAGAATCTTGCCCTAACGTCATAAAGATCGTTTATGAGATTCCTGCTTCGTGGGATTCGGCGAAGCCTTTAATTGAAATTACGCCTAAACGATGAAATTGATTCTATAACCCCATTGCTGTGTCTGCACAGCAACTTCTCGGCAAAATAGTAGAGTTGCTGTGCGGACACAGCAATGGGAATAGCGAAGCCTTTAATTGAAATGACCCCTAAAAAATAACCCCTCCTTTCATGGAAAAACAGACTGTGTATAAGCTTTTGATTCGCTCGTTTTTCCTGACGTTAGGAATGTGGTTGATCTGGTTTGGTGCCAATACGTTTTTCAACGGAGAGGTGTGGCAAGGAATGGTGGTCAGCAAATCGGCGCTGATGACAGAATACTGCGAATTCAACAACGTTGCCCGCTTTTTTCACCAACGAATGAATACGTATTCCAACTTAGCCTATTTCTTCTTTGGGGTTTTGATCTTACAAATGGCGAACGAAGACCATAAAAACCAAGGCATCAAAAAGCAAAACAGACTGGAGTCATTTCCGTTACTTTCGGCTTTTATGGGACTGGGCTTTGTTTATTTGAGTTTTGGAAGTGCTTTTTTTCACGCTTCGCTCACTTATATCGGTCAGCGTGTAGATATGAACGGTACCTACGGAATTACGCTGGTCTTGGTCAGCATTACGCTGTATCATGTGCTGCACAGAGTTACGTTTACGCCATCCCTGAAAATCGCTTGGTTGGCTTCTTTTTTTGTCATTATTGTCCTGTTTTTAAAAATTGCTTTACTGATTCCGAGCGCCAAATTATTGCCTTCGCTAATTTTGGTGATGTTGATAGGGATGGTTATCAATTATTTTCAATTCAGGAAAGAACGTCTGATCAGTCTGGTGGTGCTTAGCCTTGTTTTGATGGTTGTTGCCATAAAAATTCGTACGATGGATGTACAAAAAATGGGTTGCAATCCTTATTCCTGTTATCAGGGGCATTCCGTATGGCATTTGCTTACCGCAATAAGCAGCTTTTGCAGTTATTCCTTTTTTCGATTTGCCGGTACTACGTCTAACCGCTCTATGAGTGTTAGTTATGAATAGAATTTTCTGTGTATTTCTCTTTGTACTATTGACTGTTTCGGCACGGAGCCAAACAATTCCCGCGCCAAATCAACTACGGTGTGATTTATTGTTGCATACCGGCAAGGTCAGCAAGGGCGGATTTGCCGTAAAAGAGCCTTTAACTTCGGCAATTCAGCAAAAAAGCAGCTATCAATTCCCGCTCATTTTTAATAAAAAACCGACTTTTAACTGGGTACTCAGCCCAGCCATAAAGAATGCATCTGCTTTTCGGATACTTGTGGCTTCGGCTCCGGAATATTTGAATGAAAACAAGGCGGACTTTTGGGATTCAAAGAAAATAAAGAATAGCCATAGCCAAGCTGTTTACAATGGAAAACCCTTAGAAACAGGACATATTTATTATTGGAAAGTGCAGGTTTGGAATGATAAAAACGAGATAACGCCTTTCTCAGAAACGGCTTCTTTTTACCTCAATGCACCTGATCCAACGGAAGTTTTTGCACATTATCCACTGGCCGCTGAAATGCAGCACCCTGCTCAACTAATTAAAAAGGAGCCTGATACCTATTTTTTAGATTTTGAAAAAGACGCTTTGGCACAATTACAACTTCATTTGACGAGTCCCGTAAATGATTCGATTTGGATAGAAGTAGGGGAAGCTATTGAAAAGCCGGGCACTATTCACAAAAATCCCGGGCGGAATATTCGTTATCTGAAAGTCGCGCTTTTTGTCAGAAAAGGTACGTATGATTATTCCATTAAGTGGCCAACGAATGAGAAAAGAAACAGCCGAAATCCCGTTTTGATGCCGTCTTATATCGGCGAAGTTTATCCTTTTCGGTATGTGTCCATTCAAAATTTCAAAGGCGAGATCAAAAAAGAATCTGTTCAGCGAAAGATTGTTTATTATCCTTTTGACGAAAATGCGTCGAGTTTTACGTCAAGCGATACGGTGTTAAATCAAGTTTGGGATTTGTGTAAATATTCGATCAAGGCTACAAGTTTTACGGGTTATTATATCGATGGCGACCGTGAGCGCATTCCGTACGAAGCCGACGCGCTCATTAATCAATTGTCGCACTACGCCGTCGATGCTGAATACAGCATGGCAAGGCGCTCCATGACATACCTGTTATTTCACCCGACTTGGCCCACCGAATGGAGTTTGCAAAATGTGCTGATTGCCTGGTATGATTATCTCTACACCGGCGATGATTTGCTGCTCAAAATGTATTATCCTGAACTACAGAAGAAAATCCTGATGCCTTTGGCGGGAGAGAATGGATTGATCAGCACCCGAACCAACAAACAGACCGATGATTTTTTGGCTTCCATTCACATTAACAAGCTGTTTGACGGACGGCGCGGCTTGCACGACAACGTCGATTGGCCCCAAACCGGCGATTACATTGGCCCCGAAAAAGAGTACAAAGGCGAAACGGATGGGTTTGTTTATACCAACTACAATGCCGTGGTGAATGCGTATTATTACCAAAATCTGGTATTGATGCAGAAAATCGCCGCGCTGTTACATAAACCGGTAGACGTAAAATTGTACGAAGCGAAAGCTCAGCAAGTCTATACTTCTTTTCAAACGGTTTTCAGAGATGCGATAACGGGGTTGATACATGACGGCGACAGTACTAACCATACTTCTTTGCACGCCAATATGTTTGCGTTGGCTTTTGGATTAATTCCTGAAAAGGATGTCGAAAAAGTGTGCGAATTCATCAAACAAAGACGTATGGCGTGCAGTGTTTATGGCGCACAATTTCTTTTGGATGCCTTATACGATGCCAATCAAGGCGATTATGCCTTGGAATTATTGACGGCAACCACGCAAAGAAGTTGGTACAATATGATCAGAGTTGGCTCGACGATTTCAATGGAAGCGTGGGACAAAGTGTATAAACCCAATTTGGATTTGAATCACGCGTGGGGTGCTGTTCCTGCAAATACTATTGTCCGAAAATTGATGGGAATCGAGCCGTTAAGTCCCGCTTTTGAGACGTTTCAAATAAAACCACAACTCGGTCATTTGACGTATGCCGATTTGAAAACGACGACTATAAAAGGTACCGTTGCGGTATCTTTTAAAAAGAATGCCAACACAGATACAATGGAGGTCAGTATTCCGGGAAGTACGACCGCAACAGTTTATGTGCCGTGTGCTGCGAATAAATCAAATTTGTATATAAATGGCAGGAAAGCCTCTATTTTGCCTCAAAAAGGCTATTTCTTACTGAAAGATGTAGTGTCAGGCAAGCATGTATTTGTCCTAAAATAAAACGGTAGGAAAACCTGTCCGGTAGCTTTATAATTCAGCTGCCGATATTTCGAAAAGTAAGATTTATACGTACAAAACCCTGATAAAGTGCAGGAATTGAGGTAATTATTGAAAGGTTACCTTAGAATAAATACGGCAGATCACTTCTATTCTACATCCTTAAAGTAACTTTAAAATGAAACAGGAAAATTCAATTAATCGCCGGGATTTCGTCGAAAAAGCGGCTACTTCTTTGGCAGGATTCATGATTGTCCCCCGCTTTGTGTTGGGAGGCAAAAAGCCGGATGGTTCAAGATACCTGGCACCGAGTGACATTATTTCACTGGGCTTTATCGGAACCGGCAAGCAGGGGAAAGGACTGATCAACTCATTTCTGGGCACAAACGAGGCGCGCATCGTCGCCATCAGCGAAGTGTATAAAGCCAAAGCTCAGTTGGCGCTTGAAAGAATCAAGGCGAACTACGAAAAAAATACACAATTAGGGACTTACTCTGAGGTTCCGGTATATAATGATTTCAGAGAATTGTTGGCACGTAAAGACGTGGATGCCGTTGTGATTGCCACGCCCGACCATTGGCACGCAGCAATGGCTGTTCGAGCAGCCGAAGCAGGCAAAGATATTTATTGTGAAAAACCATTGGCATTAACGGTAAAAGAAGGGCGGGCAATGGTCGATGCCGCTCGCAAATACAACCGCGTGTTTCAAACGGGAAGCATGCAGCGCTCTTGGCCGGAGTTTCGTCAAGCCGCCGAATTGGTTCGTAACGGCTACATTGGCGACATAAAAAGCATCAAAGTGAACGTTGGTCCGCCACCAACGCCTTATGATCTACCTGCTGAACCTATTCCCGAGGGATTGGATTGGAGTGCTTGGTTGGGTCCCAATGCACCGGTAGCTTTTAATTCTGAACTGGCACCGCCGATCTCTAAAGATGTATTTCCCAATTGGCGAAATTACCGAGAATTTGGCGGCGGCATGGTGACTGACTGGGGCGCACACATGTTTGACATTGTGCAATGGGCTTTGGACATGGACAACAGTGGCCCGGTAGAAGTGATCGCGCCCGATGGCAAAGAACATCCTTTCCTGACCTACCGCTATGAAAACGGCATCACAATGACCCACGAAAAATGGGATTGGAATAACGCCATTCTTTTTACCGGTTCAGAAGGCGAGATCAGAATACAACGTAAGAAAATTGAAACCACGCCCGCTTCATTGGCTACGAAGGTGATCGGTGAGAATGAAAAGCACGTCTATAAAAGTGAAAACCATTACAAAGACTTCTTCGATGCAATGCGCAAACGAAGCAAGCCCATTTGTGACGTAGAAGTGGGGCATCGTACCGCTTCCGTTTGTAATATTGGAAACATTGCGTACCGACTTAAGCGACCGTTGCAATGGAATCCAAAGAAAGAGTCATTCAAAAATGACAAGGAAGCCAATGAGTTATTGGGACGTTCGATGAATGATGTGTGGGGTATTAAAATTTGATCACCGCAACGACGTATCGTGCAGAGGTGCAAAGAAGCAAAGTAAATTGCTGTAAACGGAGCAGTGCCTTTTAGTTGGAAGGGCACTGCTCCAGTGCTTTTTGTACAGTATCGATCGGAATTATTTTTGTTTCCTTTCCCCAAGTAGTGTACATATACGTCATGATTTCGGCGATTTCGAGCTCTTTTAATCCGGGATTGGCGGGCATGGGGCGATTGAACGTTTTCCCATTGACTGTAACCGATTGATTCAGGCCGTTTTTTATCCAACAAATTACCTTTGATTTATCGTTAAGGTAATCGACTGATAGGGCAGGGTAGAGGTTTCCCAAGCCTTTCCCATCGCGTTGATGGCAATTGGCACAATGTGTTTGGAACAAAGTAAAACCCTCGGCAACGTATTGGTCGTGTTTGGTACTTTCTTCACTTTGGCAGGAGGAAAAAAAAAGGAACAGGAAAAAAAGACGGAAAATCGGAGAATGGAAAAAAACAGCTGCAATTTCTTTTTCTATAAGCATTATATTTTTTATTAGCTACTCCTAATCACTACTTATTCTTATATTCTTCCTGCAAACGTTCGATGTCAGCAATCAGTCGTTTGGTGGCGTCGTCGTCGGTACCGTTGTACATTCCGCGTACGCGTTTGGCTTTATCTACCAATACAAATGCTCCGCTGTGGATATATCCGCCCGGCGCGGTAGAATCAGCTCCCGCCACTACCAAATACTTTTTCTCGCCAATTTCATAGATTTTTTCCCGATTGCCTGTCACAAACAGCCATTGGTTGCCCGTAACGCCCAGGTCGGCGGCGTATTTTTTCAATACAGCCGGAGTATCGTGGTCGGGGTCAATCGTGTGGGAAAGAATGCCTACGTCGTTTTGGCCTTTTATCTTTTCATACACTTTTAACATCTGCTTCTTCATCACCGGGCAGATCGTGGGGCAGGTTGTAAAGAAAAAATCGGCAACATAGATCTTATCTTTGAAGTTTTGCGCCGTAATGGTATCACCGTTTTGGCTGACAAATTTGAAATCGGGAATGGTATGATAGAGCGTATCTACTACTTCTTTTCCGTCAACCATTCGAGTGGTGGTTTCCCGTTCTCCCAAGATAGGCAGGCGGTCGGCATTGGTATTACATCCCCAAACGGCAAAAAACAGAAAGGCAAAAAGGATATTTTTCATATATGGGTTACTCAGTCCAAACGATGGATTGGTTATTTTTTTAAAAATTGTTCGGCTTTGGTCATGCTTTCGAGCATTTTATCGCGAACGGCCGTGATTTTGGTTTTTTCGGCAGTCATGGCTTTGAGGGCGGTTTCACCGGTAAGCGCCTTTAGGGAGTCGCTGTTGTAGTCATGCATCCAATCCATCATGCCCTGATCGGCTTCGGTAAGCGCAATACTAAGCGTTAAGGCTTCTTCTTTACGCTTTTGCAGGCTGTCATTGGAGCTGATTTTTATCAAACTGTCAATGGTAGTGATCTCTTTGCTTAAGCCATTTTTTAATTCCATCAATTGCCCCATTTTCGGCATTACTTCATCATGGATCACAAACACTTCTTTTTCGGTTTGCTCCACAGCCGCTTTATCTTGCCCACAGGCAAAAATCAGTATACATAAAGACAAAGAGATAATAAATTTTTTCATTTTATTTTACTGGATTGTTTCGTGAAGAATATCTAATTTTTCTTTAATTTCCGGATCAATTTCGTCCGGTTTAAGGAGCTTTATAAGCTCAAAATAATCTCGTTTATTATTCTTATATATGTTTTGCGGAAATCCCAATCGCTTATAAAATTCGGGGAATATTAAGTCGAGCCAATCGTCGCTAAGTTTGGCAGTATTCCACCAATCATTTTTTAAATCATTCAAATAGGCAGGAACAGTAAAGTTAGAGATTGCATCAGTCATCGCCTTTGCTAATTTTTGTGCAGGTAAATACTGATATTTAGTGTGTAATAGTTGCGCATGTCTCAGTAATATATCCGGTTTGGCAAAATAGTTTTCCAATTCTCTTTTCCTCCAACAAACTATTTTTAGTATTTTAATGTCCTTGATATTCTTATCTATTTTATCAAATAAAGCAATCCCTTTCAATTCAGGAAAGATGGCTTTTAGAGCTTCATATCGTTTAACTGCAGTGTTTGGAACATTATCGTCAGTATAATCAATATTCGCTAATCTTAGCTTAGATTCAACCGGATGTTGCAATTTATTGGCAAATGTTAGTAACATCTCTCGGTCTGTAGAGCCTTCCAAAAAAATAATATGGTGTTTTGCTCTTGCTAAATAATATTTTTCCCAACCGATTTCAGTCAGCGATTTTAATAAATGCTTTTTATTATCAGGGTTTAATTCTATTGCCTGATTTTCAATAAGGGCAATAACTTTAGCTGCTTGAGAAGCTTCGTTCAGTACGATTTCAGAGTGCGATGCTATGATGATTTGTGAGCTTGTTTCAGTAGCGACTCGATTAATTTGCTGAAAAACTTCGCGTTGCCTAATTACTTCAAGATGGGCATCAGGTTCATCTAATAATACCACAGTGTTTGGATTAGCAAACATATAAGCAAATAGCAATAAAGTTTGTTGGAAACCACGCCCGCCTGAGGAAATATCATAACGTATATTGTTTTCAATATAGTCTAATTGAATAAGCCCTGTAGCTTTAATTAACTCCGGTTTTTGCAAATCGGCACCAAACATAAGTTTGACAGCAGCACGAAGTTTTTGCCATTTTTGTTCACTGTCAGAAGATGTGAATTTTTGTGTTTCAGGATATAATATTTCGTAGCAGATGTTTCTTAGTACTTCTGCGGTTTTTCCTTCTCCTAATTTGCGCCCAATAGAGCCTGCTGTAAGTTTATCTTCCGTAGTACTAATACCGGACATTGGTTGTAAAAAACCAAAATGCAATCCTTTCCCGTTATCATATAGTTGTTTTACCTCCTCCAATCCTGATACTACTTTGCAGCTGAATGATTCTTCATTATAATAATGAAATTCAGCTTTGCATAACCATTTTTTCTCTTCATCATCTCCTTCGATTGTAACTTCCAATTTGATAGCTTGTTGTTTCCCATTCTCATTGTAAGCAACTTTTTGGTCTTTCCATAAAAAGCGAGCGTTTGCAATAGGGCTGTTGGTTAGAATTTGCCTATTTAAAGTGACTGCACCGTTTTTATTTAATTTTTTGGTCTTATGAGCTGCAATAAAATTTGTAACACCAATTTCCCAAAGACATAGAGCTTGGAAGACAGTTGATTTTCCTGAATTATTAGGCCCAATAATAACCACAGCTTGGGCAAATGGAAAGGAGATTTTTCCTAATTTCTTAAAGTTATTTATGGTAATTTTAGTAATCATTAATTAGAAGAATGGCATTGTTTAGAATAAATTGGTTTGCCCGTTTTGACTGAGTGCCGTTTGTGCCTGAAGCATTTCACGGGCGTTTTGAATGATGGCTTCGCTTGGCTTACTTCCACCGATCATTTGCGCAATTTCCTTCACCCGTTCATCAAACGTGAGCTTGCGGATCTTGCTGACGGTTTTGTCTGATGAATTGTCTTTATAAACAAAATAATGAGCAGTTCCCTGCGTGGCTATCTGGTGTAAATGTGTAATGGAAATGACCTGATGGCTTTTGGATATTTCGCGCATCATTTGTCCCATTTTAATGGCAATCTCGCCCGATACACCCGTATCAATTTCGTCAAAGATAATGGTAGGAAGTTTACGTTTGCTGGCCAAAATGTATTTGATGACCATCATTACCCGCGAAAACTCACCGCCGGAAGCCACGTTTTTCAATTGCTGTGGCTTAATGCCTTTGTTGGCGCTGAACAGGAAATCTACATCGTCGATGCCCGATTCGCTTGGTTCGATGATTTTGTGCTGAATGCTAAGAGTAGCGTTGGGCATCCCAAGTTCCAGCAGGTATGTTTTTACCTGTTTTTCGACGGGAGCCATCACCGCTTTGCGATTGTTAGAGAGTTTTTCGGCGCTTTTCAGCAATTTCACCTGTGCTTTATCTGCAATGGCTTTTGCTTTGTTAATATCTTCGTCGAGGTTCATGACCCGACTTACCTTTGCCTCTAATTCCTGTTGAATGGCAATCAATTCCTTGAGCGTCTTGACTTGGTGTTTTTGTTGTAATTGATAAAACAGATTAAGGCGCTCTCTGATCACTTCCGCACGGGAATCATCAATTTCAACGTTATCCTGTTCATAGCTGATCTCACCCGCCAAGTCCTTCAATTCTATGTAAACACTTTGGGCACGTTCGCGAAGCAGCTCGTACTGAGGCGCGAATTTGCTGATGGCGTTCAAACTCGAAACGGCATTTTTTAAAAATACAATGACCGATTGTTCCGGATTGTCCAGGTATTCAGTAGCCAGTTGCAGACGCTCACGTACATCGGTGGCATTTTCAAGGATGAGCAACTCCTGTTCCAATTGCTCCTGCTCGTCGGGGAGCAATTGTGCTTTTTCGAGTTCGTCGTACAGGAATTGGTTATAGTCAAATTCTTTCCGCATTTGCACCGCTTCGGCTGTGAGACGATTGAAAACCTGTTGCGCTTTGCGGTACGCCTGAAAATCGGCGTGGTAATTTCGGAGAATTTCTTCGTTTTGAGCGTACGTATCGACAATTTGTAATTGAAACTCATTGGAACCCAACAAGAGCGTATCGTGCTGAGAATGAATGTCCATCAACTGACCCGCGATGCGACGCAGCGTTTCCAGATTGACGGGCGTATCATTGATAAAAGCCCTGGACTTGCCGGTAGGGCTGATCTCGCGACGAATCAGACAGGTGGTTGAAAAATCTAATTCTTCTTCGTTAAATAAGTGTTCGATGAAGTAACCCGAAAGGTCGAAGGTGCCTTCAATAACACATTTCCCGGCGGGATTGTACAGTACTTTCGTGTCGGCACGGCTACCCAACAGTAAGCCGATAGCGCCGAGCATGATGGATTTTCCTGCTCCCGTTTCGCCCGTTATTATATTGAGTTGTGGGTCGGGAGTAAGCTCCAAATGGTCTATTAATGCGTAATTTTTGATCAGCAGATGAGCAAGCATAAAGCAATCGGTTGAGCCGCCGCGAAGTTAGTCAACTATTCAACAAAATGTACTGAAATTGTGTTCGCGACTTATTAAAATGTGGACTCATGGTCATAAACCACCAAATCAATTTGAGTGAATGCCAACGTATGATCGTGCATGCGTTGGTCTTTGAGGAAAAGAAGCTGATTCTCAATTTTCAGACAATGGCCAAAAAAGGTCTGATTACTTTTCAGTACTACATTTATTTCCCGATTCAGTAGCTCCGCCGCTCGCGCCGAAAGTTCCGATTGAAATACGCGTATAAGTCTTTTTCCCACTATGATGCTTCTTTTATCTTAACAGCTTACGATACAATTCGGTCTTGGAAGGATCAAGTTGTGAAAGCATGGCAAATGCCTTTTGACGATCTTCTTTGCTTGCTTCCATCAGAATCTTGTTAATTTCTTCTCCTTTGGCGTCGAAAAAAGAATTAATATAGACCGAGCCCGGCAATACCCGACCGATTTGTTGAAGTGTGGTAAGCAAATTCATAACCTGCGCGCGGGCCGCAATCGGATTGTCGTTGAAGGTATCCAATGCCAATCGGTGGTAGTTGTAAATTCCTTCCCGAACGGGCAGCATCAATTGATTATTAAGGTTATCAATCAACCAAAAACGATTCCGACGGTCGTTGCCGGTGGCATACCAACCCGCCGGAGCGCCGCCGGGGTTGACACCTAAGGCTAAATTCGTTACCTGCTGCGCACGCTGTAAAAAATTGTTACCGCCGTATTTGCTGAAAGAATCATAATCAATGGCTAAAATTATATAGGCGTAAAAGGCCAACGTTTGCGTTAGTTCATCCGTGTATGCATTCTCATTATAATACATCGGATTGTTGGGTAGGTAATTAAAATTGAAATTCCGGTCAATAAAACTGAGCAAAATAGTTTCATAATTGGTGCCGTAAACGGGACGCGTTACGATCAGTTGGGTGGTGCCTTCATACACCCCCTGCGCCGGAGAACGAATGAGGTTGATGTTGAGTTTACAGTTAATGCGTTCTTCGGGGTTAAAATTATCGTTTGTCCAACGCCGCGCGTTCATAAAGTCAGTAATGACGTTTTTGAGTTGGTTCAGGCTGGCATTGTCTGTGTTTTGTTGGGTGAAAAGTTGGTTGTAATTGAGGGTAACAACGCAATTCAATTCCTGCGCCCGGGTTGAAAAAACGAGGCACAAGGCGCATAGAGTCAGTTGGATTACTCTTTGTATAACTTTCATGATTTCGCAATTATGCTGAAACAGTTGTGCTTTTTAGTGCAATTTCCCTGCCACAAGTTGTAAAATATCCTGTGCCACTTCGGTTTTGGATTTCAAGTCAAACGAGTGTTGAGCGCCGTTTGCTTCAATAACGGTAATTTTGTTGGTATCGTGTGCAAAGCCTGCGCCTTTGTCGTTCAAAGAATTTAAAACGATGAGGTCAAGGTTTTTTGACTTCAATTTACCCAATGCATTCTCCAATTCGTTATCAGTCTCAAGCGCAAAACCCACCATGATTTGCCCTTCCTTTTTTTGACGGCCAAGCGTAGCCGCAATGTCTACCGTTTTGGTAAGTTCGATGTTGAAATGAGACTCTTTTTTCTTGATCTTGCGGTCGGCAGGATAAGCGGGGGTATAATCGGCAACGGCGGCAGAGAGAATAACAACATCTGCTTCCCCAAAATGTTTCTCCGTTGCTTCATACATTTCCTGCGCTGAGCGCACAGCAACCACTTTAATACCTGCATTCGGCGTTGGCTGAGCCGTCGGGCCGCTTATGACTGTCACATCAGCCCCCGCGAACGAAAAAGCCCCGGCAATGGCAAAACCCATTTTTCCCGTTGAATGATTGCTGATATAGCGTACGGGGTCAATGGCTTCCTGCGTTGGACCGGCGGTAATTAAAATTTTCTTGCCAACTAAAGAAGGAATCGTCGAGAAGTGTTTTTCCAATTGAGCCACGATGTGTTCAGGCTCGGCCATGCGCCCTGTTCCAATCAATCCACTGGCTAATTCTCCGTGTTCGGCATCCATAAAACTATTGCCAAACCGTTGTAGTTTTTGCATGTTTTCAACCGTCGAACCGTGAAGGTACATGTCAAGATCCATAGCAGGAGCAAAGAAAACAGGACAACGGGCTGACAAGTAAATTGCTGTCAGCAAATCTTCACAAATACCATTGGCGCACTTGGAGAGTGTATGCGCAGTAGCCGGAGCAATGACAATGGCATCCGCCCAAAGGCCCAATTCTACATGATTGTTCCAACTCCCTTTGTCATCGTCAATGAAAGAAGATAAGACCTGGCGCTTCGAAAGGGTCGATAAAGTTAACGGTGTAATAAAATCTTTCGCCGCCCGCGTCATCACAACCTGCACTTCTGCCCCGGCCTTAATGAGCAATCGCACCAAAAGGGCTGATTTATAAGCTGCGATACTTCCTGTAACGCCCAAAAGAATCTTTTTATGTTGAAGAATAGAAAGCATGCATCAAAATAGTAGACAACGAAATTTTTTGCATCGATTCTGAAAACCTATGCGTTCTCAAAGGTACGTAATATGACAAAAAAAGCCGCACAATGTTAAATAGTGCGGCTCTTAAAATTGGGGAGTAAAGATTAAGCTTCCTCTTCGCTTGAACGCCAGAAGAGTTTATCTTCCATAAATTCTTCGATGGCGATACCCGTTGGTTTAGGCTGGCGCTCGTAGAATTTTGAAATTTCGATTTGTTCGCGGTTTTCAAATACTTCTTCCAAGTTGTCGATGCCTGAAGCAAACTCAGCAAGTTTATTGTTAAGTTCTTCTTTGGTTTTAGAGGCGATCTGACGAGAGCGGCGGGAAATGATAGCCACTGATTCGTACAGGTTACCTGTTTTCGCGGCCAATTTGTCGGTGTCGCGGGTTATGATGGATGGATTTGCTGCCATTGTATTTGAATGATTTAATGTTCGCGTTTAATTTTGGGTAGAAGAAGGTGTCGAAAGTTTGCCGGCATCAGAAGGTTTTTTATCCTTCAATGCCTTCTCAGCTTCCACAATGACTCCTAATTCTTTGACTGTACTTTCGTAATAGCGCTCTGCCTGACGTAAGTACTTACTGTTGGGGTATTTATCCAAGAATGCCAAATAATATTTTGATACATCCTGATAACGTTCTTTTTGCTTTTCAACAAAGCTCAGTTTTGCTAAGTTGTATTGAGCATCAACACGCAGAAAGGCTAATTCTTCATTGTATTTCGAAGAAGGGAAATCTTTCTGATAATTATTAATAGCTACCACTGCAGAGCGATAATTGGCGATATTGGCTTCGCTCGTCTTGTAGTAAAGTTTGGCTTTATCGTACGCTTTCTTCTCAAGCTTATCCCGCAGTTCCAAGATCAACTGAGTACTTTCTTCGCGAAAAGCGCTTTCGGGATAGGTATTGATAAAATCCTGAAGGGCACCAATAGCGGTAAGTGTGTTGGCTTGATCTAAGTTGGAATTCGGGGAGTCCTTGTACAAAGAATAGGCGTGCATATACAATGCTTCCTGCGCGTATTCGCTGCGTTGAAAGGTCTCGTAAAAGTTCTTGAACAGAAACTGCGCCATGTTATAATTCGCCTGTTTGAAATTACAATAGGCATTATAAAACTGGGCAAGCTCGGCTTGGCGAGCATCTTTACCGTTCAAGAGGGGAGTGATTTCTTCAAACAGTAAGCCGGCGTGGTAATAATCAGCTTTTTTATAATACTGAAGAGCCGCCTCATACTTCTGTTCAAGTGTTCCTTCCTTTTGCAGTTTAGCAAACTTGCTGCACGAACCCAGCACTACGGCGGTGAAAATCAGCAGAAAAAATCCAAATCGGGTGTTACGCATATCGGGCGCAAAAATACAAAAATTGCTTCATATCTCATAACGAAACAGAAGCAGAAAAAGTATTGGATACGTTTAGTTGATTGATTTGTGCAAATCAGTGTCTGATCAGCAGTTTCTTGGTCGCTACTTTTTTGCCTTCCAACAATAACTGATAAAAATAAACACCGGTAGGAATTTCGCGCGTTTGAATGCGAAGTTGACGATCATTTCTATCCAGATCATATTCCGCTACATTGGCACCCAAGATATTGTACAACGAAATTTTAGCACTGCCGATAGAACCGGAAATTTGGTAATCTATTTCGGCGTAATCGTTGGCAGGGTTGGGATAGGCATTCAATACGCGAAGTTTCTCGCTAACGAAAAATAAATCTTCCGATTTCGCAACTTCTTCCAAATTCGGACGAGCTTCAGTAGTAGCTACTGCAGGTATTTCACCATTGGCACGATTTTTAGTGGCAGTAGTATTGCCGGCAGCGGCACCCGGAGTCAGCAGTATCGAACGGTAATAAGCGTTGATAGCAGAGCTTGGGCGCAAATTTATACTGCGGTCTAACGAACGGGGAATCTTAGAAAGAGCGGTAGGGCTGCTTACGGTTGGTTTTTTGCCAACGTTCAGGCGGCTTTTGCTTCGACCCACCTCTGACTGCGCCAAGGCGTCAGTCAGTGCAAAGGCACTGAAAAAGGTGAGAAAAATGTATGTAAGTATAGTTTTTTTCATAGCTGAATACGGATTGGAAAATCATATTTTTTTATATGTTTTTTGCAAAAATATAGTCTATTTTTTACAAAATCAAAAATCGTGCCTTAAAAGGTTGTTAAAATTTATTAAACGGAACACAATATATACGCAAAAACTGCGTAAAAGATCTATTTTGAACTAAAGTTTCTTTTTATTGGATTTTACCCTTGCCCTCGGGATTTCTTTCGTCACCGTTTTTGTTGGCTTTCGTTCTTTTACTTCCGGGGGTTTGACAATTTCAGGCTTCGTTGGTTTAAAGTTGGTCTTGGCTAAAATTTCCTGCTTCGTTGGTTTTTCTTTAATTCGCCAACTGAACCCCTCCAATTCTCTGTCGTCTCCCTTAATACGTTGCGGAGGGATAAAACGACCATCGGGTTGGCCTACAAATTGAATGCGTTGCACTTGATTTTGGTTGAAATTCAGCGTCATTTTGGCGCATTCCACGCGATTTAGCCCCATGGGCTTGTTGGCTTCACTGGCGGCGTAATATATGCTTTCTCCATTGCCTTCCACAAACACGCGCTGTAAACGAGTGCTGTCGTCAAAATAAGCGGTAATTCTACGCCCTTTCACCTGATTAAAATTAAGAAGGGTATCCTGTGAGATAACAAATGATTTCGCCTTCAAATACATCGTTCTCAGTTTTTGATCAACCAACTGGGCTACAATAGAGTCTGCTTCCAACTGATATTTTGATGACCAAATGATGGGCTTCTTCAAAAACGTGATGTTGGAATCCAATGAGTTATAAATCAATGAATCACACCGACTTTGCAAATCCTTTTTATACAGCAGAACGTTTTTATACCCGATCAGTCTTCGAGGTTTTGAAGCATTTGATGTGTCGGATCCCGGTTTAGGTTTATAAATCGGTTTGGGAGCGGGAGCAGTACGTTCGGGCCCAAAAGGCGGAACAGTGTTAGCTAACGCCTCAGGTTTAGGCTTACCGGCAACAGCCTCCATGACCGGTTTAGAAAGCGAACGTCCCGGTTTTGCCGGCAACACTTTTTGGGTTAAAGCATCTGCTGCGATTTTAACTCTTTCGGAAAAGCTGCCCAATTGCGTATCTACCGTCAGGATGATCGGTGCCAAAGAATCAATGCTTACGGTCTTGGCTAACGAATCGAAGGGTAGTGCATTGCCGGTTGTATCAGGAAATATATCAATGGAATACAGCGTATCGGCAGTCATGAACAACGTGTCCTTTGAGATCACCGAGCGCGTCAACGCATGGCCCCACACTTTAGAAATTCCTGATTTACCATTGTACAGCCCAAAATCACCGTTGAGGATGGTATCATCGTTTTTAGAAACGATCTCTACCTGTCCTTTTGCAAACCCTTTTTTGTTTAGGTTATCAAACGAGAGTGAATCGCCTGTCAAGGTATAATCCGGATTGTCAATAGTAGTTCGGGTACGGAAAAGAGATTCGCCGGTGTCGGTATTGTAAGTACCGTTTTTGGCAATGACCGTTCCGTCTTTACTGACTACTTTGGTTGGACTCTTAAAATCCGCGAGTTTGGTCAGTGAATTATAAACAAGGGTATCGGTAGTCAACGTATATTTCTTATTGACCAATTTTACGTCTTTATAATAGGTTGAAACTTTGGTGCGGGTGTCGTAATAACCGATGTTACTGGTAAGGGTATTTTCGGCGTCAACAATTTTTCCTTTGTTAGGATAGAAGGCAATTCCCGTGGCCATATCATATTCGATACGTGTAGAGGTAACCGTTCTCTTTTTATCTTTCAGATTTACCACTTTGCCCATCACTTTTGCCAAGCGAGTGTTGCCGTAATAGAAGAGTGTATCACCCGTTACGGTTATGGTATCTCCCTGCACAATGCGCACATTTCCGTAGGCTTCAATGGCATTGGAGGCCACGTTATGAATGGCCAAGTTGCAATACATCAGCGCCCCTTTATGGCGAAAAACAACTTTGTTCACTACTCGGCGTACTTCACTGCCATCCGTCGATTTCAGGACGGTCATGCTGTCAGCACCCAGCAAATATACCTTTTCTTCCCCCGGATTGACAGGAGCAGAGCCGGTTGAAGGGCGTTGAGCATAAGTGAGTATGGAAGTAAAGACGCTCATGAGAATTATAAGTCGTTTAATCCCTAATACGCAGTATATGGACACGGGGTTGCAATGGAAATACGTATTTTTTGAAAAAATCATAAAGTCGAATAAAAAAATAACGGGAACAAGGTGAATAAAGGCATTGAAAGCGCCTTGCCAAAAGACCTTGTTTACTATTAACGCACAAAATTAGCTAAAAACCGATGTTAGCATGATACTTAACATACATTAACGATTTTTTTAGAACAATAGACTTCACTAAAAAGAAACAAGGGGCTTTTCAATGTCATTTTAGGTAATATGAGATTTGCTTTTATCCGATGGGCAAATTTATGAGTAAGGAATTCTTATTTTCTCATATTGAGACAATGATAGGATAGTACAGGATGCTTATTGTATAATATTACTATATTTTTGAATTTATAAAAGAAGTGTTTAACATAAAATCACAAATATCACTTATGTTAGATATAAACTGTTGTACTAATAATTCGAAACCTGATTCCAACCCAGTACTGTATAATGACTGCGGTATTGGATTTCGTTTCCACCATAAATCAACGTTTTTGCAGCAACTGCCTCTTGGGCTATTTCCTGTAAAAACTTTAAACCTTTAAATTGATCAGACATAATGGTTTGCGAAGATTTTATTTCAAAAATATCAAAAGTCATTGCGTGTGGGCGTAGCAAATCGACTTCGTTTCCGTTGGAATCGCGCCAAAAATAAAAATCCATATGTTGATATCTGTGTTCGTTTTGTTTATGAAATTCAGCAACGATTAAATTTTCAAATAAGCTGCTTTTCAAAGGGTTATACACTAAATCGCCATCTGTTTTAATGCCAAGGAGGTGGCAGACCAAGCCTGTATCATAGAAATACAGTTTGGGGCTTTTGACGATACGCTTGCTGAAATTTTTAAAATAGGGGGGCAATTGAAACGTGATATAGCTACTTTCTAAAATTGAAAGCCAAGCTTTAGCCGTTGGCTGTGAGATACCACATTCATTCGCTAAAGCGCTGATATTAAGCAATTGACCAACTCTGACGGCACATAATCCTAAAAAAGCTCTGAATTGACGCAAATCTCTTATATGAATCAACTCAACAGCATCGCGTTCAACGTAGGTTTGAATATAATTTGCATAAAAAACATCGGAAGGGATTTGACGGTCATACAAGGCAGGATAGGCCCCTTTGATAAGTATATCCGGGTAATCGTTTGTTAACAGATTAACGTTTTTCAGTTCTGTAAAATCAAAAGGCAAAAGTTTAAATAAGGCTACCCGACCCGCTAAACTCTGCGTAATATTCTGTGACAGTTGAAAATTTTGCGAACCTGATAAGATAAATTTTCCCATTTGTCGACGCGTATCAACAATGGTTTGGATGTATGAAAATAAATGAGGTACTCGTTGGACTTCGTCAAAAATAACTTTTTCGCTATAAAGTTTCAGAAATCCTTTGGGATCACTATGAGCAAAATCACAGTTGCCAGGGTCTTCGAGTGATACATATTGGTAATCGGGAAAAGTATTTTTGAGTAGCGTTGTTTTTCCTGACTGCCTCGGGCCCGTAAGGGCAATTACAGGGAATTTATCGCATAAAATATTAATAGTATCTACAATTTGTCTTTGTATCATAACCTATTCATTATTAGCGCAAATATATATCTATTTTGAAATTACATAAGTTTAATATTGAATTTACATAAAATAAACTTTGAAATTGCATGAAGAATTTATCCTTAATTTTTACCTTTTCAGTTGGATGTATAACCCTGCTGAGCTTTGTAAATCAATCGAAATCAGCCGATGAAAAGTGGTTTTCATCCTTTGATTTTGATGCTGCAACTTTTCAAAAAGCACCTCGCGAGTTTGGGCCGTTTACCCGATGGTGGCTACCGGGCAACGACATTGAAAGCGACGAGCTCCAACGCGAGATCAGAATGTTTGCCGACAATGGTTTTGCGGGCGTAGAAGTACAACCCCTTACGCAAGGTTTGAACCCTAAAGCGCCCAAAGAGCAATACGACCGTATTTACAGTTGGGACTCACCCTCTTTTTACGAACACTTGAGTGCCATTATGGAGCAAGCCAACAAATCGGGCATTGTGGTAGATATGAACGGCGGTAGCGGTTGGCCATTGGGTGGGGCTTTTTTCGATCCCAAAGAAAGCATGAAAACGCTCGCCGTTTCGGATACGTTATTGAAAGGTGGTCAAACTTTTACGGGAAAATTACCGCACGTAGGCAATCATGCTCCCAAAGCGTCGGGCATGATGGCGGCAATGATGTCCAAAAATTTTGTGGACGAAAATTGGGGGAAAGTGCTCAGTGTTATTGCGGCCAAAGTGGTTAAGCAGGCAGATAAGCAGAGCGTTTTAGACCCCAAATCCATCGTTGACCTAACGGCAAAAGCACAGAACGGGCAACTTACCTGGCAGGCTCCCGCCGACGGTGAATGGCAAATCGTGGTTTCGTGGTCGATTCCTTCGGGCGAAAAACCTTCGTTGGTGGCATCGCCCAAAACCAATTATGTCATTGACCATTTAGACCCGGCTATTGTCAGTAAAGCCTACGATCATATGTTGGGAAGTCGTACCGGTTTGCCGAAATATTATGGAAAACCGCTGCGGGCTATTTTTAACGACAGTTACGAATTTCACACCGACCGCATGACTTCGCCCGATTTTTTGGACGTCTTTAAAAAACAAAACGGCTATGATATTGCGCCTTATTTGGGTTCGGTTTTTCAAAAGGGGTACAATCATCCAACCTATTTGGCCAACATGTACGCAGGTGCCAAACCGCCCGTTGTGTTCAGCGAAGCCGAAAACTGGCGCATCATGTACGATTATGACCGTACAGTAAATGAGGTGTTTAAGAAAAATTTTCTGGGCGCTTCCAGTCAGTGGATGCGTAAAAACGGCATGTTGCACCGCACGCAGGCTTATGGATTTCCTTTTGATCTGATCGGCGGTGCCGGCGCGGCCGATATTCCCGAAGCCGAACAACTCTTTGCCGAAGGTTCGGAAGGCTATTTAAAATTGGTCACTTCGGGCGCACACCTGTACCACCGCCCCGTCATTACGCAGGAGTCGTTTGTTTCCATTTTACGGGCCGAAATGACCACGCCGCAAAAGATCAAAATATGGGCTGATAAGTCGCTGGCGGCGGGAATCAATCAATTTGTCTATCACGGAACACCCTATAAATACAACAAAGGAGAATACGCTAAAGAGGGTTGGAATACGTGGTCGTCGCCTTTTTTGCCGTTTGTTAATTTCTCTACGGGAATGAACGAAACCGATCCTTTTTGGAAAGATATCAAAACCGTCAATCAATACCTGGCCCGTTGTCAATATGCGTTGCGTTCGGGCAAACCCAAAACGGATGTGTTGATTTACATGCCTTTCATTGATTTTACCGAAGACCAATTGGCGACCAATCCCGAGGAGATCATGGAGCGCGGTTACTTCAAAGACGTAGAACCTGACATTAAAGGTTTCGGCGTATTTGCTGCGCCCGATACCCGTATCAATCGCTGGTACAAAGCACTTTGGAAAACCGTCAATGCGTTGGAAGCCAAAGGCGTATCGTGGGAGTTCGTGAACGATGAGGCGTTGCAAAAAGCCAAATGGGCAAACAATCAAATCGACATAGAAGGCAATCAATACCAAACCCTGATTTTGGCGAACTTGCCGTATCTTAATTTGGAAAGTGCCAAACATATTAATGCGCTCAGTAAGCAGGGAATGTCTTTGTGGTCTATCGGTGAACTGCCTCAAAAACAGCCGTCTTACCATAATTTTGAAGCCAATGATCGTTTGTTGAAACAACTAATGGAAGAAGCCGTTCAACAAAAAAACAGCAAAACAATAGCGTCAGAACTTCCTTTGAATACGATTTCTCAAAAAATTGGCTTTGCCAATCCGGCGCCCTTTTCCAGACAGATCACCCGTGAGATGGGCGACGGCAGCCAAATCAAATTTTTGTGGAATAAAACCAATCAATGGCAGACGATTTCGTTGACATTGGATGTTCGTTTCAAAAACAATTATTGGCTTAATCCCGAAAATGGCGAAATTGAAAAAGCTACCGGCAAAACCATTTCGTATTGGTTGCCGCCTTACGGTTCGATGCTCTTGTATGCTTCAACCAAAAACGCTGTTGCGTCTAATTTGCTTACCACCAAGGCTTCGGTAAATAGTAATGATATGGCTCCAAGTTTGACCATTGAGAAATGGACTGTAAAGGCCGGGGATGCCAAAGCCGAGAACACGGCACTTTTCGATTGGCGCGATAAAGAAGAGTTCAAGTATAAATCCGACGAGGGCATTTATACTTCTTCGTTTAGTTTGGATAAATTGCCGCGTCAGGCGTTCTTAGGATTGGGGAAAGTGTATTACACCGCTGAAGTTTTCATCAACGGTAAAAATGCAGGAAAAAGACTCTTTTCGCCGTACCAATTGGACGTGGCAAAATACCTGAAAACGGGCGGAAATACCATCGAAGTACGCACCACCACTGCGCGTCGAAACGCATTCATTGGCGAAGCCGCCAAGAAAAATCCACACTATGCTCAATTTAACGGCGCTTTAACTACTTTGATTCCAAGCGGATTGGTTGGGCCGGTAACGTTGAAGGTTAGAAATTGAGAAAAGTGAATGGTCGGGTTGTGAGCAACCCGACACACTCAGAATGTATTCTCGTGCGGAGGACGGTCGGCCGCTGCCGTTGCTCACAACCCGACGCTGATCGACTCCGACTTGGCCGGTACTCCGTAGTATTATTTCGGTGCCTGTTCTACCAGATACGTTTTTGTTTGGGTAAAGGTATGCCCGAACATATCCTTAGCCCTGACTTCAATCGTATGTGTCCCCTCGGGATGATTGCCGAAAAAACTTCCGGCCCATAAGTGACCGGATTTAACAGGGTTGCTGGGACGGCGGCCCGGTATAAGTTTGTCAGAAGTATCCCAAAGATAAAGCTGACTCATAAATTTAGGGTCTACTTCCTCCACCAAGGTCATGGGTTTCCACTCACTGTTGTCAATGCGATATTCAACGAGGTCGTTTTTGCTGCCCATGAAGAAATTTGCGTAGATCTTGGCCGCCGTACCTCGCTCTGCCGGAATTACGTGTGGCGAAAAAATATCAATTTGGTATTCTTTGGGTTTGCCGGCCACTTTATAATCAATACTGTATTGGTTGCCTTTGAACGAAAGAAAGATGTATCCTTTGGGCGTACCGTCCCGCATGGTAGAGATCGGCACACCCTGCTCGTTGAGTTGGCCCGAATACCAGTCACCGGAAGTAGTCCCGGCATTGTACTCATGATGCGGTTTGGTCTGTTGCCATCCTTCTTTTGAAGTAAAAAAATTCTGCTGTTGATAATGGGTATGCGCGGAAAGGGAGAGCGTATTCGGGAAATCTTTCAAAAGGGTAAATAACCGTTGCCGATCTTCCAAACGAAAGGATTCTCCTTCTGTTTTTAATGGGATATGAAAGGCAAGCACAATGAGATTGTCTTTTGAAACGAATTTGAGGTCATTTTCCACAAAATCAAGCTGATCTTTGCGAAACCCGCCCCAATAGCCTTTGCCGTCACGTGGGTCGGGATACAAAATATTATCCAAAACAATGAAATGCACTTTTCCGTAGTTGAATGAATAATTGGCCGGTCCCAAATGGGCTTCAAAAGCCTCATCCGCGTGCTCGTCTTTGGTAGCGTCATAATTCATATCGTGGTTACCCATCAGGTTATACCACGGAATACCTATTTTTTTGACGGCTTCTTTGTAGGCTTGATGAAGCTCAAGATTGTCGCCTACCAGATCGCCGAGCGTAAGTCCAAAGGGAATGTCTTTGATGCCCTGAACTTCCCGGACGATTCCTTTGATGAAATAATCTACATCTTGCGCTGTATAAGGTTGAGGATCACCGAAAACGAGAGCGGTAAAATTTTCATTTTCGGGAGAAGGCGTCAGTGCAAAATCCACTGAGGCAGGCAACGGACCTGTTGGCGCTACGCCTTTGTACTTCAACGAAGGCGAGCCTGCCGGTTTGTGGATGTAATAAAATTTAGGCAGGTTGTTTTCATTTACTACGGCTTTGTAGCCCGTTGGCTTGATAACAAATAAGATATTATCGTCGCCTACGGGTAGTTGATAAGCACCTTTTTCATCGGTCAAAACCACCTCCACTCCGTTGGAAACGGCTACGTTGGCGATTCCTTTTTCTTTTTTATCTTTTTTGTTATCGGCGTTGGTGTCCTCAAAAACATACCCTTTTGCGATAGATTGCGCTCGGGCAGTACTGATGGATAAACCCAGAAACAGTAGCAGTGAGAGTTGTTTCATTGTTGATTTTAGGAAAGTAGTGAAAATAACGGCAATTAATAAATTGATTGTTAACTCATGATGAAGTTAATAAATTTGAATTGTTTAAGCTATCACTTTTCAAATTTTCAGAATGAGTAGTTTTCCCATGCTTTTACATTTCATAGGTATGAAAAAACTTCCAATTCTACTATCGGCACTGTTGCTTGTCGCAGGGATAAAGAGCCGGGCACAACTGGACATTGTTAAAACCGAAAACGGTTCTGTTTCGGGACGTAAAAGTGCTGAGATATATAGTTTTAAGGGCATTCCGTTTGCAGCTCCGCCCGTAGGTGATCTGCGTTGGAAAGCGCCTCAACCTGTCAAAAATTGGACGGGAGTGCGCAAATGCGAAGCTTTTTCGGCCAGCCCCATTCAATCCAAACCTGTGCCTTTTTCCTGTTGGACAGAGGAGTTCATTGCTCCACCTGAGCCGCTGAGCGAAGATTGTCTTTACCTCAATGTATGGACGGGCGCAAAAGTGCCTTACGAAAATCGGCCCGTTTTTGTTTGGATCTATGGCGGTGGATTTTCGTCGGGTTCGGCGGCCTGTGCCATTTACGATGGAGAAGAAATGGCTAAAAAAGGAGTGGTTTTTGTGAGTATCAATTATCGGGTAGGTGCGTTGGGTTTTATGGCCCATCCCGAACTGAGCAAAGAGCAAAATAATGCGTCCGGAAATTATGGTTTGTTAGACCAAATTGCAGCGTTGAAATGGATTCAAAACAACATCGGCGCTTTCGGCGGCGACCCCAATAATGTAACCATCGCAGGCCAATCGGCCGGTTCGATGAGCGTGAATTGTTTGGTAGCTTCTCCGTTGGCCAAACGCCTTTTTCACCGCGCCATTGCCGAAAGCGGCGGCATGCTTTCCAACCGCATTCCAACGACCTTAGCCAATGCTGAAAAGAACGGTGAGGCCTTTCAAAAGAAAGCCAATGCCGCCAATTTGGCTGAATTGCGTAAAAAAACACCCGAAGAGATTTTGGCCGCTACGCAGGGAATACGCTTTGGCGTAACATTGGATGGCTATGTACTGCCGACCGACATCTACAATCATTTCAAAGAAGGAAAACATAACGACGTGCCGCTGATGGCCGGTTGGGTCACCGGCGATGGCAGTCTTGCGAGCGGACAGGCAGTGACCGCCGAAAAATTCAAACAGCAAATGCAGGAGAGATACGGAGAAAAGGCCGATGCCTTTTTGAAACTTTTTCCCGCTACTACCGACGAAGAAGCCAAAGCGGCGCAACTGAAATTAGGTCTGTTATCTTTCGCGGCCATGTCGGCGAATTTGTGGGCGGGCTTCAACAAAAACAAATCATACCTTTATCAATTCACGCACGTACCGCCGGATAAGCCTGATTTCCCAAATTATGGTGCTTTTCATACTTCTGAAGTACCTTATGCACTGCATACGTTGCATACGTGGAAGCGTCCTTGGCAGGAAGTGGATCGCCAATTGGAAAACACCATGGCTGATTATTGGGTCAATTTTGCAAAATTCGGTAATCCCAATGCCAAAGGTGTTCCTGAATGGAAAAGTTATGATAAGAAGTCAGGGGTGATCATGGAATTGGGCGACAAAGTGCAGGAGCGGCCGGCATTGTTCAAGGCTGAATTTGAATTGCTTTCAGAAGTACAGAAGCAATAAAATGGTGAAGAGTAATTGATAACTATAGGTGAGGAAGCATTGTGAAGAGGAAATAGTTTAAAAGGATTGTATGCCAAGGTTTGACAATACGGAGCGGATTGGAGTTACGACCGTGGAGGGAATTTTCCTGAGGGATTTTAACTGGATTCCCCGCACGATCTTTCAGTCGGATGTAGGCATTGATATGATCGTGGAATTGACCGATGCCGGTGTTCCAAACGGTCGCATGATCGGCGTTCAGATCAAATCCGGTGAGAGTTATTTTGCAGATAAGGACAGCACAGGCAATGTTATTTTTCGTTGCTCCGATGTTCACGTGAATTATTGGATCAATTATGCATTGCCGGTCATTGTTGTTCTGCATCATGTTTCGCAAAATCATACCATTTGGGAGCAGGTTACTTCGCTGACGATTGTGAAAACCGGAAAGAATTACAAATTGGTGGTTCCGATGTCCAATACACTCTCGGTGGATAAACGGCGAATGCTGGAAAATATCGTACCCTTGGCACCCGCTATCAACCGGTTACAACGCTTTATTTTTGACAGCCGGATCATTCGAAAATTACAGCAAGGGGGTGAGATCTCACTTGAATGGGCTTATACCGTTTCGACCAAGATGTCGATCATCAGAATATTGGAAGCAACGTACATAGAATTGGAAGAAGAAAATGCGCTAAATGATTATATCATGGATATGCCGCCGTTTGAGGGAGAAATGATGCGGTTTACAACATCTAAAATCAAGACATTCAATGATTTCTATCATTTTTATCCTTGGGCCGTCATCGCGCTTGATACCCGATTTTATGCAGATTTTCCGAGTTTTGAAGAAGATATTTTTTCCGATTATCCGGTGGATAAGAAATACGAATGGGATGTGGATGATCTGCCGGGAACGGTATATTCACTTGAAGCAGGAATCATTAAACGCAGGTATTCTCTGAGTTTGAATCACATCGGCAAAATATTTATCGACTTTTTTGACTTTTTAGACGGTACAAAACAATTGGAAATTCCATTTTAATGCTATTGTATTTTATATCCGAGATGAAATTTCTGCGTCACAGGTTTTGAAATATCATTTAAAGTATCCGCCATGCCATGTTTTTATTTCGCTGTATTGTTCTTCTTTTCCTGCTTACCGCCTGCGAACCAAAGACTTTTTTTGATTCTGTACCTCCTTTTGAAGTGCTGAAACTTACCGTAGTTACGCCTGATTTTGCCGGAAAAACGGCCTCTTTTGAAGGACAGGCGATCAATGAAGAAAACAATGAATTAGGTTTAGTGTATAGTGAATCGCCGTTGCCTACATTGACTGCCCAAAAAGCGGCCTCTTTCTCTCAAAACGATCAACGTATCAGTGGCAGAATTGATGGCTTACAGACGGGAAAAAGATATTACTTTCGGTTGTACAAAAAAAACGGTGGGACGACGGTGTACAGCAACCAACTCAGCACTGTTTTAAGCCCTGATTGGCAGCGCTTGCCCGATATTCCTTATGAGGGGCAGCCACTGCCTTATGGCTGGCTGTATGAGTATTCGTCCGGGTATCAACTGGCAGTATATACCCGGACTACCTTTGTCTCTGAAAGTCAGGCCATACAATGGGCTTTTTTTTCCGCTACTCAGCAATGGCAAACCTATTTTCCAAACAACATAAGCACCCCCGCCCGTTATAATCCTATTTATCTGCCTTATGCTGATGAAGATACTTATTTTTTTGGGGCAGGGTACTTCTACATTCCCGAGCCGCATCCGGTTTACATGTATCAGAAAAACTTATCGGAATACCGGGGCACTGCCAACGAAGCCTATCCGGGCGATGACGTACCCACGGTGCAATTTGCCATTGGCGGTTTTCTTCCTGACCTCTACGTGTTGGAAGTGGGAAATCAATACCGTCTTTGGAAATATCAAAATCGACTTTCTCCGTCCGGTTGGCAACCGGTCAGCGGGGGTGAGTTCCCGCGTAAAGAACTCAAAAAACCATTGGCATTCTCGGTGGGTACTAACGGGTTTGTACTTTCGGAAGAAGATGGCAGCCTTTGGGCCTTTGACCCCGTTACCGTTCGGTGGACGGCCCGTAAAAACATTCCTTTTAAAGACCGGGAAAAGGGAGCAATAGTCACGATCAGCAAAGGTGGTGTGTATGGATTGGGGTATAATCCCAAAACGGGAGAAGGCTACCGAGATCTTTGGCTTTATGATGATAAAGCCGACACTTGGAGTTACCTGACCGATTATCCGGGAGAGGGCAATGTGAATATTACGGCTGTAGGGCGTACCAATCGAGTGGGCTTTATGATGGGGTATCGCGCAACAGCCACTGCCATCAATACTGCCGAATTTGGGGCGGCCAAAGATGTATGGATATACGAGCCGAAGTGATGGATGTAATGTGTTGAAATTGAATGGATTGTAGAGTTTTAAAAGGCTTGCGGGAGAAAAACACCTGCAATGGCAGGGATTTTAACAACTTTTCCAAATATTATTTGTACAGATACTATTTTACACGTTCCTTAGTAAAGTAAACCCCTTTTCTAACAGCTATTCTAATGAAAAACGTCCTGTTATTGCTATTTGCCTTTGCGCTTTTTGGCTCATGCGCACGAAAAAATGAACCTGTAGCAGATACTAATGATGTAGTATTTATAAGTGCGAGTAATCATTTGTATGCTTTAGATGCACAAACAGGAGCAGAACGTTGGCATATAAAGGAAAAAAATAATTATAGCTATTACGGTTCCCCGGTCGTTTTAAAAGAGCATTTATATATCAACAGTATCAATAAGTTTTACGTTTATAATACTGAAAACGGCACAGAAAAATGGAATTTTGGGAATGGAAACTATGGAAACGGATTACCACTTGTTCATGATGGACTTGTATTTACTCCTTCAGGTGGCCCTGAATTTTTTACCACCAAACTATTAGCACTTAATGCTGACTCAGGTACTGAAATATGGAATTTTCAATCATCCGGCTCGGCTTCCTCACCTGTATATCTGAATGATAATATATACTTTACAATGCAACGTTCCCTATATGCGCTGCATGCCAAAACGGGTGTGCGAAAATGGGTATTTACCACAAAAACTCCAACATATACTCATGCCGAATTTACAGCCCCTGCTATTGTAAATAATGTTGCATATTTTGGAAGCAGCGGCGAAAATAAGCTATATGCAATTGATACAGATACCGGCGCAAAAAAATGGGAATTTTTGGCTGATAGCTCAATATATACTGCCCCTACTTGCTCCAATAGATTTGTTTATTTTGGTTGTGCCGATAATAAATTATATGCTCTGGATGCAGATACAGGCCAATTAGCTTGGACTTATACGACCAAAAATGCTATTATATCTTCTCCCGTTGAGGCTGATGGTGTCATTTATTTTGGGAGTCTTGATGGCAATATGTACGCGGTAGAAGATAAAAACGGAGAACCGAAATGGGTATTTAAAGTAGGAAGCACAATAAGATCATCACCGGTTTTGGCTAATGGATACATTTATTTTGGAAGCGATAATAAAAAAATATATGCCTTGGATGCGTCTACAGGCATAAAAAAGTGGGAATTCGAAACAGTTAGTTCGGTTTCATCGTCGCCTTGTGTTGTGAGTAAATTTGGTAATGTTTTTCATTCAGGACTGAGTGGTATGCAACAATAATGTAGCATTTATAGAAAATGAAAAAAGAATCCAAGGCTTCCCGCAGAAAATTCATTCAGGTATCGGCAGGTATGGCTGCATCATTAGCTGTATGGCCTGATTCAATGGCTTTTTCATTAAATTCTGATGTTCTTTCAAACGAAATTGAAAAAATGGCAATCAATAAAAGCCTCATTGGCAATTACGGTGAATGGGCCGCTTCGTTGGTCAAAAATATTCCTTCGTTATCATTCAGACAAACCAACCGGCGTGACGTAAAAGCGTGGCAAAAAGAAGCCCTTGCCAAAACCAACGAATTGATCTTTAAGCCTGATTTGGGGAAAACACCTGTCGTTACGGTGGAAAAAAAGTATTCCTACGATGGGTTGGACATTGAAGAGTTGTCGTGGCAATTGCCCTATGGACGCCCGACCAAAGCTTATCTTCTCAAACCGCAGGGAGTTCAAAAACCGCTGCCGGCCATTCTTGGGCTCCACGACCACGGCGGCAATAAATACTTTGGCAAACGCAAGATCGTTCGCGTTGCGGACGACATGCACCCAATGTTGGTCGAACATCAGCAAACCTATTATGGCGGCAAAGCGTGGGCCAACGAACTCGCCAAAAAAGGCTATGTTGTTCTTGTGCATGATGTTTTTGCGTTTGAAAGCCGCCGTGTATTGTACGAAGAGGTGACAGGTTTTGCGTGGGGGCCGCTCAAAACAGATACAAAGTCGGATGAAAATCCCGAAAAAGTCGAAAATATTACTGCTTATAATACATGGGCCGGTGAACACGAACACGTGATGTCGAAGTCGTTGTTTTGCGGAGGAACTACGTGGCCGGGCGTTGTTTTGGCGGAGGATCAGGTAGCGTTAGATATTTTGAGTAATCGACCCGAAGTGGATAAAAATCGTATCGGATGCGCCGGACTATCGGGTGGGGGACTGCGTACAGCGTATTTGGGAGGACTGGACGCACGTATCAAATGTGCGGTCTGCGTAGGTTTTATGTCAACGTGGGACGATTTTACGCTCTACAAATCCTACACGCACACGTGGATGCTCTATGTGCCGCTTTTGCCAAATTACCTGGATTTTCCGGAGGTTTTAGGAATACGTGTGCCGTTGCCTGTGATGGTTCAAAACAACAACGACGATGATCTTTTTACGTTATCCGAAATGAAAAAATCGGATGACATACTCCGTGAGATCTACCAAAAAGCGGGAGCGGTGGAAAAATACCTGGCAAAATTCTACGACGGTGAGCACAAATTTGACCTGCCTATGCAGAAAGACGCTTTTGATTGGTTTGACAAATGGCTTGCCTAAACGTATTTTATAGAATACACTTCCCAAGTTTCAAAAACTTGGGAAGTGTGCCTTATCAAGAGTTTTAATGAATAACTTACTGAATCTTACCTACTTCAATGCTTTTGACGGATCTTACATAGCGTGTTTCGGTAAAAATATCAGCCGTCGTGATCAACGAAAACGGCCCGTCTTTGGCAATTGGGCGGCCGTTGTCTTCAAAGAGAATCAATGCTTTATCGCCCGTGGTTCCGTTGTATAATTCACTCCATGAGAAAATGACCTTTTGCCCGTCGTTTCCGACAACTGATACGTAGAATTGCCCCTTTTCTTTTGGATTTGTGATCAGAATTTTTGCTTCATCCAATAAGGATTTCAGGGCAACACCGCGAAAAGCGGCAATCGTTTTCTTAACCTGTCCTTCCAACGAAACTATTTTGAAGGCTTTTCCGCTCACCACTTTTTTGGTTTTAAGATCGTCAATAGATAAGGCCATTGAATTTTCGACGGCTCCGGAAACTTTGAGTTTTTGTGGTTCTTTTTTCTGAGCGATTACGTTAAACGTCGTTAATAAAACTATAATCAGTACTTTTTTCATGCGTCTTTTGTTGAATAGTTAGCTTCCTTCGTCACCAGCACCTTGTCGATCCTCGCGCCATCCATGTCAAAAACTTCAAACGTAAAATCATGCCAAAAGATTATCTCACCCGTTTTGGGAATATGTTCAAATTCTTCAAGCAATAAGCCCCCGATCGTATTAAAAGGAGTAGTATCGTTGTAGAGATCTAACTTATCAAAATAGCTTAGAAAATCGTAAAAAGGCATTTGCGCATCCGTAATATAGGTACCGTCTTCGCGCTGCAAAATGCTTGTTTCATCGTCATAACTCGTATCACTCACATCCCCTACAAGTGCGTCCATCAGGTCATTCAGGGTTACGATTCCCTGCAAAGCCCCGTATTCATCAATGACCATGCTGTAATGTTGGCGGTTTTCCTGAAGGCGTTCCAACGCAATATACGCCGAACTGTTGTCGGGAAGGTATTGGGGTTCTTTCACCAAAAGCTCCAGATTGAGGGGCTTATTTTCCATCACTTGCTGAAAAATATCCTTCATCAGGACCACGCCCACTACCTCGTCGACGGTATTACGGCAAACCGGATAGACAGAGTGAATTTCCCCTTTGATCTTTTCGCGAATCTCATCGGCACTATCGTTCAAATCAAGCCATACCAACTGCATTCGGTGCGTCATGAGCGAGCCTACTTTTCGGTCTCCCAAATGAAATACACGCTCCATGATCTCCTGCTCAATTTCCTGCACTTCTCCGCCGTCGGTCCCTTCCTGAATGATGGCCTTGATCTCCTCTTCCGTTACTTTGCTGTCGGTGGAAGGTTTGATACGTAAAATTTTGAGTAACAAATCGGACGTATTGGTCAAAAGCCACACGAATGGAGCCGTCACTTTTGACAGGATCTGCATGGGGAATGCCACCGCCTTTGCAATTTTTTCGGGATTGGTCAAACCAATTCGCTTCGGCACCAATTCACCAATAACCAATGAAATAAAGGTGATCATTACCAATACGCCGCCTACCGACAATGGCCGACTGTAAGGTCTCAACGCCTCGAATTGATTCAAATAAGCTTGCCATTGGTTGGTGAGGCTTTCTCCCCCGAAAATCCCCAGTAAAATACCGATAAGCGTAATCCCGATCTGAACGGTTGAAAGAAATTGATTGGGAGAATTAATGAGTTCCAACGCTTGTTTGGCCGATTTGCTGCCGCGTTTGGCCGAGTTTTCCAGTTTGATTTTACGAGAAGATACTACCGCGATCTCGGACATTGAGAAAATGCCGTTAATGATCGTAAGTAGGAAAATGATAAGTAATTCCATGTAATGGTTGAAAATTGAATAAGGTATAGAAACGGACTCCCATGATCCGATAAAATAGTCTTTGCGTTTTCCGGTTACCGAAGTTTTATGCAAAAACAAAGCAAAATTAAGTAGAAAAAAACCGTACCTATCCCTTGGTGTGAATATCGGTTATATGTTAAACTACAAACAGATAGCGGGCTTTAGGAGGTGGCGGATTGATTGTAGTGATGTACTCTAAAAGCCATGAATGATATGCAAATGCAGTGTTTTTGGTAAAGGTAAGAGGTTTATTTTCAGTGAGTTGAAAGAAAATACGTTCGTCGTGGCAAAACAATATCACTTTGCCTGAATCCTGAACGAAGTCATCTTCGTCGTTTTCGGGTACGGCATTCTCAATGCCCAACAAATTTTCCAAAACAAATTCAGTAATGCTTTCCTGCTCATTGACAGACAGATCTTCGTGCGCGGAATAGCGAGGCCCGTAAACCAAATAATCGGGTGTATCAATACTAAAGTTAAAGAGTAGTATTGAGAGAAGATATAAAAAGTGTTTGCGCAACAAGTTCTTCAACGAAGATGGTTTTATACAAATATGGTTTAATTTGGCTACAAATCATAGATATTACAAATATTTGGCATAAAGAAAATACAAAGCCCGTTAAAAAAACGGATTGATCTGCGCCTCCGGGCCGAAGAAAGATTTGAAACCAACATAGAGTAAGTAAGGTCCGGATTCGACTTGTGAAAAAAAATTACTGCCTTCCCGACCTGCAATTCATGGCGCGGCGTTTCGGGGGAAGTTAGACCCTTGTCTTAACATAATGAGAAATCTGATCTTCAAATTAGTCCTGTCAGTAAGTTTGATCTCAGGAGGTTTCAACGCTACTGCGCAATCATTGCAGTGGAAAGAGATTGCTTCCGGAATCTGGAAAGTATCGGTTGGCAAACCGGAAGCCTATGATCTTCTGACCGCTTCGGGCGTTCAACCTAATGTTGGCGCCTTAAAAAAAATGGGTGCTACGGTATTTCCGCTGAACCAAAATGATATTTCGGTGCAGATCAAAGATGGAAAAACGTATTTGCGTTTTCCATTGGACCGTGGCGAACAGCTCTATGGTTTTGGGCTTAACTTTCAGACGGTCCATCAACGGGGGAAGATCCTGAAATTGCACGTAGACCATTACGGCAATAAAGATAATGGCCGCACACATGCGCCGGTGCCGTTTTATGTATCGTCAAAAGGATACGGGGTTTTTGTGAACTCCGCCCGGTACATTGATGTCTATGCGGGAACGGCCGTTCGAACCGACAGCAAAAACCCTCCTCCGGCGCAGGACCGGAATACCGATAAGAATTGGCAGGCTCATCCGTACTCCGACGCCGTCGAAATGCTCGTTCCTGCCGGGGGTGTTGAACTGTACGTTTTTGGTGGCCCTTCCTCAATGGAAGCCGTGCGCCGCTTTAATCTTTTCAACGGTGGAGGTTGCCTGCCGCCGCGTTGGGGGTTGGGTTTTACGCAGCGCGTCAACCGATTGTATACCGATCAGGATGTGAAGAAAGAAGCGTTGGAATTTGAAGAGAAAGGCTACCCGTTGGATTTTATCGGCCTCGAACCGGGTTGGCAAAGTAAATCGTATCCCTGTACTTTTGAGTGGGACAAAACCCGTTTTCCACAGCCGGCCGCTTTTGTCAAAGACATGCTCAGTAAAGGCGTTCGCATCAATCTTTGGACTAACCCCTATGTTTCACCTGATGCGTCTATTGCCTCGAAAATTGCGCCATTTACCGGTTCTCATTCCGTATGGGTAGGTGCCGTCCCCGATCTGACGATCCCCAAAGCCCAATCCATTTTTTGGGGACAATTTGACAAAGATCATGTAGGCATCGGCGTTAGCGGTTATAAAATTGATGAAGTGGACGGCAATGATTCCTGGCTTTGGCCGGATGTGGCTACTTTCCCGTCGGGGCTCAGCGCCGAACAGATGCGACAGACCTACGGAGTGTTGGTGCAAAAACAAAGCACCGATCTTTTTCACAAGCACAATCGCCGCACGTATGGATTGGTAAGGGCTTCCAATGCAGGGGCGTCGTCGTTGCCGTATGTAATTTATAATGACAATTACAGTCACGAAGATTTTATTACGGGTTTGATCAACAGTGGCTTTTCGGGAACATTATGGACACCGGAAGTGCGCGCTTCCAAAACAAGTGAAGAATGGCTGCGACGCTTTCAGTCGGTTTGTTTTTCGCCCATGGCGATGATCAATGCGTGGGCGAGCAGCACCAAACCCTGGACTTTCCCCGACGTAGCCGAACAGATAAAAGAAATTTCACAGTTGCGAATGCGTATGATGCCGTATTGGTATTCTGAATTTGCCAAATACCATTTTGAAGGCACACCGCCGTTTCGTGCCGTTAATCTCGAACCTGACTTTAAAACGGAAGTAAGAAAAGAAGTGGTAAACGCCAATTTGGAAGAAAACCCCTACGTAGAGGCCGTCAATAAAGAAATCAAAGATCAATACATGGCGGGAGAATACCTGTTGGTAGCGCCGATGTTTACGGGACAAACCTCACGTAAAGTAGTGTTGCCTAAAGGAAAATGGTACGATTTCTACACCGGAAAATTGGCAGGAGAAGGGGAAGTGATCACGGTAACACCGGGGTTGGACAAAATTCCCGTGTTTGTGAAAGATGGAGGGATTATTCCGATGATGCCCGTTATGCTGCACGCCCCCTCACCCATCCAAAAAGTAGACATTGAAATTCGGCATTACGGCCAAAAAGCAGGCCGATACCAATTATACGACGACGACGGCGAAACGTTTGATTACGAAAAAGGTCAATTCAGTTGGCGTACCATCACAGTTGAACGTCAATCCAACGGACAGTGGCAAGGCAATATTTCAGCACCCGAAAACGGCAAACCGAATACCGTAGGAAATGTGACGTGGAAATTTATGACGCAGCCCTAGAATGTTAACTTGTCATGCTGTAAGCATCTGAAACTATGTTGCTTTAGATGCTAACACCGTGGTCTGTGTCTCACAAACCATAAACAGGTTTGTTTGTAAGGTCTGTGGAGACACAGACCACGGTGTTGAGATGCTTACAGCATGACAAAGAGACGGTATTATCTCCAAACGGGTATCTTCAAGTAGCTGTCGTTCAGCCACTTGATCTGTAACGGCACGGTGGCATCTTTAATGGTTTCAGTATTAATGTCTTTGCCGGTTCCATAGTTTATTTGCTCAAAAGGACTTTTATTGATATTGATGATTGCCGCTATTCGGCTGCCTTTGCTAAGCTTTCGACTTGTCATGTAAGAATTGGTAAATGGAATGGACTCTTTTTTGCCGGGTGTCAATAGCTGTCTTTTCATGATATCTTTGGCATAACTTGCCCGTCCCATAAAATACGAAAGGTAGAAATACTTTCCGTCGGGCATAACCTCAAACAGCACAACATTGCAATCCATGTCTTTTTTGTTGATGATCACTTCCAGATTACCCGTAAAACAACCTGAAATTTCCAACGGTTTTGTTAACGGATCACTGACAAACAATAGACCGTTATTGGTGTTCAGGCTGTCATAAATGATGTTGTTCAAATAGTAATAACTGTTGATATTATCTCTGTCTTTGAAATCGACCATTTGCAGCGTATGTCCGCTTTTTGATGGTTTTTGAGTGCTTAGCCGATAGGGTGCTTTGGCAGAGGCAGTGCTCAGGTAAAAAGTAAGGGTATCATTGCTCATTGCGTTCAGCGAGGGGACATGTTTCCATTCGTTGCTGCCCATTACCTGATAGTTGATCTTGTCTTTCAGAAAAGTCGGTTTAGGAGCATTTTTCAGGACATAGTCAAACCATTGATAAATAAGGGCGTGGATGGAAATGTTGGCCACCGGATCAATTTTGTATCCCATGTAGGTGGAGTCAGGAAAGCCCTGTGCGCCAAAATGTCCGTAAGGACCGATCAGCAAATGGTGATCGGCTTTGGGATTATATTTTTGATGTTCCCGCAAATAATACGTGGCTCCGATCTGGCCGCCGTCGAAATAGCCGGTGGTGGTCAGGACGGGAATGGTAATTTTTGAGAAATCTTCTTTGTACGGAATCATCGACTGCCAATACGAATCGTACGTCGGATGGTTCAGCCAGCGGTGAAAGATCTTATTGCCGGGTCTTCCCAAAAGACTGTCCAATGAACGATAAGATTTCCCTTGCTCAAACCATTTCCAATATAAATTGTTCCATTGCGGATTGTTGTAATCTGCCTCGTCCAAAAATTGATTGTTGGACACATAGTACGTCCAGGAAAAGACAAAACTCATGGAGACATTGTTGGTCATCGGTACATCCAATCCCGGGGCAACGGAAGCAGAGGGAACGATGGTTTTTAAAGCAGGGTGCAGCTTTTTGGTAGATGCCCATTGGGTAAAACCGTTGTAACTTCCGCCAAACATTCCCACTTTTTGGTTGCTCCAGGGCTGTTTGGTGATCCAGTCGATCACTTCATACGCATCCCGGCCATCGTGTTCGTACGGGAATACTTCACCATAACTGTAGCGTTTGCCTCTTGAATACGCTATCACTCCGACGTAGCCATGATCAGCCGCCGTTTTTGCTTTTTTGATGTCTGTTTTGCGGGCGTAAATGGTAAATTGCATAATGGCGGCCTGTGGTTCCGTTACGTCCTTTTTACGTACCACAAGTGCAGACAGATTGACGCCATCCCCGGTTCTTATCATCACACTGTCTTCGATGATGTATTGACTGTCGTCGTTCGGGCTGCTGACAGACTGCGCTATTGCCTGAACGAAAACGAAAAGGCACAGCAGTGCCGTTGAGACGTAGTTTCTCATAAAATTGATTTGTTTTAAGGTGTTAAAGGAAATTAGATGACCCCCACTAAATCTCCCCCGGTTAGGGGAGACTTTATTTAACTGAGGTGCAAAAGCTAAACTCTGTGATTGTTTAAATGATTATATGTCTGTTTTTAAATTCGGCGGATTGACGGCTGGAAACCATTAATTTTTCGCCCGTTTGTAAGCTGATACTGAGTCGCCCTTTTGGTAATGAATGAATTTGTTTGATGTAAGCGGTATTGATGATCTCGGTTCGGCTGATTCGGAAAAAAAGCGTTGGGTCTAAGGTCTTTTCCAATTGATTGAGCGAACGCTTGATGTAGACTTTTTTGCGGTCAAAATACAGTCGCGCGTAGTTGCCCATTGACTCGATCAAATAGATGTCTTTGATACGTACAAAATGATATTCTTCGCCTTCTTTCACAAAAATGGTCCGTTCTGCCGACAGCACACTTTCTTCTTTTTCGTTGATGGCTAATTTTATTCGGACCTTTTCGATGGCTTTGGCAAAGCGCTCCTCCCGAATGGGCTTAACCAGATAATCCAAGGCATTTTGCTCAAAAGCCCGAACGGCATAGTGGTCAAAAGCCGTGGTAAAAATGATCTCGGGTACATATTCTAAGGATTCCAACAGGTCAAATCCTGAACGTTCGGGCATTTGAATGTCCAGAAAAAGCAGCTCAGGATGCATTGTATTTATCAACTCTTCCGCATCGTCGGCATTTTCTGCTTCTCCTATTAGCGCAAAATCAGGGTAGCTTTGCAAATGCCGCTTTATTTCTTCGCGGGCCAGACGTTCGTCGTCAATGATCATTACCCGAAATTTGTTCATGTCAGCGGAGTTATGATGGTGGCCAAAACGGTATCATCGGATTGCTCGGCCAAGTGAAAAGTGGCTTTGCCATTGAATTGCAATTGGAGCCTTTCGGTCAGATTTTTTATTCCCAAACCCTGCGACCTTTCCATTTTCAGCTTTCCGGGATTTTGAATCGTGGCTTGAATAAAATCACCTTTTTGCTCAATTTTAATGTGAATGGTACCGCCGCTTTTTCGTTGTGCAATGCCGTGTTTAATAGCATTTTCCACCAATGTTTGAATACTTAACGGTAAGATCAACGCTTTCGAAAGTTTTTCTTCCACGTCTATAACTGTTTGCAGCCGTTTCTCAAAACGCATCTTTTCCAGTTCCAGATAATCATTGATCAGCGCCATTTCTTCCTGAACGGAAATCAGTACAGAATCCCTGTTGTATAGCGAGGTTCGCAGGAGGTCAGATAACAGATCAATCGCTCTCCGCGCTTGGTGAGGATTTTCAAACACCAACGCCTTGATGTTATTGAGTGAATTAAAGAAAAAATGCGGGTTAAGCTGAGCCGCCAAATGATCGAGTTGGGCGTCTTTGGCAATGATGGCTAAACGGGCATTTTCTTTGGTGGCCGTGATCTCACGTTGGGCGTAGTGATAGAGGTAATACGCCAATACCCAAATAGACATGAGCCGTACGCCTGTTGCAAAAGTAGTTAACCAGGCATTACGGGCATAATGCTGAAAACTTTCGGAAAAATCGTACTCGAACCACCACCGGATCAAATAGGTTTTACTGATCGTCAATGCCATAAAAACAAGCCCCAACAGAAAAACAGCAGGAATAATTCTGATCAATAATGGCCTGGGCTGAAGGGTGTGCCAACGGTGTTTTACGGAAAAATTTCGAAAGAAGTGAGTGGGAACAATGTAAATCAACAGATCGCCGAAAAAATGGATAATGGCTAAAATAACGCTGAAATTACTGCCGATATACCCCATCAGCGTCCAATACAGAGAAGCCACTGACCAACCGATGAGTTGACATTTCCAGTAAAGAGATAATGGCTTTTTCACGGCTGCTGGATTGATTTGACGGACAAACCAACTAAATCCATTTCAGACTGTCAAGAAAAAGTACAGGAACGTGAATGAATGGGAGATGGGCGTGAGTTTTTGAAGGCGTTTTGAAGCAAGGGCAATTATTTAAGGAGGCCGGCCAACCATAGGCAGCGGAATCTACGTCTTTGAAGAAGTAACGGTTGAACGATAATTTATTCGCCAATGGCAACTTTTCAAGCAATCATCCCTTTTGACCGCCTAGTGGAACTGCCGCGCTTCCAAACCAAAAAGTGCGAGTCGGGAATTGACCCGCAAAACATTATCTACTTAAGCGCACAGGGGAATTATACGTTATTTCATTTGAAAGATGGAGAACAGATCATTACTTCTTTGTCTTTGAGTGTTTATGTGCCTTTACTGGAGAAACATGGGTTTATGCGTATTCACAAATCGTACCTGCTGAATCTTCATTATTTGAAACAATGCCGCATCCATCATTATTTTTCTCTGACCCTGCCTACCGGGCAAATTCTTGAGATCGCGCGAAGAAGAAGGGCGATCATAAAAAAAACAGTTAGAGCCTATTATAATGCAAAGTTCAGTCAATGAACGAAGTGTCGAAAGCTATACTGCATCAATAATTACACATTTACTAAACTATCCATAGAAAAACCTGTAAAGCAATGCGGGTTTAAACTATGCTCACTATCCAAATTATCTTCAATACGTTTTTTGGATACCGCTGAAAAGCGCATAAAAAAAGCCTCAGAGAAATCTGAGGCTTTTGCGGTCCGGACGGGACTCGAACCCGCGACCCCCTGCGTGACAGGCAGGTATTCTAACCAGCTGAACTACCGAACCATTTTTACTGTAAAAGAACGTTACTAAAACACTGTTGGCGGTCCGGACGGGACTCGAACCCGCGACCCCCTGCGTGACAGGCAGGTATTCTAACCAACTGAACTACCGAACCATTAATTTTTGTTTCTAAGTTCTTCTGCGTAACAGTCAGGTATTCTAACCAACCGGCAAACGCTTTGTGAACTACCGAACCATATTTTACTTTTTACGATTTCGTTTCCGTTAAAAGTGGTGCAAAAGTAGTATTTTTAGATTTCAATCCAATACATTTACCAAATAAAACAGCGCTTTTTTTTGCATGAAAATCAATTTTATGCTTAAAAAATCTCATTTCTAAAGAGTTACAAAATTTATAAAAATGACCCTTGTCAAAGATATTACGCATTACTTAGAACAAATTGCCCCACTTTCTTACCAAGAGTCGTATGATAATGCCGGCTTGATCGTCGGAAATCCACAAAATGAAGTGACAGGAGTGCTTGTGACATTGGATTCTACCGAAGCGGTGGTGGACGAAGCCATTGCTAAAGGGTGCAATCTGATCGTGGCGCATCATCCGATTGTTTTCAAAGGACTCAAAAAATTGAACGGAAAGAATTATGTTGAGCGAACAGTCATCAAAGCCATCAAAAATGACATTGCTGTTTATGCCATCCATACCAATTTAGATCACGTGATGGGGGGAGTAAACTCCATGATCGCTGAGCGACTTCACTTACAAAACGTTCGAATATTGTCTCCGAAATCGGATACCCTCCTAAAATTAGTTAGTTTTGTCCCCACGGAAGCTACCCAAAAAGTATTGGATGCGCTTTATGAAGCAGGAGTAGGAGCAATTGGGAATTATGACCATTGCAGCTTCCGAGTCAATGGTACCGGGACATTTCGACCGAATGAAGCCGCTCAGCCACACATTGGAAGTGCTTATAAAGACGAAGAAGTAACGGAAGATCGCATTGAAGTTATTTTTCCGGCGTATATGGAAGGAAAAGTGCTGAGTACGTTGAAACAGGCGCATCCTTACGAAGAAGTGGCTTATTATTGTTCGACGTTGCGAAATCAACATCAGGAAGTGGGAGCGGGGACAGTAGGAGAATTGCCCGAGCCGATGACAAATGACGATTTTTTGACGTACTTGAAAGAAAAAATGGACCTGAATGTGATACGTCATACGGCATTTATCGGTGATTCTATCCGAAAAGTGGCGGTTTGCGGTGGTGCCGGCGGGTTTTTACTCAATAATGCTGTACAGGCAAAAGCGGATGTATTTGTAACGGCTGATTATAAGTACCATGAGTTTTTTGATGCCGATGGTCGAATTTTGATTTGCGATATCGGGCACTATGAAAGTGAAGTTTACACAAAAGAATTATTACAGCGATATTTGTCGAAAAAATTCGTTAATTTTGCGACAATTTTGTCGGAAACTAATACAAATCCAGTCTTTTACCGCTCTTGAGTAAAAGGTTGAAAATCGAAAATTGTAAATCATAAATATTGAATGGAACTGACGGTCGCGCAGAAACTGGACTTGCTCCTTAAATTGCAAGAAATTGACTCTCAATTAGATGACATCAAAAAAATCCGCGGCGATTTGCCCGAAGAAGTAAGAGATTTAGAAGATGACATTGCAGGATTTGAAACCCGTATCGGGAAGTTCAACAGCGAGATCAGCGCTCTTGAAGACGAGATCAGCCGCTATAAAGCCGCAAAGAAAGACGCGGAAAAACTGATTGCCCGCTATAAGGAGCAACAAATGAACGTTCGTAACAACCGTGAGTACGACGCCATTACCAAAGAAATGGAGCTTCAATCACTTGAAATCGAACTTGCCGAAAAGAAGTCTCGGGAAGCTGATTATAAAGTAAAAGCCAAAAAAGAAGAAATCGCCGCCACAGACAGTCTGTTGAAAGAACGTCGCGAGGACTTGAAAGCTAAAAAGCAGGAATTGGACGTTATCACGTCTGAAAGCCACGAAGACGAGAAAAAACTCTTGGAAAAGCGTGAGCTTCAGGCAACTAAAGTGGAAGACCGCCTGTATAAATCATACACAAAAATTCGTAACAACTCCGGTAACGGCCTTGGTGTCGTAACGGTACGTCGCGGTGCCTGTGGTGGTTGTTTTAACGTGGTACCTCCTCAACGTCAGGCAGATATTCGTGAGAAAAAGAAAATCATCGTTTGCGAACACTGTGGTCGTATCTTCGCCGATGTAGATACTGAATACAAGTAATCGTACCGGATACGCTTCCTTCGAAGCATCATGATACAATAACAAAAAAGCTGCACAGTTTCTGCGCAGCTTTTTTGTTGCTTAAGTAAGCAATTATTAATGGATTAGTTTTTGGCTATTGTTTTCTCGACAAAGAACTGCCAAAGCCATGCAAAGAAAATGACCAATATACATCCGACTACGTTGAGCCACAGAAACGCCATAAAATCGAACCACCAACAAAGCACAACGCCAATCTCCGCAAGTACTGCTCCCCAAAATGTTGCTTTTCCACCGAGGTTTTTAAAGTAAAACGCCACCAGAAATATTCCCAAAATAACGCCGTAAAACAAAGATCCTAAGATATTTACGGCTTCGATCATGCTTCCAAGCTTACTGGCGTATTGGGCCATGGCTACACAAAATATTCCCCAACCGATGGTTGCTACGCGAGAAGCCATGAGGTAATGAGCTTCGGAGGCGTCTTTACGATACAGTCGTTTGTAAATATCCACAATACTTGTTGAAGCTAAGGAACTGTAAGCCGCCGCAATGGAACCCATTGAAGCGCTGAAAATGACTGCGATCAATAATCCAATGAGCCCGATGGGCAAACGATCTAACACAAATCGCAGAAAAACGTAGTTAACATCGCTGGTATCAGCGGCAGGATTGTTCTTTTTGATCAATGCTACCGTAGCGGTGCGTATCTCCTTTGCGGTATTTTCATTGGTTTGTAATTTACCTTTTTGAACCGTTAACTCTCCTTCATCATCCCCATCAATTGCTTTCGCTAAGGCATTTACCGTTTGTTGGCGTTCTTTGGTCAATTGCAAATGTTTGCCTTCCAACTGACGGTATTCTTCGGCGTATACGCTCGTTTTAAGTTTATCCGTTTCTACTTTATTGAAGAATAGCGGCGCAGGATTGTACTGATAATACACAAACACCAAGACTCCTACCAGTAAGATCAAAAACTGCATCGGAATCTTGAGCAAGCCGTTCATCATCAACCCAAAACGACTTTGCCCGATGGATTCTCCCGTTAAATACCGCCCGACTTGCGACTGATCGGTACCGAAATATGATAGTTGTAAGAAAAAGCCGCCGATCAAACCCGACCAAATATTGTATCGGCTATTGGGGTCAAAATGAAAATCAATGGTATTGAGTCGGCCCGCTTTTCCCGCTATTTTGAGGGCATCTACGAAACCAACATTTGCCGGTAATAAATGAACGACCATGTAACCTGCCACAAACATAGCGATGGTGACGATCAGCATTTGTTGTACGTGTGTGTGCGAGATGGCTTTTGTGCCTCCCGAAACCGTATAGATCAACACAATCGAACCCATAAAAATATTGGTCCACATGATGTCCCAGCCCAAAATAGTAGCGAGAATAATGGACGGAGCATAAATGGAAAGTCCCGTAGAAAGCCCTCTTGAAAGCAGAAAAAGGGCTACGGTAAACATTCGAACGCGCGTATCAAATCGCTTTTCCAAAAACTCATAAGCCGTAAAAACCTTCAGTCGATGGAAAATAGGAATAAATGTAATGCTCAATACGACCATGGCCAGCGGAAGCCCGAAATAGAATTGCACAAAGCGCATCCCGTCCGAAAACCCCTGACCGGGAGCCGACAGAAACGTAATGGCACTCGCCTGCGTTGCCATTACCGAAAAACACACATGATACCAGGGAAGCGACTGATTGGCGATGAGATAATCTTCCATATTTTGTTTGCCACGGCTGCGGTAAATTCCGTACAAAACAATAAAACCAAGTGTACCGATGAGTACAATCCAGTCAATAAAACTCATTGAGAAGAGGTGTTAGGACGGGGCACATTGCGGCATAACGCGCCCGTATGGTTAAGAGTTAGGAAATATAAATGATTGCATCTGCGAACAAATCAGTCAAAATACTGCATCATTGCATAAAATAGAACAATAAGTAAAAACAAGGTCCCGATCACGATCAGGTACATTTGATTCCAGCTTTTGACAAAGGGAGGAAGCCCTTCGCATTCATTTTCCGGTAAGGGAGAAGAAGGCGGAATTTGCCCGTTTACTTTCATAGGGGGATGGTTTAGGGGGTTACTCTATCTACTTTTAGGTGTGATTTGTTTTACAACGAAAAAATAACCAAAATGCGTGCCGTAAAATTAGCCCTAATATGTCAGCTTCGACTTTTTCCGGTGCAGAAAGTCAAAAAAGTAGATTAAATCGTAGTAAAAATAGATTCAATTGCATTTTTATATATCGAATAAACCCTTTTAAAAAATTTCTAAACCTCAAAATGTTTAAAGACCAAGTAGTAATTATAACCGGCGGATGCTCAGGAATCGGGCGGGCGGCGGCTTTCAGTTTTGCCAAAGAAGGCGCTAAGATATTTCTGGCCGATCTCTCCGAAAAAGCCGGCGACGATCTGGTGGAAGAACTGGAAAAAGCCGGGGCCGAAGCAGCTTTTGCCCGTATTGATGTCACGGATGTGGAAGATGTAGAGCGAATGATCAATGATTGCATTCAGCGTTTTGGCACCATTCATGTACTCATCAACAGCGCCGGTGTTTTGGGGCCGCGCGCTCGCACGGATCGTTATCCCGCCGAAGAATTCAAAAGAATATTGGACGTAAATGTGATGGGGTTATTTTATTGTATGCAGGCGGTGCTTCCTCATTTTCTGTCTAAGAAAAGCGGAACCATCGTCAATATTGCTTCCGTAGCAGGGTTAAGCGGATTTTCGGGGCATATCGGCTATTCGGCGAGCAAACATGCGGTGGTGGGGATGACGCGCACCGCTGCTTTGGAAATGGCTAAACATGGCATTAGGATCAACGCCATTTGCCCGGCGTTTACGTTGACCCCTATGCTTGAAAGCGCCATAATTAATGACGAAACCAATTACTTGGATGGTCTTCAAAATGCAATACCAATGAAACGATTTGGCAAACCCGAAGAAATCGCGGATGCTGTTTTGTACGCAGCCTCCTCGGCCTCTTCTTTCATGACAGGGCAAACAATCGTGCTTGACGGAGGATTGCTGGCATCGTAAAAGTACTGCGAAGGTGCTTTCAGGTTCTCAAACCCGAAAGAATCGGGACGATAAAGCGAACTGTATTGAATGTATTTTCGGGTTTGAGAACCCGAAAGAATCAAGACGATGTATTACCGCAATTTGCCAAAAATGAAAAACACAAAACCGGCACATACCTGAAAAATCAGTTATTTAATTCACTTCAATCAACGTTTTTAACAAAATGCACCCTAATCAAGTCCTTATTGAGCGTTTTTATACGGCTTTTCAGCAAAAAGATTTTCGCACCATGCAGCAATGTTACCATCCTGATGTGCGCTTTTCTGACCCTGTTTTTCCTAAATTAAAAGGCGCAGAAGCAGGTCTTATGTGGGAAATGCTCCTTACTCGAAGCAATGATCTGACGATTACATTCAGCAATGTTCAGGCTGATTACCGCAGCGGAAGTTGCGATTGGGAAGCTACCTATACTTTTACGGGCACCGGCCGGAAAGTCCATAATGTAATACATGCCGAATTTCTGTTCAAAAATGACCTCATCTCTCGTCACGACGACCATTTTAGTTTTTATACCTGGGCTTCTCAGGCGTTGGGGCTGACGGGTAAACTGCTGGGATGGAGTCGCTTTTTAGAGGAAAAAATTCAGCGAAAAGCAGCTGATGGCTTTCGAAAATTCATTCAAAAACAAGCAAAAAGCTGAGTCTCTTTCAGCGGAGTATTGTTTCATCAAATTCTTATATCTTTCTTTATGAATAGCGAACCTGCACAAAATATATTTGATCTAACGGGAAAAGTAGCCGTTATTACGGGTGCCAGCAAAGGAATCGGCGAGCAAATAGCGCGTTATTTTGCTCAATATGGTGCCAAGGTAATTATCAGTAGCCGTAAACTGGCTGACTTGGAACAACTTGCGGAAGAAATGCGCCAAACGGGCGCAGATGTAACGGCCATAGATGCAAATATGGGCGACGAAGCCCATGTAAAACACCTTTTTGAGAAATCGGTGGAAGTCTACGGCGGTATTGACATCTTGGTCAATAACGCGGCATCCAATCCATACTATGGCCCCACGGTCGACTGTCCGGATTCGGCGTATGATAAAATCATGGACATCAACGTAAGAGCGCCTTTTCAACTTTGTAAAATGGTACATCCGATCATGAAACTTCGCGGCGGCGGAAGTATTATCAACATCAGCAGTATTGCAAGTGTGACGCCTGATCCCGGCTTAGGTATTTACAGCGTCAGCAAAGCCGCACTTAATATGCTCACCAAAGTGTTTGCCAAAGAATGGGGAGAAGACGGTATTAGAGTCAATGCCGTATGCCCCGGATTGATAAAAACAAAGTTCAGTAAAGCGCTGTGGGACAATGAAAAAACGTTGGCTCACTTTACCAAACGCATTCCCATCTCACGCATGGGTACGGTGGAAGAAGTGGCGTCGTTGGTTTTATACCTTGCTTCAGATGCTTCCGGTTATTGTACGGGCGGAACGTATACCGTGGATGGCGGAACAACCATTTAAACCATTGAATGCCGGTCGAACTGATTTTAAAGATTAACATAACAAATCAGCCTAAATCATAAAAATCAGCGTTCTAAGTTGTTTTTCTTTCATATACCAAAAAAGAATAGGCAACGGCATGTTGTTCGTCGGCGGGAAAATCCTGCCGACTTTTTTGTATAAAGTCAGCTTCTGAAAATTCTGGGAAAAAAGCATCTCCTTCAAAGATACCGTGGACAATGGTCAGGTGAATAGTGTTAGCCAAAGGCAGGGCTTGACGAAATATTTCGGCCCCGCCAATGACAAATACCTCCTTATCATTTTGACAGGCGTTCAATGCTTCTTCCAAACTGCCCGCTTGTGTAAAACCTTCTTCCAAAGGAAAATCTTTTTGGCGAGTAATAACAAAGTTGCCCACTTCGGAAGCTAAACGGTCCGGAGTATCGTAGCTTTTTCGCCCCATGATCATTCGGTAGCCTTTGGTTATTTTAAAAAAATGAGCCCAATCGTTTGGCAATGACGGCCAAGGTAAATGTCCCTGAAAACCGATGGCGCGGTTTTCGGCCATAGCACTGATCAATGAAATTTTCATGTACGAATTATTTGAGAATTTAGTTGGCGCTAAAAACCGCTAAGTTAAGATAAACGGTGAATTGTAAAATGTTAGCTGCCAAATTTTGAATCCCCAATTAACTAAATTTATATACCCAACCGCCTTCAAAAAAATAGGATGACTTACTGATTAAAATCAGGAGCCATTCCGGGAAAATAAACGTTAAAAACGTTCGGAACTATTCAATTAGGGTAAAAGTGGTGATTGCCAAATCAGCTGATTCCTGATCATCTTTTTCAGCGTTTTTCTGCGGCGGCGGGCAATGGTGATGATTTCTCCGGTTGGCAGCGTTACTCTTTCAAAACGCAGAATAGTACATTGATCCAGATAAATCAGATTCAGCAGGTACGTTTTATGTATACGTATAAAACCTTTGGCTTCTAACGCTGATGAGTACATACTCAGGGGAAGCGATGTAATGACGCGTTCACCACTTTTTAAATGAAACATTGTGTAGTTGCTCTGTGCGCTTAAGTATACTATTTGTTGCAAGTCGATGGCACATTCGCCCGACTTGGTCTGAAAGCGTGGGAGAGTCACTACACTTTCGTAAGAGATAACGCCTGAAAAATTGTTCATCCCTATAGATTTTTGTCATCATCAATGCTCAAGAAAATAAAGCAATGATGTATATACGAAAATCGGCGTCGTGCCGGCATCGGCCCATTGATTATTTTTACTCAATGCTGTAAAGGTTGAACCTATACCCACCTAAAATGCGAAGAAATAGGGGAGTATTCCCGTAGGGGCAGGCCTTGCGTCTGCCCAACTACGGCCAATTGGGCAGACGCAAGGCCTGCCCCTACATGGTATAAAAAACAAAACAGCGGAGCATGCATTGCCCCGCCGTTTGTGTCCTATCCTTACTATACTACTATTACTTTGTTACTTCCCGGTCAATTCTTCACTGCCTCCCTTGACCGACAGAATTTTAAATTCTGTACGACGATTTAAGCGGTGCTCGGCATCTTCACAATTTACTCCGTCAACACAATCATTAACCAATTCTGATTCTCCATAACCTCGCGCCACTAAACGTGACGGGCCAATTCCTTTGCGGACCAAGTAGTCGTATGCTGCTCTGGCACGGCGCTCAGACAGGCGTAAGTTGTATACATCGCTGGCGCGGCTATCGGTAAACGACCGCAACTCGATTTGCATGGTTGGGTATTTTTTCATCAATCCTACCACTTTATCCAATTCTTTAGCAGCTTCGGGGCGAATGAAATATTTATCCAGATCGTAGTAGATATTGTCGAGCGTAAACACGTCGCCGGTGCCGTACATGCTTAGATCGCTCTCTACAATTTTCTTCTTCGTTTTCTTATTCTTGTTGATGGTTTGCTCATTGGTGGCCAATTCGTCGCCTTCAGCACGCAGATCATAGTTGCGACTTGGATCAACTTCAAATTCATAACCACCATCCGCTCCGGTCACGACAGTACGCTCGGCACCCGTTTTCTGGTCACGCAAGGTGACTTTCACACCTTCCTGCGGCGATTGGTTCACTTCACGTTTTACCGTTCCGCGCAAAATAGTGTTCTCGCTCTTGTTGAGGTAGATCGACACGCTCATTTGAGGGTTAGCCGATTGAGTCATCGTTGAGAAACGAACATTGTTGGTGGCGTATCCTTCTTTGATGGCTTTGAAATCGTATTCGGTTTGTGCTTCCAGGCATATTTTAGTCATACCGTCAATGCCTGTTTGCTGCATGTCTTGGTTTGAACCGTTTTTCACGATACGAACATCCGCGCCTTCAATAGGCGTGTTTGTTTTGGCATCATACACCAAGATCTCAAGCGGACGGCAGGTACGTTTGAAGCTGTAAATGTTATCGTCTGATACACCTTTGCTGCGGTTGGAGCTGAAATAGCCGGTGCCGCGTTCTTTATCGGTAATTAAACCAAAATCGTCTTTTTCGGAGTTGACAGGTGCGCCCAAATTCTGAACTCCTTTGTACGCAATTCCTTCTTTAAGTTCAGCGTAAAAAATGTCCAATCCTCCTAATCCTTCGTGACCATCAGAGGCAAAATAAAGGTTGCCGCTTCCGTCTATGAAAGGAAACATCTCATTCCCTTCGGTATTGATCTCTTTTCCTAAGTTGACAGGAACACCCCATTGGCCATTGTTATATTCAACTACATAAACGTCTGTTCCACCAAATCCACCGGGCATATCTGATACAAAGTAAAGTTTGGAATCATCGGGTGAAAGTGCCGGGTGACCGCAGGAATAATCGTTATTATTGAAGGGCAGTTCTTTCACTCCGCCCCAATCTTTGCCTTTTTGGTCGGCAATGTATAATTTCAATTTATTGATGCCGTCGTTGCTTTTCTTGGTTTTTCCGCTGTTGTAGTTGTTACGGGTAAAAACCACTTTGGTGTAATCTTTGAAGAAAGAAGCAGGGCCTTCGTGGTATTTTGTGTTCAGCGTACGGCTGAATTTCTCGGCTTTGGTGACAGGCATTGGAAGGTCTTCGGCGGCACTTGCTTCAGTAAGTGCGCCTGAGTTTCCATCTTTGGGTGAGGCTCCGCCCAGTGCTCCCGTTGTATTCCGATAAGTATCTTTTACGCCTTTGAGGGCCGATGTATCGGGTGTAAAATATAAGTCCAGGAAGGGCGTTTGATTCCAGTTAAAAACCCGCTTAATGATTCCTGATTCAGCGCGGGCCGATACAAAAACCAATCCGCCTTTATAATACATAGGACTAAAATCCGCTTGTTTGGAATTGACCGGCAAATACTCCACGTGGTACATTGCTGAATCCTTGTAGAAACGATTCATGTCCATATATGTAACGGCAAATTTGCGACCGCGTAAATCAGAGGATTGCAACTCTGCATACTTTCCATACATTTTTTGGGATTCGCGGTGTTTTCCGTTGCTCGCGAGGGCCTGTGCATAATACAGGTAATTTCGGCTGTCGGCATCGGCAAAGCTTTCTACCAATTGCCCGTAGATTCTTTCCGCATTGCGGCTGTCTTGGAGGCGACGGTAGCTGTAAGCCAATTTTTCCAAGGCCTCTTTACGTTCGACAGGATCGGCTTTTTTGTCAGTACGTATAAACTCCTCGTAGCCCCGTACAGCATCGGCGTAGCTGTATTCGTCAAAAGCCCTGTTCGCCGACCGTAGTCTGGCGTTTTGGGCGAATGCGTTGAGTGTCAAAAGGGCTAGAACCAATCCCAACGCAATTTTACCTACGGTTTTCATATTCAAAAGTGTTACAGTAGCAGGAAAATAGGATTCTATCTGTCAAATCTCAAATACTGTGCCAAATTGTAAAAATAGCTATTACGTGTCGAAAAAACTATTATAGGGAAGTATTGGTATGTGATTAACTATTTGACTATAAGATATTTATGAACTTTTAAAATTAAGAATATTTTTCGTTTTTTCGGTAATTTTAAAACGTTCATCGGTTCTGAAACCTACTATCCATGCTATTTTACCGGAAGATTCCAAGACATATACTTGGTCTTTTACGCCTCTCGGCACCTTCGTATCGACTAAAAAATCGCTGACTTTTTTCCGCTTTCCGGCCATTCCCAAAGGGCAAAACCAATCCCCCACCTGCCAGGGACGAAGTGTTAGCGGAAACGTGAGTCGGTCAGCATCAAAGTACGCGACTCCGGGATTCCGTTCAAAAATGTATTCTCCAACGACTCCCCATTCCAAGCACCCCTGTGCATAAACGATTTCTTTGTCGTTTTCTTGAAGTTGGTAGGTTATATTGTTTCGTTTAGTGATTGGATGTACCAGCCACTTACCCCGGTCTAAGGTTAGGCTATAGGTTGGAGAGAAAAAACGTTTGCCCGTTTGCCCCTTTCGATTTGCCCAAATGTGTTTAACTTGTCCATAACTAAAGTCAAAGTTATTCAACCAATGGGCGAGGTATTCTACGGGTTCGATATGGTGTTCTAAAGCCTCAATATTTAGCCATACATTTGAGCCTTCCATCTGAATAATCTCAGCTTCGATGTTTTTGCTGCTTTCGGCTAAAATGTTTTCCGTGGCTTTTACGCGCTCGGCCAGTTGTGCTGCTGCTGCCGATACCTTTGGGTTGAGTTCACGTAAAATAGGAATAACATCATGCCGTAGCCGATTGCGTACATAGTCTACGGAAGCGTTGGAGCTATCTTCGCGCCAAGCCAATTGATGTTGAGAAAGAAAAGTCATTATGTCGTTGCGAGTGGCAAAAAGCAACGGACGCACTAAGAAATCTTTTTTTGGAAGAATCCCGTGTAAGCCTGCTAAACCCGTTCCGCGCGTGAGATTGAGAAGCATTGTCTCCAGTAGGTCATCCTGATGATGGGCGGTAAGGATATAATCGTAATTGTTTTCGCGGCGAATTTCTTCAAACCACGGATACCGCAACTCACGCGCGGCCATTTGCGTGGAAATGCCTTCTGTTTTGGCAAGTGCCTTAGCATCAAATCGTTGGACGTGGCATTCGACTTGGTATTTTTGCGCTAACTGCCGAACAAAAACTTCATCTCCTTCCGAATCTTCGCCTCTCAGTTGAAAATTGCAATGCGCTATGCCAAAGCTAAAACCTGCCTGATGACAAAGTTCGGCCAAAACAACAGAATCAATTCCTCCGCTTACCGTCAGTAATAATCGGCCAGCGGGAGTAAACAATTGTTTTTCAGAAATAAAGGAAATGAAAGCGTGTAACATTGGGTTGCAGGTATCTCGGCAAAGATACATACAAAAAAAGAACGTCGGCGAGGTTTGGAACCTCGCCGACGTTAACCTTCGCCAATATTTTCCTAAATACTAGCTCAGCAGCGCTTTCTCCAAAAGCCCCTTTGTTGCGCGAATGCCGGCATCTTCGTCTAAGTAATTTTCCGTGGCACCCATCATTTTCATGAATCCGCCTTCGTACTCGATACCGATAAAACCTTTAAAATTTTTAGGAATTCCTGCTTTGACAATCGGCATCATTTTGGTAAAATCAACATCGGTACAGTTTCCATTGGCATCAAAGAGGTGCGTTTTGGCACTGACTCCTTTGGCGTAAGGCATCAGCTTTTTAACGCCTTCGTATTTGTCAAAGTCGTTCAGAACCTTAGCGTTTTTAAAGCCTTCCATTGTCATGGTTTTGGGCGTTTCGCGTTCGGTAAAGTTGCCGAAATCAGGCAATGAACCCGCATAGGGGCTTTTTATCTGTTTCAACAAACCTACCAACCAATCGGGATTTGTCGAAACGTTGATGTGGTTTTCGATGATGACACCAATGCCTGCTTTTTCACCAAATTCGACGAGTTTTCCGTAACCATCAACTCCTGCTTTCATCAATTCCTCGGGGCTGCCATCGCCCGTCATATTGACCCGGATCGAATGGCATCCCAAAAACTTGGCAGCTTCGATCCATTTATAATGATTTTCAACGGCTTTTTGGCGTTTTGCCGCGTCACTTGCGCCAAGATCGCCTTCATTGTCCACCATGATAAGAACGTTTGTTACGCCCATATCACCGGTGCGTTGTTTGAGCTCGGTAAGATAAGCTTGGTCTTTGGCTTTATCGGCCCAAAACATAGACACATATTCCACGGCGTTGATGCCAAAATCATTTTTCGCTTTGGCGGGAAAATCCATGTTTTTGAGTTTTCCACTCATTAATGAACCTGCCAATGAGAACTCAGCCAATGAAATGGTGAACCAAGGCTTAGCCGCCGCAAAAGAATAATCTGCTACAAGTCCGGCCGCCGCGACCATTCCTAATTGATTCAGAAATTGGCGACGATTAGGGTTATTTTCCTGCATGATAGTAAAAGGGAAGAGGTAAATATTTTCTTTGTTAAGACTTGCCAAGTTTTTGAAACTTGGCAAGTCCGGTTGTCATTTATTCTTTTTTCCCTTCAAACGCCATGCCCATTGCTTCCAGCTTGATTTTGGAGACTTTGGCTGTTTCATCACGAATGAAGTAAATCGTAGCTTTTCCTTCGGCGTCAAATTTGTCTGCGGTGCCTGTCGATTTGATCTCACCTCCCTGACCGCCTGCATTCATTATTACCTTTCCGTCTTTGACTTCCACTTCAATGTATTCAAAAGGTAATCCTGACATTTTGTATTTACCTGCATATGCCGACAGATCATTGGAAGGGGTAGGGGAGGAAGCAGGAGCCGCAGAACTGCCGGAAGCATCCGTTTTAAATTCCGCACCCATTACCACCATGAGCGAACCTTCAGCTTTGGGATTTTGGAATACCAGATAAACGTCATGGACACCTTCGGTGGGCGCGAGATCTATTTTCGCTACAGTTCCTGCAAATCCTCCTTTGTCAGAGGCCTCAATAAATCCGGATTCGCCAATGACTTTGCCCGTAGGGGAATCTAAGCGAAACTCAATATTGCCGCCCTGCGCATTGAGCTGTGCTTTTGGAGCGGTAACGATCAGTTCTAACCGTTGAAGTCCTGTCATATCCACCTGATTAAGTGCCAAATATGAACCTGATTTGCTCGGAATGGCCAAATCGTTGCCGCCAAATGCCATTTTTGATACGGATTCATATTTATCAAAAGCATGTGGACTCACTTTGGCATTGCGCAATGCGAAGGTTTGTTCGGAGGCTAAAGAGGGTAATCCGTTTGCCCCCTGATCTTCGTACGAAGCACGCAAAATATAGACGCCCTGACCTTTGTCACCGGCAGGAAGTTTGGCCGTATATGAACCTTTAACGGGCAATGAATTGGCTTTCGGTTTTTCCTGCGACAGGCTGAGAATGTATTTCACCATATCGCCGGCATCGTTGGCTGACAATTGCGGGTGGCCTGCCATTGGAGTTTCTCCCCATACACCGCTTCCGCCCGAAATTACTTTTTTTGTCAATCGTTCCAACGCCCCTTTATCTCCTTTGTACTTTTGAGAAACGTCGCGGTAAGCGGGCCCGATGGATTTTTTGTCGAGACTGTGGCATGCTTTGCAATCACTGGCTTCGATGAGTTTTTTGCCCGCACCGAATCCGGCAGCGGCATCTGCCGAACGGTGTCCCTGTGCAATGGCTACTTTGTCGTATCCTTCGGCCAAATAATCAATGCTGACCGAAACCTGTTCGGGTTTGATGCGTCCGTCGGCTAAGCTGCCGTCTTCTTTATCCTTTACTTTTACGTCGTAATCAAAGGCTTTGTTAGGAAAAAAGAATGTTTTATTGCTTTTTGGAAGATCAAAAGCCACTTCCGGAAGTTCGTTGCCTGCCGTCAATTCCAACGATTGGACAGTAGCTGCACCTTTGGCATCCGTGACCGTCAAGGTAGCTTTATATACCCCCGCTTTGGCTAAAGTCAATGTAGGATTGGGGTCAGTAATGATTTTGTTAAAACCATTTTTCGAAGAAATAGCCCAGGAATATTTCAGCACATCGCCATCGGCGTCAGCTGTTCCTTTTGATGATAAATTTACTTTGAATGGAATGGAACCTCCCATCTGATTCGCTGCGATCTGAACGTTAGGTTTGCGATTGCCACCATTGTATTCGATTCGGATCAGGCGTGCATCGTCATTGGCCGTAAACCAACCCGAACCGTATTCGAGCATGTATAAGTCACCGTTTTGGTCAAATTCCATATCCATTGGATTGCTGAATTTGTAACTTGGCATAAAACGCTCCATCGAAACATAGTTGCCGTCTTTGTCCATCGTTACGGACATGATCCAACCGCGCATCCATTCATACGCCAGAAATTTGCCATCGTAATAGGCCGGGAAGGAACGGGCTGCGGTTTTGAAATTATCGCTGTAAAACACAGGACCTGCCATTGCGTTACGGCCGCCGCTTCCCACCAACGGAAATTCAGGTGACTCGCCGTAAGGATACCAGATAAATGCTTTTTGAGCCGCAGGCAATTCTTTCAAACCGGTGTTGTTGGGAGAAGTGTTGGTTGGTTTCGCTACTTCCCATTTTTCGCCTGATTTGTTGGCTGCAAAGTCAAATTTATTGTAAGCTTTGTTGTCACCTACGAAGTGCGGCCAGCCAAAGTTTCCCGCTTTGCGTGCCTGCCCGACTTCGTCGTGACCGGCGGGGCCGCGATCTTCCACGGGTTTGTTGCCGTCGGGGCCTACTTCGCCCCAATACACAAATCCTGTTTTAGGATCAACCGAGATGCGGAAAGGATTGCGATGACCCATCGTGTAAATTTCGGGGCGTGTTTGCGGTGTTCCTTTAGGGAATAAGTTGCCTTCGGGAATAGTATATGTTCCGTCAGGTTGTGGTTTGATACGAATGATTTTTCCGCGTAAGTCGTTGGTGTTGGCCGATGATTTTTGGGCATCCCATGCTTCACGTCCCGGGCGTTCGTCGCTGGGACTGAATCCGTTGGAGCCATGCGGGTTGGTGTTATCGCCCGTTGAAAGGTACAAGTTGCCTACTTTATCCCAGGCAATTGAGCCGGCCGTGTGGCAGCATTGTTCGCGTTGGGTCGGTACTTCCAACAATACTTTTTTCGAACTCATTACCAACTCATCACCCCGCAATTCGTAGCGTGTCAGGATGTTTTTGGATTCCTCCGGGATAGAGTAATATAGGTAGATCCAGTGATTTTGGGCAAAATTCGGGTCTTTATTCAATCCCAACAGCCCGTCTTCTCCCTCGCTGACCTTTCCCTCTTTGTCGGTATATTTGGTGCTTACCGGAATCGTCGCGATGGTTTTTAGCTTCTTGGTTTTGGTATTATAAATACGTACCGCACCATGACGTTCAATGAATAGAATACGTCCGTCGTTCAGCACGCTCAATTCCATCGGCTCGTTGAGTTTTTCTTCCAACACCACTTTGGAAAAACGATTTTCTTCGGGGCGTGCTTTGGTATAATCCAACGCTTTGGGCGCATCGCCTCCCATGACGTAGTTCAACCCTGCCCAAACATGGTTCAGAAACAAAGGCTCCGAGAAAGTTTCGTCGGTATGGCCCATCGCGGTATAAAAAGCGCGACCGCCCTCAAAATCCTGGTACCAACTCATAGGGTGATTGTCCCCGTTTTTGCCGCCTTGGTAGGTTTTTTCGTCAATTTTCAGCAATACATTAATGCTTGGGCTAATGTTTTTGAAGGCATAGAATTCGTCGGTGCGATCAAATTCGTCGGGCATTCCTTTGGTAGCCCAATGATTTTTCATGGCTACAATGAATTTTCCTTTCTGGACATTACTTGGAACAGAAGGGTGATCTAAGAAATAAGCCCCGGCTAAGCGTCCGTACCAAGGCCATTCGTACTCAGTATCTGTAGCCGAGTGAATTCCCAAATAGCCGCCACCTGCCTGAATATAGCGCTCAAAATCAATTTGTTGGTCAGGATTTAAGACATTGCCCGTTGTATTTAAAAATACGACAGCACGGTAACGCTTCAGATTTTCGGTGTTGAATTGGTTGGCATCTTCGGTTACATCGACTGTAAATCCTTTTTCCCCGGCCATTTTTTGAAAGGCAGTTTTGCCCGCCTCAATGGAAGCGTGCCGAAATCCTGCCGTTTTGCTGAAAACGAGCACCCGGCGCGAAGGATTTTGACCAACGGCCAGTAAAGCGCTCAATGCGATCATTCCCCAACTCAGCAACAGCAAACGAGCCGCTTTTTGGAGGGTTGAACTTGATTTTTTCATCTGTAGTACTGTTTCAATAGGTTTGTGAACTTAATATAATTTTAAAAAACAATGGGATGCTTTTATTATTATCTCATTGTGAGACAATATTAATTGCTTTTATTTTCCTTACCAAATTTTTCTGTATTTTTGCCCGTCACACAAACCCTGAATCATGTCCGCCTCTGAAGATTTATTTCAATTTCTATCCCAAAAAGACCGCTTTATTCCTCAGCTTTCCATTGACAGTGTCATCTTTGGTTTTCATGATAACCAATTGAAAATCTTACTGTTGAAAATGAAAGGCATGAAGCTGTGGGCTTTGCCGGGAGGGTATGTGGAACAACATGAAGACATAGACGGTGCAGCGCTGCACATTTTGGAAAACCGGACCGGATTGTCGGATATTTATTTGGAGCAATTTCGGGTATTTGGAAAGGCTGACCGAACTACCAAAGAGTCGATGCAGTTGTTTTTGGAAGCCAATAAGGTTGAAATGGGTGAATTTCAGTGGATGATGAAGCGATTTGTGTCTATCGGGTATTATGCATTGGTGGATTTTTCAAAAGTGACTCCCACACCCGACCATTTTACCGAATCCTGTGAGTGGTTTGAGGTCAAAAATTTGCCAAAATTAGCTTTTGATCATTATGAGATCATCCAAAAAGCACTCGAAAGTTTACGTCTGAACCTTGATTCCAAGTTGATAGGTTCTAACCTGCTTCCCGAAACATTTACGATGAATGACCTCCAAAGTCTATACGAAACCATCTTGGGAACGCCCCTACGTCGCAATAATTTTCAGCGAAAAGTATTGAGTCTGAATATTTTAGAAAGAATTGAAAAGCTGTATACAGGCGCGGCCAACAAAGCCCCTTACTTGTATAAATTTAAAAAAGCATAGACATGCTTTCCAAGACCGGGTGTCCCCGTTTTAAAAACTTGGAAAGTCTATTTTTAGATAGAGTTATAGGAACATTATTTTGGCGGATGGTGTTTTTTTTTCATGGATATACTTTACCGCTACCTTCGGCCTTATTGGAAACTTATTTTTGTCGCCCTTACGCTGGCGGCTGTTAACCAAATTTTTTCACTGCTCGATCCTTACATTTATCGGTTGGTCATTGACCGTTATGCTTCTCATTTTAAGGATTTTGGCGAAAGAGAATACATTTACGGAATTCTCAAATTTGTAGGCTTGGCCGTGGGTGCTGCAATGGTATCGCGCATTGCCAAAAACTTTCAGGATTATTTTATCAGCGTCATTACGCAACGAGTTGGTACACAGATTTATACCGACGGGATCAAGCATTCTTTGGCGTTGCCGTATCAGGTGTTTGAAGATCAACGCAGTGGACAGACCTTGGGCGTATTACAAAAGGTAAAAACTGACACCGAACGTATGATCACGTCGGTGGTGAACGTGGTTTTTCAGTCATTGATCGGAATTACGTTTGTGATCATTTATGCATGGAGTATTTATTGGCCCATTGCTCCCGTTTATTTTCTGACCATTCCTATCATTGCGTGGTTGAGTTCGGTATTGAGCAAGCGCATCAAAAAGATACAGACCAAGATCGTGTCCGAAACCACCGCGCTGGCCGGAAGTACGACCGAATCCCTGCGCAATATTGAACTTGTGAAAAGCTTGGGTTTGACCGATCAGGAAATCAAACGTTTGAACGGTAATACCGAAAAAATCCTTGGCTTGGAATTGCGCAAAGTGAAGTTTGTCAGGACGTTAGGTTTTGTGCAGGGAACAACCATCAACTTTATGCGCAGTTGCATCGTTGCGTTGATGCTTTGGCTGATCTTCAAAGAAGTCTTGAGTATCGGGGAATATTTCTCCTTGTTGTTGTACTCATTCTTCATTTTCGGCCCTTTGCAGGAACTGGGAAATGTGATTCAATTGTACCGTGAAGCGGAAGTTTCGCTCAATAACTTTCGCGATATCATGAGTCGCCCCAAAGAGGCGAAACCTGCGCAACCAATAAAATTATCGAAAATTGAAAAGGTTGATTTTAAGGATGTTTCCTTTAAACACCTTACGGCTTCGCGACCTGCTTTGCGGGAAGTGGATTTTGAAGTCAAAAAAGGCGAAACCATCGCTTTTGCGGGCCCGTCAGGAAGTGGAAAAACAACCTTGATCAAATTGCTCGTGGGCCTGTACGATCCCGAACAGGGGAGCATTGCGTACAACGGCATCGACAGTCGGCAAATCGACAAAGACGAACTGCGTGAGCAGATTGGTTTTGTGGCGCAGGATGCACAATTGTTTTCAGGAACCATTCGCGAAAACCTGCTTTTTGTGAAACCTACGGCCACCGATGAAGAGTGTTTAGATGTGCTGCAAAAATCGGCGGCGTATTCATTGCTCAATCGTGCAGATAACGGTTTGGACACGGTGATCGGTGAAGGCGGAATGAAAGTTTCGGGTGGGGAAAAGCAACGTTTATCCATTGCCCGTGCGTTGTTGCGGAAGCCTAATTTGTTGATATTCGACGAAGCTACTTCAGCGCTTGATTCCTTGACTGAAGAAGAAATTACGCAAACGATCCGCGAAATTTCCAATAATCAGCAGCACATTACGGTTTTGATCGCGCACCGTTTGAGTACTATCATGCACGCCGACCGTATTTTTGTCTTTGAAAAGGGTAAAATAATTGAGTCAGGAAACCACGAGGATTTACTGACTCAAAAAGGATTGTATTATGCCATGTGGCGCCAGCAGGTAGGTGAAAGCGAGGTCGTAACCAACGCATAATTGCCTACTTTTTGCCGATGATCGTCACTTGACCAAGTGTGGGGTCTATAGCAGAAAGAGTGATAACTCCGTTGGAATACGTGCCGATTTTGGTGGCTCCGCTATAGGCCTCTATTTCGCCGGTTGCTGCTTTTTTCAATGTAGCTTCGCCGAGGGCCGTTTTTTCGTCAGTAGATTTGCCGGCTTTATCGGTGTCAGTTTGGATGATGGTAGCACTTACTTTGTCGTCAGCTGACTTTGTTACTTCAATTTTTCCCGAGGACTTAACACCGGTGGCCGGATCAGTATAAGGATATTCAATTCCAAGCGGTCCTAACGAAATTTTGGTAAGCGTATAAGTGCCGGCAACCTGATCGCCCATTGATGGTTCAGGTTCGTCCTTTTTACTGCATGATACGATCACAAATGCTGCTAAAATGACTAAAAGTGCGGAGGAAAACGAAGTGTGTTTCATAATTTGTGCTGTAATTAAGTGAAGAAAAAGTTGGTGTATGTCTATAAATCCTGTGCAAAGGTAAAAAAACAAAAAAGAATTGATAGAAAGTAAGCATAAAAAGGCTTCCCGGTTTTATTAAACGGTAAATGGTTTGATTTTTTGAAGGTCTCTTTGTAGTATTGTAAAGCCGCTTCACCAATACAAAACTATACCTGATCAATGTTTAACCGTCGTCAATTTTTAGGGTCGCTCGGCGCTGCTGCCGGAGCTGTGACTCTGCCACCGTTTTTAGCTCCTGCCGAAGCTCAGAATTTTGAAATGCTCAATCGTCAGATTGCCCACCTTTCACCGTTGGAAGCTGCTCAAAACGAAGATTTTTGGGCGTGGGTAAAGACGGAATATACTGTCTCGCCCAATTTGTTGAACCTCAACAACGGAGGTGTTGGTCCACAGCCTCGCTCGGTACAGGATGCTCACATTCGATTCTATCAATATTGCAATGAGGCTCCCAGCTACTATATGTGGCGAGTTTTGGATCAGGGCCGTGAGTCGTTGCGGAGCAAATTAGCGGATTTGGCCGGCTGCTCTGCCGAAGAAGTAGCTATCAATCGCAATGCGACGGAGGGATTAAATACGGTCATTTTTGGACTGGACTTAAAGCCGGGCGACGAAGTAGTATTGACCAAGCAGGATTATCCTAATATGATCAATGCCTGGAAACAACGCGAAAAACGGGATGGCATCAAGTTGGTTTGGATCAATCTGGATCTTCCGCAGGAAAACGACGACTATTTTGTGGAAAAATACGTCAGTGCGTTTACGTCGCGTACCAAAGTCGTTCATGTGACGCACATGATCAACTGGATCGGTCAGACTGTACCGGTACGCAAAATTGCCAACGAAGCCCACAAACGCGGTATTGAAGTGATTGCCGATGGTGCACATACGTTTGCATTGCTGGATTTCAAAATTCCCGATCTGGGCTGCGACTATTACGCCACCAGTTTGCACAAGTGGTTGGGAGCGCCGTTTGGCAGCGGGTTGATGTACGTTAAAAAAGATAAGATTTCGAAAGTATGGGCATTGTTGTCAAATAACGAACCTGACGGACCCGACATCCGTAAATTTGAAAGCTTAGGAACGCGTTCGTTCGCTTCAGAAATGGCTATTGGGACAGCAGTTGATTTTCAATTATCCATTGGTGCTGCCCGAAAACAAGCCCGTGCGCATTTTCTTCAACGTTATTGGACCGATAAAGCCCGCCAAATTCCCGGGGTAAAAATTCATACATCACCCGATCCTAAATACGCCTGCGCCATTGCGTTGGTTTCGGTCGATGGCCTGAAAACCTCTGAGTTGGACGGACAATTGTACAACAAATTCAAAATTCATACGACGGGTATTGAGTGGGAAAACATCAAAGGCGTACGCGTAACACCGCACGTATATCATACGCCCAAAGACCTTGACCGTTTGGTGAATGCCCTGGATGATATTGCATCTGCTTCAAAAAGAAAGAGTTAGTAAAAAGTTATAAGAAGATTTTCGATGCCTTTGCAGCTTTTGGCTGCGAAGGCATTTTTTGTTAATGATGAAATAAACGTATATTTCTGGAATGGAAAATAATGTAGAATTAAAGACGGCTTTACAAGACTGTTGGAAGCAAATAGAGGTAATTTACAAACAGGGGAGAATGTGCTCTGAAAGGCATTTGCAAGCCGAAATGTTTCATGTTTTACGTCAACACGCTACTTTTGAAGTCCTACCTTATCGAATATTTGTCGAACCATGTATCCGCTTTAAAAATCCGTCAGCGACGGTTATTCCGGATATGATTTTTACCTATGGCGATCAAATCGTTGGAGTTATGGAGATAAAATATGTTCCTCATGGCTTTCCCATATTTGAGAAAGATTTTAATAGTTTAGGGCAATTTTATAAACAACGTGCAACTGCTTCTCCTTTCAATTTAGAGACAGATTTTCAAACAGGGCAATGGAGCAAAAAAGAATTTAAGGTTGCTCCAAATCTCCTGTTGATTTACTGTGTCATTGCTAATTATGAAGCTCATATTGTTTCCGAAAATGAAAATGTAAAAAAAGTGTGGAAAAAATTAATTGGTCAAGATCAGACATTTGAAAATTGCTTACAACTGAGTGGGGTTGTCAGCAAGAGTAACGTTGGTTTCCATTCTACCTTTTTATCTGAAACAAAAGGTTATTGAGTCAATAACTTATCCCTAATGTAAGTAAGAGGAGCGTCAAAATCGTCTGAAATATAGGTTACCAAGCCTTTGCCCGCACCTCTTGCATTAGGAAGCCTCGGATAAAGTTCATTTTCTGATTTTTTCCGACTTTTTTTTACATTCAGAAACTCTACAAAATCAAGTACTTCTTGCTGCATATCAGGCGGCAACAGACTTGCTTTTATTCCGATTAAATCTAAAACTGACATTTTGTTCGATGATTTTTTTCAAAACTAACAAAACAAATTATTCGTTCAAATTGTGTGATTGCGGTTAAATAATAAAAAGACGATGGATCTAAGTAGTTCATTAAAAATACTTTGCATTATTTGTTTGACCCCATCCGGGGTCAGATATTTGTAGTAATGCCGCTCTTTTCTACAAACATCTGACCCCGGATGGGGTCAAACAAATATTTTAGCCAATGTACTTAAAAGAATAAATACCTGATTGTTGTATGAAACGAGCCATTGAGTTGTCAGATTGTTGAATAAAAGGTAGTTATCATCAGACAACTCAATAACTTCGCTAAAGCAATCTAAGCTTCAGCCTTCGGGCGGGTCTTTTTTACAGTAGCGTTTTTCTTCTTTTTAGAAGGACGCAAAACTCCGTACGAACCACGCCAAATTTTGCCTTTTTTTGATTTTTTATCTCCTTTGCCCATGATGAGTGATTGGTTATAAATAAAGAAAAAATGAACACACAAATATAAAAATCAATCTATTTTACGTCAATAACCTCATCGGAATTTGAGTTTCTGAGCCTCAATGATTTTTCAAAAACCGTATTTTGAGCCTCCAAAATTGAACTCTTTTTTGTCTTTCTCTCCGAACTTCAACGATTAAGTACGGCTTTTCTACGTATAAGGCAACGCTTTCGACGCTTCCCTTTTTTTGATTTTTTCCTTCTGTTTTTATGGTGAACCTTTGGGTAGTTCTAACCAAGTTCCATTACTAACGTTCCTTAAATAATTACCTAACATTCAATCAGTATGAACCTGTTTTATATTCTTTTCTTTATTGCCGCACTCGGACTGATTTGGGGCATCAGTATCTACCACGATTTGATTCGCAGCCGTGCTTTGGTCGATGAGGCATGGAGTGGTATCTCGGAACAGTTAAAACGCCGTTTTGGGCTGATTCCCAAGTTAATAGGTGTTTTGAAAAATTATGGTAAAGGTGACAGCGAACCACTCGAAAAAGTAAATCAATTGCGCAACGCAGCGGCTTATACTTCTCCCTTTGACATACCGGCCCAAGCTCAGGCAAGTGAGGCATTGTCGCAGGGGCTGCGAACGATATTTGCGCTTGCCGAAAATGACAACGATCTGAAAGCCATCACGGCCTTTACAGAAATACAGACAGCCTTACAAAAAGTAGAACATGATTTGCAGCACAACCGTCGCTCTTACAATGCGATTGTTCGTGAGTATAACATTAAATGTGAATCCTTCCCGTCGAACGTGATTGCCTATTTGTTGCAGTTTTCGAAAAAGGCTTTTTTCGAATCGACAAATCGTGAAGAAGTGCAAAACGTTGAAATTTCCCTTACTAAAATCTGATTGATCAGTTTCCCCCAAAAGTATTTATCAGTAAAATTGAATCTGAAACAGGGCGCGAAACCGGGTTTTGCAGAAAAGGATTCTGTAATGGTTGCGATAAGCTGAAATCTTCACTTAGCTTTATCGTTATAGAAAGTATCTTTGTGCATCACTCACTTTAAAATCCATGAAAACAATTCAACTTATTGTTCTTTGCTTTTTTGCCCATTTTATCAACGCTCAGGAAAAATCACTTTTGTGGGAAATATCGGGTAATGGCCTCAGCAAGCCTTCTTATCTCTACGGAACCATCCATATTATTTGCCCCAAGGATTATTTTATGACGGATTCTACCAAAGCCGTTTTTCAAAAAACAGAACAGGTGTACCTTGAACTTGACATGGACGACCCGACACTGATGAGCAAAATGACGCAGACGATGTTGTTGACCAACGGCAAGAAGATGAAAGACTATCTCAAACCCGAAGATTATACATTGCTGAGCGACTATTTTAAGCAAAAAATGGGCATGAGCCTCGACCAAATCGGCGGAATGAAGCCTATGACGCTTATGTCGATGTTGTACATGACCTTATTAAGTTGCCAGCCACAATCGTACGAATTAGTATTTACGCAAATGGCCACCTCGGCCAAAAAAGAATTGCTCGGGCTTGAATCAGTGGAATTTCAAATGGGCGTTTTTGACCAAATTCCTTACGAAAAACAAGCGGAATTGTTGGCGGACATGGTTCGGAAAAAAGATGAATCTTCCAAAGAATTCGTTGATATGGTGACGTTGTACAAAAATCAGGATCTGGAAGGATTGCTGAAGTTGATGGACAACAGCGAGTGGGATTTTAACGGGTACGAAGATATTTTGCTGGCCAATCGTAATGCGGCATGGATACCTATTATGGAAAATGCCATGAAAGCTAAATCCACTTTTTTCGCCGTGGGAGCGGGGCATTTGGGCGGCACAAAAGGCGTTTTGCAATTACTTAAAAAGAAAGGTTATACGGTCAAAGCCGTACTGTAAGAGAGAAAAAATATCATTTTGGATGACCGGTTATACAGGTCCGGCCTCCAAAAAACGTTTGATAAATTGCGTAGTCAGGTAGCGCGAGGGAAAAGAGTGCAACTAAAAACGGATCAGTTATGAAAAATATCGGTTTGATCGTACTTGCAGTGGTGGGAATAGCAACGGTTGAAGCTAAGGCACAAACAGCCGACGACGTAGTGAATAACTATTTGATCGGTATTGGAGGGGCAGATAAATGGGCTTCTGTGAAAACCCTTCGAATGTTGGGGAAGATCAAGATGCAGTCGGTGGAAGTTCCCGTAACGATAGTACAGGGAGCGGGCGGCAGAATGAAGATTTCAACGTTTATGAATGGGACTGAATTTGTGCAAATGGCATTTGACGGAACTATCGCATGGTCTACCAATGCGGTGACAAAGATTCCCGAAAAAATGTCGGAAGAAGATACGTACAACCTTCAGCAGGATGCGATAGCTGATTTTCCGGATCCTTTTTTAAATTACCGAAACAGAGGCTATGAAGTGCAGGTGGAAGGAACCGAAAAATTGGAAAATGTTGATCATGTTAAAGTTAAGCTGATCAAGAAGCCGCAAAAAGTCAATAATGTAATGGTAGAAAACAGCGTCTACTACTATATGAATCCCATAAATTCTGTTCCATTTTTATCTCAAATTACCCTTCAAAAGGGACCGATACGAGGCATCATGCAGGAAATAATGTACAGAAATTACCAAAATGTAGAGGGAATTTTGTTTCCGTTTGAAATGAATTACCGCATGAACGGGCAACCCGGACAGACAATTTTGATCGAAAAAATTAACATTAATCCGAAGTTAGAAGACAAAGAATTTGCTTTTCCTGCTATAAAATAACTTCCGGTATTCTCCATTGGGGGGGGCAATGAAGGAAGACGAATTTCAAACAGTATAAAGCTGCTCTGAAACCAATGCTTCCAAGCCTAAATCTTCTGTAACCAAGCGGCCAGATCCATCAGCCACGCCACTCCTACATGCACAACAATGCCACCCCAAACGCTGCGTGATTGCAAGGCAATAACCCCTAAAATGTACCCGCCGAAAATAGAACCAATGGTCTCGCCAAGTGGTTTGCCGAAGTGCAATGAAGCATAACAGACAACCATCGGAAGGATGGTTCCTCTGCCCAATAGGTGCGCCATACCAATGACCATAAAACCTCTGAACATCAATTCGGTAGCTACAAAATCAAAGCCGTAAAAGAGTTCGTAAAGCAAGGTAGTTACCCAACGTGATACGCCGAAATATTCATCTGCGTTGGAATCAAAATAGGAGGGATAAGAGCGTAGAAAGTCGGGTTGGAAAGAAGCCCACGCGATCAGTGGAATCATGAATGAAACCAGCAAAAAATAAGGCTTTAAATTGGTCCATTTGGGTTGAAGTCCGTAAAAATGATGGCGTTGGTTATCAATAAAGTAATAGAATAACCCAAACGGAAGAAAGACGGTCAGCGCCGATGAGAGATTGGTGAGACAGCGATATGTATAGCTGTATATTTCTCCGTTAAACAATGTACGGCTCCATTGGCTATAGCTGTACAAACCGCCGTCTATCGCCAGAACCACCAAAATAAATAAGCTGTAGAGCCAGAAGCGCGGGTTTTTGATGCGCTGCCACTCTTTGGTAAAACCCAGCCAAATGAATAAGCCGCTATAATAGGCAAAGCAGTAAAGAAAAAAATACCCAACGATACGCAGCGGATTGCCGTAGTAGCTGTCAATAATGCCTTTTTCGAGATTGACCGAGTAGTTGAACGTAATAAAAAGAGCTAAAAACAGGGCAATTGTTACGTAGAGATCCCAACGGAAGTCTTCCCGAAGCTGTTTGCGAAGCGCTTCCCAAATCTGTTTCATGTTAGGCTTTTCTTCCTGCCTCTACGGCATTACGTACGCTTCCGTGGACGTCGAGCAGAGCTTGCGCTTCTTCATTGGTCAGGTAAGGAAGTTCTTCTTTGACCATTCTGATGGCGCGTTGCACCAATTTATAGTTGGTCATTTGCATGTCGACCATCTTGTTGCCTTTCACTCTTCCCAACTGAATCATGACCGATGTTGAGATCATGTTAAGCGCCAATTTTTGGGCGGTTCCTGATTTCATGCGGGTACTACCCGTTACAAATTCAGGCCCTACGACAATTTCTACGGGATATTCAGCAGCAGCGGCTACGGCAGAACCGGTATTGCAAACGATACATCCCGTCAAAATACCTGCTTCACGGGCTTTTTCTAACCCCCCAATGACATAAGGCGTACGACCCGAAGCGGCAATGCCTATCAGCGAATCCACCTCATCTATTTCATATTCTTTTAAGTCGAGCCAAGCTTGGTCGGGGTCGTCCTCGGCGTTTTCAACGGCTCGTCGGATAGCTTTGTCGCCACCTGCCATCAGCCCAATGACCAAGTCAAAAGGTACGCCGTACGTAGGAGGGCATTCAGAAGCATCCACCACGCCCAATCGTCCGCTGGTTCCGGCGCCGATGTAAAAAAGACGTCCTCCCTGCTTCATTCTAACCACGATCTGTTCTACCAATGCCTCGATCTGCGGAATGGCTTTTTCGACGGCATGTGGTACGGTTTTGTCTTCGTTGTTGATATTGATAAGCAATTCCCGCACGCTCATTTGGTCAAGGTGATCATAACGGGAAGTAGATTCAGTCGTAGATATAGATAGCATAGCTTGGTTAAATAATGCGTACAATGATAAAACAGGGCTGTCAAACTTATTTTAATTCGGCCAATACGGTAATTCCGCCCGTTGTCTTATCTTCTAAATTAACAAGTATTTTTGCGTCTAAAGGCAAATAGACATCGACTCTTGATCCAAATTTTATAAAGCCCATTTCGGAGCCTTGCGCTACCTGTTGCCCTTCTTTTACGTACCATACAATGCGTTTTGCCAAGGCACCCGCTATTTGCCTGAATAATACTTCTACACCGTTTGGCGCTTGCAGGACGGTGGTGGTGCGTTCGTTTTCGGTACTTGATTTCGGGTGCCAAGCTACTAAATATTTTCCCGGATGGTACTTGAAATATTTCACGACTCCGGCAATCGGATTCCAGTTAATATGTACATTAATGGGCGACATAAAGATCGAAACCTGACGACGAGGCCCTTTAAAGTATTCAGTTTCAATTACTTCTTCAATAACCACCACTTTGCCGTCACAAGGAGCAATGACATGTTTTGAATTGACCGGGATGAGGCGGGTAGGTTTACGAAAAAATTGAAGGATAATAAAGAAAAAGATGATAGAAGCCACCAACCAAGTGGTAGCAAACCATTCGGGCCCACCCCAAACGTAACGGATCAATCCGTTGGTTATTAATACAAAAAGTGCCGCTAATCCAATGCTTACAGAGCCTTCTTTATGAATAGTCATATTTCTGTTGGGTAGAATAAAAAATGCGAGGGATAGGTTTTTAGCCTTTCACCTCGCAAAAATAACAATCTTCTCACTACTCGCTACTCACACCGCATTACTTTATTAGTAACCGCCCCGGAATTTGTACGTACTGGCTACTTTGTCAATGGCCACAATGTAGGCCGCCAAACGCATATTCACTTTATATTTCTGAGAAGTAGCATACACATTTTCAAAAGCATCTTTCATGATACGGTCCGAACGGCGGTTGATGCGTTCGAGATTCCACTTGTAACCGATCCGGTTTTGTACCCACTCAAAGTAAGAAACCGTTACTCCGCCGGCATTGGCCAGAATGTCGGGCACTACCATAATGCCTTTATTATTGATGATAGAATCTGCACTGGCTGATGTTGGCCCGTTAGCACCTTCCACGATCATTTTTGCCTGAATGCCCGAAGCATTTTCGTGCGTAATTACATCTTCTTTAGCGGCAGGAACGAGCACATCGACTGCGAGTGAAAGCAATTCTTCGTTAGAGATCTTTTCGGCACCGTTGTACCCGTCCAACACTCCTCCGTTGGCATTGCGGTATTGCATGGCTGCTTCGATATCAATTCCGCCCGAGTTGTAATACCCGCCCGAAACATCACTGATGGCCTGTACACTTACGCCGCGTTCATGCAGGAGGGCGGCGGCATACATTCCTACGTTGCCAAAACCCTGTACTGCGGCCGTAGCGCGATACGGATTGATGCGCATTTTTTCCATGGCAGCTAAGGCCGATACCGTTACCCCTCGGCCCGTAGCTTCAGTGCGACCAAGCGAACCGCCCAATACCAGCGGCTTACCCGTCACAACGCCCGGCACGGTCATTCCTTTGGCTTTGGAATATTCATCCATCAACCAAGCCATTTCGCGGGGGCCGGTACCCATATCGGGAGCGGGAATATCTTCGTCGGGACCAAAAACGTTGAGCATGGCGGTGGTATACGCCCGCATCAATCGCTCGATCTCACCCGCCGACATTTCGCGCGGATTACAGGCAATTCCTCCTTTTGCTCCTCCGTAAGGAATATCAACAACGGCGCATTTCCACGTCATCCAAGCGGCTAAGGCCCGGATCTCGTCAATATTTACCCCCATGTCGAATCGAATTCCTCCTTTTGAAGGCCCCAGAATGGTGGAATGTATAACACGATAGCCTTCAAATACCTTGATCTGTCCGTTATCCATCGTGACAGGTAATCCTACCACTACTTGCTTTCGAGGCATTTTAAGGATATGGTACATTTCGTCGCTTATACCCAATAATTCGGCAGCTTTGTCAAAGCGCGACATCATAGACTCCAGTGGATTCTCCTTGTCTTTGATAGGAGCCGGCTCAATGTAAGTCATCATTTGTTTTAAATTCTGATTGTTTGGAATATTCGTTTGTTGGAAAAAATCAACTTCCATTGGCTGCTTGGAAGGGCGATTTTTCGGCTGCAAACTTAACAGGATTAAAACGAAAAAGGCAGAAAGATAGTTTTGTCTTGGTATTGTACAATTTTATATAGAAGAAGGTTGTACTAACTATCTCACTGTGTGAAGAATAGTGTAGGGAGAAGCCGGGTTTTTTCCAAATAAAACTTGGCATTTGGCAGGATTCATAGAATCAAAAAAAAATATCTTTTTATTAAACGGTTGGGATAAATGATTTGAAGGAAAAGAATAAAGCGTATTTTTGCGCCTTAATCAACTTCCGCCGCTAAGTTTTTTTACCCCAAACGAGAACTTTTATATGACAGTACAGGAAGAAAAGAAACGTTACTCAGAAGAAGAACTGAAAGAGTTCGAAGGTATCATCAACGAAAAACTGGATGCAAACCGCAAAGAATTGGCGTACATCAAAGACACATTGAGCCGTAAAAATGACAGTGGAACCGACAATACCGGGGCAGCTACCAAATTGATGGAAGATGTGGACACGAGCGAACGTGAACAGATGAGCCAATCAGCGGCGCGTCTGCAAAAATTCATTACCCAACTTGAAAATGCTTTGGTACGCATTAAGAACGGCACCTACGGCATTTGCATTGACACAGGCAAGTTGATCCCAAAAGATCGTTTGCGCGCTGTACCGCATACACAGCAGACGATTGAAGCTAAACTGCGTCGCAAATAGGTATAGGTATACTTCTACCTAAAAGGCGGCAAAATCACGTTTCCTGTTTCTCAAGAGCAGGAGAGTGGTTTTGTCGCCTTTTTAGTTGAAGCTTTTACGCGTGTTTATTCTTTTTTGCCTTCCTGTTTGCTGGCGCGATTGGCATTTTTGATCTGTGCTTCCAGTACGTCCCACATTTCAGGCGTGACTTCATTAAGAAAATTGAACTGTCCGCCGTTCAATACTTCGCCGCCGTCAAGGGTAATTACCTCGCCCGTCATATACGCTGAAAAGTCAGACATCAGGTAAGCCGCCAAATTGGCCAGTTCCTGGTGTTCGCCCGTGCGGTGCAACGGAATGCGGTTTTCAAACGCAAATTTTTCGGCCAAGTCCTTCGGAAATAAACGATCCCATGCGCCTTTGGTAGGGAAGGGGCCGGGGGCGATGGCGTTGAGACGGATGCCGTATTTACCCCACTCGTACGCCAGCGATTTGGTCATCGCTAAGGCGCCCGCTTTGGCCATTGCTGAAGGAACGACCCAACCCGACCCCGTCCAGGCGTAGGTAGTGGAAATATTGAGAATAGTGCCTTTGATTTGATTGTCGATCCAGTACTTGCCGATGGCGAGCGTAAAATAATACGTACCGCGCAGCACAATGTCAACGACCGTATCAATGGCCTTGTACGAAAGTCGTTCGGTTGGGCTGATAAAATTACCTGCCGAATTGTTGACCAAACCGTGCACAGCGCCAAACCGGACAATGGCGGCTTCAATGACGGCTTCGATTTGTTCGGGTTTACGCACATCGCATTCGGCGGGCAATACCTGTCCGCCCGTTGCTTCGCTTAATTCTTTCGCAGTAGCTTCTAAAACAGGCAAACGACGGCTGCATATTACAACGTTTGCACCTAATTCGAGAAAATACTTCGCCATGGATTTTCCAAGGCCGGTGCCTCCGCCCGTTACAATAATGGTTTTGCCCGAAAGAGATCCTTCACGGAGCATGGGTTGAGAAAAGTTCATTGAGTGATTTTGGAAAAGTGGTTAGAGGTTTATTGTTTAAAGATGGCGTCACGCTTTTGCATTTTTGCCTGAAATGCTTCCATCAAATCGTCGGAGAGAAGCATAGCGGCGTTCCAGGTCGCCATATAGTCAAGGCCATCGGCGACAGAATGATCGCGGCTATGATTCAGAATTGCTTTGGTTCCTCGGATCGAAAGCGGGGATTTAGACGCAATTGCCTGTGCTGTTTTCAGTACTTCGGACAACATGATTTCGGCATCCGCAAAACTGCGATTGGCAAGGCCGATTCTTTCGGCTTCTTTGCCCGATACATTTCGTCCCGTATAGGCCATTTCGCGGGCAATACCCGCAGGAATGATCTTGGGGAGACGCTGTAACGTACCCAGATCGGCGACCATGCCCATGTCAATTTCTTTGATGGTAAAAAAGGCCTCATCCGTGCTATAGCGCATATCGCAGGCACTGATAATGTCAATGCCGCCGCCGATGCATCCGCCATGAATGGCCGCGATGACGGGCTTACTGCATTGTTCGATGGCGTTGATGGGGGCTTGCAGATCCAGTACTTTCTTTCGAAGTTTTTCGCGTTTTCGTCCTTCGCATTTTTGGGCAAATTGCGCAACACTCATCAACAGTTCCAAGTCGATTCCCGCACAGAAATGCTTGCCGTTACCTCTTAGAATGATGACCCTGACTTCGTCGTTTTCGTCGAGTTCCTCAAAAATGACTTTCATTTCATCCCATGCCTTTTGATTGAGCGCATTGGCCCGTTCGGGACGGTTGAATACCACTTGCGCAATGTATTGGTTTATCGTTACTTCAAACGTTTCAAAGCTCATGATTGTAGGAAAAAGATAGAGGTTAAACTTTGAGGGATGTGTATACTAAAAGAAAGTATTCTGCTTGCATACTATATCGCAAACCTACACAACTAATTTTTCTTTCAAAAAGATTTGGCGTAAAATTGTGCAAGACCTGAAAACTACGGAAAACGGATACACGTAAAACGGTTAAACGAATAATTTCCAAACCGATGAATTTTGAAACCCTTGCCATACAGAGCACTCAATTTCACGATGCCAACGCGAGTGCAGTTGTGCCGCCCATCTATCTTTCAACAACCTTTGAGCGCGAGCCCGACAGCAGCATGCCGCACGGTCATATTTATACTCGGGCAAGTAATCCTAACCGCAATGCGTTGGAAAGTGCGTATGCCGCGCTGGAAGGAGGGCAAGTGGGAATGGCGTTTGCGTCGGGGCAAGCCGCTACGACGACTGTATTTCAATGCCTGCTTCCGGGTGATCACGTCATTATTCCCGACGACGCGTATTATGGAACGCCTGCGCTGTTGCAGGATGTGATGAGTTTGTGGGGGCTTCAATTTTCCAAAGTAGATATGAGTGATTTGGCGGCTGTAGAAAATGCATTTCAGTCCAACACTAAATTGGTTTGGATGGAGACTCCTTCCAATCCCTTATTGAAGATCACTGACATTAAAGCCATTGCTGACCTTGCTCGTGCCAAAGGTGCTTATTCTGCCTGTGACAATACATGGGCAACTCCCGTGCTTCAACGTCCCCTTGATTTGGGTTGTGATGTAGTGATGCATTCGGCAACAAAATATTTTGGCGGCCACAGCGACTTACTGAGCGGAGCGTTGATTTTCAAAGAAAACGGCCCATTAGCTGAAAAAGCACGGCAAATACAGGCCTTAGGCGGAGCGGTACCTTCTCCTTTTGATTGTTGGTTGATTTTGCGGGGAATTAAAACATTGGCTGTACGTGTGCGTCAGCAATCGGCAAATGCAGCCAAGCTTGCCGAATATTTGAGCACACACCCTAAACTGGAAGCCGTGCATTATCCGTTTTTAGAAAGTCATCCGGGCTATAACGTGGCTAAGCAACAAATGATAGCAGGTGGAGCAATGTTGTCGATTCGGGTAAAAGGCGGGGCTGAAGAAACCTTGACGGTAAAAAGTAAAGTAAAATTGTTTATTCGGGCCACAAGTCTGGGAGGCGTCGAGAGCTTGATCGAACACCGAGCTACTGCCGAGGGTATTCATTCGGTTAGCCCGAAGAATTTACTGCGTATTTCAGTTGGATTAGAGCATGCTGACGACTTGATTGCGGATTTGGCGCAAGCGTTATCGTAAAAATAAGTCTTTGAAAATCAAAACATTGCTGATTTTATGGCATTTAGAAGAAGGTTTTTTAGCTCATTTTGTGATATTTTTTGATATAAACACTTGACAAGACTCAAAAAACAGCTACCTTTGCAGTCCCAAAACAATGGTTCTGGGAAATTTTAGAGAGATGGCAGAGTGGTCGAATGCGGCGGTCTTGAAAACCGTTGACTGTTACAGGTCCGGGGGTTCGAATCCCTCTCTCTCTGCAAGTGGCTGTAAATCAACGATTTACAGCCTTTTTTTTGCCCATTTCAGTAATTTCTACGAAAATATATCTTTAAAGTCTAGTTTTAAATTAATACACTTGCCACACATAATTTTAAGTTTCTAATCTTTAAACTGTATTTTATATATATTATGAAATATAATTAGAGATTTATAAAATCAAGGTTGCGGGGTTCAGTCAGATATTAACATTAAGCTATTTTATTAACAAACAATGATAGAACCTTATCCTAATAAAAATTTAACCCCATTTTTGCGTTGGACTGGCTCAAAGAGGTGGTTTACAAAGGATTATCTTAAAAACTTCCTGCCCGAGAAATTCAATAATTTTCATGAACCATTTTTAGGAGCGGGAGCAGTTTTTTTTTATTTAAAGAGCCAAAACAAGGACTTACATAGACAGTTTTATCTTTCAGATACTAACTCCGATTTAATAAATTGCTATTCTCAATTGAAAGGAGACGCAAATGCTGTAATAAAATTCCTGAGCCAGTATAAGAATACTGAAAAAGATTACTATGCTATTCGAGCATCAAATCCTGAGGGTTTAAGTGAGCAAGCAGCTCGCTTTATTTATTTAAATCGAACATCTTTTAACGGTATATATAGAGTAAATAGTAATGGTGTATATAATGTACCTTATGGTAAACGCCATAATGTAGATATAGTTACAGAAAGGCTTCTTCAAGAAATACAATTATTATTAAATGGTAGTACTTTATCTAATCGCAGCTTTGAGAAATCAATAGATGATATTAAAGAAGGAGATTTAGTTTTTATCGATCCACCATATACTACTGCTCATGAAAATAATGGATTTATTGAATACAATCAAATACTATTTTCATGGGAAGATCAATTAAAACTAAAAGAATATATCGTTAAAATAATTGAAAAAAAAGCTTTCTTTATTTTAACAAATGCTAGCCATCATTCGCTGCTAGACCTTTACAACAATTTAGCTAATATTCAAAAGATAAGTAGACTAAGTAAGGTTGGTGGTAGAAATAAGACCAGAGGAATTTATAATGAACTTGTAATCTACAATACAAACGAGAATTATGGCCAGTAAAACCTTAAAAGTTGCGATAATTAGCGATCTGCATTGCCATCCAGAAAAAGAAGCGTTAAAAGATAATAATACTTATTTATTTAGTGCTAAGCTTAGATCGCCAGCTAACGAGCATCCAGTTGAAGACCTTCTTGGCATTATAAGCAGAGATAATATTGAAGTAGATTTAGTTTTAAGTCCCGGTGATATAACTGATCAGTGTGATATCCAAGGTTTTTTTTCAGGTTGGTCTTACGTAATTGAAATTTCTAGAGCTTTAAAATCAATGGATACAATTGCAACGGTAGGAAATCATGATGTAGACTCAAGGCTTAAACACTCTCAATATAGTTTAGATATACCAAAAAAAATTAGCCAAAATTTCCCATTGTCAGTAGCAGAGGTTGGTACTTTTTGGGATAAAGGATTTACATTTATCGAAAAAGAAGACTACCAAATACTTGTATTTAATTCTACACATTTCCATACACACTCGACTAAAGAACCAACAGAGAATCCTTCTGTTAAAGGGAAAGTAGATTCATTGCAAATTGAAGCTATAGAGAAGTACTTGTCCTGTAATAATGACGATTCAAAGATAAAAATTTTTCTTTGTCATCATCACATAATAAAACACTCTCGCCTTGGAATGGGTGAATACGATTTTATAGAAAATGGAGAAGATTTATTGAGAATAATTGGAAAGTACAAATTTGATTTAGTAATACATGGACATAAACATGATCCTTGGTTGCGTTATGTCTACACAAGTAGTGGCAGTTATCAAATTCCAATATTGTCTTCAGGGAGCTTTAGTGCAACAAATCAAATTCTTTGGGCTTCAATATTTAACTACTTTCATGTGATTGAAATAGAAAAACAAGAATCAGGTAATTGTTTTGGGAAAATATTGACATATACTTTCAAAAATAAATCTGGCTGGCGAAAAGATAGGGAAGATGGTTTTTTGCCTTATACAGGTTTTGGCTACCAAGGCAATATTAATGATATTGTTAAAAAAGTTGAAAGTATAATTCGTGGAAAACAAGTAGTTGCTTGGGAAAAGGTTTTAGAGGCTGTACCGGAAATTAATTTTTTAACTCCAGATCAAATGGAGGAATTGGAAAAACAACTTTCTGAAAGAAAAATAAATGTGAATTCAAAAATAGGTTTAAGACCAAAGCATATTTATTATGAAGGAGATTGATATTTTTTACAATACATACAATGCTCGCCACCTAAATCCAAGAGAAGTTGCAGAGACTTTTATTTGGTCAGACAGTTTTGGGAAATTAATTCAAAATAACCATTCAGTAATATTGGGTGCAAGAGGATGCGGAAAGACCACGTTAATGAAAATGTTGACTTTGCCTGCTTTACATTCTTGGCGTGGCCCTAAGTCAGAGAATATTTTAAATAATATAGAGTTTTACTCAATTTACATTTCAACCGATATTTATTGGAATGTAAAAAACCAAACCTATAGCTCTCAACTTGAAAAATTTGGCGAATTTTCAAAAGTTATATCTGAATTTTCGGTAAATAGTAATGTATTTAAAGCCCTATGTGATACATTTAAAAACGTCATTAATCTAGAGCTTAATGATTTGGATGAAGAGAAAGAATTTGAACTGTCTAAAATACTTATTGAGGCTTGGAAATTGAAATCTGCAATTCCAAAATTGGATTATATAATTGATGCTATAAACTTACGAATTGATAATGTAAATCAAATAATACAAGGATTGATTTTTAATTTTAGATCAGAAGGTGATTTGCCAAAAGATGATTATTTTAGCTTAACTTTTGAATCTTCTATTGAATATATAATCCCAATATTCGAAAGGATATATGGTATTAAAGGGAAAAAAAAATGGGCTTTATGTTTTGATGAACTAGAGTTTGCCCCTGATTGGCTTCAACAAAAGCTATTTGTTTCTCTTAGAAGTAGAACGCAATTTTTATTGTATAAATTGAGCGCAAGCCCAATACTTTCAAATGAATTAGAAAAGTTGCTTACAAAAGATTATGGCCCTACAGCAGGTAATGATTTTCAAATTATAAAGATGTGGGGATCACAACAAACTGAAACATTTTCTCTTGAACTAATTGAGTCTATATTAAAGAAAAAGTACCCAAATTGCTCCGCTAGTGAGTTTTTTGGATCAAACAATATTTACAACAAAAGCCCAAATAGTTATGATTTAAACAGCGATTTTTATAATCAAGAATTGGCTCTGCTTAAGAAGGATGATTCTTTTAGAGAATTTCTAATTGAATATAAAATTGATCCTGAGTTACCTGTTCCGATATCTGATGCGCAAAAAGATACAATCTTTCGAAAAATAAAACCAATTGTTTATTTTAGAAATTTTTATATCAGACACAATAAGAGAACTGAACAAGGGTTTAATCATGACTTAAGAAGTAGAAAAACTGGAGATTTGTATTTCGGAATTGAAGTATTAAAAAAAGTTTGTGATGGTAATCCTAGATGGTTAATTAGTTTGATAACATCTATTTTATCTAGAGCAAATGACTCAGGTGCGGATAAAAGAGTGCAATATGATGAACTACTTTTAACTTCAAGGAGATTTTGTAACGTAATCGAAAATATCCCAATTGGGCATAATAGCGCATTAAACTTCAAGCAAGTGTTAGAAAAGATTGGAGATTACTTTAATAATCAGATTCTCGGTCCATTTTTTAGTATGGACCCAAAAGGAACATTTGTAGTTGATTTAGATAAATCTCCTTTATCAAATAATATAATTGAAATTTTAGAAAAAGGTGTATCTCAAGGAGCGTTTGTATTGCTTGATTCCAAAGACGAAGTTTTTGACTTTCAGATAAGGGGAAAACGCTTTAAACTGTCATATCTTTTATGTGTTTTACATAAACTTCCACTTCGAAAATACCCTTCTGATAATTTGTCTGATATCTTGTTGTTAAAAAAAGAAGGTAGAAATACTGGACGGCATAGTAATCAATTAACAATATTTAATAAATAACTAATATTATGAAAATTGAATATGGTGTACAGATTGACCCAGACCAAATACATTCGCAAGATATTGATATTTTTATATTTGCAGGAAATCATGAAAAACGTGTATATACTTCTTATGATTTTGTGATAAAAAATAACTATATAAGGCATTCTATTATGTTTTGTTACAGTATTTTTAAATGCAGAAAGCAATATAAAAATGTTGAGATGAGTATAATTTCAGAGTATACTGACATTTTTCTGGTTTTAGATAAGTATTTCGACAGTTTCCTTAAATCAGATGCGAGAATTTTTGTAGATTACTCTTGCATGACTAAATCTTGGTATTATTCTATTATCCTTTATTTGTCTAATAAACAGTGTAATATTGAAAGAATGACTGTTTATTTTAGTTACACCCCATCGAAATTTTCAACTCCACAACCACCAAAGTATAATTCTGAAATAGCACCTTTACCGGGTAAATATGTAGTTCCAACTGATAAGCCTAAAGCATTGATAGTTTGCTTAGGATATGAACAAAATAAAGCTGAAGGAATAATTCACCATCTTGATCCTAAGATATATTACATATTTTATACTAAACCTGCATTAGATGAAAAATTTGTAAGTGTGTTAGAGCATAATAATGATTATATCTTAAACAACTCACCTAATGTTACAACTTTTAAATTTGATGACTTGCTCTTTTTAGAAAGAGAATTAACTTCTCTTTATTTTTCTCTTCGTGACGATTATAGTATAGTAATAGCACCTCTAGGTCCTAAACCATTTGCATTTGTTTCAATGCTGCTTTCTGTTAAATATCCTGATATTGATATTTGGAGAGTTGGGTCTGGATCAGATATTAACATATATTCTAGAGAGCCAATAAATAATTCATGTTTTATTATAAGTGAGATGGTATGGACTAGGTAAGACGTTATATTTAATTATAATTTAGATAAATTAAATTATTTAACCTTTTATGTTGATTGAATAAATCTTCGATGATTGGAATACTAACCAATAAAACAACTAATGCATTTTGATTTATAATTTTACTTAAGGCTACCTTTTTAACTTTTCCCCATTAGAAATTTATTGAAATCTTTAAATCCGTCATAGACTGTTGAAAAATCACTGATATTTAATCCATCTCGTTCTTCCAAAATCCTTAAGCATTCCACCCCTGCTTTATCACGATCAAGAAAACAATTGACCTTCTCAAACTGACTAAGGAACTCTACGGCCCTCTTTCGGTTACTCGTTGAATTAAGCACCACCGTTGAAATACGGGGCGTTTCCAGTCCAAACCAAACCAACGCCGACAGAAAGTCAAAAAAGCCCTCAAAAACGGCTACTGTGCCACGATTGCCTATATCTAAGGTAGTAATATCCTGCGGCCCTGTATTTCCTTTGTGATAGCGGTTACGTATAGCAAAGCCGTTGGAATCATTACGAAACCCTACGCTGAAGTATTCTTTATCATCCACCCGTGTAACCACTTCGTGAAGATACTTTTTGCCTAAGGAATAGGGAATCCCACGTTGTTTAAGATAATTGATAAGTGCAGGATGCTGAACGGGGAAGGTAATATCGGTTTGTGTTGATGGTGATGCAGATTCGGTTTTGGCCGCTGAAAGAAAAAGAGACTCTGAACGCTGCCATGCCTTTCCTTTGAAATCCAACAGCCTCGACACAGCCATCGGGAAGTTTAAGCCCTCCAGCAGCTGTACCAATCGGATCACATCGCCTTTGTAATCATCATGGGCAAAATCGGTAAATCTGTTCTTGGCCGTATTGACAAAAAAGGAGGCTTCGTGTTCATGCCTTAGGGGAGAAAGGTAGGCAAACTCTTTGCCGGTGGCTCTGAGGGGTTCAAAGCCCTGCGAGGCCAGATAGTCAACGATGGGAACGGCCTGTGCCTGTTGAATCAGAGAAGTGCTTATCATGGATTGTAAGGAAGAAGAGCCAACCGAAGAAAATTCGGTTTGGCTGTTTTGGCCCATCCCTACATTTTATCCCTACAAACACAAACGCGTATCTCTTTATATAAGGGTTTTTGTTTGTATGTATGGATGTTTGTATGGATAAAGGGTTTTTTGTTGCCAAATAATATTTTGAATTGCAGGTATTTTGAGAAGCAAATGCCAAATATTCTGTAAAATGGATAGCAGCAGGAGCATTTCTAAGGCTTACTCTTTTTCTTTCAGCGGCTAAATCCAATTTTGCAATTATCCATACATACAAACATTTACTGATATATATATGTATGTTTGTATGGATATATGGGGCGTGTTTGTATGTTTGGATTGTCGGAATAATCCATTTTTCAGAAAAGCTTGTCGTTCTGCATCAACAGTCCGTCCAGTTGAGCAAAGGGTTCGACCGTCTGGTTTTTGCCGCTTCCGGTCAAACGAATGAAAAAAGCCTTTTCCAACTCCCTGACCATCCGATTGGCGTAGGTTTCGCGGGCAGTGGGTAATTTCTCTTTGTGGGGGTCATAGTGATCTTCAATTCGCTTCCTGAATTCCGCCCTTGGCAGGACGGTCTCGGCACCCATGCAGGTATCGTAGAGCTGTTTGAGTTCACTTCCTTTGGATTTATCCTTTTGCTCCTGAAGCGCCAGTTGTGATGTCTGGGCATCGACCGATACCATTCTGCCTTGGGTTTTGTCATAGCGGAACACCACGGGCGTAAAATCTTCGGCATCCCTGAGGTACTTCGGCTCAATGAAGTGCAAATCCTTTTCCCGGTCCTTCTTGATGGAGATAGCCCCGCCACATTTGCGTTCGGCCTCGCTGCCGATGTGACCGCGCATTTTGCCGTTTTGGGGGTTCTCATGAATCAACAGGATAATGGCCGCGTTGTTCTCGCTGGCCTTCTGCATCAGAAAGCCGATGAGTTCATTGCCCGTTTCCTCGTTGTTGGCACTGGTGACAAAATCGGTGATGCCGTCAATGACCCATAAACAGGCATCCTTAAAGGAATCAAGGGCATGAATCAGGTTTTCGTACTTGAGCTTTTGGGGAAACACCCGCCAGTTCATCACCTTGAGGCGGTCGGTGTTCTGCCGTTCGATTCCTGCCATTTTCAGCACGATCTTGAGACGTTTTCGGGTATGGGCCGGGTGTTGCTCGGTGTCAATGTAGATGATGGGTCGTTCGCCCTGGTAATTGGAAATAATGCCTAAGGAATCTAAGTCACGGGGTTTGTCTTTCATGAGGGCCGTAGCCAGAATAAAGCCCGTGACGCTGGATTTTCCCGCTTTGGGAGCCCCTGAGATAAAGGAAATGTCCCCCAGACTGGCGAAGGTGGAACCGTTCACCGTCACGAAGGGGACAGGGTCCTGAATATCAGACATATCGGTAATGAAGGAACTATTGAATCTTTCGAGAAAAGACTCTTTTTCTGACGAACCCTTTTTTTTATTGTCAGCAGAGTACATATCTTTACAAAGCGGTTAAATGTGGGGAATCCTGCCTGTACACCGTGTTTGGAAGGCAGCGGAAAACAGGAAGGATTCGGGAAGGTTAGGTAGAGGGGCGGTAAGGCAATACCGCCTTTTTTTATGCATTAATTAGAGCAGGGGAATTGCCATCGAAGCCGCTTGTTTTCTTCCTCCAGTTCTTTGATCTTAAGTTCGCGTTGGTGGAGAAGGTAGTCTTTGCAACCCACCAGAGAGAGCAGCGTTTTGGTCATCGAATCATAGTTGGCGATCTGAGTTTGTAACTCTTCGATGAGTTGGCTTTTGAGGTCTGACTTGTTCATAGGATTTAATATTTTTAATAGAATAGAATAATACATAAAGCCCGTAAGCACTTGCCTACGGGCTTTTTTACTGCTTAAATTGGTACTCGGCGGCGATACTTTCCTCGGTAATACGCGCGTATCGCTTGATGAATTTGGTGCTTTTATGCCCCAAAATGGCGGCAATGGTCACTTCCCGCATCCGCAGTATGTTCAATGCGTAATTGGTGAATGTTTTACGTCCTATTTTGGTGGTGAGGTGTTTGGGGATTTGACAGAAAGCCGCGATTTCCTTGAGCAGTTTGTTGCGTTTGGTGTTGGCTTTCACGGGAAGTTTATCAATGCCTCCATACTTCTCAATGATGGCAAGTGCAATGGGATGAACCGGCAGGGTATAGGGCGTTTTGGTTTTATTGCGATTGTCACGAAGCCATTTTCGGCCGTCCTCTTGGTGAACAAACAATTCAAACCCGCGTTCGTGAAAATCGGTGTGATGTTGCGCGGTGAAACAGGTAATAATGAAACAATCCGCTTCATCGCGGAGGCTTTGAGCGGTCAGGGGATGAATAGGTAAAGCGGTAAAATCAAAATTGGCAATGAGGTTTACTTCATGCATGGTAAGGTGGGTAGTATCGTAATTATCATCATCGGATAATTTGAATCCCTTTAACGGATTTTGCTTAATGAAGCCGGTGTTATCTGCCATGAGAAAGACGCTTTTAAGAAGTTGGACATTGTTGTTGGCATAGTCATTGGTAAAGCCTTTGGTGTCGATTAACCAATCAAGGTAATTTTCAGCCCATTCGTAGTTTATCTGATCAACGTACAGGTGCCTGATTCGTAGGAAAGCCATGTATTTGTCAAGGTTGCTTTTGTAGCGCCAATAGCTTTCTTTGGTGCGATCACTGACGGGCTTCCGTTTTTGAGCCGCTTTTTTATCATAGAAGCGGGTAAAACAGTCCCGGAATGTCGGACGTGTTTCTTTGGCCGTTTCCTGCGTTGTTTGGGCCTTATTATGGCCGTGTACGTTCAAAAAAGCAGCTTTTACAGCTTTTGCGGTGATGGCTTTTCCTTCAAGTTTTAAACGTAATTCCGCTTTTTTGATCTCCAGCTTTATAAATGCCAGTCGTTCATTAAGCAGGGCTGATTCGGGGGAATCATCCATCATCTTTTGCAGCTTTTGTGCCCAATAGTTGGTTTTTATTTTGCGTTCAACAACGAACTCGGTAGCGTAGCTGCCATTGATGCCGATTTTACATTGTAATGACGTTTCGGGGCGTTTGGGATTTCTGAGATTGAAGCGGATAGAAAGTAGCTCCACCCGTTGTTTTTCCTCTTGCATCTGAGTGAGAATGTTTTGATTCATGCTTTTTCAAAGGCTGAAATTTGACAGCATTGCTATCAAATTAAATCGTTAATAGAAGTTGGAAAGAAACGAGAGAAGAACTTGATAAGGTTATTCGCCTCATCAAGCATTGGGCGTTTTTCGCCATTTGCTAACTGGGCGAAACGTACGCGATTAATACCGGTATTTTCGTAGAATTTACGAGAAGGCTTAAACACCAATGTGGTTTCAGCTTCATAACGGTCAATTAGACCTTGAACGGGTGAATTATTTATTGTTTGCATTACATTATGGTTTTATTTACCACAAATAATGGTATTATAAACCATAAATACAAGTAATATTTACCATATCTTTTATTCTTGCCTACTCTATCTTTGCGGGAACGGCATTTTAAGTCTTTGTAATGATGGACAGGATTACAGAAAATATAAAGAAGCTAAGAGAAGAAAAAGGGATTTCTAAAGCTAAAATGAGTGAAATTCTAGAGTTAGACCCATCAAATTATAATCGTTATGAAAGGCTTGGCCGAGATTGGACAATCAGTCAGGTTCAAAAGATTGCAGCTGCACTAAGTATCTCAATTGTTGAACTACTTACAGGAGAAAGCCAACCTATAAAGGTATTAAACAATAATACTGAGTTTGAAGCAAAGATGAATGACCTCCTAAAGAGGCTAAAGGACAAAGAAGAACTGATTGATCTGAAGGATAAACAATTTGAATCAATAGAAAGCCAGTTTCAAAAATACGTTTACCAACAGGTTGCAGAAACAGCCTATGAAAAAGGGTATAGTCGGATACGATTTTTTGAGCGTAAAACAGGAAAAACAATACGGAATGTAACGTGGCAGGATAATCCTGAAGATATTCGCAACTATACTATTAAAGAACTCATCTATACCGATGTGAGTTGGCATATTAATACTATTTTGAAGGAGCAACCCAAAGGAGGCTTAAAGAAGGAGTGGGAAATAAGTTATGATATAAACATTATACCGGAGCATAAACAGGCAGCCGTAAACTGCTATTTTTCCCGTATGATTGGCGGAGGCTTTCCAGACGAGATAGTACTGATCATGGAATCAGGAGTTATTACAGATAAAATGCTTTCAGTCGCTTATAAAAAGGCGAAACTGTTCGAAGAAGAGGGCTTTGAGGAAGATGAATGGGTAAACGAGGACTTAGAACTTATAAAGATACCCGTTGATGATATAGTGCCTGTATGGAAAGGGGATAAAGTACGCTTTGTGAAAAAAGCTGAGAAAAAGACCAAAGGAGAGGAGTAAGGTTTTGTAAAGACATTTGTAAAGTACTTGTGTTACATTCTTCTTGATTATCGCTTCATTTGGGAATCCTGCTGATATACGTGATTGGAATTTCTGTGTACTTCCTTAATTTCTTCCCAATAGCTTTGTAATTTATTCTGTATTGCCGTTTTTAAGTTGCTTTTTTTGTGTATCAATGTTAATATTGTGTTAAATATTTATCATTTAAGAGTGGTTTAACCTATTAAATTTTAACCATTTAACCCTTTATCATTATGCCAATCAGCTCAAATGTTCTAAACATGGAGGTTAATGCAAAATTTCTCTATCGGAATGCCTTCTATTCTCCCGGCTATGCCGAACACAAGATGGCTCGCATTCGAAAAAAGTTAGGATTGCCTAAAATCAGTGTAAAAACCTTCTGTGAATTCTATAAAATAGACCCGGAGCTATTTGCCAATGCCAAGTAGAAAAACTTACATATGTAAAGTATATTCAATTACACTTGTTTTACAAAAAACAAACGAAGTAATGCAGCGGGATTGGGTTGTTGAAAAGCCTTAACAGGATGAAAAAAGTACTTCGCAATGCATGTATATACAAAATGTCATTACAAATGTCTTTACATAGCTTTTAAACACGGATATATACTTCTATTTTAACAAAAAGGCAGGATTCCTCGAGGAATCCTGCCTTTTTGCAGGAATCGGATTCCTAAGAATCCTTGGAATCCTAAAATAGGAATCCGATTCCTGCTCTGGTATACCCCGCCTGAAAGACGTGTATATACATTTTGTAAAGACGAATATGAATACACCGGATAGAACTTTAGGCTTACGGTCATAACCATTACCAATCCTAATGGCCGGCTAAGCGTACATGAATCAGTTGTGTATTTACAGAATGTCTTTACATAGCTTTTAAGTACGGATAGATACTTCTATTTTAACAAAAAGGCAGGATTCCTCAAGGAATCCTGCCTTTTTGCAGGAATCGGATTCCTAAGAATCCTTGGAATCCTGAATAGGAATCCGATTCCTAACCTACTATACCCCTGATGAAAGACGTGTATACACATTTTGTAAAGACAAATCAGGAGGTAAGGGAAGTACTGCGCCACCAAGAGCGCGACCGATCACTTTGATCTGCCTGTTTCTTTGACTTAGACCACCAACGCCACACCATATACGCTATTCCCGCACCCAGAAATGTAAGCAACAATAACCAATAACGTTTTACCCCAACAGTAACCTCTTTCCACGTGAACGGTTCCGACTTTTCCTCTGCGGGTATAGGTATTGGTTGAGCCTGTAAAACGATTGGTATGATCTCCGATGTTAAGGATTCCCGGTCTTCTGTCTCAAGCACATTGATGGTGGTATTTTTGGCCAAGATGTTTACCAGATCTGCACGTTGAGAGATGCGTTTGTCGTCGATGATTTGCCCCTTATGAGCCGAAAAAAGATTAGTCAGATAGATATCATCTTCGTAGGCCTGTAATTGTCGCTTTAACTGCTTGAGAGAGGCTTCCAGCTGCGTTATACGTTCTTCTCTTTGCGTCCATTTATCGGCCTGTTCCAGCAATGATTCATACTCCCAGATAGCTTTGCGGATGAACTCGCTTTCATTCAGTTGAAGGCTGTGGGAAGTGTCTTTTAAGCGGTCTTTGGTTGAATCATCGACACGCAGGTTAATAAGGTGCTTTTTCATAAGATTTAACAGGGCTGTTAATAGGTGATAAGTAATAAGCTTAAATTAATTGTTTTGAGAGGTTACGAGTGATTCAGGATTATAGAGTTTTTTAACCATCATAATTGTGAACCTGACCTCGGTATAATTTGGACCTTCTTTTATGATATTTAATCCCATTGTAAATAAGTGAGTTAAGGGTTTAAAAACGGCAAGTTATTATTTGTTTCGATACGTCATTCTTACTTAGCGCCAAAAGCTGAAATTCTCTCTTTTGGGGAAGTACCTATTCTACATTACACCTATGTTTCGCTTTTAGCATTGATCTTGAAATTGTGATCGAATGGCATTTATAAAGCACAGTGCTTTCACATTGTGACTATACCAGGAGTAATACAGGCAGCATAGTCACAAACTGTCGTTTTGTTGAACTAAACGGCTTTCGGTCATTCACAGTTTGTGAATTGGCGCCGATCAGAAAGCCCAGGCGATTCACGTTTCAGACTGATTCGCTTTCTGCAAGCGTCAGTAGCTGTCTTCTTCCAACCCGATAGTGTCCTGCCACAACCACAAACACAAGTACGGCTATTTTGGAACGTTTGAGGATTGGGGTTTGTAAATGCGTCCTTAATGGCTTTAGCTATTGCCTTCGATACGTGAAGATTTACAGCATTGCCGACTGCTTTGTAGGCTCCGGCTTGAGTGAGGTCCGGTAAATCGAATTCCCACGTAATGCCCTGCAATCGGCAAAAGTCTTCCCATGTGCGCCGGTCCTTTTTAGTGCCCTCCGTAGCCATCACACAGGGTTGTGAGCGTTCAGGCTTAGGTTGTCGTTGCACATCAATGACCAATCCCTCTTTTGTCCCAAACTGAAAATAGCGGTTTCGGTTTTGAATGCTTCCCACTTCATTGGCATTGAGAAAAAAACGTTGTACCTGATAGCCTTCAATTTCAATCATCGGTACTCCCGGCACGTTTTCGAACAGGAAGAATTTAGGGTGTGCCTCTTTGACGACTCGTGCAAATTCCGCCATCATTTCAAGTCCGTTACCTGTGGGTAATGTTCTGCGGGCATTGGAAAAGTCCTGACAGGGCGAGCCGCCGATAACACCGTCAAATTTCCCGCTTAATGCTGAAAATTCGCGAATGTCCTGTCCAAGAATTATATCCCCTGAAGAAACAACACAAAAGCCGTTTTCTCTGAATCCTCGCCCCAGCAAATCTATTCCGCTAAAAGTTGAAAGTACCAGCATTGTGAAAGAGTCATTTTGAATGCCCTCAGCTGATTCACAAATTGTGACAAAGCTGCGGTTGTTGAGAATCGATTTGTCACAAAGTTACGTTTCCGATTGTGACTTGTCAAGCATGAATTATATGCACCTGTTCACAATCATGCTACTACTCTTTGTGATCTTGCGTATATAGTCTACAGTTAAGTCATACACCTTTAAATCCATAGCTGAAGTACTGCGAATTTAGGCTTTCCGGTATCACAGTGACTTAAAAGTATCTATCCATACATTGAGTACATTGAATCGTAGCAAATAAAATTGAATTTAAGCTTTTCATTTTGAAGAAAATGACGACAAATCCGACGACTTTCTGCGAAATGTCTGTGTAATACATTGATTATTAGATAGATAATAAGTCCCTCTCTCTCTGCGGAGAGATATACAAAACCCCATGTAAATCAGGTATTTACATGGGGTTTTTACTTTATCAGTGAAACAATGGTGAAACATTGATTTTGTCAAAGGTTCAATTCCAAAAGTTGTAGAGCATAGTAGATTACCCTTTTATTTTGAATTGAAAAGAAATAGCGTAATTACCGATAGACACCCTTTTGACAGTAAGTAATGCCGACCCTGTCTAATTCTTTATGGTTCTTCACTTTGACTTAGGTTTATTAAATTCTTTGCCGGCCTTTGACGCGCGAGGTAATGGAACAGCCGCATTGAACGAAGCCCCTTCTTACTTATCAATTCGGACGATATATACATCAATACTTCCGGCAGAGGTCTTGGTATTTCTGCTAAAGGTAGCCGTATCATTAAAAAAGCCTGTTACATAGAGATTGCCGTTAGTATCGCTATCAATCTTCTGACCATAGTCTTCGTTTGTTCCACCTGCGGTTTGCACCCACTGAAAAATTCCGTTAGTGTTATATTTGGCTACAAAAATATCACTACCACCTGCCGAGGTTTTGAGGGTGCTGCCGAAGGTGGCAGTACCCTGAAAATTGCCGGTTATGTATACATTGCCGCTGCCATCGACAGCAATCCCATACCCAAGTTCAGTGGAGGTTCCTCCGGCGGTTTGCACCCACTGTAAGGTGCCGCCTGTATTATATTTAGCCACAAAAATATCACTAATCCCTGCCGAGGTTTTGGAAGTACTGCCGAAAGTGGCGGTACCGAAAAAATAGCCCGTGATATAAACATTGCCGCTACCATCGACGGCAATCCCATAGCCAACGTCCGAGCCGGTTCCTCCGGCAGTTTGCACCCACTGTAAACTGCCGCTGTTGTTGTATTTAGCTACAAAAATATCATAGCCGCCTGCCGAGGTTTTGGAAGTGCTGCCGAAGGCGGCGGTACCGGAAAAATAGCCCGTGATATAGACATTGCCGCTGCCGTCGACGGCAATACTTTGTCCCTGCTCAACACTCGTGCCACCTGCTGAAGCAATGGCCAGCATATTAGGGGTATAGTTGGCGGGGTCTTGGTAGCTGCACAGCCACTTTCCATCTACATATACCCGCAGGCAATTGAAAGTAAGATCAAAGGCTACATCACCGATTTGCGGCGAAGGCAAAGCTAAAATGGCATCGTAGGTCAGTTTGGGTGGAGAGAAAACCGTGGGAGAAAGCGTGGTGTTTTGGGCCGACAACCGGACCGCCCACACAAACAGGAAAGCAATTAAGCAGAGGTATTTCATCGTGAAAAGCAGTGTGGATGTTTTTGTTATAAAGATTTCGGATTTGTTGAACATCTCCAAATTTAGGCTCTGTATATTACTTAACGGTACCTGTTGATTCTTTCCCAATTATGCTCAGCATGAAGCAATGAGAGCATTCCATAGTCATTGTTTTTTATGGGGCGGTTACCCGCCCCGGTTGATTAATTGATTTGAGAAATATCAAAACGGACAGAAGGGATTTTGGCGGGAGCGGCGGCGTATTTCAATGCTTTTGTCATATCATCTGAATCATATCCCCAAAGCAAGCCTTCCATGCGGTGTTCATTCGATTTATAAGCTTTTAGATTGTTAAAATAGCCTGTAATGCCGTTATAGCACCACCAAGCCGACATTTCGCCGGCTTCCAATTGCCCCGGGCCCGTATGGCAATATTCAATTATAGAGGCAATTTTATCCCTTTTCCGTTTTCCAAGTACATCCTTTACCGCTTCACGATTTTTGAGTCGAATGATTTCTTCATTTTCTAAAAACAGATTGGCCAAGTAGCTGCTGAACTGATTGGAAGAAAAGCGGATTTGGGCCAAATGGTTAAAGCCGGCCGTGGCACATTCATGATTGGTGTCAATGATTCCCAATACTTTTAAGGCCTGATGGGTTTTTTCCTTGACATTGCCCGTGTGTTTAATGGAGATTTTGTTTTTGCAATTCCGCAATGCCAACTGTAATGTATTGTTACAAACCACGCGTATAGTGGTAAAAAACGCCTGTACGGTACTTAACCCGTCATGTCCGTTGGATAACACCACATATTGATAATTTTCATCGTGGTTGTTGACAATGATCGGTTGTTTTACTTTCAAACAAATGAATACTTTCGTCCCACCTTTGAGAGCGCCGGCCGTTTCAATGATGAAATTACCGTTTTTGACCACTTCATCAAAAAAGCCCAGAGCATCGCGGTTTTGCAGAATCGAGTATTTAGGACTGACATAATCACCCAAAACCCGGTGATTGTCGGTACGATACGTGAAATAGGCCGTATCTGAAATTACTTCAATGTCACCCATGCGGTGAATGTTTGGCGCTTTTTCAACCTGAAAATCCAAGCCGCCGTGAACAATAGCATCTTCGATGCTTAATACATTTTGGAAGATGGTGCCGAGGCCATGCCAGGCACGCTGACGATAGGACACAAAGTCCCCGTTTGATTCAATCAATGAAGCCATTTTGTAACGATGTTTATTATTGTAATGAATGATAATTAATAACAAAATTAATAATATTATTAATAATATAAAATTATTATCAATATTTTATTTTATACTAAAATGAAAATGCTTAAAATTGCCTTATAAACACCTGTAAATCATGCTAATACCAATCAACGTAGGATTGTCTCACTTGAAACACCTGAAAATGAGCATTCTTGTACCGCTTCAAGGTGAATTGAAAATATTATCCCCCGCAAATTATGAGCGTCTCAAAAAATCAATCCTTGAAAAAGGCTTTTGTTATCCGATGTTTGTGTGGCCTTTTGAAGGCCAAAATTTCATTTTGGACGGCCATCAGCGACAGAATGTATATGAAGGAGAGGGGTGGAGCGAGCAAACGGTTCCCTGCGTTGAAATACATGCCGAAACCCTCGTTGATGCAAAAGAAAAGCTGCTTGTTTGCACTTCTCAATACGGCACCGTCACCGTTGATGGACTCCGTTCTTTTGTGGATGGCATGGATTGGAATTGGGTGGACGATTTTATCAATTTTGACGCAATCCCCGTATTGGATTTTACCGACATTAAAGACCCTGATAATTATGATCTGAAACAGCCTGAATCCACCAAACCTGCCCGTACCAAAGAAGCCAACACCTGTAAATGCCCAAATTGTGGACATGAATTCACTACTGAAGGATAAATCATTCGGTCTTATCAAAGACCCAAAAAAGATATTTAAGCCCTCATCAGAGCTGTTTTTTGTGCCGTTTGTTACTAAACGTCTGTATGCTCCCAATACCATACCGCACTTTTACATGTGGGATACGCATTTTACGCCTTTAAATTCCAAAGAAGGGTATGTAAGCCTTTTAAAACGCATGAATGATGCCGGCATTCAATATGTTTGCCAAACCGACTTTTCCGTGTGGCATTTTCAAACGCCTCAGCAAAAGGATTGGGCAGTCAAAAAAAATACCGAGTGTTACTTGCTCGATATTCAATACAATATGCAGCCCTTTTTTAATTTCAATGTCGTCATTGAAGAATATTACGATTTTTATCTGGAGCATTATCCGAAAAACCTTGGTACCATTCTTATTGATTACAATCATTCCCACAACTCGGAAGGAATCACCATGGCTGAACATGTCAAAAGGGAAACAAGATCCATGAAATTCATCGTCGACAACTTTGACTTTGATCTGTGTTTTGTCTTTTCCGGTAAAAAACAAATTCCTACGCCCTGGAATCCTTTCTTCAATCTCATAAAACAAAAGGCACGGATCGTGTCCATGCCTACGGAAATGGCGGTATTACACGCCATGAAAAAGAAATATTATACTTGAATAAATCTTTCATCTCTATTGTGTTCTGATCGATTGTTGTGACCCGATAATATTTTGATGCGTCCAGATACCTCTCCAAAATCCAAAAGCAGTGCCACCGGTGCTGATAAGAGTTATAATATCATCAGCTGCATTTGAGACTACTGTTCCCCCATTTAAAGCCGTTGTAGACCAACTGCCAGCGCCATTTGCATCTTGACTAAACCCGTAAGCGGCACTAAATTTAAATAAAACTATCTGTGTTTTTGAGACAATCGCAGTTGATGTTGAACCCAATGTTAAAGCTACTTCAGCCCACTGGGCTACTCCCTGACAGTCCTGATAAGATGCATAGGCTGTACTTGAATTATACAGAACAATCTGTTTTTCGGATGCGATTGACGATAGTGTACCGCCACTGACAGAACGAACACTCCATGAACCTATGCCATTATTGTCGATTGAAAAAATATACGCATATCCTCCACCCCACAACAATATCTGCTGTTTTGATGAAAGTGAAGAGATAGCTCCTCCGTTCAAAGTCTGTGATACCCACGTGCCTGCACCGCTTGGATTCACATAAAAGGCAGAGGCGCTGCTGTTATTAAATACTACAACTACATTTTGTTTAATGGGGGCCGAACAATTTACAACATTCGTTGCCTGAATGTTGGTCCATGCGCTTCCATTATAATAATAATAGGTATTGGTTTGGTTGTTGTAAACAATCGTTCCCGTTTGCGGAGAAGGGATGGCAGATTGAATGGCGGTAAGATTGCTGTATCGTGGGACGTTAATGCCTTTTGGGTCAATCGTAGTTTGACCAAAAGTCACGAAAACCATTAAACTAAAGAGAAGGGTGTAGAAAGTGTTTTTCATGGTAGTAAGATGTTTTTAAATGGTGTATTTATTTTACAGACCTTAACTTACCTAAGAAACAGCCGAACTTTTGAATTGGTTTGGTAGAAAACTTTACATTTTTTGGACTTTTTACTTTATAGGTGCAATAATGACATTCTCATATTAAAACCCATAACTTATCAGGCAGAAAGCTTTTATTATGCTCATGCTGATTGGAATGGCGGTAACATACGCCATGAAAAAGAAGTTCTATAAGAAATTAAATCTGTTTTTTACCGGGTACAAATCCAATAAAGCCGGTGGGAGGATTAGATTCCCATTCCTGAACTTCTGCCAGGTATTGGACAAAATAGCCTAATATTGACTCATAATTCAATTCACTTGGTTCAATAATGCCAAGTATCTTTACCGGTTCTTCATTTTCAACCAGTCCAACTATTTGAGGCTTTCCAACGATGATTTGAATTTTGCCGTTAGGTATTTGTAAAAATTGTAAAAAACCAAATTCCTTTTCATAAGGCACATCATCTGCCAAAAAGCCACTTGGGCCATTTTTTAAATTACAAATAACCGATTCCAGGTTTATTGCAAAATCTTTTATTTCAACTTCCAGACTAATTTTGAATTGTTCATTGAGTGACTCCAGAGTGGTTTTCAGATTTTCCTTTACATGTGATTTCCAATCTGCCCATCTCTTTTTTCGTTCTTCAATGATTTTTCTGATTGAATAAAAGGCGGTTTTAACGTCTTTAATTAGCTGTTCTGAATCCTGCATCTGTAGAAAGGTTTGATTTATAAGATGTTGAACGGTTTCAAAACAAAAATAGTGCATCAATTTGATGCACTATTTTAAAACTATTAACCAATTGTAAACTAATTCGACTTAATTTCAGGCGGTGTTTTGCCCTGCATGGTCCCCTTTAATGAGCCGGTGTGCGTACTTGATGGCACCACCAAATTCAATCCGTAATAAGAGTATGAGGACCGTTCTCCAACAATGGGGAATGCATAATTTTTGGAGGCGTTCACAACTGTGGCCGAGTCAATAATTGCCAGTTTATTGATACGATTTCCGGCCAACAAATACAGCTTAGTATTTGCCGGGAAGTTGCCCGTAAATTTTGAAACCTCACCTACAACATTCTGAGCATATGTCCCGCCAATGAATTGCCCCACCAGTGTAACATTGGAAGTGCCATTAGTAGACGCTGAATCCAGAACACTGAGTAGTGTTGGTTTTAAGACAATCACGCCTCGATTGGTACTGGGCGGTACATTTTGCGCATTCGCTCCTACCGTCGCCACTAACATTGTCAATACTACTAAAAGAAACTGTTTCATTTGTGTTTGATTGTTTAAATGAAAAATTGAATTAATAAAGATTATTAAAAGCTTATGGTATAGCGTGTCCATCCGTACTCATTAATACCAACCGGCCTGTTTCCTGTAGAGTTGATATGCTCCTTATTTCCGGTAGATGGCCGGGAAGGGACAAAAAGTGCATCCTTTTCATCAAGCGTAAGGTCGTATTCGGGAGAGTTTGAGCGGCGGTATACGATACTTTTTGCAGTCGGAATGATATGTGTATTGGAGATCACCCACACGCGATTAGTGTCTTCATTGGGGTTGGCATCTATTGCCCGCTGAAGGTTATCATTGTGAACGGCGCGCAGCGACTCGTTCATGCTTGCCCAGCTTCCAACCTCCGGGTACAGGTCCGGAAAATAAGTGCCGGCCCCGTCGATCACAGACAGGCCGACATTGACACGCCCCCAACCGTTGGCTAGATATTCCGCCTTAATATTCTTGGCGAACACCCATGTCGTTACCCCATAATGATCGATGTTTCCATCATTTTGGCAGCTTTGCATTATAATATGACTTGGCAGAGTTACGTCCAGCGTTGCCAGTTTTGCACCTACCTTGGTTCCTATGCTTCCGTTGCCGGTAAGCAGCCTTGTGCCGGAGTTGTCCATTGTCCGCCAGCGAGACAGGTATTTGGTCATCGAAAACCGCACTGTCCATACGTTGCCATTTGTGTCGGTATAGGTTGCCGCCTTGTCTTTGTCGTAGAACGGATTGGTCGGATCTGTTTCCAATGCCTGCATTTTTGCCACATAATCCGCAAGGGTAGTCCCTGTAAATCCGTATGCTGAAAGCATAAACGCTCGCATCGGAGCTGTGTCAACACAGTTAGCCGGCGTCCAAGCGGTACGATCAAAGAGGTAGGTTTGTGCAGCGCTTCCCGTGTAATCGGTTCCGCTGCCGTTCCCTAATCCTAACATATCCCAGCTGCCCTGTGATCTTGCAACCTGAGTTGGTTTGTTCAAATACGCGTTATACGTCCAACCTCCACGGCCTTCCGCTTTCAGGCTGTAAGAGAGGGTTACTCCGCGATAATTGAGAGTGAAATTATCCTGTGCCGCAACCGCATCAACGGTGCCGATATTGATGTATCGGTGTTTTGTGTTGTGAGGGGCTGAGATTGACCCTGCGTTGATCTGAGCGGCGGTATACCCCTGCGAAAGCAGGTAATCAACCCGGGCCTTCGCGTACTGTTCACCGATTACACCCCATGATTTATGCCCAAATCCGTCCGGAACACCAACGTCCATAACAATACCGTACACGGTAGAGTCGCCGATTTTACAGAGTTTTACCAACGTGTCGGCCCCTGCCGATTCTCTGGTACTGACCTGATTAAAAGTAATCGTACGGTTATTGTAGAGCGAACCTCCGTAAATGACAACAGACTTAGCGATGATTTGCGAAGGTGTCGGATGATCGGTAAAGTCGTCAAAATCACCCTTACGGGGGCTGAAAATTCGATATTTATCGGTTTTAGTATCGTTGAACCGTACTTCCGAGTTGAGCGAAAAAGATTTTAAGAATCTGTCAACGTACAGCGAAAGGGAGTACTGGCGGACAAGATCCTGCCGAATAGGAGTTTCTCCGTTTACAACGATGTTGTCCGGATTTACATCATTAAGTACCGTATAGACTCGATGGGGAACGGTTGTACTTGGCAAATTGCTCTTTGTATTGGCAACGAGCGGCGTTAAGCGTCTACGGTTGTAGGCGTTCGGAGAAAGTGCTCCTTTCGCTCTTGTGCTTCCCGAATAGATATTTGCAACTCCCGATGTCGCCTTGGCCCAATTGACCTTAATTTTCCCCGATTTGCCTGAGCCTGAAATCTCGCTTAGGGTGATCGTGTCGAAAATATTGCCGTTCGCGTCCGGCGTTGGTTCGGTGTAATTGTTGGCCCCCCAGAAAACAAAACGGTTGTCATTGATCGCTATATCAATCGCGTGACGCGGTATATTGGAATTACCCGGATTGGGGTACGCTCTCCAAACGTTGTTTAAGTGCACTGTCTGGCCGGTAGCCGGGGAAATGTCCTGATCGAAAATGATATCCAAAAGGAAATCTTTCATAAAAGCGTCATGCGACGTTCCTGAAAGCAGATTGTTTACATCAATTCGGTCTACCTTGGTATTGTCGACAGCAACCGGCAGAGTAGGCATATACGCTTTTTCCGAAAGCAGCGCATTGACGCGGGTAGAGCCGGCAAAGATATTTTGAACACCTGGTGTAAGTGCCGCCCAATTGACTTTAGCGGTTGCTGTAACTCCTGAACTCCCAAAGGCCGGAAGCGTGATCGTTTCGATGATATTGCCGTTGGCGTCGGGCGTTGGTTCGGTGTAGTTGTCCTGTACAAACTGCACAAATCTTGTACTTGTACCTCCTGAATAGACAGCAATATCCACTACCCAACGGGGAGTTGTGGGGTTGGGATAGGCTCTCCAAACATTATAAAGGTGTACCTGTGACGAAGCTGCGGGCACTGTCAGGCCTGTAAATTGTATATCCAATAAAAATTTGGATAACTGCGAATTAACTTCCGGACCCTTAAATAGCCTGGTTATGTCCATTCGCGCCAGTTCGGTAGCAATATCGCCGGCTGAACCTATTGTTACATTTGTCGACGCCAGCTTTCCACCGGTCGAAAGGTTTTGGGTTTTTTGATCTGAAAACGTAGAGACAATATATTTCTTGGGCGAAAGCAGCGACTTCAATCTGTCGGTCGTGGTAGTGTACTGCGTCTCGGTATTGGTTGTCAAAACTGACCAATCAACGATTGCCACGGCCGAAACACCGGAACTGCCTTCCTGAACAAGTGATAGCGTGGCAATACGTTTACCACCGGCATCGGCTGCCGGTTCTGTGTATCCATCCACAAACCATGTGCAGACATTGGTTCCGTTTTTGGCGATACGAATAAGCCATCTGTCGAAAATTGTCGGTGTAGTGTAGTGCTTTGCCCTCCTGACATTTTCCACATAAATCTGATCTGTGGCGTTGGCTACAAGACCGGTGAATTGAATATCGAGAAGAAAGCTGCTTAAAGGTACAACCGTATCAACATCACCTTGAAAAATCGAAGTAGCCTGTGCTGTATTTGCCCGATTCAGTGCTGTTGAAGAGGGTAATACCCGTACCCATGCCGTTCCGTTACTTCTCACCCGATCCCCTACTGCAAAGGCGACAGAACTCCCGGTGATCGACTGCGTACCGGCTACCGTGACTTCATAGTAGTCATTAAGTGCGCTCGGGGTCGTGGTCAGCGTCGGGGAGTTGGTTGAGGCGTTCCATACCCCCTTGAAGTTGCCCAGTGTGGTCAGGTTGTTATACGCATTAATTACCTCATTTCGGTAAGTCAGCGTAGTATTTTGAGCGCTCGTTGCATTGGCAGCAGAAACGGAAGCAGCATTTTTTGAACTTGTTGCAGCGTTTCTTGCCGCAACGGTAGTGTCCTTTAAAGTCTTCATTTCGACTACGGTAAGGCTATCTGTATTCTTCAGATACGTTACCATAGTTTGCAAAACAAGGCGGTTATCGGAGGCGGTTATCAGTTTGCTGCTATTCGTCGGAAACTTTTGGTTGATAAGTTGACGAATGGTTTGCTCATTAATAATGTCTGTTTGGGCGCAGGCACTATAAGCAAATAATAAGAATAAAAACAATATTCTTTTCATTGATTAAGCTGCTTTTAAAGTAAAAGGAATGTATTGAACGGCTCCGTTTTTTCGGATTGCCTGTAAGACCTGTTTGCGATTTGCGCGGATTTCAGGATCTACATAACTGACATGAACCCAATCGGGTTTTGTGGCATTCCCGAATTCCCAAATCAATTGGTCGAATTCTAAATTCTCCTGAATCCAGAGAAATAAGTCTTTATTGTCAACGCCTTTCTCAATCATGTCCATGTCAAGGTCAATGGCTTCACCGCTGACGTGTTGAGAGTTTTTAGCGCCGCCAATGATTCGATTCAGGCTTGGGCTTCGATAGAATGACGAAAAAGGAATTGGGAAGCCAAAATGTTCCGTTGCCGGTGTATGCACCTTTTCGGCAAGAGTTTTCATTGATTTTAACTCACGCGCACCGGGTTGATTTTTTATTCCCTTTTCAATGGCCGTTGTGCTTCTGACCGCCTTTTCTAAAGTGATGTATTTGCTAATTGCTTCCATTATTGCCTGTTGGATTTTTTGGAACAAGAAATGGAAATCTGGACTTCACCCATTCTTTAAACCAAGGGTAAGCGTCTTTGTGAATACCTGCCATAATGGACCAAACCATGTTCAGAATGAGTACTCCGATCAGTCCGGTGCCATAATGAGTGGCCACGATGTATTCTGTTGCCCCAACTTCAAGGTATCGGCAAATGGCAGGTGCGGTAAATATCCCTAAAGGCAAAGCGGTCAGCGCAGAAAGTGCCGCCACTTTTGTATTAAGGTTGTCATTGATGACCGCTCTGGTAAAGTAGGTCAAAGCGCCGGACATAACGACAAGCGACAATATCATTGCTGACATATCAACTTTAATGACAGATTGCAAAAGAGGAGCGGTTAAGGCTAACCCCAGAGTAAATACGAATTCGATCGGTTTATCCATTACGTTAGTATTCATGATTTTCAAGCCGCCTGAACGGTAGATTTATTTAGCTTTCAAGTAGGTATAGTAGCAATTGCAATCAACGTGAGAACCGCCCCCGTACCAACACCTGCCGCACCCCAAATCCATTTTTTGACTTTGATCCACCGAATACGACTTTTGACTTTGCGAAAATCCCAAGCATCCAAACCAATCAGTTTCAGTATATCGGATCGTTCAGCATTCGTCAGTTTTTTGAGGTCTTTATACAATTCCTCACTTTTATCTGATTGCTTTTTGAGCTTCGGATAGTCCTTGACGATTTTGATCGTGGAATCAATTTCTTTTGTAGGGCCGCACAGACAAATGGAATCCGGAATGCTTATTAATGGAATCAATTGCGCGCTGACGGGCATCGTCAGAAAAAGGAATAGGAGCGGCATTGTCAACAGCACGCTCAGCTTTGATTTTTTGCAATGTATCTTCATTGGCTTTGATGTCTTTTTCAAGTTTTTCGGATTGGGTGATTTTACTGCGACTCATTATCCACGAAATACCTACGGCAAATGCAATGATGATGGCGCAGGCAATGATGTAGTGTTTAGGTTTCATAATTTCGCCATGAATAACCGATTACCCTGTGTTTTACCCCTATACTCCACACCGTTCAATACGAAATCAAATTCCGTCCACCGACCGGGCCTTGCCCAGAGATCCTGAAACAGTACTACCCGTTTGCCGTTGTTTTCCAATACAATGGCAAAGGGTTGACGCTTGACCAACGAAGCATTGAACCAAGAGCCATCCTGAATCGCTTCCACTTGATTGGATGCTTCTACCCCGCCGTTTTTTGTGGCTCTTTGAAAATGAAAAGCAGGTTGATACCTCACACCGTCGGCCGCTTCCTGAATCAATGAGAAATTATAAGCTGCCTTGACCGTGGCATTCAATGCCATTGCTTCTTTTCCTGCGTAAAATTTAGTCTGAAGGGGAGGTAAGCCCTGCTCAAAACGCCAAACCGAGAAGCCCGTAGTGTAGACATTTGAATTAGTGGTAGTATTGGCAGGATTCCATCCCAAAGGACCCGGTGACCAATAAAACAGGTATTTGGCGTTCAGTAAGCCAAGAGTCAGATTGTCTTCCCATTGATTGGGGGGGTATAATGGCTTATTGTCCGTTCGAATGGCCCTTGCCTGAAATTCCGGAATTTCCACCACATGATTTCCGGGAAATTGTACAAAATCAAATTCCTGAAATGCCCAACTGAAATAAACCTGGTCTTTTTCGGGCCAAACACGGCTCCATAATTCCGAAACATCCAAAGCGCGCAGGTACGTAAGTTGAGGTCCAATATTGATATTGCTTTCTCCATCACCGAAATTGGAATCATACCCTGCATAACCATACCCTGTTGAAATGAGTGAATAAGGATTGTTACGCCGTTGAACATCACCGATGCGTTTGTACATTTCTCCAAACTTCGTAATGTCTTTGCCGTAATTGCCGCCCGTTCCAAACTTCATACCATCCAATGAAATCACATTGGGAGATTTGTCGGGAACATCCAACCAATTGTACGCCAATGCACCGCGCTCTTTGAGGCGGTCTATGACAATGCCCATATTACGGGTGAAATTTGCACCATCATAATCAATGATCCAATTCTCACCTGCACCGGGTTCAATGTCGAAGGCTACGATTTGCTCGATAGGGAGCGTATTGGCAAAATCAATACATTCTTTTTCGGTTAACTCCTCAAATCCCTTGCGTGTAGGTAATTTACGCAGAAAAGACCCCAAAGCACTGGCATACAATTTTAAATGCTTCTTGCCCGGTAGCCAGTTAAATTGTATACTGAGTTCTTTTTTGCGCGCGTCCGTCTCATCCAATAAATCATATTCAAATCCATACACGCGGTTTTTAAGCGTAAAAGCCGGCAGATCGGAAAACACTTTAGGGCGCCCGATGGGATTGTAAGATTGACCAACTGGATTCCATGTTTCGCCTTTGGGTACAATGTAAAAAAAGAGTTCCGAGCGTCGAAACTCAGCTTTGGGCGTGCTGTACATGGCCATCCAAAATTCCCTGAGGGTTGGCCTTGCCACACTCCATTTTGAAACATGGTACAACGTATAGGGCAATACCGGCTCTTTCTCAAGCCTACCCGAATTCTCTAAATCCGTCCACCCATTCAGTGTAATACTGACAGACTGCAACGAATTACCCGTATCAGTCAATAGAATATCGTTACCTGATTGTTCAATGATTAAATTCAAATGTTCGTCAGGTCTGCTTTCAATGTATCTCAGTTCATAATTGCCCGTTTGTAAAGACGTAGCCCCTAATGGATCACTGAGTGCAGTAAGATTGTAGTTGCCTAAAACGGGAATTGCACCCACGGACGCAATGGTAAATTTCTTTTCAGCTTTGCCGATGCAACCGGTAGACGTGATTTTAAAATTGTATTCCCCCGGTAGCAGGCCCGTTAAGTCTGCAATAAATGTGCCTGATGTAGGCGCAAACGTATCTGCTTTCGTACCGACTTCCCAACGCAGTGGGTTAACACCGCAAGCATCGAAATTCACTTCATACAGCGCACCTTCTTTTTTAAGGATGGATACAATGGAAAAGTCAGCAGTAGTACAGCCACAATTTTTAAGTACAATGGGAATTGTTGGTTTTGCATCAGTAACCTTTTTATACGTTCCCTTGGGAATGGTATAGGTATTGCCAACGCTGTCAACGATGGTGATTTGCCCAAAACAAACACTCGATATAAGCCAAAAGGCAAAAAAAAGATTTTTCATACAAAAGGTTGAAAAGCAGGGGTGATGTTCTCACCCCTGCGGTTATACGTCTGTGGTAATCACTAAGCCGCGTTCGGTACCGTCAGCTCGAAGCAGAAGATACCTGTTACATCTTTCAGGAAGTTGGATGATCCTGAGGTATAGAAGAAGTTGACCGGACGACGGTACAAACCGTATAAAAGGGAAGGTGTAATGTCCAGCACCGGGAAGCGGCCGTTATCGGTAGTCTCCTCAGCGGTGAAATCCACATCCATTTCAAACAGGTCATTCCCTAAGCCGGCAATGCTGCTGTCTAATGCACTTTGTTCCAAACGAATTGCCATGTTACCATAAGCAGTGTTTGCCCAGCTTGAATTGTTCACAAATCCGTCAGGACCATGCTCAGGAAGCGTACACAACCCCGCAGCGGCACTGTCAAAAGCCAAAATTCTATTGGCACCGACAATTGAATCGCAATCAGGATCGTAGTAAAACAGAATAGGCAGACTGGCATAAACCTTTGCCAAATCAATACCGGCAGAGTTGATGGCAACAATGCCCTGTTTTGCCATGTACTTGCTGGCCCGTGATCCGCCAACAACAAGCATTTTACCTTTCAGGCGGTTTTCCAACATGGTTTGTTGGAAAGCTTCCAATAAGTTTTCATTAGGCTTACCATCTGAAGTAAAGCATTCGATGGGCACTATGGGGGCACCGGCCGTCGGAGTGGCTGCATCTTTAAAAGCAGCGTTTTTACCAACGCCTGAATACATCAACGCCAATAAGGCAAGGTTCACCGGTGTAAAGACGGTATCATCAATGGTGCGGTAAATTTCCAACCCCAATTTTTGCATCATGTCGCCATACTTGACACCTGCATCACCACCGAACAATTCCACCTTACCGCTAACCAATTCTTTCATGTATTTCAATGCGTCCGGTTCGGTAGGTACATCCTTAATTTTGTAGGAAAGTGTATACTCACGGCGCAAATTGAAATCAACCTGCAAAGAACCGCCACCCTGAATAGCTGTACCGGCGGTTTTGGCACGGGTGTTTCGACCGGTCCCGGCATACGCAGGCAGGAAGTTGGTCACTACGCTCCAGTAAGGAAGATCAGTGCCAACATCATGTTTCTTGGTTGTACGGTTTCCCTTTTGATCTTTTGAGGCTTTTATGGGGTCGATTTCATCAACAATTGCCTTTACGCTTGGATCGCGCAGGGCTTTCATCATTCCATGCAAACCGAATTTGAAGGTATTGTTTAATACGTGCATCGCTGCAACGTACACGATACGGGCGGCACTAAAATTAATGTCTCTCATTGTGTGTCTTTAGATTTTTCATTTTCACATTCCTTTCCTTTCGTGTCTAAGACACCATGTTTTTTCGCGTATTGCTACGCCCCTTGTGCGCGCTGACGGTTACGTTCCGCAACAGAGTCCTTGTTTGATCCGCCACCTCTGGTGCGATCAATCTCAACCTCCTCTTCGGTTTTACCATCAGACTTTTGTGCCCAGTCTTCGTATTCTTCATAAAACACCCCGGGTATGTGCTCTATGGTCATCGTATCCATACTGCCTTTTACCAAAACAGCTTCTTCAGGAGCGGATGCTTTACGAATTTCGTCCGTTTCATGGTCAATAACCCACCCTTTTTTCTTGAGCATTTTATTGATACGTGAATTGTAATCATCCTGCACTTCGCCATCCTTTAACTTGTCTTTTGACATTTTGGGGACGGACATGGCAAACAAACGCGCAAAGGTTTTGCCTTCCTGAGCGGCACTTACTTTACCGGATACTTTCTCGTAATCAGCTTTGGGAATATAATCCCCGTTTTTGATTTGTTCCTGAATTTTACCCAGTTCCTTTTTAAAGGTTTCAGCATCCGAACTGCTTCCTTTGCTTCGCTCAGAAAGGTATTTGTTCATGAACTTCTGCTTCTTGTAGGTCGTATCAAGCTTATCGTAAGTCTCTTTTTCTTTGTCTTCCAAAAGAGGTTCGTATAATCTCAACTCAGCATCGATTGGGTCAAGAAATTCAGGACGTAACGACTTTCTGTGCTTTTCTTTTAAATTTTTTTCCACTGTCGGATGCGCTTCCGCCTCCGCAAGTGTGACAAAAGTTTCGGAAAGGACTTTAACATCGTTATCGTCCAAATCCTCAGCAACCTCATTGAGTTTTTCAATCAGTACTGTATGTTTTTCGGCATTAAATGCCCCGGTTTTTTCGAGCTGTTTTTTTTAAATAGCTCCCAATTTTTGTCCCATTTTTGTAGGAAAATTTATAATATTAAGTAATTTATTAATTTTATAAAAACAATTTTACTTTTTTTCCGGCTTTTCCGGCTCCCAATCGTCTTCAATCGGCAAAATATCGTATTCTCCTTTTTCTCGATCGGTAAATTTGGCAATGCCCAACAGTTCAAGTCCCTGCAAACGATCCAGTTCAGCTTCACGGGTTTGTTCCCAAAAACGCTTTGTCACCACCTGCTCAATGCCGTTGGTATTCTTGATAACCAACTCTGTCTTGTAATTCAATTCAGAGAATAATTGCGGTTCAACTACTTTTTCTTCCATCTTCTTGATAGGGTTTTGGGTTATAAATTGATTTTCGGCCTCCTTTAAATCATTCACCGTTGGAGGCGTTTGCGGTGACGCAAGCGGTTGGTTTGAATTGGATTCTTCGGATTTTAAACCATCCTGATTATTATTCTTTTTTTCCGAAGTTTCAATATCAGCCTGATTTTCCTGAGCTATTGATTGTGTATCGACATTCGATGACTCATCACCGGAGTCATCGTACGTTGGAAGCCCTTTTAACAGATCATCCGGAAGCGCTGATTCTGAATTTTCTTCATTGATGATTTCATCGGTATTTCCGGTTACCTGCTCATCCTGCGAAACATCCTCAGTCTTTTGAGTGTCTTGGACGGTTTCCGACAATGGCTGACTGCTTTCGTTATTTTGGGCATTGGCCAGCGCCTTTGCCGCTCGTTGTTCCTTAGTTAATCCTGCCATGATTATGTGTTTAAAATGAATTTCAAGCTATGCCGCCTAACCGAATGAACATTTCTTCCGAAATCGGAATCAAACGATGGCGACAATTGTACCCACCCACGTACATAAAAATGGATAGGATGGATGTACCGGGAATCTTGCCTTTCCAATCCAATTTCAGCCAACTCAACACCTGTTTTTTGGTAAAAGCTTTGCCGTGTCGATGGTGGCAAAATTCCCGCGTGGTTTCAATACGATTGCCCATGTAATAATAAAATTGGGCATCCAATTCTTTGGTCACTTCCAATGTATACGCCCTTGAATATTGGTATAAAGCATAGGAAGAGTACGTTGTGAGGGATTTAACCACTTGGCCGTCGTTACCCAGTACTTTGCGTAATGCCTCACGAAAGGCTGTTTTGGTGGATTTGCTGTAAATGTGAAACTGCATGGTCTTTACAATTTCTCCTACCATGCCCTGTTGAATGCCTTCACCCAGCAAACTTTCCCGAACTTTTGCCAATGCTGCGGTAAACGTGTTGGTCACTTTGCGGATTTTATCGGGTTGATTGTTGAAAACCTTATTCAAATAGCTATCCACCTTTGTGATGGTTTCCCCGATCTTCGTTACCAAATTATTGACCATGACACCGTAACCGGCGGATTGGATCAATCTCGGCAATTGAAATTGAGCAGCCAGCAACACATTCAGGTTTTCTCCCAAACTCAGCGTATTATCTACTTTGTCAATGAACTCATATAAACCGTCCAATACGACGGCATTGATGGCTAAAATGCGTTGTCTGAGCGATTCCAGCCATTTGGTCAATTGATCTTCCCAATCAGCCAATTCTTCCAATTCTTCCATTACGCTGCCTGTTGGTCTGCATTGTCGATGTTAATCGGAGTATCAATCGTCAACGGTACTGCCAACCCATTGGGAATGGAAGAAGTATATTTCTCATTCAATTGCCAAAGGATCACTTTGCGTTGTTGAATGGTCTTTTGGTAAAAATCATCATACAACAATTCCGCTTCATCCAGTAAAGGCTCGAATTGCAGTGAAAACACAAACAATTTGATGAGCTCCTTGTGTGCATCGCTTCCGGGTGTGGCTACCTGAGCCGCCAAGCCCAATTGAAAAACCTTCTCCGTCGTGGCCATGCTTCGATACGGGTCCAATTCCAAACGGGTGATGTACCGCTTGTACTCTTTGGAATCTTTCCCTGCCTGGTATTCCAACCAACGCGCCTGAATGATGCCGACCAACACGGGATCGTATTTGTTATTCAATGCATCATTGAGTTCATTGCGGGTTTCATCAATGCCTGAAAGCATGAAACGACTTGGCACCAACACCGTCGGCAATTCCAATTCATCAAAGCCCATTGGCCCATACAGCCAACACATTTCCATTTCATACCCCCATTGCAAAAGCGTACAAAGGTGTTTGGCCAATACGATGGAATCTTTGTAAAACTCCTCCCGGTCCACCTCTTTGGCCTTGCCCGTTTCCACCAATGGCGTACGGTTGTGAAACTGCATATGAACATCCGCATAGGCTTCCTCCGTTTTGCGTTTGTATTCTTCCACCAACGCCTTTACTGACTCAATCGGACGCGGAATAAAACCGCCCGGAACAGGTGGCGCAGACGCTGCGGCATCATCCGTAAAGCCCTCTTTTTTGGGCATGGAATACACAATAAAACCCAATGCCGAAGACTCTACTTCAAAACCGGTACCATGGCAATTCGGGCAATTTTGTTTACCTGCAATTTCATGATTTTTGAAAATCGGTACTTTGCCTTTGTCACACTTTTCATGCTGACAAACCCGCGTGGCTATTCGGTATTCCTGCGAATTCACATGATAATTGAATTCAATCTGAATATCCGAATACCTGCCCTGCGCATCCTTGATATGCTCCAGCGCATTAGTCACCGTTGAGGCAAACAATTCTTCCCCTTTGCCGTTCGACTTCAATCGTTTCAAACCGATCTTACGCGCCGGCATGGATTTGCAATTGTGTTTGAAGGGCAAAAACGTCAATTCACCTTCATCGCTGAGCGTATAGTCCCGGGACATACCCCAAATTTTGAATGTGCTTTTTTTGAGCGTTTTGGAGGAATCCCGTATTACTTCACGAACGATCGTAAAACTTTCATCGTCAAAAAAGTAAAGTAACAGGCCATTTTTTTCGGTTTTACCCGTATCTCTGATCTGTACCAATACTTCTTTGGTCGAACGAAGCACTGCCCATTTACCTTTACGGAACTGCAATACGTTTTCTGAAGGTATCAGCTCAGCTTTAGGCAAATACGGTTCATTGTCAGATTGCGGAAGCGATTCAGGTACAAACACCAACACCGCATTGGGATCATCCACAAACTGGGTTTTCACATAATCGAAAAACCAATCCTGAAAGCCTTTTTTTTCATTAAAGGAGTTCTTGTCGTAATTGAACAACGTTTTGCCCTGTTTGCCCTCCGGCCATTTCACGCCAAAATCATCTGACTCGGGAATGTAGTCCAACCGTCCGATTTGCTTATCACGAAAGCCTTTGAACGTATTGCGGAAGATAGCTTCACGATACGTTTTATGCTCCGTCTTTTCCCTCGGACGGTTGATATTCAGATAATCCGGATATTCATCCCCAAACACTTTCGCAATATCCTCTTTGAGGTCTTTGGCTTTGCCATGAAATTCATGACACATATCCTTTGGCAGTTTCCCGTCAATGGAAATACGCTCTAAAACACTCATTACCTGCGAAAGCTTAATCATAAATAAAGGGGTATAAATCCTGTGTTGTAAATTAAGATGCTACGATTTTAAAGCAGTAATAAGCAAAAATGCCTGTTTCGTTCTCGTATGCATGTGTAAAGCGGTGTGTACCGGTCGAAAGCGCCGTAAAGGAAATAACACCTGTTGTCGGATTGACACTGCCTGTTACACCACCGGGGAAGGCTTCATCATCGTTGTAAAAAAGATAATGAGAACCGCAACCTTTAGGATCGGTCACATCGCGTGTAAATCCGCAAGTGGCGTTGGTCGTACGGTTGAACGTAATACAATCCCCGGCACAGCCCGGCTGTTGTGTCATATTGACCAAAGCAGATGGGGCTGCGGCAAAATTGTATACCATTAATTCTGCATCCAAATCCCCTACAGTAATACCGAAATATGGTACCAATTCCCCGTCCAAATCATTCCATGAAATTTCAAACTCACCTGCAATGACATTTTCACGTTCACCGGTGATAGGGTGACCAATGCTTTCAAACACCGGGCTATTGGTTTTTGCATCAATTTTTTGCACCGAATTGGCGGTATACAACCAAATGTCATACCCTCTGGAATTGCGTCGCAAATCATTGAAAAAAGGAATGTTTCGGTAAAAGTGCTTGTAAGTAAGTTGGGCCGTTTCCTGCACTTCACCCGTTGGCCGTGGCTTGAAGGCACGTCCGTACGTCATACCTTCCGTGATTTCCGTGGGTTTACCTTTGGTACCGTTGATGGTACCTTCACCGAAGAAATAGGCTCCTCCCTGGTATGCTAAATCTTTTTGCAGTAAGGCGATATTTGCCGCTGTTACCACCGTAGCACTTCCACCAAATGGGGTATAAGACCCGCCAATGTCGGGGAATTTACCCTTTTTGGTCAATACCATCGCAATGTATTGACTTGCCGGTGCCTTTACTGCACGGCTTTGACGAAGTGTCGAAATACCGACATCTCCTTTTAAAAAATCCGTTAATCCTGTCATATCGATCTCCTCTGCCGTTTAAAATGAAACTAATCAATTGTATAGGTATATTCCTCAGGCAATGACTTTGAAAGCTTTACATGTGCAATACCATCAATCACAACTCCGCTTGCTTCTTCACCGTTAAAGGTTCCCGAAACCTTTTCAATGCCTTCCGGACATTGAATGACGAATGTGTCATTATTGGCTATGTACATAAGGGTAGGTTTTTCAACTTTTTGCCCCGGTACTTCTTTAACATCGTTTGTCACAGGCTCTTCAATTTTGACCGCAATAGCTGTCGCTTCCTGACCTTCCAATGACACATTCACTTCCTGTACACCCTCTTCAATTTTTGATTTTGCCATAATTTTTTATGTTAAAACTGCCTGAAACGTCTTAAAATCACCTATATTGGTTTTGTCACGAACCTCAACATTATATGTGCCTGCGCCTGAGGGTACGCCATATTCACGCGAATACCTTTTTGAGCCAATAAAATTCATATCAACGTAAGGGCCGACGGTCAACCCATCAATTTTCATTTCCAAAGCGGGGTCTGTAGAAGCGGCAATAATCGTAATTATTAACAATGCGCCTTCCCAACGGAAATTATAGCCGGCGTTTGAAATTACACTTGAAGGCACAGGAGCGACCGGAACAGTAATGCTATACTCCCTTTCAAAAAAACGGGCAACATTGTTGGCATCGATCACCCGAATGGTTTTGATCCCATCTGTGGTATACGTTTTCGAATGAACGTTACTGGCGGCATCTGCATCAAATTTGATGCTGTACCCTTGAGAGCAATTCTGCACATTATCCACCGTTAAAATCACAGTACCGTCACTGATTTTTTCGATCAAATCGAAGCCGATACCGGTTAACTGTTCAATGCCGCTGACAGGATTTACGGGGGTATGATTGAAAGATTCCGGAGCATATACGGCAGGTAATTGAATACCCGTTGTTTCGGTATATTCGGATGCAGTCATTGTATTCTCACCAATCTCTACTGTTTCCGGCAATAGCCATCCCGTAGGTTTTGCTCCGGTACCGAGAACAATAACAACACCACCCACTTTTTGCCCGAATGTACCGACGCAGGCATAAATAGGTTCATTTTCGATTAGGGAACGATTCAATGCAACAATGCCGATATTGTCATTCAATGCCACGCTACCCAATTGATTGTAAAGCGCATCAAATACCAATACAATGGTGGCATCTGACTGAACAGCCTGAACTTTTACATTGGTACTTCCCGCCTCAAAACCTTCAATTATAACGGCCAATTCATCAAACATAACACCGTGTTTTACCCATTGAAATCCGGCCCGTAGTCCGGTCCGTAATCTGTGCTTTCAAACTCCTCATCCATGTAATAAATCACCTCTGCATCCTGACTTTCCAATTCCTGTAAATAGTTTACGGACAAAGCGGCCACTTTCTCACATTTGATTTCCAATGTTTGACCACTGGAAATTCTCACCAATCTCGCAAATCGTACAAGTGACCGCTTTGGCACCACACCACTCCACAATTCATATCCACCGGGTGCAATCCGTATTTTTCGTGCATCACCATCGTTGTAAATGATGATACTGTATTCCGCAGCGGGCAATACATTCGTATCTTGCTGCAATTCAGGCTCAAATGTGCCATATTTCAATAGGATATTTAGGCCATACGAGAAGCCATCCAATACTACACTCCCGTATTTGACTGGTTTTGAGTCAATTGCAAAGTAGGTGGTTTTGTTGTTGCGTTCGGCTTGAGTTACCAGTGTGGTTTTTGCCTGCTTTTTACGAGACGATTCCGAAATAATATTTTCCGAGTACTCCCCTTCGGAAAAATACGCCTTATCGGATATCCAAACATTTGTATGTTTGAGCCAAGCCGCCAAAGTGGCATGAAAATTATCATCTTCCGCACGCGTGATAAGTTCGGTCGTTTCCTGAATGATAGTATTAGACCTGCGATATCCACCGCCAAGCAGCTTGGTTCGATTTTCCTGTGAGCGTTGCATGGGAGTGTTTAAATACACAGGCAACCTTATTACCTGTGTCAACTTTTCAAAGTACTCATAGCCCATTGCCTCATATTCATCCGCTACCTCTACCAGATTAGTTTCCTCAGAATTGGCCACTGTATCAAGCAGGTTGCTGTACCCTAAAATAACATTGTGTTTGGCGTCAATGAGTTGAATGCAATAGGTTTGGGGCGTTGTTGGAAAATCAATTTCCAAAACCAATTGATTGGATTTTAATACGCGCGGCTGTTGCACAATGACAATATCCGCAATGTCCTCATCCGTGTATTTGTTCCCCGGAACTGCCCGGCCGTCCAATGCTGCCCCCTGTGCCACTTCCACATAATCCACTGCACCTGATAACCCCAATGCAATTCCCACCGAATCGGCATCATCAGTGCTTTTGGCAATGTATTGTTTCGCCCCCAGTACATATTTATTGCCTTTGATTACATCACTGCCGATACTGATGCGGTATTTGTCTTTGTTGCCAGCTGCTATGGTTTGCAGATCATTCAAATACAAATTCGGCTCATTGAGATTCTCTATTTTCTCATTTCCGGCAATCGCGGACCATGTGGGTATTACGCCGGCCGTTACTTCATAATAGCCTGAAGTTGCTGCCAACTCCGCTTTGATGGTAGCGGCTGTGTCTGTGGCCGCGGCTGTTTTGGTTACCAAAGGTTTTCCCGTAGCCTGTATTTGAAACGTATTCCCCGTTCTGACGCTGCTTCCCACCGACACAATGTATCTGTCATTGCCGCTGAATGTATCAAAATACGTAAGATTCAAACTCGGTTTATTGGTATTGGTTACATACCGATATCCTTTTGTTTTTTTGATGCTGACCGGATCGGATTGAGCAATGATAAAGCGCTCATTCTCGCCAATCAACGCCTTTTTGACCGTTTCAATCGTATCTCCTTTCGCCACTTCATATTTGGCTGTATTCAATTCGAAAATGTTGCCTTCCTCTACATTTTCAATGACAATATTCCACGAATTTTGAGCAGGGTAGGAGATGGTATTGACGAAAGCAACATACAGGGCAGGGGTATTGGAATTCTGCTGATCTACCTGACCGATACCAATGGAAAACTCCTCATCTTCAAACTTAAAATTGTCATTGGTAAAAGCACGTACCTTCAACAATGTTCCGCGTCGATACACCAACACTTTTGTGAAAGAATAACTTTCAAAATATTCTTTGATCTTGACGGCATATTCCTCTTTACCTGCAGCCGTTTCCGTAACCGTACCGAGCACCAAATCACCATTGGCGCGCGTCAGCCCGAATTGTTTGTAATTGGCAATGGTGGAAATGCCATTGACCTTCAAGGTAAATTCCACGTACTTTTCACACAATTGCGGCCGGATAACCGCTTTTTTGGCAGTATCCGTGAAAGCACCTGTCCATACACCCGGGCAATTGGTAACACATGAAAGAATTCGAGCCTCCACAAACTGAGGATCTACCCCGCGCAAAATGGATTTATGCAGCAACAACCGCCAAAAATCACCCGTTTGCGCTTCAAACGTTTTGAGTTTATTGACAGGGTGATGCAGGTTTTTGACTTGGGCTTCACCATTATCCGTGACCCATTGCAGAAAATTCACAAATCGTTTCATTAATAATAAAAAGAAGATATTTATAAATTTACTAATATATATCAAAAATAATAAATAGAACATAAACAATTTAGGCTCTACAAAAAATATAAAATATTGCCAAATCAATTTTGAACACCCTATGAAGTACGTCTTTCTCGGCATAGTTTGACCGCTTGATAACTTTTTGCAAAATAAAACGTAGAATATTAAAGGAGTTACTTTAATAGACAATAATGTAAGGTCACTATTTAAAAACTTCAATCTGATAAAAATGATAGACCCAAAAAATGAAAATTATGCATACCGGTCATACATTAAAGATGTATATATTGAATTGCCGGATTATCAATTCAGCCACAGTCCTTTAGGCAAAGAATTGCCGTCGGGTATGGATGAAGAGATATTTCTGGGTAGAGGTCAGATAGAAGAAAAATTCCTGAATATCTTATTGAAAAGTGAAAATAACAGCTCTGGATCATACCTGATTACAGGGTACAGAGGCATGGGTAAAACCAGTTTTGTTAGAAAAGTAATAAAGAGTTATAAAAAAACACTGGGTGAAAAAGGAGAAAAGGTAGAAAAGATAGATATTAGCTTTGCTCAATCCAATCTTAATGAAACGGATATTTTAAAACAAATTACAAATAATCTGATACAAAGAGCTGAAGAAAATAAATTATTGAACATAGTAGAATTATTTACACTGACAAGTATTTTTAGATTTGTATGTTTTGCGTTAATGTTTTTTGCTTTAATTTACTATGTATTTTTTTACTCATATAATTCTAATAAATCATTTATTCGGCAACAGTATGTATATAGAGATTCAACTGTATTGAATGAAAAAATGTCTACAAATGTAGAATCAAAAATAAATGATTCATTGAAGAAAAACTTAGGGCATTTTAATACAAAACAAGTAATTGTTGATTCATCTAGTATTAAAATAACAAATGATAAAAGTGAGAATTTTATAAAAAGATTTTTTGCAAATCAAAATAACCCAATCAAAGAAATACTGGATAATAATAACGAAAACAAGCTCACAGTTTTATTAGCTTATTTAGTGCTTCTGGGCATAATAGCTTTGGTAATTACATATGCTTTTACAATATTTAAAAATACCTTGTCTTTTGTATTTAACACTGTTAAGAATATAAATTTTTTAATAGGATTAACTATAGTTTTTTTTACATTAACCTTGTTTGTATTTGATTTGCTATTCTTAGAAGGATTGCCTTTTGCAATTGGCTGCTTTCTCATTTCTTTAATGATTGCTCTATTTATTTATGAAGGAAGCGAATTTTATAGTGTTCCTGAATTAAGATATATATACGAAGTTACATTCGGAGAGTATAAAATTTATAAAAAATTGAAAACTTTACAGGAAAGAAGCAATGCAGCAATTACCAATGAAAATGGGATACAAAGTTTAAGTGAACAGTTGCCACTTGGATTTATTCAACGAAAAGTTAGACAATATGCAATAAAAAATCCTAAAGAAATTGAATATGAGTTAATTGATATTTTACAAGATTATAATAAACTTAAAAGTTATAAGAAAAAATTTATAATAGTATTTGATGAGCTGGATAAAGTTGAGCCATCACCCGGTAAAGGTTTCTATTATAATGACTTTGAGCCCTCTGAACAGATAGAGTTTAATCAAATAAAGATTAATGAAATTAGAAATAGAAAAAATTTGATAATAAATATATTATCCACGTTGAAATATTTTATTACAACAGCTAATTCTAAATTTGTTTTTATTGCCGGTAGAGAAATGTTTGATGCTTCACTTGCCGATATTGCGGATAGAGAATCTTTTATAAGCAGTATTTTTCACCATGTAATATATGTTGATAGTTTCTTAAAAGACTCAAACGATAATGACTTAAGAACAAAAGGAGTGACAGCGTTAGTTGACTCTTATCTTGAAAAAATATTGATTCCAAGAGATAAATTAAAAAATGATAAAGCAGTTTCATTTTTGAAAAAATATTACAATTTTTTAAAAGAAGACAGAAATGGTATGTATTCTGAAAGTCAGATTTTGAAAACAATTTATATACTGCAAAATTTTGTAATTTACTTAACATATAGAAGTAATGGTTCTCCTAAGAAATTGACTAAATTAATAGAAGAATATATTGTTAGTTATAATGAAGAATGGAGAGATAATGAATTGAAGTTGGTGATACATGCCACAGTAATGAATGAAAATGAAAACGTATTGTTTCTTGATTTTCCTTTCAAACATCAATATCGTTTTGGTTTTATCTCCTATTTATTTAGGCCATTCATATTAGCCCAAAGTCAGGTTATAAAAAAATTCAGCGATACTGTTCTAGTTTCTATGCCATATCTGATGGATCATATTCTGAAATTTCACCCATTTGCTTTTTCTATTGAAAATTTAGAGTTAATCCCTGAAATAATTACCAATAATCGTAATCCAATGTTTCGATTTTTTATCGAAGAATTAATAAAATACTTGCGGAATAACCATATTAGAGAAACTGAACTTGGCCTTTTTGATTATAGATTCTTCAATAAAACAGCGAACGAAATCACATATATATCTAAAATTTTTGAAGATGAGCTGGCTGCATTTAACTTTTCTTTAGATGAAATGTATAACGTGAAACAATATGTACTGACTAAAATTAAGAATATAAGAAATAACTATAGCCAATTAAATACAGGAGTTAATAATGAAGGAAACAGTGTTATCTATTCTATTGCTTTTTTAAATAACCTTCTTGGTGATACACAGTATTTTGACCAGGAGTTTGATGATTCAATTGTGGCTTACTTAGATGGTTTACAACTCCTTAGAGAATGTAATGAAGATACCTTTGAACGAATCGTACTGCTTGTGAAAATAAAACTAAAGCTTGGTCTTGTTTATGAAAAGATGAAAAACAATAGTCTGGCATTGGCTTATTTTAATGATGCTATTGCTGATATACGAAATTTTGTTTATACAGCTGTAGTAGGTATTGATAGAGTTAGAATCGAATCGCGATCTCTTGAAGAAAAGGAATTGATTCGTAACTCAACAAAAAAATTGGTGTCATACAGCGAAATTCTACAAATTATCCATTTGCCTTATTCAGCCAGCCTTTTTTTACAGGAAAAACATAATGTTGAAGGTATAAATATCGAAAAAATTCAAAATTATAGTTTAGATCTTTTGTCGATCATTGAACATATTAATAAAAAAGACGGAAATAATGAAATAGTGCTTTCAGGGCATTATGTCGATATGGGGAATTTGTTGTTTTACAAAAATTTTGTTGAAAAAAAATACGTAAAGATAGTTGACGAGAATCCTTTTATTTTTCTAATTAATAAACAGTTTTCGATTGACGAACGCTTTGTTTTAATAAATGAAAAAAATCAGTATAATAAAGATTACAGAGCTTCATATCAGGCATTTTACTATTACCAACAAGCTTTAAATACTTTGTTGCCTTTAAATACTGCTTTAACCTATCATTCTTTGTGCTGTGAAGGTGCTGAAAAATTAAGGTTTTATAAAAACATCTATAGTAAAACATATTTAAAAGTGTTGGCATTTGCTTTCTCAAATGCTGCTAATTCTTTATATACAGTCTCAGAAAATAATCAAAAAAATACATTTAACTGGTGTATTGATTTATGGGAAAACAGGTCTGATATTGTTGCTTTTTTTGATAATGTAACTTTAGAGAAATTAAATAGTGCTAACGTAGTTAATGATTTTGATAAATTAACTTCTAAACACAAATTTGTTGAATTTGAATTGAATCAATTAAAAATTGACTCCAGAAATAAGTCGTTGTTTGAATATAAAATAAATCAATTCAAGAATTTTGACAGACCAATGGTGTTTTGGGATATTGTTGCGCATTATTATTTTAAAGAAATTGAAGCGTGCATAAAAGAAACTAAAAGCATTAATAAAGAAATAGAAAACGTTAATCACCTCGAATATATTATTTTTAATTATTATTTATCTGCAAGATTCTATTCTAAGATTGGTAAAAACGCCAGCTTTAGCTTTCAACTTAGAAAAATTTTACAATTGGTTAGAAATTCTGCCTTTTTTTCAAAAGACAATAATTATTATGACGCTGAAATAATTGAATATAATGATGGATTGATTAAATTTTTAGAAGCCAGTATATTTCAGATGATTTTAGAGGCTACCAGTTGGAATAGTGGATCGACTGATAGGCCCCAGATATACAAATATAAGTATATCGTTGGAATGAATGATATCTTCCACCCTGAAAAATATACAAAATACAATTATTTAAATATCTCTAATAATTCTGAAATTAAAGAAGCTGTCTTTTTTATGGCAGATCTGAAAGTAAGAAATCTTGATCTAACCAAATACCCCAATTATGACCTGGTTTCTAAATATATATACAATTCTGAATACTCTGCTAAAGGAGAGCCTGTTGAAATACTAAAAGGTATCCCTGAGTTGAATTTGGTACACCCCTATATTGGAATAACCTCCCAGTTTACCCGTATTCAGGAGCTTGATTTACAGGAGAAAATCAATAAAGTATTGCTTTCAAAGATATTTCCCAATTATGAAGAATGGGAAGTGGATTTTAAAGAACATAAAAGGTCTGAAATATATTCGAAAAAGAATAGAAATGGACATAAAAGTCTGGAAAACACAAGTGGGATTGTCAGTAGTATTGATAAATACTTAGATGATTCTGAAAATGACCCGAAGAAGACTTTTTTTGCTGAATACAAAAAAATTACTTCTAACTCTATCTTTTCATTGATTCAAATAATAAATATAATCAAAATGTATGGTGTCAACCCATACCTTAGCTATTCATACATTGCTAATTTTCACCGAAAACTTGGAAAATGGCTTAAGCATTATGAGTTATGTGACTTGTATGACTATGAAAATAATATAAAAGAACAATTTACAGTTAAATTTTACTTAGAGAAAATGATTGGTTCTGAAGCGATGGTGACATTGGACGCTACCTCTCAATTTCAAATTGCCTTGCAGCACTATCATAAAGCAAAACAAATGCATAGCAATGGTATTGCATATCATCAGGATATGAGTAATTTTATTTTTTTGGAGGGTGACTATGATGATAATCTATATCATTTTGGAATTGCCTTAGAAAGACAAAAAATAAATTCTCATCAAATACGGGATAGAATCAAAGAGCTTGAAAAAGAATTGGTAACCTCTCCACTTTATAAATATTCCAGTTATGCTAATACCAAGGAATTTTGATAATTATATGCAGTAATAAAAATTTCTTAGTTTATTAAATTTTCAACTCAAACCCTTCAATAATGGTATTAAAGTCAGACCCGCTCCCCGCCGCTCCGGGACGATAACTTGCCTTGTTGACCAATACTTTTACCATCCTGTTTTGCGGATAAAAAGTGAGTGTATCACCCAAAAGCACCCATTCACGCGACGTTAAATTGCCTTGGACCAACACAGGGCGACCGGTGAATCGGGGTTTGTCAAAAGCAGCTGTAGTTTTAGTATTATCAGGACTGCCTTTGGTTTTGGTCAGTACCTGATTGGAGGCTGACCAAACACCGCCCCAGTTTTCCAACACCTGCTTTGTGTCAATAGGATATTCATAGCAGGGTATCAGAAACAATACATCATCATTGTTTTCATCTTTATCTGTCCGATTGCCGCCTACTTCAAATTGCTGACGACGAACCGCCTCAATGAGTTTTTCACTTGCACAAAGCGTTGTACATACCAAATCCAATGTATTGTTGATCTTTAGTAAGCCCGTACTGTATTCTTCATTACCGTACTTTTCTTCATTGCCCGTTGGTGTACCCGATTGCCATTTATTGAAACCCACTCGTACCCGACTGACGAATACTTCAGACGATGTGCCTCTTTCGTAATAGTTCACATCCTGCATGACTACACCATCATCCGTATTGTCAATGTAGAAATCAAAAGAAACAATGCTGATCTCATTGTCACCCACCCGATTAATCATCAAATTGTGAAGCCGATTAAGATCATCCCATAATTGCCCGAAGCTTGCTATCAAATCCGCTTTGACACCGCGCAAATTATACCCGTTGGTGATCCACTCTTTTTCCAAAGCAGGCACTTCGTTTCGTATTACCAGGTTAGGAGCGATTATGGCTGCAATCAGCCGCAATGCATCAATGGCATAACATCCATAACACGTTGATTCCGGAACTGCATTGTCGGGGTTTACACCCAAATAGGAATCATCCCGGTAATTAAATTCGTAATCCGCACTTGTTCCCACAAAACTGAGCTTAATGAATACCTGCCCGTTTTGTGGTACCGTTATCTCACGGTCAACAGCATACGTCACAGTGGTTAAAGCATTTGTCAATACCACATCCACAATGGTATAAGACGTTGTGCCGACGCCTGAAATGACATACAAAATAACCTGCCCTGTCATGGTAGTGGAACTGCGGTGGGCAATGGAGATACGAGCCGTCACATAAACGCGCTTCTCATCTCCCGTACTGTTTACCCAAACGGGTTGTTCCTGATTTACATCATTGACGGTTTGTGGTGTTCCCGTTGATTCCGCCTTGGAGGAAGCTGCTTTCCATGCAGGAAAATGAGAAGGATTTTTAGAAGCCGGTGTTTTCCAAGCCACTCTTGCCAAATCGGAATTGATCGTGTGGGTTACCGATTGAGCCAAGGCAATCGTCTCAATGGTAAATAACGTTTCAGGTGTAATACTGACAACCGCATCCAATTGCAGATTCAGGGTTTCCACATCACCGTTATCGCGCATAGTTACACTCCAGCCATCAGGTTTTTCCCGACAGTTTGCCATGTTGATTTCAGAATCAATAAAATTGGCCCCATCATTATCCATCAATTGAAATCGTACGGCCGCATCTACTTTGTATTTCTCAAAAGCACTGTTCAATATGGCTATAGCAATCGGCTCACTAATTGTAACCTCGCCGATGCCTCTGGCCATACCCGTATTTTTGACACGGCCAATATTGATCCGTGTTTGACCGCGCAGGCGTGTGGAACGTAATTTTTCAAAGTACATTCCGGCCATTCCTGCCGGTTCATCAATGGTAATGTTGTCAATGGCTATTTTCAAGGTTCGAATGTTTTTCCGGTTTGCTCTTTGTATTCAGCTTCCAATGTGTCACGAACATCAATGATGCGGTCAATTTGATTTTGGCGCACATGAGCCGGTTGATGCAAATACAAAGTGACGGTATGCAATGCCTGAAAAAGACGTTTAGACATGGCAGAAGATAAGATGATCTGTCCACGTTCACGCTTGACGTTTTTTCGTATTTGCTTTGTCATCAAATAGGTCGATTTGACCATTTCTTCGGTACTGGGTATTTTAGGTTTTGGGGGCATGTCAGGAATTGTAGCTATTGAATAATAAGCAAGCAGTATTTTTTATTAATATTAATAAATTACTTAATATATTTCAAAAATACAAAAACTAAAAATAAAATAAACGATATTTTGAGCCTTCCGCTTCATAAGCGTAACCTAAACCTTTTTTAAATTTTGTTACCGTTTGATACATATTTTACGACTGATTGAAAACTGATATAGTTTTTTGGCAAAGGTCATTTAATAAGAAATTATGAAGAAATACCATCTTTTTTCAGGTAATAGTGAATTTCGAATGTATGCAGCCGAAAGACATACTGCCGGACGGCGCAGGAGGCAACGATCTCAATCCCCTCATGAAGAGGATAGACCCTTTGACCTTTTTTCTCAAAATGACTCTACCGGATTCAGGCTTTGGGAGGCAGAGTTTACCCAAAGTGAGATGCTGCGATTTACAGACCGAGAGAGTCTCAGCATGGATTTACAGGAAGAATACTTTCGAGTGTTGAATTTGAGCATTGATATAGCTGCAAATGCTGAGCAATTGCTTCAATTTATTAATGCAGGGGTCATTAGAGTTAGTATATCCCCCAGAACCCTGGTAAGAGGTATACCCCGAATTCAATACGAATTGGAACAGTTAAGAGATATTACTCCCGGGACAAATGTTTTGGACTTAGGCGGGCGTATGGGAAATTTAGTGATTCCACAATTGAATATTCTATCAACACTGGTCGAGTTGGGGCGACAATCTCAACGAAGAAATACCCCTTTGGGTATATACAGTATCGCCCGACCTAATGACAGTGACAGTTTTCACAGTCATTTACAGGCAGTTGATTTGTCCAGATATGGTGGGCATACCTTTAATGAATGGGCGCAGTTTGCACCGGAAGAAATCAACCTGGGCCTTGTTTCTTTGATTGAGGATTTGCCCGTTGGGAGTTACGCTTTGGGTTTACCGCGCCTTCCCATTCGCTATGGGAATCTTTATCAGCGAGCGGAAGATGCAAATAGGAGAACTGCCATAAGAAGGGGAGATTATGAACATATGGCAGAAGAAAATGAGGATTTACAAATGTCGCGTGAAACGTTCACTCCCGGACCCAGATTGAGTCAAATGCCCGAACCTGCCATTAGTGAACCAAGAGGCGAGGCGAGTCAAAGAAGTTTGAATGTATACGACAGACTCTCTATGATTGAGAGCAGGGAATATCGTCTTCGATTAACCCAGGCCATTGAAACAGCCAGAGCCAGAGGTGTCCATATTATGATATTCAGAGATAAATTTGTTCATGTACACGTTACTGTAATGGAATTTGGCCAAAGAAATTGGTAGTTTGAAGCTTTCCCTGATTTATGAGATTTATTTCGTTTGCCTTAAAATGCTTCGCAGTTTGTTGGTATAGTATTGATGCATGCTTTCTTTGGTAATGATGTTGTTGGAATCAGTTTCCAAAGGCAATTCACCCCTTGCTTTTTGCCACGGTCCATCCGAAAGCGCCCATTCTTCCAATGCATCACGATAATACATATTTCTGACATCCATAAGCAATTCTTCAACTTCTTTACTGATTGGACTGAGATCAATCTCATAAGATTCAAACAACTCCGGTAGGGTAGGGCCTTGTGATCCAGACTGAAAATCCTGCTCAAACAGTGATCTGTTAAAAATTGCCAATGACCAACCTTGAGCATAGTATACCAGTTTTTGCACCTTTAAGTAGGGTGGTGAGTCATCAATATTGCAAATAAACCAATGAGAGATGTCCGGAGGACTGAAGTTATAAGAATCCATGATCTGTTTGCCTCCGAAGCCTTTCTTTCATTGGATGCTGACACCCAAGCCAATCAACAAAACATGGCGATTGCATTAATTACATTTTTGAACGGTGCCAAAGACCTTGACAAAAAAATTACCAACAAGGTTGTTAAAACAGTTCAGCGCAAATACCGCGAAACGCAATCTTAATCATGCAGCAACTTATCAATATCACCACCGACGGGCAAGGCTCGGAGGTGGTGAGCGCAAGAGATTTGTATGAATATTTTGCACTTGCGGAACGATTCAGTAAATGGATTGAAAGAATGTTTGAATATGGGTTTAATGAAGGCGTTGACTACACCCCGTACCAAAAAGTACACCCCCTTAACAACCAACCCATTACCGACTATTACCTCACCCTTGACACCGCCAAAGAAATCGCCATGCTGCAACGAAGCGAAAAGGGTAAAGAAATAAGACAGTATTTCATACAATATGAAAAAAGAAGCAAAGAATTGATCGGGCAATTGACCAAACCCCAAAGTGATGTTGAAATATTGTCCAATGCGGTATTGGTTGCCAATCGGTTATTGGCCGAAAAAGAAGAACAGATTCAAAAACTGGCTCCCAAAGCGGAATATGTGGACAAAGTATTGCAGTCCGATACCGGTATCACCACTACGATGATCGCCAAAGAATTGGGCATGACGGCCAAAACATTGAATGACAAATTGTGCAAGGCGGGGTTACAATACAGAAGCGGTAAAAATTATATCCTGTATGCCAAATACCAACATCGCGGCTTTGCGTTGATGAAAACACATCAATACACGGACAGAGAAGGGCAAAGTCACACGAATCATTATCTGGTGTGGACGGAAGTAGGCAGGGTGTTCATTCATAATTTATTTAACAATGATTTGTCATGGTCAAAACCCAATAGACAAAAAGTGTTGCCGAATCAGGTAAGGCGTCAATAGCTTATGATGTCAATACAATTCATTACAATAATAACCGCACCGGCGTTCCGGCGCATGAGCGGATTTTCGTTACACATTACAATAATACCTCACGGCAGGTCTTGTGAGCATTCGTTAAAAACGGGGCTTCCAATCAAAGGAAGCCTCAAATTAACTAACTCTAACAATGCAGGTCTACAAAATCTATCAAATCGCAGGCCACTACGATTGACATGTAAGTGTCGGTTCGTATATAGCTTGACGTTATAGACTAAAATTCGATCGTAAATTATGGCAAGTAAAAAAACGGAATCCGTTAAAAATGGATGAATAACAGTTAAATAAACAATTGATTTTTAGAAATAAGCCATAGTGGAACCGGTATCGTCAACCAAAAGCCCAACGACGTTGCCATTCTATAAAACAGAAAGTCGACAGTGATTAAAACTGCATATGTTTTGAATCATAGAGAGATGCCTGTTAATGTTCTTCAAAGATGAAGGAGAACCAAGCGGGAATATTGTAGCTTTCAGGCATAATTGAATTGCTTAATTAATCTAATAGGTAGAAAAGGATGTTGTAAATAACTGAAAATCAAAAGATAAAGAAATTGGGCAGTGTCAATAAAAAGCATTGAGTATATAGCAGAACAGAAGATACTTTATCGTTTAAATTAAAACAGATCTATAAACAATACCGGAATTCCGGTATTGTTTTTCTTGATTAAACTTCCAATGTTTGTAATAAAGTTTTCGATGTTATGAAAAATCTATTTAACAACCTGTTTTATGCAACCACGTTGATGCTGTTGACAGGTGGCTGCTTAAAAAGTCCTTTTGAAAGTCGAGTAACAACTGTTTATGGCAGTATCATTGACAATAACACCAATTTACCTGTTGATAGTGTTGAAGTCACAATTCTGGGGATGAGTGGTTCTATACGTCCTGTCAGTGATGTAATTAAAACTGTTTATACAGATAAAACAGGTACATACAATGTCACAGTTGACGTGCCTAAGGAATTTCACTCAATTAATGTTGAAATTTATACCCGAAACAGGTATAAAGATTTTTTACTGTTTCTTAACGGGCAGAGCGCCAAGAGTTGTTGTATTGTAGAGGTAGGAGCAACAGCGCAGTACGATTATAGATTAATTCCAAGATAATTACTATAAACCTTTTCCTTCATGAAATCTCATTTAAAATTTCTCATCCAAATTTTGCTGTATGCGCATGTCTTTTTTTCAGTATCCGCTCAAAAAGAAGACGATTTTCAAAAACAGATTGATGATTATGTTAACAAACTGGATGTCTCAGGCTTAAAAAACAGTGTTTTGATTAATAAAGGTTTTTTTTCTGTTGATGAATTAGATTATTATCGCAAACCGATCCGTAATTCAAAAGGACAAATCATTGCAAGTTTCAGTGCTGATCAATGGCTTGGTTTCTATGAAAGACTATCAATGGCAGATTTACGCAAAGGAAGTGATAAAATGCCAAACAGTAGTACGCTGGTTAATACAGATATTCAAAATCAAAGTAAAAATAACAGTATTCCGATTGGTATTATTAACATTGATGCCACCTATCTAAACCAAGAACAGCTGGATGAAAATGCTAAGGCCAAAAAGGATGGGAAAAAAATCAGTTCTGATAAATATGAAAATCTTTACATAGTGGCGGCATCTGTTTTACAGGAAGACATTTATCAGGCTGATGTAAATTTTAGGATAAGCCCTTCGCTGCATATTTCCAATAATAAGAATGAGATAAAGAAGTTGGAAATTGATTTTCAGGACGGCAAAGGTTTTCGATCATTTGACCTGAAAGACCAAATAATCCCTTATCACTTTTCAAGTATTGGTGAAAGATCACTCAGTATTCGTCTTTACACCGCAAGAAGTACTTATTTATTTTATACAAGAGTTAATGTTAGACAACTTGAACGTCCTCAAATATTTCGAGAATTTACAATTACAGCCAAACCTGTTCGAGAAGACACCATTACCCCTAACAGTCGTCTTAAAAATGGTCGTACATCCGTTTCTGTTCCCAGGGGAAATGTACGGGTAATTTTAGGATGTGATAATTATTTTGATAAACCTATTATTGTGGCAGAAGGGTTTGATCTTGGAAATGACGTAGGACTTGATGAAATTCAGGCATACTATACCAGGGTTTTAAGAGCATACACTAATAGAGGTTATGATTTAGTCTTACTGGATTATGACGATGGTCGTGATTTTATTGAAAATAATGCTGAAGTATTGAAAAACCTGATAATGCAGGTAAATGCTGAAAAACAGGGAAATGAAAAATTGATTGTAATAGGCGAAAGTATGAGCGGATTAATTGGTAGGTGGGCGTTACGAAAAATGGAAAATGACAATATTAATCATAATGTAAAAATTTTTATTTCCAGCGATAGCCCGCATCAGGGAGCAAACATTCCTGTTAGTATTATTCAACTATTTAGATCTGCTAATCCTGCATTTATAACAAATGTAGTTTTGAGGTTTTTTCCAAAATTGTCCAGTTTGTATTCAGCGCTTAATACTCCGGCAGCGACACAATTATTAATGCATTATGGATACCCGGGTTTTGTAGTTGGAGTAGGTCAACCTCATCCTGAATTTGACCATTTAAGGAATCGTTTACAACAAATGGGAAACAATGGTTATCCCCAAAATACCGAAAATAATGTCGCCATAATTAATGGCAGTATGAATGCCTCAGACAGAGATATATTCAATAATTTTAATTATGGGAGTAATCTCATGGCAGTACGGCTACTGTTACCGATTATACCGGCTGTTCAGTTGGCTTATATTGATGCATATACCAATCAGATTAATAATAATAGCCGCATTTTAAGCTTTTGGGCAAATGGGACACTTTTTTGGGGGGCATCACTCATTTACTATGGGTCATCATTTAATGATGATTTTTTGCCGGGGGGGGAAAGCACAAAGCCGATTCCTCGCCGACTTTTTAATTATAACGGTCCTTCTTTTTCCTTTTGTTTTGTCCCCACTTTTAGTTCCATCGATTATCAAGGAGCCAGAGCGACTCAAAACGACCGTGAATTATTAAACGTGAACACGGCGCAAACTCTCGGACTTACCAGGTTCAGCGCCGTTTATGGACTCGGTGTTAATACTCCCCATACTGACTCTCCGAGGGAAGTATGGGAGAATTTAGGAATAGGTGAAAACTTATTGACCAGTCCGTCTACTTGCCCTGTTGTTCCACCACCTTCTCCATATTTTAGTCAGGGAAGTACGCCTTGTCTGCAAGATCCCGGAACTGACCCGGGGTCTGTACTGGTAAATATTTCGATGCTTTCACCTACTCAAGGGCAATATTTACATTCATGGTCTGTTCAACCGACCGGCCATTTTGCATCCGGTTCAGGAGATAGTTTTAACTTTTCTGCAAATGAACCCGGGGAATATACTGTAACCTGTACAAGAAGCTATCTAAATCGTCCGGATTTAACCTCTTCAAATACGTTGATAGTTACAATTTACCCGTGCAGTATCGGTAATAACTCAAGTAATAATTGCGGATTTATAGCCGGGGATTTTGTATATGTCTTAAATAACGGTCAAAATGTTTATGCGCGCTTTCATAACGGAACACTCTATGCTGAAGCCGACAATGGAGGTAATTGGCAATTTGTATCAAAAAGTACTCTGATTTCTAACGGTTTAATGGAAGTTTTCGCTAATTGCTTTGCTGAGATTGATCCTCGGGGCGGCGGCAATAATTTGCCATTCCAAAATGGTTGTTATACAATGAAGAGTAAGCTGTCTAACAAAATGATGCAAATGGATAATGATGGTAATGGAGCAAGAATTCGCCAATATAATGCCAACGGTCAAAACAGCCAAATATTCAAATTGGAAGCCGTTGATGGAGATTCATATAAAATAATGGCTGCCACTTCCAATAGAAGTATTGAGTCTCCGAATGGGGGTACAAGTTACGGAACAGAATTGCAACTATGGGATTACAATGGGTCAAATTATCAAAAATGGCAATTTGCCAATATGAATGACGGTAGTTACCGTCTCAATCCTAAGCATAGCAATCAAATGGTAATGGATGTGTCCAATAATAATAATGATGATGGAAATTTAATTCATTTGTGGGGAATTCATAACGGCGACAATCAGCGCTTTATTTTTCAATCAACCGGTTGCCCAAATGCATGTAACCCTCCTTTGCCACCGAACCTTTCTGCTAATCCTTCCACAATATCTCCGGGTGGTACATCAGGTCTTACATCAAGCAATTGTGCAGGAACTGTCAACTGGTCAAATGGGGCAACAGGTGCTTCTACGAATGTAAGCCCGTCACAGACAACGACTTATTATGCAACTTGTACCGTAAATAATTGCCAAAGCAGTTCTGCCGGGGTTACTGTAAATGTAGATAATGGGCCGGGAGGTAATTTGATTTGTAGTGCAGAATCTATTGAATGTTCCGGTAATCAATATGAGGTTCGTAATTATACAGTTAATGTGCCAACTACAGGAACTTATACTCTGAAAATTTATTGCCGTTCTCATGAAAGTGCAGGTACCATACGTTGGGCAATTAGTGGCAGCAATACTGTTCAAACGGTTGGTATAGGACAAACGGGACCCAATCAATACGTAGAAGTTCAGGTGCAAAATGTTTCTCTAAATGCGGGGAACAATACTTTTAATCTTAGTAGTGGGAGCGCTTATCTGTGTTTTCAGAAGGTGTGTATTCAAAGTGGCAATAGCTGCACAGCACCTTCAGCACCATCCATCAGTCCGACTTCAGGAACAGTTTGCGCTTCTTCCAATCAGACAGTCACACTAAATGCCTATAATTGTACTGGAACGGTGACTTGGTCAACAAACGCAACGGGTAGCAGCTTGGTAGTTTCAACACCGGGAAATTACACTGCCACCTGTACGGTTGATAATTGTGTAAGCGGCAACTCTAATACTTCTACCATTTTACAAGCAAATGAATGTGGAGGAAGCGGCAATTCGAGTTGCAGTGCAGAGTCAATTGAATGCTCCGGTAATCAATATGAGGTTCGTAACTATAGCGTTACCGTATCCAATGCAGGAACCTATACTATCAAAGTTTATTATCGCTCCCATGAAGGACCCGGCATAATACGCCGGACGGTTAACAATAACTCCGGTACATTACATAGTGAGCCTGTTGCACTTTCAAGTGGTTACACCGAGGTAACCGTAGGAACCGCCTATCTTAATGCGGGAACTAATACGGTTAATCTCAGCAGCGGACAAGCTTATCTTTGTTTCCAAAAGGTATGTGTTCAAAGCGGCGCACGTATCAGCTTTGAAGCTGATAAGGTGGTTGTTCCAAATGAACAGGAGGATAGATTAACAATAAAGCTGTTTCCTAATCCTGCCGATGGTAAGGTAACTGTACGTTACTATTTGGAAATAGGACAAAAAGCACAATTGGAGTTTTTGAACCTGAACGGCAGTGTTATTACCGGTAAATCGCTGAACGGTAACGGAAGTTGGCAGGAAAATCAAACTGATTTATCATCTCAACCTAATGGTGAATATTTGTTGAAATTTAATAATGGGCGAAATATTATTAGCCGAAAATTCACTATAATAAAATAGTGACATTTACACATATAAAACCTCACCCCAATTGGGGTGAGGTTTTATATGTGTAAATGTCACTAAAACTCGGTAAGTTTAAAAGTTGAGAAATTCAATTTATGTTAGACCGGTTGCATTCAGGGGTACTTCATTAATTACAACCTCCTGAGGTTGCCGTAAATTTAGAACCGCTGTCTGCTTTAAATCCGGGGAGCAGTTCAATTTTATTAGATTGATAAATCGTATCGGCTTTAGGACTTATTATCCCGCTGCTTTCTATGACTCCATTTGTTTTATAATACATTGGCAAAACCGAATTTTGATGGACAAAATTCGGTGGACACGGCGGAGATACTCTGACTAAAGCGATTTGTGAATCAACGACTCCCGAGCCGCAAATACCTGTGAAATTATCCAATTGATAGACGGTACTTTCTGTTGGTTTGACATAGATTTCAACGGGCGTTCGCCATACATCTTTATAAACCTGTTCTCCGAATTTAAATGTAAACGGCCCTCGCCCGAATAGCGCTAACGTTATTTTAGTACTGTCTCCCATCTGTATGTTTTTGTCTCCAAATACCTGCGCTCTGTAAGTAGTTAGGGTTGTAGGTACGCTGTAATAGGATGAAACCAGAGAAGGCAACGTCGTTTTTACCGTAAATATTCGCGCATCTGCCGGCGGGTTAACGGTAAGAGTGTTGCCGGTTATAACAGGCACAACGGTACTGATCAATCCATAATCAGCCGTGTAAAAGTTTACCAAAAACTGATTTCCCGTTCGAAAGGGCTTTGAGGAGTGGTACATTATTTTCAAATCATTGCTGCTGCAACGATGAACGGCATCGATTTCCCAATAGAGATTGGGAATCGTATAGACATTCAAAGGTATTGCCAAACTTGCAAGGCCTTTTTCAGCATCCACCCCAATGTATCTTATGGGTGCATTTGCTAAATTCGATGTATTTAAAAACGTAAACCGGTTTCCGGAATGATCCGGAGGTACAACACAATAGTTCCTGTTTGGTAAATACCAATCTATTTTCAAATTGCCTTTGTACTCAGCTGTAACAGAAGCTCCGGAATAAGCGGCCAGGTCATTAACAACCGGAATTTGAGAGTCTTTAAGTATAAATAAATCGGGCGATGAGGTGTAATTAGAATTTTTAGATCCGTAAACTCGATTGAACCCATCAGAAAACAGAAGGCCTGGGATTGGGTTACAGTAAAGTCTGTCTAATTTTTGAAATTTACCGGCACCATCGGTTCGCCAAATTTCTGATTTGTCATAGTTATAGTTATCATTAAAATAATATAAATAAAGAGAATCTGTTACAAATACTCTCAAATCTGCGGATGTTACATAAGCCGGCGATTTTGTAACCGGATTATATAATCTTGATGATCCATTTTGTGTACCATCTGTTTTCCATAAATATTTTACCGAAGCCTGAAATGGACCCGTGCCTAAAGTGGAAAAATACAGTTTAGATTTAAAGGATGTCAAAGCGCCGATATTTTTTAAAGGAAGTCCTGTTTCCGGATCGTTTAATGCAAATGTACCTTCCGGGGTCCCATCAGAACGCCATAATATTCCCTGATTACTTGTAAAATACAGGACATCATCTTTTATCAGATAAGAGTAGATATAGGATGAAGGTGTTCCCGGATTAATATCCCTGACAAGTTGGGTTCCCTGAACAGTTCCATCCGTACGCCAAAGCTCAACTCCATAAGTTGCCGTATTCGCATGAAACAGAAAATACCCGTTTACTTCACCGAGAGGGCTAATATACCCGTTTACATTATCTGTAGTCCAATAGGAAGAAGTAAATAATGTAGTAGCCGGTTTGTCGAGCTGATCAGCTATGTATAGATAACTGTTCTCATAAGTAATGGTCTTTCTGTAAATGACTTTATTTTTAAAGACCTGAGGGATTTGATATGTATTCTGACCTAACGGGAAAATGGTATTTCCATCCGTCTTAAAAAGATGGCCTGCTCCGATAACTCCGTCCTCAATGAATTCACCCTTAAAATACAAAGTATCCCGTTGGATGAAAAACATATTAGGGTTATTGGCATACCTTGCATCGGGTAGAACCAGTTGAGAAGTTCCCTGTACTGTGCCGTCTGTTTTATATAATACAAATCTGCCTGCAGGGTTTTTTCCTGAAAAATACAATTTATCTTTATAACAGACCGGTGGTTCATAATTTACTCCCCAATGGGAATAGCCGGCTTCGATGGGCAAAAGAGTAATTTCATCCTTTTGGGGCTCAAACACATAGATACGATGAATATCACTGTTTAAATCTGTTTTTAAAAAACTTTTGCCGGCACATTTACAGGCTTTATACATTATATCAGCGTTATAATCAAAACCGGACGTTAAATTTTTGGCGGTAAAACCTTCAGAGTCCGGTCTTTCATATTCTGTTACGATTACCTGCTTTGAGACGGTGCTATGACCGCAATCCTGCTTAACAGAGTACGTTACATTGTATACTCCGTTGCCGGTATAGTGATGATAAACTATATTATCATAATCAGTAGTTCCATCCCCGAAATCCCACTTCATTTCTTTATTTGGATAGCTGCTGCCTTGAAATTTTACTAATCCGTTGAGGTGAGTAACCTGAAATGATATGGGAACAAAAGTGCCGAAATTGAAAAGTCTATACTCTTGATTTACGGAGCATCCGGAAGCATCATTAATAGATACAGAATAAACCCCCGGGGCTAAATCCAGGCGAACTGAATCTTTATTTCCATCCGACCAAAGAAAAGATGGATTCTGCATTTTAGCAGATAACCTGATAATTCCATTGTCTTTATCACAGGACGGATGGATTATTCTGACGGTAATCAATGAGTCGCAGGATGATTCAATCAAATGGTTATTTTTAAATAAATTATTGGCAATCAAAAAATTAGCTTGAAGAAAAAATAACAGAGGCAATAAATATCGGGTCATAATAGAGCTAAAGGCAATAAGGGGTTTTAAGGTATTGCAATATAAAAGATATTCATGGATACGCTAAACTATTTTTTCAAGTTAAGTGTGTGAAACAAAACTTCAATTGAAACAAAAATAAGTATCAATTTTGATTTGACTTTTAAGGATTTTGGCGAGGCTTTTTCGAAGATTCACTCGTAAATTGCGCTCACTTTCCCGTCTGTTGAAGTAACTGTTATTATTACAATAAGAAAACGGGCAGTTAAACAGAAACCGCAATTAAACCTTTATCTCGTTGACACAATGAAGCACCTTTGCTTATTGGCATTAGTATTTGCTTTGCATATTCAGTTACAGGCTCAAAATACCACGATTTCTCCTACGGTTTTCTCACCTCCCAAACTTAGTTATGATGCTGTTTTAGCCTTATCTTCTCCGCAGGAAGGCGATGTCGTTTATGACATTACCTTTAAATGTTTGCGGGTGTATTTGGACGGCAAGTGGCTGTGCAGTTATCAGGATCCCTCCAACTATACGCCCAATCTGCTGGCCATTTCTTCGGCAGGTGGAACAGGAGTGGATGAGGCAAGATCCATTGCCGTCGATGGCAACGGTAATGTATATGTGACAGGTTATTTTGAGGGGACAGCCACATTCGGCACTGTCACGAAAACATCAGCGGGATATAGAGATATTTTCGTAGCCAAATACGATAAAAGCGGCAGTGTGCAGTGGGTACAGAGTGCCGGGGGAACAGGCAATGATTTTGGTTATGGCATTGCCGTTGATGGCAACGGCAATGTGTATGTGACAGGTGCTTTTTCCGGCACAGCCACTTTTGGTTCTGCCATAAAAACCTCGGCAGGTGAAACAGATATTTTTATAACCAAATACAATCCAAGCGGTATGTGGCAGTGGACGCAATTTGCCGGAGGGACACATTTTGATTATGGCAATAAGATTGCTGTTGATAGCAGCAACAATGTATTTATAACAGGTTTTTTTTACTTAACGGCCAAGTTTGGCCGAAATTCCAAAACATCAGCGGGAAGCAGAGAGATATTTATAGGTCGATTGGATAAGTAACAAAAACGCATCAATACACCGTCACGGCAGGTATCTTGAGCATTCGTTACAAAGTGCGAAAGGACTGTTGAAAGGCAGTCCTTTTATGCATATAACAGGGGCATTAACAATTGTGTTTTTTTATATCAAAAAGGTAAATGTATCAACAGATTGCTAAACCGGGCCTCAGTGGGTGACAATGCATTGGTGAAAGCATCATCACATACGTTAATACAAAAAGAAATACATTGGTTTAAAGCGTTGGAATAGCTAAATAAAGCGTTAATTGCTTTAAAAAAACAGGCAAATTTGGGCTAAATGCTCATTGTTTTCAATCAATCAAACAATACTCATAAATGCGGCTTTCATTTTTAGACGAATCAATGGTGGGTGCAGTCATCAATCAACTGGATATTGAGACACAGGCGCCGGTATTAAGTGTCAGAGAGATCATTGAACTGCGTGTGCGAGCGGAAGTGGATCGCTTCAATCAGCAACGCGAACAGAGTTATTTTAACGGTTTAATAGCCCCTGTTGATGCCGAAAAAACGCTGAATGGCTACTTATTGAAGCCTAATCAAAAAATTGATGCCGAAAAGCAGTATTACATTGCCGTTGATGCTTTTCAGAAAAACGGCTTTTTTATGTTGATTAATGACAAACAGGTGGACGATCTCAATGAAACGTTCACTCTTACCCCTTACACTAAAATCAGTTTTGTCAAAATCACTCCGCTGGTAGGAGGGTAATGTTATTTTCATATGGATATTACAGCAATCTTCAGAGATGGGAAAGTAAAGAATTCAGCATCTTTGACAATCAATGAAATTGAGTCTTTTACTGCTGTTACAAACGCTGTCTATGAAGAATCAAAATTAAAAAAAGTTTATTATTATGACAGTAAAGCTGTTTTTGAGCTTGAAAGCGCACAAATAATTTTACATTCATCCGAAAAAATTAGCTACCTGTTTTATTTGTTGGAGGTATTGATTGAAAAGGGCAGGATGAGGTCAATAAACAATGTAGGGGTAAGTGACTTCGATCTCATTTTATTTGTTATTTATGAAGGCGTTACCCGTAGTACCTTACCTTTATCAGAAGAGCAGCTGTACGCTTTGCTGGAACTTCATTTAAAATATGAACCTTTTCGATGGTCTTACTTTGATTTAGATTGGGATAATATAATCAGGCAAACAGAGCGGTTTTTTAAAACAAGCGGCATTTTATTGAGTAAACGTTTTACAGATATCCTTGATGCCTGTAAGGAAACGGTAAAAAGAAGGTATGAAAATACCAATCAGTTTACCGAAAAAAACAAATACATCAATCGTATTGATACTGTCTTTTATCTGTATACCGGCAAAGTTGCACCTTCATTTAACCAATCAATTTATTTTTCAAACAAAGATGAATTGGGTGTTTTGTTTAACCGACACATTAATCAAATGCCGGATAAAGAGCGGAATGACTGGTTTTTGATAATGGCATGTATACAAAATGTATCCGGGTCGAAACCTACCGCTAGGTTTTTCAAAGAAACAGAGAAGTTAATTCAAAATATTGATAAGCAATGGATTAAAGATTGTTTATTGTTGTTTTTAGCGTTATTTATTCAACAGGAGAATAAAGATGTTTCTACGGGGTATTGGTATCATGGAATTGTAACTGAATTAAACAAAGAGTATATCAAAGGGTTGATTTGGCTTTGTACTTCTTTTAAAGACAAACACATTTGGCAAACACTTACGAAAGTATGTGAAAGAGCATACCGTAAAACACCCGGTATCGGCCCGGAGGCACCTGCCATAGGTAATGCCTGTTTATATGTCTTAGCGCAACATACGGAAAGCATAAGTTATCTGTCTCGCCTTAAAATGCGCATCAGGCAGCCGAATACAAAAACATTGATTGAAAAATACCTGACCGAAGCTGCTCAAAAGCTGGGCATCAGCACATCGGAATTGGAAGATATAGTCAATAATGATTTTGAACTGACCAACGGGCAACTTATTCGGTTCTTTGATGATTATAAGGCGATTTTGAAAATAGAACAAATTGGCAAAACATCCTTAAACTGGTACAAACCCGATGGAACACCCCAAAAAACGGAACCGGGTTTTGTTAAAGAAAAATACAGAGAGCAGCTTATTGAGCTTAAAAACACGGCCAAACAAATTCAAACCAATCTCACTGTTCAGCGCGACCGGTTGGACAGTGAGCTGAAATTAAACCGCATTCATCGTTATACCCATTTTAAAACCTGCTTTTTGGAGCATGGGCTAATGAGCTTTATCACCAAAAAACTGATTTGGGAGTTCTCTGACAATACACATAGCTTTACAGGCATCTGGTTGAACGGAGGATTTGTAGATTTAGATGAGCAGCCTATCGAAGTAACGGATCAGCAATCGGTAAAGCTTTGGCATCCTGCCTTACACAGCCCGGAAGAGGTACGAAAATGGCGGGATTTTTTGAATAAACACCAAATCATACAACCCGTCAAACAGGCATACCGTGAGATTTATTTGCTTACTGATGCCGAAATCAACACTCGCATGTACAGCAATCGCATGGCGGCGCATATCTTGAAACAATATCAGTTCAACTCATTGGCCAAACTTCGAGGCTGGGCGTATAGCCCATTAAATGCCCATGATGGAGGAAATGATTTTACATTTGCTAAGTTACATTTGCCTCAATACCATTTAAAAGCGGAATACCGGGTTTCAAATGTAAACGCCAACGACGCTTGGAGCGATGCCGGTATTTGGCTCTACATCACTACTGACCAAGTGCGCTTTTTGAGTACTGAAAACGGTCGATTGGATGAAACAGTGCCGTTAACGGAAGTACCCCGCCTCGTATTTTCGGAAATCATGCGCGACGTGGACCTGTTTGTGGGCGTAGCCGGTGTGGGTAATGATCCAAATTGGCGTGACAGCGGGGGAATAGCCAATCATTATCGAAATTATTGGCAAAGTTATTCATTTGGAGAAATTGGGGAAATTGGAAAAATCCGACACGAAATTATTGCAGGGTTACTGCCTAAACTCAAAATCGCACCTGTTGCAGAATTGCAGGAAAGGTTTTTAGTAATAAAAGGGAGATTGCGCACCTATAAAATCCACTTACAAAGTACCAATATCTTAATGTCGCCAAACGATCAATACCTTTGTATTGTCCCTGATCGAAGCAAACCAATGAGCTTTGAAAATGTATTTCTCCCTTTTGAAGGAGACTCGGGACTGTCAATCATTTTAAGTAAGGCATTTTTGTTAGCCAACGACGATAAAATCACAGATACTACTATCATTCGTCAAATCAATCAACAGTAGCACAATTTTAAGTGTCCCTGCAACATGGTAAGTTTAAAATTTGCGAAATTTAATTAATTTCAGACTGTTTGCGTTACAGGGGTACTTACACTGTCGGTTACTTATTCAGGTCAACTTTGAATGACTTTAAGAATACACCTTGCATAAGGGTGCCTTTGTAAGTTCGAAGCGCACCGGCCGGGTGTGACCTCAGCAGAAAATGCAACTCACCTTTGTTATGGTCATAAAATGCGTAAGGTTGATAGGGAATCACAGAGCCATAAGTCACTTTGACGGTTTCAGCACTTCCTTTCAGAGGATCGATTAAATACATTACAGGAGAGGTAATATATTCTTGGGATTCAGTTTGGATCTGCCGTTTATCGGTGTACTCCTTACCCGTTAAGCGTGGGTCAGGCCCTGAAAGTCGATCAAGGGTGTTAAAGAGACGAACCGCCTTCGAATTGTTGATTTTATTTTGAGAGCGTTGAAGCGTAGATGCATTAAAATGTAAGTTGGGCTTATCGGGCTCTCCCAAGGATTGAACTTGAGCCGTAAAGTCGGCCGCCAACTCCAGGTCCAGATTTCCATAAGGCTGATACGGTACGGAACTCCCCCAAGGCTCATCGGTGATGAGTAAAATACGGCCGTCTTTAAGGGTGATGCATTGCGGTACACGAGCTACAAAAAGTTGTGAACGAAACGCCAAACGGTTATGTACATAGTAGTTTTTCAAAATCCCATCGGCAGAAAGATGAACGGTACCATAATGATCATCTCCTGTAGTGGAGGTGCTGTTGACACTTACTGCAAGATTGTCGCCGTTGGATAAGGAGACCAAGTGATAAAACTGCTTGGATATACTTGCTGCCGCAATCCGAGCCTTCCGTTGGTCTTCTTTGGACTCTTCCTTTACATAAACAACCCCTTTCTCTACGTTGATTTTGACATTGAAGGCCACGGTTTTAAACAGCCCTTTCCCGAACTCAATGTGCAGGATACTCTCTTTTTCGTTACCAATAATCCACGTTCCCACCGCTCCTGTGAAGCCGGCTTCTACGGGGATTTTGAAACGATATTTACAAACAACAGTGCCTTGTTTATCAACCCGAACAAATACAAACGAACTGTCTTGAGTCTTGGAAATAAAAGCAGGTCCAAAGACCAGATCAATACCTAATTCAGCGTTGAAATTACCCACATTATTAAAACCGTTTCCTGAAGATTCAAGATAGGTATTTTCGGCCCGCATGAACATGTCTTTGTCAATTGGCAAAGGTACCGTGAGTCCTTTTCCTGTGGTATCTAACAATCGAACTTGGTTTCCGTCGCGTAGCAGCACTTGGAGATGGGTTTGGTCGATGATATAGGCTGTTTTAGTACGAAGAGGAGCGAGTTCCCTTTCGTTTGTTGCCGATACCAGATAGGCCGCTGAGTAAGGGGTGTAGTACTGGGTCTGAGTTTGGTAGCGCAACACTCCTTCCCGAACAAAAATCCGTCGTATTATCTTCCGTTCTCCTTCATAAAGAAGGGTTCGGGGCTGGGTCGCAAGGGTATTGAGATAATCCAGTCCTGACTCAGAGGTAGCCAGTGGTGTTTTATTGTTGATGGTACCTCTGTTACTAATTATGTCAAACAATTTGTAGGAGATGGGCTGGCGAAGACCACCGTTAATGTTAAAAATTCCCTCGCTGATTTGTTGCAGTCCAGTGGCAGGTTCGTAGCGATACTGTACCATTCCCGGAAGAGCGTTGGGAGCAAGCGGTACACCTTTGGTAGGAGTGGCGTCGAGGTAACCTATAGTTTGCCGAAAAGCCGAAACCGTAATAGTGCCCTCGGGCGTTAGGGCAAGGTGCGTGACACGCCCTTTGGTTTTGAGAATGGAAGGTACACCTGCCCCACCTGTCTCATCAGCAGTGCTGTAAAACAATGGGAGTGAATCACTCGCCACTACCCGTTGGGCATGAGAAATTTGGGTTACCACTACGGCAACTATGCCCGGTAGTAACGATTTTAGTAAAGGGAATTGCATCAAATAATGTGTATAAGGTATTTAATTGTTTAGACCCAAATGTAACCGGTTTTTTATAATATATGCCGTATAAGTACTCCTAAAATCGACCGGTTTAAAATTTGAGAAATTTAGATCGATTGTATTCCGGGGTACTTACATAATCACCTTTATGTCGGCTTTTGATATGGTTTTATACTATGATCCTTTCCCACATCTTCCCTCAGCTTATCCCGGTTGTTCTTAAAATTCCCCAATCATGAACAATCGTTCTTTGGTACAACTTTTTTCGGAATATTGATATAAACAGACGATTTCCACACCATTCTTAATAGTAAAAAAGCCATGAGTAACGAACCGATCGAAAACGACGATACCGCCGACGGTGAAACCAATGTAACCGACGGGGAAGCGCCGAAAGAGGATACCAATGATACGCTCGACGACAAAAATGCCCCGGATGAGCTTTCAAAGCCGAATGTAGACGGCGAAAAAGAAGATGAACCTGTAGGTGACAGCGACTGAATTAATATTCACACTATAATTGAAAGGAGAAACAGGCTATGTTAACCGAAGATCAAAACACAACCGCCCCGGATGATTTGACAGATGACGGAACTGTCATTACAGATCAAAATGATGATGTTACTGATAATGTGGAAGATATAAGCGAGTCAGACGACGATTCAGAAGTAGATACAGGCAATCAGTATAAGCAAATTATAGACTCTGACAACGGTTAACTACTATAGAAATCAGTAATCTCAGTTCTTCCGCAGGAGATGCTCTAAATAAGGAATAATTTCCTTAGCGTCGGGACGGGGTGCTGAGGTTGTCTGCAATTTACCGTCACGGTCCAGCAAAGCATAACGGGGAAAGCCTTGGTCAATCCCGAAAACTTTCTGAAAGTACGATTCATTTTCTTTTTCCGCTTTCAGATGTAAACCTGACAAGTGCTTATCTCTTACCGTTTTTAACCACTTTTCTTCTGAATCATGGAAATTGATAAATAAAAAAACGATCGGTTGGTTTTTAAATTTTTGTTGTAATTTCTCCGAACTCGGCATCAACGCCATGCAGGGTTGACACCAACTTCCCCAAAAATCAATATATACCAACTTCCCCTTCAATGACTTGCTATCCACTAAATTACCTTGGGAATCGCGGAGTTGAAAACTCGGAACAATAAGCTTAGCGTCATTTTTCTTTCTCCATTCCCTTTCTAAAAAAGCGGCATAAGGTGAATGCGGAAAATCGTTATAAAGTGCAGAAATAGCTTGTTGAGACAGGTCGTTTAAATCCGTGTACTGAATCAAAAAGCGGATAGCCTCTGCTTTTTGTCGCTGATGAGTAAGGGGTTTATCTTTCAATAAAGAATCCATCAATCTAAACTCAGCCTGATATAATTCGCTTAGCTTCGGTGAATGACCAAGCTTGCTTTTAGCACTGAATTCAAGGAATGCCTGCAGACTTTGATGGTAGATATCACTTGAGATTGTATCGTTTGCTAACTGAAACCCTTGCCAAAAGTTATAATAATCCCGAGAGATGTCTTCTTCACGGAGCGTTTTATTCATATAAACAAACCGTTGCGGATATTGATGCTTTTGTAAAAACGTAAAACCGCTGATCTCTCCGGTAACGAATGACCGGAAAGCGGAAGATACTTTTTGAGTGGCAAACGCGGTGCGGTAGGTCTGCCACCGTTGCTGTTCGAGTTGGTTCAGGTAGGCTATATGTTGAACAGGTTGAAATTGGTCTGAATTGACCAAAGGATTGACAGTGTAAGGGCGCATCAATCCGGTAGTGAACAAAAATCTATTGTGATCAGCAGTCGCACCGATAAAATCAAATTGCCCGTCAATTTCTTTGATATGAAGGGTGGTTTGAGGAGTTAACCAAATTTTAAAGAACTGATTGCCTATAAACAGCAAAGCGGGTTGTTCGCCACTAAGGGCAAAGGAGGCGGAAAGTTGCCCGTTTGTATCTGATCTTCCTTCAGCTAACAAGTCTCCGTGATAAGCGTTCAACATAGTTTGTTGATGAACAATGCGGTAGTCCATCGAAGGGAAGGAAGACAAATGAGCGGAGAGGGACGTTTGGGTAAAAGCGAACAAAGGGAAGATAACCGGTAAAATTCGCGCAAAGGCAATAATCTTAGTCATAGCGAAGTAGATTAATTGAAATGGTATTGGTACAGGGTACTTCGCTGTCGTGTTTTAGTTACAATAAGCAGTAAATTTTTTGGAAGGCAAAGGAAAATGGGTGAGAGAAGCAAATCAACCGGGCATCAGCTAAGTAAGTTGCAGACGGATTTCTGTATTGATAAATTGTGTCAATCACGACTTAGCCTAACAATTTACAACCAAATTTACTGTCTTGTAAGTGCCCCTGTAAGACATACAGGTCAAAATTAAAATTTTGTGTCTGTTTTTAATCTATCTGTTATTTAGGGGCACTTACAATTTAACAATCGTGTCCTCATATTATGTAAGGTCTGACAAATGATTGACGATAAGGGTATAGTTGATGCGAAATGCAAACAGATTCGGATTGTAATTGCGATCATCACCCACGGTTGTACGCCAATCATCCCGAATGACCTGTTCTGAGTTCAATATGTAATTGGTGATGCCGACCATGCGGGATTTCTCCAGGCATTCCAGTACCTTCACAAAATCCAGTTCATTCAGACTTACACCGAGATAAGCCAAATTCAATACATGGTTATTGTTCTGAAAACTGCCGAAAGCTTGCTGAGAAACAGGACGGCCGCTATCAAGCAGGTGAGCAGATTGATAGTGATAAGTAGTACTTTCAATCGTTACCCGCTTCAGATCTTTGTCGAACAGCAAAAAACGGCGGTCATTTTGAGCATACAACAAGCGTACACGGCCTGAGCTGAGTACATTAATTTGCGGTGGATCACATTGGCGAGTGATGATTTTATTGACTTTATCGTCGATGGCGGCTATTTGCTCAGATATGGTCATGATTGCACAGGAAACAGTTCAATTACACGTTTTATACAAGCCTTTCTTGTTCTGCCGAAAACAAACGTTGTCATCGGAATGTCGTTATCAAGCATTTGCTCAACTTTAAAGGACCATCCACGCATAAGCTTCATGGGTTTGATGTCCTCAATTTTTAGACTTAACATTCTTAGTTAATATGTAGTAAAGGCGTTTAACATTTTTTGTGCATTCTTCCTGAGTTGCACCCCAAACCACAATTTCATGCGTACGTTTATCAGCAGAAAGCCTTTCTTTAAGATCATCGGGTAACATCAACCCTTCAGCTTTTACCTTCGTTTCAAAACGCCAGAGTGTCCCCACTTTTAAGGGCACAATATCATTGGCTTTCATCGCAAATCCCTCAAAGTTTTCTCCGTCATCAGCGTTCCAATCATTTTTCGTTCACTACTGCTTAAATACCAGGCACCGCCAAAATAAGCTTCCAGATATCCCGCAATTTCAGCCATGCCCAAGTCCATAAAACCGACAATGACCTCTTTGGCTGTTGCCTGAAGGATATTGTAATTGCGAAAAAGATCACCTTCCAATGTAAAATCAACTAGATCTGTTTGGCGACCGCGTTTCTGACGTAACAATGCATACGCTCGGCTGTAGGCATCCAAGGAGCGTGGGCTTTTGGTTCGCATTACCTCACCGGCCGAATTTCTACCTTCATGCTGAATCCGATGGGATTGAAGCACTATTACATCACCTGCAGTCTCAAGCATATTGGCTCCAATATTCTGCTCACCACGTTCCAATTGGTCACGCATCCGAATCGCAGCCTGTTTTAGCTCGTTAAGATTGTAGGTGTACATAACAGATTATTGATTAGCCTTTTTAATTGGCATGCTTTGTTCAAAATGATATGTCATTAATTCAGCATCTTCGAACCAGGCTATAATCAAATTGGTCAAAGCTTCTTTCTTTTTATAGCCTTTATCATATCGGTGATTGAACTCAATTATGACAAAATCTTCGCCTCTTTTGCGGATGTTTGCCCAGTCGTTGTTAGTCGCAGGAAACAAATGATAACGGCTGTTATCTTCATCCAAATAAGGTTTACGGCCCAAATTCACCTCGGTTTTTTCCTCCTCAGTAGGCAAATAACCGCCTTGACATATAACCGAAGCCATTGTTATGATGCGGTCGATGTTGCGTTGCAGCCGTTCCGGTGTTCTGCCTTTGATCTTGATTTCCATGTGTTTAAGGTTGGTTGATTTAAAAGTTGCAGGTGTCAATGGGAAGTAAACTTTTATCAAGAAGGACAAATCGGTGATACGATTATCAACAGGTTTGAGATTGGTGGCAGTGTCAAAACGAGTAGCCATAAGATTAAAGATTTGTGCAAATATATAAATATTAATAATATTATTAATTAAAATTAATAATATACTTTTTGATAGGAATATTTAGATGTTTTGACCGCTTGATAACTATTTGTTGACAGATGTATATAATATTGAATTAATGATTTAATTGTATGAATTATTTATTTCTCTTCTCCATACTCAGGTAATAAACGATTATTAAGTTATATAATGTAAACTCAAATTGAAGCTAAATAGGGCTTTGAGAGATGGTGAACAAAGTCTTAAGATATTAGAAGTAAATCCATTTGAAGATCTGTTCAAATACAAAAATTGTAGAGCTAAAAATATTTATCAATGCTATGTAAATGCTTCTAAACAACAAGTAAAAAAAAGTTTAAAACGATGGGTAATAATAAATCGCTATAAATTCATCATAATATGACAAAATTCCGTTGGACAGTATTGATGTTAATAATCGGGTTATCTAATAGTAGTGGAAATCTAAAAAGTCAGGTTAAAATAATATGGTATGAAGACCTTCCTGATTGCCCGTGCAAGAATCCTGATTTTTATGAAGTAAAGTTGAACGATGGTTGGGCTAAAGACAAAGGTGATATAAAAAAATATCATAAGGGGGCAACCGAATGTTTTAGATCATATCCCTTTACAAAAACCTCAATAGGGAACTCTGGGCAGCAATGTTGTTTTGATATCCAAGGTAATCTTATAAAATCGGGCGCAGGGGCTGGCACTCCGGATAAAGTAAGCACCTGCAATGGTGAAGACAAAAATGGACAAATGAAGTTAAGATTACTGGGAATATATGGCCACTATTTCAAAGACGTAACACCATGGAATAAAGCAGGTAATGCCGAAGATGCTTGGAAGAGTTATAATACACAATGGGTGCCTAATCAAGGATTGAATTGCAATTAGTATATAAAATGATTCTATTTACCAATGCTATTCATGGAACCTAAGAAAAAAAGAATAATAACTATTGTAGGATTTTTACTTCTCATAATAACAATTAGTGAGTTATTAAAAGAATTAAATATTTTGCCGGCTACTTTTTTTGGTAATCAATGGTTGGATAAGCTCTTATTGGTCTTTGCAGCTTTAATATATGAGATATTTAAAGATTATAGTAAGGACATATTTAAAGATTTGATAAAAAATAATAACTCATCTACAGAAGTAAAAATATTTAATACCAATAGCGCTGATTTAACGGAAACATTAAAAAAACTTAAAGCACGTATTATAAAAAGAAGCCAATACCATATTCAAGATGTCCAAGAAACAGAAGTTAAATTTATTGAAAAGCTTAATTGGCGCATTAGAGTAAATGAAAAAAAATATTTGTTAAAGCAAGGTGATTTATTCAGTATTGAAAAGGAGTTCCATTCTGAAACACCTTCTCCCCAAGGTTTTATAATTATTGGATTTCCTGGAGTCGGGAAAACAACTTCAATGCATAATTATTTACTTAAATCTCTTGACAGCTCGGCTCAAATTAAAATACCGATTTATTTCTCGCTTTCACTTTGGACCACAGATCAACCTTTGGTTGAATGGATGAAAAATGAATTGGATAAAAATTATCAGATTAAAAAAGGTGATATTGAAGAGCTGGTTAATAATAATGTATTTACACCGGTTTTTGACGGCTTAGACCAAGTTAATATTGATTTAAGGAGTAAATGTGCTGAAAGAATTTACGAATACTCAAAAGGTAATTCAATTATTTTGACTTGCCGGCCTAATGAATTTATGGTTTTGGATATGCACTTTAGAAATAACGAAATTTCACTTACAGATTCATTTACAATTTTTGAACTTAACCCTTTGTTATTTGAACAGGTTTCAACAACGCTCTCCAAAATAAAGGATTCCCAACATCTTTTAGATAAAGCTAAAGCTAATGAACAATTTGCGGCATTGATAGCATTTCCTATGCTTTTATATATAGTTGTTACAATTAGAGACGCAATTAAAGACGTTGATTTTAATATTGACATAAAGAAAGCATATCAAATACTTTGGGAGAAATACGATATATATATATTTAATAAAGAAGGCATTAACAGCGGTATTCGAACAAAGCTTCAAAGAAAAATATCATACAGAGAAGAACAAACCCGTACTTGGCTGCATCGACTTTCATGTCAAACAAATAATAATATTTTTATTGAAGATCTACAGCCTGAATTCTTAACTTTTAAGGCTGACAAATATCTATATTATTTTTTTTCAAGAATTTTCTGCGCAGTAAGTTTATCAATTGCCGTTGGTTTCTTTTTATCAGGACCGTTTAACTACTTTAGTGCAGGTGTTTTATCGGGCTGTACTATCACAATCATTACTATAATTTTACGCGAGTATTTGAAAAATACCAATATTTCTACAAAACTAAATAAAAAAACATACTTTTCAGTTATATTTAAAATTATACTTTTTTACGTACCCTGCTCGCTTACTCTGATTTCCTATTTTGGCTTCTCAACACCCAGAAAGGGACAAGACATGAGAATTTACGAGACTTTTGCCCTTACAGAAGCCAATGCCGGATTATTTATGGCCCTTTTTATGGGCGTAATATTTGGATTGAGAGAGTATTGGTATGATACCAGAGATGTTAAGCCTGTTGAACGAATAAGCATTGATTGGAAGCAATTTATCAAATTTGGAATGATAGGAGGGATACTTTTAGGTGTTTTTTTAGCAATTTGTGCTATTTTAGTTGTTAACCTACTTCCTAATTCTACTTTTTCCAATTGGGGGAGAACAGTTCAAATGTTCTCTAGTAATACTGTCAGCATCAGTCTTTTAGCCATAACTGCTGGAATAGCTTTTGGTTTTCCTTTGATTGGAGTTCTTGGTGTATTAAAACAGGATGAAATATTAGAGAATCCTCAAAAAAAGATTGAATTTGAAATTAAGCCAAACTATGGCATTAGAATGTCATTTTTAAATCTTCTGAAAGGCAGTATCCCTGCTGGCCTGATTATGGTGAGCATTTATGGATTGTTTTTTTGGTTCCTAACCAAGGATTTTTCTTGTTTTTTGAAAGGAGTAAATACTGGTTTTGGCGGAGCTATTATGGTAGCTTTATGGTTTGGGGGGTTTGATGTAATTCAACATTTTGTACTTAGGATTATTATTTATTTAAGACATTATGGGCCTTGGGATTATGTGAGATTTATGGAATTTTCTACAAGGTTAAGATTTGTTAAACCCGCAGGGGCAAGCTATGAATTTTTTCACGACACATTATATGATTACTTCAAAACAAATTTTGAAGATAAAAAAGTACCTAAAGTAGATTACTCTCTTATAAGTGTACTCATATTAATTATTATAATTCCATTAAGCTTTACAGTATATAATCGAATATCATTAAATCACTTTTGGCAAGATGGAAATGGATTTAATTTCGTTTCAATTCCCAAAGATATTCACAAAACAAAAGTATATAATACCTTTGTAGTTGGTAAATCTGGGCATTTGAGTATTAAAGCAAAAGGGACGATCAATGTAGGCTCGTTTGCGGGTTCAGTTACACCTGAAGGGACAGAAGGGGGGTTTTTAGGGTTCCGTATTGGTGATACATTTGATTTTCAACCTACTAAAATAGCTAAGCATGGGGCTTTACTGGTTTACTCAACCAAAAAAGATAAATTTTATACTTTTGCTGACCAACCTATTTTTTCATTTCCATTTAAAGAAAGGGTAATGTCTTTAAAAGTTAGCCAAGGTGATACTATCCGTTTTTTAATAAATGACAATGAGTGGAATAATAATTCCGGTAAATTTCAAATAAAAATGCAATTTGTAAACCCTGACAAAAAAAGAATCATAGCTCATCGTGGAGGTAGTGGATTAGCTCCTGAAAATACGCTGGAAGCTATAAAAAATGCATTGTCAATCAATGCAAAAACAATAGAAATTGATATTAGACAAACGAAGGACAATGTATTGGTAGTGATGCATGATAATAACGTAGGCCGTACTACAAATGGCAATGGTAAAATAGGAGATTATACATATGAAAATCTTAAAAAGTTAGATGTTGGGAATAATGGCTTTGAACAATTTAGCAATATTAAAATTCCAACTTTAAAAGAAGTTTTATTGCTATTAAAACCAACGTCTGCAAGCCTTTTAATAGAAGTTAAAGACCCTTCATCTTATATAGGATTGGAAGAAAGGCTTATTAAGTTAATTCGCGAATTTAATATGGCTGATCGAGTTGAAGTGTTTTGTTTTGATTCAAAATTTATCAAAAATTTTAAAATGAATAATCCTGATATAAAAACAGGTGTGTTCGTTTTAAGTTTATGGGATATGAATTATGATACGGGAGCAGAATCAGTTGGGCTTTATTTTCTAACAGCTTTGTTATTTCCCGATTTTGTTGAGCGCTTACAAAGAAAGAATTATAATGTTTACGTATGGACCGTAAATTCTTCTTTCTATTTCAAGCCAATTTTAAATTCGGCAGTAGATGGGATAATTACGGATTATCCTAATAAATTTTTGTTTTAAGCTTTAAAACGATTCCAGTATTGAATAGAGTATATAATATAAAATAAGAATTCTTAAAATTGGGTGGATTCACTGGTTAGGCGATAACTGAAAAATATTTGTAAAACAGACCACTATGCGGTGCAAAAATGCACTGCACTTTGCACCGCATTCCATACCGCATGTTGCACTGCATCCGATACCGCATCCTGCACCGCATTTTACACCCATATATAATAAACCTATTAAAACCTTATGATGATGATGACATCATCATAAGCAAAAACACCATTATCAACATTGATTTTTGAATTGGTTTTTACAAAAAAGAAAAGTTGTAATGCGCCTCCCCATGTTGCGCCGCACCCCTTCATAACCGCTTGATAACTTTTTTAAAGGTTTTAGTATCTTTTTGGCAATGCTTGCATGTTTGTTAATATATTTGAATAGAGCAAGTTGGTACCTAAATATTAACGCAGATACTAAATGAAGAAGATATTTATACTTTTAATTCTATGCACAGGCAATTTATTCTCGCAGGTAAAAGAACATCATTTGACAAATGTAAAACTGCAATATGGGGTAAGTGTCAGTCTTAAATGGGAGATTGTATATAAATATGGGTACTTGTCCAATTATCGATTGGACATTGGCGGAGGGGTTGGTGCATTAATAGAAAAAAATATAATGCCTTTTGCGCAATACTCAATTACTGCTTTTCAGGGAGGCCTTGGCAGTTCTATAAGTGTGAAAGAAAGAAATAAAATAAATTTAGAATCAATGTTTGCTTTAGGTTTGTCGGGAGGCTCGCAAAGAAACAATGATTTGTATTTTAAAAGGCCACTTTATACTATGGGAAGGCTCGTTGCCACCCCTCTTTATAATCCATTTGATGCATATATAACATTAGCAACTACCCTCATTTACAGACATACAAAGTTCAGTACTCCAATTTATGGAACTGATAAATATAGATATTCTCAAAGGGTAGGAAGCCTTACACTTGGAGGGCCGGATTGGGATTTTAATTATTACAATGATGGTACTCCATTACATTGGATTGGATTAGGAGACGGGAAGGACCGGTATTGGACGGGTGGTGGATTTTTCAATTTACATGTTAATAATTATTTTGATAAAGCACGAAGAGATACAAGCAACAATACAGCATTCAGAAATATATTTATAGGTTTTGATAGATTTACGGGGTATTACTCTGAATCCTTTGAAGTGGCTAACAATTTAGGATTGAATAATGTACCCTATGGAGATAAAACCCAAGCTTTTTTTAATAAAGGCAGAGTTTTTGCAGGAGTTGAAATAGCAGGCATTCCGGGTCTAACGCCCATTTTTTCATTAAACGATAGAGATCAATTTGATTTTCAATATTTGATTCACAATACAAGAGATCAGCCAGTTCACAAGACCCTGCATAAACAATCAAATGCTATAGATTTATTTTATACAAGAAATTATTGGGATTTTAAATAGCGTAAAATATGAGATGGTGTATTTTTTTTATAATAATAGGTATTGCTGTGAGCAATTGCAATAGGAGATTTAATAGTAATATGTTAAATGACGCTAAGGGAAATGTCGTCAAAAAATCAATATTTAAATTCTATGATGACCCTGACACCTCATTCTACTATTTACTTACATTCTATAGAACAAATGAAAAAATTATAGGCGAAGATTTTTCATTTGAATCTGTTAATACGTTTAAAAAAAACCAAAGTGTAGACCCTTCAAAAATAGTTCAAAATGTAGCCCTTTATTTCTTTAGTAATGGCGGTGTAATTTATGATACACCCTATATAGTACATAAATCTAAAGAGAATCTTATTGGGGAATATCAGCCTATAAATTTGCGAAATTTTCAAGATTTATATAAAACTAAGCAAGAGCTAAGTAAAGTTAATAAAAAAATTGAAAAATTGAGAAAAAGACTTAAAAGTAAACCAAATATAGAAGATGAAATAAATCTAGAAAAATTCAAAAATTTTGCGACCTCAATTAAAGAATATATAGAATTGTCTGCTTCTTCAAAATTAGCTAACGAAGATTATAGAGGGATTATGCATGGTTACCAATTAAAAGATTTGAATCCGGGGCAAATAGTTGAAGATACCCCCCCCTTAACAAATAATACTAAAGATTCGACAGCAAAACGCGTTCAACAAAATCATCTTTCAAATTACAATAATGCAACTTTGCCAAAAGATAGTTCAATAAGTATGAATAATGGTGACTTAATAAAAAATAATAATAAAAAAAATGCACAAATAAAACCGACTTTGCATATATATTTGGAAAGAAGAAATAAAAACTATCCATTGATATTAAATGTAAATCATATTCCAAAAACTGGCAATAATGTAGAAGCTATATTAATTGAGAGCATATTTTTTCAAAAAGAGATAAATTCATCTAGCGGTAAATACACATTTGCTGCAATTGATAATACATTTAATTTAGGTAATATTTCCGATAATTTAGCTAATGGTAATCAGCCCGATTCTACAAAATCACTGTTGTGGTTCAAATTGATGACAACCTTTCCTAAAAATAAAGAATTAAAAAAATGAATGAAAATATGACTGTTTGCTAACTGACTTAATCGTGAAAATAGTTGATGTATATAACGCAATTACTCGGATTCTAATTGAATATATTTCTTACAAAGAAAAAGTTATAATGTTGTGTGCTATTATTGAGGTTCTGGCAGAAGTGTAGGATACGTTAATATACTGAATGATATTTTTTTTATATATTGTCGCCATATGCAGGTTTTAAAACTTTTGTTACATATTTGGTGCAGCGTTGGGGATAAAATTTGGTGTAGCAGGTCACAGAACAGCTTCATACAGTCTGATTACGGGATATAGTATATCTAATGTTATTCTGGAAAAATATTCAGTCAGAAGAAATGACGTTGATCTAACTGAAATTAATAATTATACCGCATTTTCTTTATCAATTGGTCCAATGATTGAGCATAATAGAGTTCAGGCCGGGATTTTCTTGGGATTCGATATTTTAAGCAGATTAAATCAAAGCCATTTTGGCTGGTTTCATCAGGGAAAACCTTGGCTCAGTGTTGGTTTTGGATATTCGATATTTTCAAACCAAGAAGAAAATAAAGTAACCAATCCCACTAATAAACTCTGATGCTTGCCAACTTTTACTAATTATTAGTAAAAGTTGATTGAGGCATTTGTAAGTATCCCTGTAATGCAAGCTGTTCTAAATTATAGAAAAACCTTTAATCCACCTCTTACTAAAAACTTTATAATAGGTTCGGCCTTTTATTGTTTTCCCAAAACATTCCAATTTTGTCGTAAATTTTTAACGGTGCCGTTGTATATGTTAACATCCATATCACATTTGATTCCTTCAATTTTTGTAGATTTACCTTTATTGTACGGACATTTGGATATATAATTCAACTTATGTTTTGTGCATTCAACATCAATGCATTCACAACAGTTTATTTCACAGGCAAATTGCCAAACGGTATAGGTGCTCCAAACATTTTTCGGAAAATCGGTTACTTTGTTTTTGAACCTTGCATACCATAAAGGACATTTAGCGAACACACTGTTTTTATTAAATTTCAAAGATATGGCTTTGACTACCTTCTGATTGGCATAAACCAACGGGTACTTTCCCGTTTTCTGTTTAATGTGTTCTATGAATTTAATGGCATTGTCCATATTCATAAACTTACTGTCTTCAACATCTTCCAGATCAAGGGCCATGACGTTAACAGAGTCCTGATTGATGGCGGAAAGGTAAAAATCCGCCTGCTGAATCGGATCGCCTGGCCGCCCCAAATGATAAGAACCCCATAATAGATTTTTTTTGGTTGCCTGAATTTTTCTGCCTGCAAAACCTGTGTCTCTCTTTAGCCCATCAGATGCCCTGTGAATGATCCCGGTCATCCTTGGGTTGGATATTATTTTATTGAAATCAATCACATTACCTGAATAAGGATCAAGAATGAATGCTTTTGTGGAATCAATCCATGGTCTGTCAAATGCCGATTGAGCGCGCAAAGACAATGTTAATACAAAGCAGAAAATAAGTAATAAGTATTTCATTTATACCAATAGTATTGGGGGGTGATTAAAAATACACGCTATTAGCGTCAAATACGGCACCTTTGTCCACATTTTTTAATAAAAAGTTATCAAGTGGTCTCTACCTCGCCAAAATCCCATAACAACGCCCAATACTTTGCAAAAGCTGAGAGTTCAGTAACTCATAATTGCTGTTAAGTTGGCAATTTTCAAGCCCCCGTGCTTTCATTCGCTCGGTGTACTTCTTAGCTGCAAACAATAGAATATTGACCGCTTGATAACTTTTGGGTGACACCTGCGTAGAATAACAAGTGGGACTCTTTTAAAAGTTATCAGTAGTTTGGCTAACAATCCGGAGATTAATAATATGAATTGGATTACAAACAAATCGCCTGAAGCTTCCAACACTTACTTAGTGTCTTCGGAAAGGAAAATAAGTAATGTAATGGCAAGAGAGTGTTTGCCATTGTAGCTTATTATAACAATGAACAAGATTCATGGCATAAATTCGATCCCTTTGCAGATGAGCCTTATGATGAAGCTTTTGAAGGGCCAATCTTAGCATGGGCAGAACATTCTATTTATGTTAGATAAATTGATAATAACTTTAAAGCCGTAATATGAAACCCAGAATTTTTATCGGCTCTTCTACTGAAGGTCTTGACATAGCGTACGCTATTCAGGAAAACCTTGAATATGACTCAAATCCAACGGTTTGGACGCAGGGCATTTTTGAGTTGTCGAGTAACGCACTTGATGACTTAATAAAGGCTCTGAATAATTTTGATTTTGGCATTTTCGTCTTTAAACCTGACGATTTAACGCAGATCAGAACTGATAAGTTGAATACAGTACGCGATAATGTTATTTTCGAATTGGGGCTTTTTATTGGTAAATTGGGAAAGCAGCGTGTATTTTTTGTAGTACCCCAAGTAGCTCAGGCTTTTCATTTACCAACTGATTTGTTGGGAGTAACGGCCGGAAAGTACAACAATCAACGTGAGGACGGCAACCTTAAAGCGGCATTGTGGCCCTTTTGTAGCCAGGTGAGAGAAAAGCTGAAAAACTTTGTGTATGAAAGTTTACTGGATTTAGAGGGCGAAAGTGATAAAATAAAGAAAATAGCAATTGATAAAGCACCTTTTTGGGGTTTTTTCCTTTCTGCAGAGCTATTGAGGGCACGCTTAATCAGTATTAATAGAAGTTATATTGAACTGGAAAAGGGATTGATCTTTCAGCGTTCAAAGTCCTACACAGAACTTGAATTTTTACAGTGGTTCAACACATCAGCCGATGATTTGATTCGTCTGGTTGAAATATTTAAACAAACGTTTGAAGTTGACTTACTTAACGCTTGCGGAGGAGAAGCAGCAGGTAATACTTATGAAATAAAAGCTGCAATTGATAAAATAGCTTCTATCTGTAAAGAGCTGTTGGCTTGGGAATATGAATTACAGGGTGTAACTCCTCCTGATTCATTAAAAGAAATTAAAGAGTTAATGAAAGGATGGACCAAGGGCGTAATTGATACAATTAACAAATACCCTCAAATGATAGAAAATTCGTTAACTCCTGAAAATATTGAAAAAGACGGTGAAATAAATATAGCTTTGGTTTTTCAAGATCCTGCAAATATGAGTAGGATTTCACAAATATTAGATGAAATTAAATTACGGGGAGGGTTTTTTTTAAGATGAATACCTTACTCGATGAAAATTTTTCTCAAGTCTATCGACCTTTAGCAGCGGATTTCGCAAATGCTGTTTCCGAAATAAACTGTAAGGATGAAGTTCTGGAACCGTTTTTGCCTCTATACGGTCCACTTTATGAAACTGCCGATACCCGCATCGTCTTTGTCGGCATCGAAACAAAAGGTTGGGGGAGTTTGAATGGTTTCGTAACACAGGCGCTTCAAAATCCCGAATCAGCCCTGTTTCGCCATTCCGATGTGTTTGATGAATTATTGTTTTGTAAAGAGATATGGGGTAATAACTTCGGTACCGGCTTCTGGGACTTCATTTTTAAATTTCTAGCTAAATTTTACTGTATTGAGGATTGGAAACAACTCAAACAGGGCCAACATCCCGAAATCTTACAAAGCTTTGCCTGGGCCAATACCAACGCCGTTGAACGTCATCATGTGACTGCTGAAAAACACGGGCTTTCAAAACAACAATGGGACATTATCAAAACCGCTTCCAAACCCTTTGACCGCGCCAAACACATGATTGATGCATTACAACCTCATTTGATGATTATTTTAAGTTGGAACACTCCCGATGAATGGCTCACCGATGACACCGGCCCCATTGAACCTGTTAATAAAATTGAAACATACCTGTATCATTATTACCTGTCTGACACCAACACCAATGTGCTTTGAACCGCTCACCCTCGATTCTTATCGCAAAAAGGGGGATTTGATGACTTTATTCTTAAAATTGCCAATACTGCCAAACAAAAACTGAATACATAACACCCTCACTTTGTTGCGCGACACCCCTCCATTGACCGCTTGATAGCTTTTTTGAAAAAAATCGTATATAATTTACATAAAAATTAAATAAATCTTCACCTTTGAATGAACATGTAATTGGATAATTTGTAATTACTCGTGTCATACAAAAACATGGAATATCTAATTCTTAAGTAATCAAGCAAAATTAGTTTAGATTTATTATATTGGCGACATGAGCCGAAAAGAAAAGCATATTGACCTGATAGAATCTGAACAAATTACCTTGCGGGAAGGGGCAAAATATCATCCGAAAGTGGAGTTTAGAGAAAAATGTCGTGCTCTTTTATTGAATCAGGCAGGTGTAACGATTAAACAAATTGCTACCCATCTGGATGTCAATCATAATACCGTCGGAAATTGGATAAATGCTTGGGAAACAGCAGGCATTGTTGGTCTAAATCGCAAAATAGGTCAAGGTCGTAACCCGATTTTGAGCGTCACTAACGCCAGTCATATTCAGCAATTAGACAAGGCAGTTGAGACCCATTCGCAAAATGTGAAAGCGATTCAGGCCGAATTAGTAAAAGAATTGAATACCTCTATGAGTTCAGATACGGTCAAACGCTTTTTAAAAAAAATCATTACTCATGGCGACGCATCCGTCGCTGTACGCATCAAGGCCAAAATAAAATAGTATATGCAGACAAACATGAACGCTGGAAATTATTGCTAACACTTTGGTTATTAGATTATATAGAGCTTTACTTTGCCGATGAGTCCGGCTTTACGATGCAACCCTATGTACCTTACGCCTGGCAAAAAAAAGGAATAACTCAACGTCGATTTGCCCGCAGACAGAAAAATCGCTTAAATGTATTTGGCCTGATGAGTTTGTCCGGTCAGCTAACGGTTTATCACAGTGAAGCCAATCTGGATGGTGCCTTTATTAAGAATTCCCTGGATGATTTTGCTCAAAAATCACACACTAAACCTTACGTCATTGTACTTGATAATGGCCCTATTCATCATGCGAAAGTAGTTAAAGATGAGTTGGATAACTGGGAAAATTTAGGTTTGTCTATTTTTTATTTACCTACTTACAGCCCACACTTGAATCCAATTGAAATTTTGTGGCGCTTCTGCAAATACAGATGGCTCAATAAAACACATTATAAAAGCTGGTCAAAGTTAAAAAAAGTCATTCTTTGTATTTTTAAGGAGTATGGCTCGACATATACCATCAACTTTACAGAGCTTATTATAAAAAATACCCCAATTAATATCAAGCTTAATTTTGCGTGATTACTTATATTTGGTTTTTGTGCAACTCTTCTCGCCATCTTTGGCGAAACCCGTAGCAATGGGAAGCTTACTAAAATAGGATATCTCACCCTTATTATAGGTTTTTGTGGACTTGTCACGAGTTCCGTTAAGTCATGGTCCGATGATAAGGAAAAGGAAAATGTCAAGCAACAAGCACAAGTTGAAAGTGAAACAAAGGATAAATCTTTAGAAAATATAACTTCATCCGTAAAAAGATCTAATGACTCAATTCAAAGATTAAATGGACAACTATTATATTCTAATTCTCAAATACAATTATTAAGGGAGCAGGTAGATGAGTACAAAAAGATACTCGGCAAGGTTAGTACAGAATCTGAGAGACAACCCCAATGGGTTATGTTGAATTACTATAATCTTGATGCGCGCCAGGAAATAAATCTGCCTTCTACAGTTTATTCCGGCTCTCTGATAAAATTTGTAGGTGATTGTCCCGGCTCTCTACAAGTAATGTTTGGAGATAGGGTTATACAATTACCTTCTTTTGATTATCAAAAACCAATTGAGGTTCCTGTAATTGGCAATAGCGGTTGGCATGGTAGAGTTAAAATTATAAATTTAACCGATGAACATTGTGGTTTTAAATTATATATAATGTCCACTCCTCGTTCCAGGTCCAAAGAATGGAGCTGGAAAGAAGAAAAATTAGGCAGCACTACTCAAAAGCCTACATCTAAGATTGATGATTTTTTACGTGTTTTAGCTCTATATAATACTCATCCCAAAAAAGAGCAAAAATATAAAAGTGGCTATATGAATATTATTTATTATCCTAACTGCGATACAGTCACTATTGATGAAGGGAAATTTGTTTCAAATATAAAATTTTACAGTCAGAAAGGAGGAGAGCAGGAAACCACCATTTTTATAAATACTGAAGCTGAATTTATCGGTTTTTTAAAAAGTCGTAAGTATAAAGTTTCTAAAATTAAGGATATCAGCTTAATTGGCTGGACAAGAGCTATTTATGTAGCAAAACAACACAAAGTGGAATTTTATTTTCTTTGTGAGCATGAAACTACACCTAATTTTAAAATGTCTTATTATAAAATAACAATTATGAATAGAGCATAGTAACTACTCAATAATAAACAAATTTATTTCATACAATGAATAAGGCCTTGAAATTACTCTCAAACTGTTTACAATATCATACCACAAAGCAAAACATCAATCATTGATATACTGCTTATTGATCGTGATGCCAATAAAATATATGTTGGCTCTTCCCAATTGCAGTACAGAGAGGACGTCAGAGGTCACTTTGATGTGTTTACCAGGTTTCAACTGAAAGTATAAACAATTGTTTTATGATTTTAGCGACTCAAACCGATCTTTTATCGCTTCCTTGATTTTGGCAAAATTATCAGCAGAAAGCAGGTCTTTTGTAAGTGCGTTCATATCTCTCAAATGATCTAACAAATCACCTAATTGGTTATGAATGCTACGAACCTTGTCGTATTCATTGAATTGTGCGGGCTTTATACGATCACTATGCTTTGTAATCAACTCCTTCCATTCTTTTTCTCTTTCATTCCAGTAGTCGAAATAGCTACCTTGAATCCCCGGTTTATCCAAAGCAATATTTTCTACTCGAATAGGGAAAACAACTTTCACAAACTGTTCTTTTGTAAATTTAGAAATGCGGTAAATTTCCAGTAATTCAAACATACAGTAAGGCGACTTCAGATATTTGTCGCTAATGGCCACTATCACAATATCACCTTTTCCAATTTGTCTCATAAAATCCGAGATCAAACCTTTGTAGCTTAAATCCATTTTATCACGAAACACAAGATGGCCTTCATTTTTCAGGCTTTTATACAGTTCATCAACAATTTTTTCACGGCTTTCACCAGTTTCGTGCTCGTCGCCCCATGCGTATGAGAAGAAAATTTCGGGTGTGTTTTTATTAAGCATTTTGTTTGAAGATAATATGTTTGTAGGAGGTAATGATTTGCCAAAAAGATGAAAAAAATCTTTTACATCGAGCCAGTTCCCTTGCTTCGATTTAATCTTGGGAACTTGATTTAGTGCATCTATCAAATAGCCAATTTCAACAAAATCTGTTTCGTTTACAGATAAGTTTATATCAGATTTTCGGTCGCTCAGTCGCCATAAGCCATCAAATAGTTCTCGTGAAAATGAATTCTGCGAGTTACTTTCGATAGCAACCCGAATTTTCCGTTCAGGAAACACACATTCTGCCAGAATGTCGATTCCTGCTTTCTCCAAGACAATACCATTTTTCCAATAGACTTCGGTCGCCAGATTACCGTATCGCACCATAAAACGCAAAAACACGGAACGGGGCATAAATCCAGGGAAATGAAGTGTAAAACTATGTTTGGTTTTACTTCTGTATCGACGCAAATCTCTTTCGTCGTGTTTGTCTGGTAGGTACTGCGGAGCAATGTATTCATCCTGACAATTAGGTTTCTCGAAAATCAATTCAAATCGATCCTTTTTCATCAATTCAAGAAAGGTATCTGTCAATTCGCCAATACGTTTTTCACTGAGTATTTGGTTGACCTGCCCACGGTTAAACTCCCCTGGCCTGTCAGCCTTTTCCCGAATATCATACGTCAGAATATCATAAATTGTATCGGTAACCCACTGTGGGTTCAGAATAACGATGTTTCGTAACTGGACATCACCCCCATAATACACGATGGTACTTGCAGCCCCGCTTAAGTAGGCTAGCAAGGCTGGCATCTCAATAGATATGTCAAATTTTAGACCAATTTTAGTGGCTGCTTGGTGGCAGAATATGGCAAATTCAGCAAACGTTGTCCAACGCTGGGTTTCGGCTATCTGTCTAATGGCATCCCGAATGGCAACCCAACCGATCCCCAGTTTATATCTGGCAGCATCAGTTTGTAGTGCAGTAATTAAATTCGCCTTAAAATCCTGAAAAGCAGTCCATGCTGGATGAGAAAGTTTATTTTTATATTCGTTAGCTTGGTTAACACTCAGATGATAAGTAGGAGTGTGAACATTGTAAGGTGATTTAAAATACTCATCGGATACATTCTGTATGCTCGTTTTGTCAATTTTGTTCTGAACTAACAGTATGGTGCTGTTGGGGGCATAATAGCGGATGCTATCTAACCAATAGCTATATGGAAAATGATCTAAGCTTAACTGATACTTTTTATCATTTAGATAGATATCCGTCGGTATGTTACCTTCATGATTGGTATTCGTTTCCCAGACTACTACGTATATAGCATGATCATCCAGAAACAGGCGGTGAGTGGCGTGATAGTATTCTTGCCCGCCGAAATCCCAGACGTTAACATTCAGATTGATGTCTGGTACTGGCCAGCGCGTTAGCTTAATGCCATGCGTAGAATTCTGCGTATTTTTGTAATTACCTTTCCATATAAATTGCATTAATGATGTTTTTCCAGCGGTGGTATTACCTACCACAATTAGCTTTACCTCATCATTTTGAATACTTCCCTGTTTTATGGATATGAAATATCCCCATAGGTTCTTTAATATATTATCATTTTGTTGGAAAACCTCTTTAGGGATATTTTCAATGGGATTGTCTCTTAAATATAATGTTCTGAGTAACGGCCAACCCTGTAAAAGTTGTTCTGAAAATTCTATAATATCATTATTTATTAGATTAAGGCTCTGAAGCTGAGTTAGCTTTTGTAAAGAATCAATATCCCTGATTTTATTGTAACTTAAGTCGAGAGTTTGTAGCTGAGTTAGCGTATCCGGAATATGAATATCCTTGATTTGGTTGTTATTCACATTAAGGCTCTGAAGCTGAGTTAGCGTATCCGGAATATGAATATCCTTGATTTGGTTGTAACTTAAGTCGAGAGTTTGTAATTGAGTTAGTTTTTCTGAAAAATGAATATCCCTGATTTTATTGTAACTTAAGTCGAGAGTTTGTAGCTGAGTTAGCGTATCCGGAATATGAATATCCTTGATTTGGTTGTTATTCACATTAAGGCTCTGAAGCTGAGTTAGCGTATCCGGAATATGAATATCCTTGATTTTATTGTAACTTAAGTCGAGAGTTTGTAATTGAGTTAGTTTTTCTGAAAAATGAATATCCTTAATCTGGTTGTAACTTAAGTCGAGAGTTTGTAATTGAGTTAGTTTTTCTAAAAACTGAGTATTCTCAGTCCGGTTAGAACTCAAATTTAAAATGCGAAGTTGAGTTAGCTTGCCCAGAGAGCCAGTATCTTCGATCTGATTATAAACTAGGTTCAAAGTCTGGAGTTGGGTTAATCTTTCCAAATATTCAATGTTTTTAATTTGGTTATAACTCAGGTTAAGAGTTTGAAGATGTGTCAAATTTTGTAGAAATCCAATATTCTCAATCCTATTGCTTGTCAGGATCAAGTTCTGAAGCTGGATTAACCTTACCAAAAAACTATAATCCTCAATCTGATTAGAACTCAGGTCAAGAGTCTGAAGCCGAGGGAATTGGCTCAGGAGATATAGTGATTTACCAGTCAATCTATTTCCAAGCCCAAAGTTTTGAGTACTAAGGGGTTTAATCCAATAATCAACGCCTAGATTCAATTTAATTAACCAATATAAATTAAAAAGCTCATCGGGCAGATTCGCATCCGTTAAACCACAATTACCAAGATCTAAAAAAGGGGCACGGGTACGTTGATTTTCGGCAATCAGTTGGCGGGCTAAATCACTCATGCGGGAAAGAAAGCTAAATGTCTTCTAACTACGCATTTTTTACGATATTATGCAAATAGACCTATGACAAAGACTTGTAAGTGCCCAAAAACCCAAACAATTTATAATTTAATTAATTGTATACTATCTGCATTACAGAGTTACTTACGATGTTTACTAAAAAGATTTAAATATTTCTTACGAAATATCACCTAACAGTAGCATTGTACCGATAGGAGTGAAAAAAATATTTTACATTTTGTTTGTTTTATTGGTTGACAGTTGTTAACTTTGAACCATGAATAAAGAGGTATTAAAAACAATTCAAAATTTTAGTAGAGAATACGGGTACTCTACAACCTATATCTATCGTCTAATCAAGGATGGAAGATTAAAAGCAGAGATTATTGATGGTGTCTATTTTGTAGATATATCACGCCTACCCCCCGATTTCAAAAAGAAATAAATTTTTTTGCCTTAAAAGTTCACAGTTGCCAACTTGCAACTAATTAATCACAAAAAACCCCTTGCTCGTCCGACCAAAGATTTACAAGGGGCCTAAACCACAAAAGTTTATCATGCAAACCAAACAAAATTCAAGCGAAAATCCAAACACAATTGGAACGCTTACAGAACAAAATCAATCGGAATCACCGTTTCAGTTCAACCCCATCACATTGATGTCGATGTTGGACAGCAAACAACATTTTGACATTGCCGCCCAAGCCTTTTTACAAAGCCAATTACTTTTCAACGTCGCCAGACTCAAAGACTACGAGCAATTTTTAGTCCCCATCCTCAAAGCTGTTTTTACTTCCGAAGCTTTTTTGTCATTGAATGCCGACACACAGGCCAATCAACAAAACATGGCGATTGCGTTGATTACATTTTTGAGTGGTGTCAAAGACCTTGACAAAAAAATCACCAACAAAGTTGTCAAAACCGTTGAGCGCAAATACCGCGAAATGCAATCCTAATCATGCAGGCATTGATTACCATCACCACCAACGGGCAAGGCTCGGAAGTGGTGAGTGCAAGAGATTTGTATGAATATTTTGCACTTGCCGAGCGATTCAGTAAATGGATTGACAGAATGTTTGAATATGGCTTCAATGAAGGCATTGATTATACCCCGTATCAAAAAGTACACCCCCTCAACAATCAATTTATTACAGATTACTACCTCACCCTCGACACCGCCAAAGAAATTGCCATGCTGCAACGCTCCGACAAAGGCAAAGAAATCCGTCAATACTTTATACAATACGAAAAGCGGAGCAAAGAACTGATTCAACAACTCACCAGACCGCAAAGCGATGTTGAAATATTGTCCAATGCGGTATTGGTTGCCAATCGGTTATTAGCTGAAAAAGAAGAACAGATTAAAGCTCTTGTACCCAAAGCGGAATACGTCGACAAAGTATTGGCCTCCGATACCGCCATCACCACCACCGTCATTGCCAATGAATTGGGTATGACAGCGCAAATGTTGAATACCAAATTGTGTCACGCGGGTGTGCAATACAAAAGCGGGAAAAATTATATCCTGTATGCCAAATACCAACATCGCGGTTTTGCAATGACAAAAACCCATCAATACACGGATAAAGAAGGCAAGAGTCACACGAAGCACTATTTGGTCTGGACAGAGATAGGTAGAAAATACATTCATTACCTGTACAGTCAGGATTTATCGTGGTCTAAACCCAATAAACAGACCGCTTAACCAAACAATACATTACAATAATAACCGCACCGGCGTTCCGGCGCATGAGCGGCCTCTCGTTACAAAAATCATTACAATAATAAATACCTCACGGCAGGTCTCGTGAGCATTCGTTAAAAACGGGGCTTCTGCATCATCGGAAGCCCTAAATTAAACAAACTCTGATGAAGGTTTATAAATCGTATCATTACAAACTAAAATTAACCAAAGTACAAGCTGAAACCGTAGACCAATGGTTAGGTACTTGTAGGTACGTATACAATTTGGCGTTAGAGACCAAGATAGCTGCTTGGCAGAAAGGTGTAACTTTGTCTAAGTTTGACCTATTCAAGCAATTACCAACTCTTAAAGATATTGACTGGATAAAAACAGTACCTTCACAAAGTTTGTATGCAGTTATTGAGCGATTGGATGCCGCTTACAATAAATTTTTTTCAGGTGGCGGTTTCCCTAAGTGGGCAAAGAAATCAGAGTATAATTCTATGATTTTTAAATTGCCTGAACAAACTGCTAATGGTTTCAAACTGCCAAAATTGGGAAATGTAAAGATTTTTAAAGATCGTATGCCAAATGGAAAACTCAAAACTGCCAACATTGTAAAAAACCGTAACAACTATTATTTAGGTGTTACGTTTGAAAGTGAATCACAAAATATTTACCCTACCGACAAGAACCAAGTTGTGGGGCTGGATATGGGACTAGCTTATTTTCTAACCGATTCTAATGGGATTTTTATCAAGAATCCGAAGCATTTTAAAAAGTACGAGACCAAATTGAGAATAAAGAATCGAGCATTAGTAAGAAAGAAAAAGGGGAGTAATGGTTATAAAAAGGCTAAATTAGAGCTTAAACGGCTTTATGAGAAAATTACAAGTACACGTAAAGACTTTTTAAACAAAGTAAGTTTTAAATACGTGCGGGAAAATACGTTAATTGTCAGCGAAGAATTGAAAGTGTCTAATATGGCAAAAAACACTAGTTTAGCTAAGTATATTTATGATGCGGGGTGGGGTAATTTTTTTTTAATGCTTGATTACAAGTGCAAATACTATGAGAAAACGTTTGTACAGGTAAAACCGCATTATACCTCTCAAACGTGTAACGCCTGCGGTTATGTAGCTAAAGAAAACCGTGTAACACAATCAATTTTCAAGTGTGTTCAATGCGGACATGGTGAGAATGCAGATTACAATGCTGCTAAAAACATTCTGGGTCAGGGTATGGCCTTAGTTCGTCAACGTGAGGGGTTACCCTGTGCGTAGAACTTGAAGTTGTTTTTCCAAAGAACAATATTCCAGATTGCTTATGAAAATCATTATTGAACAGTTTTCAGTATGAAAAAGAATATCAAAGAGGTTGATTTTAAATATAACTTCCATTAAACCAGCCTCCTTGATGGTCGATATTGAGATCTACTGCACTACTGTTATCTAGCGAAGGATATATAATTTTAACTGCTTTAGTCAATTGGGATTTGTATTGAGTATGAAAATCATCCCGCAATTCTTCCATGCGCAGCATCAATACATTGGAAAATTCATTGAAATTTTGAGTGGAAAGCCGTTCAACGAGCAATAAATGGCCGCACAAATACCGAAATGCTGATGCCAATACGATTTTGTTGTTAGTGGCCAATTCGTCAATATCGCCTTTGATTTTGGCTACCAAATGCACCGGCCATGTCCACGAAGATTCGACAAAAGCTTCATCAGCAAAGGTATCATCCACAAAACATGCAGTAACAGCAGCAACATCACAGACAGGGCCTTGCCAACCGAGATTGGATTTCATTGGCCGCATTTTCACATTGGTTTTCAGGCCAACAAACAATTCCATGCCGTATAACTCCAGTTTTTGCGGGGCAAATGTCAGGTTCAAGGTATTGAAACCTGCGGTAAGGGCCTGAGTGGTTAATCGCTGTATTTCTTTGCGCAGTAATCTATTGTACAAAACAATATCAGCAGTACCGTCGGCTTCGGCCCATACGATAAGGCTGTTCAGATGAAAGGCGGTAAGTTTGGAGTATCCGGCCTTTATCAATACGCCGGTCCAATTGAGATAACTGCCAAAGGGTAATTTCGGGTCGGGGAGAAGGGGTTGGGTTTCGGACATTTCATGCATGAAATCCCGTTTTTCCGCCATCAACACCTCAAAATCCAACAATAAGCGTTCGTATGCATTGTTTTTGATACGTACCCACAGTTCACCGGGTGTTTCCAAACTATTGACTCGTTTCAGGGAATCAATCATAGCGGGTTCCAGTCCCGTAAGATCGTTGACAATAAACGTAGTGCCGTTATCAACGGGTTTGAGATTGACGAGGCCGTCAAAAGGGGTAGCCATGCAGTGAAAGGTTTTGGCAAATATATATAATATTAATAATGTTATTAATTTAATAAGAAAAAATTAATAATTTACTACTAATTGCCTTAAATAATCGTTTCCAAATGGTTTCTTTAATTGGTGACAGCAGCTTTATCAGGTCACGCGGATGTACATTGGTGGTAAATGAGCCGACAGTTGTTTCAATATTCAAATCACCGTCACTGCTTGGATAGAAGGCAATAATATCCTTTTTACGAATCCAGCAGGTACGATACTCCCCATGATCTTCAATGTCAATGCCCAAATTTGCTAAATGCGAATCCTTTCCGGTATGGCAGAGTACCGGGAGCATAAGGAAATCGCATTCAATAGCGTGGTTTTTCATTCAAATATGATTTTGAGGCTCAACGTAAACTCCGTAAGTGATTTCGACTTTGAAATTCATGTTATTATCATCTTCACTTACTTCTGTGACTTTAATTGATTCAATTGCCTTTTCATCAATGCCTTTTTCAATTGCCAGATTTCTGACATGCTTTGCAATTGTTTGAGCAACTAAATCTTTACGTTTCATAGCCTCATACTTGGCATGAGCTATTGCCCAATGTGCATTTACAGACAATGGGCCTATTTTGTCCTCAACTTCTTTGAGAATTTCCTCAAAGGTTGGTGTAGATGTAAGTTTCAATATTTCATTAATCATTGTTCAATGTATTGTTTCAAAAGCAAATCATCCCATACCTTCATATCAAATGCCGCATTCTTATAGCCCGATTCGACCAATTCATCAGTAAACGTAACATTGTAAAGGTCAAGAATGGCTTTATTCAGATCGTCAATGGCGGCATTAATCCTTTGCTCATTGGTTGAATTGCGCTGTAATCTCAAAACTTCAATCTTCGATCTCAGGTCTTCAATTTGAGCATTTTTAAGTCTTTCAAGGTGTTGCATAATGAGCTGGCTTTCATGGATGCGAAAAGCTTTGTCTACACCCACGGCAATTGCATGCAAACGGTCAATGTGAATATATGCTTTGTGAGAAAGATTCTCAGACCAATTGCCTTTGTGGTCACACACGAGGGTATCACCGTTGCGGATGCTTATTTCAACACAATGGTTTTCATCATTGGCGCCCCAATACACTTCGGTCTTGATGAATATGCCGAGTTTGTCAAAGTAGCCGGGCATGGCATAGATATCCTCGTCTTTCAATCGACGAGCGGCGAATGCAGCATCGGCGGGAGACAGTTTAATTTTTGCTTTATCGCTGATCTTTAAATGAGACTTTGCCCATTCAATGAGCGCATTAGGGCATTCTTCTTGAATTTTTGTCCAGTCTAACATAATGTTGTTTGATTATACCAATGAAATTTAATAAAATATGTCTTATTGGCGGTGTATCACCCTCTTGCCAAACATCATTCATCGTATAGCATTTCGGGCAGTTGACATAACCATTGAGGACAGCAACATCACCAATAAAACCGCATTCCAAGCAATGATGAGCTAATATAACGTTCATTTCAGCATGGTTAATAGTTATTTCACCTGCCAATAGTTAGGTTTCACGGTGATGAGGCATTTAATATTGATATACACTTGATTTTATGCCTTAAATTTGAACGTTATTAAAATGTACGTTCAATCACTCTCGTGATTATGAATAATATTTTAAGTAGGGTAAAGTGTACCGTATGGCCATATCTTGATGAGGTATGGCCATATTTTTTTAAAGACATACATTTACCCTAGCTTAAACCCGTGACCGGACACCGCCTTTACTTTGTGAGGGCGGTGTTTTTATGGTTTTAACTCCGTATACAGCCAGTCAATACAGATATTATGACGGGTAGAAGGTCGGTCTAACAATGCCCAACGCAACATCATCAACGCTTCAAAAGGAGTAGATCCTGTGGCCTCAAGCTCTAGAAACAATCTGTATTGATTGGATGTATATAAAGTTGGAACACAAATTGTTGCTTTATGAAGATATTCTTCATTGTAATGCTCAGTTATGACAGCATGGTCAGCTACCCAATCATTAACGATCTCATCTTCCGCGCTCATTTCGGCAAAACTCATTCCATTGTTTTCAGTCATGATCGTTTTCTATTTGCTTCCAATTGTGAAAATCCATTACCCGACTTGCCCAATAACATAAACGACGATACGTATTAAATACAGCGGTTCTACGGTACAAACGACCGAACATCGTTGATTTGCCCTGCTTGTCTACGTAGATCATGACCAATGCATTGGCATCAAAGCGTTTGAAAAACAACTTACAAATCTCCTCATCTGTCAATGCTTTGACAGGCAGATTGTCGATTTGGGTCAATGTGCGGATGCCAACGTCGGAATCATTGGGCCATTTGAGCTTTCATTTTCTATAAAGGCGAAATACAAGCCCTTTTAAGTAGTTAACAGAATTTAATAACTAAGAATTATACAAAATTTACCGAAAGTGTATTTTAAGCAGCATTTCCTACACTAGATAAATTATAGGTTTTGATTAAAAATATTAAGACTTCTATAAACGGCTGATTTATTATGATTTTCTTATTGTAATGGCCACTTGATAACTTTTTTTTGTAATCTGTTGTAAAGCTGTTATCCTTGTGAAGTTAGTATTAAAGTTTTTATTTGACTCTTCTCTTTATTACTTGCTTTTAATTTTAATAATGTTTTGCTTTTAGGTTGAAAACTGTTGTATTTCTTACAATCAGTACAAATAATAACTTACATATGTAAATAGAGAATTTCAGAATATTTTCTGAGTCTATTTTCAAATTGAGTAGCATGTTGAGTATAATAAATTCATTTAAATATTGTTTTAAACTATAATGCAATTATGAAAATATTTATAACATTTACATTGCTAAGTATTTGCTATTTGTCATTTGCCCAACAAAAAGAAATAAATTCAAAAGATACAAGCCTTGTACCAAAATCTCTTTTGCTGCAACAGGTCTTAGCTTCAATTGAAGGTTGTAATTTTAACAATTGGCCCAATCCCCTTAAAGGTTCAACAATTACTTATCCCGCTCCTTTAAATGGCAATGGGTATAGCGGAGCAGCATCTACTCAATGGAACTGCATAACAACAAGGGAAAATCAAACTTGGTTTTATGTGAAAGTTCTAACAGGCGGCAACTTGAAATTTAGATTTACAAATTCAAGTAATGTAGACGTTGATGGTATAATTTGGGGGCCGGTAGCCAACGATAACCTGTCCTTGGCATGTAGTGCCACTCAAAGTGCGCCATTGTCATGTGATTACAGCGTTAGCCCTATAGTGGAATTGCCCTGCACTACGCATACTGATCTCTGTGGAGGTACATCACCAAACGGGATACCTGCAATAGCCGGTCAAATATATATAATCTGCATCTTGAATTATGCAAATAGGTCAACGAACATAACTTTAAGCCCTCCGACTGGAGGAAGTGTATACTATTCTCAAGAACCACCAAACGGTCTTGCTGAGCATTATTCAAATTTAGGTCCAAACAATGGTTTAAAACTTAGCAGTTTTAAAGAAAATGGGGTATTTAAAGTATGTGCTGATGGGTCGGAAGGGTCTTTCTTTAATATTACTGACTTTCCTGTTTCAACAAATATAAAACTTAGAATTCAGCAGGATCCTAATGCGCTTGATGAAAAAGTGTATGGTAAATTTACCGGAATAACACCTATTTCAGGAGGAATTAAAGTGACTTACAGGCATCCTTCTTTTATGTCCTTAAATTATTTATTTAGACTGTTGAATATTGAAGTTTATGACCAAACTAATAATACTGTTTTAGCGGTATACCCATTAAGAATTTATAGAACTCCTCTTTTAATGATTCATGGCCTCAATAGTGAAGGAATTTCATTTAAAAAGATGGAAGATGAATTTATTTTAAGTAATACACATCCATTTGATTTAATGCTGAAAGTTGATTATAAACCAACCAATACACATTTTTTTCAAACAAACAGTAATGTTGTCCCCCGGGCAATAAGTGAGCAGCTATTAAGCTGCCTAAGAAAAGGTTATGCAGTTACAAAGGTTGATCTAGTTGGTCACAGTATGGGTGGAATATTATCAAGATTATACCTTCAATCAATATTTTATTTAAATGATATAAACAAATTAATTACTATAAATACACCTCATTCCGGGTCTCAGATGGCAGATTTATTATCTGATCCTAATTTAAGACTTGATGTAAAAGCATTGGCATGCTATAATATCCCGTGCAATAACGGTGCTATATTTGATCTTAGGGTAAATGGACTGGCTATTGATAAGGATCTAAATGGAAGCTCATTAAACAGAAATACCGTGCCATCACATACTATTGCAACGACAAGTATTGTCAGCCCTTCTGGGAGCAGCATCCTTATTAATCCAATCATTACTCATTATTTATTGGAATTGTCATATGATTTATATTCATATTACGATTTGGCATACAATGGAAATGCGAACGATCTAATAGTGCAGCTTGAAAGCCAGAAAGGAGGCTTGACAGGTGATTGTACATCAACTTATACTCCTCAAATACATGTAGGAGCACAGGATAATAGTAATGTTATTAACAAAGTTAAATTTTTATTGTCTTCAGATCCATCCACATCAAATTTTTGCTTGGGTTTTAATCCGGTCGATTTGACTTACACTCCACTTGCAGGTGTTACTGTTAAAAATAGCTCATTAACAGATACTACTATTAAAATAACCCAACCTATCGCTAATTATAAAGTCAATATAGGTAATACTTTCACATTCAGTGCGACAGGAACCGGACTGGCGAAAATTAATGTTTTAGTAAAAGCAAGTGAAACGAAAATGTATAAGTATGTAGCTTCGGGAAATACGATTTTGACTGATATAACAGTCGATAATACATACAACGTTGGAGATGTTGATATTTTAGTAGTAGGAGAATCAACTACGGGTGAAAAAGTATTTACATCAAGGAAAATTATTGTTACGAATTGCGTAAATAGCTATAATTTGACGGGAACACTTCTTCAACCGGCATATCAGGCAATAAATACTATTGAGACGACAGGCGTAATTCCTCCAGGGTACAAAATAGATTTTTCAGCGGGGAAATCTATTTTATTAAAACCTGGATTTGAAACGGATGTATATAATAAAGTATCTTTAAGTATCAATAATTGCAATTAATGACCAAATGTAATCCCCTGCCTGATTTTGCTGTTCTGAAATCAGTAAGGGGGCGCATTTATTCTGATTTTGTACTTCCATTGTTGACAATAGGTACTTTTCCTTTTTTCATCATGCCACATTTGAAAGATCATAGCCTAAATTGACAAAAGTATCGTACTCAAAACCCGTCAGCAGGTAACGTTTGCAGTCGCCAACGTGACCATAGTCATTGTCATCGCAGTCCTTTTTATTCAGTTTACCATCATTCAGTACTGACATGCGCGCAATATCTGAAAGCAGGGTTTTGCATTTATAGGAAACCACGAATTTGCCGTGGTAATATTTCAACAAGGCATTGACAATCATACGGCTGGTTTCGGTGCCCAAATTGTAGGTAGGCACACGGTCAAAATTCACCCAAGCAGCTTTGTATTGTTTAAAATAAGCGCGTATCAACATCCACGCGGAAGCATTTCCGGTCGTAAGTGCATTGGCACTCCTTCCAGATGCATCACCCGTACAAAAGATTTGGTTTTTGCCGTACTTTATCGCCAGTTCTTTAATCAATTCCTGCAAGTCTTCACCGTCCCCACCCAGCATGTAATATTCCTCAATGATGTAAATACAACCATTGATTTTTTGAGCTACAAGGCATGTATTGCGTTTATTGAAGTCAAAGGACAAATAGACCGGAAAACGCTTATCATATTGAATAGGCTTTTCGGGTGAATCCACCATCACCTTTTTATCAAAATGCCTAAAGAATGGATTACCATTGACCAAGATCCATTCTACCAGATAAAGCGACATAAAAATATCTTCAGGCAATTCACGGCGCGCCTTTTCGATTTCTTCAATATCAATGATCCCCTGTTTGGCGGCTTCATACGCATCGATCTTGAAATACGCCCAATCCAATCCCAGTACTCCTTTTTCCGCATCTTCGGCCAATTTCGTACCCCAATGCTCAGGGTGCGTTTTGTTACCGATGAATTTGACCTTTGCTTTGGTTTTGGTAATGGTGGAACGCAAAGCGTAATATGCTTCTTTTTTGGCGCGGGTAAACTCATCGAAAACGGCTCCGTACACATCTTCTCCGTACAATGAATCAGGTGAATCGGCCGACTTGAACCAAATCACTGCTTTATTCCAAAGCGTGACGGTCATTTTTTGGGAATTGAATTTTACATGCTTCCCTAAAGGCGACAAATAACGTTTGAGACGGTTAAAGGCAATTTCGGATTGAGAGTAAACAGGGGCTATCCACCAGTAGTTACGGCCGTCTTTTCCTTCCAAAACAGCCAACGTAATCAATCAAACGATGTGACTATACGTTTTACCGACTTTGGTAGAGGCCTCAGTAATCGTAAAGCGTTGTGGTGCATCAACGATCTTCCGTTGATACCCTACCAATTTGGAAAATTTAAGCTTGATTTTCTGCTTTGGGGCAGCAGCTTTGGGGATTATATTCGGCACTCCCATTATGCTTCAATGTCACCGGTCAAATCCAAATTGAACTTTTTAAGACCCAATAATTCTGCCTGAAAGTTCAAACACCACTCCACGCCACGCAAAAAGGCGGGATTTCCCTCTTTTCCCTTGATTTCTTCGCTTTTATCAACGGATTGAGTCAAACCATCTGAAGGTTCTTTCTTATCCTCAGGTTTTGCTTTCGGATCGACTTTTGAGGTTTTGGGATCAGTAATCGGTTTGCCTTTTGCGTTTTTTTGAGACACCTTAAAACGCGTGGTTTTCGCATCTTCCTGCGAACGTCGCCATGCCTGCCAATACGTGAATTTTAATACATCCGTCTCGGCCATCATTTGCGCCATGACATAATTCGTATTGAGTTCAATGTTCTGTTGCCACTCTTTTTTCTGTTTCGCAAGATCCTTGTACACCTGACTCTCCGAAACACCCACTTTGTTCGCTATATCCGGTACTTCAATGCCCTGTAAATACATATCCGATACCTTCTTTAGCCTTTGAGCGAGTTGAAATTTGGTTAACCCACCCTTTCCCATCGCATTCGCATTATTATGTGATAATATATTATTAATAATATTATTAATTATTGCGCTAATTTATTAATTTAACGATACAATCCAAAATTGGAGCACAAAGCCCCATCAACAACATTTTGATAATACAATACAGTGAAACTAACAACATTGCAATATCGAATCAAAGACCAAACGACAGGAAAACGCCTTGTTGAAATGGGCTATTCGTGCAATTATGCCTGGAATTACTGTAATGAGGTTAATCAGGAGAGTTGGAAGAAATTTGGTAAACCCCTTTCAGCTTTTGATCTTCACAAACTGACTTCCGGATGTGCTAAAGAGTTAGGCTTACACTCTCAAACGGTTCAGGCTGTTTGTGAAGAATACGCCAAGTCCTGTAAACAATATAAAAAACGCAAACTCAATTGGAGAAGCCGAAAGAAATCATTGGGTTGGATACCATTTAAGGGGAAAGGCGTAAAAGTAGAAGTGGATACAGTAACGTATAGTGGGCACAGGTTCAAATTTTGGCTTTCTCGCTCAATTGATTCCAAGGTTCGCTTCGGATCGTTTTGTCAGGATTCAAAAGGGCATTGGTTTGTTAATTTTGTCATTGAGCAACCTGAAATTATCAGAGAAAAAACGGGCAAAGAAGTAGGTATTGATTTGGGGTTGAAAACTTTAGCTACTCTTTCAGATGGAATTGAATTTAATCGGGAAAACCTGATAAAGAAATTTGAGAAACAATTGGCAATGGCTCAACAGGCACGTAAAAAGAAGCGTGTAACCGCCATTCATGCCAAAATAAAAAATAAAAGAAAAGATTGGAATCACAAAGCAACCGCCGCCATTGTCAATGAATATGACAAAATAGCGGTTGGCAATGTGAGTTCATCGAAATTAAAAAAGACCCGGATGGCTAAATCTGTATCGGATGCAGGTTGGTCAGACTTCAAACGGATGCTTGCATATAAAGCCATCAGGCTTGGTGTCGAAATGAATGAAGTCAATGAAAGTTGGTCAACTGTCACGTGTTCGTCCTGCGGCTCACGCTCAGGTCCACACGGCCTAAGGCATTTGATCGTAAGAGATTGGATATGTTCCGACTGCGGCACTTCGCATTTACGTGATGTAAATGCCGCAAAGAACATATTGCAATTCTCCGTTAGGGGCAACTAACGCCGGTTAAGGGAACCCTCTGTTATTTATGCAGGGGAGGATGTCAAAATAATAAAAATGAAGACAAAGAAAGAACAATTACTACAGGCCATCAGCGCCGACAACATCCCCGCAGCATTACGAATCGCAAAAGACTTTACAAAGGACTTCACAAAGGACGAACAACGCATTTTGCAGATCGCCCATGAATGTAATGATGCTTCCAAAGCACATTACTATACGCAATTGGGCATTAACGTATATGCAAATAATGTTGTCGCTTTGGAATTACTTAATTCGTATTATCAGAAAAGGCTGACTATCAACCATATTGAAAAAGACAGCCGTTCAACCGTTCAGTAATTTTAACTTGGAGGGCTGTGGGAAGAAAATTAACTTGGATACATAATTACTATAAACAGGCTATTATGAAAACATTATCCGCTCTTTTGATTCTCTGTCTATTAGGCAGTTTCGCCTTTGCCCAACAAAGTATTGAAATCAAACCCAACGAATTGTCACTGAAAGGGCAGGACGCTCAAAACAATGATCGGCTTGGCATCGATGCTACAGGCGTTACAAGGCCTAAGCGTACGCAGGAACTGAAATTGATTCGTAACTATGTCGCATCACCGGGAACTGCCCAAGGTTTTACCAATAACTCTCCTACAAAATTAGATTTTACCATCAACTCAAACGAAAAGAAAAATAACAGTACCAGCAATGTAGATTTGACCAATGATTTTTTTTTAACTGAGGAGAGTGGAATGTATGCTTTTGATTTGACACTTAGCTGGACAACTGCAATGGATGGTACAGTTACCATTGAGATAATCCAGACGGGCATAATTTATTCCAATGTAGTCAGAAGGCGGTCTGATGATCCGGCGACCATGGTAATTTCCGGTTTGGTCGAATTGGATGCAGGACTGAATGCCTATGTGAGAGTAAATCAAATAACGGGAGCGGCCAAATCAGCGATATTTACGCTAAAGATCGCTAAATTGTAAAACGGAAGCATCAACAAAATGGCACCATCATCAAAGTAGGAAAATGAACCGAAAGTTGGCAGAAACGGCCAGCTTTCTTTTTTTTAGGCAGATTAGGAGCCGGCATCAACGATACGAGCTTTACGTTGTTCCTGTAATTGTATAACATGACTGTCAAAATCGAAATTTGGCAGCTCTGCACAATGATTGGAGGATTGAATCATGCATTGACGTCCACGCCAATCAATTCCTATTGGTTTGGTACCTTCAAAGCCTATTATTTTAACAATTTTAAGGCCCAAGACGCTGACAATTTCATTTAGTTGAAACATATCACTTTAATTTTCGTCATCGCTTACCAAACCATAATTTTCCAAAATAGTATCCAGTTCATTTACCAAACCACGACCGATCCCGGGTGTTCTAAAAAAATCGCCTCTGCTTCTGGCTTCAGCAATTTTATCTAATGTGGTCAATCCCTCACGTTCCAGAATATTTTCAAGTTTTTTACTTGCCCCCAAGTCTTTTAAAGGAATAGGGCCCATTTCTTCAACCAACCTGGCTATTTTACTTGCTTTATCAATAGCTTCTTTCCCGCGGTCAATCAATTTTGCCTTTTGCTGAATATAAGCTTCGACAACTGCCAATGCCTCCAAATACTCTTTGTTCGAAATAATACGCATAATTAAAGGTTTAATTGTCCGACGCCTTCGGCGCCCATTCATTTTCAATAATATCGCGCGGGGGCGGGCTCACTTTTATGTATTGGTTTTTAATGACTTTAATAACTTAATCAGATCAAACAACTCCGCTTCCGTCAATAATAATGTTGTTTTAATGGCATCATCGTCAGGGTCAGGGAAATATAACAGCCCTATTTTATCAGAATCAGGATAATTGATGATTTCCCAACTGCCGTTTTTGGATTCAATATTCCATATTTCACTAAGCTGTCGTTTCATCTGCCGAATATGGGTTTGCATAAAACGCTGACGGAACCTTACTCAGTTCATTCAGCAGAGATTGAACATCATCATGCTTTTGAATAGAACAATGTATAGGGAATTGTTCTTCAAACGAGAAACAAGTTACATTGTTATTTTCATCCACACCAATATAAGCACCACCAACATTGATGACAACACAGGTCGATAAGTTCTGATAGCCAACCCCAGGATATTCACCGACATTATGATTTATAAGCCAACGGTTTTGGATCAGCTGTAATTTCAAAACTTCAGGAGTTATCTCCTTAAATCCATATCCAAACTTTACAAATTCTTGAATAGACATTGCTTCATCGCAACCACCATCATCACCAATGGCTTTCAGGTAGTCATTATGAAAAGCAAGCATTTGTCGCAAATCTCCAAAGATCAATAGTTCAGGTGATAAGCTCAACCCTTCAAAACGGTCATTGAACGCCGCCAACAACTTAGATAAGTCTTGGTATTCCATAGTTTATTATTTTTATGAATAATTCTATTATCATCATACTTTTCAAAAAACTCTAAATGCCGGTCGATGATTAAAAACAGAAATAATTTCATAGGCTTGTCTTTGATATTCTTTTTCTACAGCCCTAGCTCTTGGTCTTTGGCAAAAGGCTGAGTTACTTGTTGAGCCAAGTACAAATCCTATCTCGTCATTATTTATGAAATGTGTATTTAACGTATATACACCCAAAACCTTTGGACAATAAGGTAGAGTACTATCCAAAATTTCACGCATGACAATTTCTACTTCATTTAACCTTTTGAGATATGCTACCGTATGAGCTTCGTAATCAAGTGGAAAAGAATCCTCCGTAAACCCCATGTAATCGTCCATTCCTAAACCAAGAACCCCAAATTTGTTATTTTTAATCAATGATTTCTGGAAATCCCGTAAAATACTGTCTATTTTATCTCTTGTAAATATTTCAAGATGCTTACACTGTATCTCTATATCAAGATACACTATATCATTCCCTTCAGTTGATTGAGGGAGTTCTACCTGTACACCTTTTTTTACTAACATTGCAGCTGAGAATATCTCAAATTCAAAATCTTTAAAATATTGTTCTTTTGGTGTGATTACACCAAAGTTGTAGTCACCACTGTTCATTGACCGTAATTGTACACTAAATTCTTTCTTATTAAGCCATAAAGTTCTGAGAGCATCAGATAAAAAATAAAGTACAAAAACAGGTTTCAATATAACTGGATTTACTTCAGTTGTATTGGGTAATAAAATATATGCATCACATTCATCAATTAACCTTTGAAGACCAGTCCCCGAAATCAAATGAACATTGCATAATTTAATTTGAAATTTCAAAAAGTCAAGGTCTGCGCTGACAAGCTCATTGTTGAAATATTTAAGATCAGATTTTATCATATTGTTTTTTCAGTTAAAGTTTTAATGTCTACTTGATTTCCACAGCATAATTTCTACCTCCACCTTTATATTGGGGCGGTTCCAACTTATAAACCACACCATCGGCATCAACATAATCATCAGGATGACGCAACTTTTTGGCGAATTCCTGTAATTCCTTCAGTTTGGTCGCCTGTTCGACAATGGAAGGACTGTTGGAGAAATCAGCACGCATGGGATTGAATTTCTTTTGAATGATACAGCCCGATTTTTTGACAGAGTTCTCAGAATATTGATCCAATTCCTTTAAGGTTTCATCGGTAATGCTTTTTAAGATGCACTCAATGAAATATTCGGCTTTTTTGAGGTTCACGGCCGTTTCCAGTGCGCTGACTTCACCTTCCTGAATGTCAGCAACGATGTCTGAAGCACGTAGCTCAATTTGTTGTTTGGTCAGTTCAAATAGGGGAGCAAGGGAGGCAAATGCGCTCCATGCAGGATTTATTGTTTTCATACATTAAACGATTTCTTCATTTTCATCATCAACCACGGGCTTAAAAAGGCCAAAAAGCCATAACAAACGGTTTGGGTCTTCAAATAGTCCCTGTTCAAAATATACTTGGGCAGTATATAAATTATATCTTTGGCGGTCGTTCATTTCACCGTCAAACTTTTGAATGTCTGAAATAAAGCTTCTGTAGGCTTGTTCATAATCCCATTTTTTGAAGTATTGAACAGCGCGATCATACGCCCATTGATAATGTTCCTGTTTTGTCATGGGGTTTATTTGGGTTTGGTAAGCCAGATCAATCACTTTCTCCAGCATTTGGCGGGTTTCTTCGCTCATGTTTTCATCGGCCAATACATGAGCAACATTGCCGGCTTTGGTTTGCACGTATTGGCCGAGGTGTTTTGTGTTTGCCATTTTATTACTAAATATCTATATCGTAACTGTTTTAATATTAACAACTTACGATGTTTAATGATAATATTTATTACTAAATAAAGATATTTTTAATCAGTATAAACGGTGCTGCCATTCAAATCAGCAAAAACCGGCTCAACCTGTTTTCCTTCAATTTCAGCCAACCAACATTCCACCTTGAGCATCGGCATCAGCTTCTTTAATTGAACAAAATACTTAACAAGCTTCGCTCTTTTCTTCTCATCACGGCTCATCCACTGCCTTGATATGCCTTCAATCACCACCTTTAAAATAAAGATTTTGGCATCAACGTATTCGAAGGCCGTACCTTCCCCTTCACTTAGGGTTTCATCAATATCACCAACGATTTCCATGGGGTAGAGGTGAGGCGGCTCAACGATTTTGAATTGCTCCATTGTCTTAAATATAACGAATTTTAACCGAATCTTTTGTGCCAAAACCCGACTATTTTGACCTTCTCAGGTGAGCATAACAGCTTTTTGCCATCATCCAAAACCACCTGAACTTTACCGTTTATGAGTTGGGTGCCATCGGTAGTTTTGCCCATCCCCAAACTTGTTTCGACTACTTTTCCTGATTTCATAATTATTTGTTAAATGGGTTGTCTGAGTCAATTGATTTTATCTCTGTATAGATAATACAGCATGCGTCATAGTCACCGTCCTCCCATTCATCCCAACATCCGCATGTGCAACTGTAATCATCTTCCCAAACCATCAACTTTCCTTTATCAGTTTTGCAAACATGAAAGTCATTATGGCCATTGGGCTTCAAACAACCGCTTACATCCTTAAAATCTTTTCTAATAAAAAGAATGCCGCATGATTGTAGCTCATTTGTAGGTATATCTTCAGTCGACTTCGTCATATTTCATAGCGGCTTCGAAGCCTTTGCATTTGATGTTCTTGAACTCAAGATCAGCGGTATGGCAATAAAAGGTTCGACCGGTCAAAACGGCCGTCATTGCTTTTGAAACGGCATTGTCATCATTATTGGCGTCGGAGTCTTTTCGAAATGCACAATCTTTACACATACCTTTGGCTCCATGAGCGAATAACGCCAATGCTTTTCGGGATTGATCGCGGTGGATTTGCGTTAAAAAGGCCAATTCAATAATGCTGCGTCGATTCTCTTTCGAACCGGGCTTATGAATGTTCTGGTACCACCAAATCAGTTTCAATGAACCCTCACCACCTTGACTTAAAAAACAACCTGTACGGCTAAAGGCTTTGTAAGCTCTTTGATATTGTTCCGCTTTGATGGGATCATCACTCATCAAACTGACACCTGCAAATTGTTGCCCAATTGATTTTAACAGTTCTTCCATTGTCCAAACCCATTATTTTACCTTTATTATAGTAATTCGCTTCAAATCCTCTTCAGATGGAGGGCCATACTCAATATCCAAATTCAAAACTTGAATTACACGACCGTCACGCACTTCTAAGGGATGACCGTTTTCCCGTTTCAAACCACCGTTATTCATCATCGCCAGTGCGTGTTGAATGCCGTCTAAAAAAGAATCAAAGCAAATTTGCGCATTGGCTCCTTTATCGGCTGCGTATTGTCGAGCCGCTTTTACCTGTGCTTCATGATGCAGGTTTACATAGGGTAGTGCCATATCAATCAGGGAATGTGATTTCTGCCCACCAATCAATAGAATCTATGTCATACTCATCATCGCTTTTGTCAATCCAACATTTTCTACCATCAGGAAATTGACGCACATACATCAAAGCCATCGTCGAAGTGTCTTCATTGAGTGTCAATATCAACTCCGATGATTTAATGATGTTACCCCCAATATAGGGTAGTTCGTAGGATGGCATTACCCAACGAATCTGTTTAAGTTGAACGGTTTGCAATTCAGCCATTTTGAGATTGATTTAGTTTTTTGAGGAACTTACCGCATCGAATTGATACACCCACAGGGGTAACACTTCCTTTTATGTGCATTTTATGTTCGGTTCCGTTCAATACAGTAGTTATTTCTACGCTGCTTGATTTGTAGAAAATAGTGCAAATCCCAAGCGCAGACACGAATGTTCCCCGTTGATGCCATTCCCCCGATGGTCTGATTGTATTTTTCCTGTGCCATTCTGTGCGATTCTTGTGCAGCTTTACGGCTTGAGTGGTGACAATGGTTTTCATTTTAAGAAGCCTTCGTTGGTTAAGTATTCTTTTAATGATAAATCAAGCCTACCCGGGATATACACCTTTAGAAATTGCAGGAAATCCGTATAATAGTCCGTTGGGCAGGCGGGTTTGCAAAACAGGTCGGGATGTTTCCATATCTCAATACAGGATGGTAACAGCTTATCCGCCCTCAGCAACATTACCAAATCACTGTTGGTAGAATAAATTTTACATTTGGGATATTCGGTTAAAAGAGCATATAACATTCTTAACGTAGTTGCGGCCGTTTGCTCAGCTTCGTTAATCATGTCATCCACATTACCGCCATTATATTCATATTCATTGACAGCTCGTGCCAATTCGCCCATTTCCTCAGTAATGATATTAACACGACGTACCATACAGTCCGGCCATTCGGGATGCTTTTTCAATGCGCGCTCCAATTCATCGGCAACGCCCTGCCATACCTCTGCGGGGAGGCTTGTTTCGATGGTGACCGATTCCGGGTTTCCGGAAGTTTTACTGAAGGGTTTTCCTTTTAGCTTGAAGGGGAAATCTTCCTCATAAAACTTGAACTGATTGCGCAAATCATCCCAAATTATCATAAAGGGAGTTCCGAAATGTTCTGCGTGAATATCCTGCAAACTGCATAATCCAATATTATTTACATAAGTAACGAAATAGCCTTTGGCGTTATAAGCGATGTATTCAGGAAAATTGGAAATAACCTGTGAAAGCAGTGCTCGTGTCTCATCATTGTCTTTTACATCCAAGTACAGGATCTCCCCACTGTCATAGGTGTCACTTGTCACAACATGGCCTTTATTATATAAAGTATTGAAAATTGTAAGCGTCAATTCTTCGTCAGCATAAAACGCCTCCGTCATAAAAGGGTGTATGGTTTTTTCAGTTTTCATATTTTGGTACGTTTTTGGAAATTTTATTGCAGATTTTGGAAATTTTAGCCCACAAAAGGCCAAAAAATTGCACGTTTAGGAAATTATGAGGCGTTGATATAATGATTGGGGAACTGACGAATTTGCAGATCAGTGGGTATGTCCTGAACCTTGTCAATCTGCTTGAAGAAATAGGGTATACCCAGCGCCAACGCCTCATCACGCATGCTTCGTGCCCAATCCAAATTGAATGGACGTTTCTTTGGACCGCTTTCGCCGCCTTGAATGATCCAATCAATTCCCTCCAGTTTGCCAAGTTTGATTAAGTCCAATTGCGGCTCAATGCTTAGGAACTTCCTGCCGTTGACCGCCTGAAGGTTTTTAATTACCCGGTCGAGCGTTGCCTGATTTACCGCTGTTGCTCCAAACATTACATTGGATGGTGGATTCAATTTCCAATGTTCGGGGATATACTTATTGATATTGGTTTCCCTTTTTGTCAGAAATAATTGAAGCAGATGACTGTACAGACCTGCATCAATGTTAGTAAACAATTGCTGACGCAGTTTTTCGGTCGTATAATCCAACGGCTCACCCTTGCTGTTTATGAGCGTCATGGGCTTTTCAAAGATATCCATCATGGAGCCCACAAAAACACGGTGAATTTCACCCGCAGCTTTTGCAAGGTTCTGATACTTTAGGAAGTTGGCAAATGCGTTTTTGATTTCTTTGCGCGCTTTATCATTGCCCCAAAGATCATTACCCCAACGGTTGGAAAGAGCGGCTGCGTAACAATGGTCGCAGCCTTCATGTACTTCTGTGCAACCCCACCAAATTGAGTTGGAATGGTTCGTCCATTCAATTTTACTGTCTTGTGCCATGATTTAATTAGATTTTTATGTTGATGACATCAACTTCATGCCTTTTATTGATTGTTTCAATCAGTGATTGGATCAACCCCGCGCGCTCGTAATACCAGGCTTTATCGTCTTCATGTAATTCGACGAATTTTGATTTATTGCTGCCAACCAATGTCAATGCCCGTAAAGCATCCAATAAAGCTTCTTCCTGATCTGAGGTAATTTTTAAGTCCGTTTCAACGGGCTTGGAGGCGTTTTCTTTGAAGAAATCATTGGGGTTTTTTCCTTTAAAGACAAAGGCTAAAAAAGCACCGTACTGATCTTTCAGGTCATGGTGTTTGCAGAAGATCTTACTTAGGGTAATGACATCAGCCCCTCTTTTTGAGACGCCCTGTATTTTACTTTCAGTCGTGTTTCTCAACTTTGAGCGAACCAATTGCAGGTCTTTGGTCAATTGCTCATTCTCCTTAATAAGTTGATTGAGCTTTTTATCATCAGTGCCTTTGGCTTCTGCCAATCGTTTTTGAAGTATTTCAATGTCCGATTTCAGGTCGGCAATTTCTATTTCCTGACGTTCATACCCTTTTAAATCCAGACGTGATTGAAGGGTTTTACAATGACGTATCAGTAAATTGACCTTTACAGACCATGGCATATCCAAAAAATGAGAATCTTCGTTTGAAGCAGCTGTATATTCAGTATTGGGTTGGGTAATCATTAGTTAAATTAGTTTAGTAGTAATGGTTTTCATATCAGTATTTTGATTTTACACAGTGGCCGTGGGAGTTTCTGTATTCTCTTAATTGGTCATCACTCCAATGACCATATTTGCGTTTCGCGTTTTCGAGAAACTCAGGAAGCGTTTTTTCGCCTTTTACGCCCAGATTTCGCGTTTTTGAGCCATTCTTTGCCAGCTTATTGGCTTCCAACTTCACCCATTGTTGCCAATCATTTGGGTGAAACCTTTCCAGATACACGATTTCAGGATCGTTCTGAAAAGGGCACATCATGCAGTTGGGAGGAATAGGCACCGGTAATGCCTGCGCTGAAATGTAGGCTTGACAATCGGCTCGACTCATGCGCATTTCTACCAATGGGTAGCGATGCTGCACACATTCACGGCGATATTTGGGCAGATAGTTTTTCGTTTTAACTGAACTCGGAAACAGTTCGAGTTGCGGAGAGTCAGCACAACGGGATTCTTCACCTTTGGCAAATCCGATGAAGGAGGTCAACTTACCAAACTCCGCTGCGTACTTGTAAAAAACACCTTTGGATCGTTTGGAGGTATAGCCATAATACTTTTTCAAATAACCTTCCAAGAAGTTATAACACGGCTTGATTTTCAGGTTATCGGTACAGCTTTTGGGAAAACCAACGCTGAAAATGGTATCATTCCGTCTCATTTGTGAACCGAGCGAAGGCCACGTACGGGGATGATAGCCCATGTGAGGCTTTAAATGATAAAACTCAACATCATACAATTCACAAAAAGCTTTGATACTCGCTACATGATGGTAGGTTTCGGGAAACTCATTACCGGTATCCGACATCACCACCAGAAAACGATTATCACCTACGTACTTTTCGCGCCATTTCAGGTCATGAACGTACATGTACAGCATTGCCGTTGAATCCTGCCCTCCACCAAACCATAAAACTGTTAGCGGTTTTCTCATTGAAACAGCTTTAGTTGAACGGGGTTGAACACCTTCTTTTCAGCAACACTTTGGAGGATTTCCACCTTTACGCCCGATACTTTAGCCTCATTTTCCGTGACAATTACATTGTCGTAGTTTACAATATCGAACCGGTGTCTGCTTTTTCCGGGGCGTGGGAAAGGAAAATGTAATCTAAGGTCATTATGGGCTAAATAGCATCTGGAGACAAACGACATTTTGGGGTAGATGCTGAGAGTGATCCACGCAAGAGAGCCGGCTAAGTCTGCATGAAATTTGAGATAAACAATCCCATCGACCCAATTTTGTTGCAATGAATCAATGGTCGCCTCAAACGGCTCAAAATCGGGCGTATGAAAAATCATACTGTTGCCTCGCTTCCATTCCATTCTTTCCACTTTTGCGGTTTCTTGGATCGGGGGAGCCGAAGGATAATTAATATACTCTCTTTTTTTGTAGACCTTTGCCATATCAAAAGACGTTTACCGGCTTTAAGCCGCAAATTCGATTTGATCCCAAATGCCGCTTTCCAACTTTTTCCACCCCTGACACCCTCTGATTTCAAAAGGTTTTATTGGGGTAACATCTTCGTAAACATGGCAATACAGTTCCGGAAAGTACGTCACAAAGGCTTTGTCTTCATCCGCTTTTACCATTGGCCGACAGTCTACCAAGCGGCCTACTGCAAGCGCAAAACCTTCAAAGTCCAAAGTGTCATCGTATTGCAAAGTTTCAATGACACGCTTAAATTGTTCAGGGCCACAAATGGCCTCCACCGATTCCTGAGAATAAGAAGCTTTGGAAGCACACAGTAAAACCAATCCCCGATAAGAAGTATACCAGGTGCGGGTTTCAATTTTCCCGTGCCGCATTAAACTGCAAAAAGGTTGTTTCAGCCAAATCGCACGAATAAGCTGTTTGACAAGATCAGGTGTTTTAATTAAGTAATTTATTAAATTAATGAATAAAAAGATGATTTAATCAATGGATGTTAGCCATCAGGAAACAGCTTTTGAACTTTTTCGATCAGAATATTAGCATGACATGGTTTGTCAAGGCCACAAAAACACGCCAAATCCTTGTCTTTCAACATAGAGAAATCAGCATTTTCGTAATACATTCGCCAATTCCATACTGTTTCATCCATCTTTAATTCTACATCAATAGTGGCCGGCAAAGCCAACATAAATCGGTAGATTTCCAACATGAGATCAATGTCACCTTTGCAAAGCATTTGATAACGGCCGTTCAACTCAGTTTGAATCAAGATCCATTCATCGACAATCTTCATTGGGTTTCCCCATTGTCCGGGTCTGGTGACCGAAACCGCATTTTCAGGCATTCTCCAATCCTTTTTGCGTTCACGTTTAATTCGTTTCATGTCAATTGTTTGATTTGTTCTTCCGTGCAATACGCCCGAATTTCAGCAACGACCGGTGAACCCGGTTGGTAAGCAATGATCTTGCCTTTGATGCCCAATGATGACAGTTTTTCTAAAAAATAGTCGGGGGTTGTAGATTTGAAATAGTATCGTTTCTTTGCCATATTACTCCATATTTCACTCCATGTTTTGGTTCGCTCATGGCTATACGTGTTGATTTCCCATAAAGGTCGGATACAATTCGCTCTGCAATGGCAACCATGATTCCAAAATCAATTTTGTGGCTTTAACAAAGTTTGGATCGAACTTACAACTGGCCAGTTTTCCTTCAATCGGTTTTAGGCCACGTTCATGCAAAACACATTTGCCGTTTTCCAAAAATGCACAATGTCCTTTTTGCTTATCGAAGATAGGAGCTGTCATCACCAACGGTGGCAAACCCAATCGCGGCGCTATCATATTCATTGTCAATGCTACCTTATCCTTATATTCGGGTTCCTGCTGAATTAAATACATATCAAAAGGAGTACCGAGACACGGGGCGGTATGGCACATTTTTTGGCATTCTAAGCAACCACATTCCGTGGGCAGTACTTGGGAACGCTGAATGATTTTCGATTGAAAATGCAGGGTGTATTGAGGGGTTATGGTATCCATATTAAAAAGGGGGTAGTTCAACTTCACTTAAATCAATTAATTGTTTGAGAGCATGGCAATGAGCATAGCATTCATGATGCAGATAAAATTCATGCATTTGTTGTAGTCTCCATAAGGACGCACCGTACATGGTATTGAATAAATCACCGGCAGGAATATCTAATAAGATTTGAACACAAGCCGCTTGAATTTCCTGTAAGAGCATCTTTATAAGGTTTTAGCAAATTCAACAGCTACTGCATAATCCTTTAAAACTGCCATAAACCCACTGGCATGGCGAAAAATGAATCCTTCCAAATCTTCAACACTTTCGGGCACCAACGTTACTGTCGTATCAAAACTTTGAATTTGCCAGCCATTGGCATGAGGCATCACTGCAAAATGATGATCCCCTTTTTTCTTCCATAGCGTATTGAAGGCCTTGAAAACGGCAACATTGTTAGGCAAAATCTCACGCTCAACGTATTCCTTTCAGAGCGGGCATGTTCCAATGCGGCATGATTTTCATTTTGGATCACCAAAAAGGCAACCTTGGCCGCTACATTGAATTGTGCGTTTTGAACAGCGCGGTCGGTTACATCACGATTGAAGCCTGAAATAATGCTGCTTACATTTCTAAAGCCTTCAGGCAGAGTATGTAATAATGCATAGATATTGTTCCTATTGGTATCAACGGCATCAATGGCAGAAAAAAAGGCATCAAAATGTGCATGAAGTGTTTCAGGAAAAACGGGTTTTAAAAATTGATACACCAACCCCGCTGCGGAGGGTAAAGACAAATCCTGATGATGGTCAAAGTTGAGCATTGCAGGATTGTAAACACCGCCAACATCAATTACAAACACGGTCGGGTCTTCCAATGCCTCTGCCAGTAAAACCCTATCTCTTGTTCTCATCAAAGGCACATCATAACCGACGTATTTGATAAGAGCGACCGCAAACACTTCATCTGCGTGAAAGGTGGTGTCATGGGTGACGATACGTGAAACGCGTAAATTCATAGTTTTATAGTTAAGTGAAAAAATTATGCTTTGTTGTTATTGTCTGAAACTGGGCATATCAGGAAATAGAATGAGGTTTACCTTTCCCATCATTCGGTCATGGAATCGGGAGCCATATCTGTTTTCCAATTGGGTTAATGTGTGATTGGTTGAAAAATGTGTACAAAAGCCGGGCAGGTTTTCCCATCGCTCATACATTACGGACTCGGCAGTTTCACAGGGAGATTTATAATGATAGCCGAGAGGTTCAGCATTTAATTCATCCATTGCCAAACCGACATTCTGTTGACCGAAATTCAATGCTTCATTTCCCGGTATGTGTTTGAAAAATTCAGAAAGGCCAACCAAACCGGCTTTCTGGTAAATTTCAGGGAAGCGTTTTGCTTTTTGTAGATATATGAAAAGCGTGGATTGTTACGAAATGCTTTCAAAAACAGGCTTTTGCCTACACCATTGCTGCCGAAACAACCAAGACCTTTGTTCAGATCAGGCCGACCGTCAATGATGATAGGCTGACCGTCGAAGTTTTGTCGGCAATACCAATAAAACCGCTCATCACAGGCAAAATAATGGCAAAACATCTTGAGCATGAACTCCGTTTTTTCGTTAAGTCGAAATTGTTCGCCGGGTTTATCCTCATCGACCAATTTGGTTAATTCAGGCATTATAAAATCCCAATATTGGCGACTGGTGAAATTGGTAGGTGCTTCAATGGGTTTGATGTTCAAAATGTATTGAGAGTGTTTCAAACATGATTCTTTGGCTCTGCGCTCTTTCAAATATTGGTTTTTGTAATATTCCAGTCGTACCCGCGCCATTTGCTGAAATTTTTCATACTCTTCTTGGGTCAAATCCTCAGTATTTCCACTTTCAGCGCGGGTTTTCAGCACATGGTCAATTAATTCATCGTAATAAGCGTATGCCTTGTTCTCTAATGGAACCAATTCTTCCTCCGTCAACTCCTCACTTCCAGTCACTTCGCTTTCCTTTAAAGACGGCAGTGGCCCCGCCGTTATCTCTGAGATTATTTTGGGTTGTGTTGTTGCCATGTTTCTTGCTTTGTTTGACCTTTATTCGACCGAGATTCACAATATGTTCTTTCAAATCAGGATAATCGGGGTTTAGGGGTTGACTTAAGCCATGTTCCTGAAGGATATAATCCAAAATCAAATCGGTAAGCTGTGCTAAATCATTTTTTCCGTCGTTTTTGAAACCCAAAGTATGACAGGCAAAAATCACCCAATCATCATCTGCCAACAGCACGTCTTTGAGATTGTCCCAATTATAGCCGGGGTGTCCATTTTTGGGCGGCACATGACCCGGGGGGGATTTTTCCGGAACTTTTGGGGGGTGTTCCCTTTTCCAGTTTTCAACGTATTCCAAAAACTCCTCTTTTTCTTTTTTCAACCATTCAGGTTCTTCCCGCGCCGCCGCCGTTGATGTATTTAAATTATTATCTCTATTTTTTATATTATTATTATAGGTTAAACTTTGTTCATGGGGGGCTGAATCTTTGTTTATACCCTCCCTTGTACTTTGTTCAATACCCCCTTGTACTTTGTTTAAGGGGTTTAAACTTTGTTCATGGGGGTTTGAATTTTGTTTAAGGGTCTTAATTTTTGTTCTGGCCTTTTCAATTTCAATATCCCAAATCGGCAATGAACGCCTCAAAGTAGTCCCACCTTCTGAGCTGACATTTTTTTCAAGTAACCCTAATTTCTCCAGCCTCGTACAAACTTTGCTCACATATTCCGGGGTAACATCTTGAGATGAGCCCAATGTCTTATTGGAAGCATTGCACCATCCTTTTACAGAATAGTCAGAATGTGACGCCAAATTTGCTATCATGTTCATTATGCAATACTCTACATGAGTCAGTTTAAAATGTCGCCTGACATCATGAAGTATTGTGTCGTATTCCCAATTCATCCCTCTCTTAGGTCATAGCAATAAAAAAGCCCGCAACAGGTTCGGAGCTGTATACGGGCACACGGTATGAAACCGATATTTTTGGGCGTCAGAGGCTCCGACCTCTCCAACGCTCAAATTGTATACAAAATTAATGATATATTTTGATAATATTAATAATATTATTAATTTTTTTATTTACAATTTATTTTTTTGGACGAATTCGTATCAAAGAGGTGTAATACTCGCCTCGCTTTTGCTTCCATTTTTTTCGCCAACAGCTTTAATGTACCAAAGCTCTTTACTCCATAATTCACCGGTATCACGGGCTACATACACAAATAAACAGCTTTGATAGCGGCCGTGGTGCATGTATGATTGTGCCTGAAGAAAATGAGCATCGGGTAATATATTCTTCTTTCTGATTTCATCCAGATTGCCCGAAACCGTGGACTTAATTTCAAAAATCTGGTTTGGCATGCAGGTCAAACCTTCAATATGGCCTTTGACGCGTTTATCATACCATGCTACAATTTCTTTTTGCGTATTGGGTAATGCAAGCGCAATCCCTTCCAAGCGGCTTCTGATGTCAGCTTCAACCGAATATCCCAACGCCAAACGTAAAACGGTTTTATCGTCGAGTGGCGCTGAACCTTGTTGCATTTCTCGAACCAAATCACTTTCGTTTTTATGCAATTGTGACAGGCCCAGATAAAAACGTTTTTCATGACCGCCGTTCTGACGAGTCCATTCGGTCAAATCTTTGATAATTCCCTGCATTTATTTCAATAATAAGCGTGATTCTATGTGTTTCTGAGCAATTTCAAGGCAATGCCGTACTTTGACCAAGTCAAATATTTCTTTGGTTCTGACATGTGTTTCCATGTCAATCCAAATGTCCTGAGTTCCTGCCCGTTCTTCAATCAATCCGATCTGCTCTTCCAGATTATCAGGCCCCAATCCACCTGCAAATCCGCATTTCACATTGGGCAACAGCTCAGGCCATTGCTCGGGCAAAACACCTTCACCGTGTGAGAGATCAAACAATGCGCTGCAACTCAATCCTTCATCTAGTGCATGATTCAATTGATGAAAATTGACGTTATCGTATTGAAAAATGTATTCAATGTCGGAAGGCAAATGCTGAACATAGTCCATCGTGAATGGATGGTACTCTCCATGCGTATTGAGTTGAATGCGGCCAAAGAATGGATAGGACATAATCAACTCTTTGGCAGGCCCAAAACCTTTGAAGGTTTCTTTGACCGCACGGCCGCACATGTGCAATGAAGTATTTACCGACAAATCCGTTCGCTTTTCACACAAAATCCCGTACTTGGTTAGCCATAAAAACGATGGAAAACGGGGCGTGTACTTGCCCATTAACTGTTTTGAATACAATAAGCCCCATTCCACAAACGGGAATTCCTGACTTAATTCAATTACTTCTTCGGGTTGGACGGAATCATCCGCACCGGTGATGGTGACGATTTTAATCATGTTGGTACGTTTTTTAATTGTTTTGGTACATATTTTCCGGCACCTATTCAAATCGAATGGTGTAACCCTTATTAATGCCAGAGCATACACAGCCTTTCACCAAAATTGAATCTTTGGTATACGCCGTAAATCCACGGGCATAGACATCATTATCCCCGCACATAAAGAATTTATGGCCAGTCATTTTGATGTTGTTGTACCCCTGCTGCTGCAATACGCGCATGGCAGAAGCATCAGGATCTTTGCAATACATCACAATTTCTTCAATGGCATCTTTGATATTTTGTGCCAAATAGTCATTTTGCGCTTGGTCCGGAAATGCACATTCGTAGGCTCTTTCAACGTAAGGAAGGGCTTTTGTTAAGACTTCAAGTAATTCGTGATTTGACATGATATTTATAAGGATTGATTAAGCACACGCTAAAGCCGATGTCCACGCCGCGGCGACATTCACCTCCACAGCATTACCAATAAATTTCTTTTTATCTGTGTCGCTTCCTTTAAGGATGTAATCTTTCGGAAAGCCCTGAATAGGCAGCAATTCGGACACCTTCAGCATCCGCATGTAAATGTTGGAAATATTGAAAGCCTGCATGAAAACCTTGATTTTGACCATTGCTTCACTATCGCCTTTTTCAATGATCCAATGGCCGGAACCTTCTGATACCGAAACTACACTGATAGGGGCCTTGTGTTGACTGGCGATGACAACAGGGGAGGGGTTTTCAATTGAATGAGTATTGCCACCGTGGTTGGTTGTAACCAAATAATGCTGCCCAACAGTTAATAAAGATGGTGCAGGTTCTTCCAGTGAACGTGGCTCATTTTCATATTTGTAGTCATGTAACCACTGTTTTTCCACCGACACCATACGATTATTGCAATCCGTCAAAAGCGTTACCGAGGGTTCATCATCGGGCTTCAATGCAGCGCTTGAGGCTTGACCGAGCAGGAAGTTTTCAACGCTGACCAATCCCGCTCTGTCCTTTGTCGTAATACTGCCGCATGGTTTATCCAAGCTGTGAGCTTCTTTCTCACTTCCGTGATATTTTACCAAAAATTCAGGCGAAACAATGGACTGATTGTCGGATGAGGTAATTACCCGTGATGGTTGGCTGACAGGATAGGATTTGGCAGACGGTTCACCGCCGTTGGATTGCATAATAAAAGGATCTTGTTCTACACTCACAACACCATGACGGTTTTCCGTCGTCACCGTCAAATAGGGTTCATCCAATGATTTTACACGATTTTCATGTGAGCCTGAATAGTAAGTCATCAAAAACGGCTCAGGTGAAATTAGTGCCTGTCTGCCTTGGGTTGTGATGGCAATGGACGGTTCATCAATGCTTTTGCCGTTGTTGATACCTGTCTTTTCATTATTGCCCAGGTATTTCATAATAAAAGGATCTGCACTGACCAAACCGTGGCTGTCTGTCGTAGTCATTGTTCCGGCAGGACCATCAATACTTATGCATTTTCCTGCATCATCACCGCTGTAATACTTCGCCAAAAATGTTAAATCCCCTTTGGCTACATGCTTTACAAGTCCTGCATAAATACGTTTTAAGGTATTTTCAACAAGTGGCTCCTTTCTTCCGAAAATGCTTTCACCTTTATCTTCCAAGTCCAAACAGGAGCGTACGGCATTCCATTTCTTTAACTCACCAAATAGGGTCTGTTTTGCGGGATTTTTTGCATGGGTTTGTTTTGGCCAAGCTACCTGTAAGCCGGGTTTTGAAAATATCGCAAAGTAGCGTGATCGGGAAGTAAAAGCACCGTAATCCGCTGCATTCATGATTCTGAATGAATACACATAACCCATACCTTCAATTCCCTGCATCCATCTGACGTAATCCTCACCCTTTTTACGGCTGACAGGTATAAAAACGTACTCATCCCGTTTGGTCTTTTTATCATACTTGATTGCTAATTCAGAGTATGTTTTATGAGCCTTTTTACGTTTTATTCGCAATGGGCCCCATGCCATAAACTCCCGTACATTCTCCACTTGGAAATAATCGGGATTAATGGCACGGATGTAGCGTGGCATGTGCTTGGCCAATGATCTGCTGTCCGCATTACGTGAACCGCCGCCTTTAGCATTACTGAAATTTGTACACTCCAGACTTGCCCAAAGGCAAATTTTAATGTGTGGAAAACGTTGACGGATAGAACGAATTAAACCCGTTAATTCCGTCAAATTAAGCGTTTTTATATCTTCAATATAATGCAGCGCGTTTGGGTGATTGGCCGCATGAGAAGCGATGGCCTTTGCGTCGTGATTCACACAGGCGACCACCATCGCCACCTGTTCGCCTTTTGAATTCTTGGCTTTATGCACTCCTGTACTGGTCCCACCTGCACCGCAAAACAAGTCTACATAGACAAGTTTAATCGTTGGATGAAGTGCAATGTGATTTATTATTGATGAAAATGCCTGAGGTTGCATACCTATAAAATTTAAGCCCCCTACTTGGTATTTTCAGGGGCGGTAAATCAAAAAATCAATTTTCGAACAGCGTCAATTGGCTGCTAAGCCCGGAATACTCAAGAAATTTTGCTCTGAAAAACTCGCTGAATATCTCATACTTTCGATAAAGCGTATTCTTTTGGTCATTTGCTCAAAAATCGCTTTGTCTTCATCTGTTTCCTGTTTGAGGTCTTTGGTAGCCTCGTAATCAAAGAAAGTGTTCAATGATACATCAGCTGTAAGTAAACCAACCGGGGCTGAGCCTTCCAGATAGATCATTTGCATTCCATCCGTCTTTTTAACTTCAAACTTTTTGGCATAAAAAGTCCCCTTTGGCTCAATGAAGCTATTTATGTCAACAATGAGTTTACTTAACTCTTCATATACCTCAGTACCGATCAAATGCATCAAATCAATGGTTGTAACAAGCTTACTGCCATTGTCTGAAAGCGTTGTAAACTTGTAACCCTTTGAAGTTGAGGCAAACGCTGTCAGAAAAAGTAATTTCTTTTCCTTTACATCTTCTTCCAATTCTTTTGCCTCCTTGCTCTTTCCTTTCCCACTAAAATGTCCTGACATAAAATTGTTTGTTTAAAAGGTGAATATTTACTCGACGATCCAATCCTTCGCCAATAGATCATGGTGCAAAGGCCTCCAATACGTATCTGACACCCCCACGCACATGCGAAATGAAGGCCCCACCGTTGGCGTTTGTTCTTCCGAAAAATCAAAAAGCGTGTTCGGCAAACCGTTAATGGTTTCCCGCGCGGGTCCATCAATGGGGTATTTCCCGCGCTGAAACTTAATACAGGCATTATTTTCAAAAGTCGGCCGTTTGGCAATCGTAGCCTTTCCGCTTTCAAGCTCATCCGAAACCTGACCCCAACTGAGATTCTTTTTCATATTTTCTTTTTAAAAAGTTTATTCATTCTTACAATCACCTCAAGTACAGTCAATCCCGAATCTTCGTTTTTGCCATGTTTGAATACAATACCATCATTTGCGATGACGACGCGGCAATTGTCTTTGGCATAAGCACCCGACTCGGTCATTTCAAAACCATGTTTTTTCAATGCTTTTGCCAGTCTGTCCGCATCACCAAATGTGGTATCATTGATTTCCAATTGATCTTTCATGCTACCGCCTCCATAAAATCAAACAGTGTCGGTACCATTCGTTTGTATTCAATTTCGCGGCAATAGCCAACGCCCGTTTTGAAGTACACCGGATTCAATTCACAGCCAATACCAAACCTTTTTAGGGCAATGGCGCGGTAAGGAACCGTAAACAATCCCGCAAAGGGGTCATACACAATTTCACCTTCATTGGAAAATCGGACAATGACACGGTCAACAATATCAAAAGGCAGAGGGCATAAATGTTGTTCTTCTCCTTTTTGCCCCTGCGCCGTATTCAGGCCGCGCATTCTTGTTACATCGGCCCAAACGTCCTGATGCCATGATTGAGGATCAACGACCATGAAACCCGTTGGCAGTTTATCGGCACGTTCCAGCGCTTTAGCCGTTTCTACATGTTTGGCGTAATCATACACGCTTTTCAAACTGTCGGATTTCATCAGCTTCATGGCCGCATCCAAATCCATGCGCGCCAATTCATCCGGTTTAATCAAACGTTCTCCCGAAGAACGCCAAAAGCCGTGCGCATCAATTTGCCATTGGGCCCTGGTATATTCTTCTTTTACTTTGGTTACCGGTTCATCCGCGTACGCATTGCTCAGATCAGTCGGTATTTTGCGGAACAAAAGCAGGTATTCAGGCAAACCCGCTCCCATTTTTGTAGAATCAATACAGTTTTGAGTATACCCCAAACGGTACGTACCCGCGTTTTCTCTGACGACATCAGTCACGATGGTGATGCGTCCCATGTAGGCAAATCCATGCTTTTTGAAAGCCTTCACTACATCATCCGAAAATTCATACACCGTGGCCGTGGCCATTCCCGATAAATTGCCCGGTACCAAACGATCCTTTACGTGAATCACCGCCAATCGGCCGGGCATTAATATTCGTTTCCATTCAGGAATTACAAAATCCATTTGATTAAAAAACGCCTCATTTGAGATATTATGCCCGAAATCATTGTAACTCGGACTGTATTCATATTGCATTGAGAACGGAACAGACGTATGCAGTAAGTGAATACTGTTGCTTTCCCGTGCCATTGCATCCAATACACAATCATCGTGAATGGCATTAAAATTGGTACCGTTAGTCTCTATACGTTCAAGTCCTATGGTGCGGTGTAAGGCGTCAACGTTGACATTGGACAAACCGAACTCTTTGACAATGCCGGTCATTATTTCGGTTTGCTCATCATGCCGTCTCCATTTGGCTTCCAACTCACGGCGGATATGTTCTTCCTTTTCAGTGTAAATAATATCAAGTACACAGGGAAGATTCTGCAAAAACCGTTGGATACGGTAAATCGCCTGAATAAAATCGTTAAATTGATAATTGATGCCCAAGAAAATAGCGCGGTGACAATGCTTTTGAAAATTACAGCCCTGACCGGCAATGGAAGGCTTCGTGGCTAATATTCGGTAGTGTCCTTCCGCAAAGCCAACGAGCAGTTCTTCTTTTTTTTCATCAATTTGACCGCCGTACACAGAATGATAATTCAACGCATTGTTTTTGGCCCATTCATCCAATGCAGCACGCTCTGATTCCAAATGATGCCATATGATAAAATGCTCATTTGAAGTCGCTACGATTTCGGCCGCTTTGCTTACTCTATCGCCAATACTTTCCCTTTTTACCCTTGCTGCCGTACTCAGATCAACGGCCACTTCCGAAACGAACGTCAATTGGCCGTTGGATAATTGACGTTCGTTGTTACCGGATTTCACCAAATGCCAATTGATTTTCAACTCAGGCAGGTCATATCCTTTATCCGAATATCCTAAATCGGAAGGCTTGGTAATAAACAATGCCCAGGAAGAAACCCACAACCAAAACTCTTTTTCTTTATGTGGTAAAAGCGTGAGATTGTCCGCTTTTTCTGAATTTCGCTTGAAAAAACGCGTTTTAGCCTGACTCACATCCATCACTCCTAAAAACGCTGCATAATTCAATAACTCAATATAATCGTTAGGGGAGGGGGTAGCGGTGCAAACGAACCGATACGGAACTGACGCAAATAATTTTAAAAACTGAATATACGTTTTTGAAGCCACTGACCTCAAAACGGATGCCTCATCCAAACACACGAACGTAAAATAAGAAGGGTTAATGTCGCCATCTCGCACCCTTTCGTAATTCGTGATGATGATATCTGTTTCAGCTGCTTCACACTCTGCCTGCGTTTTACAATACGTGATGGCAATGCCCAGCATATCCGCATCTTTTTTAAATTCCTGCTTTACGGCGAGTGGGCAAACGATTAACGCTTTGCCGCCTTTTTGCAGTAAGGTAATACGCGCCATTTCCAATGAAATTACCGTTTTGCCTAAACCGAATTTGGCAAAAATGGCTCTTTTCCCTCCTTCAAGCCCCCATTTGACACAATCCCGTTGATGAGGATATAGGATTGAATTAATGCCGTTTATATCAGTTAGCCCCGTTTTAGGGGCTAACTTGATCTTCTCACGTAAAAAATTGTAATAAGCACTCATATGGCTTTGTTAATAGGTCGACAAATAACACAATCAGACGAAGGCACCCCATTGAAGCGCACTTTTGAATCATGCAGGTAATAATCGGGAGTTGTAACAGGTTGCACCGGATTCAATATCGGCATACCATCCATGTTAAAATTTCCCGAGGCTACACCATGCGTATAGGTTGTGGAGTTTTTTGTATCCATTAAATACACACGCACCTTATCTCCCTTTTTGATGACCTCCGTTAAAGGAGGTAATTCTTTTTTATCAGCCATTGTTGAGACGTTTTTTGAGTTTTTGAATAAAGACCTCACACTCATTGACAAATTCCAAAGCAGCTTGGATATCATCATCGGCATCATCGGCCATTCGGTCAATAAAAGAGTCTTGGTAACCCTCCGGGTAGGCAATGATCGTGGCAAGTCCATCCAGAGCCTGCCACGATGAATTAGAAGGAATCATCGGTTGTTTGAGGCAACTCCAACGATTCCAACAGGCGCGCAAAAGAGCGGGACACTACCTTGTGTTCAAGGTTAGGGGCCATCGTTTCCAGACGATATACCGCACGATCTTTGACGAATTCGCGGTATTCCAACACTTTTTCCGATTTGGAAACTTCGTATGAAAAACGGGTGATGTACCATGTCTTGGTTGGGTCGCCTTTACTGGTAACACGTTCGGGACGAGCCGTCAGAATAACATCACACAGGGAAAGTTTTTCGTAGTGCAACGGTTCCATCAAACGAAACAATTCGCTCACTGAAGTATTGTTGAACATGATAGAGGACACACAGTTCTGATTGTCAATGAAAAACAATTCAGCCCACATTTCCCTTTCGGTACGTCCGAACAGGATTCCTTCAAAGAACCGATACGCAATGGGTTGAAAGGTGAACGAAGACAGCGTTTTCCCTCTGTCATCCATCAAAACGCGGTCGCCATACAAATTAAATTGCCCGTTTTGGCCGTTAAAACGATACTCACGGGGGCGACCGGGAAGATATAAGTATTTATCTTCAATGATTTCTTCCCCTGTTTCCATATCAACTCCTAATTGCTGATAGGGTTTCATTTCGGTAGCATCAATGGCTACGGCATTGGTATTTTCCATGTTGTAGAAAGTAATGTGATTAATTATAAACAGATACTAATTCCGGGTTAGGTAAATCAAGCAACTGAATGGCCTTTTTTTCAGCGGCATCAAACTCCGCTGCGGGGCAGGGGACGCATTTAAGTTGTTCAATGATGGTATTCGAAATCCGGCGTCTTTCGATGATTGGATTGAAGTCGTATAGGCTTATTACCTTGACTTCATACTGGCTTAACAGCTTGAAGAACTGACCGCCGCCTTTGCTTTTAAAATACTCTGATTGCTTTTCCATTTATGATAGAGTTAGAAAGTTTCAATGTTATCGAATGGCATTAGGATTTCTCATGGCTACAGCGGCACACCAAAGCATGGCGCAAATGAACAGCGTCAATAAGACCATTGCCCACATTTTGAGTTCATCCTGTTGCTTTACCAAGAGGCGGAGTTTAGGAAATTTCATAAGTCAAAGTTTTAAGTGGATTGATAAAATTTAGATTGAGGATCGTCAAAGACTCATTCAATCGAGTCACTAAACGTTATGAAAAACTCTTTATGGGTTAGGAAACATCGGGAGAGGGTTTCCCTCTCCCGTGTACGCTATTCCTAAACCCTTTACTCTATATTCTACTACAAGCTCAGATTCAATAAATTACATTTATCCACCGTTTGCCCACAGGCTATTTTCAAGGCTTCACTGACGGTGAAATGATAAGCAGACCGGATTTTTTCAACCAATGCCCACCGATTTTTTCTTTCTTCTTTCCGACGTATTTGCGATGGCGTAGGTGGTGTTTTGACCAGTGTGATTTTATCACCATAACAGGAAATCCAGTCGCCTTTTACCGTGTCGAACAACACAATCAGCTTTGATTTTTTGCTTTTGGAAGCATTCTTGGGATGCTTTTCAGCAGGAATCAAATCAGGATTTCTCGTTACCCATGCTCTTCTTGGATCACCGTTTACTTTTTCAAATTCAATCAGAACGGTTTGACCGTTACCCAACGCCTTTTGGAGTTTTGATACATTTTTCATTGTTTTGCAGCTTATTATTGTAATGATTTAAATAAGACGGTTGTTTTACGGCCGTCTTATTTTTTGTGTTACAATATTAATAATATTATTAATTTTTAACAAATAATATTATTAATATTTATTTCACGCTGCAAATAATGAATTGATTCTCGCCTCTATCGCTTCCGGAGTATATTGCCCTTTCTTTAAATAGGCTCGGATGGAATTCAGACTGTAACGAACGCTTCGCCCCCGTTTAATTGTTGCCAACTCGTTGCGCTCAACCATACGATAAATTGTTCTTTTAGAGCAATTTAGTAATATTTCGGCTACTTCTATACCGACCCATTCCACCGTCACACGTACCTGTATCATTTGTTTGACCAACTGTTTTACCTCTGCGAAATCATCACGCAGTTTGGTAAATTCTTGCATTGTAGGTACATCCATAATAAATATTAGGAGGCTTGGTTTGTGTGTAAATTAATAATATCCTTAACTTTTGTAACGCTGTCGAACGTCACAAAATCGCCCTTATTGAGCTTTTCGATGCCCAATAAAATTTTCTTTTCCGTATTTTTTCGAACTGCCTCCCCATTGTAATATTTCATGACGCTTTGATACGCCTTGAGACCGGAAGCATCCGCAACTGTCTGATAACCAAACTTTTTAATGTCTGATTTTATCGGATTAAATAGGTCTGGTGTGTTCTGTACCACCGAAACAAATACCTTTTTTTGTCCTCTTTGTTGTCCCATGTTTCGACCGTTAAAATTTTTATTCTTCCGTTCACCACGGAATTTGCACATTATTAATATTAATGTTATTATTAATAATACTATTGCAACAAAATTAATAATAAAATTCATTGTTGCAATAATATTAATAATAAAATTAATAATTAACCATGCAAACCATGCCTCAGTTAGAAGAAAGCGGCCTTTTACGTAAAATCAAACTGCGTCGTTTTATACGCGACTATGCAGAAGATAATCAAAAACGCTTTGCTGACCTCGTAGGTTTATCACAGAATCAAATCAGTCATATGGTGGGTGTTCGTGATATATCCGACAAAATGTGGAACCGCATTATCAATGCATTGAATGTAAAGGATACTGCTACCAATGAGGATTATGAAAAACTGAAAGAACAGATTGAATTATCCAAAAGCACAGCGCATCAGGGTCAGCAATTGGAACAGTACCTTCGCAAACACGGCATTAAAAACAAAGATGCTGCCGAACGGCTCGGTGTGTCACCGGCCATGATGGTATTGTATAAAAATTCAGCCCAATTTCGGCCGGAGGTGGCTGACAAAATCCGTAAATTCATCCAGACGGAAAACGATCCCATCCTGACAGAAACGCGTCATGTGTATGCAAAACTTCCAATCATCACCGATACCGAACGTAACCTGACGGATCTTTCCAATTGTCCGACCTATGAGATTAATCGAAAAATGGAGTACGATCTGGAAGGCGCCGTCATTGTTAAAATCGAAACTGACACCCTGGAGCCGGCCATAAAAAACGGTTCTACTTTGTTGGCTTTGAAAGTTGAAGAAAGAAAATACAAATACCATACGGGTATAACGGTTATAAATTATGCAGATATGGTTGCTGTGGGTGATGTCACTTCAAATGATATTTTGGACAAAGGCTACATTACCCTTCACCGGGGAAAAGGTGCAGTACTTCGCGTGCTGGCGGAAGATATCCAAAATCTATGGCATATTGTATTGGGTCTTAACGTAAAATTCTAATGGTTACCTTTCGTGTAGAATTGGCATCGGCCCCTAATCGGGACGGTCATTACCCTATACGTTTCAGAATTACGGCCAACCGTCAACATAAACGTATCAGTATGGGTTTTGCCATCAATCTAAAAGATTTTAACCCAAAAGCTACCCTTGATAAAGCCAATTGGGTACGTGCTACCTGCCAACAGTCCCATATTTATAATTCCCGTATTCGGGAAAAGTACGAAGCTGCTCATCAGGCAGTCACTGAACTTTCACGAACATCCAATCCAACCGTTGAAGAGATTGAACAGGCTTTGCTGCATGGCAATGACCAGTCTTTCATTGATTATTATAAACGTCAGTTAGAGTACGTTAAAGTAAAGAATTCGTTGGGAACATCCGATAATTATGGAGTGCCTTTGAATAAAATCATTGCTCATTTGAAACTAAAGGGCAAAACCGATCTGATGTTTCGGGAACTTACACCTACCTGGTTGAAAGAGTTTGAAACATACATGATTAAAATTCCAAACTCAAAAAATACGGTAAGTAAACAGTTGGGTTATGTAAAGACGATCATTGGAGCTGCGATAAAAGACAAATTGCTCAGTCCGCAACACAATCCTTTTCAGGATTACAAATTTTCATTTGATGAAACTGAGAAGGATAAGCTGACACCCGATGAAGTAAGCCAATTGGAAAATATGATATTGGAGCCCTCCTTTCGTATATGTCATGCGCGTGACATCTTTCTTTTTATGTATTATACCCACGGAATGCGTATCGGTGATGCTTTATTTCTGAAAGTACGCAGCATTGAAAAGGAGCCTGATGGTCTGCGTTGCAAATACCAAATGCATAAAACCGACTCAAGACGTAATGTAAAATTAACGCCCAAGGCACAGGCTATTGCATTGAAATATGCCAAAGGCAAAAAGCCGGATGACTTTTTATTTCCATTCGTGGAAGTGGGAAAAGATTATACTATTGAAAAAGTGTATGAAGATACAAAATCAGCCAAAACATCGGTGGTTAACAATAATCTTAAAAAGGTCACCGAACGCCTGAAGTGGGATAAACCCTTGACTTGTCACATTGCAAGACATACCTTTGCCGATACCGCTCGGGTAAAGGGAGCCAATACCTATGCCATATCCAAAGCACTGGGTCATGCCCGTCTATCCACCACGGAAAAGTATTTGAAATCCTTTGACCAAAATGCCGTTGATGACATTAACGAGATATTTGAGTGAAACAATAGTGAAACATTGATGTCATTTAGTGTCATTTGGGCAAGTACAACGATTATAGATATACAGCCACCTGCTTACTGTGACATTATATAAGTGTCATGAAGTGACAAGGTTCGAGAACCTCTCTCTCTGCAAGTGGCTGTAAATCAACGATTTACAGCCCTTTTTGTGCCCTAGACCTTTGATTTTTCTTTTAGCAATAACTTCAGGTATTGACCTCTCTGCTGTATGAAACACTTTTTATTACCTCTTGCCTTACTCTTTATTTCTTACCGTTCTATTAATGCTCAAGTCTACACTCAAAGTACTGTTGACGGCTCAATCACTATTTCTCCTCAGGGAATGCAGGGCAGCAACAACGGCAACGCAGTTAGTTCAAACACGGTACTTGGAGCAAATGCCATGAAATCCAATACCACGGGTTATAATAATACCGCTATGGGCTTAAATGCCCTGTTTTCCAATAGGGGAGGCCATGAAAATACAGGTGTAGGGATGAATGTGCTTTATAGTAGTTATGGGAATTATAATACAGCAATGGGGCATGAAACTCTTATGAACAACGGTCCCGGCAGTGTGAATACTGCTATTGGGCAACATTCAATGCAGTATAATTGGAGTGGAAGTGTTAATACTGCCGTTGGAGTGTCATCACTTCAGTCCAATACCAGCGGTAATGGAAACACGGGCATTGGTATGTCAGCGCTCTACAATAACAGAACCGGAATAAATAACACAGCCTTGGGCATATCTTCATTGTATGCAACAAGAGACGGACGGTCAAATACAGGGGTAGGAGCCTCAGCGCTTGCAGATAACAACTTAGGCTCTCGAAATACGGCGGTAGGTGATTCAGCAGGGTGGAATAATGTAAGTGGCAATTCAAATACGTTTTTAGGGTATATGGCTGATGCTTCCGCCACGAATCTCACGAATGCTATCGCCATTGGTTATAACGCTGAAGTGAATGCCGATGACAAAGCTGTGATTGGAAATGCCGCAGTTGCCACCATCGGGGGATATGGGGCATGGACAAACTATTCAGACCGACGATTGAAGGAAAATATTATTTATACCAATCGTTTGGGATTGGATTTTATTTTAAAGCTTAAAACGGCTTCTTATAATTACAGTAGTGATCCGTATAAACGTCGCCGTGATGGGCTGATTGCGCAGGATGTGCAGCAGACTTTGCGGGAAATGAATATTCCGTTCAGTGGCTTGGTGGAAGATAAAGATGAGGCTAAAACGCTTAATCTTTCGTATGCAGAATTGGTAGTACCATTAGTGAATGCAGTTCAGGAATTAGATAGAAATAATCGTCATTTACAAGCTGAAAATGAGGAGCTTAGAAAGAAGTTAGCTCGAATTGATGAGCTGGAAGAATTGAAGGGGGAGATTGCCAAATTAAAGGCAGTGCTGAATACAGATTCTTCACTACATCTATCTGAGAAAAAATAGCTGTTTATGTGAATAGAATGTCTATAGTTGGAAAGGCCCCTAACAAACTATCATCTTTATTTCATTAATGCATACCGGCTGGTACCTTGTTACTGATAATGAAAGGTTTAGAAATTACATTAGTTTGGCAAGACCCTAACACAGAGGAATTTTATTTCAGAATAAGCAATGGGGTGAATTCATGTGAACTGACCTTATACTTAGGGATAGAAGACTTATATGATTTTGGCAAAAAGCTTCAGGAATTTCCTCAAACACTTAGTGACAAAGTATCTATTGAAATCGAATCAACAGATATTTCTTATTTGTCATTAGAGGCGTTGTGCTATAATCAATTTGGCCATGCTGCTCTAAAAATTCATGCAATTAATGACAGTAATATTCCGCAAATGTTTGATCTGACATTTTATATTCAATGTGAAGTGGCAGCCATAAACGAATTAGGGAGTCAACTGACGAATTGGGATTTGGCAAACTCTGACTATTTGGAGTGGCATCCTAAAATGTGAAGATTTTTCATATTAATCTTAACGAGTCTTTCATTAGGCGAAAAAGAAAAGCCTCTCAAACAAATTAGTTGAGAGGCTTTTCTTTGTGAAAATTTAAGACTGGAGGCTACATTTCAAACCCTGCAATATTCTCGGAATGACTACAGATTTTGGCCGGTTACATTAATAATCTTTTCGCCCAAGGTGTGTAGCAAAAGGGATAGCAAACAAAAAATAAATGCAAAGAATATAAAAGACTATCACCAAAATTTCCACCAAGGCTTAGAAGCTTTGTTCAACCTTTTCCATAATTCTTTTTTATAAGCTAAATAGTTATCTGACAACGGTACGTTTATTTCTGTTGCTCCTTTTTTTTGCAAATGTTCTTGCAATTTTTTAGAATCTTCATGTTTTACCGAACTTTCACCTTTTAGACTTTCCCATAATTCTTGCTCAGAAGCTGAAAAACTGTTTAGAACCGGTTTATTTATTTGTGTTGCTTCTTTTTCTGCGAAATATTCCTGCAATTTTTCAGGATCATCATATTCTTTGGACAAAAGTAAATAATTGCTATTCAGTATCTCTTTAATTTCCTTTTTAGGTTCATAATCAACATCAGATTCTTCAAAATCTTCATCATCGTATGAATACATAAATCCTTCTAAATCATAATAAAGGTAAATGTCATCATCTTCACTGGTCAGATAGCCTTTCCCTGTTACCATATACTCACCGGCACTCGGTAAGTTCAAATCAATGAATATTAGGTCTTCTAAACTAAAATATAACTCCCCATATTCAACTATCTTACCGTCGACAAATGGTACAATATGTGCTTCATCGTTTCCACAATTGAAGTCAATTGTAATTTCCTTTCCTGCTTTGAGCAGTTCGTTTAATTGGTGTTTTAAACCGTATTTGTTAATTGTTCTCATTTTTTTGAAGCCAAATCAATTCGTCCCTATCAGGGAATACCTGCCATTTTTGGGTGAAACGATATTCTTGTAAAAGGTTATTTATCATTTGTTTAGGTGGGATAGACTTTGCCAATAGCAAAGCTTTGTCCATGCCATAAAATTTCTCAACTAAATATATTCCAAAGTCACTACAAGTGATTATCAAAGATGACTCGCACGTTGAGCGTAAAAAAGGTTTGTATATAAAGTCCTTTAAATCAGGGTCTTCAATTTGCGGAATTATAAAGTTGGGAGGTAGTTCAAAATTTACAAACCAATCATTCAATGTAGGAACATACCCACTTAAGTCCTCTTTACAATGCTCCGCTGCAATATCCCGAATTAAAATAGTTTTGTTGTCTGAATTTAATATATAGTGGCCAAATAGAAGGACGCAGAGTTCAATTCCATATAAATTATGAATTAATACTCGATGTTTTGAGTGAAAAATAAATAGCTTACTACTATCTATGAAGTTATGAATTTGAAAATAATCTTCGGCCTTCCCACCGAATTTCCTCTTTGATAATAAACAATGTTTCCAAATGTCCATTTTTAACTTATCTATTCGTTTTTGATGCTAATCCTCTTGTCACCAACGAGAGGGTTTTTCTTTATCTTCTAAGATTAAGAGTTGATTCTCAGTCCTTTAATGTTATACTGTGGTGAGTAGTTTGAAAAAAGCCTTTTTTCAAGCTCTTTTCGACCTAATTCAACAGGGATAAATGAGATCGTTAACTCTGTAGTGATGTGCAGATTTAATTCTGCCTCTATTGTATCACAAAACTTTTTACTTGATGTAGGTTTAGTGTAATCATCTCTGTTTGAAAAAAGTTTTATCCCGATCGAACGCCTTATTACGTGATTGCGTGTATCAATAAGGTCTTTCATTCGCCCACGGATACTGCCGGTTTCACCGGCATAGACAATTTGATCTGCAGAACGGAAGATATAAACTCCCGGCACGTTTGGGAACTGTGAAGCCCATGAACGTGTCAACTCTATTTGATGTCGCTCAGAGGCAAGTAAATTGTTGAGAAGTTCATTAAGGTAATCTGAAATTGATAATTTCATAGTATGTTAAAAAAGCACCACAAGATCCCAAACTAGCCTGTCAACCCGCCTGATACAAAACTCGTTATGGATAGTTTTTAGTCATCCTCCATTAAATCAATTATCCGACCATCTTGAAGTCTGTATGGGCCGTTTAATTTGGAGTTTTCGGCTTTGGCTTTTTCCGCTGCATCAAAGTAATTATCCAAGCACTCTTGAAGCAGTGCTTTGTCCTGAGTATCCCAGTACTCACCCTCGTCTGTTACCTGCAGGTAAACAAAATGAGGTTGAATTTCTTTTAGAAGGGAAATGATTTGCAAATGTGTGTCAATACCTGCGAACTGCGTTTTGCAGTACTCTTGGATATAATTGTTTTTGTCAAACTCAAGCCATAGCGGGTCCGAGTTTTCGTCGGGTTGTATTTTTATTCCTTTTGTGGGTCCTTCGTAATCCCAGTCTTGCTCATCTTTTACCCGGTCAAGTTTTTTCAATAATTCAGAAAAAGATTGGTGGGGCAAGCTATTTGTCAGCGCAAAATTTTTAGCTTTGGTCATTACGATGTCAAAGTCTTTATCTGACTTTAATTGTCCTTCAAAATGAATTGTTACTCCCATGTCTATCTTTAAAATAACTGCTAATGGTTTGGATATTGCCGAATGCGGTGATCCTCAGTACTACCATTCCATAAAATTACAAATATTGAATTACTTCTGTCAGGTCAATAATTACCGATAATCCCAGTGTGCCAGCTCAGTTGCTTTTAACAATATCTTGTTGACGTTAGTTTTAAGGGAGCATCAGGGGGTAATTCGTAATCCCTATTCCTTCCGATGCTGAGAGGAAATAAAAATCAACCGTCAGTTTATGTCTAGTAAGGTTATACAAATTACTGCCGTTGTCGAACTTTATTGTCTTTAATTTGTTTTCAAAATCTTCAAGTTCAGATAATTGATAAGGGATGCCTTCAGTAAATTTTTTAATGGAGTATAGTTTTATTATTTCTTCAGCCGTTTTTGGAGCAATTGGGATGTCGACCCAAATTTCGATACCATAACTACCTTTTGAAGGGATGTCTTTGGGGAACATCATTTTTTGTCCATTTATTTCAAAAACATGGTCCCAATAATAGTTAGTTTCTCTATCCATAGTGACGTCAACTCTTTCTATTGGTTGAGTAATTCCTGATGTATTCGTAATCATAATTCGAATAGGAACTGTTAAGTGAAATGTAGAGTTGTTTGAAGTTAAAGTTAGTTTTTTACCGGTTACTCTTGACTCCGTAAGCTTTAAACTGAATTCCTCACTCTTTTGAGCCTGTCTATATGAATAATAAAACGTCAATGCCGAAACTAGCATCGCTAATAGGCTAATTATGTTTGCAAATTTGGGGGATTCGAGTACTTTCATAAAATTGGAGCTAACGTTGTGGCAATATTCTGCCTGCACAGTGTTACTGATTGTCTGAATAAATTCTACTTTTAATAAGTTCGAAAAGCTGGCTTTTCGTTAAATACTGAGAGTTTTTCATAAGCATGTCTATGAATTCCTTTTATTACTTATGTAGCATTGGGTCTCAAGCAGAAACAAAATTAGCAATTGCCATAAGAGATAGTCTGGTCGAAACCAAAGGGAAACTTGAAAGTATACTCATTACCTGCCATAAAATGCAATGTTGCAGTAGGTTGGGTTAGAGATATATAGTTTTATAATTTACAGGGCTTATACCGCCTTTTTTGTCAAAAGTAAATCTTTCTTCTTGTGATACTATATTTATTGCCATTGCTTCCATGTAATTAAATACAATATGTCGTATAAATCTTATCGTTTCAGCAAGTATATTCATTCGGTTGTTATATGTAAAATCAACTAGCTTTTTATTGTTATTCTCTCTGTTGTAAATTATATCTGGCAGAAAAATATTAAATACTACATCATTATTTTCGGTTATTCGAAACGAGCCTTTTGCCATAGGTTTTGTCAGTTCCTCAATGCTATCCTTTTCAAAGTTATCTACACCTTCATATTTTATTACGGAATGATTGTTGATTGCAAATGTCCTATAATGAACCAAACAGTTTCTTAAATCGATTAAATATTGTAATTCTTCAGTGTTTGCAATTCGCTCATAAATGGGGCAATCAGTATTTCCACTCCCCAAATCGGTTACGGATTTAGGCATTTGATTTGTTGGGTTTTTAAAAAGAGGATATATAATGTGTTTGAGGTTATCTAACGAAATTCTAGCTAAACTAATAAATGCATAAAATTCATACATCAAATTCTGCATTTGTGGTGTATGCATAATAAATACATGGACAAACGTTAATTTATTAAGCCTTGTTAAGAGTTCTTCTGCAATCGCTGAGTATTGTGTAATCATAGAATCAGCATGGTACATTAATCCATTCAAATGCCATATTGCATATTCTCCCTTTAAATAATGTTCCTTTGATATTTTTTGGTATTCCTGACTAATTTCCTGAATTGCATCTTTCATCTGCTTAAGGTCTTCAGAATAGGAACTTGGCTTGCGTTGTGTGTGCATAAAAATTACTGATAACTCGCTGATTGATGTACTCAAAAGGTTTTACATATGGTTTTCTCACTAGTGATGAATGTCGTTTATTTATTTCTTTTCAAATAATTGTAGAACCATTGAGCCATTCGATCAAATGAGCCTTGAAATTTGGATGTAATATTGTAAATAGTCAACTAAAAGTGGACAGATAAAGCTTAAGAGCGAAGAGACAATTTTGTATATTGTTTCACTTAACTTTTCTTTATCATGTCCAAATCAACCAAAAAAGCTTCAGTTAAGCCCTCAGCAAGTAAGTCAAGCTCTTCACCGGAACGCAAACCCGTTCTCTCCATCATTAAAGACATTCAGCGGCAGACTCGCCGTCAATACTCCGTAGAAGAAAAAATTCGAATTGTCTTGGAAGGTTTACAAGGCGAACAATCGGTGGCGGAAATATGTCGACGCGAAGGATTAAACCCCAATGTATATTATCGCTGGAGTAAGGAGTTTCTGGAAGCGGGCAAAAAACGTTTGGCCGGTGATACGACTCGAGAAGCTACCGCTCCAGAAGTCCATTCAATGAAGAGTGAAAATGAGGCGCTTAAGCAGTTAGTAGCGGAGTTAAGCTTAGAAAATCGACTCTTAAAAAAAAACCTTAAAGCCGACGAATAACCCCTATCATCGTATGACACAGTCAGAAAAAATGCGGGGCCGCCTTTAGATTTGTATGGTTGAACCAAACCAAGAAACCGGTAAGTTTACTTTTCCGTTGTTGAGCAGGACATAGGCACTTTAAGGGGCCGCATGGGAAAAACCCACCACGGGATTGAATCCTATCTCCTGTCTTTATCCAAACATCAACGGGGTCGCCCGAGCGATAGAAATTCGGGTAAAACCCATTAGCCAAGGTGTTGATGGCGGATAAAATCTCAACAACAGACTGTAAAAATACACAAACTCTTAGCATCAATCACATGGAAACGCAGTATTTTATCGGTATCGACATTTCAAAAGAAAGCTTGAATTGGGCGGTTTGCAGTGCTAATAAAATTATTCTGGAACAGGTCTCAGGCAATGATATAAAGAGCATTACCAAAACTGTAATAAGCCTGCAACGGCAGTTAAATTGTAAACTCGGGACTGCCGTTTTCTGTATGGAACACACCGGGATTTATCATACTCGTTTACTGAAATATTTGCTGAGCCGCAAAGCTGCAATTTGGCTGGAATCAGGTAGCCAAATTAAATACTCAATGGGGGATGTACGAGGTAAAAACGATATCGTTGATGCTCAACGTATTGCCCGTTATGCTTACAAGAATCGGGACGAAATCAAGCTCTATACCCCTCCCAGAGCCATTATTGAGCAATTGGATAACTTACTTGACATTCGTGACAGATTAGTTAAAGTACGACAAATTTGCCTGACAGCATTGAACGAGCAAAAGTCTTGTGAAGCCAACAAAACCCTGACAAAAGACACAAAAAAATACTCTGCCCATACGCTTAAAGGAGTCGAAACTGATTTACAAACTCTCGAAAAGCAGATCAAAGAACTCATTAATTCTGATCCACAGCTCAAATCACTTTTTGAAAATATTACCGCACCGGCGGCCCGGCTCTGTTCCTGGGGTTGGTATTGTCACTGCGGCTAAATGTATTGTCATTACCGATGAGCGGCCCGCCGCAGCGGTTTAAAAAGTTCGATAATGCTAAACAACTGGCCTGCCATGCCGGGGTAGTACCCTTTGAAAACTCTTCAGGTACCAGTTTACAGTCAAAGCCCAGAGTCAGTAAAAAAGCTCACAAAGGGATTAAAGCCACTTTGTCAAATTGTGTTATGTCTGCCATGAGATACAACACTCATTTTAAAGCTTTTTATGAGCGAAAACTCAAGGAAGGGAAAAACAAGTATGCGGTCTTCAATGCGATGAAAAACAAGTTGGTTAGGCTTATTTTTTCTTTAGCCAAGAATAGACAGAAATATAACGAAAATTATACCTGCTCTCTTGTTTGAATCATGAACTGTGTTCAAATGCAAGCATTCAATCGAAATTTTGGTTGATAATTATCATTATAATCTTCATCAAATCGAACTAATGCGAAAGCTTGGCGGAGTAACTTGTTGGCAACAGCAATCAGAGCTAATTTAGATGCTTTACCGGCAGCTTTCAGACGCTGATAAAACTCTCGACACGCTTTATTATAACGGATTGCTGACCAACTGGCAACATATAATAAACCACGCAAATCAGGATCTCCCGTTCGACAAATACCGCGATGAGTAGCCATTTTACCTGATTGATAAGTAGTAGGGGCAAGGCCAATAAATTTGGCTAATGCTTTAGCCGAACGGAAATCCTGAAAGCCATTTGTAGTCTCAATCAGTGCCGTAGCAACTTTATGCGAAATGCCTTTTATTGATGTTAATCGATTATACTGTTCTTTAAAATCATCCTGACATATTTGGCATACCTCCTGTTGGAGGCTGGCAATAGCAGCCTCAAAGCGATCAATCATTTCCTGTAAACTTTGCTCAGTTGATAAATCTTTAACCGGTAGGGGAGCAAACGAATGTTGTAAATTTAGAAGTATGGTGCGTTGCTTGTGATATTGGCGCAATAGTGTTCTCTTTTGTCGAAGACGCAACAGACTATCAGTAGTCATTTGATATAGAGGCGGTTGTATTAATCGACCGTATTCGGCCAATAAAACAGCATCTCTTGGATCAGTCTTAGTGACTGACAATTGCATCTTAGCGAAATTATGGCTCTGTTTAGGATTAATGACCGATACATTAATTTTTGCCTGACAAAGCATGTATGTCACCAAAACGGAATAAGAACCCGTAGCTTCCAAAATACAGTGAGATCCATTAGGTAAATGGCTTAATAAGGAATGGATACCCTCCGGTGTATTATGATAAGTGTTAATAGTCCAGCCTCCGCTCATTGTTGGCAAGGCCACTGCTAAGGTAGTTTTAGCTACATCAATCCCAATGTACTTTTTCATAAATAAATCGGTTTAATAAACGTTTAGCAAACAATGAAGAAGCGAGCAGTGAATTTTTAGACCCTGGCATAGCATACACGGTTTCAAAACCAATTGAACTGTCGAGGCTTTAAAAATTCACCCGTGCAGATCGGAACATGATTCACAGGGTTGGCTATAGAAATCGCGGATTTCCCTACACGGGTTGCTCAACTGACAGTTTAATTACGGCCATTTTGAGTATTTATTACAACAGAGTTCAAATGTACTATAGAAATCCCGTGCGGAAATAATCACTTTAGTAGAGCAATCCTCGGCCAGTGTTAAGACTACTTTGCGTGAATTGGGGATTAATCGGTCTACCTTTTATGAATGGTACAAGCAGTATTTATCACATGGTTATGACGGCTTAGCCCTGTCACCGGTAAGTCGGCAAAGTGGCTGGAATCGACTCCCGCCTGCCCAAAAAAGTCGTATTATCGAATTGGCTTTAGAGCGGCCTGAACTTTCCTGTCGGGAATTAGCTTGCTATATCGTTGATAATCAGGGCTGGTTTGTCTCTGAATCAACTGTTTATCGACTTTTAAAAAAACAAGGTTTGATCACTACACCGGCTTACCGATTAATGGAAGCAGCGGATCACTTTATTAACCCTACCACCGCACCTAATCAGCTTTGGCAAACCGACTTTACCGCACAGGCGGCCCTGCTACTTCAAGGTTAAACAGTGGGGATGGTATTATCTGTCAACAGTACTGGATGATTACTCGCGTTTTATTCTTTCCTGGGAGGTATGCCCGGGTATGCAGGCCACGGATGTAGAACGCACCTTGCAAGCAGCTTTGCAAGTCAGTGGATTGAGTAGCGAGCAACGCCCCTGCCTCCTGACAGATAATGGATCAGCTTATGTGTCACAGTATTTGAAAAGTTTTCTTAAACAGCAGGAAATTGAGCATGTCCGCAGTGCTCCATTCCACCCCATGACACAAGGTAAGATTGAAAGGTAACGGTACGCCGTCGCGGCATCGATCTATGAAGAATATTCTTTTGTTGGAGCATTATTTTAGCCCTGATGAATTAACTCACAGAATTGCAGAATGGGTGGATTATTATAATCATGAGCGTTATCACGAATCACTCAATAATCTGACTCCAGCGGATGTCTATTATGATCGTCAACAGCAACGCTTAGAAGCACTTAAAAAAACAAAACAATTAACTATGTTACAACGTCGGAAAAATTATATTTGTCAGCATGTTTCGACCGCCTAAACTCTCTCTTTCTTTTCAACAGCTTCTGTCCACTTTCAGCTGACGACATACAATGCCAAGTTAACGGCTCGGTTATTTCCTCCATCAGTTTTGGCACAGGTTGAGACTGTAATACGACGGGTAGAACTTCTGATATTTCTTCAAGCACATTTATAGTGGTATTTTTAGCTATGATATTCACTAAATCGGCTCGTTGAGAAATGCGTTTACCGTCGATGATTTGCCCCTTATGAGCCGAAAAAAGACCGTTAAGGTAGATATCCTCTTCGTAGGCCTGTAATTGCCGCTTTAACTGCTTGAGGGAGGCTTCCAGCTGCGTTATCCGGTCTTCTTTTTGGGGCCATTTGTCGGCCTGTTCAAGCAATGCTTCAAACTCCCAGATAGCTTTGCGGATAAACTCGCTTTCTTTAAGTTGGAGGTTTTGGGCTGTTTCCTTCAGATGGAGTTTAGTTGAGTCATCGACGCGGAGGTTAATGAGGTTGTTTTTCATTTGTATTGGGCCGGTTAATAAGTATAAACGCAAGATAAATAAACTTTCTTTGATTCAATTGTTCCATTAACTACCTTATGCTCCATGAATGATAGTTACCGCTCCCTGTTCAAAAAAAACCTGATTGCTTTTGCCAATAACAATCCCAATAAAGAGAAAGAATATACCGCCTTTTATCCCATCGTTGGAAAGAACTATAATCTGAATAATCACCTGTTAGTTATTGGGCAGGCGGTGAACGGTTGGTTAAGCTCAGGCTTTAAAGTTACCGATGATGAAACTGCACTGGATGCTCATATAGAATTGTCGCTTCAGGAGTCACAGGCTGAAGGGGAGGAGTGTGCATTGAATTGGGTAAATACAAATTGGGTATCATCGGGTCTTTATCGTTCCTTCTTTTGGAATGTCATTTATAAGCTGGTTAAGCAAAAGTATAGCCAAACCGATGAAAATTGGAATGAGGTAATTGCATGGAGTAATTTGATGAAGATAGCCCCTCAACAGGGCTGGAATCCTGACGATGAAGAGATAAATGCACAGGAGTATGCTGCCGCGTTGTTTATGGAAGAGCTAAGTCAATTAAAGCCCAAAAACGTCATTCTCTTTACAAATCTGGAAACATGGGCAAAACCCATTTTTGAGAAAGCCGGTATCGCATACGAAACGCATCCATCGGGATTTATTCAGGCTACGGCCACCTATGGTAATTCCAGGATTATTGTCACTCAACGTACACGTATGGGCATGAATCATCAGAACTGCATTGATGAGTTGATGAAGGAGATGGTATAAGTTATCAGCCGTTCAGAATAATCCGAAATTCGTCGAAGGTGATGATAGGGATAGGAGGGAAGAGGTAAGAAAAAGGATATACCTATATCAGTGATCAGATAATCCGCAGTTTGTTCGAAAATTGATGATTATTCCGAGTCTATTTTTTGAGAATATTATATGAATTACTGATTATTAGATAGTTATTTTTAGATAAATATCGGTTAGCAATTAACTGAACATCTCAACAAAGACTTTCATTGAAACAATTTGTGTTGAGGCATATTTGCTGATAGCTAATAAATCAGGGTCGCCGGTGGTAAGAAACCTGGCACGGGAATCACGACTTAAACTCAGCAGAAAAAAGTCGTTTTTGTCACGGCCTAATTGAACCTGACTGGTTACGATGATTTTAATGGAGTAGGATTGAAAAGTGGCTAAGAAGCTCTCAATTATTTCTGAAGTAATACCCTGTTTTTGAAAGTAAGCCACTTCTGAAAAATGTCTGATTTCCTTCAAAACCTGATCTGAATAACAAATATCAAACCGGTCAAGATTATCTAAAAGCCAAATATAACGTTTTCGAGTAAGTCCGCCTATCAATACACTACCAATGATATTGGGGTCTATTACTACCCTTATCTTACTGATAGCCATGCTTTTTACGTATAGATTTCACGGCCTTATTCACATCAGATTGGCGATTTGGCCGATTGGGAAGACCCGTCAAAAACTCTTTCGCTTTTGCGACCGCCTCCGCTTTGGTATCCGGCTCAAGTGGCTCCAGTTTTACAAACTCCAATGAGCGTAAATATTGGATAAGTGCTTCTGCTTGCGTTCCGTCTGCTGTGGTGATGATGAATTGGCTCATGATTATTTCGTTTGAAGTTAAAACCAATATATGTTGTCTTAAATTCCTCTTGTCAACCTAACTTACTCATGCTAAGGTGTACAACACAGCCCTGTCAATTCTTCTTCATTCATCCGGCGATGCTGGAAGAGCTGAAGTATCAGCATTTGTGCTTCATTGAGCTTTAATGGCGATGTTTGTGTCGTTGCCATAGTCAAATTGTTTAACACAGGTTACAAAACTAACTAAAATATTAGAATTGTTCGTTTGAGAATCCTTACCTTCGATTTTAGGTGTTACTTCAGTACTGTTTTTAAAACCGCAAAACCTGTGAATACTATATAAAATTTTAGCAAACACTACTATGACTGATTGGGAGCCCATAAGCTTAACTGAATTGTACGATCTGATTCAACAGGAAGAAACAGCATTGAACGGAGAACTTTGGAATTTTTGGCAATTAATAAGAATTGACCCATCAAAGTGGGTTGAGAAGGAATTTGGTGAAGAGGGTGGTGGATTTTGGGTTGTAGCTATTTGTGGGACAAAAGTTATTTGGTACAACGACATAGAAGAAGGCTTCAATATCTCTGACTACAAGGCATTTGGTCAAATCGGAGACTATTATTGTAATAAAGATGAACTTAGTTGGAGCATTAATCGACTGTTCAACTTAGTGAAATTTGGAGGAAACATTATCGGGCAAGCAGGAAAACCCACGGAGTTGAAATGAATTTATGAGTTATCCAATGATTTTAAATCTGAAGTAATGCAGGTCGTAATAAAATTTCGAATAGATAATTTGTTGATTAATAGGTTTTTTAGAGATAATTAGGGGTGTTCCCCAATACTGACAGCTTCTACCATGAGGGAGTCATTTTTAATGCTTGATATACTTCATTAATATCTTCATAATCTACTTTAATCGGCTGTAATAATTTTTTATTGATCAGTTTGTCAGAGATAGCTATCGACATACCGAAATCAATGGCCAGCTTGGCATAAGCAGTAGCTTCATAAGAAATAAAATTTCTCATAAAACCTTCAGATTTATTTTTTCGAAAGGCTTTTAAAACGAGCGATAGCCCTTCATTGAAGAGGGGAGTATCTTTGTTTTGAAGGCCTTCCAGAAGGTATAAATGTCCCTTTTGTTGTAGAGGCGTTTTGTAATTAAGTTTTGATAGCGCAGACTTAAAATGAATTTGAAAATTATTCTTTTGACCAAGCATCATATATTTGAATGCGTGTGTAAGTGCATATTCAATGGTGTCTTGCCTTTCTATATATATGCTATTACAACATTCTAACAATAAAGATTTTGAGTTAGATAGTATTAAAAATGGATAACATGTATCCATTAAATCAACCCGAACCGCAGGTTTTTTTAGAGGATATTCTGCCTGAATCGCTACCTCGCCACTACGTAGTTTATTTAGTAGTAAATAAGCACGACCATATTTATAAAAATAGGTTGATAGCCTATAGGGATCATCATCTGATAAATAATTAAAATACCCTATAGCAGCATAGTTCTGACAAATATGGTTTAATTCGTTTACATCGTTCTGTAAAGCAGACAATCCAGTTACTAAGAGTTCTTGAGAAAAATCTATATTTTCTTGCAGAATTATTTTGATATCCATTGAGAGTTTAAAGTTCAATCATAAGATTGTAACAATCATACATTTACCTGCTTTATCTTCGCCTTAATTCCTTTTTCCTCCATAGCCTTCTTTACTGTCATTATGCTATGATTATGGACAAGGAGTATATTTCTGAAAATTGGGAGTACTCCAAATCAGATAAGGGCAGGAGGCTTTTGAACTTAAAAGTAACGTAATAAAATCCTTTGTTTCTTTATCTTCAGGGAGTGGCGTTGGGATATATTTTCTTGCTCCATCGCAAGTTCGGTAAGTTAGATTTCCGAACGTTGAGACGCTATAAAGCCAGAAAACCCTTTCGCCCTTGTACTTTTTGGTATAATAAGCAAAGTCCAAATAAGGTGGTTTGGAGGTGAACAGTTCAATATCTTGCTTGAGCCAACTTAATTCCTCCACAGGGTTTTTGACACCACATGGCCCTTCTTTTTCGGGATCGTCTTTTTTACAGGAGAAAAGCATAATAATAAAGACGAATCCAATAAACTGCTTCATAGTGTTCATAATATACATACATTTCCTATCACACATAGAAAGTAAAATGTAGGGATTTATAACACATTTAGGCTTCATTTGAGGATAAAAACGAAGGGTTTTCTGAATTGATATTTATAATATATTGATAGTCAAACACTTAATAAGTTTCTCTCTCTGCGGAGAAATATACAAACCCCCGTGTAAATACTTGATTTACACGGGGGTTTTGCTTTATCAGTGAAACAATGGTGAAACACTTATTTGTTTTCACTCAGAAACGGTGAGTGCACCAATGGCAATACATTGCGTTCATAGCCCGGCCTGTCAAAAATAACATGACAATTTGTAAGTACCCCATTTTTTGAGATAGGTAAGTTACACGGTTTACTATAAGCGGGAAAGATACAAAGCGGCACCAGCCGTGCCGGAAGGTGTGAATGTTATAACTATTTTCCGGAATTATATAAAACTTCAGTCAATAATGATCCCAACTTTGTAGGCTGAAATAATGGCAAAATCATGGATACGAAAGAACTGGAAAAATTGCCCAATAATGAGGGCGAAATTGAAAAAGGTACCACCCATATCATCGTTGAACTCATCGAATATGAACATAATGCGGTTGTCAGCAAATCAATCATGAAAAAGGCAACGGGTTCGATAAATGCGTTGTCATTTGCGAGTGGGGAAGGACTTAATGAAAAAACATCACCTTTTGACACCTATGTTCAACTCATTGACGGCAGTGCCATTATTGAGATCGCCGGCAAGACCTCTACCCTTAAAACCGGCGATGGGATTCTTATTCCTGCCCATAGTCCAAGTCATATAAAACCCAATGGCAGGTTCAAATTGATTCTGACGGTCATAAAAAGCGGCTACGATATATGAACCTCCGAAACCGGTGATATTATTCCTATTCACGATGGTTGCCGGGCCGGTAACCGACGAGCTTACGGAGTCAGTATCAACGACAGCGATTGAAATACGATTTAGGGAAGAGAATAAAATCTGATTTTGGGGGCTGTTTGCGGTTTGTCTCTTGGGATAGACGAAACACCTGCTCATTTATCCCCGTTGATAAGGCAATGACGGGCAATGATCGCAAATCAGGATCCCGGATGATTTCCTTTGAACATTGGCGACCGTTTTTTCGCGGCATGTTCAAATCCAAAAACAGCAGGTCCGGTAAGCCATTGCATGAGTTCAACGCCATCCTTCACGGTGGTGCGTTGGATGGCATAAGGTAATTCATCTGAAATTTCCTGAAAAAAATCACGATCATCCTCGTCGTTATCGGCCGGCAGCACATGGAGTGGTGAATTAGTCATAAGGGGTTGGGAGACAAAAGAATCAATGATATGGCTCGACATCCTCGCATTGCCCAACCGTTTATTCTTTTTCTCCTGTTTAGTTTTTTAAAACAAGAGTTTTCCTGAATTATACAGGAAAGCCTTCCGGGTTCAACTCAACAAAGGAATGGGTTGCTGAAGGCTTTTCTCTACACTGCCTCGCAATTTGTTCAGCGCTTTGCGCACCCGGGTTTTCACGGTGCCCAACGGTAATTTTAAACGCAGGGCCGTTTCTTCGTGGGTATAGCCTTGCCAATACACCATTTCAATAACTACTTTATAGTCTTCCTTTAATCGACAGATCAATTCTTTGACATCATGACAGTCAAAGCCCCGGAATACATTGTCAGGGGCATCCATCAAATAATCGACTGTACTTAACTCCACCATTTCATGTTGCTGAGTCCGTAAATAATCACGGCCTGTATTGCGGGCAATGTTAAGCATCCACGTAAAAAACCGCCCCTTGGAGGTATCATATTGCCCGGCATTTTTCCAGATCTTTACAAATACATCCTGCAACAGGTCCTGCGCCACTTCCTCCTTTTTAACTAATTTAAAGATGACACCATATAATGCCTTCGAATAATGATCGTACAGATAACTGTACGCCCGCAGGTCCTGTTTGGTCAACAGCATGACAAGGTCACCTTCGGCGTAGATTCGTTTCATGCGCTCAAAATTAACGTTGGGTAATTTCTTTTGTGGATCAAAACAAACTGCCGGCTTGCGAACAGCCCATAAAAAAAGTAACTAAGGATAAACTTAGTTACTTACAACACTCACTATAAATCAACACAGGAAACTGTTTATATCACTCCTCAAAGGTGCCGGCATTTCATGGGTAAAGTATTATATATATAAAGTATTTTCTTTTATATATCACACATTTTTCATGTCTGATAACAGGCAAGATACCTCCCCGCTGCCGGGTAGCCCTGTTTTAGGAGTTTTCCGGTGGATATGCCCGTTTAAGCGGTTAAATTGCTTACGAACCTTGTGTTGTATTGATTTGTTGGTTGCTAAAAGGCCATGGAAAATAAGTATATTGAATAAAAAAAGCCGGCATGAAGTTATACATTAAATATATGGTCAGCCTGCGGTGTAAAATGGTCGTGGAAGCCACCCTGAAAAAGCTCAGGTTGCCTTACAAAACCATTGAGTTGGGAACGGTGGAACTGTTGGAAGAAATTACCCCGGCACAACGCGAAGCCCTCAAAGAACAACTGCTCCCTTCAGGACTGGAATTGCTGGATGACAAAAAGAGTATTCTGATCGAAAAGATAACAGCCGTCATCATTGAAATGATCCATTACGAGGATGAAGTGCCGAAAGTGAATCCTTCGGAGTATATCAGTAAGAAATTGGGCTATGATTATGCGTATCTGGCCAACGTGTTTTCCGAGGTGAAAGGTACAACCATCCAACAATTTATCATCTTTCATAAAATTGAACGGGTCAAAGAATTGCTGTTGTACGATGAGCTGAATTTGACCGAGATCGCTCATCGGCTCCATTACAGCGGGGTGGCGCATTTGTCAACGCAGTTCAGAAAGGTGACGGGATTGTCGCCTTCCTATTTTAAGCAATTGCAGCAGCAGCGCAAAAACCCTCTTGGAACAGGTGAGCCGTCGTAAGATTCTCCGGAAAGGTGTAAGAAATAACCGATAGAATGTCCCTACTTTTGTATTTATTGCTTTGGCACGAATGCGTCTCAACGCAGGCAATTATTAAAAAAAAGCCCTTTTTCAGTCACATTTAAATCGTATTCTATTGGAAAATTCAGAATTTGAAAAGTCGAAAGCGTATATCATTGTGGAAATTATTGAATATGTTCCCAATTCGGTCGTCATCAAAACGGTGATGAAAAAAGCAACGGGGAACATCAGTGTCATGTCCTTTGATACGGGTGAGGCCTTCATGGAAAAAATGTCTCCGTATGATACATTTATTCAGATCATTGACGGCCAAGCCGAGATCATCATTGATAAGCAATCCAATGTATTGAATACAGGCCATTCGATCATTGTTCCTGCCCATGCGATCAACACGATCCAAGCCAATGAGCGTTTTAAAATGATCTCGACGGTGATCAAAAGCGGTTATGAATAAGCGTAAGGCAGGGGCAGAGCAGGCAGACATATTGTTATTACAGGAGTCCTTACGCCGGCAGGATTACCGTAAAGGTCGCTGTATATAGTACAATTCGTTGCGTTTGTAAATCATACTATGCAGTCAGAAATTTACCTTGGTGTCACAGGTATATACTCTCCGCCTTTCATAAAAAGGGTCTTTTACCCATCTTTTGGGTACTATTTTACCAAATATCAAGACATTATCCAACTGCATATTTGTCCTTAAAAGACAGACAAAAAATGCAGTTGGTTTTTATGAGTACTTATGCAGTATAAGATGTAAAGATGTCAGTCTGTGAGCCCGTTTTTTGGGTCAATTTTTTAACACTTCCGATAGTAGACAATGTAGGTTTTGAATAGGCACGTTTGCCAAGCTTTCTTTTTGCAGGAAGCGTAGTATTTTTCATGATTATAACGTTTAGTAATTGTTATATGTTGATTCTAACTGATACTCTCTTGTTTGAAACGGAACTTCCCTAATCAACAATCATTCGATGATTACGTGTTTGACCTCGTTCACTAACAGTGAGAATATACACACCCATTGGTACTTTTCCTGAGGTTTTCAGCAAAAGACTGCCGGTTTGATTGGATACCTTTTGGAGAGGAATTAAACGGCCGTCCATACTGTAAAAGCTCACCAACGCGGTTTCAGGCTCGTCGAGTCGAAGGGTAAATTGTCCGCCTGTAGTAATGGGATTTGGAAATACCCCATAAGCGTCGTCTCTGACAATGACCGAAACAGCCGGATATATCGTTGATTTGCCGCTTAAATCGGTCTGGATCAATCGGTAATAACTCGTACCCATATACGGCGTTCGATCAATGAGGCTGTATTTTCTGAGTGAATTACTGTTGGCCGTTGTTTCCCGACCTTCGCCTGCCTTCTCAAATTGAATCATATTTTTACTGCGTTCAATGACAAAGCCCTTGTTATCCACTTCCAGAGATGTTGCCCAGTTGATATCTACCGTATGATCGGCCATCGCTTTGGCAGTAAAGGAAATAAGCGTTACAGGCAACGGTACTGCCACGGAATTTGAGATTCGGCTGTTATTTAGTGAAATAGCTCCTGCACGTGAGAGTGCTCTGCCTTCCAGAAATGTTTGGTCAAATAAATTGATAGGCCCATTGGCCAAAATCGTACCCCGGAAAAGAGAGCTAGCGGCAATATCCACCTGACCGTTGATCTGCCAGTACACATTGCTCCAGGAAGCGCCATTGGTAAGTACGATGTTTGATAAGGTATTTGTGGTCAACGCACCGCCTATTTTAAAAATAAACAGTGCACCGGCATTGCCCTGCCCGTCTAAAGTGAGCATACCGTTAAAAGTAGCTGCTGACCCCACACAATAAACACCGGCAGTAAGTACCGAATTATTGCCAAAGGTAACTCCTAAGGGAGTAGCACCGCACGTATTTGTAGTTAAAGCATCATAAGCGGTTACGACATCGGTTGCAGCCTGTAATGAAGTGGCATCAGCCACGTGGCTGATGCCAACCAACGTTCCGGGAGGGAATGCACTGTAGGCTCCTGCGTTTGTGCCAACATCTCCTTTGACGACGCTTGCTCCCAGATTGGAAAATGCCCCAACGGCGGTAAAAGCGGCAAAATTAGCGGTTACTCCTAAGTTCGGAGCCTGACCGAAGCTTAGTTGAGAGCAAAGTATTAATGTGATAAATACTTGATTAAGGTATAATATTTTTTTCATAATGTTATTTTATTTTTTTTGCTGAAAATCAAGCAATAATGTAGCCAATATTATTAATAATATTTTACATATTATTAATAATATTTTTACCAATAGGCAAAGTATTGAATAAAGGGCACCTGCTGAGTGCAGAGGCACAATAAAGCTTATGAAATAAAAATAAATTTATAATACTGCACCAAAATATGGGCGGTATTCATAGGGGCCGGTAGACTTTGGCATGATTTATTCGCCTCAGTTCCTGAAGACCGAGTTACCATTTTCTGACTGGAATGATTAGCCGATCAAGAAAATAATTACGTGAAAAAATAACCTGTCATTCGGATTTCAGGCCAATTATTAGGGTAATCTGAAGTCTATAAGGGATTTAATTTTGTCGGTTTAACTTCAAAGAATATTCTTTGAAATGCCCGGTCACAAATTTATTTCGGAAATACCTTTTCACCGTTAACCGAGCCATTAAATAGCTGACCGTCGATTCTGCACCTTGGTTTAAGTTAACGTAGTTTTCCTCCAACCCGTCGTAACATCCGCCCGTGCGGGGATTATAGATAATTTGGTGAAGGTGATTGTTTCCCAGAAACCACTCAAAAGAGGTAAGCAACTTTTGCAGGTAGCTTTCGTCCCTGAATACATCGTAAAATTTACTTAACGCAAGAATCGTATAAGCAACATCAATGGGCTGCTCGCCTCCTACGGTTACCGGAGGCAGTTCTTCTCCTTTTTGCAACCAGCTTTTATTGGAAATGACGTTGATATTGTTTTTTCGAAAGGTTTTCGATAGTAGAAAATCAAATGACTCTTTGGCAATTTCTTTGTATATACCGTCACCGGTGTCTATCCAGGCACATAGCATTGCTTCGGGTAAAATACTGTTGGCATAGGTGAGATAACTCTCAAACCACCGCCAATCGTGGGTTGCTTCGTGCCGATACATTTGCACCAAGCGGTTGGCAAGTTGTACGATCAATGTAGTGTTCCGGGGCGACTTGTTTTTGGTATTACTGTAATATAATCCTTTGACCGCAAATGCCATAGCGCGCGTTGAGTGGATTTTTTTGACGTTCACCAAGGCTGCTTGCATGGTTGCTTCCGCTTCGGCAGTCAGTTCTTTCGGCAACAGATCGCTCATTGAGATCAAATAGCCCAGCGCCCAAATCGCCCTTCCGTTCGCATCGGCAAGGTTGGTTTCATTGTTTTGTTCGGTAAACGCTTTTTGTTCGTCTACATAATTCAGAAAGTTGCCATCGGGTTGCAGGCAATACTTAATGAAATGGAAATACGTCTGAATGGCCGCTACATCGGTTTTTTCAAGCGTCTGTTCAAAATGCTGACACATGGCAACCATGGCCCGGGCATTATCATCCAATGTATAGCCGGAACCAATATCAGGCTGATTGATGGTCGAAAATTGGATCATGCCAAACTCCGTGGTCATCTTTTTGACGTGGTCAAGATTAATGGCCGGTAAGTTGTACCGCAATGCAATCTGACCGTCATCCATTTTTTCAAAAAGCATGGCATGGGCAATAGCAGCATTTTCCCAGGCAGTAGAAGCCATTCGGTGCAAGGCATTAGAGCTGATATTCTGCCTTAACTTTTCATCATTCAGTAAACTGTTGACGGCTACCGATAGTTGCGCCGAATTTTGAAAATCAATGATAATACCTGCATCGTTTTGTAATACTTCTCTGGCGTGCGGAATTGGGGTGGAAACGATGGCGCAACCGCTGCTGATAGCATAGGAAAACGTTCCGCTGACGGCCTGATTGGGATCTTTAGAGGTAAACAAATAAACATCCGTCAGTTGGAGGTATTCCAGCAGATCGGGGAGTGGTAAAAAATAATTGACAAATCGAACGTAGGATTGCAATTGCAGTTTTTTCACTCGTTCTTCCAGCATGTTACGGTATTTTTCTCCTTCCTGCTTTACCACGGAAGGATGCGTTTTGCCGATGATAAGAAACAGTACTTCAGGGTTTTGACGTACGATGGCAGGTAACGCCTCTAACGTCGTTTCGATGCTTTTCCCTGAGCTTAGCAACCCAAAGGTGGAAAGTACTTTTTTTCCGGTTAACTGATGTTTACGTTTTAGCCCTTCCCTGTCTGAGTGCGGCACTAAGTGAGTACCGTGGGCAATGACCGTAATTTTTTCGGCAGAAATGGCATATTCATGGATGAGTACATCGGCCGAATAGTGAGTCATGACCACAATGGATTCAGCAATGGCCGCAATGTTTTCTACCTGCACTTTTAATACGCTGTTGGGGTGTGGTAATACGGTGTGAAAAACAATGATGACCGGTTTGGTCAATGCTTCCAGAAACTGTTGAAAATCACCTTCTTTCTTTTCAAAAAAGCCAAATTCGTGCTGAACCACTACGATATGGATACCGACATCTTCATTAATGGCTTTGGCCAAGGTCAGAAACGCATTGGGTCGGTCGGTATTGAGTACGTATTTTGGTGATTCGGCGTAGACATGGTTTTCACTTTCCGATTCCAACGGGCAAATCTGAATATTGAACGAACGGTTGAACTTGTTATCAAGCACCTGTTTCAAATCCTGCGAATACGTAGCAATTCCGCATTCACGTGGGGGGTATGAAGTAATGAATAAAATGTCCGGGAGGTTATTGTTTTCCCACAAAGCCGGTAGTATCTCCGAACGGTTTTCAGGATAGATTTTGGGGATTCCGGTAAGTGTCAGGTAGTTGGTATGGTCTACCTGGATTTGATCTTTCATGGTTTATTTGGGTTAAGCAACAACTCTTTCAGCAGCGCAGCTATACTGACCGACGCACAGGCAATTTGTTCGTCGGCGGCTCCGTAATATATGTATAGGGTATCATCCTGCACAATGGCACCCGTCGGGAAACACACATTATTTACTTCGCCTTTCAATTCCCAGTCAAATTCGGGTTTGAACAACGCATAAGGTAACCTTGCAAGTTCTTTTTGGGGATTCTCCAAGTCAAGCAGGGCCGCACAGGCCGAATACACGTAGCCTTTGACGGTATCGTGTACACTGTGATAGATCAACAACCAGCCGTGTGCTGTTTCGATAGGAGGACAACCACCGCCAATATAGCTGATTTCGTGCTTGTATTTTGGCGACAGCACAATGGAATCGTCGAGATGAAGAAAATAGTTTTGCCAGAATGCAGGCGTTAATTCTGCTAAGTCGGCTACAGCAACAATTTGAATATCAGGCTTTATTCGATGCAGGAAATACAGTTTTTCCTTTATTTTTCGCGGAAAGAAAATAACGTTCTTATCCCAGAGCAATACTTTCTTTCCTTCCTTTTCCTGAACGCGCTCGTGCTCATTGTAGCGCAGGTATTTTTCATTAATGATTCCTTTGGACTCGGCAAGGTGACGAAACTCCTCATAGGCTATATGCGGTGTAATGATGCCCATTTTTTCAAAATGCGGCAACTCTTTTGAAACAGCCAATGCTCCCAGCGCATTGATCCCGTCATACGCAGTATAGGTGAGGTAATATACCTCCTCAATCCTTACAATGCGCGGGTCTTCGAGCCCGTGGGATTCGTAGTCAAATTGCGGAAAAAGGACGGGCGTGTTCATCCGTTCTCCGATGGTCAGGGGATCGGTGAGTTTACAGTAGCCAATGCTTGAGTAATTACCTTTGCTGACGGCTCGGTAAAAAAGATGGATATCATTTCCTTCCTGAATTGCGGCCGGATTCAAAACACCCTCATTTTCAAATCCCGAATGCGTTTTCATCAGGAGTACTCCTTCTTTTTTGACTTCTAACATGAATTGATGTCTAATATGATTGGATTGGAAAGCAGCAAAAAGGTTGCCTGTAAAATGACCGCACTGTGGAGAGAATTTGAATACTTGCGGAAATACAAAATTGGTTGGATATACTCGAAAATGTGTTACACAATCCTTTGAAAGAGTTACATAATTCACACTTTTTCGGCGTATAAAAAGAATAGAAAAATACGTCGCGCAGTTTTGCAGGACGTATTTAAGGTAAATTTTATTTCTTAGGTATAGAGTAGTCTTTCAGGAGTTTGTGTTTGAAGATCTCCCAAAAAATGGTGAAATCATACGTTATCAGCCAATGCGATCTCTATCTCTCTTTCAAAATAAGCAAATCCTTTTTGGGTGGAGTTATCCTGCACTTGGCAGTAGTAAATCCTTGACAGATACGACGTAATGACCAACTTTTGCGCAGGATTTGTTTTGGCAAAAACAATGTCTCCTACTTTATATTTATTTTCCATGGTTCAATTTTAGATTTCCCTGCTTCAAAAGCATCGCATTGGTCTATTGCCTTGTTTTCTTTCGGGAAACAATAAATCATCGACTGTAAAGTGAATAATGTATAACAGTTTGAATATTAGCTACTTAGTGTATAGATTGTCAAGTTTGCGATTTATTTCTTTCAGCAGATCGAATTGTTTTCCCTGTGTATCAAACAATGTCTTGATTTGTTCTTCCAATAACAGGTCCATTTTTTGATGCAAACTTCTGATTTGCATTTCTGCTTTCAGATTGATAAGGTAATCGTTTTCGCCTCTCATTCGATCTTTCTCTTCCTGGCGGTTTTGACTCATCATAATGACCGGCGCCTGCAATGCTGCAATGCACGAAAGAATAAGATTCATTAAAATAAATGGGTATGGGTCAAATTCGTAAAAGCCAACGGCAACGGCATTAAAGAATATCCAGACTGTTAAAACAATGCCAAACAGAATTATAAAGCGCCAACTTCCTCCAAACCGGGCAACTTTGTCGGAGATCTTTTGCCCTTGGGAGAGGATTTCCAACGGAGGATTTAAAAGATTATAGATAATAAGTTTTTCGGCTTTAAGAGTATCTTCTACGATTTGATGTAATTTTTTGAGGTGCTTGTTTTCGTCAGATACCAGCCGATCCACTTCTTTGTTATCCATAAAATAATGTTGATTTCAGTAAAAATAAAACGCCGGCCAGCCCCACATAAGGTCTTCATAACCAACCGCTTTTGATATGCCCGGTAGCTGTTAGATTGGATTTGTCCTTACTGAATTAAGAACGTATTCAATTATGTCAGGAATGATAAATAGCTCTGATTGTTCCACTCCTGACTTTTCCACTGTAACTACGTTCAGATAAAATGTAAAGTAAAAAAGAGCAGAGCCCATTTCGATTGGCAGAACCTATACTTTTTCCGGTTGCCCTTTTTTGATGATGTTGATCACCTCTTCGCGTTTTTTATTCAGTCGCAGTTCTACCCGTCTGATCAGTTCATTTTCTTTGCCGGGTTCAAATTTCAGATCGGCATCGGTAAGTTGGGCAAATTTATCTTTAAGCAATCGTGCCATCGAATCCCAATTTCCGGTAATCTTAAATATTTCAACGTTCTTTTGCTGCGGTGCGGCCATGATTTTCAGATTAGGTGAATTTAACACATGGCAAAGGTGAAAACAATTAGCCGTGAAATCGTTACACAGTTACGGCCCAATCTTACATATATCACATGTTCTCCAAATTGTCTTTTCGCTTATCTATAAGCAAAATACGCTCAATTCCCTGAAAAGAAAAGAACACTCTCCAAGGGAAAATATTGGAAAAGCCTTGGTAGATAGGTCTTATTTGTTTCGGAACCGGATATTTTACTCAACTCTTTATCAAAGTGAGCCGACCGTTTCGGTCGGCTCATAAAAAAAGTAACGAAGGATCGCTTAGTTACCTACCGGTTAAAAGCAAGGTAAAATGATTTATTCATTACCAAAGGTCAGAATGTTTCTCTGGGAAAGTATTACATATCTTTAACTTATTGTTACACATATCCCACATTTTCAAGGATTTCAATGATAGGAAAACCGTAGCCAAGCTGCTTGGCATCATTGTTTTAGGACTTCCCACCGGAGATACGCTGATCTTAAGGGTTGGATCGCTTAAGAGTCTCGGATTGTATTGACCTGCTTATGTTTAAGTAGGGGTAAAATGAATACAAAAACGAAGAACTAGCATGAAGCTATACATCAAATACATGGTCAGCCTGCGGTGCAAAATGGTGGTGGAAACTGCCCTGATAAAGCTCAGATTATCTTACAAAACCATTGAATTAGGCACGGTGGAGCTGTGGGAGGAAATTACCCCGACACAATGGAAAGCCCTGAAAATAAATCTGCTCCGCTCAGGACTGGAACTGTTGGACGATAAAAAGAGCATCCTGGTCGAGAAGATAAAAGCCGTCATCATTGAAATGATCCATTACGAAGATGAAGTGCCGAAAGTGAATTACTCGAAATATATCAGTGAAAAATTAGGCTATGATTATACCTATCTGGCCAACGTGTTTTCCGAGGTGAAAGGCATGACCATCCAACAATTCATCATCCTGCATAAAATTGAGCGGGTCAAAGAATTGCTGTTGTACGATGAGCTGAATTTGACCGAGATCGCTCATCGACTCCATTACAGCGGGGTGGCGCATTTATCGACCCAGTTCAAGAAGGTGACGGGACTCACACCCAGTTATTTTAAGAAGTTAAAGCAGAAGCGCCAAAGTAATCTTGAAAACATGTGAACTATAGTACTATTGCCCGGCGATATGTAAGAAATTGCCCATGGAATGTACCTACCTTTGATTCATGGGACCGGGCAACAAAATACCGCTGAAGAAGCCGTTTTTCCACCATCCAATAATGTTCTTTTTCAATCTCATTTAACGTGTGTTCTTTTGGAAAATTCAGAATTTGAAAAATCGAAGGCGTATATCATTGTGGAAATTATTGAATATGTCCCCAATTCAGTGGTTATTAAAACGGTGATGAAAAAAGCAACGGGGAACATCAGCGTCATGTCCTTTGATACGGGCGAGGCCTTTTTAGAAAAAATGTCGCCTTATGATACGTTTATTCAGATCATTGACGGTAAAGCCGAGATCATCATTGATAAGCAATCTCATGTACTGGACACCGGGCAATCCATCATTGTGCCCGCGCATGCCATCAACACGATCCACGCCAACGAGCGCTTTAAAATGATCTCGACGGTGATCAAAAGCGGCTATGACTAGAGTGCCGGCTTTAGTTATAACCGCTTTACCGGCATGATAACCCGTTTTTGAGGGACACGTATCGGCTACGCCTTTGTAGACGTGCGTATAGTTGTGGGTTGATGGCACGGTTTTTTGTCAGCTTATGCACTTATTACTAACGAGTGTTTAAAGATGGAAATCAAACCTTTACACATTTTATTGGCCGATGATGACTTGGATGACTGTGAACTGTTTCAGGCGGCTCTGAAAGAAACAGCGATTCCTGCCGAACTCACCCTGATGGATGACGGGGTAAATCTGATGAGGTTGCTGAATCAGCCGGAGGTTAGGCTGCCGGATGTGCTGTTTTTAGATGTATATATGCCGCGAAAAAATGGTTTGGAGTGTTTGATCGAAATCAAAGGGCATCCCGATCTGCAATCGTTGCCCGTCATTATTTTATCCCAAACCATCAACCCAATGATGGTTGATGCCCTGTATGAAAACGGCGCGTTGTATTATCTTCAAAAACCTGCCGGTTTTCGGCAGCAGATCAGGTTGATTGAAAAACTGCTCCGACTGCCTGACGAAAGCAAACGGGTTCAACCTCCAAAGAAGGATTTTGTTATCTCTGTTGAGTAGTAAGGGTTCACTGAAACTATTTACCGGTATAAAATTTAAAATTTCTTTAAAATTGGGTTTCACCTTTGAGCCATACATCTTACAACATGGTACAAAGAACCCCATTCAACCTCCTGAAAAGTGTATTTTGGCTTGTTTATTTATTCATGAGTCAAACATCCCTTTTTGCCCAATATACGGCCGTTACCGTCTCGGGTATGGTCAAAGACAGCAAAACCAAAGCCGTTGTTCCTTTCGTCAATGTTATTCTCAAAAATGCCCAAGACAGTTCCTTTGCAGGAGGGACTATCAGCGGGGATAACGGTCGTTTTACGTTAGCAAAAATCAAACCCGGCAAGTATTCATTGCAACTCTCGTCCATAGGGTATGTGTCCGGTCAGCAACCGCTTTTTGTTGGGAATCTGTCGGAATTCATTGATTTGGGGGTGGTTGAACTGCAAACCGATACCCGCACGCTCAACGAAGTTGTCGTTACAGGCCAAGCCGATGAGATCAGAGAAAAATTAGACAGAAAGACGTTTTCGGTGGAAAATAATATTTCCCAGAGCGGCGGCTCAGTCTTGCAGGTGATGCAAAATTTGCCCGGCATTACGGTGCAGGAAGGAAAGGTCATGCTGCGCGGAAGCGATAAAGTGGCGGTGCTCGTCGACGGCAAACAAACCGCACTTACGGGCTTTGGCAGTCAGACGAGTCTGGACAATATTCCCGCTTCGGCCATTGACAAAATTGAGATCATCAACAACCCTTCGGCCAAATACGACGCCAACGGCAATGCAGGAATCATCAATATTATTTTCAAAAAGAACAGGCAGGAAGGCTTTAACGGTAAAGTGGGAATGATGGCGGGCTTGGGCGCATTGTGGATAAAAAGAGGGAACCTACCCAATATTCGTGCTCAGTTTCAAAATACGCCAAAACTCAACCCATCGCTGGCGCTGAATTACCGCAAAAAGAATATCAATACGTTTTTTCAGGGAGATGTTTTGTATACGCCTACGCTCAACAAAAATGAGTTCGTCACCCGTACGTACGACACGGGCGAAGTCATCAACCAACAGACCAAACGCAACCGTAGAACGACCATCAGCACGTTGCGCGCAGGAATGGACTGGACAATTGACCCCAACAATCTATTCACCATTTCAGGCCTGTTCAGCAGCGAAAAGATCTTGGACGACGGCGACGAGCCTTTCTTTAACAAAACCCTGACGGAGCGAAAACGCCTGTGGCAGTTTTTGGAAGATGAACTGAAAACGACCGTTACCGCAGCTTCTTCCTTTCAGCATAAATTCAGCCAGCCGGGACGTTTGCTGAACGTTGGCCTCAATTATACCTTTCACCGGGAAGACGAAAAATACTTTTTTACCAACATCATGCCCACCTTTACGGGTTTGGATGCGTTCAAACTGCTGTCAGATGAGCACGTGATCGACTTTACGGTTGATTATGTGCGTCCGCTGCGATACGGTCGTTTGGAAGCGGGAATGAAATACCGCTGGCGGCAGATCCCCACCAATATGCAGTTTTTTCCCGGCCAAAATTCTCCCCTGGATGTCAACGCGGGAGGAAAAGCCACTTACAAAGAAAACATTCCGGCGTTGTACGGCAATTACGTTTACGAGAATACAAAAGTTGAACTGGAAGCGGGGCTTCGCATGGAATACGTGGATGTTCGCTACTTGGTTGACCCCAATCACAACACTTACAAAAGTGACGGCTATCACTATACACAGCCCTTTCCCAATCTGCGGGCGGCTTACAAGATCAATGATCGGAATAAAATCTCGTTGTTTTTCAATCGCCGGGTAGATCGTCCCAATGAGGTAGATATCAGAGTGTTTCCCAAGTATGACGATGCCGAGATCATCAAAGTGGGAAACCCCGCTTTAGCACCGCAGTTTACCAATACCTTGGAACTGGGTTATAAAACCAATTTGGCAAAAGGCTATTTGTATATGGCGGCGTATCATCGCATGGCAAAGGGCACCATCACCCGTATTGCCGGTATCGTTCCGGGCAGTACACTGATCTATTCCATCATGCAAAATGCCGGCAAAAGCTACAATACAGGCTTGGAATTGATGTGGTCGCAGGAGATGTCCAAATGGTTTTCGTTCAACCTGAACCTTAACGGTTACCGCAATCAGATCAATGCGTTCAGTGTTGTTAACAAATATCCCGCGCTTAACACGTTTACCGCGCCTACCGAGCAACTTCTTTCGGGCAATGTAAAATGGAACGGTCTGTTTCATTTGCCAAACCGGATAGACCTGCAAATGACCGCCATTTATTTAGCGCCGGATCTGATTCCGCAGGGAAAAATCGGGCAACGGTTTTCGTTGGATGCGGGCATAAAAAAGTCAGCGCAGAACGGCAAACGGGAGTTTTACCTCAACGCCACCGACTTGCTGAACACGATGCAAATCAAAAAAACCATTCAAGGTGCCGGTTTTAATTATATTAGTACAGACTATTACGAAACCCAAGTGGTTAGAGTAGGCTATAACTATAAATTTTGATCAAATACTGACGGGAGGTTTGCCTATGAAATTGTTGTTGATCGAGGATGAGCCGTTGCTGATGGATGAAATGGAGGCCTATTTGACCGAGCAAGGATATCGTTGCGAGAAAGCAATGTCTTTTGAAGCGGCAGAAGACAAGATCGCATTGTATGAGTATGATGTTATCATTCTGGACATTACGTTGCCCGGAGGTAATGGGCTTACTTTATTACAAATGCTCAAAAAACAACACAGCGAAGCCGGTGTATTGATCGTTTCGGCCAAAGATTCGTTGAACGATAAGTTGATCGGACTTAACCTTGGAGCCGACGATTATATGACCAAACCTTTCCATTTGGAAGAATTGAACGCACGAGTCAATGCGCTGGTAAGACGGAAATCGTTTAAAGGGAATGCACAAATCATTGTAGATGACCTTATTATTGACCCTGTGGCAAAAACCGTTTTTTACCGGGAAACGCTCGTGAATTTTACGAAAAAAGAATATGAATTGCTGCTCTATTTCATTGTCAACAGAAATCGGGTAGTCAGCAGGCAATCCATTGCGGAGCACCTGTGGGGAGACCATTATGACATTGCCGATAATTTCGATACCGTTTATGTGCATACGATGAATCTTCGCAAAAAAATTGCGGTACATACGGGAATTGATTATATCAAAACAGTCTATGGGATGGGCTATAAATTTACGTCAGCGTGAAACTTCTTTATAAAACCACGCAAAACTTTTTGCTGGCGATGGCCATCATTTTATCCATTGCGGGCATTGCTTTGTACCTTTTGTTGAGGCAGGAAGTAACGGCAGAGATCAAAGAACAGCTTGAATTACAGGCCGATCTGGTCGCTGACCAAGTGGCTCAGGGTAAAACCGTCAATTTTCCGCTTACGACGGTCTCGGAAGTTACCGCCGATTTTCCTTCCGGCAAGCGTTTGGGGGATACACTGATCTACGACCGATTACAGCATGAAAACGAAGGTTATTATTATCTCACACTTGTCAAAAAAGTCAACAAACGTACTTATCAAATTACGGTCATGACCTCTTACATTGGTTGGGAAAGGTACTATAAGACCATTTTTATCTCTTTTGCCGGAGTGGCATTATGGATGGCTTTTTTCGGGGTGTTGATCAATTATTACTCCAACCAAAAGATCTGGCGGCCTTTTTTTCTGAATTTGGAAAACCTGAAGCAATTCTCGGTGCGTTCGGCCCAACCGCTGCAATGGCATGATTCTACGATCACCGAATTTAAAGAATTACATTACTCACTCAAAGACCTCACCGAACGCAGTCGCCGCGAATACCTGGCGCTTCGGGAATTTACCGAAAATGCATCCCACGAGATTCAAACGCCTTTGGGAATTATCCAATCCAAATTGGATCGAATGAGTCAACTGGAGGTCAGTGAAGAAATGGCGCGTTATATTGTGCAGGCCAAATCAGGGGTAGAACGGCTGAGCAAAATGAACCGTAACTTATTGCTTTTGGCCAAATTGGATAATCAAGTGTATTCTGAGAAGCAATTGGTACGGGTGGATGAGTTGCTGAAGCAGCATTTGGAGCAAATGGAAGAGTTATTCTCGGTCCGAAATAGTATCCTTTCCACAGAATTGCATCCGGTCAGCGTAAGATCAGATCGGAATTTATGTGATATCTTACTTTCTAATTTGCTTTCAAATGCCCTGCGCTATTCACCTTCTTACAGCGAAGTGGAAATTGTTTTGAACGAAAAACGCCTGATGATCAGCAATCCCGGTTTTGCGTTGGATTTTCCCTCCGAACATTTATTTGATCGTTTTACCAAAAGTCTCAATCATACCGGAGGCACCGGATTGGGATTGGCTATTGTTCATCAGATTTGTTTGTTAAATGGCTGGGCCGTTTCCCACCATTTTCATAACGGGATTCATCATTTTTCAATTGATTTTAACTGACCGGCAATCATGTGGACATACTACGCACTTTTGGCGGCTTTTTTTGCCGCTCTTACGGCCATTCTGGCCAAAATAGGAATTAGTGGTGTCAGTGGAAATGTGGCAACCGCTATTCGAACAGTCGTCATTTTGGGGATTGCCTGGGGGATAGTCATTGCCGGTGGTGAGTATAAACAGATAAGCGGTATTTCAAAAAAGAGCTTATTATTTGTCGTTCTTTCGGGGGTCACAACCGGGTTGTCATGGTTGTTTTATTTTAAAGCCCTGGAAACAGGACCGGTGGCTAAAGTGGCAGTGATCGACAAGTCAAGTTTAGCACTTACGTTGATTCTGGCATTTATAGTGTTGCGAGAACCGGTTAGTTTGAAAGTGGTGATCGGCTGTATTTTTATTATTACAGGAACACTTATTGTAATGAAGTAAATAAGGCTGATTTTTTGGAACCTGACTGAGCGATATTATTTTTCGTTTTCACAAAGAGGATTTTCAAAATACAGGTCTAAAGATGCCGAAATTACTGATTAAAGTGATATTATGGCTTATACAATAGCTTAAACCTATTTCTTAGTATCAAGCCTAAGCTCTTCCTTAACAATCACCTTCACAGTACCTGATCTGCTGAACACATTTCAACGAAAGACTGCATAGCATGAAGCTGATATTGTGCAAATTGATATAAAAACAGACATTCCAAGTAGGCCTACTTGGAATGTCTGTAAGTTTAGCCTTACTTTCCGTGTTTTGGACGTTTTCCCATCGGGCCTTCAGGGTGTGAAGGAGGAGTGGTTTCCTGTTTAAAAGTACCATCTGCATTGAATTGCAGTACTTTGCGTGAGGCCTTTACCTCAGCCTCAGTACCTGTGGTTTTCTCAATGATCAAAAAATACTCGCCGGTGTCATTTCTTCCTGCCGCTTTAACCGTATAGTCAGCATAATGGGAAGCGGCATAGCCGGTAATGGCGGAAGGCAATGCCGATACTTCCACTTTGGTCAATTTAGCGCCTTTAGGATATTTTTCAAGTGCTTTGCTAAATGTTCCGTCAGCGTTGAAGATCAATCCTTTGTGGGTACCATCGGCCAACTTAAGTCCAACGACAATTTGACCGGCAGTGTCTTTTCCCGCAAATTGAATTTCCGCACCTGCGTAGTTGGTGTTGATGTAAGCGGTAATGGCGGCCGGCAAATCTGCCGCCGTAATTTCGACCAATTTGCCTTTACATTTTTGTTTGGTAATTGTATCAGTTGTAGCGGCCGACCGTGCCGCAGATAGCTGAACCAATTCGGTCAGATCATCCTGTGCAGCATTGATATTTTCGCGATTACAACTTGCAAAAAACAATCCAACCAGTGCAAAAACAAGAAACAGGGACTTTTTCATCGTTTATTTAAATAAATTTAAATTGAAGAATAACATAGTTCAAAGACCATTACGTCGGAAAATGGAAACGCGTGGCAGAAATGTTATTATTAATTACAAACGTTTGCAATCCAGATCTATAAAAAACCATTATACGTTGAATTGGCTTCAATAATTCAGTGATTTTTCGGTAGGAATATCAACTGTATTCAGTAGGCCGAGACGACATTATGCAATTCTGAATTGCCTGTTGAATTTTGTAAGTCCGAGCTTCAGATGCCCGTTTATTTCCTGACCCATATTGTTGTAAAAGATTGGCATTGATTCCGGCCCGTACGGCAATGGCAGGTATTTTCAGTACGGATGGACGAAATCGGGGCTTTGCCGTTCCTGCTTCCGGAATATTGTCTATCACAGGTATTAGAATGCTTCGCCTGTAAACAAATAAATGTTGGGGCCATCTTCTGAAAATCCGACATCTAACCTAAGATAAATATCCCGTCTTGGAAAGAGCAGATAACGCAACCCTATGCCGCCGGAGGTACGGATGTGTTTAGTTGCAAATTCACTGATCTTGGGTGCCACTACAGCGGCACCCAAGAATGCAACCGCTCCAAACCGCTTGCTGAAACCAAAGGGCAGCCAGCGATGTTCAACCTGAGCCGCAATCATACTTTTATCTCTGTAACGCCCTGAATAATACCCCCGCATGATCATTTCTCCACCCATAAGCGCCAGTTGGTTGAAAGGACTGTTGCCACTATAAAAATTACCATAAACCTGCCAGGCAAGGACATTACGTTGATTGGTCGGATGATAGGAGCGCACATCAAGATTGATGCCATGAAATGTATACTCACTGCCAATGCCCGGATGGTATTTCAGAAAAGATATTTCACCGAAAAAGCCTTTTCTTACATTCAATACATTGTGCCGATTATCAAAAACCACTGCTGCTCCGAGGCCTACATTAATTGTTCCGTCTGTGCCTAACGGTTTTTCGTAAAGATGGCCCTCGGGCTGTTCAAACGATGTATTATACAATTGTTGATAATCGAGTTCAGGGCCGATAAAAAAATTAGGAATGATCTTTCGTAAGACCCTTTGTCGGAACAAAAGATAATTTGCATCAATCAATGCAGGCTCTTTTCCGGGAGTTTCGGGGCCAATGCCATAATAGAGAAGCGGAAATTTCTGGAAACGCGTTCGACCCAGAAAAAACCAATTGTCACGATCTCCATAAATGGCGTTATCTATCCACAGACCATACTGCCCTTTCACTGTTACAAAGCCAAAAGCCTGCACTTCACTTAACCGGTTAAGCGTATCGTTTTTTGCCTGAAAAAGTACCAGTGATGACAAACCAAACTCAAAACCGGTCTCAGGCGCGTATGCCAACGTAGGGTAAAACCTAAAACTGGGTTTTCCGGGCGCAGTGGTATCTGAAATTGTTTTCTGTATAAAACGCTTAACCCAACCATCCTGCCCAATAACCGGCACAGTCAAAGCAAAAAAGCATATAAAAAACAGCAGAAGTAATCTCTGTAAAATCGGCATGGCATCAATAGTAAAGCATATATACGAAAACTGCTCCATGATTGGCATTTCTCAGCGCCCTTTTTAATTAATCAAGACCGTAAATAGGTGTCTCATTTCTTTTTTTGTACATAGTGCTTGCTTCGTACGAAAAATTTCCTACCTTTGATGTGTGATTATATAACACCAAAATGGAACCTACAAAATCAGAATTGGAAATCCTGCAACTACTTTGGCAATATGGGCCGTCAACTGTCCGATTTGTTAATGATAAACTGAACGAAGAAAAGCGAGCTGTTCAATACTCGTCTACGCTGAAACTCATGCAGATCATGTTTGAAAAAGGAATTGTGACAAGGGATGAAAGCAGTATGAAACATATTTACGGTCCGGCGATAGAAGAAAACAAACTGAAAAAGCAGCTTTTAAACCGATTCGTGGATACGATGTATAAAGGCTCGGCCTCCAGTCTGGTCATGCAACTTTTCGGCAATAAGGATACTTCTCAGCAGGAACTGGATGAAATACGGGATTTTCTCAAAAAGCTGGATCAATAGGACTTTATACTTCTACTATACTATCAGCCATGAACTTCAACTTTGTCGAACAACCGTTTTTTCAGAAGATTTTACAGGCAATATGCCTGACACTGATCCACTCATTATGGCAAGGCGCAATACTGGCCTTATTGGCAGGATTGGTACTGATATTGAGCAAAAGGAGTAAGCCTGCATGGCGATATAATCTGCTCTCGGGGCTATTGTTTGTCTTTGTAACAGCGAATATTCTTACTTTTTTCATTCAGTTCAGTTTATCTCTTCCCAAAAGTAAAAACGTATCGAACGCTTTAATGAGCATTTCGAACTATGATTCCGGAAATGTAGCTAACCCAACTACGCAAATCACACATTACCTGAGTCGACAGCATTTATTTGAAATGATCATTGCCTTTTGCAGTAACCATTCTGTCCTTATTGTCACGATCTGGTTTCTTGTGTTTTGTTTTAAATCAGCTCAGGCCACCGCCGGCTTTATCTACATTCAGCGAATAAGGCATTCAAAAACGCATGAACCTTCCGGCTATTGGAAAGACCGTTTGCAGATACTTTCCCGAAAACTGGGCATTAACGAGGCTGTACTGTTCTTTGAATCGGAAATTATATCGGTTCCGGCAGTAATTGGGTTTCTGAAACCGGTCATTTTGATACCCATTGGTTTTTTGACAAGTCTTCCTTCCAACCAGATTGAAGCGATCCTGTTGCATGAACTGGCGCATATCAAACGAAGGGATTACCTGATGAATTTACTTCAAACCTTTGGCGAAGCTGTTTATTTCTTTAATCCCGCCGTAGTATGGATCTCGGGGTTGATCCGAGAGGAGCGAGAACATTGCTGCGATGATCTGGCTATTTCCATTCTGGCCAATAAGACGTCTTTTATCAATGCGTTGGTTTCCTTTCAGGAATATAAACTTGCCCAAGCCCGTTTGGAAATGACTTTTGCCGCCGGACAAAATCACCTTCTGAACCGAATAAAAAGGATTATTAATAACAACAATAAATCACTGAACGCCATGGAAAAATTATTTGTAACAGCCGGTCTGATCACCGTAACCTTGTTCTCGGTCGCTTTTTCACCTTCAACTCCTGAAAAAAAGCCCAAATCCTTTCCTACTCCTAAAAGAATGATTGCCACTCAGGCCACTCCAAAAACGCCACCGGCTCCGATTGCAGCCCCATTACCGACTGCCGTACCCGCTATCGAAAATGACACCATTCCGGGTTCCGGAAATACGAAGATTAAATCGGGAGTCAGTACGATTCATGTTACAAGGAATAATAAGCGGTATGAAATGGTTGAAACCAACGGCAAGGTTACTGAACTGATCATCGACGGCGTATCTATTCCGGAAGAGCAGCGAGGACAGTACAAAACTGAAATTGAGAGTATCATCAAAGAGGTTGAGGAATCCCGCGAACAGGCCGAGGTCATGCGAAAAGAGGCCGAAAAAATGCGTAAACAGGCCGATGAGATGCGTGAACAGGCTGAAGTAATGCGGGTTGATGCCGAGAAATTCAGGGCTGATAACGAAAAAATGAGGAAGGAGGCGGATGAAATGCGCAAACAGGCCGAGGTGATGCGAGTAGACGCCGAGAAATCAAGAGCTAACAACGAAGTAATGAGAAAGGAAGCCGATGAAATGCGTAAACAGGCCGAGGTGATGCGGGTAGAGGCGACAAAATCAAGGGATAACGCCGAAGTGATGCGCAAAGAAGCCGAAGTAATGCGTAAAGAGGCCGAAGTAATGCGAGTAGAAGCGGAGAAGTCAAGGATAGCTTTCCAAAAAAAGCAGGACAATCTGATCAATGATCTGATCACAGAAGGCGTAATAAAAGACCGGGATAATCTTTCGTATAAGCTTAATGCAGAAGAATTGATTGTTAACGGAGTGAAGCAACCCGCTGCAGTACATCAGAAGTTAAGATCAAAATACCTGGAAAACTCAAGCGCAGAATTTACCCGTAATTTTAATGGAAGAAGCGGCTATAGCATTAAAAAGTGAAACCACTATTGTACATTTTATGGCAGGTTGTGAGGGTTTGACGACATTCCAAGGTTAATCAGTCAAATAAAAGTTTTGGGGGCTTATATGGAAAAGTATTGCTTTTAGGTTCGTTTGGTCGGTCGGGTTGTGAGCAACCCTCCTCACAGAGAGACTGTTGTGGTGCGGAGGGTTGCTCACAACCCGACCGGACGATACCGGAGAACGACCGACTCTTTCGAATACCTTTTGCAGGAATTTGGGCTGGAAATTAACAACTGCTTATTTTCCCATCCACTCTTTAAAAACGGTTACTTTGTCAACGCTTACAAATACCTCTTGGCGGGGTGGGGGAACCACTTCCACTTTGAGCTTGCTGCCCGAATAAGTATAGACGGATTTGATAGCCGATGCACTGACCAAAAACGACCGATTGACCCGAAAAAACCGGTCAGGATCGACCAGTTGCCCCAATCGGTCCAAACTATAGTCTATCGACACGGGAATACCGGTATGAGGGGCTACATAGGTTGCTTTATCTTCAAAAAAGAAATAAGCGATCTCCTCGGTTCGGATACTTCGAAGTTTAGGACCAATACTTACCATAAACCGATTGCGGTAAACGGGTTGATCCGGTTTTTGCATGAACCGGTGCAGTACGGTGGTATCAATTAAAGCGGTTGTCGGGGTTTGTCGAACTAATTTGAACTTGTTAATGGCGGTAGCCAATTCTTCCGCTTCGATGGGTTTTAATAAATAATCAATGCTGTTTGCCTTGAAAGCCTGTAAGGCGTACTGATCAAAAGCGGTAGTAAAGATAATGGGAATGGTGAGATTCAGCTCTTTAATGATGCTGAACCCCAGATCATCCTCTAAGTGAATATCCAAAAAAATTAAGTCAGGCTGAATTGGTTGCAGAGACCTAAACCATTGTATCGACTTGCTGACCGATGGCAATTGAGCCAACACCCGAATTTGGGGGTCATATTCATGCAGAAGCAACTCCAGACCCTGAGCCGACAGCGGTTCATCTTCAATAATGAGTACGTTCATTCGAGTAAAGGAATTTTTACCTGAAATACATTCGCCTGATCCTCAATTATTACCGGAAGATCGGTCAGTAATTGGTAGCGTTTGATGATATTTTTTAAGCCTAATCCGGTTGATTCTTCGGTTTTGGGGCGGAGTCGAATTTTATTGGTAACGATCAAATAGCCCTGTTCTTTTTCGATGGTGACCAGCAGCGGTACTTCAATCGACATTTGGTTATGTTTTACCGCATTTTCAATCAACAACTGCAATGTCAACGGGGCAATGCTGTATTGATCGACTTGGTTCTCAGGAATAGTTGTAACGACTTGGAATTTATCGCCAAAACGAATGTGCAGCAAAAACGTATAAGATTTCATAAAATCCAGTTCTTCCCGGAGTTTGACACATTGGGCGTCGTGTTGCTCTAAAACATAACGATACGATTTCGCCAACTGCCCCACAAACTGAATGGAAAGCTTGGGATTTACCGCAATGAGTGAAGAGAGAATACTGAAGCTATTGAACAAAAAATGCGGATTTACCTGATTTTTTAAAGCAACAAATTGAGCCTGAGCAGCTTCCTGCTTCATCTGTTCTGCCTTGACGCGTATATCTTCCAACTGCCGGTAACCTCTGCGGTTTGCCGCTAAGTAAAAAGCCGCTAACATCGCCATGATGGTCAGACCATTATCAAATTTTTGGTGTTTAGCTTTGTCTGTAACTCGTTCAGGTCGGCTAACGTTAGCCGGTTCAGGAACATATCTTAAATGTTGGATTGATTCCAACTTAGACATTCCCGCCCACAAGCGATAGAAGCCCATATTAAATAAAATAGCCAGTCCGCCTGCCATGAGTAAGGTAGCCAATTGTGCGGGTAGATCGAATTTAATGAGAAAGCCTTTATGGAACAGCTTGAAAATTCGCCGTTGAAACCAATCGGTTACGGTAAGCCACAAGCCGAAAAAAAGAATCGTAACGACAATTTCCATGATCCAAAAAGGCCATATCCTGCCAATAAGGGCCAAAGAAAACCGGTCGACGGATACATACACTCGAATGGGCCAGTAAATAGCAAAAATGGTCGCTGCCAATTGCCAACGCTGCTGATTGGTTAGGTTATCGCCGGCCTTTTCTGCCATTGCTGATGCATGTTTGTGGTTAGTACGCTGCTGCCGTCCGAAAAATAGTCATTTCATACGGTTGAAAAAACCGGCTGAGAAACATTCTCAAGGTGGCTAAATTCGTAAGCAGTTATTTGCGTTGAAAAAAAAAGAGTACAAATGGCGGGTTTATAAGGTTGGAGCAAGGGTTTTACGGATTAAAACCAAACTTTGGTTCTTTTACTGAAACGAGTAAAGAGGCAGACAGAGGAAGATTTTGTGAAAATCTAAAGCTTGTTCAAAGAGAATTAAACAGTTCCAACCGCCAAAAAGGGAGTTCCAACTCCCAAATCCTGACAATTGACCTTATTGATTTGAGGTTCCTGTGGTTCTTCCGCAATTTTGACTAAAAATAGTTAAGGAGTCATAATTGGCATGAACGGGTATTGAAGGATTGTTCCAAAGCGAACAAAAAATAGAGAAGATATAGAAAACTTTTAAATAAAAACTGATAGTGTTTACATCGCTTTTCCTTTGGAGAAGCGATGTTTTTTTATGAATGCACGGTGTGGTAAAGTAGTAAGCGATCAATTCGGCAATAAAATTCGGTTTTTCCTGAATCCGCTCTATCATCCATCCCAACGCCAATACCATCATAATGACGGCCCCGATTTGATTGGCGACGCTGACATAAATTATAAGAATACTACAGGTTTGTTTCGACAACTGTTTTCATAATAATACTGAATACAGAAAAGGTTGTTTCTGGTAATAGGCCTCCGTTGGTGAAAAACGGGTGCATTCAAGCTAATTCCATTCGTACTTCTTTAAATTTAGTAGGCATTTCAGCGGTCAAAATAGTCATTTCACCGGCCAATAAGTTGATTTCACGGTTGTCAAGCTGCCAATATCGTTCAAAAACGCATTTTATGCGTTAGTTTTGTAACAGATTATTAAAGTGTTAATTCAATCACTCACGTGGTTATTTAATAATATTTTAAGTAGGGTAAAGTATATCGTAAGGCCTCCTCTTAATGAGAGGAGGCCTTATTTTTAGTAAGAATCAGTACTCATTTTTATACGACGCTCTTTAGCTGACACCGCCTTTACTCTGTGAAGGCGGTGTTTTTGTGATAAATTTAAGTACTTTCGATAGGTATTTTTAAAAAGCGCAGGACTTTGCAGAATAGTTCGGTAAGCCATAAAAAGTCTGTTTAAGCTATTTTATCCACCCATGAAAAGTGTGCCTAAACTATTCTATTCACTTATTCTGCTATTGGTGCTGCACAGTTGCGTGCAACCTTATGCTCCCCCGGAAATCACCAATGCCGGAAGTTACCTTGTGGTGGACGGTTTTTTGAATGTTAACCCTTTGGCTGCCAGTCAGATCAAGTTGAGTCGCACTCAGAATGTAAATGGGAAAGAATCTCCCGAAGCAGTGCGAGGGGCTGCGGTCAGCGTGGAAGGCGACAAAGGCAGTAACTTTAACTTTACCGAAGCACAACCCGGAGTGTATACATTGGGAAAGATAGCCTATTCGGAGAATGAAAATTTCCGGCTGCATATTAAGACAAAAGACGGAAAAGAGTACCTTTCTCTCTATGTGCCCGCTATGCAAACGCCTCCCATTGAGAGTGTTACCTATCGAATAAGCCCGGACAGGAAAGGAGCACAGATCAATGTCAATACAACTGACCCATTGAACAAAACTCATTTTTACCGGTGGAATTTTGAAGAAACCTGGGAGTATCAAATGCCATTATTCTCAGGCTTTGAAGTAATAGGTAAGCAAATTAAACCGCGTACCGAAGACGTCAATACCTGTTGGGCTACTCGAAAATCGAGTCAGATCACGGTTGCTTCTTCCGTTAAACTCAGTAAAGATGTTATCCGGGATGTTCCGATTACTTACGTGCCGGTACTTGGTGACAGGTTGCGGATCAAATACAGCATTCTGGTCAGGCAGTACGGCGTTTCACAAAAAGAATTTGAATACTGGAACGCCCTATCCAGAACAAACGAAGTGACCGGCGGGCTATTTGATTCTCAGCCCTCACAGGTAACGGGCAATATGTCCTGTGTCAGTGATCCGAATGAAATGGTTTTTGGTTTTTTCAGTGCATCTTCCGTTGAAGAAAAAAGGCTTTTTATTACGGAGAAATTGGGTGGGCGTACGCTCTTGGATGTATCCTGCGAGCCTATTGATACGTTGCCTGATGTGGAAGCGATCAGAATGTTTGAAACCGCATCTCATTTGATCCTGCTTGAATTTCCTATCCCCGGACAGATAAAGCCCTGGTACATCACCGGCAGTCCGGGCTGCAGTGATTGCCGAGAATTGGGAGGGACGAACAAAAGACCAAGTTTCTGGAAATAGTGTCTTATTGGGTCATAATGCCAAAAAATACAGTCGACGAATAAAATTCTTTATTCCTGCTAACCTTTCTGCAAGCACAGTCTTTATTAAATTCAGGCGGAAAAAGCACTGGCAAGGTGATTTCTCCGCCTGAAGTAAGAGATCAAACTATCCTGTTTTTTAGTGAGGATTTGTAGACAATTTAGGGGTTGTTGTTGAAAAAAAACTATTGGGGACGACATCTTTCCAGAGTTGCAGGTATTTATCATGGCCTAATTTCCCCCGGAAGTGCCCTTTTCCTCCATCATCTCGCCACGGTCCCTGACTGGATGGGTCGCTTAGGTCAATTCCCTGACTGGTGTAAGGAACGTTGTTTAATACCTGTTGTATTTTGTCATTAACAACGCTTGTATTCAGATTCAAAAAGTCAACGCCTTCCTTACTTAATTTAAAAGCCAGTTGGGGATGATTGGCCTGTACGGTTCGGGTATGGTTAATGACAAAAACAAAATTCTCATAAAGTGTGGCTAAATACTCCGGAGAGACATCGTTTCCTCCATGTTCCACCAAAACACCCCGTACGCCCGTAATGGGAATGTACTTGTAGAAAGCAGCTTCGACCGGACGATAAGGCATCCAATATTGATCCTGTCCGCCAAACCAGTCAAATCCAAAGGGTTCCCGTTTAATATTTTTCATGTTCATCCATACGTTGGAGCCTCCATAAGCCGTCATATACAACAGAATAGGAACATTTAAACGTTGCACAAGAGTATCTCCAAAACGGCCCCACATCCAGCTATGCACTCCAAAAGGCCCGATATTGGATGTTGTAATGGGTTGAAAAGTGTAGGGAAGATCATCAAGATTCTGAAGTTTGCCGGGTTCATCAGGGATGGAGGGATTTCGGACGGTAGCAACCGTGCGTACCCGGGCATCGGAAGCAGGTTCATCGTAGCCGGGATCTCCCGCCAGAAAGCTATGTCCCCATAGCAATAAAACTTCTCCAACACCGACTCGCTCCACCTTTCGGGAGGTTCCATAGACAGGGACCGGTCCTGTGCCGGAGGGAGAAAATTGCATAACAGTCCTGACTTCCAGACGATAGTCCCCTCCGGTAAGCCAAAGGCTGTCGGTATACCGACCATTCGAAGTTTGGAACGTATCATTTTTAGCCACCCCACCCTGAATAGGTGTTAAAAGGGCTATGATCGCTACGGCATTGCTGTCGCAAGTGCCGGAAATCCGTAATAGCCCCTGATTGGAATTGTTGCGCTGAATGATTTGATTCGGTTTTGGAAAGTCAACCTCTATCTGCCTTCCAACGATAATGCCTTTATAAAAGGTCGTATTGGTAGCTTTTGTTGAAAAACCCGGCTTAAACAGAATGGATTTACCTGCGGAATCAATGGTGGAAGGGGGTTGGGCCAGGGTACTGTTTCGAGTAATATATCCCGAAATGGTTGCGGTGTTGCCGGTTCTGAGATTTTTTGTTTTGGAGATGGAATCAGGCTCAAAAGGAACCGGAAGAATGTGATGGGCAAAGCTGAACCCAATGAAAAATACATTAAAAACTACCGAAAGTAGACTTCTTTTCCTCATAATCTCGCTACACATTTAGTCTTGAACTATTTGATTTTTAGATGTATATAATTGTTTTTTCGCTCATTTATTAATGTAGGGTAAATAGGTAGACTAAAAAAAAGAGCTATCTCAAGCATATAGATTTGAGATAACCCATGTATTAAGTATAAATTGACTCAGTGCCCAAAGGTAAGTGCAAAGATTTAAAATTGGTATATTTATTAATTGTATTTTTTTGAGAAACCAGATGAAATATCCCAATCGGTCAGTTAGCCAAAAGAGTATTTGGGGATAACATCTTAAAATTCAGATACTTTGTCTGTATGCTTTATTTTAATTTTTTTTTGTACTTTATTCATAATTATAGTTTTCATAAATTTTAAAATCTACTTACTGTAAACAAGTTCTTGGGTGATAGAGAATGAAGTATCAATGTGGTTATTATTTGCGCATCCATCTAACCAAACGACTTCCGGTATTCAAAGAACCAAAGAATAATATTTTTCTCCCGGATTAGCCTTCAATGAGAGATACTATTATATGAGCGAATAATGTGGCTGTAAAATAAAGTAAAGGCTGTAAATCATTGATTTACAGCCTTTGGACTTTTACTTGGTAAATTATTCAGGTTAAGAAAACATTCACAAATTGATCGAAAATTTTATCGGTTACTTTTTCAGTGCATTTTCAAATAAAAATACACCGTTTTTATTGGCAATGACAATGTCAGGTTTGCGGTCTTTGTTTATGTCCTGGACTACAATATTCAGTCCTGCACCGGAATCATTATCAATGATGTGTTCTGTCCAATAAGGTTGTTTGCCGGGGGTTAAGTCAAACCACATCAGATACGAAGCATCGGCATCGCCGGGATCGCGGCCGTGATGGGCTAAAAATCGCTTGCCGGTAATGTATTCCTTGCGACCATCCCCGTTTAGATCGGCCATGATGGAGGAGTGAGTTTGGGCAGTGGTGGTACTCATGAGGTTGGTTTTGAAATTGATTTTACCTTCGCCATCCGTGATTTGTTGGTGCCACCAAACGCCCAACGCATGGGCTGATGCACTGATGACGTCGTTCTTTCCGTCGCCATCTACGTCCAATACCTGCATGTGGGAGCAGGGTTCGCCCAAATTGACCGGGTAAAATTTCCAGTTCCCGGATTTATTGTCGGTGGTTCCTTTAAACCAGCCTTCCCGCACTACCACATCGTTGAGGCCATCTTTGTCAACATCGCCGTAACCGATTCCGTGGGAAAAGATCTCGGTTCCGGGTACATTTTCGGCGCTTAGTGCGTACCGTTTCCATTCCGTGTCTCCCTTTTTAACGGGTGCTTTCAGCCAAATGACCTGTTTTTTTTCTTTATCTCCGCAAAGAATATCCAATCGTCCGTCGCCATCCATGTCAATAAATCCCGGCGATTCGTTGGCAATACCGACCGAATCGGCAATAATGTGTTTTGCCCAAACGCCCGGCTTGTTGTGTGGATTTTCAAACCAGAAAGCAGGTTTTCCGGGGAAGTCAATGATGACAACATCGTCCCAACCATCCAAATTGACATCCATTCCCATGTTCAGAAAGGAATTACTGTACTCTTTTCGGGGGTTAAATACGCGTGACATTCCAAAACCTACGGCCTCAGAGGGGGCCGCGCTTGGCTGGGCGGGAGCCATTTCGTGTTTAGTCCAGGAAGGAGCTTCAAACCAGTAATAACCTGCCACAATGTCTAATTTCCCGTCTTTATTCAGGTCGGCCACCGCAACTCCTTCGGAGATAAAATCGCCGGTCAGTTTGGTTTTTTTGAACCCGCTTTCCAACATAGTGGTCATCGGTTGACTGTAAGAAATACCGCAGGTGAAGGCCAGAAATACAGTTATGAGATATTGATTTTTCATGTTTTTAAGGTTTATTTTACTGTATTTGTCCTTCCGAAGGAATCTAAGTTACCGCGATATAGATTCCTTCGGAAGGACAAATACGCTTTATTTCCCTACTGCTTCATCCAGTAACATCTGACTTTCGTGGTTTTCGTGCGAATGCGATTTTCCCAAACGGTCTTTCAGGTCTTTCAGTAACTTCTTGGAATCTTCCGTACCGATTGCTGTAACGCGCTGAATGGTGTAGGGCAACAGTTTAGGCATTTTGGAGGTTTCAGCCATTTGAAGCGCACGCTTCGTATCTACAACCGACAGAGGTTCTGCCGCATACCAAAGCATCAGCGGCAGGTTGTGGTCGTCTTTATCTTCGGATTTTTGTACAAGTGCTTCCACAACACCCCATCTTTGGGAGGGTTCCAGTCGCAACATCGCTGAAGTAAGATAAAGTCTGACCAACGCTGATTTGTCATTTTTTGCCAATTCAGTAAAACGGTTCATCGTTTCGGGAGAAACAGTTTTATTTTCGGTTACCAACTGAATAGCCCAGCTTCTAACGTATTCACTTTCATTGGCCAATAAATCGTTCAACTCTTTTTCGGTTAACCCCTTGGTTACGTGAAGCGCCCACAAAGCGCGTAGTTTGCGGGTTTCATCAGGATTTTTGGCAAGAATTTCTTTTAGCGCTTTGTGTACTTTCTTATTCGGTCCGCGTTCCTGCAAAATGGTTCTGGATTGGCGTACGTACCAATCGTTGGCATGTAGCTGATAATTAACCAATTCCATATCAGAAGCCTTGGACAGATCTACCTGCACCCATTTGTCATTTTCGTGCGAAATCTTGAAGATGCGTCCCATGGTTTTGTTATGAACGTCCGGGTTGGGACTATGGCATTGATTCTTGTCATACCAGTCGATGGCGAACACGGAGCCGCTTGGGTCGTATTTGAAATTCAGCCACTGCGACCATGAATCGTTCATTGCCATAAAATCTTCTCTGTGCTGTACGGTATATCCCGAACCGCTTCGCTGCGGATGGTCACGATTGAAGCGGGCGCCGTTGATATTGTTCATAAAGATGTCATTACGGTATTCCTGAGGCCAGGAACCGCCCAAATAGATCATCGCGCCGGCATGGGCGTGACCGCCTCCTTTGGCGGCCGAACGGAAATTTCCGGCATGAGGACCGCGTTCGCCCACCCAGTGTACGTGGTCGGCGGCGGTTTTGATGTCGTCGTAGGTATAAGGATTGAAATGTTTGCCGGCTTGCCGTTGGTAACGGGCGTTTTGAATGATATGGTACATGTGCGGAATCACACAGGCCGTGATAAAAGGTTGACCGTAGTCGTTAAAATCAATACCCCAAGGATTGCTGGTGCCTTCGGCAAATACTTCAAACTGATGATTGGTAGGATGGTATCGCCAGACGCCGGCGTTGATCTTCGTCCGTTCCGAATCAGGTGCGCCGGGTTTTCCTACGTTGGAATGGGTAAATACGCCATGCGTTCCGTAAAGCCAGCCATCAGGGCCCCATCGTAAGCTGTTGAGTGTTTCGTGGGTATCCTGCGTCCCCCAACCATCCAGCAATTTTTGCGGTGGACCGGCCGGTTTATCATTTTTGGCATCAATCGGTACAAATAAAAGATAAGGAGCTGCACCCAGCCAAACGCCGCCCATACCCACCTCCATGCCGCTGACCAGATTCAGGCCTTCCATAAATACTTTGCGTTTATCAAGTGTGCCGTCACCGTTGGTGTCTTCAAAGATCAGGATGCGGTCTCGGCCCTGTCCTTCGGGAGCCGGAACGGGATAGGTGTGCCCTTCCACGACCCAAAGTCGGCCACGTGAATCAATTGTAAAACAGATAGGGCGAATGATATCGGGTTCAGCCGCCGCCAACGTGATCTTAAACCCTTTGGGTGGAGTCATGGCTTTGGCCGCTTCCACGCCTGAAAGCCCTGCATTCAGCACAGGATCGAGCGGCGGAAGAATGATGATGTCTTTTTGCTTCAGCTCGTTGGGAAATTCCGGGCGAGTGGGGTAGAAGAGAAATTCATCAAAGTTGATGTGCGCCCATTTATCGTGCGGAATGTACGGAATTTGGGAAATTCCTGTTTCGTTATCAATGATCTTGATGTAAATATCTTTGGTTAAATACGCCTGAAGGTCTACAACGACGGGTTGCAGGTTAGCACGGCCTTGGCCCGTAATATGAAAAATAATTTCGTTTGTACCTGCCAGGCGCAACTCTACACGCGTATCTTCCAAGGCCCCTCCCGATACTTTGAACGCCGCAAAAGGTTGAGTTACTTTAAAAGGAACAGACGTTAATGTTCCCGTTGATTTTGCATTAACGGTACCACCGCTGCTTAGAAAATACTTCCCTTCAAAACCGATTTTCATTTCCTTCTCATGGATAGGAGAGGGGTCTTCCGTAATGAGTGGATTGTTAAAGGCAGTACCGGTGGCGGTCCAGTCTTTTAAAGAACCTGTTTCAAAATTAAGGTTTAAAGGCTGCCCATCCTTTTGAGGTACTTGCCCCTGCATGACAGCGGTCGAAATGATTCCCTCTACTACCTCAAAATTCCCCACCATCCCTGCTGCCCGGTGGCCCGGTACCGAGCAAAAGTAAGTGTCACTTTTGTCGGCGGTAAAAATGAGGGTTGTACTCATGCCTTTTTCCAAAATGGTCTTACTTTTTATCCCCATTTTTTCCAGCGCAATGTCGTGGGTCATCAGCTCGACATTGGTGATCTTTATCCGTACTCTGTCGCCTTTATTGGCTTTCAGCGTAGGGTTTCGTGCGCCATCCGGGCTGAAATAACCAACCATAGAGGCTTCCAACGCGTAATCGCGGTCAAAGCGTGTCGTATCGGTTTGCGGTTTAGAGGATTGTTGAGCGTTGACGTTGCCGGATGCAAAAAAAAGGACAGCAAGTAACGGTATAAGCAGACGGTTAAGGTACATAAGATGAAAAAGAGGTTTGTTTATACGAATTCCTCTTAAAATTATTAAATAATCTTGGTTTTTGGCAATTTTCGAGGCTAAGAAAAAAATACCCCGAGTTTCAGGAATCGGAAATCAAATAATTGCCGAAAATTAGCCGGCGCGACAAAGAATGAGGATTTGGTACCCCGGTTATTGGTGTTGTACCGATGGCATCAAAATTTAGAATACAAAGTAGATAATCAATAAATCATAAAACAATCGGTATTTAATTTACCTTATCCATTTAAAATCATGGCAACCAAACCAAGTAACACCGAAAAAAACAAAGAAGCGGATGAATTTCCGGGCTATCCGCTGTATCCGCCAAGCGAAGATATTTACAGTCGCGCAACCAAAGAAGAAGACATTGATCCCGATGATCCTTCAAGAACTAAGGAACTGAACGATGAGGCGGATCAATGGAATGAAAAGGATTTTAAGGATGATGTTTCAGGCGGTGATTTGGATGTTCCGGGCGCTGAACTGGACGATGACTTGGAGGAGATCGGCTCAGAAGATGAAGAAAATAATTATTATAGCCTGGGAGGTGATAACCATATCGACCTTGAAGAATACAAAGGTGAGTAGAATTGAATTGATTCTCCTTTTTTTAATTTACCGGCAGACAGGCAGCAATACGTTTATGACAATGCTGTCTTCTGCCGGTAAATAGGCGAAAGAACCAATTGTATACTTCTAAAACAGCACTTACATGGCACGCTCCCGCTACACACAACACTCCCGGCGCTCAGGCCAACCTTCGCAAAATATTATGGGTGAGATGTTTCAGAAAACACCTTGGTGGGTATGGATCGTGGTTATGATTGTACTCATTCTGCTTTGGAAGTTTAACGGCTGATAAAAATGGCTTTTTGAATAGGATAGGGGTTTTTACGCTACGATTGTAGAAAAAACTACACTTTTAAAACCGCTCCAATGCCGGCACGATTACTTTAAGAAGTATAGCGTATAACTTTTAACTTCTACGGCAATGGAACGGAACGGCAAACATATTTCGGTAAAAGGAGTAGCTTTTGATATCTATGATAGAACGCCTTGGTGGGCATTTATGTTGGTCACAATTTCCCTAATGCTTATTGGGAAATTTATTGGCTAACTACTATATAGCTTAAAAATTCAACGAAATATCGATACAAAAAGGTACGATTCCCTTTCGTTGTCCGGTTGAAACACTTAATGATGTCCTGCGGGTATCAAAAACAAAAGGGAGCTGTCGGCTCCCATTTTTGTGTTCAGATTAGTTATCTCTAATTGTATCTTCTCAAAATTTGACTGACATAAGGTTCCAGTTCTTTAAAAGGTTTGATGTCCCACCCCTTGTCATAATGAGCTACACAGCCATTGGCCATTCCTTTTGCACTATCCCATACACAAAGTTTGAAAATTTTTCCAAAATCAATCCCAAGATCAGACCGCTTTGTTAACACATTTACTTCAAACCGGTATTTCCCAATCTTGCCACCGTGCCATCCCAACGTGGCATTTATAATTTGCTCCGCTCTTAAATTTAAAAAATAATCACGCTCTGTTTTTAATTTTAAGAGGAACTCCTGCTCACTCATTGGCTTCAAAAGATATTCCATATTTGTAGGGTATTTTGAGAGTATGGTAATTTTTTTATAGAACAAATTTAAGAGAATTATACATTATAGAAAGTCTCTAGGGTAGTTTGAGGTATAAAAAATGTAGATTTATCTAAAAAAAGACTTTTTTGACGAAATTTCAACGCATCCATTGCTTCGTTTTTATTCTACTGCACCAATTGACGGAGGGTTGGCACGTTTGGTACTGTAAAAATCATCATTGATGAAAGACTGATACAAACCTGCCTTTTTAGCAGGTGACGCTGAGAGTAACTTGAAACTTACCTCGTCGGTTAGCCCTGCCATGGAAGAAGTCGCAAAATAACGATTGTTGGTGTTCAGGCTCGGCGTGGTTGAGCTTTGCTGACTCCACACGTTGTCTTTGGAAGAGGTCTCGACCTGATTGAATGATAAATTGTTAAAGATCTGAATATCGCCTCCCTGAAGATTATACACATCTACCACCACGCCTACGAATACCGTTGGTTTTGTGGTGTTCATTTTACCAACTGTATTGTTAAATACCTTAACGTTACAGTAAGTGCTTATGCCCGGAATAATATTATTCTCAAAACTTTGTACCTCCAGAGCGCTGTATTTACGACTGTTCCAGACAATGTTGTTATACAAAAGTACTTCTTTGGGTTTGGTACCTTGTGAAAAAGGCCAGAAGCGCACAAAGTTCCCCTGGTGGTTGGTGCATTTATTATGGTGAACGCTGCCGTTGCCCAACAGTAAAAAGATACCGTTATGTTTTTCAGTATTGGCATTGATCTCATCCAGTGTATTATGATGAATATCACATCCCTCTACATTTCCCATGTATAAAAGGGTTTCGGAAGTTGGGCAATTTTTAAATGTGCAATAGGCTATTTCAGGGTTTTTGCAAAAGCCGTTGTTAATTGCACCCGACAATTTGTTAAGACCTCCGTCGATGTGAATGGGTCCGGTGTTCTCAAATTCGCAGTTAAGTAATTTGAAATCAGTAAAAGCTGTGGCATCAGTGCCATCGTAAGGGGTTGGATTATTGTAAGAGATGGCATAGTCGTTAACATTTTTCAAACGGATTCCCTCCAACGTCAGCCCATGAGGAATGCTTCCTGAGAGCGTAATGGCCCGATAGTTGACATCGTGAAAAAAAATGTTCTTACTTTTCTTATAACCGGTTATGACCAGATTGGAAACATTTTCAAGTGAGAGTCCGCCGCCGCTTATTTCCACCGAGCCATTGGCAACCAAGGTGATAGGTTGGCTTGGCGTACCCGTAAGATTGGAAAAGGAGAGGTCTGTGTAAGTGCCGGGAGTGATGGCTATAATTTCTCCCGGTCTGATACCAAGAGAGCCGCCATCGACGGAAAGGTTTCCAGACCCTGTTCCAACGGTACGGGTAGGAGTGAGTAATTGGTCTTCCTCTTGGGGTTGACTATCAATAGGCGTGGCGCCTCCTTTGCATCCCCCAAAGAGCACTAAAAAGAAGAGCAATATCAAAGTGTAGGGTAGGGAGTGATTTTTATGGACTTGACAGTTCATAACTTGCATTGATTTTCCAAGAACGTCTATTTATGGGTATATTAATTATCCTTTCGGAAGGCCGGAACCGGGAGTTATAATAAAATAGGGTAAAATTAACTATCCGGCAAAATCAACTGGAAATGATAACAGGGTACAGCTATGAACGATGGCAAGATCGGTTTATTACTGCTTATGTTCACATTTCCACTTGAATGGCTCTAAACAAAGTTAAGAAGAGTTGCGATAATTTCCAAAAGCGGGGATACTAAAAATCAGGCTATTATCTGTTAAGTACAATATGTTTTCGTTTTTAGCTTACCCGGACTTTATAGTAACTTAACCTGAGAAGTCGGCGAAATAACCGATACCGGCCTTCTGAACTTCTACTGACATTGGTAAGACCATAAAGTATAAAAGCCCCAAAACAATGAGTTTCGGGGCTTTTATACTTTATATGAAGGAATACTTTCTTTTACATCTTTTTAACCGAAACGGCGCTGGGACCTTTTTGGCGTATCTCGATTTCGAAAGTTACTTTATCGTTTTCCTTAATAGGGCCACTCAGTTCATTGATATGGACAAAGATACTTTCCTGGCTCTTGAGGTCTCTAATGAATCCATAGCCTTTTTGTTCGTTGAAGAAACTAACCACGCCTTCCCGTATGATTTCTACAGGTTCATTGATTTGTTTCGCTACTCCCAGTGTAATGTCTTCACTATTAACTACTTTCTTTTTCCTTGGATCAGGAGGCGTATTGGTGATGTTCCCATCTTCGTCGACATACGCGATCATGTCTTCCAGAGATTGTCCCTTTTTGGCACTTGCCTGACGCTCCTCTTTCTTTTCCTCCTTGTCCTTTTTCTTCTTTAATTTTTTCTTTTCTCTTTCTTTCTTATTAAATGTCTCTTGTGAACTAGCCATATAGTATTGGTCTTAATCTTTGTATCTGTTTCTCAAAATTAATTGGAGTTTAAAACAGATTGGTTTATTAAATATGAATGAATAACAATCAAAATGCCTGCATAAGTCTTAATTTTATGCCAACAGGATTGGAAGGGCACCTGCTTACCGGGAAATGCTGAGAAAAATGTTGGTATTCCGTTTAATCGTAACGCAAATATGGGGGTAATAATTTCCAATTGTTTTAATTATATATTTTGGGGTGAATCCAAATCATAAAATACAGTAAGATGAGTTCCGAAAAATAGCCATTTCGAGATTTTTTGCCCATTTTTAAATAGAGAAAATCCGAGGTATTTAATTGATTTTATTTTTAATGGGTTGAATATCAGATATTTGTAATATTGTAATTGCCTGATACAATCCTTGAATTTAATTGGTGTCGATTTTTGAAAAAAACTGAATTATTTTGAGGAGACAAATTTTTTGATTTGCCCTTTATAATGATCAAGGACATACAGTTCCCGATTGGCATCCTCACCAAAAGAAGAAATAGAGCCGCCTCCGCTCATGAGTAACTCATGATAGGTTTTTGAAGTACCATCATGGGTCAAGGCCCAAATATTTCCATTGCTGTAGTCGCCAAATATGTACTTGCCTCGCAGTGCCGGTAAGCGTGAGCCTCGGTATACAAAACCACCTGTAACTGAAGTGCCGTCGCTTCGTGGGTATTGGTGTACCGGGTCAATGAGACTATCGGATAGATTGCAGTCATTGCGAGGGTTATAGCAACGATTGGCTTCCTTGAGTCGCCATCCATAGTTCCCCCCTTTTCTGATGATGTCAATTTCTTCAAATTCGTTTTGTCCTACATCACCCACCCATAATTGTCCCGTTTGGGCGTCAAAACTGAATCGCCAGGGGTTTCGGAGGCCATACGCGTAAATTTCCTCTTGAAATCCCTCTTTGTTGCCTACATAAGGATTGTCGGTCGGAATTCCATAGTTCCCTTTGTCGGTTTTCGTAACATCAATACGAAGTATTTTACCAAGCAGTGATTTTCTGTTTTGGGCATAATTGTGTTGATCGCCCCAAGCGCCGCCATCGCCGGTTGAAATATATAGGAGACTGTCAGGGCCAAATGCCAGTTTTCCGCCATTGTGGTTGTCGTAAGGTTGCGAAAAGGTAAACAAAATCACTTCGGAAGATGTCGATGCTTGGGCGTCTTTGTAAGAAGCAACTTTATAGCGGGCAATGACAGTTTGTAAAGGCTTGCGTTGGGTATAGTTAACGTAAAAATACCCATTCTTTTTAAAATTGGGGTCAAAGGCAAGGCCCAATAACCCCATTTCGCCGCCATCGCTTACCCGGTCACGAATGTCCAGATAGGTTTCTGCTGATTTAGTCGCAGAATTATTATCAAATACTTTAATTCGCCCTTCCTGTTCCAGTACGAAGACCCGGTTGGTGCCGTCGCCTGCGTGGGTAAACTCAACAGGTTCATGAAACGATAAATTAGGGAAAGCATTCTCAAGTTGATGATTGGAGGTAGAGCCGGGAATCAATTTTTGAACATGACTTTTTTCATTGAACTCATACATCAACAAAATCAAAAAGGCAATTCCTACTGCAGCAACCAACAAAAGCAAAGTGGCTGTTCTTTGTTTGAGGGGAGTCATTATCATGGGTAAAAAGGATAGGAAAACAAAAAGTTCAAATATACGTTTTAATTATAAGTTACCTCAGGGCAAATTGCTACTTCTTATTATCTTGTACTGTTTTTGAAGCGACAAAGTGCCGGACGGGCCTTTTTTGTCAAATTTTTAACGTTTATCACTAGTAAAAATAGTGTAAGACCAACTTTACTTATACTAAACCACCCGAACAACATGAACCGTAGAGATGCTATTCAGCACGTAGCTGTCCTGCTAGGAAGCGTGATCTCCGCTCCGACAATGGCAGGAGTATTGGGACAAAGATTAAATGTAGGGGAGAGTGTTCCCGTTACTGCCGAACAGGAGGCATTTTTGTCCGATTTAGCCGACGTCATTATTCCCACAACCAATACTCCGGGTGCAAAAGCGGCCGGCGTCGAAAAATTTATTGTGCGAGTAATGCGTGATTGCTATCCCAAAGAAGATCAAACTTCATTTTATTCCGGACTTACACAACTCAATACCGATAGCCGTACCGCTTTCGGAAAAAGCTTTGTTGAGCTGGACTCAAAGCAGAAGATCGACGCCGTCAAGGCGCTGACAGTAAGTAACAAGCCCTTCTTTCTCCGTATGAAAGAATTGACGGTAACGGGCTATTTTACGTCAGAGATCGGAGCCACCAAAGCGATGGAATACCTTCCTATCCCGGGGCGTTTTGAAGGATGCGTTCCTTTAAAACCCGGCCAGAAAGCATGGGCTATTTAGTCTTCAATGAATGGCCCATTAGAGTGAGAATGTCCTAAAAGGAGTAGTTAATTTTTACTTTTCAATTAAGAACCGATGTACCTTAATATAGATGCACAAAAAGAAGTGACTTACGATGCTATCGTGATTGGCTCGGGAGTTAGCGGTGGCTGGGCAGCCAAAGAATTGACAGAAAAAGGCCTGAGGGTGCTGATGCTCGAAAAAGGGCATAAATTAGAGCACGTATCAGGCTACGAAAATGCCATGAAAGACCCTTGGCAATCGAACTATAACGGACGTTTGACTGAAGATCAAAAAGCAACGCACCCGAAACTGAGTCGTGACTATCCTTACAATGAGATGTCCGAAAAATACTGGATGAATGACTCGGATTCTCTATATAAAGAAGTAAAACGTTTTGACTGGTTTCGTCCCAATATCGTGGGTGGAAAATCCATCATGTGGGGACGTCAGTCGTATCGTTTGAGCGATATTGATTTTGAAGGAAACCTCAAAGACGGCATTGCAGTAGACTGGCCGATCCGTTACAAAGACATTGCGCCTTGGTACAGTTACGTGGAAAAAATCGCGGGGATATCGGGGGAGAAATTAGGCTTGCCTCAATTGCCCGACAGCGAGTTTTTGCCGCCAATGGACATGTATTGCGTGGAAAAAGAAGTGCGCAAACGTATTGAGAAAGAATTTCCCGGTCGTAACATGACGATTGGACGCGTGGCCAATTTATCAAAACCTACTCAGGTTCAAATCAATAACGGCCGTGCGGCATGTCAATACCGTAATAAATGTGCTTTGGGTTGTCCGTTTGGGGCTTATTTCAGTACGCAATCGTGTACGTTGCCACCGGCGGTAAAAACGGGATTGTTGACACTGCGCCCTGAATCGGTGGTGACCAACCTGATCTACGACGAAAACAAGAAAAAAGCTACCGGTGTACGCATCATTGATGCCGTAACGATGGAAGAGAAAATCTACCATGCAGGATTGATCTTCGTGTGCGGTTCGGCATTGGGTTCAACGTCTGTATTGCTTAACTCAACTTCCAATCGCTTCCCTAACGGTTTTGGAAACGATAGTGGTGAACTGGGCCACAACCTGATGGATCACCACTTCCGTACGGGAGCCAGCGGAACATGGGAAGGGGATACCGATAAATACTATTTCGGCCGTCGCGCTAATGGTATCTATGTGCCACGCTACAGAAACATCGGTAACGACAAGCGTGATTATTTACGCGGTTTTGGTTATCAGGGCGGCGGAAGTCGCGCGAGCTGGCAGCGAAATGTAGCCGAATTGAGTTTCGGAGCAGATTTTAAAGACGAACTCACCAAACCGGGACCGTGGTCTATGGGCTTGGGCGGTTTTGGAGAAACGCTGCCTTATCACGAAAATCGTATGTATCTCGATCCTAAAGAAAAAGATAAATGGGGCATGCCGTTGGTTGTATTTGACGCAGAACTCAAAGAAAACGAGAAAAAAATGCGTGTTGACATGGCCAACGACGCCGCAGAGATGTTGGAAAAAGCGGGAGTGAAGAATGTGAAGTCGTATGACCGTGGCTCATGGTTGGGAATGGCCATTCACGAAATGGGAACGGCACGGATGGGGCGCGATCCTAAAACATCGGTGTTGAATGGAAATAACCAAGTACACGCCTGTAAAAACGTATTTGTTACAGATGGCGCATTCATGGTTTCCGCTTCCTGCGTTAACCCATCGCTTACCTATATGGCAATGACGGCTCGTGCGGCTGATTTTGCCGTGAAAGAGAAGAAAAAAGGAAACATATAGTATTTCCGATCACTTAAACAGCCGCTAAGACGTGTCGTTTTAGCGGCTGTTTGTTTTTAAAATACTTCGTCTGCTTACGAGATTCCGGGCTCCCATGTTCTCTATTATTACGAAATTGATAGGTTCTTTAATACAATTGTTTGCAAATTGAACCCATGAGGAATGTTTTTTTGTATTTTACTTCTAAGCATACCGGCTGCAAAGGCCCAACAAACTATTAGTTTAACGGATACTTTGGACAAATTAATAGGTTCATGTTGATGACGAGTGACGCAGATTTCTACTATTTCACCTGTTCGGTTATTGTCATTTTATCAGATAAGCTACTGAATTTGGCCGAAAGTACTTTTAGTGTTGCAGCTTGCGCGCGGTTTTCAGCCGTGATTTGTTGGCGATGTTCACTCAGTTGTTGACTTTCTTTTTGTAATTTTTCAATCTCTTCCTGTTGTTCCTGTAAGGCTTTGACAAGGATGGGAATCAAATCATTGTAGCGCAATGAAAGGTAGCCATTTTCGTCCTTGTGAAGTAATCCCAAGTCTTTGATTCCTAATTTATTGAGTGCCTCTTCTACTTCCTGTGCTATTAATCCCATTTCATGTTCGGAATCGGCGTTGCCTTTGCGGTGATAAGTCACAGGTCGCAACTCTTTAATAAAATTCATGCCTAACCCAATCGGCTGTATATTTTCTTTCCAACGGTGGTCAGAAGAACAGTTCCACGCTACCTGAACGGCGGCATAAGTAGTGGTATTGCTGCCTACTCTGACCTGATTATTGCCTGAGGCAGAAGGAACGTTGGCACTGAAACCGATCAAAATATTATTGTTGCCCGTACTGACTTGGGAAGGAAAAGCTTCTACCTCTGCGCCAATGGCAACGTTTTGATTTCCGGTGCTTAAATTGTAAAGCGCATTGCTGCCAAATACCGTATTTTGTGTTCCGGTAACGGTCGTTGATGAACCATAGGAGAGAGCATCGTAGCCAACAGCCGTATTGAACATAAGTGTATTTTCGGGAACAACTCGGTTCATAGCCATTACTCCTATGGCAGTAGTGCGGACGGAAGCGCCTCTGTTAAGGCCAATGGAAGTACTTTGAGAAACGTAGTCGTAGCCAAAAAATGCGCCGGTTGAAAAATTTTCGCCAATGACCGTATTGCCGCTCCCGGCCTTTTTTACCTGTAACGCTTGATAACCTATTGCTACATTAAAACTGCCGGAAGTATCCTGATAAGCAGCATAAGCGCCTAACGCAACATTTCTTATGCCTTTAAATTTGCCCGTGCCGGCCAATCCATACCCATACAACGCCGAATAGCCTACGGCAACATTCATAAAGGGGGAAGTTAGGGAGTCAACCTGCATCATTGCCCGGCTGCCAACAGCGACATTGCTCTCACTGTATTTACTGTTATATAATGCTCGGTAACCTATTGCTTCATTTGATTGGTTGGAGTGATTATAAAGTGCTTGGCTGCCGGCTGCCGTATTGGCACTGCTATTGGCACTTTTGAGCATACTGTAAGCGCCACTTGCTGTATTGAATTCGCCTGTTAAGTTCTCTTTCAATGCCTGATATCCACTGCCGGTGTTTTCCTGTCCGGAGGTGTTTTGCATTAATACCTGAAAACCAATGGCTGTATTTTTGATACCTATATTGGCCGAAGGTGTACTGCTTCCCTGTAGTGCATAATTGCCCAGTGCGGTATTGTAAGTGGTGATGCCGGTGGCGCGGTTGTCGGCATAATTCATGGCACGATACCCCACGGCCGTACTGCCGCTGTTGGCGACATTGGAATAAAGGGCTTCTGTTCCCAATGCCGTATTATAATTGCCGGCGGTATTGGAAAATAAAGTAAATGCGCCTACCGCTGCATTGTGTGTCGTTCCGGGATTGTTGTTTCGCAGAGCGCTTCTGCCGAGGGCCATATTGTTATAAAAGTTGGCCGTACTGTTGCTGCTAATGCCTTTAGGAGTAAGGGTAATGGAGCCATCGGTGCTTTCTTCGACCGATATCTGGGCTTGGAGAAACAAGGGGCAAAGGAAAAGTAGGAAAAGAATGTATCTGTTTTTCATGTGTATGCTTTATTGAAATGAGACAAAGGCTATTTTTTGAACATCTCTAAACGCTCCAGCAAGGCATCCGTCTGAGCATTAAGTGAGGTAAAATCAAGCGCGTTGGCATTAGCCAATGGGAGGTAGTTGTTCTTTCCGGTTTCGAGTTGGGCTTGTTGCTCCTGTACTGCTTTGATGAGTGGTGCTACGAGATCATTGTAACGTACCGTCAGAAATCCCTTGTCGTCGGCGTGAATCATCCCCCAATTTCTGATTCCAAGCTGAGGCATTGTTTCCTGCAATTCTTGGGCAATAAATCCCATTTCACGGTCAGGGGATGGGTTATTGGTGCGGTGATACACCACCGGGCGCAGGGCTTTGATAAATGTCAAACTGTTTGGGAGGGATTTGATGTGTTCTTTCCAACGTTTGTCAGAGGTGATCGTCCACGCTACCTGTACACCTGCATAGGAGATGGAACTGTTGCCGATTTTGACTTGGTTGCTTGCTGTTCCCGAAGGTACTTCGGCACCGTACCCAATCACCGTGTTGTTGGAACCGGTGGTAATGTTGTTGCCCGCAAAAGTGCCTACCACCGTATTCTGACTTCCCGAAGTGACATTGACCAAGACACTGTCGCCGATGGCAACGTTGTTTCGGCCGGTGTTGTCAGCAGACGTGATACTTCCCCGCATGGCTTTATAGCCTACTGCAGTATTGAACGTTTGAACGCCGGCCGTTTGGTTGTCAGCATACCGCATAGCTTCGTATCCCACGGCGGTACTTCTGATATTGGCTTTGTTGTTAAACAGTGCATAGTAGCCGATGGCCACATTGTTGGTACCGGTTGTATTGTTGTAAGCGGCATTTGCTCCAATGGAGACATTATTGTCGCCTGTGGTATTACTTGTAAGAGACATATCCCCGGCCGCAGTATTGCTGCTGCCCGATTGGTTGGATGATAATGAACTGAAACCGGCTGCTACATTGCCCGTGCCCGACGAAAGTGTATTGTAAAGTGCCGTGTAACCAATCGCTACATTGAAACCGCTTAGGTTGCTGCCGGTATTTTCGGTGTTGCCCATCGCACCTCGCCCGATGGCGGTCATGCGCCCGTTGGCTACGTTTTTTTGTAAAGCGGTGTAGCCTATGGCGGTGCAGCTATCACTATTGGTGGCCATTTCCATTGCTTTGTTGCCATAAGCTACGTTGTTGTTTCCCAGAACCATAGATGCCAACGCTCTTGTGCCGTAGGCAACACTGTTTTCAATAAATGCCGATGAACTGCTGCTGTTATTTAATGACTGTGCACCAATGGCCGTATTAGAACTGCTCTCCCTAACATAGTGCATGGCACTTGCTCCCACTACCGTCGTGTAGGAAGCCCGACTTAAGGAAGATGGAACTCCATAAGGACTGCCTGTAAAAGCCTCCGAACCTACGATCACATTACCACTGACAGTCGCATCATCAGAATCAATCAAAGAAAATACGGAGGCTCCCATGAGGGTATTTTCGTTGCCGGCCAAACTATAACGATACGTAGCGGAACCGATGATGGCGTTATTGGAGCCCGTAGCTGCCTGCCCATCATCCACTCCAAGTACCGTATTTTGAATGCCTGTTCCTCCCGAACCTGAAATTTTTCCGCCAAAATATACATTGGAAGGTGTCAATGGCCCTAACAATGTTCCTGTCATCCCGCGCGGGGTGATTTGCAATGACCGGTTAGAACTAAGATTTGAATAGACTTGGGCTTGGGCTAACTGTATGCCCCAAAGTAAGAATATAAAAAGACTAAGTATTTTGTTCATTTTCTTAGAAAAATTAAAAGAGCGGATCTTTATTTTCGGGTATTTTCAATGGCTTCAAGCAAGGCTTTTATTCGGGAGATTTTAGCCGCTACTGCCTCATTTTCAGCCGTGAATTGCTCGTTTGTCAGCTTTGCCTGCGTGTTAGTGACTTTCCATTCGTCCATCTGCAGTTGCTGTTCCTGGAGGGCTTTGATGAGTGGCATCAGCAGGTCAGTATAGCGTACGCTGTAGAATCCTTTGGTATTTTTTTGGAGTAAGCCCAAAGAAGGCGCATTCAGTTGTCGGAGCGTAACGGCCAAATCTTGGGCAATAAGCCCCGTTTCAACGTCGGCATTGGCATTGTTTTTACGATGGTACGACACCGGTCGCAGTTGCCCAATAAAATCACTGCCGAGGTTCAACGGTCTGATTTGTTCTTTCCAACGGCGGTCGGAAGTCACTGTCCAAGCCACTTGTACACAGGCAAACGTGACGGAGGAGTTGCCGATTCGGATTTGGTTATCGGTTGTCCCGGAAGGTACCTGCGCATCATAGCCGATGGCGGTATTGTTGTGCCCGGTACTGATGGTATTGCCTGCCAACGAACCCACGGCAGTGTTATTGCTGCCTGAAGAAACCAAGCGTAAAGCCTGCGCTCCCCCGGCAGAGTTGTAGCGTCCGGTGTTGTTGGAGGCGGTTGTACTGCCTCGCAGCGATTCATACCCCACGGCGGTATTGTAGGTGAGCCGCCCATCTGATGTTCGGTTATCTGCAAAAATCATAGCACTGCTTCCTATGGCGGTGCTGCCGTTATTGGCCCTATTGGAAAACAATGCTCCATTCCCGGCGGCGATATTGTAGCTCCCGGTTGTATTTAACAGCAATCCATTGTTGAGTGCGATATTGTAGCTTCCGGTACTGTTGGTGGAGAGAGCGCCAAAGCCGATAGCGATATTTCGGTTGCCGGAAGTATTATTTAGTAAGGCATTATCACCGATGGCGGTATTACCACCGCCTGTATTATCGGCGACGGTGGCACTGCCGCGCAGAGCCTGAACCCCCACGGCGGTATTATCACTTCCAATCGTAAAATACTGGGTCTCAAAACCTACTGCCGTGTTGCGGAGACCTCCGGTATTGTTGTAGAGCGCATTTTTTCCTGCCGCTACGTTTTCACTGCCTGTAGTATTTCGGTAAAGCGCATTTACTCCGATGGCTACATTGTTACTGCCTATGGTATTGCTGATCAAAGAATAGGCTCCGATGGCTACATTGTCTCTGCCTGATGTGTTGGAAAGCAGACTGAACGCCCCCAATGCCGTATTGTTCATCCCGGAAATGTTTTGCCTGAGTGCAGAGTAGCCCACGGCTGTATTACGGACACCAAGATTGTCGGTAGGGGTATCCCCGCTGCGTAATGCTTCAAAACCAATGGCTAAATTCTCCCCGCCTCGACTGTTGAGCATGGCCTGTGAACCTACGGCAATGTTATGGGAGGTACTGCCTCCGCTGATTGTTGAGCTGTTGTAAAAGGCACGATAGCCAAAAACCGTTGAATGGAGAAATAAACCACCCAATCCGGCTGCTTGGGCACCTATTACGGTATTGTTTGGTTTAGAATTGTCAATGGCAGGAATACCCGGACCAAATAAAAGCGTGGTGGTTGATACTGAATTTGTGCCTGCTCCTTTGATACCGCGCGGAGTAATTTCGATAGATTTGTCGGTAGCTTCCTGAATAAAGATTTGGGCGAGTAAGCCACTTGTGCTGTAAATAAGTAGCAGTCCGAGGAGTAGTAATTTTTTCATGGTGGTTTTTTTGAAAAAACTTTCCAAGTTTGGTGATTGAAAATCAGATGAAGCCTGCACTATTGTAAACTTGGAAAGTTTCAGTAGAGCAAAGGTCAGTAATTCAAATCCCCAAAAAATCACATCATCAGGTGAAAGGGATTCTACGCAATTCAGTAAGTAAAAGTACGTATTGACTCCGGTTGGTTGACTTTGGAAGTAAGCAGTTCCGCTAATCTTCGCTCACATGATTAGGGGCTATACGATTCTGTCACGGACGGCTTTGACCACGGCTTCGGTGTTGGACTTTACGTGAAGCTTGTCGTAAATATTTTTAAGGTGGGTGCGAATCGTATCAATACTCAGGTTGAGTTCGGCCGCAATCAGTTTATAACTAAGACCTTCCACCAACCAACGCAGCACCTCCAGTTCTTTGGGCGTGAGGTTATAATCGGTTGGAGCTGTTTTGGCAAAGAAATGAACCACTTTTCGGGCAATCAGGGGAGACATGGGAGCACCGCCATCCATCACTTCCTGAATCGCTTCCAAGACTTTTTGCGGCGGTGTTTTCTTTAATAAATACCCAATAGCCCCTGCCTGCATGGCTTTAAAGACCCGATCTTCTTCCTCAAAAACCGTCAGCATCAAAATATTTAAACGTTTAGAATTCGCTTTTAAGAGCTGTACTGCCTCAATACCATTGATATGGGGCATATCAATGTCCATCAAAATAACGTCAGGTTGTGTACGTGTGATATTTTCGACGATATTGATCGGATTTGGAAAACACCCCACCACTTCAAAACCCGTGCTGAAATTGAGGTAATGAAATAGCCCTTCGCGGTAGTCGGCGTTGTCGTCGACGATTACTACGCGAATGTTATACGCCTGTGACATGTGCCGGTGTTAGCTTGTAAGAAAGTAGTAAAAATAGGCATTTAATTTGCTGACTCAACTCACATGATAGAGTGAACGTCGTCAATTATTCAACTGAATATAAATGGTAGCCCCTTTGTCTTTTTGACTATCTATTCTGATCTCTCCACCGATCTCTTTCGCCCGTTGACGCATGTTTTCCAAGCCGTTACGAAGGGTAGGTTGAAGTGTATCAAATCCTTGACCATTGTCCTGTACAACCAGATGTAACGTCCTTTTTTCTATTTTTAATTGAATTTTCAACTCACTACAGCCCGAATGTTTGATGGCGTTGTTGATGCTCTCCTTTAAAATAAGGTACAGATTCCGTCTGATTTTCATGGGAATCTTAAGCTTTCTGAAACTTGGGTCAATGTCAAAAGTGAGTTTTATGTTTTTTGTTTCAGTTAGGGTATAAGCAAACTCCTTTGTGCGTAAAACGATGCTTTCGAGTGAGTCGTCTTTGGGGTTTATGGCCCAAATGATGTCGTCCATGTTTTCCAACACCTTTTGGGCATTTTTAGTGATGCTTTCCATGAACTTACGACTTTGTGCTTCGTCAATGTCCAATGATTTTTTTGCAGATTCGCTCAGCATCGTAATACTGCTCAAGGTCGAGCCAACTTCATCGTGCAAGTCACGGGAAATCGAATTTCGTAAATGGTGAAGTTTAAGAAATTGTTTTAGGCGATAGCGATATAAACCGTAAAAGAAGGCGGTGACACCCGTAAAAATCAACCCAAAGAACCACCAGCTTCGATAATAAGGAGTAGTGACAAAAATTCGGAACTCCGTTATATGGGAATCAACATCCCCGTCGGCACTGAGTGCCTTTACTTTGAAGGTATAATGGCCGCCGCTGAGATTGGTATAACTGACTTCGCGACGCGTGTTCCCATTTTTCCAATCTTGGTCAAATCCTTCCAGTCGGTACTGAAAAGTTATTTTTTCAGGATGTTCAAACTCCACGACGGAATACCGAAAAGTAATGATGTTTTGATCGTAATTGACTTCGAATGGGTCTTTAGTTGTTTTGAAATCAATGGATTGCCGATTTTCAAGAAGGTAAAAATCCGTCAAAATCGGCTCGTATACTTTAGGCGTATTTCGAGCTTGGAGCGGGTCAAAATAATTTACCCCTTCTTCATGATTAAGGTAGAGATTTCCATTGTTTTCATACATAAAACCGTAGAAATAATTACTGATAAGTCCGTCATTCTCCGTAAACAATTGAAATTTTTCGGTAACAGGATCAAAATTAAGCAGACCATTGCTGATATTCATCCACAGTTTGCCGGCCTTATCAACGGTCAGCCCGTTCTTGAACCGCAACTTTTTGTTATTCCCATAGCTTTTCCAACCTTTAACAACCCTATGTTTGCTGATTTTTATTAATTCATCGCTAAACGCCACCCAGACAGTTCCTGCGGAGTCAATATCCAAGGCGAATACATTCCGGCGAGGCCCAATTCTTTCGGTAACTTTTTGGGTTTCTGTATCAAAAACAGTGACACCGGTCCGCGTAGCCAATGCTATTTTTTGATTGTTTAACAGCTTTAAATCATAAATATAAGAGTGATTGTCGGATGGTGGGTTGGTAGTATCGGTTGGATATACCGTCATTTTTTGGGAAGGGAAGGCTACTTTTACTAACCCGATTTCTGAACCGATCCACGCGTTGTCAAATCGGTCAAATATAATTCTCCAACAGAGCAAATCGGGTTTTAAGTGCTTGGTCGGGAGCCTTCTGCTATGTAAATTCGGTTCAATGATGAACAGCGTTTTGGGCGAGAGCACCCAAAGTCTTTTGTGGCGGTCGTAGTTGATTTGGGTGATGACGCTCCCCGGTATTTTAAAAGTTTTAATGATTTTTTGATGTGATTTATCATACAGAAACAAACCATAATCAGAATTAACTACCCATTCAAGGTTTGGCTCAGTAGCGTGTTGAACGATTTGACGAACCCGACTGATGTTTAGCTTTCTAAAAAAAGGGAACAGTTCTTTTCGGATCTGAAATTTTTTAGGATTGGCTCGGTAAAGGCCTTGGTCGGTACTTAGCCAAATATTGTATTTACTGTCCTGATAGATATCCAGGATTCTTCTGTGATGAAAATCATTTATCTCATTTATACGTTTTACAGGCGCACTAAAAGCTTGATACCCATTTTTGTTTTCCGTATCCAGCATATCCAATCCACCGGAGGCCAATCCACACCAAAGTACCTTTGAACCCATTTGGTCGGATAGGGTAGTGATGCTTCTGATTTCTTTACGATTGGGATTGATTTCTGTGAGTCGAGGATGCGAAAATTGGCCGTTTTGGAAGGATTGCTCCCATATTCTTCGCTTTTCATCGCTGTAAATCCAGTGATTGTTTCTGATGGAATGTATGACCCAATCAAAGGATTTTTTGGCCATCCGAGAAGATTGTTTTGTATGGATATCGTAACTTATCCATTCTTCATTGGTAGCGATGATGAGGGTAGTGGAATTAATGCTGATAATCTTGTAAGGAGTGCTGAATGAGTGAATAGAGGTTGTTTCAAGTTCTTCTGTATCAATGATATAACGAAAAAGTCCATTTTCCCGGGCTATCCAAAAACATTGATGAGTTAGGTCGTTAAACAACGCGAATTTTTGCTTAACCTTTTTATTGACCGCATTGAATTCTTTGTTTTTAGATTGTAATTTTAACTCAAATCGGTCTTTTATGGGGTTATATTTAAACAGGTTGGCATTGTTTGTTGCCCAAATAGCGCCTCGGTAATCTTTAAATACTTTCGGTGAGGGCAGTGCATCGGTTTTTAAACTGTCGTTTAAATCATACTGCTTTACTTCCGCACCATCCAGTCGATTGATACCCTGAAATGTAGCCACCCAAATAAAATGTTGACGGTCTTCCACGACATTAAAGATATAATTGTCAGAAAGTCCGTCGCGGGTAGAATAACGTTGAAAGAGTAGGTCGTTTTGCAATTGTGCCACTGCAACATACGACCATAGAAGAAAAATAAGAAGGGTATAGGGCTTTTTGGGCAACATTTCTTACTCGAATGAGAAGCAATTTGGTTAAAAATCTTTAAAAACTGTTTACCGATCCACTATTTGAATTCGTTCTTGAAATAATTACCTATTTTTGCAACAATTCATGAAAGAGTTTATGAACGAAGGTAATTGAACTTTATACGCTGCGGGCTCCGTATTCACTTTATATTCTATTTATGCCTCTGAAAAAGAAAAAGGTTGGTAGTTATCCTAACGCCATGATTATTGTTAGCCTGACCGCGGCGTTGTTTCTGATTGGGTTTTGCGGGTTGCTGGTCATGCAGTCTAAAAAGCTGATCTCGATCATTAAGCAGAATATTGAGGTGCGCGTCATGCTTAACAAAGGGATGGATTCAACCCAAGTGGCTGATATTGAGAAGAAAATAATGGCTAAACCTTTTGTGCTGAATGCCGAGGGGAAACCATCGGTGATCTTTTATTCCAAAGACGAGGCGGCCAAAGAGTTTATTGCCGATACAAAAGAAGATTTTACGACCTTTCTGGGCGAAAATCCCCTGCATGACAGCTACCGGGTGCGGTTGCACGAAGATTATTTTGAGGATACCAAGCTTAAACAGATCAAAGCCGATCTTGAAAAAATGGATGGTATTTTTGAGGTGGTTTACCAAGAGAACCTGGCCGACCAGATCAACAAAAACCTGACGAAGATATACATTATTTTAGCTACGTTTGCGGTCATTATGTTGGTTATCATTGTGTTACTGATGAATAATACCATACGTTTAGCCCTCTATTCACAACGCTTTTTGATTCGAAGTATGCAGTTAGTGGGCGCGACCAACAATTTTATTCAAATGCCGTTTCTCAAAAACGGGGCAGTTCAGGGCTTGATCAGTGGAGTGATCGCGGCGGGATTGATCGTGGGTTTGCAGCAAATTGCCCTGCGCCAAATTGAAGGTTTACATATTTTACAGGAATACGAAAAACTTGGTTTTCTGCTCCTTGGTGTCATTATTTTGGGTGCATTAATTGGAATTTCCAGTACATTTCAGGCATTGGCGAGGTATTTGCGGATGACTTTGGATGATTTATATTAAAAAAGCCTATTTTGGATAGTTTCTGGAACTGAAAATAATAAATATAAATGCCGGATATTCTTATTTTGCAGGAACGAATTAAGAACTCAATATTAGTTGGAGAGAGTGATTTTCGTGAATTTAAATCGGCATTAGAGGGGAGGCCAGATAACAAAAAACCTCGACTTGCTAAAAAAATATGCGAAGATATAGGAGAAGCCTTGGTTGCTTTTTCTAATACTGATGGAGGTGAATTAGTAATTGGAGTAGAAGATGATACTACAATTACAGGAATCCCTCATTCTGAGTCGGATATTGAAATGATGCTTAATGCTGTAAATTCTCACGTTCTGCATGGTCAAGAATTACCGATAGTTTATAAATTGAAGCTTACAATTGAAAATAAAATTATTCTTTTCTTTCAAGTTGAAAAAGGAACATCGGAGATATATCAACTTCCTGATGGGCGAGTCGTAATAAGAAAAGATAAACGTACTGTCCCGGTAAGAATTAAGAATCTACAATTTGAACAGCAGGAAACTAAATCACGGGAATATGACCGACAATTCGTTGATGGTGCAATAGTAGGTGATTTGGATATATTATTAATCCAGAATTTAGCAGATAATTATATTAAAGGTTTAACAGCAGAAAGGTACTTGCAACAGTTGGGACTTGCTCAATATGCTACTAATGGTTTAAGGTTAACCAGAGCAGCGGTATTACTTTTTGCAAAAGACATTCAACGTTGGCACCCTCGTTCTCAGGTGCGTTTTATAAAAATTAATGGTACAGAATTGTTATCAGGGGAACGATATAATGTAATAAGTGATGAATTTGTTCAAGGGAACATTTATGAACTAATAATTAAATCTTGGGAAATGATGCGCCCTTATTTGGCCTACAAAACCGAATTTGGAGCAGATTCAAGATTTGAACAGCGATATATTTATCCGGAAGATGCTTGTAGAGAAGCTGTTTTAAATGCAATTGCTCATCGAGATTATTATAATAGTAATGGTATTGAAGTACATATTTATAATGACAGACTGGAGTTGAAAAGCCCAGGGGCATTATTATCAACTTTAACAATCAATGACTTAGAAGCGCTGGACAATAGGCACGAATCAAGAAATGCAAAAATTACTTATGTATTAAAAGTAAGTAAATTGATGAGAGAAATGGGAGAGGGAATGAAGCGAATTTTTACTTTAATGGCACAAAATGAACTTCAAAAACCTAAACTTTATTCTAATACAGTCTGGTTTACAATTACATTATTTAATAAATCTGATTTTACGCAAACACAACAAGATTTTTTGAGATTATTTTCTGATTATGACCTAAGTAGTGTACAGAAAAGAATTCTTGTGGCAGGTATGAACGGTAAAGAACTCTCACAAGCTGATATATATCACGCAATGAATACGAAAGATAGAGATACTTATGACAAAGAAATAACTTCATTAAGAAATCAAAACTTACTTCAACAGATTAGAACAAATTTTCAGGCTAAGAATTTTGCTTATCATAACAAAATTGAAAAATCAAGAGTCCCTCGATTTGTAGTCCAAGTTCCACCTGATAAGCATATCAGAACATATAAAATCATCTAATAATTTAAAATACAAATGAAAAAGAACTCATTTCCCTTTGGTAAAAGTAATTACACCTTAATGATCATCGGCATCGTGTTAGTATTGGGTGGATTTGTTATTATGAGCATGGATTCAGCAGAATTTGGTTTCGGTGCTTTGGGCTTAACCGTTGGACCATTGGTCGTTATGTCGGGTTTTATTCTGGAATTCTTTGCCATTCTGCGCCGCCCTGTCGACGGGAAATAGTTAAAAACGTTATGAAGTGAGGAAGAAAATACGCCTCACAAACACTCCTTTATCTTCAAAAAATGGATTTTGTTCAAGCGCTTATTCTTGCCGTAGTCGAAGGTATTACGGAATATTTACCTATATCCTCTACGGGTCACATGATTTTAGCTTCCTCTTTCATGGGAATTGCTTCTGACCCCTTTGTTAAATTCTTTACCGTTGCCATTCAATTAGGTGCTATCCTGTCGGTGGTAGTATTGTATTTCAAACGGTTTTTTCGCAGCCTTGATTTTTATTTTAAACTCTTGGCAGCGTTTATTCCGAGTGCGGTTTTTGGCGTGTTGTTCAGTGATGCTATTGATGCCCTGCTCGAAAGCCCCTTGGCGGTGGCTATTTCACTACTGGTGGGCGGGATCATTTTATTGTTCGTAGATAAATTGTTTACTAAAACCTTTATCGAGGATCCCGACGAAATTGATTATCTGACAGCCTTTAAAATCGGCTTTTTTCAGTGTATCGCCATGATACCGGGCGTATCTCGCTCAGGCGCAACCATTGTGGGCGGTATGTCGCAACGACTGAGCCGCAAAGCCGCAGCCGAATTTTCATTCTTTTTGGCCGTGCCTACCATGTTTGCCGCTACGGCAAAAAAAGGATATGATTATTACAAAGACGGTCTTGTACTGACCGACGAACAAATAAAGTTGTTGGCCGTTGGCAACGTTGTCGCTTTTGTTGTAGCAATGCTTGCCATTAAGTTTTTTATTGATTTTCTGGCAAAGTATGGTTTCCGCCTGTTTGGCTGGTATCGTATCATTGTCGGCGGCGCTATTTTGGCAATGCTGCTGGCAGGATACAAACTGGAAATCGTTTGATGATTGGTATATGATAGATGATTCGGCAACTTCTCCCGATGAAGGAGAAGTTATTTTGCTTAATAAACCCCTCACGTGGACTTCTTTTGACGCGGTCAATAAAATCAAGAAAGCCTGTCGGATCAAAAAAATCGGCCATGCCGGTACGCTTGACCCGTTGGCGACGGGTTTGTTGATCTTATGTACGGGTAAAAAAACCAAGGAAATAGATACGTATCAGGGAGCCGAAAAAGAATATACCGGCAAATTGGTATTGGGTAAAACCACTCCTTCCATTGACCTCGAAACGCCTTTTGACGGCGAATACCCCATTGACCATATTACGCCTGAATTAATGCAGGCTGCCGTGACAAAGCTAACGGGTGACCTTACGCAGTATCCACCTATTTATTCAGCCGTGAAAATGGGAGGAGAGCGCCTTTACAAGAAAGCCCGTCGGGGAGAGACTGTTGAGATAAAACCTCGTTCGGTTTCTGTGCCTGTTTTTGAGATCAATGCGGCCAATTTTCCCGAAGTGAGTTTTCGCATTGTTTGCTCAAAAGGAACGTATATTCGCAGTTTAGTACGGGATTTTGGGATGTTGTTGGAATCAGGAGCGTACATGAGCGAGTTGTGCAGAACTCGAATTGGTACTTTTTGGTTGAAAGATGCAGAAGACATTGAAGAGTACGTTAAAAAGAAACGTTTGGAGTTAAATCTTTGACGATAGACTTTGGGACAAGAATGATTAGTTATTCCGGTCCGGAGTCAGGTGTCCATTTTAAGAACATGCAAGTTTATTACGATATAGGTGATTTTGAGCCACTTCAAAATGCCATTGTTACCAGCGGAACATTTGACGGGGTTCATTTGGGCCACCAAAAGATACTGGCAAGATTGACCGAAACAGCCCAAACCTTCGGTGGAGAAAGCGTAGTGATAACCTTCTGGCCGCATCCACGCATGGTGGTTTCAAAAGATAGCCAAAATCTGAGATTGCTTTCTACCTTGGAAGAGAAAATTGAGCTTTTACGCCAAAACGGTGTTCAGCATTTGGTGGTGATTCCTTTTACTCGGGAATTTAGTGAGCTGTCTTCCGAAGAGTTTATCCAACAAATTTTAGTGGAGAAGATAGGTACCAAAAAGTTGGTCATTGGCTATGACCATCATTTTGGCCGCAACCGTGAGGGGAGTTTTGATTATCTTCAGCAACATGCGCCACGTTATGGATTCCAAATTGAAGAGATACCGCGTCAGGAGATCGAACACATTACCGTAAGTTCGACCAAAATCCGTCAGGCATTGTTGGAAGGTGATACAACCATTGCAACCGAATTGTTGGGGCGCACTTATACATTTACGGGTATTGTAGTAAAAGGCCGGCAATTGGGCCGCACCATTGGGTATCCTACTGCTAATGTACACATCACAGAAAGCTATAAGCTGATTCCCGTCGATGGTATCTACGCCGTACGTGTAGAGGTACGAGGCCAACGATTAAATGGAGTGATGAGTATCGGCTTCCGCCCAACCGTCAACGGAAAGAATCGGACGCAGGAAGTGTATATTTTTGACTTCAATGAGGATGTATACGGCGAAAAAATGACCGTTGAATTGGTACAATACATTCGGCCCGAACTCAAATTCGATGGCCTGGAAGCGCTGACAAAAGCCATTGAAGCTGATTGCGTGGCCGCGATGGAGGTTTTGGGAAAAGCAAAATAAAACTTTCCAAGTCTCAAAGACTTGGAAAGTTCGAGTCAACAGACCGTTACCGGTTGCAAATACATTTCTTCTATTTCAGCAACCCATCTATCAACGATTTCTTTGGTGGCTCGGTCGGCCTTGTCAAAAAACAGGTGATGCTTGAGGTCTAATCCGCAATAGGTATAAATGCCCTTATCGGAGGTGAGCCGCAGGGCTGTGTCCATCCCGATTGCGCTGTATTCCGCATGAGATTTGCCGTGGGTATTAATGACAAAAGCCTGTTTACCCACCAATAATCCTTTTTGAATACCTTGATCGTAGCGATAGGCAAACCCGTACGACATTACGCGGTCGATGTATCCTTTCATAATGGCGGGCATCCCTGTCCACCAAATCGGATAAATAAAGGTGATGGTTTCGGCCCATTCAATGTGCTTTTGTTCTTCTCCAATCAACGTATCTACTTGTCCTCTTCGCTGGCCCGCCATATCTTCCAATGACAAAACAGGGTTGAAATTCAGCTCATAAAGATCCCTGATCACCACTTCGTGATTTTCTTTTTTGAGAATATTTACGACGGTTTGCTTGATCAAATGATTAAGACTCCCGGCATTGGGGTGGGCATAAATGATTAAGTGTTTCATGATGTTTTCTTTTTTTGACAAAACTAGCGGTTGTCGTTTTGCCCTGATTGTAAGAAAACGAAACGCACTTAGAGGGTAGTCATGCAGATATTTTCCTGAAGCTTGAGGTAGTGCGAAGGGGAAAGGTGAATGAAAAAATTGAAGTCATGAATGAGGTGGCTTTGGTCGTAATAACCGCATTGCGTAACAATATCGAGCCAATCCACCGACTCAGGTTTGCCGTTGAATAGTGTTAAGCACTCAATGGCTTTTTTAAAACGCTGATATCGATTGAGTTCTTTATCACTAAACCCCAAATACTTTTGATAGTTAAGTTGAACGTTTCGCTCGCTGTACCCGCTTTCTGCCGCAATTTTTTTGACACTGTTAGGTTCATTCCCGTCGATAATTCGTGCAGAACCTAACTCTCTTTCCCTCAGATAGGGTAAACTGAAATCCAGAAGCAATGTTACTTTTTTTTGTAATGTTTCAGCTTTTCTGAGTTGAAGCCACAAATCTTGGAAACATGCCTCTTTGACCAGATCATCGGGTTGTTTGATGAATTCTTTGTAGGATTTTAATGATTGACCGAAAAAACGATAAAAAGCATCCCACTTAAAATTGGCGACAAGCATCTCGGCACCCGGCGACAGCGTATACTCAATGGACTTTTTAATGGGACCCAGAATCAGGCTGTTGGGGGCATCAAAGTAATTATCATTCTCAAAGGCAAAGGAAATTCTGTTGCCAAGGTTAAACACCAATATAGTTTGAAAAGAAGGGATCAATTTTTTATGAATAGGGTGCACTGTACGATTGGCGGCATAATAAAAATGAGAAAAAAAATCCTGAAACGGTTCAGGTACGGCAATGCTTTGCGTTTCGTAAAACGAAGTTATGTTGACATCTATTTCTTCATTCATTTCCATTAGCAGTCTATTTTTCTTAAAAATACATACAACTTATTATATAAAAAGCGACAGAACAGCCAATTTTCGGCCCCTGTCGCTCTTTTTATAATAAGGAATAAATGGTTTGCTTATCCTTTCATCTGCGCTTCCACAACCGCAATCGCTACCATATTTACGATCTCACGAACGGAGCTACCTAATTGCAAAACATATACCGGTTTGCGCATTCCGAGCAAAATCGGCCCAATGGCCTCATATTCGCCGACTTCTTTCAGTAAGTTGTAGGCGATGTTGCTGGCCGATAGATTCGGGAAAATAAGCGTATTGGCACCATCTTCGGTCAATTTGCTGAACGGATGATTGGTACGCAGCAATTCAAGATCAAACGGTAAGTGGGCCTGCATTTCACCGTCTACCACCATCTCAGGGTGCTTTTTCTGTAAAATGGCGGCGGCGGCACTCATTTTTTCTGCGTCTTCACCTTTTGCACTTCCAAAGTTGGAGTAGGTAAGGAGCGCAATACGCGGTTTGATGTTGAATCGTTCAACAGCCTGCGCGGTCAACTCCGTGATTTCTACGATGTCATCAACCGTAGGATTAAAATTAACGGTTGTATCAGCCAAGAACAAAGGGCCGCGACGTGTGAGCAGAATGTACATCCCGGCTACTTTTTTCACACCGGCTTCTTTACCAATGATTTGCAAAGAAGGGCGAATCGTATCGGGATAGTTGCGCGTTAACCCTGAAATCAGCGCATCAGCTTCGCCCATTTCAACCATCATGGCCCCAAATGAACTCCGATAATACATCATCTTGCGGGCTTCAATAATATTAACCCCTTTCCGTTGGCGTTTTTGAAAGTATACTTCCGCATAACGGTCGATGTTAACGGTTTGCTCGGGGCTATACGGATCAATGACCGGAATCTCGGCAAGATCTAACTTATTGAGCTGAATAATGGAGCGAATCTTTTCTTCTTTTCCCAACAGGATCGGAAATGCAATGCCTTCGTCGCGTACCTGTTGCGCGGCTCTGAGCACCTGCACGTTTTCAGCATCGGCAAATACCACTCGCTTTGGAGCTTTGCGGGCTTTGCTGATGATAACACGAGAAATCTGATTATCCTGCCCCAAGCGTTTTTCCAGCTGTTGTACGTACGCATCCCAATCTGTAATGGGAAATTGGGCCATTCCGCTGTCCATGGCAGCTTTTGCTACGGCCGGTGCGATGGTGGTAAGCAAACGCGGGTCAACGGGTTTAGGAATAATGTATTCGCGCCCAAAGGTAATATTGTCGGTATTATAGGCTAAATTGACAATATCAGGAACCGGTTTCTTGGTCAATTCCGCTAAAGCGTGTACCGCTGCCAATTTCATTTCTTCGTTGATCTCGCGGGCACGAACGTCCAAGGCTCCACGGAAAATGTAGGGAAAGCCCAATACATTGTTCACTTGGTTGGGGTAATCCGAGCGACCCGTAGCCATGATCACGTCTTCGCGAGCGGCAACGGCATCAGGATAGGGGATTTCAGGGTCCGGGTTTGCCATCGCAAATACCATCGGATCTTTGGCCATCGACCGAACCATGTCCTGAGAAACAACATTTGCTTTTGACAATCCCAAGAACAGATCAGCCCCCACCATCGCGTCGGCCAACGATTCAAAACGACGCTCTGAAGCAAATTCCTGCTTCATCGGATCAAGATCTTTACGCTCTGTATTGATATGGCCTTTACTGTCAAACATATCAACGTTCTCTTTGCGAACGCCCAACGACATGTATAATTTGGTACAGGAGCTGGCGGATGCACCGGCACCGGAAACGACAACGCGGATTTCTTCGATTTTTTTACCGACCAATTCCAGACCGTTCAGTAAGGCCGCCGAACTGATGATGGCGGTTCCGTGCTGATCGTCGTGCATGACGGGAATGTTGAGTTCTTCTTTGAGGCGGCGTTCGATCTCAAAACACTCCGGAGCTTTGATGTCTTCCAAGTTAACACCTCCGAAAGTCGGCTCCATGATTTTGACCGTTCTGACAAATTCATCCACGTTTTCGGTGTTGAGTTCAATGTCAAAAACGTCAATGTCGGCGTATATTTTGAAAAGAAGACCTTTTCCTTCCATAACGGGCTTACCTGCTTCAGGCCCGATGTTGCCGAGGCCTAAAACCGCCGTTCCGTTACTGATCACGGCTACTAAATTGCCTTTGGCGGTGTATTTGTAAACATCCTCGACATTTCTGAAAATTTCCATGCAAGGCTCTGCCACTCCCGGAGAGTAAGCGAGCGACAGGTCGAGTTGATTATTTGTTTCTTTGGTAGGAACAACCTGAATCTTGCCCGGACGCCCCTTGGAATGGTAGTAGAGAGCGTCTTCACGACGAATTTTTGGATTCATAAGCGATAAACATTGGTAGTTTTGGGGCTGCAAGGTACAAATGAAAAGCATTCGTCAGACAAAGTTTAGGGGTTTTTATGGAAGAGGTTCGTTAACTTTGCTTCGATCGCAAGATGAATGAAACGTTTTAAAAAGCCCTAAAACCGAATCTGATGAATAAGCAAAAAATAATGGTTGTTTCCGCTTTATGCGCATTGATGAGTATAACTGCCGGTCTATCGCACGAATTCTGGCTGTTTCCTTCCTCCTTTTTTCCACAAGTTGGGAAACCGGTGCCGGTAAGTATAAATGTCGGTGAAAATTATGAGGGAGAACGTTGGGGTGGAGGAAACCGACGGGTGCAGCGATTGCGATTGATAACGCCCAAAGGCGAACAAAATCTTACTGCTTCCATTAGCCAATCAGATTCATTGGTAGAAATTAAGCCCCTGATCCTCAAAGACGGAGGCACGCAAATGATCACACTCGAAACCAACAATTCGTTTATTGAATTGGAAGCCAATAAATTTCTGGAATACCTGAAAGAAGATGGTTTGGACAATGCTGTTGCCTACCGTCGTGAACATAAAGAAACTACTAAGAAAGGACGGGAACAATACCGTCGCTGTGCCAAAACACTCCTTCAGGCAGGGAATGTTTATGCTGCCAATGTAACAAAATCTTCGGGTATGGCGATGGAAATAGTGCCGCTTCAAAATCCGTACAGTTTGCCTAAAGGCAGTTTGCTGACTTGCCAAGTCTTATATGAAAACAGACCCCTGAAAAATGCATTGGTGCGTTGTTGGAGACGTGTCAACGGAAAGACAGAACTGGAATTCAAACGCTCGGATGCGGCGGGAAATGCAACATTCGATCTGCCCAAAAAAGGCAATGCCGCTTATATGATCAGCGTTGTTACGATGGTGCGCCTTACCCATAATCCCAAAGCCGACTGGCAAAGCACTTGGGGAAGTCTGACGTTTGGGATGAAGTAATAAACTGTAGCTAGGTTTCACGCAAAGACGCGGAGGAGCAAAGTTTTTTTTTTTCTTTGCTCCTCCGCGTCTTTGCGTGATTTAACCGATCCTGTAATTAAACCAAACGCTTTATAATTTCATTGACCGAAATCCCTTCAGCTTCCGCTTTGAAGTTACGCACGATACGGTGGCGTAATATAGGAAGCGCAACGGCTTTCACATCTTCAATGTCCGGCGAGTATTTACCGTTGATGAGGGCGTTGCATTTGGCTGCAAGAATCAGGTTCTGCGATGCCCTCGGGCCTGCTCCCCATTCAAGGTAATTTTTAGTATCGCTACTTGCCATATCACCCATTGGGCGGGTTTTTTGTACAAGTTTTACAGCATACTCTATCACATTATCAGTTACCGGCACACGACGTACAAGGTGCTGGAACGCTTCGATCTCAGCGGCCGAAATAACCGTATTGATAACGGGTTTATTGTCGGTGGTAGTTGATTTAACAATGTTAAGCTCTTCTTGGTAAGAAGGATAATCCAGGTACACCATAAACATAAAACGGTCTAACTGAGCTTCCGGAAGCGGATAAGTTCCTTCCTGTTCGATGGGGTTTTGCGTAGCCAACACAAAGAACGGACGGCTCAAAGAGTGCTTTTGACCGGCCACCGTTACGGAATATTCCTGCATGGCTTCGAGCAGCGCAGACTGGGTTTTGGGAGGAGTCCGGTTGATTTCATCCGCCAGAATAATATTCGCAAATACCGGTCCTTTGATAAAACGAAAGTTGCGTTCGTTATCCAGCGTTTCAGACCCCAGAATGTCAGACGGCATTAAGTCAGGCGTAAACTGAATACGGTTAAAGCTCAGGTCCAGAGCTCCTGCAATGGTTTGAATTAAGAGCGTTTTTGCCAGTCCCGGCACCCCAACCAACAGGCAATGCCCTTGACAAAAGATGGCGGTGAGCAACAAACGAACCGTATCATCCTGACCGACAATGACTTTGCCAATTTCTGAACGGAGTTTTTCGTAGGATTCTTTAAGTGCTTCTGCAGCAGCGACGTCAGAAGAAAACTTCATTTAGGGTTTATGGTTAGTGGTTAATAAATGGTATTTGTGAATATAGCTCATTGCCGTTTAAAAAAACGCAAACGCCGCTAATTTCCTTCGGGTTCAATGCCTAACATTTTACATTCCTGAAATTCGGGGTCCACTTTGATAAATACATCGGCAATTGCCTTCTTAAACCATTCATCCACCGCCTGGGTTTTTTTATTGGCCAATACAATGTTGGTCAACTTCTCAAAATCTTCTTTCAAACTGGCCGTATGCGGCTCGATCTTGCTTTTGTAATAAATGATACGCATGGCGGTTTTTCCATCATCAGTACGATAGTTCATGGGCGCACTTATCGTGCCAACTTTCATGGTATCAAGCATCATAAATAGACCATAATCCATCGAAGCATCAAGGGCTAAACGTGACGACCCCTGTTGGTCCTTTATTAAGCCTCCTGCGTCAGCGGTATTTTTATCTTCTGACCACGTTTTGGCTACTTTTTCAAATTTTAAAGTATCTGTCTTCATCAAATTGTAAAGACTGTCCAAAACATGTTTTGGCTCCGACATATCCATACGGTTATAATCAGGGCGCAGTAAAATGTGGCGGGCGTGGTATTCTGCGCCGCGGGTTTCAAGCAATTGGATCAAGTGCAAACCAAAGTCAGACTCAACGGGCTCAGAAATTTCGTTAGGTTTAAGCTTTAAGGCGGTTCCTTCAAATTCAGCTACCATGTCGCCGCGCTTGGCAAATCCCAGATCACCACCCTGTTGGGCTGAGCCAAGGTCTTCCGAATAAGCAGATGCCAGAGAAGAGAAATCTTCTCCTTTTTCAACCCGTGTTTTAAAATCCAACAGGCGGGCCCGCAGTTCTTCTTTCTGCGCCTTGGTCACTTTGGCATAACGTACAATTTGACCGATCTCCACTTCGGCAGGAATGTAAGGTAAGCTGTCTTTAGGAATGCTGTTGAAGAATTTTCGCACTTCGTTAGGCGTCACCTTGATGGCTTCGGTTATTTTGGTCTGCATTTTTTCGGCCACCATCTCTTGCTTGATAGGATCTCTCAATTCATATTTGAGGGATTCAATGCTTTTTCCGTAAGCTTCAACGATGTTTTTCTCTGAACCGAAACGCTTGGCCATATAATCCATCCGCGCAGCTACCTGACTCTCAATTAGTTTATCATCTACAATGACAGAGTCAATTTCAGCTTTTGCCAACAGCATTTTGTTAACAACCAACCGCTCCAGTGCCTGACATGCGGTAGGAGCGGGCTGTCCCTGGGCTTGCGATTGTGCCTGTATAATATACTCTTCCAGTTCGGAACGCAGTACATAATAATTATCTACTCTGGCAATCACTTTATTAACACTGATGCTTTTTCCCTGTGCCTGAGCTCCCGCAATGGCAGTACACGCAAGAATAAGCGCAGCCAATAAGGAGCGAATGAGCGAGGAATATGACAGATCTTGATTGAATGTTTTTTTCATTTTGTTAGGCTTTCTTCGAATTCGGGGTATGTATTATTATCAAACGGATTTTAACCGCTTTTTACTTTGCTAATTTACGTAATTCTTCTTCGTTTATTTGTACGGAATACTTTTGACGCAATTGACTGAGCCAATTTTTTTCCAATTGCTTTTGATAATCGTTGATCACTGCACCACGTGCTTCCGCAAATGTTTTGATTCTCGGGGGTTCAATTTTAGAAATAGCTACCCACACTTTTTGCTTGTTGACATTCACCGAATGGTTGCCGATCTCCCAGCGGGCGGCGTCTATAAAACGGTTGGTTCCTTTGGCAAATGCCCCTTCTGTAATAAGGATATCGCCCAATTTTAACGCATTCAGGGCTTTTTCAAGGTCTTTTTTTGAGGTACTGAAATACTGAAAACTCACACGACGATTACGGGCTGCATTGGCAACGGGTTTAAATTTCCCGTAATCCTTTTCCATAATGCGGGTCAGCGGCACACTGTTGTTGGTGAGTGCCTTAATGGCGTTCTGAAGCCGCATTGTCGAAACGGAATCCGGCTCATCGGCATCTCCATACGCGGAGACTTCTACCGAATAATTTTCATTATTGAGCAAGGTCAGTGCCACTTCAAACAATGCTTCCCGATGCTTTACACTCAATATACTCGCTTTGGAAGGAAAAAGTAAATCATTGCCTTTCCGACGTAATTGATAAGGTTTTGACGCGAGCGACTCCTGCGCCCGTTTTAACAGCGTATCACTGTCGGTTACTACGAGGGTTGCAAAGGCACGTTCGGGGTAACGGTAGTTAGCTTTATTTTGTTCCCAATAGTGTTTTTGGCCCAACGAATCCACCAGCGAGCGTTCCGTCACGTTGGCTTCCATGGCTTGAGTGAACAGTACCCCATCGCGCATTTCGGTCATCAGGGCACGAAAATCAGGGTGCTTTTTCTCCAGATTTGCTTCTTCTGTCTCAATCAATTTCTGATTAACAAACTGCCGATAATACCGTTGGGAAAGGATAGAAAGTGATGTGCCCGCAGCAACAGGTTGTTGGCGATTATAGACGTAATCAAAAAACTGATTGACGGTATAAGGTTGATTGTCAATCTGAAATACTATTTTCTTTTCAAGCGAAACGGAAAGCGGCTCGCGAAATTTCCATTTTCCTTTTAATAGACTTGTATCCAATTTTGCCAGTGCTTCGTCTTTAAGCGCGGCTATTTCCGTAATTTTGTAGGCAGTGCGGAGTTTGGCGATCAATGCTTCACGAATAAGCTCGCCGCGCGAATCGGTCGTGACTTTTTGGCGCAATTGCGGAGCCAGTTCAGTAAACGATTCGATAGGCTTGCGGTTGATCAATTTAATGATGTGCCAACCATACGTACTCTGGAAAGGCTGTGAAATATCGCCGATGCGTTTCAATGAAAAGGCAGCCTCTTCAAAAGCAGGCGTCATCGAACCCGTTCCAAACTCATGGAGGATACCGCCGTTATCTTTTGTGGTTACTTCGTCAGAATAATCACGGCAAACCACTTCCCATGATTCCTGTTGCAACAGACTGTGCGCCTTTTCTATTTTTGCTTTGGCGGCGGCTTTTCCTTCGGGAGTAGCATTGCCGCTGATACGGACCAAAATATTGGCAACCTGCACTTTACCACGCGACGCACGTCGGTCGTTGACTTTGATTAAATGGTAGCCTGCTTTGGTTCTTACAGGGTCTGAAACCTTTTCGATGGGGGCCGTATAGACCACATTTTCAAAGGGATAGACCGTTTGAAATACGGTGAAATAGCCCAGGTCGCCTCCTTTTGGTGAAGAAACACCGTCTTTGGAAAAACGTTGAGCCGCCTCTTCAAAAGTAATTTCCTGTTGTAGTATTCTGCTTCGCAAAGCGACTGCCGCCCGATACGCGGATAGTGTATCTTCCGGAGAAGCATCGGGCGAAACGGCAATGAGAATATGAGAAGCTCTGACTTCCACTTTCAGCCGTTCGTAGGCTTCGGCAATAAGATTTTCAACCAATACACGATCTGTAAGATAGGGCTGCGCCAATTGTTTCCGGTAGGAGGCAAGCTCTTCGCGAAAAGCGGCCGTTGTATCCCGCCCTTCATTTTGGGCGGCAATTACTTTGAGCTTAAGATTGGTATAGATCTGCAGGTACTCGCTGATGCCGGTGGACTTTGTTGTATCGTCCGAAAATTGATTCTTGGTGAAAGATTGAAAGAATTCATCGGTCGTAAATTTCTTATCCCCAATGGAGAGAATCACAGGCTCCGGGAGAGCCTGAGGGACAGGTTTAGCGGTTTTGCAACCCCAAATACATAGAAATACGCCAATAAAACCCCAAAAACAATACTTCATCCTTAACTTTTTAAATCTTAACAACAATGCACCTTCATTTATTGTGAAGTTTGCAAAGTTACGCCAACTTTCTGAAAGTTTAAACAATCTACCCTTTTCACCTATTGCAATGTATTTTTAGCCGGTATCTTTGCGGATGCGTTATTTTATAGAAGTAAGTTATAAAGGAACAAATTACCACGGTTGGCAACGACAACCCAACGGAATCACCATTCAGGAAGAATTGGAAAAAGCCTTGGGGATCATCATGCGTCGACCCATTGAGATCATCGGGAGCAGTCGTACCGATGCGGGCGTTCATGCCGAGCAGCAATTTGCTCATTTTGATGTAGAAGAAGCGATTACGTCTTCTGATCGGTTGGTATTGGGCCTGAACAGCCTTTTACCGAAAGATATTGCCGTTCCTAAAATTGTTGCTGTCAGATCGGATATTCATTCGCGTTTTGCGGCAACGTATCGTTGTTATGAATACCGCATTGTATTTCAAAAAAACGCCTTTTTGTCGGACTTAGCTCACGTATTTCGCCCTGCGCTGAATATCCGAAAAATGAACGAAGCCGCAGAATTATTGCTGCAATACACTGACTTTGAATGTTTCAGTAAAATTCATACTGACGTAAAAACGTTTCTGTGTACCATCGAATACGCGTATTGGAAAGAAACACTATATGGATTGACTTTTTATATTAAAGCCAATCGTTTTTTGAGGGGCATGGTGCGTGCCATCGTGGGTACATTGCTTGAAATAGGGCAGGGAAAAAAGACTTATGCTGATTTTGAGCAATTAATTATTTCGAAAAACCGTAAAAATGCCGCTGCACAAGCGCCCGCTTGCGGGTTGTTTTTGGTGGAGGTAGGCTATGACTGGGAATCTATTATTGTTGAAGCTTAACGTCGGCGAAAAACGTCGGCGAGGACTGCGCGTCTGCGGTTTAGAACGGGGACGCCCAGTCCTCGCCGACGTTAAACTTCAACATTCACTTTAACTATATACATTCATTGAACAAGATTGGTATTATCTTATTGGCCGCCGGAGAATCCAAACGTATGGGCTCGCCCAAACAATTGTTAGATATTGACGGAAAAAGCCTTCTGCGTCGTACCGCAGAAGTAGCGTTAGCCACCGAATGTTACCCTGTTGTAATGGTTATTGGAGCCAATAAAGCCCGGATCGCTCCTGAAATCATAAACTTACCGCTGACGGTAATTGATAACCCTATGTGGCCCGAAGGAATGTCATCGTCCGTAAAGATGGGAATGGCCGGGTTGTACATGACCTATAAAGACGTAGATGCCGTCATAATGCTGGTATGTGATCAACCTTATATATCTGTTTCACTGCTGGAGCGGATGATTGAAATGTATGAAGCCAAAAAACCACTCATTGTGGCCTGTAAATACGGTGATCAGGTAGGCGTTCCTGCGCTGTTTGACCGCAGGTTGTTTGATGAATTACTGAGCCTAACCGGCGATAAAGGCGCTAAACCTGTTATCATGAATCATTTGGATGAAACACACCTCCTGACCTTCGAAGCCGGAAGTGTGGATTTGGATACCCCCGAAGATTACGAAGCCTTTCAAAAAGGCTAACCTCGCAAAATGTTGCTTCTCCGCATTTTTACAAAATTTTGCTCATGTGTTGTGACGCAACAGCTTATGTCTCTACGGATAGTCGCTTAAAACAACAAATATGTCGACGAATAGTGGGGTAGTTTTATATTTTTCCTATTTTTGACCATTACGTCCTAACCAACGGTATCGGAGTGCTTCACTTTGACCGGCGACGACCATTCATCAAAAACTAAACCAAGTATGAAAAGAAGGGATTTTATTCAGTTGTCAGGCATGGGCTTGGGGGCTATGATGGGAGCATCTATTCCTGTCTTGGGCAATGTAGTTCCGATTGAGCAACTGCTCGAACCCAAAGCCGACGCCGCCATGAAGAAAAAAATGGCCGATGTAGCCCTTAACGTGGCCAAGTCGAAAGGGGCAACTTATACCGATGTGCGCATCGGTCGTTATCTTCAACAATATTTATTTACCCGCGAAACCAGAGTTCAAAACATCGTCAACGCCGAATCGTACGGTGTGGGAATTCGGGTCATTGCCAATGGCACGTGGGGATTCTCCGCCACGAGCGATGTGAGTGAGGCAGGCATTGCCAAATGTGCCGAAACTGCCGTTGCCATTGCGAAGGCCAACTCAAAGATTCAGACTGATCCTGTAGTATTAGCTCCTCAAAAAGGAGTAGGGGAAGTAGTTTGGAAGACGCCCATTAAGAAAAATGCCTTTCAAATTCCTATTCAGGAAAAGATCGATCTATTGATGAAAGTGAATGGCGAAGCGATGAAGAACGGTGCCGGATTTGTAACTTCCAACCTGTTTTTTGTCAATGAACAAAAATATTTTGCTTCTTCCGACGGGTCTTACATCGACCAGGATATACACCGCATTTGGCCTACGTTTACCGTAACAGCGGTCAATAAACAGGCAGGTAAGTTTAAAAGCCGCGATGCCATCAGCTCACCAATGGGGATGGGCTATGAATATTTGGATGGTTTGGCGAGTGAAAAAATTGCCGGACCTAATGGATTGGTAGGATATCGTAACTCATACGATATGGTGGAAGATGTGATCATGGCCTCCAAACAGGCCAAAGAAAAAATGACCGCCAAATCGGTAGTGCCCGGAAAATATGACCTCGTGCTTGATCCTAACCACTTGGGCCTGACCATTCATGAATCGGTAGGGCATCCCACCGAACTTGACCGCGTGTTGGGATATGAAGCCAATTATGCAGGAACAAGTTTTGCGACGTTGGATAAGTGGAAAACAAAAAGCTTTAACTACGGCAGCAAACAGGTAAATATTGTGGCCGATAAAATACAGCCGCACACGTTGGGAACGGTTGGGTTTGACGATGAAGGCGTTCCCTGCAAAGAATGGGATTTGATCAAAGAAGGTATTTTGGTTAACTATCAGGCCACGCGTGATCAGGTCAATATTTTGGGCGAGAAAGAATCGCACGGTTGCTGCTATGCCGACAATTGGAATTCGGTTCAATTCCAACGGATGCCCAATGTTTCGTTGCGTCCGGGGAAAGAAAAACTCAATGTTCAGGACATGATCAAGGGCGTTGATAAAGGAATTTACATCATTGGCCGTGGCTCGTATTCGATTGATCAACAGCGTTATAACTTCCAATTTGGCGGGCAGTTGTTTTACGAGATCAAAAACGGAGAAATCGTGGGTATGCTGGACGACGTAGCTTATCAGTCGAATACGCAGGAGTTTTGGAATTCGTGCGCGCAGATATGTGACAAAGATGATTACCGCACCTTTGGGTCGTTTTTCGACGGAAAGGGACAACCTTCGCAGGTCAGTGCGGTTTCGCACGGAAGCGCAACTACCCGCTTCAATGGAGTCAATGTCATCAATACCGGCAGAAACATCGGCTAACTAAAAACGACATCAACAATGGCTATTTTAACAAAAGAAGAAGCTAAAAAGATAATAGACAAAGTGTTGGCGTTTTCGAAAGCCGACGAAATGAGCGTGATCCTGACGGGCAGTCGCACGGGAAACATCCGTTATGCACGCAATACGGTTTCAACAAGCGGAGAGTCCTACGATTTGGCTTTGGCCGTAACGGCCGTATTTGGCAAACGTTCAGGGTCTTCCACCATCAATGAGTTTGATGACCAATCGCTGGAAAAAACGGTTCGAAGAGCGGAAGAAATTGCGAAACTCGCACCCGAAAATCCTGAATATATGCCTATGTTAGGACCTCAAACCTATGCAGAGAATCCTACGTTTGTGCAGAGTACCGCAAATATTGACCCTTCCTATCGCGCTCAGGTCGCTTTTGACAGTATTGATCCCTGTAAAAAGAAAAACCTGACGGCGGCGGGTTATTTGGAAGACACCACTGAATTTGTAGCTATGGGCAACAGCAAAGGTCTTTTTGGCTATAACAAATCCACTTCGGTCGATTTTTCGGTAACCGTCAGAACAGCCGATGGAACCGGTTCGGGGTACGTAGCGCGCGATTTTAATGACACCTCTAAGCTTAATGCCAAAGCCGCAACTGAAATAGCCATGCAAAAAGCGATGGCTTCCATAAATGCTAAAGCCCTGGAGCCCGGTAAATACACCGTTATTTTGGAACCTACGGCTGCTTTGGATCTGATTCAGAACATGATGCGCAGCATTGATGCCCGCAGCGCAGACGAAGGCCGAAGTTTTTTGAGTAAGAAAGGAGGAGGCATCCGTTTAGGCGAAAAATTATTTGACGAACGGGTTACTATTCTTTCTGATCCTTCTCATCCCGATATTCCGAAAGCCGGTTTTGATACTCCGAGAGGAAGAGCCGGTGGTGGTGGCGGAGGTGGCGGTGGTGCTTCAGGAGAAGGCCGCCCTCAGGAAAAAACGTATTGGGTTGAAAAAGGCGTTGTGAAAAACATGGCTTATTCGCGCTATTGGGCGCAAAAACAAGGCGTAAAAGGCGTGCCATCGCCGCAGGGCTTCATCATGGAAGGCGGCACGCAATCTTTGGCAGAACTGATCAAAAGCACTCAAAAAGGAATATTGGTGACGCGTTTCTGGTACATCCGGGCCGTTGATCCTCAGACACTTCTTTATACCGGCCTCACCCGCGACGGGACTTTTTACATTGAGAACGGACAGATCAAATACCCCGTCAAAAACTTCCGTTTCAACGAAAGCCCGGTCATTATGCTCAATAACCTTGAGGCGATGGGCATTCCAACGCGGGTAAACGGGAACATGATCCCGCCGCTTAAGATACGGGATTTCACCTTTACAAGTTTGTCGGACGCAGTCTAAGGAAGTGTAAAGTGGAAGAGGTAAAGTGTAAAGGTTTTGTTGATCTTTGTACTTTAACCTTTCCACTCTACCCTTTCACTTTTTCTTGCCGTTCATCAAAATCCCCCTGTCCGGGGGAGAAATAAAACTATATTTATCAGGATTTTTGCTCAATGAGTAAAAGATAGAACGCTGATTGTTAAGATTGTTAAGATTACTTATGTTTTGCAAAGCACAAATGAATCATAACAATCATGAAAATCAGTGTTCTAAGATAATTACATACCCATACAACCAACTATAAACTGAACCGGCCTTGAAAAGAAGAGATTTTATGCAATTGTCGGGCATGGGATTTGGCGCAATGATGTTGCCCAATATCCCGATCGTGGGAAACACCGTGACCCCGGAAGCCCTCATGGAAGGCGGCATTGATGTTGCCCTCAAAAAACGCCTGGCTGACGCTGCCCTCAACGCGGCGAAGTCCAAAGGCGCTACTTATACCGATGTTCGCATTGGCCGGTATCTGCGCCAATTCGTCATTACGCGCGAAGACAAAGTACAGAACATTGTCAACACCGAATCGTACGGCGTAGGAGTACGCGTAATTGCCAATGGTTGTTGGGGGTTTGCCGCAGTGGTAGATGCCAAAAGCGAAGCCGACACCGCCAAGGCCGCCGAAGAAGCGGTAGCTATTGCGAAAGCTAATGCCCGTTTGATGAAGCAGCCGGTGCAACTGGCTCCTCAAAAAGGCTATGGTGAAGTAAGCTGGAAAGCCCCCATTCAACGAAATGCGTTTGAAGTTCCCATCAAAGAAAAAGTAGACCTGTTGTTGGGAGTTAACGATGCGGCCCTGAAAAACGGTGCTAACTATGTGAATTCGCTGCTGTTCATGGTCAACGAGCAAAAATACTTTGCTTCGTCCGACGGCTCGTACATTGATCAGGACATTCACCGGATTTGGCCCATTTTTGCCGTTACCACCATTGACCCTAAAACGGGAAAATTTGAAACACGTCAAGCACTGAGCGCACCCGTCGGGATGGGGTATGAATACCTGCAAACCAATCCCAAAGATAAAGTAACGGGTATCACCACACGCTACAACAAAGGCTATGACATGTTGGAGGATGTGATCTCGGCTGCTAAACAAACCAAAGAAAAGCTTACTGCCAAATCGGTGGAAGCCGGCAAATACGATCTGGTGCTGGATCCTTCTCACCTTTGGCTGACCATTCACGAATCAGTAGGGCACCCGCTCGAACTCGACCGTGTGTTGGGCTATGAAGCCAACTTTGCAGGAACAAGCTTTGCCACATTGGATAAATGGCAAAGTAAGAACTTCAATTATGGCAGCAAAGAAGTGAATTTGTTTGCCGACAAAACCCAAGTCGGCTCATTGGGCGCCGTAGGTTGGGACGATGAAGGGGTTGAAACCAAAAAATGGGATCTGGTAAAAGACGGAACTTTGGTCAATTATCAAGCCATTCGCGATCAGGTGCATATCATCGGCGAGAAAGAATCGCAGGGATGTTGCTACGCCGACAGTTGGAGCTCAGTACAGTTTCAGCGCATGGCCAACGTTTCGTTGGCGGCGGGAAAAACGCCTCTTTCGGTCAATGACATGATAAAAGACGTGAAAAAAGGAATTTATATTATTGGAGATGGCTCGTTTTCGATTGACCAACAACGCTATAATTTCCAGTTTGGCGGTCAATTGTATTATGAGATCAAAGATGGACAGATCGCAGGAATGCTCAAAGACGTAGCGTATCAGTCTAACACACAGGAGTTTTGGAACTCGTGCGTGAAAATATGCGACGAACGTGATTATCGCATGGGAGGTTCGTTTTTCGACGGGAAAGGGCAACCAATGCAGTCAAGTGCCGTTTCACACGGTAGTTCTACGGCTCGTTTTAATGGCGTGAATGTCATTAACACAGCTCGCAAAATTTAGTCTTTGAATTCATCTCCAACAATTAACATCGAAAAAAATGGCAGTTATATTAACTGAAGCGGAAGCCAAAGCCTTGCTACAAAAGGTGTTGCGCTTTTCTAAAGCAGATGAATGTGAATTGAATCTGCTGGGTGAAGTACGCGGTAACCTCCGCTACGCCCGAAACGAAGTATCTACCAGCGGCGCGCTTACCAATAAGAATTTAACGATCCAATCGGCTTTCGGGAAGAAAGTAGGCGTGACCAGCATTGACGAATTCGACGATGCTTCGCTTGAAAAAGCAGTGCGCCGCGCTGAAGAATTGGCGCAATTGGCTCCTGAAAATCCTGAATACATGGGTGTTTTGGAACCGCAGCAATACATCAAATCAAACGGTTATTTCGAATCTACAGCAAACATCACCCCTGCTAAACGGGCGGAAGCAGTCGCTAAAAGTCTCGAATTGTCGAGCAAGCAAGGGCTTGCCGCCGCAGGATTTTTCGATGACCGTAAAGGCTTTACGGCCATGATGAATTCCAAAGGGTTGTTTGCGTATTATACTAATACGAATGTAAGCTTCTCCCTTACAGTACGTACCGACGACGGAACGGGCTCAGGTTATATAACCAAGGGATACAATGATTTCAGTAAATTGGATACGGTCGCGGCAACCAAAATTGCCGTTCAGAAATCATTGGGTTCGAGGGGTGCAAAAGCACTTGAACCGGGAAAATATACCGTGATCTTAGAGCCAACGGCGGCCGCAGTGTTGGTTGAAAGTATCTTTTTTGGCATGGATGCCCGCAGTGCCGACGAAGGGCGCTCGTTTTTCAGCAAGCCGGGTGGCAAGACTAAATTAGGCGAAAAGATCATGGACGAACGGGTTACGTTCTATTCTGACCCTACACACCCTGATTTGCCGGCTTCACCCTGGTCGGGTGATGGCCAACCACAGAATAAATTGATGTGGATAGAAAAAGGGGTTGTCAAAAATCTTTCGTATTCACGTTTTTGGGCGCAGAAGAAAGGCGTGAAACCCATTCCCGGCCCTAACAATATGATCATGGCGGGAGGAACGGCAACCTTGGACGAGATGATCAAAAGCACCCAGCGCGGTATTTTGGTGACCAAACTCTGGTATATCCGTCCCGTAGATCCTCAAACGCTTTTATTGACGGGCCTTACCCGCGACGGAACGTTTTACATCGAAGACGGAAAAATCAAATACCCGATCAAAAACTTCCGTTTCAACGAAAGCCCCATCATCATGTTGAATAACCTTGAAACGTTGGGTATTCCTGAGCGGGCAGTAAGTACAGAATCTGAACAAAACTATATCCTGCCGCCAATGAAAATCAGGGAGTTTACATTTTCCTCCCTTTCAGACGCGGTGTAATTACCTCACCCCTGCCCCTCTCCTTACTAAGGAGAGGGGTGCATTTTACTCCCCTTCTCCTTAGTAAGGAGAGGGGCAGGGGGATGAGGTTTAATCTTTTCCACACGTGAGACCATTTTTTTTTACTCGGATTCAATATGCTTCGGGAGACTGGGACACCGACCAACGGATGCCTTCCAATCTCCTTAACTCGTTGGTGGAGTATACAACGATTCCGATCGATGAAAAAGAAAAAATTATACAACTAACGAACAATGACATTTTCAGAAGCCCTTTTTGCTATTTGAGTGGACATAAGTTGGTGGAATTTTCAAGTCAGGAACGCGACCATTTTAAAAAATACGTCGAAAACGGCGGATTTGTGTTTGTGGATGACTGCAATCATGACATTGACGGCCTGTTTGCCAAGTCGTTTGAACAGGAAATGGCGCGTACCTTTGGGCCGAAAGCCTTGCAGAAAATCCCCAATGATCATCCCATTTATCATTCGTTCTTTCATTTTGAAGGCCCACCGACCACCGGTTTTGAACTCAATGGTTGGGGCGATGATCTGGTACACGACTACCTGAAAGCCATTCAGATCAACGGCAGGATCGGGGTTTTGTACAGCAATAAAGATTATGGCTGTGAATGGGATTATGATTTTAGAAATAAACGTTGGTTGGCCGAAGACAACACCAAATTTGGAGTAAACATTATTAGTTACGCATTAACAACTGTTTAAGAATTGGAAACAACGCAGGATTTAACCCACTTTAAAACATTGGTAGCTAAACTACCGCACCTGAAAAAAGAAATTGGCAAAGTAATCGTTGGGCAGCAGGAGGTCATCAATGAAATTCTGATTTCTTTGTTGGCGGGCGGTCATTGTTTGCTGGAAGGCGTGCCCGGATTGGCTAAAACACTCATGGTGAGAACCATGTCCGAAGCGCTCGAAATGAAATTCAAACGGGTGCAGTTTACCCCTGACCTGATGCCGGGCGACATCGTCGGAACCGAGATTCTGGAAGAAGACCACGAAACCGGCAAAAAGTTTTTCAAATTCAATCAGGGACCCATCTTTGCCAATATCGTTTTGGCCGATGAGATCAACCGTACGCCCCCCAAAACGCAGGCGGCGTTGTTGGAAGCCATGCAGGAATACCGCGTTACGTATGCCGGCGTTAGCTACGACCTTCCGCGCCCATTTCTCATCATTGCCACGCAAAACCCTATCGAACAGGCGGGTACGTACCCATTACCCGAGGCACAGCTTGACCGTTTTCTGTTGTATATCAAACTGGGTTATCCTTCCGAACAGGAAGAATTGGACGTTTTGAAAAACACGACAGGATTTGGAAGTCAAAAACTGCAAACTATTCTTACCGATAAAGAAATCATTGATTTACAGAAACTTACGCGCCAAGTACACATCAGTGATGAATTGATCATAAAGGTGAATCAATTGGTAAGGTCAACCCGCCCGGCCACTACCTCTTCGGCTTACGTAAAAAAATGGTGCGGATGGGGTGCCGGTCCCAGAGCGGGGCAGGCTTTAATTCTTTGCGCTAAGGCAAGAGCGGTACTGAATCAACGGTTTTCGGTCATTCCCGAAGATATTCAAACGCTGGCTTATCCGGTATTACGTCACCGTATTTCCCTCAATTTCAGGGCTGAAGCGGAAAATATTACGACCGATGATGTTGTCGCGGAGTTGTTGAAAGGATAAGTATGCTCACGACCGAACTCATCAAATTGAACAACCTTCAAATCGCGGGCAAATTGGTCAGCGAGGAGTTGATGTTGGGAATTCATGGCAGCAAACGTTCGGGCATTGGCATCGAATTTGAACAATATCGGCACTATGAACCCGGCGATGATCCCAAACGCATTGACTGGAAACTCTACGCCCGTACACAAAAACATTTAGTGCGGGAATCAGCCACGGAAAGTAATTTCCACATTCGATTTGTGCTGGATCTGTCGGGGTCGATGAATTATACTGAGAAGGAAATCAGTCGGTTGAATTATTGCAAAATCTTGTTGGCGTCGCTGGCGTATTTGGGGTATCGTCAAAGCGATCAAATGAGCTTGTATGGCTTGCAAAACGGAGGTTTGGAAACGCTCGTTCCCGCAGGAAAACAGGCTTTTCAGCGGATTTTGTACGAATTGGAAAAAGCAGAAGCGGTTGGCGTGTGGCAGAATGAAAATCCCAAGTTTCCGGAGTTTCAGCAAAAGCAAAAAGAGTTATTGGTCTTGGCTTCCGATTTTTTGCAAGTGGGCGATGAATGGCTCAAACTTATTCAGAGTATAGCCAATCCTCGCCGAGAAGTGCTTATTTTTCAGGTACTTGGTGCTGAAGAGTTGAGCTTTAATCTTAACGGTTTTTACCGATTCAAAGATCTGGAAACCGGACACGAACTGGAGTTGGAGGCATCAACCATTAAAGAAGAGGTGCAAAAGAAGTCGCAGGCGTACTTGACCGGTTTGGAAGAAGCTTTGCGGATTCCACATGTGCATTTGATACGCACTACATTTCATGAACCCATTGCGCAGGTGATTTCGGAGGCGTTGCGAAAAAGAAATAGTTAACATTTCGGTGCTTTCCTGTGCTTTCGGTTTTGAGAAACCGAAAGTAGTGATTGTAAGATATGTTCATTGGGGTTTGAGAACCCCAAACGTCAGGTTTGAGAATCTGACGTCACATTTTGGTGGTGTTTTCGGTTTCTCAAAACCGAAAGAAATAACTTAAGAAACACGAAAAGGTAAAGTTAACCCTAAAATATAAAAAATGCAGTTTTTAAACCCTTTGATGCTTTGGGGCGCTTTGGCGGTGGCAATACCTATCGTCCTTCATTTTTGGCACCAAAAAAAAGGGCAATTGCTGAACTGGGCGGCTACACAATGGTTGACGGAAAAAGACCTGCAGCCCTCCAAAGGAATTCGTCTGGATAATGTATTGTTGTTGATAACCAGGTGTTTGCTTGTGCTGCTCGTTGCTTTTTTATTGGCCAAACCACTGGTTCATTGGGCAACGAATACTACCGATTGTCAAAAAATCCATTTGGTACAACCCAATGCATTAGTGGTTGAAAATTATAAGTTTGAACTGGAAGAAGCCTTGAAAAAAGGTGAAAAAATGTACGCGATAGGAGCAGGGACAAAGCCATTAGAGCGTATTTCAGCGATACCGACCGGAGGGAAATTTCAGGCGTTGGAATTGCAAACGTGTATTAATAAAGTATATGCATTGAATCACCAAACCGGTAAACTGCAATTTGAATTCTATGTTGTTAATAATCAGGTATTAAGTCAAGTGACAAACATTTTTGTGCCGAGTAAATTTACCTTACATTCTGTCATTGACACAATTCAGAAAGAACCTAAGCCCTACGTAGAATTTTCGGATCAACAGAAGCTTTTTGTAAACGCTGCCAATCGATTAACAGTTGCGCGCACATTGCCGGTTAATGAAAAATTTGAGAGCCAACCTGTGCATAAAGGGAGTATAAATGTTTTGATAGCTATCGAAGAAAAAGCCGAAAAACAAACCATTCAGGCTGCGTTGAAAGCAATGAATGATGTGTATAGTATCGAATTTTCAATTGACGAAAAGCAGAATGCGCAAAAACAATACGATTGGGTATTTACAGATAAAGCAATAGCAGCCGACAATAAAGCCTTTTCTGCAAAAACGTTATTTCTGTTTTCAGACGAAAATAAAATCCCTCTTCTATGGAAAGCAGAGGGGAAAGCACTAAGCTTTTCTTCCGAAACAGTCTCCAACGGTCAACTTCCCGAATGGTTGGGAGAGGTGTTAGTAAACCGGTTTCAACTAAATCCGTCGCAAATACCGTTAAGTAATCAACAGCTTCATGCGTTGTTTAAAGCAGCGCAAACGGGTAGTCAGGGAAGCGTAAATGCGTCGGAAGAAGCCTGGTCTTCGAAATTGCTGTTTTTGTTTTTTATCATTATGCTGGGTATTGAACGCCTGTTAGCCATCCGAAAAAACGCATGAATCAACTTCATAAAATCATCGCTTGGGTTAGTTACCAACTGTACGCCGGCGCATTGCTGACGAGCGGCTTAGTGGCCGGCTCCGCTTTTTTAGTGATTTCGTTGATCGCACCCACTGCCATCATTCCGATGCTTGCGGCCTTGGGTGCTTTTATGGCCGGTGCGTATTGGACAAAACTTTTTCAAAATAAGCGCACCGAAGCCATTCAACTCATTCACCAAAACCTTCATGACACCGAATATAGCCTTCAATTGCTTGAACTGGAACGTCCAAACATTGCCGAACAGTTACAGTTAGAACGATTGGTGGAGAAAATTCAGGATAGCAAAACGCCACGTGTTTTACCTTCCCAATTATGGATGTATTTAGCTTTATTTCTGGCTTGTTTGGGTTTACGTTTTGGAATACCGTTGCTCAAAAAAGCAAAAGATGAGCAGGCAAAGAGTGAAACAGTGAATGGTCGAACGATAGTAAATCAAGCCGCTGTGCCTTCTTTTGCTTCGGCGAAACTAACCATTACCCCGCCGCCGTATACAAAATTGCCCATCAAAGAAACCGCCGACCTGAATGCGTCTTCGATCAGCGGAGCAAGTCTTAAATGGCAGGTGTCTTTCAGCCATTCAGATCAATTAGTGGTGAAATTAAGCAACAATCGTGGAGAAGAATTGCCCTTCAAAAAAGCAGGCAGTCAATTTGAATACAGCGACCAATTGTACAATTCCGGGTTGTATGGCATCAAGGCTTATTGGAAAGATTCATTGGTCTATCAATCAGATTATTACAGACTGGAAGCAATCCCTGATTTGGCACCCAAAATTGAGCCGACCTCCAAAGAGCTATATCAATACCATTTCCTGAAAGACCCAAAAACGTTGCAAATCTCGGCCAAAATGTCGGATGATTTTTTGGTCAATCAAGCGTTTATTATTGCTACTGTGGCCCGTGGCGCGGGTGAAAATGTGAAATTCCGGGAAGTGAAATTACCCATTACCCAAGCCAATTTTAAAGAAACCAAGATCGTAAAAAACATAGATTTGAAAGCCCTGAATTTTACGCCGGGCGATGAGTTGTATTATTACTGGGCCGCCATTGACAATAAACGCCCTGAATCAAATTATTCTAAATCAGATACTTATTTCGTAGTTTATAAAGACACGGCCAACGTGGAAGAATCTGAATTGGCAACCATGGCGATGAATATCTTGCCTGAGTACTTTAGAAGTCAGCGGCAGATCATTATTGATACCGAGAAATTGATCGCTAAAAAGAAAAAGATAGCAACGAAAGAGTTCAACAGCACTTCCAACGAAATTGGGTTTGACCAAAAAGCACTTCGTTTGCGTTACGGCCAGTATTTAGGTGAAGAATTTGAAAATTCCATTGGTGGCGGAAATGCATTGCCCAAAGACAATCAGGGAGATGCTGTCGTAGGCTTTGCCCTACTGCACGGCTTTGTTCATGCGCATGATACCGGTGAGCCCGGCGGGGAGTCGGGTGGAGGTTCACATGAAGGGCATAATCATGGCGGAGACAAAAAAGTAGCCGACGACAAAGACCCGGTAGCCTCTATTTTGGAGGAATATGTCCACTCGCACGACGACGGCGAGGCCAATACTTTTTATGAACAATCGACGAAAACGCTGTTGAAAATGGCGTTGGAACAAATGTGGCAATCGGAGTTGCACCTGCGTTTATACGAACCCGAAAAAGCAATTCCGTTTGAACACAAAGCCTTAGAATACTTAAAATCAGCGCAGCAAAGAGCACGCACGTTCGTCAAAAAAACGAGTTTTGATCCACCCCCCATTAAAGAAAGAGAGAAGCGGTTGACGGGTGAATTGAAGAACTATAACGAAGCGTATCGAAGCGAAAAAATCTATTCGCAACAACAGCTTGAACGGTTGGTTTCTGAAGTAATGGGAGTGATTGAAACCCGGACAGAAAAGCAAAAATTGAGCGGATCACAAAAACAAAAAATTATTGAACTGGGCAGTTTTCTAACTCCCAAAGTGATGAACAGTAAATTATCTAACTGGTCGGTTTTGAGTTCGTTACAGAAATTAGTGAACGATAAAGAACTTTCAGACGCGGAAAAGCAAACATTAAAAACGAAGCTATATCAACTGATCGGTAGTTCGTTGCCTGTCAAAGAAAACGCGGCAAGTGCATCGTATACCGGTGACAAAAAGTTGGAAAAAGCCTTCTGGAAAAATCTGTAAAGAGACTTTTCATCCCGAAAACGCCTTGATTTTCAAGATGAAAAGTAACTCAATTATAAACTTGCTCTCACCAGCTTGGCACCATCGCACATGGCTTTCAACTTTTGTTTGGTAGCCCAGCGGGCAGTTTGACTCATGCCGCAGTCGGGCGCAACGGCCAACTTTTCGGCAGGAACGTAAGGCAACACCTTGCGAATACGCTCGGCTACATCTTCGGCGGTTTCGATGTAATAACTTTTTACGTCGATCACACCCACGGCAACGTCAACTTTCTCGGCGAATCGTTCCAATAGATGCACATCGGTAAAGTTTAGCACTGTCATTTCGGAATGAAGTTCATCCACAGTCATGTCCAAAAAGTCAGGCAACATGGGCGCAATGGTTTTCTTACCTACTGAACGTCCCTTATAATTGCCAAAGCAGAGGTGCATGGAAAGACGCGTTTTGCCCACGCCCGGCGCAACGGTACGGTTGAAAATATCCACAAAACGCTTAGTATCTTCGCGATAGGCATAGCAACTCATCGAAGGCTCGTCCACGCAGATTTCGGGTACACCAAGGGCAACAAGGTCTTCGATTTCTTTTCTTACCAACGGCAAAATGGCCTCCGTAACTTCCCATCGGTCTTTGTACAAACCGCCCGGGTTGAGCCGCCCCGAAAGCGTATACGGTCCGGGAATTGACATTTTAATTCGCTGTCCTTCAGGTGCAAGACGTTTGAGTCGTTTGTATTCTTCCACTACGCCTAAGCCTTTGGGTGCCGTTAATGGCTCAATAATACTGTTTTTGCCGCGTTGGTCATGGGCCGGTGGGCCGTATTTGCGGGTTTCGGTACCGTCGTTGACAATTCCTTTGATAAAACCGTAAAACGACAGGTTGAAATCTAAACGCGTTTGTTCGCCATCGGTAATGACGTCGAGTCCTGCGGCTACTTGGTCGTGAACGGCGGCAATGACGGCGTCGTCGATCATTTCTGCAATGTCGGCGGGGCCAAATTGGTTGAGGTTCATGCTCGCAAATTCAAGCCATCCGGGAAAAGGCATGGAACCGACAACGGTTGTTTTTATGGGAAGAGGTTGCATATTCTTGGGCGTTTTTTAGGGTGCTGTAAAATCAATGCGGTTTAAAACCGAAAAATGTAAAAGTTTCTTATGTGCTTGAGCATGAGTTTTAGGGAACTTGAAATAGTAAGTCGTTCTCCAATTAATGGTTGGACGGTATTCCGGTCGGGTTGTGAGCAACCCTCCGCACCAAGCGTGTGTCGGGTTGCTCACAACCCGACCGGAATACCGTCCAGAAGTGTATAGAACTTTAAAACTTTTGCTCTTCTACTTAATGCTTTTAATCCAGCCATTGGTACATTACATAAGCGTCGGTCAATCCTAATTCATTGTGCTGAAAGGCTTTGGGCACTGTGCCGATAATTTCAAAACCACATTTCTGCCAAAGACGAACTGCGACGGTATTGGTAGAAATGACGCAATTGAACTGCATGGCTTTGAAGCCTAATCTGCGGGCTTCTTCCAACGAAAACCTACATAATTGTTCCGCAATCCCCTGTCCTCGACACTCAGGATGAACCATATAGCCGGCATTGACCACATGAGAGCCCAGATCAGGTTGATTGGCTTTCAGAAAAAAAGTGCCGACCACTTGCCGTTCTTTTTCGGCGACGTAGGTATATTTTTCAGAATCAAACCAGAGATTCAGCATCTTTTCTTTCGAAGAGTCGGGCGCATACATGTAGGTATCACCCGCTCGAATAACAGGTTCGATAATAGCCCAAACGGCGTCTTGGTCTTCGGTAGTGGCTTTACGGATCGTCATGATGGTTATTTTAAAGCGGCTACGGCTTCAATTTCAATGAGAATATCGGGGCTGTATAAACCTTCTACAAACAGTAATGTACTGGCAGGAGGTTGTTGGGCGGGAATATATTCATCGCGAACTTCCCGAATGATGCGCAACGCGTTTTCCTGTTTTGACCGAACGTAAAAGGTTAATTTTACCAAATTGCTGAAATTGGCACCGCTTGCGGCCAGAACCGTTTTCAGGTTTTCGAAGACCTGCTTTGCCTGTGCTTTCAAGTCTCCTTTTCCGATAATTTCGCCCTTCGAATTGACAGAAACCTGACCCGAAATGAAGGCTGTTTTTCCTTCGTTGATGATCACAACCTGCGAATAATTAGAAACGGGCGGAAGTTCCTTTGGGTTGATGGTCGTTTTAGTTTGGGCAAAAAGTGCTCCTGAAATCAATAGAACAGGGAGCCACAAAAAAAGCTTTTTCATGCTGTTAATGTTAAAGTGAGCTGGCCTTGGAAAGTTTTTGAAACTTTCCAAGGCTATATTTATTCTGATTGATTTTTAGACACATAACTTGGGATTCCCACGTTCGCGTACATTTTTGCGATGCGATGCGCGTGCTCATCATAGGCCCCTTCAAATAGCTCAACGGCTCGTTGTGCGCCTACCACAACAGCCGCGCTTAACACTTTTGGAGGTTGCCCTGCTTCGGTCAGGAGGCGAGCCGTTTCTGCTTTCAAACAGTTGATAAGCGTTGCGCCACCGACAGTGCTGCCGGGAGCAACAGGCGTGTCGAGGTTGGGTACATACACCATAGCATCGCCCACGGGTGCGCCCGTGTCCAGAATCAGATCAGCAAAATCGGTGAGTTTTTTACCGTCAGCACGTTTGGAAACGCTGGCAGCGGAATGTTGAGTCGTGACCAATGCGACCACTTTAATGCCGCGTTGCTGAAAAATCTCGGCCATTTCAACGGGAACAATGTTAGTGCCTGATGAAGAAATAACCAACGCCGTATCAATTTTCGAAAGGTCAAAGTTTCGTAAAATACGTTCGGCAAAACCCGGTACATTTTCCAAAAACATGGCCTGTCGCTGCCCGTTGGCCCCGACTACAAGATTATGAAAGGTAAGTGAAAGCTCAACAATGGGATTGAATCCTGCAAACGAACCATAGCGCGGCCACATTTCCTCGACCATGATCCGACTGTGGCCGCTGCCAAAAACGTGAACCATGCGCCCCGCCAAAATAGAATCGGCAAACCATTTGGCCGCCTGCTGAATTTGAGGCTGTTGCGCTTCGATTGTATCTAATATTCCGCGCGATTTATTGATAAAGTCTTGAATTACTGACATATGTATGAGTTTTGTAGAGACGTAACAGTTGCGTTCCTACGGTTGAGTCTCTACAAATTTTTGATTTTTGATAATGCAAAACCTGCCGCGCCAATGGCTCCGGCCATGTCACCGAAATGGGCCTGTACGATAGGGGTTTGTTTCCCGCCGGGTCGCCACTCGTAGAGATCCATGTATTGTTTAAGAGGTTCAAAAAGTGCACCGTCGGCAAAGGTGATTCCGCCCGCCAAGACAATTAACTCGGGCGAAAAGGCATTGATCAAAGAACTGAGCGCCACGGCTAATTTTTGCAGGGAGGTTAACCAAACAAGCGTTGCCCATGCGTCACCTTTTCGGTAGGCTTCGACCAACTCCCAAGTCGATTCAAAACGTCCTTTAGACCGTTTGGCCACGGAATAATTACCGATGGCGTACTCCAAACTTCCCGGCATTCCTATGATGCTTACTTCGTCGTCGGTTGCATTGAGCGAAAAATGGCCCAAATGTCCGGCCATTTGGTTAAGTCCCTGATACAGTTGTCCGTTGATGAGTAAGCCGCCGCCAATTCCTGTACCCAGCGTTAACAAAACAACATTTTTATAGCCTTTCGCCACGCCGAAAGCTGCTTCAGCCATCAGTGCCGAATGAGCATCGTTCAAAACAAAACTTTTTTCACCCAAATAATGTGTCCAAATAAAATTTTCTAACCCGTTCAACCGATTGGGCAGGAAGGCAATGCAGCTGTTATGCTCATCAGGAAGCCCGGGCGCCGACATTCCGATGGCCGCTACCGGTCCCTGCAACCAACTTTTCAGATAGAGCACCATTTCCAGCACATTGACCCGCCAAGTGGTATCGCCCGTATCCTGCGTGGCTACGTAATGTTGTTTGAGAATGGTTCCGGTCTCGTCAATGACGATTCCTTTTACGTTGGTACCGCCAAGATCTATTCCAATGATATGCATAGTTAATATTGCCCTTCAGAAATGGACCAGCCGCCGTCGACCGATAAAATTTGTCCCGTGGTAAATTTGGAATAGTCAGACATAAAATAGACCGCAGCGCCGTCTAAGTCAGCAGGTTGCCCATTTCGACCGCCGTCCAACGGCTGTTTGGTTTTGACAAAATTCAGAATGACCTCATCGCGCGACGCCCGTTGACTCATAGGCGTTTCGACCAAAGCAGGCGCAAGCACATTGACACGAATATTGTTTTGGGCGTAATAGGCAGCAATGGATTTAGTAAAGCCAATAATGGCCGATTTGGTGGCGGCATAAGCATGCGTTACAAAGTATTGAGGAGAGGGCGAGTACCCCAATACGGAACCCATATTTAGGATAGTTCCGCTTGTTTTTTGCTTTAAAAACTGCCGAATGGCTGCCTGATTGGAAAGCATCAATGATGTAAGATTAAGTTCAAATGTTTTGTTCCAGCCTTCCAATGAAAGTTCGTGCAATGGTCCATCGCCGTATTTTCGGCCGCTTCCACCCGCTACGTGGTATAATCCATCAAAACTTCCGTAGTTCAGGACGGCCTGCTGAATGGCATTTTCGGCCGTAAGTGCGTCGGTGGCATCGCCTTGGAGTGCCGTCGCTCTTGTTTTTCCCAATATCGTTTCGGCTTCCTCGCAGCTTTCGGAATTTCTTCCCACAACCACTACGTTCGCGCCCTGTGTCACAAACGCTTTCGCGGCGGATAGCCCCAATCCCGTTGTTCCGCCAATGATAATAATTGTTTTATTTTCGAGCCACTTTTCAGAAACCATCGCTATTTTTGTCATAAACCCCTACCTTATTTTGACCTGTTGAGAGGGAAGTTTAGGGATAAAAGTATCAACTTATTATAAAAAGTTAAGGAACGTTTTATCTAACGTACAATCTTAAAAAATTAACCAATTTCTCTTTGGAACCGTACCCTTCGTTTGTTTTTGAAATAGCGAATTTGCTACATGCCCTGCCGGAGGTTTCTGCGACGTTTTTTGGAGTTAATATGCCTTTTTCATACTTCTTTCTTTCTGAGAAACGCCTTGTAATTCAATGCGTTCCGGTCCATTTTGATGCAATCGTTCATATGCCTGAAACCTTTGCGGCAATCTCAGACAGATGCGCTGAAAAGGATATAAAAGTGATTCATTTATGGGAGGATGTGTGGCGCACAAAAAAAAACGTTGTTACATCCAGATTGAGGGCACTGCTTGGCCAAACGTATCGCATTCCCGCCCGATTAACACAAGTACGTCGCATTGATAAACCGACGTTGGATTGGTTCTTATCGATCAATCATTTGCAGGGTTCTACCACGGCCAAATACAAGTACGGCCTGTTTTTGCCGCAGCGTTATTTCAGAGTATTGGAAAAATGGCAGCACAAACCTGAGCTCTCTCTTTCGGCTTCTGAACTTCTCGTTGCAGTGGCGTCTTTCAGTGGCGGAAAAAATATCCTTCGTGCAGAAAAAACATACCGTTCGTTTGAGTTGATTCGTTTTGCCAATGTGTTGGATGCGACGGTTGTGGGGGGACTCAATAAGTTGTTGAGTGCCTTTATTAAAGAAGTTCAACCTGACGACATCATGACCTATGCTGACCGCGATTGGTCGACGGGACAAAGTTATGAGCGATTGGGCTTTGAACGAATCGGCATTACACCTCCACAGGAATTTTGGGTGAATCCCGCTACGTTTGAACGCAAATACGCCTCCCCCAAAAACTTGCCTGAAAGCACTCTGAAAATTTACAACGCAGGCAATATAAAGTATTTACTTAACCTCCTGAAGAACCCTAAATGAAGCCACTTGTTGTCATTCTCGGACCCACGGCCTGTGGGAAAACCCACTTGGCCACGCATTTGGCGTATGAATTGGGTGGCGAGATCATCAGTGCTGATTCGCGACAGGTTTATAGTGGCATGGACATCGGTACGGGGAAAGACCTAAGTGAGTATGTGGTTCACGATCAACAGATTCCCTATCATTTGATTGACAATGTGGCGGCAGGAGAGATGTACAATGTGCATCGTTTTCAGCAGGATTGTTATGAAGCGATGGCTGATATTCAGGCGCGCGAACGACTCCCGATTGTATGTGGTGGAACGGGGCTTTACATTGAAGCCGTTTTGAAAGAACATCAATTCACGGCGATTCCCATTGATGAAAACCTGCGCGAAAAACTTCAACAATTATCGGACGAAAAGTTGCTGGAAAAATTTAAAGAAACACCTTCTGAATACACCGCGTTGGCAGATACATCGACACGAAAACGCCTCATCCGCGCCATCGAAATTGCCCTTTATTTAAAAGATAATCCTTTCCCTAAAACAGGCCAAGATAAAGATAGCTTTATTGCCGATTACCGTTTGTTTGGTCTTTCGCTTTCCGTGGAGGAGCGCCGCGAACGCATTACGCGCCGTTTGCACGAGCGGTTGAAGAATGGTATGATCGAAGAAGTGCAGGGACTGTTAACGAAAGGTATTTCCGGCGAACAATTGATTTATTACGGATTAGAATATAAATTTATTACCCAATATCTCCTTGGATTACTGGATTATGGTACGATGGTTGAACGCCTTAACGTGGCTATTCATCAATTTGCCAAACGCCAGATGACGTTTTTCAGAAAAATGGAGCGAGATGGATTGGAGATTCAATGGTTGGATGCGAAATTGCCAACTACAGCGTTGATAGCGCAGATGAGATCGAAAGTGTTTTTATGATAAAATCGATGGAAAATTTCAGGAAAAAAACGAAAAAGTCGAGGCAGTGGCGAGCCATTCAATTGTTCGCATTTTTGCTTGTGCTTACATCAGGAGGAATTTACAGCTGCGGGGAAGCCGAACCGGACCCCTCAACGCAACCTTTACCTGAAGTCTTTGCTCAAAAGATGGAAGATACGCTCAAAGATAGGGGCATAGGTTATGCATTTGCCATTTATGAAGGCACACAATTAATGGCAAAAGGCAGCGGTGGATTTCAATCGCGGTCCAACGATCCCGAGGGGCAAAAAGATTTTACCCCTGATACAAAGATGCACATTGCCAGCATGACCAAAACGCTTAGTGCGATGGCTTTTTTGAAAACAGCGAACCAAAAAGGAGTAAAAACAACCGACTTGATCGCGCCTTATTTGCCGCCGACCTGGCAGCTTGGGGCAGGTATCAGTCAAATTACGTTTGGCGATCTGTTAACGCATAAAAGCGGGATCAAAGGCCTGAGCGGTTCGTGCCTGAACGGGTCTGATAGTGAAAATAACTATGATGGTTTAAAAAAAATAATAGCATTGGGCGTTACTTCCCGGGGCACTTATTGCTATCAAAATGCCAATTTCGGATTGTTTAGGGTGCTGATTCCACGTATTTTAGGGTATACTTTTACGGGAAAGGATGCAACCGACGATGCCCAAACACAACAACGATATTTGGCTTTCCTACAACAGGAAATCTTTGAGAAAGCGGGAATACAAAATGTTGTCACAACCTTTCCCGCCAATAATCCCACGTATACCTACAATGTTCCTATCACTACCGCCCAAAAAGGATGGAATCCGGGAAATTTCAGTCAAGTATTTGGGGGTTATGGAATGTACTTAACGGCTACCGAAGCGGGTAAAATATACGCCTCTGCCTTATCATCAGGTACAAATGAAGTGCTGACTACAGCCTTGGCAGACTCGCTGATAGTGAAGAACTTAGGTTGCTATAAAGCTTCTTCCGGTTTGGGGACAATGGTCTACCATGACGGCTTATGGTTTGATTGGATCAATCCGGTCGGGCGAGGACTTCGTACATTATGGGTTAAATTTCCCAACAACATTACCTGCGTTTTGTTTGTCAACGCACTTCATTATCAAAACAATTCATTGGTTTTCCCTTTCAATAACGGAAATATTGTGAGTTTTATTTACAATGCCTACGCCAAAGCTGTTCAGGCTCGCGGTGCGCGGATCAGCGCGGAAGCAGCGTCGCTTTACATAGAACATCCTGAACCGCATTAAACTATTTTCTATGATCGCTGATTTTGATAGTTGGGAACTTTTGCCGGGGACAAAATGGTTTCCACACTATACATAATCAATCACTAATCGTACCGGCGACCCGGTCATAAATAATACAATGGGAAAGGCAGTCGAAATTACAGACGCAAACTTCAGCGACTTGGTCGCAGGTTCAGATAAACCGGTGTTGGTAGATTTTTGGGCAGAATGGTGTGGCCCATGCCGTATGGTTGGACCGGTAGTGGAAAAAATTGCGGAAGCGTATGAAGGCCAAGCAGTTGTAGGGAAAGTAGATGTAGATATGAATCCCGAAACAGCCATGAAATTTGGTATTCGCAGCATTCCAACGTTATTGTTTTTCAAAAATGGAGAGGTAGTAGACCGCGTAGTTGGTGCTGTACCACAGGTAGTGTTGGAAGACAAATTGAAAGCTCAATTGCCCGTAACGGCTTAATTCCGGTTACATTCGATATTGGTCTATAAAAGAGAAGCCCCGCAATTGCGGGGCTTCCTGTCTATTAGTCCTTTTATGGGGAAAGCTTAACGCTTATTTTAACGTACCGCGCAATGCCCGTGGGATTTCAACTCCCGCGATGGGTAAAGACGCATTGTTTACGATCTTAAATCCTTCAACTTTCAATTGACCTACTTTCACTGATTTACCCAGATCAAGGTCAGCTACCGGAACATCAACGTAATCAGGGATGTTTTTTGCCAACCCTATTACTTTGATCTTACGCAATTTTTGTACCAATTTCCCCCCTTTGGTCACGCCTACGGCAGTTCCAATGAAGCGAACAGGTACTTCAATTTTAATTTCTTTCTCATCATCAACAGCCAAAAAGTCAGCGTGCAGGATGATATCACTTACCGGGTGATACTGAACATCCTGAAGAATGCCGTAATAAATTTGACCTTCGATGTTTAACGTCACTTTGTAGACGTCCGGAGTGAAAAGAAGTTCACGGAATAGGTACATAGGTGCCGAGAAGTGTACTTGCTCAGGTCCACCGTATAATACACATGGAACCATCGCTTCAAGGCGCAGTTCGCGTGCTTCTTTTTTGCCGAGATTCGCTCTTTTAAACCCTACAATCTCTGTACTTTTCATAATTCTTGTATTTTAAAATGTTTGAAAAAAAATGATGGTAATAATGATCCCATCTACCCCTGCTAGGCAGGATTTATAAATAATGAACTAATAGATTCGTGGTCACGGATACGGCCGATGGCTTTGGCAAACAATTCTGACACCGACAATATCTTAATCTTTTCATTTTCTTCCCGCGATGGAATTGTATCGGTTATGATGAGCTCTTCCAAGACAGAAGCGCGAATACGCTCGTGGGCCGGTCCTGACATCACCGGGTGGGTACAAATGGCACGTACTGACTTTGCTCCTTTGCTCATGACCAACTCGGCTGCTTTACAGATCGTGCCTCCTGTGTCAATCAAGTCATCAATGAAGACCACGTTAGCATCTTTCACATCTCCGATTACCTGCATTGAGGCCACTTCGTTGGCACGTTTACGATACTTATCGCAAAGGATAATGTCGGCATTGAAGAATTTTGCAAAATTACGAGCGCGGGCAGCACCCCCCACGTCGGGAGAAGCTACTACCAGATTGTCTAAGTGTAAACTTTTAATGTAGGGTACAAATACACTTGAACCTTCCAAATGAACTACCGGAATATCGAAAAATCCCTGAATGGCGCCGGCGTGCAGATCAAGCGTCATGATTTGCTGGGCGCCTGCCGCTGTGAGCAAATTGGCTACTAATTTGGCGGCAATCGGTACTCTCGGTTTGTCCTTACGGTCTTGGCGTGCGTATCCAAAATAAGGAATGACCGCTGTGATCTGGTGAGCGGAAGCGCGTTTGGCGGCGTCGATCATCAACAACAACTCCATGAAATTTTCGGAAGAGTTAAACGTCGATTGTACCAAATAAACATCGCATCCCCGAATGGATTCTTCAAAGCTGGGAGACATTTCTCCATCACTGAACTTACGTAAACTATAGCCGCCCAAGTCTCTCCCGTAATGACGGGCGATCTTTTCTGCCAGATAATTTGACTGCGAGCCGGAAAATATTTTGATCGGATTAAATGAGGCCATGCCCTGAAAAAATTTCCGCAAAGGTACGGAATTTTCTTTGACTAAAGTCATGAATAGGAAGTTTTTTGAGTAATCTCAGTGCGAACTCTTTTTCAGCGCCAGTATTTTTTCCACACTTTTAACGGCGACAAAGGCCGCAACCACACCGATACAGGCGCCCGTAAGTACGTCAAATGGGTAATGTACACCCACATAAATACGACTGTACGACACGATGAATGCCCACGGAACAAAAAACCATACCACCCAAGGATACTGCTTGCCGACCAATAAATAGAGGGCAGCGGCAAGCCCTACGCTATTGGCGGCGTGCGATGAGGCAAATCCGTACGTGCCTCCGCAACCTTCCACTACCAAGTGTATTTTGTTCTGCAAGTACGTGACATAACAAGGCCGAAGGCGCTCAAAAAGGGGTTTGAGCAACGTAGAGGCCGTTTGGTCGGCGATAACAATGGTAAGTACAAGACTTGCGATCATGCCCGCCGCTCGTTGTTGATATTTCCAAATGAGCCAAATGATCAGTATGGCATAGAGCGGAATCCAGGTATTGCGTTGGGTCACCCAATACATAAACGTATCGGCCCAAGGTGCATGAATGCCATTGAGCGCTAAAAATATTCGGGTGTCTATTTCCTGAATTTGGTGCAACATACAGAAGCTCACTTCTTACTGAAGAGAACATTGAAATGAAATTATGAGAGGCCTATTTTCTCCCGAACAGCGGCAATTTTTTTTGCGGCAATAACACGTGCCTTTTCTTCGCCTTCCTCTAATTTTTGTTCTAAAGCGGCCGGGTTTTCGTGGTAATAATAGTTGAACAACTCACGTTCCTTGGAAAAACGACTTTTCATTACTTCAAACAACGCCTGCTTGGCGTGGCCGTAACCGTAGCCGCCTTTCAGGTAATTCTCACGCATCATTGCTATATCAGATTCGCCGGCGATGAGCGAAAAAAGCTTAAAGGTAATGTCAGTCTCCGGGTTTTTGGGTGCTTCCAACGGCGTGGAATCTGAGATGGTTTTCTTGATGACTTTCTGTAATTCTTTTTCGGGTAAGAAAATATCAATGTAGTTTCCGTACGACTTACTCATTTTTTGGCCGTCAATCCCCGGTATTACCATCAGGCGTTCATCAATGCGGGCTTCGGGAATCACAAAGGTGTCGCCGTAGATACGGTTAAAACGCTCGGCCATGTCGCGGGTCATTTCGAGGTGTTGTTTCTGATCTTTGCCAACGGGAACAAAATTGGCATCGTATAATAAGATGTCCGAAGCCATCAACACCGGATACAGAAACAGACCTGCATAAACATCAGCCAGACGATCAGACTTGTCTTTGAATGAATGGGCATTTGCCAACATTGGATAAGGCGTAACGCACGAAAGGTACCAGGTAAGTTCGGTATGATAAGCCGCCACCCGCGATTGCCGATAAAACACTACTTTTTGGGTATCCAAACCGCAGGCCAACCAAGCCGCTGCTACCGCCCGAATATTGTCTTTGAGCGTGTTCGCATCTTTCAGGCTGGTTAACGAATGCAAATCAGCAATGAACAAAAAGGATTCATTGCCTGATTGTTCGGAGAGTTGAATGGCGGGCAAAATAGCGCCCAAAATATTGCCAAGGTGCGGTTTGCCGCTGCTTTGAATACCGGTTAAGATTCGTGACATGTTTCTCAGTTTACAGGTTGCCATTGCAGGAAAAGAGAGTTTTTTAATCATTAACTCCTACGTTCTTTCCCCGAAGCGGTGCAAAATTGCTATTTTTAAGGCAAAATACGAAATACTATGCTGTCGCAGTCAACCTTAGATTTTTTAAAAGATTTAGCCGAAAACAATAACCGGGATTGGTTTGCCGAAAACCGTAAACGCTATGATACGTCAAAAAAAGACCTCGAAAAATTGGTCGCAGCCTTATTGAAAGGAGTGGGAGAGTTTGAGACATTGCCCAATACTGAAGTAAAAGACTGCATTTTCAGAATCAATCGGGATATTCGTTTTTCGAAGGATAAATCACCTTATAAACAATGGTTTAGCGCCGCCATTGGGCCCGGTGGTCGTCATTCGGGGCGTACTGATTTTTACCTGCATATCCAACCCGGTGAGTCATTTTTGGGCGCGGGAATGTGGGCTCCTACACCCAAGCATCTGGCCAAGTTTCGTCAGGAAATAGACTTTAATCCGCAGGAATTGAAAAGCATTATTGAAGCGCCCGAATTTAGAGATTATTTTCCCGAAATATGGGGAGAAAGTCTTCAGCGAATGCCTAAAGGTTATCCGGAAGATCACCCGGATATAGCGTTGTTAAAACGGAAGCAATTGTTTTTTATGCATAAGTACTCTGATGCCGATGTTACTTCGCCTCAATTTGCGTCAGAGATCATTAAGGGGTGTCGCCTCATTAAGCCCTATTGTGATTTTCTGAACTATTTATTTTTTGACGAGCAGGAAGAAACGTTCGAATTATAAGGAGCAGGAAGGGTAAAATGTGCTGTTTTTTGACAGGTATAAATGACTTTTATTGGCAAATAGTGCATAAAACAAATCACCACCCTTTAAGGTGGTGATTTGCAAAATATCCCGTACAAAAACCAAAATTCATGCGGATTTTATTTCAAAAACAACCACCAGTTGCCTGATGAGACAAATATTTCCTGTCTTAGTTTTGAAACCATCCGGAGATTTTTTGTGAATTTTTCGCGATTTTCTATCATTTCGCTACGCAGCTCACTGTTTTGAAGTACATTTTCTGCGATTGAAACCAACAGATTGTCACTTATGCTTGGGATGAAGTACTGAATGCCCCTGAAACTTTCATCGGGCTTTTTGTAGGGTAAAATCTCTAACCCCGTTATAGGGCAGAGTGATTTGTGTGTAAACATTATTTATGGTTTTTTAAGTAGGGTAATATCATCAAATATATATGCAATAGCGCATTTATTCAAAAAAATTAAGAATTAAATTTTTATTAAACAGAAAATTTCGGAACCCTTTACTTATGAAGTAGGCTCATTTCAGTATACCGAACTTTTTTATTACGTAGGCTTTTGAGTCATTTATTCAAATTCGACAACGGCTTTGATCACGCGTTCCTCCGGTAAATAGAGTTTTGTGAAGCTTTCATTCAGGGTTCCAAACGCCAAACGGTGTGTAATGTAGCCATCAATAGAAACCAAACCTGCTTTTAAGAGCCGAATCAGTTTCGTAAAGTCAGTCGCAACGGCATTTCTGGAAGCCTTCAAGGTGATTTCCTTGCGGTGAAAAAGCGGATCGTGAAAGACGATATCACCGATAAAAAGTCCGATGTAGACAATCGTTCCTCCGGGAGCTACGTATTCTAGGCATTTTTGCATGGATTCTTTATTGCCGGTAGCATCAAGAATAACCGTTGGCAAATCGCCGTTGAGTAAGGTTTTTAAAGAATCTATTACCACATCATTGAGTTGGATACAGGAAACCGACGGAAAATAGGTGTTGATGTAATCCAGTCGGTTTTGATTCATATCAAGCACCACTACTTTAGCGGCTTTCAGCAATGCCATGGCTATGGTCCCGATACCGATAGGCCCCGCACCAACCACCAAAACAATATCATCGGGCCGGATATCGGCTCTTTCTACGGCATGACTGCCAATAGCCAACGGTTCGATCATGGCGATTTGATCAAGCGATAATTCATTGGCCGGAAAAACCTGATCGGCGGGGTAAGTAATGTATTCCTGCATGGCGCCGTCTTCGTGTACTCCGAAAACGCTCAATGTACTGCCGCAATTGGTTTTTCCGCGTCGTACGGCTTGATCTACTTCTTTGTTTCGATAAGGCATTACGGCACATAGGTCACCGATCTTTAAATGATTTACCTGCTCGCCCAAAGCGACCACCTCAGCTGCAATTTCGTGCCCCAATATTCTTGGATAGGAAAAAAAAGGCTGTTTGCCGTTAAAAGCATGGAGGTCGGTTCCGCAGATACCCAGTCTTCTCATTTTCAGCAGAACTTCATTAGGCTGAGGTTGTTGAGGTTGTTCTTTTTGAATTTTTTTGAGAACTCCGGGTTCCTCTAAAACAATTGCGTTCATCTTAGTATTGGTTGTTGATACTATATTTTTATTTGTGGTTTCGGAAAATTTAGAGACAGCAGGAGCTTCTCAGTCGTTAATTTTGTACTGTTGTCTGTGCCAAATTTATTAAAAGCCTTGGCTTTAACATCTCTAATAGAAGGAAAAGTTAAAAAGGAGAAGCAGTTAAAGCGATTTTCTGCCGGAATTATGAAGGAAATTTGCGAAATTTCGGCCAACCAATGGAGTAGAATTGGCGCTATAAGCATTCTATAATAATAGAATCATAGACCAAAATTTAAAAGTGAATCGTCGATAAAAATTTATTCATAATTCAATAAAATCTATTCTAAAATGAAATACACTTTCACTAAAACAACATTTACGCTTCTTCTTTTATCTGTTTGCGGCGTTGGATTTAGCCAACAGGCACCCAATACCCTTTCTGCTGCGGAGAAAAAGCAAGGTGTAAAATTATTGTGGGACGGTAAAACAACAGAAGGTTGGAGAGGCGCGTCGCTTGATAAATTCCCCGAAAAAGGCTGGAAAATCAGCGATGGCGTGCTGAGTGTGGAGCCTTCGGAAGGCAAAGGCGGAGATATCGTGACCACCGAAGCATTCAGCAACTTTGAGCTGAGTGTGGATTTCAAACTCGTCGAAGGTGGCAACAGCGGCATTAAATACTTTATAGATCCCAACCTTCCCACATCAGGTTTAGGCTTGGAATTTCAATTGTTGGACGATGACAAACATCCCGACGCCAAGATGGGGCGCGACGGAAACCGAACCATTGGATCATTATATGACTTGATTCCTGCTGCTAAAAACAAGCCTGTTCGCAAGATCGGAGAGTGGAATACGGCCAAGATCGTTTCAAAAGGCAATCATACCGAGCATTGGCTCAATGGCGTAAAAGTAGTAGAATACGAACGCAACAGCGATGAGTACCGCCGCCTCATTGCCATGAGCAAATACAAAGACTATCCTAATTTCGGAACCGGTGAAAAAGGCAGAATATTACTTCAATACCATGGCGATCAGGTGTTTTTTAAAAACATTAAAATCAGACAGTTATAAGTTGAGAACGGTATAGATGGCCTGAAGTATTGAGCCAATTTTTTCTAAGTAAACTGCCCGGTCAATGAAGACTTTAGTGGACTATACAGCCCGAAAAATTGCGGAATCTATCAATGTGGACGGAGATGTTCGTAAAGACATATGGAAAAGTGCGCAATGGAGTAAGAGATTGGTAGATATGGTCACCGGCGATACCGGAATGTATAACACACAAACGGCAGTTCTTTGGAATGATACACATTTATATATTGCTTTCATTGCCGAAGAACCCCTTGTGGAGGCGTATCAAACTGAACGCGACAGCATTGTTTTTCTGGAAAATGATTTGGAAGTATTCATTGATGGTGGCGATTGTTATTATGAATTGGAAGTAAACGCAGCCAATACGGTTTATGAAGTGTTTTTTATCTGGAAAGATGCTTATACCCAAGGAAGTAAATTTGACATTCCCGAATTTGACGTCCATCAGTCGCAAGCCTACACCTTTGGCGGTGATTATGACCGCAGCGGAGCGTCTTTCTGGAAAGGTACACATCCTCGCGGGGTTCGTTGGGCCTTTACGAATTTTGATATGCCGGGCCTGCAAACGGCTGTTCAGGTGGATGGAACTTTAAACGACAATAGGGATATTGACAAAGGATGGAGTCTGGAAATTGCCATTCCCTGGAGCAGTTTGCAACTGTTGGCCAACGGCCGCTCATTACCTCCGGTCAATGGAGATGTCTGGACTCTTTTTTTAGGAAGATTTCAAAAACTCATGGTTGGCGGCAAAGAAGTGCAGCCTCATCCGGCCATGGCCCTGACCCCTCATGGGATTTATGATACCCATTTGCCCGAAAAATGGAGTCGGATTGAGTTTGTAGAGTAAATACGCTATATCTATATAAGTAGTTCATTAAAAATACTTTGCGTTATTTGTTTGACCCCGGATGGGGCGGTCGGCCGCTGCCGTCAAACAAATACGAAATACATCAAACTATTTTAGCCAATGTACTTATAGTATTTAAGTAAAAGCAAATCCGCATAAAAAAGTATGAAGATCTGATTCCGGGTTTTCTCACTGAAAAAGCCGCTATCACAGCGGCTTTTTCAGTGGAGAATAGATATCGATCAACTGTATAATCTCAAAATGTGGAGGATATAAGGTTCATATTCTTTTAAAGGCTTCAGCTGCCACCCGCGATCATAATTGACAACACAACCATTTGCCATTCCTTTGTCGCCTTCCCACATGCAGAGCTTCCAAACTTTTCCGTTGTTGATGCCAAGCTTTGAAGATTTAGTAAAGACATTTACTTCGAACCGATACTTTCCAATCTTTCCACCATGCCATCCTAGCGCTGCATTTATAGCCTGCTCAGCTTTTAAATTTAAAAAATACTCGCTGTTGATCCTCGAATGTACCACATACTCATGTTCAGCTCGCGAACTTACGAAGTATTCAATTGTAGCCATAATTTTAATAAATTTTTGGGTAGGGTAAATTTGGTAGATAAATCTACGAAAATATTCATTAGTAAATGCCTACAAAATTAATTAACGGTAAAAAAAATTTGGATTATACCAATATCAGTATCCTTTGAGCCGGGGAAAAAATGTAAAATAAGGCGAACCGGTCATGCGTTGGCGAATCGAAAAAAGATAAAATGGCAACAGGAAGGAAGTGTAATTGGTTGTGATGGGAATCAGGAAAGGCATCTAATAGACAAGAACAGCTCCGCCTTTGACCTGCGACTCGTAGATATTTTCGAGGATGGATGAGTAATAATTATTCACTTCTCTCTCATCAATGAACCAGCATGTGCTTATGCTGAAAGGATTTTCGTAGATCCTGCGTATAATTCGTTTTGCAGTTAAATTATTGACAGTACAAACTACTTTTATGGCTTCTTCTCCAAAACGTTCATGTTTGATGATTGCCAAGTCAAAATTTACCTGAGGTAAATACCTTTGGGTACTGTCAAAAATTTCTTCAAGTATCAAATCAGTAGTATTTACGTACAATGTACTGCTAATTCAGGAGAATTGATTGACTTCCGTAAGAATACTTAAAGAATATAAATTCAATAGCCGGTTTTGGCAGATAAATATATGAAAAGAAAAAATCAATCGAAGTGTTGGGTCGAAGGATAGGGGAATCAAAGAGTTTTATGCGACATAAAGAATAAGAGCAGTTTCTATTTGGTAATGCTCCCATTGCCGGGATAGCCGGAAATAAGGAAACTTTACGCCGGAGGAAATGAATTTGAATTTAGTGAAGAAGAAAAGAACCGGCCGTAAAACAAAATAACTGGAATACAGAGTACGACACAGAAAATAGAAAAAATACAGGCTAGCGTTAGGTAAAATGCTAAAAAAAGGCTGATTACAAATTTCATCGCTTTAAATTTATTGTCAGGTTTGGTCGGTTAGGAGATAATGGAGAAAATATAGTATATTTTCATGCGAATATACCAAAAATATAGCATATCAAAAAACTATTTTTTGGTATATTTATTTGCCAAAAACAGATAAATACAAAACCAAAATCACGTTGAATATACTTTCCTGAAAAGAGTGAAGCTCAGAATATGCAATGCTAAAGGCCATAGATTACAATACTTACTTGATAAAAGTCGGATATTTTTTGGTTCTTTTTATAAAAAATTTACAGAGCGGAAAACGAATCCGGATGTGTGGAAGGCTCTGAGAGGCGACCAAAGAACAGGATCAACGGCATAGAGATTATAACACAGCAAATAGAGAGAATACTTGCCAACGCAATGCAGATTGCTAAGAAGAGGTTGATTACGTATTTCATGGCCTTAAGTGTTATTCCTGCATGGCTTTTGTCGTGCGGGAGAATGATGGAAGGACTTTAACTTTATAAAGCAGACAAAAAGGCTGTGCCAATGGGCTAAATGGGGAATTTATTGCCCGTTATACTTCAAGATTTTTTAACGTTTATGGGTCGCATTGGCAAACATTTTTCCATAGCTTTTAACAAGGTAGTGAGAACCATATAGATACCAAAATGGATTTAGAATTTCATTCCGGATGAATAAAGTAAATTGAAGTTTCGAGGCTATTTCCGGACATTGGTTTTTTAGTTAATTTTACTGACATTCTTCACCTTTTCTACTTTTGGCAGTTATGAAATTAACGATCTGCTTTTTTTTAATGTTTAGCTCAAGCGTTTTGTGGGCTCAAATCTATGCACCTGATACTGCATTCAAATTTGAAAACGCCACCTTTGAACTGCCGGCTTATAAAATTCAAGCCATAATAGCGTTCAATTCCAAGACGATGATAGCCCGTGTTGAACGTCCTTTAAAAAACGTTATAGGTAAATACACCGTTGAGTCGGCTGTGATTGATACGGCGGGAAATATAAAAGGGAGTTTTTTAGGAACGTATATTCGTAACAGTCTTACCGAAGAGGGGTTTTGGTTTGTCCCATATTCAAACAGGTCGAGTGACAGTACTTTTAGCGTTAATTATTTTGATTTGAAAACCTTTGGTAAAATCTCACTGGACATCAAAGATCATGCAGTCACCAAGGTTGAGAATGATCGTATCATTACAAATGGTTCTGTCAATACTCAATACGGATATAAAGTACAGACAAATGTTTATAATTTACAGGGAAACAGGCAGTCATTGATTAATACAACTTTCCTCAGCCCGAAAATCACTACAGACAACAATGGCTTTTCTTTACAGGAAATCAGGGTTGATCCTGAAAAAAATGTATGGGTATTGGTCATTAAAGATAATGACAATCAGGCAGATGCGTTGCAATTGTACAAACTAAAACCTCATGAGCAATTGCTGACGACCAATAACTTAGTTTTTGAAAAATCAACTCTACAATTAGGTATGAGTGAAGAAGCTTTCCTATGGCAGCAGTGTACATTTCATGGGGATACTATACTTGTTAAAAGCACTAAAGAATTTGGCACTTTAAGAGAACTCTTAAAAATAGACTTTAAAGGGAATGTGCTTTCCTTTAAAGCGACCTTATCGCTGATCAACAACGATCCTAATACAAATTATATCTATCTGCAATCTACTGCTACTCGGTATGTAACTTTTAAAATTGAAAAGAAAGGCTTTGCTTTTTTGGATGAGCAGGGAAAGCTGTCAATTATACGAATTTCGGATGTAGATGAAGAGTCGATTCATGTTGAAAATAATTATTTATATTATGCCGACAAAGGCTTGAAAACGTACAGATTAGACATTAAAACGCTGGCAATAACTCCTATCAACAGAAAAATTCCAACAGACACGTTTCAGGAAGAAATAACTAATATTCAGTCACTTACAAACTCAGATTTTTGGGTTGGTTACAAAGACCCTTATCCCTATTCAAATATTCAACGTTTCGTAAAGTTTCGTCAAGGCGTAGAAGTATACCGTTTTTCGGAATCTGTAAACCGAATCTTTTATTTGGGAGGAAATCTTGTACTGTTGCAGACCTCGAATGCTGAAAAAGTGGTTATAGATGGTGCGAATAATCAAAACTACCTGACCGGCCTTTCAGGCCAGATAGTATATGTTGATACGCTTCGAAGGCATATTTATACCTCAAATAATGATAAAGTCAATCGGTATTTTTTTGATGGTAAAGCTGATGACGCATTCTTGTGGGAAGGAGGGAAACTTACCACCAATATTGTAGTAAACGATGACGGAAAAATTTATCATGCAGGCGGGCGATTTGAGGCCAATGGAAAGAGAGATAAGCAATTTATAGAAATTATCCTGCGCCAAAGATTCGGAATGGGTATGCCAATTGTGCACATTAAGAAAGTATGGAATAGCTTATTTTTATTTGATGGTGAATGCTTGGAAGGTTGTGGAGGTAGTGTTTATCGTTACGACCCGAGCAATGATAAATACCTTAAATTGGATCCGACATTCACTAGTTTTACGCATTATTACCAAAAATATGAAAGCATTGCAGGAAGGGATTCATTGCTTTTGGTAGGGTTTGATAAAATATTGCCTGATTTAACAAAAGACAGCAGTTTTACTGTTAAGGGAATGTTTCGAACCAGTTTCAATCAAGCGTTTTATACGCCAACCTTGAACAAATACGTGGATGTACTTCCTAATCATGATATATTGGCGGTTTTGGATAATAAAATATATCTGTACAGCACGAAAAATACGCGGTGGGTAGAGGTTAGAAACTTACCTTCAGAAATTATTCTTTCGGATAGTTTGAAGAAAAATGGGATAACATTCGAAACGTATAGTTCGGATGGCTCTGATGTAATTGTAAAAGTCAGAGCTGTGAAATATTCATACTCTGACGGTGGAGTGGAACCTTATTCGGTTGATGGAATTGCTCGTGTAGAAGGAAAGAAATTGGTTTTGGGAGGACAAGAAGGTTCCATAACGTTAACTGCCCAATCGGCAAATGGAGGTGATCTTTTTTATACCGATATACGTGTGGGGTTGCCGACATTACAGAGTTCTATCATTCGAGCTCGTCCTATTGATACCACAATGTATGTCGATTTTAAACCTTTCGCTTTTTCTTATTCGGTTAATATAAATAAAGCCTTAAATGTAACAACGCAAGGAGAGAGCGCTTTCATTAAAGATGGAGTGGTGTATCCAACCGGGAAACCGGGGCCTTTTGTTGTTACGATCAGTCATGAAGCTACCTCTACTCACTCGGCCAATACTCAACGGCTTTTTTGGAGGGTTGAACGCTACGCACAAACCATCACCCTTGAAGGATTAAATGCGAATGAGATAATGTACAATGTATCAACCCTTAGTTTTCCATTTAAGCTCCCTGTGCATGCTTCTTCCAAACTGCCTTTGACGTTTAAAGGTATTGACAACAATGAGATAACCGCCAAACTTTTTTATATCAGTAATGACACTGTCTATTTAAAACCGAATTACGAAAATATATTAAAAGAAGTCGGCTTGAATAAGGTAGGCATACCTATCACTTTGGTTATCAATGCGACACAACAGGGCAATGCAAATTATATTCCCATCAGTACTGATTTTAGTCTTGCATTCAATTATTGGATAGAAAATATAGAAGAGCCGACAGTTTCGGTTTTTCCTAACCCTTTTAAAGACCATCTGTATATAACGTCCGATAACTATAATGTGCCTGAGGCTTATCTGTTTGATGTATCAGGCAAAGAGCTAATGAAACTAAAAATAGAAAATCAGGTTTGGTTGGGTAAATCAGCTACCAAAAAAGAAAGAATTGGCAATTACTTTTCCATTTTTTCGGTTCCCCAAGGCAATTATATATTGGTATTTTTTATTGATGGCAAGCGATATGTGCAGAAAATAACAAAGTAAATCGAACTGTTGCACCAACAAAAAGCGCCGATTGATTCAAAACCAACCGGCGCTTTTTGTTGTATGATATTTATTATCAGACTCTTTCAGAAGTCAATTTTGCGCCCAGATACTCGCGGTTCAGGCGGGCAATATGCTCAAGTGAAATCTCTTTCGGGCATTCTGCCGAGCAGGCACCGGTGTTGGTACATGCCCCAAACCCTTCGTCGTCCATTTGTGCTACCATGCGTTCTACACGCATTTTGCGTTCCGGTTGACCTTGTGGGAGCAACGCGAGTTGCGAAACCTTCGCTGATACAAACAGCATAGCTGATGCGTTTTTACACGCAGCAACGCACGCTCCGCAACCGATACACGCGGCAGCTTCAAAAGCTTCATCAGCATTGTCTTTCGAGATCGGAATACTGTTGGCATCCTGCGCATTACCCGTATTTACCGAAATGTATCCTCCGGCCGATTGAATGCGGTCAAACGCAGAACGGTCTACCACCAAGTCTTTAATAACAGGAAAAGCTTTGGCGCGCCAAGGCTCAACAACAATGGTATCGCCATCGCTGAAACTGCGCATGTGAAGTTGGCACGTCGTAACGGCACCTTTAGGGCCGTGAGGGCGCCCGTTGATGTACATTGAGCATGCACCGCAGATCCCTTCGCGGCAGTCATGGTCAAACGCAACGGGTTCCTGCCCTTCGTTAATGAGTTGTTCGTTCAATACGTCGAACATTTCCAAAAACGACATGTCAGGTGAGATGCCTGTTAATTGATAGGTCGCCATACGACCTAAATCTTTTTTATTTTTCTGACGCCACACCTTGAGGGTCAGATTCATATTTCCTTCCATTTTGTGTTATTCGTTATTTGTTAACTGTTGTCCGTTAACTGTTATCTGTATCGATACTTTTACGCTTTCTAAGATAATTAATATAACCATTAATGAGAGCAAGACATTTTTCAGTCTGTGTATCAATTGATTGATATTCATCATTAGTTATATAGTTTTCTTCAAGAGCAATCAAAAAATGGTCTTGAATTTCTGTAAGAGAACCCCTGCTAATTCTGCAAAATTGAATGTTTTCCTGATAATGATATCTGCCAAACCCTTCAGCAATATTATTAGTAACAGAGCGCAAAGCCCTAATAAGTTGATTCGTTAATCGGTATTTTTCATCCGCCGGAAATCTGTCTAAAAGTGGTTTGGCCATTTTACGAAGATTAACCCCCTCTTTCCAACACTTTAAATCCCGGAAAGAACGAATTTCATCCATTTTTCGGATAACAGTTAACGGAAAACTTTTCTACTTATAACTCCGTTGCGCGATTTTGATGTTATCATAGATCAGATCCTCTTTGTGAAGCTCCCAGGCACTTTCGCCTTTGTGTTCCCACGCCGATACGAACATATAATTCTCGTCGTCACGAAGTGCTTCGCCTTCTTCGGTTTGATACTCCTCACGGAAGTGACCGCCGCAGGATTCGTTACGATTGAGGGCGTCGGTACACATCAACTCTCCTAATTCGATAAAGTCTGCTACGCGGCCGGCCTTGTCAAGTTCAGGATTGAATTCATCGGCATCGCCCATTACTTTTACATCTGACCAAAATTCTTTTTTCAGGGCCTGAATCTCCAGGATTGCTTCTTGTAAGCCTTTAGCATTACGGGCCATTCCGCATTTATCCCACATGATTTTGCCAAGACGTTTGTGGAATACTTCGGGAGAGGTTTTTCCCTTAATGGAAAGTAATTTAGTAATGCGCTCTTTTACTTTGTTTTCCGCATCTACAAACTCTGCCTGATCCGTCGAAATATGAGTTGTGCGTATCTCATTGGCTAAGTATGCCCCAATAGTATAAGGAATAACAAAGTACCCATCCGCTAATCCCTGCATCAATGCACTGGCTCCGAGGCGATTGGCGCCGTGGTCGGAGAAGTTGGCTTCGCCCAAAGCATATAAACCCGGTACAGTCGTCATCAGGTTATAATCTACCCAAAGGCCGCCCATTGTATAGTGGACTGCCGGATAGATACGCATCGGTACTTCATAAGGGTCTTCGCCGGTGATCTGCTGATACATATCAAACAGGTTACCGTATTTTTCTTTTACTACGCCTTTCCCAAGTTCGATGATTTTTTCAGGCGTAGCGTCGTGGATGTTGAGTTTATTCACCTCACCTTTGCCGTAACGCTCAATGGCCGCCGCATAATCAAGATAAACGGCCATTTTGGAAGTACCTACTCCGTAACCTGCATCGCAACGTTCTTTAGCAGCACGCGAGGCGATGTCGCGAGGAACCAAGTTTCCGAAGGCCGGATAACGGCGTTCCAGATAATAATCGCGCTCTTCTTCGGGAATCTGATTGGCAGGACGATTGTCATTTTGTTTTTTAGGAACCCAGATACGTCCGTCGTTCCGAAGTGATTCCGACATCAGCGTCAGTTTCGACTGGTGGTCGCCTGATACCGGTATACAGGTTGGGTGAATTTGCGTGAAGCAGGGGTTACCGAAGAAAGCCCCTTTTTTATGTGCTTTCCATGCGGCAGTAACGTTAGAACCCATTGCATTGGTGGAAAGATAAAAGACGTTTCCGTAGCCACCGCTGCAAAGCAATACAGCATGACCCGAATGGCGTTCGATTTCTCCGGTGACCAGGTTACGGGCAATGATTCCACGGCATTTGCCGTCGATGACCACTACGTCAAGCATTTCGTGGCGAGTATACATTTTGACAGCGCCCAGACCTACCTGACGTTGGAGGCCCGAATAAGCGCCCAATAACAATTGCTGACCGGTCTGTCCTGCCGCGTAAAATGTACGTTGAACCTGTGTTCCCCCGAAAGAACGGTTGGAAAGCAGACCGCCGTATTCGCGGGCAAAAGGTACTCCCTGCGCTACACATTGGTCAATGATACCTGCTGACACTTCGGCCAGACGGTACACATTTCCTTCACGGGCGCGGTAGTCACCTCCTTTGATGGTATCATAAAATAAACGATAAGTAGAGTCACCATCGTTTTGGTAGTTTTTAGCGGCATTGATTCCACCCTGTGCCGCAATGGAGTGTGCGCGGCGGGCAGAATCCTGAAAACAAAAAGCCTTGACGGAATAACCTAATTCGGCCAGAGTGGCTGCCGCCGAAGCACCTGCCAGCCCCGTTCCTATTACGATAATTTCCAGTTTTCGTTTGTTGGCCGGGTTGACGAGCGGAACGGTGGAGCGGTATTTGGTCCACTTCGTTTCCAACGGCCCGTCGGGAGTTTTGGCGTTCAATTTGGGGGAGGTTGCCATATAACAGTGAATTGTTAATTATTAGTCGTTAATGGGTTATTGAGCGCAGGAGAACAGCGCCGATAACCGATTCTTTACATACTTTTAAAGTAGAAATACAGTGGCATCAGTGCAAAACCGATAGGAATGATGATCCCAAATACGCCGATTCCCAGAAAATTAAGTAAGCCGTTGTATTTCAGGTGATTGATGCCCAGTGTTTGAAAAGCGCTTCTGAACCCGTGTACTAAGTGGAAAGAAACAGCAAACATCGAAAGCACATAGAAGAATACCAACAGTGGATTTTTGAAACCTTCCATTACGCTGCGGTACAGGTCTTTGGCAATGACTACGCGGGTGTTGGTGTCTTCACGGACAAATTCTTCCAGTTTATTTTTAATTTCACCTTCGTAAGGAGTTGCCGTCACCTCACCCGTGGCGAGATTTTGCTCATATTGGGTATAAGGGACATATCCAAACTTATATTCAAACCAGAAATTGGACATGTGTACCACGATAAATACCAAAAGTACGGTACCTAAAATGGCCATATTGCGTGAAAACCAAGTGCTGTTCGCTTTGCCGTTGTAAGACACATAGCGTTTTGCCCCGCGAGCCTGACGGTTTTGATACGCCAAATAAAGACCTTCAAAGGCATGAAGCAGAATAAAAGCGTATAGACCGTACGAGATGGTTTTAATAAGCGGGTTGGTCGTCATGAAAACGGCATAAACGTTGAACGCCAAGCCGTCGTCGTGTTTAAATAATTGCAGGTTTCCACTCATGTGAACAATTAAAAAAGAGCACAAAAACAAGCCTGTCAACGCCATGACCAGTTTTTTGCCGATGGAGCTTGTCAGTGTTTGGGTAAGCCAAGACATATCAAAATTTGTTAGATTAAAACGATATTTTATACTGTTTTCAGCGGTCAAAAGTAGGTCTCAATCAATTTAGAAACAATCTAAAGTGTAACTTTTTTTGCCGGATAACTGTCGCTGTTTGAGGGCTTATTTGTTAACCTCCCGTTCATTTTTTTTGTTTGATAAAAAAGCCTGAAATATGCCGGCGAAAAAAGGTCATTCATTTAAAAACAAATAATTTTTACACCATTTACGCAAATATTTCGTTTTTTAATTAATAATTGCGACGACCTAACCGCAAGGTATTTTTGACCCCATTTTATATTTTACTACCGATGAGGCAATTGACTCTACGTTCTCTATTTTTTCTGTTGTGCGCCTTCAGCACATACTATTCTTACGCAACGCACGTTCGCGCAGGTGAAATCACGGCCAAAAGATTATCGGACAAAGATTTAACCTACGAAATCAGACTTACCACGTATCATGACGAAATTGGTGGGCGCATGGCCAGTGACGGACAAAACGATGTTACTTTCTGTATTCGCCCGTTTAGCGGAGGTGTGGGATCTACCTTATTAGCCAAGAGGGGGACCAGAAAAGCCATTACCAATTCAACCTCTATTAATATTTTTACGGCGAACTTTACCTTCTCCTCTCCCGGTGTATATGTAATATCAGTAGGGATTGAAAACCGTAATGATGGGGTAGTCAATATGAGTAATTCACTCAATACCCCGTTTTATGTTGAAACAACCTTGGTGATCAATGCTTCTTTGGGCTTGAACAGAACGCCGGTGATGCTTAATCCTCCGCTTGATTCGGCACGTGTCGGTCAAAAATTCTGCCACAATCCTGCCGCTTTTGATGCCGATGGCGATAGCTTGGCCTATCGTCTGTCGATTCCAAAGCAAGGAACCCAGGCAACTTGTATCAACCGAAACGTTGATGGCTATCGTGATCCTGCTCTGGGACTTGATCCTGCTGCACAAACTGAATTAAAAAACGCCCCCGCTACATTTAGTATCAATCCTATCACCGGCGATCTATGTTGGGATGCTCCCGCAGTAGTCGGTATTTATAACGTTGCCTTTATCATTGAAGAGTGGCGAGACGGAGTCAAGATAGGAGAAGTAGTGCGGGATATGCAGATCGTTGTGGCTGACAGTCCTAACCGGAGGCCGTTGATCGACCCTATTGCGAACACCTGTGTAGAAGCAGGACAAACAGTCACCCAAAATATACGCGCAACTGATCCTGATAATAACAGGATGATCCTGTCGGCTTATGGAGGAGTATTTAACATTGATCCTGACGGAAATGCGTTTGCTCCACCTTTGATCTCCCCGGCGTATGCTACGTTTGCGCCTTCAGTCACTACACCGCTGAGTTCACCAGCAATCGGAACTTTCCAATGGCTGACCAATTGCAACCACATTCGTACTGCAATGTATGATGTTGTATTTAAGGTGGAAGATTTACCGGGGCGTACCAGTTTGCAGTTGGCTTCATTAGAGTCTTTTTCTATACGGGTCGTTGCCCCAAAACCGGTTGGACTTGCCGCAAGGGTTTCTACCGGAGCGGTGCCGGGCTTTGTATTGAATTGGACGTCTTACCGTTGCCAGTTGCCGGGAGCGCAGATCGCCATTTATCGTAAAGAAGGTTGTACGGGTGGAACATTCAGCGGATGTACCAATCCCGGAGACCCGGTAGCGTTGGGATATACCGAAATCGGTCGCGTGCCGGTGGCTACCACGACCTTCACGGATGATAATAACGGAATAGGCCTGCGTCGTGGCGGAGTTCAGTACAGTTATCGGATTCGGGTTATTTATGCTTTGCCACAAGGAGGCAACAGCCCGCTTTCGGATGAAACCTGTTTGGACCTGCCTGCTCAAATTCCGGTGCTGACCAATGTAACGGTTGATACAACAAGTGCCACTCGCGGCGTAATTACGGTGAAATGGACTCGCCCGCCGTTTGCTCCGGGTGATGTGCCCGGTCCATATCAGTATCGCCTTTCCAGAGCAACGGGACTAAACGGAACAACGTACACCGTCATTGCTACCATTAATACAACTCTTGGTAACAACGCCGATACAATTTATGTGGACCGAGGGTTGAATACCGTTCAGAACGGGTATCGCTATCGACTTGAATTTTTTCATACGCTCAACGGTACACTGACAAGTCTGGGAACCACCGAACCTGCCAGCAGCGTTCGGTTGGATGTATCGCCGGCTTCGCAGGGATTGCGATTGAATTGGCAGGCTATTGTACCTTGGCGCAATGAAAATCAACGCCATCGAGTGTATCGCGAAAATCGCGGACGTCCCGGAACATTTAACCTGATCGCCGAAGTAGCTGTTCAGGGGCCGACTACCTTTACATACATTGACGACGGAACCGACCGCTTTTTAGCTGATGGAGATGCTTCAATGAAATTATCGACCGATTCTAACTACTGTTACCGGGTTGAAACTGTTGGTACGTACGACAGCCCGCGGATTCGGGTAGGTCAATTGTTCAATTTCTCCCAAATTGCCTGCGGCGTTCCTTCTGACAGCACCAAACCGTGCCCGCCGGAGTTGAAACTTGATGTGTTGGATTGTGCAACGGTAGCAACGGGCAGTTGCCCTGAAACCGTCAGCAACACCTTGAATTGGACTTCGCCGTCTACCAATGCCGCCAACCAACCGTGCGCAGCCGTCGCAAGTTATAATATCTATTTTGCCCGTTATCCTGAAGATGTTTACAAACGTGTCGGTCAAACGACAGTGCCTGTTACCACTTTCAAACATAACGGATTGGATTCATATGCAGGTTGTTATTACGTAACAGCGATATCAAGGTTTGGAACGGAAAGTGCCAAAAGCAACGTGGTTTGTAATAATAACTGCGAGGCCTTTCAGGTACCTAATGTCTTTACTCCCAACGGCGACGGAAAAAATGACCTTTTCATTCCTTTGACCTGTTCACTTTTTATAGAAGGAATTACCTTTGAAGTATACAACCGTTGGGGAACAAAAGTATTTGAAACCAATACGCCCGGCATTAATTGGGATGGTAAAACAACCGACGGACAGGAACTTCCGACAGGAACGTATTTCTATCAGGCAAAAGTAACGTTTAAAACCTTAGCTCATGAGAGTGAGCCGGTTACGAGCAAAGGGTGGATTCAACTCATCCGATAGATTTGATACAACTGATTAATGAAGAGGGGCTGCGGTCCCTCTTTTTTTGATTATCGTGCCTTCGGTTGCTCACAACCGAAGAAATGACGCAAAGTAGAAAAATGAACAGAAAAACCGTAAAATGTAAAACCGAAAATCTTTGGTTGTGCCTTCGGTTGCTCATAACCGAAGAAATGACGCAAAGTAGAAAAATGAACAGAAAAACCGTAAAATGTAAAACTGCAAAATGTAAAACCGAAAATCTTTGGTTGTGCCTTCGGTTGCTCACAACCGAAGAAAAGGAGGGCGATTCAGGAAGAAAATTGGCGTAAATCAAAAGTAGTAATTGGGCCTGTTCAGCCTTATTATGTTTTAAACCTTAATCAATAAAGAATCATGAAAAAAGTTTTGTCTTTCAGTATACTGATGGTTTTGCTGGCCGTAAGTGTAAGTTTTGCACAAAAAAAGAATAAAGATGGATGGATTTCCATTTTTGACGGTAAATCACTGGATGGCTGGAAAGTGGGAGAAAATGCCTCTTCGTTCAGCATTGATAATGGAACAATTATGGTGGCAGGCCCCCGGGCGCATATCTTTTATGACGGAAAAATCGGAGACCATAACTTTAAAAATTTTGAATTTAAAGCACAGGTAATGACTACACCGGGCTCCAACTCCGGTATCTATTTTCATACGCAATACCAGGAAGGTGGATGGCCGTCAAAAGGTTATGAAGTGCAGGTTAACAACTCACACACCGATTGGCGCAGAACCGGAAGCCTTTACGGTGTTCAGGATGTGAAGGATGTGTTTGTAGAGGATAACGTATGGTATACAGAACACATCATTGTGCAGGGCAAACACATAACCATAAAGATCAACGATAAAACAGTAGTGGACTATGTCGAACCCGACGAAGTTGGAGAAAAAGTAAAAGATCCGGGTCGGAAGATCAGCAACGGAACGTTTGCATTACAAGGCCACGATCCTAAAAGTAAAGTATATTATAAAGACATAATGGTGAAGCCTTTGGGAGAATAAGTCTTATCGACATTTCTTAAAAGTAAAAGCCGCGTCTCCTCTTCAGAGATGCGGCTTTTAGTATCTTTCCTGTCTGTTTATACATTCCAATCCTGCTCGTCCAATAAATTCTCTAAATGAGCGTCGGGCTGTGGCTCGGGGATGGTAGGATGCTCTTCCAAAACAGGTATTTCAGCGTAGAGGTCGTTACTCCAAATGGCTTCTACCGTTTCTATCGGCTCATTTTCAGGCGTTTCTACGGTTTCGATTACTTCTGCCACTTCAAGAGAAGCCTCAATGGGAGGCGCGTTGGGGTCGAGAAACGTGGCATAAAAAGTATCGTTACGGTAGGAGAGCGGTTCACCGCCCGAGAATCGTTCAAACGATGCCGCGACTGTATCCCAATCTTCATTCAATACCGCTTCGGTCAAGGTAGGAAACTTGCTTAATCCCGGATTATAGGCAAAGTCAAACAGAATGTGTTTTTGCTTTTCAGAGAGATTTTCCCACGAGATCATATCATGGGTCACATTCTCATTTTCATCGGCAAATTGAACCAACTGTGACCGTAACCGTCGTTCATATTCATCGACCAACACATGGTCAAACAGCGCCTGCTGTTGTTCATCCGTTATGTAAAGTTCATGATGATGTTCATTCACCCAAGTTTGCGCTTCATCGCCTGTTTTTGAGGCCGCATCCATGAACTTCTGCGCTGTTTGAGGTGGAATGCCTGCTTTCGTTAAATCTTCGTAAATCTCCATGGGAGTGCGGCTTCCCATGTCATAGCCGGGGCCGATGGTGACGCCCGACAAACCGCCCGGAAAATGAGGCACCAGACTTTGGCCTTGATGACCTATTTCCTGCTGATACGTAAATGCATATCTGGACATTTGACACTTCTATTATGGTTATGACAAAATTAATATGCTTTACAGGACAAACCCTAACCGAATACTAAAAAGGTTAAATATCGTTAATTCTTGCAGTAAGTCCATTGGTAATTCGTTGAAAGCCAGTAGGTATTCCGGTTATTAAGAAGTGAATATGGAGTTAGGAGAGTGAACGACTAAAAACTTATATTACCTTTGCGCTGTGAAAAAGTGGCTATACATTGTTTTTTGCGGTTTTTGTTCCGTGGCGGCTCACGGCCAGATTCGGATGCCAACGGGCGGTTCATTGGGCTCCGGTCAGCAGGGAGGTTTCGGATCAGGCGGGCAAGCCAAGATCGATGATTCTACCAAGGTTATTTATGGGCCAAGTACTGCGCGTTACTTTTTGGAAGAGGATATTTTTAATAATCACAAAACCCTCTACCGAATAGATACTTCCTACAACGCGTTCCATCGGTATAATTTCGTACAACGGTCTGATTTTCAATTGGTCGATCTCGGTAATTTCGGGACCGCTTCGCGCAATGTATTCTTTCGGCCCATTGAGCAATTAGGCGCACAGTTTGGCTATGAAGCTTATACCCCTTATGCCTACGCAATCAACGACGTAAAATATTACGATACCAAATCTCCGTACACCAACTTATACCTTGCCTTGGGCGGCTCCGGGCAAAATATAGTTCGTTTCGATCATAGCCAGAACCTAAGTCCCCGACTGAATTTAGGCATCAATGTGCAGCGTTTTACTACTAATAAGCAATTTGGGACGAGTGGGCAAGCTGATAATCAAACGAATTTAACCCAAAACTGGGGATTTGTTTTTCACGGAAATTACCGTTCGGCAAACGACAAATACACCATTTTAGGCCAGTTCAATCACCTGAACCACAATGTACTGGAACAGGGTGGAATGTCGCCCGACAGCCTTAATTTTGCTACAAGCCGAGGAACCGAATACGACAACCCTTCCGCGACCTTTCGAACGGCTCAATCGTGGGAACGGCGCAATAATGTTCATATTTATCAACAATACGTATTGGCGCAGGGTTTTCAGGTATATCATGTGTTTGATTACAAACGCAACATTGATTTTTTTACCGACAGCGACCTGACCAATGCGCGTCTGTACGGATTTTACAATAACTACTATTACGATACCACCCGAACCCATCAGGAGGTAAAGTTCCGCTTATTTGAAAACAAATTCGGCATCAAAGGACGTTATCAGGGGTTTAATTACCGCGCGCATTACCGACAACGGATCGCCAATATGCGCGGAGTCTATTCCAAGATTGACAGCACGACAGGTACTTATCGCCTCAATCGTTTTGAGAATTTTGTGGGATTATGGCTTGCCTACTACCTCAAAGACAGCACCCAACGAGCCACTGCCGAGTTTGAATACCTTTTGGGGCGTGATTTTAAGATCAAAGGAGAAGTGGTGAGCAAATGGTTTACTGCCGGCTATCTTTCCACATTTACTTCGCCTACCTTCCTCCAACTGTTATACGACAGCAATAACCTGCGTTGGTCCAATTCTACACGATTGGTCAACTCGAATAACATTTACGGACAAATAAACATCAATACCAAAAGTATTCGATTTAGCCCGCGACTGGATTATCATTTGATCAATAACTATTTTTATTACGATACAGCCGCCATAGCGCGTCAATACACAAGCGCGTTCAGCGTAGTGCGTATCGGAGGAGAGGCCGAGTTTCGTCCGGGTAAGTTTCAATTCCTGACCCATACGTATTATACATTGGTTTCCAACGATGCCGTTCTGCGCATTCCTCGCTTTTTTGCCAATTTCCGCGCCAGCTTTGACTTCGTATATGCGAAAGTTTTATACTTACAGGTAGGAGCTGAGCTGCACTATAAATCGCCGTACTACGCAGATGCTTATATGCCTCTGACCCAGCAGTTTCATCTTCAAAATCGGATCAAAACCGAGGGGGTTGTCTATACAGAAGTGTTCTTGAATGCACGCATAAATCGCGTTCGATTGTTCGTAAAAATGGCCAATGCCGCGCAGGGCACTTATCAGGGAGCCTTGAATGCCGGTTATTTCTCTACACCTTTTTATCCCGTTGTGGGCCGCACGTTGGGTTTTGGCGTCAATTGGCCCTTATTTGACTGATTTAAGTTCGTCTATGTTTTCCCCCCATTTAGTCGTTTAGACCTTGTATTTGGTCGTTTTTATCCAATTCCTAACTCTTTAGGAGCAACATTTGTGTAGTTTTTATTGTCTGAATGGATAGACATATTATTATAATCAATTTCATAATGAAAAAATATTTTTACGTACTGACAGCCGTTTTAGGAATTTCTTACGCTTCTCAAGCCCAGTTTCCCGGAGGAGGAGGAGGTTTTGGTGGAGGTGGCGGACGTGGAGGAGACCGTGGCCCGGGTGGAATGGGTCAACAACAGCAACAGGCTTTGCCCGACCTGCCCAAAGGGAATGGCCGGGTGTCCGGTTTTATCATTGATTCTGCTTCAGGAAAACCCGTTGAATATGCTACCGTTGCCCTTTTTGAGATCAAGACCGGCAAGCCCGTTGACGGCTCGGTTACTGACCTGAAGGGAGGCTTTTTATTAAAAGGAGTACCCGACGGAGACTTTAAATTTGTAGCCAGTTTTATCGGATATAAAAACTTCGAAATTGCCAAACTGACCATTGGCAAAGGAAGCAAAGAGCAAAATTTAGGAAACGTTAACCTTCCTCCGGATGTACGTACGTTGGCGGAAGTGACCGTAACGGGCGAAAAAGCCATTATTGAAGACAAAGTAGACCGCTTGGTGTATAACGCCGAAAAAGACATTTCAAATGCCGGCGGGGATGCAGGAGACGTACTTCGTAAAGTGCCCTTGCTTTCGGTGGACCTGGACGGAAACGTGTCGATGCGCGGTAGTGAAAATATTCGGGTGCTGATCAACGGTAAACCTTCGACCATTGTTGCCAACAGCGTGGCGGATGCCTTGAAGATGATTCCGTCAGACCAGATCAAAACCGTTGAAGTAATTACTTCTCCTTCGGCAAAATACGATGCGGAAGGCTCGGCCGGGATCATTAACATCATCACGAAGAAAAATACGTTACAGGGTATCACCGGTTCGGTAGATATAGCCGGAGGAAACCGTTCAAGTAACCTATTCGGAAACGTAAACCTTAGAACCAAAAAATTAGGTATTTCCATCAATGCCGGCGGTCGTATGATGTATCCGCCTACGGGAGGCTATATTGACATTAGCCGCCAGTTGACCAACGGAGATGTTGTAAGAACCCGCCAGGAAAATGACGGAAATCAATTGGGTGGTTTTGGAAATGCTCAATTGAGTTTGGATTATTCTCCTACGGCAAAAGATAACATTACGCTGAGTGTACGTAACAGCCGCCGTGCTCAGAATCAATACAATACCCAACAATCGTACAGCTTTTTCGGGGCTACTTCCACGAAAACATTTGCCAATAAGATCGACTCCAAAAACATTGGTAATAACCTTGACATAAACCTTGATTATACGCGTAAGTTCGACAAGGAAAACAAGGAATTCAGCGTTCTGGCGCAGTTAAGCCAAAATAACGGTGATAACAGCTACACACGTGACCAATACCGTGGCTCTACAGATGGAGGAATTTCGTACCGTGAAAATAACCCAAACAAAAGCTTTACGAAGGAACATACATTACAGGTTGACTACCAAGACCCACTGAGCAAATATGTTCAGGTGGAAACAGGTGCCAAGATGATCCTGCGCCATATTGAAAGTGATTATCGCTTCAATTACGATAGTACCGGAAAGGGAGCTTACATTCCGAATCCGCTTCGGACCAATGTATTTAGCTATGATCAAAACGTTTTTGCCGGGTATTTATCGTTCCTGTTTCAAACGCAGAATAAATGGGGTTTCAAACCGGGTTTGCGTTATGAATACACCCAGTTAGGGGCTAAATACCAAGATGCTCCGGCGGTAAATCTGCCGAATTTCTCAACCTTGGTACCAAGCATAACGATCTCAAAAAGCCTGAAAGGAAATAAAACGATTCGTTTCAGCTACAACCGCCGTATTCAACGTCCTTCGATTCAGTTCCTGAACCCGAACGTTTCGCAGAGTGATCCGTTTAATGTATCATTTGGAAACCCGAACCTTAATCCGGAATACACCAACAACTTTGAGGTTAACCTAAGCACATTCATCAAAACAACAACGTTGAATTTCTCAGCTTATACCCGTTTGACAGATGGATCAATTGAAACGGTTCGTTACCGTGGCGGACAGGAATTGTTTAACCAATTGACCAGCCAACAGGGAGTGAACGTAGGAAGTGTGGTTGTAAACAGCAATACATTATTGACTACCTTCCAAAACATAGGAAGCAATCGCGCTTACGGATTGAACGTTTTTGCGATGGTAAAACCGGCCAAAGGCTTGACAATCAACGGTAACGTTGATGTACGTTACATCATGTTGAACAGCCCATCGTTGGGTGTTAAAAACGAAAACTGGACGTTTAACCTTTTCGGGCAAATTCAATACCAACTTGGAAAGGATTGGAGCGCACAGATGTTCGGTTTTGGCCGGGCGCGTGAGATACAGTTGCAGGGTACAAGAGGCGGTTTTATGGGATACAGTTTCAATATCCTGAAAGAATTTAAAAAGAAACAGGCCAGCTTAGGTTTTGGAGCTGAAAACTTCCTGCAAAATGCGTTTCGCCAACGTACCAATTTGAGCAGCAATACGCCCGGAAACGTATTTACCCAAGAGCAGGTCAATTACATGTATAACCGCGGTTTCCGACTTACTTTCCGCAAACGTTTTGGAAAAATGACCTTTGACGGTAACTTCTTCCAACGCAAGAAAAGTGTTAACAATGATGACACTAAACAGGGGGAAAGTTCAGGTGACAACGCAACCCAGGGCCAAGGCCAGGGAGGTGGCGGCGGTGGTCGTCGTCCGGGAAATTAATACCACTGAATAGCTTTTTGATCTATATTCTCACCATGAAAAAAAGTCCCTTCCAAGCAAATGGAAGGGACTTTTTATTGAAAATAGGTTAAGTGTCTGTTCAAAATTTCTTTATTTGCCGGCTGTTTGACCCCGGATGGGGTCACATATTTGTAGCAAGCAATTACTTTTACCTACAAACATGTGACCCCATCCGGGGTCAAACACTACAAGATATAAGAACTCCTTATTTCAGTTTTTTATTAAATAACCCAATGGTTCGTTCCCACGCCAATTTAGCGACAGCTTCGTTGTAGCGCGTTGGGGCTGTATCGTTATTGAAAGCGTGTTGTGCCCCTTCATATACGTAAAGCTCATAATTGACTCCTGCCTTTTTAAGGGCTTCTTCGTATGCCGGAATGCCTGCATTGATACGCTCATCCTGCGCACCATAGTGCAACATGAGGGATGCTTTAATATTAGGCACATCAGCAGCGTCAGCTTGCCGACCGTAATACGCTACTGCTGCATTGAGTGTAGGAACATTGACCGCCAGTTGATTGACCATGCCACCACCCCAACAAAAGCCTACACAGCCCGTTTTACCTGTACAATCGGGGCGAGATTTTAGGTAGTCAAAGGCTTTAATAAAATTGTTCAGGTTCTTTTTGGCGTCCAATTGCCCGAAGTATGTACGTACTTGGTCTGCATCGGTCGGAGTACCGCCAAAAGGCGAAAGTGCATCGGGGGCAAGAGCTATAAAGCCCGCTAATGCCACTCGCCGCGTTACGTCTTCGATGTGTGGATTGATTCCCCGATTTTCATGAATTACTACCACGGCAGGATATTTGCCCGGTGCAACAGGTTTTGCCAGATACCCTTTCATTTGGGTATCATCTCCCTGGTAAGTGATGTTTTCGATGGTCAGCCGTTCGTCTTTGGGTTTGACGGTTGCGGCGTTGGCGTAGTTGATTTCTAACAAAGGAAGCACCGCCATTGCTGCTGCGGTGCTTCCGGTAAGTTTGGTCAATTGCCCGAGAAAATCTTCCCTTTTGAGCGGTTTATGCGTGTATTCGTCAAAAAGATTAATAATGCGCTGGTCCATGTTTGTCAGGAGTGAGAAGTGATTAAGAATAAAGTTTGTAAACAGCTAAAGCTATTTAACGATCTAAACTACTCACTTCCGACTCCTCGCACCTGACTCCGGAAAAACTATCCTCCCGCCAATTTCAAACAATCTTCCAGCGTTAGCGTGGTCGGATCGGTGTCTTTCGGAATCTTTATATTTCTTTTTCCAACAGCTATGTATGGGCCATACGGACCGCGTAATACTTTCACGGTTGTATTTTCAGGAAACTCACGAATGACCTTATTGCTCTCCGCTTCCCGCTTTTTCTGAATGATTTCGAGGGCTTCTTCACGCGTTACGCGTTGCAGACTCATGCCTTTGGGAAGCGAATAGTATTTGTCGTCGTGTTTAAGGAACGGCCCGTATTTCCCCATGCCGGTCGTGATGGGTTTTTCTTCCAAGAAACCTAATCCTTCTCCCTCGCCGGCTAAGTCGCCGCGTTTGAGACGAATGGCTGCAATGCATTGTTCGGCTTCGATGGTATAAGGGTCGTCGCCACGGTCGAGCGAGTAAAATTTGTCGTCGTGTTTGACGTAGGGACCGTATTTACCAACACCTACCACCATTGGTTTGTCTTCAAAGAAACCTACTTCACGAGGCAACGAAAATAGTTCAAGTGCTTCTTCCAAGGTTATGGTCTCAACGAGCTGGCCTTTTTTCAGGTTGGCGTACTGAGGTTTGGCGTCTTCAGTAGCTTCACCGACCTGAACATAAGGTCCAAACTTACCGATCTTGGCAAAAATGGGTTTACCTGATTTAGGATCAAGGCCAAGCTCGCGGGCTTCGGCTTTTTTCAGCACTTTTGACCCTTCTACTTCTCCGATCTTTTGGTGAAAACCTTGGTAAAAGCCATCGATCATTTGTTGCCAAGGCAGTTTTCCTTCCGCAATTTCGTCAAACTCTTTCTCTACATTAGCTGTAAAGGAGAAATCAACGACATTTGGGAATAATTCAACGAGAAAGTCATTGACAACCATTCCTGTATTTGTCGGAAACAGTTTGGCCTTCTCCGCGCCATAGGTCTCTTTGCCTTTGAATTCTTTGATCTCGTTTTGCTTGAGGGTCAATTCTTTATAATCACGTTCCAACCCTTTTTTATCCTGCTTGACAACGTATTCACGCTTGATGATGGTCGAAAGCGTTGGTGCGTACGTTGAAGGTCGTCCAATACCCATTTCTTCCAATTGCTTCACCAAACTTGCCTCGGTAAAGCGTGGTTTGGGGCGTGAGAATTTTTCCGTTGCTTTCAGAATATCCAATAATAATATCTGCCCGATGTTCAACGGTGGCAACATCCCCTTTGTATCTTCTTCCTCGTCGTCTTTGGACTCCAGGTAAACTTTCAAAAATCCGTCAAACTTGATAACCTCGCCTTGGGCAACCAATTCTTCACTTGTGGTAGAGATATTGATCGTGGCAATGGTACGTTCCAACTGTGCATCAGCCATTTGAGAAGCAATGGAGCGCTTCCAGATCAACTCATACAGGCGTTGCTCATTGCGGTCGGTGCTGGCTTTGAGTTCACCAAAATTGGTCGGACGGATGGCTTCGTGGGCTTCCTGTGCCGATTCTGATTTGGTCTTATAAACGCGTTGGTGATGGTATTTATCACCGTATTCCGTCACAATTTGGTCTTTCGCTTTTTGCAATGCCTCTTCCGAAAGATTGGTGGAGTCGGTACGCATGTAAGATATCTTACCTGCTTCGTAGAGTTTTTGAGCAACGGTCATTGTCTGAGAGACCGAAAAACTCAATTTACGAGAGGCTTCCTGTTGTAAAGTAGAAGTGGTGAATGGCGGTGCAGGTGATTTTTTAGCAGGTTTAACTTCAAGGTTTTTGATCTTAAAGGTGGCTCCGATGCATTTCTCCAGAAAAGCACGCGCCTGCGCTTCGGTTTCAAAGTTTTTGGCAAGCTCGGCTTCCAGTACTTTTCCGCCTTCCAGATCAAAACGGGCAGTGACCTTAAAAGACGATTTGGAGTCGTGGGCTTCCACGTCGCGTTCCCGTTCAACGATCAGTCGTACAGCTACTGACTGCACACGCCCTGCTGACAGGGCACTATTATTGCCAATTTTTATTTTACGCCACAAAACAGGCGATAATTCATACCCTACCAGTCGGTCGAGTACACGGCGTGCCTGTTGTGCATTGACCAAATCCATGTCGATAGCGCGTGGATTTTGAATGGCCTTTTGCAGCGCCGTTTTGGTAATTTCCCGAAAAACGATCCGTTTTGTATCTTTCGATAAGCCCAGCGCTTCTTTCAAATGCCACGAAATCGCTTCTCCTTCGCGGTCATCGTCAGTCGCCAGCCAAACCTCATCAGAAGCTTTTGCTAATTTCTTTAACTCACTGATTACCTTGGTTTTCTCCGGAGAAACTTCGTATGCCGGTTGGTATCCATTTTTAACATCTACGCCTAAATCTTTGTCGGGAAGATCGCGTACGTGCCCAAAACTGGATTTAACCGTGAAATCTTTTCCGAGGTACCCTTCGATGGTTTTGGCCTTAGCCGGTGACTCAACTATAACTAAGTTTTTTGACATGGTGGGTGTGTTTAGTCCCAATATTACCGTCAAATATAGGGGGGAATCTAAGTGGAAACAAAATCGAAGCGAAGGGAAGTGACTTTATTTTTTGTAAAATGAGGGTATAATTACTGAAAAATAAAACCTCATTCCTATCTTTACTCGCTTGAATTAACCAAGTACTAACCTACACTAGAGTTATCTTAAACACTTCATGGAACGTTTTACAGGACTTATTGGGATCGTATTGATTTTAGGCATTGCCTATGCATTGTCCAACAACCGCAAGGCCATCAACTATCGAACGGTGGGTGTGGGGTTGGGATTGCAATTTGGATTAGCTGTTTTTATTCTTAAAACCACCATTGGACAAAGAATGTTTGATTGGTTGGGAAAAGGCGTTCAAAAAGTGTTGAGCTTTTCGGATCAAGGAGCCGAATTTGTCTTTAGTCCATTGGTAAAACCCTCGGTCCTGACCAAAGCCTTTGGAGAGGGCAATAACTTTATCTTCTTCTTCAGTATTGTTCCGACAATCATATTTGTAGCAGTCCTTGTTAATATATTGTACCACATCGGTCTGATGCAACGCATTGTAGCGGTGTTGGCTCGTTTGATGAAATGGCTGATGGGTGTCAGCGGAGCCGAAGCCTTGTCTAACGTAGCGTCGGCATTTGTGGGACAGGTAGAAGCCCAGATCATGATCAAGCCTTATTTGAAAGGCATGACCAATTCGGAACTGTTGGCGTCGATGACCGGAAGCTTTGCCTGTATTGCGGGAGGAGTAATGGCTACGTATATTAAATTAGGGGTGCCGGCCTCTTACCTGATCGCGGCAAGCTTGATGGCTGCGCCGGGTGCATTAGTAATTGCTAAAATTGTTTTTCCTGAAACCGAAACCTCAGAAACCAAAGGTGTGGTGAAATTGGAGATCAAAAAATCACACGCCAATTTGTTGGATGCCATAGCCGCCGGAGCAAGTGAAGGGCTCAAAGTAGGTTTTAACGTAGTTGCGATGTTGATCGGTTTTATTGCTCTGATCGGTTTATTGGATTTTCTGTTGGGAAAAGCGGGCGGTCTTTTTGCATTCCCTACTTTAAGTCTTAACTTTTTGCTCGGGAAAATTTTCTCAGTATTTGCCTGGGCCATGGGTGTTCCGTCCAAAGATGTAGAAGTTGCCGGTGCTTTGATGGGCACAAAAATGGTGATCAATGAATTTGTGGCGTATTTGGATCTGGTACATATTAAAGATACGCTGGATGCCAAGACAATTGCCATTACGAGTTTTGCGTTATGTGGTTTCGCCAACTTCAGTTCCATTGCCATTCAGGTAGGCGGTATCAGTGAATTGGCTCCCAGCCGACGTTCCGATTTGGCACGTTTGGGGTTCAAAGCACTTATTTGCGGTACATTGGCTTCGTATATGTCGGCTACGTTGGCAGGGTTACTTTTATAATTTTTATTTGTTTAAAGTAAGAAATGGAAAATAGGAGGCATGATTTTTTACCTATTTTCACTTGCTCATAGTGTGCAAAGTCTCCTTCCCGAAGGAGACGTCTTTTATCACTAAATTCCCCTTCGGGGCGGGGATTTTTTAACTATGGAACGTTCGCGCATTGGTGGGCGGTTGCTGATCGGATTGATCATGGCTGTTGTTGCGTTGTTTGGGTACTTTAATAAGTCGCAGGTGAATCCCATTACCGGCAAAACCCAACATGTAAGCCTTACGCCTGAAGAAGAAATAACCTTAGGCCTGCAAAGTGCACCTCAGATGGCTGCTGAATTTGGTGGATTGTATGAGGATCAAAAAGTACAGGCATTGGTCAAAAAAGTAGGGCAGGGGATCGTGCAGAACACCGAAGTAAAGAACGGCCCTTACCAATTTGATTTTCACGTGCTTGCCGACCCCGAAACGATCAATGCCTTTGCCGTACCGGGGGGGCAGGTCTTTATTACAATGGGGTTGCTCAAACGTCTCAAAAGTGAGGATCAACTGGCGGGTGTATTGGGACATGAAATCGGCCACGTGGTAGGACGGCATTCGGCGCAGCAGATCGCCAAACAGGAATTGGTCGGTGGCTTGGCAGGTGCAGCTTCGATTGCGCTGTCAGACCCTAATTCTCCCAACGGAAGTGCGTATATTGCCCAATATGTGGCTAATTTAGTGAATCTTAAATACGGTCGTGAGGATGAATTGGAGTCAGATGATTTTGGCGTAAAATTCATGGTGGAAACGGGCAGAAACCCCGAAGCGATGGTGGAAGTAATGGAGATACTCGCCGAAGCGGGCGGGCCTGATCGCCCTGCTGAATTTCAAAGTACGCACCCAAGCCCCGAAAATCGTATCGCAAAGATCAAAGCCGCAATGGCAAAATACCGAAACCCGTAGGGGCAGGCCTCGCGTCTGCCCGGTTGCGCCCAAGATATGCCGACAAAATGGGCAGACGCGAGGCCTGCCCCTACGGAAAATATACCTACTCTTTTTACCTCAACAAATTAATAACCTTTTGGAATGAAACGCATCCATTTCGTACTCCTTTTAGTTTTAACACAATTATCGCTTCATGCGCAGTCCAACCGAGGTATCGTGTGGACCGAAGACGGAAATGGTTATCGGCGCATTGAAAACAAAGAGATCGTTCAGTATGCGCTGCCTGATTTACAGAAAACCGTGTTGGTCACGAGTAAACAATTAACTCCTGCGGGACGAAATGAGCCGTTGAATGTTAGAAGCTATGCCTTTTCGGAAGATGGTCGCAAGGCATTGATCTACACCAATACTGCCCGCGTATGGCGTTACGACACGCGTGGTGACTATTGGGTGCTGGACTTGGATAAAAATACCTTGACCCAGATAGGAAAAGCCCGCCCCGTTTCCTCATTGATGTTTGCCAAGTTTTCGCCTGACGGAAAGAAAGCAGCTTATGTCAGTGAGCGCAATATTTTTTCTGAAGACCTGGCAACAGGCAAAGTGACTCAATTGACCAAAGACGGTACGACGCGCCTTATTAACGGTACTTTTGATTGGGTGTATGAAGAAGAATTTGATTGTCGTGATGGATTTCGTTGGAGCCCGGATAGTAAGAATATTGCCTTTTGGCAAATTGATGCGACCAAAATCCGCAATTTTTTGATGATCAATAACACCGATTCAACCTATGCCTTCAACGTACCCGTAGAATATCCCAAGGTAGGAGAGCGCCCTTCACCTTATAAGATCGGTGTAGTAAGCGCCGCCGGTGGAGCTACTAAATGGATGAGTACTCCCGGTGACCCGGGCAATACATATATTCCTCGAATGGAATGGGCGAATGCCAATGAATTGGTGATGGAGCAATTGAATCGGAAACAGAACCAAGCCAAATGCCTGTATGCAGACATAAAAACAGGGAAAATTACCGAATTCTATACTGACAACGACGACGCTTGGGTAGAAACCAAAAGCAGTTATTCATGGGCCGACAGCCCTGCCGGTTGGGATTGGCTCAATGGCGGCAAAGAGTTTTTGTGGGTGGGTGAAAAAGACGGATGGCGCCATCTGTACCGCGTTTCCCGAGATGGAAAAACCGAAAAATGCATTACTGCCGGGGATTATGACGTGATCGGCATTGTACAGATCGACGAAAAAAATAATTACGTTTACTTTATGGCTTCGCCCGATAACGCCACACAAACGTACCTTTTTCGGGCAAAGTTAGATGGAAGCAGCAAAGCAGAGCGGATGTCACCGGCAGGTCAGGTCGGCTCGCATCGGTACGACATTTCACCGAATGGTGCATGGGCATCGCATTCATTCTCGAATGCCAATACGGCTCCCATGAATGAATGGCTACGCCTTCCCGAACACAAAGCGTTGAAAGAAACGGAGGATATTTCAAAGAAATTAGCCGCCCAAACGTCACCAAAAAAGAAAGTAGAATTCTTTAAAGTAAAAACCGAGGATGGCATCGAACTCGACGGTTGGATGGTCAAGCCCGAAAACTTTGATCCAACCAAAAAATACCCAATTGTTTTTTCGGTCTACGGAGAACCGGCCAGTTCGACTGTCATGGATCGTTGGGGTACGGGCCGTAATGGTCTTTACATCGGCGATATGGCCAAAGACGGTTATATTTATGCTTCTGTAGACAATCGCGGGACACCATCACCACGCGGCAGAGCATGGCGGAAAGCAATTTACCGGAAGATAGGTCTTGTAAATATCCGTGACTTAGCCATGGGTGCAAAAGCCCTCTTTGCTCAAAATTCATTCATTGATACGAGTCGTGTAGCGGTTCATGGTTGGAGTGGGGGAGGCTCTTCCACTTTAAATCTTTTGTTTCAATATCCTGATCTGTTCAAAACGGGTATCGCCGTAGCAGCCGTGGCAGATCAGCTGAGTTATGACAATATTTATCAGGAACGTTACATGGGTATTCCACAGGAAAATCGAGAAGATTTTATCAGCGGTTCACCCATCAACCATGCCAAAAACTTACGCTCAACTCAAAATCTACTGTACATTCACGGAACGGGTGATGACAATGTGCATTACCAAAATGCCGAAAAATTGGTGAATGAATTGATAAAATACAACAAGCAATTCCAATTCATGGCGTATCCCAACCGTTCGCACGGCATTTATGAAGGAGAAGGTACTTCTCGTCATTTGAATACATTGTTCACTAAGTTTTTAAAAGAACATTGCCCGCCGGGCGCGAAGTAGAGTGCGATAGGCAATTATTCGTTCATTGGGGTTTGAGAACCCCAAACGTCAGGTTTGAGAACCTGACGGCACGCTTTGTGCTTTCGGTTTCTCAAAACCGAAAGAGTCGGGACGATGAATTTGTGTTTTTGGTTTCTCAAAACCGAAAGAGTCGGGACGATGAATTTGTGTTTTCGGTTTCTCAAAACCGAAAACGCCGAAACGATGAAGTGATTTCTTAAAACCACAAAAAAAACAGGCTAGACCTTCCCGAGTGCGGTTAAACAACGCGTTCGGGATTTTTTGTATTTTTACCAAACCAAAACCTGCATCATTATGGGGCAGCCTGAATACCATCCGCGTTTAAGCATTGAAGAATACCTTACGCTGGAAAAAGAAACAGAAACAAAATACGAATACCACGATGGCGAAGTATATGCCATGACTGGTGGGACACCTACGCACAGCCTGATCGCTAATAACGCAGGGCGTAGTTTAGGAAATGCATTTTTAGGAGAACGTTGTTTTACATACAACAGCGATTTGCGGGTAGCTACCTCCCGTAATAAATATGTCTATCCGGATGTTTCAGTTGTTTGTGGAAAAGTTTCTTTTTTTGACGAACTTAAAAATGCGGCAAACAACCCTGTTTTAATGGTAGAAGTATTATCGGAAGAAACGCAAGCGTATGATTCCTAACTCTCCCCGGTAAGGAGGGAGTTTATTAAACCCATGACTTTAGCCCCGACAAAGCGTACTCCAAAAACTGCCCGGTGTAAATAATATAATCCTTCCGCTTCTTGAAAAAATAAATTTTCCTGCTATTTTTGTTTAGCTATATCAACACTGCTTGCTACCCGTTCGTGAAAGAGTAATTTTCTGTAGATGAAGGGCTTATTGTTTGAAAGGAACGGTGATTCTGCGTGTTGACAACAGAACCTGCAAACCCCCAACGGACTTCATGAAAACTTGGTATCTGTTCTCCCTTCTCTTGGCACTGACTGCGAAAAGCTTTGCCAATTCGCTCCTTATTCCAATGGACGAAACCCAGTCCAACCACCTCAAAGCCTACGGCGTAGCCTATTGGGTATTGAAAGAAGATTTGGAAGTAGACTGGCTCCTTAATTACCGTGGCGGTAGTTTTATGATCAAGTATACCGCTGCCGTAGAAAAGGAATGCCGGCTGAGAGGCGTCTCGTATGATGTTATCTCCGATGCGGCCGTCAATACGTTGATGAGTCAGATCACCAGCCCTGACGTCAACATGGATGCCGTGAAACTGCACAAAGCCGCCAAGATCGTGGTATACAGCCCCATCAAGGTAAGCCATGCCACTTTTGAGGATACCGATGCGGTGTTATTGGTGCTCAAATACGCCGAAATTCCGTTTGAGATCGTGTACGATGAAGAAATTATGAAGGGCGATTTGGCCAAATATGATTGGCTCCACCTGCACCATGAAGACTTTACCGGACAGTTTGGTCGCAATCGCCGCCGCATGAGCCTCGAAGACATTCAGGCGCAGGAAAACATCGCTAAAAAGTTTGGTTATAAAAAGGTATCACAGCTGAAGCTCGACGTGGCACGCACCATCAAAGGTTTTTGTGCGGGCGGCGGCTACCTGTTTGCTATGTGTTCGGGGGCTGAATCGTTGGATGTAGCTTTGGCGGCCGAAGGTGTTGACATCGTCCCTTCCATTTTCGACGGTGACGGCATCGACCCCAATGCCCAATCTAAGCTTGATTTCAGCAAAACGTTGGCATTTGAAGATTTTAAATTGGAACTCAATGACGACGAATACCGGGGCGGAATGTCTTTTTCCACCATCAATTCTTCCTCCGGCCAGGGATGGGGCGGAGATGAATCTAACAGCTTTTTCTCATTGTTTGATTTTTCTGCCAAATGGGACGTGATTCCCGCGATGCTCGTCCAAAACCACGAATCAATGATTCGGGAGTTTTTTGGGCAGACAACGGCTTTCAATAAAAAAACGGTCAAATCCAGTGTGTTGGTCATGGGGCAAAGTAAGTCCTCGGACCGCTACATTTACGGAGAATTAGGGCGTGGACAATGGACATTCTACGGTGGACACGACCCCGAAGGACAACGCGGATTTCACCGTATGCCTACTGACCTTAACCTTCACCCGCACTCGCCGGGCTATCGTCTGATTCTGAACAATGTGCTGTTCCCTTCGGCTAAGAAGAAAAAACGAAAAACGTAGGAGTGAGTATTGGGCATTTAACATTGATCATTCAACATTTTGCCGTTGGTGGAGTTTTTCCCTGGTGTGAAGATGATTCACGCAGAGACGCTAAGAGGCGGTTCGCCGTTGCGGCAAAGTTTTCTGAATTCGTATATTCGTTTTCTTCATGTGGGCATGATTCACGCAGAGGCAACAAGTTGCAACATTTTTTTTGTTTACGGAAACGGCTTTTCTCGAAGTAATTCTTCTGATTCCCGTAATTGTTTTAGTAGAATATCATCAACATCCTCATTTAAACCGGTAAAGTACTGCTCAAATTTTTGCTTATTGTTTAAATAGTAAGCAATGGGATTAAATGTCGCTTCTTCGTGCCGAACAAACTCTCGACACAGGTTCCCTTTTACGCTTTTTTCGGTCAATGCCTTTATTTGAGCTAAATGAGGATAATAGGATTGGCCTTTCCCTTTGTAAAGGAGAAATCGTTCATTGTCTGTCAGAGAAGGCTCAAGCGCTGAAAACCCTCGATGGTCTTTGCGGAGCGAATGCCCCTTGTGTTTGGCAGATATATACGTATTGGTTAGCACAATGGCAATAAATTCTTCAATAGTGTGGTAAAAGAATCCGTCTACTGTAAGCATACCTCGTTGATAGTTGCCGCTCACTATTGAAAGCGCATGAATTAGCTCATGTAAAAGAACTTCATCGGCGCCTGAGCCAGGTCCGTGCTGAACACTGTTGACAAAAGAAGGTGCAATGGCAATTTTGATTCCTCCATTCCATCCCGGAGCGCTTCTTCGGTCTTCTGCGCAAGTTCCCTCTTGAGTGCTGACAGGAACAATATAAATCGGCTTGCCGATTTCTCTTATGTATTGAATAATGCCAAAGCCCGTCCAATTGTATTTCATAATTTCGAGGAGTGCATTCAATACCCCTTTCTCAAACCGTTCCCAATCGCCGGATGCATTGAAAACGTGCTCTTCTCCAATGGCTACAAATATATTCTTGGCATATTTAAAAGGCGTGATCGTAGACATGGCATACCTATTAATTGAGTGGTGGAATAATGTAAAATATTTTTCAAAGGTGCAGTATAATTTTGTAGGATTTATAGCTTATTATTAAGCGGTTTCAGCCTATAATCAGTGGAAAATAATTGACTGCCGTTGGTTGAGTTTTCCCCGCCAACTTTTTTACATTAGGTCAATTCACGCAGAGTCGCTGAGAGGCAAGATTTTGAAAATATTGCCTGTATGATGATTATAATCTTTTCGTTCAAATTTGTTTAATTTATACTATATATATACTGTAGGATTACAGAATTAAAGGGGAGGAATTGAATAAATATCACAAATATGATTTTGGAGGATATTTTTATTGCAAACACGGAAAAAAAGTAGGAATTTCATAGCATTTTTGTAATACTTACCAAATCGTTATGAAATTCACTGCTTTATGCTTCGGCTATTTCTGTATTTTCTTTCATCAAATAGCCTTATGTAGACCTCTTGATTCCTTACAGTCAATTAGAAGTGAGACTTTCCGCATTTTGCCCGAGAACTGGAACCCTAAGCTGGCAGGTGACGACGTTATGAGTAAATTGGTTAAGGTCACCGACCCGGCAGTAAAAGGAGCACATGATGCCGAAATGGTGATCGTAGACGATTTCGCTTATATTGTTGCCGAAGTCAATGAGCAACAAGCGGGAGAAAACGCAAGTTGGCCATTCGTATATTCAGCCATGTCAATTGTCAACTTAAAAACATTACAAGTTGAAAAGATAATTCCGATTGCAAAATCCGGTCAGATATTCCTAAATGGAATTCTTCCACTTGGTTCCTGTTTCGTCCCCCGCATTCTGCGAAAAGATAACAATAATCTTCGATGTTTTTTTGCCAGTGAAAACCCGGGTATACGTCAATCACAAACATGGTACATGGATTTTGACCTCAATAAACAACAGTTTACGAATTTAATTTTCCGTGCAAAAATTAAAACTGCTTCAGGGGTGGAAGATATGATACCTGTAAATTTCTATAGAGATGCAGTTAAGCAGGGTTTTAGGAAGAACCCTGTGGACCATGGTTTTTACATAATAGATTCTTTTAAAGAAATGGACGGGGTAATTTATGTCGCAATAAATAACTATGTTGGGCGGCAAAATGCTCTTTCAAAATTAAATGACGAGAAGGACACATTTGAAATCATCGGACATTTTAACGATCCTCAGGAAATGCAACTGTGTGAATCGGCAGTTAATCGCTTGCCGGATGGTACTTGGATGGCAATTATAAGACAGGATGCAGGTAATTATGTTTTTTCCAAAAGTAATGACGGGAAAGTATGGGGATATGCGGGATACAGTGAGTTGATACCTAACGGTTCTCCATCCAAGCCAACTTTTAATAAATTTAATAATATGTATTACTTAGGTTGGCAGGAAGCACCGGGCCGTTTTATATTTAATATAGATGTTTCAATTGATGGAGTTAATTGGGAACGTAAGTATCGGTTCGAGGCAAGAGGAAGAGGTTCTTTTCAATATCCTTCATTTCACGAATATAAAGGTAGCATCTGGCTGTGTGTTACCCAAGGGGGTACAGAAAGAATCATGTTTGGAAAACTGGAAGACTGCAATTCTAATTTTGCGATCTCCACTTCGGCTTCTTCACAGGTTTGTCCGGGGACGAGTGTTACTTTGTCGACTTCCAATTGCAATGGTTCTGTAAGTTGGAATGTAGGAGCAATAGGCAGTAGTATATCCGTTTCACCAAGTACTACGACTACATATACGGCTACCTGTACTGAAAACAATTGTATCACTGATAAAATCATCACAGTGCCGGTTAGTTCCAATTCATTGATATTAACCGGAACCGCAATCGCGGGAGCTTATAAATCAACCCAAACTCTTATATCTACTCAAGTTATTCCTTTGGGAACTGTTGTTTCATATCAGACAGGTGAAAGTATTACTTTACAACCCAGTTTTCAGATACAAGCCGGCAGTTTGTTTCAGACTGAAATAAAAAGATGTAATTGATTTAAACGATACCTAAAATTTAATTCTCTTGAGATTTTGATGATTAACTATATGGTTATATCGACAATAAGTAGAGAATTTTGCTATTAATAGGGCTCTATTCGCTGGATTTTCTTCATAAAAAGATAATTCACACCTCTTTTCCGGAATGTGGCTTGTTAGATAAAATATCTTCTATCTGTTTATATAATCAGTTGTCTGTCTAAAATAAGTAGGATTTCAGGGGTATTTATGCCAAAAAATATCTTTTTTTAGAATCAGTCTCTACTTTATTGGCTTTAAAAGTAGCATTCTCATCCATTTATCGGTTAATTTTGTGGACTTTTTGCCATTGGTGTGTTATCACAAAATGGCATACGCTAACAACATCGTAAATCCAACATAAAAAATGTCAACAGCAACCGGAACGTACGTACCGTACAAAGTAAAAGACATCACCCTGGCCGACTGGGGCCGCAAAGAAATTCGTTTGGCCGAAGCAGAAATGCCGGGCCTGATGGCTCTTCGTGTAGAATATGGCGAATCAAAGCCGCTGAAAGGTGCCCGCATCGCTGGATGTTTGCACATGACCATCCAAACGGCCGTGTTGATCGAAACCCTTACGGCTTTGGGTGCAGAAGTGACTTGGTCATCGTGTAATATCTTCTCTACGCAGGACCACGCCGCTGCGGCCATCGCCGCTGCCGGTATTTCTGTTTACGCATGGAAAGGCATGACTGCCGAAGAGTTTGACTGGTGTATTGAGCAAACATTGTTCTTCGGTGAAGATCGTCAGCCCCTCACGATGATTTTGGACGATGGCGGTGATTTGACCAACATGGTGTTTGACCTTTATCCTGAATTGATCGCCGGTATCGGTGGGTTGTCAGAAGAAACGACAACGGGTGTTCATCGTTTGTACGAGCGTATGAAAAACGGTACCTTGTATCTTCCGGCCATCAACGTGAACGATTCCGTAACCAAATCGAAATTTGACAATAAGTACGGTTGTAAAGAGTCATTGGTAGATGCGATACGTCGTGCGACTGACTTGATGTTGGCAGGTAAAGTGGCTGTTGTTGCCGGTTACGGTGACGTAGGTAAAGGCTCGGCCGAATCATTGCGTGGCGCAGGTTGCCGCGTATTGGTGACCGAGATCGACCCTATCTGCGCGCTGCAAGCTGCAATGGATGGCTTTGAAGTCGTAACAATGGACGAGGCTGCTACGCGCGCCAACATCTTCGTTACTGCCACCGGTAATATCAATATCATCAAAGACCGTCACTTCAAAACCATGCGCGACAAAGCTGTGGTGTGTAACATCGGCCACTTTGACAACGAGATCGACATGGCTTGGTTGAATACTAACTATGGTCAGACCAAGATTCAGATCAAACCACAGGTGGACCTGTACGAAATAGAAGGGAAAGAGATCATCGTATTGGCCGAAGGACGTTTGGTAAACTTAGGTTGCGCCATGGGTCACCCTTCGTTTGTAATGTCAAACTCCTTCTGTAACCAAACTTTGGCACAGATCGAATTGTACACCAACCCCGGTAAGTACGACAAACAGGTATACATCTTACCAAAACACCTCGACGAAAAAGTGGCAAAACTACACTTGGGTCATATCGGTGCCAAACTTGAGATCTTAGACGAAGAGCAGGCTTCTTACATCGGTGTGACCGTAGAAGGACCGTTTAAGTCTGATTTGTATCGTTATTAGACGGTTAAAAGTAGAACACTTTCATTTACAATACTTCGTTGCGATTCATAAAAACAGGGCCGATTCCTTAGAATCGACCCTGTTTAGTATATTAGTGTAAATACTTCTAATCACATCCTTTTAAATTTGTCTTAAAAGATGCTCCGGCATTCACTGAAAAACCCCGGATCCACTGAATGAACTCCTCTGATAGGTTACTATGATTTGCATGACTGAGAAAGCTCAGACTAAAATAAGTATTACTAAAGCGGGAGCACGTTAAACTACTACTAATTAAGCAGTAAAAAAGATTAAAAACTTGGAGAATGAGTTACGGGTTCTAATGAGTTGGGTTTCTTAAGTTGGTCATAATGGATGATACAAGCGCAAAAGTTTAAAAGAAAAAATACGGCAACTGTACCAACTTACAATTTGTTTCATCTTGCTTTAAGACAAAGTATCAATAATAAAAGAAGACCTGGAATAGCAAAATGTTTTTATTTTTGAAAATTATTGACAACTGAAAAAATAATACAAAAATGCCCTCAAAAAGAGCTCTAATGTGTCTGGAAGCTCTTTTTAAGGGCATTTTTGTATTTTGGCTACGGTACTCTTTGTATACTGTTTTGTAAATTTTTTAAAGATTTTTGGAATAGTTGCTTAACATAAGCGTATATTTGTCCATATTTGTTTTTTACTATTAAGTACTTCTATTCTTGTTATGGTAAAATTAAACGTTATGAATAATATTGTCAGCCCATCGACCCTTGTCTTTTATAATAAAAATACCTTCCCTACTTTCCGCGTTAAAATAATTAATTTGTTTTTTTGGATTATTTTGAAACGTTCTTTTGTGAAAAGAAAAGAAATGTAATAAAAATTAGTCTTTTGGGGCTAATAATGTTATTTTTTATCTAGACTACCCATGGCAAAGCAATTAGAATGCTATCCTTCAGCGGGTAGGGGTTGTTTTAAGTGTTTTGGCTTGCAATGTCCTAATAAGCCATCAAATTGTTAGTGAAAATTATTGAAATAATACAAACTATACATGCATCAATTCTTAAAAAAACTAGGTATTTGGAGTATAACTCTCTGTTTGTTGGGGACAACTTTTTTTTCATCCTGCGTAACCGTTGATACCCGAAAGATCACTTATTTTCAAAGCGCGGATACGCTCCCATATCAGGTGCTGCCACCCATTACCCCGCATGTTACGCGCATTATGCAGGACGACATTCTGGCTGTGCCGGTGAGCAGTTTGAGTGAGGAATCCAATGTAGTTTTTAACTTCCCCAATATAAATGCCCTCAACACAAGTGTTTATCCGGGAGTGGTGGGAGGCGCACAAATGGGGCGCCAACCCTTAGGATATTTGGTTGACCCTTCAGGTCAAATTGAAATGCCTTTGATAGGGAAAGTGAAAGTGGGAGGTTTAACTTTGGAACAGGCAGGAGATACTATCAAAGCAAAATTGCTGAATTTCCTTAAGGAACCTACCGTCAATGTGCGTTACCTAAACCATAAATTTACGGTTATCGGCGAAGTGAACCGCCCGGCTGTTTTTAACCTTTTGGATGATCATACCTCTTTGCCCGAAGCCCTTGGCATGGCAGGAGATTTAACTATCTACGGGATGCGTAAAAATGTCATGTTGATTCGGACAGAAAAAGACAAACGGGAAGTAGTGCGTATCGACTTGACCTCACGTGATTTTTTCAATTCCCCCTATTACTACTTACGTAATAATGACGTGATATATATTGATGTAAGCAAAGGAAAAGTGACCTTTACCGATCAACGTGTGCAACAATTACAACTCATTCCCATTTTCACAGGCATTGCAACAACTGTTGTTGTAATTCTGAATTTATTAAAATAAGTGAAAAGAGTTATGATCTCCCACACAGGGCCGTTTATCAAAAGTGGGATTAAAAAGATATAAAAGCCAAAAAAGATATACAAATGACGAATAATGATTCGCTATTCAGAGAAGAGCAGGAAGAAGATTTCAACTTGAAACTATTCATTGGAAGGTATTTACGCTATTGGTACTGGTTTATTATATCACTGGCAGTTACTCTGATAGGTGCTTTTTTTTATCTGCGGTATGCCACCCCCGTCTACAGCAGCAGCGCCGTTCTACTTATTAAAGATGAAAAAAAAGGCGGCGTAGGCGGTATTGATGCGCTCAAAGACCTGGAACTTTTCTCAGGAAATAAGTTGGTGGAAAATGAAGTGGAAGTGCTGAAATCGCGTGCATTGTTGGAACGCGTAGTGAATGACTTAAACCTGACTGTTTATTATTTTCAGAAAGGCAGTATCAGACCCGTAGAAGAAATATTTGGAACGTCGCCGATTTGGGTTCAGGCGGGAGAATTGAACGAAGCTGCCTATGAAGAGCCAATTTGGATCAGGGTCATTAATAAGAATAGTTATGAACTTCAGAGTGAGGATGGGAAACCTAAAGGACAATTTACGTTTAGTCAAAATGTAAAGATGGATGCGGGTACTTTTCGGGTTTTTATGGTGGACTCTCTCTACAGAAAGGACAACGATCTTATTCAGGTACGTTTTGCCCATAAAGAATCGTTGATTCAGAAATATCAGGAACTGTTACAGGTTGATTTGCTTAACCAAAAGAGCACGGTATTAAAATTGACAATAGAAGATCCCTTGCCTAACAAAGGAAGAGCTATTTTGGCTAAATTGTTGGATGCCTATACCTATTCGGCACTAACCGACAAAAACCGTGAAGCTACCAATACAATGCAGTTCATTGATGACCGTTTGCGCTTAATTACGGGTGAATTGGGAGATGTTGAAAAAGATGTAGAAACGTATAAAAGCAGCCAGGGTATCACTGATTTGAGTGCTGAGGCGAATCTTTTTCTGGAAAAAGTCAAAGACAATGACGGAAAATTGAATGAAGTGGATATCCAACTCAAAATCTTAGACGGAGTTGAAGCTTATCTTCGCAGCAGCCAATTGGGGATTGCACCTGCTACACTCATGGTGACTGACCCGGTGCTGACCGGCTTACTGGGCAAGTTAAATGAATTGGATAACCAACGTGAAAAATATGCTCGTACAACCCAAGCTAATAACCCTTTATTGGAGACCGTCAATACACAAATTTCGAATACTAAAGCTGCTATTCGGGAAAATGTCGCCAATCAAAAACAGGGATTGATCATTACTCGTAACAGCCTGCAAAATCTCAATAATCGTTTTGAGGCATCTATTCGCACCATCCCGCGAAAAGAACGTGAATTCGTGAACATTAAACGCCAGCAAGGGATCAAAGAAAGCCTTTACTTATTATTATTGGAAAAACGCGAAGAAACAGCCATTTCCTATGCTTCAACCGTTACCGATAGTCGCATAGTAGATGAGCCATATAGTACACCTCAGCCTGTGAAGCCGAAAGGGAACATCGTTTATTTAATTGCCTTACTCGCAGGATTAGGATTACCTTTTGCATTTATCAACGTGCGCAGTCTGCTCAATGACAAAATTGAGTCGCGTCTTGAAATTGAAGAGCGGGTAAAAGGAATTCCGATTTTAGGTGAGGTGGGTCAGAAACCTAAAAATGTTGAAGGGCCGCTTTTGGATACCAATAGTCGAAATTTTATTGTGGAGCAATTCCGAATTTTGCGAACTAATTTGACCTATTTACTTAAAACGGAAAAACCTACGAAAAAAATACTCATAACTTCCACCGTCACGGGAGAAGGTAAAAGTTTTGTATCTCTTAATCTGGCCTCCAGCTTGGCTAAAGCAGGACACAAGGTGGTGTTGGTCAACACCGATATTCGTAAGCCTAAATTGCATGAATATCTGGGGATACCCAACGAGGTGGGGGTCGTTAATTACCTTATTGGTAAAAAGAAGTTAGACGAAGTCATTTTGCCTACCAAAGTAGAAAATTTGAGTTTTATTTCCAGTGGACCTGTTCCTCCAAATCCGGCAGAGTTGTTGGGAAGTCCTCAAATGGCTGATCTGGTATTGGAGTTGGAAAGTCGTTTTGAATACATTTTTATCGACTGTTCTCCTAACGGTTTGGTGACAGATGCTTTATTGATTGCTCCTTTAGTAGATGCGACTTTATATATGGTTAGACATGAGGTTACTCCAAAATCAGCCTTAGGGCCTTTGTCTATGCTTTACAAGGAGCAAAAAATGCCTTCAATGGCCATTATTTATAATGGTATAAAGGGAACAGGTAGTTATGGATACGGGTATGGATACGGATATGGGTATGGGTACGGGTACGGGTACTACGGCGATACGCCTAAACCGCTGTGGAAAAGAGTTCTGAACAAAGCATAACGTTGTAGTCAATACTTTGACTCTATAAATAGTAATGCTTTTAAAGTCTGAAAAAATGCCCGGCACAATCGTTGCTGTTAATTAACTAAATATTAAAAAAATACAATTTAATCTTATCTAGTTTTACTTTATACTCTGCAAGATTAAAAATTTGTAATTTTTTTAGAATTTATCTTGACCTTATTACTTTTTTATGTATTTTAGTACAAAAAATAGAGTGAATGAACTTGAAAAAGTACTAATTGGATTCTTAACAACAGTAATATTGTATTATTTTAAGCAGGTGATAATTGCTCAAAAATAACACGAAAAATAATCGAAAATTGCGATAATTTGTATATTAATATCCCAATTAATAAGATAAATAGTTCCTCAATTCTTTCATTACTCTACGTATTTTAGGATTTGTATACTCAAAAAATCCAAAATAAGTTTTAGTAAAAAACGTAAAACGTTATGAAAAATAAAATAGCCCTCATTACGGGTGTCACAGGCCAAGATGGTGCCTATTTGTCTGAACTTTTATTAAGTAAAGGCTATACTGTTCACGGTATTAAGCGGAGAAGTTCCCTGTTTAACACAGATCGCATAGATCACCTCTACGAAGATCCGCACGTTGAAAACCCTCGTTTCATTCTACATTATGGTGATCTGACTGACTCCATGAACCTGACCCGTATCATACAGGAAGTTCAGCCCGATGAAATCTACAACCTTGCAGCTATGAGCCACGTAAAAGTGAGCTTTGACGAGCCTGAATACACGGCCAATGCTGACGGTATCGGGACATTACGTATTTTGGAAGCTGTACGTTTATTGGGGTTAACAAAAAAGACAAGAATATATCAGGCCTCTACTTCCGAATTATATGGACTGGTACAAGCCGTTCCACAGTCTGAAACTACACCGTTCTACCCGCGTTCTCCGTATGCGGTAGCCAAACTGTATGCTTATTGGATTACGGTAAATTACCGTGAAGCTTACGGGATGTATGCCACCAATGGTATTCTGTTTAACCATGAATCTCCTTTACGTGGAGAAACTTTTGTAACTCGTAAAATTACCCGGGCGGCGGCTAAAATTGTATTAGGCTTGCAGGATGCTCTTTATATGGGCAATATTGATGCCCAACGAGATTGGGGACATGCCAAAGATTATGTAGAGGCAATGTATTTGATCCTGCAACAGGAACAACCTGAAGATTTTGTCATTGCGACGGGAGTTACCACACGGGTTCGGGAGTTTATTCGCAAAACATTCGCTTTTCTGGGAGTAGAAGTAGCATTCTCAGGTACGGAAGAAAATGAAATCGGAGCAATTGCCTCAATTGATGCCGCAAGATTGCAGGAATTGGGAATTCCCATCGGCGAACATCTAACAGAAGGTACTGTTATTGTAAAAATTGATCCTCGGTACTACCGGCCAACAGAAGTAGAACTTCTTATCGGCGACCCTACAAAATCAATGGAAAAATTAGGTTGGAAGCCTAAACATACCCTTGACATGCTGATTGAAGATATGGCAACAGCCGATCTGAAGCTCTTCCAAAAAGATCAGTTGTTGTTAAAAGAAGGTTTTGGGGTCTTAAATTATTTTGAATAAAATTGACAAAGTAAAACTCACAGTTCCCTGAATTTTGCTATGTGAATTTTCAAATATTAACTATTTACATTAATGTTTAAAATATTAGACTGTACTCTACGTGACGGTGGATATTATACTAACTGGGATTTTGACAAATCTTTAGTAAAAGAATATATTTCTTCAATGAATAAACTTCCTGTAGACTACCTTGAAGTTGGCTACAGAAGTATTCCAATGAAGGGGTATTTGGGTAAATATTTCTATTGCCCTGTATACGAATTGGAAGATATGAAAAAGAATTCTTCCAAAAAGCTCGTCATTATTTTAAATGAGAAAGATATTAGAGCTGAACATACAGACGCATTATTGTCACCCATTAAAGGATTAGTGGATATGGTTCGCATAGCTATTGATCCGGAGCATCTGGGCAGAGCACTTATATTGGCTGAGAGTGTGAAGAAACTGGGGTTTGAAGTAGGTTTCAATGTAATGTATATGTCTAAGTGGAAGCAATATGGAGACTTTATTAATGAATTAAAAAATGTTGACGGTATAGCTGATTACTTTTACATGGTTGATTCATATGGAGGAGTATATCCTTCAGATGTGATTGATACCATTCAATTAGTACGGGAGAATACAGCATGTAAGTTGGGCTTTCACGGACACAATAACCTGGAATTGGCCTTAATAAATTCATTAACGGCCATTGAACACGGAGTAGACATGATTGATGCTACGGTTTGGGGAATGGGTCGTGGAGCAGGAAATGTTAAAACCGAACTTTTGTTAACAGCACTTAATTCCAAAGAAGGATTAGAAGTTGATTTTAATGCTCTGGGTACAATTGTTAGCGCATTTGATAAATTATTGGAAAAATATCAATGGGGTACTAATTTGCCTTATATGATTTCAGGCTCTAATTCATTACCTCAAAAGGATGTAATGGATTGGGTTACTACACGATTCTATTCGTTTAATAGTATAATTCGAGCACTGCAAAACCAAAAAGCAAAAATTAAAGACAACGAAAGGCTCCCTGTATTTGAAGCAGATGGAAATTCTGATGAAGTACTGATTATTGGTGGAGGTAAAAACGCGCAGGAGCATTCACAAGGAATTATTGAATTTATTAAAAGTAAAAAGGATTTAACAGTTATTCACGCAAGTGCAAAAAACGCATCTTTTTATAAAGATATTCCTAATAAACAAATCTTTTGTTTGGTTGGCAGTGAAGGGTATCGAATGGAAAAAGTATTTGAGAATATAGGCGATTTTAATGGAGTCTGTGTATTGCCGCCTTTTCCTCGTAAAATGGGAACCTATATCCCGACATCAGTGTATAACAAAAGTTTTGAGCTTCCTTCGATTGATTTTACAAATAAATTTAAGGATTCTCATACCGCTTTGGCATTGCAGACTTCAATTGCATTAAAAGCCCAAAAAATATATATAGTAGGATATGATGGGTATCAGGAAGAACAAATTACTCAAAAAGAAAGAGATTTGACTGAAGAGAATGAATCAATGTTCAAGTCGTTTGTGGATTCCTATAAAGTTGACATTGAATCCCTGACAACAACAAAGTATAAAAACTTAATAGTTAAATCTATTTATTCATTATAATGAAAAATGAATTTGTTTTTTTTCTCCCTACCAGAAAAGGAAGTGAGAGGGTTATAAATAAAAATACCCGTTTGTTCTCCGGACAGGAAGGAGGGATTTTATCTATTAAAATTAAACAATTATTAGAAGTTGAATTGGTAGACAAAATTATTGTTTCTACTAATGACCCGGCTACAAAAGAGATAGCCGAGTCATTTAATTCAGAAAGAATTGTAATAATTGACAGACCTGAATATCTCTGCCTTTCTTCCACTGTAATTGAAGATTTTATCAATTATATCCCGACAATAGTGGATGCCGAGCATGTTTTTTGGGTTCATGCCACGGCTCCTTTTGTTACAGCAAGTGACTATACAGAAGCAATTGCGAAGTATAAAGAAGTATTATCAAATGGTACTCACGATAGTCTTTTAAGTGTAACGAAAATACAGCAGTTTCTTTGGGATATAGATACAAAAAACTTTATAAATCACGACCGAACAGTAGTAAAATGGCCTCGTACTCAGGATTTAAAACCTATATTTGAAATTAACCATGCGTTTTATATCAATAGTGTAGAGAATTATGTAAAATACAATGACAGGATAGGGGTAAATCCTTACCTATTTGAATTAAATAGAATTAAATCGTTTGATATTGATTGGGAAGATGACTTTTTTATCGCAGAAATGATCTATGAAAAATATTTCAAAATATAAGGTTATTCTATGGGATTTCGATGGAGTAATCATGGACTCTATGCCTGTAAGAGATAAAGGGTTTGCTGAGGTATTGAAGCTCTATCCTTCGTATCAGGTAGATGAATTATTAGACTATCATAATTTAAATGGGGGGCTGTCTCGCTATGTAAAATTTCGATATTTTTTTGAAAATATTCGAAAAGAACCCATAACAGATACACAGGTTCAAGAACTGGCAAATAAATTTTCAGAGATTATGCTATCTTTATTAATCAATGAAAATTTGCTGATTAAAGATAGCGTATCATTTATTAAAAACAGTTGGATGAACCATGAAATGCATATAGTCTCAGGGTCTGATGGAAATGAACTCAGAGTGATTTGCAAAGAATTAGGCCTTTCCAACTACTTTAGAACTATTAACGGATCACCTACTCCAAAGAATCAATTGGTGTATCAAATATTAAATGAGTATAAGTACAATAAAGATGACGTGGCTCTAATTGGAGATTCAATAAACGATTTAGAAGCAACGGTCAAAAACAATATTGACTTTTTTGGATATAATAATACTGCTTTAAAAGAGAGGACAAAAAATTACGTAGAATTTTTGTCTTCTTAACTGAAAGATGCGGATGGTTAATTTGAAAAAATATGACATTTGGAATTCTTCTACATTGATGACTTGGTTGAGTTATTCGACAAAGTCATTGAGTCTTTTAGGGGTTCTTCCTTTAATTTTACAAAAGTTTTCACCGGGAGACGTAGTATTGTGGTATTTATTTTCTACTTTAATATCTCTGCAATCATTAGCTGACTTTGGCTTCAGACAAACATTTACTCGAATAATCTCTTTCGCTTTTGGTGGTGCTGAAAATATTGACGTCATAGCTTATAACAAAGAGGATAACAGTCAAAAGAATAATTCCTGCAATAATGAACTATTAGCGGCGATTATTGCCTCAATGATCTATATTTATAAAAGATTGACAATTATTGCCTTTTTTTTAATGTTGATCTTTGGTACTTGGGCAATGATTAAACCAATCTCAAATACCGGTTCGCCGACCCAGGCTTGGATATCATGGGGAATTATTTTGTTTACTACCTGTATTAGTTTCTTTTTGAAAATTTATACGAATTTTTTAGAAGGATTAAATAAAATCGCATTAGTTAGAAGAGTTGAAACTTTTACATCGCTTGGAGCGATAATATCCAGTATTGCAGTGCTGATTTGGGCACCAACTTTGCTTAATGTAGTAATTACTAATCAAATATGGGTTCTGATTTCATCAGCTCGTGATTATATATTATGTAATAAGGTAGAAGGCGGCCTATTTAAAAGTGTCAATAAGAATTTAGCGGTTGATAAATATATTTTAAAGAAAATATGGGCGCCCGCTTGGCGAAGCGGTATAGGCGGGGTGATGTCTGCCGGAGTCACAAATATAATATCAGTCCTCTATGCTCAATTTGGAAGTACTGATTCTGTTGCATCCTATTTACTTGCTATACGCATTATAACCCAAATCAGAGAAGTTTCAATGGCCCCATTTTACAGCAAACTTCCTTTACTCGCAGTATATAGAGTCAGGAATGATGTAAAATCCTTGATTGAGACAATAAGAAAAGGGATGAGACTGAGTCATTCTGTATTTTTTGCAGGGTTTATTTTGGTTGCTGTTTTTATTGATCCGTTGCTACAGATAATTCATTCAGAGGTAAAATTTGTTCCGATGCAATTGTGGGCATTATTAGGTTGGGCATTTTTTATTCATCGGTTTGGGGCAATGCACATACAGGTTTACCTTTCCACAAACCATATCATCTCTCACATAGCAGATGGTATTTCAGGCGTTTTATTTATCGTATCGGCCTTCCTGCTAAGTAGCTATTTAAATGTATATGCTATTCCGGTCAGTATGTTAATTGGGTATGGAACATTTTATATTTGGTATACATCTAAATATTCATATCGTTCTTTAGGGATTAAATCATTTTGGCAATTTGAGAAAAAAGTAAGCTTTCCATCAGCTATTGGATTTACCATTTTTTCTATTGTAACGTTATTTCTGTATTAAATAATAAATAAAAATGGTAGTCCTGTTTTTTAAAAATAATGTTGAGTTTGTAAAAAAATATGTTAATTCACATAGTAACTGTGTGGCTTTTTGGTATTCAGATGGGTTGAGTTCTTATCTTTTGCTTAGCGAAATAATTAAAATAGAAAAAATACTGATTGAAGAAAAAATAAGCGAAGCATTTAAAAAACAGTATGCTGATGTATTTTCCAGTATTCATTACGAAATATTTCCTTCAAAACTTCAAACTAAAACAGAAAACACAGGCAAAATTGCATTTATAGCTTCGAATGATACTCACATTCATCTTTTTAAAAACATATTAAAAAGAATAGGAGGTAGTAAATACAGTTTATATTGTCGTACAGGTGAAAATGCGCCCAAAGAAGCATCAAAATTAGGTTTTGATAATTCCGGAGATTCATTTGACTGCATGGATTCGAGGCACCAAATGAATCTTTTAGTTTTGGGAAATGATTGGGGATTAATTGAATATATGACAGTTAATAAATATCATAGCTTAGGAGTAAATACTGTTTGTATTCAAGAATCGATTTTAGATTTGAATTTGAAAGACAGGCGTTTACAGAATTGCTCATTCCCGGTTTTTCAAGGACTTAACACTCTGGAAAGTGTGAATCTTGAAAATAAAATTGCTGCTATTATTGGTAATCCAAGATTTGAAGAGTTACAATTAACGCCAATTCCCAATTTGCCTAAAGTATTTATAAATGTAAATTTTACCTACGGTATTTTTGAAGATATTCGAGATAAATGGATTGGGGATGTAGTGAACTGTTGTGCAACTTTAAAAATTGATTACATTATTTCTCAACATCCCAGGGATAACGGGAAATTAGATGGACTAAAAGTCCTAAAATCAAATGCCGGAGTTGTTCATGATGCAATCAAAGAGTCTAGTATTGTAGTTTCACGCTTTAGCGCTATCCTTCTTGAAGCTATTGCCTTGGGGAGGCCGGCTATATACTATAACCCCCACGGTGAAGTTATGCAATACAGGTTTGAGCCGGACAATAAGTCATTATTTTTTGCAAGAGACCATGATTCACTATTAGAGATAATAGCGTATTTGATTTCAGATAAATTTACATTTTCAGGAAACACGTTTTTGAATTTACATTTAGGTAATACTTATGAGGGGACATCATCAAAATTTATTTCTACACTATTGGAAGATATTAAAGGAGCAACCCTTATAAAGAAAAATTCAATTTTGCAGATAATAAAGGTGAAATTAAGATTTATTAAATTTATTGTTTTTAATAAATTAAAGAAATAGCTTACTATGTCATTACTTGATGTTATTAGAAAAGATTTAGAAGTAAATAAAAATAACAGAAAAGGGCAATTTATTGTGTTTTGTTATCGAGTCTCAAGTTATATTGTTAAAAGTAAAAACCCTTTTATACGTATTTTAGGGTTTCCTTTTGTGAAATTTTATGATTGGACAGTTAACTGGGTTATGGGAGTGGAAATACCTACAAAAACGCTTGTTGGCCCCGGTTTACAAGTTTGGCATGGCGTTGGTTTAATTATTAATCCACATGCAATTATTGGCAAGAATGTTCTGTTGAGGCATAGCACTACGATTGGAAATAAATACGAGGGGTCTAAATGCCCCGTTATTGGAGATAATGTAAACATAGGAGCACATTGTGTTATTATTGGTGATGTAATGATTGGAGATAACGTTATAATTGGAGCAGGGACAATTGTAACAAAATCAATACCGGCAAATACTATTGCCTATGGAAATCCAATGATTTTAAAACCAAGTTTTCCGGTTAATAGTTACCAACAACTATAAAAAATTAAAGACTAATTTTGATTGATTTTTGCGAACCATGTTTTGCCTCTTTGCTAATCCATGACATAATACAAAGAGGTATTTAATTGTTGCACCGTTTTTTATTGGGAAAGTTTGAGGAGTTAGTAGTTTATTCTAGCTCAGAAAGTACAGTAAGATTCAATTTCCACAAATCCGGTTATTGAATATCTTATTGAATGTATAATTTAAAATTATATTAACTTTTATAAACTCTACTTTACCAAATGAAAACTAACATTTACCTGGCTATGCTTTTTATTATTAGTGCCTTATTTTTATCCTGTGCGAAATTATATGACGTTAATAAAGAGAACATTGTTGTAAAAGAGCAAGATATTTATTCAAGCCTTTCAGCAGATACTTCTGCCAACGTTTTATTTATGTATAATGCTACATTAAATCCAAATGCTAAAATCCGAGGGTTTCAGGGCATTACCTCTGTTGGATATAACGCAGGGATTTATTATATAGCAATGATGTGCGGTGTGAAAGGAGAAGAACCCGGGGGATATATCTCGGTGGCATCAAGCAATGATGAAGGAGCTACATGGAAACTGAACCGATTGATCATTGCCCCTTCGAAGGATAGTTTAAGACACTTTGATCCAAGTTTTTGGAATGATAAATCCGGAGACCTGCATATGTCTTGGACATTATCAGATGGTATGTGGGATGGGGCAAAAGGAGGAGTATGGCATGTAAAAATGAAAGAACGTGATGATAAATTGGTCATAACCAAACCTAAAAGATTGTTTAGTGGCGTTATGAATGTAAAGCCCCTTCAAATGGATTCTACTGTATTATTCCCTGTTTCAGGTTGGAATTTCTGGGATGCAGTATATGGAGGGCATCAATATATTAGGACACCGGACGAGATTAATGGCCCGGTTGTTTACAAATCTACTTTTGATAAAAGTGAGACCGGATTTACCCCTCCTGCTAAATTGTATATGATACCAACCGTTTTGCCAAGGACTTTTGACGAATTTATGCTTGTAAATTTTGGAAAGGATAGTTTAATTGCAATGCTTAGGACAAATCTTAATATGGGAATCAGTAAAAGTTTTGACGGAGGCAAAACGTGGGGGCGCCAAGAAGAATTTAAAGGGGTAGGGCAGACAACTTCAAGCAGATTTTATTTTGGTAAGCTAAAATCAGGAAATCTATTACTTATCTTAAATAATAGTACAGGAAGAAAAAATATGACTGCATATCTTTCGAAAGATAAAGGTAAAACGTGGCCTTATAAATTGGTAATTGATGAACGTGATAACTCTTATCCTGATGTTGTACTTAATAGTAATAATGAGATATGTGTAGTATATGACAGAAGAAGAGGAGATACAGGCGAAATATATTTTTGTAAAATATCCGAAAATGATATTGTTGGAGGGGATTCTAAGAGTATTAACTTGATAACAGTTACTAAGCTTAAATAAAAATATTGTAAAATACTCAATTACTTGGGGCAATATTTTTTTACTGCCTGATAATATTTGAAATTGAAAATTGGTTACAGATGGAGAAAAAAAATAAGACCCTAAAGGTACAAAACAAAGATGTTTATATACTTCTTTTCTTTCTGCCGAGTATTTCCTGTTTATATTTCTGGTTAAGAATAGTAACAGGAATAAATGTTCAGATAGGATCTTATTTTAATTTTTTTCTGACGTTATACCTGTTTTTTCTAATATACAAGCAAAATTTAGAACTGATTCTTTATATTGTTTTGTCTATATGTATTATTGCCTCCTCATATAATATTATATTGGGTACAAAAATAAACGAAAGTTTTTCGTATTTATTTACTCTGGCTAATATTATCTTTGCTTTCTTTATTTTTCCTGAATTTGATTTCTCAGAGATAAAAATTGCTAAACTTAAGAACGGATTTATTTGGTTTTCTATATTATTCGTAATTGTTTATGAATTTTCAAGTGTATATGCTTTGTCAAGAAATAACTCAAGTGAATACTATCAGGTTGAGAGGATATACAAAGAAGGCTTTGTGATTTCTCACTTGGCTTGCTATTATTTAGGAGTAATGGGATATTTTCTGTATCTGATGAGACAGCGTATTTTGGCAATTGCATTATTTGGGTATGTTATAACACTGGGTGCCAGAATTGGGTTGATTTATTTAGCTATTGCAGTTGCTCTACTGATTCTTAGAAATTTTCCTGTTTTGTGGAAGAGTATATTTAGATGGCGGTATATTATTCTGTTAATAATTGCTATTGGACTAACTATAGCAACTACCATTGCATTACAGAAAATTGGCCCTGAAGGCCTTATGGTATTTACATCCGGTAGAAGTATATTTTGGATGAATGCCATCTCAAAAATAAAAACAGATGGGTATAGCTTAATTAATTTTTTTGGCAGAGGACCCAAAGCGTCTTTTACATTTAACGAAGCAACCTTTGGTCTGAAGATATGGATGCATAATGATTACTTAGATTTACTCTTTAATATCGGAGTATGGGGATTGTGCCTATATTTATATTCTCTGGTCTATTTTTTTAATCGAGTAAAAGCGCTATACCTTTTTTTAGTTTTTATTTTTGCTTCTTTATTTAATGGGTTCTTATATTACGACGCTATATTTGTGATTTTATTAAATACTGTTTTTGTTCGTTTGAAAATAGCTTAGCAGAATAGTTATACTTCTATCAGTTTATACTTTTATTGTCAATTTAGCAATGAAACCAACACCTCTTGTTTCTGTTTTAATGCCAACATACAATGTTTCAGAATTTGTTGAAGAAGCAGTTGATAGTATTTTAAAGCAGACTTACAAAAATATTGAATTTGTAATTGTCGATGATTGCTCTATTGATGGCACTTATGAAAAATTACAGTTATTGGCGAAATCAGACCCGAGAATTAAGTTATATCGAAATCCAAAGAATCTTAAAATAGCTGAAACATTAAATTTTGCTTTGAGTAAAGCAAATGGCGAATACATAGCCCGGATGGACGGAGATGATATTAGTTTGCCGGACCGCATCAGCAAACAAATTGATTTTTTAATAGAAAATAAGCACATTGATTTAGTAGGATTAAATGTAATCGTAATAAATGAAGAAGGGCAGGAAGTAAAAAGATTAAAGTTTAGTGCAAGTACTGAAAATGTGAAAAAACTGGTTGAGTATTTTTCCCCTGTACCACATTTTTGGGTTGCCAAAACTGAAACTTATAATAAAGTTGGAAACTATAGAATAGCCACTGTTGAAGATTACGACTTTTTATTAAGAATGGCTTCAATGAATTTAAAGTTTTGTAATCTACAGGAATATCTTTATAAACAGAGAATCAGACAAGGCAATACTATCACTGCAAGTGGATTGATTCAACGAAAGTACGTTGAATATATTCATAAACTTTATAAAGAAAGAGTAGCCAGCGGATTAAAAACAGATTCTTACACAGAAGAACAATTAGAAGACTATAAAAAAATTGGTAAACTCGAAAAGTACTTTTTTGATCTTTCCAATAAATATATGTATAATTTTTCGCTGTTTGTTCAAAGTAATAAATTGAGAGCGTTATATAATCTCTTTTTTATGCTATTATTTAGCCCTATTCACCAAGGTAGGTATTTCTTTAGGAAATACAAGTATAATAAAATATTGAAAAACGAATTTGAATAGGTTAATATATTTTGTAAAAGATTACAAATTCTGAATTTAAAGTTTAAAATGAAAAAAATAAAAATATTGGTCGTAGGGCAAACTCCCCCGCCTTATGGAGGACAAGCTCTTATGATTGAATATATGTTAAAGGCTGACTTTGATAATATTAAATTGTATCATGTAAGAATGTGCTTCTCCAGAGAAATGAATGAAAGGGGAAAGATGTCACTTTATAAAATTACACATTTGATCAGTATTATAATTAATACAATTTATTTAAGATTTAGATACCAAATACCTACTTTGTATTATCCTCCCAGCAATTCTCCACATGTTAGTGTATTAAGAGATTTGATATTTTTAGCTACAACAAGATTTTTTTTTAAAAAAACTATTTTTCATTTTCATGCAGCCGGTATTTCCGAATATATTCCAAAGATGAATTTTCTGCTGAGAAGAGTTGCTTTTTTTATTTTAAAGGAGCCTGATCTGGCAATTACAAGCTCTGTTTATAATCCTAAAGATGCAGAATATTTAAAAGCAAAGAAAATAGAAGTTATTCCACTGGGGATTCCGGACATGAATAATGAACAGAAACGATCTTTCAAAAATAGAGATACCAAAGAGCTGACAATTTTATTTGTTGGATTGTTGAATTCTACAAAAGGTGAAGGTTATCTAATTGATGCTATTGCAAAGCTTAACGGGAAAGGATATAAGATAAAACTGAAAATTGCCGGTAAATTTGAAACCGATAATTATAAAGAGGAATTTTTTGCAAAAATTTCAAATAATCAACTTGAAAATGAAGTTGATTATTTAGGTGTTGTTGTTGGAGCAAAAAAAGAACAGGCATTTATGGATGCAGACCTATTCTGCTTTCCAAGTTTCTTTGTATCTGAATCTTTTGGATTGGTATTATTAGAAGCAATGCAATTTAGCTTGCCTATAATTGCTACTAAATGGCGTGGAATTCAAAGTATAGTTGAAGACGGGAAAAATGGATTTCTTGTAGATATTAAAAATGCAGATCAAATTTCTGACAAAATCAAACTGTTTTTAGAAGATACTGAACTCCGTAAGAACATGGGAGAACAATCTCGTAGGCTATATCTTGAAAAATTCACATTATTTTCTTATATAAAAAACATGGAAAAAGCTTTCCTTAAAATTTAACGTTATGACAGTACTTATTACCGGTGGTTCAGGTTTTATTGGAACAAACCTAATTGACTTACTGATAGAACAGAAATATGGTAAAATTATAAACTATGATAAGAACCCTCCTATCAATCCAAAGCAGAAAAAACTGTGGGTGGAAGGAAATATAATGGATGAAAACCAATTAGAAAGGGTTTTTGCGGATCATAAGCCGGAGATCATCATACATTTGGCCGCTCGTACAGATACGTTAAGCGATGTGTTGGAAGACTATGTGGAAAACCATGTCGGTACGCAGCATGTGCTTAATGTAATTAAGAAATCCCCATTTGTTAAACACGTAATAGTGACTTCCACTCAGTATGTTTATAAATCCGAAGAAGCACCGTTACCAACAAAAATGGATGATTTCAAACCACATACTATCTATGGACAAAGCAAAGTTCTGACAGAACAATATACGCATAATGCAAATTTAACCTGTAAGTGGACAATAGTGCGCCCCACCAATATTTGGGGCCCCTGGCATATGCGTTACCCGAATGAATTATGGAAAGTGATAGATAAGGGTATGTATTTTCATCCGGTTGAGCATGAAGTGATAAGAACATACGGCTATGTTAAAAATATAGTACATCAGATCTATCAAATACTCATTGCGCCCACAGAAAAGGTAAATCACAAGATGTTTTACATTGGCGATGAACCGATTGATTCTTATATCTGGCTAAACGAGCTTTCGCTTCAGCTTACAGGTAAAAAGATAAAAAGAATTCCCAAATTTATCTTTCAGGGTGCGGCATTGGCAGGAGACATTTTACGAAAAGTAAAAATCCCATTTCCTCTTTATACCAAAAGGTTTAATAATATGATTGAGGATTATCCTGCGCCAACCAAAAAGACAATTGACCTTTTTGGTCCGACTGATTCTGACATTAAAAAAAATGTAGAAGAAACAATTCGTTGGATTAAAACAGAAGGGAAAGATTACTTTGAATATTGGAAAAGTAAATAACAAAGCCCGAATACAAAAAGTCTTTATGACAAATTGCACCCGTAAAAGTTTGTTATAAAGACTTTTTTATGTAATTTATACCGGTAAAATTCTTGAGATATTTTATTAGATAGTATATAAGTTCAAATGGTTGCGAAGCAATAATACACCCTTCCGGCGGTTTAAATTGGTGATTGGATAATAAAAAGAAAGATTTGTTGTTTTTGAATAGTATTTTTAGCTTCTTCCGTTTTGTTGAAAATTTTAGTATTTTATTTACTGAACAGCTATGTTTATTTAATAAATATTTGTATGTTTGTTTAATTGTTTAAGATTGTGACGTCCGTTTACAGTCCTCTTTAGAATACTCAACGTTCAATTTACGAGATTATGAAATTTATCTCCTCGCAGCATAGCAAATCATCCTATTCGCCTTTATGTATAAATATTATCCTTTCTGTGGGATAGGCTAAGACCTGTTTAACAGAATGAATGGTATATGGCTGAATACATTTTTGTGCTGAAAAATTGCCCTTAGTATTCTATCGTTAATTCAGAGTAAAATATAATCTAATTTCCTGATTTTTAAATATTTAAATAATACAAGGGAAGGGAGCTATGACAGGATAGAGGAGGAGTTGATACAGACTGGATATACGAAAGAAAATTTTATTGAGTTACAGTTACATTATAATATCTCAACGTGCTATGAAAAAGACTAACCTGCTCCATGCCCGTATTACCACGGGTTCATTTGAAGAATTTATAAAAGAGATGATGATGCTTGGACAAAAACGTATTTCAAGTACAGTTTTTGTTGCAAACGTACACATGACGATAGAAAGCAAAATTGACCGTCATTTCCGTCGGCTTTTTAACCAGGCAGATATAGTTACTCCTGACGGGAAACCGTTGTGTGCTGCTTTGAATTTTCTGTACGGGGTTAAACAGGAACGGGTATCCGGGATGGACCTAATGCCTTTATTATTGGAAGAAGCGGCAAAAAAGGATGTCAGTGTCTATTTTTATGGATCGACAGCAGATATTTTGGACCGGATAAGACAAAAATGCGCAGAACTATATCCTTCGCTTAAAATAGCGGGAATGCACTCGCCACCTTTTCGTAAGCTTTCTGAAGATGAAGAACAGGTTATTGTTGATAATATCAATGAGTCGGGAGCCGGAATGGTGTTGGTTGCGTTGGGATGCCCTAAGCAGGAAAAGTGGATTTCAAGCATGAAAGGCCGTATTTCGTCTGTGATGGTAGGATTGGGTGGCGCTTTTCCTGTGTTTGCAGGCGCTCAGAAGCGAGCACCTAAATGGATGCAGGAGGCAAGCCTTGAATGGTTATATCGGTTTATTCAAGAGCCTCGTCGTTTATTTAAGCGGTATTTTGTCACTAATTCGCTTTTCCTTTACTTGATCTTTAAAGAAAAAGCCCGTTTAGTTTTTATGAAAAAGCTTTCTGAAAAGTCACTTTCCTTACCTAAAGTAGAAGAATTAGTGTGAAAAAACCTTGAGAATATGTATTAATTTAAAAAGAAAATTTTGTTATTTTTAAATATTAAAATCTGTAACTAATTGAAATATTGAGAGTTGGAAGTATTTATTTAAAGAATAGTGTGTATTTTTGATTTTTTTTTTGTAAATTTGTTTTGTAATAAAATAAATAATTACTCAACGTACAAATACATGAAAAATCGCTACACTCGCCTTCTATAAGAAGGATCCGCCGGGAAGTTCATAGCTCAGGTTTTTAGGTGACAAACCTTTGGGCTCTTTTCGAAAAATACTCCCAACAAAAGCACTTATTTTTTTGTGAATTCATAAAATGATTTTTACAAAAACTATTAATGAGTTTTGTGCATCTCTTGCAGCGTATACTGCATAGCGTTAGCGGTTGGTGCTTAAAAGAAGTATTTTGGAATATACACAAAATAATGTAAACAAAAATTCTACACTTAGCAAGTAATTACAATGAAAAAACAACGATCAATCTCTCTCTTCGTATTTGGACTGGCGCTGACGCTGGTCATGTACAATTGCAAAAAATCAGATCCACTGGAGCCGGATCAAACAATTGTAGACAAACTCAATGATATTAAAGTTGCACAGGTAACTATTGCTCCACCGGCTGCGGTAACAACTACTCCTTCATCAATTACGGCCTCGGCGAAAGCTACTGAGACAGCAACGGGTATCGCAAGTATTTCCGCTACGGGCGTTGTGCCGGCCAGTGTGACAACTTCTGCCACCCAAGTTTCTGCGGCTCTTTCTCCCACAGAGGTGGCCACCATGGCGGCTGTTACTCCCGCTACGTTTGCTGCAGTTGCAGCAGGTGGAGCACTTCCTGCTGATTTGAAAAGTGTTTTGGATAAAGCAAGCGCTGATCCGGCATTGAAAGCATTTTTGCCCAGTTTTACGTTGCCTACGGTTAACGGTAAAGCAGTACCGGGACGTCAGGGGGCTTCTGTTCCTCAAACCATTGCGCAATCGGAAGGGTTAGAAGTATCAGATGAGTGTATTGCAAAAGCTGAGGCAGCTTTTGCTACGGCGAAAGTGAATTTGGATGCCTCTAAAGCTACACAAATAGCCGCAGTGGAAAAGGCTTATCAAGATGCCATTGCCCCCATTTCGGCAGCACAGGCAACCTGTACGGGAGGAATACCGGCTAAATATGCAGCGTTGGATGCAGCAGCTAAAACCACTTATGATGCGACTAATGCAGCATTGGATGCAAATCAAGCTTTGTTAGGGTCAAACTATGCGCTATTAAAAGCATTGAATTCGATCAGTTATTTGGGATATTTGAGCAGTTCAAATACATTGCAGGCGGCTGATGTAGCTGCTTGTACAGCGGCAGGGGCTGCTTCCACTACGGCGGCACAAGCAGCCAGAACGGCAAATACTGCAGCAGTAGAAGCAGCTTACCAAACGGCACTTGCAGCTGCAAATACAGTAAAAACAGATTTGATTAAAAGCTGTCACAACCAAGGTGGTGGTAACTAGTTTTCTACTATATCGTATTAACAAAAAGGGTAGCTTCGTACTACCCTTTTTGTTGCTTTTTACTTTTTTAGTAAAGGCACAAACGAACCTTTCGGGCAAGCCCGGCTTATTGTATGTCCCTTCAGCAGTAGCTACGGACGAAGGAATGTTTAAATTTGGCTATAATTATAATCCAAAACAGTATGCTTTAAGGGGAAGTAAATTGAATGCTGAACGTATCTTATTTGCAAACCTTACGCTCCTTCCTCGGTTAGAGATCAATATCAATCTTTTGCAAAAAATCAGTACGCCTTCTCATAAGACCAGAGAAGCAATTGGGGATCGCCAATTGGATATCCGTTACCTGATTTTGAAAGAGACGAAAAAACGCCCTTCGTTGGCAATGATCCTATCTACCCCTTTTACTCGGGATGCAGCCCTGTTAACCCATGTGCTCGTAGCGACTAAAAATTTTGAACTGAGTAAGGCGCTGATTGTCGAGGCCAGTGTAGGATACGGGAGCCCTTATTTTTTATACCGTGACGTAGATTTGATTGGCACGGAAAGTGTACTGTCCGGTTTTAAGTGGCAGCAAAAAAGTACCTATTTGTTCAATAATCATTATTTAGTAGGGCCTTTTGGAGGAGTTATTATGCATTATCGTAAGAAAGCAGGAGTAATGTTGGAGTACGATTCAAAGCACCTTAACGTGGGAGCGTATGCTACACTCTTCAAGCGTTGGACCGTGCAGGCGGGTTTATTGAATGGAGATCAAATCATGTTTGGGACCTCGTTTGGCGCCAATTTGTTGAAATTGCCTAAGCAGATCAGGAAAAAGTAGGAGTGAAAATAATTTCCTTTGTCATTCTGAAAGGATCTATTGCCGGTAACTGTTTTTAAGGTTTTAACTATACATTCAATCATACAAAATTTGAAAATAAGGGTTTCATTATATAGAATCTCAGGCACTTTTTATGCTTTTTTGTTACTCACTTTGGTGAGTATACAGGATGTATGGGCACAGGAAAAACTGCGAAAAAATTTTGAAAATGTGCAGATAGACGGGCAACGGGTGTACTATGAACAACGTTTGTACCGAAACCCGTTCATCGGGCTGTACGAAATTAAAAAGTCAGTGCGGGATTCAGCAGATGTGTTGACCTATATCCCCTTGATTCAGGGAATACCCGTCAGTAAAATTCATTTAGGGAAATCCTTAGAAATGAGTTCATTGCTTCCCGAAGAACAAAAACGATACTATGCTAAGCTTCGCTTTCCATTACAACGAAATAATTATAAATTTGACTTTTGGTTGCAGCCGGTCTTTACGGCAATTTTTGGCAATTTTACGAAACCGGTTGAAAGCAATACAAGTCTTTTATTGCAGAGCCAAGTGTACTTATGGCCGGGGATGGTACTGAATTGGGGGATATTGTTTCCTATTGTCAACGATTTGGACGGCAGGCCTAAGATCATCCGCCCTGCTCCCCTTTTTCTGAATCAATTTTATGCTTCAGGCAATCATTTTGTAAGTGCTTCGGCGGGCTTTTTTATGAATGACCAATACGGCATCAACGTCCAATACCGCCATACAGATTTGAGTAAACCGTGGTCGTATGGGTTGGAGGCAGGGTACACCGGTTTTTATTATTATCCACGTGGGGGAATTTACTTTGAAGATCTAAAACAATTGTTGCTGTTGGCTGACGTAGCCTACCGTTTTCCAACCCATGATGTAACGTTAAAGTTATCGGGAGGACAGTTTTTGTGGCAGGATAAAGGCGTTCGGTTTGATTTTATTCGACAATTTACCAATGTTGAAGTTGGATTGTACATCACTAAAACGCAAAATGGCTCTACGGCAGGTTTTAACTTTGCCGTTCCGATCCCTCCCGGAAAGATAGCACAAGGGCAGCATGTACGGCTTCGCACTACGGATGAGTTTCGTTGGGAGTATACGTATACTCGAGGCTACAAGATCGGTGAGCGTTACCGCTTGGGTTATCAATTGGATCAACGATTGCGGCAATACCATCGTAATTATCTGAATCGGCAATATTTGGAATCGAAGTAATCTTAACCTCACCCCGGCCCTCTCCTTAAAACAAGGAGAGGGGGATTTTTTTATTCATTTAAAAAAGTTTAATTATGAAGAAGGCGGTTTGGCTTATTTGTTTCTTCGCTTTGGGAAAAGCGTACGCTTCGGGCGATTCGGCGGTGCGGTGGTGGCCAAGTGCCATAGGGATTCAGGCAGGAATTACGGGTGTGGGCGTGCAGTGGGCCTGGAAACTTCGTACAAAACCTCGCTTGGTGTTACGGGTAGGAGCCAGTTATGTGGCTTATAAGAAAAAAATACAGATCGATCTGGGAGACAATTCTCTTATTGAGTTTCGCCCTGATTTTGTCATCGGCATTGTACACAGTTCCGTTAAATGGCACCCGTTTCCACGGCGTGCCTTTTTTTTGACGGGAGGACTGGGGTATACCTGGCGCCCTGATGTACGATTGCAATTGAGTGCTCTGAGTTCCATTGATCTGGGTGGGATAAAAATGAAACCCGATGAATTTGGAACGATTGGCTTAAATATAAAATGGTCACCCATTTTGGGATATGCAGGGTTTGGGGTAGGGCGTTCGATTCCTAAACGTCGTTGGGGCGTGGGATTTGAAATGGGTTGCTATTATTTGGGACCGCCTAAAATAAAGATGGATTTTGATGGTTTTCTGGAAACGACCACACTGGAGGAGCAGATTCCGCTCATACAACGCAACATGACCGGGTATCGCTTCTTACCCAATCTGCAATTGGTGATTACGTACGCATTAGTCAAAAAATCATTACGCTGATGAAACGGATTTTACTATTTTTAGGAGTGTGGTTGGGGGTAGTAAGTGCCTGTAAAAACCCGTTGGATGGCTTGGAGTTACGGTTTAAGAAGCCATATCCCGTGGCATTGGATGTGCAGTATTATACTAATTCGGGCGATAATGTTCCGTCGGATGTTCAGGTAATATTGACGGGACCCGATGCCAACCGATTGATCACAACAGTAAACACCAAGAAATTCAGGGTGTCGTCGGACGGAACGCTGTTTTTATCCATAGATTCCCTCGGCCCTCAACCCACGGCACAAAATCCGCTGCGGTTTACGGTCGTGGCCAAGTCTGCGGGTTTTGTGGATGCGGTATTGCCTATCGAAATGAAAAGCGGCGATCAGCGATCGGTAACCTTGGTGTTGCAACCTTCCGGAACGAGTTCTGCTATTCGGGTAGCTCAAAGTACTGCGAGTAAGCAGGGAACCGTTGACCGAGACTGGAGTGTCGAGACTCCAACTCCGGTTCTGGCAGATCAATCTGCGGCACAGGCTACAGTGATCAAAGGGGCTCAACTGAAAGATGTTGCGGGTATGGACGTAGGCGGAACGCTTACTGCACGGTTTCAGGCGGTTGATATCAATAAGCCCAATGCTACGTTTCTGATCAATCCTATCACAAATCAAACCATTCCCAAACCTGCCCTGATCGGTGGAAGCGGCGTAGCGGCAAATCAACAATTGACGCAGGTAGTGGGAGCTTTCCTTTTGCAGATCCATAATGAGCAGTACCAATTGGTAAAGACCGTATCGCAACCCATACAGGTTCGATTCAGTCTGTCTCCCCAAGTGTATAATCCGTTGGAGCGTCGGGTCATTCAGGCAGGAGATGCCATTCCGCTGTTTAGTTTTGACGCCGCTACGGAGCAATGGCAGACCGAAACAGCGGGTAAAGTACAAAAATCGGCGAGTGGAGGCTTAGAATATGTGGCGGAATTGTCACACTTATCACTTTGGGTAGCGGGTTTTACCAAGCAAAAATGCGATACGGGACCGAGTTTCAAAATTAAAAGTTCGTTGCCCGCCACAACCCTGCAATACCAGTGTGAAGTGGTCAATGAGGCAACGGGAGGACGTTTGCAGGTATTTAAATCTACGGTCAATAATGGAGAAGTTCTGAAAATCAGCGGCTTGGAAAGTGATCAATTTGTGCGCCTACGCATCACAGATGCGTTGGGAACGGCGGTGGTGACTTCGACCTTGGTCAACGGATGCAGCGGTGAAGTGCAGGAGATGGATCTGTCGTCGTTCAAAAAACAGATTCAAAAATGTGCCAACGGGCCGGGTTTCAGAATAAAAAGCTCCTTACCCAACAGTGACTACCGGTATCAATGCGTGGTCTTCAATGACGAGACCAAGGTGCAGCTGCAAAGTTTTCAGACGACGGCCAATAACGGTGAGGTGATTCGTCTCAGCGGACTGGACAGCGACCAAAAGGTGCGCCTGAAGATATCAGACGTGGTAAGTTCGGCGAGTGTGACATCGGAGGCGGTAGATGCCTGTGTGACCGATATACAGACGTTGGATATCGCTTCGTTTAAAGTGCCGCCGCAGCGATGTGTCAATTCGCCCAGCTTCCGCATCAGCAGTCCCCTGCCCAACAGCGACCGCAGCTATACGTTTGAAGTCATTAATTCCACTACCAAAGCACGTATTCAGATTTTTCAGTCCTCAGCCAACAACGGAGACGTGATCCGGCTGGGTGGGCTTTACGAAAACACAGGCATGGTTCAATTACGGGTATTTGATTTTCTCAGTTCTGCCCAGGTTACCTCAAGTGCCATAGAAGCGTGCAGCGGCGTTACTACGACGTTAGCATTGGAAAACTTTAAAGTTCCCGCTCCAAAATGTGCTTCTCCGCTCGGCTTCAGGGTAAAAAGTATCCTTCCTAACAGTGGATTGACCTATAAGTGTGAGGTGATCAATGTCGCTACCAACGGTGTTATGCAGACCTTTACGACGACGATCAATAACGGAGAGATAATCCGGATCAACGGGTTGTACAGTGACGAAACGGTACGACTTAGAATTACAGACAATGCGAGTGCAGCGGTGGCGATCTCGGCGCCGGCAGGCGCCTGTACGGCGGCGGTTCAGGAAATTGACGTTACGGCCTTTAAGAAACCGATCACAAAATGCCCTTCTCCGTTGACTTTCACCGTAAAAAGTAATTTGCCTACCAGCGACAGAGCCTATAACTGTGAGATAATCAACGAAACCACTAAGGTGAAATTACAGGAGTTCCAGTCAACATTGAATAATGGCAACGTTATCCGGATCACCGGTTTAGATGCCGACCAGCAGGTTCGGTTAAAAGTATATGACAGTCAAAGTTCGGTTACTGTTACTTCTAACGCTGTAGATGCGTGTGCTACGCAAGCTCAGGTGATTGATGTAACGTCGTTTAAAACGCCGCCGAACATTAAACCGGGTGAAGTTCGCATTACGCTTCAGTTCCCCTGTAAAGCATTGGACGAAGATAAATTGCCTACCCGCGAGTTGTTTGGGCGTTTCAGGGAAACAGGAACATTGCAGTGGAAAAATCTGCCGAGCATGAAATACGTATCCGGCCAAACTGCTTTCAGCATCGTGACCGATCTGTTGGAAGTGGGCAAAACGTATGACTTCCAGGTAGGCCCGGCACCGGGGTATTATTCATTCAGCGAATCCGCCTACAAACTTAGAAAGGCCGATTGGGTGATTGAAATCGAAACGACGGAATATTGTAAATAAGAATCGCCTCAACTAAGGGATATAATTTATGTAAAAAATGGCTTGAATTATATCCCTTCAGTTATATTTTTTACAGTTTATAGAAAAAACTGCACCTTGCCGGATTTTTCTGCAAACTGCAGGCTATTGAAAAGAGGATTTTCAGTATGTAAATGGTAGGGGTTATTTTAGAAATTTTTGTACTTTATATAGATAGGTAATAGCTAAGATGATGCTGATTTATGCAGTAGAGGCGTTTTCTGAATAGATGGTATACTGACCGTTCGATAATATTTTTTAAAAAAAAGTAAAATATTATGATTTATTTTCGTGAATTCGGCTATATTTGATATACCAAAACAAAATAGCATAAATCATATAAGTACCCAAGATATTTTATGATTTTACCTAGATTTTGTTTTTTTACGTTATGAAATAAAAGTATACAGTTAAATGCTTTGGTAGAGTATTTACCATTGAAAAATCAACGTTATGTCACAACACTCGTTACTACCGTCTACGGTCACGTATCAGATCAATCGACGAAAAAATCACCCTCGTTTTTTGGCCGACGTCATGTTGGTCACGATGTCTTACCTTTTAGCGGCAAATTTTACTGACCGTAAATTGCAGGAAGTTGATGTTTTGATCATTTCCGGAATGGGAATGGGTTGGTATTTCTCTTCCAAAATTACAGATCTGTACAATGAATTTCGCACGGTGACATTCATTGATGAGATTTTGGCATTGCTGCCCAATTTGCTCACGCAATTTCTTGTGCTGGTCGTATCACTCTTCTTCCTAAAAGATTATGATTACACACGCAGTTTTACCATTGCTTACGTGGTTGTGTTGGCTTCGACGGTTTCTCTTAAAATGTACAGTACCCGGAAGTTATTAATGTTCTGGAATGCTAAGGGAGTAAATCAACGTAATTTGGTTATTGTGGGTGAAATGGCCCAAGTGGATGGCTTTCGTGATCTGGTGCTGCGCAACCCACAGTTTGGGTATCAGATACTGGGAGCTTGGGGATATAAGGAAGCAGGCAGAAAAACACCGCCGCTTTACGAAACCATTGACTTCCTGAATGAGACCGCGATGGGGAAAGTCATTGATGAATTGGTGATTGCTCCGAGCCAATTTGAAGAAAGTTACGTGAAGAGCATTATTAGTTGGGCGGATAAAAAAGGAATTTTGGTTCGTTTTACACCGGGCTTTTTCCAATTCAGTGCTTCTCGTTACTCATTGGAATTGTTTGGCAATTATCCATTGATCACTGTACGCAGTACGCCGCTGGAAATGGATTCATGGTGGATGTTGAAACGCGCATTTGATTTGATTTTCAGCGCGTTGTTTTTGGTGTTGGTTGCTTCGTGGTTATTCCCGTTGATCGCCCTTGCCATTGTGATTGATTCTCGTGGCCCGGTATTTTTTATACAGGACCGTTGGGGACAACGCGGCCGGGATATTGCCGTTTGGAAATTCAGAACAATGAAGCATAAAGCGTCTACAGTGCGGGAAGATGGCGGTTTTAACCAAACCACGGAAAATGACCCACGCATTACAAAAGTGGGTAGTTTTCTACGGAAGACCAACTTAGATGAGTTACCGCAATTTATCAATGTACTTCTGGGATCTATGTCGGTGGTAGGACCTCGTCCGCACGCAGTGAAGCATAGCTTGGAAACACTTCCCAAAATAGAGAATTATATGATTCGTCACCGCTTGAAGCCCGGGATTACGGGTTGGGCGCAAGTAAACGGTTTCAGAGGCGAAACGCAGGAAATCGGACTAATGCGCAAGCGAGTTGACTATGATATTTGGTACATTGAGAACTGGAGCTTAATGCTTGATTTTCAAATCGTATTGCGCACGGCTTATAATATGATCAAAGGAGATCCGAAGGCATTTTAATTTTGACCTCACCCCCCAGCCCCCTCTCCTTGTTTAAGGAGAGGGGTTTTTGTTTTATTTTTCTTTTGTGTAGCGGTTGCGTCCCTGCTTGATGATATAGATCAATAGTACTTCGGCGTCGTGGCGGTGGGCTATGGAATCGGTGTAACCTGCGGGAATCTTTAGGGTCATTGATTCAAATTGAAATCCTTTTGTAAATTTTGCGGCCGCCGCTGCGGTCTTTTTCATATCAGTTCAAGATTAATGGAATTCCTCTAGTTTTAAACGCTCTGTCTCATAGGGGTACTTACAAAGGGAGCCGCTGAATTTTTGGAGATGTTGAACCCCGCAGGATTGATTTCTGCTTGCTCTTTGGCCATTTCTTTCTTAATTTTAGAGGCTTTTCATTGACAACCTTTTGGAATGACGTCTGTATCCACTTTGCTTAGCCTTTTTTCTTCGTTGATGCCGCTTGATTGGCTGGTCTATGCCGCTTTGTTGGCTTTATTGTTGTTCCTGCTTTGGGTAACTCTACGAACAAAATCAGTTTCAAAAAAACGAATGCAGGTACGTTTAGGGTTGACCCTGTTGCTGTGGACGGTGCTGGTTTTGTATGCCATTCAACCGCAATGGAACAGCTCGCACAATACCCATCGTGTATTATTGGTAAGCGAAAATATTCCTTCGGCTGTTCTTCAAAAAGCGAAAGACAGCCTGAAAATAACTGAATCTTTTTCACTCAGAGAGTTTGACCGTCGCAGTTCGAAAGACCCGAGTTTTGCGGATCGGTTAGGAATCGTTTATCTGCTGGGACAGAGCATCGGCTCGCAAACGTTGAGCCAATTGAGTGGCAAAGAAATACATTGGATTCCTTCGTTTAAAAACGACGAACTGCAATCTATCCAATGGAAAGCCATGCTCCGAAAAGGAGAACTTCAGGAGGTAGCGGGGAAAATTGAGTTGAATGAGCCTAAGGTACTCAAAATCAAGTACGCCAACCAAGTGATAGACAGTGCTTTATTGGATAAAGGCTTGCAGTCGTTTCGTTTGCGTTTTCCGGCGTTCGCTATTGGTCGAACCGAAACAATGTTGGAATTGGGCGACCAACCACTGCAAAAAATAGCTTTTTATTCGCGCAAACCACAACCTTCGAAGGTATTTTTTATATTGGAAAATCCTGATTTTGAAAGTAAAACATTGGCAGAATGGCTTGGTAAAAATGGGAATCGCGTCGAGATGTTAACCACCGTTGCCAAGAATACCCAAAGTAAAGTATCCATTAATCAGTCAAAAAATCAAAAACCTATTACACCGGATATTATTATCACTGATCCAACCAATGCATCACATCCATTGGTTAAAAAAGCCGTTGCCGATGGCAAAAGCGTTCTTTTTTTCAACATAACCAACCCTGAACAAGCTGCAAAAAATGTAAATGCTGCATTGGGAACCAAGTGGCGTTTGAAGAAAATATCCAATGAAGAAACTGTTTCGGTAGGAAACAACGTGACTGCCTTGCCGTATCGGTTGGAAGAGAATCGTAATCAAAGGAATATTTTCGGTTATCCGGTAGCCGTCCAAAAAACGGGCGGAAGCGTAGGTTTAAGTCTATTGAACGAGACATTCTCGTTAAAACTTAGCGGCGATAGTCTTGCTTACGGTAAGATCTGGTCGGGTATTTTGCGGGCGCTGAATCCCGCCTTAGAAGGTAACATTTCTGCCGAAGCACCGTTGTGGCAAGATACCCGTTCGACGTTTGCGCTAAATAAATTTCCACAGATAATCAATGACTTATCGGTTTCTCAAGATACTGTTTTTGCAAAACCCTCTTCACTGAATACAATCACTTCCTCTGCTGATTATATCTTTAGAAAATCAGGTTGGCAGCCTTTTCAGGATTCATTGGAGATATATGTAGAAGAGGGGGGAAGCGCGGTGTCGAAAGCGGCTCAGATAGCCGAAGCGCTCCGGGCGCATTCGCTTATGGAGACGAATCAGACTACAACGGCTTCACAGGTATTTGCTAATCAATTGCCTGATTGGGCGTGGATGTTGCTCTTGCTGCTCTGCCTGACGGCCTTGTGGGTGGAGCCCAAATTGCGGTATTGATTTTTATTTTAACCATATAAGACATAGAAGGAAATATAAGTTTATATGCCTTAAGTATCTGCTCGAAATTAGTTTAAATTATTGGCGGGTTGTTTGACCCCGGATGGGGTCAAACAAAATAATGCAAACAAATTATTATGGCTTACTTATATGGTTAAAATTGGCTGTTAATAGAGTGATTATTTCTTGAAGAAAAATTTGCTTGGCGCAATCTCGGCCTTGACCGAATCAATCAGCGTTCCGTTGGGTTGATAGCGCAATACATATCCCGCTTGTTTGAACGAAGGAACCACGCCGGCATAAATAGTGCCCGTTTGTGGGTCAACACCTAAACCTCCTGAAAAGAGACGATTGATGAAAGGCTTGTCAGCTGCTACCGCTGCTGCATCAACGGAAAAGCTATAGGTTTCACCTCTTTGCACGTAATCTGCGGCGGCATCGTAATATGAGTTTGTAAAATAAAATGTCTTTTTATCGGCACTCAATGTGAACGAACTCGGTGATTTTGAGGCGTTGGGCGAGGTGATCTTGAAGCGTGTTTCGACGGTTTTGGTTTGTGTGTTCAACCGTACCATTTCTCCACCCGCGTAAAGCCAAAGTTTGCTGTTGGCATCCACTCCTAAAAGTGCAGGATTCTTCCCGATCTCAATCGTTTGTTTGACCGCATCGGTGGCAATATCGATGACAGTGATCTTTGTTGTGCCTGTTCCCGTATTTCCGACAAATGCTTCGGTGCCAATTACCGTAATGCTTTCTGCGCCGTTTTGTACGGTGATTTTTTTAGCCAATTTGTTGGTGGTCAAATCAATAACGGCTACGTAACCGGGGCTTTTGTAAAAATTAGAATAGTCGCCGGTAGCATCCCAGCAAGTCACATATGCTTTGGTATCAGTTGCTTTGACCGCTACACGAGGGTTTTCGATGTCGCTTGAAGGAATGGTAGACAGGCTTTTGAAGGTGCGCGCATCCACGATCTCGATGATGTCTTTTCCCGCCGTCGAGTTGTCGACAAGGATAATTCCTTTTGAGTTGACTTCCGTGTAATCGGCCAAACCACCCGCCAATGTACGGCTATTCTCTTTTTGAAAAATATCGAAAGAAGCAGTGGTAGAAGTGCGCTGTACTAATGAAATAGAGCCGTTATTGTCTAAAAAATTTCCTGCATTTAGAATAAGAACACCGTTGTCGTAAGGCTGTGACGGTTCAGGGTCAGAAGTGTTACAGGCAGAAAAACCAAGTGATAAAAGGCTGATAATAAGCAGAGAATTACGATTCATTTGACTTTTGTTTTGATTGAAAATAGATGATAACATTGAGCGATACCGTGCGCAACGGCATCGCATTTTTCTTTAGATTGGGATAAACTGTATTGGTGAGATTATTGCCCTGAAGCGCCAGATCGGTACGGAATTTCCTCTTTTGGAGTTGATAATTCAACACGGCATTCAGCAAATAATAAGGCGCAAAAGGCCTCCCCGAATGATCAAAGGTGCTGTATCGTTCTGAATTGTATTGTTGTTGAATCGTGAGTGATGCCTTGCCGCGACTTGCCGTAAGCGTACCGCCAAACGCATGGCGCGGAACGTAAATAAGCTGTTTGCCAATGAGATCCTGCGTATAAGGGCCGTACATTTTTTGTTGAGAGGCGTTCGTGAGTCCATAATTCAGGTTGGCTTCCAACAGGATTTTATTCCACTTTGTTTTAAGAATACCTGTGATCTCAAGGCCCTTGGTAAGTACTTGCTGAATGTTTTCGACCCGATAATTGCGGTCCGGATTCCAGTACGTCCAATCGTCGATCAGGTTATGGAATGCCGTGGCAGAGAGTTGAAATTGGCTGTTTTCGGTCAGACGTTGTTTCCAAACCAAACCGATCTCTTTATTGAAACCGCGCTCAGGGCGAAGGTCAGGATTGCCCAAATTGACCCAATAGCGCTCGTTAAGCGTTGGTACGCGATAACTGAGCGATGTATTTCCGTTGAGAATGAGTTTCGTAAATGAACGCGTCAAAAGGGTATATTCAACGCCCAGCGAAGGACTGAAGGGAGGGTTATAGCGCGTGACCAATGCCTGACGCAAATTGAGCGAAGCACTGAGTTTGCCACTGAACTGATGCCGAAGCAACGCGTAAAAATCGGCGCGATTTTCCTGTTTGATTTCTTCACCATAGCCATCTACACGGGCGTTGTAATGCACCAATTCGGCTCCGACCTTTAGGTTTGTACCTTTGTCGCAGCTTTGGATCCACGAAAAATCGTGCTCGGTACGGAGAATAAAACGGTCTATTTCGGTGTGACTTGGGGTAAGGTTTTCACCCTTGCCATAATCGGTAATATCACGAATGAAACCCGTACGTATCAGGGTCTTACCGATCTGATACGAGCCTAATACACGGTAGGCCTGTGTACGGGTGACCTCACGAAGCGGAATTTGTTGGGGCTGTATGGTGAGATTATTGTCGGTCAGCCAGAGATTCAGCGAAAACAGATTACCTTTTTGATGTTGCCAATACACATCCTGAACAATTCCCTTTTGAGAGGTTCGGGCCGGTTCAAACGAATAGCTTTCCCCGTTGGAAGTACGCCGTGGCTCAGTACCGAAATTATTATTAAAACGGCTTCCGTAAAGCAACGTTTTGCCTGAAAGTTTCCAATTCTTGCCGACGTTTTGGTGAAAACGCAGACCTACCTGCCCGGTATAATTTTCCGAGCTTTCAACCCGAAAAGCGGTGAGTGTTTGAAAGCCTTTTTGTTTAAAATCGGGAACGGAGCGTAATTGAATACTTCCGCCTACGGCGTCAGTGCCAACGCAACTTGCAGCGGAGCCATATTGTACGCTCATTTCGTCGAATCCCGCCAACGGGACGGTCGAAAAGTCAGTTTGCCCCAAGGAAGGAAAATTGATATTTATACCGTTCCAAAGCACCGCCGTATGGTTGGCGGATGTGCCCCGAAACGCAATGCTCGTGGCCTGTCCTGCACCGTAGCTTTTGAAGGCCGCCGAACTTTGGAATTGCAGAAAATCAGCCAATGTGCTGTAGCGAAAGCGCGCCAATTGAACCGAATCAATTTCCTGCACTTTTTGACCAACCATGAACCGTTCGGGCCTGACTCCGCGCACGGTCACTTCGCAAAGACTTTGTTCTTTTTGGGCGTACAACCACGACGCTGTGAATAACAACAGCACGAAAGGTATGTAATTGACAAACCGTAAAAGTTTGTGAATCAAGGTAGTTGAATGACAGAGTGAATATGAAATCGAACGCTCAACGTCTCCTCATTACCCGTAAGGACTCGTCAAGAATGATTGTTGGCAGGTCTCCTGGCTTGTTTCATTGTTGCGGGTCTTCCCATTCATTTTACAGAACAGTGACTAAAAGGTGAGCAACAACTTGCTGAAACGTACAGTTGCGGGAACAGCCCCCGAGTTGAACGGGATTCCCTATTAAGCCATTCGGCACACACAGAGGCGGCATCAGGCACCAATAACTTTTGCAAAGGTATAGTAAAAACGGACGTTTCTCCAAATAGATATACCATTCAGGGGCGATTTTAGGGCTTTGTTTTTACTATTATTTTCAAAAAAATGAGGCAATTGTTTGGATTGAATCTAAATAGGCTCTTACTTTGGCCATTATTTAAAATTAATCTAAATAATCATTGAGTAACTAAGCAGAAGTAAATGAGACTTTCCAAGTTTGTGATTCCGTTGATTATTAACAGCTTGATAAATAAAACTTGGAAAGTCTATTTTGTATAACTGCTCATTGCTTCCTAAAGAGACGAGCGCATAGAGGCGAGTCGAAAACGACTCAAATTCCACATCATAGACAGTAGATATACATCAAATAATAACGATTATGACCCATCAACATCCGTTCAAAACACTTCTTGAAAAAGACTATGGATACGTAGGCGTGTGTGAAAGCTGTAAAATGTATCACATTGCTTACAAAAATTTTATGTTTTGTTTGGATGAAACCGAATTTGAGTGGTTTCGGCAGTTATTGGTCGAAAAAAAGATGGTAGAAACGTTTTCTACGCCTCACGGAAAAGAACTCATTCATTATACGCCGCTGTCAAATTTTTATCTTCTTTTTTCTTATTCTGAAATGGATGAATTGCTTACCCTGATGAATGAGATATCCATGACGGTGGAGGCACGTAAGATGCTTAAAAATATCAATTAAAAGCTTCACTTGTTTGCCGAAAAGGGTGGTAAATGATTGAAAATGAATGTGTAATGTTTTGCCCTTTAGATTTTTAACTAATTATATTTTTTAATGAATCGTCTCTTTTTACCCACCAAAACAATGAGAACTCGGTTAGCGATAGCGCTATCATTTTTGACGTTTTGGGCAATGGCCCAAAACGCAACCATCAAAGGCAGTATTACTACCAACGACGGCAAAGCGGCAGAATTTGTCAATATTATTTTAAAAGGCGCCAATAAAGGAGCTGTGGCAGACACCAACGGTCGTTATGAAATTACCAATATCAAACCGGGAAGCTACACATTGCAGGCAAGTTTTGTAGGCTTAGCAACGTTGTCAAAAAAAATTACCCTGACGGCAGGGCAGGTAGTGGAAGAAAATTTGGAATTGACGTCTAACAGCCAACAACTTCAGGAAGTATTGGTAACGGCTAATCCCGGCAAATACGTTTCTGATTATCCTTCTATTTCTTTACGTTTAAGAACTCCGCTGCTCGAACTTCCCCAGAATATTCAGGTAATTACTCGCCAAATACTCCAGGATCAACAGATCTTTGACATGCAGGAAGGAGTGATTCGCAACGTGAGCGGTGCCACCCGTTCTGAACACTGGGAGAACTATGCACGTATTGTAATGCGAGGTTCCAGAATTGCCGCTTTCAGAAACGGTATGAACGTCACCGAAACATGGGGGCCGCTCAACGAGGACATGAGTATGGTAGAGCGAATTGAGTTTGTAAAAGGCCCTGCCGGATTTATGCTTGCCGGCGGCGAACCGAGCGGTTTTTATAATGTGGTGACTAAAAAACCTACGGGCATTACCAAATCAGAAGTCGGTATGACAATCGGGAGTTTTGGCACCTACCGCAATACGCTTGATTTTGACGGTAAGTTGAGTAAAGATGGCAAGGTGCTTTACAGACTTAACCTGATGGGACAAATGAAAGGCACGCAACGCAATTTTGAATATAACAATCGCGTGTCTATCGCTCCGGTGCTTAAATTTCAGATCAATCCCAAAACATCACTGACAACGGAATATACCTATCAGTACGTTAATATGTCGCCGTTGGGCTCTGCGTATGGGTATTCTTCTACCGGCATCGGCAAACTTCCCGCCGAATTTTCGACGCTGGAGTCAAACATGGCCCCTACCAAAATCCATGACCAATCGCTCTTTGTGACCTTGTCACACAGTATTAATGACAATTGGAAATTTACCGGCCAGTTGGCCTACCTGCACTTTGCGCAAGTTGGTTCAAGCTTGTGGCCATCCGGCATCAAGGGTGACACCTTGACGAGGGCTATGTCGGTATGGGACATTCTCGGCCAAATCCGTGTCGGTCAGTTCTTTGTCAACGGCGATGTCAATACGGGTAACATTAAGCACCGCCTGTTGGCAGGTGTTGACATGGGTGATAAAGATTTTTACCATGATTGGAGCCAGGGGGGAGATTTTAAGGGTGCAACTCCCTTCTTGGTCAATAACCCGGTGTATGGTCAGGTTCCGGTATCAGCTTATCCCGTTTTCGATCGTAGCAAGAGCGTGCAGGAAAGAGGGGTGCATTACAATAACCTTTATACCGCTTTCTACGCCCAGGATGAACTCAGATTATTCAACGAAAAACTGCGCCTGACGCTCGCCGGCAGATATACTTCTACGGGAGATGAAGACCCGTATTCCGGCAAGGTAAATGCCGGTAAGTTTACCCCGAGAATAGGTTTAAGTTATTCCATTACTAAAAATATGAGCGTGTATGCGGTACTTGACCAATCGTTCATTCCACAGGCCGGAGCTACTTTTGAAGGAAAGAAATTTGATCCGGTGACCGGAAATAACAAAGAGATCGGTCTGAAACGCGAATGGTTGGATGGTCGCTGGACAGCCTCTGTAGCGGGGTATCAGATCACCAAAAATAATGTATTGACACCCGACCCCGCCCATCAATATTTCTCTGTCCAGTTAGGACAAACCAAAACATCAGGATTGGAATTTGACGTGCGGGGGCAGTTGTTTTCCGGCTTGGATGTGACCATGAACTACGCCTACACAGATGCGAAAGTAACGAAAGACACGGAAAATAAGCAGTTGAACAAACAATTGGCCGGTACAGACAGGCACATTGCCAATGCATGGTTGAGCTACCGCGTACCGGAAGGAAATGTGAAGGGACTGGGGCTTTCATTGGGTATTTCACACGCGGCGGGTCGTACGGCCTGGTATGCTGAATATGATAAAACGATTGATCCAAGTATGCCAAGCTATACTCGTTTTGACGCCGCTGCTTCCTATCAATTCGGAAAATTCGGTATAGCACTGAATGTGAATAACCTGTTTAATACTACTATTGTATCCGGAGCCTATTATTCCTGGAGCCAATTCTATTATTGGCAGGCAGAGGCAATGCGAAATGCCCGCCTTTCCATCAACTATAAATTCTAACTGCGTTGAAATTTAAAAAGATCATCGGCTTACTTCACCTCTGGCTCGGACTAACGTCCGGGCTGGTTGTGCTTATTGTCAGTATTACGGGCTGTTTGTATGCTTTTCAGGAAGAAATTCTGGATGCTACCGAAGACTTTCGGTACGTTAAACCGCGCGCATCGGCCGTTTTACCGCCTTCCGTTTTAAAAACAATTGCCGTCAAACAACTCCCGGGTAAGCACATCCATGCCGTGATGTACTCAGAAGAGGGGAGAGCTGCCCAAGCTATTTTCTTTCACTTTGACCCCTCTTACTACTATACCGTTTACCTCGATCCGTACACCGGAGAAGTGTTGAAGGTAAAAGACATGGATGCTGACTTTTTCAGGATCGTGTTGCAGGGGCATTTTTACCTGTGGCTTCCTGCCGAAATAGGTCAACCTGTCGTTGCTTCTTTTACGCTGATCTTTGTGTTTATGCTCTTCTCAGGCATTGTTTTGTGGTGGCCTAAAAATAAGGCAGCGGCCAAACAACGCGTGTGGTTTAGGTGGAAACAGGGAATGCAATGGAAACGTAAAAACTACGATCTGCACAACATTTTGGGTTTTTACGCTTCTTTTTTCATTTTAATATTGGCCGGCACGGGCTTGGTTTGGGGATTTCAGTGGTTTGCCAATTCGGTTTATTGGAAATTTGGAGGAGAAAAATCACTGTTGTTTGAAGAGACGTATTCCAAGGCGGTTCAACCGGCTTTTGCCACTTCCCAAGTTCCTGCGATTGATCGAATTTGGTACCAAATGCAGCGCGAACACCCCAATGCCAAAACGTTGGAAGTTCACGTCCCTGAATCGGATTCCTCTACGCTCGCGGTGAATATCAATGAAGAGGTCGGAACATTTTGGAAGATAGACTATCGTTATTTTGACCAATATACATTGAAAGAATTGTCGGTCAATCACATTTACGGACGGATTCAGGAGGCCAAGTTGGCCGATAAAATAATCCGAATGAACTACGACATTCACGTGGGAGCCATTGGAGGATTGCCCGGAAAAGTGCTTGCCTTCTTGGTTAGTCTGGTTGCGGCGAGTCTTCCCATCACGGGTTTTTATATTTGGTGGGGCCGCCGTGGATACGGAAGGCGGAAAAAACAACCGCTAAATAAGCCTCAGACTATGGGGCGTAAACTGCCGCTGACTAAATTGTCATAAAAAATGCAGACTCTTCAATGAGAACCTACTCGCATTCATGAGCATAAATTGTAGAGTATTTGAAAAAGTAGGTCATTCTCCAACCCGACCTGCCCGCTCGCCGGAGTAATATCTATGCGTGTAAAAACTCTAAAACTTGCTCGACTACTTAACGTAAATGTTTTTCAGAAGGCCCGTGTTACTTTTACCTTCTTTTTTTTGCTGAGGATCGAAAGGTTTTTTGAATAAAAGGACTAAGGTGTTACCGGTATATCTATTCAGAGTCTCAACTATAAAGCATAAAAACTGTTGATGCTTTGGTTGTGTTGATAAGCCGATGAAGAATAGCTACACCTTTTTCTTACTGTTTCTGCCCTTGAGCGCATTGGCTCAAATTTCAGTATTTCGCTCTGACACCCTAAAAAAACCATCCAAAGACACTACCCTTCCTGCTGTCGAAACCGCCCCTGATCAATTGTTGCGTGGCTTGTCGGTGGCTTCTCCCAATGTGGCCGGTTTGGGGAAATTTGCCGATATACCCGTCAATTTCAATAATGGGCTTCCCCAAATTTCCATCCCCATTGCTATCGTTTCCGAAGGAAATGTACAGCTTCCCATTTCATTGCAATACCACACAGGGGGTGTTCGGGTGTCAGACGTGGCAAGTTGGGTGGGGCTCAATTGGGTCTTAAACGCAGGGGGTGTCATTAGTCGGCAGGTGCGCGGCGGCCCGGATGAAAGTTGGAGTGGAGGCAACAAAGGTTCTGTACCTGCAACGGCTTACTACGGAACCCTCACGGGCTATTATCAAAATTATGGTTACCCCACTTTTCCTGTTGTGGCCGGCAGTACCTCCTCCACCGATGCCCTGCGCGCTTCTGACCAACTGTTGGCCGCTGCTTTGGGTATCAATGATACCGAACCCGACCTGTTTAACTACAACTTGGGGGGATTAACGGGGAAGTTTTTCTTTGATGCCCAACGCAAACCTCATTTTATTCCTCAACAGGACATCACAGTAGAAGTCATTTTCAATGCAGTTACGTATCAGTTCGATACATTTATTCTGACAACTCCCAACGGAACACGCTACTATTTTGGTCAAAACAATGCCTTTGAAGTCTCCAAAACCGCCACAGGAACCTCAATTTTAGCCGGTACTGCGGCTTTTCGCTCCGCTTGGTACTTAACCCAAATCGAAAGTGCCGACCGCCAAAAGCACATCTATCTGACCTATACCCCCGAAACGACCACTTTCCGAAACATCAACGGCGAAAAACGTATTTTTTGTACGACAGATAATGCCTACAACGGCCCTGCTTCCAATGAACGCATCAGCACTACGGAAATCACCGGCCAACGACTTTTAAAAATCTACAGCCGCCAACAGGAAGTAAATTTTGGGGCAAACACCACCCGTGAAGATGTAGAAGGGGACAGTAAACGATTGGACCACATTGAGGTCAGCGCCATAGGCGATGCCGGTTCCTGCCTTCGGTTCAATCTTACGTACGATTATTTCCAAAGTGCTGCTACTCCGGAGATTGACATGGCTGCCGGCGTTGGCGGGGATGCCGGAACCACCGACTTGAAAAGATTAAGACTGCTGTCGATACAGGAAAAGAGCTGCAACAACACCCTGACCAAACCTGCCTATAGCTTTGCGTATGAATCGACGGCATTGCCACGTCGATTGTCTTATCAGCGTGACCATTGGGGCTATTACAACGGTCAAAGCCAAAATAACAGCCTGATTCCTCCTGACCAAGCCGCAACCACGCTCACAAACGGGAATCGAACACCTAATTGGGCATTTATGCAAGCGGCGCATTTGCAGAAGATCACTTACCCAACGGGGGGCTATACCCTTTTTACCTTTGAACCCCACTACGAGACGAATCCGCTTACTTACAAAGGCGGATTACGGATTCAGAAAATAGAAGATTTTGCTGCCACAGGGGTTGCCGAAACCCGAACATTCACTTACAACAGCCCCTTTGAAGCTTTTCCGGCCACAAGCTATCGCCGTACTATCAATTCAAGCGAATGGGGCATGTTTGTCCAAAGCGGCCTGCCCCTGACGGGAGCCTTGCAAACGTTTAATGCAAGCTGTTTACAAAACAGCCCCAGCCTCGCGGGCAGCGATCTATACAGCGATATTGCTGCCATGGGCGGCTCGGCCATTGCCTACGGCCGGGTAAGCGTAGCGCGGGCGGGCGGTGGTCGCAGTGACTACTATTATTTGGCTGCCGGCTACACGAGTACATTCAGCAGTATCAGTGCAGGGGTGTATCCTATCCCTGCGAGTTCGGCGCTGTATTATGCGGTCAACGGCAAATTGGATCACGAAGAACATTACAACGAAAGCGGCCGGATCCAACGCAAAACCGAATACACCTACCAAAGTTTGACAGGTACCCCTGCCTTGACCAACGCGCCGGCCATTCAGCTTGTGCAGGATGTTTGTCCGCTTTGCGCTCAGGTGCCCAATCAGTCCACGGTTTCGGTGGCTTTTACAGCGTATAACCTGTACGAATACCGCCTGTTGTTGCTGGAGAAAAAGGAATACCAATACAACTTCGACGGTACGCAGGAATTGAGCCTGCCCACCCGCTACCGGTATACCGCCAATCACACCCAACCCATTCGCACGGCTACCGTCGACAGCAAAGGCGACAGTTTGATCACCACAAGCCGATTTGTGTTGGACTATGACCTCAGCGGGAGCCTCTCGGGCACGGCAGCGGTACTCAAAACCATGAAAGACCGCAACCAAAATGCCGAAATTGAGCGCCTGACGTACCTCAAAAAAGCAGGAGAAACCGACGCGACCATGTTGGCAACGGGCGGCACCCTGACCCACTACGGTTCCTTTTTGGTCGGCAGTAACTTTCTGGCGGCGTTGCCCTCGGCCGTTTGGATCCTGAAAGTACCGCAGCGCATGAGCGTAAATCCGTCGTATGTGGCGGGGGATATAGTGTTTGATAACCAATACGAACGACGGGCTGCCTTTACTTACAACGGCCTCGCCGAACTTTCCGAGGAACAATTGGAGCGCGGCCCCGTGACCCACTATGAATATTATGCCAATCACCTGCTGCAAAGCAGCACCCAAGCCTACGGCAGCAATCAGTCGCAGTACACGTCCTATGTACATAATTCACTGTTTGGCCTGACCCAAACCACCCATCCGCGCGGGGTGCAGAGCAGCTACGAATACGACGCCCTCGGGCGGCTTCTGCACCGCAAAGATCATCAGGGGAATATTGTACAGGCGTATCGGTACGGCTATGCTCCCAACGTGGTAAAACAGTACGTGCCGCGCGTTGCATCGGCATCATTGCCAGAGGATTATACCCAACGCGTCGGGCAGTTTGCGTACGTGGACGGGCTGGGCCGACCCCTGCAAACGGTGCTGCACCGCGCCGCCGGCGATGCCTCCGCCGACATCGTGACCAACGCCCAAACCTACGATCTCATCGGCCGACCCAAGCGAACCTACCTGCCCTTTGCCTACGCCGGCGACGGCGCGTTGGCCCCTCTGCCCGGCAGTGTGCAGGGCGACGCTTACCCCTATACCGAGCATCAGGATTTTGACGGCTCGCCCTTCGACCGTATCCGTACCACCTACGGCCCCGGACAGGCATGGCGCACCGCCGGCCGACTCACCGATACGCAGTACGGCTTGGGTGGCGCACAGGCGCGGCGCTACGAGCTGACACCCACGGGGGCGGCTGCCACCGGCGGGTATGCCTTTTATACCCTGACCGAAAACCTGACCATCGACGAACAGGGCCACTATACCGCTGTCTATACCGATAAACAGGGTCGCGTAGTGCAGCGAAGCACCCAAAAAGACGTGACCGCCGGCGGAGCACCCACGTTTTATTATACCGCCTACGTTTACGATGAGTTGGGGCGATTGCGCTACGTGGTGCCGCCCAAAGCCCACGAGGCACAAACGGGTTTCGTGGAAGACAGCGATTATTTCCGCGAAGGCATCTACGCATATCGCTATGACGCCCGGGGGCGCATCACCGAAAAACACCTGCCCGGTGCGGGATGGGCGTACACGGTGTACGATGTGCTCGACCGCCCCGTGCTGACGCAGGACGAAAATGAACGCCTCCAAAACCAATGGCAATTTACGCAATACGATATTCACGGGCGCGTATGCAGAACGGGAGTATTGACCAACACCGCCGACCGCTCAACCCTACAGGCGCAGTTTGACAACATCCCCACGCCGTATGAGACCGCCGGCACATCTTCTTTTCCTTTTGCGATCACGGCCGGCGATCTCCAAACCGAAAACTACTACGATACCTACGACGCGTGGCGACCTGCCGATCACGCCTATACCGCGCAGGGCGGCTACGGCGGCGACTTCGGCAATGCCACGGGCCTGCTGACGGGCAAAAAGGTGCGGTATTTGGAAAATAATACCTTCCTGACGGGCACCTTTTACTACGACGACAAAGCGCGGATGGTGCAGAGCCACCAACAAAACCACTTGGGCGGGACTGATCGCGTGGACAATGCCTACCTGCACGCGGGAGAAATTGAAAAGACGCAAACCACTCACAACCGCTCGGGAGCGTCCAACCAAGTGACGCGCCATCGTTACCTCTACGACCACATAGGCCGTAAAACCACGTATTTTCATAGCCTCAACGGCGTAGAAAAAGAGATCGCCAACTACCGCTATAACGAGCGTGGGCAGTTGATCCAAAAGAAGATTCAACCCACGGGCACCTATCAAACGACGGGAACGGGCCTCAGTGCCATTGCGCGCCCCGCCAACCCGGCACCTGCTGCTACCGACGAAGCCACGCGGCAAATAGAACTCACCAACGGCACCCTCATCAACGCTGCCCAACTCGGCAGCTACCTGGCGCAGATCGTGCCCGGTGGCGGCACCGGCACCACCGACGCCCTGCAAACCATTGACTACGACTACCACCTGCGCGGTTGGCTGACGGGCATCAACGCGCCCAACGGCGTAGCCTCGCTCAATGCCGCCCAAAACGACCTGTTTGCTCTCTCGTTACAGTATGAAAACGATGGGACATATTTTGATGGCAGCCTCAGAAAACAACTTTGGCTGACCCAAAGCCCCGCCCAACCCCTTGCCGCGCGGCATTTTACCTATACCTACAACCACGCCAACCGCCTCACCGGGGCGAAATACGGCGGTGGAAAAGAGGATTTCAGCTTGGATAAAGCCGAGTACGATGCCAACGGCAATCTAACGCAATTGTGGCGCAATGGATTGAAGAATAACGGTTTGTATGGAAGAACAGATGATTTGCAATATACTTACCCCAATTATTCCAATAAGCCTCAATCGGTTACGGATATTTCGGGAGAACCAGCCGGTTTTCAGGACAATCCAAACAATCAGGATTATACCTATTGGCCTGATGGAAATCTAAAAACGGATGCCAATAAAGGGATTGAAAACATCTCCTATAATTTCATAGATTTGGTGGCTGAAATCCAACTTTCGGGTAGCCGATGGGTAGGTTATCATTATGATGCCACGGGAACGAAACGTAAAAAAGTAACCTCCACGGGGAAAACAGTAGATTATGTAGGTGAGTACATTTATGAAAATAATGCGCTTTATCAGATAGCCCACGATGAAGGGCGCATAGTGCCAAGCGGCAGTAATTTTGTGTACGAATACAATTATACTGACCAATTGGGAAATTTGCGGCTGAGTTTTAGAGACAGTCTTACCGCAGGTGCACCGCCTGTAGTTACGCAGGAAAGTCATTTAGGCCCTTGGGGCGAAACCTTGTCTGCGTTAAGCTACCAAAACGTACCCCAACGCAATTTCTTTGATTTTACAAATCACGAACGGCAGACGGATTTTAATTTAGAAATCATTGATGCCAAAGCGCGGATGTATGATCCGCTCGTGCCCAGAATGTGGGGTATTGACCCATTAGCGGAGAAATTTTATGCTTGGTCGCCGTACAATTATGCCTTTAATAACCCCGTTAGATTCATAGACCCAACTGGCATGGGACCAGACGACCCAATAACCCATACCATAAAAAAAGGAGAAACTTTAACATCAATTTCAAAGCAATATGGTGTTAGTATACAAGATTTAGCAAGTTTAAATGGTCTGCAAAATGCTGACAAAATTAGAGCGGGGACAACATTAAAAGTAAATCCAGAGATGGACTTTTCAAATAATCCTCACGGAGGCTACCAAAACTCCAATAATTCAACGGGTGAAGTTGTCAGCATGAATAACATTGCTAATGTAGGAGTTGGTTTTGTTGTAGGTGCTGGGAGTGAGAATGTCGTTGTTGCAGGTGGTAAAGCATTAGAATCAGTACGAAACTGGGATAAAGTAAAAGATTTAGTTTCAGCAGGTACAACAGCTCTAACTGCCGATGGTAAACTATCAAAAGGAGAAACATTTTCAGGAAGTTATAGCCCAGGTTCTTTAATGTCTTACTTAGGACGAGTTTTGATAGGAGAAGAAAAACTCGTTAGCCCTGTCCATGTTGTCGGCTCATTTGGTTTTTCAATGCGAGTAAATGCTGATGGTAATACGGCAACGATTGCTGTATATGATTCAAAAACTAATTCGTCTTTCTCTGACCATAAACTTGGCACATCCTCAGATAGAGCCAGAGACCCATCAAAATCAGGAAATCAACCATTAACAACTCAATATTTTAGATTTATATGGAATCAATCAATAAAATAACAAAATACCGCATATGTATTTTGCTGTTAACTTTTATACAGGGTTGCTGGACTTCTGAAAGCGACACTACTGAGGTAGATAAATTATTAGGTAATTTTAAAGTAATCTATAACCAAAATGATACAAAGGCGGGGCATATATTAAGTCTTAATTCCAAGCAAGGCTCATATCAACACATTGAAAAACGCTGTGAACAAATTTATTTTGATTCAACTGAAATACTCGTAAAGTATACGTGGCATGACGCTGATACAACTCATCATTATAGTAGAGTAAAAATACTGACAAATGAAAAAATCTCTTATCAAAAACACGAACTAAGTAGCAAGGAGTTTTATAAGAGAGTCGAGTCTTGCAAGGATTGTGTAGAAAAAAAATATAAATAAAGCCCCGAATAGGGGCTTTATTAAACGAAAAAAAGAAATGAAAAAATCAATAATATATTTTTGATATGGTCTCTTTGCAATGGTTTTTGTTACCTATTTTTTGGGGATGATGCTTTCCGTAAAACAGGAATATGGTATAAAGACACATTAAGCTCAGTAATATATTATTTTACTTGGGTGTTACCTTATTGGTGGATAATAATACTTATTGGTTCGGTCTTATTGAGAGCTATATTTTATGGAATAAAAATTGGATTGAATAAATTAAAATAAGGATCAACTGTCGTTTGTATACAGCGCCGGCAATAAACTCTCCTACACAAGCGATGCCATCAGTGGCAACCAAGACGTGGGCGATTTCAGAGACCGAAATACGGGTACGGATGATTATGACTATTGGCCCAATGGTGACCTGAAAAAAGACGGCAACAAAGACATTACCCAAATTGATTACAACTTTCTGCGATTGCCCAACGAATTGACATTGACCAATTCGCGTTGGGTAAAGTATCACTATGGTGCCGATGGTCAAAAACTACGCAAGCAAAATTCTACGGGTGAAACATGGGACTATGCCGGCGAATTTATTTACAAAAACGGCTCGCTTTATCAAATCGCCCACGAAGAGGGGCGGATTGCCAATGGCAAGTATGAGTACAATTACACTGACCATCTGGGGAATTTGAGGTTAAGCTTTCGTGATAGCCTTACGGTGGGTGCTCCACCTGTAATTACACAGCAGAATCATTATTCGCCTTTTGGGTTGAGTCTGCAAGGGGTTGATTTCCAGAGCGTAACTTCTGATTTGTATAAGTACAGTCAAAATGAGCAGCAAAACGATTTTGGGGCAAGGTTCTCCGACCCAACTATCGGTAATCGTTTTTGGCAGCAAGATCCTTTGGCGGAAATATCACGTCGTTTTTCTCCCTATATTTATGCCAATGCGAATCCCATGCGATTTATTGACCCCGATGGGTTGAGTGCTCAAGATGTGGATACGTATACTCTTAGTGATGGTACAACCGTAAGTTATGATGTCAATACGCAGAAAACATTGGGCTATGATACTTCCACGCAGAGAGAAGGAGATAACCCACCCGGTAAAAAACAGGAAAATGGGAAAGCAGAAGCACCTGCGAGTCAACTGCTCCCTCAAACGTTTGGCGATAAGTGGGAAAAGCAACAGGATAGGCAATTGGTTAAAAATGGGGAGTTGGACGTTGATACTTATAACCTAAAAGCCCACAGTATTGTTGATCCGTTGGCGGAGGCAGCATATAGTTCGGTATTCTTTGAGTTGGCCTTTGCCAAGCTGGCCGGTTGGATTAAAGGATTATATATGGCTGAAACTGCCGCTAAGGGGGGAAAGACAGTTTTAGAAGGAGCTGTTAAGAGTAATTATAGCCGATTTGTAAGCAAAATTCCTGCAAATTCAAAAGCAAGTGCTTCTTTTGAGTTACTTGAAGATGGTAATTATTTGTTTAAAGCCACATCGCCGGGAAAAGTACCGGGTTCAAGTGCGTTGTATCAAAAGTGGGTAAATCCACAAGGGGAAACTTTTAAAATGTTGAAAACAACATTTGCCCCTGATGGTAGTATCATTCACATTAAACCTAAAATGTAATATGAGAAACAGAAAAGATATTTTAACAGATTTAGTTTTTTTAAGAAGTAATTTATTTGAATTGCAAAATGAATTATCTGAATACCCTTGGGATATTGGAGAGCCTAGTTTAACAATAAATAAACTTGATTTTTCTAATGTTTTAAAAAGGTGTATCAGAGGTGAGGTCAACTTTGAAGATATAGTGAATTGGGCTAATGCTATAGAATGTAGGGATGATTTAGATTTTGAAGTAGAAGAAATTCAAGAAATAGTTTTTGAGTTAGCCAACCCCGAAATTAATGGAGAAATAACAAAGGAACGATTACAGGAAATTATTGACGAATTAGAAGCATAAAGTCCGCTATAGGAGGGATTTTAAAAATATTATGAAATGAGCAAAAGTAAAACAATCATTGCAAAACTGGGTAGTATTCCAAAGGAGCAATTCACTCTATTAGATAGCTCACGAGGAAGGGCGAATACAGCCAAGGGGCAGTAGAGTACAATTATACCGATCATTTAGGGAATTTAAAGCTGAGTTTCCATTATAGCAGTACGGTGGGCGCACCGTCCGTGATTACGCAGGAGAATCATTATTCGGGCTTTGGGTTGAGCCTGCAAGGGATTGATTTTCAAAATACTTCACCTGATTTGTATAGATACAGTCAAAATGAGCAGCAAAACGATTTTGGCCTAAATCTCTATGATTTTGGGGCAAGGTTCTCCGACCCCACTATTGGTAATCGTTTTTGGCAAATTGACCCGTTGGCCGAAATCGCAAGGCGATTTTCTCCCTATCTTTACGCCAATGCCAATCCCATGCGGTTTGTGGATCCGGATGGCATGAGCAGTCAGCAAATTCAGGATTTTGAGGGTAACATGTTCTCCATCAATGAGGGGGATATGGTAAGTATTTACAAAGCTCCCGAGGGAGCGGATGGGGGAGACGAAAAGCAAAAACAGGGATATTATCCCAGTGGGGTCATGCGGCCCGCATCACAGCAAAATGCCGTTATTAAACCCACAGAGCCAAAGGAGTTTGGAGCGCATTTTACTCCGGAAGAAAAAGCAGCGCAGTTAGGAGTTGACATTTTTGGATTTGTAGAAGGAGGTTTTGGGCTTTTTAAAATTGTGAAATGGGCCAAATCTTTGTTTAAATTGTCGGATGAGATAGCAGGGGCCGCTAAGGAAGGATTTAGAGTTTTTTCCGGAACAGAAAAGGCTTGGCAATCAGGTGCAACCCCCAATTCAATTTATACTTATTTAAGTAGTGATGGTAAAGCTGTTTCAAATTATATTTATAATGCGGAAGGGAAAGTCATTTATCAAGTTGATTTTGGTAAACATGGAAAATTCTTATCTGGACATGGGCATGAAATGACTACCCCAGGTAACCTTGGGAGTGGTCACACTAATCACATACCTTGGAACCAAGTTCCCCCTGAATATTTAAAAATTCCCAACGGGGTACAGTATTCAACTCTTCCAGGTCAATAAAACAAAAAGATATGCTTGCTGAAATAATAAATAAATATGAAAATTTTTCTGATGCTCTAATTTCAGAAATCATATATCGTGTGTTTGAAAACTCAAAAAGCGTTGAATTAGTCGTCAGCTGTATGAATAGCTTGAACGATTATAAGTTTGAAACAATTAAACTTACTTTTATGGATATAGTCTCTATCCGTTTTAATGAAAACGCGAACCAATCCAGTACTTTAATTAATTCAGCCCTTTTAGTAAATGATGACGGAATTATTATTGCTGATTTCTTTCCATTAATATACGCAGGTGGTAATTTGAAGGAAAATGAAAACTCGGACTTTAAAATTAAATGCAGGAAATTGAGTTATGCTAAAATATAAAATAGTAGTTTAGGTAAGAATCTATTTAACTAAAATAGCTTCTCAGCAAAATGCTGTTATAAAACCTACAGAGCCAAAGGAATTTGGGGCACACTTTACCCCGGAAGAAAAAGCGGCGCAGTTAGGGGTTGACATTTTTGGATTTGTAGAAGGAGGTTTCGGGCTTTTTAAAATTGTGAAATGGGCCAAATCTTTGTTTAAATTGTCGGATGATGTAGCTAAAGTATCTCAAGAAGTTATACAACTGACAAAATCAAAATTTGGACATACATTTATAAATCATGGTGAAGAAATGACAAATTTTCTGATAAATCGTGCAAAAGGATCAGGAATGGCTCAAGGCCAGTTTTTAGATGATCAAGTTGCCGCAAAATTTATCATGGATAACCTGGATAAGCTTAATAACGGAGCAATACCCCTGCCAATACCGAAAAATTTTCCTGCCCGAATGATTCTTCCAGATGGTTCGTATGGTATTCCAAGTAAAATTAGACTTGTTCCGGGCGGTAAAGGCGTTAAAACGGCTTATCCTGAATTTTAACAATACTCTTATGATAATTCATAAATCAACAATTGCGCAAGTAAATAGACTTTTAAATCTACCTGCATTGGGGGATGAGCAAGACTGGCCTGTAGAATTAGCCAATAAATTACGGGTTGGGGAGTTTATAAAGTTTATATTAGAACAACCCCTTTCATTAGAGTTAAGAAAAGCTGTTATGGCACTCATATTAACTTCATATGAAGATTTATCCTTTTCTGATGAAGATAAGAATTTAGAGGTTTGGAAAAAAGTTGTGGAAGTATTAAACATTTTCAAAGGTCAGTTTGACCATCTTTTAACCTATTGGGCATTATGGGATGAGGAATCTCAAGAAAATTGGTTTAGCATCACGCCCCTTGTAAGAGGTTATTTGGGAAAACAGCAAAATAAAGAATTGTAATAACTGGCAGCGTTATTGAGTTGAACGGCTTTAATGGTTGGGCTCCCACGAAGAAGGGTGCATTGCCTATTCCTCCCCTACAGGGGGAGGTCAGGTGGGGGTTTATGAGTATAACTACACTGACCATCTGGGGAATTTGAGGTTAAGCTTTCGTGATAGCCTCACGGCGGGCGCACCGCCTGTAATTACGCAGCAGAATCATTATTCGCCTTTTGGTCTTAGCCTGCAAGGTCTTGATTTTCAAAACGTAACTCCAGACAATTTCAAATACAGTCAAAACGAACAGCAGAGTGATTTTGGCCTAAATTTGTATGATTTTGGGGCAAGGTTCTCCGACCCAACTATCGGTAATCGTTTTTGGCAGCAAGATCCTTTGGCGGAAATATCAAGGCGTTTTTCTCCCTATCTTTACGCTAATGCCAACCCCATGCGATTTATTGACCCCGATGGGTTGAGTGCACAGGATGTGGATACGTATACCCTGAGTGATGGCACAACCGTAAGTGTAAGTATCCCGTTTTCCGGAAATCAGTACATGAAAGAAGAATTATGCAGGATTACTTTTAAGGATGGTGATGGGATTTTTATCCTCATCAATGGCCACAAACGTAAATGTGCCTTCAATGGCTTTTTCGCGGTGTTCTTCGTACATCTGTTCTACGTATACTTCTACCGTCACCTGCATACTCGTACGACCTATGTGATGAACGAAGCCGATCAACTCAACGATGGTGCCGTGAGGAATTGCTTTCTTGAAATCGATCTTGTCGGAAGAAACCGTTACGAAACGCTGACGACTGAACCGCGTTGCTGTAATAAAAGCCACTTCGTCCATCCATTGCATGGCCGTGCCGCCGAATAGCGTGTCATAATGGTTGGTTGTATTGGGAAAAATTGCCTTGAAAACATGCGTTTCGGCTTTTTTGATTTGTTCTTCGTAAGTCATGGGAATAATGGTTGGGTACGTGGGCGTTCGGCTTCTTGGCAAAACCGTTTGTTTCTCCAAGAAGCAATTACGTCAAAGGTATAGTAAATTTACAACACAAATGCGTGTTTGGAAGGTGGGAGAGATTTGGAAAGTTTTTTAAAACTTTCCAAATCATATATGAATAGTTAAAATCGGTATTACGATTCCTGAGCGATACCTTTACGTATTTTGCCGGCGGCTTTTACCATATTTTTGAGCGCGATCTCGGTTTCCGGCCATTTGCGGGTTTTGAGCCCGCAGTCGGGATTTACCCACACATTTTGGGCGGGAAGCACCGTCAGGGCTTTTTCCAACAAACTCACCATTTCTTCCACCGTAGGCACACGGGGACTGTGAATGTCGTACACCCCCGGCCCGATCTCATTTGGATAATTGAAATCCGCGAATGCATCCGGCAATTCCATCTGCGAACGGGACGTTTCAATGCTAATGACATCGGCATCCATCGCGGCAATGCTTTCAATAATATCATTGAACTCCGAATAACACATGTGCGTATGGATTTGGGTTTCATCCCGCACCGACGACGATGCCACCCGAAAAGCTTTCACAGCATTGTCCAAGTATGCTTTCCGGTCGCTTCGGCGCAATGGCAAGCCCTCTCTGAGGGCTGCTTCGTCAATTTGAATGATCTTGATACCTGCCTGTTCCAGATCAGAAACCTCATCGCGAATTGCCAACGCCAGTTGAAGCATGGTTGCGCTGCGAGGTTGGTCATCACGCACAAACGACCATTGCAGAATGGTGATCGGTCCCGTTAACATCCCTTTCATGTACTTCTGCGTAAGCGATTGGGCATAGGTAGCCCATCGCACGGTCATGGGATGCAAACGCTCAATGTCGCCGTAAATAATGGGCGGCTTGACGCAACGCGAACCGTAACTTTGCACCCAACCGTTTTGACTGAATACGTATCCTTCCAACAATTCGCCGAAGTATTCGACCATGTCGTTTCGTTCAAATTCGCCATGAACCAATACGTCCAGTCCGAGTTCTTCCTGCCACAAAACGGCTTTTTGAATATAGGTTTCAATGGCCGATTCGTACCGGTCCTGCGTTATCAGACCCTTTTTGTAGTCAGCACGAAGCACACGTACGTCGTCAGTTTGGGGAAAAGACCCAATCGTCGTTGTTGGAAACAAGGGTAAATTCAGCAATGCTTTTTGCTTGCTTTGTCTTATCTCAAATGGGCTTTGGCGTTGCGTGTCAGCTTCGCTCAATGCGGTTATTCGTTGTTTTACCTGTGGTTTATGGATCAAAGGAGACGACTGTCGACTTTTAACGGCAAGCTGATTTTGAGCCAACAATGCAGGGTTCCCGATTATCGAAATTTCGTGTAACTCGTTTATTTCCTGCAGTTTTTGTTTGGCAAAAGCCAGCCAATTTTTGATCTCGGCGGGTAGTTGCGTTTCTTCTTTTTCAAGTTCCAGATCACAAGGAGAATGCAGTAACGAGCAGGAAGGTGCGATCATCATGCGTTCAATACCTAATTTAGACACCGCTTTTTGAATGAACGCCAGCGATTTGGCATAATCATTTTTCCAGATATTTCGCCCGTCAACCAAGCCTATTGACAACGACATGGGTTCTTTGATGGCTGTTAACAGGTCGTCAAATTGGCTTGGAAAACGAACTGCATCTACGTGCAACGCACAAACAGGCAAATGTGAAACGGTCAGAATATTATCACGCAAACCGTCAAAATAGGTTGTCAGCAAGGTTTTTAATTGCGGAAATTTGCTGCGGATAGTTCCGTAGGCCAAGCGTAACGCGTCTTTTTCTTTATAGGTTAGATCCAACGCCAGACAGGGTTCGTCAAATTGAATCCAAACTGCGCCCGCCTTTTGGAGGCGTTCCAAGATTTCGTAGTAAACGGGCAATAATTGGGGTAATAATTCCAAACGGTGGAACCCTTCTTCCTTCTCTTTACCAAGCAACAAATAAGAAATTGGCCCTATCAAAACAGGTTTTGTTACAATGCCCAATTGAAGCGCTTCTTCAAATTCATTGAAAATCTTATCAGACGAAAGCGTAAAGGTTTGGTCTTTGGTAAATTCAGGAACTATATAATGGTAGTTGGTATCAAACCACTTGGTCATTTCCATCGCTTTGATATCAAGGCCGTCTTTTTGATAACCGCGCGCCATGGCAAAATACAGATCAAGCGCATTGTTTTGCGGATTGGCCGACAGTACCGCTTGATAACGACGCGGGATTGCGCCCAATGTCAAACTCAGATCAAGCACATGGTCATAAAGCGAAAAATCGTTGGAAGGAATAAGGTCAATCCCCGTTTCCTGTTGTAATTGCCAATTATGGCGACGAATGGCAGCGCCCGTTTCGAGCAACGTTTGTTGTGAAATGTTGCCTACCCAATAAGATTCACAGGCTTTTTTGAGTTCACGGCGGCCACCGATGCGGGGATAGCCAAGATTGTTTTTAAGCATACGCGTAAAAGGATGTTGGTGTAACAATAAATTTTGAAAAACTTATTGTCCTTTCCTTTTGCCTGACAATTGCTTCAGGTCGTGAAAGCATTGGTCAATTCGTTAGGAGGCAAGTATCTCGGCTTGCAGCTATTCGTAGCTGCTTACGGTTGCACGTCAGCTCGTGATTTACACACGATTCCTTTTTAATGTTGAAGTCATCAACAACCCCAAAACGGCAATAACTTGAAAGAACTGAGGCAAAGATAAAGTGAGTAATTTTTAAAAGATATAATAACTGCTTTAACTGCTATAAATTGGATATTATATCTTTTAAATTAATTATTAACGATTAATATTTAACTATAGCAATATATAATTGATAAAATATCTTCTGGTGAAATGGCCCGATTGGCCGATTTTACTCAAACGGTTCTTGCGTTTTTGAAAGAAATTGAAAATCGCTGCGCAGATCAGGCAACAGAATTTTGTATATTGTCATTTTGTGAAATGGGTTGACTGTTAGGTGTTTTCCATGCCCAACGGGCCAAAAATAATCTCAATACGTCCGTAAATAGCCACGAAATATCCGTTTCTGCAATGGAATTTTGGCCATTGATGAGCGTTTTCCAGAACCAATCTTCCGTTTGAAAACCGTTGACCAACGGAACCAAAATAGAAAGCACTTCGCCGATATAAAGGTAATTGCGCGTCAGCTTTGCGTCAGTTTCCCAAAAAAGCCCTGCGATGGTCAATAAAAGGAAACGGCTTAAAAAAAGTTAAAAATAAAATTTTACTATTTATTTATAATTGGTCTAAATAAAATATTTATCTTTGTGTCATCATTCATTTGTGATGTGCAAGGCGGTCGAGGAGAGTTTCATTACTGCATAAACCGGTAAACAGGCAGGGAGTAAGGAAACGAAAAGGAAAGGGATTGCGGCAAGTTTTTGACGAAAATTCAATCGAATGAATAAAAGATTTTAGAGTTCATGTTCAAGGAGGTTGTAGAGGTGAGTCACTTCATTTCTACATAGATCAACGGTACTCGTGCTGAAAATTTTCAGCACGAGCCTTATCTCAACCTGAAAAAAAGCTTTTAAATGTGTATGTGAAATTGATGATTGACTGAATTCATTATTCTTTTTGAAGACCTGAATTTTACAATTTTCTCCCCTTCGTCGGCTAAATTGATTTGATTGTGTTTGGTTCTGCAAAAGGAGGATATTAAAACAATAAATAGCCCAAAAGCATCTCTATTGATAACCAGTTAAGCCCTTAGCCAAGCTTCGTTTCCTGAAGAATCGGAGCTTGGCTAAGGCACAACGCATTGCCGCATCAACAAGACGAAGTTATGGATCCATCAGAGAAAGAATGTACATTTGAGATCAGTGCAGAAAGCCGATTGGGTCGCGTATATCGTTGCCGTTTTCACGGTCATTTTCAAATCGAGTTCGGGCAAATGTTACTTACCTATTTTGACATTTGGTCGCTTGAATTCTTTGCGGATGAAATTGGAAGCATTGACTCAAAAGATGAAAGCAATTACTGCACTTACCTTCGACGTAAAATCATCTTCCAACCCATCGGCAGTGCATGCGTATATGGATTCATGCCGCACGAGATCAATGATTTGCAGGGACTGATGGCGCAGGCAACGAGCTTTTTGGATCTGGAAGCCTATTTGCAGCGTAAGGGTATTTCTTTTCGGAAAGAAAAGGAATGACTGTATACATCTAATCATACAATTTAATTGTATTTATTCTAAATAAAATTAACTTTGTGGCGTCGATACATCAGTTAGTTTTATTCATTTGAATATGCAAAATTCACATCTCCAGGCAGCTACGCTGCGACTTGACCAGTTTTTGGAGTTGAAAGGCTACCGCCGCACTCAGGAACGCTACACCATATTGGAGGAAATATATTCGCATCAAGATCATCATCATTTTGACGCTCACCAACTTCGGGAAATACTGTTAAGCAAAGGGTTCCATCTCAGCATGGCTACCATTTACAATACACTGGAGCTTTTTGCCGATGCAGGCTTGATCAAAAAACATCAATTCGGTACTACTGCTTCCTCGAACTATGAACGTACACTCGGCAGCCGTCAGCACGATCATGTAGTGTGTCTGGATTGCCATCATGTGAAAGAGTTTTGTGATCCGCGTATGGCTACCATTGAAAACACCGTGGGAGATTGGTTTCAGACGCGGGTTTTACAGCACTCTTTGGTTTTTTATGGTCATTGTACCGACGAGTTATGTTGCCATAAAATAGAGAAGAATACTAATTAATTTTGCCGATGCCGTATTTTATCCTATTCTCCCGTTATTAAAGCAGCATTGGCAATTAGGTGTTAAGTGCAACAATATCTGCCACCAAAAAGGGAGCCACAACGGCTCCCTTTTTGGTGGCAGATATTGTTAGTGTGGGTGATTTTTCATCCATTCATCCATCGAGAATTTGCCCGAACCAATGACCAGAAAGATCATCAATAGAATGAGAGTGGTCAACGAAAGCCAAAGCTCAGAATTGAGGTAAGAAAAGCCCCGCGTTAGGTTGACAAAGAATACCGCTACGAATAAAATCGGCAATTGAAAAATGATCGCCAATCGGGTTTGACATCCCAACGCAATCAAAAAACCTCCCATTAAGTGCGCAAAAGCGACGTAATGTACCGCAATGACCGAACTCAACGTAAAATTAATGTCATTGACCAATTCGGAAATCTGTGAGGTATCACTGATAAAACTCACTCCTTTCATAAAAAGAAGCAGACCGAGGGCAATTCGGAGGACGTCCATCCAGGCAGGATGATGCGTATCGCCCCAATGTTCGATGCGTTGAATCGTGTTCATGGTTTCGGAAATGTTTGATTTTAAGAAAGTTACAAATAAAAAATGACTTTGTCAAGACTTGTTTGTACTTTTTCGTTATCCATTATTTCCGAACCGCTATTTCCCCATCCATTTCTTAAAATCGCTTACTTTTTCGCGACTTACAATGGCTTCTTTGTCAAAAACGGGATGAAGTACCAATGACAACCGATTGCCAAAATAGGGTTGAATTTGTTCAACGGCTTGGTGCGTGACTTTGACACTGCGGCTGATTCGGAAAAACTGCTGCGGGTCCAGGTTATCCGACAATTCATCGAGGGTGTAATCCACCAGAAATTTCTGATTGCTGTGGGTTCGAAAAAAGCTAAAGCGTTCGTCGGTAAAAAAGTAGGAAATATCGCCGGTTTCAATGGACAATAAACGCTGGCCTTGACGCACTAAAAAACGTTTTCGATAGCCAACGGGTTGCTGTTGGAGTTGAAGTTCTTTGATCAACTTTTCGATGCTGAAAGCCGGTACTCTACGCCCAGCACTTCTATTTGACTCATCACCCAAAGTACCCCGAATGCTGCGACGGTCGATACCATTCCTGTAAGAAAAAGCATCAGTAAAATACGGTAGAGCGTTTGACGTAAATGAGGAAACGTACGAATGGCCAAACGTACCGAGAGTGTCAGCAACATTGCGCAGGGCATGTAAAGCATCACCACTACTGCCGAGCCAAGAGTTAATAAAAGATGGTCGTTCCAGTAGTGAGGCCGAATGAAAAGATAGTTGGCCAACGGTACAAAGACCAACAGCGCTAACCCATGAAATCCCCACTCCAAAGGACTTACTCCCGACCACCACCCTTGGTAATTAAGCGACAGACGGCTTGCAATGGCGGGTGCAACGGGTGTAAAAGCTGAAATGGTCTTTTCCTGCTCTTCTTTCCATTTGGAATAACCATAGAATAAACTTAGTGCCACGTAGATAAAAATATCAAAAACAAATCCTAAGAGCCAGATAGGTTGCACTTTAGACCAACTGAACATTATTTTCAGCCCGGAACATGTATATCCATACATCAAACACTGCCTGTAGGCTGGTGAGCAATCCCACCACGAGCAGCATGACGATGATGCGCTTTATAATAAATGCTTCCGGAATAAGGGCAAGTACTTTACGTACGGCCATCGTCAATACAATGATGGAAAGCCAATAAAGCCCGAAAACAACGCCTGTACCGATGAGAAAAATGGAAAGATGACGGAAATAATGCATTCCGATGAAATAATAATTGCCGACCGGAAACAGCAACGGCATCATCAATAAATGATAACGCCACTCGGCGGAAGAAAAAAAAGAGGGTCGAAGCGGGCTTTGATTCATGACACCACGTTGCCAAAATGCATTGATGATTTGAAGATAATGCACATTTGAACACCACAGGTGCCGATCCATTTTTATTTGAGCAAATTCATGCATGAATTGAGAAAAACAACGCATGAATTGTAGTTATGCTTACAGTTAAGGAAGAGAATTGCTTAACTGTAAGCATAACGATTATCGTATTGCAATTAACTAAAGGACTGCCGGTACTGCTTTGAACTTGGCAGAGGCTGAAAACGGTGAGGTTCCCCGAAAGAACGTTCCCGAAATTTTGCCGATCATTGGGCGTTCTTTTCCTTTGTAATTGGAAATGGTGACCGTTGCCTTCCCCGAAATCCATTCGGCGCGGTCGTTATAATATCCGTGCGTTCCTATGGTAAACTGTGAGATACGCGCTATAATTTGACTGCCGCCGTTAGGCCCGAAACCATAGACTCCATCCCCGTGAAAGCCTTCGATGCTGAAACTTATCATTTTCAAACCCGTTGAGTCGGTAATGGCACCTTGTAATTTATTTCCATTGACGGTCAGCATCACATTGGGATTGGCGTCGTAAGAACCATTGATCGAGAGATTAGCACCTGATTCGACCCGAACATTCTTCACTAAAATGATGTGACCTAACTGTTTAAGATCAATTTCTGCGCCAATGGCTACGGGATTATTGTCCGGTTCACGGGCGGGGGCGGTGTAAGTAGCTTTAGCGAGAGAGCGATCTTCAGTAATTTGACCAACGTTTGCATAGTTATCGCCTTCCTTGCTGCCGTCGGTCACTCCATTGATGGTCCGGCGCACTACTCGGGAAGCCGAGATGATTTGATGTGGACTCAAAGGCATCAGGTCGCCATAAGGATCACCCGGTTTAGCGTCGGTGCGTCTTTCCGGAAATTTTACTACGAATTTTACCTGCTCGACGGATGCCACTTCCTTTTTATCACATTCAATGAAAAATTGCTCATAAAAAGCCCAATGGGCCAAGTGGCTGACGGGGGCTTTTACGGTTTTGTTAACCTTATCTACTTTTACATCAACACGGCTTTGCCAAATACCCTCTTGGTCCTGATGAGCAATTCCCAATACTTCCGGAGCAGCGCCTTCTACGTCTTCAGGAGTGTAGTGGAGGGTCATCTCCGCATTTTTGTTCAATTTCGTATCAGGAGCGGTGATGTTATAGGTGAGTCCAATACCGACAAACGCCTTGTTTTCAACGGGTTGAATGGTAATTGGCGTCGGCTTGCTGACCGCACCCGCAGGGAACGTAAACGTGATCTTATTGTCAGGCGTGGAAATACTACCGCCTTCGGGACCGATGGTTTGGGAAAAAGCTGCTCCTACGGGTTGACCTACTTCGGTTGGTGTCCCTTTTTCTGAAGCCGGCTGTTCGGCATTAGGATCATTAGGATCAATGTCTTGGGGAGTTTGACAGGCGAAAACGCCTAAGAATAGAAATGGAATAAGTTTTAAAACTTTCATGGCTGTATATGATTAATGTTTTTACGAATAAATGAACGATCCAAAATTCAGCTTCAAGACGTCTGATTTCAACTAAGTCATGTATTGAATGAGAAATAGAATGAATGAATTGTAAGTAGTGATGCTTGAATTGAAGACCGGGAATAGTAGTAGGTAAAGCGGTTAGTTGTACTTTTACGGCCAAAATCATTTCTCCTTTATATCTATTTATGTCAACACTCACTCAACCTGTACGCGTTCTGGTCGTTGGATGCGGAAACATGGGCGCATCGCATGCTACAGCTTATCATACCTCCGAAGGCTTTGAAATTTGCGGCATTGTTTCTACCGGAAAAAGCAAAGAAGTTTTAAATGACAAATTGGGTGGCGGTTATCCGCTGTATTCCGATTATGCAGAAGCGCTGAAAGCCACGCAGCCCGATGCGGTTTGCATTTCAACTTACCCCGATACCCACGAGGCCTTTGCCATCATGGCATTTGAACACGGTGCGCATGTTTTTATTGAAAAACCCATTGCCGATACCGTCGAAGGAGCCAAACGGGTAGTGGAAGCTGCCGTAAAAGCGAATAAGAAATTGGTTGTAGGTTACATTTTGCGTCATCATCCTTCGTGGGAAAAATTTGTGGAATTGGCACAAACGCTTGGTAAGCCGTTGGTAATGAGAATGAATCTCAACCAGCAAAGTCACGGCTATATGTGGGATGTTCATCGCAACCTCATGAAAAGCCTAAGCCCAATTGTAGATTGCGGTGTGCACTACATTGATGTAATGTGCCAAATGACGCGCTCAAAACCCGTGTGGGTATCGGCCATCGGGGCGCGCATGACCGAAGAAATTCCGGCCGGAAATTATAATTATGGACAACTGCAAATTCGCTTTGAAGACGGTTCCGTGGGTTGGTACGAAGCAGGGTGGGGGCCTATGATGAGCGAAACGGCGTTTTTCGTAAAAGACGTTGTTGGGCCAAAAGGATGTGTCTCCATCGTGGCCAAAGATGCAGGTGGAAGCGGGAAATCAGATAACGTAGATGCGCATACCAAAACCGAATCGTTGCGATTGCACCACGCGGATCTGGACGCAAACAACAATTTTGTGAAAGAAGACGAGTGGATAAACCTGACCGATGAACCGAATCACCAAGAGCTCTGCAACCGCGAACAAAACTATTTCCTGAAAGCAATTGCAGAAGATGTTGACCTCACCGACCACATGGCCGATGCTGTCAATAGTCTTCAAATTGCTTTTGCGTGCGATGAATCGGTGCGTTCGGGTGAAGTGGTGCGGTTGTAAATAACTTGTATTAATGTAAAATGTAAAACCGAGAAATGTAAAATATAGAAGGGATTTTTAAAAACAGAATACTCATTAACAAAGTATCACTTTTACATTTCTCGGTTACATATTTATTATTTTTCGGTTCTTAAGTAACCCTCTTCAAAAGGAAGACTTTATTAATTCACTACATATCGTTTCCCTTTTTCTGTTTTAAAGTCCAATGTAATTCCCTGAACAACAGGGGTTGCATTGGACTTTGTTTTGTCTTTGATGATGGGTGTACCTGCGTTGATAAAGCTAAAAAACGGATTCGGATTTTCGCCGTTTACAGTTTCGGAAGGCGTATTTTGCACGCTCATTTTTTGCATTGTTCTGACTCGGCAATGACCTCCCAACGTTGAATGAACAACAGCTTTGGTCAATTTGCCGTCTTTCCATTCCATATCAATTTCAAAACCGCCTCGGGCCTTTAGCCCTTTTACGCTGCCCGTATGCCATGCTTGGGGCAATGCCGGCAACAAATGGATTTCTCCCGCGTGACTTTGCACGAGCATTTCGGCAATACCCGCCGTTGCCCCAAAATTGCCATCGATCTGAAAGGGAGGGTGTGCGCAAAAAAGATTTGGGTACGTGCCGCCACCCTGCATGTGAGTCGAATTGGTTTTGACCAATTTAAACAGATTTGTAATGAGTTTTAACGCGCGGTTGCCGTCGTGTAGGCGCGCCCAAACATTGACTTTCCAACCCATCGACCAACCGGTGGCTAAGTCGCCTCGGCGTTCCATGACTCGCTCAACGGCCGCGGCTAATTCGGGCGTGGTTTGCCGATTGATCTGATTACTTGGGTGGATGGCGTATAAATGTGAAAAATGGCGGTGTTGCACTTCACCGTCTTCAAAATCCTCCTGCCACTCCTGCAATTGACCGTATTTGCCTATTTGATAAGGTAACAACTGCGCCAAATTTTGACGAACATCGTTGACCAATGGCTCATCTATTTCCAAAATTTTGCAAGCCTCCAAATAACGCGCAAAAGATTCGCGGATGATGGCCATGTCCATCGTGGGGCCGGGACTGAAAGTAGCTTGTTTTTTATCCTCGTAAATGAAATTATGCTCGGGCGAATGACCAACGGGCGTGACCAAATAGCCCTGTTCGTTTTTTACCAACCAGCCTTGATAAAACTGAACCGCGCCTTTCAGCAACGGAAAAACCTCTTTTTTCAGAAAGGTTCTATCGCCGTTATACAGGTATTTCTCCCAAAAATGGCTCGTTAGCCAACCGCCGGCCATCGGCCAAAATGAGCAGTTACAATTATCAATGGGCTCGGCATGACGCCAAATATCCATGTTGTGATGCGCTACCCAGCCATCATTGCCGTACATATTTCGAGCCGTTTCCTGCCCATTGACGGCAAGTTCTTTAATGGCTTTAAAAAATGGCTCCTGACACTCAGATAAATTGGTCAGTTCTGCCGGCCAATAATTCATTTGTGCGTTGATATTGATGGTATAAGCACCGTTCCAGGGAGGCACCATAAGGTCGTTCCAGATGCCTTGCAGGTTGAGTGGCTGCCCGCCCGGCCTTGAACCGGCAATCATCAAATAGCGTCCATATTGGAAATAAAGAGCGGCAAAGGAAGGGTCTTTTCCATTAGCGAAAAGCTCTACCCGTTTGTCGGTCGTCAACAGCGATTGTTCTGTTTCAGCCGCCAGATGAATGTCAACTCGGTCGAATAGTTTTTTATAATCGGCCAAATGCGCTTTATACAGATCAACATAGGTTTTCTTTTCGATCGCTTTAAAGTATTGATTAATAAGCAGTTTTGGGTTAGTGCCTTCATACGCCGGGCTTTTGTCAAAACCGTTGAAACTCGTGGCGGCGGTTAGCACAAAGATCACTTCGTCGGCATTTTTTATGCTTATCTTGCCTTTTTCATCTTTGATAGAGCCGCCTTTGTGGATCGTTTTTACCCGAGTTTCAAAGGTCATACCTAATCCTTCTGTTTTTTTATCGTATAACAAATTCTCTACTTCCGGCTTACGTTGGCCGTTTTTATCGTACAGTTCGGGATATTTATACTGATCTCCCAGTTTTTCCACCTGTTCAAAACTCCTTCGCAGGCCAAAACCCGGTACTTTCCCCTGCATGGTCAAGGTATTCCCCTGTACAGAATAGTGAGCAGTAGATTCGTGTGGGGTAGAAAAATGAAATGTGCCGTTGAGCTTACCACCTCCCTCGGCGGTCATTTTTACCACAATCACATGGTCGGGATAATTGGCAAAATAAGTTCTTTTGTAAGTGGTATTGCCCGCTTTGTATTGAGTATGAGCCGTGCCCGTTGCTAAATCCAAACTGCGTTTGTAATGAGTAATTGCCTCATTTTTATGGTCGATTTCTACCCAAAAATCGCCCATTGGCTGGTACAGTTGATGGTTTCGCCCCAGCCACTCTTTGGCAATAACCGCCTGTGCTTCTTGGTATTTCTTCGCTTTCAACAGATTGCTGACTTCTTTAAAGTCTTTGCGAATAGTGATGTTTTTGAACGTGCCTTTTGGGTCACCCGAGTATAATGTGCCTTCATTGAGTTGCAAATGTTCTTTCAAAGGGTCACCAAACACCATTGCACCCATGTAGCCATTGCCCAACGGCAACGCCTCCGACCATACAGCCGCAGGTCTATCGTACCATAAGGTCAGTGAACCGGTTTGGGCAAAAAGGTTGAAAGGGGAAAGAAAAAGGAATAGAAAAAATCGTGATTGAGGTCTCATTGTATCCTGCTTTTTAAAGCAAAGCATCCGTCCGACGGTTTATAACGCTACCCGTCCGACAGTTTTGAACTCTCGGACGGATGTATTTTATTTTTGCGAAGGTAATTTTAAAAGATAACCTGCTAAGTCGGACAGGTCTTTTTCTTTTAAGCCCAACGAAGAAGGCTCCGGCATGAGGCTGTTTTTGAGTTGTTGACGCGAGGCGATGGTACTTGCTTTGATTGAGGTTGTTTTTCCGGCAGCATCTTTTAACATGACCGTCGCGCCATCGCCTACCAAAAATCCGTAGTAGGTATTTTTGTCTTTGGTTTGGATGATCCAAGGTTCGTAACCAAATGCCAAACTGGCACTTGGATTGATAATGGCATCGAGCAGGCCGTTTTTATCAAATTTTTTACCAATTGAGGTTAAATCAGGGCCAATGTCTTTTCCATCTTTCTCAAAACGGTGACAGGAAGTACAATTGGTTTGGAAAATCTTTTTCCCGTTTTCTGTATTAAATGGCATGGCGGCGGCCAAACTCACCGATAGACCTTTGCCACTTGGGCGCGGAAAATAATCACCGGCCATCATCCGAACGCTTCGGTCAGGGTTGTTGAAAATATGTTCGGCAATGGTAGCTCTCACTACTTTCGGGATTTTGTATTCACTTGCAGACGCCAACAATAATTGCCCGCCGTAAAGGTCGGCAGCTAAAATCTTGGCGGCATTCTCACGTTCAGGAGTAGCAATTGTCGTATCCATCATTACTTTTTGCCACTCCAACATTTTTTTCTGCCCCGGTGAAAGTTGAGCAACGGTGGCTTCCTTCCAATCAAGCAAGTCTTGCCAATCGTTGGTTTTACGGAAATTGACCCAATAAAAAGCCTGCTCTGATACATCTTTCAGCGGACTTTTTGTCAATTCAAGCATACTCAAGGCTGCGGCTTTGTCTTTGATAAAGCCCAACGCTGTAATGGCACGTTTGCGCTCATCAGCTGATAATGTTTTGGCATTGGCCCGAAGCTGCAAATCCGTTACTGCACTTTTGGGATGCAATCGCCACGTTAGCCAAGCCTGTTTTGGTGACCATGTGGTTGGGTCTTTGGGCCAGGAATTACGTACTTCTTTATAAAATGCTTCTTCTTTTCCGTCTAAGCCGATGCCTAATGCTTCGAGATAGTAGCGGTCTTGTCCATCGAAAGCGGCTACGAGCTCCTTGAACTGATCTTTACATTGGTCATACGGAAGGTCGCGAAGGGAGATGGCTATTTCGCGCAAAACCCCTATCCCCAACCCTTTCCCCTCTGAGGGAAAGGGGGCTGTTACCCCGGACTGCCCGTCGGGATTTGCAATCCCGACGTTTGCTTTGGCCGATTTGTAATCGGCTTTTAAAGCCCTAAAAGCCGCAATCCGTAAATTTTCATCTTTATTTTCGTTCAATACTTTGAGCACTTCAGCTTTTCCCTGCCCACCCAATTGTGCAAGCAGCCATATTGCTCTTGCCTGTACGTAAGGATTTGGGTCATTTAATAACCCTTTTACCACAGGAACAGCGCTTTCTCCTTTCGCCTGTAACGCGACAAAACCTAAGTTTCTGACATTGATCGCAGGATTTCGGAGGGCGGCGATTTGACCTTCGGTAGTGCTTAGATCAATTTTGGGTGTTGTGAGTTTTTTGCCTTTGGGCGTAATTCGGTAAATGCGTCCGTAGCCTTTTTTATCGTGCATTTGGTGACCGCCTACGACGGGATCGTACCAGTCGGCCACGTAAATAGCACCGTCAGGGCCGGTAGCGGCATCGCTGGGGCGGAACCATTTGCGTTTGTCCTGACCGGTTTCGTTCCATATATAATGGGCCTCGACTTTTGGAAATGAACTTATCAGGTCAATGCGTTTGCTGAAATCATAACCCGCACCTTTGGGTTGCGGCCAATACGCCCACACTACATTACGCCCTGCTTCGCAACTGAGTACAGTACCACGGTATTTTTCGCCCAATGCATCGCCTTCGTACACAAGCATCCCTGTCGGAGAACCTGCCCCCGTGTTCTCACCTGCCGGGAGTACACCGGGGTCTTCCTGATGCCAATGTACCGTGAACATGTCTTGGTCGGGGCGGCGGTCAGCTTGCCAGAAACGTGAACCATCTGCGCTGAAATAACCTGCATTTGAACCTTCCATGACCCAACTTGTACGACAGGTAACGACTTGGTCATCGTTGTCGTTTTGCCAATAATTTCCGTAGCTGTCAATGGCGATCTCGTAGCTGTTGCGGAAGTTGTGGGCCATTACTTTCAAACCGGTTCCGTCGGCATTCATGCGTAAGGCCAAACCACCGACCCAGACGCGCCCGTCGTCGCTTTTTTGATTTGCTTTATTTTCTTTGTTATAGGGCGTGCCTCCTGTGTAGATACTTCCGGAGCGGAGTGCCCAGCCGCTTTTGTCTTTAACATTGTGCGGACCGGCGTTTCCCGTATTGAAGTGCCAACGTCCGTCAGGGCCGGCCGTGAGTGAGTGCAGCGAATGGTCATGGTCGAGGCCACCGAACCCGGTCAATAAGATTTCCTTTTTGTCGGGGATATCATCGCCGTTTTCGTCGGTATACACAATGATATTGGGAGCACAACTTACGATCACTTTATTTCCGATTACCCCAATTCCTAAAGGCGCCACCAAGTCTTTGTCCTGCACAAAAATCTTCGATTTGTCGGCTTTCCCATCGCCGTCGGTATCTTCCAAAATCATGACGCGGTCGCCTTCTGTAAAGCTTAGTTTTTGGTCAGGTTTATTATTGAAATTACGATAATTGACCGCTTCTGTGATCCAAACGCGCCCTTTGGCGTCAATATCCATGTTGGTCGGATTATAAAACAAGGGAGCTTCGGCCCAAAGTGTGGCTTCCAGATCGTCAGGAACATACACTTGGTTAGAATCAGCTTCCGTTTCTGCACGGTATTCATTTTGAATGGTATTGGTCCCGGTAAATGAAAGAACCGTGGCCAAACTCAGTAAGACAATGATTTTAAATGGTGCATTAGGCATCTTCATTGGGAGGTTTGAGTTTTTTATAAAAAGAGACGTACTGCTTCAACATACTTATCACTTATTATAATAAGTTGCGGGAAAGTATACCTTTGATAACGACTTCTTTTAAGTACATGAAAACATTAGCCGATCTGCTTCTTTTAGGCGACCCTCGTTTGTACGAAACCTGTTCTCCGATTTTGCCCGAAGAAAGCCATTTAGTGGAAGGTTGGGTAGCCGACCTGCACAATGTTATGCAGGAAGTGCGTGCCCAATATGGTTTTGGCCGAGCCATTGCCGCACCTCAATTGGGCATTATGAAGCGCCTGATCTACATGAACATTGACAGACCGGTCGTTTTTATTAATCCTGAATTGACGCATCTCAGCGAAGATTTGTTTGAATTATGGGACGATTGCATGAGTTTTCCCAACTTATTGGTCAAAGTGAAACGTCATAAATCCATTACCATCAATTACTTGGACGAACAATGGCAACCTCAGGAATGGACTATGGAAGACAGCCTTTCGGAATTGTTGCAGCATGAATATGATCACCTCAACGGCGTATTGTGTACCATGCGGGCCATTGATGCAAAGTCGTTTCAGTGGAGAAAGTAACCCATTTTTGTCATTCCGAAGGAATCTGAAATCTGCAAACAAATTATTCAGCCAATGCTCAGAAAAGTTGTTTTTGCTTTAGTGCTGTTGTTTGGTATTTATCTGCTTTGGTCGGTGATCGGAAAAACGCCGCCCGTCGCACCGCCGGCAAACATTAGCTATGTCCGATCTTTTGGAAAAGATACCGATAAAGGCAACTTATTGGGCATTCAGCCCTATGTGTTACCTGCCTGTTACGCTTCCGAAGCCAATTTTGAGCAATTTTTAGACGCTTATTTCGAAAGAGCCAAGACTGAAAATTGGCTGATTCCTCAAAAAACCATCGTCGTTTTACCCGAATATTTAGGAACATGGTTGGTGGTAGCCAACGAAAAAAGCAGCGTGTATGAAGCAAAAACGATTGATGAAGGACTTACCTCAATGGTAATGAGTAATGTATTCAGTTTTGTAACGCAATTGGCAAGCGTGCCTGATTCGACTAAAGATAGCGTAAAACACGCTGTTTTTGCCCTAAAAGCCCCGCAAATGGCGGAAATCTACCAACGAGTCTTTGCCAAATTAGCCAAAAAATATCAAGTTACCATTGTGGCAGGGTCCATTTTATTGCCTGACCCGCATGTGGTTGGAGGAGAGTTAAAAACGCATAAAGGAAGGCTGTATAATGTAACGGCGGTCTTTCGCCCAGACGGAAGTTTATACGATAAATTGGTTAAAAAAGCATTTCCTACCGGCGATGAACTGTCGTTTGTTTGTCCCGTTGATCCTAGGGAAAACCCCGTTTTCGACACACCTATTGGTCGTTTAGGGGTAATGGTTTGTGCTGATTCGTGGTTTAGCAGTGCGTATCAAAATTTAAAAACCAAAAAAGCCGATTTTGTGGTTATCCCTTCCTATTCATTGACTGACGGGGCTTGGGACAAACCATGGGGAGGTTACAGCGGAGCGCCAACGCCCGGCGATGCGAAAGCCGACATCGGCAAAATAACCGAAGGTCAGGCCTGGCTCAAACACGCGATGGGTGGCCGAGCCAAAGCCGAAGGAGGCCTTACAAAAGGCGTGAATGTGTTTCTTCGAGGTCAATTGTGGGATCTGGGGGCAGACGGCACCACGGTAGTGTTGGATGATTCCGCCACCGTAACCAAAAAAGTGAAAGGCGGAACGTTGGTCAATCTTTGGTTATGAACCAACGTTCCCGGACCGGTCAATACCGATCTTCTTTTCTTCGTATCTTAAAATAACCGTCTTTAATTTTAATGGGATTAGGCTTATGCTCAATGGGTTCGTTGGCTTTATAGACCGCAATCGCCTCCCCGCTGAACGTGCCTTCCACAAATCCCCCGACGGGATCATATCGGGTGACATTAATGTGGACACGTACCGGGCTGATGCTCCATTCACAACCGTTCCAACAGCCGATACCCGTTGAAAAAGTGGCAGTTTTACCCGACATTTCTTCCGAAGTCAATACGTCAAATTCACCCGTTTTTCGAATGAACGGAACCGTAATATCGGCAAATGGATACGGAGTGCGAAGTTTAGTGTCGCCATCTTCCTGAATAAGTAACCGAGTAACCGCATTTTGGGTTACGTTAGGGTCGGGATGATTGTTGCGCAGGTAGGCCTGCTCCATCGTTTCGGAATGTTTGATCATCACCTTTTGATTTGTAAACGGACCACCGTCAACGGTATACCAAAACACGTTTTTACCTTCAAGGGGTTTGACCGGCGGTTTTTCCTTGGCATTGGAAACCGTGATGACTTTTTGATTTAAGAAATTTTGTCCGATCAATGCCTTGAGTCCCTGTGTGTTCAACTTTTTGAGGAATTCTTCACGAATGGCAGGCGTGGTTTTAACGTACATTTTCAATGCTTGAATTTGCCCCATTGATACATCGGTACGTTTAACGGCTCGGCACGCAAGCTCTACGCCGTCGTCAGTGGGTTGATTTTTGGTCAATTTCCAATCTCCCAAAAAGAATTTTCCGGCTTTAGGGCCCCAAAGCGTTAGGTTGAAAGGCGCAATAGTTTTGGTTGCCGGTGCCGTTTTTGACCGGGTTTCGTCTTCAAAATAGTTGACCCAAATTTGCACTTCTACGCGCGTACCGGCCTCCAATTCTTCGACTTTCACCATCATATCTCGTGTGTCGCGCTCAAAGGCAGTGCGTCGGCGTTGGGCTTCTTCGGGCGTTAGGTCAATGACATACGTAATTTTATATTCGTGCTGAAAAGGATATTTACTCGCCTCGCTGCCTTCATGAAACCATTCCCGACCTTGCAATGCCGTTTCATCTTCTACCTTCCATCCTTTCCAGTCGCGGGGCAATGCATCGTGAATGGCCTGTAATACGCGCAGTTCTTCGGCGGTTTCGGCGGGTAGGGCAGGGCGACCTTCCTGAGCGAGGAGCAGGGTCGTTGATAAAATAAAAAGTATACCAAAAGATAGGTAGTTTTTCATTTCGGCAGGTATTACATTTTTACAAATTCAACACGTCGGTTCTTAGCTTTCCCCTCGGGAATGGCATTGTCGGCAATGGGTTTGGCTTCGCCGTAACCTTTGGGAGAAAGGCGGCTTGCATCAATGCCCATGCTGACCAATTGATTTTTGACGGTATCGGCCCGTTTTTGCGAAAGCGTTAGATTCGCGGCATCGTCACCGTCGGCATCAGTATAGCCGCCCACTTCAAATTTGGCACTTGCATTAGCTTTCATGAACTTGGCCACTTCATTCAAAACGCCCATACTTTCGCGCTTAAGTGTTGCTTTATTTACGTCAAACAGAATGGCGCTGGTAATGAATTTGCCATCGGTAAGGGCTTTGTCAATGAGGTTCATATCGCCTCCTTCGGCCAACCGAAAATTCTTGAAGAACATTTTTTTGCCGTCGCTGGCGTTGCCTTTGATGGTCAGGGAAGTAGCGGCAAATCCGACTTCCGGAACGCTCAGTACGCGGTGTTGGTTCACGTACACTTTGAGCTGATTGTCTTTGGCCGCTACCGCAATGTGGTTCCACTTGTCAAAAAAGAGTTCGTTGAGAATATCGGCGGGCATTTCGCCCGTTAAATTTCCGCCCGGGTACGAAAAAGTGACTTGAGCGCGGTCGGGGATCAATACCGCCACTTCGTCGCCTTTCATAAATCCAAGCATGATGCCCGGATTGCTGTCATATCCGGCATCAAGATAACAATCAAACTCGACGGTATAATTGGCAGGAAGGTACGTAGGCGTTTTTAAACGGGGAGAAATAACAGTGTAATATTTGGTAACAGCCATATACTTCTCGTCATTTTGAGTATTGATCACGCCTTGTCCCTCGATCAATTTCCAACGGGAAGGAAACTCACCGTCTTTATCCTTCGAAAAATCATCGGCAAAAATGAGTTTATCGCCCGCCACAAAATCATAATTTTGATACGCTTTAAGGTCTTGGGCATTGATCTGAGAAATCCACAAGGAACTGAAAAGGCAAAAAATGAAGACTTTTTTCATGAACAAAGAGTGTTTTTAGGGTAAACGATCCGGAGTCAAATGTAAATTGAGTTTAACAAATATGCAATTCCCAAAGTAAGAGGGAAATAGAATCTTTGGTGGTGGAAGGAGAAAAAATTACTTTTGCCCCGCGAGTTATTAATTAGTGACGAAGGCTAATTTTTCAATAACCCACTAACAAATAACGAACCTCAATTTCAATAACTCCATGAATCGCATTGTATCGCTTTTTCAAAACCACCCCACCCACAATCTTAACCTGTATTTTACGGCCGGTTATCCAAAACTGGAAGACACCCGCACGATCTTAAAAGCACTACAGGAATCAGGCGCTGATCTGGTCGAAATCGGAATGCCTTACTCTGACCCCGTAGCCGACGGCGAAACCATTCAGATCAGCAATCAACAGGCATTGGAAAACGGCATGAGTGTCAAAAAACTGTTTGAACAACTGCGCGGTATGCGTGAGGAAGTTTCATTGCCCGTATTGCTGATGGGATACATCAATCCGGTGATTCAGTTCGGGATCGAGAATTTCTGCCAACATTGCGCTGAAGTAGGTGTTGACGGACTGATCTTGCCCGATATGCCCGTCGATGAATACCTTGAATTCTACAAACCGATCTTTGACCGCTACGGTATCCTTAATATTTTCCTGATCACGCCTCAAACCTCCGAAAAACGCATTCGTCAGATCGACAGCAACAGCGAAGGGTTTATTTATATGGTTTCTTCGGCAAGCGTAACAGGCTCACAAACAGGCGTAAGCCAAGACATGGAGGCGTATTTTGCACGGGTTAACGCCATGAATTTGCGTAATCCACGCTTGATCGGCTTTGGAATCAAAGACCACGAAACCTTCGAAAAAGCCTGCCAACATGCAAGCGGTGCCATCATCGGAAGTGCGTTTATTCGGGTAATACAACAAAACGAAAACCTCGCAGAGGCAATTACTTCCTATGTATCAAGCGTTAAACAAGGTGCTTGATTTCATCTAAAGCTTGTTTTCGCTCTTTTATTTCGTTTTACCTTTCGCCTAAAATCGGCATTTTAATCGTTTTAAAAATATGAAAAAACTAATTGTACTAATTGCCCTCTTCGCAGGTACTGCGATGACGGTGGCAGCTCAAACCGCCGAAGAGATTTTAAACAAATCGATTCAGGCGAGGGGAGGAGCGGAAAAGTTGAACAGCTTGAAATCGTTGCGGATGGAAGGTACTTTGAGTGTAATGGGGATGGATATTCCCACCAAATCGGTCATTGTACACAAGCGTGGGATGCGGAATGAAATGGACGCAATGGGCCAATCCATCATTATGGCCATTGACGGAGACAAAGGTTGGATGATCAACCCAATGGCCGGTACAACACCCGTTGCGTTGCCCGAAGATCAACTGAAGGCCTCGGTAAGCCAACTGGATTTGTCAGGAATTACGAATTACAAATCGGTGGGCACAACGGCCGAATTATTGGGCAAAGAAACCATTGACGGAACCGAAGTCTATAAAGTGAAAATGGTTTCCAAAGATGGCACAAGCATGACCCATTTTATTGACAGTAAGAATTTTAATATCATCAAAACCGCCATTAAGGTCAATGTGAGCGGTCAGGATGTAGAAGTGGAAACCAAAATGTCCAATTATAAAGTTTTTGACGGCATTTCTTTCCCTACGATCACCGAGATCACCAATCCACAGGCAGGAGTGATCACTACCACTATCACAAAAGTAGAAGTCAATCCGACAATAGATGTGAGCATTTTTGCAATGCCTAAAAACTAGGAGGTTTTAGCCGATAGATAAAAAATCCGGCAATTACAGGCGGTTCGACACCTGTAATTGCCGGATTTTTTATTTAAGTACCCGTAGGCATTTATGTTAACTGTCACGCAAAGCTGCGGCTTTGCGTGAATAATTTTGTCGTATTACTTAAACGCAGGAAAATAATATTATTTGATCACCACTTTTCGGGTTAACACCTTATCGCGTTTTTCATAGCGAATCACATAAGTGCCTGAGGGAACGCTGTTAAGTGTAGTTTCGAAGAAATGCCTGCCCACGGGAAAAAGATCATTCGCTAAGGTTCTGATGACTTTTCCTTCCTCGTTGATCATTTGAATACTGATACGGGCAGGGAGTTTCATGGCGATCTCAATGGTGACCAATTCGTAGGCAGGGTTGGGGTATACTTTAAAATACTCAACGTCAGGATAAACCGTTGCTGATTCAGTAGATGAAGCCAAAAAATACGGTAGACTATTCACTGCCGGAAGCAAAGAAAAGCGAAAAAAGGTCATTAAAAAGAATAGTAGCACTATCTTCATATTAACCGGAAGCTATACAATAGTAATCGTTGCGTTAAAGGGTTCTGCACCTGCGAATGAAGATAACGGTATATTTTCAGAAAAAAAAATCCCACTCTTCAGCGCAATTTTCCCATATATCGAATAACCTGTCATTTTCAAATGCTGTAACTTTTAGGGATATTCTCCCGAAAGTGTTTAAAAAGCAGTCATTACGGCTGAAAGGCCCGGTAGTAGGTAGCTCCTGAACTAATGCACCTCTTCTTTGAAGTAATATCAGTAAAAGTGGTAAATAAATCAGTAATATATATAAACCGAAAGAGCGTTGTACATCCGACATTTGTACTGAGCATCAGTTGAACGTACGGTTGCTCTTCATTGTCAATAAAACCCATTCAATAATGCGCTTTTCAATAACACAAACAGTTTACAATGAGAACAAAATTACCGGCACCGGTGGCATTTATCGTATGTATAGTATCAATAACGGCTTGCAATAATCCTAAAAATCATACTGAAATGGCTGATCAAACCACCACTCCCATTTTTCCCAAAGGAGAAAGGATAACGAATGGATATTTTACCGGAAATGCGTATTTAAAACCTTTACTGGCAAAGGACAAAAACAATGAGTTTGCCTTGGGAAACGTAACGTTTGAACCCGGAGCAAGAACCAACTGGCATACACACCCGAAAGGACAGGTATTGATCATTACCGAAGGCGAAGGGTTCTATCAGGAAAAAGGCAAACCGGCACAGGTCTTGAAAAAAGGGGATGTGATAAACATTCCGGAAAATGTAGAACATTGGCACGGCGCTTCGGCCAACAGTGGAATGGTTCATATCGCTGTTACCAATTTCAAAGGCGATGAGAATGTAGTGTGGTTACAGGGAGTGTCTGAAGAGGAATACAATGAAGTCAATAAGAAATAAATCAAAAGTTACAATCTTACTTAGGAGTAGGAATGAATACCGGCCTTACCGAATATCAATTAGAACAGGTAGTTGTGGTAATAGAAAAACACGTCGGAAAACGCCGGGCAGCAGCGGCTAAAAAAGTGTTGGAGAAAGTCAAAGCCGCTGCTAAATCAAAGTGATAAGTACAACTGCAAAACAAACAAAACAAAATGAAGCAGAATATCATCCGTTTTCAACCTAAGGTTACTAAAACTGCCTTTCTTTTTCTATTAACAATCGGTCTGGTTTTTTCGTACAAAACAACGTCTGCTCAACAAAAAGAGATGATGGTACGTATTGCGGAAGTTGAAATTTTTCCTGACAATCTCGAAGAATACAAAGCGATCTTGAAAGAAGAAGCGGCAGCATCGGTAAAATTGGAGCCGGGAGTTCTGGCCATTTTTCCAATGTACCAAAAGGAAAATCCCGCACAAATAAGAATTTTGGAAATATATGCCAACCGAGAGGCGTACGAGTTGCATTTGAAAACGCCTCATTTTCAAAAGTATAAGACCTCTACCCTTAAAATGGTGAAGGCACTGAAGTTGGTGGATATGAATGCGCTGGATTTGGCAACAATGCCGGAAATATTCCTCAAACTGAAGTAACGTTTCTCATCAAAAATACCGAAAGCAATCAAACAAACACCTATAACGCAAAGGATATTGAACTCATCAATGTAGATCAGACCAACGAAGCCTTTGAACGTTTGGAAAGAGAAGATGTTAAATATCGTTTTGTTATTGATATGGCTTCTTTGAACAATTAGCAGCGGAAGACCCATATAAGGCATATAAATAAATAACATTACCTTATATGTCTTATATGGTTCAGTAAAAATAATCTCTACAAAATCTAAAGTAAAGTGGGAGTGAATGGCTGATTATAGAATCGCTTCCCTGTAGCTTTGTAAAGGGCATTGGCCAACGCACCGAAAACCGGGGGATAGGCCGGTTCTCCCATTCCCGAGGGAGCTATGACTACCAAAAAGGCACGCTGGTGTTCATCGCCCCCGGACAGGTGATTAAGGTGGAGAGCAGCGGAGAACCTGCGCTGCCGAAGGGGTATGCTTTGGTGTTCCATCCTGATCTGATTCATGGTACGCCCTTAGGAAAACATATTCAAGACTATACCTTCTTTAGTTACCAGTCCAATGAAGCCCTGCATATATCGGAGAGGGAGCAACAAATTGTGTTGGACTGCTTTTCTAAAATTGGCTATGAATTGGAACATGCCATTGACAAGCACAGCAAAATGCTGATCGTAGATAACATTGAACTGTTTTTGAAGTATTGTACCCGGTTTTATGACCGCCAGTTTATTACGCGTGATACGGTCCACAAGGGAATTTTGGAACGATTTGAGACGATGCTGAACGATTATTTTAAGTCAGAAAGCCTGCAAACCATTGGCTTACCTACGGTCGCTTATTGTGCAGATGCATTGAACTTATCTGCCGGCTATTTTGGCGATTTGATCAAAAGAGAAACAGGAAAAACAGCTCAGGAGTATATACAAACGAAAGTGATTGATGTGGCGAAAGAAACACTCTTTGACCAAAGCAGATCCATCAATGAGATATCCTATGAATTGGGCTTTAAGTATTCGCAGCATTTTACCCGCCTGTTCAAACAAAAGGTGGGGCAGTCGCCGACGGAGTATAGAATGCTTAATTGAAAGTTAAGTGACCTGATCAATTAGGGAAATACTCTTTTGATACAAATCCGGGCATTGGAAAAATGTTTGAGGTATATCAGGAAGTGAAAACTCTTCTGTGCCTTCCCGGCAATTCCCGGAATTTTTCCTTCAGGTAAAGTCAGGCTTATATAATGATGAATACGGCATTGACCCAAATAATGCAGATTCAGTAGCGACGATCGCATCGGCGCTCCGATTATGAATACGCATAAATCCATGCTCTTCCAATAACGTCGCATAAATACATAATGGTAATGAGGTCAACACCTGTTCGCCGGTTTCCAAATGAAAGACCGTATAGTTTCCCTGCGCACTCAGATACATAATGCGCCGCAGATCAATGACCGATTCTCTCGCTTTGGTTGGAAGGCGCGGCAAGCTTACCGCGCCTTCCAACCCATACACTCCGGCTCCACTCATCCTTCGTTATTTTTGAGAATCACTTAATACCTGATTGAGTATATTGGTCTGACATCCGCTGATGAGAGCTTGGAAAACGGCATTTGATGCACTGAAACCCGGCAACAGTGTCACCGACTCGCCGCCCCTATATTCTACCACGCCGCCTGATACTTGGTTGATGGCCGTGATCTTACCGGCCGTTTTCTGTACGTTTCCGCTTGAAATGTTTTCCGTTACGCTCAAGGTGGCAGGGCCTGCGCTGCCGATGCTTTGACTTTCATAGGCTCCCTTGTCAACCACGCCGGCATAGGGACGAAAAGTGCCGTCCAAATCTTCCATCGGAGCACCCGTATTGTCGCCGGAGTTGATGGCCGGTGAGCAGTTTTGCAGATGATAATCGCCCAAACCACCCAAAGGCGCCAAACCATTTGAGCCTGCATTGACAAATAACGGATTCTGACTGCTGTTACCCAAACCAACATAGCCGCCTTCAACGATGCTGTATGTAATGCCAATGGCGTCGGTAGTCTGCGGCGAGGAGTTCCCCCATAGGATGCTGTTGCGTACTATCGTTGCCGAATTGACAGTAAAGATACCGCCCGCTGTACCGCCGTTACCTTGATTGGCCGCAATTGTAGCATGAAGGATCAGTGGCTGACTGTGATTAATGTACAATCCGCCACCCAACGCTTTGTTGGTGACGATCAGCAGGTTTTCCAGTCGCGGCATGCTGCCGCCCAATACGTAAACGCCCCCGCCAAAGGTGGCTTCGTTGCCCCAAATGATCGTCTTGGTGATGCTCACCTTGCTGCTGTCCTGCAATAACAGTCCCCCCCCCGTGATGGCGCGGTTGTTGGTAACGATACAGTTCGTAATTAAACCCAGACTCCTATTGATCACTAAAATCCCCCCACCTGATGAAAGAATTGCCGGTTCGGTCAATTCGGTAGTTTGATTCCCCGTGACAAAATCGGCGTAGCCTTTTTCAATGGTAAGTCCATCCAGTCGGGTATCGGCATTGGTGGCGTTAAAGACTACGACGTGGTTGATGTTGTCATTCAGGGAATTGGTTGTACCGATCTCACCGCTGAGAATGGTTTTGTTGGTTTTCCAATTGCGTTGACTTAACTCGGTTTCTGTGCCGACAAAACCACCGTAGACCTGCACGCCTGAAGGGATTTCAAAAGCATCTTTTCGTTGGGTGCCGGGAATGTAAGTTCCCTGCGCTATCCATATTTCCAAGGGTGAATAAATCGAATTGCGGGCGGCTGTCAGGGCGGCCTGCAAATTTGCGAACGCTTTTTGCCAGGAAGTTCCGTCCTGAGTTAAGTTGACATTGGCCGCATTGACAAAAATTCGTTGCCCCACCGTGACGGTAACATCGGCCGTTTTGCTGCTCAAACAGTTTGTTTGTCCGCTGCTTTGCTGACAACGAGCGTAATAAGAAGTAGTGACCACCGGCGAGACAGGCATGGTTACTGACGTGTTATCCAAACTTTTATACCAAAGCAAAGTAAACCCTTCTCCCGAGCAACTGCCGGCCGTCAGAGTAGCGGATTGGCCGAGAGAAATGGTTGTGCCGGTAGGCGATGCGGGAGTCGATGGTGCCAACACGGTAACAGTCGCCGAGCCGGTTTGAGCTTGGGTACAATGGTTATTGTCGCTGACGCTCACTAAGGTATAGGCAAAAACGCCCCCAACGTTTGTCGTTTGGGAATAGGTCACGGAATTGCCGTTGGTAGTCGTGACGGTCAGATTGTTGGAAGTATTGAGGGTATAGGTAAAGGTGTAAGGTGCTGTACCACCGCTGCCGGTAAAGGTGATGTCAGGAGCGGTAGCGTCTTTGCAAACGGTACTTGTGCCGGTCATGGTAGCGGTAGGAATGGAGTTAACCGTTACAATTGTAGCAGTAGACGGTGCCGAACTACACCCTAAGGCTGTTACAATCACCGTATAACTCCCTGAAGTATTCGCAGAATAGATTGAATTAATGGCTCCGTTAAGGAGATTGCCATTCTTATACCACTGATTGCCGGAAGCCGAACTTGACGTCAGGCTCACCAAACCGCCTGCGCAGAAAGTCGTTGCGCTGCCTGCGGCAATAGTTGGGGTGGGCGGCAGCGGATTGATCGTCACAGAACCGGTGATGTTCTCCGAAACACAGCCGGTTGTTTCGTTTTTAACCGTCAGTGTAAACGAAATGGAACTTCCCGAAGCACCGCTGCTTAACTGAACGGTAATGGGGCCGGTCAAATTTCCATTGGTGACGCCGGTAATGCCTGCGCCCGAAATTGAGTAAAGATTTGGTGAGCCTACGGGGTTCGTAAAAGGAATACTGAATGTGTTGGTTCCGGCACAAATGGCCGAGATTGCCCCCACCGTCAGCGTGGGTTTGGCAGGGTCGCTCAATGTTGCTGAAACGGCATTACAGACACAGGCTCCGTAGACGGCCACAATCTCGGTGTAGCTGCCGGCGGTCAGGTTGGTTAAGGTAATGACTCCGTTGGCATTGGATGTAAAGTTAGCAGCAGCAACGTTGACAGCACCTTTGGTGTAGGAAACTGCGTAAACGGTATTGGCCAAGAACCCGCTCAGGGTGATAGAGCCATTGGTGCCTCCGCAGGTCGTTGGAGAGATTACATTGACCGTAGGAGTAATGGCCGAAGGTGAGGCGGCTTGGTATTCATATGCGCCCAAATCCACGCCGGTGAATTGAATACGGGGCTTGTTGTCTACATCTGTGGTGATCGATGACAAATCAGGCGTTTGACCGGCAGCAAAAACGCTGTTATCACCTGCATTGATGACCGGCGAACAGAGTTGCAGCCGCAGATCTCCTGCGGTGGTGGGGGCGTTATTAAAATCAGGCGGATTGACAAACAGGGGGGCTTCACTGCCGGTAAAACCGCCGACATTTTGTCCCCGAACCAACGTTTTGATGTAAACGGGGGTGCTGTTGTAATTATAAACCTCGACACTGTTGCCCCATAGGATACAGTTTTTCAGGATCGGGTTGGATCCTTCATTGCATATCCCGCCGCTGAGAAACCCTGTATTTCCGGCAAAGCTGCAATTGACCAAAGTTGGAGATGAATAGTAATTGTACATTCCACCGGATATAAACGTTGATTGGTTGCCCCAAAAAGAACAGTTGATCACCGAGGGAGATGAAAAGAAATTGTGCATCCCACCGGCGCCACTGGCACTGTTGCCCCAAAAAGAACAGTTGATCACCGAGGGAGATGAACTTTCATTGTACATCCCGGCGCCTCCGTCGGTCGTTATCGCAGCTTGGTTTCGCACAAAGGAACAGTTAATTACCGAGGGAGACGAACGAGCATTGTACATGCCTCCTCCAAAAGCCCCGCCCGAAGTGGTATTTCCCCCCTCAACCGTGAAGCCATCCAACAGCGCCGCCGAGGTCAAACCGTTATCATGGTTATAAATGACATGGTAGGAGTTTCCATGATAATTGCCAAAATCAGGTTGGTCGTTTTGGTCAATGTCGCCGCTGAGGATGGTTTGGTGCGTTTTCCAATCGCGCTCATTCATTGTCGGTGTACCCGTAGTGGGGAAACCTCCATAGATTTTCACTCCCTCTTTCATCACAAAGAATTGATTGCGGTTATTGTCGATCATCCCCGGCCCCTCATCAGGATAATACGTTCCCTTAGCTACCCAAATCTGCGTACCGGCGCAGGCCGCTTGCAGGGCTTTTTGCAGGGTTTTGAAGGGGGTCTGCCAAGAAGTGCCTGTGTTAGTATCATTGCCGTCGGTTTTGACATAGAGGGGCGACGGAGGTGTGTTTTGTTGTTCGTAGGCGCCCAAATCCACGCCGGTGAATTGAATACGGGGATTGTTGTCTACATCTGTGGTGATCGATGACAAATCAGGCGTTTGGCCGGCAGCAAAAACGCTGTTATTACCTGCATTGATGACCGGCGAACAGAGTTGCAGCCGCAGATCTCCTGCGGTGGTGGGGGCGTTATTAAAATCAGGCGGATTGACAAACAGGGGGTCTTCATTGCCGGTAAAACCGCCGACATTTTGTCCCCGAACCAACGTTTTGATGTAAACGGGGTTGCTGTCATGGTAATCCACAACCTCCGTACTGTTGCCCCAAAGGATACAGTTTTTCAGGATCGGGTTGGAAGGAGGATATAACCCCGGTTCATACGGAAAATTATCATTAAACATTCCATCACCCCTATTGCCTGAGATGGAACAATTGGTCAATATGGGACTGGCACTCCAATTGTATATCCCGGCACCCGCAACGGCTATATTACCTGAGATGGAACAATTCGTCAGGGTAGGTTTAGAATAACGATTACTTATCCCACCACCATAACCGGAAATTTCGTTGCACCGATTGCCCGTAAAGGAACAATTTATAATATTGGGATTGGAACCGTAGTTGAACATTCCCCCTCCATCAGAGCGAGACATATTCTCTACAAAGGAACAATTTACTACTGTAGGATTACTGAGTTGATTATACATTCCACCGCCAAGCGCAAAGTCGTAACTGCCATAATTAGCATTCCCTCCCTGCACCCTAAAACCGTCCAACAGTGCGTCCGATGTCATGATATCGTTGCTGTAATGGTAGTTATAAATGACATGGTAGGAGTTGTTGTCATAATTGCCAAAATTAGGTTGGTCGTTTTGGTCAATGTCGCCGCTGAGGATGGTTTGGTGCGTTTTCCAATCACGCTCATTCATTGTCGGTGTACCCGTAGTGGGGAAACCGCCGTAGATTTTCACTCCTTCTACCATCACAAAGAATTGATTGCGGTTATTGTCGATCATCCCCGGCCCCTCATCAGGATAATACGTTCCCTTAGCTACCCAAATCTGCGTACCGGCGCAGGCCGCTTGCAGGGCTTTTTGCAGGGTTTTGAAGGGGGTCTGCCAAGAAGTGCCTGTGTTAGTATCATTGCCGTCGGTTTTGACATACAGCACCTGTGTAATGCTTTGTCGTTCATATGCCCCTAAATCGACAGTGGTGAATTGAATGCGGGGATTGTTGTCCACATCCATGGTAATACCCATGGGAATAAGGCTGTTGTCGCCTTGGTTAATCAGAGGACTGCAGGGCTGCAGTCGCAAATCTCCTGCGGTGGTGGGGGCGTTATTAAAATCAGGCAGATGGACAAACAGGGGGTCTTCATTGCCGGTAAATCCTCCGACATTTTGTCCGTGAACCAACGTTTTGATAAAGACGGGATTGCTGTTGTTATTATAAACCTCGGAACTGTTGCCCCATAGGATACAGTTTTTTAGGATCGGATTAGAGGCGGAAAAATTGTATATCCCGCCGCTGAGAAGCCCTGTATTTCCGGCAAAGCTGCAATTGACCAAAGTTGGAGATGAATAGCTATTGTACATTCCACCGGATTTATGTGTTGATTGGTTGCCCCAAAAAGAACAGTTGATCACTGAGGGAGATGAAAAGACATTGTACATCCCGCCGGCGCCTCTGGCCCGATTGCCCCAAAAAGAACAGTTGATCACCGAGGGAGATGACTCGTTATTGTACATCCCGGCGCCTCCTTCGGTCGACATCATATCTTGGTTTCGCACAAAGGAACAGTTAATTACCGAGGGAGATGACTCGTTATTGCTCATGCCTGCTCCATTAGTCCCTACATCATTGATATTTCCCCCCTCAACCGTGAAGCCATCCAACAGCGCCGCCGAGGTCAATCTGTAATAATAGCCGTTATAAATGACATGGTAGGAGTTGTTGTCATAATTGACAAAATTAGGTTGGTCGTTTTGGTCAATGTCACCGCTGAGGATGGTTTCGTGCGCTTTCCAATCACGCTCATTCATTGTCGGTGTACCCGTAGTGGGGAAACCGCCGTAGATTTTCACTCCCTCTCTCATGATAAAAGAAAAAAAACGGGAATTATTGGTTGTACCCGGTCCTTCATCAGGATAATACGTTCCCTTAGCTACCCAAATCTGATCTCCTGCCGTCGCCGTCGCCAAGGCATTTTGCAGGGTTTTGAAGGGGGCAGACCAACTTGTGCCGGCGTTTGTGTCGTTGCCGTCAGTTTTGACATGATATACCGTGGCCTGCGCCGAGAGTCCCGTCAGGCAACTTGCCAGCAGAAGCAACACAAAACGGGTAAAGCTCCGGAAAGCGGCTTTTGGAGGCAAAGTGTGAAGGGCACACCATTGGGAGTAAACAGAACAGTTCATACGTGAGTGGAGTTAAGCGGCCGCAGAGGCCGGATGGTTTGGTAAATAATGATCAGCAGGCGGTAAGCGGTCAAGTTGCCAATCGTACCAATACCAGACCCCGAGCACGGCGGCGGCAAAAAGCAAAACCAGCAGCAGCAGCGCCAGTCTTTTTTTACGAAACAGAAAGGGAATGGGCATTGACTTTGGCATGGGTCAAAACTAGGGGGAGCGGCAGGTCAACACCAAAAAATCAGCGTCGCAAAAGCGTCACAGTGGCGTCACAAAAGCGTCACAATGCCTTGTTTCAGGCAAAAAGAGAGTAAAATGGCTGAGGCATGGTATAAAAAGCAGCCTGCCGCCTTTCATTTTGTATTGATATGTTGATTGAACCCATCGGCATTCAGCCATTGAATTCAGAACACTTATTTTTGATTGACTTTACTCATGACGCTTCTTTTCGGCCGGCATTTTCTTAGAAACTGCGTTTTCGTTTGGGTATGTTTATGCCTGACCGATACGGCGGCCGCTCAATACGAAAAGTATCTGCACAAAGACTATAAGCAAAGAGCGGCTCTCTTTGGTAATTTTTGGGAGGTTAAAACGACCAACGACAACTACGACTCCACGCTTTTTTTTAATGAAGTATTGGGGTTGCGACAAGCCGCCGCCGAGCACGACGATGCCGGTCTGGAGATGGATACTTACATGATGGAATTGAGCTTTTTTCTGTATCGAAAAAAATACGCCAATAACTTGGTAGTGGGCAAACTGGAGTTGGACAAAGCGTTACATTTCGCCCATGACAAAAAGTTGTTAAATGAAGCCTCCGTCGAAAAGCATTTCGGGCAGTTCTATTTTCGAAAGGTTAAAAACTATGAGTTGGCCTTTGAGCATTATCTCAACATGTATGAAATCATCAGGGACAAAAGTTTGGAGGAGTTTCCCGACAAGATCAACTGCATCAATCAACTCATCTATGCCTACTATGAATTCGCCGATTATGAAAAAGCGATACATTTTGCCAAAATAGCGCTCCACTATGAGCAGAAGTATCAACTGACTTCTGTTTTCTTCCGAAATTATGCGTTTATCGGCAATTGTTTCCGCGATCTGAATCAACCGGATTCGGCCATGTTTTATTACCAAAAAGCCCTGGACAATGCCCTTTCCGAAAAAGATACGTATGCGGTCGAACTCGCAAAGGGATGTTTAGGGTATATTCTGTACCGAAAAAATGACGTAAAAAACGCGATTCCATTGTTAAAAGCGGGCATTGAAGCAACCAACACGTTTCCCGCCTCCGATAAATACAAACACCTCTTTTCGCGGTCACAATTGGAAGAGCATGCCATGCTTTGTCGGATCGGATTAAGTGACATTGAGGCGGCTTCCGGTCAGTTAAGCAAAGCGGAAGCGTTGGCAGCGCAGGCCGTTTTTTACCAACGACAATCGGGAGAATGGACGTTAAAGGAAAAACTGTTTCCCCATTTGTCTAAATTGTACATCCGAAATGGGAACAAAGCATTGGCGTTGATGTACTTTGATTCGACAATGATGGTGCGCGATAGCCTTAGTCGGCAATTTAATACCCGAAAGATGTTACGAGCGCATCAGAAAGCAGAATTGGCCGAACGAAATGCCGAGTTGGAAACTCAAAAAAAGATCAAAAAAACAGAACGGAATGCGCTTATCGGGTTGTTGGCAATGCTGTTTTTGGCCTCTTTGTATATTTATTTTACCCAACGCCATCGGTTCATGCGAAAGCAGCGCCGGTGGAAAGAAAAGGAAGTGGAAATGCAGACGGCTACGGAACAATTGCAGGAATTTATTCAAAACGCCAAAAACCGATGGGCGGAAGATGCGGAGAATGTTTTGTTGAACACTTCGTCTCATCAGGCCATGCGACAATTGCAACAGGCTGTTATTACTACCGATGCCGAATGGGAACGCTTTCGTCGCTTATTTGATCAGGTACATCCGGGCTATTTACAACGGATGAAAGACAAACTGTCGCCGTTGACTCCGGCGGAGATCCGGTTTCTGGCCTTGGTCAGACTTGGATTATCTACAAAAGAAATGACATTTGTATTGGGGATTTCTTCGCAAAGTGTTCGAACGATCTGGTATCGTCTTCGTAAAAAACTCAATTTCCCCGAAGACAGTACGCCTGAACAACTGGCCGAGTCGATCTGATCATTATAAGGCTGATATACAAGCCTTAATAATAGCTTGTATATCAGCCTTATATCTCTGTTTTTTGAGTACATTTATACACTCTTTTTTTGAGGCAGATAAGTCACATCGGCTGTTAGACTTTTAGAGGTACTTACAATTTTCCTACCTCCCGCCAAACGTTCAATTCCTCTTTAAATCGATCCTTGATTAGCTCCAATTTAGTATCGATACGCATGGTAGACCGTTCCTTTAGATTATACGCTTTCCATTCGGGGGCATCTTTGGCAAACGGTTTTCCTGTTTTGGCAAAATTAGTCCATAACTCCGCAAAATTGTGAGAAGCGATGGCTTTCTCGGGTTTGTTCCCCCCCAAAAAACTCGGCTTGTTGGCGGTTTCATTATTGAATTTGAATGAAATATCCATGGCGTGCGGTGTACCCATCTCATAGTCGGTTCCCGGTATTTTCATCTCTGATTTATACCCAAAATTGTAAAGATATACCGGAGCACCCCCCTGTTTTACTTTTTTCTCCGCAATATCTATCGAACCCAAACCCATCAGGGTGATTGATGCTATGGCAATGTAAATATCAGCCGCAGAAGCAGTCGGCCTTGCTTTTCGGTAGGTGTCGATTATTTTTTTAGCATCGGTACCATACTGTGGTTCAAGCTTTTTCTGTAAGCTCTCAAAATCATATTTCACAAAGTCGGTTTCTTTTCTTTCCCAGGCAAAAAACGTATGTTCGTCTTCGTTCCAACCGACCAAAAGCGGTTTGTTTTTGGAAAGTGAGGGAGCTGAAGGGTCAAAAGGATGATGCGGCAACGCTTTGCCATCCACTACCGGTCCAAAACCTCCGTAGTTTCGTCGCATAAAACCTCCATTTTTATTTTTTTCAACGAATGGCGGTACAAATGGCAGTTTGCCCTGCATCGCCAAAAGATCCGCAACAGGTACATCGAGTAGTTTTTTCCAATCTTTCGGTTCGATATTCAGCTCTTTTAACAGCATCAGCGTGGTTTCTTGGGCGATTTCTTTGGGAGTCATTCGCACGCCGGGACCGCTTTCAATTGAGGCTTTATTAAAATAAGGAGCCGCCGCCGGCATTGCATAGAGGCAAGAGGTTTTGGCTCCGCCTCCCGATTCTCCCCATATCATGACGTTGTTGGGATCACCGCCAAATTGGGCAATATTTTTGTTGACCCATTTTAAACCCTCGACAATATCCAACATGCCATTATTGCCTGAACCTTCGTAGTCGGCACCACCGATTTCGTCGAGGTACAAAAAGCCCATTAAGCCTAAACGGTGATTGGTCTCTACAACTACCACGTCAAAATTGCGGGCTAAATTAGCCCCATCCTGTCCGGCAGAACCGCCCGAACCGATCACGAAACCGCCCCCATGGCTGTAAAACATCACAGGGCGCTTTTTAGTATCATTGGCAGGAGTCCAAACATTCAGGAACAGGCAATCCTCAGAAGGGGGTGGCTCATTTCGTCTCGGATTTTGGATGGCCGGAGCACCCAACTGCAACGCTTCGCGTACCCCTGGCCAAGGTTCAAGCGGAGCAGGACGACGGAATCTTCTATCCCCCGACGTTTTTCCGGCATACGGCACCCCCTTAAAAATACTCACCCCCTGCTCACGATATCCTTTTATTTTTCCATGCGTGATTTCAACTTCAACAAATTCTTCCATTAAACCTTTATTGGCAAAAAGAGTAGCAGCAGAGAGGGTAATCGCCCCGGCCGATAAAGACATTTGGGCTACAAATTGCCTTCTGTTCAGTGTTTTCATAGTTTCAGGTCTTATTGGTTTAGTTGATTTACTCCTTCTTTCAATCCAATCGTTTTGCCTTTCCAAATCAACTTACCGGTCACCGTCTTTGGCAATTCAATCTGTATTTTCCATTGGCCGTTTTCCAATTGATAACTTGCCGAAATCATTCCTTTGGAATGCGGGATACTGCCTTTGGCCTGAGTCAATACGCCCAAATGCGGCTCAATTTTGACTTTTGAGAAACCCAACCCGTCACTGTCGATGCCCAGAAGTGTCCGATAAAATTCAATATTCGGACTTGCTCCCCAGGCATGACAGTCGGAACGAGAGGTGGTAATGTCGGAGGTCTCGGCCCATGTGGTAAGCCCCATCCGGATATTTTCACGCCATTTGTCCAACCATTTCAGATAGTCATTGCCTTTGCCTGCTTTGATAAGTGCCAAGTGAAGATAATATTTAAAATAAATAGAAGCCGGGGCTAATGTGCTGTTGGTCACCAGTTGTTGGGCTGCTTCGGCAGACTGTTGAGGGGTAAACAACCCCGTTAAAATCGCCAACGAATTGGTATGTTGCGAAAACACATCTTTCTCGGCACGGTCGGCCAGCAGTTTTTTAGAACCATCCCAATATTTCGCCAAAATGGTCTTTTTAAGTTGATCAATAAGGGTTTGATAATGTGCTGCATACGCAGGAACGCCCAATTTGGTTTCCAGATCGGCCGCTACCTGATACGCCCACAAGAGTTGCAGGTCCAACACCGCAGAGGAACCGTCGGGACTCATGGGAGCAGTACCGGCCCGCCAATCTTTGGCCGTGACCCAGTCGGTAAACATCCATTGCGGCACGTTTTTCAGCGAACCATCTGCCTGTTGATAGCCTTTGAAATACTCCAGGATCTGGCGAGTCCCTCCGATTTTCTTTTTCACAAAATCCAAATCGCTCCCGTAGCGTGCATAGTCGTGCAGCATACCGATATACCACAACGAAAACGTAGGAATGTACTGAGGGGTGTATGATGGGTGACGGCTCAATGTAACACCTTCGGGCTGCCGTGAATAATCCATCAGATTGAGTGCATTTTTAACCATACGTTCATCCCCGCTGTTGTACAGCGTGACCAATGCCTGAATCCGTGCATCACCGATGTACTGAAGTTGCTCATAATAAGGACAATCCATGTAGGTCTCCCCCGCGCAAAGGCGGGCTGTGCGCCAACCTATCTCGGCAATTTTGTCAATATCGCTGTTTTGCGTGGTGATACCGGACTTCAACTCAAAGGGATAACCCGTAAATGTGCCATAAATATCGTTCAGAACCAACGGCTCGTTTTGGGTCGTGACCTTCAGTTGAATATACCGATAGGTGCGGTAGGCCAAAGGCACAAAATGCTGTTGGGCGGTACCGTCTGAGATCAAACTGTCGGCTCGGCCAACAAATACTTTACCTTTGGTTTCGTTCCGATTGCCTTTGCTTTGATTGCTGCTGTACAAAGCTTCGGTGTAGCCTACGGAAATTGTGGCATTTTTGCCGCCGCTGAACAGTACCGTTGGATAGGCATTTGTCAAATAGGTTTGGTCTAAAAGAAGTTTGACCGACGAGTTGGCAGGAATCGTAAGTGAAGTTGTTTTTTGGGGAAAACCATCGGGAATTTTTACTTCACCTATTACCTCCACTACTTTTTGGATGCGTTCATCCTTCATTTCCATTTGTGGAATCGTTGAAGGTACCAGCATCCAACCGTTGGGAGAACCAAAAGGCCCCAAGAGGCTTTTGGGCGTGCCATTGAACAGTCGTTTCGGAGCCGGCCATTTACTGTCATCAAAATCAGGTTTTTCCCATTGTTTGGGCGAGGCAGCCATTTGACGAATTTCCCCCGGGCCCGCTGCATAATACCCCCGTATCGTAAATTTTAGGGGAGCATAGCTGTCATCACGCACGCATTTCCACGTTTCGTTGGTATTGAGTGCGGCTTCGACATGGGTATTTCCCTGCAAAATAAACCCCGTTCGTAACGAGATTTGCGCTTCGGGTCTCAAATCACCTTCGTTCCAAACTTGGGCAGCAACAGTATTTTTACCGCTTTGAAGGTAGGGGGCAAGGTCTACGGTTTCAAAATTCCAATGACTCAAATCGCCCCGCGCGGGGCCCATTGAAATCATTTTTTCATTCACAAAAAGCTTGTAGCGATTATCGGCCGATACATGAACAACAAACGAACTTGGTTTGGACGGCAGTTCAACCGATTTACGAAATAAGTACACTCCGTAGCCGTCGGGCGTAGCATTGGAGGCGGTAATCCACCAGGCCGACCACCGTTTTTCTAAAATGGCAGGGTCTATTTTTTGGGCAAACGAAATTTCCGCCAAATAAAACATAAATGTGCAACAGAAGCTGCTCAGAAGTAGTTTTTTCATTAAACTTTGGTAGTAAAGGGTTATTGAACGAACGATTTCTTTAAAGGTTTCCTATGGTTGGTTGTATGATACTTTGCGGTTAAATCATTCGAATGGTTCTATTTTTACCCGTAATAAGAACAAATAACCGCTTAAGAATGAATAAAAGAATCATGTACTTACATGGTGTTCTGTCCTGAATCAGTTTTACACAACTACCGGAATGATGGATAATCAATTTCAGGAATTTAAAGACAAAAGTTCTTCCCAAGCCTTACGAGAGAAGTTTATTTATAGTGTTATGGGCATTCACCCCCGGACAAAAATTTACTCGGTTTAACACTGGTGTATAAAGATTCTAAACAGACATTCATTCTGAAACAGGTTGTATATCCCACAGCAAGAGCCCACCGAAAAAAGGGCGAGCGGACTCGAAAAAGCGTACAAAAGCACATTCTGAAATGGGATCAATCGGTACTCAAAAAATGTCTTAAATTTGTCAAGCTATTTCAGGGAGTTACAAGGCCGATGTTTTGAGGAAATTTCTTCTGGATAGTAGGTTGCTGTTCATGGTTCGTAATCAGTTGAACGCGGTTGCTGTTATGATTTGGGGGCAAACGCCCCTTTTTGGATCCACGTCAGCCACGCTTTTTTAAATTCTGCGTGACTCATCGGAGGCAATGTCCTTCCTTCACCGGGATTCCAGCCTGCCAGTACAAGGCCATCGTCAGCATGCTCAATAAGCTTCTTCATGTCCTTATTCCCATTTTGCTTCTTATCAACGAGCTGTTTAGCCAACTGATGCGGTGTTCGACCCTGAAAAACCATCTTCATCGACGCCGGCGGCAAGTGCCATTCAGGATTGCCGGGCGGGGTATGTAAGCCGGGTGTATTGGTAGGCTGGTGGCAGTTGGCACATTTCATGGCATAGAGCCCTTTGCCATTCGTGCCCCGTTTGGGAAGCATGGTATGCTCGTGGCTGTCATCCCCCTGAAGCGGCACATCGCCTGAGGGGTGACAGTTCATGCAACGGGGACTCATGAGCACTTTGTAGACCTGTGCAAATGCTTTGACGGATTCAATGCTGTCGGGGTTAATCAGGGCAGACTTTGTCGGGCTTTCCGGATCGTCATTCTTCACGTTAAATGCCGTCGTTAGAACAGCCGTTACAAAAAGAATGATCGACAGGGCGACCGTTGTTTTCAGAGAGAATGGATTCCGTCTTCCGGTTTCAGAAGGGTGTTTCATAATGAAGTTAAATTTAAAAACGAGCTAACAATTGCAATAGTCGTTTGTTATTTACTGCCCACTTTCCGCTCCATGCCTTCTGCCGCTAAATGAATCGCTTTTCGGATACGCAGATAAGTGCCGCATCGGCAAAGATTACCCGACATGGCATTGTCTATGTCCTCATCGGTCGGGTTGGGATTCTCCCGAAGCAACACGGCGGCAGACATGATCTGTCCCGATTGGCAATAGCAGCACTGCGGCACATCCACTTCCTGCCAGGCGAGTTGGAGAGGATGGGTGTTAGTTTGCGATAATCCTTCAATGGTAGTGATCTGTTGCCCTTCGACGCGACTGACTTTGGTGACGCAGGAACGCACCGCTTCGCCGTTGAGATGCACGGTACAGGCGCCGCATTGGGCTACCCCGCAACCGTACTTGGTACCCGTTAATCCGACTACCTCCCGCAGGGCCCACAGCAATGGCATTTGAGGATCTACATCGAGTGTTTGATTCTTGCCGTTGATTTTACATTTGATGATTGCCATAAACGTGATTTGTAGAAATTGAAACTGATTTTTTTTGAGTATAAAATCCGACTGATCGGCACCGGCATCTTTTCTTTGATTGACCAACTACAATTGTTTCACTTTTCAAGTTTTCTTTCAAAGTGCCAAAAAGTGTTAGCGACGGTCATTGTAAGAATCAAATGAATTTTGACTAAAAATCTATGCCAAAAGCCGATAACCGATTATTGGTCAATTAAAAAGTTCGTTTTTGAGCAAAAGAGAAATTATCTTTTATAAAAATCAGGGACTGCGATTCACAGCCCTGATCTGTTCATTTTTAACCTATAAAAAAGGGTACTCACTTAATGACGATTGGAAAGAAGCATCTAACCGCCTCTGATATTTACTGTTGGTCAGTATTGATAATTTTATGAAAATAATGTTGCATTTGAGTCAGTGTGTATTCAGCTCTCAGTATAGCGCAACTTCACCGGCGCTTCCTTTTTTGCGAGAGGTTGCTTATTGGTTCACCAAAATTGATTCCGGTGTACGCACACCCGCTACCTTAATTTTTGATAATTCAGTCCTGAAGTCAGTTAATTCTTTGAACGTAAATTTAACATCCCAAGCTCTGACATTTTCCTTCAAATGGTCTGCATTAGCACAAAGGCGATTCCGAGTTCCTGACAGGTATCTAAAAGTTGATTTTCGGCTACTCTCTCAATCAATGAATATTCGGTCGGTTGTATGGTGTGCGCCTTACGGATCGTAGCCGGGGAAACTTCCGACAGACCAAAATTCCTGATCTTGCCCTGTTGGATCAGGTCTTTCACCGTTCCCGCGACATCTTCAATGGGCGAGTTGGGATCGAGCCTGTGCAGATAAAACAGGTCAATGGTTGCTATTTTAATCGTTTTATGGTTCGATAGTTTAAAAGGCATAAAAAGTACCCGGAGAGTAAGACCCTGAGCGTAGCTTACTCAATTATCTATCTACAAATATCCTGAAAACGAAAATTATAGCATATACTAAACGATCATACCTGAAAGAAATGGCTCCGGATCAGACTTAATACAATTATTACTATTGAAGCCATTCGCTTCAATCTGTTCTATTTAAATGTTTGTCTAATGTAAATTCCCTGATTCTACCGCTTTTTCAATCACATCAAGCCTTGCTTTTTTGGGGTCCGGCTTTGCTACTGCTTTCCCATCCGATTGAAATTCAATCAATTCGTTCTTTTTGGGGTCAAACGCAGGCCATTCCGGTAATCCTTTCGCGTTGGGATTACCCGTTTTGGCAAAGTTTGCCCAGTAAACATTCATCAATCGGGCTACTTCCTCATCTTGTGGGGTTGCCGTTGAAATTCCTCGGCGTGCGTTCAAATTGTTAAATACGTAAGCAATTTCGGACGCATGCGGAGCTCCGTATTTAGCTCTTGCTTTCAATGCTTCAGGCACATAGGAGAAAAGATAGATGTAGGCCTTGTCGCCTTTTTGGGTTACCGCATTGGCCGTAAATCGGGCCGGCTCAGCCCATACTTTGTCGGTATTGACCCGGGTGAGCATTTCGGCCAATTCTGCGGTTCCCTCGGGGTCGTACACCTTTTTTGCCTCTTCTTTCATGTTACCAAACAAAGACAACAATGCTTCTTTTGATTGCGCATTGACAAAACCGGCCGGCACCTCGGCACTGTTGGAGCCAATCATGATTGGCACACGATTTTGCCGGCCGGCCTTATAGGCACTCTCGGCTGTTTCTACTACCTGCTTTCCGTCGAGAATGGGTCCGGAGTAGATCAATGGGCCGCCCTGCCCGTTGCTTTCCTGCCCTCCGTCAATTATATCGGCGGCTGACAGCGCCCTAAGTTTGGCTAATGCAGCGGCATCCGTCCCTTCTATTCCCTGTTTTTTGGCAAAGTTGATCCCGGTCGTTTCGGCGGAAATGGGGTAATAGTTGTCGGCATTTTCTTTGCTGATGGGCCGGCCCGTAAGCACGCCGTCCCGACCGCCGCCCGATTCGACAATTGCTTTGTGGAAAAGCCCTTTGGCAGACGGTATCGTTAGAAGTGACTGGACCGAAACCCCGCCGGCGGATTCGCCGAAGATGGTGACATTTTTAGGGTCTCCGCCAAATTCGGCGATGTTTTTTTGCACCCACCTGAGAGCGGCCATTTGGTCCATGTAGCCGTAGTTTCCTTTAGGTTCATTGGGGTATTCTTTACTTAAAGCAGGATGTGCAAAAAAAACAAGTCGCCCCAATCGGTAATTGAAAGTAACCAAAAGGACTCCCTGTTTGGCGAAAGGTATACCCGAATTTTCAGGACTTAAACCGCTGCCAAACACAAATGCTCCCCCGTGAATCCAGACCATTACGGGTAATTTTGCGCCTTTTGCGGCAGTGGCAGGTTTCCAAATATGTAAGAAAAGACAGTCTTCCGAAGCGTTAGGGCTGATTTTTGGAGCATTGGGTCCAAAAGCTGCCTGCCCGCAGTCTTTACAGGGCTTGGTTGCATCCAATTCACCTTCCCAACTTTTCACGGGTTGCGGCGGACGCCAGCGGTGAGGCATAGGGAATTGATTTAAAGATGGAAACCTCGCCTTCGATGGTTCCTCGAACAATACCGGATTCGGTTTTAACTTTCGGGGCATTGCTGTCCGGCTGTTGAGCCTGCAATGAACACGCAGTCAGCAAAAAAAGAAAAGGTATTTTTTTGGTTAAATTTTTCATACTGTATCTGTTATTTAACTGTGCCGGCGTAAAACCGCTTTTTCAAATTACCTGTGATTCTTACCTCATTTTGAGTTTCTGCAACCATTCTTTTACCTGCGTTTCTGCTTCCCCGGCCTTTTCATCTTTGATCCCCAAGTAGATTCCGTCCCTTTCCGATCCGCCTCCGGTTGTAAAACCTTCCAGAACTTTGCTGTCGGGACATAGTTTCTTCACCGTCTCGAAACTGCTTCCAATACCATAACCTGCATTCGTGTTAAAAGGAATAATGGTTTTTCCCTTTAAATTATAGTGCTTCAAAAAGCTTTTCATGGGTGGTGGCAGCTTCATACCCCACGTGGGAAAGCCGATAAACACCACATCATAGGTTTGAATATCGGCGATTTTAGTTTTTAAAGGGGGTAAAAATCCCGTTTCATTTTCCTTCACTACCTGATCTACGGTAGCTCGGTAATTCTCGGGGTAGGGCTTTTCCAATTCCAGAGCCACCAACGTTCCGCCAACCTGTTTTTGAATGATTTCCGCAATGGTTTTTGTATTATTTGTCCGCGACAAATACACGATCAGTATTTTGTCGGGAGCTAATGCAGATTCACCCGCCACCGGAATATCCTTCGTTTGGGTGGAAGAACAAGCGGAAATCAAAAGAAAAAGAGCAAAAAGCAGGTGTGTCATAGCCGTAATTATTTTCTTTCGCCCAACCATTTAACCATCGCGGGGTCGCGGTGGTCGAAGAAGCTGCTCGTTCCGGTATCCAATGATTTGATGGATTCCAACTCTTCGGTACTTAGTTCAAAATCGAAGACGTTGAAGTTCTCTTCCATTCGTTCTTTGCGAACGGATTTCGGGATAGCCACTATTCCCCGTTGGATAAGCCACCGCAACACTACCTGTGCCACGGATTTACCGTATTTTGTGCCAATAGAAAGTAATAGTTCATTTTCAAAAAGGTGATTTTTGCCTTCGGCAAAAGGCCCCCACGATTGGATTTGCACCTTGTTTTCTACTAAAAAATGTTGCGTCTCAATTTGTTGATTAAAAGGATGGGTTTCGATCTGATTGACGGCCGGGATGATTTCGTTGTGAACGATCAGGTCAATCAGTCGGTCCGGATGAAAGTTGCTGACACCAATGGCTCTGATTCTGCCCTCTTTGTACAACTCCTGCATGGCTCTCCATTCCCCATACACATCCCCAAAGGGTTGGTGCATCAGGTATAAGTCCAGATAATCCAGTTGCAATTGTTTTAATGAATGTTCGAAGGCCTTCAGGGTGCCTTCATACCCATTGGACTGAATCCACAATTTGGTCGTAATAAAGAGGTCTTCTCTTGGAACGCCGCTTCTTTTAATCGCCTTTCCCACCGCCTCTTCGTTTCCGTAAGAAGCGGCGGTATCAATCAAACGATATCCTGTGTTGATGGCATCTGCTACGCTTCTTTCACATTCTGCCAAGTCTACTACCTGAAAAACACCGAATCCGAGAATGGGCATTTGAATGCCGTTATTTAATGTAACCTGTTGCATAGCTGATTCTTTTACATTGCAAAGGTCTTACCTATTATTGGCCTGCGTGGTATACAGATTACGGATTCTTCTACCAATATTACTGATTGAGGGTGCTTCATTCATTAGAGAATGAATAAAATGTTAATTTTGAGTAGGTTAAAACAATAGTGATATGGACACCATGCGTCGGTTTGAGACCATAACTGATTATAACAAATTCAATAACAATGAAACACGCCACCCGTTGGTGAGTGTGGTTGACCTGTCGAAGGCGGCTCCCCGACAGGGTTCCCAAATGTATTTCGGCTTCTATACCATATTCTTAAAAGATGTGAAATGCGGTGATCTGGTCTACGGTCGACATACGTATGATTATCAGGAAGGTACGTTGGTTTTTCTGGCACCGGGACAGGTGGCAGGCGTTAGCAGTAACGGAGAAACCTATCAGCCAAAGGGGTATGCGCTGGTCTTTCACCCGGATCTGTTGCTCGGTACTTCTCTCGGACGACACATGCAGGATTATACGTTCTTCGGCTATCAATCCAATGAAGCGCTGCATTTGTCCGAGCGTGAAAGGGGCATTGTGTTGGATTGCTTCTCGAAAATTGACTATGAATTGGAGCACGCCATTGACAAGCACAGTAAACGACTGATTGTCTCTAATATTGAGCTGTTTTTGGACTACTGCGTCCGCTTTTACGAACGCCAGTTCATTACCCGTGATCATGTATATCAAGGCATTTTAGAAAAATTTGAAGCTTTATTGAATGATTATTTTCAATCGGAGAAACCGCAAACAAGCGGTTTGCCTTCCGTTGCCTATTTTGCTGACCAATTACACTTGTCGGCGAACTATTTTGGCGATCTGGTAAAAAAAGAAACGGGGAAATCCGCTCAGGAGCACATCCAATCCAAGTTGATTGAGTTGTCGAAAGAAAGAATCTTTGACCGAACAAAAACCGTTAATGAGATTGCCTATGAATTGGGGTTTAAATATCCTCAACACTTCAGTCGCTTTTTTAAAGACCGAACGGGACAATCACCCAACGAGTACCGGACGTTACATTCCAATTAATGCTTACCTTTTATCGTTTGAATTGTATAAGTATGTATTTGAAAATCGTAACTTTCTGAAGATAAATCCCATTACTTTTACAACTTTTAATATAATTTTTTTGCGCTCATGGCTAAATATAATCTTAAGATCAACGGTAAAATTCGCCCGGTGGATGTAGACCCTTCTACCCCCATTCTCTGGGTATTGCGAGACCATCTCAACATGCCGGGGACCAAATTTGGTTGCGGTATGGCTCAATGCGGAGCCTGCACGGTACATTTAGACGGAAAAGCCGTTCGCTCGTGCGTTTTGCCTGCCTCAGCCATCGGTAAGCAGGAAATCACCACCATCGAAGGCTTATCGGCCAACGGCGATCACCTCGTACAGAAAGCTTGGCTCGAACACGATGTGGCACAATGCGGCTACTGTCAGTCGGGGCAGATCATGAGTGCCGTGGCCCTGCTCAAAAACAATCCTCATCCGAGCGATGCCGATATTGAAGCCGGCATGAGTGGAAATATCTGCCGTTGCGGAACCTATCTGCGGATCAAAGAAGCCATTAAATCAGCCTCCAAAGCATAGCTGTGAAGCAGGGCGGTGCGCCGCTGCGCTTCTCAGAACCTGCCTGAGGTTGCTCACAACCTTGTTAAAATACCAAAACTGCATAACCGGTGCATTTGCAACACTAAAAAAAACAGTAAACATGGAAGAGAAAAACACATACAGCAGACGTTCTTTCCTTAAATCTTCTGCGTTGGCAGGAGGGGGAATGATGCTTAGTTTCAGTTGGTTCTCGAGTGCAAAAGCCGCCGAAAAAATACAGGAGCGGAACGACGCCCGCATGAACCTTCCTGAGCAATGGTCAGAACTGACGGCATACATCAAAATTACGCCCGACAACGTCGTTAAAATCATTTGCCCCAACCCCGAATTTGGCCAAAACGTCATGACGTCTTTGCCGATGATCATCGCCGAGGAGTTGGATGCTGATTGGAAAAATGTGATCGTAGAAATGGGGCCGCACGACAATGCGAAATTAGGTGCACAATTTACCGGGGGAAGCAATTCAGTAAGAATGTATTGGAGACCCCTGAGAAATGCAGGCGCATCGGCAAGGCAAATGCTCATCGAAGCCGCGGCTCAAACCTGGAGTGTTCCGGCCGGTGAAATCACGACCAAAGCAGGCGTATTAGCTCATTCGAGCGGCAAATCAGCAACATATGGCGAAATGGCGAGTAAAGCCGCTACCGTGGCGGTGCCGAAAGACGTGAAATTGAAAGCCCCCAAAGATTTTTCGGTGGTAAGAAAATCGAAGAAAAATGTGGAAGGACAAAAAATAGTCACCGGCAAGCCCCTTTTCGGGATGGATTATCGCGTTGATGGTATGTTGATCGCCATGATTCAACATCCACCCGCCTTCGGAATGAAATTGAAATCCTTCGATGCTTCGCAAACCCTCAAAATGCCGGGCATCAAAGATGTTTTCACCCTGAAATTGTATGAGGAAGGTTTCGAACAGGGAGGTTTTGATACGCGTACGTTCAACGATCTGCTGGTCGTGGTAGGCACTACTACCTGGGAAGTAATGAACGCCCGCAAAAAGCTGATCGTACAATGGGAAGCTACCGGTGATGTGAAAGATACCATGATGGGCAGGGGCGGGAAAAGAGAAGTGACCGTTCCGGGTAGATTGGAGACGACAGGCAGCCAATTTGAAATGATGGCGGAATATGCCAAAAAACCGGCCCAGCAATTACGCAAAGACGGCGATCCCGAGACGGCTTTCAAAAATGCGGCTCTGATCATCGAACGTACCTATAATGCTCCGTTTTTGGCCCATAACTGCATGGAACCGATGAATTTCTTCGCCCATGTGACAGATGAAAAAGCGATAGTGGCAGGGCCTTTGCAGGCACCGGGTTGGGTAGAACCTACGCTGTCAAAACTGTTGAATCTACCCGCCGACAAGATTGAAATTCAGATGACGCGCATGGGTGGGGGCTTTGGTCGCAGAGCGTATGGACAATATGTCTATGAAGCGGCTCGTATCTCCCAAAAAATCAAGGCACCGATCAAGCTCATGTATACCCGCGAAGATGACATGACTTACGGTATTTATCGGCCCATGTATACGGCCACGTATCGTGCGGCGTTGGATGCCAATAAAAACCTGATCGGGTTTCATGTAAAAGGGGGCGGTATTCCCGAAAATCCTGTTCATGCCAATCGTTTTCCGGCCGGGGCAGTGGATAATTATCTGGCAGAAGGTTGGGAGATTCCTTCGAATATCACGATTGGAGCATTTAGGGCACCGCGTTCCAACTTCAATGCCGCTGCCGAGCAATCGTTTCTCGACGAAGTGGCCGAAGCAATGGGTAAAGACCCCATCCAACTTCGCCTTGATTTGTTAAAAAGGGCAAAAGAAAACCCTGTTGGCAAAAACAATGATTACGATGCAGGAAGATACATCGGCGTTTTGGAACTGCTGAAAGAAAAATCGGGTTGGGGAAAACCCGAAAATGCCGGTAAAAAACGGGGAGTAGCCGCGTATTTCTGCCATGCCTCTTATGCCGGCCATGTGGTAGATATGGTCATGAGAGACGGACGGCCGTATGTGGAATCGGTAACTTCTGCCGTGGATTGTGGCGTGGTTGTCAACCCCGATGCTGCCCGAAATATGGTGCAGGGAGCCGTGGTAGATGGTATCGGCAATTCCTTTTATGGCGCTTTAACGCACAAAGACGGCGCCGCCGAACAAAGCAATTTTCATAATTACCGAATCATTCGTCACAACGAAGCACCTAAGAAAATAGATGTTCATTTTGTAGAAAATGACATTGATCCGAGTGGATTGGGTGAACCGCCATTTCCACCGGTTTTCGGAGCAGTAGCCAATGCTTTGTTTAAAACGACGGGTAAACGCTATTATAATCAGCCATTTGGAACTGAAATTGCCGGCCCGAAATCATAATTATGGCAATGTGACTTCTATCATTAAGAACTGTCATTTGCCGCAAATTCAGACTTTGAGTTCCCCAAGATGAATCAATTAAAAAGGCACCGAATTTCGGTGCCTTTTTAATTTTCAGGATACTATAGCGCTCTTTGCATTACTATCGAAGGCGCACTTTATTTACTTAGGACTAAGCCAGATCAAATCTGTCCAGGTTCATCACTTTATCCCACGCTGCTACAAAGTCTTTTACAAATTTGTCCTGAGCATCGGCACTTCCGTACACCTCAGCAATCGCTCTCAGTTCTGAACTGGAGCCAAATACAAGATCTGCACGAGTGGCTGTCCATTTGGGTTGACCGTTGGCACGATCACTGCCTAAATACAATGATCGGTCTTCAGACATGGCCTTCCATGCAGTACTCATGTCGAGCAGGTTTACAAAGAAATCGTTGGTAAGTTGGCCCGGACGTGAAGTGAAGACGCCATTTTTGGATCCGTCAAAATTGGTATCCAATACACGCATACCACCTACTAATACCGTTAATTCAGGTGCCGTAAGAGTAAGCAATTGTGCTTTATCGATCAATAAGGCTTCGGTAGATACCGCGAATTTTGATGATTGATAGTTGCGGAAACCGTCGGCGATGGGTTCCAGATGACCGATTGATTCAACGTCAGTTTGCTCCTGCGAAGCATCCATACGGCCCGGTGTAAAAGGAACGGTAATCGTATTTCCGGCGGCTTTTTCAACACCTGCACACCCTGCCAATACGATCAGGTCGGCCAATGAAACTTTTTTACCTCCTGACTGAGTACCGTTAAACTCTTCCTGAATGCTTTCCAGAATACCCAATACTTTTTGCAACTGTGCCGGCTTGTTTACCTTCCAGTCCTTTTGGGGAGCCAGACGAACACGGGCACCATTGGCACCACCGCGCTTGTCAGAACCACGGAAGGTAGAAGCAGAAGCCCATGCGGTTGAAACCAATTCAGATACGCTCAAGCCTGATGCCAATATGTTTGCTTTTAAAGCTGAAATATCATTTTCATCGATCAAAGCATGGTCTACTGCGGGAATAGGATCCTGCCAGATCAATATTTCTTCGGGCACATCAGGACCCAGGTAGCGGGCACGCGGACCCATATCGCGGTGCGTTAATTTGAACCAAGCCCGGGCAAAAGCATCGGCAAAAGCATCGGGATTTTCCAGAAAGTTTCTGGAAATCTTCTCATAAGCAGGATCAAACTTTAACGCGAGGTCGGTGGTAAGCATGGTTGGTGCATGCTTCTTACCACTGTCATAGGCATCAGGAATGATTTCTTCGGCATTTTTGGCGACCCATTGGTGAGCACCGGCCGGGCTTTTGGTTAATTCCCAGTCGAAAGCAAACAGGTTTTCAAAGAAGTTATTACTCCATTGGGTAGGCGTTTTTGTCCAGATCACTTCCAAACCACTCGTAATGGTGTCGGCACCTTTGCCCGAACCGTAACTGTTGTTCCAGCCAAAGCCCTGCAATTCAATGCCGGCCGCTTCGGGTTCTTTGCCAACATTATCGGAAGGAGCTGCCCCGTGCGTCTTACCAAAACTATGTCCTCCGGCGATCAGAGCAACCGTTTCTTCATCATTCATTGCCATGCGGCCAAATGTCTCGCGTATATCTCTTGCGGCGGCAATCGGATCAGGATTACCGTCGGGACCTTCCGGATTTACGTAAATCAGGCCCATATGGGCAGCAGCAAGCGGTTTTTCAAGGTTGCGCGAGTGGATGCCGCCATCAGCATTTTCATCTGATGATACCACACCATGCTCCGCCACGCCTGTCGAACCGTGAGCGTAGCGCTTGTCATTACCCAGCCAAGTGGTTTCAGAACCCCAATACACATCTTCCTCCGGTTCCCATACGTCGGCACGTCCGCCGGCGAATCCAAATGTTTTAAAGCCCATTGATTCCAGGGCTACATTACCGGTAAGGATCATCAGATCGGCCCATGAAATTTTGCGGCCATATTTTTGTTTGATCGGCCAAAGCAATCTGCGGGCTTTATCAAGGCTCACGTTATCCGGCCAGCTGTTCAATGGAGCAAAACGTTGTTGCCCTGCACCTGCGCCACCACGGCCATCGCCCACACGATACGTACCTGCACTATGCCATGCCATGCGGATGAACAAAGGACCATAATGCCCGAAGTCAGCCGGCCACCAGTCCTGTGAGTCGGTCATGAGGGCATGAAGGTCTTGTTTTACTGCCTCCAGATCTAGGCTTTTAAAAGCTTCAGTATAATCAAAACCTTCATCCATTGGATTTGATTTGGAAGAATGCTGACGCAAAATGCTCAGTTTTAACTGATTGGGCCACCAGTCACGGTTTCTGGTGCCGTCACCGCCAACATTTTGCTTCATCGTGCCATTGTGAAACGGGCATTTACTGATATCATCTGACCCTTTTTCCATGTTTTGTTCAAGGTTATTAGTGAATGAATGCTTAACTGCATTTGGTATGTATGCAACGCTGTAAAGGTAGGTTGTTGAAAAAAATATTCAAAATCAATTAATTCTATATTTAGATAGATAAAATCTATCAAGGTGTAATCAATCCGAGCCTGTGTATAGGTATTAAAAAAAATCTTTAACTCGGTAGAATTGTACTCAACCCCTTGCAGTAAAAAGCATAAATCCGGACTGTAAGCGCTATTGGGTTAAAAGTAAAATGGCTGAAATATCTTACTCTTTAACTTCAAAACAGGATTATCAATGAGAAGATGCGCCGATAAATATAATTTAAGAAGCTGCTGTACTTATGTTATACCAAATAAAAAAGCCGTTACAGATTTATTCTATAACGGCCTGATAATCAGTGTAGCGGGGAGCAGGATCGAACTGCCGACCTTAGGGTTATGAATCCTACGCTCTAACCATCTGAGCTACCCCGCCATTGTTTTGGTGGTGCAAAAGTAGTAGAAAAAATTTTAATGCACAAACAGATTTTGAATAATTGCAGGAAGTTTCTATTTTGCCGCTGCCGTTGAGAGACTTAACATCATTACAGACTTTACTATAGAAACTAAAAGCTGAGAATACAGAAGAAAGACAAACCTATTACCTTACCGAAGAAAAATAAACCGACCTTTTTTAAAACCTTAAACAAGCCAAATTACTATGCAAAAGTTCAAATACTCGAATGAATATGAACTAAGGGCTTCGCCAAAGATGCTTTTCCCTTACATAAGTTCTGCCTCAGGCTTGTCGGAATGGTTTTGTGATAAAGTCAATACCAAGCCTGACCATACCTTCGATTTTATCTGGGATAAAGAAAGTCATATAGCCGAGCAAAGCTCTCTTCGCCTTAATAAAAGCGTAAAATTTGAGTTTCTTAATACAAGTGAAAGTAATCGAGACAACAATTATATTGAGTTTAAAATTGACGTAAGTGATTTGACCGGTTCGACCTATTTACGGATTACGGACTATTCCGTCAACACTGATGCGGAAGAACTAAAAGACCTTTGGGACGGTTTAATAGAGAGTCTCAAAGAAATTGTGGGAAGCTGACGGAATACGAATGAAAAAAATTGATAAATTGGTATTACGGTCATTTTTAGGGCCGTTTGTGTTGACATTGTGCATTGTAGTTTTCATTTTTTTAATGCGCCTTATCTCGCAGTACCTGAATGAGCTGGTGGGAAAGGACATCGATTTCTTAAACTATGTTAAACTCTTCAGTTTTTTCAGCCTCATTACCATTCCGGTAGCTTTGCCCTTGGCCGTTTTGCTGTCGTCGTTGATGACCTTTGGGAATTTGGGAGAGTTTTTCGAATTAACAGCCATTAAAAGCGCGGGAATCTCTACATGGCGTGCTATGCGTTCGGTCATGGTGATGGTAGGCTTGATCACGCTCTTCTCTTTTTGGTATAACAATGAAGTAGCACCATGGGCCAACCTTAAAGGATATAGCCTCCTGTACGATATCAAAACCGCAAAAGCTACCCTTAATATTAAGGAAGGAATCTTCTACAATGATCTGCCGGGATACAATATTAAAGTTGACAAAAAATTCCCTGACCAAAAAAGCCTGAAAGGGCTGGTTATTTACCGACACCCAACCGCTGATTTTAATGCCGGCAATCGCGAGGTAACTTTAGCGGATTCGGGCCAGATGTTTATTATCAATAACCAAAGTTATTTGGTCTTTGAATTGTATAAAGGGAATCAATATTCTGAGAATGGCCAAACGGGAGGAACGGGCAGTTATGCGTCCAATGAAAGCAGACAGTTTACGCGTTCTTCTTTTGACCATTACAAGATGGTTGTAAGTCTGGAGTCATTTGGTCTCAAACGAACCGATGAAAATCAATTTCAGTACCACGAGTACATGAAGAATGCAAAAGAGCTGCGTAAAGTAGCAGATTCGCTTAAAAAAGAATACAGAAAGACCAAAGACGGGCTTTTTCCGCAGTCTAAACAATATTTCAGTTATGCTTTTCGGGCCGAAACACTGCCCAAACAGTCGGCTCCCAAATACGGAAAATGGGTTGATTCATTGCTGAAAAAGAAACCGATCGTTTTACCCTCTGAAAAAGAGCAGGTAATAGCCGGTGCGCTCAATCAGGCACAAAATGTAAAATCATATGCCCAAAGCAATAAGACCTATTTGTCGGAAAAAGGAAAAACGTGGTATCGCTACGACTTGGAAATGCACCATAAATATACCCAGGCAGTTTCCTGTTTTGTGATGTTCCTGCTGGGCGCACCCTTGGGCGCGATCATTAAAAAAGGAGGATTCGGAATTCCCGTGTTGGTGTCTGTGCTGTTCTTTATTTTATCCTATGTCCTTACCCTGCAAGGCGATAAATGGGCTAAGGACGGATTGATAATGGTTCCTTTGGGGGCTTGGTTTTCCAATGCCATTCTTATCGTGGTTGGATTTTATTTCGCTGACCGTGCCCTGAAGGATTCTCGGTTATTTGACAGTGATGTTTACGTGATCTGGTGGGAACGGATGACCAAAAAATGGAAACAAAGCACCTTTCTGAAAAAATGGCGTGGAGATAAAGCGGTTTATTCAAACTAATTTCTTACCTTTGCAGCCGTTTTTGTATAAATGTTCCATCTAAATTAATCTGAGGTTACAATCATGTATTTAACATCGGAAGTGAAAAAAGACTTGTTCCAAAAATATGGCAAGTCAGAAAGCGATACAGGTTCTCCGGAATCACAGATCGCATTATTTACTCACCGTATCAACCACCTGACCGAGCACTTGAAGCAGCACAAACACGATAGTGCCACTCGTCTTGGTCTTTTGAAATTGGTAGGTAAACGCAGACGGTTGCTGAATTATCTTCAAAGAACTGAAATCGGCCGTTATCGTTCTATCATCGCTGAACTGAACATCAGAAAGTAACGCGATACGCTCAAACAGGGAATTTCATTCAATGAAATTCCCTGTTTGTCATTTCTCTCCCTTTCAAAATACAAGTAGAAAATAATTTTTTGCGGTTTATTCAATAAATAGCTTGCGTTGTTGTCTTTATAAAGAAGTTAAATGTCAACGTGACATTCGGTTCACATTTAATAGATAACAGAAATAACAGTCTTAAGCGGAAGCGCAGGCACAAAGCGGTTTTAAATCTTCTTTCATGTTTAACATCATCACTAAGACCATTACACTTCCTGATGGTCGCACCATCACAATCGAGACGGGGAAACTAGCCAGACAGGCCCATGGGTCTGTTGTTGTGCGTATGGGCAACACCATGTTGCTTGCTACGGTTGTTTCCAATCCCGATGCCCGACCCGGTACTGATTTTTTGCCTTTGTCGGTAGATTACCAAGAAAAATTCGCATCAGCGGGACGTATTCCCGGAAGCTTCCAGAAGCGGGAAGGCAAATTGTCGGATCACGAAGTATTGGTTAGCCGTTTGGTAGACCGCGCCCTTCGCCCGATGTTTCCCGATGATTTTTATGCTGATACTCAGGTAAACGTATTTTTAATTTCGGCAGATGCCGAAGTATTGCCGGATGCTTTAGCAGCGTTGGCGGCATCGTCAGCATTGATGCTTACGGATGTTCCTTTCAACGGCCCTATTTCCGAAGTTCGGGTGGCAAAGATCAATGGCGAATATGTCATAAATCCGCTTACTTCACAACTCAAAGGCGCCAAATTAGACCTTATCGTTGCGGGATCTGCCAAAGATATCTGTATGGTGGAAGGCGAAATGAACGAAGCGTCAGAGCTGGAAGTCATTGAAGCCATCAAAGCAGCCCACGAAGTGATTAAATTGCAGTGTGCTGTTCAAAAAGAACTTGAAGCGGAAGCCGGCAAAACCGAAAAACGTACGTTTGAATACGTAGTTCACGATGAAGAACTTCGTGAAAAAGTACGTGCGGCTACCTACGACAAAATATACGCCGTAGCGCGTCAGGGAAGCGCAAATAAGCAAATTCGTAAAGATGGCTTTAAAGCGGTTATCACTGAATTCTTAGAGCAATATAAAGCGGAAAATCCCGAAACGTATGATGCAAAAGTAGGGCTTATCAAGCGTTACTATCATGATTATGAGTGGGAAGCTTCTCGCCGGTTGGTATTGGATGAACGCAGCCGTTTGGACGGACGTGCGCTTGACCAGATCCGCCCCATCATGTGTGAAGTTGATCTGTTGCCTTCTCCACATGGTTCCGCATTGTTTACCCGTGGCGAAACCCAGTCGCTAACTACCGTAACATTGGGTACTAAAATGGACGAGCAGATCATTGATACTACCATGTATTATGGTTATAGCCGCTTCATGCTGCATTATAATTTCCCCGGGTTTTCAACGGGTGAAGTAAAACCAAACCGTGGTCCGGGACGCCGTGAAGTAGGTCACGGAAACTTGGCGCACCGTTCGTTGAAAAAAGTATTACCTCCTGATGATGAAAACCCGTACACGATACGGATCGTGTCTGATATTTTAGAATCAAACGGTTCATCTTCAATGGCTACTGTTTGCGCAGGTACGCTTGCGTTGATGGATGCCGGGATAAAGATCAAAGCACCGGTAGCGGGAATCGCGATGGGCTTGATTACCGACAACGCCGGAAAATATGCAGTACTCTCCGATATTTTGGGCGATGAAGATCACCTTGGCGACATGGACTTCAAAGTGACGGGTACCGAGCAGGGAATCACGGCGTGTCAGATGGACTTGAAAGTGGATGGTCTTTCGTACGAAGTGCTTGCCGAAGCCCTTGATCAGGCGCGTCGCGGACGTTTGCATATATTAGGTGAAATGAGAAAAGCGATCGTTGAAAGTCGCGAAGAACTCAAACCTCATGCTCCTCGTGCGGTTGTTATTCAAATTGCCCAAGAGCAGATCGGTGCTGTAATCGGGCCGGGTGGTAAAGTGGTTCAGGAAATCCAACGGGTATCCGGCGCAACCGTAACCATCGAAGAACGCGACGGTGCAGGCTATGTCAGCATTTTTGCAACCAACGGGAACAGCATGGACATTGCGGTAAAACGCATCAAAGGCATTGTGGCTATTCCGGAAGTAAACGAAGTGTACACTGGTATCGTAAAAACAATTCAACCGTTTGGCGCCTTTGTAGAATTCATGCCGGGCAAAGACGGTTTGCTGCACATTTCGGAAATCACTTGGGAAAGACTCGAAGCGATGGACGGCGTGTTGCAAATTGGAGAAGAGATTCAGGTAAAACTTGTAGAACACGATAAAAAAACGGGTAAATACCGCCTTTCACGGAAGGTATTGTTGCCTAAGCCGGAAGGGTACGTAGAAAAAGCACCGCGCGAAGACCGCGGTGACCGCCGTGAGCGCGGCAATGACCGAGGCGGTGATCGTCGCAATGACAATCGTCGATAAAAATGGGGTCGAAAAGGGCTTTTAATCGAATGAAATCAAACTGATTTTCAGCGCATATAGGCTCTTTTCGGTATTTTTTACTAAAAATCCAAGATAGTCAGTAGATTTTAGGTTTTTTAACTTAAAGTTGAAAGTAAAATCAACTTTTGACTCTCTTTTTTCGTTACCAAATAGTATTAAGATAGCACCAAAGTTTATAAAATGAGACAGCTAAAAATCAGTAAGCAGATTACCAACCGCGAAAGCCAATCGCTTGATAAGTATTTACAGGAAATTGGTAAGGTAGATTTGCTGACTCCCGACGAGGAGGTGACTTTGGCGCAACGAATTCGGGAAGGTGATCAGCAGGCATTGGAGAGGTTGACCAAAGCAAACCTGCGTTTTGTGGTCTCTGTGGCTAAACAATATCAAAACCAAGGATTGTCGCTCGGTGACCTTATCAATGAAGGAAATTTAGGACTTATCAAAGCGGCACAACGTTTTGATGAAACCCGCGGTTTTAAATTTATCTCTTATGCTGTATGGTGGATTCGTCAGTCCATTTTGCAGGCATTGGCCGAGCAGTCCCGTATTGTGCGCCTTCCGCTCAACCGCGTAGGGTCTCTCAACAAAATATCAAAAACATTTTCGGATCTCGAACAAAAATTCGAGCGTGAGCCTTCTCCCGAAGAATTGGCAGAAGTTTTGGATATCTCTGCCAATGAAGTGGTAGATACGCTCAAAATATCAGGTCGTCATGTCTCAATGGACGCACCTTTCGTGCAAGGGGAAGAAAACAGCCTGTTGGACGTTTTGGAAAACGACATGGAAGAGAAGCCCGATCAAGGGCTGATCAACGATTCGCTTCGCAAAGAAGTAGCCCGGGCGCTTTCTACGCTTACTCAACGCGAGTCAGACGTGATTGCCCTTTACTTCGGATTGAACGGCGAACATCCTATGACGTTGGAAGAAATCGGTGAGAAATTCAATCTTACCCGTGAGCGTGTACGTCAGATCAAAGAGAAAGCCATTCGTCGTCTGCGCCATACCTCGCGCAGCAAAGCGTTGAAAACGTATTTGGGATAAATTAGATTCCTCCTGTCGTCGGAATGACAAAGTGTTGGAATGAAAAAATAATACAAAGAGACTGTCTCAAAAGGGCAGTCTCTTTTGCGTTTTAGGAGGTCGTTTATGTAAATCCACTTTTTGTTCTTTGATTTACATAAATAAAATATCGAAACCTGATAACTCGAACCTTGGTCTCTCGCCTGAGAAACTTCTTATTAAATTTTTCATACTATCGCTGACCGGCCCGAGGCAGTCGGAAGAAGCGACACTGCTGCGTCAGCTTTCGGGCAGTAATTGTAATTATTGGGCTGATGGCAGTTGGTGAAGTAAGCTGAACAAGGGCGTTGCCGAAATCAGCTGCAAATACAGCACGTTGTCGCAGCGTTGGGCAATGTTTAGATAATATCTTTTCCATCAAATGCTGATGATAAATAATTAAGGTAGCTTTTTTTGTATTTTTAGGAATAGTTTACTCCTTACTCTTTTATCTGCCGTATTTTGATGGTGAGAAATTTACTTATCTGCCTAACAACGCTCTTTATAGCGAGTTTCAGTACGCGCGCCCAAACGCTGACGGGAGTGGTAAAAGACAGCAAAACCAATGAGCCAATTCCTTTTGCGAGTGTATTTCTAAGCAATACGACCTTTGCCACTGAAACAAACCCGGAAGGAGCTTTTAATCTCAAAAACATACCTATTGGAAATCATACGTTGGTGATTCGCTTAATTGGCTACGAAACACTGTATAAAAGCATTAAAGTTGCGAATGGTCAAACTCTTACCTTTAACGAAAGTTTGGTGCCGTCGGCGCAACAATTGGCGGAAGTGAAAGTGCAGGCCAATCGGGATAAAACGTGGGAGCGGAATTATCGAACTTTTGCTCAGCAATTCATGGGAGAGACCGCTGCCGTGAAGTATTGTAAATTGATCAATCCGTGGGTGATTGATTTTGAGGAACGAAACAATGAACTGACTGCTAAGGCAGAAGAAGCGATTGAAATAGAAAATCGGTATTTAGGGTACCGTATATTGTATACGTTAAAAAGCTTCAAAACTGACGGTAACGAAACCAAATTTACCGGGCACGCGCAATTTGCCGAACTTTGGTCCGATAAGCCTGCCGAAAAATCGTTTTGGGCAGCCAATCGTGAGCAGGTTTTTGCTTCTTCGGATATTCATTTATTCCAATCCATCATTACCCGAAAAACGCAGGCCGACGGTTTTGAATTGTACGTAGATAAGCCCGGAGAAAACCCAAATGCACGAAACGCTTTTTTTTACCAAAATCAAAGCATAAAACTGCAAGCTGTCAGTTTCGATAGTTTGACCCTCAAAAAGACAAAAGATAATATCTATCAACTGTATTTGCCGCCACGGTCTGAATTACACTTGACCAATACAGAAGGAAGTTTTGCCATTTACCGCGATAAATTGGCACGTGTGTCCTGGTTGGAAACGCGCGGGCCTTTATTCATTGACCAAAACGGTTTAGTACTTAACCCGTCGGAATGGGTGGCATCGGGGTATTTGGTAAGCCAACGCATGGCCGAGATCTTACCGTTGGATTATCAGTCAAGCGCCGTCAAAATCAGCCAAAAAGCAGTACCGCAACGTTGGAAAAGATCAACGGAAAAGCCTTTTTTTACGTTGGATAAGCCCTATTATTACGCCAAAGATGTGGTGCAGGTCAGCGGAGTTATGCAGTATGAGAACCCACTGTTCGGGGATTCACTGAGCAAAATTGCCAGGCTTGAATTAGTGGATATTGTTCATCAAAAAGTAATTCTCAGTCAAAAAATAGCCATTGAAAACGGTTCTTTTCAGACCCGGTTCATGCTCAGAGATTCTCTGCCGGCGCAGGATTATCTGCTGCGAATCTACACAAGTTGGATGCAAAATTTCGGTAAAAATAGCTATTCGTACCGTTGGCTGCGTGTTTTGAACGAAAATGAACAGGTAAAACAGACGCAATTTGAGCCGGCCGGGCAATCGTTGTTAAGCGCTACCGTTCGAGACACAACCATCGAAGCTGTGTTGGATGCCGAGATAAGCAAACGCGCTAAATGGATGTCGGTGACGTTTTACGATACAGCGCTTATTAAACCGATGAATGACAGTTTGTTTTTTGCGCAGGATGTTAGTGTACCGGCAGATACTTCTCTGAAATTCAAGGTAGAAAGAGAAATTGAGTTAACGGGAACGGCGGCCAATGCGAAAGGAAAGACAGAAGAAGGAGACGTTGTAGTATTGGTTATTCCCGAACAAAAAACGACGCTGACCGCTTTAACGGAGCCAAACGGCCATTTTAGATTTGGTAATCTGTCGGTTACGAATACACAACCGGTATTGGTGAGTGTAACTTCCAAAAAAGGGAAAAACCTGCCCAACATAACCATCGTTCCGGATACGATTGTGATAGCATTGCCTGAAAATGTACTGCCACCGCCAATGGACACGTATTCGTTGACTGATAAAGCACAATCAACCCATTGGTCAGCGGCGGGAGTGGCCTTGCAGGAAGTAAAAGTAAAAGCAAAGCGGGCACCCATTGCCATTTCCAACATTTACAAAGAAGCAAATTACGTCGTTCAGGGGAAGGACATAGCGGAAGCAGCCGTTGGAATGAATATCTTGGTCGCCTTGCAGGGGCGCGTTCCGGGGCTTCGGGTAGTAGAAGTGGTAGACGGGGCCGGTTTCCAAAAGGTGGTTCTGCTGCTGCGTTCAAGTGTCACAGGGGAGGGGTTTCTGGCAAATGGGTTTGGGGCAGCAAAAACGGCAATTCCTTTGGTTTTGGTCGACGGTGTTCCGTTTGATAATGTGAGTCAAATTGCCAATATACCTCCGAGTCAGGTAGATAGGGTAGAGATCGTGCAACGAGCAGAGGCATTTTTGGGCTTGCGCGGCTACACGGGTGCTATTGCGATTTTTACAAAGAAAAAATCAAGCGAAGAAATAAGGGCGTATGAGAATGACCCCAACTTCATCAAACGACCGGTAACGGGTATAGCGGAAGTGACCGATATACCGAGAGATTCGCAATCGGTTTGGTTACCGGATTTAACTTTACAGCCATTTTCAGGTACTGCTTTTCAGTTGCCCAAGCCCAAAGAAAAAGGAACGTATGCCATTAAGGTAGAAGGAGTTGATTATAGCGGGAAGGCTATTCGTTTACTTCATTACGTTACAGTTAAGCCATAACTCATAAAAATAAAAACAACGTTATTTTTGAAGTATAAGAGCAGTTATGCCGAAAATTCAGTTCCTTCAGGCACATCGGTACTACTTTCAAAATCAAGTCGATAGCCATCGGGATCGGACAATGAAGTAACCCACATTGAATTGCCGACAAAGGGATTGGAAGCTTCGATGCCTCGGGCGGTAACTTCGTGATAAAAGGCCAACGCATCTTCACAGATAAAACATATAGAAATGCCTTCGCCCACTTTGCCCGGTGAAACGATGGAAGGGTGCCTTTCCTGTAGCATGATGGCCGCACCGCCGAGTTGGAGCCAACACCAGCGTAATTTACCTTCATCAATCCAATGGTTCGTCATTTCAAAACCCAACCCCTCGACGTAGTAACGGAGAGACGTTTCCATATTGGACACGATAAAAAAGGGGACGGCCTGTTTGATGTTTGCCTGAACTTGGGCTGTTTGTTGCATGGCTATGAATGGTTTTTACGTAAAGATACTGATAGCCAATAATATAGGCAAAAATCTTTTGGTAAAAATCAAGCTATTTCCAGATACCCAACTTAAATGTTTTCTGAACTCCCGTTGGATGAAACAAACTGGTGGTATGATTGTCAAGGTCGCCGATCAACAAAATATCCCTCGTGGGTTGATAGCCGGCTTTTTGTGCTTCCAAAGCAATACTGCTGACAAAAACAGACGTAGGACGCTCCGCCAACGTATCACACACGCAGGTGTGGCCTTTGTGTAAATCATGGATGGTAGCCAAGAGCGCTTTGGTATCTTCGACTTTGGCTTCTTTTCCGGCGGCGATCATGGCTTGAACGCGATTTTTGAAATAACGAACAAAAGGTTCGTATTCAAAACGCAAGCCGGGAAGTTTTTGTAAAAGCTCGGCAGAATTGGCAAAATACTGAACATGGTTCGGATCAACAAAACCAAGAAAATTTCCACCCCAAGTGAGTGAATATTGACTGCCGATTTGACCCAAAAACGTCTTATAATAATTGATATTTTGCAACTGCCGGCCTTTGTGGAGGATGGCAATGTCGGAAGCCAAACCAAATTGGTGTTGGGATAAAGGCGCAACGCTCTTGCCCATGGTCAGGTGGCGTTTTTGTTTACCTCCGCCCCGCAGATCCGACTGCACCCGAAGTTTGTATTTGGGGTATTGACGTAAATACGTCTGCATCATCGAATCCCTTTTCACCAAAAAAGAATCCCGCACGGCTTTCAAAAGCGGCTCATATCGGTTGTAAGGATAATCGTAACGGTCTGCTAATGACCACAGATAAGAATGGTCAAGGGCAGAAATAGAATCAAGGAATAACGAATCGGCAGGAAGCGACAATTGATAGGGATGTTCCTGAAAAGACCCAGCCGTCAGCGCTTTCCACGGCTGAATTTGACCGTTTTGAATGATGGTCACAAAAACGCGGGGAACAACAACAAGCACGTCTTTGAGGGTGTCCGCCTGTGAAAAAGGGAGTACCAGATCAATGAATTCGAACGATTCGAGGCGCTGAGTAGTATCGCAACGTTCTTTTTCCCAAGAACTTGTATCGGTGAGACTATCCACGACCCGGCAGGCAATGGATAGCAGCATGAGCGCTGAAATGCCGATACAAAAAGCGACTCTGCCCATGCTGCTCTATTTAGTTGATTCGGGAAAATCGCCCTTAAAACGCGGCGGCTTTCAGGCGCAGACCCGCATCTTCGGGCAAGCCGAAAAGCAGATTCAAATTTTGCACCGCTTGCCCCGAAGCCCCTTTGGTCAAATTGTCGATCTCGCTCGTTATCAGGAGATTGTCGCCGTGCTTTTGGAGTTGGATCAAGCACTTATTGGTATTGACCACCTGTTTCAGGTCAATGTCCTGCGTGCTTACGTGCGTAAAAGGATGCGATGCGTAGTAGGTTTGGTAAAGCGCGAGGGCCTCTTCCAACGTTCCCGAAAATTTAGTGTATACATTGGCCATGATGCCGCGCGCAAAATCTCCGCGATAAGGAATGAAATTGACTTCTTTGGCAAAATTGTGCTGCAAAGAAGTTAAACTCATTTTGATCTCTTTGAGGTGTTGGTGCGTAAAGGCCTTATAAATAGACATGTTGTTGTTGCGCCACGTAAAGTGCGTGGTCGCGCTCAACGCCTGACCCGCGCCCGTAGAGCCGGTAACGGCGCTTACGTGGACATCATCGGTCAACAGCCCTGCGGCCGCCAATGGCAACAACGCCAACTCAATGCTCGTAGCAAAACAGCCGGGATTGGCAATTTTGTCGGCGGTTTTAATGCGTTCGCGTTGCAATTCCGGTAAGCCGTACACAAATCCGTTGGATTGATCCCGAAAGTCGGTACTCAAGTCAATGATCTTTACTGAGGGAGGTACAGGATTGCTTTCTAAAAACTTTTTAGATTCGTTGTGCCCCGAACATAGAAAAATGGCGTTGAGGCCATCAATCGCCAATAGATCAGCGATTTCTGCTCCCGAAAAAGCTAGGTCTGTATCTCCAAATAAGTCGGTATGGGTGGAATAAATGGGTTTTCCTGCCTGACTTTTAGAGTGCGCCCAACTGATTTCAACGCTTGGGTGATTGAGTAAAATCCGTAGCAATTCCCCTCCCGTGTATCCTGCCGCTCCGACGATTCCGATAGTAACCATTGAATAATAAAGATAAATAAACGATAGACGTTTTATAACATGCTGAAAGAAAAACGATTGTATTATTGCCCTTTTTGGGCGGCCTGCATTTCTTTTTGAAGGCGTTTGCTCAGGCTCATGCCTACTTCATCAATTTGAGCGGCCATGATCTCGTCGCCGGTAGCATTGCGTAAGGTATCGGCCACGCAACCGAGCATTTCGATGCAAAAACGCTTCATTTCAGGCACTTCCATGTCTTTCGTCCACAAAGGGATAAAGAGCGTACCCTTATGGAAATGATCCCAAACTCCTACCGCAATCGCTTTGGTTTCTTCCAATCCTTCATTGGGGTTGTCGGTTGCTTCCCAATATATTTTTTCGGGAATCTTCTCGTGATCCTGTTCAATGGTAAAATGTATTTCTTTCTTTGTCATTGGTTTTATTCCTAATTAATAATGTAAAACTAAGAATTAGAACCTATGTATACGAAAAATAGTTCTGTCTTACCCTTGATATGTACGAGTGAAACAGACGATTAAGAAACATAAAAAGCCAATTTTACAGCTTCCCTACAATTTTAGTTTTAGCGCCGTTCAGCTCTTTGGACTGCAAATGGATTTCTCTTTTTGAAATATATCCGATCACTTCATTGGTCGTTATTTCGATCAATTGCACCTTATTTTGTTTGTGTAAAAGACTGCATATCGTTTCTACGGGAGTAGGTTCGGCGTGCTTCGGTCGAATATCGATCGTTAATTTTACGCGTAAGGCATTGATTTTTGATATACTGACGACGCCTTCAACATCGCGGACAGTATCCATTTTTTTATCAAAGACCTCAAGTTGGTCAATGGCATAATCGCCGGACAATTGAGATGCTAAATCCGGCTTAGTTTCAGAAGCTTTAGGTTTGAACGTAACGGTTTGATTTTCGATAGGCGTGAGTGATTGAAGGTAGCTGTAGATAGCGCCGAGATCTTCTTCGTTCATTCCGCCGTAAAAAAGCCACGGCATGGGCGTATTAAAACCACCCTGTGTTTCAAAAGAGTTAAACGTTTCGGGGTCAAAAGCCTTAAAACGGGCAATGAAAGCTTCTTTTGTCCAATGACCCAAGCCTGTTTTCAGATCAGGCGTTAAATTGGCCGACTGCACCGTACCGCCGGATAATGGAAAGGCCAGGCCACCCGCAAATGCCTTTTTTTTGACCGACAATCCCATACGTCGTTTGGTATGACAATCCCCACAACCCGCAAATGTGACCAGGTATTTTCCATACCCGATGGAATCCTGCAAAGCGGGTTTGGCCTGCGGCTCTGATTTTTGAGGCATTTTTTTCAAAATAGGTTTTAACCAAAAGTCGGGTTTGGATGCCGGAACGGTGTTTTCGATGGAAGGAACGGTACGTAAATAAGCGATGATGGACACAATGTCTTCGCGGTCCATTTTTCCGTAATTCAGGTAAGGCATCATCGGCAATAATGCTGTCCCATCTTTGGAAACGCCGGTGGTAATGGCGCGATAGAGTTCACCATCCGTCCAATTTTTTAGCGTTGCAGGTGTTAAATTTTTTCCGTAAAAGGTGCCCGGAAGCCCCATTTTTTTGTCAAATACTTCGCCGCCGGCGCCATGCGTTCCCGGTATTATGGGGCCGGCAAATTGAGAATGATCGCGTCGGGAATGGCAATCCATGCACACGGCGACGTGGTTAGCCAAATAGTCGCCCCGCTGAACGCGCTCGGGAGTGATGTTTACGGCTAAGTTGGCAGGCTGCCCTATGCGTGCCTGTGGGCTTTTACACCGCACAAGGGCAAAGCACACAACTACCTGCGTGAGGAGAATAATTGAACGAAATTTCATTGTTTTATGACTGTTTTTGAATTCGGACAACCAAATTAGAAATTTCCCCCAGTTAATTATCCGAATTTTTTGCTGTTTTATTAAACGTTCTCATCGAATTTAGATCATTATGGCATTGCGCAGGAATTGGTAGCCTTGAAGTTGGGTTTCAATGCCTTGCAAAGTAAACTCGAAAAAGTAGCGCCTGCCGAATCGCAGACCTTAACTCAACTGCCAGAACAATTAAATGAATCCTGTACGGAAGTGCGCAACATCGCGCACGTACGGCAAAAGCTTTGATTTTGAAGAAGCCAAGCGCAAAGGCAGCATGGGATTGTTGAATATTTTGAGTCGCATAAGTATTTTGGGTGGCATTTACACTTCCGAACCGGGGCAATCTTTCGGAACGATTTCGACAATACGAGTGCCGGTAGATTAAGGGGGTAGCCACTACGTGGCAAAACGCTCGACAATGTGTTTTATGCTACAAATAGGTAGTGCCTACGGCACAGAAATACCATGTAATGCCGAATGGCCTATGCGGCTATCTGTTTGCAGCATAAAACTATGGAATTTCAGCTAGCCTGATGGGGATGTAGGAAGTGGCTGCTACGTGGCATTTTTGTGCCGTAGGCACTATCTATTTGTAGAAAAAAAAGATTTTTAACATCAATATTCCTCGTAGAGGCTATCCTAAGCATTGGCGTTACACCAATTTGTGTTGCAGCGCAAACCGTACCAATCCCACAATGCCATTCACGTTGAATTTTTGAATGAGATTATTACGGTGAATATCTACCGTACGGGGTGAAATGAAGAGTTTTTCACCGATCTCAGGACTTGAATAGCCTTCAGCAATGAGTTTTAGAATTTCAAGTTCCCGTTGCGAAAGTTGTTCAAAGAGTGCGTTGGCGGGAGAATGCGAAGAATGCACCAAGACTGCGGCCACTTCACTGCTAAAATAGATATCTCCCTGCGCTACTTTGCGGATGGTTTCACTGAGTTCGGATTTGGACGTATTTTTAAACAAAAAACCTTTTACTCCTTTCTCTACGGCACGGTGAATGATATCTTTTGTGTTGAGCTGCCCGTTGGCGGCTTCTCCGACGATTTCTACAAATTCCAAACTCTCCAACAACGCCCGAAAACCTTGTCTGACCGGATGATGATCGTCGGCGAGGATGAGTTTTATTGTAGCCATTTCGTAACGTCAAGCAGAGGAAAGAAAGCTTATGCCTAACAAGAATACTAACTATTGGAGAGACAATCAATAGGCGTTCCCTACTTTTTAAACACCAGTGCCTGTATTGGTCGGATACGGCTGATGATCAGCGTAGGCAACAGCAAAATAAGCGCTATGAGCAGGATGATACCAACGTTAAGCAAGAGAATTGCTTTCCAGTCAAACACAATGGGAACCGTGTTCATGAAATAATTGGTAGGGTCGAGGGGAATGAGGTGAAAGTAAGATTGAATCATGCACAGACCTATGCCAATGATGTTACCAATAAGTAATCCTTTTACGGCCAATTGAATACCGACGTAGAAAAAAATGCGCCGTATTTGGGTGTTGGGGCTGCCGAGGGTTTTCAAAAGTCCGACCATTGGAGTGCGTTCCATCATCATCACGAGCAATACGGAAGCAATATTGAAACAAGTGACAAACAGTACCAATACCAGCAAAATGCTCGTATTTTGGTCCAGTAATTGAAGCCATTCAAACAAAGGCCGAAACCGATCCGTGACCCGTTCCATGCGCATGTCTGAGGGGAGTTGCCCGTAGAGTGCTTTGGCAGTGGTTTCCAATTGATCAAAATCGTTGACAAAGTATTCGTACGCACCCACCGAATCCGATCCCCAACCGTTGAGACGTTGTACCAACCCAATGTCGCCCAAAACCAACTGATTGTCAAATTCTTCCAGATTGGTTTCATAAATACCTACAATGTTGAGTTTACGAACGCGCGGCGGGTTTTGCACAAAATACATGATGATGTTATCGCCGACTTTCAGATTTAATTTTTGAGAAATGACGCGGCTCAAAATAATTTCCTCGGCATAAGATGTATCCGAAAACTGAATGGGACGACCTTCTACCAGACTTTCTTTCAGCAGTTGCCAGTCGTAGTCGCGTCCAACGCCTTTGAGAACGGCTCCCTGTATTTCATCGGATGTTTTGAGAATACCGGCCTTGTGCGCCACGGCCTGCCGATGGCGAATGCCCGGGATCTTTTGCCATTGGTCATAAACAGGTGTATGCAGCAAAATGGGCGATTCTTCAAACGATTGATTAAGCGTCAGTTTGGAAACCTGTATATGTGAGCCAAAGAGGAAAACTTTTTGGTAAATAGTACCTTTAAACCCAAATAATACGGCCAATGCCACGATACCCACAACCACACCCAACGCGATGGAAGCAATACCTACTCTTGAAACGGTCGCCGAAAAGGTGGCGTTTTGGGGCTGACGAATGCGACGGGCAACGAAAACGGGGAAATTCACAGCCTGCGTTTGGTTGAAAGATTGATAGTTTGTATGTTTGGAAAGTCCCTGCAAAGGAAGCACATTCTTTTTAATCAACCTAGCGGCCTGAACCGGCCTGAACCGGTCAAAGCCGGTCAGAGCATAATTGGAAGGTATTCAGAAAGAAATAATCACAGTACAGAGCGTGCTTGTGAAGCAACAATCAACAAAATTGTACATCCGAAATCAACAATCGAAAATTCGTTAAACCTATGAGCCTTACGTTTCTCTGTATCACTTGTTACTTTAAAGGAGGGGATTTTATGCGGGCTTGTAAAGAAGCCGGCAACACGGTCTATTTGCTTACCGCCAAAAGAACAGAAGGCAAGGCGTGGCCGTATGAATGCATCGACGAAACGTTTTACCTGGAAGACGATTCCAATACGCTCTCTAATTTTGAAAACATGATCAAGGGGTTGGCGTACGTAATGCGGACCCGTAAGATAGACAGAGTGGTGGCCTTGGATGACTTTGATGTAGAGAAAGCGGCCATTGTGCGAGAGCATTTTCGAATTCCGGGTATGGGTCAAACCACCGCCCGCTATTTCCGCGATAAGCTGGCCATGCGCGTACAGGCTCGTGACGAAGGCATTAATGTGCCGGTGTTTAGTGGATTGTTCAATGACGTTGAAATCACCGAATATTTGCGCGCCTCCACACCGCCGTGGGTCATTAAACCTCGCGCGGAAGCTTCCGCCGCAGGAATCAAAAAAGTATATAGTTTTGACGAAGCGTGGCAGACCATCCATAGTTTGGGGGAAGAAAGGCACCTTTTTTTGATCGAGCAATTTAAACCGGGTGCCGTTTATCATGTAGATGCGCTGACGTTGGGAGGGAAGGTCATTTTTCAGCGCAGCAGCGAATACCTCAATACTCCTTTTGAAGTGGCGCACGGCGGCGGTATTTTTCGTTCGGTAACGGTGGAGTTCAACTCCAAAGATGCCAAAGCGCTCAAAAAAATGAACGAGCAGGTGCTGAAAGCTTTCCATATGAATTACAGCGCTTCGCACACGGAAGTCATCAAATGCCACGAAGACGGCGAATTTTATTTCCTGGAAACGGCCTCCCGGGTAGGTGGGGCGCATTTGGCCGAAATGGTGGAAATGTCGTCGGGCATAAACTTATGGCGTGAATGGGCTAAAGTAGAAAATGCGCAGGCAATTGGCGAAAGTTATTCTCTGCCGGATGTTCGAAATGACTATTCAGGCATTATTATATCCTTGGCGCGCCAGCAATGGCCTGATTCTTCGCCGTTTAACGACCCTGAGATCGTTTGGCGAATGAACGAAGAATACCACGTAGGGCTTATTGTTCAGTCTGTGAGCCGGGCGCGTGTGCTTGAATTGATGGACAAATACGCCCAAATGATTCAAAACGATTACCACGCTTCGGCTCCTGCAAAGGATAAACCAACCCATTAATTAATGAGGAGTGAGTAAGCAACTCACTCCTGAACACTCACTCCTTCACAACATGTCTATTTTCGATCAAATCATTGATCTGCGCGATGTTAACAGTTATAAATGGGATAAATATGCCGATCCTGACGTAATTCCCGTTTGGGTTGCAGATATGGATTTTGCTCCCGCTCCCGCCATTACAGAAGCACTCAACCGAGTGACACAGAAGGGATTTTTTGGGTACACCCATGTGCCGGATGAATTAACTGAGGTAATGATCCAACACCTCAAAACGAAGCATGGATGGGAAGTGAAGAAAGAATGGTTTCTGTGGTTTCCGGGATTAGTACCGGGCATAGCGTTGGCCATTCGCGGTCTGACGCCCGAAGGCGCAGGAGTTATGATGACTCCGCCGGTCTACCATCCGTTCATGCTCGAAACCCGCAGTGCAGAGCGCGTACTTCAAAAAGTGCCATTGTGCGAAAAAGACAACCGTTGGACGTTTGATTTCGACAAAATAAAAGCAAGCATTATCCCCGAAACAAAGCTGTTTTTGCTCTGTAATCCCCATAATCCCGGCGGAACGGTATTCAGTCGGGAGGAATTGCAGCAGTTGTTGGACATTTGTTTGGAAAACAACATTTTGATCTGCTCCGACGAAATTCACTGCGATCTGATTTTGGACGAAACCAAACACCATATTTCGATTGCCACATTGAGCGAAGAAGCCGCCCAAAATTCCATTACGTTGTTGGCCCCTTCCAAAACATTCAATATTGCCGGTTTAGGCTGTTCATTGGCCGTTATCCCCAACGATGAACTGCGCGCCAAATTTATCAAAGCCAAAGCGGGTTTGCTGACTGCGGTATCGGGACACGCGTATGAAGCAGCGTTGGCCTCTTACCGTGACGGTGCCGAATGGCACAAAGAGTTGTTGGTCTATCTTCGGCAAAACTATAAATTGGTCGATCAGGCAGTGCAGGAATGCAAAGGACTGAAAATGCTGCCCGTGGAAGCTACTTACCTGGCATGGATCGACATTCGACAAACAGGCATGAGCGATGCAATTCAGCGATTGGAAAAAGCGGGAGTAGGCGTTTCGGATGGTATTCAATTTGATGGAGAGGGATTTATTCGCCTCAACTTCGCCTGCCCAAGGTCGCGCTTGGAAGAAGTTTTACGACGGATGAAAACGGTTTTTGTGTAAATTTACGTTTGAAGTAACCGAAATCATGGAAAATCAACCTAATTATATTCGCGGAATTGTAATTGAAAATGTTCGTTGCTTTGGTAATACTCAATGGATTTATTTTACTGAAAATAATCAATTTGAAGGTAAAATAGCAATGTGGAATGTGATTTTAGGAAATAATGGAACTGGTAAAACAACAATTTTAAGAAGTATTACAAAATTGCATTATGCATTTTTTGAAAATAATCAACCTGTTTTTCTGGAGACTAAACACAAAGAAAAGGAAGGAACATTAGCATTGCATGCTGCAGATCGATCAGTAGTTGCAATTAAAATTCAAAATTTTTTACTTAGAGAAAACACTATCATTAACGCTAACCAAGACTTGCCGCCTATTTTTGGCTATGGAGCTTCTCGGAAAATAGGCACATTTGGAATAGCAGAAGAACAGGATAACTTCCCAAGAACACTATTTAGTGATGAGGCTACACTTTTAAATGCAGAAGATTGGTTGATTCAGGCAGAATATTTATCCTTAAAAGAAGGAGATAAATACAAAAGAAGATATGAAATAATAAAAGATATTTTACAGAAACTCCTAAAAGATGAAATTTCAGAGTTTAGCATAAAAACAGAAAATAATACACCTAAGGTTTTTTTTAAAACGCATTATGGAGAAGTGCGTTTGCATGATTTAAGCTTGGGCTATAAAACATTAATAGCTTGGGTTACTGATTTAGCTCGTGGGTTAGTTGAAAAGTATCCTGATAGCATTAATCCATTAGCCGAACCTGCTATCTGTCTTGTTGACGAAATTGATTTGCACATGCACCCGCAAATGCAGCGGAATGTAATTAAGTTTTTACGGGAAACGTTTCCCAAAACGCAGTTCATCTGCACAGCGCACAGTCCTTTAATTGTCCAGTCGGGAGCGGATGCCAATCTTATATTATTACGCCGAAATGGAGAAGAAGTGGAAGTGGTAAATGCTGTAGATGATGCCAAAAACTGGCGTGTCGATCAGATATTGGACAGTGATTTGTTTGAAAATGTGAGCAGTTATGCACCATCAGTTCTACAAAAGGTCAACAAACGGCGTGAGATATTGCTCAAAGACAAGCCTTCTAAAAAAGATAAAGCCGAATTGTCAAAATTAGATGCTTCATTGGATAATCTTTCGGTGACTGAGTCGCCCGAGTACCTTCAAGCGCTCAAAATTCTGAGCAAAGTACAAAAGAATGGTTAAGATAGATAAAAGCAAGGTTAATATTCCTGCTATTTTAGGTGTTGAAGGAAAAGGAGGAGTCGCAACTAAAGAGCTGATTGAACTGTATGAGAACGGAAAACGCGATTTCAAAACCACTGATTTCTCTTCTAAAATTTATGGGGACAAAACTGTAAAAGCGCTTTTATTAGGTATTCAACACGGGAAATGTTGCTTTTGCGAGCAAAAACGCCCTTGCGGTCGTGAGGGTGATGTTGAGCATTTTCGCCCTAAAACCGGATTTCAAATAGATAATTCAAATGTACTTGTAAAGCCGGGGTACTATTGGCTTGCTTACGATTTCGACAATCTCTTTTATGCCTGTAAGGTTTGTAATCAGGAATACAAAAAGAATTTTTTCCCGCTTGCCGATGAGACAAAACGAGCTTACTCTCATCATAATGATCTTAGACTTGAAGAATGTCTGATAGTTCACCCTGAATTTGATAATCCGGAAGACCATATTGAGTTTGTAGCTGAAATAGCTAAACCTAAAAATAATTCACTTAAGGGAAAAACAACTATTGAATTGGCAGGATTAAATGATAATAGATTGGCAGATGAGCGATTAAAATATCTTAAACCACTCCTGATATTAGCACCGTTTGCCAGAGAAGGAAATCAGGAATCGCAAGAACATTTTAAAGAAATAGGAAAAAAAGAACACCTCTTCTCTCTCATGGTTCGCTGCAATTTTCCTGATTTGGTCTAATAAAAAGCCCTATATGTTTTGTCTGCTGATTTATTTTTCCCATTTTAAAAATCCACTTACCATCACTTTTTATTGGGTAAAGCAAAACTATCTTTACGTCAATTTATAAAATTGACATTTTGATAGATAAAATCTATGACAATCGTACAGCTCGAATATTTAGTTGCACTGGATACCTACCGACACTTTGCCCTTGCTGCCGAAAACTGTTTTGTGACGCAACCAACGTTGAGTATGCAAGTACAAAAGTTGGAGGATGAGTTGGGGGTAAAACTGTTTGATCGGAGCAAACAACCGGTGGTTCCGACCGAAATAGGGGAGTTGATCATACGCCAAGCGCGCGTCCTGCTGCGTGAATCTTCTAAAATAAAAGACATTGTCGACGAACATCGCGGCACCGTGGCGGGCGAAATTCGGGTGGGGATCATCCCCACGTTGGCGCCGTATCTGTTGCCTTTGTTTCTGGATAATTTCATCAAAAAATACCCGCAGGTCAAACTGAAAGTAATAGAACTGACGACCGAGCAACTGCTTTCCAAATTGAATAAAGATTTGCTCGACGTTGGCATTGTGGTGACGCCGTTGCAGGACGACAGAATCACGGAATATCCCCTTTTTTATGAAGAATTTGTGGCTTATCTGTCAGAATCAGAAAAAGCGTACCAAAAAGAATTTATCCTCTCGGAAGACATTGACCCCAACCATTTGTGGCTTCTGGAGGAAGGACACTGTATTCGCGGGCAGATCCTTAATATATGTGAATTACGGAAGCAGAACGCTCACATGCGCAATTTTGAATACGAAGCCGGCAGCATCGAAACGCTCAAACGAATGGTAGAGCACTACGGTGGGGTAACAATTTTACCCGAATTGTCACTGAAAGATCTAACCGACCGGCAGCGGTTGCAGATTCGGCGCTTTCATGCGCCGATCCCTATCCGGGAAGTAAGCATCGTCACGTTGCGACATCATATCAAGAAGGGCATCATTGAGGCAATGAAAACCGAAATTCTGAGCGTAATCCCCGAAAAAATGAAACAAAGCGATGCCGGGAAGGTGATAGATTTGGGTTAAACGGCATGTAAGCGCATTTACGAAGAATATCCCTATTAGATGCAATTTCGTCTAAATATTCGCGCTAAACGTCGCTTCGTTAAGGCTGATACATCCGTATTTCATAACTTTAAGGTAAAGGGTGGTTAAATTTTAATTAAATTTAACTATACCGCTAGCCTTTTATCGTTTTAAATCGTATTCGTATGATAGCTCAACCGATCACTTTACCTGCGCCTGCCAAAAAAATTCCCTGGAAGCAGCTTTTAGTTGTTATTACCCACATTTTCTTTTGGGCCTGCTTTATTTTTCTGCCCTTTATTTTGATTCAATCTCAGCAACCCTCTGCTGATACGCAACCAAAGTTGAGTGCAGAGCAACGGGAACGTATTTGGCAGCTTACCTTTTATTTTAGCCAACTTTTCTCCGTGTTGCTGTTTTATGCAAACTCAGAAGTATTCCTTCCAAAAATATTCAAAAAGCAGGGACTCGGAATTTACCTGCTTATCTTATTGACTTCATTTATCGTCATTTTGACAATAACCTATTTCTTTCGGTATGGTTTGATGGGTTTTGCACCACGGACGTGGTTTACGTATTCCACCTTCTATTCATTGATCTCTGTCATTGGAATCAGCACGTGTTTTCAGTTACTGAGTGATTATCAAAGAGAGCATCGACTTCAGAATGAACAGGAGAAAGTACGATTACAGTCGGAATTGTCGTTTTTACGTTCGCAGATAAGCCCTCACTTTATGTTCAATCTGATGAACAGTTTGGCGGCATTGGCGCGTAAGAAATCAGATATGCTTGAGCCCATGATCGTGAAAATGTCGGATCTGCTCCGGTATATGCTGTATGATTCGGATGATGCCAAAATTCCTTTGGACAAAGAGATCAATTATCTGAAGAGTTACGTAGATTTACAACAAATGCGTTTTGGTAATAAGGTGAAAGTAGAAATGGACTTTAATACACCCGTCAACGGATTGGCATTGGAGCCTATGCTGCTGATTCCTTTTGTCGAAAATGCGTTTAAACACGGGACAGGGTTTATTCGGGAGCCTTACATTCAAATTGCGCTGGCAACGGATCGGCACAAACTTCGTTTTAGGGTACAAAACCGCTTCAACAGTGATTTTGTCGAGTCAAAGGATGGAAGTTCAGGCATCGGATTAGCCAACGTTCGGCGGCGTCTGGAGTTACTTTACCCCGAACAGCATACATTTAAAATTTCGAAAGAAAAAGACATCTTCATTACAGAAGTAGAAATTATTCTAAAATAATTCGCTTTTTTTTGAAGGCCTTTTCATCAACTTAACCATTTTTTTATGCGTAAACTTCGCTGTATCGCCGTTGATGACGAGCCTTTAGCGCTTGAACTCTTGGAAGATAATATTCGTCAGGTTCCTTTTTTAGAATTGGCGGCCGGTTGTCAGAATGCTTTTGAAGCAATGGATATACTCCACGAACAAAATGCAGACTTGGTTTTTTTAGATATTCAAATGCCGGGGATCACGGGAGTTCAGTTCCTGAAATCATTACAGGGACAATCCACCTCGCCCATGGTCATTTTTATTACGGCTTATGAGCAATACGCCCTGGAAGGGTTTGAGTTGGATGTGGTTGATTATCTGTTGAAACCGGTTTCTTTTGACCGCTTTTTAAAAGCGGCCAACAAAGCATTTGAACTGTTTAAATTACGTCAGCAAACGCCTTCTCCGGAATTGTTGTCAACGCATTTTTTTGTCAACGCCAATTATGCATTGGTAAAAATACGGTACGACGAAATTACGTACATTGAAGGCTTAAAAGACTACGTAAAAATTTACCTGACCTCGGCGCGCCACCCCGTCATAACGCGTATGACGTTGAAAGGGATCGAGCAAAAATTGCCAACGCACGAGTTTATGCGGGTACATAAATCGTACATTGTTTCGCTGGATAAGATACAATCGGTACGCAATCTGAAGATCCATATTGGAGAGGCCATCATTCCGGTCGGTGAGCAATACGTGGAAGAGTTTATGAAATCCATTGGAGAAAGTTGATCGCTTCCTCTCTTTTTACGGTTTAATCGTCGCGACAATTCAGGTTTTGATATACATATACGTTTGTGGTATTGAACTTTTTACGACTTTAACATCTAAAGTTCACACCATCAAATCGTTCCGTTATCTGTACCATGAAATACGTATGCGTAAAATGCGACGAAGAATTGCCGTATGAGCAAGCCTTCAATGCTCATACTGAAATCCTTGACCGGAAAGATGAGACTGTATACCTTGAATCCGTAGATGATGAATGGATCGGCGAACGTTGCCAGATATGTTCTAAGATATGTTCGTTCGGCAACCTTTTTATCATTAACAGGATCAACCAATCCCTTAAAAGATAATACCCGGAAAAGGCTTTTTAAGTATAAAAAAGCCTTTTTGCCTTTTTATGGCTATACACTATATTGCATGAAATATTTCGTTTTCCCTCTTCTTTTTTCTTCTTTTTGTCTTGCCCAAAAAAGCCCTGTTCAGTACGTTAATCCTTACATAGGTTCTGCTCCCGCCACGACCGAAAGCGCTCGTAGACACAGCGAAGGTGCCAGTGAACTGCGCGGTCAAATTGCACCTGTCATCGGGCGTCCTCACGGCATGACCACGTGGACGCCTCAAACGCGTGCAACGGAAACAAAATGCATAGCGCCCTATTATTTCAACGACCCAAAGATCAACGGATTTCGGGGGAGCCATTGGCTCAACGGGAGTTGCGTACAGGATTATGGCAGTCTGGCAGTGATGCCGCTTTCGGGAAAATTAGTGGTTTCGGCTGAAGAAAGAGCCTCCCGTTTTACCCACGAACAGGAAGTAATTACCCCCGCTTATTACTCCGTTGAACTCCTCGATTCGAAGATCAAAGCCGAACTGACCGCTACCCAAAGAGCGGGGATTTTGCGTTTTAATTATAGAAAAAAAGAAGCGGCTTTTCTGGTCATTGAACCCAATAGTGATGAAGGTGAAGGCTACGTTGAAGTCTTTCCTGAGCGCAAAGAAGTGGTTGTTTATAATCCTGTACACCGCATTTATCAGGGTGCCGGCCAATCGGCGGGATTTAGTGGATATTATGTGATTCAGTTTGAAAAATCCTTCAAATCTTACGGGGTATGGAAATCTAACAGTGTTCAACCCAGTGAAAAACAGGCGAAAGGAAGCGGGAGGCGAGAGAAGGTAGGTGCTTATATAGAATTTGAACCGGAAGAGAATTTAGTGGTAAATGTGCGGGTAGGGTCATCCTTTACGGATTTGGAAGGCGCTCGGCGCAACCTTGCGGCCGAACTTCCGCACTGGAATTTTGACCAAATAAAGCGCAGCGCAGAGCAGGCCTGGAACCTGGAATTAGGCAAAGCGCAAGTAAAGGGCACGGAGCAGGATAAGGTCGTTTTTTATACTGCGTTATATCACTCTAAACATACTCCTAGACTTTTTTCTGACGTTGACGGACGCTATCCCGGCTTTGCCGAAGACGACCAAATTCATACGGCCAAAGGCTTTGATTATTACTGTGATTTCAGTCTGTGGGATACCTTCCGGGCGGCTATGCCGTTGCATGCATTGTTGGAACCCAAACGCTCCGCTCACATGATGCAATCGTTAGTAAAGAAAGCAGAGCAGGGAGGATGGATGCCCATTTTTCCGTGTTGGAATCACTACACCGCCGCCATGACCGGCGACCACGTGGCATCCGCGATGGCTGATGCCTACGCCAAAGGGATTCGTGGTTTTGACGTTGAAACGGGCTATCATTATTTACGGCAAAATGCGTTTGTGGCTAACCCCGATCCCAAGAGCTATGAGTCCGGCAAAGGCCGCCGAGGCATGGAAAGTTATTTAAAATACAACTACATTCCGTTGGAAGATTCGGTATGGCAGGCATTCCATAAACGCGAGCAAACGTCGCGTACGCTTGAATATGCTTATGATGATTTTTGCCTCGGTACGTTGGCAAAAGCGTTGGGGAAAACGGCAGATGAAAAAACGCTTGCACTGCATGCTTCCAGCTATCGAAATGTGATCGATCCGCAAACCGGTTGGGCGAGGGGAAGGTACGCGGATGGGCGTTGGAGTACCAATTTCAATCCTTTTGCTACGCGAGCATCTTTCATTACAGAAGGCTCCCCGGCACAATACACGTGGTTTGTGCCGCACGCTATTGGCGGCCTGATGAAGATAATGGGCGGCAAAGAAAACTTTGTTGCCAAATTGGATTCTATGTTTGAGAAAGGATACTATTGGCACGGCAACGAACCCGGACACCATACGGTTTATCTGTACGCTTATGGAGGTGCTCCCTGGAAAACGCAACGTTGGGTGCGCAAATTGATCAAAGAAGAATATACGGCTGAACCGGGCGGATTGAGTGGCAATGAAGATGGCGGTCAAATGTCGTCGTGGTTGGTGTTCAGCATGATGGGCTTTTATCCCGTGTGCCCCGGCAAGCCATATTATGTGTTGGGGAGTCCGAGTTTTAATGAACTGTTGCTTACGTTGCCCAATGGGAAATCGTTTAAACTTATTGCCACCAATAATTCACCCGAAAATTGCTATATTCAATCGGTACTATTCAATGGGAAACCGTTTACAAAGCCTTATTTAACGCACAAACAATTGACGGAGGGCGGAATATTGACGGTGAAAATGGGGCCAAAACCAAACACTGCATGGGGGAATAATGCGCCTGAGTTGTCATCTGATTTTTAGCCGGATTATGGTCATCCTAAACGGGTGTATTGAAAAATAACGTAAATTGGCCGCTAATAACATACTTCCTTTTCTAACAATATGAGCAACCTAATCAGTGGAATCCAGCAAGTGGGCATTGGTGTTCCGAACGCCAACGAGGTGTGGAAATGGTATCGAAAAACGCTTGGATTGAATGTCCCCATTTTCAATGATGAAGCAGAAGCAAAGTTAATGACGAAATATACGTCAGGAGAAGTGCGAAGTCGGCAAGCCATTATGGCATTAAATATGGCCGGCGGTGGCGGCGTTGAAATATGGCAATATAAAAATCGTGTACCGGTAGAGCCTGATTTTCAACCTGAATTAGGGGATCTGGGCATTTTTGCGATCAAAATAAAAAGTATAGACGTTGCGAAATTTCACGCTCAATTAGCGAAAGCTGAAAATAAATCGCCGCTCGGCATTTCTCCTGAACAACGCTCGCACTTTTGGCTGAAAGACTGTCGGGGAAATATGTTGCAGATCGTTCCGAATGATTCATGGTTTCGTCCCAACGAGTCACTCACCGGTGGCGTTTGCGGAGCGGTAATCGGAGTGAGTGATATGGAAAAAGCCATCCGGTTCTACGCCAATACGTTGCAGATCAGTCAGGTTGTATACGATAAAACAGGAACTTTTGATGATTTCGATTTCTTAGGTGTAAGACAACAAAAATTCCGTCGTGTGTTGCTTCGTAAAACGCTCGGAGATACCGGGGCTTTCGGGAAGTTGCTGGGTGGAATAGAAATTGAATTGGTGCAGGCGCTTGATCGCACTCCGCGCAAGATCTTTGAAGATCGAGATTGGGGCGATGCCGGTTTTATTCACCTGTGCTTTGATGCGCTTGACATGAATGCCCTCAAAGCCCGTTGCGAAGCCAATGGTTTTCCCTTTACGGTAGACAGTGCCGATTCGTTTGATATGGGCGAAGCGGCCGGACGTTTCTCATACGTAGAAGATCCCGATGGTACGCTTATTGAATTTGTAGAAACGCACCGAGTGCCTATTCTCAAAAAACTGGGCATTTATTTGAACCTCAAGAAGCGTAAAAAACAAACGCACCTTCCTGATTGGATGGTCGCAACGCTGGGTTGGGGCAAAGTGAAGGATTAATAGTGTAGACAAGATTTCAGGATTGACAGGATTATCCTGTTAATCTTGAAATCCTGTCTCAATTTACCGGATAAGCTTCTTCCAAAAAATCAATCACGGCATTGGTAAACGCGTGGTTGGAATCACCCGCCACCATGTGCCCCGCTCCCGAAACGGTCAGGCTGCGTACGTGCGGTACCGCATCCAAAAATTCAGCCATCACACGGTCACTGACCACATCACTCATTCCTCCCCGTACGATCATAGTAGGAGATTTAAGGTGTTGAGCAGCCGTAAAAAGGCGTTCTTCATACTCAATTTGTTGGTCGGGCGTAGTGTTTTTCCACACTTTCAACATCGTAGGGTCCCAGTGCCAATAATACCGCCCATTGCGCAGGCGCAGGTTTTTCTCTAACCGCGAATGATCGGTGTCTTTCGCGCGCTGCGGGAGATAAGCCGCCACCGCTGCCGCTGCTTCCTCCAACGAAGCAAAACCACTTTCCATGTGAGCACTCATGAAAGCAAAGATACGTTCAATGCCTTTTTGCTCGGCTTTTGGGGCAATATCCACCAACACAATGGCAGAAGTGAGCGATTCTTTGGACTCTCCTTCCAATAACATCGCCGTAATTCCACCCATGGATGCGCCGATGAGGGCAGGCGTCCCGCCAATTTGTTGGATGATGGCTTTCAAATCGCTGACCAGCGCATCTACCCAATAATGGCCTTCCGGCGACCAATCGCTGCTGCCGTGGCCTCGGGCATCATACGTGATGGCGTACCAACCACGTTCGGCAAGCCGCCGTGCCGTATCGCCCCAAGAGTGGTGAGTTTGCCCGCCTCCGTGCAATAAAAGAATGGGTGGAGCGCTTGAATCACCCCACCCTTCGGCATAAATGTAAAAATTGGGTTCCGTCTCAAAACGGATAACAGAAGATCGCATACGTTGATTATAAGGCAGGAACCAGTTCTAAATATACTTGAAAGGTTAAGCCGTTGTAGACGATATTATTCAGCAACACCATGCGCGAACGCTCCAATTTATTAATGGGAAATTGCCCTTTCAGGTCTTTGATATCAATGTCAAGGATTTTTTCATTATCTAAAAAATTCCAAGTACCGCCGTTAATGACCGTACGTGCAACAGGGTCAATGGCTCTTACCGTTTTGTCATCGCTGAATTGGATATTTATCCCGAAAAGTGCTTTAGATTGCTCCGGTAATGCAGCGGTGTTGATGACATTGCCGTTCAAATCCGTAATTTTGTCTACTTTCCAAGGGTTGGTTGTCAATACCCTTACCGTTGTTTCGTTGCTTGGCTCGCCGGTGGTCGTGCGATTGCAGCTCAGCAAAAAGAAAGTCAATACGAAAGAATAAATGAACGTCAGTTTTTTCATAGCTTGTTTTACGCGTTAGATTTGCACTCAAAATTAGTGCTTTTATTGTTTTATGCCGTATATATTGGGCTTAAAGTTAAGCGTTATGAATTAGGTATTCATTGTTTAAGCCCTGATTATTAATAAATAACGAGTTTTTATGCGACAAAATAGGGGTTGGTTAGCGGGACTGTTTGCGTTGAGTTTTTCTGCTTCTTTTGCTCAGGAATGCGGTACGCCTTTGCAGTGGACGCCCGTTCAGAGAAATAACGCTATTGAATGGGAAAAATTTCCGGACTTTTCACTTCCTTTTACGATAATTTACGAAGGGCCGCGCTTCGGCGACACCCGATCTTGGCCTTTACGGCGGGGGTTCAGCCACTTAGCAAGCTTTTCAGGCAATGAAAGTGCCGACCTCCCCGTCAGTAAACGCGCCATTACCTGGTACCACGTGGCCACGGATGCCAATACGCAACCTTGGTCCGAACGTAATTTGGAAAGCCCTTGGGCAAATGACCTTTCGCTGTATCGCAGTACTTGGAACAATCAGTTGCGGAATATGGCGAGCTTATTTAACGACTCCCGCGATACCGACCGTCCCGCGTATGACATTATAGCCCTTGACATTGAGCGTATTCATGATACCGACCGCGAAATTCTGACGATCAAAAGCAATCAACGCGTCCCTGAAAATTACCGAAATCTGAGCGATGCCCAGTTTGTGGACCGCTATAAGCGTGATATGCAACGTCTTTACGCGGCACCTACTGATTACGTACGCGAGCGTACCGACGCTGCTACAAAATTGGGAAGCTATAGCGATGTGATGATCAGAGGCAGTTTCAATAATTGGCTGGGAATGACGCTGACCCCTTGGAGCGACTGGACGACCGATCCGAGTCTGATTCTGCATGTAATGCGGGATACACTTACCGGAAAAGTCGGCGGTCCTTTTCATAACCAACTGAATTTTCTGACACCTTCGTGTTATTATTATTACGATTACACTACCTCGCCCTTTGGGAAAGATTACTTGGCGTACATATTATTTGTGATTGAAGCCAATCGCGCGTGGTCTACCAAGCCCATTATTCCGTTTGTTTGGTTGCGTTACCATGATGCCTTTAATCCAACCATTCCGTTTGTGCCCAATTTTGTGGCGGAAGCTACGGCTATTTTCCCGTTTTTTTCCGGTGCTAAAGGACTTTGGCTTTGGGATGCGCCCGTAGGAGATACCCGACAGGAAAACTACGCTACTTACGAATATTTCATTGCGGCGTTGCAGCGATTATCACAGTTCAAAGCATTTTTTGAAGGTGATAATGAACTGGTTATTCCTCAACCGGCAGTGGAATCCGCTAAAAATAAATCCGCTATTTGGCGGGGTGTGATCAAAGGCAGTGAAATTTTGATTGCTGCCCAAAATCCTTACGCTACTTCTGATACCCAAGTGACAGAAGTTAAGCTGTCTCACCAAAATTGGCAAAAAAACATTTCCCTGAAAGGAAGAGAGGTTTTTCTGTGCAAATTTGACTACAACACTATTTCATCGATCCCTAACATACCGTCTCTGTTGAGCCTTAAGGTAACACCCAATCCAACCACAGACAAGGTTGTGTATAGTTTTGAAAGTGCTACAAGTATGACCGGCAATGCTCAATTGGTTGATATGACCGGACGGGTGTTGGCTCAGGATGAGTTTACGGTCAATGTAGGCCTTCAAAAACACGAGTTTCGGGTCAATCAGTTGCCAACCGGGACCTACGTTCTACAGGTGCAAGCCGGGAAATATAGAATGAGCGAGCAGGTAGTGGTGGTCAGATAATAAAAAAAGGCTGTAGATTCAGCCCTAACGTTATTCCTACTATACTTTCCCTCCGAAAGGTTGCCCTGTGCGGGCGAGTGCTTCAAAAACTTTATGTTTACGTAGAGTAAAGGCTTCAAACTGCCGATACCAACTTTTTCGTTGCGAATCCTGAAAATAAGCAAAAATGTACTTGAAATTAATTGCGTTCATGGTGCTGATTGTTTGATGAATATGATACAAAGTTCGGAATAATACAATATATGTCCAAATATCAAATTTGAATAGTACAATTTATAGCTATTGAAATGCCGGAAACACCTCAAAGTTGTTAAGGAGATGCTGTAAGTTCTTGAAATAATTACATGCTATATTGTCTTACTATGAAGTAAATCCTTGTATTATGATGGTAATTTTAAATGAATTCTTGACAATTAAAGTCGAATAATTAATTTACATATTTCAGATCGGAAAAGAAAATATAACGCAGTTTTTGGAGAAACGCTAAAAATTGACGCGTAGAGCAATGATGATTCGCGTCAACTTTGCTTTATAGATAAGGCATTGGAAGTTTTACAGGCAATATGAATAAATCTTTTCAGGTCCGATTTTCTAAAATTTCACTTAAATAATCAGTTATGCAATTACTCCAATCGGGCACTTTCGAAATCGGTTATCAAAATGGTTTTCTTCGTCAGATCAAACATGAAGGGTCAGAAGTAGTAAGAATGGTCTATTTTGCCGTACGCGACCATAATTGGGGGACGTTTGCTCAGAAAATAGAAAATGAGAGCATTCATAGCAGAGGAGACAGCTTTTCTATTTCGTATAAGAGCATCAATATAAACGAAGCACAAGAGCCTGTTTTTGAGTGGAATGTAGGTATCAACGGTGGCGAAGACGGGACCATTGTTTTTGAAATTCAAGGGAAAGCCATACAGCCGATTCGCAGAAACCGTGCAGGTTTTTGCATTCTTCATCCAATTCAGGGAACTGCCGGGCAGCCTGTTTCGATCTTTCATGATGATGGTACAAAAACGGCGACTCATTTTCCGCATTACATTGCCGCGCAGGATCCTTTTCTGAACATTCGCACCATGCAGTGGCAGGCGGGAAACGGAGGCGGGTATCATCTGGAATTTGCAGGCGATCTGTTTGAAACCGAAGATCAACGCAACTGGGGCGATGCTTCGTATAAAACGTTTTGTACCCCGCTTTCACGGCCTTTTCCCGTTCAATTACAGGAAGGAGACAGTGTTTGGCAACGCGTTACGCTGCGCCCGATCTCCATACCGGAACCTTCTGTATTACCTACGCCGGACGAAAAGGCAGAAGCAGAAAAAAAGAAGGTAGTATTGGGAATTGCCGCTTCCGTGGAAACTGAAATTTTATCAGAGAAAGCGGTGGAGTTGTTGAAATCGCTTTCGTTGAGCCATTACCGTATCGACTTACAACTTTCGGCAGAAGATTGGATAAGCCAATTTTCAAATCATTGCGAAAACGCCGCGTTACTTAATCTTCCACTCGAAATAGCCTTGTTTTGTGCGGATGATTTTGAGTCTCAGTTAGCCGATTTTGCAGGTGTATGCCGCCAAAATAACTTGAAAGTGAAGCAAGTGTTGCTTTTTTCGGCCAAGCAATTAGTTACCCCGCAAGCGTTGATCGACTATATTCCAACGTTTAAGCAACAGCTTCCCAACGTAAAGATCGGCGTAGGAACAGACTATAATTTTACCGAGCTCAATCGCAACCGATTTGATGCGGGAGACGCCGATTTTGTGAGTTGTTCGTTTCATCCGCAGGAGCACGCATTTGATGACTTGACGATCATGGAAAATGCCGAAACGGTGAAATACTTAGTAGAAAGCGCCGAAAATATGTACCAAAAAACCGTTCACTTATCGTTTATTTCGCTGCGCAAACGCACCAATCCTTACGTAACCAACTCGACTGATTTTACATTACCGCTTAAAAGACAGTTGGATAGCCGTCAAAAAACAGAATTCGCCGGGCAATGGGCAACACAAGTGTTGGAGCATTTAGCTCAAACAAATGTTGCTTCCGCAACGATGTTTCGTACTGTGGGAGAATTGGGAATTATGAACGCGGAAGGGGAGAAATATCCGATTTTTGAAGCGTTATTACAACGATGAATAGCTGGTTACCACCAATGGTTGATTTATGAATTGTGTGACCCCGGATGGGGTCATAACGTCTATAGACGAACATTTTTCTATAAACGTATGACCCCATCCGGGGTCACACAATTTATTCAATTATAAACATTTTTATGAGACTTGCGCCGCCTGCTTTTTGCTCCGCAGCCACTCCGGACGATTGGTCTTTACGCGGGCGCCGAGTTCGTTGAGCATAGAATATAGCCCAAAATAGGTGCGATTTACGTACAGGCCGTCTTTAGAGCCGCGAGCCACTTTTGAATTACGGATTTCTTCCACTTTGCCCAATTCATCGGCAAAGGCATAAACCGTGTCAAAATAAGAATGGTCACCGAAATCAAACTCATCTACCGCGAAGGGCTGGCCTAATAAGCGAATCATTTTTTTAAATAACTCAGTGAACAACGCTTTTTCACGCGGAGCATCTTCTTTGACCAAAAATTCAAGATTGTAAAATATCTTTTCGGTCAATTCGTCATCATCAACAGTATCGGGATTGATGAGTGTGAAGTAATTATCGTAGAAATATTCAGGAATCACCTTTACGCAACCAAAGTCAATAACGCCCATTGTGCCATCTTCCCGCATCAGAAAATTGCCGGGGTGAGGATCGGCGTGAACCTGCCGCAATTGATGCACCTGATGGTCATAAAAATCCCACAACAACTGCCCGATACGATCACGCGCTTCCTGCGAAGGATTGGTTTGTAAGAAATCCTTCAAATGCAATCCCTCCAACCAATCCATCGTCAGGATGCGTTTGGAGGATAATTCAGGGTAATATTTCGGAAAAATAAGCCCTTCGATGTGTTTGCAGGCTTCGGAAATTTCGATGGAACGGCGCAATTCCAGATCATAGTCGGTTTCTTCCAACAATTTGGTTTCGACCTCTTCGGTATAGCGCTCTACGTCTTTTTCATTCAGTCCAAACAGCGTCACGGCCATTGGTTTGACCATTTTAAGGTCAGAGCTGATACTTTCGGCCACGCCGGGATATTGCACTTTGACCGCCAGGTGCTTGCCGTATTTCCACGCTTCATGCACTTGCCCAATGGAAGCGGCATTGACGGCATTGATGTCGAATGTATCGTAAAGTTCGTGCGGCGCTTTGCCAAAATAGCCGCGAAAGGTTTTGACCACCAATGGCCCCGAAAGCGGCGGCGCGGAATACTGCGACATCTGAAATTTGTCCACGTATTGGCGCGGCAACACGCTGCGGTCCATGCTCAGCATCTGTGCGACTTTGAGGGCCGAACCTTTCAATTCGCTCAATGACTCATACACATCCGTGGCGTTGTCCTGATGAAGTTCGTCGCGGGAAATGGTGGGGTCAATGATCTTTTTGACGTTGTATTTCAGGTAGTTGCCGCCAATTTTGGCCCCCGTTTTCAAAAACTGCGTGGCCCTTGCTACTTTGGAGGTGGGAATTTTATCTTGTTGTTTCATTGCTGAGAAATCAGAAATGAGTAGCCGGAAGTGAGGCGTAAATAAACTTTACCACCCATTTGCGGCGCCTCATTTCTATCTGTTTTGGTAGACAAATTTGGCTAGATCAACAACCGTGTCTACAAGGGAGCGGCCCATGAGATCAAAAGCGGTGTTGACGGTTTTTTCAATGGCGGTGTCGGTCAATTCAAAATTGCGGCTTGTATCTTTGACCCAAAAATCTAAAATGTATAAAGTGTTGAGCCATACGGCTTCCGGATAACGGCTTGATACATAAGGGCGTGCCACGATCTCTTGACTTTCGCGACCTTCGTACATCAGATCACGTGCGTAAGTATTGAACGCTTCCTTGAAAGGTCGCAATTCCTGCGGATTTTTGGCGGCTACGGGTTGAGCTAATTTACGGTAGCTGTAGGTCACAAAACTGCGGTTCGATTTCAGCACTTCCACCCACGTATAGTAAAATGCCAACAGCTTTTCCCGTACCGAATACCCTTGATACGTAGGGTCATTTTCGGCATTGGTGCGGGCCTGTTCAAAAAACGATACCCATAGATCCATGTCGATGGCTTCGAAAGAAGTGTAAAATTCGTACAACTCTCCTTCGGTCATTTTCAGTTTTTTGGCAAATGCGTAAAAAGAGGCGGGAGGCTGCCCGTGGTCGAGCACGTACTCAACGTATGCTTTGCGGATTTTTTCGGCTTTTTCCATGGAAAATGTTGTCTGTTGTTGTGGTATTGAATTGCGCGCTAATGGCTGAAATACAATTTATTATGACTGGTGAAACGTCTTTTTGATGTTGTTTTCGATTAAATCACAAAAACTGAACTGATTGGCTTTGCATTATTCTTTATTGACGACTAAACTACTCATTAGAGACAACGAACTGTGCCGGAAAAAGGTTTGTAAAAAAGCCATTTTTCGTAACTGAATGCCCTTTTTTCTGATTACGGTTTTTGCCGAATTTACACCCATTCTCCCCACCTTTTCACCAAATCCGCCGGTCTTACATTCTCTGTTTTCTGCGCTTGGCGCGGTATATACTTTTGTGCCATTCCATATCAAATACAAGCATGATTGGCAAGATCGCATTTTATTTATCGTTGGCATTGGCGGTGGTGATGGCCGGGTTTATTGTGGTCATCTATTTTATTCCCAAACCTACCGAGATGGCCCTTCAACGGGGATATTATGCGGTATTGATCGGGGCTGTGATTGCTTTGTTGTTGGGAGTACTCTCGCTCGTCAAAGAAGGTTTTCGTATCCAAACCATCGAAGCACTTATTTTTGCGGGGGTCATTTTATGGTTCTATTTTCAGCTAACTCCTTTATAATTATGTTGAGAACGATCTTTTCGCTGGGAATTGCCGCTTTTGCCCTGTTATTCAAAGGATGTAAGTTGCCGGAAGGAATGCGGAACGGCTATGCCTTTGAAGACGGAAAAGTGGTGCATTATGCCGGTTTTCCCGCTCGGAGAATTGTTATGGAGCAGGCGGATGCCGCCTCTTTCAAAGCAATTAATGACAATTATGGCAAAGATAAACACTACGTTTTTCTATCGGGAAAAGTAATTGAGAATGCTGACCCTGCTACGTTTGTGTTTTTGGGCGGCAGTTATTCCAAAGATAAAAACCACGGTTATACCCGCGATGAGATCATCAGTACGGACGCTGCTCATTTTGAGATCGTTCCCAATCCGGAGGAAACACCAACCAACGTAACTGCACAGGGCATTGCTTATGCAAAAGACAGTCGGTACATCTACAAGGGGAATTTTAAGATCACCAATGCCGATCCCGCTACGTTCGAATTCGTGCCGATGTTTAACGGCTATTACGTGTGCAGGGACAAAAACTACGTATTCTGGCAAGATAATCCGTTGGAAGGGATTGACGGACAGAGTTTTAAACGTGTATCGGAAATGTATTTTAAAGATAAGAACGGTGTTTGGTCGATCTCTTTGGGCCGAACTATTGAGTGGGTACCCGTTCCGAGCGCCGATGCGGAGACATTCACTGCGGTGAAACGCTTTTACGGCCGAGATAAAAACAGCGTTTTTTACGAAAATAGAAAAGTAGAAGGCGCTGACCCTGCAACGTTTGAAGAAACTGAAAATTACGGTGGAAAAGATAAAACCGGCAACTACCAATCGGGTGTTTTTATCACAGGCAAGCGCTAACCCTTTGGGGATATTGTTCGATGCCGTTTTTTTAGCGTTCAATTTTTTAGCAGAGCCTTTGCTGCACCGCTATTTATTGGATAGATTGTTTGCCGATACCGCAGCCAATAAACCTGATCTGATGGTGGGGGCACTGGTACTGGGAGCCATTGTTGCCCAAGGCTTAGGATTGTATTTACGTCGAAAAAGGGCTGCCGAAGCGGTGCAAAACAATCGTTTGTGGGATTCGTGGTTTGCGTTGCCGATCTTTTTTATTCTGATCTTTCATTTTGCCCTATTTGGAATATTTCTCGTGATTGTCGGGGTCGTAAGCATAGATCCCGACGCAAAAGGGTGGGAGTTTCTGCTGTGTGTCCCGGTCGTGCTGTTCATGACGTGGTGGGCCATCCAAAATACGCGCCCCGACCACTACCGGAAACCATCGCTTCAAGACCGCGTTGAAGATGGATTCGGGACATTGCTGCTGATATTTTCGGGAATTGTATTGACGACCATTGCGTGGAGCGGATTGATTACCAATAATGTACTTCAAGGCACATTTGCAGAAGATTCGATAGGAGATAAGGTGAGTTATACGCTGCTGTTGTTACTTTTCTTTGGAATGTATTACCTGCCGGCGCGACTGTCGTTTCTGGTGTGCGATTTCAATAAACCCCAAACATGGCTGCGGTACGGATTGGTCTTTTTGCCTTTAGCCCGAAAGATTTGGTTTGGATAAATACGTTGTCAAATGGCTGTTTCAACCCTATTTATGTTCATTATGAATTTTCTTCCTTACAAAACGATACACTACCGCACTTCCCTGACAGCGTCGGAAGTTCAGGCGCGGCTGTCGGCCAATGTCATCACGGGAATGAGCTTCCTGAGTGAAAAACCTTATTATGGAGAAATAACACCGTATGATTTCTCGGTACGAAAAACCTACAGCAGACTTAAGAAACAAAGCATGAGCCCAACCGTAGATGGTCGTATTCAGACAGTGGAAGGGCAAATCCTTATAACGCTTACGCTCAAGCCTCACATGATATTTATCGTGTCGCTTATACTGTTCTCCTTTCCCTGTATCATGTTTCTGTTCAGTGGTTTAAGTGCTTTTTTTAAGACGTGGGATTTCGGCATTTTTATTAATTGTTTCGTGCCGTTGGGGATGTTATACAGCATTTTCTACCTGATCTTTCATATCCAAAGTAGTGCTGCATTCCGCTTTTGGGAATATACTTTAGCGTTACAACCCATTCATTTATAACCGATAACTATTTATTTTTTCAGTCAATGTATACTTTTAAGATTCTCGCTTTGTGGATTGTGATCGGCATGGCCTTGGGCGGCCTGATCGCTTTTATTGTGACAAAATTCGATGGCTATTATGATGGCTTATTGGTGAAACAAACCATTCTTCTGGGTGCGCCGGGTGGTCTTTTGATTGCCGGGCTCTTTCTATACGTTCGGTCGCAGGAAGCCAAAGGAAATCCAATTACGACCCGGTCTGTGGTGGAATCCGTCCTTAAAAAGACTGCGAAAGTGGAGCAGCCAAAAATTCAGGCAACGCCGAAGCCTGCCAAACCAAAATCATTTTGGAGTTTTCTGTGGCGGGGCGGGTTGATGGGTTTTGTAGGATCAATCGCAGGGTTGGCCGCAGGGATAGCCTTTTGCGTAAATCAATACGAGGGCATGAGCAGTGATGCCAAAGCATGGGTGATCTTTTACGTCCCGTTCTTCTTTTTATACCTCTGTGTCGGCGCGGTGATCGGATTACTTCTGGGTAGTTTATCAGGAATTGTCTGGAATTATTTCAGGGCATAAACGCCACATTTTGTACAAAGCAAACCGATGTTTCAGTAATGCCCGCCGGTTATACATTCTCCCTTGCAGCGTGCTGAAATATGCCCCAATTTTGTCAGGCCATTTAAACAAATACATTCGTTAATCAACTTTAAAATTAATTATTAGGCTATGAAAACATCTGTTAATCAAATCGTTACTAGGTTTTTTGTGTTTGCACTTTTTTGCTCGGTAATCACTTTGTCCGGTTGTAAGAACAACGATGTAGCACCCGCTCTCGCCGATCAGGTGACGGGGAGTTATACCGTAAGTTCGATGTCGCAAAAAGGGTTAACCATCACGTTGCCCACCAACGGAATATCGGGAGAGTACACGGTCAAAAAATTGAGCGATGACAAAGTGAATGTCTCGTTTGTTTTGAAAGTTACCGGCAGTGCCGACGAAACCGGGCAGGAAGATGCCGAGCTTAAAAAAGCCGCCGACGGTAGTATTGAATTTTACCTGGCAGGCCAAAAAGCGGGAAGCTTTTCCAACAATACCATCAATTTTATGTTTGATGATCCCGATGGTACGCTCACGATCGTGGCAAAAAAGAAGTAAAATCTGGAAATATCAAAAACCCCGCCCTATGAACTAGCGGCGGGGTTTTTGTGTAAAATGGGTTGTTTATTGACATTGGCCCAGCACGTACCATAGAATGATAAAAATGAGGACAGTACTGAAACAGCCACCGCCTAATTTTTTTGCGCCATAACCGGCAAGGAGTCCTCTGAATAAGTTATTCATATATTGGGAATTATTTATGGTGAAATATATCAATTGTCTATAAAAAAAACAATCCAATTCCCCATTAAAAATCAATGGGGAATAAAATACTCGTTTTGGGGACTTTTTCTAACGCTCACACCATTCTGTGTTTCTCATTTGGGATGCGCCATTTCGCCCTTTTTCTACAGTCATCGTTCATTGCCTGTTTTTAGGAGCCGGGAGTTGATTTTTTTCATAATTTGGCTATTTTAGGGCTTTAATAGAAAAATATTTATCGGTTGCCATTGACCGTGAATGACCTGTAATTATCGTTAATCCTGATTATTGTCTTTTTTAGTATCCATGATTCAAGAAAATCTATTATTGATTGTTTCCCTGCTGGCTGCGGTTTCGATGCTGGCGATGCTCAGCGAAAAACTAAAAATATCGTATCCTATTCTTTTAGTTATTGCCGGATTATTCATCAGTTTTATTCCCGGTATTCCCGTCGTCAGCCTCAGTCCTGACATGGTGTTCCTGCTTTTTTTACCTCCTTTGTTATACGCAGCCGCCTGGAATACGTCATGGCGGGATTTTTGGGCCGCCCGTCGCGCCATCAGTATGTTGGCATTTGGGTTGGTGATTTTTACCTCTACGGCCATTGCGTTGGTTTCACAAGTGCTTATTCCGGACTTCCCGTTGGCGTTGGGTTTTTTATTGGGTGGGATCATTTCACCGCCGGATGCCGTAGCCGCTACGTCAGTTTTACAGGGGATAAAAGTGCCGAAACGCGTGGTCACGATTTTGGAAGGCGAAAGCCTGATCAACGATGCGTCATCGCTGATCGTTTTCCGTTTTGCACTGGCTGCTACGCTGACCGGTGAATTTACGCTCATGAAAGCCACCACCGATTTCTTTATGGTGGCAGGTTTGGGTATTGCCATTGGTTTGGCCATTGCACATGTGCTGTACGCTGTCCATAAGTTTTTGCCTACCACGCCAAGTATTGACACTTCGCTGACGGTCATTGCGCCTTATTTGATGTATATCGCGGCCGAGCATTTTCATTTTTCGGGTGTAATGGCGGTGGTCAGTGGCGGGCTGTTTTTGAGCTTTCGTTCCCACGAAATATTCAGTTACAATACACGCATTCAGGCCTATTCGGTGTGGGAATCGCTGATCTTTATTCTGAATGGATTGGTGTTCATTTTGATCGGATTACAGCTTCCTCAGATCATTACGGGGTTGGAGCAATATACGATTGTTGAACTTGTTTTTTATGCCTTGGTTATCAGTATTCTAACGGTTATTGTACGTATTGTATGGGTATTTTCAGGGGCTTATTTGTCTTGCATTTTGTCCAAAAAAGAAAAAAGGATGAAATGGGAAAACGAATTTCTGATCGCTTGGAGCGGTATGCGGGGCGTGGTGTCGTTGGCGTCTGCCTTAGCGGTACCGCTGACGTTGGATAATAAATTGCCGTTTCCGCACCGCGATCTGTTGTTGTTCATCACGTTCGTAGTGATCCTGTTTACGTTGGTGTTTCAGGGGCTTAGTTTGTCGCCTATCATTAAGTGGTTGAATATCAAAGACGAAGAAAACGAAGAAGCCGAACACGAAATCACCATTCGTTTGCGCCTTGCCGAAGCGGTGCTGAATCATCTTCAAACCAACTACACCGATGAACTTACGTCTATCGATGCTTACACCCGCATCAAAGATCGATACGAGCGTATGGTCGATATTGCTAATCGAAAGTTATTAAAAGAAGAAAACGCCGCTCCAACGCCGCATTTTCTACCCAAATACCGCCGTATGTTGCTGGAACTCGTCGCCATTCGAAGAAGTGAATTGGATAAACTCCGCAGTGAGAAACACTACTCCGATGAATTGCTGCGTACTAAAGAATATGAACTGGATCTGGAGGAGGCGCGGTTGAATGAGAATTAGAGGGATCTCCGACGACCATTTTATTGATACACAATCAGCTCTTTACCCGTTTCTGTTTTGATCGTCAACTTTTGTTTCCTGTTATCATAGGCAAAGACTGTTTCGTGTCCGTCAATCAGTACTTTCTTAGGGGAAGCAGTAGCATGAATAGTTAGAATAGAAGGCAATTTTTTGCCTTTGAATTGCAAGGTGAGCACATTGGCCTGTTGGTCAACGTATAAAGAAGTAGGTGTTTGGTCTTTGGTGTCGTATACGGTGAACTCACTTTTGCCTTTTGGATAGATCAGCCAAGTGAGATAATTGGCCGAAGTAGAATCGCCGATGCCGGTGTAAGAGCGTTGGATGTTGAGGGGAATAATGGCGCCTTCCCTGATGTACACGGGAAACTCTTCGAGTGGAAATGATTTGGTGAACGTTTTTGGGCCTGTAATGACTTCTTTGTCGTCAAACCAATACCGCCATTGGCCTTCGGGAAGGTGAATTTCGTTTTCCAACTCGTCTTTGTAGATAGGTGCCGCAAGGAGATTATCGCCAAACAGATAATGGTATTTGCCGTTGATCGGCCGTTGAAGCCGAGTGCCGCCTCGGTGTGCGGATACCACGTAGCTGTACATATAAGGGATCAATTCGGTATGCAGCCATGAAAAACGGCGGATAATTTCAAATTCCTGCGGGCTTCTTTTCCAAAGTGCCCGTTCGCCGTGGCCGCCGTTGAGAAACAGTCCGCAAAAGGTAGAGAATTGCGCCCACCGAATGTACAAACGCGGCGGAATATCGCCTCCCGAAAAGCCCGCCACGTCGGAACCGATGACGCTGTAGCCCAGTTTGGCACTTTTTAAGATGCTCTGAATGGCAGATTCAAACCCTTGAATACCTTCTAAAGCAATGTCTTTTTGCACTTCTCCTTTGGCCGTTGGCGGAGTTTTGCTTTGCCAATGATGTTTTTGGTCGCCCACCCAATTGACGGGTGATGCATCAATGGGTGCAAAGCCTTCGGGATGGTAGCCGCGATCCATGGCGCGGGCCAATGTCACAAACTCGGGATTGGTTTTGAGGCCGTTTTTGTATTCTTCGCGGTAATACAGATCCATGTATTGGCGAGTGGTCAACCAACCCGAATGGGCTTTTTGGTATAAAAAAGGAATTGGCCCTAATTGCTTACGAAAAAGCGTAGCAGTGCCGTCCAATTTCCAACCGTCGATGCCGTATTTAAGTACTTTTTGCTGCATGCCTTGCCACCATTTTTGGGCTTCCGGATTGGTATAGTCGATAAAGCCGCCTTTGCCCTTCCACCATTTGATCTCGTTCCCGTTGCCGATCATATAACCCTTGTCTTTGGCCGCTTGATAAAACGCGTCTGACGCCTGTACTTTGGTGTCTTTGTTGTGACTGTCTACCATAGATGTCATCCACAGCACCACCCGATAGCCTTGATCCTGCAAGCCGGTAAACCATTTTTCATAGCCCGGATAACGACTCGTATCGGTTTCAAAATCATTGTACCGCAGGCTCCACGGACTGTCGATCAGCAAGGTGCGAACGGGAATATCGTGTTCTTTATACCCCGCCAGCAATAAATCTTCGTAGGCGGCGGTATTTTGGTCGTCTTCCCACAGCCAGCATTCCAACGCCCACGCAGGTGTCAGGGGCGGATTCCCGTGTCGTTGGGTATTGAAAGGCATACCCCAAAAGGGAAGAATAAAGTAGAAATAGCCAAATACAGCTAAAAAGACCAAGGTATATGCCAGGAATTTGGCTGCTTTTTTAAGTTTTCTTTTCATTGTTTTTTATTTTCACGCAGAGGCGCTGTGTCTTTGACTTCTCTGCGCCTTTGCGTGATTATTATATGTGAAAAAGAAATTCAGAGGAATTGACCAGCGCATGCACCAACGCCGCATAAAAAACATTGTTGGTTTTCATGTATGTATAGCCATACGCCCAACCTGCCACGCTTGCCAATCCCACAAACAGCAGCGAACCTGCATGAAAATGTACCAATCCAAAAAAGATACTCGTGATCGCCAACGCGGTATAAGGACCATGCAGAAGCGTTTGTTTTTTCTCAATAAAGTACGCGGCAATAAAGATTAACACCGTGATAAGTACAGGAAACCACGCCATTTGGAGTTGGACGAAATAGCCGGTTATGAATGCCAAAACGATGAACAGCCCAAATCCATATTTCCAGTAAATGGACCATTTGCCGCTTTGGGTTATCTTTTTAGAAAGTATATTTTGTAAAAGCCCGCGCAGAAACAACTCTTCAAACAGCGCCGTTCCCATAAAAATACGGACGAAATCTTTCAGCCAATCGTACGCAAAGGTCGTTGAGAGGATATTGTGCCCGCTTAGTTGCAGAAAATTTCCGAAATAGCCCAACACCATTACCAATCCCACAAAAGCCAGCCAAGCGCCCAACGCGGTAAGAAATGATTGCCAACGAAAAGTCGGATAAAAGCCGATGTCGGGTAGGTTTCGAATGTAGCTGAAACTGTATACCGTCGAAATCATAATGACCAATCGCATGGCATTGCTGAAACCTGAACCGTTGAAGGGGAGAGAAGTGCCGGTGCCGAAAGACATGGCCGTGGCGGGAATGACGATCAGCAACACAAATACAATATCCGACCACGCTACGGGTAAAGCGGTCTTTTTGAAGGCTAAAAATCCCAATGTTGGAAACAGTAAATAAAAAATAAACAAACCCGCAGAGCCTTTAAATGGCGTGTGGCCGTGAACAATCAGATACGTGTAGAGGATTCCGATCAATGCAACGGGAAAAATCACGGTCTTTTCAGCGCTTCCTTTGAGTCTTGATTTCCAATGGGTTATACTGCTTGGGTTGCCGATGGTGAAAAGCAGAAAATAGATCACCAAAAAATACGGACTTGCCAATGCCAGTTCTTTGGCTGACAGTTTCCAATTGGTCACCAAAAACAGCACGAAAAGAAGTAGAGTTAAGGCGGCACTTGTCAACAAGGCCTTGGTGTAAGACGCAGCGGTTTCTTTCATGAATTGGTTTTCTGATAGTACCAGTACTGCCGGAAAACCAATAGGGCTATTTATGGTGAATAATTTTTTAGCGCATTGCTAAGTTTGAGCTGATCAATCTGTCCGTATACAATGTTTAATTGGCTGTATTTGCTTGATTGACTGTATAATTTGGTTGGATTTTGGCGGCATAAAACAAAATGAAAAAGCCTGTCAGAATGACTGGAAGGCTTAACCATTGCCCCATATTCAGTAACATTCCGTTTTCAAAACCTTCCTGAGGTGTTTTGAGAAATTCAACCATAAAACGAAAACTGAACAGCAAGATCATGAAAATGCCTGTAATGATACCCGTAGGAAGAATATGCCTTTTTTGTTTCCACAAATAAAAAGTCAGCGCAAAAAGGAACAGGCAGAAAAAAGCCTCGTATAATTGCGTCGGGTGACGCGGAACGAGCGGCAAAAGGCTGATGTCTGTTTCTCGCACAAACACAAAGCCCCAAGGCAGATTCGTTGGTGTTCCGTAGATTTCAGAATTGAAAAGATTACCCAATCGAATCAACGCCCCGCCAAGAGCAGCTGCAATGACAATGCGGTCTGCCAGCCATAAAAAAGGCGGATTATCCCTTTTACGTGAATATAGATAGAGGGCAATTAAAATGGCGAGCGTGGCTCCATGACTGGCTAAACCTCGAAAAGGAATGTGGATCATGGACAAAAGCCATTCCTGCGGATCACTGAAAAGAAGTTCCCATTCGTAAAACAAATAATGTCCCAATCGGGCACCTATCACGGTGGCGATGACCATGTACAACAGCAGAGATTCTATTTGTGTTACTTCGATAGAATCAGTACGAAAAAAATATGTCAGGATCATTTGGCCGATCAAAAAAGAGGAGGCAAACAGCAATGAATACCATTGAATGGGTAAAGAAGCGCCGAAAAGGTCAATAGTAATGAGATCGGGAGCGATGTCCCAAACAATATAATTCAGCATAAAACAGTGATTTTGAGGGTTTAACAGCCTGAAGTAATAGTGATAAGAAAGAAACTTACGCAAAAGTGGAGCATTGGTCGTTGAACCTTCCGGTACCAGCGCACAGGTACAGGATGGCTTTTTATCAGGCCTGAAAGCTCGGCTTGACTCCAGTTGTATTCCTCACCGATCTGCTCTTTATACGATTCCCACAGGGGTTTTAATTCGTCCGGATTCATGGTAATTGGTTTTTCAGCAGCTTTTCCAGTTGCGTTTTAATGCGATTGATCTTTGTACTGACATTCGTTCGGCTCAGATTCAAAATACCGGCGATTTCATCGTAAGAGTGTTCTTCCAAATAAAGCATAATAATGGCTTTATCAATGTCGGAAAGTTGCTCAATGGCCCGATACAGCTCTTCGGTTGCCTGCGTTAGTTCCAAGGACGATTCGGGCGATGAGATTTGATACGCATGTTCAGAATACGATTCGTTTTTGGGACGCCCTTTTTCCTTTCGCAATTTGGCAAACACGGTATTTAGTGCAATTCGATAGATCCACGTAGACACTTTCGCCCGGTGATTGAACGAAGGATACGATTTCCATAATTGCAGCACAATTTCCTGAAACATATCCTTTCGGTCTTCCGGCAGCGTAAAGTAGAGGCTGCAAAGGCTGTGGATCAGCTTTTGCTGAGCAGCGATGAGCTGAACAAATTCGTTCTGTAACGATACTTTTGCCACTGCGACCGGTTTCTGATGGATTTTAGAAGTATTAGTTGCAGAAAGTACAATAAAGTCACAGCCAATTAAAATTTTTATTGTATAGATGCTTTCTTTTGAACCATATGAGGATTATAAGTAAATATAAGGCATTGTTTTTCAGTTATTTAAAGCTTATATGGCCTTATATTTCTTATATGGTTGAATAAATTCACTTTATTGTGATTGACTGAGAATATTAAACTATTTTGAAAATTCCAGTTTCCAATGTCAGGCCCGGCCCGAAGGCGCAACTGAAAATGTGCTTGCCAATGTCTTCTTGTGTGCGTTCCTGAAGCAATTTTTGAAGAACAAATAATACCGTGCAGGAAGACATATTGCCATATTCTTGTAAAACCTCATATGCGTAGCGATTATCTTCAGGCGTGAGGCCAAGTTGGGATTCGGCAGCCTCCAATATAGCCCGCCCTCCGGGATGAATGGCATAAAAATCAAAAACAGGCAGGGACGCAGTTTGTCGCAATTGGGTCATCAATTCTCCAAGTCCACCTTTGACCAAACGCGGGATGTAAGAACTTAACACCATTTCAAAGCCAAAATCACCCACGTGCCAAGCCATATCGTTGCGGCCTTCAAAAAGCAGATCGCAGTAAAAAGATTGCATCGCCAGCGACAATCCCTGCGTATGAGTGTTTGGTTGCGATTCAATGATAACTGCCGCAGCACCATCGGCGAACAATGCATTGGAAAGCAAATAATTTTCGTCCACTTTTTTCTGAAAATGTAACGTACACAACTCAATACAAACCAACAGCACTTTGGCATGTGGGTCTGCCTGTACAATGGAGTTGGCGGCCTTCAAGCCGTTAAAAGCACCGTAACACCCCATAAAATTGATGGAAGTGCGATGCACCTGTCGGGACAGCCCTAAGGCTTCCACCAGTTCAATATCCAATCCCGGAGCGTATAAACCGGTGCAACTGACCGTAATTAGGTGAGTAAAACGGGGAATTGCGGAATGCTGGGGACTGATGGTTGAGAGTACATCCTTGTTTTTTAAGGCGGAAGCTACGGCTTTCAAGGCCAATGGCAAGGCGTATTTCCGATAAGCAAGCATCCGCTGCGATACGGTCGGGAAAGGTTCGAGATCAAAGGTGTTGGGGTAAAATTCGAAGTCGTCGGTTTTGCCGTAATCGGTTAAGACGGAATATCTTTTTTGGATCTTGGTGCTTCGATACAGGACACGTAGCTTACGAGCCTCTGTCGGATCCAACTGTGATGCGCGTATCATGAAGTCGGCGATGGACGATTGTTCTATGCAGTTTTCCGGAACGGCTGTTCCGATGGATGTGATGTATGCCGGCATTCGCGCTAGATGGATAATGATACAAATAAACCCTAATAAAAGTATGCCAAAAGTCAGCTGCCCGACCGTTGGATAACTTTTTGAAAGAACACGTAGTTTTACGCTAAACAATTTAAAAAAAAGGTAAGTCCTTTGTAGAACGAAACCCCAAAATACTGCTATATGAAGTCCTCTAAATCGTACCGCATCCACCCCGGTGATAGAAAAACGCCTTTGATTTTGGATCAAACTTTATGGTTAGCTGCCCTAACGCTCTTAGTGATCGGTTACATTGTGTTTTATTTCATTTATCCGATGTTAAGCAAAGGGTTATTGTTCTGATCTGTTTTCAGCCAAGAAACTGTTTTCTGAAAGAGCGGGTGTAAACCTGCTCTTTTGCATTAAAATAAACCTATAAGGTCTGTTTATCGCAGTCAATCAGACCTTATAGGTTTGACTGACGACAAAAACATGGTCCGGTTATCGCATCAATCAGACCTTACAGGTTTGACTGACTACAAAAAAAGGAGTGGTTGGGTCGCTTCTTAAACCTAATAAACGACTCAAACACCCCAAAAGATTTACAGACGCTGTCTAAAAAAACATCAAACCCTGCTTATTGTTCTAATTTAGTTCCTTCATCGACCGTAATGATGTACGGAATACCTCCTTCGCGCCGTATCGCTTCGGCTACTTCTTCGGCAAAATTGGGTGCGTACATAAACATGCAGCCGCCACCGCCGGAACCGTTGATCTTCCCGCCCAATGCGCCTGCATTCATAGATGCTTCCACCATTCGATTGATCTTTTCGGTAGATGTACGTTTATGATCGCGGAGATTTGCAAAATGGCGATAAAGCAATTGCCCGAAAGCCGTATCCACATCAGTTGTTTCCTGTTTAGAGGAAGAAGTGTATTGAAGTAGTTTTTTTCCCTCGATCAATAAGTCTCGGTCTTCTAAATTGGCTTTTAAAAGCCCCAATTCATCTGCTGAAAGCAAAGAGGAATAATCGGAAGCCTGTAAAAAGGGAGTATTGAAAATGGAAAAGGAAGGATCGTATTCGGTTACTTTTTTAATGATCGCTTCCATTCCAAACCGGCAACGGGCCAAAATACCCAGCGTATCTTTGGGCTGCTGAGAATCTCCCAATACAAAGGTGCCCAGTGTTGGGTGTAAGGCTTCTACGTAAATTTTCGGTGTAGATTCGAGGTAAATAACGTTGCCGATGGCGGTAGAATAATGGTCCATCATGCCGCCGGGTTCTCCAAATTCCAGTACTTCGGCTTCATTAGCTATTTCTCCCAATTCTTTAGACGAAATTACGGCAGGATTATCGGCGTGTCGGGTTAAGAAATTAGCCCATGAAACGATCAAAGCCGACGAACTTGACGTGCCCGAATTGATGGGGATATTGCCATGAACCTCACATTCTACGCCCCGACTGAACACAAACCCGCGACGGCGTAATACGTTGAGCGTACTGCGAAAATAGTCCCGGTCTTTTACGTAGGTCGATGCGTTGGAGAGTGTAAATGATTCCTCTTGGTGGAGATCGGGTAAATGGATGGTGATCCTGTCGTCTGCCCGATGGTTGCCTTCAACGCTGATACGGCGCGAAATGGCGGCGGCAATGGTGGGTAATCCTAAATAATCCTGATGTTCGCCAAAAAAACAAATTCGGCCCGGTGTGCTGATCTTCATAGCTAAAAAAATTCCCTCTCTTTTTGGGAAAGAGAGGGCGGCAAATTTAAATGAGGGAATTACCAACTGCGTTTTTTGTAGCCAATGAAGGCATAATACAGAATGAATAAGTATAACGGCATCATGACCCAATAGGCCTGTTGAGTGCTGTGAATAGAATCTGCGATATTGCCGTAGATCAATGGTAAAACGGCTCCTCCCGAAATACCCATGATGAGTAGGGCGGAACCGGTCTTGGTGAATTTGCCCAGTCCATCAAGCGCCAAGGGCCACATGGCAGGCCATACAAGGGCGTTGGCAAAGCCTAAAAAAGCAATACACAATACCGAAGTAAAGCCACCGGTTGTAACGGCCAAAACGGTTCCAATGACGCCCAGAACAGCCGAAGCCTGCAAACACAAATTTTGAGAAACGTATTTAGGAATAAGAATGATCCCTAAAACGTAAGCGGCCAACATCGACCACAACGTGTATGTTCCAAAAGTACTGGCTTCCGCTTCGGTAAAGCCCAATGAGACACCATAATTGATGATAGTATCTCCCGAAATCACCTCAACGCCCACGTAACAGAAAAGTGCAATGACACCTAATACTAAATTAGGGAACGAAAATACGCTGTTGCGCGCTACTTTTACTGTATTTCCGGGCGTTTCTTCCTGCTCTTCGCTTACTTCGGGAAGACCTTTGGAAAACCAAATGACGCCGGCCAACACCACCAATACCGCCGTCAGTATCAAATACGGCATTTCCACTTTTTGGAGTTCCTCCTGAGGAGTGGCTGCAGCGCCGCCTGCCAACAAAAGTCCTCCGAAAAGGCGCTGACTGAAAATGCCCGCAAATTTGTTGGCAATTCCCATAAAACTGATTCGTTGGGCTGCGCTTTCACGAGGTCCGAGGATGGTCGCGTAAGGATTGGAAGCCGTTTGCAATAACGTTAAACCAATACCAATGGTGAAAAGGCCAACCAAAAACAAAGGATAAGAAGCGATTTTGGCCGCAGGGATAAAGATCAACGTTCCAACGGCCATGATGCCCAGCCCAAGCGACATGCCTTTTTTGAAACCCGTCCGTTTCAACACTTCTGAAGAAGGAATGGCCATGACCGTATACGAGATGAAAAAGGCAAAAGTGACAAGGTAAGAACTGGTGTTATCAAGACTGAAAGCTTTTTTGAAGAAAGTGATGAGGGTGCCGTTCACCCAAGTAACAAATCCGAATACGAAAAATAACAAACCAATGATAATCAATGGTCCAACATAGCTTTGTTTAGGTTTTGACATGGTTAGTGTTAGGAGTTAGTGGGTCATTCAGAAGCCGAAAAAATGAATTTTTTTCCGCACTTGAAAGTTTTAGGGTTTATTTTTTAAATTTTTTTAAAATCAACTTAAAATCCATACACAGCAAAGCCGCCATCGACGGCGAGAATGTTCCCGGTAATGTAACTTGCAGCGGGTAAACACAGAAAAGCAATGGCAGAAGCCACCTCTTCGGGTTGCCCCACGCGTTGCATGGGTGTGCGGGAGATAATAGAAGCACGGGTTTCTTTGTTGGACAAAACAGATTCGGTCAAAGGAGTTTCAATGTACCAGGGAGCCACGGCATTGACGCGGATGCCGTCGGCCGCCCATTCACAAGCTAAATTTCGGGTCAGTTGATTAAGGGCGGCCTTGGTCATGCCGTAAATAGAGCCGCTTTTGAGAGAAGTCAGCCCCGCCACCGATGTTACGTTAACAATGCATCCTTTGGCACTTTTCAATAAAGGATATAATGCCTGCGACAACGAGAACGCCGACGTTAAATTGGTGGCAATGATCAAATTGAATTCTTCCGGCGTATAACCTGTGGTTGGCTTACGGATGTTGGTGCCTACATTATTGACCAAAATATCAAGTTTTTCCCAACGCAAACGTATGTGTTTTACCAATTCGGGAATGGCATTTTTGTCGCTCAGATCGACGGCGAAGCCCGTTGTTTTAAAGCCGTTTGCCTGATAATCAACGAGTTGTCGCTCAATCTCTACTTCATTGCGAGCCACTACGATCACTTCAGCGCCCAATTGAAGCAATGTTTGGACTGTGGCAAGGCCAATACCTTTGGTCCCGCCGGTCACAAGGGCAATTTTGCCCGTTAAATCCCACTTTGGAAGCATATTTTTACGAGTTAAAACTATACTATAAACGAATACGTTAATATAAGTACAAAACATGAATAAACTAACAAAGATGGATCGCCGTATTTTCATTCGTACTTTAGGAGGAGCAGTATTGGTAGGGCCGTTGGCAATGGCGCAACAGCAAAGTCAGGAGTTGAAGCGGGTCGTAAAAACAGATGCGGAGTGGAAAAAACTTTTGACCCCCATGCAGTATTACGTGACGCGCCAAAAAGGCACAGAACGCGCTTTTACGGGACCTTTCTGGAACAATAAAGAAAAAGGGACGTACAAATGCGTTTGTTGCGGCACACCCCTTTTCAGTTCCGATACAAAGTTTGAGTCCGGAACAGGTTGGCCAAGTTTTTATGCGCCATTGAACAAAAAAGTTCTGAAAGACGAAAAAGACAAAAGCTTGGGGATGGAACGTGAAGAGGTCATTTGCGCTACCTGCGATGCCCACTTAGGCCACGTGTTTGACGACGGCCCTCGCCCCACCGGCTTGCGTTATTGCATGAACGGTGCCGCCTTGGCTTTCGAGAAAAAATAACCGAACGACAACCAAACTAAACCGTTTGGTTGTCGTTTCTTGAAAAAAGCTCTATCCAATAACCGTCCGGATCTTGGAGAAACAGTTGACGTATCCCATCCGGACGAAATTTGATGGGCCGATGGGTCGTATTTGTTGCTTTAAAATGTGCTTCCCACGCATTCAGATCGACTACCTCCAGCGCAAAATGATTGCTTCGAGAGCCTGATACGACGTTCTCCGTTCGTATTCCTATCAAATGCAGTTCCTGCTCCGTTCCTATCTGAAACCAAGCTCCCGGAAAGTCAAATGCCGGACGGGCTAAAGGGGTTAAACCTACGATGTTTCCGTAAAATTCTATGCTGCGTTCCACATCAGCTACGTACAGCGCAACGTGGTTAATACCGATAATTGATAACATTTTTCAATAAAGATTACAACTTTTTAAAAAAGGGCTGCGTCCTGTTTAATAGACAGACGCGGTGTTTGTCGTATAAATGTATTATTTATTATTGCCATGAAAAAAGTAATCTTATTTGTTTTTTTAACAGCGGTAGGTTGTAAAACGGACAAAGTTGATGCTGAGAAACAAAATCTCAACGGAACATTAAGCTTAAAAGAAGAATTTAGCTTGAAAATCAAGCAACAAACTCAGGTAGATGCGTTCAAACTCTCATTTAATTCGGTGGCCGACAGCCGTTGCCCGGCCAACGCACTTTGTATCAGAGCAGGAGAGGTAGTGGTTGATCTGGCGGTCAATGATACTCAGAAAGTGCAGATGTGCCTTGGAGATTGTCAACAGGTTCGACCTTCTCAGTACAAAGGTTCGATAAGCCAAGATACCTTGGAAGTATCGATTCAAAACAAGCCTTATTTGTTCATTCTGAAACAAGTCTCGCCGTACCCCATACTTCCGGTAGATGCCGATGCGCAGAAAAATTACGAAGTGAAAATGGAAATTGTAAAGAAGTAAACGAGTCGAATAAGAAAAGCCTGACAGTAACGCACTGTCAGGCTTTTTTGTTTAGAACTAGAACGGCAAATCGTCGTCACCGCCGCCAAGGTCTGCCGCAATGGGCTCGGCCGGTCTGGGTGCAGGACGGGGAGCCGGCGTAGAAGCAACAGGCTGAGATGGTTGAGACTGATACTGCGGCTCATTGCTTTCGCCGCCGCTGTTTCGGCCTCCTACTAATTGCATCGTATTGGCTCTGACTGTTTTACCTTCGCGCTGTTTTCCTTCTTTATCCGTCCACGTTTCCGTGCGCAATTTCCCTTCAATGTAAACGGTATTTCCTTTCCGAAGGTATTGTTCGGCAATCTTGGCCAAATTGTCCCATAGTTCAATTCGGTGCCATTCTGTCTGCTCTACGCGCTCGCCGCTGCGGTTGGTGTAAGCTTCAGAAGTGGCAATATTGAACCGAGCCACTGCTGAGCCATTTTCCAAGTGACGCACTTCCGGGTCGCTGCCCAAATTCCCCAATAGAATTACTTTGTTTACTCCTGCCATTGTATTTATTAGATGTTTAAAGTTGCAAATTGGAACGAGAATATACGAAAAATAACGACAATAACCAACGTTTCAGGGATCTTGATTTGCCGGTTTTTTCGCGTCTCTTTACTACAAAAATAACTAAAAATTATGCTCTTTCCAATAAGACGTGACTAACACAGGTTTGGGTACATTTTCAATTTCATCTTCGGTTAAAAAAGTTAATTCAGGGGGCAAATGCAGCGTAGTTTCGGGCGCTGCTTCCAGCACCCAAAACTGCGCCTGAATCCGTTGATGAGATAAAATATGCGTAAAAATTCGCTTGGGCGGAGTAATGATTGTTTGCAAAAAAATGCTTTTAAGTGGTTGATTATCAGAAAATTCATCTGCTGATTCAACGGGTGCGTCACTCTCAATAAGGTAGAAATCATACAGTTGTTGCCAGATGTCTTTCGCGGTGCGTTGGCGCATGGCAACGCGGCCGTTTTGAACAATGACAAAATAATTGAAAAAGCGTTCGCGTACCTTGGTTTTTTTGATTTTGACAGGCAATAAATGAATGCGCCCGGTAGCAAACGCCAGACACTCCTGTTGGACCGGACAAAGCAGACAATCAGGCGCTGACGGGGTGCATTGTACTGCCCCAAATTCCATGATAGCCTGATTGTACGTGGCAGGTTGCTCCTGCGAAATAAGCTCGGCGGCTAACTTGGCAAATTGACGCTGCCCTTCTCCGCCGGTAATATCAGTATCTATGCCAAATACCCTTGCCAATACTCGATAGACATTTCCGTCCACCACGGCCACCGGCTCATCGTAGGCAAAAGAAGCAATGGCGGCGGCGGTATAAGGACCTATTCCTTTCAAACGAAGCAGACCTGCGTAGTTTGGAGGAAAGACACCATTCAATTCCTGTACAATGTATTTTGCCGTTTGGTGCAGGTTGCGGGCGCGGGAGTAATAACCCAATCCCTGCCAGAGACGAATCACCTCTTGTTCAGAGGCATTGGCCAAATCAAAGACGGTAGGGTAGGTGTTCACAAATCGTTCATAATACGGTAATCCCTGTGCGACGCGCGTCTGTTGAAGAATTATTTCCGAGAGCCAGATGTAATAAGGATCACGGGTCTGCCGCCAAGGTAAATCCCGGTGATGGTATTCATACCACTTAATGAGCTTTTTGGCAAAAAACTTGTTATTCAATGGTTTTCGAATGTTTATTTTGAAATAATGGCATAAAAGATTTTCGCAATTTGTCGAAATTATACTACTTTTGTGCGCTCAAAATAAGCCGATTGTAAAATAGATCGGCTTCGCAGGATTTTGAAACTAATATCACAAAGAATAACAGTTTTATAACCTTAAAGTTTAAAAAAGTGACGAAAGCAGACTTAATTGCAGCAGTTGCCGATCAAACCGGCATCGAAAAAGCACACGTTTCTGAAACAGTTGAAGCGTTTTTCACAGTAGTAAAAGACTCATTGGCCAAAGGCGAAAACATTTACGTCCGTGGTTTTGGTAGTTTTGTAAACAAAAAACGCGCTAAAAAAGTAGCTCGTAACATTTCTAAGAACACGGCTATCGTCATTGACGAGCATTATGTTCCAAGCTTTAAGCCTGCTAAAGTATTTGTTGAGCAAGTAAAAGGCTCAGATAAGTAATTTCAATGGTGTAGAGGGAACTGCCTGAAAATGTTATGAATCGTTCAATCCTGATTGTTATTTTATTGGCTTCAGTACTTACCGGCGGGCTTTACAGTTTGCCTAAGGTGGTGGTTAAAAGCCAGGACCGAAAATTATCGGAGGGAAAAGACAGCACTCAGGCTTCTGCGTCGGAAAACGTTGAAAAACCTTCGACGGCGGCAGAATCTCATACTACACCTTTGACTGCCGAACAGCAACATTCGGTCGCGGCACTGCATCAGCAGTTCTCGTCGGCGAGGGATCCGAAGCAAAAAATAAAAGCCATTTCACAACTTTCTGATTTTTATTTGGACATCAGAAAATTTGACAGCGCAGCAAAGTATGCCGAAACGCTTGCTTTGTTGGAGCCTTCCGAACCTAATTTGGTTCGTGCAGGAGACCGCTATTATGATGCATTTAGTTTTGCGGTAGATAACAGTAAATCGACGGCGTTAGGTGCTAAGGCTAGAGAATGGTACCAAAAAGCCCTTGATAAGAATCCTGCTCTTCTCAACGTAAAAGCGAATTTGGCCATGACCTACGTCTCCACTGAAACGCCTATGCAGGGAATTCTGTTGTTAAGAGAAGTATTGGCGAGTGATCCAACCAATGAAACGGCGTTGTTTAATTTGGGACTTCTTTCGATGCGTTCAAACCAATATGAAAAAGCGGTGGAACGTTTTCGTCAACTGTTGAAAGGGAATCCCACTAATTCCAAAGCACGTTTTTATCTGGGGGTGTCGTTGGCTCAAACGGGCAAGAACAAAGAAGCGCTGGAAGAACTGTCGGTTGTAAAAGGTCAGGAGAAAGATCCTACCATTCAGGCAGCAATTGCTGAATTGGAAAAAGACTTGAAATGAAACCGTTATTCGCGCAATAACAAATGAATGACGGGCGGCTTATGGCCGCGGTAACATAATAATTAACTTAAAAAATGTAAAGCTATGCCTTGCGGAAAGAAAAGAAAAAGACATAAGATCGCTACTCACAAACGGAAAAAGCGCCTCAGAAAAAATCGTCATAAGAAGAAGTAATTTACCCCAAAACCAAGGTGCTTTTCAACCTTGGTTTTGGGTTTTATGTGCTTCGTCAAATGCCTGTTTGACTATGTTGTTGTTTTGAACCATTCGTAAGATTTACAGAATGGTTTTCACCTTAGATCCTTTAAACCATTGAGTAGCGAATTAATCATCAGTGCCTCCCAAAAAGGGACACGCATAGCGCTTTTGCAACAGAAGCGCCTTGTGGAGTACCATGTGGAGGAGTCGGAAAACAGTTTTACGGTCGGTGATATTTACTTAGGTACTGTCCGAAAACTCGTTACCGGTCTGAACGCTGCTTTTGTTGACATCGGATATGAAAAAGATGCTTTTCTACATTACCATGACTTAGGTCCCAATGTTCAATCGCTTAATAAACTGACCAAAGAAGTCATTGCCAAGCGCATGAATTCCGGCAAATTGAATAACTTCAAGATGGAGCCGGAAATTGATAAACTTGGAAAAATTGACAAAGTACTGGGCAAAAATCAGCCCATACTGGTTCAGGTAGTGAAAGAACCCATTTCGACCAAAGGCCCCCGCCTCTCGTGCGATATTTCCATTGCAGGCCGCTACGCGGTGTTGGTTCCCTTTTCAAACTCGGTCAATATCTCTAAAAAAATTACGGATAAAGCCGAACGCACCCGTTTGCACCGACTGATGACTTCGGTGAAGCCCGCAAATTTTGGCATCATTGTTCGCACAGTAGCTGCCAACAAAGAAGTGGAAGAGTTGGATAGAGATATTCAAAATTCCATTCAAAAGTGGGAATCGGGCATGAAAATGCTGAGCGAAGCCAAACCGCGCGACCGAATAATCGGAGAGATGAACCGGGCGTCGTCCATTATGCGGGATCTGCTGAATGATACTTTTGACAGTATTACGGTAGATACCAAAGACATGTACGATGACATCAAAGGGTTTATTCATACCATTGCGCCTGACAAAGAGAAAATTGTCAAACTCTACAGCGGTAAAAACAAGCTGTTTGAGCAGGTAGGTCTTGAAAAGCAGATCAAATCATTGTTTGGACGCTCGGTAAGCCTTCCGGGAGGAGGGTATCTCATTGTAGAACATACCGAAGCACTCCACGTTATAGATGTCAACAGCGGCAACAAGTCCAATAACGAGGAAAGTCAGGAAGATACGGCACTGCACACCAACATCGAAGCGGCGAAAGAAATTGCCCGCCAGTTGCGCCTGCGCGATATGGGCGGAATCATTGTGGTAGACTTCATAGACATGAAGAAAGCCGAACACAAAAAGCAACTTTATGACGAAATGAAAGCCGAAATGAAGGCCGACCGTTCGAAGTTTACGTTGCTCCCGCTGACAAAGTTTGGGTTGATGCAGATCACGCGCCAACGGGTTCGTCCGGAAATTAACATTGTGACGCGCGAAGTGTGCCCAACATGTAATGGAGCCGGTACGATTCAGCCCAGTATCCTGATTTCGGATATTATTGAAAATAACCTTGAATATCTCCTTACTCGTCAAAACGAACAAAAGGTGTCGGTAGCCCTTCACCCGTACTTGCACGCGTACTTTACGGCGGGATTCCCGTCGCCCCGACTCAAGTGGTTGTTTAGATATAAATCGTGGGTTAAACTTTTGAAAGACAGCTCATTGGCTGTTACGGAGTTTAAGTTTTACGATAAATACGGAGAAGAAATAGAAATTGCGGCAACGTGATTTTTTAGAACATGAAAAAAGGGTTAAGAGTTACAAGTCAGAGGCTTACGTCATAATCAGCCTTCAACTTCTAACTTTTAACCCTTAACTTTTTACCTATGAAATTTACAACTTTAGCCATCCGCATATGGCGTTTATGCTCAATGCTTGCGGTATTTGGGACTTCTATCTATAGTTACAGCCTTTTCAGCAATGATGTCGGCGTTCATTTTGATGCATTGGGAAAGGCAGATGAGTTCATGAGCAAATCGGATATTTTCTATATTATCGTTGGTTTGATCTTAGTCAATAATGTACTTTTTCCTGCTTTAGGGCGTCAACTTACCAAATTGCCGAGCCACCTTTTACCCATTCCCAATCAATTGGAATGGGCGGCACAACGGGATGAACTCAATGAGCATCTTCTAAACTGGATCTATAGCTTAGTAGCCATGATCAATACGATCATTGCCATGACGGTTTTTGCCTTGGCAACGGTCAATAATGAATTTACCTTTAAGATCGGAGATTTTGAAGGGCTGTTTTATTTGGTTGTGGTACTGTTATTAGTGATCGTTCTGGCGCTTCCCGTTCGGTTGATGTTGAAACCGAAAGAAGAAGAAAGCTAGTTGTTGGAGCGCTTGTTATGCAAAATCTTCCCGAAATTCCACTCTCGGATTATCAATACGAACTTCCTGACGAACGTATTGCCCGTTTTCCGTTGGAGCCACGCGATACTTCCAAGCTGTTAGTTTATAAGAACGGTTCTATTCAACACGAACGTTTTTATGATCTGCCGCAATTTTTGCCTTCAACCACGTTTTTGGTCTTTAATAATACTAAAGTAATTCCTGCAAGGGTGTTTTTCAGAAAGCCAACGGGCGCAACGATCGAGGTTTTTCTGTTGCATCCTGAGGCACCTACCCGAATCATCAACGACATCATGCAACAAACACAATCCTGCGTTTGGAGTTGTATGGTCGGTAATAAAAAACGGTGGAAAGCAGACGAAAAATTAAGTATTGAGTGTGAGGTGCAGGGGGGTAAGTGCAGTATTGAGGCAAGATTAATAGATTATGATAAGAATTGGGTTCAATTCAGTTGGACTCCGGGATTCTATTTTGCCGATGTTATTCGTGCGTTAGGGGAAATTCCGCTGCCTCCTTATTTGGGACGCCACGCCGATGCGCATGATGCAGATACGTATCAGACGGTGTATTCAAAAGTGGAAGGAGCCGTAGCAGCGCCCACGGCAGGACTTCATTTTACGCAAAAGGTTTTTCAACAACTCTCAGAAAAAGGTGTTACCCACGATTTTGTGACGCTGCACGTTGGCGCGGGGACTTTTCAGCCTGTCAAAGTTCAAAATGTGGTTGAGCATACCATGCATTCTGAGCAGGTCGTATTTACAAAATCGTTTATTGTACAATTGCTTTCAAAAATACAGGATGTGGTAGTGGTGGGTACAACGTCGATGCGTTCGTTGGAAAGTTTGTATTGGATCGGGAATAAATTGCTGAATTCTTCTTTAGAAAAAAGAGATGACGGCGAGCATTTTTTTATCGAAAAACTGACCCCGTATCAGCAATATGAGTCAACGCATACCGCAATAGAAGCATTGGAGGCAATTTTAGAGTACATGACGGCGCATCAATTGGAAGAATTGGTGGGAGAGACCGAAATCATGATCTTTCCGGGCTATGAATTCAAAATCTGTAAAGGACTTATTACGAATTATCACCAGCCCGGTTCGACGTTGATGTTGCTTGTAGCGGCTTTTGTAGGTCCGCAATGGCGTACTGTGTATCAGGAAGCAATGACCAATGACTATCGTTTTTTAAGTTACGGCGATTCTTCGCTGTTGTGGCGAGCCGACTGATTTGCTCAGTTTTCTACCGGTAAATACATGAAAAAAGTGGCTCCTTTTCCCGGTTCGCTCGTGGCAGTAATGAAACCGTGATGATTCTCAATGATTTTTTTGCAGATCGCCAGACCAATTCCGGTGCCTTCATAAGCGTCTTTACTATGAAGGCGTTGAAATACCTGAAAAATTCGCTCGCTGAACTGAGGGTCAAACCCGATTCCGTTGTCGCTGAAGGTGATGAGATGATACTCAACGTGTGGGGATGCTTTTTGGATAGGGATGCCGTGTAAACGTTGGTATGTAACGGTGATCTGCAGAGGCGTGTCGGGTTTCAAAAACTTCAGAGAGTTGCTGATCAGGTTGGTAAATAATTGTTCGAATTGAAACGGAATTACCTCCAAAACGGGCAGGAAAGAAGATTGAATAATTGCCTGTTTTTGCTCAATTTGTTCATTTAGATGGTCTTTAACACTTTGCAGCAACACATTGAGATTGACCGGTTCGAAGTGTTTTTCGGAGGTATTGGTACGTGAATATACCAGTAGATCCAAAATAAGCTGCTGCATTCGGGTAGCGGCCGTCTGCATTCGACGGAAATAGTCACTCCCTTTCTCCGTTAAATTATCTTTTTCGATCTCGGCAATTCGGGAAGCAAGTGTTTGGATCTTACGAAGCGGCTCCTGCAGATCATGGCTCGCAACGTACGCAAATTGGGCCAATTCAGTATTTGTTTTCTCCAATTGGTTATTGATGGTTACCAACTCTTGAGTGCGGTCTTCTACCATTATTTCCAGCGAACCGGCCAACATCCGCAATCTGTTCTCGCTTTCTTCGATCAGTTGTCTGGATTGCTTTTCTTCAGTAACGTCAAGAACGGTTCCCAAAATACGGGCCGGCTCTTTTTGATCATCAAATTCAACCTTTCCCTTGACTTTTACCCAATGCAGCGATTGATCGCGGTGCACCACCCTAAATTCATAATTAAGAATGCCCGTTTTGTACGAAAGCGCGTGCGCTTTCTGACGTATATCAAGATCATTTGGATGAATTCGTTTGATGAATTTAACGTGATCAGCAGGAGCTTCTTCGGCAAAGTCAAATATTTCTAAAAACCGTTTGGACGCGTCCAATTTACCCGTCTTTAAATTGGCTTCAAAGGTGCCCAGATCGGTTGCTTCTACGGCAATACGCAATCGCTCTTCGGTATCTTCGATTTTTTTACGGGCCTCTGCTTTTTCGGTTACATCATACACGGTGACCATGATGCTCGAAACCACTTTTTCTGTATCGAATAAGGGGGCATATTCAAAATCAAGGTAGAATTTCTTCATACCGTCGTCGCCTTCAACGTAAGCAAGCGCCTCCTTTTCCCGGTAGGTAATGCCGGTATTGAATACTTGGTCCAACAATTGGGGAAAGGGTTGTCCAATGAGCTCGGGAAAAACGTCAAAAAGCTTTTTGCCCTGTACTTCTTCGTATTTTCGACGCCAAATGTTAGTTACCAGTGTTTCGTTAGCTAAGTCTATAAGGTAATCTCTGCCTTTGAAGATGGTCATGGCGATGGGTGACTGCATGACTAAATTTCTAAACCGACTTTCGCTTTGTTCAAATATATGTTTTGCATTAACAAGATTGGTCACCTCATTGGCTACTACAATGATGCCTGTTACGTTTTGTTCGGCATCACGTAAAGGCTGATAAACAAAATTGAAAAACGTTGCCTCTTTTTTCCCAAATCGGTTAAGCGGCACTTCAAACTCATTTCCGTAATAGGGAAAACCCGTACTCATAACTTCCTCTAAGAGAGGTTGTACTGCTGTTTTTACTTCGGGAAGTGAATCAAATAACGACCTCCCTACAAATGCTGACCTCGACCTGTCTACGATTTGGAGATATGTATCATTCGCCATTTCAACGATAAATTCCGGACCCTGCAGAATGGTGATCCCAACGGGAACCTGTTGTACAATATTGTCGAATTTTGTTTCGCTTTCCTGTGCTTCCTTACGGGCCTGCATCGAAAGCACTATTTGTTCCCTGATGCGTTCGTCCAATTGTTGGATAGTAACGTGTAAGTCGAGGAGTTCTTTGTAGTGAATGGTCAACTCGCCCGGCGATTCTTCTTTGCCGGGTTCTTTTTGTTGATCAATGGAGTGCTTCTCAACTGCCGCCAACAGTGCCGTAAGCTCTTGGGCGATCGATTCCATCTTCAACAGCCCTTCGCGTGCGATTTCCGGTTGGTTATTTTTGTAAAGTTTGATGAGTTCTTCGGCGCAGGTGTGAAGGTTTGTATGGATTTTTTCAAGTACATGCATCTCCGGAATATGTCCGTATTGGGGTAACGCATACTCATAGATCCATTTCCCGAAGCCACATTCGTGAGGAGACACGACAGGTAGTTCATCGATTTGCGCACCGTACAAAATGGCTCGAAGTTGTGTTTTAAACAAAATATGTCGCGTTTTTGCTTTCGCAAAATCCAATTCGATCCAATTCATACGTCGGACAATTTGTGGATAATCTAAAACGAAGCCTCGTCCTGCCGAAAATAGAATAAAATGTATCTTAAATGGTGCCGAAACAAACCTATTCAGAGCGTTATCAAAAAGTTTTCTTTGTCGCGCGCCGTTTTAGGATGATTCCAGTCAATGGCCAAAACCTTTTGAATGACAAGTTTCAGTTTCGAAAATGACCCCGGTTTGCATACGTAATAGTTGGCTCCCTGCTCATAGACCTTATTGATCGCTTCGGGCTGAGATGAAGTGGAAAATATTACAACAGGAATATTTTTGAGTTTTTCAATGTGTTTTATTTCCGTGAGACACTCAAATCCATTTTTTCGGGGCATGTTGAGGTCAAGAAAAATAACATCCGGCGGAGGGGGAACTTTGGAATCCAAAATATCCATCAACTCTATTCCGTCGTTAGCAGTAGTAAGTTTTGTCTGTTGGGAAACTTCTCGCAATGCATCTTCAAACAAAAGACAATCATCAGCGTCATCATCAGCCAAGAAAATAGATTTACCCGATTTTGAATTAAAGGTCATATTAATAATTTAGAATTATAACCAAGAACTGAAATAGATGTTTACGTTTTACGAATAAATGGCCGGTTATACTTCAATAATGAATGGTGTAAGGAAATGGGGGAACTTTACAAATATAATGTTATTGGTATATAAAATCAATGAAGGATAGAAGAGAAACTAAAAAACAGTCTGTTACTGTACAAAAAAAGCCGAAGTGTTGACTTCAGCCTTTTTTGTAAAATAAACGAATGACTATTTTCCGCACGCTTTCAATACATTGGTATGGTTTAGGATGTAGGCACCATCATTGGCTTTTTTGGCCAGCTCCAATCCTTTTTGGGCGTCGGCAATGGCTACGTCACATTTGCCTATTTTAGCCGCGATTTTACCGCGCAGATAGTAAGTCCAATATTCTTTTTCTTTCTCCACCACTTTATTGGCCCATTCGTAGGCTTTGTTCAAATCGCGGTTGGTGTCGTAATAATAATTTGCAGCAGCCGAGAGTGTTCCTTCGTTAACGTCGGCAGCAGTGGTCTTTTGTTGAATTTCAGCCATGATCTGCGCGTCAGGATCATGCGCTACGGTGAATTTTGCCTGTAGATTTTCCCACCGAATGGCAATTTTGGACGAAGTAGGGGTGAAATCGGTAAATTCAATCGTGAAATATTCTTCTGTTTTAGCGGGCTTTTCGGCTTTCACCTTAAAACGCACTAAATCTTCAGATTGCTTATACTCATAAGCGCCCCATTGATTGGCGTTTTTGCTCAAAATAACGGTCCATTCGGTTTCGGTTGGAATGGTAAATAAGCCATAGGTGCCGGCAGGAACCTTTTGCCCTTCGATGGTTACTTCCTGTGACAGGATCAAATTGGGTACTTTGTTGGCTCCTGTACGCCACACCTGCCCGTAAGGAGCTAAGGGTGTGCCGAATAGTTTGCGGCCTTTCAAAGACGGGCGGCTGTATTCAACGGTTATTTTAGCCAGTCCAACGCTTTGGGAGACAGTAGCTGAAGGACTTGGTGCAGGCGTGTTGATCTGCGCATTGGCGATTCCAACGCTTAAACAAAAGGCGGCGGCACATGCAATGGTAAAAAGTTTCATTGATTTTTTGGGTTTTATGACGTTAAAAACGTCGTAAAACAACAAAAACCTTTTACGCAGAACAACAGCCTTCGGCTGAATCGTCAAAAAAGCAGCATGGAAGGTTAATTCCAGCGAGGTTTGGTGATCAGAATCATAAGCAGGAATAAACCGTACAATAACCCGGGAACGGCCAAAATGGCGAGAACTATGTCTGCTAAATAAAGATATTGATGCGATTTTAGCCACAGGCTGCCAAGCATAATAGCTCCGATACCAATCACTATCAATGACCATAGGCCCATGTTGTAGGAAGACACAGAACCGTCGGCTAAACCTACGAAGAAAAAATACAACAGTACGAGTGAGATAACGGCATCAATACCCCAAAGAATCCAGAAAAGCAGCATCGTTTTGAATGATTAATTGTTGCAAAATTATTTTTCAGTAATGTCTATTACGAGTTTTTAACCATAATATGACACCGTAAATGGTAATAAGAACAGGCATGAGTGCCAATACGGCCGCAATGCTCATGCTCCAGCCGGTGTGAATGAACATAAAACCAATGTTGACGAGAATATAAATCCCTAATGCTAAGGTATAAACAACTCCTAAACCTTTCCCTGCCGGATCGGCGCCACTATCAGGAAACCAAATTTTGTAGAGCCAACACAGGAAAACGAGGATTTCTGCTGAGATGAGCGTCCGGGTAATTTGTTCAAAGGTCATAGCGAATCATTTATAAACTAGGAAGCGTCCCAAATCGTGACAATTTGATTGCTTATGAGGCTTTTGAATACGTAAAAAAGCGTATCGTACTCCGTACTTTCCTCATAGCTTTTAATGGCTTTGGCAGGCATATATTCGTCCCATAATTCATCCGCGTCTTCTTCGTCTTTTACGGTGTAATATAACGATAACTGAAAGGTCCATGCGCCGTCGTTGTTTTTGTCCAGTCGATTATACAAAGCCTTTGAACCATAGCCGATAAAGCTGCAATAATCCCCGTCAGCGCAGGGCCAATTCCAGTCCTGCCAACTGATAAGTTGAGGCGTTGTTTTTTCCAGTTCTTCCGTCTTTTCACGTACTATGTCTGCAATTTCATTTGACGCTAGGGCAGGGGAAAGCGTTTTAAGTTGCCGGCTTAATTCCTCGGTATCCCCTTCGCAGGTAGTAATGGCATAGGATTTCAGTTTCCCGTTGGCAAGGCAGTCGGAACAAATGGCATGAATGCTTTCTTCACCGTAAAATGCGGTGGCATCAAAGCAGCGTTTGGACTCCTCACAGATGGAGCAGTGCGTTTTTTCTTCTATGAAATGAGCGAATTTTTCCGGCTGTTCGAAATACTTAAATTTCATCGCAGTGCTTCGTTTGTGCCGATAAAACTAAGCAATGGAAGAGGTGTGCAAAAAAAAGGATTGCTTAGGCGTGGGGAATAAGGACTAAAGCGTTAAGTATGTGATTTGAAGCGTTTTTGTTTTAAACCATATAAGGCATATGAGGGAATATAAGCAAATCGGTCTTATATTCCCTCATATGCCTTATATGGTTTTATAAAACTATTTTACTTTACCGAAATCAGCCGCGATCTGATTGATCTTATCGTCTGATAATGTTTCGGAAGCAATGACAGTGCGGTAGCGGAACGTTGTCGATTCGCCGTTTTTAAGTTGCAGATTCAATTCTTCCTTTCCATTGCTGAATACTTTCATTCCCAGCGGATTAGCGGCGAAAAGGCCGTAGCCGCGAGCGTGCCAATAAGTAGGATAACCTACGTTTTTGGGGTGATCCAGAATGACGACGTTGACAGTTTCGTTGCCCATTTTCCCGCGCAGATTGCACCAACGCGCGCGTTTGCTCCATACATCTTCGCCTTCAATGCCCTCGCTGTTGCGGTAGCTGCCCGATACACCGGTATTGTCCATAGTAGGTACTTTGGTTGCAATACCGCTCGCATCTGTAAATACTTCAGGGCTTTTGGAAGGATGCTCCAATTGGCGGGCTACACGAATCGCAAACATCCCGTCTTTCACATCTTTGAACGTGACCAAATCCGTTTTGGCCGTGAGCGTGGTAATGCGGTCTATGGTGCGGGTGGTGGCATCGCCGCTGAATAAATAAGTGGTTGTTTCGGTCAGCATGAGCGCGCCGTTTTTGTCGAGCCAATCGGCCGTTACGGTCAATTCTCCCTGCTTTTTACCGCTTTTTATGCTTTTGATGCCCGTATGGACAATGGTTCCGTACGTTCCTTTGGAGTGATTGACGCTCAAAGAGTTGTTCCAAAAGTCGTGGCCGTTGACGGCTTCGTAGTTGAGCCACATTCCGACGTGGTGCGGGTGGTCTACACGCTCGCCCGGACGCGGATTGATCGGCCAACCGCGCGTAATGTCGGTGCCGTTGGCGGTGCGGAGTGGGTACAGCACGGCTTTTTTCAGCACGTCAGGCCCGGGATAAAAATAATCGGTAAAAGGTTTGCCGTCGATGGTGACCTCAACTTTTTTATCGGCCGATTTATCCGTCAAAACAACTCCCTTTTGGGCCATTGCACCAAGGGACAAAAGAGTCAGTACAGAACAAAGAATAGACTTCATGAAGGTTGTATAGTGGTTAATTTTACGTACAGTTTGCAGTATATTACGTATAGATAATGTTAATTAGATACCGGATTAATATTTTTAGTTTGAACCTGCTTTTGAAGTTGCTCTATTTTCTCATCCTTGTTTTTCATAGCCTGCCGTTGAAGCGAAATAAGCTCATCTTTAGTGATGGTGATGTAATTTTCGCTATGCTCATCCAATTTCGGCAAGGTGCCATCCTTAGTGCCTGTTCCTTTGAGAAGCCAGTCCAAACTCACTCCATACACTTCGGATATTTTGATAGCCAATTCTAATGACATTTGAGAGCGATTATTCTCAACGCTTGAGATATTGGCTGCTTTCACGCCAAGTTTTTCCGAAAACTCATTTAAAGTTTTTATGCCTCTTACTTCTCTAACTCTTTCTCCTACAGTCATTTATTAATGGCGATTGTTTATAATCATTAAAAATGATTCAATTATATTATAAATTACTTGCTTAATTATGATAACATTGTAATATTTATGATAATATTAAATAAACATCATACTCGCTTGTCAAGTATAACAAGCAAATATGTAAATATCAAATTATATGAATCAAGAAGAAGGAAGCGAACGGCCTGAAACCGGGCTGGAAGGCTCTAAGCGTATACCACGCCCTAAACCCATCATAGCATTATCATCTGTTTTTACTTGTTCTCAATTGTTTTCAACATAAACCGCTACTGAAATGCCGAATTCAGATCATCAGATGATGCCGATTCCACGTTTTCTCCGCGTAAACCGCGCTTTTCCTTATGTCGAACGCGTCATTGACAGTAAGGTTTATGGCTCGTATGCCGCCAATCCCATCCGAACCATCATGCTGTACGCCAATGATAATCAGGGTAATACAAAATCAAATACGCATAATTTGCTGCTTTGCAAGCTGGTTGTCAAAGTCGGCAATCGCTTCGAACCCGCATTCAATCCGGAGATTGTCGAACATAACGAAGAGGCAAAAAAAGCCTTAATGCAGCTGGTGGCATCTTAGCAATATACCAACGCCCGGTTGCCGGCAGTCGGAAGTACAAAGATTCATTCAACAATTCAATTGCTTCTTATTCCTTTAAATCACTCACTCGGGTTTCCTTAAAGAAACCTTGGTTTCCTGTCTAAAATAAAAGAACCGTCTGCCATTGGCAGACGGTTCTTATGTCATTGCCCCTTACTATTATGATGATTTAAAAAGGTAATGCCATCCGTCATTTCCTGAATGTTTTACTTCCATAAATCCCGGTTAACTCAAAAGCAATTTTGCCGCCAAGCCTATTCACGGAGCATCTCGTGTCATAAAAAAGTTATCAAGCGGTAGTTATCCCCCTTTACGATCATAGGAAACCAAGGATTCCTACGTATTTTTGAAGGATCAATGCCGGAGGTGCCCCGTATGTATATACGAAGCGACTGTGCTTATTTCATTCTTCAAACATGCGGGTGCCGATCCGGTAGAATTCACAAAAGGAATGCACTGAAATGCGCGTTTTGTTGAGGGCCTTGCGCACTTTTGCCATCATGTAGTCGGCATAACTCTCCGAGTAAACACCGTTTCTTGCCAGAAACTTCGCGTTTACTTCCACACTCTCTAAATTGGGTACTGAAGCCATTCAATTCTCACAGGTAAGGTTTCTAACGTCAGTGGGTGGGGGGTGCAGATGCAAGTTACTATGTTTCTTATTGTTCTCCAAAAAGCTCAGTTTCCTGGAGGGAACCCAAGGATACCTTAGGTTCTTCTCCCAATTCTTCATTTTTCTCCAAAAACCTTGGTTTCCTCAAGGAAACCAAGGTATCCTGCCTTTGGCGGAACCTTAGGAAACCTTAGGTATTCCGAGGGGGGTATTTTGACCCTAATCGGCAGCGTGTCAACTTCGTACACTCATTAAGCCCTTTGCCGATGTCCGTGTATCAAGCCCGTACCCGTGGCCCCTTCACCCAGCAGGTATCGCTCAAGATCGGAGCTACCCTGGAGAAGTATTTCATGCAGCTCCACGCCGAGTCCGGCTATCCGCTTAATACCATGGGCGTAAAACCCCTTTATCCTATGGCATCTGAAACAGACAATGAGTCCGAACAAACCGAGGCGAGACTCTTCCAATTTGAACAGCGACTTACGGGTCTGGCCCGCATCTCCATGATCACAGCTATCCTGGCGTGTATCGCAGTATTTATCATCGGTTGCCTCGGACTGGTCATGTCGGTCTTCTCCCGAAGAGTACGGCAGCGTTGGAAGTGGTGGTTGGGACTGGCGGCGGGCGGCACCGGCTTCATCGGAATGGTTTCCCGGGCCTTGGGTAAATTACCGACCTTTTTACGGCGGTAACCGTCTTTACTTTCCTGTTTTTTTTCATGTACTGCAGCAAAACGCCCTGCCAATTGGCGGGGCGCTTTTGTTTTTGTGTTCTTTTCTACGAAAATTCCGACGTTACTTCTATAGTTAGCATTGGAAGAGTATAACCGATAGTAAGGCCGCTTGCTTCTTCTCCGATCTGCTTTCTGATAAAACAGATTTGACAGCACTCTTACAACACGCCGGGTTTGTAAAATCACTTACCGGTTGTTTTTCCGAAATAAAGGCTCAGACTCAGCTGTGATGAAATTATTTTAATCTCGGAGTAACCGGTTTTTACCAAAGGAATTCTCCCTATCTCCAGATCTATTCTTCTTTTATAACTTATCCCGACGGAAAAAGTCAGTGCTGCATTAGCCTCATTAATACTTTTGGCACTTTCAAAATCAAAGGCGAAAAAGGGTCGTATGTTTCCACTGCCCATATAGGAGCCGAGTCCAAACGTGAACGATTTGACAGTTTGTTTTTTGGAATTAATTGGGGTGTTGGGAATCCACAGGTAGGAGGCTCTGATAAAACGATTATAGTTCTTCCCCGGAATGTTCACTCTCAGCTTTCCTCCATAGATCGGTGATTGATTATTGAAGTTGTAACCCACTACCGGCGCAAGATTCAAAAGCAATTTTTTCGCTGCTGATTGATAAGAGATAACATTGGGATCAAATTCCGAGTTATATTTTATGAAGTAATCTCTCAGGCTGCTTTCACGGTAGAGTGGAGTGGGCTGACTGAAATTGACGGCGTCGGATGTAAGGGCTTTAAGTTGAGATTTATAGTCGGCTTTGGTTAATTTATAGTTATTTCTGTTGGCATCGGAAACAAAATAGGTATAGTTGATCAGTTCTGTTACTTCAGAATTGCTCATTACATAATACCGTGTGATACCGTAGTTATCTTCGCCGGCATACAGAGAGGCTTTTGCTCCGCCCACTTTTTTTTGAATAAAGAGTTGCTTATAAACAGGATTAACGGACAGGGGTGAGGTGGCATAGGTGGCATTCGGGCTGATGTCACGAACAGGTAATTTCAAACTTTCGTATTCTTCCTTTAATGAACTCAGGAAAATCTTCTTCGCGTTTTCTGCTGCTACAGTTTCAGTTGCTCCCTCATTATTTCTTCTGAAATCAACACTTTCAAAAGGTTTTTCCATGCTTTTGTACTCCGCCATACCCCTTATTGTATCACCCTCTAAAGTAATATAGTAAGCCGGCAGGTATTGTTTCTGACCGAGAGCCATTGAGGACAAAAGTAATAAACACAGGGTTTTAAGTTTCATAAGTAATTGGTTTTGGTTTTTATGCTACAAAATTTACCCATGACCTTAACGTGAGAAAACCAAATCAACGTTGCCGTAAGGTAATATATCTGCCTGCTTCTCATTTTATTTTCCTTAACTGTTAACGGTGTTTCAATACATGTTTAAGAATATATAGCGGGGCAAAACAGGAAAATTGGACAGCAGAATCTAACGTGTGACGTTGTTAATTTTCTGATAGTCTAATAAAGAACAGTGGCGCATCCTCTTGATCATTTTCATCTATAACGATGCTTTCCCATTCTTCACCGCTGAATGCCTCATTACAGTATTCCCTGAAGTACGTATCCGTTTCAAAAATGTCCATTAGGGCCGGCACTGTAATGGGGTAGAGTATTGAATTACTGATTCGGGTAGCCAGCGAGCTATAATCATCCTTCAATGCAGCTTTATAATGAATTTTATATTGAGTAGGATGCTCTTCAAAAGGGGTAAAGGAAATTAAAGCTTCAACCAATAGTATGTATTAAGGGCAATCAAGCCTTTTATTGTAAATTAAAGTCTTGATTGACACAGAAAATTACCGAAACCCTTGAATTTCGACTTTTACAAAACAGCGCCGAAGTTAATAAACGTTATCTAAAAAGGAATAGTATAGCCATGTACAACGGTATTTGCCGAATAATCAGAATAGTACAAATTAAGCATTCTATGAGATTCGATCCACTGTAAACCATGAATGGTAAGAGAGCCGTTACTCAACCGTGTTGTCAGCGGACGGGATGTTCGAGTTTTCATGTCATATAACCAAACAGCAGCATAGCCGGACACGCTATTGAGATAGGCTATTTTCGATGCCTGATCTATTGGGGTAGGAAAACCAATTTCATGTAGTTGGGGATGATCCGTCAAACTTTCATAACTGCCTTTTGACAAATTAAAAACAATAGGGTCACTTGAAGTTGCCCCTATAACATGACTTACAGCGTTGTAGCCATGCACCCCTCCATTCAAACTGGTAGATCCCCCAAGGAGTAAGCGATTTTCATCAAGCCATACAAAACTATATTTGTCATATCTTGTAGGGCTGCCCGGGGCTGTAAGGCTGTCATTAGCAACAAACAGTTGTTGAACAGGTGACGGAGTGGGGATGGGGATATCTAAAAAGATTGACTTTTCGTCCTGACTCCAGATATAACCGGCGAGCCATGAGCTTGGAAGGCGGATACGTTTAATCAATCGTAAGCTGTCTTGCGATTGATCGAAATCAAAAATATCCATTGATGCCGGTATAGATTTGATGTCAGCATAATGAGTGCCGATAGCCACTTTAGTATTCGATTTACTCCAGGCGGGGTAACCCGCTTGCTCACTTAATTTTACCCAACGATTTGTTTTTAAGTTGTGAAGAAAGGTTCCTGTGCCCCAATAGCCAACCAGTACCTTCGTGGTGTCCTGAAAGTAAGATAAGTATTCGATTGGATTTTTGTTAAAAGTGGTGATATCTGCGGGTAAACGTACCGGTTTCAATGGATTGTATTTGCCGGGGATAGCCATCACATTTTCCGAATAACTGTAATAGGGATTATCGGTAATCAGATGTACTTTAAAGTGATATTGTTTGCCTGAAATCAGGCCCGTAAACTGAAGTAAAGTGTCCGTAACAGGTAGTGTTTTGTAAAGTGTCAAATCTGAAGGTAATTCACCAAAATATACGTCGATGCGCTTAGGGACAACTAAGGATACGGGACTGCGTGAATAATTTCCTGCGGAATAAGCGTATTTCCATTGCAGTGTAATGGCGGATTCAGACGGATCAGCCCAGACATGGGTCCATTGTGGATAAGGATCGAGCTCCGGTTCACGTTTGATACAGCCTGTTAATAGAAGGCAGAGCAGAGGTCCGATAAGGATGTATCGCCGCGATATATTATTCATATGTTACAATATTTTTCGGTATTCGTGGTGTCTGCAGAGCCCTGAATACTTTTCTGAATAGAGCTAATTACGATATGCATTCATTATAAATATGTTAAGCCCATGCAGTAACGGATATATTCAAATTTCATCATTTTTTTCGAAATAAAAGGCGGACTCTGAGATTTTATGTGTCAATCATAACTTTACCTAACAATATTAAGTAATTTGCCAATGCTTCAACCGTCTCAAAAAACGGGGGTATAAATGTACTGCAAAATGGAAATAAGAGGCTGAAATACAGGTTATAAAAGCGACCTGCAAAGCAGTTCAATAATGAATTTTATGAAAAATAGCCTCTTTGCCCGGCTTTTCAAATAACCGAAATGCTTCTCTCTTTTTTGCCCCGAGAAAAGTTTTACAAAAGCTTTTGCAAAACTTTTCTCATCGTTGTTTTCCTCCTTGCAGTATGATCAAAGCGGCTTTATCAACTCTTGCTCACAGTCTGCACACGGAAGTAGTCGGGTACTAACCGAAATTTCTTATTCATTTAACGACCTCTGAAAAAGCTACTGCCTTCATTTGGGGGTTGCCCTCAAACATGTGGCGCAAAGACTCAATATGGCCCATGCCGTACACCACCAGGACCCGTTCATCCTCAGGGCCGATATTGCGCATGATATTTGTGTAAATATGTAGGTTGCGAACAATATTGGAGATGGAACCCGTTACACCGAAATCGTGCGCATTTTTATCCATAATCATGATGTTGTTGGCATAATACAGCTTTTTGGAAAATTCCGGTGAGTTGAGGATTTTCAACGATTCTTTGACCGATAACGACGCGATCTCCCGATAAGTGGTCTTAAAATACGCAAGAACCGATTCTGCATTTACGGTCCACCAACCGTTTTCATCCACCTGAATTGTTTCGAAATGCCTGCTGACCGATTGTTGATACTCTCGGTACAACCGGTCGAAAGTCGAATTGTTTGTTGTGTCCGATAACTTCCAATGCACCCCGATCACTGCTTTAGGAAGCTTTAATCGTTGTGCTAACCGAGTCCCCAACTGAAAAGATTCACTGCCCGCCCATCCGTCGGTGGGTAACAACCCTTTCTCTGCCAACACATAAGCACTATCCCAGTGGGCCTGCAGGGAGGGCATCACTTCGACAAATATTTTCGTCGGACGAAATTTCTGTAACTGATCGAGTACTTCATTGATTTCCTGTTGGCGTTTGGGACTCAGCATATTATCCGAATCCACTTTTAACGGGTCGTCAGTACCGGCCATATGGTAAGAGCCTACCAATAGAATTTCTGTCTTCGGTTGAGCATGAACGGAAGATAAAATGCCTCCAATAAAGAGCATAAGCAATGGGATCTGTTTGTTGAACATATCAGCAGTTGTTTAATGTAAGAATGAAATAAGGGAGTTGAGAAAGATTCAGGTCACCGGCGGTGAAGCTGCACAGCGCCTATTTAGGACTCTTTTTCAGGTAGATATTGCCGTAGTAATTTTTAATCATGATCTCCGGACCACCCCCGTTGATCCTGCCGTGCAGCCAATCATCGAGGGTTGTCCTTTTTCGACCTGAATCATCCGAGTAAACAGTTTTAGTCTGACTTTTAGCAATATCGAAGTCGCTGAAAACTTCACCCCGTTCGGACTTTACTTTAACATTGGCTTTCAGCGAAGCCGGGCATGCGATATCAATTTGCCCGCCCATCGAAGAAAAAGCCATTGGTTTAGTAAGCCGGCCGGGTTGAAAAGACGCCTGTAAGCGGCCATTGTAGGTATTTGCCACGACTGATCCGCCTATATTGGTCAAGGTGATCGAACCGGTAGTGTTGTCCACTTCCATGTTGCCGATCACATTTTCAACCATGATATCCCCTTTATCATACGTGCGTAGTTTCAGCGACATTCGCTGAGGTACCCTGATCGTCAAATTGACCGGCATGAAAGCGCTGTTGGTGCTTACTTTAATGTGATTATTCTCTTCCTCAGCCAAAAGCCCCAACGGGTTGCCTCCGTCGATGCGTTTCATCCCTTTACTGTTGCTTTCATTCGTTCGACTCAGTAACTCACCGGTAGAGGCGGCATCAATAATTATTTCTTTGCCTGTATACCCTTTGACGTGTATATGTCCATAAACCAACTCAATTTCCAGCGTACCCGGCTTTTCAGGAATTGTTAATGCGACGGTTAGTCGGTCTTTGTGGTTGTTTTGGACAATGCCCGAGGTAAAGCCCGATACTACTAAAAAAAAGATAATCAGATAGTGATTCATTGCAGTAGGCAGTATAATTCAGAAAAGAAGTAGAAACAGTTTGAAGCTTTTTCAGGAAAGCAGCTTAATTGATTGTTCAATTTTAGCTTTAACCACCGGACGAACCCCTTTTTGTCGGAACAGTTGTTGAAGCGGCTTTATGGAGCGTTTTTCCTGCAATTTTACCATTAGGTCCGCCAGAGCCATTTGAACTAACGGAGAGTCCTGATGAGCCAGCGACCGAATGAGGCCTTCTCTTACCTGCGGATTGTCGGCATACTGTGTCAGGGCATCAAGCGTTACCAGGCGCACATTGATATTGGTGTCATAAGTGAGCGTGGTTAACAGTGCATCAATCACATTAGCATCAGCCTGATCCAGTTCGGCAGAAAGGCTGACGGCCTGAAGGCGTTCTGTGGCAGAAGGATTTTCCAATAATGAAAGCATCATCATCCGGCGCATCTGCTGTACCTGCACTTCCATTGTATCGATCCGCTGTTGAGCGGTATCGGACAGTGTATTCGGTTCACGCCACCGGTAGCCTGCCACCACTCCTATGCCCAGTAACAGCAGACAAAAAGCTATCTGCAACCCAATGACGGGTCTCCGGCCGAAGTGAAAAAAGTTCGTCAACCGTGATCGAAAATCGGGCATTGAAATGGGTTCTTCCTGCTCTATTGAATATAGCATTTCAAAAAAACGGGTCTGCATTTCGGGACCGGGGTTTGGTGCTCGGTCGGTGTGCAACCATTGCTGCAGTTGCCGCGTAACGGCTGCATCCTGCCGGCAGTCCGGACATTGAGCTATGTGGGCATCAAAATCCTTTTGATCCTTCGGCTCCAGATGATTCTTCAGTCCCTCCGGCAGCCACTCTTTTGCTTGGGAACAACTAAGGCGATTATCGTTCGTATTCATGATTGAGATAGATGGTCTTTAACTCATGGATGGCCCGGTGAACCCGGGTTTTGACTGCTCCTTCCGTTATATTCAGGATCTGAGCAATTTCTTTATATTTCAGTTCCTGATACTCACTCATCACCAATACCTCACGGTGAGCGGTACTGAGCCGGGCCAGCGCCACGTGAAGCCGGGCAACCTGTTCGGATTTCTGCAATGCTTCGTCGGCCGGAGTACCCCCCTCGATCCGTTCGGCGTAGTCTGCCAGATTATACTGTTGAGATCTTTGTTTATTTTGCTGAATCTCATCCAGCAACACGTTGCGGGCCAGCTGATACATCCAACTTCGAAAGGCCCCTTCACCGGTGAAAGATTGTCGGTATTTGATCATTCGATAGAAAACCGTCTGAACCATATCTTCACCGGCGGCGGAGTTACTGCACATATGGTAAAAGAAGCCGAAGAGCTCGCGATGGTAGCGTTTAAAAAGCAAACCCATCGGATGCAAATTGCCCTCTTTAACCCGGAGCATCAGTGCGTTATCAGTGAGTGAATTCAAGCGTGTACAGGATAATCGTTAGCAAATTCAGTGTGGAGACCGGCAAAATCGGAAAAGGTTACGAACACAACGAATTATTTTTTACCCGACCTGCCTTTTATTTCATCACCAAACTTCAAATCGTTTCTTAGAACTACATTTGCGACAAAATCCATGTGTGTCACGATGGCTTTCTTGCCCGGGATATTGAGGGCATCATGAAAGAATTAAATGTATTCTTGCTGATTGAAGAAATCAGAGGATAGCATGTATTCACCGGCCTATTCTGATTTTGTCATGCCACCGGTCAATGCCGTCAAGGAATTAAAGAAAAAATGATAAGTTGAAAAAAAGTAGAAGCTTAGCGAAAATGGTCGCGGATAAACAATAATCTGCTTCTGACATTAAGGTAGATGCTTCCTCTAAAAACATAATACCTAATATAAAACAGTCTCAGTAAAGGGGGGTATAAATGTACTGCAAACTGGAGATAAGAAACTGAAATACAGGCTATAAAGGTGGCTTGCAAAGCAGTTCGATATGGTACTGTTGACCAACTGATTATTCAAATGGAAAATAAAGTGGAACCAACATCACAAATCAATGTTTATTTTTGCCTTAGTACCTGAGTTTGTGATACGCTTTGTTCATATACAAATGACGGATCAATAATGAATACTAATGGCCGTAACTGACCACTTTTACTACTTTCCATTGATCGCCCTTTTTCTGCCAGATCATCACGAATTGCGGTGATGCTGTCACTTCTTCAGGGCTACCCTTAAAGCTGGTATAAAAACGATGCATCCCAACCTCCATGGCCCCAAAGCCGGGGATAGGAAAAACCTTCAGACTGTTTTTGTCGAGTTCTCTTCGTTCAACATAATTGGCTGCGGTATCGGTAAAGTGCTTCGCATTAATAGCCATGCTCGTCTTGTAATCCATCAAGCCGCTTTTGTCGTGATAGAATTCCAATGACTCATCATACATATTTTTCAGCGTGGCCAGATCCTTGTGATTGATGGCATTGAATAGCTTGGTGTCCATCTGTTCAATGATGGCGTACAGACTATCTTTGTGAGCGGCCTGGAAGTTTTCCAACGATATGAACTGTTTGGTCAGTTTCCAGTCTCCGTCTTTTAAAACCCAGGTGTTTGTAAAGCGGGAAACGTCTATCAACCGGTCGGGTTGCCCGGCTTTGGTCAGGAAATAGTTTTGGACACCCATTTGGATAGCCGTATTGTCGCTTGTCGTATAGGCTTGCAACGTGCCGGCTACAACCCTTCTTACTTTTTTAAAGGAAGCGGGGTCATTATTTCGGGTGCAATAACTTTTGAAGTCATTGATGAACCGTTCCCGGTCAACTACACCTGTATATTTCGGGCCACCATTATCCTGTAGAAATTGAAAGTCCGGTGCCAGTATAGACGACAATTCATTGAAGTTGCAGGTGTTTAGGATATCATTGAAAACGAGACTATCCTTGATGGCCAGTGTTTTGCAGAGTGCTGCTTCGCTGGCTTTGGTGGTACTCTGGGCATTAATTTGATAAGAGGTCGCAAAAACGAATAAGGCCGAAATGGCGATTCTCCATACTGGTTTGGCTGTCTTTTTCATGTACGGTTGATTTATTTGTTAGTGGATGAAAATCCGTAAGTCATCAGGTGAGCCAGCTTAGCATCCAGCTCTATTCCATGATCGCCATTGGTTAAGACAACATAGCCCAATTGCTTATCCCGGAAGAACATGAAGCCACCCGTGAAGTTGCCGTTATTGCCCGTATGCATGTAGCGGGTGCCAAAAGGCGTTTTTTCCACCGCGAAGCCATACGCATAGAAAACATTTTGGAGATTATTATCGGGAAAGCGGGTCTGTACCCTGGGTTTTAGTAAGGAATCAACATTGGCTTTGTTCAACCCCTTGCCTTTCATGATAGCCGTGAGGAACAGCGCATAATCATGTGCGTTGGTATGCAGCGTGTGTGCTGCCCCGAAATAATCGGGCACGGGGCGAAGTTCGCCTTTGCTGTCCTTGGCATTCGAATAATACCCATACGCTTTATGTCGAGCCAAATAGGGGTTGCCGACATAGCCAAAATGGTGCAGGCTCAACGGAATAGCCACTTCCTGTTGGAAAAGGCTGTCAAACGTACAGGAATTGGTATGCGTCAAATATTCTACGGCTTTAGCCAGGTATTCGAAGCCTTCGCCGGAATAGAAATACTGTAAGCCAGGCGTCAATTTGAATGTCAGTTTGCCATGTTCCCGCCAGTTGGGCAAACCTGACGTATGACTCAAGAGCATACTGGCTGTCACCCGTTCGTTTCGCTCGTCACCCACAATATCAGGATACGAAAAATAGTGATAGACGGGTTGGTTCAAATCTAACTGGAGCTTTCTATCCTGACGAAGTTTCAAAATGAAGTAGCCGAAAACAGCTTTGGATAGCGAAGCCGCTTCAAATATGGTCTGCTGGTCTACTTTTTTGAGGGAATCGATATTCGCATAGCCAAAAGACCTCTCATAGATGATTTTGCCGTTACGAATAATTGCTACTGATGCACCCGGTAGTTTCAAGGAATCCATCTGGTGGCGGATGAACAAATCCATTTGGGCGAACCTGATGACTTGTCCTGCCGCAGTTTTGATCTGCCCAAAAGCAGTAATCTTTAGGAGTGCTAAAAAAATAATGGCAGTAATGCGGACTGCTTCCATATATTATGATTTTGACGAAAAGACACCAAAAAGAATAAATAGTTGCATCTGCCCCCATTGGAAGAAGAAGGCCTATTAATGTTAAGCCGGCTTGTGGTGTTTTGTACAGCTACATACGCCCATTTGCATATGAACCCTTGAATTTTACAGACATACGACCAACATCATATGTTTGTAAAAGATGTAGTTTTAAAAATAAATCACAATTGATCCTTATTCAGAGGGTTTAGGATGCAAATCTAACTAGCGATAAACTGTGGCACGACTGAGGCCTAATAATTTGCCATTCTCAGCGACGGTCTTTTCCTGTTTTTCATATAAAGTTCCGGCGGCCTCCGCTTTTGATAAAGCATCTTTGCTCAATCCCTTCGGCTTACCTCCTAAACGCCCTCGAGCACGAGCAGCGGATAAACCTGCCTTTGTGCGTTGGCGTATTAAATCCCGTCGGTTCGCCGATGCGATCAAATTCGGCCAGTGAAGCAAAGATGTTGAACACTAATCTGCCTTGAGCAGTAATGGTATCAATAGCATCATTCAGGCTGCGGAAGCCTATGCTCTTTTCCTGAAAATCATTTTTAACTCCAAAATTGCTTCTTCCCGCCACTGCTTAACTTTGGCTTCGTTCTGCTGGCGAGCCTTTTTGACGGTCTTCTGCAAACTCCATCCAATCTTCCTCAACAGGCACCCTACTTGCGTTAAATCGTAGCTGACCCGCGGTGGCGTACCACCCAAACTTTTTGACAATCACTTCATTAACACGGGCTCGCGTCCAAATATGGTTAGGGAAGCCGTGGTTGACCGCCCCCAAGTTTAACTCTGCGGCTAATTGAGAGAGCTGCTCAGGTCCTAGCTTAGGGGGACAACCGGTAGGTTTGCGAGCCAAAAGACCATCTAACCCCTTCTCTCGGTGCTTCTTTAAAGTTTGGCTGACCCATCCTGCCGTCAATCCCAAGGCTAAAGCAATATCTTTCCGCTTCCAGCCTACTTGCTTCAACTCGAAACCGCGGCGGCGTAGCACTTCGTAATCCGATGGTTTGTAGTTTGTGATCATGATCGGAAAATACAAAATTTACAACTTTATTCATCCATCAATAAAAGTGGAGGTAACAATAAATTTTCAGCCGTTACATTCAATTCACAAAAGAGGCTACAATCTTTTGCGGGTTAAGGTCGCGATTGACACAAAAAACTATCTTCAAAGTAAAACCCGCACCCCCTTTATCTTTTCATTACTTTAATGTTCTGTTGTATTTATGAAACCATTGATCTATTTGAAAACGTATCCCTTTTTACCGGTTCATTTCTTACCCAATCTACAAAAAGTTACTTATAAAATTTGCAATTTTAAGCGGTATCTATTTTGTTTTTTATGCATGGCTCATCACCAATCCTATGCTCAATTACCCTCCATGGAATGGCAACAATGTATTGGCGGGTCGGGAGAAGAAAGAGCCGCATCCATTGCGCCAACTTTTGAGGGTGGATCTATTGTGGCAGGATACAGCTATACAAATGATTATTCGATTAAAAATGCTTTGGTCGTAAAGTTAAACAGTCAGGGGCAAATCCAATGGCAACAAACCATTGGAACTATTAATTATTTTAACGAAGCTTATCATATCAAACAAAGCCTTGACAGCAATTATATAGTTACAGGATCATCCTATTATAACGGCAATGAGTTTGGATGGATAGCCAAACTTGATAAACAGGGCAGTATTCTTTGGCAAAAAACCATTGATATTCTTCGTAACAGACCCACGGCCCTAGAGATCGCCGGTGATGGGAACATTATTATTCTGGGGTATTCTATTTTGAACGGTTCGTATTCAGATGCCGATTCCTGGATACTGAAAATGGACAGTGAAGGTAATACGATATGGCAACAAATGATTGAAACAATCGGTTTTGACATACTTCGATCTATATCAAAAACAATTGACGGAGGATATATAACTGCAGGCTTTCTGCAAACGACTTCCGATTCCAAAAACTTTTTGGTTGTAAAACTTGATTCTCAGGGGCAGGTTCAATGGAGACAACAATATGGCGGTTCAAATCATGATGATGCTTATTCGGTTAGTCAAACATCAGATGGAGGGTATATCATAGCCGGAGAATCAGCTTCAAGTGATGGGCACATAACCGGACAGCATGGATCATTGGATTACTGGGTCTTAAAACTCAGTAGTCAAGGACAGATCCAATGGCAAAAATCACTTGGCGGTTCAGGTCAGGAAGGCGCTCGGTCCATCCAGCAAACCCGAGATGAGGGATATGTTGTGGGAGGCTATACCCAATCTGTCGATGGAGATGTTACGTCAAATCACAGCCGTGATTATTCCAGTGATGCCTGGCTGGTAAAATTAAATGACTTGGGGCAGATCATATGGCAACAATGTTATGGCGGAATCCGTGGGGAGGAGGTTTTGGCCATTCATAAAACAGCTGACGGCGGGTGCGTTTTTGCAGGGTATACTTCTTCAAATGATGGAGATGTCTCGGGCAATCAAGGAGGAATCGATTTTTGGGTCGTCAAATTGAAGGGAATCCACATTACCGGATTTCAACATTCGGTAAACTTGTCGACTTCATCATCGCTTCAATTGCTGAGTGATATTCAACCTTTTAAAGTTTGTGCAGATGGCAGTAATGTTTCTGTGTTTACGCTTTCAGCGCCAGATTTTCAAAGCCCTTCCTATTGGAAGCTTCGAATAAAAGAAGATCCCAATGTAATCGATAAGGATCGATATGGTCATTTTGATTCGCCAAGCATCGCTTCTAACGGCATTCAGTTTATTTACAATCATCCAATCATCCCGCCTGCAGCCGGGCTGTATGAGGTATATCATATTGAAGCAGTCAATCAACAATATGGTAGTGTTGTTGATGTCTATGATCTCCATCTTTACAGACCTCCATTGTTAATGGTTCATGGCAAAGCGGATAAGGGATCGTCGTATATTGTGATGTATAATCAACTTCAATACGGGAATCTTTATACAAGAAATATAATGCTTAAAGCTGATTACAGGAAAACACATAATGACCATTTTGAAGTAAATAAAGAGGTAGTAAAAAACCATATTAACCGCCTGTTGGGGAATGCTGTCCATAAAAAATTTGCCGCTGGCAAGGTGGATATTGTCGCTCACAGTATGGGAGGGTTACTTTCCAGAATTTACCTTCAAAGCGATGGTTATCAGGGAGACATTAATAAGTTGATTACTCACAACACACCTCACTCAGGGGCGCATTCGGCGAACAGGTTGGCGGATCCTGCTTTTGCAGAAACGGCCATGGGAAGTATTGCCCGAAGTGCCGGCGATTGGGGAGGAGCTGCCTATGATTTACAGGTCGGTCACGGAAAGACCATCGCAAATACGCTGAATAATCAGGGCAGGTTAAATAAGAATAAAGTGCCTGTTCATGCCATAGGGACTGTTTACCCTCACACCCCTCCTCCCGAGCCTTCAGCTAAGTATAAAGGCGTCCGATTCGGATACAATATGTCATTAAATGATTTGTTTGGAAATGACCTGAGCGATTATGTCGTTTCATATGAAAGTCAATTGGGGGGATTAGCCGGAGATGCTACAAGTCTTATTAATCTGCAGGCTCACTCTCAGGCACAGGAAAACAGTCAACTTATCAGTAAAGTAATTGAGTTACTTAAATCCAGTCCAAAAACCGGTTCGTTTTCCACTAACGGGTATGCTCCGAAAATGCTGGAATATGTTGCTCCCGCTTCCAATGGCAATCCACCCAATGGTAGGGTTAGTGTTCAACTTCCCCTAAATGGTAAAACGGTTAACAAGGGAGGGCGACTGCAATTTTCATTGAGTGGCACCAATCTTGACAGTATTAATGTATTCATAAAAGCGAAGGAAGGTAACTGGGTACTTTTGGCATCTCAGGGAAACAGTCTTATTGAAGCCATAACCATAGATACTAAATATGAGGTAGGGAAATATACTTTTTTGGCATTGGGCTATTGCACAAATGGGGAACCCGTTTTTCAGGAAGGAACTTTTATGGTAGCCGATTGTAAAGAGTCTTACCCGGTTCTAAGTGGCGATATAAACAATTCGGAGTATCAGGCAAGAAATACCATTGTTAGTAATGGAAAAGTTGGTTTTGGAGAAACGATTTTAATGACTGCAGGAAAATCGATTGAATTCAAACCCGGTTTTGAAGCGGATCGTTTTACAATGATAGAGGCACGAATTGAAGGCTGTGACAGTAACTAATTGGAATTGTTATCTTCTTATTGAAATCATGACTTCGTTTGACAATTTCTACCCAAATTTACGTCTCATAAAACGGGCGTGGCTGTCGGCCGAGTTTGTCAGGCTTGATTCCCCTCAATTCAAGCATGGCCGCTATCAGAGACGTGAATATCGGTATCACTCTGAGCGGCCAAAACAAGCGATGAACTCTCTTATTGACCTGTTTCGTGATAAAAGCAAGGAGTTGGTTCACTTTTTGAATATCAAAAAAGTTTTAGGAGAAAGCCCTGAGAAAACAAACAAGCCTAAATTACGCACATTAGCCCGCCTTTTCGCAAACATAATGTTGTACGCAGCCCTAAAACGAGCTTCCTGTAGCACGGATTAAACGGTATGGCTGAAACCTATCTAAAATTATAAAGCCCTTTTTAGGGCTTTATAATTCGGTAAACTTCGGAGACTACATCTGTTACAAGTGGTAAGCAGCTTTCAAATACTCTTTTACTGACTGCGGCTTGCTTCCCATGATTGTTTCCAAATCGGTAGCTGGAAAATCAAATTCACCTTGTGCAATGGCCACACAAAAAGAAGCAGCACCTTGTATCATTTCATCAGCCACACCATAGCTTTTTAACTGTTCAGCATAGACTTCAGCCGAAGGAGAAACATACTGAATGCTTTTCCCTGACAGTTCACTAAGAATTTCTGCAATGTCATGAAAGGAATAAGATACAGGACCACCAAACTCATACACTTTATTCTCATGTCCTTGAGTAGTGAGGATGACAGCACCGGCAGCAGCTAAATCATTACGGCTTGCATAAGAAGATTTACCATTACCGGCAGGTAAAAAAACAGTACCTGTTTCAATCACCTTATCGCCCATAAACATCGGCAAAATATCCGTGTACAAACCATGCTTTAAAATGGTGTAAGTAAGTCCTGATCGGCTGATTAAATCATCTGTTTTCCAATGTGCATCCGCAATCAAAGCAACAGGAGATGTGCCATCTTCTGATTTGCGTTGAACACTGGTAAAAATAATATGACCTACACCCGCTTCAACAGCAGCTTTCACTACATTTTGATGTTGACCAAAACGGTTCATCACATCGCTACTTGAAACGAAGTATAATTTTTCTACATCTTTGAAAGCTGCAACTAAAGAAGCATAATCAGTATAATCTCCTTTTATAATAGTTACACCTTTTGCTTTTAAATCCGCTGCTTTTTCAGGAGTACGAACCAATACAGAAATATCACTTGCACTTACCTTTTGTAGCAACTCGTTCACGACTGCACTTCCCAATTGTCCGGTTGCGCCGGTTACTAAAATCTTATTCATTGTTTGTTGTTTTATATTTTGCGAACACAAAACTACTTACCTTAACTTACAAAAAGTAAGCACTATACAGAAGGTTAGTACTAACCTTTAGGTAAGTACTAACAGAAGCAATATGAAAACAGTAACAAATAAGAAAGCAGAAAAATCTACAACTCAACAGTGTACAGCCGGTTTGGGTGCTGTAGGAGTGTAAGTGTCCCTAAAAATCTACCAATTAAGAAGTGGAGAACTCTTTTGAAGTACTCCGTAAAAGCGTTCAATAATGAATTTTATTATAAGTAGGGTAGCTGAAACAAGCAAAAGTTTACCGAAATAAGCTAGTGGTTAAATCGGTACACCTATGATAAAAATCACCCGATTTCTTCGTAAAATTTTTTAATATTATCTCTAAACTTGCAGTATTTATCTAAATAAAAATTTTCTCCATATCTTGTTCCGGTAATGTGGGTTGTTGCATTGAATTTATCTACAATGATTGGGGCATTACCACCTACCATCGCATCCTCATTGCCTGTAACAACAAACTCTTCAGATTGGTAAAAAAAAATCCACCCATATTTAAACTCTATAATTTCACCTTCCATTATTTTCAGGTGACAAAGTGATTTTTTTTCCAATTCTTGCAATACATTTTCTACAAGTCTTTGCGCATGTTGAATACTTATCATATAGTACTCATTTAAATTTTATTGTGTTAATTAAAGTCAATAAGCTCTATGGATACATTAACTATAGAAATCAGGAATTGGTCGAACAATATACAGCCTAATTTACCGTCTCACATACTGAAAAAACACCTTAATTAATTGCAAAAAGTGTCTCATAATGTTATCTCATTTATCAATGTGTCATTTATTATATTTGCCTGACTTAATGATGGGAACCGTAGCAGGAATATTATTGTAATATGGCAGGGCCGCCTATGGGATGGTGCCACCATCCACCGCAGTCAGGCCGTCAAAGACTTCCTGACACATAAGAAGGGAAGAGTACATCTGGTCACTCTGCCCGGCTATAGCCCGGAGCTAAATGGCAGCGGCCAACCGTCCCGTCGAGTCGCTATGGAGTCAATTGAAACGAGAGTTGAAAAATAGGCGGGGCGGTCCTTTAGATTTGCAATCTGGTAAAATTCTAAGAATTAACATAACTTGTAGTTAGAAGAAAAAGGGCAGGGTTTCCTATGGGGTGGCCAAGATTTTGATCTATGCTCGGATTAAGGTCCTGCTCTTTCAGGCTTTCTTAAGCTCAAATGGAAATTCGAGTATAATGACTCATTAGTAAGCGGGGCGGTCCTTTAGGTTTGTAGTGTGGTAATATTTCAAGATTTAGTTTAGTTTGCTTTCAAAAACACAGGGTGGGTTACCTAGGGGGCGCCCGAGATATTGATCTAAGCACGGATTCAGGCCCCATCTTGTATTGCTTGGCTAATACTCAAATGGAAATTCGGGGAAAAGCCCCATTAGTAAGGGTTCGAGTTACAGGCTAAGCGACCAGTTTAAACTTTAACATATTACTATTATGACTACTCAATTTTACATTGGAGTTGATGTCTCAAAAGCTACGCTTGACTGGGCTGTCTCAGACGGCAAAACTATTATTTTACAAACACAATGCGTCAATTCTGAAGCCGGAATTAAAGCGGCTCTTAAACTTATTAAAGTTTTGCCGAATTTTAAAGTCTCTGAAGCTGTTTGTTGCCTGGAACATACGGGCATATATTGTGCTCATCTGCTATCCTATCTGCATAAGTTACACTTTCCTACTTGGCTGGAAAACAGTTTGCAGATTAAACGGGCAGGAGGTTTGCAACGTGGTAAGAACGATGCAATTGATTCGATAAGAATAGCTGAATATGCCTATCGCTTTCGTGATAAAATGCAGCTTTGGAGTCCACAACGCCTCGTTTTACAAAAACTGGCTGCTCTCAGTGTTCTACGTCAGCGTTTACTCTTGATACGTCAGCAATTACAGCAACCTATCAATGAACAAGAGCGATTCATTAATCCTTTACTCCAAAAAGAACTGGTTAAAAGCTGTCAGGCATCTATTAAGGCAATTGATGCAGATTTGAAAAGTACAGACAAGCGCATACATGATCTAATCCAAGCTGACGAGCAATTGAAAAAACTATTCTCATTAGTCACGTCTGTACCCGGTATTGGACCTACGACAGCGACAGAGTTAATTATTGCAACAGAAGAATTTAATACAATAAATAATCCCAAAAAGCTGGCTTGTCATGCCGGTGTGGCGCCCTTTGAATATCAATCAGGCAGTAGTATCCGAGGAAAAACCAAAGTGAACCAACATGCACGTAAACGACTCAAAAGCTTACTCCATTTGGGGGCGATGTCTGTTATTTGTGCTAAAGGGGAGCTACAAGATTATTACAAACGCAAAGTAGCTGAAGGTAAAAACAAAATGTTAGTTCTGAATTCGGTGCGTAATAAGCTTATTCATCGAGTTTGCTCGGTTGTTCACCGCCAACAGAAATATGATAAAAATTATACGCCTATGCTTGCTTAAACCATGGAAATCCGTGCCGTTTTTCTTTGTTTAAAAGATTTGGCCGAAGTGTTATTGGAAAAAATCGAAGAGGTCAGAAAAAATACAACATTGCTTGTATCATTCTTTCACAAGAAGGAGATTGCTTTCTTTACAGGCTAATTCACTTATCAATAATGTATTACAAACAAATACTCACAATAGACTATGATTAGAAGCGGGTATTCACTTTTTTTACCCACACTTTTGTAAGTTTGTGGCATGGCTAAAAAACAGAAATACTATGTTGTATGGGAAGGGCGTAAACGAGGTGTGTTTACGGATTGGACTGATTGTGAAGCGCAGATTAAAGGTTTTCCCGAAGCAAAGTTCAAATCATTTGATACGCTCAAAGAAGCCGAAGAAGCCCTGAAAGAAAATTATTGGGAGTTTATTTCGCCCAAAATCGCCAAAGCCCCGCTGAAAGAAGCTCCTGCCAAGATCGGAAATCCAAACCTGGAAAGCATTGCCGTAGATGCGGCCTGGAACACCGCCACGGGCGATGTGGAATACCAAGGCGTATACCTAAGGACAGGTCAAAAGATATTTCACCAGGGGCCATTTAAGGATGGAACGAACAACATCGGAGAATTTTTGGCGATTGTTCACGGCTTAGCCTACCTGCAAAAGCACCAAAGCAACCTGCCCATTTATTCAGACTCCCGAACGGCCATCAGTTGGATAAAACGCAAACACGCCAATACCAAGCTCGAAGTAACGCCCCGAAACAAGCAACTATTTGAACTGCTCCAACGCGCCGAAGAATGGCTTTCCAAAAACAAGTTTACGAATCAGATCCTGAAATGGGAAACCGAATTTTGGGGCGAAAATCCCGCTGATTTCGGGCGAAAATGATTCGATGATAAAAGATTGGTTAGTAGGATTTTGAATCGTATTTGTTTTTGACAAAATCCATGACAAAACCATTCAGCCCTCGGCCTGCTTTGGCCAGTTCTTTCATTTTCTCAATGTTGCTTTCCCCGGCACTTTCATACGTATAAAGGTAAAACGTGCCATCCTTAAATTGCACTTTGATGCTTTTGTCGTCAATTTCGTAGGCGTAAATGCCCGACTCGCCACTTAAATTTTGGTATCTTTCCATACGTTTCACTTTGTCCGATTGATAATGAAGCTGCTTTCCTGCTTGGTAAAACCTACTTTTGGGTAATATTCCATGGCCGTTGGCACCGATAATAACAAAACCATTGACTGTTCCCCGACTTTTTCTTTGGTCATTTCAATGAGCTTTTTTCCGATCCCCGCTTTTTTATAATCATGCCGAACGGCAAGGTCAGCGAGATAGCAACTCCACACCCAGTCGGTAATGGAACGCGAAACGCCCACGAGTAACTCACCGTCCCAAGCGGTTGCGATAAGGTTAGCATTATCAAACATTTTTTGGATTCTTTCTCTGTCGTTTGTGGGTCGTTTAAGTCCGCTGTTGGTGTACAATTCAATGACCTGTTCAGGAGTTGGAGTGATATCAAGGCGATATGTTATTTCCATAATGGCTGAAAAGAAGTTTGTTTGCGTTGATTTAATACTCTGCTAATTACCGGTTTATAACTACCGGGTTTACATTGATTTCTATCGTTTTGTGCGACCCCGGATGGGGTCAGACGTCTATAGAGGGATGGTTTTTCTACAAATGTCTGACCCCATCCGGGGTCGCACAAAATTTATTGTTAAAGCATATTCAAGGAAACATAATGGCACTTAGATATGTCCAGGCAATGAACAGGATTTGTAAAGGAACTCTGAACCATAAATACGTGATGCCTTTTCCTTCATAAGTGCCTTTTTCATAATCAATGCGTTTAATGGCCGCTTTGATATTGCCGGGTAATAATACGATAAAAAAGAGAATCAACGCCCAAGCAGCTAGTACTTTAAGGCCGGGAATGAGCAAACCGATGGCCGCCAACAGTTCAATGACGCCGGTAGCGTATACCATTTCGGTTTTGAAAGGAATAAAATCAGGCACCATCATGGCCATTCCTTTGGTAAAAGCAAAATGCCCAATGGCCGTAAAGACCAACATGGCCGACATCGCAATTCTTCCCGAAAGAGGATAATCAATGGCTTCGGTAAAAAAATAGGTCGCCAATAGGCTAATGCCAAATGTACCGAGTAATACAAATAACGGTTTCATGTATTTGTGGTAAGTCTGATTTCAAAAATAGGCTTGTGAAGCCAAATAAGCAAGAGGCGTTATTACGTTGTCTATTTTACCATTTTCAACCTCGAACCTCTACCTTTGCACAAAAAACAGTCATCAATGCCCCGCGTTCCGTCTCCTTTTTTTCGTTTTAAACAATTTACCGTTTGGCATGATCGCAGTGCGTTGAAGGTCTGCACGGAAGCGTGTATTTTGGGGGCGTATGCAGATGTAACGAGCGTAAAGCAAGCGTTGGATATCGGCACCGGAACGGGTTTGTTGGCGTTGATGGCGGCGCAAAGAAATACGTTGATGCACATTGACGCAGTAGAAATTGAAGCACAAAATTACCTGCAAGCCATTGACAACGTGGCTCAAAGCCCTTTTGCCGAACGCATTGCCGTGCATCATGCCTGCATTCAGGATTGGTCTTTCATGAATACTGGCGAGAGGTACGACCTGATCATCAGCAATCCTCCCTTTTTTTCCAACCACCTGCATTCGCCGTCTCAGGTGCGCAATCGTGCTTTGCATACGGATACACTTTCGCTGTTTGAGTTGGTGGTATCGGTAAAACGGTTGTTATCAACAGAAGGGCGTTTTGTGGTATTATTGCCACCTTATGAAACCCAACTTCTGACGGAAATTGCCGCAGAGTCAGGATTTTGGCCAACGCGCCAATTGCAGGTTTTTCAGCGGTCGGATAAGCCGTTGTTTCGGATGATTACCACTTTTGAGCGTAAACATGCCGAACCTATTCCCGAAACTCTCTATATTCACCGCCTCGACGGAGCATATTCCGACGATTTCCGGGCTTTATTACGAGAATACTACCTGATTTTTTAGAAGTCATTCAAAACCACCGAACACAACCGTAACATTCATGCGCGATACGATTGCCACTTACTTTCAACAATTACAGGATACCATTTGCCAAGCCCTTGAAACTGCCGATGGGTCGGGGAAATTCAAAGAAGATCAATGGAACCACCACAGCGGCGGCGGCGGACGTTCACGGGTGTTGGAAAACGGCAGCATCATTGAAAAAGGCGGGGTGAATTTTTCGGCCGTACAAGGCCAAACCTCCGAAGCCCTCATGCGTCAGATGAACCTGACCGAACAGGCCGATTATTTTGCCACGGGGGTGTCAATAGTGATGCACCCGCACAGCCCGAAGGTGCCCATCATTCACATGAACGTGCGTTATTTCGAACTGTCTAACGGCGTGAGTTGGTTTGGCGGTGGGATTGATCTTACACCGCATTATGTGGTGGAAGAAGATGCCCGTTGGTTTCATCAACAACTGAAAGCCTCTTGTGATAAACACGACCCGAGCTATTATCCCAAATTTAAAAAATGGGCGGATGATTACTTCTACATTCCGCACCGTCAGGAAACGCGCGGCGTGGGAGGTATCTTTTTTGATTATTTGAAGTCACAAGACAAAGAACCGCTTTTTCATTTCGTGCGGGAAGTCGGCGAAACGTTTGCCCCAACGTATACGTATCTGATGTTAAAAAACAAAGACCTTGCTTTCAGCGAAACGGAAAAAGAATGGCAGTTGGTGCGCCGGGGAAGGTACGCCGAATTTAATTTGGCTTGGGACCGGGGTACAAAGTTTGGACTGGAAACGGGTGGCCGCACCGAATCCATTTTGATGAGTCTGCCGCCGATGGCGCGTTGGATATACGATTATCACCCTACGGCAGACACTCCCGAAGGGCAAACAAATTTGTTGCTTAAAAAAGGGATTGAATGGGTTTAAATGCAATTTTTTACGCCTTTTTTTGTATATTTACGTTTTAAAATTTTGTGATTAACGGGTCATTCCGCTGTGCGACCGGGATTTTAGACACCTTTTATTTTACCCTGCCGGCTTGCAAGATCACTTAGTAAAAGACAATGAGCGATACCAACGAAACCTTACCTGAAGAAAAACATCCTAAAAAAGATTCTCTCCACAACCAGTCGGATGTGGGGGATATGTACCAAAATTGGTTTTTGGAGTATGCTTCCTACGTTATTCTGGAGCGCGCAGTCCCGGCGGTAGAAGATGGCCTTAAACCGGTTCAACGCCGTATTCTGCATGCCTTACGGGAAATGGACGATGGGCGCTTTAACAAAGTAGCCAACGTCATCGGAGCTACCATGCAGTACCACCCGCACGGCGATGCCTCCATCAACGAGGCCATTGTCAACATGGGCCAAAAAGAACTTATCTTTGATACCCAGGGAAACTGGGGCGATATTCGGACGGGCGACAGTGCTGCTGCTCCGCGTTACATAGAAGTACGGCTTTCGAAATTTGGCAATGACGTTATCTTTAACGACGACACTACCGAATGGCAATTAAGTTACGATGGCCGTAAGCGTGAACCTGTCACGTTGCCGGTCAAGTTTCCGTTGCTTTTGGCGACGGGGGTAGAAGGAATTGCGGTGGGTCTTTCCACCAAGATCATGCCGCACAATTTTGTGGAATTGATCGAAGCGTCCATTGCCATTTTAAAAGGGCAGACGTTTGCGTTATTTCCGGATTTTCCAACAGGCGGCCAAATTGATATTACCAACTACAACGATGGTTTGCGGGGCGGAAAAGTGCGGGTACGGGCCAAAATTGAAGAGTTGGATAAGAAGACGCTGATCATTCGGGAAATTCCGTTCAGCACCACGACCACGTCGGTCAAAGATTCCATCATCAAAGCCAACGACGAAGGAAAAATTAAGATACGGAAAGTAGAAGATCTGACCTCAAAGGACGTTGAAGTATTGGTGCATCTTGCCCCCAACGTTTCCCCTGATATTACGATCGATGCCTTGTATGCGTTTACGGAATGTGAAGTGAGTATTTCGCCCAACGCCTGTATCATCATCGACGAGCGCCCACATTTTGTTACGGTTTCCGAAATACTGAGAACGTGCAACGATCAAACCGTTCATCTGCTCAAAAGAGAGTTGGAGATCAGGCGGTTTGAGCTAAAAGAGAAATTGCTTTACAGTTCGCTGGAGAAAATATTCATTGAAAACCGCATTTATCGCGATATTGAAGAATGTGAGACCTTTGAAGCCGTTATTCAAACCATCGACGCAGGCTTAACACCTTTCAAAGCAGATTTTTACCGTGATATCACCGAAGAAGATATTCTTCGCCTTACTGAACTTCGCATCAAGCGTATCTCAAAATACGACGGCTTTAAAGCGGAAGAAGCCATGCGTAAGTTGGAAGAGGAACTGAAAGAAGTAGAGGACAATTTGGCCAATTTGACGCGTTTCGCCATAGCGTATTACAAAGACCTACTGAAAAAATACAGTAAGAACCGTGAGCGCCGCACCGAAATTCGTTCATTCAATACCATTGCCGCTACGGTGGTGGCCGCCGCCAACCAAAAACTATACGTCAATCGGGCGGAAGGGTTTGTTGGATACGGTTTGAAGAAAGACGAGTATGTCATGGATTGCTCGGATATTGACGATGTGATCATATTTAGAAATGACGGAAAATACAAAGTAGTACGCATTACGGAAAAGGTATTTGTAGGGAAAGACATTATTTATGTCGCAGTTTTCAAGAAAAACGATGAGCGTAAAGTCTATAACGTCACCTACCTGGACGGAAAATCGGGCGCAAGTTATGCCAAACGATTTGCCGTGACGGGCATTACCCGCGACAAAGAATATGATGTTACGCTCGGAACGCCTAAATCGAAGATCACCTATTTTACGGCCAACGACAACGGTGAAGCGGAAGTAATTACGGTGAGCCTCACGGCCCAAAGCACGGCGCGTATCAAGTTGTTTGATTTCAATTTTGCCCAATTAGCGATCAAGAACCGCTCTGCAATGGGCAATGTGTTGACGAAATATCCTGTGCGAAAAATCGTGTTCAAATCGGCCGGGGTATCAACGTTGGGAGGGGTAGATCTTTGGTACGACAGCGTGTTGGGGCGTTTGAACCGCGATGATCGTGGGCGGTATTTGGGGAATTTTGACAATGGCGATCTGATCTTGGTGTTGTATAAGGAAGGAACCTACGAATTGACCACGTATGATCTGACCAATCGATACGAGCCCAAGGATATTCTCCAGATTGAGAAATTTCTTCCCGGTCGCCCTATCAGCGCAGTCTATTTTGAAGCTACTCAGAAAAGTTATTTTGCCAAACGGTTCAAGATCGAGACGACCACCGTTGATAAAAAATTCTCCTTCATTGGAGATACCAAAGGGTCAAAATTGCTTTTTGCTTCCCTGGATGCGCATCCGCGGATGGAGGTAATTGTTGAAAAAAGCAAAACCGAGACGCAGAAGGAGATTGTGGTACTTGATGCCTTTGTTGACGTAAGAGGTTGGAAAGCATTAGGCAACAAAGTTTCCAATTTTAAAGTAAAAGAGATTAAACAGATACAATCATTGCCTGAAATTGAAAAACCGGCACCTGTGGCGATGATTGAGCCGCCAAAAGAATCACACGCTGAAGAAGATAGTATTGATGATGCTTCTTCTACCGATACTACCGATGAAAATGGACAATTAGGTTTATTTTAACGAAGCACATGAAAGAAGCATTGCTACATATTGACGCGATACGCCGCTCCAAAAAACTGCGGGTCTCCTTGGTAAAACAAATGATCAAGGGTGGATTCTGGGTGGTATTTTCGGTGGTCGTGTTGGTATTGTTATGCAATTGGATCGTTGTAGACACGACCCGTTCCAAAGTGTTTTTTGACATAAATACCTTGCCTTCCAATGATGTAGGGTTGGTACTTGGAACGAGTAAATACGTAGCACGCGGCAAAGAGAACCTTTTCTTTCGGTATCGAATGGAGGCTTCGGCACGGTTGTTCAAAGAAGGGAAAGTAAAATACCTGATCTTGAGCGGCAACAAAGAAGCCGAAACCTACGACGAACCCAAAGCAATGAAGCAGGCATTGACAAAACTGGGTGTGCCGGAAGATGTCATGCTGTTGGATACGGCAGGGTATCGTACCTATGATTCGGTGATTCGCTGCCGGGAAGTATATGGACAGGAACGGGTAACGGTCATATCGCAAAATTTTCATAACGCGCGCGCCCTTTACCTCGCCGACCATGAAGGACTGAACGCCGTTGGTTTTGCCGCGCAGGATGTTCCCAATGGTTATTCGATCAAGACCCTTATCAGAGAATATTTGGCGCGCCCTAAAGCCATGTTGGATGTGTACGTTCTCAAACCCGAAGCAGGTGTAAGAGAAGGTGCGTTGGAAAAAAACTTAGAGAAAAACAGGGTTACGAAGTTTTAGGAAAACCCTGAGCTTTATACTTGGGCATAGCATAACTATAGTATTACCGGTCGGACGGTCCGCCGGTCGGGTTGTGAGCAACCCTCTGCACAGTGTATCGGGTTGTGAGCAACCCGACCGCCTATACAGAAAAAGCGCGCAAAGGAAATCTCCTCTGCGCGCTTTTTCTGTATAAGCGGATGATCAGATTGAAAGTTGTTTCATCCACTCGGCATCTACTTTCATACTTTCGAGCGATGAGACCGGATATTCTTCCTGTTCAACGATATAATACTTGATCCCTGCCTTTTTTACTGCTTTCAGGATGGTTGGATAATCGACCGTGCCTTTTCCAAAGTCTTTCTGTACCACTTTATTGCCTTCTTTTACCATGTCTTTGATATGAACCAGCTCATAGCGTTTGGCGTATTTGTCGAGGTGAGCGTAAACATCTTGGCCTGAGGCAATGATCCAGCACAGATCCAACTCGAACATTACTTTTTTAGGGTCGGTATTGGCAAGCAATATTTCGTGCGGAATTTGGCCTTCAAGGGGTCTGAACGAATAATCGTGGTTGTGGTAACCAAACTTCATTCCGGCCTTGGTTACTTTTTCGCCGACTGTATTGAACAGCTCTGCTTTTTTCTTCCAGTCGTCAATGGTTTTTTGAGGACCGATGTACGGGCAAAGCATGTATTGAAGGCCTGCTTCGGCGCCGCGCTCAATATTTTTGTCCAGGTCTTTATTGATGTCGAAGTGAGTACTTATCATTTTAACGCCCAAGTCGCCTAAATAGGTTTTACATTCAGAGGGACTCATTCCCCACAGGAAGTCCGGACCACCGTAACTTTCAAACTGAGTATAGCCCAATTCGGCGAGTTTCTTCATGGTGCCTTTGGCGTCTTTCGGCATCAGGTCGCGAACGCTATAGAGTTGAACACCAAATTTTTTGAGCTTTTTTGCTTCGGCAAAGAGACTTGGTGCCAGTATCAGTCCGGTACCTAAGACGGCAGATTGTTTGATAAAATCCCGACGGTTCATGTAATTGAAATTAGTTAAATGTTTCCAACAAAAAAACGAACAGCGGGCTTTCTACTTGCCACGACTTGCGTATTTTTGGCAAAACTCAACGGAAGCACTTAAATCGAATGAGCGGAATTTGTGGAATCATCTATTTTGACGGACGCCAGGTAAGCACTGAACTTTCGCTCATGGTTGAGCAGCTTGCCCATCGTGGCCCTGACGGTATAAAATCATACCAAAACGAATCTGTCGGATTAGCGCATTTGATGCTGCATGTGACGCATGAATCCCTGTATGAACAACAGCCGTTGATCAGCCCCTCGGGAAGTATGCTGGTAGCAGATGCCCGAATTGACAATCGCCGGGAATTGTACAAGATACTCAATCTTTATCATACAAAATCGCCGTTACGACAGGCAGACGGAACCATTGTTGCGGAACAGCCTCTGAGTCATGCGATTGTAAAAAGCAGTTCTGACGAGCCGACGGATGCGGAACTGATATTGGCCGCTTACGAAAAATGGGGCGACGACATGGTATATCATCTGGTAGGTGATTTTGCCTTTGCGCTTTGGGATAATAATCGTCAATCGCTTATCTGTGGCCGTGATCACAGCGGCGTTCGACCGTTTTATTATTACCACAAACCCGGGGTTTTGTTTGCGTTTGCGAGCGAATTGAAAGCTTTGCTGGCCTTGCCTGACGTTCCTAAACGTATAAATGAAGCCAAAGCGGCTGTTTATTTGTCGGCGCTTACGGGCTATCGATTTTACCAAACCGATACAATGTTTCAGGAGATAAATTCCCTCCATTTTTCACAGGTAGGTATATTTAATAGGTCTTCTTCAGAACTGAAATTATGCATTGATCTTCAACTTGAACGTTTTAATCACCTCAAAACCCGCGAAGAATTTGCGGAGTGTTTCAAGGCTTATTTTGAAGAAGCCGTTGCGTGTCGACTCAGAACGCCGTTTGGCATTGGTTCCCATTTGAGCGGCGGTTTGGATTCATCGTCGGTAAGTTGTGTGGCCCAACAGTATTTGGAAAAACAATCACGATCATTGAATACCTTTCATTTTAGAACAAACCGGCCCGAAACGGATGAAACGGCTTATGTAGAGGCCGTTTTAAGGCATTATCCTTCCCTAAACCACGAATACATTGAGGCGCATTCTGATTTTTACGGCTCAATGAGTCTTTACCATCAGCGTGTTGGCTATCCCGAAACGCTCCCGTTAGATTTTCATAAGTTCAGGTTATTGTACGAAAAGATGCAGACGAGTTCAAATCGGGTATTATTGACCGGACACGACGGAGATACCGTCGTTGGGCACGGAAGGGCGTACTTAAGGGTTTTGTTAAAGGGCAAAAACTGGGAGGCATTTTATAGGGGAGTTACAGGGGCGATCACCAAAAACGGAGGTACAGACCAACAACGGGACAGCGCCGTTTTACGGTATTGTTTTGATGAACTGATGACTCAAGAGGTTTTGGAAAAATTTTACTACCTCAAAAAAATAGTTGAGGTTCTCATTAGGAGCCCATCATTACTGCTAAAATCACTGACTCATTGGTGGAGGAAAGACGCTGTAAAACTCCGAATTTCCCCCGGGGCTTCGTTGCTTCTGTCCGAATTTATAGCACCGCAGCGGCTCAGTGCTGCTTTACAACAGGTTCGAAAACCGGCATATCCCAATGAAAATTTGCTTATTTTAAAAGAGAACCTGCAAAACTCAGGCTCTTTGATCAATACAAACGAGTTGATGGCCACCCTCGGAAGCTATTATTCCTACAAGGTAACCCATCCTTTTCTGGATAAACGACTTCGGGAGTTGTGCATGGCAATCCCTTTGGAATATAAATTTGACGATGGATGGAGGAGAGGCCCTTTACGGAGAGCAATGGCAGGAACCTTGCCCGAAGAAGTACGGACTCGTATGTCGAAAGTGGAATTTACACCTTATTTATTCAATTTTTTGAAAGACCTTACCCCCACTTGGACAGATCATTTAGACGCGAATAAGCATTTGTATGAACACTTTTTAGCTATTGAAATACTGAAAAAAAATGAAGGTTTTCTCCAAAATGAAAAGTTGTCGATCATGGAAAAAGTTATTTTGTACCGGTCTTTGATGTATTCGTATTTCTTCGTTAATTGGGTCGGGAATTATGTCAAACAACCCTAACAACGTTATACAATATGAAAAACTCAACGGTAAAGCGACGTCGTCGCTATAAATCGCCTTCTCTTAAAAAATACGGTTCTATTGCTACCATTACCCGAGAAGATACGGGAGCATTGATCGATGCACTGGGGGATGCATACAACCCCTAGAACCGACAAAAACAACCGTTTCCAAACCAGTTCCTATGAAAAAACCTAAAGAAAAATTGCGCCGTTTGTATAAAGCCCCATCTCTCAAAAAATATGGTTCCATCGTCACGCTGACCCGTGAACCGGGTGCGAGTTAATTAAAGGAATAGCTTTTATACATCGAATGCATATTTACGAATGTGTCGGGGGAAGTATAAAATCCCCCATTTTTTTTCCTGAATTAGTGGAGAAAACGCCGGACATAAGCTCCTTTTTTGTAACTGTTTCTTATGACCCTCTGGAATTGCCTGAAACCGCTTCCCGTATCAGTGCTTATTGGGTAGATACTGAAACCTTTTTTTTTCGCTGGGACAATCAGGTAGCGTGCACTGTCTGCCGTGATACCGTTAAAGTACACTCCGAAATAACGACGGAATTTCAACGAATGATCTTGCTGAAATACGGCATCGGAACGGCCTTGTTTTTGCGCGGTTATTACCTGTTACACGGTAGTGCTGTACTGCTTAACAACAAAACCTTTGTATTTATAGGTGAATCGGGTGCCGGAAAGTCCACAACGGCAAGTGCTTTTGTCAGAGCCGGTGGCCAATTGGTGGCCGATGATCTGGTTGTGTTTGAACGGGTTGGACCCAATGGGGCTACTGTCTCTTCTTTTATTAAACAGTCTAAATTATGGGAAGACTCCGCCCATGAATTTCAATTTGCCGAAAGAAATAAGCTGTATTCAAACGCCTTACGGGGTGATAAATACGGCTTCATTTGGCAAGGCCAAGAGTTAAAAAATTGCCCCGTTGATTCCGTTTATTGTTTATATCCACCATCTTTGGGAGAAAAACCCTCCCTGCTAACGGGTGGTGAGGCATTTTTAGAGTTAATAAAGCACTTTCCATTGGTGAAAGAATGTTTGGTGAAGGATCGAATGCTTACCCATTTTCAGCAAACCAAACAACTGCTTGAACACGTTAAACTCTTGAAATTTCCCCGCCCCGACAGTTATCAGGCGCTAAAAACGTGGGTAGAACAGGTCTCCCAACAAGAGGAGATCGTACACTAAATCAGATCAATGACGTTTCCGCAAATTAGTTTAAAATCAAACCGTGACGAAGCCGTTCGTCGTTTCCATCCATGGGTTTTTTCGGGAGCCATTGCCTCCATGAAGGGTCAACCCGCCGACGGTGATATTGTTGAAGTCGTAGACAGTCGTAATAAGTACCTGGCAACGGGCCATTATCATAATGGTAATATTGCGGTCAAGTTGTTCAGTTATGAAAAAATACAGCCTGACGTAGCTTTCTGGAAGCAAAAACTGCAAAATGCGTTGGTTGTTCGAAAAGTTATTTTTGCCAACCAATCGACGAATGCCACCAATTGTTACCGCTTGGTGCATGGCGAGGGCGATGGACTTCCGGGATTGATCATTGATTATTATAACGGTGTTTTGGTCATTCAGGCGCATTCTATCGGTATGTATCGTGTGTTGGAAGATATAGCGTTGGCGTTGCAGGAGGTGTATGGAACTGCTTTAAAAGCGATCTATCACAAAAGTGCGGATACATTGCCCGAAAATTTTGCCAAAAATGTGCAGAATGGCTATTTGTTTGGAAACTGTACAGTACCGCACTCCGTGCAGGAAAACGGTCATACATTTTTGATAGATTGGGAAACGGGTCAAAAAACAGGGTTTTTTCTGGATCAACGAAATAACCGTGATCTGTTGGCTCATTACGCCAAAGACAAGAAAGTACTCAATGCATTCTGCTATTCGGGCGGATTTTCCATTTATGCGTTGGCCGCAGGAGCCGAAAGGGTAGATTCTGTCGATGTTTCCAAAAAAGCGATTGACCTGACGAACCAAAATGTTCAGGCTAATTTTGGCGAGATCGCTACGCACAATTCGTATGCGGAAGATGTGATGGCATTTTTGAAGCAAACCTCAGATACGTACGATGTGATGGTGTTGGACCCGCCTGCTTTTGCCAAAAGCATGGCCGCTCGGCACCGCGCCGTGCAGGGCTATAAAAGACTGAATGCCGATGGAATTCGTCATTTAAAATCAAACGGTATTCTGTTTACCTTTTCGTGTTCGCAGGTAGTTGATCGAGAGTTATTTTACAATACAATTGTAGCGGCGGCAATTGAAGCCGGCCGACAAGTACGGGTTTTACACCAGATCACTCAACCTCCCGATCACCCGGTCAATTTATTCCACCCCGAAGGAAGTTATTTAAAAGGACTGGTGCTTTGGGTAGAATAAAAAAAACAGGGACAAATGCTTGTCCCTGTTTCGACGTTTATCCAACCCTCTTACTACTTATTAATTCTTTTATAAACTGTAATTCGCTGTTAATGAGTCTTGATAGAGTATACAAGTTGCATTTAAATGCTTTCAGTGTATAACAAATTGGTTTTGCTTTTACTTACGGGAAAAGGATTTGCGACGGATTTAGATAGTTGTTATTTTTTTTTGATATTGCGCGTATATTAAAAAAAAGTAAAACCTAAGTCCATTTTTGTTGGTTGAGTGTATATACACGAAATAATAAAAGGTATTAACCGTACTATATGGGATTAAAATTGCCTAAATACGATGAAGGCGAACTCGTTGAAATGCTGCGACTTCAAGATCGAAAGGCATTCAACTACCTGTACGATAATTACTCCGACGCTTTGTATGGGGTAGTATTGAAGGTGGTTCGTACCGAAGAAACGGCGCAGGACTTGCTTCAGGAAATCTTCGTTAAAATCTGGAAGAATATTACCCAATACGATGTTGGAAAAGGAAGGTTGTTTACGTGGATGCTCAACATCGCACGAAATACTTCCATTGATTATCTGCGTGTCAACAGACCGGAAATCCAAGACATCGAATCCGCCGTATATTGGGTAGAAGAGCATCAGGAAATTTACAATGACTTGGATGCTAAAGAACTGAGAGAGATTGTGTCTCAGCTCAAACCGGAGCAGCAGACGCTGATTGAAATGGTATATTGGGGTGGCTATACGCACGAAGAAACGGCTCAGCGGCTCGAAATGCCGCTCGGGACGGTTAAAACTCGGGTGAGGAGCGCCCTTAGGGATTTAAGAAAATACTTTGGTACATGATTAACACAAAAGCATATATCGAATCGGGGATTTTGGAAGACTACCTTTCCGGGAATGTAACAGATCAGGAACGGCGGGAAGTAGAATGTCTTTCAAAAATATATCCTGAAATTAGAACCGAGTTGGACCAACTTGGTGAAGCCGTCGAACGTTACGCATTTGCTCACCGGGTGGCGCCGCCTGCTGATCTTAAAGATAAAATAATGGCGCAATTAGAATTCGCTGACGAAAAAAAGGAAGTTTCATCCAAGGATTCATCCTTGGATAGGGTAAGTGAGGAAGAGATAGATGAAACGCCTGTTTATACATTGAATTCACGCCAATCGTCGTTTCAATGGGGATGGGTGGCAGCGGCTTCGGTGGCTGCGTTGATCGGGTCAGCGGTTTATTTTAATGCGCGTTTAGATACAGTAAATACCACCTTAGCGCAGCAGAGCGTTGAACTGACCCAAAAGAATGAATTGATTGCCAATTTAAACAATGCTGATAATCAGTTTGTCACGTTGAAGGGAGTGGAGAAATCACCAAACAGTGCGGTACGTGTGGTATGGAACCCTAAAACACAGGAAGTTCGCCTCAATGTTCTTTCTTTGCCGACACCGGAAGCGGGAAAACAATATCAGTTATGGGGACTTGTGGGTGGAAAACCCGTTGATCTCGGAGTATTTGATGTCAATGGAGTGATGCAGAAAATGAAAGCCGCGCCGCAGGCAGAAGCTTTTGCCGTAACGTTGGAAAAACGCGGAGGAAGTGCAAGTCCTACTTTATCTGAAATGTATGTGATGGGTAAAGTGTCGAGTTGATAGGCTAACCAATTGTAAGTACATAAAAAAAACGCTGCTTTTCCAAGCAGCGTTTTTTTTATGCGTTCAAAACAAAATATTACTTCTGAATATTGGCATCGATCACTAATTCCTTTTCCCAAATAGCCTCATTGTTTTTCACAAACTCCTGATATTTAGGGTGATTTTGGAAGGTAGTGATGTCGTCTTCCGTACGGAATGTCAAATAATGCATGGCATCGTATTCAGGTTTTCCGGTGACACTAAGGGTTTTTCCACCTGAGTAAGCAACCATTTGAGGAATTTCACGTCTCAACTGAGCGAACTCGTTCATGTGATGCTCAATATTAGCGGCCGAAGTGCCCGATTTGAATTTGATGCAAACGATTTTTTGGATTTCGGCCTTCTGGCTGGGGGTGTAGGCTCCGTAAATGATGAGCATAAACACGCAAAGTCCAAAAATTGGTTTAATGTATCCGAAGAATTTTTTCTTGTCCATGATAAATAGTGAATTAAAAAGTACTGATAACGAATTTTCTGATTTTCTGATTTTTGAATACGGTGCAAAATTAACGAATGTAATTGAAAAATTGCATATTTTTAATAAAAAATTGTAATAATTCTGTTAAAATGTAATTTTGCCAAATCATATTATGAAAGTAAATCTAACTGCAAAACAAGGTTAGGGAGCTGATTTGGCAGAATTTTACCTTTTTGACACACTTTTAGCGGTTTTTGTTGACCAAGAAGCAGTTAGTGAAACTGATTTTTGCACATTTAACATTTTTTTTAACCCTAACCTCGCATTTTTAATGAATCTAAAGCCAATTTTACAAAATTTGTATTTTAAAATAAACAGAATAATATTTGGCATAATGCGCCGGTTTATGCTTAAAAAAAAGGCCGATAAATCATATTTTCTCCCAATTCTTCCAATATGTTTCTTTTTTTTTGCCTATACCTCGCCTGCTCTATGGGGTTTTTGGGCACACCAACGCATTAATCGTTTGGCGGTTTTTTCGCTTCCGCCCGAAATGCAGGTCTTTTTTAAGAAAAACATTGAGTACCTGACTGAAAATGCGGTTAATCCTGATAAGCGCCGGTACGCAGTAGTGGGAGAGGCCCCGCGCCATTATATTGATGCCGAAGCCTACGGCGATAGTGCATTGTATAAATTGCCGTTTTATTGGAATGAAGCCGTAAAACGCTACGGAGAAGATACATTGGCCTTGAACGGTACCGTTCCCTGGGCCATTCAACAGTATAAATTTCAGTTGACGGAAGCGTTTCGTCAAAAAAATGCCCGACGCATTTTACGCGTAGCGGCAGATCTGGGCCATTACATTGCCGATGCCAATGTGCCGCTCCATACGACCCGAAATTACAACGGACAGCGAACAGGGCAGGAGGGGATCCATGCGTTTTGGGAGACGCGTTTGCCCGAACTTTTTGCAGAAGACTATGATATGTTTGTCGGGCCGGCCGAATACGAAGAAAAAGTAGCGCTTCGGGCCTGGCGAGCCGTTCGACAATCCAATGCCGCGTTGGACAGCGTGCTCCAATTTGAGTCGCAACTGTCTAAGCAGATCAAACCGGAGCATAAATATGCCTTGGAAGACCGTAATGGGGTGGTTATAAAAACATATTCGCGAGAATTTTCGCAGAGATACCACGAAATGCTGCACCAACAGGTGGAGCGCCAAATGCGGGCATCTGTTAAAATGGTCAGTGATTTTTGGTTTACCTGCTGGGTGGATGCCGGCCAACCTGACTTGGCACATTTAGCTGCTCTCTCCCAAGATGAATCAGGGAAAGATGAAGAGATAAAAGAAAAACAGAGTTGGTTGCAACGCCTTTTTAACGTACGGTCCGAAAACGAAAATTAGCCCGGATCTGATTATATTCACAAGCGTTTGGGCTTTTATCTTAAAGAATCACAACTCTTAGCCTTAGGCATGAATCATGGAACAATTCGCCCGCGAAAACCTGAATGAGTGGAAACGTATATTAGCCTATTGGGAAAAATATTCGCCTGATTATCAGCGGGGAGGGTTTCACGGACAAGTCAATTACGATAATCAGCCCGTATTGGATGCTTCTCGTTCCATTATCCTGATCAGCCGTATTTTATGGACATTTTCGCTGGGCTATAAGTATTTTCATCGTCGACGGTATTTGGTTCTTGCCGACAGAGCGTATCATTACCTGTACAATCATTTTCGGGATACCAAAAACGGCGGGGTTTATTGGTCCGTCACGGCGGCCGGCGCTCCACTCGAAACGCGTAAACAACTCTACGGAAACGCATTTGCCATTTACGGATTGAGTGAATATTATGCAGCGTCTAACTTTAAACCGGCGCTTGAGTTTGCACAGGAGCTTTTTCAAACCGTAGATAAACACGGTTACGATGCCGAAAAAGGCGGATACTACGAAGCATTCGGTACAAATTGGGAGCCCGTTGATGATTTGATTTTGAGTAAAAGGCCGTGGATCAAGTCCCAAAATACCCATTTGCACATCATTGAAGCGTTTACCAACCTATACAGGGTTTGGCCGGATGCCGTTCTGCGTCAGCGTGTTGCACATTTGGCCGATGCATTCATGGAAAAGCTGGTAAGTCAGAAAACATATCGTTTACGTCTGTTTTTTGATCGTGACTGGAATCCAAAAGATGAAACCGTATCCTATGGGCATGACATTGAAGCTTCCTGGCTGTTGTGGGAAACGGCCGAAGTATTGAATGACCACGAGCGCAGTGAAAAGGTGAAGCAATTGTGTATCAATATGGCCAAAGCTGCCTGTACGGGTTTGGGCGAAGACGGAGCCTTGGATTATGAATTCGATCCTGCCACCAATCACCGTAACCATGAACGCAGTTGGTGGGTGTTGGCCGAACAAATGGTCGGATTTTACAATGCATATCAACTTACGGGCGAATCACATTATAAGGACAAATCGTTGAAAAGCTGGGAGTTTATCAAAAAATACGTGATGGATACCCAAAAAGGCGATTGGTTTGGAACAGTAAAACCTGATCTGACGCCGGTACGCAACGCCAAGATAAGCTTTTGGAAATGCCCTTATCACAATAGCCGGGCCTGTTATGAGATCGTCAGACGCTTAGAGAAGTAGTCAGGCAGTATAAAGTTGTCTTTTACTGCCTGATTGTATAGTGTTATTTTTCATGCAACACGAGCACGTCGTATCCAACAGCACGACCGCCGTCTTTTTCATCCAACGAGAACTGAACCCGATCGCCGATGATGAGGTCATTAAAATCATAATCTCGCAGGCTGGTATAATGGAAAAAGACATTGTTGGGAGGGTATTTTATAAACCCAAAGCCCTCTTTTAACGATAATATAAAGCTTTCCTTACGTTCTTCGTCGTTCAGTAATGCGGTGTTTGATTCTTCAAGCGCATTTTCAGCAGGAGCTTCACCCTGTTTGGTAAATACTTTCCCTTTATTTCGCGGCACAAACAGGGTATTGTTTAAGGCCTCTCCCCGTTCGTTTATAACATCCTGCATGGCAACAGGGTACGTTACTTCGGCCAGTAGATCTTGGGAGGTGCGGGTATAAAAACGACTGCCATCCTCGTCGGTATATTCAAAATCCCAGCCCAGCACCATAACTCGGGTTCCAAGGGTATTCAATTTTCGCACTAAGGGCACATAATCGCCGTCTGCGGCAATGAGTACCAATACATCGAAACGTTTGTAGAAAGCCATTTCAAATGCCTCCAGGGCCAGCCAAACGTCAATTCCCTTTTCGTGTTTTTTCCCGAGCGTACTGCGCACGGGCAGGTAATGGGTCGTTACTCCTTCAGACATCAGAATATCATCAAATACCCGCTCATAGTAAAGCAAATCTCCGCGTTGACTGGCTTCGCCTGCCGTGAGTCGACCCCGGAAATAATGGGCATCCACAATTTGACAGAGACGGGTTTCACAGGTTTCGACCTCAGCTACCTTCTGGCGGATAAAATCATGCAGCCCGTTGATGCTGATGCGACTGCGACGTTCATGGGTATAGTTATAGTAGTTGCTGACGTGTAAAAAATAGTTTCCGTCGTAAAATACTCCGATTCGGGTTAAACTGTTCGGATTTCTGTAATGCATGAGTTATGATAGAAGTTGAAAGTAGGGTAGTATTATGTAAAGGTATGTACGTAGGATAGATGTTATTGGTTTGTATGATAATTTTTAATGATGTTTTTTAGTTTAAAACTATTTTATGCTCATTCTTAAGGGGATAATCTTTCGATCTTCCAATTATCATTCTCCATTCGGTACCTGATTCTGTCGTGTAAGCGGCTTGGGCGGCCTTGCCAAAACTCAATTTCTTTAGGAATTACCCGATAGCCTCCCCAGTGCGGAGGCCGTGGTACGGGTTTTTCTGCAAATTTTTGCTCAATTTGAGCCAGTTTCTCGGATAAAAACGCACGATTCTCAATAATTTGGCTTTGTTCTGAGACCCAAGCCCCCAATTGACTTCCACGAGGGCGAATGCTGAAATACGCGTCGGATTCAGCTTCAGTCACCTTTTCTACAGTACCGATGATACGAACCTGGCGCTCCAATTCAGCCCACCAAAAGGTAAGCGAAGCCACAGGATGTATGTTTAGGTCAGCGCCTTTGTGACTGTTATAATTAGTATAAAACAAAAAACCGGCTGAATCTACCTCTTTTAAAAGCACTACCCGCCCATGCGGGTAACCATCTTCCCCCAAAGTGCTGACAACCATTCCATTTGGCTCAATCACTTCTGCCGATTGGGCTTCTTCGAACCATTTTTCAAATTGTTTGAAGGGATTCTCTAAAACATCTTGCTTACTCAATCCGTTTAAAGTGTAGTCTTTTCGGAGATTAGCCAGTTTTGTACTTGCCATTTTTGATTAATTGAGATTAAAAATTGAAAAACCGGTTTTGAAACATCGAAAAACGGTCATTATTATTATTTTTGCAAATCTAAGCGATGACTACCACATTTACGATGATTAACGACGGAGCAGAATTAAGCGAAAGCGAACAACTCACTCAGCAGAGTGTTGCAGCCATGGAAGAACTTGACGTGGTTGAAGAACAGTCAGTTGATTATACTCAACTTGACAAAAAGGGATTTGTGAATTTATTGGAAAGCCAACTTGTAACCGCAAAAAGCGAAGGGGCCAAGCCTGCCGACTTCAAGCGAACGGATGAAATACTCAAGGAGGTTAAAGGGTTCTTCGATCAAATCAAAAAGACGGAACGTGACGAAGCTGAACAACGCTATATCGCTGATACGGGCTCTGAAGAAGGGTTTGAGTTTAAGCCCGATGAATTAACCCAACGTTTTGAGTCCCTGTATCGTCAAATAAAAGACGTTAAGAATCATTATTTTCAGGACTTAGAAAAATCGAAAGACAAAAACTTCTCCGTCAAAACCCAGCTGCTGCAACGCCTGCGGGAACTGGTCGATGCGGATGAAGCAAATACCAAAAACCCCGGTTCCAGCTGGCAGGAGTTTAAGAAAATTCAGGATGAGTGGAAAGCAGCCGGTAACATTGCTTCTCCTCACAACAGTACCCTTTGGGCTACTTTCCATGCATTGATCGACCGATATTACAGCAATCGTAATATTTACTTCGAACTCAAAGAACTTGATCGTAAGAAAAATTTACAACTCAAGGGCGAGCTGGTCGAAAAAGTGGAAGCACTTGCCAAAAGCCTGGAAGGAAAGTCACTTAATCGTGGCGTGTTGGAAGAAGCAAATGCGCATTTTGAAGAGTATAAGCACATTGGGCCGGGGCCGAAAGCCGAGCAGGAATTACTTTGGCAAAGAATGAAATCGGCCTTAGACGTATTATACGATGCACGTCGGGCGCAGACAGAAGACCAAAAGCAATTGCTTTCTCAAAATTACGAGCTCAAATCCAAAATATACGAGGCATTGGTGCCGTTTACGGCTTTTACTTCCAGTAGCATTAACGAGTGGAATGAAAAGACCAAAGAGGTGGTAGCGCTGCAGGAGCAATGGGTAAATGCCAAAGGGCAGATGCTGCGGGATGAAGGCCGGGAGTTGAGTAAAAAGTTTTGGGCAACGCTTAAAACCTTTTTTCACAACAAAGGAGAGTTTTTCCGTCAATTGGAAGCTAAGCGCGAACAAAACCTTAAGTTGAAAACCGAACTGTGCGAAGCCGTAGAAGAAATTCTGGCAACTGGCGAGGACACTTCCAACAACACGGATAAAGTAATTGCGCTGCAAAAACAATGGAAACAGATCGGGCAAGTACCGGAGAAATTTAAGGATTCCATCTTTGACCGTTTTAAGAAAGCGTGCGATGCTTATTTTGACCGTAAGCGTGCTAAAAACACAGAAGTTGAAAAAGAATTTGTAGAGAATTTGACTAAAAAGCAAGCCCTTTGTGCAAAGATTGAAGCCGGAGCCAAAGCAGGTGAAGCAAGTTTAGGAGATCTTAATGCATTTAAGTCAGAATGGGCAGGGATTGGGTTTGTACCTAAAAAAGACATGCAATCCATCAATAAGCGGTACATTGATGCCGTTAATGCCTATGTGAGTGCGATTGGTAAATTATCTTCGAAGGAAAGAGAACAGGTAATTCTTGAAAACGAAGTGTCGATGGTATCAGACGGTGAGTCGTCGCGCAGCCTGCAACGCAAAGAAACCGATATTCGACGCCGCATGACTCAAATTGAAAACGATCTGACCATTTGGCAAAACAACATTGAATTCTTTGGCCGTTCCAAAAATGGCGAAAAAGTTCGTGCAGAGTTCGTGAAAAAAATCGAAGTAGCCCAGAAGCAACTTGCTGATTTAAAGCATCAATTGAAAATTATTCGCGAAGCATTATAAAAAAATGCCATTGAAATTTGTGCAAAACAGTATAAAGTACTACTTTTGCACCACGAAAAAACAAACAGAACAGTGTTCGTAAAGTTTGACTATTCGTGAAAAGGTTTGCCTCCATAGCTCAGCTGATAGAGCAACTGACTTGTAATCAGTAGGTCGCTGGTTTGATCCCGGCTGGGGGCTCAAAAGTGTTACTATTTACACTTAAAACAAATAGAGAATTGCCTCCATAGCTCAGCTGATAGAGCAACTGCCGGGAACGCCCGCCGCTTGTAATCAGTAGGTCGCTGCGGGGTCGTCCTTACGATTTGATCCCGGCTGGGGGCTCCAAAAAGTGTTACTATTTACACTTAAAACAAATAGAGAATTGCCTCCATAGCTCAGCTGATAGAGCAACTGACTTGTAATCAGTAGGTCGCTGGTTTGATCCCGGCTGGGGGCTCAAAAGTGTTACTATTTACACTTAAAACAAATAGAGAATTGCCTCCATAGCTCAGCTGATAGAGCAACTGCCGGGAACGCCCGCCGCTTGTAATCAGTAGGTCGCTGCGGGGTCGTCCTTACGATTTGATCCCGGCTGGGGGCTCAAAAGCCGATACGAACGTGTCGGCTTTTTCTATTTTGTCACTTGGCGGCCCGGCTGATAGAGCAACTGCCGGGAACGCCCGCCGCTTGTAATCAGTAGGTCGCTGCGGGGTCGTCCTTACGATTTGATCCCGGCTGGGGGCTCAAAAGCCGATACGAACGTGTCGGCTTTTTTTGTTTTCTGCCGGTTCTGTAAGCGTTTTTGACAAGTTATTTGTATTTTCACTTTGAAAATAGATTTTCAGCCTGTAAAACACCATTGAAAGATAATGAGAAAGTTGTCCGTTTTGTTGGTATTGATGTGTGGCTTGGGGGTGAGTGGATGTTGGTATCGTCAATGTCCGATAAAAGGCTGCAAAGTACGGCATGAGCATAGTCACGGAGGTGGAATTGTACGTGGTCGCGGTACATTTCCAAAGCCTCATATGTTTGGAAAACCGAGGACTGCGGCCGAAAAACGGGAGCAGGCAAATGAAAGACGACGTAAGCGGAGCTAGTTTTGCCATTATAAAGTATTTGGTGTATTTTTGTACAAAAGCATTTAATTCTTGTTTATGTCAGAAAACACCGGTAATATTATCCCTATTAACATTGAGGAAGAGATGCGTACGGCTTACATTGATTACTCAATGTCAGTCATTATTTCTCGTGCACTCCCTGATGCCCGCGATGGATTGAAACCTGTTCACCGTCGGGTGCTTTATACAATGTTTGAATCGGGCTTTTTACACAATCGCCCTTATAAAAAATCGGCCCGTACCGTCGGAGACGTTATGGCCAAGTACCACCCCCACGGAGATGCTTCGATCTATGATACCATGGTGCGCATGGCGCAACCTTGGTCACTACGCTATATGCTGATAGATGGCCAGGGAAACTTTGGTTCATTGGATGGTGACTCTCCGGCTGCAATGCGTTATACCGAATCCAGATTAAAGAGGATTGCGGAAGAGATGTTGCAGGATATCAATAAAGAGACCGTCAACTTCCAGCCCAACTACGATGATTCTGATGAAGAACCAACGGTATTGCCGGCAAAATTGCCCAACTTGCTTTTAAACGGTTCTTCAGGAATTGCGGTAGGAATGGCCACAAACATGGCCCCTCACAACCTCACTGAAGTAATTGACGGAACCATAGCGTACATAGATAATAATTCTATCACTGTTCAGGAATTGATCCAATATGTAAAAGCACCTGATTTTCCAACGGGAGCTATTATCTATGGATATCAAGGCGTTAGGTCTGCCTATGAGACCGGAAGAGGACGGGTGATCATGCGCGCCGTTGCCACATTTGAACAAACTAAAACGGGACGTGAGCAGATTGTCATTACGGAGATCCCTTACATGGTCAACAAAGCTGACATGATCAAGCGGATTGCCGATATGGTCAATGATAAGCGTTTGGACGGTATTTCAGCCATTCGTGATGAGTCAGACCGTGACGGGATTCGTATCGTGTTTGAACTTAAAAAAGACAGTATTCCCAATATCGTTCTTAATCACCTTTACAAGTTTACGCCGCTTCAATCATCGTTCAGCATCAACAACGTAGCCTTGGTAAAAGGCCGTCCGGCGTTGCTGAATTTGAAAGACCTGATCAAATACTACGTTGAGCACCGGGTAGAAGTAATCACGCGTCGTACACAATACGACCTGCGCGAAGCTGAAAAGCGTGCCCATATTTTGCAGGGACTCCTCATTGCGCTTGATAATCTGGATGCGGTTATTAAATTGATCCGTAGTGCCCGAGATCCTGAAACGGCGCGTAATGGTCTTATCGAACAGTTTAGTTTGAGTGAACCCCAAGCCCGCGCTATTCTGGATATGCGTTTACAACGCCTGACAGGGATGGAGCGTGATAAGATCATCGCAGAATACGAGGAATTGATGAAACTTATTGCCGATTTACAGGATATTTTAGGCAATGAAAGCCGTAAGCTTCAAATCATTAAAGATGAACTGACCGATCTGAGAGCTCGCTACGGAGATGCTCGTCGTTCTAAAATCGAGTACGCCGCTGAGGAGTTTGCCGATGAAGATATGATCGCTGATGAAGACATGTTGATTACTATTTCTCATCAGGGATATGTAAAACGCACGCCACTTGGTGAATACCGCACGCAGGGTAGGGGAGGAGTAGGTTCAAGAGGAGTAACCACCAAAGACGACGATTTTACCGAACATTTGTTTTCGGCAACCATGCTGAATTACTTACTGATCTTTACAGAATTCGGCAAATTGTTCTGGCTCAAAGTATACGAAATCCCTGAAGGGTCAAAAGTAGCCAAAGGCAGACCGATTCAAAACCTGATCAACATTGAGTCCGGCGATAAAGTCAGAGCCGTGATCAATGTGCGTACGTTGAGCGATGCTGATTATATCAACAATAATTACATCATCATGTGTACCGAAGAAGGAACCATTAAGAAAACCTTATTGGAAGCTTATTCGCGGCCAAGGGCCAACGGTATTGCAGCGATCACTATCAATGAAGGGGACCGCCTACTGGATGTGGCATTGACCAACGGCGATAACCAAATAATCATTGCTTCGAAAGAAGGGAAGGCGGTGCGTTTCCACGAAAGCCGGGTACGTCCTATGGGTCGTACAGCAGCCGGTGTCAAAGGTATTGAGCTTGGCGATGAAGGAACTACCAACAAAGCCATCGGAATGCTTTGCGTCAGTAATTTGGAAAAGCAGTTGATGGTAGTGTCTGAAAATGGCTACGGAAAACGTTCGCAAATAGAGGACTATCGGGAAACAAACCGTGGTGCAAAAGGAGTAACTACCTTGAATATCACGGATAAAGTCGGTAGTTTGGTCGCAATAAAAGAAGTTTCTGATAACGATGACTTGATGATTATCAATAAATCCGGGATCGCCATACGTATGTCAGTAGCTGAAATTCGGGTTGCGGGACGAAATACCCAAGGTGTTCGGTTGATAAAATTAAACGATGCGGATGAGATTTCATCTGTCACACGGATAGAGTCAGAAGAAGCAGTGATTGAAGGGAGTGAAGAGGCAGGCAACGTTGCGCCTGAGCCTCCAACCGAGCCACAAGCATAATATAATGTTTTTGAGGATAAGTAAGTAGATTTTAGATGTGAATCCTATTTATTTAACAGCTAATCACTGCTCACTTATCCTCATAATTAAATCCACACAATTTACAATAAGTCAATCAGTATCCCGTTTTCTTACTCAAATTTTAAACTTAACAACTTACCTCAAAATGAAAAAGTTGATCGTAACATCTGCTTTTAGTTTTTTTGCTATTTCTGCCTTTTCTCAGGTAGACAAATTACTACTGGAACAGAAAAAGAAAGACAAAGAAAAAAGCGACAAAGCAATTACAGACCCGAAAGCAGGTGCAAAATCAAGCACTTGGTTAGATCGTGGCAAATTGTATGATGAAATCGCCCGTTTATATACTGAAATGGATTCAAGTGCCGCACTTGTAGCATATGAGTCATTTAAGAAAGCAGTAGAAGTAGATGCTGCCAAGCCCGGAAAAGTAACCAAAGATGCACAGAAATACTTGAAGGGTGAAACGGATGATACCGGTACAAATCTGGGTACTGCCCTTGTGAAACAGGGTGCCGAAAAGTTTCAGACTAAAAAGTACGAAGAAGCTATCAAGTTTTTTAACATAGCACAGGAAGTAAATCCAAAGGATACGTTGGCCCCGTTGTACGGAGCATACAGTGCGATGCAAAGTCAAAAAAATGATATTGCTGCTACCATGATGGAGCAATACATTGAAAAAGGGGGGAAGGACGCAGGTAACTTTGCTCTGTTAGCCCAGCTATACCGCATCGAAAAGAAAAACGACAAGGCACTGGCTATTCTTGATAAAGGGATGCAGGTATTGCCTAATAACAAAACAGCTTTTAAAGCGGAGCGTGTCAATGTGCTTTTGGATACTCAACGTTTGGATGAAGCAAAAGTGGCATTGAATGAATTGATCGACTTAGATCCTAAGAATGCACAATATGCGCTTAACTTAGGAATTCTGAATGATAATGAAGTACAACAACTGACAGCAGAGATTAAAAAACTTTCGGAGGCCTCTAAAAAAACAGGAGGAAGCGAACGCAAAATCAAAGAAGCTGAAGAAACAGATAAAGTTTTTGCGGATGAAATTAAGCGTATTGCAGGCTTAATTGTGAAACAACCGAAAAATGCAGACTTGAAGCGTCAGAAAGCTGAAGTGGAAGTAAAGCAGAAAGAGAACAAAGTTGCGTTGGAAGAAGCAAAAGCTGAATTGGCAAAGACCAAAGACGAAATTGCTAAGCTAGGTGATACAAGTGTGAAGATTGCCGAATTGAATGGCAAGCTTAAAAAAGCACGGGAAGCCACAAAAACTGCTTATGACAGAGCATTAGTGGCAGACCCCAATAATTACGATGTGCTTTTCAACATGGGCGTATTTTATTTCAACGAGGCAGTAGAGATGAAAAGAGAAGTGGATGCCATGGACATGAAAGACTACAATGCCAAAGGAAAAGAGATCGAACCCAAGGTTTGTGGAAAATTCAAACAATCGTTACCTTATTTTACGAAGGCAAAAGCCATCAAAGAAGAGGAAGCAGTTGTTGAAACCCTCAAGCAGTTGGACGTGATTATGAAAGAATTTGAAGGAAAGAAAATCGTGTGCGAAGAGACAAAATAAGAAAATAAAGAGTGGGTTCAACTCACTCTTTATTTTTGAATGTTCTATTTAACATAATGTAAATTATATAACAATTTATTTTCTTTATAAATCATAATAATTATAGTATAACAGAGATAATTGGTACAATTTTGGATTGTATGCATTTATAAAGTTATTGACATTTAATATATTTATGTGCCTTTACATTACTCACGATGAAAAAAGAATTCTTTACCACCAAAAAAGTGCCCAAGCTTAAAAATCGGCGGCAACAATTGCCCATGCCTACTGATATTCAGGATTACCTGATGAATACTACGTCAGAATCTGAAGAATCGTTGGAAAATTCGCCGGAAGAGCTGATTATAGGGCAAAACAGCAATGTAAGGCATCTATGTGGCAAATATGAAAGATATTCGTTCTACGAGGATCAAAAGCGCATTATAAAGGAGATTGTCAATGTCTATGCTGACGGTAAGGTGGTTGTGCGATCAATGGCCGGGATTCAAAAAGGGGTTGCCACTTACTTTATGAACTCTATTTTAGCCATCAATTTAAATACACTCAACGATAAAGAAGAAATTTGTACCCAGTTATTAATGTATGTCGGACGTTTTGAATACAAAGACATTGAGTGTTTATATGCGGTTTGTTCCACCATCAATGCCCACAATATTCCGTTGGCTCGGCACGAAGTCTTAATTCCTACCAATACATTTGGTGTATTGTCAGAAAGTATTCAGCTCGACTCCCAGGCATTTTACAAATTGAATTATAAATACCCGCATTTGCTTAAAGCACTTCAGGCTCGTCAATTGCACACCTCCAACCGCATTTCCTGGTAATTAGGTAGCCCTAAAAAGGCCGTTTTTTAAAGTATTGATTACCAGTCTATTACATATTCACGTGAAACAGTGTGAAAATGTCGTGGAACAAAATGTTTTAATAGCTTAAAAGACAGACGCTTGTCTTTGCAAAAACGTTTCACAGTACCTTGTGCTACCTTGACATTTTAATGTAAAGAGAAAGAAGTTAAGCCCTAAAAATCCGGGTTTAAGCTTTTTACCGGTATAGACCTCCCTCCTGCTGCTCATTAATTAAATACTCGTTTTCTCCTTCTTCTTACTACGGATTTCTTCAACTATACTGTTGCTATGTACCTCAAAGAGGAAGATAGCCGTCAACAAATTTATTGCTTCAGGTCCTCTTGCTTTGAAAGAGTTTTTATTTCTATATATAAAAAAAGACCGGTAAATCTATAAATATAATAAGATAAATAGACTTTTTATTAACATAGTTAACATATATATATATCAGATTAATAGGCATATATTTTTTGGGATAATGTGTTCCCAAGAGATTTTTGATATGCTTCCGGTAAAATTTTTACGGATTGATCTTCGTCTTTCTACTGTCCCAAAAATTGATTGAACTTAGAATTTGGATCAACAGGAATGACTTGCGAGCTTCCATCGTCATAAACAATAGTTATGAGTACCGCCCGGCGCGGTTTTGTCAGTTCAAGAGAATGGTTTACGGCTACTTCAGCCTTCATTTGAACCGTCCGAGAATCGACTGAAGCAGACGGCTTAGCTGTATGATTTTTTTCACGCAATTCAGGCGCTGTTACATTGCTCACCTTTGCTCCACCATAGCCTTGATTTTCAATGAGTTGAGTGATTATTTGAGCCTCTTCCACTGACTGGGTGCGGAACCAATCCAAATTGTATTTTTCGTTCCATGCGACTATCTTCTCCAAAATATCGTGACTTGGTCGATTACGGTAGGCTAATATGTGTGAAATGGTAGAACGCTGCACTTTTATGGCATCGGCAAATTGGGAAGCATTCATATTGTTCTGATGAAGAATGACCCGAATCTTATTGTTCTTCAAGTAACGAAGGTCTGTAAAATCTGAAAATGTTGCCATGTTGTAAACATTAAATTCAATGGTACAAATATAATAACGTTTACAGTATTAACAAATGTTTACATGAATAATTTTTTTGTGTTTACGTAATATTACAAATGTATATATTGTGAACTTTGATTTGTTTACAAAATTGTATACAAATATACATTCTGTAAACAGGAGTAAACACTATTATTTGTTGATTATCTGTAGTTTGTCATCCCTTTTCGATAGTTTAACCAAGAGTTGCATATCTATTATTCCAATTGTTTATTTTTGTAATACTTGTAAATATTTTTAATTTTATTTGGAATTTACATTTCTATTCTATTATCTTTGTCTCAATCAAACAGAGAAGCATACGTCATTTGGTCAAATAGTGGAGAGAGTTGTGTAGAATGAAAGCCGATTTGCCAAACGATTTGTGGTTTGCTTGATGTCAAGTCGGTTTTTCCGATAAGACAGTAATTTTATGGGGTAAAGTTAAGCACGTAAAAAGCCACTCTTTTGGAGTGGCTTTTTCGTTTTTAATACTCTTCTATAGTTAAACGGCTACATTATTCTCTCTAAGCGCGTCATTGAGCGATGTTTTGAGGTCGGTGCTGGGCTTTCTTTTCCCAATAATAAGAGCACAGGGCACCTGAAAAGTGCCTGCCGGGAAGACTTTCGGATAACTTCCCGGAATGACTACGCAATCATTCGGTACATATCCTTTGTATTCGATTATTTCTTCTCCTGTAACATCCAAAATTTTTGAGCTCCCTGTAATGGTAACTCCTGCACCGAGTACTGCTCGTTTGCCAATGTGAGCCCCTTCTACTACGATGCATCTTGATCCTATAAAGGCACCATCTTCTATAATGACGGGAGCAGCCTGCGGTGGTTCGAGCACCCCTCCTATTCCAACGCCACCACTTAAATGTACATGCTTTCCTATTTGAGCGCAGCTTCCTACAGTAGCCCAGGTATCAACCATCGTTCCCTCGTCTACATAAGCACCTATATTTACATAAGAGGGCATTAGTATGACTCCTTTTGCTAAGTAGGCACCGTGTCTTGCTACAGCAGGTGGTACTACCCGTACGCCGGAAGCTTTGTACCCTGTTTTTAGTTTCATTTTATCATGATACTCAAAAATCCCTATTTCCTTTAGCTCCATTTGTCGTATAGGGAAATAAAGCAGAATAGCTTTCTTGATCCAGTCGTTTACGATCCAGCTGTCACCTATAGGCTCGGCTACACGGATTCTGCCTTCATTTAATGCGTCTATGACATTCTCAATGGCTTGAATCACCTGTGGATCTTTCGTTAGTTCTCGGTTGTCCCAGGCAGCTTCTATTTGTACTTTTTCGTTCATTTGTAATTAAAGTAAAACTTGACTTGTTTTGATACACTATTTTGATTATTAATGCTTTAGGTCTTACATTTTTCCCTATGTAGCTGACTTTTTAAAATGTACTATTATTAGGGATACGATTCTTTTGTGCTATATAGTACACTATCTTCCTGTTTTTCATTAAGGCCTTGAGGTGTACTCGCTCCTACTCTCTTTGCCTGTATGTATTGTATTTTGTTTTATATGTAATATTACTAATTTATTGTTAAATGAGGTAATGTTAATGGCATTTATTACCCTATATTATCCTGAATGTTTATATATGCTCATTCCTACCGCTAATAATGTTTAGTATTATACGAAACCCTTTGTTTTTAGCAAATTAATGGTCAATTAGCATTTGTTTAGCATAATTACTAATACAATACTACTTTATTTAGTGAATAATTAGTTAAAATACTAAACAATAAAGCCTGTATTAGCCATTTTGCTAATGTAATACTAAAAATGTATCGAACTTAAATAATTATACTAAACAAAATACTAAGGATATAAATAAAAAAAAGATAGGTATCTTTGCCATCGAAATAATGATGTTCCATTAAACCACCAAAAAATACCCATGACAAAAGTTAAAGTAGCTATCAACGGATTCGGACGCATTGGAAGACTTGCCTACCGCCAAATTTACAACATGCCGGACATCGACGTAGTGGCAATTAATGATTTAACCAGTCCATCTGTATTAGCACATCTCTTAAAATACGATACTGCACAGGGAAGATTCAACGAAAATGTTACATCTACGGATAACAGTATCATTGTAAACGGTGAGGAAGTACGTATCTACGCACAAAAGAACCCTGCCGAGATTCCATGGGGTACACATGAAGTAGATGTAGTACTTGAGTGTACAGGCTTTTTTACCGATAAAGATAAAGCAGCCGCTCACCTTGCAGCAGGTGCTAAAAGAGTTGTAATCAGTGCTCCGGCAACAGGCGACTTAAAAACAGTTGTATTTAACGTAAATCACAGCATTCTTGACGGTAGCGAAACCATTATCAGCTGCGCAAGTTGCACAACCAACTGCCTTGCACCTATGGCAAAAGCGTTGAACGATGCTTTTGGTATCGAAATCGGCAGCATGACTACGGTACACGCCTATACAAATGATCAAAACACACTGGATGCGCCGCACCCTAAAGGCGATCTAAGACGCGCCAGAGCTGCTGCTGCAAACATTGTTCCTAATAGCACAGGTGCCGCTAAAGCAATCGGATTAGTATTACCAGAACTAAAAGGTAAATTGGACGGTGGTGCGCAACGTATCCCCGTAATTACCGGTAGCTTAACTGAATTGACCGTAATTTTAAGCAAAAAAGTAACCCTTGAAGAAGTTAACGCTACAATGAAGGCCGCCAGCAACGAAAGTTTCGGATACAACGAAGACGAAATTGTCAGCAGCGATATCATCGGTACTTCATTCGGTAGTCTATTTGATGCCACTCAAACAAAAGTGATCAACGTAGGCGACAAACAATTGGTAAAAACAGTAAGCTGGTACGACAATGAAATGAGCTACGTAAGCCAGTTGGTTCGTACCGTGAAATACTTCGCTCAGTTGATTTCAAAATAAAGTACCCGTAAGGCCTAAGCAAAATTCACTTTCTTCGTTTTGTACTTACCGGCTACACTGACAAAGAAAAAGGCACTGGTGACAGTGCCTTTTTCTTTTGCCCTTACTCCTATTCATGGCGGTTAAATCATTAATTTAAGATACTGATTATCAATTAGTTATATTCAATAATGAATTAATTTTCATTATTGAATATTTATTCATTTAACATAGTCATTAATAAAAATCGCCCTCTTAAATAGTGAACAGGAAAGCCTTTTTCGGTAAAAATCTGTTCAAAACGGGTTTTAATTCCATGATGATCATCCTGCATTTCGGATTGGTAGAGGTCAAAAGTGGCCTCTAAATCCCTTACCCCAAAGTGCGCCAGCTCCTCTAACGTAAAATCAAACAGCTCCCGATTGTCGGTCTTCAAATGCAAAAAGCCATCCTGCTGCATGACAGCGCGGTATTTTTCCAAAAAATGGGGATGCGTTAAGCGCCGCCGAATTCGTTTTTTGAGATTGAAAGGGTCCGGAAACGTGATCCAGATTTCGGCTACTTCTCCTACTTCAAAGAAGTTTTGCAGAAATTCAATATTGGTTCGAAGAAAAGCCACGTTGGTCAATCCAAGTTCAGTGGCTCGCTGACTACCTGACGCCAGGCGATCTCCTTTCAGGTCAATGCCAATAAAATTCTTGTTCGGAAAAACTTGGGCCAATCCGACCGAATATTCTCCTTTTCCGCAGGCTAATTCCAGTACAATGGGATTTGAATTCAAAAAGTAGCTTTCATTCCACTTTCCTTTTATGGTTTCATAAAGGGGCTTTCCCACCTCTAATACATTGGTAGCCAGTGCGTTATTGGCAAATTTAATGCGTTTCTTACGGCTCAAGGTTTTAATAATTTTAATACGACAGTAATTAGGTACGGTATATTCAAATCTCAGACAGTTCAGAAACCACAAAAGTACTGCCTCCCACGTAAATAAAATCGTTAGAGGACGCATTTTGCAGCGCAGCTCCGAGTGCATTGTTTACATCACTATAACCCCTACCTATTAAACCAACTTTACCTGCTATATAGACTAATTCATTGGTAGGTAAGGCTCGTGGAGAATCAAAGCTGCAAAAATAAAACCGGGCGTTTGTCGGAAAAAGAGACAACACTCCTTGAACGTCTTTATCCTTCACAAATCCCAAGACTACGTGCAATTGAGCAAATTCATAACTTTGGATCTGTTGAACGATTTCGCTCAAGCCTCCGTAGTTATGGGCAACGTCAGCAACAATCATGGGTTTCTCCTGCACTACCTGCCAACGGCCTTTGAAAGAAGTAAGCGTTGTACAATTAGCCATTCCTGATTTCACTGCTTCCAATGGCAAATGAAAACCCGGTTGATTTAACAGTTCAACACTTTGCCATACACCGGCGACATTTTTAAGCTGATACTTACCGATCAAATCCAGTTCGACCGTTTCTTCCGCAAACATCGGGTCATGTTCATTTTTGACCGTCAGCAAACGTTTGCCTTTTTCCAATTGTTGCGATTGCACTGAGTAATGTTGATCGGCAAAATAGATCGGTGCCTCCATCTCCTTGGCTTTTTCGATAAAAACGGGGGCGGTTTCGGCTTGTGTTTCGGAGATCACCACCGGAACATGGGACTTGATGATCCCTGCTTTTTCAAACGCAATCTCTTTAAGCGTATTTCCTAAAAGATCCGTATGATCAAAGCTGATATTGGTAATGACGGATAAAACGGGGGTAATAATGTTCGTAGAATCCAGACGCCCTCCCAATCCTACTTCAATGATCGCAATGTCTACGTTTTGTTGTGCAAAATAATCAAAGGCCAAGGCAACACTTATTTCAAAAAAAGAGGGTTCGATCGCCTCGATCAATGCTTTATGTTTTGCCACAAAGTCAACCACTACCCTTTCGTCACACGGTTGGCCGTTGATCTTAAAGCGTTCGGTGTAGGATTTTAAATGCGGCGACGTATGTAGGCCAACGTTATAGCCTGCGGATTGAAATATGGCGGAGAGTAAATGTGATGTACTTCCTTTGCCGTTGGTTCCGGCTACGTGAATGCTTTTAAACCGCATTTGCGGGCTTCCTAAGGCTTCGCACAACGCAATGATGTTAGTCAGGCCGGGCTTTAACGCGGCCGCTCCTATGCGGTGAAAAACGGGTAATTTTTGATATAAATAATCAATGGTGCTTTGGTAATCCATGCGATTTATAAATGAAATAAAGGCAAAAATAAAGCGTCCGGAATTAACTTCCGGACGCTTTGACGTATATTATTATTTTTTTTACAAAAAGCTTATCGGGATTTGATATTGAACGTAATTGTTCCTTTTGAAGTAGACGGCACATTCTCCGATTTAGGGACTAACTTCATCTTGTTCACCGCCCGCTTATAAAGATCTACGATGGATTGACTCACGGTCGACTCTTTGACCCGAACGTTTACAATATCGCCCGTATCATCTACGGTGATTTCAAACACAATGCGGCCGGATTCGTCCGAATCATCATTGACCTGCGGACGGGCACCCATCCCCCAACCTGAAACGTTCAACGCCAAACCGGTAGCCGCCCCGCCCGGCTTTCCGTACAAACTCTTAGCGTCAATTTTTCCGTTTGGATTTCCCTGGTCTCCTACCGTTCCGGGTTTGTCTCCGTTATTGTTCCCTCCTATTCCCGAGGCGGTTCCCGTGGTGCCGTTGCTGCCTTTTCCACTGCCTGATGATTTTTTGAACAACGCATTTTCGTCCACTTTCTTAGGTTCAGGAGCGGGCTTGGTTGGCGTAACGGGTGCCGGAGTGGTTGCTTTCGATTCCGATTTGGTAGGTTTGGTTTCTTCCTTCACTTCCACGGGACTTTCTACTTTACTCGTTACCGGTGGCGTAACGGGTGCCGTTTTGACGGGCTTGGGCGTTTCCACTTTGGGTACCGGAGGAGGCGTCACCTTTGGGGTCGGTGTGGCTTTCACCTTTGGCGTATCGTCTGATTTCTTGACGTCTTCGGCCCGGGGAGAATCGCTGGCTTTGTTATAGGTTTGGACTTTGCCATAGCCTGCCGCGTCGGTTCCGAAGTTGACCTCTACGTATTCAATGGGTTCTACTTTAGGCAAGGTCTGGTATAATTTCACGAAAAATAACGTCACCAACAGCACCGACGTAATGATGGTCGAGCCGGCAAAGGCAACCATTTGGTGTTCGCGATCTTGGGGGGTTGTCACTAACATTGGTAATTCTTTATTGATTTTGTCTAATTAACGCAAAATAAAGGGAATTTGTATATGGACAAAAAAAAAGGGGCGAATTGCCCCTTTTTGATTTCATACAGTTAAATCTCATTGGCGAAGTACATAGGCATTCGCTCCCGATAAGAAACTGACCCGCGCCAGTTGTGATTTTGCTTTTTTAACATTCTCACACCCAATAGCCGCTACGATGACCAATTTACCATCGGTTGGTTCAGGGTTTAAAATATGAGCGTTTTCGTACCCGCTGCGTTGCAACTTACGTTCCAATTTACGGGCATTGTCAACGTTCGAAAATCCACCCGCAATGACAAGGAAACCTGCATTTTCGTCCGATTTATACGACAAAGGTGTTGCTTCAACGGAAGGAGCAATCCCATTTGTCTTGGCTACTTCTTCTTTTTTTATTGCAACGGGGGCTTTCAGCTCTTTAACGGCAACCGGTGGTGCCGGTACGGATTCTTTTACCGCAACAGGCTCATTTTCAACGGGCAAAGCAATTGCCTGTTGGGTAGCTGCCTGCGTCGTTTTAACACTGTTAGATTTTATATCAGAAGGAAACCATGATTTTACAGCCGTTACCAACTCAAAAGGATTGAGGCTTGACTTAAGACTGTCTGAAGGAAGTTGCGTAATTCCTCCTGCCAATGCACACCCGGCAATTAAAAGTCCCCCGATGTACATTCCCACCCGTGAGCGACGACGACGCGGAAGTTCATATGCTAACTCTTCGGCCTGCCGGTCTGACCGGGTCCAGTCCTGTTTGGCAGCAGTTTCCTCGATTTCCAAGGCAGGTTCTACCTGAGCAACGTGAATGGATTTCAGGCCGTAACTTTCAGCGTAAAAATTGACAAAAGGCAGCGGCTCAAATTGAAGTTTTCCTTCTTCATTGTTGGCCAGACTTCCAATGCCTTCCAACAAAAAGCTGCCATTTTCCCGGATCGATTGCTTGATCTCTTCTACGAATTGCCGAACACGTTTCTGTGCTTCGTCGCGCGTGATCTGTTCGTTGATGGTCAGATAATGCGCCAACAATCCGTCATCCAATTTAAGGGCTTCATTGAAGGCCACTCTCTTTTGAGGTGCATGGTAAAGTGCATGTTGCTCGCTGTAAAAAGCGTGGCTGAAATACACTAAAAAACCGCCTAAGTCAGGCAGAACAACACAGTCGTGTTCGAAAAGCAATTTTCGGGTATAGTCCAATACCGATATCATATCTTTGTTCAAACAGTTTATGGGGAATTGGGTACTAAGGTACATATTCAAAAAAAAAAAAGCAATAGCCCGAAGACGATTGCTTTATAAAATAACGAATATGAACGCCTAATTGCTTCTTACAGAACCCTATGGCGCATTCTGTTTGTCAAAACTTTTTTTACCTTAGAATTGCAGGGATAATCCGGCTAAGAAATTAAGCCCCTGCTGCGGATAATACAGGTACCGTTCGTAGCTTTTGCCCAATAAATTGTTGACGGAGGCAAAAACGGAGAAATTACGCGTCAGGAGATAATCCACCTTTAAATTCAAGTCCACAATGGATTTCAGATTGACGGTTTTGCCCGTTAAGAAGTTTCTGTTTTTCATACCGCCGATGTAATAGGCATCAATGGTGGCAAACATTTTCTTACTGAACACAAAGGAGTTATTCCAGGTGACAGTGGTGGTCGGGCGGCCCCAGGGCTGTTCCAGACGCTTAATGCTGTAATCATAAAAATCACCGCGCAGGGTTGAGCGAACAATGTTTTTGTATTGGTATCCGACCTGTGCCGAAACCGTTAACACATTGATATAATCGGCATCGTACACCACCGCAAACTTGGTTGAATCCAGCCAATCGTTGTTAAATCCGTAAAAATTCTTGAATAACGCATAGGACACTTTTCCTTCGAACTGGAAGGCCGGCCCTATGTCTCCCTTTAATCCTCCGTAGATATCACGGCTGCGCTCCGTATTGGCAACAGTGACATTCGGCGCCAACCAACGATTTTCCCCTAACAACGAACGAAGGGTATTGCGGTTCATGTCTCCCCCGTATCCCGCAAAGATGTGCACACTGTTGAACGGAACCGCATCTATTTCCAATTGCGGAAATCCTACCGTGCGGTTGATCTTGAGGCGGTCATCGGTTTCGTTAACGGCTTTAAAAGCGGCCGTGACCGTAAAAGCGTTGTACGCAAATTTAAATGCAGGCCTGATCGTGAACATATTACGTTTAAATGTTGCGGCATCCACCCGTTGCGACACGAATGCGTCGGCGTTCAACAACGCAAATATATTTTCGGTGATCGGAAGTGAACCCGAAAAATTGGTTCCCCAATCCGTTTCACTTGCACTGTAACGGTCGTTCAGGTGATAAAGAGACGTTTTAAGGGCATAATCAATGAATTTGTTATTGTCCGTATTTTCAAATCCTACCTGCAAACCATACGTATTGAGGGTTTGACGAATGTTGGCCTTTTGTACTTCCGAATTGGGTTGGTTACGATTGGCGTAGAAATAATAATTATCCCGGTCGTAAAATAAGGTTCCGCCCAATTTGAACGTTCCGGCCAAATATTGCCCATTGACCTTCAGACGGTTTTCGCTGTTGGCCGAATTTTTTCCGTCCACCGGACCGGTCTGATTGGAAAGATGCTTGAAGTGAACATCGTAGCCCAGGTCTTCGGTTTGACCGCTCACGAATCCTTCGCCGTAAATTTTGCCGTAATTTCCGCCCCCGAGTTTGGCGTAATTGTTCAGATTCCCATCTTCTTCTATTTTTTCATTCCCGTTGACCGGTAATACATTGGGCGTCATTTTGGGCGCTCCCAGGGTTAGCTTGGGTGCCCGGAATTCATAATTCAGCTTTCTGTCGTCGTCCTCATTGGTAAAAGGCTGCAACTTATTGTACAGACGGTTGGCCGGCGGAAGTTCGATCTTTTTCTTTTTTTCAACCTCAAACGTCTGGCTGTCAACTTCTCCCGTTGGTTTTTGTGCAAAAACATTCCGGGAACAAAAGGTAAACAGTACCGGGGTGACTATAAATGTTACGAGTATTTTTTTCATCGTTTGACCGTTTCAATTGGGTTGGTGATCCGTTTCGTGTATGAGCTGTGAGAGGATGTGGTTATTGTAAAGCGGCCAATTTTGCCTTGGCAAGTTCTAAGGCTTCTTTGTCGTCCGTGTTTTCAATGACCGATTGAAGCGTTGCTTTGGCCTGATCCGGGTCTTTCAGCCCAACATACACATCGGCCAATAAAATAAAGGCTCTCACCCGCCACTTTTCATAATCGGCAAACTGCTTGTTCAATTCCATCACCGACGCCTGTGCTTCTTTGTATTTCTCCTGACGGTACAGGGCTTCCGAAGCCCAATACTTGGCTTCTGCCCCGAATTCGTCTTTCGAAACGGTTAAAATTTTCTTCAATTCCGCGTCAGCCGTTTTGTAATCCCCTTTCTCAATGTACACTTTTGCGGTTTGCATCTGGGCTTTTTTGGTCGAACCCGGAATAACGTCTCCCGCATTGAGCACCTCACGGGCGAAATAAAGCGTTGAATCGTATTTTTTCATCACAAAATACGTATCCATCAACCGCATCAATCCCGTCACGCGGTCCGCCTTGCTATCCGACTGCGCGTACATAATGTAGAAATTACGCACTGCATTGGGGTAATTCCCCTGCAGATTTTCGATATCTCCGGCCCGTAAAGCGGCTTTGGGCGTAAATTTCTCATCGGCTTCGCCAATGACGATGTTAAACAACTTGATGGCATTAGGATAATCATTGGAACGGTAAAAGCTTTCCCCGGCCAAATAACGCGCTTCCGTTGCCGCTGCGCTGTTGGGATAATCACGAATAAAGTTTTGCAACGCTTTCAGGGCCTGCGGATATTTTCCATCCCCGTAAAGACCTTTGGCCGTTTCAAATTCAAGCTTTTCGGTTTCAGTACTTTGCGGATTCTTACGTTTATAATCCGACAACACATCTGACATTTCTTCCGTACGACCGGCGTTTTCCAGCGTGGCCTGAAGACCTAACAAAGCTTCTTTGGCCGCCGGAGCATCGGAGAATTCGCTCAGGATACGTTTATAATCGCGTACGGCTTCTTCATAGACCTGAATGTTATTGTACGCCAACGCCCGTTTCAAAAGTGCCGGCGGCACCAGATAGCTGCGCGGTTTGTCTTTGACCAATCGCGTATAAGCCCGAATGGCCGCCTGGTAATTGGCCTTTTCCAGATCAATGTTGGCCGATTGAAACAGCGCATCATCGGCATAGCGCGACGTAGGGAACTGAGCGATCACCTTGTCAAACTGCGCCTTGGCTTCACTGTCTTTTTCCTGATAGGTAAGGATCAATCCTTTCTGGTAAAGGGCGTAGTCGCGATCTAAACGGCCTTCATTGAGCGCTTTATCGTACATGGCCATGGCCTGTGCGTAATTCTTGTCGGTCAGGTATGAATCCGCAATTCTGATCGTAGCATCTTCGATGGTCTGCGGATCTCCGACGGTTTTGCCTTTGGCTACATATTGCTGAAAATTGTTCAGCGCTGATTTATAGTCTTTGGTATTATAATAGGCGTACCCTAAGGAGTACAGGCTGCGAATACCATACGAAGAACCTGAGTTGGAGCGAACCAATTGCTGGTAAATGGGAATGGCTTCGCCGTACCGATTCAACGCCGAAAAAGCTTCACCTTTTTGGAAATAAGCGGCCTGCTCTATTTCACGGTCGGGCGTGTATTTGAGCGACTTATCAAAGTTGACAATGGCCTGCGCGTAGCGTTCGGCGTTAAAGTCGCCAATGCCTAAATTCATCGTTTGGCGTTGGTACGCTGCTTTCGTAGCATCGTCGATTTTCTTCAATTTCTCAATGTAAGCCACCGCCGCCGCGCTGTTGTTGGATTTGGTCAGCGACAAAATGGACAACTTGGTCGCTTCGTCTTCAAAAGTGCTGCCCGGATATTTTTTCAGGAAATCCTGCAATTCCGTAAAAGCCGCCGAATGGTTGTTCAATTCCAACTGCACTTTGGCATGATTGAAAGAAGCTTCTTCCTGAATATTCTTATTAAAGGACAATTTAGCGGCATTGTCTAACGCCGTCAAAGCCGCCTGCGGATTTTTATTCTGTAAGTGACTGATACCGATAACGTACGAAGCAAATTGCCCGGTAGTATCTTTGCGCGTCGAAACACTTTTCAATTGGTCAATGGCACCCGCGTAATTGCCGGTACGGAACAATGAATGTCCATACCGAAATTGGATCGGTGCGGGAGCCGCGGTTTCACGTCCTTTCAGTTGGTTATACAAGGCGTAGTTTTTGGCAGCTTCGGCATAATTTCCTTTTCCGTAATATACTTCGGCCGTATACAGCGCCACATCATTCAATTTGACCCCGCCCCCCTGCTGACGGCGCAGCAACGGCTCGGCATAGGCAATGAGTTCGTCGTAACGCTCTGCCTGATACAGCGAAGCAACGATCCAATTGGGAATATCTGCCTTGTATTGCGGGCTTGTTTCGATCGTTTTGAAACTGCGGTACGCATCCATGTACTTCCCGTTCTGGTATTGGATCACCCCGGCATAATAGGCTGACGGAGCAAAATAGTCACTTGTAGGGTCTTGCTGTACTTCCGCAAAGTATTGAAGTGCCGAATTGTATTGTTTTAAACTGTAATACGACAACCCCAATTTGTAGCGGGTTTCGGCGGCAGCGTAGTAATTGGAATTTTTTTCCAACGCTTTGGTCAGGTACGTAACAGCGTTTGAATAATCGCCCCGATCAAAATAGTATTTTCCCAGATCGCTGTAGATCACGGCTGCTTTGGGGTGCTCGGGGTGATTCCGCACAAAGCGGTCCACGGCCAGTTCAGCCTCGGGCGCATCGGCGTACAGCGCACAGAGCGTGGTGTAGTACTCCGCCGTTACGGCCGTATAATCATTGGTATTCAGCAACGCGGGACGTTTCTCTAAATAATACCGAAATTCTTGCTTTGCGGCCGTATAATTTGATTTTTCGAACAGCTCAACGCCGTTCCGAAAGTGCACATCGGCTTCGGTATAGCCGAGGGTATTTTGTGCATGTATCCGTATAAATAAAAGGAAACAAATGGAGAGTGGAAGAACGCTGCGTCTTAAAAGCATGATGAGGGAATTAGGTTTCTTCAGTTGCGCAATACTAATAAGTAATTCTGATAATTTTGCGAAAGAACGAAAAACCACCCGTAAAACGTATATCTTGGCCGTTTTTATGTTAAATACCGACACTTCCATTCGTCTCTGTTTTTCCTCTCTATTCACTCGCTGTTTTTACGTGGACTTTTGCTTTTGAAATAGTTTAAGTTTAAAAATACGGATAGCAGAAATGCGCTCTATCGCTATCCTGTAAGCGCGGCAATACCCCCGACGATAAGTATAAGAATCTCAAGCCACAAATTTCACCAAAAGCTTGTTTTTTCGGTTAATATACTGTACTTTTGCGTTCCTTTTGTAGAAACAGATACAATATTTTCAATAAACCAATGGCAAATCACAAGTCAGCATTAAAGAGAATTCGGGCCAACGAAACAAAACGCCTCAGAAACCGTTACCAACACAAGACCACTCGTACAATGGTTCGCAAACTGCGCGATACCAAAGACCAAGTTGTAGCATCAGAACTTTACAAAACGGTGTCTTCAATGTTGGATAAATTAGCGAAGAAAAACGTCATTCATAAAAACAAAGCCGGTAACCTCAAATCGAAGTTAGCAAGATACGTAAACGGTCTTGCAGTAGCCGCTTAGTTTATTTTTGTACTATAAAAAACCTTCAAAGCGAGTAGTTTTGAGGGTTTTTTTGTATTTATGCAAAATTAACACTATCCCAAATCGTTTAATAACCTGAAACCACTGAAAAATTCCATGAAAAAATTGAGTGCAACATTGGGAATGGCTTTGTTGAGTTTAACTGCTGTTCTTGCCCAAAAACCCACCATTGAATTCAACGCCCGAGGCATCCTGGCTCTCTCTGACGGAGACATGGCCGCATCGGCAAGTATTGACGGAAAACTTTTAAAACAGACCGGCGTAAAAGATGCATTGACGGTCTATCCGCTTCCGCTTAAATTAGGACAGGAAGTGGGTTCATCGCCCGTTCCCAATTCAGCGTTTGGCTGGACCCGTAATGCTGCCATTACCTCCGACGGCCGTTATGCGTACGTGATCGAATCGCGCGCTCAAACTTCCGACAGCTTAAAAAGCGTCAAAAGTATTGCGGAATTACCCGCCGGAAGTACCATGTATATTGTTGATATCTCCAACATGGGCAAACCATCGGCCCGTAAAGTACCCGTTGGTAAAAACCCTACGGCGGTTGATATGCTGGGAAGTAACCTCTTGATTACCTCCGAAGAAACAGGGAAAGAATTACGCTTATTTGAGATCGGTGCCGGCGGCCTTCCAACCCGTAACGTACCTATCGCCCTGAACCTCCAAAATGCGCGTGCAACCGACGTAGTGTGGCACCCTGAGGGTGAATTCGTGGCCATTACGGTCGAAGAAACCAAAGAAATATGGCTGTTCAAAGCAAAACGTAATGCGCAAAATAAAATCGCTACGTTTGAAGCCTTTGGAACTCCTGCCAAAATTACCGGCAAACCGGGGCCCGGGGCATTTACGCCCGATGGAAGCCTGTTCATTGTATCGGATCTGAAAGACGGTGCCGGCGCAAGCGAACTGACGGTTATTCAATTCAATACTACCGCCACCGATCCAAAAACGGCCGAACATAAAGTAGTAGGGTCAACCGCCGTTGGAACAGGAGCTGAAAGTTTTGCCATCAGCCCCGACGGTTCGGCCATCGTTACGGCCAACAAAAATACCTCGGCTCAACCTTGGGAAGGCAACGTAGGTAAAGCGACCCTTTCACTGTTAACGTTGGCAAAAGACGGTAAAATCGCGAAAGTAGCGGATTATGACCTGGATGGTATTGCTCCTGAAAGCGTTATTTTTGACAAAACAGGCGATAACGTAGCCGTATCACTCTACGAATATTTTGATTATGGCAACCGTGATGGCGGCATTGAGTTTTTCAAAGTCACGAAAGGCGGTACCCCGGCTTTGACCAAACAACTGGCCAAGATCAGCGCGCCTAAAGGCTGTTATACCGTTAAGATCATTCCATAACGGACGGTCGGCAGCATACACATAAAATCGTAAAAAGGGAAGCTGTTTCTTGAAGAAGCTGCTTCCCTTTTTTATTTTTGTTTCTCCTCATTACCCCCTATTTTCCATGACCTTATCACAACTACAGGAAGCCACCGAATTTCTTAAGCAACAGACCAATCATTTCAGTCCACAGACCGGCATTATTTTGGGCACGGGCTTAGGGGCATTGGTGCAGGATATTGACATTGAATACGCCATTGATTACGAAAATATTCCGCATTTTCCCGTTTCTACCGTCGAATTCCACAAGGGACGCCTGTTGTTTGGAACGCTTACGGGCAAAAAAGTAATTTGCATGCAGGGGCGCTTTCATTATTACGAAGGTTATTCGTTGGCTCAGGTAACTTTTCCCGTCAGAGTCATGAAACTGTTAGGGATCGAACAGCTCATCGTCTCCAACGCCGCCGGTGGATTGAATGAAAACTATCAGATCAGTGATCTGATGATCATCAATGACCATATCAGTCTATTTTTACCGGAGAATCCACTTCGCGGCACCAATTTGGCGACCTTTGGCGACCGCTTTCCCGACATGAGTGAGCCTTATGCCGCTGATTTGGTCGCAAAAGCGCTTCACATTGCCCAAGCCAACGGAATTCGCGCCCATGCCGGCGTATATGCCGGTGTGACCGGCCCGCAATTGGAAACGAAAGCCGAGTACCGAATGCTGAGGATGTTGGGGGCTGATGCGGTCGGCATGAGTACGGTGCCGGAAGTCATCGTTGCGCGCCACATGGAACTGCCGGTTGTCGGTATTTCGGTCATTACCGACATGTGCATTCCCGAACAACTGGAAAAAGCCGAAATAGAAAAGATATTGGCCGCCGCCTATAAGGCAGAACCCAACATGACGTTTATCATCAAAGAGCTGCTTTCTCATTTCGTTTCCGGCAAGGCTAATTGAAAAAAGTATCTTTATTTTATGTTATGCACACCCATGAAAACGAAATTCCTGAAAAACTCAATCTGATCATCGACGAGAATCCTGATAATAAGGAAAAGCTTATAAAAAATATGCCTGCCATGATATAAAGTCTCTTTTTGAGACAATGCTGAGGTGCAATAATTATTATTTCCGTTTTTTTAGTGTTTTTTTTACACACTTCTTGCATTTTTAAAAAATATCATTTTATCTTTACATCCAAGTTCAATATAAAAGTGAACAAAAGAAAAATTTAACATCAAGTAATATTGAGAGAACGCTTTACTACAGTCATGAATTTAGGTTTATCGAGATTTAGTACAGTAGTTATACTGATTCTAGTAGCTGCACTTTCTCGGGTAGTGCCCCATCCTTTCAACTTCACTCCTATTGGAGCGATTGCTTTGTTCGGTGCTGCACAATTTAATCGCAAGGCTTTTGCATTCATGATTCCGGCGGCCGCTATGCTTTTAAGCGACGCCCTGCTTGGTAACCCATCTCTCCCTACCTACCTTTCTTTTGCACTTATTACCGTATTTGGTTTAATTTATCTAAAAAAAGTAACTGTAAGTCGGCTATTCGTTGCAAGTTTAGTGGCTTCTGTTTCGTTCTTTTTAATAACAAACTTTTTTGTTTGGTTTGGCGGCGCAATGTATCCGCAAACGTGGCAAGGGTTAGTTGTCTGTTATACCGCAGGATTAGCCTTCTACCAACAAACATTATTCGGTAATCTCTTTTTAAACACCGTCATGGGCGATCTGTTTTACACGACTCTGCTTTTTGGTGCTTATTATTGGATTCACAAAAACGCTTTCAAGCCCACAGTGGCATAAAAATATTTGTTTTCATGGCTGTTAATAGGTAGACAAATAGCTCCGATCTTCGGAGCTATTTTCTTTTTCCCTGCAATCCTCCCGTGTGAAGCGCTACAATCACCTCCCCTCTTTTGAAATATCCCTGCCTGACCAGGTCAACGATCCCAAACATCATTTTTCCCGTATAGACCTGCTCAAGCGGAATATTGGTCTGATGTTCGAAATCAGCGATAAATTCCATAAGTTCCTTTGTTTCTTTCCCATAGCCTCCAAAATGATAATCAGTTAGTATCTCTACCTTTTTATTCTGCATTGAAACCAATACTTCCAAGTGTTTTATTACTTCTTCCTGCTGAATTTTTAATGCAGAAAAAATAAGCACCCGCTCTTGTGTCGAGGCAGCAATCAAGCCGGCGGCCGTACCGCCCGTACCAAAGGGGGTGCATACATAATCGAACGAGCCTGACAGTTGCGTTTGAATTTCATCAATTACTTCTTCTACGCCTTTAACTGCCAATGTATTTGAGCCTCCTTCGGGAATAATATAACAATCGGTTCCGTACTTATCTGCTAACTTATCTTTATCTCGGTAAGTCTCTCTGGTCACAAACCTCAGTTGCATTCCGCAGTGAGACGCAAACTGCAGCGTTTTGTTGGAATGAGCATGCAATTCATCGCCTCTGATGATACCAATCGACTCAAATCCAGTGGCTTGTCCCGCCGCCGCTACGGCTGCAATGTGATTTGAATAAGCCCCGCCAAAGGTTAAAAGGCGTTTAAATCCTGCCTTTTCAGCTTCCAAAAGAGTGTATTTCAGCTTACGCCATTTGTTGCCCGAGACAACCGGATGCAGTAAATCATCCCGTTTTACATACAAAGTAATTCCTCGCTCGATAAATAAGGGCCATTCAACGATTTGAAGCGGGGATTGGGCGGCATTCTCCCAAAATCTATCTACTCTACTCACAATAACATTTGGTTTTATGTACATTTGTCTGTTCCAAACGCAAGTTTTAATACTTTTCACTTATCTTTTTACAATCATGAAAAAAATACTTTCAATCTTATTCGTATTTGGGGTAGTTGTCAATGTTTCAGCACAGGATACCCCTACTGCCGATGCCATTATCGATAAATACCTTGCGGCCATCGGGGGCAAAGACGCCATTGCAAAAATTGAGGATATAACCATCGCTACTTCGGCCGAAACCCAACGCGGATCGATGGAGTCAGAAATCAAAGTGAAGAAACCCAATAAATTCTCGTCAGTAATGTACATGATGGGCAACGAAGTAATGCGTGCAACCGGCGACGGAACAAAGGTAGAAACGGTTTCGGGATTTGGCGGTAACACCAACAATCGGGTAGCTGAAGGCAAAGATGCCATTGCTCAGGTACTGCAAAATGTTCCTTTCCCTGAATTACTTTATGCCCAATACGGTATCGAAAAAACAGTTTCCGGCAAAGAAGCCGTAAATGGTAAAGATGCATGGAAAGTAGACTTTGCCATTCCTGAAGGAAGAAAATGGAGCGAATTTTTTGACGTTGAAAGCGGCCTGAAAGTAAAACGTATGGCCAACATGGAAGGGATGGGCCGTGGTCCCGGTGGCGGGCAACGTCCCGAAGGACAACCGGGAGCGGCTCAAGGTGCCGGTCAGGGGCAAGGTACAACACCGGGCCAGGGACAGGGTGGCCAAGGCGGACAGGGACAACGTCCCGGTGGCGGTCAGCGTGGCGGAATGGGAATGGGTGGCGGAAATATGAACGTTGTTTTCAGTGATTATAAAGAGATCAAGGATGGCAACGGTGTTAAGATTCCGTATACCCGTGAACAGGGCAACGGTCAGTTTTCTTCGAAAGCGGAAGTACAATCTGTGAAAATCAACAAAGGCATCAAGGAAAGCAACTTTGTGATCAAATAACAGAATCAGTATAAACGAAATCGGGCAATGAAAGTATGCTTCATTGCCCGATTTCGTTTATCAATCAGCATCATTACTCTTTCTTAAAATGTAAGGTATTGATCAGGTAATCTTTTTCCGTGACCCGCATGAGAATATATACCTGAAACTTATTCCCGTTGACGGCCTGATAGGTTGCGGTGCAATAACGAACCTTGGAAGCCGTCCCTTGAAAACCGTACCGAAAATCTTTAGGCGGATATTTTTTAAAAAAATTTTTCAAGATCAGCTCAGCCTGTTCCTCTCCCACCCGACGAAAATCTACCCGTTCTGCATCAATCACCAATTCAAGATTGCGTTCAAAATGATCGGCCAATACATGCGCATTCCCCGTTTTGATGGAACCTTTGATCATTTCGGCTATTTCAATATCACGTGAGTCCCTACGTGAAGTAAACCCACAAAATGTGCTTCCTGCCAGTACTACCAAAAATATATTTTTAAAGATTTTCATAATGATTGAGCCATATGAGTTTGATTTCAACCAGTAGTTGGCTAAAATTGTGCCAAACTCAAAATTGAAATCAAAAAAAGCGTCAATCCAAACCGGCCATGCAAAAAACAATTCTTTCGTCAGACCAAACCTTACAAAAAATCAAACGTATTGCTTTTGAGATATATGAAAAGAACTTCGAAGAAGAAGGAGTAATCTTGGCAGGGATTACGGGAGAAGGGTACGAAATGGCTCGTTTACTGGAAGTTTTTTTAAAAGAAATATCTCAATTGAATGTTCGGCTCATGCGCATTGACCTAAACAAAGATCATCCGCATACGAGCCCTGTTCAATTTGATCTGGAGAAAGAACTTTTAAGCCGAAAAGTCATTATTGTGGTAGATGACGTACTCAATACCGGCCGCACACTCGCCTATAGCCTCTCGCCTTTTCTGGGGGTATCGTTGAAACGCCTGCAGGTAGCCGTTATGGTCAACCGAGCACACCATTCCTTTCCGATCTTTGCCGATTATGTAGGATATGCACTCAGCACTACGTTGAATGAACACATTCAGGTAAAGCTTTCCGGTGACGAGATCGGTGTTTATTTAAGCTAACGATCCGTTTACTTTCGGGAAGTCCGGAAACCTTCCCGAAAGTAGGTATTAGCTTCATCACCTCTTATTCAAAAACAATAGCAGTCCCGTTAGCGCTGACCATGAGCATGGAACCGTTTCCGCCAATGGTCTGAAAATCAAGGTCTACTCCAATGATGGCATTGGCGCCTAAGCGCTGGGCCTGTTCGATCATTTCTTTCAGGGCAATTCCCTTTGCTTCGCGTAGTCCCTGCTCATAAGCACCCGAGCGTCCTCCAACAATATCGCTGATTCCGGCAAAAAAATCCTTGACGAGATTCGCGCCGATGATGGCTTCTCCGTTGACCAAGCCAATGTACTTCGTGATTGTCTTCCCTTCAATGTTGTTTGTAGTTGTAATGAGCATCGATATAACGTAGAATGGTTAAAAGTGGGTGCAATATACGTCATAATGAAAGACTGTTACGATAGAAAACAGGAACAACGGTCTTTGTACCTTACTAACGCCTCAATTTATCCATGAACATGAAGCTAATCAATTTGTTTCTCGTTGGTTCTTTGTGGATTACAATCAAAAGTGCATACGCTCATACACCTAAATATGCCGTTCAGGTGTATGGATGTCGGGCCCAATTTGCCAAGGATATTCCGGGCACGCCGGCAAAATTCTAAACTATGGGCGTTAGTTACTTAGAAATCGCCTTTATTGAGCCGATTTTATAAACGATTGCAACAGCAACAGGTAGTCATCTATTTGCTGCTGTTTTTGCGCTTGGGTCCAGCCCAACTCCTGAGCCATTAGGTCGGCTACAACAGGTATGGCTTCCTGCGCAGCTTCCCAATCCATGATTTCAAGGCGCATGCGGCGGGCTAAAACATCGCGCAGCGTACAGGCCATTTCTTCCCGAACCTGATAAATGACCTCCGCCTGAATAAACGGAAATTTATCCACCAATCGTTGAGCCCACGTCACGTTTTCCTGGGTTAGGCGGGCGACTTTGTGCGCACGACTTCCGTATTTTCGTATCAAATGTTTGGCGATGTCTTTGGCCAAACGATATACCGTCTGAATGATCTTCCAGTCTTCAAACGCAAAGTCCTCTCCACCAACCAATAAATGATCTGCGGTTTGACAAGCGCGCTCTACACCTAACAGTTCACAGGCTTTGTCGATGGTATCTTTAGCCATGTAACGATAGGTGGTCCACTTCCCTCCCAACAAACTCAGCAGATTGGATGTTTCGTCATGTTCTACCTCATGATCACGAACAAGTTTTTTAGTGGAAGCAGACTCTCCCGCAGCCAACAGCGGACGTAAACCGCCAAATCCCGCTTTTACCTGACTTTTATCGGGTCGTTTGGCCAAATAAGGCGCTAACGTATCCAATAAGAATTCCACTTCTTTTTCTTCCAGAATGGGTTCTTTATCCAACTGAGTATAATCTGTATCCGTGGTTCCCAACAGCAATTGCCCTTCAAAAGGAATAGCAAATACAACCCGCCCGTCGCTGGTTTTAGGGATGAGCATGGCATCATCACTTTTCAGCACTTCATAGGGTAGCACCACGTGAACTCCTTTACTGGGTCGAATGCGGTGCATAAGCGAAGCGTTGGCTTTTAAGCGAATGTGGTCTGCCGTTGCGCCTGTACAATTGATAAAAAGAGTTGCTTTGATCGAAAAGGAAGCTTCCGGTGCATCCAAGGTCGAAGAAACAAGCGCCTCTTTGAGTTTACCCTCTTTATCTTTCTTAAAATCGATCAGTTGCAGGTGGTTCGCAACAGCGACTCCCGCTTCTGCCGACGCATGTACCAAGCCCAGGCAATAACGGGCATCGTCCAGTTGTCCATCAAAATAAAGAACGGCACTGTGCAGTTTTTTGGCATCCAACGAAGGCATTCGCAGCATGGTTTCTTTTTTACTCAGCCATCTGCTTTTCGGCAAAGAATCGCCTTTGGCAAAGAAATCGTACATCCGAAGGCCGATACTGAAATAGAGACCTTCCCACCAACTGAACACCGGTGTCAATAAAGGCAACGGTCGTGCCAGGTGCGGTGCGTTTTGTAACACGATCTGGCGTTCTTCCAACCCGTGACGTACCTGTTTCAGTTGAGCAAAGTCAAGATTCTTAAAGGCCTGTTCCAAATACCGTACTCCACCATGAATCAATTTGGTGGATTTGGAAGATGTTTCAGAAGCAAAATCATTTTTTTCGATCAAGGCTACCTTAAAACCCCGCAACGCTGCATCCAACGCACAGCCTGCTCCACTTGCTCCTCCGCCAATGATACAAATATCAAACGTTTCTTTTTGCAGTCGTTGCAGGTCTTGGGTACGATTCATGGAAATCAGGAGTGAGCGGTCAGCAGTGAGAAATGTATTAAGCGATAAAATTTAAATAAACGTATATGTCCTAAAGGATTGAAAAAGCCCGGCTAATCAATAATTCCAACACCATCGGTGATGGTGACCACATAAGTAGCCAAACTCCGTTTGTATTGATCAGCATATGCTGACTTCATGGCCTCAATGAAACCATCTACTGCTTCTACTTTTATAATGGAAATGGTACAGCCACCAAAACCGCCCCCCATCAAACGCGAGCCAAGTACATCTTCCAAAGGCAATTGACGCGCCTGTTCCACCAAAAAATCCAACTCTTCACAGCTGACCTCGTAATCTTTGCTTAATCCTTCGTGGGTCGCGTACATTTTTTGGCCAAAAGCAGCCAAATCGCCCTTTTTCAGGTCTTCACAGGCAGCCACGACCCGCTCTATTTCTCCCGTAACGTATCGGCAACGACGAAACACATTGTCGGTCAAATCTCCCTGATGGCTTTCTACTTGCGCCAATGTCACATCACGAAGGCTATCGATGGTCGGGTAAAATTGTTTTAGTTTCGCCACTCCTTCTTCACATTCCTGACGGCGTGTATTGTAGGCTGATTCAGCCAACGTATGTTTTACGCCCGAGTTACACAACACTATTTTATAATGAGAGAGGTCGAAAGGAAAATATTCAAAGCTTAGATCTCGGCAATCAAGGCGAATGACCGAATTTGCCTTGCCGTGAATGGACGCAAACATATCCATGATGCCACATTGCAGACCTGCAAAGTTATGTTCGGTACGTTGAGCAGTCAGCGCTAAGTCCAAACGACTCACCTTTAGATCAAACAAATAGCTCAATGCAAAGCCCATTCCGCTTTCCACCGCTGCCGACGATGAAAGACCCGCACCGTTGGGAACATCTCCGCCAAACGCCACTTCAAAGCCATTGCCGATCACATGACCGTCTTTTCGCAATTCACTAACCATTCCAATCAGGTAATTGGCCCAACTTTTGGAAGATTTAACGGGTTTATCAACGGAAAACTCATAAGCATCATCCAAATCAGCCGCGTAAAGTTTACACAACCGATCGGTGCGGGGACAAACGGCAAAATAGATAGCTTTGTCAATCGCAGCCGGCAATACAAACCCATTGTTGTAATCTGTATGTTCTCCAATCAAATTGATACGACCGGGAGCACGAACAATAAAAGAGGGATTTTTACCAAAAATAGCGCGAAAAGCCTCAGTAATCTTATGCGGGTAAGTATTCACAAGCACAAATAACGTTAGTTAAAAGAGAAATCAGGGGCACAAAAATAGAAAGATTGGCCGGGGTTTTACAATTTTTTAAGCGAATGTTGCCAAAAACCCATAAAAGGCTTACTTTTGCGGTCACATTTAAAAACGGTCCCATAGCTCAGTTGGATAGAGCAACAGATTTCTAATCTGTCGGTCTTTGGTTCGAGTCCAAATGGGATCACTTAAAAACTTCTTTTCTAATCGAAAAAGCCATTTAGCCCTCTCCCAGAGGGCTTTTTTGTTTTAACCTCCTGAACTTCTTTTACATAAAAGTACCCACTTTACCGGGTACACAAAATTAAAAATTGGGTACACGGTAAAATCAATAAGGCAAACATTAAACACCATATTTTATATCACAACAAATCCTTTTCACAGTTACTATAAAGAGTCATTATACCATTATGAGCTTTTATAGCAATTCAAATGGCAATTTACCGTTCGTTAATAAAACATATTTTTTAGGAATATTTTTTCAACCAATGTACCGTTTTTGTAATAGTCCCCAAGTTTCAACCAATTTGTTTATACAAAACTGTATGTTAATCAAAAAACCGGAATGAAAATTGTGATTCGCTTCCGGATTCGCTCAAAGAAGAATGCACCTAAAGACTCTCTTCATTACATCTATGTCCGTTTAAGAGTCAATGGTGTTGCAGCCCGAGCTGACATGGCAACCGGCGTCTGTTGCCTTCATACTGATTGGGGCAATAAAGCCCAACGTATTCGCGGACATTCCGAAACTGCTCGACAACAAAACGCAAAACTTACCCAAATCAGAAATGATATTGATACTATCTATAATGATTTACGGAAATATGACAGGCCAATTTCTGCTGAAATCATCAAGCAGGCCTATACCACAAAACAAGATCCAACCCCACGCACGTTACTTTGTTATTATGAGAAATATATTAATGAAGTCAAAGCCGAAGAAGTGCAGGAAGATACATTAAAGGTATGGAAGAGCCGATACAATACCCTGAAAAAATATATCTCCCAAAAACTGAAACGAAGGGACGTGAACTTAATTGAAGTCAATGGGCAATGGTTGAAGGGATATGTACAATACCACGCCGATTTGGGCAACAGCAAAAATCACTCAGCAAAAGCCGTTGAGTCAATTAAAGCCGTTTTAGAGTGGACAGTGGTAGAATCAGTATTGGCTTTCAACTCTACCATATCTTTTAAGTCAAAACGAGATAAAAAACGTAAGCCTATCAAATTTCTCACAAAGGAACAGGTTCACCAACCGGCAAGCTGCACATTTTACGATGATCGTTTGCAGAAAGTAGTAGACCGCTATTCTCTCACTGGGACGCAATAACCTTCTCTTTGATATAATGAAAGCTTAATAATGTGATAGCATCCGGGACATACCGGAAATCTATTTTTGCGTAAAAAATAGAATTTCAAATGTATACTGCTTTTTTTGTAAGAACCCGATCCATTAAACTCTTCATTAGTGCTTTCTCATGCCTGATCTTATTGCAGTCCGGTGTTCCATTGAATCAGGGAACTACCCCTGTCACTGTTAACAAAGCCCTATTTCTAAATGAAACCACTTCCGGAGGTTTTTCAGTTATTACCTATAATATTGCAGGTTTGCCTCAGTTGATTTCCAGTGCGGTTACCGAACGCGCAGGCAGCATTGCAGAGATTGGACGCAAGCTGAATCAGTATGACATTACCCACATTCAGGAAGATTTTAACTATAATCAACACCTTTATAATCAAGGCAACCAACATCCCTTTCGAACTCGATCCAAAGGGGGTGTTCCGTTTGGAGATGGCCTCAGTACATTATCAAAGTTTCCCGTCACCGATATCCGACGGATAAAATGGAATGACTGTACGGGTGCTGATTGTCTTACGCCGAAAGGATTCAGCTACAGCCGGGTAGAAATAGCAAAAGAGGTGTTTATTGATTTCTACAATGTACACGCCAACGCAAATAACTCCAGGCGTGCGGCCGCTGCCCGCTGCAAAAACATACAACAATTATCGACTTATATTAAAAAATACTCTGTCGGGAATGCCGTTTTTGTCATGGGAGATCTCAATGGACACTACAGTTACTCCTATGACAATATTAATCTGTTGCTGGAGGAAAACAATTTATCGGATACGTGGCTCATCCTGAAAGGGAATATCCAACTCCCTATACCTCTCAGTGAATCGCCTTCCGATGACATACTTAATATTGAAGAGAATCATGAAACGATTGATAAGATATTGTTTCGAAGCGGCAACCGGATACGATTACTGCCCTCTATGTATAAACTTGAAAAAGAGTTCTTTAAAAATAAAGCCGGTTTACCTTTATCCGATCACCATCCCGTGAGTGCTGAATTTATCTGGACTGTTGATTTGGAAGAGGACGCCGGTGTCCACGTTACCTCTCAAGATTCAAAATCTGATTTGAGATCAAAATTGGTAGGCGTTCGGGAACAATAGTTCTACAAAATGAATGGGGTAGGTATTGGTCTCAATAAAATGGTAATTGGGGCAAAATGGTTAGCCGGCTAAATTGTTTGCCCCACTGAATCTAATGGGCAGTAATTATCAGGAAGGTTTAACTGCTTTTTCCCTTTTCTTTGTTTTTGCCGTTTTCAGTGCTTTTTCTTCAATCTTTTTTGCTTCTTTTTCTTTTTCGTTATTTTCCTTTTGTTTAATTTTTACAATTCTCTTAGCCAATTTTTTCGACGTCTTATTGACTGCTTTTTTTATTTTTTTTGATATGCTCCCCTCTATAATTACATCTGCAATTTTTTGGGCGATTTCACCGGCCTGAGCTTTTATTTTTGATTTCATTTTGGTTTGAACAATTAGAAAATTGTGCGACTGATAAAATTTGCAAATAGGTAGCTATTTTTTGGCTAAAACAATAGCCTAACTGTATGTTTCCATTGAATTTATTTCAAATAATTGGTCCCTCTGAGTAGCAGGAACTAAAAATCGCCTATGTTTCTTCCCGATTACCCATCGATCAGGTGCTGCTGCCATGAAACGTTTATACCATTTAGCTAATTTTATTGGTAACCGGTCAAAATTTGGGGCATGGCTTAAAGGATTGTCAATTATAATCAGAGATCGCCTTATTAATTGAACGACCGGTAAGAAGTAAAATAGCGTAGTATGAATAACATCCATTTGGGAAGATGATCAAATCTCTACCCAAAATGCCCGCCAATGTAGTTCTTGGTCAGTTCCTGAGTCGGATTTTGGAAAATAACAGAAGTTGCCTCATACTCAATCAGTTCGCCAAGGTACATAAAAGCCGTATTCTCGGACACCCGCAATGCCTGCTGCATATTGTGAGTAACAATGACCACTGTATAATCCTTTTTCAGTTCCAGAATCAATTCCTCAATTTTTGCCGTACTGATGGGATCGAGTGCAGAGCAAGGCTCATCCATTAAGATGATTTCGGGATTGACCGCAATGGTGCGTGCGATGCACAGTCGCTGTTGTTGCCCTCCCGAAAGCCGGTTGGCGGGCTCGTGTAATTGGTCTTTTACTTCGTCAAACAAATAGCTCTTACGAAGCGATCCTTCTACAATGTCTTTGATTTTATGCTTAGGAAAACCATTGATTTTCAGTCCATATTCAATGTTCTCGTAAATACTCTTCGGGAACGGGTTCGGCTTTTGGAATACCATCCCTACTTTCTTGCGAAGCAAGTGAACGTTCGTGTTCCGGTCAAAAATATCTGCAGTACCAATTATGACCTTGCCCGTAGTTTTCACGTCCGGCGTAAGATCATGCATCCGATTGAGGGTGCGAAGCAACGTAGATTTTCCACACCCCGAAGGCCCAATCAAGGCAGTTACTTTTTTTTCGGGAATCGCTAAATTAATATTTTTCAAGGCTTGCTTTGTGCCAAAAAACAAGTTCAAATCGCTGATCTCGATAGCGGATTTGGTGGCGGTGAGTGTCTCCATAGTTATTTCGTACGATAACGATTCCGAATCACAATTGCAGTAAGGTTCAATAAAAACACCAAAATAATTAAGACAGAAGCTGTGCCATAAGCCAGCGGCCTGACCGTCTCAATGGACTGATGCTGCGTAGAAAGCATGTATAAATGATAGGGCAATGCCATAAATTCTCCTCTTAAATCGGTGGGAAGATCCGTAATAAAAAAAGCGACGCCCGTGAATAAAATCGGGGCCGTTTCGCCCGCCGCTCGCGACAAACTCAAAATAACCCCCGTTGCAATTCCGGGCACCGCCTGCGGCAACACAATGTCGCGGATGGTCTCAAATTGCGTAGCTCCCAAAGCCAACGCTCCTTCGCGCATGGATTGAGGGACTGTTTTAAGGGCTTCTTCGGTAGTGGTGATCAGGTAAGGCAAAGACAGCAAACCGAGCGTCAAACCCGCTGAAAGTAAGGAGGTCCCGAATTGAAACAGCTGTACAAACAAAGCCAAACCAAACAATCCAAATATAATCGAAGGCACTCCGGCCAAATTACGAATAGCCGCCCGAATGAGTTGAGTAAACCGATTGTTTTGAGCATACTCATTCAAATAAATGGCGCAGGCAATGCCGAAGGGCAGCGACACGACTGCCGTGATCAAAGTTAATAATAACGTACCCAAAACGGCAGGCAGAATTCCCCCTTGAGTCATGCCATTCGTTGGAGGTTTTGTTACAAAATCAAACGAAATGACTGACAGCCCTTTGGAAAAAACGGCAAATAAAATGCTGAACAGAAACAGGCATACAATCAGGGTACAGGCCAATAATATCAGAAAGGGTGCCCGACTTTCCTGACGTGAAGTATGGGTTAATGCTTTCATAGTCTACTGAAATTTTCGAATGTTGTTGGCAATTCGTTCGGCCAAAACATTGACCAACATCGTGATTAAAAACAGGACAAAGGCAATCGCAAAAAGAGCGTAGTAGTGGGTAGTTTGATAAGGCACTTCACCCATTTCGATGGCAATCGTGGCCGTAATGGTGCGAATCGAATCAAAAAAGCCTTTTGGAAAAGCCAACGAATTACCCGTTGCCATCAATACAGTCATGGTTTCACCAATAGCCCGCCCCATGCCCAACATGACAGCGGCAATGATACCCGGGTAGGCGGCAGGAAGTATTACCAGTCGGAGTGTTTGCCATTGACTCGCCCCCAATCCCAGGGAAGCTTCCTTCAACGAGTGTGTGACGGCATGAATAGCATCTTCAGATACCGTAATGATGGTAGGTAAGGCCATAATAGCCAGTAAAATGGCTCCGTTTAACGCATTAAGGCCGTTGGGTAAGCCAAAAACCATAGAAATCACGGGACTGATGACCACAATCCCCAAAAAGCCAATCACAACGGAAGGAATTGCCGCCAGCATTTCAACAGTTGGTTTCAAAACCCTCTTGATAGATTCACCCGCATATTCCGAGATAAACAGGGCCGTTCCAACGCCCAAAGGGACAGCCAACAGCAGGGCACCGACCGTAACCAACAAGGTACTTACCAACAGGGGTAACAGCCCATACACCGAATTGGTACCGGATGACGGGCTCCATTGCGAATCGGAAATAAAATCCCACAGGCTGATTTGGGTAAAGAAAGCGACTGTATTGTAACAAAGCATCACAAAAATACCCAACAGCACTGCAATACACAGCATGCCCGACGCCAGAAACAAAAAGCGGAGCCAGTTATCCGTCAGTATGCGAAATTGCGTTCTATTCACGGGTGGAAGATGTTATGGGGAAGTAGCCGTTGGCAACAATGATTTTCTGACCTTCTATGCTTTTTTCAAATTCCAATAAGGGCTTGGCTTTTGCATAAGCGCTTTTCAAAACATACTGATACAGCGGGCGCTGAAAATAATACCGCTTATGAAGCACTGCGTAATAATCCAAAGGAGAGCAGGCAGGTCGGTTTTTTTCATAGATTTTGAGAATTTTGTATCCGGAACCCTGTTGCTTCCCGTTCTTGACTACATATCCTGCTCCTACGTACCCAATTCCTCCTTTGTCGGCTTTCACGGCTTCAATGATTTGCGCATTTCCGTTCATTTCTTTGGCATAGAGTGAAAATTCAATACCCAGTTTATCTTTCAAATAACTATGCGTGCCGGAGTTGCTTTGGCGACCATAAAGCGAAATGGGAAATTGGTCGGATGCAGAAAATTGCCAACCGGCTTTTTTGCCGCTAAAAATCTTCCTGACTTCTTCAATGGATAAAGAATCAATGGACAAATCCTCATGAACAATGATGGCCAAAGCGTCCTGTGCAAAGACGAAGGATACAATTTCGGTGCCTTTTTGTTTGAATAGCTGCTGCTCGTAGGAATTAATAGGACGGGAAGAATTGGCAATATCAGCTAACCCGTTCAGTAGCGAAGCAATTCCCAAGCCCGATCCTCCTCCCGAAATAGAAAGCTGTCGGTCATCATGCCGTTGATGGTATGCTTCGGCCAACAACACCGACAAATTCACTTCCGTATCGGAGCCTTTGATTTTAAGCAGATGATTTTTTCCGTTGCACGCCAAAAGCGAAAATAGGAAAAAGTAAGACAGCCAATGAAGACGCATGCCGCTTTGAAAATGGTTCAATTCAAATTTCCTAATAAGATAGGACAAAAGACAGGGGGGAATGAAGAGTTAATCAAAAGATAATATGAACCCGGAATGCCTTTTCCAAACCGACATTGTATTCTTCAATTAGAAAATTCCCGCATTTATTATCCGTTTATTTTCTCAAAACAGAAAATATAACATTAAAAACATAATTGTATTAAAGTTCAATTAAAAAGTAATCTGCTAACATTCAGTTCATAAGTAATGTAAATTTTTGCCGGTCTTCAAAGTGCCTTCAGCATTTTTACCACCTAACAACTTATGTTTTATGAAACAGCATTTTACAGCTCGCTCCCAATTTTCACCCTTACTATTACAGGCAGTTTCTCTGCTGTGCTTAGTTCTGTTGCTTTTAAGCAATATGGCCTTTGGTCAAAATCGCACAGTTAAAGGTAAAGTAACTTCGGCAGACGGTGCCGGATTTCCCGGAGTAAATGTCATCCTGCGCGGTACCACTACCGGAACAAGCACTACGGGCGCCGGCGAGTACACGATCAACATCCCGAATAACGATGCCGTGCTCATTTTTTCGTTTGTAGGATTTAAAAGTCAGGAAATAAAAGTGGGCAACCAAACTGAAATCGAGGTATTAATGGTGCTATCGTAATTACGACCAAAAAAGGCTCGAAAGAACAAAAAGGTTGGCAGGCTGATTTCAACAGCAGCACCATGTTTGAAAAAGGATTTGTAGCAAATCCCGAAGCTCAAACCGAATACGGTCGTGGCAGTAACTTCCAGTATGACTTCAATAACGGCATCAAAAATGGTAACGGCCTGTATGACTGGGGACAGCGTTTGGCCGAATTCGGACCCCGTTTTGAAGGACAACCCATCCGTCAATACGATAGCCCCTATGACGTTGCGACAGGGGTAAGAACCCCGACCGGAAGATCGCCTCAATGCGATATTAATGGCTAATCCTGCTTATTTACAAAACACATTTGAAGTGATTGAAAAACAATTTGGTTCAATAGCGGTGTATTTGGAAAAAGAAATGGAGCTTACGCCTCAAAAGTTGGCAGCACTACGGGCAAAATATACTGAATAACGGTTTTTCAGTGTATAATTGATACTGCCAACCCTTATATTAGCATATTAGCATATTAGCGGCAGTTCAAACAAATAATACATTGCCTGTATCTGTAAATTTTGCAGTATAAAAAATCAGGACTTCGATTTACAATTTTCAGTGGACAATACTTAATTGGTCTATCTGTAAAAATATTTGTCGATTTACCTGATTTTTAGCTAAAAATCAGGTATTGAAATCTTCACATATCCTTAATCGGGAAAGTTTTTATACCCAAAAGCCGGATGATAGTTTTGCAGGCTTATAACTCCTTCATTCACTCTGATGAAAATATCTACGTTCCCGTCGGCATTAACGTTAAGTTGTGCCCTCATCGCAAGCTTTATGGTTGTTTCCTGTGATGACCATCGTTTGATCAACGTTTCCTATCCGGCTTATGCAGAAGCAGCTAACCCGAAAATTCTTTCTACAGCCGCAAACGGAACCGTCCTTTATAATGGAGGATTTGGATCGGCCATTGCGGCTGATCTCACCGATCCGAATGTTTTCTATTTGTTAACCGATCGGGGACCCAATGCTGCCGGGGTAGCTGCCAATTCCATTATCTTCGGAAAAGCGGATTTTACTCCCCAAATCGGCAAATTTCGTTTGATCGGAGATCAGCTGATTTTAGAGCAGACGATCTTACTTAAAAATGCGGCCGGACAGGTGTTAACAGGTCTACCTAACCCCGTTGGTCAGGGTAATACCGGTGAAACAGCTCTTGATCTTAACGGCAATCCTATTACACCCAGTGCCGATGGTCTTGATTCAGAAGGGCTTGTTCTGGCAACTGACGGGACTTTTTGGATAAGCGATGAATATGGACCTCATATTGTCCATTTTGATGCCTCCGGTAAAACAATTGAACGCATTAATCCCTTTGGTTCCGGTACGGGAGGAAGAACATTACCTAAAGTATTGGCGCGACGTCGGCCCAATCGGGGAATGGAAGGACTTTGTATTACACCGGATGGCAAAACATTGGTAGGTTTGATGCAATCACCTATGTATAATCCTACTTCTGCGGCAGTAACAGGCTCGGTAGTGTTGCGGGTAGTGACATTCGAAATTGCAACGGGTGCCACAAAACAATATGTTTATTTGATGGAAAATGCCTCACTGACAGGCTGTAGTGAGATAGCTGCCATTTCCAATACTTCTTTTCTGGCACTGGAACGGGATGGAGATTATGGCGGCAATCCGGCCAAACCGGCTACCTTTAAACGAATCTACAAATTTGATCTGGCCGGCGCAACCGAAATTTCAGATCCGGCCAACGGTGATGGCGGTAAACTCTTTGGAGGCTTAACTGTTGAGCAACTCAAGGATAAAACGGGATTAGCCAACGCAGGAATTTCACCCGTAGCCAAGACCTTGGTATTTGATCTGCTGCAGGGAATCTCTCCGGTATATCCGCATGACAAAGCCGAAGGCGTTGCGATTCTTGGAAGCAATCGACTGGCCATTTCAAATGATGATGACTTTGGTGTTGTAGACAATGGGCAGAATAGTTTTATGACGAAGATTTTGCCTTCCACCGGCAAGGTTGATCTCAATCGAATCTATTTTGTTACGCTCCCTGCCCCGCTAAAATAAAGAATTCGACGGCGAGAAGAAGGAAGAGATCATTATTTAAAATGGTCTCTTCTTTTTCATCAACTTTCAAGCAGTGTGCCAATCACGACTTTGATTGAAACCTATAAAACATTTAATTACTTGTATTGCATTCTCACCAAATCCTTGTTTCGACAGGCATAACTTCTTGATTTTATTAGCGTAAAGTGCAACTGTACCGATTTAAGCACCGGCTTATTTCGGTACGGTTTTTGTATGCTCAAGATATTGGACTAACCATAAAATTTATACTGAAAATGTATCACAAGTCACTTGTATTTCTTTGATTTTCAGTATATTATACACCCATTTTTTGAGGCGAAATAAAGAGCATTGGTGAAGTAGCAATAACTCAACAGTAGTATACCGGCCCCGCTTATGAATCCTGCACCAAAGTTTCTGCCAAACTCGTCAGCCTTCATAATACAAACCCCTATCGGATTTTATTTTTTTGTTTTGGCGGTGGTAATTCTTTGACTGAAATTCTGATCAGTTCACTTAGCCAATCCCTGTCTTCAATTTTGTCTTCTATTAAGAAACTTGGTTTGGCTCCTTGGTAGGGTGATGCTTCAATGACATTACCTATAAATTCTCGTCCCGAATTGGTTGGTTTTATGAATAATTTGTTGTCACAAATCATTCCGAATAATTTTCCGTCAGAGTAAATACCATATTCGCCAAACATTTTTTTAGCGGTTATTTCTCCTGCATTTTTAATTTGTTCCAAAACAAAGTCTACAAAATTTTGGTCGGAAGCCATTAGTCAGCTATTTAGTGTAAAGTTATTTCAGTGATACACAGACAAATAAATATAGTCATATTTTCTAAATAACGAAAAGTTATCAAAGGAATAATGCTCAACAAACCGTCGTTTATTGTACACTCCTAGCACTTGCTAACTATTGCTTGATTTTGCTCCGAAAAGTGTACAATTTCCCATCCAAGAATCAATGCGCAACAAACCTTTCGATTTTATGATTTTGTACTAGAAAGAGTTAGTATAGACCTACACTTAAATAAAAAAACAATGGCTCCGTCTATGCAGACAAGGCCATTGTAATAACTTTACCCTACTTTACTAATTCTTCAAATACTGCTCTCGCAGATTACTTTAACTTAATATAACGTTGAATAAAGCCGCATTTATATGCTGTTTTTGATTTGCTAATGCCAAAATCAAGGTTTATACCGCTTAGTTCTACTTACCTGACGGCGAAATAATGCTTTTTCAAAAGTACAGTTTTTCTTTTTTTGGGTATATTTTTAATAATCATACCGCGAAGCGGAAACTTTCAAAAAAACATCCCAATCAAAAATAAAAAAAATACGCAAAAAACGGCCGTACAACAAATAATGAGCAAATAATATACCGGTTGTGCATTTTCAGGAATGTTTATTTTTTTGTAAAATCAAGCATAATAAATAATGTGAAATATCCTTTTTTTTTCAGTTATTTGCACTCTATAGGATATTCCATTCGAAACAGTATCAATTTAACCGGTCGTTTTCTGAAACTGCCCGACTTGGACTCCTACCATTCCCAAAGCGTTCGTTCCTCTTAAATAACTAACCTAACTGCCTTTGTTATGTTCACTTTGATTTCTTCCGAATCAAAGCAGTGCCCCCGTTGCGGGAGTATTGCCTTTGAGCGTTACCCTCGACCGCTCTTAGTAAAAACCTTTCTGTTTTTTTTACCGCTTAAACGCTATCGATGCGATAACTGCCGAGACCGTTTCTATCAGTTCTAGTGTCCCAACAAACGTACATTTTTTGTACATGGGCTTTTTTCGATAAATCGGACTATACTCCTCCGATTTTGTATACAAAACCCTGTCTGTAAAAAGCTGAACAAAACTATACAGCCGGAAGAGCTATAGGTTATGGCAGACAGCATTCCATTATTGAGCTAAGTGTTATTTTAATTCATAAGATACAAATGATTCTTACACCGCCTTTGATTTACAGGGGCGGTGTTTATTGTTTAGCGATATATTTATTATCCACCAAAACAAATCATTTCACCGGCAAATAGTTAGGATTCACCGGCAAATAGGTTGATTTCACGGCTCTAAGGTCAAACCGAGTGAAAAAAATATACAATTGCTGTTATTTTTGTAATCGGAAGGGCTTTCTATTAACGCTCTAAAGTTCCTTCTTCAATGTTATGAAAAAGAAATTGGACCGGTAACATGGTCGGATAATTTAAAGTAGGGTAAAGTGTAACGCAAAACCCGGTCTTCATAAGGCCGGGTTTTGTTTTTTCTTGCATTCATTTACGTTATTCCTGCATTTCGTCGATAGAATACCGATAATTGTCTAAAATACTCCTGTTTTCTCTACCTTTTTCCTATATATTTAGAATATTTTATTTGAGTTAAGTGAGCTTACACCGCTGCTGCTATGTAGATGCGGTGTTTTTTCTTGGTCTTATATTTACCTTAAAGTAGTAGAGCCTTCGATTTTTATTTCGGCAAAGTGTCTTGTAGAGGTCATGTTTTGTATATTTACGGGTCCCACAGTATAATTATTTCAGAACAGTTAGTAGAACGAATATGTACCTACCCTTGAAAAAACCGGTATGTGCTCCAACTCTATTTTTATAATTACATTTGCCGTAGTAAATGAACAATAGAAAATTATATCAGGAAATTCGAGGATTGGTAGATGAAATTTCGCTTGATTGGGACAATGATATTTTATCCCGGCACCGCCTGAAAATCATTTCACTCACCCATTGTCTTGTATTCTCTGAAAGCCACGACCTGGAAGGGCTAATGGCGACTCAGTTATTTTTGGAGCAATTAAATGCCCTTGGACCGCACACAAGTACCTTTAAAGACAAACATTTACTTTTAATTCATCTTCGGTCAATGAATTTGTATTTAAGCTAGTCATTCATATAGCCTAAAGTCAGTAACCGGGCCAAATCAGGATCATTATAACATCCCTTCTTTTAAAAACGTTTGTCAGTCAGGCATATAGAAGTATCGCTTCTGCCCTGACCGGCTTGGCGTATCCATTGATACAACCCAAAGTTTACGAAAACCGTTTACCACTCCGACACTTTAGCACCACCGCTAAAGAAGGTGGTTTATCCCTTCCCCAAAATCCTTAAGTACAGCGGAGAAATCAAATGTATGGGAACCGCTTAATAACATACACCATTTAAATAAGCAGATATATACCAAAAGTATTTAATTAATATACGATATTTATGTCCTTTAAAATCAGCAGGAATATCTATGAAAGATTATGAGGTCAAAAAAATCAGAAAAAGTCCAAAATCGTGTTACAAACAGTCTGGCCGGCAATAAGGCAGACCGCCTTGCTCAAAAATCCTATTCTGAAAAAATGCTTGGCATCTTGGGCGATTTTGATATTTGGATCAGGGTATGGAGAAGCGGGCTTGGAGAAGTGCGCGTATATATCAACATAGGGCAGCCTTTAGACAAAAATTCGGTTGAAATAGCACGCTACTACAAGACCGGCAATGTAAAGGTTGCTCCGAAAACAATGCTGGAATCTTCTTGGTTACAATCAAAAGATAACGATACAAAAAATGCCTGTAAATTACTGTGCGACGAGATCGCCGTCTATTGGAAGGCGACAAAATTCTCTTGCCGGCAAGCCGTAAAAGCATAATTTGCTCACTTAAAACATATATTCGGATTGGTATATAAACTATTTGACGTTTCGATATAAAAAACATGCCTCCGCCTCAAAAAGGCGGGGGCAATGTATAGACTTTACCCTACTTTAAAAAACGGCCTAAGCAGTTCATTTTTTCTTTCATAACGTCGAATATAATTTATTGAAAATCGCTTGATTTTGCTGTTCTCTGATAAATTATATGCCATACTAAAGTAGCATAAATTTCAGGCAGATTGCCTGAAATTTTTAGGTCAAAACCGTGAATCCTATCAATTTGCCGGTGAAATAACTATTTTTATAAGCGAATTACCACCCATTAACAAACAATAGCGAATATCTCTCGGTAAATAAAAAGCAAAAGAACAGCTTAAAAAGCCATGTAAATTCTTTCCATATAAGAAGGAATAAAGTCAAAAGGGGACTGACTATATCCAATCAACATTAAAGTTTCTTAACTTCGTCCTGAATAAATTTTGCTCCTTTGCCAAAATCTTATTTCACGACTGCTTACGATTCTTTCATTGCATTTAACTTGAGTACCCCTATCCATTTTTATACTCTCCTAAACCAAACCATTCTGATGAAACGCCGTCTTTTACTTTTTTTTGTACTTGCATTTTCTTCGTTTGCACTTACAGCCCAAGTGGGTATCGGGACCAATCTACCTGACAATTCAGCCCAGCTGGAAGTACAGTCTACCTCAAAAGGCTTCCTTCCACCTCGAATGTCGTTACAGCAGCGTACCGGTATAGCAGCCGCCGAAGGCTTATTGGTCTATCAGACAGAGGCACCCGTTGGCTATTATTATTTTACCCAGGGGGCATGGCAAAAATTGGCCAATTTGACCGAGATAACCAATGCATTGCCTCCCGCTGTCAGTGGATTTGCAGCCAACAACACCGGCAACAATATAGATCTTAAAATACTTGGGGTCTTAGTTCCTTTGCCCGACGCAAAGAACTTGTCCGGTATCATTGCCAATGCCGACAATACGGAATTTACGGTCTCTGCCGCAGGACGCTATAATATTTCTTACACTGTCAATACAAGAATTGCTCAATCGTTTAATGCCCGAATCCTTGTAAATGGAGCCACTGCCCAAGGTACTGTTGTTACTCCAAGTATCGTTTCAAACATTTTACAATCCAATGCTATCCTGACATTACCCGCAAATGCAGTCATCAGTTTGCAATTTTATGGTTCTGTTGCCAATGCATTACTTAATAACAACAGTGGGGCTACGCTTACAATTATTCGCCTTCCCTAGTTTATGGTATATGCTTTTTTAAAACAGTGTGAAAAAAGCAATCAAAAGCATATAAAACAATGTCTGCCCGCTGATTCATCGGGCAGACATTTGCTCCCATTGTAACTATCAGGAATTAAGCAGTTTCTGCAAACTTTGCTCAATTTCTGTAATATCCACATAAATACTGTCTTCCAGCCCGTCAGACTGATGATCATTTTCCACATCGGCAGTGCCATAATAATACGCCGTATAACGAAGTTGCAGTAGTTCGGCCAAGTAGTGAAAATGCTCCGGAACATAGGTGGCTGAAAATAATTCAAAAAGGTAAGTGCCGGGCCGACACCAAAGTATGTTGGAAAACGACGCACCATGAGGGCCTATGATAAACCGGGCGTTCCGATAAATAGAAACTTGTTCGGCAATCGTACGAGGCACGTCTTCAATAATTTGAAAGCCATGATTCTTCAATACACCGACCAATTCTTTCTCATTGAGTATATGGCGACGACCGGCGCGGCTTATATAAATGCGGTTGCCCGCATAAGGGTCTGTTTCCGGCACTTTTTCCAGAATATATTTACGAATTAAGGCAATGTCAGCTGCATTTGGATAAAACCAATGTCCAATGTCGCCGAGAATACAACGATCAAATGTGATTTGGTGAGTACGACTGTCCACAACTCTTTCCGGCTCAATACCTAAGAGCAACAGATATTCGTGCTCGTAAGGTGTGTTGAAAAGCGGATACGAAACGATGGCCTCTTTAAAATCAGCCTCGGGCAATACATCCTTTATCCGACACAGTTTTCCGACCAATAAGATCAAATAATCATAATATCCTCCCCAAATGAAGCCATCCTGAAAATGGCTCCAAGGGGCAATCAGTATTTTTGCATGAAGTTCAGTGCGCTTCCGACGATGCCGAACATTTCGGTAGAAATCATGATGATCAGTATCATTGCAAAGCACTTTGTTGTTTATAACAACTCCTCCATAAGGCAGTTGCTTTGTACCGGCCTTGCCCGGCAAATAGCTCCAAACCCTGACAGGTTCATTATTGGCCAGATTCTGGGAAAAATACTGTTTCTCTGAATCCAATAGATCAACCGCTTCGTGAAGCAGAACCAAATTGGCCGGATAAAGTACAAGTTGGCCGGATTGCAAATAAGCTTCCGTTTGAGATTTGCTCAAAAACCGAAAAGGGAAGCTCACCCATTGTGCGCCTTTTGTTAATATAAGCCAGCGAATGGCCGCCAGTGATTCTCGGATTATTTTAGGGTAAGTTGACCAGGATAAAAACCCGGCGCTTTGTCCTGATTGGGTTAAGGTGACAGATCCGTCGGGATTGATTTTATTAAAATCAACAGTCATCTCCTGCTTGTCAGTTGATTCTAATTCCTGAGCAATTACAATCCCGGAATGACCGGGCACCTTATTTTTGGTGTACGGTTTCATAGTTCTTGAAAAGAAATGGAGTGATTTTCATGATGAGTTAGAGTAAGTATAAAACAGAAATGCCAAAAGCAGCTTTCCGGGCTGCTCGCTGCCCACAGGGGCAGGAAATCAAATTAAAAAAGACTGTATAAAAATGAGCATACTTCGCCCATGAAGAGGAGGTGCACTACTGTAAAAACGAGATACATTCGAAGAAACAACGCGATGAAACCAACCCGTTGAAGGAAAATACACGGGAGTAAAAAAATACACTCCTTCTAAAAACTGACTTAAACATCGCGGCGACCCAAGATCAGAAGAAGGGGTCTGAATTTTGTAAAAAGTAACTTTATCTAAGCAGCATTTACTCCGTTTGAAGCTCGTTTCGTTCTCGGTGCTTTTGAAATTTTCCGTTTCTTTTTGGCATCCCTGTTTATGAAGCAATGAAACGGTTTTTATGTCCATACTAACACACCAATGCTCGTGCATAGCAAAACCGGTGCTTGCAAACAGCACCTCAATTGCCAGAAAAAGGCAAACAGATTGTTTAACGAAGTAGGGCATGGTATACGTTACTATACTACAAATATAACTACATATACCAAATAGACAAATAGGTATCTGAAATATAATATTCAGGTAATCAGGCAAGAGCTGATTTCATTTATACCTATTTATTCCAAATTGGCATATAGAATGTTGGTAAGTAAAGCAAGGATTTGATATAGGCGTACAAACAGGGCACAGCTCTAAAACCCCAACTTTTATATATTTACGCCAGATCAATTTCTTTTGACAAATACACATCCTGTACGGCATTAAGCAACGCTACACCGTCGTCAAAAGGGCGTTGAAAGGCTTTTCTGCCCAAAATAAGGCCCGTTCCTCCGGCCCGCTTATTGATCACAGCCGTTTTGATCGAATCGGCCAAATCTGATTCTCCTTTTGATTCTCCACCGGAATTGATCAGCCCGATCCGTCCCATATAGCAATTGGCAACCTGGTAACGACACAAATCAATGGGATGATCGGACGACAAATCAGTATACATTTGGGGCGCACTTTTAGAAAAATCAATGGCCGTAAAGCCACCGTTGCTGTCCGGTATTTTTTGTTTGATAATATCGGCCTGAATGGTTACTCCCAAATGGTTGGCTTGTCCCGTAATATCAGCCGCCGTTTCGTAATTAATGTTGTCTTTCTTAAACGCATTGTTCCGGGTATAGCACCACAAAATAGTTGCCATGCCTAACTCATGGGCTTTTTCAAAGGCCTGAGCCACCTCGACCAGCTGCCGATTGGAGCCTTCTGAACCGAAATAAATGGTAGCTCCCACGGCAACCGCTCCCAAATTCCAGGCTTCTTCGACCGAACCAAACATAATTTGTTCGTATTTGGTGGGATATGTTAATAATTCATTGTGGTTGAGCTTCACTACAAATGGAATTTTATGGGCGTATTTGCGGGCAACTGTTGCCAGATTTCCGAAGGTAGTAGCCACTGCATTACAACCGCCTTCGATAGCCAGACGGACAATATTCTCAGGGTCAAAATAAATGGGGTTTTTCGCAAATGAAGCTCCCGCAGTATGTTCAATGCCTTGATCAACGGGTAAGATGGAAAGATAGCCTGTATCAGCCAGCCGTCCATGTCCGTACAATGTTGCCAGGCTTCGCAGCACGGGAATTTTGCGATTACTTTCCGCAAAAACAGCATCAATAAAATGAGGCGAAGGATGATGCAAAAGTTTTTTGGAAATGGTAGTACATTGGTGACGTAATAAATAGTCGGCATCCTTGCCGAGGTATTCTTCGATATAGTGATAATTCATGTATTGATAACGTGTTTTTGAAGGTGCAACGCATTAACTCTCTAAAAAATCATTCCGGAGTGTGCCGGAAGATTTGTAAAGCAGAAAAAAGTTGATCAGGCAGTCGATCAAAAAGAAACCCGCACGACAGCGCCACGCGGGTTTTTAAGCACTACTCAACGTTATGAAATATATTATAGTATACCTACGTATTTATCACAATTTCAGATGTTTACTACCCGATATTTTTATTTTTTTTCTTTTAATGTTTCAAAACTTATCGCTAAACAGAATAATTTTACTCGCTTTTATCTTTGCTCAAAACATAGGTATAATCATAAAACTTCTCTCCCGATTTAATACCACCGGTTGCGGCAAACAATCTTTGTGCCGCCCAATTGTCAACGGCCGTACCAAGCCAGGCTTCAGTAACTCCATCACGAAACAGGCAAGCCTTCACGGTTTCTATCAAAAGGCGACCTACGCCTTTTTGCCGATGTTCAGGTACTACATCAATATCGTACAAATAAGCCATATCTCCCGAAGCATACAAAGAAGGAAATCGGTAGGCAAGCGTATACCCCACCACTTTGTCATTAATAAGTACAACCAATAGATAACTGCGATCATCCTCCAGAAGCCGCTCTAAGGTTTCAAACGTTGGACGCTCGTCAAGGTGATCGGAACTGTCAATGTGATTTTCGAGGAGATCTTCCAAAACAGCTTGATCATTTTTTTCAACTCTTTTAATTTCCATATATAAAATTGGGGGCTTCGGCTCCCTCTTTATAAAATCACTTATAAAAAAGGTTCTTTAAATAAAAAATACTGTTTTTTTGAAAGAAACAAATCGGACACCGGCACCTTATTATTGTCAGATTGAGCTTATGCATTAGTAATAATCTGGGCCAATGAAGCTCTATAAATCATATCCTTAAAAGTCATATTTATTATATACAAATGAATAAGTTCAAATAAATATGCGAATAATAACATTACTGTAAATCCTTTTTACTACAGGATATTATTTAAGCTCTATTAATGGCAAAAAACGTCAATACAACAAAATTGAAGTATTTTTAGTCAAAATTATACCTCTCTCATATAAGGCAAAAATCTGCTTTTTTTGAAAAAAATACGCTTGCAGAATGCCATATTTAATAGTAGCTTTGTAATATGTCCCCTAAAGGTAATTCTTATTACTGATTGAAGTACCCTTGAAAGTATCTCTAATACTCAAATTTATACCCTTTGTTTATTTAAAAAAATAAACGTATTGAGGCATAAAAATAAGCACAGATTTAACATTTTTTTACGCGAAGGGGGCAAGGTATTATTCTCAAAATCTCGAAATGTAAGCCCGGCATTGAGCCGAGTTTGGCTCAGTCATTTGTTTTAGGTAAAATCAGCGGATAACCGTGTTTTGAGAATTTCACGAAAGGCATCACTCATAAAAAGGCTATCTTATACCTATAACTTAAGTGAAAGCATCGTACTAAAATATTCCGTTCCTTAATTAATAGTAAACCGAACTCAACATTATGAATTCCTCAGTCCTAACCACTCCTAAAGAGCAGAAATGCCCTTATTGTAAATCCGTGGCCATTGACCGGCGGCGGCGCCCTTTTATCATACGAACTGCATTATTCTTTTTGCCTCTGAAGTACTATCGATGCGATCGCTGCCAGCGTCGCTTTTATTTGTTTGATTGACTATTAAAATACATCTTTTTCAGCATCCGATTCATTCTCGACTGAGAGTCGGTTATCGGGAGTAATCGACTCTTTTCATCAATTCATGCTTTAGGTCGCAATCCACTGCATCATCAACCCCGTCAAATACCCGCAGTAGGTTCCAAGCGCATACCCCAAAATAGCCAGCAAAACCCCTACCGGAGCCAGAGATGGGTGAAAAGCCGCTGCCACAACAGGAGCCGAAGCAGCCCCTCCTATATTGGCTTGTGAGCTTACTGCCGTAAAGAAAAAGGGAGCTTTTATAAGTTTCGCCGCTGCGAGCGTCACCACAACGTGCACCAACATCCAAATAATTCCAACTACAAAAAGGCCCGGATTTTCAGCAACCGCCACCAGATCCATTTTCATTCCGATAGTAGCTACCAATAAATACAAAAAAAGTGAGCCTATTTTGGACGCCCCTGCAAATTCCAATTTTCGTAAACGCGTAAAGGACAAGCCTATACCGATCAATGTTACAATCGCTACTACCCAAAAGAACGAAGAAGTCAGACTAAATTTTTCGAGGGAAGGATAATGGGTTTTTATCCATGGAACAATAGAATCAGCCATTAAATGTGCCAACCCGGTAGCACCGAAGCCAACCGCAGCAATAAGCATCAGATCATATAACGTAAAAATTCGTTGAGACACTTTCTGTTCATTATCCAAGCGTTCTCTTAACGTATCAATTGCCGAGGCGTCAGCGTTAAAACGGCGGTCGATACGCGCCGCAAACCCTGCTCCATAGATCAAAACCGCCATCCAGATCTCGGCCGTAATGACATCCACCGCAACAACCTGTGAAAACAACCGATCGCTGGGTTGAAAGACCTCTTTCAAGGCAGTTTGATTTGCGCCTCCCCCAATCCAACTGCCGGCGATGGTTGCCAATCCGCGCCATACCGCATCGGCACCTTCTCCTCCAACCACGGCCGGATCAATTATTTTCATAATCCCCATAGCAATGGGTCCTCCAAGCATAACACCCAGTGTACCTGCCAAAAACACAATAAGCGCTTTAGGCCCAAGTCTTATTACGGCCTTAAAATCCATTCCCAACGTGTAATACACCAGACAAGCCGGCAGAAAATACTGAGAAACGACCGAATAAAGCTTAGATTCTTCCGCCGAAATCACGCCAAAGGTATTGAGGACACCCGGAATAAAATAACATAGCAATAAGGGCGGAACAACGCCGTAGAATTTTTGCCAAAAGGAATGTTTGAGCGAAGCAGTATGAAAGATAAGTGCCAAAATAACGAACAAAAGACCAAGCACTGCCGCGTCGGAATGAATCATTGGAAAAGGCGTTAAGGTAAAAGGAGGTGCAAATCAACGGAATCTTTTACAGCATCCCAATCTTTGAGGGATTTGATAGGCACAAAAAAAACACACAGGCCTCAAAGTTGAGCCTGCGTGTCGCAATTACACTTCATCAACAAACTAAAAACCAAATAGTTTCTTTTTTAGAGCTCGTGTCAAAACGACACGTCACCTTATATTTTAAAAGGATAACAAGTGGAAATATAGATCATCCAACAAGCTATCCTTCAATACGATTCAGTCAGTAAGCACTGACAGATTTTCCTTGCTGTAGGAGGGGGATTCGAACCGCCCACGGTGCAGTTAGCCGCGATACAAAGTTTGGTGGTCTACCCCAGTCGACTAGAGTGCCGGCATTATATCGTGTTTGTCCTGTGGTCACCACCCCCGAGACAGGAGGGCATGGCTGCCAAGTTTCATCATCCTACAGTATAAAAGAACTTTATTCATTGCATCTACTCATTGAGCTGCGTCTTTGAATAAAATGACGATGCAAAATTAACAGAGTTTCTTATTTATTACAAATTTTCCATAAATATTTTTAAAAATTTTGATTTCTTTCAACAAAAAGGCATTTTTGTTGAAAGAAATCAAAATTTATCACTTCATCATGGACAAAAATTTAGAAATTGATAAAATTGACGCAACAGACCTTAAAATTCTTTCCATTTTACTGGACGACGCCCATCTTCCTTATACTGAAATCGGCAAACGAGTGCATGTATCGGGTGGTACAGTACACGTCAGAATGAAGAAACTGGAGCAGTTGGGTATTGTTAAAGGGGCTCAGCTCTTAGTAGATCAGACAAAATTGGGCTGGGATATCAGTGCATTTCTTGGAATTTACCTTGACAAAAGCTCTCTGTATGAAGAAGTAGCGGTACAACTCGAAAAGATCCCCGAAGTCGTCAACATTCATTATACAACGGGCATCTACAGTATTTTTGCCAAAATTGTATGCCGTGATACCCAACATCTTCGGCAGGTATTACACGATAAAATTCAAAAAGTAGGCGGCATCCAACGCACCGAAACATTTATATCTCTCGAAGAACGCATAGCCCGCTCAATTCCGTTGGATGAACCGCATAGCGCTTAGAATACAACCTCCTATAGTGATTCTTTTGTAGAAAACTGCTTCCCGGTATAACGGAAAAATACCAAAATTACGTAGTTTTTGATACATTTGCGTAATCCATTCTTCAATGCCTGCAATAATAGGCTCGTCCCGATTCGTTGAAGGATGTAACAAAACTCCCCATCGGGACCGGGGTATCTGACATATATGAATTAACGTTTTGGGGGGCCGCCCAACAAGTGACGGGTAGCATGTATCTTCTCGAATTAGATGATGATTATCGGATTTTGATTGATTGCGGGTCTGATTTTGAAAGCGGTGATCGAAAGCGTACTCCCCCGGAAAACAGCCCATTTCCGAATGCTCTGTTCCCGTTTGATGCTTCCATTATCAATTTAGTAATATTAACGCATGCTCATATTGACCATTCAGGCAATATCCCAAATCTATACCGTGACGGATACGAAGGTCAAGTACTATGTACCGATCCAACCTTTGGCTTGACCACTATTTTGCTGAAAGATGCGGCAATGCTGAATCAAAAACGCCTGAACGAGATCAATAGCGCAGACAGTCAAAAAAAATACCGAAAAGGGCGTAAAAAAAAGGAGCTACCCAAAGATCTGTACTTGGAAAAACAAGTCCGCGATGCACTTGAAAACTTCGTTCCCTTGGCATTTAATCGTCGTTTCAAAGTAGCCGATCAATGTTTTGTGACATTTATTCCGGCCGGGCATTTATTGGGTGCAGCGCATATTTTAGTGGAAGTGTGGGAAAATGGGCAGAAGAAAACCATTGGTTTTTCGGGAGACATTGGCCGCAAAGGCTACCCTCTACTGATAGACCCGGGCACGCTTCCTTCCGTAGATTATTTGGTGTGCGAAACTACCTATGGAAATCGTGTCCATGAAAAAAACGTGACTCCGGAAGCCGCTTTGGCCGATGTTATTCAGCGTACATGCGTAGATATTCCGGGGCGGCTCATTATCCCCTCTTTCAGCGTGGGACGAACGCAGGCATTGCTCTACACGCTCAACAAGCTTTACAACGATCACAACCTCCCTCCTATCAAAGTTTTTGCCGACAGTCCGTTGGCGTTTGAGAGTTCGCGGGTATACCAACGCAACATCAGAATGCTCAATCGAGAAGCCCGTGAATTTCAGGAAGAGAACGAATCGTTGTTTGATTTCGAAAATTTAATCTACATCGAAAAGACCGAAGCAAGCCGCACCATTTCCAATCATGCCGAGCCGTGCATCATCATTTCATCGTCAGGAATGATACAGGGTGGCCGCGTCGAATACCATGTGGCTCAGAACATTAGCAATCCTTATTGTACCATTTTACTCATCGGTTATTGCGCCGAAGGAACCCTCGGTTGGCGCCTCATGAACGGGCAAACCACGTTACGAATCAGAGGGAAAGACGAACAAGTATTGGCCAATATCGAAAAAATTGACGTATTTAGCGGCCACGGAGACCGCGACGACTTGATCGAATTTGTCCAAAAACAATCGCCCGACCACTTAAAAAGAGTATTCCTTGTTCATGGAGAAATGCCAAGCATGCTCACATTTAAGGAAACACTCGAATCAGTCGGTTACAAAAACATTGAGATTCCCCACAAGGGACAAACTTTTGAATTGTAAGTAACTCTATGCCAACTTATTTAGATTTTGAAAAACCGGTGGCTGACCTTGAATCCAAGCTTATAGAGCTCAAAAAACTGGCCGAAACTACGCAGGTAGACGTCTCGGAAGCCGTAGCCCGACTCGAAGACAGCATCATACAATTACGGCAGGATACTGCCCAAAACCTCACCCGATGGCAGCGCGTCCAACTCTCGCGCCACCCGGACCGTCCGTATACGCTTGATTACATTGAGCTGATGTGTGAGGAATTTATTGAACTCCACGGCGACCGCACGGTGCGCGATGACCCTGCAATGGTGGGGGGCTTCTGTAACATGGATGGCCAAACTGTGATGTTGATCGGTCAACAAAAAGGACGCAACACCAAACAACGCCAGCAGCGGAATTTTGGAATGGCCAATCCTGAAGGATACCGTAAAGCCCTGAGACTCATGCAATTGGCCGAAAAATTCAACAAGCCTATCGTTACATTGATCGATACTCCCGGTGCCTACCCGGGCCTGGAAGCCGAAGAACGTGGACAAGGTGAAGCCATTGCGCGCAACTTAAAGGAGATGTTCATGCTGAAAGTCCCGGTCGTTTGTGTTGTGATTGGGGAAGGCGCTTCAGGTGGTGCCCTTGGGATCGCCATCGGCGACCGCGTATTGATGCTTGAAAACACTTGGTATTCCGTCATTTCTCCCGAAAACTGCTCTACGATCCTGTGGCGCAGTTGGAACTTTAAAGAGCAGGCAGCCGAAGCTATGAAAATAACAGCCAAGGATATGCAAATGGCCCGTTTGGTGGATGGCATTGTGGAAGAGCCCCTCGGCGGAGCGCATTTAGACCATAAGATAATGGCTGAAACGCTGAAAAAGATCATTTTGGGACATCTTCATGATCTTCAAAAACTGACGCCCGAAGAACGTATCACTCAGCGGATCGACAAGTTTTGTTCGATGGGTGTTTTCAGTGAATAATGATTTAAGCGTTATGATCAAAAATATTATCTTCGATTTAGGAGATGTTATCCTTAACATTGATGTCCCGCGAGCCGCACATTCGTTTGCGGAGTTGAGCAATCAATCGTTGGAAGATGTACATTTGCTTATCCAACAAAATGACGTTTTTAAGAAGTTTGAAACGGGAAATTTAACACCTCATGCTTTTCGAAGTTTAATCCGTGAACTGTTCCAATCGTCTGATTGGAGCGACCATTCTATTGACACTGCCTGGAATTCACTGTTATTGGATATACCAATTGATCGTATTCAAAAAATTCAGGAATTGGCGCAAAAGGGATATCGTTTGTTTTTGCTTAGCAATACCAGCTCCATTCATATTGATGAGGTCAACGCCATTCTTTTTCGTACCGCGGCCATTGAAAATTTGGGTCATTTGTTTGAGAAGCTCTTTCTCTCGTACGAAATGGGGGTGATGAAACCGAGTCCGGACATTTATAAAAGTGTTTTGAGTATTGCAGGAATTGAGGCCGACGAGACCCTGTTTCTGGACGATAACCTCGACAATATCCGCGCCGCCGGCGAATGCGGTATTCATACCATTCACGTTCAAAAACCTACTTCAATTGTGGAGTATTTACGTGATTACTAGTACGTTGGCTTTTTTGTATTTTCACAAGTAAACATTTCATGAAGAATCAACGTACCCTTATTCTCCAAATAACTCTGTTCATTGTCACTTTGGCAACTACCTCATTGTCAGGAGCAGAGTGGATGTTTGGGCGCCCCTTCGATCTGCCTTTTTTTAAAATAGAAAACCCACTGGGTTGGAGTGAATTTTGGCAGGGATTTCGATTCTCCATTCCATTTTTAGGAATTTTAACTGTGCATGAATTCGGGCATTATTTTGCGGCAAAGCGTCACAACGTAAAAGTGACTCTTCCCTATTATATTCCATTGTGGTTGGGTATTGGCCAAACGATCGGTACATTAGGCGCTTTTATTCGCATCAAAGAATTTATCCGTTCTCGCGTAAAGTATTTTGACATTGGCATTGCCGGCCCACTGGCGGGCTTTGTGGTAGCACTTGGTGTTTTATGGTATGGATTTGCCACCCTTCCAACACTGGATTATATCTTTACGATTCACCCCGAATATCGAAAATTCGGAATGGGATTTGCCCGGGTAGTGTACGCGAATCAAAGTATGACAGGTAATATTTTGTTGGGAGATAATTTGCTGTTCTCCTTCTTCAAAAATGTCGTTGCCGACCCAACTCGCCTGCCACCTCCCCAGGAAATCATGCACTATCCGCTTATTCTGGCAGGATATCTGGCCTTATTTTTTACTTCTCTAAATCTGATTCCCATTGGCCAATTAGACGGTGGGCATGTATTATACGGGCTCATTGGCGGTAAAAATTTTAAAATAATTGCCCCGATCCTTTTCTTTATTTTTATCACCTACGCCGGCTTGGGCTCCTATCGTCCGGAAGAATTCGCCATTGTTGACAATATTGTTTTCTGGAAAACGATCGGCAAGTTGGGCCTCTATGCGTTATTTTTGCAGATATGCTTCAGTCGCATCTCCGACAAAAATCCCCTTACGAGCTGGATGTTGGCCTTGCTTTCCATTGCAGTGCAATTTACCATTTCAATTCTTTTTCCAACAGTGGACGGATACTCAGGATTTCTTGTGTTTGGATTCCTGCTGGGACGAGTTTTAGGAGTGTACCACCCTCCTACGGAAGATACTCAACCGCTAAATCGTACCCGACAAATCTTAGGTTGGTTGACTTTGCTTATCTTTGTGCTTTGTTTCAGTCCAAAGCCGTTCATTATATTGTAAAATGGGACATGAGAAGATAGGCCAAAGTGCATATCAAACTTCCACTGTCCAATGTCACCTCAATGATCATTTCGCTCGCTCAACGCGCCACCCAAGCGCAGGAATATTATTTCTCGGTCAAACTCGCCGAAGTTCGTAAACTCATGGCGGCGGGTCACGATGTCATAAATATGGGCATCGGCAACCCCGACCAAGCGCCTTCAGAAGCTACCATTCAAGCATTGTATCAGTCTGCTTTACAAGCCAATAGTCACGGGTATCAGGCATACAAAGGCATTCCGGCTTTTCGACAGGGCATTGTTCAATGGTATAAAAGAGTCTATGGCGTAACGTTGGACCCGGAGACCGAAATCCTCCCCCTGATCGGTTCTAAAGAAGGAATTACACACATCAGCATGACTTTTTTGGACGCCGGTGATGAAGTGCTGGTGCCGGAGTTAGGTTATCCCGCTTATAGAGCTGTCAGTCAAATGGTTGGCGCGAATGTCGTTGAATATCCTCTGCTCGAAAATCAGGGCTGGCAGCCCGACTGGGAAACAATGGAATCGTTGGTAAGTCCCAAGACCAAGCTCATGTGGCTGAATTATCCTCATATGCCTACGGGCGCTCCGGCCACGCATGAATTGTTTGAAAACGCCGTAAAGTTTGCCCATAAACATAAAATTCTGCTTTGCCACGACAACCCATATAGCCTGATTCTCAACCAGAAACCTCCCATCAGCCTCCTTTCCATTGAAGGTGCCAAAGAGGTGGCCATTGAACTTAACTCCATGTCTAAATCGCATAACATGGCGGGTTGGCGCGTGGGTTGGATGTCGGCGGCCAAACCCTATATTGATGCTGTTTTGACCATTAAAAGTAACGTGGACTCCGGCATGTTTATGGGAATCCAACAGGCCGCCGTGGCTGCTCTGCAAAACACCGACCAATGGCACATGGTCCAAAATGACATTTACCGCAGTCGCTTAGCGGCAGCAAAAGCCTTTTTGGATGCGTTGGATTGCACCTACGACGAAAGCCAGGAGGGTATGTTTCTGTGGGCTAAACTTCCCGAATCGATCCCTTCCGCTGAACAGATCGTGGATGAATTGCTGTACCGAAAATACATTTTCATTGCTCCCGGCTTCATTTTCGGACCAAAAGGACAGCGTTATATTCGCTTGTCACTGTGCATGCCGGCCGAACGAATTTGGCAGGCCGTCCAACGACTTAAAGCGTAATCTCATCGGTGGTCTGTATTTTTTCAAACGGAAGTTGTCTTTCTCGCCATTCCTCTTCAAGTGCATTGTAGAAAAGCAGTACGCGCAACCAGCTTTCGATTCCGTTATCTAAATTGTTACGGGTTTTAAATAAATCAAGTTTGCTGCGCCAACGGCCGGTCTTTTGGCGGTACGTTTTTTTTAGAAAATGTTCCATTGAGCACAGATAAAGCCCATCGTGAACATAGTAACGAAAGACACTATGCTGGATCGGCTCATCGGGGAAATAATTATAGATCGGTCCAAAAGAACCCTTAGGCCGATTTCTTAAACACCTTTGTACTTCAACGGCTCCTTCTATAACAATCTCTACAATTGCCTCTCTGCCACTATCAGGCAATACGCTCGTTTTAAAACGTCGTAAAAATTTCCGTCGAATATCCTGAAAATGAAAGGATTGAATTTGGGCTGAATTATAGGCTTTAAGGGTTCCATCGCCCATTTTTAAGGATACAACCTCTGCATCGGAAGCAAAAACCAGCTCGCCTGCCAGCCGTTCGCCGTCGGCGAGTATTATCTCTCCTTTTGACCACGGCTCTTTCCATTGGGCCTGCGCAGACAATACCACCCACGCCAAGCCGATACTTAGTAAAAAAATTTTCATGATGTAACTAATAATGTGGTGTATATAATACTATTATTCCAAGAATAGTTATTAAAAAGCCTTTACAAAGATTTTCTATAACAATCTTTTATACCAAATATAACAACATTATCAAAACAAACAATATGTATTTTTTATTTTTTAAGTATATTATTTGTTTTTAATAACATTATCACCTAATAATACAATTGCATTATTTAAATATGATTTCTTTCTAAAAAAAGTAATCGTTAAAAGCGTTTATTTTCTTTATACAGCCATTTAAATTGCTTTAATTTGTATACTCACTTAGCGCTTCTCAACGATTACTTTCCGTTTGAATTCCATGTATGAAGTAATAAATAAAGCTCCGCTCAAAGTGCCTTCAACTTCATGGTCAACATTACTACCGATTGTAATGGTAGCTACTTTGCCTTTAATTCACTCTAAAACGGCCATTTACGGAACAATCGTCCACAGAACGTTATTTTTCTGGGCCATTGTTGATGCAATGATGCTGATAATGTGCCTGCGTTGGAAGAGCAAGACCATTGCTATAGACAAATCGCCATTAACAATCAGTATTTTGCTGTATACAGTCATTGTATTGATAGCTGATCTGGCGGGAGAAGATGTACGACTCAATCTGCTTTCCAATTTTGAACGAATGATGGGCTTTGTCAATCTTATACATCTCGTCGGGTTCTACTTTTTTTTCAGTCAAGTCCGGTTCAACCGGAAACAATGGGTCTATTTCGTTATAGTACTCACGCTTACAGGCGTTTATATGTGTCTTTTTGGTTTACTTGAACAAAATAGGTTTGCGGATAAACGAATTCAGTCTCTTTTATCCAATCCCATGCATTTATCGGGCTATTTACTTACGCTCTTTTTTATACTTCTGTTAGCTGCCGAGCCTATCGCTCTTACTTTTCGCTCACGGCTTTCTAAAGTGGGGCTTACAGGTCTTATTTCAACGATTTTTCTGCTTATTTATACCCTTTTTCTAACCAAGACCCGTTCGGGCGTTCTTGCCTTAGGAGTTGGCGTTTTTGTCACGGTCATTGCATCCGTTGTGCAGTATAAATCAAATCGCAACCGGCTCGTCGCTGTAATGGCAATATGTTTATTGATTCCCGTAATTTTATACATGCAACGAGAGGCTCCATGGGTCCAAAACAACGAAATATTGAATCGAGCCACCGATCTGAGTATCAACTCAAAAACCGTTGGTACGCGGCTTAACTTGTGGAAAATGGCCTTGGGAGGAATCAACGACCGTCCTGTTTTTGGATGGGGGCAGGAATCCTTTCCCTATTTTTACGTAAAACATTATACTCCCAATTTACACGGGGCCGGTTTTTGGTACGATAGCTCCCACAACTTTATTTTAGATAAACTTATTCAAACAGGTTGGGCAGGATTACTCGCTTATTTGTCCGTAATAGCCGCTTTTTTCTATGTCGTTTGGCAAAGCAGCGTATCTAAGTGGCAAAAAAGTGTATTAAGTGGGTATTTAACGGCTTATGTATTTTTTCTGTCGTTTGGGTTTGACAGTTTGGTGAGCCTTATTGGGTTCTTTGGTCTGGCAGCTTATGTAACGCAAAATACGACCGGGGGCTTTTACATCAGTTCAACATTCAGTTCAACAACTGTTATTAAATTAATCGTTTCAGGAGTAATTCTATGTGCTTTTTGGCAGTTTGTGGCAGTAAGTTTTATTACCAACCGACAAATAACGAGTGCATATAACCAAAATGAAATCGAAGCAATGATCTCCCAACATGAGCAAGCCTATCAACAGGCATTTATTGGGAAATATGACGTCGCGATCCAGTATGCACTCAAACATGATCAGGTGTTTCAAAGCGGCTTACCCATAGATTCCAAAAACAGGTATGCTCAATCAGCCAACTCCATGCTGGCCAACGCCTTGCACAACCATCCGGACAACCCCGTTTTATTATCTCAATCAGGTTTTGTACAATTTTCGGGAATCAGTCACTCGTTGGGCATCGAAACCTACCGAAAGCTGGCTATGATAGCCCCCAAAAGACAGGTAAATCTGCTTGATCTGGGTATTTTTTATCTTCAGGATAACCAATTTGATCAAGCATTGGCCATTTTTGATCAGGTTGAGAGACTTGATACCGCCTATCAAGTACCCGTCATTTATAAAGCTTATCTCTTAATGAAGCAAAATAAGGTCTTAGAAAGTATTCGGCTTTTAAAAACCGTGAATGTAAGCGTTTGGGTAGATTACCTGCATGTGCTTAGGGTTATGTTTGGTGAGACAAACCATTTGAAAGAATTGGCGGACTTCATTAACCAAACCTCTTTCGATGATCGTATCGTTTTCAAACAAAACACCTATTTAACGTGGGCTCAGATCGGAGCAGCGTTAAATGATAAAGTGCAGATCCGGACGGCTTATAACAGCTATGCAAATCATTTTTTAAAGAATCATACCCTTAAAAATGAACAGGAGTTAATTCAGGAATGCGTCAGTCTGGGTATACAGGCGAGTGAAGGGAAAATTCCCGTTGAAACAATGACGCAGTATTTTGATTATTTCCCAAGTCAATAACAAGGCTGTAAGCTTGAAAAGCGCCGCATAAAAAGTAATTTCTTTCAATGCCCTGTATTTTTTATTTACTTTGTGCTTAATTTTTCAAACCAATAATTTATTAACAAAACCTACCTGCAAATGAGTACAATTCAATCGGTACATGCTCGGCAAATCCTTGATTCACGCGGTAATCCCACAGTTGAAGTGGATGTTCGCACCGAAAATGGTTTCTTAGGCCGCGCGGCGGTTCCTTCAGGTGCTTCTACAGGCGTACACGAGGCTGTCGAACTCCGTGACGATGATAAAAGTGTATATCTGGGGAAAGGTGTTTTGAAAGCTGTTCAAAACGTCAATGAACTCATCTATCCCGAACTTTTGGGTCTTTCTATTTATGAGCAAAATCTGATCGATAAGATCATGATCGAATTGGATGGCACTTCCAACAAAGGAAAATTGGGTGCCAACGCTATTTTGGGCGTTTCTTTGGCGGTAGCCAAAGCAGCGGCGCAGGAAGCCGGCATGTCGCTTTTCCGTTACATTGGCGGCGTAAATGCCAATACGCTCCCGGTTCCGATGATGAACATCATGAACGGTGGTGCACACGCCGACAATGCCATTGATTTTCAGGAATTTATGGTCATGCCGGTCAAAGCGGAAAGCTTCTCGCAATCATTGCGTATGGGTACCGAAGTTTTCCACGCACTGAAAGGTGTGTTGAAATCAAAAGGATATTCAACCAACGTAGGGGATGAAGGTGGTTTTGCTCCTAACATCCAATCCAATGTTGAAGCCCTTGAAACCATCTTGATCGCTATCGAAAAAGCAGGTTACAAACCGGGCGAAGACATTTTCATCGCTATGGATGCCGCCGTTTCTGAACTTTGGAACGAAGAAAAAGGACGCTATGTGTTCAAGAAATCAAGCAAAGAAGAATTGACTTCGGCACAAATGGCTGATTTCTGGACGGATTGGGTCAACAAATATCCAATTATCTCCATCGAAGACGGTATGGCCGAAGACGATTGGGCAGGTTGGAAATTGCACACCGACGCCATTGGCAAAAGATGCCAGCTCGTAGGTGACGATTTATTTGTAACCAACGTAAAACGTTTGCAAATGGGTATCGAACAAGGTGTTGCCAACGCAGTTTTGGTCAAAGTAAACCAGATCGGTTCCTTGACCGAAACCATCGATACCGTAAATCTTGCCAAACGCAACAGCTACAAAAATATCATGTCGCACCGTTCGGGCGAGACCGAAGACAGCACCATCGCTGACTTGGCCGTTGCACTCAACACGGGACAGATCAAAACGGGTTCTGCGTCACGTTCTGACCGGATGGCTAAATACAATCAATTGCTTCGTATCGAAGAAGAATTGGGCGAAACAGCTTATTTCCCGGGATTGAAATTCTAATTTTCAAACCATGAATGAGTGAATACAGTAATGGTTCACTCATTCATTATTTCCCCTTGCTACGCATGAACTTTCTGTCACGCTTCCGCTTTTTCAAAAATTTCTATGTACTCAGTTCGATAGGTCTATTGGCTTGGCTGCTTTTGTTTGAGTTGAACAGTATTCCTGACCAACTCAAAAATTGGTGGAAATTACAGCGATTGGAAGACCAGAAAGAATATTATGTGGAGCAAATTGAATTATTGAAAAAAGAACAGGCATCAACGCTGGGCAATGATAAACTCATGGAGAAGTATGCCCGTGAGAAATATTTCATGAAAAAAGACAGCGAAGAAGTATTTGTTTTGGTGGATGAAAAAGGGGAACCTTTTGAGAAGTAATAATAAGGTATGAGAAGATAGTAGCGAGGAGTCAGCAGATCACTGCTCCCTATTCACTACACCGTACTGACTCCTATCCCTCTTATGATCAACGTTTTATTTGTTTGCCTTGGCAATATTTGCCGCTCTCCCCTTGCCGAAGGCGCTTTCAGAGAATTGGTAGCTCATCGTGGGCTGACAGAGAAGATCACCTGCGATTCGGCGGGTACGCACGGCTATCATATCGGTGCCCTACCTGACCGCCGCGCTCGCCGCGTAGCGGCCGATTATGGCATTCAACTTTCCCACTGTGCCCGTAAATTATGCAGCGACGATTTTGCCAATTTTGACTACATCGTGGCGATGGATGAGTCCAACCTTGAACATATCCAAACGCAGAGTTATCGCTCCACCGGCTTCTATCCCGAAGAAGGCCGTATTTTCAGTTTCCGCGATTTTGATCACCAAGCCGATGGGAACGGTGTTCCTGACCCTTATTACGAAGACATAGCAGCCTTTGAGAATGTATACCAAATCGTGACCCGATGCGGGGAGCAGTTTTTGGAATACTTGATCAAAGAGCATAATTTAGTGTAAATTTCAACCCACAACAATGACTCAAAAAGTAATATTAATAATCATGGATGGCTGGGGTATCGCCAAAGTTGGTGAAGAAAACCGTTCTGCCGTCATCGCTGCGAATACGCCTTTTTACGACCGCATTTTAGAACAATATCCTCATAGCAAATTGGAAGCCAGCGGTTTAGCTGTCGGGTTACCCGATGGTCAAATGGGCAACTCTGAAGTTGGACATACCAACCTCGGCGCAGGTCGGGTTGTGTATCAGGATCTGGTAAAGATCAATTTGGCCGTTGAAACAGGTACGTTGGCTCAGGAACCCAGCTTGGTAGAGGCGTTCAATTATGCCAAAAACAGCGGCAAAAAAGTGCATTTTATTGGCTTGGTTTCCGATGGTGGTGTTCACTCCCACATCAACCACTTGAAAGGACTCTGTACCTTTGCCCACGATTTTGGTTTGACCGACGTATACGTTCACGCGTTTACCGATGGCCGCGACTGTGACCCTAAAAGTGGTCTTGGCTTTTTGACCGATCTGGAAAACCATTTGTCTCAAACCACGGGTAAAATCGCCGGCGTTACGGGCCGTTTTTACGCAATGGATCGCGATAAACGTTGGGAGCGCGTGGCAAAAGCGTACAATGGAATGGTGCATGGTGTAGGTCAGGCGGCAAAAAGCAATGAAGAAATACTTTCGTTGATCCAAGCGTCTTACGATGCCAATATTACGGATGAATTTATTGAGCCTATCGTAGCCGTAAAAGAAGACGGGTCACCCGTTGCCACCATTGCCGAAGGAGACGTAGTGCTTTGTTTCAACTTCCGCACCGACCGCGGTCGTGAGATCACGGAAATGCTTACGCAGCAGGATTTTCCGGAACAAGGCACGCAAAAACTGAATTTGTATTACCTTACCATGACCAACTACGATGACGCGTTTGTGGGCGTGAAGGTCATTTATGATAAAGATAATCTCGAAAATACGCTCGGAGAAGTAGTGTCGAAAGCGGGCAAAACGCAAATTCGCATTGCCGAAACCGAAAAATATCCGCACGTTACGTTCTTCTTTTCAGGCGGGCGTGAAATTCCTTTTGACGGCGAAAAACGGCTTTTGTGCCCTTCGCCCAAGGATGTTAAAACGTATGACCTGAAACCTGAAATGGCGGCGTATGATATTCGCAATGCCATTGTTCCCGAAATTGAAGCAGAAACGGCCGATTTTATTTGTCTCAATTTCGCCAACCCCGACATGGTTGGGCATACAGGCGTTTTTGAAGCAGTAGTCAAAGCCTGCGAAACCGTTGACCAATGTACCGAAGCCGTTGCTACGGCAGGTATGGCGCACGGATATACTTCCATCATCATTGCCGACCACGGAAACTCGGACTACATGCGCAACGACGACGGAACACCCAATACTGCACACAGCACCAATTTGGTTCCCTGCGTATTCGTAGGAAATGAGTACAAAGGCCAACCGAAAGACGGAAAGCTGGCCGACATTGCACCCACTATTTTGGCGTTGATGGGTGTGCCTCAGCCTATCGAAATGACGGGCATTAGTTTGTTGTAATTCGAGTACTGTTTTCGGCAGAACTTTTTAAATGCTTCTTGGGTTAACTCCAAGAAGCATTTTTTGTATGAAACACATTTTTCTGATAGTTCTCAGCCTTGGTTTATTAGTAAACTGCACCAATCCGACAGACACCACAACTGTTGGTTCCTACTTTGACCTTAAAGGATTTATTGAAACACAGATCACCGAACTGAATAAACGTAAGCCTTTGGTAAACAAAGAAATGGCGCTGGGTGAGGAGAAAGAAAATAAACAAACTACCGAAATTGACTGGCGACAGGAGCTTGAATTGTTCATTCAGGCAGACCTCAATAAAAAAGCCTACCAACTCAGCTATACCATTGCTCAACCAACTTCGACTACGTATGTATATACCTTGAAAAACGGCGAAAAATTACCCGTAAAATCACTGAAAATCGTAGTGGATGAAGTTTCAAAACAGCCCAAATTGATCGAGGCGTTATTGCAGGAAGAAAATAGATTATACGATTCCGAAAAAAAGCTGCAACTCACCTGCACTATGCGCCCGGAAGGTATCTGGCTCGTCAAAACCTATGAGATCAGCGGTTTTCAGCATTTATCCATTACGGATAAGAAAACGTTTTCGGTCAAAGGAATGATCAATTAGTAAGACAGGTCACGAGTTCTTCATAAACTTATCTTAACTATCATACCAATCTGCGTTCTATAAATTCACTCACCTTCCTTCTTCATCCAAACCATTTTTTCGGGCACATCCTGTTCGATTTCCTTACGAACCCATTCCACGATCTCTTCTACGCTCATGGAATCATCAAATTTTATGGGAGCCTTGAATCGTATGCTCAGCGTAGTGTTGCGCTTTTTGAATCGCAGCCCTTTTTTATCAAACGCCCGGCGAAATCCATTGATGACCACCGGCACCACAATCGGTTGATTTTCCAGCACTAAGTGCCCCGTTCCTTTACGGATCGGCGCATACGGGCTTGTTGTTCCCTGCGGGAAGCTCACTACCCAACCGTGATCCAATGCCTCTGACACTTTGTTTCCCGCCGACGTATCGCGTTCACGTTTTACATTCTGTCCTTCAGCTCGCCACGAGCGCTCAACCGTCAAGGCTCCTCCCAAACCAAATAATTTAGGAACAATACCTGCTTTCATGGTTTCGCTTGCGGCTACGTAATAACTCCGCGCCCGAGGAGCCAACAAATAAAGCGGGGGCACGATCGTACTTTTGAAACCCCATTTTACACTGGAAAAAATATGATAGAACGAAATAACGTCGGCAAAATAGGTCTGGTGATTGGATAAGAAAAGGACACCGTTTTCAGGAAGGTCTTCCAGGTATTCGATTCCTTCGATGGTGGTTTTGTTAACTACCGTAAAACGCCAATACGTAAACCAGCCGATAGCCGAAATCATTATGCGTTTGATAAGCAGAGAATTGCCAAATGGGTCGCGTTCAAGCAGCCCCAAGAAGTCGAGCCAAGCGAGCCATTTAGGAAGATAACTAAACCGAGTAAGGGGTCGGTTGGAGGTCATAATTGCGGGATTGATACTTTCAACTGTGTAAAAGTAATAGAAGCCCGTAAATTTGCAAGAAAAAGCAGGGTTTCAATTGCCAACGATCGAAGAGCAATCTTTAAAAGTGAATTAAAAATTATTCTTCGACCGGTTTGTTATGCTAATTCAGGAATAGCATGCTTCACCAGAAATTGGTCAAGTAACTCATTAAAGCGATCAGGATGCTCCATCATGGGCGCATGGCAACATTTATCAATGAAGTACAATTCGGAATTGGAGATCAGGCGATTGAATTCATGGCCGACGTGCGGCGGCGTGATCGTATCGTTCAGCCCCCAAACCAACAAGGTAGGCGCTTCGATCTTGTGCAACTCTTTTGCTACGTTATTACGTTGTGCCGATTTGGCTATCCCCACAATGCTCATGCATTTAGGAATGCTTGAGGTTGTCTCAAATACTTCGTCGATCAACTCTTTGGTAGCTACTTTTGGGTCGTAAAAAGTATACGCAACACGTTCAGAAATATACTCATAACTCCCTCTTTTAGGATATGAACCTCCCATGCCGTTCTCAAACAAACCTGAGCTACCCGTCAACACCAATCGTTTCACCTGTTCAGGGTGCGTCAGGATGTACAGAATTGCAATATGCCCTCCCAATGAGTTACCGATAAGGGTCATATCTTTCAATTGCTTTGCCGCAACAAATCCCTCCGTAAAAGCAACCAATGCTTCCAGGCCCGCTTCACGGGGATTCATTTCATAAATGGGTAACATCGGGATTATGATGCGGTAATCCTTTTTGAAATAATTAATTACTCCGTCCCAGTTGCTCAATGCACCAAACAAACCGTGCAACAGCAACAGCACCTCTCCTTGTCCTTCATCAATATAGCGATAGCCATCAGATTCTTTTACCAAGTAGCTCATAATCAAGGAATAAGTTTTGTAAATATGGGATAAATCAAAGGGAAAATTAAAGTTTTCTATTGCTTTTTAATTGCCCTACGCACAAATATAATAAATTCCAATTCAACCTTTATATAAAATTTTCGTTAAACAGGAAATAATACCACACTTTCTAAACGAAAGTCAAATTTTACAACTATTTGTAAATAAAGCCTTTAAAGGCAATATTCAATCTATAGGCCGCCTACATTAAAATTGTACTTTTTTGATTCGTTAACTCAAAAAAATTATATTGTCTACCTAACTTACAGATTTACAGTCCGGTTTAGCCGTATACCAGACCCGATTTTCCTTTCTTCTACGATTAAAAACAAGTTCTGCCGGCTTTTATTGCCCTTTATCGGCCTAAACCTGCCTACCGAGGCATAAAAAAAGCGGCTGCGTTTCCACAGCCACTTAAACAGTATTCGTTGAAAAAGCGCTTATTTGGCGACTTCTTTCGGTTCCGCAAGCAAGTTCTTCTGCTTCAAGATTCGCTCAAAAAGACGCATATCATGTTCAGAGTTGAATACAGAATGCGGAAAATGCAGGAACTGTCCGCGGGCCATGATCAACACATAAGCATCTTTGGTTCGGTAAGCATTTTTAATTTGCTCCCATTGCATTATACCGCCTTCTTTCGGATTGGTTTTTACCAAGATCTGGCGACTGTCGATTTCATATAAGTATTTATCAAACAGCTGTTTATATTGTTCTAACTGCGTGACACCCGTGAATTGTACCCACCAAAACCCTACGTACAGCAGTGCGCCCAAGATGATGACAATGTATGCCCAAATGTTTGGATAAACCCCCGTAATCCCCAAGATCGCATTCACTAAAAGTAATCCTAAAGGTACAAGCGTCCACATTTTTTGCTGCTCCCACAATTGACCCATTGCAATGTTGACGTACTGTTTTTTATCTAACGCAAATTTTTTGGTCTTCACCGCCAAAGGTGAAGTCGGCATTTGATAGACAGGCTGGTGTTTGTTTACCGGAACTTTTGCCATTGATGTTTTTTGTTAACTGTTATTTTAATTGTGATCGCCGTTACGACGTAAGGTCGCTCTTGCGGTTATTTATGATTTATATTTTCGAACTTTGCGCCGTTGCAGTTTTGTAACTGCAAATTGATTTTACGTAAATCAGCCCACAAAATTAGAAAATAAAATGAAACCGATTGTCTTTTTATTACTGCTAACTTTCACGACCGGTCACGCACAAACATCCGTAGATTCGGTGGCCATTCATCAGGCAAAATGGGAAATTCAGGAGATTGCGAAAGGAATACAATGGAGAAAAACGCACTTCCAACAAAAAGAGCTTTTTAACGCCAACCAAAGTATCAATATTCTGGAAATACCCGTCAAGAACAGGCGTCATCGTTGGGCCGTTATTACAGCCGACTCTTTAGAAAAAAAAGATAAAGCCAAAGGGCAACTGCGCCCGACAAGCACCTTAGCCAAAGAACATAACGCACTCGTTGCCATCAATGGCGGATTTTTTGACGTTAAGAACGGCGGTTCGGTCGATTTTATCAAAGTCAACGGTAAGATCGTTGATACCACGCGTATAAAAAAAGGCCAAAAAGCTGCTTTCCACGGACAGGCTGCCATTGTGGTGCATCGAAATCGCTTACACATTCTCAAAGGGCAACCCACCGTGGGTTGGGAATATACACTTCCTTACCGTGATGTAATGCTTGCAGGGCCTTTATTAATGCTCAACGGAACCGACGAAGTTCTTCCCAAAAATGCCTTCAACGACAATCGTCACCCCCGCAGTTGCGCCTGCGTGACCAACACTAAAAAAGTATTGCTCATTACGGTCGATGGTCGCTCTGCCGAATCGTACGGGATGAATCTGGCGGAATTGACCTTTTTAGCGCGTCAGCTCGGATGTCGCGATGCCCTCAACCTCGATGGTGGCGGCTCCACTACCTTGTGGATTGACGGAAAAGGCGTCGTAAATTATCCCAGCGACAACAAAAAATTTGACCACGAAGGCGAGCGGGCGGTGAGTAATGCGTTGGTGCTGAAGCGGAAGTGAGTGATATTACTCGGCCTTGTGAACTCCCACGATCCACCATGTAAAAAGAATAAAAGTAATGCCCCCTTGATAGACCATCTTTTCACTACCCTCCTACCACTTGATAACATTTTCAGATTTTTCTTGCAAAAAATAATTCGGCATATTTGCAACATTATTGCCCTGCGATATCATGCAACATTATTATATTTAACTGATTATCAAAGCATAATAATATAATAACCTTTCCTCTAATAACACGTTGGGTGAAGAGTCCAAGTAATTGCTTGTATGCCGGCGGCTCGGCGACAGGTGGGACAGGTTGTTACTGACAAGTCAAACGCCCCGGTTGGACAACTTGACAAAAACGGATTCAGTTGCGTTTTGAGCTTCGCGCTTCGGCGTAAAACTGCATAGGGCGTTATTAGCAGCAAGTGTAACAGACGACAGTAACTACATAAAACAATGGAAGATTTATTATTTGACTTTATATCAAAATACATTTCTCTGACAGCAGATGAGAAGAACGCGATCGTTTCTTTGGACATATTTCGCTCGATAAAGAAAGGGACGACTTTACTCAAAGAAGGGCAAAAATCCAATGAAAGCTATTTTGTTTTAAAAGGCTGCATTCGAACATATTACATCATAGACGGAGAAGAAAAAACAACCGCTTTCTACACAGAAATGGACGCCTTAACACCTCATTGTGTTATAAGTAAAGCTCCTTCTCAATATTTCATCAGTTGTATTGAAGACAGTATTATTTTAATTTCAAATTCTGATATGGAAGTAGAAGTAAACAGCAAATTTCCAAAGTTTGAAATAATGTGCAGAATCTTGTCAGAAGAATTGTTAGCCAAAGAACGAATAGACTTTGACGAGTTTAAGACTTCTTCTCCCGAACAACGATACTTAAACTTAATACAAAAACGACCGGACCTTATTCAGCGTGTTCCACAACACCAATTAGCGAGTTATTTGGGTATAAAACCTCAATCTTTAAGCAGACTTCGAGCAAGAATTCTTGAAAAAAAGAGCTAAAACGCATTTCTTAACTTAAGTGAACGAGTTATAGTATCTCGCCAACCTACTTTTGCATCATCGTTTAACATCAATTAAAACAGCTATGCAAAAGAAAATTTTATGGTTTGGACTTGCCTTAATGTTGGCAAGCACTCTTCAAGTTAAAGCACAAAATGCCAAACAAGACCGCACCTATAAAAAGTGGTTTGTTGGTAGCACCTTGTATTTGTTGGGCAATTTTGTTGAAAAGCACAAGCCTGAGTATATACAAATAAATGTTGGATATAAGATAACCCCAAAAGACGTTGTTCATTTTAGATTTAAAAGATCCGTTTACGACTGGCCTTTAGGTACGCCTTGGGGAAAAATATTTGATGGAACAGAAGATACCTATCCGGGACATGCCCGCATACTTGCACCTACATTAGGATACCAACGGTTTTGGTGGAAAGGAGTCTATACATCCGTTTATGCATTGAATGCTTTTGAAAAATACATGGATGAGAATAATAAAAAGATTGGAAATGGATACACTTTATATCTGGACTTCTATTTAGGTTACCGGTTTACGTTTTTTAAAGACCGCTTCTTTTTTGAACCGGCTATTGGAATTAGTTATTGGCCTGTAAGAACTAATGTACCGGAATCATTTAAAGCAGTAGAACAAAAATGGCCTAACCACTTTATTCAACCCGGGCTTGATTTTGGATTTAAGTTTTAACACTACAATGATTCAATGAAAGCCGTTATTTGCAACTAATTTGGGCCTCCTGAAGTTTTGCAACTTCAGGAGGTTTCTAAATTAATACCCAAAGACAGTCAAGTTCTTAGCAAGTTTTTTAGGTATAAAGTTCAAGCAGACTTCGAGCAGGAATTCTTGAAAAAAAGAGCTAAAATGCATTTCTTAACTTAAGTGAACGAGTTATAGTATCTCGCCAACCTACTTTTGCAGTATCGTTTAATTTCAATTAAAACAGCTATGCAAAAGAAAATTTTATGGATTGGACTTGCCTTAGTGTTGGCAAGCAGTTTACCGGTGAATGCACAATATGACAAACAAAGCAGTACTTACAAACGGTGGTTTGTTGGCAGCACTGTATTCTTATTGGGCAATTTGGCCGGTACAAATCCCCCCAACTTCGCTCAACTCAATGTAGGCTATCGTATTACAGGAAAAGATGTAATTACAGTAGAACCAAAAACCTGGAAATATGCCTGGCCAAATGGTATTCACCCATTTTTTAACAAATCATACGGAAAGCCGGAAGAAAAATTTCCGGGGTATGTTCGTGAGTTTGGGGTATCAGTGGCTTACCAACGATTTTTGTGGAAAGGTTTATATGCCGAACTTAATGTAATGCCTACCTGGCAAATTTTTGTGAATGATGGCGGCAAAAAAATGGGCAATGGATTTCAGATTTTCAATACGTACCGCGTTGGTTATCACATCAAACTTTTTAAGGACAGATTTTTTATTCAACCGTCCATTGCCATTACCCACCGTCCTTATCACACAAAAATGCCTGATGGATTTAAACAGTTAGACGATAAATGGCCGAAATTTATCTTCGGAGAACCGGGATTTCATTTTGGGTTTAATTTTTAATCACTTGGAAGTGGACTGACAAAACTGACTTTAACAAACAATAAAGACAGATAGAACACCCGCCACCAACAAGGATTTGGCAACATTGGGGCAGATGTGCAAAATTCAACATTAGTAGTTCTGAAGAACATTTGTGCTAAATCCAAGCCGGCGTATTTCAAATGCCCCAACTTCGCCAAACCCTAAACCGTTAACGGTAACACTCTGACAAACAGACCATTAAAAGTTCAAAGTCAAAAAATTACTACCGCAAAACGGAAAGTGGTGGAAATAAATAAGTTAATTTTCTGTGGATAGACGGAAGAGGAGTCATAAATTATCCCGGCGACAACAAAAAATTTGACCACGAAAGCGAGCGGGCAGTGAGTAACGCGTTGGTGGTGAAGCGGAGGTGAGCGGCAGGCTATTTTTGTTACTTTTTCTATTTGTTTCGTCTAAAGGTCAAAAAGACCGTTTTCATGTTGCCATTTGTATAGTACTTTACTTTTAATGGTATATTCCGGTACATGCAATCGTACGAATTTATGCGATTCAACTGCTGATCTTTTCAAAAAAGGTAATTGGGATAGCCCGCGATGTTAAATTTCTTAACCACTTTTTCTTATGTTCAGAATAGCGTTTTACTCCCATTGAATAAAAAGGCATAAATTTATTTGCGAATATAAGTACAAGTTAACATTCTTATACATTTAATAATATAGTTTGCTTTAAGTGTAACAATTCTCTAAAACCACCTAGAAATCAATCCATTGCAGTGAAGTGGTTTTTTGTTCAATAACACGTTGAAAAATTTAAAAAATGAATAATATAATTTCTAAACTTGAGAAGTTTAACCTTACAACTGTATTCCTGACTGTTCTAATTTTACAAACAATTACTTCTTGGGGTTTTCATACAATTCTAAAATCATATTTTGGCATTAGCATTAAAAGTATGGGATTTGGTTTTTCAAATGGACTGGAATACTACATCACTATTTATCTTATTCCTACTTTCACAATTCTTTCAATAAACATAATTGGTATCAAAATTTTACAATATTTCAAAGTATCAGAATTGATATTTTTATTTTTAGTACCTTTAATTTTTGCGTTGATTTCTCTTACTGAAGGCTGGCATTTTGCGGTTTATGATTACATAATTGCCCTGCTTTACTGCATAGTTTTTCTTAAAGTTTTTAACAGATTAACTGTTACAATTCTTATTATTTCTATATTAGTTATTTGTTTCAAATTGTCCAATAATTATTTTCAAAGTGCCATTTAGTGGACAATTATACCATTTTTTAAGTACTTGTGACAGGTTGATAGCGAAGTTTTGCTGGGCCAACTTCGCAAAAACTTCTCCCCACCGTTGTTCGGGGTGTTCTGAAAGACAACCCCGAACCAACGATACACAGAGTGTTTGCAACACGGTAAGCACCAAACTATCTACCCAACAACCTTCCAAAATCATTGGGTCCGGTTTTGAAAAACGATTGCGCCAGTATAGTTTTACTACATAAAGCAGCCCAACCAAACGTGTGTTTAGTTAAAAAACTAAGATTTGACCAATCAGACAACCAAAATGTGGCGTGACTAAATCTTACAATTTTTCCCGGAACCCTTTTCCTCATCATCTTCTCTCAATCAGCAATGGAGAGGTTATGAGGAAAAGGGCGGTGGCGTCCGATGCTTGGAAACTATTTTCCGGATTCAAATATAGAGTTTTACAGTTTATAGGTTTGAATATAAGGTTCTTAACGTTTCAAAATCCCATTTAACCAAAGACCCATTTCAATCTGAACTGATTGAAACCCTGAACAACTTAGGTAATGTTGACTGGGAAATTATTTCTGTAGAAGGCATTAATGAAACCTCTCTTTTTTCAAATAGAGAGTGAAACAACTGATCTCCTGCTTTTTTTCAAGCGTAGAAGTCCTTAGAATGGGAGAAGGGTATCAGGACGAACAAAGCCGCCCGAGTGTCCTTCACAGTTCTCCCCCTCAATCCCTTACTTCACCCGATTAAAAACGAACAGATCAGCAAATACCCATTTTTCGCCTTCTTTTTTTCCACGTTGAATGACGAGTTGGTTTTCGCTGCGCTTTTCGTAAATGATCCGAATGGAGCCATCCTGTTTTTCAAACAATGCCTGATTCTTTTTGGCTTCGATAAAGCTGTAACGGTCTGAAATTTCTTTTTCTTCTACCGCAATGAGGCCGGGTTTGAAGTGTTTTACCAATACAATGGGCCCGTTGGCGGTTTGTTCAAAGATCAGCATTTCATACATCGTTACTTTCTCGTCTTTCATCATTCGCATAAAACCCGTGAGATTGTCCCCCGCAGGAGCTGCCCAAAAGGCCTCAATGGGACCGCCGTTGAAGGTGCCCAGCCAATGTCCCTGCATAAAAGCGACATCTGCCAGAGAAGCGGTCTTGGTTTGACTATGACCAACAGTTCCGATAAACAGTAAAATGGCAAAGAAAAAAGAGACAGGTTGGACAAAACGGAAGCGTGTAGAAAGATTCATTGCAACAAGACAATTTTTAAGTGTTAATTTGAATCTATAAGGCTGCCAAGCCTGAAAATTACTTTTACCTTTACAACGATGGAGGATTTGAGAACTGAAAAATTTCAAACTGAAAAATAATAAACCGAAAAAGTTTGAGTTGAAACGGTTTTTGAGAACTGAAAAATAATAAACCGAAAAGACTAATTTTCTTTAAACGACATTTCTTCTGATTTTCTATGTATAAGGTCATTTACTGTTTTTTCTTCATTTCTATACTTTCAATTTCAGCCCGAGGGCAGCAAGCCAAAGAACTGAAACGTTTTCAGCTGAAAGAAGTAAAGCAAGGTGTAGCGGTTGATGCCACACATTTTTACGTTATTAACAACACCTCCATCACCAAACATACCAAAACGGACGGCAAGCAAACAGCAGTCTGGAAAGATACGACAGGGATATTTAAACACCTCAACAGCGGAATCATGATTGGCAACAAACTCTACTGCGCTAATTCCAATTATCCCGATAAGCCAATGGCCAGTTCCATCGAAGTGTTTGACGCCGCAACGCTTAAACACCTTGACACGCATAGCTTTGGATTGTTTCCCGGCTCGGCTACGTGGGTCGACTTTTACCAAGGCCATTGGTGGGTGGCGTTCGCTAATTATTCCGACAAAAATTCGGACGGTGGGCGTGATAACCGCTGGACAACTTTTGTGAAATTTACGGCGCAATGGCAACAGGTAGAAGCTTGGGCGTTTCCACCACAGCTTTTAGAGGCTTTTGCCCCCAAAAGTACTTCCGGCGGCTCATGGGGAAAAGATGGATTGCTCTACTGCACAGGCCACGACAAACCCGAATTGTACGTTCTTCGATTGCCCGAACGCGGAGCAACCTTACAATACGTCAAAACCATTCCAACGACAAGTGAAGGACAAGGTTTTGCCATCGACAAAAGCGACAAAAATGCTTTTATTCTTTATGGCATCACGCGCAATGATAATTATGTGGTGGTGGCAAAGGTTGAGTAAAACGCCCTAATAGTAGATTCCATACACCCGAAATCCATTTTTAGTGTTGATCTCGATGGCCGGAAAAGGAAGTTTTATCATGAACATACTTTGGAAAATCTGATTCAAAAATTTATTTCGGGTCTTGATCTTTGTCCAGTCAATGTCTAATGAAAACAGAAATTGGCGATAGCGTTGGGTAGGTGGAATCACGACACTACCCCAACGCTTAATGTTTTCAAATTCGCCAAACATGCCGTTGGCTCCATAACCCACTGCTACATTGAGCCAATCGGGAATCCGTTCTGAACGAATGATGCGATTGAGGCCGATACTGAACCAATACGTATGGGCATTGTAGTCCTGCAAGATCTGTCCGGCGAAAGTGGTGCCTAAATACCCATTGGCCTGCTTGGAATAAGGCGAACGGCGAAAGCTGAACTTGTATTTCATGGGCTGACCGTCAAATAACAACTCCTGCCCTATCACCATTCCGCTTCCTACAGCGTTGGCGGCCATATCGCTCCATGAAAAGCCCCACCCTTCATAGAAACCGTCCACGATCTCAATCGGCGATTGCAACAAAAAACCCAACGTACCACCGTACAACAACGCTTTCTTCTTAGATGCTCCCGACCAACGCATGGCCCGATACCCGATATAGCTTTCCAGGTATGAACCATACGCATGACCGAATTTATCCACTTGCAGGTATCCTTTGGCGTCGTTGTAAAACTCAAAAGGCACCCGTTTTTCGTCTTTGTACCAAATAAAATTCAGGTATGACATCGTTCCGGCATACAGCGCTGCTTCCGTCGCCACCACTGCCGCAAAGCGGCCTTTGTGGAAAGTTGGTGCAGGTGGAGTGGCAATGGTGGAGAGCGAATCCTTCTGCGCAAAACTCAGCCGGTAAGCCACTGTTAATATCCAAATGATATGGAAGACCTTTTTCACGAACCTTTTGGTTTTTCTTTAAAATAAAGACATTCTTATGGATATCCAATATAATTTCCTGATGCTTATGTGGCCATGATTGCAACACTTCCACCCGGTGGAATAAAACCTATGGTTGCGTCATTAACAAAAGCATAAGCATATAAATGATCAGAGACACATTTAAAATAATCATTTAATTTTTGTGAAACTATCGTTGAAGCACCCGGTAAAACAGGAGTTATAGGAAGAGCTAACAGGGCTATTTCAAGATGGAAAGTTTTTATAGATGGAAAATCACCAATGAGTAAAATATTGATTGATGTTTGGACCAAAAAACCCGCACCTATACTTATTAACAGTATCTGTCCATTTTCTAAACGGCTACTATCTAAATTAAAGGTATCTTGATTATATCCATGAATTAAAGCAATAGCACTCTGGGAAGTTTGCGTATAACCATCTTTAGAAGACCCGCCCGTTAGTATCTTTGCCAATATTTCCTTTTTCAGTACACGTTCTAAAAGCCACTTAACGGCATCATTGCCTTTTGTGAGAATGGCATTACCGGAAAAACCCACAGTAAGGCCGACAATATCTCTTGATACTTTTTTGGGAGTACCCCAAAATTTAGTCTTACTGAATGAGCTTAGATAAGTATAAACACTATCGTAAAACTCCTTATTATTTACAGGCATTTTTTTTTGCTTTTGCTGCTCAATATAAACATCTGATAAACATCTGCTTTCTTCCATTTTTTCTAACGAGAAAATAAGTGGAACAAAAGGCAAATCAATTTTTCCCTTAGAGATTCCTAAATTAACGGCAATTGTAGTGAGATTGGTCAGACTGTTGCCGGATTCAAATGCTAAAATGACTGGAGAATTCATATAAATAAATTATTGAATATGAAAAAGAGGCCTAATTTCCAAAGAGTATTACATTATGAGCCTACAACACATCCTTTGATAAAGCACTACTTCTTAAAGAAAACCACCCCATACACTTGCCCCTTGTCACTGTACGTGGCTTGATGAAAGGTGGGAAAAGCACCAACCCAGCCCATTTGACCGGCATATCTTGCAACAGACCTTACCCACCCGGCCGTTCCGGCTTCGTTTTGATTAATTTTCTCCATATTGCTTTCCTTTACATCTCGAAATGTAACCGAACCTGCCTTGAACAGCATTGTGCCGCACACCATACCACTCCCATGGTTGGCATGATGAAAGGTAGGAATGCCTGCTGCGTAACCGTGGTTGCCCGCCCATGTCATGGATTGGCGGACTCGCTCCTGAAAATTGTTAAGATCTACATTTCCCAATTCTGACTGGGGAATGTCTTTGAATTCAACGTATCTCTTTGGAATCAGAATTGTTCCATAGACGATCTGTCCGTTTTTTTCACCGTTTTCAAACGTAGGAACGCCTGCTCCAAAACCGTAGCGGTTTGCGTAGGCCATGCTCTCACGCATTCGACCCTGTAAATCGTTGATATCCACACCGTTGAGTTCATTAACCGGCACATCTCGCCAGACGGTTTCTTGGGCGATGGCTGAAAGGCAGCTCAGGAAAAGCGCTGAGATAAAAAGAAGGATTTTCATATTAAAGGATTTAATAGGTTTTTAATTAATAGCAGGGAATATTTGAGACATTTGTGGCTTTGGCTCCGTTCTGATAAACGGTTTCATTAAGTTTGTTAAAATAAGCGCCGCAAGTAGGACCTGTTTTGACAGATCCTCCCTGAAAATCAACCGATTGTAAGTTATCTACCTTCCCCGCATCACAACTCGTTATGGGAAATTTCAACCAACCTCTTTCCCAATCCTGTGCTACCCACATTTTATATGCCTTGCCCCATACTGCTTGTGTTTTTATGGTGGGAGTGTTCCATATTCCCCCATTTTTAAAAGTGACAAATGTTCCTTTGTCTGTGCCTTGCGCGGGAGTCGGTAATACTCCTGAAGTAGGTAAGCCCAAAGGGCCGTCCCAACGGTTTACTTCTTTATATTTCTTATAAATATCGCCATAGATCAGGTTCTGACAAGTGATGATTCCTTCACTTCCATCAGTTGTCAAAATATCATTGTACGCACAACCGCCGGTAGCTGTACCTTTAGGGTCAGAGACCACCAAGGCAAATTTATCTTGTTCTGCATTGTCGTAGGCTACCATTTCTTCCGTATCCATCGCATATGCTCCTTTACCTTCAAAATAATAAATAGCGGTTTTACGGCCACCAAAGGCATAGTACTGTACGTAGCCTTTTCCCGCCGCTGTTTTAATAATGCCTGTACCTTGGAATGGTGCATGGCCATCTTTGTCCCAACCGAGTGCTTTGTATTTAGCTTCAATGGCGGTTTTATATTCGTCAACAGCAGGCGCCGGGTCTTTTGATTTCTTTTTGAAGCAAGAAGACAATTGCAGTAGACTTATCATTGACAGACAGGCCAATAAGAGACGGAAATTGAAAATAGTTTTCATGGTTTTGTGCGTAAATAATTCGCCGCCGCGGTTGTTTATGTAAGAAATTTGTTTTTCAGAAGGCATACCCTAACGATAATTTGACCGCAGGCAACAAGCCTACTTTCAATGCTTTGTCGGGATCAGAAAAAGTATCAGTGCTTGTTATAAACCCGTAAGCAGGTCCGGCCGCCACATCAAACACAAAGTGTCCGGACAAGAACTGGTAACCCGCCAACGCCCGCAGATTGAGTAGCAGAATGGTTGTTTTTTCAATCACTCCCGTTTCTTTGATCGGCACAAAATTGCCCATGGCACCCAACGATACATACAGCCCTTTGGGTGAGTAACTTTTGCCCAAATACTGCCGATAATCTATACCGGCGCGATAACCGCCTTTCAGTATGCCGTAGGCGTAGTAACCGCCCGTCAATACCACCGACGACTGGGGTGCAACTCTTTTTTCCAACTCTACATCAATTCCGCCCACAACGAGCCGCATAAAATTGAGTTTTAATACCGTTCCCACCTCCGGACGCTGCTCTACGGGAGCCACCACTACCGTGCGGCTATCTTGGTATTTATCATAAGCCTGTTGCGAGGGTGCAGGAGTCGGGGTAGTTGTTGCCGCTTGGGGCTTAGTTTTCAAGGACTCGTAGGTGGATTGAGTCGTAGTTTTCGGAGCGTTTGCAGGCGCTTTTTTGGGAGTAGTAGTTGCCGGGATTCCCTTTTTTTGTTGGGAAAAAGCCAAGGTGCTTGCACCTAAAATCAGTGCATAAACGACTAATGATCGGAAGTTATAAACTTTTTTCATGGTTTTTGGGCAGCAGAGGCCATAAGCCATTGCTACATTTTGGTTAAAATGTTGGAATGATCGGTTGTGTTTGTAATCAAAAATCAAATAGTAAAAATCGGTTTTCAGGGAAATACACCTCCCCTAGCGGTTCAAAGATTTCGCTTCATGCAAACGCTCAATACTCTGCGCTTTATCTTTTCCAAATACTTCGGGATGGAGGTATTTGCCCTTTTCTTTTCCCTGTTTTTCAACCTCTACCACTACGCGATTGGCTTCGGCGTAAGCATCTCTTCGGATACCGGTCACTTGCCAACTGACTTTGACATTGGGTTTGTCTGTTTTGATCCTGAACTGATTATTATTAATTTCTTCGGAAACAATGGCCTGCGCAAATTGCCCGATGCCGGTGAGTTGATAGCGAAAATCTTTGTTCAGACTCTCAAAGTAGGCGGGTAACGGTACCGCAACTTCACCGTTGACATCGGTAGTAACGACGCCATCGTAGATATTTTTCATGTCGGGGCTTTCGACGAAGCTATGGTACAGAAATTTATTTTCGGGGTCTTGCGGATGGTCTATTTTGAACGTGCCGCTGCCTTTGGTTAGATTTCCGGTGACTGACACATTGCCGCTAAAATAACCGGCATAACGAATGTTGGGGCCTAAATTTGCATCTGAGGTAGCATAAATACCAAACTGATTCAACGAACTGCCGGTAGCTATAAAATACCCTCCATAACTGTTCAATCCATTTCCGGCACCGGGATCGCTCACAATATTGGACCGGGCATATATACCATAAGAATTGTTCCAGGTAGAACCATCAACATCAAATCGGGCTCCATACCGATAGGAGGCCGCACCGGTCCCTTTTACATTGGATTGTAAACCATAAACGGTTGCGCTGTTTCCGGCTACGCCTGTATAATCCAACTTAGCCCCGAAGGTACTGTTTGAACCACCGGTTGTAATATTAGTATATAAGCCAATAACTTGGGAAGAATAGATACCCGAAATATCGGTCTGAAAGCCTATCCCACTTACGGCCGGCGTTGGACCGCTGTGATCGACCACTGAAAACACGCCCGTTTTTGCACCGGTTCCTAATCCTAAAGCGCCGAAATAGCCGCCGTAAGATGCTCCCGTAGCGCCGGAGGCGTTATGATACGTGGTCGCGTAAATACCATACCCCAACGAGTTTGTACTGCCTTCTCTTCGGGAGCTGAAAATTCCTCCGTAGCTTGTGGCATTACTGCTGACATTGGAGGCGTAGCCACGCACACCAACGGAGGTAGAACCGGCCGTTTGTGCATCGGCAATGCCCTGAACGCCGTAAGAAATTGTCTTTGAGTTTGCGAAGCCGATCACGCCCGTAGCCTGCCCTGTCTCCTGCGTTGGCGACCCTATCCTGAAATCTGAAATCCCGACGATGGCGGTCGTTTTTGTACCGTTGGTGGGTGCCGCAATGGCTTTAATACCCATCCGTTCAGAAAGGGGCATATAGTCGCTATATACTGATTGGACAGGCCCCGTTCCTTCCAACAAAAGTTTGGCTTGAGTCGGTGTAGTAGTTTTTGGATCAAGCGTGATAGCGTCTTGTGCTTTTACAGTAAAAACGCCTGATATAAAGAATGTTATTAAGAAAACAGTAGATACTTTTTTCATAATTTCAGCTAATTTAGAAAGCTTTTCAAGTTTATTTATGGGTACTGAAACCGGTCTTAAAATCGCCTGATACACCTGGCTGCGCAGTAAGTGGCTTTATCTAGGGTGTTTGAAATGCCATTTGCAAAATTGACATAATACGAAAGTGTTGGGCTGCTTTCCGTTGAACTCCAATATTTTTTGCCGGTATCAAAATTTCCAATTGTATTTCTCAGGGTATACAATAGGTTTAATTCTCCCACGGAGGGAACATACCAGTCTCCGTATGAAAATTTAGTTATACTGTTTTCTCCACCCCCAAAAGCTCTGCACGCTTGGGCCGGCGCATAAAAATAACCTTCATCCTGCTTATCTAACATACGCGCAGTGTTGAACTCCCCGCCATAATAGCCAAACGCATGAGCCCCGCAGTAAGGAGTAAATGATGAGTACGAATTAGGCCAATCCCAGCAGCCTCCATTCATAATGTCGTATTTATCAACCACCAAGCCATGCTGTCCGCCCGAGGCAGGGTCAACCCAAAACACCATCCCGCCCTGCGCGGCTTGCCCTACAGTATAGGTAATGGGCGAAACGGTCTGGGTCTGAAACATGGCCACCCACGAGCCTCCATCATAACTGTACGGCCCGGCAGGAGTGCAATCAGTACAATAGACCTGCAAACCCACTTGCAGCGCAATGACGTTTCTTTGGGCAACCGTCATGCGCGGCATGGCTACTCCTCCGTTTCCGTTGGTGCTTTTAATATCCACAATGGGGAGTGTATTTGCCTTAGGATCAATGAGAACACTTTGAGCAAGCGCAATGCTAACCACACTCCAACAGGAAAGTAACAGAATGAACTGAATGGATTGTTTTTTCATTATTTTATAGATTTTAAAAGTCAAAATGAGGTGTTTTTTTGCACTTTACGCATCTCACATGCTCTGCGGCGGCTCACATCAAACTTATGCCCTGTACTTAACTGTACGTAGCGCGAATAGCCCTTTATGTGCACCGCGTGCATGTAAGCGGTATTTACAACGTGTGTTTTGCTCAGTCTCAAAAACAAAGTTTCGGGTAAAAGTGCAAGCAGAGAAGCTATATTCTTAGCCAACAATAACCGACGTCCGTTGGTAAAAACGACATTCGTGTAATTGCCGTCACCTTCGAGATACAGTATTGTTTCTGCTTCAATGGGCGTGCGAAGTGCGAGTAAATTGCACATAGTTGTATTTTTTGTCAAAAAATTATTTTCGATACTAATTCGAAACTATCCGGCAGACAAATGTTCTCTTGGCGTTATTCTGTCATGAGAGGTTTGATCGAACGCTTACGTATCTATATATACGTAACCAAGATTTCGATTTAAACCTTTCCTGCCAAGCGTGCGACTCAACTGCTTATCATTGCACCATCCCGCTGATGCCTGCATGGTATATGGTTCCGTCTTTGGCTACTACGCAGGGCGAACTCTGATCAATGGTACGGCCTGTGTCGTATTCCCATTTTTTAGCCCCCGTAGCGGCATCAAAGGCATAGAGTTTTTTGCCGATTCCGAGGTAAACCAGCGCTGTTGCCACCACCGGCCCCGAAGTAATCAGGTTACCGACGTCGGGTTTGGCTTCCCATTTTTTAGTACCGGTGGCTGCATCAAGGGCGTAAAGCGTGCCCCCGGCACCGATATAGGCAATGCCGCCGGCCACCATGGGCGACGAATAATCGGAGCCACCATCGGGGGTTTTAAACTCCCATTTCTTCACACCGGTGGTTGCCTCCACTGCATAGAGTTTGTCATTGTCTTTGTTGGTTCCAAATCCGCCCGCACCCACATACACAACACCATTGGCAACGGTGGGCGACGAATAGGTGATCAAGCCACTATCAAACTTCCATTTCGTAGCCCCTGTAGTGGCATCAAGCGCTACCAAACCATTTGATTCTGAGCCCGCAAAAACGACTCCGTTGGCAATGGCAGGTGAGGATTCGGATAACTTAACATCCGTTGCAGGGCCCCATTTTACAGCACCGGTTGTTGCATCTAAAGCATACATTCCATATTTACCGCCGGTATTTCCCCGTATAATGCCATATACAATCCCATTTGCCACCATGGGGGAAGCCTGCCAACTATAAACGCCATCACCAACAAATTCCCATTTTTTTACGCCGGTACCGGCATCAAGGGAATATAAAGCAGTCTCTCCAACGTAATACAGGGCGTCATTGACCACCATTGGCGCGGCAAAAGGCTGCAACAATTTGACCGCCGTAGGGTTCGATTCCCATTTTTTTGCGCCTGTAGCGGCATCAAGGGCATAGATTTTTTTATCCCAACTTGCAAAAAATACCATGCCATTGACCACTGTTGGGGTAGAGTTAATGCTCCCTCCCGTCTTAAATTCCCATTTTTTAGCACCGGTTAGAGCATCTATAGCGTAAAATACTCCATCCAAATTCCCAATATAAACGGTTCCATTGTTAACGATTGAAACCGTTACCGTATATACTTGCGTAGTACCGTTTTCAGCGGTGACGGTGTAAGTAACCGTTTTGCTGAAATCCTGCGCTGCACCTGTAGCCGGTGAAACAGTGGCCTTGTCAGACACCGTAATCGTCGGCACTAACTTCGTGAGGTCGGTACCGATGGGTAACTCGGCTTTTATTGTTTTAGCCGAAGCGTCAATAGTCGCATTAATGGCAGGGCTGATACCGACAAAACTAAATTCGGTAATGTCTTTGGCTGAACTCTTGGTGACAGGAGTAGGTTCTGTTTTTTTCTTTATGCATCCTGCTAAGGAAACATTCAGCAGTACAAAGAGCAACAAGAGACCGTTAGTTACTTTTTTCATTTTGAGTAGATTCTAATGGTAAGAGAAAAATTAAAATTTAGGAAAGAGAAAGGTATTTAAGGCGTTTTCTGACTTTCCTTCGTTTACGGCGTGCAATAGCTACTCTGTCGTCGTTAAAAAGAGTCATGTAAGGCTCATCGGCAGTCCAGACAATGGCTTTAACTGTTTGCAGATTCACTAAATATGATTTGTGGGTGCGGATATAAAGTTCATACTCAGCTAACATCACCTCAAAATATCTGAGGGTATGTGATACCGTCGCTTTTTCCCCATTTCTAAAAACAATTTGAGTGTAATTACGCATTCCTTCCAGGTACAGAATATCCCCGAAGGGCAAACAGCAGGGTTTTACAATCCTTTTCATAAGAGAATTCCAAATGGTTTTATGTCAGTAAAGTTGTTACAAAAACCAAATGCTCTTTAACCCAAATGTGATAATGGTAGGTAATAACCGGAATTCGGCAGGATTAAGGATAGAATCGGAAGAGGCCGCCGGAAATTAATTAACCAACTACGGCCAGTAGATCTGCTTTTCGACGGCGGGAAACTTCCAATTCCTGTCCATTTGTGAGAATTACAAGCCCTCCTTCTCCTCTAACATACTCTTGCAAATGCTGTAGGTTAATAATAGTTGATTGGTGAATTCGGAAGAAATCAAGAGGAGTCAGAATATCTTCATATTCTCCAATGGCACGACTGGTGAGCAATTTTGCTCCGGAGGTCAAATGCAGGGTAGTATAATTATTATCAGCCTCAAGCCATAAAATTTCGTTAAGCGGGACAAAAAACATCCCTTTGATTGATGGAACCGCAATTTTATTGTACCTACTGTGCAGTTTTAGACCTTTTAACTGCTTTTCTTTCAACTTTTTTGTTAATCGTTCAATAGTTTTTACCAACTCATGGCGGTCAATTGGCTTCAATAAAAAGTCAAAAGCGCTTACCTGAAACGCATTTATAGCATAGCGCTGATGCGCCGTAGTATAAATGATTTCGGTGGTTTGCAGGTTTGCTTTTTGCGCAAACGTAATTCCATCAAGACCGGGCATTTCTATGTCTAAAAAAATAACGTCAGCATCCAAGCGATGCACATCAAAAAGCGCCTCCTGCGCTACCTGGTACGTTTTAATAATTTCCATCTGAGGTAAAAAAAGTTCGATCTTTGCCGCCAAAGATTCAATACACGAAGGTTCGTCGTCGATTATGATCGCTTTCATTGCTTTATTAATGGTAGCCATATATATACTATAGTGCCGGTATGCGGAGCGCTAAGGTCTTCGATTCGGGTTTGCATTTGTGCTCCATAAAGAGCCTGATGCGCTGCTATCCGTTCAAAAGTAACATTCATACCCATGGATTTATGGTACTCCCGATATTTTTCATTAAGCTCGGTCGAAGCTTTTCTACCAATCCCATTGTCCTCGATCCGGCAATACAATGCTTCATTGCCATTGATAAGTATAACTTCTAATTTAATGCTCAATATTCCTTTACGATCTTTTAAATGACGTAACCCGTGCAAAATGGCATTTTCAACAAAAGGTTGCAGCAACAGCGGCGGAATCTGGCAATTGCTGCTGAGTAAGCGCGGCATTGCCTCGATTAGGTACGTAAATGTATCCCCAAAACGCTCACGTTCCATTTCAATATACTGACGAAGAGTAGCAAGTTCTTTGTCAATACTGATGACCGGATATTCGGAATTTTCTAAAATTTGCCTTATGAGTTTAGAAAATTTCTGTAAACAATCTGAAGCTTCAACAAATCGCTTCCTCAGAATATAGGCATCAATGGTATTGAGACTGTTAAAAATAAAATGAGGGTTCATTTGAGCCCGTAGGGCTTTAATCTCCAGTTCGTGGCGAAGCGACTGAAAATGCAGTTGGCTACGGGTATTGTATAAAAAGAAAAAGTAGAAAACCACGCCGATTACCGCCATAGCCATAAGAAATATCAGTGGAGCAAACCACCATTGTTCCCAGAAAACAGGCTCAATATAAAAGTTCAACGTTGCCGTATGCCCATTTGTACCGTTTGTTACTTTTAATGTATACTCTCCTCCCAGCAGATTTGCGTAATGGATGGAATTACTTTTACCCAAACTTATCGTATTAACAATCGATGCCTGTACTTTCAATTCGCATTGATAGTCAGCTTTTGCAGAATCTGACCTGTCAACAAATTCAATACTTACCTGACTTGGCTGAAAATTAAGCTTTATTGGTTGTTTAGTATTCAAAGTATAGTCCACCCCAAGGGCTTGGGCAGTAAATTTCCTGAAAACAATACTAGTTTGTCCATAGCCATGAGTAGCGATCATACATAACAATAGGCAGATAAATCTCATCTAATGGCTTTTTTGAACGATAATGAGTAAAGAAAAATGGCGATCAGCTTAAAAAAATACTTGAGGTTAGCCATTTCAAAATAGACCCTATAGGTTGCATCAGTGTGTAATAATTTCTCTTTGAATAAACTGAAAACAAATTCGGCAAAAAAAGCCACCAACAATCCTATACAAATATAAACATTAGGCTCCTGCAAATAGGAATCAGGGGAACTGAAAGAATATTTAAGATACAGAAATGCCAACACCAATACCATAAAATTGATCGCTGAGCCTGAAAATCCATTTACTTCACTGAATCCGCTCAACCAAAATCCATCCATAAACAGCATAGCTACCCCCGCTCCAATTATATAAGATATCCATTTTGCCGGTGAGTGACCTTCAAATAAGATTTTAAAATAATAACCGAGCAAAACAACGACATTCAGCGAATCAAAATAATTCATAAAATGATTATGAATTCCTTTAAAGGCCAACCCAATTGAAATATTGGGTAAAATAAACGCTCCTACTAAAAAGCACCAAAATACCCATAGGGCTTTGGAAAGCGAACGTCGCCGACAAAGCCCTATGAGAATCGGAATAATAAGCAATTGCGAACAACCTACTGCAAAATAGAAACTAAAAGTGGCTAAATCCATACGACAGGTCTAGGTATGCCGGTAATTACAGTGAGCATTTTAACGACTATTATTAAGCGCGCGGTACCGGCTTTTTGCAATTAGTTACATAAGGAGGACAATCTACATCCGTTGGTCTGATATTCATTGAAGTAGCCCAATATTTTTCATTCGTTCTATCAATACTCGTTGTTCCCGCTTTATCGGTTTGGGTTTCAATTCGTGAAAAAATCAACTCCGTAGCATTATCCAGGATATTCGATTTCGGGATCGTATTAATATCATCATGCGGATCATCCTGTAAAAAGCCAAAGCATATTTGAAGGGCTACACAATTATCTCCTTCCAGCATCTCCAATAATTCTCTTTTTGAGATCGCAATTCCAAATCGCTGTTGTCGCTCGTCGGGGCGTTTTCCGTTTTCATCAACTTCATGAAATTTTCGAAACAGCAGTTTCATATCATTGACAATATTGGGACCCGGCTCATATAAGGTAGGTTCATCCACTAATTGAGTCAGCATCTCTTCATCTGAAAATTGTGGTGATAAAGGAGAATTAGTAATTGACATAGTAAAATCATTAAAGAGTGAGACCAAAAATTGATACTATTTTCAGCTAATCATAGAAAAACTTATCAAACGGTAGTTATTGCAACGCAAGATTATAGAACGATACTGTAGTTTTGCAAAAAACGCTTATTGGCTATGCAAAAAATTACCTCTCTAATCATCTGTTTACTATTTACTATTCAACTGATCGCTCAAAATAATGGGGAAAGAACAGTTATTATTAAATTTAAAAAACATATCGATCCTAACCAAAATGCAGAGATCGGGCAGATAAAAAATGATTTTAGGATCGAATTGATTCCGCTTTTTGAAGAAAGTGATCTGAGGGCTTTAGCAGCCAGAGTTCCTTTATGCAGGGATGCAGTAGATAGCCTGAACAGATTCTACCAAATAAAGGGATGCGTGTTTGATTCCCGGCTTCTGGCAACCCTTACTGCCAAATTCAAAAACTATGTTTCCCGAATGGATAGTTATGCTGTTGGAACCGTTACCGACGGTTCTATAACGTGCAATAAAAATAACAGCACCGGTAATATTACCAATACTTATATTACTGATATGGATTTGACCGGTTTGGATACCGGAGATTCAGCCGGTTTTTCTTTAATTGAATCTTCAACCTATCCCGTAAATCCATATATAAATTCAAAACGAACTGCTATGGGCAGTTCCATTTATATCCCTTTAAATGTTAGTCGTACCCGCCCTACTTTTAACCATTCTGATAAAACGTTGGGTGTTTTCTGGGCTGCACAATCAAACCCTTATTGCTGTACGGGCTGTAGCAACGGTATAGCTCCTAAAGGTAAACTCAGAACTTTTTTCTGCACTAACGATATAGATTGCAATCCCTCTTCCTCTGACTCGAATTTTTCCATTTCACGTGCCTTACTGCGTACCTTACTCCTATCCCAAGCAGGTGATATTCTTTTATTTGAGTTTGATGACAGTAATAATATCATTGAATCACAGCCTCAAATTCAGGAATTAATTCAAATAGCTACCGGGTGTCTGGGAATAATTGTTATTGAACCCGCAGGAAATGGCGATAGGCCTATAAATATAGCTACAGATTCAGGGGCGATTGTGGTAGGAGCTGCCTATAAAGATGGAACAAATAATTACTTTATTTTCCCGGGCACCAATTATGGTAATCGAGTGGATGTTTATAGTCTTACTAACTTCAAAAGTATTGTCACAAAACAAGGTGTTTGTCAACGTTACTCCTGCACGTCAGGGGCAGCCGCCGTTATTGCCGCGATGGCAGTAAGTTTTCAAAGTCAATATTTCAAAAGAAAACAAAAATATTTAACTCCTTTTCAAATGAGGGATTTGTTCAGGAATAACACCGGCGGATCGTACAAAGTAGCATCTACCGGTAAGTATGTCGCCGTAGGTACGTTATTAGTAAATGCGGTCAATGGCATGCGTTAAAATGGTCATTGCGGCAAAGTTAAGAAGACCCCAAAACCTCCTTTTTGTTCCTTTTCTTCCACAATCCTACTCAAAAACGTCACCGGCATACTATTGGTACCTATTTCAGCATAGATTAAAACAATAGTAAGCCATGAAAACAATAGCATTTGTAACCGCACTGGCCATCGCTTTTGCGAGTTGCACTACCGTAAAAGTCAACCGTTCGAGTGCCAATTTGGCTAAATATAAGTCGTACGCGTTTATGGAGCCGGACGTGAAAGCCGGACGAAATCCATTGTATTACAACGATATTGCCACTCAAAATGTAGAAGCCGTTGTTGATAATACATTGTTGGAAAAGGGATTGCAGAAAAACGAAGACAATCCTGATCTGTTGGTAGGATATCACTTTTTTGTACAGCAAAAAACCAGAACTGTTACCGATCCTGCGCCATTTTATGGCCCTTATATGGGTTGGGGGCGTTGGGGGTGGCGCGGGTGGTCTCCCGGCTATTGGGGATGGGGGCGTACAAGAACCGAAACCTATCAGGACGGAACATTGGTAGTTGACATGGTCGATGCCCGTTCGAAAAAATTGGTATGGCGAGGCTCTATCGAAAACGCCATCACAAGTCCTGCCAACATTACTGAGCGGCTTCCGAAAGAAGTAAATAAAATTCTGGAGAAATATCCGGGATAAGCTGAAAAGCAATTACAATAAAAGCCCCTTTCCTATACTTAACGTTGTGGAATCGGGGCTTTTCCTATTTTTAAAACTTCGCCTGCAATGTCAGGTAGAAACTTCGTCCGTCGGAAGGCAGGATTCCCGGGCCCGGATACCCCGTAGCTCGCCGAGTGAAATAGGCTTTGTTGGCTAAGTTATTGACAGTGCTCTCAATACGAAATTTACGAAAGGCATACGAAAGACTGACATCCATGATAGAATACGCCGGAATAAGCCCCACTACCGCCGAAACACCGCCGTCGCGCGCATTGGTTGCTTCCGTAAACTGATCCGAAAGATAGGTAAATTGGTAGGAGGCTTTCAGCTTTTTATAGCCTAAACGCAGCCCACTTTTAACGTTTAGCTTGGGAACAAATTCCACTTGTTTTCCCACTACAGCCGTTATCTCGCTGGCTTTGTAGGTCGAATGAATAACGGCGACATTGGCAAACACTACCCCGCTGAGGTTGGTATTTTGAGGATGAAGTAAGTGCAGCAGATCGCCTTCCGCATATGATTCCAGCCCAAAAATAACCGCCTGGCCAATGTTTCCACGGCGCCGTAAAACACGCTGGCTTTCATCATAAAACTGTACTTCTCCGATGCGATTGTTGTAATTCAAATAAAAACCGCTTATGTCAAAGTTATACAGCGTCGTTTGCGCGCTTCGCACTCCCAAGTCAACCGAGTACCCTTTTTCATCCTGCAAATTAGGGTCGATCACCGAAGAAGGGTTCGTGATGCGCATGTCACTGAAGGTAATGGAACGGTAATTTTGAGATATATTGGCGTATACATCCAACTGATTTACAGGCTTGTAGCTTACTCCTACCCCGCCCAGCACAAACTGCCGCCCGTTGGTACGGGTTTCGTTGGTGCGTGTAGAAGTGATGATATTTCCCGCCAGATCTCGTTGAATGGTACCGTAGAATCCTTTCGCTGTGGTATAAATGTATTCATAACGAAGCCCCGGCGTGATGGAAAGTTTATCGTTCAAATAAAAGATATTCTCTATAAATACCGAGACGTTGCGATTGGGAAAACGATAATCGGACGCAATGGTTTGCGGGTCGTCCGAAAAGACGAAATCCGCCTCTTTCCCTTTGCTGCCTAACCCCTGAATACTGTGGTTGAAACCATGATAAAAACGACTTCCCACCAACAAAATACCCTGTTTTTTGCCTAAAAAATAACGTTTCAAAAACCGCGCTTCAGCGCCCCGGTTGGTAAAATCGCCCGTGATCAGGTCGCGCTCGCTGTTATCATCTACGCTCGCTACGCGGTTGGGACGAAAGCCCAACGAATAACGATACGCCGATAATCCGAAGAGTCGCAGATTGAACTCATTTTTAGCATTAAACTTATGGTCAAAATGTACCGCTGCCATGTTCCATTTCACCTTAAACCAGTTACGCTCACGATTGCTTTGGCGGGGATCGTCACGAAACATTTGATCGGTCAAACCGCCGGGCTGTTGCGCCAGGTAACTCATGTGCGTAATATCCACCCCAACCGTCGATTTGTCCGACAGTTTATAATCGACGTCAGAATACAACGTATAGTTGTTAAAATGAGAATTGGGTCGCCAGCCATTGCCCTGTTTGTACTGAAAAAAGGTATAATAACTTACTTTGCCGACTGTCCCGCTTGCGCTCGTGAAGGCATTGTAAAACCCAAAAGAACCAACAGTTTGACGCGCCGTTACTTCCAATTTACGGTCAGCCACGGGTTTTTTCATGACAAAATTAAGCAAGCCGCCAAACTGCGTCCCGTATTGAAGCGATGCCGCGCCGCGCACCACCTGAATGCGTCCAACCCCTTCAATAGGTGGCGTATAATAACTTTCCGGATACCCCAACGCATCGGCGCTGATGTCGTAGCCATTTTGACGCACGTTGAAATTTGAACTGCGATTGGGGTCTAAGCCCCGACCGCCGATGCTGAGTTGCAGTCCCGCGCCTTCGTTTTCCCAAATATTCAGTCCGGCTACCCGAGCATAGATCTGGCGGGCATTATTAGTGGAAAGATTAGCGACCAGTTGCTCCGGAATAATCACTTCCGACTTTTTCCCTTCATAGATACCCATGCTTTCCACGCTCCGCATCCGTGTAAAACCAAAATCGGTTTGCTTTTCGGTGACGATCACCTCATTCAATGTCTCATTGCGTCCTGCCAATAAAATCGTGATGAATTGGTTCTGATTTGCGATTGAAACGGTCACTTTTGCGGCTTTGAAATCCGTACAGTTCGTCTGTAATTCATAAGTTCCGGGTGCTAACGTATTGAACGAAAAAACGCCGTTTTCGTCGGTAATGGACGTCCGTTTTCCGTTGGTCAGATAAACGCTGCATCCGTTGATAGCCACACTGTCGTGCCGCGCCAACAACCTACCCGAAAGTTGGAATTGAGCAACGACCTTTGTTGAAATAAGTAAGCATATCACTATGCTATAGGCCCGTAATTGTATCATCAAATGAAGTGATCCAGGTTTTATGTTTAAAAGAATCCTGCTCTTTGGCCAAATCAGTGGTGGGAGGCACCAAGGGTTTCCCCAAACGGCCATTGAGCGCCACGTACGAATCTACGTATACCTGAGGCTCGTGAAATCCTCTTTTAGCGTACTCATCCCGCAATAGATGAGCATATTGTAACAGCATATCAGGCTGCGTAGACATCATTTTTTCCTGTAAAGGCGTCAAAAAGGCACTATTATTAACGATCGTCCGATTCCCCTGATCGTCTACTACCGTAAACTGCGCATAGCCCGCTTTTTCCATCAACATCACCCGCCACGAAAAACGGTACCCTTCTTCCGTCCAAAATAATTCGCCCGGATAAAGTAAATACCGAAACGGCAACAGGAGTTGAATGAGAAAGAAAATAATAAATCCGGTGAGCAGTGATTTATTCACAACCGGCTGATATACAAACGTTTTTGCAGGTTGTAGAAATCGGTTTGGCAACGACAACAAGCGTCCGAGTTTATAAATAATTTTCTCATGAAATTCGGCTGAGAAAAAAATCAACGCCGTCACCATCATAATGTAGGGGAACATGCCAATGGGAAATAAAATGGCCGTTAAACCGTGAAAAATAACGACCCCTGCGTAGGCAACCGGACGCGTTTTGCGTTGCCACAATAAAAAAGGAATGCTTAGGTCATACAGGCAGCCAAACCAACTGAATACCAGCGGAATCCATGAATAATTAAATAAAAATCCAATGAGAGGAAGGTCATTTTTAGCAGGTAGCCAAATCCGCAAAGGTTGGGCGTGCAACAGCCAATCACTGTTTAGTTTGGCCAATCCGGCAAAAAAGTACAACATCCCCACAAAAAGTTTCAGCGCATCCAAACACCAAAGCGGAATGGTACCGGCCAATAATGAAGGACGCCGATAAGCATCAATGGAAAAATACCTGTGAGCAGGAAGAAAAATCAGCAAAAGGCAAACAATGCTCGTGAAATAATAGTGATTGAGGTAGGTGCTTTTGTCAATCAGTTCGATGTATGTAAAACTAAAAAAAAGAAGGGTGCTTGTCACTCGATAAAACAGCCCGAACGCTACTGAAAGCGCCGAAAGTCCGCACACTGCAAACATCAGATAGGTATATTCGCCCAACGGCCGGATGAATTCAAAGCCATAAAAAGGAAAATAGAAACGCGGCTGAATGTAAAGCGTTTCTATCCATCCGTTGCTCCAAAAGCGTACAATTCCTCCAAATAGCATCAATCCAAATGCTATTCTGAATCCTGCCAAAGGGGCAGCGGAAGTTGTGCGCTTGAAATAATCCTTCATGAAAATAGAAGGTGACCTAATCGCCGTCGTTATCGGTATACGTAATAACAATGCTCATGGCCGACGTCATATCCACTTTCAGCATTCGAACGGCCTTTTGCATTTCTGTATATACCGCCACCATTGCGGCATTGTTGGTTTTTACTTCTTCATACAAGTTCGGCTTTAAAACACTGATCTTTTGGTTAGCCGCATCAAACTGTTTATTAATGATATCCGCCAATGACATACCCGTGCTGCTGTCTTTAGCGCCCAGGGCAGTCAGATAGGTTTTAAAACTTGGGCCTTCCTTTCCGGTAGTTACCCCTTTCCCATTGAAGAAATCAACAGCTGCCTGATGAGCCGCTTGAGCCAATTGCTTAGAAAGATCTTTTTTATAAAATCCTTCCACTTTCTCGGCAGCCGCTACACCGTTAAGCATGGCTCCTGAAGGAATTCCAAATTTACCGGAACGAATAAATCGCTCATAATAAAGAACATAGCCATTTACTAACTGCCCCATTGGTGACCCGATGTCCAGGCCTGTCTTGGTAGTAAATTCAGTACGATACGTATCTTTCCAATCACCTGTTACTTTGGTGATCAACGCATTCATGTGATCAGTAATGCGTTTGATGTAAGCCAAACGTTTCGGCCCTTCGGTAGGCGCGGTATAATACGCCACGATCTGAGCGTCCGTGGTGCCTACGCCGTTCAATAAATAGTCCAGCGCCGGAAAGCCCTGTTTATCAAACGAAGCCGTTACTTCCAAATTGATCGTTGGATCGGCAATGTATTCGTTGATGCCTGACACACTCACCGGATAAATGTTAAAATAGTTGCGCATCGCCACTTTATTGGCGGGGCCAACATCAAACAATTCTACTTTTTGCCACTCAACATACGCATCGGCCCACGCCTGACGAAATTCGGCCAGAGTTCCGGCGTCTGGTTTCGTAGAAAATGCCTGCGATTTGGCCAGCATTACGTCCAATTTCGTTTTGAAATTTGCATAAGCAGGCACGATAATATTGTCGGCCAAATTCGTCAGAAGGGCTTGACGGTCTTTTGTCACGGGGTCCGGTTCGGGGTCAGCGGTTGAATCATTGCCACCACACGCCCATGTCATCGCTCCGATGAGACACAAAATACCGAATTTTACTTTTACCTGATTGAATGTTATCATTATACTTGCTATCTTCTTTCTAACTGAGATCGGAGGGCCGTTAACAACGAATTGTTATCAACCCTCCTCACTTAAAACAGTCTAAATAAAAACAAAATTACAATTTAAATTTTGCTTTTATCGCGTCTGAAGCGGTGGTAATTTTAGTAGGGGTCAGATCCCAGAACCCGTTGGGTGAATCTAACACCAAGCCTTTCAGCAGGTTATCTGAAAAAGCGGCATCTCCACCGTTAACGGTAGCGAAACGCAATGAGTACACAAAACCAAGTCCTTCGCCCATCGCGTGAATCCGTACGGCATCAGTAGTACCGGAAGTATATTTACCTAAATAACCCAATGCCGCACCGGCGATGGCTTTCTCTATTTCTGCTTTGATAAAATCAGCCTGCTTTTTCAGTTCAACTTTATCGTTGTTCACAATGGCAGCACGTCCTTTCAGGAAAGCAGGATAGATCTGCGCATACGCTGCTTTGTTATATTCCCAAACATAAGACCCTAAGGCAAATTCAGTTGTTCCTCTGGTTGCATCGGTTGACCCTTTCAAATAAACAGGATTCAAGGTCAACAAACCGTAAGCTTCGTCCCAATTTTGCTCAAGCTGCGTATAATTTTTGCCCGCAACCACTTTTGAGTTATCAGCATCCAATCCTTTGGTCAACAATACATTGCCGATATAATCGTATTGCAATGCACCGATCAGTGATTTTTGAATAAGTTGGATAGGCTCCATCCCTTTTTCATCCACTAAATAAGTACCTACTTTACCTGCTTTTCCTTTGGCACCCGTGGCAGTAACCGATTTACTGGCTTCTGCTACCGTTGTAAAGTATGTTTCAATCTGAGTTCTTACTTTCTCAGCGTCGGCTGAAGCCAGGGAAGAAGCTGTCACGTTACGAAGTTGAACACCCGAAGTATTTAATTTTGTGCTGTCAGCAAATGCATTTCCCGTATTTCCGTACATGTTTTTCAATACCGTTGCGTCAATTTGCTTATTGCCGCTGATCGACGAACTGATGTATGTATTCATCGCCTGAAACATTTTATAACGGTTATTTCCGTTGGTCAGGTCTACGGTTGTTTTACCCGTCTCATCCACAAACAATGAGCTGTAAGAAGTGGCAGTACTAAGGGCTGTATAGTCAATGGTCTTGCGAAGTTGTGGAGTTGCCTCATCTTCGTTGTTACAGGCGGCAAGTCCGGCTACAAGGATCATAGCTGCCGGAAGGCGAAAACGCAGAGTGTTTGTTAACATCGTTTTTGGCTTTTTATTAAAAATCAATGCAAACATCTATATTATTTAGACTAAGTACAAATTAATTTAAGAAAATATGTTGCCATACTTAGCCATAATCTTTGATGAACAGCTCTAACCTGCTCTGTATTAATTTAATGATAAAGCTAAATTCCGGAGGAAAAAAGCAGCTCCGTAAAGGTCTCTAAAACAAAAATCCCCTGACAGTCCGGGCGGATGTCAGGGGATTCGTTTTGGTATTTTTTTTACTGAAGGAAAGCCTTTTTCAATTTTAGCCAATCGTCAATTCTTCCAAAACACCGCGCATTTCTGCAACGCTCTTTACATCGGAGCACGTAACTAAAAGCCTGTTTTTGAGGTCTTTTAGGGCAAAACGACGCGGATTTCGTTGAATATGAGCAATGATATGGCCGAATTTGTCGGATTGAAAAAAGGCGTCATTGCCCGTTGTAAGGAAGTACCCTTTGAAAGTATTATTTTTGAGGGTCAATTTTTCCATAAAAAGCGCTTCGGCCATCCACCTGATTCGTACCATCTCTACCAACCCTTTCACTTCCTCAGGGAGCGGGCCGAAGCGGTCTGTAACCTCATCACCAAACGCACTTAACTCAGCTTCACTACTGATGTTGTCCAGACGAGTATATAACGACAAACGTTCGGAAATATTTTTCACGTAATAATCAGGAATCAAAATGGCAAGGTCTGTTTCGATCTGACAATCGGTTCTGACCAGCTCTGCAATCTCTCCAAGATCAAACAGATCCTTAAATGTCGTTTGCTTTAATTCCTGCACCGCTTCATCCAAAATCTTGTGATACATCTCATAGCCAAGGTCATTGACAAAACCGCTTTGCTCAGCCCCCAACAGGTTTCCGGCCCCGCGAATGTCCAGATCACGCATGGCCACTTTGAAACCATCGCCCAATTCAGAAAACTCTTCCAACGTCTGCAAACGCTTACGTGCATCGGATGTCAAATGCGAAATTTGGGGAGTCAATAAATAACAGAAAGCTTTACGGTTGCTCCGCCCTACCCGACCACGCATTTGGTGCAGATCGGACATTCCAAAATAATGCGCAGAATTAATAATAATGGTGTTGGCGTTGGGAATATCAATACCCGATTCAATGATATTGGTACTCACCAGTACATCGTACTCGCCTTCAATGAACTTCATCATGGCTTTCTCCAGCTTATCGCCTTCCATTTGGCCGTGTGCCACACCAATGCGGGCTTCGGGCACCAATCTCATGATAATATTGCCGATGGTGTCAATATCATTCACACGGTTATGGACGAAAAATACTTGTCCTCCTCGATTCAGTTCGTAGCTGACAGCATCCCGAATAAACACTTCATTAAAGACGTGTACTTCGGTCGTAACCGGCTGACGGTTAGGCGGTGGCGTACCGATCACCGAAAGATCACGTGCGCCCATGAGGGAGAAGTGCAACGTACGCGGAATCGGCGTAGCGGTCAGGGTCAACACATCAATATTAACGCGCAGCTCTTTCAGACGGTCTTTGACCTTTACCCCAAATTTTTGTTCTTCATCAATCACCAACAGCCCCAGATCCTTGAATTTGATGTCTTTATTAACAATTCGGTGCGTGCCGATCAAAATATCGATCTTGCCCGCTTCCACATCTTTCAGAATTTCTTTGATTTGCTTATCCGATTTGAAACGGTTGATGTATTCAACCCTCGCCGGAAAATCGGCCAAGCGTTCGCTGAACGTTTTGTAGTGCTGCATGGCCAAAATCGTTGTTGGCACCAACACAGCCACTTGCTTGCTGTCCGTAACGGCCTTAAAAGCGGCCCGAATTGCCACTTCTGTTTTTCCAAATCCAACATCACCACACACCAAGCGGTCCATTGGGTGCGGCTTTTCCATGTCTTCCTTGACATCCGCCGTCGATTTGGCCTGATCGGGTGTATCTTCGTACAAAAACGACGATTCTAACTCTATTTGCAAATACGTATCACGGGAAAAGGCAAATCCATTGGCCGAACGACGTTTGGCGTATAAGGCGATCAGTTCCTGCGCAATGTCTTTGAGTTGGCGTTTTACTTTTGACTTTTTATTTTCCCACTCCTGCGAGCCCAACTTGCTCATGGTAATGGTGCCTCCTTCTTTGCCCGTGTACTTGGCGATTTTGTGCAAACTGTGAATACTCACAAACAGAATGTCATTGTCGCGGTAAATGAGGCGAATGGCTTCCTGCTCCTTACCTCCCACATCTACTTTTTCCAAACCCGCAAAGCGTCCGATCCCGTAGTCAACGTGCGTAACATAGTCGCCTGACTTTAATGACTTTAACTCTTTAAGGGTAAGCGCTTTCGACTTACTGAATTTCTCTTTAACGTGGTATTTGTGAAAACGGGCGAATATTTGGTGGTCGGTATAACAAACGATTTTCAACTGCTCGTCAATGAACCCTTCCCGCAAAGAAACATTCATGGGGCGAAACCGCACATAAGGGTCCAATTCTTCGAAAATTTTCTCCAGACGCTCCAGTTGTTTGGGCGATTCGGCCGCTATCACGTTGGTAAATCCCTGATGCTGTCGCTCCGACAGATCGTCGATCAACCGTTTATAATCTTTGTTGAAAGAAGGCTGAGGTTTGGAAGAATATATTACCCGCGATTCAGGACGTTGACCGGACGGTTTTGTTCCTTCATCGTCCCCTTTTGAAACGGTATCTTTAAAGTAGAATCGTTTCCCGAATTCTATCGTTTTAAACGTTTTGATCTGATTCAGAAAACCGCGTCTTGTTTCAAATATCTCGTTGGGATCCGCCACCAACTGAATATCACCACCTTTGATACTTGTAAGTGCCTGCTCTGCTTTTTCGAAACACTCTTCGATCACTTCCAGAGTCAGTTCCACATCCTTAAACCACAACAACGCATTGGTAGGCAGAAAGTTAAGAAATGACTCGCGCGTTTCGAGCGTGAGTTTATTCTGAATATCCGGGATAATATTAACTTGATTGGCGGTTTCCACTGAAAGCTGCGTTTCAGGATTAAAAGAACGAATGCTTTCCACTTCATCCCCAAATAGTTCGATCCGATAAGGATACTCACTGGCATATGAGAAAACGTCAATGATACCCCCGCGCACGGAAAACTGCCCGGCTTCATACACAAAATCCGTAATCTCAAAATCGTATCCTAACAAAAACTCCCGTAAGAACTGCGCATCCAAACGTTCTCCAACCTTGACCGAAAACGTATTGGACAGCAAGGAGCGTTTATTAATTACTTTTTCAAACAACGCTTCCGGATATGTCACAATCATTAAGTCTTGCGGCGCGGTTACGTTGAGTTTATTCAGAATCTCGGCCCGCATCAATACGTTGGCATTTTCAATTTCTTCGTAATGATAGGGTCGTTTATAGGAAGTCGGATAATATAACACCTCTCTGCCCAGCAGGTTTTGCAGGTCATTTTGAAAGTAAGAAGCTTCTTCGCGGTCATTGGCTACCAACAGACACAACCGAGGCAGATGTTGGTACACCACAGCAGGCAATACGGCATCCAGACTTCCCGCCAGTCCTTTCACCTGAATATGAGGCTGTTGACCCGATATCTGATTAATGATCAATTGGACGAGGCTGTCCTCCGAATATAATTTAAGAAAATCTTGAGTTGAAAGCATTTAAATAATCGTCAAAAGCTCATTCCATACAGGAACGGAAGCAAAGATGAGTAAACAACAAAAGGCCGACGAGGGAGTTTCTCTCATCGGCGCCTATATATAACAAATGTAGAACAAAAAAGATTTAAAAATCAGAAAGCAAATCGCAGCCCTCCGGTCACATTGAGAACACCTACGTGTTGTTCAATATCAACCAACTGATTTACAGCAGGGAATGCGGGTGTCGTGATCTGATTATTCACGTTTTTAAACGTCGTACTGATCAGCGTAGCGTCGGCATTGACCACCAGTGACAGGCCGCCAATGAGGCCTAAATTAAGGGTTGCGCCTGCTCCGTAAGCCCAATCGCGGGCGTTTTGCGTTTTGGTCTGTACCCGAATGGCATAATTTTGGTAGCTACCCGTTGTCACAAACGTAGGGCTGTTCACGCTGGCGTAGCCAAACAAAACCCTTCCCTCTAATCCTAATCTTCTCCCTCCCAATCGCAGAGATGGCCCGATCATGGCGCTTAACGCATTCCAATCTTCCGACGATTCTACCACTGGATTAACCACTCCGTAATTGCCCGAAGCGATCAATTTAATTCCTTCTTCTCTGGTTCGGTTTTGGTTATAGGACAAACGGGCTGCCAACCCTAATCGGCGGGTTGGGTAATAAGCTGCAATGATCTGCGCTCCAATTCCATCATCGGCCAGTTCGCCGCGCGTTTCCCCGAATACTTTTGTGGCTAACTGTCGAACGGAAAGGCTTTTGCCCCCCGCAATGTTGAGCGAAAAGCGGTCATAATCATCATCCTGTGCAGTGGCTGTAGTGGCTGCCAATCCTGACAAAATAAGTACAAGTCCCCAAAAACGAACCATAAGATCTTTAAAATTTTTGAATTGAAACGATACCCTTTCCTGATAATTGTGGCTACAGGTACTTGAAACAACTATTTTTCTTTTGACGCGTGCTAAGTAAATAGGTCATCTTTATTTTCCGCAAGTTGCCTTTTTTAGGATTAAGGTATTATTAAAATTTAACACATGAGGGTTTTTAAAGTTCACGTTTCCATTAATTCCTTCCACATCTCCTATTCCTTCAACCCAATCATCTCCTTTTTTCAGAAATGCCACTTGACGCAATGAGGTGATTCCCTCTGACTTAAACGTATAATTGGCCAACAGGGTATCGCCGCTTATTTCCCCTTCAATAGTCCCTTTGTTGCTGTCTTTTTCATACAGCTTGTACGTTAAATTTCCGCTAACCTTAGTGCCGAGCTGCAACAGGCTCATTTGAACGGTATCTTTGTCATTGGCATAAACATAACAGCTTGAAGTCATATCTTTCACTTCATTCGTGGAAATTTCCTTCGCTGAATCCCGGTTGCTTGGTGTATTGCATGCACCTAACATAAAGGTGATCAATACGAATGTTAAATGATTTGTTTTCATGGTTGTTACATGAAATACACTCAGGGATCTACGAGTTTTTTTCTATTTGTGAGCTTATCAATCATCAAGACAAGTCGCTTGGCTCGTGTTTCTTCTTTTTTGGCTGACTCGATCCAATAAATGTATTCCTTCCGGTTGGTGTATGATAATGTTTCGTAAAAACTTCGTGCCACAGGGTGCTTTTCAAATAATTCTGCCACGTCCGTCGGCAATTCCACTACTCTCGCTTCGGTATCCTGCACCAATTCAACGTCGACTGTATCACCAAAAGATTTTCCCAATTGTTGTCGGATTGCTTTTGTCATGCCCAACAAATGACAATCTGTATTCATTTTGGCCAAACTTCCTCGGTATTCGACCCTTCCATCCATTAATGCTTTTATTTTAACCTGCCCTTTTACACCGAAAACTTCCTGAACACTGTAAGGAAACGCCACAAACCCGGCATCCATATCACCGTATTTTTCAATGACAGCACTGAATTGTATTTTTTTAGTTGGACTCATTGTATTAGATAAATTGAGGTTAAAAAAAGAAAATATCAAAGCCGGAGGAGACCGGCGGTAAAATTATGAATTTTAAGGAAATCTAATGTTCTGCAACTGAGACTGAATTTTTTTATGCAAATTTCAGTTTACATTTTACCTACCTACTAATAGGTAAGATTTTTATCAAAGATACTCCATGAGCACCCGAGAATCCATCCTCCAACTTGCCGACACGCTCATCCGTGATAAGGGGTATAATGCCTTTAGTTTCAACGACATTTCTAAATCCATCGGCATCAAAACAGCGTCCGTTCATTATCATTTCCCAACCAAGACGGATTTGGGAATTGCTATCGTCAGAACTCACATCGAACGGGTAACGGCCCTAAGAGCGGCTCAAAAAGATCAACCTCCACTCAAAAAACTGGAAAGTTTTCTGTCTATTTATACCAAAGTCAAAGCCGAAAACAAAGTCTGCATTGTGGGTTCTTTAGCTACTGACCTTCTAACGGTTGAGGAAGAAATGAAGTCGGAACTGAAAATACTTACAAAACTGATCCTGGAATGGGTGACTGAAATTCTGGAAGAAGGCCGCACAAAAAAGGTTTTTACTTTTGAGGGTTTGGCCCGTACTAAAGCGCTGATGGTCATTACTAATATGCTGGCTTCCGTACAGTTAACGCGGTTGACCGACAATCCCAACGATTTTGAAATCATTAAATCAACCATTCTCGCTGATCTCTTGCACAAAAAATGAAAACTGAAGTAAAACAAAAAATCGCTTTTGCCTTGATCATGGGCTCCATCACAACAGGCATTGTCTCCTTTACCCTCATTGCGGTCAACATAGGTTTTTCGCCGGCTTTCTTAAAAATATGGCTTCGATCATGGGGCATCGGTTATCTGGTGGCCATCCCGGCCATTCTCTTTATCGGGCCTCGCATTCAAGCCCTTGTCAATAAATTATAGCTTTTTTTTTAAATCGTCGACTTGTAAACGGTATGTGTATTTCTAAACCATATAAGGACATATAAGTCTGAATAACAACACCTTATATTAACTTATATTTCTTATATGGTTCGCTATTGTCAATCTTTACATCCAATCAGATTAATCTAATGAAAAGAGTAGTAGTAACCGGAATGGGTGCTTTGACGCCCATCGGCAATAATGTTCAGGACTTTTGGACATCGCTCATCAACGGTGTAAGCGGTGCTGCGCCTATCACCAAATTTGACGCATCTAAGTTTAAAACTCGTTTTGCATGCGAATTAAAGAATTTTGATCCGTTGCAACACATCGAAAAAAGCGAAGCCCGGCGCTACGATCTATACACGCAATACGCGCTGATCGCGGTGCGGGAAGCGGTAAAAAATGCCAATATAGACTTCGAACAACTCAATCGAAATCGCATCGGTGTTATTTGGGGAAGTGGAAACGGCGGCATCGGAACGTTTCAGGAACAAGTGCTGGAATTTGCCAAAGGCGATGGCACACCCCGATTCAACCCTTTTTTCATCCCTAAAATGATCGTTGACATTGCCTCAGGCGTCATTTCCATCAAATACGGCCTCCGAGGCGTCAATTTTACGACTGTTTCAGCCTGTGCCACTTCCAATACTGCCATCATTGATGCTTTCAATTACATTAAATGGGGCAAAGCCGACATGATCATTACGGGTGGCTCCGAAGCGCCCATTGTTGAAAGCGGCATTGGTGGATTCAACGCTTCCAAAGCACTTTCTACTCAAAACGATACACCCCAAATTGCTTCGCGACCTTTTGACGTCAAAAGAGATGGTTTTGTGATGGGCGAAGGTGCAGGAGCGCTCATTTTGGAAAGTTTGGAAAGTGCCCTGCAACGCAATGCCCCCATTTTCGGGGAGGTTGTTGGCGGAGGAATGGCGGCAGATGCATATCACCTGACAGGAACTCATCCCGAAGGAGAAGGGGCTTATTTGGGCATGCTGGAAGCCTTGTCAGATGCAGGCATTGACGCATCGGCCATTGATTACATCAATACGCACGCTACCTCAACGCATTTGGGCGATAACAGTGAGTTGATCGCCATTGAACGGGTATTTGGTACAAACCCCAACCTGAACATCAGCGCCACCAAATCCATGACGGGGCATTTACTCGGAGCAGCCGGCGCCATTGAGGCAATAGCCTGTATCAAAGCCACGCAGGAAAACATCATTCCGCCGACCATCAACACCAACGAAGTAGAACCCAATTTCGCTGATAAATTTGAGTTGACGTTAGGAAAAGCGCAGAAAAAGACCGTTAATTATGCCATGAGTAATACTTTTGGATTCGGCGGCCACGTTGCTACTTCAATCTTTAAGAAGTATGAGTCGTAAACTCAAATGAAATAACATAAATCTTATAGGTCTGTTTATCATCGTCAAACAGACCTATAAGGTTTGCCATAACAATCAGCACTCTATTCCTTAAAGATGGACAAACCAACAACGTTATTTCCCGCCGTGGCGGCCGCTATTTTTAACGAAAACGGAGAGATTTTGCTTCAACGCCGCCGAGATGTGGGGCAATGGGGTGTGATCTCGGGCCATGTAGAATTTGGGGAAACGGTCGAAAACGCCATCCTTCGGGAAATCAGAGAAGAAACCAATACCGAAGCGCACATCAAGCGCCTGATCGGCATCTATTCTTCCCCTGCTTCGCAAACCTATCATTATCCCGATAGGTCGGTCCAGTACGTTACGACGTATTTTGAAGTTCGGTTAACTGCACCGATCAGTCCAAATTATTCAAAGGATGAAACGCTGGAACTTCAATTTTTCAAAACGGATCAATTGCCGCAAGACCTTGCAATGATGAATCCTTATTGGCTCCAAGATGCTTTGAATCAAGGGGTTTTTATAAGATGAAAAAGAAAACAGCCTCTGTCATTGAGGCTGTTTTTGTGCTTATGTCAGATGGGTTTCTGCGAAAAATCGCATTGCATCACGCATAAAATGCGCATAGTCAGGATTGGGTTTTCCGTCAATTGTCGTAAATCGTTCGTCATTTACGTACAATTCTCCCAAACCGCTGTAAGCTTCTGCCTGTGGGTCAGCGGTTCCTGCCGTTCCCCAAAATTGACGAATATTGGCGTAATGGCACGCTATTTGTTCCTGAACGCGTACACTCTTTGGGTCTTCCTTCATTAAAGAAAGCAAAGTTTGTGTAATTTCCTGTTGCTCTGCTTTCAACGTTTCAAATCCCTTTTTTCCTGCCGCCCGCAAGTGATTTTCCGATTTTTCCACCGGTTCTTTGCCATACGCCGCAATGGCTTCTTTTCGATACGCTTCCGCTTTTTCATTCGGAAAGCCTTCGTATAGTTCTTCGTGTGTTAACATGATCTCACCTTTTAGTTTTAACATGGTTTTGTCAATGGTCAACAAAAGATCGGCAATGCGGCTTTGTCTGTTTTGCAGTTCTGTCTTATGACTTTCAAGCGCTTGAACTAAGTCAAAATCAGGTTTATCCAGAATGCTCTTTATGGCTTGTAATGAAAAATCCAGTTCTTTATAGAAGAGAATTTGCTGCAATCGGAATAACTCCTTTTCACCATACATTCGATACTTAGCCTCGGTACGAACGGATGGTTTCAGCAGTCCAACTTGGTCATACAGGTGAAGCGTGCGCACACTTACCCCTGCCATTTTTGCCAATTGCCTGACCGAATACTGTTTCATTGTAACGCCTTTTTTGTTGACGTTTCAAAAGTAAGGCATGACGTAAGGTAAGAGTCAAGCGTTTTTTGAATTATTTTCCAATAAAACACATAATTACTTGTTTTTCAGTACATTAAAAACAAAAAAGACCCTAATGTAATTTGGAAATTGTCATTTCATCGTGAATAACCCGATGAGTATATTGCTGTAGAAATGCCAACAACCGGTTTTCGAGTTCGTGCTGAACGGCGGGGAGTTTACCCATCAAATTTTGTTTAAGCATTACATCTTTCTTAAAATCAAACATACCAACCGTTTTACCGTCACGGTATTGCAACAAATAATTACGATTGAAGTATTGATAGGTGCCGTTATTGTAATTAAACGCCCAGTCCTCCCCCGACGCGTCAAAGGCATCCTTGCCGAACGCCACATAGGGCTTGGGATAATGCAGGTAATTCAGCACCGTAGGCATGATGTCGATCTGTTGCATCATACGATCTTTGTCCATCCCCTTCAACGCCGACCCGGGCTGATAGAAAATAATGGGAATGCGATAAATTCCGGCATCGGTCATGTATTCAGGGAAATGGGCCTGATTTGTATGATCGGCGGTGAGGACAAACAACGTATTTTTGAACCACGGCATTTGCGAAGCCGTTTGAAAAAACTTCCGCAGTGCCATGTCAGAATACCCAATGCACTGATGCACAGCCACCGTTCCTTTCGGAAATTTGCCTTCGTATTGGGCGGGTACCTTATTGGGATCGTGGGAAGAGAGCGTAAAGCACGTTGTAATAAACGGCGGTTTCATGGTATTGATCTTTTTAGCCATAAACTGCAAAAAAGGCTCATCCCAGATTCCCCAAACGCCGTCAAAATCAGCGTCGTTATTGTATTCATTTTTGCCAAAGTATTGATCGTAACCTACCTGTCGCAGGAAAGCCCAAAAACCCATCGAGCCGTTCGGCGCACCGTGAAAAAAGGCCGTTTGATAGCCTTCAGGTTTCAACAGACTTGCCATGCTGTTGAGGGTATTGGAAGCTGCATACGGAAACGTTACATACGGTTCTTTGATGTAAGGCAGACTCGTCGTAGCCGAGGGCAATGCATCTATTGATTTTTCGCCATTGGCAAAACTATACCAAAAGGTCTTGCTTTCTCCGATCAGAGAATCTAAAAAAGGCGTATAGCCACGGTATTTCCCACCGTCTAACTCTTTATTATAAATGCCAACGTATTCATAACTAAAGCTTTCCAGTACGATCAGCACCACATTGAGCGGCTGAAATGCCTTCGATGTATCAGGTTGATGAATGGGATTAAAAAGCTTTTCAAGCTCTGCCTGATCCTTAAATTGGTGTACTTCTTCAAGGTCATTGGTTTCGATGGTTTTATAGATCGAAAAGGGTGTATTCAACACAATCGCCATTTCAAGCGGCTTTTTGCAATATTCGCCCGCATTACTCAACGTAATCGGCCGCGTACTTTCTGTAAAACCACCGCGAAGACCTGCTACGATCAGCCCTGAAATGAGCAGCATCAACGTCAGTTGTATACCAAAAGAAGCGGCAGGTTTGGTAGATCTTAGAGGTTTGGGAATGGGCTTACCGTACGTAAAATACAACGATGCAATCAACGTGATCAAAACAAGCGTGATATGCCAGAAATTCAGAAATCCTCCCAGCAAAATTGTACCGACCTTTACTTCACTCCTGAATTCAGTAAGTATCGTAAACGACATTCGCCTTTTTACAAACTGAAAATAAACCGTATCCATGCAATTTGCCAGTATTGCAATAGAATTGAGCAACATGTATTGCCACTTCTGAAACGTCTGAAAACGCAGGTTATACCGAAAAGAAAACGGTAAAATGTATAGAAATAAATAGAGCAGATTGGTATACAGTACCGCAGTCGTATCAAATCGCAATCCCCCCAAAAGCATGGTGAATAATTCCGACGACCGAACATCTGAATAATAGCTGTGATTGTACCAAAAGAAAAGAAGACGGGTAAGCGTAAAAATGAACATCACGACGGCTATTCGTCGGAATGTAACCGCATAAAGGCTCAACCCTGAAAGGGAGCCTGTAAAATCCTTGAACATGTAATTGGTGTCTGTTAGAAAATGAAACGCCCCGAGAAGTACCCGGACACGAATCAGGCAAAAGCCGCCGCAAAATTAGAAAGCTTTTTTCTTCTGACAAACAACCTAAAATAGTTAATGTATTTTTAATCCGCTCCCAAAGGAGAAAAAATTAATTGGTTTACAATCAAAAAACAATTATCTGATTATAAGCCAATTAACAAAATACTCAAATCCCTTACTCAGCTTGCAGCAAATAGCGAGGACGAGTTTCGGTGGCACGTAAAGCCGGATTCAGGAAGGGTAAGGTTAGACCTGTTACGTGAAAATTTTGGGTAATATGCAACGTTTTAAAGGAAAGACCCGCTGTTTTGAGCGAATCCAACCCTTTTTCGTCGGTATAAATAAGTGTAGTATTCGGTACTAATTTCGATTTTAACTCAGGAATAGAGCGCAAAACGGGTGTGGTTCGTTCGGTATAATAATCTAATGCACTGTGAAAAATATTGTACTGAGTAGCGGGCGCTACCTCATATATATAAAAGGAATTTACATTTGATTTTTGTTCGTAAGCTACTTTCCTCCCCATCACTGATCCGGCCTGATACGTCAACAGCGTAGGATACACATGTGCATTTAAGAGAAGGTTTGCCCCGACCGCCGTCAGGAAAGGAGCAAAAACCAATTGAGAAAAAGCAGGACGTTTGCGATTATATAATCGCACGATCAACACTGCGACTAAGGCCGTTACGATCAGCAAAAGAATATTTTCCAACGGAAAAGCCCATGTACAAAGGATAACGATCGCCGTCGCCATCACACAGGAAGTAACGATCAACCCGATACGTACCCATCGAAAAACCTTCGTATCCTGTTGGTCAATGAGTTGATCCAAAAAGCGCCCCGCCAATACCGCAGCCAACGGAAACACGACAAATGTATAATGCGGCAATTGATATTGAGCCGTAGAAAGGGCTATAAACGGCAACAAAAATCCTCCAACGGATACTCCCTCGTCCGTTAAGGGAATCAAAAACCGAGCTTTAATGATGTCACGTACCCGCGTAAATAAGGCAGGAATAAAAGCCAAAACCCAAGGGAGAAAGCTCCAAAGGAAATTGTGCGATTGAAAAAACACCCCCGGGCTGTTATCCCAATCGCTTTCACCCGTAATGCGACCAAAGCTTTGTTCCCAAAAATAAAAATACAGGCCTTCTGAGCCATATTGACGATAAAGGCCAATGCAATAGGGCAACACCACCAACCCAATGATGGGAATACCGAGCAGCCATCGCCAATCAAAAATCCGGTTCCATTGACGCTTTAAAGCAAAATCAACAAAAAACGCCGAACCGATCACGATCAGACTGATCGGGCCTTTGGCCAACATTGCCAACCCTGTAAATACAAAGCTGATCACGAAGGGTTTCCAATCCCGTTTTTTTACGTATTCGGCCAATTGCCAAATAGAAACCATGACGCAGTTGGTCAGTAATGTATCGCACCGAACATCATGATTCATCAGAAAAAACGCCTGACAACTGCCCACGATCAAAGCAGAAGTATAAGCAACCCGTTCAGAATAATACAGCTTGCAAAAACGATAAACAGCATATATTCCCAGCAAAGCAGAGAGAATGGGAATCAGGCGATATGCAAAATTTGAAATACCTAAAACCTTAAAAACCAAGGCCGACAACCAAAAAAGCAAAGGAGGTTTGTCGAGATAATAATCCTTGCCTCGGAATTGTACTTCCAAAAATTGGTTGTTATCGGCCATTTCACGGCCAATGGAAGCGTACTGTGCCGCATCAATATCCATGATATCAATGCGAATGGCTCCAATTACATAAACGATGAGTAGCCCTAAAAACGGCAAATACTTGTTATTCCAACGCATTATGGTGTGTTTTAATAGCAAATATTTGCCTAAAATGCTTAATTAACAAATAGTTATCGGAAGTTTAACAATTATTTAAACGCCTGAAGGCCCGTAATTTCATGCCCTAAGATCAGCAAATGGATATCGTGCGTTCCTTCGTAAGTAATGACTGACTCCAAGTTCATCATGTGGCGCATGATGGGATAATCCCCCGTAATGCCCATTCCACCGAGCATTTGTCGGGATTCGCGGGCAATGTGGAGTGCCATGTCTACATTATTTCGTTTGGCCATCGAGATCTGAGCCGTTGTAGCTTTGCCGTCATTTTTAAGTGTACCCAACCGCCACGCCAACAATTGCGCTTTGGTAATTTCGGTCAGCATTTCAGATAATTTTTTCTGTTGTAACTGAAACCCGGCAATGGGCTTGCCAAACTGTTCGCGTTCTAAGGCATACCGAAGGGCCGTTTCGTAGCAATCTATCGCTGCGCCGATGGCTCCCCAGGCAATGCCATAACGGGCATTATCAAGGCAGCCCAACGGGCCGCGCAGGCCTTCAACATTGGGCAATATATTCGCTTTGGGCACTTTTACATTATCAAAAACCAACTCTCCTGTCACACTCGCCCGAAGCGACCATTTATTATGAATTTCAGGCGTTGTAAATCCTTCCATTCCTCGTTCTACCACCAATCCCTGAATACGTCCCTGCTCATTTTTAGCCCAAACTACCGCAATATCTGCCACGGGAGAATTCGTGATCCACAACTTTGAACCATTCAATACTACATGATCGCCGGCATCTTTAAAAGAAGTCAACATGCCGGCAGGATTAGAGCCGTGGTTGGGTTCGGTCAGGCCAAAACAGCCGATCATTTCGCCCGATGCCAGTTTCGGCAAGTATTTCATACGTTGTTCTTCAGAGCCGTACGCATAAATTGGCCACATGACTAACGAGCTTTGCACCGATACCGTAGAGCGCATTCCCGAATCACAGCGTTCAATTTCCTGCGTCATAAGACCATATGAAATATAATCAAGGCCGCCGCCACCGTATTCGACCGGTAACGTTGGGCCAAAGACCCCTATTTCGGCAAATTTTTTGATCAAATGCGCCGGGAATTCTGCCCGTTGCGCGTATTCTTCAATGATAGGCCGCACATCGCGGTTCATCATTTGCTGAACCGCATCCCGAACCATTTTGTGTTCTTCGGTCAGCAGATCATCCAATTGATAGAAATCGGTTTGGCGGGCAATGGTTGATATAGCAGTACTCATGATTTCCGGACTGTAAATGTTATTACAAAAGTATGACGGCCCAAATTACCACAAAATCTGCCTAAAATCACAAAAATCGTCGAAACCTATAACCAAAGTATTGGTCAAAACGTTATAGAATAGTATCTTTGAATAGAACTGACACCGCATAGCTATCGTGGAAACGTTTTTGTTGATCTTTTTGCTGATCCCTTATTTTATTCTTCGGTATTATCTTACCGATCACGATACGCCTACCGATAAAGAGCGTAAGCGGTTGGCCGAAGGAATCGAGCTTTTCAACAATCACAACTACACCGAAGCCTACGCTTATTTTGATCAAAAAATTAAGGAATACCGAAAATCGCCCATTGCTTATGCTTACCGAGGTAAATGCAATCTCAAAGACCTAAATCTATATTCTGCTCTTTATGATTTTGCGCAGGCGCTCAGTTTTGATAATACGCTCTCAGACGTGCATTTACAGAAAGGAGTCGCTCATTATCAATTAAAAGAGTACGAAACGGCCTTTTTATCGTTTGATAAAGCCGTGTGGTTCTCGCGCGGTGAAGAGCCCGATTCCCTGCGTTGGCGCGCTCTTGCCCGTTTGAAATTACATCAATTATCACAAGCGGAAAAAGACCTTTCCAAAGCCGTTGAACTGGGCGATGAAAGCGCCGCCTACGTGCTTAGTCAACCTCCCTTTCGTCGAAAAGTGATTTTGTGACTCCTCTCAACTTTTTTTACATAGTTTGTGTTAGGAAATGGCAAACCCAATCCAATGGTTTATCATCAGTAATCAGTTAAAACATGTTAGAAGTAACCCCCGACAATAAGCTTAAACGCCTCATAGTAGTAGGCGATCGCGTCCTGATCAAGCCCAAAAACCCGGTAGACCAAACTCCAACGGGTCTTTATCTTCCTCCTACCGTTACCGAAAAAGAACAAGTACAGAGTGGTTATGTCATCAAAGTAGGTCCCGGATTTCCCATTCCTTCTCCCGTAGAAGATGAATCATGGAAAGAAACGGAAGAGAAAGTCAAATACATGCCACTCCAGGCGCAGGAAGGTGACGTAGCCATTTATCTCCAACGCAACGCCATTGATGTCATCTACAATGATGAAAAGTACGTTATTGTCCCACAATCAGCGATCTTGATGCTTGAGCGTATCGAAGATCTGTTTAATTAAGCGTCGGATTTTACCGAAAAATCATAGCGTTAACGATTGGTCGGGTTGTGAGCAACCCTTTTCACGAGAAGTGTGGAGGGTTGCTCACAACCCGACCGACCATCCGGCCGTTTATTCAAAATACCCTATCAAACACTTAATTAAGCCGTCAACACTGTCTCTATTTTAGGATATTATAAGACAAAAGTCCGTTAACGATTAGCTAACGGACTTTTTATAGGAATGAATAAGGGATAATTGCGTATAGGTGTTATCTTCCGCTTTCCTGAGGACCGCCGCCGCGAGGATCATAGCCGGAAGCAAAGAGCGGGTATTGGTCAAAAATAGACCGTACTACGTTTCGATAGTAGCTGTTGGCAGCGTTGGGGTTTTTGAAAATTCCGGCGGCATAGCCTCTCCAAACTACCTGATCGGTATCGGCGTCAATGAGCGAAATGATGATCGTTCCTTTGTCCAATGAATAACGAATAGGTTCGTATTTGAACGAATCATCTTCGGTGTCTACCCAGTTTTTGATGACCGGCTGCATATAGCCTTGGTACCGTAAGTTATCGTAGAAAATTCCGTAATTGACCAGAAGGGTTGGCTTACTGGTACTGAGGCGATAGCCGCGAGCCTGCATTTGTCGGTGGATAGCATTATACACTTCTGTACATACGTTACCGGTATCGCGCTCACATTCCAAAAAAGCGTAAGTACTGTAAGCCTTGAAATTGGTTTCGTAGCTGTAGTCGTGCTCTACAAAAATCCGACGATTAGTATTGCAACCCGCCGCCCACACAACGACGCATACAAAAGGTAAAAATTTAGCAAGCTTCATGATGGTTGTTAGAGTTTGGTGTTACACCGTTTTTATTTGGATAAAAATACGAAATTTTCTACAAAAGCAAATTTTTTACCGTAAAACTTGTTTATAATAAATTATCCTACATAATATACTGCGGCTTGCTGAATTTCACTCGGGCTGACTTTTATATCAAACCCGCAACTTCCCACACCTGTCAACAACGAAAAACGCAATTCTCCGCCTTTATTCTTTTTGTCCTGTTGCGCCAGTTGAATCACCGTCGGTACGTCTGACAACTTTAAGTCTACTTTACCATACACCGAAAAAATAAACTCTTCTATCTGTTCTAAGGTTTGCAGATCGATCAGCTTTTTTCGATAGGCTATATACGCTTCCATGATCATTCCCGCCGCAATCGCTTCTCCGTGCAGGAGGCGCTCTTTGGGAGGCTTACTCAGAAAATAGGTCTCCACGGCATGACCGATCGTATGTCCAAAATTCAATATCTTCCGCAATCCTTTTTCCGTTGGGTCTTCTGCCACGACTCGTTTCTTGATTTCTACGGAATGAGCGATCAGATCCGGCCAATACTGTTCTTCAAAATCTTTTTTACGAATCTCCTCCCATTTGGCAGCATCAGCGATCAAACAATGCTTAATGATCTCACCAAATCCCGACCTCAATTCTATATACGAAAGCGTTTGCAAAAAGGATGCGTCGATCAAAACTATTTTTGGTTGTGTAAAAACGCCTAAATGGTTCTTAAATCCCTGAAAGTCTATCCCCAATTTTCCGCCCACACTGGCATCTACCTGAGAGAGTAAGGTGGTGGGAATCTGCACAAAATCAATGCCTCGTTTATAAGTAGCCGCGCAAAATCCGCCCATGTCGCCGATCACTCCGCCGCCCAGATTGAAGACCACCGCGTGGCGATCCAGTTGCAAACGGGTCATTTCACCCCAAATTTGCTCGGACGTAGTCAGGTTTTTGTGCTGTTCGCCCGCAGGAACCACGATGAGGTGATGTTTGGGCAAATAGGGTTTAAGTCGCGGATAACAATGTTTGCGCGTGTTGGTATCGGTAATGACCACATAATTGGAATATTCTTTGGTAGCTAAAAAAGCCGTAATTCCTTCTTGGATAGGTGCAATAGTTACAGACATACGTAAAAATTAAATTAGAAAGCCAAAAGTAAAACAATTACTGCAAATAACGAGAATAGACAATTTGTCATAAAAACGCATAAATCCGCACAATTAGCCATAATAAACCGCACACTTAGGCAATATTATTGGTATTTTTATTGTAAATTCTACGGGAATTTGCTTCTTTTGGAATATTTCCGGATTCTTTTACAAACAAACCAAAACCATTTTCAATACGCGTATGAAAAAATTTCTCCTCAAAAGCGGAGTCTTATGGGTATGTATGGGGTTTAGTTTTTCGCTTTTTGCGCAAGACCGCCTCATTACCGGTAAGGTCTCCGGTGCTTCCGACAACAGCGCCTTACCCGGCGTAAGCATCGTTGTAAAAGGTTCCACTCGCGGTACCACCACCGACAATAACGGCGAATACAAAGTATCGGCTCCTGCCAATGCTACACTGATCTTCAGCTACATTGGGTTTGTACGTCAGGAAATCAGCGTCGGCAATCGAACCGTGGTCAATGTTATTCTTGAAAGCGATGAATCGCAGTTGAATGAGGTTGTTGTGACGGCATTGGGTGTAAAACAGGAAAAAAGAGCCTTGGGTTACGCCGTGCAGGAAGTCAAAGGGCAAGCCCTGCTTGACTCTCAACGCGACAACTTTTTGATGGGCTTACAGGGTCGCGTGGCAGGTCTTCAGATGACTCCTACCAGTGGAACGGCAGGCGGCTCTGCAGTGATCCAGTTGCGCGGGGCCGGCTCTATCGGTAACAGCAATCAGCCCCTGTATGTGGTAGACGGTTTGCCGATTTCCAACAACACGTTTGGGCAAGGTGCACTCGTAACCGATCGCCCCAACCGCGATATGGACTACCAAAACCGGGCTGCCGACATTAACCCCAATGACATTGAGACCATCACTGTACTCAAAGGTCCGGAAGCGGCGGCGCTTTACGGCATCGAAGCGGCTAACGGAGCAATTGTCATTACAACTAAAAAAGGTACAACGGGCAGAGGGAGAATTACCTACAACGGCTCGCTCAGTACCCGCGATGTGTATCGTTTTCCTACCTCTCAAACCCAATACGGACGCGGCTTGAACGGCGTTTTTAACCCTAACAACTTTACTTATTTTGGAGCAGATGTTAAGGAAGTAGCCGAAGGCGGCGGAAAAGTCTATGACAATGTCAATAACTTTTTCCAACAGGGCGTACGTCAATCGCATAACCTTACCATGGAAGGCGGAAGCGAGCGCGCTACGTATCGTTTATCCACTTCCTACATTTCTGACAAAGGAGTGGTACCCACCAATAAAATGGATCAGGTCAATATCCGTTTGACGGGCGTAGGGCAAATTTCGTCCAAACTGACAGCTACGACTTCGCTCAATTACATTGGTACCAACAACCAACAGCCTCTTCGCGGAGCACAGGGCTTTTTGATCGGTATTTTAGCTTATCCTTTTTATTTGGACGCCCAAAACTACCTTACGGCTGACGGACGCCGTTTTCGCACGTTCGGGGAAGATGCCAACGATTTGGACAACCCTTACTTTAATGTCTATAAAAACACCAACAGCAACCGTACCAACCGTACTGTAGGCAATATCCAGTTGGATTATAACCCAACCGAATGGCTTAATCTGGCCGGTATCCTTGGAGCCGACATTTTTTCTACCCGATACAATCGGTTTCAACACCCGGAATCCAACGCCGGGATTACCGCGAAAGGATTTGTAGACAACGCTACGGAAAACAGCCAATTATTCAATGGTAACTTACGGGCAACTGCCAAAAAAGACTTCGGAAAACTGAAAACATCGTTGATGGTGGGAACGACCGTAGACGACCGCCGCTACGAAACGGCAGCTATTTACGGCGAGCAACTGTATTTACCTGATTTCAATAGTATTAACAACACGCTGCCTACCACTCAACGCAACAAAGCAACACTTTTGCAGCGCCGTTTGGTCAGTGTTTTAGGCTCATTGAACCTAAGTTACGCAGATATGCTCTATCTGACGGTCACGGGTCGTAACGACTGGTCGTCTACTCTTCCGGTTCAAAACAATTCCTTTTTCTATCCATCGGCCAGCTTAGGTTTCATCTTTACAGAATTGCCTGTGTTTACAGAGCAGCAGTTTTTGAGTTATGGGAAGCTTCGTTTTGCGTATGCTGAGGTGGGCAATGATGCTACGCCTTACCGTACCCGTCCGCGACTTGTTCCGCAAACGACCACAGGAGGTGGGTTTTTGTATGATTTCTACGGTGGTAACGAGAACCTTCGCCCGGAACGCGGCCAAAGCTTCGAGACAGGTGTTGAACTCCGTTTTTTCAAAAACCGTATAGGATTGGACCTAACCTATTTCAACAAACGTAATTATGACCAGATCACCTCACAACGTTTGAGCTACGGCACCGGTTTTATTTTCGGTCTATTGAACGGTGGCGAAATCACAAACAAAGGGTTGGAAGCTCAATTGAACATTACGCCTGTCAAAACCGGCAACATTCAGTGGGATATGAATATCAATTTTACCCGTTTGCAAAATGAAGTGATCAGTTTGCCGGGCAATGTAACTGAATATTACAACTCCGATACTTGGCTGTATGGCAACGTACGCGCAAGCGCTATGGCACCCAATCAGCTTTCCTTTTATCCTAACCTTTCTTACGTAACCACGCGCGGTGAAGGAAAAACCACTGCCTTGGCCGGGTACGGATATTTACGTAACAGCCGCGGACAGGTTCTCATCAGCCCAAGTACAGGGCTTCCTATTTCCAACCCTGTGTTTTTACCCATTGGGGATCGTAACCCTGATTTCATGATCGGTTTCCAAAACTCCATCCGCTTCAAAGACTGGTCGCTTTCAGTCCTTTTGGATATTCGCAAAGGAGGAGATGTCTTTAACGGCAATGAAATGTACATGTTCCGTAATGGACTATCTACCAGATTATTAGACCGAAGCACTCCCTATATTTTCGAAGGAGTTTTGCGCGATGGACGTGAAAACAGCGACACTCCTACCACCAATAATATTCAGGTTACTCCGCAATTCCGTAATGCCGATTTTTATGGGGCTTTTGCCGAAGAGAGTTTCGTAGAGCGCGACATCAATTGGGTTCGTTTACGTGACATCACTCTTCGTTATTCCTTCCCGCAAAGGTTGTTGGACAAGCAAAAAGTATTCCGTACAGGAAGTATATTTTTATCGGGTAACGAATTGTTCCTGCTCACCAATTATACCGGTGCTGACCCGGACGTAAACGGTACAAGTGCAGGAACGCTTGGTATCGGCGCACGCGGCTTTGACTACGGCACGCTGGCATTGCCCCGCACCATGACTGTGGGACTAAATTTTTCTTTTTGATATTACCAAAAGTTTCCATTGAACAGTTTTTCAATGGGTAACGGGTACACAAACGATCATTAAAAAATGAAAAAGATAAAAATAATATCACTTGTCACGCTGCTTGGAATAGGGTTGACAAGCTGCGAAAAATACTTAGACGTCAATTTTGACCCAAGCTTTCCTCAAGTATCTCAGGGGTTTGCGCTGTTACCTCCCATGCTGGGGCAAATGTCCCGTGCTGAAACTTTCGACGGGCGTTTTACCGGTCAATATTGCCAATATTGGTTGGCGGCGGCCGCAGGGAATGTATGGGATCGTCACGGTTACGCGGCAGGAAGCGACAATGGCGGCGAAATGTGGCGCTCGCTCTATTGGTCAATTGGGAAGAACGTAGACTTAGTGATCGAAGATGCTGCCTCCAAACAGCAATGGGATTACATGGGAGTAGCCAAAGCGATACGGGCCTGGGCTTGGCAAAGCACGACAGATGCCAACGGCGAGTTGATACTCAAACAGGCTTGGGAGCCAAATCGTTATGTATTTGATTATGATTCACAGGAAGATGTGTACAAAGAAGTGGTACGTCTGAGCAATGAAGCCCTGTCCGATCTCGGTCATACTGACGGTGGTGTATCGGCCGCCTCCTTAGGACGTGGTGACCTTGTTTATAAAGGAGACCGTACCAAATGGATAAAATTTGTCAATGCGATCTTAGCCCGTAATGCCAATCACCTCACGAACAAAAAAGGCAGCTACAATCCCGATGCCGTTATTAAATTTGTAGACGCCTCGTTCAGCAGCAACGCCGACAATTTCTACATCCCACACAACGGCGTCAGTACAACAGATGCCAATTTCTGGGGGCCGCTTCGCAACAATATGAACTCCTACCGTCAAAGCAATTACCTCGTCAGCCTGTTCGACGGAACGATCTTCCCCAACGCCATCGACCCGCGCATGGCGGCCATGTTAACCGCCAGCGATGACAAGGTTTTCAGAGGTGTCAATGTCAATACCGGTGATCCCAACAACGTTGCCGGACGAACCAATCGCGTAGCTAATTTCTGGGGACAGTCGCAGCCGACGGCCACCACTCCCGCTACGGGTAAATCCATTTTTGATAATGCGACGGCTCATCCGCTCATTACCTACTGGGAAATGCAATTCGTAAAAGCCGAAGCTGCGTTTATCAAAGGCGACAAAGCAATGGCGCTTGATGCGTATACCAAAGGGATCAATGCGCACTTGGATTGGGTGTTTTCGCTTATTTCGGCTACCGATGCCACAGCGCGCGCTACTTTTAATACCGAACGTGCTGCTTATCTCAAAAGCAGTGCCGTCGCTCAAACCGCCGCTGCACTTACCCTCAGTGACATAATGACCCAAAAATACCTCTCCATGTTTGTTCACGGCCACATGGAAAGTTGGGTGGACATGCGTCGTTACAAATACAGCTCGGATGTATTCAAAGGATTTACCGCACCTACAGGAACAACCCTGTTTCCGGACAATAATGGCAAATTAGCGTATCGTTTACGCCCTCGTTTCAATTCGGAGTATGTTTGGAATCAGGCAGCTTTGAATAAAATCGGTGCGTTGGATGCAGATTATCATACCAAAGAAATATGGTTTGTGCAGCCTTAATCGCACCGTCAGACTGACTGATCTTTAAACCATAAAAGACTCAAAATGAAACACTACCTTTTTATATTCAAATGCCTTTTGTTTGTCGGCATTAGTTCACCCGTTCTTTTTTCCTGTATAGGTGAATCCACTGACCAACTTGCCATTGTCACTCCGGCGTCGGGAGCGCGTGTAAAATTTCACCACACCATTGTCGATGGACCGGGCCTCAGTGTTTTGGTCAATAATCGTCAATTTACCGGCGTACTTACCGTCGCTCCGGCAACTCCGGGGGTAATCACTTACGGAAGTATTTATCCGGCAGTAGATTATGCTGTCATCGAAGCGGGCTCGGCCAAAGTGGAAGTCATTGTACCCGCCGTCGGGACAACGGCACAAACGACCGTTATGAGCGGTACCGTACCCTTGGAGGCCGACAAATACTACTCTGTATTTGCGGTTGGTTCGCCGGCCACTCCCGGCAGTTTGGAACCTTTGATTGTAGAAGATAAGCTTACCCCTGCCGATACCTCAAAAGCGTATTTACGCGTGGTCAATACCATTGTCAATACTGCGACAGGTTACGATGTAGGTTTCAACGGAACCTATCCCGCTGCTATGGCCAATGTACTCTATAAAAACGTATCAGACTTTGTACCTATTCCTCCCGTTGCTTCCGGTGGGGCGGCGTTGCCGATCCAGGTACGTCTGAATGGAACAACGGCCAACTTAGCGGCATCTACCTTTACTTTAGCGCCCGTCAAAGGTCGTTTTTATACAGTATTGTTACGCGGTCGGGTCGGTGGCACGGGTACACAGGTATTAACGGCGGCTTTGTTAACAAATCGCTGAGCATAGATTTCCAAATAAAAATTCCGCACTTCTCAGTGCGGAATTTTTGTTTTTATACTCTTTTAAATTACGCTCCAAACGTAGCAATACCGCTTTGTATCTCCGTTTTGAAGGAATTTATAAATTCGTCAAGCGTCATTGCTCCCATGTCCGGGTGACCTTTGCGGCGTACGGAAATAGTTCCGTCGGCTTGCTCTTTTTCGCCTACGATCAACATATATGGCAATTTATTGACTTCGGCATCACGGATCTTCCGACCGATCTTCTCATCACGGTGATCTACGTATCCGCGAACATCGGCTTCCTGCAATTGCAGAAAAACATCGTTGGCGTAATCCATGTATTTTTCCGAAATAGGCAATACCGCGATCTGGTCAGGTGAAAGCCACAACGGAAAATTACCGGCCGTATTTTCGATCAAAATTGCAATAAAACGCTCCAACGACCCAAACGGGGCGCGGTGAATCATGACAGGACGGTGCTTGTTTCCATCGCTGCCCATGTATTCAAGTTCAAAACGTTGCGGCAATTGATAATCCACCTGAATCGTTCCCAATTGCCATTTACGGCCCAACGCATCGCGCACCATAAAGTCAAGTTTAGGACCGTAGAAGGCTGCTTCGCCCAATTCAGTGACGGTGTTCAAGCCTTTTTCGGCTGCCGCTTCGATGATGGCCGATTCAGCACGATTCCAATCTTCGTCGCTCCCAAAATACTTTTCGGGCTTGGCAGGGTCACGAAGCGAGATTTGCGCGCTGTAACTATCAAAACCCAACGAACGAAATACGTATTGAACCAGATCAATCACGCGTTTAAATTCGTCTTTTACCTGATCATGGCGACAGAAGATGTGGGCATCATCCTGCGTAAAACCACGAACCCGGGTCAAGCCATGCAACTCACCGCTTTGCTCGTAACGATATACCGTTCCGAATTCTGCCAAACGCAAAGGCAACTCACGGTAAGACCGTGGACGCGCCTTGTAAATTTCGCAATGGTGAGGGCAGTTCATGGGTTTAAGCATAAACTCCTCCCCTTCTTCAGGTGTATGAATCGGCTGGAATGAGTCTTTTCCGTATTTTTCCCAGTGCCCTGAGGTTACGTACAATTGTTTACTGCCAATGTGCGGTGTCACTACGGGAGAATACCCCGCCCGTACCTGCGCCCGACGTAAAAAACTCTCAAGACGCTCACGCAGTAAGGCTCCTTTGGGCAACCAAAGCGGCAATCCGGCCCCTACTTTTTCCGAAAACGTAAATAGCTCCAGTTCTTTTCCGAGTTTGCGGTGGTCGCGGCGTTTGGCCTCTTCCAATACGTGCAGGTAGTCCTCCAGTTCTTTTTGTTTCGGAAATGTCACGGCGTATACCCGCGTCAGCATGGGGCGCTTTTCATCACCACGCCAATACGCTCCCGCCACATTCATGAGCTTAACGGCTTTGATAAAACCGGTATTGGGAATATGCGGTCCGCGACAAAGGTCAGTAAAGTTACCCTGTGAATAAAAAGTGATCTGTCCATCCTGAAGGCCGTCGATCAACTCCAGTTTATATTCATCGCCTTTTTCGGTAAAATACTCAATAGCATCGGCCTTACTGACCGCTGTTCGCTTGTACTCGCTTTTTTGACGGGCGAGTTCAAGCATCTTATCTTCTACTTTTTTAAAATCTTCCTGCGAAAAAGGCTTACCGCCCAGATCAATGTCATAATAAAAACCCGTTTCGATGGCCGGGCCAATACCAAATTTTGTTCCCGGGTACAATGCCTCAATTGCCTCGGCCAATAAGTGGGCCGAAGAGTGCCAGAAAGTAGCCTTTCCATCGGTATCATTCCACGTCAAAAGCTGAACGGTAGCGTCCGTATCAATGGGGCGCGTGGCATCCCACACTTGTCCGTTGACTTTGGCAGCTAATACATTTCGCGCCAGTCCTTCGCTGATACTCAGCGCAATGTCCATACTTGACGAGCCTTGGGGATACTCGCGCACACTGCCGTCGGGCAGGGTGATTTTGATGTTACTCATGTTAATTTGTTTGTTTAGTCACGCTTTATCGACTTCCCGCTATTACAAACTAGCACGAATCGCCGATAAATTTTCTGCAAAAATGGTTGTTTTAAACGTTACTGCCAACTATTGCGAACGAACTATTGACTACTGCCTGATTTTCAAGCTCCGTATCGTATCACTTTTCGTTTTCAATTCAAGGCGCGGAGTCAAAATATTGATTTTTACCCTTTCCGGATCAAGGGCTTTTTCGGAGATTTCTTTCTCTTCGTCGGTTTCTGACGTTATTTCAGGAGAAGCAGGCGGCAAAGTGCCGTACGTATCCAGGTAATATTTACGCTGTTGTGCGCGGTAAAGTCTTCCGCGAGAACGCCAATCATTGGCATCCAGTTGTGTGGCTAACGTATATTGTTCAATAGCTCCTTCTAAGTTTCCATGCTTGTCATACGCCGTTCCGAGCAGAAAATTGATCTGCGGATAGTTCGGGTTATAGCGCATGACTTTTTGAAAACTCTGAATTGCCGACGGCAAACTGTTCCATTTGAGATAAATGATCCCTGCCTGAAAATCAGCAGCATAATTGGAGGAATCAAATTTTATTGCCGCTCGGTAAGCGATCAACGCGCTATCCAAACGCTTTTGATTATGGTACATAATTCCGCGTGCGTAATGAAGCGCCGACTCTTTCGGAAAGTACCGCAGTCCTTGGTCATTAATATCTTTTGCCTGAATATAATCGTGCAATCGCGTATGGATGGTCGTTAACTCCACGTAGGCAGGCGCAAAACGCGGTTTCAATTCCAATGCCCGCTGCATAAGCGCAACGCCCGATAAGGTATCTCCCTGCCGGGCATCCAACAGGCCATTGTAAAAATAGGCTTCCCCTTCATAAGGAGCCATTTGCAGGGCTTTAGATAAATACAGTTTTGCCTGACGGTATTGCATTTTTTGCTGCGTCAGGTCACCCAACAGAATGTATAACTCGGGTGTATCCTGCTGCAAAACTTCGGCGCGCCGAGCCGCAGCCAGTGCTTCATCATTCCGTTTAAGTTGACGAAGAATACGCGCTTTAGAAAGAAGATAAAGGCCGTTACTGGGGCTGATGTCCAGGGCTTCATTGATATCCTCCAACGCACTCGGCAAGTTGCGAAGTACAACATACAATTCAGCCCTTTTGTGATAATTAAGAGAATTACGGGGGCTGCGTCGAATAACGGCCGTCAGGTAATTAACGCCGATTTCGGCACGCTTCAGGGCATCGTCGGAAGGAAGCGGTGGAATGCGGGTACTTTGACGTTCATCACTGCTACATCCTCCCAACCACATTGCCAGACAAATACTTACTATATACGTTAAAGCTCTCAAGTTGCTCGGTACAGATTAGGGTCACTCTTTGATGCAAAGTACGCGAAAGTTTTGGGCAAATGCACGATTATTCCGGAGCTTAGACGCTCGCAAAGCGATAAAATATCCCCAAGGGCAACTTCCGTTGTTTTTGATCGGCAAGATAAAGTTCTCCGCATTCTGCATTGGCCATCTTACCAAATCGATCCAAGATCAGATTTTCGGCCATTAATGCTGAAAACCCTAAAGAATAGAGATTCAAAATAAAAACATGATGCTCAGCATCTAACAACTCAGCACAGGATTTCAATAACTCGTTCAATTGCTCTTCCAATATCCATTTTTCGCCCGCCGGCCCGCGTCCATAGGCAGGTGGGTCAAGAATAATGCAGTTGTATTTTTTACCGCGACGGACTTCGCGTTGCACAAATTTGAACGCATCTTCCACCATCCACCGAATATTGTCTGCCTCACTCGCTTCCATGTTTTCGCGCGCCCATGTCACTACGGGTTTGATCGAATCTACGTGAGTTACATCCGCACCGGCTTGTTTGGCGGCTACCGATGCCGCTCCTGTATAAGCAAAGAGATTTAAAACGGCGGGTTTTTCAACGGGCAGCGCACGCAGTTTTTGGTCTAAATAATCCCAGTTAACGGCTTGTTCCGGAAAGATACCGACGTGTTTGAAAGAAGTAAGGGAGCATTTCAAGCGCAGAGAAAGACCGGCATGTTGATAACCGATCCACCATTTTTCGGGCATTCCTTTGGTCAATTGCCACTCTCCGCGCTCAGTAGCCTGCTTGTCACGCATGAAGGTGGCCTGCGCCTTTTTTTTCCAGTCGTTTTCAGAAAGAGATTTATCCCAAATGGCTTGGGGTTCGGGGCGGGCTAAGATGTAATCGCCAAATCGTTCCAATTTTTCGAAATTACCGCTATCAATCAGTTCGTAGTCTTGCCAGTGGAGAGGAGTCAGAAGTTGCATTTGTCTATTAAGGGCGATAGTCAACCGTTGTACATTAACGGTTGACTATCCGGCCACTTTATTAAAAAGATATTTTATTCAGGTAAAAAACATTCCTGCGGCCATCGTCGCCAGTAATACGTTGATAGCCAAACGCTAAATAATAATTATCGAACCAATATAACACTTCGTCGGTGTTGGTTTGGCGTACTTTATCACCGGCATCGGCGGTCATGATCGGAATAGGCTGGCGATCATTCAACACGCGATCTTTATCAAAAACTTTCGCCTTGATCGCTCCTTTATTGCTGTAAAACATGGAGACCGTTTGATCAAGGTTGGGCTTCACCTTCATTTTTTCTTTCAATTCCATGCTCCGCACATTTTCAAACGGCAGCGAATTGTCCCAGATCAAATCCCCTTTGGGGTTAAAACCGGCCACAATGGCGTGGGTATAAATAAAGCCATTGAATATCTGCCCGTTGTTCATCCGGCGTGCCCCGTACCAAGGATCCCAATAGTAAGGATTCCAAAGACCATACGAGGGAAACATTCCCATACCGCCAATGCCCCAAGGGGACATAACCGGTGAGCCCCACCATGAGTTCATGCCATACATTCCGTTCGAATTGTTGCGGTATTCGGGGTAGAAAACTTCTCCTGAGATCAGGTAATTACCGTTTTGCTCAATGATGTCGTGGACCAATAAACGATAATTCAGTTTTACATCATCGCCGTTTTCTTTTTTGCGTTCAATTTTGCGTTGCATCCGCTCCTGCTCACGCTCGCTCATGAAATTGAAGAAATTCTTAAAGTCCGTAAAACTGTGATATTGAGTAAATTCCACCTCATCATACACGATCTTGCTCAAAAATAATCCCTGCGACGCGCTGTTATTGTTTCCCTGCATATTGCGGAAACCGTACGTGCCGATCATCAGTTTGGTAGAATCGTTAAGCATAAAAAGACGCCCGTTGAGCAATGAATAATCAGGCTCAGGGCTAACCATCACCTGCCCTATCGATTGCCCGTATTCATCATACGTACGGGAAATAAGTTTGATTTCCCGTCCTTTACGTGCTGCATAACAAACGTTCACCATGTGGTGGGTTGTGTCAATATCTACTGATTGGATCACTGTGTTGGCTTGGGTAACACCGGGCAGGATCTTACTTTGTTTCGTAGCCAAATTGGTATATAACAACATCGGCTCGTCGCGCACCGTGCCCGCCATAAAAACGGAATAACCGATCGTTTGGAAATCTGTGATCTGAAAACGATCAACCGACGTAAGGTAAAATGTTTCCATAAAACCCGCGATTCCTACCTTCACAACCTGGTAAAAATCGGTCCGATTACGGGTAAAAAGAAGATATACCGATTGGCCGTCGTACGAAGACTTTACAAAATCAAGGTTATCTTCGATGGTGCCGTTTATGGACCAATCACGGTCCAGATCAACGTTGAACTTTTGAATGTTGAACGCATTTTTGGAAAGCTGAGAAACCAACACAACGCCTTTTGCACCCAACGAGATCGTATGGTACGATTCATTGGTGCCGGGAGTTGGCAACTCTATACGTTTCACGGTCTGCGCCTGTAATTGTGCAGGAAATAGGCCAAAAGTGGCAAATAAGAGGCAATAAAACGCCGAAACTAACATTGCTCCGCGCACTGCGAAAAGACGGCAGCGTGATCGGGAGCTATGGACAATTGATTGATTAGGTGTTTTCATCGTTGCTAAAACTTAAGATTAGGTCGAACTCTTCCCGCTTGATGGGCATGACCGACAAACGAGATTGCCTAATTAACGCTATTTCCTGCAATCTATTATCTGCCTTAATTTCCTGTAATGAAACAGGCCGTTTTAACTTCTCAACAGGCACCAGTTCTACCACTACCCAACGTGGGTCATCAATCGTCGGATCAGGATAGGCTTCACGATCCACCTGTGCGATGCCCACAACGGCAAGCCCTTCATTGCTGTGATAAAAAAACACCCAATCGCCTTTTTGCATGGCTTTCAGGTTGTTGCGCGCCTGATAATTGCGGACACCATCCCAAACACTTCTTCCTGCTTTTACAAAATCATCCCAACTGTAAACAAACGGTTCAGACTTTATTAACCAATGATTCATTCTTAATTCTCCATTTCAAAGGCTGATGTTGCATTCCTAAGACGCTTTACACTTCCCTTTTAACTTTACACTTCATATTATATCGACAACATTGCCGCGCCAAACACACCGGCACTATCTCCTAACTTAGGACGAAGAATTTTTGTTTCAACCCGACCGCTGTTAAAGATATATTTTTTTGCCCGCTCCACTCCTTCTGTATACAACAGTTCTATATTTCCAACGCCACCGCCCAATACGATGGCATCCGGATCCAAAATATTCATAAGTACCGAGACCGCTTTACCGAAATGCTCCAACATTCGATCAATGGTTTGGGAAGCATACGGATCAGTGCCGGCATAATGTCTTGCCACGATCTCTTTCATTTTCAATTCCTGACCGCTGATCTGCGCATAATAACGCTGTAGGGCCGGGCCGGAAAGAACTTGCTCAACACACCCTTTTTTACCGCAATAGCAATCATAGCCATTGGACTCCAATTCATTATGCCCCCACTCTCCACCAATTCCCTGCGTTCCGTTCAACACAAAGGGCTGCCCGTCCTTTCCTTTAATTACCACACCACCTCCTACGCCCGTACCCATAATTACCCCAAATACGCATTGATAATCAGGAACCACGTCCGGCACAACTCCCATCGTGGCTTCAGCTAATGCAAAGCAATTGGCATCATTGGCAATAAAAATGGGAATGCCCAATTTTTCTGACAGGTCTCCCTGAAGGGGCATATCATTGAGACAGGTGGTATTACAATTTTTCATCAAACTATTGGATGGCTCAACGGTGCCGGGAGTGCAAATTCCCAAACTCGGAGCTTTATATCCTGTTTCTCTTTCCAATTCCTGCACCAGTCCCACGATCCGACCGACGATGTGCTCATAGCCTTTGTGGGCTTCTGTATCAATTCTTTTGCGAATAATAATTGCATCAGGCGAAGGTGATGATAATACGACTCCTTCAATTTTAGTTCCGCCGAGGTCTATTCCCCAAATGGTTTGCATACTTTTATGAATGTATTAGTGAATGGTAAATCCGCTTAAGCGGTGGTTTAGTATATTATATACTGCAAAGTTTGTTCAGCCTCCTACAGTGAAAGGTACTTTTTTTGGCATAATTACGAACATTTAATGATTTGGCAAGTTTTCAGGATGTATTTATATTTTTGCGGTAAATAAAACCAAATCCAAATTATCATGTCATTACAAAAAGGCGACAAAGCTCCCTCATTTACGCTTTATAATACCGAGAAAAAGCAGGTTTCACTGGAAGATTTTAAAGGAAAAAATCTTATCATTCATTTTTTCCCCGCAGCATTTACGGGTGTTTGCACTGCACAATTGTGTACGATGCGTGATGACATCGAATATTATACCCGTTTAGGAGCCGAAGTAGTGGGTATTTCGGTCGATTCGTTATTTACGCTGGGCAAATTTAAAGCTGAACAAAAGTATAGTTTCGACCTGTTGTCCGATTTTAATAAAGAAACCTCTCAGGCCTTCGGTGCGTTCTATGATACGTTCGTATTCGGCATGAAAGGCGTATCACGCCGGGCCGCCTTTGTCGTTGATGGCGAAGGAATCATTCAGTACGCCGAAGTTTTGGAAAACGCGGGTGAACTGCCTGACTTTGTTGCTATCAAAGCATCGCTTGAACAGTTGTAGGCCTCCATTATATACCTAAGAGGCAAAAAAACATCCCATATTAGGCATAAAAAAGGCTTGATTAAACGTTGATCAAGCCTTTTTTATTGTTTGCCGTTTGGTTTTTAACGCTATTCTTTTTTAATTGTATATAATTTAACAGTGTAAAGTTTCTTCTAATCCATATTCTACCTCATGGGAATCATTGAACGTCGTGAACGATTGCGGAAGCAAGTCCGTAACGACATCCTCAAAACTGCCCGCGACATAGCTCGTGAAGAGGGTTGGCAGGCCGTCTCTATCCGAAAAATTGCTGAAGTCATTGAATATAGCCCTCCCATTCTTTACGAATATTTTGACAATAAAGATAAACTCCTGGAAACGATTCGAAATGAAGGCTTTGCCTATCTGCACGAAGAACTCCTCAAGCTAAAGACATTGTACCGAAGTCCGGAAAAACTGATCACCGAATTTGCGCAAATACAATGGCGATTCATGGTCACGCAAATGGAAGTCTTTCAGGTAATGTTCAATATGGAAGGGGGAATTTGTCAATCCAAACAGGCGTATCAAATAGAATTTGCCATGCTCAACAACCACCCTATTTGGGAAGCATTGGCCCTGATTCGCCCCCGCTCTGCCGATGCCGTTTCCAAAACTTTTTACGAATGGTGGTGCCTGACGTACGGTTTTTTAGTGGTAACAGGCGTAACACAAACTCGTCACACGCTGCCGAATTTTGAGCCTGTTTTTATGGAATCCGTCAGAAGATTTGTCAGAGGGCTGGCCTAGAAGAACTACTTCTCAGCCCTCCCAGCCCTCCTAAGCATTTCTAAAGTGACGTTTGCCGTATTTTCAGTTCGCTCTGATGATATACCTGCGAAAACGGCGGTACACTTGCGGTAAGCCATGCATTCCCGCCAATGATAGAATCCTTGCCGATCACCGTTTTGCCACCCAAAATGGTCGCATTGGCATAGATAACAACATTGTCCTGAATGGTTGGGTGGCGCTTGGTTTCGGCCATTGATTTTGAAACGCTCAAAGCTCCCAAGGTAACCCCTTGATATACTTTTACGTTGTTTCCTATATCAGTCGTTTCCCCGATCACAACACCGGTGCCATGGTCAATGAAAAAAGACTGTCCGATATTTGCTTTAGGGTGAATGTCAATACCGGTCAGTCCGTGCGCGTGCTCAGTGAGCATACGGGGCAACAAAGGCACATTGAGATCCACCAATGCGTGTGCCAACCGATACACCGAAATAGCATAGAAGCCCGGATAGACTGCGATGACCTCTTCAATGCCAACGGATGCCGGATCATTATCAGAAATGGCCTGTGCGTCCAGCAGAAGGTTTTCGTAAATAGCGGGAAGCTGAGCCAGAAATTGTTCCATGATGGTTTCCTTATCTGCATCCATATTTCTGTCCAGAGGGTCAAGCAGACACAACAAACGGGTTTGCAGGCGCCGATACGCTTCCGGTAAATCCATCGAAGTACGTTCACAATCCTGCGTAACGGGAAAAAGAAAACACATGATTTCTTCCACAAATTTCCCTACACTGCTTCGAGAAGGGAGTCGATGCCGATATTGGTTATTCTGCTCGGCAAGACGCTCCAAAAATGAAACGGAAAGTACTTGTTCAGTTAATGTCATGGCATTTTGGGTTGCAAAATAAAAGCCCTTTCTTCGGAAAAGGGCAGCTCAATTTCTTGATTATAATGAGTAAATCATTCCCCTTTCATTGCTTAGCAAAGGATACAGCAACAACAAACAGCGGCACGTTTGGTTTTCACAGGAATGATTTTTATAATTTTCATACCAAAAACCATGCAAAAAGGTTCATTATTTCTAAAAAAGTTAAAATTTATTTGTGACTTGAGCATTTTCACCAAATGATAAAATTACGATTCAAAGTATCCTACCCACAGATTACCCTTCAGTATTTAGCAATTATCGGCCTTTTATTACTTATAAGCAGTACGTCCGGTAAGGCACAAAAACGGTACGCTTATTTCCGCAACGCGATGGGTTCGGAATTCAATCTGGTTTTTTATGCCCCCAATGATTCCATTGCCAAAATAGCCTCCGATAGCGTATTTAAACGCATTGAATTCTTAACTACCATTTTAAGCGACTACCTGGATGGCAGCGAAACCAACCGGCTCTCGTCTACGGCCGGTTCCGGACAATCCTTCCCGGCCAGTAAAATACTCTTCGAGCTACTTCAGCAATCACTCAAGTTCAGTAAACAAACCAACGGCACCTTTGATGTCACGGTAGGGCCGGTCGTTCAGCTTTGGCGGCGCGCATTACGCCGAAATTATTTCCCCGACAGCGCACAAATACGCGAAGCGAAACAAGCCGTTGGATATAAAAAAGTACGTCTAAACGCTAAAAATCGCACGGTATTGCTTACTCAAAAAGGAATGCGCCTCGATTTTGGAGCCATTGGCAAAGGATATGCCGCCGACGAGGCCCTGCGTGTTTTGCGGTCTTTCAACATTACTTCTGCCTTTTTGGATGCCGGTGGCGATCTGGCCATTGGCGACGCGCCTCCTCAAAAAGCCGGTTGGGAGATCGAAGTAAGTTCAGGAGGAAAAGACTCGACGGCAAAAAAAGTAGTAACTCTTAAAAATTGCGGTGTGGCAACCTCCGGAGATACGTATCGCTTTCTGGAACACAATGGTATTCGTTATTCTCACATTGTAGATCCGCGCACAGGCATCGGCCTGATTACACACACCCGTACCACTGTTATAGCCACCAATGGCACGGCAGCCGATGCGCTTGCCACTGCTTTTAGTGTACTGGGGATTGGGGAGGGAAAGCAAGTCGCAAAAAAAATGAAAAACATTCGTATTTGGCTGCTTGAGCAAAACGGGCCTGAATGGAAAAAAGGTAATTTTTAGAATTGTCGAAAAACACAAAGGGCAACCGGTTTCCCGCTTGCCCTTTGGTTCTTACATCGTTTTTAAGCTCCCTAAGTTGCTCTCAACAAAATGTCTTTCGTTTGCGTTTTTATTTACGCACGTTTTACTTTGGTAGCATTCAAGCCTTTTTTGCCTTGTGCAGTTTCGAAAGTAACTACGTCACCTTCACGTACATTATCAACAAGACCTGATACGTGTACAAAAATTTCTTCGCCTGTGTTACTGTCTACGATGAAACCGAATCCTTTGGTTTCATTGAAGAACTTTACTGTTCCTGTGTTCATTGAAAAAAAAATAAAAAATGAAAAAAAATGGTAATTACCGTTACAAACATACTATTTTAAAATCAATAATTATTACATTGACAAAAATCATTTCAAAAATATACAAAAAAAGGTCAAATATAGCCCTAAATGAATCCCTTTACTGTACTTCTTAATCATTTTTACCTTACCATAGATGCTTCTACCTATCGTGCAATCAGCAGAAGCAGATTTTTGAGGGAACACTTCGCGCCCAATGAAATCCGCACTACGCACCGTACCGACCGCAGCTACACGGGACTCTATTTTTACGGTGCAAAAACGTATTTCGAATTTTTTGATGTCACGACCGAAACTACGCGGCACATTGGCGATTCAGCAATCGCTTTTGGTCTGGAGCACAAAGGTGTAACAACGCTTTTACAACAAAAATGGCCCAACTCAACGCGCCTGACCATTACACGGCCTTCCAACGAAAGGCAGGTAAATTGGTTCGAAATGTTGATTCCACCAAACTTTACTCTTGAAAGCCCGATAGCCGTTTGGAGCATGGAATACCTGCCGACTTTCTTAAAAGAATGGAAGAATTCGTCCGATATACCGGTTATGTCTGAAGAGAATATCAATCGCTCTGCTGTTCTGGAACGTTACAAGTCAATCATTCCTGCCATTAAAAATCCCATTCTCAAAAACGTCATTGGATTGACAATATGGGTTGATTCTGCGGTATATCAAGCATTTGAGCAATTTGCCGGTGATTTTGGTTATTTAACGACAGCTATCGAAAATGGTTTTTCCTTCTCAGATGCCGAAGGAGTAACCTATCAAATCTCTTTATCCGGCGGCCGTTTACACGGTATTACGGAAGTCAGATTTGAAGTAACCGATGTTCCCGGTCAACAGGTGTGGGAATTCGGAAATTCAACATTGACCTTTCAGGAAGAACATACGGCCATTTGGCGATTTAATGAATAAAAATAGCCATTGTCTATTATTGCCCCACTAAATAAACGGGTTTCTATGAGCCTATGCTATAATTTTATTCCTTTATAAAGCACTGACAACAGAATAGACTGTTCTTTCAAATGCAGAAACTGCTTTCGTTCTTCATCCTTCATAAATCCCAGAAAATCAGCCTCTGACTCGAAAGAAACCAAATGAATCTCGTACGGTTTTTCGATGCCTGTTTCGACGATCGTCTCATCCGTTGGGCGCACTCTCAACAGCAGTTGACCATTATATTTCGCAATGATCGGAATGGCAATATCTTCAAACCGGTGAAAAATGGCTTCCTGACCTTCTTTGACGTAAATGAGTTGGGTAATGTAAATCATATAATAGTTATTTCTTTCAATTACTTACATTTGCTACAATCTCCTCACACGTATATTTCGATAATAAGCCCGTTGCCCGTGGTGCTGAAACATCAGGTGCCCTTCGGTATCGGTATGGTAATTGGGGTTATTTTTGAATTTACTTTTGGCTAGAATAGCTTTCATTTCAGGGCTGCCGATTTGAAATTCCAGCACTTTTTTTCCATTCAACCAATGCTCTACGTGACCGTCTTTGTGAATCAACCGAGCTTGGTTAAATTGCCCGATGGGCTTCAAGGTCTTATTTTTGGGAACGATCAGATCATACAAAGAACCGGCTGAACGTATGGCGGCGGTATCGTTGAAATATTTATCATCCAATATCTGTATCTCAAAATTTTCCAGCCAGTTAGGGCTGTTTCCATTTCCCGATTCCATGGCTTTTTTTTCCTGAACGTGGAAAAATACGCCTGAATTGGCCGCTGTATCTACCGCCCATTCGTACTCCAATTCAAAGTCTTTGAAACGCTCTTTGCTGACCATATCCACGTTTTTTGTTTTGGGCACTGCGATCAGGGAGCCGTTTTTTACCGTCCAGACTCCTTCGGGAAAAGTATCCATTTTATAGCCTCTCAGCGCATTGGTAGACGAGCCATCAAATAAGACGATCCAATTCTTTTGGGCGAAAAGCGGGCCGGCCAACAAAGCAGCAAGAGCCATAAAATAAAGTTTTTTCATTTGTTATTGGAGTTGAGACGGTTTTAAAAGCAATTGAGAGTATAAGTTATAAATTGTTCCGCCGGCCTTTTTACACTAAAAGCCTAAAGCCAAACGAATTAACAAAAAGTACCTGTTGAAGAAGTGTTTAATTTTTAAGGGAATTGGTATGGCTTTCTACTTATCGGTAATCACTAAGATAAAAGTGAGTAAAAAGCGATAAAGGCCGACGGGTTTTCTTAAAAGCAAAAAATCCATTTCCCGGGTGGGAAATGGATTTGAAATTAGCTTTATGTCTGCCTATACTCCTTTTGCGATCTTATCCAGACGTACAATCGACTGAATCATTGAACGCACGTCGTGGTAGTTGATCTTCCACGAATGGCTCATGTGTTTCCAAATCAGTTCTCCTTCACGCGTCATAAGCGGCCACCATTCGCCCAGAGAGTGATTGATCATTTTATCAAAGACAAACCGGTGAACATTTTCGTACGCTTTCAGGTATTTTTCATCTTTCAGAAAACGGTACGCATCCAACATACCAATGAGCATTTCGGCCTGTTGCCAAAACTCCTTTTCTTTGTCGTATACCTGCCCGGCGTGTGAGCCTTCTACGTATACTCCTCCAAATTCCCAATCGACACCATTTTCTACGGCATGTGAATAGGATTTAGTGATTTGGTCACGGTACGTATCATACGGCAACCCTAAAATATCTAAGGCATGCATCAAAAGCCACGCAAATTCTGAATTGTGCCCATAACTGGTATTGTCTTCGGCTGCGGATTTAAGTCCGTCGGGATTAAATCGGTCCCATCCCCAAACAATATCAAACTTGATCTGCGGAGCCACGCTCCAATCCGCCCAAAACTGCGGAATACCGGTCCCGAATTCAGGGTGCATCACGCGATTAACCAACAATTCAATGGTTTCCAACAACTTACGTCGGTGAATCTCTTTGCCCGTACATTCATACAGCGTGGTATAGGCTTCCATGAGGTGCATGTGCACATCAAGGGTTTTGCGGTCGCCTCCCGCAGCTCCCGGGCCTTTGAGCGTCCAATCGCGGTTAAACATCTCAAAATAGCCCCCATAGTTTGTATCAACGGCGTACTTTTGGAGCAGGTCAAAGGTTTTTTCGGCGTATTCCTGACCACGCGGATCGCCGGTGGCAAGTGTATATTCGCTCAATGAGTAAATGCAAAAACTAAGGCCATACACGATTTTTTGGTCAATGGTCACTTCGCCTTTGCGGTTGGTCATCCAGTAAAAACCGCCGTACTCGTTGTCCCACATGTTGTTGATCAAATAATCGACCCCATGACGGGCCATTTCTGCCAATACTCCATCGCCATAACCTGCACGGTGCGCGGAAGAATAGGTAAAAACGGAACGCGATTGAGCAATCAGTGATTTTTCATCTTCGCCGGAATCATGGCCAAATTGGTCAAAATGAGTGAGAAATCCACCGTTTTCTTTGTCGACAGTGCGGGTAATCCAAAAAGGCAGTAAGCCGCCTGTAAGATACGTTTCAATTTCCTGACGGAGAGACGCTATTTTTTCAGAAGTCATAATTAAAGGTAATGATTGATGTATTTTTTCACATTAAAACGCCAAATAGTGAATAAAATACTGATACAACCTGTATTCAGGCTATTTTCAGCGGCATAACTTTCAACTTACCTTTGCGCATGTTCATTCAATTTCTCAACTCTTACGATTTTGGCCTGAATACTTTTATCACGGCTTCGTTCGCTTCCAAAAAAGGACCTCCGATCAGATCAATGCAATAGGGTATGGCAGGGAAAACGGCATCCAAACATTGACGAATGGCGGAGGGTTTTCCCGGTAAATTCACGATCAACGTTTTTCCGCGAATTCCCGCCGTTTGGCGCGACAGGATAGCCGTAGAAACGTACTGCAAACTCACCTGCCGCATCAGTTCTCCAAAACCCGGCATCATTTTCCGGCAAACCGCCTCGGTAGCTTCGGGCGTTACGTCTCGCGGAGCAGGGCCTGTACCGCCACTTGTTACCACGAGGCAACATTCTTCTTTGTCGGCCATTTCAACAAGCGCCTGACTGATAAGATGTTGTTCGTCGGGAATGACCCGATAGACCGGTTCCCATTCACTTTTCAAATATTCGTTAAGGGTAGAGACAATGGCCTTGCCCGGAATATCTTCGTAAATACCCGCACTGGCGCGGTCTGAAACATTGATGATGCCGATTTTTATCATGAATCCGGAAATTAAACGTTGTAATTTTGATAACTTCCTGAAAGTTGAGAACTTTCGGAGTGTTTAAAACAGTTTTACAGTAACAAGGTCGGAATTGGAACCTTTATAGAAATACATTTCCAATCCCGTACCGAATAACAATGATCGGCCAAGAAAGACCTTCCTATGAATACTTTCGCCAAAGATACATTACGTTTGCACGAATTGCGCCATACCGGCTGCCGTGAAGACATTTTAGCTATACTGCATAACCGCGACTCGGCGCTTTCGCACGGGGATCTGGAAAGTGGTCTGGAGGATCGCTATGACCGCGTAACCATCTACCGTACGCTCAAAACGTTTGTGGATAAAGGCATCATTCACAAGGTCTTGGATGAAGACGGGTTACGTTATGCGTTGTGTAAAGAAGTTTGCCATGACCATGACCATCACCACGATCATGTTCATTTCAAATGTGAACTCTGCGGAAAAACGACCTGCCTGGATCAGGTGCATATTCCTGCCGTAAAACTTCCGCAGGGATTTGCCACTAAAGAAATCAATCTGCTCATTCAGGGTACATGCCCGATTTGCAGTACCTAGCACTCTGCTTTAAACAAAAAAGCCGCCTTATCAGCGGCTTTTTTGTTTAATTTTATTTACGTGAAAACCATTTCTTTTTCGGTCGGTCGGCGGGGCGTTCTGACTTAAATGGTTTATTACCCCTCGGTGCAGCGTTAGATTGTGGTTTACCCATTTCTTCAATGGACTTTTTGCCCATCGGAAACGGATGCTCTTCTATCACCGGGATTACCTTGGCAATCAGTTTCTGAATATCTTTCAACGAAGCCCTTTCTTCATTATCACAAAAAGAATAGGCTGTTCCTTTGGCTCCTGCCCTCCCCGTGCGTCCGATCCGGTGAACGTAGGTTTCAGGAATTTCAGGAATTTCAAAGTTAATGACGTACGCTAATTCATCAACGTCAATCCCGCGAGCGGCAATATCGGTAGCAACCAACACACGCGTAGATTTCTCCTTAAAATTATTCAACGCATTTTGACGGGCGTTCTGTGATTTATTGCCGTGAATGGCTTCCGCCTTTATGTCATGCTTCAACAGTACTTTTACTACTTTGTCAGCACCGTGTTTGGTACGGGTAAAAACCAACGCCGTTTCAATGGATTTATCTTCCAAAAGATGGAGCAACAACGCATTTTTGTTATCCTTATCCACAAAAAATACGGATTGCTTAATAATATCAACCGTCGATGAAACGGGCGTCACTTCCACTTTTTCCGGTTTGATCAAAATGGTGTCGGCCAATTTTACGATTTCCGGAGGCATGGTTGCCGAGAAGAACAGCGATTGGCGTTTGGGAGGAATTACCGCAATAATTCGTCTCACGTCGTGCACAAAACCCATGTCAAGCATCCGGTCGGCTTCGTCCAGTACAAAGATTTCCAAGTGTTTCAAACTCACAAATCGCTGAGCCATCAGGTCAATCAAACGACCCGGCGTAGCGATCAAAATATCAACGCCATTTTGAAGCGCGTCGGTTTGGCGTAACTGTTTTACACCACCAAAAATAACGGTGTGTTTCAAACCGGTATGCCGGCCGTACGAGGCAAAACTTTCGCCGATCTGAATGGCCAACTCACGGGTAGGTGTTAAAATAAGCGCCTTGATCGTGCGTTTTTCGCGACGCGACGAATGTGTTTGGCGCTGCACCAACAACTGAAGAATGGGAATAGCAAAAGCCGCCGTCTTTCCGGTACCTGTTTGGGCGCATCCCAACAGGTCTTTTCCTTCGAGTACAATGGGAATGGCTTGTTCTTGAATAGGTGTGGGTGTGGTGTAGCCTTCTGTTTTTACTGCTCTCAGAATAGGCTCTATTAAATTTAATGAATCAAATGTCATAAGAATGTGATAATCGACCCGCCAAATCAACGCGTTAGGACTTGGTACGTCAGCATTAGGTACTGTTTAATAAAAAAACCTTCCATATCTTTCAGGCAAAGTTACCCGGATATGGAAGGTCTTTCTGCGAATTGAGTTCAAAGGTAGCGTTTTTTGGAATGAGATAAAAATATCTCCCCCTCAAAAACCTTATAACGACTTAATTACCAAGTTTTTCCAGTTTACTTTTATTCCTCCGCCATCGTGAATTTGGAGCGCAATGGAGCCATTTCCGGCCCCAAGTTTCTCATCGGTCAGGTCTACCATTTCATGTCCGTTGAGCCATGTCTGCACCCGAGAACCTTCGGCCCGGATCTTCAATGTATTCCATTCACCGAATTTTAAAAACCCTTCTTTTTCGTCCGGGATTTGTACGATCCAGCCACGTCCATATGATTCATAAATACCTCCCGTATCGTGGTTTGGCGGCGCTACTTCCACTTGCCACCCGCTGATCTTAGTGCTGCCGTCAGGGATATTTGAACGAATAAATACGCCACTGTTGCCGTTGGCGCCCTGTTTGAAATCAACGCTTAATTCAAAGTTTTTGTACGTTTTTTCGGTTGCCAGATAGCCATATCCTTTGTCGGGTCCGCTTTCGCACACCAACTCACCGTTTTCGACAAACCATTTCTCTGTTCCGTAGATCTTCCACCCTTTCAAGTCCTTGCCGTTAAACAGTTTCTCGTTCTTTTGAGCGACCGCAGAAAAAGTAAACAGGCAGCATGACACCATAAGTAATAGATAGACGCGTAGTTTAGATAGCTTCATTGCTTTTAAATATAAAGTGTTTATTTTATTAATTTAAGTCACTTCTAACTGTTTTTTACCGTGAAAACTTTCACTTTTATTCTTTCTACTCTCGTTATGGGCGGCCTCAGCACCGCTTATGCTCAAGACAGCGCTCCCGTTAGCCTGAATCAATTATGGAAATCCGACACGTTACTGCGCACGCCTGAATCCGTTCTTTACGACCCACAAGGCAAACGTTTGTTTGTGGCTAACATTAACAAAGTGAACGTTGAAAATCCTGACAGTGACGGCTTTATTTCTGTTTTGAGTACCGATGGTAAGATCAAAACCCTCAAATGGACTACCGGACTCAACGACCCCAAAGGCATGGGTATTCTGAAAAACTCGCTGTTTGTGGCCGATTTGAAAGACTTAGTGGAGATTGACTTAAAAACAGGCAGTATCATCAAGCGCTACCCTGCTGTAAACTCGGTTATGCTCAATGACGTAAGTGTGAGTCCCAAAGGAGAGGTTTTTGTGAGTGACTCCCGCGGGCATAAACTTTATCGCTACGCCGATGGCAACATGGAAATGTTCTTAGATGATCCTAATTTACAGGGTCCTAACGGCGTTTTTGCCGAAAAAGACCAACTCATTGTGGCTTCTGCGGGTTCGGGAAATCTCTGGAAAATGGATTATAACACCAAAAAATACACTTCCTGGGCCATGGCTAACAAAACCGCCGACGGTATTCTGCGCTACGGCGACGATTACCTGATCTCCTGTTGGCACGGTGAGGTATATTATGTAAAACCTGACGGAAAAGTATGGAAACTTATCGACAGTAAAGATCCTCAGGTCAATACTGCCGACTTCGGCTACATTCCACAATCAAAAACGGTACTTATCCCCAATTTTTATAAGAATACAGTAACCGCGTATGAGATAAAGAAATAGGACGTTCATTTGATGGAAGGCTGATTATGTATGATTTTTTAAGGTGATAGTATGTAATCATAAAAATCATATACAATCAGCGTTCCATTCCCACATTCATATACGCATGGAAATCTTTTTCAGCCTTTGTTTGGTCCAAATAGGGTGGAGGTAAACCCCACCCCTACGCGAGTACTTTTTGAATTTGCAGGTTAAACCAATTAGTTCTTACTAAATCTTCTTTTTTAAGATTGAATGAAGCCAGGCAGAATTTATCAAATTGCTCCTTCATGTCAAAATACTTGTAAAAGCGCTCTAAATCATCACTTTCCAAATCAGCTACTATTGATTCTGATTCTACGTCTTTATCTTTGAATTTAGGATTTGTTTTGAATTCTTCATACGTCTGGCGAGATGCTATCAGGGCAGGTAAAATCTTTCGATTTAATTTATGCTTTTTCTGTGCAATAATTTCTTTTAAATAACGCTCTTTTGAGTAATTGGGCGGGGCAATTTCAGCAATGTTGTCCGGGTGATAAAGGTAATTTTCAAAATCGTAATACGTCAGAATATGATGATGCGGATATTCTTCCTTAATCCGTTTGATTTCATCGTCACTCAAGAAGTCCCGATCACGAACAGAATGATAACGAGCATCTCTTTTTACGTGTAAAAAAACATCACGTGCATCCTTCACTCCTACAAAAATTGTATCAGGCAGGAGCAGCAGGTTGTAATATTCATCGTTTTGATTTTCACATACAACCAATTTTCGATCCTTCATTAACTCAAACAATACCACTTTAGGAATGGCGATTTCATATACTTCCAAGCTGCTTTTGGGCTGGGGGAAAAGCACTTGCGGCAAGTCAAAATCCAATAAATCAAAGTCAATAATAGCGGCCTGTTCAGATTTATTTGCATAATCTATAAAGCCAAGGGCATGAGTAGCTGTCCAGAGTTGTGCACTATCCGGAATCCATTGGGTCACAATTTCTTCCAATAAACGGTATTGAATGGAGGTGTTGAGGTGGCAGTCCATTTCATCAATAAAAATAATCGCATCCTCATAATACTTACGACGAACAATAAAGTTAAGCAGCAAAATCACGATTTGTTTTTCCCCGTGACTCAGCAGGTCATAATTGATTTTCGACTCTCCTTTTTTAAATATCAGTCTTGCATTTTTCTGAGGCCCGGCATCTTCAAACTCTGCAATTTGAATCGTAGTACGCCCTTCTTCTCCCAAAATATTCAAAAGCGAGACGTTAAGAGGTACGATAAACTCTTGAAATATTTGATATGTATCCGCCGAACGACCGCTAAAGATTGGTTCTCTGACAGCATTATTAATCTGTTGTATGTAGGAATAAACATCATTGATAAAACGTGTATCATTTTCAATGTAAGTTGCGGGAGAGTCAAAATCATTGATAATTTGATCAAGTCGAGGTTGGTTTAAAATACGAGGAATAATCCTAATACTACTTCTCCCAATAAACTTATAATTAAGTTTAGCGTCATAAAAATGGTTTTTTTGTAAAATACTTCCATTACTGAGTACCACTTCAGCAGAAGGCTCTAAATCTATATTTTTTGAATAATACTCTCTTCGATCTATTTCATTTTTGAAATAATCTTCTGGTTTTGTTTTTGAAACCAACCAATCAAACGCGTCAAAAACAGAAGATTTTCCCGACCCGTTGGAGCCTATTAAAAGTACTAATTTGGCCGACTCGGGAATTTGCTTAATAGATAAATCAGTAAAGCGCTTAAAATTTTCTATTTTTAGATTCGTAATACGCATATTGCATTTCAGATTAGTTACTCAAACCAAAGGTAATTAAAAGACCCTTATTCTTTATCATGGAAATCTTCCTCAGCCTTTGTTTGGGCGTTGGTTTGGCCGCCTGTTCGGGATTTCGGGTGTTTGTGCCGCTTTTATTGAGCAGCTTGGCCATTCATTTTGGTTTTGCCAATGTTACGACGGGCTTTGAGTGGATGGGCACCTGGACCGCTATCGCGATTTTAACTACTGCTACCACGCTTGAAATTGGCGGCTATTACATTCCGTGGGTTGATAATCTGCTCGATACCATCGCAACACCTGCCGCGTTTGCCGCAGGTACACTGCTGACTACTTCATTTGTTGAGATCGATAATCCCATCCTGCAATGGGGTTTAGGGCTTATTATGGGCGGTGGCACGGCAGGGTTTATTCAGGCGGGTACAAGCTTGGTTCGTTTGGCTTCTACGAAGTTCAGCGGCGGCGTTGCCAACCCGGTCGTTGCTACGTTTGAAAATCTTCTTTCGGTCGTATTTACTTTTTTTACCTTCTGGTTTCCAATTGTCGCCTTTGTATTTGTGGTTTTGTTTGTCACTTGGCTTTTACGTAAAATTCTTAATCGAAAAAGTAAGGCAACATCCTGAGTATAAATGTTTGAACGCTGATTTTTATGAGTGTTAGGAGGAATTTATGTTTTTTATAAATTCATAACTTGCGTCAACGCATTTTGTAGCGCTTTTTAGGTTCTTTCAAAATAACAAAATAATTTTCCTGAAACCAATTTACCCAACTAAACTTCATCCCCACTGACTATGAAAACAGACCGTCGCACCTTTGTCAAACAATTAGGTGTTGTTACTGCTTCTACCGCCGCAGTACCCCATTTTAATATCATCAAAAGCCTGAACGACAACAAAGTGCGTATTGCCACCATTGGAATGGGGATTCAGGGTTTTTCGGACACCAGGGCTGCTTTACGTACCGAAATGTGTGAATTGGTAGCTGTGGCTGACCTGTACGACGGCCGTTTGGCTCATGCGAAAGAAGTGTTTGGCAATCATGTGTTTACGACCCGCGATTACCGTGAAGTACTCGAACGCAAAGACGTTGATGCCGTCCTTATCGTTACCCCCGATCACTGGCACGACCGTATTTCCATTGCGGCTCTCAAAAAAGGGAAGCATGTATATTGCGAAAAACCGATGGTACAACACATCGAAGAAGGTGCTGCGGTCATTGCAGCGGCCAAAGCTGCGGGAAAAGTAATGCAGATCGGCAGTCAGCGCATCAGCGGAGCGGCTTTTAAAGAAGCTAAACGTCTCGTTGAAGCGGGCGATATCGGCATGATCAATTTCATAGAATCGACCAATGACCGTTTTAACGCCATTGGTGCGTGGCAATATTCCATTCCGACAGATGCCTCCCCAAAAACCATCGATTGGGAAACCTTTTTGGGAGATGCTCCCAAGCGGGCATTTGATCCTTTGCGCTTCTTCCGCTGGCGCAATTACCGTGATTACGGTACGGGTGTGGCGGGTGACCTATTCGTTCACCTTATCACAGGAGTTCATTTTGTGACGGGCGCATTGGGACCAAATCGAATTTTTTCTTCGGGACAACTCTCCTACTGGAAAGACGGCCGCGACGTACCTGATGTGATGATCGCCACCATGGAATACCCGGCAATGGGTAAACTGGATCCCTTCCAAATGGTATTGAGGGTGAATTTTGCCAACGCCGGTTCCATTAAAAATGTAACACGCATTGTCGGCAATGAAGGGGAGATCACGTTTAGTGGAGAATCTCTTACCTTGACCAAACGTAAGCTTGCGGCGGCTCCCGGCTATAGCAACGGCGAGAGTTTCGGTACCTTTACCACCGCACAGCAACAGGAATACCTGGCAACTTACGACGCCAAATACCCCGCCGAAACCCGCACGCCGGAACCTGTCAAAGAAGTAAAATTTGACGCTCCGCAAGACGACGACGCGCACAAAAATCATTTCAAGACCTTTTTTGACGGTATTCTGACGAATTCTCCCATTGTGGAAGACCCCCTTTTCGGATTCCGTGCGGCTGCTCCGGTGCTGGCCTGCAACAAAAGCTACTTTGAGAAAAAAGTAGTGAATTGGGATCCGACAAACCTAAAATTGACGTAGAAAAAGCTAATGCTTTTATTTTTTATATCTACAACTGCCTTGGCGATTGGGGTTAGGATTTTGGTAAACCCGGTGTCGAACGTTTTCCAAAAGTACCTAACCCAGCGCCAAGCCCATCCTCTCTTCGTTGTTACAAGTACTTATGGGTTGTTGAGTATTGGTTGCATATTTTATCTTTTTTTGAATCCGCCCATCGCCCTTCCTCTTTCATTTTGGTATAACTCAATTATTTTTAATATACTGGGTGTAGCCGGAAATTACTTTTTGGTCAAATCACTCCATCAGGGCGACTTGTCGGTACTGGGGCCTATCAACGCCTACAAATCACTGGTCAGTTTAGTTTTCGGGCTTTTTTTGTTGGGAGAAATCCCCAACGGTTGGGGCATCAGCGGAATGCTGCTGATCGTAGCGGGAAGTTATTTTGTGTTGAGTCAATCATCTTCTTCACAACGGTTTAGTTGGCAGATTTTTCAACAACGGGAAGTACAGTATCGTTTTCTGGCGTTGTTTCTTTCGGCCATTGATGCGTTATTTTTAAAAAAGATCATTGTAGCTACCAACGCCAATTTAGCCTTTGTTTCCTGGTGCGTGGGCGGTTTTCTATTTTCGTTTACGGCTTTCCTTTTTACGCTGCAAAGCACTTCTTTTCGAGCGCATTATTCTGTTTTAAAAACGTACAAATGGCAATTTTTAGCCTTGGGGTTTTCGGCGGGCCTAATGCAGCTTTCCACCAATTACGCCTTTGAAGGCATTCAGGTAAGCTACGCTCTGGCATTGTTCCAGATTTCGGCTTTGGTGAGTGTATTATTGGGTGTGCAGTTCTTTCAGGAAACGCAACTTTGGCGCAAACTTGCAGGAGCCGCTGTGATGGTAATTGGAGCAGTGTTGATTATTTTGTTTCGGTAAAATTCACGTTGGCCAATTTTTAAGTAGCCAGGTGAAAGTTTTCAGGTTTTACAAGGAAAGAATTGCCTTCAGTGGCCGGGTCGGGTTGTGAGCAACCCTCCACACAGAGAGACTGTCGTGGTGAGAAGGATTGCTCACAACCCGACCCGGCTACTGAAGATAACGCTAGCACTTAAACCGAAAAAGCGTCAGCCGCAGGAAAATCCTGTGGCTGACGCTTTTTCGTTATTTATTTCTTTTCAAAAATGGAAAACAGATTTCCGATGATTGAAGAAGAGGCTATTTTTTAATCGCTTTAGGAGTCAAAATCATGCTCATGCGCTTGCCTTCGAGTTTTGGTTCAAGTTCTACTTTGCCAACTTCTTCCAATGCTTTGGCAAAACGTTCCAAAAGTTTATAACCTTGGTCTTTGAACACAATTTCACGGCCTGAAAACTGCACATAAGCCTTTACTTTGGCGCCTTCTTTCAAAAAGTTGATCGCATGTTTCAGCTTGAAATCATAGTCATGATCGTCGGTTGTCGGGCTGAAGCGAATCTCTTTAATAACCACTTTCTGGGCATTGGCCTTGATCTCTTTCTGCTTTTTCTTTTGCTCGTATTTGAACTTAGAGTAGTCAATTACTTTGCAAACGGGAGGGACAGCGTTGGGAGAAATCTCTACCAGATCAAGGTTTTGTTCTTCTGCAAACTTTATAGCCTGCTGAATGTCATAAATACCTTGAGGGACATTTTCACCAACTAAACGAACTTGCGGGACACGGATACGTTCATTGATGCGGTACGGTTCTTCTTGTCTAACGGGTCGAAAAGGTCTGCGTTGTTGTTGAGCCATTCAGTACTTAAATTATGATAGTTTTATGTTTGGTGCGAAAACTAGTAAATAGTTGAAAGTTCTACAAGATTTCGCGTAAAAAAGTTTACTTACCGACAAAAATAACCTTTAAAAGTGATTATTAAGGGGTTAGTCCTAAAAAAGTTAAGAGTTAAAGGTTAATAAGTTAAGAATAGAGAACTTAACTCGTTAACCTTTAACTCTTATCGTATATTATTTACCTGAAAGTCTAACGTACTTTGAAGGTTGTGGTACCAATGCGGAAGCCTTGGCAATACAACTCGATGGTATGCTCACCTTTTTTGAGCGGAATACCGCCGCGTGAGTAAATGATCGAGCCCTGCGAGCCTTCGTTGTTGTAATTAAGGTTTTGCTTGGCCGTATAAACGGTTTCACGCCCGGCGTATACGAATGTACCCGAACCGGTAGCCATATCGGCCATTACAGCACCTTCAGGGTCCAAAATGCGGAGGTATACTTCGCGATCGCCGTTAGGAGAAATTGGATTGGCAGCAAGATCAAAATCTACTTTGAGCTTGTCAATGCGTTTTGCTCTGTAAGCTCCTCCATCCCGTTCTTTACCTTTGGCTGAAACCGCGTTCACCGCAATTTTTTCGGCTTTCAGGGCCGACGCAATCGTTACTTTTTCGGCTAGCTCACGGTTTTTGTTACTCAATGAACCTACTGAATCTTCAAATGTTTTTTGCAAGGTCACTTTTTCACCTTCAAGTCCTGAAACTTTGGTGTTTAGCTCCTGATTCTGAGCCGTTACAATGCCCAACTCTTCTTTCAGCTTGGCAATATCCGAGTCTTTTTGAACCAGAATAGCCTCGTAGTTCGCAATCTTTTGCTTGTATTTAGATATGTCAACAGATGCTGCGCTTGAGGCATTTCTTAAGGCCGCTTTATCTTTTTCAAGTTGTTGTTTTAATGAAACCAATGAATCAACCTGACCGCCTAACTGCTGAATTTCAGCTATTTTTGCGTCCAATTGTGCAGAAATCGAATCCAGTTTCATCTTGGCGGCTACGACTTCTTCGGTCTTAGCGGTAATAACGGTTTCCTGTTCTTTGTTCTTTTCCCGTTCTTTGTAAAAGAAATAGATAAGCACCACGTTTAGAAGGGCTAGAATTGCCAATGCAGCAAGAAGTAGGCTTTTACGATCTTTCTTTTGTCCTTGATTGTAGTCCATAAGTTAATCAAATATTAAGAGTAGTTATCAGCCCAAGAAACGCAATGCTTGGGATATTATTGCGAAATTTAAAAAAATATTTCAATGTCGGAAAATCAAGCGCTCCCCGCCGATGAGGAGGACGAATTGTACGAGCATCATCGAATCGTTGCGGATCGAGGGCAAACCCTCATGCGGATCGACCATTACCTTAAGCATCATTTGTCGAATGTTACCCGTACCAAGCTCCAAAACGCCATAGAAACCGAGTCGGTCAAAGTTAATGATAAAGCTGTAAAATCAAGTTATAAAATTAAACCCCTAGACGTCATCACTATATCGATGCCGCACCCGCCGCGCGAAACCGATATAGTGGCCGAAGATATTCCGTTGGATATTATTTACGAAGACGATGAAGTATTGGTCCTGAATAAACCCGCCGGTATGGTCGTTCATCCGGCGTATGGTAACTGGACGGGCACGGTCGTCAATGCATTGGTTTATCATTTTCAGCATCTACCCACGGGTCGAAACGGAGAGGCCCGGCCCGGCCTTATTCACCGCATTGACAAAGATACTTCGGGACTGTTGGTCATTGCCAAAACAGAATATTCAATGGCGCACATTGCCCGTCAGTTTTTTGAACATACTACCGAACGTACTTATAATGCGTTGGTTTGGGGTGAACCAAAAGAAACGGAAGGAACGATTGTGGGTCATATTGGCCGCAGTGCGCGCGATCGCAAAGTGATGGATGTGTATGAAGACGGCAGTCAGGGAAAGCACGCCGTAACGCATTATAAAGTGCTGAAATCGTTCAAGTATGTGTCGTTGGTTCAGTGTAATTTGGAAACGGGGCGCACGCACCAGATCAGAGCCCATTTTCAACATATCGGACATCCGCTGTTCAGCGATCCTGTGTATGGAGGGGACAAAATCCTGCGCGGTACTACGAGCGGCAGCTACCGAGCATTTGTCGAGAATTGTTTTCAGCTTATGCCCCGTCAGGCGCTTCATGCCAAGTCCATTGGATTCGAACATCCCCGCACCAAAAAGCGGATGCAGTTTGAATCAGAATTACCCGCTGATTTTCAGGCTGTTTTGGCCAAATGGGAGAAGTATGCTTCGGAGTAATTCATATAAGGCAGAAAAGAAGTCTGAACGTGCAGCAGGTTTCTCAAAACCTGCGCTGTCAGCACTTTCTCTGTTGTAGCAGCCTTGGGTTGTGAGCAACCCAATCGGCGGTGTGGTGGTGTTTGTGCAGCAGGTTTCTCAAAACCTGCACTGAGGTTGCTCACAACCTCGTGCAAACAATCATTTGAGCTATCGGGTCGTGTTGAATTGAAAGCAGCCAAGCCGTCGGTTTTGAGAAACCGACGACACAGAAAGTACCTCACATTTCTCACAATCCTCGGCTCTTCCGTTACGACTCGATCAGGTTCGTAAAAAGATAGAGCCAGATCAAACGTGCCATTCGAAAATTAAAAGGAAAGAGCACTAAAACAAATGCAATACAGATTCCAAGATTAGTAAAATCAAGGGCACTGATGCCGATTGAAATCGAAAAGATACAAGCCAATGCCATTTCCAGCGTAGCCAATCCGTAGCTTACGTACATCGCACCCCAGTAAAAACCGGGCTCTTTGCTGAAATTCTGATGACAATGCGGGCATTCGTCCTGCATTTTTGCGGGTTTGAAACTAAACAGATTTCCGGTATTGAACACCTGTCCCTGGTGACATTTGGGGCATTTATTTTGCATTAAATGAATGAGAGCCATGATCTTTATCTTTTTTATTATGCAAAAATAAAACCATTTACTATCTCAAATGATGCATATTTGTATCCAAAAACAGGATTATACGGACATTCATCGTTTTTCGCATGAAACAATTACCGATTTACGGCATTACCGAATTTACGGAGGCAAGTACCTCCCATTCCTTTTACGCCAATGAGTTAAAAGTACACCTCGAAACCCACCAATTCATAAATTCTCCGCATAAGCACAGCACCTATATTGCTGTCTTATTTACTGCCGGAACGGGTAAACATTCCATTGATTTCAATACCTATACTGTAAAAGCAGGAAGTGTTTTTTTGCTTACGCCCGGACAGGTACATAACTGGGAGCTTTCAGAAGATGTACAGGGATACGTATTTTTTCATACGCAGGCGTTTTATAATGACGTTTATCTTTCCAAAAAATTGGAGCATTTTCCGTTCTTCTACCTACAAACTAATTATCCTGTCATTTATCTGCAACCGCAGGAAACACCTTCGATCGAATCTTCATTTAAGGAAATCTATGACGAGCATCGCTCTAATTTACCCTTCAAATATGATCGTTTGGTTTCATTGGCAGACTTAGTGTATATTCAGCTTGCACGCCTTTATAAAGAAAAAAGCCTGAATGTTGACAATCAACACAGCCATTATGCTCGGCTCAAGCAGTTGGAAAAATGGATTGACAGTTACTTCAAAACCAAAAAACTTCCGAAAGAATACGCTGATCTCATGAACATGACCACGCGTCATTTAAACCGAATATGTCAGGAAGCTGTGCACCAAACTACGGGAGATTTGATCTTGAAAAGGATCATGATAGAAGCGCAACGGATGCTCATTTATAACGATGTGACCGTCACGGCCGTAGCGGATGAGCTTGGGTATGCGGATTACTCTTATTTTATTCGAATCTTCAGGAAATACGTAGGAGAATCTCCAAAGAAATTTCAACAGCGAATGAGTCATCCTTTATCTTATTAGTATACATTTTTTACATTTTCCAAAAAAGGTATTAATTCAAAAATAAATTGTATTTTATTTGGAAATTAAAGATAAAAAGATAACATTCATAGTGCCAACAAGCGCCTGATCAAAGGCCGTTTGGAGGGATACAAGGGTAAGTGCATATCTATTTTTCATCTAAAATGTATGTATTTATGAAAACAACACTTTTTGCCCTGTTATTCGTTATTGGTGCTTTTACTGCCTGCAAAGAAGCCGATAGCAAAACGAATTCGTCAATGACTTCCGTTGACGAAGAAAGAGAAACCAAAGCTATCATGCAAACCATTGAAAATGAGACTACCTGCTTTTTCAAGGGTGATTACAACTGCTGGAAAGAAAACTTCGTGCAGGCAAACTATGCGTTCCAAGTTTGGAGTAAAGATGGCTACTTTGACCCAAAAATCGGGTGGCTGGCGGTAGACGACAAAATTGGACGATATATTGAAGACAACAAGCCGGGAGCCGGCGGCAGCAACAACCCGAAAGTAGTCCGCAAAGACATGATCGTGAAATTCTTTGGCGACAACGTGGCGTATCTCATTTGGAATCAGTACAACAGTGACAAACAAATGAAGAATTACACCCACAGCACCGAAACACGCATCATGGAAAAGCAGGACGGAAAATGGAAGATCGTCAACGTAACGGCGTTATGGGACCGCAATCAACCCATTCCAATCGCAAGTCTGAAATAGAAAGAACAGTATTAAAACAAAGAAAGCAGACGCTTAGGCGTCTGCTTTCTTTGTTTTAAATAAAATACTTGTATTTACGCTAATTCCTGCGCAGTGGCACGGTATTTCACTTCTACGTTGTGAATTTCGATCAATGGCTTCAAGAACTCTTCCAAGTAATTGATATCCAACTGACTGGCTGCATCGCAAAGTGCTTCTGACGGGCACGTATGGGCTTCTACAAAGAGGCCATCTACGCCGGCTGCTACGCCGGCACGCGCCAACACCGGCAAGTACTCACGCGCACCACCTTTGCTGTCTTTCGAAGGAATACCGTATTTACGAATAGCGTGCGTTACGTCAAATACGACCGGATAACCCGTTTTGTTCATGTGATAAAAACTGCGTGGATCAACAATGAGGTCATTATAGCCAAACGTATAGCCACGCTCGGTCAGGATAATTTGGTCATTTCCACTGTCTTCTATTTTCTTAACCGGGTGCTTCATGTTTTCAGGCGCTAAGAATTGCCCGTGTTTCAAATTCACCACGCGGCCCGTTTTGGCGGCGGCTACCACCAACATGGTTTGCATACACAGATAGGCAGGAATCTGCAATACATCAACGACCTCGGCCACAGGAGCAGCCTGATCGGGATAATGAATATCGGTAAGCAGTGTAAACCCGAATTGCTCTTTTACTTTCGCCAAAATTTTAATACCGGCATCAAGCCCCGGGCCACTGTAATACTCAAGGCTGCTGCGGTTGTCTTTCATGAAAGAAGACTTGTAGATTATTTTGATGCCCAAACGCTCCGAAATCTCTTTGAGACGCTCGGCTACGGTCATCATGATCTTTTCGTCTTCAATTACGCACGGTCCCGAAATAAGGAACAATTCATCGGCTCCGCACTCAATATCGCCTACGCGAACAATTTTCTTTTGTTGCATTGCTTATACTTATAGTTGGTTCAATATGTTTTCAGTTTTTACTTTCAAGTCAGGGATATCGTTTTGTATTATATCCCATATAATTCGGCTTATACCCCAAAATATTCGTGTACTAAAATATTCCTAAGCCCTACAATTTTTCGCCACTCAATTTCTTTAAATTTTCCTCGAAATTCTTCCGAAATATGATTACCGGCTTCTCCAATAATCTCAATTTGCTTGATACAGGCAAAGCGCATCATTGAATTATTTAAAAACTCGTCAATGTCGCTATTTTCCGTATAAGACTCTATTTCTAATATGGCATCATAGATATGCTGAAGGCGTGCTTTATCTCCCGGCCTATCTTTCATAAATCATCTTCTTTTCCGCCTCAATGTAGGGACTAACGTATTTTGAAACGCTGTCGGTCGGTATTAAATCCACCTTTTTTTGAAGTAATTCCTCTAAATCAAAAACCATTTGAACAAAATGGAGGCCGATTCGTTGAGTGTAATCCAATTCAACCAGTAAATCCACATCACTGCTTTCAGTAGCTTCTCCACGAACATATGAACCAAACAGATAGGCTTTTATGACAGGTTGTGTCTTAAAATAATCCTGAAGTTGACGAATATGATTCTTGGATAATTTCATACCGAGTAAGATATTAATGCAAAAATGCTTCTTTTACAAATAACTTCAAACTTTATAATGACATTCCCCTATTGAGTTACACTCGATCCTCCTCCTCTATTTCTATAAATCTCTCATTTTAATTTCATGCTTCACTAATCAGGAAACTGCGTTTTGTCAATGCCGGGAATGATCCGCAACGCATTTTTATAATAGACTTTTTTCAAAACCTCATCGGACAACCCCATTCCGTACATTCGCCAAAATGCGTGGTACTTTTTGTGGTAAGGGAAATATTCATCTTCGGTTTCCAGCACTCTGAAATAGGTCGCGTATTCGGAAGGCACCCAACTGTCTTTTCCAAACAGAATTCGATCCTGCCATTTGGTAAAAAATGCCTTAGCAGCGCGCGGCTGACGGCCCAGTTCGGCAATGACCGCACCAATTTCGACGTTCATATTGGGGAACTTCTTCATTAGGCTGTCAAGTTTTTTCAAATCATTCGGATACCACCCCATGTGTGCATTGATAAAAACAGTCTTGGGATGGCGTGCAAAAACGGCGTGTTGTTCACGCATCAATGAATCAAACGGAACGGGGTCATTGTTGCTTCGTTTGCGTCCGGCGTGGGTTTTTAATTCCAACCAACGCTCATTGTAGCGGTCCATCGGGTCCCAAAAAGATTTAGGGTCGGCGGTGTGAATAATGACCGGAATGCCTAATTCTCCGCATTTGGCCCAAATAGGATCAAGACGCGGGTCGCTTACGGCTACCCGTTTTCCGTCGGTATCTTTGACACCGCTGAAACCGAGGTTCTTGTATACTTTCATTCCTACAGCTCCCGCTTTTACATCGTCTTCAATCTGTTTGGCGGCCCTCGCTCCCCAACCCGGCGAACCGATGTTTTTGAGTTCGGGATTGGTAAACACCAGAAAGCGTTTCGGATAATTTTTACGGGCATTGGCAATGGCGCCGTTGATGGTGGACGTACCTTCCTCCCACTGCTGCGAAAATCCTCGCCCGCTCAGGTTGACCATGATTCCCATGTTCAACGCGTCCATATCAGCTACCAATTTGGACAGATCCTGCGAATTCATGCCATACTGATGATTGTGCACATCAATGAATGGAAATTTAGAGCGTGTGACCTTGTGTTCCGTTACTTTAAGCGTAGAAATGGGATCATATTCTTCAAAACCGAGCGGTTGCTCAATAGAGCCATTATTAGTGGTTTGGCCGCAAGCTGCCAACGTAATCAGGCTACAGAGAAAGGTAAGGTGTTTCTTCATCATTTATGGCACTTAATTTTCAAAATGTTTTCTTAAATAATCAGAGATAGTATTGACAAATAAAGCAGCTTCTTCAAAACTACGAGTTGCTTCTTCCAACGAAACATTATAATCATTGTCATAGTCTCCATTTTGACGAAGACTGAAAGAATCATTGATGATATTATTGAATGAATCAGGAAAAATACTGCTTTTAATAAACAGCTCTCTAAATTTTGTATGTGCTCCTGTATGGGTTTTAGCGGCAGCATTTTGAAAGGCCAATCCTGCCTGAATCATATCAAAAATAGCGTAATAACTGCGATTGCAGGCGGCTTCAAACCTTTTTCCCTCTAACAAATACAGTGAATCAGAAAGGCAATCATGCGCTTTCTGAATGTACTTTTCGATTTCCTGTTGAATTGTAATCATATTTCCTTGCCCTCAAATCGAATAGTCTGATAAAAAGGAAGCGGAGACTCCACTACCCGATTCAAGCTGACCGGCAAAATAGCCACTAACTTATCATACTTTAAGGTCAATTTACTGACAACATCACTCAAAAAAAACACTTCCTTACCACTCTGTACTTTTTCATCATTCAATACCACCAAAAAGTCTACATCCGACTCTTCATGGAAATCTCCACGTGCATATGATCCAAATAAAATAAGCTTCGCAAAACGACTGCCATAGCGCTCGTTAAGACTTTGTTTAAACTCTAAAGCTAATTTTTGAATGATACTGTCCATTTCGATTATTGGCTTTTGCTATGATTCTCCCGGTTTATAAATCAGCGCAACACAGTGCGCGGCAATGCCTTCTTTCCGACCTACAAAACCCATCCACTCGGAGGTAGTAGCCTTGATGGAAATGTCTTCCACGGGAATGTTCATCACGTCAGACAGACATTCTTTCATGGCAGGAATGTACGGGTTCAGTTTAGGTTCCTGTAATACCACTGTGGCGTCTACATTTCCTACTTCATACCCTGCTTCCCGAATCATTTCCATCACTTTCGACAACAACAATTTACTGTCTACTCCTTTCCATTGCGGGTCTTTGTCCGAAAAATGAAACCCGATATTACGCATGTTGGCGGCTCCCAGCAGCGCATCACAAATAACGTGGCACACTACATCGGCGTCTGAATGCCCTTTAGCGCCGTGCGTGTGCGGAATTTTAATGCCTCCCAACCAAAAATCTCTTCCTTCTTCCAGTTTATGAACGTCGTACCCTGAACCAACTCTGAATTTCATCTTTCTTATTTTGTTACAACCTTAATTGACTGTCAGCACTTTAAGCATTTATCGCTTTATAATATAAGGTTGACGTATTCTCTTTTGTCAGCAACTCTTTTGCTTTCTCCTGAATTCCCTGCACACTGACCGCCTGAATTTTCTCCGCTTCCTGATTGACCAGATCGGCGTTGCCTGAATTGGCTGCGTAGGCCAAATTCATAGCGCGATTGAGCAGTTCGATCTCCGAAAACGCCAATGTGGATTCTGCCTGATTTTTCACTTTAGCCAACTCCCGATCAGGCATCTGAATTTCAGTCAATTCCTGTAATACTTCTTCAATGGCTGCATCTGCTTCTTCCAAAGGAACACCCGAATTCAGATTTCCCTGTATCACGAACAGTCCCGGGTCGATTGAAGATGTGGTATAAGCGTTGATATTGGCAAACAGGGGTCTTTCTTTTAATAATTTTTGGTACAAACGGGCGGATTTACCCCGGCCCAAGACGTCGGTCATTAAATCAACGGTATAAAAATCGTCGGCAAAACGCCCTGAGGTGTGGTATACTTTGTAGATCGCATTGAGCGGTACTTTAGCCTCTACTTCGGCAAATCGCGCCGCCGTTTGCAACGGTTCTTTCGGCAAATTCCGCACGTATTTTTCACCGGGAGCAATCGGCCCAAACCATTTCTCCGCCAATGCTTTGATCTGAGGAACGGTTACATCACCCGCCACTACCAATATGGCATTATTGGGCAAGTAATATTTGTAAAAAAAGTGGCGAACATCGTCCAACGTAGCGTTTTCAATATGGCTTATCTCCTTTCCGATCGTAGCCCAGCGGTACGGGTGGACTTGATACGCCAACGGCCTTAATTTGAGCCAAACATCGCCGTAGGGTTGGTTAAGATACCGCTGTTTGAATTCCTCCACCACTACTTTCTGTTGTACCTCCAATACTTTCGGGTCAAAAGAAAGGCTCATCATGCGATCAGATTCGAGCCAAAAAGCAGTTTCCAGATTGACCGAAGGCAGTGTAATGTAGTAATTTGTAATATCAGGAGAAGTAAACGCGTTGTTTTCGCCGCCTACTTTCTGAAGCGGTTCATCATAGGCCGGTATATTTTTAGAACCGCCAAACATTAAATGTTCAAAAAGGTGGGCAAATCCCGTACGGTTTTCTTCCTCATCGCGCGACCCGACATTGTATAGGATATTGACCGCCGCCATTGGCGTTGCATGGTCTTCGTGTACGTAAATTTTGAGTCCGTTGTCAAGGGTAAAATGCTCGTATTGTATCATAGTGTAATAAGTTCACAGTCAATCGTCTAGGGTCCACAGTCAATTATAAAAAAAATGTTGACATAAAAATCTGTGAATCTTTCCCGTAAAAAACAAAAATCACTAAACTCTTTATTGGTGATTTAACGTTAAGGACAAAGCTAAAGGTTTCAAGCCGAATGCCAAAAATTAGCAGTTTCTATCTATTTTATTTGTCCGCTAACAGCCACATGAATCGAATCATTTTATTTATTTTTTTAGTTAGTGCCCCTTTTGCCAACGCTCAACTTTTATATGATCCTCCTACTCAAAACTTAGTTTTGGAAGTCATTGATCATATCTATAATTACGAATTTGGAGAAGCAGAGCCTTTGGCAAAACAAATCAAGGCAAAATACCCCAATCACCCCGTCAATTCTTTATTGAAAGCCATTCAATTGCATTGGCAATACTTACCCGTAAAAGACAATAAAGCAGTCAGCGGGCAGTACATGAATTTGCTGGAAGATTGTATAAATAAGGCGAAAGTTTTGGAAAAAGATAAAAAAACACGCCCCGAAGCAGCTTTTTTTTCAATGGCGGGGCATGGCTATGTTGCCTTAATTCATAATTATAACGATGATAAAATCAAAGCCGCTTCTGAAGGAAAAAAGGCCTATAATTACGTCATGGATGGCTTCAAATACATGGAGACCAATCCTGAATTCTATTTCTCGTCGGGTTTGTATAATTATTACGTCATCCGCTATCCCGAAGACCATCCGATCGTAAAGCCCCTGCTCCTTTTCTTTAAAGACGGAAATCGTGAAGAAGGCCTTCGTCAAATGGAAGTGGCAGCAAAAAAAGGAATTTTTACGCGTACGGAGTCTGCTTTTTATTTGGCTCGTATTTTTCTAAAACATGAGCTACGCTACGAAAAGGCTTCGGGTTATTTGGCATCTTTAACTCAAAAATACCCAAACAATCCCGTTTTTTTAATGAAAAACATTGAGGCCCTGCTGCTTCTGGGAAAGTATGAAGAAGCAGAGCCTTTTCTGGAGCGGTTTAAAAGAAGAACAGATAAATTTTTCCCTATCGCCGTCCAAACCTTTGAGGGCTTGTACGAAGAAAAGCATCTCAAAAATGACGTAGAAGCGACCAAATCCTACCAAGCCGCGCTTCGACAACCTTACGATACTGAGTATACCAAAGAATACCATGCATTTTCCTACGCGGGACTTGCCCGCATTGCCCACCGCGCAGGCGACCTAAGAAAAGCGGCCGCTTACTATAGAAAAGCGGAAGAACTTGCTGAGTATAAAGCCCTTATCAAGGAAATTAAGACATATTTTAAGTAATTTCTATTCGGGATTTCCCAAAGATGCAGAAAGCGTAGGAGCCACGGGCGCATTTTGGGTGTGCCATTGAGCATTCACTCGTTCGAATGTGGTGCCATTCAAAGTGGTGATTTGTAAAGCGCCCGTAGATAGGCTTTTAATATTGACCAACGTTTCAGTCGTGGGGGAATTTTCGGCATTCCAACTCGTTCCATCCCAATGCAGTATGGTACCGCCACTGCCTGCTGCCCAACCGTTTTTATCATCCTGAAGAAAGACAGACAAAAGATTGGCAGAACTGAAAATCAACACTTCACTCCATTTTTCGCCGTCCCAGTGCAAAATCGTCGCATTTTGTCCGACAGCCCATCCGTTGTCAGCATTCAGAAATTGAAAAGCGCTTAAACGTGCTTCAACGTTATCCTCCGACATTTCCCAAGTTGCTCCTTCATTTAGAGAGAGCTGTAGTTTTCCCTGTTCGTTCAAACGCCATTTTTTAGCGGTGTTTGTCGTGTTTTGCGCCCATGAGAAGGTGCTAACCAATAATAAAGCAACGGCCAATTTCACAATTCTATTCATTATTGTAAGTGGTTAGAGTAATTTCATACCTCAACCACATAAACCGTGCCAAAATTTATTTTATTGCATTTTTACCTAAAAATAGTATAACACAATTCTATAACAAATTGACTTTCAATTGCTTTATTTTTATTTAATTTTCTATTTCAGCATCACTGTAACGCCACCAAAGCATCAAAATCTTCCGCCAGTTTTTGGCTCAATCGGTCAAAGATTTCGGTAAAACGCGCATACCGTTCGTGGTTTTCTGCACTTGGCTGATAGGTTTCTACCGAACGAATGGTTTTAGCCGCCGCTTCCAAATCACTGAAAACACCCAGATGCGTCAGCGCCAGTAACGCAGCCCCTGCACTTGCACTGTCATGCTTATCATTGACATACACTTTCTTACCAAACACATCCGACAAAATTTGCGCAAAAAGCGGTAGCGTTGCATAAGCGCCGTTGATGTACAGATTTTGAATAGAACGGTATTGTTGAAGAAGCTTACCAATACTGTGCATTTCATAAATGATTCCTTCAACGGTTGCCCGAATAAAATTCCGCCGTTCGTGGGTAATATTGACACCGATATAGGCACCGCGTGCATTGGCATTCCACAAAGGTGCGCGTTCACCTAACAAATATGGCAAAAACAGCAATCCACCCGCCCCTGCCGGCACGCGCTCGGCTTCAATCAGCAATTGTTTAACCGTATGTTCCAAATTCAAATGGATGCCCGAAGCTCCGAATTGCTGAACAAACCATTCAAAAACAACACCGCCATTGTTGGTCGGCCCGCCTGAGATATAGGTTCCTTCATTCAACAGATAGTTAAAAAAGCGCTGTTTCGGGTCTTTGATCACCTGTTTTCCCGCCACGCGCATCGCCCCGCTTGACCCAATGGTAATGGTTGCATCTCCTTCAGTAATAACGCCGGCACCCAATGTAGCAAAACATCCGTCGCTTGCACCGATGATTATCTTTGCGGCACTAGTCAATCTAAAAAGGCGAACGTATTCTTTTTTAAGTTTCAATTCCGCAAAATCAATCGGCACCAATTCCGACAACTGGCTCGGTTTGATACCCGCGTAATTCAGCGCCGATGCTTCCCATTGATGCGAATGAATATTGAAAAGGCCGGTAGAAGACGCAATACTCTGATCTACCGCCAATTGTCCCGTCAATTGATAAATAATATATTCTTTGATCGAAATAAATTTATAGACCTTTTCAAACCAAGTAGCGGGCGAATGGGTACGAAACCAACGAATCTTGATCAAAGGAGACATCGGATGCACCGGCGTACCCGTCTGCTCATAGATCAGTCGACATTCGTCGGAATTTCGCAAGGCGTTGGCTTCGTCACGCCCACGGTTATCTGCCCAAATAACAGCATTCCGAATGGGTACACCCTGCTTATCAATGGGCAAAACGCTGTGCATGGACGCCCCGAAAACCAACGCAACAGGCTTGTGTTTTTTGGTCAATTCATCGTTCAACAGGCTTTTTAAGGCATACAAAACCGTCAGAAAAATCTGTTCCGGATCTTGCTCGCTATAATTAGGCTGCGGGTGAAACGTAGGATACGTTCCCTGTCGCCAACCGATAAGATTGGCGGCCTGGTCAAAAGCCGATACTTTTACTTTTGTAGTACCGATGTCTATGGTGACAATGCAATCCATTCGTTAGAGGCTGAAAATTGTGAATGAAAAATTTAGAGATTTGAGCGTGCCGATCATTGGTTTAAATCTTTTTAAAGTGACTGAGTGAAAAAGATGAGAGCACTTCTTTTACAAAACGTTTACTGTTTCCCCCGCTTTCGAAACTGCCCCGGAGTATAGCCTGTCAATTTTTTAAACGTCGTGGAAAAATGTTGCGAAGAGTAAAAGCCGGTATCCAATGCAATATCCGTAAGGCTTTTGGTCGTTTGCCGGAGCTGCTTCATTGCTTCAGCTATACGTATGTTAATGAGATAGTTAAGTGGTGAAAAACCCGAGTAAGCTTTTACTTTCTCCGTAAAGGCAGTGCTTCCCAAACCCACAACGGCAGCCATTTCTTCCACCGTCCACGGGTGGTCAAGACTATCACGAAGCAGTTGTTCCAGTTGGGCGAACGCCTGAGGGAAATCGCGGCGTTGGTTTTGTTGTTGACTGAGTTGCCGTACGATGGTGACCAATAACTCATCCAAAAGTTGATTGACGCGGGTCTGATAAGCAAATTCAGCCTGTTTCAATTCGGCCTCAATTCGTTGTATCAATTCGTAAAGCTGCCTGAAGTTGTTCAACACCATTGGCGATTGTGTCATAAACAATCGTCCCATCAATCGCTGATCTGACTCTACAATGGCCGACCAATTCCCCAAATAAAGATCTTTCGTAATTTCAAAGGATGCAGGCTCTAACGTAATCCATGCCAGACTGCCGATCTCAAGGGTGTTGGTCGGGCTGCCGTATCCATGCCATGGACATAAAACCACTACATCATTTGGGTATAAAACATGCCGTTGATTGTCGATCAACCACTCAAATTTTCCTTCAAGAATACATACGATCTGCATCCCTCCCCTTACCTGCACCGGCCATTCACCCAACCGAACGGTAGGGTTTTTTAGCCGTATCAATTCTCTGATATGCGGAAAGTCGATCAACGAAAAAGAAGGTGGGTTTTGGAGACTCATTAGCCAAATATAGCTATTATTAAATTTTTTAAATTAAACATTGAAATATTGCAAAATTCTACATCGTCTAATCGTAGAAGTTTTTTGCACAATTCTATGTTTTTTTTGCAATCAGTTCAACACCCTCAAATCAACTGCACATACAATCTTACTTTAGAAAGATGAGAAAACGATTACTCCTGCCCAGAGCAACCTTATTATTGATCGCACTCTTGGCCCTACAAACTGCCCTATGGGCACAAACACGCGTTAGTGGAACCGTTACCAACACCGCCGACAAATCTGCACTGGCGGGTGTATCAGTTCTTGTAAAAGGAACCAACACCGGTACTTCTACCGACGGAAACGGAAACTATACCATTTCAGCCCCGTCAGGCGCTACATTGGTTTTCAGTTTTATTGGTTACGGCACGAAAGAAGTTGCCTTGGGCAACCAAAGCAAAGTGGATGTTTCTCTGACAGAAAGCGCCGAAGCATTACAGGAAGTTGTGGTAACTGCATTAGGTATTAAGAAGGAATCCAAAAAATTGGGCTATGCCACTACCACTATCAATGCCGATGCTCTTACCGAAAACCGTTCTCCTAACTTTATGAATACCTTGCAGGGAAAAATTGCGGGGGTAAACATCTCAGGGTTAGGTACCGGTCCTGCGGGAACTTCTAAGATCCGTATTCGCGGGCAATCTTCCATTTCGGGACAAAACAACCCACTTATCGTAATCAATGGTGTGCCGATTGACAATACCAACTTTGGTACCAACCCCAACAACGCGGGTTCTGATAACTCTATCGGTGTAAGAGGGGGCGGAAATACATCCGACGGTGGCGACGGTCTTTCCAGCATCAACCCCGACGACATCGAAAGCATGACTGTTTTGAAAGGTGCGACTGCTGCTGCCTTGTATGGCTCGCGTGCCAAAGACGGCGTTTTGATGATCACTACCAAAACCAGAGGTAACACAAAAGGCATCGGTGTCAGCTTTAACAGTAACTACACCAACGAAACTCCGCTGGATTTCACGGATTATCAGTATGAATACGGTCAGGGAGAAAACGGCGTTCGTCCTACCACTCCTAACCCAACTTCCGGCCAATGGTCGTTCGGTGAAAAATTCCAACCCGGTATGACGCAGGTATTGTTTGATGGAGTTACTGTTCCATACGAGCCTGTCTATAACCGTATTCGCAAGTTTTACAGAAATGCCTCCAATTTCACAAATACCGTTAGTGTAGCATCAAACAGCGACAAAGGCGGCTTCAATCTGTCATTTGCCAACATGGACAGTAAAGGTATTGTGCCCAACAACAGCTTCAATCGTAAAACCATTAACTTGGGTTTTGCGTATGATTTGTCTAAAAAACTGAGTGTTTCGGGTAATATGAATTACTCAAACGAATTCAACAAAAACCCGCCTAACATTGCCAACCAAGACAACTCTATTCCAACGGCAATTTCCAACATGGCCAATTCTATGCCGCTTGATTTGTTGGAGGCTAAGAAATTCAATGCTGCCGGTAATGAGTTTATTTATTCACGGTTCATGAACCGTACCAACCCTTATTTTACGCTTTCGGAGCAATTTCAAAACATTCGTCGGGATCGCATTTTTGGCAATATTTCGTTAAAATACAATCTCTTGCCTTGGTTGTTTGTGCAAGGTCGGGTAGGCCAGGATTACTGGTCACGCGATCAGGATTACAACAACTTCCCAACGGGACAAGCTTCTTTGGCAGCGGCTCCTGTCGGCTTTGTTAACGGAACATATACGCAGGAATCAAGACGATTTAGAGAAACCAACGCCGACATCTTGATTTCAGGATCAAGGAAGTTCGGTGACTTCGGAATTGATTTCAATGTGGGGGGCAATCAAATGTACCGCCGCTCCGACCTAAACAGCGTACAGGTTCAGGATTTCGTAGTGAGAGGTTTATATACAGTGATGAACGGACGGGTGAAAGACCCGCAATATGGACTTTCTGAAAGAGCGGTTAACTCCGTCTATGGTTCGGCAGAATTTTCTTACAAAAACGTTCTTTTTGTCAACGCCACTGCCCGTAACGACTGGTTTTCAACGCTTTCCCCTGAAAACAGAAGTATTCTATACCCATCTGTATCAGGTAGTTTTGTATTCTCACAAGCCTTTAATTCCGTTCCAACTTGGTTAAGCTTTGGTAAGTTGAGAGCCGCGTATGCTCAGGTGGGAAGCGATACCGACGTGTCGCCTTATTCAAACAACTTATTTTACGGAATCAACTCCAACCTTTTTGGAGGGCAACCTGTGGGAGGCTCACAGGGAACTACGGTACCTAACGCTAACTTACGACCCATGCGCACGGCCGAAACCGAGCTTGGTTTGGAGTTAAAGTTATTCAACAATCGGGTTTCAATCGATGCGGCAGTTTATAGAAAAATCACGACTGACCAAATCGTATCTGCCCAAATTTCCGACGCTTCCGGATTTGTCACCACCTTGATTAACAGCGGGAAAAGCCAAAACCAAGGCATGGAACTATTGCTGAATTTGGTTCCTGTTAAATCAAGAGATTTCCAATGGGATTTTACCATCAATACTTCTTATAACAAAACCAAAGTATTGAGCTTAACCACCGATGATAACGGTATTGGCGACCGCGATTATAACAAAGATGGTCAAGCGGAGAGAATTACCGTAGGAACGCACGTTTTCAATGGAGAATTACGTCAGGTAGTTGGTCAGGAAATGGGTCAGATCTACGGGTTTGGATTTCGCAGAGATGCCAACGGACAAAAGATATTCGGCACCAACGGTATTGCCCTCCGCACAGCTGATCTGATCTCTTTTGGAAGTGCACTCCCTAAATGGATAGGAGGTTTCAACAACGCTTTCAGCTACAAGGGTATCAATCTTTCCTTCTTGATTGACTACAAATTGGGAGGCAAGATGCTCTCTGGAACCAACTTTAACCTCATTCGGGAAGGTCTTCACAAAATGACGTTGGAAGGAAGAGATGGCATCATAGGGGCCGGGGTAAATGAAAAAGGCGAGCCTAATACGGTAAAGGCCAACATCCAACCGTATTGGGAAGTAGTTCGTTCACAAGCCTTGATCGAGCCGGTTATATACGATGGAGGCTACTGGAAACTCCGTCAGATCACAGCCGGCTACGATTTCACCAAGTTTCTGCCTGCCCGATTCCCCGTAAAATCAGTCAAATTAAGCTTTGTTGCCAACAACGTACTGATGCTTAAAAAATGGGTAGACAACATTGATCCTGAGTCATTTGGTTATTCGTCAGACAACTTGGTAGGGATGGAATCTACCGGTCTGCCTACTACGCGCAGTATGGGCTTTAATTTGAACGTTAAATTTTAATAATGATTATTGATCTAGTGAAGCTTAACCTGCTGCATTACATCTGAAATCACCAAAATATACATGCAATGAAAAAGACACTCAGAAATATATTATTTTCGATTCCTATCCTGATTTTAGGGAGTTGCGATAACGGTTTTGACGAACTTAACGTCAACAAAACCGCTGCTACTGCCGTAGACCCTGCTTTTATCCTTAACAACGCTCTTGTAAACGTTTCCCCTCCAAGCGGGGTGGTTATTTACGAAATAGGCATCGTTCAGCAAATGGTTTCCCCCAACTCGGGAGTATTGACCGGAGCTAACTTTAATCAGGACAGTCGGGACAACACTCAGCAAACGTGGCAGCGGTATTACCGAAGCGTAGTTAGAAATACATACGATGTCATTTTGAAAGCAAAAGCACTGCCCAACCGACCCAATCTGTTGAGCATGGCACGCATCACGCAGGCGTACGCTTATATGGTCCTGACAGACACGTACGGCGATATTCCTTACACACAGGCGGCAAAAGGTTTTACCGACCAAGTCGTGCTTCCTAAATACGATACGCAGCAAGCTGTTTACACAGACATTATTAAAGAATTGACGGAAGCAACCGCAGCGTTGGATGCGACAAAAACCATCGAAACTGCCGATATTTTGTACAGTGGTGATGTAGCAAAGTGGAAAAAGTTTGGTTATTCGCTTTTGCTCAGAGCGGGAATGCGGCTTAGCAAAGTAGATGCCACCCAAGCCCAGCAGGTAGTTCAGAAGGCAATTGCCGGAGGTGTAATGACTGCCAATACCGACAATGCGGCTATCAAGCACGATGCCAACTATACAAACGGCCCGGGCCAAATGCTGAACTCTACCGAAGCGGCAAACTTTTATTTAGCGGCACCTTTTGCAGATTATCTGAAAAAGACCAACGATCCGCGTTTGAAATCCATTGCTGTACGCTACGTAGGTGCCGCTTCCGGTCCCGAACAGGTAGCAGCAAGAGCTTCCACTGACCCTGCGGTTCAGATTGGAATGCCGTTCGGATACGATAACAGCTCTATCGCAAACGTTGTAAAAACATTAGGTTTGAAGAGTTTTTATGATTTCAGTCAGGTGGACAGAACTCGTCTGGCAAAAAATCAGGCGCCTATGTTTTTTGTTACCTACGCACAAACCCAATTGTTGTTGGCAGAAGCTGCTCAACGCGGTTGGACGACCGGCTCAGTGGAAGATTTTTACAACAAAGGTGTAAGAGGCCATATGGAACAATTGGCTTCCGTTGATGCCAATGCTGCCGTACCTGCCGCTTCAATTGATTCCTACCTGAAAGAAAATCCTTTTGTAGCCGCCAACGCATTGGAGCAAATCAATACGCAATATTGGATTGCCTCTTTCATGAATGGTCCCGAAGCATTTGCCAATTTCAGAAGAAGCGGTTTTCCTAAATTAACCCCTAATCCATTCCCCGGAAAAGGGATTAAAGGTGACTTCATCAGACGTCTAACTTATCCAAACTCAGAGATCTCAGTCAATAGTGCCAATGTAAAAGAGGCCATTGCACGTCAGGGAGCGGATGACCTGGATACCAAAGTTTGGTGGGATAAATAGGGTAAAAGAGTTATCTTTATCCATGTGCTATTATCTTTTATTAAGTGTTATTAACTAACCTTTCAATGAAGATAATAGCACATAGATAGTATTATAAAAATCAATATTAACATGCACTATTTCCACTATCTATATACTCCTAGTAACCATCTAAAACTCTATTATTTTGGCAAAAATTTTAATTAAATAAACATGAAAAAATTTAAATCAAGGAAAGAAAAAAATCTATATTTGCAATGCAACTTAACTAATAAATAAGACAATGAAAAAAACTACAAAAAACTCAGCCTTTATTAATTTAAGTTTATTAGTCATCACAATAACATTCTTTGCAAGCTGTAGCAAAGATAACATCTTAGCTACTAAAGAAAATCCCTCTTTAATATCTATAGAGCGTGAGATTCTTAACTTTAAAAGTTTCGATACTTTTAAAGCTCTAACTCAAAAAGAAGTAATGGAATTTAATGAGTTTGAGCAAAAAGAAGATTTTACTTCATTAAGAGAACTTTACAGAAAAGCTCTGAAATCTCAGGACGAATTTGTAACCAGTTTAAAAAAACAAAATTTGACTCTATCTATTCTTCCATACCCCGATCTGGTAAATTCAAGTAAGCAATCATTTTATTTTTATTCCGACTCTCCCAATTCTTTTTACATGAATATTTCAAACGAAAAATATTCACCATGGGTAAATAAATATGGGCTAGTTCGCATAGGAGATTATTTAGTACAATTTTTAAAAGATGAGACAAAAACACTTTATATCGGAAAAGGCACCCTTAAAACGGGCGATTTGAATAAGATCATGAATGCTCATAAAAGTAATTTTGAAGAAAAATTAGAAGTTAAGAAAAATTCAATTTCAAGATTGAGGCTCAGTGAAAATTCAACTTGCGAGAATATTTCTGGAGATGACAAGGTCAATGGTCGATTAGGGATTATTGTTAACTGGTCTCCTAAATACGAATACGATCCAGTAACTGACAATAATATATATTTAGGCATGTTTCCATTTACAACTGTAACTATGCAGGTTGAAGGATGCTATAATTTTTTAGGCTCAGGAGTTTACCTCCCTTCATCACCTGTTGTGCTTACAGCGAGTTTTGATTATGGTAGTTCATATATATCCTATTCTAGTGGTTGGATAAATTCTTCAAGTTATTCCGCAACAATTGTTGATCAAGAAGGCTATAATAATGTTGCAAATGCAACATTCCAATTTAGAATGCAATCAGCAAATTGCATAATTAGTTTCAGCAATTAATTGAATTAAATTTAGTATTACTACTTATTCTTTACAAAGAACTTATTTTAGTTTGCAAAATAATTTTTCATTATTGTGGAGTATTTTTAAACTAAAAATACTCCACAATAATGAAAAATTTTCAATAGCTAGATTTATTTTTCACCAAAATAGTTAAGCATAAAGTTTTACCCAAATGCAAAGTATAAATAATTAAATAAAATTTTGTACCCAAATCCTACAAACTAATTCCAAACAGTTACATATAGGGTTCCGAGCAACTGCATTATGTAATTTTATTTGTCTTACTTTAAAAAGTGGTCATTCTCTGATCATTTATCAAGTAGTCAAAAAAATTATTCCAAAGTAAATTTAACTAAAAACTTGATTTACAACAAAATTTTGTTTATGAGATTAATTTGATTAGAATTAGTATTCTTTTTTATTTCATCTTTTCCTAGTAATTTCGCATTCATATATTTTAATCTTTTTTCATTAATGAGTCAAATCGGATTCGTTGGCCTCGGCAAAATGGGGTACAATTTAGCACTTAACTTACACCGTCATGGCTATGAAGTAGTGGCGTACGACGTCGCTACCGCCAACATTACGAATATTTCGCTCGAAGGCGTAGCACCTGCCTATAGCCTTGCCGAAATGTGCCAACAATTGGACGGTCGAAAAGTGATATGGCTCATGGTCCCCGCCGGCAAACCCGTTGACGATTGTATCGAAGCACTCATTCCCAATCTTAATCCGAACGACATCGTGATCGATGGCGGAAATTCTAATTTTAACGACTCGATTCGTCGCTATAAGTACCTCAAATCCAAGAATATAGACTATTTAGATTGTGGTACAAGCGGCGGTGTGGAAGGTGCTTTGTACGGAGCCTGTACCATGATCGGCGGCGAAGACGAAGTATTCAATCATTGCGCATCGGTATTTCGGGATATTTCGGTCGAAAACGGTTACCTGCACGCAGGCGGACCAGGTAGCGGCCACTTTGTAAAAATGGTGCATAACGGCATTGAGTACGGCATGATGCAGGCCATCGCCGAAGGTTTTGAAGTGATGGAACAATCAAAATACGACCTTGACCTCCAACAGGTAGCAAAAGTATTTAATCACGGCTCTGTGGTAAGAGGCTGGCTTATGGAGTTGGTTGAAAGTGCTTTTTCCAAAGATCCGAAATTGGATACGATCAAAGGAGTGATGCATTCGTCGGGAGAAGGGAAATGGACGCTCGAAACAGCGCTTGATATGGGAATTCCTACACCGGTCATCGCCCTTTCCTTGATCATGCGCTATCGCTCACAGCAGGATGATACCTTTACGGGCAAAGTAGTGGCAGCCCTGCGTAATGAATTCGGCGGCCACGCCGTTGAAAAAGCAACACCTTAATAATACATACTTTACCTTATTTTATACCACTTTACATTCTGTTTTTATTTATTTATCTATCTCTTACCCAATAACCCCTTACAAAAAAGCCCTGCTCGTAAGAGACAGGGCTTTTTTGTTTAAAATCAGCAAAACATAGCTGTTAGTGATCTCTTTAATTAGTTAGCATTTCATCAGCGGTCTGCCCTTACGCGCCAAATAGTATTGCTGGCATCATCCGTCACCAACATTGACCCATTGGCCAACACAGCTACACAAACGGGTCGGCCACGCACTTCACTTTTGGAAGCATTGGCAATAAAACCTGTCAAAAAATCTTCCGGCTTGCCCGACGGACGGCCATTGGCAAAAGGCACAAAAACGACTTTATATCCTGACAGTTCTGACCGGTTCCAGGAACCGTGTTGTCCAACAAAAGCACCGTTGCGGTATTTAGCCGGAAAGGCGGTCTTTTCGTAAAAGGCCAATCCAAGTGACGCGGTATGAGATCCCAAAGGCACATCGGGAACTATTGTTTTTTGAACAAGCTCCATGTGCGGATCGTCCTTCATGCGGGGATCAGGATTTGGCCCAAAATAAGCATAAGGCCAGCCGTAGAATCCTCCTTCTTTTACGCTTGTCATATAATCAGGTACCAGATCGTCGCCAAGTTCATCCCGCTCGTTGACTGCCGTCCATAGCGTACTTGTGCCCGGTGCCCAGGCCATTCCGATTGGATTACGCAAACCGGAAGCGTATATCCGCTCTCCGCTCCCATCAGGATTGACCTCCAGAATGTTGGCCCGCCGAATTTCGTTGTCCATTCCGTGTTCGGCTACGTTGCTGCCTGAGCCTACACTGATGTAAATTTTTGTTCCACTCTTATTGGTAATGATATTTCTTGCCCAGTGATTATTATATCCTCCCGCGCGCAATGCTACGATCGGCTTGCCTTTACCCGCCGGTTCAGTCATTCCGGGTTTATAATCATACATCACCAAGGCGTCGGTGTTGCCCACATAAAATTTATTGTTCAAAATAAGCATTCCAAAAGGCTGATTCAGGTCTTCCAAAAAAACATGGCGACTTTCAAAAACGCCATCTTTATCGGCATCTCTGAACATCGTAATGCGATTGGCGCTTTCACCTATATTCTGGGTTCTGATCTTGGGGGCAATTTGGGCGCCTACTTTTTTTATGCCCGTTAATATCGTGTTGGATTCAGCCACAAAAATATCGCCGTTGTCGGCTACGTAGATCCAACGAGGATGTTCAAGACCGTCCGCAAATTTAGAAACGGTGAATCCTGCCGGTGCAGTGGGTGTTTGCCCTGCTTCCCAGCCGATCACCTTACTGAAATTTTTGACCGACTTTGTACTGAAAGGAGCCGGCAACGTATCAGCACTGCCGATCTTCATGGTAATACGGGTCTCTTTGGAGGTTGTACCCGAGGTTTGACCCTTACAGGAAATGGCCAATGTAAAAAGAATAAAGAGAATAATAATGTAGACGCTTACCTTATTCATAACGAAACCGTTTTTATGTTAAGAGCCGAAGAAAATACTGCCCAACCTTTATAAGAATTTAAAAAGTGCATTTTTGAATTGCTCCAAGTCTTGAATGTGAGGAATGTGCCCAATGCCATCCAATTCAACCAATTGCGAACCTTTTATTTGTTGGTTCGCCATTTTTCCCAAGGCCGGATAGTTTCCATGATTCATTTTTTGCTCAACTGTCAGCAGGTCTTTTCCAACCACGGTCCTGTCGGCTTGTCCAATGATCAATAAAGTGGGAACCGCAATATCTTTTAATTCATACACGATGGGCTGCTCATAGATCATCTCATAAGTAAGTGCATTAGCCATCGCTGTTTGAGGAAATTCGGGATCGGTCAAAGCTTCCGCCTGAGCTGCAACGTATTGCTCGTACTCAGGTTTCCAAATAGGATAATAGCTCTGTTGGTATTTCTTATAGGAATCGTACGTCGCATTCTTTTCTTTAACAACCAATTCTTCCAAAGGCTGATAGGGTACAAATGTTTTGTAATCTTCCAATCCAATGGGGTTTTCAAGCACCAATTTTTCAACCATTTTTGGGTAAAGCAGGGAAAACCGAGCCGCCAACATCCCTCCCATAGAATGACCCAACACAGTTACTTTGTCTATTTTCAACAGATCCAACAACGCCTTGGTATTGGCTGCCAATAAATGAAAGCTATAATGCACGTTCGGCTTGTCCGATTTACCCCAGCCGATTTGATCAGGCACGATCACCCTGTACCCTTTATTGGTCAGTGCCGAAATGACGTCTTTCCAGTAATACCCATTGAAATTTTTACCATGCAACAAAACCACCGTTTTACCCGTAGGAACGGAAGGCGCTATATCCATGTAAGCCATTTTAACATTTTGATTTTCTACCTTCAATGAAGCCAACCGTACTTCATAAGGGTAGTCAACCCGCATATAGCTCTTTACAATACCGACAAAAAAAAGCAGGGTAATAAAAAAATATTTCTCAAACATGATTTCTCCGAGTTTGTACACTGACAGAGGCTACCCAAAATGGGGAAAATCTTCCCTGATCCAACGGGCACAAAATTCCCTATACTTCCATTTCCGGGGATTTTTATTACCAAATAAGTAACAGTAAGCACCGGAAATGTTCATAGATCACCAGCTCCGATGATAGTAGTTAAAAAGCAGTGCCAATTCTTGGAAATATATTGATCTTCATCTCCCCGGGCAGAGTCGGATGAGATCTAATCTGAGAAAGAAGTGATTTTATAAAGTCGTACTGAAGAGAATCAGGTCTCTCTTAAAGAAAAGAGTGTTCGTTTGGACAAAAGAACGGACGTTGACCAACGTTTTGTCAGTCTTGCTTAAAATGAAATACAGGCAGTACTATCCCCTGACAAAATCAATGACGGCTTTCAACACATCTTTCGTGAAAGGGGCTTTTAAATAAGCCATCTTACCCGTTTCCATGTCCGGCAGCAATACACTTTCTTCCGACGTTCCAAGCATAATGATCGAAATTCCTCTCTTCATTTTTTGGGCCGTCAACAGTATAGTATTACTCAGAGAATCATGTCCAATGATAATGTTGGATTGAAGCACCATAATATTCAGACGCAGGTCTTCTTTAGGAGAAGCTAAAGCTCTGATAACTTCATAACCCGACGCCTTGATCATATTCTCAATCTGAGATATATTATCAAGTTTATCCTCGAACAAAAGGATTTTGGTGTTTAAAATACTCATATTCAGTGGGTAAAGTGTATACTTACAAACAAAAAAACACTTCAGTCGATATAGTAAAGAAAAGCGCTTTTTTTTAACCTTTCAGGGATTTGCAGTAAACCTCTTTTATCAAATAACCATACATTGTTAGCATAAATTATGCTTAAGTATGCTGCAAGTTTTAAAATTCCGCCTTAATAATCAAACCCGAGTTATTAAAAGTATACCAATGTCATTAAATAGTTATCAAACGGTCTTTTAAGGTACACGAACCGCCTGTTTCAGGCAGAATTATGTTTAATATCGGGCAAATAATCGTAATTTAAATTCACCTTGATCCGCTATACGTCGTTAACTAAAAAAAAGCCTGCCACCGGTCATAGCTTTATGGCAGACCGGTGCAGGCGGTGGCTGTTAATTAGTTTTGTTCTGCTTTTTCCAATTCTTCAATTTTATATACCTGAATCTCGGTTACATAAACCATTTTATCTTTTTTGTTCTTGTAGCTTCTATAATTGATCTTCCCTTCCACGGAAATGAGTTTTCCTTTTGAAGCCATCCGCTTACACACGTCCGCTACCTTTCCAAACGCCACGATGTTGTGCCAAGTGGTATTTGTTACTTCTTCATTGTTTTTATTGGTGTAGCTTTCGGTGGTTGAGATGGTGAAAGAAGCCAATTTGCCGTTGTCGAAGTTGCGTACAATTACTTCGTTTCCTACGTTACCAATCAATGTTACCTTGTTCATGTTCCTTAAAGTTTTGCGTTTTATGATCTTGTTTTCGTGTCAATGAGATTGTCCCGAATTGACAATACAAAGGTGCAGGATCAGTCAAAAAAGATTCGGTTAGTACACGTTTCCAGTTGGATAAAATTATTTGTAAACGTTTACAAATGGATAAGACTGTTACTCCGACATCGGAGAAATAACGCATAATCTTGAAATGAGGAAAATATTTTTTTTGTCAATAATTAAAAATTTACATTTACTCAATGGCTCCTTAACAAGTCAAATTTCTATCATTTGAGCAGAAATCTTTTGTTTTTTCGCCGGAGTCGATTACACTTTTCATTCAACAATTCATTTTAAAACAATTCAACCTAACTATGAGAAACTACCGTACAACGGCCGGTCTGCTTTTACTCACCGCACTACTGACTGTTCAATTTGCAATGGCGCAAACCGGTTATTATTATCCAAAAGCCACTAAGTTTGACCCCGCCGTTCCCACTCCGGAAAAATTTTTAGGGTACGCGATCGGAACCCATTATACCCGGCATGATCAGATAGTGGCTTATTTCAGAGAATTGGCCAAAGTAAGCAATCGCGTGCATGTTCAAACCATCGGCAAAACGTACGAAGAAAGAGAGCAGATCGTGGTCACCTTTACCGCTCCTGAAAATTACAGCCGTTTGGAAGAAATCAGAAAAGAACACATCACCTCCATTGACCCTTCCAAACCCGTTGTTGACAGCAAAGCGCCTGTTATTGTCATGCTCGGTTACAGTGTCCACGGCAACGAAGGCTCCTGCGGAGAAGTCAGTTTGTTGGCAGGTTATTATTTAGCGGCAAATCAAGATCCCGAAACCAACCAATGGCTCAAAGAATCTGTCATTTTTATTGACCCCTCGCTGAATCCCGACGGAAGAGATCGGGCGGCCAATTGGTTCAACAGTTACAAGTCATTCCCACCGGTAGCTGACCCTTTGGACAAAGAACACATGGAAGCATGGCCCAACGGACGGACCAACCATTACTTTGCCGATCTGAACCGCGATTGGCTCAACCTTGTCCACGTAGAAAGCCGCAATCGCGTTGAATTCTTTCATCAATGGTATCCAAACGTGCAAATTGATTTTCACGAAATGGGTCCTAACGCTACGTATTATTTTGAGCCAACCCCTAAGCGCCACGAAAGCCCGATCATTCCCCAATTTATTTACGATGAAAATGCCGTTTTTGCCAAATACCACGCCAAAGCATTGGATGAGATCGGCTCGCTTTATTTTACCAAAGAAAACTATGACAACCTATCCCCTATCTATGGCTCAACGTATCCTAAATTTTACGGCAGCATCGCCGCTACATTTGAAGAAGCCGGCAGCGGCGGCATTGCCAAAGAAACCGCCAATGGATTGTTAACCTTTTCCTTCACGATCCGTAATCATTTGTCAACGACCTTTTCTTCGCTGAAAGCCGCCGTTGCCGAAAAAACGAATCTCTTTAAAATCCAGAAAGACCTTTTCAAATACGGCTTGGAACAGGCCAGAATAAATCCCGCCAAAGCCTACGTTTTTGGCGACAGTCGGGATGAATCGCTCACGCAAAAGTTTTTGGGATTACTGTTACAACACCGCATTCAGGTATATGATGTTGCAGCAACTGCCTCCATCGATGGAAAAAGTTTTGAAAAAGGCAAAGCCTACATTGTTCCGGCAGAGCAACCTAACTTTCTGGTTATTCATTCACTGTTTGAGGAAATTGCCTTGAAAGACAGTCTTTTTTATGACAACACCGGTTGGAGCGTTATTCATGCGTACGGATTGCAATACGCCAAGCTCAAGACAAAGGATTTTGCCAAAGGCGCCCAAATAACCGCCACCGTTCAGGCAAAAGGCGGCATAGAAGGCGGAAAATCTTCGTACGCTTATTTGCTTGCCTATACCGATTACAACGCCGGTAAGGCCCTGTACCAATTGCTGAATAAAAATATTATGGTAAAAACGGCCTTTAAGCCCTTTACCGCCGCCATTGCAAATGATAAAAAATCGTACGGTTATGGCACGTTGGTGGTGCCCGTTGCGGGGCAATCCATGTCGTCTGATTCGCTTTATGCGCAATTACAGAAGATTGGCATTGCCTGCAATGTCAGTTTTACGGCGGCCGCTACGGGTTTCAGCGCCGCCGGCGTTGACCTCGGCAGCAACAACATAAAAACGGTCCGCAAGCCGGAAGTGGCGCTGGCTTTCGGGCAGGGTGTTACAGCAAGCGAAGCAGGGCAAATTTGGTTCTTATTGAATCAACAATTGGGTTTGCCCGTCGTGAAGCTTGACCTGCAATATTTCAGACAGGCAACGCTGAAAAAATACACGACCATTGTGTTGCCGGCCGGTAATTACAGCGCTTGGGACAAACCGGTGATCGATAAGCTCAAAGCATGGGTAGCCGACGGCGGAACATTGATCACGTTCCAAACTGCCACGGCTTGGGCCATTCAAAATGAATTGGTCAAAGAAAAATTAGTGGACTCAGATGAGAAAACTGCCGCTGCTAAAAGCACTGAGCGCCTGGAATTTGTGAGTAAACAGGACGTAGAAGGCTCAAAACGCATCAACGGCGCCATTTTTATTGCCGACATCGACATTACGCACCCCATCGGATTCGGACTCAGTGATCGTAAACTTTTTATCAATAAGAACGGCCCGACATTGCTCCAAAAAAGTACCGATAAATACGCGACCGTTGCCCAGTATGCCGATAAGCCTTTTATAAACGGCTACGCTTCCAAGCAAAATATCAGCAAAGTGAGCAACAGTGCCGCCATCATTCTAAGCACCGTCGGCAGCGGACGAGCAGTGTTATTTGCCGATGATCCTACTTATCGCAGTTATTGGCTGGGCACAGCCCGCCTGTTTTTCAACAGTATTTTCTTTGCCAATCTCGTCGAAGGTGCCGGAGCGTTTGGAGCCGAAGAAGAGAATAAATAATGAGTTTCTTCTAAAAATATCACCTTAGTGCCTTCGGTTGCTCACAACCGAAGGTATTTAATGCCAACGCAGCGTACCGATACGCTGCGTTTTTTTATGCAGGAAACATTATTTGTAAACGTTTGCAAACGGCTACATTTTCGTATATTGCGTTGCTGGCCGCAATTTTAGAAAATCACAAAATGGCATAAACGGTAAGGCCCAGCTTTACTAAAAGTCAAACCCATAAATGGACAAAACAAAAATTTTAATAAGCTTAATAAATAAAAGCGATGAAATCCCTTACGATTTATTATTGCTTTCAGATGATACCATTAAAGCCATTGACAAAAACTTAAACAATGGTGAGTGTTATTTAGCAAAATACCAAGAAAAAACCGTAGCGGTTTTCATTTTAAAAGTTGTGCAAGACGACAGCATTGAAATTAAAAACATTGCTGTAACAGAAGAGTTGCAGGGAAAAGGAATCGGCACCATATTAATAGATTTCATCATCGAAAATGCAAAAAAAAGAGGATTCGAAAAAGTATTAGTTGGAACCTGTGACCAATGTGTGAAAGAAATTAAATTCTATGAAAAATCGAGATTTGCAATTTTTGATATTCGTAAAAACTTTTTTTTGGATAATTACAGTAAGCCCATTTATGAAAACGGAAAACAAATCATAGATATGGTTTTGCTTAAAATAGATTTATAAACTACATAGTAAGGAGTTTACACTCAACGTGAATAAAAGAGAATGAACTTCAACGAACTAAAACCTTATCTAAAATCAGGAGACAATGAAAGAGTGCTTAGAGTGCGGCGAAAAGATCATCGGCAGGTCTGACAAAAAATTCTGCTCCGACATGTGTCGCAACGCCTACAACAATAAATTGAATTCCGATTCCAACAATTACGTTCGGAACATTAATAATACGCTTCGAAAAAATCGGCGGATACTGGAAGAAGCCTGCAAAGACGACAAAGCGAAGATCTCAAAAAATTCGCTGATCCGGGAAGGATTTGATTTCGGTTATTTCACCAATACGCGCACCACGCAAAAAGGCTCGACGTATTTTTTTGTGTACGAATACGGTTATTTGGCACTGGAAAACGATCTGTTTCTGGTCGTTAAAGACCGCAAACCATGATCCTGTTATTGCACCAATTGAGCGTATAATCGTGTAAGGGTTTCGGCGGCATTTTCACATAACCCCGGATGCACGGCCGAAGTTTGCACAACGGTGCTGCGCGCGGCGGTCAACCATCTAAAACGCTCTGCTCTTGACAGTTGCCCTATCGTACCGCCTGTAGCGCGGCCTTCGCAAATCCGTTCAAACGCCTGCAAACGCTCTGTTAATTCTTCCCGATCCACAGGACACGAAAACGCGCGTAGGCGCTCTTCGTTCAACTCAAACCGTGTTTGCAAAAATCCCTGAGCAGAACAGAATACTATCACCCCGACATTGAGAAATTCTTCGCGTTCGACGCGCGGCACGACGCGAATGACGGCGTACTCAAACAAGTTTTTTTCTTGCATCTTGCGCTTCTTTGACAAAAATTTCGGACGCGGCAATACGCGTTACTAAAAATTGAACATATACCTCCCGCCGTTCTTGAGGCGACATGGTTGTGGATTCATCCGTTAACCATTCATCAGGTACTAAAGATACAATCGCCTGAATCCGCTCGGGCGTTAATATCGACCGAAAATCGGCGTCGATCTCTTCCAATTCGGATGCCAAAGGCAACAAAACGTGATCTTTGATCGCCGTAAAAGGCCGCTTGGCCTGCTGTTCCCAATTGTCCCATGAATGATGAAAATAAAGCGAAGCACCGTGGTCGATCAGCCATAGGTCGCGGTGCCACATGAGCATATTGGTGTTGCGCGGGGTGCGATCCACGTTCGTGATCAGGCAATCCAGCCAAACGATCCGCGAAGCAAGTGTTGCATTGATGGTTGTGACCAAGGCATCAAAGGTGATAGCCCCTGAAAGGTAATGAAGCGCCAAATTAAGCCCTACGCTTTCGCGAAGCAGATCCTGAATTTCTTCATCGGGTTCCATGCGGCTAAACGCCTCGTCTAAATTGCAAAACACAATTTCGGGTACGCGCAAACCCAACGCCCGGGCTATCTCTCCGGAAATGAGTTCGGCAATAAGTGCTTTAGGACCCTGCCCCGCACCACGAAATTTCATAACGTATAAAAACTCATCGTCGGCCTCTACGATGGCCGGCAACGAGCCTCCCTCCCGCAAAGGCGTGACATAACGTGTCACATTGACGGTCCGAAGATTGATCTCATGTTCTGTCATTGTATCCTTTCTGCTTTTCCGGTGATAACTACTCGGTAAGTTGGGGCGAAAGTTAGGAAAACTTCCTAACCGACTTACGTTTCAGTTACTTTTTTACTTTTGATTGGTGCATTCCGGCGAAAGTTTCATGGTTCCTTTTTTCGCAAAAAATATTCATTAATCGCCGCGTTGAGAAACCAAACCACGCATGAATCCGTTCCCTTTTTAACCATTATACCTCAAAAAACCATTAAGTGTCATGGATGCCATTTTCGTTGTTCCTCTTATACTTACATTGTTTTTTCTTCATTATTATTTTACCGATCATGATACCGTCATCGACAAAGATCGCAAACGTTTTGCCGATGGTATTTCACTCTTTGAAGCCGGAAATTATACCGATGCTTACACGTATTTTGATCAAAAATTAAAAGAAAACCGCAAGTCTGCGTTAGCCTATGAATACCGGGGAAAATGCAATTTAAAAGACGGCAATCTTTACTCAGCCTTATATGATTTTACCGAAGCGCTGTCGTTTGACAATACTCTCGTGGATGTACATTTGGAAAAAGGAAAGATACACTACCAACTGCAAGAATTTAACGAAGCTTTTTTGTCGTTTGATAAAGCCGTTTGGTTTTCAAGAGGCGGCAATGCCGAAGCATTGGAACTGCGCACGAATGTATACCGGAAGTTACATCCTTCTGTGGAGACCGAAAAAGAAAGAAACAGCTAGGCTAAGCCGGGCCACGCATTACATTCTAACGGTTGTCTTCCGAAAGCCAGTGAAACTGCCGCTCTGCTAATTGGAAATGCCCCCTTCGCCGTTTAAGTACCACTCGTAAGGAATCATTTTTTATTTTGCCTTTCAACAAAAGGTTGTTTGTATCGGGCATGGAATAGTGTAACGTAAAGAGGGAAAGGCTATCGCCGGAACGTTTCCTGAACGAAATATTTTGCCGTAACGAATCGGTAACATACGCAAAATAAGCTCGGTTGTAGCGCTGCCTGAAAAGCGTATCAGCGGTATGAATACTCCCTCCATTATAGGTTTCAAAGACCATATCTTTCCAGCGCAGCGTATCGGTGTTCATTCGGCCGGTTGTCTCAAAAGAAACGACATCAAAAACACCCGTTGTAATGGGTTTCTTTTCCGGAGGAACAACCTCGTTGCTGATACTGCCCTGGTAGGTGCTATAAAAAGGCATGACGGCAAATAAAATAATAAAGGCCGTTTTCAAAATAATACGACCTATTCGCATCCATTTTTCCGGCAATACGAGCGCAGGTGTCGGAGCGGTAGCTTTGTTCAAAACAAAGAAATTCAGTAAACGTTTGGCATCGGCCAGCAACAGGATATTGCTGAAAACAAACAAATGAATTGAGAATAATTTGACGGGAATGTCATAACTGAGATTCAACACCGCCACGTTTAGAAATACGCTTGCCGCTACAAAAGCCCCCAACGTAGCCGTACGACGATAAAGTAAGAGCAATGCGGCAGCTACCTCCACGGCTCCCGAAAAGAATTGATACGGCGTAGAATACCCAATGAAAAGCCACGAAAAACGCATCGGCAGAAAATCACCGAGTGGTGTAGCCAGTTGACTGAGGCTAGGAAAAGACATCTGAAAACCAAACACTTTGATAATGCCATACAAAAAAGCGACCATCGACACGTAGTAGCGCAGGATAACGATCAGCCAGTAATAGGCCTTTTCATAGTTTTTTCGGCGGTCGAGCAATGACCATACCAGCGTCCCCAAAACCGATGCCAAGGTAAAAAAAGACAATTGGGCATAGCCATAAGAGGTGTCTCCGCTACCGCCCATTGGCACTAATACGTCTTTGATATGAAAAAGAGAACGATTGCTCCACTCCACCAGCCAACTTTCAACCTTATAGTAATACTCTGACAACGTGGGAACAATGGGCAAATCCCTTATCCACCCAAGAAAAGAGACGTAGAATCCTAAATAAATGGCCGTAAAACGAAAAATAACTTTACGCCACCAAGGCCATTGGACGGTAGATAATTCCTGCATCGGGTTTAGTTTGTTGTAGAAAATACGAATGGCAGCTATTCAAATCCATTCTTCTACAAGTCTATTGAATTAGCGTTAGAAAGGCAAATCTGTTCTAAAGTTTCATGCAAATATTGCCGAGATCACCAGCCGGGCTGATTTAGCGTATAAGGGTATAAAAGAGAAGCCTTAAAATGGCAGTTATTTACTACCATTTTGAGGCTTCTCTAAGAATTTTCACTTCCAACCTTTTTACTCAACCCTAAACGTCTGACTGATCTTGGTATCATTTACCGTCAATTCAACCTGATACTCCCCTTTCGACAGGCGGGCCGTGGGCAGATACTTAACCTGAGTACCCAGATTCTGGTAATAATCATCAATGATCGTGGCCAACGTCGCGCCTTTTTTATCTTTCAGCAGCAACTTGACCTGACCGGGTTTGTTCAATCGGAAAATGATGCGTTTGATACTGCTGTCTTCCGTACCTTCTGTCCCAAATTCAGTCGCGGTTGAATCACTTTTTTCCATCACCTGACTTTGGGCAAAAGCAGCCTGCACACACGCCTCAATTTTGGCCAAAAACGTAGCCCCCGAATTTACCTGAAATCCCGGCAACAACACGATACTGTTACCCGCCGTAAAGGCAATGTTTTGGGTGGCAGGAACTTTCCCTTCCGACAAAACTGCTTTTTTCGCTTTGTGTGGTGAGGCCAATATCGTGACCGAACCTGTTTTGATGGTATCTTCCAAACAGGCCAGTTTCACCCCTTTACAATTACAGTTCGCATCAAATTTATCGTACACCGTCAAGGGGTCGCCGTCGTCGCAGGTGGCTCCGTTTGATTGACAATCTACGGCGTCAAACGTAATTTTACTTAAACCTGCACACGTAGCATGCCCCCAGTTTGCCGTAGCCGTGATCAGGATATAGCGGGCTTTAAGGTTATTGAAATTAGGGCCTGAAAAGCCGGCATACTGAGCAGCCCCCGAGGCCACAGGCCAAGTATATACTCCGCCCAATTGCTTCCAAACGACGCCATCGGTAGAATAGTCCACATAAACTGTTTTGAAGCCTTTATTGGTTTCATTGACGACATTGTAATTCCACACGCGTGTTCCCTGAAACGAATAAAGGGCGCCAAAATCATACTTAGCCCAGTGATTTTGCCCTGTTCTGGCGGAATTGGGGTTGGCGGCAGCAGTGCAGGAAACCCAAGAGGCTTCACTTGCATTAGTAATATTCTGGGTAGGCGCACAGTAGTCATATTTTTGGTATTGCGCCGATATATCGTCACAATCCGGGCCGGAACAGGGTGCTCCCACGCATTCACAATTTACAAATTTATCATTCTTGGTAAAGGCATTGCCATCGTTACAGGGTGTATTGTTGGGGACGCACGAAATTTCACATTTATAGTCATATACATAAAAATCAGAAACCCGTTTCCAGGTTTTGAATTCATGAAAAGGCGTTTTCCAATACAGATTGAAATGATCCCGCCAACCGTTCTCTTTGTGTCTGATCTCGTAATAATAGTACTTGCCCTTCTCCATATAAATAGGGGAGGTACTTTGAATAGAATAGGTATTGTGCGCCGTTTCATCTACCCCAAACACGGCCATCGTCTGATGGTATTGTTTGTATTGAACAGAGTCATTTTTACTCAAATAAAATATGGTTTGATCATCGCCGGTCAGGTTAAATTCATACATCCCTGACGCCGGCACTGTCAGATACCCCTGTACCAATGAACCGTACGTATCTTTGGCATAGGAGGCATAAATGGGGCCTGAAACACCTTTTAATTTTTCTTTTCGGTCGGGCAACAGCGGAAATTTGGGCGCATTGATCAGATCAGGTTCGACGTAACTTCCGTTTATGTTATCGAAATAATACGCCTCTACCACACCTCGTTCTCCCACGCAGGCATTGGGGGTGGCTGCAATACCGACACAATTACAGAATCCATCCTGTTGGTCGTTAGTGGTATTGGAGTTGCCGTCGTTGCAGGCCGTTCCACGAACCGGACAGCTTTGCTCACAGGCGTATTCCTTGATATTATTAAAATCAATAACGCGCCAAGTCGTATCGGGATTGGCTGTTTTGCGCCAATACAATGTGGTATGATCACTGCAACAACCCTCAAAGGTGTAGATTTCGAAGTAATAATTTTGTCCTGCTACCAATTCGATCACTTGAGACGTTTGACTTGGAGTTTTGTTATATTGACCAACATCGGTATAAGATGTTACTTCTGCTCTCTTTTTTTTATTGCCCGGCGAATCATTCGTACTTAAATAAAACAGGGCAGTTTCATCACCCGTTAAATTGAATTTGTAGGTAGCAGTTTGATTGACATAAATATAACCCCGAATCATTGCCGCAAAAGTTTCGGTATAATTAACCGGTGCTTTCAATGAAGTCAACATTTGAGAACCTTCGGGGTGCGATGGAAAATTTTCAAGGGCCGCCAAATCAGTACTGTCGGGTAAGTAACCGTTAAACCCGGTCCAATAGGACCATTTTACCTGTCCGGGAGTTCCAACGCAGTTTTGGGCATTACTTTTCAGGAAAGTCCCTGCCCAAAACATCAATAACCAAAAAAGAGAACGCGTAGTACCTATATATTTTTTCATTGTAGCTTTTTTCACCTTTCTATAACCGATTACCTCAATATGTCAGGCAGTTTTGGGGATAATTTTCGGTGGATATGGCCGTTCCGTTGAAATTCATAAATCCAATTGGGTAGCGCCCGGGACTGTAACTGTAAAAATTACCAATATTGGGTAAAACATAGCACAGATCGCTTGGGCTGATGCCATACCAAAGCGCCAGTTCGGCGTAGAATTCATCGGTCGATACCGCAGGAATGAAATTACCTCGTAAAGAGATGTTTAAGGGATTGTTAGCATCCATTTTAGGATACGCTCCCATTATTTTTCCGCCGTTTACACCCCCACCCATGACAATTTGATTCCCTCCCCATCCATGATCCGAACCATTTCCGTTAGAGGTAATGGTTCGGGCAAAGTCTGAAATGGTAAATGTTGTTACTTTATCGGCCACCCCCAATTCTACCGTGGCATCGTAAAACGCCTTGAGTGCCTGACTCACCACCGGCAGTTTGCTGTCGAGTCCCGTCAGCAAGTCATCGTGCATGTCCCAACCGCCGTAATTGACAAAGAAGATCTGCCGTTTGGCGCCCAGTTGGCTCCGTACGCTGATGATCTTCGCAATAGCCAGTAAGTCGGTGGCTAATTTATCAGCAGGAAAAGCAGTAGTTATAGGGGATACTTTAGTCAGCGCCGCTTTGAATACTTCAAAGGCTGCCGTAGCTGTTTTTGTACCTGATGAATAGGATTCCTGCAGCAGGCTTGCATATGTTTGCGAGACTAAACTATCCATGGTTGAATTGCGTAGGTCGGTCATATAACCTGTATTGCTCCACCAGGAAGGCAACGCTTCAAAGCCCACACTACCGGGCTGAACGTTGTTGCTAATAGCATATTCAGAAATGTCTTGGCCTCGTTGAAACGTATTTTTTCCCGCCAATGAAATATTCATTGAAACCTTCGTATTACTATTGGCCGCGTTGAGCAGATCCGCCACTCGGCCGCCAAAACCAAGCGCATTGCGGCTTTGCGGCACTGATGTTTGCCATTGCATCATTTGGTCAGAGTGAGAATATAGGCCCACAGGCACTTTTTTGAGGCCACTGTTAAATTGCGTTTTATTGAGAAGCGGTTCGACCAATGTACCCACGTTGGAAATAAACGACAGTTTTCCGCTGTTGAACAGATCCCGCACGCCCGACATTTGCGGGTGTACACCAAAAGCACCGTAATTACAGGTAAAATCCCGAAATCCAACACATTGAGGGTTGCTGAGCGCAATGGGGTTCAATACTGACAAGGCTGTCCGAATGGCTTTATATTCATTAAAGCCATTATCGCCGGAAGCACTGACCCCCATGGGAATGAGCATATTATACGAATCTACGCCACCCGACAGCAAAATACACACCAGGGCTTTGTAATCTGTGGGATATCCCGCGCCGCCCGGTTGTTTGCCCAGCGCCCCGTTGAGCGAAGTCAATTGGGTCAGTGTACTCAGCAGGGTCGTAGAGCCCATGGCCGCACAACCGGCCTGTTTGATAAAATTCCGTCTGTTCATTGATAAAGAATAAAAACCAAAAATGAAAATAATCACACTGATCATTTCAGCGATTGATCAGATAATCAGGAGATGACAATATCAATACTAACATCAGCCTAACCCGACGGGAAGCGTAATCATTGTTTGGAACACCGTTCACGTCTTCTGAGTACGGCATTTTAATGACCATCGTTCGAATCAGGTCCAGCGTCTTGGCGGAGAGTTTTCCGCCCGTAAAAAGAAGATTATATTTATCCAGCAATTGCGGAATTTTATCATTACGGGTAAAGGCATAGTCGGCCGTCAGATTGAATCTCGAATCTTGGTCAGCCTTAGGAATCTCCCCATCAAAAAAAGTCCAAAACTCTACAGGGTCATCGTTAATGAGCCATTTATTGAGGGCATTGATATAACTTGTAATGGTTTGCGAATTGACCAGTTGGAATTCGGGGGCAAATTTACCAAGGGCTTTCAGTTGACCGTCGGGCTGAAAATCAGGTTGAAAGAAATTAAATACCGAAGGTGAACTTAACGGCCTTTGCTCTAGCCGATTATACAGATCGACCATTACATTGCGATAAATGCCCCCTTGAGTAGTCAGCGGCAATCCCCGCATGAGATTCATGTATCTTACTAAAGGCTCCCGCAAAGCACCGGCGGTGGCATTGGTTTGATCGGCTCCGCAATCGCGCGCCTCGGCATCCAGTAAAACCGCCCTGACAACCGCTTTCAGATCGCCGCGCACACCGCTGCCGTTGTTGTTGAAAACCGTCGCCACCCGTTGAATATACCCGGGCGAAGGGTTGGAGGTTACCAATCGCTGGATCAATCGTCGAGCTATAAATGGCCCGACATTCGGATGATTAAAAATGATATTTAAGGCATCCTGAATGTCCTGCTCGCCTTGCAATACGGGACGAGCGGCAATGGTACTGCCCAAAAACGTCTTGCTACCGGGCTCATGGCCGTTAACGATCAGAGGTTTAGTCTTCCACGGATTCTTTTTGGCGTCGCTTGAATCAATGGGAAAAAATTTCATGGGCAATGTATAGCTCCATTTGCTTTTATAATTATCTCCCAAATAGCGGCTGTCACCCCAGGATAAGCCGGTAAATACTTTCGCTAACCCCGCAATGTCGTTGTTGTTGTAGGTGGGAATAAGTTGGTTATTGGCATCGCGCATTTCGGTGCCGTCCAAATTGAGTTTGTAGAGTCCGATGGAAAATAATTGCATCATTTCCCGGGCGTAATTTTCGTCAGGATACACCTTATTGGTCGTATCGGTCGCATGATTGTTGAGAAAGGTCAAATAAACGCCCATAGCGGGATGATAGGTGATCTTATTCAGCAGCGTACGGTAATTGCCCAAACAATTGTCCAATAACAAATCATAATAACTTGCCAATGCATACGGATTATCGTCGAAAGCTGAAACTCGTGAGACAACAAACAACTCACTCAATGCCCAGGCAACCCGCCACCGTACCGCATCAGATGCCGTCATGGCGCCCTGAAACCAGGAAGCATCAAAATGTACAGTACTAACATACACATTGGAAAGGCTGTACGTATTGGCAGGGAATTTGACTTTCAGCGAATCTACCATCATCTGATGCAACTGCGTCAGATAGGTTTGTGTACGAAAAACAACAGGCAACGCAAGTTGAGTATCCAACCATTTCTCAATACCTACGTTGGTAACATCTTGAATATAAGTCAAATTGTGACCTAAGGTGGCTTGTGACAGGAAACGTGAAGCAGCAGCCGAATTAGGCAAATAACCAATCCCGGTCAAAGTACGCATCAGTGTGCTGTTATTGCTTTGCGACGAAGCGGTTACCGATATATTTGAGACGTTCCCCTGTCCAAATCTAATGGTTGATTGTGCGTATAAAAAGGAAACAGAGAAATAAGAGATGACTAAAAGCAAAGCGTTTTTCATACCGTAATAAGTTATTCAAGACAACTAAATCAGGTATTTTGAGAGACATGGAAGCAATACTATGGTGTCTTATTCACCCATACCCCACAACCTACCTGACATTAACACACCATTTTCAATACAAAAATACATAATTACATTGACAGTCAACGATAAATTGAAGAGAAAGTAAATCATCATTTACAGGCATTTTTCAGATGTCTGCGACGACTCAGCTGATAAAATTCAAATAAAAACGAAAATACCATGAAAACAAACAGGCATACCTTAATGCATAATCCTCATAACTTTGACTAAACGAGTAATCACAACCATCAAATTAACCAGCGCAGTTATCCCTAATCCAAGCATAATTTCCGGTAGCATCAGGAAGATACGCTCCCAACTTAATACCCGCCCGCTTATAGCTGTAATCAGCAAAGGAATAAACAGAAATAGAATAAACGGCAGAATCCTTAACAAAAGATACACCCACGAACGCCAAAGTGGGCGTTGGGCATAATTTTTCTGCCAGTGTTTCAATCTCAAAAGCCGCCGAATAGATAAACAGATGGATGCCACTAAAATAGCGCCCGCAAAAATTGCATAAAACCAATCCGGAAGAAAAGGCACTTCAGGCTCTTTATTGGTCAAAATATCGGCAATACCTTGGGTAAACGAATAATAATCGACAAAAGGGTTCAGACCGCCATTGAACAGCACAACGATTCCGTAACGGTCTTTCGTAATGATCATCTGTTCAGCACTGTACGTCCATAATATACCACTGTGATATAAATTAGCATTGGCGGTCAAAAACCAACCCATCCCGTATGAGTGCGCAGCTCCGGAAGGCGGGCGCTGCATCATCTTCGTATGGGTGCTGTCCAACAATTGAGTATTTCCAAAACGCCCGTGATTCATTTGCGGGATCAGCCAATGAGCCATATCATTTATACTCGAAGCCATTCCGGCAGAGCCCTCTATAAACCAATCAGGCTCCTGAAAGGCAATGGGTTTACCCAAAAAATAGATATGACCCTTGGTAAAATCATCCGATTTATAAAATGACTTTGTCACCGCCACCTCTTGGGTGGTAGTCATTCCTAACGGCCTGAAAATGTGCTTCTGCAAATAATCCGGAAACTTTTCGTGGCTGACGGCTTCCACCAATTTAGCCAGCACCTGATAGTTAGGATTGTGGTAATGAAAGCGTTGTCCGGGAGTACTTACCAAATGAGCATTTTTTAAGCGTAATACAGCTTCGTCCAAGGTAGTGGGTTGCTTAGTAAAGGAAAGTTCCGGAAACCCGGTATCGGCCAAACCACTCGTTTGATGCAGAAGTTGCTGAACCGTAACGGTTGCCCCACGGGCATCATCCGTTGCAAAAGAAGGCAGGTAATTGATTACAGGAGCATTTAATTCTATTTGGCGGGTTTCCACCAATTGCATAACCGCCATCGCAGTAAATGCCTTGCTTAGTGAAGCAATTGCAAATGGGCTGTTTGCCGTGACCACTCTCCCGTTTCCCGTAATTCCGTACCCTTTCGAAAGAAGAATCGAATCATCGTGCACAACCGCAACGGCCAAGCCGGGAACACTGCTTTTCGCCAGTTTTGCCTGAATATAGCCATCTATTTTTTCAGCTACTGTTTTGTTTTGAGAATAAACGGTATTGAAGCTACAACCTACACAGGCAACGAGCAGCATACTAAATTTACGATTTGGAGAATATTTCATGGCAAGTGACACTGACTCAGTAACAGGAAGCATCAAATTTCAGCCTGAATAAGACAGTATCCATTTACATAGGTAAAGAAATCAAGGCCGGGCTATTTTTTTTCTAACTCGGCTCAGTTGCGTCGGGGATATGCCCAGATAGGCGGCAATGTAATACTGAGGGATTTGTTGCTCCAGTTGCGGGTATTGCTTTTGGAAAATCAAATAGCGTTCTTCGGCTTCATGGAGAATGATTTCCAACTCTTTACGCTCTTTTTCGACAAAATAATTTTCGGCATAGCGTCTGCCCAGTCTTTCCAGGTCCGGACAACTGTCATACAATCCGGTAAATGCCCCATAATTCGCTACCAGAAGTTCGCAATCGGTCAATGCCTGTTGCATAATTTGATTGGGTTGCCCGGTGATGAGCGAAGTGTAGCCTCCCACTATAGAACATGGAGTAAAGAAATATTTAATATACTCCATGCCGCTGCGGCTTCTGTAAAAAGCCCTTATGACTCCCTTCTTTAAAAAGGCAAACTCCGTGGCAAACTGCCCTTCTTCAATAAAATACTCTCCTTTTTTTAAACTTGCTTCCCTGAAAAGTGGCTGTACTTTTAACCACGTTTCTTCCTTAATGGGCGAAAGCGAGTAAAGATATTGCTTTAAACCGGTCATGGCTTATTTGAGGAGGTTTGGGTAAAAGAGAATGTTATTTTTTAAGAAATGTACACATTTTTTCACCTGCTTTCCCGGAAATTACTGCAAACAGCAGAGTATGTACTTCATTGGATAGAGAAGCAGGAAATAAAGGCAGTTAAAAATATAGTATCCGTGCATTAGATCATCACTAATACCGGAACCATCTTCGATAATCCATAAAAAATCCATTGGCACGTTGCTTACGGCCAATGGATTTTTTATGTTGTTAAAATTCAATTGTACTGATATACAACTCTTTAGATCATGATTTCTTATTCAACCGTAAATGCCTGACTGATCTTTGTTTCATTCGCGGTCAATTCAACCACATATTTTTCTTTCGACAGCCGGGCGGTAGGCAGGTATTTTACCTGAGTACCCAGATTCTGGTAATAATCGTCAATAATTGTGGTCACGATTGCTCCCTTTTTATCCTTGAGCAGCAATTTGACCTGACCGGGTTTATTCAATCGGAAAATAATGCGCTTAATATTTGCCTGTTCAGTTGCTTCTGTTCCAAATTCAGCAGCCGTTGAGTCGCTTTTTTCTACCAGTTGACTTTCAGCAAAAGCAGCCTGTAAACACGCTTCAATTTTTGCCGAGAACGTAGCTCCTGAATTTACCTTAAAACCCGGAAGTAATACAATACTCTTCCCCGCCACAAAGGCCACATCTTGGGTAGTGGGCACATTCCCCTCAGAGAATATCGCTTTTTTGGCATTATGCGGTGAAGCCAATACCGTCACCGGCCCTGTTTTGATGGTATCTTCCAAACAGGCAAGTTTCACGCCTTTGCAGGTGCAGTTGGCGTCATATTTATCATATACCGTCAGTGGATCTCCATCGTCACACGTGGTATTGACCAATTGACATGGCGTTGCCCCAAATGTAATTTTACTGAATCCCGCGCACGTAGCATGTCCCCAGTTTTCTGTAGCCGTGATCAGGATGTAACGGGCTGTGCTATTATTAAAATCAGGGCCTGAAAACCCGGCATATTCAGAGGTGCCGGGAGCTGTAGGCCACGTATATACTCCGCCCAGCTGCTTCCATACAACACCGTCGGTGGAATAATCTACATAAACTGTTTTAAAGCCTTTGGTTGTTTCATTCACTGCGTTGTAGTTCCACACACGTGTTCCCTGAAACGAATAAATGGCACCGAAATCGTACCTTATCCAGTGATTTTGTCCTGTTCGGGCCGGATTGGGATTGGCGGCGGCAGTACATGAAGCCCAGCCGGTTTCATTGGTATTAATGATGTTTTGGGTAGGAGCGCAGTAATCATATTTTTGGTATTGGGCCGATGCCTCATCGCAATCCGGCCCCGAACAGGGAGTTCCCACGCATTCACAATTTACAAATTTATCGTTTTTGGTGTAGGCATTGCCGTCGTTGCAGGGTGTATTGTTAGGTATGCACGAAACTTCACATTTGTAATCGTGCAGGTAAAAATCAGAAACCAATTTCCAGTCTCTGAATTCATGAAAAGGGGTTTTCCAATATAAATTAAAGTGGTCGCGCCACCCATTTTCCTTGTGCCTGATCTCATAATAATAAAACTGCCCTTTTTGCAGGTAGATCGGTGAGGTATTTTGGAAAACGCCGGCGTTATGATCGGTTTCAGCTACGCCGAAAATGACGATGGCCTGATGGTATTGTTTGTACTGAATGGAGTCATTCTTACTCAAAAAAAACATGGTTTGGTCGTCGCCGGTCAGGTTAAATTCATACAATCCCGACATCGGTACTGTCAGATACCCCTGCACCAGCGAGCCATAGTTCTCTTTGGCATAGGAGGCATAAATGGGGCCTGAAACACCTTTTAATTTCTCCTTTCGATCGGGCAACAGCGGAAATTTGGGCGCATTGATCAGATCAGGTTCGACGTAACTTCCGTTTATGTTATCGAAATAATACGCCTCTACCAGACCGCGCTCACCTACGCAGGCATTGGGGGTGGCCGCAATACCGACACAGTTGCAGAATCCATCCTGTTGATCATTAGTGGTATTAGAGTTACCGTCGTTGCAGGTCGTTCCACGCACCGGGCAGCTTTGCTCACAGGCGTATTGTTTGATATTATTGGCATCTACTACCCGCCAAGTCGTATCCAGATTGGTTGTTTTGCGCCAATACAACGTGGTATGATCGCTGCAACAGCCATCATATGTATAGAGTTCAAAGTAATAATTTTGCCCCGCTACCAATTCGATCGCTTTGGAGGTTTGCCCCGGAAACTTGTTGTATTCTGTGATTTCAGTGTAATCCGTTACTTCGGCTCGCTTCCGTTTATTGCCCGGCGATTCGTTCGTACTCAAGTAAAAAAAGGCCTTGTCATCGCCGGTCAGATTAAATTTATAGGTAGCGGTTTGAGTGACATAAATGAAGCCTCGAGCCATGGCGGCAAAATGTTCATTGTAATTGACCGGAGTTTTCAACGAGGTCAATAGCTTAAAACCATTTGGACGACTTGGGAAGTTTTCGAGGGCTGTCAAGTCCAAACTGTCGGGCAAATAGCCGTTGAAACCGGTCCAGTACGACCATTTCACCTGCCCCGGTGTTCCGACGCAACTTTGAGCATTGACTTTCAGAAAAACGCTTGCCCAAATTGTCAATAATCCAAAAAAGAAGCGTATCGAATGTATATTTTTTCTCATAATATCAAACGGTTACTTACCGGCCGGTAAATCTCAATACGTCAGGCAGTTTTGGGGATAATTTTCGGTAGAGATCGTGGTGCTGTTGAAATTCATAAACCCGATCGGATAGTGACCTGCACTGTAGCTGTAAAAATTACCGAGATTGGGCAAAACATAGCACAAGTCGCTGGGGCTGATGCCGTACCAAAGTGCCAATTCGGCGTAGAATTCATCCGTCGAGACGGCAGGAATGAAATTACCTCGGAATGAAACATTTAAGGGATAGTTCTCATCCATTTTGGGATAGGCTCCCATGACTCTTCCGCCATTCACTGCCCCGCCCATGACAATTTGATTCCCTCCCCAGGCATGGTCTGAGCCTTTCCCATTGGACGTAATGGTTCGTCCAAAATCGGAGATGGTAAAAGATGTCACTTTATCGGCTACCCCCAATTCTACCGTGGCATCGTAAAAAGCCTTGAGTGCCTGACTCACCACAGGCAGTTTGCTTTCAAGACCAAACAACAGGTCATCGTGCATATCCCAACCGCCGTAATTGACAAAAAAAATCTGACGTTTGGCCCCCAATTGGCTCCGCACACTGATAATCTTCGCAATGGCCAGTAGATCTGCCGCTAATCTGCTTCCCGGAAAAGGCGTTGCTAATGTTGGTACTTTCGTGAGGGCTTCTTTGAATACGGCGAAAGCCGCCGTGGCCGTTTTGGTATTTGAGGCATAGGTTTTCTTCAAAAGATTTGCATAATTCTGCGAAACGAGGCTGTCCATGGTCGCGTTACGCAGATCGGTCAAATATCCCGAATTGCCCCACCATTCGGGCAACGCCTGAAAACCGACGTTGTTAGGCAGAACGTTATTGCTGATGGAATACTCGGAAATGTTCTGCCCGCGTTGAAAGGTATTTTTTCCCGACAGCGAAATATTCATCGACACCTCTGTAATACTATTGGCGGCATTGAGCAGATCAGCCATTCGGCCACCAAACCCCAATGCATCACGGCTTTGCGGTACCGATGTTTGCCACTGCATCATTTGGTCATTGTGGGAATATAAACCTAAAGGCAATTTCTTCAGGCCACTGTCAAACTGTGTTTTATTCAGGATCGGTTCTACCAATGTGCCGATGTTGGAAATAAAAGACAGTTTGCCGCTGTTGAACAGATCCCGCACGCCCGGCATTTGGGGATGGACTCCGAAAGCGCCGTAATTGCAGGTAAAATCCCGAAATCCAACACATTGGGGATTCGTGAGCGCAATGGGATTCAACACAGCCAAATCACTTCGGATCGCTTTATATTCGTTAAAACCGTTATCTCCGGAAGCATTGACACCCATGGGTATGAGCATGTTATACGAATCTACGCCACCCGATAGCAAAATGCAGACCAGGGCTTTATAATCCGTGGGATAGGCCGCATTGCTCGGCTGTTTACCCATCGCCCCGTTGAGTGAAGTCAATTGGGTCAGTGTACTCAGCAGGGTCGTAGAACCCATGGCCGCACAACCGGCTTGTTTGATAAAATTCCGTCTGTTCATTGATAAAGTGGTAAGGGTAAAGCAGTAGGTAGGTCAAAGATTAAAAGTAATTACGGAAGCCCCTTCTCTCAGCGATTGATCAGGTAATCCGGAGACGACAACAGCAATACCAGCGTCAATTTGACGCGATTAAGAGCTTGGTCAGCGTTAGGAACACCGTTCTCATCTTCTGAGTAGGGCATTTTGATCACCATCGACCGAATCAGGTCCAGCGTCTTGGCGGAGAGTTTTCCACCTGTAAAAAGAAGGTTGTATTTATCCAATAACTGCGGGACCTTATCATTGCGGGTAAAGGCATAATCGGCCGTCAGGTTGAATTTGGGGTCTTGATCAGACTTATAGGTTTCGCCGTTGAACAGTCCTGCATACTCGGTAGGGTCTTCTTCGATCAACCATTTGTTGAGGGCGTTAATATACCCAACAATGGTTTTTGAGTTCATGATCTGGAATTCGGGCGCAAATTTACCAAGGGCTTTCAACTCACCGTCGGGTTGAAAATCAGGCTGAAAAAAATTAAAAACCGATGGTGAATTCAACGGAAGTTGTTCGATGAACGCGTACAATTCTACCATCATGTTACGATATATTGCGCCTTGGGTGGTTAGCGGCAATCCTCGCATCAGGTTCATGTAGCGTATAAATGGCTCCCGTAATTCTCCCACTGTTGGGCCGGTTTGATCATTTCCGCAATCACGCGCTTCGGAATCCAACAAAACTGCCCTGACAACCGCTTTCAGATCTCCGCGCACGCCGCTGCCGTTGTTGTTGAAAACCGTCGCCACCCGCTGAATATACCCGGGCGAAGGGTTGGAGGTAATCAACCGCTGAATCAGTCTGCGCGCCATAAACGGCCCGACGTTGGGATGGTTAAAAATAATATTCAACGCATCCTGAATGTCCTGTTCCCCCTGTGCGACGGGCCGGGCAATAATGGTACTTCCCAGAAATGTTTTGGTGCCCGGCTCGTGGCCGTTAAGGATTCGAGGGTTGGTTTTCCATGTATTCTTTTTGGCGTCGCTTGAATCAATGGGAAAAAATTTCAGGGGCATTGTAAAGCTCCAAATATTCTTTTCCGTATCGCCCAAATAGTCACTGTCGTGCCAGGAAAGGCCGGTAAATACTTTTGCCAATCCTGCAATGTCGTTGTTGTTGTAGGTGGGAATAAGTTGGTTATTGGTATCGCGCATTTCGGAACCATCCAAATTGAGCTTATAAAGACCGATGGAAAACAGTTGCATAAGTTCTCGTGCGTAGTTTTCGTCGGGATATATCCGGTCGGTCGAGTCGGTCGCATGGTTATTTATATACGTCAGGTAAACGCCCATAGCGGGATGATAGGTGATTTTGTCCAGCAACGTGCGGTAGTTGCCTAAACTGTTTTCCAACAACAGATCATAGTAACTTGCCAACGCATATGGATTTCCGTCGAACGTTGATATCCGCGAAACCACAAAGACCTCACTCAATGCCAAAGCAACCCGCCACCGCACCAAGTCAGGGGCTGTCATCGCACCTTGGAACCACGAGGCGTCAAAATGACCGTTACCTGCAAATACGGTAGACAGGGTATACGTATTTTCAGGATATAGAAACCGCAACGAATCGACCATCATCTGATGCAGACCCGCCAGATAGTTCTGAATATTGAATGTATTGGGCAGGGCAAGCTGGGTATCCAACCATTTTTCAACTCCCACTGCCGTAACATTTTGAATAAGTCCCATGTTATGGCCTAACGTGGCTTGAGACAGAAAACGTGAAGCCGCTGCTGCATTGGGCAGGTAACCGGCGCCGGTCAGTGTTTGAAGCCCTGCACTGCTCTGCGAGGATGCTGTCACCGATATGTTCGGGACATTTCCCCGGCCAAACAATATCGTTGATTGTGCGTGTAAAAAGGAGAAAAAAAAACAAAAAAAGAGTGCGGGTAGAGTGTTTTTCATACAAAGTAGGGTTATGCCGAGCTTGCAATTAATGCAATTTAAAACAATTTGGTCTAAGCACCCAAAAGGCTCACAGTCTATGCATTAACAAAAGGCGAGTGCGTCAATTTTTATGCCGGATTGGTCGGTAATTATATATGAATGCCCTTCAAAATAAGGGCATTCATATATAAATTGGCACAAAAACGGTTCAAGGTTGTTAATTTATATCACCGAACACTGAACGTAACCGGACGGAGTAAGAAAATAAACCTTTTTAGCTAAATTATTCACCCTAAATCCGATCTTTCGACGGCGTGATTCGTTTAAGCAACTTTCTTGCCGGATTGGTATATTTATTTCTAAATATTTTACAAAATCTATGAACAATCTTTCAATCATTTTTCGTCGGCTCGCAGCTTTGCTTTCTTTGGCCATAGTTACCGCAAAAGCTCAAAACAACCCTGAAAAAGCATCATTTGCTCGCCTTGATTCAGTCATAACGAAATTAATGACCGATGCTAAGGTACCGGGCCTCTCATTGGCTCTTATTCGTAATGCTCAATTTGATTACAGTAAATCGTATGGTGTAACGAAAGCCGACTCAACTCAACGCGTGGATCTCAACACTGTCTTTGAAGCTGCCTCCCTCACTAAACCCGTATTTGCCTATGCGGTACTGCAATTGGTGGAAGAAGGAAAAATTGATTTGGACAAACCCCTGTATGAATACCTCCCCTATCCGGATGTTGCCTCTGACAAACGCTACGAAAAAATTACGGCACGCTTGGTATTGAGCCATCGTTCAGGTTTTCCAAATTGGCGTAAAGACAGAAAATCAAATCACCTTTCGATGCGATCTACACCGGGGGAACGCTTTGGTTATTCGGGAGAAGGTTTTGTGTACCTGCAAAAAGTGGTTGAAAAAATTACGGGTAATTCTATTAACGATGTGATGGAAGAACGGGTACTAAAACCTTTAAAGATGTCGAACAGTGGCTTTGTTTGGAAACCTTCTTTCAACGTCGATTATGCTTATCCGCACGATGAATCGGGCAAAGTAGAAGAAAAATATATGCCTTCTCAGGCAAACATGGCCTATTCGCTCCATACTACCGCCAACGATTATGCGCGATTTGTCTTGGCACTTCTCAACGCAACGGGGCTGAAAAGAAGCACCCTTGATCAAATGTTCAGTGCCCAAACCCAACTGCCATCACGTTTTTTCGGCTCTGATTTAGCACCCAATTCCTACTGGGGATTAGGCATCGGCCTTGAGAAAAATCCGACCGGCACCTACTTATGGCATTGGGGCGACAATGGTGCTTTCAAATGTTTCGTTATGGTCAACCTTGCCCAAACGGAGGGAGTTATCTATTTTTCAAACGGTTCCAACGGCTTGGATTTTGCCGACGAGCTAGTCCGCCAGACCATTGGTGGGCAGCATTCAGCTTTTGATTTTTTGGGGATCAATTGGCAAAAGGAACTGAACAAAAAAGCGAAATAAGTTCGTTTAGGATGTCGCTTGAAATGAAAGCATCCAAGATCGTTTTGCGAAAGAAATCATAATCACTGACATGAGGCAAATCCCTGCTATAAATACAAAAATGATGTTGGTATTTCCTGCCCGGTCAATGATAAATCCAAACAGTGGCTCACCGAGCGCGGCAAAAACATAACCGAACATATTCATAAAACCTATGCCGGTGCCGGTATACTCACGTCCAAGCATCTCGGGGCTTAAAGGCCAAAAACAGGACTGAGGCCCGTAGACAAAAAACCCAACCGACAACATTAAAAAACCACCCAACAGCAGATTATTAGCCGGCAAAATAAAAACCAACAGCGCAATGACCGCGCTTACTGACATGCCAAAACGAATCGAATTAATTCTGTTCTTTTTAAATAATGAATCTGATACAATTCCAAAACACAATGCGCCCGCCGCCATACCAACGGGCAACAGAAACGTCACCCATAGATTTCCCGGATTATCTTTCCAGTTTTTTCCGAGGTAATGCACGGGCACCCAAAAGATAAGCCCATAACGAGCCATATTTTCAAACCCAAAGGCAAAAGAAGTGAGCAAAAAATGGTTGTGAGAAAATACTGCTTTGTATCGACCCAACCAATTATCTTTTTCGGCATCGTGACTCCTGTCTTTCGCACCTGAATTTATAAAACCAACGTCAGAAGGCTTATCTCTGGCCACCAACAAAAAAATGGTAGCTGCCACCAGTAAAAATAATACCGGTATACGAAAAAGCATCCGCCACTCCATCCCTTGCTGCAACAACACAATGGACAGCAGATACGTTAAAACCGACGATAACCCTGCCGCCATGGTATAAAACCCAAAGGCTTTCCCCAATTCTGCTTCGTTCCACCAATTGGTTATCAATTTCCCGCCGGGCGCCCAAGCCATTGATTGAAAATACCCGTTCAACGCCCACAGGATAATGATGGAAGTGACCGAATTGCTATAACTGACGGCAATATTGGTCAGCACCGAAAGGTAAGCTCCCGTGGTCACCATCACTCGGGCACTTATCCTGTCGGCGAGATTACCGTTGATGAATTGCCCGATGGCATAGCCCAATAACATGGCAAAACTGATCCAACCAATGTAGGAATAGGAGACATTCAGGGAAGCAGCCATGCCTTTGGCGGCCCAACCAAAATTGTGCCGACCGGTATAAAAAAACAGGTAACAAAACATCGTTACCAACAGCATTCGCCATTGCTGACTTCTGAAAGATTTAGGCATGATTTATCTTTTAATAATTATTCTTCGATTCGAATACCCACCCGTAACGGTTTGTTTTTCAACGCATATTCAAAAGCCGACTTCGCATCTTTCAACAAAAACTCTTTCCCGACGATCTGCTCAAAAGGGAAACGTACATAGTTTCGAGCGATAAAATCCACCGCATAAACAAAATCATCGTAATTGTAATTATGCAGGCCTTTGATGGTAATCAATCGACGGATGACCTGCTCCGCATCAATCATAACTTTCCGTTGGCGAAAAACGGCTCCGATCCAAACGGCCACGCCACCGATGCCTAAGGTTTCCACTCCCGCCTCCATCGCATCGGGCGAACCACTCATATCAAATACCACATCAATGCTCGAATTTAAAACGGATAGCGGGTTATCACTTTTCATATCAGAAGGCAACGGTAACAGGCAAGTTTCATCCGCTCCGAAAGCTAACGATTGTTGCAGACGGTTTTTATCAATATCGGCCGCATATATTTTATGAGTACCGGCATCCTTACACATGGTCGCGCAAATGATTCCCAACAGCCCCATGCCCGTAATGAGCACCGTTTTATCCGTTAGATTACCCGCAAGCCTCAACGCTCCGGCCACCGTTGCTACGGCACAATTGATGGTTGCCGCTACGGGAAGCGGTACATTATCCGGTATTTTCAGGATTGCAGTGTGCGGTTTCAGGATACAATATTCTGCCAAGCCACCGTGAAAGGCGTCTTTCTCAGTAACCATTGCATGGCCGTACTTAAAAACGCCGACTGTTTTTTGAGGCATCCCTTTTTCAGACATTTCAGAGTGAGGATCGGCCGAAAATATACTCCAGGTAACCACATCCCCTTCCTGCAAAGGATTACCGGCATAGTCTTTCCCGGAATGGCTTTCGCTTATTTTCACCACTTTCCCCACGATCTCATGGCCCAGAATGGTTGGGGTATTTTCTTTTCGTAATCCACAATAGGTATGCAGATCACTGCCGCAAATGGTAGTATAAAGATTTCGGACCAACACCTCCCCGTCTCCCGGTTCGGACAGTTCGCGATTCAGCAATTGCAGTTCCTCGCCCGGGCCATTGAATATCAATACTTTCCCTGAAGCCATGCGATGTTTTAACTAATAACGTTTCAGTTTTTCAGTACAAAGGTCGTAAATTTCAGTTTACTTATTTTAAACATAAGTTTACCAAATGATTATTTTTTACAATTTCCCGCAGGCTCTTTATCTTGTTGATAACCTTTCTATTCACCTTGGTCTGTGTCTCCATAGACTCTTTATATTGTTAACAGTATTTCTATGGGACGGGCAACAATCGGAATACTAAAAAAGGTCTGTGCTTCCACAGACCCAAAGGTATTTTTATACTGCCAAGGACCTTACATTCCTTTCAACACTTTCCACATTTCATCAGCCACCAATTGATTACCCGCCTCGTTTAGATGAACACGGTCGGTGGTGAGAATATTTTTTTCGTCGTTGGCGGCGTTATTTTTAAGGTTATAATCCAGAAAGGATTTGCGTAGATCAATGAGCGGAAGGCCGTTTTTCTTAGCCAGATCCCGAATCATCTGTGAGTAGCGGTTGAGGTCGCCGTCCTGCTGATTGGAAAAATCGGTGCGCTCACCAATGGCGGCAGGAGTACAAAGTGCCACACGGATGTTGGCGGCTTGTAATTTCTTCAGAATCGCTTCGTAAAAACGCACAAACTTGTCAGGATCTGTGCCGGTACCTGAACTTGCCTTATGCCACACGTCGTTGACACCGATGTAAATAATGACCACGTTAGGCTGTTTGGCCAATACGTCGTCTTCCATACGCAGGTAAAGATCGTAGATCTTGTTGCCGCCGATCCCCGCGCCAATGAGTTCGTATTTGCTTTTCAGGTTTTGCTTTTCGAGCATTTCGCCCAATTTCACGATGTAACCACCCGGCCGTACACCCGCCTGCGTAATGGAATCGCCGAAGAAAATCACACGAATGGGTTTATCCTGTTGAGCAGCAAGTAGAGGAAGGGTAAAAAAGCTAAGTCTGAGGTAACGAAGAAATCTTTTCATTTTGATTGTTTAGAAATTGAACAGCATTTTCCTGTACAAAGGAAATTTACCGCCGATTCTAACATTTTTTTCACGCAAAGGCGCAGAGGAGCAAAGACGCAGAGAAAAAACACTGCCACTTTACTCCTCTGCGGCTTTGCGTGCATTCCTGTTTTCTTAACTAAAAAGCCCCAAAACATCATCCTGAGTAAGCTTTTTCAGGAAGCCCGCTTCGGTCGAAACAAGGTCATACTTACAATTTCAGAAAAAATCAGGCAGCTACCTGAATGGATATCTGATAAGAGGCCAATAGCTCGTTTAACTCTTTCAACAATTCCTGTCGCATAAATTCATACTGATTTCTCATTGAATCATCCTTGCTTTGTTCACGATGAAAAGCAATCATTTTATTTAATTCTTCAATGCTCTCCAGAATATCAGCAGCACGAGCGGCACGTTCAGAAATATTAAAAGTCATGACTTACGAAAAGTTAAGTTCCACAAATCCTTTATCAAATTTTTTCCCGGCACGATTGGCTTTCGTTTTACCAAACCAATTATTCCAAAATGAGAAAAACATTGCTATACTATCGTAACTAATACAAATATAATAAGATACTTAACTAAAAAGCCCCAAAATATCATCCTGAGTAAGCTTTTTCAGGAAGCCCGCTTCGGTCGAAACGAGGTCATCAGCGAGGGCGCGTTTGCGGTCCTGCAACTGTACGATCTTCTCTTCTACGGTGTCTTTACAGATCATTCGGTACGCAAATACGCGTTTGGTTTGGCCAATGCGGTGTACACGGTCAATGGCTTGCTGCTCCACGGCCGGGTTCCACCACGGGTCAACGAGGTAAACATAATCCGCTTCGGTCAGGTTAAGCCCTACCCCACCCGCTTTGAGGCTCATCAAAAACACGCGGCATTCGTCGTCGCCCTGAAAGCGATTGACGCGGGCGGCGCGGTCCTGCGTCTTTCCGTCAAGGTATTCGTACGGAATACGGTCGCGTTCGAGTTTTTGACGAATAAGGTCAAGCATTTTCAGGAATTGGCTGAATATCACAATTTTGTGGTGTGAGGCATTTTCCTCGATTTCGCGCACGATCTCTTCGAGTTTGACCGATTCCTGTCCATAATCTTCGTCGTCGGAAAGTAACGCAGGCGAGTCACAGATCTGGCGAAGTTTGAGCAATCCTTCCAAGATCAGGAAAGAGGCCTGTTCACGGCCAACTTCCGCCATTTTGCCCGCAATCATGTCACGGTATTTATCCCGAAACGCGTTATACACCTTTCGCTGACGCTTGTCCATTTCGCAATACAGCACCGTTTCGGTCTTTTCGGGAAGGTCTTTCGCTACTTCTTCCTTCGTCCGTTTGAGCATAAACGGATAGATCAACCGCCGAAGCTCCGCCGCGCGGGTCTTGTCCTGATACTTGTCGATCAACGTGGCATATTCGGTCCGGAAAAAATCTTCGTGTCCCAAAAAGCCCGGATTCAAAAAATCAAATTGTGAATAGAGGTCAAATGTATTGTTTTCAACGGGCGTTCCCGTCATTGTCAGGCGGTTTTGCGCATTGAGAAGTTTAACGGCTTTGGAGATCATCGAGTCAGGATTCTTGATGGCCTGCGCCTCATCAAGCACCACATAATGAAAACGAAACGAGCTCAACAATTCAATGTCTGAACGCACAGAACCATACGTTGACAGGACAATATCATAACGATTAAACACCTTCACATTTTTGGTCCGCTGCGGCCCGGTATGCACATAGAGCGTCAATTCCGGACAAAACTTAGCTGCCTCGGCTTGCCAGTTGAAAATCAACGTTTTAGGCACCACTACCAAGTGAACCCCTTTGGGATTTCGGTTTTTTTGTTCCTGCAAAAAGGTCAGCATTTGGAGGGTTTTGCCCAAGCCCATATCGTCGGCCAGACACCCTCCCCAACCGAATTCATCCAAAAAATGCAGCCATTTATACCCTTCTTCCTGATACGGGCGGAGAGTAGCGGTGATATTTTTTGGCAGTTTTATCTTCTTGATCTCGGTAAAATTCAGCAGTTTTTCGCGCTTTTCGTCGAGTTCATCCAACAATTGCGGATTTTCGATGTACTCTTTGTAGCGTTCCAAGATGGTAAAGTGCTGCTTTGAGAGGCGTAACACACCTTTTTTCTCGTCTACTTTTCCAAAACGGAACAACTGCGCGTATTGGGCTACCCATTCTTCGGGGAGCAGTCCATACGAGCCGTCTTTGAGTTCTACGTAATTTTGCTTTTTCAGAATGGCTTTACGCACATCGGCCAGCGCCACTGTTTGATTACCAAACGACACTTCCACCTGCAAATCAAACCAATCAATGCCCGAAGAATTACGGATCTTGAACGTTGCTTTATTGGGATTGTAGCGGAATTTTTTGAGATTATTGAATCCAAAAAGTTTTGTGCCGTAGTGATTCAATGCCTCATAAAACTGAAACAGCCAGCCGCCTTCCAACACCTGCTCGGAAGGCAGGTAAAAATATTCATCGGTTTGGTGCTCAAAAGCGGGATGCTGTTTTTGCAAAAACTGCACAAACGTTTCTTCCGCATCGCGGTCGCGGCGTTGGATCTGAACGGTATTGTTGTAGGCATTCACGCGCGCCTGTCGAAAATCACGCGGTAATTCTATCTCACCGGCATCGTCGGTAGTGTACACAAAAACGGGCACGATCATCAAATTATCGTCCGCTTCTTTAAGATAAACTCTTCCTTCCTGCCATTCGAGATCGGTCTGCAAAATGGCCTGGTTTTTATCAAATTCAACCGAAAATTGGTCGGCCAACGGAATGACAAATCCGTTGAAGAAGGCATCGTCCCGCACCGAACGCAAACGAATAGCTCCGCCTAAATCAAAGAAATGCCGAGCCACTTTGGCCGCTGCCGCCGAACGAAAACGGCAAAGTACATCACCTGGCAAAACCGCCAGCCAATAGGTCTCCAAATCCTGAATATCCTGAAACGGGATCAATGTATCACTGCCATGCCTCACAAACGCCTCCAGGATGGTTTCCTGCTCCGTACGCGAAAGTTGAAAATGCAGATCCAAAGGGGTTTCACTCACCGTAACGGCTGTTCCTGTGCTGTTTGAGCTGATTTTTTGGTTGACCCGCACCGCATGACCCACCAACAGCGGAAACAGTTTTTCCAACACTTTCCCCGTGATCTCAAGCGCCGCGTCCATGATCTCTTCGGTATACTTGACATTCCAGGAAGAGGTCGAAATTTTAAAACCGCGTTGGCGCAGGGTATCGTGCATAAAATCCTGTCCCAATAATCGGCTCGAATTTATGATCTCCAGATCGGTAGAATCAGCCGCAGGCCGATCTTTGTCGGTCCAGTTAATTCTGGTAAAATTAGTCACTTTACCCGTCTTGGAATTCAGAAATCCTTTCCCAACTTCCAACCTGAAAAAAGGCAATTCCTTAATCGTAAAATGTTCCAGCAGGTACACATAAACGGGCTTATCTTTGACGTTTTCAGCCGGAACAAAAGGGCTTGCGGACTTGATGGGCAACGTACTTTTAAACACATTTCCCCACTGCACACCCGCTATCGGTTGAATACTTTTGTCCAACACCACCAGTTCAAGCTCTCCGTAATGATTGAGCTTGAAATCAAATTTCCCCACCAGATTATCCCCTGACGAATAGCCGTATTTGGCAAGCAGCAGGTCTTTTTCGCGGTCCCAATTCTTGAGTAATTCCAACGCATAGAGACCGCGTTGTTGCTGTAGCCAAACCAGTAAACCCATCATGTGTTCGCAAAGAGGCGTACGAAGTTCCTGATGACACGTGCAGGAAAAATGGTATTTGAATTTTTCCAATCGCCTGATATCAATCGTATTGGTGCCGCTTTTACGAACAAACTGTTCAAATTTCTCAAATCCTTTCCCTTGCTCAACGGGCTTAACGTCCAAATAATGACGGCGGCTCGGCCAATAGGACAGTGGTACATTATTCTGTATCTGTTGGTCGTCTATGGTTCGTAAAACCACCGTTGTATCCGTCATTCGGTAGGTGGTCGGCTTTTGAAAAACGAGTTTTTTAGGCTCCGTCTGCCGTGACGAATCTGTAATGTCAATAATGATTTTTTTGAGGTCGTGAATCGTCGGTTTTGTTTTTTCAGCTCCTTCGCTCAAAAAATTCTCCAGTGCATAGGCCGCCGCCACACCGTGTTTGCAGGGATATACCTGTGATGGGCAACTGCAATAACACTCAATGGCTTCGGGATCGTCCATACTCGACAGTTCCACTTCGTATTTTTGCTGACTTGATTGGCTTTCTACGTTAAATTTTGCGGCGTAATAATCTCCGTCAAAACTTGCAATTTTTACTCCTCCACCCCGAAAAATATCATTCCCGCGTTGACGAACAGTGCTTGTTGCTTCTTTTCGCAAAGCAGTCAGGCTTTCTATGATCAATCCTTTAAAATAAGCCATTTCTATTTTCAATTTCCGAGTTGCCGTCGGTCGATATACCTATTTCGATTTTCGGGCAAAACGTTCTCAAACGGTGTAATTTTAATCTATTTCACTCAAATACTCTTCGGGTACATCGTAGAGTTCATTTTCAACATCCTTCATTTTGGGGAACAACTTTGTGTCGGGTTGTATTCCATAACGAAATTTAATTTCGGTGAATTCGAACGAAAAGTCGCTTTTAGTCGTCGATAGCAGTGGAAAGTCAACCCGTATCTGATACACCGTCCCTTCGATGGTCTCATAAGGCGGCTTTTTGTACAATGTAAATATGTCGATCTTCACCCTATCGCCGATGCGAAAAGGTGATTCAATGGTTGGAATTGGGAACAGTAGTTTCATAATAACGCGAATAACGATAAAACAGCACTCCTTTGCAACGAAGTCGTTACCTTCGCCGTATTATTGAACAATTCAAAACATAAATCGTTCTTCCTTTATTTAGCTTTTTAATGACACAACGGCTACTATTTTTAGGGATATTTTGGACCGGGCTCTTTCTAACGGCAGAAGCTCAAATTGAAGACTATTATCGTCCTTATAAACGTCAAAAAACCGTTTTTCTCACTCATCCTGACCTTGTTCGCTCCGACAGCCATTGGTATATCGGCATTGAAGGGGGCGGGAAATGGAACGGGGCAACCTTATCCGATAATCTGTATGGATTGTTAGCCTCCAAATCAGGTACTTTTGACAGTTATGCCGGCGGCCATCTGGGTTATTCGCACAACCTGCAATGGTCCATCGAATCGGGTTATATTCACAATCCCTCCAATGCTTTTTTGTTGGTCAATGCCGTACGCGGTTTTCGGGTTCGGGTCAACGAGCTTCAGCACAGCATTCCATTGCGGTTCAAGTGGCGGCTTTTCCGTTTAGGTGTTGTACAAAAACAATCCGGTATCTACATCGGCGGGGGCGTACTCTGGACACCCTCCCGCAAATATGAAGTGACCGAAGCTTTTTCATTGGCGGGACTGACCCGATCATCGGGGTCCCGCACTTCGCTTGATACCATTTTGGTCGAAAACCAAACCTTCTCTACAGGAAAGGCGAAATTGGAACTGGAAGGCAGTCTCGAATTTGTGGGGCGCGTTGCTACCCATATCGAATTCGTCGCCTACGGCCGAGTGCATTACGCAGGTGCTTCCGCCCTTCGGTCAGATTCTCAATTTTACATCAATCACATCCGAGAAGCTTCTTCTTCGCTCATTTTACGCCCCGTAAGCTACCAATTCGGCATTGCCATTCGGTACATTTACGGAATGCGTAAAGAGTACCGCAGCCGTTTTGAAGAATAGGCTTAAAACTGCTTCAAATAACTTATTTTGGCAATAACATGGTCTTCGGTTTGTTTTTTCAGTTGAACCATGTCAAAACCGCGATGATTGAATACCACATAAATGTACGACAACGGACGGTATTCCCACGAAAGACGAACATTATAGTTCTGGGATTTAGTGCCGGCATTTTTCTGGTAAAACCCGATCAATTGAACACGCGGATTAAGTGCAAAACGTCCTTCCAAGCTGTATAGATCCACATTTGTGGTGGTGCGGGCCTCTCCTACGTTAGTAAAATGATTTCGGTTAAAACGTCCGGTCATTGAAAGATGCGGCAGCGGTGCAAATTGCAGCTTGGCATCCACGGCGTTCAGTTTTCCGTCGAAATACGTTCCCCAGTTATAATCCATTGTAAAATTTAATACTTGCGACGGGTCAGTACTTGCGTAGATCTGGTGTCTTACATAGTTGTAATCTCCTTCCCGAATGGTGATTCCCAACGGCTCAAAAGGTTCGGTGAGTCGCTGAAAAGTTGGGTTAATTAAATAACCCAGAAAACCACCGTTTTGAAAATTGAACCAAACAGGATTGAGATTCAACTGACGTTCAATGAGTTTCCCCGTTGAAGCCTGATGATAAAACTCCGTCATGATGCCCGGCTCAAAGGCGCGGATGAACTTTTTGGGAAGCCATTTGCCACGGTTATAGAAAAAGATACCGGGCGTTGTTCCGATCACATCGGTACGCGAAACAAAGCCCATTTCAGGATTAAAGTCTTTGGTTACAATGGATTGCGTCCACCATATTTTCAATTGGTTGGTGGTGAAATAATATTGAGCAAAGCCCGAAAAACCTTGCTTTCCCGTGCCGGTAGAAGCGGAATGAACCACCATTGTATTAAGTGAATGCGAGGCACTTAACCGAAAGAATCCGTCAAGCGTACTCGTAATGTTGGTGCCGTCGGGGCGATTTTTAATGGTAACAAGGCCTCCGATACGGCTTTGTTTGCCAAAATTTTCCGAGAAACGTCCCACAAAAAAGTTAGTGGCGGGCGTATCTCCCACGCCACGTTGCCGCATTACAATGGCACCATAATTCCGCTTCAACGACCGATACACAAATCGTCCGCCAAAGTCGATGGGAATCGGATTTCCGCTATCATCCAACCCGATTCTGCGACTGAAAAAAGGCTGCACGCGCATTGTTCCACCCGATAAATCTTCATTTGGCCCCACTCCTACACCAAACAACGACGCATTTTCCAAAAAGAACGGGCGACGTTCGGGGAAAAACACAGAGAATCGCGTCACATTGTTTACCTGACGGTCGGCATCGGCCTGCGCAAAATCGGTATTGGTCGTCAGGTCCAGCACCGCGTTGGGGTTGATCGCCCATTTAAGTTCTCCCCCTATTTTAAATTTAGTATCCTCGGGTTTTACGCTCGGGTCATAATTTTTGAAACGATCATAGGCCGTTAAAAAGTAAGGAAGTATTCTGATATTAGGCTTAGGCGGCGGCGGTTGCAGGTTTTTTAACACGCCCGCATAATCCATCCGCATGGCCGTAAAAGAGCGTGGATAGGGCGAAAAAGCGGTTTGCTCATTGGTTAAACGGCGATTTCGGTACACGTTAAAACCCCAATTCTGAAAAGGGGCATCCGTTTTGGGATACCGCAATGTCTGCCACGGAATAGCAATCTCCGCTACCCAACCCGAATCAGAACGCGAGGTACGCACGCGCCAAAGTCCATCCCAGTCAATGTCGTAATACAGGTCGTCAAAAGAAAGCAAGTCGCGTTGTACACCGTAAGGATTGGTAATCAACGACATAGCATTACGTTTATCGTTAAACCCGTCAAAGACCAAACCCATAAGATCATGCTGACGAGAGTTGAAATCGCGCTTAAAATCGGTGGCCCGAATGGCTTTTTTACCCAATGAATCGCGCGAAAAAACGCCGACATATAAATAGTGGCGGTTATAAAGCACGCTTACTTCTGTGGCATGATTGGGGCTTTTGCCCTGAAAAGGTTCAATCTGTGTAAAGCGACTTGAAGGTTTAGCTAACTTCCACTCAGCATCATTCATAACGCCGTCGATACGCAAAGAAGAAGTTATCTGCACTGCTTCGATCTCCTTTTTAACGGAGTCAGGCTTAAAGATTTCGGCATCCTGCGCAAAAGAACAAAGGGCAAAGCAAACAAAAAAAAACGGTAAAATTCGAAGCATAAAATGGCTGGAAGTGATTTTAAGGCCGTAAATTTAGCAAATTTCAGGGGAAGTACCTTCATTTTTCAACGTTGAGTACAGCGTACCTTCTTTGGGATTTGAGAATCCCAAGCGTCGGGTTTGAGAACCCGACAGCACAATATACCGTGCATTCGGGTTCTCAAACCCGAATGTTGTGGTTTCTCAAATCCACGAGAACACAGTCAGTATATTGTTGAAAATTTCAAAAATCCCCTTTTATTCCGCACAGATGGCATACTTATTTTGTCCACACCCATACATTGATCTCATAAACTATGAAACAACATTGGCATTTACTCTCCACCGAAGACGCATTAAAACAGTTCAACACCTCTCCAACGGGCCTAACTACCTCAGCGGCACAGCAAAGACATCAAAGCGAAGGCCGCAATGAATTAACCGCCAAAAAGAAAAAATCCCCCATTTTTCTTTTTCTCCAACAATTTCTGAATGTTATGATTCTCGTCCTCATTGTGGCCGCCATTGTGTCGGGCATTGTGGGAGATGTGTCTGATACCTATGTAATTCTGATCATTATTGTATTGAACGCGATCATTGGTTTCGTGCAGGAGTACCGCGCCGAAAAAGCCATGGAAGCTTTAGGGAAATTGGCAGTACCCACTTCAAAAGTGTTACGCGATGGACAACCAGTCGATGTTCCTTCGCCCGAATTGGTGAAAGGAGATGTGGTTTTGTTAGAAGCCGGTGCCACCGTCCCCGCCGATCTGCGATTGATGGAAGTTCATTCATTGAAAATTGAAGAAGCAGGCCTGACGGGGGAATCCCAACCCGTAGACAAAACAACTGACCAACTTCAGGACGAATCCATGCCGTTGGGCGACCGCACAAACATGGCATTCAGCGGTACTAACGTGACCAACGGGCGTGCAAAGGGAGTAGTGGTAGCTACGGGAATGGAAACTGAATTAGGAAAAATTGCGGGGATGTTGCAGGAAGAAGGCAGCGAAACACCTCTCCAAAAACGTATGGCCGAATTTGGCCGACGATTGACGATCATTATCTTGATTCTTTGTGCGGCCTTATTTCTGGCAGGTTATCTGCGTGGAGAAGAAATAGGGAATCTGCTGCTTACCGCTATTTCGTTGGCCGTAGCAGCCATTCCTGAAGCTTTACCTGCCGTCATTACGGTTTCACTGGCCTTGGGCGCAAGTCGATTAGCTAAGCGCAATGCGCTTGTCAGAAAGTTATATGCTGTAGAAACGCTCGGGTCTGTTACGTACATCTGTACTGATAAAACAGGAACATTGACGAAAAACAAAATGGAAGTCAAAGAGCTTTGGCAGTCTAAAGAAGGAGATCAAACGCGTTTGCTGCAAGCAATGGCCTTGAATCAGGATGTTAAAAAACAGGATAAAAAACTGACCGGTGACCCGACCGAAATCGCCATGTTGGAGTATTCTCAAACGCAGGAAGCCTTCGACAAACAATGGAAAAAGCAAAACAAACGCGTGCATGAATTGCCGTTTGACTCGGATCGCAAGGCCATGACGACCATTCATGAATTGGATGGAAAGTTTTTGGTCATCACCAAAGGAGCCGCCGAGGCCATCGCAAAAATCAGCGTCGGCGATGATGCGCCTGTACAGGAGCAGGAAGAACGAATGGCAGCGGGAGGAATGCGTGTATTAGGATTTGCGACTAAAATTTTAGATAGACTACCCGCTGAGATCACCATTGAAGCTATCGAAAAAGACCTGGAGTTTTTGGGCCTTGCCGGACTCATCGACCCGCCAAGAGAAGAAGCGAAAAAAGCCATTCAGGAATGCAAATCGGCAGGAATCGTGCCCGTAATGATCACCGGCGATCACCCACTGACGGCGGCCAACATTGCCCGAGAAATCGGTATTTTGGACAATGACCAACAAAAAGTAGTGACGGGCAAAGACTTGGAAGCGATGGATGCAAAGACATTTGCCAAAGAAGTGCTCAATATCCGAGTCTACGCCCGCGTCTCGCCCGAACAAAAACTGAACATTGTCAAAGCTTTACAAAAACGCGGTCAGTTTGTTTCCATGACGGGCGACGGCGTCAACGACGCACCTTCGCTCAAACGCGCCAACATCGGCGTAGCGATGGGAATCACGGGCACGGATGTGACCAAAGAAGCCGCCCACATGATATTGTTGGATGATAACTTTGCCACCATCATCAAAGCCGTTCGCGAAGGCAGACGTATTTACGACAATATCACAAAATTTATCAAGTACATCATGACAGGAAATGCCGCCGAAATTTGGAGCATTTTTCTGGCACCCCTGATCGGGTTACCGATCCCGTTGCTTCCCGTTCATATTTTATGGATCAATCTGATCACCGATGGTTTACCGGCGTTGGCACTTGCCGCTGAACCTGCCGAAAAAGGAATTATGAATAATCCGCCGCGTGATCCGAAAGAAAGCATTTTTGCCAATGGCTTAGGACTTCATATCATCTGGGTAGGACTATTGACGGGAATATTGACCGTAAGCACGCAATGGTTTGAGCTGAAATCGGGAGATAAACACTGGCAGACAATCGTATTTACGGTATTGTGCATGAGTCAGCTTTGGTACGTAATGGCCATTCGCAGCCACAGAGAATCGTTGTTTAGTCAGGGATTACTGAGCAATAAAACGCTACTGGGAGCAGTAGTGTTAACCGTTGCCTTACAAATGTCGGTTATCTATGTGCCTTTTATGAACAATTTCTTTCATACTCAGCCGCTTACGTGGCAGGAGTTGGCCGTGGCCATCGGGGTTTCAAGCCTTACGTTTTGGGCGGTAGAAGTAGAAAAAATCTTTAAGAGAAGAAAAAATAAAGCTGATAAGGCCTAAAAAAATAAGACTTGGAAAGTTTTTGAAACTTTCCAAGTCTTAACTTACAAATGATTAAAAATCGGTATTTGCCTCTTTAATATCCATCTTTTGAATCCAAATATTGCGATAAAGCACATCATGGCCTTCGGCTTGGAGTTTTAACCCACCGGGCGTATCTGTGATGCCTTTTCCTCCATCATTGCCGCCGTCGATGCCTGAATTTGGCCCGCCCCAAACTTGGCTGATCTTTTGGTTCTTGTGTACTTTTTTGCCGTTGAAATACATCGTTACCATCGGTTTTTCGACAAGTTTTCCATCTTTAAAACGCGCAGCACGGAACATAATATCATACGCGTTCCATTTGCCCACGCCATTGTAAGCATAATACGGCGAAGGTGATTCGTTGATAACCGCCGCCATTCCGTGCGACGTAGTATCACCGTCGAGCACCTGAATTTCGTAGCGATTTTGGAGATAAACGCCGCTATTGCCGCCTTTTTTAGAAATATAAAACTCTACGTGCAAACGAAAATCTTTGAATTTATCATTGGTCACGATGTCGGCTGAGCCGTATTTGCCACCCGCCGCTGCCGGATCATTGGTATTGACTGCCGTTCCTTTATCCACAGGATCATTGACAATAAACCATTTAATTGGAAGTGTAGCCGACAAACGCGGGCCATCCCAATAAGTCCATTTTTCGTCGAGCATCTTGCGCGAACCGTCAAAATAGACTTCGGCTTTAGCGGGCGCTTTGACACCTACACCTACTTGGGCGATCACGGGCGAAACAAGTCCAACGGCAGCGATTGCTAAGGCAAAAACAAACGACTTGAAGGCATTTTTATTCATGAGAAAGGAAACGTTTTGGGTAGAACAACAACTTATTATCAAAGTACAAAACAGCACATTCTACTTTCTCTGCTTTATTTACCAAACCATTGATAATCCCTTGATTACTATTATCAACGCTTTACCCTCAACTTACCTACGGCTCATTTCTATTTATAGGGGTATAATTGGTGTATAGGTTAATTTTGAGAATAATCTTTTTGAGGATATGAACATACATCTAACCGTCAAATTTTCAATTGCTTTTGTTGCGTTACTATTTGTCATGAGCGAGGCACATGAGATCGTTCATATAACCGTTGGCAGGCTCCTATGCGGTTGTTGGGGTGCTCGAGATTTTAATGTGTGGGGTTTATGCGAAGAATGTGCTTCTCCTTATGCACTGTTCGCCACGTTTGCGGGGCCTTTGTTTACCTTCGGAATGCTTTGGATAGGTGCTTTTTATTTAAAGAAAACCAAATCTGAACAACAAAAGTCATTTGGATACGCGCTGATTTTTGCCAATATGCCTTTTGCCCGGCTCTTTCAACCGCTAACCGGAGGAGGGGATGAAGTTTGGGCGCTGACTCGGCTGCTTCACAATCATGGGCTGGCACAAGTAATCGGGTTCATCGGCATTTTCATCATTACCTTCTTCCCATTATATCGCGCCTATAGTATTGTAAAAAATAAAAACCGCGCTTTGTACTTTATCTTATTCTTTCTGCTGCCGGTTTTACTGGTTCATCTTGTTCTGTTGGGAGGAATGAACAGTTTGTTAAAACACGGCGTATTGAGCAATTATTGGTTGATGGGAACTCCTGTCCTTATCACTGTTTGGACGCTGATTATGCTGACTGTTTTTCTTCTCTTCCGAAAATCTATTTTTACACTATCGGTGACAGGATTTCAGGATTTACAGGGTGATTAAAAAAACCTGTAAATCCTGAAATCCTGTCTATTGAAAAACTGCCTGATAGACAAATAATGTTGACGCATCATCATCATCCGGCACAAAATAACCCCGTAACCCTGCTGCGGTCGTTTCAAGCCAAAAAGGATTGTTGGTCATGGGCGCACCGGTAGGTGACCAAAGCAGTAAAGGGATTTGAAGCACAGGACGATTATCCTTTAGATCAACCACTTCCAGCCCTCCTAATGCAAAAGTTGCTCCTTCTGAGGAGGGTCTGTATTTGCGAAGCCCTCCACAAAGCATTTTGTGTTGCCCCAGATAGTGGCAATCCTGATAATCAACGTAAAAAGAGGGATTATTGACCCGCAGTTTTCCGGGAGGAGTATCCGCATTGATCACCCTTCCCAGTGCGTTCAGTTCCCATTGGTAAAAATTTCGGGAACCCCAACTTACACCATTCAGCGTATTGGCTTCGGTATTGTGCACAATGCCTCCGATGTGCTCGTCGTACCGCATTACCTCAACAGCCTTCATTGTTTTTGGGTCTACTTTATAAATGATCGACCGGCTGTTGGGACGGTATTCGGCCACCGGCACCCAAATAAAAGTACCATCAAAATCAATGCCGCCCGGATGATACATTAACCCTTCGCCCAATGAAATTTGAGCGATCAATCTGCCTGTCGTGTCAAACTTGAAAAGATGGCCTATGCCCTCTCCTCCATCATTTATCTGTCGTTTACGTGTCACTTCCACGGAACTCATGAAAAAGGAATCACCGATCTTTACCATGCCCTGCGGATGAAAACTCGGAAACTGAAGTCGAACGGAAGTCATTAGCTTCCAGGGAGTATCAGGGCGTAATTTGGTAATTTTATCTACCAATTGCGCTTTCAGACAAAGATGATACAGCAAACAAAAGCTGAGTGCTAAATACTTCATAATATATGTTACGGGTAAAGAATGAGTCAATCTTTAAAGATTGTCCAACTCCTTTTCTTTGGTTGTTCATATACAGTTTAATGAATTATTAATTTTCAGTACACAAAGAAAAAGCTGCCCCTCAAGTGAAGGGCAGCTTTCCGACGTTTTCTTAACCTAAACTAAAATCTTATGTGTTTCCTGAATGTTGATACTCTCTAATGAGAAAAAAGTTACATCCATGACAGCTTTTTAATTATAATCTAATTCCTACTGACCTGCATTGGCACGATTGCGCAGGTCTTCGGTACTCGTGCTGCGTTGGCGGGCAGCTTTAACATTTTGATTGCCAAAACGATACGTAAATGACACACGCACCTGACGGCTCTCCCAACGTGAATTGACGGTAAAATTCAAATCCTGGTATTTGACCGTTCCGGCAAAGCGATTCATAAAGAAAATATCCTGAATGTTCACCCGAATCGACGCTTTCCGATTCCAAAGCGATTTCGCTAAACCGGCGTTGATCTGTCCCTGCGCTTTGACCGCCATGATATTGTATTGCGTAGGTGAGTTCCAAAAACCACCTAACTCCGCTGTATAGCCTTTTGGCAACGTGAAATTGTTTGTTACGAAAACCGTTGCTCCGAATTGACCCAGATCCAAGTCAGCACCGTAGTAGAACGAACGATAGCGATTGTAAAACGCACTGACGTTGTTTTGCATCGTCCACCATTTTTTGATGGTCACCGGAATGCTGAATGTTACGTTATAACTATCCTGATGGTCAAGGTTCTCCGTAGTTACGTACGTTTTGTTCTCGGCAGGGATCTGCTTCGGAATCTGGTCGGCAATCACGTCGTTGATGCGGCTGTAACCCAACGTTGTAGAGAACATCCCTTTAAATACGTGCGTTACCTGAAATGAGTTGGTAAACTGCGGTCGCAAATTTGGATTTCCCTGTTGGAACGTCAACGGATCTAAAAAGAACTGGAACGGATTCAAATTGCGGTAATTCGGGCGGTCGATACGGCGGCTGTACGACACGTTCAACACGTTGTTGGTATCCAATTGGCGAGACACAAATACGCTTGGGAAAAGATTGACATAATTGCGATCTACAATGCTGTTCAGCGTCACTGAATTTCCCTGCGAGTGCGTATGCTCTACGCGAACTCCCAATTGCAACTGCGTTCTTTTGTCAAGTTTTGTGCTGAAATTGGTGTAAGCGGCGTTGATATTTTCTTTGTATTTGAAACGGTTAGAGCGCGATGGGTCCAGTATCCATTGATTGTCAATTTGGGTTTCAAAACGCATATCGTTGTCCGAATTAACGATACTGCTCTTGGCTCCTGCTTCAAATTTTCCTTTTTTGAGCGGTTGAATGTAATCTACTTTCGCCGCCGCAATGCCGATGGTCGAAGGCATCACGTTCCGCACAATGTCTTTGTTTGTAATGGCGTCTTTCGGGTCGTAATAAATCGTATTAAGGTCATTGCCTGAATTGCCGTCGAAGTATGAATAATCCGCATCGGCGCTTAATTCGCGGCCTTTACCGAAATCATGTTTCAGGTTCAGATTTCCCGTGTAGTTATTTAATTTGTTGTAATTGTAAGCATCCGTGGCAAAACGGCCGGTGAGGGCAAGGTTTTTGTCCAAAAAGTCAGTACTTGAAATCCCGTTCATTTTGAATTGGTTCAAAAATCCGGAAGCTAATACGCCAATGGTCGTTTTCTTACTCACAAAAAAGTCCAGTCCCGCCCGAAAACTTAGGTTTTGCGGATTTCCAACGCGTGGACTGTTTTGATCCAAATACGTGATCTGATCTTTATACGCAATGGTGCGGTCGATGCTCTGGGTATTTTTGAAACGAGCGTGGAAAAGGCTTACATTACCGAAAGAATTAATTTTAGCATTGCGGTGGTTCAAACCAAGCGAAGCGTTCAATTTTTCGTATACGCCCACTCCGGCACCAAGCGTATAATTCCCGTTGGTACCGAAGTTTTTGTTTTTCTTCAGTACTATATTGATGAGTCCGGTATTTCCGGCAGCGTCGTATTTGGCGGGGGGATTGGTGATCAATTCAATTTTTTCAACGTTGTCGCTGGGCATGCTTTGAAGCATATTCATCAGGTCCTGCATTGAAATTTGCTGCAATTTGCCGTCGATCATCACCATTACTCCTTGGCGGCCTTTTAATTGAAGGCGATCGTTCTGACGGTCAATTGTCACGCCCGGTGCTTTTTCCAACACTTCCAACGCCGTTCCGCCGGCTGATACAATGCTGTTTTCAACATTGACCACCATGCGGTCTATTTGTTGTTCAACGAATGGTTTCTTGGCAATTACTTTTACTTCCTGCAATGTCTGGGTACTTTCATTGACCTGAATTACCGGAACCTGCACAATAGCCGCAGTAGCCGAAATGTCAAAAGGAGAAGAATATGTTTTTTGGTATCCGATCATGTTGGCGGCGATCAGGTAACGCCCCTCAGCCACATTTTCAACTTCGTAATACCCGGTTTCGCTCGTAATGGCGCCTTTGACAAGCGTAGAATCTTTTGCTTTCAATAAAAGAACGGTAGCAAAGGGAAGCGGTTTTCCGCTTTTCTCACGGATTTCTCCCGACACTTTTCCCCGAACAGGGCTTTGGGCAAATAAAGCAGTAGACAGCAGCAACATGGCTGCAACCAAACTCGTAAAAGTTTTCATGGCTGTTAGTTAAAATGGCTGTTTTAATTACTGCTTCAAAAGTATGGTACTTTGCAATGCAAGCTACCTTTTTTTACATAAGCGGTTTGTTTTTTTGGACGAACGGTTTTTGACGTCTGCCGGGGGATTTGAAGTAAGAACAGGCAGTAAAATCAGCTATTTCGGACGTATATGCGATTTGAAGCTAACCGATCTCTACTGCCTGTTCTACGTCATTCACTTTGTTTTCATGCTGCTAATTTCAATGATAAGATGTAAACAACCCCCTAAAGGTTGCATGAAGAGTAAAAAAAAGTTGATGAAAGGCAAAAATTGGTTTCCCATCTACGATTCTCTTTATTTTGCAGATCGTTTTATCACTCATTATGTCGCTGCCTTATTTTATTGATATGATCGGCGTTTTGGTATTTGCCATATCGGGCGCTTTGGCGGCTTCCGGTAAGAAAATGTACCAAGACCTGTTCGGCGTTTTTTTCACAGGATTCATTTCGGCCATCGGCGGCGGTACGCTTCGCGATGTCACACTTGGCGTGTATCCACTGGCGTGGGTGAAAGACATGAATTACCTGATCTTTATTACTGCCGGGGTTATTATCACTGTGCTGTTCAAACGCATTATCTTTCGTCTGCATAAGGTCATTTTTTTGTTGGATACCATTGGTATTGGGGTTTATACGATTTTGGGTGTTCAGAAATCATTACAACACGGGGTGAATCCCTTTGCAGCAATTATTTTGGGGATGATCTCAGCGGTATTTGGCGGTGTCATTCGGGATACACTCATCAATGAGATCCCGCTGATTTTTCAAAAAGAAATCTACGCGACGGCCTGTATGGCGGGTGCCGTTGTATTTGTTTTGTTGGACCACTACGGCATTCATACCGAATGGAATGCGATTGGATGCGTATTATTGATTATTATTGTTCGATTAATTGCGGTAAAATACCGTTTATCTTTGCCGAAAATTGACCTCTGACAACCTGACCTTTTATGAAAGAATCTTTAGCGGCGTTGGATTACATTCGTCTTGATTTCTCCGCCGAAAGTTCGGCCGTTATCAATGTTGCCTTGGCACTTATTATGTTTGGCGTTGCGCTCGACATCAAACCTGACCATTTCAAAAGTCTCATTCAAAATCCCCGACAACTCATTGCGGGTGTGTTGAGTCAGGCAGTACTGTTGCCCGCCGCAACATTTGGATTAGTAATGGCTTTGGGCGATACTATTACTACCGGAGTAGCCTTGGGAATGATTCTGGTAGCCGCCTGTCCCGGTGGGAATATTTCAAATTTCATTACTTCTTTTGCCAAAGGAAACGTGGCGCTTGCCGTAAGCCTGACCGCCATCAGCACGATATTGGCCGTGATCATGACGCCTTTTAACTTCACGTTTTGGGGCAATATGTATGCTCAGGCCAATTCCTTAGTGCGGCCAATCGAATTGGATTGGCACGAATTACTCAAATCCGTCATGATGATCTTAGGCTTACCGATGGCACTCGGAATGCTTTGTTCCATTTATTTACCGCGTATAGCCGAGCAACTGATTAAACCTTTACGCTGGGCCTCATTGGTGTTTTTCTGCGTTTTGGTGGTGGTGGCTTTTACCAAGAATTTCGACATTTTTGTCCATCACATTACGTATGTTTTTCTGTTGGTGCTGATCCACAACGGCATTGCGTTGGGTTTGGGTTATCTAACCGCGAGTGTATTTGGTTTGTCGGAAACCAATCGCCGTACATTGAGCATCGAAACCGGCATCCATAACTCAGGCCTGGGCCTTGCTTTGCTTTTTAATCCCGCCGTTTTTCCTGCCGATCTACCATTGGGCGGTATGGCCATTGTGGCGGGTTGGTGGAGCATCTGGCACATTGTCTCAGGCACTTCTCTGGCTTTTTATTGGCAACGCCGCAACATAGTAGAATACATTACTCCAAACTCAAAAATTGCAAACCATAAATCGTAAATTTGCCTTCATCACAATGTCCCACAATAGCTTATTTTATTCTATCCTTCGCGCTTACGTTCGTTTTTGGCACAATCGAATATTTTATCGTTCTGTAGAAATAAAGAATTTCCCCAAAAATATATCCCCAACCACTCCCCTTCTGATCGTCACCAATCACCAAAACACGTTGATGGATGCATTGGCGGTGGTGCTGAACGTGGGAAGTCGGCAACCGTATTTTTTAACCCGCGCCGATATTTTCAAGAAAGACTTTGTCCGAAAATTGCTCATGTCTTTGAAAATGCTGCCCGTTTATCGCCTGCGCGACGGCATGGATGAAATGCAGCAAAACGATGAGATTTTTCAAACCTGTGTTGATATCCTAAGCAGCGGCGGAACACTGGCGGCATTTCCGGAAGGAAACCACGGCGTGCAATATCATTTACGTCCGTTCAAAAAAGGCTTGGCGCGCATTGCGTTCAAGGCCGAAACTGAGCACGATTGGAACATTGGCCTGCAAGTTTTACCCTGTGGTCTGTACTATACACATTGCCAGAAAATGGGTGAGAAACTGGTTCTCAATTTTGGTGAGCCGTTTAAAGTGAGCGATTTTCAAGCAGCTTATGAGCAAAATCAACCGCGAACGCTGACCCAGATCACGCGACGAATGGCGGACGAGATCAAAAACCTGATGCTCCACTTCGACGACCTGCCCCACCACGATACACTCAAATGGCTGACCGACACCGAGATTCGAAAAGAGGGCGACCTTATTACCAATGTTCGTAAAAAAGCAACCGAATTGGAGAAATTACGCCTGAACAATACCGATGAGTATACCACGCTCATGGAAGAAACCGAAAAGAAGAGCAAAGAATTAGCGCAACAAGGCATTGAAGCTGAGATTTATGGGCAACCGAAATTGTCATTTTTTGAATTGAGCTTAAAAACAATAGGCTTAATTCTCACCTCTCCCATCGCGCTCTACGGTTGGCTCAATAGCGTCATTCCGTATTCCATTCCTTTCTCGGTCACCAAAAAGCTCAAAGACAAGCAGTTTTCCAGCGCCATCCGGATTGTCCTTTTTGCTTTGGTCACCTTCCCGTTCGTGTGGTTGATCCAGTGGGGAATCGTTTGGGGATTTACTGATTTCAAAACGGCCGGTTTATATGCTCTCAGCCTTCCGTTTACGGGGTATTTTGCGCACCGCTGGGCACGTTGGTGGAGCGCCGCAACCCAGCAATGGAAGTTACGATAATTAAATGATTCACGCAAAGCCGCAGAGTGGCGATCCGCCACTGCGGCAAAGAGGTAAATACATGATGATGAATACCTTAGCGACTTTGCGTGATAATTAAAATAAATGCCTACGAATACTTAGTGTTTTGAATACAACTCTAACAAAAGCAAAAAATGGGCAATCTGAGATCAATAATTGAGCAACCGGTTTCAACTTGTTTTTTGTTTTTGCTGTTTTATTCGGCAGGTTGTACAAGAACTTCAAGGCCCGCTAAAAACGAAAATGACCTCGCTTCCACTTGGCAATACGAACCTGCCGAATCCATCCCGGACTTACGAAAAGATGCGCTGTTTAAAGATGAAAATATAAAAAGCGACAGCATTTTTGGTGGTTTTTCCGGAATTGAGTACGTTTCTGACGCGCTGAATGCCCCAACAAAAGGAAGATGGTTTTTGATTACGGATGGCTATTCCAAGGTTACGCCACGCCATAACAGTTATCTGTACAGTTGCGGCAGTAATAATAGCGGGTTTCCTGATTGGAAAACCTGCCAAGCGCGCGCCTTACCCCTTATTTCGGCGGAATCTGTTCGGTATTCTAAAAATGAGCAGCAATTGTACATCGTCACCGAAAATGACGAGGAATCAACACCTTCATTCCATCAATTCAATCCGGAAAGTTCACAAACGACTCACCTACCTATACAAGTCAATTTTAAGCCGGACAGAGGGTTTGAATCACTGGCGTTGGGAACAGCAAACTTTATTTGGTCGATTCGAGAACAACCTGAAAAGCAAAGCGACACATTCACCAATCTAACAGCATGGAATAAGTCAGGGAAATTGCTGAAAGAATTTTCGTATAAGATCAACATTTCATCCTGCGCCCACGAAGAAAACGGCATCTCCGAATTATTGATCGATCCTGAAAAAGCCAATACTTTTTTGGTGTTGGAAAGGTGTTATGACAAAGATGACAAAGCCCAAAAAAACACCGTCATTCTGTACGAAGTTACGGCGCAACATCAGGGCTTAACTGAAAAAAAAGTGCTTTTTAATTTTAGAGACGGCTTGCCCGGTTTCAATTCCGATAATTTGGAAAGCATGACATGGGGCCCAAAAATCAGCGGTAAGCGTACACTTGTTTTTATTTCGGACGATAATTTCAGGAACTCAGGAGCCAACCCACAATTTACCCGCTTTTTAGTGTTGAAAGAAAAGTAGTTCACCATCCTCCACTTTTACTTTATATTGTCGCCCTCTAACCACACCACTTTTTGCTCAGATCGATGCGACTGCCCAATAATGTCGCGATACAGATCAGGGCGGCGGGCTTTAATGTAGCGAAAACCTCCCGCCTGCGTCAATTTTTCGGGTGTTAAGGTGGCCGTTACAAAATCATCACCTAATGTACGGCACTCTGCTATGACATCACCAAACGGGTCAAGGATCATGGAGCAACCATTCTTCAATTGGTCGTCGTCCATGCCGATAGGATTGGAAAACACCGCGTAAACGGCATTGTCGTACGCGCGGGCGGGTAGCCATTTCATGAGCCAGTCACGGCCTTTCATTCCGTCAAACTCCAACCGCAATGAGGTAGGATCTGCTTCGCGGTTTTCCCACAATTGAGCATCGACAAACCCTGCGCCGGGGCGGGTCGAAGGTGTACACATGGTAACGTGGGGCATGAAAATGATCTGAGCACCCAATAAAGCGGTAGCGCGCACATTTTCAATGACATTGTTGTCGTAGCAGATCAAAATTCCGCACTTCCAGCCGTATAATTCAAAGACGCAATATTGATCGCCGGGCGTTAAACAGGGATTGATAAAAGGATGCAGTTTTCGGTATTTCGCTACCAATCCGTTTTTGTCCACGCATACATACGCTTTGTACAAATGCTCATCCGCATCTTTCTCAAAAAGCCCTGCGAGAACCGCTACATCGTATTTTTCGGCTATTTCTTTTAATTTCTCAATGCTCGGCCCATCGGGAATAAACTCCGCCAAGTCAAGCATTTGTGCTTTGGAAAGATTCCTGGCAAAGGTGTATCCTGTAATGGAGCATTCATGAAAGGCAATGACCTTAGCACCCGATTGCGCCGCTTTTTGGGTCAGATTTTCAATCACGGAAAGATTATACGCTTTGTCGCCGCTCTTATTTTCAAATTGAACGGTAGCTATTTTTAAATTATTCATGTTTTAATATACAAAGTATGACCCCATCCGGGGTCAAATGTTTATAATAAAATATCGGTTTCCTATAAACTTGTGACCCCATCCGGGGTCATACAAAACGAATCACCCTTATTTGGGTTTGTCAATAACAATGCCCTCAAAATCATTTAATTTACGCAACCTAAACTCCAGATAACCGTTTTTCCACGAATACGCGATCGGTTGTTTACTGACCATTGAAAATACCTTTGACGGCTTGAATGGTGTTTGAATTTTAAACGACAGATCAGCCAGCGGCAACGGTTCAAAATACGTATTCCCGCTGAAACCGGTGATGTTGACAAGGTGCATCATCAGGCCATCGGATATTTTTTTGTCTTTATTTTCAGGGATATTTTTTACGTATTCTTTTAAGATCACTTCTACCCGTTCGTGCGCATTGGTTTGCAGCAGTTGAGTAGCTTCGGGATAAACGGAATCAATGACGTCCAACAAAATATTTTTATGTTCTTCATAACCGTGGAGATAATACAGGCGGCCCAAGTTGATGGGTAAAATCACCGCCTTACTGCGTGAATGCTGTTTCAGCCCCATGGCAAAATACCCCGTTGGCTCATGCCCGCCAATGATTTCGGGCGGACCGGGGCGGCCTTTGGTCAGAATAGGAAGAAATTTTTTATCCGTTCCGGAAAGGTCATACAGCCCCAAATTGAATTTCCAGAACAGCATTTTCTGTTTCAGGAATCGCTTAAAAAGGGCATTGTTATCGGGCGTCAGGTAAAATCCGCTCCCCTCATGGTCTTTGTTGACGATCTTGGCACCGAACAGTTCCTGCAACGCTTCCGGATTATCGAACATCGTCTGATTGGTAGCAATCAAATGTACGCCCTGCCGGCTTGCTTCTTTCAACACCTGCACTGATGCGCTGCTCAAATACGTAATATCGGGCAAAATCAAGAGGCGATAGTTTTTAACTTTATCGGCCAAGTTTTCTATTTGAGCATCTTCTACAATATCAAAGGGAATGTGGGCTTCTTTCAGCATCAGTTGAATACCGCGATATTCCTGCATGGGTGTACCGTTCGGCCACGCTCCCGGTGCTACTACCGCGATTTTGGCAACAGAGGTATATTTCCCAAAATAAGGCTCGTATTTTTTATGATGTGCGTAAATTTTTTTGATCACGTCATAATTTCGTTCATCTTCATAACCGCGCATATCGCCCATCATGCTGATATCCGGCCCTGAACCGTTGGCAATGTTTTCGTACAACCGGATGGAAACCTCTTCCGGCTCCACCGCATTGTAGCGCGACTGAAACGATATCTGCTGAATACTGCTGTTGCTGATGATATGGTCCGGAAAGGAATTGACAGCATTGCCTACATTGTCTGAAGCAGAATAAGGCCAATAGGGCAAGCTGTTGGTTTGTGATTCGTGGCGAATAATATCCACATATTTATCCATGTAGGTACAGATCGCGATTTGATTACTCTTCGATTTGACCAATTCATGCAGCCTTTTCGACCAATCTTCCACTGTAAACTTTTTGAACGTCAGGTATTTTTGAAAGACGGGGTCGGCTTTGTTCTCTTCCGTGGGCAAAGCCAAGCCGTTGCTGTATTCGGCAAATCGTTTTTTATCGTATTCATTTTGGTCAATTCCGTGGTATTTACCCTCGTACGGATTGTTGACCTGATAGCCGGGCATGTTCAGAAAAATACCGTCAATGCCATAATTATCAATCACTTCCTCAATGATCTTAAACGCACGATCCTGCACATACGGCGCGTTGATGGACACCACATACATATCGGTGTTGATAATACGCTCACCTTTAGGCGAGACATAACACCAATCAGGATGCGCCTTAAAGATACTTTCATGCACCCGACTGAAATCGAAACGTACAATGACCTTGATTCCACGCTGATGACACCGCTGAATGACATCGCCCAACATGTTTCCCTTCATGTACGGATTGGTATAATGAAAATCCAGCTTAGTCGGATAAAATGCCATGATACCTCCCGCGTTGATGAGCAACGTATTGGCCGAACAGGATTCCAAGTCTTTGAGTAACGAATCGGGATTTAACGTAGCGGCCTCATAGGCAGGCAGATTAGTTTGAATGACTCGTAGATTATTCTTTTTCCACCAAGGCATATCGGCGGGCCATTGTGCTTTATAAGGTATATTTTTTTGAGCAAAAGCGGCAACTGAAACCGAAAAGAAATAAAGCAGGTGCAGGCTAATCAACTTTTTCATGAATTAAGAGGGAGAGTACGTTGGGTTAATAAGTATTTACGCTCTTAAAAATCTTCCGCAGTCGCTCGCGTCCCGCGAGTGACGACTATTTACAGGCCTCCGGCCTATCTTGTTTCGGCTGGAAGGAAGAGAGTTGGAGGAGGTAAGAAAAGAACTTGAGCTGCCTCCGGCCTATCTTGTTTCGGCTGGAAGCCTTATAATAATCGTCGCTCGCAAGATGCGAGCGACTGCTGCTCAATACTTCTCTCCCGCACCGCCACCGGCAAAATCTCCGCCGCCAAATTCCACGCCGTTTTCTACTGAATGGATGTTATTGGTAATTTGAGAAACTACGATTGTTTCAATCGCCAAGCGTTCCTCATCGTCTTTTTCAGGGGCGTAACTAAAGCCATATTTTGGCATTTTAAGTTGACGAATGACGCCAAAAGCAACCAACGTAGCCGCAGCACCTCCCAAGATCATTCCCCACTCAACGGGCAATACCGTATGATAATAACGAAACGTCAGCACTGAAGCAACCATCCCCAATAACCCCAAAACAAACAACGTTCGGTCCCGCCAACGAAATCCGCCGTATAGGTACAAAAAAGGAATTAAAAATGTAAAGCCCCAAAATAACCCCGCAAACGCAATTTCGGGCGAGGGAGCAGGCAGATTGTTTAATTGGGCATTGGCTTCCCGAACCACAAAATAATTACCTCCTGCATAAAACACCACCAATGCCGTAGTATTGAGCCAATAGATAGCCGTTTTCCAATAAAAGGCCGTCGGTTGTTGGCTCAATTTTCGAGTAACTATAAAAAAGCCGGCCGCGTAGAGCATCAGCGCAAATGGCAGCAAAGCCTTGCCGATCGGGTTTTTCATCAATAAAGAAGCCACAATGAACAGACCGCACAAAAACATTCCCAAAGCGACCAACGGCTCGCCGAAACTGTATACCACCAAAACCAGAATAGGCAAACAAAGAGCAGCCGCTATCCACAGTTCGTCGATTTTCAGGGATTCATAAATCTCAAATATCAATGGCATGGTCGCCCCAATGACCCCATAAATAAGCGCATTGTCAATGCCTGAAAAATGCAGTTGCTTTTGTGGAATAAAGCGAACCAACAAAAAAGCCGTCGCAATGGCATACAAAAAGGAAACAATTGAAAAACTTACCCCGGCTCCTACCAATAAAAAGCCAAAAGAGCCGCCAAAAAAGAAACAGGCCTGCGCAAAAACGAATAATCCGATTTTGATAAACAGGTTAGGATTATAAGGCACTGCCGCATGAATTAATTGCGCCTCGGCCAACTGTTCAGTGGTCAGCATTCCCTCCAAATGCCATTTCCTGGCCATCTTTTGGGCGTATTCATTGCGAAGAAGCGTTTCGTTATAAACTTTCATAGAACGCTGATTATTAAGATTTTTAAGGTGTATTTATGTTTTTTGTTCTTAGCCGGCTCGCTTTTCACGCCTCTTTCAAAAGTTTTTTATAATTCATAAAAAACCAAATAACAGCCCCCGTACTTCCAAAAATGTAGAAAAGGCCGAAGAATGCCCACAAATCTTCATTCATGGTTTCAAAAAGCAAATAGGTAATTCCAATATATCCGTACACAACTGCCATCAACAGAAACAAAAACGATCGTGAGCGACGGGCATATTTCATGAACAGCCAGCTCCCGGTAACAATGGGTAAAATAAATCCGGCTGACCAACTTTCCGAACGGAACAACCCCGCCAAAGCGCCAATAAAAAATACATTTCCTCCCAACAACAGGTAGGTGAAGGCAAAGTGCTTTTTGAAATTCTTTTTCTCCGACCCCAACCCCACTCCAATATAAAAAGCACCTAAAAGAACGCCGGTCACAATGAGCTGTATGTCGTTAAAATCATTGTTGTTCAGCACTTCCAACGGAGCCACGGTAATTCCTACCCATGAAGCCAACGCCGTCAGACCCATCGAAAGAACGCCTCGGTGGTCGAACCGATAGGCGCAAAAAAGGAAAAGCACGGCCGGCAAAACGGTAGCCAAACCATAACGTGTGCCGAAAACAGTATAGCGCCATTGTACATAGCCTTCCAACAGCAGGAACAGCGTACAGGAAATGAGTAATGCGAAATCGCTGAATTTGGCTTCGTTTTCCACCATTCCCCAAGAAAATGGGACTCTCGTACGGTAAACATAGAAGAAGCTGCCCGCTGTCAGCACCGCCAACAGTGTAATGAGCGCCGTATGACCGATCGTGTCAATGTTGTTATAAATGAGCACGCCGACACCGGATGTAAATAAGACGATCCCAAGATATAACAGACTTCGTAACAGAATGTACAACGAAACAGGGCGGTTACGTTCATGCGTTTCCAATTGTTCGCGCTGTTCGTCGGTCAGGAGATGGCGTTGTTGCCACTCATCCAAAAGAATTGATAAAGGGTTCATGTAAACAAAGGTCACAATTTAGGCTGACATCAAAAAATGTACTTATTTACCGTACATTGCAATAAAACTCCAATTCAATAAATCACTATTAATCAACAAGTTACATATATTTACCACATCTGTTTTAGATATTTTGCAATTTTAATGCCTCAAAAAACATTTCCTCCCCTAATTTTGTGCAATTTTTGCAGCTACCCTGCTGCAGAAGTTAAAAGTTAGACGCGCGTCGTTTGGTTGAATTACCCCATTTCAGCCATTTAAAAAGACCCCGACGACCGGCGAATAACAGATAACTGATAACTTTCCATCAAAAAAATGCCAAAAAATCCAAACATCAACTCTGTCCTCATTATTGGTTCCGGTCCCATTATCATCGGTCAAGCATGTGAATTTGATTACTCCGGCTCCCAGGCCGCTCGGTCACTGAGAGAAGAAGGAATTGAGGTCATTCTGATAAATTCCAATCCGGCGACCATCATGACCGACCCCATCAACGCCGATCATGTGTATCTCAAGCCGCTCGAGAAAAAGTACATTGTTGAAATCTTAGAAAAACATAAAGTCGACGCCGTTTTGCCAACCATGGGAGGCCAGACGGCGTTAAATTTAGCCATTGATTGCGACAAAGCGGGTATCTGGAAAAAATACAACGTGCAGATCATCGGGGTAGACATCAAAGCCATCGAAACCACCGAAGACCGCGAGAAATTCCGTCTCAAAATGATCGAATTGGGTGCGGGTGTTTGTAAAGGTCGCACGGCTAAATCGTTTTTGGAAGGAAAAGAAATTGCTCAGGAAATCGGTTTCCCACTCGTAATTCGCCCATCGTACACGTTGGGAGGAACAGGAGGCGGGTTTGTCAACACCGCCGCTGAGTTTGACAAAGCCCTCCAACACGGCCTCATTGCCTCTCCCGTTCACGAGGTGTTGGTAGAACAAAGCGTAATGGGTTGGAAAGAATACGAGCTCGAATTGCTCCGCGACGGCAACGGAAACCTCATCATCGTCTGTTCCATTGAGAACTTTGACCCAATGGGAATCCACACCGGTGACAGCATCACCGTCGCGCCGGCCATGACGCTTCCGGATACACTCTACCAAAAAATGCGCGATCTCGCCATTTTGACCATGAACGGAATCGGTAAATTTGCGGGTGGCTGTAACATTCAATTCTCAGTCAATCCGGAAACCGACGATATCATTGTCATCGAAATAAACCCGCGTGTATCGCGCTCTTCAGCATTGGCGTCGAAAGCGACGGGCTACCCAATTGCGAAGATCTCCGCTAAAATGGCGATTGGCTACAATCTTGACGAGTTGATCAACCCCATCACGGGCAGCACATCCGCCTTCTTCGAGCCGACCATCGACTACGTGATCGTGAAAGTACCGCGTTGGAATTTTGACAAATTCCCGGGCGCTGACCGTTCTTTGGGACTCCAAATGAAGTCCGTAGGGGAAGCAATGGGTATTGGACGTAACTTTCAGGAAGCATTGCAAAAAGCCTGTCAATCGCTCGAAATTCGTCGCAACGGACTCGGTGCTGACGGAAAAGAATTGACCGACGTAGCAGCCATCAAACATAGTTTAGCGCATCCAAGCTGGAACCGTTTATTCCATATATATGATGCGTTCAAAATTGGTTTATCGTTCAAAACCATTCAGAACCTCACCAAAATTGACGCATGGTTCCTGCACCAGATCGAAGAATTGGTGGAATTGGAAAAAGAGATCCAAAAATTTGATCTGGAAGACCTGCCCGCGCACCTTCTACTTGTAGCCAAGCAAAAAGGATACGCCGACCGTCAGATCGCACACTTGCTGGGTGTGAAGGAAAGCAAAGTCTACAAACGCCGTCAGGAACTGAACATCAAACGCGTGTACAAATGCGTAGATACATGCGCGGCCGAGTTTGAAGCAAAAACACCTTACTACTACTCAACATTCTGTATCTCAGCCGATAATCCCGACAATGAATCCATTCCTTCCAACCGCAAAAAAGTGGTAGTGCTGGGTTCCGGGCCTAACCGCATTGGGCAGGGCATTGAGTTTGATTACTCGTGTGTTCACGGGGTTTTGGCCGCCAAAGAAGCAGGTTACGAGACCATCATGATCAACTGTAACCCCGAAACGGTGTCAACCGACCCCGATATTTCGGATAAACTATACTTTGAGCCCGTTTTCTGGGAACACGTCCACGCCATTGTGCAACACGAAAAACCCGAAGGTGTGATCGTGCAGTTGGGCGGACAAACAGCCCTGAAAATAGCCGAAAAACTTCATCAATACGGCATCAAGATCATCGGAAGCAGCTTTGACACGCTTGACTTAGCCGAAGACCGCGGTCGTTTTTCAGCCTTATTACGTGATTTAGGAATTCCATATCCACAATTTGATACCATCCGTACGGCCGATGCTGCCGCCGAGATCGGCAAGAAATTGGGCTTCCCGCTATTGGTTCGCCCAAGTTATGTATTGGGTGGACAAAGCATGAAGATCGTCATTAACGAGCAGGAATTGGAACAACACGTGGTGAAGATACTGAACGACATTCCTGACAATAACATCTTACTCGACCACTACCTCGAAAACGCCATCGAAGCCGAATCAGACGCGATCTGCGACGGGGAAGATGCCTACATCATCGGTGTAATGGAACACATCGAGCCGGCAGGTATCCACTCAGGTGACTCGCACGCTACGCTCCCACCGTTTGACCTAACGCCCGACGAGATTCGCCAGATCGAAGAGATCACGATGAAAGTGGCCAAGGCCATGAAGGTAAAAGGCCTCATTAACATGCAGTTTGCGGTGAAAAACGGCGTAGTGTACGTGATCGAAGCCAATCCACGTGCCTCGCGGACGGTGCCGTTTATTTGCAAAGCCTACCAAGAGCCGTACGTCAATTACGCCACGAAGTTCATGCTCGGCGACAAAAAAGTGAAAGACATCACCTTCAAACCCGTGAAGAAAGGCTGGGCCATCAAGATTCCGGTGTTCTCGTTCAACAAATTCCCGAACGTGAACAAAGAACTCGGACCTGAAATGAAATCAACGGGCGAAGGTATCTATTTCATTGATAGCCTCGAAGATGAATTCTTCCAAAAAATATACGGTGAGCGGAATCTGTATCTGAGCCGCTAACAATTTGTCATACTGACAAGCATCTGAAAGCCTTCGTGAAAACGAGGGCTTTTTTTATTAAACCAATCAACGGGTGGAAGCCGGTACATTATTCGGAAGTATAGTATTGTTTTTTGTCACTCTGAAAGAGTCAACATTCGCTTGATGAGACCCAAAAAAAGAGACCTGTTGGCACTTATAGTGTTACAAACACTTTGTTTATTTTTGGAGTCGTAGTTGCAACTACGACCAACTGGGGGAGCAAAATCTGTATTTGAGCCGATAAGCTCAACCCAACCGTTTGATAACTTTTTCCCTCATTTACTTGCTTTCGGCTAAGTAAATAAGGGTTTTTTGTTACTATGTGATTTTTATCTTGATTTATGTCATTTAAGGTAAAAACAGATGCCATATATTAAGGCTACGCACAACGGAAAACAATTATTGCAATGTTGTGTGTAGTGTTCTTTTGAACACTGGGTACTAAAAAATAAAAGAGCCGTCTGTGACGGCCTGCCAAGTTAACTTATCAAAAATTAAGCGTAATAATCATGCCGTTTGCACTCCGTATTCAAAACCACGAAAGGCTTTATTTTATTACATTTGCTACTGTACACTGCGCACAATGGAGGGTCTCCCGTGCGGTACTGCAAAAAATTTGCATTTTAGAGATTTAGCTGCAACAATATGGACAAACTAAATAACTACGCTGATGATCGATTGATACGCGGGTGCATCTATTGTGATGGCCCAGCCGACACACGTGATCATGTGCCCTCCAAATGTTTACTTGAACAACCCTATCCTCCAAATCTACCTATAGTAGGATGCTGCGACTCTTGTAATCAGAATTTTTCGAAGGACGAGCAGTACTTTGTCTGCCTAATAGAAAGCGTTCTTTGGGGTTCAACCGATCCGGAAAAAATTGGTCGCCCATCAGTCGCCAGAATTATGCAAAACTCACCACCTCTTAGACAACGTATTGAAAACTCAAAAATCGTAGTGGATGGTCAAATTGCTTTTGTTCCAGAAGTTCATCGTATTCAAAATGTAATGCTTAAACTCGCTCGGGGGCACGCAGCTTTTGAACTCAGTCAACCCTGTCGCGAAGAGCCCGACCATTTCTGGTGCGGTCCTCTTTTATCGCTACCTCAAGAGACTCAAAAAGCGTTCAATTCGGTTCATTTTCAACAGGGCTTTGGTGAAGTAGTCTCCCGAAATATGCAGCGCCTCCTTGTCACACAAATAACTCAACTATCTGAGAATGGCGAACCGCAAAATGTTGGAATACTTATCAATGATTGGCTTGATGTTCAGGATGACCGATATAGATACATCGCAATAGATGATATGGGTTCATTGGTTATTAGAATTGTAATTGCTGAATACTTTGCATGTGAAGTTGCTTGGGAACTCTAAACAACACCGTGCTACCGCTAACAGCAGCTTGACACTAACCCATGGTCTGTGTCTCCACAGACCTTCTTCTTCATTAATTATAGTTTAAAATCTTTTGTTAAGCTTATCGGTCTGTGCGGACACAGACCACGGTAAATATATCAAGATCACTATAATTCACTTTCTAACTTCAATTAAATTTCCAATGGCTGTCATACACTTTGAACCCTTTCATAATTATGTCGAATCAAAATCCTCATTGGCACTGAGCTCAGATGAAAAAGAGCTTATAGAGAGCGCTTTTAAAGGAAAACATTTACGAAAGAGGCAATATTTGCTACAAGAGGGGGATGTTTGTAAATATATGTCATTCATTATCAAGGGTTCAGGACGAATGTATGCTGTCAATGAAAAAGGGCTGGAGCATACAGTCCGTTTTGGCTTAGAAAATTGGTGGCTGGGCGATTATGAAAGTTACAACTTCAATACGCCGTCACTTTATAATATCGAAGTATTGGAAGATTCTGACGTACTTATGATAGACCAAAATCAAATGCTGAAACTTATTGCAGCAATACCTGCAATAGATTTAATGATTAAGCAAATAGACCGAAAAGGAACTGTAGCCACACAAAGACGCATCCATTCTTCGATAAGTCTGAGTGCTGAAGAGCGTTATGACAATTTGATTAAAACATATCCTGAGTTCCTAAATCGCTTTCCCCAAAGTATGATTGCATCCTATCTTGGTATATCACCTGAGACTTTGAGCCGTATTCGTAAAAATAGTTTGAAAAAATAATGTTTAGTAATCTTCTTGATAAATGTCAATGAAATTTCTTAGCAAATGTCAAGCTATGAATAGATGAGCTATCTTTAATTTTGCCATTGTAAAAATCACATTTGAAACCAATAGTATAATTTATAATTATGGAAGCATCATCAATGTTATTACAAGACAGCTTATTGGGCGTTTGGAATAATCGCAATTCAGTCGAAAGACTTACCTTAATGGAAAAAATCTACAATTCAGATATTTTGTTTTTTGAAGATGACAAAAGCGAACCAATTGTTGGGATTGAATCTATTGACAATCTAATTCAGAAATTACAGCAAGATTGGCCTGCTGATTTTGAATTTACCCTTACTGAAGCTCCAAAATCCAATCATAATGTTCAGCACATTAGTTGGCAGCTTGGTGCTTCAGGTCAGCAACCGGTAGCGGTCGGTGTAGATGTTGCTGTTATTGAAGACGGGAAAATTAAATCCTTATACCTTTTTTTAAGAACAGAATAATTAATACGGTTTTTCTATAAGGCTCATTCTCCAGAGCGCGATCTCCCTGTTCGTTCTCAAATAAATAGCGCGAGCGTCCCGCTCGCGCTATTTATTTGAAAGACTCCGGCTTTTTTTGTTAGGCTCTAAGCCTATCAATAGAGAGCACGAGCAAAATACTCACACTATTTAGTTTATATAAAACGCATTTTCTTACCAATGATTAATAAACGCCTGTTTTATAACTCAAAAAACGCCTATACTTTGATTTATAAAACACACTCGTATCGCTCATGCAATGGATTTGGCAGAATAAAGATTTCCCAAATTTTGAATACAATGCTTCTTTATTTTCAACTTTTGAAAAAGTTTTTTATAGAAATGCGGGAATTATTATCGGTATGTCAAGCCATTTGACTGTCGATAATTTGGAACAGCTATACGTAAAGTGGGCAGCGATGGTTACCATCTTTATCTTAGTGATGGGCATTGTTATGATTCACTTCAAAGAGGGTTGGTTTGTAGTGGGCGGTGGCCGAAACGGCGTTGAATTTAACTTTCTGCTGATTGTTGTTGTATTGGCTCTTTGGTTTCCCAATGGCCTTAGAAAAAACGGTCGCTGAGTAGGGAAGCCTACACAACCATCAGTAAGGCGATTCACATCATAAATGTACAGAACACCAAGTAATTTGCTGTTTGAAATAGCTTTAAAATCAAAGGGTTTAATTCCATAAAGCGAATGTATTTTATTCGCTTCAAGAGGTTTTTAGCGCCCATAATCCAATGAAAGTTCGATTCAGAATAGCTTTAATTACCGGTTTGCTGATTTCCTGCTTGTACGCCTGTGTAGCACCTTACGACGTAAAGTATCAGCTCAATGCCGATATATTAATTATAGATGGGTTTGTGTCCGATCAATTGGGTACAACTGTGAGCATCGCTATTGGCCGTAATGCGAACAAAAGCTATTATTCAGAAGCCGTAAAAGGTTGTGTGGCCGAAATTAGGGCCGGAGATGGCAGCACCATTCCGTTGCAGGAAACAGAGGCAGGAGTATATAATGCCCCAAGCAATTTTAAAGGAAAAATTGGACAAACCTATCAATTGCATTTTCGTACTCCTGATGGAAAAACGTACGAATCTCCCAAAGAACTTCTGAAGGCAACTGCTGAAATAAAAAATGTGTATCAACAGTATGATCCTATTGGTATTCTTGACAATAACGGCAATAATGTAATTGGCTCAACGGTAGATATTTACCTTGATTTTGACGACCCGAAAGAAACTCAAAACTTTTATTTATGGCGTTGGAAACTCTACGAAGAGCAAAGTATCTGCATTACGTGCGTTGCAGGGAAATTGGACCCGGTATCGGGTAAATGTGTACGAATATATTCTGTTTTTCCACCCGACTATGATTATTCCTGTGACAGTCCATGCTGGGATATATTTTATAATAAGAATTTAAACATTTTCTCGGATAATTTTTCCAATGGAAAATCTATCTCAGGAAAACTCATTGCTAAAATCCCATTCTATTCTTCCAACGGAGGTGCTTTACTTGAAATTGAACAATTGGGGATTTCACAACAAGCCTATCAATATTTCCGGTTATTGAGCGATCAGGCCCAAACGACAGGAACACTGACGGATACGCCTCCTGCGGCCATTATCGGCAACATTCAAAATGTGAACGATTCACAGGAAAAAACAGTAGGCTTCTTTGGAGCTGCAAGTAGCAAAAAAGTCCTTCATTGGGTAGAACGGGATCGTTATCCCAATCCCATCGTGACAAGCCTCTTAGGACGTCCTATTAATAGGGAGATGCCCGTAACGCCTCCTTCTCCTCCTTCTTTTCCCTGTCTGTTAAGTAAAAACCGAACGCCTGTTCGTCCTGAAGGTTGGCGATAAGCAAAAGTCAATCATAGTAAGCAAGATTACTTTCAGTGTAATTCCTGCCGACCCATGGGAGAAAGCAGGCAATCTAAAGTAAAGGAACTAACCGACTGTTACTTACTGTTGCCTTTTTCCACACTTAAACACATTTTCTATGCATGGTCTGATTGATTGGAAAGCGCTACTGCTGGGGTCCGAAGATTGGCATTTTTTAATAGAAATCTCCCTGCGAACGACCATTATGTTCGTTGTACTTCTGACGGGCCTTCGATTGCTCGGCAAACGTGGGGTAAAGCAGTTATCGGTCTTTGAGCTGGTTGCTATTATCGGGTTGGGCTCAGCCGCCGGCGACCCGATGCTGTACAAAGACGTAGGAATACTGCCTGCGTTGATCGTATTTGTAATCGTCGTCATTCTGTACAAGGTCGTAACGTACTTTATTGGTCAGAATAAGAAATTTGAACTGTTGGTAGAAGGCAAACCCATCTGCCTGATCAAAGACGGCGTATTTTCCATTGAAAATTTCAGGAAAGAAGCCTTGGGAGAAGACGAGTTCTTTTCGGAACTGCGGATGCAAAGTGTTTCTCATTTGGGGCAAATTGAGGAAGCTATCGTAGAAACATCCGGCGACATCAGCCTTTTTTTCTACGAAGACGATAAAGTAAAATATGGGCTCCCGGTGATGCCGTCAGTATTGAGCACTTCCACCGAGCGTATCTCGGAGCCGGGGCATTATGCCTGCACTTTCTGCGGCTATACGACCAAATCAGCTCCCATGGCAAAGAAAGTCTGCCCGACCTGCAAAAAACACAAATGGGTGAAAGCCGACAATAAAAAACGGATTAATTAAAGCCAAACCCGTGGCCTGTGTCTCCGGACAGGCCTTTTTCTTCAAAAAATAAAATTCGCTTTAAAGGTAATTTGTAATCTGTGTCTCCACAGATTATGGTGGTGATTGCACTAATCATACAATTCGATTCTCTATTGAGATTTGCGAAATAGTTAAACCTAACTATTTCGCATCATTGGCACTTTGCAGAAATTTGACCTATTGCTTTGCCGGAGTAAAGTCAGGTCTTACTACTTCTGTTTAAACACATACAAACCATGAAATACGAAAAAAGGAAATCCATCATTTATTATTCGTTTCTGTTTTACATTCTGTTTTTTTCAAACGGATGTAAAGAGGAATTGGATTCAGATTGTACGGGTGCAGAGGCCAACATTAATAAGGCAAAGGCAGAATATAATAAAAACCCTAATGTCCAAAACTGTCAAGCTGTAGTTGAGGCCTATACTTATTATATTGTCAAAACCGATTGCAGCGACATTGAATCGTACAGAAACTCAAGGGATTCCTTTCAGGAAGATCATTGCCCTTAAATTGTATTGCTATTCGCGGTGTATCAGCAATTTAGTTTTGTGTGTTTGATTTACTGATTTCGTTATATCTGTTTTTGAGTTTACTTCATGCCTTCCAATCCATGGTCAGTGTCTCCTCAGAACCTGGAAGAGCAATCATATGCTCTTAGCCTCCGATTTCCCATTTTGGCTACAACAATCCTCAGTTTGGCTAACTCCAAAATATGATTACGCTTCACCTTTGCATTGTCAAAAACAATCAAAAAATGGACAATAATATCAAAGGAAAAGTAGTGATCATCACGGGTGCCGGCAGCGGTATCGGATTAGCCACCGCCAAGCATTTGGCTGCATTGGGAGCAAACGTAAGTTTAGCGGGAAGACGTAAAGAAAAATTAGACAAACTTGCAGCGGAGATTGACCGGGCCGGCGGCAAAGCCATTGCTTTGGCTACCGATGTCAGTAAACGGGAAGAGGTAGAAGCACTCATTGCTCATACCATTGCGGCGTTTGGCAAAATAGATGTTCTCTTCAACAATGCCGGCATAATGCCCGTTTCAATGCTCGAAAACCTGCATTATGCCGAATGGGAAAGCATGATCGACATCAATATCAAAGGCGTATTGTACGGCATTGGGGCCGTTTTACCGCACTTTAAAGCACAATTGGGCGGGCACTTTATCAATGTGTCGTCAGTGGCAGGGCATCAGGTATCGCCGTCAAGTTCGGTCTATTCTGCCACAAAGTTTGCCGTAAGAGCGATCAGCGAAGGACTCCGTCAGGAGGTAAAACCGTACAACATTCGTACCACCATTATCTCACCCGGAATGACCGAAAGTGACTTGACCGACAGTATTACGGATGAACGAATAAAGCCGATGATAGGCGCCATCAAACAATTGGCCATTCCTGCCGAAAGCATTGCCCGCGCAGTTGCATATGTGATCAGCCAACCTGCCGAAGTGGACGTTAATGAAATTATTATACGGCCTACAGCTCAACCATCTTAACAATGCATAAGACTTTCCAAGTTTCAAAAACCTGGAAAGTCTCTACTCTCTTAATGAACTATGTTTCCTACATTTGTCTTTCTATCATGAAATGAAAAAGTCCAATCACCAACCCTATACGTTTCATTCCATTGCGGAGATGAACAAAGCATTGGGAATGCCGCCGCCTTTGCATCCGTTGATCGCGCTGAATGATTATAAAAACATTACGGCCGATATTTCAGACATTGTCAAAGGAATGTTGATGGATTTTTATAAGATATCTTACAAAAGAAACCTCAGCGGCAAGATAAAATACGGGCAACATTATTACGACTTTAACGAAGGCGGCCTGTCCTTCATTTCTCCCAATCAATTAATCGCCGAAGATGAAAGTAACGGCGAGTGCGACGGCTTTACCTTACTCATTCATCCTGATTTTTTGCGCGGCTATTCTTTGACAACCACGATTAAAAACTACGGTTTCTTTTCCTATTCTGCCAACGAAGCATTGCAACTTTCGGAGAAAGAAAAAGAGACTGTTCTGGGCATTTTCAAAAACATTCAGGATGAACTCGAACAACGTCTTGACAATTTCAGTCAGGATGTGATTATCAGCCAAATAGAGCTGCTGTTGAATTATAGTAACCGCTTTTATAACCGCCAGTTCATTACCCGAAAAGCGGTAAACAATAGTCTTTTAACCCAAATGGAAAAGTTGTTGGATGATTTCTTTACTACGCAGGAAGGTTTACCAACGGTTCATTACCTGGCCGATAAATTAAATGTTTCTCCAACTTACCTAAGCGATCTCCTGCGGAATCTTACCGGCATGAACGCTCAGCAACATATCCATCAAAAATTGATCGAAAAAGCAAAGGAAATACTATCGACCGGCAATTTATCAGTTGCCGAAGTTGCTTACCAATTAGGGTTTGAACATCCGCAATCGTTCAGCAAAATATTCAAACGAAAAACCAACCTAACGCCCATTGAGTTTAAGCAATCCTTTAATTAAATCCGAATTTTCATTTTTCAGGCGCATGCAACACAAAGCAGTAGTATGTCAGAGCATTTAAGAAGACATATAGAAAAATTTACGGAGATAAATCAGGAAGATTTTGCCGGCATTTTGGCGTTTTTTCACCCGCTGGAACTGAAAAAAAAGGAAAATTTACTGACTGAGGGAAAAATCTGCCGGTCTAACTACTTCGTTGTTGAGGGCTGTCTGAGAATGTTCTTCATAAATGATAAGGGCGTTGAACAAACCATCCAGTTTGCCATTGAAAATTGGTGGCTTGCCGACTACGCCTCTTTTGAGGCCCAAAAACCGTCTGAGTTTTACATTCAGGCAGTTGAAAAATGTGAGATCTTAGCCATTGACTGCCAAGCCCAAGAAGAAATGTTACAGGCATTTCCCCGAATGGAACGATATTTCAGAATGGTGCATCAAAGGGCGCATGCCGCTTCGCAATTTAGGATCAGAAGTTTGTATGATCTTTCAAGAGAAGAACTTTATTATCAATTCACTAAAAGGCATCCGGAATTTGTCCAACGTGTTCCTCAATATTTATTAGCTTCTTTTTTAGGATTTACACCCGAATACTTAAGCGAAATCAGAAGTAAAAAACTTTCTTAAACCGGTTTAAGAATTGGGCGTTTTCGGCACTCTACCTTTGTAAGGTCTAAAGAACTTATACAAATGGAACAACGAGTAACGATTGAAAAAACACAGCCGGATGCCTGGAAGGCAATGTACGGCCTGTCAGTAGTTGTAAGCAAATCAAACTTAACGCCTATTCAGAAGGAATTGATTAAGATCAGGGCTTCTCAGCTTAATGCATGCGCATTTTGCATTGATATGCACACCAAAGAGGCGTTAAAGATCGGTGAATCTCCGCAGCGGATTTTTCTGTTGAATGCGTGGAAAGAAACAGACATTTTTACCGAAGAAGAAAAAGCACTTCTTGCTATCACAGAGGAAGTTACATTCATTCACCACAACGGCGTTTCAGACGCAACCTATAAGCAGGCCGAAAGGTTCTTCAGCCCGGAAACAATTGCTCAGATCATTATGTCAGCCGTTGTTATCAATGCCTGGAACCGAATAGCGGTAAGTACACAATTACCCATTGGTAAATAAAACCCTTCTGTGCGCAGTTTCCCGGCGAATACTGCGCACTTAAACTTCCTGCCTTTTCACTTCTTTTTACTAAATTACCCGCTCAAAGTCCAAATTTGAAATGCCGAAACCCTGATAAGGTCAATGAATATTTTCACCGGTACATTTTTGCTTCGGTTGGCGGTAGCCATTATTTTGGTAATGCACAGCGTTCCGGGAATGTTCAATAACGGAATCAATGGCTTTGGCAATCTATATTTAAATCAAATTGGGTTTGCGCCGTTGGGTGTACCTCTTGCCTGGGCCATTAAATTGTCTCACATCGTTGCTGCATTTTGCTTTCTTTTCGAAAAATACATAAAGTGGGCAGCTATTGTTACCATCGTTATTCTGGTGATGGGGATTATTCTCGTTCACTTCAAAGAAGGTTGGTTTGTGGTTGGCGGTGGCCGAAATGGCGTAGAATTTAACTTCCTGCTGATAATCGTTTTGCTTACCATTTTATTTCCCAATGGAATCCGTCAAAACCGTAAGTAAGTCAATCCGGATTAATGCACCCGCATCAAGAGTTTGGGCCATTTTGACAGATCCGGATCGTATAAAAGTGTGGATGTCGGAGGCCGAGATCAACATAATTACTGATTGGGTTGTTGGAAGTCCGATCATTTTTCAAAGCAATGTGAACGGAAAGCATGAATACAAAGGAGTAATTTTGCAATTAGAACCCGAAAAAGTGTTCCGGTATAGTTCATGGAGCAAAATTTCAAGGTTGCCCGATCAACCCGAAAACTATTCTCTGATCGAATTCAGATTGACACCAATGGAAAATCAAACCACGCTAACCGTAACTCACAGTAATTTAATAGCAAAGGCCGCCATTGAGCATTCTAATTTCTACTGGAACGGCACACTTGAAATAATCCGACAACTGACTGAGGGATAACAGATTCTACACAAAGACTTCAGAAATGCTGATAGAGAATTTTGATCATACAATTGATTTTTGGATAATGGAGTTGGAACAATATTCGTTCACACAATTATGTACAAAACCCTCTTCCGCCGCTTGGTCGCTCGGACAACTGTATATCCACCTTATTAACGATACCCGGTTTTATATTGAACAACTAAGGAATTGCATAGCTACCAATGAAAATGCGGATGAAGAGGCCTCCGCTTTTGCCAAAGCTATGTTCTTTAACAATGAGTTTCCGGACGAAGCCATTGAAGGAGCGCCTTCAAACGCGTACATTTTACAACCTGATTCGACACTACAATTGATGAACGACTTTCTGAATTTGAAAGCAGATATTCGTACTGTTGGGCAATTGATTGCAGAAAACTCGTCTAAAGGCAAAACAAAACATCCGGGATTGGGTTATTTTAATGCGGACGAATGGTTTCAGTTTGCAGAAATGCATTTGCGCCATCATGTAAGACAAAAGAAAAGGATTGACCGGTTTTTGAAAATGTACCCCGAACAATGAACATAAAGATACTTGTCACCTTTTGTAACTTACTGCTGCTTTCTCAACCCGTTTTTTCACAACTAACTGATAATTCAAACGTTAGCCTGATTACCGTCGGCCCGGGCAACGAGGTATTTACGGCCTTTGGTCATAGCGCATTGCGTATTTCCGATCCGAACTTGGGCATCGACAACATCTATAATTATGGAACTTTCAGTTTTAACGACGGCTTTTATGTGCGCTTTACCAAAGGAGAATTGAATTTTTGGCTTTCCGTGGTTCCCTTTCACCGTGAATATTATTCCTGGGCAGCGTTGGAAAACCGCACGGTGGTTCAGCAATCGCTAAATCTTACCTTAACGCAAAAAAACGCGCTGTTCAACTACCTGGAAAAGAATGCTTTGGTTGAAAATCGTGTCTACAGATACGATTATTTTTACGACAATTGCTCCAACCGCATCGACACCGCGTTGAAAAAAGTGTTGGGCAACAGCGTAGTTTTCTCTCCGGAAATCATTGCCGAAAAACAACATACAACAGGCGCATCTATCAGAGAATTAACACATCGTTATTTATTACAGGACCCTTGGGGCGAATTAGGGATCGAGACGTGTTTGGGCATTGATATGGATAAGAAGATCACGCCTGAACAATTCAAGTTTTTGCCCGATTATTTGATGTGGAACTACGACGCAGCCAAAATAAACACAAACGGTGTATGGATGCCGTTGGTGAAAGACAAATCCGTTCTTTATCAATCACTTGGCAAGCCATCTTCTCAAAACCCTTTCAGCCCGACAGTTATTTTCAGCCTTGTTTTGGGTTTGGCACTCCTTGTAAGTCTCCCGGTCATTCACAAAACCGGCATAGCCCGAGCATTTGATGCTGCTCTATTTTTCACAAGTGGTATAGTTGGTTTATTAGTGCTTTTTCTTTGGTTTTTCACAACTCATCATTCGCAGGTAAATCTTAACATTCTTTGGGCAAATCCGGTAAATTTCGTTGCAGCGTTTATGCTCTTTTCTAAAAAATACCGCCCTAAATTATCGAATTATTTCCTTGTTTATGGCTTGTTATTGGTGTCAGTTCTTGTCTTTTGGGCCATTTTGCCTCAACGTCTCAACAATGCTTACCTCCCAGTCTGCTTCGCTCTCCTTTTAAGGGTTTTTGCTAACTATGACTTTACCAAACTGCGAACTGCTGCCTTTCGCCCGAAAAAACATACCGCCGTTTAGAGAATTTATAGGCTTGGAATGATTTTTTAGGTGCTGTTTTTTCAGCAGAGTACACCCGTAGAAAATTAATTGTAAAAAATATTGCGCAACCAATTAATTGCATTTATATTTGCAACCGATTAGTTGCACAACCAAAGAAATAGAGCAATGAGACGCGATGTATTTCAGGCAATAGCCGACCCGACCAGAAGAGCCATCATTGGATTGATCGCCCTACAGGCCATGACTCCCAATGCCCTTGCCGAGCATTTTGACACCAGTCGGCAGGCTGTTTCAAAACACATTAAAATTTTGACCGAATGCGAACTTGTACGTCAGGAGCAATCAGGGCGGGAAATATATTATCACTTCAATCCCGCTAAAATGAAAGAGATCGACCAATGGTTAGAAAAGTTCAGAACACTTTGGGAAGACCGTTTTAACCAACTTGACGATGTATTATTAACAATCAAAAACAAATAAAACGATGAAAAATGCCTTGCTAATGGACTTTGCGGTAGACAAAGCCAACAAATCAATTACGGTAAAAAGAGAATTTGCCGCCGAACTCCCTTTGGTGTGGGACGCTTTCACAAAAAGTGAGATCCTTGACAAATGGTGGGCGCCCAAGCCTTGGAAAGCCCGTACCAAAACAATGGATTTCAGAGAAGGCGGACACTGGCACTATGCAATGGTTGGGCCGGAAGGAGAAGAACATTGGGCGTTTGCAAGCTACGAGAGCATTCAACCGCAAAAGGGGTTTACTGCCTTTGATGGATTTTCGGACGCCGACGGCAAAATCAATACCGAAATGCCGCAATCAAAATGGAAAAGCAGTTTCCAAGATCAGGGAGAATACACTACTTTGGTAACCTTTCAAATCACGTACGATGATCTGGAGCAACTCGAAACAACGATTCAAATGGGCTTCAAAGAAGGCCTGACTTCAGCCATGGAAGGATTGGATGAGCTTCTTGCATCCAATAAATTATAAGCGCCGGCAATATATTCGATGTTATCAGTTTTCAAAAGCCCCGTGTAGTCATAAGCTGCCGGGGCTTTTGAAATTTATAGTAGGCTTTGCGCCGGTGGGCGCAGTAATGGCGTCTGTGAGCTAAGTTCCAGCTAAACTGTTTTTGTCTTGGTTGAAAACTTAGCCCACGAAACCAAATTTATTAATTTGATAGCATTATTTTATTTTTCTCAGCCGTCGTCAATCGAGAAAGAATAGTATTGATTTGACCTTGTTGAGATTCTATTCTTTCATGCTGTTGTTCAAGTGCCTTTTCCACTTCATTTAAACGTCTCAACAATGCCTGTGTAGCAGAAATATTGAGCATGGAAAGTGCCTCATAATCAACCGAACGAAAATCAGAGACTTCTCTTCCATAGACAAAAACAGACGAATGTACGATTTCTGAAGGTTGATTCAGGATTTTGAAACCGGCCTCATTTACCGATTCTACCTCAAAAGTCTCTTGTTTTTCACCAAAGATTAACCTCACTTTTTCACCTGCTTTTAAATTATGGTGAGGCAATTCTATGAAATCGTTTGATATTTTGGCCAATTGATAAATATCCGGAATACAATCGGTTAGTTTACTTACGGCTTGCGGATAAATGCTTTCTACCTGCTGTGCAATGACCTTTTTGTATTGCCCATTGCCTTTGCCGATTTTGTCTTTGAATTGATAATCAGTGATTTCGATTTTTGAAAGTGTTTCGAGGTCTTTTTCGTTGTCAGAAATACCTTTTATATCTTTAATACGAGCATCTGAAAAAGCATTAAATTCAGCGGCTGCGATGCGGTCAGAGGCATAAATGGAATAATAGTTTGTGCCACTCGCTGTACCGGATTTTCCTTGATTATTGAAATATCCATAGTTTAGTGTGTTCTGTTCCGAACCCGTAATCGTCAATTTGGCTTTTGTTAAATCGGCGGTTCCGATTCCGACATTACCTTTTTGATTTACTAAAAGTTGGAAATTATCAGAAGCATTTTTTATTAAAAACAAAGAGCTCTGAGTGCCTTTTACCGTAAAAACGACGTTGGAATTTACCTCATTAACTCCCACATTTCCTTCGCCGTCTATTCTTATTCCTTCATTGTCACCATCCGAAGAAATCCATTTGGCATTGGTTTTAAGATTATTGTCAAGATTTAAAATTCCGTTGACGGTCAAGGTGTTGTTGACACCGCCGTTGCTAAGTACTTTGAAGGATTTCAGATACAAGTCGCCATTGATGTTGGCACTTCCGTTTACATCTAATTTTTGGGTAGGGGTAGTATTACCAATGCCGGTTTTTCCGTCCTGTAGAATTGTAAGTCTGTTAATATCATTTGATTCAACTGTGAAATTATTGTTGGCATCCAGTCCTAAGTCAAAGAAACCGGTAGCACTATTGGTCTTATCCAAAAATCGGGTTTGTGGATTGGCATTATCTGCTCTATGTATTTGGGTAACCAAAACTTCATTATTTACAGTCCAATTGGGGAAATAAGAAGACCCATTTGTCATTTTTATGAGTAGCTTGTTACCGGCAGGCCCGGCCCCAATTCCTACTAAATCCCCGCTATCGAAGATCGAACCCGCTACCAATTTTGAGCCATCCCATTTTGCAAGATAATTGAATTGCTGAGTTCCAATTTTCGGGTCGGTTTCAGACTGCCACGCAGCGTTTCCAAGATTATCTGATGCAAGAATTTTACCTGCGGCAGCATTGATTGGTAACTTGAAGTATTTACTTTCAAGACTATCATTTACGACCAATTTTTTCTTTGCGAAATCGCCGTAGATTAATGTAGAATTTGAATTATTGGATATATAAAGTTTATTATTGCCTTTTTGGTCTGCACCTGCATAAGCCCCAATAAATATATTGCCACTTCCGATTGAAGAAAATCCTGAGAAGTGCCCCAGAGCAACATTATCTTCGCCCGAAACATTATTGACCAATGAATACGAACCAAGTGCTACGTTATTGGAACCGTTGGTGTTGTTGTTTAATGTTGCAAAACCCAAAGCTGTGTTAAAGATTCCTGATACATTATTTTGTAGTGATTGTCGCCCCACCGCTGTATTATATTTCCCGGTTTTATTGTATTGAAAAGCATTAGATCCGATGGCTGTATTATCGGTGGCTGAACTATACGTAGTGTCAATTCCACCTACTTCTTCTCCAACAAAAACATTTTTTCCTGAATCAAAAGTAAGTATACGTCCTCGCTCAACAAGAAGATTACCTCGCAAATGAAGTTTTTGTGATGGTGCTGCTTTGCCTATACCAATGAGCGCATTTGGTAAAGAATAGAGGTTGTTTGAGCTGTTTTGTTGCCAGAAATTATTTTGAAACATAGAAGGAGCAGCCCATAAACCGTTGCCATTATCATCCGAAATAAGTACTTTAAAAAGTCCGGCTCCCGAAGTCATTCTGAAAAACTTCGTACTTAGTGTATCCGAATTACTTTGTTGATTGGGTAAAATAGTAACGCTCTGAGCATTTAATTTCTGAAATGAAACGAAAGCCAGTATGAAAAAAATGTTTCGGAATATTATTTTCATGTTTATTAAAAGTTTGATAATCAACCAATTTTAGTTTTTCTTTTTATTTGCTGCCAAGATGTACCATCACTTACTAACCAAATAGAAATAGCCGAGGGAAGGTCCGGGTCGTCAGTTCCACTTTATTTGTTTTTAGATTTAAAAAAATCAGGTTTGGGAGTATCCAAACTTTAATTTTGGTTTGCTGTGCCACTCATAAAAAAGCCCATCCGGATCCCTTTTAGCTCTGATTTCCTGTACTTTCATTAGGTTTTCGTCTGTCATAAAGGCCGCCGTCCGGCGGTGTAAACCTTCATCGGCCAACTGAATACCGACTGCCAAATGCTCCATTTTTCGCATCATATCAAACGCCCAGTTGTTGTAGAGGTCGGTATCCTGAGCAGCTTTCCAACAGCTGTAAAGAGCCAGATAAATTTTATCTTCTTTGCTATATGCCATATTTGTATTAAGATTTCCGGGATGCCAATTGAGCCACAAAAAGTGGGAAGGAGCCGGCGGTAAGGTTTCGGAAATTTCTTTGATGAAAGGCAGTAAATCATCAATGCCGGCGTGCGTCCACATGTTATCTACGCCCCAATGGTGGTCTTCAGGGTAGTGTGACATGGTAGCTTTATAGAGCATTTCGATACCGGGGTTGAAAGCAGGAGTAGCAATGATGGCTTTTTTCTTAATCGGACTGTTGTGCATAAAAGCCTTGGCTTCCTCGAATTCATCTTCAGTATCGGCAAAAATCGGGGCGAATGCTTCAATTCCCATTCCTAAAATATTGAGCATCTTGCGACTCATGAGCATCTGAAACTCAACTGCTTTCGGAATCTCGGCCCCAACTTCATACGCCCAACGATATACATCCTCGAGGTGCCTGATTCCAAAATCATGCGCTATAATGGCTCGGTATTTTGGCAAATGATAAAGTTTCAGGTAAAACTTCACCACAATACCAAAGAAACCCGGCCCCGAACCACGGGCGGCCCAAAATAAGTCTGAGTTTTCGCTCGGACTTGTATGTACCAACTCGCCCTCTGCCGTTATGATGTCCATAGCCAAAATACTTTGGCAGGCAATTCCCAGTTTTCGGCCATTCCAGCCATAGCCGCCTTGAAGTAAATATCCTCCGATGCAAACGCCTTTGCAATGCCCCGCAGGAAAGAAGAGGTTTTCTTTGTAAAGTGCTTTCATCAAAACACTTCCGCCTACCCCGGGGCCGGCTTCGGCGGTCATATCATCCTTATTTACAGCGTACTGGTTGAAGTTTTTCATCAAAACCAAAATCGCATCTTCTCTGATGAAATTGGCACTGAAACTATGTCCACCCGAGCTGACAGTGATCCGTTTTCCTGCTGATTTGGCGTAACGGACGGTAGAAATTATATCGTCAATGTTGTTTGGAATAACTACCATCGAAGGGCGTTCTTTGGGGTCAACTTTGTTGAAAAGTGTTCCCATCACGATTTCATTAAAGCCTTTATCGCTTCTTAGGATTATATTTCCGGAAATTTTCAGATTTTCCATGATTCATAGCATTAGTGGTTCTCATTAAATTCTTTGTATAAATCGGGTAGAAAGGCCGCCAAATGATTCATTTCTTCGGAGCAATGTGTCATTAAGTCTTTGGCCTGTTGCTCGGGTAGTTTGACAAGCTTTTGCAGGGTTTTTGAAGCAGCCGCTCCAAGCAGATTCTGCGAACGGATGGCTATATACTTTCCACCCATCCAAAACCTTGAACGCATTTCTGCTCCATCCTCAGTTTTTCTGATTTGATGCACCAACCACCCAAAATCAATTGGATAATCGGTATATCCCAGCCTGGCACATACATAAACTACTTTCGATTTGTCAGCAATAGCTGCCGCTGAAAATCCCATATCTATTGGATTTTTGAACTGAATTGCTGCTTTTTCGAGCTTTTTGCCAATGTATTCCTGAATGTTTGAAGTGCGACCAATATAGGCTACATCCTCTCGGCCATCAGCCCAAACTGCCGACAAATGAGCTTTAGGATGCCATAACTTATAGCGATTATCTTGACTACCGTGCCACCCAAACCACCAATCCCACATTTCAGGGCTAACCTTTGGCATGGGTGTAACCACTGCTACATGAAGCGACCCATCATGGTTTAATACATATCCATTTTCCAATTCATGGTAGCCTTCATTGTGCAGGTCACGCACATTTTCGAGCGTAAGTCCCTGTTTTATTGATTTTTTGATTGCCTTTTCGACCAATTCGGGAATCGGTCTGATACTTTCATTATAAAATTTGGCATACGGCAATGCCATGTCCTGTGTTTGATAGCCGATGTATTTTTTATTACTTTTCATACAAACAAATATGTTCAACAAAATTGTTTAATGCAATCCAAAAAATTATGACTGAATCCAGTCATAGAAAAACAATACCCGGTAATGGTTATTTTTTAATCCCGTGAAGCACAAAAACCTTTATTTTTTCACGCCTCTGCTTCAAAAATTCAAACATTTGTTCATCATTTCGATTCTCTTTTGCTTTGATGTAAGGAATTCCTAAATATGGAATTGCACAAAGCGAATAAATATTTAATATCAGATCTTCGCCTGTGATGTTATCGATAACTGTGCCTTTTCTTTTTTCTACTGCTAACAGAGCATCCAGTTTTGCCGGAATATCGTCTTGTACATTGGTCACAATCATTGTCACCATATCGGGTGACTCATTGATGATATTGGCAACGAAATTCGGAAAAGTTGGTTTTTCTTCAAATAAGACGCACATGGTATCAATGATATGACAAATCAGATGCTCTAAATCCATTTCCTGCCCCAGAAGTCGGCTTAAATGCGGTATTACTGCACCAAGCGTTTTATTCAAAACTTCTTGAAAAAGGTCTTCTTTGGTACTGTAATAATAGTGCAACATCGTGCGACTGATTCCCGCTTCTTCCGCAATAGCCGTTGTCCGAGTTCCTTTAAATCCGCTTCGATGGAATACCTTTTCGGCCGCAGTAAGTATCTTTTCTTTAGTATCGTGGTCAATTTTGGGCATAAAGTATTTTTGTTCGACAAAAATGTTTAAAAAAAATAAAAAAAGCAAAATTCTGAAACCCTATTTCTAAAATTAATTTTATCCAAAAGATATTCAAACAAAATTGACCTTTTGGGATTGTGTGTGCAACCATCGTAGACGGAACGTATCCGGTCGTAATGTATACTATCGGTTGCAGATACACGAAAAGATACATTGCACCGGCGTTTTTTGACCTAACCACCGGACTGACGCGTGAAACCCTTCAAAATCCCTCAATTTTCGGTTGCGTTTAGCTATAATGGGAGATTTCGGCAAGTATCCCGTCATCTGATTCATCCCTGTCAAAAAATTTTAAAAATAATACGATTTTAACTTGGGTTAAAATTATCCTCCGAATTGTGCCGCACCTTTGTCTCAACAAAAAATCACTAAAAAACCAAGACAATGACACAATCTAAAACTATCGTATTTATTTTATTCATGGTTTGTTTGTAAACAACACCAGCTGGTCTGAATGGAAAGCTTATTTTGAAGCCCAAGGCTACACTTGCTACACACCGGCCAATCCTTATCACGAAGGGAATCCCGCCGATCTGCGCGCCAATATCAATCCTGCACTGAACACCGTTGGGTTTGAAGATGTGGTGATGAATAGTGCAAATTTCATTGATACTCTCCCTGAAAAACCCATCATCATTGGCCACTCTTTGGCCGGACTAGTGGTTCAAAAGCTAATTGAAATGGACAAAGCAGTAGCGGGGATCAGCATTGACGGTGCGCCTCCTAAAAATGTTCTTCCTCCCTTCCAAACCATCAAAACTGTCTTTCCGGTCGTAAATTTCTTTCGTTTCTCGGCCTTTATGGGAAGTAAAGATTGGTATCATTACGCATTTTTCAACAATATGACCCGTGCCGAAAGCGACAAAGAATTTGAAAAAATAGCCGTACCCGAAAGCAGAAAAATAGCCAGAGACACGCTGCTGAAATCCTTTGCCAATGTAGACCACAAAAAATCGCATAATCCGTTGCTTTTTATCGGCGGTGAAAACGACAATATCTTTCCTGCAAGTTTTACCAAAAGAATTGCCGGTGCTTATAAAGATAAAAACAGTATTACCGACTTCAAATCTTTTGCCAACAGAAGCCACTACATCTGTGGCGAAAAAGGATGGCAGGAAGTGGCCGATCATATACTTACTTGGTTGGCTAAGATTTAAAAAAGCAAAAAATACGTAACGCTGTTTTGGAGTAATCATAACTCCTACCCCAACATATCATTTTAACTGAGTTCATCAAGTAAACCTTTGATGCTGAACGCGCCCCGAATGGGGCGCTTTTCTTTTATAAAATTTTATAATAATTTGGCACAAACTTTGAGGTGCAGATTTTTGTCCGAAAAATTCACCCATAACAATGAAGCAGTTACTGCAAATAGGTATACTTAAAATCTGTTTAGCTTGCGTATGCGTGGCGCAAACTCAGGTGGTTCCTACTCAATCTCCCCGTGCTCAGATCGCTACCGATTGGGCTGACATGACCGTACGGATCATGACCAAAGCCCCTAAAAATACCCCAACGTATGGTTCCCGGGCAACCGGCTATCTGGGTCTGACCATGTATGAAACCGTGGTTCATGCCTCCCCTAACTACCGCTCTGTGCTTCGGCAGTTATGCGATACCCTTTTATTGCCCACACCTGACCCTAAAAAAGTATATTGCTGGGAATTGGCCCTGAACGCCGGTCAGGCTTATATGTTGAGAGCACTATACGCTTACACCCAAAAAACACAACCCGTTGATTCGCTGGAGCAGGCTGTTCACCAACATTATGCAGCACTGCTCAGCCCCGAAGTCGTTGAGCGGTCTGAGCAATATGGCAAGGCCATCGCCGAAAAAATATATGAATGGTCTAAAGTAGATGGCGGACATGAAGGCTATTTACTTAACTTCCCCGAAAGTTATATCCGGCCGGTTGGAGCCGGTATGTGGGTGCCGCCTTTTATAGGGCAGTCCAACTCTAAAATTCCGATGCATCCTACCTGGGGAGAGAACAGAACATTTGCCCGAAAAAACAGTGAACTACCCTTACCCAAACCTTTGGTCTACTCTACCGATACTACCAGTAAATATTATATTTATTATAAAGAAGTCTTTGACCGCAAAAAAACACTTACTGATGAAGATCGGGCTATTGTGATGTGGTGGGGTGATGATCCTACCGAAACCTGTTCTCCTCCCGGTCATTCCTACAATCTTGCCACCATTGCCATTCGCAACAGTCCTACCGATCTAATTAAAGCCGCCCAAACTTATGCCCGGGTGGGAATGGCTGTTGCCGATGCATTTATCTGCTGTTGGAACGTCAAGTTCAGGTATTCGATAGAACGTCCCTCTTCTTTCGCTCAAAAGAATCTCCAGTCTAAATTTTCGCCTAAATGGCTTCCTTTCTTTCTGGAACCTCCTTTCCCCGCGTTTTATTCCGGCCATGCAGTCCAATCAGCGGCGACGGCTACCGTACTGACAGCGTTGTATGGCAAGAATTTTTCCTTTACCGATTATACGCACGCCAATCGCCCTGATAAGATCATTGCTGTTCAAGCCGATTTACCTAATAATCCCACCCCTTCTGACTATTACACGTATATGAGACAGTCCAGTGTTCAATATACCTTAAAATATAAACCTCGACAGTATAAATCCTTTTGGGATGCGGCGCAGGAGTGCGCGAATTCTCGCCTGTTAGGAGGCATCCATACCCGTTATGACAACGAAGTGGGTTTAGTGGAAGGCGCAAAGATCGGTCGCAACATCAACGCAATTCGCTGGCAATAAAATCAATTACCCGAATTTATCCCCTTCAATGATCGTTGGAGGGAAATCGTTTTTTTTAGCCACAGCGATTTTTACCCTATTCCAAAAATAAATTGCGTGAAAACAGGTTTTGTCTACCTTGACCCGGACGATGTTAATTCAATTTTTTGAATAAATGATAAACAAAAAGACCAAAGACGGGAAATACACCATCACAACAGCTACCCCGGCAGACGCCGCACAAATGGCAGAAGTACAGGTTGTTTGTTTTCCAACGCTTGCCCCGCATGAATTATTAACAGAGGAACATTACGCCAATCATATAAAAGTATTCCCTGAGGGTCAACTTGTTGTAAAAGATCACGATAGAGTTATCGCCTCCTCAAGTACCCTCAGAATTCATTTTCCTAAACTCGACCATTCGTTTATGGAAATTACGGACAATCTATGGATCACAAAAGCACATATACCGAACGGGGAGTGGCTATACCAATTTGACATTGGCGTATTACCTGCTTACCGAGGCTTAAAACTGTCTACAGAACTGTACAACGCCCAACAGGAATTAGTTAGATCATTGGGAATGAAAGGACAAATTTTAGTCGGCATGACAATTGGTTATGGCAGCTACAAAGACCAATATTCTATTCAGGAATACTGCGAAAAATTAAAGAACAATGAACTCACAGATCCTACCATTACGCCCCAACGCAAAGCAGGATTTCAATGGATAAAACCCATCTTTAATTATTTGGAAGACCCTACCGCCGGAAATTGCAGCATCCTGATGGTTTGGCCACTTGAAGGTGTTTCCGTTGAAGAATACATTGGGTCAAATGTTGCCTAAAGATTCAAATCTGTTTGGCATCTGCACGAATTATAAATGAACAAACAGCGCCGCAACGGGTTGTTATTTCAGTAAGTTCACTATTGAAGTAATAATCGATCATGAAAAAAATAATTGCAGTCGCAGGTGGAACGGGCAACTTAGGAGAACGAATCGTCAAAGCGTTACTTGACCAAGGAGCGGAAGTTCGTGCTCTTGTTCGTTCAAACACCAACCTTAAAAAAGTAAACCGGCTCGAAAAACTTGGAGCCAAGGTAATAAAAGCAGATATGCAGAATACGGCCGAAGTGGCCGCTGCCTGCAAAGGAGCCACGTGTGTGGTGTCTGCCTTGGCCGGCTTGCGTGATGTGATCATTGATACTCAAAAAATACTCTTGGATGCTGCCATAGCGGCGGAAGTCCCTCGCTTTATACCCTCCGATTACTCGTTAGACTTCACCAAATTTCCGGACGGCGAAAATCGCAATTTGGACCTTAGAAGAGAATTTCATACCTATCTTGATACAAAACCAATTGCGGCCACGACCATTTTCAATGGAGCCTTTACCGATCTGCTCACCGATCAAATGCCCCTCATTGTGTTTAAACATAAATTAGTCCTGTATTGGGGGGACGCTGATCATCGGCTATGGTTCACCACCATGGACGATACGGCTACCTTCACCGCCCATGCCGCCCTCGACCCTTCCACTCCCCGCTTTCTCGTCATTGCGGGCGATCAACGAAGTCCACGGGAGATACGGGCAGATGTGAGTGATGTGACCGGAGAAAAATTTCGATTGCTCCGAGCCGGTGGGCCGGGGTTGTTGAGTCTGTTTATAAAATTGGCGCGTACGTTTTCACCGGCAAAAAACGACCTTTATCCGGCTTGGCAGGGGATGCAATACATGCGAAACATGATAGACAAACGGGCAAATTTAACGACAACCGACAATAATCGTTATTCCGGTATGCAATGGACATCGGTAAAAAAAATGCTTTCAGAGCCGCAGGCCAACAGTAAATGAGAAAAGCTATTTGGATAGAGAAACGGAGAAACATTGTGTCGTAATCACCACCTACAATTGACGTTATGCCCCTCAAAAATTCTCTCATTTTTCAGCTAAATTGCATCGGTGATTGAAGCAATCAATTAGGCATATATAATTGGTTAAAATCAGCCATTTACCTTTAACCAACATTTAAAAATGAAAAAAACAATTATTACGTATTGGGTGATTACAGGGCTCTTTGCAGCCTTTATGCTATTTTCAGCCATTCCTGATATTCTCCTTAGTCCTGATGCCGTAACCATGATTACAGGATTGGGCTATCCCAAGTACTTTATTGTTCTTATAGGCGTAGCCAAGGTATTGGGTAGCATTGCCATTCTTATTCCTAATTTCAACAGAATCAAAGAATGGGCCTATGCCGGGTTATTTTTTGACCTGATCGGAGCTGTCTATTCAATGATCGCCACAGAAGGATTTCAGCCACAAATGACCTTTATGGTGTTGCCTATCAGCTTTTTATTTCTCTCTTATTATCTGTGGCATAAGAAAACAGGCACCGTTTAAAAAATACTATAAACTGTCAACCGGTCGGTTTAATCCAAGGCCTGTGGAGACACAGGCCTTATTTTTTTACCCTTGATGAGTTGTAAAGACATAGTTTAAAATGAAGCAGCATAGCTCTACAATAATTGCATATGCAGCAATTGTTTTTTGTAGCAGGAATAAATTTAGGACAAAGTTCAAATCTAACTCTCGTCATTTTTTAAAAATTGAGAGGTAAAACGTTCTATTTGACTTCTTTAAATCATCATATATACCTGCACTTTCAAGGGCGTAAAATTCGGGAATAATATCTGCCAAATACACCACTATCAACGCATGGAAAAACTTAGAAAGAACTTTCAAATGATGGGTTTTGCAGGCGAGGAATTAGAAAAAATCCTCAGTGCTTTTACACTTCAGGTATTCAAAAAAAATGAGTTTGTGGTAGAAGAAGGCAAAATAAGCAAATACATCGGCTTTGTTGAAAGCGGTATGTTTCAGTACTATGTAGTGAAAGACGGCGAAGAAAAAACCAGCTATATATCCATTGAAAACACCTTTTTGGCTTCTTTATTAAGTTTTGTAAGTCAAACTCCCGCGCTTGAAAACATAAAAGCGCTGACTGACGGGAGCATTAGTTTGATCAGCAGAACCAACTTGAAAAAACTGGTCGATGAAATTCCTTCTTTCAAGGATTTCTACATTGGTCTTTTGGAAGCATCCATTTGCGGTATTGATGCCAGTCGCCATGACCTGATCGTGCTTTCGGGAGAACAACGTTATGAGAAAATGCTCAAAGAAGAACCCCACCTTCTACAGCGCATTCCTTTGCAGTATTTAGCTTCTATGCTCGGCGTAACTCCGCGCCACCTCAGCCGAATCAGAAATAATATTCGCTGATTTCCTTTTTAGACATTTGTCCGGTAGAAGCAATTCTACAGTGCTGAATTTTGCATCGTCAAATTAATTAAACGACGCTATGCAAATTCTCAAACACTTCTCCATTCTCATTTCTTCGATAGCCATTAGTGCAATGGCGCTTACCTCCTGTAGTCTCCATCCGCAGGCGTGGCAACCCATAAAAAGTCCTGAATTCGCCGGCACAACTGCCCTGAATGAAAAATTAAGTACTTCCGAAAAAATAGCCATCGCGGATTTATACGGCCCCGAGGACATTGTCTTTGACAAAGCGGGAAATCTATATTGCGGCGTTCATACCAAAGAAGATAATTTCAGCGATGGGAGAATCTTAAAAATTGACTCCGTTGGAAAAGTGGAGGTTTATTACGATGCGAAGTCATGGGTAGCAGGTTTGCACTTTGATACTGTCGGAAACCTCATTGCGTTGAGTCACCGAGAAGGATTGATACACATCAGCCCCGACAAAAAAGTAACACCATTGGCCAATAAAGATGAAAATGGCAATCCTTTTTTGATTCCCAACGGTTTGGACATTGCTTCTGATGGAAAAATATACTTCTCAAATACCTCCGAAATAACCCGCTACGACATCAATTATGGCAAAAAAGTAATTCTGGAAATGAATCCCATCGGTGGACTTTACTGCTACGACCCTGCCACAGGAAAAGTAAAGACGCTCATCAAAGGCACTTATTTCGGCAATGGTGTGGTGCTGTCCAAAGATGAAAGCTATCTGTTGATGGTAGAGACCGCCAAATACCGAGTGCTGAAATATTGGCTCAAAGGCGATAAGATCGGCCAAATCGAAACCTTCATTGATAATCTTCCGGGCTTCCCCAACGGTATTTCGATCCGAGAAAACGGCAGTTACTGGCTCGGATTTTCGACCAAACGTACCGAGGCCTTGGATAACATTCACCCCAAACCCGGCACGAAAAAGCTGGTGTATGCCTTGCCCAATTTCATTCAACCCAAACAGGAGAAGTTCGGAATGGTAATGAATATCTCCACCGACGGCAAAATACTTCAGTCGCTTTTTGATACTAAGGGCATCATTATGCCGGAAGCGGGCGCCGTCAAAGAGCATAATGGCTACCTGTACTTAGGCGGCGATACTGTGCCCTACATCGGCAAATACAAATTGTAAGATCACTATCGGCAATTGCCGCTTCACAAAGAAAAATCATTCTTAACAATCCATATTTTTAAACAACAAAACAAATGAAAACTTCCTTTATCGCATTGTTCTTATTGGTATCAACCGGCGCTTTCTCACAAAGCCGTTTTTCAAAAAATGAAATCAGCATCAATGGCTTTCGCAATCCCTCTATCGGCTTAGAATACCGTCGTAATCACCTCTCTTTTCACGCAGGTTACTACATAACTGCATTAGAGGCAGGCATCACCACAAAATTCTTAAAAACGGGCGTAACTGCCTGGTTCTTACCCGTCGGCAAAAAAGAAAACCCTTCTTCTTTCTACGCCGGCGCTTCCTACTTACGCGGTATCAATCTCGAGTACAACAAAGAAAATGCGTTGGGGTTGGAAGCAGGTTTCCGTTGGATGGTCTGGAAAGGGCTTAACGTGCGCATTGGCGGCATTGCATTGGTTGCTAAAGGCCACGATGTAAGAATTAATCCAACGCCGGGTATCAGTTATTCGTTTTTTAGCAGGTAAGGTTTATTGAACCATATAAGGATTATAAGTCAATATAAGATAGTATCATTCAAATACTTACATGACCTCAAATACCTTATATGGTTCATTAACTGTGCTGAATGGTTCCTCTGAACCGGCAATCCGCAAGAAAGGATATACAAAAATTATTCACCGAAAACTTTACATTAAAAATGAAGACGATATTAGGCACCGGTCAATTGGGAATTGCCATTATGGAAATTCTGTTGAAAAATAATTCCAATGAGCAAATTCTATTGGTCAACCGAAAAGGAAAAGTAGGCTTGGTGCTTCCCGGAAATGTTGGAATTATGGCTGCCGATGTAACCAACAAAACTGACATGGAGACCATTGCCCGCCAATCGGAGGTGATCTTTAGCTGCACCGATGTGCCATATCAGCAATGGGAAGATTTTTATCCCGCAACCGCTGTCGCACTGGCGTACGCACTCGGTAAAACCAACGCCAAACTGGTTTTTGCCGACAATCTGTATTCATACGGCAACGTGGCAGGTGCTGTAATGACGGAAGAAATGCCGCATAAAGCCAAAACAAAAAAAGGACAGATCCGAGCAGGGGTCATAAACACATTATTGAATTCAGGCGAAGAATTCAGTAATCGGGTCGCCTTTGTCAAAGCCGCCGATTTTATAGGGCCACGCATCTACAAGGGCCTTTTTGGAACCGATTTTTTGGACAAACTTTATCATAACAAAAGCATTATCCTTTCCGGAAAACCGGCATTACCGCACACCTTCAGTTACATCAATGACTTTGCCGCCGCCATGATCAATGTAGGCAACGCGAATGATTCTTTCGGACAAATCTGGCACGTACCGAATGCGCCGGCCATGAACTTAAAAGAATGGGTGCGCCTTTTTGAAACCGAAACGGGCAAAAAAGCCAAGTTGGTGGTATTGCCCAGATTCATTGTTTGGATCGCGGGGTTATTCGATTCTCTGATACGAGAATTTTATGAGCTCGGTTATCAGTTCGAATATCCTTATTTGGTCAATCATGCCAAATATATCAGCCGATTTGGCAACCATTCCAATGACCCGCAAAGGATTGTGAGAGAAACCGTTAAATGGTATACATCCACTCAAAAAAGCAAAATGCCGTAAAATCAAGCACCGGATTCCTTCAGCTTTTTGCACAAATTTGATGGAATGAAACTTAAACGGCCTCGCAATGGGTTTGTTGTAATAGCTGAAATCGGCTGATTAGCTCAAATCCCATGAAATTCGAATTTATCCCCCATACCGATTTTAATTTTTTGGCTCGCTTCGCGGAAGCGTTCAATATTCCGATGCTTGGCAATAAGCTGGAAATTCCGTCGGAGTTGGGAACCGGGACACTTCGCAAGATTGATTTTGATGCAAATTTCAAGTTATTGCTGCATCATTATACATTTAAGGAAGAGTTTGTGCTTAAACGCCAAGCGTCGCAGAAAAAGAATGACACCATAGCCATTTTGTTTTATAATACGGCTCTTCCTAATTACGCATTATCGAACAGCGAAAGACCGCATTTCAGTTGTTCTAAGACACTTAACGCCGCCGTCGAAATATCCACCGGCGATTTGAGTTCGGAAATCAGATTCCCTGCCGGAACCGAAATAAATTTTACCGTAGTAGGCATCAAATCGTCTGCATTGGCTGATTTGCTCGGGCTGGAAAGCTCCAATCCCATTCTGCAAACCATCACAAATCCCGACAGCACTTTCTTATTCTATGAGTACATGTCGGAAGAAATGCAACGGATTTTAAAACAACTGCCCGAGATCAGTGAACAAAATCCGCTCAGTCATTTTTACATAAAATTAAAGATACAGGAATTGATCTATCTGCTTTTCAGCAAGCTTCTCACCCGCGAAAACCAAAAGCAGCAACGGATCAATAATGCTGAACTGGATCGGCTTTTTGTGATACGCGCCACTCTTTTGGCTGATCTGAGTCAACCGCCGCAGTTGCCGGCGCTGGCAAAAATGGCGGGAATGAGTGAAACAAAAATGAAGCAATTGTTCCGACAGGTATTTGGCGACAGCATCTACAATTATTTTCAACAGGCCCGCATGGACGAAGCCGCCTTTCTGCTCAAGCAATCCGGCTATTCGGTTTCGGAAGTGGGCTATCGGCTGGGCTTTACCAATCTCAGCCATTTCAGTCGATTGTTTCAGAAACACTTCGGTAACACACCCAAGAAATACACGACTGCCGGATAGGACTATTTTTTCGTCTGAACGCGTTATTTTACTCTTTCGTGTTGGTCTAATTTTGCAGTATTAACCAACAAATTTACCACCACAAAAGATGAAAAAGATATTAACGGCTTTCCGGAAAAACGGTTTTGCGCTTAAAAACCACCTCGTAATGGCCCCCATGACCCGATGCAGAGCTATCGGCAATGTACCCAACGACCTGATGACAATTTATTACGGCCAACGCACAGGTGCCGGTTTGATCGTCACCGAAGGAGTGGCTCCTACCCCGGACGGCTTAGGTTACGCCCGAATCCCCGGAATATTCAGCGACACCCAAGTAGAAGGTTGGAAAAAAATAGCCAACGCAGTACACGCAGGCAGCAGCAAAATTTTCATGCAGATCATGCACACCGGGCGCATCGGACATAATGATAATTTACCCGATGGTGCAATACTGGTGGGCGTTTCCGACATTAAAGCGGCAGGACAAATATATACCGATACTGCCCACATGCAAGACCATTCAGCGCCCGTTGCCTTAACTACCAAAGGAGTAAAATCTGTGATTGAAGGCTTTGTAACCGCTGCTAAAAATGCCGTAAAAGCGGGACTTGACGGCATAGAATTACATGGTGCCAACGGTTATTTATTGGAACAATTCCTCAATCCCAACGTCAACAATCGCACCGATGAGTACGGAGGAAGCATTGCCAATCGGACCCGATTCATTCTTGAAGTTGCTCAACAGATCGCCGACGCCATTGGTCCCGAAAAAGTTGGCATTCGCTTTTCGCCGTATGCTGTTCTGGGTGATTTACAAGCGTATGACCAAGATGAAGTACACGAAACCTATGCATATTTAGCCAAAGAATTAAACAAGATCGGCATTACATACCTGCATATCTCAGTATCTGCCGAAATCCCTCAGAAAACCTTTGATGCTATCCGCTCCAATTTCACCAACACCATCATCTTATGTAACGGCCTAACCGCCGAAACCGGCGAAAAAGCCCTCAATACAGGCTTCGCTGACCTTATTGGTTTTGGGAGAGCATTTCTAGCCAATCCTGATCTGATAACACGCATTGAAAAAAATGCTCCACTGAACGATGCTGATCCCACTACTTTCTTTGGTTTGGACGGCGTCGGATACACCGATTATCCTACGTTGGAAATGGCGGAAACGCAATCGGTTTAGTATCCCAAAAACTGTTTTAAATAATCATTTTACAGCGAAGTTTATTCTTCAAAGAAATAACATAGTATCTTTCCCCTTTAATAGCGAACAAAGACTTTGTTCGCTATTTTTATTTTCCAACAACCTAACGCATTCACGCTTAACCTAAATACCAACCCTAATTTTAGTCATATACTCTTATGAATCAGGTAGTTGATTTTTTCAAAGGTTTATTTTCCACTGACCTGTGGCCGCCCAGATGGTATTGTGGCGAATGGTCTGATTTTCACGGGTGGCTCTACATCACAAGTGATCTCATGATATGGCTGGCCTATTTTCTCATTCCGGTCATCATTCTGCGGTATTTTACCGGCAAAAAAGACGTTATCAAATTCACACGGGTTTATTTACTGTTCGCAACATTCATCCTGCTCTGCGGTAGCACGCACTTTATTGATGCCATGATGTTTTGGGTACCCATGTATCGCTTAAATGCCCTCGTTCGGTTGGCTACGGGCATTGTAAGTTTGTTTACGGTCTATCATTTGTTTAAAATTCTGCCGCAGGCTTTTAAACAAAAAACCAATGTTGAACTCGAAAACGAAATTGCCAAACGGATAGAAGCGGAACGAAAATTGGCCGAAGCAAACTCAAATCTGGAAGCCTTTGCCTACGTTGCGTCGCATGATCTGCAGGAACCTTTACGAAAAATCAGGACTTTTACCTCTATGCTTTATCGTAATAACGTGCAAACCTTAGATGACGAAAATAAGGAATTGGCCGATAAGATCATGGTTTCCTCGGCGCGGATGCAAACAATGATCCAGGATGTACTCACTTTGTCGACCATTCAGGTCAATGATGATTTTAGTGAAGTAAATCTGAATGAAGCCATTGAGATTTCATTGGAAGATATGGAGATAAAAATAGCCGAAAAGAAAGCCGTTATCAGTGTGGCAACCTTACCGAAAGTAAAAGGCAACAAAGAATATCTTGCCCAACTGTTTATGAACCTGCTGAGCAATTCCATTAAATTTTCAAAGAACGTTCCGTTTGTCACCATCACAGGTTTGGTTAAGGCCGACAAAGTCCTCATTTATGTACGGGACAATGGTATCGGAATGAGTGCCGAGCATATTGACAAGATATTTTTTGCTTTTCAACGACTTCATTCGAGAGCCGAATACGAAGGTTCCGGGATTGGATTGGCCATTTGTAAGCGCATTGTTGAACTTCACACCGGGCGTATTCGTGTGGAAAGTACCCTTGGAGAGGGCACTACTTTTATCATTGAACTGCCCAAAGCGTAAAACAGGAGTATAAATAACAGATAACGGAATGGAACAGGTATTCATAGAAGAAAGAGTATTTGAAAAGATTGATTACACCATAAATTCTTGGGCAAAAGGGGAATACGAAAACTGCACTTTCAACAACTGCAATTTTTCCAACGTCAACCTTACAGGGAGTAAATTTATGGAATGTGCGTTTATCGGTTGTAATTTGAGTTTAGCTCAACTGACGATGACGGTTTTGAGTGATGTAAAATTCAGGGAATGTAAGCTTTTGGGGTTGCGATTTGATACCTGCAATAAATTTGGATTATCGGTTAGTTTTGAGGATTGTAATCTTAACCACTCCTCTTTTTACCAAACCAAACTAAAGAAAACGACATTCAAGAACTTGCAACTACACGAGGTCGATTTTACGGGCTGTGATCTGACCGGTTCTGTTTTTGACAATTGCGATTTAATGCGGGCAACATTTTCAAACACTATTCTTGAAAAAGTCAATTTTCGAACTTCATTCAATTATTCCATCAATCCTGAAAGCAATAAGATCAGGAAAGCCAAGTTTTCGCTATTGGGCGTCGTTGGGTTGTTGGATAAGTATGATATTGAAATAGATACAATACATTGAGGCAACGCCGAATGAAAAAAACTTGATGATAAAATTTTAGACAGGATTACAGGATAAACAGGATTTTTATAAAATGCCCAAATCAATTACTCCAAAATTAACGGAGGCTGAACAGGTAAGTGAGTACATGCGCTTGCTCAAACATCCTCTCAAGGCTGAAATAAACGCCGTTAGGGAAATTATTACAAATGCCCATCCCGCTATTTCAGAGCGCGTTAAGTGGAATGCTCCCAGTTATTATGCAGGTCCGGACCTGGTCACTTTCAATCCTCGAATGACTCAAAAAGTCCATTTGGTCTTTCATCACGAAGCTATTACAAAAATTTCCTCCGACTTACTCGAAGGAGACTACAAAGACCGGCGAATGATGTATTTTAAAAACATGGACGAAGTACATACTAATGCACAGGAGCTCAACCGAATCCTGAATGAGCTGGTCAATGCCGTCCAAGCATCATGATTTTAAAAATCATCTTTTAGGGCTTGGCAAAAATTCGTTTGCGATGCTGTAATCCCCAATTACGCAATTCATTGATGACACTGTCGAGCGAATCGCCGTATTCCGTAAGTGAATATTCCACCACCACCGGCACCGAATCGTAAACAGTTCGCTTTACCAATTCATTCATTTCCAAATCGCGCAATTCTTTAGACAACATTCGGTCGGTAATGTTCGGAATCTCCCGCGCCATTTCGCTGAATCGCTTATTACCAAAAGACAGCGATATAATGATCGGCAGTTTCCATTTACCATTTAGTACTTCCAGCGCATCTTTTACGGGGCGAATCATATTAAGGCATTCGCCTTCTTTGTGGATTTCTCTATTCATTCTCATTTTGATTGTCTCAGTCATTTTTTTTACTATTCAAAGATACAGTACTTACTTATTGATAGTTTTAAATATATAATAAAATAAGACCTTACTTGGTCTTATTTTATTATACGGTAAATTTTTTCAATCAAGCGACACCAGAAAGCCAATATATGTCGTCAGGGGCAGCGGGTCTATTTTTCCTTTCAGTCCCAAAATGATTTGGCCTCGGTGATACGTTCCATGATTGACCAAATGAGCCACAACTTCATAAACAGGAATCGTTCGCTCCTGATCCATGCCGGGGCGTTTGAACGTGACAGGCTTCCGCAAATCTTCGTCGGTAGCGTTGTTGATAAACTTCCGCCACATTTCGATGAATTTCGGCATTCTTTGCGCGCATTCTTCCAAGGTCCAATCGGGCCATAATCCTATAGAAGGCACTTCTTGACTTGCACGACTCAGCCAAATGGACTGTGGGGCTAATACGTGCGCAAACAATTGCAGGTTACGTTCGCCCGGTTCGTCGCATTGTTGCAGACAACGAAGAATAATGGCATTGGCCCATTCTTCGTATTGAATTGATTTTAGGAGACTTTCTTTCATTTTGATTGGGGGTTTAAAAGTAAATACAGACAGACTTGTCTATATTTTGGGTAAAAAATTTTACTGCTCAAGCATTTTGCGGGTCGTGTTTTTAGCGGTTCGAAACGGCCAGGAATGTTTATAGATTTTACCTTCCACAATAGCTCCTTCAAACAATAAATAGATACTGTCGGCCAACGATTGAGGTGAATTTGGTTGGTAGGACATCACCAAATGCGTAAAAAGGGTTCTCAATTTTGATTTATGCTCCACGATCTGTTCCCGCATTTTGGGACTGCTATCGCTTACTTCGCTTAAAAGATTAATGAATCGGCATCCTTTAAAATCACGTTTCGACTGGCTTTCTTCCAGAAAATCAAAACAAGCCAGAATTTTATCCAAGGGAGCCGAATAGTGGTCAAGGTATTTATAAAACATAGGAAACCATTTTTCACGCTCATGTTTTAAATAGGCCACCCCCAACTCATCTTTTGACCCATAATGCTGATATAAACTCGCCTTCGCCACCTTTGCTTCCTCAAGTATCTGATTTATACCTGTTTGCGTATATCCTTGTTCATAAAACAAGCGCGCAGCCGTTGCTAAAATTCGATCTTTGGGTCCGTTCTCTTTCATCTTTAAGAAGCAATGCACAAATATAGACAGATTTGTCTATATTTTAAATCAAATTAAGCACTGAGCATAAATTTCAGGAGATTTAAAAGATTGGTCACTCCATCCACCGGTCGGGTTGTGAGCAACCCTCTGCACGCAAGTATGTCTCAGTGTGTCGGGTTGCTCACAACCCGACCGGGCCTTTAAAGCAATACTTACAACTTTTACTCGACTTATCCTGCTTAAAACAACAAAAGCCCCGAAAATTCGGGGCTTTTGCGTTGGGAAATGTTTTGCTTACTTCTGTGCAGGAGCAGGTTGCTGCTGTGCCGGCGCAGGAGTAGAAGGAGCTGGCGTAGTAGGTACGGCAGGTACCGAGCGCTGATTTGCTTTTTCTACGTTAACACTATTGATACCGGCGTTATCCTGTGGAGAGCCGATGAACAAATTAGACACAAGACAAAGGATGGCTAATGCACCAACCAGTCCCCAGGTAATTTGTTCCAACAGGTCAGTGGTACGTTTTACGCCAAACATCTGCGTAGCGCCCATTCCGCCCAATTCGCCCGTTAATCCACCACCTTTTGAATTTTGTACCAAAACGATCAAAATCAATAATACGGCGATGATGGCAATTATTACAATAAATACGGTGAACATTGTAGTTTACAGTTTTGAGTCCAAAGTTTCAGTTTTCAGTTGTCGGTTTTCAGTTTTCAGGAAGCAGTTTCCGTTTAAAGTCAGGTTCTCTGTTTTTAACAGATGCCCTTTTACTCTCAACTTTTACCCTTTCTCTACACTTTACACGTTTAACGTTACACTTTTAACGTTCTACTCAGTGGTTAAATCTTTAATTTTTTCGGCAAAGTACGCTTTTTTTTCCGGTTTTTTCAACATTAGTTGCTCGTATATCTCAATAGCCCGTTCAATTTTTCCCTGACGCGCCATAATCTTGGCCATTCCTTCGCTTACGGCGCTTCCGGTGAAGTTCATATTTCGCTTTTTGGCGAGGTCTTCCTGCTCCTGGCTGGCCGGATCAATAAAATTAGCGCGAATCGGCCCCATACGGGCTTCATTCTCAATAAAGCTGTCAATAATTTGAATCTGACGCTGGCGCTCCTGCTCACGTTGGTCCGTTTGGATTTCATCCAACACTGAACTCTCGATCTGTTCCAATTCGGTTTGTAGTGCGTTTTCGCGCAAAGTAGTATCGTCTATGGGTGGTAATTCGGGAAGATTTTGTTTTGGCTGCGGTGTTTCCGGTTCGTCAAAAAAGGAAATTTTCGGCAATTCAGGTAGTTTCCATTCCTGTTTTGAATAGGAAGTAACGGAAGGTTTTTGGTAATCACCCGGCCAGATCAACACATTTTCAAACTGGCGGCTCCGCAAATTGGGCGACCATTCAAATTCGTTCTGAATCAGTTTCCGCAACGTATTGCGACTTAGCGAATAAGCTGCCGCTTTTTGAATGCCGGGCTCGGCTTGTTCAGGGTGATGAACGGCCATTGCCTTCGCAATTAAAATATGCAGCGATTGGCAGTAAGGATAGGTCCGGACCGCTTCCTCCAATTGCGAAATATCGCTTTCAGAAGTGTCGTCGGGGTGAGCCGTCCAATAAGAGAACGATTCTTTAACGTAACGATTATTCATAAAATGGGGTCAGTAATTCAATGCGACGTTTTCTTTCTTCCAGATAAGAAACGGTCATTTTTAACTATTAAGTAAGCGAAGATACTACGATTCACAGATAACAAATAACGATTTTTACAAAAACTTACCAGTCGCCCGCCGACTTGTTGAAGATGTCTTGGACAATTTGGTCCAGGATCAAGGGAATCAACCGACTTTCCACTTGGCTAAGTGTCTGATTTTGGGGAAAATCTTTAAAAAAGGTAAAACTCTGGTCGAAGTTTTTTTCTTCGTCTTTATTATTTGTGAATTTTACCTGAATTGTGATCGTCAAACGGTTCAACGCGGCCTGATCGTTAGCGGTTGGGGCAGCAGGAATAACTTCATAGCCTGTTATGCTTCCTTCCAATTGCAGATCTCCGTTGGAGGGCAACAACGCCAAATTGGTATTACGTTGGTAATACTCTTTCATTTTTTCGTTGAACTGTAACGCCATATTGGAAGGCCCGCCGGCGGTAGCCATCGTAAAATTCACGATCGTTACGCTCTTAATACTCGCATCCATAGTGGTGCCGGTAAAAGAGTAAATACCGCAGGAATTCAGTAAAAACAATGGGAAAATAAGCAATGCGGAAACGATAAAATACCTTCTGAATATTGCTTGCTTCTCGCTCCTCACTCCTATCTTATTCTTCTTCAATATCATATTGTTTGATTTTGCGATACAGCGTTCTTTCCGAAATCCCAAGTGCTTGTGCTGCATATTTTCGTTTGCCATTACTGCGCTGTAAAGCCTTGATAATCATCTCTTTTTCTTTTTGCTCCAGCGACAAAGATTCATCTTCAGCTGCTTCATGAGCAATGTCTTCCACCTCGTCGTAAGGAGATATCTGAATGATGCTCGGCGTAGTATTGGAAGAAGGCTGCCCATTATTTACCAACGGCTGATGCTGGCTTGGTAATAGTTTCGTGTCTGAATGAGGTTTCGTAAACGAGCCTTCTGCGTCAATGCCACTGAACAATCCATCGTGTTCGCGCAAAATATCACTTCCGTAGGCTTCATTGTTCAATACCTTCAAAACCAATTTTTTCAGGTCATTGACATCCCGACGCATGTCAAACAGAATCTTATAGAGCAATTCACGCTCATTGAACGATTCCGCTCCATTGCCACTTCCCGCCGGACTCCCCAAGAGTGTCATTGAACGCGTAGACGACGCATAATTGGGTAAATATTTCACCAATGTCTGTGGCGTAATCGGTACTTTATTTTCCGCTTCCAAAATTTGGATCTGCTCGGCAATGTTTTTCAGTTGGCGAATATTTCCCGGAAAATTATAGCTGATCAACATATCACGCGCCTCCGTTGTAAGCGTGACGGGCGTAATGCGATACCGTTCGGCAAAATCGGTGGTAAATTTCCGAAAAAGCATGTCAATATCGCTCCCTCTTTCCCGCAAAGGCGGAACCGCAATCGGCACCGTATTCAGACGATAGTACAGATCCTCCCGAAATCTTCCACGTTGAACGGCGTCGATGAGATTCACATTGGTGGCTGCCACAACGCGCACGTCCGTTTTTTGAACCTTGGAAGAACCCACGCGAATGAATTCTTTGTTTTCCAGTACCCGCAGAAGCCTTGCCTGTGTTCCGATGGGCATTTCGGCGATCTCATCCAAGAAGATAGTTCCGCCATTGGTGATTTCAAAATACCCTTTTCGGTCGTCAATGGCTCCGGTAAACGATCCTTTTACGTGCCCAAACAACTCAGAATCAATGGTTCCTTCGGGAATAGCCCCGCAGTTGATGGCAATAAAAGGACCGTGTTTGCGTGAACTGAGGTTATGAATAATTTTCGAGAACGATTCCTTACCGCTTCCGCTTTCTCCCGTAATGAGCACGGTCAAATCGGTAGCTGCTACCTGCAATGCTATATTGAGCGCATAGTTCAGCGCAGGAGCATTCCCGATAATTCCAAAGCGGTTTTTTATTGATTGTATTTCAGGATTTGCAAGCATTTAATAAATAGACAATGAACAACGGATGATTTGCAGCGTTTATAGATCACTCACTTTCAATCGGTTGCACATGTGTGCTTTTAGATAATATTAATAAAACATTCGTTGACGAACGCTGGCTGAAAACAATCAGGCAATAACCTGTTCAACCGCTTTCCCGATCAGTGTAGCAGAAGAACATTCCGTTACCAAAACATGTACATAGTCGCCTTTTTTATAATTCTCCCGTGGGAAAACAACCACTTTATTTTGATCGTTTCGGCCGCACAGATCGGCATCCGAGCGCTTGGAAGGTCCTTCTACCAATACTTTATAGACTTTGCCCAACGACATCTGATTACGCTCTCCCGAATGGCGGCGTTGTACATCTATGACTTCCTGCAAGCGTCGTTTTTTAACATCTTCCGGAATGTCGTCCTTGAATTTCTTGGCCGCAGGCGTGCCCGGACGCTCCGAGTACGCAAACATATACGCATAGTCATACTTCACGTACTCCATCAATGACAAGGTATCTTGGTGCTCTTCTTCCGTTTCGGTACAAAAACCCGTAATCATATCGGTCGAAATGCCGCATTCATCCCCCAAAATCTCACGAATACGGTCAATTTTTTGGATATACCACTCACGGTCATAGGTACGATTCATGATCTTCAACACGCGACTGTTGCCGCTTTGCGCGGGAAAATGGATGTAGTTGCAGATATTTTCGTACTTTTTCATGGTCCAAAGCACATCATCGGTAATGTCTTTGGGGTGTGAAGTACTGAAGCGTACCCGTAGATCAGGATCAATCAAGGCAACCATCTCCAACAACTGTGCAAACCCCACCCTAAATCCCTCCCCTGTGAGGGAGGGACTTGCATCTCCCCTCCCTACAGGGGAGGGGTTCCACTTATAACTGTCTACATTTTGCCCAAGCAATGTTACTTCTTTATAGCCATCGGCAAAAAGCAAACGTGCCTCTTCCACAATGCTGAACGGGTCGCGGCTGCGCTCTCGTCCGCGAGTATAAGGAACCACGCAGAAGCTGCACATATTATCACACCCACGCATGATGCTTATGTAAGCTGTAATACCGTTGGAATTCAGGCGAATCGGCGAAATATCGGCGTACGTTTCTTCCCTGGATAAAAATACATTCACGGCTTTTTGACCCGTTTCGGCTTCTTCCACCAAGCGCGGCAGATCACGATAAGCATCCGGCCCCGCCACAATGTCCACCATTTTTTCTTCGTCCAGCAGCTTAGTTTTCAGGCGCTCTGCCATACAACCCAGCACCCCGATAATTAAGCCCGGGCGTTTCTTTTTTAAATTATTCAGGTATTGAAGGCGATTTCGAACTTTTTGCTCGGCATTGTCACGGATGGCACAGGTATTCAGAAAAATCACGTCAGCATTATCTTCCGTAGAAGTGGTGGCAAAATTGGCATTTCGCATCACCGCCGCTACGATCTCACTGTCGGAGAAATTCATCTGGCAGCCGTAGCTTTCTATAAACAATCTTTTTTTATCAACTGTCAATTCCTCTTCGCTTACTTTGACCAGTTCACACGCCTCTTTATCGGCTTCCGAAAGTATCTTTAATGTTGAAGTAATCATTTTGTTAGTCAATGGTCGTTAGTTCGGGGTCGTCAGTGTTTTAACCTTATGCCCCGAATGAATGCAAAGTTACAAAGATTCCGTGAAAACGCTGACAAAGTGGCAGGGTTTAACATATTTTAGTAACAACGTCGGCGAGGTTTAAAACCTCGCCGACGTTAATCAGAACAAATATTCGTCCTGAAAACCGCGATAGGCGCGTTGGAGTTCTTGGTAGGTTTTGGTATTTTGCTGACTCAAAGCTAATTGCATTCCTTTTTGGTACAATTGTTCAGCATACTCAAGTTGTTCCAATTCAGCAAACAACGCCGCTGCGTGATAATAAGTGGGTAAATAATCGGGATGTTTATCAAGCAATAACCGAAAAAACTCCGCTGCTTTGGTCACATCACTTTGCTGATATTCCATCGCAAGCGCATAACTATTGAACGGATCGTTGGGATCTTCTTCAAAAAATTGCAGTAAAAAGGCGAGACGATTGTTATTCATAAAAAATTATTATGCAAGCATACTATTTTTAAAAACCTTGCTTTATATTCGCACCAACAAAATAAATCTCCTAAAAGTTATATTTCAAAACGTCAAAATAAGCACATGAAAATTTTAGTTTGTATTACGAATGTACCTGATACAACGGCCAAAATTAGTTTTACCGACAACAATACCAAACTTAATAAAGCGGGAATTCAGTACATCATTGGGCCTTATGATGATTATGCTCTGGCGCGCGCCGTTGAGTTGAAGGAACAACAGGGAGGAAGTATTACTGTACTCAATGTAGGAGAAGCGGAAAGTGATCCCCAGATCCGTAAAGCGTTGGCCATCGGCGCCGACGATGCCATCCGCGTAAATGCCGAGCCATCGGATTCTTATTTCACTGCATCACAAATTGCGGCCATTGCCAAAGAAGGCAGCTATGACCTGATCTTGATGGGCCGCGAATCCATTGATTTCAACAGCGGCGTAGTGCACGGACTGGTAGGGGAAATGCTGGGTATTCCGTCGTTTTCACCTGTTATGAAATTGGATATTGAGGGTACTACTGCCAAATTTTCTCGCGAGATCGAAGGAGGAAAAGAATTTTTAGAAGCTCCGCTACCCTTGGTTTTGGGTTGCCAGGAACCTATTGCGGAATGGAAAATCCCTAACATGCGCGGCATTATGACGGCCCGTACCAAACCGCTCAAAATCGTGGAACCTGTAGCGGTCGGCGATATGGCAACGCTTGATAAATATACATTACCTGCGCCAAAAGGTGCCTGCAAAATGATTCCTGCCGAACAGGCGGAAACGCTTATCTCTCTGTTAAAAACAGAAGCGAAAGTGCTGTAATCATTGAGCATTCAACAATTAACATTATTCCATATTGAGGGAAAGTATCACATACCGAATGTTCATTGTTAAATGTTTACTGTTAAATGTCAACTATTCACTGTTAAAAGTAATAAAGAAATGGTCTTAATATTTGTAGAACTTGATAACGGAAGCATCAAAAAAACTTCCCTTGAAGCCGTTGCATACGGTGCAGAAGTAGCAAAAGCAACAGGAACCACCGCAACGGCATTAGCCATTGGAACGGCCGATGACGCCGAATTAGCCAAAGCGGGCGCTTACGGAGCCACCAAAGTATTGCACGCTAATGACGGCAAACTGGCCAACGAAAATGCCATGGCGTATGCTTCGGTGTTGGCGGCTGCCGTAAAACAGGAAAATTCACAAGTGGTTATTTTACCAAAATCAGGCCTTTGCGACGCTATGGGTGCGCGTGCCGCTGCCAAATTAGGCGCAAGCATCGTTTCGGGCGTTACGGAATTGCCTGATTTATCCAACGGTTTCAAAGTAACCCGCAGTATTTATACCGGAAAAGCGTTTGCTACGGTAGATGTAAAAGGAGCCATCAAAATTTTGGGCATCAAAAAAAATGCTATTGAAGCTGCTGAAGGCACAGGCACCGCCACGGTAGAAGCCTTTGCTCCTGCGCTCAGCGACGGTGATTTCTCCGCGAAAGTAACGGGACAGGAAAAAGCCAGCGGTGAATTATCATTGACCGAAGCCGATATTATCGTATCGGGCGGACGTGGCATGAAAGGCCCTGACAATTGGCAACCGCTTTTGGATCTGGCTGAGGCGTTGGGTGCCGCTACAGGTTGCTCAAAACCCGTTTCTGACCTTGATTGGCGTCCTCACCATGAGCACATCGGACAAACGGGTATCAAAGTTGCGCCTAATTTGTACATCGCCTGCGGAATTTCGGGCGCTATCCAGCATTTGGCAGGCGTCAATTCTTCCAAAGTGATCGTAGCTATCAATAAAGATCCCGAAGCACCGTTCTTCAAAGCCGCCGATTACGGCATTGTAGGTGATGTATTCGATATTTTACCACGACTGACCAAGGCCGTAAAAGAAGGTAAATAAGGCATTCAGTAGGCAACTTTGAACAAACTTTTGCCTACGGGAACACTGAATGTACTTTCAAACGTTAATAAACCTGCGGGGAACGGAAAAACTTTCCATTTTCCCCGCAGGTTTATTATTTTTGCATGCTTTTTGAAAGAAGAGCTGTTATCTGTTGTATTTTCCTTCAATGAACAACCGATAACTGATAAAAGATAACATAACAAAGTAGTGGAAAAAATAAAATTGGAAATTTTGGGGCTCTCACCGAGTCAGTCACAAGCAGGTTCGTTTGCCTTGGTGCTTGGAGAAGAGTACGGCAACCGGCGTTTGCCCATTATCATTGGAATGTTTGAAGCACAGGCCATTGCGATTGAGATTGAAAAGATTCAACCCAATCGTCCTATGACTCATGACTTGTTCAAGTCATTTGCCAAAGCTTTTAATTATACCGTCAATGAAATTATCATCTCGGATTTACGCGAAGGTATCTTTTTTGCCCGTGTTCATTGTTCGAGTGCTGATGGATTAAGGGAAACGGTGGTGGATGCCCGTCCTTCTGACGCCATTGCGATTGCACTCCGTTTCAGTGTGCCTATTTACACCTATGAAACCATTTTGTCGGAGGCAGGAATTGTGTCGGGTTCGCAATCCGACCCGGATGATGCCATCGAAGAAATCGTACAGCAGTCAAAACCACGGTCATTGAGTGAGCAAATTAAAAATATGAGCCTCGACGAGTTGCATCGTATTTTGGACGAATCTCTCAATAATGAAGAATACGAGAAAGCGGCGAAAATTCGGGACGAGATTGCACGTCGTAACTAGAACTCAAAAAGGCATTAGATCATTGGCGTTGAAAACTGCAATAAATTAAAAGCTCCGACGATGAGTCGGAGCTTTTAATTTATTATACGTCACTCTTTCGGTTTTGAGAAACCGAAAGCACAAAACGTAGAAACCGAAAGCACAAAAATAACGTGAAGTCAGTTTCTCAAAACTGACGGTGAGGGTTCTCAAACCCGAACGACTTTCTCAGTACTCCAACTATTTCTTCTTCTTGATTGCTTTCAATGCTTCCGGTACCGGCACTTTTGCCAAATACTCGGTTGCTCCTTTTTCAATCGCGTCTTTAAAGAAAGGGAATGCGGTATCATTGCTTGATTGCCCCAGTTCAAGAGCTTTTTTAGCCAATGGTGCTGCTTCTGCGAAATTTCCCAATTTTGCTAAGATCTGAGCTTTGGTCCATACGTTACGGAAAGTTTCTTTGTACGCTACCGCCTGATTGACCATAGAAAGTGCTTTTTGCAGGTTAATTCCTTTACTCAACAAATAGCCTGCGCCGGCATTCATGTTATTGGCACTTGCTTCGGCGGCTTTGTCGATAGCACTTTCTACCATTTTAGTGGTACCTACACTCAGTTTAGGGCTTACTTTCACATTTGCCCATAGAATGTCCAGGGTAGCCGTAGAATCCGTAATATCAGAAAAACCGATCATAAATGACTCAGTGGTAGGTGCTTGGGTAGGTTTTACATTGACACGCACTACATCATCGGCTTGTTTGTATTGGTCAGGAGCAGTAGCGGCTGTTTTATTGATAATGACCGTCCAACTATCTGCTTTGGGAATGCTGTAAAGGAAGTACTTTCCGGCCGGTACATTTTGGCCTTCCAGCATGATATCCGTCGAAAATTCAATGGCGGTGGCTTGGTTGGCTCCGGTGCGCCAGAATTCGCCGTAAGGAACTACTTTTCCAAATATTTCGCGTCCTTTCATGCTTGGACGTGAGTACTTTACGGTAATATCAGTTACGCCAACGGTTTGCATTACGGTAGCCGATGAGCTGGGTTGAGGGGTACGAATTTGGGCAAAAGAGCATACGCTTACAAAAAATAGGGCTGTTAACGCCAATGATTTCATCATGATTTTTAGCAGTTTTGTTTGGTATTGATAAATTTTGAGCCGCGAAGATAGAGAAAAGAAGCACATACTCCCTAAACTCTATCTATTATTAAACTATTCATAAAACAACATACATGAAACGTCATTCTCTCTTAACACTCCTCCGACAACACACTCCTTTTGACGCCGAAGAACATAAAATGTGGCTGGATACGATTCAATTTGTAGAGCAAAATCCCGATTGTTTTGAACGATGGCTAGCCATTGGCCACATAACAGGCTCCGCATGGATCGTGAATGAAACTCAAACGTCGGTTCTGTTAATGCACCATCGCAAATTGGACAAATGGTTTCAGCCCGGAGGGCACGCCGACGGAGAGTCGGATATTCTACAAGTTGCTCTCAAAGAAGCCCGGGAAGAAACAGGGTTAGAAATCATTAATGTATTGGATACCAACATTTTTGACGTAGATGTGCATTTGATTCCTGCCAATGTTAAAGATCCTGCGCATTATCATTATGATATACGGTTTCTATTGCAGGCCGATAGCCAAAATCCGCTCATTATCAATAGCGAATCAAAGGATTTAGTTTGGGTTCCTCTACCTGAAGTGGGGCGTTATAACAATTCTGAATCCATTATGCGAATGGTCAGGAAAGTGGGATCAAAGTAAATTTTTCGGGCAGAAAGTGATTATAATTACCTAGTATTTTTACTTTAGCAGCAGTATTCCATTAATCGATAAAACATCATGAATTACACTGTCTCCTTTCGCTTGGGCGGATGGGCTGCGGCATTGTTCTTGCTTTCTGCCCCATTGCTTGCCCAACAAGTTAAAGAAAACCGTAATAATTACCCCAAACCGCTTCCCAAAGTGGAGAAACTTACGCTTTCTGTTCATCGTGCCGAGCCTTTTATTTTTTCTCCTCACTTATCGTACAAAGAGCAAAAACAAATTCAGTTGGCCAAAAAGAAGGCCGGGGGCATAACGTTTGTTTTAAAATCATCCGGTTCTTTTTCGGGGAAAAAGTCAACAGATAATTACAAGCGCCCGACGATCAATACCAACCCAACACTAACACCTTCGGAGCAGCGTATTGCAGATACAACGGCTCCGTTCGTACGTTATGAGTGGACGGATTCCCTTAAAAATCGATAATCTGTTCTGTTTTATTTTCTTTTCATGATTCCGCAAGAATCGGATTGAAGTACCCGCCGGGGTCAAGTACCTTTGTTGACATAAAAAGCTAAAAACATGGAAACTATCAACGATCAACAGGTACTTGACTATCAGCGCATCGAAAAAGCGATTCAATTCATTGAGCAGAATTTCAAACAGCAACCTACCCTCGGTCAGGTCGCCGATCACATTGCGTTGTCAGAATTTCATTTCAATCGCCTTTTCAGTCGCTGGGCCGGAACAAGTCCGCAGCGTTTCATGCGTTTTTTGACCAAAGAGTTTGCAAAGGAATGCCTTTCCAATTCTGACAATTTACTGGATGCCACGTTCGAAACAGGCCTTTCAAGTACCAGCCGATTACACGACCTGTTTGTTACCTACGAGGCCATGACTCCCGCCGAATACAAATCCAAAGGCGCAGGACTCACCATTCATTACGGCATTCACGAAACACCGTTCGGAGCCTGTCTCATTGCCGTTACTTCTCGAGGAATCACTGACTTGCGCTTCCTGAGTGAAGATGCCGCAGATGCGGTTTCAAATGAAGTGCGGCAGGATTGGGCCAATGCAGATTGGATAGAAAATCAGGCCGTTACACAGCCATACATTGACCAAATTTTTTACCAAACTTCTTCCAACGCTGTTCCCTTAACAATGCTACTGCGCGGCACCAATTTTCAGATCAAAGTATGGGAAGCATTATTGAGAATTCCGTTTGGGCAGTTGGTGAGTTACGATGATATAGCGCAACGAATCGGTCAGCCAAAAGCGCAACGGGCCGTTGGAACGGCAATCGGAAGCAATCGGATCGGCTACTTAATTCCCTGTCACCGCGTGTTGCAAAAAGTGGGCGGTATTGGTGGTTATCGCTGGGGACTCACACGCAAAAAAGCGATTTTAGGGTGGGAAATGAGCCATAGTTCATAAAAAAGGCGAACTTTGCCGACGATTCTCATTTTTAGTATACTTTTTAGCCGGTACTGTTATTTCATGAATGCACCATTGATTGCTCCTTCCGTTTTAGCTGCTGACTTTGCCAATCTTCAACGCGACGTAGAAATGCTCAACCGCAGCGCTGCCGATTGGATTCACGTAGATATTATGGATGGGGTCTTTGTCCCCAATATTTCGTTTGGTTTGCCCGTTACGGCAGCCATTAAAAAATACGCGCAAAAGCCGCTGGATGTTCATTTAATGATCGTTCAACCCGAACGTTACCTGGAAGCATTTCGTGATGCCGGCGCCGACATTCTTACCGTACATTACGAGGCCTGTCCGCACTTGCACCGTACGATTCAGCACATTAAGTCATTAGGTGCTAAAGCAGGGGTGGCACTTAACCCCCATACGCCGGTGAGTATGTTGCAGGAAGTCATTACAGATCTGGACTTGGTATTAATTATGTCGGTCAATCCGGGCTTTGGGGGTCAAAAATTCATTGAGCGAACCTATGAACGCGTTCGTCAAATGGCCGCGATGATTGCTGAATCAGGAAGCAGTGCCATTATTGAAATTGACGGTGGCGTTAATCAAACCAATGCTTCTCTCCTTTATCATGCCGGTGCCCGCGCATTGGTAGCCGGGAATTTTGTCTTTACTGCCGCTGATCCGGTGCAGACAATTGCGGAGTTGAAGAAGGTTTGGTAAAAAACACAGCTAACGAATGAAATTTGACGAATATGGGTATCTAATGCCTTATGACATAATCCCAGCCGATCTTGTGGTATTTAAACAAGTATTTGTTAATGGGTTTCCAAACTCAATTACCCGAACTGTCATTTTTTATGAATACGAACAATATCTTCTCCGCATACAACAAATCATAAATGGGCCGTTCTATCAGTGGGTTGATGGAAGTTTTACGTCTCAAAAACTAAATTCCCACGACATCGACATAGTTACATTTGTAGATGCCCCCATTTTTGACGCCAACGAAAATCTACTAAAAAATTGTAGGTTAAATCAGTACGTTGATGCTTATTTTGTAAGAACATTTCCAAAAGAGCCCCCCAAACGCTTTTTTACGAATCAGATTATTTACGGTGGTATCATTTATTCATCCGTAGTCGTGACAAAAAATCAAAAGGAATTATTCAACTTCAATTTTAAGAAGCATGAATTCGATAGGAAACTATGAAGAATGGGCAGTGAGGGTATCACGCCTGTTAGAACTGGTAGCAATGGACAATGATGCGATCAAAATGCATAAAGAAGGCGAAAGCCCTGTATCAATCATTGAGCAATATGAGCGTTTAAGAGATCAACATCTGAATGAATTACGCGAGCTCTTAAAAGATTCAGGCATGACGATACAATTACTGAATATGAGTAATGCTGCATAGCCGGCGCGCTCTCGTAGCGGGAAATTTTGTCTTTATGGCCGCTGACCTCTTACAGAAGATTGCGGAGTTGAAAAGTGTTTACTTTTACTAAGGATATAAAGCACACGAATGATTTTTTACATTCGCGTGCCCCTATGCTTGGTATCTTTCTTCCCCTTTACACTTGTCCATCTCTCAATGTTACAATATTTTGGAGTAATAGGGCAAAAAAATCCCATACCATTTTCACCAAAAAGGTCTGTGGAGACACCTAAAGTATATACACAAAATCGCCACTGACTTTTTCATCAAAATCGCAGATATACTATCTTGAACAAACCATCAAAGTGGGCTAAATTACCCATCAGATTTGTGTAAAATGGTATATTAAATACGGTCTAAGAGGTTGAAATGATGAACAAAAAAGATGTGTATATACTTTAGGTGGAGACACAGACCAAGGGTAAGAGTAAAAGAAGGTTTGGTAATTATAAAAAGCGCGAATGATTTTTCACATTCGCGCTTTTCTTTACGCGTTAGCCGGTAAAATATCTTCGTCTTCCAATATTTGTTGCAGGCAAAAAGAATAGTCATCAAAGAGAGGGACCGTTTCGTGCCATTGGAAAACCTCTACAATTCGGTGTGATTTAATCACAATAATTCGGCGCCCTTTAGTGAGAATCCACACAATACCTTCTACGCCAAAATCTAACAATTGTCCCGATTTTTCTAAAATGTAATCCATTTCCGTGCCTGTTGCCGATTCATCATCATACTCTTTAGGATCAATTTTTATATCAACTTCGACAATAAATTTGGGAGGAACATCACTGTATTTATCTGAAAATGGGTCTTTTAGCTTATTTTTCTCGACAATAACTATATCATTTGCCAAATTTTGTCGGTGATTAAGATGCAATCCTGCTTCATTGGTGGGTACCCAATACAGTTTTTTAGGTAAAATTGTTTTCAAATAAAACACAAGTGCCTGTATAATAAGCGATTGAAAAACGCTACTCCCCATAATTTCTTCTTCCGTTTTAAGTCCTGACAATACCTGACGATAGCCGCGGCGATAATACACACGACCACCAAACTCTTCATATTTCAGGCTCGCGGGGATTTGTTGCGTTGCAGTTGCCATTTTTTTGCGGTTAATTATCCAAATTTAACCATTTTTCGGAATCTCCAATAAAAACGCCGGCAGAACTGCAAATCTGCCGGCGTTTTTAACGTCCATTAGTTATGTATTAAGACTTAACTCATCAGTCTTCCCAACGAGTTATCATACAGGTCTTTTGCTTCTGAAGTTGAAATCACTTCCTGACCGTCAACCACAAATCCGCCCGATGTTACTTTTCCAAGCAATGCGTGGGTTGTTTTCAGTTCTCCACCCAATACTTTCTGGAATTTCGCTTGCTTATCGGGACTCACACTCACAATCACCCGACTTTGCGATTCTCCAAATAGGAACGCATCGGTGCGGTAGTCATCCATCGTTACGATGTCAAAACCTAAACCCGTTGGTAAGGCTGCTTCCGCAATTGCAATAAATAAGCCACCATCCGACACATCGTGTACCGATTGAACCAACTGTTTTTCGATCAATTGATTTACCGCTCCCTGCAAATTGTATTCTTCCTCCAGATCAAACGCCGGAGCAGGTGATGCTTTTACGCCACGGTAAGAATATAGATACTCAGAAGAAGCAATATCGTTTTGAGACTGGCCAACTAAGTAAATCAGATCTCCTTCGTTTTTAAAGTCAAGGGTCGTTTGGTTTTCCGGTTTTTCGATCAACCCGATCATACCAATCGTAGGTGTTGGAAATACCGGACCGTCGTCGGACGATTGGTTGTAAAAACTCACGTTTCCTCCCGTTACCGGCGTTTTGAATTTCAAACAGGCTTTGCCCATTCCCTGAACGGCATTCACAAACTGCCAATATACTTCAGGCACATACGGATTACCGAAATTCAGGTTGTTAGTCACCGCCAACGGCTCCGCGCCCGTACATACCAAATTACGCGCGGCTTCCGCCACGGCAATTTGTGCTCCGATAAAAGGATCGGCGTTGACGTAGCGCGCATTGCAATCTACCGTCATGGCAATAGATTTCTGATAATGAGGGCGTTTTACATCACGAATCCGCACAACACCCGCGTCTGACGGGCGGTTGGTGGTTCGATTGGCCGTTCCAACGGTAGAGTCATACTGCTCGTACACCCATTTTTTGGAAGCGATGTTGGGATGCGATAAAAGGTGCTTCGCTACTTTTCCGATCTCTTCACCCTTTACATCGCTAACATTATTTATATCAAATTTCTTGAATTCCTGATAATAGGCCGGCTCGCGGTATTCGCGGTTATATTGCGGAGCACCGCCTCCCAATACCAGATCGTGCGCCGGAACGTCGGCAATCAGTTCGCCATGTTGGTAGAAATGCAAACTGCCGCCTTCCACTACTTCACCAATTTGGGCGCAGTGCAGATCCCATTTATCAAAAATACTTTTTATATCGTCTTCTTTTCCTTTTTCGATCACCACAAGCATCCGTTCCTGCGATTCTGAAAGCAGGATTTCCCAGCCTTTCATGTTGGTTTGACGCGTGGGCACTTTGTCGAGGTCGATGATCATTCCGTGCTCGCCTTTGGCGCTCATTTCGGAAGTGGAACAGATAATTCCCGCCGCGCCCATGTCCTGAATACCAACTACATAGCCCGTTTCGATGATTTCGAGCGTAGCTTCCAGCAATAATTTTTCCATAAAAGGATCGCCCACCTGCACCGCCGGAAGTTTTTCGGTCGATTTTTCGCTGATGTCTTCCGAAGCAAAACTGGCCCCACCGATACCGTCTTTACCGGTAGCGGAACCAACGATAAACACGGGATTTCCGACCCCGTAACTGATCGCTTTGGCCACTTTTCCTGCCTCAACGATCCCGGCCGAGAAGGCGTTCACGAGCGGATTGGTATTATAACATTCGTCAAAAAAGACTTCTCCGCCCACGGTTGGAATCCCGAAAGCATTACCATAATCACCGATGCCTTTGACTACGCCTTTCACCAGCCATTTGGTTTTGGCTAATTTTGGATCACCGAAACGAAGGGAATTAAGCTGAGCTATCGGACGTGCGCCCATCGTAAAAATATCGCGGTTGATACCGCCTACGCCCGTTGCGGCCCCCTGATATGGTTCAAGCGCCGAAGGGTGATTGTGAGATTCTATTTTAAAACTACAGGCTAAACCATCTCCGATGTCCACCAAGCCGGCATTCTCCTCTCCTGCTTTCGCCAACATACGCTCAGAATCACGAGGAAGGGTTTTAAGCCAAACGATAGAGTTTTTGTACGAGCAGTGCTCAGACCACATGACCGAAAAAATACTTAATTCGGTAAAATTCGGTGTACGGCCCAGTATCTGTTTAATTTGTTCAAATTCTTCGGGAAGAATACCCAATTTCTTGGCAGTTTCAACGGTAGGAAGTTGTTCGACGTGTTCCACGAGGGGGAGATTTGGGATTGAATGATAAAAAAACAAGTTGGCAACGGAGTTCCGATGCGCTGTGTGACGAAATCACGGGGCAAAGGTAGGATTTTGAAGGCAGAGGCTCAACTATTTTGTATCTTTACCCTACATTTATCTGTTTCCGTTCGCATGAAAAAGTCATTTTTGTTCCTTATTCTTTCTCTTTCAGGCCATTTTTAGCGCGTTTATTAACGATCTTCAATCAAAAAAGGATAGATACCGGTATCGACGCTGATTTCAAAGCATAAAAACAATGTGCGGAAAAAATTCCCCGGTACTTAGAAGCATACTCTTCTTTTCGCGAACGACCGGGTTAGTGTAATAAAATTCAAAATAAATGAGTAAAGAGCATTTCAACTTTGCTTATTTTTCAATATTTTTACCTTTTTTTAGAGAAACAATCAAGGATTCATTCATTTATTTAAAAATTTGTAAATCTACCTTCGATTGCTTTATCAAATTGTAAAATTTCAAGATTATTTAATATATTCTTAATAACTCAGAATTTCAGGTACATTATTCGGCAAAAACGTTGTTGCACCAAATAAATTTTTGAGTATCTTGCGTGTGATTATTCAGAAAAACAAAGTGCCGATCATTGTTAAAGCCAAAGCGTAATTCAACACGTAATGGCCATTCACCCAACCCCAATACACAACAAAACCATGTCAGAGCCTGCCCAACTGGGGTTATATCGCCCCGAGTTTGAACACGACGCTTGCGGTATCGGTTTCCGCGCCAACATGAAAGGTCGTAAGTCGCACCAAATGGTAGCTGATGCTATCACCATGCTCGAACGCATGGACCACCGCGGTGCTTGTGGCTGTGACCCTAACACAGGAGATGGTGCGGGAATTCTTATTCAACTTCCCCACGAGTTTTTCGTGGAAGAATGCGCAAAGCTTAACATCACCCTTCCCTCCGCCGGAGAGTATGGCGTCGGAATGATCTTTTTTCCAAAAGACCAAAAGCTTCGTGAGGAATGCCGCGATATTCTGAATCGTAAGCTGAAAAAATTAGGTCTGGAGCTTCTTGGGTATCGACGCGTTCCTACGCTCAACGATACATTAGGAGAAGGATCGCTTTCTGTAGAACCGCAGGTTGAACAATTATTTATCAAGCGTCCTGATTCGGTCACGGATGAGCTTGGTTTTGAGCGCAAACTGTTTGTGTTTCGTCAATACGCCACCCGTCTCATTTATGAGTCGGTGTTGGGTTCAAAATCTCACTTTTACTTCTCTTCCCTCTCCTGTCGTACCATTTCTTATAAAGGACAATTGACGACCGGACAGTTGAAATATTATTTTCCGGATTTGCACCACGAATCGGTGGTTTCGGCTTTTGCCATTATCCACTCTCGTTTTTCGACCAATACTTTCCCGTCGTGGAAACTGGCGCAGCCTTTTCGTTATGTAGCTCACAACGGTGAGATCAACACCGTACGCGGCAACGTAAATTGGATTCGGGCAGGCGAGAAATCGTTCTGGTCGGATAAATTCACCAAGGAAGAAATGGATATGTTGCTGCCCATCTGCGACATTACCAATTCGGATACTTCAAACCTTGACAACGCTATTGAGCTTTTATACTTATCCGGACGTTCGCTGCCGCATGTAATGATGATGGTTGTGCCCGAAGCCTGGGACGGCAACGATGCCATGGACCCCGAACGCCGCGCTTTTTACGAATACCACGCCGCGATTCAGGAACCTTGGGACGGCCCCGCATCTATCTCATTTACAGACGGAAAGATCATCGGAGCAACGCTCGACCGCAACGGTTTGCGTCCTTCCCGTTATTGGGTGCTTGACGATGACACCGTCATCATGGCCTCTGAAGCAGGGGTATTGGACGTAGATCCCGCCAAAGTGGTATCCAAAGGCCGTCTGCAATCGGGAAAAATGTTTGTGGTCGATATGGAACAGGGCCGCATCATTCCCGACGATGAGTTGAAAGCCGATATTTGTTCACGTCAGCCATATCAACAATGGTTGGATGAAAATAAAATCAAGATCGTTGACCTTGAACCGTCACAACGCCCGTTTGCGGCGTATGATGATAAGTCGTTGCTGAAACGCCAAATTGCTTTCGGGTTCTCTTCCGAAGACCTTCGAATGGTACTCGGGCCAATGGCCGAAACCGGTTATGAGGCCATCGGTTCTATGGGAGTTGATACCCCTCTGGCCGTATTGTCGGAACAAAGTCAACACCTTGCCAATTACTTCAAGCAGCTTTTCGCGCAGGTGACCAACCCTCCCATTGACTCAATTCGGGAGCGTTCGATCATGTCGCTGATCGCGTTTGTGGGTTCAACGGAAAACCTGTTGACCGAATCGCCGCTGCATTGCCGTCAGATTGAATTGGATCAACCGGTATTGACCATTGAAGAATTTGATAAGCTTCGTTGGGTAGATAAAGCACATTTTCAGGCCAAAACCATCAATGCGTATTTCTCCGCAAGTGATGGCGGCAAAGGTCTGACGCGGGCGCTGGAACGCATCTGCCGCTACGCCGAAGATGCCATTGAGGACGGTTTTGAGATTTTGGTCATTTCTGACCGCGCCATCGACTCCGACCACGCCCCTATTCCGTCGCTTTTGGCTACTTCTGCCATTCACCATCACCTGATCCGCAAAGGATTACGCGGAAGGGTCGGTATTTTGGTAGAAGCAGGAGATGTATTTGAAACTCACCACGTTGCTACCCTCATCGGGTACGGAGCGTCGGGGGTTTGCCCTTACATGGCTTTCCAAACCCTGGCGTACATGAACCGCCACGGCATGATCAACGGAGAGTTTACCAACGAAAAACTGAACGCTAATTACATTAAGGCCATCAATAAAGAATTGTTGAAAATTTTCTCTAAAATGGGAATTTCAACACTTCAATCGTATCAGGGAGCGCAGATATTTGAGTGTCTCGGTCTTAATAAAGACGTCGTTGACCGCTATTTTACAGGGACCATTTCCCGCATCAGCGGAATGGGAATTGATGAAATTGCCCGGGAAGTATTGGTTCGTCATAAAGTGGCCTACCCTGAAACGCCCGTGGTCAACCCTCGCTTGGAAGTGGGAGGTTTTTACCAATGGAAACAACGCGGCGAAGCCCACATTTTCAATCCGCAAACGATTCACCTTCTGCAACAATCTACCCGTAAAGGCGGCGAAGAAGGCTATCAGATTTTCAAGAAATTCTCAAAACTCATTGACGATCAAACCCAAAAAGCGTTAACGCTTCGCGGTTTGATGCGTTTCCGAAAAGGAAAATCCATTCCTATTGAAGAGGTTGAACCCATTGAAAATATCTTCAAACGCTTTGCGACGGGTGCCATGTCGTTCGGCTCCATTTCGTGGGAAGCTCACACGACGTTGGCCATTGCCATGAACCGCATCGGAGGGAAATCAAACTCGGGAGAAGGTGGCGAAGATGAGCTTCGTTATAAACGACTGCCTAACGGCGATTTTATGTCGTCGGCCATTAAACAGGTAGCTTCCGGGCGTTTTGGGGTAACAAGCCATTATTTAAGCAATGCGGAAGAACTCCAGATCAAAATGGCTCAGGGCGCCAAGCCCGGAGAAGGCGGGCAATTGCCCGGCCATAAAGTAGACGACTGGATCGGACGGACGCGCCATTCTACGCCGGGCGTTGGATTGATTTCGCCGCCGCCTCACCACGACATCTATTCAATAGAGGATCTGGCCCAATTGATCTACGATCTTAAAAACGCCAACCGTGCCGCCCGCATCAGCGTAAAACTGGTGTCGGAAGCAGGGGTAGGAACGGTCGCAACGGGGGTGGCTAAAGCCCATGCCGACCATATTTTGATCGCCGGCCACGACGGCGGAACGGGTGCTTCACCTTTAAGCTCGGTCCGTCATGCCGGTTTGCCTTGGGAGCTTGGCTTGGCCGAAACTCACCAGACGCTTGTTAAAAACAAACTACGCGGCCGCGTCACCATTCAGGCTGACGGCCAGATGCGTACCGGTCGTGACTTAGCGATTGCCGCTTTGTTGGGCGCCGAAGAATGGGGTGTAGCTACCGCTGCCCTCGTCACTGCCGGTTGTATCATGATGCGTAAATGCCATCTGAATACCTGCCCGGTAGGGGTTGCTACCCAACGTAAAGAATTACGCGCGTTGTTTACGGGAAAACCGGAATACGTTGTCAATATGTTTACGTACATGGCCGAAGAATTGCGCGAGATCATGGCGCAGTTGGGCTTCCGTACCATCAACGAAATGGTAGGTCAGGTACAATACCTTGAAATGCGCGATGACATCAAGCATTGGAAATACAAAGCGCTGGATTTCCAAGCTATGCTTTTCAAAGAGCCGGTAAGCCTTGATGTTGCTCAGTTCAAACAGGAAGAACAGGATCACGGTATTGCCGATGTGATCGACTGGAAATTGATCGAAGCCGCTCAACCTGCCCTTCTGCGCTCGGAAGAAGTGTATGGTGAGTATACCATCAATAACCTCAACCGTTCGGTAGGAAACATGCTTTCCAACGAAATCTCTAAGGTTTTCGCGGGAGTAGGTTTACCGAAAGGCACGATTCACTTCAAATTCAGAGGAACGGCGGGACAAAGTTTCGGTGCATTCAACACCACCGGTATTCGCCTTGAACTTGAAGGAGATGCCAATGACTACTTCGGTAAAGGTCTTTGCGGGGCGGAACTCATCGTTTATCCCGACCGTGAAGCAACCTTCAAACCGGAAGAGAACATCATCATTGGAAACGTAGCCTTCTACGGAGCTACTGCCGGTGAGGCGTTTATTCGCGGAACAGCCGGAGAACGTTTTTGCGTACGTAATTCCGGGGCAAAAGTAGTCGTGGAAGGTGTAGGCGACCACGGTCTGGAATACATGACGGGCGGAGTAGCCATAATATTGGGAGAAGTAGGCCGCAATTTTGCCGCCGGTATGTCGGGAGGTGTGGCCTATGTGTGGGACAAAAACGGTGACTTTGCACCAAAGGTTAACCGCGAAATGGTTAATCTGGAGGAATTGGCCGAAGAAGACCACCTGATCGTCAAAGAATACATCGAAAAACACTTCCAATACACGACCAGTAACGTCGCCTTTATGATGTTACAGGATTGGGATACTTACATTGGTCAATTCGTGAAAGTGATGCCCGGCGATTTCAAAAAAGCACTTGCCAGTCGCGGTATCAGTTTGTCACAACAATTGGCTGACAAAAATGTGGTATACCAAGACATTGTCGTGGACGTAGCGCACAATTAATTAACCCATCCCTTAATACGTATGACCTTGCAGGCACATGCCTGTAAGGTCTTTGCAAAAGGGCAGGGTAAAAGATACCTTGATGAACGAATAAAGTATTGAACAAAGCTATTCGTTCCTTTACTCACTCACTCATCGCAGCGGCGAACCGCTTAATGATTTTACAAAAATGGGAAAACCCACCGGATTCATAGAATTTGGCCGTGAGTTGCCAAAAAAACGCAGCGTCGACGAACGCCGCACCGATTACAAAGAAATCGAGCCTATCGGCAGTGAAACGCAATCAAAACAACAGGCCGCCCGTTGCATGGATTGCGGCATTCCGTTTTGTCACAATGGTTGTCCGTTGGGAAATATCATTCCCGAATTCAACGATGCCGTGTATGAAGGCAACTGGGAATATGCGTACCAAATTTTGAGCAGTACCAACAATTTCCCCGAATTCACCGGCCGCATCTGCCCCGCTCCCTGCGAAGCTTCGTGCGTGTTGGGCATCAATAAACCACCCGTTGCCATTGAATTTGTCGAAAAATCGATCATTGAAACCGCCTACGAAAAAGGGTATGTGAAACCGCGTATTCCTTCAAAACGTACGGGTAAAAAAGTAGCCGTTATCGGTTCGGGCCCTTCGGGATTGGCCGCCGCCGCTCAGCTGAATTATGCCGGCCATTGGGTAACGGTCTTTGAACGTGCCGACCAAGTGGGAGGATTGCTTCGTTACGGTATTCCTGATTTTAAATTGGAGAAAACCGTTGTTTCCCGCCGTGCGGAAGTAATGGAGGCTGAAGGTGTAGTATTTAAAACCAACGTTCAGGTAGGCGTAACGATCAAGTCAGAAGAGCTTATGCGTGATTTTGACGCCATTGTTTTAGCCATTGGCTCAACCGAACCTCGTTCCATCACGATTCCGGGTTGGCAAACGTATTATGGCAAAGGAGTACACCCTGCGATGGAATTTCTGAGCCAACAAAATAAGCGTGTTTCCAATATCGACCGCATAGTAGATCATCAGGGAGAAAAATACGTCAATGGTGAACTGTTGGCGACAGACAAACATGTGGTGGTGATTGGTGGTGGTGACACGGGTTCTGACTGCGTAGGAACGTCTAACCGCCATAAAGCGGCTACGATCTCTCAGGTAGAAGTAATGCCGGCACCAAAATACGACGATAAAAACGAGCCGTTCTATAAAGTTCGCGATGAAAAAACACCTTGGCCTTTGTGGCCTTTGACCAAACGTACCTCTACTTCACACGAAGAGGGCTGCGAGCGTTTTTGGGCCATTGCCGTACAGGAATTCGTGGGCGACGGAGAAAAACTAACTCATTTACGCATTGCTGATATTACCGGCGAGCGCACCCTCGAAGACGGACGAAAGGCTCCAATCACCGAAAATGAGCGTCTCATTTCGTGTGATATGGCTTTGATCGCAGCGGGTTTTGTGCATCCTCAACAAAGTATTTTGGAACAGTTCGGTGTTGAAACCGATATTCGGAAAAACATCAAAGCAGCCGAAAACAGCTATGCTACTTCGGTGGAAAAGGTATTTGCTGCCGGCGACTGTCGCCGTGGTCAATCATTGGTTGTGTGGGCAATCTCTGAAGGACGGGAAGCCGCCCGTAAAGTAGATGAGTTCCTGATGGGCGAGTCACTTTTGGAAGCCAAAGAGATCGGAATGTTCAATCCGGCGTTTGCTCATGCTTAAAATTGTTCAGTCTTAAGTTTTATATATAAGCATTTATGATACACTAAGCCCTGCCAAGTGCAGGGTTTTTTTATGATTTCTCTCAGCCATATTTGTAAATACCTTCTCATTTTCAAACCCTTTACTAATTTCTCTTTTTTTAACCGGCACTTCAATAAACACCTTTGCAAGAAAAGCATTTCTTTTACGTTGTATTCAAAATAGCCATAGAATATGCGTTCTGTTTACTTATTCTTTTTTCTGTTTTTTGCTTTTTTTACTTCATCCGCTCAAACCATTTTGAGCGATAAAGAGCTTTTCTTAAAACAAAACCCCCGTTTTCAGACCTACCTTCAAACGGAGGGCAGGTATTTGGTGTTGGATGTATATAGAATGGGGCAGATTCGGCGGCATCGTTTCTATGTCGGGGATGAGTTGGTTTTCACGATCAAAGGGCAACGAAAAAAAATACGGGAGAATATCACCTCTGTTTCCGACAGTTCCTTCACGTACACGGAATTCAATGAAATTCTAAACGAGCATATTCATACGGAGGTGCCGCTGAGTAATGTACGAAAAATCAGGATTTACCGAAGAATTCCGTGGGTAACGCAGGGTGCATACATGCTGCCCTTGGCAGGAGGAATTTTCTTTCTGAGTGATACTTTCCGGTACCGAGGCGGCATGGAATTTCATGTACAGTTTGATCCTAAATCGACTCTGATCGCGGGCGGAATCGCCTCTTTAGGTTTTCTTTGCAAACGCCTCAGTTTTCCGACCTACCATGTTGGAAACCGACATCGTTTGCATGTATTGAGAGTAAAATAACTAACTGGCGGACAGTTCGCAAAACCATTGATAGCAGGATACCGCAACTAATCAAAGAACTGACAATTAAACGCAAAATATGAGAAAGCTAATTGCCGCCATCAATATGACACTTGACGGATTTTGCGACCATACAGCAATAACCCCGGATGAAGAAATTCATCAACATTACGCTGACCTGTTAGCTAACGCAGACGTTATTCTCTATGGAAGGACAACCTATCAGCTGATGCAATTCTGGCAAACGCTCGTAAAAAAACCCTCAGGTGAAAAATCAATGGACGACTTTGCGATGGTAATGGACAAGACTCCAAAAATTGTCTTTTCGCATACATTGAAAAATACAGAATGGGACAGTGCAAAACTGGCCGATCAACCTGTCGAAGAAACGGTTAAAGAATTAAAGCAACAATCGGGCGGCGACATTTTAGTTGGCAGTCGGAGTTTAATCATACAGTTGTTGAAGCTTAATTTGATTGATGAATTCCAACTTTGTATTCACCCTGTCGTTGCAGGAGGCGGTTTGCCATTATTTGAAAATATAAACGACAAAGCTATTTTTAAGCTCATAAAGACTAAGACCTTTAGTGGTGGTGCAGTAACGCTATACTATGAGCTGTCAGGGCAATAAACAACGAACCGCTGACAAAGCTTTGGTAACTCATACTTTTATATGAACGTAGAAGAACAAATCAAACAGTACATTAACAGCCAACCTGAATCAAAACGTACTGATATGGAAACGTTGCACCGGCTCACACTTCAAGTTTTACCGGCATGCAAATTATGGTTTTTAGATGGCAAAGACGATAAAGGTCGAACCGTTTCTAACCCTAATATAGGATATGGAATGCATACCATAAAATATACTGATGGAACAACCAAAGAGTTTTATAAAATTGGTTTGAGCGCAAACAAAACCGGCATCTCTGTCTATATTCTTGGTATTAAGGATAAGACATACTTATCTCAAACGTATGGGGACAAACTAGGCAAAGCGAGTGTGAGCGGATATTGCATTAAGTTCAAAACTCTGCAAGATATAAACGTTGATATACTTGAAGCGGCAATACGCTATGGGGCCTTCAATAAGTAGTGTTAAATCAGGAGAGTTTTTTTTTGGCTTTATTATTCTTTGAAGGGTTGTACAACAGCCACATTTACTTTTTCGCGGTTTCTCAACCCGAAAGCACATTAAGAGTGTTCAATAAAAAACGTTTTTCCTTCTTCCGCAATTTCGGTCGCGGGGAACACCGATTGGGCATCTTCCAGAAAACCACTGAATTCTTTGTAACGCGACGAAAAGTGACCGATCAGTAATTTTTTAACGTTGCTTTTCGCCGCAATGATCCCTGCCTGTGTTGCCGTAGAATGATAACGTTCAAAAGCCTGGACCGCCAATTCGTCCCGAAAAGTAGCTTCGTGATATAACAAATCGGCACCATAAATTACTTCAGGAATGCTTTCAAGGTAGCGCGTATCCGAACAATAGGCATAACTCCGGGGAGGAGGCGCCGGAGTAGTAAAATCCAAACATTTGTACAATACATTGCCTGCTTCATCAATGACATCCTCCCCATCCTTCAACTTCCGAAGGTATTCGTGAGGCATATCGTCAGAAAGTTTTTCTTTGATGAGTTTTCGCTTGAGAGGCTTTTCTTTAAAAAGATAACCGGCACAGGGAATACGGTGATCCAACGGAATGGTTGTTACGGTAAAATAGTGATTTTCAAATACCTGATAACTCAATTCGGTATCGGTTGCCGTAAATTGAATGGGAAAATGGAGAGGGGTATGTGAATATTTAAAATGCATGGTGATGATGTCATCCAACCCGCGCGGTCCGATCAGAAAAAGCTCCTCGGTGCGCCCTCCCAAGTTGAAACTGGAAAGCAATCCGATAAGCCCAAAATAATGGTCACCGTGCAAGTGACTTATAAATACCCCCCGCAAACGACTCGGCCGAATTTTATGTTCGAGCAGTCGATATTGGGTTCCTTCGCCGCAGTCGATGAGATAACATTCGTTTTCGAATGTGAGCAACTGCGCCGAAGGATATCTATTCACTGCAGGCGTGGCAGAGCCTGCCCCCAAAATCATCACCGAAAACTGCATCAGGGTTGTTCGCTCTTAGTAAAGCCATCTTCGCCGAAATCTTCATCGTCGAAGTCGTCGCTTTCGGCGCCGAATTCATTTTCCAAATCATTCATAAAAACCGCATCAATTCCTTCTTCCACCGTTGGCAAAATGGTCACATCACGAATTTTACCTTCAATCAACTGATCAACAAAATCATCGTCGTCAGAAATTAAAACCATCAATCCAAGCTCCCGCGAGCAAAGCATGTTGATTTTTTTCAGTACGCTGATCCCCGCCGCATCAATGGTTTTGGTCGGCGTAAAATCAACGATCAGGTTATGGAAACCTTCACGAAACAAGTCACGGGAAAGGTTCTCTAAATCAGTCGCAAGTGTTCCTTCAAAGTCAGTTTCTTTAACGTTGATAAGAGAATATTGCTCGTGTTTTTGTATGGCGTAATTCATAATGTGGTATAATGGTTAAGAGCTAACAATCAAGAGATCCAAAGATCAGTTTAGGAACGCAGGTATTGGTAACGGTTAACAATCAGCAATTTTTAAATAGTGCGCGAAGTTAATGAACGCAGCACATTTTCTTCAATTCTACTTAAAATATCTTGCGTATTGGCCTTTATAAACGTTTTTCCGGTTACTTTCTCGTACAATTCTATGTAGCGCGCCGAGATCTGTTCCACCCATTCGTCCGACATTTCGGGAACGGTTTGTCCATCTTTGCCCTGAAAACCGTTTGCGATCAACCATTCGCGCACAAATTCTTTTGATAATTGTTTCTGGGGCAATCCATTTCGCTGATTTTCAGCGTACACATCTGCATAAAAATAGCGGGAAGAATCAGGCGTATGGATCTCGTCGATAAGGTATATTTTGCCGCCTGCATAGCCAAATTCATATTTTGTATCTACGAGGATAAGTCCCTGCTCGGCAGCCATTTGGGTGCCCCGGGCAAACAGCGCCAACGCGTATTTTTCCAATTGGATATATTCTGCTTCCGATACAATCCCTCTTTCCAAGATCTGCTCCCGCGAAATATCTTCATCGTGCCCTTCGTGAGCTTTTGTGGTTGGCGTAATAATAGGCGTTGGGAGTTTATCATTTTCTTTCAATCCCTCGGGCAATGTCACCCCGCAAACGCTGCGTTTTCCGGCTTTGTATTCCCGAGCCGAGTGCCCTGCCAAATAACCGCGCACTACCATCTCAACGGGGTACGTTTCACATTTCCTGCCAATACTTACGTTTGGATCAGGCACTTCCAACAGCCAATTGGGCACAATGTCGGCAGTAGCCGTCAGAAAATGAGCCGCTATTTGGTTAAGTACCTGCCCTTTAAATGGAATAGCCCGGGGCAATATGACGTCGAATGCCGAAATACGGTCGCTGGCCACCATTGCCACGGCGTTTTCAAAACTGTAAACATCGCGAACTTTGCCACGGTAAAAACCTGTTTGGCCCGGAAACCGGAAATTGGTTTGGGTAAGTGTTTGCACGGTTGAATTGTTACTATTTATTGAATGGATAAATTCTTTTGAGTTGACTTTCCAAGTTTGTACAATGATAGAGTTGAAAACTTGGAAAGTCTTTTTTGGTAAATTCTTTTAGGTACTACCATTTCCCCTTGCTTTCGTCATCGGGCGTGGGAGAACGGTGTTTTTGTTGTTGTAAATATTGAATTTCCGACGCTTTGAGCGCATCGAGTATCATCATTGCCTGCGCCTCGCTCATTTTTATGTTTTGCAAACGGGTAAGCAATTCTTTTTTTTCTTCTGTTTTCAACACCTCCTGCCCAACTTTAGGCGCAGGAGCGTTTTGCACAGATTGCTCCTTTTTTTGAGGAGCGTTTTTGGGCGGTGTTACGTCGTCGTTACCGCTAAAACGTTTCTTCAAATATTCGTAATTGAATCCGGCGATCTGATTGTCCGGATTTTTCCGAAGTCCTTCTTTAAAATACCGCAATGCTTCTAAGGTATCTTTATCAATGGCCTCAATAACACCCAATTGTGAAAAGGCTCGAGAGGCAATCCAAGGATCATCCACTACTGCCAATCGTTTGTAATAACGCTTTGCATTTTGCAGTTGCGCCAACTGAAAATACGCATGGGCCAAATTCAACCGTGCCGAAGGTTCGGTAAACAACGAGTTGTTGGAAACATTTCGGTAGGCTTCCACCGCTTTATTAAAATCTGCTTCTTTGTACGCTTCCTGAGCTTCCAGTTTGGCACGATTGCTCCTTGAAATAGTGTCGAATGACCGATTATCCCAAATCCACAGAAGAATATATATCAAAAGTGATGGCAGCAAAGTCGTATCGTTAAGGCCTATAGTAACCGGAATTGCAAAGATACGAGTTTTTAAATTTTGGCACAGTTTTGGTGAATTTGGCTATATCGCTTTATTTTGGAATGTTATACAATACCGGTAAATATGTCTAAAGCTAAAAAAGGAACAACGCCAACTCATAAAGCACCTCAGAAACAGAGCATTGCAGGTGAAACACCTTCCCCATCCCCTGTTTTTAAACCTGCCTTAGACCTGCCGCCTACCCACCAAACACCCCCATTGAACGATGAGTTATTTCGTAAAATATTTTGGGGAATTGCATTGGCCCTTCTCATCGGTATGCCTGTTTTGAGTACTCAGTACGGCATCACGGCAGACGAATGGGGAAATAAAGCCTATGGAGAATTATGTCTTGATTATTTTACGAGCCTCGGTCAAAAGAAAGAGGCACTTTCGTACGCACCGCGCGGTGGGGAAGTAATGTATTGTTATGGCCCTACCCTCGACCTCATATCGGCCGCCGTTTATCGTACCACCGGCGCTGACCCGTACACCGTCCGTCACATTATGCTTTCGCTGATGGGCGTCCTGATCATTGTTTTCAGCGGATTAACGGGGCGCGTGGCAGGCGGCAATTGGCGAGTTGGCCTGATTGCGCTGGTGTTTGCGTTGTTCTCTCCCCGCATCTTTGGGGATTCCATGAACAACCCCAAAGACATTACCTTTGCTGCCGGCTATATTGTGACCATTTGCTTTCTGATCAAGTATTTACAGGAACTTCCCCGTCCTACTTGGCGCTCTACGCTGCTGTTGATTGTCGGCATCGGCATTGGCTTGGGCAGCCGCGCGCCGGGCTTGGCGTTGGTGGGATATGTTCCCTTTTTTGTGTTGATGGAAGTATTTGTTCGAACCGGATTACGCAAAACTATTTTCAGCGATAAACAATTGGTCCGTGATGTAGCACTTAAAACCACCGCTGCAACATTGGGCGGTTACACCCTTGGAATTGCGTTCTGGCCTTTTGCCTTAGCCAATCCGCTCAAAAATCCGTTGGTGGCACTCCAAACATTGACCAACTTTCCGATAAGTATCAAAACGCTTTTCGACGGCACCAAAATTTATTCAACCTCATTGCCGTGGTACTATGTGCCTAAGTACATGATGGTTTCTACGCCGTTATATTTCCTGTTGGGTTTATTGGTTTTTGTGTTGATTTTTCCGTTTGTCCGCAAGCAATTCAACCGCCGCTATTTGCTGATTGTTCTTTTTGTGGGTGTTTTCCCGCTGATCTACGGAATTTCTAAAAACTCTGCGTTTTACAACGGTTGGCGTCATACTACGTTTATTTACCCCCCGCTGGTAGTGCTTTCAGCGATTGGCGTTGAATACCTGTTACGCCGTTTTTCGGGTGTTGGTCAAAAGATATTTTTGGCAATCATCGCCTTGTTAGTTGCTCTTCCTCTATGGTTTATGGTCAAAAACCATCCTTATCAATACACCTATTACAATGAATTGACCGGAGGCGTAAAAGGTGCTTTCGGTAAATACGAGACCGATTATTTCGGCACAAGCACGCGTGAAATTGCCGACTGGATGAAGCAAAACATTCCCAATATCCAAAAAGACAGCGTCATTATTGCGAGTGATTATTACATTCCCCTCAAAGATTATTTTACTGATTATCCCAAGATCAAAATGGCGTATCGTCGCTATTATCAACGCTCCGAACACGATTGGGATTATGCCGTCTTTTTAACCGGACACCTCACGCCCAGCCATTTCCGCAATCCAAACGTATTTCCACCGGCCGGTACAATCCATAAAATAGAAGTAAACGGTGCACCCATCGGCGTCATTGTGAAACGCATTTCCCGAGATGATTTCATCGGAATATCCCGTATTAAAGAAGGGAAAATTGAGGAGTCTATTCCGTATTTGGAAAAAGCCAAGCAATTAGACCCCAACAATGAAGTTGTCAGGTTGTATTTGGCGAACGCTTACATCAACGTGGGCAGATTCCAGGAAGCATTGCAGGAATGTCAAAAGGCACTGGAGATTTTTCCTGATTATCTGGGTGCCATGACAACGATGGCTATCGCATACATTAATCTCAACCAGAGCGACAACGCCATTTTTATGTTGAGCGAAGTGCTGTCGCAAGACCCCTCCAACCGCGACGCGGCCCAATACCTCGCCATGGCTTACGAACGTAAAGGAGACGTGGCAAGTGCCAATCAGATCCGGGCACAATTGCAGCAGAGGCAATAGTCTCAGAAGCGAGAAGTCTGAAATTTGACCTCATAAGGTCATATGTCTATAGAAAATAAAATAATCATTCCATTGACCTCCGCGAGGTCACACGTTTATAAAATGCTTAGCCACGACAACAATGCTTCGGTAGATTGTGATGTAGTTTTGATCGGTGCAGGTGTGATGAGCGCCACATTAGCCGTATTTTTGAAAGAACTCCAACCCGATCTGAAAATTGAAATATTTGAACGCCTCGACCGTGTAGCCGGAGAAAGTTCGGATGCCTGGAACAACGCCGGAACGGGCCACTCGGCCCTGTGTGAATTGAACTATACGCCGCAACGGGAAGATGGCAGCGTTGATATTTCCAAAGCCCTGAAGATCATTGAATCATTTGAGGTCTCTAAACAATTTTGGGCGTATTTGATGGGTGATGGCTATTTTAGTAGCCCAAAATCATTTATCAACAGTATTCCTCACATGAGTTTTGTGTGGGGAGATGAAGATGTAGCCTTTTTACAAAAGAGATACGAAGCGTTGCAAAAGAACCATTTGTTTCAGGGAATGGAATTCAGTGATGAATTTGAGACCCTGAAAACGTGGATGCCGTTGGTCATGCAGCATCGTAAAGAGAACCAAAAGCTTGCCGCCACACGCATTGAATTAGGAACTGACGTCAACTTTGGGGAGCTTACACGTTGTTTATTTAACCACTTGAAAGAAGGCCACGAAATAGACGTTTTTCTGAATCATGAAGTAACATCTTTGGAGCAGGACGACGAAAAATACTGGCTCGTAAAAGTGGAAGACGAAGCCAACAACGAGAAAAAAGAGATACGCGCCAAATTTGTGTTTATCGGGGCCGGTGGCGGTTCGTTACGCCTGTTGGAAAAATCGGATGTGAAAGAAGGAGACGGTTTTGGCGGTTTTCCCGTGAGCGGACAATGGTTGGTTTGTAAAAATGAAGAACTCATTGCGCAACACCACGCCAAAGTCTACGGCAAAGCCAAAGTAGGCGCGCCGCCCATGTCGGTTCCTCACTTGGATACGCGCGTGATTGAAGGCAAAAAAGAACTCCTTTTCGGGCCTTTTGCGGGTTTTTCAACCAAGTTTTTGAAAGAAGGTTCTTACCTGGATCTGCCGTTTTCCATTACCACCGACAACATCTTGCCCATGCTCAGTGCGGGCATTCATAATTTGCCGTTGACGAAGTACCTGATCGAACAGGTCATGCTGAGTTTTGACGATAAAATAGATGAATTGCGGGAATTTATTCCCAACGCCAAAGCAAGTGACTGGGAATTGGCCATTGCCGGCCAACGTGTGCAGGTCATTAAGAAAGACGAGGAAGAGGGCGGAACGCTCGAATTCGGCACCGAAGTAGTTGCTTCGGCAGACGGTACGCTGGCGGCTTTGTTGGGCGCATCGCCGGGAGCTTCTACTTCCGTTTCCATCATGCTTGAACTCATGCAGAAATGTTTTAAAGACCAAATGAATTCAGAAGCATGGGCCGGTAAACTCAAAGAAATGATTCCATCCTATGGAAAGCATTTGGCCGACGATCCTGAACTCACGCGTCGCATCAGAACATGGACACACAACACATTACAATTAAACCCCATTGATACCGTTTGAAAAATTAACAACGTTTGACTATAAGTACTTTAACAGCCAATATGAAAATCTCCCGTTTGCACTTCATCCTTTTTATTTGTTTCGTTCTGACTCATTCAGCTTTCTCACAAACCCTTACGATTCGATTAACAGATACGTCCAATAATCCCGTCATAGGCGCAACGCTGCGACTGACCGAGCGCGCCGACTCTACCAAGAGGCTGTTCAACGTAGCCGACACGTCGGGCTTGGCTAAATTCAGCATCAAATCTGAAAAGCAATACCTTTTGGAAGCTACTTCGATCGGGTTTAAAACGCTGCGCAAAAGCCTCTCTCCTACCGGCGGCTCAAATGCTTTTACATTTGTTATGGAAGCCGACAAACGCACGTTGAATGAGGTGGTGGTCACTGCCCCAAAGCCGTTGATGTTGCAGGAAGACGATAAAACCATTGTCGATCCGGAGCCTCTTGCGGCCACGAGCACTAACGCCATGGAAATTCTGGAAAAAATTCCGGGATTGTTTGTAGATCAGGACGGAAATGTATACCTCAACAGCTCTACGACCGCAACCATCTACATCAACGGGCGGGAACAAAAGATGAGTACCGCCGATATTGCTTCTATTTTGAAGAATCTTCCTCCCGGGAGCATTTCAAGAATTGAAATCCTGCGCACTCCTTCGGCCAAATTTGATGCGAGCGGGAGCGGCGGTGTGGTCAATGTAATTCTCAAAAAAGGCGTAAAAATTGGAATAACGGGCAGTCTTACTGCAGGTATGAATCAAGGTCGTTACGGCAATCAGTTCATCGGGGGTACGATCAATAACAACAATGGCCGCCAAACTTCGTACCTGACGCTCAATTATAATCGTCGAAATACCTACGATCAGGTACAAACCGACCGGCCGTTTTCTGCCGATTCGTTGCTGAGCCAACGGTCATTCACAACCACTCCGAGCCAAACCTATTACAGCGGTTTTGGATTTGGTTTTACGCCCAACAAAAAGTGGGACATCAATTTTGACGACCGCGTTACTTTTAATAATTATCAGTCTTTTGCCGACAACCAAAATCAGATCAGTCGCATCAGCGAACCCATTATTTTTACTGAAAACACCAATACGCTTCAGAACAAAACCACCGCTTTTGCTTTCAATCAGGACATTTCGGCCAAATACAAATTGGATTCGATCGGTTCAGAACTTACAGCTGATGTTACCTACAGTTTTTCAAAAAGCGACGGTACACAAGTCTTTAATACCACTTACCTGAAACCCATCAGGAACCCCATCGGTGGCGATGGCACCATTGGCAACCAACGCCATTCGTTTTCTGCCCGTACTGATTTAAAATTTCAGTTACCCAATAAATTGGTACTGGAAACCGGTCTGAAAACCTCCCTACAGCGTTTTACTAACGAAACACAATATTTTAGCAAAGTAGGAGCCGTTCGCAAACCTGACACCTTCCGAACCCGTTCGTTTGAATACGACGAAAATATCAGCGCAGCCTACGTGCAAGCTTCGAAAACCTTCAATGCGTTTATTCTTAAATTTGGAACACGCCTTGAAAGCACCATCATGAATGGTCATCAGCGCAGCCCCGGCGATACGTCATTTCATATTCGGCGCATCGACCTGTTTCCTTATGTGTACCTCAGTCGGGGTATTACCAAGATCGCAGGCTATGAATTGCGAGGGTATTTGGTGTATCGCCGCTCCATTACGCGGCCCGTATACGAATACCTGAATCCTTTTCCGCGTTATCTCGACCAATATTTGTACGAGACCGGAAATCCGACACTTCGCCCGCAGTTTACGCAGAACATTGAAGCTAACATCAGCGTGCAGGATCGCCCGATCTTTGCCATCGGTCGCAATTATACGAGCGATATTTTTACGAATGTGGTGTATCAGGATGTCAAAAATCCGAGCCTTGCCTACCGCACTTACGACAATTTAGGCAAAAATCAGGAAACCTATTTTCGTTTGATGGGTGCCATTCCACCGGGCGGAAAATACTTCTTTGTGGTAGGGACGCAATACAATCACAACAAATACGATGGCCTGTATGAAGGCAAACCGCTGACGTTTCAGCGCGGCTCATGGTCAATCTTTACTTTCCATCAACTCAAAATTGACGCCCGTTCCACCCTTAGTCTCAATGGTTATCTTCGTTTGAAAGGTCAATTGCAGTTTTATGAATTGAGCAATTTCGGAGCGTTGAATATCAACGTTAACCGTCGTTTCTTCGAACGTAAACTCACTGTGACACTCTCCGCCAACGATGTTTTCTTTACGTCCAACAATCAATTTACGTTAAAACAAGGCAGCGTTTCTGCGTCAGGCATGCGCCAAAGCGATACACGCCGCTTTGGTTTCAATCTGGTCTATAACTTCGGTATTCGCAAAAAAGAAGAAAAAAACAACATGATGAATTTCGAGAGTCTGGAAAAAAGTGTGAATTAGCAGTCGCTTGCGTCCCGCGAGTGACGACTATTAACAGGCCTCCGGCCTCATTTGAATGGTAGGCCGGAGGCCTAATGATAATCGTCACTCGCGGGACGCAAGCGACTGCCCTTCACCGATTTTCAAAATACGGTAAGGCGTCCCGTACTGCTTTGCATATTTCTCAAACTCGTGCGGATCTTCGGTATTGAAGGTAAACAGATCATAATGGTGCGGGATGACGAGTTTTGCGCCGATCTCTACGCCCAAACGAGCGGCTTCTTCGGCAGAAAGGTTTCCTGCCACGCGGCGTTCGGGCTTATTGCCGTTGATGGGCAAAAAAGCCACATCAACCGCGAAAGGCTTTAATACCTCCACCATGCCATCGTACCAAAGTGTATCCCCTGAATGATAGACGCGATAACCGCCGAACTCAGCCACAAACCCCATATATTTACAACGTCCCTGTGCATCGCGTTCCAACGCATTGTGCGCGGCGGGTACGCCGTACAGTTTAAAACCGGCAACTTCCATACTTTGCCCGTCATTAAGGCCAATCGGAAAAGTTTCGGGGCATTTCAGCCGCTCGCAAACAAAAGCGCGATTGGCTTCGGGAATCACAAATTGAATGGCAGGATTGGCCGCAAACAACGGCCCTAATGTTTCTGCATCCAAATGGTCGGTATGATTATGGGAAGAAGTCACTACATTGATCATATCCAAACGGGCGGGGTTAATCACCAACTCGCTCATGCGGGTATGCGGCTTATCGGTCGCTGCGTATTTGATCGTCAGTGAATCAGATAAATAAGGGTCAAAGAGCAGATATTTCCCTTTCCATTGAATCAGAAAGCCACTTTGACCTAGCCACCAAATCCGAAAACCTTCGGTCAATGGGGCGTATTTTTTAATGTCCTTGAGAAGGTCTTCGTCTTTTTGAAAGGCAGAAATCAGCGTCATTTTTAATAATCAATTTAAATTTTAACTATCACGCAAAGGTGCTAAGATACTTCTCCTTGCGACTCTGCGGCTTTGCGTGAATATTTTGTCGTCTTACTTAGTATCAAGTCATTTTGTTAAAAAATCATAACATACGTTAAAAAGATAGTTAGGGCCATAACCTAAGGCTAGTTTTGCAAAGTTTATAACCTCAATCAAATGCCGTATGAAATATATCTTCTTTTTCTGTCTGATTTCTCTTCATGTAATAGGCCAAACTCCCGCCGTTCCTTTTGATGCCCACACGTGGGTTCCTCCGTATCAGCTTACCATTCCCGATCAATGGGGCGTAGAGCGCATCGCTTTTCCCATCGAATTTGCGCCGGAAATCCCTTACAAAGGAACGGAAGATCTGCGTTTTGCCCCCGGGTGGGCTAAACCTGAAAGCGATGACTATTGGTCTTATACTTTCCTTTGGTGGTTGGAAGGGTCGCCGACCATCGATGCAACCACTTTACAGGAAAACCTAAAAGCGTATTATTCAGGACTTGTAGGGAGAAATATCTCCGGCAGGAATATTCCTGCTGACAAAGTGATTCCAACAAATGCGGTTATTAAGAAAATAAAAGCTACGGCCAATGGTGAAACAGCCTATGTCGGCACCATCCGTATGTTGGATTATATGGCACAACGTCCCATGACTTTACAATGTTCGATTACTATCAAACCTTGTAAGGATCAAAACCGAACCGCGGTTTTTGTTGCATTATCTCCTAAATTGCCAAACCATCCGATTTGGAAGGAGCTAACTAACATCAAGGATAGCTTTAAGTGCTCAAAATAGCCCGGCGATTCCTTATTGATAACTACTTTTATGCCGGTCAGCAGTACCTTTTCCAATGAGCACGAATTTTTCATGGCTCGATGCATTGAACTTGCACTTATTGCCAAACAACGCGGCGATGCTGCCGTAGGCTCAGTACTGGTATTGAAAGGAAAAATCATTGCCGAAGGCATTGAAGGTGGCAAAACCTACCAAGACATCACCTGCCACGCAGAAATGGAGGCGATCAGACACGCCCGACTGCTGTTAAAAACCCATATTCTGTCGGAATGCATCCTGTATACCACACACGAACCCTGCATCATGTGTTCTTACGCCATCCGCCATTCTCAAATAAAGACGATTGTCATGGCCTTGACGACAGGCAACATCGGCGGGATGAGTTCACAGTATCCTTTGCTTTTAGATACCTCTATCGAAAAATGGGGAAACCCACCTACGTTAGTCACCGGAATTTTGGAAGACGAATGCAGAAACTTAAAAAGTTAATTCAAGTTGCGCTTAACTGAGTGAGGCAACTTGAATTAACCTACCATTTAACTAACTACCCATTGGCAATAAAGGGCGCTTTTTTCCAAAAAGCGGTATCAGCAATTTGCCCAATAAGAAAATCCGCCAAGTCCGTTGTGCTGATCAAGTCACCCAAACAATCGTACAAATCGACTTTTACGGTGTGTCTTTCGTCTGATTCTTCGATCATGGGAACCCGTACCAATGTCCAGTTCAACTCACTTTTTGCTAAAAGTTCGTATTCCGCCTGCCGATTGGCCACAAAGGTCGGAAAATTGGTTCGCATCCATTCCGTCTTCATTTTTGTGGTTTCACTCTTTTGATCACTCGGCAGATCAACGTTCAATCCTGTTACCAAAATGTATCTTTGAATACTATTCTCACGCATGGCCTGAATGACATTGGACGTCACCTGCGTTGCTATCGGAACAGGTTCTCCTTTGGTTTGTCCGGACGTACTGAGCACAGCATCGCAACCTTTGACCAATGCGCGAATGGTTTCAATGTCTCTGGCATCGCCTTTAATGATCTCTATGAGCGGGTTTTTAAGCGTAAACGTTTCCGGGTTTCGAAGAAGAATTTTGATCGGGAATTTTTGAATCAGCAATTGTTTGACCAAATATTTCCCTGCTTTCCCGGTGCCGCCAATGACGGCTATTTTTGATTGTTTCATTGTTCTCTTTGTTAACGATAAAAAAACGATTTCTGGCGGTGTTGAAAAACATCGCAATTACAAAAGCTTTGTGCTTTTGACGGAACGTTTTGATATGTCAGCAAGAGAGTTTAATGCGATAAAAATAGCGATATAATTCAAAAAGTCAATAAAATGCCTCAAATTCATTAGAATGATCTCTTTTTTGGCTTTATCTGAATGCTGAATCAGTACAACAGAATACCATGAAAATTCACATTTTTGGCGCTTCCGGCAGTGGCGTAACTACCTTGGGGCAAATACTTTCCAAACAACTTGCTCTCCCCTATTTTGACAGCGATGATTTTTTTTGGACAAAAACAGAACCGCCTTATCTCATAAAAAGAGAACCGGAAGTAAGGAATCAATTGCTGAAAAGCCAGCTTGAAAGCCATGATAATTGGATCTTGGGTGGTTCTGTTCTTAAATGGGGTGAAATTGAACTATCGCCTTTTGACTTGGCGGTGTTTTTATATATCCCTCACGAAATCCGAATGGAGCGACTCAAAAACCGCGAATTCGGGCGTTATGGAAGCGTTATTTATGAAGACAAAGAAAGGAATAAACAATATACCGCATTTATAGAATGGGCTTCGGGCTACGACGACAACAGCACGGACGGTCGTAATTTGGCGGCGCATGAATCCTGGATTCAAACCTTATCCTGTCCGCTGTTGGAATTACGAGGCGATTTTTCCGTAGCGGAAAGAGTTAATGTAATTCTCACCAAACTGGAAGAATTAAATGACAAAGCTACTTACTGACCGCCAAATCCTGCAATTCATTTCGGATGGATACATAAAACTGGAAAACGCGTTTCCGCAGGAAGTGGCGGAAGAAGGCCGCGCTATTTTGTGGAAAGACACCGGCTGCGTACCTGATGACCCAACAACGTGGATTCATCCTGTGATTCGACTGGGGAATTATGCACAGGAACCGTTTCAAAAAGCCGCCAATACTGCCATTCTTCATGCAGCTTTCGATCAATTAGTGGGTAAAGGTCAATGGCTTCCCTGCAACAGTCTTGGAACATTTCCGGTACGGTTTCCGAGCAGAGAAGATCCGGGCGATGCGGGTTGGCACGTAGATGCGAGTTTTCCGGGAGACGACCCTACAGATTATTTCAGTTGGCGCATCAATATCAATTCGAAAGGGCGGGCACTGCTCATGCTTTTTCTATTTTCCGATGTGAGTGATACAGACGCTCCTACGCGAATTCGGGTAGGTTCACACATAGACGTTGCCCGAATGTTAGCGCCGGCCGGTGACGCCGGAATGTCTTTTATGGAACTGGCGCAGCAACTGGACCAAACCAATCAACGACGCGAAGTATTGGCTACCGGTAAGGCAGGCACGGTGTATCTTTGCCATCCTTTTTTGGCCCATGCCGCTCAGCCTCACCACGGCACCACACCTCGTTTTATGGCCCAACCTCCCCTATTGTCTGCCGAGCCGTTTCAACGCTATCGTCACGACGGCAATTACTCTCCCGTTGAAATTGCCATTCGATTGGGAATCGGTATTTAAATCAACTATCAGTGGCTCGGTCATAAATCATTCTTATCTTTAAGAGGTTTTTGTTCGAATAACAGCAAGCTTTTCTTTTCATCGACAAAGGGCGACAGACGGCCCATCCACCTTTTACTCTTTACCTGAACAATGATGATACAACGGCTTCACTCTCAACAATTAGTACTGTGGGCATTGTTCATAGGACTGGCAACTGCCTGTCAACCCCGCCGGGAAACTGCCTATACGCAAACCACCGCTCAGATTATTTGCCGGACTCAGCCAACCGACAAAGCCTGGTATACCTCCGGGGCGAAAGCGGTATTGTATGACAGTCTGGGAGATTTGAATTTTCCGATCACGACGAAGAACCAACAGGTTCAACAGTATTTTAATCAAGGACTTATGTTGGCCGTTGGCTTCAATCACGCAGAAGCTGCCCGCTCGTTTTATGAAGCCATTCGATTGGACTCAACCTGCGCCATGGCTCATTGGGGTTTTAGCTACGTTCTCGGACCTAACTATAACGCAGGGATGGAACCCGATAATTACGAGCGAGCCTACGCTGCCGTTCAGCGGGCAATTCAATTATCGGCAAATTGTACCGACAAAGAAAAAGCCCTGATCAATGCCTTGGCAAAACGTTATCCGGCAAAGCCCGTCGCAGACCGCAGACCTTATGATGAGGCGTATTCGAAATCCATCCGTCAGGTACACGAACAATTTCCGGACGATGCTGACATCGCGGCATTCTACGCCGAATCGCTGATGGACCTGCATCCGTGGGATTTATGGGAGCATGACGGTCGCCCAAAACCGTGGACGCCCGACATCGTCGCGACGCTGGAAAAATTACTTGAACGCAACCCCAACCATATCGCCCTTAACCATTATTACATTCACGCCGTAGAAGCGTCCCGAACACCCGAACGAGGGCTAAGGAGTGCGGCTATCCTCGGAAAGGTAGCCCCCCGGGCCAGTCATTTGGTACACATGCCCTCGCACATTTATATTCGAACCGGTCACTATCATGAAGGCTCGCTAAGTAATTGGGCGGCGGTTAAGGTTGACAGCTTATACCTAATGGGAAGCCATGCCGAGGGGGCTTTTCCGTTGTATTATTTTCCCCATAATTACCATTTATTGGTAGCAACAGCCACGCTTGAAGGCAACTACCAATGGGCTATGATGTCGGCGCGGCAAGTTGCCCAAAACACCCATAAAAAGTTGATGGCTGACGATGCCTGGGCCTCGCTTCAACATTACTATACCATTCCCTATCATGTGGCTGTTAAGTTTGCCAAATGGGATGAGTTACTTGAGATGTGCCGGGCCGATACGGTCCGCTTGAAATATCCGACGGCTGTTCGTCACTATGCCCGCGGGATGGCCTTGGTTGGCAAACATCGCCCGGCGGAAGCTGAATCGGAATTGCGGCAACTCGAAAAACTGACGACCGACCCGGCCATTGTTCCCTTGACCATTGCCGGCATCAATCCTATGATTTCAATTCTGGAAATCGCCCATCGGGTGCTGAAAGCCGAAATTTTGGTGGAGCAGGGAGATATATCTTCCGGTATCAAATTGCTTCGGGAAGCAGTCGTTTTGGAAGACAAACTGAATTACCAGGAACCTCCTGATTGGTTCTTTTCGGTACGCCATACGTTAGGCAATACCCTCTTAAAAGCCAAACGTTACGTTGAAGCGGAAGCAATATTCGCGGAAGATCTAACCGTATTTCCACGTAATGGCTGGGCATTAGCCGGTCTTTATGAGGCACAACAGCATCAGGGTTTGGCGGAAAAAGCGAAGCAAACGAAGGTTTTATTGAATGAAGCCCAAAAATGGGCCGACAATGATTTGAAGGTAAGAGCAATTAACGGCATATAGGTTCGTTTTTAAAGGCAGATCTTCGGTCAAAGTAAAGCCGGAAACAGCTGCTGCCAACCGGCCGCAAAATTGATTTTATGATACACCGAAAAAATTGTATTTTTGACTGATTATGTCGTAATTTCATAATAATCTCAAAAAACGCTGCTTTTTATAATTTGCCATTATCAGACGTCTTGTAAATAGGGATCATTAGCCTTTTTTGTAAAACTGATGAATCAAACTGTGTGGAGGAGTCAGTTATAAAAATGAATTGTTACCTTAATAAAGATATCGTATGGCATTTATAGACCATGTATTACAGGTTCCTTCCTATGGATGGAAAGACGAAACAGGCAAGTTGATCAAGCCCGGCATAAACCAAATTTTCAGCGAATTTTTTTCCCGATTGAATGTCTTCAAAGACCGCAAAAATTGGTTGCCCTTAATGAGTTGGTTAAAAGTGTTGTGCATGGTTCCATTCCTGTTGCTCTTTATCGTTACGTTTTTCAGTCTGCCCCTGCTCGTCGCAGCCTTCGTGTACAGCATGCTCATCATGGGAACGCACGGGACGATCTGGCACCACAGGTATTGTACTCATCGAGCATATAAGTTCCGGAACAAATTCTGGCGTTTTGTAACGCAAAACCTGACTATCAGCATGATACCTGAAGAAATCTACGTAATTTCTCATCACGTTCATCATGCAAAATCGGACCAACCGGGCGACCCCTATAATGCACAGGCCGGATTTCTATACTGCTTTTTGGCGGACGTCAACCATCAGCCCATTGCAAAAGACCTTAGTGAAGCAGATTATAATCGCGTAAAACTGTTGATGAAGCATACCGGTATCACGGCTAATACCTACCCGCAATATCAAAAATGGGGTTCATACGTAAATCCTCTGCGGGCGTTGGCAACCTGGGCACTTAACTGGTCCTTTTGGTTCCTTGCATTTTATTTAATCGGTGGTTTTCCGCTGGTTTGCTGCCTGTTCGGAGCTGCGGGTTTTTGGGCCGTAGGAGTTCGCACTTTTAATTATGAAGGGCATGGCAAAGGAGAAAATGTGCAGGTTACCGGAGTGGATTTTAACACTAAGGATAATTCTGTCAACCAAATCTGGCCCGGGCTTGTTGCCGGTGAATGGCACAATAATCACCATCTGTTCCCAAAAAGTGCGCGCAGCGGCTTTAAGCCCTACCAGATCGATTTGGCTTGGTATTATATTAAATTTATGAGTATGATGGGGGCCGTTTCCAGTTACAGAGATTCAAAAAAAGATTTTTTAGAGCAATACCATTTGCCATATCTGGAAAGTAAACGAAAGGTTTAATTAAGGAACAGTGGATACTTGATTTTATTTAAAATGCTCATTTATAAGCGTTTTGACAAGCCCGATTTCATCTTGGGTTTTCAGCAACAGATCGGTTACTGTCTCAGGATCAAAAACTTCCAAATGCTCAATTTTTCCGGCAAACGCCGCTAACTCTATTGTCCCTGCAGTTAAAGCCGTTCCGTACAATTTATGTCCCAGCGCTTTCAACCCGGCCAAATCCTTTTCTTCGGCTTTGTCACGCAGGGCATTGTACGACTTTTCCAATTCAGTGATTGCCAATAATAAAAACTCACTCAGCACTTCTTCATCGTCGCCCACGTAGGTTTTCATCGTCTCAATGTTAAAATGGGCACTGACCTCATCCAACGAGCGGGCTATTGGTACTATTTGGTCCTTTTGCTTTTCACCGATCCATTTTTCAAACAGCTCAATAATGGCCTCTTCCACAAACGGCTTGGCAACAAAATCATCCATGCCCGCCTCCAGACATTTCTCCTTTTCCCCTTTCAGGTTCCCCGCCGTCAGCGCGATGATCGGTAGGTAATTGTCAGCCTGAAGCTCCCTTATTTTCTGCGTGGCCTCGTACCCGTTCATCTCAGGCATCTGCACATCCATCAGGATGATATCCGGCAATTGCCACTGACATACCTTCAGCGCTTCCAGACCGTTCAACGCTTCCAGAATCACCGCATTCGGCGCCACCCTACCAATGATCGTTTTGGCTAACAGCATGTTCACCGGATTGTCTTCTGCGATCAATACCCGAATCGGGGCCGATTCTGTTTTACTTTCGACCGATTGGCTAACTATCGGCAGCACCTCTCCTTTGCGATTCAACCGCGAAAGCGCATCGTACATTTCCTGCATTTTGATCGGCTTCACCAACCGCTGATTGACCTTCAATTCCTCACATCCTTTGATGATGGTGCCGTCGTCCGAGGAGCTGTGCAACAGGATCACCGGCTGCTCTTCGGGCAATTTGTTGAAACTGCTGCGGATCTTCTTGATCGTCTCCAAACCATCCATGTAAGGCATGTGATAATCCATCATGATCACATCGTAGCGTCGGCCTTCGGCCAACAGTTGAAGCGCTTCAAAACCGTTTTTGGCTTCTTCCGAAACGATCTGTTTCAACAACAGCATCTGCCTCAAAATCACTCGGTTGTTGCTGTTATCGTCTACAATAAGCACTTTTTTGATCAGGTCGATATTTTCCCAGTTGATCGATTCTCCGACTTCGGTTTTGAGCGTCAGATCAAAATAAAATGTGCAACCCTGCCCGGGCACACTGATCAATTGCAGTTTGCTGCCCATCAACCCCAACAACTTATTGGAAATGGCCAGCCCCAGACCTGTTCCGCCGTATTTTTTGGTGGTGGAAACATCTTCCTGCGCGAAGGCCTCAAAGATCTTTTCCTGCTTGTCGGGCTGAATGCCGATACCGGTATCACGCACTTCAAAACGCAGCGTGATGACTTCCTGCCTCGTGTCGGTCAATGGCTCGACCTTCAACTCAATTTCTCCCTCTTTGGTAAATTTGATGGCATTACTCAAGAGATTGACCAACACCTGCTTGAGGCGCACTTCGTCGGTCCAAATGAAACGGGGCAGGTCCAGGGAAATGTTCAATAACATTTCCAATCCTTTGCTTTGGGCCTGATAGGTAATGATATCGGCTGCCTGGCTTCCCAGTTCAAAGAGGTCACATTTATCAATGTCCAGTTCGAGTTTGCCGGCTTCGATCTTGGAAAAATCAAGGATGTCGTTGATGATCGTCAGCAGGGAATTGGCCGATTGGTTGACGATGGAAAGGTATTGTTGCTGAGTTTCGTTGAGGGAGGTTTTCAGTAACAGGTCCGTAAACCCGATCACGCCGTTGAGGGGTGTTCGGATCTCGTGGCTCATGTTGGCGACAAACTCGGATTTTGCCACGCTGGCCTGTTCGGCCTGCAGTTTGGCTTTTTTGAGTTCTTCGCGTTGCAGGCACATTTCGGTGATGTCCTGGGTGAACATCATGATGCCGCCGATGGAGCCGTCGAATTGATACCAGGGGCGTACTTCCCAGCGCACAAATTGGTCGTGGTCCCAGCCTTCGGGGCGCCAGCGGTCTTCGTCACTTTTTTCTACAGCACCCAACAGGCTTCGTGAATGGATATCCTTCCATTCCTGAGAAATATTCGGAAATACCTCATAATGGCTCAACCCAACAATATTTCTTCCTTTCAGTTGGTAGTCCTCCAGCCAGCGGTTACTGACGGTGATAAATTTAAGATCCTGATCAAACATGGCCACTGAGGCAGGAGCATTTTCCACAAATGCCATGAGTCGGGCCTTTTCAGTCAATAATGCTTTCTCCGTTTTTTTACGGTCCGAGATATCGGTAGCAATACCTAAAAAGCCCGTAATGACATCTTCTGTATTTCTGATAGGGTGCAATACCAGAGATGCCGAAAAGCGCGACCCGTCTTTACGAACATACGTCCATTCCCGTTGCTCAAACCCATTACGCATGGCCACATATATCATTGTTTGAGAAATGGGGATGGATTCATTGTATTCCGCGCACAATTCCCTGTTTCGCTGCAACACTTCTTCCGTATCATAAAAGAAAGATGGGTTTGCCTTTCCAATTACTTCTTCCGCAGTATAGCCCAGCATTCGCTCGGCGCCGCTGTTAAAAATGTTAATAATTCGGTCAGCATCGGTCGCGATAACGATGACCTCATAGGCTGATTGGAGCACATCGTTGAGCAATTTTCGAGAACGATTGACTTCAAGAAGGGCTTTTTTCTGAACGTCAATGTCCTGAAAAGTACCATAAATTTTTCGACATTCACCGTTTTCGTACTCAACGTTTCCCAATGCCCTTACCCAACGGTCGTTTCCCTTGGCCGTAGTGATCATCAATTCCAGATCCCAAGGGGTTCCGGTTGAGGCCGCTTTGTTTAGGGCATCGGTAATTTTTACACGGCTTTCTCCTTCTTTATAAAAAGCAATCGCCTTTGGCAAATCAGGTTCAAAATCAGGCTCTACTTCATGAATCTTCTCTGTTACTTCTGTCCAAACCAATTTTTGTGTGTTCCAATCCAGCTCCCATCCTCCCACTTGGGCGATCTGGTTGGTTTGCTCCAGCATCTCTTTGGTTTTCTTTAGATCTTCCTCCAACTCATGCCTTTTGGTAATATCCAGCGAGTTACCGATCACATAATAGTCTCCATCTAAGCCTTTCTCACAAATGTTATTGAATATCCATATCCGCAGGGTGCCGTTTTTATCATGGGTATGCATCACTCCTCCGGCTTTACCGTCTCTTTTGATGACTTTCAGGTAGTGCCCCAAGGCAGCGTGGTAGTTTTCAGGTACAATATCGTAGAGGCTCATGGCCAAAATCTCGTTGACTGTGTATCCTAAAATAGCGGCTCCCGCCTCATTGACCGAGAGAAATTTCCCCTGCAAGTCGTGCGTACACATTAAGCCCTGTGAATTTTCAAAAAATGCCCTGAACCTATCTTCGCTGATCTTAAGCTGTTGTTCATTTTCTTTCTCCATCGAAACATCGCGGGCAATGGCAAAGACGCTGTCGGTAGATCGTTCAAGAGCTCCTGTCCACTGTAGATATTTATACGATCCGTCCTGAGTTCGGAAGCGACACGTAAAACTTTCGGACGTTCCCTGTTCCCACAAAACGGCCATTTTCTGTTGACTTTGTTTTACATCCTCCGGATGCACAAAGTCAAAAAAGGGAGTTTCCAGCAGCGTTTTTTCGTCCCAGCCCAATAATTGCTGAAAGGCGGGATTGATTTGCTTAAAGTAACCATTGGCGCCGGCTACACAGATCAGGTCATTGGAAGAATCAAACAGCTTTTCAAAATGCTGTTGTTCTTCGCGTTGTCTGCGCTCAACGATCAGTGAAATGGCCGTTTCTCCCAATAATTTTAAGGCACGTTGCTGTTGGTCTGTCAGCTTACCCGGCAAAAAATCAATCACACACAATGAGCCAATGGCATACCCATGCGGGTCAATCAGCGGATAACCGGCATAAAAACGAACACGCGGGTCATTGGCTACCAATTCATAGTCTTTGAATCGTTCATCCTTGGTCGTATCCTGTATCTGCATTACCTCCGTTCCCATAATGGCATATTGACAAAACACCATATTTCTGGGAATTTCAGGCGCATCCAGTCCCACTTTGGATTTGAACCATTGTCTTTCTTCCTCAATCAAGGACACGAGTGAGATAGGCGTTCCGCATATCATAGCAGCCAACTCCGTGATTCTGTCAAATTCACTTTCGGGCAGGGTGTCTACGATATGGTAATTTTTAAGCGCTTTTAATCGTTCTTTTTCGTTGAGGGGAAGCGGGAAGTTTTCCATTTCAAAAACTTTGAGAGGTCATATTACTACATTTACCGATCGATAAATATATTTATTGATCATAAAGCAGTTAAAAATCGGCATGGCAAAAGAAGTGACATAACAGTTCAGAGCTCTATCGGTTACGTAATGTCTTTTGCATGATCGGCAAGTTATTACTGATTTTTGGGCTTGAGTTGTAAAAAACAGTTACGATCGTTTAAATAAAACAGTCTCCCGATTGATCGTTTTGTGATTGGCGGTAATATACTGTTAAAACAATGATCAAATAAATGACTTTACGGGTGAAATTGGTCTTCTCCGGAAACCATAAAGCCTATTATTTTTCGAGATAATTTTTCATTTGCTGTGCTTAGTGTTATCTCTGTCAAACAATGTACATTGTAAAAAGGGATACGCTCTTCTTTCACTGTTTGATGAGCAAGGGCTGATTTTCGGCTATTTTCCAATATCCACGATCTTTTTTTGTTCAAGAGACCAATACGAATGGATAGGTCTTGGTCTTCCTTAAGTAAGTCTGATACCTTCATCCATACCAGTGTAGTTTTCATAGCGTATTTGACGGACTAATTTCACGGAAAGATAAAAAAATAACTGTACATTTTTCTATCCCCAAAGATAACAATAACGTTTCCCGAAGAGATTCTTTAACTATTTGGTAAGGTATAAAGGAGCAGACTTCACCAAGGGCAGACTATCAAAATTGGAGCCCCCAAAATTGAGCGTACCGTTTCTCGAAAAGCCCTTTCGGAATCAGAGAATTTTTTATTGCGGCAAAAATGATCACTTTTTACACACGAAGAAGCAAGGTTCTACTTCACAAAACGAATCACTAAAATTTCTAACAATAAGAAGAGCAACGCGGCCCAGAGGAAATAACTCCAAAGGCTTACGCCGACATTCTGTTTTTGAAATTCTTTCACAAAATCACCGTCGGCTACGTTGTCAAAAACCTGCACATTGGGCTGATTGGCAAACAGTCTGCGTAATTCGGTTGGCGTATAATAATCCAGTTGCGATTCCAGGTTGTCGTGGTTAAACGCCAGTAGCTGCACCAACTGACCGTCTTTCTGAAGTTCATAATAGCCTGCTTCCAAGTCTTGATCAGCATTCAATTGATTGCTCTTGGGGAGTTCAAGCGTCAGTTGGTTGCCGTTGAGGCGTTGAACCGGAATCAGTTCAATTTTATCTTTTTTGAGTTTAAAAACCGTATTTTGAGAGGTTTCAGGGACGGTAAGTGCAATGGTATTTTCGTCAAACGAATAGGCGGTTCGCTGTTCGCGCACGCTTTGCGCCGCAATTTTGTACATGACCGGAACGAATAAAGCATTTTGGGCAAAACTGCCAAACGACTCCGTCAATGGATTGGCCATCACGTATACTTTGCCGCGCTGCACGGCGGATTGACTCAAAAATACGTCTCCGCTGCGCAGATTAAGTAACTTTGCTCCGCCGGGTTGCCATTGCCAAACGGGTTTAGAGACGGGCATTTCAAGGTTTTCCTGTCGAACGGATTGCTCAAAAACATCACTGAAAAAAGGACTTCCACGCTCGGGATTGGCCAATGGAATGGCCTCGTCAGAAGGTCTTTCCTGCAAACCGTTGATTCCTAAGGATGACAAAAAGCCGCCGTAAGAAACCATATCGGGGTTGGAAGGTGGAATGACAAGTACACTTCCTCCGCGCTTTACAAAATTTTCGATCTCGCTGCGTATAGCTCCTTCGACGCGTTCTACGCTTTCCAACACGACCAAATCAGATTGTTTCAACAGACCAATATCAGCATTGTTGACACTCAGACTGCGCATGGTGAAAAGGCTGTCGTTGGCAAATACCTTTTCGACCGAACGCTCCGGATTGGGCTGCCCCCGGAGATGCAGTACCCGAATGACGGGTGAAGCATTCAACACAAAGAAGTACTCGTTGTCAAACGTGATCGGCAGATCATCAAAGGTTACGCGCCCGCGCTTAAAACCTTTGCCCCGCACGTTGAAATTAAAGGCCGCAGTGGCAGAGCCTTTCGGCGCTAAACTGACGGGAGCCGTAGAAACCTGTACATCGTCGAGAAAAAGCTTTACAACCAGATCCTTTACGTCGTCGTTACCCGCATTGCTGACACGCACATACACGACGTTGTTTTGAAATTCCCGCACAAAAGGCGTATTGAGCCACACCGAATCTACGTATACATTTTGAGAGGCCGTTGCCTGTACAGGAATGACAAACAGGCGATTAAGGGAATCCACTTTGATATTGGCCAAGTCACCGGAAGTACTTTTTTGAAAATCCGAGAACCAGAACAACTGGTTTTTGCCGCTTCCGGCATACCGCGCCAACAGGTTGGCCTGACGTTTGTAGATACTTGCAAAATTACGCGGGGTATGTGCCAGTTTGAGCGTGGTCAACCGATCTTTGATGCGGTCGGTGGTGGTCAATTGCTGTTCTTCCGGGCTGAAATCATTGGTGATCAGTTGCAGACGCGTGGCGTTGCGAAACAGTGTCAGCAATTGATCCAGTTTGCCCGTGGCTATGTCCAGATAACGTTGATTGTTATCCTCATTCTGCATCGAAAATGAGTTATCAATATAGGCACTTGTGACACTTTGGGCGTTGGTGCCCGCTTTGTTTTTGCTGGGTAAATAAGGTTGAGCAAACGCAAAGACCAAAGCTGCAATAGCCAATACGCGCGTAGCCAGAATCAGGTATTGTTTTAACCGCCGAAACGAACTCGTTTCCATTTCGACGTTTTTCAGAAGCGATACGTTGGAGAATAATACGCGTCGAGTACGACGGAAGTTGAATAAATGGATGGCAATCGGAACGCCTACCGCCAATAAACTCCATAAAAAGGTCGGAAAAAGAAACTGCATTCGGGTTTGGGTATTATTGGTGTTATATAGTCGCGGCACGACCTAAAGTTAGCTGCCGGAGTGTACGTTAATTTTAAATATATAACTAACGCAAATATCGTGCAAAACGTTTGTGGTATAAACGCCAACCACGATTATCTTCCCAAATTACGACTATTTTCGTGATAAAAACGCATCGGACAGGCATATCCGAAGAACTTCCCCGTCGGTTTTGAGAAACTGACGTCACGGCATAAAACATGCTTTCGGGGCGAATGTGTTTTCGGTTTTTCAAAACCGAAAGAGCACCCTCTCATTCGTTGGTCTCTCAAAACCGTAAAAATCTTGTCCTAAATTCCGGCAATAACTTTATTGATCTTTGCCAATCCCGTTTTAGCTACGGCAAGCGCATCCTGAGCGTAGTACGTTTTATTGAATACTTCCAACGAAAGTACAATGGGGCGCTCCGGATTTTTGATGATTTTCAGGATTTGGGCAATCGGTGCCACGCCGTCGCCGGGATAAACCCGGTCGGCATCAGTGATCGCTGCCGGCGTCAGGGTAGAAGGATAATCATTGACGTGAAAAATTTCAACGCCCGGTTTTCCCACTAATTTTAAGCTATCCAAACTTGAACCGCCTTTGTACAGGTGATACACATCCAACAAAACCCGCGCCGATGGATGCCCGCTTTCGATGGCAACGTACATTACTTCACTCAATTTATTCAGGTTTTTCGAAAAGCCCCACAGCTCTAATTGAGGAATAACGCCCGTTTGGTCGCTGATCTCAAGAATAGCACGATAACGTTCCGCCGCTTTCAACAGATCAATACGAGGCGATTGCGGCGTTTGCGCCCCTACCGAAGGCGTGGCTACGCGCATACATCCAACCTGCGCCAAAAGCTCCATTTCACTTTTGAGCTGCGCAACACCTTTGGCCCTGGCAGCTTCATCATCAATGATCCAGGGAGCAAACCCAATGGCATTTTCGGCGGTAATGCCCAGATCGCCCATAATCTTGCGGGCTTGGGCAGGTGTTCCGCCTTCTTTTATAAATGTCTGTAAGGAATCAATCCAGATTTCAACTGAGCGAAAACCTGCTTTCGCAGCCGTTTCCAGCTCTTTGACAAAACCCAACTTCTGTCCTCGAATGGTACTCATGTTGAGGCAGGGAATAAAAGCAGGCGTTTTGGCAACGGTCGCATTTGCGGTATCAGGCAATAAACCGGCTCCTGCGGCAGAAGCCAATGCGGCAAGGGTTTGACGACGTGTAGTGGGCATACAATAAAGATTAAGACGTTTAGCTATTAAAAGCCAACGAGGGTAAAAATTTAGTGTTGAAATGGCAAAAAAAAAGCCCAACGCTAAGGCCGGGCTACATTGTATGCTTTTGGTGAGTCATTAAAACTGCAACGGAACCGAAAATCCGGCCGTATCCCACATAAATACCAATGCGTTGTCTTTTACTTCATAGGTCAGTTTTTCAACCGGCTCTTTCAATGTCATGGCCGGCACTGTGATACGAAGTACGTCTTTGTCCTGCTTATAGTTGTAAGCGCCCCATTGTTTTGGTTCGCTGTTCAGAATTACTACCCATTCTTTTTCACCGGGAATCGTAAAGAAGCCATAATCACCTGCTTTTACGGCCTTGCCACCAAACATACCGTCTTTTTTGAACGTAATAACGGTTGCTTCATCGGCACCTGTACGCCATACTTTGCCGTATTTTTCAAGGCTTTGACTGCCGTCTGCTCCAAAAATAACTCGTCCGCGTTTTGAAGGCTGTCCATAAACAACTTTTACATCTTTGCCTTCAACCGTCAGGTGAGGGCTTTTAGGAGGGTTTTGGCTGCAGGCAAAATTGAGGGCAATAAGCGAGAGGAATAAAGCAAAAATTGAATTTCTCATGTTTGTTTATGATTTATTTAATGAACTTACTGTGAAACGTTATTCTTTCTGAAAAGTTGTAACAAGGCTAAAAAAAAACACTGTTTTTCCTTATAAAGAATCATAAAATTTAAAGAGCGAAACCAAACTGTGTTCTGTACCGGGACTGATTCCTTTGGTTTTTGCGTAGTTTTTCACATCGTCGGATTTGGCGCCAAATAACCTGAAAAGGCGGTTCTTAGCGGGCAGTTCCCGTAATTTATTTCCCTCCTTCAAATAATACTTTGCACTTTTCAAAAAATCCCCATCGTACTCATTGGCACCGCCTTCGACTTCGTAGCCCGTTCGCTGCTCGGATTTACTAAAGTGCAGCGTGCATTCGTACTTCTTCCAGAGTTGGCTTTCGCCTTCATAAATGACCTCGTAATATTGGTTTTTAAAGTACCTGAACGTATGCCCCTGCATCGAAAATGAAGGCGGCCGCATCACCGTGGCATCCTGACTGGGACCACCGGAAAGGTAAATCTCTTCTTTTTGAATATTGTACGCCATTAAAAACTCCCATTCCATCCCGGTATCCGTTTGGAATTTCCCACGATACCATCCATTTTTAAAAAATGGAGTGCCTTTATATGTTTTAATAAAATCCTGATTGCTGCCGTTGATCTGGTTCTGTTCTCTGTAGTGAGCAATAAAAACGGTATCTCCTTTCTTATTGACTTCTATGTTATGACCCAAATCAGTAATTCTCGCCTCTCGCACAAAGTAATTATAGGGTTGCTGTTTTTCCTGTGCTATTGCCCAAAAGCACCAAAAAAAGAGTAAGATCAAGCATTGTATCCTTTTCATGAGCTGAATCGATAAAGTGAACTGTATGCAACAACGTATTAGCCTCTAAAGCTAAGGACTGAAATCAGGACCAATAACGGGTGGAAAAAACACTTAAGTTATTCTGAATCGCAACCTGAAAAACAGCTTTGAAAACGTTACGCTTTTTCTAACTTATTCAAAACCTGCGTTTAACTTAGCCACTATTCAAAATAAGAATGAGAATAACACAAAGTTATATAAGAAAGTTGAAATTTAACTACTCCAAAATAATCTTATCCCTTAATAACCAACTACTTTAGTCCTAAAGAAAAACAAAAGGATAATTTTCTATTCGAATATTTCTATTATTTTAATCTGTCTGCTAATATTGTACCACTACTTCCGTACAGATCAATGCCCATCCCGCACGACGAACCCCTTTTGGCGCAACTTTGGAGCCGCTTTAAAGCCGGAGATGAGAAGGCATTTGACCAATTGGCCGAGTTACGGTATCGAGTACTTTTTAACTATGCTACGCGCTTTACCAAAAACCGAGATTTTATCAAAGATTGCATTCAGGATCTGTTTCTGGAATTGTGGGAGCGACGCGAAAAACTGGTCGATACACCTTACGTAACGATCTATCTTATTAAGTCCCTGCGCAACAACCTGTTCCGGCAATTGCGTCAGGAAAAATCATTGGGAGAAACCGACGATTGGGACAAAGATTCCTTCACGGATGAGATGACCGCCGAGCGTGAACTCATCGCGGCCGAACTGCTCTCCGAACAGGCTCAAACCCTTCGCCGCGCCATTGAGCAACTTCCTTCGCGGCAACAGGAAGTTATTTTCCTGAAATTTTATGAAGGACTTTCCAATGAAGAGATCGCCCAAATCATGGACGTTGAGCGGCAAACCGTTGCCAATTTTTTGTACAGGGCGCTTACGCAAATGAAGCACCTACTTCCTGCTTTTATTATTCTCTTACCGCTGTTTTTATTGATGGCGCTGTTTTTTGCATAAACGTTTAAGTAGCATCCGCAATTTTGCATATTCCCTTTGTTTCTGTCTGTCAACCGGTTAGCCACTTACCGGATAACTAACACCCGCTTTTTTCCGTGTCTGAAAAAATAATTTTAAAATTTTTCTCCAAAAAAGGGTATTCCTTCTTCGGTAAATACTATTTCCTTACAACACACCTGAGAAAGACAAAATTAAATCAATGAAAGATTACACGAACTATACAACCTCTGATCTTATTCTTGACGACTCCTTCCGTCGTTGGGTGCTGAAAAATCCCCCCGACGAAAGTAATTTTTGGAAGGAATGGCTCACTGCCAACCCCGGCCAATCAGAAAATGTGGCCATTGCCCGTCAATTTGTGCAAAATATGCACCAAGCGCATGAATTATTGACCGAAGAGGAAATCCAACACGAATTGAGTCAACTTACCAAGGCGCGCGAGGTCAAAGAAATTGCTTTTACCCCGGTGCTTAATCGAATAAGTTGGCTTAAACAGGCCATGGCGGCGGTGGTGGTTCTTGGTCTTGCCGGGATCCTTTATTATACGATACAAACTAAATTGAATCCACCCGCAGCGTACGAGCTTCGCAAAAGTCAATGGGGCGAAGCATTGGTAGAAATTGAAAATGAGGGAACCGGTCAAAAAACAGTCGATCTGCCCGATGGAAGTCAGGTGACGCTGTTTCCGAAAAGCCGCCTGAGTTATCCAAAAGCGTTTGCGTCGGCCCAACGCGCCGTTAATTTAAGCGGAGGAGCTTTTTTTAACGTGACCAAAAACCCCAAACGGCCATTTTTAGTGTATGCCAATGAATTGGTGACAAAAGTACTCGGAACCAGTTTTACCATTCGGGCTTTCGACAAAGACGCCAAGGTGGAAGTGATCGTTAAAACGGGAAAAGTATCGGTCTTTTCGGCCAAAGAAGCCGGCGCAGAAACAAACGCTCCCGTACTCAGCGGTCTGGTGCTGACGCCCAATCAGCAAGTGGTGTTTGACCGGAAAGAACTCAACATGAAGAAATCACTGGTAAGTCTGCCCGAACCAATAGCCCCCGAAACTCAAAAAGCAGCGTTCACCTTTACCAATACCCCCGTTAATGAAGCCTTTGATAAACTTTCCAACGCCTACGGAGTAACCATTGTTCACGATACCTCCGTGCTGAAAAACTGCGAGATCAGCGCCGAATTTACGGATGAAAGCTTTTATGAACAGCTTGACCTGATCTGCAAAGCCATTGACGCCCGTTACGGGACCGTTGACGCTCAAATTGTTATTTACAGTAAAGGATGTTCCACTAATTGATTATTCTCACTCTAATTCACCAATCCAATATGACCCAAACCTACAAAATACCTACTCCTTAAAAAAACAAAATCGGAAACGCGCCAACGTTCCCGATTTTAGACCCGTCCCCCGCAGTTTCTCAGGCTTGCTTCCATCCGACAAACGTCGGACAGAGGGGACTTTTTTGTAAAAATTGTAAATTGTAAAACGTTTCAAATGTATGAAAAATGGTTCTAAAACGCTAAAGGTTTTCCTAAAAATCATGCGTCTCTCTTTTTATCAACTCTTACTGTCGGCACTGGCCTGTACGTGGGTATTCGCCACCAACGGTAATGCTCAAGAACTCCTTAATCGGCGCATTACGGTTACGATTGAAAATCAGAACATTGAATCCGCTATTCGTAAGATCAGCAAAGTGGCTTCGGTGCGTTTCGTATACAGTCCGCAGTTGATCCATGCCGAGCGAAAAGTAAGCCTAAACGCGCAGGACAAATCCCTTTCCGAAGTATTGGAATCATTCTTAAAACCGCTTCAAATTTCGTACGAAGTAGCCGGAAATCAGATTCTTTTACGCAACGAACAAGGTGCAAATGTCGAAGTATTACCCATAGAAGTCGAAAATGCCATCATTGATATTTCCATCAGCGGCACCGTAACCGACGAGAAAAACGAGCCGATGCCGGGCGTGAGTGTGGCCGTTAAAAATACGACTCGCGGCACAACGACAGACCCCAATGGTAAGTTTATACTGTCTCTTCCTGACGAAAATTCAGCGTTGGTTTTCTCTTTTTTAGGGTATGAAAAACAGGAAGTCATCGTCGGAACCCGTAAAATCATTACTATTCAACTTCGCCCCGACCCAAAAAGTTTGCAGGAAGTGGTGGTAGTCGGGTATGGCACCCAAACGAAAGCGACCCTGACGGGTTCGGTCGCCACCGTTGAGGCCAAGACATTTCAAGACAGAGGTCCCGTAGCCAGCCCATTGGCAGCTTTGCAGGGACAGGTAGCGGGGGTGACTGTAACGCGCAGTTCGTCGCAGCCCGGCCGTGAAGGTTGGAATTTCCAGATTCGCGGAGCGGCATCCATCAACAGCACTGAGCCATTAGTGATCGTGGATGGATTGCCCGTACCCGGCGTGAGTGCCCTGAACTCTTTCAATCCCAACGATATTGAGAATATTTCTTTCTTAAAAGATGCGGCCGCTTCCATTTATGGTTCAAGAGCGGCAGGCGGCGTGGTTTTGATCACGACCAAACGCGCTAAAAACGGCAAGCCGCGCATTGAATACAACGTCGCATTATCACAAAAGAACGTTGGCCTTTTACCAAAATTGGTCGATATCAATGGCTGGGGGCCACTGATCAAGGAAGCCCGCGAAACGGACGGCTTTCCCGCCACCGATATATGGTTGAACTACGCCAATGTGGCCATTGCCGCCAAAAAGCAGGGAATCGACTGGATGTCCAAAGCCCAATACGACGCGGCAAGCTTGGCAGGAGCGGGACTTTTCTCGGATGTAAAAGATTTTCCTTTCTTCAACGGGACTGAACAGGATGTACTCTGGGGTACGGCTCACTCGCAGGAGCACCAATTGAGTATTTCGGGCAGAAATGACAAATCGGGGTATCGGATTTCGTTGGGTTTTCTGGACGACGGCAGCTTGCTTCAACCCGGCAACAATTCCAATAAACGCTACAATCTGCGCTTAGCGCACGACTATCAATTCTCAAAAAAATTGAGTCTTGAAAGTAACCTTTCGTTGGAACGCAATTCAATCGTTCAGCCTACGCGTTTGGGTGATATTTTGAACAACGGAAACCAACCCGGAAAACCGTTATCAGGCCGAGGATTAACGGGGCTGCCTTATGTGTGGGGTTCCGGCATCGGTAATGCCGCCGTGAACGCCATTGCGGATTTTGGCGGAGATAACAAAGAGATCAACACCCGACTGAATGGCAATTTTAAATTGACGTATGACCTCTCTCCCAACTTAAAAGCAGTCGCATCGTCGGGTTATTATTTGCTTACCACCGATTATCGTACGATGGAAAACATCATTCCTTGGTACGACTATTCGGGTACGGTCAAAATCTCCGACCTGCCTGCCCGTACTTCTTACCAACGTGGCACCAAAACCGAGGCAAACTTTACGGCAAGCGGCTACCTGGAATACAACAAAACCCTCGCTAACAATCATAGCCTTAGAGCCGTAACAGGTGCGCAATATGAACGTTTCGAATACAATCGCTTTATTGCCAAGACGTTCGATGTGGTAATGGGCGTACCGCCTTCGTTGAACCTGAGTACCGGTGACCCTACTTCAAAATCCGTTGGTGAAGCTCAATATCATACAGCAATTGCGGGTTACTTCGGACGTTTTAATTACGCTTTTAAAGATAAATACTTATTAGAGGCCAACTTACGCTACGACGGCTCGTCGAAATTCCGTCCCGAAGACCGTTGGAAAATGTTTTATGGAATTTCAGCCGGTTGGGTTTTGTCTGAAGAAAATTTCATCAAAAACACCAACTTGTTTGATATGCTGAAAGTACGTGTATCTTACGGAGCACTCGGCAATCAAAGCGGAATTGGTTCATATGACTACATTCAATTCCTTAATTTGGCTTTTTCTACCAATCAGCAAAGCGCAGGATTTCCTATTCTGGGAACCAGCCCTGCCGTGCGAATTTCGCCAAGCGGCACATTGGTTGCCTTTGACCGTACGTGGGAAAAAGTGGAAAATCAAAACATCGGTCTTGACTTCGGAGTACTTCAGAATCGCCTAACAGGCAGCTTTGATTATTTTGTTAAAAATAACCGTAACATGTTGCTTAACCGCACCTACCCGGCCGTTTTGGGGGCAAGTGCACCACAGGGAAACAACGGTCACTTAAAAACGTGGGGCTGGGATCTGTCTTTGAACTGGCGCGGCAAGATCGGTGCTTTAACGTACCGAATTGGGGGAAATCTCTCCGATAATCAAAACAAACTGATCAATTTCGGCGGCCAAAACATCATCGGCACGGGCGTTCGCGGCTACAATACCGCCGTAGAAGGTTATCCGATCGGTTCCTATTTTGGACTGGAATACGCGGGACGTATTCAGACCAACGAGCAACTGGAAAGTTATCGCAAATACATCACGGGCAACAACATTGGCATGCCGAGTGGTGCCGTAGGTGCCCAAGCCAATTCACGCCTTGCATTGGGCGATAACATGTTCAAAGACCTCAACAACGACGGCAAGATCACTTTCCCCGAAGATGCCAAATTTTTGGGCGTTGACACCCCTCGTTTGACCTATTCTTTCAACGGCGGAGCCGAATACAAAGGCTTTGATTTGAATTTCATTTTTCAGGGAGTTGGTCAACGAACCATCATCCGCGACGGCAACTGGCGTATTCCTGCGGCGGTTATTTTCCAAGCGCAAAATGCCGCTTTTGTAGATCAATGGTGGACTCCAACCAGAACAGAGGCCGCCTTGCCGAGAATCTCAACCACAGGTACGGTCAACAACTACAATTACTTTCCTTCGGATTGGATCGCTGAAAACGGCGCTTATCTGCGATTGAAAAATTTGGTTATCGGATATACTATTCCGGCGGCGCTGACCAAAAAAGCCAAATTGGAACGAGTACGGGTGTATTTCTCAGGAAATGACCTATGGGAAGTGACAAAAATCCGTGACGGCTGGGATCCGGAAGCGCAAAGAACCGTAGCCAATACGGGCGACAGCGAAAACAACAACGTGGTCACATTCAGTCAGCGGTATCCTTTTTATCGCTACACGACGTTCGGGTTGAATGTTACTTTCTAAACTTATTTCAAATCAAAGACAATGAAACGAATTACTATATTTTCAAAGCTCATCGCCCTTTCGCTGCTGTTTGTGAGCGTAAGTTGCAACAAGTTGGTGGACATGAAGCCAATCAACGAAATATCAGACGTAGATTTCTGGCAAACACCTGACCAATTCAAACTGGCGGCCAACGAATTTTACACCTATCTGTGGTCTTTCGGCACCATCTTGGACGACAATCCTCACGCTGATCGCCGTGGCGATTTTCTTTTCACCAGTGGAGGAAATACCTTCAGCAACGGTTCCAATACCATTCCCATCACCGACGGCAACTGGAATTACAGTCGTGTAAGGACAGTCAACTATCTCTTGGACAAAGCCGTGGCCTATCCAAAACCTTCCGACATCAAAACCTACGTAGCCGAAGCGAAGTTTTTCAGAGCCTATCTCTACTTCGATATGTTGCAGCAATATGGTGGCGTACCTATAGTTGATAAATTACTGAGTACGGAATCGCCTGAGCTATACGCTCCCCGCAACACCCGCGACCAAGTAGCCGATTTCGTCATTGCCGACATTGAGGCCGCCATCGCCGATCTGCCCCTTGAAAGTGCCATTGCAGCGGGCGACAAAGGCCGTATCAGCAAAGGTGCCGCGCAGGCATTTTTGGGTCGAGTCACGTTGTATGAAGGAACTTGGCAGAAATTCAGAGGCAATACTGCCCGCGCCAATGCCTTGTTGGACAAATCAATAGCCGCTACAAATTCTGTTATTACCGGCAATGAATACCAACTTTTTGCCCCGGCGGCGTTAGGAGACTCGGCGCAGAAATACCTGTTTATTCTGGAAAATCAGCAGTCAAACCCCGCCAACATTACCAAAGCGGCCAACAAAGAATACATTCTTACGAATCGCTACGACTTCGCGTCTCGCCAGATCCGAGTGAACATTACTCATTCTACCCTGAACAACGTGTATTGGTTGACCAAAAAATTTGTGGATTCGTACCTAAGTCAGGATGGTTTGCCGATTGAAAAATCACCGCTTTTCAAAGGCTATAAAACCACTACATCAGAATTTGAAAACCGTGACAACCGAATGCGGTACAATATGATGATCGACGGACGCTACTATTGGGACAACGAAAATCCGGGTGCCCGCACCACTTGGCGCGGTGATGTCGCCGACATTGCCGGCTCACGCGGTAAACACAATGCAGCTACGGCGAGTGGCTACGGCAATCAAAAATGGGCCACCGAGCGCCGCCTGAATGACAATGAAGAAGGGTACGATTATCCGGTTATTCGCTACGCCGAAGTATTGCTGAACTACGCCGAAGCCGTTTTTGAACGTACCGGAAGTATTTCGGATAGTGATCTGGACAAATCGCTGAATTTGGTGCGTAATCGCGTCAACAAACAAATGCCCAAACTGAGTAACACCTTCGTGAGTGCCAACGCACTGGATATGCGCACCGAAATTCGTCGTGAACGTAACATTGAGCTATACTTTGAAGGATTTAGGGTCGATGATCTGAAGCGTTGGAAAACGGCAGAAACGGAATTGCCTATGCCGGTTGAAGGCATTACGTGGGCAGGAACGGCCTTTGAAACGCGTTGGGCGGGCATCAAAGCGCAGGTGGTGAACGGTATCTATCGTCTGGAAAGCAATCGTAAGTGGGCGGAGAAAAACTACCTTTTGCCAATTCCTTCGCAGCAAATTCAGTTGAACAACAAACTGGAACAAAACCCGGGTTGGTAATCGATCTCTTCTTTTGAACTTCCCGAAAGTCCGAAATTTTCGGGAAGTTCAAAAACGTTCAAAAGCAGGCAATTCATGAAAAAAATGTCCATCAAGTCAATCGCTGACACGTTGCAGATTTCGACCGCTACGGTTTCGTATATCCTGAACGGGAAGTCGAAAGAAAAACGCATCAGCGAAGAATTGACGCAAAAGGTGTTGGAGTATGTCGCGAAAAACAACTTTAAACCAAACCACTTGGCTAAAAGTCTGCGCACCGGCAAAACCAACGTCATTGGCTTGATGGTGGAAGACATTGCCGATACATTTTTTGCGGGAATTGCGGGCAACATCGAAAACATTGCTTACGAAAACGGATACAAGATCATTTACAGCAGTACCAAAAACAACCCACAAAAGGCCAAAGATCTCATCAATACCTTTCGCGAACGCAACGTAGACGGCTACATCATTACGCCCACGGAAGACATTGAAGAAGACATTAAAGCCCTGATGAAAGACAATTTGCCCGTGGTTTTGTTTGACCGAAACTGCCGGGATGTAGAGTCCAGTTACGTAGGGATGGACAATTTTGACAGTGCCTATAAAGCCGTTAAATACCTCATTGCACAAAGCTATAAAAACATTGGTTTTGTAACGCTGGATTCCACCCAAGTCCAAATGATTGACCGTTTATTGGGCTACGAACGCGCCATTCACGAGCACCGTATGGCGTCTTTTATGATAAAATTTGATTACCTGACCGCTAAAACCGGTGACATTACGGAGGACATTGAGCAATTCATGCAGGAAAACCAACAATTAGATGCACTGTTTTTCGCGACCAATTATCTGGCCATCAGCGGCATAGAAGTGCTTGGACGTTTAAAGATCAAAATCGGCAAAGAAATCGGCATCGTCGTTTTTGATGACAATGACCTGTTCCGAATCCACCAACCAACGATTTCGGCCATTGCGCAGCCTGTTCATGAAATGTCTAAGCAACTTATTTTAACCCTCTTAGATCACATGAACGAAAGTAAACAGGAGTATAATACGCAAAAGCATGTCTTACCCGCAACGCTGATCAAACGGGCATCCTCCCAAAAAGATACTTTCTAATCGTTCATCCACCTTTTTTAACCAATAAGCATAATCGTTTATGCAAAAACGTACACTGTTATACACGCTCTTTCTATTGGCAAGCCAATGCGCTTTTGCCCAAAGCAGCATTCTTGAAACAACCCGCACCCGCATTGTCTCTCCCAATAAAAACCTGACTTGCCAAGTCTATCAAAAGCAGGACGCCAACGGCAAAAGAGCTATTTTTTATACGGTCAGTTATAAAGATCAGCCGGTCATTTTTGAGTCAGCTCTTGATATTCAATTGGATAACCATCTTTCTGAATTGGCGATGGCGCTGAAAGTGGATAAGACCCAAAAATGGTGCGAAGACATGGTATATCTCAAAACCGAAATCTCCCAAAAAGATACCATTTGGAAACCCCTTTACGGCGAACGTTCCCTGATAAAAGATAACTACGCGGCGGCAACGATCTCTTTCCAAAAAGCGAGCAATGCCGATTACAAAATGCAGATCCAAGTACGGGCTTACGACGAAGGTATTGCGATCCGTTACTTTTTTCCCGAGAACCCCAAGGGTAGTTATTACCAAATCAAAGCCGAAAATACCGAATTTGCTTTACCTGAAGGCACTACGGCTTTCTACACACAATGGGCGCAGGCCAACTATTTTCCAATGCCTTTAAAAAATTGGGTTGACGACTGCGAACGGCCTTTGACGATGAAGCTGAAAAGCGGCTTGTACGTCAGTTTGGCCGAAGCCGCCATGGTCGATTATTCCCGTGGCAAATTCAAGCTCAGCACCGAAAAGCCCAACACCATCGTTACGTCGCTCGACGACAAAGTAGACGCTATCACCTACTTCGGCACACCGTGGCGCGTCATCATGGTTGCCGAAACTGCCGGCAAACTCATTGAGAACAACGACATAATTCTCAATTTAAACCCCCTTCCCTCAGAGGGCGGTGCGACACCTCGCAAGGGTCTCCACTCTTCCGGATTTGCAATTCGGACGGAAACTGCTTCGGATTTAAAATCCGATCCTTGGTCATGGGTAAAACCCGGCAAGATCATCCGCGAAATGACCCTCACCACCGAAGGCGCCAAAACGGCCATTGATTTTGCCCAAAAGCGCGGTTTGCAATACATTCTTTTCGATTGGAAATGGTACGGCCCCGCCCTCACATGGGACTCTGACGCCACACAGGTAAAAGCACCAATGGATATGCCCGAAATTGTTAACTATGGCAAAGAGAGAGGGATCGGTATTTGGTTATATGTCAATAAACAGGCGCTTGTCAAACAGGCCGACGAGATTTTCCCTTTGTATAAAAAATGGGGCATAAAAGGCGTAAAATTCGGTTTTGTGCAGGTTGGCAGTCACCGTTGGACAGTTTGGGTGGAAGAGATGATTAAAAAATGTGCCGAAAATCAACTCATGGTCAACATTCACGACGATTGGCGACCCACGGGCGAAATGCGCACCTATCCCAATCTGATGACCGCCGAAGGAATCCGTGGCAACGAAGAAATGCCCGACGCCACCCACAACGTAACGCTGCCTTTTACGCGCTACATTGCCGGCGCAGCCGATTATACGATCTGTTATTTTGACAAACGCCTCAAAACCACCCACGCCCACCAATTGGCGATGGCGGCGGTGTATTACAGTCCGTTACAGACATTGTACTGGTACGACAAACCCGCACTGTACGAAGGCGAACCTGAATTGGAGTTTTGGGAACATATTCCCACATCATGGGACGAAACGCGCGTAATACAGGGAGAAATTGGCCAATTCATCACCACCGCCCGCCGCAGCGGCAATGATTGGTTCATCGGTACTATGACCAACAACGACGCCCGAAACCTTGAGATCAGGTTCGATTTTCTGCCCAAAGGCAAAAAGTACCAAGCCAAAATCTACGCAGACGACGACACCGTACCCACCAAAACCAAAGTAGGTATCCAAACCCGCGAAGCAGACAGCAATACACTATTAAAAGTGAATTTGAAAGCTTCCGGCGGGCAGGCGATATGGTTGAAGCAATTATAGACCTATGGGTATTGTCCATGCTTTTTCTACAAATAGGTAGTGGCGGCGGCCGTCCGATCCTACGGCAAAAAATAGGAGATTTACCAATTGCTACCTATTTGCAGAAAGAAAATAAAAAATTGCTCCATATGATCGGACGGCCGCTGCTATCTATTTGTAGAAAATCAAAACATCTAACATGCCAATGCTCCATAGGAGCTACCCCAATAGACTAAAATGAAATCATGAACGCATACATTGGAGTAGACATCGGCGGTACACACATTACTGCCGCACTTGTCGATATTCATTTGGGAAAAGTAGCTGAACATTCATTACATCGTTCTAAAGTCAATCCGCACGCCCAAGCCGGGGAAATCTTAGCCATTTGGGCCGACACTATTCGTAAAGCTATTGATTCTCACGAACTTCAACATTGTCTGATCGGCATTGCCATGCCCGGGCCGTTTGACTATAAAACCGGCATTTGTGTGATGCAAAATGTCAACAAATACGATTGTTTGTACGGCATTAACATCAAAAATGAGTTAGCGAGCCGCTTAGAAATAACTCCTCGACAAATCATTTTCAGGAACGATGCCGAAGCTTTTCTGGAAGGTGAAATGCTCTTTGGCGTGGGCAGAAATTTCGGAAAAGGGTTGGGAATTACGCTCGGTACCGGCCTGGGAACTTCTTTATTTGAAAACGGAAATGCGCGTGATCTGGCCTTGGGTATTAACCATCCATTGCACAACGGTGTAGCCGAAGATTTTATTTCTACGCGGTGGTTTACAGGCCGTTACAAAGAACTTACGCAAAAGCCATTGGCCGGGGTAAAAGAGCTGGCAGCGCACTATGATCAAAACCCTTACGCCCGACAGCTCTTTGCCGAATTTGGTCAAAACATCAGTACCGTAATGGGAGAATTTGCAAAAATCTACGCCCCCGAAATCATTGTTTTTGGGGGAAACATTGCCAAGGCTTCCCATTTATTTTTTCCGGCAATCGAAACCGGCATAGCGTCCTTCATGCCTAAAATCCTCCTCAAAAAATCAACCCTCGACGAATATGCCGCGTTGATGGGGGCGGTTGGATTCGGAATTTCACAATTAGCTAACACTCAACCCCAATGAAAAAAATCTTCTTCCTCTTCATAAGTTGTTTCCTGTTTAAGGTTGCATACGGACAACAAAAAAAGGCACACCCTTACCTGTTTTATACCAACGAGCGTATTAAACAAACCAAAGAACGCATCCAAACCGATACGGCAATGGCACGGGCCTGGAACACCATGCTTCAACGCGCCGATAAATCACTGAACGAAAAGAGCGGAAATTTAGAAACACTTACCCTTGCTTACTGCATGACAAGCGATAAAAAGTACGCCGAAAAAGCAAAAACCTTATTATTGGATTGGGTAAATCGACCGCAATGGGATGGTATGGACGACCGCACACCGCGTTGGAATTCAGGCCTGGGAACCGCTCGAGGCTGTTTTCAATCGGCCATTGCTTTTGATGGAATTTACGATATTCTCTCCCCAACAGAACGCAAAAGCATTGCCGATAAAATCGTAAAATTAGGTATTGAACCTTCTATTAACGATTGGGTGTCGGAAGACAAACGCATTCATTCGCTCAATTCGATGGGGCATAATTGGTGGGCAGCGGTGGTGTTTGAAGCAGGCATTGCGGCGTTGGCCGTTATGAACGAAGAACCAAAAGCCAAAGGCCGGGCCGAAGAAATCATGCGGGCGAGCAAGGAATGGTTTACTTTTGCGGGAAGTGTATTGGAAAACAAACCATCCAATTTTGACCGCGACGGCGGGTTTTATGAAAGTGTCAATTACGCCAATTTTGGGGTATCCGAATATCTTTATTTCCGTTTAGCATGGACCAATGCCTTTGGAAAAGTCAGCATGCCTTACGATAATACGCTGGAAAAAACGGTCGATTGGTTCATAAATACCTCCTACCCTACCTCCAAAGGACGCATGTTTTCGCTCAATTTCGGCGACTCCAACGATCATGCCAATGGCGAACGCCCCGCTAAATTGCTACTGGCATTGGGTTTGGGAAAAGAACATTATCGTTGGTATCTCAATGAAATAGGCAACAGCGAAGGGCGCGAAGACATGAATCTCAATACACCGCTGGGCTTGCTCTATCATCCAACGGAAGTAGGATCCAAGAATAAGAATAATGAATCCAAAATCGTAAATCCAACATCCAAAACCTCCAACCCTTTACCTCTTTCCGCCATTTACAAAGACATGGGTTGGGGAATGCTACGGTCTTCGTGGGCGAAAGACGCTACGCTGTTGGGGGTAAAATCGGGTTTTACCTGGAATCACGCCCACGCCGATGCGGGTTCGTTTGTGCTTTATCATAAAGGAAAATATTTACTGATCGACGGCGGCGATGTCAGCTATGGACAACCCGAATACAGTTCCTATTTTGTGCGCAGCGAAGCCCATAACATCATGCTTTTCAACGGTAAAGCCCAAGATCCGCAAGACCAATACTATGCCGTAAAAAACGTGGGACAACTCCACCATTTGATTGACAGCGGTAATTTGAAATACATCATGGCCGATGCCACCGCGCCTACTTCCCGCTATTTTCTGCGAAATTATCGCCATTTTTTATGGGTCAACAATGTGATCTTGGTGTTGGACGACCTAAAAACCTACGAAGCGGGTAAGTTTGAATTTTTGTTGCATTACCAAAACGAAGCCAAAAAGAAAGGCCCGGACCTCGAAATCACCAATGGCGATGCTTCTGTATTGTTTCGTCCATTATTTCCCGAAACCCTGCCTTTGGGTTATCCGCATGATTTTCCCGATAAAATGAAACTCGAAGAACGGCAGGGCATCAAAGACCGTGATGCCAAAACTAAGATTCCGTATTATGCACTTTCTCCCGCCGAACCGTCGCGGCAAACAAAGTTTCTGAACGCCATTCTCTTATTGGACGAAAATAATAAACCTACCGAAACCTTTGTGGGGTCGTCAGGGGCCAATGGTGCGGTATCCCGCACCAACCTGCCCTTCATCGAAAAGCTGGAAGGTACTAACATGATCGGGGTGAAGCTCACCCAAAACGGAAAAGTGACGATGGTCTACCTCAATCTCCTCGCCGACGGTCGCCTCATGCACCGCAACGCCAATAATACCATTGACGGCTGGGAAACCGATGCGTATTTAACGGCCATTACTTTTCCCGAGCATGCCGATCTTACCAACCCCGACAACGCCACATCCATTTTTGTAAGTAATGGAAGTTATTTAAGGAAAGACGGAAAAACGTTTTTGCATTCATTATCCAAGGTTTTTATGAATGTGTCTTACAACAAAGACAAAATGGAGGTACAACTGGACGGCCAACCGGTAATGCATGTTTCATTGCGTTCGGTGCAAAAACCGCAATCGGTTTCGGTCAATGGAAAGGTCGTAACAGCGGAGCATTTGGGTCAGAAGATGGTATTGGATATCGAAAAATGAGTTTTCAGGGTAGCCCCTACGGGGCATAGCATCAAAATTATCCGGAATTTTTTTCTACAAACAGGTAGCCCCTACGGGGCATTATTGTGCCGTAGGGGCTACCTGTTTGTAGAAAAAGGCATAAAATCAACAAAATCCAAAATGCCCCGTAGGGGCTACCTATTTGTAAAAAAAACATAAATTTTTACAAAATCCAAAATGCCCCGTAGGGGCTACCTATTTGTAGAAAAACATAAATTTTTACAAAATCCAATGCCCCGTATGGGGCTACCCTTTCTTATTTAAACGCTACTAATTTACAAAAACACGTCTAAACCCAAACGAAATGCCCTTAAATAAAAATCTTGATTACCATGCCCAATACCTACACCCAATTATACATTCATTGTGTTTTTGCCGTGAAATACCGAGCCGCGGTCATTAAACCCGAATGGGAAGACCGGCTTCATAAATACATCACAGGTATTGTACAAAATAATGGTCATAAAATGTTGTCCATCAATTCTGCATCAGATCATTTGCACTTGTTAGTCGGTTTACATCCCAAGCAATCCATTTCAGAAATGATGCAGCTTGTTAAAGGCGACAGTTCAGAATTTATCAATAAAGAAGGTTTAACAAAGCGTAAATTTCAATGGCAGGAAGGTTATGGTGCATTCAGTAACAGTCGTTCGCAAATAGACAGTGTTATCAAATACATTTTAAACCAAAAAGAACACCACCGTAAGAAAACTTTCCGGGAGGAATATTTAAACATCCTGAAAGATTATAATATTGATTTTGACGAAAAATATATTTTCCATGAATTATTGGATTGATGTTATTTGCCCTTTGGGTAGCCCCTACGGGGCATAGCACCAAAATTAACCGGAATTATTTTCTACAAACAGGTAGTGCCTAACGGCACAAAATACGGCACTGTTAAAAAATCAACTGATCCAAAATAGCCCATATTGAATATTTATTTACAGAAAAGGCACAGCAATATTCACAATGCCCCATCGAGGTTATATGTTTGTAGAAAAAATGACAGCAAATCGCGACGGGTTTGAAATTGTAAGCTTGGAATGGAAAAACGGGAAAATCTCCAAAGTAGTGATCAAGTCCAACCTTGGAGGTAATTGCCGCCTCAGAGTGTCGAATGAGTTAAAATTAACCCGTAGAGACGTAAAATTGCATATATCTACAACGACCACCGAAAATTTCAATCTATTTTATCAGACCGAGAAAATAGCGCCCCCTATTGTAATCACTAAAGAATAGGAAAGAATAAATCAACAACTCATTGACTTATAATAATTTACCTAACAAAATAGCCTTTTCATATCATTAGAGTCGGGAATTGTCAAGTCCGGTAAAATCGTTAGTGGCAGAAGAAAAATCTATCTGAAACAGTATAAATTCATTTTTGCGCCCATCTATCTATTGGTTAACAAACAAAATCACATGCAAAAGCCACAAAACGAAGACCTATTAAACCGAAATTTTTCTTTTGAGAGCCGTTATGCCAGCTCCCCCAATGAAGTGGAAGGGATGAACACGGCCCAAATCAGGAAGAATTTTCTCATCGACAACCTCTTCACCCCCGACCAATTTCGTTGGGTTTTATCTTTTTTTGACCGCTACCTAACGGGCGGCATCATGCCGGTCAATAGTTCTGTCAGCTTGCAAACACCTGACCAATTGAAAGCCGCTTATTTTTTGGAACGTCGCGAATTGGGCATCATTAACGTTGGCGGCCCCGGTCGGATAACGGCAGACAGCGTTTCCTACGATCTGGAATTCAAAGAAGCACTTTACATCGGGCAGGGTACGCACGATATTTCGTTCATTTCTCTTGATCCCGAAACTCCCGCTAAATTTTACCTTAATTCCACGCCCGCCGTCCAACGCTACCCAACGCGTAAAATCTCACGCACCAACGCGGAAGTGGTCGAACTGGGAAGTATAGAAACCGCCAATCAGCGTACCATCAATAAGTTGATCGTCAATAGTGTATTGCCCACCTGCCAATTGCAAATGGGCATGACCGAGCTCAAAACAGGAAGTGTTTGGAATACCATGCCTGCACATACCCACGACCGACGCATGGAGGTTTATTTCTATTTTGAAGTTCCGCAAGGGCAAAGCGTGTGCCATTTTATGGGCTTACCGCAGGAAACCCGCCATATTTGGATGCAAAATGAACAGGCCGTGATTTCACCCAACTGGTCGATCCATTCGGGAAGTGGCACTTCAAACTATACCTTTATCTGGGGAATGGCCGGAGAGAACCTTGATTATGGCGATATGGATTTTTGTCCAACCCCTGAACTGCGCTAACATGAAGAAACTTTTCATTTCTACCTTATTTCTGAGCATCAGTTACAGCTTATTGGCACAAAAAGGGCTGGTCAGAATTACAAATTCCAACGATGTGCCTTTGACACAGACCGTTGTTGAAATTCCGTGGGCAACCGTATTGGCTGCTTACCCGCAGGCAGACACCGCACAATTGCAGATTTCTCAAGTTGGCAGCGGCCGGGAACTTCCTTACCAATTGGAATATCGTGGACAAAAAACGGTGCAAAATGTATTGGTTCAGGTGACGGTCGGGGCAAACCGGAGCTTGCAATTGTCGTTAAAGCGCGGAAAACCGATCAAGATCGCCCCAAAAACGTATTGCCGCTACGTTCCCGAGCGATATGACGATTTTGCCTGGGAAAACGACCGCATTGCGTTTCGTATCTACGGAACCGCGCTCAACGGTCGCTCCGATAACGCCTATGGTACCGATATTTGGGCCAAACGCACCGACCGGCTCGTACTCAACAAATGGTACAAAAGTGGTGATTATCACAAAGATCACGGCGAAGGATTGGATTATTATCACGTTGGCTTTAAACTCGGTGCGGGCGATGTCGGCGTTTTGTTGAATGATACCATTGGTTTTATTCACAATTACAAAACATGGGAAATTCTGGACAATGGCCCGTTACGGTCTACGTTTCGGGTAAAATACGACCCTTACACGTTCAACGGAGTTACCGTCAACACCACGAAAATCATTTCATTAGATGCCGGTTCACAGTTGAGTCGCATTGAAGTTCAGGTAGAACATACGAGTCCAAAACCGCTTCCAATGGTGGCGGGTATTACGATACGGCCCGAACCGGGAAAACTGCTGCTCAACGAACAGGATGGGATTTTGGGTTATTGGGAGCCTACCCACGGTGCCGACGGAACACTCGGCATTGGCTGTTTATTCCCCAAAAAAGCGCCCTCCATGCTTTATAAATATGGTCACGGCTTGGCTAAATTAAGTGCGCGTTCCGGCGAACCACTGATTTATTACAGCGGCGGCGCTTGGGACAAAGCCAACATAATTACAACGGGCGAGGCGTGGTTTGCTTATCTTCATCAATTTGCAGATCAACAAAAAAACCTTCCAATCGTTTCAGCAGTACAAAGCGGAAAATAAACGTTCTTATTTTAATTGCTTCTCTAAATTTCAGTTCATTTTTATATGCAGGTCAGCTTCAAATCCCTATTACCGGTTCTTTTTTCATGCTTTTGGGGATTTGAAAGCCTTGCCCAAGTCTGGCAATGGTCAGTATCCGTCCACAGCGTTATTTCCAATGAGACCAACGCTCATCCTCAGGCTTTTCTCTGGATTCCGGAGGATTGCAAACGCGTGCGGGGCGTCGTTTTGTGTCAGCACAATATGATCGAAGAAGGAATCTTGGAAAACACTTCTTTTCGTAAAACCATGACTGAACTCAGCTTTGCCGAAGTATGGATCACACCGGGCTTGGATATTACGTTTGATTTCAACAAAGGCGTTGGCCGACATTTTGAGCGCATGATGAATGCATTGGCCGAAGTATCAGGGTATGAGGAGTTAGCCACCGCTCCTATCGTTCCCATGGGTCATTCGGCTTATGCAAGTTACCCTTGGAATTTTGCGGCATGGAGTCCCGAACGAACGCTTGCCGTGGTTTCCATTCACGGGGATTCTCCTTTAACGAAATTGACGGGAAGCGGTCGGCCCAATCCCGATTGGGGCACTCGTACCATTGAAGGTGTACCGGGACTGTTTGTGATGGGAGAATATGAATGGTGGGAAGCGCGCATCCAACCGGGCTTTGAGTATGTCGAAAAATACCACAAAACACCCATTTCATTTTTTGCCGATGCAGGGCATGGACATTTTGATTATTCTGCCGAATTGATTGATTATCTGGCATTATTTATTAAAAAAGCGGCGTATTACCGTTTGTCCAAAAAAGGGAAGCAATTACTTCAACCCATTGACCCGCAAAAAGGTTGGCTGATGGACCGATGGCACAAAGACAGTTTATCGCCTGCTCAAGCCATGCCGTACGCACTTTATAAAGGAAATCGAAAACAGGCTTCGTGGTGTTTTGACAAAGAAATGGTTGACGAAACCGAGCATTTTTACGCCCAAGCACGAGGAAAAACAAATCAACAATTAGGTTTTATTCAACACGGAAATATCATAAAACCCGCAGGCGGTCACGCCAATTACAACCTCAAATTCATGCCGCTGGAAGATGGTATCAGCTTTCATTTAAAAGCGTTTTTTGCCGATACGTCACGGATAAAACCTGCGGCCAAGCATCCGAAAAGCAAAGTGAGTGTAGATCGAATTTGCGGCCCCGTAAAAAAGATCAACGATACAACCTTCCAAATCAGCTTTTATCGAATGGGCTTCAACAATCCCAAACGCTCCAACGATATTTGGCTGTTGGCTTCCAATAGCGGCAATGAGCATTACAAATCTGCTGTGCAACAGTTGGATATGCATTTCCCGTTGGTAAATAAAGAAGGAAAAGCGCAGAAAATCACGTTTGACTTTATCCCGAATCAGAAAGCAAACATTATCTCTCTTTTGTTAAATGCTTCTTCCGATGCAGGTCTGCCCGTGTATTACTACGTCAAAGAAGGGCCGGCGGAAGTTAAAGGTCAAACCTTATTGTTCACTAAAATTCCTCCAAAATCTACGTTTCCAATGAAAGTTACCGTTGTCGCCTGGCAATACGGCATTGCGGGAAAAGTACAATCGGCAGCGCCGGTGGAGAGGATCTTCTATCTTGAGAAATAAGTTTCCGTCCGGTTACGAATTTTGGCGTAATTTTAGTGAAATAATGAAGCCCAAAAAAGATAAACAGCCAATGAGATACGTTCTGCTTCTTTCAACACTTTTATTGATTCAAACCGTTTTTGCACAATCAACATTGACGGTCATTAGAGCAACTTCTAAAAATGTAGCCATCAACGATGGAGGTTTTTTAGACAAAAACGCATGGTCACTTTCACCGAAGATCAAACCGGACATTTTTACGGCCGATAGAACGCGAAAAACAAAATGGGTCATTTTTTATACAGACATTGATTCTATAAAAGTGAAAGTAAAGCCCGGCACAAAATTCAACTTCATTGTTTTATTGAACGGAAAAGATTCCTGCTATACCCAAATTGCCAGCGCAATTCCTCCGGAAAATATCCTTAAAAATAAAATTGCTACGCACGACACCATCCCCTTTACGCTGACCTCTTTTAACGCGATCCATGTAAAATCTGTCATCAACGATACGGATACGTTACATCTGCATTTCGATGTCGGTTCTTTTGATTTTCGATTAATAAAAGACGCCATACTCAAAAAGACAAAATTACTGTCGAACCAACCCGATGCTTTAGCCGGCAAGACCGCTCCCAATTATAATAATCTCAACAAGATCTTTAAATTACAAATGGGAAATTTAGTTTGGAATAACCCTGAAATCGTTCCGACAGGATTGACCTCGCACGATATGGATGGGCGATTTGGGTGGAATTTATTTGAAGGGAAACAGGTTGAGATCGACTATGATAACAATCGTTTGATCATCCACTCAAAGTTGCCGAAAATCCTGAAAGGCTACGTCAAATCAAAACTGGAGTTTATTCATTCTTTTGTCTGCGTGAAAGGAGCTTTTGAAATAGAGAATAAAAAATACGTAGGCCATTTTTTACTCGACACGGGTTCGGATCAGGCCATTATTTTAGATAGTGTATGGGCGAGCAAACAAAACTTTCCTACAAATTTGAAACTTATTAAATCATCGGTGCTTAGAGATCCGAGAGGCGTAACATATGAAACGAGAACCGTACTTTCTCCGCTTCTGAAAATCAATGATTTTGAAGTTATCAATGTTCCGACACTTCTTTTGGGGAGTAAAAACCCGGTAGGTTTTGAAGTCAATTATTTGGGCAATGATCTTCTGAAGCGATTCAATACCATATTGGATTTTAAGAACGACTACATATACCTAAAACCAAATAAATTAATGAGCTTAAAATACAAAGCAAGCTCTTAAAGTCTATAGTTAGCGATTAGTCGGTACGCCGGTCGGGTTGTGAGCAACCCGACCAATTGTTAAAGCAATACTTCAAGTTTCAAAACTTCCAAGTCTTCAACCGGCCGTTAATTCACGCGTCCCTTTTCATCGTCAGCCGCATTGTCGTTGTGGCGGCGCTTACGTGCGAAGGTATCTTTGCCGAAACGATACGTAAAAGCTACGCCAATGCGTTGAGTATCTGATTCATTGGTCTGAAAAAATTGCGCCTGCCTGATACTGACCGAACGGTTATGCCGAATCCACGAATGAAAAATATCATCTGCGGAGATGCGTATACTTGCTTTGTCTTTCCATATTTTCTTTTGCACAGCCCCGCCCACTCGGTACATCATTCCCGTATACGCCTGCCCGTTTAGGTCTGTGCTGGCATAATACCCGCTCAGATCGGCGCTCCAACCTTTGTTGAATCTGAATTGATTGTACATTTCAAAACGAGCCACATACGCGTTTGGGATCAATTTTTCGGTATAACTCATGCCGTTTAACCCCATGTGTGATAAGCGCAAGGTATAGATCAGATTCCACCATTTGGCGGGCGAAACAGACACTGTGGTGTTGAGAAGCAGCATAAAACCCTTGGCTACGTTGTTGGGACGCGTAATAAAGATCGTATCTACAGCTTCGGTGGTTTGAAAGATCACGTTGGTAAAACGGTTGTAGCTCAAGCCCATTTGCAACCATTGTTTATGCTGAAATTTTAACTCGATACGGTTTTGGTATTGCGGTAGCAGCAAAGGATTACCGGCGGTATATGAGTATTGATCTCTAAAGAAAAGAAACGGATTAAGCGATTGATAATCAGGGCGATTTATTCTGCGCGTAAAACTCAAATTCAACGAATTCTTATTCAAACTGTCCAGTTTATAATTGATAAATACACTTGGAAACAGCTTTGTATAATTTTTGGTAAAAGTGCTGCCCTGTACCACTTCATTGCCCAATTGGTTGCCACGAGCTTGGGTAGTTTCTGCGCGCAACCCCAACTGCATTCCCACCCGTTTCCATTCTTTCCGGGTGTTGAAATAGGCCGCATTGATGTTTTCGTGGTACTTGAAATGGTTTGATTTTCCATTGTCAATCTTCTGAACATTCTCTTTTATGTCAAAATAATTAGATGTATTGTCGTTCTCGATCACACTTGACTTAACTCCTGTTTCCCAACTTGCCTTGTTTTTTAAAGGATGCACATAATCGGCCTTGGCCGTATAAATATTGATATTTCCGGGAACCATGTATAAGAATTCATCACTATCGGTCAAGGTGCCTTCGGGCAGGTAACGAAGATTCTGTACGCGCTGATTTCCGTTTGATCGGTAATTGAGATAGTTCACATCCGCTATCAACTCCCGTCCTGCTTTATTGAATTTGTGCTGAAAATTCAGGTTTCCGGCAAAATTTTTCCGTTTACCCTCCCCCAATGTATTGCCTTTACCGATCGCGTCGATTTGGCGAAGTGTATTGTAGTTATTGCTGCTGTAATCTACATTGTCAATTCCTGTGCTTTTGTTCATGTTGACCAACAAACCATAGGTCGTTTTGGGAGAAGCGGCATAATCCAACCCAAAGATCGCATTCAATCCGTTATTTTTGGAAAGGCGGTTATTGAGCAACAAAACCGAAGAAATCTGCCGTCCGTTCGCGTCATAAAAACGGCGGTCAAAAATATCGTTGTTATAGTTTTTCTCATTATTAAGTCCCAGATTACCAAATAGATTGATCTTTTTATGATTATAATTCAGGTTGATACTTCCATTATTTCTGCCGTATACACCTTGACTGGACCCCATTGAAATATTTCCCGTAAACCCTCCCACTCTGTTCTTTTTCAGTCGAATATTAATGACGGCATTACCGGCAGCATCGTACTTGGCCGATGGGTTATCCATCAGTTCGATCTTATCCAACAGTCCACCCGGCAACGACTTCAAATAAGCGGCCAAATCTTGCCCCGACATGTAGGTGGCGCGGCCATCGATCAGCACCAAGATGCCGCTTCGGCCGTTCAGACTGATCTCGCCATTGCTGCCGATGGTCACACCGGGCGTTTTTTCCAACACTTCCAGTGTATTGCTCGTAGCGCTGCTGATCATGGATTCTACATTTACGATGGTTTTGTCAATATCCTGTTCGATCAACGGGCGTTTAGCCTTCACTACCACTTCTTTCAATTCAATGTTCTTGGCCGGTAAAAGAACGATAACGGGCAAAACAAAGCTGCTGCGCGTATCGTCGATCGTAAGTGCCACGCTCATATACGGCTTTTGGCTCATGGCCGTGATCGCCAACAGATAGGTGCCGTTTTGCAGGTTATTGAATTGAAATTTTCCGTTTGCGTTGGTAATTTCTCCCGAAATCATGGTCGAATCCGTTGCTTTCAGTAATTTAACCGTTGCCCCCGGAATGGTTTCATTCTGGGTATCTTTGACTGTCCCCGAAATAGTTTTAGGGGATGTTTGGCCGAAAAGAGTAAACGATAAAAGCGTTAAAAATAAAATGGCTGATGTTTTCATTGACGTGTGTGTTAGTGATGAGAATCGGCTTAATGATTGTTGGACAAAGATCAAAGCCGTTGCTCACGCCCTGAAAAAATCATGTCGAAGCTTACCGAGAGACTGACAGACATTCATTTTTGCATGATAAACAGGTTTATGTGCTTCCAAAAGGTTTCCGGCATGGATTTAGGCGTATTCATCCTGAAAATGGCTGTACATTTACTGAATTCCTCAACTTTGCCCACTGATCTAATAAAATACACGTAAACAACACGCTTATGAGTAGTTCAAACAATCATTGGCTAATCTCTTTCTTTGGGAAGAATCTTTATATTTTTTTATCGCTTCTCTGTAGTATTCCTTTCTTTTTTTTACTTGAAATATACGTAAGAAGTATCGGTATCGGCGAAGATGAGGCCGTTGCCGCTACGGTTACATTCTTATTTGTGATAGGTGTATTTTCAGGAAGATACGTTTCTCAGCTTTGGGTGTCTACTTCCAAGCCGATCAGCAATGACTACATCTTCAGTTTGGCCGTTGTGATCATCGGTCTTGTTATTGCGCTGGCCGCCATTCAGTTCCAACACGCAAGAATCTTCCGTTCTCTGTTCTGGATTCCTGTTGCACTCATTGGATTTATACTGGGAGTTTTGATAAAAATAGTTCGCATCAATGTCAGTTACCAATTGCGCGAAGCTCAAACGACCGCTGCGCAAAGCAAAAGTGAATTGCAGCTTTTACAGTCTCAGTTGAGTCCGCATTTTTTGTTCAATACGCTGAATAATCTCTACGGATTGTCGATCACGCAGCACGAAAAAATCCCGCCTTTACTGCTGAAATTGGCGGATCTGCTGCGCTACTCGGTCTATGACGCCAAAGAAGTGTTTGTTTCTTTGAATGACGAATTAGCGTATATTAACAACTATATTGACTTTGAAAAAATACGCATCGGAGAACGGTTGCTGCTTCGGACAGCCATTGAACCTCTTCCCAAACCCGACATCAAAATTGCGCCGATGCTGTTGATAGTATTTATTGAAAATGCCTTTAAACATTCTAAAAACACGGCTGACGAGACTGTTTTCGTAGAAATAACCTTAAAAACGTGGGCTGATTCTATTCTGTTTTCGGTAAAAAACTCGTATGGCCCTGCGCAGGAAGTTGAAAATACGCGCGAAAAACACAGTGGTTTTGGCCTCACCAGTGTTAAAAAACGATTGGAACTCCTTTATCCTAATGAGCACGATTTGAAGATCGAAGAAAAGGATAGTTTTTATCACGTCATGTTACAGTTGAAAATGAAGTAGTTTTATTACCATATAAGGCATTTAAGGAAATATAAGATTTCTCATATGTCCTTAAATGCCTTATATGGTTTAAAAATTCGCCCAATAATGCCCCAAATCAATTGCCTGATTGTCGATGATGAACCCATAGCCCGGGAAATCATCAAAGCGTATTGCAGTCACTTGCCGATGCTTCACATTGTGGCTTCGGTTGGGAATGCATTGGAAGCCAAAACAATTCTGCAAACTCAAAAAGTAGACATTCTTTTTTTGGACATTAATATGCCCGTACTCAACGGCATAGCGTTTCTGAAAACCCTCAAAAATCAACCGCAGGTCATTTTTACGACTGCCTACAAAGAATACGCCGTCGATGCTTTTGACTTAGCCGCCATTGATTATTTACTGAAACCTTTCTCGCTCGAACGTTTCATTGTGGCCGTTGACAAAGCGTTGGAACGATTGAATGTGGCGGAACAAGGAATAACGGAAAACGAAAAAACGGAAGATTATTTGTTTCTCAAGGCCGATGGCAAGATATACAAAATCATGCACGATGAACTGTTGTTTGCCGAAGCGCAGGGCAATTACATCAAAATTATCACACCCCAAAACACGTTACTTCCGAGCATGACCTTTTCGAGTTTTGAGGAGCTTTTGCCCAAGTCGTTGTTTCTGCGTGTGCATCGCTCTTTTATCATCAATAAGGCCAAAATAACGCACATTGAAGGAAATCGTGTTTTTATTCAAAACCACGAAATTCCCATCGGCAGCAGTTACCGGGATGATTTTTTGAAGAGCTTGGGAATTTAACAGATCACTTTACAATTTGCCGCTAACTTCAACATTAAGTGTAAAAGGGTAGCCACTACGTGGCAAAATGCCCGGTCATTTGTTAGTTTCTACAAATAGGCAGTGCCTAAGGCACAAAAATGCCTCGTAGATTCTACCTTGCGACCAAAAAAAGCATGCTCCGTAAAAGCTATCCTTACAAGGGGTTGGATAATTCTTCTACGGAGCATTTAACTCATGTACAAGTACAACGAAATTTTTAGGAACTCATTTTACTTTTTCGCATTAATTTCCTTTAATAACGCGTCTACGGCCGCTTTTAGTTGGTCATCCGTACCTTTTGCGATCCAATCCGGTTGGTTTTCTACGATAATGTCGGGAACCGCCGGGCCGAGTTCCTGATTTTTATCAGTGGTTTTGGTAAACCAGCCTCGCAAAGGCAAACGCACGAAAGAGCCATCCATCAAACCTTTCCCGCCCGTTGAAATTACCGAGCCGTTGGTCGGCACACCTACTAATTTACCAATTCCAAGCGTTTTATAAGCGTGTGAAAAGATTTCGGCATTGGAATAACTTCCTTCATTACACAGCGCAATCGAAGGCTTCGTCCATGCGGCATACACTAAACGTTCGCCAATCGGGTAATAATCCTTGAACTTCAACTTGTCTTTTTCCAGATCTTCGCTTGCTCCTCTCGGAATGGTGTAGGCGTGCTGTTTGTAATTTAAAATGGTCATTAAATAATCGGCCGTAGAGCCGCCGCCGTTGTAGCGAACGTCAATGATCAAGCCATCTTTTCCGAAGCCGGCCGCCGTAAATTCTCTTTCCACTACTTCAAAACTTGGAAAATCCATGCCTTTGATGTGAATGTAGCCTAAACGACCGTTGGAGAATTTCTCAACCAGTTTCTTTCTGTTTTCAACCCATTCGTCATAGAGTTTATCAGCAATATTGGCCGTCAATCGAATGGTTACTTCGCGCTGTTTTCCATCAACGCCCCGCACGCTCAACAATACTCTTTCATTCACCAAACCATTCATCAGTGCATGAAAATTTTCATTATCGTTGACACTTTCTCCGTTGACCGCCGTAATTACGTCACCTTCATTCAACTTGCTTTTTTCTTTACCGGCAGGTGCATCCGGAACTACGTGCGCTATTTTCACCCCACCACTCACGGGTACCAGTTCTGCTCCCAACAACCCCGTTGCTTCCCGTTGAGTATCGGTTCTGTCGGCTACGGTCAGGCCCATGTGGCTGGAATTGATTTCGCCCAACAGCAAATTAAACATATCTCTGAAATCATTGCCCGTGCTGGCATTGACACAACGTTCTTTGTATTTATCGTGCAGTTTTACCCAATCATGTCCGTGAAATTTAGGGTCATAAAAACCGTCACGAATGGTGCGCCATGCTTCTTCAAATACTTGGGTGCGTTCGGCCGTGTAATCAATTTTCATTTTGGCCACGTAGGGTAACGGTTCGGAGACACTTGTTTTGGCGTCAATCCTGCCCAAAGCGCCCATTCTGGTAAAGTATAAGTACTTGCCTTCTTTATCCATCGTCACGTTGCTCGGGTTATTACCGCCTTTGGTAATCTCTTTGAGCTCTTTTCCGTCCCATTTGATACTGTATAAGTCTCTTCCTTTGGCATTGCTGCTGGCCGTGGTATAGTAAAATGTCTCTCCGTCTTTTGAAATAACCAAGTCGCCTTCATCTCCCGCAAAACCGGTGACCTGTACCAAGCGCTCGTGGATTTTGTCAAAATCAATTTTAATGGGCTTGGGTGCTGCGGGTTTCGCATTTCCTCCTCTTGCCGGTGGCGTTTCGGCAGCCGGGGTATCCCGTTCCTGCCAATCCTGCGTTTCTTTTTCCCAATCTTCTTTTTTGAGCCACACAAACCAAATATCGTTGCTTCGCTCGGCGCTGCGTCCTGAAATAAAGCCCAGTTTAGAACCGTCAGCACTCCAATACGGGCGTCCGTCGGTACGTGGGTGCATCGTCACATTGACCGGTTTTGTCGAATTATCGGCAGCCTGAATGAAGATTTCCTGATTGAAATATAAATCACTGATGGCGTATGCCAACCACTTACTGTCGGGACTCCACGCAATGCCGTTGGGAGCATCCCAACTGTCACTCAGAATTTTTTCGTTGGACAATTTACCGTCCGCGCTGATTTCTGCCACTACAAAAGTGCCCCTTCCGCGCACGTAGGCAATCTTTTTACCATCCGGCGAAACCGTCAGCGCCGTTTCATCACCGGGCGTTTTTGTGACTTGCGTTAATTGATGTTTTAAGCTTTTGAAGATATTCCGTTGCGTGGTATCGGTCGAGCGAGCCATGTAAATATCAAAATTCCCGTTGGCGCGGTCGCTGCTGAAAAGCAATGTTGAATCATTCAGCCACGTAGGTTCTACATCCCGAAACGCATGTTCCGAAGCATTGATACTTCTTGATTTCTCTTTGTCTGCTTCTTTGATAAACACCTCACCACGAATCGTGTATGCTAACAATTTTCCGTTGGGCGAAACTGCATAATCGCTTGCTCCCGTCGTCAACGTTTTTTGCTCGGTTGCATCCAGACGCTCGTCGGCGCTAATCAGCACATTTAATTTCTGAGCCGAACCACGCTCCGTTTTCATGGTGTACAGGTTCATATCTTTCTCGAAAACAATCGAACTGCCATCTCCCGAAAGACTGAAAGAGCGAATGGATTCATCCTTATAGTTGGTCAGTTTTTCGGGCGTATTCGTGGCTTTTCCATTGGCATCCATTTTCAGGCGGTACAAATTGTAGGAACCGTCGTTGCTGCTCAAAAAGTACAGCGAATTGTTTCCACCCCATTGCGGCAACACATCATTGGTTTCAAACCCCGGAAGTTGCTGATAGGTCTTATTTTTTGTGTCATAAATCCACAAATCACGGTCAGAACTTCCTTTGTATTCCTGACGAGCTACGGGATTGATGTCACCACGTACAAAGGCCAGAAAACGACCATCGGGAGACAAAACAGGGTCATGCCCAACGGCATCCAGAAAGCGAGATTCTGTTCCCCCTTTCGGGCTGATAGAATATACTTCATTGGGACGTTCGATCTGCTTAAATTCCCGATTGGTCAAAAACAGAATTTTATCCGCCTGCGTCCAGCTGGAAACCAAATCACCACCCGAGTGATACGTCAAACGTTTCGGCATTCCTCCGTCAGCAGGCATTACAAATACATCATTATTGCCAAAACGGGCGCCGGAAAAAGCAATTTGGCTGCCATCAGGACTAAAAACCGGATTGCCTTCATACGCTTCGTGAATGGTGAGTCGGGAAGCTTTTCCACCCGAACTTGGCACTGTCCAAATATCTCCCTGAAAAGAGAACGCTACCAACGATCCATCCTTATTGATGGCCGGTTGACGCAGCAAGAGTGGATTTTGGGCCTGTAGGTAAAAAACTGATAATAAAGCAATTGTTGAGGTAAAGATGTTTTTTTTCATTCTTAATTAGTGTGTTGATTTTCATTAGGCATTCTAAAAAGGGTATTAACGACTAAAAGTAAAGGTAATCCTGATTTTCTACCAAAAAACGCGATGATTCGCAGTTAAACAGAGATAAAACAACCAACTGCAAGGGAAGAATTGCGTAAAGTGTTCATCGCAACCGGCAACGTATTGTTCCGAAATCGTGTTACCACTTGATAAACGTTGGATTAACTCAACATTGAGTCACCTGAAAAACAGTTCGGGTAAAATATATTTTATTACTCCTCCAAGACAATCTATGATTTTTTAGTGGTTAATTTACTTTTGACCACATTTTTGATTTTTTTTACATAAATCGTCCCACGCTCGTATCAAATTGATTATATATGTCGATAAAAGTTGCAATTTCCCACAAAACCAAATACATCTTTGACAGAAGCGTAAGCCTGTCGCCTCATATTTTTCGATTACGCCCTGCCCCCCACTCGCGGACGCCGATTGAAGGATATTCGTTTAAGATCTCGCCCAAAAATCACTTCATAAACTGGCAGCAGGACCCCTTTGGCAATTATCAGGCCCGGGTAGTTTTTCCCGAAAAAACGACGGAACTCAGCATTGAGGTGGAAGTCATCGCCAAGATGCAGATCATTAATCCGTTTGATTTTTTTGTCGAAGAATATGCCGAAAAGTTTCCTTTCCACTACGACGCTCTCCTTAAAAATGAGCTGACACCCTATTTGGAAGCACGCGAGGCCGGACCTAAATTATTGGAATGGATCGAGAAAAATAAACTGACGACCGACATCAAAACCGTTGATTATCTGGTTTATCTTAATCAAAAGCTGTTTAAAGATCTGTATTACAATGTTCGTATGGAGCCCGGCGTCCAGACCTGTGAGCAGACGCTCACGAGTTTAAGCGGCTCCTGCCGCGATTCGGCTTGGTTGCTGGTGCAGATACTTCGGCATTTGGGGATTGCTTCGCGGTTTGTGTCAGGTTATTTGGTTCAGTTAACGTCCGACATTAAATCACTCGACGGGCCTTCGGGACCGGAAAAGGACTTTACCGATCTGCACGCTTGGGCCGAGGCGTATGTGCCGGGCGCCGGTTGGATCGGATTAGACCCTACATCGGGGCTTTTTGCGAGTGAAGGACACATTCCGTTGTGCTGTACTCCCGACTACGCCAGCGCCGCGCCCGTTACGGGCGCAACCGACATTTGTAACGTAACGTTCGAGTTTGACAACCACGTCTACCGCATCCACGAAGATCCGCGTGTTACTAAGCCGTATACCGAAGAGCAGTGGGAGAACATCATGCAGGTAGGCAATGATGTAGAAAAAGACCTGCAGGACGGCGACGTACGACTCACCATGGGGGGCGAACCAACATTTGTTTCGATTGATGATTTTGAATCGCCGGAATGGAATTCTACCGCCGACGGACCACTGAAACGTAAGTTGGCTTATGATCTGGCGTTACGTCTCAAAAATCGCTTTGCTCACGGAGGATTGCTTCATTTCGGTCAGGGAAAATGGTACCCGGGCGAGTTGTTTCCCCGTTGGCAATACGCGCTTTACTGGCGGAAAGACGGCCAAACATTGTGGAAAAATGATGCGCTCGTGGCCAAAGAAGGTGACAAAAAATTTACGTATAAAGACGCCGAATTATTTTCAACAGAACTGACGAAATACTTGGGAATCAACCCCAATAATTTAACCCCGACCTACGAAGACCCTATTTATTGGGCGTTGGAAGAAGGAAAATTGCCCGTCAATATCGACCCGTTGGCCGTCAATCTGAAAGATTCGGTGGAACGTCAAACATTGGCGAAATTATTGGAAAAAGGGTTAAATAACCCGGCGGGGTTTGTCTTACCGCTTAAATGGAATTGGAATACGCAGGCTTGGACGAGTTGTGTGTGGCAGTTCAGACGTAATCACTGCTATTTGATTCCCGGCAATTCGCCCATTGGGTTGCGGTTACCGTTGGATTCTTTGCCCGAAGTAAGCAAAGACAAACGCGAAGACCCCATCGAACGAAGTCCGTTCGAAAGTTTGCCACCATTGGGTGAATATGGCGATGTTGTAGAAAAAAGATACGGAAGTATTGCCCCGGACTATAAAGCACCGGCTTCTCCTAAAAAAACCGAAAAGAAAGAAGAAGTTGCCTTTGAAGTTGATACCTTCAAAACAGCATTATCCATTGAAGAGCGTGACGGTATTATTTACGCCTTCTTACCTCCTACCGAATATTTAGAGCATTATTTGGACCTGATGGCTTCCATCGAAGCTACTGCCGAAAAATTGCAGATTCCGGTTAGAATTGAAGGATATACACCGCCATCTGATTATCGTTTGCAAAAACTGATCGTTTCTCCCGACCCGGGCGTGATCGAGGTCAATATCCACCCTTCCAAATCGTGGGGAGAATTGGTGGACAACATCAGCGCGTTGTATGAAGAGGCATTTTTTGCCCGTTTGGGCACCGATAAATTCATGGTCGATGGCCGCCATACCGGAACCGGCGGCGGCAACCACGTCACCATTGGCGGCGCTGTTCCGGCCGATAGCCCTGTGCTTCGTCGCCCGGATCTGTTGCGCAGTTTGATCACTTATTGGCAGCATCACCCGGCGTTGAGTTATTTATTTGCCGGCTCTTTTATTGGCCCAACAAGTCAAGCGCCGCGCATCGACGAGGGCCGCGATGAGCGGTTGTACGAAGCCGAAATTGCGTTTGACCAAATTCCGGATAACGGCGAAGTGCCGTTTTGGATGGTTGACCGTATTTTCCGCAATCTTTTGGTGGATGTAACGGGAAACACGCACCGTACAGAATTCTGCATTGACAAACTATATTCTCCCGATTCTTCAACGGGCCGACTGGGGATTTTGGAATTCCGAGCGTTTGATATGCCGCCTCACAAGCACATGAACTTGGTGCAAACGCTGTTGGTACGGGCGCTGATCGCTAAATTCTGGAAAGAGCCTTATAAGAAAAAATTGATCCGTTGGGGGACTGAACTACACGACCGCTTTTTGCTGCCGCACTTTGCCTATTTGGATATGGTCGATGTGGTCAATGATCTCAAAGATGCCGGTTATGCCTTCGATATATCGTGGTTTGATCCTTTCTTTGAATTCCGTTTCCCACATTACGGAACCATTGCGGTAGATAACATGCAACTGGAAATACGCCTTGGCATTGAGCCGTGGCACGTACTGGGCGAAGAACTGTCAAGCTCAGGAACTTCTCGTTTCGTAGATTCTTCGCTGGAACGCTTACAGGTAAAGGTCAGTGGTTTTGTGCAGGATCGTCATATTCTGGTTTGCAACGGTTGCCGCGTTCCGCTCAGAAGTACCGCCGTTAAAAGTGAATTTGTGGCGGGCATTCGTTACAAAGCGTGGAATCCACCGTCTGCCCTGCACCCCACGGTTGGCGTAGATGCGCCGCTTGTTTTTGATGTGGTGGACACATGGAACAACCGTGTGTTGGGTGGTTGTACATATTTCGTATCTCACCCGGGAGGGCGCAGTTTTGATACATACCCCGTTAACAGCTACGAAGCGGAATCACGGATGATCAGTCGTTTCTGGGGTTTTGGCCATACGCCTTCCAACGATAATCAGGAAGCATCGGCACCGGTACAACAGGCAACGTCGACTATTTCACGTTTCGTTGCGGAAAGCAAGAAAGACCTGAAAATTGATACTCCGATTGAACTCATCAATCCGGAATATCCAAATACGTTGGATTTAAGAAGATTTTGGCGTGCAAAATAGTAATTTAAGAGCCCAATTGAGTAATTATTCTTTGTAACAATTTCCTAATGCACACAAGCACCTCTATTGATTTACTCCAATCGTATCAACAGGAAATCAATTCGTATGACGAAACCATCGGTCCGGATGGTCACGTCAAACCGCATTGGAAAACCCTTTTTACTTCACTTGAACGTCTGGGAATCAAAGAGTTGGAGGCACGAAATCAGGAGATCATCAATCGACTGCGGGAAAACGGCGTTACTTATAATATATATGACAGTTCCGATGGGCTGAATCGTCCGTGGCAACTTGATCCTATTCCTTTTCTCATTGAGCAGAAGGAATGGGATCATATTTCAAAAGGGCTTAAACAGCGGGCGTTGGTGCTTGATCTAATGCTAAAAGACATATACGGTCCCCAAAAGCTCGTCAAAGATGATATTTTACCCCCTGAGTTGGTATTTGACAATACAGGTTTTTTCAGGCCTTGTTTTGACATAAAACTTCCTTCTCAAAATCAGCTGATCCTGTACGCTGCCGACATGGCCCGGGGGCCGGACGGCCGGATGTGGCTCGTCGATAACCGCACGCAGGTTCCTTCGGGCGCAGGGTATACGCTTGAGAACCGTCGCATCATGAGCAAGCTGTTGCCCGAACTGACAGAAGGGATGTTTGTAAATCGGCTTTCTCCTTTTTTCAATCATTTCAGTCAAACGGTTTCGGGATTTGCCAATCGGGGAAAAGAAAATCCAAACATTATCTATCTGACCCCCGGCTCCAACAACGAAACCTATTTTGAGCATGCTTATTTAGCTTCGTATTTGGGCTATACGTTGGCACAAGGGGACGATCTGTTAGTGCGGAATGGCTACGTTTGGTTAAAATCCATTGATGGTTTGGAACGCGTGGATGTGATTGTGCGCCGTGTGGACGATGATTGGTGCGATCCGCTCGAGTTGCGTGAAGATTCACGCTTGGGCGTGCCCGGGCTTTTACACGTAATTCGTTCCGGCAATGTTGTTGTGCTTAATCCTCCCGGAGCAAGTGTGCTTGAAAACAGTGCATTATTGGCATTTATGAACATTACCTGTCGCTATTTTTTGGGTGAAGAACTCATTATGCCTTCTATTGCGACCTGGTGGTGCGGACAGCCCAAAGAGCGTAATTTTGTACTTGCAAATCTCCACCGGCTGATCATTAAAAAAGCCAATCGTAAGCAAAGATTTCGGTCAATGTACGGTCGGCTTTTAACCAATGATCAACTTGCCGATCTCAGAAATGCCATTCTTCAACACCCTCATGAATATATTGCGCAGGAAGAAGTAAGTCTTTCCACCACGCCTTCGTTGGTGGATGGCAAAATCGAGCCTCGTCTTGCTTCACTTCGTGCATTTTTGGTATCGGATGGCAATGAATATCAGGTGATGAACGGTGGCTTGACCCGGAGTTCGGCGGAAAAAGACCGTTATATTATTTCAAATCAATACGGCGGTATTTCCAAAGATACGTGGATCGTCTCCGACACCATGCCTGAGGTGAATACCAAAATAGCGGTTCAGAAAACTGCTCCTGTCATTCACCATACCTCGTTGCCCAGCCGTACGGCCGAAAACCTTTTTTGGGTGGGGCGGTATAGCGAGCGGACCATGGCGCTTACCAAATTCATGACCATCGTTATCAATGCGCTCAATGAAAATGTTGCCTTCAGGGGCTCGTACAAATCTGAGTACATTGATATTTTGCTGCAATCCGTCACGCACCTGACGTTTACGTATCCGGGCTTTACAGACGAAGGCAATACTGCCATTCGCGAAAATCCGTACTTAGAACTCATTGAGTTGATTCACAATGCGCAAAAACCGGGCTCGGTGGCATCGCATTTAAGCTCGTTCCTACATTGTGTCATCAGCGTCAGCGACAAGTGGAACAACGACACACGCCGTATCATTAACCTGATCGAAAACAGTCAGAAAAAGGTTAGAAACGCCGATAAACATAACCCCAACAGTTTTCAGAAAGTACTCGACAAACTGCACATTCGGCTATTCTCTTTTTACGGTATCATTTCCGAATCCATGCCTCGTGACAGCGGTTATTTTTTATTGGAAGCCGGCAAATTAGTAGAGCGAGTGCTTTCACGTATCAGTATCATTCGTTCATTCTTTAGTTTCAAAAATGACGAAAACATTGAGAATGAACTCATTGAAGCTTTACTGACCAACCAACACCTGTTGGTTCATTACCGCCAGATCTACAAAACGAGTTTTAATTTGGAAGCTGCGCTCGACATGGTTTTGTTGGACAAAAAGCTTCCTTATTCCCTTGTTTATCAATTGGATCTATTGTCTGAATGCCTTTGTCAGCTCCCCAAAGACGCCCGGTTCGACCGTTTAAATCAGGCCGAGAAAGCCGTCTTGGAAGCCTCCGTTAAGATAAAACTTGCCGCTGTCTCCAAACTTAGCGCCTGTCAGCCCAATACCCAATTCCGGGAAAATTTAGACCGCTTATTGGGCGAAGTCACCGAACTGATCTCTTCGGTTACGTTCAGCCTGACCCAGTTGTATTTTATGCATACTGTTATTCAAAACGTTTTATTGGAGGGTACCAACAACAACGAGACCAATGAAGTATAAGCTAACGCATCGAACAAAGTATAAATATGTGGTCCCGGTGAGCACCTATCACAGTCTGGTTTGTCTGAAACCGCAGACCATGAAGGGGCAATTGTGTCATTCTTTTTCGCTTCTAATTACCCCTACTCCCGTTGAAGTGGTACCGAGAACCGATTTTTTCGGTAATACGCTCCATTATTTTTCTATTGATGTTTCGCACAATGAACTGACCGTAATCGCGGAAAGTACGGTGGAAAGTTTCTCCAAAACTATTCCGTTGGAAAACCTTTCCATGTTGTGCCGAGATGCCCGCAATTATATTTGGAATACTCATTTGCTGAAAGCGGAATTACTGCAATACCTTTTGCCCAGCCCGTTTATTTCGTGGGACAATGAAATCAGGCATTTTGCGCAGGACTGTTTTGCCGACAATCTTCCTCTATACGAATGTGTACGACGGTTGTGTCACAAAATTTACACGGAATTTACCTTCGTTTCCAATTTTACCAACGTTAATACCCCTCTCAAAACCGTCCTGAAAGAGCGCAAAGGCGTATGCCAGGATTTTTCTCATTTGGCCATTGCCGGCTTGAGAAGTCTGGGATTTCCCGCTCGCTATGTAAGCGGGTACATTGAAACTCTACCGCCGCCGGGCAAGAAAAAATTGCAGGGCTCGGATGCGTCTCATGCGTGGTTATCGGTCTATATTCCCAACATGGGTTGGTGCGAATTTGACCCTACCAATGATATGATACCGCAGGAAAGGCACATTATCATTGCGTATGGACGTGATTATGGCGACATCGCTCCGTTGAAAGGAATCATTTTCAGTTCCGGAAAACACACTTTGTCGGTAGCCGTCAATTTGGTGCCACTTGAACTTGTTTAGATGATTCTGTGGTCATTTATGGTCAGGAAACAGTAATGCCGGTGTAGCCAACCATGAATGCCTCACGACCATAAATGACCCTTCTTTGCCCGACAATGCCTTGTTTCTTATTATTCGGTAAATCACTTCGTTTTTTCGTATCTCCCAAAAAAGCTATCTTTGATGCTCAAACCCATTAGGCATTGATTTATGCGTGATTTTTTGGAGAAACTGAACGTGATTTGGCAAAAACTCATCGCTCCCTTCAAGCAGGCTTTTGGCTGGTTACTGACATTGCTTTACAATTTAGTTGGCAAAGTAGTTGGTAAAGAGCGGCTTGCCGGCTGGAGCGCCTCTTACCATGCGTACCGCACTTCGTTAAAAAGAAGATTCCACAACCGTGTTGACGTAAATTCCCCCTATTACCGTCCGGTAATACTCCTCTGGAAAACATTTCTTTATGGCACGTTGGGTTTTGCTTTTTACATTTTTTGCGTCGAAACCAATTTTTTATGGTTATGTGGCAGCATGCCCAGCGTCGAAGACCTGCAAAACCCCAAAGTGGCGCAGGCTTCCGAGATCTATTCGGCCGACGGGCAACTGATCGGAAAATTTTATACCGAAAATCGCACCCCTATTGATTATGACAGTCTTTCGCCCAACTTGGTGAAAGCACTCATTGCTACGGAAGATGCCCGTTTTTATCAACACTCCGGCATTGACTCACGGGCGTTGATGGGCGTGGCCGTAGGAATTCTGAAAGGCGGCGAACGCGGCGGCGGAAGTACCATTACGCAACAGTTGGCCAAAAAACTGTTCAAAACCCGTAAACGCTCCGCTCGCGGGCTATTAGGCTACGTTCCGCTCGTGCGAACGATCGTCTACAAAACTAAAGAATGGTTGACCGCCATTCGGTTAGAACGTAACTTTTCGAAGGAAGAGATCCTGACCATGTATTTCAATACCGTTGATTATGCCAACAATACATACGGTATCAAAACGGCAGCAAGGTATTATTTTAACAAATCACCTTATAATCTTAATTTACAGGAAGCGGCCGTACTTGTAGGGCTTCAAAAAGCAACCAATACGTACAATCCGACCAAGAATTACGACAAATCGCTGACACGTCGCAATACGGTGTTGGCGCAAATGGTCAAGTATAATTATTTGACACAAGGTGCGGCCGACTCGCTCAGCAATCTGCCCATTGAACTTCATCTAACACCCGAGCGCTTTAACGAGGAAGACGATGAATACGCCATTTATCAGTATTTCAACGGAAGTGTAGAAGATTTTGTCAAAAAATGGGGGGAAGAAAACGATTATGACCCCTATACCGACGGATTGAAAATCCGTACCACCATTGATTCCCGAATGCAGAAACACGCCGTTTCCGCCGTAGGAGAACGGATGCGAATGCTTCAACAAACCTTTGAGAATCACTGGTTAAAACAAAATCCGTGGCGCGACGAGCAGGGCAACGAAATTCCTAACTTTTTGCATGACGTTGCCAAACGTACCGACCGCTATAAGGTATTGTCAAAGAAATTTTCCCGACTGGATTCCATTACCCGTCAGGACTCGATTTGGTATTATATGAACAAACGAGACACCATGACCATTTACGACTGGAAAACCGGTCGCGAAAAACGCGTGGTGATGAGCTCTATTGATTCACTCAATTATTACAAACGCATTCTGCGCGCGGGCATGATGGCGATGGACCCTTACACGGGACAGATCAAAGCGTGGGTGGGCGGTCTGAACTATAAATTCTTTAAATACGATGCCGTTGAGCAGGGAAAACGGCAACCGGGTTCTACGTTCAAACCCTTCGTTTATTGCGCCGCTATCGACAGTTCTGCTTTTAACATGGGCCCGTGTGATACGATGGTGGACGAACCTTTTCAGGTCGAAGTTCGGGAGAAAGTAAAAGGCCGTGATACGACCCGTATCTGGCGGCCCAAAAACTCGACCGGGGGCTTTACTTACCAAGAATTGACTTTACGCCGTGCATTGGCGCGCTCTATCAACTCCGTCACCGCCCGTTTAACGGACAAGATCGGAGCACAGTCGGTGGTCAATTATGCACACAAACTGGGGATAACAACAACCCTCAAAGCGGTTCCTTCCATTGGCTTGGGTCCGTTCGACGTTTCGCTGTATGATATGGTCGCGGCTTACTCCGTATTTCCAAACGGTGGTCGCCACACCGATCCGGTAGTGGTAGCCCGCATCGAGAATGCCGACGGAAGCGTGATCGAAGAATTTGCCCCGCAAAGCAAACAGGTCATCAGCGAAGAATCTGCTTTTCTGATGCTTCACATGCTCAAAGGAGGAATCGAAGAACCGGGCGGAACTTCTCAAAACATCTGGACCTTTGGAAGTTTGTTTAAAAATGGCTTTGAGATCGGCGGAAAAACCGGAACAACGTCCAATAACTCAGACGGTTGGTTCATGGGTGTCACCAAAGACCTTGTCGTGGGTGGTTGGGTTGGCGGCGACGACCGCAGTATTCACTTCCGAAGTACCAACTTAGGCGAAGGTGCCAAAACGGCGTTGCCGTTGGTAGGGCGTTTTCTGGAAAAAGTATACGACGACCCAAGCATCGGTTACAAACGCGGGCCATTCCCAAAACCTACCATTACCATTATCAAGCCCTATAAAGGATGCGCGCCGTCCTCGCCTATTGAACAGCAGCCTGACTCGACGCTCACCAATGACACGCTTTTCATGCTTCCACCAACCATGGACCCTGACATGGAGATTCCTGATGTGCCGTTGGATACCATTAAATCGTAGGTCTTCTTTCTTTTTCGATTATAAACTAAAAATCCCGGTTGCCTGAAACTAACCGGGATTTTTCCTGCCAATATGATGCTTCAAGTTCGGCTTTCTCCAGCTTCGCTTCGAGCAGTTGTTTTTCTAACTGTAACTTATCAATTTTATACTGCAGCTCTTCCGGGCTTTTAGGGGGATTCACCTGAATCTTCGCTTTTATTTCACTACTGAACTGTAAAATATCACCAACAGTTACCTGTAGGGCAGTTGCTATCTGCGTTAATCGAGAAAACTTTATGTCTGTTTTACTGCGCTCAATGCCTCCATAGGCCAGTACTTTCATATTAAGCAAATCAGCCATATTTTCTTGCGAAAGCCCTTTCAGGGTTCGAATTGCCCGTATTTTTTCTCCTATTTTCATAGTTATAAGAAGTGGTTCTCTTTTAATAACAGTACGTAAACTATGCTGTTTAGTCACAATTTATAAGAAAAAATATGTTTTAACAATAGAATTTATATAAAAACAGTAAGACGACTTAGTGATGTAATGAGAGAAATTTGTAGTGATAAAATCAGGAAGTAGGCCAACCGTTTTACTGTCGGCTTTTATTTGTCTTGCAACTTTCAATTAACTAAAACAAACATTTACCTAAACCTTCTATTCGCAGCTTAAAGCCATAAAAAACGAGCAGAAAAGTTAAAATTTGAATTGGGAGTGATTCAAAGCTACTATTTAAAAACATTGTTAAGGAACTTCACTTTTTATGAAAAAAATCAAAGCTTTATTAATCATTACTTCGATTGCAATGTGCGGGCTTTTCACAGCAGGTGCTCAAACCTATTCGGGAGGTACGCTACCGGAAGTAACTATTAAGTGCTCAAGACATACTTACGATTTAACCTTTAGTGGTGGATTTTTCAGTGTGCAGATTCACCTTATTGCTATTAGCTGTGACAACGGATTTAGCGAAGTACTTTGGGTATAAATACAACTATTTGGTGTTTCTTATGTAATTGAATATACGAAACACCAAATAAACACTATTCATGCAATACTAAAATTAATCAATTTTGAACATCATTCTTAAAAATGCTTCTTTAATATTATCCGGAAATACGATTTTAGACAATATTAGCCTCGAAATTGAGGAGGGAGAAATTTGTTGTATACTTGGCAAGAATGGCGCAGGAAAGACTTCTCTATTCAAGTGTATTTTAGGAGGTCTACCTTTAAGTTCAGGTGAAGTAATCATTGGAAACAGTATACTTAACGCTAAAAATCGAGAGAACTTATTACATAAGATTGGCGCTCTTTTAAATAAAACAATTTCTTATGACCATTTAAGTGTTTGGCAAAATATCTCCATTATTGCCCAATTATATTCTATTAATGATCCCATTATATATCTGAAAACATTAGAAACGGTTGGGCTCATAAACGAAAAAGATAAGCTAGTTAAGCATTTATCAACCGGAATGAAGCAGCGACTGGGGCTGGCTATCGCGTATGTTCATTCGCCGCAGTTCTTACTGCTAGATGAACCTACTAATACTTTAGACCCTCAGGCAATCATTGAATTTAGAGAAATAATAAAGCTTTTAAATAGCAAAAACAATGTTTCCATTGTGTATAGTACACACAATATTGAAGAGGCGCAAAAATTAAGTAGTAGAATAATTATTTTAAAAGATGGTAAAATTGTATTTGACAGTAAAAAAGACGCTGTTTCTTTATACGAGATAGCTATTGCCCCTCAAAACAATTTCAAAGAAGGAACCAAAAAAATCGACTTTTATACAAATAAAAATGATATATTCATACTATACAATTTCATGGATAGAGATAATATTCACTCATCTTTCAAAATAAACTCAATCAGGAGTGCTACAATTGAGGATATATACTTAGCCAAACATTGCGCTATTTTATGAAAAACATAACATCTTATATATCAACAGAATATATTAAGTTACATAAACAAGCTACAATATTAGCTACTCCATTTATATTCAATATACTGTATTTTTACGCTTTTTATCATTCATTTAACACGACTTATCCAAATTGGAAGTACGAATTTCCAGCTTTAGAAAAATTCACTTACTGGTGTTTAAAAGTAACAGATATTGCATCTGTTACCATCACCATATCTGTTTTAATTGTGGTTTTTTATTTAATAACAGTCGATTTAAATCATTGGAATGTTTTTCAATTTTTACCGGTTAATCTATCAAAGATACATTTATCAAAAGTACTTTTAGGTATCATTTTAGTTATAACGATTCAAACCTGTATATTTTTTTTTGAATATATCGAATTTTTAATTTCCTTAAATACCCTTTTTGAAAAAGGCAGTTGGGATAGGCTTTTTTATAAGTTATCATATGTAGAAGTGGTTACTTTTTTTATTTTTGGATATTCTTCGTGTTTTCTTTTAAAAAGCAACACTTCTTTGTGGATATTATTCATGGTTATTTTAATTTTTATCCGCAATATTCTTCCGATTCTTCCATTATCTTCTTTATACTTTTCATATTCACAGAGAAACGCATTTTGGAGCAACATTTCCTTTCCCATTGTTTCTGTAGGCTTATTTTTTCTCACGATATTTAAACGGCAAAATGGATAATTTTATTAAAACTATAAATTTCAATATACAAACATATATATACAGCAAGAAGATTCTAGCAACTGTTGGCGTTGGTTTATTTTCAATGTTTACAATTTTAATCTTATTCTATTTTTCATTTAATGGTAATACACCGATTAATCAGAGAGGTGTTGGATATTTTAACTCACTCTGTGAGATTTCTACATTGATATTTTATTTTACTTTCAACTTTTCCATTCTCCTATTATGTTATGTAATTCAAAATATAGAACTAGACAACTCTCTTGAATTAAAATTTTTACTGTTACCTGCCCCTGCAATTTATTTTTATTTTTCTCGGCTTTTTATTATTATCACTATAGTACTTATATTCACCTTTTTCTATTTAACAATGTCATATTTTTTGTTACATTATAGAGCTGACTATTTAAAATCTAACAATTCTAACTATTATTTTTTCTTATATATCGGTTATTTAAATCAGCTTTTAATATCTTCATTTGGATATATAGTCATCGTAGTATTATTGAGTTTTTATATAAAGAACTTAATAATAGGCTTTTGCCAAATCTTCATATGCTTCTTATTAAGCTTTAGTCCTGATTTTTTCTTTCTTCCTTCCAGTTTTGGATATAAAAATTTTCGGCATTATGCTACTATAAATCTATATCCTGATTCTATTCTAAAAAACGAATCAAATCATTGGGTTTTTTACAGCACTACTATATTCATTTTAGTATGTTTAAGTATAGGTTATAGAATTATTAGGTTTTACAGTAAATCAAAATAATGAAATTGACAATTTCTGATACTATAAGAGTATCTCTACAGGCATCTATGATAATCCTTAGAACGTGTTTGGGAATTGATAAAGGCTGAGAGTCGTATCATCTTTGTATCGACCAAAATGCAAAGAAATGACCAAACAGTTTTCTAAACTGACCGACTCTCAGTGGGCTGCAATATCGCACTTTTTACCCCTTAAACGCAAACGAAAACTTGATTTATGCCAAGTAATGAATGCGATTTTATGGCTATTGCGTACGGGATGCCAATGGAGAAATTTGCCTGATGAATACCCGCATTGGCAGGCCGTTTATTATTATTTTAACTGCTGGAAAACGGATGGGACACTTGAACGAATCAATCGAGAATTGAACCAACTGGATCGAAAACAGGAAAAACGTGAAGCATATCCATCCGTATTTTGTGTTGATAGTCAAAGTGTTAAGCTAGCTCCTATGATCTGTGAATATCGAGGTCTTGACCCACATAAGAAAGTCAATGGACGCAAGCGCCAGTTATTGGTCGATACAGGTGGTCGCTTATGGGCCGCTCATGTACACGCTGCCAATGACGCAGATGGCCCTGCCGCATTAGCCTTGGTGAGTGATATATTGTGGTATGGTGATCGGGTTGAGAAGGTCTTTGGCGATGGTCCATACGGCGGTGTTTTTGCAAAAGCTCTGGCCAGTTGGGACATTGATTTTGAGCGGGCTTCTCGTCCTGAATCAGCTCAGGGATTTGTACCTGTAGCCAAGCGTTGGGTGGTAGAACGGAGCATTGCTTGGACAAATTTTTTTCGGCGGATCGTCAAAGATTACGAGTATACACTATCTTCTTCGGTTGGATGGCTACTTTTAGCCAACATTCAACTGATGCTGCAACGAATTAAGCCAAAAAACCAAACATAATTTCCCAACACGCTCTTATATTCAAGATGGCTTTAGAAATAATAAAATATTTTACTTTATATGATATATTTTATTATCCGTGGTTTAATATAACTATATTTATAATTCAACTTGCACTGGTTGTATACTATGCTTTTGTTATATTTAATATGAGAAAGCAAAAATTTCGTATTAAATATTTTTATTCATTTTTTACGCTTACTTTTTTTTCAATATTAATGATTGGTTTTCATTTATTTCTTCACGAATATATTGACAAAAATTACAAAGAAGTATTAGCTGACAAAGACATTGAAATTCTACACAAAGCTTTAGATGATTACGCCGTTAAACATCATGTAGAAATGGAAGATAACAGCAAAGAAGATATAGAAGTAAGAACTAAAATTTTGAATCAATATTCGATATCCGGTTTATTTAGCTCGCTATTATTTAATTTAGTTGCCAACTCTTTTCTTTCTTACCTTATTGCGTTATTAATAGTTCGAGTTCCTGAAATAGAAAAAAAATAACGGAAACTCTTGTTTACCTGAAATTTCTATTTATTTCGATAACGTTTTTTAAAAGTAAACGGGTTTTCACCCGTTACTTTTTTGAACGTGCGATTAAAATACGACAGACTTTCAAAACCACATTCAAAGCAACTTTCGGTCACGTTTTTATCCATCAACAAAAGCTTTTTGGCTTGGTTGATGCGGTAGTGATTCAGAAACTCGGTAAAGGTAAGCCGTGTGATTTTTTTGAAATAACGACAAAAAGCGGCATTGCTCAAATGACTCAAATCCGCTACTTCTTCAATTTCAATTTTACGTTGATAATTTTCGTCAATGAACCGGTATAAGCGTTTCAGGCGTTCCTGTTCCTTTTTCGTATATTGATTTTCAACGGGTTTTGAGTGCAGAAGCAAATAATCATCCGTTGTTGCCAACAGTTGAAAAATACTCAACACTTCCAGAAACTGTTCAAAAGGAGGCAATAAATGGAGTTTTTTCATCCGCTTTCCAACTAACTGTTTCGCTCCTTTTCCAAACGCAATGCCATATTGTGCTTTTTCAAATAGCTGATAAATAACCGATAATTCAGGGGTCACGCCAAAGGCATTACCAAGAAAATCTTGACTGATATGAAGAACGATTTCTTCATAGTCTGTTTTGACACCGTAATCAAAATTAAGATGCGGAATATTGGAACCGATAAAGACCAGGTCACTTTCTTCGTATTGGGAGAAATGCTCTCCTACGTGTCGCGGCCCGTTCGGGGCTTCGATGTATACCAGTTCAAACTCGGGATGGAAATGCCAATAAAATACGTCATTCAGCTTCGGGGTCTTAATGACTCGAAACGAACTGTTGGAATCGGGGACGAATTCTTCAAATAATATTTTCATTGCATTTTTTACCATATAAGGCATTTAAGAAAATATAAGAACTTAAATGGCTTTTAAAACAAGAGCTTATTTGCATATAAATCGCATTAACCATCTATTCAAAAGCAAATAAAATCAATATTGTTCAAATAAAGGCAACTGTAAGGGTAGAAATTGGGGGTAATGAGCCGCTATCTTTGTATCATTATTTCAATTAAAAATAAAACTTACAATGGAAGCACAAACAATGGCTCCTACGATGGTTGCGACAATGGCACCCAATCAAAATCATAAAGATATTCCCGGCAATCCTTCCACGGCTACCAGCAGCCATATTAAATTAAGCGACCGTTCCAACGGAAAACCCCTTCGGGTATTGAGCGAAGAAGATTGGCAGTTTTGGATACACAACGGCTACATTGTCATCAAAAATGCCGTACCGAAAGAGCAAGCCGAGCGTACCGCTCGATTTTTGTGGGAGTTTGAAGAAAAAGATGCCAATGATCCTGAAACATGGTACGCACCACCGCGCGCCGAAATGAAAATGAAAGAGCTCACCGGTACAGGAATGGTGGAAGTATATAATAATCAACACCTTTGGAACAACCGCCAAATGCAGCGTGTATATGATGCGTTTGTGGATGTGTGGGGCACCGAAAAACTGTGGGTAACCATCGACCGCGCCAATTTGAACTTCCCGATTCGTCCCGGATTTGAATACAAAGGGTTTATTCACTGGGATTATGACCCCGAAACCAAACCCCAAAATGTACAGGGAGTACTGGCACTGGCCGACCAAACCGACGAAAACATGGGTGGATTTCAGTGCATTCCTGAGCTGTTCCGCACGTATGACACCTGGAAATTGACACAGCCTGCCGACCGCAATCGTTTTAAACCTGACATTTCAGAATTTGAAGATAAGTTGGTGAAAGTAAAACTGGAGGCGGGTGACTTATTGATCTTTAACAGCTCACAGCCCCACGGAATTCGGCCTAATCTGTCGGGAAATAAAGTACGCATTGCTCAGTATATCTCGATGATGCCCGCTGAAGAAGACAACGAAGCCATGCGTGAGTGGCGTGTTAATTCGTGGAAAAATCGCATCGCCCCCGAAGGGTACGCATTTCCCGGCGACCCGCGCAATTGGGAACAAACCAAGTACGATGCCGCTGAATTGAATGAATTAGGTAAAAAACTTTTAGGTCTGGAAAAGTGGTAACTACAGGAAGCCGCCTCAAAGATGCTTTTGAGACGGCTTCTTTTTTGTCAACATTTATTCCGTTTTGATCTGACCGGTCGACGCACCAAACAATCCGTTAGGCGTCATTCCCTCTACCCGAAAATGAACAGTGGTTTGAGCATCCGACGTAAAAAAGCTTACTTTGGCTTTTCCGTCTTTGTCCGTTTGAATCAATGGCGCCCAAAACACCGTGGGGCGATAGTCAGGCCGTACGTGCTCCGGGGCCTGTTTATCGTATTGAGGTGAGTAAAATTCTCGGACAGGACCGTATCCCAACAGTTTAGTTACAAGCGTACCGGGCACCGGCGCTGTATCTTTGGACCAATCATAATTGGTATTGCCTCTTTTGGTCAATATGGCAATCACACCACCGCCGCCTCTGCTCCCATAAATGGCCGCTGACGCCCCTTTCAACACATCAATGGCTTCTACATCTGTTGGCGGAATATTCATAATGGTAGATTTGTCTACGGGCATTCCGTCCAATACAAACAGCGGCTCAACCACACCGCTGAAATTGGCCGCTCCCCGGATCTGAACTGTGCGATTCATGCCTGTGCCTGAAACTGTTACCCCTGCCACGCGCCCCTGTAGAATATCAAAAATACTCTGAGCGCCCGCCGAGTTCATAAAATCCAACTTAATGGAAGCATCCGGCGTACCGTACATGGCTCGGCGGCTGTCTTCTTTTTGCGGATCGCTCTTTTTGGCTTTGATGACCACTTCCTGAAGCATTTTTTCACGGCTTTCGCGAATCTTGCGTTCAATGCGTAAATAGTCGTCGGCCCGTTTTAAGTACTGAGCCAATTCATTGATATCGAACTGAATGCTGTTGAACGGGACTTTCGTCAGCGTTACCGTTGCAGGCTTGAAAGGATCTAAAACAATGGTAAAATTACGATTACCGCGCTCACTGACGGCCTGTATCAACAGGTTTGTAGTATCGCGAAGATTGAGATTGAGGGCAGCAAATTCTCCCGTTTCAGCCGTTTCTCCCATAAAAACCGAACGCAGACTGTCTTTCCCGGCAGATTGCAGCATAAAGGTCAATTTCACTACTCCTGATTGTTTTTTATTGCCACGCACGACTTTACCCGTAAACGAAATTCCCTCTTCAATAAAATGACGGTGCACGGCCAGCGAATCTTCCAGTACATTTTTCCAAACAAACCGCCGCCAACCTTGCGTCATCATCAGCACTTCAAGGTCACGGACATTGTTCGGGTTGTTGACATCAAAGTAATAAGAAGGTTGCTCAACGGCACCTTTTAAGTCGGAAGTCAACAAAGCATACGAAAGAATGTTTACGCCATAAGGGTCTTTTTCAAGCACTTGCCCTGCATCGGTTGCGGCAAGGGAAAAGTTTCCACTGACAGGATTGCCGGCAGCATCTTTTGCCGTCAATTCCAATTCGACCTTTTCACGGATTTTATAAGTGGGTTTATCCGACTGTATCTGCACCGATAAGGGCCGATTTTTATTTGTAAAGATGAGTCGTTCGCACACAGGCCGGCTTTTTTCATCAAACAACGTCAACTGCGTAATTCCTTCGGGAAGAGTATTTTTGGGGATGTTGAAAAGCGACATTCTCCGGTTCATGGAGGTTTTAGCCGCATAAACGACCTCTCCTCTTGTTTGTGCAATCAGCGCCATCTCGCTTGTTGGGGCGACGGTCAGGTTATGTTTAATGATCACCCTCGCGTTCTCTTTGCTCGAAACATTGTCCACCATCATGACTGCGCCCTGCGGCAGAGGTTCGGGAAAGGAATATTTTGCATAACCACCGTTCGGCTTGCGAATCTCAATACGGTAGTTCTGACCCGCCTCCGGCGTAATGGAAAAATAGCCCATACCAAATTTCAGGGTAGAAAAGCCCACCAACGTATCATTGGCCTGATTGAGTACTGCGCCCGTAATGTCGGCCCCTTTCCCCAAAATATTGGTAGCTTTGAAGGCTACTCTGCCTTCCAACCCCATCACCAATTGCCCGCCTTCGGGCATAAATTGAACATCAATATCGTCGGCGTTGGAAGGAAACCCTATTGGCTGCGTATCTGTTCGGAAAATAAGTAAGTCACGATGAAAGAAAAAATCTTCCGAAAAATTACGCATCCAATTTGTATACGCTCTTACCATATAGTCTCCGGCTTTCAGCGAATCTTTTAACGCTAAATCTCCTGCTCCCAAGCCGCCTTTCATTTCTATTTTCTTCAACAAAACCACTTTCCCGGTTGCTTTATCAACCAGATCAACGTATAGTACCTTACTGACCGAGTCGGCGGTGTGGCTTCCGCTATTGATCAAATAGGCCTTAAACCAGATAGTTTCGCCGGCGGAGTAATAAGGGCGGTCTAAGTGCAAATATGCTTTTTCTTGAGGAGCATGTTGTTGATACGCTTCAAACTTTGCCACGATCTTGTCTAACCAACTGTCTTCAAAACGAAAAGCGGTTAAAAAAAGGGCAAACGCGGCAAGAAAGGATAACAGGCTGTTACGGAACATTATTTTTTTAACGGTTTAGGAGTAAGAACGCAAACTTTTGTACAACGAAATACATCCTACTGTTTGTTATAATTTGCATTACAGTTAATACCAAAAAGTTATCAAACGGTTATCCTTTGTCTTTAAACAACATACCCCCCCAAAAGAAAACTTACGTAAACAAATAAGTGCAGTTGTTGACCTACGCTTTTTCTTCCCAAATTCGGCATAGATTCACGATCACTTCCACGGCTTTTTGCATATCCTGCAACGACACCCATTCCAGTTTAGAGTGAAACGCGTGCTCTCCCGCAAAAATGTTTGGACAAGGCAATCCCATAAAAGACAACCGCGATCCGTCCGTACCGCCGCGTATGCTTCGGCGCATGGGCGTAAGTCCACTGCGCTGAATCGCTTCGAGTGCATATTCACTTACCTGCGGATGTTGATCCAACACCTCTTTCATGTTCCGGTATTGCTCCACTACTTCAAAATTCGCGCGGGAATTGGGGTAATTGACCAATATCTTATCCAATAATGCTTTTAGATAGTTTTCTTTTTCGTGCAATCCTGCCTCTGAAAAATCCCGAATAATAAAGCCCAATGTTACTTTTTCCAAAATGCCTTCGATGTTCGTCGGGTGAATGAAGCCTTCCATCTCCTCGGTTGTTTCAGGCGATAACGTATCTTTTGGCAATGCCGCCAACACATCGGCCGCAATTTTAAGGGCATTTTCGAGTTTTCCTTTGGCAAATCCCGGATGCGTGCTTACCCCATAAATGGTGATTTTGACGGCATCGGCGCTGAACGTTTCGTCTTCAAGCGTCCCCAAACTTTCGCCGTCAATGGTGTAGCCAAAAGCGGCTCCCAGTTTTTCCAGATCAACTTTAGCGGTACCGCGTCCGATCTCTTCGTCGGGCGTAAAGAGTATCTTTATTGTTCCGTGTTTAATGTCAGGGTTATTGATCAAAAAATAAACCGCATCCATGATCTCGGCAACGCCCGCTTTATTATCCGCTCCAAGCAGCGTAGTACCGCTCGCCGTGACAATATCATTGCCTATTTGCGCCTGTAGATCAGGGTGCTCACTTTGACGCAAAACCTGTGTGGCATCATCAGGGAGGACAATATCCGAACCATCCCACCGGGTATGAACAATGGGCTTTACGCCCTTACCGGAGCAATCCGGCGACGTATCTACGTGCGAGCAGAAGCAAATAACGGGCACATTTAACTTATTGGTATTGGCAGGAAGCGTTGCATATACGTAGCCATATTCGTCCAAATGAGCATCCAAAACGCCCATTTCAAACAGTTCTGTGGTCAACAAACGACTCAGATCTTTCTGTTTTTCGGTCGAAGGCTGCGTGGTGGAATTGGGATCCGATTGCGTATCTATCTGAACATATTGCAGAAAACGTTCGAGTACCGTCGATGGAGTAGATGACATGAGTGAGTAAATTAGTGAATACAAAAAAACCGTCCGGCAAGATGCTAAACGGTTCTTAATTTACCAAACTCAAAACGTCGGCGAGGTTTTGAACCTCGCCGACGTTATCCGATCAATGGGCGTATGTTTCCTGTAAATAGGTGCTCAATGAGGTTGGTTTGCGCCCCAGAAGTGTTTCCAAATCCTCTTCTGTAGCGTCCATTTCTCCTGCTTTGAATGCTTCGCTGATGCTGACGATGATCGGCACATATTGTTGCGGAACGCCCGCTTTTGTCAAGCCTTCTTTAAAAGCATCTAACGGAATATCGGTATACGTGATCGTTTTTCCGGTAACATCGCTCAGTTGTTCCGCAATCTCAGCAAATGTGTACGATTTGGAGCCGGTTATCTCGTAGGTTTTATTAAGGTGTTTTTCGGGAGAAACAAGCACATTTGCCAATGCTTCCGCCATGTCTTTCCGAGCCGCAAAGTTTGCTTTTGCTGCATCTGCGGGATAAAACCATTGCCCGCTTTCGAGCACATTACCCCACAGCGTCGGCAATACTTCGGCGTAGAATGTGTTTCGGAAGATCGTGTACAAAATGCCTGACTGCTTCAAATATTCTTCCGTTTTGATGTGGTCAGCGCCCGGAATAAACTTCGTTTCGTGCGATGCTTTCACCACACTGGTGTAAATGAGGTGTTTTACGCCCGCCCGAACGGCGGCATTAATAGCATTGATGTGCTGCCCCACTCTGTCTTCGAGCGAAGCCGACGATACCAATAAGAGCGTATCAACGCCTGCAAAGGCTTTTTCCAAAGAATCAATATCGTTATAATCTCCCCGACGAAGTTCTACGCCTTTGGCAGCCAACTCTTCCGCTTTTGCTTCATCACGTACCAAGGCCGCAATTTGATTTGCCGATACTGTATTGAGAAGAAAGTCAATGGTAGCTTTTCCTAAATGCCCTGTTGCTCCTGTTACTAAAATCATGGTCTTGTTATTTTTGGGTGGGAAAAACCGACGTTACTGCTTCTATTGGTATCAATCTGTCGGTTTTAGAAATTAATTATTTTTTGAACAGGGCAAAGGTATGTACCTTTACTATACAATAGTAACCGATATACTAAAGTATACCGATATATCTCAGTATAGCAATTAGAAAGAAGATGGAAAAAATAACTCAAAGTGACTGTACGGCATCGGTGATTCCTATCCGAGATTGTCTGGACATTATCAGCGGCAAGTGGAAGTTACCGATCCTTGGTGCATTGTTGGATGGGAAAAAGCGATTTAAAGAACTGGAACGCTCGATTCCCGCCATTACACCCAAAATGTTGTCAAAAGAATTGCGAGAACTGGAAATCAATCAATTAGTAAAACGAACCGTATATGATACTGTCCCCGTGATGGTTGAGTACGAACTCGCACCTTACGGTCGGTCGCTCGATAAAGTACTTTTTGAAATGAAAGAATGGGGTGCGCAACACCGTAAACGTATCATGACAAGTGATAATCCTGTGCGGAAAGAATTGGAATCAGTCGAAAGTTGATCGACACTAAACAAAAGAAGGATTGACAGAAAACCCGCCAATCCTTCTTTTTTACTTCCTCTTATTTACTACTTCACTTTTTTCAAATCTTTAGCACTTACTGTACCGCCGGGATACGTAAAACTAAGACTGCGCCCACCGTTATCCTGTGACTGTTGAACTCCCGAAAGTGGATAACCTTTTGTGCTGTATTTGGTTACTTTGCCATCTTCTTCAAGTTCCAGAACTTCTTCTGACGCAAAATAGGCGTATCTGTGTCCGTTTTGGCTTCCGTTAAAAGAAGCCAACGTGCGTTTTTCAGCAGGCTTCTTTGACGTTTCGTTTTTCTTTTGGGGCTTTGCTTCCTCTTGCTTTTTTTCTTCTTCCAATACGGTTTGAGAAAGCGGGGAAAGTTCGGCACACAATTCGGCAACTTTTGCTTTTAGGCTGTTATTGAACATATCACCGATCATGACCATTCCGCCCTGCCATTGGCCCATGCCGCCTAATTCGCTGATATTAAATTGAACCTGACGGCCTCCCGACAGTTTTAACCCTTCCAATAATGTACGAACGGTTTCTTCGCTGACATTGTATTTTGAAGCTATTTCCTGAATCTTTTTCATTTCTTCTGTTTTTTTATTGCTATACACCAATCAAAGTCTGATTTTACCTAAATGGCTTATAGACTACAAACTAAACCAAAAAACCGTGCCATTCTTTATAGTTTTTTCAGCAAATCCCAGTCTCCGACGGCTTTTAAGTATAAAAAATTGAGCAAAATACCGTTGGCATTGTTGATCAGACGATGGCCTTCTGCAAAAGGGACCACTACCGTCACAATGCGCTCATGTTCAGAGGCTTCTCCCATAAACAGATCGTTATACGCCATAATTTTATCTTTGGGAAGCGTTAATTCGCAATAAAAAAAGTACATCGTTTCGTCACTGGTCCCCGTTGAAGGATACACAGGATAATCCAAAAGGCGAACCAATTGATTTTTTTCGACCACAATTCCGGTTTCTTCCCACACTTCTTTGGCTGCCACTTTGACCGCATCTGACTCACTGTCAAGCATTCCGGCAGGATGTTCGTAGGTTTGTGATCCGTCGCAAATACGGCGTTGTCGAACCAGTAAAAGGTATTTCTCATTGGTTTGCTCATCAATTAAGCACACCAATACACACAGAACTTCGCCTTTCAAAAAGCAAATGGGGGGGATTTTGTCGCCTTCGGGCGTAGTAGCATCCAACATCACCACCGAAAACAATGCATCTCCATGACTGTTATGACGGGTAAATTTTTCCTCAATGTGATGAATTTCAAGGCCGTTTTTTAACAAATTGGCTTTCCAAAGGTTAAATTTGTGAGAATCAAAGATATTTTCGAGCATATAAATAACAGGAGCTGACAGTGGGCAATTTTTTAGCGCAAAGTACACAAAGAAGACACATTGTCAGCAAAAAAGTCGTTATTATCGTCCTTTATTAAAACCCATTTTCCGGTATGGAACTCGCAATCAGTACGCCTGCTATTTTATTTTCGACCGTTTCGTTAATGATGATCGCCTTTACCAACCGCTATTTGGCCATCGCGAGTTTGATCCGGGAACTGCACGATAAATTCCGCCAAAGCCCTGACGAGAATTACGTTCAGCAAATCAAACACCTTCATCGACGGGTGCATATCATCCGAAATATTCAATTCATCATCGTGTCGAGCCTGCTGTTGAGCGCAATTTCAATGCTGTTCATCTACTTACATTATCAATATGTCGCTCAAGTATTATTTTTCGTTGCGTTATTGTTGCAGATTGCTGCTCTGAGCTTATCTATTTGGGAGATTTCATTGTCAATCCATGCCCTTAAAATTGAACTCAGCGACATGGAAGAGCAACTCGGCAAACAATTTGGCTTTTTCGGTCGTACCAAACCGAAGAGTATTGAGTAAATCTAGTACCACTTCTAAACAACTAAGATCAATGAGAAAACAATTACTGTTTTTCTGTTGCGTATGCGCGTTTACCGCGTTCGCTCAGGAAAAAGGCGGCTATCTGACGCCCCCCAAACCGTTAGCCGATCTGGTAACGGCCCCTCCCACTCCGACCGTCAGCGTGGACAGCAAAGGACAATGGATGCTTATCTCTGAAAGGAACACATCCACTACCACGATTGCCGAGCTTTCACAGCCTGAATTCCGTTTGGCCGGTTTACGCATCAATCCCGCCACCAGCGGTCCGAGCCGTTCTGTATTTACCAACAATCTTAAATTACGTCAAGTGGCTGCCAATGCCGCTGATATTCAGATCACGGGATTGCCTGCGAATCCTCAAATCTCTTTTGTTCAGTGGTCACCGGATGACAGCAAAATCGCTTTCACCAACACGACTGACACTAAAATTGAACTGTACGTAGCCGATGTGGCCACGGCAGTTGCCACAAAAGTAAGCGATGTTGCACTCAACGGAGTGTTGGGTATCCCTTACCAATGGGTTTCTGACAGTAAATCATTCATCGTCAGAGGAGTTCCTGCCGAAAGAGGTGTTGCTCCCGCAGTAACCAGCGTACCGACCGGCCCGGCCGTTCAGCAGAACCTTGGCACAAAAGCACAGGCCGCAACGTACCAAGACTTACTTAAAAACCCGGCCGACGAAAAACAATTCGAATATTACGCTACCTCACAGGCAATGAAGATCGGATTGGACGGCAGCGTTCAGAAAATCGGCAGCATGGGACTTATCGCTACCGCGGCGCCTTCACCTGATGGACGTTTTGTCTTGATCGAAACCATTCACCGCCCGTTCTCTTACTTGGTGACCATCAATCGTTTCCCTTCTAAAATGGACATTTTTGACATCAACGGCACATTGGTCAAAGCGCTGACAGATGTACCTTTGCAGGAAAATGTGCCTTGGGGACAGGATGCTGCTCCTTCGGGACAACGTAATCACAACTGGCGCAACGACGTACCCGCTACATTGTATTGGGTAGAAGCCAAAGACGGCGGTGATCCAAAACGCAAAGTAGCCGTTCGTGATGTTGTTTATACATTGGATGCACCGTTCAGCGGCGAAGCTAAAGAGATTTATTCTGCCGCCAATCGCTTTGGAGGAATCACATGGGGGACTGACCAAATTGCCTTATTTTCAGAGCGTTGGAACGCTACCCGCAAAATCATCACTAAGCTCGTTAATCCAAGCAACCCGGCAAATCCTGTGGTATTGTTTGATCGTTCGTCGGAAGACCGTTACAACAACCCCGGTACACCCGAGTTGAAGAAAAATGCGTACGGTGAATACGTATTGGACATTACTCCTACCAACGAAATCTATCTGACAGGCCAGGGGGCTTCTCCTGAAGGTGATCGTCCGTTTGTAGACCTTTATAGCCTCACCACCAAGCAGGCAAAACGTATGTTTCGGTCGGAAGCGCCTTTCTTTGAGCGCCCTATCACCATCCTGAACGCCGAAAAAGGCCTCATTCTGACTTCGCGCGAATCACAGGAAGACCAGCCTAACTACTTTATCCGTAACCTGAAACCTGCTCCTAAAAAAGGCAAAAAGGCTGCTGAGCCTGCGTTGACTCAGGTAACATTTTTCCCGCATCCTTATCCACAATACAAAGGAATTCAGAAACAACAATTGCGCTACAAACGCCCCGATGGCGTGGACTTAACCGCGATGTTATTGTTGCCTCCGGGTTATAAAAAAGAAGACGGGCCCCTGCCAACGTTCCTTTGGGCGTATCCCGCCGAATTTAAAAATGCGGCGGCAGCAGGTCAGGTAAGCGGATCTCCTTACCAATTCAACCGCATCAGCTATTGGACAGGAGCAGCGTTTGTGACAATGGGCTACGCAGTACTGGAAAACGCCTCTATCCCCATCGTGGGTGAAGGCGATAAAGAGCCTAACGATACGTACGTAGAACAATTGGTAGCCAGTGCCAAAGCCGCTATTGACGAAGGTGTACGCCTTGGCGTAGTGGATGCCGGCCGCGTAGGTGTAGGCGGTCACTCATACGGTGCATTTATGACAGCTAACTTGCTTTCACACAGCAATTTATTCAAAGCAGGTATCGCTCGTTCAGGCGCTTACAACCGTACGTTGACGCCGTTCGGTTTCCAAAACGAACAACGTACCTATTGGCAGGCACCTGATGTCTACAATAAGATGTCGCCGTTTATGAACGTGGAAAAAGTAAAAACGCCACTTCTTTTGACGCACGGCGAAGCCGACAACAACACCGGAACTTTCCCTATTCAGTCGGAGCGTTATTACAACGCACTGAAAGGAATGGGCGCCACAGCCAAGTTGGTATTCTTCCCGCACGAAAGCCACCACTACGACTCCAAAGAATCACTTTTGCACATGTTGTACGAGATGAACGGTTGGTTGGATAAATACGTTAAAAACGCCCCTGCCACTCCACCTGCCACTAAAACAGGTCAAATGTCAGGAGAGAAATAACCTATATTTGTCATTCTGCAAGAATCTAATACCCCTATATGGGCCCCCAAAACAGTCGGTTGGAAACAGCCGACTGTTTTTTTGTCTAAATTTAAATCGTAGACGGAACTGACGTCGCCTTAAATTAAGTTACCTTTTCATTCAACTACATACTTTTCTAATGACTTCACTTGACATCGCAAAACAGTATTACGACAGCTTTAACCGGAAAAACTGGCAGGGAATGCTTGATTTATTGGACTCTACTATACGTCACGAACCCAATCAGGCTGACGAGCCCCGCATCGGCATTGAAAAATTTACGGAGTTTTTGCAAAGCATGGATGACTCCTACGAAGAAACCCTCACCGATATGGTTTTCTTTACCGAGCCAAACGATATGCGCGTGGCGGTGGAATTTGTCGTAAACGGCATTTATAAAAAAGGCGAAGAAGGTTTTCCCGTGGCGCACGGCCAATCGTACGTATTGCCGGCCGCGGCATTTTTGGAAGTGAAAGAAGGAAAGATCACTCGCGTTACGACCTATTATAATTTGACACTTTGGATCAAATTGGTTTCATAAGTAAACTACGATTGGAACGCTGATTGTTAAGATCATTATGATTTGTTATGTTTTACATAATTATATCATAAAAATCATCAAAATCAGCGTTCTAAACTCTTCCAACCATGTACCAAAATCTTACATTTACCACTAAACGCGGCCCTGAGATCGCTTCTGTCATTGAGGACTTAGGAAAGTTGCGGATCGCTGTATTTCGCGATTATCCTTATTTGTATGAAGGCACGCTTGATTACGAAAAAGAGTATTTGCAAACGTACGTTAAATCCCCGCGTTCCTTTCTATTTGCTGTTTACGACGGTGCTGAAATGGTGGGCGCTACAACCTGCCTTCCCTTGATCGATGAAACCCATGACGTGCGCCAACCTTTTGAAGAAGCGGGCTTTGACCTAACTTCCATTTTTTATTTCGGCGAAAGCATCCTGTTGCCCGCCTACCGTGGACTGGGATGGGGCCATCGTTTTTTTGACGAACGCGAAGCACATGCGCGTAGTTTCGGCACTTACAACATCACCTGTTTTTGTGCGGTAGAACGAGAAGAAAACCATCCTGCCAAACCTGAAGCCTATCGACCTAATGATGCCTTTTGGGCAAAAAGAGGATACCATAAAGAGCCTTCGCTGCAAAGCGGTTTCGAATGGCCGGATATTGGGCAAACCCATTCAACGCCAAAGAAAATGGTGTATTGGATGCGGAGCATTAGCCAATATTAACAAAAAGATGTTTTTTAACAGCGTTAGAAATTAATTATAGAATCCTGACTATTAGGGTTTTTATGGTATAAAAAACATAACTGATCATAAAAATCTTACTAATCAGTGTTCCAATCCACAACGTATGAATGTCACAATCGCAGCAGCTCAATATCCCATTACAGAGCACAAAACTTTTACTGATTGGCAAAAGCACGTTGAACAATGGGTAGCGCAAGCCGCTCAGCAAAAAGCGCAACTTCTGCTCTTCCCGGAATATGGTTCAATGGAATTGGTGAGCATTTTTGATGCTGAAATTAGGGCCGATATTCGCCAACAGGTGGTGGAGTTGGATGCGTTGAAACATGATTTTTGTGATGTGTTTGCTGCGTTGGCTCGCAAATATCAAGTTGTTATCGTGGCCCCAAGCCTGCCCGTGGTGGAAGGTGAAAAGAAACACAACCGCGCTTTTGTATTTTCTCCCCAAGGATTGGTCGGCTACCAGGATAAGTTTTTTATGACGCGCTTCGAAGACGAAGAATGGGGTATCCAAACCGCGCCCAAAATCCTTTCTCTTTTCGAAACGTCCTGGGGCAATTTCGGTATTCAGCTCTGCTATGATGTTGAATTTGGTTTGGGTTCGCAATTGTTGAGTTCGGCAGGCGCTTCATTAATTTTAGCACCGAGTTGTACCGAAACCATTCGCGGCGCCACCCGCGTACACGTAGGAACGCGGGCTCGGGCATTGGAAAATCAAGTCTACACTGTTGTTTCTCAAACTGTTGGAAATGCTTCATGGTCGCCTGCGGTCGATATCAATTACGGCTATGCCGCCTTTTACAGTACCCCCGACAAAAACCTGCCCGAAGAAGGAATCATTAAAACCATGACACCGCAAAAAGAAGATTGGTTGGTGGAAACCTTGGATTTTACAAAAATTGAAGCTGTCAGAAACGATGGGCAAGTCTTCAACTTCAAAGACCATCAACGACTTTATACAGGAATTCTTTCTTCCCCTATCGAGGTAGTACGCCGTCCTCTTTAGTCCTTTTCCCCACGAATATTTTTTACAAAAAGTTGTGATTTAATTTATAAATAAACAAACGTTCATTTATATTTGCGTGTAATTATGAGAACACGCGACGAAAATAAAGAGCAACTGGTCCGCCAAAAAGCCTTAGAATTAATTGTAAGTCAGGGATTTGAAGGATTCAGCATGCAAAAACTGGCGAAAGCGGCAGAAGTGTCGCCGGCTACGCTCTACATCTATTATAAGGACAAAGAAGACCTAATCACACGGATTGGCATCGAGATCGGTCGAAAATTCAGCGAGAGCATTTTGCAGGATTTTGACCCTTCGCTTTCTTTTGCCGAAGGGCTGCGCATTCAATGGCGAAACAGAGCCCGGTATGCGTTTGCCAATCATTTGGAAACGGAGTTTTATGAGCAAATACGCAGTTCATCCTTTAAGGAAAAAGTAATAGGCGGATTATTGGACGATTTCAAAACCGCTATGGGGCTGTTTGTGCACAATTCGATTGAACGCGGCGAGCTGAATCCCATGCCGGTAGAAGTATTTTGGACCATGGCTTATGCGCCTTTGTATAATTTGATCCGGTTTCATAACGAAGGCCGCAGTATGGGTGGAAAACCGTTTGTGCTTACAGAAGAAATCATGGAGCAAACCCTGACGTTGGTACTGAAAGCCCTGAAACCTTAAATTTTTTTATCAGAAAGATAAACGAACATTTATTTATGATAGGAAAGACGCTCAATTACCATAAAGCAGACGGGCTAATCTTCGGAATCTATCCCGGTGGTTGGTTGGATTCGTTCGTAGATAAAGCAATTCCGGATACACCACAGGAAATCAATAAAGCACTTAACACGTTACAGTTGCCGGATTATCCTTTTGTGGTGCGAGGCTATGTAGGATTTGAAGACGGAGCACAATCTCTGATTGAAACACCCTCCAACATGATTCAATACACCTGTAATGGTCGAAAATTAGGCTTGACATTATGTTACCGCAGTAAAACGGGCGATCTGGACGGATGGAAGGACTTTATCTGTAAAACAATCCAAGCGTACGGGCATCATCTGGCAAAAATCCAACTCACGGAAGAACCCAACAATCCCGACCCCAACACGGGTGGTGATGGAAGTTCTCCAAATATATACCAAGCCATTGTGGAAGGCGTATGCACGGCAAAGGAAGAAATTGATCGCCTGAATCTTGATTGTATGGTCGGGTTTAACGCGGTCATTTCGTTTAACCCGCTTGATGTTTTTTGGAAAACTTTGGCCGATGCGGGAACTTCTACCTTCCTGCAATCGCTTGATTATGTGGGGCTCGACTTCTTTCCTGATGTTTTTGTACCGCTTCCTCTTACCCCGGACGGTACACCGTTCAGCATGGAAGATGCCGTTACGGTTGTGCTGGAACAATTCAGAAACGGCAACTTGCACGAAGGAAAAATTCCATTTGACGTCCCCATCCACATCACTGAAAACGGGTGGCCCACCAACCCGGCGCGTTCTGAAGAAAGACAAGCAGAGATACTTGAGACCACCGTGGAGACGATCTATCGTAAACGTGCGGAATTGAATATCACCCATTATGAATATTTTGACTTACGGGACGCAAATTCGTCGGAGTCAGGGCTCCAATTCGGATTGCTTCACGATGATTACACACCCAAGCCCGCCTTTGATACTTTTTGTCGTTTGATTCAAAAATTTGGAAACTCGCATGGAACAACTACTTCAAATTTTAGTCTTCAAAACCAATATCAAGACGTCTCAGGATAAAGAGAAAATCACTCCGGTTCTTGAAGCATTGGGGCAAATTAGCCGTTGGACGGTCGATTGTGAGGATTGTGATTGTGTGCTTCGTATCGAAGCCGACGGTGTTTCCGAACAGGAGATCATTGAAGCAATACACGGGAAAGGTTTTGAATGTGCCGCATTAACCGATTAATCTTTTTGCCTATGGCAGCCATGAACATCGCACAATTACGACTTAACAATCAACGAATTACCGATTCATTTTTTACGCAACCCGCCGACGTCGTTGCTCATTTGGGAGCCATGCAGGCGCAGGATTATACCATGTCAAAATGGGCGGTCGGCGCGCGTATTCCGGGAGCAACCGAGGAAAGTATTGAGAATGCTATCAATGAAGGCAAAATCGTACGTACCCATATTCTGCGCCCAACCTGGCATTTGGTGGCGGCACAGGACATCCGCTGGATGCTCGCTCTGACGGCACCGCATGTGCAACAACTGGTCGCTTATATGTACCGCCAACTGGAACTGAACGGAGCGCTGTTGAACCAAACCGCCGACCTGATCGCCAAAGCACTGGAAGGAAATAACCACCTGACCCGGGCCGAATTGATGACCGAATTGAACAAGGCCGGCATTCCGACCAACGATTTACGCGCGTCGCATCTGATGTTTCATGCCGAACTGAACGCCATTGTATGCAATGGTCGCATGAAAGGCAAGCAAATTACGTACGCATTGATGGATGAACGCATCCCTCTAACCGCTCTCATCAGCCGTGAAGAAGCCCTCGGACAACTGGCCAAACGGTATTTTATGAGTCACGGTCCGGCAACATTACCCGATTTTGTGTGGTGGTCGGGGCTAAAAGTCACCGATGCACGAGCCGGTTTAGAAATGGTTAAGTCGCAGTTGGTTTCGGAAAAGATCAACGAACAAGTGTACTGGATGCCCAATGATTTGCCAACTGCCGCACCGGATACGCTCCATTTACTGCCTGCTTTTGACGAATTTATGGTCAGTTATAAAGATCGAACGGCCTCGCTTGCCACCAACCATCACCCGGCAGCCATTACGAGCAACGGAATTTTTAAACCCATTGTAGTCGTGAACGGAAAAGTGGAAGGCCTCTGGAAACGCACGATCAAAAAAGAGACCGTTCAGGTAGAAACAACTTTTTTTGAAACATCACAAACAGAACATCCTTTATTTAAAACAGCCGTCGAAAAGTACACTCAATTTTTAGGCAAACAACCCAAATGAAACAACCCCCCCCCCCCCCTTTTTCATCGTACGAGAAATTGGTCATTGCCTTATTGGCCATCACCCAATTCACCGTCGTTCTGGACTTTATGGTCATGTCACCTTTGGGCGATATGCTTATGAAGTCCTTACTGATCACCCCTTCGCAGTTTGGATTAGTGGTCTCAAGTTACGCCTTCAGCGCAGGAATCTCGGGACTGCTCACGGCAGGTTTTGCCGACAAATTTGACCGCAAACGCTTGCTTTTGTTCTTTTACATCGGCTTCATCCTCGGCACACTTTTCTGCGGATTGGCCCCCACGTATGAAGCGCTCGTAGCGGCACGCATTTTCACCGGTATTTTTGGCGGCGTTATCGGTTCTATCAGCATGGCCATCATCACCGACGTGTTCAGTTTGGAACAACGCGGTCGCGTGATGGGCTTTATCCAAATGGGTTTTGGAGCCAGTCAGGTGTTGGGCATTCCCATCAGTCTGTATTTGGCCAATCTGTGGGGATGGCAGTCGCCTTTTTTGATGATCGTAGGATTCAGTACGGTCGTTGCGCTTGTAGTCATGCAGACATTAAAACCCATTACCAAACACCTCGAAATCAAAACCGAGCGTAATGCCTTTGGTCACTTAATGCATACCCTTAGTCAGAAACATTATCAAACCGCTTTTGTGGGCACAGCACTGCTTTCCATCGGTGGGTTTATGATGATGCCTTTCGGAAGTGCTTTTGCGGTCAATAACCTGAAGGTCAGCCAACATCAATTGCCCATTATCTTCATGGTTTCGGGAATCAGTTCGCTGATCATCATGCCTTTGATCGGACGTATGAGCGATAAAATTGACAAGTTCAAACTCTTTGCCTATGCTTCTGTCTGGATGGTGATCATGGTCGTTATTTATACCAATCTTCCTCCGATTCCGCTTTGGACGATCATTATTTTCAACGTCCTGATGATGATGGGAATTATGAGCCGCATGGTGCCTGCCACTACGCTGACGAGCGCCATTCCAAAGATGCAGGACCGTGGTGCTTTTATGAGCATTAACTCTTCATTGCAGCAAATTGCGGGTGGCTTTGCTTCCTTTATTGCCGGAATGATCGTAGTACAAAAAGACAATTTCAGTCCACTGGAACATTACAACATCTTGGGAATTGTGGTTTCGGCGATTTCGCTGCTCAGTATTTATCTGGTCTACCGTATCAGCCAATTGGCCAAGAAAACGGCCGCTCAAACACCTAAAGGTCAAGCAGTTTAGTTACGTTTCCAACGAAGAACGGCCCTCCCGATTTTGTTCGGGCGAGCCGTTCCTCCAATGTTTGAATAGTACATGTAATAAGCAAAAGGCTTACTCAAATTTGTACTTTACGGCCAATGTCGGATAAGCTTGAATTGTATTCTCCGGCGTCAGAACGTGGTAATAAAGCCAGATTTTAGAGCCCGCCGAAAACCCTTTTCCTACATTGTACCAAATTTGCGGATCGCCAAAAAACGCCAACTTTTTTCCTGACAAATTTTTGGTGTAATCGTCGCCGTGGTTTCGGTTTTCGGTCCAGCAAACCAAACTTGCGGAGGTAATGAATTTATAATTTCTGATGCCTTTTCCTACATAAAAAGTAAACTGAGTATCGTGACTGGGTTTTTCAAAGGCACTGTAACGATAACACAACACTGCACTGTACCAGGAGTTTTTACCCAAAAACGGATACGCGGCTCCCAAAGCGTAGGAATTGTTGATATAAAATCCGCCCTTGATCGATTCGATGATTCCCAATCCGCCGCTGTAACCTACATTTAAGTAGATTTTCGGTTTCCAGAATTTTATGGTTTGTGATAATTGAATGAAACATTGCCCAATGTTCCCTTTATTTCCTTTGAAATCCGTCTGAATTTTCAACAGCGTCGAGCCAATTTCTTTGCTTTTAAAATACTCAAAAAAGAGAGTTGGAAAATTTTTTGATTGCATTTTCGGGTCCACAGTATGCCTGAAATCATAATGTAATTCAAATTGTTGGGCAAAACCGGAAAAGGAAAAAAGGCACAAAAACGCGAATAATAGATTTTTCATGGTCTTATCGTTTAATAAATTAGGTAATTTTGAATCGTTTCCGGTAAGCCGGCCAACGAGTACAAAAATCCCATACAACGATAATGCAGTGCGGAACTGCCGCAGAATTCTTTCGGAATTCTGTTCATTACACAAAAAATGAAGCCTTTAGACCATGAAATCTTTCGCACTTTGTTGAAAGAAGCACACTTCAAGTGCTTTGGTCACGCACTTTCCGAGAATCTTTCCGAAACCGACAGTAAGTTTTTCAGCAATGAAATTTTGGAGGCAACGGGCTTGACCATTGGTTGGAAAAGCCTCAAAAACTACACTTCGTTCGTGCTCAAAAATGTGAACGACAAACAGGAAAACCCTTCCGTTGCTACGTTGGATACGCTTGCCCGTTATGTACTCAATGCGCCCTTTACTTCCGAAACCCAACGCAAAAACGATGAAGGGCATTTTCCTTTTTGGTTTCGCTACAAAGACCAATTTGCTGCGCGAGGTGAAACGATCTCTACTCCTTCCCCAAAATTGTCTTGGAAAAAGCCCACATATATCGGTGGTTTTCTTGTCTTTGTCATAGCTGTTGCGGTGTATTTATTTTACGCTTCCCGGCCTGCTCCGTTTATAGAAGAATTTCGTACTGTTTCCGAAGATTCGTTGTTTAACAGAGGTTGGTTTCTGAAATCCAAAGACTCCTTTTATTGGAACAAAAGAAATGAAAAGTCCGAACACCTTGCCCTTTTTACGCTTCAAGGAGATAATTGGCCCGATTCCGTTGAAAGTCCCGGTATCAAAAACCTGTTGTTACGCAAAATTCCCTATGATTGTTTCACGCTTGAAGCTCAACTGACCAACTTTATTCCCGCCAAAAATTGGCAACAAGCGGGCGTTTTGTTGTTGGAAGACACGACATTCAAAGGAAAAAGCATTCGAATGTCACTGGCGTACAATGATTTTTTCGGCGGCTATTCCAAGCCAAAAGAAATACTGATTCAAACGATCACATCAAACGGCAGCACCACCAATAAACCCGAAGAGATCAGTCATTATCCGCTTTTTGCAGTCGCTACTGCCAATGATAGTCTGTCGGTGATTCAAAATTTGCAATATTCTTCTTTTCGGATCGAAAAAAAGGATCAAAAATGGCGTTTTTTGTTTGCCGGCGGCCAGACCAACAATACCGCATTTAAAGAAATTGTCAGTCACGAGTTTGATTTTCAGCCCAAATATGTGGGTCTATTTGCCTTAAAAGGCTTTGTGCCTGATTCCACCGTTGCACCCGCCTATTTCAAATTGTTCAGTCTAACCGAAAACGGCTGCGACAACTAAAGCTCCGACTATCGTCTGACTCCAAAATAGACAAACGGTCTGACGATAGTCTGACCCGGTCTATCTATCTACAAACCAATTCTGATAAGTCAGCATGATAATGACCTTGAGGATTGGTGTATCCCTAAAAATCGGTAAAAGGGTTGATTATTTTTTTGTAAATTCTTCAGCGGTGGAAAGAAAACCGGAACCTCATTTCAGTTTTTATTTTTCGGTATTGGCTATTTACGATGACAATAAATTCGGTAGAATTTCTGCGTCTTACTTCTACTCCGAATAGTTAAAGCATTGATTAACAACTATTATTACTTTATTCAGCGTATTGCAAAAGAAGGTTAATAAGAAAGTACAAAAAAGACAAGACGGTTAAAATCCCTATTTTAAGCGAATAGAAACAGCATTTTTAGGGATAGAACTCACGCACGCATTTGATTTTTTAATGGCAGAAGGGAAATAATTTTGTAGAATTGCGGTTACGAATTTGGTCGAGTAGTATTTACAAAACCCATTAATCACCATTCTCATCAAAACAATGGCAGCAATCAAAAGAATCTCCAACGCCGTTTGGAACGGAACAGGCCTGGAAGGTAGTGGTACCCTCAGTACAACAAGCGGTGTATTGAAAGATACGCCTTATTCATTTGCCGCACGTTTTCAGAGCGAAGACGGCAAAGCAGGCACCAATCCTGAAGAACTCATCGCCGCCGCTCACGCGGGTTGCTTTTCAATGGCTCTCAGTTTTCAATTGACCGGCGCAGGCTTCCCTCCTACTCAATTGGCAACCAAAGCCACCGTTGAAATGGAAAAAGGAGACGCAGGTTTTAAGGTATCGGCCATTAAATTGTCGGTAGAAGGCACCGTTCCGAACATTACGGAAGAAAAATTCCTTGAATTGGCAGGCGTTGCCAAAGCCAATTGCCCTATTTCACAGGCATTGTCGGCGGTGCCGATCAGCTTAGACGCGAAGTTGGTGTAACTCTGTTATTCAAACCAAAAGCCGTCTCAAAAGTGATTTTGGGACGGCTTTTGGTTTTATCCCGGTCGGTTTTCAATATCTGATTTCCCGACAAAATATCAGTTTTTTCGACTAGCTCTCCTTATTGCTTTGCACTATTTTTGCCGGTTGTTTTTCATCCAACGAGACAATTACCATGAATCCGGTAGAGGAAATTTACCAAGCGGAACAAACACTTTATAAAGCTCAGTTAGCCGGCGATGTTGCTATACTTGATACGTTGTTAGCCGACGACCTGCTTTTTGTCGGCCCTGATGGTCAATTGTACACCAAAGAAATGGATCTGGAAGCGCACCGCTCCCGTACAATGTCTATCACTACACTGATTTCTCACGAGCCAATCATACAATTGATGCCGCACACCGCCATAGTGACGGTAATGATTGAACTTCAGGGAGTTTTTGCGGGACAACCCGCCGGGGGAAAATTTCGCTATTTACGCGTCTGGACAAAGCAACAAGATACGTGGAAAATTACAGCAGGAAGCTGCACACCCGTGCAGGAATGAAAAATGTTTTCGTTTATGAACTCAACTTTTCTTTTCAGGCAATAACTTCCCCGGGTTCATCAAATTATGGGGATCAATGGCCTGTTTGATAGCGCGCATTACTTCCAACGATTCGCCGTGTTCCAAGACCATGTACTGTAATTTTCCAACACCGATGCCGTGCTCTCCCGTACACGTTCCGCCCATCGCCAAGGCGCGGCGCACCAATCGCTCATTAAGGGCTTTGGCACGCGCAAATTCCGCTTTGTCTTCTGAATCAATGAGAATGGTGAGGTGAAAATTACCGTCGCCGACGTGTCCAAGAATGGGCGCAATGATCTTCGTTTCTTCAATGTCGTGCTGCGTATCTACAATACACTTTGCCAATTGTGAAATGGGTACGCACACATCAGTAGACATCAATTTTGCGCCGGGACGCATTGCCAACGCCGCAGGAGCCGCGTCGGTTCGGGCGCGCCACAATCGCTTGCGACTTGCTTCGTCTTTTTCCCATAAAAAGGCCGATGCGCCAAAGGAATACGCATATTCTTCTACTTTTTGAACCTGCCTTTCCACTTCGGCCACCGAGCCGTGAAATTCTAAGAAAAGCGTAGGAACTTCTTCATAATTAAGCGATGAATAACGATTGATGGCGTGCATCATGACATTATCCAACAATTCGATCTTGGCAATAGGCACTCCTTTTTGAATCGTTTTGATCGCTGTCGAAACGGCGGCTTCCACCGTAGGAAAGGAACAAACTGCCGCATAGATAGTTTCAGGTTCGCTGTGCAGTTTCAGCGTAAGTTCCGTGATAACGCCCAATGTTCCTTCGGCTCCCACAAAAAGGCGCGTCAGGTCATAGCCCGCCGATGATTTCTTGGCTTTACTTCCCGTTTTGATGATTTTACCATCAACAGTCACCACCGTAAGCGCCAACACATTGTCTTTCATGGTTCCGTATCGCACGGCGTTCGTACCCGACGCTCTGGTGCTTGCCATGCCTCCCAACGTAGCATTCACGCCCGGCCCGATGGGGAAAAAGAAACCACTGCCTTCCAATAATTCATCCAATTGGTTACGCGTTACGCCCGCCTGAACCGTTACGTACATATCCGCAGGGTTTACTTCCAAGACCTGATTCATACCTCGTAAATCAATGCAAACGCCTCCTTTCAAGGCCAGTACGTGTCCTTCAATCGAGGTTCCGGCACCGAAAGGAACGATAGGAATAGAATAAGCGGCACAAATGGTTACTGTTTTAACAACCTCCTCCGTAGTTTGCGGGAATACCACAACATCGGGCGGCTGACAATCGTGGTAGCTAAAACCCACGCCATGCGCCTCTCGCACAGGCAAATCACTACTCATCCGATCACCGAGGAGTGTTTGTAGTTCCTGAAAAAAAGCGGAAGGGCTCAATTTGTAAACTGAAAAATTTTAAACCGCAAAATAATAAACCGCAAAATAATAAACCGCAAAATAATAAACCGAGAACTGTAAAAGTCAGAACCGATCAATGCGCCATTTCCACTTAACCGATTCCATCTTACTACTCTATACCAATTAATTAATCAAACTTAAGTTTTTCCAACAATTCGTTGGTGATCTCTTCGGTATATACACCATAACCACTCACTAACAATCCTTTGATCTGATGATTTTCGGACGAAATGGCGTACAAAACCGCCTCGTCGGCGGGATCGGTTTGGCCTTCGAAGCGAAAAAACTCATCGATCTTAAATTCATTGGCAAAGACCTTGAATTCTCCTTCGCGGCACTCCAGGCAGTCCTGTCTCAAATTAAAGTCTTCTACATATCCCTCTTTGCGAAGGGCTGACATGGTTTCGGAAAGGGTATCGTACGCTTGCATTTTGATGTTAGTTAAGGGTGTGTTAAGTCTTGGTATTCAGGATGTTCTTCAACATATTTCTTAAAAAAAGGGCAATATATCTTTACCGGCCAATTTTCTTTACGAATGGTACCCAGCACAAATTCAGCCAGTTGTCCGGCCACGCCTCTTCCCCGCAACGCGTTCGGAACAAACGTGTGGAGAATGTAAATGACTCCTTCCTTCCATTGATATTCCACAAAAGCAATTTCACCGTCAATTTCGGTTTCAAAACGGTGAAGGTCTACATTATTGATAATATTCATGCGTAATTAAGCCTTTACTAATTCTACGATCGTAATTTCGGGCAATATACCGATACGGCCGGGATAACCAATGTATCCAAATCCACGGTTCACGTACAAATGCTGGTCGCCTTCGGTATAAAGACCGCCCCATTGTTTGTAGCGATACTGAACCGGGCTCCATTGAAAGCTGCCGATCTCGACGCCAAACTGCATTCCGTGCGTATGTCCTGCAAAGGAAACATCAATGTCTTTATACTTTTCAGTTACCTGCGCATTCCAGTGGCTTGGATCGTGTGAAAGCAGCAATTTTACGGGAAATTCATCCGTTTTATCGTACGCATTTTCAAGGTGACCATATTTGGCAAAACCGCCCATTCCCCAGTTCTGAATCCCCAAAAGGCCGATTTTCTCATTTTCGACTTTGAGCGTACGGTGTTCGTCCAACAGCAGATCCCAGCCCAACAAACGGTGCGCTTCTTTTAGATCCTGCAGGTTTTTACGCTTCGCTTCCACACTTGGCCATTGATAATAATCGCCATAATCGTGGTTTCCCAACACGGAAAATGTACCCAATGGCGCTTTTATCTTTTTGAAAATATCAATGTAATCCTTCACCTCATCGGCGGTATTATTGACCAGATCACCCGTAAAGAAAAATACATCCGGTTTTTCGGCCAGCAGCATTTCTACACCACCTTTTACCGCCGTTTTATTGAAAAAACTTCCCGAGTGAATGTCTGAAAGTTGGCCAATTTTGATTCCTTCAAAAGCTTTAGGAAGGTTTTTGACGGGAATACGCACGCGACGAATGCGATAATCGTGCGCTCCTGAAATGATGCCGTACGTAAATCCGGCCACCGTTGTTCCGGCCACAGCCAAAGCCGTTTTCATCAGAAATTCAGAACGGGGAATGGCGTCACTTGAAGGAGCAGAGGTGGGTGTTTGGGCAGTCGACGGAGTGCCGGTGAAAAAACTTGTCACCCATTTTCCAAAACGTACCACGTCGTCGATTAAAAGAATAAAAAGGGCAAAGAATTTGGCAAAATAAGGAATCAATAGCCCCGTCCAAATGAACTGACGCGTAACGCGGCTGAGCGAATCGGGCGGAATGATAAATTGTGTTACGATCCAAACGACCATGCTAACGATCGGAATCGCCCAGTAAATACCGTTAATGAGGCGACGAGCTTCCGATGAAATATCTCGGGTCAAAACTCTTACGGCTTGAAAAACGTATAAATCCAACAAAAAGAGGATGCCAATGGTTATAAGGATGGCAGGAAGACGATTCATAATTTGGTTTGAATGAGTTTCAGTACGTAACAAAATACGCTGCTAAAAAGTGTACGATTGCAGTAGATTTTTGGGAAACGGCAGATTTTTAGGGTGAAGTCGCTATTTTTGGCCATTATCCATTTCATTACCCGACATGATCAACATTCAATTATCAGATACAACCCTTACTACGCAAACGTGTTTTGACTACGTACTCTCCGACGAAGCCGGCGGCATCGTAACGTTTGTGGGAACAGTGCGCAATCATACCAAAGGCAAGCGCGTGTTACGGCTCGAATTTGAAGCCTATGCCCCGATGGCGGTCAAAGAAATGCAAAAGATCGCCGAAGAAGCTGCTCGTCGCTGGCCCGTTTTAAAAATTTCCATTCACCATCGCGTCGGGGTATTGGACATTGGCGAAATTCCGGTCATCATTGCCGTTGCCTGTGCCCACCGAAAAGCCGCCTTTGAAGCCTGTCAGTTTGCCATTGACACCCTCAAAGAAACAGTCCCCATTTGGAAAAAAGAGTTTTTTGAAGACGGAGAAGTGTGGGTAGCCGCGCATCCGTAGTGTATACGGGATTGTTGGGAACTGAAAAATAATAAACTGATAAACTGAAAAATGTAAAAGTTTAAATCTGTGTTAGTCTATATATGAGTACTAAAGACGTAATGATATGGCGGTCAAACCGCGCGGGTATCCACTATGTGGCGGATACCGTTGTGGTAGAAGAGCCACTGGAAATTCGCATCCGATATTGTGACACCAACGAAAAATGGACTGAACGTTCTCTTTCCATCACCATGCGAACACCGGGCGAAGATGAAGCCCTAGCCGTCGGTTTCATGTTTACGGAAGGAATGTTGCGGGAAGATCAATTGGACAAAGTAGCGATTGGGCTTGAAAATACCGTTACCGTACACTTTAAACCTGACGCACGACCTGCTTTAGAAAAGCTTCAGCGCAATTTTTATGCTACGTCAAGTTGCGGCGTTTGCGGTAAATCTTCGTTGGATGCTTTGGGATATACGTACGAGAATCTGCATTTGGCCAATGGCCTTACGCCCCTGTCTCCTGAATTAATTGCTTCACTACCCCAAATGCTCACAGCCCATCAGGAGCTTTTTGACGAAACCGGCGGCATTCACGCTGCGGGATTGTTTGATTGGGAGGGAAATCTTGTGCTCTCGGCAGAGGATGTAGGCCGACACAATGCCGTAGATAAAATAGCGGGGAAAGCATTGATGAATCAACTATTGCCTTTTAATCAACACATTCTGGTATTAAGTGGACGCGCATGCTTTGAATTATTACACAAGGCTTTGGCGTTAAATATTCCTGTAGTGGTTGCGGTAGGTGCGCCCTCCAGTTTAGCCATCGAAACGGCCGAACGCTTTGGACAAACGCTTATTGGCTTTACGCGTGAAGGACGTTTTAATGTGTATTCGGGTTTCGAACGACTTGAATCGGTTAAAAAGACCCGATCACTTTAATTCTTTTCTAACCTGTTCAACACACGCTGTCTGGACGCCGGCCAAATCTGCAATTTGCTCATTCGAGAAATCCGTTTTTTGGAGCAGTTTTTTTACAAAACTTAAGTTTTTTTTGAGCATACCTTTTTTCTCTCCATTTCTTTCGGCGCGTGCTAAGACAAATTCTTCAATTCCCATAGTTGATTTTGGCCAGTCTGCAATAATAACTAACGAACCTAGGCAGAAAATCCTCATCAGTCGCGAAAAAACCCCTGCTTTTAAAGATTGGATGGAAGGTTAAGGAAGGGTATTTTTTAGGATTAACCTTGAAAATTTAAAATAAAATTTAAATCTTCAAGGTTAATCCTTATTTTTGGTAATGATTCAGCGACAAATTACCCAACAAATTATAACCGACCTCAGCTATTTTCCGGCAGTCGGTATCATTGGCCCTCGTCAGGTTGGCAAAACCACATTGGCACGTTGGTTAGAAGATCAGCTGTCCAAAACCTGTATCTATTTGGACATGGAAGACGAAAGTGATCATGCCAAACTCCAATCAGCAGGCTTTTATTTAGAATCTCACGCTGATAAATGTGTTATCATTGATGAAATCCAACTCATGCCCCAACTCTTCGGGCAACTTCGTTCATTGATTGACCGCCAACGCGAGCCTGCCCGATTTATTCTGCTTGGTTCTGCTTCGCCAAGTATCATTAAAAATTCGTCCGAAACATTGGCCGGGCGAATTGCTTATTCCGAATTAACCCCATTTTCCATTGAAGAAGTATTTGAACAGACTTCCATACAAACCCATTGGCTTCGAGGAGGATTTCCTAATGCGCTTTTCGCTCCTACTGACCAGCTTATGCGTCGATGGACAGATAATTTTATTGAAACCTTTCTTCAGCGTGATTTGCAATCTTTAGGGTACGAGATTCCGCAAGCCCTCATGCGCAATCTCCTGACAATGCTTACCCAAGTCAATGGCAATATTCTGAACGTATCTGACTTATCACGTTCCATCGGTATTTCCCAACCCACGGTCAGTAAATACCTCGACATTTTGGAAGGCAGTTTTTTGATAACGCGTTTGCAACCTTACTTTGCCAATATCAGCAAGCGATTGGTCAAGTCACCTAAACTTTATATACGTGATTCCGGGATTTTGCATCGTTTGGCCAAAATCAATTCGTACGAAGAGCTATTAGGAAACCTTGCCGTAGGCGGGTCTTGGGAAGGATACGCCATTGAACAGATTCGCCGTACCGCAGGGCCAGATTGGCAATTTTTCTATTATCGCACTCAAGTGGGTGCTGAAATAGATTTATTGCTCATTACGCCTTCGGGAAAGAAAGTCGGAGTAGAAATTAAACTTACCAATGCCCCGACGCTTTCTCGTGGATTTTATGAAAGCAGACAGGACCTATCACTTTCACAAAGTTACGTTGTTGTACCTGAAAGCGAGTTTTACCAAAAAGATGAAAATGTTTGGGTAACGGGTCTGATGTATTTTCTAAAAGAGATTATGTCAACGTTCAAATGATTGTTTTTTACTTCTACTTTATCACGCCACATGTTTCACAATCAATCGCTTCGCAATTGGTAATAGCGTTTCCTGAACGGGATAATCGGCAGGGGATTCTACAAGGTATGTCGCAGGGTTAGGCAGTTCGCGTCGTTTTTTGATGAGTGTCAACTTGAGGTTTTCAAACGTAGTCGAAATTCCTTTGCGTACTGTTTCAAGGTACGTGGTCTGTACACCTCTTTGGTCATGATGCTCAAAAAGGCGAACCTGGTAGTGGTAAATATCGGTTTCACTCCGCCGGGTACGGTATAGAAACAAATAGCCTTCTTTCAAATGCAAAGGCACGATGCCTACGGGTGCAAACGTCAATTGGGCTTCAATGTCGGCATATTGCGTTTGACCCTGTGTCAGCGTTTGCTGAAAAAGTGGCAGGGAATAATCTAAAATGCTGTCAATTTCGGTCAGTTTCTCGCTTTCCTGAAATTTTTCGTACACAAATCGTTTTTTTTTAAAGTCTACTCCGGTCACTTTTTTAGGAAACGAAGCAACAATTTCATTTTTAGAATTTTTAAGCTGAGTCGCCAATTCATAGTGCGTTTGTACATTAAGCAAGTCAGGAAAGAGTTTAGCTTGATCAAAATTACCATTAACTTCCTGTAAATAAGCCATTAACATGTACTTTTTGTACTCAAAATCAATCCATCCTTCGGTAAGCCAGTCAGTTCTCAAGGTTGCCATATTCAATCATTTAAATAGTGTGCAGCGAATAAAGAGTCATGAGCATACGTTCTTTTCAACCTCTTTACCCTTTTCTTTCTCCTTACATTTTAATCAAAAGTCAATTTAGTAAAAAAACGAATACTGCCAAATAAAACACAATAAATAGTTACATACTGCCAATGATTATTTTGAACATGACAGCTTTTACACCAAAACAACCTTAAAAACTGCAAAAATGGCAGAGAATTGTACTAATTAGGTGCTGGCATAGAAAATGTTACCTTTGCCCTCGAAAAACTTATTAATTAAGTTCTATACATTATAAAAACAATTAAAACCCCTGATAACTATGTCAGCAGTTGCAGAAAAAGTAAATGTTAAGCCGTTGGCAGATCGCGTGCTGGTACAAGCAGCCCCTGCCGAAGAAAAAACCGCTTTTGGAATCATTATCCCCGACACTGCAAAGGAGAAGCCTCAACGTGGTACGGTTGTAGCAGTTGGTCCCGGTAAAAAAGATGAACCCCTCACTGTAAAAGTAGGCGATACAATTCTTTACGGTAAATACGCAGGTACTGAAATCACCGTAGAAGGTCAAGAATACCTTATTATGCGCGAATCTGACATTTTTGCGATCATCTAAATGGAGTAACGGTTATCCGGTAACGATTCATTGCCACTCTGCAATCATTGGTTAACGCATAGCCTATTTTCCTTTTAACTATTAACCATTAACAAATAACTTATTTATAAGACATGGCTAAGAAAATATTTTTCGATATCGAAGCACGCGATAAAATCAAAAAAGGTGTAGATACGCTTGCTAACGCGGTAAAGGTAACCCTCGGACCTAAAGGCCGTAACGTTATCATTGATAAAAAATTCGGTTCACCGGCCATCACCAAAGACGGCGTAACGGTAGCGAAAGAGATCGAATTGAAAGATCCAATGGAAAACATGGGTGCTCAACTCGTGAAAGAAGTTGCTTCTAAAACTGCAGATGCTGCCGGTGACGGTACCACTACTGCGACTGTATTAGCACAGGCTATTTATACAATCGGTTCTAAAAACGTTGCAGCCGGCGCAAATCCAATGGATCTGAAACGCGGTATCGACAAAGCGGTATTGGCCGTAACTGCCAATCTTGCAGCACAGGCTGAAAGCGTAGGCGATGATTTCAACAAAATTGCCCAAGTAGCTACCATCTCTGCCAACCATGACGAAGAAATCGGTAACATGATCGCCGATGCCATGAAAAAAGTAGGTACAGAAGGTGTTATTACGGTAGAAGAAGCTCGCGGTACTGAAACCGAAGTAAAAACGGTAGAAGGTATGCAGTTTGACCGTGGTTATTTGTCTCCTTACTTCGTGACCAACGCGGAGAAAATGGAAGCCGAATTGGAAAAACCTTTCATCCTGATCTCTGAAAAGAAAGTTTCTTCGATGAAAGAATTGCTTCCTGTATTGGAAGGCGTAGCTCAGACAGGTCGTCCGTTGTTGATCATTGCGGAAGACGTTGACGGCGAAGCATTGGCTACATTGGTAGTAAACAAAATTCGTGGTGCGCTGAAAGTATGTGCCGTTAAAGCTCCGGGCTTCGGTGACCGTCGTAAAGCTATGTTGGAAGACATTGCTATTTTGACCGGTGGTACTGTGATCGCTGAAGAACGCGGTTTCAAATTGGAAAATGCCGATCTTCAATACCTGGGTCACTGCGAAAAAATCATCATTGACAAAGACAACACAACGATCGTGAACGGTTCAGGCGATGCTGAGCAAATCAAAGCCCGCGTTAACCAGATCAAATCACAGATCGAAAATACAACTTCAGATTACGACCGTGAGAAATTGCAGGAACGTTTGGCCAAATTGTCAGGCGGGGTAGCGATTCTTTACATCGGCGCTGCTACTGAAGTTGAAATGAAAGAGAAAAAAGACCGTGTTGATGACGCCCTTCACGCAACCCGCGCTGCCATCGAAGAAGGTATCGTAACCGGTGGTGGTGTGGCGCTTATCCGTGCTATTGATGCATTGGATAACCTGCAAGGCATCAATGAAGACGAAACTACGGGTATCAACATCATCCGTCAGGCGTTGGAATCACCACTTCGTACCATCGTAGCAAACGCAGGTGGCGAGGCTTCAGTGGTTATCAACAAAGTGAAAGAAATCAAAGGTGGATTTGGCTACAACGCCAAAAATGACACTTACGAAGATCTTTTCGCAGCAGGTATCATCGACCCTAAAAAAGTAACTCGTTTGGCGTTGGAAAACGCAGCCTCTATTGCAGGTCTGTTGTTGACTACCGAGTGTGTTATTGCTGACGAGCCGGAAGAAAATGCCGGTGCAGGCGCAGGTGGTCACGGACACGGCGGCGGCATGGGCGGCATGATGTAATCAGCCATTCCCTGATACTGTTTATGCAAAAGCCCTCACTCAGTTTGAGGGCTTTTGTTTTTTCAGAATAGCTTTATTTTAGCATTATCAAACGTTTTGAAGTCTGCTTACAGGCTTTTTTTGACTGCCGGGCAAGCCACTATTTGTCATGATATCAGTTATAAATTTGTTATCCGCCCGTGGCATGGTTTTTTCAGAAGTATAAAGCAAAGGTTTCACAAAAGTTGTCCCTTTGGTCATTTTTGAGAGAAACACCCTTTTTAAAAAAGTAATGCGTACCTTTGTAAACTTTCGTTTATATAGTTTAAAACCAATACGGCACACTAAATTGAGCGTTATCCCATTCTATTCTGACCCTCCTAACCTCCACCTGAACTATTTCAATTTCTTCGTAAGCAGAGATATTCACCTATTTTAATGTATCACGGGAAGCTTCTCATTCCTTTACAAGAAATTTTAATTATATTTAATTTTCCAAACTTTACTGTCAAATTGACAGCCTGCCCTATGAATCTCGACCCAAACGAACTATATACCCGATTAATGTTAGCCGAGTCTGATCTAGACAGTCTTGAGATATTGCCGCTTGGCAGCCCGGACAATGATGATGAACCCATCGAAATGCCTGAAGAGTTGCCTATTTTACCCCTGCGTAATACCGTTTTATTTCCGGGGATGGTCATTCCTGTAACCGTAGGCCGTCAGAAATCCATCCGATTAGTAAAAAAAGCGTATAAAGGTGACCGAATCATTGGAGTTATAGCGCAACAAAATCAAGATAAAGCCGAGCCAACCAGCACTGATCTGTTTGGAATCGGCACCATGGGCTACATTATTAAAATGATCACGCTCCCGGATGGCAACACAACCATTATTTTGCAGGGACGCCAGCGTTTTCGTGTCAAAGATTATGTCCGCGAAGACCCTTACATGATCGCCAAAGTAAGCGCTATTGAAGATTATTTCCCCAATCAAAATAAAAAAGAATCAAAAGCACTCATCCAATCGCTCCGCGATTCAGCTCATAAGATTTTAAGACTCAATCCTGATATTCCGCAGGAAGCGCGCATTGCACTGGACAATATTGAAAGCCCCACGTTTTTGACGCACTTTTTATCCTCCAATCTCAACGCAGAGGTTTCGGATAAACAGGAATTACTCGAAAAACCAACGATCCCGGAACAGGCTACCAAGCTGTTGGAATTGATGATGCGGGAAATTCAAATGCTTGAACTTAAACGTGATATTCAGTCAAAAGCAAGTTCAGACATTGACCAACAACAACGTGATTACTTCTTACGGCAACAAATAAAAGTATTGCAGGACGAGCTTGGCATGGAAACACCCGAGCGGGAATTGGAAGATATTCGCCTCCGTGCCTCTAAGAAAAAATGGCCGGAAAATGTCAAAAAACATTTTGAGAAAGAGTCTCAGAAATTGCAGCGCATCAACCCCATGGCACCGGATTATCCGGTTACGCTCAATTACCTGGAGCTGATGGTCGATCTGCCTTGGGGAGAATTTACCAAAGATAATTTTGATCTCAAACGTGCGCAGAAAGTGCTTGATACTGACCACTTTGGACTTGAAAAAGTAAAAGAACGTATCATTGAATACCTCGCCGTTTTGAAGTTGAAGAATAGCTTGAAAGCGCCAATTCTATGCCTTTACGGCCCTCCCGGCGTCGGAAAAACGTCATTGGGAAAATCAGTGGCCAAAGCACTTGGACGCAAATACATTCGTATGGCCTTGGGTGGTTTGCACGATGAAGCCGAGATTCGCGGACACCGTAAAACGTACATCGGCGCTATGCCCGGCAAGGTCATTCAAAATATCAAAAAATCGGGTTCTTCCAATCCCGTTTTTATTCTGGACGAAATTGATAAAGTTGGCTCTGATTTCAGAGGTGATCCGGCTTCAGCCTTGCTTGAAGTACTTGATCCTGAGCAAAATAACGCTTTCTCTGATAACTACTTAGAGGTTGAATATGACCTTTCAAAAGTGTTATTCATTGCCACAGCCAACTCGCTCGAAACCATTCATCCCGCCCTGCGCGACCGTATGGAGATCATTGAGTTGACAGGTTACACGGTAGAAGAGAAATTACAGATCGCCAAGAAGTACCTTGTCCCAAAACAACGCAAGGACCACGGTCTGGAAACAAAAGCCTTTACTGTAGACGATAAAGCCGTTCTCAAGATCATTGAGCATTATACCCGTGAATCAGGCGTTCGGAATCTGGAGCAAAAAATCGGGGCTTTGGTGCGTAAGGTGGCAAAATCCATTGCGTTAGAAGAAGAGTATGCCAAACCGATCAAAGCGGAACACATCGAAAAACTGCTTGGAGCGGAAATATTTGACAAGGATCTGTATCAGGACAATGATACCGCAGGGGTTGTGACAGGTTTAGCGTGGACATCCGTAGGCGGAGAAATTCTGTTTATCGAATCCAGCTTAAGTCGTGGCAAAGGAGGATTGACTCTTTCGGGACAATTAGGCGATGTAATGAAAGAGTCAGCCGTTACGGCTCTCTCTTACCTCAAGGCGCATTCCGACGCTTTGGACATTGATTATCGCGTATTTAACCACTACGATCTGCATATTCACATTCCGGCAGGTGCTGTTCCAAAAGACGGCCCTTCGGCGGGGATTACGATGCTCACTTCCATTGCTTCCATTTTTACCCAACGCCGGGTCAAACCTCAACTTGCCATGACGGGAGAGATCACATTACGCGGCAAAGTACTGCCCGTCGGTGGAATCAAAGAGAAAATTTTGGCAGCGGCTCGTGCAGGGGTGACAGAGATCATCATGTGCAGCAAAAACCGCAAGGATGTAGAAGAGATCAATGGCAGCTACGTAAAAGCTTTAAAATTTCATTACGTAGAAAATGTAGACGAAGTACTGGCCATTGCTTTATTGCCCGAAAAAGTAAAGAAATCTACGCCTTTTATCTTTCCCGAAGACACAAAAAAGCAGTCGATTTTGGAAATCGTTAATTAAGTGGTCGAGCAGAAGTTTTCGGGTTTTACAAAAAAAGAACGGTTGGATGGTACGCCGGTCGGGTTGTGAGCAACCCTCCGCACGAAGGAGCAGAAGTTTTCGGGTTTTACAAAAAAAGAACGGTTGGATGATACGCCGGTCGGGTTGTGAGCAACCCTCCGCACGAAGGAGCAGAAGTTTTCGAGTTTACAAAAAAACGGTCGGCCGGTCGGGTTGTGAGCAACCCTTCGCACGAAGTTAATTTTCAGTATATACAAAATCAAAAAGGGTCGTTTCAACCGGAGACGACCCTTTTTGATTTATAATGGAAACATCTTTATTGTACCGCCGTGATCTCCAACACAACACTTTTGCGATTGGAAGTCAGAATAGGGTTAAAACCGATATTCATCAGATAATCGCCTGAATACGTGAGGTTTTCATTCACCGGTGTGCGGGTATCGGGGTAGAGGTTTATTTCTTTTATCTTGTATTTTTTAGTCGAATCCAACCCTTTGAGCCGAATGGGTGAGGTGGTAAAACCTTGATCGTAACGATTGGTCACCAAATAATTGAACTGTACGGCATGGTCTTTGGCTTCATTGACAAACATCAGCGCAGCAAACGGGTGATCGAAAGGGTTCACTAAGCGAAACAGATCACCGTGCCAAATCACATCCTTTACATTGTTATAGGCTGCGATGGAGTTTTGCGCCGATTTCAGTTCTTTTTCTTCCAATTTGCTCACCACAATATCAAATCCCATTTTGCCCATCATGGCCACGTCGGTGCGGTATTTCATCGAAACTTTACTCCAATCCGTTACGTGGTTGCAATGCGCAATGGCCGGATAAAAATAGGAGTTTTCCCACTGAATAAACACTCGTTCCAAAGGGTCGGTATTATCACTGAGCCAAAACTCGGTAAAATAGTTCAATGCACCATAATCAACACGTCCGCCGCCACCGGAGCACAACATCATGGGAACCGTAGGATATTTGGCGCGAATTCGTTCAAGGACCTTATACAATCCTTTTACATAATCGACATACAATTGTGACTGTTTCTGCCCTGTTTTTTCTAAATAGGCCGAGTGTGCGTTGTAAATCACGGCATTGCAATCCCATTTGATGAATCCGATCTCAGGGTTTTTGGTGAACATATTATCCAAGATACCAAAGACAAAGTTCTGCACCTCCGGATTGGCCAGATCTAAAACCAGCTGGTTTCTGAAATAATGTTCAGGGCGTTTGGGTTCTTTAATGACCCAATCAGGGTGTTTTTCGTAGAGTTCACTTTTGGGATTCACCATTTCAGGCTCAAGCCATATTCCAAATTTTACACCGGCATTTTTAGTCTCTTTGACCAAATAGCCCAGTCCGTTCGGCAATTTTTTAACATTTTCCTGCCAATCGCCTAATCCTGCGCGGTCGTTATTGCGGGGATATTTATTGCCAAACCAACCATCATCCAACAAAAACAGATCTACGCCCAGCTTTTTGGCATCGGCAAAAAGAGCAGTAAGTTTGGTTTCATCAAAATCAAAATAAGTGGCTTCCCAGTTGTTCAATAACGTCAGTCGTGAGCCGTTTCCGTCCAAAATACGGTACTTGCGCGCCCAACGATGCAGATTGCGACTGGCGTCGCCTTTGCCTTTGTCCGAAAAAGTAAAAATGAACGACGGAGTGACAAACGATTTTGCGGGAGCCAGCGAATACGCCGAGGCATAAGGGTTGATACCCGCGATCAGGCGTAAATTATGGATCGCGTCCAGCTCAAAGTCTATTTTAAAATTGCCGGACCAAGCCAATTGCCCCAACAATACATTTCCTTCGTCTTCGGTAGAGGCGCGGTCAAAAGAAACCATGAATGTGGGCGGCTCAAACAAATTGGCACGCGTACCCAATTTTGAATCAATGGATTTGATACCCGCCGTAAGTAAAGTGTGCTCGGGCTTCATCTCACGCGCCCAATTGCCGTGATAATGAGTGAGGTAATAATTATCGGCTTTGAAATACAAATTGGCGGAGGCGTATTTTTCCAACGTAATTGCCTTGCCTTCATTGTTCTTAATGACCGACCATTGCTCCACTACGTTCTCTTTGGCATACGTTTTATAAAAAAGTGTAACCTCAACAGGATACACATCATCCTTTAACACAATGCTTGTCACGGTTACATTTGCATCCTGCTTCGTCACGGTGTGACTGACATACTTTAATTCAGTCGACATATTGCCATCGGCGTGCGTTACCGCGAAGGCCGGCTCAAACAAATTGGTTGAACCGCTTGAAGTATAGGCACTGTTTGACATTCCGTTTTGGTCATCATCTCTTGCCGAGTAATCAGGAATTGATTCATAATCAACGGCCTGCTGCAATCGCTTGCCAAAATGACCGATACGAAGTCGGTTGGCTCGATCTGTTGACAGCACTAACGAATTTTGGTCGGTTTCAATGGGAATTACTACCTTTTTTTGAGCGAATGTCATTGAAATCAGAAGATAGAATGGCAGGAACAAATACGTTTTTGGGAATCGGATCATTTTAGTTTTATCGTTGAACAGCTTACTACCGTTAAAAAAAGAAGCCGCCCTAAAATTACTTTCAGGGCAGCTTCTTTTTTTAATTTTTATTCGGAATTATTATACCAGATATTCTTCTACAGCAGTCTCCGCATGTATCCAGGCATTGTTGAGGAATTGCTCAATCCGATTCATCGCAATCGTCAATTCATCAACGGTTGGTAAAGTTACGATTCGGAAGTGGTCAGGTTTGACGTAGTTGAAGCCTGTTCCCGAAACAACCAGCACTTTCTGCTCCGAAAGCAATTGGAAAACAAAATCTTCGTCATTTTTAAAATCAAACTTACGGAAGTCAACTTTGGGAAAAACGTACAATGCGCCTTTCGGCTTTACGCAGGTAACTCCCGGAATAGCCGTAAGTCGATCGTAGATCAGATTCATCTGTTTGTGCAGACGTCCCGAAGGCAATACTAGGTCATTAATACTTTGGTAACCGCCCAACGCCGTTTGAATGGCATATTGGGTCGGAACGTTGGCACATAAACGCATACTGGCCAAAAATGTCAATCCTTCTATGTATGATTTTGCCTTGTGTTTTGCGCCGCTTAGAATCAACCAGCCACCGCGAAAGCCCGCCGAGCGGTAATTTTTGGAAAGCCCGCCGAACGTAACGCACAACGTATCATGCACCATAGTAGCCACGGGATAATGAACGGCTCCGTCGTACAAGATTTTATCATAGATCTCGTCTGAAAAAATAATCAAACGATGTCTTTCCGCAATTTCAGCGATACGGCGCACCACGTCTTTTTCATACACTGCCCCCGTTGGGTTGTTTGGATTGATCATCACGATCCCTTTGGTGCGTGGCGTGATCTTGCTTTCCAGGTCTTCCAGATCAGGATTCCAGTCACTTTCTTCATCACATAAATAATGAACCGGTTTACCACCGCTCAACGCCACCGAAGTAGTCCACAGCGGGTAGTCGGGCGAAGGCACCAAAATTTCATCTCCTTCGTTCAACAACGCCTGCATCGACATCACGATCAACTCACTTACTCCGTTGCCGATGTACACATCATTGATCTCAACGCCCTTAATTCCCTGCGTTTGTGTATAATGCATTACCGCTTTCCGCGCCGCAAACAGCCCCCGAGAATCTACATACCCCTGCGCATTACGAATGTTGAGGATAATGTCATGAATGATCTCATCGGGTGCGTCAAAACCAAAAGGAGCCGGATTGCCGATATTAAGATTAATGATCTTATATCCTTGGCTTTCAAGTTCCAGGGCTTTTTCGTACACGGGGCCTCGGATATCATACCGCAGATGTTCAAGGCGTTTACTTTTCAGGATTTGCATAATCAATAGTAGTGAGAAATCAGTAGTGAGCAGTGAGTAGAGAGGGTTAATAACGTAACAGCCTTCGCTCTAACGTATCATTTTTCCAAACTCAATACGCTGTACTCAATACTTTGACAATTTTATCGTTTCCGATTGTTCTTATTACTTCTGAACTTATCGCGGTCACGGTCGCGATCACGGTTACGATTATTATTGTTGTTATTGCTGTTCGAATTGTTATTGCGATTGTTGTTGGTGTTATTGCTTCGTTCGCGGTTATTGTTATTGCTGTTAAAACTACCGCGATTGTTTTGCAAATTACGCTGATAACGCTCTACGTTCGTTCCTTTATCCCGTGGAGTTGACTCAACCAAACCGTTCTGCCGTAAATACGCCAACTCTTCTTTCAAGCGCCCTCCCGATACTTCGTCCAATTGCGTAAACACAATATTATCGTCGGGATTGTCTTTGTTCCACGTATTATAAAATGTACGCATTTGGCGTATCAGATAGGAAATAAAAGCCAATTTTTCTTCTTTGTCTTGACAATCAATGGCTTTCTGTACCAACAATAGCAAGTTTTTTCCGTATTGTTTATACCGAATATGTGATTGATTATAAGGAACCCGCAAAGGTTTTTTTCCCACAGCTTCCGGCGAAGGAGGAGGAAAAGGGCTGTCTACATCTAATGCAAAGTCAGCCATTATGTACAGATCATCCCACAGCTTTTGGGAATAATCCTGACCATCACGCATGTTAGGGTGTATTTGCCGCATCAATTCGACCAAAATGTGCGCGTAAAGTGTTCGCTTCTCACGATCCTGAAGGGCGACAAGGTAGTCAGCTAATTTTTGGACGTTGCTTCCGTATTCTTTCAAGGGAGTTCATTTTTAATAACAAAGCAAAGTTACGAAAAATCAAGATACTTTGGCAAAATGAGTCGCTCGTCGTAATTTTGAAACTTCGTTTTTTTATCAACGTGATAAAATCAACGATCAAACACAAATGAATAACCAATAGAATTTTCCCCAATGAGTAAAAAAGTAGATGTTAGTATAGCGTTTTATGGTAAGCCTTATCAGGCCATCGTAACCATCGAAACCTTAATGAAGTACAGCGGCCAACACATTGATAAGATCTACATCTCCCGCGAACGCCTCCAACCGCACAACGACTATATAGGCATCTTCAAAATCATTGATTACTTCCGTAATAACTCCGACGTAAACCTGGTCATTCAAAATTCTCATCATTTTTTAGGATTAGGCGTTTCTGATTATGAGCGCGCCAAAACTGATACACGGTATCGTCAGAGCATTATGTATCAATATCCATTGGAGATGACCGACAAAAAATACCTCTGCATCATGCACAACGACATGTTGTTTTATGGCGATATGATCGGCGATATGTTGAAGGAATTTGAAAAGGGGCCGGCCAATCTAACGGGTGTAGGTTCCATCGGACAATGTTGGAGTTGCCCTGCCGGTCCGGATTGGGGTAACAAATGCAATTCCAAAAAATTTGAAGAGTATGTGCCAACGCAGGAAGAGGCTATTGCGCTTACCGAGAAATATCCAACCCCACGCCGCGATATTCAGTTACGGGTACTCAAGGGCGGACGCGTGCATATTTTGCCCGAATGTCGCCTTAATGAGTATTGCGCGATGATCGACGTGGAAAAATACCGTAAAGAAACGCTCCCCAACGGCGACATCGGTTGTTATGGCGGGGGATGGAAAGGCGTGGATACCGCCACGGTTTGGTCGCACGATATGTACAAACGAGGTTATACCTTTCGTCACCTGACCCTTGAAGACTACACTCGGCACGCGGCTTTTGATACGACCGGCAGCGGCACAAAAGCCAATTCGAGTTCTGCTACGTATTGGAATGCCGAGCAAAATGCTGAAAAATACATCGTCGAAAATTTCGGCCCAATTAAATTTACTTCCTATGTCTCTTTAGCTAATTCGTACGACACTTTCAAGCGTAAGGCTTGGTTGGGGATAATCCATACGTTTGGTCTGGTCAAAAAAGTGATCGGGAAAGGATAAATTTTAAGTAATATTCTTTATTATTGAGAGGATAAATCATTCATTATCAATTCTTCTCAATGAGTAAAAAAAATAGACGTCAGCATTGTTTTTTATGGAAAACCTTATCAAACGATAGTTACCATAAAAACATTTATGCAGTTTAACAGCCAATACGTTGATACAATTTATCTTTCCCGTCAGGCATTTCAACCACACAATGATTATGTCGGACTATTCAAAGTAATCGATTATTTCCGCAATACCGGTATTAAGATTTCTGTATGGCGCCCCCATTATTTTGTATCGGTAGATGTACGCGATTACGAACGGGCAAAAACAGATACTCGATTCAGACACAGCATTTTGCACCAATACCCGCTGGAAACAACCAACAAAAAGTATCTGTGCATGATGCATAATGACATGCTTTTTCATAAAGACATCATTGGAGACATGCTGAAGGCTTTTGAGGAAGGTGCCTCGAATCTGATAGGAACCGGTTCGATAGGTCAATGCTGGAGTTGTCCGGCGGGTCCGGATTAGGGCAAAAAATGCAATTCCGATACCTACGAGCATTTTGTACCAACCTTTGACGAACTCATCCGGTTGACTCAGGCGCAGGCTACGCCACGTCGAGATATTCAACTGCGTGTTATTCGTGCAGGGCGTGTGCATCCGTTGCCGGAATGTCGGCTCAATGAATACTGTGCCCTGCTTGATGTCGAAAAATACCGTAAAGAAACCCTTTCGCAAGGTAACATTGGCTGTTTTGGCGGTGGATGGAACGGCGTAGATACGGCTACTGCCTGGTCGCATGACATATACCAACGTGGTTATGTTTTCAAGAATTTCAGGTTAGAAGATTTCGCAACGCATGCACCTTTTGACGTTACAGGCAGCGGGACTCAATCCTATACAAGTGCAGAAACGTATTGGGGTGCTGAGAAGAATGCCGAGAATTACCTTATCGAAAATTTCGGTTCCCTCAACTTCAGTCCATATGTGTCCTTAGCCAATGCATATGATGTTTTAAACGTAAGGCATGGTTGGGCCTGATTCATCTCATTGGGTTGGTGAAAAAAATAGCAGGGAAATACTAAATTGTTCCATTTTTTACGCACGCAAAGATGCAGAGCGAACAAGCTTTTTTGGCCCTTCTTCTCGTCTTTGCCTGATTTTTTATATTTTTAGGTTTCCTAACCTTTTCCCTGCCCCATGGCCCTTAATTACATCTGGATCGGATTTTTTCTTATTTCTTTTGTTGTTGCTTTGATCAAATTCATTTTTTCGGGCGATACTGAAATTTTCAAATTAATTGTCGAAGGAATGTTCGATTCTGCGAAAGTCGCCGTGATGGATATCGCGTTGCCTTTGGCGGGGGTGATGACTTTCTTCTTAGGATTACTGAACATTGGGGAAAAAGCGGGTGCTATCAACTTTCTTGCCCGGATCATTGGTCCATTCTTCAATCAACTTTTTCCGGAAGTACCTAAAAGTCATCCCGCTAACGGCCAGATGATCATGAATTTTTCGGCCAACATGCTGGGACTTGACAATGCCGCAACGCCTTTTGGTTTGCGCGCCATGCAAAGTCTGCAAGACCTGAACCCTACGAAGGATACCGCCAGTAATGCCCAAATCATGTTTTTGGTGCTTCATACATCGGGCTTGACCATTATTCCGCTTGGTGTGATGGCACAACGCTCTATTTTGGGAGCACAGGACCCTTCCGATATTCTGATTCCCTGCCTGATCGCTACCTACATAGCCACCGTCGCCAGTATTATCATTACGGGATTTTGGCAACGTATCAATTTATTCAACCGAACCTTTATCGGTTGGATAGGCACCATTACTGCCATTCTGGGACTGCTTTTGTGGTATTTATCCACGCAAACCAAAGAACAGCTCGAGATCATTTCGAAAGTTGGCGGCAACTTGATTTTACTGATAATTGTGGTGGCTTTCCTGCTCGGAGGGTTGCGCAAAAAAATAGACCTGTTCGGCACTTTCGTCGATGGCGCCAAAGCCGGATTTGAAACATCCGTCAAGATCATTCCTTATCTGGTCGGCATGTTGGTAGCCATCAGCACTTTTCGAAATGCAGGCGTGATGAACTATTTGGTAGAAGGGTTAAAATACCTGATTGCTCTAACAGGTATGAATACTGATTTTTCGGATTCACTGCCGGTAGCGTTGATGCGTCCCATCAGTGGCAGTGCTTCAAGGGCATTGATGATCGATAGCATGAAACAGTTCGGTGCAGACTCATTTGTGGGGCGATTATCATGTATGTTTCAAAGTTCTGCCGATACCACATTCTACATTGTTGCGCTTTATTTTGGCTCCGTGGGCATCAAAAAAACCCGCTATGCCATTGTAGCGGGTCTTATTGCCGATCTGATCGGCGTAACGGCAGCTATTTTCTTAGCTTATTTTTTCTTTCATTGATAGTTATTTAGGTTTTGAGAAACCTAAACGCCGGATTTGAGAATCCGGCTTCACGCACAAAGGTGCTTTCGTGAAAGTGCTTTCGGGTTCTCAAACCCGAAAGAATGGTTTCTCAAAACCATACGTAAACAATTTATCCTACATTCGCCTTCCGCGAGTATACTCAGCAAGCGATCTTATTGACCCGAACGGCATGACGGCCGCCTTCAAATTCAGTATTTAAAAATATATTAACGCATTCAAAGGCTGTTTCCTGCGCAATGAACCGCGCGGGCAAACAAATGATATTGGCATCATTGTGCTGTCGCGACAGCGCCGCCAACGGCGTATCCCATACCAACGCGGCCCGAATGCCCTGATGTTTATTGGCCGTAATGGCTACTCCCTGACCGCTGCCGCAGACCAAAATACCCATGTCAAAGTCACCTTTTTCAACAGCTAACGCGACCGGATGCGCAAAATCGGCGTAATCAGCCGATGCGTCACTGTAGGTTCCGAAGTCTGTTACATCATATCCTTGCTCTTTAAGCCACTCGACCAAGGGCTGTTTCAACGAGAATCCGGCGTGGTCGCCACCAATTGCAATTTTTTTAGCCATACCTTGAACTATAATTAGAATTATTTTCGTTATTGATTGCCGTTCTCGCAAAGGTACAAAACCTTACGAAACGGACTTGAATAATTTAACAACCCGTCTCCGTGTTTTTGAGTTTCTTTTTTAGAAACCACAAAAATGAATGAGCCTTGAAAACAAAGTCAAAACATGTCAGAATTTGAATTATTGAATGACGAAGAGCAAATTCGTCAAGCCTTTGAGGACAAAAATTGGAATGAAATAAAAACAGCAGATTCGTGGGTAATATTTAAAGTGTTGGCAGAATTTGTAGAAGGATTTGATAAGTTGGCTAAAATCGGCCCTTGTGTTTCCATTTTCGGTTCTGCCCGTACCAAACCCGATCATCCTTATTACAAAATAACGGAAGAAATAGCTGCTAAACTCGTCCGTCACGGTTACGGAGTGATCACGGGCGGTGGCCCCGGAATCATGGAAGCAGGGAGCAAAGGAGCTTTTGAGCAGGGCGGAAAATCGGTGGGATTGAACATCAAACTTCCCTTCGAACAACACAGTAATCTATACATTGACCCCGACAAGAACATTAACTTCGATTTTTTCTTTGTACGCAAAGTAATGTTTGTCAAATACTCGCAGGGATTTGTGGTCATGCCGGGTGGATTTGGAACACTGGACGAGCTTTTTGAAGCGTTGACCCTCATCCAAACCAAAAAGATCGGGCGTTTTCCCATTGTTATGGTAGGAAAAGATTATTGGTCAGGCCTTATGGACTGGATCAAGTCCACCATGCTCGACACCGAACGCAATATCAACCCTGAAGACCTTAAACTGTTTAGTTTGGTCGATACCGCCGAAGAAGCCGTTCACGTCATTGACGAGTTCTACGCGAAGTACCTGCTGAAACCAAACTTCTAAGAATTCCGGTTTTAGGTCATAAAACCCTTGAATCGCCTTTTTTTAAGGTGGATTTCAAGGGTTTATTTTTTTTCCGGCGGAGGCATAGTTAATTTTGTAAAACGAATTAAACTCAACCTGCCATGGGAAATTTTTTCACTTCTATTAAGACCAACCACCGCAGTTTCATCGAAAAACAGCACTTATTTTTTGTCAGTACTGCCCCCCTCACCTCCGAAGGGCATATCAATCTGTCGCCCAAAGGGTTAGATTGTTTCAGGGTTTTGTCGGATAATAAAGTGGCGTACATGGATCTGATCGGCAGTGGCAATGAAACATCCGCTCATCTGCTCGCCAATGGAAAAGTCACCTTCATGTTTTGCTCTTTTGATGCCGCTCCCCTCATTCTCAGATTATACGGAAAAGGCTCTGTTATACTGCCGACTTCCGAAGAATGGGCTTCCTATGCTTCTCATTTTACCATTTACCCCAGTACGCGTCAGATCATTGTCGCCGATATCGACTTGGTACAAACTTCCTGCGGATTTGGTATTCCCCAATTTGAATACAAAGGCGAGCGCGACATTCATTTTGAATGGGCCGATAAAAAAGGCGAAGATGGCTTAGCCGAATACATTAAGGAAAAAAATTTGGTCAGCCTCGATGGGCTTCCGACAAACCTGGGATTACTTCAGGAATAAATAAATTACTCCAATACTCTCGTTTTCAGGTTCACAACCCACGGATTTTAAAGCAAAAACCCGTTAAACCATTGATGCCTAACGGGTTTTACAGTAAGCCAAAACCTATTAAGGTAACGCCTTTCTTGCTTCGCGGTCGGGATCATTTCTGACCAAGCAAACGTCGTCCAAAATCATTGTTTCGCCGTTTTCGGAGGTATAGCGCGGCCAAGTTGGCAATCCGCCACCGTTTGGATTTCCCGTACGGGCAAAATTTACAAATGTTTTAGCCATCTTTTCCGACAAACGACGCGGTCTTGCGCCTCCGCCCGTGTGCGTAAGCATGAGGTCGGTGTTGTTGAACCAAAAACAAATATCATTGCAATGGAACGCCCGCATTCTACCATCGAAAAGCGGAGGTTGCCAACCAAACCAAGCCAAATATACCGGCGCTTTTTGTTTGGATTTCGCATCGGCAGCCGCAATGGCATTCTTACGATTGCTCATCACCATCGACCAGATCTCAATGGGTTTTTTATCGGGAAAAACCTTGGCATACGCATCGGCTACTTCACTTGATTTATCACCGAAGCGCGTTTTTATCTTTTCTTTGACATCCGCTAACGATACTTTTTCCAACGATGAATCTACGCGGCTGGGCGAAGATTCATTGAAGGTAGAGCAAATGATCATCGGAATTTCTGACGAAAAATGTGAGTTGTCAGCATAAAAAGGCTTATCCATCATAAAACGCCCATCCGCTACGGGGCTGAATCCTGCACGGGTCAATCCAAGGCGACGCGCTTCATCAGCGGCTTTGGTTGCGGCGCGGTTGGCTATGTCAATGTATTCTCGCCACGGAATTTGTTGCAACTTTCCGATCTCATTTGGCGCAAGGCCTGCTTCTTTGAGCACTAACTCGCCCAATTTTTCCGAATATTCTTTGGAAACGCCACCAAGCATGGAGCCGCTCAAGGCCACGGCTTTATGAAACAATCCTTTGGCAGAAGGCATAGCCGTGAGGGCACATACCTTGGCGCCCCCGCCCGATTGGCCGATGATCGTTACGCTGCCGGGGTCGCCGCCGAAATTGGCAATATTGTCCCGCACCCATTCCAGGGCTGCCACGATGTCGAGCATTCCAACATTGCCCGAAGCGGCGAACTTTTCACCGCCTACGCCGGCCAAATTAGTGTAACCCAAAGTTCCGAGACGGTGGTTCAACGAGCAAAAAACCACATCACCCATTCGGCTGAGGTTTTCTCCGTTGTAGCCATCCTGCTCAATTCCGTTTCCATTCACAAATCCGCCGCCGTGCAGCCAAACAATAACGGGGCGTTTTTTGGCATCCAACGCGGGTGTCCACACGTTAAGTTTCAGGCAATCTTCGCTTACATCGTCATAGTTCCAGTGATCTACAAACGACGAATAGGCATCCGCGTAGCGTTTTTCCATGATCTGAGGGGCTGTATTACCCCACCAAACCGCCGGTTTTACGTCGCTCCAGGCTTTAGGTTTTTGGGGAGGCATAAAACGATTCTCGCCCGACGTATCGGCTCCGTAAGGAATCCCCAAATAGGTATGAATACCTCGCAAAATATAGCCTCTTACTTTGCCGTACTTTGTATTTGCCACGGCAATATTGTCCCCGACAAATAAGACCTGCTCATCGCCTTTGTCTTTGAGAGGAGTTTTTGCCTCAGAAGAAAGCGGTAACGCTCCCGCGAGTCCCATGCCTGCGGTACCCACGCCCAGCTTTTGAATAAAATTTCGACGGTTGGATTTCATGATACAGATATAGTTTTGGGTTATCTAAGCTTATTTTTAAGCAGTAAATTCCTACTTTGTATTAAAATCATACAATGGGGTACTTTCTACTACTCTATCATCAAAATTGCTGCTCTCTAAATAGTTAGCGCCTTTATAATCTTAGCCGTAGGTTATATAAACAGTAAACAATCCTTTTCTTTAAAATGGGTGCCGCTGTCATTTAACTCAAACCTCTCCGATGAAAAACGTACTGTCAAATCTCCTGAAATCAGCTTTGCTTTTGTCTATCGCTGTGCTTCTGTTTACAAATACGACTCCTAAGAACAAGCACAAACCAACGGCCGTAAAACGGTATTTGTACGTAGCGACTCCCGGCATTCGAAATTATTTGGAATATGGCGGACACGGTTTGTTGGTCTTTGATATTGACAATAATTACCGGTTTGTAAAACGCATTCCCACCGCAGGTTTGGATACCGATGGAAAACCCATAAACGTAAAAGGCATCTGTGCAAGCATAAGCACTAACAGCATCTATATCAGCACAATACAAACATTGCAATGCATTGACTTAACCACCGAAAAAGTAAAGTGGGAACGCAAATACGACGAAGGATGCGACCGCATGGCGATCTCTCCCGACGGAAAAACCATTTACTTACCCACCTTCGAGAAAGACCATTGGTCAATACTTGATGCGACTACGGGTGACATAAAACAAAAGATCGTTCTGAATTCGGGAGCGCACAATACATTGTTTGGATTGAATGGAAAAGAAGTGTATTTGGAAGGACTGCGTTCGCCGTATCTAACGGTTGTAAATGCCCAAAGACCAACAGAAACGCGTCAGGTCGGGCCGTTCAGTGCGTCGATTCGCCCTTTTACGGTCAATGGCAAACAGACATTGTGCTACGTAAACGTGAATGAATTGCTTGGATTTGAGATCGGCGACCTAAAAACCGGCAAAATGCTGCACCGCGTAGAAGTCAGCGGTTTTCAGAAAGGCCCGGTCAAACGTCATGCGTGTCCAAGTCACGGCGTAGGGCTTACGCCCGACGAAAAAGAAGTTTGGGTAGTGGACGGTGCCAATCAGCAAGTGCATTTCTTTGATGCTACGGCCTTGCCACCGCGCCAAATCGGCAGTCTGCCGTTACGGGATCAACCCGGCTGGATCACGTTCAGTCTGGACGGAAAACATGGTTACCCATCAACGGGTGAAATCATTGATGTGGCTACGCACAAAATCATTACTACCTTAAAAGACGAGAACGGTCAGGGCGTACACAGTGAAAAAATGATGGAAATTCACTTCAACGGTCCAAAACCTATAACATTAGGAGACCAGTTCGGGTTGGGACGAGTGCGTTAGTTAATCATTCAGGCTCATCAGATACAGTTGCTCCACTTTTGTCCGCGCCCAAGGCGTTTTACGCAGAAATGCCAAACTGGATTTAATGCTCGGGTCGTATTGAAAACAACGAATATTGACGTACTCACTCATGGTTTCCCACCCATAATGAGCCACCAGATGGTTCAGCATCATTTCAAGGGTGATGCCGTGAAGAGGATTATTGGCTTGCGGATTTTGCATGAAGCAAAGATACAACACCGGAGGTAATTTTGGCAACCTCTCTTTCGGAAAGACAACTTTTTGAGCTACCCAAAACCATATTTCACAAAAAGTTAATGAGAACATCATGCTGAAGAAATAGTAAAAGTGTTGTTTTGCTTCCAAAAACAGCACCATGAAATCACCGATAAAACGCAAAATACCTATTCCTCATGCGCACTGGAAACTCAAATGGGGATGGCGTCAACACTGCACCACAGGTCGCTCCAAAATCCAAAACGATGCATTTGACACGCAGGAATTTCGCAACACTTCTTTTCCCGATGTCATTACTTTTTAAGAATACGGCAATAAAAAATTACTTTTGCTGTATGCTATACTCGATTCTATCCATTTCCATGAGACATTTTCTCCTAACTGTTCTTGTTGCTTATCTTACAGCACTGCAAGGTCATTGCCAGATTACGTACACTGCCGCCAACGTTCATTCTCACAATGACTATGCTCAGGCCAATCCTTTTTTTGGGGCATACAACCTTCAGTGCGGTGCCATAGAAGCGGATGTTTACCTCAAAGACGGTGAGCTTATGGTGGCACACAATCCCGATGAAATAAAGCCGGAACGTACGCTGCATGCCTTGTACCTGCAACCGCTCGCCGCGCAACACCGAGAAGGGAAAATGTATCCTATGCAATTACTGATCGATCTTAAAACGCCCGCTGCTCCTGCTTTGGCAACATTGGTCGATCTACTGAACCGTTTGCCGTACGTATTCGGTGATAACAAACCCGTCAAAGTGGTTATCAGCGGCAATATGCCTTCGCCCAATGATTTCGGTAAATATCCTTCCTGGATCTCGTTTGATGGACGCTTTGAGGAAACATACTCTGAAGCAGCGTTGGCTCGCGTGCCGCTGTTCAGCGCTCCGTTCAGCGCCGTATCGCGCTGGAATGGCTTGGGAATATTTCCCAAAGAAGATCGTGAAAAATTGGTTGATTTGGTCAATCGTGCGCATCAAAAAGGCAAAAAAGTTCGCTTTTGGGGCGCCCCTGACAACGAGGCTGTTTGGAAAGAATTGATGGCCGTGGGAGTGGATTGGATCGGCAGCGATAATCCTCAGGCATTGATGAACTACTTCAAAAGCAGCAAATCAGCCGATAGTCAATACACCAATAGTGCGCCTGCTTACATTCCTTATCAGCCCACTTACAAAAGTGATGGCCAAAACAAGACGCCTAAAAATATCATTCTGCTGATCGGCGACGGTATGGGCCTTGCCCAAATGCACACCGGATTGATCGCGAATCACGGACAATTGCACATGGCATTGTTTAAATACTTAGGATTGATGCAAACCCAACCGGCCGAAACGTTTATCACCGATTCAGCCGCTGCCGGCACTGCCATTGCCACGGGTTACAAAACCAAAAACGGCATCATTGGCATGGATGCTACGTTGGTTTCCCGCCCTTCCATCGCCTTTGCTGCCAAACAAAAAGGTAAGAAATGTGCCATTATTTCGTCGGGGCCAATCACAGATGCCACTCCTGCGGTGTTTTATGCGCATCAGCCCAAGCGCAGTATGCAGGAAGAAATTGCCATGGATTTCCTCAAAGAACCCATGGACATTTTGGCCGGTGGCGGTACGAAATACTTTTTTGACCGCAAAGACAAAGCCAATTTGGGCGACTCTCTCAAGGCACGGCAATTCGGAGTAATTCGAACATACGCAGAAATATCCAATCCGAATAAAGCCGAACGATTCGTTGTTTTAGACGATCAGGCAGGGATTTCATTTGAAAAAGGGCGCGGCAATTTCTTACCGTTAACGGTGAAAGAAAGTATGAATCATTTTCAAAAAACCGCCGCAAAAGGATTTTTCATTATGGCCGAAGGCGCACAGATCGACTATGCCGGTCACGCAAATAATACCGAATATGTAGTCAATGAAGTATTGGATTTTGACCGGGCGGTAGGTGAAGCCCTGCGTTTTGCCGATCAGGATGGGCAAACCCTCGTCATTGTCACTGCCGACCACGAAACCGGTGGCATGAGCGTTACGGGCGGTAACGAGGCTACCGGAATGGCCAATGGAAATTTTGCCTCAAAAGGCCATTCAGCCATCATGGTGCCGGTCTATGCGTATGGGCCTCAATCACAGCAATTTGGCGGTATCTACCAAAACACAGAACTGTCCAATCGAATCCGTCGATTGATCGAAGCCTCAAAATAAACAGTAGTGGTTTAGCGAAATAATTTCACATCCGCCCAAAATGTGCCAAAAGGAACAAGCGAAGCGACAAAAGCCAACAGTGATTTTTTGATTGACCAGTTGTATTCTATCTTAGCCATTACTACGTATAACACATACAATACGAAAAGTAAGCCATGCGCCATTCCCGTGAATTTCACGGCCAACGGCTGACCTGCCATGTATTTTAGGGGCATGGCAATGAAGAGAAGTACCAGAAAAGAAACGCCTTCCAAAAAGCCGATAATGCGAAGGCGGCCAAGGGTATTTTTAAGTAAATTGATCATTTCGGTGGGTTATTTTAACTTGATTGAGAAGATTTACAAGGTAGTGAGTAGTGTTTTTAACGCCTTCATATGCCACCGGAATGGCTTCATGGAGGGTCATAGGGCGGGGTAAAATAGACGTAGCGTAGGTAATTCCCAACTGATTCAGGTCGGAAGGAGAAACCATTAAGGCACCGCATAAAGCCACCACCGGAATATTCTGCTTTTGAGCGGCCCCCGCTATTCCGGCAATGAGTTTGCCTTGCAGGGTTTGTTCATCTATTTTTCCTTCACCCGTGAATACAAAATCGGTATCGATCAACTGTTCTTCAAAATGAGTTTGCTCCATGACGATCTTAACGCCTTCTTTCAGAATAGCTTTTAGAAAAAACAGCGCCCCAAAGCCCAATCCGCCGGCAGCACCGGTCCCCGGCACTTGGGCAATGTCAACGCCAAAATCACGCTTGACGACTAACGCCAGATGTTGAAGCCCTTCTTCCAATTGCGTCACCATCATTGCGTCAGCTCCTTTTTGCGGGCCATATATATAAGCTGCCCCCTCTTGTCCAAAAAGTGGTGCCGTTACATCACAGGCCACTTCAACGGTCAATGAGAGAGATTCATTTGGCGGTAGAATCTGATCTATTTTGATCATATTTTCGCCATTAGGCGACAATGTATTTTCGTCCGAATCCAAAAATTGCCACCCCAATGCGGCAGCCATTCCAATACCGCCATCCGTAGTGGCACTGCCGCCAATTCCTAAAATAATATGACGTGCACCTTTTTGATAAGCCTCTTCAATAAGTTGGCCCGTACCAAAAGTGGTCGTTTTGAGGGGGTTTCGTTCTTCGGATTGAAGCAACCGCAAACCGGAAGCAGTTGCCATTTCGATAAATGCGGTTTTCCCATCGGAAGAAAGTCCGTATTCGGCCTCAATGTTTCTTCCCAACGGATCGGAAACGATAGCAGTGTGCATCTTACCACCCGCGTTAAGCGTCAGGATTTCAGCAGTACCCTCTCCCCCATCCGCCATTGGAAGTACCACAATAGCTGCATCAGGAATTACTTCACGTATTCCTTCGCTCATGGCCTGACATACTTCATACGCCGTGAGTGAACCTCGGAATTTATCGGGAGCGAGCAGGAATTTCATAGTTAGAAGGGAGGAATCAGAAATCAGAAGTGAGGCACGAAAATATTTCTGACTCCTCACTTCTGACTCCCGACTTCTAAAATAATATACTTTCGTCGTCGGTTACTTTCGGACGTAAATAGGTATTCAGCGTATCAATTTTCACCCCGCCACAACCGATATTCACATCCATACCATCAGGCTTTATAAATCGGTCACGCCGATACGGTGAGCGGTCATTCCCTGCCAAATCGGGATCTGCGTACACTTTTTGCATATAAAGTCCCCACGCAGGCATGGCTATTCGTGCCCCCTGTCCAAGTGCCATTGAGGTAAAGTGAACGTGGTTGTCTTCACCGCCAACCCAAACTCCCGTTACGAGATTAGGCGTGATTCCCATGAACCAACCATCGGTATAATCGGAAGTTGTTCCGGTTTTAGCCGCAATTTCGTTATTATCAGACAGTTTGTATTGGGTGCGTAAACGTTGAGCAGTTCCCCATGGATCTTCTACCGCACCACGCATAATAAATAACATTTGGTAGGCCACACTTGGACTTATTACTTCTTTTTCGTTTGGTGGAAATTCGGCCAAAACAAGCCCGTCTTTTGTTTCTATGCGTGTGACAAAACGTGGGTCAACGTGTTTACCACTGTTAGCAAACGTGCAATAGGCATTCACCATTTCAAACACAGAAACGTTAGGTGTTCCCAAACAAATGGTCACTTCTTCAGGAATAGGGCTTGTAATACCTAATTTATGGGCATATTCTACCACCTTTTTAGGTCTGACCATCTTCATTAAATGAACACTGATTGAGTTAACAGATTTTGCCAATGCCTGTCGCAATGTGAGTGGTTGCCCTGAGTAGGAACCCGTTGAGTTTTTAGGGCACCAATCGCCTATGCATACCTGACGGTCAATAATAGGGTCACAGGGGGTTACATAATTCCCATCAATGGCTGTGCAATATACAAAGGGTTTGAAGGTAGAGCCCGGTTGGCGCTTGCCCTGATATACCTGATCGTACTTGAAGTGCTTGTAATTGATTCCCCCAACCCACGCTTTAACGTCGCCGTTGCGAGGGTCCATTGACACCATCCCAATGCGTAAAAACTTGTTATAATACTTGATAGAATCCAACGGACTCATGATGGTATCACGGTCACCGCGCCACGAAAACACCTTCATTTTGATGGGTTTGCGCAGTTCGGCCCATATTTTTTCTTCATCTTCACCCAAAATCCGCTTCAATTCCTTATATCGCCAACTGCGTTTTACAGCTCTTTTCTCAAAATTCGGGTCCGGTGCATAACCTCCTCCGGTACCTTTTACCACCCAAGGATTCATTTTCAACTCTTTGAAGTGATTAAAGAACTTCACCTGCTGGTCTTTCATGTGTTGCTCGGCAGCTTGCTCGGCATAATCCTGCATTCGCGAATCAATTGTTGTATGGATGCGCAATCCATCAGTGTACAGATCATAATCGGTGCCGTTTTCCTGATTGTACTGCGCCAACCACGTTTTCATCCAGTCCCGCAATACTTCCCGAAAATATGGGGCAGGTCCGGTATTATGGTTTTCAATATTGAAATTCAACCCCAATGGCTTGACTTTATTGGCAAAAAATGTCTCCTGTGACAAAAAACCGTATTTCACCATTTGGCCCAACACCACATTTCGCCGTTCCAACGCCCGTTCTTTAAAGATACGGGGATTATAACGCGAAGGATTTTGCAACATTCCGACCAACAGCGCCGCTTCGGTCAACTCCAGGTTCCAGGGTTCTTTCCGGAAGTAGGTTTTGGAAGCTGTTTTGATACCATCGGCATTATTTCCGAACGAAACCGTGTTCAGGTACATCGTCATGATCTCCTGCTTGGTGTAATTACGCTCCAATCTCACCGACAATATCCATTCTTTTGTTTTGGAAATCACCGTCTTAATTAAGGGTAAATCACCTAACCAACCCTTGAATTTATCACTTCGGGTTTGGAACAGGTTTTTGGCCAATTGTTGGGTCAGGGTACTTCCTCCTCCCGTGGTTCCCGCTTCGCTGGAAGCCACGCCTTTCAATACCCGAAACATGGAGCGCGGATCGATACCGGAATGTTTTACAAAGCGGGCATCTTCCGTAGCAATAAGGGCTTTGACAATATTAGGTGAAAGTTGGTCAAACTCCACCGGCGTACGATTTTCTATAAAATACTTAGAAAGCGTTTGGCCGTCAGCGGAGAGAATTTCCGATGCCACCTGACTTTCAGGGTTTTCGATCGCTTTCAAATCAGGCATTCCGCCAAACAACCAAAAAAAATTGAAGTAAACCGCAGTAATATACAAAACGGCTCCTCCAATAACAACTGCGGCTAATTGCCAGAATACAATAATAGATTTGCGGTACTTTCCTTTCAAAAATGCCATATTGAAGTAAATCGTTAATCGTTATCGGTCAAGTATTGTCCTGCTTTTCAAAAAATGAAGTATTGATTTCAGCAAATGGAATAAGGTTCAGGTTGTAGTATCAACTTCAAAATGGACATACGGATAACTTCTACTCTAAGCGCAATAATAAGGATTTTTTCAAGAACATCGGGCAACACAATAGACTTATTAGCCATTTTTCTTGATGGATGTAGATTGCTGTGCTTCCAAAACCTCCCTGACGCGCGGAAGTAAAGGACTGGTAGGAAAATCTTTAATAAAGCTGTTCAGTGCTTTTAGGTAGGCTTCCCGGCCTTGAAGTTTGCCAAGAAGATAGATCCGAAGCAACGCATATTTATCTTCTACCTTGCTTCCCGAATAGGTTACGATGGCCATTTCCAATTGCGCAAATGCCTCTGAATAATTGGCATTTTGGTAGAGATTCAATATTTTCTCATAATCTTTGATCGCTTCCAATTCCGGATTTCCCGTTGCGGCAATGGAACCGTTGGTTTTGGTCAACAGGCGTGTGTAGGAAGAATTGGGAAATTCAGCCAGAAGCTTTGCTTTCCAGTCTTCGGGTTTGCCTTTTTGGTCTGTCAGAAAGAGTAAGTAATAGAGCTCAGGTTTATAATTCGTGGCAGGAAAACGCTCCAACGTGGTCAGAAACGTTTTTACGGCATTTTCAGGTTCCACCAAACTGAATTTGTATATTTTCCCTAATTTGTAGTAGGCATCTTCCATGCGTTGGTTAGAAGCATCCAACTCTGTTTTTTTCAAAGGAATATTTCGATAGAGTGCATCTTTTTTGGCTTTCCATTCGGGAGAATCCTTGGTCATGGCAACAGCATCACCATTGGAATTAGCATTTGCCGGCTTTTGACCGGAAGCTACCGGCGTAATATTGTCCGTTTGGGTCAACAACGCGGCCACCTTTGAACTTCGTCGCCAGTCATCCTCCAACGGTCGGTTTCCCCAACGCTGCCGAAACTCCGTTTTGCCCAGCGCCATAGCAGTCGGGTCAGACAATACGAACCGATCAGCCGGATCACCGTTAAAATTCAAGACATTGGCATTGAGTGTTCTGGCCTGTTCCACCAGCTTTTGGGCTTCTTTTACTTTACGTGCCTGTTCTTCCAATTCTTTTTCGATGACACCATCCAAAAATTTATCAAGCGTGCCCGGATTCATTTGCGAAAGACGTTGCAGACTGTCTTCGGTACGAATCGTAGTCAATTGCTTTACAAATTCGTCCAATACATCCTTACGTTCTGTGATCTTTTGAAATTGCGGAGACGTTTTGGGTAAAAGTGCCAACGAACTGTCAAAATACGCTTTGGCTAACTCATAATTTTGAAGCTTATCATAATACACTTTCGCCATTTCAAGGTAAGTGTACGGCACCTGCGTAGTATTGGTTGTAGTCTGGCGTACAGATTCTTCAAAAAAGCGAATGGCTGCGGGATAGTTTTTCTTCCGTGTTTCGATCACTCCCATTGAATAATAAAGGCGGTCGCGCAGGTCGCTGTTCTTACGGTCGCTAAGCATCCGTTTAAACCCACCTTCGGTCGATACGTTGGTGTTGGTCAGGGCATCGTTCTGCAATGAATTCATATTCGCAAAAAATCCCAGATCGTACGAAGGGTTGTTACGAAACACTTCTTTATAGTGAACATTGGCTGCCTGCGGTTTTTCCAACAGATCGTACATTTGAGCCGCTGAGAAATGTATACGGGCCGTTTCTTCACCTTTTGGAAGTAAATCAAATGTTTCCTCCAAAATCGCCAATGACAAAGTATATTCCTGTTTTTGTTGGTGCAGATACGCCTTGACCAAATAATAATCCCGGGTGTTTTTATCATTCAATGGCTGACTGCGCAGGTATTCCGCCACGCTCAGGGCGCTGTTATAATCCTTGGTTTCGACATACGCGCGCATCAGCCATATCAGCCCTTCGTGTTTGTCTTCTTCATCACGGCCTTTGGCATTTACGTAGCGAAGCGTTTCGATACCATCTGTAAATTGTCCTTTATACAGGCGCGCTTTTCCGATCAACACGTAGGCATTGTCAACCCATTTACTGTTTTGGTGGCGATCCGGTACCAAAGAGGCTTTTTTGATCACATCCTGCAACAGATCATTGACGGGTTGTGCTTCCGTAGAATCAAGAATGGGTAGGATCGGAAGAATCTGATTGTAGTCTTCTTTGCGGTTTTTGCGCATCGCCATTTCGGCTTCGCGCATTTTGTCACGCGCTATGATGTACGCATTAAATTTCGCGTTGAGGTTGTGATACCCCACGCTTAAGCCGCCTGTGCTGTATTGAGAGCAACCCGAAAAAAATGACGCAACCCCCAGCAGCAGAAGCAGTTGGAGACCGGTGGAAGTGGCAAGGTGTTGGTTGATTCGCATTAAACGACTCGCTTTCAGGCTTTTGCTTTCAAATAATGTGGAAAAGTCCCGTAAAAATAACGTTTTAGTTCCATGAAAAGTATGCAAGCATGGTGCCAAACGTAATTTTGTTGGGTACATTTACACTCAAAAAACAACATTAATGAGCACAATAGCAAAGGCAAAAGACTTTTTTAATCGTAAAATACTTCGTCGCGACAAAGACCGTTGGAATCATCAATACGAATCAGGTCGTTGGAACGGGCTCGGAGATATAAGCGAATTAGTCGTTTCAGCATCATTGTCGGTTATGCTCAACACCTCAAACCCAACGGAAAACCCCATTGATAAAACCACCATTACAACTGCCCGTAACACCTTTCACCTTTTTGGGCAAAGGCGAGAATTAATTGCCTGAGCATAGTAAGGGGTCGGACGGGACGGTCGGGTTGTGAGCAACCCTTCTCACAAGACATCATTACTTCTACATTGATCAGGCGCATTGGCGCTTCGATCTTCATTTCACCATTTTTCGGTTCAATTTCACAAACGCATCATCATATATATTATCTTAAATTATTTATTTTTATAGATGTATTATCTAATATTATTATTTTCATTAGACTATTATTTATTATTTACACCCTTATAGGCATTCATTTTATCAATTCGACCAAACAATATTTAATTTTGTGCGTTGAACTTATTTACCAACAAACAACGGTTATATAATGGTAGAAAATCCGATCAATCCCGACAAAGTAGCTGAAAATCCCGGACTTATGGCGTATGCCCACTCGGTCGGCGGGGCAGTCATCAAGCCCGAAGACATGGGCAGAGCGAAAGGCAAAGCGGTACTGGCCATGCGTCAGCAAACCGAAAGGCAACTGAACCAAATCTACCAACAAATGGCCACACTGGCCCAACAAGCCAAAGAATTGCGGCAGCGGGTAGATGTTTCGGAACGGATATATTCGGCCCAAATGAACTTTGAGCCGGTACTGAATGAAGTCTATCATGTGTACGAAAAAGAAGATGGCAACGATGTGCTTTCGATGATCGCACCCCACGAATGGGGACGTTCGTATAAGTATAGTCGCTATATTGCCAAAGTCACGATGCTTGCCGATCACACATGGCATGTGGAATACAATGAAAATCAATCATAATCGAAAATGTGCCGTCGGATACTCCTATCCGACGACAAAGACTTGAGAATCTTTATGCACAATAATCCCCTCCTGAGTTTCTTCAGTGAGGGGATTATTTTTGGAATAACTTTAAATATTGCAACGATATGGCCTTAAAATTGCGTATATTCAATAAAAAAGCATAAAATAATTGTCAGACTGCCTAAACTTTTCTATTTTCAACAGGCGTTTGTTATTACTGACAGACCATGAACCAACTTTCCCACCTGTGATTAGACGATTACTCTTACTGTATATTCCTCGTACGTTTCTCGTTTTCGTACTGTTATTGTCATTCAAAGGCTTTAGTCAAACCACTTATACCCTTTCAGGACGTGTTACGGATGCTCAAACGGGTGATCCGATTCCTTTTGCGGGCATTGCCATTAAGGGAACAACACTGGGTGTAACGACCAATTTCGAAGGATTTTACGCGCTCAAAACTACACAGACCGGCGATTCTCTGATGGCTTCTTCCATGAGTTATCGCACCCGAACAAAAGCCATTCGTAAGGATTCAACCAATCAAGTCATTGATTTTCAACTGGAATCGGCAGGAATAAAATTACAGGAAGTAAAGATATATGCGGGTGAAAATCCCGCCTACAATATTCTGCGGAAAGTGATCAAAGAAAAACCGGCGCACAATCCCAATCGACTCAATGCCTACGAATACGAAAGTTATAACAAGATCGAAGTAGATGTCGATAATCTTTCCGAACGTTTCAAAAAGCGTAAGGCCATTCGGAAGATCACGGACGCAGTTAATAAATTCGAGAAAATTGCAGGTGAGGACGGTCGTCCGGTGATTCCCATTTATTTATCAGAATCGATTTCCAACTATTACTTTCGGGAAGATCCGCGCAAAAAGAAAGAACAGATCCTTAAAACCAAGATTTCGGGAATTGCCGTCACGGATGGCAGCCTTATTTCACAGTTGATCGGGTCCTCGTTTCAGCAGTATAATTTTTACCAAAATTGGTTGAGCATTGTCGAAAAAGACTTTCACTCTCCGATTGCCGACGGTTGGAAAAGCACGTACGAATACTATTTGATCGACACGACTTTTGTGGGCGGCTATTGGTGCTATCAGATTGATTATGAACCAAAACGCGAGCAAGACCTCGCTTTCAACGGTTCCATCTGGATAGATACCCTAACGCATGCACTCGTACAGGTAGACGCCACTGTGGGCAAACGTGCCAACATTAATTTCATTGAACGCATAAAGATCCAGCAGGAATACGAACAGATCGGCGACAGTACCTGGATGCCGGTCAAATCACGCGTATTGCTTGATGTAGCCGAATTGACCGATTCTACGGCCGGAATGTTGGTTAAGTTTTATACTTCCAACCGCAATGTGACCGTTAATAAACCCCGCCCTCCAAAGTTCTACGATTATCCGCTTGAGCTTTCGGAAGATTATCGCGACTATCCGGACGACTATTGGGACAAAACCCGGCATGAACCGCTTACGGCAGGCGAACAAGTTGCTTACCGACTCATTGATTCCGTCAAACAGGTTCCCGTAGTACGTACGTATGTGGAAGTGTTGAACATGGTTGTCAATGGTTATAAACGGCTTCCCAAAATAAACATTGACGCCGGGCCTTTTTTATATCTGTATTCCAACAACATCATAGAAGGAAATCGCATTCGCATTGGCGGCAAGACCAACCCCGATTTCAGCCGTAAATGGGTACTGAGCGGTTATGCCGCTTACGGCACGCTGGACCAAAAATGGAAGTACAATTTCAGCATTGATTACATTTTCAGTCGTAAGCCCTGGACAATTGGCGGTATCAGTCACAGCTACGATCTGGAGCGGATCGGGCTTTCGTCGGAAGCCATCGGCAACAACGTTCTTTTTGGGGCTATGACCCGTTGGGGTGCTTATCGGCGCGGGTATTTTGAAGGGGTCAGTTCGGCGTATATCAAGCGTGAACTTTTCAGAGGATTTACGCAGACGGTGGGCATACGTCATCGTTCGTTTGAGCCAATGTATGCGTTTGCTTACCGAACCACGCCAACCTTGGGCGACCGCTCTCCCATTCAGAGCATGTATCAAAATTCCGAGTTATTTTTTGAGACACGTTGGGGCAAAGACGAGGTTTTTATTTACAATGAAAATGAACGCCTTACCCTCGGCACTCAGCGGTGGCCGCTCGTGATCTTTCGTTATCAAATGGGAATGCGAAATCTCATGAACAGTGATTTCAGCTACCATCGTTTGTCTTTAAATGTAAAACAAAATTTCCGCGTAGGCATTTGGGGTCGTTCTTATTACAACATCACGTTGGGGTATATTCCTTCCACCCTGCCCTACCCCATGCTCTATACGCCGCTGGGAAATGAATCCCTTTTTTACGTGGAAAATGCCTTTAACCTAATGAACTACTTTGAATTTGTGAGCGACCGCTACGTACAACTTCGGTACGAACACAATTTTGAAGGCCTGTTTTTCAACCGCATTCCTGCCATTAAACGCCTGAAATGGCGTTTTTTAGCCAATGCCAAAGTACTTTATGGCAGCGTACGACCTGCCAACACGAACCTTCTGGCCACTACCGATTCGCAGGGGCGAACAGTGTTAGGTTTTAGCACGCTGAACAAAGAGCCTTATGTGGAAGTTGGCTACGCCATTGATAATATCTTTAAGGTATTACGCGTTGATGCCATTCACCGCCTTACGTATCGCCAAAATCCCGGCATTACCCCTTTCGCTATTAAATTCTCTTTCTGGTTCAGTATTTAGGTTTCAGGCATTGATTTTTGTGGCTGTATCCAACCCTTTGCGGCTTTTCAGCGTCTTTCGGAAATACTGTAAACAAATCATGAAAGGGTTATTTTTGCTCATACTTATACTGTTTTTTAGTGGTCTGGATGAGGTACAGGCGCAATGGCGAAAGAGTGTCGGCGTCAATATTGTTTTTCCATTGACGGCTCCTGCGCTCGAACTCGCGTCTGAACTCACTGCACACCCGGCGTACGCGTTGACCCTCAATGTCGGGTATACGCACCGTGCTTCATTTCAGGGATTCAGTAAAGTATACGATGGAATATACGATCGGAAAAGTTCAGGGGCATTCGTTAAACTCGGCATCAGAAGTTATTTATTCAGTTTTGCGAACAACCGGCCGGCGTTCAATCTATTTATCGGAGCGCAGGTGATCGGCTCGCATTACTCCCAAACAGGTACGTTAGAGATCATTGACCCGGGCTTTTCCCCGTTCCCCCAAAATCCTTACCTGAAAGCCAAAGGAGTGATTTGGGGCGGCGCTTTTACCGGCGGATTAACCATTCGCCTTGCCAAGCGAATAGCATTTGACGGAGGCATCCAGTATGGCCTTCAGCCCACCAGAGACGATTATATTGGGAAACGCGTCTTTAATTATCAACCCGGATTTGGCCTCAGTCGCTCCGGAAAACAGGTCACAAGTATTCAGGGAATAGTTACGGTTAAATACCAATTATAAAATTTCTTTACACCATCTCTAATCAGCTCATTTCTATGAAAAATACAGTTACTGCTTTGCTGATCGTTCTTGCCGTTGGCCAACAGGCCTGTCGAACATCAAGCGATATGGATGTGACCAAGCCCGCGATCAAATCTATTTCATTTGCCGGTATCCCCGATAAAGATGTCACATTGGATGCATTGAATCATACCATCACCGTTCGGCTTCCGTCGGTTTTGGAAGAAGGGTTAAAACCAACCCTTCGTTTGACCGATGATGCGCAGATACTGAGAGGGTTAACCTCAACAAATACGGTCGACTTAACGTCTTTTTGCAGTTGTACTAAAAATAATTACACCGAAGAACCTGGGCTGGCCATTGGTAATACGACAACAACGGTCAACTACCGACTTGTTATTCTGCCTCCCAAAGGAGCCCTAAAGGCACTGGCGAGTACTGCTCCACTCCGTTTTTCACGACAAACCAAATTGTTGTCCATGAATTTACCCGTTGAAAATCTATACACCAATCCACACATCAGCACCATAGAATTCACCAATAGTGCAACCGGTACGTCAACCCGAATTCAGGCAGACGGCGCTTGCCTGAACGCCTGCAAAAGTGACGCGCCCAATCAGCTCATTATCAATTTATCAACGCCTATTGAACGCGATCTGCTCCCGGGCACTTATTCGATTGCCATAAGCACGGCCAATGGAGTTGTTACTTTTCCGCAACGATTGATTGTTACGGAGTAGCGTCAAATCAACCTTATTTAACTAATTTTCACTTATTTAGGCATATAGTCTAACTTTTTGCATTATTTTCGTGCAAAAAGTTAGACTATATGCTACAAAGAACAATTTTCGGCGAGTTATTAACCCATTTGTCAAGACCTCAGGCCACTGTTATTACAGGTATGAGGCGAGTGGGAAAAACAACCGCATTGAAATTTCTATTGGGAAAGATTGATCACACGAATAAGCTATATTTAGATTTCGAGAAAATTGAAAACCGTATTTTATTCGGTCAAAACAGTTACCAAACAATTGAAGTGGGTTTAGAAGCAATGGGATTAAAACTAAACCAATTGGCGGTCCTGGCCTTAGACGAGATTCAACTTGTACCCAATTCTCCAAGTGTTATCAAATATCTCTATGATACCTATGCCGTCAAGTTTATACTGACAGGTTCCAGTTCTTATTATCTTAAAAATCATTTTACGGAAAGTCTTGCGGGACGAAAACGGATTTTTGAAATGTTTCCACTCGGATTTGATGAATTTCTGCTGTTCCGGGGATTTGCCCGTTCGCAATTTGAAGGCACTGCTCAAAAACTCTTTTCGGAGCCTATTTACCAACTATTTAGGCAGGAATATGAATTATTTTTACGGTTTGGGGGATTCCCCGAAGTGATATTGGCAGAAACAGCTGACGATAAAACGGCTTTTCTAAAAGATATTATTAATGCTTATATAGAACTGGATATCAAACTTTTAGCCGATTTTCGGGTCAGCAATGACCTATACAAACTCTGTCAATTGCTGGCTTCACGCACAGGCAGCCGACTGGATGTGAGTAAATTGAGCAGCATTTCAGGCATCAGTCGCAACAAGTTAACCGAATACATGGCATTATTTGAATATACTTATTTTATTCATCTAATTCCTTCTTTCACCAAAAACAAAGACAAGGAAATCGCGGGGCAACGCAAAGTATACATTGCAGATACGGGAATGTTGCAAATACTGGCACAAGTCAGCAGTGGGCAGATTTTTGAAAACGCTGTTGCACTGCAACTGCTGCGTTTGGGTGAGGTAGCTTATTATCAAAAAAAATCGGGACAGGAAATAGATTTTATTCTTAACAAAGATACGGCGATTGAAGTAAAAGAAACTCCATCTTATCCGGATCTTAAAACATTGAATTATCGCTCCGCTGACCTCGAATTATCTCAAAGCAGACTCGTAGGACGACATTTTACAAATATTGATTTTCAGGATTGGTATTGGGGTGGTGGGCTTTTTTGAAAAGCCCTTCCTTCTCCCGCATGGGTTTCAAAATTCCCGCCCTGCGCTCTATTTCTTTGAGCATCAACCTGAAAACCATTAATCAATGAATCACTTAACCGGCAGTTAAATAATCGATCATTTTTAAGCGTAATTTCTCGTCGGGCAATCGGCCTAAGCCGGCGCTTATGTTGTCGACAACGTGTTTGGGATTGGACGTACCGGGAATAACGCAATTGACAGCTTCATGGGCCAGAATATATTTCAGAAAATATTGACCCCAACTATTGATGTCATTTTCGGCCGCCCAGTCAGGAAGTTTTTTCCCTTTGACCGCGCTAAACAGCGTTCCGGACTCAAACGGTTCGTTGATAATGACCGCCACGCCTTTCTCTTTGGCGGCATTCAACAATCGTTTTTCGGCATTCCTTATCCGAATGGAATAGTTAAATTGTACAAAATCAATCGTTTCTGCCTTGATAATGCGCTCCAATTCTTCGTGCGCCGAAGCCGTGTAGTGCGTAATGCCGATGTAACGAATTTTCCCTTCCTCTTTCCATTTATACAGCGTTTGCAGGTGGGTTTTATAATCAACCAAATTATGTATCTGCATCAGATCAAGGGTTTTGCGACGCATTTTGGTCATTGATTCCTGCATTTGACGAATGCCCGCTTCTTTGCCGTTGGTCCACACTTTGGTCGCATAAAAGAGCTTTGAATTGATGGCCGGAAGTGTGGAAAGTTCCCCGATCACCTGTTCGGAACGACCATACATGGGCGATGAATCAATCAATTTACCGCCTTGTTCAATCATCTGCGTCAGGACTTCGGTGAGTTGTTGGCGTTCACTTTCCGACAACCCTACATCAAATTGCTGCCAGGTTCCCAAGCCCACAATGGGCAAAAGTTCTCCCGTTGAAGGTATTTTTCGTTGGATCATTGTTTGTGCGTTGCTTGAAAATAAAGAAGAAGGATGCAACCAAACGGCGGCGCAGGAAGCCCCCGTTAGTCTGAGCATGTTTCGCCTCGAAGTTTTTGCGGAATTCATTGCGTTCTCCTCATGATTAATTGTTACCGTATTTTTTCTGCTCTAAATTATCATTTTACCTTCACTATTTCCAATCTCAAAATTTCTTCGGCACTTCGGCCTTAAAAATCACCGGTTCAGCACGCCTTCCGTTTCAGGTTTCAATTGTATTTAAGAATTTTGGAAAGAAATTATAACTAAAAGGTCATGAAACAATTATGCCACCTTCTTATTGCAGGGCTTTTGCCGGGAATATTTGCGCTTACTGCCGTTGCCCAAAAACCCATTCAGGCGCTGATAAATGTTGAAAATCAATTTGCAACGTTTACCTCAACGCATTCCATCAAAGAAGGTTTTTTAAAGTATCTGGACAGTTCCGGTGTGGTATTCAATCAGGGAAAAACCATCAATGGCATTGAGTATTACCGCAAAGCACCCGACAAGTCTCCTGTCTTATTTTGGCAACCTTCCTTTTCGGTCATCAGCGCTTCCGGCGACTTGGGAATGAACACAGGCCCCTACACAGTAAAATCTCCTCAGAAAGATTCCGTCGTGGCGCGAGGCAACTTTTCGTCCATTTGGAAGAAAAACAGCGCCGGCGAATTTAAACTTTTAATAGATCTGGGAAACGCTTACAAAGAACCCCATTCACCGGTTACAGCGGTAAAAGAAATTTCACTCCAACATTCGTTCTCAAATTCCAATTACAAGGATGCACTTTCATTGGAAGAGTCTATTAATCAATCCATTACCTCTAATGGATGGAATGCACTTTTACCCCATTTACACTCTACGGCTCATTTCAATTTGCCGGGAAAGCAGCCTATCAATGACCAAAAAATATTAAAAGAAACGTTGCAAAAACTTCCTCTTCCGGGAACCTTAAAGGTATTGGATGGCGGAATTTCGAAAGCCGGTGATTTGGCGTATGTGTATGGCAGTGTGGCTTCCGGTACTAAAACAGGCAATTATCTACGGCTCTGGATAAAGGAGAATAACAACTGGAAATTGATCCTGCAAACCTTGGATTAATCTCTTCTTTTAACTTTATAAATGACAAAACTTAACGATAAGTGGCTTAGAATCATCGGCGTACCCATTATTACGCTTGTCGCGCTGGTGATCTACCACGAAGGAAATGCTTTTGGCCGTCTTGATATACATTCCGAGATCATTCATTCGGTATTTGCCATTGTGGTGCTTTGGGAAATCAATCGGCTGGTGATCATAAAGTCGCGCGATAAGTACCCGGGTATTAAACTCACCGGCAAAAGAGTTTCGTTCTTATTGTTCCGGACGTTCATTCTTACCATCGGCATTCGTTTTACTTTCTCTTTTTTTTACAGTTTTACTCAGTTTTGGGGGTATAGTTTTACGGCGCAGCGCTACCTCTTCAATATTATTTTCGGCTTGGTCATGTTATTACCTATTTTGGCCATTTACGAAGGAATTTATTTGTACAAACAATGGTGGAAAACACATTATGAAGCCGAAAGGTTGAAGAAAGAGAACCTGCAAACCCAACTGGATTCGTTGAAGTCGCAGATTCAGCCCCATTTTTTGTTTAACAGCTTGAGTACTTTATCATCGTTGGTCACTGAAGACCCTAAAAAAGCCGAGCGATTTATTGAAGAATTATCGTCAGTTTATAGGTATCTTTTACAAAACAACGAACAGCCGTTGACCACACTTGACAATGAATTGCAGTTTATCGACGCTTATTTTCATTTGCTCCAAACCCGTTTTGGCAATGGCATTGTGCTCGAAAAAGATATTCCCGCCGACAAATTATCGTATTTGATCCCGCCGCTCACTTTACAGTTATTGGTCGAAAATGCGGTAAAACACAACGTAATTCTTGCATCTCAACCTCTGAAAATCAGCATTTTCACCGATAAATCAAACAATTTATTTGTGGTCAATAATTTACAAAAGAAAACCAAAAGCATTCCGTCCGATAAAACGGGTTTGGCCAATATTTCTTCCAAATATCGACTCTTGGGACAATCGCACGTTGTTGTTCGCCAAACAGAAACTATTTTTCAGGTAATGATTCCACTCATCAACCCCTCAATCATATCCGCTACAAACGGAGAACTTTAACATGAATATCCTGATCGTAGAAGACGAAGAATTGACCGCCCGCAAATTGCAACGCCTGACGCCGGAAATCGAACCCAATGCCATCATTTTAGGCATTTTGACAAGCATTGAAGAGTCAGTTACGTGGCTTCGGGCAAATCCCGCGCCCGATCTGATCCTGCTTGACATTGAATTGGCCGACGGACAAAGCTTTGAAATTTTTAAACAAGTACCCGTGCAAAGTCCCGTCATTTTTACAACGGCGTACGATGATTTTGCCATTAAAGCCTTCAAAGTCAACAGCATTGATTATTTGCTGAAACCCATAAAAGCCGAAGAACTGCGTCGCGCCTTACACAAACTGAATAAGTTCAAAGAAACGTTTTCGAACAATTCCAACGATCTTCAGCATTCGATCAGAAAATTACTTTCACAATTGGCTCCTGCACCGGTGCCGGTCTATCGGGAGCGATTTTTGATCAGGCAAGGGCAAAAAATGTTTTCTCTTCCCACCAAAGACATTGCCTATTTCTACACCCGAAATAAATTGAGTTTTGCCAAATCATGGGAAGGTCGGGATTATTTGGTTGATTATACGTTGGACGAGATTTTCGCAGAATTGGACCCGCGCCTTTTCTTTCGGTTAAATCGACAGGTCATTGCTTCCGTAAATTCCATTGAAAAAGTAAATCTTTATTTCAACAGCAAACTTAAGCTTCAACTACTACCGGCCTTTGACGAAGAGGTCATTGTGGGTCGGGAAAAAGCGAGTGATTTTAAGACGTGGTTGGGGGAATAACTTTTTAATCTCACCATAAAAAACACAGCCGAAGCGAATGCCTCGGCTGTGTCCACTCAATCATTGATTATTCAAACCCACCAATAATATTACTCTAAAATGAGTTGGGTTGGCATCACGCATTAAGTATAAGATCGAATAGTTTGTTGATATTGACCACTTTCTCCAACCAAGCGACACCAATTACTCAGATTATTCTTCTTTAAAGACTGCGCTTTCGCACAGTTGTTGATACACTAATTGGCCTGTAAACGAGCCAATTTAGAAAACGATTGCTCTTTGTATTTACCCGTTAAGGTAAGCGAAACAATCGACCCGGCTTTGGGCGCAGCTACGCCAAATTCAGCCCAGGTTTTGGTAATAACAGCGCGGCCTTTCGCGTCGGTTGTTACGTCAGCGATCTTTACTCCGGCACGCGTTGTGAGCGATAAAGCCAATCCTGTAACAGGAATCGAATCAATTCCTTTTTTATAATCAAGAATATTGGTTTTGTCCAGTTCCAAAATGCGCACACTTACGGTAGCCGAAGTGGTTGCTTTTGAAAGAACAGTAGGTTCTGTTGTAAAACCGCCTCCGTCTCCTACGGCATTGTCAAATACCAAAAGTACAGGTGCTACCACACGGTCTACAAAAGGATCTTCTACTTTACACGAGGCGGCTGCAAAAGCCATGGCAACGAAAAGGAGTATTTTTGCAGTCTTCATAAGTTCATTTGGTTTTAGTGTTAGTTGATTAAGTGCAAAAGCGGATTACCGTTTACTATTACATAATCAGGCTTTTGAAACCTTCATTATTGATTTTTCAATCAGGCTGGGAATAACGCCGATTCCCATAAAGAGGAAACCCGTAATAATAAGCGTTGGCAGATCAGCAAAAAATGTTCCTGCCGATAAGATCCCAAGAATGAGTAACGTCGAAAAGGGTAACGAAAAAGCTAAAACTAATACAGCCAATTCTACATCAAATGTGCGGCGTTCTTTGGGCAATCCGGCGGCTTCTTCCCGCAGGTTGAACGCTGAAATGTGTGCAAAAGGCCAAAAACTGGCAGAACTCAAAGGAATGGCCACCGCTAACAGCACCATTGTGGGTTCTTTGATTCCGAGCACTGCAATCACTGCCGCGCTGAAAAGCATCGTGATACCCGCTCTGAACATCAGCATTGAGCTGATCAATCGTTTTTTGCGTTGCTTCAACTGAACCGCTAACCCAATGAATATCAACACCAAAGGGGTCATCATCGCACTGGTTTTGTCAAACATATCAGCAACTATGACCGGTAACGATTTAAAGCTAACACCGAAACTCAACAGAATAAGCGCTGAGGCAATAATGATGTTGATGGGTTCTTTTGCCAAATTGAGCAAAAGGCCCTTGATCTTATCGCCGAGATTGGCTTCTTCGCTTTTGGCATTTTTAAGAAACATATTCAAGGCAATGACGTACAAAAAGATCAAGACAAAGAATTTGTTTCCTACATCACCCAAAGCGGCCATTGCTACACTTTCTTCGCCCAAAAACTCAGCTATGAAAGGAAAGCAGGATAAGCCCGGTGCCAATGAAGGCAACAACATGATAAGCGTACGTCCTGTAGAACTGTTTTTTTCTACCCCAAAGAAGGTTAAAGCAAGGGGCGTAATAAAGTACATGAAAAAGTTAAAAACCAACGTCAATGCAGGAACGATGATCAATTTTGAATCAACGTTTACCTTCATTAAAGCGATGAAAATGGTGGAAGGAAGTGCTACGGAAAGCACCATTTCCTTGATTCCGTCGGTTTGCTGTTTGTTTTTGAATTTTGAACGCAAGATCAAACCCAATACAATCAGTAACAGCAAAGTAAATGCTTTTTGCAGAGCGTCACTCATAATAAGTTCTGATGAAGTGAATGAAGCAGCCGGAAGTGTTTATTATTGGCGTTGATTCACATCTACGCCTTACCTCCGGCTACTTTATACTAAAAATTAACTAATTGCTTCTAAGGCACTTACAAACTGTTTGATCTCATCCATTGTGCCCATACTTACGCGGCACCAAGGTTTGCCCTGGATCTCATATCCACGCACCATGATTCCTTTTGCCATCATTTTCTGGAGCATATCTTTGCTCGGCATATTGATAGGGAAGATCACGAAGTTGGTGTAAGAAGTTACGTATTTGTAACCCATACGATCCAGGTTTTTGCAAAGATACGTTTTCACTTCATGATTGAGCTTGCGCGTCATATCCTGAAACTCGTTATCGTCCATGCTGGCAACACCTGCGGCAATAGAAGTTTGGGTGATACCCATTCCGCCGCGCGTGATCTTCTGAATTTGATCAAGGGTTGAAGGCAAAGCAGCGATGTATCCTACGCGCAATCCGGCCATACCCATGATCTTAGAGAATGTACGGGCAATGATGACGTTTTTCTTTTGAGTCAACAATGACACCATGCTCTGAGTATCAGCACCTACGGCCAATTCAAGATACGCTTCGTCTACAAAAATGGGCACTTTTTCCGATACGCGTGAGCAGAAATCAAGCAATTCTTTGCCTGAAGTAATGCTTCCCATCGGGTTGTTAGGATTACAGATGTAAACCAATTTAGTGTCTTTATCAATTGCCGCTTCCATTGCTTTCAGATCGTGCGACCAGTCGCCTTTACACGGAACGGCTTTCCAAGAAGCACCTGTTGCTTCCGCTACTTTCACCAATGACATATAAGTTGGGTCAGCCGAAACGACATTTCCTCCTTTTTGGAACAATACGATGGCTACTTTTTCCAACAAATCAGACGAACCGGGCCCCATCATGATATGATCAGGAGTTACACCTTCTTTTTTAGCGATTTTGCCTACAAGGTTTTCCAATTCTTTCCACGAATAACGGCTTCCCGTTGCCACTGATTCCGTTACGGCTTTACGAGCGCTCATTGGCGGGCCATAAGGGTTCTCGTTGGCATTGATACGAATCACGGTTGGAGAGGTTTTTGGAGGATTTTCCAAGAATGACTCCCGTAGTAAAGGACTGTGAAAAATATTACCATTTGCATCTACGCGAGAAGGAACGTTGGCAAAAGCACCGATGGCCGGCATGGCAGCGATCCCTCCAAGGGTCATAAAACCTGATTTTAATAGACTGCGGCGGTCAATTTTCTGATTCATTGAATTAAGTGTTTGTTGAAATATTTATAAATTAGATATCCGTGTGAAATTACAATTATTTTTCTGCCCACCAAAGCTTTGTCTTCATATTATCTGCGCCTCCGTTGAGCGCAATCCCCTTATCCAGAGCGGCTTTGTTAAGCGAGTACTCCGTACTTGGGTAAGGCAAGCGGGTTGGCAGGATGCCATCATTCTCAAACACGGCACGCGGGTCTTTGGCCGGAAGCACAGGGTAGCCTGTGCGACGGTATTCGGTCCAGGCCTCTACTCCCACTCCGTACAAAGCGATCCATTTTTGGTCAAGTACTTTTTCGCGGGTTACAGTTCCCACTTTGGTGAAATAATCGGCAGGAACTTTCAATCCATATTGTTCAAAAGAAGCGGTAATTCCTTTTTCGAAATACGTTTTTGCGTCCCCTGTGATATCGCCATCTAACACTGCTTCGGCCAGAATGAGGTTCAGTTCCGACAATGTCATGATCACACTTGGAGTTTCGGCACGAACAAAGTAATTACCAATCGTTGAACTGCTTGACAAATACGTTGTGGCAATGGCATCCGGCAACCCGTTGGGGTGACCTACATATTTACCTCCAACCGGGTTGGCATAAATGGTAATACGGGTATCGCCGAGTCCGTTGAGTTTGTCAGCCAATGTGCTGCTGATGTTCCAGTCAGTACGGCTGTCACGGATCATCACTTGGTGCCACTCGTTATTGCTTGGAAGTGTTGCCGTGTTTTTTACGATGGCGTTGTCTTCATTACCGACAAAGATCGGATACTTAGTGGCATCGCTCAAGATTTCCTTCATGATCGCCCGTGATTCAGCCGACTTTTTAGCGGCCTGACGGTTTGCCAACCGCAAACGCAGTGAGTTAGCGAACTTCTTCCATTTCAGGATGTTACCTGCATAAATAATATCCCCCTGAACACCCGGGCCACCTACGACCAATTTCTCGTTCGCTAATTTGAGGTCATTCAATATTCCTTCGTATACTTTGTCCTGTGAATCGTACGCAGGAGTATAGATGGGCGTTTCAACGGTTCCTTTCAAGGCTTCCGAATACGGAATGGCACCCCACAGATCAGTAGTTACCGAGAATAACCACGAGCGCATCACCAATGCAACACCTTCATAGTTTGTGTTCGGCGATTTGCCGCCTGTTCCGCTTTCAGTGATAATGCGCTGAAAGTTCAGCATGCCGTCATTGTAAAAAGAGGCCCAGTTATTGTTATAAAAGGCGGGCGAAATTCCGTAGTTATCCCCTTCGTTCGAATAAATATTGCGGGTAAAGTATTGCATCCAAAGCATCATTCCGTCAATATTCAAACGCTCAAAACGTGTACTTCCTCCCCAGTAGCGATCTACCGATTTTTCCATCGCATAAGGCAACAGGTATTGTGCCCCAATGGCGGTAGGATTGTTGGGGTCTACGTTCATTTTGTCGAATTCCGAGGTACAGGAAGTCACAAAAAATACGGCCAAAATGAATGATAAAAGTGTATGTTTTTTCATTGTAAAAGTCTTTTTAGTTCAATTGATAAAGCCTGTTTTCTACCCGGTCACTTGCTTAAAAGCCAAGTGAAATGTTGAAACCAATGCTTCTTGAGTTTGGCAACTCACCATACGCAAACCCTTGACGGTTACCGGCAAAACGGTCTACTTCAGGATCAATGTGCGGCGTATTCTTGAACAAAATCGCCAGATTACGGCCCACTACCGACACTTTCGCGGTACGGATGAAACCCGTTCTTTTCAAAAATGCTTCAGGAATGGCATAACCCAATGTCATCTCACGAAGTTTTACATAGCTGCCATCGTAGATAACGGCTTCGTGGTAACGGCGCGGGTTGTTGTAACCGTACAATTGGTTGGCTGATACAATTACGTCGTTGGGAGCGTAAACGGCTGAACCATCGGCGTTTGTGCTTACCACTTTTACTCCTGTACCAATGATACCTTCTTCACGACCAACGGCCGTTTCTTCGTATTGACCCGTCCAACGGGCAGTACCTGTTCCTTCGTCGAAGAAATCACCGCCCATCCGTACATCGATCAATGCCGACAACGAGATTCCTTTGTACGTAAATGTATTTGAGAAACCACCTGTCCAATCAGGTTGAACGTTTCCTAAAAGACGCGGAACCGTTGATACCACCGGCAAACCATCTTTATAAATGACCTGTCCGTCAGGTGCGTGCTCAAAACCGATCCCGTACAAAGCTCCGTAAGGTTGACCTACCCGCGCTTCAGAAGTTAATCCGCGTTGGGTGTGCAAAGTATAGGTAGTCAACCCTTCGGCCAATGCCACTACTTTGTTGCGGTTGCGGGCAAAGTTCAGGGCCACATCCCACGTAAATCCGGTGGCTGATTTGATCGGCGTACCGATCACCATGACCTCAAGACCTTTGTTGGTGATTTCCCCCGCGTTCAGGATTCGGCTGTTGTAACCGGTCGCTTTCGAAATCTCAACACCAAGGATCTGGTTTTTAGAGGATTGACTATAATAAGTCACGTCCAATCCCAAGCGCCCGCGTAAAAAGCGTACGTCCAATCCCAATTCAATTCCGGTCGTGATTTCAGGTTTTAGGCTGGAGTTAGGAATAGTGAGGTTTTCGTAATATTCGGGCGTACTCCCGTCCCAAGCGCTGCTTGAGCGGTACGTTTGATTCAACTGGTAGGCTGAGGCATCATTTCCAACCTGCGCCCAACTTGCCCGGATTTTACCAAAAGAAAGAATGCTGCTTTGAAGATCGAAGAGATCGGTCAATACGGCACTTGCCGATACCGAAGGATAGAAATAAGAACGTGCTGAAGCGGGAAGCGTGCTTGACCAGTCGTTACGAGCGGTAAAATCAAGGAATAAAGCATTTCTCCACGCTACCTGCGCGGTTCCGAACAAGCTTTGCATTTCTGATTTTTCAATGCGGCTGGCAACGGTGTTCAAACTCGTTACGGAGTTTGATAAGTTATACAGCTTATCCACTACCAATGATCCTACCTGCGTAAAGTTACGCTTATAGTAGTTGGTGCGGCGAATTCCACCCGCCTGCGCACTTATTGAGAATTCTTTGTTAAGACTCTTATTGAATGATAAGATAACGTCGCTGTTGGATTCCTGCGCACGAAGCACTTCTTCTGAATATTGGCCCGGCGTTAGGTTTCCGTTTCTTACCCGCTCAAAATTAAGTATGTTGATGCGTGTATCGGTCCACAAATCCGTTCCGGTACGCGCCATCAAAGTCAAATAAGGTAAAATCTTGTAATTCAACGCAATATTGCCCACAATACGGTCTTTCTCGTTTGACAGCGGCAATACATCCTGCGTAAAATAAGGGTTTGTGAAGAACGTGTGCTGCCAGTTTGGCGGATCGTTGTCGGGCAATTTACCTGCTACAGCCCGTTGAATGTGAACGGCGGTATAATCGTTATAATTTCTCAACTTTGCCCAATCCGTATGACGGTGCGACCAAATAAATTGCTGCCCTTCCTGATAACCGCGGTTGCCGGAACCCGTCTTTACGTATTCGGCAGAAACCGTTGCGCTTAATTTTGTCGTAAGATTATAATTCGTATTTAGCTTAAAGTTATTACGCCAGTAATCATTTTTATACATGATCCCTTTTTGGTCCATACGACCGATTGACAAGCGAAAACTTCCTTTGTCATTGCCTGCCGAAAGCGCAACGTTGTTGGTGTTGGTCACCCCTGTTTGCCAGTAGCTTTCCCAGTTATTGGGTTGAGGAGTCAACGGAGCAACGTCTTTACCGGTCCACCATTGACGTACCAAACGGCCGTCCATCGGCGCACCCCAGCTTTCGTCCGTTCCTTCCGTTCCCGTGAGCGGAGCTGAAGATCCGTACGCCGCGCGGTATTGTTGGATCTCGGTTGGATCGGTGATCGAACCTGACCAGCCGTCGTTGTACCATGTACGGTAGCCATTTCCTCCGCCGTATGTATTTTGGAATTTAGGTTTTACCGAAGGTCTTTCAAACGTAACGTTGCTATTGACCTCAATCCCGATCCCTTTGGTTCCTGCACCGTTTTTGGTCGTGATCAAAATAACCCCGTTGGCCGCTCTTGATCCGTACAATGCTGCCGCGTTGGGTCCTTTCAAAACACTGATATCTTTGATGTTGTCGGGGCTGATTTCCGATAAACCGCCACCGAATTGTTTTTCCCCACTGCTTGTCAGACGGCTTGACGTAGTTTGGTCGATGGGTACTCCATCAATAACTACTAACGGTTGGTTATTGCCTGAAACGGAAGAACTTCCGCGAATCTGCACCGTTGAGCCGCTACCCGGGCCGCCGTTGCTTTGAACGCGCACACCGGCGATCCGCCCTGCCAGGTTATTGACGACGTTGTTAGAGCGCGCTTCCGTAATTTGTGAGCCTTTAATTTCCTGCACTGTGTACCCAAGTGCTTTTCTTTCTTTCTCAATACCAAACGCCGTAACCACTACTTCCTGAAGTGCTTTTACGTCGGGTAAAAGCTCAATACTCACCGATGAACGAGTACCTACGAGTACTTCCTGCATTCCATACCCAATAAAACTGAATACCAAAACGGCATTATCGTCCGGAACGGAAATTTTAAAAGTCCCTGTTCCGTCTGTTGCAACACCTGTCCGTGAACCTTTTAGCAGTACGTTTACGCCCGGTAAAACACCTTCATCCTTGGAAGTTACCGTACCCGTGACCATCCGCTGCGCATAACCTGCCCAACTTATTGCCAACATAGTAGAAAATAGTAGAAGTCTTTTCATTGGGTGCCTGTTAGAGTTGATGAGTGTTAGTAAAGATGAGATTTAGTAAAAGGGGTACTTCACGCTACGCACCGACTGTACCGAATTTGCCGGCACAGGCCGCATAAGTGTCAACAACCGTTACAGTCGGGCAAGCGTGGCCAAGCAAGAGGATATTTCCTCCTTTATCGTTTAAGAAAATCGGTAACTGCCTTGTGACAGGCAGTTACGTTTTTCTTCAATTATGGTAATGATTAATTTAGGTTAAGATTCAGCACAAACTTTTAGGGTAAGCACCAACTCGAGCAAAGAGTTATTCCTGTTTATTATAGAGTTCTTTTCTCGATTAATATTCTTCTACAAGTGCGGCTAAAGAAGAACATCAAACAGAAGTAAATTGTATTTTTTTTGTAAATCCGATTCGAAAGTATGTCGTTGACTACAAATTACCAAACGTATATTCGATATTTTTTCGATTTTTTTGAAAATTATAAGAAAATAACAATTATTTCTTAGATAATACAAAATATTATTTCATATTTTAGACGAAATACGTTACTTACTTTATAAATACATCAAAATATTCCAGTTCATTTTTTTACATATTTTTCTATATTTTTGACAAATTCATTTTTTTTACTTCAATTTTTATCTATTTTTGTTTGCCATTTTGATTTTATTCAATTTTTTAGTTTTGATATTCAACATTTAATTAGTTAAGAAAATTATCTTTTTCTAATTTTCAAAGCTATTTAAAAGTAGATTTACCCAAGGGAATTACACTTTATCAACATAACAAATTGCCTATCGTTGCCAAGCGAGAACAATCCATTTCCTCCCTCCAAACAAATCAACCATCTTTTCCACTACTCCTATGTCATCTAACCTTAATCGTCGTGATTGGTTAAAGTCAGGATTATTTGCTTCCGCCGGCCTTACTTTGGGACAAGCCGGGCAAGTGATCGCTGCTCCTACCAATAACTTAGGAATTCTGAATGTTTATGCGGAACGAGAAATAGAATTGGCGCACGAAGCGATGCTGGCAGCAGCTCCGCAGATCAAAGCCCGCCTTTCTTCCAACGAGAACCCCTGGGGCCCTTCACCGGCAGCTATCAAGGCTATTTCTGACAATGCTCCTAAAGCCTTTTTATACGCCGGCCCAACCACTATGGAGTTGCGTAAAGCCATTGCTGAAATGCACGGTGTTTCAACCGATCAAATATTATTAGGTGCCGGTTCCTCTGAGTTGTTGATGGCAAGCCTGCTGATGGCCGGCGCTAAAGGAAAAGTGATGATGGCCGAAACCTGCTATATCTCAGGTCGCGATGCACGGGATGAGGGCGCCACCATGCCAACGGATAAAGTACCATTGACCAAGGATTATCAATATGATCTTGATGCCATGGCTACACGCGTGGGTACAGATACCGCTATGATCTATATCTGTAATCCAAACAACCCTACCGGCGTAATGCTTCCTTCTGAAAAACTGCGTTCTTTCTGCGACGTAGCTTCTTCTAAAACAACGGTATTGGTGGATGAGGCCTATATTGATTATGCACCGAACCCTGCTACCGATAGTATGGTGGAGAATGTTCGCAAGGGTCAAAATGTATTGATCTTAAGAACACTTTCGAAACTTCACGGCTTTGCAGGTCTCAGAATTGGCTACGCACTTGGTCAACCCGGCACACTTAAAGAACTGCGTAAGTATTGCTCAGGCGGTTTCACTGTCTCAACAACTTCTGCCGCCGCCGCCACTGCCAGTTTCAAAGACAAAGCCTTTCAGGAAATGGTATTGAAAAATACAGCTGAGTCAAAGAAATTCCTTTACGATACGCTCAAGTCTATGGATATCACCTATTTGCCTTCGTCGGCAAATTTCGTGTTGTTCCCCATCAAAATAAAAGGACAGGTACTTCTTCAAAAAATGATGGCCGAAGGTGTAAGCGTGCGCAGTTGGTTTTTTGATCAACAAAACTGGTGCCGCGTAAGTATCGGTACAATGGATGAAATGAAAGCATTTAAAGACGCTTTTACCAAATCTATCAGCTAATTTCTACCCAATGAGATTCTTTTTTATTGTATGTTTTTGTGCATGTATAAGCGTACATGCACAAAACAATATGCGCGCCATTACGCCGGCAGAATATGCCAAAGTAAAAGCGATTCCCCTGAAAAGTGTTGAAAAACATACCTACATCCGCGAACAAGGCTACGTCTTTGACCGTCCGGAAGGAGCCGATGGATTGTTTACCTTTAACCTGAACGACGGCATTGAGCGGAAGATCTATCTGTATAAAGTTTCGGAAGGTACTGCCATGAATGGCGTTGGCAGTCTGGCTGTGTTTACCGCGCCGGGCAAACAACTCAAGCTGTACATTCCCAACAAACTTGCCCCCAAGGAGGTCTGGAATCAATACATCGTTGATTTAAAAGCCAACAATAAATTGGCCGATGGCTTTGCGGTTTGTGTGGCCTATATGTTGTCTCAACTCAAAACCGAAGCGGTGGCCGATACCACTGCCAAAGAAGAGAAAGACCCCAACGATTTTTGCTTCCCTGCCGAAACTTTTGTCAATTTGGTTGATGGAAGTGAAAAACATCTTTCTGATGTTATCGTGGGAGAAATGCTTTCGGGTATCTTTTCAGGAAAAGTAACCAAAGTCGAGAAGCACGAAGGAAGTTTCCGGCTTACGCGGCTGCTCATTAAACCGCACGGACAGGCGTGGGTAAGCGCCAAAGTACACGGTGGCTTGATCGCCTTGGAAGCTACCGAAACACATCCCCTTCTTACCTTGACAGGAAAGAAAAAAATAAATCAACTGGCCGTCGGTGATTGGATATTTGTACGTGATGCCGTATCAGGTCGTTTTGTAACGGCGGAAATTGCTGCTATCCAAAAAGCAGCCCGTACGGTGTCGAAAGTATATAATGTACGCACTGAAAGCGGCTCGTATGAAGTTGAAAGTATTGTTGCGTTGGATAAAAATTGAGTACTGATTTTACTAAACCCTAAACTGTTTTCTATACCAAACCCCGCCTCTGTGCGGGGTTTTTGTATTCTCTTTAACAGGCGGCATTCGCCGCCAAGTCCTTCTTTAATTATTTCTACGTTGATCTTTAGGTTGGCTCATGACCGGACCTGCAAAAAATGTCTGTAATGTTTTTTTGGTGACTTTTCCCCGCTGCCAACGTCTTTATCATGAATGTAGCTCTACATTTATCGAACATATACGGCGAAAGTCAGCAGTCATTGATTGCCGGCTTTTTTTTCAGCGGCGTGACCGACTCTCTCCTTCTATGAATATAAAGAAATTGATTATTATGAAGCTCTGCAATAATCAAGGATATGAAGACTTCAGGAAGTGGCTAATAGAAATTTATCAAAAATTGTCGCATGAAAACCCTGATAGTATATTGAAAAATTTAAACAGGTTTTGAAAGCAATTGAATACTTAAATAGCATTAAGTACAAAGAGTAACTCTAATCAACAACGCCTCGAAATATCTTTTTCGAGGCGTTGTTAGTTTAACATCATAGCAAGAGTACCTTTTATGTAAGTTTTTTAATTTGCACTCTTTAACACAAAACCCCTCTGCTTTTCAATTTGAGATGCTGCAGAACAAGGATAAATAATTACATCGTCACACTTTAAAAATCTTAAAAATTATCAGTTGATAATACAACCTGTGTGCCCGGAAATTGAACACTTGGATCGTCTTCGGCGGTAATAAATATTTTTGTTGGTTTAACGGAAGATACCGTCTCAAAGTTTGCTTTCAGTTGCCTTGACATATGGCTTGCTGAACTTTTTATTTGCCCAATATTTTTCGATATATCGTGATCCGTAATCATCCAAACGATATACGTTTGTTTTGACGGCTGTAATCTTTGAACCTCCGCTAAATCCTGCAGGTGAATTTGAACAACATAGTTCTTATTTTTGTCGTTAGACACTTTTACATACCCTCGCGCTGCCGGAACGACCGGCGATGTTAAAAAGTTAACTTTCTTAGAACACGAGACAATTGAAAACAACAACAGGATGCTAAAAAAAATCAGTATACTGTTTTTTTTGATGATTTTCATTATAGCCATTTTAAGTTTATTAATAGACGTGCTAAAATCTAATTCCAATGGTACCTTGTAACCACGTATTTTTATAACGTGGGGTTGTAGCTGTACCATCTCCATTATTATTCATGCTATCCCAGCCTGCTCTTGCACCAATTATAAAATGGTTTAAGTTAATGTCCACGCCGCCTATGAAGCATAGGGTATTTTTACGAATATTGTCATTTTCAAACTCGCTTTCCTGTTGAACAGTCGTAATGCCATTTTCAAAGACATTCTTTTGTTTCAATAAATATGAAAATTGAGGGCCGACTAAGAGTGTTAAAAACCCGGCAGGTTTTATGGCAAGAAACAAAGGGACATCAATATACGTTGTAGTACGTGTGAAATCATAGGCGCTACCAAGTATTCTGCCTGTTGCATGAAAGCCTTTTTGGGAAAGTAACATTTCGGGTTGAATTCCTATAAATGCTCCGATAGGAATTGACAGAAATAGGCCTCCCGCAAAACCTGCTTTAGCACTTGATTTAAATTCTTCTCCCTTGGTATCATATACATTTGAGTAGTTCATTCCGGCTTTTACGCCAACCTGAATTTTTTTGCGATTGTCAATGAGGCCTCCCTGTGCACATATACTGCCTGCAAAAACTGTCATTATTACCAGTACTGTCAATATTCTTTTTTCCATTTTCTTTACAATTAGTTTTTTCATGTTATTATGCCCTTACTTAGATCAATACGTATTTTTGATCACCGGATATTTAAATGATTTGTCAAGTTCATCCATATCTTGACTAAATTAAGTTTTAAACATTCTCTATCTCTCTTCCCCGTCTACTTGCAATTATTTATCGTCATTTTACATCCATAATTTCTTTTGTTACGGTACTATGGTTAACTGCATATCTTTTCAAAAGCCCGGTTAAAGATTCGTAATAATCATTTAAATTTTTGATGCTTATTTCAGGATCAATAACATCAGGAATTGAAATCGGCATTTCTAAAATATATTTAGACAATTCAGGAAATTTTTCGTGAATTATCATCGTGATTTTCAGAATATCAGCATTAAGATCGTTTTTTGTTTTCATAAATCATGGGCGCTCTCAACTGTGTTTAAACAAACTGAAAAATCAATTATTTTAATAAACCATTTTATACCCTACGCCCAGTATTTCCTTTGCGCTTTGCGCCTCAGTCTCTGTGCCATGCGCAAGAAGCATGAATTTGCCGGCTTTTATTTCCGTTTCATATTTCAAAATACTGTCTTTCTCAATACCCAAACTAACTAAAGCTGCACCAAGTACACTCAATCCTCCGACAGTGACAGCGCCCTCCAATGCTCCTACCAACGATGCCACTAATGGACCCGCAATCAGTAATGGCCCCAAACCGGGAATAAGAAAAAAGGCGGAACCAAACAATAAACCCCATACACCGCCCCAAAAAGCTCCAATACCACCCCATTTCTGCATACGGTCGCCTATATTATAGTACCCAACCACATTTTCGTCGGTGTGATAATCCTTTCCCACGATGGAGATCTGTTTCATATCGTAGCCGCTTTTTTGCAACTTTCTGACCGCCTGCTCTGCTTCATCATGGGTGTCGTAAAGCGCAACGATTGTATTTTCGTTTTTCATCAATATAAAATTAAGTGTATCCTAAAAATTTAATAACTCCGGTGTGTATACAAAAGGGCATCAGTTTAAGTATCTTCGCAATACCCAAGCGGTAGTTTCGTGCTGCTCAATGATCCCCGTGAGGAAATCCGTAGTACCTGCATCTTTGTTTTTTTCGTTAGAGGTTTCAATATCTTTTCGTAATTGGATAATTATAGATTCATAATCGCCCAACAGCTCTTTCATCATTTCTTTCTGTGAAGGATATTTATCCGGTGATTCTTTCAGCGTAGAGCGTTCGGAAAATTCTTTCATGGTACCAATTGTTTTCCCGCCAAGCTTATTGATTCTTTCGGCCACCAAATCGATGGTTTGTTCAAGCTCAGTATATTGACTTTGAAATAATTTATGAAGTTCCATAAAGCTTTGCCCGGATACATTCCAATGAAACTTTCTTGTTTTGATGTACAACGTCATTTCATTCGACAACATAGTAGAAAGCAGCGTAATACTTTTATACAGGTGTTTTTCGGCAATACCAATTTCCGGTTTCATATTTCTGTTTTTTAGCGAAGACAATGTATTATTTTTTAAATTATTTAGTGTTTTTAACGGTTAGGTCATTGAATGCTTTACCCATCTTGTCCATATCGTGACTGAATTCAACTTTGAATTTTTCCCAATTCTCTTTACCTTCTTCTTTATAGTCATCTATTTTCTTTTTCATATCAGTGTTCTTTTTCTCCAGAGCATCAATTTTCTTTTTATAATCAGCTCTGGTCTCTTTTTTTTCAAGCGCTATCCGCGATCTAAAATCAGCAATACTTTTATCATTTGCGGCAATCTTTTCAGTTGTTTCTTTTTTATAATTTTCAATATCTGTCAAATATTCACTTTTTGCTTCTTTTAAATCCTCATTGGCTTCCTTTACATTGACTTCAGCATCTTCCACTTTTTTTTCGGGGTTCTTACAGCCGGTCAAAATACTGTCATTTACAATGGCAAGTACTGCCAGTAATAAAATTGTCTTTTTCATTTTAATTGAATTTATCTAAATTGTAATTTATTTTTTATTAATTGCCAAAATTGGAAAAGAATACTATTACAAAGGTGAGTTTTTTGGACTTAAAAATTGTTACACAATTACATATAAGAATTGCATCATTCACACATTATCACAGGCAAGCCACTATGTTTTTTTAGTTGGTATATTTTTCGGGCTTGTTATACTCTATTTCTGTAATATTAAACTTAGCATAAGTAAAATCACTTTTTTTCAATCTCCACAGCACTTCGAAAGTTAAGGGAACAAAAACATCATTCATTTCTTTATAACCAGAAGATTTAACAACCCATGTCTCGAGTTTTTTTTCGTCCATATATCGTTTAGTCTCCATTTGAATTATCTCACCGATTTTATTAAATGTGATGATAAAAAACAGCGATAGCCCATTATAGTCTAATGTCAATTTTGCTGTTTGCGAATCAATTGGGAGCCATTTCAGTCTTTCGCCGGGTAATAAATTTGTAGGATACAAAATACTTTCCCCAAGCCATCGGAGCAGTTCACCTTGATTATATTGTCCGCCTTTGGCATCTGCGATAGTATATAATGAAAAAAGAGAAACGATGAGCCTTCCTTTATCAGCAATGTACATATCACGGGCAATGAACATTGAGGTAGTTCCTTTCCAAATAAAGCCGGGCTTTTCCATTGTTGCATACTGCTCTCCTTTTATATTTACCCACGTTTTATTTAAGCCCGGCTTAAATTGCCCATCGTGCTTAATTCTTGCATAACTGATATAAGGCTGGCCATCTTTTAAAATATGATTAAAATAGCGTTGCACTGGTTCGGGCAATCCGGCGAGTTGATAACGGTAGAATATTTTATTGGATATGCTTTTTGATTGTAAAAAAAGCTCCTCCACTTCTTTGTTGAATTTAGCAGACATATTTATTCGTGCGCCAATAATAATTACAAAAATAAGCACCAATACTATCGTTATAGTTATCATAAATATTTCAAATATCATTATTAAAATAAAATTACTGTTTCTTATAAAAGTCTCTTACTTGTGGCAACAACGCAAAAAAAATCAAAACGATAGAAAGAAACATATAAAATGTCTGGAGCCAGCCTACAGCTTGAATAAAGATGGTTTCCACCTGTATCCAAATAATGAGTGCAAAAGCCACGTAAATACTGAATGACCACGCCCAATGCATATCTTTAAAGAAATTAAAATATTCACCAACTTTATTTTTTCTTTTTTTCAATAATGCAAACACTATGAGACAGGGAATAAGGCCTAAAACAAAAAATAAGATGGTCCCCGGAATAAGAAAATCATGAAATGGTGAGTTTCTCAAAATTGAAAGGGGAAGTCCTCCTAAAAGTTTACCGGAAGGTGAAAGAATTAAAGCCACACCACCACTTAATGCGCTTATGCCGAGAAATGATAATAGGCATAGATAGACATATATTGCTGTTTTCGATTTCATATTTAACCTTTCCCTATTTATTTTCTATCCTTGATCATCAACAAGCCATTATGTCTCTGCTATCTTGTCCTATCCAAATAACTAATCGTATTACAAGAATGACGACTGTCATTGTATTTTTTGTGTATGTGCGGTAGTTGCGATCTTTCTAAACATTAAAGCCAGCAACAACATTGATAATGGACCGGTGATGATCCAAGGAGTGGCAATGAGAAGTAGTTTCTCCGAAAAGTCGGGGTAGAAATACACAAAAGCTATCAGGGGAGTGCCGAGGCCATGAAACAAGAAGGAATACCTAACCCACTTTTGAAATCCCTTTTTTTCAAACAGTGGTACCGCAAATAGTGTAGCCAACCCCATTGCTATGTAACCAATGGCATCAAAATCCCAGAAAAGTGAATGAGGGGTTTGTTTTAGAATCGTAATCTCATTTGAATGCCCTTTCATAGTCATTGGGATTACGGTTGCTAATTGAACAACATAATTAGCCGTTACGAATACTGCATAAATAATCGTAAATATAAGTGAGGCATGACTCCAAAACTTCTTTTCATCTTTTGTAACATGATATAGAGCGAGAATTTCAAACAAAAAAGGAACAACAATGCAAAGTGAAAATCCATAGATTAAAATTTCATCCGTTGGATATAAAAGTAAGCCCAAAATTTGTAATGACTGAGCAATACCAAATGCTGAAATAGCAATAAATGCAAAAGAGCCGGCCCAAAAACCAATTTTTAAAATTGCCCTATCCAAAATGAAATTATCGCAATTGCTATTTACTTCCATAAGAGTTTTAAATTAATTATGTATGGCATAGATTTAATAACACTCTTTTCATTATAGCAAATAAAAAACTCCTCAAGAGTAAAGGCCTTGAGAATTTTTTAAGGACAATCTTTATAGTTAATTACATGAGCCTTGTAAAATAAGATACGGTACCGTCCATACTCACCTGTACCACAATTTTCTTGTTTTCTTTTTTCAGTTCTACAAAGTAATGATCAGAATCTTCAAATTGTTGATTAAAGAAAATCATACCGGACTTTATAAGCCCATTGTCATCGTATTCTAAAATATCGCCTACGGTATAGCTCTTGAAGTTTTCATTAATGTATTTACGTGCGGTGGCAGGTAAATCTGAGAAGGTTTTAACAGTGGTTGTACCAACAAGCTTAGTGTCATAATCATAGAAGGCAGTTTTAACTTTCCCATCTTTCATAAAAGTCGCTTCATCAAAATGAGCTGTTCTTTCCCACTGCACATCTTGGGAAATACCGAAATCATTTATCAGTTGTTGCTTAGATTGTTCACTCACTGTTTTCCCATTCAATTTTCTTAGCTCCATCTTAGCCTCATGCTTTTCCAGCCTAAGCTCAGGCTCTTTTTTTTCAATTCTTACAATATCTTTTTTAATATCATCCTTTTCTGTTTGAGCGTTTATTGCAGTAACAAAGGCAAGTAATGCAACGATAGCTAAAAATATTTTTTTCATGTTATTTTTCAAAAATTGTTTAAATTATTATTCAAAGTTGCGCACTTTATCACTCTCAAACGTTATATAGTAAAAGAAATAACTTACGTAATTCACACATTGTTCTTTTACAAATCATCAATAGCTTTTTTTGCTTTTCTTTCAGCTATTTCTTCTTTTAAAGTAAGCCATTTCTTACCCCATATTTTTCCCATTAATTTATCAAATGGCATAAGAACTCCAATATTTATAACTCCCTGCATTTTTGTTTTTATTGTTGGCGCAATTTTGCGGTAGCTTATTGAGAAGCTCCTCTCCAAGTAGGTCATATAATGCCAGTAGCCGCTGGGCATAAATATAGAGTCTCCATGTTCCAGTATATGATCGTATCCTTTTATATATTTTAATCCGGGGTATTTATCGCTGTCAATTTTATCAATATCTATTAATGAATACGTGTTGAATGGCAAACGATACAATAAATCATTGTATTCCGGAGCTATCAGAACAACGCGCTTTTGCCCACCAAAGTGGGTTAACAGGACATTAGACATATCAATGTCATAATGTATACGTACGGTGGTATCTTTGCCTCCAAAAAACATGTATCCCATGTTGTCTAAAACGCCTTCAAATATATGAGGGCATGGAAATTCGTTTCTGAGGTTAGGGTTACTTTTAAAAAAATTAAATAGGAATATCCTCAAATCGGTACGCTCATTGTTCTCAATAATTGTTAAATAATCGCCAAACTTCATTTTTAAATCGGGCAAGGTATGAGCTGACGACGCACTTTGTTTATTGGAATTATCATAAACGCCGATTTCCAAATCTCCCATTGTTTCTTTAAAGTAATTAATAGTCCATTTTTTGCCGGCTATTTCATTATCAGTCAACCCCTTAATCACTACGGGCTTTTGAGGCAAGAAATAATTATCGTTGAAGTCTTTCAAACCTGTAGAATCTAAAATATCTATTTTTAGTGTTAAATCCATATTATTTGAGCTCGGGTTTATACTGATAATTGTGTTATTTTTTTGCTAAAAATTACCATATCAAAAATAACGCATGGGCATATACTTTATCCTTTGAATAAAGAATAATCCAAACGAGTCAACGAAAAAATAAAGGATTTTAAATTTGCCGGCGCTTGTATACTATGCTTAAAAGAAAGCCGGAAACATTAAGAATTGTTTTAAAAGAAATTCAGTAAACGCACCTTTTCTCGAAAGCATTTCAAGTCACCTATGGCTGAAGAAACGGCATTACCTCCTGCTTCGATCGCCATTTTTATGGTATTTCCTAAATATGAATTACGGAGTTAATTTCTCTATTCTGTTTTTTGGTTTTTTTATAAACTCCTGTATTTTTTAAAAAACCAAACTTTCAATATGTCAGCCGTGATAATATATACTATTACGATCAATAGCATTGTAGCTAAATAATTGAATGGCAAAGGCACTAAGCCAATGTCGTTAGCAAAAGGCAAATAAGGTAGCGAAATGGTAAGTGTCAAGCCAATAACACTCAAAATGAAAAGCGAATTAGTTGGTTTGCTCTTGAAAAAGTTTTTGTGCGTACGGATAATAAACAAAATAAACAATTCCGAAAGTACAGATTCGATGAACCATCCCGTTTGAAATGAAGCCTCTTTTAACTGAAAGCCATATAGAAGTATGAGAAATGTAATAATATCAAATAACGAACTGTGAATACCGAAAACGACCATGTAATTTCGAATAAGTTTTAAATCCCATTTTCTGGGTGCGGCTAATTGTTCTTCATCTACGTTATCGGAGGCAACGGCTAAATATGGAAAATCTGTGATGAAATTAGTCAACAAAATCTGCTTAGGAAGCATCGGCAGAAAAGGCAACAGCAATGATGCCGCCGCCACGCTACACATATTGCCAAAGGTAGATCCGGTACTGATGTAAATGTATTTTAAGGTATTGGCAAAGGTTTTGCGTCCTTCTTTGATACCATCAACGAGTACCGATAAATCTTTTTCCATCAATACAAAATCGGCCGCTTCACGAGCTACGTCCACTGCATTTTCAACCGAAATGCCAACATCTGCTGCATGGATTGCCGTTACATCATTAATGCCATCGCCCATATAGGCAACAGTATAGGTTCTGCGTAATGCCAAAATGATGCGTTCTTTTTGTTGTGGTTCTACTTCCGCAAAAATGTGCGTTCGTTTGGCCAAAAGTTTTAAGGCGTCTGTACTTGTATTGTTAATTTCTGCACCGGTCAAAATCACAGGATTTTTAATACCAATGGCCAAAGCAATAGATTTAGCTACGTTTTTATTATCTCCTGTGATGATTTTTAAGTTTACCCGGAGCGCCTTTAAAGCTTCAATTGTTTCGGTTATCCCTGCTTTTATAGGATCTTCGAGCAAGATAAAGCCTGCAAAAATCATATCTTTTTCATCGTCTTTGGAGATAGCATTCGACTCAATATTTTTAAAACAAATACCAATCGCCCGTAGGCCTTTAATGCCAAACTGCTCAAATCTTTTTTCTATTTCCGGCTGATGCAAGCTAATATTTTCGATGTTTCCATTGCTGAGTTTTACTTTCGTACAAATCCCGAAAACTTCTATAAAAGCCCCTTTTGTAATCAGTAATTTTTCATTTTGCCTGTTGATGGCGATGCTTAGTCTTTTACGAATAAAATCATAAGGCACTTCACCCATTTTCTCGGCTTTTACTTTTATTTCGGGTGTTAATTTCTTCAAAGCATCATCAATCGGATTAACATACCCTGATTCAAAAGCAGCATTCCAATAAGCGAGTTCTTTTACCAACTCATTTTCTTCGCCAAAGGCATTTACCAATCCCGAAACGTTGATGACACCTTCGGTTATTGTTCCTGTTTTGTCGGTACAGAACAAATTCACTTCGCCCAAATTCTGAATAGAATTAAGTTTTTTTACGATAACCTTCTTTTCCAACATTCGTTTTGCACCTGCACTCATGGCAATTGTTGTAATAGCAGGCAATAATTCGGGAGCCATACCAACCGCCAAAGCCAATGCAAACAATGCCGATTCTACGACGTTTTTATGATTCAATAAATTGACAACTAATATAAATAGTGAAAGAACCAAGGTTATTTTCATCAGGAAATAGCCAAAATCTCTGATACCTTTTTCAAATGCAGTTTCTATTTTTGAAGTAACACTTTGTGTCAGGTTGCCAAAAATGGTATTCGCTCCTGTTTCAATTACTAATGCTTTGGCATTGCCGCTTACAATATTTGCACCTTCCCAGAGGCAATTTGTTCTTTTCGACAATTCCGTTTCTCCGGCTAAAGCCCCTTTTTCTTTTCTTACAGGAAATGATTCTCCTGTTAAACCGGCTTCATTTACATTCAATTCATTGGCTTCTATCAACAGGCAATCGGCGGGAATCATGTCACCCGCATTGAAAATGAGTACATCACCCATCACAACATCTTGATTATTGATTTCCTGCGCCTTACCATCTCGTAAAACCGTACTTTTCAGCAAAATCATGGATTGTAGTTTTTCGATAACCCTGTCTGCATTTCGTTCTTGAAAAAAACTGAGTAAACCTGTAGAAACTACGATAAAAAGAATGATAAAAACATCGGAAGTATCCCCCAAAAAAGCTGATATAATGACCGCACCAATGAGCAGAAGCATCAAAGGGCTTTTAAATTGAGAGATAATAAGTAGAAAGTTCTTTTCAAAAACAGAGCGTTTTTTTATAAACTGTGCCGATTGTTGCAATATTTTCTCAGCATTGGCCTGCGAAAGTCCATTTTCAGAACTTCCTGATTTTTGATACCAATAGGAAGGTTCAAACTGCCAAAATTTATTTGGGGGAACAATTTTCATAAGGAGTAATTTTGCATTATTGCTTATCCCAAACAAGCAATAATCGGTTCAATCACCGGTTTAGTTTCATTGGGATTACTGACTTGAATACAACTGATTCCCATATTTTTAGCGGAAATCATTGCCCTCTTCGAATTCAGTTTTTTTTCACAAATCGGCCAATTCCCATAACCAACGGGCAATTTCTTCGTTTAATGAAGGGATCTGCATAACCATCAAATTAAACCCTTTTTTGCTCATGCGCCAATCAATGTGCATTGTTTTGACGGCGGCATCATACACGTATATTTTTTTAAAATGATGTCTGCCGTTTATGCCGGCTAATTTGCATATTTGCAATGATTTTTGCAATGCTTCCAGTAAGGTTTCCGGAGTAACTTCTTCCGATACTATCAAGTGTCGAAGCGAGTATGGTCGCATAGAATGATAAAACGCATCTTCAAATTCGCTTAATGAAATATGAGTTTTGATTGAAGAATAAAGAATTATCGTATCTGTTTTCATACTATTAAAAATTATACCGTCGCTTTGAGTTGTTCAAACAAATCTCGTTGCATATCAGTAAGTTTATCAGGGATCTGTACCTGGAATAAAAGCGTAAGATTCCCAAAGTCATTCGGTTTTTCATAGACGGGCATTCCTTTCCCTTTTAAGCGAATGGTTTTCCCGTTTTGAGTTCCCTGCCCAATTTTTATTTTTACCTGCCCCGATAACAAAGTGTTGACCACAATTTCACCACCCAATACTGCAGTATATACATCAATGCTAATTGTATCATATAAATCATCGCCTTTACGGATAAAGTGTGCATGTGGCTTCACTTTTACCCGTACAAACAAATCACCGCGATTTTCCCGGTTGCTTCCCCGGGCGCCTTTGTTTTTTATTCGCAGCACTTGGCCATCATAAGAACCCGGTTTTACAGCAATCCGAAATTTTTCATTTTCGACCTGAATGGTACGATCCGCACCCTGATAAGCTTCTTCCAAACTGATTTCCATCTCCGTTTCATAATCCCCTCCCCTTCTGCTTTGAGTATTTGCCGCATCTCTTGCGTTGCCCGCAAAAAACCGGTCAAAGAAATCAGAGAAATCGGCCTGCCCTCCAAACCCTTCATTTGAGCCATAGTATTGCTGAGCTCCGTCGGCACTACCCGCTCCGCCAAAAGGATTTCCTGCACTTTGGTTGCCGCTTTGTTCATATTGTTGCCAATTTTCGCCCAATTCGTCGTATTTCTTTCGTTTTTCCGGATTGCTTAAAACGCTGTTTGCTTCGTTGGCAAGTTTAAAGACTTCTTCCGCTTTTTTATTATCGGGGTTTTTATCAGGATGGTTTTTTACCGCTATGTTCCTGAATGCTTTTTTAATTTCATCTTGAGTAGCTTTCCTGTCTACTCCCAGTATTTTGTAATAATCTTTATATTCCACCTTATTGGTAAATTACTTCGACTTTATGTACCGGATAATCCGTGTAGCCATTTTCGTCTGCCGAATAAAAGAAATCCATTTTAAGATCTTCGGATAAAACCCAATTGTTTTCCAATCTTTCTACCAGATCAGGATTATTAATAAACGGCCGGCCGAATGCCACAAGGTCGGCCAAGCTGCTTTGAAGATCGGCTTCTGCTTTCTCTAGGTCATAGCCCCCGGAAAGAATCAATGTATTGTTAAAATTTTGCCGTATCCGCTTTTTAATTTCCAAAGGAACGGGAGGCGCTCCCATAGCCGAATGATCAACAAGGTGTATATACGCAATGCCAAGCTTGCTAAGTTGCTCCGAAAGGTAGCTATAAGTGGCATCTATCTCCGGGTACTGCGGCATATCGCTTGCCGTTCCGTAAGGAGACAACCGAATGCCCGTTTTTTCTTTCCCAATAGCTTCTGCTACGGCAGTAACGACTTCAACCACAAACCGGCAACGATTTTCAATAGTACCGCCATAGCGGTCATCACGTATATTGCTTATGGGGGATAGAAACTCCTCCAACAGATAACCGTTTGCGCCGTGGAGTTCTACCCCGTCAAACCCTGCCTCCATCGCATTTTCGGCGGCGGCAGCAAACTCGGCTATGGCATGTAGAATAGCTCCGTCTGTCATTTCTGTAGGTACGCAAAAATCCTGCAGTTTTTGGGCATCAGTCCACATCTGCCCATTCGCTTTTATGGCCGATGGTGCCATTACCTGCGCTCCTTCGGGCATATTGAGCGGGTGGCTTATTCTGCCGGTATGCATCAACTGAACAATTATTTTTCCCCCCTTTTTATGTACGGCCGAAGTGGTCTTTTTCCAGCCTTCTATTTGCGATTCATTAAACAGCCCGGGAATTCGGGCATAGCCCAATCCATTAGGAGATGGCGATGTTCCTTCAGTAATGATCAATCCCGCCCCGGCTCGTTGCTCATAATAGACTGCCATTAATGCATTGGCGGTGTTGCCGATTGCTCTGCACCGGGTCATGGGAGCCATAACCACGTGATTTTTCAATGCTATGCTTCCCACCGTTGTTGGGGTAAATAATTTATATTCTTTCATGATTTTTATCCGAATTTTTCCGCGCAACCAGTTGTATACCTCAGCAGACAAGCCAAGGTTTTCGGGTACAGGATTGGCGGCCGTCAATTATCGTTATTTTATTTTTTCAATCGTTACTTCGTTTTCCAACGGCAATCCGTCTTCAAAATCCGAAATGTTTTTTATCGTCGTTATCGCAATCTGATCCAATGCTTCTTTCGTAAAAAATCCTTGGTGAGGGGTAATGAGCACGTTATGAAAAGACATCAATCGCTCTATGACATCATCCTGAATGATGCTTTCGGATAAATCGTTAAAGAACAAATTTTCTTCCTGCTCGTACACGTCAATCCCCAAATACCCTAATTCGCCGTTTTTCAGGGAATCAATGGCGTCTGCGGTCTTGATCAGCGCACCTCTGCCGGTATTAATGAGCATTGCGCCTTTTTTCATTTGAGAAAATGCTGCGCTGTCGAAAAGATAGTGAGTGTCAGGTGTTAGCGGGCAATGAAGTGAAATAATATCAGCGGCACACAGGACCTCATCAAAAGCCCTGTATTCAACGCCTTTTTCTTTCAACGCCGATGATTCTTTAATATCATACGCAATGACGTTACAGCCAAAACCCAGCATTATTTGACAGAAAGCGGTGCCTATATTTCCGGTACCGATGACGCCCACCGTTTTTCCATAGAGGTTAAACCCCATCAGGTTTTCTACCGAAAAATTACCTTCCCTTACTCTGTTGTACGCTTTGTGGGTTTTTCGATTCAAGGTCAGAATCAGTGCGACGGCGTGCTCTGCCACTGCCTGCGGCGAGTACGCCGGCACCCTCACTACTTTTATGTGGTGCTCTGCGGCGGCTTTGATATCAACATTATTAAAACCTGCACTTCGTAAAACAATGAGTTTAACGGCTTGCGGTTGAGTTGCCGCGTTTGATAATTTTTCAATGGCTTTGGCATCAATTTTATCACTTACGAAGACACAAACGGCTTCAAATCCTGCGGCCAAATTTGTGGTGTCTGCATTTAAGGAAGCGTCAAAATAAATCAGTTGGTGCCTGTTGTTGATGTTAAATCTATCAAGGTATTCGCGTTCATACGGTTTTGTACTGAATATGGCTACTTTCATTTACTTTCATGAGCTCTCACTCCGTTTTATCATCTTCCAAATCAGCAGGATCGTCGTCGCCTAAACTGTTATACTTGTTCTCTTCATCTTCGCTTCCAACGCTTTCCCGGTCATCATCCAATGCTGAGCCCGGCACATCTGAATTGCCTCCCGTTGGGTTTTCCCTGAACTCTTTTTCGTTATCCACGCCTGCATTTTCATTCGACATTTTTAGCTGCATACTATCTTCCGGATCGCCTTCGCCTTCTTTTTTATACTGCCGGTAAATATCCTCATCGAAGGGATATAACGGATACCCCGGAAGATTCTCATTGCTGCCGGTCTCTTCGACTTGAGGCAGCATCTTGCTAAGTCTTTTTCTCATTTGGATTAGTGGATTTAAAAAGTTAGGCTGAGTCGATAGTCTAATCCCATTGGCCCTTCACCCAATATTGGCCCCGTCGATTGGTTTCCCAATGTCCTTGCTTAAAAGACCGGCCTCGTTTTGGCATCACCCAAGAGCCGTTCCGCTGATCATAAGCACGCGATTGACGATTCCAGACCCAGTCTCCATCTCTCCAAACGTGATTGTCACTCGGGCGTTGGGGTCTGTCATAGTTCATGGGAGAAGGTTGATTTCTAACATACGCCGGGGCACAAGCACCAACAAATGAGGCAATTCCGATCAGTACGATTAACAAAATGAATTTTTTCATAACGCTGAATAGTGAATTTTGGCTGATAGGCAGTTATTTATTTTATCAGTCCTTATTTTTAGTAGGAATGATATAGAGAGGGATCAATGTATGATGCAAAACATTCTCGGTTACACTTCCCAGCACGATGGCTTCTAACCATTTTTGACTGTGAGAACCTAACACAATGACGTCTATATTTAATTCTTTGGCTGTTTCCAAAATTGAATCGGCCACGTCACCTTCTTTTACTATCGTTTGAATGCTATCATCTCCCAAGTGCCGTTTTGATTGATTCAGAAAATCCTGCGTTGATTTCTTAAGTTCAACAATAAAGTCGGGCTGTAAAAAATCAGTAGCTAAATAACCACCGAATCCCATGACCGAGGAATAGGATGTTGTAGAATAATAGGTTGAGTCAACCATAACATGTATCAATATAACTTCGGCGCCCATTGCTTTTGCTAATGAATACCCTGCTTCTGCCACTTTTTGAGCTGTTGGATTATAATCCAACGCAATCAATATTTTTTTCATACTGAAAAAATTTTTAATCTGCCTGTAAATATTTCTTCTTCTCATTATACTCCTCTGCCGATATTTGACCTAAAACAAATCGGCGCTGCAGGAGTTTAAGCGGAGAATCTTTTTTCTTTCGTTGACCGGGAATATCGTATGGAATGGCAAATATCCAAAAAAGAAGAATTACCCAAGCGATCCACCAAATCAGGTTCATTCCCCAATAATAATTAGCATAAAACATAAATTCTTATTTTAGATGTGTGCGTAAAATCCAAGCCATTTTTTCATGCTCTTCTATTATTCCCGTAATAAAATCGCTTGTACCTACATCTTTATAGGTATCCGCAAAAGGGGTAATATTTTCTCTCAAAAAAATAATAATACTATCGTGATCTATCAACAATTCTTTTATAAAACCTTTACTGTCATTTTGTTCATAACTTGTTTCCGACAAGTGAGTTGTATTCAAAAATATTTTCAAAGAAGCGGGTGCATAATGGCCTAACGAACGAATACGTTCAGCTACACGATCAATTATTACATCTAACTCCCGAAACTGCACTTCAAAAAATGCATGCTTTTCAGAAAAATCCAAGCCTTCTACATTCCAGTGTGCATTACGGGTTTTGGTATAAAGCACATACTCATCCGCTAAAAGTTTAGCTAATACATTGACAACTTCCTGCCTATTGGCATTTAGTATACCTATTGAAGATTCCATGATAAGCCGAGGGTTATTTTTTATTGAACTATGTTATTAAAAATGAGAGGTTTCCCTCTCATTTTTTTTACGCCACTAATTTATAATCATATTCGATTGTCAGCTTATTTTCCACATCCGATACTCCCGGAGCATTCCAAGCTATTCTTTCGACTTCGTCTTTCTGATACCAGGAATTAACGGTACCGGTCAGTATTACTCTATTCCCGGAAACCGTGACATAAATATCCTTATCATTAATAGACCAGTTGCGTGCGAGTGCGCTTACAATATCGTTTTTTTCGATCTCATCGTTCGTTTCCGCCTTAATTTTGATGGAGTTGGTTACACCTTTTACGCCCAAAAGATTGCTTACTGCTTTTTTAGCCGCATCTTTTTGGTAGTTCCAGTGGAGTTCACCTTCTAACGTTACCCAGCCATCTTCAACTTTTACCTTGACTTTTTCCTGAGGAATTTCCCAATTCCAATTGAATGCATTGATAACTTCATTGGCAATTTCACTATCATTCTTACTCCAAGTGCTGCTGAATTGAATTTTAATATTTTCAACGACTGCTTTAACACCAACTACATTTTTTGCCGCACTTTCCGCTTCTGATTTTTTAGCATAACTGTCAACAATTCCCGTAAGGATTACAATGCCATCTTTGGCAGTAACGCCAATTTCAGCGGCATTCAATAATGGCTCCCATTTGATTGCTTCCTGAACATCTTTTTGCAAATCTTCATTAGTTTTCATTGTACTTTATTTTTTATTGCAAATGGATTTTTACAATGGATCAAAGGTAGATTCATTTATCGAATCGGAGCTTACATAATCATACGATATAGTTATATAGTTCACATGTTTTTACAAAATCGACCCTGCAGGTCTTTATCTGTGTACAGCTCACGTTACATTACTATACAATTAATTTTATAATTATTACTCGATTTATTTCACCTTACCCTCTTTTTTTTCAGAAATCGAGTCTTCATTTCCAAGTACTTTTTTGTCGATTTTTTCAGCATTAACGCTTAAAAAATCGGCAAACGTATCCTTTATAACATCCAGATAATCATCCCCTATATTTATTATTTTTTTTCTTGTTTTAGAGCCCTTATGAGGGGCAAAAGCAATACCTATTAAAGCGCCTGCAACAACACCCGCAACAACACTTAATACTATTTTTCCTGATTTCATTATTGATTTTTTTTGTTGTTTAAATACTGTTTATTAAGTAATTTATGCCACTCAGATTTATTTTTATTTTTCATTAGATTCGCATAGATACATATCCAATATTGTTCAGTCTTTTACTTACGCGCACTAAACACCTCTGTCTGCGGGTTTTATTTGAAAGGAATAAGAAATTTCCGGTGTATCCGTTTGTTTTCACTCTGCCGTGTACAATTAAAAGCTTCAATCACTTTACCGTTTTGAATACACACCTATGCAAGCACATGTGTGTATCCTTCATAATCTGTCGCAACGTCAGAACACACAAAGTTCTCGCCATCGTGCAGGGTGATAATATCCTGCGACGTTATACGTATTCCGTTTTGCATAATCACTGATTCTACGGCCGTAAATATCTTTTGGGAAAGTTCAAATCGCTGCAAATCCTCCTGCTGCTTGTCTTTATCCCCCCCCGCTGCGCCGGAGTCGGCATTACTCATTTTTTTACTGTTGACCTCAATGATCAGCTGCTGAGCGGTAGGTTCAACCTCAAAGTGGTAATAAAACCTGATTCCGGTCAGCAGCGGATTCGTATCCCAATCCCATCTTACAAATTTTAACAGCATAGTATTTTTTGTTTCAATTGGCTTTAATCATAACCGCTTTTGATGATCGTCGAGATCATCTTAAACCGCACATTAGCCTTTATGATGTTGCGGGAATGGGCGGGAATAATAATGGAGTGTCCCGTGTCGAGAAAACTGGATTTACCATCAATAATAATTTCCGCTTTGCCATCAATGACCTGAATGAAGGTGTCAAAAGGGGAAATCTTTTCCGTCAACGCCTCGCCTGAATCGAAGGAAACGACCGTTACATTGCCCGTTGTTTTTTTAATGATCGTTTTGATCAATACTGAATTGGGAACATATTCAATAATTTCGACAATGATGAATTGTTGTGCCTTTTCAAGGTCTGAATCTTCCAAGGAAGTGGGAGTTTAAAATGTTTTCGATGAAATGGGTTTCGTTCTATTTACCGATGCCTCAAAAAGGTGAAGCTATTCCGCCAATAAAGTGTTACATATACAAAACGGCAGAAGGTATCTCTCACATGTTTTCCAGATTTTCCCTGCGCTTTTGTTTTAATTTTCGGTAGAATGATGGAGAAAGTCCCGTGACTTTTTTGAATTGATTGGATAAATGCGACACGCTGCTGTAGTGGAGTTTATCCGCAATTTCGGTCAGGTTGAGTTCATCGTACAGCAATAATTCTTTCACCCGTTCAATTTTATGAATGATGATAAATTGTTGGATAGTAATGCCTTTGACTTCAGAAAACAGGTTGGCCAGGTACGTGTAATCATGGCCTAATTTTTCGCTGATATACTCAGAATAGTTTGTTTTAGGTAATTCATCTGCATAGTGAATCATTTCAATGACCACTTTTTTTATCTTTTCAATCAGAATGTTTCGTTTATTATCGAGCAACTCCAAGCCCGAGACAAACAGTTGTTCTTTGAGGGTTTGACGCTGTTTGGGGGTAATGTCATGCAACAATACAACGGTTCCAAGTTCAAGCGATGAATAGGCTAATCCAAGTTTTTTCAGCGTCGCTTCTACCACCATTTTACAGCGCAGGCTGACCATATACTTAATGTAAATTTCCATGGTGATTTCTTGTTACCTACTCTCCAATTCAGCTGTCGGTCATTCAGCAACGGAATGACCGACAGCTGAGCATATCAATTGAAAAGGCTTTTCTGCCTTCTCAATTGATAAAAGAATTGATCTATCAATTCCCCTGGCAGTTAATCGAGCAGACAAACAGCTTAAAATTGATTGGGTTAACTACTGCTGCCGAGTGTAAAATGAAGCAGGGTAAAATGAGTTATTTCATTTCACCAAAGGTGAGGTTATTCAACGAGGAAATTGTTATAGATTTAGCCAATATACTTGTATATATCACACGTTTGATGGCTCTCAACCGGCCGGCAAGCCAAGTCTTGGATGCCTGTATATTCCTGAAACAGTTTGACACTAATTGTCTAAAGTTGTGATTGATACAGTTAGTTTAGTTCTATCAATTAATTATCTAAGTACCTGTTCAAAATTAGTTTAAATTATTGGCGGGTTGTTTGACGGCTGGCCGCTGCCGTCAAACAAAATAATGCAAACTAATTCTTATGGCTTACTTACACTTTCCCTGTTTATAATGCTTAATCCCCCGAGCATCCGCTTCGCATGAATTGCCATAGGTCTTTCCATTACAACCGCAAACCGGGTCATAATTAGTGAAGCAGCCGTGAGTACGCCGGTCATTTTCTTTACATCCACTGCGTATTATATCACAACCTAAAAAGGCAACCAATAACAAAAATAACAATAGAAGGCGCATCGTATTTTAGTTAAATAGAACTGCTTGTATGGAAAATGTCCTGATTTCTTATAACGATCCAAGCATTGGTTGAGTATTTTTACCGCATCAATACCCACTCTCTTTGACCTCAAACTATTTCGGTGTTCTCAAAATTCCTCAATTATGGTCAACACATCATTAGGTATGGCTTTTTCTCAGTATTAGTCAAAGTAAATTAGTATTCACACTATTATTGAAAGGAGAACCAAGTCATGATTTACAATCCAAATGAAGACTACGACGACGCATCTTCCGGTGAAATCGATGATGCAGAGACCGGACAAAGCGACTACACCGATGAGCTTTTGGGAGATGATGTGACCGACGAGGAGGCGAAAGCAAATACACCGAATCAGTATAAGGCTACCGTAGATTCAGACAATGATTAACTGCTAAGTTATTTGTCCATAGACGTTATTTAAATTGAAAGGAGAAACCAGCGATGAATTATGATCCAAGTGAAGATGACGATGATACGCCCAACGGTGAGACTACTCAAACCGATGACTCAGCGGCAACACAAGGTGATGAGACCAAATCTGCCAACAATGATAGTGGAGCAAAAGAGCCGGGCCAGGATGTTCAATACGAAAATGACACCATTAGGGAAAGTGTCCGCTAAGTATTACTGAAAGTAATGAAGTAACTATTCACACTGCTATTTTAGAAAGGAGGATCAAGCCATGATAATCGAAGACCAAAACACAACCGGTGCGGATGATTTAAACGATGATACAGACATTGCCACAACAGAAAGTAAGGACACGACCGATCAGTAAGCGAATTAGATGATGTCGAAGAAGTAAGTACTGCTAAAGACTATAATGACGTTACAGTCCGGAATTTGGTAGGAGGTCAGGCTCAGGTCACCATCGTTGGAGACCTTTTTGTCATTGCCTGAATCGGGAAATTCCTTTTCTCTTCAACCTTTAAATTACTGCTTTTAGTAGGTCGGCTTTAACATTAAATGTTTGCAAAAGTATTTAATAAATAGCCGGTTATCTCTCTTATTGGTTTTGCATAAATAGGAGCCATCCATTCAAAATCACCCTTAAAATAGTAAGTCGGATATAAAAAAGAAGTAAAAAATGCCACCATCACGGTATTTTTCAGAAAAGCAGAGGTTTCGGTTCTATGCATTAATTTTAAAGTAATAAATAAGAGAGGAAAAATTAAAGCTAAACTCTTTGTAGTATCAAGAATACTGAATGATACTATAAGTGCACCTAAAAATGTGACCAATGCCAGTAAAAACCACTTAAAGTCAGCAGTATGACGATTTTGGTATACGTATACCAAAAAAAAGAGGATAAAGAGCCAATAGCCCTCAAAAGGCAACGCTATTCCCAACGGTATAAATTTAAATTGCTCGTATAAGCACCAAAAATAATCTGCCCCTGTATTGCGTTGGTGCAAGGCATAGGATGCTAATCCTTTGATATAATGAGAAGATAAATAATATCTGCTCCCTAAATAGGAAAGAATACTCATCATATATATCAATGAAAAACGATTGAATTTATGAGGAATATATAACTTCCACCATAAGAATAAAATAGGTGAAAAAAGAAGGGATCGTTCGTCGGACCAAAAATTCAGAAATAGACTTAAAAACAATATCCGGGTATCTCGAGTAGCCATCGTTATTAAAGTAAAAAAATACGCAAACGGTATAAGCCAGGAAGAAAGATCCCAAAAAAAGTCTTTGCCTAAAAATAAAAAGCTAAAGCCTAAACAAAAATAACTTGATATAACTTTGTTGCCCGTAATTTCATAAGCCAGCTTAAGGGCTAAATAAAAGAAAATACCCCCCATGAGATGCTCGGCCAGCGTTAAAAACCCAATTACGCGTAGTTTGTGAGTTGTATGAAACATCTTTGCCAGCAATATTGGCGTTAGGCGATATTGTTTATTGAACTCATTGGTTCCTAATCTTTGCTTATTTTCTCCAAACGGATCTTTTACTTTTTGATGAATAAAATCCCAGGAATAATCGTGGTTTTTTTCACTAAAAAAATAATGGTAATTGGGAAATGAAAAGATCAGAATTAAAAAGCACGAAAATGCCGCAACCCTTACTTTCCAAAATTTACCGACAGCCAAAAATGAAGAAATAAAATTATCACTCTGAACAAGCAATGATGATAAAGCTTTTTGAATCATTGTTTTAATAGTGTGGATATAGCAAAATTTGGCAACAATTAATTACCAAATACCTGAATTAGTTCAAGCAATTACAATTTCAAACTCAAATATAACATTGAGTTTTATAATTTATGCTGATTTCAATCACAAAATTTATAAAATAATGCCTGCCGCCCTACTCTTTAAATATCACTAAATAATCAAAGGAAATAAAAGTAGAGTAAATTTTTGTTTAGATTTTCAAAGCAGTTCAATAATGAATTTTATGTTGAATTACAGTCTGTTCTTACAGGTAATGCAATGATCTGCCTAAATTTGTGGTCACAAGCAAAACATACGTATATTTACGAGTCAGGCTGCCGGATCTACCCTCTGACCCTTTCTGTCTATTTTATATTAAAGCAAGGAATATTTATATTAAAGCAAGGAATACATTTTAAAATCAACGTTTCTCGGATTTCAGGAAAACATGAATAAGACATCATTTTCTAAGATTATTGCCGGTACCATGACATGGGGAGTTTGGGGTAAAGATTGCAACACCAAGCAGATGATTGAATTAATGAACTGTTGTTTGGAAAATAACATCACCACCTTTGACCATGCGGATATTTATGGAGACTATACAACAGAAACAGCTTTTGGAATCGCTTTCCGCGAAAGTAAAATCGACAGAAACAACATACAACTGATTTCAAAATGCGGCATTCAAATGCCATCAGAAATCAGAAAAAATACGGTAAAACATTATGATTATTCTACGTCTTACATCATCCGGTCTGTTGAACAATCATTGAAAAACTTACAAACCGATTACTTAGATTTGCTTTTGTTGCATCGGCCCAGTCCATTAATGAAAGCAGATGAAATTGCCGAAGCAATTGGAAAACTTAAAGAAGATGGGAAAATTATCGATTTTGGCGTTTCCAATTTTACGCCGGCACAAATGAACCTAATTGAAACGGGAACCAAAATTCATTACAACCAAATTAAGTTTTCAATCACCGATTTTGAAGCAATGCTCAATGGAACGCTAGACCATATGCAAACCCATAAAATCATCCCCATGTGCTGGTCTCCATTGGGAACTGTTTTTAAAAAGGATGACGAACGGTCTCATCGTATAAAAAAGATGGCGGCTCATTTTTCATTAAAATACACTGTTTCCGTGGATGTCATCCTTCTTGCGTGGATTTTAAAACATCCCTCAGCCATTCTGCCCGTTTGTGGTACGGCAGACCCAGCCAGAATCGCCAACTTAATGAAAGCAGCGACGGTAGAGATGGAATTGCAGGATTGGTTTGCTCTTTGGTCGGAAAGTTCCGGTGTTCCGGTTCCATAAGTCACTCGGGGTAATTCTTTACCCAATCCAAAAAAGGAAACTTACCTTTACATACAATTTTGCACTTCCGACAGCAAATGATATATCGTACATCTTGATTTCTTTGCCGACATGGATTCCCTGCGGTACATCTTTTACCGCTTTCGGCAGTTAAGCCCCTTTAGTCGTTATCAGAATGAAAACGGCCTTTCTTACAACCATATGGAGCAACTTAAAGAAGTGTCTCCAAATTAAATCGGGGTTCATCGGCACACCTTCTAAAAACAGTTTCAAACCATATTAACAGGCTGCCAATAAACCGTTTCCATATATAAACCCTCCTGACAATGTGGGATATATACAAGAAAATACTAAAATTATATAATAATTTACCCATGAAACGGTATCACCTTTGAGGCGTGATATATAAATTATTCTGCGTTGATTTTCAGCCGGTGTTGTAAGTAACTGAGTGAATCCCCGGTTACTTTTTTTAGGGGTTGCCCCTTTTATAGGATCGTTATTCGCCGGCGCTGTATGAGACGTTAATACAATTAGTCAAAAAAGAAGAAGTGGCGTAGAACCTGTTACAGGATATTTTTGTGAAGGTATGGAAACGTACAGGGCAGTATGATACCGGAAAGGGACGGCTTTTTACATGGCTACTCAACATTACCCGTAACACAGGCCGCGATTATTTACACCCACAGCACCATGACTATGAATTGCCGTTTCTACTATTCTGTTTCACAGAGACGGTACCTTGCTTTTTGAAAAATGTACGAATTTTTTTAATCAACCTAGAATACGTGGTTGGCCGTTGCAACACGAGCAAACCCTCTCATTACTTCTTTATCTACCCCCCCTTATGACTAATTCATCACTCCATGTGCTGCTGGCCGATGACGACGAGGATGATCGTGTTTTTTTTCAGGAAGCATTGCAGGAATTACCCGCTTGCATCCGACTCACCACCGTCAAGGATGGCAATGAACTCATGCAATGGCTGGTGCAGCAAAAGCCAAGTCTTCCGGACCTTCTTTTTTTGGATCTGAACATGCCGCGAAAAAATGGCCATGAGTGTTTAAGGGAAATCAAACAGGATCCTGAGCTGCAATCATTGCCCGTCATTATTTTATCGACCGCAGTAAATGAGCAGGAAATGGCGGAACTATACGCAATCGGGGCATGGCATTATATTCAAAAGCCTGATACGTGCGGCCACCTGAGCAAAATCGTTCAGCAGGTGTTTCAGCTCTCGCAGGAGAAAAATCTAAAACAGCCACCAAAAGATGATTTTATTCTATTCTGCCATCCCTATGTAAATCATCGCTATGAGTACCGGGGTACGATATAACTCCGGCTCACCAAACAGCCCCGGAATTACCCTGTGAGCCGGAGATAAGCGACAGAATCACAAACCGGACAATCAATCTCAAAAGTATATTCTTAATTCCAATCATACCTTACGCTATCCAAATGCAGAACCGCTCAACTCACTCGGAAGACTTAAACAGAAAAAAAAATGAATTGGCAAAACTTTTAGGCCACCACTCCGAAGAATTCGCAAGAATTGCCCACTCAAACAATGATTTTGTAGCCAATTACTTACTTGGATTTTTAGGCGAAGGCGACCTGAGACTCTTACAGGAAAACGAGTATCTCCAAGATTTGGCGAACGGATTAGTAGCGCTTAAATGGCAATTTATCCATGGTATCAATCATGAAATTTCTTACGCTAAGTTACATACTACTCTGCCAACGACACAATTGGAATTCAATGCTGTTTTGAATGAATTGCTGTTACTGACAAAAACAGGCGACTCAAACAATTAAGACAGAATACAGGTGGCAGAGGTTTCTCCGTCTCAATAAACAGGAATTTTGTGAAACAAAATTGTGGGTAAAATTATGGATGCCTGTCCGGGATTATTAAGAAGCACAGGCAATTATCGTTGCCGAGATTATCTTAGCAGGACGTCCGTGATTTTAATTCGGAACAGCCCGTCAGCAAATCGGGCCGTTTCCGGCATGCCGTTCTGAATGCGTGCATACACTCCCATGTCTTCATTGAACGTAATGGAAAAACGCCCTTCTATCGTACCCGAAACCCTGTCATACTTTGTTACTCTGATCCAACCGGGTTTTAGTCCTTTATAGATATAGCGTTTGTTCAAACCGCCTGCATTGCCGATGTAGGAAAGGGCAGCATACTCATGTTTCAGTTTGCGGCGTTTGTTCAGCTTGGCAATAGTGGTACGGCCCTTTTTCAAGGGGATATTGTAAATAACCAGTGACTGGGTTCTGGTACATTCAGGATCCAGACAACCATTATTTGTGTTGGGATTAGGTCCATCACCCATGCCGGCATAATCAATATCGGTGAAGATTACCAGATTAAACTGTCGGACATCTTCGAGTTGTTGTTGGTTTGGTTCTTTGATCCGCAAAACCTTGCCGGTGCCATACCAAGCCGTATCATTCAGCATACCGATGACATTGTATTTGCTGTTTGCCGGCAGAGAAGGCTGCCTGACACAGGCTGCACAGGCTAAAAACAAGATTGCATAATAGCAGAGAATTCTCATAAAGTTTACATTTAAAAGAAACCCCTAATATAGAACTAAATCATTAGTTTTATATTGCTTTATGAAATTGCCCTGCGAAACGTCTATTCGTCTCACCAACAATTTGAACCTAATCTTATAGATGAAATGCTTAAAAAATACAGCCTATTTGCCTGTTTTTAATTGCAATAACACGTATTCTTCTCCTTCATTTATTCCTCTGCCAATCTCTTGCCAGCCATTTTTGGCATAAAAGTGTAACGCCCGGTCATTTTTAGATTCACACTTTAATTGATAAGGAAAAGAAATATAAACAGACAAGCTGTCAATTAAACGTTTCCCTATTCTCCGCCCTTGGTAACCGGATTTAATATAAAGATGATGAATAAACCTATCCGGCTCCCACACTGAAATAAATCCGACGATCTTTTGTTCGTCATCTTCTGCCAAAAGAATCAGCTCTCCGCTTGTCTGTTCATAGAAATCTTCCTCCCGGAAGGAATTAATATCTTTCCACGTAAAAACCTGACGACGAACTTCGAGAAAAACAGCGGCAAGCTCCGGAAAGTCTATGGCCTGCGCTTTTCGAATCTGAATAAACATAGGCTAAATCCTAAAAAAAAAGCCCCGCTGTATGGCGAGGCTTTATGTTACGTAGAGACGCCCTATATTGCGTCTCTACAAAATAGCATTATTCTAGAAGAATTTCGCGCGATTATCTACAACCTTGGCATTTTCACGAACGGCTTCGTTTACTAAGAAACTTGCCTGAAAACTTTTCGATTGCAAATTAGCTTTGTACATCGAATAGTCACCGATGGCCGGTGCAGGTGTACTGGAAACCTGTTCCATGATAAACACACCGTTCTCACCCGTGAATACTTTCGATTTTTTGCCCGGTTTCAAGCCGAACCCTCTTCCTAACGCAATCGGGTCAAGACCTGCGCTTGTTAAGAAACCGGTCGCCAATGAAATATCGTTGGCATTTTCAACCAACGCACCGGCACCGTATTTTTGAGCAATGGCCTCCAACGTTGGGGCTTGAATACTGCTCAATTTTTTAGTGATCTGCTCTGCTTTGAGTTGATTGCGAACTTTCAAGGTCAATTCATCTCTGAAATCATTGATGGTTGGGCTGTCTTTGTCTGACTTGCCGGTTAGGATAGCCACCACGTATTGATCGTCCGTTTCAAAAACAGGTGAAGCCTGATTTTCTTTGGTATCATCGTTAAATGCCCAACGCACAATTTCGCGGGCATTTTGCATGGTATTAATGTTGGTAGCTGACTCAGGAATACGATTCGCCGTTTGTACGATCAACCCTTTATCTTTTTTCACCGACTCATCAAACTCCGCTTTTGATTTTGACTCAATGGAGAATTGATCCGCTTTTGCGTAGATCGCATCACGCGTGGCCTGACTTGGCGTCATGGTTTTGCCGATGGCTGAGATCTTGTACAACACGTTGGTTTTAGCTTCCGTTACTTTGATAATGTGGAACCCAAACTCCGACTCGACCAAACGTCCGATCAAACCTGTTCCGCTCATCGCAAATACGGCATCATTAAATGGCTTTACCATACCCCCCTGACGGAAGTAACCCAAATCACCGCCACGTTGTGCCGATGCCGGGTCTTGGCTATTGGCTGCTGCCAACTGTTCAAAATTTGCACCACCCTGTAGTTGTTTCAACAGATCAGCCGCTTTTGTACGGGCAGCCACTTTTGCGGAATCACCTGTACCCTGTGTACGAATCAAAATATGGCTCGCTTTCACAGTATAGGCAGTATCTAATTTTGTACCTCCGTATTTATAGATAAAATAAGTATTTCCTTCGCGGTACGGGCCATTGACGCTCCCCGGAATGAAAGTCTTCACAGCACCTTTCAATTGGTCAGTCATTTCAGAAAGCGACCAGTATAATTTTGTAGGTACGTCTGAATTGATACGGGCATACGTTGAATCGTTGGGGGCAGTAGCCAAACCACGCGCTAACTCCTTGATTCTGTTATATAGCTCCGTACTGTCATCTTTTGTAGGAACAACAGGGAACGATACGTACTGAATGGTACGTGAGTCGAAGCCTTTGTATTCATCCTTATGTTTGGCAAGATAATCTTCCAATTGAGTATCGGTCACTTTAACGGTGGTATCAACCACAGAATAGAAAGGCACAAATAAATACTTAAGCGTGGCTTTTGCAGTTTGAGCCTGGTATTCTTTTTCGGCTTCGGCACGCGTTACGTACGTTCCTACGCGAAACAGGTTTTCGTATTTTTGACGAACACGGTCCTGCGCCAAACTCTTTTCGAAATTTTGCCATGCCACCTGTTGAGCAGGAGGTAAATTCTTAAGGTTCTTCAAATAGCTGATCACCGATGTTTTGTCAAATACGCCGGTTTGAGGATTTGTAAACGACTGCTGAATGGCAGGGCTTACGTTGTTTCCCTGAACCATATCAACCAGCTCATCATTGCTGACCTTTAAGCCCAATTCATCATACTCTGTTTTGTACGCATAATCAACGATGTATTGATTCCATACCTGCTCACGCAATGATTGTTGTTCCGCTTCGGAAGCAGGACGACCGCTTTGGGCTTCAAATGCCTGACGAGCCTGATCTAATTTGAGTTGAAAATCTTTATAATCGATTGTTTCCCCTGCAATCTCCCCCACAGTTTGGCTATTCCCTCCAAACATGCTCCGAGCTCCTAAAAGGTCACCTCCAACAATAAAGAGGATTAAACTAACGGCAATGACCAATACTGCTACCCCTGATCGTTCCCTGATTTTGTTGATTAACGCCATAGTTGCGTGCGCGTTATTTGAGTTAAAAGTTAATTGTTATCGTTAAGTTGTAATTTAGGAAATGGTACTTTCCGAAAATTGACCCGCAAAATAACATCATTTCCCTAAACAATCCAACTGCTGATTCATTCTTTGTCAATATTCATGCCAAGGATCAGGGCAAAAACCAAAGCTTTTTGCTTATCGGAATCCGGTCTTTTCCCTGTACCTTAAGTATATATACTCCTGACGTTAAATGGGGCAAATGAATGGATTTAGGACCGGTAAGTTCCGAAACAGATTCTTCATAGACCATTTTTCCGTCCATGTCTATTAATTGCAATTGAGCGTTTTGAATGTCTTTGGAGGTTTCTAACGTAATGACACCGTCATGGCTTGGGTTTGGGTAAACGCTTAAACCGTTGTTGGCAAAATCATACACAAAACTGTACACAAAGGAAGACAGTGAAGCGCACGTTTTGGTAGCATCCAGATCATAAAAGGCAACCACTGTGTAATTCCCGGATTCGGATGGTTTCAACAGGTTTTGGGTCGTAATTGTTTGTTTGCCTTCATGTTCCCACCGAAAACTGATATTAGGCAGATAATCTCCTTCGGCCGTTAAGGCGAAAGGGCTTGTTTTTGTTATGACCGGACGCAGAGGTACGGGGTTTACTTCAACGATAACTTCCTTGGAAGGAGCGGATTGGCAACCCCAACTGTCAATGACATGAGCGCTGTAATGCCCTGACTTTGTTGCGGTAAAACTTTGAGAAGTGTATGACTCGTTCCAAACTGTGGTCAGAAAAGAGTTAGTTGTTAACGTCACTGAACTTCCTTCACAAAATCGGAGCGCTCCGTTGGACGTAATAGTTGGCGTTGCAGGCAAGGGATGTACGGTAACCGAGAAAGTGGGGGAATAGGCCGAAGCACAATTGTATTGATTAACCGCCCGAACCGCATAATCTCCGGATTGCTTTACAACGATGTTAGCGGCTTTCTGTCCGTTATTCCACTCTAAAGTAGTGGTGGTTGATAAAATACTTCCTTCATTTACTTCCAGCGTTACAGATTGGTCTGCGCAAAAGGTCAATGGCCCTTTAGGCGTCACCGACGGTATCGAAGGGACGGGATTTACGGTTGCATTTACCGTGCCTGAAAAATCTGACCAGCAACCTTTGTCGTCTTTGATCTGAACGGCATATTTAGCATTATCACTAACCACTATGTTTTGAGAAGTTGCTCCGTTGCTCCAACGGTAGCCTGCCGCCGTTGGGGTTACCAACTCTACACTTTGTCCCGAGCAGAACACCAAATTTCCTCTTGCCTGAATGGAAGGAACAGCGGGCTTGGGCAACGCGCCTCGGGTATTATCTCCTACGCTGACGGAACTTGAATACATAAAATGCCCGAAAGAATCCTTCACTTTAACGCGATAAACGCCATTACCGGCCAAAATTTCTTTATTGTTTTCGCCCGTATTCCAGTTTACTTCGGCATAGTTTCCTTCTGCAATGAGCTTTACCCGACTGTCATCAGTACAACCTACTTTAATCGTGGGCAGCGTCATAGGCGCTATCGGATTTGATTGACCGAAAAAGTAGGAATTAAGACTTTGGTTCCACTGCTGCGCCAACGTCGTCAACGCACTTCCCTGAATATGTACTCCATCGGGCCGTGGGATTTGAATATTGTCGGTCGATGGACCTTCAAAAACATTGGAAGTAGTATTGATCACGGTTGTTTGCGCGTTGGTAACCGTTTTGGAAGTATACGTATTATACGAAACCTTCGAAACCACCCAACTCAGGTTTTGGCCGGCATCATTGCGACTTTGACCGATCACCTGCTGAAGATTGGATACTATTTCCTGTTCTGACAGGCTGAATTGAGTGTCTGATTCGCCCTGGTGCCACAACACCGCCCGCACTCCGGTAAGCGAGGTAAACTGCCGCAAAACCAGTTTTAACTGTGAATAAGGAAGTTGATTGGTATAATATCCACCGGTATAAGGATTTGCTGCGTATCCTGTGGTGCTTTCCCTCCACGATCTGCTGGTGGTGCCCTCCAAGGCTACATTATAAAATAATACAGGGACATTAAAACGATTGACCAACATATCCCCTAACATCCCCCACGACCAGGCGGAATACCCGTAAGGAGCAATATAGCTGTCGGCATTTAAGTGCGAGAAGGTCGGTTCGGGCAATTCGTTCGGGTCAAAAGAAGCATTGAGATAATTGAAACAATTCACTCGGTCGTCGGCGGCAGAAGGTGCGCCGTAATTTTGTAATCCACGAGCATTTGATTGACCGGCTACCAAAAATACTTCTCCAATTCCTATTCTATCCACTTCGGTGCTGTCGGTTGCTTTTCCGTTACGGATCACTCTTACTTTCAATTTATACCAGCCCCCGGCCCCCGCGATTGTGCCGGAAAATACCCCGCCAATGGGTGATTTTTCCACCACTTGCCAGTTGGTTGCCGTTCCCTGTCCGGAAACAAAAGGAACCAAAGCCGCTTCAATTTGATCGGGAATTCCCTGTTGATACGAACCGCTGACTACGAATGTCGCCGTATTATTATTGGATCGTTGGAATACAAGACGTGAGGTAGGAAAACTGATCCCGACTTGTGAAAATGCGGGAATAATGGCGCAGAAAAGAAAAAAAACAGAAATCAGTTGCAAACGTACTCTACTGTTTTTCAAATTATTGTAAACACTTAACATCCTACGTTCCGTAGTTATTTTTAGGGTAAAAGCCTCAAATTTAAGAAATTGGCTTGGGAGTACAAGCTACCGATAAGTAAATACTGCAAAAAACCCCACTGTGTTGCAGCAGGGCACCTAAGTTTTTAAACCATAAAACGACGAAAGCCTTCTTTGCAGAAGGCTTTCGTCTGTTCCTGATAGGATAGGCTTGCGAAAATTATCGGGAAGAAACGTACCGTTTTCCGTTGGAATATTTAAAATCAACGCCGTCGTCAAAATCGGTTTTATCGAAAGAAGCGCCGTCATGGAAATCAGCGTATTTGAAATCAGCATGGCGCTGAAAACGGCTGCCGGTAAAGTCTACTCTTTCGTCAAATTCGGCGTATTTAAAATCGGCACTGTCATGAAAACGTACATCTTTAAAATCCGCCTTATGTGCAAAGTCAGCATATTTGAAATTGGCGTAATCGTCGAAACGAATATTGGCTAAAAACGCATCCTGACGGAATTTGGCGTATTTGAAATTGGCTTGTTCGGCAAATTTACTGCCTGCAAAATTGGCCACTTTGGAGAACGTTGAATACTTGAATTCACTGCCATTTTCAAACGTACAATTTTCAAAAATGGCATTTTCGCGAAAATCGGCCGAGTAGGTCACCCCGCCATTGTTGATCTCAATATTAAAAACTTTGGTTTTGCTTCCGTTCTCCTGAAGGTTTTTGTACGCGATCACATCGCCTTTAAATGTACAATTACGAAATACCACGGGCACTTCCACGGTTGTTTTGATTTCTTCCCATCCCCCCTTTTCATGCTTTACTTTTCGATTGGAAAGTTCTGTAAAATCCAGATCGCCCGTTACTACGACGCCGTCATATTGCACGGATTGGTTTTTGTCGATGGCTTGAAAAATATCTCGGGCTGAGACCTGTTTTTGAGCGTAAATAGCAGTGGTTGAGAGCGCTGCAAGCATTAGTGAGTTTAAAAGTTTCATTGCTGTACGGGCTATTTTGAAGTGAATGATCGGTTTTAGAGAACAGATGCAAAAATAAATCGAAAAGTTGCACGGGGTTGCATTAATTTTCAATCAAAACCCCGGCTTCCGCATACCAATACCCCGAGGTACCTGGAGTGACCGGTTTCCAATCGTTGATATCAAACGTTCCGGTGCCTTCCGGGGTGGCGGTGATCTTCACAAATTTTACCGCCCGGTTGTTGCGATTCCAAGTCAATTTTTTTCCTTCTTCGCAGGTTTCGGGGTTTTTAGAATCTGCCACCAAAAAGTAAGCTGCCTGACTTCCAAATACACGGGCAATGCCTTTTTCATCAATGCAAACCGACGTTTTTTCGTCCACGCCGATGCCTTTTGCTTTCATTTTCCAATCGGTTTTCATCCGTGCCAAAAACGCCAAATGTCGCCCATGACGGCTTCGATTGCTGTAATGGGTATCGGTAATGATATTTTTCAAAATGGGTATGTCAATGAATCCGCCGTTGAGTAGGGTCAGTTTGGAATGAAATGGGTTTCCAAGAGCTTCGTCGGAAGTAATGCCGTCATTAAGTGCTGCAAAACTGACCCCTCCCAATACGGCACAGCCTGCACTGGTGCCGCCAACGGGGGCTTTCTTGGTATGGATCAAGTAGTTAATAGCGTCTTCAACGGGTGTATCCTGCCAAAATTTAACGTAATTTCCCTGATCTCCACCCGCAATGAACAGCATTTCGGCCTGTCGAATTCGCTGAGCTACGGCGGGGTTTTGTGCCAATTCCCGCGAATTGATAAGCAATGTTTCGACCGAATTGACGCCACCCAATCCGTAAATAAAGTCATTGTAACCCGTAGCGCCGCTCGCTCTGATAATCACCACATCGCCGCCTTTGGCACGCTCGATCATCCAAAGCAGTGCTTCTTTTACATCGGTGCTTCCGCCACCCAATACATACCCGTTCATGGTTGGTACGTTGACGTCAGCCGTATCGCCCGTAATTCCTATCGAGGCAGGAGTATTGCCCTTCTGAATTGTTTGGGCTTTGCTTGTTTGTATTAAAAACAGTCCTGAAAAAAGAAGTAAAATAGTCCTGAAAGCCATTCGAGATGAAAGTATAGTATATTTATTTATGTGTACGATTATCTTCCGTTACTACGTTCTACGAGGGCAAATGTTGGCTTTTTTTGATAAAATCAAGAAAAATAGGACCTTTGACTACTCAAATTACTTGATTAAAAAACTCTTCGGCTATGAAAACCTTCCGCTCTTCGGTATATGTCTTATCGGTATATCTCCTGATCGTCAGTTGTGCGCGACAAAAAATTGTTTCCACCAACGACAGCGTCCATTTATTATTGGGAAATCCAACCAATGCACAGGCCAGCGAGTCAGTCCCTGATAATTACCTGATCGTCAAACCTCAATATGCGTTATCGTATAATCGTTCCAAAGGGCACGCCAACTGGGTTGCGTGGGAATTGTCAAAACAATGGTTAGGCAGCAGCGACCGTCAGAATGATTTTCGGCCCGATCCTTCATTGCCCGCATCTTGGTACAAAGTTACGCCAAATGATTATACAAATTCAGGATTTGACCGCGGGCATTTGTGCCCTTCTGCCGACCGCACCAATTCGCTCGACAATAATTCCGCAACGTTTGTGATGACCAACATGATTCCGCAGGCGCCCGAACTGAACCGCGAAGCGTGGGCGTATCTGGAAGAATATTGCCGTGAACTGGTCGCACAAAAGCACCGTCTTTTCATTGTTTCGGGAACGTACGGTACCGGCGGTGAAGGCAGCAAAGGAACGTTGAATAAATTGGATAATGCTGTTAATGTTCCGGCAAGGGTTTACAAGGTCATTACGATATTGCCCGAAAATGGAAACATCAACGACATAACCACCGACACGCCGGTCATTGCGGTAGATTTCCCCAATAAAACGAGTCAATTACAAAATGCGGGTTGGTTTCGGTTTATTACCACCACGGCCGATATTGAGAAGAAAACAGGCCTTACGTTTTTTACAAATACGTCAAAATCTATCCAAACAAGTCTTCAGGCTAAACGCTTCGATTACGTCAATTCGTCGTTAAATGTAGATACTAAGTGTCGGGAATACAACGGAAAACAACTCTTTATCGGAAAAAGCGGTGGATGTTATTACATCAATTCCAACGGAAACAAAACCTATGTAGAACGTGAGCTATGTAACTGTCAATAAACAACTTACACTTATTCTCCCCACGCCGTGATCATAATATTTCGGGGGCCGCCTTCGTCGCGGTGCTCGCACAAATAAATTCCCTGCCATATCCCCAAAGCAAGCTGTCCGTTGTGGACAGGAATCAATACTGAACTTCCCAACAAAGCCGCTTTCAAGTGCGCGGGCATGTCGTCGTCGCCTTCGTAATTATGCAAATAACCGGGATCTCTTTCGGGAACGGCTTTGTTAAAAAAGGTTTCAAAATCTTGGCGAACGGTAGGATCGGCGTTTTCATTGATGGTCAGCGACGCCGAGGTATGTTGAATGAACACTTGGCACATTCCTGTTTTAATTTCCCGTAACTGCGGCAATGCCTGTATCACCTCTGAAGTAATCAGATGGAAGCCCCTTTTTCGGGCTTTTAGCCGCAGTTGTTGTTGGATTATTTTCATAAAAAGCCGTTTGAACCGAAAAATGTAGAACCGAAAAACTGAAAAATGTAAAACCGAAAAATGTAAAAGGGCGAGGGCTGTGTCTTCGGTTGCTCACAACCGAAGATGTAAGATGGAAGCCCCTTTCTCGGGCTTTTAGCCGTAGTTATTGTTGGATTATTTTCATGAAAAGCCGTTTGAACCGAAAAATGTAGAACCGAAAAACTGAAAAATGTAAAACCGAAAAATGTAAAAGGGCGAGGGCTGTGTCTTCGGTTGCTCACAACCGAAGATGGCGGAAACTGAAAAACTGAAAAATATAAAAGGGTAATGCCGATTATCTCCTAAACGCCGAGGGGGTCATGTTGGTTTGTTTTTTGAAGAAATGGTTAAAATGCGCCGGTTCTTCAAAACCAAGGCAATAACTGATCTCGGCAATGTTCCAGTTAGTGTGTTTCAATAACGCTTTTGCTTCACTTGCCACGCGCTCGGTGATGTGTCCGGTGGTGGTTTTGCCGGTGCTTGTTTTAATGGCTCGGTTGAGATGGTTTACGTGTACGTTTAATCGCTCCGCAAAATCTTTGGCCGAACGCAGCGCAAACTGCTGCGAAGGTGATTCAATGGGAAATTGTCTTTCCAACAGCTCGGTAAAGACCGCCGCAATTCGGGCGTTTGCGTCTACGTTTTGGTACAGTTTTTCCGAAGGCTGTATCTTCAACGCACAGTGCACGATCTCCATGATGTAATTGCGAATAAGGTCATACTTGAATCGGTAGTCGGAAGGCAATTCTTCCAGCATCTTTTCAAATACTTGGCTCACGTTTCTATCCTGCGCTTCGTCAAGTTTATAGGCGGGTTTGCCGCCCGGTGCGTACATGGGCAATCCGCCCAATCCGGTGCGCAGGTGTTCGCTGAAAAACTCTTCTTTGAAAATACAGAAAAAACCCGAGCGCTCCGTTCCCAATTGTTCAAAAGTGTAGGGTATTCGAGGATTAAAGAACAGCAATGTCGTACCCGAAGCTTCGAGGCTTTTATCGGCATAATGGTACACAAAATGCCCCCTCAGAAGGGAGATTTTGTAGTAGTCGCGGCGGGCGTATCTTATCGGCGGTTTGCCCGGTGCGCCATGATCTTCCATCCGAAAAGCATTGAAATGGCCCAGATCTTTTTGAAGATCATCGGGCATTCCGTTGAATTTATAGCGGTAAAAATCCTCGAGTGTCTCTATGTTCGACATTGCTGTTTTAAATTAAAAATGCCTTATCCCTTACGATCCACGCCCTGACGTTCGATCATCCAGCCGGGGTATTCAGGCGTTAATTTACTGATACCTTCCAAGGTAATGAGTTCTTCCGCCGACAGTGTTATTTCGGTAGACTTGATGTTATCCTCCAGTTGATCAGGTCGTTTGGCTCCGATAATGACCGACGTAACAACGGGTTGATGCAACAGCCACGCCAACGCGATCTGCGCAACGGAAACGCCTTTGGCAGTGGCTATTTCCTGCATGACCTCAACAATATCGTATGCTTTATCTTTGTTCACAGGGGGAAAATCAAACGAAACACGGCGTGAATCTTCGGGCGAAGTATGCCGTCCGTACTTGCCACTCAGTAATCCTCCCGCCAATGGACTCCATACCATCAGGCCCAGTTTTTGGTCGGTCAATAGAGGAACGATCTCGCGTTCAATGTCGCGTCCGGCAATGGTATAATATGCCTGTAATGAAACAAATTTTGCAAAGTGATTGCGTTCCGAAATGCCCAACGCTTTCATGATGTGCCAAGCGGCCAAATTGCTGCAACCAATATAGCGCACCTTGCCGCTGCTGACCAAATTATCTAAGGCATACAGCGTTTCTTCCAACGGGGTGATAGGGTCAAAACCGTGAATTTGATAGAGATCAATGTAATCCATCTGCAATCGTTTCAGGCTTTCATCGACCTGTTGCATGATATGTTTACGCGTCAACCCGGTCTCGTTTGGCCCGGGGCCCATTTTTCCTCTTACTTTGGTCGCAATGATCAGCTCGTCACGGTTCAGTCCCAGATTGCGAACGGCGGCGCCCGTCATTTGTTCGCTGATTCCCTCGCTGTATACGTTTGCGGTGTCAATAAAATTAATGCCGGCATCTACCGACTTTTTGATCAACTCGTCTACTTCGGCCTGCGGAACCGTTCCGATGGCGGTCCAGATACCTTTTCCTCCGAACGTCATGGTTCCAAGGCACAGCTCAGACACTTTGAGCCCTGTATTTCCTAACAAATTGTACTTCATGGTTTTTCTGATTTTTACGGTTGATTGTTGTGAATAATTATTTACTGCATTGAACTGCGTACGAAGCATTGCTTACTAAAAACAAACATAAGGAAATTGAGGTAAGCTTGCCTTGCATTGTTTTAACGCCACAAAAGTACAGGTATCTCCTACGCTGCGGTTTGCCCCAATCAAACGAATACTTGTAAAATTCAAACAATTCCAACCGACCGAAAAACAACGGAAAGGTAGCATAAAACGGGAATACCAACGTCATTTGAACGCTGCTATTCCCGTCTTTATGATTAAGCCTGTTTTTATACAATTGAACGAACCAAGCCACCTTCAGCCCGAATCGCTGCGCCATTAGTGCCGGAAGCCAGCGGACTCACAAGGTACGTAACCATGTTGGCCACTTCTTCTGTGCCGGCAAAACGTTGAATCAACGACGTAGGTCTGAATTCACGGAAAAATTTCGTTTCCATTTCTTCGCCGCTGATGTTGTCCTGCTTGGCAAGGGTATCAATAAAATCACCGACACCTCTTGATTTGGTGGGGCCGGGCAAAACGGAATTGACCGTTACATTGGTTCCTTTGGTCAACTCGGCCAATCCGCGACTGATGGCTAATTGAGCGGTTTTGGTCATTCCGTAATGAATCATTTCGTCGGGAATAAAAATGGCGGATTCACTGGAAATAAAGATGATCCTGCCCCAATTCTTCGCCAGCAGTTTAGGGAAAACGTGCCGCGAAAGGCGCACACCACTCATGACATTCACGTCAAAAAAGCGAAACCAATCTTCGTCCGGAATCTCGGCAAAGGGCTTGGGTTCAAAGATACCCACGTTGTTGACCAGAATATCTACTTCGGGAAGTTCCTGTAATAACTTTACGATATCCTCATTTTTGGAAAAATCCGCCGCAATACCCGAAACTTTCGCATTAGGATATTGTGCGAGTAATTCATCTAACGCAGTATCGACACTTTCTTTGGTGCGACCGTTGATGATGACCGTCGCCTCTTCTTTTATAAGTGCTTCGGCAATGGCAAAGCCGATCCCTGCGGTCGAACCGCTTATAAAGGCTGTTTTGTCTTTCAATTGCAAATCCATAAAAATATATAATTAGGTGTGTTTTACTAAGTTATCCAATGCGAAAGTGTTATTGTGAATAAAATTAAGCAACAACGCAAACAAGCCTGTATGAAGCAATTGCGAAGGAAGCCAATCCCATTTTTCGATCATACAACTGCCGAATATCAATATAAGCATGATCAATGCGCCCAAGTAAAGCGCCTGTCGGGTAAAAAGACCCAGTAGCAATAAAATTCCTGTCACCAACTCCAACACAGGCAATGCATAACTGAAAGGTGTAACCAAGGCAGTGGGCAGCATGGATTTCTCAAAATTTGACAACATCCAGGCGCTGAAACCGGGAAGTTTCGGAACGCGCACCAACCCATGGCCAAACATACTGGCGGCGGCGGCTAAACGAAGTATCAGAAAACTGTGTGTATTCATTCGTTACATTGTTAAACAGTTACCACTACTTTCCCTACGGTCTTACCACTTTCTACCTGATGATGAGCCTGCGCGATTTGGTCAAAGGTAACTATTTTGGAAACGTGCGCTTTCAGGATCCCTTTTTCCAATAAGTCTGCAATGTCTTTCATGTCTTTGCCACTTGAATGCACCATGATGGGGTAGCCATGTACGCCTTTTGCCTCCGCTTTTTGGGTTACGAGATCATTCGCTCCCGAGGGCATACTGATAATGGTTCCGCCGGGTTTGATAACTTTTAAAGATTGGTCGATAGTTTCGCCACCCAAAGCATCCAAGACAAAATCAATTTCTGACACCTCTTTTTCCAAAGATTGTGCTTTGTAATCAATGTGTTGATCGGCTCCCAGACTCAGCACAAAATCTCTGTTGGCCGCCGAAGAAGTTCCTATAACATACGCTCCCAAATAATGAGCAATTTGCACTGCAAAATGTCCGACCCCGCCCGAAGCGGCGTGGATCAATACTTTTTGGCCTGCCTGTACTTTGGCACTGTGGACGACCGCCAACCAAGCCGTGAGGGCTGCCAATGTTGCTGCCGCTGCTTCTTCGTGCGAAATATTTTCGGGTTTTAAAGCCAATTGCGAGGCAGGCACCGCAACGTATTCCGCATACGCTTTTCCGTGTCCGGGAAAATTGACCATCCCAAACACTTCATCTCCCGCTTTAAAATCCGACACATTTGCTCCCATTTCTGTAATAACCCCGGAAATATCCCAACCTAAAATCATCGGCGTCTGATCTTTGATGCGTGCCGCTGCACCTTTGCCGTTACGGGTTTTAATGTCTACCGGATTGATACTAAAGGCTTTGACCTTAACCAATACTTCATTATCATGGAGGGTTGGAACGGGTATTTCTTCCTGAACAAGTTGTTCTACACCACCAAAATCTTTTAATATGATCGCTTTCATTAGTTGTTATTTTAATTGATAGTGCAAAATTATACCAAAAAAAACACCTATTACCTGTACATATCTTCTCTTTATCGGTAAATTTGCGCCATGAAAAGAGAAAGTTTATATGAACCGTTTGAAATAGCATTCAAAACAGTGGATGAATGTCCCAAACCCGGGCACCAACATACTTTTTTTGAATTGATCTATATCGTCTCGGGCACCGGCACCCAATGCATCAACAAAAATAACTTTGCGTACCGCGCAGGGCATTTGTTTTTAATTACGCCGGAAGACTGTCATTCGTTCGACATTGAAACCACAACTCAATTTTTCTTTCTGAGGTTCAATGATATCCACATCCGATCCAATGCTCTGCATTACGGCAACATTCAGCGACTGGAATATATTCTTCAAAATGCCAATCATCAACCGGGATGTATCCTGAAAAATCAGGAAGATAAGTGTTTGGTAAAACCCATCGTGGAAGCCATCATGCGTGAATATATTAGCCGCGACTTATACAATAAGGAGTTGATCCAACATTTAGTGAATACCCTTATCGTTGTGGTAGCGCGCAATATTGCCAAATACATGCCTGAGCAGGTAACCGAAAATACCACCGAAAAAGCGTTGGATATTTTGAGTTACATTCAAAACAACATTTATTATCCCGACAAAATAAGGGCGGAAGTCATCGGTGATTATTTCGGCATTTCAGAAACCTACCTGGGGCGGTATTTCAAAAAACACACGCAGGAAACGATGCAGCAATACATCACCAATTATCGGGTAAAATTAATCGAAGTACGGCTCCAACGCAGCGATCTGCGCATCAATGAGATAGCCGACGAAATGGGCTTCACGGACGAAAGCCATCTGAATAAGTTTTTCAGGAAACAAAAAGGAGTAAGCCCTTCCGAATTTCGAAAAAGCAGAGCAAACTATTCCCTTGAATTAACGGCATAAAGCCTTTAATTCAAACAGTTATAGTGAAGCGGTTTTTATTAATTGTATAACTTCATGATTTTTTGGATGTACGGCTCAAATTCTTTTTTGGGCTTAAGGAGCCATTCGCTGTTATAATCGACTACACAGCCGTTGTTGATTCCTTTTTCACTGTCCCAAATACAAAGCCTGACAATTTTTCCATTGTTAATGCCAAGCTTGGAAGGTGCTTCAATAACATTCACTTCAAAGCGGTATTGGTCAATTTTGCCACCGTACAGCCCGGGCCGGGTAGTTTTAGAAGATTTAAAGAAGGTAAAATTTTTCATAAAGTAGGGTATAAACATACTTTCCTACATACGGGATTTATTCTTTCTTAGATTTACCTGATCAAAATTTAATATACAACTATATTTAATATACAACTATCAAGAAAAGAGTTCAGCATTAGTGCTTTTTAATAAAAAAGCAGCATCTCTGAAGACACTGCTTTCAAAATGAAAAATTTTACTGTTACCGAGTTGTAATTACGCTCATGGGAGCATCGGTTGTATTTCCTGCTATTTTGTTATTTCCAAAAGAATACACCTTGCCCAAACCCACTCCGATTCCGGCCGTATTGTTAAATAATGTTACATTCGAAAGCCGTATCACGGAGGTTGCTGTCTCAGCAACTACTCCTGTTGTGTTCCCCGAAATGGCGCAATTTTCAACGTTGATGATTGCATTGGCTTGAGCACGAATCCCAATTCCAACCCCCTGAATACTGACATTGCTGAGAAAAGCTTTTACCGTATCTGCGGTGGTTGTCATATTTATGCCGGTAATAGCAGCAACTGAGCCACCGATGGTTGTATTTTTAACCGTAAGTATTCCTTTGGCGGTCTTATCAACGGTAATCCCGTTTGCTCCGGCAGCTAAACTCGAAATGGTACAATTTTCAACATGAACCTGCCCACCACCTATGTATCTGATTCCGTTGAGTCCCGTACCTCCACCGTTGATAGAAACACTCCGAATATTGACTACATCAGTAGCGCCGGCATTTATAATAATGCCGTTTGTTCCGGCATTTAAAATTCCGGCCAACGTTCCGTCGCCGTTGATGGTGATAGACTTCGTAATGGTAACAGCCCCAAAGCCTCCGGGATCAAGTACCGAGATCTCTCCTCCTGCCGCCGTTTTTGAGATGGCCCCGGCAAAGGTTTTACATGGTGCCGTACGACTGCACGGGTTGGCATCATCACCTACTCCTGATACCCAAGTGCGGGTAGCTTGGGCGCATAAATGAGTATAGCCAATGATAGTAAATGCGATGGTATAAAGGAAACAGGTATGAATGTTTTTCATTATGATCTTGTGTTAAAAAATGGGAAATTTAATGATTGACCGATTAGTTCAACGAGCCGACTTCTTAAAACCGCCTAATCGCTCGAACCCGGTACGTAGCAACGCTTTTAAGGGCATTGCCCGAAGTGCCAGTACCAAAATCCTGTACATAAACATTTTCAGAAGCCAATCCTTCAGAAACCGAAACCTCTGTTGAACTCCAATAGTTACTGCCGGTAAATCCGCCAATGGCATTTTTTTGGGCATACATAAGATTAAGTTCATTCTTAGAAGGCAAATACCAGTCTCCATACCCATCACTGTCAGTGTATTGAGCTGCAAGCAAAGCGGCATACGTGCCATTTCCCTGACTGTCAATGATCCGATCCGTGTTATATTTCCCACCGTATGCTCCCACTCTAAACGCATTGGCAGTGACATAATCAGTACTTAACCATTTCGTTGCAGCACTTTGGTCTGCGGTTGCCGCTACCAACCCATGTTGCCCTCCGGAGGCAGGATCTATCCAAAACACAATGCCGCCCTGTGCCGTCTGTCCAACCGTATAGGTGATTGGTGATACGGTTGTTGTTTGAAACATTGCTATCCAAGTACTGCCATTGTAACTATAAGGGCCGGCGGGTGTGCAATCGGTGCAATACACCTGTAAGCCGGTAGAAAGCGTCAGGGCATTACGTTGTGAAATGTTCATACGCGGAGGCAATATGCCTTTCGTGGTACTGACGGCGTCAATCAACGAAGTAGTTGCGACCTTGGGGTCTATGGTGACACTGCTTTGAGCAACAGCTCCGGCCCCGCAAATCAAAAGGGTTGCACTAAAAAAAAAGGTAAATTTCTTCATTTGTAATTTGAATAAAGAGTAAAACATAACTGAATTTTTACTGTTGAGTTTACACAGCATCAAGTGCTGTTTTTTTAAGCCAATTAATACCTTCAGTGACCGATAAACACCGGTGACAGGAGATCAAAAACCAAAAGTGCGTTAGGTAGGAAGTAGTTAAACTGATCCGTAGGGAATCAGTTTCGAGAATAGAACTTTATAACGATGAGTCTCAGGGACAGACAACAGTAAAAGTAAGGTTGATTGTTTTATACTTAGTTTTAACAATCTAATTCTTATTGACTCCTGTTGAGTAAATACCCTTACGATTATTGACCAAAAGGCTGTTTCAATTGGTTGATACGATCCAAATACCGGTCCATTGCTTCTTCAAATTGCCGATCATTGATCAGTCCTTTGTCATGACGGGCTTGGAGGTCAGCGACCCACTGAGCGTGGATGTGAATGGTTTTATTGGCAGAAGTGAGAATGAACTGTTCTTTTTCCGATTCCGACAAAGGAATGAGTTGTCCCCTGTTTTCGGCGAGCTTTAATTGACGTAAATACTCTTCATGTTCAAGCCTTTCGCGTTCTCTGCCCTTTTTCAAGAGAGCGTCCATTTCCCTGCGCGTAATGTAATCATACGGCCTTTGCTGCTGAAGAATGTAGATCGTGAGGGAAACAATGATCAAAGCTAAAAGCATAGGAAATGTGTTTAAACAAAAATAACGATTTTTTCTAATTTTCTGCGCTTCCTGTTTGAGCTATCGGTATGGGTGGTTAGGGTCTCATTGATACGAATAGTTCAAAGCGCAAACAGTTAAATCAGTTAACCGGCTCTTGTACTGCATCTCATCCGGAATAACGAGCCGGCTTTTTAACAAAAAAAGCCGTACAACACAGTCGCACGGCTTTAGTTTCATTCCACTTCATCAACTATATAGGTTGGTAATTCCTGTCATGTACAATCAGTAAAAATTCTATATCAGAAAGAGTTAAAATCCGCCCGGCATCGCTAAGCGGATTTTCTCACAAGTACCCCATTGATAGGTAATTCTAACAATGCAATTTACATGCTAAAGTGTCAGTATATTTTTGGTGTCATCTAAAAGTTATCAAGCGGTCTTTTAAAGGCAGTAAAAGCTTCACAGATCGGAATACTCAGTTAATCTTTTGATTGGAGAAAAAGTAAGAGAAAACGGCGATTGGTTTATTTTTCAATGCGTTCACTTTCTGGAGTTGAGATTTTGTAAGCCATGTAATAACTATATGGCTTTCTTTTAAGTGAATTTGCAAATCTTCTACAACAAAACAACCATAAAGTATAGACGTACTAAAAGCTCTGCTTACCCTATTCGCCCTTCAGGACTTCCGCCGGATTACTTTTCGCCGCCTTCATTGTCTGCGATCCGATCATAAGGAATGCGATCAGCAATACCGCCGGCAAGCCAACGAACAACTCGGCAACCTGCACGGGGGTGTGATACGGAAAATTGGTGAGCACAACATTTTCGAAGAAAAAGTACGTTATGGGCAGAGCGATGAATGCCGATATCGACAGCAATACAAGAAAACTGCGGCTCAATAAGTAGATAAGGCTGCCCGAGCTTGCGCCCATCACTTTTCGGATGCTGATCTCTTTCAGTCTGGTTTCGGTAGTAAACGCCACCATTCCGAACAATCCCATTGATGCGATAGAAATGGCCAGGAATGAAAGGAAACCAATGATCTTGATCATGATAGAAAATTCGCTGTATGCCTCTTCTATGGCTTCATCATAGAATTCCGCCTGAAAGGGATGAACACGATCTACCTCCTTCCATGCGGACTTGATCTTGGCTACGGTTGCAAGCATGTCTTTGCTTTGTATTTTGGCATTGATGATTGTTCTATCTTCGGGCGTCCAAGACATGAATGCTACCGGCTCAATGAGGTTGTCGACCTTGCCGTAGTGAAAGTCTTTCATTACGCCAACAATCGTCATTCGGCGATTACTTCCCTGCATATTACTGAATGTGATCTCTTCACCGATGGCTTTTTGTGGGTCATTGAAACCAATGTTAAATCTTTTTAAAACCTGCTCGTTAACGATCACTTCCCCGGCGGCTTTGGCGGTGGTGGGTCGTGTCTTAAAATTCTCCCCGGCAATAAGCTTGTATTCATGCACAGTCAGGTAGTTTTCGTCGACGTTGTTAGTCATGACCAACGCAGAATCGCGCGAATCTTTGTATTTCATATGGCCACCCCAGGCATTGCCAACAGCGGTGATTATCAGCGACCGCGATAGTGCAGTTACTTCCGGCATCTCGGTCAGTTCCTTGAGAAACGCATCCGGTTTGTTGCCCTGCATATTGATGTTCAGGATATTTTCTGTGTTGAATCCCAGGTCGAAGGCAAGGATGTTTTTATACTGCACATAGCCAATGGCAGTTGTTGTGATAAAGATCAAGGTGAGCGTGTATTGAATCACCACCAAGGCACGTCTGAGTGTTACCTGTTTAAATACTTTCACCGACCCGTACGCCGTAACGGGCACATTCCTGAGCGCACTGATCGCGCTGACTTTCGAAAAGAATAAGGCAGGCATAAGACCGGCCACAACCCCTACGGTAATCGAAAAAAAGATAAAGGCTATGACCATAGACACAGTAAGCTCGAGCTTCACCGTACGCTGCATCTCCGGAGCCAGGCTTATCAGCTGCGGCCGCAAAACGAGAAACAGGAGAAATGAAAGAAGAAGGGCTGCCAGAGAGATCATGATCGCTTCCGTCAGGAACTGTTGCCATACCTGATTCTTTCCGGCACCAATCGCTTTGCGAAGACCTACTTCCTTAAAACGTCGCATGGCTCGTGCCATCGAAAGATTGGTATAATTAAAACACGCCGACAATATCACAACGAGTGCCAACCCACCCAGTATCCAAAGCACAATCGGAGGCATATGAGGGCCCACGGAGCCACGCATATCTCTGAGATTCTCTCCGACCACGATCTTGTATAAAGGAAGAAGCTCGAGTTGGATCTCAGAACTTTCTTCAGCAAGATTTTCCTCCTTTGCAATGGCGTCAAGCTGCGACCGAACGGAAGCCATGTCGGTATTTTCCGGCAACCGGAGGTACACGTAGTTCAACGACATATTTGTCCATTTTTCGAAGTTCCGGTCGTTTCGGTTAAGATGCTCGGCCGTTGACATTGATACCAACGCTTCAAAATTCAAATGCGAAAAGAAGGGAACATCCTTCATTACACCGGTCACCCGATAATTGAGTGTATCGAATGTAATCACCTTGCCGAGCGCAGATTCGTTGCCGAAAAGCTTTTTCGCTGCCATCTCCGTGAGAACGATCGAGTAAGGATCTTTCAACGCTGTATCGGGATTCCCTTCCGACATTGGAAATGTAAATATCTTCAACAGCGATGGCTCCGCCCAGTAGCCCTTGATGGGAAGAATATTGTCGCCCACCTTGGCATCCTGTGAAAAGTCGCGTATAATAGCTACTTCCGCGCCGGCGGACCGTTCAATGCCGGTCACTTTTTCCCGGATAAGCTTTCCGGTCTTTATGGAAGTAGAGGCAAACTTACTGCTTTGTTCACGATTGGAAGTCAATACGTTGGTGATGCGATATATCCTTTCGCCATTCCTGTGGAACCTATCATATGAATACAGGTCGAGCACGAACGCGATCAGCAGTAACCCAACGGACATACTGATGGCAAGGCCAACAATGTTAATGAACGAGAACAGCTTGTTGTGCATTAAGTTGCGTCTCGATGTTTTGATGTAGCTTCTGATCATGATCCGATTGATAAAAAGGTTGGCAAATTTTGGTCTTTGTACCGTAGACATTGAATGAAATGCACAGTTTCCATGCTTTCAGGCCTTATTTGGCTATGAAATAGTTTCTGCGGCAAGAATACTAAGGCAGTTTAAGCTGAATAAAAAAATGACGTAAACCGGGATAAAAATGGGATGAATGGCTGTTAATCACAATTCCGAAATAAGTTTTCAAAACTGTTTACCCAATCGGTCCCGTCAAATCATTGTCTCTTAAATCAATATGTCAACCTGTTTGCTTTGATATACCATACTGAGATACTTTAATTTTATCCACCTTCGAGTGACGACATGCAAAGGGAGTTAAAACGAAGAGTACAATTCTCGACCACTACTGTAAAGCCCACCTTTTTCTGTACCTGTGCTTTATTCAGCCAATTGGATTTTTGTTAATTCAAGTGGAACACCGGAAATATCAATAGCTTCATAATTATACGTGGTATCTATTCTGAGCTGTCCGCTGAATACAATAACCAAACCATCCTTTTGATACTTACCGGGTAAATTGCATGGAAGGGCAGGAGCCGTTAAACCCTTTGGAAATGAACGAATCAGTTGGCAATTACACTTAGTAATTATAATATAGAACTGCTTAGAAGCCCGATCCTGTTGCAGGACTCCCATGGCATTATCGTAAGTCATTATGACCTCCTGCTTAGGTGAGACCTCGCAAGGTGATAACGGTTTGACTGATTGACAACAGTTAAGCAACAGACAATAGCTTATTAAAGCACAAAGAAAGGCGACTTTCATACTCCATTTGATTATCGGTTTGTGTAGTAGTGATACGTTTGTCGGTCACATTGCCGGGAATTTACATAATCGGATATTTCATACCCAAAGATATAAAAGAAATCCCGTCTCGGGTCTTCAAAAAATCTTTTGTATCATTGCTTTTATTTGGCATAGATCAATGTTGGGTGTTCATTGTGAAGGGGCAATTTATGTCGCAGAAAAATATGCTCTTTAAGGCAGGTAAAAGCGGGAAAGTCGGGGCTTTTGCAGTAAAGACACACCATGCAGGACAGTACCTTACTACCAATCAATGATTTCGGAGACGGTATACAACTTTTTAAACATTCTGACCTGGATAGCTTTGTACTGATCATCGGCCAAACCGGACAGCGCATTGCCATCAATACCGCTTTTTGGCCTGACATTCCGAGTGCTAAATCAATTTTTGGCGATTTGTTGGAACAGGACGCTAAAACGCTCAGCAGAAGTGACATCGAGCGGATATGTGACTTTCTGGAAAGCTATTATCAACAGGGGGATTTGTAAGTCTACTTGAATAGGCAGAATGGTACTATTTGGCACTTTTCTATAATTTTTAAAATTTTTAGATTATAGAGAATATATCATAAAGTATATTTATAACTTGGCGTTTCCTATACCTATACCTAAGCTTATGAAAATCAAAACCCTTGTATTACAGGACACTTATGGTGTCCGGTCTGTTATTGCGGACGTGATTGATTCTTCAAATTACGATGTCTGCCAAATTGCCGACATTGATATTATGCAGCTTCCAACAATCGTTGACCGACTGCAACCTGATTTAATCCTGTGTCAGGAGCGATTTCGTGAGGTGCTGTTTAAGATGGATAAAGAATTACCCAAGGCCCTGCCGTTTATTTTTTTCGGCGACACGGGACAGACTGCTCCTGTAATGCACATCACCGAAAGACGGGTCGCTTACCTGACTTCGCCATTTGGATCAGGTGTTTTGAATGCGGCGGTACAATTGATGCTTGGCGTGGCAGTAATGCACTAAAGACTACGGCAGAATTTAATACAGGAAACCGGGCACACTGCCATGGGCGGAAATTTTCTCCCATTCCCTGCAAGGGGCATTAAAGTATTGATCCTTTGCTTTAATGCAGTGGGGCATTGCTTTCCTGAAATATTCAACCTTATAAGCAATAGCAAGCCCTAAGGTTGAGCATAAAAAAGCCGCCCAACAACGCTGCACGGCTTTCACTATTCCACCTCAAATAAATATCATTGACGTACCTACGAGTATAATTTCTAAAACGATTCTCGGTCGCAACAAAAAAGAATCCCGAACATTTCCTGTCCGGGATCTCGATTCTATCCCAGGCCTTTTTACTGTTGTGAATCATGCAGAGTATCGGGACAATATCATGTAAAAAAAGAACCCCACAGACGAGTCATCGTACGGGGTAGCAATCAGGGCACATCTGATGATATGCAAAATGATCGCATCACTTGAATTTTGTCAATAGCTAAAAACAAAAAAATCCACTCAGGACTACCCAAATGGATTTTCAGCACAATATACCCTAATTGAAATGTTATGATAGTTGCAAGATAGAGCATATTTGCTCTTTTATTACAAGTGCCATCGAAATGTTATCAAGCGGTCTTTTAGGCAAAAAAACGCACAGCGTTGCTGTGCCGGGTTTAATATCATTGAATTTGAAACTTTAAATATCGCTCTACATAGGCCATGAATAGGTGAAAAATTTTTGCCTGCAACAAAAGAACCTCGTAGACAGCGTCCACGAGGTTACAGGGTTTCTCTAAGTTATGTTATGAAACAGTATTTACACGGATATGCGAAAAATGGATTTAAAGTGATGCAAAAAGTCAGTACTATTACGAAAGCGGCTTTGAATAAGCATTTCAAAGATATTCCTTCTGCTTACATAGACGAAAATGTTCAATTTGAAATATTTTTAATTGAACTTTATTTAAAATAGACTATTTTTTACCATTTTGGTATACTAATTGCTTTAATATTAGAGTAAATAACAGAATAATCTGTAGGGTAAACAGTAAGGGTATCGCCCGGCTTTCCAATAAAGTCGGGCGATCTTTTTTAACAAAATACCGAGTTAATACTCTGACGTTGAAAATAGTAATAGAAAACGGCGATTGATTTAGTTTTCGATACATTCACTCGTTAAAATGGTTGTTTTGTTTATTTCTGCTTTTTGGGATATAAATACCTACTTTCTTTGTATTGCAAAAGCCACTTTACCCTACTTTTGAGATTGTACAAGCCATGTGATAACCGCATGGCTTTTTTATGTTCCGGGTATTAGGTCCCGATTATTGGTTAGACATCATTCGCTAAATCACATTCAAAGCAATGACGCGAGAGTATACCATTGATATTTTTCAACACTTCGCCTTAGATTCCGGTGATTTCACCTGCCAATAGGTAGGTTTCACGGTTGTCAGGCCTTCAATGGTACCTTAAAGTTGACTTTATACCTTAAATTTGTATAGTTATTAAAATGTATGTTCAATCACTCCGGTGATTATTGAATAATATTTTAAGTAGGGTAAAGTGTACCGTATGGCCATATCTTAATGAGGTATGGCCATATTTTTTTAAAGATATACACTTACCCTGCAAATGAACCCTTGACCAAACACACCCTTACTTTGTAAGGGCCCTGTTTTATTATTTAATAAGGTTCGGACCTGTCCTTTTCACGCTTTCAAAATTCTTTCTATCATCTTTCCAACGAGGCAGCTACCCTATAACAACTGTAAATCCACTATAGGTGTGTAGGTTTATTTTCTATCAGCATTTCGAAGAGCATTATCAGCCTTGAGCTTTGTGATTTCCGCTTTTAACTCCTCCAGTGCTGATAGCTGCGCTTTTAATTCTTCAATCTCTTTTTGTTGCTCTTTCACAGCATTGACCAGTGGCATAACAAAGTCCGAATAAGCTAACGAATAGGTTCCATCCTCCGATTTCTTCAATCCGCTGAAAGGCACATTCATTTCCTTCATCACAGCTTCAATATCCTGAGCAATAAAGCCATCGTGACGCACATGGGCCTTATCGGCAATGTAGCTGTAAGAGGCGGGCTGTAAACGGGTGATGAAGCCAAGCCCCAAGTCATTGGAGTAGCGAATGTTTTCCTTTAAACGGCGGTCGGATGGGGTAGACCAGGGAACTTGACCTTCGATGACGGTAATTTGATTGTTGCCGATGCGCACTTTATTAGAGGCATTCACGGTGGCATTGTACCCCAAGGCCATAGCGTTAGTAAGGTTATTGGCAGAAGCATCGGCATCGTAGCCCACAAAGGTATTATTACTGCCGATAGTGATCAAACTGCCGGCATCGTAGCCCAGAGAAGTGTTTTGGTTCCCGGTGGTGTTGGCAGAAAGCGCAGTCATGCCCAGTGCTGTGTTGTTGTAGCCGCTTGTATTTCCATAAAGCGCCCTATAACCTATGCCCGTATTAAAGCCTCCGGTGGTGTTACGAAGCGCATTATAGCCCACGGCAGTGTTGTTATAAGCGCTAATGTTGTAACCAAGCGCACCGGTGCCCACAGCGATATTGTAGTCACCATAGGTGTTACTGCCAAGCGCACCGGTGCCGATAGCGATGTTGGCTTGGCCCTCCGTATTGTTATAAAGCGCACCGGAGCCGATGGCAGTATTGGAATTGCCATATGTGTTGTGATAAAGCGCTTCACCGCCCAGTGCCATGTTGCTGTAGCCATTGATGTTGTAAAAAAGTGCATTCGAACCCAGAGCGGTGTTCAAATAACCGGTGGTGTTGGTATAAAGCGCCTGATAGCCCAGTGCAATGTTATCATAACCGGTGGTGTTGTGAGAAAGCGGATAAACTCCTATTGCGGTGTTGCCGCTGCCGATGGTATTGGAAGTAAGCGTTGAATAGCCCAGTGCAGTATTGCCAACACCGCCGGTATTACGCAGCAGTGCTCCGCTGCCGATAGCGGTGTTGAAGTATCCGTCAGTCATACTCCGCAGGGTGGAAGGCCCCAAAGCCACGTTGGTGGTATCACTGCCGGGATTGGTTTTGCCTTGCAATCCCTTTGGAGTAATGGTGATTGAGCCGTTAAGTGATTGAGTAAAGATTTGGGCATTTACCCGAAGTAAAAAACCTGTCAGAAATAGGAAAATAAACGCTTTTTTCATTTTAACGAAGGTTTTATGTTGTGAATAAACACTAAGTTAGAAAGTCATCATTCATAAACGCCTGAAAATGAAGAGAATTTAGTTAACGGTTTACTGTCTGCTATCAACCGGTTTCGACAGCGTCTGGAATAACGATTTTAATTCGATAGCTCAAAAGACCTATGAACCAAATCCCTAAACTACTAAGGGGTCATTTCCCACTCATGAAACATTTATAACCGTAAATGATAAATTTTATAATTATGAATTGTTCACTTTCAGAAGGTGTGAGGATCATACGGTTCTAACTGGAGTGCCTGCGGAATCAAGCATACAAAGTTCCCCGACAACGATCAACTCTACCCAAAAATTGACTACCGAAAGTCATGTTTACTATTTTGCGCCACAAAATATTGTCTTAAGTCCGGGCTTCAGTAGTGATAACAGCGGCGTTTTTAAAGCAGAAATAAAAGACAGAAGCTGTATCGTCAGGTAATATTTAAGGCAATAATATACAAAACATATCATAAAGTACATACACACTATAAACCCTATTTACAGGGCTTTAGGTACTTTTAATACAGGTTTGTTATTTGCTTATTTTGTTCGGTTACTTCCCCCGATACAAAAAGCAATTAACATTGATTATCAATAAGTTACAAAATAAAGATACAAATAGGGTACAAAATCGTTATGCCGTTAACAAAAAACAGCCCTTTTGAGGCTGTTTTGTTCCTTTAGTTTAATACCCCTGTTCTTAACTCTTTCAGGTCCACGATGGATTGAGTTAAAATTTCATTCTGTCTTTTTAGTACAAAAGGCTGCAAAGCTTTTGTTAGCCGCAAAAAACTCTTTACCCTCGGGTGTTAATCCTATTTCCAGTCCGCCTAACCCATCCCATTTGGAGGAAAACAACCCAATGCCTTTGGTTGTCAATAAAACCGAAATAGAGGCCTGATCAAATTCATGAACACCTTTAGCTACAGCACTAATTAGGATCGTAATAAAGAGGCGGGAATCAGGTGTTTTTAACAGATGGTGGCCCATGTTATCAATAATGTCAATTATGTACTGCGGAATCATAAAACTTAAATTAAGTTTAGATGTACGGATTTTTGTTATTGCTTATTAGCTGCCATTTTCGTCAATGCTTCTACTTGTTGCTTTAGCATTCTGAGGTCATTTATTTCTTTTCTCAGCTCCTCAAGCTCTTTTTGCTGTTCCTTCACTGCATTCACCAACGGCATCACAAAATCAGAATAAGCCAATGAATAAGTGCCGTCAGGCGACTTCTGCAAACCCGAGAATTCAACACCTAACTCCTGCATGACTTTCTCCACATCCTGCGCAATTAGTCCGTCACGTCTCACATTGGTTTTGTCGGCTATGTAGGTGTAGGACATTGGAGCGAGGCGAGTAATGAATGCTAGACCGAGAACAGACGGAGCGAAGTTGTGTTTGAGGCGGCGGTCGGAGGGAGTAGAGAAAGGTACAGCGCCTTCGATGACCGTCACAACACTATTTCCAATGCGTACTTTGTTGGAGGCATCAACGACGGCATAGTAACCAATAGCGGTTGAATTGGTAAAGTTATTAGATGACGCATTGGCATAAGAGCCTAAAAATGTGTTACAGCTGCCGGTAGTGATAGTACTTCCTGATGAATGACCCATAGCAGTATTGTTTCGACCCGTTGTATTGGAAAAAAGAGTATGCCATCCATTTGCTGCATTATCTCTGCCTGTCGTATTCCTGGGTAATGAACCTGTTCCAACAGCTGTATTTTGATCAGCGGTTGTGTTATCCCCTAGCGCTCCGGAACCAATAGCTACATTTTCACTTCCCAGCCAATTATAATAGAGAGTCTGCGCTCCGACACCAACATTGTGAAACCCTGTTAAATTATAGTGCAGAGATTCCTTACCTATAGCAGTATTTCCAGCTCCTTCAGTGTTATTATTAAGTGCCCTATATCCGTTAGCCGTATTATCTATACCTATCGTATTATAATAAAGTGCACTATATCCAATCGCTGTATTAAAATGCCCTGCTTCGTTATTAAAAAGTGCAACACTGCCAAAAGCCGTATTGTATCTTCCTTTATTTTTTTTTAATGCCAGTGCACCAAAAGAAATATTGGTTGTATCTGTAAAGTTAGAAATTCTGTCTGTCACGCCCTGAGGGGTGATAGTTATTGAACTACTTGTGGTAGATTGAACATAAATCTGCCCATAAGAAACATTGGCAATCAATAAGCATAGAAATAGAAACTTCTTCATAAGATGTGATCAGCGTTAGTAATTAACCCCAAAAGTACATTACCAACGCTTTCACACCTACCGCTTGATAACTATTTGATGGGAGATGCGTGGAAGGGAATGGCGCGAACAAAATCGCTTCAACAGCATTTATACAATTGATCTTTCATACGGAGCAATTTTTTAAGCTGTTGATTTTATTTTGTTGTTTTACCTCTTTGGCGGCTGTGATCTGCCTGACTCGGTTGCAATACGAAGTAAAACCGTTTAGTAAATTCTTCTCATTTTCAGGCGCTTATGAATGTTAACTTTTTAACTTAGGCCTTATTTACTAACACAGAACCTGAGTTAACATGAAAAAAGTGTTTATTTTCATATTCCTGACAGGGATTGTACTTCGGGCAAATGCCCAGATCTTTACGCAATCTACCGGCGGCTCCATCACCCTCACTCCTAAGGGACTGCAAGGCAGTGCCAATCCCGGCAGCGACACCACTAACGTAGCTTTAGGCTCCTCAGCATTAAGAAATGTAACCGATGGCAGAAGGAACGTCGCTCTCGGCAGCGGGGCAATGATACGTAATACCTCCGGCGATAACAACACCGCTATCGGTCATCGAGTACTTAATTCCAATACCGGCGGCTCTTTCAACATCGCTGTAGGCGGCAGTGCGCTTTTCTCTAACACCAGCGGCTCTCACAACATTGCTGTGGGAATGAGTGCACTTATAGGCAACACTGAAGGTAATTTCAATTCTGCGCTGGGTTATCAGGCATTATCCGGCAATGATACAGGTAGGTACAATACTGCTCTGGGAATGAATGCGCTCTATTCCAACACGAGCGGTAACACCAATATCGCGTTGGGTTACAGTGCGGGCTCAGGGATTACCACCGGAAGTGACAATACCTTTTTGGGTCACAATGCTGATGCTTCATCAGGTACGATAAGCAACGCTATGGCCTTGGGTTATAATGCGGTTGTTAATGTAAGTAACAAAGTACGCATAGGTAACAGTGCTGTCACCGTCATCGAAGGTGCTGTCCCTTTCTCTACCCCTTCCGATCGTCGTTTAAAGCAAAACATCCTTTACACTTCCGCACTCGGGCTAAACTTTATCACTCGACTACAACCCGCCTCTTACACTTACATTGCCGACGAAACCAATGTGCGCCATGACGGGCTGATCGCTCAGGATGTGGAGAAAGTCATGCAGGAGTTGGGCTTGCCGTTCAGCGGACTTCAAAAAGCGCCCGATGGTAGGTATTCATTGGCTTACTCTGACTTTGTCATGCCGCTCATTAATGCCGTCAAGGAGCAGCAGCAGGAGATTGACGAGTTGAAAAACCAAGTAAAGACGCTTATGAAATTGGTGGAGAGTAAACAGTAAGCGTAAACAAAAGGTACACATCGCTGTATGAATTGGCAATGGTGGCCGTAATGATTAAGCAATGGTATAAGCATTAGGAGAGATATACTACTTCTTACACTAAGAAATCTACGAATACTTGATAAAAACAAAAATCCACCCGGAACATCCAAGTGGATTTTGTGCGCAAGATACCCTAATTGATTATCTACACAATGTAGGTTTTGTTTTCTTTCGCTTCACAAGTGTCACCGAATAATTATCAAACGGTAAAAAGCCGCACAACAACGCTGCACGGCTTTGGTTTCATTCCACCTATAACTATCACAGAAAGGCATTCTGATTGGCATACCTACGTGCAAAATCTCCAAAACGATTACCTTATGTAACAAAAGAATCCCGAACAGACTTGCCCGGGATATAACTCCATTCCTAAACCATAAAGTATAAACATAATAAAAGCCCTTATTTCAGGGCTTTAGGTGCTTTTAGTATACGTTTATTATTTGCTTATTTTGGGCAGTTACTTTCCGATACAGAACTTACTGAAAATATTCGCCAGCAAGTCATCATTGACAATTGTACCCGTTATCTCGCCTAAATGATGCAATGCCAATCGAATATCCTGCGCCAGAAAATCGCCGGTGATTCCAATTTCAAGGCCGTTCAGTGCATCGCTCAGCGCTTGTTGTGTTTTCACTAAATGTTCATAGTGACGCAGGTTGGTAACGACGGTGTCGGTTTTCTTTTCGTTGTAAACCCGTTGGATAATCGCCTTTTGAAGCGCAATTATTCCTTGTTTCTTTTGAGCCGAAATTCGAACATAGGTCTTGCCAATATTCTCATTGCTGATGGTTATGTCTCCCAAATCAGCTTTGTTTTGTACCCAGATCGTTTTTTCAGGATCTGCTAAAGAGGTAATTTCGGCCAATGTCCGGTCACTGTCAAACAACGCCAAAACAATATCTGCCCGTTCAATGGTTTGTTTCGAGCGTTCAATGCCGATTGATTCCACCACATCGTCAGTTTCGCGAATACCGGCCGTATCAATGATCCGAAATTTTATGCCGTCAAGGTAAAGGACATCTTCAATGACATCGCGCGTAGTGCCTGCAATGGCTGTAACGATGGCTTTTTCTTCGTTCAACAGTGCATTAAGCAGCGTTGATTTACCCACATTGGGCGCGCCGATAATGGCTACAGGAACGCCTTCTTTAAGTGCATTCCCAAAATCGAACGACTCAATCAACGGCGCAATAGTACTTTGCAGACTCAAAATCAATCGCTTAAGATCATCCCGGTTGGCAAACTCTACATCTTCTTCACCAAAATCCAGTTCCAACTCCACCATTGAAGCAAAATGGATCAACTCTTCGCGCAGAGAGGTCAATTTTTTTGAGAAACCGCCCCGTAATTGATTCAATGCCGTACGATGACTCGCCGCCGAGTCGGCCGCAATGAGATCGGCAACGGCTTCAGCCTGCACCAGATCAAACTGTCCGTTAAGAAAGGCCCGTTGGGTAAATTCCCCCGGTCGCGCCAAACGCGCTCCCGACCGAACGAGCAGTTTCAACACCTGACGAATGATATAATCGGAGCCGTGACAGGATATTTCAACGGTATCTTCTTTGGTAAACGATTTGGGAGATTTAAAGACAGCAACCACCACTTCATCAACGATGGTTTCATTGTCGCGAATGGTACCAAAGTGCAGGGTGTGGCTTTCTACTTTCCGCAGGTCTTTGCCTTTAAATATCTGATTTACAACCTCAAATGTACCCTCTCCCGATACGCGTATTACTCCGATAGCTCCTATACCCGAGGCTGTAGCTAAGGCGCAGATAGGTTCCTGTTGCAGCATGATCAAAATTCGCGCAAACGCTTGAAAATAAACATTACTTTAGAAGTCTGCCCATAAGACGCCCCGTTGATGTCTATTGAATTTACCAATTCCCACCCCTCTGTTGCAAGTGCGTTAAGACTGGTTTCAATTTTTTCGGGTTCTAATATGGTTCCCCAAAAGCCGCCCGGCTTTACTTCGATCACTTTGTATTCGTAGTTTGCCATTCTGTTTTTTGTCTTAAAATACAGTCACAAGCGACTGTTTAATAAGGCAAAGATAAGGATTTAGGCTTTCTTGGCCTAAAAGCGTACCCAAGCGCAATGCCGGCCGACACACCGGGCATCGTTCCGTAGTTTCCCGGTGTGTCGGGTCGAAAGGTAAGAAATCGATTTCTGAAGATATTCGTCATTGTCCGTCCTGAATTATCTTTCACGATCAACGACCTGATTCCCAATCCCATATAAATTTCGATCGTGATTTTGCTTTGCGTTGAAAAAGCGTATCCCCATTTAAAATGTCCCGCCGATACTTGGCGATTAATACGAACGGGCAGCACCTGAAAATAAGCACAGGCGCCCGTTAAAGGGTCACAATCCCGACCAACTGACTGTATTTGATCGGTTAACACATTTTTACGAAAATATTCCAACGCAATAAAGAAACTGCCGTTAGGGGAAGAAATATCTGAGAAATAATACCGTATCTGACTGCGAAATCGCCACGTTTGTCGATTTGGATATTCTTCCCGTTCAGACGAATACACATTGAATGAATTATGCCCCCAACCTACTTCCTGCTGCACGCTCCAACGATTTGTCAAAGGGACTTCCAATCCTAATGTAAGTGTATTGTCAGGATCAATCAGTGTGCTCGGAATCGTTTTCAGAATTGCTTTTGGGAGCGGAATTACCTGAGCGTGAAGCGTTACTACTATTGTATTCACCAAAATAAGCAATGCCAAAGCCCATTTGCTGAAATAAGGCAACCATTTTACTTCTTGCCATTTTCTATTTTTGCTCATGGCTCAATGGAAATTTTACTTAATAATTCCAACTTCCCTTCTTTTTGATAACTGTATTGGAAGAACCCTCCGTCGCCGGTTACGAGCAGCGTCTTATTGAGCGGAATTACATCGAAAGATTTCACATCTTTAATTGTTTCTCTCAAAACAGGCTGTTCGGGTTTAGATATATCAAAAATTTTCAACCCATTATTACCTTCACAAACAAACAGTTTCGTACCGTCAACCCCCAAACCGTAGGGACTTTCCATGGGTTGGCTATGAATCAGCCGAGGAGATTTCAGGTCTGAAATATCAACAACATCCAACGAGCTCATCGACATGAATCGTCGGCAACTTACGCCTCCTCTCAACGTCACGTAGGCAAAATTTCCCTGCACCACTACGGGGTCGCAGCTCTGCACGTGGGTAAACCGCGAAAGCAGCAAAGGAGTAGCAGGTTGTTGATTATCAAAAATATACATGCCATCGTTAGCTCCGATGAAGAGATTATCTTTGTAGGGAAAAATCGTCTCCAACCCTACACTAAGCTTCACGGAGCTTTTGGCGACCGGCTCGGTTGGGGTGCTGATGTCATACACCTGCAGTTTATCCGGCAACACACAATAAAGCGCATTGCCTACAATGGCAAAACGCGCCATTGAACCGCCCACACCGGTTTGTCCGTTGGGGTTTACATCGGCCATTTGGTCGGAAGAACAGGCTATTACCAAACCCCAAACCACCGCAGTACAGATCGCATATAGAAAATTTTTCATGGTCATTCCGTTAGCGTTGGCGTTTACCGATAACATTTAGGGCGATTCATTTTTACCTTTTCCCAACCTATCACCACTCCTTTTGATTCATCGACACATTCAAAATAGATACTGCGATACGGGGGATACGATTGGGCAGGAAAAGCATTTTCAATGCGTTTTACCACTTTCACATTGGCAGGATCAGCGATGTTGAGCACCACAAAATCACGACCATTGTCGGCATACATCAGGTTTCCTTTTACGGCAATGTCTACATTGCCCGGAATCTTGATAAACGACACCTTTTGCGGTGCCGCAGGGTCGGAATTGTTGATCAAATGGATGCCTTTGCCCTGCTCGTTGATAAAAAGATAATTGCCTCTCACGTAAATCTTTCCGGGTTTTTGAAGCGATTGCGGCGCTTCGGTGCTTACCTGCTTCACTTCTTCCGCAGTGAGATAAATGGCTCGGTAGCCTTCTCCATCAAACAACGGTGCGCCGGGCGGAACTGCATCATCACTTACCTCAGTGACACAGCCCAGTAGCCCAACAAGACTGATCATCAAAACAGATGTCCTTAATTTCATTTTCGGTTGAGGTTTTATTCCATTTTATTCAGCATTCCCGACTCCATGTCAATGTGCCAGTTTTCACTCACTACCACTTTATCTTCGATATCACGGTATTCGATGGAAAGCGTTTCTTTGTCAAATTTCAGCCAGGCAAATCCGTTGTACCCAACGCCTATTCTGCGTAAATTTTTTCTTCTCCGTTGGTCGTAAAAAAGGATGGATTCGGTATCATATTTGGGGGCATTTATTTCGGCGGGCATTCCACCATGACCAATGCACCGACCATAAACAGGTAATCCTGCCACTTCTCGTTTTTTGTATCCGACCAGTCGATGTTCATGGCCCCATATCCATACTACAGGACGTTTAAAAGATCCAAACAGTTGTCTTAGCTGCCTTGCCGGACGTGGAAAAGATTTTCGAAAGGAAGAAAAAGGAGGATGATGGCTCAGAATGACAATTCCCCGGCGGTCGTCAGGATTGTCCAAATGCAGTTGATTCTTCAGCCAACGCACCTGTTCTTTACGTAAATGGCAATCGGGTGGAGAAAGAATTTCAATAAAAGGACGTTCAACGGAGGTATAGCCGGTATCTAAACCGATCACGCGCCAATAATCATTCTCCAGACAAAAAAAGCCCGCTTTTTGTTCTCGAATTGTTGATGGGCTCCCGCCGTCCTTTAAATTATCAGTGGACAAGCTATCAACGGAACTGTCCGACGGTTTGTGCACTTCACGTACGCCCATCGTAGGCAACAGGGTTTTGAAGAAAGCAGCTCCATTGGAATACATTTCATGATTGCCTGACAACGCCAAACTACCCCATTTCCCACGGGGCCACGATGCTTTGGGACTGATGAAATTGTCATGTACCTCTGAGGGAGCACCCACAAAATAAATATCACCCAAATGGATGGAGTAATCGGGTTTATGCGAAGCCACAACCGCACCTATGCGGTCTGATTCGGGAGTATCGGATGCCCAATCCGAAAGCAACGCGATGCGTGTCGTCTCGTTTTCGACCTTCATTTTAAACACGCCGTTATCATCTCCTGCGGGATAAAATTGATACGGGTGTCGAGGGCCAAAACGGCTTTTGAGGTAGTGAAAAGCAAATCCGAAAATGTTAAGCCATAGGAAATCAGTTAGTTTCCGGCTAGCATCGGCCTCTTCCAAAACGTTCTGGAATTGAGCGGTCTGGGTACGCAAATGGTTTTCCAGTTCAGAATGGCCAACATTGACGTACTCTTTTAAATCTCTTTTGGGGGTATCCGGCATCTGACTCTTCGGTTGAAGTCAGCGAAGTAAGTAAAAAAAAGATAAAATCACATCTTTACGATCGTAAACTCAACCCGTCGATTTTTTTTACGGGTTTCTTCGAGTTCATTGCTCGCTACAGGTTTTGTAGAACCCCATCCTTTGGCTTGCAGGCGGTTTTCAGGTAAGCCTTTGTTTACCAAGTATTTCTTCACTTCTTTCACCCGGTTTTCGGAGAGTTCCATGTTCAGTTTAAAATCCCCCTGATTGTCAGTGTGTCCTTCAATGAGGATTTCCATGTTCGGGTACTTGAGCATCATTTCATAGATTCGATCCAGATCGGGCAATGATTCCGGCATCAACTCAAATTTACTTTGCTCAAACATGATTCCATTGGGCGTGATTTTCTTCCCTTCTTTGATCGGCACCAGTAATATATTCCGTTTGATGTCTCTGAAACGCTTGTCTTTCGACAAGTCCACAATTTCGTCCAACGGAAAAAAACCGTCTTTGATCGCGCTCAAACGATACGATTGCTGAACCGGCAAAATGATCTTGTATTCACCCGTTTCGGGATCGTATTCAATTTTGGAAACGTTGGTATTGTCCTTTAATAAATTCGTTACGATCTCGGTCGTAACGGGTTTTCTGGTATCTGCATCAATCACGCTCCCCGATATAATAGCCACAGGCTCAGGACGAATGGCATTATATACCTTAAAGCGAAACAGGTCTTCGCCTCCCAGTGAGTTTTGCATTGAACTCACATACGCATATTCTCCCGAAGCCGGAATACTCATAAATCCGTCCCATTGGCTCGTATTAATGGCGGGGCCAAGGTTTTCGGGTTGACTCCATTTCGTCCAGGTTTCATCGAGTCGGCGGGTCATAAAAATATCCCCACCGCCATAACCGGCATGGCCATATGAAGTGAAATAAAGTGTTTTGTTGTCGGTGGCGATAAAAGGGGCGCTTTCCACGTCAGCAGTATTAATAACCGACCCCATGTTGAGCGGTTTACTCCACGTAGCGTCACTTTTCAGAAAACTGACATACAGATCGCGGTCGCCGTTAGTATCCTGACGTTTGACCGACATGACCAATACATTTCCCTTCGGCGATAAGGTAAACTCCGTATTGTTCTTCTTGTCAAGGTTGTAAATGTCTTCGATCTTACATTCAACGGGAGATGTCCAGCCTGTTTTTGTGCGCGTTGCTTTCGATAAGCCAAATGTCATGGTTCCGTCAGGACGGTATACATTCATTAAGTAAAGCGTTTTTCCATCGGGCGAGATGCTCACAATCGCATTGTTGTCAGCGTTGTTGATGGGTGCTCCCATGTTTTGGGCCTCGTTCCATGTATCTCCTTGGCGCGTAGCAAACCATACATCCTGGGTTTCGGCACCTCCTATGTTTTGTTCGTACTTTCCTCGGGTAAAAAAGATGGTTTTTCCGTCGGGTGAAATAATGGGTGCCACTTCCTGTCCTTTGGTATTCACGCCGGCACCTAAGTTTTCTTTTATTATTTCTTTAGGGGCATCTTTAAAAACATTGATCTTCAGCTCATAGGGTTTGTCAACGCTGTTTAGTCCTATGGCGTCAATTTGATTATATCCTTTAACACGGGCAGGATTCAGCGAAACTTTTACTGAGCTGATGATCATGGATGAATCGGGAACGGTGATGGTCAATACGCGCCCAACATCGGCAATGGCCGGTCCTCCGCCTGACCAAACAGCCAGTTCTTTCCCGGCCGCATCGTATGCATATACCTGCGTGATGCATCCTTGATTAAAATTTTCAACGATAAGAATTTGGCGCGCTTTTTGTGGTTTATCAAAACCTACCCTAATCCATTCTTCCACATTGGAATCGGCGTTGTAGGGAGACCATGCGCAGGCACTCTCCCCAAAGGGAGGAATGGTATTGGGATGCCCGAGCGCCTGTAAGGCACGGTATTCTTTACCGTTAGCCTCTTTAATATATTCAGACGAAAACCCCACTAACTTGCCGGCCCACTGAACTTCCTGTGCTTGACTTGTGCAGACCGACACTAAAACACACCACCACCATCCGATATGTTTGGCCATCATGAGGGAGTATAAATTTTTATGGAGTATTATTCCTGTAAAAATAATCAAAAATCATTCCGGAAACAGCCTCTATTTGTATAAATTCGCTCATTTTTGAAGTCTTTGGGTATAATCCAATTGAGAATTACTTCCGTCCAACGTTTCCTATAAGTAACAGCCAATCATCGTCAAGCGTAGGAGGTGTCAATTCTCGAATGCCCTGCGGTTTAAAGTACCCGCCTATAAATCGATTGTTGGTACGGGGGCTGATCCATAGCGCCCTGACATTGCTGCCATTTATTTTTTCTACATTGACCCTAATGGTTCTGCTGGAAGGTAAATAGATCATGGCCATTCGATAATTAGGCAAGACCGACACCACTCCGTAGTCATCGCTTCCGTACGTGCCGCGCCCCTCCACCAAAAACTCAGAAGTTGTGTCAGGGCGAGAAAGATACCACGGCAAACCGTTCATGATCTTGTAAAATAAATTCATTTGGGCAGTACCGGGCAAACTAAGCTTTTCGCGCCAATTGTCCTCAAAAGACCACAGTGAACTTCCATAGCATTGCCCGCTGCCGCCACTCAAAAGCGACCAATAGGCCTGTCGCCTTATTATGAGGGCATTGCCTGCATTTTCATCTTCGTACTGCGATTCTCCCAAAATAAACGCCTTCCGAGGGGATTTCTGCGATTCTTTCAACGCGGCTTCGTACACATGTGGCATATCCGACGTCCATGCTCCTTGCTTTCCCCGAAAATAGGTATAGATCATGCTGAGGTCGAGCCATTTCTCCGCCGAAAAAACGTCAGTACTGGAATGAGAACTTGCAGCATGGTACGTCAAAAGTTGGTTAGGAGCAGTTTCTTTGATGCCTTCGGCCATTGCCCGTTGAACGGCTTCTTCCCGTAAAGGATCACGGTCACCACCCATGATCCAAAGAACATTTGAATGTTTCCCGAACCGACGCCCAAGGTATGACCCAAAATTTCGGCATTTATCAACCCCGTTCGTATGTTGTACTTCAAACCAATTCGTTCCGCAACATCCAAGCCATGCAGGTACAATGGCTACCAGTATCTGCATATGGGCGGCCAGCTTTATTACTTCATCAACGTATCCGAAGTATTTTTCATTGGGCGTGTCAAAATTCTCTTTTTGCATAAAAGGTTTTTCTCCGTACGCATTGGCCTGATTGGGTTCAGGTGGCAGCAATTGTAAAAAAACGGTGTTAAAATGGTTTTCGCGGCGGTTATCCAAATAGTACCGTGCTTCTTCCAGTTTCAGTTTATGAAAGAGCGTCCACCCGGCATCCGCATTCATTAAGAAAGCCTGCCCGAAACGATTCGTCAGATAACGTTCATCTCTGCTGATTTTAATCGGAAAGATTCCCTGACCAACAGTTGCTACTGCAACGGGTTTGGCTTTTTTGGCAACACGTCGCTTTTTTTGGGCAAATAAGGAAGGCACAACAAAAAGAAAGAGCACTAGAATGCGCAACGAAATTCTCATGGGGTAAAGTGAACAGGTTTGGAAACGCCAAAACTACTAAAAAAGCGGCCATATATGCAATATGGCCGCTTTTTAGCCCGCTAACAGGCATAGTGATTACGTTTTACCCAAGCAACTGCTTCTTTTACATTCATTTTGCGGCCATCCGAATAGCTCCGTCCAAACGGATCACCTCGCCATTAAGCATCTGATTTTCAATGATATGCTTTGCAAGTGCCGCGTATTCATGCGGCCTTCCGAGCCGGGAAGGGAAAGGAACCTGTTGTCCCAATGATGTTTTTACATCATCGGGCATTCCCATCAATAACGGGGTTTCGAAAATTCCCGGAGCAATGGTCATTATACGCACACCTAACTTCGCAAATTCCCGAGCGATAGGCAATGTCATGCCCACAATTCCACCTTTAGACGCCGAATAAGCAGCCTGCCCGATCTGACCGTCAAACGCCGCTACCGAGGCGGTATTGATGACCACTCCCCTTTCGCCGCTTTCTTCGGGCTCGTTGTGTTGCATCACCGCCGCCGCCAAACGAATAACGTTGAATGTGCCGATAAGATTAATGGAAATGACATTGGTAAACCGCTCCAGAGAATGAGGGCCGTTCTTTCCCACTACGCGCTCGGCAGGGCCAATACCAGCGCAATTTATCACACCATCCAACCCACCAAAGGCATCAATCGCCGTATCTATTGCATTTTGTACACTTTCCGCATTGGTAACGTCAGTATGTACAAACAATGCATTTTCTCCCAACTCCGCCTCTGTCTGCTCTCCCACCGCCGTATTGACATCGGCCAATACCGCATTGCCACCGTTCTCTACAATCATTTTGGCCGACGCGGCACCCAACCCGGAAGCACCTCCGGTGATCAAAAATGTTTTTTCCTGAATTGTCATTGCTTTGTTTTTTTAACCATACAAGGCATATAAGTACGTGTTCAAAATTATTTTGTTTGACCCCGGATGCCGTCAAACAAAATAATGCAAACTAATTATTATGGCTTACTTAATCAAACTTATATTTACTTATATGCCTCCTATGGTTTAACTAAATTACTACAAAACCTCATACACCTGAATCAGCACTTTATCCGGTTTCCGCACACCCGTTGCCACAAAGACAGACTGCGTCAACCAAGCATACTTCGGGTCTGCGGTTTCAAAAACGGGAATGGAGCGAAAATAGTATTGAGAAGGCAATACTTCTTCTCCCGCCGCCAGTCGTTGCATGACCGCCGCCGGGCCGCGCCGAAGCCCTTGATTTACAATGGTTATCAACGATCCGTCATCTGTTTTGAGCACATATCGAGCATCTACTTCTGCCACTTCATCGGTTCGGATGGTCTGCCAATCATAGCCGCCTGCCTGAATTTCCCCTCTTATTTTCGGTCCTTCAAATGTGCCGCCTTTGATCGGCACCATGCGACGATTTCCTTTGGGCGTATCTCCCAACACCTGTATTCCCGCTACTTCTACACGCAGCTCAAATGCAAATTTCAACTCCATTTCTACGATTTTTGGTTTAGGGTTTGAATATCAAAACCCGCAATTTTTTTGTAATGATTCATTACTTCTTCCAGCTCTGTATGCGGAATTTGGTCGGGCGAGAAACCCGCCGGAAAACGTTCTTCCATTCTGTCCATAATCTCATCAGGGCCTTTAGCCCGATTTTGCAAAACCACTTTGGCCGTTGCCGGCACGCGTTCATTATTGTATACCTGTAACGCTTCCATTACATTCTGAGTATCTGTCAGGCATTCAGCTAAGTAATCAGCATCCAAAATGGCCTGCGAAGCCCCGTTGGAACCAATCGGATACATCGGATGGGCAGCATCGCCGAGCAGCGTAATCCTTCCAAAAGTCCACCGCTCCAAAGGATTACGGTCGGACATCGGAAATTCATACACGGCATTGGCTCCCGCGATCATGGCAGGTACATCAAGCCAGTCAAACATCCAATTTTTGTATATTTTTACCAATCGCTGTTGGTCAGCCGCGCGGTTCCAGTCCCTGACCTCAAGCTTTACTTTGTCATTTTCACGCAAATTTGCGACCCAGTTGATAAGCATATTTCCTTCCGCATCACGCTGTGGATGAATGGGGTACGCCACCATCTTCTGTCCCATGTGCCCCACCATTACCATCGTGGTGCCGTTGAGAAAGGGCTTCATACGCGTAGTGCCACGGTACAATACATTGGAAGAATACACTGGCGGCCCTTCGTTGGGGTATAATTGCTGTCGCACTACGGAGTTAATGCCATCGGCACCGATCAGAAAATCGCCCGTTTCCCGGCCAATGGATTGCCCCGTTTCTTTATCTGCAAAGTGCGCAATTACCTCCTGTTCATTCTGCTCAAAAGAAACCAAATGATGGTTAGTTTTGATGGCTTCACTTCCCAAAACACGTAACGCCTCTTCGAAAAGTATCCGTTGCAGCGTACCACGATGAATTGAAAATTGAGGCCACTTATACCCTGCAAATCGTCCGCGTGGCTCACTCCAAAAGGCTTGTCCGAATTTATTGAAATAAGCCAGATCGGTCGTTTCAATCGCATTTTCGGCGATGATCGGTTGCAGTCCAAGATAAGTAAGAACGCGTACAGAATGCGGCAACAGATTGATTCCCACACCCAACGGTTTTACTTCTTTGACCGATTCAAACACCGTTACTTCCAATCCGATCTTGTGTAAGCAAAGCGCGGCGGTCAGCCCGCCGATCCCTCCGCCAATGATGATAGCTTTCATGTTGATTTTAATCCTTGAAAACAAAAACCGCGCAGAGATTTTCTCTACGCGGTTTTCAATGGGTCTACTGATTCTTACCTGAATTCATCATTCAGCATGGCCAACACACCCGAACCGGGGCACAGATCTTCTTCTTTTAAACTGTTGAGCGGGCGCGTATCTGATTTTATGACTTCGTGCAAATCTTTACTTTCGGGGTCAACGTATACCAATCCGGTCAGGATTTCACCCTCGGCTTTCGCCTGTTGCAAACGGCGCATCGCCGCCTGACGGTCGCGCGGGTCCCAGCCATCGGCCAATTTATGCAACTGCACCGAGGAGCCATCGTGAAGTTCTACATCAACGGAACTGCCGGTATCGTACGAAACAGTAATCTCTTCTTTTTCAGGCACGTACCCTATTTCTGCCAATGCCTCAATGTGGTCGCGAACGTAGTCGTATGATTTCGTGGAACCAACGTTATTATTAAATGTAACGCAGGGCGAAAGCACGTCGATCAACGCAAAACCTTTGTGTGACAATGCCGCTTTAATAAGCGGCACCAATTGCGTTTTGTCGCCTGAAAAACTGCGTGCTACAAAGGTAGCCCCCAATTCCAGCGCCATTCCTACCAGATCGATACCTTCAAACGGATTCACGGAACCGCTTTTGCTGACCGAACCCATATCGGCGGTGGCAGAATCCTGTCCTTTGGTGAGTCCGTAACAACCGTTGTTCATCACGATGTACAGCATGTTGAGGTTGCGCCGAATAGCGTGAACAAATTGCCCCATTCCAATCGAAGCGGTATCGCCATCGCCCGAAACTCCGAGGTAAATCAGGTCACGATTGGCCATGTTGGCACCCGTCGCCACCGACGGCATCCGACCGTGTACGGAGTTGAATCCGTGCGAGTTGTTGAGAAAATAATTGGGTGTTTTGGACGAGCACCCAATGCCCGACAGTTTTGCCACGCGGTGCGGTTCGATCGACATCTCATAGCACGCCTGTACGATGGAGCCACTGATGGAATCATGCCCGCAACCGGCACAAAGCGTCGAGATCACCCCTTCATAATCTGATTTAGAGAAACCTACCGCGTTTTTGGGCAGGTCAGGGTGGCGAAATTTTGGTTTTATATACGTCATTGTAATTCGTTGTCTGTTATTTGCTATTCGGGACTTGTAGCTATTCGGGATTTAAAATCCCGAATCAGTTCTGCAACGGATTTGAAATCCGTTGCAGCTTCGGGGAAAATCAGTGTTATTAGGTCTTCTTACACTATGAATTAAATATTTCGAAATATCTGTTCGCATTAAATCTATTTATGCAATCTTTTCTTACCTGATGCCTAACACATATAAACCGCCACAAATATCATTTCTAAAATCTATGGCGGTTATTATCTTTAGCTATTCGGGATTTAAAATCCCGAATCAGTTCTGTTGCGGATTTTAAATCCGCAACAGCCTATAAATTAATCGCTTCCAAATGCTTGACAATTCCTCTCCTAATCGCATCCGCTGTGATGGGCATCCCGTCGTAATTCAGAATTTTGATCAACTTCTTGGGATTGATCTCCAATTCATTGATAAGTAACGTTCGGAATTGAGCATCGCGGTTCTGTTCAACTACAAATACCTGATCGTGCGCTTCAATAAATGCTTCGACCGAAGCATGGAACGGAAACGCCGTAGCACGCATGGCATCTAACGTAATTCCTTCTTCTTCTTTCAACAAGTCCATCGCTTCCAAGGCCGCATAGGTTGTTGTTCCGAAGAACAGCAATCCGATGTTGCTTTCATTTTGTTCCTGATAAAACTGAGGAAGAGGCAGAATTTCTTTCGCCGTATTCCATTTTTTGGTCAGACGATCCAATACCTGCGCATTTTTTACGCCGTCTTCGGTATAACGCGCATATTCGTCGTGTGAAGTTCCTCTCGTAAAGAACGAACCTTTGGTTGGGTGCGTGGCGGGGAGTGTACGGTAAGGAATTCCGTCACCGTCTACATCCAGATAACGCCCGAACTGCTTGCCCATCGCGCTCAATGCCTCCAGATCCTCGGCCGTATACACTTTTCCTCGGTCATAACGACGAGTATCATCCCATTTCAACGGCGCAGATAAGTGATCGTTCATTCCCAAATCAAGGTCAGTCATGACGATGATGGGAGTTTGCAGGCGCTCGGCCAAGTCAAACGCATCGGCCATAAAATCAAAGCATTCGGTTGGATTGCTCGGAATCAACAACACTTGTTTGGTATCACCGTGCGAAGCATACGCCGCCAATAACAGATCCGACTGTTGTGTACGCGTCGGCATTCCCGTAGAAGGGCCACCGCGCTGTACATCGACCAATACTGCCGGTATTTCCGCAAAATAGGCCAACCCTAAAAATTCATTCATCAACGATAGCCCCGGACCGCTTGTGGCCGTAAATGCCCGCGCTCCGTTCCAGTTAGCTCCCAATACCATTCCAAACGCCGCCAACTCATCTTCCGCCTGCACGATCGCCACTTTTTTGAGACCCGTTGCAGGATCAACGCGTAAGCGGTTGGAATACTTGGCAAAAGCTTCTACCAACGAAGTGGAAGGCGTAATGGGATACCAACCCGCCACCGTAGCTCCCGCATATACTGCTCCGATACCGCAGGCGGTATTTCCGTCGATCACGATGCTGTCACCCACCAGATCGCGGCGCTCTACGCGCAGTTCCAGCGGATGATCGTAATTTTCTTTGATGTATGTTACTCCCGCCATCATAGCCTGAACGTTAGGCTCAATGAGTTTCGGTTTTTTCTTGAATTCATCGGCAATAATTCCCTTCACCACTTCCAACTCAATGTCCAACAGCGCGGCCAAGGCTCCCACATAGATCATGTTTTTGAAGAGTTGCCGCTGACGCGCGTCGGAATACAACCGCATACAGATCCCGATCATTGGTATACCGATGTAATTGATATCGTCGCGGATAAAATCTTTGTGCAGGTTTTTGGTGTTGTCGTAAATAAAATACCCGCCCGGTTTTATTGATGCAATGTCCTGTTTCATGCTTTGCGGGTTGACACACAGCATGATATCTACTCCTTCGCGGCGGCCTAAATAGCCTTTTTCGCTTACTCTAACCTCATACCAGGTGGGGAGTCCCTGAATATTGGAAGGAAAAATATTTTTGGCGGTCATGGGGATGCCCATTCTGAAAATGGACATCGCAAACATATTATTGGCACTTGCCGAACCCGTCCCGTTGACGTTGGCAAAACGTACTACTAAGTCGTTAACTCCTGTAAGATTCCGCATTGATTACCTGCTTTGGTTACTGAATACAAATATTTCTGCATATCCCACGCTGACGTTGGGCAGCGCTCGGCACAAAGGCCGCAGTGAAGACAAACATCCTCATCCTTGACCATTACACGACCTGTTTTGAGCGTATCCGAAACGTACAATTCCTGGGTTAAATTGGTGGCGGGCACAAGCAGCCGCGACCGTAGATCTTCTTCTTCGCTATTGACAGTGAAAGTGATACACGATGTCGGACAAACATCCATACAGGCATCGCACTCAATGCATTTATTTTCGGTAAAGACCGTTTGCACGTCACAGTTGAGGCAGCGTTGCGCTTCTTTGAAACCGGTATCAGGGCTAAAGCCCAATTCCACTTCTTTCTTACGGTCTTTGAGGGTCAGGTTCTTATCCGCGTGGGGAACTTTAAACCGCTCATCGTCCGATACGGGACTATCATATATCCACTCGTGAATCCCCATTTTCTGACTGATCAGATTGGTATACGGAGAAGGACGCTCGTGGAGCGACTGTTGATTACAGAACAGATCAATCGAAACGGCAGCCTGATGACCTTGTGCCACGGCCGTAATGACGTTTTTAGGCCCCATCGCCGAGTCACCACCGAAGAATACATTGGGAATAGATGATTGGAAAGTCGTTTCATCCAAAACGGGCAATCCCCATTCGTTAAATTGCAACCCCAGATCTCGTTCGATCCAAGGAAATGAGTTTTCCTGTCCGATAGCCACCAACACATCATCCGCTTCAATGAATACGTCAGGCTCGCCCGCCGAGACAAGTTTGCGGCGACCGTTTTCGTATTTGGCCTCCACTTTCTCGAACATCATTCCTTTGAGTTTGCCTTCTTCCACCACAAACGATTTGGGTACGTGGCATTCTAAAATTGGAATATCTTCGTGTAATGCATCTTCGATTTCCCAAGGAGAAGCCTTCATTTCTTTGAATGGGCTGCGAACCACAACTTTCACTTCATCGCCACCCAAACGGCGCGAAGTACGGCAGCAATCCATTGCGGTGTTTCCACCACCCAATACAATTACTTTTTTCCCAATTTTTGCCGTATGCTCAAACGCCACACTTGCCAGCCATTCAATACCGATGTGGATATTGGCTTTGGCATCCCAACGCCCCGGCAGATCGGCGAGGTCTTTTCCCTTAGGTGCGCCCGTGCCCACAAACACGGCATCATATCCCTGCGCCAACACGTCCTTCAGACTTTCTACGCGCGTATTAAAATGCGTGTGAATGCCCAGATCAAGGATAAAATTCACTTCTTCGTTCAAGACGCTGTCGGGCAAACGAAACGAAGGGATTTGACTGCGCATCATGCCGCCGCCCATTTTTTGGTCGTCGTAGAGATGCACCTCATAGCCCAAAGGCGCTAAATCGCGCGCTACGGTCAGCGCAGCAGGGCCGCCGCCGATAAGAGCAATTTTTTTACCATTAGGCAGAAATGGTCCCTGCGGCATAAAGGAAGTGACATCGCCTTTGTTGTCGGCGGCTACGCGTTTGAGGCGGCAGATTGCCACCGGTTCTTCTTCCACGCGTCCGCGTCGGCAGGCAGGTTCACAGGGGCGGTCGCAGGTACGACCTAAAACACCGGGGAAAACGTTGGATTCCCAGTTGACCATGTACGCTTCCGTATAGCGTTCGGCCGCAATAAGCCGAATGTACTCAGGTACAGGTGTATGCGCCGGACACGCGTATTGACAATCCACCACTTTGTGGAAGTATTCCGGATTTTTAATGTCAGTCGGTTTCAAGGAGGAGTACGGTTATAAGCTATCTAACACAAGTTAATCAACAATTGGCAGAAGTTAAAAAAAGATTCATGGATGTTTTAATTTAAAGGCAGGTAAACGATCATGTGGGTGTTTCAATTGACAGAATATGCTTAATTTGATATTTTTTAGTAATAAAACCATTTTTATTATAACTGCAAAATTGCATTCCATTCAAAAGGAGTAGCTCCCGGCCATCTACTTTACAATTTCTTAATGTATACTGAAATTTTCACGTTTTGAAAAGGATTTTCATTGTTTCCTAATTTATCCAAAAGTTCATTAAGCGCTTGAGCATCAATTTTGAACTATTTAGAACAATTTGATCGGCGGGTCGGGTTGTGAGCAACCCTCTGCACAGGGATACATTTTTCAGTGCAGAGGGTTGCTCACAACCCGACCCGCAGCGTAATACTTTTTTCTAGCACCCGAAAACTTTTGCCCAAACACTTAAAACAGTATTTTGCCCGTTGTTCCCTGCAACCAAGTGCTTCTGATGGCTCCCATACCGTTAAAACGATACTGCACGCCTACTATTTCAGTTGCTTTATTGGGCATTTGAGCCTGATGAACCATGCTGTTGTTAACGTAAAACTTCATCAGGCCGTTTTTGCATTCCACTTTCAGCGTTGTCCATTCTTTCGGATCGCATCCGAAGCCGCTCAAATCTTCTTTTGTACTTTGAACATAATGCCCGTAGGCAGCTAAATAAATATCACCTACGCACCCCTTCTTAACGAGCGGAATGATCATAATGTCATTTTTTGCCTGAAGCAATACCTCAATCTTTTGACAGGCATTGGCTCCCTCGACATATTCATTTTTTAATTGAGTTTCAAAGGTGAAATTGTCAGTCATGATTCCCTTAATATCTTTTTGATTAAAAAATCTGATCTTAGGTGGCGAAGGAGTAAGTGGGAGATTGTATTTAGTGAGCAATGCTTTATTTATTTCCACTGCTCCGGGGGTTGAAATTTCAGATGGCTGAAAATATAAAGGTTGTGTTCCCCAATCGGCTTCTACCAAGCCCAACCAACCCTTTGTTTTTATCTGAATGTCATGTTCTCTGATTATTTGGTTACCGATCATCAATTTTGCCCTGAAATACCCCGGATAATAATAGATAGATGAATGATGGCGGTCGTTTTTATTGACCAACACCTTACGCCGCGTGTCCCACGTCTGACAAATAAAAACCGAATCCAAGGCATTGGCTTTGGAAGCATCAAAATCAAACACGACCGAATTGGGCAGGCCTTCGGTCAGCATCGTTTTGGAATGGAAGCGAAAATCAGCAGCATCGTACTTGGGCTTACCGGCAAGCAGAAAAAAACTGAAAATGCCACCGGAAGCGATTGCCAACAACACAAAAATCAAAAAACGGCGATTCCATTTAGCAGGGGCTACCGAAGGCGTGGGCACTTTTTCTTCTTTGAACTCGACAACTACTATACTTCCCGCGTTTTTGATTTCAAAATCCCTCCAATCTGCATAATCAAGAAATTGCGATAAAGTATTAAGCGTAGTAAGCGAAGGTTCGCTTTTGTAATTCACTTTTCCAAAGATCCTTTTTAACGTAGAAACACTCAAACAAACGCCCGTTTTTTCCGCCATTTGTTCGCTCAATTTTTCAAAATCATACTTACTCCAATCGGCACTATCTCCCCAATGGAGTTGCGTTTCGATTTGATTTTTAAGTTTTGAAATCTGACTGTTTATAGGTGTACCTGCTGCCATAAGCAACAAAATTAAGGGGTATAAAGGATGAAATGAACTTGAACCTAACTTGATCCGAATTTGAACCCTTCAAAAATCTTTCCAAAGTGCATCTTTGCCCAAAACCAAACAGCCGAAAGTCATATGAAAAAGCTAATTCAAGTTATTCTTATTTTACTTACCATTCAAAGCATTGCCCAAAAAAATAAAAACAAGGTAGAATCTACTCCTCAAAAACGGCCTGACTATGCCGTTCCGCTTACGCCTGAGCAATGGGCTTTCAAGGAGGGGAAAGTAGAATTTGTCGAATACAAGGGAAAAAAGGCCATGAAATTGGCCCAAAATTCAGGACAGGTAGTGCTGAAAGACGTTGTTTTTAAAGACGGCACGATTGAGTTTGATGTTGAGCCCGTACTTACGGAATTTGCTCAGTCGATCTATTTTCACCAAAAAGACCCAAAAGAGCAGGAGATCGTGTATCTGAGATTGGCAAGAAGCGGCAATAAATTGGCCAATGAAGGCATCCAATATTGTCCCTATTTTGATGCGGTCAATATGTGGGACATGTACTCGGAGTACCAGGCTCCGGCACTTGTGAAAGCCGGCGAATGGAATCACATGAAGTTAATTATTTCGGGTAAACGCCTCCGGGTCTTTCTCAATGGCTCACCTCAACCCGTTTTAGACATTCCCAAACTGGAAGGCAATGCATCGGAAGGGAGTATTGCTTTTGAAGGAGCGGCTCACATCGCCAATGTGCAACTGAAACCCAATGAGGTCGAAGGGCTTAGTCCAATGGAGTTACCGGATCTCACGGATCACGACGCTTATTATCTCCGAAAATGGGCGTTAACTGCTCCTCAAAATTTACCTGCCGGCAGTGAACTGTGGGCCGGCAATCTCCCTAAACTCGAGTTGTTTACTGATAGCATCATGGCTGAGCGAAGAGGGTTGATAAATCTGACCCGTAAATTTGGCGGAAGTCCGAGCCGAAGAGTCGTTTGGCTAAAAACGAAAATTATGGCCAAAGAAGCCGCAAAAACCAACCTTCAATTGGGTTTCAGTGATGAAGTATGGGTATTTCTTAACAACCAACCGGTGCTGGCTGACAAAAATCTTTTTCTGCAAAATATGCGAAAATACCCCGACGGAAGGATCTCCATTCAAAATACAACCGCCAAACTTACCCTAAAACCGGGAGAAAACGACCTGCTGATCGGCGTAGCAAATGATTTTTACGGCTGGGGCATCATGGCAAGGTTGGAAAGTACGGAGGGCATTACCGAAACAGACAAGGTGACGAATATTATCAGCGTAGCCAAGGAGATTGGAAACCTTGATCTGGAACCTTATTTGGGAACTTACAGCAATAATGAATTACCGTTCAAGCTCAGTTTTTCCAAGAAAGAAAAGGTGCTTATTGTTCAGCCTACGGGTCAGGAAGCAGTGGAATTGCAGGCGTTGGGAAAATACACCTTTGCCTATGCTCCTTCTAATGCGGTCTTTGAATTTAGCCCTGTCGATAAAAAAGTAATTCTACGGCAAGGAGTTGATACTAAAGAGTTTAAGAAAGAGTAACTGTTGCGAATGGATACATTACTTTATTAAGTACGGAAATAGGCTCAAAGGCCTATTTTTTGTATTTATTTAGACTTCGGTCTACCCTGCTGATGCACCTTCACAATTTCATAATCATAAAACAATGAGAAGAAAAGAGAAAAAATTGCTTTTAATAATGACTTATTGATCGAATACCGAAAGCGACAAATCAACCATTGGATAGCATCAGCGGCCAAATCACTCACGTATTCAAACGATTATTGAACCAATAAACCACGAAATGAACAAGCAAGTCTCTTCTTTTTTAGTCTTTATCTGGGCAATTTCCTGCTTTCAGGCTGCTTATGCACAATCTTTTCATCAAAATAAGATCGTAGCGCACCGCGGCGCTTGGAAAAATACAGGTGCACCCCAAAACTCCATTGCCTCGCTGCAAAATGCAGTAAAATTGGGTTGTACCGGCTCCGAATTTGATGTGCGCATGACCAAAGACGAAGTGCTCGTCATCAATCACGACCCACACTATGAAGGCATGGACATTGAAAAAACCGACTATGCTGACCTTATCAAAAAACCGTTAAAAAACGGCGAGCAACTGCCTACGTTTGAAGAGTATTTGAAAGAAGGAATGAAGCAAACCAAAACACGGCTGGTGACTGAGATCAAACCTTCACCGGCAGGCAAAGAACGGGCTTTGCTTTTAGCCGAAAAAGTAGTGCAAACGGTCAGCAAAATGAAGGCGCAAAAATGGGTGGTGTATATCAGTTTTGATTACGATATTTTGAAAAAAGTACGGGAGTTGGACAAAAACGCAAAGCTGCAATACCTCAACGGAAACAGTTCTGCCGAACAGCTCCAAACCGACAACATCGGCGGGTTGGATTATCATTTCAGCGTTTTGCAAAAAGACGAACAATGGATTGCCAACGCCAAAAAACTGGACCTCGTGACCAACGCCTGGACGGTAAACGACACGCTGATAATGGATTACTTTTTTGTTCGAAACATTGATTTTATCACGACTGACGAACCCGAAAAAGCCCTTATTCGCGATGCGAGGTTTGCCAAAGAAAAACGTAAGTTGGTGTGGAGCGATGAATTCAACTACGTCGGTCTGCCCGACAGCAATAAATGGGGCTACGAAGTAGGCGGAAAAGGTTGGGGAAACAATGAATTGGAATATTACACCAACGCCGATACATCCAATGCGCTTGTTAAAAACGGTGTCCTCTCCATTACAGCGCGTAAAAACAAATTTGAAAATCGAGACTATACCTCCGCCCGACTCTTAACCAAAGGCAAAGCCGAATGGACCTACGGACGCATCGAAGTACGGGCAAAACTGCCCAAAGGGCGAGGTACGTGGCCCGCCATCTGGATGTTAGGCAGCAACATAGGAACCGCCGGCTGGCCCAAAAGCGGCGAGATCGACATCATGGAACACGTTGGCTATGATCCCGACACGCTCGTTGGAACCATTCATACACAATCTTACAATCACGTAAAAGGCACGCAGAAATCGAAAAAGATCTTTATTAAAAACCCATACACCGAGTTTCACGTCTACGCCGTGGATTGGACGCCGGAGAAAATGGATTTTCTGCTGGATGGCAACGTCTATTTAAGTATTCCCAACGAGCACAAAACCGTTAATGAGTGGCCGTTTGATAAGCCTGAGTATTTGCTGCTCAATTTAGCGGTGGGCGGCAATTGGGGCGGCGCCAAGGGCATCGACGAAAGCGTTTTTCCTGCTGCTATGCAGGTCGATTATGTGCGGGTGTTTCAATAGATTATATTATACTAAACCTTATAGGTTTTCCCAAAGGCCAACATTTTGAATAAAATGTTGGCCTTTTTGTTTTCCAAAAAAGTACTTATTTCGGTGTAAAACAGCGTTTTTTGCGTCAAAACAAGATTATTTAATTATTTTTTAAAATTATTTAGGGATTAGGGCGAGTTGTTCTACTGTACAGGTAAATAGGCTAAAAGTTATGAATATGAAGCAGCTTGACGACGGGCGTTTGGTGGAATTTCTTCAGGAAGGCCGGATTTCGGCCTTTGAAGAAATATACCGCCGCTATTGGTATAAGCTTTTCGGAATTGCATATCACCAAACGGGCGTTCGGGAAGAGGCGGAAGAACTGGTGCAGGAAGTATTTTTAACCATTTGGACGCGCCGGGCGGAGGTTGTGATCAAGCGCTTGGATCTGTATTTGACCATTGCTATCAAAAATCAGGTTTATGATTACATCAAGTCCCGGATCAGTTATCGAAAATACCAGGAATACCTCATTTTTCAGGAGATACATCAGCATTATGCTACCGACGAGATCGTGGATTTTGCGGAATTATCGGAGGCCGTCGAGAAAGTACTGAGTCGTTTGCCCGAAAAAAGTGCCGAGGTTTTCAAACGCAGTCGGTTCGAAAATCAGTCGGTTCGGGAAATCGCCCACGGTCTTAACCTCAGCGAAAAAGCCGTCGAATACCATATCACCAAATCGTTGAAGTTCTTGAGAGAGAATCTAAAACCATATCAATCAGACAACTAGCAGCTATAAACACACCGCAAGATGACTCAACAGGAATTTAATGATTTGTCAAAACGCTACCTGGAAGGCAAGACAACCGCCGAAGAAGATAAGCTGTTGGAGGCTTGGCTCTCGGCCCAACCGAATCAATATACGACCAAGCTGTCGCCCGCTCAAAAATACGAAACTGAAAAACGCCTATGGCGCCGGATTTATGCACAGGTTCGGCCCGTATCAAACGTATTCATCAATCGCATGACCTGGATAACAGGCATCGCCGCAAGTCTGTTGCTGGGTTTTGTGTGGTTTAAAAATACCAAGTCTGAGTTGCCGCCGGCAGTACCCGTCGTTGCACAGGAACAGGTAGGTATCGAAGTCAAAAATACCACCAAATTAGAGCAGAAAGTCAAACTCGAAGACGGTACAGTGATACTGCTCAAACAGAACAGCAGCATCGTATACGACAAAACCTTTAACCAAGCCAAACGCGAAGTGTACCTGAAAGGAGAAGCCTTTTTTAACGTAAAAAGAAATGTTATGAAACCCTTTGTGGTACATTCCGGCGAATTGACAACGGAAGTACTGGGCACCAGTTTTCGGATCAAACATCACGAAAAAGCCAACACCATTGAAGTGGCCGTCACCACCGGAAAAGTGTCCGTCTACACCGAAAAGCCCAACAGGCCGGCGGAACGCAACGGCATTATTTTGACGCCCAATCAACGGGTTATGTATGATGTTGTTTCTAAAAATATCGTCCCCGGCATCGTCGAAAGGCCCGTGCCCATCGCAGCCGTTGCGGCCGCTCCGCCACAATTGGTCTTCAAAGAAACGTCATTGAAACAGGTATTGGCCTCGCTTTCACAGCTCTACGGAATTGAATTCGTGATCGTCAATCCCAACGCCAAGGGGTGCCATATCACGGCTGACCTGAACGGTCTTTCAATGTTTACCCAACTGGAACTGATCTGTAAATCCATTGATGCCACTTTTGAAAAAAGAGGTACGGTGGTTTTTATTTACGGCGACGGTTGTTAATGAAGAAAAAAGCCGAAAATGCTGCGAACATTTCCGGCCCATTTGTAACGCCCTCTACAAACGCCAATCTGTGGGAGGGCAGTGTTTTTCAACTTTTCCCAATTAAAAAACAAGTAAATCTATGAAAAAACCGGTACCGATTCCCAAAATTTTGTGGAAGCTCATGAAAATTACACTATCTCAATTGCTCTTGGTTGCCTTGTTTGGCAGCATGGCTTGGGCGCATGACGCGCAGGCGCAGGAGGTGCTCAATCGTACCATATCGGTAACAGGCGAGGGGCTGGAATTGAGGACAATTCTAAGTCAGATCGAAAAACAGGCCGAGGTAAAATTTGTATACAGTACCAAGATCAAATCCGACCAACGCGTGACATTAAGTGCCAACAATCGCAAACTTTCGGCGGTTTTGGACGAGATACTGAAACCTATTTCGGTGGGGTATGAGGTCATTGAAAACCGGATTTTACTCAAGAAAAGCAGACCGGAGCGCAATGTACTCCCAAACGTAGAAAAGCTTGAAGCACGCAGTTTCGACCCAAATGACCAAACGGTCACCGGAACCGTAACCGATGAAAAAGGCGCGGAATTGCCCGGCGTAAGCGTTTTGATCAAAGGCAGCCAACGCGGTACCGTCACCGATGCAAGCGGAAATTATCGCCTCAATCTGACCGGTTCTAATGATGTTTTGGTGTTTTCTTTTGTAGGTTACCTGACTCAGGAAGTAAGCGTGGGCAACCAAAGCAGTTTGAATATTTCCTTAAAATTGGATACCAAAGCGTTGGAAGAAGTAGTCGTTGTGGGATACGGAACACAAAAGAAAAAAGACCTTACAGGCGCTATTTCTTCCATTAGTGGTGATCTCTTCAAAGAGCGCAAAGAGACGCAGGTATCACAGGCATTGCAGGGTGCTATCTCCGGCGTAATGGTTACCCGCAGCGGTGCCAACGGCGCCATGGGCGGGGCTGCCTCAATCCGCATACGAGGCATTACCACCATTGGCACTTCCGATCCTCTGGTCATTGTTGACGGGGTGCCGGTAAGCGATGTAAACCAAGTCAACCCTTCCGACATTGACAATATTACAGTTTTAAAAGATGCGGCATCGGCATCCATTTACGGGTCACGGGCTGCCGCAGGTGTCATTTTGATCACGACCAAACGCGCCAAAACCGATCAGGCGCAGGTACAATACAGCTACGAAAACGGCTTTGATACTCCGACCCAACTTCCCGACAACATGGGAGCGGTTCGGTACATGCAGCTCCAAAATGAATTGCGGTGGAACGATGCCGGCAACGGTGCCAACCAATATCCTACCTACACCAAAGACCTGATCGACGGCTATGCCGGCAAGAATACCTCCAATCCGGATCTGTACCCCGATACCGACTGGATGGCACTGACCCTCCGCAAATCAGCACCGCGCGAAGCGCATACTGTCAGCATCATCGGCGGGTCAAAATTCGTCAAGTCCAACGCTTCTATTCGTTACGAAAAAGTGGGTGGGTTTTACGACAACAGAGATTACAAACGTATTTTTGCCCGCACGAACAACGATTTTACCATCAATAAGTTTATCGGCGGAACCTTTGATTTTAACTTTAAACGGACCATTGATCTTGCGCCCAACGTCTCCGGACCATTGGACATCATTCGTAATGCGGCCCCTGTTTACCCGGCCCTTTGGCAAGACGGACGCGTAGCCGACGGCAAAGCGGGAGACAATGTGTACGGTCGTTTGAAATATGGCGGCACCACTAAAAATGAATACAACCAATTAGGCGGTAGGGTTGCGCTGGATATTAAGCCCATCGACGGATTGAAATTATCGGGGATACTGGCTCCTATCTTTAATTTCAACAGTACCAAACGATTTAATAAACAGGTAGATGCCTACTCGGCCACAGACCCGACCCAGTTTATTGTTACGCTGACTTCCAACGGGGGAAACAACACCACCAAATTAGAAGAAACCCGCGTTACAGATTATAGCCTGACCACTCAGTTGTTGGCTAATTATGCCAAGACATTCGGCAATCATGATGTGACAGGCTTGGTCGGCTATGAAAATTATTATTACAAGAACGAATCTGTAGGTGCCTCGCGCGACCAATTTTTATTTGACGGTTATCCGTACCTTGACCAAGGCCCCATCACCTTACGCGACAACAACGGCTCGGCTTACGAGACCGCGTATCGTTCTGTGTTTGCACGCGCTACGTACAGTTTCAAAGATAAATACCTGATTCAGGCTAATGTCCGCCGCGATGGTTCTTCGCGGTTCAATTCCGCTTATCGTTGGGGCGTTTTCCCGTCTATATCAGCGGGCTGGGTACTGAGCGAAGAAGGATTCATGAAAACACAGAATGTCGTTTCTTTCCTCAAACTGCGAGCTTCCTGGGGTGCTTTGGGTAACGAACGCATCGGGAGCAACTATCCTTCGGTCGGAATCATGAATTTCAGTAATGCGCTGTTTTATCAAAACAATGCAGCTATTTCCCAGCAAACAGCCGCGCAGGTTCAGTATGCCATCCAAAATATTTCGTGGGAAAAAACCGAATCCACTGACCTTGGTGTGGATGCCTATTTCCTCAACGACCGTTTGAAGTTTACGGGAGATGTGTATTACAAGCAAACCAAGGACATGCTGCTTGCGTTGCAAATCCCTATTTTCGTCGGCTTCGAAAATCCTAATCAAAATACGGGTGTAATGACCACCAAAGGTGTTGATCTGGATCTGTCTTGGAGCGATAAAATCGGCGATTTACGGTATTCTGTTTCCGCCAACCTGTCGCAATTCAAATCAGTTATGGGCGACTTGGGCGGCACTGAATTTTTGGGTGACCAGATCAAAAGAAAAGGCAGTTCCTTCAATGAGTGGTACGGCTATCAGGCCGACGGAATTTATCAGACGCAGGAAGATGTCAATAATTCTCCAAAGTTGAGCAGTAACGTAAAAATAGGTGACATGAAATACAAAGACATCAGCGGCCCCAACGGCGTACCCGACGGCAAGATATCGCCCGAATACGACCGAGTATTATTGGGCAGTTCGTTGCCTCAATGGATGTACGGCGGCAATATTAAAGCCGCTTACAAAGGCTTTGATTTAGGCATTACCTTTCAGGGGATTGGCCTTCAAAATACTTCTTTATTGTCTTATACCAATTATAATGACGGTAACTTCGGACGTTTTCCCAATTTCGTAGATGGAGTGACTTGGAGTATGTATAATACCCCTGAGCAAAATCTGGCGGCGAAATACCCTCGTTACACCGAAACCAACAAAGGGCTGAATCGCTCTTTATCTGACTTTTGGTTGTTCAACGGTGGCTACTTCCGTCTGAAAAATGTTACAATCGGATATACTGTTCCCAACAAAATTTCCCGCAAGATCATGGCGAGCAACCTTCGTATCTACGCCAGTGCATCCGACATCTGGAGCATTAACAAATATCCGAAAGGCTGGGACCCCGAAGGTATCGGTATCGTATCTACCGTCTTAGGGGGCGTTTCGGTGAGTTTTTAAGGGGTTCTGAATTTTAAATTTTGACTAAAAATGAAAAAGATATTTTACTTAGCAGCGAGTTTATTGCTTTTCGGTTCCTGCCAAAACTCATTGGATCTTTACCCGTTGGCGCAGCCTTCGGCCGAGACGTGGTATTCGAACGAAACTGAAATTCAATTGGCGTTAAATGATCTTTATCGGCCTGATTTTTGGACGCAGGATGAAGACCTTGACGCCAACTACCTTTCCGATGACGGCTTTTACCGACAAGCACTTACGCCCATCAAAGCGGGTACGACTACCAGTCAATGGGCTACTTCTACCTCTCTTTGGCAAAATTCGTACAAAACCATCGCCCGCGCCAATAAGATCATCGCGGCGTTGAACAGCGACCAAACCAAAGCCAAAGTGTTAGCGGCTAAAATTGAGCTTTATTTGGCCGAAGCCCGTTTTCACCGCGCGGCTCAATACGCACGCCTCATTACGCACTTCGGCGATGTGGTCTATACAGACGGTGTCGTTTCCATCGAAGAAGCATATACCAAAGGCAGAACAGATAAAAAAATAGTTTTGGCTAAAGCCTACGAAGATTTTGACGCCGCAGCCAAGTCATTGCCAACTACTTACGCAACTTCTGTCGTAAAACGTGTGACCAAAGGTGCCGCTTATGCGCTGAAAGCGCGGTTGGCACTTTACATGAGTGATTTCAAAACAGCCGCCGAGGCCGCAAAAGCCTGCATCGACCTGAAAGCCTTTACGCTCCACTCAGACTATGCCAACCTGTTTCTCCAAACCACCAAAAATTCTCCCGAAACGGTTTTCGGACTGCCTCGCTCCATTGCCTTAAAAGTAATCGTTGGAACAGGTATGGTGTCTGACCGAATCACCAGAAATGCAGGCGGTTTCGGTGCCGCAAACCCAACGTGGGATCTGTTTTGCTCGTATCTGTGTACCGATGGCCAGACCATTGACAAATCACCGCTTTACGATCCGCGCAATCCTTTCAAAAACAGAGATCCCCGCTGTACGGCTACCATTGTAGAATTCGGCATTCCTTTTTTGGGTTTTATTTATGACCCCAACCCAACAGCTTTGACCGTAACCCGCCTCAGTACCAATACCAAAGTAACCAATAACGATAATCGCGTAAATGCGCAATTTGCTTCGTTCAATGGTTTATTATGGAAAAAGGGAATTGATGATACATGGTTATTGAACGGAAAAACCATTGAGCCGGACCAGATCATTATTCGCTACGCTGATGTGTTGTTGATATACGCGGAAGCAAAAACGGAGCTGAATGAAATTGACCAAACAGTATTGGATGCCATCAATGCAGTAAGAGCAAGAGCTTACAAAGTTGCCGTGACCGCTACTACCTCCTACCCTTCCGTAACAACGAAGAATCAGGCGGAGTTACGCAAATTGATCAGAATTGAACGCCGCATGGAGTTTGCCTCAGAAGGACTTCGGTACATGGATATTGTTCGTTGGAAAATAGCCGGCAAAGTCTTGAACAGACCCATTTACGGCATGCTCGACCCCACCGATCTGAAAGCAAAAGTGGTTGATAAAAATCTTTGGTTCTTCCCCGGCATTCCCACCATCGACGAAGACGGAACGCCTGATTTTAAAGCAATGGAAGCCACAGGTTTGATCAAAAATCTGGTACCGACGGCGTGGAATGACCGCCAATATCTATGGCCTATTCCAACGGCGGAAATACAGATCAACCCCAACATCACCCAAAATCCGGGATACTAACCCCTTACAGCGAGCTCGCTCAAAATCACCGGCGGGCTCGCATCCCATGTATTTTCTTCACATTCGATTCAAAAAAATGAGGCAAAATTTTTTCATATATTTTGTTGCAGGCTGCTTTTTTGCCATGCAATCCTACGGACAAAGTCCTCCTTCAATAAGCGGCGTCTTTCCAAGCTTAGCGATGGTGGCCAACCACAGCCCGCGCACCGAAGCCGGAACAGGCGGCCTTATGCCGTGGGCTAATCGCCTGTGGGTAATTACGTACGTTGCTCACATGTCCTCAACAGGTTCAGGAACAGGGCTCTATGAGATCAATGAAAAGATGGAATTGAAGCGACGCCCCGAAAGTATTGTGGGGACATACGCCAATCGTTTTATTCACGGATCGACCAATCAGTTGATCATTGGTCCTTACGTCATTGATACCCTTGGAAATGTCCGGGTCATTGAGGGAGTCAAAAAGTTTCGTTTGGCCGCAACGATGGCTCACTTGACAGAGCCGACCAAAAAAGTCTACTTTTTATCCATGGAAGGCGAGTTCTTTGAAGTAGACGTCACTACCTTGGAAACAAAACAGCTTTTCAATCTCATGAAGGAATTGAACGAACCGGAAGGTTCTAAACCTCACTTCAAATCAGGTTTTACAAAGCACGGACGCGTAGTCATTACCAATAACAGTTATAATGAAAAAGACTACAGCGGTGAATGGTCGGCGGGTCGCCTTGCCGAATGGGACGGTACAACTTGGAAAATCCTCGAAAAAACTGCCTTTACTGAAGTTTGGAGTTCCGGCTCTTTCGGCCAGCCCATGATCGCGACCGGTTGGGATAAAGCTTCAGTATTGATGAATATCTATTTTCCTTCAACGAAAGAATGGAAGCGCTATCGCCTGCCTAAAGGAAGTCGTACGTTTGACGAAACCAGTTGTACAGAATGGATGCGCATTCGGGAGATCGAAACGGAAAGGGCGCTGATGGACTGCCACGGCCTGTTTTATGAAGTTGGTTTCCACACCTACGGCAATCAGCTTTGGGCACTCAAACCCATTGCCTCGCACCTCCGCATCATACCCGATTTTTGCAGTTGGCGCGGCATGCTTGTTTTGGGCGGCAACCAAGCCACTCCCATGCGTTTTAACAGCGCGGGCATAGACAACAATCCTTTGGCCGGACAGCCTCAGGCAGGATTGTGGTTCGGCAAAACCGACGACTTGTGGAACTTTGGCAAATTGCAGGGAGAAGGCGGCGTATGGCTCGATGCCGAGATCAAAAAAGGGAAAGCCTCCGATCCTTTTTTTACCTTTAATTTCAACAACAAATCGTTGAATCTATGGCACAACAGCCCTATTGTGGTCAAATTCGATTTGGAAGCAGATATTGTCGGAGACGGGAATTATCGAAAATTTCAAACCATAACAGTCAACCCAAAAGAGAGTAAAAACATTGATTTACCCGAATCATTTAATCCCAAATGGGTGCGATTGGTGGCCGACAAAGACTGTGTCGGAACGGCGTATTTTACTTTTAAGTAATTCCTTGGCAGCGAATTGTCCTAGAACCGAAAAACCGCAAAATGTTGAATGTAAAAGGAAATATCAGAAAGAACACAAAACTATTTGCAACATTATCACTTTGGCATTTCTCGGTTTTACATTTTGCAGTTTTTCAGTTTTAAAAAACCATCATCATTCATTCATGAATTATAACATAACATGATCAAATCAAACCTTAAAATTCTCACGGTAGGAATGGCGGCAGGTATTGCCTTGGCCTGCGGCACGGCTCAAGCGCAGCCAAAGTCTTCCTATCCCCAATTCAGTGGCATATATCCCCACCTTGCGTATTACAATAACGAAGGCGAATGCGGCACCGGCGCCGTAGTCCCTTGGGCAGATCGCCTCTGGGTGATTACGTACGGGCCGCACTTACCCTTCGGTTCGTCTGATAAGCTTTATGAAATCACGAATGATCTGCACGAAACGATCAGACCCGAAAGCACGGGCGGTACGCCCGCTAACCGCATGATTCATAAGGAGAGCAATCAATTGTTTATCGGCCCATACGCCATCAATGCACAGCGTCAAGTGCGAACGATCCCCTACACGGCTGCTCCCGGTCGGTACACGGGACTGGCACGAGACCTGACCAATCCGAAGCAGCAATTGCTCATTGCTACCATGGAAGAAGGATTCTACGAGTTGGATGTTAACAGCCTGAAAACAAAGCTGCTGTATCAAGACGGCAATGTTAAAGAAAAGAAAGGAGAGGACACTTCCAACAACCACAATGGGTTACTGCTTCCCGGAGCACACGGCAAGGGTGTTTATTCCGGACAAGGCGTCATGGTGTATTCCAACAACGGCGAATCCGGCCCACAGGCGCTGAAACAATTTGACATTGAATCGGGGGTTTTGGCCGAATGGAACGGCAAAGACTGGAAGGTAGTTCGGCGGAATCAGTTTGTGGAAGTAACGGGTCCCGGCGGAATTTACGGCAACGCCAACCCCGCCACCGACCCGATTTGGGCTACCGGTTGGGATCATAAATCAGTATTGTTAGGTGTTCGTGATGGCAGCAAATGGTCGTTTTTCAGATTGCCCAAAGCCAGTCACAGCTACGACGGTGCCCACGGCTGGAACACCGAATGGCCACGCATCCGCGACATCGGCACAACCAACCAACCTGATTATCTGATGACCATGCACGGCATGTTCTGGCGTTTTCCTCAAACGTTTACCTCCAAAAATACCGCCGGCATTCGTCCGCGCTCGGCATACTTAAAAGTGATCGGCGACTATACCCGTTGGCAAAACGGCTTGGTATTTGGCTGTGACGATTCGGCACAGAAAGAATTTTTGAACAAACGTAAAACCAAAGGAAACATCGAAGGCCCGGGACAATCCAACTCCAATCTCTGGTTCACATCCATTAACATGCCCGACGAATTAGGTCCCAACACCGCAGAAGGTTCCGTTTGGTTGGCTGAAAAAATTGACGCTAATGCGGTTTCTGAGCCGTTTCTGTTTGCAGGATGGAAAAATCGAATGGCATGGATTCAAAACGACGGAAGCCAACCTGTTACGTTCAGCTTTGAAACAGACACCGACGGCAAAGGAAGTTGGAAACCGTTGCGATCAGTGGAAGCAGGTGCAGGTCAGGCCGTTGCGGTTACATTTACCGCCGCTGAAACGGGGGAATGGATTCGGGTAAAAAGCAATCGTACTACCACCGCTACCGTAAGTTTCAATTACACCGATGCCTCTCGTTTTCGTACCGGAACTGACAAAATTTTCAGCGGTTTGACCAATATCAGTACTTCTACCTACTCCGGCGGACTTTTGTATGGCTTAGGCAACAACCGTCGTACATTAGGCATTTTGGCGGGTCAATTCTCCAACGGAAAATTCTCCGAAAACGGGTACTATGAATTGGACAGCGCCATGCATTTGGTCAAAAAAGAAGACACAAAAACGGAGCAGTTCATCCGCGAAAAATTTGCCATTCCCAAAGAAGTCCTGACAGTCGATGAGGCGTCTGTATTGGTCATTGACGACAATGGCAGAAGATGGCGACTTCCCAAAGGAAGTCAGGCATTTACCACCAAAACTCAAGATGCCGCCCTACGTATCTGCCGCGAAGTAGCCACCGAACGCGATTTGTTGAACGCCCACGGAACATTCTACGAATTGCCCGCCGAAAATGCCGACGGTTTTGCCAAAATCAGACCGGTTGCGTCTCATTCATTAAGTGTTCATGATTATGCGTCTTACCGTGGTTTATTGGTCATGACAGGTCTTGATAATCAAACCGCTGCCAACGAACACATCATTGCTTCAACTGATGGCAAGGCCAAAGTATGGGCCGGTACCATCGACGATCTTTGGAAATTGGGAAAACCTACCGGTCAGGGTGGTCCGTGGAAAAACAGTCAAGTGAAGGCCGGCACTCCTTCAGACCCTTATCTGATTGGTTTTTACGACAAAAAAAGCCTTCAACTTTCTCACAATGCCAAACAGGCAATCACATTCACCGTTCAGGCGGAGCCAATCGGTCACGGCCCTTGGATGAATTTCAAACAAGTGACGGTAAAACCCGGCGAAACCTTTGAATATGTATTTCCTGACACATTTCAAGCTCGCTGGGTACGTTTTGTGGCCGACAAAGACTGTGAAGCTACGGCTTGGTTAACATACAACTAATAAAAGTAGATAAATAGATTGATAGATAATGAACACAATAATCCCCGGCGGCTTCGTCGGGGATTTGTTTTAAAGCTAAACCTATAAGGTTTTAATTATTTGAGATTTGCTGCATGACTATCAACGTAAGGAATAGTCAATTGCCATGTTTTTCCTTTCATTTTCACTTCAAGTTTAACACTTTCTTCGTTTTGGACTAAAATCTTGGCTTTTACCGGTGGAGTTTCTTTTTCAGAGGGCAACAGTAGCCAAACAAACGTATCATTCCCATTGATAGCGGCGCTGTATTTACTCATGGAATTAGGCTCATACAAATTATACTCCGGACTGTACCATCCCTGAATTGCCGGTTTTTCCTGTCCTTTGATAAACGTTATGTCAAACTTTTGTGAACTTACCGGCATAATGGCCAAGTTCCCTGACTGATTTTGAGTTTTTACAGTGGAATTCTCCCTGACGACAAGGCAAGACGGATGCCAATGCCAAAGGGCGTCAATTTGTCTGGGTCGGTCCGTTTTGATTTGATCTACCACCACCCAAAATTCATCTCTTACATAAAAGAGCGATCTTGTATGTTCTACCTTCCCTTCTACGTCAATAAAATCACTCATGGAATTAGACGCATAATCGAAGTCTTTGTGAAGTTTGAAATAGTTGTCACTAAGTGGACTTGTAGCAAGTGTCGGGCCGGGCTTTTGACCATGTTGATCTATTAACAAAAGATTGTGTCCTTCACTTCCTTTGGCATAAGGGCGGAATTTTTCGGCAGTTTCACCCGTATAGGCAAACCGTCCGGCGTCTACCAATAAATCGCGACCATACGCCGAAACAGAAAGATGGAGTTTATCATTGTGCTGATGCCCGCTACCCCAAGGGCCGATGTCAAAAAATGACCAATGTGCTTTGGCATCATAGCCGCTTCTTGAAATGAGTTGGCCCGCCCAAGGATAAAAGTAGGATGGGCCGTCGGTAGGTTTTGTACCGACAGTTCCATTAGAGGCGATATAGGCCCAATCGTTTTTATTCATTTTTTTGGCAGCTTCGAGTACCAATTCTCTATCACTTCCCAAGTCGCCATCGTTATTTAAAATTCTGAAACCATCCGGCCGTATGGCATGGGCAATGTAGCGATACATGTTTTCGATGGTTTGATTGAAAAAATCAGGAAGGGGCTTGTTGGCTCTGTCACATATATCTTTGAAGAGTACAAAGTTCGCCAACGCAACATTGTGATAATGAGAGGTAAGCTCTGTCTGTGCCCCATCCGGATATACCTGCCCTTTCATGCTCTCGGCCATCGTAGCAATGGAGTAATCCAACCATTCATTCGACATCTTAAATTCGGGAAAATTGGTAGCGATCGTTGCTAAGGCAGAGATTTCCATGGTAAGCCAATTATTCCCGCTGTGAAAGTTGCGATTGTAGTGGGCATGATCCGGCAGACTGCTCAATAGGAGCAGTTGTGTTGCCGGCGACAGGTATTCGCAGTTTATTAAGCCATAAAAAACCTTAGACCAAGCCTTTGCCCTTGCCGCTACTTCCAATCCCCTCCATATAGATTCACTCCCTTTTGCAGCCGGATAGGGCATACTTTTAATGATAAAGTCCCGCAATAAACCATCTATGTATTGGGCATATTTCGGATTTCCCGTTTCAAAATACGCATTGAACACTTCCAAAACCTGACTGTGACGATTGGAAAGCCAAGCCCATTCACGGTCATTATTGGGGCCTTTGTAGTACCAATCCCGGTGTCCATCTGCCCCATACATCACTTTGCCCCTCACATTTTGAACAATAAATACATCCTTGAGAATTGTGTCGGCATCGGCTACGGTCTTTGTACTTGCAGTGGGTTGTGTTTTTCTGAGAAAGGCTGCTTTTCCATTGTTCTTATAGTAAGCCAGCAGGGCTTTGCAGGCATTCACCAAATCTCCTTTTTGATAGGCCTCACGGGTTTGTTCCAAGCCTTTTGTTTCCAAATTGAGCTGACTCATCAGTCGCTGCATTGGCTTGGGATAATTTTCACAAACATCCTCAACAGTAGTAATTTTTTGCCAAGGCTTTTGAGCGATGATGTCTATCGTAAGGAAGGATAAAATAGAAAGGAGCAGGCTTATTTTTATTTTCATAGTGGAATATTTTTTAATTTCTACCTAAGAAATATAAGGTCTGTACCATTACGTTTCTACCTTTCTGATTTGTATCATAACGCTACAAATTTAGCACTGCACTTCCTGTTTTTTGCCCTAATAAAACAAATCCCCGACAGACTTTTGTCGGGGATTTGTTTTATCGCAGTCGCTCGCGTCTCGCGAGTGACGACTATTAACAGGCCTCCGGCCTGAATAGAAAAGTAGGCCGGAAGCCTCATGATAGTCGTCACTTGGCAGAGCCGAGCGGCTGCAATTATTTTTTCTGCAGCACCACCACATTCTCCACATGGTGCGTATGCGGAAACATATCGACGGGGCGAACTTTTGTTACTTCATATTTCTCATCCAACCACGCCAGATCCCGTGCCTGAGTAGCCGAATTACAACTTACATATACGATTTTGGTAGGCTCCATCGTCAGCAGTGTACGCACCACCGGCTCATCCATTCCGGCACGAGGAGGATCAGTAATGACCACATCCGGGTGGCCGTTTTGCAGGACGAATTCTTCATTCAGTACATTTTTCATATCGCCGGCATAAAAGCGCGTGTTTTGAATGCCGTTGATTTCCGAATTCACTTTGGCATCTTCGATGGCATCCGCTACGTACTCCACTCCTACCACAGCTTTGGCCTGACGTGCCACAAAATTGGCGATAGTACCCGTTCCGGTATATAGGTCATATACATGCTCATTGCCTGTCAGTTGTGCAAAATCACGTGCTACTTTGTACAACTCATAGGCCTGATCGGAGTTGGTTTGGTAAAAAGATTTGGGGCCAACCCGAAAGATCAGATCCTCCATACGCTCTTCAATGTACGGTTTGCCGGCGTAGAGAATCGCCGTTTGGTCGTAGTATGAATCATTACCTTTAGTATTAATAATATACTGCAAAGACGTGATCTGTGGGAATGTTTCGGCCAAAAAGGCCATTACAGTGTCAATATCTTCCTGATTCGGCTCTGCAAACTGTACGATCACCATCACATCACCCGTATTGGCGGTGCGAAGGATGAGGTTTCTTAAAAATCCAACATTGTGCTTCTGATCGTAAAAACGATACCCTTCTTGTAAACAAAAATCCCTCAGCCGATTACGAATTTCATTGGAAGGGTCGGGTTGGAGATAACATTTGTCAATGTCCAGAATACGATCAAAACGTTTAGGGATATGAAATCCCAATGCATTGCGTTCCAGTTCTGTTCCCGAATTGATTTCGTCGAGCGTAAACCAGCGGAGATTGGAAAACGTATATTCCAGTTTATTTCGGTAATAGGTAGTGCCTTTGGAAGGTAAAATCGGCTCAATAATGGGCAGTTTCACTTTGGCGATACGTTCTAAATGATCGTTTACCTGCTTCCATTTAAAGTGCAGTTGTTCGTCATAACCAATATGTTGCCACTTACAACCACCGCAGGTGCCAAAATAGTCACAAAAAGGCTCAGCGCGTTTGTCCGAAAATGAAAGAGTTTTAATAACCCGGGCTTCGTAGAATTTCTTTTTCTTAAAAGCTAAAATCTCCACGTCGACCACATCGCCGGGAGCCGCATTTCCTTCCACAAACACGACCGCTCCATCAAGTCTTCCAATACATTTCCCCTCGGCGGCAAAATCTTCAATGAGTAAATTTGATACGACTTGTCTATTTTTTTTGTAATTTTTCATCCAATTTGGTTCGTTACTTTATCTATTAACTTTAAAACCCAATCCTTTCTACTCATTTAAGCAACGTATCGTTGTTTTTGTGCGTAAGAGTTTGAAGCTATTCGGCAAAAATACAACGAGAAGTCAAGCACTAAAACCTTATGAAAAAAATTCTACTTCGCTCATTGTGGATTTTGGTAATGTTTCCGCTCACTACGTGGGCGTCGCATATTGTGGGAGGCGAAATTGAATTTTATCCTACTAACCGTTCCGCTAATCGTTTTTACGTCGGACTTAACTTTTATTTTGACCAGGCAAACGGTCGTCCCGCCGCAGAAACATCAACCATTATCCTCTATTTTTACCGAAAGTCTGACAACGCACCGATGGGTAATATTGAGCTCCCGCAAACTACCCGTAAGCTCATCACGTACACCAATCCCACGTGCAGTTCCATCAATACTGACTTGCGTACGTTATTGATTCGGTATTCGTCCGAGATCATCATCAACACCCAAAACTTTGCAGACCCCAAAGGGTATTACATTGTGTGGGAACGTTGTTGCCGCAACAACATCATTACCAACATCACCAACCCGGCAAGTACCGGAGAAACTTTTTACATGGAGTTTCCCGCGTTGGTGCAAAACAATCTGCCTTACACGAATTCATCCCCTAAGTTCGGCGAGTTGAAAGGTGATTACATCTGTTTGAATCGCCCTTTTGTGTTTGATTTCAGCGGAACAGACGCCGACGGCGACAGTTTGGTATATTCGCTCACCAAACCTTGGGCAGGGTATGCCAGTTCAAGCAACCCCGAACCCATTCCGAGAGGAGCCACCTCTTATCCGGAAGTAAGTTGGGCCGCAGGAATTACCAACGATAACATGATCCCGGGACCCCGACCGCTAAGTATCAATCGACAAACGGGGGTTCTGAATGTCACTGCCGACAAAGCGGGACTCTATGTATTTGCCGTGTTGGTCGAAGAATACCGGAAAGGGGTAAAAATTGGTATAACAAGGCGTGAATTTCAGCTGAAAGCCGTGGATTGCCCAAAAAACCTGGCGCCCACGGCAATGTTTAGGGAAGCGGGGAAAAAGGCATTTTATAAAGAAGGAGAAGTCTTAACCATTAAAAAAGACCAGTCCAAATGCCTGGAAGTAATGTTGACCGATGGTGACCCTAACCAACGTCTTACGATCAAAACAATAGGTATCAATTTTGATGATAAATCCGTCTCCGCAAATCCTCTTACCTATATTACCACCTCGGCCACCGATACGCTGAAAGCGCAGATCTGTTTTGAAAAATGCGTGGAAAGTAAAAACGGACAGCCGGTTATTTTAGAGGTGATTGTGAGTGACGACGGCTGCCCTCAACCTCTTACCGATACACTTCACATTCGGGTATTTATTGAGGGTTCTACGAATAATAACCCTGATGTGACAACTGATCTGAGCGGCAACAGAGCTTCCATTCAACAAGGCACTTCACTCAATTTCAAAGTGACGGGCATTGACATCGACAACGACGATTTGGTCTTGGAAGCCAAAGGGCGTGATTTTCAGCTTACTGCCGTGGGAATGACCTTCAACAATGCTACCGGAAAAGGAAAGATAACGCAACCTTTCACCTGGACACCACCTTGTAACGCCACCAACCGAGAGTATTTGGTCGATTTTATTGTGACAGATGTTGCCTGTAGTAAGCAGGTAAAAGATACCGTCACCGTCCGATTGCAATCTACCGCTCGGCCTAACAACGCTCCGGACGTTACAACAAGTCTTACTTCAACGCAGCCGATTGATGTAGGATTGCCTTCTGTCGATGCGGTTGCATTAACGTTTGATGTTTTTGGTGATGATCTTGACAAAACCGACCAACTCAAGCTGTACGCCCAACCCAAAGGGTTTACGCTTGCCCAATACGGCATGAAATTCAGCGACAAAACGGGCGTTCCCCGTCTGTCTTCCCGCTTTGAATGGGAACCAACCTGCGCTCAATACACCGAACTGTCCGGCAAAGAATTGACCGTTAACTTTATCACAGAAGATAACAGTTGCGGCCCCGTGAAAAGTGATACCGTGGCGGTGTTACTGCGATTCGGCACCATGCCAACCATTGAAAGCTTAGACAAAAACATCCCGAATGTTATCACTCCCAACGGCGACAATAAAAATGACTGCTTCTTTTTGGAAAGCCTTTCCATTGCTACCTGCGGACCGCAGTTTTTGGGAATAGATATTTACAACCGTTGGGGGAAAATGATTTTCACGTCCGCTGATCGCAAATTTAAGTGGTGCGCCGACGGTGTTCCTACGGGGCAATATTACTATGGCCTACGCTTTACCGACCGTACTTATAAAGGAACATTGGCGGTTATCAAGTAAAAGTCTGTGGAAACAAAGACCAACGGTTGGGTCGGGTTGTGAGCAACGGCAGCGCCCCACCATCCTCTGTTGTTCCTTGGTCTGTGTCTTCACAGACCTTCTCCAATTTTCTAAAAAGCAATTAATGTATATTACCTTGCCCCTTTTTTAATCAAAATTGCTTTAACAGTGAAAGCAAGAAGGTCTGTGAAGACACAGACCAAGGATAGGAGATGCCATTTCTGAACCCTCCCCTGTAAACGCAGAGAAAATTCAATAATAGTGATTAACCCAAAACGCTCAGAAGATAGCCAATATCTTATCAATCAATAAGTCAGCAGTAAAATCGTGGGTTTCTTCGGGATAAAAATAGTAACGGTATTTTAGCCTCAGAAGATTGAGTTTGAAACAGAGTATTTCTCCCTGTTCTTTTGGTACAACTACGTCTTTGCCTCCATAAAACAACAGGGTAATGGGTGGTGCTTTATGATTTACGATAAAAAAGGGACTGGCACTTTGGTAAGCTTCCGGAGCATCGGCAAATGTTTTTCCGATCAATAACTGAATCGGAATTTCAAGACCCGCTTCTCTGAGCGGCTCAGAAGTAAGGTCCGTCGGAGCCGCTACGCCCACTACTCCTTTGATTTTAACGCCGGGAAAATTGGAATAGGCATAATTTAAGGCCAAATGCCCGCCGGCACTTACACCACCGATCACAAATCCCTCTTCGGTAATGTTATACTTAGCGGCATTTTTTCGCAAATACTCCACCAACAATTGAATATCGGCCATTTGCTGCTCCAGTCGAATACCTTTACTGCTCGTCAGACGGTAATTGGCATTAACAATGGTCAGGTTTTTCTTCTTGGCTTTGAGCCCCGTCACACTGGGAGTCAAGTAGAACTTATCCCCTGCCTCCCACGCACCGCCGTGCAATAATATTAATACTTCGGAGGGACGTTCGCTCGCCGTAACGGGAGAATAGATATCACATTTTTGGAACGGATCGGCCCCGTAAGACCGGTTAAAATACTCATTATAACTTGTCGCTTCTTCTTCAATGGCCGGTGTGACATCCGACATATGACACCCGCTCAACAGAACCGGGATCAGGCATGCGCATCGTACTATATACTTTCGCATCTTTTTAGAAATTTAAAAAACAATACTACCAAATTGGGGCTATTTCGTCAAAAGAAACTTATTTACCGGTTAAAGATACGAATCAGTAAACTATTAATTCATAAACTTACGATAATGAACGCCGGTTGGATTCATTGACCTGAAAAGTGTTTCATTCCTAAAAATTAGGCCATCGAAACCGCGCTATTTTGTAAAATCGCGGTAATTTTACGCACTTTAGGGCTTTTACCAGTAAAAAGATTTTAAAACCCATGTTTTCACTTACCGACAAAGTAGCCTTAATTACGGGCGGCGCCAGTGGTATCGGACTGGCAATCAGTCAACTGTTTGCCCAACAGGGCGCCTATGTACACATTCTTGAATTGAATGAAGCACTGGCCCAAAGCGTGGCTACGGATTTAAAGAACGAAGGGTTTCAGGCAGAAGCCCACGCGATTGATGTCTCCAAACAAGCCGATGTTGTGGCCGTGATCAATGCCATAAACCAACAACACCCCATTGATATTTTGGTCAATAACGCAGGCATTGCGCATATCGGGAAAGCACATACAACGTCTGAAAGTGATTTTGACCGCATCATGAACGTGAATGTAAAGGGCATGTACAATTGCCTTTTTGCCACTATTCCGCATTTTCTCACTCAGGGAGGAGGCGTTATCCTGAATACGGCTTCCGTGGCGGCCTCAGTAGGTATTCCCGATCGTTTTGCGTACTCCACCGGCAAAGGAGCCGTAATTTCTATGACGCTTTCCGTGGCCAAAGATTATTTAAAGGATAATATTCGGTGCAATTGCCTCTCCCCGGCCCGCGTGCATACACCTTTTGTGGACGGATTCATTTCGAAAAACTATCCGGGCAAAGAGGAAGAAATGTTTGAGAAACTTTCAAAAACACAGCCCATTGGACGAATGGCCAAACCCAAAGAGATTGCCGCATTGGCCCTCTATCTTTGCTCTGACGAGGCAGGTTTTATCACCGGCTGTGATTACCTGATCGACGGCGGGTTTGTGAAACTGAATAACTGATTTAGCGCAAAGGCAATAAAACAACTAAAAGGCATTTGAAAAGCAGGTTCCGAATATTGAATGGTTGGAGATGGATGTGGCTATTGGTCATGCCGGCGTTTTTGCAGGCGCAGGAAGTGGATCTGCAACAGGCTGATTCTTTATTCCTGAACGGTAAACATGCTGAAGCAGAGGTGCTGTACGAAACACATCTTTCAAAAGTACTCAATACGACCACCGTTCCGATTCCGATCTATTATAAATTGGCCTTTATCAATGAAAAACAAAATGACTTTGCCCATGCGCTTTATTATTTAAGTATGATCTATAATAAGCAGCCTCGCCAGAATATTTTGAACAAAATAAACGAGGTTGCGGCCAATCACAATTTGGCCGGCTATGAGGTAGATGATTTTAGTTTTGTATTTCTTTTCTTTCGTAAATATTCCCTTTACTTTGACTTATTTTTGTTGATCGTCGCCATTTATGCTTTTTGGGTTTTGAACCAAAAAAGGGCCAGAGGAGAGTCGATTCGGAGTCGCCACAAATTTGTAGTGATTGCCTATCTCATTGCATTGCTGCTGCTGCTTAATCTACCTGATTCTTACCGGATTGCCATCATTAACAAAGGCCAAACGTACCTGCGCGATGCTCCCTCTTCCGCCGCTCCGGTAAAGTGGTCCATCGCCCGGGGAAACAAAGTGACGGTGATTGGAGAATCGGATGAGTGGCTGCGAATCTGGTGGGAGCAACAACCCCTCTACGTTCGAAAATTGGACGTATGGCAAGTTCGGTAGAGGATTTTTATGCAGGATTTTTTGTAAATTCTAGGATAAAACTATATTATTGCAACTAAACAAACAAATCAGCAAATTCCATGAAGAAACTGACGCAAGCTTTACCCGTTTTTTTCGCCCTGTTCACGGTAGGCGTTATGGTTGGCTGTAAAGACGAAGGTCCACACACAAACCCCGAAGTTAAATTTGAAGCGACATTGACCGGTGCAAACGAGGTTCCCCCCGTTACCAGCAGCGCAACAGGAAGAATGGAAGGGATTTACAACAAAGAAACCAGAAGTCTTACTTATACCATTACGTATTCCGGAATTACACCAACTGCCGGACACTTCCACAGTGGTCAGAGTTATGAGGCAGGTCCCGTGATTTTTGATTTTGGCAAAACCCTTACTTCACCTATTTCAGGTAAATGGGAGAACCTAAATCAACAACAGGAAAATCTTCTTTTCTCAGGATTACTTTACACGAACCTTCACACTGCTACCAATAAAGGCGGTGAAATTCGCGGGCAAGTAAATATGTCTGACTTTGTTGCCTGGAAAGCAAGCCGTCAGTAATATATTTCCTGATAAGACATTTTACAAAAAGAGCTGCCCTAAGGGTAGCTCTTTTTGTTTTCCGGCTTCACATGCTAAACCAAAAAAAATGAGCGAGAAATTCCCTCGCTCATTTAGAAATTCAGTATTGAATATTAGTTTCCGGCCACTTGCGCGCGAATGATGTTCAACGCCGCACCTGCCTTAAACCACTCAATTTGTTGTTCATTATAGGTATGATTGGCCACAATTTCGTCCTTTGTCCCATCTGCGTGGTTAAATACCAACGTCAACGGCTTTCCGGGAGCGAACTCTGTCAATCCTAAAATATCAACGGTATCGTCTTCCAAAATTTTGTCGTAATCCGCTTTATCGGCAAACGTTAAACCCAGCATCCCCTGTTTTTTCAGGTTGGTTTCGTGGATACGGGCAAATGATTTTACCAATACCGCACGTACCCCCAAATGACGAGGCTCCATCGCCGCGTGTTCGCGTGACGAACCTTCGCCGTAGTTTTCATCACCAACCACGATAGACCCAATGCCGGCAGCTTTATAGGCACGTTGTGTAGCCGGAACCGGGCCATATTCGCCGGTCAATTGATTTTTTACATTATCCGTTTTCTCGTTAAAGAAGTTTACGGCACCGATCAACAGGTTGTTTGAGATATTATCCAAGTGACCGCGGTACTTCAACCAAGGTCCTGCCATTGAAATGTGGTCAGTGGTACATTTTCCTTTAGCCTTGATCAACACTTTCAAGCCTTTCAGGTCAGTACCTTCCCAAGCCGCAAACGGATCAAGCAATTGAAGACGATTTGACGTCGGAGAAACCGCTACCGAAATACCGCTGCCGTCTTCGGCAGGGGCCTGATAGCCGGCATCGTCTACGTCAAAGCCGCGTGGCGGCAATTCGTCACCGCTTGGATCATCCAGTTTCACTTCTTCTCCCAATTCATTGATAAGCGTATCTGTAAGAGGGTTGAAGGTCAAATCACCGGCAATGGCCAATGCTGTTACCAATTCAGGCGATCCTACAAAGGCCAGCGTATTGGGGTTGCCATCCGCACGTTTGGCAAAGTTACGGTTGAACGAGTGAACGATGGTATTACGTTCCTGTTTTTCAGCCCCAACCCGTGCCCACATCCCGATACAGGGACCGCAGGCATTGGCAAATACTTTTCCGCCTATTTCGTCGAAGGTAGCCAGGAAACCATCTCTTTCTACCGTAAAGCGAACCTGCTCTGAGCCGGGCGTAATGGTAAATTCAGCTTTGGTTTTGAGGTGTTTGGCTGCCACCTGACGCGCTAAAGAGGCCGAACGGGCAATGTCTTCGTACGATGAGTTGGTACATGAACCGATCAAACCTACTTCGATCTTGGTAGGCCATCCATTGGCCAATGCCGCTTCTTTCATTTTCGAGATCGGCGTTGCCAAGTCAGGCGTAAAAGGTCCGTTCAAATGCGGTTCCAGGTCTGAAAGATTAATTTCAATGACTTGGTCAAAATATTTTTCGGGTTCGTCGTACACACCTGCGTCAGCCGTGAGGTGTTCTTTTACCGTATTGGCTACGTCAGCAACGGCATCGCGACCGGTAGAGCGTAAATAACGCTCCATAGATTCGTCATAGGCAAACGTTGAAGTAGTGGCTCCGATCTCCGCACCCATGTTACAGATCGTTCCTTTACCCGTACACGACATAGACGTGGCACCCTCACCGAAGTATTCAACAATGGCGCCTGTACCGCCTTTTACGGTCAGGATACCCGCTACTTTCAAAATAACATCCTTTGGAGAAGTCCAACCACTTAATTTACCGGTTAATTTTACTCCGATCAATTTTGGAAATTTAAGCTCCCAAGGCAATCCGGCCATTACGTCGCAGGCGTCTGCGCCCCCTACTCCAATGGCGATCATTCCTAAGCCGCCCGCATTTACCGTATGTGAGTCGGTTCCGATCATCATACCACCCGGAAACGCGTAGTTTTCCAACACCACTTGGTGAATGATGCCCGCGCCGGGTTTCCAGAAGCCAATTCCGTATTTATTGGAAACAGAAGAAAGAAAATCGTATACTTCTTGGTTTTCAACGACTGCTTTACTTAAATCTTCCGTTGAACCTACCTGTGCTGTAATTAAGTGGTCACAATGTACTGTTGAAGGAACGGCCACTTTAGGGCGGCCTGCCTGCATGAATTGCAACAAGGCCATCTGCGCGGTTGCATCCTGCATAGCCACGCGGTCAGGTCCAAAGTCAACGTATGATTTTCCCCGCTCATAAGGTGCAGTTGCATCTCCCTGGGTAAGGTGAGCATACAGAATCTTTTCTGTATACGTGAGGGGGCGTCCTACAACTTTACGAGCAGCCTCTACTCGTTCGCCGAGCTTAGCATAGAGGCCTTGCATCATATCTAAATCAAATAATGCCATAGTATATGAAATTGATGAGTTAATTTTCAGGCATAAAACTACAAACTGTAAAGCAAAATACCCGAAAAATCTTGCTAAATAGTTGTAGAAAACCTTCTACATCGCATGGATGTCCGAAAGATTCGGATTTTGCCTGTTTTTGATTTGCGGTCCTGCCCGCTATCATAGCCAACATCGCAGGAGCGCAATTTGTTTCACCTTGTAATTTTACGCCCCATAACTGAAGAAATCAAAAGTGGAGTTTACAGGATGCAGTTTCAAAGCTTGGGAGAGAGGTAGACAAAGTGACCTACGCCAAACAGAATGAGCCGGCGAAAGATAAAACAGCTTATTTAAATCCCTTCAGGCATTCTCGAATTGAGGGCCTGACAACTTAAGGCGATGTTACACCTGTTTCATGAGATTTTTCGGTATGATCGTAAAAATGATCAATTGCGGGAGATAATTCTGCAAGATATACCGGATGCAGGGACTCGTATTCATCCAACCATTTGTAGTATAGCTCTTCATTATCGGGATTTTTGATCCATTCATCAATTATCCGGTTTTGTGAAACCGATACTCCTCCCCGGAAATAGATGAATATGAATTCTTTATTTATTTCCTCCTTCATGCTGTTTATTAATAGAAATAGAAAATGTAGGGTACTTGAAAGCAAATCTGCTTAACTATTGATAAGTACTTTCAAGATATACTATCAGACTAATGGCCGCAATAAAACATAGACAGACTGTATGAATTTGCCGACAGGTCGGGGATTACGCAGCCACAGGTTATTGCTAACAGCTTGATATGATAATAGCCCCTTTTGGCATGCAGAGTAGTATGTATGTGAGCAAAATTGCTCTAATCGGCCATTTTTTTCTCTATTATTACTAATGAATATTGCCGGTACAGCTATTTCCAATCTCTCCTCAAAAGTCAATGAGTGTTAACAATAGAGCGAAATTTTAATCAATAAATTCATAAGAAATGGAAAGGCAATCCATCCTTTCAGATTCATCCGTTCAGGCTTTTTTTGATGAGTAAGCGGAAACTTTGCTTTCGTTGTCAGCAGAAAGAGTCTCAGCATTTTATCAAACGCCTCCGGCCATTTATTCGGATGAGAATACCCGGTGAATCGGGCGAAGTTTTAGCCTTCCGGAAAGTAAGGAATTAAGCTAGAAAGCGCAGAACATTGACAAAGACAAAGCGATTCCCACGATTTTGAGTGAAGAGCAACTCTCGGAGACAAATTTTATCAGTAAAGTACTTTGGAATAACGATGATAGATCAGGAGAAGAAGTTTCGAAGGAAACTAACTTTTATATCTTATCGCAGCACGATGATGAACTGAAGATCAGCGGATTAATACTTATGACGAAGTAGATAATGTGTCTTTGATTTCAACTGTCAAAAAATAAATGCTATGCATGGTTTGGCTGAAAACAACTCATTTCCTTTCAGCCAAACCATGCTGTTTTCATTTTATTGGCAACTTCTTGCAAACCTCCGTTCGTTGGTTTCTCCTTCTTTTCCTACTGTTATACCCAATACCAACTCACGCGTGGTTAGTTTTACTACTTGGGTTTTCTTTTCCCACGTCGCACCGCCAAGTATTTGCTCTCCTAAGGTAATTTCTTTGCCCGACAAGGTATAACTCGTGGATAATTGCGCAGGCTGCGCCGGTGCTACGCCGTTGCTGCCTGAGACGGCATTGGTTACCATTACTTTACCATCGGCCGTAAATTCAACCGTGTACGAATTCTCAGGGGCTTTTTTCCAGGAAGAATCGGCAATAACGGGGCAACACCCGCCAAAATAACGAAATTCGACCATGTTCCATTTACCAATAAGCGTAGGTTGGGCTGAAACACAACCACTTTCAGGTGAAAGCATCGCGTCCAGCGCCGACGATTTACAACGAATCCCAATCACTGCCAGCAAACCGAATACAATCAGTTTTTTCATAAATATCATCACATCTTTAGTAAACAATCCTCGGCAATCTGTCTAAAGTTGCCGACAATAAGACGCTGACATTGATGAAAAGGTTGGAAAGGAGAAGTTATTCTACCAACCATTTATTCTGTAGGTTGTATTTTGCTTCCAGTACGATCTTATAAAATTTGGAAGGAATTTTAGTCACATCGATCACGACTTTTTCATTCGTGACCGGCACTTCGTCCATGAGCAAATAGCGATCTCGCTTGCCTTGTTCAAAATTATTAGTAGTTGTTAACCAGACCTTTACACTTCCCTCTTTCTCCATCGCCTTCCATGTAAACTCCAATTGATTTGCTTCTTTTTTCAGCGTTGAATTCAGGATAGAAAGCTTGCCTGTTAAGGGAATACCATCAACCTCAAAGGCCTGTTCTTTCGGAAATGTAAGGCCCAAATGGCGGGCTATGGTCGGCATGATGTCTACTACGGCCGGTATAACGTCTGCACCGGCTTTGCCCGAAAAATAAGCATTGAGTTCTTTGGCATTGGTCACGATCCATGTACTGCGCTCCCGGTCCGACTGCCCTCCGTGATTTTTACCGCTTGCGGCATCTCGTCCGTGATCTGTGGTGATAAACAATTGCCATTCTTCACCAAAGTTCTTTTCACGGTATTGAATGGCTTTCCACAGCCGTCCCATTTGGTTATCCATCATTCGAACGGCGTTGATAAAGCGGTCGCTGTCACCGAATTTATGGCCCATATCGTCAGTATATTCCAAGTAAATCCACGAAAGGTCCGGCGCTTCATTTTGAATGTATTGCGCGGCTTCGTCCACAACTTTTTCGTCGATCCTGTGAATGTATTCGGCCTCTTTATCGTGGGGAAAATGAAGCGTATCCAGTTCAAAACCGTCAAAAAAATAATCCAGTTTCAACTGATTCGTTTGCGGTAATCCTTCACCGACCAATTTGGTACGGTTGTCAAGCCACGTCGAAAAAACGGCGGTCTTTTTGAAGGGATATTGTGCTTCAAAGAAGCGGAAAATAGTCCAATAATGATAATTTGGGTCTTTGATGTTATTATCCCACACGTTGTGTTTGTTGACCCACGTTCCCGTCAGTAAGCTGTTATAGCCTACCGCCGAGATCGTGGGAGTCTGGGAATAAGTATTTTTTTTACCGCCCACATACGCCCGCGTATAGCCTCCTGCTTTGGCAATAGCCGTCAGGTTGGGCAATTTTTGCGCTTCGATCACATCGGAAGCAATGCCATCAACAATGACAAAAAGTGCTTTTTTTTTCTCCGATTGAGCTTGACTCGGTTGAATAAAACAATGACAAAAAACGCTGCTTATGACAAGGATTAAAATGAATTTCATGCTTCGGATTCAGAAAGGGTTACGGTTGGTTCGGGCGCAGCATTCTCCTTTTTTTCAGGTACTGCGTCTGCAAAAAGTTTTGTCTTCATTGCCTCTTCCAACGTCACATGAAAGAACCGCTTATGAATATCAAATGAATCTTCTTCTTTTTTTTCTGCACATTTCACATAATTTCCGTCTTCCAATAACTCATAAGAGTTCACATTGTCGCGAAGGTTATAGTCCAGAATCTGAATAACTTGCTGCTTCACCCGAGGATTGACAAAGGCAAACATGGACTCGATTCGACGATCAAACGAGCGCACCATTGCATCGGCACTTCCGCCGTATACTTTAGGATTGCCTTCGTTATGAAAATAGAAGATGCGCGTATGTTCCAGAAAATCTCCCACAATAGACCTTACCGTAATATTTTCACTCAGCCCCTTTCGTCCCGGACGAAGACAGCAAATGCCGCGCACGATCAGTCGAATAGGAACCCCCGCCTGCGACGCTTTGTACAGTTCTTCAATGGTCGTTTTGTCTTCCAATGAATTGATTTTGATGCAGATACCGCTCGCCAGTCCATTCGTTGCATTTTCAGCTTCCTGCTGAATCAATTTAATGATCTGCTTACGCATGTCGCGCGGAGCCGTGAGCAAATATTGATACTCATTCGGCAATGAATGCCCCGTGATAACGTTGAAGAACTCGGTAATGTCGCGGTTATAGACCTCATCGCATGTAAGCAGACCAATATCCGTATAAAGCTTAGCCGTTTCTTCGTTGTAGTTTCCACTCGCCAAGTGCGAATAACTAATGACTCCCTGCTCTTCGGCGCGCACAATTTGGAGTAATTTTGTGTGGGTTTTAAAACGGCTGATTCCATAGATCACAAAACAACCCGCTTTCTGCAATCGTTGCGCTTCCCGCATGTTGTTTTCTTCGTCAAAGCGAGCTTTTACTTCAAACAGTACTGAAACGTGTTTGCCGTTTTCGGCGGCTTTCAGCAATGCTTCCGTAATACGTGATTTTTTAGCCAATCGATAGATGGTCAGCTTGATAGCCAACACTTTAGGATCATCGGCGGCTTCTTCCAAAAGTTCCAGAACAGGCTCAAAATTATTGTAAGGATGATGCAGTAATATGTCTCCTTCTTTGATGGTTTCGAAAATATCTTCCATCTCTTCGCGCGTCACGCCCAAAGGTGGCACAGGCGAAGGTGGCGGCGGAACCAATTCGGCAAAATCCGGGTGTTTGATGATCTGCCACAGGCACGTAAAATCCAATAAATGGTTACAGGTAAATACGTTGTAATCGTCTATTTCCCAACGTTTTTTCAGTAAATTAAGCAGCCAGTCAGAGACGTTGCGCTCTACTTCCATGCGTACAACCCGCCCCAAACGACGGGTTTTGAGTTTCTGTTTTACTTCATCCAAAAAATCGGTTTCAACATCATCATTATCATCAATGGAAAAATCACCGTTTCGTACAATCCGGAATAAATGCAGGTCAAGTATCTCGACATTGCGGTACAATTTGCGCAATTCATGCCGCATTATTTCTTCAATGGGGATGAATACCAGTTCGCCGTTTGTGCGCTCTATGGTATAAAAACGTTTTAAGTTGGCAGGAATCTGTACAAACGAAATTTTACGATTTTCCTCTTCTTCCTTTACCTGTTCCGTTACCCGGGTCACAACGGCAAAAATCAGAGTTTTGGCTAACAGAACAGGAAAAGTATGCGTATAATCAAACAGCATTGGCGTAAGCATGGGATAGATCGTACGGTCAAAGTACTTTCCAACTTCTTCACGTTCAGCCTCTTCCAAATCACTCCAACGGCCTATCTTTAAATTATGCTCAGCAAAAAGCGGCAAAAGGTCATGCTCAAATACTTCATCCTGCTCTTGGGTAAATTTATGAATGGCCGAAAATAAGGCTTTCCGGAAAGGAATTTCCCGCAATCCTGAGTAGTCTACCCGCTCTTTTCCATAATCCAGGTAGTTGTACAAGCTGCCCACCCGAATGGACGAAAATTCATCAAGGTTTGAATCGGAAATGGCCAGAAACTTCATCCGCTCAAATAACGTCCGGCGCGCACTGCGTGCCTGATCCAAAACGCGGTAATTGAATTGCAGCCAACTGAGGTCACGGCTTATAAAATTGCTTTGTTCTATGGTCTGGCTGAGTCGCTCCGCCGAACTGGAAAAACGGTCTACTTCATTGGGGAGTTGCCCTTCTTTCATCTCTCTACGGTCGCGAATAAACGAGAACAAGGAAGAAAAACCACTTTTGCGATTATCGTTAGTTTGTTCAGAATTAGGCATAAAAACTTCAAATTTGGTACGATCAATGTAAAAGGTAACTAAGTATGTAATTGAAAAACCGGCAAGTATTGTTTTTAAGCAATTCTCCCGGTTCTACTGTATAAAAAATAATGCCAAAGATACTTTATAAAAACAATTGAGCCACTCGTCCGGAGGACAGAGTGGCTCAATTTAATGGTTTGTTAACACTAACGATTAGACGTCCACTCTCGCATATTTAGCATTCCGTTCAATAAATTCCCGGCGGGGAGCTACTTCATCACCCATAAGCATCGAGAACAAATGGTCTGCTTCTGCCGCGGAGTCGATACTTACCTGCTTCAAACTGCGGCGAGTCGGATCCATGGTGGTTTCCCACAATTGTTCAGGGTTCATTTCCCCCAAACCTTTATATCGTTGAATGTAAACGCTGTCTTCTTTGCCACCCGCAATTTCCAAAACAGCCTGTTCACGTTGGGCTTCTGTCCAGCAGTAACGCTCTTCTTTTCCTTTTTTAACCAAATACAACGGTGGCTGCGCAATGTACACATACCCACTGTCGATAAGGTCTTTCATATAACGGAAGAAGAACGTCAGGATCAACGTACGAATGTGGCTGCCATCCACGTCGGCATCGGTCATGATGATAACCTTGTGGTAGCGCAGCTTATCCATGTTAAGCGCACGTTCATCGCCATCTTTTCCAAACACAACCCCCAGCGCGGTGATCATATTCTTGATTTCTTCGTTTTCGTATATTTTATATTCCTGTGCTTTTTCAACGTTCAGGATCTTACCGCGAAGAGGTAAAATCGCCTGAAAAGCACGGTTACGACCCTGTTTTGCCGAACCACCGGCCGAATCCCCTTCCACCAGATACAATTCGCACCCGGCAGGGTCAGTTTCAGAGCAGTCAGCCAATTTACCCGGCAATCCTGTACCTCCCAATACCGTTTTACGTTGCACCATTTCGCGGGCTTTACGCGCGGCAATACGGGCTTTTGCGGCAAGGATCACTTTATCAACAATGATACGTGCTTCTTTGGGGTGTTCCTGTAAGAAGTTATCAAGCATTTCGCTCACTACTTGGCTCACCGCCCCGGCCACGTCGGAGTTACCCAACTTGGTTTTGGTTTGACCTTCAAACTGTGGCTCCTGCACTTTTACGGAAATAACCGCCGTAAGTCCTTCCCGGAAGTCATCGCCGCTGATCTCAATTTTTTCTTTGGCCAATATTCCCGACTTATCGGCGTAGTTTTTCAACGTACGCGTCAATGCCATCCGGAAACCCGACACGTGCGTTCCACCTTCAATGGTATTGATGTTATTAACGTACGAAACGACGTTTTCGGAATACGACGTATTATAGATCATTGCCACTTCTACCGGCACTGCCCCTTTGTCATTTTCCATGTAAATGGGTGTAGGGATCAGGTGGTCGCGGGTGCTGTCCAAGTACGTCACAAACTCAACGAGTCCACCCTGTGAATGAAACTCTTCATAGCGCGGCTGTCCGTTTTCGTCGATGTCTCTCAGGTCGGTGAGTGTCAATGTAATTCCTTTGTTCAGGAACGACAACTCACGTATACGGTTGGCAACGGTTTCATATTTATATTCCGATACGGTAAAGATGCTGTCATCGGGCAGGAAGTGAGTGAATGTACCCGTATCGTCGGCATCACCGATTGCGCGAACGGGATAAAGCGGCTTGCCGATCTTATATTCCTGTTCGAATATTTTGCCTTCCCGATGTATTTCTACGCGAAGGTATTTTGAGAGAGCGTTTACGCAGGATACACCTACCCCGTGCAAACCACCTGACACTTTATAAGTATCTTTGTCAAACTTACCCCCTGCGTGGAGTACCGTCATGACGACCTCAAGAGCTGATTTCTTCTCCTTGGACATGATGCCTGTCGGAATACCCCGGCCATTGTCTTTTACCGTTACGGAATTATCAGCGTTGATTACTACTTCAATCCGATCACAATACCCTGCCAGCGCTTCGTCAATAGAGTTGTCGACAACCTCCCAAATAAGGTGGTGAAGTCCTTTTACTCCAATGTCACCAATATACATGGCCGGGCGCTTGCGTACCGCCTCCAGGCCCTCAAGAACTTGAATGTTTTCGGCTGAATAATTGCTCTTGTCTACTTGTTCCGGAATTTCAATCGTTTCGTTTGCCATATTTTGGAATTAGTAACGAATAGGGTGCTTATCGCTGTAAATATTTCAATTTTTTAACGCGTAAAGATACAGGAATCCGGGCAAAAATCCTAAAATTTACCCGTTTAAGGCAACCTGTAAATTTGAATTGAAAATTGGTTTATTTTAAACCCTAAATAAGGCCTTACAACGCCTATGAATTGCCTTTTTACTGCCGGGACATGATCGTACTTTTGCCTGACTCAGACCGTAAAAATACCGCTATAGCGAAGCTCCGATCATTCTCGTGCTTTCTTTTGGAGGCCGGAATCGCCATTGGAAGTGCATTGGCATCAACTCAGCGAACAGTCTTTTTTATTTTCAACCGCAGCAGCCATAAGAAGCTTGCCCTGCCGGTTTAGAAGTCGTTAAAGTACAATTTTATTTATTGCCTGAAAGAAAGCCGTACCGGCGTTAAATTGAAACTTTAATGGCTATCTTCAAAGGTCGCGGATGTCGTAAAAACCGCCGTTTTGGAATTTTTTATTTCCAATGGCATGAAAGATAAACTCGCCAACGCTCTCAGGCGAGCGCAGTTGCCCTTCGGCATGCAGTGTTTTGAATCGTTCCACTTCAGCAAATTGCTCGGCTGTACGCGAGCGTATTTCGCCCTGCATGGCCGTATCGACGATGCCCGGGGCCAGACTCCAAACCTTTGCGTTATGATGTAATTGATTTATTTCCAAACT